>NZ_CM195536.1:0-4350000 GCF_043195105.2 Roseixanthobacter finlandensis | reverse complement strand
AGCGGAAACTTGCCACATATTTCGCCACGCGTCTTCCCCGGCCCGCCTGGGGCTTTCCGAAGAGAAAGGTGGCAGCGCCAGAGCTGATTTTTGCGCATCAGATTGAAATTATTCCAATTAAATAAGAAACTCATTGTTTAAAACACGTCTAAATACAATGTTTCCCAGATGGATTGAAGTTAATATTCGATCTGACCTAAAAGAGGCGAAGAGAGTCCTGGATTGTGATTTTCTTAGGGCGGATTTTTAGGAGTTCTGAAGATGGGTTCGGCGGGGAACTGGGGATATGTTCGCGCGTCCAAGCGTTCGGATACTAAGCGCCTAGCGCTGACCGGATCTTGGGGCGTCACGATGGGCGTGGCGACGGCTTTCGGCGGCCCCGCTTTGGCGCAGCAAGCAGCCACAAACACCGAAGTCGAACTGCCCACGGTTCAGGTTCAAGACAATACGGGCGGCTTTGTCGCTTCCACCACCGGCGTGGCGCGGCTTCCGGTGCCGATCTTCGACATGGCGCAGCAGGTGAATGTGGTCACCGAAGAGGTGATCCGCCAGCAGAACGTGACGACCCTCGATCAGGCGCTGCGCAACATTTCGGGCATCACCTTTTCCGCCGGAGAGGGCGGCCAGCAGGGCGACAATCCCATCATCCGGGGCTTCTCCTCGCGCGGCGACATCTTCCGGGACGGCATCCGCGATACCGGCTGGTACACGCGCGACATGTTCAATATCGACGCGGTCGAGGTGTTCATGGGGCCGTCCTCATTCGCCTTCGGGCGCGGATCGACGGGCGGCGCCATCAATATGGTCTCCAAGCTGCCAAAGGATGCGACCTTCGTGGAAGGCGACGTCACCGGCTATACCAGCCAGGGCTGGCGCACCACCCTCGACGCGAACGGCAAGTATAATGACAACATCTATGCGCGCATCAATTTGATGGCGCAGGACATCGACACTGCCGACCGCGACAATGTCAATGCCACACGCTGGGGCATCGCCCCGTCGGTGACGGTGAATCTGTCCGACCGCACGACCATGACGGCGTCTTATTATTATCAATATGAAGACGGCGTGCCGGATTATGGCGTGCCCTATCTGACAGCCCCCACCACCAGCACCTCGCCCGCTAATTTCGGCGCCAGGGTCGGCGGCTATTACGGCAATGGCCAGCCCACGACGCCGGTTCCGGTCAACCGCAGCAATTGGTACGGCATCACCAACGGCCCGCTGCCGGATCGCGTGACCACCAACACCAATGTCGCTACCTTGCAGTTCGAGCATGAGCTGAACGATTGGGTGACGTTGTCCAACGGCACGCGCTACACCAGCAATGACCGCCTCGCGCGCGTAACCGCGCCGCGCAGCCTTGGGACGTCCTCCAACACAGCCTTTACGTCCCCGCTGGCGGCGCAATATTACAATTATCCGGTTTCGCTGATGACCATTGGAAGGCAGCGCTTCCAGACCGAGACCAACAACACCAATCTAACCAACATCACGGACATGGTGGCGAAGTTCAAGACCGGCATCTTCGAGCACACCTTGAATGCAGGTCTTGAAATCGCGCATGAAACGCGCAATCAAACGCGCTACAATCTGTGCAGCCCGACCAATGTGGGGTGCCGGACCAGCCTTGCGAATCCGCTCAACGTCTCGCTGAACGGCGGCGTTGCTGGCTACACCAGCTTCATTCCCACCACCAATGATACCGACATGACAAATGTTGGTATATATGCCGGCGATCAGGTCAAGATCGGCAAATATTGGCAGGTGATGGCGACGGGGCGCTGGGACAATGCCAATACCGAATATAATTCTTCGGCCAATGGGATCGCCGCGACGCCGCTGAACAATAGTGAGAGCCTGTTCAATTATCGCGTCGGCGCCATCTTCAGCCCGATCGAGACCGTGAACATCTATGTGACCTACGGCACGTCCTCCAATCCGTCTTCGGAATATGGCGTGCTCGACACCGGCACGGTGACCCTCGCGCCGGAAACCAACACGACGCTTGAAGGCGGTGTGAAGGCGCAGGTTCTCGATGGCCGGGTGATCCTCACGGCCTCGGCCTTCCAGACCATGAAGACCAACACCCGCGTGCCCACCGATCCCACCGCCGGCCTCCCGCCCACGGTGCTCGGTGGCGAGCAGGAAGTGCAGGGCTTTTCGCTCAGCGCCGGCGGCGCCATCACCGACAAGTGGAACCTGACGGCGAGCTACACCTATCTTCAGTCCGAGATCCTCAGCGTCGGCCCCGGCACGCTGGCGAACCAGACGCAGGTCGGCAAGCAACTGCCCAACACGCCGCCCAACTCCTTCTCCATGTGGACCAGCTACAACATCACGCCGCAATTCATCGTGGGCGGCGGCGCGACCTATAATGACGACACCTTCGCCAATACGACCAATACGGTCTATGTGCCGTCCTATTGGGCCTTCGATGCCATGGCGAGCTATCAGTTCACCAAGAACTTCCAGCTCCAGCTGAACGTCTACAACATCACCGACGAGCTGTATTACGCTCAATATTATGGCGGCCATGCCGTGCCGGCCGCCGGCCGCTATGCCGCCCTCACCGCGCGGGCGACCTTCTGACCTGAGGTCGCCTCCGCAGCACCCGCACCGCCCGGTGACCTCCGGCGGTGCGGGTCTTTTATTGCCGCCTGCCGAGGATGCCGGCCATGATGATCCATATTCCCAACGTCCTTTCGCCGGAACAGGTGGCGCGCTGCCGGGCGGTGATGGATCAAGCCGCCTGGGCCGACGGGCGCGCCACCGCCGGGTTCCAGTCGAGCGCGGTGAAGCGCAATCTGCAATTGCCGGACGGCAGCCGCGAGGCGGCGGAGCTGGGCGCCATGGTGCAGGCGGCGCTGGAGCGTTCGCCGCTCTTCATGTCGGCGGTGCTGCCGAAGCAGATCATGCCGCCCATGTTCAACCGCTATGACGCCGGCATGACCTTCGGCTCCCACGTGGACAATGCCATTCGCGCGGTCCGCGGCACCGGCATGGCCATGCGCACGGATGTGTCCACCACGCTCTTCCTCTCCGACCCGGACGAATATGACGGCGGCGAATTGGTGGTGGAGGATACCTATGGCGCCCATGAGGTGAAATTGCCGGCGGGCGATGCCATCATCTATCCCGCGACCTCCCTGCATCATGTCACGCCGATCACGCGCGGCTCGCGCATCGGCTCGTTCTTCTGGACGCAAAGCCTGATCCGGGATGTGGGGCACCGCGCGCTGCTGTTCGACATGGATATGGCGATCATCCGCCTGAACCAGGATCATCCTGGCCATCCCTCGGCGGTGCAGCTCACCGGCGTCTATCACAATCTGCTGCGCCAATGGGCGGAGGTCTGAGGGGCGTCCTCGGCGAAGGTGCACCGCCGGAAAAAGGCCCCCACGCGGATGCTCGGAAATCCCCGGGCGCTTGGCGCGAATGTCGCTTGGCGCTGCCCCTTCCTGTTGACCTTGCCCGGCCTTTTCCGTGAGATGCGGGCGAGCTTGCGGCGGGGGCGGACATGAACGGGGAGAGGCAGAGCATTCTGCGGGAGACCAGGGGCGCGCACCACCGCGTCACCTTCGCGGAGCTGTTCTTCGATCTGGTGTTCGTATTCGCGGTGACCCAGCTCTCCCACACTTTGCTGCATCATCTCGATCCCATGGGCGCCCTGCAGGTGGTGTTCCTGTTCCTTGCGGTCTGGTGGGCCTGGATCGACACCGCCTGGGTGACCAATTGGATCGACCCGGACAAAGCCCCCGTGCGCCTCATGCTGCTGGTGCTGATGCTGGCGGGGCTGGTGATGTCCATGTCGCTGCCGGGGGCATTCGGCGGGCTTGGGCTGGCGTTCGCCTGCGCCTATGCGCTGCTCCAGTGCGGCCGCTCGGCCTATATGGTCTATGCACTGCGCGCCGAGGCCCCCGCGCTGCGGCGCAATTTCCAGCGCATGCTGTGCTGGCACCTGCTGATCGGCGCCTTCTGGATCGCCGGCGGCCTGTCCGACGGCACGGCCCGCCTCACATTGTGGGCCATCGCCCTGGCGCTTGAGAATTTGGCGCCCTCCCTCGGCTTCCATGTGCCCGGCCTTGGCAAGTCGCGCACCACGGAATGGACCGTGGAGGGCGGCCACATGGCGGAGCGGTGCGCTTTGTTCGTCATCATCGCGCTCGGCGAATCCATCCTGGTGACGGGCGCCACCTTCGCCGAACTGGAATGGAGCGCCCTCAATATCGGCGCCTTCCTGGTGGCGTTTCTCGGCACTGTCGCCATGTGGTGGATCTATTTCGACACCGGCGCCGAGCGCGGCAGCGCGCGGATCACCAATTCGGATGATCCCGGCCGGCAGGCACGCCTTGCCTATACCTATCTGCACATGCTGATCGTGGCCGGCATTATCCTGTGCGCGGTGTCCGACGAGGTGCTGCTCGCCCATCCTGGCGACACCCCCGGCGCACCGGCCGCCGCCGCCATCGTCGGCGGCCCGGCGCTCTATCTGCTGGGTGTCGGCCTGTTCAAATGGCCGCTGCTGCGGCGGTTTCCGCTGTCCCATCTGGTCGGGCTCGCGCTTTTGCTGCTGTCCTGCGCGCTCATCCCCTATGCCAGCGCGCTGCTGCTCGCCGCGAGCGCGACGGTGGCGCTGTTCGCCGTGGCAGTGTGGGAAAACATTGCTTTGCGAAAGATCGGCGTGATCCCCGCGCGGTGAAATTGGGTCCGTAAACTCGTTGATTTCACCGGGGGGTGGGCGCATATATCGAAAAATCAAATCGTTTGAAATTCCGGCCGGCGGTCCGTGCCGCGCCGGAGGGTCGGGAGACGTCGATGTCGGGAAACGAAACAAGGTCGGGAGATCAACCCGAGTTGCACGGGCGCAAGCTGCGGTCTCAATTGTGGTTCGACAATCCCGACAATCCCGGCATGACGGCGCTGTATCTGGAGCGCTATCTCAATTTCGGCCTCACCCGCGCCGAGCTGCAATCGGGCAAGCCGATCATCGGCATCGCCCAGACCGGTTCGGATCTCTCCCCCTGCAACCGCCACCATATCGAGCTGGCCAAGCGGGTGCGCGAGGGCATCGCCGCCATGGGCGGCATTCCGTTCGAATTCCCGGTGCATCCGATCCAGGAAACCGGCAAGCGCCCCACCGCCGCGCTGGATCGCAATCTCGCCTATCTCGGCCTCGTGGAAATCCTCTACGGCTATCCGCTGGACGGCGTGGTGCTCACCACCGGCTGCGACAAGACCACGCCCGCCTGCATCATGGCGGCGGCGACCGTGGACATCCCCGCCATCGTCCTGTCCGGCGGGCCGATGCTCAACGGCTGGTGGAATGGCGAGCGCACCGGCTCCGGCACCGTGGTGTGGAAGGCCCGCGCGCAGCATGCGACGGGTGAAATCGACTACGACACCTTCATGGACATCGTCGCCTCCTCGGCGCCGTCGGTCGGCCATTGCAACACCATGGGCACCGCCTCCACCATGAACGGCCTTGCCGAGGCGCTCGGCATGTCGCTGCCCGGCTGCGCCGCCATTCCCGCGCCTTATCGCGAGCGTGGGCAGATCGCCTATGAGACCGGCAAGCGCATCGTGGACATGGTGTGGGAGGATCTGCGCCCCTCCGCCATCCTCACCCGCGAGGCGTTCGAGAACGCCATTCGCGTGAATTCCGCCATCGGCGGCTCCACCAACGCGCCGATCCACCTCAACGCCATCGCGCGCCATGTGGGCGTGAAGCTGGACGTGGACGATTGGCAGAGCGTCGGCCACAAGATCCCGCTGCTGGTGAACATGCAGCCGGCCGGCGAGTTTCTGGGCGAGGAATTCCACCGCGCGGGCGGCATTCCCGCCGTGGTGGCGGAGCTGATCGCCAAGGGCAAGATCCACGAAGGCGCGCTCACCGTGAACGGGCGCACCATGGGCGAGAATTGCGCGGGCAAATTCTCCTGGGATCGCAGCGTGATCTATGCCTATGACGCGCCGCTGAAGGAAGATGCCGGCTTCATCGTGCTGCGCGGCAATCTGTTCGACAATGCAATCATGAAGACCAGCGTGATCTCGGACGAGTTCCGCGCCCGCTTCCTCTCCAACAATGACGACCCCGATGCGTTCGAGGGGCCGGCCATGGTGTTCGAGGGGCCGGAGGACTACCACCACCGCATCGACGATCCCACCCTCGGCATCGATGAGCACACCTTGCTGTTCATCCGCGGCACCGGGCCCCTGGGCTATCCCGGCGGCGCGGAAGTGGTGAACATGCAGCCGCCGGCCGCGCTCATCAAGAAGGGCATTTCGGCCTTGCCCTGCATCGGCGACGGGCGCCAGTCGGGGACCTCGGGTTCGCCCTCCATCCTCAATGCCAGCCCGGAAGCGGCGGCGGGCGGCGGGCTGTCGATCCTGCGCACCGGCGACCGGGTGCGCATCGACCTGAACAAGGGCACGGCGGATATCCTGCTGCCCGACGCGGAGCTGGCCCAGCGCCGGGCGGAGCTGGAGGCCAAGGGCGGCTTCCCGATCCCCGCCAGCCAGACCCCCTGGCAGGAAATCCAGCGCAGCATGGTGGCCCAGTTCGACGAGGGCATGGTGTTGAAGCCGGCGGTGAAATATCAACGGGTCGCCCAGACCATGGGCGTTCCGCGCGATAATCACTAGCCGTCCCACCTCACTAGGCGTCCGCTATGACAGAGACCGGTATCGCCGGGGGCCAGCCCCTCGGCGCGATCATGGAAGGCGGCCCGGCGGCCCGCCCGGCGCGGGTGCCGCTGCGCGGCCGCCTGGTCCATGTGGTGCCGTTCGATCCAGCGGCCCATGCGGACGCGCTTTACGCCGCATCCCACGGTGCCGGCGACGCGGCGCTGTGGACCTATCTGATATCGGAGGTCCAGCCCGACCCGCAGGCGTTCCGCGCCGCCTATGAGGTCTCGGCGCGGCGCGACGATCCCCTGCTGTTCGCCATTCTCGATGCCGCGAGCGGCGCGGTCCTCGGCCATGCCTCTTATATGCGCATCGAGCCGGCGCACCGGGTGATCGAGGTGGGCAACGTGCTGTTCACGCGCGCGCTCCAGCGCTCGCCCAAGGCGAGCGAGGCCATGTATCTCATGGCGCGCCACGTGTTCGAGGACCTCGGCTATCGCCGCTACGAATGGAAATGCGACGCGCTGAACGCGCCCTCGCGCCGGGCGGCGCTGCGCTTCGGCTTCACGTACGAGGGCATCTTCCGCCAGCATATGATCGTCAAGGGCCGCAGCCGCGACACCGCCTGGTTCGCCATGCTCGATCAGGATTGGCCACGCGCGAAGGCGGCCTTCGAGGCGTGGCTGGCGCCGGAAAATTTCGGCCCCGACGGGCAACAGAAACGCAGGCTGGAGGACATCCGCGCCGCGCTGTAACGCTCCCGCGCCCGCCCGGCGCGAGATGGATGCCGCGAGATCGGCCGGGACTTACGCCAAGAATCAAGACGCGAATCAAGCCAAGAGGAAATGCCATGGGTGGACGTTTGGGCGGCAAGACCTGCCTCGTGACGGCGGCGGGGCAGGGCATTGGGCGGGCGATCGCCGAGGCTTTCCTGGCCGAGGGCGCGCGCGTGATCGCCACCGACCTCGATGCCGCGAAGGTCGCCGACTTCCCGGGCGAGCATCGCGCGCTGAACGTGCTGAGCACGCCCGCCGTGGACGCGCTCGCGGCGGAGGTCGGCCCCATCGACGTGCTCGCCAATTGCGCCGGCTATGTGCACCAGGGCTCGATCCTGGAGACCAGCGAGACGGACTGGGACTTCTCCTTCGACCTCAATGTGAAGTCGATGCATCGCACGCTGAAGGCGTTCCTGCCCGGCATGCTGGCCAATGGCGGCGGCTCGGTGATCAACATTTCTTCCGCCGCCTCCTCCATTCGCGGCGTGCCGAACCGCTATGCCTATGGCGCCACCAAGGCGGCGGTGATCGGGCTGACCAAATCCATCGCGGCGGACTTCATCACCCGGGGCATTCGCGCCAACGCCATCTGCCCCGGCACCATCCAGTCGCCCTCGCTGAACGAGCGCATCGCCGCCGTCTCCGCCGCCACCGGCCGCAGCCTCGACGACGTGCGGGCGGATTTCGTCGGCCGCCAGCCCATGGGCCGGCTCGGCACGGCGGAGGAGATCGGCGCGCTGGCGCTTTATCTCGCCAGCGACGAAAGCGCCTTCACCACCGGGCAGATCCACATTATCGACGGCGGCTGGGCGCTTTAAGCCGGTCGTAGGTCCCGCATGACGGGCGCAGCTTCAGGAGTTTCATCATGCGCATTCTGGTTATCGGCGGCGCCGGCATGGTCGGCCGCAAGCTCATCGAGCGCCTCGCCCGCGACGGCACGCTCGGCGGCAAGCCCATCAGCCATGTGACCGCCCAGGACGTGGTCGCCCCCACCCCGATTCCCGCACCCTTCCCCATCGAGGGGCGGGTGGGCGATCTCGCCGTCCCCGGCGAGGCGGCGGCGCTGGTCGCCGCGCGGCCGGACGTGATTTTCCATCTCGCCGCCATCGTCTCGGGCGAGGCGGAAGCGGATTTCGAGAAGGGCTATCGCATCAATTTCGACGGCAGCCGGGCCTTGTTCGACGCGGTGCGGATGATCGAGGGCTATACGCCGCGCCTGGTCTTCACCTCGTCCATCGCGGTGTTCGGCGCGCCGTTCCCGGAAGCCATCGCCGACGATTTCTTCCTCACCCCGCTCACCTCCTACGGCACGCAGAAGGCCATGGGCGAGTTGCTGCTGGCGGATTATTCGCGGCGCGGCTTCTTTGATGGCGTCGGCATCCGCCTGCCCACCATCTGCGTGCGGCCGGGCAAGCCGAACAAGGCGGCCTCCGGCTTCTTCTCCGGCATCATCCGCGAGCCGCTGTCCGGGCAGGAAGCGGTTCTCCCCGTGTCGGAGGAGGTGCGCCACTGGCACGCCTCGCCGCGCTCCGCCGTGGGCTTCCTGCTGCATGCCGCGACGCTCGATACCGCGCCGCTGGGCGCGCGCCGCAGCCTGACCATGCCGGGCCTGTCGGTGACGGTGGGCGAGCAGATCGCCGCGCTGCGCCGGGTGGCGGGGGATCGGGCGGCATCGCTCATCCGCCGCGCGCCCGATCCGGTGATCGAGCAGATCGTCGCCGGCTGGCCGCGCAATTTCGATCCCGCGCGGGCCGTGTCCCTTGGGTTCAAGGCGGAATCCTCGTTCGACGAGATCATCCGCATTCATATCGAGGACGAATTGGGCGGCCAGATCGCCGCCTGAGGCCCGTTTGATGCCCCGTGCGCGGTCGCCTGGATTTCAGGCGGCCGCCGCGAGTTGCGCGGCGCCGAGCGCGCCGATGGCCGCCCGCAGGTCCGGCAGGAGCCGGCGATAGGCAAGCCGGCGTTCGTGCATGTCGCCGAGCCGCGAGACATCTTCCATCTGCCAGCGATGGTGAAGCCGGTGCTGCGGCCGCAACGCGCTGCGCGCGACGCTGGCGTGGGCGCCGGGAACAAGCGAGATCACCGCGTCGATATGCGGCGCGCCGGGCAAGGTGAAGACCTCCAGCGGCTTGCAGGACAGGCCGTCGGCCGGCACGCCTTCCGCATGCAGGCATTCCACCGCCGCCATGTCCACGCTGGCGTGCGGCGACAGGCCGGCGCTGAAGGCCCGCAAATGCGGCTGGGTGTGGTTCGAAATGGCCTCGGCGAGCAGGCTGAGGCCGGCATTGTCGTGGCAGACGAACAGGATCGAAGGTTTCGGCGCCAGGGCCATTCTTAGTCTCCGTGCAATGCGTCCGGACCCCTCCCAGCCCCGAATCGCAATCCCCACAACCTTAGATAGGTTCTCCGACAGGCCGGTGACGGCGCCGACGCGCGAGCGCAAAGCCTGGGGATTGCGGGTTTTCACCGGCGCGCGCGGCCGCGTTAACCAAATCGAAGGAAACACCAGCGATGCATCGCTTAAGGCCGGAGGGAACACGATTCTGTGAGTGTCCGGGCCTGCCGGCTGATTCGGAGGCTGAAATGGCGAAGAGCGAAGTGACGAGCGCCGAGGTGAGCAAGATCGCTGCCAGGGCCCTGCGCGATCCTGCAAGCGTGACTTCCGAGGAGGTCAAGGCGCTGGCTGCATCCGTGCTGACGCAAACCCCCGACAAGAAGGCGGCGAAACCCGCCGTTGCCGCCAAAGCCCCGGCCGCGAAACCCGCGCCTTCCAAATCCGCTCCTTCCAAGGCCAGCGCTGGCAAGCCCGGTGCGGCAACTTCCACCGCCACGCCTGCGGCTGTGGCTGAGAAGGTGTCGCCGGCCAAGGTATCACCGGCAAAGGCGAAGCCTGTCGCGACCAAGGCGGCATCGCCGGCGGGGACTGCTGCGGAAGCGGCGCCGACCGCCGCACCCGCCAAGATTGCATCCATGAAGACCACGCCAGCCAAGGTCGCGGCTGCCAAGACGGCGGCTGCCAAGACGGCGGTTGCCAAGACGGCGGTTGCGAAGGCTCCGGTCGCCAAGGCCTCGGCGCCGAAGACACCCGTACCGGCCTCCAAGGCCAAGGCGGCCAAGACCAAGGCGGCGCCCGCCAAGACGGTTGACCCCAAGCCCGCCGCCGCTGCGCCCGCAACTCCGCAGACGCCCGTCGCGGCCAAGCCGGTCGCCGCCAAGGCGAGTCCGGTGAAGGCGATTTCGGCCAAGGCTTCCGCGCCCAAGGCTTCCGCGGCCAAGGCTTCCGCGCCCAAGGCTCCGGCAGCGAAGGCAAAGGCGGCGAAGCCCGTCGCTGCGTCCGCGCCTGTGCTGGAGGCGCCGACCGCTCCCGCGCCGGTGATGGTCGTCACACCCAAGGCGTCCAACGCCAAGGCTGCCAAGGCCAAAGCAGTGGCTCCCGAAGCCACTGCTCCCGAGTCCGCCGCGCCCAAGACTACTGTGCCCAAGACCGCCGCTCGCAAGGCCACCGCTCCTCAGACCGCCACGTCGCAATCGGAGGCGCCGAAGGCGGCTGCCGCCGCCCCGGCGAAGTCGGCTCCGGCGAAGGTCAATGGCGCCAAGATGCCGGCGGCGAAAGCCCCGGCGGCCAAGGTCGCCCCCAAGGTGGTTGCGACAAGGGCCGCCGCCCCCAAGGCCGTCGCCCCCAAGGCGGCCGCGCCTAAGTCCAAACCCGCCTCCAAGGCTGCGACGGTGCCCCCCGCTGCCCCCGCCGTGGCGGTGGAAGCGGCCCCCGCCGCCGCGCCGGCTCCCGCTGCGCCCGCGCCCGTGAAGCCCGGTGTCGCCAAGAAGGCTGCCACTCCCAAGGCCGCCACTCCCAAGGCCGCAGCCCCCAAGGCCGCCGCTTCCAAAACTGCCGCTTCCAAGCGTGCTCCGGTCGCGAAGGCGCCCAAGAAGGATTGAGCCGCTGGCCCGCAGGCGCGGGTTTCGGCCGCCGCGTGTGAGCCGCCCTGCGCGGGTCAATTGGCGCGGGTTTTGGCGCTTAAGAAGGTGCGAGGGGCGGGGCGATCCGCCCCTTCGGGCTCCAGCGAGACAATAAAAAACGCGCGGCTCGCACCGCGCGTTTTTTATTGAGCCAATGGCCGGACAGCGGCGCTGCCCGGATGTCGGAGCCTCTTCAGCCCCGTTCGTATCCTGCCAGCGTATCCTGCCAGCCCGTATTCCGGCGCGATTTGCGATGCGGAAGCGCCGTGCGCACCCCTCGAAACCGCGCCAGGATCAGGTTCAGGATCAGATCTGGCGTTCCACCATCATCTTCTTGATTTCGGCGATCGCCTTGGCCGGGTTCAGCCCCTTGGGGCAGGCCTGGGCGCAGTTCATGATGGTGTGGCAGCGATAGAGGCGGAAGGGATCTTCCAGATTGTCCAGGCGCGAGCCGGTGCGCTCGTCGCGGCTGTCGGAGAGCCAGCGATGGGCCTGGAGCAGGGCCGCCGGGCCGAGATAGCGGTCGCCGTTCCACCAATAGCTCGGGCAGGAGGTGGAGCAGCAGGCGCACAGGATGCACTCATAGAGCCCGTCCAGCCGCTCGCGATCGTCCTTGGACTGGCGCCATTCCTTCTCCGGCGCGGCGGTGTCGGTCTGCAGCCAGGGTTCGATGGAGGCATGCTGCGCGTAGAAGCGGGTGAGATCGGGAACGAGATCCTTCACCACTTCCATGTGCGGCAGCGGATAGACCTTCACCACGCCCTTCACCAGCACCTCGTCCATGCCCTTGGTGCAGGCGAGGGTATTGGTGCCGCCGATATTCATGGCGCAGGAGCCGCACACGCCCTCGCGGCAGGAGCGGCGGAAGGTCAGCGTCGGGTCGATCTTGTTCTTGATGTAGATCAGGCCGTCGAGGACCATGGGGCCGCAATCCTCGCGATCGACATAAAACGTGTCGAGGCGCGGGTTGCGTCCGTCGTCCGGGTTCCAGCGATAGATGTGGAATTCCGTGACCTTCTTCGCGCTGGCGGGCTTCGGCCACACCTTGCCCTTGGTGATCTGCGAATTCTTGGGAAGGCTGAGCTCAACCATGGGTCATCCTGCTTCACGAGAGCGGCTGCGCCGCCCGTCCGGAACCTCGCGATGAGGGGCGCGGACGCCCCTCAGTAAACCCGCTTCTTCGGTTCGATATACTGGATGTCGTTCGACAGCGTGTAGGTGTGGACTGGACGGTCGTCCAGCCGCACCTGCCCGCTCGCCGTGTCGAGATAGGCGAGGGTGTGCTTCATCCAATTGTGGTCGTCGCGGTCCGGGAAATCCTCGCGCGCATGGGCGCCGCGGCTTTCCTGGCGGTTGGCGGCGCTTTCCATGGTGACGACCGCCTGGGAGATCAGGTTGTCGTATTCCAGGGTTTCCACCAGGTCCGAATTCCACACCAGCGACCGGTCGGTCACGCCAATGTCCGACGTCGCGTTGAACACGTCGTGGATCAGCTTGCTGCCTTCGGCGAGAATCTCGCCAGTGCGGAACACCGCGCAATTGTTCTGCATCACCCGCTGCATGCGGCCGCGCAGCTCGGCGGTGGCGGT
Organism: Roseixanthobacter finlandensis; assembly: GCF_043195105.2. NCBI lineage: Bacteria > Pseudomonadati > Pseudomonadota > Alphaproteobacteria > Hyphomicrobiales > Xanthobacteraceae > Roseixanthobacter > Roseixanthobacter finlandensis. Next base: position 4,337,048 of record NZ_CM195536.1, on the reverse strand, counting down.
TGAGCCCTTGGCGTTGCGGAAATGATCGAGGCGGGAGAGCGCGAGGTCGGCGCTGTCCGCCGGCAGCTCGCGCTGCTTCTCGCCGGGACGCACGGTCTCCGCCGCGCGCAGGGCGGCGGCGCGGCCGAACACCACCAAGTCGATCAGCGAGTTCGAGCCGAGGCGGTTGGCGCCGTGCACGGAGACGCAGGCCGCTTCGCCGATGGCCATCAGGCCGGGCACCACGGTATCGGGGTCGCCATTGGCCTTGTTCAGCACTTCGCCATGATAGTTCGTGGGAATGCCGCCCATGTTGTAATGCACGGTCGGGATGATCGGGATCGGCTCGCGCGTCAGGTCCACGCCGGCGAAGATCTTGGCGCTTTCCGAAATGCCGGGCAGGCGCTCGTGCAGGATCGCCGGGTCGAGATGGTCGAGATGCAGGAAGGCGTGGTCCTTGTTCTTGCCGACGCCGCGTCCCTCGCGGATCTCCATGGTGATGGAGCGGGACACCACGTCGCGCGAGGCAAGGTCCTTCGCGGAGGGGGCATAGCGCTCCATGAAGCGCTCGCCCTCGGAATTGGTGAGATAGCCGCCTTCGCCGCGCGCGCCCTCGGTGATCAGGCAGCCCGAGCCATAGATGCCGGTCGGGTGGAACTGCACGAATTCCATGTCCTGCAAGGGCAGGCCGGCGCGCAGCACCATGGCGTTGCCGTCGCCGGTGCAGGTGTGGGCGGAGGTGGCGGAGAAATAGGCGCGGCCATAGCCGCCGGTGGCGAGCACCGTGGTCTGGGCGCGGAAGCGGTGGATGGTGCCGTCATCGAGCTTCAGGGCGACCACGCCGCAGCAGCGGCCGTCCTCGTCCATGATCAGGTCGATGGCGAAGAATTCGATGAAGAATTCCGCCTTGTGCTTCAGCGCCGCGCCATAGAGCGTGTGCAACATGGCGTGGCCGGTGCGGTCGGCGGCGGCGCAGGTGCGCTGGGCGGTGCCCTTGCCGAAATGCGTGGTCATGCCGCCGAACGGGCGCTGGTAGATCTTGCCGTCCTCGGTGCGGGAGAAGGGCACGCCCCAATGCTCCAGCTCATAGACGGCGGCCGGCGCGTTGCGCACCAGATATTCGATGGCGTCCTGGTCGCCCAGCCAGTCCGACCCCTTGACGGTGTCGTACATGTGCCATTCCCAGCGGTCCTCTCCCATGTTGGAGAGCGAGGCGGCGACGCCGCCCTGGGCCGCCACGGTGTGGGAGCGGGTGGGGAACACCTTGGTGATGCAGGCGGTGCGCAGCCCGGCCTCGGAGCAGCCGACGACCGCCCGCAGGCCGGCGCCGCCGGCGCCCACGACGATCACGTCATAGGTGTGGTCTGTGATGGGATAGGCCGCGCCGTTGATGCCGGGGGCGGCTGAGCCGTTGGTTCCGTTGGTTTCGGCCATGTCAGCCTCCCAGGCTGATCTTGAGCACGGCGAACGCACCGGCGAGGCCGACCGCAACCGTGAAGAAGGTGTTGGCGATGATGCAGAGCACCTTCGCGCCTTCGTTATGGACATAATCCTCGATCACCACCTGCATGCCGATGCGCATGTGGGTGGTCACCGAGAGCAGGGTCAGCAGGATGATGACCGCGATCACCGGGCTGCCGAGCGCGGCGCGCACGGTGGCGTAGCTCTCGCCCGCGAGCGAGATCACGATGCAGATGAAGGCGATCGCCAGCAGCAGGTTGGCGAGGCCGGTCACCCGCTGGAGGAAGAAATGGTCCGTGCCCGAACGGGCGGAGCCGAGCCCGCGCACGCGGCCGAGCGGCGTGCGCATGGGGGAATGCGCCTTGGGACTGTGCATGATGCTGTCTCCTCAGCCCTTGACCGCAAGTCCGATCGCCCACACCACCAGGGTGAGGACGATGGAGCCCGCGAGCGTCGCCTTGGCGAGCAGCACGCGCTCCTTCGGGCCGAAGCCGATGATGAAATCCCACATGAAGTGGCGCACGCCGCCGAGCGCGTGGTGAATCAGCGCCCAGGTGAAGCCGAGCAGCACGAGCCGCCCGATCCAGGAGCCGGCCACGGCGGCGAAGGTGCCGTAGGCGTCGGGGGAGCCGGCAGCGGCCAGAAGCCACCAGACCAGCAGGACGGTGCCAAAATACAGCGCGCAACCGGTGATGCGGTGCACGATGGACATCACCATCGTGAAGAGCGGTCGGTAGATCTGTAGATGGGGAGAGAGCGGGCGCTCGATACGCAGCGGGCTGTCGGCCATGGGCCTCCTCCGAAAATCGAACGATCAGGTATCTCAATCGTTGGCAGTTCGCAACGATTCCAAAGGAGAGTATGCGCGCCTTTGCCGAAAATGACGCAGCGCAAATAATTCCTCGCGGCGATGATGGTGTCGGGCCGTTCGCGCGCCCGGGCACACCGATCCGCGCACGTCCCATTCGCGAGAATGAGGCGCAGCAGACAGAGCGCGATGCTAGTCCGGATCGCCCCGCGAACGCCAGAGCGTGGGAGCAAAAGAAGGCGCGGTGCGGCGCAAAAAAAATTGAGCGGGCCTAGGCCGGCGCCCGGCGCGCATCGCCCGGCGCGCGGAGTGGGCATAAAAGGAGCCGGGCATAAAAGGAGCCGGGCATAAAAAAAGCGCGGGACGAATCCCGCGCTCAGGTTCCTGGCTGTACGCCCCGGCCGACGGACGCGGCCGGCGGCGCGGCCGTCAGAAGCGGTAGGTTACGCCCGCGCCGATCAGCCAGGGATTGAGATTGGCGGTGCCGGTGAGCGGCAGGGCGCCGGGAGCGGTGGTGATGGTGAAGTCAGGTTCCAGGAACAGCTTCTTCACATCGAAGTTGATGCCCCAATGCCTGTCGATCATATAGTCGAAGCCGACCTGGACCGCCCAGCCGAGGGTGTTCTTCACGTCCAGCGTCGCCACATCCTTGGCGTCCTGGTTGAAGAACATGGTGTAGTTGATGCCTGCGCCCACATAGGGCTTGAACGCGCCGAAGTCGGTGAAATGATATTGCAGCATCAGGGTCGGCGGCAGCAGCCACACGCGACCGACATTGGTGCCGTTCAGCGAGCCCTGGCCATAGATATTGTGCGGGGTCACGCCGAGGATCAGTTCAGCCGCGATGTTCTTCGTGAAGAAATAGCTGATGTCCAGTTCCGGTACGACCGAGTCCGAATAGGACAAATCGGAGAAGGGGACATTGTTCACATGGCCGCTGTCGTTCGGCAGTACGGCCAGCGCCCGCAGGCGGATCATCCAGGGGCTCTGTTCGACCACCGGAGCAACCGGTGCCTTCACCGGTGTATAAAGGTCCGCCGCATTGGCGCCCGTGTTGACGGCCAGAGCCGCCAGACCTGCGAGGGCCGCGCGGCCCCAATTCCCCATACCCATCGTGAAAGCCCCTATTGAGAATCCGTGGGCAGAGGGTTGACCCTCAAGGCGGCCCGCGGATTTGAGGCAGATCAAAAATCCGTGTCCGTGGTCGGCGGCGCCATGTTTCCGTGACTTTTCAGCCACACTTGGGAAGGGTTCCATAATACCCCGATGTCGCATCGCGGGGCGCTGCGGGACTGAAAAATCACAGCGACGCCTGGAGCCGCGGCGTCCTTCGGTGTCTAAGGGGGCGGGGCACGGCATGGTGAAGCTGCGTCGCGCGCGAGGCGAGGCCGGGCGCGCGGGCGGCAGGGAACGAACGAATGCGGTGTGGTTGCGTGGCGCTGTGGCGGCTTTTGAGTCTTGCCCGGGTCTTGGTCCGGGTCTTGGGCCGGGTCTTGGGCGGGGTCTCAGGCGGGGTCTGGGGCTTGGTGTTTCTGGTGATGTGTGGCCTGCCCGCCTTGGCGCAGAATGCCGTGCGCGCGCGCAGCATCCAGGTGGGCGATGAGACGCGCACCTATCTGCTGTCGCAGCCGGCCGGCGCCCCCGGGCCGCGCCCCGCCATCATCGCGCTGCACGGGGCGGCGCAGACCTCCGAGAGCTTCAAGGGCTATTTCGGCCTGGAGCCCACCGCCGCGCGGGAGGGGCTGGTGGTGGCCTATCCGCAGGGCTTCGGCCGCGTGTGGGATGATTCGCGCCCGGCGGCCATGCGCCTGAAGGCGGCGCTGCGCCCCGGCGAGGATGTGCCGTTTCTGCTGGCGCTGGCGCAATCCCTGGTGGCCGAAGGCATCGCCGATCCCAACCGCATCTATCTCGTCGGCATTTCCAACGGCGGCTTCATGGTGGAGCGCATGGCCTGCGAGCATGCCGAGACCTTCGCCGCCTATGCGGTGATCATGGCCACCGCCCCGGCCAATGTCCGCGAGACCTGCCGGCCGGCGCGCGCGGTGCCGATCATGTTCATTCACGGCACGGCCGATCCGGTGATCGCCTGGGACGGCTTCTGGACCCCGCTCGGCGCCACCCTCTCGGCACCGGATAGCGCGGCGCTATTCGCCAAGGCCAATGGCTGCGGTGGCACGCAGGTGACTGAGCTGCCGGACCTTGCGCCGTACGACGGCACCCGCATTTCCGTGCGCCGCTGGGAGGGCTGCCGCGACAATGCGGAGGTGGCGCTTTATCGGGTGGAACGTGGTGGCCACCAGCCGCCGGCGCGGGTCGAGACCACGGGCGAACTGGCCCAGCCGTTCCTCGGCCTGCGCAGCCAGGACATGGATTCGGGCGAAGAGATCTGGGCCTTCTTCTCGCGCTTCTCCCTGGCCCCGCCGCCGGTTGCGGGTGCGCTCCCGGGCGGGCCGATCCCGGCGCCCGGCGCCCCGGCGATGCGTCCCGCCCCGGCGGCTGGAGGGGCGCGTGACGTTCCGCTGCCGATGCCCTCTCCGGTGCGGAACTCCCAGCCCGTCAAGCCGGCCGGCGGGCAATAGGGCCACGGGGATGGAGCATTTGCGGACATGAAAAAGGCCGGCGACGCCGGCCTTCCAGATCGGGGACCGGCTGGGCCGGTCGAGCGCTTGAGGGGACCGGGCGCGCCGGTCCCCGTTCGCGTCAGGGCGCGGTGCGCTCGGTGGCGAAGGCATTCGGCGCCGAATCCACCTTGGTCGCGGTGCGGGCGAAGATGCGCGCGCGCCAGGGCTTCAGGATGAAGATGGCCAGGAACGCCGCGGTGAGGTTCAGGCCCACCGAGATGGCGAACACCATGGACCAGCCGTAGGCGGCGGCGACGATGCTGGCCGCCGGCACCATGAGCGCTGCGGTGCCCTTCGCGGTGTAGAGCATGCCCGCATTGGTGGACGCGAACTTGGAGCCGAACGTGTCGCCGCAGGTGGCGGGGAACAGCGAGTAGATCTCGCCGAACACGCCGAAGAACAGCGCCGAGAAGATCACGAACACATACGGATTGTGGCCGTTATAGACCAGCATCAGCAGCGAGCCGGCAGCGATCGTGAAGGCGATGAACATGGTGTTCTCACGGCCGATGCGGTCCGACACCCAGCCGAAGAATGGACGCCCGAAGCCATCCAGGATGCGGTCGAGCGAGATGGCGAAGGTCAGCGCCGCCATGGTGACGCCGAACAGGCTCACCGGCACGTCGGCGACCTTGAAGTCGTGGGCGATGGGGCCGATCTGCGCCGCCGCCATCAGGCCGCCGGCGGCGACCATCACGAACATGGCGTAGAGCAGCCAGAAGATCGGGCGCCCCAGGGTCTCGCGCGGGGTGTATTCCACCGCGCTCTGGACCACCCGGCTCTTCTTCGGCGCGGGACCCATGGAGCCGTGCGGATGGCGCAGCAGGAACGACAGCACCAGCACCACGGCGCCCTGGCCGATGCCGAAATAGAAGAAGGCGGCCTGGTAGCCGCTGGCCTGGATCATGTGGGCGATCGGCGTGACGGTGAGGGCCGCGCCCGCGCCGAAGCCGGCGGCGGTGATGCCGGCGGCCAGTCCGCGATTGTGCGGGAACCATTTCAGCGCATTGCCGACGCAGGTGCCATACACCGAGCCGGCGCCGATGCCGGCCATAACCGCGCCCGAATAGAGCATCAGCAGGGAGTCGGCATAGGAATTCATCACCCAGGCGCCGGCGATCATGATGCCGCCGAAGGCCACCACGAGGCGCGGGCCGTAGCGATCCACGAACCAGGCTTCAACCGGCACCAGCCAGGTCTCGGTCAGCACGAAGATGGTGAAGGCGGTCTGGATGGCGGGGCGGCCCCAATGATGCTGGGCCTCGATCGGATCGACGAACAGCGTCCACCCGTATTGGAGATTGGCGATCATCGCCATGCAGATCACGCCGCAGGCGAGCTGAAACCAGCGCTGCACCGCGACTTTGGAGTGTTCGGCTTGAACCATGGCTATCCTCGTTCGTTTCCTTTTGGGCGGCCATTCTGGGTGGCCTTAGGAACCCATCCGCCCGCACTCTGGGGTTTGGAATTCACCCGCGCGGCGCGCGGTCATCGCTTGATCCTGTCCGACGCGACGTCCCGCCGATTCCGGCTTCCCTTGGCGTCGGTATTTGGCATGCCAGATACGCAGAAGCCGGAGCACAGCAGACGATGCGCCGTCTTGCAAGTCGTGCCGTTAGGAAATGTGTATTTAGATCAATAGCTTACCTAAGGTCCGCACGTTGCGGCATGCCCCAGGGTCTGCCCCAGCGGCACGGAGGCTCGCGAACCTTTCGCACAGCAGCATTTGCGGCCGCGCGCACGTCGCGGCCGCAGCGTCGGTGGGGCACGGACGGTCAGGAATTGCCCTAAGGGCACGGGAAAAACGACGACAGCTCTGTGACTTACCCATCTCGTGGGGGAATGTCGGCCGGTCGCATCGTTTTAGCTGCGCTGCACGCGCATGCGTGGTGCATTGCAACCATTTCCCTTAAGGGAGCCGGGCGGCGCTGTTCGGGGACACAATTGCGCGATCGGCGGCGTTGCGCCGCAGCTGCCCGGGCGCGAAACGGGGCCGATGTGGGGCGCGCACCTTGGGGAAGGGTGGGCGAACACGGTCAGTTCCGCGAACAAAGGCGAAACGTGACGCCACCAGAGATCTGTATATTCAGCGGTGTCCGGATCCGGGCAAGATGGCCGTGGACATAGTGTGGGATCCGCTACAAATGGCCTGACCGGCCGCATATGTCGTTGGATGCCTGTTTAATACCCGGCAAGGCGCATATTTTCGGCGTGTGGAAATTCACGGAATATTTTGTCCCAAGAATTTACATGTCCGTCTGTCGCGTCGTGCCAAGGAGCATAACGCCTGAGGTATCGATTATGAATGTGCGCATGATCCCACGGCGCCTCGCTGCGCTCAACGAGTTGTAGAACGATCAGCGAAAATACGGATTCTCCATGTATTTCTTTAAGAAGATCCGCTATCCGGAAACATGTCGATTTAAATTCAATCGGATCTTCATTTCCAATGCTCTTGTAAAAATACGCAGTAGTTTCACTGTCTTGCCTGGGTCGTAAGAATTTATCTATCAGATATTTTGATTTTTGCGCGTGCTCGTCGAGTTTTGACGCGAAATCAGGGTCTTCCTTAAATTTCTCTTCCCTTGAAAATGGCGAATGAAACTTATGGCCGTGGGAGGCGTCCAAGATCATGGAAAAATCATTACTAGACGATAGGTTTTCAGGTTTAAGTATATCGTTAAATCTGCCTCTGATTAAAGTCTCTAAAGACGCGACTGGCGTGACGTTCCAGCTGAAGAAGCTTGCGGAATCGCGGCCAAGAACACGGCGCATCTGAAATGCCCCTTCGCAATTGACCCCAAGAGAAACATATTCGCTATATTTTACAGTCATGAGGGCGATCCTCGCCGGTACTATGAATTTGAAAAAATACTATATGTTTCATGTAATAAACTGATGGAGATTGATATTCAGACGATTCATAGATCGAATCGGCTCCGGAAAAGCTGTGCGAAGACGCCCGGCAGGTCGGTTCGCATTGATCTGTGTTCATAGGTTTTGACGCGGGGGGTGAAAACCACATCTCACTCCAAGTTAACACATCGCGAGCCTGGGCCATAAAGCGCAAGGCGCAGCGGCGGGGTGTATGACGGGCGCAATGGCGCCGCACGGGATCACATCTACCGGACGGCCCGCCTCCGCCGCCGTCCGCTCGATATCCGGAAGGCGTTCAGCGGGGGATGAGGACCCAATAATCCAGGTCGAGGATCACGCTCGGGTCGTAATCCTCTCCGTCCTTCAGCGGGAACTCGGTGCAGGGATTATCCTTGGTGGCGATGGTGCGCACCCGCAGCGCGCCCACGTCGTCGCGGCCCGAGACCTCCGCCGTATCGAGAATCTCGCTCCAGGCGAACACGGTCAGACCCGCGAACAAGGGCGAGACGTGGCGCCCGCCATTGATCGCGGCCACGTGGAAGGCGTTGGCCAGCCCGTTGAAGGAGAGCGCGCGCGCGATCGAGATGACGTGCCCGCCATAGATCAGGCGGCGGCCGAAGCGGCCCTGGCCCTCGGTGAACTGGTTGAAATGCACCTTCGCCGTGTTCTGGTAGAGGCGGGTGGCGATCATATGCTCGGCCTCCTCCACGGTGGAGCCGTCCACATGGTCGATGCGCTCGCCGATTTCATAATCGGCGAAGCGATAGGGCGAGCCGGAGAGATCGTCGCGCCAGCCTTCCAGGTCCAGCGGCGGCACGGCATCGCCGAGCGCGTCGGGGGCAAGCGCCGCGGGCAGCAGGGGAATCAGCGTTTCCTGCGCCTGGGCGCGCGGGTCGCGCTTGCGCACCATCACCCAGCGCACATAGTCCAGCACCTCGACGCCGTCCTGGTTGAAGCCAGTGGAGCGCACATAAACGACGCCGCTCTGCCCGTTGGAATTCTCCCGCAGCCCGATCACTTCGGAGACCGCGTGCAGGGTGTCGCCGGGATAGACCGGGGCGAGGAACCGCCCGCCCGCATAGCCGAGGTTCGCCACCGCGTTCAGCGAGATGTCGGGCACGGTCTTGCCGAACACGATGTGGAACACCAGCAAATCATCCACCGGCGCGCGGGGATAGCCGAGGCCCTGGGCGAAGCTGTCGCCAGACTGCACGGCGAAGCGCGAGCCGTAGAGGGCGCTGTAGAGGCTGACATCGCCCACGCTCACCGTCCGCGGCGTCGCGTGGCGGATGATCTGGCCGATGGAAAAATCCTCGAAGAAATTGCCCGAATTGGTCTTGGACATGGAGCCCCCTGCGAACAGCGCCCTATGTTGCCCAGCGCGGGTTTGCCGCGCAACGGTCCCGGTGGTTTTCCAGGGCGATTTCTGGCCCCGTCCCGTCCTGCGCGGTGTTGGCGCTTGACGGCGCGGGCTTGCCCGGTCCTCATGCGCCCAGGCCAGCGAAGGGGGCGTTGCGTGTCGGGATCTACCAGCCAGAATCTGTCGTTCCAGGCCATGATTTTCGTGGCCTGCCTGTTCCCCTTCTATGTGCTCGCCGCCACGATGACCAATTCGGCGGCGGTGCTCACCGATCTTCTGGCCACCTCCTTCGACCTCACCTCGCTGACCGCCTGCTGGCTGGTGCTGCGGATCGCGCACAAGGGGAATGCCGGGCGCTATGCCTATGGCCTCGGCAAGCTGGAAAACCTGGCCGAGCTGATGATCGCGGTGCTTCAGGTGGTGCTGGTGATCATCGCCAGCTCGCGCGCCATCATGGGCGTGCTGCATCCCGAGCCGGTGAGCGGCGCCGGCCTCGGCCTCGCGGTCACCTTCGTCGCGGTGGTGGGCAATGCCTATCTCAATCGCAAGGCGGTGCGGCTGGCGCGCGAGACCAAGTCGCCGGTGCTGGCGGCCCAGGCGCGGGTGCATCTGGTCTCCGCCTGCTCCAGCGGCTCGGTGTTCATCGTCACCGTGATCACCTCGGCGTTCGACGAAATCGCCTGGGTGGCCTATCTCGACCCGGCGGCGTCCTTCGTCGTGATCGCCTTCATGGTCTATAATATCTTCGAGATGCTGACGAATTCGCTCGGCTCGCTGCTCGACCAGGCGATCGGCGAGGCGGGGCAGCTGCGCATCCTGAAGGCGCTCACCGCCCATTTCGACGATTTCGAGGAATTGGGCGACATCCGCACCCGCTCCCACGGCGGCAAGATGATGGTGGAACTGCATCTCGGCTTCGACCCCGCCTGGACGGTGGCCCAGGCGCGCGATGCGGTGGCCGAGCTGTCCGCTTCGGTGAAGGCGGAATTCGCCAAGGCGGGCGACGACGTGGACGTCGCCATCGTGCTGCTGCCGCCCACCGCCCGCACCTTCTCCGCCGCCATGGGTAGCGTGTAAGCCGGGCGGGCGCGGCGCCATCCGGCGCCGGCCCGATGGGGGAGCATGGCGGGGCCGGCTTCCCGAAGCGTGTCCCGAACGTTCGGGCGAACAGGCGCCTTCAACTGCCGAAAAGCCGTGGAGAAGCGTCACGAAACCCCTGTTCGTCCGCGCTAACCCATTGTTTCACGTGAAACATTTTGATGGGCGACGGCGCGGACCCGGGTTTTCCGCCACCCCTAATCCACGTCCTTGCCGTTCCAGCGCTTGGCCAGAGGCGAGGCGATGCCGAACAGATCGAGGGCGCGCGAGACGGTCTGGGTGACGATGTCATCCACCGAGGTCGGGCGGTGATAGAAGGCCGGAACCGGCGGCATGATGATCGCGCCGTTGCGCGTCGCCTGGGCCATCAGCTCGATATGGCCGGCATGGAGCGGGGTTTCGCGCAGCAGCAGCACCACCCGCCGCCGTTCCTTCAGGCACACGTCGGCGGCCCGCACCACCAGTTCCTCGTTGAAGCAATTGGCGATGCCGCTCAAGGTCTTGATGGAGCACGGCGCCACCAGCATGCCGTCGGTGACGAACGAGCCGGACGACAGGTTCGCGCCGATGTCCTTGGGATTGTGCACATAATCTGCGAGCGCCTTGACCTCGTCCACGGAGATGTCGGTCTCCGCGATCAGGGTGCGCACGCCCGAGGGGGTGAGGATGAGGTGGGTTTCCACATCTTCGATCTGGCGCAGAATCTGGAGCGCGCGCACCCCATAGATCGCGCCGGACGCGCCGGTGAGGGCAATGATCAGGCGGCGCATCAAAGGGTCTCGCTCGGAAGGCTTTGCGGGGCGGCGGGCGTTGCCGGGCTTAACTCCTGCGGGGCGAAGCAGGCGGAAACAATAAGCGCGATATCCGAGCGTTCCTGTCCATCGGCGGGGCGGCCGGTCGCAAGCGTGACCACCTCCAGCATCGCCGCGCGGGCCAGGGGCTCGGGCAAGGCGGGCGACGGCCCGGTGGCGAGGGCGCGGGCGAACGCGTCAAGCTCTTCAAGTTCAATGAGTTCCGCCCCGATCTCGATGCTCTGCACGGTGCCGCGCAAGGCCCCCGTCGCCCCGTTCGGGGCCGGGTAGGGCCCGGTCTTCAGGCGGCGGCGCACCGCGCGCAGCGGCAGCACGATGTCGCGATGCCACGCCTCGACCCGCTCCTGCGCGGCGGCGGCGGTCTCCGGCGAAAGCTCCCGCCGCAGGCTGGCGCCGAACCAGGCCGCGAACAGCAGCAGGTTCACATTCAGCGCCGTTTTCTCCTGCAATCTCAAGCACGCGGGCGCGACACCCGCGCGGCCATAGAGATCCAGCGCGAACGCCTTGAGGGACCGATCGTTCATCCGCATACCTTCAGCCGCCGCCCGGTGTGGTGGAGGCGACGTCGCGCACTGACCAGGAGGTGAAGCGCCGCTCCCACATATCGAACAAGGCATACATGCCAATGCCGAGGCCGCCCACCACAACCAGCGCCGCGAACACCAGCGGCATGTTGAAATTGGAGCTCGCCACCAGCATCACATTGCCTATCCCGGTATTTCCGCCAATGATTTCCGCGATCACCGAGCCGACGAAAGACAAGGTGATGGCGATCTTCAGCGAGGCGAAGAAATACGGCAGCGACCGGGGAATGCCGATCTTCACGATCATGTCCCGCCGCGATCCGCCGAGCGAGCGCATCAGCTCGGTCAACTCCGGCTCGATGGTGGAGAACGCAAGTGCCACGTTCGCCACCACCGGAAAGAACGACAGCATGAAGGCGGTGATCACCGCCGGCACGAACCCGAGCCCGAACCACACCACGAGGATCGGCACCAGCGCCGCCTTGGGCACGCTGTTGAAGGCGACGATCACCGGATAGACCGCGCAATAGGCGAGGCGCGAGGACCCGACGATGATCCCCAGCGCGAGCCCGAACACCACCGCGATGCCAAAGCCGATCACCGTCGTCGTCAGGGTCGACAGGCCGTTGGTCATGAGCGGATAGCGATATTGGTAGAGCGCCTTGATGGTCTCGCCGGGGGTGGGAAGGATATAGGCCTTCACGTCGAACACCACGATCACCAGCCACCAGAGCAGCACCAGGACGAGGGTCGTCACCCATGGGGCGATTCGTTCGAGAGTCTTGGAGCTCATGGGGTTTTCCCCTCGCTGATGGCCTGGCGCAGCCCGTGGACGATCTCCACGAACCCCGGTTCGAATGTGGTTTCGAGCGTGCGGGGCCGCGCGATCTCCACGCTGCGGTTCTTGATCAGCCGGCCCGGCCGGGAGGACATCACGTGCACCGTCTGCGCCAGATAGACCGCCTCGCGCAGTTCGTGCGTCACCAGCACGATGGTGCATTTGCGGAACAGCCACAGATCCTGGAGCACCGACCAGAGGTCTTCCCGCGTGAAGGTATCGAGCGCCGCGAACGGCTCGTCGAGCAGCAGGATCGAGGGCTCGTGGATCAGCGCGCGGCACAATTGGGCGCGCTGCTGCATGCCGCCCGAAAGCTGCCAGGGCATGCGGTCGGCGAACCCCGTGAGGCCCACCTTCTCCAGCAGGGCATCCACCTTGGCGCGGTTCTTTTCGCGATCCTGCCGGAGCGTGCGCCGGTGCGGCTCGACGATTTCCAGCGGCAGCATGATGTTGTCGCGGATGGTGCGCCACGGCAGCAAGGTGGCGTTCTGGAACGCCATCCCCACGGTCTTGAGCGGTTCGGTGACCTCGCGCCCGGAGACGCGCACCTGCCCCGCGCTCGGCTTCACGAGACCGGCGATCAGCTTGAGCAAGGTGGACTTGCCACACCCGCTCGGCCCCACGAGGGCAACGAATTCGCCGAGTTCGATATCGAGGCTGGCACCGGAAACCGCCAGGGTTCCGGAGGCCGAAGACCCGTACCTGAGATCGACGTTCCTGATTTCAATAAAGCTCATCTAACTTCGACCTTCGACCGCCGCGCCCGCACGCCTAACCTTGGATCTTCACCCCGGCACCTTCGAGGATGGCCCGGGCCCGGGCCCGGTCGGCCTCCGAAATCACGAGCCGCTCTGCAAAATCGCGGCCGGACGGCCGGGTCGCGTCGATGCCCATCTTGGTCAGGGTGAAATTCTCGGGATCGGAACTCGGATCCAGGATCGCGCCCTTGGCACCGGGGATGAAGAAAATATCCTTCTCCGCCCGCACGCGGGTAGCAATGGCCCAGAAGACATCGTTCATGTCGAAGATATCGACGTCGTCATCCACCACGATGACATATTTCGTGTAGAGTTCGGTGCCGAGCGTGGCCATGATGGCCATCTGTGCTTCGCCCTCCGCGGTCTTCTTCATGGAAATGATCGCGAGGAAGGCGCCGCAGGTGGAATGCGGCACATGCACCGCCTGCACGTTCGGCAGATTGCGCTTGAGGGCGTTGAGGATCTCGCCTTCCCGCGTCACGCAGGAAATCAGGATGTGATCCTTCGCCATGCCGGACGTCACGCTATGGAACATGGCGTCGCGGCGCATGCGAATACGATGCGCGACGAAGACGTTCTGCGTCGAGCGATAGGAGGCATAGCCGGTGAACTCGCCGAACGGCCCCTCCGGCTCGTGAACATTGGCGAGGATCTCGCCTTCAATGATCATTTCCGCGCCGGCCGGCACCTCGAGATCTGCGACCCCGCAGCGCGCGAGGCGATAGGGTTCGCCGAACAGGCCGCCAATGATCTCGAACTTCCGCACCTGGGGCGGATAGGCATAGGTCATCGAGCCCATATAGTGCAGCGGGTGAATGCCGATCGTGATGGCGACCGGAAGATTCTGCCCCATTTCTTCCGCGCGGCGATGGAATTCATACATGCGGCGGCGCGAATGCAGGGAAACGCCGAGCCGGTTCTTGCCGCGCAGCATCAGGCGATGGAAGCCGGTGGTGTCGATCCCGGTCTTGGGATCCCGCGCCGTGAGCTGGCCCGCCGTGATATAGGGCGCCGCATCCACCGAGAATTGCAGCGGAATCGGCAGCTTGGTGAGGTCGATGTCGTCGCCCTCGATGACCACTTCGTTCCAGGGCGCGTTATCGACAATTTCGCAGGGGAGATAATTCTGGCACCGCTCGCGGAACGCCATCGGTAGTTCAGAGGCCGAAACGCCAAGGCAGGCGGCAAGCAGATTTCGGTTCGCGGCAATATTCGTGACGCAGGGCATGCCCTTGCCGCCCAAATCCTCGAACACCACCACCGGGCTGCGGCCCGCGCGCTCAAGCTCGAACACGACCGCCGTGGATTCCAGGTCGATATCGACACGGTCCTTGATCCGCAGGATTTCTTCCGGGAATTGCGTTTCCACCATGTTCAGGAAGCCACGAAGGCCCTGCTTGTCCAAAATATCCAAGCTCTGCACAGAACAACCCTTTCGTGGCGGAATATTCGTTTTCTTAAATCGACTCTTCGGCGCGTGTTCGGACCAGTCTCGCGCGACGTCTTCGAAGTCAGCGGTACATCGTCAGCGGCACATGGATGGAATGCGGCGTCGTTCCTCTTGAGGCGGGCGCGTCGGTCTGATCGAAAACGCGGAAAAGCGAGCGCGTCGCGCGCCGTCGCAGATAGTCAGCTGGCTGACGATTTCGAAGATGACACGTCGGCCCCACTTCGTCCTCATCATTTCATCAGTGTGCTGACGAACTTGGCGCGCGTCAATGCGTTTTTTTAGGCGAAACCTGCCTACAAAGTGCGCAGAAGCGCGCGTCCCTCGTCATTGTTGGATTCCACTAGCAAAGTCAGCTGACGGATGAATTGCGCCCGCTCTTCCGTGGGCAGCGGCGCGATCAAGCGGCTGTGCGCCTTCTCAAGCGCGGCCTGCATCTCGCCGACCATGATTTCGCCCTGCTCGGTGAGGAAGGCGCGGCGGATGCGTCGGTCGTCCTCGGTCGCCTCGCGCTTGATGAGACCGCGTTTTTCCAGCCGGGCCAGCACGTTCGATGTGGTGGTCCGGTCCACCCCGATTTCCGCCGCGAGCGTTGCCTGGTCGAGGCCGGGCTGAATCAGCAGCACCTGCATCACGCTCGATTGAACCGGCGTGGTGCCGAACCGCTCGCATTCCTGGAGATACATCGCGACATAGATCTGATGCAGCCGCCGGATCAAGAAGCCGGGCCGTTTGAAGAGCCCTTCGGCCATCCGCTTTGCACGTTCCGACACGCTTTCCCGCCTCGTTGGCTGCACATGCCGGAGCATGCCGCGAATCCGCAGTCCCAGATGAGCCTCGAAGGGAACCACCTTCCCCGGCCAAAATCCAGCGGCGCGCGCCGCCCGTGGGGAAACGCAACGTAAGAAAGGGTGAAGCCGCGCGGGCGTGCCCACGCTTGGAGCATCCGACGCGGGAGGGTACACTTAAGGCGTCTATTGGAACGGTTCCAAACCAGATCGAGGATCGGAAGCTCTGAGACACGGATCGCAGCGGGCGGTTCTGGCGGCAATCCTGGTGGTGCTCGGCGCAGCATCCGCCCACGCCGCCGGCTGCCCGAAGCTCAAGGCCATGACGCCGCCCGCGCTGGATGCAGCGCTCACCGCGCCCGCCGATGATGCCGGGCAGCTCACGTGGCGGCAGACCACATGGCCGCAGGTGACGGGCGTGCGCGACGGCGCGCTGCTGCTGTCCGGCGGCGTGCGGCTGGTGCCGAAGGGTGTGGTGCTGCCCACGCGCCTCAATCCTGATGCCGAAATCCCCGCGCTGGCCGAAGCGGCCGCCCGTGCCGCACTCGTCGGCCACACGCTCCAGCTGGCGCCGGGGGAGCAAGATCGTCACGGCCGCCGCATCGCCGATGCCCTGGTCCTCACGCCGGAAGGCGCGGTTCCCCTGGCGCGGGCGCTGCTCGTGGCTGGTGCCGCTTATGCCGATCCGGCCTCCGTGCCGGCGTGTGCGGGGGACTTGCGGGCAGCCGAGAACGAGGCCCGCGCGGCCCGCGCCGGCCTGTGGGCCTCGCCCGCCGCGCGCCTCAATGCCGCCAATATCGCCGCCGTCGCCGACCATGTGGGGCTGTTCACCCTGGTGGCCGGCCGGGTGCGGGCCGCCAACAACGCGCGGGGCTTGCTGTATCTCAATTTCGGTCCCCGCTGGCGGGAGGATGTGACGGCGACGCTTCCGGCCTCCCGCGCTGCCAGAATGTCGCGTGCCGGCCTCGCTCCCGCCATTTTGCCCGGCACTTTTGTGAACCTGCGCGGGGTGGTTAACCAAGAGGGCGGGCCCATGCTCGCCCTGCGGACGGCGGCTGCGCTGGAGATCGAGGAGCAGGTGCGGTGAGAGGGGTTGGCGGGCGGAGGCCAGAGGGAACCGGGGTCATCCCCGGCGCGCGCGTGCTGCGCGCGATCCTGCTTGCCTGTGGCCTCTCCCTGCTGCTGACCGCTTGCGCAGGCGTCGATGTGGATCGGTTCAGCTCGCCGGTCGCCGAGGGCGGCGCGCGCAGCCAACTGCCGGAGATGACACCGGCCCAGAAGCGCGAGCACGAACGCCTGGTGGCGAGCTATGGCGGCGCCTATGACGATCCGGAATTGAAGGCGCTGATCCAGCAGGTGGTGGAGCGCCTGGTGGCGGCGTCCGAGCGGCCGGACCTGCGCTATCGCGTCACCGTGCTGAATTCCCCCGCCATCAATGCCTTCGCCTTGCCGGACGGCTCGCTCTACGTGACGCGCGGCCTGCTGGCGCTCGCCAACGACACGTCCGAACTGTCGTCGGTTCTGTCGCACGAGATGGCGCATGTGATCGCGCGCCATGCCTCCATTCGGGAGGATCAGACCAAGCAGGCGGTGCTGGTGAGCCGTGTCATCTCGGATGTGGTGAACGATCCCGATCTCGGCGCCCTCGCCATGGCCAAGAGCCGCATGTCGCTGGCCAGCTTCTCGCGCGGCCAGGAGCTGGAGGCCGACGCCATCGGGGTGGGCATTTCCGCCCGCGCGGGCTTCGATCCGTTCGGCGCCTCGCGCTTCCTCACCGACATGGGCAAGCAGGCCAGCCTGCGCAGCGCCGGCGGCGGGCTCGGCGGCCTCGGCTCCGGCACCGCGCCAGAGATGGACTTCCTCTCCACCCATCCCGCGACGCCCGAACGCATTTCCATCGCCATTGCCAATGCCCGGCAATATGCCACCCCCAACGGCAGCGGCGCATCGGGCGCGAGCCCGGGCGAACGCGACAAGGCCGCCTATCTCGGCGCCATCGACGGCATGGTCTATGGCGACGACCCGAAGGAAGGCTTCGTGCGCGGGCGCAAATTCTTCCATCCCAAGCTCGGCTTCACCTTCGTGGCGCCGGAGGGCTTCTCGCTGGAGAACACCTCCCAGGCCGTGCTCGGCGCCACAGCCTCCGGCTCGGAGGCGCTGCGGCTCGACGCGGTGCGGGTGAACGGCGACCAGTCGCTCGGCCAATATCTCTCCTCCGGCTGGATCGAGGGGGTGGAGATCAATTCGGTGGAGACGCTCACCGTCAACGGCTTCATGGCGGCGACCGCGGTGGCGCGCGGCGAGCAATGGTCGTTCCGCATGTTCGCCATCCGCTTCGGCTCGGACGTCTATCGCCTGATCTTCGCCGCGCGGAACCTCACGCCGGAGCTGGACAAGCAGTTCCGCGCCGCCGCCGACACCTTCCGCCGGGTCGCCAGCGACGAGGCGGAGACGGTGAAGCCGCTGCGCATCCGCGTGGTGTCGGTCGGCCTCGGGGATAATGTGGACAAGATGGCGGCCCGCATGCAGGTGCCGGACCGGCCCATGGAACGCTTCCTGATCCTCAACGGGCTCGATAAGGACGCGAAGCTGCGCTACGGCGACAAGGTGAAGATCGTCGCCGATTGAGCGGGTCTTGTGGACGCGTCCCGTGGGCACGTTGCCTGGGCACGGGCGGGCATGGCGCCAAAAGGCTTAGTGGGCACGAAGCGCGCAATGGGCGTAATGTGCGGCGCAACAGGCGCGATTTCGGCGCGATTGAGGCGGAAAGCCCAAGCAAGCCTTGCAAAATGGGCGTTTCTGCACTAGGTAAGCCGCGTCCGAGACAGTGACCTTCATGCGAGGGCCGTTCGGGCGGGCCGGGGGCGCGGGATACGCTGCCCTCGAAATGTCGGAGGCAGCCCGCCTTGGCTTTCGCTCGGTGCCTGACCTTGCACACCTCAACCTGCTTCGTATCGCGCGGCCTTTGCGCCGGCCCATCGGCTTTGCCGGTGGCGGTTCGGGTGTCTCCCGGACCATCCGCACGATACGGGCGTCCATATCAAAGACGCCGGCGCGAGACAGTTCGGAGACTAGATGTCGTTCGCAGAAACCACGCGTGAAGATTTTGCCTCGTTGCTCGACGAGAGCTTCGGCCGCGCCGATTTGCAGGAAGGCGCCGTCGTCAAGGGCATTGTGGTCGCCATCGAGAAGGATCTGGCGATCATCGATATCGGCCTGAAGACGGAAGGCCGCGTTGCCCTTCGTGAATTCGCCGGCCCCGGCCGGGATGTCCCCATCGCCGTGGGCGATGAGGTCGAGGTGTATCTCGAGCGGGTCGAGAACGCCATGGGCGAAGCCGTTCTCTCGCGCGACAAGGCGCGCCGCGAAGAGAGCTGGGTCAAGCTCGAAAAGGCGTTCACCGCCAATGAGAAGGTCACGGGCGTGATCTTCAACCAGGTCAAGGGCGGCTTCACCGTCGATCTCGACGGCGCCGTGGCCTTCCTCCCGCGCTCGCAGGTCGACATCCGCCCGATCCGCGACGTCGGCCCGCTGATGCACAACCAGCAGCCGTTCCAGATCCTCAAGATGGATCGCCGCCGCGGCAATATCGTCGTCTCCCGCCGCACCGTGCTGGAAGAGACCCGCGCCGAGCAGCGCCACGAGTTGGTCCAGAACCTCGAAGAGGGTCAGGCCATCGACGGCGTGGTGAAGAACATCACCGATTACGGCGCGTTCGTTGACCTCGGCGGCATCGACGGCTTGCTGCACGTCACCGACATCGCCTGGCGCCGCGTGAACCACCCCACCGAAGTGCTGAACATCGGCCAGACGGTGAAGGTGAAGATCATCAAGATCAATCACGAGACCCACCGCATCTCGCTCGGCATGAAGCAGCTCCTCGGCGATCCGTGGGAGGGCATCGAGGCCAAGTATCCGGTGGACGCCCGCTTCAAGGGTCGCGTCACCAACATCACCGACTACGGCGCGTTCGTGGAACTGGAGCCGGGCATCGAAGGCCTGATCCACGTTTCCGAAATGTCGTGGACCAAGAAGAATGTCCACCCCGGCAAGATCGTCTCCACCTCGCAGGAAGTCGAAGTGCAGGTGCTCGAGGTGGATCCCGCCAAGCGCCGCATCTCGCTCGGCCTGAAGCAGACGCTTCAGAATCCGTGGGAAGCGTTCGGCGAGAAGTATGCCCCCGGCGCGGTGGTCGAAGGCGAAGTCAAGAACAAGACCGAGTTCGGCCTGTTCCTCGGCCTCGACGGCGATGTGGACGGCATGGTCCATCTCTCCGACCTCGACTGGAACCGTCCCGGCGAGCAGGTGATCGACGAATTCCGCAAGGGCGACGTGGTCAAGGCCATCGTGCTCGACGTGGACGTCGAGAAGGAGCGCATCTCGCTCGGCATCAAGCAGCTCGCGGGCGATCCGTTCGCCGAAGCCGGCGATGTCAAGAAGGGCGCCATCGTCACCTGCGAAGTCACGGACGTGAAGGACGGCGGCATCGAGGTGAAGCTGACCGGCACCGACCTCACCGCCTTCATCAAGCGCTCCGAGCTGGCGCGCGAGCGCAACGACCAGCGCCCCGAGCGCTTCTCGGTCGGCGAGAAGATGGATGCCCGCGTCACCCTGTTCGACCGCAAGGCGCGCAAGGTGCAGGTCTCCGTCAAGGCGCTGGAAATCGCTGAGGAGAAGGAAGCCGTGGCGGCCTACGGGTCGCAGGACAGCGGCGCGTCGCTCGGCGACATCCTGGGCGCGGCCCTGCGCCAGCGCGCGGACGACGCCAAGGAGTGATCGGTCGCCCTCGGGCACCCGCTCCACGAAAAGAGAAAGGCCGGCTTCGTGCCGGCCTTTTTTATTGGGGAATTGCCCTCGGCGCGCGAGGCGCCAATCAGGTCTTCCGCCGCGACAGGCCGGATACCGAGACCGAGCCGGGTCGATGGCATTGAGGAGCAGGAACCGGTCCCGCCAGCACCAACCGGAACTGCGCTGTCAGTTGAGCCGCAGGATGAAGCGACGGTTCACGGCCTGGAGCGGACGCGCATTCATCGGGAAGATGGCGCGGAAGGTGTCGATGTCAGCCTGGGCGACCTCGATGGACTTCGCGAACACGTTCCAATCCACCACTTCCGAGCACGGCGGCGTGGTGAGCGAGCCTTCATAGCGATAAAGGCTCCGATCAGCTGGCAGGAAGGCGGAGATGTCCATCGCATCCTTCAGCATGGTGGCCCCCTCGGCCTTGGGCGCCGCGGCCATGACGGTGGCGAAAGCGTCGTTCTTCTTGCCCGCCGTCATGAAGACGCCGATCACGGCAAGGCCGCCGGTGGGAGCGGCATGAACGAAGTGCGCTTCCATGGCCGTACGCTGGCCACCCAGCGCATGTTCGCTCGGCGCATGGAAATGAAACTGCCGCAACTCGTAGCGCGTATCGCCCAGGGTGAGGCTGCTTGCCGCGGCCGGCGCGTCCGCCTGGATCGTGTGGCCATTGTTGATGACCTTGAACATCTGGGGCTTCCACGCGGGAACAACCGGATGCAGCTCGGTCGCCACGCTGGAATCGAGATCTATCGGCGATTGCTGGGAGCCGACCTGGCAGGTCTTGAAATCGCCCGCCAGCTGCCCCCATTCGCCGGGGCCGCCGTGGCCTTCGTAAGTCCAATGGACGGAGGAATCGGCCATTGCCGCCTGCGCGCAGAGCGGACATGCGGCGAGGCCCTTCAGGAAACTGCGACGCGTGAAAGACATTTATTTCATGCCCCAGTAAGCGCTTCTCCGGGCGGCAACATAACTGTGATCGCATCCGCGTGCCACGCTTAAGCCGGCGCGTCGGCGAAAATTGCGAAATACGCCCGAGCATGCGATTCGCGCGCCGAAACGGGCGTAGGAGATCGCCAGCTCCAAGTCCGGTTGCCAAAGTGCGCGGGCGCGCTTAACTGACGGAGCCGGGGGCGGCAGGAGAAGCGTGATGTCGCTGGACGTGGACCAGATCGTCGATCGTCGCAGGTTGCGGCACAAGCTCACGTTCTGGCGCACCTTGGCGGTGCTGGCCCTGGTTCTGGCCATCGGCGGCGCCACTTATTATGCGGTTGGCCGCAGCGATCTTTCCTCCTCGCCCCATGTGGCGCGCCTCGTCATCGGCGGCATCATCCGCAATGACCGCGACCGCGTGGAGCTGATCGACCGGATCGCGAAATCCCGCGCCTCGGCGGTGATCCTCTCCATCGACAGCCCCGGCGGCACGGTCACCGGCTCCGAGCAATTGTTCGACGCCCTGCGCCGCCTCGCCGAGAAGAAGCCGGTGGTGGCGGTGGTGGAAGGCATGGCGGCGTCCGGCGCCTATATCGCCGCTATGGGGGCGGACCATATCGTCGCGCGGCGCAATTCCCTGGTGGGCTCCATCGGGGTGATCTTTCAATTCCCAAATGTCACGGACCTGCTGAAGAACGTCGGGGTGAAGATGGAGGACATCAAGTCCTCGCCCCTGAAAGCCGCGCCCAATGGCTATGAGCCGACCAGCCCCGAGGCGCGCGCCGCCATCAATGCGCTGGTGGTGGACAGCTATGATTGGTTCAAGGGCCTGGTGGCGGAACGCCGCGCGCTCTCCGACGCGAAGCTCGCCGCCGTCACCGACGGGCGGGTGTTCACCGGACACCAGGGGCTTGAATTGCAATTGGTGGATGAACTGGGCGACGAACGCACCGCGCGCGCCTGGTTGAGCCGCGAGAAGGGGGTTCCCGAAAGCCTGCGCACCCGTACCTGGTCCAGCAAGACGGTGGGCGACGAGTTCGGCTGGCTGCGCGGCAGTGCATCCTGGCTGCTCTCGGCGGTGGGTTTGCAAGAGGCGGCGCAGCTTGTGTCGCGGATCGCCCGGGGGGCTCTGGAACGCACTCAGCTTGACGGGTTATTGGCCCTCTGGCACCCTCAGATCGGGTCGTGAAGCCACAGGCAGAACACCACATCCAAATCCGCCGCGCCCGCAACCTGGGACGCGTGAACGAGCCGGCAGCCGTTCCGGTTGCAGGCGACCACGGATCGGTCACGAAGGAAGCTGAGCGGTCATGATTAAGTCCGAGCTGGTCCAGAAGATCGCCGAGGCGAACCCGCATCTTTATCAGCGGGACGTGGAAAACATCGTCAACGCGATCCTGGAGCAGATCGTCTCCGCCCTCGCGCGCGGCGACCGGGTGGAATTGCGCGGCTTCGGCGCCTTCTCGGTGAAGAAGCGCGACGCCCGCACCGGCCGCAACCCGCGCACCGGCAAGCAGGTGGACGTGGACGAAAAGATCGTCCCCTATTTCAAGACCGGCAAGGAGATGCGCGAGCGTCTCAATATCGAGGGATGATTCGGTTCGTGCGACGCTTTCTTTCCCTTCTCATCGGCCTGCCGGTGTGCATCGTGGTGGTGGCCCTGGCGGTCGCCAATCGCAAGATGGTCACGGTCTCGCTGGACCCTTTCAACCCCGATTCCACCACCCTGGCCGTAACTTTGCCGCTGTTCGCGCTGATCTTCGCGACCCTGATCGCGGGCGTGGTGATCGGCGGCGCCGTGACCTGGCTCGGCCAGCGCCGCTTCCGCAAGGAAGCCAAGCGCGCCCGCAAGATCCTGCCGCCCGAGCCGCCGCGCTCCGCCTCCGGCGCGCCGGCGCTGCCGGCTCCGATCCGCAACGCCTGATCGTCGCCGGGAAATCGCCCGGCAACTTCCGGCATGCAAACCTGCGCCGGAAGAAGACTTCCGATTCATGGGCCCTTGCGGCTGAGCGGCCCTTGAGACTGAGCGGCCCTGGCGGCTCAGTGGCCAACGCCGCGCGGCACTTCCAGCCGGGCGCGTTCGGAATCCAGCCGCTCGATCACCAGCTTCGCCACCAGCGTGACCAGCGCAACCCCCGCCAGCACGGTTGCGGCGGCAAAGGCGGCGGCCACCTGGCTGTCCTGATACAGAAGCTCGATCTGCAACGGCAGGGTTGAGGTCTGGCCGCGAATATTGCCGGACACGATCGACACCGCGCCGAATTCCCCCATCACCCGCGCATTGCACAGGGTCGCGCCATAGAGCAGCGCGAAGCGCACATTGGGCAGTGTCACGGTGCGCAGGATGCGCCAGCCCGAGGCGCCGAGCGTCACCGCCGCCTCTTCCTCCTCGCGGCCCTGGGCCATCATCAGCGGCACGATCTCGCGCGCGACGAAGGGCGCCGTCACGAACAGGCTGGCGAGGATGATGGCGGGAATGGCGAACATGATCTTGATGTCATGCGCCTGGAGAAACGGCCCCAGCAGCCCCTGCGCGCCATAGACGAAGAGATAGGCGACGCCCGCGACGATGGGCGAGATGGAGAACGGCAGTTCGATCACCGCCAGCAGGAAACCGCGGCCGGGGAAGGAAAACTTCGCCACGGTCCAGGCGGCGGCGATGCCGAAGGCCACGTTGACCGGCACGCACACCAGCGCCGCGAACAGGGTGAGGCCCATGGCGTGCAGCGTATCAGGCCGCACCAGGCTTTCGGCGAAGGTGGCCCAGCCGCGCCCGAAGGCTTCCGAGAAGATCGAGGCGAGCGGCGCCAGCAGGACGAACAGTGTGACCGCCAGCACCAGCGACACCAGGATGGTGCGGGTGAGGCGGCCGTCGCCGACCCGGCGGCGTGGCGGGGAGGCCCGGTCGCTCACGGCTCAATCCTCCCGGATGGCGCGGCGCTGGTGCCACGCCTGGATGAGATTGACGCTCACCAGCAGCAGGAAGGCGAGGCCGAGCATGGTGGCGGCGATGGCGGCGGCGGCGGGATAGTCATATTCCTCGATCCGGATGAAGGCGAGCAGCGCCACGATCTCGGTGCGGAACGGCTGGTTGCCGGCGATGAACACCACGGCGCCGAACTCGCCCAGCGAGCGCGCAAACGCCAGCGAGCAGCCGGCCAGGAAGGCGGGGAAGATGGCCGGCAGGATCACGGTCCAGAACACCCGCAGGTCCGAGGCGCCGAGCGTGGTCGCGGCCTCCTCCACGTCGGCGGCGAGGTCCTCCAGCACCGGCTGCACGGTGCGCACCACGAACGGCAGGCTGGTGAAGGCCATGGCGCAGGCGATGCCGGCGGGGGCATAGGCCACCTGGATGCCCCATTCCGCCAGCGGCCGGCCGAACCAGCCGTTCTTGGCGAACAAGGCGGTCAGCGCGAGGCCGGCGACGGCGGTCGGCAAGGCGAACGGCACGTCCACCAGGGCATCGAGCCAGCGCTTGCCGGGAAATTCATAGCGCACCAGCACCCAGGCGAGCGCGAGGCCATAGACCGCGTTGAAGGCGGTGGCGGCGGCGGCGGTGGTGATGGTCACCTGGAACGACGCCAGCGTGCGCGGCGAGGTCATGATCGCGATATAGCGCGCTAATCCCACGTCGCCCGCCTTCAGCAGCAGGGCGGCGATGGGTAGCAGGACAATCAGGCCGAGATAGGTGAGCGTGATGCCGAGCGACAGACGGAAGCCCGGGATGACGCTGAACATGAAAGGTCCTTCTTATCCTGCGCGGCCGCGCCCCTGGTGGGGCGCGAGGAAAATCAATAGCCCGGCAGGTAGAAGCGGTCCGGCAGGGGATAGCGGCCGGGAACGATGCTCGCCTGCCCCGCGCCGTAGGTGGGATAATTATATTCCGCCGGCAGGGCATAATCGAGATAGGACTTGGAACCCGGCTTCACCACCGTGCCGGCATCCAGCGGCGAGCGCTTGGTGACGACGATCTTGGTGCGGGGCTTCGAGACCTTGGCAGTGGTGGGCTTGCTCGTGGTCGGCTTGCTGATGGTCGTCGTGGTCGTGCTCGAGGCGGTCTGGGCCTCGGCCATGCCGACGGACGCGAACGTCAACGCAACGGCGATGGTGAGAAGCGGCGCGAAACGCATAGGACCCTCCAGCACGGCAAACGAGCCGTCACGATTCCGGTTACGGCACGAACGCATTGTAAGCAAGGAAACCCTGACGGTCGAGGTCGGTTCCTTTACTGAGGACGCGATCGCGTGACCCGCCGGCAACACCTGCGCCGCACCCCTGCGCCGCACCCTGCGCGGCCGCATCGCACCCCATCCATTGCGCAAAGGCGCGCGAGAGCTTAAATCACGGCCTTCCGGCATATGAGACCGGCAACTTCAAGGGAAGATCATGGGTTACAAGGTCGCCGTCGCCGGCGCCACAGGCAATGTGGGCCGGGAGATCCTTTCGATCCTCGACGAGCGGGGCTTCCCCGCGGACGAGGTGGTTGCGCTTGCGTCGCGCCGGTCCATGGGGACCGAGGTCTCGTTCGGCGACAAAACCCTGAAAGTGAAGGATCTCGCCACCTACGACTTCTCCGACACCGACATCTGCCTGATGTCGGCGGGCGGAGCCGTGTCGAAGGAATTCTCGCCGAAGATCGGCGCCGCGGGCTGTGTCGTCATCGACAATTCCTCGCAATGGCGCACCGATCCCGACGTGCCGCTGATCGTTCCGGAAGTGAACGCGGACGCCATCGTCGGCTTCAAGAAGAAGAACATCATCGCCAATCCCAATTGCTCGACCGCGCAATTGGTGGTGGCGCTGAAGCCGCTTCATGATGCCGCGACCATCAAGCGCGTGGTGGTCTCGACCTATCAATCCGTCTCCGGCGCCGGCAAGGACGCCATGGACGAATTGTTCGCCCAGACCCGGGCGATCTTCGTCTCCGACCCGGTCGAGCCGAAGATTTTTCCCAAGCGCATCGCCTTCAACCTGATCCCCCAGATCGATACGTTCATGGAGGACGGGTACACGAAGGAAGAATGGAAGATGGTGGTCGAGACCAAGAAGATTCTCGATCCCAAGATCAAGCTCACCGCCACCTGCGTGCGGGTGCCGGTGTTCATCTCCCATTCCGAATCGGTGAACGTGGAATTCGAGAAGCCGCTCTCCGCCGAGGAGGCGCGCAAGATCCTGCGCAATGCGCCGGGCATCCTGCTGCTCGATACCCGCGAGCCGGGCGGCTATGCCACCCCCCACGAGGCGGCGGGCGAGGACGCGACCTATATCTCGCGCCTGCGCGACGACCCGACCGTGGACAATGGCATCGCCTTCTGGTGCGTCTCGGACAATCTGCGCAAGGGCGCGGCGCTGAACGCGGTGCAGATCGCCGAAGTGCTGATCAACCGCAAGCTGATCACCTCGCGCCGCAAGGCGGCGTGATCGGCTGAGCTTCTAAAGCAAGCCACGTGCGAACGGCCCTCCTCGGAGGGCCGTTTTCGTTTGGGGGGCGCGGTGCCCTTCGCGTGCTGGCCCTCAGGCGATCTTGCGGGCCGGCGCCGGCAGCATGGAGCCGGTTTCGCGCGCCCGCACATGCCAGGAGAGCGCCTCCTCGATCAAATGCGGGGTATGGCCGCCGCGGGCCAGCGCGCGCTCGAAATAATCGGCGATCTGGTCGCGATAGAGCGGGTGCACGCAATTGGCGATGATCAGGCGCGCCCGCTCGCGCGGCGCCAGTTCGCGCAGGTCCGCAAGGCCGATGTCGGTCACCACCAGGTCCACATCGTGCTCGGTATGGTCCACATGGGACACGAACGGCACGATGGAGGAAATCGCGCCGTCCTTGGCGATGGATTTCGTCACGAACACCGAGAGATAGGCGTTGCGGGCGAAATCCCCCGAGCCGCCGATGCCGTTCATCATCATCGTGCCGCCCACATGGGTGGAATTGATGTTGCCGTAGAGGTCGAACTCCAGCGCCGTGTTGATGGCGATGATGCCGAGCCGGCGGATGATCTCGGGATGGTTGGAGATTTCCTGCGGCCGCAGGATCAGGCGCGGCTTGTAGCGGGCAATCTGCGGGATCACCGCGTCATATTTCGTCTTGGACAAGGTGATGGAGGAGCCCGAGGCGAAGTTCAGCTTGCCGGCGTCGAACAGATCGAAGGTGGAATCCTGCAGCACCTCCGAATACATAGTCAGATCGTGGAATGGGCTCTCGATGAAGCCGTGCATCACCGCATTCGCAATCGTGCCGATGCCCGCCTGCAACGGCTGGAGACGATTGGTGAGGCGCCCGCGCGCCACCTCGTGCTTCAGGAAGTCCATGAGATGGCCGGCGATGGCGGCGGTCTCCGGGTCCGGCGGGAGGACGGTGGAGGCGGAATCCAGCTTCTTCGTCACCACGATGGCGACGATCTTTTCCGGCGGAATGGCGATGAAGGGCAGGCCCACCCGGCTCTCCGGCGACACCACGGGAATCGGTTCGCGGAACGGCCGGCGGGTCGGGATATAAATGTCGTGCAGCCCCTCCAGCTCCAGCGGCTGGGAGAGGTTGATCTCGATGATCACCTTCTCGGCCAGGATCGCGAAGGTGGCCGAATTGCCCACCGAGGTGGTGGGGATGATGCCGCCCTGGGCGGTGATCGCCACCGCCTCCACCACCGCGACATCGATGGGGCCAAGCTGGTGGGTGCGCAGATGCTCCACCGTCTCCGACAGATGCTGGTCGACGAACATCACCTCGCCGGAATTGATCGCCTTGCGCAGCGCCGGGTCGGCTTGGAACGGGATGCGGCGCGACAGCACATGGGCTTCCGCCAATTGCTTGTCGAGATCGTTGCCCAGGGAGGCGCCGGTGACGAGGGTGATCTTGAACGGCTCGCGCTTCGCCCGCTCCGCCAGCGCCAGGGGCACGGCCTTGGCCTCGCCCGCGCGGGTGAAGCCGCTCATGCCCACCATCATGCCGTCCTTGATATGGGATGCGGCTTCCTCGGCAGAGACCACCTTTTCGAGCAGCGAGGCGAGGCGGATCCGGTCGTGCGGCATGAATGAGGCTTCCTGCTGATCCTGAGGACGAGGCAAAAAACACCATTGGCACGCGGTCCGCGACCTAGGTATTCCACGATGGTCGCAAGCTTAATCGCCGTTTGCAGGGCTGGTCTGCGCGGGGCGAGGAGCTTCGTTCAGGCGCGGATCGCGATTCGCAGGCCGAAGGCGTCGGTCTCCGGCGGATCGGGAAAGCAGAGCGCGGTCCCATGGGCCACCCGCCATGCGGTCCAGGCGCAGGCGCTCGCATCGATGAGATCGTCGAGCCCCACCCGCAGCATGCGCGCGGTGGAGGCCGTCAGCGCCTCGGTCGGCAGTCCGGCCCCGGCGAGCAGGCCGATGCGCAGCGCGAGGCCGGGCGCACAAGGCGCGCTCTTCACCTTCTTCGGCTCGGCGAGCGCATGGCCCTGCATCGCCTGGAAACTCACTTCCGGGTGGCATTCCACCAGCCGCGCCCGCAATTCCGGCCGGGCGCGCAGCAGGCGGTCGGCTTCGGCGATCTTGGGGAAGATGTGGAAGCATTGCTTGGAAACCGCGCGCGGCGGATCGGAGGTCGCACGCGCGGCGGCGCAGGCGGCGGCATAAAGCGCACCTTCCTGCTGCCCGGCGTCCGCGCCCGTGCCTTCGCCGATGCCGGCGGTGACGGCGGCGCGCGACGGCACCGAGAACACGCTCGACTGCCGCATCCCCAGCAGCGGCCGCACGAGGCGCTCCGGCGCGCGCCCGCCGGCCCCGACCCGCTCCGGCAGGCCGATGGGAATGTCGAGCGCGGCGCAGGCGAACGCCGGATCGCCGGAAAAGCTCTCCTCCAGCCGGCCGATGCGCGCCAATTCCAGAGTGCCGTGCCCGTCCCAGATCGCGCGCACCCAGCCGCCGGGGCAGCCGTCGAAGCCGGCATAGCGCTGCGGCGGGGAAAGCGGAGGCTGGGTCTGCATCATCGTCCTGGGTCGGCGAAGGATCAGCTTTGACGTTGGCATGCGCCCGCATCCCCGGCTAGGTTGCAGAGCACAATTCCTGAGGGGGAGAGAGCCACGATGAGCATCCGTCCGCGCCGCAGCGTGCTGTACATGCCCGGTTCCAATGCGCGCGCCCTGGAAAAGGCCCGCACCCTGCCGGCCGATGCGGTGATCCTGGATCTGGAGGACGCGGTCGCCCCCGACGCCAAGGTGGAGGCCCGGGCGCGGGTGGTGGACAGCGTGAAGGCCGGCGGCTTCGGCCATCGCGAGGTGGTGATCCGCGTCAACGGTCTGGATACGCCCTGGGGCGCCGACGATCTCACCGCCGCCGCCGGTGCCGCGCCCGACGCCATCCTGCTGCCCAAGGTGCAGGACCCCGAGCAGCTCCAGGTGGTGGGCGCGCGCCTGAAAGCGCTCGGCGTGCCGGACGAGACCCGCGTGTGGGCGATGATCGAGACCCCGCTCGCCATCTTCGCCCTCAAGGAAATTGCAGAGGCCGCGCGCGATCCGCTGACCCGGCTCGACGTGTTCGTGCTCGGCACCAATGATCTCGCCAAGGAAACCCGCGCCGCGCTCGTGCCCGGCCGCGCGCCCATGTACGGCTGGCTGATGATGGCGGTCGCCGCCGCCCATGCCTATGGCATCGACGTGCTGGACGGGGTGTGGAACCAGTTCCAGGACCAGGAGGGTTTTCTCGCCGAATGCGCCCAGGGCGTCGAGATGGGCATGGACGGCAAGACGCTGATCCACCCCACCCAGATCGAGCCCTGCAACACCGCCTTCAGCCCGCCGGAAGCGGAAATCGCCCGCGCCCGCGCCATCATCGACGTGTTCGACCTGCCGGAGAATGCCGGCAAGGGCGTGGTGACGCTGGACGGGCGCATGGTGGAGCGGATGCACGCCGACATGGCGCGGCGCACGGTGGCGCTTGCCGACGCCATCGCCGGGCGCGCCTGACCGCCATGGCCCTCACCATCACCATGCTGGCCTATCCCGGCATGACCCAGCTCGATTTCACCGCGCCGTTCGAGGTGTTCGCCCGCCTCCCGGACGCGAAGGTGCAGATCGCCTGGAAGAAGACCAAGCCGGTGGCGGACGCCGCCGGCCTCTCCATCGTGCCGAGCGTGAAATTCTCGAAAGCCCTGCCTGGCGACGTGCTGTTCGTGCCCGGCGGTCCGGGCCAGCTGGAGCTGATGGAAGACGAGGATGTGCTCGACTTCCTCTATGCCCAGGCCAAGGGCGCGCGCTACATCACTTCGGTGTGCACCGGCTCGCTGGTGCTCGCTGCCGCCGGCCTGCTGCGCGGCTATCGCGCCACTTGCCACTGGCTCTCGCTCGACCAATTGGCGCTGATGGGCGCCATTCCGGTGGCGGAGCGGGTGGTGATCGACCGCAACCGCATCACCGGGGCGGGCGTCACCTCCGGGCTTGATTTCGCCTTGCGGCTCGCCCAGGAGATCGCCGGCGAGGAAGAAGCGCGGCGCATCCGCCTCGCCATCGAATATGATCCCCAGCCGCCTTTCGCGCCCATGGGCGAGGAGGACCCCCGCCTGATCGAGGAGGTGCGGGCCCGCACCGCCGCGTTCCAGCGCCGCCGCGAAGAGGTGGCGGAAAAGGTGGGCCGGCGGCTCAATACGCCTTGAACCGGGTGCTCCCCATGAAGCTCTATCGTTATCTGACCGGTCCCGACGACGTCGCCTTCTGCAAGCGCGTGAGTGCGGCGCTCAACAAGGGCTGGCAATTGCACGGTGCGCCGACGCTGACCTTCGATCCCGTGAAGGGCCGCGTGATCTGCGGCCAGGCGATCGTCAAGGAGGTGCCCGGCGACTGGTCCGACGACGTGGTGCTCTCGGAATACTGAGCGGCCATTCCCAGCCGAGCCATTCCCAGCCGAGCCTGCCCCGCGAAGCCCTGGTCGGATCGAGCTCGGGCGCCTGCCTACAGCCCGCAGGCGCCGCGCGGGGCGCCGTTTTGCGCGGCTCCCAGCCAATCCTTACAGAACCGATAGATCCGCCTCGGATTGACCGCAACCATTGCGCCGCGGCAGGGCGGGGGTGCGCCGGTCGCCGGAGTGTGCGAGGCGCTGGCAGATCTCCTTGATTCTTGATTGGCTATCTCAGCCCGGCCGCATTCGCTATCTCAGCCCGGCCGCCGCGCCTCGACACGCATAGCGGCGGCAGGATCGCTGGATCCATCGCGCCGCGCCGACACCTTCCGGTCACCACGCACCGCCTCGCCGAGCGCCGGTTTGCGCGCTCTCCTCATCCCCGCCGGGGGGGGGATTGCGGAAACATTCCAAATCCAGCCAGGCAAAAACCGGGAGCAGGCGAGGGGTGATGCGCTGTGGAAATTAATCATTGTTGACTCCGCCTGACAAAGTTCTGTCATATGACAGCTGTGGCACAGACTCTGTGGCGCAGGGGCTGCGTGTTAAGTGCTTGCTCTGACGATAAAAAATGGGCGGCAGCGGGGGGATCTGGGATGGCGCGTGGGAACATTGTAGACGGGGCGAGTACGCCTCGCCGTTGGACGCACGTGCACGTTGCAGGGGAAGGGCGGACAGAGCGGCGGACAGTCCGGAGCGGATTGCTCGGCTCCTCCGCCTTGGGCTCGGTGCTGATTGTGGGCGGCCTCGTGCTCGCCGCTTCACTGAGCGCGCCGACGTCTGCGCTCGCCTTGCCGCCGAGCAATTGCACCGTGACCGGCACGACCACCCTCGTGCAGTGCGACTCGACCTTCGCGTCGGTGAGCATGGTTCCCGGCACCGGCTCGCTCACCGTTACCGACCTGACCACGGTCGGCGTGGGCTATGTTTCCCCGCTGACCACCGGGACCTATGATCAAACCGTGACCATCACCGGAAATACGGTGATCAACAATCCGGCCTATAGCGGCCTTATCATGCAGTTCGGGACGAATTCGGGGGGAACCGTGATCCCCGTGACCGTCAATGCCGCCGTCACGGTGGGTGCCGGCGTCAGCATCACCTCGCATGACGGCTTCGGCGCGGTCTGGGTGCGCAATGATTACGGCGGCTCGATCTCCATCGACAATGCCGGCACGCTGCTCAGCTCTTGGACCGCGACCGTTTATCCCCCCGCGGCCGCGCTCGATGCCACCACCAATCTCGGCGCCGTGACCGTGGTCAACAGCGGTTCGGTTACTTCGGTCAATGGTCGCGGCATCTATGCGGACGGCAATTATCGTGGTCCGACCGATGGCACGGAGCAGACCGTCTCGGTCACCAACACGGCGACCGGCACCGTCAGTTCGATGGGCGCGAGCATCCGCGTCATCGATTATTTCGGCTTGGCCCAGATCATCAATGACGGCACGGTGAATTCCACGCTGCAGCAAGGCTTGGTCACCTGGTCGGCCGCGGGCGATTCGCTGATCCGCAACTCCGGCCATGTGACCTCCGGCAATGACAATGCGGTCTTTGCCATGTCGGAGATCGGATCCTCGACCATCGTGAACAGCGGCACGGTCACGGCCACCGGCGACCCGACGCTCGACGCCGCGCATTCCGCCCTCACCAGCCCCCAGGGCATGAACGGCCTGCGCACCTCGGCCTACACCTCCGGCGATGTCAGCATCACCAATACCGCGACCGGCAACGTGACCTCGAACCGGGATGCCGGCATCCGGGCCGAGACCCCCACGGGCAATGCGACCGTCGTCAATGACGGTACCGTCACCGGCGTCTATGGCATCGTCGTCAATAGCGGCGTCGGCACGGGCACAACCGATGCCACCGTTCCCACCATCGCCGGCACGGCCCGGGTGACCAATACCGGCACGGTTAACGCCAGCGACCTTGCGGTGCTGATCGACGCCACGACCAATGCGCTGGTGAACAGCGGGACGCTCGCGACCACCGGCGCGATCGCGGTCCAGACCGGCAACGGGAACTCGACCGTTACAACCAGCGGCAGGATCTCCGCCGGCTCCCCGTCCGGCACCGCGATCAGCTTCGGCTCGGGCAGCAATCGCCTGGTGCTCGCCGACACCGCCACGCTGGTGGGCAATGTCATCAACGCCAGCACCGGTAACACGCTGGAATTGAACGGCAGCGCCTCCGGCACGCTCGATCTCGCCAGCGTCAGCGCGACCGGCGCCTTCCAGGGCTTCTCCACGCTCGTGAAGTCGGGCAGCGGCACCTGGAGCCTGGTGGGCAGCGGCGGCAGCCTTGCGGGCGCGTTCGCCGTCAATGGCGGCACGCTACAGGTCGGCAATGGCGGCACCTCCGGCACCATCGCCAATGACGTCGTGGTGGCGAACGGTGCAGCCTTGGCCTTCAACCGCTCCGACCAGGTCATCTATGCCAATGTGATTTCCGGCGCGGGCGCACTCATCAAGAACGGCACCGGCACGCTGATCCTGACCGGCGAGAACATCTATACCGGCGGCACGTTCATCAACCAGGGCACGCTGCAGATCGGCGATGGCGGCACGGTCGGCTCGGTCCTCGGCGATATCGTCAACAATGCCGCGCTGGTGTTCAACCGGTCCGGCACCTACGAATTCCCGGGGAGCATCTCCGGCTCCGGCTCGGTGACGATCATCGGCGGCACGGTGAACTTCACCGGCGCCAGCGGGTTCAACGGCTCCATCGATGTGGAGGGTTCCGACTTCATCCTGTCGCCCGGCGCCGTCTCCACCTCACCGTTCCTGGTGGGCGCGGGCGGTACGATCGGTGGCACGGGGACCATTGGCGGCCTCACGGTGCAGTCGGGCGGAACGGTCTCCCCCGGCTATTCTCCCGGCACGCTGGCGGTAAACGGCAACGTCGCATTCGCGGCCGGCACCACCTATGTGGTCGATGTCACCATGGCGGCGCATGACCTGATCATCGCGAGCGGCACCGCCACGCTGACCGGCGGCACGGTTCAGGTGCTGGCCGACAGCGGCTATACCAAGCCGCTGGCGACCTACACCATTCTCTCCGCGAACGGCGGCGTGAACGGCCAGTTCGCCGCCGTCACCGCGAACTACGCCTTCCTGACACCGCTGCTCAGCTACGACACCTACAATGTCTATCTGACGTTGGCGCGCAATGACGTCAGGTTCGCCAGCCTCGCCGTGACCCCGAACCAGATCACCACCGCCGAAGCCACCCAGATGCTCGGCTTGGGCAATACGGTGTTCGACGCGGTGCTGCAATTGCCGGCCGCGTCCGTGCCCACCGCCCTCAATGCATTGTCCGGCGAGATCTATGCTTCGACGGCGAGCGTGATCCAGCAGCAGTCGGTCTATGTGCGCGATGCGGTGACCGGCCGGCTGCGCCAATCGGTGTTCGCGCCGGGCGTCGAGCCTTTGTCTTATGCCTCCAAGGCCGCGGGGCCGGCGACCGCCCAGCTCTCCGCCAGCCTCACGCCCACGCTGTGGGCCCAGGGCTATGGCGGATGGGGCAACACCTTCTCCGACGGCAATGCGGCGAGCATCTCCAACTCCATCGGCGGCTTCCTCATCGGTGCCGACGTGGCGGTTCTGCCCAATGCCCGGGCCGGCATCTTCGGCGGCTTCAGCCAGTCGCAGTTCGACGTGGATTCGCGGTCGTCCTCCGGCTCCATGGACAATTACGACCTCGGCCTCTACGGCGCCGCCCAGTTCGGTGCCCTGGCTGCGAGAGGCGGGCTCTCCTACACGTGGCACGATGTTTCCGTGGACCGCACCGTGGCTTTCCCGGGCGTGTACCAGGGGCTCAGCGCCGGCTATACCGTGGGAACCACCCAGGTGTTCGGCGAACTCGGCTATGACATGGCGGTCGGCGCCTATGCCTTCGAGCCGTTCGTCGCGGCGGCCTATGTGGCGACCAACGCAGGGTCCTTCACCGAGACCTGGGGCGCGGCGGGGCTGCGCGGGAGCATCGAGTCGTTCGATACCTTCTACACCACGCTCGGCGTGCGGGCCGCGACCACGCTCCAGGTGATGGGGCATACGCTGACCCCGAACGCGACCCTCGGCTGGCAGCATGCGTTCGGCGACACGGACCCAACCTCCACCATGCTGTTCCAGGGCGGCGCGACGCCGTTCCAGGTGTCGGGCGTGCCGATCGCGGAAGATGCGCTGATGCTGGGGGCAGGGCTGTCCTACCAGCTCTCGAACGTGGCGGCCTTGTCGGTGAACTATACCGGCCAGCTCGCCAGCAACGCCACGCAGAACGCCTTCACTGCACAGTTCTCGCTGCAGTTCTGAGGCGAGGGCCGGAACCGATCAGGTTGTTTCAACCTGATCGGTGAATCCGTCTGGAGCATTTTCGAGCGAAGTGGATACCGGTTCGCGTGAAGAAAATGCGACAACGCAATGACTGAGAGCAATTCATTGTTTCCGGGAAATAATGAAATGCTCTCAGTGTCAGACCTCGAACGTCACCGCCACCGGCACATGGTCGGAGGGCCGCTCCCAGCTGCGGGCCTCGCGCAGCACGGTCATGGCGCTGGCGTGGGGGGCAAGGCCGGGGCTGGTCCACACATGGTCGAGCCGGCGGCCGCGATCGTTCACCGTCCAGTCGGGCGAGCGATAGCTCCACCAGGTGAACAGCTTCTCCTGCGGCGGCACAAAGCGGCGCATCACGTCCACCCAGGGGCCTGAGGCCTGGAGCGCATTCAGCCGGTCCACCTCCACCGGGGTGTGGCTCACCACGCCGAGCAATTGCTTGTGGCCCCACACGTCGGTTTCCAGCGGCGCGATGTTGAGATCGCCCACCAGCACCGCGTGGCCATCCTGCGCATTCACCTGCTGGGGCAGGCGCTCCCAGGCGGTGAGTTCGTCGAGAAACGCCAGCTTGTGGGCGAATTTCTCGTTCAGCTCCGGGTCGGGAATGTCGCCGCCCGCCGGCACGTAGAAATTATGCACCGTCACCGGCGCGGACAGCCCGGCCGAGGCGCCGAGCGTCACGGCGATATGGCGGGCATCGCCCTTGGCGCAGAATTCCTGCCGCTCGATGGCCTCGAACGGCAGACGCGAGAGCGTCGCGACCCCGTGCCAGCCCTTCTGCCCGTTGAGTGCGATATGGGGAAAGCCCAGCTCGCGCACTGCCGCGAGTGGAAACTTGTCGTCCTGGCACTTGGTTTCCTGGAGGCACAGGACGTCGGGCTTCAAGCGCTCCACCATGGCCTTCACGAGGTCGAGGCGGATGCGGATGGAATTGATGTTCCAGGTGCAGACGGTGAGGGACACGGAGGACTCGACGCTCGTTCGGCGGGAGCGCGAGACCTAGACCCTCGGCATGCGCGCTGGCAAGGGCGCATGCGCTGGCAAGGGCACAAGAGCGGCGGGCGGGAGCGTCGTCGGCGCCCTATTGCAGCATGCGTTCGAAATTGATCACGAACAGCTTGGGATCGGGCCGGCGGGTATAGTCGAGCTTGTAGAGCGCGACCGAGGTGTCATAGCCCTGCGGATCGGTGACGATCCATTGCTTGAGGCTGTAGTTCTTGGCGTCGAACAGGATCAGCAGGCGATAGGTGCCGATCATGGGGATGGTCTCTTCCATCACCACGCTGATGTAGAGGTCGTCCTGGTAGACGCCCTTCACATGCGGGTCGCGGGCAAGGTCCGTGCGCTCGGACAGCAGGAAGCGCAGCGGCGTCTGCGACAGCGGGGTGATGTCCTGCGTGTTCAGCTTGCGGTCGCGCACCGCCACCGACTGGCCGTTGGCGATCAGCTCGATGGGCACCGGCGCGTCATATTCGAAGCGCACCCGGCCGGGCTTCTGCATGTAGAAATCGCCGGTCTTGCGCGTGCCGTCGGGATCCACCTGCACGAACGTGCCGGTGAGGGTCTGCACCGAATTCCAATAGGCGCTGATCTTGTCGGCGGTGGCGGGGTCGGCGCTGTCGAGATTGGTCTGGGAGGGCGCGGCGACCGGCCCCTGCGGCGCGCGTGGGCCGTTGGCGCGGGCGGCGCTCTGGTTGGGGGCGAGCTGAAGCGGCGCGCCGGGGGCGGCATTGGCGCTCGCCGGGCGCTGCTGGGGCAAGGGCACGTTGACTGGCGCGGCGGAGGCCTGCGCGGCCGATTGCGGCGCAAGGCTCTGGGGCGCGGCGGGCGCGCTCGGCTTGGGCACCGCCACCTGGGGCGCGAAAATCTGCGAGGGACTGGGCTGCGACGCGGTGCCGCCGGGTCCCAGCACTTCGCCGGGCGGCAAAAGCACGCCTTGCGCGGTCGCGCCGCCGCTCAGCCCCGCGCCGGCGAAGGCCGCAACGCCGAAGGCAAGGAGGAAGGCGAAAGGCGAAGGCCGGCGATGAGGCATCAGGGGGTCTCGATGGGCGAACGGGGCGTGCGGACGAATCTTCAAGGTCACACTCCCCCATAAATCTTGCCTATGGCGAACCTGTGGCCCGGCGGCAACCCAAAAACCGGCCCCGGCTATTCGGCGGCCTCGTCGGAGAGGAGGATTTCGCGCTTGCCGGCATGGTTGGGGGCGCCGACCACGCCTTCCTTCTCCATCCGCTCCACCAGGGACGCCGCCCTGTTATAGCCGATCTGAAGCCGGCGCTGGATATAGGAAGTGGAACACTTCTTGTCGCGCAGCACCACCGCGACGGCCTGGGAATAGAGGTCCTGCCCCTCTTCCCCGAACGAACCCTTGTCGAACACCGCGCCGTCCTCGCCCTCTGCCCCGTCCTCGGAGAGGTCGGCGGTCACGGCTTCGAGATAATCGGGCGCGGCCTGGGCCTTGAGATGCTTCACCACGCGCTCGACCTCGTCGTCGGAAACGAACGGGCCATGCACGCGGCTGATGCGGCCGCCGCCGGCCATGTAGAGCATGTCGCCCTGACCGAGCAGCTGTTCGGCGCCCATCTCGCCGAGAATGGTGCGGCTGTCGATCTTGCTGGTCACCTGGAATGAGATGCGGGTCGGGAAATTGGCCTTGATGGTGCCCGTGATCACATCCACCGAGGGGCGCTGGGTGGCCATCACCAGATGGATGCCGGCGGCGCGCGCCATCTGCGCGAGGCGCTGGATGGCACCCTCGATTTCCTTGCCGGCGGTCAGCATCAGGTCCGCCATCTCGTCGACGATCACGACGATATAGGGCAGCGGCCCCAGCTCCATTTCCTCGCGCTCATAGATGGCTTCGCCGGTCTCGTGGTCGAAGCCGGTCTGCACCGTGCGGGCGAGGCTCTCGCCCTTCTTCTCGGCCTCGGAGACACGGGCGTTGAAGCCGTCGATGTTGCGCACGCCGAGCTTGGACATCTTCTTGTAGCGGTCCTCCATCTCGCGCACCGCCCATTTGAGCGCGACCACCGCCTTTTTCGGGTCGGTCACCACCGGGGCGAGCAGATGGGGGATGCCGTCATAGACGGAGAGTTCCAGCATCTTGGGATCGACCATGATCAGCCGGCACTGTTCCGGCTTCAGCCGGTACAGCAGCGAGAGGATCATGGTGTTGATGGCCACCGACTTGCCCGAGCCGGTGGTTCCGGCCACCAGCAGGTGCGGCATGCGGGCGAGATCGACGATCACCGGCTCGCCGCCGATGGTCTTGCCGAGCGCGATGGCGAGCTTCTGCCCGCTGTCGCCGAAATCCTTGGTGGCCAGCAATTCGCGCAGAAGCACCTTCTCGCGCTTGGCATTGGGCAGTTCGATGCCGATCGCGTTGCGCCCCGGCACCACGGCGACGCGGGCAGAAATCGCGCTCATGGAGCGGGCGATATCGTCGGCGAGGCCGATCACGCGGGACGACTTGATGCCCGGCGCCGGCTCCAGCTCATAGAGCGTCACCACCGGGCCCGGCCGCACCTGGCCGATTTCGCCGCGCACGCCGAAATCATCCAGCGTGCCTTCCAGCAGCTTGGCGGTGTCGGCGAGCGCTTCCTCGCTCATGGTCGGCCCCTTGGACGGGGGCGGGGCGCCCAGCAATTGCAGGTCCGGCAGGCGATAGGCGTGAGGACGGCCCCGCCCTTCGCGTCCCCCCTCGCGCGCGCCTTGGCGCGTGCGGGCCGCGGCCGCGCGTCCGCTCGCCGCGCGCGGTGCGGGCTCGGCGGGCATGATGTCGGAATCATCGTCCTGTTCGTCGACGCGGCGCACGCCGCCGAGGGCCGGCGCCTCATGGGCGGGACCGGCATGGAGGCGCGGTTCCACGCGGCCCTGGTCGTCCACCGCGCGGCGCTCGGAGGCGAACATCTCGCGGGCGAAGGCGCCGATGGCGGCCGCGCGCACCGGCGCCGACTTGCCGTCGGCAAGTTTGCCACCGGAAAGCTTGCCGGCGGCGGGCATGGCGCCCGCCGAGCGACCACGGCGGCGGCCGAACAGGCGGGCCTTGGCGGAAAGAAAGGTATGGGTGAGCGCGCCCAGCGAGATCAGCCGGCGGTCGGTGTCCTCGAAATCCTCATCCTCGTCGTCCGCCCCCTCGGCATCGGCGTCCTGGCGCTTCGGCGCGCCGCCCCGGCAGGCGAAGGCCAGCCCGGCCACGCCGCCGACCGCCCCCACGCCGCCCACCAGAACCGCGTCGAGGCCGCCGGACCAGCCGCCGTGGAACACCGCGACCAGGCGCGGGAACAAATCGCCGATCACGCCGCCAAGGCCGGTCGGCACCGGCCATGCGCCGAACGTGGGCAGGGCGCTCAGCAGCGCGCTCATGCCGAGCACGCCGAGCGTGAGCGCGCCCGCGCGCAATTGCTCGCCCCGCAGCGGGCGATGGGTCAGCAGCCGCCAGCCCCAATAGGCGAGCGGCAGCAGCAGGAACAGGCTGGCGAGCCCGAGGCCCTGCATCAGCAGATCCGCGACGATGGCGCCGGGACGGCCGAGCAGGTTCTTCACCTGCGCGCCGCTGGCATTGGACAGGCTCGGGTCGCTCGCGGTCCAGGTGACCATGGTGGCGAGCGCGAACAGGCTCGCTGACAGCAATGCCGCGCCGCAGATCTGGCTGGAGCGGCGCCGCACCGCGCCGCGCACGCTTTCGGGGATGAAATCCATGCCGAGCCCATGGCGCAGGGCCATGGCGGGGGCGGGACGACGGCGAGCCGGGGCCATGCGCGGAAGCTCCCTTACCCTAGCCCGGCGAGCAGGCGCGAGAGCACCTCCCCGCACGTGGCGAGATCCTGCACCAAGGCGACCCGCAGATAGGGATCGCCGGCATTTATGCCGTTCGCATCGGGGCGGGCGAGATAGCCGCCGGGCACGACGCGCAGGCCCTGTTCCTTCCACAGCCGCAAGGTGGCCGCTTCCCCGCCGCCCGCCGCCGAGGCGTCGAGCCACAGGAAGAAGCCGCCGCCGGGCCGCTCATAGCCGAAGCGCCCGCCGAGCATCTGGTCGGCGAGGTCGAATTTCTGCACATAAAGCGCGCGCGAGGCCTCCACATGGGCTTCGTCCCCATAGGCGGCGATGCCCACCGCCTGGAGCGGTTCGGGCACCTGGGGCGCGGCGACCCAGCGAAACGCGAGGAACGCTTTCTGGAAGTCCGCATCCCCGGCGCAGAAGCCGCAGCGCAGGCCCGGCAAGGACGAGCGCTTGGACAGCGAGTTGAACGCCACAACGCCGGAAAAATCGCTGCCGCACACTTCCAGGATGCCGGTGGGCTTTTCCGCCCCGAGATAAATCTCGGAATAGCATTCGTCGGAAAACAGATAGGTGCCGTGGGCGCGGGTGATGGACAGCAGCCGCTCCAGATAGGCGCGCGAGGCGATGGCCCCCTGCGGATTGGCGGGCGAGGCGATGAACACCGCCACCGCGCGCGCCATCAGGTCGTCGTCGAGGGCGTCGAGGTCCGGCAGCCAGCCGGAGTCCCGGGTGGTGGGCAAGGGAATGGCCTCGCAGCCGGCGGCCTCGGCGCCCGCCGCATAGGCGGCATAGAAGGGATTGGGCAGCAGCATCACCGGCCGGCCGCCGCGATCCCCGGTCAGGCGACGGGCAACGATGGCGGCGGAGACGAGGCCCTCGCGCGAGCCGTTCAGCACCAGCACTTCGCGGTCCGCATCCACCGGGCGGGCGAGATCATAGCGCCGGCCGAGCCATTGGGCGGCGGCGGCGCGGAACGCGGGCGTGCCCTCGGCGCGGGGATAGCGGCCGAAGCCGGGCAGGGCGCCGGACAGCACCGGGCCGACGAAATCCGGCATGGCATGCTGCGGCTCGCCCACCGCAGCGCTCAGGGGCGCGCGGCCGGGCTCCGTCCCGGCCAGGAGATCGGCGAGGCGGATGAAGGGGGAACGGCGGTCCGGGGGAGCGGAAGGAGCGGGCACGGTTATCGGTATCGTCTCGCACGATTGGGGTTACCGCGAGAATGCCGAAACTCGGTTAAGAACCGCCTAAGCATCCCCGACGCCTATCGACACGCCCCTGCCGCAGCGGCATGCTGCGCCCCGTCGCGGACCAAGGACGCCCCCAGCGCCGCCGCGGCCGGACCGAGGGTTCAGGAACGCCAATTCCGCCCTCGGCCTGAAACGATTAAAATCAAGCTCGGGAGACACCACCCATGGCAGGGAGCATCATGCGACCCCTTGCGCCGGCTTTGCTCGCGCTCAGCCTGTTCCACGTTCCGGCGGCTTATGCCGACGACCTCAGCTTTTCCCAGGAGGCGCTCAAGCGCATCCCCGTGGCCATGCAGCGGGAGATCGACAAGGGCACCTTCCCCGGCGCGGTCACGCTGATCGCCCACGATGGCAAGATCGTGCATTTCGAGGCCCATGGCTTCCTCGATGCCGCCAAGACCAAGCCCATGACCAAGGATGCGGTGTTCCGCGCCTTCTCCATGACCAAGCCGTTCGTCTCGGTGGCGGCGATGATGCTGGTGGAGCGCGGGCAGCTCAGCCTGCGCGATCCGGTGGGGCAATATATTCCCGAGATGAAGGCGATGAATGTCATCGCCGAGAAGAAGGACGAGGCCGGCAAGACCGTGCGCGAGGTGGTGCCTGCGAAAAACCCCATCACCATCCAGGATCTGCTGCGCCACACCTCGGGCCTCACCTATTCCGGCAGCGCGCCGTTCCCGGAAATCAAGGAGGGCTATGTGAAGGCCGACATTGAGAGCCGCAATGGTGATCTTTCTCCGGAAGCCTTCGTGAGCGGCCTCGCCAAGATCCCGCTCGCCTATGAGCCGGGCACGCGGTTCGAATACGGCCTTTCGGTGGATGTGCTGGGCGTGGTGGTGGAGCGCGTGAGCGGCAAAAGGCTCGACGTGTTCCTCGACGAAAACCTGTTCAAGCCGCTGAAGATGAAGGACACCTCGTTCCAGCTCACGCCCGCCCAGGCGCCCCGGCTCGCCGATGCGCTCGATGCCGATCCGCAAAAGGAAGCGGGCTGGAAATGGGTGCGGGTGGACCAGGACCCCGGCAAGCGATACCGGCTCGGCGGCGCCGGCACCGTCACCACGGCGGAGGATTATTTCCGCTTCTCCCAGATGATGCTGAACGGCGGCGTGCTGGAAGGCGTGCGCATCCTCTCGCCCAAGACCGTGGATTTCATGCTGTCCGACCATC
The DNA here is from genome assembly GCF_043195105.2 of Roseixanthobacter finlandensis. Classification (NCBI taxonomy): domain Bacteria; kingdom Pseudomonadati; phylum Pseudomonadota; class Alphaproteobacteria; order Hyphomicrobiales; family Xanthobacteraceae; genus Roseixanthobacter; species Roseixanthobacter finlandensis. The sequence continues at coordinate 4,294,547 of NZ_CM195536.1, read as the reverse complement.
TGATCGGCCTCGGCGGCTCCACGGCGGCGAGCACAGGGCCGGGCTATGGCTTCGGGCTGGGCTTCGCGATTCGCCGCTATGAGGGGTTTGCGGTGGCGCCGGGCTCGGTGGGGGATGCCATGTGGGCGGGGGCCGGCGGCACCTTCTTCACCATCGACCCGAAGGAGGAGATCGTCGGCGTGTTCATGTCCGCCGCGCCGTCGCAGCGCGTCGTCACCCGCATGCTGTTCAAGAACCTGCTCTACGGCGCGACCGTGGATTGAACGCGCGCCGGCCGGGGTCACGCCCGGCCGGTTTCGCCCTCACACCGGCCAGACCTGGGGGCGGGCGAGCACCAGGCGGGCGGCGGCGCTGTCCTTGTTCATCTGGGCGATCAGCGCGTCGATGTCGTCGAACTTCAGTTCCGGCCGCAGATAGCCGTGGAACGCCACATCCAGTTCGCGGCCATAGAGATCGCCGACAAAATCGAACAGGTGCACTTCCAGCAGCGGGCGGCCATTGTCGAACGTGGGCCGTCGGCCGTAGCTCGCCACCCCATCCACCACCTGCCCGTCGAACCGCGCGCGCACCGCATAAATGCCGAAGGCGAGCTGGGTTCCCGCCGGCATGGCGAGATTGGCGGTGGGATAGCCGAGGTCGCGGCCGCGCTTGTCGCCGTGGATCACGGTGGCGCGCACGCTCCAGGGCCGGCCCAGCATATGGGCGGCATGGCCCACCTGCCCGGCGGCGAGCGCATTGCGGATGGCGCTGGAGGAAATGGGATCGCCCTCGTCCAGGGCCGGTTCGACCACCTCGACGGGAAAGCCGAGGCGCGCGCCCGCTTCGCGCAGGAAGGCGGGCGAGCCGGCGCGGGCGCGGCCGAAATGGAAATCGAAGCCCACCACCACGCCCGACACGCCGAACCGCCGCACCAGGATTTCCTCGACGAAATCCTCCGCCGTCACCCGCGCCAGCGCGGCGTCGAACGGCAGCACGATGGCGCCGGCAAGTCCGGTGCGGGCGAGGCAATCCAGCTTCTGCTGGCCGGGGGTGAGGCGGAACAGGTTCGCGTCGGGCTGGAAGAAGCTGCGCGGATGCGGCTCGAACGTCAGCGCCGCCGCAGGGCGCCCCAGCGTCTGCGCCATCGCGAGCGCGGCATTGATCACCGCGCGGTGGCCGCGATGCACGCCGTCGAAATTGCCGATGGCGAGAACCGGTCGCGCGATCCGCGCGGGGATTGGCGCGATGCCCTGGACGACGGGAAAGGAAGACTCGGAAGGATCGGACATCGGCAGGGGCGGCCGGCACAATGGAGGGGAGGCAACCCTTCGCGCGCGGACCCGTCAGCGTCAAGCACGGGATTTTGCGTAAAGCCCGCCCCGGGCATCCCGGCGCCGGGGTCACGCTCGTGCGCAGCGCCCCATGGCCGGCCCGGCGGCTCTCCTTACCCGTCCCTTACCATGCCAGGCGAGGCATGACGCCGCGCGGGTGGGCGTGATCGGAAAACAGATTGGCCAGCGCCTCGGCATCGGGCTCGCTGCCGTTTTCCCCGTGCAATTCCTCGGCATGGATGCCGCTCGATATGAACAGGCTGTCGAAGCCGGCGGCCGTGGCGCCGATGATGTCGGTGCGCAGCGCATCGCCGATGGCGAGCACCCGCTCGGGCCGGACCGGCGCGCCCCCGAGCGCGGCCGCGCGGCGCAGCGCCACCTCATAGATCGGCTTGTGTGGCTTGCCGCAATAGATCGCCCGCCCGCCGATCTGCTCATAAAGCTGCGCCAGCGCGCCGGCGCAATAGACCAAAGTCTCGCCGCGCTCCACCACCAGGTCGGGATTGGCGCACACGAACAGCAGGTCGCGCGCCTGCATGGCGGCGAGCCGTTCGGCATAATCCTTGGGCGTTTCCACATCGTCGTTCAGCAGGCCGGTGCAGACCACCAGCTCGGCGTCCGCAAGGCTGGTCGGCGTCACGTCGAGCCCGTCGAACGTGCCGAGGTCGCGCGGCGGGCCGAGGTGGAACAGCTTCACGCCCGGCCGCGCCGCCAGCACGTCGCGCGTCACGTCGCCGGAGGTGACGATGCCGTCATAAGCGGTGCGCGGTACGCCGAACCCGTCCAGCATGGCGATGACGAAGGCGTTCGGGCGCGGGGCGTTGGAGACCATCAGCACCCGCGCGCCGCCCGCGCGGGCGCGCTCCAGGGCCGCGCCGGCGGCGGGAAACGCGGCGAGGCCGTTATGCATCACGCCCCACACGTCGCACAGGATCAGGTCGTAATCGTCTGCAATCTCCGAAAGGCCGGAAACCAAACGGGGGGCGACGAGCTTATCCTTGGCGCCATCGATCATGGCCTGTCTCCTTGCTCACTTGCGGCAGGCGGGTTGGCAGGGAGGTGCCACGGCGGCGCCGGCGCCACAAGGAAAACCATGCCGCAGCGCGGGAAATGCCCGTGCGTCATACGCATTTCCGCCCTGCGGCAAACGCGGACGTGCTTTCCATGCCGCCGGTGCGGCTGACATTCATCAGAGAGGAAGTCCCATGTCCTTTGAAACCGTCTTCACCGCCACCGCCGTTTCCCACGGGGGCCGTCGCGGCCATAGCGAAACCACCGACGGCTCGGTGAAGGCCGACCTCGCCATGCCCAAGGACGGCGTGCTGGAACCCGGCAAGACCACGCCGGAACATCTGTTCGCCGCCGGCTATGCGGCCTGTTTCGGCGGCGCGCTCGAAGCCGTGTCCAAGGCCAAGGGCGTGGATGCGCGCGGCGCGGAAGTCACGATTGCCGTGAGCTTCGGCAAGGTGGAAGGCGGCTTCGGCCTCGCCGCCCGGATCACCGGCAAGGTGCCCGGCAAGAGCGCGGCCGAGGTGCTCGACCTGCTGGAGGCGGCCCACAAGGTGTGCCCCTATTCCAAGGCCGTGCGCGGCAACATCGAGGTGGAACTCGCCGCCGCCTGATCCCCGGCGCGGGTGCGGGGCCCGCGCTCCGCATCCGCCCGCCGCGCTGGTTCGCCGTGCCCGCGCGCAGGGTGCGGATTCATCTGCGCCGAACGTTCGGGCGAAATGCCGGTTTTATGCCCCGCAGAGCCGCGGCGAAGCCCCACGAAACCACTGTTCGTCCGCGCTAAGCTATTGTTTCACGTGAAACATTTTAGCGCGGCCGGAGCTTTGGACCGCGCTTTAACCCTTGGCGGCGATGCCCGGCAAGGCGTGCACCAGGGCGCGGAAGGCGTCTCCGCGCACCTCGAAATTGGGATATTGGTCGAAGCTGGCGCAGGCCGGAGAGAGCAGGACCACCGCATCCTCAAGGCCCGAGGCCGCCGCATCCCGCGCCGCCGCCGCAACCGCCGCATCGAGGGTTCCGACCTCCACATGCGGTACCTTTTCGCCCAATGTCGCGGCGAAGGCAGGCGCCGCCTCGCCGATCAGATAGGCCTTGCGCACCCGGTCGAAGAACGGCGCGAGCGGTTCGATTCCGCCCGCCTTCGCCTTGCCGCCGGCGATCCAGAACACGTTGTGAAAGCTCAGCAATGCCCGCTCCGTGGCGTCGGCATTGGTGGCCTTGCTGTCGTTGACGAACAGCACGTTTCCAAGCTGCCCCACCTCTTCCATGCGATGGGCAAGGCCGGGAAAGCGCCGCATGCCGATGGCGATCACCTCCGGCGCGAGGCCGATGGCGCGGGCGCAGGCATAGGCGGCCGCCGCATTCTGCGCATTGTGCGCGCCGCGCAAGGAGCCGATGCCGGCGAGCGAAAGCCGCTCGCGCTCGACCCCGCCTTGGCTCCAGACGATGTCGGACCCGTCGCGCCAGATGCCGTCGGCAAGGGGCCGCTCCACCGAAATGCGCACCACATGGATGCCGGCCTGCTCGGCCCGCTCCGCGATGGCGGCGGAGAACTCATCATCCACGCCGACCACGGCGGTGCCGCCCTGTTCCACCCCGGCGATCAGCCGTTCCTTGACCGCGCCATACTGCTCAAGGCTTCCGTGGCGATCCAGATGGTCCGGCGTCAGGTTCAGATGCACCCCGACGGAGGGGTCGAGGGAGGGGGTAAGGTCGATCTGGTAGGAGGAGCATTCCACCACATGCACCCGCGCCACCCCCTTGGGCGGGGCGAGCGAAAGGATGGCGGTGCCGATATTGCCGCCCATCTGCACATCGCGTCCGCCCACCGCCAGCAGATGGGAGATCAGCGCCGTGGTGGTGGATTTGCCGTTGGTACCGGTGATGGCGACGAACGGGGAATGGCGCGCGATGGCCCGCCGCTCGCGGCAGAACAATTCGATGTCGCCGATCACCTCCACGCCCGCCGCCTTGGCCAAGTCCACCGACCAATGGGGCGCGGGATGGGTGAGCGGCACGCCGGGGGAGAGCACCAGAGCCGAAAGGCCGGACCAGTCGACGGCATGCAGATCCTGCACCGGAATGCCGTGCGCGGCCGCCTTCTCGCGGCCCGCCGCGCCGTCGTCCCAGGCGATGACGCGGGCGCCGCCCTCCAGCAGCGCAAGCGCGGTGGCGAGGCCGGAGCCGCCGAGCCCGAGCACGGCGACGCTGCGATCCTTGAAACAGGTAACGGGAATCATGGAAGGGCAACCTGACGAAAACGTGCCGTCAGCACTAGACCCCGGCAGCCCGCGAGGGAAGCCGCCGAGATGACGCGCCGGCTCATTGCCGCGCGTTTTGCATGCGCCTCAGCGCAGCTTGAGGGTGGCGAGGCCGAGCAGGGCGAGCACCACGGCGACGATCCAGAAGCGGATCACCACCTGGGATTCGGTCCAGCCCAATTGCTCGAAATGATGGTGGATGGGCGCCATGCGGAACACCCTCTTGCCCGTGAGGCGAAACGAAATCACCTGCACGATCACCGAGATCGCCTCCAGCACGAACAGCCCGCCGATCACCGCCAGCACGATTTCATGCTTGGTCGCCACCGCCACCGTTCCGAGCAGGCCGCCCAGCGCCAGCGAGCCGGTGTCGCCCATGAAGATCTGCGCGGGCGGCGCATTGAACCACAGGAAGCCCAGCCCCGCCCCGATGATGGCTCCGCAGATCACCGCCAGTTCGCCGACGCCGGCGACATAATGGATCTGCAGATAATCCGCGAACAGCACGTTGCCGGAGAGATAGGCGATGACGCCGAACGAGCCGGCGGCAATCATCACCGGCACGATGGCCAGTCCATCGAGCCCGTCGGTCAGGTTCACCGCATTGCCGGCGGCGACGATCACGAAGCCGCCGAACAGCACGAAAAACCAGCCGAGATCCAGCAGCAGGTCCTTGAAGAAGGGGAAGGCGACCGACGTCGAGAGCCCGGACTTGCCGGCATGGACGATGGCGATCACCGCCAGCCCGCCGATCAGCGCCTCGGCCGCGAGCCGCGCCTTGCCGGAAAAGCCGGCGTGGGTCTGCTTGGTGACTTTGAGATAATCATCATAAAAGCCGATCACCCCGAACCCCGCCGTCACCGCCAGCACCGCCCAGACATAGGGATTGGAGAGGTTCGCCCACAAAAGCACGGCGACCATCAGGCCGGAGAGGATCATCAGCCCGCCCATGGTGGGCGTGCCTTTCTTGAGCAGATGGGATTGCGGCCCGTCGGAGCGGATCGGCTGCCCCTTGCCCTGCTTGAGGCGCAAGGTGGAGATGATGGACGGCCCGAACAGGAACACGAACAGCAGCGCCGTCACGATCGCCCCGCCGGTGCGGAAGGTGATGTAGCGGAAGACGTTCAGGCCGGGGAAGAGGTCGTGCAGCTGCGAGAGCCATTGAAGCATTTAACTATCCTTCGAGCAGCGCCTCGTCGGGCGTGCGGAAGCGTTCGGCCAGGGATTTCACCAGCGGCCCCATGCGGCTGCCGTTGGATCCCTTGACCATCAACGTGTCGCCGGAGCGGATGGCGGAAGACAGGAGCTTGGTCAAGGCCTCGGCGTTCGGCGCATAGCCGCCCCGCATATTCGAGGGGAGTGCGCCCCACAATTCGTGCATCAGCGGACCGGAGGCGAAGACAAGGTCGATGCCGGCCGCGCGCAACGGCGCGACAAGCTCGCGATGATGGCGCGGGCCGTCGGTGCCCAGCTCCAGCATGTCCCCGAGCACTGCGATGCGCCGGCCGCGCGGCCCCACCGGGGTGCGGCTCAGCACGTCGATGGCGGCGCGCATGGAGGCGGGATTGGCGTTGTAGCTTTCGTCCAGCAGCGTCGCGGTGCCGCCGGCGACCGCCAGCTCGATGGGCACGCCGCGCCCCGGCGGCGGCTTGAGGGCCGAGAGGGCGAGCGCGGCCAGCGCGAGGTCCGCCCCCAGCAGCTTCACCGCCGCAAGCACGGCCAGGACGTTCTGGATGATGTGTCGGCCGGGCGTACCCACCTTCAGCGTCAGCCGGGTGCCCAGCACGTCGGCCACCAGCGTGGAGCAGGTCGCCTTCAGGCACATGTCCACCAGGCGGACGTCGGCGCCCGCATCGGCGCCGAAGGTCACGATGCGGGCGACCCCCTTGGCCTGCGCGGCCGCCTTCAGGCGGGCGAACTGGGGATTGTCGATATTCAGCACCACCGCGCCGCCGGCCTCCAGCCCGTTGAAAATCTCCGCCTTGGCGTCGGCGATCTCCTCGATGCTGGAGAATTGGGCGATGTGCACCGGCTCCACCGTGGTGATGATCGCCACCTGCGGGCGCACCAGGCGCACCAGCGGGGTGATCTCGCCGGGATGGTTCATGCCGATCTCGAACACGCCATAGCGCGCCTCGCGGGGCAGGCGGGCGAGCGAGAGCGGCACGCCCCAATGATTGTTGTAGGAGGCGGCGGAGGCGTGGGTCGGGCCGTCGGCGCTGAGCGCGAGGCGCAGGGCTTCCTTGGTGGTGGTCTTGCCCACCGAGCCGGTAACCGCGACGATGCCGGCCTGCGAACGGGCACGGGCCGCAACGGCGGTGGCGCGCAGCGCCTCCAGCACGTCGTCCACCAGCAGCAGCGGCGCATCGGGAGCGAACGCACCGGAAGCGAGCGCCTGGGCCCTGTCGCGCGCGACCACGGCGAGGGCGGCGCCATTCTCCAGCGCCCGGCCGACATAGGCATGGCCGTCGCTGTTATCGCCGGTGATGGCGAAAAAGGCATCGCCGGGGGCGAGCGTGCGTGTGTCGATGGACAGGCCGGTCACGCCCGCGGGGGCTCCGCGCACGGCGCCGCCGGTGGCCGAAACCAGTTCGTCCAGGCTGTACAGCTGCGACACGCTCATGCGCCCATCTCCCCCATTGCGGCGAGCACCGCCCCTTTGTCCGAGAACGGAAGGGTTCGATCGCCCACGATCTGGCCGGTTTCGTGACCCTTGCCCGCGACAACCAGAGCATCTCCAGGTTGAAGCATCGTGACCGCAGCGCGGATCGCTTCCGCGCGATCGCCGATGTCCACAGCATCGGGGGCGGCGGCGCGGATCTCCGCGCGGATGGCGGCCGGCACCTCGCTGCGGGGATTGTCGTCGGTGATGATGACGATATCGGCCTTTTCCGCCGCGATGGCACCCATCAGCGGGCGCTTGCCCCGGTCGCGGTCGCCGCCGCAGCCGAACACCACGATCAGGCGCCCCGTGACCGCCGGCCGCAGGGTATCGAGCACCGTGGCGAGCGCCTCGGGCTTGTGGGCATAGTCCACGAACACCGGCCGCGCGGCATCCTCGCCCACCCGCTCCAGCCGGCCGGGCACGCCGGTGAGGCCGGTGAGCGCGTCGAGCGCCTCATCCGGCGGCACGCCGCAGGCCCAGGCGAGGCCGGCCGCGAGCAAGGCATTGTCGGCCTGGAACCGCCCCATCAGCGGCACCACCACCTCGTCGCCGCCATTGAACAGGATACGCTGCGACACCCCTTCCGCGACGATCGCGCGCACGTCGAAATCGCCGCCATGGCCGATGGTGAGCAAGGGGAGGCCGCGCGTGCGCGCCCAGGCCAGGGTGGTCCGCCCATAGGGCGCATCCAGCCCCGCCACCGCAGGCGCGCCATCGGGCAGCAGCTCGGTGAAGAGGCGGAGCTTGGCGTGGTAATAGGCCTCCACGCTCGGATGATAATCGAGATGGTCGCGGCCGAGATTGGTGAAACCGCCGGCGGCCAGTTGCACGCCGTCCAGCCGGCGCTGGTCGAGCCCGTGGGAGGAAGCTTCCAGCGCCATATGGGTGACGCCCTGCCGCGCCAGCCGGTCCAGGGTCTGATGCAGTTCCACCGGATCGGGGGAGGTGAGCCCGCCATAGGTGGCGCTGCCCGGCGCGATCAGCCCGAGCGTGCCGAGATAGGCGGCCTTGAAGCCGAGATGCGCCCACACCTGCTGCAGGAAATAGGCGACCGAGGTCTTGCCCGCCGTTCCTGTCACGGCCGCGATCGTGCCCGGCGCGCGCGGGTGAATACGCGCCGCCGCCAGCGCCAGCGAACGCCGCACGTCGAGCGAAAAGGCAAGGCTTGCCGTGCCGATCGCCGGCATCTCGCCCTGCGGTTCCATGAGCACGGCGGCCGCCCCCCGGGCGAGGGCATCGGCGATGAAGCGTCCGCCATCCACCTTGGTGCCGGGAATGGCCACGAACAGGAAGCCGGGCTGCACCTTGCGGCTGTCCGCAGTGAGGCCGGTCAGCGGCACCTGCATGCGTCCCGCGACGATTCGCGCGTGCCCCGACAGGACCTGCGCCAAGTCCGAGGACCCGGTGGGAGATGTCAGCTCCGACGGTGCGGACGCGGGGTCGCTCATGCCGTCTTGTCTCTCCTCGCCCGCGACGCGCGGGGCCGGGTCACTGGCGGTCGGCCACCTTCTGGCGCGCCATGCCGAGCATCTGGTCCGCGGTCGGTAAATTCTGGCGCGGCATCACACCCAGCATGGGGGCGATGCGCTCCACGATCTTGCCTGCGGCGGGCGCCACGTTCCAGCCGGCGGTGGCATAGCCATGGGTTTCCGGCAAAGGCTGCGGCTCGTCCAGCATCACCAGAACCAGATATTGCGGCTTATCCATGGGGAAGACGGCGGTAAAGGAGGTGAGCAGCTTGTTCTTGGCATAGCGGCCGTTCACCACCTTCTCCGCGGTCCCGGTCTTGCCGCCGACATAATAACCCGGCACCTCGGCCTTGGTCGCGGTGCCCTTCTCCGCATTGAGGCGCAGCAGATAGCGCATCTTGTCGGAGGTTTCCGGCTTCAGCACTCGCACCGCCACCTTCTGCGCCTCCGCCTGGGAGCGCTTGAGGAAGGTCGGGGGAATGAGATAGCCGCCGTTCATCATGGAATTCACCGCCATGACGGCCTGCAGCGGGGCGACCGCGATGCCGTGGCCGAACGCGATGGTGGCGGAGTTCAGCTCGCCCCAGCGCTTGGGCACGATGGGTTCGGCGCTTTCCGGCAGCTCGGTGCGCAGGCGGTCGAGCTGGCCCATCTTCTTGAGAAATGCCTTGTGGGCCTCGACGCCCAGCGACAACACCATCTTCGCGGTGCCGACGTTGGAGGAGACGAGGAAGATCTCGGGCACCGAGAGCACGCGATTTTCAGCGTGATAATCGTGGATGGCGAAGCGCCCGAAATGCATGGCGCCGCGCGCATCAAAGGTGGACGTGAGGCCGATCTTGCCGCTGTCGAGCGCCATGGCGAAGGACAGGGCCTTGAAGGTGGAGCCCATCTCGAACACGCCGGTGGTCAGGCGGTTGAGATAATTATTGTCCCTTGGATCGCCGCCCACATTGGGATCGAAGTCGGGCAGCGAGACCATGGAGATGATCTCGCCGGTGCGCACGTCAGTGACGACGCCCATGGCCGCCTTGGCCTTGAACTTCTCCTTGGCCGCCACCAGCTCGTCGCGCACCGCGTTCTGCACGCGGATGTCGATCGACAATTGCACCGGCTCCTGCTGCCGGTCGCTGGCGAAGCCGGCGAGGTGCAATTCGGCGAGGCCGCGTCCGTCGATATATTTTTCCAGCCCGGCGATGCCCTGATTGTCCACGTTCACCCCGCCGATGACGTGGGAAATGGTCGGTCCATCGGGATAGATGCGGCGATTTTCCCGCACGAAGCCAATGCCCGGCAGGCCGAGCCGGTAGATGGCGCGCTGCTGGGCCGGGGTGATCTCGCGCTTCAGCCAGGCGAAACCCTTGCCGGAATTGAGGCGCGCGCGCGCTTCCGCGACGTCGAGGTCCGGCAGCACCTTAAGCAGTCCCTCCAACGCTTCGTCGGGATCGATCAGGCGCCGGGGTTCGGCGAACAGGGATGGCGACTTCACGTCGATGGCGAGGGTGTCGCCGTTGCGGTCGATGATGTCGGGCCGTGCCGATGCGACCGCTTCCGAGCCGCCGCCGCGCGTGCCTTGCGGATCGGAGGTGATGGCCATGAACACCAGCCGGCCGGCAATCACCATGAACACTAGGGAGAACGCCGCCACCAGCAATTGCAGGCGGGCGCGGGTCACCGTCTGGGCATCCACCCGGTCGAGGCCAAACAGCGCGCGCACGGTGCCGCGCGCAAACGCGAACGCGAACCTCACGGTACCGACCGCCAGCCGCACCAGCCCCATGCCGAGGCCATAGATGATCCGCGCCAAGCGATGGCTGACGCGGCGGACGATATTGAAGAAGAACAGGAAGATGCCGCTCACCAGCCGCCCCGCGAGGCGGCCTGCTGCGCCGCCGACGGCGCGCACCGGTGCGGGCACCTTGGACAGGTCGATCTTTTTCAGCAGTTCGGCGGGCGCGACCATGGGACGGCCTCCTCAGCGATTGGCCGGGAGCGAACCCGGGGGAAGCATGGGGGCGAGGGTGTTTTCGGCCGGCGCTGCCGAAGGTGGCGGCGCATAGGAGGGCGAAGCATAGGACGGGGACGCGTAGGACGGCGCCGGCGCCACCGGCTTCGGCGCCCAGAACGGCAGGTTCGGCGCGCTCTGCTGGCGCGGCGCGGCCGACGCCACGGGCGCCGCCGGCTTCGGGCGCACCGGCGCATTGGCCGGGCGGAGGGCGGAGCTTGAGGGCAGGACGGCCGCGCCGCCGCCGGTGGGCAGGGCGGTGGCAGAAGACGCGGCGCTGGAGGGCGCGGCCGGCTCCGCTTTCGCGGCGGCGGGTTTGCCGACCGAGGACGTGGTTAGCGGGGTATCGACCAGGGCTTCGAGCATGCCGCCGATGGAATCGGAATTGGTGGCAGGCTTTTCCGGCAGGCCGTCGAGCGAGGAGATGGCATCGACGCTCAGCGGCTGCAGGTCGAGGTGGCGCTGCACCAAGCCCTGGATATAGATCGGCGAGGTGCGGCGCGCCCATTCCGCGCGCATGACGGCGATGGCATCGCGCTCGCTGCGGATGGACTGGCGCAGATGGGCCAGGCGCTCCGCTTCCGCCATGGAGGCGTATTTCACCTGGTAGACCACCCCGGCGGTCACGAGCAGAGCCAGGACCATCACGAGGTTGGCGACGCGAAACATCAAGTCCGTCTCCGACCACGGCGTTGAGAAAGCTCGGCAGGGAGCACCCCTGCGAGATCGCCCTCCTCATGCGCCGGGGCTTGCGTGCGCTCGGCCGCGCGAAGCTTCGCGGACCTGGCACGCGGATTTTCTGCCACTTCGTCGGGGTCGGGCTCCACCATCCCCTTTGACAGGAGGCGGAAGGAGGGGGCCGGCCCCTCGGCTTGCGGCAGATGACGCGAGGCGGACGGTGCCTTGCTCCGGTGTGACAGAAAAGTCTTAACGATCCTGTCCTCAAGGGAATGAAACGTCACCACCACCAGCCGGCCGCCGGGCTTCAGGGCCCGCTCGGCGGCGGCGAGTGCGGTGGCCAATTCGTCCAGCTCCTCGTTCACGGCAATGCGCAGGGCCTGGAAGGTGCGGGTGGCGGGATGCATTTCGCCGGGCTTCGCCCAGACCACTTTCGAGACGATGTCGGCGAGCTGGGACGTGCGGGTGATGGGGGCTTCCGCCCGCGCCTGCACGATGGCCTTGGCGATCTGGCGCGAGAGCCGCTCCTCGCCCAGGGTCCAGATGACGTGCGCAAGATCGGCTTCCGGCAAGGTGGCGACGAGATCGGCGGCGGACGGCCCATCCGATCCCATGCGCATGTCGAGAGGGCCGTCCCGGCGGAACGAGAAGCCGCGGTCCGCCTCGTCCAGCTGCATGGAGGAGACGCCGATATCCAGAACCACGCCGTCCAGCGGGGCAAAGCCCATGGTCTGCGCGAGGATATCGAGCTGGGAGAAGCGATCCTCCACCAGCACCAGGCGGCCGTTTGATTCGAGCACCAGCCCGGCGCCGCCGGCGATGGCGGTGCGATCACGGTCGATCGCCATCACCCGGCAATCGGCCGCCTGGAGGATGGCGCGGGTATAACCTCCCGCGCCGAAGGTGCCGTCGACATAAGTGCCGGCATCCTTCGGCGCGAGGTGCGCGAGAACTTGCGGCAGCATCACAGGAAGATGACGGGCCGGTCCGCCTGCGGCGTCGGTGGGCCCGACCCCGCGGCCCGTTTTCATCCCAGATTGCTCCCTTCGTTCTCCGCTCTGGAACCGAGCGCGCGCCGAAGCTGACGCACCTTCTCCGTGGCCTCCGCGAGATGGGTGCGAAAACGCTCCGGTTCCCAGATTCGAAACTTGTGTCCAAGCCCCACGAACGCCACCGCATCCGTGATGGAGGCGTGGGCCTTCAGGGTCTCGGTCAGCATGACCCGGCCTTCCGGATCGATCTTCAAGGTCTCGCTGGTGCCATAGAGGGCGGCGGCCAGCTCTTCGCGCGCTTCCGAATAGGGCGGATAGCGCGCAATCAGCGTGTCGATCTCCGCCAGCAGGCGATTGCCGCCGGCATCGAGCGCCGGCTCGGCCAGGCTCGGATGGCAATAGAGAAATTCCGCCCCGTCCTTGGCCAGCACCGCGCGATAGGGCGCCGGGATGGAAACCCGCCCCTTGGCGTCCAGGCGCATGGTGTAGGTGGACACGAAGCGGTCCATGGCGCCCGTGACCCTTTCCGCGCTCGATCCCAAACCCCGACACGGCCCCGCCGGACGAACCGGCGTGAACGGAGGTGGCGCGCGAAGCGCCGAACCATTCATATGGGTGTTTATGGGGTATCATGGGATCAGATGGGCCGTCAACGAATCCGCATGGGACAGACACAGGCATTTACGGTCCGTACACCTTAAGAAATGTTGAAATTGCCGATGCGCGCCGGTGTGGCGCGCGCTATTGCGTGTGCCCTGTCCGCCCGCGTGAGTTGGGCAGGCGTGGGAACAGGCATTTCGGGAGAGAGACGGCCGTGGCAGTGATGGAGCATGTGGGCCTGATCGGTGGCGTGGGCGTGGGTCTCGCACTCGGCGGCCCCCTTGGGGCGCTGGTGGGGGCGCTCGCAGGCCATGCGGTGGATCGCTTCCTCGCCCCCGCGCCGCGCCCGGCCGCCTTCTCGGTGGGGCTCATCGCGCTCTCCGCCAAGATGGCGAAGGCCGACGGCGTTGTGGTGCCGGCCGAGGTCGCCGCCTTCCGTGAGGTGTTCGCCATTCCCGACGAGGAACTGGAAGGCGTGGCGCGGGTGTTCAATCTCGCCAAGCAGGACACCGCCGGCTTCGAATCCTATGCCCGCCAGATCGGCACCTTGTTCGCCGACGAGCCGGATACCCGCGAGGATCTGCTGGACGCGCTGTTCCACGTCGCCAAGGCCGACCACGCCCTGCATGAGGACGAACTCGTGTTCCTCGCCGAGGTCGCGCGCTTGCTGGGTTTTGAAGGCGTCGCCTATGAGCGCATCGAAGCGCGCCACGTGCGCCGGCCGGGCGATCCCTATGCGGTGCTCGACCTTTCCGCCGAAGCGACCGACGCCGAGGTGAAGACCCGCTGGCGCGCCTTGGTGGGCGAGCATCATCCCGACCGCCTCGCCGCGCGCGGCCTGCCGCCGGCCGCCGTCAAGCTCGCCAACGACCGGGTGGCGGCGCTGAACGGGGCCTATGATCGGATCGCGAAGATGAGGGGGCTGAAATGAGCGGCGCCCGGACCAGTCCCGCTCCCTCTCCCGCGTGCGGGGGAGGGCTGGGGAGGGGGCATGCGCCGATCCCGGGGCGCGCAGACTTGGCCCGGCCGCAACGGACTTTCTACCCATGAGCGAAACCGCTTTACCCTTCGCCCCCGACAGCGCCCTCGTGGGCGCCCTCGCGCCCTCGCCCAACCATGGCGCGCGCAAGGCCCCTATTGATATGATCCTGCTGCACTATACCGGCATGGAGAGCGCCGAAGCGGCCATCGCCCTGCTGCGGTCCCCCGCCGCCGAGGTGTCCTGCCATTATGTGATCCTGGAGGACGGCACCATCGTGCAGATGGTGCCCGAGGCGCGGCGGGCCTGGCATGCCGGCGTCTCGTCCTGGGAAGGCACCACCGACATTAATTCCCGCTCCATCGGCATCGAGATCGTCAATCCCGGCCACGGTCTCGGCTATCCCGATTTTCTTGAAGTGCAGGTGACGGCGGTGGGCGCGCTGGTCGCCGACATCATCGCCCGCCACGCCATCCGCGCCGACCGGGTGCTCGCGCATTCCGATGTCGCCCCGCAGCGCAAGGAGGATCCGGGCGAGAAATTTCCCTGGGACCTGCTGCACCGGGCCGGCATCGGCCATCTGGTGCCCGAGGCGCCGTTGCGGGGCGGGCGCTTCTTCATGATCGGCGATGGCGGAGAGCCGGTCGCAGCCCTCCAGGCCATGCTGGCGCTTTACGGCTATGGCATTGAAGTGACGGGTACGTTTGACGAGCAGACACGGGCGACCGTGACCGCCTTCCAGCGCCATTTCCGCCGCGCGAAGGTGGATGGCGTGGCGGACGCCTCCACCATCATGACGCTGCGGGATCTGATTGCGTGCCGGCCGGGGGACTCGCACGCTTGATCAAACGGAAACTGTGAAACGTGGTCGAGTTCCACTCTTTCATCGTCTTGCGACAGACTTCGCATTCAGCGCTGTCCTTGTCGCGCACAGGCAATCGATGGTCTTCTTGCTCGTAGAGGGAACCGCAATGAGGGCAAGTGAAATGGCCCGCTGAAGCTGAATGCCAAGTTTTGACCATGGTCGAAATATGCTCAGCTGCGGGCTTGGGTCAATACGAGCAGAGTCACCCCTGCCTCTGTGACTAACTTTATCCACTCTTGACGCAGGCGGCGCGAACGCCCATTCAGGCCCACCAGCCGGCCGGGCGGCCGCGTCACCTTCGGGTGCCGAGGAAAGTCCGGGCTCCACGGAGACACGGTGCCGGATAACGTCCGGCGGGGGCGACCCTAGGGAAAGTGCCACAGAAATCAAACCACCCGCGCATGCGCGGGCCAGGGTGAAACGGTGGGGTAAGAGCCCACCGCGCGACCGGCAACGGAAGCGGCACGGTAAACCCCACCGGGAGCAAAGTCGAATAGGGACGGCATCCTTTAGGAAAGCCCTGTCTTCGGGCCGCCGTCCGGGTTGACTGCTAGAGGCGCCGAGCAATCGGCGTCCCAGATGAATGGTCGCCACGCGGGCGCAAGCCCGCCGTACAGAACCCGGCTTACAGGCCGGCTGGTATTCTCCCTTTATCGCTTATTGCGCAGGCGGGCGGACAGATGTCCGCTCCGCCGGCACTGCCGTCGGGCGCAGGTGCGGCGGCGGGGCGAGCCCGCCGCGCCATCGGCTTATTTAGCCGAGGCTTTCACCGTCGGTGCGCTGAGCTGCAGGGTCTGAACCACCTGCTGCCCGAAGCCCGTAAGCAAATTATATTGTTCCGCAACGCTGTTGCCGCCCTGCGCCACCACCAGCGGGCAGTAGGCGGAGATCAGCGCATTGGCCACATCCGAGAGGCGGGCCTTGGGGTTTTGCTGCGACAGGGTGGTGGCAAGCTGCGCCACGGCCGCGCCGGCGAGCGGCGGGGTGGGCTTACCGACCAAGCTTACAGCCTTGTCGGCCAGATCCTTCGGCACCAGCTTGCCGTCATTGGCAGGGCAGGTGAGCTTGGCGGCAATGGAGGTGGGCTGGCGCGCGACCAGCGAGGTGCCCACCGGTGTCGCCCACACGGTCGCGACGTCGGGCATGGGCACGGCGGCGACCGCGGGCGAGACATCGGCCGCGACCTGGAGCGTGAAGCGGCGCAGTTCCGCGCTTTTCTGCCAGTCGGGAAGGCTGCTGGTGGCGACCACCGGGCAATAGGCCGCGGTCAGCGCATCGACCACCGTATCGGGGGTCGCGTCGGTGTCGGCGGCGGAATAAGCGGCGGTGAGAACGTGGATCTGCCGGTTGCCGCCCTGCATCATCTGGGTGATGGCGGCGACCGCCTTGGGGTCTGGCCCGGTGGAACCCGGCCCGCCGCCCACCTTCGGGCAATCGAAGGCCGAGGCTTGCTGGGTGCCGTAATCCGGCACGTGCGCGGTGGCGCGCCAAGCGGCGACCATGGCCGGGGTCGCGCTCGGATCGGCCTTATTGCCCCAGGACGTGCGCACATAATTCACCAGATCCGCCACCTGCTGGTCGCTGAGCCGGCCGGCGAATGAGGGCATGGGCCCATAGGTGCCGCCGGAGGGCAGGCCGCCGAGGATCGCCATGATCACGTTATAGGGCTCGCTCGCCACCACCGCCGGATTGCCGGCGAGCGGGGGGATGATGTCGGTGGAGCCGGAGCCCTTGGACATGTGGCAGGGCGCGCAATTGTCCACATAGCTCTTGGCGGCGCGCTGGAACACATCGGCCGGAAGCGGCGAGGCGGCCTGCGGCGCGGGAATGTCACTCGGCGGCGGCGCGTCCATGAGATAGGTGACGAGGGCCGTCAGGTCGGTGGGCGTGAGGAAGCCGAGGCTGTCGTGCACCACTTCTGCCATAGGGCCGAACACCGAGGTCTTGCCGGTAGAGGAGCCGCTCTTCAGGAAGGTGGTCAGCTTGTCGGCGGTCCATCCCGATGCCTTCAGCCCGGCGGTGGAAATATCCGGGGCCCAATAGCCATCCACTTCGGTGCCGAGGAAATTCTGCTTCTGCTTCACCGCGCCCATGAGGTTGCGCGGCGTGTGGCAGTCGGCGCAATGGGCCAGGGTCTGGGCGAGATAGGCGCCGCGATTCCACGCGTCGCTCTTGCCGGTGGTGGGCTTGAAATAAGCGGGCTCGAAGAACAATTCGCGCCAGGCCAGCAGGCCGAGGCGGACATTGAACGGGAAGTTGAGCTGGTTTTCCTTGCGCGGCTCGGCGATCGCGGGAATGCGCCGCACGAATGCCCAAAGGGCCTTCAGGTCGCTTTCCTCGATGCCGGTATAAGCATCGAACGGCATGGCGGGATAGAGATAGGCGCCATCAGCCCGAATGCCGTCGTGCAGCGCGGCCTTGAACTGCTCATAGGTCCAGGTGCCGATGCCATAGGTGGGATCGGACGTGATGTTCACCGAAAACATGGTGCCGAACGGGGTGTTGAACGGCAAATTGCCGGCGAACGGCTTCTTCGGGTCGCCGGAATGGCAGGGCATGCAATCGCCGGCCTTGGCGAGATAGGCGCCCTTGTCCACCAGGGCCGAATCATCGGCCTGCGTCTGAGCCCATGCGGCACCTGAATATGCTGCCGTTGCGGCACAGGCAGCCCACAGAGCCGCTTTGCGAAGCCTACGCATGAACCCGCCCCCTTTTTGAATGTCCCATCCCTACATTGGACATCTTACATTTTAGAGACGGGAAGACAGCCCCCCTCGCGCTCAGTTGCCGCGGGCACGGGCTTGGGCGAAAAGAGCGGGGCTCCGGTGCGTCGCGCCAGGATCCTTTCGCCCCGCCCGTTTGCCCGCCCTCCGGGGCCCGCAGCGAGAAGAAACGTCGCATGCCGCGCTCAAAGTCCGCCTCCGACCGCCCGCTCCGCGACCAGATCGTGGAAAGCCTGACGCCAGATGATGCCGCAGCCGAGCATGCGCGGCTCGCGGAGGAGATCGCCGCCCACGACGCGCGCTATTACCAGGAGGATGCGCCGAGCGTCACGGATGCGGAATATGACGCCCTGCGCCTGCGCTACGAAGCCATAGAGGCCCGCTTTCCGGACCTGCGCGACACCGACAGCCTCTCGGAAAAGGTGGGCGCGGCGCCGGTCTCGAAATTCGCCAAGATCACCCACGCCGTGCCCATGCTCTCGCTGGGCAACGCCTTTTCCGACGAGGAGGTGGTGGAGTTCGTCGCGCGCGTGCGGCGCTTCCTGAACCTGCCGGCGGACGAGACTTTGTGCTTCACCGCCGAGCCGAAGATCGACGGCCTCTCCTGCTCGCTGCGCTTCGAGCGCGGCCGTCTCGTCTCCGCCGCCACGCGCGGCGATGGCAGCCAGGGCGAGGATGTGACCGCCAATGTGCGGACCATCACGGAAATTCCCCATGTGCTGAAAGGCGATGGGGTGCCCGAGCTGATCGACGTGCGCGGCGAGGTCTATATGGACAAGGGCGATTTCCTCGCCCTCAACGAACGCCAGGAAGCGGCGGGCAAGCCTCTCTTCGCCAATCCGCGCAATGCCGCCGCCGGCTCCCTGCGCCAGCTCGATTCCGCGATCACCGCCGCGCGCCCGCTGCGCTTCTTCGCCTATGCCTGGGGCGAGGCGAGCACCTTGCCCGCCGACACGCAGCTGGGCGTGGTGCGCGCTTTCGGGAGCTGGGGCCTGCCCATCAATCCCCTGACCATCCTCGCCGAGGATGCGGCCGGCCTGCTGGCGCATTTCCGCAAGATTGGCGAGATGCGAGCCCAGCTCGGCTATGACATCGACGGCGTGGTCTACAAGGTGGACCGGCTCGACCTTCAGCGCCGGCTCGGCTTCGTCTCGCGCTCGCCGCGCTGGGCGCTGGCGCACAAATTCCCGGCCGAGCAGGCGACCACGGTTCTGGAGGACATCGAGATCCAGGTCGGCCGCACCGGTGCGCTCACCCCGGTGGCGAAGCTGATCCCCGTGTCGGTGGGCGGCGTGATGGTCTCCAACGCCACGCTGCACAACGAGGATTATATCCGCGGCATCGGCGGCGACGGCGCGCCGATCCGTGGCGGCGTCGATATCCGGATCGGCGACACGGTGGTGGTGCAGCGCGCCGGCGACGTGATCCCGCAGGTGGTCTCGGTGGTGCTGGCGAAGCGGCCGCAGGGGACGAAGGCCTTTGAATTTCCTCACCATTGCCCAGTCTGCGGCAGCCTCGCGGTGCGCGAGGTGGACCCGAAGACCGGCAAGCAGGATGCGGTGCGCCGCTGCACCGGTGGCCTCATCTGCGCCGCCCAGGCGGTGGAGCGGCTGCGCCACTTCGCCTCGCGCAACGCGTTCGACATCGAAGGGCTCGGCGACGAGAACGTCCAGCTCCTGTTCGATGCCGATCTCGTGCGCGCCCCGGCGGACATCTTTCGCCTGCATGAGCGTGGCGACGAACTGCGAAACGCCTTCCTGGCGCAGCGCGAACTGAGAGCGCAGCAGCGCGAGGCCGAGACCGGAAAGGCCCGCAAGAACAGGCTGGCGGACGAGAAGCGGCAGTTCCTCGGCATAGACAATTTGCTGGCCGCCATCGAGGAACGGCGCACCATCGCGCTCGATCGCTTCATCTTTGCGCTGGGCATCCGCCATGTGGGCGAGACCAATGCCAAGCGCCTCGCCCGCCATTACGGCGCCATGGACGCCCTGCGCGATGCTGCGCTTGCGGCGGAGATGCCGGAAGAGATGGAGGCGGCGGCCGCCCCCGAGGCCGCTCAGGCGGAGGTTACACCAGAGGAGCCCGGCCCCGCGAAAGTCCGGCGCCGCAAGCCGCAGGGCAATGACGCCTGGGCGGAAATGATCAATATCGACGGCATCGGCGCGGTGGTCGCCGAGGCGGTGGTGGACTTCTTCCGCGAGCCCCACAACCGGGAGGTCGTCGAAGCGCTGCTGAAGGAGGTCACGCCCCAGGCGCTTGAAGCCGTCTCCACCGGGTCGCCGGTCTCGGGCAAGACCGTGGTCTTCACCGGCGCGCTGGAAAAGATGACCCGCGAGGAGGCAAAGGCCATGGCGGAGCGGCTCGGCGCCAAGGTCGCGGGCTCGGTTTCCGCCAAGACCGACATCCTGGTGGCGGGTCCCGGCGCGGGATCGAAGCTGGAGAAAGCGCGCGCGCTCGGCGTACAGGTGATCACCGAGGATGAGTGGTTCGAGCTGGTGGGGTGAGGCTTTCCCAGCCCTTTCTGAGCAAAATGTTTCACGTGAAACAATGGCTTAGCGCGGACGAACAGCGGTTTACTGGCGCTTCTCCGCCGCTTGGCGCCGGACCACACCGCCATTTCGGGCGAAGGTTCGGCCAACATTTCGGCGACGCCCGGATGCGCGGGAAAACCTGCCGCCCGGCTCGGATGCATCTTAGGTCGGATCGACATTCAGCGGCCTGGTGGATCGTCGAGGCGCCGGACGGCAGGTACGCGCGATTGTCTTTCTTTCACCAGCCGTCATGGCCGGGCGTGTCCCGGCCATCCACGCCACGCCGAGCGCGCGGGCCTTGAAAAGCTGGCAACAACGGACCCGCGTGGATGCACGGGACAAGCCCGTGCATGACGTCTCCTGCAACGGCGTCAAGCCATGAATGTCGATCGGCCCTAAAGCGGGGTGCGCGCCCGCATGGCGGCGGAGAGGGTGCCTTCGTCGAGATAGGCGAGATCCCCGCCCACCGGCACGCCATGGGCGAGGCGGGTGACCTTCACCGGCAGGTCGCGCAGCAGGTCGGTGATGTAATGGGCGGTGGTCTGGCCATCCACCGTGGCGCCGAGCGCCAGGATCACTTCCTTGAAGCCCTCGGCGGCGACCCGGCCGATCAGCTTGCCGATGGAGAGATCCTCCGGCCCCACCCCGTCGAGCGGCGAGAGCACGCCGCCGAGCACGTGATATTTGGCATTGATGGCCGAGGCCCGCTCCAGCGCCCACAGATCGGAGACGTCGGCGACCACCACCAGCACCGTCGGGTCGCGCTCATGGTCCGCGCACACGGTGCAGGGATCGCGCACATCGAGATTCCCGCACACCCGGCATTCGACGATCTTGCCCAACGCGTCCTGCATGGCGAGCGTGAGCGGGGCCAGCAGGGCTTCGCGCTTCTGGATCAGATGCAAGGCGGCCCGGCGGGCGGAACGTGGGCCGAGCCCCGGCAGGCGGGCCAGCAGCTGGATCAGGCGTTCAATCTCGGGGCCGGCGACGGCGCGGGGCATGGCGGGCTTTCTCGACGCGAACTTCAGAGCGTCATGTAGCCCCGCCATCGGGTTTCCGCCAAGGGTGCCGACAGGGTTGAGGGAGCGCCTATCACGCAAGCGGCGCGATATCGCCGTCGGCGGCAAACTCGGTGGCGACCCGCACCAGCCAGCGCCGCACCACGCTTTCCTCCTTGGGAGAAAGGCCGGCCGCCATGCGCGCTTCAAGGGGCGCGGTGCGAGCCCGGCATTGGACCAGCAGGGCCTCGCCCGCCGGCGTAACGTTGAGGCTGATGGCGCGCCCGGCGGCGGGCGCGGTCCGCGTGAGGGCGCCGTCGCGCTCCAGGTTTCGCACGATCACGGTCAGGGTCTGCGGCGTGAGCAGCGCAAGCCGGGCGATCTGCGCCGCCGGCTGTCCGGGATAGGCCTTCACCAAGGTGAGGACGAGGAATTGCGGCGCCGTCAGGCCAAGATCCGCCAAGGCCTGCTGCAAGGCATGGCTGGAGGCCGCGTTCGCTTGGCGCAGGAGATAGCCCAGATAGCCGTCCACGCCCCGCTTGCGCTCGCCGGGGCGCGGCAGAGCGCCCGCGCGCCTTGGGTCATCTCCATGCGGCAGAGCGTCTGCGCGCGGCGAAGCGGAAGAGGCGGCCTTGCTCTTCATATCAGACCTCTTATATACACGCCGATATCAGTCCTCTGATATGCACGATGGAGCCTGAGACGTCCATGTCCGACACGACCGCACCTCATGTCCGCATCTCCCCCGCCAAGGCCTATGGCCTCGCCAAGCCTGTATTCGCCGCGCTCGCCGACCTCAGCGCCGCCGTGAAGGCGAGCGGGCTTGAGACTTCAATTTTGGAATTGGTGAAGCTGCGCGCCTCCCAGATCAACGGCTGCGCCTATTGCGTGCAGATGCATGCCACCGACGCCCGCAAGGAGGGGGAGAGCGAGGACCGCCTGCAATTGCTCGCGGTGTGGCAGGAGGCGCCGGTCTTCACCCCGCGCGAGCGTGCGGCGCTGGCCTGGACCGAAGCCCTCACCCGCCTTTCGGCCGGACCCGCCTCGGACACCCTCTATGCTGAAGTGAGCGCGCACTTCTCCGAAACCGAGATCGTCAATCTCACCGCCGCAGTCGGATTGATCAATATGTACAACCGCTTCGGCGCGCCGCTGCGCTATCCGCCGGCGGTCGCGAAGACCGGCGCGTGAGCGTCGGCCTCGCGGTTCGATGCCCTCACCGCTCGACGAACGCGCTGAGCCGCGTCAGCGCGTCGTCCCATTGCCGGGAGACCTCATCGAGATAGGCGCGGGCCGCGTCCACGGTTTCGGGGCGGAAGGCGAACTGGCTTTCCCGTCCCACCCGCACGCTGCGCACGAGGCCGGCCTCCTCCAGCACCCGCAGATGCTTCGTCACCGCCTGCCGCGTCAGCGCCGTGCCGGCCGACAGGCCGGAGATGGAGCGCGCCTCTCCATCGCTCAGGCGGGTCAGCAGGGCGAGGCGCGTGTGATCGCCGAGGGCGGCGAACACCGGAACCGGGTCGGGCCCGGCGGCGGAAAGGCTAGCGCTCGACATAGGCTTGGATATTGCCCATCTGCGCGGTCCAGCCCCGCTCGTTCATCCGCAGGGCGTCGGGCATGCGATGGGGCGGAATGGCATCGAAACCGGTTTCGGTGACGGTGAGGCGGGTTCCGCCCGCGATCGGCGCGAGGCGGAACTCCACCAGCGTCGGCGTCTCGCCGGAATAATCCACCCCGGCCTCAATGGCATAGGGATGCCATGTGTAGGAGAACAGGCGTGGCGGCTCCATCTGCTTCACGGTGGCATTCCACCTCACATGCTCATATCCGGGAACCGTCATCTGACCCGTGGAGCGCGCGCCGGGCACGAACGGCCCATCCAGCTTCACGCGGAACCATGTGCCGAACGCTTCATGGTCGGTGAGCGCGTGCCACACCTTTTCGACCGGCGCCTTGAGATCGATGGTTTTCTCGATTGAGTTGGACATAGGCAACCTCCTGGTTGCCTGATCATCTCAAACGCAAGAAAATACGCAACTAAAAAGTTGCGTGTCTAACCCCACGGCGGCGCGGTTTGCCCCGAAAAAATACTGCATGCCAGCAATTGCCTATATCGCGTGCGAATTGC
The DNA here is from genome assembly GCF_043195105.2 of Roseixanthobacter finlandensis. Classification (NCBI taxonomy): domain Bacteria; kingdom Pseudomonadati; phylum Pseudomonadota; class Alphaproteobacteria; order Hyphomicrobiales; family Xanthobacteraceae; genus Roseixanthobacter; species Roseixanthobacter finlandensis. The sequence goes on along the minus strand of NZ_CM195536.1, from coordinate 4,271,335 downwards.
TAAAACTTTGGGCAATGTCGGCCGGGTCACCGGCCACCCTCCGTCCGCGCCTCGCACGTTCACGGACCGCCAAGGATGGCGCCCATGTTTCCGATCCTCGCGTTTCTCAAGCGCCTGCTGCCTGCGCTGACCCCGGTCAGCAATGTGGAGCGCCTGCGCGCCGCCTGCGGGGCCGGGCTGGGCCTGTTCCTCACCGGCTTCATCACCCAGCTGGCGCTCGGGCCGGTGGATAATCTGGTTCTGCTGGTGGCGCCCATGGGTGCCTCGTCCGTGCTGCTGTTCGCGGTGCCGTCGAGCCCGCTGGCGCAGCCCTGGTCGATCATCGGCGGCAATCTGGTGGCGGGGCTGGTGGGCGTCACCGCCGGCATTCTCATTCCCCATCCCTATGTGGCGGCGGGCGTGGCGGGCGGCGTCGCCATCGGCCTGATGCTGGTGCTGCGCTGCCTGCATCCGCCGAGCGGCGCGGTGGCGCTGACCGCCGTGCTCGGCGGCCCGGCGATCCATGCGCTCGGCTATCAGTTCGTGCTCTGGCCGGTGGGGATCAATTCGCTGCTGCTGCTCGGCTGCGCGCTCGCCTACAACAATCTCACCGGCCGCCGCTATCCCCACCTCGCCCCGGTCGCGGCGGCGCCCGGCGATCCCGGACGCGCCAAGGATCGCGTCGGCTTCTCCGCCGCCGACCTCGATGCCGTGCTGAAGCAATATGGCGAGGTGATGGATATCGACCGCAACGCCCTGGAAGCGATCCTGCGGCAGGCCCAGACCCGCGGCTATCTGCGCCGCACGGGGGAAATCACCTGCGGCGACATCATGACCCGCAACGTGCTGGCCGTGGCACCGGAAACCCCGTTGCGCGCGGCGCTCGACCTGCTGCGCGGCCATCACATCAAGGCCCTGCCGGTGACCGACGAGAAGGCCCACGTGGTGGGCATCGTCACGCAGACCGATCTGCTCGACAAAGCCGACTGGGGCCGCAACGGGCCGCACATCGGCTTCGCCCGCCGCCTGAAACAAGGCCTCAATGCCGGACGCGCGCCGGACGCCAGCGTCGCCGACATCATGACCACGCCGGTCAAATCGGCGCGGCCCGACACGCCGATCGCCAATCTCATTCCCATGATGCTGGATGCCGGCCTGCACCATCTGCCGGTGATGGACGCCCATCTCCAGCTCGTGGGCATCGTCACGCAGACCGACCTGATCGCCGCATTGTTCTACGGCAATCTCGCCGGACGCCTCGCGCCGAGCCGAACGGCGGGCTGAGGGAAGGGGGCGACCTGTCAGGCCAGGGGCGGGGGCGCCAGCACCTGTTCCAGCCCTTCGTCCCACGGCGGCACGGAGCCATAGAGCGCGGCGAGATGGTCGATGAACACCCTTACCTTCTGCGGCAGGAAGCGCCGGCTCGGATAGACCGCGAACACCCCGACGCGATGGGAGGCATGGAAATCGCGCAGCACCACCTTCAGCGCGCCGCTGCGCAGTTCCGGCCCCACGTCCCAGGTGGAGCGCAGCGCGATGCCGACCCCGGCGAGCACGGCCTCGCGCACCACCTCGTTGGAATTGGTGCGCAAAGGCGAATAGACGCGCTGGGTCACCGGCCCGTCCGGCCCCTCCAGCCGCCAGGGGTCCTGCCCATGGGTGGCGAGCAAGGTGTGGTCGGCAAGATCGGCGAAGCTCTCCGGCACGCCGGCGCTGGCGAGATAGGCCGGGCTCGCGCACAGTACCCGGTGCACGGGGGCGAGGCGGCGGGCGACCAAGCTGGAATCGTTCAGGTCGGCGATGCGCACCGCGATGTCGAAGCCATCCCCCACGATGTCCACGAACGCGTCGGACAGTTCGAGATCTATGGTCAGGTCGGGATTGGCGGACAGCAGCGGCCCGAGATGGGGCGCGATATGCATGCGGCCGAACGAGGTGGGCGCCGACACCCGCAGCAGCCCGCGCGCCTCGGTGGAGCGGCGCGACAATTGGGTTTCCGCCTCCTCGATCGAGGCGAGGATCGCCACCACCCGTTCATAAAAGCCTTGCCCCGCCTCGGTCAGCGTCACCTTGCGGGTGGTGCGCTGGAACAGCCGCGCGCCGAGCCGGTCTTCCAGCCGCTGCACCCTCTTGGAGACCACCGGCGGGGAAAGCCCAAGCTCGCGCCCGGCGGCGGAGAGGCTGCCGGCGGTGACGATGCGGGCGAAGATCTCCAGATCCCCGAGATTGCCGATCATGGGCCGGGATTCGGCCGTGGGGCGGCGGGCCTGGCCTGGACGGCTGGGGGGGCGGCGTATTGTTTCCATTGCTGATTTTATTTTAGCCGCAACGGAAATAATCCGCGACCGCTTTTCCCTGCAAACCGATTATAGTCGTAAAAAAAGGAAACGGTTCAAGGGATGCCGCAATGACGAGCCTCAGGCTTCCGGCAGCGGACGAGACGACCCTCGCCAATCGCGAGACGATCATCGCCGATCTGCGCGCCATCGTGCCCGGCGAAGGCGTGATCGCGCACGAGAAGGAAATGCGCCCCTACGAATCCGACGGGGTGACCGCCTATAAGAATCTGCCGCTCGTGGTGGTGCTGCCGAGCACGACCGAGCAAGTCTCCCGCGTGCTGAAATATTGCCACGACAACAATGTCCGCGTGGTGCCGCGCGGGGCGGGAACCTCGCTGTCCGGCGGCGCCTTGCCGCTCCAGGACGGCGTGCTGCTCGCCATGGGCAAGTTCAACAAGGTTCTGGACATCGATTTCGCCAATCGCTGCGCCGTGGTGCAGCCGGGCGTGACCAATCTCGGCATCACCCGCGCGGTGGAGCACGAGGGCTTCTATTACGCGCCCGACCCCTCCTCGCAGATCGCCTGCACCATCGGCGGCAATGTGGGCGAGAATTCCGGCGGCGTGCACTGCCTCAAATACGGGCTCACCACCAACAACGTGCTCGGCGTCGAGCTGGTGCTGATCACCGGCGAGATCGTGCGGCTCGGCGGCAAGCATCTCGACCCCGGCGCGCTGGACCTGCTCGGAATTATCGTCGGCTCCGAGGGGCTGCTGGGGGTGGTTACGGAAGTCACGGTGCGGCTGCTGAAGAAGCCGGATACGGCGCGCGCGGTGCTGGTGGGCTTTCCCACCTCCGAGGATGCGGGCGAGTGCGTGGCGCGCATCATCAGCGCCGGCATCATTCCCGGCGGCATCGAGATGATGGACCGCGACGCCATCGCCGCCGCCGAGGCGTTCGTGAACGTGGGCTATCCGCTGGATGTGGAAGCCCTGCTGATCGTCGAGCTGGACGGGCCGGAAGCCGAATGCGCCCATCTGCTGGAGGAGGTGGCGGCCATCGCCAAGGGCTGCAACGCCTCCACCTTGCGCGTTTCGCAGACCGAGGAGGAGCGGCTCGGCTTCTGGGCCGGGCGCAAGGCGGCGTTCCCAGCGGTGGGGCGGCTCTCGCCCGACTATCTGTGCATGGACGGCACCATCCCGCGCCGGCAATTGCCCCTGGTGCTCTCGCGCATGCGGGAGATGTCGGCGCAATACGGCCTGCGGGTGGCGAACGTGTTCCATGCCGGCGACGGCAATCTGCACCCGCTCATTCTCTATGACGCGAACAAGCCGGGCGAATTGGACGCGGCTGAAGCCTTCGGCTCCGACATCCTGCGCCTGTGCGTGGAGGTGGGCGGCGTGCTCACCGGCGAGCATGGCGTGGGCGTGGAAAAGCGCGATCTCATGCCCACCATGTTCAACGAGGTGGACCTTGCCCATCAGCAGCGCCTGAAATGCGCCTTCGACGACCAGGGCCTGCTCAATCCCGGCAAGGTGTTCCCGACCCTGCACCGCTGTGCCGAATTCGGCCGCATGCATGTGAGCGGCGGCCAGGTGCCGTTTCCCGACATTCCCCGTTTCTGAGCGGCCGTCACGGCCAGGAATCCGCATGTCCGATATCGTGAAAGTCCAGGACGAGGCGCAGATCGCCGAGGCGGTGCTTGCGGCGCTTGGCGAGAACAAGACGCTGGATGTGGTCGGCCACGGCTCCAAGCGCGGCCTCGGCCGGGCGAGCCAGACCGAGCGCACGCTCGATGTTTCCGCCGTGCAGGGCGTCACCCTCTATGAGCCGGGGGAATTGGTGCTCTCCGCCCGCGCCGGCACGCCGATCGCGGAGATCGAGGCGCTGCTCGGCGAGAACGGGCAGATGATGGCGTTCGAGCCCATGGATTACGGCCCGCTGTTCGGCGGCCCGGCTGGGGCGGGCAGCATCGGCGGGGTGTTCGCCTGCAATCTCTCCGGTCCAAGGCGCATCAGCCATGGCGCGGCGCGCGACCATGCGCTGGGCGCGCGGGCGATCTCCGGACGCGGCGAGGTGTTCAAGTCCGGCGGGCGGGTGGTGAAAAATGTCACCGGCTACGACCTGCCGCGCCTGCTCGCCGGCTCCTATGGCACGCTCGGCGTGCTCAGCGAAGTGACGCTCAAGGTCATTCCGCGCCCGCCGACGCAGGAGACGCTGATCGTGTTCGGCCTCGACGCGGATTCGAGCGCGCGCGCCATGAGCGCGGCCATGGGCTCGTCCTGCGAGGTTTCGGCGGCCGCCTCCATTCCCGCGCCGCTCGCCCCGCGCCTGCCGCAGCTCGACACCGACCATGCCGTGGTGGCCCTGCGGCTGGAAGGGTTCGAGCCCTCGGTGAAGGCGCGGCGCGCGATGCTGATCCGCGTTCTCATGCCGTTCGGCGGCGTCGAGGTGCTGGAGGCGGAGGCGTCTGCCGCATTGTGGGCGGTGGTACGCGACGTGCTGCCGTTCGCGCAGACGCGCGATCGCGCGGTGTGGCGCATTTCCACGACGCCCATGGCCGGGCCGCATCTCGCCGCCGAACTGGCGGCCGATCTCGGCGCCGAGGCGTTCTGCGACTGGGCGGGCGGGCTCGTCTGGGTGCAGATGCCCGACGCGCAGCCCCAGGCGGAGGCGGTGCGCGCGCGCCTCGCGCCCCATGGCGGCCATGCGACCCTGGTGCGCGCGGATCCCGCACAGCGCGCCGGCGCCGTGTTCCAGCCGCTGGAACCCGCCCACGCGGCCTTGAGCCAGCGGGTAAAGGCGAGCTTCGATCCCAAGGGCCTGCTCAACCCCGGCCGCATGTATGCGGGGGCATGAGATGCATCCCGTTTCGATGAACGGCTCCTGTCCTTCCCATAGCGCGGGCGATCGCTGACCCATGCAAACCAATTTTTCCCTCGCGCAGCTGGCCGATCCGCATATCGTCGAGGCGGACAAGATCCTGCGGGCGTGCGTCCATTGCGGCTTCTGCACCGCCACGTGCCCCACCTATGTGCTGCTGGGCGATGAGCTCGACAGCCCGCGCGGGCGCATCTATCTCATCAAGGACATGCTGGAGAACGAGCGGCCGGCCACGCAGGAAGTGGTCAAGCACGTGGACCGCTGCCTCTCCTGCCTCTCCTGCATGACCACCTGCCCCTCGGGCGTGCACTACATGCACCTGGTGGACCATGCCCGCGACCATATCGAGCAGACCTATCGCCGCCCGTTCTTCGACCGGCTGAACCGCGCTTTGCTGGCGGCGGTGCTGCCCTATCGCAACCGCTTCCGCCTGGCGCTGCTGGGCGCTGCGATCGCCAAGCCGCTCGCGCCCTTGTTCGATGCGGTGAAGCCGCTGCGGCCGCTGGCGGCCATGCTGCGCCTTGCGCCCGGCCTGCCGCACGGGCCTTCACACAGCACCCAGCCCGGCGTGTTCCCGGCGCAGGGGCCGCGTCACAAGCGCGTGGCGCTGCTCGGTGGCTGCGCCCAGCCGGTGCTGCGGCCGGATATCGACGAAGCCGCCATGCGGCTGCTCAACCGCTTCGGGGTCGAGGTGGTGCGCACGAAGGGGGAGGGCTGCTGCGGCTCGCTGGTGCATCACATGGGCCGCGAAGAGCAGGCGCTGGCGCTCGCCCGCACCAATGTGGACGCCTGGACCGCCGAGATCGAGGGCGAGGGGCTGGACGCCATCCTGATGACCGTGTCCGGCTGCGGCACCACCATCAAGGATTATGGCTACATGCTGCGCCTGGACCCCGCCTATGCGGAGAAGGCGGCGAAGGTCTCGGCGCTGGCCATGGATATTTCCCAGTTCGCCGCGACGCTGCATCTACCGGCCGCCATGGCCCCCATGGAGCACCGCGTGGCCTATCACGCCGCCTGCTCGCTCCAGCACGGGCAGAAGATCAAGGGGCCGCCGGTGCAGATGCTGCGCCATGTGGGCTTCGAGGTGGCGGAGCCGTTCGAAAGCCACATCTGCTGCGGGTCGGCAGGCACCTACAACATGCTGCAGAGCGAACTCGCCGGCCAGTTGCGCGACCGCAAGGTGGCCAATCTGGAGACATTGGCGCCGCAGATCATCGCCACCGGCAATATCGGCTGCATGACGCAGATCGGCAGCGGCACCGATATTCCCGTGGTCCATACGGTGGAATTGCTGGACTGGGCGACCGGCGGCCCGGTGCCGCTCCCGCTCGCCCGGGTCGGCATCGGCGCGGCGCAGGCGGCGTGATCCGCGCCCCGCGCGCCACTGTTGCCGCCCCAGCGAAGCACTCTTGCCCCATCGGCGCTTAGACTTCCGTATCGCCCGGCATATGTGCGCTCGGCGCGATGGGATACACCCATGGCGCCGGCGCGGATGCCTCAAGCCGAGAGAGACCTCATGTCCCCCATGTTCGACCTCTCCCTTTATCTGGTCACCGACCCCGCCCAGACCGCCGCGCGCGGGCTGCTGGCCACCGTCGAACAGGCGGTGCAGGGGGGCGTCACCATCGTTCAGCTGCGCGATCCGCACGCGAAGGGCCGGGCGCTGGTGGAACAGGCGCGGGCGCTGAAGGCGCTGCTGTCGCCCCACGGCATTCCCCTCATCATCAACGACCGGGTCGACGTGGCGCTCGCGGCGGACGCCGACGGCGTGCATCTCGGCCAGGACGATATCGACCCCGCCGCCGCGCGCGGCGTGCTCGGGGCGGGGCGCATCCTCGGCCTCTCCGTGGGTTCGCCCGAGGAGCTTGCCGCCTCCGATCTCTCGGGGGTGGATTATGTCGGCGTCGGCCCGGTGAACGCCACCGGCACCAAGGGCGATGCGGGCGGCGCCATCGGCGTCGCGGGGCTCGCCGCGCTGCGCAAGCGCATCTCCTTGCCGCTGGTGGGCATCGGCGGCATCGATGCGGCATGCGCGGCCGATGTGATCCGGGCCGGAGCCGACGGTATCGCCGTGGTCTCGGCCCTCTGCAAGGCGGGCGATGTCTCCGCCGCCGCGCGCGACCTCACGGCGATCATCGCCGCCGCGCGCGCCTGAGGATTTTTCCCGCCGGACCGCGCTTCAGGCGCACCGGCGGCGGTCCCGTTCCGGGACAGCTGTTTGTTTCGTTCCCATAGGAGACCGACATCATGTCGACCCCCACGCTGCCTACCGGCCTTGTCATCACCGGCGCGCTCGGCCCGCGCTATGAAGAGATCCTCACCCCGGAGGCGCTCGCCTTCGTCGCCGAATTGCAGCGCAATTTCAACGCGACGCGCCTCTCCCTGCTGGAGGCCCGCACGGCCCGGCAGGCCCGCTTCGATGCCGGCGAACTGCCCGATTTCCTGGCTGAGACGCAGGGCATCCGCGATGCCGACTGGCGCATTGCCCCGCTGCCGCAGGACCTGCTGGACCGGCGCGTGGAGATCACCGGGCCGGTGGACCGCAAGATGATCGTCAATGCGCTGAATTCCGGCGCCAAGGTGTTCATGGCGGATTTCGAGGATGCCTCCTCGCCCTTCTGGTCCAACATGATCGAGGGCCAGCTTAATCTGAAGGACCGCTGGGCCGGTACGATCGACTTTCACGATCCCTCCAACGGCAAGGACTACAAGCTCGGCGCAAATCCGGCGGTGCTGATCATCCGCCCGCGCGGCTGGCATCTGCCGGAAGCCCATGTGGAGGTGGACGGCGCGCCGGTTTCCGGCTCGCTGTTCGATTTCGGCCTTTATGCCTTCCACAATGCCAAGGCGGCGCTGGCGCAGGGCTCCGGCCCCTATTTCTATTTGCCCAAGACCGAGAGCCACCGCGAAGCGCGGCTGTGGAACGAGGTGTTCTCGTTCGCCGAGGCGCGCCTCGGCCTGCCGGGCAATTGCATCAAGGCCACCGTGCTCATCGAGACCCTGCCGGCGGTGTTCGAGATGGACGAGATCCTCTACGAGCTGCGCGACCATGTGGCGGGGCTGAACATCGGCCGCTGGGACTACATCTTTTCCTTCATCAAGCGGCTGGGAAAGAACGCCCGCTTCCTCACCCCCGACCGGGGCCGCATGGTGATGAGCGAAGCCTTCCTCAAAGCCTATGGATCGCTGCTGGTGAAGACCTGCCACCGGCGCGGCGCGTTCGCCATGGGCGGCATGGCGGCGCAGATTCCGGTGAAGGGCGATGCGGCCGCCAATGCCGCCGCCTTCGCCAAGGTGCAGGCGGACAAGGAGCGCGAGGCGGGCGAAGGGTGCGACGGCACCTGGGTCGCCCATCCCGATCTGGTGAAGGTGGCGCAGGAGGTGTTCGACCGCCTGATGCCCACCCCCAACCAGCTGCAGCGCATGCGGCAGGACGTGAATGTGAACCGCGACGACCTCTTGGTGATGCACCAGGGCGCGCGCACGGAAGCCGGCCTGCGGGAGAATATCCGCGTCGGCGTGCAATATATCGAAGCCTGGCTGCGCGGGCGCGGGGCGGTGCCGCTCTACAACCTCATGGAGGATGCGGCCACGGCCGAGATCAGCCGCGCGCAGATCTGGCAATGGATCCATCTCGGCGCGACGCTGGAGGATGGGCGCACGGTGACGGGTGCGCTGTTCTCCGCGCTGCTGGACGATGAAATGGCCAAGCTGCGCGAGACCCTCGGGGCGGAGACCTATGACAAGGGCCGTTTCCCCGAGGCGATCAAGCTGTTCGCCGACATGACGCTGGCGCCGCAGTTCGAGGAATTCCTGACTTTGCCGGCCTATAAGCTGATCGCCTGAGGCCGGCGCCCCGCTCCTGCCGTCGGCCGGGTTTTCGCTTTCGCGATGCCCGGCCGATGGACCTTACGTAACGTTACAAAAAATTCATGGGCCCACGCCCTTCTTCCGCCGCGTGCGCCGCCTCATATGCAGGACGGTCAACAACCGGAGGCGGAGATGACTCCCGAGGAACGTGCGCTTATTGACGGCCTGTTCGATCGCATGCGCGGCCTGGAGGGCCAGCCGCGCGATCGCGAGGCTGAAGCGCTGATCGCCCAGCGTCTGGCCGAATTGCCCCATGCCACTTATGCCCTGGCACAGACCGTGCTGGTGCAGGAGCATGCACTGACGCAGGCATCCGCCCGCATCCAGGAGCTGGAACAGCAGGCCCGCGCGGCCGCCGCTCCCCCGCAGCAGGAAAGCACCAGCTTCCTCGGCGGCCTGTTCGGTGGCGGCCGGAGCACCTCGGTGCCGAGCACCGGAGCGCGTCCCGCCGGCGCGCCCAATTCCGCGCCGATGGGCCTGCCGCCCCAGGTGAACACGGCCGGCCAGGCGCCCGGTGCGTGGGGCCAGCAGAATTATGCCCAGCAAGGCTATGGCCAGCAGGGCGGCTATCCCCAGCAGGGTGGTCCTCAGCAGGGCGGTCCCTGGGGTGGCCAGCAGCGCGGCTTCGGCGGCGGTGGTGGGTTCGGCGGTGGCGGCTTCCTCCAGGGCGCACTTGCGACCGCGGCGGGCGTCGCCGGTGGCGCACTCCTGTTCGACGGCATCAAGGGCCTGATGTCCGGTGGCACCGGTCCGGTCGCCGAGCAGGCGGCGGCGCTGGAAACGCCGAAGGAAACCCCGGCGGCCGATACCGGCAACCTCGGCACGGACGCGCAGACCGCACTCGGCGGGGATGCGGGTTCCTCCTCGGACGGCGGCTGGAACACCGCCGACGCGCAGGATGCCGGCTATGACAATAGCGACGACGGCGGCTGGAGCGATGGCGGCTCGGACGATTCCTGGGCCTGATCCCGGGCCTGACCTCTCGCGACGAAGCTTATGAAGACCCCGCGGCGCTCCCGCGGGGTTTTTTGTGCTGTCGCGGTGCGGTCTCAGTCGCCGAGGCAGGCGTCGGCGGCGATGCGATAGGTGCGGGCCGTGCCCAGCATGTGCGCCTCGTATCGCCCGCCGAACAGGCCCGACACCGCCGGGTGGCGCACGTTCAGCCCGCCGGTGAGGCTGCCCAATGCGGGCAGGACCATGCGCATGCCGTCGGTGGCGAAGCAGCGCCGGCGGATCGAGTGCCCGCGCTGCACCAGCCGCGCCACGGGGTGCAGATGCCCCGCCACCTCGCCCGTAACTTCGCCGGGCAAAGGCTCGTGGCGGAAGGTGAGGGGGCCGATGCGGATCTCGCGCGCCCATTCCCCTTCCAGCAGGGCATTCGGCTCGGGATCATGGTTTCCGGCGATACAGATGAAGCTGCGCCCGCGCTGGAGGGCCGCGAGGCGATCCCGCGTCTGCGGCGCGATCCGCTCCTGCGCCCAGCGGTCGTGCAGCGTATCGCCGAGCGCGATCACAAGGGCAGGTGCCCAGCGGGCGATCAGCGCTTCCAGCCGGGCGAGGGTGTCCGCGCTGTCATAGGGCGGCAGCATCTGGCCGCGCCGGGCGAAGGCGGAGGCCTTTTCCAGGTGCAGGTCCGCCACCGCCAGCACCCCGCGTTCCGGCCATGCCAGCGCGCCGCGCCGGTCCAGCACCAGTTCCGCGCCGGCGAGGCCGACGAACGAAGGGGGAACAGAATCGGCGCGCGCGAGCATCCTGCGATATTGCCGATCCCGCGCGCCGGGGCAAGCGGGGGCTTTCCCCGGCAGCCGGGGCTTATTTCTTCGCCAGCGCGCTGCGTTTCACCTGACGCACCGCGGCAAGCTGCCCCTCCAGCACGCGGATCGCGTCCCGTTCGCTGTCGCTGAGATTTTCCAGGGGCACATGCCTGAGCAGGATCTCCACCACGTCGCCGATGCGGCCGAGCTGGCGGCCATAGCTGCCCACCTCGTCGAGGATCGCCTGTTCCACTTCCGGATGCGGGGTCAGGCCCAGATCGATGTTGAACAGGCCGAACTGAGCGTTCCGCAGATCGAACGACCAGGGGTTGATCTGCTGCCACAATTCGTTCGGCGCCAGCGAGACTTTGAATGCGTTTGCCATGTCGCCCTCCATCGGCAGACAGGCTAGGTCTGCGCCGTGCGGCTGACGAGCGTTAAAGTTGTGCACGCGGCGCCGTGCGCGTTCAGCCCATGGCCTCGCGCACCAGGTCTTCCTCCGCCTCGGCCAGCAGCGCCTCTGAGGCGTCACCGCCCACGCTCTCGCGGCCGATTTCCAGCAACACCGGCACCGAGAGCGGCGAGACGTGTGCCAGGGGCTGGTGCGCGATGCGGCCCTTGATGCGGGCCAGCATGTCGCCGAGCCGGCGCACGTCCAGGAGGCCGGTGGCGGCATCGGCGCGCGCGGCGCGCAGCAGGATGTGATCGCTCTGGTGGCGGCGCAGCACGTCGTAGATGAGGTCGGTGGAGAAGGTCACCTGCCGTCCGGTCTTCTCCTTGCCGGGGAAGCGCCGCTCGATCAGCCCGGCGATGACGGCGCAATAGCGGAACGTGCGCTTCATCAGGGCGCTCTCCGCAAGCCAGGCTTCCAGATCGTCGCCGAGCATGTCCTGGTCGAACAGATCGTCGAGCGAGAGCCGGCCCTGTTTCACCGCAAGGCTCATGTCCGACACCGCATAGACCGCGAGCGCATAATCATTGGCGACGAAGCCGAGCGGGTTGAGCCCGGCGCGCTCCAGGCGGCGGGTCAGCAGCATGCCGAGCGTCTGGTGGGCGAGCCGCCCCTCGAACGGATAGGCGACGAGATAATGCCGCCCGCGATTTTCGAACGTCTCCACCAGCAGGTCGAACCGCCCCGGCAGGCGCGAGCGCTGGCGTTGCAGGTTCAGCCAGTCGCGCACCTGGGAGGGGAGCGTCTTCCAGCGCTCGGGCGCGGCGAGCAGGGCCCGCACCCCGGCGGCGAGGAAGGTGGAGAGCGGAAACTTGCCGCCCGCATAGGCCGGCACGCGCGGCGAGGTGGCGGTGGAGCGCGAGACATAGACCTCGTCCTCCACCATGGCTTCGTAGCGCAGGATCTCGCCAGCGAACACGAAGGTATCGCCCGGCACCATGGTCTCGACGAAATATTCCTCCACCTCACCCAGCATCCGCCCGCCGAACCGCACCCGCCCCGCCACCCCGCTTTTGGAGGCGCCGCGCGCCGAGACGAGGCGCACTTTGAGCATGGTGGCTTCCACGATGGTGCCGACATTCATGCGATAGGTCTGCGCGATCATGGGGTTGGAGACCCGCCACAGACCCTCCTTGGTCTTGCGGATCTTGGCGAAGCGCTCATAGGCGCGCAGCGCGTATCCGCCGGTGGCGACGAAATCCACGGTCGCGTCGAAATCCGCCCTGGAGAGCGCGCGATAGGGCGCGGCGGAGCGCACCTCGTCATACAGCGCATCGGCGGAAAACGGCGCGGCGCAGGCCATGCCGAGAATATGCTGGGCGAGCACGTCGAGCGCGCCGGTGCGCTCGGGCGGGGTATCCTGTCCGCCCGCCTTCACCGCTTCCAGCGCCGCGCGGCATTCCAGCACCTCGAACCGGTTGGCCGGCACCAGCACCGCCTTGGAGGGTTCGTCGAGCCGGTGGTTCGCGCGGCCGATGCGCTGCATCAGACGCGAGGACCCCTTCGGCGCGCCGATATTGACCACCTGGTCCACGTCGCCCCAGTCGATGCCGAGATCGAGCGAGGAGGTGCACACCACCCCCTTCAATTTGCCCGCCGCCATGGCCGCCTCCACGCGCCGGCGCTGCTCCACGTCGAGCGAGCCGTGGTGGAGGGCGATCGGCAGGTTGAGATCGTTCATGCGCCAGAGTTCCTGGAACAGGAATTCCGCCTGCCAGCGCGTGTTGACGAACACCAAAGTGGTCTTGTGGGCCGCGATGAGGGCATAGACCTCGGGCAGCGCATGGAGCGCGGTGTGGCTGGCCCAGGGCATCACCGCCAGGCTCTCCAGCATGGTGAGATCGGGCGCGGCGCCGCCGTTGGCGATGACGAGGTCGGCAAGGGCCTCCTCCGCGTCGGGCTCGCCCGGGTGCTGGCCCACGAGATAGCGGCGCAGATCGTCCGGCTCGGCCACCGTGGCGGAAAGGCCGACCCCCTGGAGCCCTGGCGCGATCGCCCGCAGCCGCGCCAAGGCGAGCGCCAGCAGGTCGCCGCGCTTGGAGGTGACCAGGGCGTGCAATTCGTCCAGCACCACCCGCTTCAGGCCGGAGAAGAGATAGTCCGCATCCTTGGAGGCCAGCAGCAGGGCGATCTGCTCCGGCGTGGTCAGCAGGATGTCCGGCGGGTCGCGGCGCTGGCGCTGGCGGCGCGAGGCGGGCGTATCTCCGGTGCGGGTCTCCACACGGATCGGCAGGCCCATTTCGGCGATGGGCGCCTCCAGATTGCGGGCGATATCCACCGCGAGCGCCTTCAGCGGCGATATATAAAGTGTGTGCAGCGGCGATTGGCGCGGCGGCGGGACACGCCCGGCGAGGGGCAGGCTGGCGAGGGGGAGACCCGGCTTGCCATCGGCCGCCTCGGCCAGGCGCCTTTTTTCTGCCTTGGCCCGCGCCCGCACATCCGCGCTACGCGCTTCGCTCAGTTCCACCAGCGTGGGCAGAAAACCCGCCAGGGTCTTGCCGGCGCCGGTGGGCGCAATCAGCAAGGTGGACCGGCCCGCCCGCGCCGAGGCGAGCAGATCCAGCTGATGCGCGCGCGGCGTCCAGCCCCGGGTCGCGAACCAGTCTTGAAACAGCTTTGGCAGCGCATGGGCGCGCCTGTGGGCAAGGGTCGACACGCAGGGAAGATAAGGCGCGTTCCCCCTTTGTGCCATGGCAGGGACGGCATTCGCCGGAAAAGCCTGTGGCTCCAAGTTGGCGGCGGAGAACCCTGCCGGCGGCTATCCCCAGCGGCGTTGACGGCGATTAATCGCGCGTCAACCAAGCTGTCGCATGGTGGCGACAAAGTTTCCCGCCCCCCCGGAGTTCCGCTTCATGATGTCGCGCGCCGACCGCACCGTGCTCAGCGAATGGTGGTGGACGGTGGACCGCCTGCTGCTCGGCACGCTGTTCACCCTGATCATCATCGGCATCGTGCTGTGCCTTGCCGCCAGCCCGCCGGTCGCGGCGCGCCTGGGCATTGCCGATCCATTCCATTTCGTGAACCGGCAGGTCCTGTTCCTGATTCCGGCGATCGCCGTGATGCTCTTCACCTCTTTCCTGTCCCCGCGCACGATCCGGCGGGTGTGCATCGTGGTGTTCCTGGTCTGCCTCGTGCTTTTGTTCGCAACCCTGGTGATCGGCCCTGAGGTGAAGGGCGCCCGGCGCTGGCTGAACATCGGTCCGATCACGGTTCAGCCGTCCGAATTCCTCAAGCCGGCATTCGTGGTGTTGGCCGCCTGGCTGTTCTCGGAAAACAGCAAGCGCCCGGAAATGCCGGCCCAGCTGCTCGCGATCGGGCTTCTTTGCAGCGTGATGCTGCCTTTGGTGCTGCAACCCGATTTCGGCCAGACCATGCTGGTGGTGATGGTGTGGGGCGCGCTGTTCTTCCTCGCCGGCCTGCGCTGGATCTGGATGGTGGGGCTCATCGGCTTCGGCGTCGGCGGGGCCGTGCTCGCCTATCATGTCGTGCCCCATGTGCAGAAGCGCATCGACCGCTTCCTCGATCCCGCCTCCGGCGACACCTATCAGATCGACACCGCGCTGGAGAGCTTCCGCCATGGCGGCTGGTTCGGCCAGGGGCCGGGCGAGGGCACGGTGAAGCGCATCCTGCCGGACGGGCATACGGATTTCGTGTTCGCGGTGGCGGCGGAGGAGTTCGGCATCATCCTGTGCCTGATCCTGCTGTCCCTGTTCGCCTTCGTGATCCTGCGCAGCCTCACCCGCGCGCTCGACGAGCAGGACCCGTTCGCCCGCTTTGCCGCCACCGGGCTGGCGCTGCTGTTCGGCCTCCAGGCGTCCATCAACATGGCGGTGAACGTGCACCTGATGCCCGCCAAGGGCATGACGCTGCCGTTCATTTCCTATGGCGGGTCCTCGCTGATCTCGCTCGCCTTCGGCATGGGCATGCTGCTCGCCCTTTCCCGAAGACGGCCAGGGGCGGCGGCGCTGGCGGCGCTCAGCGAACCGGCCGCGGAACCGCAGGGACGTCAGGCTGCGGCATGAACAAGCCCTTGATCCTGCTGGCTGCCGGGGGAACCGGCGGCCATTTGTTTCCCGCTGAGGCGCTCGCCCATGTGCTGCGGCGGCGGGGGTTTGATGTCGATCTCGTCACCGACAGCCGGGCCGCGCGCTATGCCGGCCATTTTCCGGCGCGGGAGGTGCACGTTCTGCCGGCCGATACGGTGCGCAGCCGCTCCCCTCTGGCTTTGGCGAAAACCCTCTTCACCTTGCTGCGCGGCCTGCTCAGCGGGCTCGCGCTGATGCGGCGGCTGAAGCCGGCGGTGGTGGTGGGCTTCGGCGGCTATCCGACCTTGCCGCCCGTGCTCTCGGCGACCTTTTCCGGTGTGCCCAGTCTCATTCACGAGGCGAACGGCGTCCTCGGGCGGGCGAACCGCCTGCTGGCGGCGCGGGTGAGCGCCATCGCGACCGGCTTTCCCGATAGTCTGGTCCATGAGCCGGAGCTTGCGCCCAAGGCGGTGTTCACCGGCAATCCCCTGCGCCCCTCGGTGCAGGAGGCGGCCGGGATAAAGTTCGATCCGCCCGAGGTGAGCAGCCCCCTGCGCCTGCTGGTGTTCGGCGGCAGCCAGGGCGCGCGGGTGATGGCGGACGTTGTGCCGCAGGCGGTGGCGCGCCTCAACGGCGATCTGCGCGCGCGGCTGTCGATCGTGCAGCAGGCGCGCGAGGAGGATCTGGAGCGGGTGCGCAAGACCTATCTGGATGTGCGCGTCGAGGCGCAGGTTGCGCCGTTCTTCGACGACCTGCCGGCGCGCATGGCCCGCGCCCATCTGGTGATTGCCCGTTCCGGGGCCTCCACGGTGGCGGAACTCGCGGCCATCGGGCGTCCCGCCATACTCGTGCCGCTGCCGAACGCACTGGACCAGGACCAGGCGGCCAACGCAAAATCCCTGGAACGGATCGGCGCCGCCCAGGTGATGGTGCAGACGAGCTTCACGCCCGAACGGCTCGCCACGGCGCTTTCCACCTTCGGCTCCGACCCGCGCGCATTGACGAACATGGCGCAAGCGGCCAGAAGCGCCGGCAGGCTCGACGCCGCCGAACATCTGGCCGACGTGGTCGTGCATCTGGCAGGGGGGGCGCCCATCGCCACCTATCGAGGACACCAAGAATGAAGCTTCCGCAGGCGCTCGGCTCCATCCACTTCATCGGCATCGGCGGCATCGGCATGAGCGGCATCGCCGAGGTGCTGCACAATCTGGGCTATCAGGTGCAGGGCTCGGATGTGGCCGAGAACGCCAATGTAAAGCGCCTGCGCGACGAGGGCATCAAGGTGGAGGTCGGCCATCGGGCCGAGAATGTGGACCATGCCGACGTCGTGGTAGTGTCCTCCGCCATCCGGCGCGACAATCCGGAGTTGCAGGCCGCGCGCGCCAAGCGCCTGCCGGTGGTGCGGCGCGCGGAAATGCTCGCGGAGCTGATGCGGCTGAAGAGCTGCGTCGCCATCGCCGGCACCCACGGCAAGACCACCACCACTTCGCTGGTCGCGACCCTGCTGGATGCGGGCGCCATGGACCCGACCGTGATCAACGGCGGCATCATCAATGCCTATGGCACCAACGCCCGGCTCGGCGCCGGCGAATGGATGGTGGTGGAAGCTGACGAGAGCGACGGCACCTTCCTGAAGCTGCCGGCGGAAGTCGCCATCGTCACCAATATCGACCCCGAGCACCTCGATCATTTCAAGACCTTCGACAAGGTGCAGGAGGCGTTCAAGGCGTTCGTGGAGAATGTGCCGTTCTACGGCTTCGCGGTCATGTGCATCGACCATCCGGTGGTGCAGGCGCTGGTCGGACGCATCGAGGACCGGCGCATCATCACTTATGGCGAGAACCCGCAGGCCGACGTGCGGCTGGTGAATGTGGATCTCAAGGGCGGCGTGACCAAGTTCGACGTCCTGTTCCGCGACCGCAGCGGCGAGACCTTGAGCCGCATCGAGGGCTTCCGCCTGCCCATGCCGGGCCGGCACAATGCGCTGAACGCCACCGCCGCGATCGCGGTGGCGCGCGAATTGGGCGTGCCGGACGCGCGCATCCTGGAGGCGATCTCCCAGTTCGGCGGCGTGAAGCGGCGCTTCACCCGCACCGGCGATTGGAACGGCGTCGCCATCTTCGACGATTACGGCCACCACCCCGTGGAAATCGCCGCCGTGCTGCGCGCCGCCCGCGCCGCCAGCGAGGGGCAGGTGATCGCGGTGGTGCAGCCGCACCGCTATTCGCGCCTCGCCTCGCTGTTCGACGATTTCTCCACCTGCTTCAACGATGCCGACCACGTCATCGTCGCCCCGGTCTATGCGGCGGGCGAAAGCCCGATTCCCGGGGCGGACCGGGACCATCTGGTGCAGGGCCTGCGCGCCCATGGCCACCGCAGTGTCACGGCGCTCGAAGGACCCGAGGCCCTGGCCGGGATCGTCAGGGGCCTCGCCAAGCCCGGCGACTATGTGATCTGCCTTGGAGCCGGCACCATCACGCAATGGGCCTATGCGTTGCCCGGCGAGCTGGAGGCCCTCGCTCCGGCGGGCGTGTGAGCCGCAGGCGTTGCACTGCGCGGTAGGACCGGATAGGCAAGCGGCGTTCACGCCCCACCGCCCGTCCGGAGACGAAGATGAACCGCACGCTCTGGATCGCGGTCGGCAGCGTATTTCTCGGCATCGTGGTGCTGGCTCTGAAGAGCGCGGCCTATTGGGTGACCGGCTCTATCGCCTTGCTGTCCGATGCCTTGGAAAGCATCATCAACGTGGCGGCGGCGCTCGCCGCCTTGGTGGCGCTCAAGATCAGCGCCCGCCCCGCCGACGATAATCACCCGTTCGGCCATCACAAGGCGGAATATCTCTCCGCCGTGCTGGAAGGCGTGCTGATCGTGGTGGCGGCGGGCTCGATCCTGCGCGAGGCCTATTTCGGCTTCCTCGACCCGCGCTTTCCCGAACAGCCGCTGAACGGCATGCTTCTGAACGGCGGTGCCACCATCATCAACGCCATCTGGTGCGTGGTGCTGCTGCGCTCCGGGCGCGCCCTGCGCTCGCCCGCGCTGGTGGCGGACGGCAAGCACCTGATGAGCGATGTCGTGACCTCCGTGGGGGTCCTGGCGGGTTTCGTGCTGGTGCCGATCACCGGCTGGCCGGTGCTGGACCCGCTGCTGGCGGGCATCGTGGCGCTCAACATCCTGTGGACCGGCTGGGGCCTGATGAAGGAATCGGTCGGCGGGCTCATGGATGCCGCACCGCCGCCGGATGTGGTGGCCGCCATTCGCGAACTGGTCTCCACCCATGCCGACGGCGCCCTGGAGGCGCACGACCTGCGCACCCGGCATGCGGGCCGCATCACCTTCGTGGAATTCCACCTCGTCGTGCCCGGCAACATGACGGTGGCGGCCGCGCACGAGATTTGCGACCGCATCGAGCGCGCCTTCGCCGAAGACATGGACCACGCCATCGTCACCATCCATGTGGAGCCGGAGCAAGAGGCAAAGCATCGCGGGGTGGTGGTGCTCTGAACGGGCGGGGCGATCCGCCGGTTGGCTTTCGCGCCGCGCCGTTCTAAACGCTCCCCATGTCCGCGACCTCGCCCTTTCCCGACCTCGTGCCCGAACTGACGGCGCGCCTGCCCGATCTGCGCGGCCGCCTTTCGGCCAATGCCGCCCTTGCCGACCTCACCTGGTTCCGGGTCGGCGGGCCGGCGCAGGTGCTGTTCGTGCCGGCGGACGAGGCGGATCTCGCCTATGCGCGCGCCCATCTGCCGCCGGAGGTGCCGGTGACAATCATCGGGCTCGGCTCCAATCTGATCGTGCGCGACGGCGGCGTGCCGGGGGTGGTGATCCGGCTCGGCAAGGGATTCGGCGCGCTCAGCGTGGAGGGAACGCGGGTTCTCGCCGGCGCCGGCGTGCCCGACGTGAAGGTGGCGCGCGCGGCGGCCGATGCGGGATTGAAGGGTCTCGCCTTCTTTCGCGGCATTCCCGGCGCGGTGGGCGGCGTGCTGCGCATGAACGGCGGCGCCTATGGCGGCGAGACCAAGGATGCGCTCGTCTCCTGCCGGGCGGTGGACCGGACCGGCGCGATCCACGTCCTCACCAATGCCGACATGGGCTTCACCTATCGCCACAGCGCGGCGCCGGAGGATTTCATTTTCACGCAGGCGGTGTTCGAAGGCGCCCCGGGGGATGCCACTGAGATCGCCGCCGAGATGGATCGCATCACCTCCTCGCGCGAGGCGACCCAGCCCATCAAGAGCCGCACCGGCGGGTCTACCTTCAAGAATCCGCCCGACGCCAGGGCCTGGCAATTGGTGGATGCCGCCGGCTGTCGGGGGCTGGTGGTCGGGCGGGCGCAGGTTTCCGATATGCACACGAATTTCCTGATCAATCTCGGCGGTGCCACCGCGGCCGAGATCGAGGCGCTCGGGGAAGAGGTGCGCCGGCGGGTGCTGGAGACCTCCGGCGTGACGCTGGAGTGGGAAATCAAGCGCATAGGCATTCCCGCGCCGCTTTAGCAAATTGCAAACGCTGTGCAGCTTTAGATGACAGGCCCGTCGCCGGGCATGGCCGAGGGACAGGCAAGATGAGCAAACACGTCGCAGTGCTGATGGGCGGCTGGTCGGCCGAGCGGGAAGTGTCCTTGCGGTCGGGCGAAGCCTGCGCCCTGGTGCTGGAGGCTGCCGGTTACCGGGTCACGCGGGTGGACGTGAAGCGCGACGTGGCCGAGGTGCTGGCCCGCCTGAGGCCCGATGTCGCCTTGAACGTGCTGCATGGCTGCCCCGGCGAGGACGGCACCATGCAGGGGATACTGGAAATCCTGCGCATTCCCTATTCCCATTCCGGCGTGCTCGCCTCGGCGCTGGCCATGGACAAGGCGCAGGCCAAGATCGTGATGGCGGCGGCCGGCGTGCCGGTGCCGTTCGGGCGGGTGGTCAGCCGGGCGGAAGCCGCGCGGGCCCATGTGATGGCACCGCCTTACGTGCTGAAGCCGGTGGCGGAGGGATCGAGCGTCGGCGTGTTCATCGTGCGCGAGGACCAGGCGCATCCCCCGCAGGAGCTGACGCGGGCCGACTGGCCCCATGGCGAAAGCCTGCTGGCGGAGCGCTTCATCCCCGGACTTGAGCTGACCTGCGCGGTGATCCGCGACGAGGCCACGGGCGTGATCGAGATCGAGTCCACCCAGGCGTTTTACGATTACGAATCCAAATATGCACCGGGCGGCTCACGGCACATTCTTCCGGCCCGTATTTTACCCGAAATTTACCAACAGGCGCGGATATTTACGCTCGCGGCACACAAGGCACTCGGGTGCCGGGGCGTCTCGCGTGCAGACTTCCGATATGACGAAAATGCCGGCGAAGGCGCCGGCCTGATCTGTCTGGAGGTCAACACGCAACCCGGCATGACAGAGACCTCGCTGGTGCCCGAACTGGCAGCCCACGCGGGCATATCGTTCGGCGAGCTTGTGACATGGATGGTGGAGGACGCGTCGCTGGATCGGTAAGGGAGCGCCCGCACGGGCCGCGCCCGGGCACGAACCCGCTTGTTTCGTCCGCCGGCCGCAAGCCGGTGCGGCCCCAGCCGATGCGCGAGCCCCCGCCGCCCAGCCGCATCGCCTTGTTCCTGCGCCGGATGACGGTGCGCCTTAGCGCCTCGCGATTCGGCCGGCGCGGCGCCGCTTTGCTCAGCCTCGCGGTGATCGGCGGCTTCACGGCCTATGGCGTGGTGCTCGGCGGCCATGTGGAGGAAGCCCACGAATTCGTCGTCGACATGGGGGACGCCGCGGCCAATATCGCCGGCTTCAAGATCGCCCAGGTCAATCTCTCCGGCCAGAATCACGTCACGCCGGCCGAAATCCTGGCGGCGGCCGGCATCAAGCCGACCACCTCCATCCTGTTCGTGAATGCGGACGAGACCCGCGCGCGGCTGGAAGCCATGCCCTGGATCGCCAGCGCCAGCGTGCGCAAGCTCTATCCCGACCGCGTCGACATCCATGTGGTGGAGCGCGAGGCCTATGCGCTCTGGCAGATGAACGGCCAGATCAACGTGATCGCCAAGGACGGCACCCCGATCGCCCCTTATTCCGACGATCCGCGCTATGTGAACCTGCCGATCGTGGTGGGCGAGGGGGCGCAGGAGCATGTGGGCGAGATCGTCGATGCGCTCGCCCGCGTTCCCGCCGTGCGCGACAAGGTGCGCGCCGCCATTCTGGTGGCCGAGCGCCGCTGGACGCTGAAGCTGCGCAACGGCATCGACGTGCGCCTCCCCGAAGGGCCGGTGGACGACGCGCTGCTCCAGCTCGCCGACCTCGACCGCGACAAGAAACTCCTCACCCGCGACATCACCATCGTCGATCTGCGCCTGCCCGACCGGGTGGTCGTGCGCCTGTCCGACGCTGCCGCCGATGCCCGCGCCCAGATGCTGAAGGCCCGCGCGAAGGCCAAGAAAGGAGGCGCCGCGTGAGACATCGGCTCGCACAAGGTTTCGCCCCGAAGATGCGTCCCATGCCGCCCAAGAAGAGCGGCATCATCGCGGTGCTCGATATCGGCACCAGCAAGATCGTCTGCGCCATCGCGCGCCTCAAGCCGCGCGGCGCCTCCGACGTGCTGCGCCGGCGCACCCATTCCATCGACGTGCTCGGCATCGGCCACACCCGCGCGCACGGCGTGAAGGGCGGCGTGGTCATCGACATGGCGCGGGCCGAACTGGCGATTCGCCAGGCCGTGGACATGGCGGAGCGCGCCTCCGGGGTGCAGATCGCCTCGGTGATTCTCGGTGTCTCCGGCGCGCGTCTGTCCTCGCAGCATTACGAGGCGGCGGTACGCCTCACCGCGCCGGCCGTGGAGGAATTCGACATCCGCCGCGTGCTGGAGGCCGCCTCCACTTATGCCGTGGGCGATGGCCGCGCCGTGATGCACGCCTTGCCCGTGGGCTATTCGCTGGACGGCCGGCGCGGCATCGGCGAGCCGTGCGGCATGCTCGGGCGCGAGCTGGGCGTCGACATGCACGTGGTGACGGGCGACCTCACCTCGCTGAAGAATCTGGTGCTGTGCGTGGAGCGCTGCCACCTCGGCATCGAGGCCATGGTCGCGGCGCCCTATGCGGCGGCGCTGTCCTCGCTCACCGACGACGAAATGGAACTCGGCGTCACGCTGATCGACATGGGGGCAGGCACCACCACCTTCTCCATCGTGTCCGGCGGGCACTGCGTCTATGTGGACGGCATCGCGGTCGGCGGCCAGCACATCACCAATGACGTCGCCCGCGGCCTGCCCGCGCGCCTCGCCGACGCCGAGCGCCTGAAGGCGCTGCACGGGGCGGTGGTGGCGGTGTCTTCCGACGATCACGACATGCTGTCGATTCCCGCCTTGTCCGGCGACGAACGCGACCATCCCCATTCGGTGCCGAAATCGCGGCTGGTGACGATCGTTAAGCCGCGCGCGGAAGAAATTGTCGAATTATTGCGCGATCGCCTCAAGGCCTCCGGGCATGGCGGCGACGCGGGCCGCCGGCTGGTGCTGACCGGCGGGGCGGCGCAATTGCAGGGGCTGCCGGACCTCATGGCGCGGGTGATCGGCCCGCAGGTGAGAATCGGCCGCCCGCTTGGGGTTTCACGCCTTCCGGAGGCCGCGCGCGGCGCGGCTTTCGCGGTGGCGGCGGGGCTTCTGGTCTATCCCCAGGTGGCGGGGCTCGAGCATTTCGAACCCCGTCGCCGACAGGCGGCCGGCGCGGAGGGCGGCACATATTTTGGCCGCGTCGGGCGCTGGTTGAGGGACGGCTTTTAGAGATGGTTAACGGTATTCCCCTTAACAAAGGGGAGAGCCACGGATTCGGACGGCGTGCCGGCGCCCAGGGCGCGATGGAGTGGGAACATGACGATCAACCTTCAGATGCCTGACATTCGGGAGTTGCGGCCGCGAATCACCGTGTTCGGCTGCGGCGGCGCCGGCGGCAACGCCGTCAACAACATGATCACCGCCGGCCTCACCGGCGTTGAGTTCGTGGTGGCCAATACGGACGCGCAGGCGCTGTCGCTTTCGAAGGCCGAGCGCCTGGTTCAGATGGGCGTCGCCGTCACCGAAGGCCTCGGGGCCGGTTCGCAGCCGGAAGTCGGCCGCGCCGCCGCCGAAGAAGTGCTGGACGAGATTCGCGACCATTTGTCCGGCTCGCACATGGTGTTCATCACCGCCGGCATGGGCGGCGGCACTGGCACTGGCGCTGCTCCGGTCGTGGCCCGCGCCGCCCGCGAGCTCGGCATCCTCACGGTGGGCGTGGTCACCAAGCCCTTCCACTTCGAGGGCCAGCGCCGCATGCGCGTCGCCGAGCACGGCATCAACGAATTGCAGAAGACGGTCGACACGCTGATCGTCATCCCGAATCAGAACCTGTTCCGGGTCGCCAATGAGAAGACCACCTTCGCCGACGCCTTCGCGATGGCCGACCAGGTGCTCTATTCCGGCGTTGCCTGCATCACCGACCTGATGGTGAAGGAAGGCCTCATCAACCTCGACTTCGCTGACGTGCGCGCCGTGATGCGCGACATGGGCAAGGCGATGATGGGCACCGGCGAAGCCTCCGGCGACAAGCGCGCCATCCAGGCCGCCGAAGCCGCGATCGCCAACCCGCTGCTGGACGAGACCTCCATGCGCGGCGCCGGCGGCCTGCTGATCTCCATCACCGGCGGCAACGACATGACGCTGTTCGAGGTGGACGAAGCCGCGACCCGCATCCGCGAGGAAGTGGATCCGGACGCGAACATCATCCTGGGCGCCACGTTCGACCAGTCGCTGGACGGCATCATCCGCGTATCGGTGGTGGCCACCGGCATCGACCCGGCCGTGATTCCCGAGCAGATCCAGTATCGCGGCGAAGTCACGCCCGACCTCCAGGGCCGCAAGATGTCCAACGCCGGCCGGGCCGCCGTGGAGCAGGCCCGCGAGGCCCAGATCCGCAGCGCGGTCGCGGCGATCTCCGCCGAAGACCTGATGGCGCTCGACAACGCCGTCTCGGCCCATCCCGCGCCCCAGGCGCAGCAGCCGGCGCCGCAGCGTTCGGTTGCCATCGACGAGGTGACGATCCGCGCCGCCGCGCCGAAGCCCTCCTTCTATTCCGAGCCCGAGCCGGCGCCCGCGCCCGCCCCGGTGGAGGACGAAGAGTTCGCGCCTTACATTCCGCCGCAGGCCCAGCGCCCCCGCGCGCCGCGCATGCCCCGCGTGGATGAACTGCCGATGCCCGCGCAAAATCAGATCCGCGCCCAGCGCGGTGAGCCCGCCGCCGAGCAGAAGCGCATGACCTTGCTCCAGCGCTTGGCCCACGTGGGCATGGGTCGCCGCGAGGATGAGCCCGAGGCGGCGCCCGCGCGCCGCGAACAGCCGAGCATGCGCGCTCCCGATCCGCGCGCGCCGCAGCAGAAGCCCGCCGGCCGTCCCGGCGAGCCGGTCTCGGAATTCGCCAAGCGTCCCCCGGCGCGGCCGGTGGCGGAGGTTCCCAGCCGCCATGCACCGCAGCACGGGCACGAGGAAGATCAGCTGGAGATTCCCGCCTTCCTGCGTCGCCAAGCGAACTGATTCGCCGGCCAAAGGCCCGGCGTCTGGTCACACGAAGTTACGCCCGGAGCACCCCTTCGGGCGTAAGTGTTTGATAACCAAGATTTTTTTTGTGACGCACTTGGTAACAGGCGGTAAGCAAGCGTGATTTGGCGCAGCGCAACGAGCCCGCTAGGTTGACCCTCGAAGCTTGCTTAACGCCGCTGGCGCGGAATGGATCCACACGGGTCCATCAAATTCCGGACCGGCGGCAAAATTAGGCAGGCGAGGTGAAACATTAGAGGCGGGAATACGGCGGCCCTTGGGCCGTGACGGTTTCCGGGGTCCATATGGCTTCCGAGATGCAGACCACCCTCGCTGGCGAAATCGCTCTTTCGGGCGTTGGCGTTCACGGGGGCATCGAAGCCTCTCTCACCCTGAAGCCCGCACCCGCAGACACCGGCATCGTCTTCATCCGCACCTTCGCCGACCAGGCCCCCCGCAAGATGGCGGTCTCGCGCCAGTCGGTGCAGGCGACCGACCTTGCAACCGTCCTCGGCGACAAGAGCGGCGCCCTCGTTTCCACGGTTGAGCATGTGCTCTCCGCTTTGTCCGGCCTCGGCGTGGACAATGCGCTGGTGGAAGTGACCGGCCCTGAGGTTCCGATCCTCGACGGCAGCGCCGGCCCGGTGGTCGCTGCCATCGACGAGGTCGGCATCGCCGTGCTGCCGGCGCGCCGCAAATATCTCAAGGTGCTGAAGCCCATCCGCGTCGAGAACGGCGCCTCCTTCGGTGAGCTTCTGCCCTATGACGCCGGTTTCCGCCTGGAAGTGGAGATCGAGTTCGATCATTCCGGCATCGGCCGCCAGCGCTTCGCCGGCAACCTGACCCCCAATGTGTTCCGCCGCGAACTGGCGCACGCCCGCACCTTCGGCTTCCTGAAGGATGTGGAGCGCCTGCGTTCCGCCGGCTATGCCCGTGGCGCCTCGCTGGAAAACACCGTCTGCCTCGGCGATGCCGGCATCCTCAACCCAGAGGGCCTGCGGTTTACGGACGAGTTCGTGCGCCACAAGGCGCTGGACGCGGTGGGCGATCTGGCGCTTGCCGGTATGCCCCTGATGGCCCGCTACCGCTCCTTCCGCGGCGGCCACAAGCTGAATTTCAACGTGGTGGATGCTCTGCTGGCGGATCGCTCGGCCTTCGCCGTGGTGGATGCCCCGGTTCGCGGCCGGCGCGAAGGCGCGGAACTCGCGGTCGGCGCCCCCGTCCTCGCCTACGCCCCGGAGCGCTGAGGCGCTGGGCTTGGGCATTCATGCGCGGCCCTGGTGCCGCGCCCCGTTTTCCCCGTCGTTTTACCGGCCCATGTTCGGGGTGCTATGCGGGCGAGGCGATCTTTGCCGGCGTCCCGCATTCTCGCGTCTACATCGTCGCGCCCCGGCTCCGCTGCGCCGCGTGCACCCGTCGCCGGCTTGACGTGCGCGCCCCCGCCCTTAAAACCCTAGCGAACCGGGTCGCGGAAACGCAATTGACGTCGCTTTGCCCGCGCCCGCCACATTGCCGACTGAAAGCGCCTTTAGCCGCGTAGTCTGCGGCGTTCTGCACGGAAGCCGACGGCTTGGGATGGAACCTTCACGTGATGCGCCTTTTCACTGACGCCGCTGTCCTGCGCACCCGGGCGGCCAGCTTGCTCGCGATCCTCTGCCTTGCCACCGGCCTTGCCGGCTGCGCCAGCACCAAGGACGATGTGATTCCGCCCGACGAGCCGGCCGAGAAGATCTACAACGAGGGGCTGACCCTCATGCGCAAGGGCGACCTTGTGGCCGCCGCCAAGCGATTCGAGGATCTCGACCGCACCCACCCCTATTCGGAATGGGCGCGCAAGGCGCTGCTGATGGACACCTATGTCTATTACGAGGCGGGCAAATATGACGAGGCCATCGCCGCCGGCAAGCGCTACATGGCGCTGCATCCGGGCTCCGATGACGCGGCTTATGCGAGCTACCTCGTCGCCTCCGCCTATTTCGACAATATCCCCGACATCACCCGCGACCAGAGGGCCACGCGCCAGGCGCTCGACGCGCTGGACGAGGTGATTCGCAAATATCCGAACACGGAATATGCCGCCTCCGCCAAGAAAAAGGTGGAAGTGGCGCGCGACCAGCTGGCCGGCAAGGAAATGATGATCGGCCGCTATTATCTGGAAAACCGCAATTACACCGGCGCCATCAACCGCTTCAAGGTGGTGGTCACGCAATACCAGACAACCCGGCAGGTGGAAGAAGCCCTGTTCCGCCTGACCGAAGCCTATATGGCGCTCGGCATCACCTCCGAGGCGCAGACCGCCGCTGCCGTGCTGGGCTATAATTTTCCCGATAGCCAGTGGTACAAGGACGCCTATAAGCTCGTGCAGTCGAGCGGCAAGCTGCCGGTCGAAAACAAGGGGTCCTGGATCAGCCAGGCCTTCAAGAAGCTCGGTCTCGGCTAGAATCCATGCTCTCCTCTCTCTCGATCCGGGACATCGTTCTGATCGAGAAGCTCGATCTGGCGCTGGCGGACGGCCTCACCGTCCTCACCGGCGAGACGGGCGCGGGAAAGTCTATCCTGCTGGATGCGCTGTCTCTCGCGCTCGGCGGTCGGGGCGATGGCGGCCTGGTGCGCCATGGCGAGGCGAAGGGGCAGGTGACGGCGGTCTTCGATCTGCCGCTCGCCCATCCCGCCCGCGCCATCCTCTCCGCTGCCGACATCGCGGATGAGGGCGATGTGATCGTCCGCCGCATCCAGATGGCCGACGGGCGCACGCGCGCCACCATCAATGAACAGCCGGTGAGCGTACAGACCTTGCGCGCGCTCGGCGCCCGGCTGGTCGAACTCCACGGGCAGCACGATGATCGCGCGCTGGTGGACCCCACCACTCACCGCACGCTGCTGGACGCCTTTGGCGGCCTTTCCGCCAAGACCGAGTCGGTCGCCCGTCTCTGGCGCGCCTGGCGCGCGGCGCTCTCGGAGGCCGGCGCCGAGCGTGCCCGGCTGGAAGAGGCGCAGAAGGAAGCCGATTTCATTCGCCACGCGGTGGAGGAACTCACCGCGCTCGGCCCCGAGGCGGGGGAAGAAGTCATGCTCGCCCAGCGCCGCACCACCATGATGCGGTCGGAAAAGATCGCCGGCGACCTCTCCGAGGCACTGGAGGCGGTGGGCGGCAGCGGCTCGCCCGTGCCCTCGCTCTCCGCCGCCGTGCGGCGGCTGGAGCGCCGCGCGGGCGAATCACAGGGCCTGGTCCGGCCGGCGGTGGAGGCCATCGACCTCGCCCTCGACGCGCTGGAGACCGCCCGATCGCATCTGGAAACCGCGCTTCGCGACGCCGCCTTCGATCCGCGCGAGCTCGAACGGGTGGAGGAGCGGCTGTTCGCTCTGCGCGCGGCGGCCCGCAAATATGGCGGCGCCATCGACGATTTGCCCAAGGTCGCGGCGCGATTCGCAGCCCAATTGGACGCCTTGAACCGCAGCGCCACCACGCTCGCGGCGCTGGAAGCCAAGGTTGCGGAAGCGGAGGACGCCTATCGCGGGGCGGCCGCCGCGCTTTCCGCCGATCGCAAGGCCGCCGGCGCCAAGCTGGATGCGGCGGTGGATGCCGAGTTGCCGCCGCTCAAGCTGGAGCGCGCCCATTTCACCGCCCGCATCGACAGCGATCCCCGCGCGCCCGGCGCGGAAGGCTATGACCGGGTGGAATTCTGGGTGCGCACCAATCCCGGCACCCGGCCCGGCCCCATGATGAAGGTGGCCTCGGGCGGCGAGCTTGCACGCTTCCTGCTTGCGCTGAAGGTGGTGCTGGCGGATCGCGGCTCCGCACCGACCCTGATTTTCGACGAGATCGACACCGGCGTGGGCGGCGCGGTGGCGGATGCCATCGGCCATCGCCTCTCGCGCCTCGCCGGGCAGGTGCAGGTGATCTGCGTGACCCATGCGCCCCAGGTGGCGGCGCGGGCGGGCCAGCATCTGCTGATTTCCAAGGCCTCCGCCGGCACCGGGAGGGACGCGCCCGTGACCACGCGGGTCGCGCCGCTCGATGCGCCGAACCGCAAGGAGGAGATCGCCCGTATGCTGGCCGGCGCCAGCATCACCCCGGAAGCCCGCGCGGCGGCGGAAAAATTGCTCCAGGCGGCTGCCGTTTCCGCGTGAGGCGGGTGAGCGGCGGTCTGCGCCTTCAATCCGCCGGCGGCTTGTTCTGGCGCAGGGTTTTCACCACGCCGCGCCGCTCCTTTGCCTCTAGCCGCCGTTCCTTCGAGCCGAGGGTGGGGCGGGTGGGCCGGCGGATCGGGGCGACATAGGTCGCCTCGCGAATCATCTCCACAAGGCGCTCCAGCGCGTCGGCACGATTGCGCTCCTGGGTGCGGTGGCGCTGTGCCTGGATGATGACGACGCCGTCCTGCGTCATGCGCTTGCCGGCGATGCGGATGAGGCGATGCTTCACGCCGTCGGGCAGATTCGGCGAGGCGAAGGCGTTGAAGCGCAATTGCACCGCGCTCGACACCTTATTGACATTCTGCCCGCCGGGTCCCGATGCGCGCACGAAGGCGAGTTCGATCTCGTCCTCGGAAATGGCGATGCGGGGGGTGATCTCAATCATGGCAAGCCCGGACGCGCGGAATGCTGCACCGGCCCGACAGCCGGCCGGCAGGCCCCAGCTATGGCAGAAAGCCGCGCCGCGCGACAGGCTTGCGCGTTCCCGCGCTGCCGGTTCCACGGTCGCCGGCCGCGCAAAGCACTGGAAAATCCGGCCTCGCAGCTCGGGGCGGCGCCGCGCTGGCAGCCCACCGACGCGACGAGCTCAGATGGCGTGGCGGTTCGCGGTGGGGCCGAAATGCTCCACATAGCGGGCGCTGATGATGGAGCGCGGCAGCACCACGAGCACGTCGGTGGTGCCGAACTGATGGTCCACCACCGCACCGTCGCCCACGAAGCCGCCGAGCCGCAGATAGCCCTTCACCAGGGGCGGCAGGGCATGCAGCGCCGCCTTCATGTTGATCTCAGCCTTGGGCATGCGATCCATGGGCACATAGCGCTTGTCGAGCGCGCGGGCGCGCCAGTCCTCGGGCGCGAGCGCGTTGTGGTGCAGGAACGAGAGCTGGAGCGCGAGCGCCTCGGGGTCGGTGCCCTCCAGGCTCGCGCAGCCGATCATCACATCGATATTGTTGCGCAGGATATAGGCCCACACGCCGTGCCACAGCAGCTCCACCGTGCGCTTGTTGCGATACGGCTTGAGCACGCAGGAGCGACCCAACTCCAGGAATTTGAGGCCCGGATGCGCGGCGACGATGCGGTTCACGTCGAACTCGCTCTGGGTGTAGAAGCCGCCATGGCGGTCCGCCACATCCTGCTTGAGCAGGCGATAGGTGCCGACGACCTTGGGCTTGCGGCGGCCGAGCACCATCTTTCCGGCTTCGTAATCCAGCACCAGCATGTGGTCGCAGATGGCGTCGAACGCATCCACGTCGCGCCGGGCGAGCCGGGCGGCGGCGTCGGGCACGGCGGACATTTCCTCGTAGAAGACCTTATAGCGCAGGCGCTGGGCGCGGCGCACGTCGCGCGCGGTGCGAGCGAGCCGCACTTCCAGCGGCCCGAGACGGCCGAGCACCACCGGCTCGCCGAACGGCACGGCCTCGCGGTGGCGGATGCCGGAATAGGCGCGGAAATCGGAGACCAGCTTCTGCGGGCCGTTCAGCGCCGGCTTGCCATCCGCGCGCGGCACGGGCGGCGCAAACAGCGGCGCGCCGAACTTGGCGCCGGGGAATTTGGCGAAGCCTTCCTTGGCCACGTCAATGCCGCGGCCCACCAGAGCCGGCCAGCTGAAGGGCTGCGGGTCGAGACCGGAACCGGACGGATCTTGGCGTTTCATGCAACGACCCCCTCCTCGGGCCGCCGCTGGACAACGGCGGTTCTATGGGATGCCGCGCGCCGTCCCAGACGAGCTCGAAACCGGGCGCGCGCATCGTGCGCGTTCATCCCGCGTGACCATCACATTCACCATAGTTTTCCTACGGCTATGTGACAATGGCAGATTGTGACACCCCGGTCCTGTCACATGACGGCGGTGGCGCATTGCAGGCTTTAGGGCCGCATGCTAGCGCGAGATGACGTAGGGCAATGGGGATTCGGGGGTATCATGTCTAAGGTTCGGTTTCTTTCGCGCGCGGCCGGCTGCGCGCTGGCGCTCAGCATGGCGTTTTCGAGCCTGGCCCAGGCCCAGGCGATGCCCACCCCCGCCGCCGTCACCGTCATCAACGTGCCCGGCGTCGGCGCGATGAATGTGCTGAGCTATCAGGCGCGCTTCGTTTCCGCCGATCCGGCCACCCGCCGCGTGGTGCTCGAAACCCCGAACGGCAAGCGCTGGGCGGTGATCGCCCCGCCGCTGCTGGGCGATGTCATGCTGCTCGCCAACAGCCGCAAGCTGCTGATCCGCGTGCTGCCCGGCCTCGTCACCGCGCTCGGGAAGGCCCATCAGGGCACGCCCGGCGTCGCGGTCTCCGAACTTGTGCTGAAGGACGGCCTGCCGGGCTGGCCGGAGGACTATGGCTTCCGGGAAGTCACCATCACCTCCATCCTGGTGAATATCGACAAGACCAACGGCACCATCAGCTTCGAGGGGCTGGACGGCGCGGTGCGCACGGTGAAGGCGGCCAATCCGCAGGTGCTGGCCGATCTCCAGAAGGTGGAACTGGGCGATTTGTGCCAGATCACCTATTACGAAGGCCTCGCCATCAACGCCATGTAGTTTCTCCCTCTGGCATCGCCGCGCGGCGGGCAGGATCGAGGGTTCGCCCGCGCGGGCAAGGGCTTGCGCGGGCAAGGGCTTGCGCGGGCAAGGGCCTGCGAAGCAAGAGTCTGCGGGCGCAAAAAGGTGAAACATAAGCGGCGGCGGCTCAGGCCGCCGCGCGCGAGCGGTCGGCCAGGGCACGATAGGCCAGCGCCTCCGCCAGATGCCGGCGGCCAAGGCTTTCCGCCCCGTCGAGGTCGGCGAGGGTGCGGGCGACCTTGAGCACCCGGTGATAGCCGCGCGCCGACAGATTCATGGCGCTGGTGGCATCGCGCAGCAAAGCGAGCCCACCGGCATCGGGCGCGGCGACCACCTCCAGAAGCGGGCCGGTCGCCTGGGCATTGGTGCGGATGTCGGGCCGGTCCAGCGCGGCGTAGCGCTCCACCTGGAGGGTGCGCGCGGCGGCGACCCGCGCCGCCACCTCCCGCGAGCCCTCGGCCGGGGCGGGCAGCACCAGATCGGCGGCGGTGACGGCCGGCACATCCAGATACAGGTCGATGCGGTCGAGGAACGGACCGGAAAGGCGCCCCTGGTAATCCTCCTTGCAGCGCGGCCCGCGCTTGCAGGTGAAGCCGGGCTCGCCCGCATGGCCGCAGCGGCAGGGGTTCATGGCGGCGATCAATTGGAACCGCGCCGGATAGGTCACGCGGTGATTGGCGCGGGCGATCAGCACATCGCCGGTTTCCAGCGGCTGGCGCAGGGAATCCAGCACCTGGGGCGAGAATTCCGGCAATTCGTCCAGGAACAGCACGCCGTGATGGGCGAGCGAGACCTCGCCCGGCTTCGCCTTCGCCCCGCCGCCCACCATCGCCGCCATGCTGGCGGAATGATGCGGGGCGCGGAATGGCCGGCGATCCACCAGGGCGCCGTCCTGGATCGCGCCCGCCACCGACGCGACCATGGAGACGTCCAGCATCTCCGCCGGCGAGAGCGGCGGTAGGATGGAGGGCAGGCGCTGGGCCAGCATGGATTTGCCGGCGCCGGGCGGGCCGACATAGAGCAGATTGTGACCGCCGGCGGCCGCGACCTCGAGCGCGCGCTTGGCGGTTTCCTGGCCCTTCACGTCCCTGAGGTCGAGGTTCGAGCTTCCGGGCGGGCGCAGGCGCGGGTCCGGCCGGGCGAGGATCTGCCGGCCCGTGACATGGTTTGCCAATTGGATCAGCGAGATGGGGGCGAGAATCTCCATGTCCGGGCTGGCCCAGGCGGCTTCCGCGCCGCAGGCGCCGGGGCAGATGAGCCCGTGTCCGCGGGCATTGGCGCCGATCGCCGCCGGCAGCACGCCCGCCACCGCGGCGATGGACCCGTCGAGCCCGAGTTCGCCCACCACCGTGAAGCCGGCGAGCGCATCGCCCGGAATGGCGCCGATCGCCGCCATCAGCCCGAGCGCGATGGGCAGATCATAATGGGAGCCTTCCTTCGGCAAATCGGCGGGGGCGAGATTGATGGTGATGCGCCGCGCGGGCAAGGCAAGCCCCGAGGCGATCAGGGCGGCGCGCACGCGCTCCTTGGCTTCGGTCACGGCCTTGTCGGGCAGGCCGACGATGGTGAAGGCCGGCAGGCCCGGCGCCACATGCACCTGCACATCCACCGGCCGTGCGTCCACGCCCTCGAACGCCACGGTCGCCACACGCTGGATCACGCTTCAGCCCCCCGGCTTGCCCCTGCGACCCAAGGTAGTGGAGGGCGCCCGGCGGCACAAGAACATATTGGGAACACCGCGTTTATGCGCCCTTTATGAAAAGCCCACAGGTTCGCGATGGCACGCTTACGGCGGGCGGCGGGATAACAGCGGCCGTGAGGACCGACCCATGACCCAATCGCATTATGTCTCCCCCGCCGCCTTTCCCGCCCCGCACGCCCGCCCGCTGCCGCCGCAGCAGAGCCGAGGCGTGCGCCGGCCCGGCCCGCTCGCCCGCATGGCGCTGAAGGCGGCCTTCCTCGTGCCGCTGCTGGTGCTGGCGTTCGTGCTTCACGCCCTGCTGGGCTGAAGGCGGCCCCGCACCCCGATCACATCCCGCCGGCCCTGGAGGTCGAACCATGACCCACATTCAGTCCTTGTCCCCCAAGTCCCGCCGCGAGGGCGCGCGGGAGGCCGAACCAAGCCTCGGCTGGGCCGAGTGGGGCAGCCTGGGCAATGGCCGCATCCTTCCGTTCACGCGCGCCTCCGTGCGGGATGCGGCCCCGGTCTGCGTCCGCGCGCTGCTGGTTGCGTTTGCCCTGGTGTGCATCATTGCTATGGTGCGGTGAGAGCGCCCGCCGCGCTCCTCTTCCGCGCTGCCCTTCCGCGCTCGCGCGCGCAACCGAAGCCTTGCATCATGACCAATCTCAAAGAAGGCGACCACGAGCGCCTCGTCTCCGCCCAGTTCAGCCCGCAAGCCGCAGCTTATGTGGCGAGCGCGGTCCATGCGCAGGGCGCCGATCTTGATGCCCTCGCGCAGATGATGGTGGGCCGCGGCGCGGCACGGGTGCTGGATCTCGGCTGCGGCGGCGGTCATGTGAGCTTCACCGTGGCGCCCCATGTGGCGCGGGTCGTCGCCTATGACCTGTCGGACCGCATGCTGGAGGCGGTCGCCGGGGAGGCGCAGCGGCGCGGCCTCGCCAATATCGAGACCGCCTGGGGCGTGGCGGAGGAATTGCCGTTCCCCGATGCCTCCTTCGATTTTGTAGTCTCGCGCTTCAGCGCCCATCATTGGCGCGATCTCTCGGCGGGGCTGACGCAGGCGCGCCGCGTGCTGAAGCCGAATGGGCGGGCCATTTTCATGGACGTGGTCGCGCCGCCGAGCGATGTGCTGGACACGTTCTTGCAGACCATCGAGCTTCTGCGCGACCCCTCCCATGCCCGCGATTTCGCGGTCGGCGAATGGGTGGAGCGCGCGCAGGCGGTGGGGCTGGCGTGCCAGTCGGTGACCGAAGGGCGGCTGCGGCTGGAATTCTCCTCCTGGATCGCCCGCATCAACACGCCCGATCTGCACGTGGCGGCGATCCGTTCGCTGGAAGAACTGGCCACGCGCGACGTGCGCGCCCATTTCGAGATCGAGGCGGACGGCTCCTTCACCCTCGATACCGCGACGCTTGTGTTCGTGCCGGTCTGACGTCTATTTCTTCTGACCCAGCAGCAGATGGCCCTGCTTCTGGATCAGCGCCTTGGCCTTTTCCGCCATCAAATGCAGCAGCCAGGGCAATTCCACGGAGAGATGCACGGCGGTGTCCGCCACGTCCAGCGTGCCGTGGGCGGTATGGCCCAGCACGCCGACGCGGAATTGCAGGTGGGAATCGGTCCAGGTCTCTTCCATCACCTGCAATTTGTCGCCGAATTTCGACCGCACGCTGGTGAGCCCGCCCTGGAGGCGGCGCGTCGCCTCCCCCTTGCCGAGCTTGTGGGGAATGGAGACGGTCAAGGGCTGGGGCATGGCGGGTACCTCGGCTGAGCGGACGGCAGGGCGCGATCAGGCGCCCCGCTTTTCCTCGATCTTGTCCCAGATCTGCGCGGCGATATCGGGGCCGCCGAGCCGCTTGATGGCGCGCAGCCCGGTGGGCGAGGTCACGTTGATCTCGGTCAGATTGCCGTCGATCACGTCGATGCCCACGAACAGCAGGCCGCGCGCGCGCAGCTCCGGGCCGATGCGCTTGCAGATTTCCTGCTCGCGGTCGGTGAGGTCGGTGGGCTTTGCCGCGCCGCCGCGTACCATGTTGGAGCGCAGATCCCCTTCGCTCGGCACGCGGTTGACCGCGCCAGCGGCTTCCCCATCCACCAGGATGATGCGCTTGTCGCCGTGTTTCACGGCCGGCAGGAAGCGCTGGATCACCCAGGGCTCGCGGAAGGTGACGGCGAAGAAATCATAGAGCGAGCCGAAATTCAGGTCATCGGCGGTCAGGCGGAACACCGCGCCCCCGCCATGGCCGTAGAGCGGCTTCATCACCACATCGCCGAACTCGGCCCGGAACGCCTTGATCTCGTCGAGGTCGCGGGTGATCAGGGTGGGCGGCATCAGCTCGGGAAAATCGGTGACGAAGATTTTTTCCGGCGCGTTGCGCACCTGGGCGGGATCGTTCACCACCAGCGTCTTGGGGTGGATGCGCTCCAGGAAATGGGTGGAGGTCACATAGGCCATGTCGAACGGCGGGTCCTGGCGCAGCAGCACCACGTCGTAATCGGTCAGCGACACCCGCCGCTTCTCGCCCAGGGTGAAATGCTTGCCCGCCTCGTCGGCGACGGTCAGCGGCTCGACGGTGGCGAACACCTTGCCGTCGCGCATGGCGAGCTGGTCGGGGGTGTAGTGCACCAGCGCGTGGCCGCGCTTCTGGGCTTCGAGCAGAAGCGCGAACGTGGAATCGCCGGCAATATTGATGCGGGCGATATGGTCCATCTGGACCGCGACCTGAAGGGCCATGGAAATCTCCGGCGGGGCGCCCGGCTAAGGCGTGTCGAGCCTTATCTATAGGCGCACCCGCCTTGCCGCCAGACCGGCGCCGTGCGGCTCTTGACCCGGACGCGGATTTTCCGCACCCGTGCGCCCAGCGCGGCGGGCGAGGGGGACGAGACGATGCGGCGAACGGGCGTGGCGCTGGCCGCGATCTGCATGCTGCTTTCGGGTGGATCGGCGTTCGCCCAGGGCGCGCCTGCGCCCGCGGCCCCGTTCCAGGCCGAGCCGGCCTTCCAGCCGCGCATCGAGCGGGTGAAGGTGGGCGAGATCGAGATGGGCTATTATGCCCGTGGCGACGGCGCGCCGTTGGTGATGATCATGGGGCTCGGCGCCACCATGGCCGACTGGGACCCGGCGCTGCTCGAAGCGCTGGCCCATGACCGCACGCTGATCGTGATCGACAATCGCGGCTGCGGCTTCTCCTCGGATACGGCGCAGAATCACACCAGCATCGCGCAGATGGCGGACGATGCCGCCGGCCTGGTGCAGGCGCTCGGCTATGGGAAGGTGGACCTGCTCGGCTATTCCATGGGCGCCATGATCGCGAGCCAGGTGGCGATCCGCCATCCGCAGATGCTGCGGTCGCTGATGCTGCTGGCGCCGAGCCCCGGCGGCAGCCATGAGGTGCCGCCCGCGCCGGGCGTGCTGGAGGCGATCGCCCACCATACGCTCGCGCTGCCGCAGGTGCTGGCGCTGTTTTTCCCGGAAGACCCCGCCGGCCAGGAAGCTGGCCGCGCCTTGGTTCTGCGCGCGGTCGCCGGCCGCAAGGCGGGCATCGTTCCCGCCGCGCCGGCCTGTTCGGATGAGACCGGCAGCCGGCAAATGGAGGCGCTGCGGCAGTTTTCCGCCTCGGGTGCCAATTATGACGCATTACCCGCCATCGCCACGCCGACCCTGGTGATGGGCGGGCGCGCGGACAAAGTGTTGCCGCCCGCCAATGCGCGGACGGTGGCGCAGCGCATCCCGTTCGCCTGGAGCGCTTATTTCGAGGGGGGCCATCTGTTCTGGGCCCAGAGCCGCGCCCAGGTGATCGCAACCCTGCGCGCCTTCCTGCAATAAGGCGCGCCGCCCTTACGCGCCGCCCTTACGCGTCAGCGTCGAACGCCCCCGGCAGATGCTCGGCCGCGCCATCGAGGCCCAGCAGGATCGCGTCGAACCGCATGTCGAGCCCGCCGAGCGCGGGATTGACGGCCAGATAAGCCTCGGCGGCGGCGGCGATGCGGCGCCTCTGGCGCGGAAGGACGGAGTGCGCGGCCTGGACGAGATCCGCCCGCAGCTTCACTTCGCAGAACACCAGGAGCGTCGCATTGCGCGCCACGATGTCGAGTTCGCCGGCGCCGGTGCGCACCCGGCGGGCGAGGATCGCAAAGCCCTGCGCCTCCAGCAGCGCGGCGGCGCGGTCTTCGGCGGCAAGGCCGCGCGCATGGGCCGCCTGCTTCTTCCGACGGGCCGGGGTATCCGCCGGCGGCGCCTTTGGCTTCTTGATCTTGACCGGCGCGGTCATGCCTCGTCGGGCGCCTCTTCACCGCTCTCGCCGGCCTGGGAGAGCGCGAGCGCTCGGGCATAGACTTCGCGCTTGTGCCGGCCGGTGAGGGCGGCGACGGCGGCCACCGCATCCTTCAGCGAATGTTCCGCGAGCGCGCGGGCAAGCGCCGCATCCACGTCGTCATCCTGCGCCGCCTGCTCCACAGGCGGGCCGACCACGAGGACGATCTCGCCCTTGGGATCGCGCTCGCCGGCATATTGGGCGGCCAGCTCCGGCAGCGGCCCGCGCCGCACTTCCTCGAATGTCTTGGTCAGCTCGCGGCATACGGCGGCACGGCGCGCACCGAGAATCTCGGCGAGGTCGGCGAGGCTCTCGGCGAGGCGCGGGCCGGTCTCGTACAGCACCAGGGTCGAGGGAATGCGCGACAGCTCGGTGATGCGGTTGCGCCGCTGGCCGGGCTTGGGGGGCAAAAATCCGTCGAACAGGAAGCGGTCGGTGGGCAGGCCCGCCGCCACCAATGCGGCGAGCAAAGCGGAGGCGCCGGGCAAAGGGAAAATGCGATGGCCGGCCTCGGCGACCTCCACCACCAGCTTGTAGCCGGGATCGGAGATCAGCGGCGTTCCGGCATCGGAAACCAGCGCCAGCGCCTGCCCGCCGGCAAGCCGTGCCAACAGTTTCGGGCGCATGGAGGCGCCATTGTGGTCGTGATAGGAAATCAGCGGCACGTCGATGCCGTAGCGGTCCGTGAGGCGGCGCGTCATGCGCGTGTCCTCGCAGGCGATGATGTCCGCGCCGGCCAATGTTTCCAGCGCGCGCACCGTGATGTCGCCGAGATTGCCGATGGGGGTCGCCACCACATGCAGGCCGGGCGCGAGGCGTGCCGCGGGCAAGATGGTGCCGGCAAGGGTGAAGGAGCGGGGGCGATCGGCTGGAAGAGTCATGGCTCCACCTTAACCCAGCCACGCCGCCCGTTGAAATTCGCTCCGCGCACGCCGGGCGGGAAAACGCCGGAGGTCCGGCCCGATCGCCCATCAGGCGGCGACCGGGCGATCCCGGAACGGCGCGCAAAAGACCGGAGCTTGCGGGAAATGTTTCACGTGAAACATAGACTTAGCGCGGACGAACAGTGGTTTCGTGGGGCTTGGCGGGGGCTCTTTCGCGGAAGAAACCGCCCTTTCGGGCGAAGGTTCGCCGCAGATGAATCCGGCCGTGCGATCCCGCGCCGGGACGGCTGGGATGGAACGCCGCGCGGTGTCCTAGGTCGGATCGACATTCAGCGGCCTGGTGGATCGTCGAGGCGCCGGACGGCAGGTACGCGCGATTGTCTTTCTTTCACCAGCCGTCATGGCCGGGCGTGTCCCGGCCATCCATGCCGGGCCGACTGCGCGGACCTTGAAGAGCCGGTACCAGCGATGCCGCGTGGATGCACGGGACAAGCCCGTGCATGACGGTGCTCTGCTGCAATCGCGCCAAGCATGAATGTCGATCGGCCCTAGTCCGCCCGGCGCCGCCGGGCCGGTGTTCAGGCCCAATAGAGGCGGGTGGGGTTTTCCGCCAGGATTTGCCGGCGCAGGGCCTCGGTCGGCAGCCAGCGGCCGGCGAGATCCACCAAATCGGCGGTGTCGGGCATGGCGTCCCAGAGTTCGGAATGGGGCCAGTCGCTGGCCCAGAGCAGGCGGTCGGGCCGGGTGGCCACCAGCGCTTCCACCAGGGGCAGCAGGTCGTCGAACGGCGCGCCGATCCGGCTGGCGCGATAGGGCGCCGAGAGCTTCAGCCACAGCCGGCCGCTCTCCAGCAGGCGCAGCAGATTGACGAAGGGTGCGCTCGACGTGCCGAGCCGGGGGTCCGGCAGGCCGAAATGGTCCACCACCAGGGGCACCGGAACGGCGGATAACAGATCGTCCAGCTCGGCCAATCGCTCCAAGGAGGTCTGAAGCTGGATGTGCCAGCCGAAGGGCGCGATGCGGGCGGCGAGCCGGGGGACATCCTCCAGCTTCAGGCCGCCGGGATTGCGGGCATTGACGCGGATGCCGCGCACGCCTTGGGCATGCAGGGCCGCAAGCTCTGCCTCCCCGGTTTCGGGCGGCACCACCACCACGGCCCGAAACCGCTCCGGCGCGCGGGCCATGGCATCGAGCTGGGCGCGATTGTCGGTGCCATAGACGCTCGGCTGGATCAGCACCGCGCGGGCGATGCCCGTGTGCGCCATCATCGCGAGATAGTCTTCGAGCGTGCAGAGCTGCGGCGTGTAGTTGCGCGCCTCCGCCAGCAGATAGTCGGCCCGGGAGCCGAATATGTGCATGTGGCAGTCGCAGGTGCCTTCGGGCAAAGCGAAATCCGGTGCCCGCGTGGGCGCGCGCGGCGGCAGGCAGAGCGGGGCGTATGCCGGCTCCGCTCCCGCTGCCGCCCCCATCCCCGCCCCGTCCGTCGCGCTCATGCGCCGCCGACCCCGCCGCGCCGCAGGAAGTCGAAGTCGCAACCTTCGTCGGCCTGGAGCACGCTGTCCACGAACAGCCGGGCATAGCCGCGCTCGGGCAGGGCCGCAGCCGGCTGAAGCGCGAAGGCGGCGCGCCGCGTCTCCAGTTCGGCTTCGTCCACCAGCAGGTCGATGCGCCGGCCTTCCACATCCAGGCGGATGCTGTCGCCGCTCTTCACCAGGCCGAGCGGCCCGCCGGCGGCGGATTCGGGCGTCATGTGCAGCACGATGGTGCCGAAGGCGGTGCCGCTCATGCGCGCATCGGAAATGCGCACCATGTCCTTCACGCCCTGGCGCGCGAGCTTCTTCGGGATCGGCAGATAGCCCGCTTCCGGCATGCCGGGCGCGCCCTTGGGGCCGGTGTTGCGCAGCACGAGCACATCCTGCGGCGTCACGTCGAGGTCGGGATCGTCCACGCGCGCCGCCATGTCCTCCACCGATTCGAACACCACGGCCCGTCCGGTGTGCTGAAGCAGGGCCGCGCTCGCCGCCGCCTGCTTGATGATGGCCCCGCCGGGGGCGAGATTGCCGTAGAGCACGGCCATGGAGCCTTCGGCCTTGATGGGATTTTCGCGCGAGCGGATCACATCCTGGCCCGGCACCTCCTCGGCCCGCGCCACGACGTCGCGCAGCGTGCCGCCGGTGAGGGTGGGGGCGTCGAGATCGATCAGATCGCCCAATTGCTTCAACAGCTTGGGTAGGCCGCCGGCGTGATGGAAATGCTCCATGTAATGGGCGCCCGAGGGCTTGAGATCCACCAGCACCGGCACCGTGCGGCCCAGCTCGTCCAGCGTGTCGAGGTCGAAGCCGTATTTCGTGCGATTGGCGATGGCGGTGAGATGGATGATGCCGTTGGTGGAGCCGCCGATGGCCTGGAGCACCACGGCGGCATTGCGGAACGCCGTGGGGGTGAGCAGTTCGCTCGGGCGCGGGCCGTCGGAAACCGCCATCTGCGCCGCGACGCGGCCGCTCTCCTCGGCGAGGCGGATGCGCTCGGCGTGAGGGGCGGGGATGGTGGCGCTCATGGGCAGCGACAGGCCCATGGCCTCGGTGATGCAGGCCATGGTGGAGGCGGTGCCCATGACCATGCAGGTGCCGACCGAGGGGGCGAGGCGGGAATTGACGGTCTCGATCTCCACCGCGTCGATCTCGCCGGCGCGATGGGCGCTCCATAGCCGGCGACAATCGGTGCAGGCGCCGAGCACCTCGCCCTTGTGATGGCCGACCACCATGGGGCCGACCGGAATGACCACGGTGGGCAGATCGACGCTGACCGCCGCCATGATCTGGGCCGGCAAGGTCTTGTCGCAGCCGCCGATCACCACCACCGCGTCCATGGGCTGGGCGCGGATCATTTCTTCCGTGTCCATGGCCATGAGATTGCGCAGGAACATGGAGGTGGGATGGGCGAAGCTCTCGTGGATCGAGATGGTCG
Organism: Roseixanthobacter finlandensis; assembly: GCF_043195105.2. Taxonomy (NCBI): domain Bacteria; kingdom Pseudomonadati; phylum Pseudomonadota; class Alphaproteobacteria; order Hyphomicrobiales; family Xanthobacteraceae; genus Roseixanthobacter; species Roseixanthobacter finlandensis. The sequence goes on along the minus strand of NZ_CM195536.1, from coordinate 4,229,956 downwards.
GGAACACCATGGGCATGCCGCCCGCAAGCATGACGCCGCGTTTTACCGCTTCCACCAGCGCCGGCACGTTGCCGTGGCAGGGATTGTAGTCGCTATAGGTGTTGGTGATGCCGATGATCGGACGGTCGAGGGCATCGTCCGAATAGCCCATCGCCTTGATGAAGGCCTTGCGCAGGAACAGCGCAAACCCCTCGTCCCCATAGCTCGTCAATCCCTTGCGCAGCCCCTTGGCCATGCTCGTTCTCCCATTGGCCGATCGTCGCGCCGACCCGACGGCACCCTATCCGTGACTTCCATATTGTCAATAATTTTAGGCGCATAAGCGTTTGAATGAAGAATCCTGCCTGATAACGCCAATTATTATTGACAATGTTGCGCCGGGCAGTCCAACTTCCCGGCAAAACAAGCCTAGGGAGGACATGCCATGAGATGGGGTCGTTTTGGGTGTGCGGTCGCAGCTGCCGCTTTGAGCATCGGATGCATGGGGCCGGCGCTGGCGCAGCCCGCTCAGGTCAATATGTGGAGCAATTGGCCCGACGAGCCGGCCAAGAAGGATTGGGTCTCCGCCCGCGTCAAGGAATTCGAGGCCGCCAATCCGCAGTGCTCGGTGAAGCTGAGCTTCATCCCCAAGGCGGACATCTATACGCAGGCCAAATCGGCCGTGCGCACCGGGCAGGCGCCCGACATCTTCTATCTTGAGCCGGACCAGCCGGAATTCCTCGCCGGCGGGTTCCTGGAGCCCCTCGACAGCTATATCGACCTTTCAGGTCTCGAAGACTGGGCCAAGCCCGCCTGGACCTCCAAGGGCAAGGTCTATGGCCTGCCGGTCGAGGCCTATACGGTCGAACTCTATTACAACAAGGATCTGGTGAAGAAGGTCGGCGTCGATGTGCCGGCCAATTTCCAGCTCACCCAGGCCCAGTTCGCCGATCTGGTGAAGAAGGGCGTCGCCGCCGGCATCACCCCGATCTCGCAGGGCGTCGGCGATCGTCCGTTCCCGGGCGGCCTCCTGCTGTATGAAGCGCTGCTGCGCAAGCTCGGCCCCGACGATTACGGCAAGCTGCTGGACGGCACGCTCTCCTACAAGGATCCGCGCGTCATCGAGGTGATGGATTGGGTCAAGGGCCTGGTGGATGCCGGCGCCTATCCCAAGAGCTTCTCCACCCTGAAGCTCGGCGAATCCCACTTCTATTTCTACAATACCCCGGGCGCGCTCACCTTCCCCGATCCGAGCTGGTTCACCGGCCGCGCCTTCGCCCCGCCGGAGAGCGGCGGTATGCCGGCGAACTTCCCGCTTGGCATCATGCAGTTCCCCGCCATGGACGGCGGCAAGTGCCCCGAGTGCAAGACGCTCGCCGTCGCCGGCAGCTTCGTGATGTATTCCAAGAGCAAGAACAAGGACTGCGCCGGCGCCTTGCTGAAGTCCATGGCCACCCGTGACAACGGCACCAAGTGGATGGAGCAGGTTTCGCTCCAGACCGGCCTTGCCTCCGACCCCAGCAAGATCAAGAGCGCGCATGCGGATTATTTCGCGGAGCTGAACGCGCGCAACAAGGGTGTGAAGTATTTCTTCGGCACCCCGCTGTTCCATTATCGCGCCAAGTGCGCGGAGACCTATACGCAGGTGATGAACAACGCCTTCCCGGCCGGCCTCATCAGCGTGCAGGACGCCGCCGACAAGATGAACGCCGCCTGCTTCAAGGGGTGAGGGTGCATGTCTGAGGACGCGACGATGACTTCCACCACGGCCCTGCCGGACGACATAAAGTCGCCCGGCTCGGTGGCAGACCCGCGGCGGACCTCCTGGCCCGTGCTTGTGGTCTTCCTGGTGCCGGCGCTGGCGATTTACGTGGGGCTGACGGCCTATCCGGCCTTCCGCACCATCTATGACAGCTTCTTCACCATCGAAGGCCTCGACGCGACCTTTGTCGGCCTCGACAATTATCGCGCGCTGATGTCGGACGAGACCTTCTGGGTCGCCGTCCGCAACACCTTCGTGTGGTCGTTCATCGCTCCCGTCCTGGACGTGTCCACCGGGCTGCTGCTGGCGCTGGCGCTTTATGCAGGCGTGCCGTTCGCCCGGTTCCTGCGCGTGGCGTGGTTCACGCCGGTGCTGCTGTCCTATGTGGTCGTCGCGATCCTGTGGATGTGGATCTATAATTACGACTGGGGCATCCTCAACGAGCTTCTGCGGGTGGTGGGCCTGGGAGCGCTGGCGCAATCCTGGCTCGGCGACCCCAATCTCGCGCTCGGCGCGCTGATCGTGACCCATGCCTGGAAATGGGCCGGGTTCAACATGGTGGTGTGCCTCGCCGCCATCCATTCGCTGCCGCGCGAAGTGCTGGAGGCGGCGGACCTCGACAATTGCGGCTGGGGCGCCAAGTTGCGGCACGTCATCGTGCCCATGCTGCGGCCGACGTTGCTGAACCTCTACATCCTCGCCTTCATCGGCAAGATGAAGATCTTCGATCTGGTCTGGATCATGACCGGCGGCGGCCCGCTCTGGGCCACCGAAACCGTCTCGACCTATGTCTACAAGCGGGCGTTCAACTGGAACACGTTCGATCTCGGCTATCCCTCCGCCATCGCGACGGTGTGGTTCGGCGTGGTGTGCGCCGCCGTGATCATCCTGAACCGGGTGCTCGCCTCCAAGGACCGGCTGGAATACTGACCCATGGCCCTCTTTTCCATGCTCGGCGCCCGCGACCCCGGCGCCACCCCCTTGCCGCGCCTGTTCGCGCGCGGCGGCCTCGCTTTGGTGATCGGCGCCTATACGATCTACACGCTCGGCCCGTTCCTGTGGCTGGCCAGCATGTCGGTGCGCACCACCGGCGAGATCAGCCTCGACCATTATGCCTGGCCGAGCCCGTTCCATTGGGAACAATTCCGCATCGCCTGGGTGGATTCCAACTTCGCCACCTATTTCTGGAACTCCACTTTGGTGGTGGTGGGCGCGGTGGCGGTGGTGACTTTGGTCGGCGCGGCGGCGGCCCATGCGCTGGCGCGCTATCGCTTCAAGGGCAACCGCCTGATCTATGCGGTGCTGTTCTCCTCCATCATCTTCCCGCCGCAGATCACCTTGATTTCGCTCTACCAGATCCTGGTGGACTATAATCTATACAATAGCCTGCTAGGCCTCACGCTCGTCTATATCTCGCTCCAGCTGCCGCTGACGGTCTATCTGCTGGAGGGCTTCTTCGCCCGCATCCCGCAGGATTTGTTCGATGCCGCGAAGATGGACGGCTATGGCGACATCGAGATTTTTCGCCGCATCGTCCTGCCCATCGGCATGCCGGCGATCGCGACGACGCTGATCCTGAATTTCATCCAGCTCTGGAACGAGTTCCTGTTCGCGGTGGTGCTCATCACCGACCCGGACAAGCGCACGCTGCCGATCGGCATCCGCGCCTTCATGGGCGATCATTTCCAGGACATCGGCATGATCGCCGCGGGCGTCATGATCTCGGTGGTCCCGGTGATCCTCGCCTACATCTTCTTCTCGGAAAAACTCATCCGCGGCATGACTGCCGGCGCGGTCAAGTAGAGGTTAAGCGCAATGTCGGTCGTCATTCTCGACAAGCTCTGCAAGCGCTACGGCACCAGCCAATATGCCGTGGACCATGTGGACCTGCACATTCGCGACGGCGAGTTCATGGTTCTGCTCGGGCCCTCGGGCTGCGGCAAGTCCACCACTTTGCGCATGGTCGCCGGGCTCGAGACCATCAGCGCGGGCACCTTGTCCATCGACGGGCGGGTGGTGAACAATGTCGCCGCGAAAGATCGCGACATCGCCATGGTGTTCCAATCCTACGCCCTCTATCCCCACATGAGCGTGGGCGAAAACCTCGCCTTCGGCCTGCGCCGCCGCAAGGTGAATGCCGCCGAGATCGAGCGGCGGGTGAAGGAAGCCGCCGACATCCTCGGCCTCGGCGCCCTGCTGGCGCGCAAGCCCAGCGCGCTCTCCGGCGGGCAGCGCCAGCGCGTGGCGCTCGGCCGCGCCATGGTGCGCGAGCCCATGGTGTTCCTGTTCGACGAGCCCTTGTCGAACCTCGACGCCGCGCTGCGCGTGAACACCCGCAACGAATTGATCAAGCAGCATCACCGCCTCGGCTCCACCATGATCTATGTGACCCATGATCAGGTGGAAGCCATGACCATGGGCACGCGCATCTGCGTGATGAACGGCGGGAAGGTGGCGCAGATCGGCGCGCCGCTGGAGGTCTATTGGGAGCCGGCGGACACCTTCGTCGCCCGGTTCCTGGGCTCGCCGCCCATGAACCTCTTCACCGCGCCCCTGCGCGGCGGCCCGGACGGTTTCCTGCTGGACGAGGGCCCTTTTCACGCGCCGCTGATCCGCTGGAGCGCGGCGGCGCTCGCCCCCTATGCCGACCGCAAGATCACGTTCGGCGTGCGCGCGGAAGATTTGCATCTCGACCCCGCCGCGGCCGGGGAGGGCCTGCGCGGGCGCATTCGCGGCAAGGCCTTCGCCATCGAGCCGCTGGGCGCTGAGACATTGGTGGTGCTGGAAACCCCGCTCGGGGAATGCACCGCGCGCCTGCCGCGTCACGTGATGGTGCGCCCCGGCGACGAGGTGGACCTCGCCTTCGCCGCCAGCGCGGCCTATCTGTTCGATGTCGAGACCGGCCGGGCGATCCCCGGCGAGCGTTCCTCGCAGGGCGCGCTTTCCGCGGCGCGTGGCCTGCAATGAGCCGCGAGCTTCGCATCGGCCTGATCGGCGCCGGCTGGGTCACGCAGCATCACCTGGTGGGCTGGCAAGCGCTGGCGGGCCGGGCGCGCGTGGTCGCCATCGCTGATCCCTCGCCGGAACGGGCGGGTGAGCGCGCCGCGCAGTTCGATATTCCCGCCGTCTTCACCAGCGCCGAGGCGATGCTGGATGGCGCAGAGCTTGACGCGGTCGATATCGCCGCGCCGCGCGCGGTCCATGCCGAGCTGGTGCGCCTCGTCGCGGCGCGCGGCCTGCCGATCCTGTGCCAGAAGCCGCTTGCGCCCACGCTCGCGGAAGCCGAGCAATTGGTGGCGGACGTGGCCGGCTCGGTGCGCCTGATGGTACATGAGAACTGGCGGTTCCGCGCCTATTACCGCGACGCCGCCCAATGGCTGCGGGACGGGCGCATCGGCAAGGTGAAGGCCGCCCGCCTCACGCTCGCCACCAGCGGCACGGTGCCCGACGCCGAGGGCCAGTATCCCGCCTTGGTGCGCCAGCCCTTCATGCGCCACGAAAAGCGCATGCTGGTGGCGGAAGTGCTGATCCATCATCTCGACACGCTGCGCATGCTGCTCGGCCCGCTCAAGGTGGAGGCGGCGGCCCTCACCCGCACCTGCCCGGCGCTGGCGGGCGAGGATGGCGCGGTGATCCAGCTTGCCACGCCCGAGGGCAATGGCGTCGGCGTGTTCGCGAGCTTCGCCGTGCACGGCGCGCCCCCCGCCCAGGCGGATTGGGTGGAAATTCTGGGCGAGACCGGCACCATCCGCCTCGCCGGCGATACGCTCGCCTGCTTCGGCGAACATCCCGCGACGCAGGTCTATGACCTGCCGGCCTGCTACCGGGATTCCTACAGCGCGACCATCGAACATTTCATCGCCGGGCTCGAAACCGGCGCCCCGTTCGAGACCGCGCCGCAAGACAATCTTGAAACCTTGCGCCTGGTGGAGGATTGCTACCGCCTGTCCGGCTTTGAGGGCGAGGCGTGAGAATGATGGAAAGCTCGACACCCGAAGGACCGATTCCCGCCGGCCGCGACGCCAGCCAGGCGGAGATCGTCCGCGAGATCGAGGAGGACATCATCTTCGGCCGGTTCTCCCCGGGCTCGCGCCTGGTGGAAGACACGCTGATGGCGCGCTATGGCGCGAGCCGGCATTTCATTCGCCAGGCGCTGGTGCAGCTGGAACGCACCGGCATCGTGCGGCGGGAAAAGAATGTGGGCGCGACCGTCTGCTCCTATTCCGCGCAGGAAGTGCAGCAGATCTACGAAGTGCGCGAGATGCTGACCCGCCAGGCCGCGCTCATGATCGCCCTGCCGGCGCCCCAGGACTTGATCGACAAGCTAAGCGCGATCCAGGCCGATTATGCCCGCTTCGCGGCACAAGGCGATCTGCGCGGGATCCACGAAACCAACGATGCCTTCCACATCGCGCTGTTCTCCGCGTGCGGGAACCCGTATCTGGTGCGTTCGCTCCAGGATTATATGGGCCTGACCCTGCCCATGCGCGCCAAGAATCTCGCCGATAAGGAAGGGCTTGAAGTGTCCCGCCGCCAGCATGAGACCATGATCGAGCTTCTGCGCGGGCGCGATTCCTGGGCGCTGGCGCAATTGTGCGTGGAACACATGCATCCCAGCAAAGCGGATTATCTCAAACGCGTGGCCGCGGGCGCCCAGCCGGCGCGCCTCGGCATTGCCGGCTAACCCTTTCCCGTTCAACGGGCGACAAGAGGACATTCCATGGATCTCGGACTGAAGGATAAAACCGCGCTGGTGCTTGGCGCCGGCGGCGGCCTCGGCAGCGCCATCGCGGCGACGCTCGCCCGCGAAGGCGCGAAAGTGGCCCTCGGCGATATCGATACCGGCGCCCTGGAACGCGTCGCGGCCACCATCAAGGACGCCGGCGGCACGGCCCTCGCTTTGCCGGCGTGGGATCTCGCCGATCTCTCCTTGATCGAAAGCCAGATCGCCGCCATCGAGGCGCAGTTCGGCTCCGTGGACATTCTGGTGAACAACACCGGCGGCCCCCCGCCCACCCCGGCCGCGGGCCAGGACCCGGCCCTGTGGAGCAAGAGCTTCCAGCAGATGGTGCTGTCCGTCATCGCCCTCACCGACCGGGTGCTGCCCGGCATGAAGGCGAAGAAATGGGGCCGTATCGTCACCTCCACCTCCTCGGGCGTGGTGGCGCCGATCCCCAATCTCGGCATTTCCAACGCGCTGCGCCTGTCGCTGGTGGGCTGGTCGAAGACGCTTGCCCGTGAAGTGGCGCGCGACGGCATCACCGCCAACATCGTGCTGCCGGGCCGCATCGCCACCGACCGCATCAAGTTCCTGGACGAGCAGAAGGCCAAGCGCGAAGGCAAGAGCGTGGAGCAGGTCTCCTCCGAGAGCACCGGCACCATTCCCATGGGCCGCTATGGCGACCCGCAGGAATACGGCAATGTGGTCGCCTTCCTCGCCTCGGCGCCCGCCTCCTATCTCACCGGCTCGGTCATCCGCGTGGATGGCGGGTTGATCGCCTCCATCTGAGTGATTGCCATGCTTCTGGACGCAACGGCCTCCGGCCTGTTCCCCATCGCCCCGACCCCCTTCCATCCCGACGGCCGTATTGATGAGGCCTCGGTCAACACGCTGATCGAGCGCTATCTCGCCGCCGGGGCCACCGGCGTCACCGTGCTCGGCATCATGGGCGAAGCGCCCAAGCTGGAGCCGGAGGAATCGCTTGCGATCACCTCCCGCTTCATCGATGGCTTCGGCAAGCTGCCGGTGATCGTCGGCGTTTCCGCGCCGGGCTTTGCCGCCATGCGCTCGCTGGCGCGCCAGGTGATGGAGAAGGGCGCCGCCGGCGTCATGATCGCCCCGCCGCCGGCCCTGCGCACCGACGACCAGATCACCGGCTATTACCGCCAGGCGGTGGAAGCCGTCGGCACCGACGTGCCGTTCGTGATCCAGGATTATCCGCTCACGCTGACGGTGCAGATGACCCCCAAGGTGATCCGCCAGATCGTGGAGGAGAACCCCTCCTGCGTGATGCTCAAGCATGAGGATTGGCCGGGCCTGGAGAAGATCTCCACCTTGCGCAAGTTCCAGGCGGAAGGCTCCATGCGGCCGATCTCCATCCTCACCGGCAATGGCGCGCTGTTCCTGGATTTCGAGATGGAGCGCGGCGCCGACGGGGCCATGACCGGCTATGCCTTTCCCGAAATGCTGGGCGACGTGGTGCGCCTGCAGAAGGAAGGCAAGCGGGATGAGGCGCACGATCTGTTCGACGCGCATCTGCCGCTGGTGCGCTACGAGCAGCAGCAGGGCGTGGGCCTTGCGACCCGCAAATATGTGATGATGAAGCGCGGCTTCATCGCCTCCGACGCCCAGCGCAAGCCGGGCGCGGCCCTGACGGATGCGGCGCGCGCCGAGATCGATTACCTGCTCGCGCGCCTCGCCCGCCATGATCCGCGGGCGCGGATCTAAGCGTCGTCTTTCCGCGGAAACGCTCCAGGACCGATCGACAGTCCTGGCTTGACGCTGTTGCAGCAGAGCATCGTCATGCACGGGCTTGTCCCGTGCATCCACGCGGCACCGCTGGCGCTGGCTTTTTAAGGTTCGCGCGGTCGGCGCCGCGTGGATGGCCGGGACGAGCCCGGCCATGACGGGCAAAAGACGGCGGCGCGGACCTTGTTCGCGCCGCCGTTTTTTCTGCGCGCGTCCTCGCCCTGCCGGCCTCGGGGCCGTGCTGGGATGTGGACCCCGCATCCCCCGTCTTCCAACGCGCCAGCCCTTGCGTTAGAACAGCCGTGGGCTCCCGGTAGCTCAGCAGGATAGAGCACAGGTTTCCTAAACCTGGGGTCAGGGGTTCGAATCCCTTCCGGGAGGCCAAGCTTACGCTTCAGAGCGTCGCACAAGGCTTCAAAATCATTTTAAATCAATGACTTGATCCCATTCCGTGGGCTCGTGGCGTCTGTTGCTGTGTCGTTGCATCTCATCAATTTGTAGGCATCTGCGTCGTGCCTACAAAAGAGATGCCTACACATGTCGCTCACCGAGCTCGCGCTTCGCAACGCCAAGCCGAAGGACGTACACGTCAGCCCGAATGGCGTAACCTCCGCTTCGTGACGTTCACCAGTGGGATTGCATGCTCCTCAAGCTTTCGTTGGAGAGGCATTTCGCGGAGGTGACCGCCATGGCGTCTTGGCTCGTGAGCGGTGCCGGCGCATGGCTGAGTCGTCGATCCAACAACCATTGATTATGCCGGCTCGCGAATTCAACCGACTTGCTCGATCCTTAACAAAGTATATGCTTGTTGAAGGTGGCGAGCGGTAACGCGGCGCGGCAGGTGGACAATGAATCCGTTCTTCGAGGAGCGCGGTGAGGGTCGCATGCCGGCGGCGCTGCATGCGCGGACGATCGACTTTTCTGCCGGGCGGGCCGGTCCCGCTTATGTCCTGTTCGATGCCGTCGATGCCGATTGGTTCGACGGGCAGCTTGCCGAGCGGGGTGGCTCCATATCGCCAGAGGTCTGGGGCGAGCTGATCGAATATGCGCCGATCTATGCCGTCGAGATCTGTGCCGACCAGCAAGACAATGGCGCCGCGGCACTGTGGCTGAAGGGGCGGCCGGAGCGCCCCGACGACTGGGTTCACCTGACGATCAGGGTCGATCCGGACGGGCCTGCCGACCTCTATGACACGATCGACGGGCCGCCACAGCGTGTCAGCCTCGCGCTGGCGCCGATGAGGCCGGGGACCCAGCAGGCCCTCAGCAGGGCCACGGCGCTGACGGCGTCATCCGATACGGACGTGAAAGGCGCGCTGCCGGTCGCGGTGCTCGACCGGATCGTGGTTCTTGACGTCGGGCAGGGGTCGGCGAACGCCGTCTACAATGATGCCGGCGAAGTCATCGCTTATGTCGATCTCGGCGCCGGCATCCTCAAGAATTCCAAGACTTGGCCGGCCGGCTTGATGACGGATTTCTGCCGCTGCCATCAGCCGGTGGTCATCTTGACCCATTGGCACTACGACCATTTCAACGGTGCCAACAAGATCAAGGCCGCCCGCGCCCTCACCTGGATCGCGCCCCTGCAGACGATCGGCCCCGGGCCACAGTCCGCCATGGCGAATGCGGTCAGGAGGGCAGGTCAGCTGCTGGTCTGGGGCGGCGGCGCTTCCCCGCTCAACGCGGGCGGCCTGACCCTTGAGAGCTGCACGGGACCTGCGGGCGACTTCGATCGAACGGGGATCGCGGTCTGGGCCACCGGGGGCAGCACCGCCGACCCGATCCTGATGCCGGGCGATGCCCATTATCCCGATATACCGGGCATAAGCTCCGGCCGTGGCGTGTCCGCGCTCGTGGTTTCGCACCACGGCGGGGATATCGGCGGATCGACCCCGCCTGCTCCGGGAAAGCACCTTGCTTTCTCCTACGGAGATTCAAACACCTACGGCCACCCGGCCGCTTCTCCCGTGGGCGATCTCAAGGCCGTCGGATGGTCCATCGGCCTTCATCCGGCCGGCCCGCGGAGGCACGAGCGCGTGACCTGCGATCTGAGGGCCAGCACCGGGCTCGGGAGCATCCTCCTCAACTGGCCGACTTCCAGCACCCCGCCCCGCTCGTGCGGGGCATCGGCCTGTGCGGCGACGGTGGATCATTGCCAATAGACGATCTGCAACCGGGTGGGGGGACGCATGGAGTGCATCGTATTCGTGCCGGGGATAATGGGAACCCGGCTTTCGGTGCCGGGCGGCGATGAGGTTTGGCCGCCGACCGTCCTTGAGACGCAGCTCGGATACCAGCGCAAGGCGGAACTGATGCGCGACGACCTCGTCGTCGGTGACATTATCCGCAATGTCTGGTGCGCGGAGATCTATGAGCCGCTGATCGCGCAATTCAAGGATATCGGCTATCCCGAGGCGGGCGGAGCAAAGCGCCTCGTGCTGTTCCCCTATGACTGGCGGCGCGATCTCGAAGACACGGCCGCCCTGTTGGCCGCGCAGCTGCGCAAGGTGACGGCGGACGGCGCGACCTCGATCACGCTGGTCAGCCACAGCATGGGCGGGCTGATCTGCCGGCTCGTGCTCGAATCCGGCACCTATGCGGGTGAGCCCTGGTTTCCCAAGATCAAGGCGCTGCTGGCGCTCGCGACCCCTCATCTGGGAGCGCCGCTCGCGCTCGCCCGTGTTCTCGGATTGGATGGCGCACTCGGCATCAGTGGCGCGGATTTTCGTGAGTTCGCGGGCGATCGGCGCTTTCCGTCGGGCTACCAGCTCCTGCCGGCCCCTGGCGAGGCGGCATGCTGGGACGCGGAGAGCTTGGACCTTCAGCCCCTCGATATCTACGCGCAAGGGACGGCAAGGCGGCTCGGCCTTAAACCGGAACTCCTGGCGCGCGCGCGTTTCGTCCACGATACGCTGCGCGCGGGAACGGTGCCCGATCACGTTCGATACTTCCTGTTCGCGGGCGTCGGCCACAGGACCGTGACGCGGATCAATGTCGGCGACGATGGGGTTCGACTCACGACGACCGACGATGCTGGCGACGGCACGGTGCCGCTCTGGAGCGCGTTGCCGCGCTCGCTGCAAAAGCAACTCGTCTCCGGCGACCACAGCGGATTCTTCAAGAGCAAGGCGTTCAAAGCGGTGTTCTACCGGCTGCTGGGCGCGAACTTTCCCATTCCGCCATTGATGGCGGCGGAAACCATCGAGCTGTCCGTGCAGTCCCTGGTGCTGGGCCCCGACCAGCCCATCGATGCGCTGCTCGCGCCGCTCGCGCCCGTGGCGCGGATCGAGGGCTCGATCATCATCGAGCGGACCGATGATCCCGCGAAGCCCTTCACGCAGTTCAGGCCCCCGGCAAAGGTCGTCTATATGGGACCGGAGACGCCGCAGCTGAAGCTCTTGCTGCCGCCGCTCGGCAAGACCGGCCACTATCGCGCGACCTTCCTGGGAGAGCCCGGCAAATCTGAACCGGTCGTCTTCGCCGTGGCACAATCGTGAGGAGGCGAACATGGCTGGCAAAGGTGTTCGACTGCAATATGTGACCGTCGACTATGCCGCCTCCTCGCTCGAAGGAGCCGAGCAGAAATTGCTGGAAGGCTGGCTGCTGAAGACAGACCAGGAAATGCTCGACGGGCCGATCACGCGCCGGCTTGCGATCGTCGACATCGAGCCGAATACCGGCGCGCTCGTTCCCGGCGCCCGCTACCAGGCCGCAACGCCGACCCGCCACTACGGCCACTATGCGATCGCCGACCAAACGGACCCGACCGAGCCTGCTTTCCAGCAGGTCAGCGTGTTCACCACCGTCCTTGCCGTCATGGATATGTTCGAGGAGCCCGACGTGCTCGCACGGCCGTTGCGCTGGGCGTTCGACGGAGAACAGCTTCTCGTGGTGCCGCGCGCCGGCCGCATGGCGAATGCCTTCTACCATCGCGACTCGCGCAGCCTGCAATTCTTCTTCTTCGATGCGCTCGGCCCGGACGGCCAGACGATCAAGGAAATCTTCACCTGCCTGTCACCGGACATCATTGCGCACGAGGCCACCCACGCGATCCTCGACGGCATAGCGCCGGACCTGTTCGAGGCCTCCTCGCCGCAGTCGCTCGCGCTGCATGAGGCGATCGCGGATCTGGGCGCCGTCATGTTCGCCATCCGCACCGACGCGCTTCGCAAGCAGGCACTTGACCTCTCGAAGGGCGACCTCAGCAAGCCGGGCGCCTTCAACAGCGTAGCGGTCGTGTTCGGGAGCGCCATTAACGGCTCAGACAGGCCGCTGAGGGACCTTCACAACGCCGCCTCGCTTAAGCCGGAGGCGTTTCCCCCCATCAACCGGAACCGGCCCCACGAGCTCAGCACGGTGCTCTCGGGTGCGCTCTACGCCCTGCTCGTCGAGGCCCATACGCGGGAAAAGAACGCGCTGGTGGATGCCATGGTCCCGCCTCCTGAGGATCGCGCGGCCGCCTTGTTCTCCGCTTCCGGAAAAGCCCTGTTCAAGGCGGGGGAAAAGTTCAAGCGGATGGCGTTCCGTGCGCTCGATTATCTGCCGCCCGGCGAAATCTCCTTTGCCGATTACGGGCGCGCGATCCTTGCGGCGGACATCGCATCCAATCCGGACCCAAGCTGGGAACGGGACTTTCTCAAGGACGAATTCGTCAAGCGTGGGATCGTCGCGGCGCCTGAGGATCTTGACCCGGTTGCGACCGCCCTGGTCATTCCCGACGATCTCGATTTCGATGAGATGATCGCTGATGACGCGGTCGCCCGGCGCTTCGTCGAAGCGAACCGCGGCGCGCTGATGATCTCGCCGGGGCTCGACTTTGAAGTTCGGCGCCGGCTCGACGTCGCCAAGACGACCTGGCGGCACGAGATTGGAAAGGCCGTCGCGCGCGAGCTGATCCTGAAAGTGGCATGGCGCAAGACGCAGCGCATCCAGAGGTTCGGCCTCTCCGATAAGATCAACGTGGCTTACGGCACGATGCTCGCGATCGACTGGACGGCCCGGACCCCGCGCGCGCTTTTGTCGACCAGCAGCCTTCACCCCTCGCAGGCAAATGATCCCACCGGCAATGCGGCAATGCGCGGCGCCTATATTGCGCATCTTGCGGAAGAAGGACTGCTCGACGCTGCCTCGGCGGAAATCGCGGACGGTGCCTTGCGCCTGCGTGGCACCGGGCAATTGCTCCATGTGTGTGGAGACGCCCATGTCTAAGCTCAGGGTGCGGGTCTACAATGTTCGCTTTGGTGATTGCATTCTGCTCACTATTCCGGAAGAAGACGAGCGCGGCGATGCGAAGACCATCCATGTCCTGATCGACATCGGCAATGCGCTCGCGCGCGAGGGCGGTCTCGACGATGTTTTCGAACCTGTTCTCAGGGACATCCTCACGGTGCTCGACGGGGCGCCTCTCGACCTTTACATCATGACCCATGAGCACATGGATCATATTCAGGGCCTGATGTATGGCGCATCGAAACTTAATCTTGATCTGAAGGCCAAGGAAGTTTGGATGACCGCCTCCTCGGAGGCGGACTATTACGACAGGTTTGAAAAGGCCAGGAAGCAAAAGCGCGCCGCGCTCGCAATTTACGACGACATCTCCGGCTTCTTCGCGGCGTGGCCGGCCGCCCCGCCACCGCCCGCGATCGCTGCGCTGCTCGCGCTCAACGATCCGCGCACAAGCCGCGATTGTGTCGATCATATCGCCTCGATCGGGCCGCAGCCGCCGCTCTATGTCCACCGCGAAGTTGAGATCGACGGGCGCAGCCCATTCCGCCGCACCAAGGTTCGGCTGCTCGCGCCGGAGGAGGACACCTCGGTCTATTACGGCCGCCTCAGCCCGCACGCAGTCGCGCCGGTAGACCCGAACGAAGCGGGCACGGCGATGGCGGCGGCCACGCTGACGCCACCCGTCGGCGTATCGCAGACGGATTTCGCCGACCTCATCAAGTTCCGCTCGAGCGGAATGAGTTCGAACCTGCTTCAGATCGACAAGGCGGCAAATAATTCCAGCGTCGTGATCGAGCTTGAGTGGGAAGGCTGGATATTGCTGCTGCCGGGTGACGCGGAGGAGAAGAGCTGGGCCATCATGGACCGCAAGGGGCTGCTTCGGCCCGCGCACTTCCTGAAGGTGTCGCACCATGGCAGCGTGAACGGAACGCCGCCCGAGGTCTACGAAAAGGTCTTGCCCGAGGTGGCGCCCGACGACCGCGCCCGGATCGCCGTCGTGTCGACCTTCAACGGCTCCTATCCGGGCGTGCCGAATGCCGACACCCTCACCGCGCTCAGCACGCGCGCGACGCTCTACGACACCCGGACCCTGGAGCCGGGGCGCTCCTTCGACTTTGAGTTCGAAGCTTGAGCGAACGCGCGATTCCACCCGCGTGAGGGGGGCGGCAGGCTGCCTATGGTGCCAACGCCACGTGGCTCATGTTTCGATCCACGCCCCCGCGTATGGAATTACGAATATGACCCGGCGCAGGCCGTGGTGCACCGGTGGGGCCATGCGTGGCACACCACCGGCAGGCAAGGCGCCTCAGGCGGTTTCCATCTGCTCCAGCTCGGTGATCATGCTTTCGATCAGCGAAAGGCCGGTCTGCCAGAACGCCGGGTCGCGGGCGTCGAGGCCGAACGGGGCCAGAAGCTCGGCATGGTGCTTGGTGCCGCCGGCGGAGAGCATGGCGAGATAGCGCTCGGCGAACCCGTCCGCGGCGTTCTCATAAACCGCATAGAGCGAGTTCACGAGGCAATCGCCGAAGGCATAGGCATAGACGTAGAAGGGCGAGTGGATGAAGTGCGGGATATAGGTCCAGAAGGTCTCGTATCCGGCGCTGAGATGGATCGCCGGGCCGAGGCTCTCGGTCTGCACCTGCATCCAGATCTCGCCGATGCGCTCGGCGGTCAGCTCGCCCTGGCGGCGCTCGGTGTGGACGTGCCGCTCGAAGGTGTAGAAGGCGGTCTGGCGCACCACCGTGTTGATCATGTCCTCCACCTTCTGCGCCAGCATCACCTTGCGGGCCTGCGGCGTCTCGGCCTTTGCGAGCAGGCGGCGGAAGGTGAGCATCTCGCCGAACACGGAGGCGGTCTCCGCCAGCGTCAGCGGGGTCGGCGCCATCAGCGCGCCCTGCCGGCCCGCCAGAACCTGGTGCACGCCGTGGCCCAGCTCATGGGCGAGCGTCATCACGTCGCGCGGCTTGCCCTGGTAATTCAGCAGCACGTAAGGGTGGGCCGAGGGCACGGTCGGGTGGGCGAAGGCGCCGGGCGACTTGCCGGGGCGCACCGGTGCGTCGATCCAGTTCTTGTCGAAGAAGGTGCCGGCGATATCCGCCATCCGGGGCGAGAAGGTGCGGTAGGCGCCGAGCACGGTTTCGCGCGCCTCGCCCCAGCCGATGTCGCGGGTGGCGACCTTGGGCAGCGGCGCGTTGCGATCCCAGAATTCCAGCGCGTCCTTGCCGAACCATTTGGCCTTCAAGGCATAATAGCGGTGGGAGAGGCGCGGGTAGCTGGCCCCGATGGCAGCCACCATGGCGTCCACCACCTCATTCTCCACCCGGTTCGCCAGATGGCGCGAGGCGGCGACATCGGTGAAGCCGCGCCAGCGGTCGGAGATTTCCTTGTCCTTGGCCAAAGTGTTGGTGATGAGCGTGAACAGGCGCACGTTCTTGCCGAACGTGTCGGCGAGCGCGAGGCCGGCCGCCTTGCGCACGCTCTCCTGCGGGTCCTGCATCAGGTTCAGCGTCGGCTCGATGGCCAGTTCCTGGCCGTTCACATTGAAGCGCAGCGCCGACATGGTCTCGTCGAACAGCCGGCTCCAGGCGCCGCGCGAGGGGTTCGACTTCTCGTGGAAGAGCTGCTCGATGCGATCTTCCAGCTGATAGGGCTTGTCGGCGCGCAGATCCTCGATCCAGGGGCGATAATGGCCGAGCGCGGCCACCGCCATGGCGGCTTCGAGCGCGGCATCGTCCAGCCGGTTCATCTCCAGCGTGAAGAACAGAAGATGGGTGGAGGCGTCGGTCAGGCGCTCCTGGATGTCGCCATAGAATTTCGCGCGCGCCGGGTCGGAGGTGTCGCCGGCATAGATGAGGCTGCCGTAGGAGGCGATGCGGCCCAGCAGGTCGTCGATCGCCTCATAGCGTTTCACCGCCTCGGCGAGTTTTTCGCCGCCGTCCGGCAGGGCGAGCAGATCGGCGAGCTTGCCCTTATAGGCGTCCTCGAACGCCTTGCATTCCACATCGGCCTTTTCCAGGTCGGCCTTCAGCTCGGGCGCGTCCATGGCGGAATAGAGGTCGGAGAGGTTCCATTCGGGAAGAGCCTCGGCGCCGGCAGCGGCCGCGGTGGCTTCGGATGCGAATGTCACGGAACCGGGCATGAGACCTCCAGAAAAGGGGAAAAGGGCCGAACGCTCTTTTGCTCCGCCCGTCATAGCGCGCGGGGCCTGCCCCCTCAACGGCGGCGTGGGCGGATTGATCCCGGTCGGCATCGCATGCGGGCGATGGTTACATCTGTCTTAACCATCTTGGCCGAAGCTTGGCGAATCAGCCGTATCGGATTGCCATGACCGCTCGCATCCTCTTAGTGGAAGACGATCCTCTCGAACGCCGCCGGCTCGAATCGAGCCTTGCCCATCTCGGTTACCACTGCACGAGCGTCGGCGATGGCGACGCCGCCTTGGCGCGGCTCGCGATCGAGACATTCGACTGCGTGCTGTTGGACCTGGTGCTGCCGGGGCTGGATGGGCTGGGCGTGCTCGGCGTGCTGCGCGCGCGCGGGTGCCCGGTGCCGGTGGTGGCCTGTGTCACCCCGTCCGGCCTCGATGCGGTGGCTTCGGCGATCCGCCTCGGCGCGCGCGATTTCGTGGTGAAGCCGGTGGGCGCGCTGCGCCTGAAGGTGGCGATCACCAATGCCGTGGCGCTCGCCGGCCTGGTGTGCGCGGAAAGCCAGGCGCGTGCGGAAGCTCAGGCCCGCGCGGAGCGACACAATGTCGTGACCCTCGCCCCCGCGCCGGACCTTGAGGACGCTGCGGAAGAGCCCGCTCCCCAGATGTCGCTGATCGACCCGCAGGGCCATGTGCGCGCCCTGGTCCAGATCGAGGAAGAGGCGATCCGCGCCGCCGTCGCCCTTTATGGCGGGCGGATGAGCGAGGTCGCGCGGCGGCTCGGAATCGGCCGCTCGACCCTCTATCGCCGCCTCAATGCGCTCGGCCTGGCTGTGGCGGAACCATACCGTCCCCTGGCGGTTGCCGCCGAATAGCAAACGTGGAAAAAGCCGTCACGCCAACGCTTGTGAGTTGATGCGCGGCGGCACTCAGGCAAGCTTCCGGTGCAAGGAAGGTTGGCGTCGGCAAGGAATTTGGAGAGGCCTATGGCCCGTCAGGACAAGAAGGCATTTGCCACCGCCGCCATTCTGGCCTGCGCGCTGATCGCGGGTGCGCCCGCCGGCATCGCGGAAAGCCCGGTGATGGGCGATGCCGGCATGGGCACGGCCACCGGGCCGGCCGCGGCGCCGCCCGTGCCGCCGGCGGGAGATGCCGGCCCCAGTCACCTTCACGGACAGGCGCCGACACCCGGCGATGCCAGCCCCGAACCACGCCAGGCCGCGGCGCCGCATGCTGCGGAAACTGCGCCTCAGCAGCCCTCCCAGGCGAGCGCCATAGCAGCGCCGGCCGCGTCCGACGGCGTGGAGCGGGTGCTGGAGGCCATTCGCCCCGCTCCCTCGCAAGCCGCCGCTTCCCCCGAAGAGGACGCGCCCGCCGCAGCCAGGTCTGACGCATCCACGTCTGACGCATCCTCGTCCGGCGCGCCCTCTTCGAGCACGTCGTCTTCCGGCGCACCCTCTTCCGCGCCGCAGCCGGCGGGCGCCGCGGCCCAAGCGGCCCAGGCGCCCCAAGCGGCCCAGGCGCCGCAGGCGAGCGAGGAAGATCCGCAGGCGGCCATTGATCGCATGGCGCAGCCCGCAAATGCGGAACTGACCGCGCCGCCCGCCGCCCTCACGCCGCCGCCCCGCGCCGCCGCGCTGCCGCAGGCCGAGCCGGAGGCCGCCTCTTCCTCCTCTTCGTCCGCTGCCGTCGCGCCCGAAACGTCTCCCGCGCCGGTCGCCCCCTCGGTTGCCGCCGTTCCGCCCAGCCCACCGGTGGATACCACGCCGGCCCAGGCGGCGGCGCCGGCCGCGCCCGCTCCCACCCGTGCGGCGCCCGAACAGGCGGCCTCGCCATCCGCGCCCACCCGCACGGCCGAGCCTGCGCCTGCCGCTCCCGCTGTTCCCGCCGATCCGCTCGCGCCCATCGCCGAGCAGATCGCGAAGCTGCTGGCGGTTCCCGGCGCCGATGCGCTGGTGGGGTCGGCCAAGGAGCAGGAAGCGCTGCTCAGCTTCTATACCGCCCGTATGGACGCGCCGGTGTTCGTGGACGCCTCCGGCTTCAACGCGCGCGGCAAGGCCGTGCTCGCCCGCTTCGCCGCCGCCGGAGAGGATGGGCTGGAACCAAGCGACTATGCCCGCCCGCGCCTCTCCCCCGGCGCCGATCCCCTGGCGCTGGCGCGTGCCGAGCTCAAGCTCGCCGCCACGGCGCTGCTCTATGCGCGGCACGCACAGGCGGGCCGGTTCGACCCGAGCCGCATCTCACAGATGATCGCCGCGACCCGCACCTTCCCGGACGCGCTCGAGGTTCTGTCCAATCTCAGCACCAGTTCGGACGCGAGCGCGGCGCTTGAGGCCTACAATCCGCCGCATGATGGCTATCGCGCCCTTAAGGCGCAGCTTGCCTCCAGCTACAAGGCTCCCGCAGCAGCGCCGGTGGTGCGCATTCCGCCGGGGCAGACCTTGCGGCCCGGCGACGTGGATGCCCGCGTTCCGGCGCTACGGACCCGTCTCGGCGTGCGCGGCGGCGTCAACGACCGGCTGTACGACGCTGACCTGGTGGATGCGGTGAAGATGTTCCAGGCCAGCAGCGGCCTCGATCCGGACGGCGTTGTCGGCGCCAGCACCATTTCCGCCTTCAATCTCGCGGCCGCGGCCCGCGGCGTGGACCGCACCGCCGATATCATCGCCAATATGGAGCGCTGGCGCTGGCTGCCGCGCGACATCGGCGCGACGCGCGTGATGGTGAACATCCCCGAGTTCACGGTCCGCATCTATGACAACAACCGCGAGGTGCACGAGGCGCGCGTGGTGGTGGGCAAGCCGGACACTCCGACCCCGATCTTGAGCCATGACATGGAATATGTCGTGCTCAATCCCTATTGGAACATTCCGCCGAGCATCGCCCGCAAGGAGATGCTGCCCAAGCTCCAGGCCGATCCCTACTTCCTCGCCCGCCAGGGCATGGAAGTGGTGCGCAACGGCCGGGTGGTCGACCCCGGCACGGTGAACTGGCATGCCGGCCTTGGCGGCTATTCCTTCCGCCAGCCCCCGGGCGAGCGCAATGCGCTTGGCCGCATCAAATTCATGTTCCCGAACAACCAGTCGGTCTATCTGCACGACACGCCGTCCAAGGCGCTGTTCACGCGGGACAAGCGGGCCTTCTCCCACGGCTGCATCCGGGTGCAGGAGCCGCTGAAGTTCGGCGAGGTGATCTTCAACCTCGGCCTCGGCTCGACCGAGTGGACTGACACGAAGATCGGCAAGATGCTCGGCGGCGCGGAGCGCTACATCAATCTGAAGCACCATATTCCGGTGCATCTGGTGTATTTCACCGCCTTCGTCGAGAACGGGCGGCTGCAGCTGCGCGACGACATCTATGGCATCAACGAAAAGGTCAAATCCCACCTTGGCCTTTCCGGTGGCCAAACCATGGCGGCGGGCCGGCCCCAGTCGGCCGCCCGCTGAGCCATCACGGCCAAGTTCCTGATTGTGGCTCGCTTCAAGCTTGCATGTGGCATTCTCGCCACATGGAGCCAGCACGTTTTTGCCATACTCCCCCGTTAGTCACGCTGCTGTGACCTTGCGAGCCGGTTGATAAACCGGGCAAGCCGGGGTGGGGGCGAGGGACGTGAACGCGTCCTTAACCGAACCCGATAAGACTCTGTTGAGCTTCGCGCCGCGCGACCAACCGGTTGCGCGACTGAGATGAATCTGAGCCTCGGGTTCGAGCCTTTGCAAAAAACATCCCGTTCCGTATCGCAGATCGTCTCCCGCACCTTCAGGGTGAAGGGGGTGCGTTCTCTGGTGATCGCTGTCGCCATCGTCGCCGGCGGCACCACGTCGCTCCAGAATGCCGTCGCCAACGGCGACACCCGCACCATCTATATCGAGAACATGCATACGGGCGAAAAGGGCGCGTTCACCTTCAAGAAGGAAGGCCGCTACGATCCCGAGGTGCTCAAGAAGCTGAGCTGGCTTCTGCGCGACTGGCGCAAGAATGAGCCCATCGACATGGACCCCCATCTGTTCGATCTGATCTGGGAGGTCTATCGCGAAGTGGATGCCAAGGAGAGCATCCATGTGGTGTGCGGCTATCGTTCGCCCGCCACCAACGCCATGCTCCGCGCGCGCAGCAAGGGGGTGGCGCAGCAGAGCCAGCACACCCGCGGCAAGGCGATGGATTTCTATATCCCTGGCGTCAATCTCGCCGACCTGCGCGCCGCCGGCCTGCGGCTGCAACGCGGCGGCGTCGGCTTTTATCCCACCTCCGGCTCGCCGTTCGTGCACATGGACACCGGCGGCGTGCGCATGTGGCCGCGCATGACCCACGATCAGCTCGTGAAGGTGTTCCCGGACGGCAAGACCGTGCATATCCCCGCCGATGGCAAGCCGCTGGCCAATTACAATGCGGCGGTGGCCGAGCTTGAGGCACGGGGCGGTAAGGCCGACACGCAGGTCGCCTCCAACGATTCCGGCAAGGGCATCAAGACTTTCTTCGCTTCGCTGTTCGGCAAGAAGGGCGGCGATGACGACGAGGGCGCGGACGAGGCGCCCACCAAGGTCGCCACCGCGAAGACTTCGCCGGTCACCGATTCCGATACGGCGGCCCCCGCGAGCCGGGTCGCGATGGCGGCCGCGCCGGTTCCCGCCGCGCGGCCGGCGGAAATCGCCGCCGTCCTCGCAACCGCCCAGCAGACCGCACAGGCCACCATGGCGCCCCTGCCGCTCAAGCGGCCCAATGCGCCAGTCCAGCACCCGCCGGTGCAGACCGCCGCGCTCGGCCCCGTGCCGCTGCCCGCGGTCATCACACGCGGCACCGATGCGCCTGCGCCGTCCGTGCTCGGCTATGCCTCGGCCAGGGATCCCATGGGCGGCATGCCGCAGAATCTCGTGATGTCGGCAGGGCCCCAGCCGAGGCTTCGGGAAAAGAGCAAGGCGGCGGAAATTCCCTTCGGCCGCATGTTCCTCGCGCCGAGCCTGACCGCGGAACCCTATCTGCGGGCCCCCGAGATGCGGGTCTTCACGGCTTTCCTCACCGCGCCGCGCGAAGTGGTGGCGATGGGCTTTTCCTATGATGCGACCGGCAGGCTTTCTACCCAGCGCTTTTCCGGCCCCGCCATCGCCTCGCTGCCCACCTATATGTTCGCCTCCGCGAACGTGCGCCTGACCGAGCGCCTGCCCTGAGCAGGCGCGCTCCTGGCCGCCGGACTTCTGATCTTAGAGCATTTCATTGTTTCACGGAAACAATGAAATGCTCTAACTCATTGCGTTATCGCATTTTCTTCACGCGAACCGGTATCCACTTCGCTCGAAAATGCTCTAGCCGGCGGCGCGGTTCCGCCGGCGCATAGGCTCGGCTTTTTCCTTCGATTGCGCAGGGGTCTCGGCTTCGGTCGCGGGCGCACCGGCGGGCAGGTTGCGGAATTTGGCCGTGCGCAGGATGTGGGTGCGCATCACGTGCGCGGCCCGCTCCGCATCGCGCGATTCCAGCGCGGCGAGCAGGTCGCGGATTTCCCCGAGCGCGCTGGTCGGACGCGGCGAGCCGACGCTGGTGCGTTGAATCCAATGCACCTTGTCCAGCAGGTTCACCAGGATGCCGTGGATCAGCCCGTTGCCGGCGGCGCTGTAGATGGCGCGGTGGGTTTGCAGATCGAGGGCGAAATATTCCTCCACCCGTCCTTCCGCGATCTCCGTGCCGAACGCCTCGAAGGCACGCCGCAGCTTGGCGAGCTCTTCCGATGACATGCGCTCGGCCGCAAGGCCGGCAACCGCCGGCTCCAGGATCAGGCGCAGTTCGAACACCTCGTTCATCTCGGCGTCGGTGAGGCCCTTCACATAGGTGCCGCTCTGCGGCGACACCGCGATCCACCCCTCGCCCTGAAGGCGGGCGAGGGCGGTGCGGATGGGCGAGCGCCCGACCCCGAGTTCCGCCGCGAGCCGCACTTCGCTCAGCTTCTCGCCGGGCGCGAACCGGCGGTCCATGATGCGCGACTTGATCTCACGATAGGATGCGGCGGCCCGTCCAATATCTGCGGCGGCGAGGGGGCTTTCAGTCATCGGACGCATGGAGCTTTCAATCGGGACGGGCGGGTTTTGGTATAATCACGCAATCGAGGGCACTGCAACCCGAGCCGGCTGCGAATACAGCCAGCGGATTGATCTCAACCTCGGAGATTTCCTCCGAAAAATCGGCGAGAAAAGTCGAAAGCGCACTGATGATCTGGGCGACCGCCATTTTGTCTGCCGGTTGCTTGCCGCGCCAGCCGTCCAGCAGGCGCGAGACTTGGGTGGTGCAAAGCGCGTCCAGCGCCTGTTCCGGCGTGATGGGTGCGAGGCGGACCGCAACATCCTTGTAGAGTTCCACCTCCACGCCCCCCGCGCCCATGACGATCAGCGGACCGAAATCGGGATCGGTGCGCCCGCCGATGAACAATTCGGCGATGGGGGAGGCCTGTTCCTGAACCAGCAGGCCGAGCACCGCCCCGGTTTTCACGGCCGCCGCCGCCTCCAGCATGCGCGCGGCGGCGGCGCGGACGTCCTCGGGCGTCTTCAGCCCCACCTTGACCAGACCGGCATCGGACTTGTGGACAAGGTTCTCCACCAGGCCCTTCAGCACTACGGGATAGCCAAGCGCCTGCGCGGCCTCGACGGCCGCCTCGGCGGTCGTGACCTGCAATTCGCGCGGGCCGGCAATGCCATAGGCGGCCAGAACAGTCTTCGCCTCGCGCTCGGTGGCAAGACGCGTTGCGGGGATTTCGCTCATGCGCGCCCGGGCGAGCGGGGCATGGGCGGAAAGCCCTTCCGCGCGAACCGGCGCCTGCGCCGCCGCCCAGCGGCCATAGCGCGACAGCGCCATCATGCCGGCGCGGGTGCCGCGCAGATAGGGCACGCCGAGCGCGGTGGCGGCGGCGTTCAGCTCCACATGCGGCTGGTCGGAAAGATTGGACAGCGCCACCAGGGGCTTGCTGCTGTCCCGCGCGCCCGCGGCGACCGATTTCAGCAGCGCCGAATAGCGGGCAGCCTGCTGCGCGCCGAGCCCGAACGGCGCGTCCTGCAACAGCACCAGCAGCCCCACGTCGTCCTGGCTGGTGATCGCCCGGGCGCAGCCGCGCGCCACCTCCGGATCGTACAAGCCGGCCCAGGTGAGATCGAGCGGATTGCCGATATGGGCATAATCCGGCAGCAGGCGGGCCAGTTCTTCCGCCGTGGATGGGGCGATGGGGGCAAATTCAAAGCCCACCTCTTCCGCCATGTCGAGCGCGAGCGCGATTTCCCCGCCCGAGAGCGAGAGCGCCGCCGCCTTGCGCCCTGTCGGCAGCTGCGCGAGTTGCGAGACCAGCAAGGCGGTCTCGATCAATTCGTCGAGCGAAAACACCTGGATCGCACCGGCATCGGCCAGCGCGGCATCGCAGGCCTCGACGCTGCCGGCGACCGCGCCGGTATGGGCCTTCACCGCTTCCTGGCCCTTGGCCGAACGCCCGCTCTTCAGCACGATGACCGGCTTGCCCTTCGCCCGCGCGCGTCGCAGCGCCGCGATGAAATGCTGGGGCTTCTTGATCTGCTCGGCGAACACCACGATGGTCGTCACCGCCGGATCGTCCAGGAACGCCTCGATATAATCCGCCGCCGTGGTCACGGCCTCGTTGCCGGAGGTCACCACATAGCTGAAGCCGAGCCCGCGTGCCGAGTTCAGCAGCGCGATACCCACCGAGCCGCTCTGCAGCACCGCCGCGATGCCGCCGCGCGCGATCTGGTCCGGCAGCGAGGTGCCGAACAGCGCGGTCTTGCCGGCGAAATTCAGCAGGCCCAGGCAATTGGGGCCGCACACCGCGAGATCGTGCGCGCGCGCGATTTCGACCAGCTCCGCCTGCGCGGCGACGCCCTCCGGCCCGGTTTCGCCGAACCCGCTGGAGAGGATGACGAGGGCGCCCGCGCCCTTCGCCACCGCCTCACGCGCAACGCCGGCCACCGCCTCCGCCCCCACCGCCACGAACACCGCATCCACGGTGCCGGGAATATCGGCGAGGCGCGCATGGGCCTTCTGGCCGAGCAGCTCCGCCCGGCGCGGGTTCACCAGATGAACTTGCCCCTCAAATCCCACATGCTGAAGGGCATTCCAGGCGTTCAGCCCCGGCCCCACCTTGTCGGACGCTCCGACAATGGCGATGGAGCGGGGCCGCAGCAGGCTCTCGATACCCATCAAATCCTCGCAAACACCGGCTCGCGCTTCTCGGTGAAGGCTTTGGGGCCTTCATGGGCGTCCGGGTGGGAGAACACCTGCTGGCAGATCTCCTCCTCGAACTGCGCCATGGCGCTCCAGCCCTCGCGCATGTTGAAGGCGATCGCCTGCCGGGTGGCGCGGATGGCATTGGGGGAGGCCTTGGAGATGCGCCGCGCGATGGCGGTGGCTTCTTCCATCAGCTTTTCGCGCGGCACCACCTTGGTGATGAGCCCCAATTCCTGCGCCGTCTTGGCGTCGAAATTCTCGCCGATCAGCAGGATGTCGAGCGCGCGGTTGCGCCCGACCAGGCGCGGCAGGCGGGTGAGGCCCATGCCCCAGCTCGGCACCATGCCGATATAGGCATCGCCGGCGCGGAAGATGGCATTGTCGGCGGCGATGCGGATGTCGCACACCCAGCCGATGGCGGTGCCGCCGCCGATGCAATAGCCGTGGATGGCGCTGACCACGGGCACGAAATAGCCCTCCAGCCGGTTCAGCGTGCGGCGGCCGAGTTCGCGGAATGCCTTGGCGGCTTGCGGCCCGCCGAAATCGCGCTCCTGGCGTAGGTCGCCGCCGGCGCTGAAGGCCTTCTCCCCGGTGCCGGTGAGAATGACGCAGCGCGCCTCGCCCTCGGCCTCAATGGTGTCGAGCGCCGCGATCAGGGCTTCCAGCACGGCGGAGGACAGCGCGTTCACGGGCGGATTGTTGAGGGTGAGCGTCACGACATGGCCGTCGCGCGCGATCTTCACGAGAGCATCGCTCATGGACTTTCTCCGATCTTGTTTTCTATTTTAAGACTTAATGGTCGTTGCCCTGGAGACCCTTGGGCTTGCCCCAGAAGACCAGGCGCACATGGAAGAAGCGCACCATGGCGTGCAGCGCGATGCCGAGCAGGGCCAGCACCACCAGCACCGCGAACATGCCCGACACATCCATGTTGTAGTTCAGCTGCATCAGCAGATTGCCGAGGCCCCGGTCGGCGCCGATGAATTCCCCCACCAGCGCGCCGGTGATGGAAAACACGATGGCAACGTTCAGTCCGGCGAAGATGAAGGGCAGTGAATTGGGGAACACCACCATGTGGAATTCCTGCCAGCGCGAGGCCACCAGCGAGCGCATCAGGTCGATCTTCTCAGCTTCGATGGTCGAGAAGCCGATGATGGCGTTGATGAGCACCGGGAAGAAGGAGATGATCGCGGCGATGGCGATCTTGGATTCGATCCCGATGCCCACCCACACCACGATGAGCGGGGCGAGCGCCACCTTCGGCAGCGCCTGGAAGCCCACGAGATAAGGCATCAGCGCGCGCTCGATCAGTTCGGAACGGGTGACGAGGAAGGCGCAGGCCACCGCCGCCGCCGAGCCGATGAGAAAGCCGGAGAGCGCCTCGAACAAGGTGACGAGGGTCGCGCCCACCAGCAGCCCGCGATCAAAGATGATCCAGAGCGCCCGCAGCACGGACGACGGCGGCGGGATGAGCAGCGCCGACACGCCGAACAGTCGGGGCAGCGCCTCCCACAGGCCGAAGATGATGATGCCCGCGACCAGCGGCGGGCCGTAGCGATGAAGGATCTGCTTGAGGCGCGAATTCATGGCGTTTGCTTTCCGATGCGCTCAATGCGGGTCCGAGGCGAAGTAGGCGCGCAGCTTGTCGGCAAGCTCCACGAACACGGGATCGACGCGGGTGCGGCTGCTGCGCGGGCGCGGCAAGGGCACGTCCACCACCTCGATGATCGAGCCGGGGCGGGGCGAGAACACCGCCACCTTGTCGGCGAGGAGAAGCGCCTCCTCGATGGAATGGGTGACCAGAACCACCGTCTTTGCGCTCGCCTGCCAGATGCGCAGCAGTTCGAGATTCATGGATTCCCGCGTCAGCGCGTCGAGGGCGCCGAAGGGTTCGTCCATCAACAGCACGTCGGGATCGTGCATCAGCGAGCGGGCGATGGCGGCGCGCTGGCGCATGCCGCCGGACAATTCGTCCGGATAGCGGTCCATGAATTTTTCCAGGCCGACCAGCTGGAGCAGATCCTTGGCTCGCGCCTCTGCTTCCTTGCGGTTCAGCTTCAATACTTCGGCCGGCACCAGAACGTTCTTCAGGATCGTGCGCCAGGGCAGCAGCACCGGGGTCTGGAACACCAGGCCGGTGTCGCGGCGCGGGCCGGTGATGGTGGTGCCGCGAATGGCCAAGGTGCCGGAAGAGGCCTTCTCCAGCCCCGCGATCATGCGGAGCAAGGTGCTTTTCCCGCAGCCCGAGGGACCGATGATGCACACGAACTGCTTGTCGTCGATGTCGAGCGAAGTTGCGCGCAACGCCTCGATGACTTCGTTGGACCGGGACCGGAAGGTCTTGTTGACCTCCCGGATCGCGATCGCGGGCGCGGCGTGCCCGCTCATTTGTAGTCCTTCGCCTGGGCGATGATCGCCTTCTTGTCGAAGGCATTGTAATATTCGACGAATTTGTTGGTGTAATAGGTGCTCACGTCCGGCTTCGACTTGATGAGGCCGGCATTGTAGAAGAAATCTTCCGTCTGGATCCATTCTTCGCGGGTGAAGGCGCCGAAGCGGGGATCGGTGCGGCCGTCGACCTTGTATTTGGCGAGGCGGGCCTGAAGAATATGGATCGCTTCTTTCAGCGCCTGGTCTTCGGGAATATTGGTGGGCTTGGAGGCGGGATACTTCTGCCAGTGAATGCGCACCGCCGCTTCCGGATTGGCCAGCGTGAACTGGGTGCCCATGGCGATGCCGCGGCCCATCTTCTCGGCGACGGTCGGATTGGCGTTCACATAATCCTCATTGCCGAGCAGCATCAGGCTGAGCAGCTTGGAGGTTTCCACCGTTTCGAAATGGCGGAAGGCGAGGCCGTAATTCTCAAGCTGGGCATAGCTCCAGTCCCACAGCGCGAGTGCGTCGACGCGGTTGGCCTTGATGGCGGCGGCGGCTTGCGCGCCGAGGCCGATGGGCAGCCATTTCACGTCCTTCTCGGGATCGAAGCCGATCGAGCGCAGCATCGCCTTTGCCACCGGCACCGCGCCGCTGGCCAGGCTGACCACGCCGATGGTCTTGTCCTTCAAGTCTTTCAGCTGGGTGATGCCGCTGTCCTTGAGCACTGCGATCGTATAGATGGGCTCGCGGACATGGTTGTACACGGCGATGATCTTCGCGCCATCCTGGCGGCCGAAGAGCAAGGCTTCGGGGCTCGCCATGGTGAATTCGGCGGTGCCGGCGATCACCAATTGAGCGGCGGCGGTGGATCCGCTGAAGGGCGAAACCTCCACATCCAGTCCCTGGGATTTCCAGAAGCCCAGCGTCTCGGGAACCGAGGAATGCGGCGCTTCGGCCACCGTTGGGCTGGGCGAGGTGAGCAGATAGCGCACCTTGGTCTGGGCGGCGGCGGGCAGGCAGGAGGCGACGAGCAAAAGGCCCGCAGCAAGACGTGCGTGAAGCGAAGACATTGATGCTACCTCTGGATGCGTTCTGCGACGCTGGTTTATAGTAGAGAACTAGTCATCTAGATTTGTGTCAAGGCGCTATTTTCACCGCGCCTGCATGTTTCTCAGGCGGTACCCACCAAATCGGGGCCGCGCGCGCGGCACGGGCCCCTGGAAACTCTCGGTTCACCTTTCGGCAGACCAGCATCAACCAATTGAAAAATATAGGTTATGGTGCTCAAAACAAAAAAGAGGAGGCGACTGGTGTCACCTCCTCCCGGAAAAAACAGGACCGATTGCGAAGGCCCGGCGCTCTGCGCCCGCCCGCATTTTCATCAGGGCTTCACGCCGCCCCGGCGATGTGCGCCCTTCGCTAATGCGACAAGCCTCCGCCCAGATAGGCTTCATGGACATGCGGGTCCTCGATCAGCGCCTGGCCGGTGCCTTCCAGGGCCATGGTGCCGGTCTCCAGCAGATAGGCATAGTCGCACATTTCCAGCGCGGCATAGGCGTTCTGCTCCACCATCAGCACCGTGGTGCCCGCGGCGCGGATGGTCTGGATGATCGCGAACACCTGCTCGACGATATTCGGCGCGAGCCCGAGCGAGGGCTCGTCGAACAAAATCAGCTTCGGCCGCGACATCATCGCCCGGCCGATGGCCAGCATCTGCTGCTCGCCGCCCGAGAGCGTGCCGGCGATCTGCCGGCGGCGCTCGGCCAAGCGCGGAAATTGCTCGAAGATGTGCGCCATGTCGGCGGCGATACCCTTGCCGTCGGAGCGCAGGAAGCAGCCCATCTCCAGGTTCTCGGCGACGCTCATCTGGCCGAACACCCGCCGGCCTTCCGGGCAATGGGCGATGCCCTTGCCGAGAATGCGCGCCGGTGAGGCGCGGGTGATGTCCTCGCCATCGAACAGGATCTGCCCGCCCGCCGCCGGCACGAGGCCGGAAATGGCGCGCAGCGTGGTGCTCTTGCCCGCGCCATTGGCGCCCACCAGGGCCACCATCTGGCCGCGTTCCACCTTCAGGGAAATACCCTTGAGGGCCGTGACCTTGCCATAGCGGCAGACGAGGTTGCGGATCTCAAGCATGCTTCACCCCTTGGCCGAGATAGGCCCGGATCACTTCGGGATCGCTCTGGATCTTGCTCGGCGGACCCTCGGCGATGATGCGGCCGTGGTTGAGCACGACGATGCGGTCGGAAATGCCCATCACCATGGGCATGTCGTGCTCCACCAGCAGGATGGTGACGCCGCGCGCACGGATCTTCTGCAGGATCTTGATGAAGTTCGCGGTCTCGGTGGCGTTCATGCCGGAGACCGGCTCGTCCAGCAGCAAAGCCGAGGGATTGGCCGCCAGGGCCAGGGCGACACCCAGCAGGCGCTGGTCGCCATAGGGCAGGCTGCCGCCAAGCTCGTTCGCCTGATGATCGATGCCGACGACGCGCAGGATCTCCCACGCCTCCTCGCGCAGCTTGTCTTCCTCGCGCTTCTCCTTCGGCAGGCCCAGCAGAGTGCCGAAAAGGGTCGCGCGGTTGCGCCGGTGCAGGCCGATCAGGGCGTTCTCGAACACCGTATTCTTGTCGAATACGCTGGTGCGCTGGAACGTCCGCACGAGGCCGAGATTGGTCACCTGGTGCGGTTTCAGGCCATTGAGCGAGGTGCCGCGAAACGTCACCTGGCCCTTGGTCGGCCGCAGGAACCCGGTGATGACGTTGAACGCGGTGGTCTTGCCCGCCCCGTTGGGGCCGATGAGGCTGACCAGCTCGCCCTCGCGCACGTCGAAATTCATGTCGGCGATGGCGACGAGCCCGCCGAAATGCACCGCCACATGCTCGATGGAGAGGGCAATCTTGGCTTTCGCGAAGGCGTTCATGCCTGCTCTCCCTTCTCGGTCAGGGTGAGGGACGCGGGCGCGGACGGGGGCCTTGAGAACCAGCGCTCGATCGCCGGCACGATGCCCTGCGGCAGGATGAAGACGATCAGGATCATCAGCACGCCGTAGAGGATCCATTGCACTTCCGGGCCGACGTATTCGCGCAGCAGCACCGGCGCGATGCCGAAGATGAGGCCGCCCACCAGCGGCCCGGCCAGCGTGCCCTTGCCGCCGGTGATCACCATGATCACCATGGTCACCGTATTGAGGAACATGAAGATCATGGGATCTATGATCTGCAGATAATGGGCATAGAGCCCGCCCGCCGCGCCCGCCATGGCGGCCGAGATGATGGCGGCAAGCACCAGATAGCGCGTCACGTCGATGCCGACCGACATGGCGAGGGATTCATTCTCGCGCAGGGCGATCATGGCGCGCCCATAGGGCGAATTCACGATCCGCTTGATGATGATGTAGCCGAGCGTGATGAAGAACAGCACCACGTAATAATTCTGCCACTTGGCCCAGAGCGTCACATAGCCCGTGAAGTCGGAGCCGAGGGTCAGCGGCGGAATGCCGGGCAGGGCGAGCGGGCCGTTGGTGAGTTCCACCCAATTGAGGGCGACGAGGCGCGTCACCTCGGCGAAGCTCACCGTGACGATCACGAAATAAGCGCCGCGCACGCGGAACGACAGCCGTCCGATGATGTAGCCGCACAGGCCCGCGATGATGGTGCCCAGCACAAGCCCCACAACAGCGGGCCATTGTCCGTGCACGAAGGTGTGGCCGAACAGCGTGACCTCGAAGCCGAGCGTGGTCAGCGCGCTGACATAGGCGCCGATGCCGAAGAAGGCGACATGGCCGAGGCTCAATTGCCCAGTATAGCCCAGCAGCAGGTTGAGGCTGAGCGCGGCCAGGATGAAGATGCCCGAGACCACCAGCGTATGCAGGAAATACTGGTCCTTCAGCCACAGCGGCACGCAGGCGAAGAAGAGAATGACGAGATAGGGAAGCAGGCGTCTCATCCGATACGCTCCACGCGCGCGAACAGGCCGGTGGGCCGAAACAGAAGAACCAGGATGATGATGATGAAGCCCATGGCGTCGCGGTAGCCGGACGAGATATAGCCGGCGCCCAATTCCTCCACGAAGGCGAGGATGAACCCGCCGATGGTGGCCCCGGAAATGCTGCCCAGCCCGCCGAGAATGACGATGGCGAAGGCTTTCAGCGAGGCGAGATCGCCCATGGTGGGCGTCACCACGAACACCGGGCCGAGCAGCGCGCCCGCCGCCGCCGCGAGGCTCGATCCGAGCGCGAAGGTCATGGTGTAGACGAGGTTGATGTTCACCCCCATCAGCGCCGCCGTGCTGCTGTCCTGGAACGTGGCGCGCATGGCCTTGCCGAGCTTGGTGCGGTTGATCAGCGCGTAGGTCGCCGCGATCAGCGCCAAAGCGAGGCCCAGTACCAGCAGGCGCAGCCAGGAGAGGGAAACCGGGCCGATCACCAGCGGCTCGGTGGGCAGCGGCGAGGGAATGGATTTCGCGACGCTGCCCCAGGTGAGCGTTTCGACATTCTGCAGGACGATCCAGGCGCCGATCATCAGCAGCATGGTGGTGTCGATGTCGGCGGTGCGCTTGGGCCGCAGCAGGATGAGTTCGATGAGGGCGCCGAGCACGAGCCCGGCGAAAATCGCAAAGCCGATGGCCAGGAAGAAGTTCAGCCCCAGCATGTTCGCCACGAAATACATCATGTAGGCGCCGAGCGCGTAGAGTTCACCATGGGTGAAGTTCACGACGCGCATGATGCCGAAGATCAGCGTCAGCCCGATGCCGAGCAGGGCATAGGTGCCGCCCATGATCAGCGCATTGGCGAGATGTTGCAGCAACTGGTCCATGAGCGCTCCTATTGGGGGCTCCGCCGCACTTCGCGCGGGATCGCGCACGAGCGCGCGCGATGCGGGCGGAACCCATTGAACGGGAGAAGCTGAGGGAGGAGGAGGACCGACCCGCCGTCAATTTCCCACTGAAGGTGCCCGGCGTCCTTGACTGCGGAACAGCGGCGCCGGCTCTTATTATACGTTCAGCGAAGGCTTCGTTCCGCGCGGGTCATCTATCGAATAGCGCCAGCGCGAAGAGAAAGCCTCGCAGAAAGTTCGTTTTTCGTACGTTCCCTTTGGGAGATACTAAAACGTATTATTATTAGCACAATAATACGAGTGGCCACGGGGATTTCAAGTCCCGCAGCGGCATGGACACGCAATTCTACGCCGAAGCCCGCGTTGCGCCAGAGGCGTCGGCGATCCCGTCGGCCGATGCGCCCACGATCGCGGCATAGCGGCCGGCATCGGTGGCGCCTTCAGTGTTGATGACGAACACGCGCGAGGTCTCGTCGAGGCCCAGCAGGGCGCGCATCTGCTCGCTTTTCGCCACCCGGATGAGGCCGGCGAGGCCCGCCCCGCCGCTTTCGCCCGAGACGATCGCCGGATCTCCCGGCAGGGGGCGGGCGAGGCGGCGCATCACGTCTTCCGCATCGGCCTCGTCCACGGTCATGAAGGCATCGGCGGCGCGGGACAGGATGCGCCATGCCACCAGCGAAGGTTCGTAGCATTCCAGCATCGCCATGATGGTGGGCTCGCCGGCGTCGATCTTCACCGACTGGCCGGCCTTGGCGCTTTCGAACAGGCAGGCGGCGCGGGCCGGCTCCACCACGATGAAGCGCGGGCGTTCGGCGCCATGGATCACCGCGAGATGTCCGGCCACCGCCGCCGCGAGCCCGCCGACGCCGGCCTGCATGAACACATGGGTCGGCTTTTCCGGCATGGCGGCGAGCGCCTCGCGAATCATCGCGGTATAGCCCTGCATGACGAGGCCGGGGATGCGCTCATAGCCCGGCCAGGAGGTGTCGGAAACGACGATCCAGCCCTCGGCGGCGCATGTGCGCGCGGCTTCCTCCACCGCATCGTCATAGGTGCCGGGCACATGGATCATGCGCGCGCCGAAGCGGGCGATGGCGTCCACTCGGTCGGCGCTGACGCCGGAATGCACGAAGATGGCCGCAGTCGCGCCCACCAATTGCGCGCCCGCCGCGACCGAGCGGCCGTGATTGCCGTCGGTGGCGCAGCCGACCGTCATGGTCTGCGCGATGGCGCGGATTTCGGGGGTCAGCAGTTCGGCAACGTCCACGACGCGGCCCAGGCGCCGGCTCGCCTCTTCCAGCACCAGGCGGATCACCGCATAGGAGCCGCCCAGCGCCTTGAAGCTGCCGAGCCCGAGGCGCGTGCTCTCATCCTTCACCGCAAGGGAGGCGACCTTCAGGTCGCGGGCGAGCGCGGGCAGGGAATGAAGCGGCGTCGGCACATGCTCGGGCCGGTGGGCAAGGAAGCGTTCCACTTCGTCCGCCGCCGCGATCGACAGGCATTCGGCATCCCGCAGGTCCAGCGGAAGGTCGTGATCGGGAAGTGCATTGAGAATAAGCATGCCGCGTCCTTGTGCTCTCCATGCAACGTTAGTGTGCGGTGAGAGGGCGCGGGGCTCTAATTTCCCGTCGTAAATGCAATGTTGTTGCATTTGCCGTAACGGAAGATCGGTTTTCGCTTATGTGAAGCCAAGGCCGTTCCGTTCGGCCGAACTGCGCCGCCGTATCCCCTCCTGCACGGGAGAAGGGCAGCGGAGGCGGAAGCCCTCTCCCAAAAGAAAACGGCCGGCTCTTTCGAACCGGCCGCCGAACGTCAGGCTGCGCGAAGCTTTAGCTTCACTTCTTCTCCACGCCGCACCAGTCGTAGATGCTCAGAGCCATGACCTTGATGGCGGTGATGTAATCCTCGATCGACACATATTCGTCGTTCGAGTGCATCACGGCCGTGGAGCCGGGGCCGAAGATCACGGTGGGCGTGTCGGCATAGAGGTTCAGGAAGCGGGTATCCGCCGCGCCCTGGCGCCCGGAGATGATCGGCTGGTGGCCGGAAATCTCGGTGTAGGTCTTGCTGACGATGTCCACGATGGGATGGTCGCGGGGGATTTCGGAGGCCTCCGCGTCATAGCCAACGAAGCGCACCACCGGGGGATGATCCTTCATCCAGGGGTCGCGGGCGGCATGCTCGGCGATCTTCTTCACCAGGCTCTGCTTGACGCCCTCGTGGTCCTCGCCGGGCACGGTGCCGATGGAACCCTTGAGCAGGCAGGTGGCGGGGAAGGCGCTCGGATAATTGCCGGCCTGGAAGCTGCCGATGATGCAGGGCAGAGAATCGAGGGCGTTGGGGTAGAGCGGGTGGGTGATGGTGGCGACGCGCTCGTCCTCAAGCTCCTGCACCGCTGCGGCGATCTTGTTGCCGAGCGTGATGCCGGAAATGCCCTTGTAGCGCTGCTGGATGCCGGCGGGCTTGCCGTTGATCTCGATCTCGAACCAGATGCGGCCGATGCAGGCGGGCTGCACGTGCAGGTCGCTGGTCTCGCCGGAGATGCCGGCGTCCGCCTTATAGCCGCGGATCACGGTGTCGAGCGTGCCGTGGCCGCTGACTTCCTCGTCGATCACGACATTGATGTACACGTCGCCCTTGGGCTGGAGGCCGAGTTCCTTCATGAACTCCACCGCCATTATGTGGCTGGCGACGCCGCTCTTCATGTCGGCCGAGCCGCGCCCGTAGATGCGGCCGTCCCGGATGAGGCCGGACCAGGGATTGTCGCTCCAGCCTTCGCCATTGCCCACCGGGATCACGTCGGTGTGGCCGTTCAGCAGCAGCGAGCGCCCGCCGCCGGCGCCCTTGAAGGTGGCGACGATATTGGGGCGGTTCTCATAGCCGCGGTCGACGGGGCGATAGCCGGGATGCTTCTTCAGCTCTTCCCAGTCGGTTTCCCACATGTCGACGTCGAGGCCGATATTGGTCATGTAGTCGTTGAGGAAAGCCTGGATCGCGGCTTCATCACCGGTCACGCTCGGGATGGTGATCATCTTCTGCAGGAACGCGATCGCCTTGTCGCGATTGGCGTCGATCGTGTCCAGAAGGGCCTGACGGTTGGGGTCGCTCATTGCTCTGTCTCCGGAAGGTCTCGTTGCGCCGGCTCGCGGCGATGTCCCGATACAAAAGAAAACGCCCCCGGGACCGGCCCGGGGGCTTGAGGCACCGCCTCAGAGGGCCTTGAGGCGGGGAATGATTTCCTTGGCGATCACCTCGACCTGGTCGGGTCGATACTTGTAGGGAACGAAGATGATCTTCTGCACGCCGGCGTCGATCTGCTCCTGAAGCTGGGCGACGCATTCGTCCACATTGCCCATGATGGCGCTCTCGCGGGTGCAGTCGCTATAGGCCGGGAAGTCCCATTCCTTGTTCAGCCAATCCATCATCTCGTCCTGCACGGCGGCCTTGGAATCGCCGACCATGATGGGAAGCTGGGAGGCATTGAGCAGGGTGTCGGGATCCTTGCCGCCTTCTTCGGCGAAGTTGCGCATCTTCGCCCAGGACTTCTTGAAGTCCTCGGGACGGTAGAAATAGGTCAACCAGCCGTCGCCGACGGTCGCTGCGCGCTGCAGCACCTTGTCCACATAGCCGCCGATCAAGATCGGCATGCGGGGCTTCTGGTAGGGCTTGGGATACATCACGGCGGCGGAAATCTTGTGGAACATGTACTCGCCGTCCACCTTCTCCTCGGTGAACAGGCGGTTCAGGATCTCCAGATTCTCATCCATGATCTTGCCGCGCTTTTCGAACGGGATGCCCATGGCATCGAATTCGCGCTTGTACCAGCCCGACGCCATGCCCATGACCATGCGGCCCTTGGAGAGCTGGTCCATGCTGGACAGCTGCTTGGCGAGCGCAACCGCATTGCGCAGCGGCAGGACCAGGATGCCGGTGCCGAGCTTGATGCGGGTGGTGCGGGCGGCGATGGCGGTCAGCACGGTCAGGGAGTCAATAATGGGGAAGTTCGGCTCCACGCCGAGCAGCATGTGATCCCACACCCAGATGGAATCATAGCCGAGTTCCTCGCACTTCACGCCGTATTCGACGAGGCCGGGCGCATCGGGCATTTCCGGGTAGGCCGTGAAGTTCCGCGAGGCGACCCCGAAGGTCTTGGACAGGATGGTCATTCTTGTTCCTCCATTGGCCCTGGAGCGTTTTCGAGCGAAACGGACACTTGTTCGCGCCGAAAACGCGTTGACTTAAGTTGAGGTCAGGCGATGAACAGGCGCTCGGGATCGAGCATCCGCAGGGTCGACAATTCGTGTTCGGTCGGCGGCTCGGTGATCGCGTTCTGGGCATCGAACACCAGGTCGAACCCGGTATTGTCCTGCACCTCCTCGCGGCTGACGCCGGGATTGAGCGCCAGCACCTTCATGCGCCGCTCGGCATCGTCGAAGCCGAACACCGCAAGCTCGGTGATGACGCGGAACATGCCGCCCGCCGGCAGGCCGCTGTCGGCGCGCGAGGTGCCGCCACGGATGAAGCCGGGGCTGGTGATGAAGTCCACCTGCTCCACGAACCGCCGCTTCTCGTGCTTCATGGCCACGATCATGTTGGTGAGGGAGGAGATGTCATTGCCGCCGCCGGTGCCGGGCAGGCGGGTCTTGGGATGTGCCGGATCGCCGATGAAGGACGAGTTCAGATTGCCGAACTGGTCGATCTGCGCCCCGCCCATGAAGCCGATGTCCACATAGCCGCGCTGCAGCAGCAGCAGCACGTCGGTGGAGCCGAGCACCATGTTGGCGCGCTTGGTGCAGCGCTGGTCGTTGGTGGAAGGCGGCAGCTTGCCGGGTTCCACGAACGCGCCCACCACGCCGCCCTCGAACAGGATGGTGAGGCCGGGGCAGCGCAGGCGCTGGGCCAGGGTCGCGGCGAGCAGGGGAATGCCGACGCCGGCGAACACCACCTGCCCATCCTTCAGCTGGCGGGCGCTGAGGATGGCGAGAATTTCGGTCGCCGTGTAGCGATGCGCCTCAGTCATTGTAGATGCTCCGTCCGCGCTGGCTGGCTTCCAGGATTTCCTCAAGACCGATGAGCGAGAGGTATTCGTTCCAGGAGGCGGGGCCGTAGACGTATTTTTCCAGGTATTCGCGCATGCCCTCGACGGGCGCCTTGTTCACCTGGGCGACATATTGCGACATATGCTTCATCATCGGCTCATACAGGCCGAAGCATTCATGCGGGGCCGAGCCATAGGGCACTTCCACCACCGCATCGACGCAGAAGAACGGGATCTTCGTCTGGTCGGGGGCGCGGCGGATCTGGTCGTTGGAGACGATGCGCTCCGTGGTCAGGATCACCCGCTTCGCCGCCATGGCGAGGTCGATGTCCATGAATTGCAGCCCGTCCATCTGCGCATTGCCATAGGCGTCGCAGCGCTGGACGTGGATCAGCGCCACGTCGGGATTGAGGGCGGGCACCAGCAGTAGCTTTTCGCCGGTGAAGGGACAGTCGATCTCCTTCGCCTCGGGGCGGATGCGCAGCACGTCCGAGCCGAGCATGGAGCGGATCGGCAGGAACGGCACGCCCATGCCGCCGGCGCGGAACCGCATGCCGACCGCCATGTGGCTCCATTCCTCGTAATTGGCGCTGCCGTTCTCCACATGGTGGCGCATCACCTTAGAGAGGCCCCACAGGATACCCTGGGCGAACCAGCTGGTGATGATGTGGTCGCAGATGCCGGAGCCGAACAGCAAATCGCCATCGGTGGAAATGATGCTGCGCGAGCAGGTGAGGCCGGTCTTTCGGGCGCGCATGAGCTGCCAGATCATCGCCATGGGCGTGCGCGACATGGTGGAGCCGCCGAGGCCCACGCTCGCGCCGTCCGGCACGAAGGAGGCGGCTTCCTCCAGCGTCACCACCTTCTCGCGCAGGCTCTTGTCCCGCTGTGAGAGGTCTTGGCGCAATTGCGCATAGGGCGTCACGCCTGATGCCGTCACCTTCGTCTCCTTTTTGTCCCTGGAAGCTTTTGCTTTGCTAGGAGGCGTTTACTTCCGCATTGAAGTCTTCAATCAGCCGGTCGTAGACCGGAAGCTGCGCGGCAAGGCCATCCCAGAAGGATTGGTGCTTGCGGCGTTCGAAATCCTCGAAGGCGATCCCCTGCTGCTCCACCCAGGTGTAATAACCAAGGTTGAAGATGCGGCGCCGGTCGCTCTCGCGCAGTTCCAGCATGTCGGCGGTGGAGGCCGCCGCGATGGCGAACGCGAAGCTTTCGGCCGCGTCCACGGCGTCGAAGCTGCCGCCATAATGCTTGGCGAGATAAGACGCGCGCTCGGTCTCATATAGGCCCGCGCCGTCGGTGGCGATGGTCACCACCACGTCATCCGCGCCGTAGCGCATGTATTTCGCGAGCTTGATGGCGGCCACGATATTGGCGAGGCCCGAAATGCCCACGTTGTCGAACGCGGCGATCAGCGCCGGGTCGATCTTCTTGCGGTCGGCGAGATAGGCGCGGCCCGCCTGCGTGCCGAACAGCAGGTTCAGCCGGTCGCTCGCCCGATCCGAGACGGCGATGACGAAATCCGTGTTCATCACATTATGGATCAGCGGGATATGCTTGTCGCCGATGCCCTGGATATTGTGCTCGCCATAGCCGTTCTCCAGCAAGGTCGGGCATTCCAGCGCCTCCACCGCCGCGATGCGCGTGCCGTAGAGGGCTTTCAGGTGATCGCCGGCCGCGATGGTGCCGGCCGAGCCGGTGGCCGAGACGAAGGCGGCGAGGCGGCTTCCCGGCGTCTGGCTTTTCAGGCTCTCGAACACGCTGGCGCAGGCGGCGCCGGTTGCGGCGCGGTGGACCATATAGTTCGAATAGGCCGAGAACTGGTTCAGGATGACGTTGCTTTCATCCTTCTGCATTTCATTGCAAGCGTCGTAGATTTCCTTGACGTTGCTTTCCGTGCCCGGCGTGCGGACGATGTGGGCGGGGTCGGAAACCCATTTCTCCAGCCAGTCGAAGCGCTCCTGGCTCATGCCGGCCGGCAGCACGGCGACGCCCGCGCAGCCGATGATGCGCGAGACCGCGATGCCGCCCCGGCAATAATTGCCGGTGGAGGGCCACACCGCCTTGTGGTGGGAGAGATCGAACGCGCCGGTGACGAGCTGCGTCACGAGACCCGCATAGGCCGGCAGCACCTTGTGCGCGCCGATGAGCGGGAAGCGCGCGCCGAGCAGCACCACGATCGGCGCGGCGACGCCGGTGAGCGCGGGGGGCAGCACGATGTGGTCCGGAACCGAAACCATGCCGCGCCCGTCGGCGGCGTTGTTCCAATGGATGCGCCACAGATTGGCGCCGTCGGGCGCGTTGCGGTCGAGGTTCGCCAAGGCGGCGAGGCGCGCGGCGGGAATGGTCGAGGGATCAGCCAATTGGCCGAAGGTCGGCAGGCTCAGGCCCGCATCCCGCATGTGCCGGATTGCGGCCTGCCGCTGCTCAGCATTGACGATGCCCGGAGCCGATCCAGGTACGTGCGCTGCACTCATCTCAAGACAACTCCCCCGCCGAAACGGATCTGGCGACCTAAGGTCATATTATCATACTATTATTAGTACAATACGCTTGGGGAATGGCAAATCTTTTTTGCTGCGAAACCGGCGCTCCGTCCCGTTTTTCTCAGCCCTGGGCGGCCATCTGCAAGGCAGTCGGTGCGTTCACGTTACGGGCGCGCTCGCCATGCAGCGCGGGCGC
Organism: Roseixanthobacter finlandensis; assembly: GCF_043195105.2. NCBI lineage: Bacteria > Pseudomonadati > Pseudomonadota > Alphaproteobacteria > Hyphomicrobiales > Xanthobacteraceae > Roseixanthobacter > Roseixanthobacter finlandensis. The sequence continues at coordinate 4,190,236 of NZ_CM195536.1, read as the reverse complement.
GTCGTCATAGAGCGTGGTGCGCATGCGCGGCGCCCGGCCGGCGGAGCGGATGATCATCTCCATGGAACGCGGCGTCATCTCCTGCCCGTGGCTCGCGCCGGCGGAGCGGGAGATGGTCTCGTCCATCAACGTGCCACCGAGGTCGTTCACGCCTGCGGCGAGGGCGAGCTTCACCCCCTCCGGCCCGAGCTTCACCCAGGAGGCCTGGATATTGGTGATGTGCGGGTGAAGCGCGAGCCGCGCGACCGCATGCATCAGGATCGTCTCGCGCAAGGTCGGCCCCTTGCGCGAGCGCCCCTTCAGATAAATCGGCGCTTCCATGTGCACGAACGGCAAAGGCACGAATTCGGTGAAGCCGCCGGTCTCCATCTGCAAATCACGCACGCGGATCAAGTGGCGCGCCCAATGTTCGTAGCGCTCGATATGGCCGTACATGATGGTTGCGGTGGAGCGCAGGCCGAGCGCATGGGCGGCGCGCATCACGTCCAGCCATTCCTGCGTGTTGATCTTGTCGGCGCACAGATGGGCGCGCACCTCGTCGTCGAGGATCTCCGCCGCCGTGCCGGGCAAGGTGGAAAGCCCGGCGTCCTTCAGCGCCGCGAGGAAATCCGGGATCGGAATGCCCAGGGTCTTCGCGCCCTGGCTCACCTCCAGGGGCGAGAAGGCGTGCATGTGCATCAGCGGCACCGCGCCCTTCACGACTTTGCAGAGGTCGAGATATTTCTGCCCCGTATACGAGGGATGGATGCCGCCCTGCATGCACACTTCGGTGGCGCCGCGCGCCCAGGCTTCGCGCACCCGCTCCGCCACTTCCTCCATTTCGAGGTCATAGGGGCGGCCGCGCAAATTCTCGCTCAGCTTGCCCTTGGAGAAGGCGCAGAACTGGCATTTGAAATAGCAGATGTTGGTGTAATTGATGTTGCGCGTGACGACATAACTCACGGTGTCGCCGTTCACCTTGCGACGCAGATCGTCGGCGGCGCGGCAAACCGCAGTGAATTCTTCATCGCGCGCCCTGAAAAGCCGCACGACCTCGCCTTCCTCAAGCGCGATGCCGGCCACCGCCCGGTCGAGAATCCGGGTAAGCGCGCCGTCGGTGCTGGCGGGGGCGGACGGCTTCAGCAGCACGCCTTCCTTGGCCGGCAGGCGGTCGGTGGAGCCGGGGCACCAGTCGTCGGCGCGCGGCCAGCCGTCGCCGTCGATGAGGTCGAGCAGCTTGGTGCGCAGCCCCTCGTCGACCCAGCGGCGGGACTGGGCGGCGAAGGCGGGATAGATGGCGAGCCGCTCGGTCAGGATCTTGCCGGCCGCTTTCGTGGCCGATTCCAGCACCCGCAGATGCGGCCAGGGGGCTTCCGGATTCACATGGTCCGGCGTGACCGGGGAGACGCCGCCCCAATCATTGATGCCGGCGGCCACCAGCTTGCTGAGCGCGCCGGGGCTGAGATTGGGCGGCGCCTGGATGTTCATTTCGGGCTCGAACAGCAGGCGCGCCGTGGCGATGGTCCACACATGCTCGTCGAGCGAGGGCGCCTCCACATGGGCCATGCGGGTGCCGGGCTTGGGGCGGAAATTCTGGACGATGATTTCCTGGATATGCCCGTAGGTGTCGTTGAGGTCGCGCAGCGCCAGAAGCGCCTCGATGCGCTCGGCCCGCGTCTCGCCGATGCCGATCAATATGCCGCTGGTGAAGGGCACGCCCTGTTCGCCGGCGATGCGCATGGTCTCAAGCCGCGCCGCCGGGATCTTGTCGGGCGAGCCGTGGTGCGCTTCGCCCTTGGCCAGGAGACGCTCGGAGGTGCTCTCCAGCATGATGCCCTGGGAGATCGACACCCGCCGCAGGGCCGCCACGTCCTCGGCGGTCAGCAGGCCGGGATTCACATGGGGCAGAAGGCCGGTTTCGCGGAACACCAATTCCGCCATCTCGGCGAGATAGGAGAGGGTGGTCGCATGGCCGAGCTCGGCCAGCGCGTCGCGGGCGAACTGGTAGCGCAGCTCCGGCTTGTCGCCGAGCGTGAACAGCGCCTCCTTGCAGCCCGCCTTCTGGCCGGCGCGGGCAATCGCCAGCACCTCGTCGCGCGAGAGGAAGGCGCGCTCGCCCTTTCGCGGGGCGTGGGCGAAGGTGCAGTAATGGCAGACGTCGCGGCACAATTGGGTGAGCGGAATGAACACCTTGCGCGAATAGGAGACATAATGGCCGTGGGCCGCGTCGCGCCGCCGCGCCGCCGCTTCCAGCAGCGGGGACAGATCGCTCAGGCCCACCAGAGCGAAAGCCTGTTCGGGGGCGAGGCGGGCGCCGGCGGAGAGGTCGGCGAGAACGGAAAGCGCGATCATAGGGGCAAGGGCTCCTCAAGCGGCGAGGGCAGGGGCAAAGCCGCGCCGGGGCGGGCTCGCAAAAGAACGGGCGAAAGCGCGGCGGGCAGGGCGGCCAGATCCGCGCTCACGTCGATATCGCGGCCGAGGCCGGGCAGATGCAGCACGCAGGGTTCGCGGCCGGCGGCCCGGGCGGTTTCCAGATGACGGGCGAAGCTGGAAGGCCCGAAGCTCGGCGCCATGAGGGCCGGCGGGCAGGCGCCGAGCAGATTGGTGCCGCCGTCCCGCGTTGCCGGCACCAGCACCACGGGCGCGCTTGCGAGGGCGTCCACCACCGCATCCATTTCCGCCCGCGTGATGCCGGGCACATCGCCGGGCACCACGATCACCCCGCCCTTGCCGGCGCGGTCGAGCGCGGCCATGCCGGCACGCACGGCGGCATTGGTGCCGCTCTCCACCGCATCGGGCAGCACATGGGCGCCGAACGTGCGGGCGAGCGCCACGGCGTCCGGATCGCTGGTGACGATGAGGATGCCGGCAAGCCCCCGGCAGCCGGCGAGCACGCCGAGCACGTGCCGCAGCATGGCCTTGGCCAGCGCCGCGCGCTCGGGCGGCGAAAGCTGGGGCGCGAGGCGCCGCTTGGCGAGGGCGAAGCGCTTCACCGGCACCAGCGCCCACAGATCGGCGGGCGGACGAAAATCGCCTGAGGGAACATGTCTGTTCATGGGCCCACCGCCTCCCTTTCGGCGTGGATCACAGCGCCAGCGCTCGCCAATGCATCCGCGAAGCGCAGCACGTCTCGTGCCAGGCGCATGCTGTCGTCGGCGGTTTTCATCAAGGTGGGGACCGCGGCGACCGGAGTCGAGATGCGGGCGCGCTCCTCGCCGTCGGCCGTGTCGATCACGAGGCCGTCGATCAGCGTGTCGTAATGGGCGGCGATGGCGGCCGAGGTGGCGGGCACCTTCAGCTCCGCCATGATCTTGGCGGTCGGCCCCTTGATCGCCTGACCGCCGATGATGGGCGAGACCGCCACCACTGGCACCCGCCCGGCGGAGAGCGCGGCGCGCAGCCCGGGAACGGCGAGAATGGGATCAATGCTGAGATAGGGGTTGGACGGGCAGATCACCACGGCGCGCAGGTCCGGCGCGGCGAGCGCGGCCAGCACTTGCGACGTCGGCCGGGCGGTGGCCGCGCCCTCGAAGGTGAAGCCGGTGACGGCGGGCGCGCAGCGGCGTTCGACGAAATAGCGCTGGAACGGCAAGGTGCCTTCGTCCGTATGGACCAGCGTGCGCACCGGCATGTCGCTCATGGGCAGCAGGCGGGCGGCGATGCCGAGCCGCGTCCGCACCAGATCCGTGACCTGGGTGAGGCTCTCGCCAAGCCGCAGGCGGCGCGTGCGCTCCACATGCAGCGCGAGGTCACGGTCGCCCAGCTGGAACCAGGTCTCCGCGCCCATTTCGCCCAGCGCGGCCATGAAATTCCAGCTCTCGTCGGCGCGCCCCCAGCCGCGCACCTCGTCGCTGAGCCCGCTCAATTTGTAGAGCACGCTGTCGAGATCGGGGGAGATGGCAAGCCCGAGATGCTCGAAGTCATCGCCCGTATTCACCACGAGCGCGACCGCCGCGCCGAACTCCCGTTCCAGGCCAAGGGCGAGCTTTGCGCCGCCCACGCCGCCGCACAAGGCGACGATGGAACCGGAGCGGGAGGGGGGGAGGGGCGCATTCATCGGAACATGTCGCGTTCGCGGGGGCGGATGAGGGCGGCGGCGGGCCGTTCGGGCGCGGCCCGCCGATAGCCGCGCACCAGCACGGCCGGCAGGCCCTCGTCGCCCTGGCCCATGAGCAGGGAGGCGGCGGAGGCGAGTTCGTCCGCCACCGCGATTTCGGTCACCCGCATGGCGCGGCCGAACAGGTCCGGCGCACCGACCATGTCCACCAGCGCTGGCACGCCGGCCGCGCCGAGCGCGACGCCGACGACGCCGTTGCGCCAGGGGCGGCCAAAACTGTCATTGATGACGATGCCCGCCGTCACCCCAAAGCGCGCGTCGAGCCGGGCCTTCAGGGCGGCGGCGGAGCCGTCGGGATCGCGCGGCAGCAGCAGCACGCGCGCGCCGTCCTTATGATCGATGTTGGATTCGTCCACGCCGGCATTGGCCATGACGAAGCCGAGCTTGTGGGCGACCACCAGCACGTGCGGCCCCTCTCGCACGATCTCCGAGGATTCGGAAAGCACCACTTCCACGTGGCGCGGGTCCTTGCGGACGCGGGCGGCGATCTCGATTGCGCGGGGGGAGGGGGCCACGTCGGCGAGGGCCAGATAGCAGCCCTCCGCCTTGGAGATGATCTTCTGCGCCACCACCAGGATGTCGCCATCCTCAAGGCCGAGCCCGCTCGCCTCCAGCGCCGCGCCGAGCAGGCCGGCGAGGTCGTCGCCGGGCTCCACCAGGGGAATTCCCGGCAAGGCGTGCAGGGAGAGGGAAGGCGCGGCCATGAAAACCTCAGCCGACGGCGGGAATGTCGAGGCCGGTGATGCGGATGCCGGCGCCCGGCACTTTATAGCGGCGATTGATGCCGATCAGCACCGAGGTCAGGGCCTCGGCGGCAGCGGAATTGGCGAGCACGCCGCCGTCGATGCCGCGCGTCGCGATCACGCCGGCGAGCGCGATCACCTGGTCGCGGGCGTCCTTGTCATTGCCGAACACCAGCACATCGCAATCCACTTTACCGCCGCCATGCAGCTTGGTGGCTCCCACATTGTGGAAGGCGGAAACGACGCGCACGCCTTCGCCCAGCAGGCCTTGCGCGATCTGCGCGGCCGAGCCCTCGGCGGGCAGCTGGACGGTGGAAACCTTGGGCGGCACCAAAGGCACGGCGGCATCCACCAATATCTTGCCCTGCACCGCGTCGCGCACGTCCAGCAGCGTGGATTCATGACTTGCGAACGGCACCGCGAGGATAACGATATCGCCGGCGCGCGCCGCGCCCGCATTGTCGTCGCCACGTGCCGTACCGCCGAGGGCAGCGGCGGCTTCGGCAGCCTTTTCCGCGCTGCGCGAGCCAATCACCACCTCATAGCCGGCAGCGGCCCAGGACTTGGCGAGGCCGGAACCGAGATCGCCCGTTCCCCCGAGGATGGCAATGATGGGCTTGGCGTCGCCGGGCATGGGCAGTGTTCCTGATTTTTGTGTGGAATCAAATCTTTGGCGGTTTCGCGGACGAAGTTTCTGCCGGGGAATTCGATCTCGATAGGGCAAATGGTGCTATAAACAGAATGATAAGACAACTCAATTCTTCAATCGCTTTTCCGACCCTGCCGACAGGGCCGGGGAAGGCCCGAAAATCCAGAGCCGGCAACATTTTTTCGGCCCATGACCTTGCCGTTGCGGGGCCCGGCAAAGCGGATGCGGTAAAAAAATGCTGCGCCCCGCGGAGCGATTGCGCAAGAGAGCCTTGACAGAAGGAGTTTTCCTATCTGATGGTATATAGAATGATTGACGCCCGGAGCTGATATCGGAAAGTCTCCGATCTGCTCGCGCGTCTTTCACGCGCGTTATGTGGGCCTTTCGCGCATGTTCATCGCAGCAAGACGATGCCATTGCTTCAACAACGAAAATAACCCCCTCCAGAGGATAGGTGATATGGTGAAGCTGAAATCAGGATTTCTGACATCTGCCGCCTGCGCATTGGGATTGTCCGTGGCATTCGCCTTGCCGGCGGCGGCGCAGGACATTTCCATCGGCGTGAACATGCCGTTGACCGGGGCCTTTGCCGCCTCCGGCAATTTCGTCGCCGACGGTGCCAAGCTCGCCGCCGAGGAGATCAATGCCAAGGGCGGCGTGCTCGGCAAGAAGCTCAACCTCATCATAGAGGACAATAAGAGCAACCCGACCGAAGCCGCCGCCGTCGCCGAGAAGCTGATCGTGCGCGACAAGGTGCCCGTGATGCTCGGCGCCTGGGGCTCCAGCCTCACCCTCGCCGTCATGCCCAAGCTGATGCAATACAACGTGCCGATGGTGGTGGAGACCTCCTCCTCCTCCAAGATCACGGTGCAGGGCAATCCCTACGTGTTCCGCATTTCCGCCCCCTCGTCGCTGGAAGCGCAGAATTTCGCCAAGGTGATCGACGGCTTCAAGATCAAGAAGGCCGACTTCCTGGTGGTGAACAATGACTGGGGCCGCGGCACCGCCAGCGACTTCTCGGCCATGTTCAAGGACAAGGGCATCCAGGTCGGCGCGGTCGAGACCATGGACCAGGGCGCGCAGGATCTCAGCGCCCAGCTCGCCAAGATCAAGGCCTCGGACAGCGACACCCTCATCGTCACCACCGCCGTCGAGCAGTTGACCCTGGTGCTGAAGCAGGCCCAGGCGCTCGGCCTCAACAAGCAGATCATCACCACCGGCGGCTCGCAGAGCCCCGACCAGCTCGCCGAGCAGGCCGGCACCGCCGCTAACGGCACCTATCACCTGCTGTTCTTCACCCCCTGGTCGCCCGATGCGACGCCGTATCCGGAGCGTGCCAAGGCGTTCGTGGAAGCCTGGAAGAAGAAGGGCTATCCCGCCGCCGGCCTCACCGAGAGCTTCCGCGGGTATGACGGCATCACTGTGATCGCCGCCGCGATCGCCAAGGCCGGCTCGGCCGATCCGGCCAAGATCACCGAAGCCCTGTGGAAGGTGGAAGTGCCCGGCCTCAACGGCAAGATCGTGTTCGCCAAGGCCGGCCCCGAGGGACGCGAAAGCGGCCAGAGCAGCCCGGCCACCTATGTGGTGAAGATCGTCAACGGCAAGGTCGAAGTGGTCCATTGATCCGGAAGGGGTGAGATTGACCCCCCATCCCTTTCGGGGGCGGGGCATCGGCGGGCCAGCGCCTGACACCGTCGATGCCCCGTCTTTTCTGCCGCGCCCCGGCTGCCCGGTGGCGTTTCAAAAGCAGAGGCATCCGCCCATGATGGCGCATGCCGCGGGTTTTCAAGAGCGACCGGGGAATACGGGATGACCAAGCAGGGTGTCGGGGCGCGTCTCCCGCGCAAGGAGGACGATCGCTTCCTGCGCGGCCGCGGTCAGTTCGTGGCCGATGTCCGCCTGCCGGGGTTGAAGGATGTCGCGTTCGTGCGCAGCCCGCTCGCCCACGCCCGCATCCATGGGGTGCATATTCCCGAAGCCTGTCGCGGCCGCGCCTTCAATGCCACGGACCTGGCGGCGGTGAAGCCGATCCGCGCCGTCACCACCTTGCCCGGCTTCAAGGTTTCCGAGCAATGGCCGCTCGCCACCGACAAGGTCCGCCAGGTGGGCGAACTGCTCGCGGTGTGCGTCGGTGATACGCGCGCGCAGGCCGAGGATATCGCCGCCGCCATCGAGCTGGACCTCGAGGAACTCCCCGCCGTCCACGACATGGTGAAGGCCCGCGATCCCGGCAGCGCGCTGGTGCACGAGCATTGGGGCGACAACGTCTTTCTCGAAAGCTTCATGGAAGTGGACATCGAGAAGGCCTTCGATGCCCCGATCAAGATCACCCGCACCCTCTCCACCGCGCGCCAGAGCATGGCGCCCATGGAGGGGCGCGGGACGGTGGCGCACTGGGACCATCGCAAGGAGCAGCTCGTGCTCCACACCGGCAGCCAGATGCCGCACATCGTGCGCAACGGCCTGGCCGAATGCCTGGGGCTGAACCAGGAGCAGATCCGCATCATCTCGCCCGACGTCGGCGGCGGCTTCGGCTACAAGGGCATCCTGCTGCCGGAAGACATCTGCCTCGGCTGGCTCGCCATGCGGCTCGATCATCCCGTGCGCTGGATCGAGGACCGCCGCGAGAGCCTGACCGCCGGCGCGAACTGCCGCGAGCATCATTATTCCATCACCGCTTATGCCGATCGCGACGGCACGCTGCGGGGGATCGATTGCGAGGCGATCGTCGATTCCGGCGCCTATTCCTCCTATCCCTTCTCGGCGTGCCTGGAGGCCGCGCAGGTGGTGAGCATCCTGCCCGGCCCGTACGATTTCCCCGCCTATCGCTGCCGCACCTGGTCGGTCGCCACCAACAAATGCCCGATCCTGCCCTATCGCGGCGTGGCGCGCACCGGCGTGTGCTTCGCGCTCGAACTGGTGCTGGACGCGATCGCCCGCGAGATCGGCATGGAGCCGCACGAATTGCGGCTGAAGAACCTCGTGCGGCCGGAGCAGATGCCGTTCGACAACATCACCAAAAAGCATTTCGACAGCGGCGATTATCCCCAGGCGCTCACCCGCGCCATCGCCATGGCCCGCCTCGACGAGGTGCGCGCCCGCCAGGCCAAGGGCGAGGCGGACGGCCGGCTGATCGGCATCGGCCATTCCATCTATTGCGAGCAGGGCGCCCACGGCACCTCGGTCTATTCCGGCTGGGGCATTCCCATGGTGCCGGGCCATGAGCAGGCGACCGCGCGTATGACGCCGGACGGCGGGTTGGAATTGCGCGTGGGCGTGCATTCCCACGGCCAGAGCATGGAAACCACCTTCGCCCAGGTGGCCCACGAAGTGCTCGGCATCGATACCGCGCGCATCAAGCTGGTGCACGGCGACACCGAATATACCCCTTATTCCACCGGCAGCTGGGGCTCGCGCTCCATGGTGATGGCCGGCGGCGCGGTGGCCACCGCCTGCAAGGAGGTGGCGCGGCTCGCGGCGCGGATCGGCGCCCATCTGCTCCAGGCGGACCCGGCCGAGGTGGTGATCAAGGACGGCTTCGCGGTCGCGCCCACCGGCCAGGTGAGCCTTCAGGAGATCGCTCACACCTGGTATCGCCGCCCGCAGGACCTGCCGGCCGGCATCGATCCCCATGGCCTTGAATCCACCATCGGCTACAAGCCGGTGCGCGATACCGGCACCTTCTCCTATGCCGCCCATGTGGTCCTGGTGGCGGTGGACCCGGAACTCGGCGACATCGAGATCCTCGATTATGTGATCGTCGAGGACGGCGGCAAGCTGGTGAACCCCATGGTGGTGGACGGCCAGATCTATGGCGGCCTCGCCCAGGGCATCGGCACGGCGCTCTATGAGGAGATGCAGTTCGACGCCTCGGGCCAGCCTCTCGCCTCCACCTTCGCGGATTATCTCCTGCCTGGCCCCACCGAGGTCCCCGAGCCCCGGCTCGACCATATGGAATTCCTCGCGCCCTATACGGAATTCGGGGTGAAGGGCATCGGCGAGGGCGGCGCCATCGCCCCGCCCGCCGCCATCGGCAATGCGGTGAACGATGCGCTGAAGGGTATCGGCGCCGAACTGCTGCATTCGCCCATCACGCCGCGCCGCGTCCTGGAAGCCATCGAGGCGGCCAAGGTCGCCAAACTCGCCGGGAGCGTGGCATGAAGCCCGTCCGTTTCGATTATGAGCGCCCGGTCGAGATCGACGCCGCTTTGGCCCTGATGCAGGACGAGGGGCAGGTGGTGAAGATCATCGCCGGCGGCCAGTCGCTCGGGCCCATGCTGAACATGCGCCTCGTGCAGCCGGACCTGCTGGTGGATATCACCGCCATTCCAGCGTTGAAGCGCATCGAGGACACGGGCAGCGATCTCATCGTCGGCGCCTGCGTGACCCATGCCGATTTCGAGGACCGCCGCGTGCCGGATGTCACCGCCGGCGCCTTGGCGGGCGTGGCGCGCGGCATCGCCTATCGCGCGGTGCGCAACCGCGGCACGGTGGGCGGCAGCCTGACCCATGCGGACCCCTCCGCCGACTGGATTTCCATTCTCTCCGCCGTGGGCGCGCGGGTGATCCTGCGGTCTCCCTCCGGCGTGCGGGAAGTGGCGGTGGAGCAATACATGCTCGGCGCGCTCGCCGCCGATCTCAATCCCGGCGAATTGCTGGAGGCGGTGCGCATTCCCAAATGCAGCGCTTCGGCCCGCTGGGGCTATTTCAAGAGCTGCCGCAAGACCGGCGAGTTCGCCCACGCCATCGGCGCGGTGCTGGTGGATCCCGATCGCGGCGTGTTCCGCGCCGTGATGGGCGCGACCGAGACGCGGCCCATCCTCGTCACCGAGCGGTCCGCGCTGTTCGGTGCGTCGGGCTTCTCGGCGGGCGCGGCGGAAGAGGTGGCGCAGGCCGCCGGCATGGGCGATGTGCTGGATCGCCGGACACACGCGGTGGCGCTGCGCCGCGCATTCGAGCAGGCGGACGCGGCATGAGCATGGTTTCCCTCACCGTCAATTCCCGCCCGCTGCGTGCGGATGTGGAGCCGCGCACCAATCTCGCCGATTTCCTGCGCGATTCGCACGATCTCACCGGCACCCACCTCGGCTGCGAGCATGGGGTGTGCGGCGCTTGCACCGTCATCGTGGACGGCGAGCCGGTGCGCTCCTGCATCACCTATGCGGTGGCGTGCGAGAATGCGCAGGTCACCACCATCGAGGGGCTCAATGACGACGAGGTGGCGGGCGAATTGCGGGCCGCCTTCACGCGCGAACACGGTCTTCAGTGCGGCTATTGCACGCCCGGCATGATCGTTTCCGCCCGCGACGTGGTGCTGCGCATACCGGACGCCAGCGAGCATGAGATCCGCGTCGCCATGAGCGGAAACCTGTGCCGCTGCACCGGCTATGTGGGCATCGTGCGGGCGATCCGCTCGGTGATCGCGGAGCGCAAGGCGCGCGGCGCGGCGCCCCGTGCCGATGTGCGCACCGCCCTCGGGCCGGTCGGCTCCGGCCATGCGGGCGCCTTCGTAGGCAGCGCGGACAAGGGCGCCGATGCGCCGCCCGCCAGGATCGCCGCTCCCGTTCCGCGCGCGGCCCCTTCGCGCGTCGCCCCTCCGCGCGAAACTGCCAAGCTCGATGCCGATTTCGTGCCGCAGACGAGCTTTCCGCAAAGCTTTGTGGTCGCCCATCCCGTGGATGTGGTGTGGGATTTCTTCGGCCGTGTGGACGAGGTCGCCGCCTGCCTGCCGGGTGCGTCGCTTGTGGGCACGCCGACGCCGGAGCATGTGGAAGGGCAGATCCGCGTGAAGGTCGGCCCCATGGTGGCCGAATTCCAGGGCGTGGCGGACATTTCGCGCGACGATGCCCGGCACGCCGGGCGCATCTCCGGCAGCGGGCGCGACACGCGCAGCAATTCGGCGACGCGCGGGCTCATCGGCTACACGCTGACGCCGGTCGAGGACGGCCGGGCGACGCGCGTCGACGTGAGCATCGGCTATACGCTCACCGGCATGCTGGCTCAGTTCGGCCGTTCCGGCCTCGTGCAGGATATCGCCGGGCGGCTGGTGTCGGCGTTCGTGCAGAATCTGGAAGCCCGCCTCGGCCAGGGCGAGGGCGCACCCGCAGCGCCCGTGGTGACGGAGCTTAACGCGGGTTCGCTGGTGTATTCGGTGATCCTGTCGCGGCTGAAAGAGCTATGGCGCAGAATAGCGGGATAAAACGGGATGGGCGGCGTGTGGAAGATGCCGCCAAGATCCGTCCTTCCTCACCGTTCCAGCGGAACGGTGAGCCCGGTTTTCACCCGATCCATCACGACAAGCGTGCGAAATCGCTTGATATTGCTGTTTTCGAAGAACAGGCGGCGGGTCAGGTCTTCATAGTCTGCCATGGTCGGAACGGTAACGATCAGCACGAAGTCTGCGTCTCCGGTGACATAATAGCATTGCTGCACTTCCGGGCAGCGGACGAAATTGGCCTTGGCGGCGTCCACCAGGTCGATGCGCTCGCTTTCCACCACGACTTCCACCACCAGGGTCAGCGGCTGGCCGACGCGAGCGGGGTTGAGGATGGTGACATCGCCGGCGATCACGCCGGTTTCGCGCATCCGCTTAATGCGGCGCTGCACGGCGGCCGCCGAGAGGTTCACACGCTCACCAATGGTGCGTTGGGGTGTAGTGTTGTCCTTTTGAAGAATAGTAAGTATGGCGATGTCGAAGGCATCCAGATCTGCACGCTGGTTGGACAGAGAAGAGGCCATGACACACCAAATCGGTTGAACTTTCGATATTCTAGAAATTTATATTATTATTGTCTATGAGTTGTTGTATATTTTCTGAAAAAACGAAATAATATATCAGATATACATTGTAAAATAATAATTTATCGAATATCAGTATTAAAAAGCGAAGGTATCTGGTAATCGGCGCAGCTTCTGCCTGCCCGATTGGCTGCGCATTAATCGTGCGCGCGTTCTGGCGTCTCGTGCGCCCTCGGTAATTCTATGCCCGGCGCGAGAAGACGGGCTAATATGCACAAGTCGCAGGCACTTCCCTATTCACCTTTGCGCGTCATGGGGCTAAACTGCAATCTCAGGCGTGAAGTGGAGACGGTTTCTGCTCACACGCCGCCGAGTCTGATGGTCCTTTATGCAAACAAAGTCCAAACTATCGGCAGCCTACGATCGAAGCCGCGTGCCGCTCTACATCCAGGTCGCATCGGTGCTCCGCCAGCGGATCCAGGCGGGGCATTGGGCCATCGGCGACAAGATTTCCACGCTGGAAGAATTGGAAGAGGAGTTCCAGGTCGCGCGCGTCACCGTGCGCCAGGCCGTGGAAATGCTGCGCGATGAAGGCCTCGTCAGCGCGCGCCAGGGGCGTGGGACGTTTGTGTCCAGCGTCGTGCCGGACCGGCATTGGCTGAAGCTGGAGACCACCTGGGCAAGCCTGATCGCGTCGGTGAAGGAAAACGTGCCCCGCCCCATCACCTTGACAGAGAACGTGCCGCCGCCGCTCCTGAAGGCGGAGGATGGCGAACTCGCGGCCGAATACGTCTCGCTGAAAAGTCTTCAATTTCGTGACGACCAGCCCTATTCCATCGTCAACCTTCTGCTCGCGCGCCATGTCTTCGAGATGGACCGCGATGTCTTTCTCACCGGCCCGGCATTGCCCGCGCTTGCTGGCCTGAAGAAAGTCAAGGTGAAGGACGCCCACCAGACACTGATCATCGGCAGCGCCGATCCGACCGTCGCGGATCTCATGAAGATCCCGCTCGGCGCGGCGACGGTGGAGAGCCATTGCGTGGTGGTGGACGCGAAGAATATCGCCATCTATGTGGCCGATATCGTTTATCGCAGCGATTGCATCAAGTTGCAGATCGACTTACTGCGGTCCGAGCGTGGCTGAGGCAGTGTTCCCCTCGCGCCGCCGGACTTGAACCGCCAAAGGGCGGCCGGAAACAGCGTGCGCATGGCCGGGGCACGCCCGGCCGTGAGCCAAGTTTGCGGCGGGTCTTGCCCCGCCTGCTGCGGCCTCAGGAGAAAATGCCGAGCGCCTGCATGTAGAGGTCGACGATCGCCTCGTGTTCCTTGCGCTCGTCCACGTCTTCCTTGCGGATCTTGAGGATGGCGCGCAGCGCCTTGACGTCGAAGCCGTTAGCCTTGGCTTCGGCGAATACGTCCTTGATATCGTCGGCGATCGCCTTCTTCTCTTCCTCGAGGCGCTCGACGCGCTCGATGAAGGATTTCAGCTGTTCCTTGGCGAAGCCCGCCGGGGCGTCCGATACGTCTTCCGACACGTGGTGCAACCTCACAAACAATCAAAGGGGCGGATGGGGCGCCGATCAGGGGCAAGATACAGCGCGCAGCTGGGCGCCGCCGTCAAGCCGCTGTCCCCGCAATCCCCCCTATCCCCTGCCACACCCGGCCGGTTCAATGGCCATCGTGGGGCGGTTTGAAGGCCGCGGCCTGCTCCGGCGTCGCCTCGGTCTGATAACGGCTTTTCCATTCCTCGTAAGGCATGCCATAGACCGCCTCGCGGCTCTGCGTCTTGCTCACCGGCAGGCCCTCGGCCTCGGCGGCGTCCAGATACCAGTTGGAGAGGCAGTTGCGGCAAAAGCCGGCAAGGTTCATGAGCGCGATGTTCTGCACGTCGGTGCGTTCGCGCAGATGGGCGACGAGCCGCCGGAATGCCGCCGCCTCCAGCCGCTCGCGGTCCTGGTCGGACAGCGATCCGGGGCCGTCCTGCGGTGTTGGGTCGAAAACTTGCTTGCTCATGGCGTGTCGTCCCTTTGTCGGCCTCATGTGGCGCGGGCGTGCGCCGGGTGCAAGGGCCGCAAGGGCCATGCTATGAACCGGGGGCCGCGCGCCGCCGCGCCGCCCGTGCGCCTGGCGCTGGGCATCGCCGCCCTGGCCGCCGGGGCCTTTGCCATGGGGGCGTCGGTGCTGTTCGTGCGGCTCGCGGAGGTGGGCCCGTTCGCCAGCGCCTTCTGGCGCACCGCTTTGGCGCTGCCGGTTCTGCTCGTCTGGGCGCTGGCAGCCGAGGGGCGCCGCGCCCTGGTGCCGGATCGCGCCGCCCTGCTGGCGGGGGTGTTCTTCGCTGGCGACCTGTTCTTCTGGCATCTGGCGATCCTCGGCACCAGCGTCGCCAATGCCGCCGTGCTGGCGACCACATCGCCGGTGTGGGTGGCTTTGTTCGCCTGGCTGGTGCTGCGCGCCGCCATCACCCGCGCCACCCTCGCCGGGCTCGCACTGTGTCTTGCGGGGGCGGGCGCGCTGATCGGGCGCAGTTTCCATCTGGAGCCGGCGCATCTGCTGGGAGACACGGCGGGGCTGGTGACGGCGATCTTTTTCGCCGCCTATTTCCTGGCGATCGGCAAGGCGCGCCGCTTCCGGGGCGCCGGGGCGGTGACGCTGATTTCCACCGCCGCCACGAGCGTGATCCTGCTTGCGGTGGCGCTGGTGGCCGAGCCGACCCTGTGGCCCGCGAGCGCTTCCGGGGCGGCCGCGCTGCTGGGCCTTGCCCTGGTGAGCCAGGTGGGCGGGCAGGGGTTGATGGCGGTGGGCCTTTCCGTGGTGCCGCCGATCTACGGGGCGCTGGTGTTCTTCCTTGAGGTGGTGTCGGCGGCGGCCTTGGGATGGCTGGTGCTGGGGGAGGCGCTGGGCGTGCTCCAGGGGGTGGGCATGGGGCTGGTTCTGCTCGGCCTGTGGGTGGCGCGGCCGGGGCGGGGCGGGTGATCTGCCTCGCTTCCGCCCCGATCGCGCCCGAAAAGGCGGGACGATGCATCGCGCATGCATCGTCCATTGACGCCCGTGCCGTACCAAGGCTAACAGCCGAGCCATGTTGTTTTCCCACCCGTTCGCTCCGAATGGATCTTCCGGCCTCTGGCGCGGCCTGCGCGCGCTGGCGCTTCTCGCTTTGCTGGCGGCGGGTGCGCTGACGGCGAGCGCGGCGCCGGCGGCGGCGGACTTCCGTCTGTGCAACCGCACCTCCAGCCGGGTCGGGGTGGCCATCGGCTATAAGGAAAACGAGGTCTGGACCACCGAGGGCTGGTGGAACGTCGCGGCCAACAGCTGCGAGACCCTGCTGCGCGGCGATCTCGTGGCGCGCTTTTATTATCTCTATGCGGTGGATTACGACCAGGGCGGGGAATGGGCCGGCAAGGCCTATATGTGCACCCGCGACAAGGAATTCACCATTCGCGGGGTGGAGGATTGCCTCGCGCGCGGCTTCGATCGGGCCGGCTTCCTGGAGGTGGACACCAAGGAGCAGCGCGGCTGGACCGTGCAATTGACCGAGGCCAACCAATCGAGCCGGGTCCTGCCCGGCATCCCGCCGCCCGGCAATGCCCCCATGCCCATGCCGAACCCGGCAAGCCGCGGAAAATAGTTCCAGATTGGCGGCTATCGCGCCTTTCCCCCTGCTGGCTGCCCGGCGCTGTGATATTTGCTGAAGTGCCGCGCCATCCGGCGGCGCCACGGGCAGAATGTCCGGGTCTGGGAGGGTCACCATGGCTGGAACAGGGCGTGTTCTCATCGCGGGCGCTGGGCCGGTGGGCCTGACCCTGGCGGGCGAGCTGGCGCGATATGGCGTCGGCGTGCGGATCGTGGACACATCGGCCGCCCGCACCGACAAATCCAAAGCCCTGGTGCTGTGGAGCCGCTCGCTGGAGCTGCTGGCCCGCACCGGCCGGGCGGAGGCTTTCGTCGACGCCGGCATGGAAGTGTATGGTGCGCGCATCTCCAACGGCCGCACGCTGATCGCCGAGATTAATTTCGACGAGGCGGAGAGCTTGTTTCCCGCCGCCGTCATGATCCCGCAGAGCGAAACCGAGCGGCTGCTGGAAACCCATCTCGAATCCCTGGGCGTGACTGTGGAGCGCACTACCGGCCTTGTGGGTTTTGAACTCGTGGGCGACGGCGTCCGCGCCACCTTGCGCGATGCCTCCGGCCGCGAGGAGGAGGTGGAGGCGGACTGGCTGGTCGGCTGCGACGGCGCCCATTCCACGGTGCGCCATACGCTCGGCATGGATTTCGCCGGCACCACCCAGCCCAGCGACTGGGTGCTGGCGGACGCGCACCTGGAGGGGCTGACCCCCGACAAGCTGGACATCTACTGGCATTCCGACGGCATCCTCGCCTTCTTTCCCATCACCGGCGGGCGCTATCGCATGGTCGCGGATCTCGGCCCGGCGCAGGGAGAGGCGCACCGGCCCGACCCGACCCTCGCCGAGGTGCAGGCGCTGGTGGATGCGCGCGGCCCCGGCGGCATCCGCATGTTTGATCCCTTCTGGCTGGCGAATTTCCGCATCAACGAGCGCAAGGTGAAGGACTACAGCCTCGGCCGTGCGTTCCTGGCGGGCGATGCCGCGCACATCCACAGCCCGGCGGGTGGGCAGGGCATGAACACCGGCATGCAGGACGCCTTCAACCTCGCCTGGAAACTGGCGCTGGTGGTGCACGGGCGCGCCCGGCCGGCCTTGCTCGACAGCTATTCCATCGAGCGCAGTGCGGTCGGCGACCTGGTGCTGCACAATGCCACGCGCATGACCGACATGGTGGTGATGCGCAATCCGGTTGCGCAGGCGGTGCGCAATTTCGCCGCCCATGTGGTGCTCGGCCTGTCGCAGGTGCAGCGCCACGCTTCGCACAGTCTTACCGAGCTGGAGATCGCCTATCCCCACAGCCCCTTGTCGGTGACCGCGCCCCATGCGCCCCACGGCGGAAACCTGCCGAAGGCGGGCGAGCGCTGGCCGCAGCTGGACCCGGCGCTTGCGCCCATCGGCGCCGGCGATACGCCCCGCTTTGCCCTGATCGCGCCGGGCGCGGCGGCCAGCGAGCTTGCCGCCGGGTTCGGCGGACTGGTGGAAGCGCGTGAGCCGCCAGCGGGTTACGATGGGCTGTGGGTGGTGCGGCCGGACGGCTATGTGGGGCTCGTGGCGGGTGCCACGGATCTTTCCGCCGCCGAAGCCTATCTCGCGGCGATCCTGGCCTGAGGGCTTTGGCGGACCTGGCAGCGGGTCGTTTTCTTCCCAAAATGTTTCACGTGAAACAATGGGTTAGCGCGGACGAATCGGGGTGAGAAGGCACTTTCCCGTGCCACCGCCGCGGACCGAACCGCGATTTCGGGCGAACGTTCGGCGCGCATGAATCCGCGCCGCCTCGGATGGTCGGAATGGCTCCCTTCCCCCTCGCTCCCTTCCCCCTCGCTCCCTTCCCCCTCGCTCCCTTCCCCCTCCCTAACCCTCCCCCGCACGCGGGAGAGGGGACCGGGCAGTTCGGGCGGTGCCAGGAGGGTCGCAGGAAGGCACCGCACCCTGCCCGCAAGCGGGGGCGGACTCGGTAGGGGCGGATCCGGCCCTAAATATCCCGCCCTTCCACCTTCACTTTCAGCTCGGTCTCGATGTCCTTGGCGGCGGTGAGGTGGGGATTGACGGCGAGCGCGCGGCGGGCGGCTTCGAGGGCGTGGGTATCGTCGCCGACCTCGCGCATGATGAGCGACAGGCCGAGCAGCATGGAATAATGGCGCGGCTCGCGCGTCAGCACCTCGCCCACATCCACCAAAGCGGAGGCGTAATCGTCCTGCAGATAATAGATCGTGGCGCGCCGGCTGCGGGCGGCGAGGAAATCGGGATGGGTGTCGATCACCGTGCCGAGCAGCTCCAGCGCCAAATCATATTCCTTGGCCTGGGCGGCCGCCTCGGCGCGCGACATCAAAAGGTCCGCGCTCGGGCTGCCCGATTGGGCGAACATGGCCTCGATGCGGCTGCCGAGGGCGGAGGCGGTGTCATCGTCCGGCGCGAGGCGCAGCGCCTCGAACATGGCGTCGAGCTGGACCCGCCGGTCGCGTGGCAGCTTGGGACGGGCGGGCGTGGCATCCGCCGCGCCGGCATTGGGCGCCGGCTTCGCCAGATCGGCCTTGCCCAAATCGGCCTTGCCTAGATCGGATTTGGGCGCGGCGCCGGCCGAGGGTTTCTCGCCGGTGGTCTGGGCACTCGTGGTTTGGGCACCAATGGTCTGGGCGCGGGCGGCATAGGCGCCGCACAGCGCCAGGGCGAGCGCGCAGGCCAGCGCCATCACCAGCGCGCGGCGCATGGCGGCGGCGGTGCGCGAAGAAGAATCCACGGACGCATGCTTGGACATCATCATCGGCAAAGTGTGAGACGATGCGCATAAAGCGTCAACCGCCCCACCCCTTTCGGGGGGAGCGGCGCGATCAACTCATCTCGATGACGAGAACCCCGCTCGCAAGGAGCGGGAAAACGCTCAGCCCTGGCGGGCCTTGTAGCGCTTCTGGGTCTTGTTGATGATGTAGACGCGGCCCTTGCGGCGCACGAGACGGTTGTCCCGGTGACGGCCGAGGAGCGACTTGAGAGAGTTGCGGATCTTCATAACCTACTGCCTTCGGCCGACCGCGGCGCGGCTTCACCGCGCGGCTCGTCGACACAATGTATTGGATCGAGCCGGTTCGATAAGGGGCGCGCGCCGCAATGTCAACGGCGCGCGCTGTGGATGACGCGGGTTTTGCCGGCTCCCCGCCTAGGTCCGATCGACATTCAGCCGCGGGGTGGATCGTCGAGGCGCCTGACGGCCGGTGCGCGCTATCGTCTTTATTTCACCGGCCGTCATGGCCGGGCGCGTCCCGGCCATCCACGCCACGCCGCCCGCGCGCGCCTTGAAAAGCTGGCGCCGACGGGGCCGCGTGGATGCACGGGTCAAGCCCGTGCATGACGATGCTCTGCTGGAATTGCGCCGGACCAGGAATGTCGATCGGTCCAAAGGTGCGCTCACCTATCGTGCGCTCACTTATTACCCGCTCCTCGTTGCTCGCTCACTTGCCGGCGAGCAAAGGCGCCAGTTCCTTGTCGAGCTGGTCGGGGGTCATGGCGCCCGACACCTTCTTGCCGTTGATGAAGAAGGTGGGGGTGGAATCGACGCCGAGTTCCTTGTTGCCATATTGCGTGCCGGCCTGGATCTTCTCCGCCAGCTCCTTGTCGCTCAGGCACTTCTCGAAATCGGTTTCGCTCATGCCCGCCTGCTTGGCGACGCGCATCAGCCCCTCGGCCGGATTGTTGCCGAACGCCCAGCTGCGCTGGGTTTCGAACAGCGAGGAGACCATGGGGAAATATTTGTCGCTCGGCATGCAGCGCGCCAGCATGAAGGCGGCGGTGGCGACCGGATCGAACGGGAATTCCCGCAGGATGTACCGCACCTTGCCGGTGTCGATGTATTTTTCCTTCAGCTCCGGGAAAGTGCCGGTGTGGAACGCCGCGCAATGGCTGCAGGTGAGCGAGGCATATTCGATGATGGTCACGGGCGCGTCCGCCTTGCCCATGGCCTGTTCAGGCAGCGGGGTGGCGGCGGGTGCGTTGAGCTTGAGCGGGTCGACGGTCTGGCCCTGGGCCGGGCTCTGGGCCTGCGCCGCACCCGAAAGGCCCGGCAGCATCCCGGACAGCTGGAGCAGGGGGCCGGCGAGCGCGACGCTCAGGGCGAACTGGCCCACGCCCAGCAGGAAACGGCGACGATGAAGCGACATGGAAATCTCCGGGAAAGGGCCTTCGCGTTCTAGGGAGCGCGCTAGCATGGCGAGGGTAGGGCGCCAATCCCCTCGTGCCCTCGGGGCGATCAAGATTTCCGGCGCTCGCGCCGCACCAGCGCGCCGAGGCGGGCCAAAGCGGCGCCCAGCGCCTCGTCCTCGAACGGGCCGAGCGTGCCGCGCACCTGCGCCAGCGCGGCCGGATCGGGCTCCATGCGCGGTGGCGGGCCTTGATGGCGCTGCGGCACCGGGCCCTGGCGCAGCACCAGCCGGCCGACGCAGCGCCAGCCGAAATAGGCGTTGATGCGGTCGATCACCACGGGCGCGGCATATTGCAGCTCGATGGCATAGGCCCCTTCCACCCGCACCACCAAAGTCGCCGGCTCGCTGGCCTGGCGGGCATCCTGGCGCGGCCATTGCAATTTCACCGGCGTCGAGCGCGGGGCGAGCGCGGGGCCGACGATCTCGTCCCAATGGGTCACGATCTCCACCGCCGAAAAGCCCGCCTTGCCGCACAGGTCGGCGATGGACGGCCCCACCAGATCGGCGAGGGGGCGGGCGGCGGTGCGCCGCTTCCAGGGGGATTTGATGGCGGGGTCTTCCGTCATGGCTGCGGGCGTGTGAGGGCGCGCGGGGTGAAGGTGTACGGTGGAAGGCGCGCGTGCCGGGCGTTCGCCCCCTTGCGGGCAGCGCGCGGCCCCGGCACGGTGGCGCCATGGACGACGCCACCCTATCAGCCCCGCGCCCGCGCAAGAAGACCGCCGCGCCGGCCGCCCCCGCGAAAGTGATTCCCGCCCAGGTGAAGCCTGCGCAAGTGATTCCCGCGCAAGTGATTCCCGCGCAAGTGACGCCTGTGCAAGTGACGCCCGTGAAAGTGAAACCCGAGCAAGTCGCCGGGGCGAACGCGACAGACGCAAAGGCCACCCGCGCGAAAAGCGCGCCGCCGCAAGGTACCGGTGTGAAAAGCGCGCCAGCGCGCGCGCGCCGGGCGAAAAACGCGCTCCTGGAAATCGCGGGCGCGGCAACGACGGGGGCGCCAGCTACGAGGGCGGAAGCCACGGGCGGAGACGTCACAAGCGGCGATGTCGCGGGAGAATCGGCGGCTCCGGCCGTCCCGTCGGGCGCCATCGCCGCCGCCTTGCTCGCCTGGTACGACCGCCACCGCCGCCGCCTGCCCTGGCGCGCGGAAGGCGGGCGGCTTGGCGATCCCTATCATGTGTTCCTGTCCGAAATCATGCTCCAGCAGACCACGGTGAAGGCGGTGGGGCCTTATTTCACCGCCTTCCTCGCCCGCTGGCCGCGCGTGGCGGATCTGGCGGCGGCGCCGCTGGAAGAGGTGCTCTCCGCCTGGGCGGGGCTCGGCTATTATGCCCGCGCGCGCAATCTGCACGCCTGCGCCAAGGCGGTGGTGGCGCGCCACGGCGGCGCCTTTCCCGCCGATGAAGCCGCGCTGCTCGATCTGCCCGGCATCGGCCCCTATACGGCGGCGGCCATCGCCGCGATCGCGTTCGATCTCCCGGCAAGCCCGGTGGATGGCAATATCGAGCGGGTGGTCAGCCGGCTTTATGCCGTCGACGCGCCCTTGCCCAAATCCAAGCCGCGCATCAAGGCGCTCGCCGCCGCGCTGACGCCGCACGACCGGCCGGGCGATTTCGCCCAGGGCATGATGGATCTCGGCGCCACCCTCTGCACCCCGCGTTCGCCTGCCTGCGTGCTGTGCCCGCTCGCAGCGCCCTGCCTCGGCCGGGCGGCGGGCGATCCCGCGCGCTATCCCGTCAAGGCGGCGAAGGGCGAGAAGCCGGCGCGGGCCGGCATCGCCTTTCTCGCCGTGCGCGCCGATGGGGCGGTGCTGCTGCGCACCCGCCCGGAAAAGGGCCTGCTGGCGCAGATGAGCGAAGTGCCCTCCACCCCCTGGACCGCCGGCGTGCCTTCGCCCGGCGATCATGCGCCGCTGTCCGCCGGGGCGAAGGGCTGGCGGGCTCTGCCGGGGCGGGTGAGCCATGTGTTCACCCATTTCGCCCTGGAGCTGGAGGTGTGGCGCGCCGATCTTCCCGCTGCGACCGCCGCTCCGGCCGGGCATCGCTGGGTGCTGCCCCGCGATTTCGCCCGCGAGGCGCTGCCGAGCGTGATGCGCAAGGTGCTGGCGCATGGGCGGGTGCCGGGGGCGTGAGCCCGGATCATCGCCGGCCCCGCGCGCACCCCCGCCGAAATCCGCATTGCCGCCGGCGCGCGTTCGCGCCATAGGATCGGGCAAGGCAATCTCATGGCGGTGGGCATGCGCGATGACCGACCCCGCTTTCCCTCGCGCCCCGTGGCGGGAGCGGCAAGCGATGCGCCGGCTGAATTCAGCATCGATCTGAGCGCCGCCGTGGTCGCGGTGACGGCGGAGGAGCCGCGCGTGCTCGCGCTGCGCGTCGGCGACCGGCCGGCCCTGCCGTCCGGCCCGCTGGAGGAACATCACCGCACGCTCGAAGGCGGCCTGCGCAGCTGGGTGGAGCGGCAGACCCACCAGCAGCTCAATTATATCGAGCAGCTCTATACGTTCGGCGATCTCGACCGGCACGACGGCGGCCCGGCGCGCGCGCTCTCGGTGGCCTATCTCGCCTTGGTGCGGGAGGCGCGGCCGGCGGGCGAGATGGCGGCGGCCTGGCTCGGCTGGTACGCGTGCTTCCCCTGGGAGGATTGGCGCGACGGCCGCCCGGCGGTGCTCGATCGCATCGGCGCGGGCCTGGAGGCCTGGGCGTGCGCGGCCGGCGATGCGCGCACGGCCGAGATGCGTCGGCGCCGCCGGGTGCTCGCCTTCGGACAGGAAGGGGCGGAGGAGACCTCCTGGAACGACGAGCGCGTGCTCGAGCGCTATGAATTGCTCTATGAAGCCGGCCTCGTGGCGGAAGCCGCCGAGGACGGGGCGCCGGCCGTGCTAGATTCGCTTCCCAGCCAGACGCTTCCCGGCGAGGTGCTTCCCGGCGAGGCGTTTACCGGCCAGCCGCTGCTCGGCCAGCCCATGGCGCTCGACCATCGGCGCATCCTCGCCACCGCCATCAGCCGCCTGCGCGGCAAGATCAAGTATCGCCCCGTGGTATTCGAGCTGATGCCGCCCGCCTTCACCTTGCTGCAATTGCAGAAGGCGGTGGAGGCGCTCTCCGGCATGCTGCTGCACAAGCAGAATTTCCGCCGCCTGGTGGAAAGCCAGGGCCTGGTGGAGGAAACCGGCGAGACCACCAGCGGCACCGGCGGGCGCCCGGCGCGCCTGGTGCGGTTCCGCCGCGATGTGCTGCTGGAGCGTCCCGCCCCCGGCGTGCGACCGCAGGGCGCCCGGCGCGGATAGCGCCGTGTCGAACTTGGTGCCGTCCCAGGCCGGTGCCGTGCGATCCGCGCGAAAAAAACCTCCTGCTTTACCTGCCCTTAAGTCCGCGCCGCGACACTGCCCCCATCGTAAGCGTTGCGTATGGGTTGCGTCATGAATGTGGTGCGTAAAGGGGCGCCCCGAGGGGCGCCCCGTCTGTCCCGGGCGGCCCTCGCGGCGGTGCCGGATCTGGAATTGGACCGCGTGCTGGTGGGCGATTGCATCGCCGCCATGAATGCCCTGCCGGCCAACAGCGTCGATCTCGTGTTCGCCGATCCGCCTTATAATCTCCAGCTCCAGGGTGAGCTGAAGCGGCCCGACGAAAGCCGCGTCGATGCGGTGAACGACGATTGGGACCAGTTCGAGAGCTTCGCCGCCTATGATTCCTTCACCAAGGCCTGGCTCGCGGCCGCGCGGCGGGTGCTGAAGCCTTCCGGCACGCTGTGGGTGATCGGCTCCTACCACAACATTTTCCGCGTCGGCGCGACCATGCAGGATCTCGGCTTCTGGATCCTCAACGACGTGATCTGGCGCAAGACCAATCCCATGCCGAATTTCCGCGGCCGGCGCTTCACCAATGCCCATGAGACGCTGATCTGGGCCGCGCGCGACGCCGACGCCCGCAATTATGTGTTCAATTACGAGGCGCTGAAGGGCGGCAACGAGGATACGCAGATGCGGTCCGACTGGCTGTTTCCCCTGTGCACCGGCCACGAGCGGCTGAAGGACGAGAACGGCCGCAAGACCCATCCCACCCAGAAGCCGGAAGCGCTCCTCGCGCGCATCATGCTCGCCGCCTCGCGGCCCGGCGATGTGGTGCTGGACCCGTTTCTCGGCTCGGGCACCTCGGCGGCGGTGGCCAAGCGCCTGGGCCGCCATTATCTCGGCATCGAGCGCGACACGACATACGCGGCGGCGGCGGAAAAGCGCATCGCCGCGGTGATCCCGCTGCCGGATTCCGCGCTCGCCGCCCCGCCGAGCGCGCGCGAGGCTCCGCGCGTCGCCTTCTCGGCGCTGGTGGAGCGCGGGCTGGTGACGCCGGGGGTCGAACTCACCGATTCCAAGGGCAATGTGCGCGCCGTGGTGCGCGCCGACGGCACCATCGCCCTCACCGGTCTGGCGGGGGCGCCGACCGTGGGCTCGATCCACCGCATGGGCGCGCTCGCCCAGGGCGCGGAAGCCTGCAACGGCTGGACCTTCTGGCATGTGGAGCAGGAAGGCCGCCGCCACCCCATCGACGTGCTGCGCGCTCGCCTGCGCGCCGAAATGGGCATTCGCTCGGAATAGCAGCGAACGCCCCGCGCGCCGCGAAGCCCCGCGAAGCTTCGCAACAGAGCTTCGCAACAGACAACCGGCCCCGGATAGACCGGGGCCGTTTGCGTGTCACACCGGCCCGCCCATCTCCTCCAGCGCGCCGAGCGATTCGGGCAGGATCTGCCCGCCATCCACCACCATGCCCTGGCCGGTGATGTAGCCGGCTTCCTCGCTGGCGAAGAACAAAGCGGCATTGGCGATATCGTCCACGCTGCCGAGCCGCTTGAAGGGGATGGAGGCTTCCATTTTCGCAATATAATCCGGCCCCAGGCCGTCCAGGCCCTCGGTGCGGATATTGCCGGGCATCACCGCGTTCATCGTGATGCCCCAGGGCGCGAGCTCGATGGACGCGGTGCGCATGAAGCCCATTTGCGCGGCCTTCGAGGCGCCGTAATGCGCCCAGCCGGGATAGCCGGTGATCGGCCCGGTGATGGAGGAGGTGAGCACGATGCGCCCCCATTTGCGCGCCTTCATGTGCGGCAGCACGGCCGACACCGACAGGAACGTGCCCTTCATATTGGTGTCCATGACCAGGTCGAAATCCTCTCCCGTCATCACGTCCAGCTTGGCGGCGGGAAAGATGCCGGCATTGGCGCACAGCACGTCGATGCTGCCATAGCGCTCCAGCGCGGCGGCGGCGAAGGCGCGGCACTCCTCCGCCTTGGTGACGTCGGCGGCGAAGGCCGAGGCATGGGCGCCGATTTCGGTGGCGACCGATGTGGCTTCTTCCAACTTTCGCGACACCACCAGCACATTCAGCCCGGCCGCGCCGAAGCGCTTCGCGATGCCCCGCCCGATGCCCTTGCTGGCGCCGGTGACGATGACGGTACGCCCTGCGAGCGCTTTGAACATGCGCTTCTCCTCATGATCTGGAAGGTGTTTCAACGCGACGGGTGCGGAAAAGCGCACGCGCGGCGGGCGCTTCGTCCCGCGATGCGAAACGCAGAATGCGGTGCAAAAAAACTGTTGTAAAGCCCACGAGTCGGAGCTTAACATCCAACATAGTCCAACAGAAAGTCCAACATTCCTCCGGCGCCACGACCTGCCCTCCGACCCTTCGGACGGGAGCGGCGGCGCTGTGCCGGAGGGGATGCGGGGCGAAGATTGGGCACGAAATCAGAACCACCAGACCATTCCAGAGGATCGACAATGACCATTTCCAG
The DNA here is from genome assembly GCF_043195105.2 of Roseixanthobacter finlandensis. Taxonomy (NCBI): domain Bacteria; kingdom Pseudomonadati; phylum Pseudomonadota; class Alphaproteobacteria; order Hyphomicrobiales; family Xanthobacteraceae; genus Roseixanthobacter; species Roseixanthobacter finlandensis. Next base: position 4,164,416 of record NZ_CM195536.1, on the reverse strand, counting down.
ACGGTCCGTGCTCAAGGGCATGGCGGCCGGCGGCCTTGCGATGGCGGGCGGCCCGTTCGCCATGACCGGTTCCGCCTTCGCGGCGCGCGAGAAGGAGCTGAACATCCTGTGCTGGGAGGGCTATAATTCCGCCCAAGTGCTGGACCCGTTCCGCAAGAAGACTGGCGCCACGGTGAAGGCGGAAAGCCTCACCAATGATCCCACCATGATCAACCGCCTGCGCGCCGGCGAGACCAATGTGTGGGATCTGATCAACGTCAACAATCCCTGGGCCCGCAAGGTGATGTGGCCCGAGAAGCTGATCAAGCCGCTGCCGAAGGACGAGTTCGAGCCGTTCTTCGCGAAGATGCTGCCCATGTTCAAATGGCCCTATAAATGGGCCATGAGCGACGACGGCAAGGAATTGCTCGGCTCCATCCAGCGCTTCGGGCCTTATTCCTTCGTGGTGAACACCAAGAAGATCGACCGCAAGACCGCCGAGACCACGGGCTGGGACCTGTTCAACGATCCCAAGCTCTCCGGCAAGTACGGGATTCTGGAATCCGACGACTGGAACGTGTTCAACCTCTTCCTGGTCGCCGGCATCGACCCGTTCAAAGTCCATACGCCGGAAGAACTCGCCAAGTTCGAGGAGACCGCGAAGAAGGTGTTCAAGGGCGCCAAGCTGATCGGCGACATCGCCACCATGAACCAGGCGCTGGTGTCCGGCGAAATCGATCTGCATCTGACCGGCGGCACCTATTCGGTCTCGGCGGCGCGCGCCGACGGCTATCCCGAACTGCGCGGCATCACCCCGCTCAAGGGCCCGCTGCCCGGCGGCAAGGGTGGCGTGTCGTGGATCGAGGTGACCTCCACGGTCAATAATCCCAACCCCACGCCGCTGGCGGTGGATTTCCTGAAATATGTCCAGGCGCCGGACGTCGCCCACACCGTTGCGTTCGCCGAGGGCACGTTCAACCCGGTCGCCCAGATGGGCAATCCGGACTGCTTCAAGCTGTTCACCAAGAAGGAGCTGGAGGCGATCCAGTGGGACAGCCTGGACGAGGAGATGGACCGCTCCGTCGAGTACGACATCGTGCCCGATTACGACAAGGCGCTCGATCTCATGAACGCCGCCAAGCGCGTGCGCGGGTAGGGGTTCCGGTTTCGCCTCCCCGTTTTCCCCTCCCCCTATCGTGGCGTTCCCCCTCCCCACCCCTCCCCCGCAAGCGGGAGAGGGGACAGGTGGGAAGGGGGCGGGGTGGTGGGAAAGGGAATGGCGCCCTCAAAAGCGCCGATGCGCTCCCTCTCCCGCGTGCGGGGGAGGGGTGGGGCGGGGGCCCGCAGGGCGCATGAGCCCCCGCCCGACTTTCACCCGCTTTGTCTTTCCGCCTGCCGAGACCCGCGATGACAACACAAGCCGCGTCGAAACTGCCCATCCTGCAATTGGTCGGGGTGCGCAAGACCTTCAATGATTTCGTCGCCGTCGAGAAGATCGACCTCGATGTGATCGAAGGCGAATTCCTCACCATCGTCGGCCCGTCCGGCTCGGGCAAGACCACGCTGCTGCGCATGCTCGCGGGCATGGACCAGCCGAGCGAGGGTAATATCACCCTGCACGGCGAACGCATCAACGAGGTGCCGCCCAACAAGCGGCCCACTTGCCTGGTGTTCCAGTCGCTGGCGCTGTTTCCTCACAAGAGCGTGGGCGACAATATCGAGTTTCCGCTGAAGGTGCGCGGCGTCGATGCCAAGGCGCGCAAGGCCCGCGCGCTGGAATTGATGCGCGTGGTGCGCCTGCCGGAAAGCTATCATTCCAAGAATGTCATGAAATGCTCGGGCGGCGAGCGCCAGCGCGTGGCGCTGGCCCGCGCGCTCGCCTATGACCCGGAAGTGCTGTTCTTCGACGAGCCGCTGTCCGCCATCGACTACAAGTTGAAGAAGGTGCTGGAGAAGGAATTGAAGGATCTCCACAAGGAGACCGGCAAGACCTTCATCTACATCACCCATTCGCTGGAAGAGGCGATGGTGATGTCGGACCGCATCGGCGTCATGCGCGCCGGCCGCCTGGTGCAGGTGGGCACGCCCGAACAGATCTATAATCATCCCGTGGACCGCTTCGTCTCCGAATTCGTCGGCGAGGTGAATGTGATCGAGGTGAAGAAGGAGCAAGACGGCGCGCCCTGGCGCGGCATCGACGTGCCCGGCGCCTTCCATGTGCGCCCGCCGGAAGAGGATGCCGAAGCGGACCACGCGTTCGTGGTGATCCGGCCGGAATATCTGCGCTTTCTCGGCGCCGGAGACACCGCCCAGAACAGCCTGAAGGGCACGGTCTATAACGAATATTCGCTCGGCTCGCGGATCCAGTATCAGGTGCGCGTGGGCGAGAAGGTGATGCTGGTGGAACTCTCGCGCTCCAAGGCCCTGCCGATCGCCGCGGACCGCAGCGTGACGGTGGGCTGGGATGCCGCCGACGCCATCACGGTGCGGGCCTGAGCCATGGCGCAGACCACCCTGTCTCACCCCACGGCCCCGGTCTCGCTTGAGGCCGCGCCCGCTTTGCCGACGAAGCGCGACGCGTTGCTCTCGCTCGGCGCGCGCTGCTCGCTGCCGGTGATCCTGCTGCTGGCGGTGGGCTTCGTGGCGCCGCTGATCGCCATCTTCGCCTATTCCTTCGCCAAGCCGCGCACGTTCGAAGTGTTCCGTTCGTTCACGCTCGTGAATTATGCGGAGATCTTCAACGGCAGCAATACGGTGTGGCTGTCCTTCCTGTGGTCGCTGGGATTTGCCTTCGCCACCTGCGCTCTGCTGGCGGTCATCGCCTATCCCATCGCCTATGGGCTGAACCGCGTGTTCGGCAAATGGTCGTCGCTGGTCTCGATCCTGTTCGTGTTCCCGCTGTTCGTGTCGGAGAATGTGCGGCTCTACGGCTGGGTGCTGTTCTTCATCAAGAATGGCGTGCTCGACGGCACATTGAAGATGTTGGGCTTCGAGGGCGGGCCGCAGATCTTGTTCCAGCCGCCCATGATTCTTGCCGGCATGCTCTATGTGTATCTGCCCTTCATGCTGTTTCCCATGACCCTCGGCCTTGCCATGGTGCCGCGCGATTTGATCGATGCGGCGCGCGATCTTGGCGCCAACCGCTGGCAGATCTGGCGCGAGGTGGAAGTGCCGCTCGCCATGCCCGGCATCCTCATCGGCATGCTGCTGACCTTCGTGCTCGGCATCGGCGCGGTGGCGGAGGCGAAGATCCTCGGCGGCCAGTCGGTGATCGTGATTTCCCACGATATCGAAATCGCCTTCACCTATTCGCAGAACTGGCCGCTCGGCTCGGCGCTGGCGGTGGTGGTGACGATCTTCATCGGTGCGCTCACGCTGGCCGTATTCTCGCGCCTCGATCTCGACCGCTTGCTGGGGAGGCGCTGAGCCATGGAACAGGAAAAGGCCCGCACGCGCCTCTTCATCTGGCTTTGGACCGCCTTCGTCGTGGTCCTGCTGTATTTGCCCATCGCCTGCGGGGCGCTGGCAAGCTTTTCCAAGGGCCGTTACTTCGCCTTCCCGATCCGCGCCTTCACCTCCGAATGGTGGGAGAAGACGGTGGATTCCATCGAGATCGGCATGATTGTCCAAACCTCGCTGCTGGTGGCGGCGCTGGTGACAGTGCTTTCGGTGGTGGTCGCCTTCTTCGGCGCGCTGGCGTTCGCGCGCTATGATTGGAAGGGCCGGCGGCTGTTCCAGAAGATCGTCATCCTGCCGATCTTCTTCCCCCAGCCGGTGCTCGGGCTGGCGCTGCTGCTGTGGTTCAGCGCGGTGGGCGTCCAGACCTCCTGGCTCACGGCGGTGTTCGCCCATCTGGTGTGGATCGTGCCGGTGGTCACCTTGGTGATCGCGATCCAGGTCTACAGCTTCGATCCCTCGCTGGAGGAAGCCGCGTTCGATCTCGGTGCGACCCGCTGGCAGGTGATGCGCGAAGTCACGCTGCCCATCCTGTGGCCCGGCATCTGGTCCGGCGCGCTGTTCGCGTTCCTGCTCTCCTGGGGCAATTTTCCGCTGTCGCTCTATACGGCGGGCGCGGATTCCACCGTGCCGAAATGGCTCTATTCCAAGATGGTGGCGGGCTATACGCCCATGGTGCCGGCGCTTGGAACCATGAGCACGCTCGGCGCGGCAAGTGCCCTGCTGCTGGGCGGGCTGGTGCTGTGGCTGCTGCGACGGCGGGCTGCGGCATGAGCGAGGAACCGACCCCCGGTGCCGGCGAGCGGGTCAAGCTCTCCAAGAAGGATCGCCACGCGCGCATTCTCGCCGAGATGCGGACCAATTCCACCTTGCGGGTTTCGGAGCTGGCGGGCGAACTCGACGTCTCCACCGAGACCATCCGGCGCGATCTGTTCGAGCTGGGCGAGCGCGGGCTCATCAACCGCACTTATGGCGGGGCGGTGCGCCCGCTCGGCATCGAGCCTTCGGTCGCCGAGCGCCACCGCATGCTGGTGGAGGAGCGCGAGGCCATCGCCGCCGCGACGGTGAAGTTTTTGCGCCCCAACGAGGTGGTGGCCATCGGCGCGGGCGCAACCACCACACACGTCGCCCGCCGCATGGCGGCCGAGTGCCGGGACATCACGGTCATCACCCATTCCTTCTCGGTGGCCACCGTGCTGGCGCCGAACCCCACCATCGCCGTGCTCATGTGCCCCGGCCGCTATGACGGGCGCGAGGGCATGATCGTGGGGGCGGAAACCATCGAGTTCCTGCAATCCTACAACGCCAATTGGGCGATCCTCGGCGCCACCGGCATCACCGCCGAGGGGTTCTCGGACGCCGAGGCGGCGGCGGCCTCGGTCTACAAAGCGATGATGCACCGGGCGGTGCAGACCATCGCGGTCGCCGATCATTCCAAATTCGACCAGCAGGCGCTCGCCATCTGGGGGCGCTGGGCGGATGTGGGCCGGCTCGTGACCGACGTCGCCCCGAGCGGCGCCATCGCCCGCGCCCTCCATCGCGCCCGCGTCGAAGTCACCGTTGCCCGCAAGCGCGGCGCCTGAGGAGCATCCCATGTGGCAGGAAAAAGCGCCGGACCGGCGGGTGGACCTCCAGATCCAGGGCCATCGCATCGTCGCCTATGAGTTCGGCACCGGGCCGGAAGTCGTGCTGCTGCTGAACGGCGGGCCGGGCCTGCCGTGCGACTACATGCGCGAGGCCCATTCCTTCCTTGCCGGCCATGGTTTCCGCGTGGTGGCGTTCGATCAATTGGGCTGCGGCGCCTCCGACCGGCCGACCGATCCCGCTTTGTGGAACATCACCCGCTATGTGGAGGAGGTGGAGGCGGTGCGGCAGGCGCTGGGGCTCGGCCAAGTGCATCTCGCCGGCCATTCCTGGGGCGGCTGGCTCGCCATCGAATATGCGCTCACTTACCCCGACGCGGTGAAGAGCCTGCTGCTGGAGAACACTGCCGCCGACCTGCCCCACCTCATGAGCGAATTGCACCGCCTGCGCGATGCGCTGGGGGAAGAGACCTCCGCCATGCTGGCGCGCCACGAGGCCGACGGCACGCTCGCTCATCCCGAATATCAGGGCGCCATCAATGTGCTGAATTATCGCCACGTGTGTCGGCTGATGGAGTGGCCGGCCCCGGTGATGCGCTCGCTCGCCGATTGGAACATGGCGCCCTATGAGGCCATGCAGGGGCCGAACGAATTTCTCTATATCGGCAATCTCAAGGACTGGTCGCGCCTCGCCGATCTGCCGAACATCAAAGTGCCGGTGCTGATCCTGGTGGGCGCCCATGACGAGCAGACCCCCGCCTGCGCCGCCCGCATGAAGGGGCAGCTTCCCCAGGCGGAACTGCACGAATTCCTCCATTCCAGCCACATGCCCGCCTATGAGGAGGCGCAGGCGCACGGCGCGGTGCTGCTCGCCTTCCTCCAGCGCGTGGCGCTAGGGGTGAACGCATGAGCACGCCGCACTGGAAGCAGCGCAACCGCTCGCTCTATTACGCCAATGCGCCCGAGCCGGACGATCCGGTGCTCGATCCCGCCACCACGGCGCTGCTCGTGATCGACGTGCAGAACACCTATCTGGAGCGGCCGGCGCGCGCGGGCTTGAGCGGGGCGGAGCTGGCCCATTTTGAGGCCTGGACGCCGTTCCACGATCGCATGCATGGGCAGGTCATCCCCGGCATCGCCGAGGCGCTCAAACTGTTTCGCGGCAAGGGCATGGAGGTGCTGTTCGCGCGCATCGCCTGCCTCACCGCCGACGGGCGCGAGCGCTCGCTCAGCCAGAAGAAGCCGGGCTTCAACAATCTGCTCCTGCCGAAGGATGAGCACGCCTCGCAGATCGTGCCGGAGCTGGCGCCGGTGGGAGATGAAATCGTCCTCACCAAGACCACCGACAGCGCACTCACCGGCACGAACTTGCGGCTGATCCTGCACAATCTCGGCATGCGCACAGTGGTGTGCGTGGGCATTTTCACCGACCAGTGCGTTTCCTCCACCGTGCGGAGCCTGGCGGATGAAAGCTTCGACGTGGTGGTGCTGGAGGATCTGTGCGCCGCCGCGAGCCTCGACCTGCACGCGCAGGAATTGGCGATCCTCAACATGATCTATTGCAACGTGATGGAATTGTCCGAGTTCGCGGCCCTGCTGACGGCGCAGGTGGGCGCGCGATGAGGGCGGTCCATGCCTCATGCGTCATGGCCGGGCCTGTCCCGGCCATCCAAGCGGTCGGGCCGCGCGCGATGCGGCGGGGCTTGAACCGGCGTCGCGGCGTGGATGCCCGGCATGGGGCCGGGCATGACCTGGGGCACGACCTGGGGCTCCCTAACTCTCCCTCGGCCTTCCCCCTCCCTAGCCCTCCCCCGCACGCGGGAGAGGGAATCGCAGCGGTGCAGGATCGAGATGTTCATTCTTCATCCATGCCGGCGGCCTCCCTCTCCCGCTTGCGGGGGAGGGCCGGGGAGGGGGCGCGAAGCGGCGCGAACCACGGCACCAGAGGGAGGCACACCCGTGCTCTATGACGGCGGATTCCTGGCCCGGCTTGAAGACGGCGTGCGCGGCGCGCTGTCGCGCTGGGACATCGCCCCGACAACCGAACTGAAGCTGCTGACCATTTCGGAGAACGCCACCTTCCGCGCCAGCAATACCGGCACCGGCGGCGACCTCGTGTTCCGCGTTCATCGGCCGGACTACCACACCCGCCGCGAGATCGAATCCGAGCTCGCCTGGATCGACGCCCTGCGCGCCGAGGGCGGCATCCTCACCCCGCGCCCGATCCCGCTGCGCGACGGTTCCCTGATCGCCGATATCGAGGATGCCGGCACCACGCGCCATGTGGTGGCGTTCGAATTCCTGCCCGGCAAGGAGCCGGACGAGAAGGACGATCTGGTGGGCTGGTTCGCAAAGCTCGGCGCCATCCATGCCGGGCTGCACGCCCAGGCGCGCGCCTGGACGCGGCCGGAGGGCTTCACCCGCAAGGTGTGGGACTTCCGGTCCATGCTGGGCGATCAGCCGCTCTGGGGGGACTGGCGCGCCGGCCTCGGCCTCACCACCGAGGGCCGCGCCACCTTGGAGAAAACCGCGCTCCTGCTGGAGCGCGAATTGGCCGCCATCGGCAGCGACGCGGACAGTTTCGGCCTCGTCCATGCCGATCTGCGGCTCGCCAATCTGCTGGTGGACGGCGACAGGCTGGCGCTGATCGATTTCGACGACTGCGGCTTCTCCTGGTTCCTCTATGATTTTGCCGCCGCCATCTCGTTCATTGAGCACGAGCCTTATGTCCCGGCCCTCATGGACGCCTGGATCGCCGGCTATCGCACCCGCTTGCCCCTGACGGACGCGCAGGCCGCGCACTTGCCGGTGTTCATCATGCTGCGCCGCATGCTGCTGACCGCCTGGATCGCCTCCCATGCCGAGACGCCGACGGCGCAGGCCATGGGCATTCCCTACACGGACGGCACAATCGCCCTCGCCGAAGCCTTCCTCTCCGCCCGCGCGTGACGCGTTCCGGCCGCGTGCCGGGACAGCCAAGAGAACCGGAAACAAGCCCATGAAGACCCAGCAGATCCTGTCCCTCAATGCCTTCCAGCCGGGGGAAACCGCAGGGCTTTCGGATGATGTGGCGGTGCTGGTGGAACGCCGCAAGCGCAGCTTCGGCGCCTCCTCCGTGCTGTTCTACCAGCAGCCGCTGCATGTGGTCAGCGCGTCCGGCGCGACGATCCGCACGGCTGATGGGGCGGACTATCTCGACCTCTACAACAATGTCCCCTCGGTGGGCCATTGCCACCCCAAGGTGGTGGAGGCGGTGCAGAAGCAGGTCGCGCTTTTGAACTGCCACACGCGCTATCTGTTTGATAACGTGCACGATTATGCCGAGCGGCTGCTGGCGACCTTCCCGGTGGCGCTGTCCAATCTCGCGCTCACCTGCACGGGAAGCGAGAGCAATGACCTCGCCTTGCGCATCGTCGCCATGGCCACCGGCGGCACCGGCTTCATCGTCACAAAGACCGCCTATCACGGCAACACCACCGCCGTGACCGAGGTTTCGCCCTCCTCCTACAAGGTGGGCGCGCCGCCCAAATATGTACGCACCGTGCCGGCCCCCGATCCCCGCGTGTTTCCCGGCGATCTCGGCGCCGGCTTCGCCCAGGCGGTGCGCGCGGCCATCGCGGCGCTGGAGGCGGACGGAATAAAGTTCGCCGGCCTGCTGGTGGATACCATCTTCTCCAGCGACGGCGTGTTCGCCGATCCCAAGGGCTTCCTGAAGGAGGCGGTGGAGGTGGTGCATGCGGCCGGCGGCCTGTTCATCGCCGACGAGGTGCAGCCCGGCTTCGGCCGCACCGGCTCCGGCATGTGGGGCTTTGCGCGCCATGGATTGGTGCCGGACGTGGTGACCATGGGCAAGCCCATGGGCAACGGCATTCCCATGGGCGGCGTCGTCACCCGGCCGGAATTGCTGAAGGGCTATTGCGACGCCTTCGGCTATTTCAACACCTTCGGCGGCAATCCGGTGGCGGCGGCGGCGGGCTTGGCCGTGCTCGAGGTGATCGAGCAGGAGGGGCTGATCGCCCATGCGGCGATGGTGGGCCGCCACATCACGGAGCGGTTGAAGGCGGCGCGGGCGCGCTGCCCGGCGCTCGGCATGGTGCGCGGGGCGGGGCTCTATCTCGGCGTCGATATCGTCGACGGCGAGAAGGCCGATGCGGCGGGCGCGACGGCGCTCATCAATGCCTTGCGCGAAAAGCGCATCCTCATCGGCGCGGCGGGGCCGCTCGGCAATGTGCTGAAGGTGCGCCCGCCGCTGTGCCTGAGCCTGGAGCAGGCGGACCGGTTCGTGGATGCGGTGGAAGCCATCCTCGCGCCGAAATAAGCCGGCGCGTCCTCAAGCGCTGTCTCAGGGCAGGCTTCTCAGGGCAGGCCTTTCAGGGCAGGCCTTTCAGGGCAGGCTTGGCGCGACGCGCGCCGGCGGACGGCGCGTCATCAGGCGCAGGAGCGGGCGTTCGATGGTGAAATGCACCACCACGCCCGCCGCCACCGCCGCGATGATGGCGCCGATGGTGAACACGGCGATGCCGCCCGGCAGATCGGCGGGAACCAATTTGCGCCAGATCTGCCCGGCCGCCGAAAGCGCGATGCCGTGGACGATATAGATCGAATAGGAGGCATCCCCCAGCAGGACGAGAAAGGGATATTTGTGCACCGCGCCGGCCTTTTCCAGCGCCAGCGCGCCGATGACGATCATCGCCGCCGGCAGGCCCCAGAGCAGGAAGCGCATCTGCGGCGTTACATCGTTGATGGCAAGCATCACGGCGAAACCAACCAGGAGCAGCGCCCATGCCGCCGCAACGGAAAGCGCACGGCCCTGAAGATACCAGATCCCCACCATGACGCCGAAGATGAATTCGATGATGAGGGTGGAGGTGTAGAAGGTCAGCATCACGTTGGGTGATGGCAGCGCGGCGCCGAGCAGGACCAGGCCCGCGAACAGCGCGATGATGGTGGCGACGCGCATGCGGTCCGGCAGCAGAAGCACGAGGCCCCACACCAGATAGAAGAACATCTCGTAATTCAGCGTCCAGCCCGGAATAACCACCGGCTCGATGGTCGGGAATACGGGATGCTGCGCCGGCAGGAACAGATAGGAGGCGATGATGTGCCACAGTTCCGGCCGCCCGCTCTGCACCGCGCTCGGCACGAACAGCATCAGAAACACGAAAAGACTGGTGATGATCCAGTAAAGTGGAACAATGCGCACCAGGCGTTTCTGGTAAAAGGTGAGCGTATAGCCGGTCCTGTTGGTTGTCGTCACCAACATCAGGAAGCCGCTGATAATGAAAAAAAGATCAACGCCGCTGGCGAGCGAGGCGGGCCACCACCCGTGATAGTCCATCCGCTCGAGCTGGACATGAACGTGGAAGCATACAACCATGATGCTCGCGATCGCCCGCAAATATTGAAGCGAGTCAAGCATCCGTTAATGGTCTCCTGCGCATTTAATGGAGAAGCTCTATCGAAGGCGGCGCGAATGATCAAGGCATACGGGGGGACGGCCCGTTTTGGCGGCGCGGAACCATGTGCCGGCAAATCAACGGGCGTTGGGCCGTGTGGCGCGAAACTCCGTCTTGACCCCTTTCCGCTTCTTGCGCAGAACCTTCGATGCCCCAGCGGGCATAGCGATTTTTTGAGTTTTCGGGGTTGGTGGCTATGACGCGTTGGACCCATGGCCTGATAAATCGCCTGGTCGTGCTGTGCGATGTGACGATGATCGTGCTCGCCGCGGCATTGTCCTATTCCGTCTGGCATTTCGCCACCTGGAGCCAGGTGGCCATATTGTGCGCCTTCGGCGCGGCCGTGTTCACGCAGATCCTTCAGCTCGGGCGCGCCTACCGGGTTGAGCACTACAGCCATTCGCTGCGGCAGATCGGCCATCTGATCGTCGGCGGCGTGCCGGCTTCGCTGCTGGTCGCGGTTTTTTATTATGCCCTGGTGCCGATCCACACCACCAATCTGCCCGGCCTGCTGGCCTGGGGGGTGACGACGGGCATCGCGCTGATCCTCGGCCGGCTGGTGATCGTGCGTCTCGGCATGGCGCAGGCGCGCCGCCACGAGGTTCTGCGCCGGCAGGTGGTGCTGGTGGGCGATGTGGACCGGGCGCGCGCCTTCGCGCTGCGCTGCGCGGAGGAAGACGACGAGAGTCTGTTCGTGTTCCTCGGCATTTTCGACGACAAGCCGCATGATCCGCAGACCGCCGATCTCGCCCATCCCCCGGTGCTGGGTGGCCTGCCGGATTTCCTGAAATTCGTGCAGAACCACCGCGTGGACGTGGTGGCGATCGTCGAGACCTGGGAAAATCCGCTGAAGATCGGCGCGATCGTCGAGCAATTGCACCGCATCGCCGCCGACGTGCTGGTGGAGCTTGATCCCGATGGCTTCAACCTGCGCTTCGCCCGCGTCACCAGCATCGCCGGCCAGCCCGCGCTTCAGGTGCAGCAGCGCCCGCTGAAGGGCTCGCTCGGCTTGCTGAAGGCGCTGGAGGATTATTCCGTGGCGGTGATCGGGCTGATCCTGGTCTCGCCCATCCTGCTCGGCGCGGCGCTCGCCATCAAGCTGGATTCGCCCGGCCCGATCTTCTTCCGCCAGCCGCGCGTCGGCTTGAACAACAAGGTGTTCACGGTGTTCAAGCTGCGCACCATGACCGTGGACCCGAGCGACGACGGCTCGCTCGGCACCACCAAGTTCAACCCACGCATCACCCGCGTCGGCGGCCTGCTGCGGCGCCTCTCCATCGACGAGCTGCCGCAATTGCTGAACGTGCTCAAGGGCGACATGTCCGTGGTCGGCCCGCGTCCCCATGTGCCGAACATGCAGGTGGCCGAGGATGTTCGCTATGAGGCAATCCGCGAATATGTGGCACGATATCGGATGAAGCCGGGCATCACCGGCTGGGCGCAGATCAATGGCATGCGCGGCGGCATCAACACCGTGGAAAAGGCCGAGCGCGGGGCGAAGCTCGACCTGTTCTACATAGAAAACTGGTCCATATGGTTCGACATCAGGATCATGCTTCTCACCATCACCAAGGGCATGGCGGGCCGCGACGTCTTCTGAGCGGCCTGGTTCTGGTCCTCGCCGCCTGCGCGGCTTTTCTGCTCACCGGCGGCGCGCCCGCCCGCGCGGCGGAGCCGTCCCGGCCATTCCTCGCCTATCATGCCAGCTGGTACGAGGTGCAGACCTCGGTCGCCGCCGACACTAGCCTTGCCCGCCTGCCGGGCTATATCACCCATGTGGCGCTCAGCTTCGTGAAGCCGGATCTCGTCTATGTCGGCGATCTCGACCTGAAGGGCACGGGCCTGCTCTATCCGTTTTCCGGCGCCGTTCTGAAACAGGCGGTGGCGCTGCTGAAGGCGCGCCATCCCGGCATCAAGGTGCTGATCTCCGTCGGTGGCTGGGGCTATTTCGGCTGGGACAAGCTCGACGCGCCGGCACTGGCGCGTCTGGTGCGCGATCTCGGTGCCGACGGGGTGGACGTGGATTATGAAACCCCCGACCCGGCCTGCGTCGCGCGCGGGGACGGCATGGCCTGTCCCGGCGACGCGCGCTCCATCTCGGTGATCGAGCAGGTGCGCAAGGTGCTGCCGCGGCCGTTCGTGGTGTCGGTGGCGGGCTGGAGCGTGGGCGCCTATGGCGCCGGCGATTTCCGCGCCTCCGCGCCGCGCAGCCCGTGGACCGGCTCGATCCTGGCGCTGCTGGCCGCCCCGGTGGCGGCCGAGATCGACCTCGTCTCCATCATGTCCTACGACGCCGGCCCGCGCTATCGCCCGCAGGAGGCATTCCGCGCTTATCGCCGGCTGTGGAAGGGCCCGCTCATGCTGGGCGTGCCGGTGATGCCGAGCGAGTCGGGCGGGCCGCGCTTCACCGTGGACTATACGCGCCGCATGCTGGATTCCGTGACCGCCGACCCGCGCGCCGGCGCCATGCTCTATGCGGTGCGCCTCACGCCGCCGGGGGTGATCGGCCCGGACAATCCCGACGACCGCTATCTCGCCGCCACCATCTGCATGGCGCTCGCTCTCGCCGATTGCTCGGCGCCCATGCCGTAACCTCCGACACCCGCGCGCATATTTTTTTCTATTTCAATGCGCCGCGATTCCAGGGACTTCCCGCAACGCACCCAGCGCAATGGTGCGGCGCTACCGAAAATTCCCGTTGCGGGTGGATTGACGGCCCTTATGCTCCATGTAAGCATAAGAGAAAGAAAGCCGGCTTTGATCCGGCTGTTTTTCGGCTGTTGATATGCTCAGATCGAGCATATGGGGAGACGTTTCCATGCTCGACACCCCGGTTTCATCGGCGCTCGAGGTCGCGCCCGTCGATTTGGCGCCCGTCGATGTCCCTGCGCCCGCGGGTGGGATGCCCTTGCCCGATCTCTACGCCAAGGTCTCGCGCCATGTGCCGGCGATGGAATGGGCGGCGCTGGCGGACGATGTCGCGGCCATTCTGCGCCTGAAGAAGGAGCGCAACGCGATCCTGCTGGCGCATAATTACCAGGCACCGGAAATCTTCCACACGGTGGCCGACATCGTCGGCGACAGCCTCGCTTTGGCGCGCGAGGCGGCCAAGGCCGATGCCGACGTGATCGTGCTCGCGGGCGTGCATTTCATGGCCGAGACCGCGAAGATCCTGAACCCCGACAAGGTGGTGCTGATCCCCGACGAGCGCGCCGGCTGCTCGCTCGCCGACAGCATCACGCCGGAAGACGTGCGCGGCCTGCGCGCCCGCTATCCCGGCGTGCCCATCGTCACCTATGTGAACACGTCCGCCGCCGTGAAGGCGGAATCCGATGTGTGCTGCACCTCGGGCAATGCCAAGAAGATCGTCGAGGGGCTCGGCGTGCCGCGCGTCATCATGATCCCCGACGAGTATCTCGCCCGCAACATCGCCGCCCAGACCGATGTGGAAATCATCACCTGGAACGGCCATTGCGAGGTGCACGAACTGTTCTCGCCCTCCGACATCACCGACATCCGCGACATCTATGCGGACGTGACCGTGATCGCCCATCCCGAATGCCCGCCGGACGTGATTGCGGCCGCCGACTTCTCCGGCTCCACCGCCGAGATGGTGCAGTTCGTGGCCGATCATCGCCCGGCGCGGGTGGCGCTCGTCACCGAATGCTCCATGGGCGATAATGTGTCGGTGCATTATCCCGAGATCGACTTCGTGAAGCCGTGCAACCTCTGCCCGCACATGAAGCGCATCACGCTGAAGAACATCCGCCGGGCGTTGGAAACCATGTCGCCCCAGGTCCATGTGGACCCCGCTCTGGTGCCCGGCGCCCGCGCGAGCGTCGAGCGCATGCTGGCGATCAAGTGACCGCCATGACATCCCTCGCAGCCGGGAGCGACGCGGACCGCGTCATCATCATCGGCGCCGGGGTGGCGGGCATCGCCTGCGCCCTCGCGCTCGCGCCCCTGAAGGTGCTGGTGGTGGCCCCGCAAGGCGTCGCCGCCGTGCCGGCCACCGCCATGGCCCAGGGCGGCATCGCCGCCGCGATCGGCGCGGACGATCATTTCGACCTGCACACCGCCGATACGCTCAGGGCCGGGGCCGGCCTCACCGATCCCGAGGCGGCCGCGCGCGTCACCGCCGCCGCGGCCTCCGTCATCGCCCGCCTCGCGGACTGGGGCGTCGCCTTCGATACCGATGCGGCGGGCGCCATCGCGCTGGGGCTGGAAGCCGCCCACAGCCGCAATCGCATCGTCCATGCCGATGGCGACGCCACGGGCAAGGCCGTGCTCGATGCGCTCATCGCCCGCGCCCGCATCAGCCCGCATATCTCCCGCCGCACCGATCTTACGGCCATCGACCTGCTGCGCGATGCGCACGGGCGCGTCACCGGCGTGCGCTGTCTCGGCACCAATGGCGCGCGCACGGACCTTTCCGGCCGCGCCGTGGTGCTCGCCACCGGCGGGCTCGGCGGGCTCTATGCCTCCACCACCAATCCGCGCGCCGCGCTCGGCAGCGGGCTCGCGCTCGCCGCGCGGGCGGGGGCGGTGCTGCGCGACGTCGAGTTCGTGCAATTCCACCCCACCGCGATTGCCGCCGCGCGCGATCCCATGCCGCTCGCCACCGAGGCGCTGCGCGGGGAAGGCGCGATCCTGCTCAACGACCAGGGCGAACGCTTCATGGCCGATGTGGCGGGGGCGGAACTCGCGCCGCGCGACGTGGTGGCCCGCGCCATCCATGCGCAGATCGTCGCCGGCCGGCGCGTGACGCTGGATGCCCGCGCCTGCCTTGGCGACCGGTTCGCCGCGCGCTTTCCCTCGGTGCATGCCTTGTGTCTGGAAAGCGGCATCGACCCCGCGCGCGAGGCGATCCCGGTGCGCCCGGCGGCGCATTATCACATGGGCGGCGTGAAGGTGGATGCCCACGGCCGCACCAGCGTGCCCGGCCTCTATGCCTGCGGCGAGGTGGCCTCCACCGGCCTGCACGGCGCGAACCGGCTGGCGAGCAATTCCCTGCTGGAGGCGATCGCCTTCTCCGGCTGGATTTCCGAGGCCATCTTCGCCGAGGCCGCCCGCGCGGCCGACACCGCCGAGATGCCCGCGCGGACACCGAAGTCGGCGCTCGCCATCGAGACCGTGCGGCGGATCATGGATCGCCATGTGGGCGTGGTGCGTTCGGCGGCCGGGCTCGGCGAGGCGCTGCGCGCGCTCGCGCCCTTTGCCGACCACGATGATGCGGCCTTTGTGGCAAGCCTGGTCGCGCTCGCGGCGCTCAAGCGGGAAGAGAGCCGGGGCGGGCATTTCCGCGCCGACCATCCCGCGCCCGAACCCCAGGGCCGCCACAGCCCGCTCGACCCCGCGCAGATCGCCGCCGCCCTCGCCCCGTGGCAAGTCCCGTGGCAAGTCCCGTGGCAAGTCCCGTGGCAGAGCCCCTGGCAGGCAGAACCCGCCTTCAAGGAAGCCGTCTGATGTCCGCCGCCGCTCCCGCCCTGCATTTCGCCGCCGCCGCTCCCGAACTCGTGCCCCTGCCGCCCCTGCTGACCGAGGGCGTGGTACGCGCCGCCTTGCTGGAGGATCTCGGCCGTGCCGGGGACATCACCAGCGAAGCCGTGGTGCCCGCCGATGCCCGCTTCGCCGTGACCATGACCAGCCGCCAGGAAGGCGTGGTCGCGGGCCTCGGCCTTGCGGTGCAGGCGTTCCATCTGCTCGATCCGGCGATCCGCGTGGAGATCCTGCAGCCCGACGGCATGCATGTTTCCCCCGGCGAGGCGGTGATGCGCATCGAGGGCCTGGCGCGGCCGATCCTCAGCGCGGAACGGGTGGCGCTGAATTTCGTGTGCCGCCTCTCCGGCGTCGCCAGCGCCACGGCCCATCTGGTGGCGGCGGCGCGCGCCAATGGCCATGCCCGCATCACCTGCACCCGCAAGACCACGCCCGGCCTGCGGGCGCTGGAGAAATATGCCGTGCGCGCCGGCGGCGGGGCGAACCACCGCTTCGGGCTCGATGATGCGGTGCTGATCAAGGACAATCATCTGGTGGCGGCGGGCGGCATCATTCCCGCCATCACCCGCGCCCGCGCCCATGTGGGTCACCTCGTGAAGATCGAGGTGGAGGTGGACACCCTCGCCCAGCTGGAAGAAGCGCTCTCCGTGGGCGTGGATGCGGTGCTGCTGGACAATATGAGTCCCGAAATGCTGCGCACCGCCGTCGGCATGGTGGCCGGGCGCGCGATCACCGAAGCCTCGGGCCGCGTGAACACCCAGACCGTGCCGGCCATTTCAGCGGCCGGCGTCGACCTCATCTCGTGCGGCTGGCTCACCCATTCCGCGCCGATCCTGGACCTCGGCCTCGACGCGGCATGAGCGGGGGGCGGGGCGGGCGTAAAAAAAAAGGGCCGGCGCGATGCGCTCCGACCCCTTGTTCTCCAGGTGCTTTTCCCGCTCAGGCGCGGCCCCTGTTCCCGCTCAGGCCGCGCGGCCTTGGGGATGGCGCGCCACCACATTGCAGAATTCGGTCGGCCGGCTGGGGAGCGGGCGCAGCGTGCCGTCGTTTTCGAGGCGGAAGAAGGCATAGCCGTGGGCGGCAAGGCCGTTCCACGAGGCCGCCGGATCGCCACCCGCCTTGAACAGGGTCGGGCAATTGATCTCGAAGATCACGTCCGGCCGCCAGGTGGAGAGGGTATGGCTGGCGCCGGCGATCACCATGTTCTCCGCGCCCTCCACATCCATCTTGATGCAGTCCACGCGCGGCAGGGCGAGCTCCTGCACCATCTGATCGAGCGTGGTGATGACCACCACTTCGCTCTCCACGTCCGTGCCGTCGCTGATCAGCGAGAAGGCCTGCGGGTCGTCGCCGAGGGGATTGTGGTGCAGCACCGCTTCGCCCGGCGCGTCGGAGAGCGCCTTGCGCACGATGGTGACATGGGAAAAGCCGTTGAGCGCGATGTTCTTGGCGAGAAGATCGCCGGCATCCTTGCCCGGCTCCACCGCCACCACGCGGCCGGCATAGGGCGCGACCTTCAGCGTGAACAGGCCGATATTGGCGCCGACATCGATGAACACGTCGCCCTTGCCGACGAAATTCTGGATGTAGCGCAATTCCGGCTCGATCGCGTCGCGCAGCAGGAAGGCGGAGACCGAGGTGTAGCGGAAATCACTCGGCACGGTCAGCTTGGCGCCGCCCGGCACCAGGGTGAACACCGGCTGACGGCCGAGCGGCACGGAGACCGCCCAGGTCAGCGCGCGCGTGAGCACGGTCACGGGCGCGGCCTGGAAGGCCGGCTCACCGAACAGTTTTTTTAGCCGTCGCAGCATGGGTAATCACCATCATCCGTCTACGGGTGGATCTGTCAGCGTCAGGGTCTGCGGGCGGCGTGCTGCCCGGATGTTTGCTCCGGTACCGGTCGAGATAGACGGCGATCGCCATGATCACGCCGAGCTCGCCGGGAGTCAGCACCAGGGAATATACCGCGGAGCTTACCAGGAGGAAGAGAATATAGTCAGCAAGGGCTTGGGCGAACGGCTCGCCGCTGCGCCGCGCGGCTTTGCTCACCGCCACATAGCCCCACAGATACAGGATGACGATTAAGAGCGCACCCACCGCGCCATATTCGAACACCACGCCCACCCAGCCGAGATCGGCGATGAAGAATTGCGCGTTGCCGAAGATTTCCGCGAGCGTGATGGTGCTGAAACGCGTGGTCGCGCCGACGCCGACCAGCCAGTGCCAGACATCCGTGCCCAGGAACTGGGTCGCCAGCGCGAACGAATTCTGCCGCACCGAAAGCGAGCCGCCGAGGGATTCGGCCACATTGCCGTTGGCCTTCATCACCAGCACCGCGACCGCCAGCGGCACCGCCAGGCACAGGCCGCCGATCATCAACCGGCGCAATTGCCGTGGCGCCGAGGCCACCACGCCGAAGCCGATCACCACCAGGGCGCTGCCGATGGAGGCGCGCTGCTTGAAGATGATGAACATCAGCAACACCGCGATGCCCACCGCCGCCACCTTCAGCACGTGCGGCCGCTGCATGAAGCTGCGCGTGAGATAGAATACCAGCAGCATGCCGAAGAACATGGGCATGTAGATGCGATAGCCGCGCTCGGCCTCGAACAGCATCAGCTTCCCGACCGAGGGATCGCTATTGTACCAGGAGGCCGGCGCCACGAGCCACAGCAGCAGCATGATGCCATAGGTGGCATAGCCGAGCGTGAGCACCGCGCTCTTCAGCCGCGGCCCGGTGGGGGCCATCCACACCAGCAGCGCCGAGAGGGCGAAATAATAGGTGACCGGCCAGATCTTGATGGTGGTGGTCAGCGCGTCGAAGAAGCCGTTGCCGAGCTGGATCATCGAGACCAGCGGCGTGAAGCCGATGGCATAGGCGAGAAACACCAGATAGATCGCCTTGCCCGGCAGCTTCATGCGCGCCATGGCATAGAGCGTCAGCGGAAGCGCCATCACCGGCCACGCCTTGGAGAGCAGGTAGGTGGGCGGCAATTCGTTGAGATAATGGAAGCATTGGGCGAACATCGGCAGCACGCCGAGCAGCACCACGAATGTCAGGTTCGGCGACAGGCGTTCCCCAAGGTTCGGCCGGGAGGAGGGCGCGAAGCGGCCGATCCGCGGAATCGCCACATGCCGATAGGCGCGCGCGACCGGCGCGGGAGGCGGGGCGGTCATGGCTCGCCGGGGCCCCGCGCGCCCTTGTCCTTCGGGCCGGCCATGCCATAGGCCGCCGGATCGCGCCGGGCATCGGCCACCATCAGCAGCAGCGGCAGGGATTCCACGAACACCCGCCGCGCATGGCCCTTGGGGTTCAGCATCAGGCGGTGCAGCCATTCCAGGCCGAACTTGCGATAAAACTCCGGCGCGCGTTGCACGATGCCGGTGACGAAATTGAGCGAGGAACCGACGCACAGCCCGGTGCCCACCGCCCCGCCGCGCTTTTCCACCATGCGCGCCATATATTCGGAGGCCGGGGCGCCGACCGCGAAGAACACGTAGCGCGCCGGATGGGCGCGCACGAAGTCCACGCACGCCTCCACCTCCTCCGGCTTGGTGATGAAGCCCATGGAGGGATTGAGCAGGTTCACCGCCTTGAGGCCGAATTGCGCGATCAGGCGGCGCCGCATCTCCGCGCCGCCGCCGATCACGGTGACGCTGTCGCCGGGGGAAATATGATGCGCGAACAGATAAGCGGTCAGATCGCTGCCGGCGGCATGGGGCAAATCGAGCCCGAACACCCGGCGGGCGAGCGCGCGCGGCGTCTTGCCGTCCAGCAGGCGCAGCCAGGCATGGTCATAGGCATCGGCGAAGCGGGCATCCTTCAGCCGGCCGAGCCGCACGAAATGCTGGGCGTTGGGCGTCACCACATAGGCGAACGGGGCATCGGTGCCGCGCGCGGCGATGCGCGCCGCCGCTGCCGGAACGTCGAGGCAGGAAATCCGCACGCCGAGATAGGGCACTTCCCGGATCGGCGCCTCGCCGGCCTGTGCTGGCATCTTATCCACCGTCGTTGGTCCGGCGCGCGGCGCCGCCGGTCAGGAACATATCCTACCACGCTGCGGCGCGGAAAGGCTCACGGGATCAGGGTCGAAGCGCCGCTGGAGGTGGTGGAATAGGCGCCCAGCGTATAGCTGAAGGTGCGCTGGAACGGCACCACCTTGTTGATGAACTGGTCGATCCACAGATTCAGCTCGGCGATGTCGCTGCGCGGCACATAAAGGATGTCGCCGGCCACCAGCGGCACGTCGGCTTCGTCCGAGCCGGTCTGGATCATGTCGCGCAGATTGATGATCTTGAGCATGGCGCGGTTGGAGGGATCGCGGCGGATCAGCGCCACCTCGCCGAGGCGGGCCTCGTCCGTGAAGCCGCCGGCGAGCAGCACCGCTTCCAGCGAGGACACCCGCATCTCGGCGATCTTATACAGCCCCGGATGGGCCACGCTGCCGCCCACATACACCTTGGAGGAGCCGGAATCCTCCAGCGAGACCACGACGCGCTGGTCGGTCAGTTCGCGCCGGGCGGAGACACGGATGGTCTCCTGGAGGCCGGCGAGCGTCATGCCCTCGACCCGGATCTGCCCCACGGCGCGCAGGCCGATGGTGCCGTCCGGGGAGACGACGAGGTCCTCGTCCATTTCGCGGGTGATGGAGAATTTGACCTTCAGCTTGTCGCCCGGACCGATGCGATAGGCCGGGATGCCCGGCGTCCAGGGGCGGAAGCCCTCGGGATTGACCTGGGTGAAGCTCAGCTCCTGCCCGGTGAGCAGGGGCGTGCGGCCGGATGTGGTGGTGCAACCGGCAAGGACGGTGCTGCCCAGGAGCAGGAACACGGGCAGCCGCAGGGCCGCCCACGGCCCGGCACTTCGGCCGCGAGGCGCACCCAGCTCCGGGCTGCGATCGCGACGGGTCGCTTCGCATGCGGGGGAGGGCATCGAGCAAGGCTCCTAGTGGGGCGACCCCGTCCAGGACCCTGCGCCGGCCTTCCTGCCCCGCGCCAAGCGGAGCGGAGGGCGGAGGGAGAGGCGTGAAGCGGGGTCGCTGAACCGATCAACGTGGTAAAGCAACCCTAAAGCTCCATGGTTAATGAAACGTTTCTTCTCAGGCTCTCCTGTAAATCCACTCTGGAAGATAGTATCTACGGCCCATAAATACAAATCCGAGAACAAATCCGCCGTTTTCCATAACAATAGAACGCAGCCGAAGCGCGGCGGGTTTACGGGTATGCTCGGCCCGGATCATCAGGACATTGGCATCCACGAGCATGTTGAGCCGCTGAATCACGGGAGAGGCGCCCTGGGCGGTGGAGCAGATCACGATGGCGTCGAACAGGTCTTGCAGCTCCTCCATCATCTGCCGCCCTTCCACGAGGGAAAGCCGCACGCTCAGCAGCGGCGATTCGGCACTGTCGGTCAGCGACCACAGCAGCGGCACGGGCGTCGCCGACATGGCCAGCCCACCCTTGACCTCCGCGCCGACCGATTCGAGCGGGAACGGGTCCGCCGAGCACAGGTCCACCAGCAGCGTGCGCAGGCCGCGCTGAAGGCTCATCTCCTCGGCGAGGCGGCGGCACAGCAGCGGCACGTCGTCGTCCCGCTCCGAGGTCAGGAAGTGCATGGTGCGCAGCGGCTTGCCGTCCAGCTCCGTGTCGAGCAGCAAGGTCGCGAGCCCGCCGATGGCCTGTTCCGCCGCCGGCGTCGCGAGGGCGTTGCGGCCGTCGGCGAAATCCGCGAGGCAGGGCAGGGCCAGCACGCGCTCGCCCTCCGTGGGCTGGATGAAGACCGTGCGCAGGGCGGAGGCGAGCGCGCCAGCGGCGGCGCCGAACAGCAGCCCGCCGAAAATGCCGGCGGCGAGGAACGGCAGCGCCATCGAGCGGCTGGTGACGGCAGCGCTCGCGTCCTGGACCACGCGCACGTTGGAGGCGCGCACCTTGGCGGCGGTCTCCTCGATGGTGGCGGCGACCGCGCGGCGCAGATATTCACGATAGCCGTCGCTCAGCGAATCGCGCTGGCGGTTGAGCTCCACGAGCCGGGTCTCGGTGTTGCGCAGCATGGTCAACCGCTCCTCGGCGACCTTCTGCTGCTGGTCCAGCTCGTCGGTCTGGCGCGAGAGCGCGTCTTTCTCCACCCGCAGGCTCAGCACCATGTTGTTGACATAGCTGATGGCCGGATTGCGCACGTCGCGATTGGTGGAGGCGAGGCGCTGGTCCGGATCCGACAGGCTCTGGCGGATGGTGGCGATCTTCTTCTCCACCTCGCGCATTTGCGGGCTGGTGGGCTGGTATTGCAAAGCGATGCGATCGCGGTCCACCAGCAGGCGCGTCAGGGTGTTGCGGGTATCGTCATTGGCGGTGGCGTCGGTCTTCTCGGCGAAGTCGAACACCGTGCTCGGCAGCGCCTTCATCTGCTTCTCGGCCTCGGCCAACTGCGCGGTGACGGCGGCGCGCCGCTCGGCCACCTGGCGCCGGCGCTGGATCACGCTGTCGACCTGGTTGGCGGCGAGGATCGCGTCCTGGTCGAAGTCGATGACCTCGCTCTTGTCCTTCACCGCCTGGATCTCCAGGTCCACGGCGCGCAGGTCCCGCTTGAAGCGCTCCACCTCCACCGAGAGGATCGCCGAGGTCGGATTGTCGAAAATCTTGCGGCGGCGCTCCAGATAGGCCTTCACCAGCGCATCGGTCACCTCGACGGCCAGTTCGCGGCTGGCATTGGTGAACGAGACCAGGATGATGTTGGAGCCCGACTGCACCGTGGTGCGCATGTTCTTGCGGAAGCGCTCGATCGCCTTGTCCATGGCGTTGGCCGGCGTGCCGAAGCTCAGGCGGTCGGTGATGAAGGAGAGGCGGCCCGGCGGGAACAGGTGATCGAGCCCGATATCCTCGATGGTGGCGCGGATCACGTCGGCGCTCTCGATGATCTGGACTTCCGATTCCACCGTCTTCAGGCCCTCGATGGAGAGCACGGCGGGGCCGGAATCGGTCACGTTCTGGGAGTTGGAAACCTCGCGGTTTACCAGCACCATCAGCAGGCTGGAGGCGGTATATTCGGTCTTGGCCGAAAGCGCGGCGAACAGGCCGATGAGGATGGGCAGCAATGCCGTCAGCATCACCACCCGCACATGATAGAAGGTGGCGATCAGGAAGTCGCGAATGGTGAAGGCGGTCGGCCTGTTGTCGCTCCAGACCATCGGCGGCGCGTTCTCCGTGTCGCCGGCTTGCGAACCTGTCATCGACATCCCCGGTCCAAGTGAGGCACTGGCTTTTTCGTCTCTCGGCACGTCCGCCGCCGCCGCATCGTCGCCGATGCGGCGCCCGGTCCGCCCGGCTTGCGGGCGCGGCGCACCGTTCAGCTGCGACCACTGGCGGAAGAAAACGATAAATTCCTTAACATTGCGGCATCTGTTCGATCTTGCATCATGATCGAACCGCCGTCGCTTGGCTTAGAATGCACGCGGCAGCAGGCGGCGCAGCAACAACGTCGTGCCGATGGCCCCCTGGGCGATGAAGATCGCGGTGAGCACCGCCGCGCCCGTCATGCCGAACAGCGGGATCAGCACCGCCCCCAGCAGGCAGCAAGTGGCGAGCTGCGCCGTGTTGAGCCAGCGCAGCACGCCGCCATGCCCGGTCATGGCGAGCACGATGTCCTGGCACGGCAGCAGGCAATTGATCAATTGGCCCACGCCCATGATGACGAGGGCGGTGGAGGCGCTCTCGAAGCCGGGGCCGATGAGGTGCAGCACCTGCGCGGGAAAGATCATCATGGCCGCGATCACTGGAATGCCGCACAGCGCCACCACCGCGCGCACCCGCCGGTTGAGCGTGCGCAGCGCGTCCCATTCGCCGCGCCGGTGCAGCGCCGCGAACGAGGGCGCGGCGATGGTGCCGATGGAGATGATCACCACCCAGATCAGCATGGAAATGCGGTTGGCGACCGAGAAGGCGCCGACATCGGAGGCGCTCGCGAACACGCCGAGCACCAGCACCGGGATGGAATTCAGCGACACCTGCACCACTTCCACCACGCCGAGCGGAAAGGCCGTGCGCCACAGGGCCGGCAGCACCTCTTCCGGCGGATCGTCGGGGGAGGGGGTGTGCAGCGGCCCCTTGTGGCGCAGGATCAGATAGAGCCCCACCAGGGTGGCCGCGAGGTTCGCCGCGCCCAGCGCCAGCAGCATGCCGTTCAGCGAGGTGATGCCGGCGGCGACGGCGGCCAGCGTCAGCACCGGCCACAGGCCGTTCTGGATGAATTGCGCGGCCACCCCCCGGTTCAGACCGGACAGGGCATGGCCGATGACGATGCACAACGTCTGCGGCAGGATCACCGCCGCCGAGACGGCGAGCGGCAGGCCGAGGTCCGGCTCGCCGAACACATGGGTGGAGAGGGGATGCGCGAACAGCACCGTGAGGGCGGTGGCGAGCGCGCCGCCCAAGGTCGCCCAGCCGACGCCGGTGAACAGCGCGATGCGCGCCTGCTTTTCCTTTCCGAGGGCGAGTTCGGCCGCCATGTGGCGGATGATGGCCTTTTCGAACCCCGCCCGCGCCACGGTGGAGATGAGGCCGATCCAGGTGATGCAGAGGAAGAACAGGCCCGCCTCGTGCGCGCCGAGGATGCGCGCCGCGATCATATAGAGGCCGAGCTTGCCCACCAGCTCCATGCCGCGTACCACCAGCGCCGCCGCATAGGCCGAATAGGTCGAGATCAGCTGGGGCGTCAGAAGGCTGCGAAGGGGCTTCATGCTCTTGTCGCGTCCGCGGTTCGGGGATCAAGGTGCGGCGTGCCGGCGCGCGCGGCAGGCTTTATGATGCCGGTGTGCGGGGCCAGAGGGAGATTGTCCAGGCCATGGGAGCCGAACGCCGCGCCTTTGCCGCCGTCTTTTCCAGCAAAGCCGGGATCGCGCCACACCGCCGCGCCGGCGCATGGGCGCTGTGCGCCGCCGCCTTCCTGATGCTGGCCGCTGTGAGTGTCGCGCGGCCGCGGACGGCATTGGCGCAATCGAGCAGCAATGTGCCGGGGCAAGGGAGCCTCGACGCCGAGATCGACCCGTTTCCCTATGATCCGCGCCTGGAGATCCGCAGCTATTTGCAGAACCATCTGCCGAGCCTCTGGTGGGCCAACGAGCCGGAATACGGTCTCGGGGTGTTTACCGTGACGATCCATGTTCCGGTGAACTGGCGCGGCAATCCCACCTCGGCGCTTCAGCAATTGTGCCCGCAGGCGAATAGCACAATTTGGCAGGGCATCAAGCGCCTTGAACTCCAGCCCTTTTACAAGAATGCCATGTGGCCGGGCGTGGTCTGCCGGCCGTAAGGTAAGTGGTTTAATGATACCTATTTCGGTGGCGACTTTTACCCAAACGTCGAACGCGGGTAGGAAGCGCCGCGAAATTCTGTAACGTGTGGAAATGTTTCGCGGGACGCCGTATCGACCGGAGGGTATGCGTGCTATCGGAATTGAAATCGCTCGGCGAAACGCATCTGCCCCAGTTTTACGCCAAGGCCTGCGATCTGTTCGACCGCAAGGTGGCGCGCAACCCGCACAGTGAAGTCAATCTGCTGCCGTTGCTTGTCAATGCGGGCGAAACGGCTTGCGATATTGGCGCGAACCACGGGCTGTTTACGTTTTTCCTGCTGCGGCAGAACGTGCGCGTGCTTGCGTTCGAGCCCAATCCCCGCCTGGTGCGCATTTTGCGCTATCGCTTTCCCGACGCCATCCGGCGCGGCGACCTGCGGCTGTTCGACTGCGCCTTGAGCGATGCGGAAGGGCAGGCCACCCTTCACGTGCCCAAGGGCTTTTCCCCGCTCGCCACGCTCGACGGCGCGCTGGTGACGGCGGACGTGGCGATGGACACGGTCGCGGTGGCGCTGCGCCGCCTGGATGCGGTGGTGCGCGAGGATGTGGCCTTCATCAAGCTGGACGTGGAGGGCCACGAGGCGCGGGTTTTGCTCGGCGCGGACCATCTGCTGCGGGCGAACCTGCCGACCTTGCTGGTGGAGGCGGAGGAGCGCCACCGGCCCGGCGCCGTCGCTTCGGTGGAAGCGCTTCTCGCGCCCCTGGGCTATGCCGGCCTGTTCTTCGCGAACGGCGCGCCGCATCCCCTTTCCGCCTTCGACACGCAGCGGCACCAGCGCCGCGAGGCGCTGAACGCCGCCGGCACGAAGGTGCTGCCGGGCCACACCTATATCAATAATTTCGTGTTCGTCGCCCGCGCCGATGCGAAGGCGCGGCTGGCGGCCCGCTGGCCGGACCTCGCGTCCGACCTTTAGTCCGACCTTGGGCCGGGCAGGTCGCTTCGAGGCCGCTGGAATCGGGATCGGCGCTAAGCTCAGTCCGGAGCGATAGGTATGGTTTTGACGACCGCCCCGGTTGGCAGGCGGCCGGCGCCGCGCTATCAGGTCGAGCCGAAGCCCTTACCCAGCGAGCAACCATGTCGGATCGTGCAGCGCCCCTCGCCTCCCGTCCTTTCGCGATCGCCGGCCGGCCGCGTGCCGTATCCACCAAGGTGATGGCGGGCCTCATTTTTCTTGGCCTGACCGGGCCGGCGCTCGCGCAGAGCGCAACGCCTCCGGCTGCCACCACCCCGGCGGCGCCGAAGAAGCCCGCGCCCGCCAAGCCCGCCGCGCCCGCGCCGGCCGCCGCTGCCGAGGATGGCCCTAGCCGGACCTCCGCCACTTATGAGGATTGGGTGGTGCGCTGCGAACGCCCGGAAGGGGCCACGGCAAAAGTCTGCGAAGTCTCTCAGACGCTGCAGATTGGCGATAAGCAGCAAGGGCTTATGGCGCAGATCGCATTCGGCCGCCTGAAGCCGGATGCCCCGCTTCTGCTGGTGCTGCAACTGCCCGCCGGGGTGTGGCTGCCGGCCGGCGCCCGCTTCACCTATGACGAGAAGGCCAAGCCGGTTGCCCTGGCTTATAAATTCTGCATCCGCGCCTGCATCGCCGATATCGAGTTGAGCGCCGCCGACGCCACCGCCCTCGCCGGCGCGAAGGGCAGCGGGAAGCTGGAATTCCAGGACCGCTCGCAGACCCCGATCTCGCTTCCCATCTCCTTCAACGGCCTCACCGCCGCCTTGGCCGCCCGCGACAAGATGTAAGAAAAGCGTTTTTTATCAAAGGCCCATGGCTGGCATCAGCCATGGGCACGGGCATGTCTCCCGGTTTCCTTTTTATTTCTGACGATTTATGATATTCGTCAGTTTATGAAACGAGGAGGCGGACCCCGGTGAGCGTGCGACAAAGGGAAACGGCGGACGAAACCCGCGAGCGGATCGCGATCGTGGCGGAAGAAATGTTCCGCCGCATGGGTTTCGCCAAGACCGCCGTGGCCGATATCGCAGCTGCGCTGGATATGTCCGCGGCGAACGTCTACCGCTTCTTCCCCTCCAAGAACGCCATCGTCGAGACCATCTGCAACCGCAGCTTGGCGGAGATGGAGGCGCAGATCGCCGCATTGGTGCACGCCCCGTTCACCGCGGCCCAGCGCATCGAACAGGTGTTCGTCGCTATCCTCTTGTATCATCGCGACAATTTCCTCGTCGAGCGGCGTGTGCACGACATGGTCCTGGTGGCGATCGAGCACAATTGGGCGGCCATAGAGGCCCATAAGGACCGTATCCGGCACCATATCGCTGTCCTGCTGCGCGAGGGCGTCACCGAGGGCGTGTTCGTGCCGCACGATGTCGATCGCGTCAGCGCGATTTTGCTCGGCGCCTGCGTGCGCTATTGCCATCCGATCCTTGTGGCGCAGTGCATTGACGAAGATCTGGAGGCGCAGGCCCGGGAGACCGTGCGGTTTCTCCTGCGCGCCGTCGAGGTCAACCGCCGGCCCATGTGAGATGCGTTCCGTCGGAGAGGCGCGGTCGCGCGGCCTTTTTCTGACGAAAGTTGAAAATCGTTAGTGGTGAGTCGTAACTCTTTAGCTTGGAAATGAAGCCATGTTGTCCGCCCGCCACATCCTGGCCGGCGCCGCCCTGCTGGGCAGCGCCTTTCTTCTTTCCGCCTGCGGTGAACCCGCCCCGGCCGAGCAAGCGGGCCCGCCGCCGCGCCCGGTGCAAGTCATGACGGTGACCCTGCGCCCGGTCGAGGCCGACAAGACCTTCGTCGGCGTCGTGCGGCCGCGCTGGGAAATCGACCTCTCCTTCCGGGTCGCCGGAAAGGTGGCGCAGCGCCTCGTGGAGGTGGGACAAAGGGTGAAGGCGGGCGATGTGATCGCACGGCTGGACCCCGAGGATTTCAAGCTCGAACTCGGCAGCGCGGAAGCGGAACTTGCCGCCGCCCAGGCCAATCTCGCCCAGACCTCCGCCGAGGACGGGCGCTATCGCACCCTTCTGGCCCGCGGCTTTGCCTCCAATGCCGACCTTGACCGCAAGTCGGTGGCCAAGGAAGAGGCGGTGGGCCGCCTGGAGCGGGCCAAGCGCGCGCTCGATCTGGCGCGCAACAAGCTCACTTATTCCGATCTCCTGTCGACGGCCGACGGGGTCGTCTCCTTCACCGCCGCCGAGCCGGGCCAGGTGGTCACGGCCGGGCAGACGGTCGCCCGCGTCGCGCGGCTGGATGAAAAGGAAGCCCTTGTCGCGCTGCCGGAAACCGCGCTCGCGGATGCGCGCAGCGCCGATGCCACGGTGACGCTGTGGGCGGCGCCGGATCGCAAGATCAAGGCGCGCCTGCGCGAGCTCTCACCCCAGCCCGACACCGCGAGCCGCACCTATCCCGCCCGCTTCACCCTGGAGAATGTGGACGATACGGTCGCCCTCGGCATGACCGCCACAGTGCTGCTGCGGCCCGCGGGCTCGCAGGACGTGGCCCGCCTGCCGCTCTCCGCCGTGTTCGATCGCGGCAGCGGCCCGCATGTCTATGTGGTCGATCCCAAGACCAAGACGCTGATCGCCCGGCCGGTGGAGGTCGTCGGCTATGCGGCCGATGCGGCGCTGGTGTCGAAGGGCGTGTCCGAAGGCGACGAAGTGGTCACCATGGGCGCGCAGACGCTCGAGCCGGGGCGCCTCGTGCGCACCGTCGCGGCCAAGTGACGGGGGCGGCGATGGACGGCTTCAACCTCTCGCGCTGGGCGATCACCCATCGCACCCTCACCTTGTTCGCGATCCTCATGCTGGCCGCGGCCGGCACCTTCGCCTATCTCAATCTCGGACGAGCGGAAGATCCCTCCTTCACCATCAAGGTCATGGTGGTGAATGCCGTGTGGCCCGGCGCCACCTCCACCGAAATGGAGGAGCAGGTCGCCGATCCGATCGAGAAGAAGCTCCAGTCCCTGCCGCATCTCGACCGGGTGGAAAGCTATTCGCGCCCCGGGGTCAGCTTCATCCAGATCTATCTTTCCGATTCCACCCAGGCGAAGGACGTGAAGGAGCTTTGGTACCAGGTGCGCAAGAAGGTCGGCGACGTGAAGGCGAACCTGCCGTCCGGCGTCATCGGCCCGTTCTTCGACGATGAATATGGCGACGTCTATTCCGCCCTCTACATGCTCAGCGGCAAGAATGTCGCCCCGGCCGAGCTGAAGCGGCAGGCCGAGATCATCCGCCAGGATCTGCTGCGGGTGCAGAATGTGGAAAAGGTGGATCTGGTGGGCGTGCGGCCCGAGCGGATCTATATCGAATTCAGCCACGCCCGCCTTGCCACCCTCGGCATCACGCCCCAGCAGATCTTCGACAGCGTGGCGCGGCAGAATGCGGTGGTCTCGGGCGGCGCCGTCGACACCAATGCGGACCGGGTGAACCTGCGCATCACCGGCGCCTTCTCCGGGGTCGACGCCATCGCGGCGGTGCCGGTGGCGGCGGGCAATGCTGTGTTCCGCCTGGGCGATGTCGCCACCGTGCGGCGCGGCTATGAGGACCCGCCGAGCTTCCTGGTGCGGCAGAATGGCGACGCGGCCGTGGGCATCGGCGTTTCCATGTCGGCCGGCGCCAACATCCTGACCCTCGGGGAAAATCTGAAGGTCGCCATGGACAAGGCGATCCGCGAACTGCCGGTGGGCATCGATGTGACGCAGGTCGCCGACCAGCCGCATATCGTGGGCGAATCCGTGGGCGAATTCCTCCACACCTTCGCCGAAGCGCTGGTGATCGTGCTGGTGGTCTCCTTCCTCTCGCTTGGCTTTCGCACCGGCATCGTGGTGGCGCTCTCCGTGCCGCTGGTGCTCGCCATCGTGTTCCTGGTCATGTTCTCCTCG
The DNA here is from genome assembly GCF_043195105.2 of Roseixanthobacter finlandensis. Classification (NCBI taxonomy): domain Bacteria; kingdom Pseudomonadati; phylum Pseudomonadota; class Alphaproteobacteria; order Hyphomicrobiales; family Xanthobacteraceae; genus Roseixanthobacter; species Roseixanthobacter finlandensis. The sequence goes on along the minus strand of NZ_CM195536.1, from coordinate 4,134,267 downwards.
GGCATGGATCTGCACCGCATCACGCTCGGCGCGCTGATCATCGCGCTCGGCCTGCTGGTGGATGACGCGATCATCGCCATCGAGATGATGGTGGTGAAAATGGAAGAGGGGCTCGACCGGGCGAGCGCGGCCACCTTCGCCTGGCATTCCACCGCCTTCCCCATGCTCACCGGCACGCTGGTGACGGCGGCGGGGTTCTTGCCCGTTGGATTCGCGAAATCCAGCTCCGGCGAATATGCCGGCGGCATATTCTGGGTGGTCGGCATCGCGCTGATCGCCTCCTGGTTCGTGGCGGTGATCTTCACGCCCTATCTCGGCTACATGCTGTTGCCGACCTTCAAGGTGCACGCCCATGGCGAGGCGCACGACGGGCGGCTGTATCGCCTGTTGCGCGGGCTGCTGAATTTCTGCCTGCGCCACCGGTTCGCGGTGATCGGCACCACGTTTGCCCTGTTCGCGGTGTCCATCGCCGGGTTCGGGCTGGTGCAGCAGCAATTCTTCCCCACCTCCACGCGGCCCGAGCTGTTCCTGGAAATGCGCCTGCCGGAGGGCACCTCCATCAAGGTGACCGAGGCGACGGCGAAGAAGGCCGAGGCCATGCTGGAAGGCGATTCCGACATCGCCACCGCCACGACCTATGTGGGGCAGGGCACGCCGCGCTTCTGGCTCGGGCTGAACCCGGTTCTGCCCAATCCCAATTTCGCCGAGGTGGTGATCGTCGCGAAGGACATCGCAGCCCGCGAGCGCATCAAGGCGCGGCTGGAAAAGCAGATCGCCGACGGCGCGCTCAGCGAGGCGCGGGTGCGCGTGGATCGCTTCGTGTTCGGCCCGCCGGTGGGCTTCCCGGTGAATTTCCGCGTGATCGGGCCGGACCCGCAGAAGGTGCGCGAGATCGCCGAGCAGGTGCGCGTCGTGATGGCGGGCGATGCCGCGCTGATTGATCCGCATCTCAATTGGGGCGAACGGGTGAAATCCGTGACGCTCCAGGTGGACCAGGACCGGGCGCGCGCGCTCGGCACCACGCCGCGCGACGTGGCCGAGACCTTGCAGACGCTGCTCTCCGGCTACACCGTGACCCAGCTTCGCGAAGGCACGCTGCTGATCGACGTGGTGGCGCGCGCGGTGCCGCAGGAGCGGGCGGACCTTCAGGACCTCGCCGGCCTGACCGTCAGCTCGCGCAACGGGGTCGCCGTGCCGCTCGGCCAGGTGGCGCGCATCGTCTATGCCTCCGAGGAGCCGATCCTGTGGCGGCGCGACCGCGACCTGGTCCTGACCGTGCGGGCCGACGTGAAGGACGGCATCCAGCCGCCCGACGTCACCACCCGCCTGCTGCCCAAGCTCGCCGCCATCAAGGCCGGCCTGCCGCCCGAATATCGCATCGAGACCGGCGGCTCCATCGAGGAGAGTGCCAAGGCCAACGCGTCCCTGGCGGCGGTTTTCCCGATGATGCTGGTGGTCATGCTCACCTTGCTGATGATCCAGCTCCAGAGTTTTTCGCGCCTCGCGCTGGTGCTCTGCACCGCGCCCTTGGGCGTGATCGGCGCCACCTGGGCGCTGCTGGTCGCCAACAAGCCGTTCGGCTTCGTGGCGCTGCTGGGGCTGATCGCGCTCGCCGGCATGATCATGCGCAACACGGTGATCCTGGTGGACCAGATCGATACCGACATCAAGGCCGGCCACGCGCCGGGGCAGGCGGTGGTGGACGCCACCTTGCGCCGCGCGCGCCCGGTGGTGCTGACCGCGCTCGCGGCGGTGCTGGGCATGATCCCGCTGGCCGGCAGCGCCTTCTGGGGGCCCATGGCCATCACCATCATGGGCGGGCTTCTGGTGGCCACCGCTTTGACCTTGCTGGTGGTGCCGGCGCTTTATGCCGCCTTCTTCCGGGTGAAGGTGCTGGAGCCGGAGGCGACGCATGGCGAACCACAGGCGGGGGCCGGGCACGGGGCCGGAGCGCCCGCGTGATGGGTTCGGATAAATAGGAATAAATTGACAATAGGAATTTGATCCTTTAATCCCATGCGCGAGTATTTGCGCATGGGAGGGGGACGTGCGGTCCATCGAAGACGATCATCTGGAGCTGGCGCAGATCGCCAGCGCCTTGGCGGCGTTGAAGTTCGAAGTTCAATTGCTGCGCTACGGCCTCGCCCGCAAGGCGGGTTTCAATTTCGCCCAGCCTCGGGTGCCCGTGGGCAATACCGGCGGCGGGAGATGGACCGACGGGGGCGGGTCGGGCGGTCTTGTCTCCGTGCCGCGCACCGTCACGCGCGTCAGCCACAGCGACGCGCAGGAAAGCGCGACCCGCAGCATTTACCGCGCGGACGGCAGCTTGGCCGAGCAGGGGGTGGCCAATGCGGATGGCAGCCGCATCGTGTCGCTCTACGCGGCACCCGGCGACAGCCCGGAATGGGACAGCATCCACCGCGTCGAACTGGCGGACGGGGCCGTCGCCACGTTTCGCAACCGCGGCAATACGCAAGAGATTTACGACGGCGAGGGCCGGCTTCTCAGCCAGACCGTCTGGGCCGAAGCGGGGCCACAGCCGCAGGCGATCATCCAGCCCGCCTTCCTCCCGCTCGTCGCCGCACCTGCTGCGATCGCGACGATAGAACTCGCTCTCACGCTGTACGGAGCCTATGCCGCAGGGGCCTTTGGACCCCTTGGCTCCGGCGCGCAGCCGGTTATTGCCTTCACGGCACGGGAATATGCGCCGGGCCAATCTCCGCGGATGACGCCGTCTTATGTCGGAGCTTTGACCAAGGAGGATGTCGAAAAGGCGTGCCGCCGGTACGGTGAGGTGTTGGACACTGCGGACGATGCGGCCCGCAAGCTAAATAAATCCGACTATCCAAGCGCCGCGACCTATGGGACTGCGGTGCATTCCGAGATAAATCGAAAGATAAGGTCTTTAAAAGACCCGAATTTCATTTCGGAGTTTTCGCTTCTGAAAACGGTGGATGAGGCGGGTACGCGCCCCTCTGGTTTTGCCAGCAGCCGCAATAACTACGGCAAAGAAGGTTCCATTCGCGTCGACATACTCGAAAATGTTAATGATGAAACGGTCTGCGTCTATGATATCAAAACAGGGCGCTCCGGTTTATCAGCGGCGCGGTCGACCGAAATTGCGAACGCGGTACATCAACATTTTCCAAACGCGGTCAACATTCTGATCACAGAAGTAAGGCCGAAATTATGACGACCGCACGGGAAATTAAAAAAATCGTCGCTCCTATAATTGATAGAAATCCTGATCTATCTTTGATCGGTCGCGTACTTATCATAAAGCCAGTTCATCACGTTTTACGTGGCGTCGTATTTAACAGAACGAGCGATGCAGATTGTTTCGAGATTGTTTTATCTATTATGATTTTATTTAACAGGCATGATGATTTTAATCTTTTAATGGGTGGTGATATATACCCGCCCCGCAAGGGGTTGTGGTTGATGAGTAATAAAAATATCGCAGATGATGTATGCGCAAAAATTGAACAAGAAGCGCTGCCTAGGTTAAGAAATATTGGAAGTGATTTCGAGTATACCAGAAGTTGGCGGGAGGGTGTGTCGCATGGGCTGAATCGTGCCGCGTCGGGCTATGCTCTGTGCCGGATCGCGGAAGGCAATCTCGACGCGGCGCGCGACCTGATTGCCACGTCCGAATTTGCTTCTTATGTGTGGCTTCCGCACCTGAAGCGCCTCGGCCTGGACGAGAAGCTGCTCGCCCTCGGCAACAAGCTGCCCCACGAGGATCGTCTCACCCTCGCCGGCCTGCTGCACGAATGGGAGGCCTATAGCGTGGAAAAACTCAAGCTCGGCAAGATCTGGGAGCGGACGCCGTTTCCCCTGGAAACCATGCCCTCCTGACCGCATTGCGGAAACGAAAAAGCCGGGGGTGATGCCCCCCGGCTTGGTCATCTCGTAGCGGATGAAGCGGCCGGCTTTGTGCCGGCGCCCCTCGCTCACCAGGTGTATTTGAGGCCGGCGGAGAAGGATTGCGCCGTCACATCGTCACTCAGCGAGAGTTCATACTGGCCGAACACCCGCAGATGCTCGCCCTGCTGGGCCGAGAGGCCGGCCGCCAGCACGCCGATGTTCCGCCCGACGCCGGTGGTCTCCACCGTGAAGGGCAGGGCCGGCGCGCCGATCAGGCCGGCGGTGGTGCCCACGTTCGTATCGCCGAAATTGTAGTAATACCGGGCGCTCAGTTCCGGGCTGAGGCTGATGGCGCCGAACCCGTAGGTGGTGGCGAGGCGCACGCCCACCGAGGGCATCACCAGATCCAAAGTCGCGGAGTCCACGCCAAGGCCGGCGGAGCCCGCATAGCCTTCGGTGAAGGCGCTGCGCGAGAGGTGGTACCAGTCGAAGCCGAGGCTCGGCTCGGCGGTGAGGGCGCCGAGCGCGAACACGCCGCCCGACTTGAGCGAGAAGGTCACGTCATTGCCGTTGGGCGAAGCCGTCGCCACCCGCGTCAGGGTGCCGAAGGTCAGCGCGCGGTTGGTGGCATAGTCCGAATAGGCATAGCCGAGCGTGCCGTCGAGGAACCAATTGCCCGATTGCAGCGAGCCATAGAGCGAGACCTGATAGCTGTCCGCGCTGCTGTCGCCGCCAGTGTCGCCGTTATTGTCGAAATTGCCGTAGCCGAGCGAGATGCCGACCAGCCCGTTGCCGAGCACCTTGTCCACGCCGAGCAGCACGCCGACGCCGGTCATATCGAAGGCGCCCGCGCCGCCGACGCTGGTGGGGCCGCCGAGCACGCGCGCCCAGGCGGACACCGCCCCGTCGCCGACACCCTTTTGTCCGGGGCCGGACTGGGCGACCGCCGCCGAGGCATCCTGAAGCGCGCCGCCGAGGCCCGCGCTATCCGCCCCGAGCGAGAGCATGGAGGCGTTGGCGCCAAGATCGCCCACCCCACGGCCGGAGCGCCGGGCGGAAATGCGATCTTCCAGGGCGCGGGTGAACTGGCCGCGCTGCACCGCATCCGCGGTGAGCAGATTGCCGATCGACTGGCCGGAGAGCTGGTCCAGCGCCGCGGCGCCGACCGCATTGGTCCCGGTGGTGTCGAGGCCGTAGAACACATTGTCGAGGTCGCCCTGGGCGCCGGTCTGGTAGGACGCGTTCAGATGGGCGGCCACCGCCCGCTGGTTCGCCGTCACGGCCGGAGCCGCAAAATTGCGCGCGAAGGTCACGCTGACCGAATTGGCGGAATAGCTCAGGGTTTCCGAGAGGAAGGGCGAGAGATCGACCACCTCGTCATATTGGCCGACCATCGTTCCGGTGGAGCGGGCGACGGTGAAGGTCTGGTTGGTCAGCTTGTCGGTCGCGTCGGTGACGACGCTCACGTCGCCGTCGAGCGTCATGGTGCCGGTCACGATCAGATTGTCGGTGCGGTTGGTGTCCACTTCCAGCTGGTAGGAGCCGCTGTCCTGCTGGATCAGATCGCCCTGGATGGTGAGCGTGCCGATCGAATTGCCCGGCAACAGGCGGCCGGCATTATTGACCGTGCCGACGATGATGCCGCTGCCGCCGACCGATCCCTGGGCGCCGATATTGAGCACCTTGGTGCGATATTCGCCGGTGGTGTTAATCTTCAGCAGGCCGGCATCGACCTGGGTGAGGTCGCGTGAACTGGTGACGCTGGTGCGGATATCCAGCGTGCCGGCGCCGTTCTTGCGGATCGAGCCGGTGCCCGAGAGCGCGGAACCCTGCAAGGTCAGCACCGCGCCGGGATCGACATTGAACGTGCCGCCGAACGTTGTGCCGCCGATTTCGCCATAGGAGACCGAGGCGTTCACCCGCACCTCGCGCAGCATGGTGAAGGACTGGCTGGCGCTAACGCCGCCGCCCTGGAGAGTCAAAACGCCGGAGGCATCGCCGAGATTGCGGTCGGAGGAGACGCGCACCAGGCCGTTGTCGACCCGCGTGCCGCCCTTGTAGCTGTTGGCGCCCGCGAGGGTCAGCGTCTTCTCGCCCTGCTTGATCATCGATCCGGTGCCCGCGATCGTGCCGTTGAAGTCGCGGTTGCGGATCTCGATATTGGCGACATAAGGCTGGGTGAGCGTGACCGCCGCGCCATATTCCAGATAGTCGGTGGTCTGGGCATATTGGGCGATCATCTCATGGGCCTTGGTCGTGGGATGGAACTGATCCCAGAACAGATAGTCGCCCACATTGGCCGCCGAGCAGCCGTTGGTGTACTTGCCGGTTTCGGAATCGACGCAATTGTCCCTGGCGTTCTTGAAGCCGAATGCGGTGGGATTGCGCTGCACCTCGGCAAGCAAGGCGGCGCTGTCGATCACCACCAGACGGGTTTGCGCATTGGCCTGCGTGAATTCATCGCCCAGGTTGTAGAGGCGCGCCTTCAGCTCGCGGTTGGTATCCTTGATGGTGGCGCTCAGCGGCAGGCGGTCGGCATCCGAGAGGCCGATGAATTTCGGCGTGGTGCTGACGTCGGCGATGGTCGGCACATAATAGGTGGCGCCCAGCTGGGCGATGTCCTTGCGGTTGTTGATCGTGGCATTGATCGTCCGCAGATCGTCGGGAATGTTCTTGAGTAGGATTTCCTTCTGCGTTCCCAGTGTGCTGTAATATGCGGTGCGGTTGGAAATGAACGTGTACCAATTTGTGTCTTCGATCTGCTGGCGGAAATTATTGCCGCCGATCCAGAAGGTGATCAGCGGCTTGTTGCCATAGCTTGATGCCGGCTCGGCCGGCACATTGCTGCGCGGATCATACCAGGCGCGCTTGATGCCGGTGATCTTGTCGTCGAACTGGCCGACCTGCTGCTCCAGGTGCTGCACCACAGCCGCGAGGGCGTTGCTATAGGGCGTACCGGTGACCGCGCCGCCCCAGGCGAGGTTGCGATCGGCATTATAGGGCAGGTTGTTCAACTTAGAGAGGTATTCAACCCACACCTGGCCGTTGGAGAAGTGGCCTTTATAGTAAAGTGGGCCCTTGGGCTGGGTGATGTCGACCGACAGGCCGCCACCGGTGAACACACCGCCGATCACACTCCCGACGGTGCTCAGATAGGACGTGCGGTCATAGGTGCGCCCAACGTCGGACAGGCTGTCGCCAAGGCTCCAGAGCGAGGTGTATTGCGGGGCCGCCTTTTGCGCGAAGGCTGTCGATGAAAGCAAAACAAGCGAAATCGAAGCCAGAATCCGGCGCATGGGAATCTCCGCAAATAAATATCGCCAGCAAAAGACCAAGCTTTGCCGCGAATGACTCTTTTTATCAGGGGGGATGTTCGCTGACTAAATTGAACCACGCGACCTGCGTCGCGTGCTCTGGAGCATAAAAATGAATTTAATCATGAGTCTACACCAGCCGACATTCAACCTTTCTTTCCTATGTGGAGGTACCTGTGTCAAGCATGGAATCAGAGAAATTGGTGTGTTTCCGTAAAGTTTTTAAAATTCAGGTGGCGTTAAAGTAGCGCCGCAGCGGTGGGTGCGAGGCGATATTTCGCTTCGATGAAGGTCATGGCTTCGTCGCAAACAGCTCGGATCTCCAGTATTTTCAGGCGTTATACGGCACCCCGCATGGCTCTGGACGACCGGTGTCCGACCGCGCGGCCCCGACTTGCGGCGGGGGTCATGTCGGGCGGGCGTCGGAGACGCCCGGGCCCGCCCTGTGGATGGGAATAGCGCTTCTATGAAAAAGAGTTAGGCTGTCATACGGCCGTTGGCGAGCGCCGTCAGCGTGCTGCGCGGCCGTACCTTGGGAGAAGCGCCAGATGTCGAAATTGTCCAACATTCTCGTTGCCGTGGCACTGCTCGCGGGTGTGCCCGCCGCTTCGGCGCAGACCATGAATATGCCCGCGGCCACCGCCGCCGGCCCGTCGCCCCCCGAGATCGCCAAGACCGCGACCGTGCCGGCCACTCCCGTATTCGTGGATACGGCGGCCCGGGCCAACCAGTTCGAGATCGTCACCAGTCAGGTTGCGTTGGAAAAGAGCAAGAACAAGAAAGTACTCGCCTTCGCCAAGAAAATGGTGAAGGATCATACTAAGATCGGCAAGAATTTCGGCGCCGCGTTCGGCAAGGCGAATACGGGGCTTACCCTGCCGGCCGGCCTCGGGGATGAGTTCGACAAGATCCTGGCCCGCCTGAAGAGCGAAGAGGGCGCCACCTTCGATGCCGATTACATCGCTGTGCAGACCAAGGGCCATCAGGATGCCGTGGGCCTGTTCGCCGGCTATGCCAAGGGCGGCGACAACCCGACGCTGAAGGCGTTCGCGCAGAAGACGTTGCCGATCATCGAGATGCACCTGAAGATGTGCTACGACTTGGCGAAGCTGAAGCTCTGACCTGTCTCGGCCATTTTAGAGCCGGATCGGCCCACATTGAATCCGCCTCTATTCAATAAGTGAGAGTGCGATCCGCCCACATGGAACCACCAAATGGTTCCATATGGGCGGATCGCGCTCTAAGGATTAAAAATCCGGATGAGGTCTCTTCGGCGTCATCCGGAACACGCGCTATCCAGATCCGTGTCCGGCCGCCGCCTGAAGAAAATAGTCGGCCGCTCATAGATCTCCGGCCCGCGAACGATAGCACCGTCGAAGAACGGGGAATCGTCGAGACCAACAGGGCTCGGAGCGCGCCCCAAAATCTGCGGGCAATCGAAAGAGAGACATGCGTTCGCAACGGGGCAGCGTGCCGCCGGGTGGGATGCGTTTCCATCCGTACGTATAAATGCACGCTCTGAATATGTATATGTACCGAAAATGGTAATTTATTACATTAATATGGCATTAGTTGGTGTTTGTATATTTTGCAACTGAAAGATGTTTTGGAAGGATAAGTATCTATTTTTCCGGGCCACGTTGACCCGGCGCAGCCAGAGCGCCGTGAAGTGTCACCCCAACGTCATGGCCCATCGATAGGGAGCGTGTGAAGCTGGCGGTCTGCGGGCCGCAGGGGGGCTGAACACACATGGATCCGATCCTTCGCGTGGAAGACGTGCGCAAGTCCTTCGGCGCACACACCATTCTCAAAGGTGTCAGCTTTCAGATCGAGGAGGGCGACCTGGTCTCGATGATCGGGCCCTCGGGTTGCGGCAAGTCCACCTTGCTGCGCTGCCTGAACGGGCTGGAATCCATGGATTCCGGCGTCATCGAAGCGTGCGGCGTGCGCATGGAGCGCAAGGCCGGCTCGAACGCGCCGGTCAACGAGGTGGCGCACCGGCTGCGCAAGAATGTCGGCATGGTATTCCAGAGCTTTAACCTGTTCCCCCACAAGACGCTGCATCAGAACGTCATGATGGCGCCCATGGTGGTGAAGGGCACGAGCCGCGACGAGGCCGCCGCCAATGCCGAGCGCCTTTTGAAGAAGGTCGGCCTGTTCGAGCAGATGGACCGCTATCCCGTCAATCTCTCGGGCGGCCAGCAGCAGCGCGGCGCCATCGCCCGCGCGCTCGCCATGTCGCCCAAGATCATGCTGTACGACGAGCCCACCTCCGCGCTCGATCCCGGCCTCGTCGACGAGGTGCTGGACGTGATGAAGGAGCTCGACAACGAGGGCATGACGCAGATCATCGTCACCCATGAGATGCGCTTCGCGCGCGATGCTTCCGATTACATCATCTTCATGGACAAGGGCGAGATTATCGAGATCTCGGACGAAGATGAGATCTTCGACAATCCCAAGGATCCGCGCACGCGCCAGTTCCTGCACCGTTTCGTCTGATGGCCCCGCACGACCCTTTGCCCTTCTCTCCCGCTTCGGGGATCGCCATGCGTCTTGCCCGCCTCGCCCTCTCGTCCTTGCTCCTTGCCGTCTCGCTGTCGGCGGCGGCGGTTTCCGCCGCATCGGCGCAGACCGCCCCGGCCTCTCCGGCACCGGCCGCCGAGCGCAAGCTCACCTATGGCGGCGACAGCACCAGCGGCGCGCCTTACACCTTCCAGGATCCGGCCGATCCCAACATCACGGTGGGCTTCGAAGTCGACATCATGAAGGAGCTGGCGGCCAAGATCGGCCGCAAGCCGGTGTTCGTGCAGAACGACTGGAGCAACCTCATCCCCGGCCTCGATGCCGGGCTCTACGAGGCGGTGATCAACGGCCTGGAAATCACCCCCGATCACCAGGCGGTGGCGGATTTCTCGGCGCCTTACTACACCACGTTCGGCCAGATCGTGATCCGCCGCGGCGATGCGCCGATCGACAATCTGGAAGGCTTGAAGGGCAAGAAGGTCGGCACGCTCAAGTCCAGCCAGATGGAATATGTGCTGCGCAATGCCGGCGGCATCGATTTGCGCACCTATGACCAGGAGATCGACGCCTATTCCGATCTCAAGCTGAAGCGGATCGACGCGACCGTGATGGATTTTCCGATCGCGGTCTATTACGCCCAGCCCGACCGCGAGCTTCAGTTCACCGGCCAGCCCATCGGCCGCATCGAATATGGCATCGCGCTGAAGAAGGGCGCGCATCCCGAGCTGCTGGCCGAGATCAACACAGGCCTGTCGCAGATGATGCACGACGGCTCCATGCGCACCATCCTCGATCGGTGGGCGATCTGGACCCCGCTGATGGCGCAGCTCACGGGCGACCAGCGTCCGATCCAGGCGCAGCCGCTGGCCTATGATCATTTCGTCCAGGCCACGCAGCCGCAGGGCTGGAAGATGCAGCTTGAGCGCTACATGCGCTTCCTGCCCCAGCTCGGCTGGGCGGCGGTGATGACGCTGGAAATCTCCATCCTCGCCATGGTCATCGCGGTCGGCCTCGGGGCGGGCCTGGCGCTGTGCCGGGTCTATGGCGGCGTGGTGCTCGACCGGCTCGCCCAGGTCTATATTGAGGTGGTGCGCGGCACCCCGTTGCTGATCCAGGTCTTGTTCATCTATTACGGCCTGCCGAAGGTGGGGTTGCAGCTCGAACCATTCGTCGCCGGCGTGATCGCGCTCGGCCTGAACTATGCGGCCTATGAGGCCGAGAATTATCGCGCCGGCCTGCTGGCCATTCCGCGCAACCAGATGGAAGCGGCGATCGCGCTCAACATGACCGAGCGTCAGGCGCTGCGGAACGTCATCATCCCCCAGGCGGCGCGCATCGTGCTGCCGCCCACCACCAACGACTTCATCTCGCTCATCAAGGATTCGTCCTTGGTGTCGGTGATCTCCCTGGTGGAACTGACCAAGACCTACGAACTCATCTCCACCACATACTATGATTATTTCGGCACCGGTCTGCTGGTGGCGGCGATCTATCTGCTCATCGGCCTGCCGTTCGTGCGGCTCGCCAAATGGGCCGAGCGCTATGCCAGCCGCGGCGTGACGCGTTCCATCGGCTGAGCGCGTGCCGCGTCAAAGGGAATTGACGTTCACCCGTAGCGGGCGAGCGTCAATCCCTCGGTGTCGATGTCCGGCGTGCGGCGGGTGATGAGGTCGGCGAGCAGGCGCCCGGTGCCGGCCGCCATGGTCCAGCCCAGCGTGCCGTGCCCGGTGCCGAGGAAGAGGTTGGGATATTTCGCCGGGCCGAGGATCGGCGGGCCGTCCGGCGTCATCGGGCGCAGGCCGCTCCAGAAGGTGCCGGCCTTGGGATTGCCGCCGTCCGGGAACAAATCGCTGACCACATGCTCCAGCGTTTCGCGGCGTGCATGGCGCAACGACAGGTCGAAGCCCGCCAGTTCCGCCGTGCCGCCGATGCGGATGCGGTCGCCGAGCCGGGTCACGGCCACCTTGTAGGTCTCGTCCATGACGGTGGATTCCGGCGCGCCGCCGGCGTCCGTGATGGGCACGGTGAGCGAATAGCCTTTCACCGGATAGACCGGCAGGCGGATGCCGAGCGGCCGCACCGCCTTGGGCGAATAGCTGCCGAGCGCCACCACATAGACATCCCCGCGGATGGTGCCGGACTGGGTCTGCACGCCGGTGATGTTGGCTCCGTCATGCTCGATGGCGCGCACCGCCCGGCCGTGGGTGAACACCGCGCCCTTCTGTTCGGCGAGGGCGGCGAGGGCGTTGGTGAATTTATAGCAGTCGCCGGTCTCGTCGCCCGGCAGGCGCAGGCCGCCGGCGATCTTTTCCGCGACCCGCCCCAGCGCCGGCTCGGCGGCGATGCAGCCGGCGCGATCGAGCAGCTCATAAGGCACGCCGAAGCGATCGAGGATCGCCATGTCCTCGCCCGCATGGTCGAGCTGCGCCTGGGTGCGGAACATCTGAAGCGTGCCCTGCATGCGCGCGTCATAGGCGATGCCGGTCTGCTGGCGCAGGGCGATCAGGCAATCGCGGCTGTACTCGGCAAGGCGCAGCATGCGCCCCTTGTTGATCTCATAGCGGGCGTGGGTGCAATTGGTCAGCAGCCGCAGGCCGAAGGCGAGCATGGCCGGGTCGAGGCGCGGGCGGATCACCAGCGGGCGATGCTTCATCAGCAGCCATTTGATGGCCTTCAGCGGCAGGCCCGGCCCGGCCCAGGGCGCGGAATAGCCCGGCGAGACCTCCCCGGCATTGGCGAAGCTGGTCTCCAGCGCGGGGCCGGACTGGCGGTCCACCACTTCCACCTCATGGCCGGCGGCCGCCAGATAATAGGCGAGGGTTACGCCGATGACGCCCGACCCTAGAATCACCACCTTCATCGTCCGGCCTCCCACGGCCCGGCGCCGCGCGCCTGCCGCACCGCAAAATAAGATCAGACACCAAGCAGGGCCCGCCCCACAAGCGCGACGATGGAACGGCCGGCCCTGTCTTGCGGGATCGTCGTCGGCGGCTGTGCTTAGTATCGCGGGTGCCGCGGCGGGCGCGGATCCATGGATCTCCCGGCGCCCCCGGTTGTTGTTGTCCGTGCGCGGCGGTTCGCGCGGCGCTTGCGCGCCGTTCGCAAGGCGCCGGCGGGGGCGATCGCCAGCCGGATTGCGAAAGACGGCGGGCCGGTTGAGGCGGGACGCGATGCGGGCGATAACTGGCCTCCCGGTGTATGGGTGCGGACGCGGGCGCGCCGCCGGATAAGGAGGTGCGGGTGTTTACCAACGCGGGGGTGCAGGGAACCGACCTCGCGGCGCTCTTCAACGCCGTGCCCAATCCCTATGTGATCCTCACGCCCGAATTCATCATCGTCGGCATGAACGAGGCCTATCTGCGCGTCACCATGCGGCGGCGGGAAGACATTCTCGGCCTGTCCATGTTCGAGGCGTTTCCGAGTGACCCCGCGTCCGCGTCCAACCAGATGCTGCGGGCCTCGCTCGAACGGGTGATCCGCAATCGGGCGCGCGAAGACCTGCCGTTCATCCCCTATCCGATCCAGCGGCCCGACGGCGTGATGGAGATGCGCTATTGGAGCGCCACCCACACCCCCCTGTTCGGGCCCGACGGCAGCGTCCGCCACGTGGTGCAGCACACGGTGGACGTGACCGAGCTGCACAATCTGCGGGTCAGCCTCGGCGCCACCGCGTCGAGCCCGGCGCTGCTGATCGAAGGGGAGGTGTTCGACCGCGCCGAGGCGGTGCAGGAGGCCAATACCAAGCTGGATCGCGAGCGCCAGCGCTTGCAGACCCTGTTCGAGCAGGCACCGGCCTTCACCGCCGTGCTGCGCGGACCCGACCATCTGGTCGAGCTGGCGAATGCCGCCTATCTGCGCCTCGTCGGCGACCGGCCCCTGGTGGGGCTGACGGTGCGGGAGGCGTTTCCCGAACTGGCCGGGCAACCGGTCCTGGACGCGCTGGACCGGGCTTATCGCACCGGGGAAGCCTTCGTCGCCCACGGCCTCTCGGTGATGCTGCGCAGGGCGCCCGGCCTGCCGCTGGAAGAGCATGTTCTCGACTTCATCTACCAGCCGGTGGTCGATGCGGATGGCTCGGTGGGCGGCATCTTCGTGCAGGGGCAGGACATCACCGAGCAGCGGCGGGCGGAAGATGCGTTGCGCGAGCGCGAGGTGGAGCTGCGCAAGCTCAATGAATCGCTGGAAATGCAGGTGGCCGAGCGGACCCGCGAGCGCGACCGGCTGTGGCGGCTCAGCGGCGATCTCATGGGCGTGTGCCGCGAGGATGGCGTCCTGGAGGCGGTGAACGGCGCGTGGAGCGATCTGCTCGGCTGGAGCGAATGCGATCTCCTGGCCCACGGCTTCCTCGATCTGGTGCATCCCGAGGATGTGGCGGCGACCCGGGCGGCGCTTGCCCGCTCGCGCGAGGCGCCGGCCATTCCGCGCTTCGAGAACCGCTGCCGGCGCAGCGACGGCACCTATCGTGTGCTGGCCTGGACGCTGGCCGCAGACACCGGGCGCCTCTATATCGTCGGGCGCGACATGACCGACCAGCGCCTGACCGAGGAGCAATTGCGCCAGTCGCAGAAGATGGAAGCGGTGGGCCAGCTGACCGGCGGCATCGCCCATGATTTCAACAATCTGCTCCAGGGCATCACGGGCTCGCTCGATATTCTCCGGCGCCGCGTCGCGCAGGGCCGCACCGCCGAGCTGGAGCGCTTCGTGGACAATGCCATGAGTTCGGCCAACCGCGCCGCCGCGCTCACCCACCGCCTGCTTGCCTTCTCCCGCCGCCAGCCGCTCGACCCCAAGCCGCTGAAGATCAATCCGCTGGTCCTCTCCATGGAAGATTTGCTGCGCCGCACCATGGGCGAGAGCATCCATCTGGAACTGGGGCTCGCCGATGGCCTCTGGCTGACCTTGTGCGACGCCAACCAGCTGGAAAACGCCATCCTCAACCTCGTGATCAACGCGCGCGACGCCATGCCCGATGGCGGCCGGCTGACCATCGAGACCTGCAACGCTGATCTGGACGACAGCTATGCCGCCCGCGTGCCGGGGGTGACGGCGGGCCAATATGTCTGCCTCGCCGTGAGCGACACCGGCACCGGCATGGCGCCGGACGTGATCGCGCGCGCCTTCGATCCCTTCTTCACCACCAAGCCCATCGGCCAGGGCACCGGGCTCGGCCTGTCCATGATCTATGGTTTCGCGCGTCAATCGGAAGGGCAGTGCCACATTTATAGCGAGGTCGGGGCCGGGACCTGCGTGAAGCTCTATCTGCCGCGGTATCGCGATGGCGGTTCCGACCCCTCCGGCGCGCCCGGCCCGGAGGCGCGCGAAAGCGGCGGCCTGGGCGCCGTGGTGCTGGTGGTGGAGGATGATCGCGTGGTGCGCGGTCTCATCCTGGAGGTGCTGCGCGAACTCGGATATGCCGCCATCGCGGCGGAGGACGGCCAGGCCGGCCTCGACCTGCTGATGTCCGACCGGAGGATCGATCTTGTGATCACCGACATCGGCCTGCCGCGCCTCAACGGCCGGCAGATGGTGGACGCGGCGCGCGAGAGGCGGCGCGATCTGAAAGTCCTGTTCATGACCGGCTATGCCGAGAATGCCGCCGTCGCGGCCGGATTCCTGGAGCCGGGCATGACCATGGTGACGAAGCCGTTCGCGGTCGCCCATCTCGCCGCGCGCATCCGCGCCATGCTGGAGCAGGCGCAGGTCTAGTGGTGCGACCGCGAGGGATGGAACCCATCTGTCGCTCGCGGGTCGAACCAAAACGCCTTGATCCACCAAGACCGATCGACATTCAGCGGCGCGTCGAGGCGCTTGGCGTCAGGTGCGCGATTGCCTTTCTTTTACAGGTCGTCGCCTTCTGCGCGTCATGGCCGGGCGATCCACGCCGGGCCGCCCGCGCGGGCCTTGAGCAGCCGATGCCAGCGGTTCCCCGTGGATGCACGGGACAAGCCCGTGCATGACAATGCTCTGCTGCAATGGCGTCAAGCCATGACTGTCGTCCCAACGCCGCCCTGACATTGTCCCGACGCCGCGCGGGTGGCGGGCGGGGCGGCGCGGGGTGTGGTGCGAACTTGCCGGGCGGGTCTTCCGGGCAGGGGTGCGGGGGCAGGGGTGCGGGGCAGGGCTGTCGGGGGCAGCCTGTCCGCGCGCTTTCCTTCCGCCGTGACATCGCGCATGAGGAGGCGGTTCGGGCCGGGCGCCGCGTCGGCGTGCGCGTCGGCGTGTGCCGTGGCTGGGTGTTCGCCGGTTCAGCCCCTTGTTCTGGATGGGTCATGTCCCTGCTTGCCCGCACCTCCACCGTCACGGCCGCGACCCTCGGTTCGCGGGTGATGGGCTTTGCCCGCGATGCCGGCACGGCCGCCGTGCTGGGCGCGGGGCCGGCGGCGGATGCGCTCATGGCCGCGCTCTCCTTGCCGCTGCTGGCGCGCCGGCTGCTCGCGGAAGGCGCGTTCAACGCGGCCTTCCTGCCCGGTCTCGCGGCGGCGCGGGCGCGGGGCGGGGATGCGGCGGGCGGGGCGCTCTCGCGCGCGGTGCTGATCCTCCTGGTGGCGCTGCTGCTGGTGCTGGCGGGGCTCGGCGCTTTGTTCATGCCGGCGCTGATCGGTGTGCTGGCGCCGGGCTTCGCGCTCGGCGGCGAGCGGGCGGACCTTGCGGTCACCTGCGGGCGCATCGCGCTGCTCTATCTGCCCTTGGCGGCGGGGGCGGCGGTGTTCGGCGGCATCGCGAATGCGGGCCAGCGGGTGTTTCTGCCGGCGCTGGCGCCAGGGCTAGCCAATGCCGTGGTGCTCTGCGTGATCCTCTATCTCGTGCTCGCGACCGACATGGCGACGGGCACGGCGGCGGTGCTGGTCGCCATCGCCCAGGTTGCCGCCGGCATCGCCCAATTGCTGCTGATGAAGATCGCGAGCCACGGCGCACCGGGGGTGCTGGCGGGGGCGGGACGTCCTGCGGACTGGCGCGGCGCCCGTTCCGTGCTGCGCGCCTGCGCGCCCGCCTTGCTGTTCGCCGGCCTCTCGCAATTTCGCCTGCTGATCGCGGCGGCGACGGTCTCCGCTTTGCCGGGCGCGGTGGCGGCGCTGAATTATGCCCAGCGCCTCGTGGACCTGCCGCTCGGCCTCGTGGGCGCGAGCGCGGGGGCGGTGCTGGTGCCGCTGCTGGCGGCGGGCGGGGCAGGGCGCGGGCGACATGCCAGCGGCGCCAGCCTCGCCGCGCTCGCGCTCGCCTTGCCGGCGGGCACCGGGCTCGCCGTGCTGGCGGAGCCGATCGTCGCCGTGCTCTATCAGCGCGGGAGCTTCGATGCGGAAGATGCCCGCCTGACGGCGCTGCTACTGGCGGCGCTCGCCTTCTCCCTGCCGGCGCAGGGGCTGGAACGGGTGCTCTCCGCCACCGCTTTGACCCATGGCATGACGCGGACCGTGGAGCGGGTGGGCCTCGCTTCGCTGCTTGCCTGCGTGCTCGCCTGCATCGGCCTCGGCGCCGCCTTCGGCCCGGCGGGCGCGGCGAGCGGGGTTGCGGTTTCGGCGAGCCTCAGCGCTTTGACCATCGGCACCTTGCTGGCGCGCGCCGGCCATCTGCATGTGGATGGCGCGCTCGCCCGCGTGGTGGCCGGGCTTGCCGGGGGGTGCGTGCTGATGGCGCTGGTGGTTGGCGGCCTCGCGCAGGCCTGGCCGCATCCCGGCGCGGGCACATTCGCCGCCTTGGGGCGGCTCGTGGTGCTGGTGGGGGCGGGGATGCTCAGCTATGGCGTGGTCGCGCTGCTGGTGCGGCGCCTGCTGCGGCGCGCCACCGGCTGAACGGTCTTTCAATCTTCATTACGAGTACCCTAGGTTGTGCGACCCGCAAAGGAACAGACCATGGCTGAATCCGCGCCCGCCCCCGCTCCCGCCGTTCCCTGCCGCTTCTTCGCTTATCCCACGGCCGACGGGCTCGCTTTGTTCGGCCGCGACTGGGGCACGGTGGGTGATGATCTGCCGGTGGTCTGCCTGCCGGGCGTGACGCGCAATTCGCGCGATTTCGAAGCTTTGGCCGGGGCGCTCGTGGCGCGCGGGCGGCGCGTGGTGGGGCTGGATTTCCGCGGCCGGGGCGGCTCGGCCTTCGGGCCGGTGGCCACCTATACGCCGGCGCAGGAAGCGGCGGACACGATCGCCGCCCTCGCCAGCCTCGATATTCCCCGCGCGATCTTCATCGGCACCTCGCGCGGCGGGCTGGTGATGATGGTGCTCTCCCAGGCGCGGCCGGACCTGATGGCGGCGGCGGTGCTGAACGACATCGGCCCGGTGATCGAGAAGGCCGGCCTTGCCCGCATCTCCGGCTATGTGGGCGTGCCGACCTTCACCGACTGGCCCTCCACCGTCGCGCGTCTCAAGGCGAGCCAGGGCTTCCTGTTCCCGGGCCTGGACGATGCCGGGTGGGAGCGCTTCGCCCGCCAGATCTATCGCGACGAATTCGGCGCGCCGGCGCTCGCCTATGATCCGGCGCTGGCCGTGGCCTTCAAGGCGTTCGACCCCAATGCCGAATTGCCGGATATGTGGCCGGGCTTCGAGGCCATGAAGGATATTCCCGTCATGGTGGTGCACGGCGCCCTGTCGGATATTCTGAGCGCCGATACGGTGGCGCAGATGGCGGCGCGCCATCCCGGCCTCACCGTCCACACCGTGGCGGACGAGGGGCACGCGCCCCTGCTGTGGGATGCGGCGACGCAGGACGCCATCGGCGCCTTCATCGACGCGGCAAATCCGCCCCGCTGAGCGTTCCTCCCCCGCGCGGCATGGCGCTTGCCCGCCGGGCCGCTTGCGCCGCGCGGCGGCGGGTGGCATGAGGCGCGCTTCGTCTTCGCGCGCGACCGTCCGGCCGCTGCGCTGTCATGTCTGACGGCGGTGCCTCGCGCACGCCGGTCTTCGGGAGGTCGCCATGGCGGCGGTCGCGGAACGCGTCTTTTCCGGTGTGCAGCCCACCGGCAACCTGCATCTCGGCAATTATCTCGGCGCCATCAAGCGCTTCGTCGCCCTGCAGGACAGCCATGACTGCATCTATTGCGTGGTCGATCTGCACGCCATCACCGTGTGGCAGGATCCCGAAGAGCTGAAGCGCCACACGCGCGAGGTCACCGCCGCCTTCATCGCCTGCGGCATCGATCCCACGCGCCATATCGTGTTCAACCAGAGCCAGGTGTCGGGTCATGCGGAACTGGCCTGGATCTTCAATTGCGTCGCCCGCATGGGCTGGCTCAACCGCATGACCCAGTTCAAGGAAAAGGCCGGCAAGGACCGCGAGAACGTGTCGCTCGGCCTGTTCGCCTATCCAAGCCTCATGGCCGCCGACATCCTGCTCTACAAGGCAACCCACGTGCCGGTGGGCGAGGACCAGAAGCAGCATCTGGAGCTGACGCGCGACATCGCGCAGAAGTTCAACGTGGATTTCGCCGCTTCCATCGCCGCCAACGGCCATGGCGAGGGCTATTTCCCGCTCACCGAGCCGCTGATCGCCGGCCCCGCCACCCGCGTCATGAGCCTGCGCGACGGCTCCAAGAAGATGTCCAAGTCCGACCCGTCGGATTTCTCGCGCATCAATCTGACCGACGACAAGGAGGCCATCGCCGGCAAGGTACGCAAGGCCAAGACCGATCCCGAGCCGCTGCCCTCCGAGGAAGCCGGGCTCAAGGCGCGTCCCGAGGCGGACAATCTGGTGGGCATCTATGCCGCGCTCTCCGATGGCACCAAGCAAAGCGTGCTGGATGAATATGGCGGCGGGCAATTCTCCGCCTTCAAGGCGGCGCTGGTGGATCTGGCCGTGGACAAGCTCGGCCCCATCGCCGGGGAGATGCAGCGCCTGATGGCCGATACCAGCGCCATTGACGCCATTCTCATCGACGGCGCGGCCCGCGCGCGGGTGATCGCCGACCAGACGATCCGCGACGTCAAGGACATCGTGGGCATGGTGCGCGGCTGAGCCGCCCAACGGCGCTGGCGTCTTCCTCGTCCGGGCTCTCTTTCCGTCTGGCTTCACTTCGCCCCCCTTCCTGCGTGGGGGGCGGCGTGGCGTGCGAAAATGCCTGATCCCAGCGAAGCCGGCGCGTAGGTGAGGGGGGCGGGCACAGAATAAGGCGATCACGCGATAATTTGATTGACTAGGAAATCATCCGGAGATAGTTTCCTAGTCAATCAAAGAGGGTCCCCATGTCGCCCGTTCAGTCGCCCGCCCTTCCGCCCGCCCTTCCGCCCGCCACCTCTCTCCCGCCCGTCTCCGACCTCACGGCGCATCTCGGCTTCTGGCTGCGCCTGGTGTCGAACCATGTGTCCCACGCCTTTGCGGGAAAGCTCGCCGCCACCGAAGTGACGGTCGCCGAATGGAGCCTCATGCGCGCGCTCTACGACAAGGCGCCGATGCCGCCCAGCCGGATCGCCGACGACATGGGCCTGACGCGGGGGGCAATCACCAAGCTCGCCGACCGGCTGATCGCAAAGGCGCTGATCGTGCGCGCGGCGAGCCCGGACGACGGCCGCGCGCAGACGCTCGCCCTGACGGAGCGCGGCACCGCGCTCGTGCCCGCCCTCGCCGCGCTCGCCGACCTCAACGATGCCGAATTCTTCGATGCCCTCACCCCGGACGAACGGGCGAGCCTGCTGCGGCTTCTGAAAGGCCTGGCCGAGCGCGGCCAAATGACCGCAACCCCGATCGAATGACCGCCCTCGATCCCGACACGGAGAAACACTCATGGACGATCGACAGAAGACCACGGCGCGCACCTGTCTCGACGCCGCCCAGCGCAACACCATGAGCTTTCCGCAGATCGTGGGAGCGCTCGGGGAAGCCGGCTTCGAAAGCTATGCGGTCGATTACCGGCGCGCCACCGCGACCTATTATCTGCCTGACGGGGAGAGCATCGAACTGCCGGCGCATCGGGCCGCCGGCGCAATTGCCCCGGCCTTCGACGCCGCGCGCCTCCAGGCCGCGATCGGCGAGGCCCAGCAGCAGGTTCCCGGCTATACCTACACGGGATTCTGCGAAAAGGCGGTTGCGGCCGGGTGCGCCGGCTATCTCGTGTCGTTCTCCGGCCGCCGCGCGCTTTATGTCGGGCGCACCGGGGAAACCCACGTCGAGCTGTTTCCGAACCCCTAGGTGGCGCCGCTTGCGCATGGGCCCCCGGCGGTTTGAGAGGGGGTCATGCCTTGCCGCTGCCACCGCACTGGCGTAAGCCTCCACGGCAGCCAAAGGAAGTTCCCATGCCGCAGGTGAGCCCCCAGCCGAACCTGACCGTCGATCCCGCCGAGGTCGCCCGCTTCGAGGCGCTGGGCGAGGAATGGTGGGATCCCAAGGGCAAGATGGCGCCGCTGCATGCCATCAATCCGGTTCGCCTCGCCTTCCTGCGCGACGTGATGGTGCGCCATTTCGGCCATGACCCGCGCAGCCTGCGGCCGCTGAAGGGCTTGCGCGTGCTCGACATCGGCTGCGGCGGCGGGCTCATCTGTGAGCCGATGGCACGCATGGGGGCGGACATGGTGGGGATCGATCCCTCCGCCGGCAATGTGGAGATCGCGAGCGCCCATGCCGCGCGCGCCGACCTCGCCATCGACTATCGCGCCACCACGGCCGAGGAACTGGCGGATGTGGGCGAGCGGTTCGACGTGGTGATGGCGCTGGAGGTGGTGGAGCACGTGGCGGACGTCGGCCTGTTCGTGCGCCGCGCGGTGGAGATGGTGCAGCCGAACGGCCTGTTCATCGGCTCGACGCTGAACCGCACGGGCAAGAGCTTCGCGCTCGCCATCGTCGGGGCGGAATATGTGCTGCGCTGGCTGCCGCGCGGCACGCACCGCTGGGACAAGTTCGTGACCCCCGGCGAATTCGAGGCGAGCCTCGCCGCCGGCGGCTTCGAGATGCGCGAACTGGCCGGCCTCAGCTTCGATCCGCTGCGCGGCACCTGGGCGCTCTCGGCGGATACGGACGTGAATTATTTCATCGTCGCCGGGCCGATGGGCTGAGAGCCTGAGAGCCTGAGAGCCTGCGGCGCGTCCCGCCTCAGTTGCGGTCTTCCGGCAGGACGGGCAGGGGGAATACCTCCACCTCGTCGTCGCGTAGCGCCTTCACCTCGTCGGCGCTGGCCTCGCCATAGATCGAGCGATGCGCGATCTCGCCGCCATGCATCTTGCGGGCGAGGTCCGCGAAATCCTCGCCGACATAATCGGCCTTGCTGGTGACATGGTCGCGCAATTCGCGCACCAGGCGGCGGAACTCGCGTTCCTGGTCGCCCATCAGCGCCACCGGATTGGCCGGTCCCTGGGCGGCCGCCTGAGCGGTTTCCTGGCCCGTTTCCTGGCCCGTTTCCTGGCCCGATTCCTGGGCGGGCGCGGCCTCGGGTGCGGCCGGCGGGGCGCCGCGATCGGTGCGGGCGACGGAAGGCGCCATGATCGCCTTCTCCACCCGCGCGCTGCCGCAGTGCGGGCAGGCGATCAGCCCGCGTCCGCGCTGCGCCTCGTAGCTGTGGGAGGAGGGGAACCAGCTTTCGAAATCGTGGCCCTGCTCGCACCTCAGCGTGTAGCGGATCACGTCGCGGCCCCGACCAGATGGAGATGCCCGCTTTGGCCGCTGTCGGCCACCTCGAACCGGCGGCCGTGTTGCAGCGAGGGGATGCGCCGGCGCGCGGCGGCGACCTCCTTCAGGTCGATTTCGGCGAGGATCACGCCGGGGTCGGTGCCGCCTTCGGCGATCACGCGGCCCCACGGGTCCACGACCAGCGAATGGCCATAGGTCTCGCGGCCGTTCTCGTGGCGTCCGCCCTGGGCGGCGGCGAGCACATAGGCGCCGTTCTCGATGGCGCGGGCGCGCAGCAGCACATGCCAATGGGCTTCCCCGGTGGGCCGGGTGAAGGCGGCCGGCACGGTCAGCACATCGGCGCCGCTCTCCGCCAGCGCCCGGTAGAGCGGGGGGAAGCGCAGGTCGTAGCAGATAGTGAGGCCGACCTTGACCCCCGCGACGGAGGCGGTCACGGCGCGCTCGCCGGGCCGGTAGGAATTGGATTCGCGATAGCTCTCGCCATTGCCGAGGTCGACATCGAACATGTGGATCTTGTCGTAGCGGGCGGCGATGTCCCCGTCGGGGGCGATCAGGAAGCCGCGATTGACGGCGCGCTGATCGGAGATTTTCAGCGCCAGCGAGCCCACATGCAGGTGGATCTTCAGCTCGCGCGCCAGATCGCGGAACGCGGCGAGGGCAAGGTCGGCCTCTTCCTCGCGCAGCTTTTCGAACAGGAGCGTGCGGTCCAGCTCCATCAGATTGGTGGTTTCCGGCGTCTGCACATATTGCGCGCCGGCCTGGGCGGCCTCGCGGATCAGCGCGCTGGCGGTCTGGATGTTGGCGGCGACCTCGCGCCCGGAGCGCAACTGAACCAGGCCCACGCGCAGGGTTTCGGTCTTCTGGATCTCACTCATGGCTTAGGCTCGCGGCGCGCAACAGGGATATATGGGATGAAGAGTGTAGAGGCTCGTCCTGCCGCGCGCGAGGGATAAAGGCCGCGTGGGTTCGCTGGAGCGGCCAGGAGCCCGCGCAGTGACCCGCCCGCGCAGTGATCCCCCCGCGCAATGATCCCCCGCGGTGCGGATCAGGCCGTGATCAGCGTGTCGAGTTCGCCGGCGCTTTCCAGGGCGTAGAGATCGTCGCAGCCGCCCACATGGGTCTCGCCGATGAAAATCTGCGGAACGCTGGTGCGCCCCCCGGCGCGCCGGGACATTTCCTCTTGTCCGGCGGGGTCCGTGGTCACGTCAATTTCGGTGAACGTCAAACCTTTTCGGCGCAGCAACTCCTTTGCGGCATGGCAATAGGGGCACCAGCTCTTGGTGTAGATTTCGATGGTTTTCATGCAGCCCTCTGCGCAACGGGCCAAACCGCCGTCACGGAATTGTTGCATAATAAGGCTCTTCAGTCGGCTTCGACAACCCTGGCGAAGGTGACGGCGTCGATATGAACGGCCTTCGCATACCTCAGGGCCTTCGCGCAGGCATCCAACGTCGCCCCGGTTGTGAGGACATCGTCCACAATCACGATGCGCCGCCCGGCCACGTGGTGCAGGAGCGAATCGGGCACGCGAAACGCGCCCGAAACATTCGCGCGGCGTTCCATGCGGTTGAAGGATACCTGCGAAGGGGTGGCGCGCGTGCGCGCGAGCACGTCGGTGCGGCACGGCACCCCGCTCGCCTTGGAAATCCGGCGGGCGAGCAGGGCGGCTTGGTTGAAGCGGCGCCGCCACAGCCGCAAGGAATGCAGCGGCACCGGCACGATCAGGTCCGCTTCGCGCAGCAATTCGCCCGCCGCGCGGGTCATCAGGCGCGCCATCGGGGCCGCCATGTCGAGTCGGTCGCCATATTTCAGGCCGTGAACGAGATCGCGCGACACCGGGCCGAACAGCACCGCCGCGCGCGCCCGGTCGAAGGCCGGCGGGTCGGTGACGGCTTCCAGGGACAGGCGCGGCGCGCCGTCGCTTTGCTGCTGCTCATAGGCGAAGGGAATGCCGAGCCGCTCGCAATAGGGTCGCTCCACGAAGGCGAGGCGGCGCCAGCATCCCCCGCACAGCCCTTCCGCCTCATGGACAATGGCGCCGCACGCAACGCAGGTGGGCGGCAGCACGAGGCCGAGCGCCGCCTTGCCGACCGCATGCAGGACCCGCCCGGCACCCCGCCCGCCGGCGCGCAGCCGCTCCACCACGCTCGGCGCGGGCTCTGCCGGCTCCGCGTCCTCGTCGTGCCCTGCCCCTGCCGTCGCCATGCGGCCGCCTTCCCCTTGCGCGCGCACAATGGAACGGGACGCACGCGCCTTCAATGCCCGGGGCGGCGGGCGAACGGGCGCGTGGTCCCGCATGGTGGCGCCAATGGCCATCCGCTGGCCCGACGCGATTGCAGCAGAGCATCGTCATGCACGGGCTTGTCCCGTGCATCCACGCGGCCCCGCTGGCGCCGGCTTTTCAAGGTCAGCACGGGCTGCCCGCCGTGGATGGCCGGGACACGCCCGGCCATGACGAAAGAAAGGGGACGACCGAAGGACGACGACCGAAAGGGGCGGAATAGGGTGCGCACTTTGTTTCCGGCGCGCCCGCTCCCGCGCATGTCTATCGGTCCTAGCCCGGCCGCCAGCGGCGCAGCAGCAAGGCGTTGCCGATGACGCTGACCGAGGAGAGCGCCATGGCCGCCGCAGCCACCATGGGCGAGAGCAGCAGACCGAGCACGGGATAGAGCACGCCGGCCGCGATTGGCACGCCGGCCGCATTGTAGAAGAAGGCGAAGAACAGGTTGCGGCGGATATTGGCCATGGTCGCCCGCGAGAGGGAGCGGGCGTGGGCGATGCCCGCGAGATCGCCCTTCAGCAAAGTGATGCCGGCGCTCTCCATCGCGACGTCGGTGCCGGTGCCCATGGCGATGCCCACATCGGCGGCGGCCAGCGCGGGCGCATCATTCACCCCGTCGCCGGCCATGGCGACCACCCGACCCTCGGCGCGCAGGCGGGCGATCAGCGCCGCCTTGTCCTTTGGCAGCACCTCGGCGACCACCTCGGTGAGGCCGAGCCGGTCAGCGACCGCCTGGGCGGTGGCGCGATTGTCGCCCGTGAGCATGATGACGCGGATGCCGTCCGCCTTCAGCGCCGCGAGCGCCGCCGGCGTGCTCGCCTTGATGGGATCGGCGACCGCGATCAGGCCGATGGCGGCTCCGCCAGCGGCGACGAGCACCACGCTCGCCCCCTCGCGGCGCAGGGCCTCGGCTTCCCCGGCAAGGGCGTCGCTTGCGATGCCATGCTCGGCGAGGAAGGCGGCATGGCCCACCAGCACGGTTTCGCCCTCCACGGTACCGATCACGCCCTTGCCCACCGGACTGTCGAAGCCCGCCGGTTCGCTCAAGGCGAGGCCGCGCGCCTGCGCTCCGGCGACGATGGCGGCGGCGAGCGGGTGCTCGCTCGGCCGTTCCAGGCTCGCGGCGAGGCGCAGCACCTCGTCTTCCGACCGGCCGAGGGCGCGCACCGCGGTGAGCTTGGGCTTGCCCTCGGTGAGGGTGCCGGTCTTGTCCGCCACCAGCGTGTCGACCTTCTCCAGCCGCTCGAGCGCTTCCGCGCTCTTGATGAGAATGCCCGCCTGGGCGCCCCGCCCGACGCCGACCATGATCGACATGGGCGTGGCGAGCCCGAGCGCGCACGGGCAGGCGATGATCAGCACCGACACCCCGGCCATCAGCGCGAAGGTCAGGCGCGGCTCGGGACCCACCAGCATCCACACGCCGAAGGCGATGAGCGCGGCGGCGATGACCGCCGGCACGAACCAGCCGGAGACCTGATCGGCGAGCCGCTGGATCGGCGCGCGCGAGCGCTGGGCCTGCGCCACCATCTGCACGATCTGGGCGAGCAGGGTCTCGCGGCCCACCTTTTCGGCGCGCATCACGATACCGCCGCTGACATTCAGCGTGCCGGCGATGACGGTGTCGCCAACTTCCTTGGAAATCGGCAGAGATTCGCCCGTAATCAGGGATTCATCCAGACTGCTGCGGCCTTCGTCTACCTTGCCGTCCACCGGCACCTTCTCGCCGGGCCGCACCCGCAGGCGGTCGCCGGGGTGGACGCTGTCGAGCGGCACATCCTCTTCCGTGCCGTCGGCATTGAGGCGGCGGGCGGTTTTCGGGGCAAGGCCGAGCAGGGCCTTGATGGCGCCGGAGGTCTGGTCGCGCGCCCGCAATTCCAGCATTTGCCCGAGCAGCACCAGGACCGTGATCACGGCGGCGGCCTCGAAATAGACCGGAACCGCCCCGTCATGTGTCTGGAAAGATTGGGGAAACAGACCGGGCGCAAAGGTGCCGACAAGGCTGTAGAGGAACGCCACGCCGGTGCCGAGGGCGATCAGCGTGAACATATTGAGGTGCCCACTCCGCACCGAAGCCGCGCCGCGCTCGAAGAACGGCAGGCCGCACCATAGCACCACTGGAGTGGCGAGGACGAGCTGGACGAAATTCGAGGTCTGCTGCGGCAGAAGATGCAGGCCGAACAGATGCTGGCCCATTTCCAGCACGAACACCGGCACAGTCAGTGCCAGGCCGATCCAGAAACGGCGAGACATATCAACGAGTTCGGCGTTAGGGCCGTCGTCCAGCGTCACAAGATCCGGTTCCAGCGCCATGCCGCAGATGGGGCAGGTGCCGGGGCCGACCTGGCGGATTTCCGGGTGCATGGGGCAAGTGAAGACCGTGCCCTCCGGCACCGGCTCGGCAGGGGCTGCCTTGCCGGCAAGATAGCGCTCGGGATCGGCTTCGAACTTGGTCTTGCAGCCGGCGCAGCAGAAGTAAAAGGGCTGACCATTATGGTCGGCACGATGCTTGGCGGTATGGGGGTCCACATCCATGCCGCAGACCGGGTCCTTGGCCATGTGGGAATGGCCGCAGGCGGCATGATCGTGGCTGGTGTGATCGTGCCCCGCCTCGGCCGGTGTCGCGCCCTTAGCGGCGCCGCAACAGCTTGCAGCCGCAGGCTTTTCCGGCATGTTCAGCGACGCTGGGCCGCCGCAGCAGCTTGCGGCCGGTTCGCTCCCCGTGGGGGAGGCGGGAGAAGGGGCGTGTGGATCGTGTGCCATGGTCGCCTCATTGCGTCTCCGCGCGCGGCGGTCTTTGCGCTCGCTCAGAAAGACGCGAATTGACTGCGCGAAATAACCCCCAGGGGGTATCTGCATCTTGTTCTTTATACCCGCCAGGGGTATATGGCAAGCATGCGCGATCCGGCAAAATCCTCCGTCCTGAAACGTCTCAACCGCATCGAAGGGCAGGTGCGCGGCATTTCGCGCATGGTGGAGGAGGATCGCTATTGCATCGACCTCATCACCCAGATCTCGGCCGTTCGCGCGGCCCTGCGGCGGGCGGAAGAAGAAGTGCTGCGCGATCATGTCGCCCATTGCGTCGAGCATGCGATCCGCTCCGGCGACGCGGACGAACAGCGCAAGAAAGTCGCCGAACTGATGGATGTGATCGCCCGCAGCGAGCGTTGATGTCCGGTCCACCCCTGCCAGCAGCGACACCCGGGTGGTATGATCGAGGCGTTGATTCGACGGGGGTCCCCATGACATCTGGACTGGCTTGCGATCCTTGGTGCCGGACGCGAGCGTCCCATGGCGGGCGCCTAGCCTGCGCGAGGATCGGGACCTTCGCCTTGGTCCGTGCGCTGCCGATTGCGGCTTTGGGTCTGGCGGTCTTTGCCGCGGCGATGCTGATGCCCGCTGGCCTGGCGCCTGCAGCCGCCGCCCCCGCCGGCACACTATGCCGCCCGGACGAGGCGGTGATCTTTTCCTGTCCGGCCGGTGCGCGGACGGTGTCGATCTGCGCCTCGGGGGACCTTGATGCAGGCAGCGGCCTTGTCCTGTATCGCTATGGCCGGCCGGGACGCGTGGAGATCACCTATCCCGATCCCGCAGTTCCACCCGCCCAGGCTTTTACCGCCGGCCGGCTGATGTTCGCCGGCGGCGGCGGCGCCTGGTTTCGCCTCGAGAAGGGGCCGTTCCGCTACACGGTGTTCAATGCCATCGGGAAATGGAATCCCAAGGGCGGCCCGTTGGCGCTCGCGGGCGTCGCGGTCGAGAAGGACGGTAAGCCACTCGCGGACATTGCCTGCGACGGCGACCCGGTGAGCGTGCTCGGCTCGGATTTTTTCGAGCGTGCCGGCATTAAGCTGATCGGCGACTTCGAGATTCCCGAGGCCTTCTTCCCGAAATAGCGCTCTATCTCTTTGAGTAGGCGCGTTTTCTTCACGCGAACCGGTGTCCACTTCGCTCGAAAACGCTTTTTGATTTGACGCGTTTTCTTACCGCAAAACCGGAATCCACTTTTGCTGAAAACGCTTTAGTCCGCCAGCGCCGCGATGATGGCGTTCAGCACCGGGAAGCCGGCTGGGGTCGCGGCGAGGCGGTCGCCGGTGCGCTTCACCAAGCCGTCCGCTTCCAATGGCGCGATGCGACTTTCGGGAATGGCCTGCCCGGCGAGCCTTGCATATCGGGCAAGGTCGACGCCCTCCGCGAGGCGCAGGCCCATGAGGAGGAGTTCGTCGGCCTGTTCGGCGCGCGCCAGCGTTTCGTCCGACACGATGCCGTGGCCGTTCGCCTCCACCTGCTCCAGCCATTTTTCCGGCAGCTTCTGCGTGAAGGTGGCGCGGCGCGCCCCGTCCACCGCAAGCCGCCCATGGGCGCCGGGGCCGATGCCGGCATAGGTGCCATAGCGCCAATAGACGAGATTATGCCGCGCCTCGGCACCGGGCCGGGCGTGGTTGGAAATCTCATAGGCCGGAAGCCCGGCCTGCGCTGTGATCTCCTGCGTCACATCCCAGAGCGCGCGGGCATGGTCGTCATCGGGGATCAGTAGCTTGCCGGCGGAATACAGCTTCTCGAACATGGTGCCCGGCTCGATGGTGAGCTGGTAGAGCGAGAGATGCTCGCAGCCTTCCGCGATGGCCCGCTCCAGCTCGCGCGCCCAATCTTCCGGCTTCTGGCGCGGGCGGGCATAGATGAGGTCGAACGAGACCCGCTCGAACGCATGGCGCGCGATCGCCACCGCCGCCAGCGCTTCGTCCACCGAATGCATGCGCCCGAGCGCCTTCAGCTCGGCATCGTCCAGTGCCTGCACGCCGAGCGAGACACGGTTCACCCCCGCCGTGCGATAGCCGCGAAACCGCTCCGCCTCGACGCTGGTGGGGTTGGCCTCCAGCGTGATTTCGGCATCGGCGGCGAGCGGCCAGGCGGCATTCACCGCCTCCAGGATCGCCGCGACGGTGCTCGGTGCCATGAGCGAGGGCGTGCCGCCGCCGAAGAACACCGTACCCGCTTCGCGCGGCCCGGTGAGGGCGCGCATATGAGCGATCTCCTGGCGAAAGGCCGCGATGAAGCGCGCCTGGTCGGGCGGCGAATGGCGCACGTGGCTGTTGAAGTCGCAATAGGGGCATTTGGCGAGGCAGAAGGGCCAATGCACATAAACGCCGAAACCGCCCGCACGATCTTCTCCACCCGCGCGGTCCGCCCCCTCTCCCGCTTGCGGGGGAGGGCCGGGGAGGGGGAAAGAGGGCGTGCGAGACGCTGGTATCGGCGCTGCGGCGCGTGCCCCCTCCCAACCCTCCCCCGCACGCGGGAGAGGGCCTGAATCGTTTGAAGCAGAAGGCGCAGAAGCGGTCGTCGTGGTCATGCCTCCAGGCAGGCCTGCGCCAATTGGCGGAAGGCGCGGGCGCGATGGGAAAGGCCGAAGCCGAGCGGCGGCATGGAATGCTTTTCCTCCGCGCTCATTTCCGCGAACGTGCGGGTATGACCCTCGGGCACGAACATGGGGTCATAGCCGAACCCCTTGGCGCCACGGGTCGGCCACACCAACTCGCCTTCCACCACCCCCTCGAATTCCTCCACATGGCCGTCGGGCCAGGCCAGGCACAGGGCCGAGACGAAGCGGGCGGTGCGCGAGTCCGAGTCCGTGGCGCCGCGCGCGACCAGCAGCGACTGGATGGTTTCCATCGCCTTTTCGAAATCGCGCTCCGGCCCGGCCCAGCGGGCGGTGTGGATGCCGGGCTGCCCGCCGAGCGCGTCGATCACCAGCCCGCTATCGTCGGCAAACGCCGGCAATTGCGCCGCGCTCGCCGCCGCGACCGCCTTCAGGCGGGCATTGGCGGCGAAGGTGGTGCCGGTCTCGTCGGGCTCGGGCAGGCCCAGTTCGCCGGCGGCCACCGCTTCCACCCCATGGGGTTCGAGCAGCATGCGCATCTCGATGAGCTTGCCCTTATTGTGCGTGGCGACCACCAGCCGCCCTTCGAGCCGGCGATGGGACATCAGGCCACCGCCTGCTTCTGCAAATCCACCAGCTGGTTGATGCCGGTGCGGGCGAGCGCGAGCAATTGCAGGAATTCGGTCTCGCTGAACGGGGTCTTTTCCGCCGTGCCCTGGATTTCGACGATGCCGCCGGAGCCGGTCATGACGAAATTGGCGTCGGTCTCCGCCTTGCTGTCCTCGGGATAATCAAGGTCGAGCACCGGGGTGCCCTCGAAAATGCCGCAGGAGACCGCCGCCACGTGCTCGCGCAGGGGGATGGTCTTCAGCATGGAGCGCGAATACATCCAGCTCATGCAGTCGTGCAGGGCGATCCACGCGCCGGTGATGGCGGCGGTGCGGGTGCCGCCGTCCGCCTGGAGCACGTCGCAATCGAGCGTGATCTGGCGTTCGCCGAGGCCGACGAGATCGGTGACGGAGCGGAGCGAACGGCCGATCAGTCGCTGAATCTCCTGGGTGCGGCCGGATTGCTTGCCGGTGGTGGATTCGCGCCGGGTGCGCTCCAGCGTGGCGCGCGGCAGCATGGAATATTCCGCCGTCACCCAGCCGCGTCCCTGGCCCTTGAGCCACGGCGGCAGGCGCTCTTCCAGGGTCGCCGCCACCAGCACATGGGTGTCGCCGAACTTGACGAGGCACGAGCCCTCGGCGTGGCGCAGAACGTTGCGCTCGAAGGAAACGGCTCGCATCTCGTCGCTCGCGCGGCGGCTCGGGCGCATAATCTATCCAATCCGTTGTGAAACTGGCCGTCGTTTTAGGGGTGGGCGCGCGCCGGGGCAAGGGGCGTGGTATCGTGCGCCATGGTTCAGGCGGGCGCGGCGTGCAAACCGGCGATGGTGTCGCGGCAAGATAACCGGCAAGATCACCTGCCGGATTTTCGGCGCCACAAGGGGAAACCCTCACTGGCACCGCGAACCTGTCCGCCTGTTTCATGTCGCCCGCCCGAGCCGGAGTGAGGCCTTGCCCATCGACCCCATCATTCCTCCCTTTTCAGCCGCCCTTGGCCAGATCGACGAGCGCTCGCGCGAGATTTTCCGCCAGATCGTGGAAAGCTATCTCGCCACCGGCGAGCCGGTGGGCTCGCGCAATATCGCCCGTCTCATTCCCATGTCGCTGTCGCCGGCTTCCGTGCGCAATGTCATGGCGGACCTGGAGGCGGCCGGGCTGATCTATGCGCCCCACACCAGCGCCGGCCGCCTGCCGACCGAACGCGGGCTGCGCTTTTTCGTCGATGCGCTGATGGAGATCGGCGACGTCAGCGAAGGCGACCGCCGCAATATCGAATCCCAGGTCGCCGCCGCCGCCAAGGGCTACACGGTCGATGGCGTGCTGCGCGAGGCCTCCGCCTTGCTCTCCGGCCTGTCGCGCGGCGCCGGCGTGGTAACGGCCATCAAGACCGATCCGCGCCTCAAGCATGTGGAATTCGTGCCGCTGGATACCAACCGGGCCCTGGTGATCCTGGTGTCCGAGGACGGGCAGGTGGAAAACCGGGCCGTGCCGCTGCCGCTCGGCTTGCCGGCCTCGGCGCTGACCGAGGCGACCAATTTCCTCAACGCCCATATTCGCGGCCGCACCTTGGCCGAGGCGCGGGCCGAGATGGAAAACCTGTTGAGCGACCTGCGCCAGCAATTGGATGCCCTGACCGCGCGGGTGGTGGAGGCGGGCCTTGCCTCCTGGTCCGGCGACGTGCCGGCGGAGCGCAAGCTGATCGTGCGCGGGCAGGCGAAATTGCTGGAGGATCTCCATGCGCTGGAGGATCTCGAACGCATTCGCCTGCTGTTCGACGATCTGGAGTCGAAGCGCGACGTGGTGGATCTGCTCGGCCGGGCGGAGGATGCCCAATCCTTGCGCATCTTCATCGGCTCGGAGAATAAATTGTTCTCCCTCTCCGGCTCCTCCACCATCGTCGCGCCGTATCACGACAGCCAGGGCCGGGTGCTGGGGGTGCTGGGTGTGATCGGTCCGACCCGGCTCAATTATGGGCGCATCGTGCCCATGGTGGACTTCACGGCGCGGGTCGTGAGCCGCGTTCTCGGCGCTCCAGGTGCCGACGCGGCTTGATTTTTCCCGCCATGCCCCCGATATGCGGGGCGAAATCGGTGCACCTGCCCGTGGGGCGGTGTTGTTAGCGACGAGGACATGGGCATGAGCGATCAGGGTGGCGCGAACGACGCGAAGCCCCATAGCGACCTGAACTCCGATCCGGAGGGTGCGGAAATGGAAGCGCTCGCCGAGGCGGAACAGGCCGGTGGACTCCACGCGGAAAAGCAGCGGCTGGAGGGCGAGGTCGCGAACCTGAAGGACAAGTTCCTGCGCGCCTATGCGGAAGCGGAGAACATCCGCCGCCGGGCCGAAAAGGAAGTGGCCGATGCCAAGACCTATGGCATCGCCTCCTTCGCACGCGATGTATTGAACGTCGCCGATGATCTCGCCCGCGCCCTCGGCGCGGTGGAGGCGGAAGCCAAGGAAAAGGCGGAAGGCGCGTTCAAGGCGCTGCTCGACGGCCTGGAACTGACCGAGCGCAGCCTTCACAAGGGCCTGGAGAAGCACGGCATTCGCAAGGTGGAGCCGGTGGGGGAGAAATTCGACCCCAATCTCCACCAGGCCATGTTCGAGGTGCCCGACGCGAGCGTTCCCAACGGGACCGTCGTGCAGGTGGTGCAATCGGGCTATGTGATCGGCGACCGGGTCCTGCGTCCCGCCATGGTCGGTGTTTCGCGCGGTGGCCCCAAGGTGGCGCCGGGCGAGGCCAAGGCCGAGAACGGTTCCGCGAACTGACGCCCGGCCTTCTGACGTCGGGCCTTGAGCCGGTGTGATTGACCGAAGACGAAAGCCGTCGCGCCATGGAGCGCGGCGGCTTTTTGTTTGGGCGCGGCGTGTTTCGGCGCGGGGGCGTGCGCTCAGTTGGACTCGATGCCGTCGCGGATCGCCCGCACCCGGGTGTAGGTATCCTGGAAGGCATCCGCCTTCACCACCGTGATCATGCGGATATGGGCGTTCGAGCCGAACCGCAGCCATTGGATCACCTTCACGTCCGCCCCGGATGCCGCATCCTTGGCGGTGGCGATGATCTCGAAGCCCGGTTGGCCGCCGATGCGCAGCGGCTCGGCCCGGTCGATGTGCATGTCGCGCACCGCCGGCACCGAGGAGAGCGAGCGCAGGGCGAACTGCCCGCGATCATCCTCGCGCGGCGTGCCGGGCGAAACTCCGACCACGAAGATCGGCTGGCTGGCGCTTTCCACCACGTCCTTGTCGCCCTCGGTCAGCACCGCGGCCGTGTTGCCGATGACTTTCACCACCCGGAAGCCTGCAAGGTCGCCGAGCTTGAACGGCAGGCCGGCCAATTGTTCCTGGGTCGAGGGCGGGGCACGGAAAGCGAGCGTCATCAGGCTCTTGCGCACGGCTTCGTCGGAAAGGTCCCCCGCATTCGCCTCCGGGATCTGCACCGTGATGAGTGCCGTGCCCTTCGCAGAACCCGCGAGCAGGATCCATTTCTTGGCGACCACCGGCCCGGCGCTCTGCTTGCCGATCACCAGCAGGGTCTGCGCCTCACGCAATGCCGAGGATTCGGGCAGGCTCTTGGGGTCAGTCACCAGCGGCCCGCGGCTTTCCACGGTGATGCCCTTGGTGGCGAGCGCCGCATCGGTGAAGCCGGCCTCGATCTGGGGATAGGCCTGGGGCGGCATTTCGATGATGAGAAGGGAGGCGGCTTTGCTGCGGTCCTCGAAGCCGGAGAAGGTGGCGCTCTCCACCATGCCGTCGGGCGGCACGACGCCCACCAGCGTGCCCTTTGGAAAAACGGGCTCGGCTGCTCCGGCAAGCCCGCCCGAAACCAGCAGCACGGCGAGCGAGAGCGCGAGGCGGATCTTCATCTTCGGCAATCCCATTACGGCAAGTCCATTGCGGCCAGACCCATCATGGCGTCTTGGCGGCGAAAGCGGGCGGAAGCGTGGCCCGCGCCGATGTCGCAGGTTCGGCGGGGTCCAGTTCGGCAGGGTCGACCCGCCGCAGCGTCAGGTTGAAGCGGCCGGGGTGCGGCAGCAAAGTCGAGGTGCCGGGCAGGATGCGGTCGATGCCATGAAAGGCAAGGCGGCTTTCGCCCGACAGCAGCAGGGCATCGCCCGAGGCGAGCCGCAGCGAACGGGTCGGGCTCCGCCGCTCCGTGCCGCCGAGGCGAAACAGCGCGGTGTCGCCCAGCGAGAGCGAGAGCACGGGCGCTGTGAAATCGTGTTCGTCGCGGTCCTGGTGCAGGCTCATGCGGGCGTCGGGCGCGTACCAATTGATCAGGCATGCCTGCGGCGGCGCGGCGGCGCCGGTGAGACGGTTCCAGGCATCGAGCAGGGCGGCCGGCATGGGCGGCCACGGCGCCCGCGTGTCCGGGTGAAAGGATTGATAGCGATAGCCGGCCTCGTCCGACACCCAGCCCAGCGGGCCGCAATTGCTCATGCGGACGGAAAACGCTTTCCCGGTGCGCGGCATGCGGGGCGTGAACAGGGGCGCCTCGGCCAGGATGGTATTGATCTCGCCCACCAGGGCCTCCTGGCCGGAGCGGTCGAGGAATTCCGGCCAATAGAGGCACCCCGGCGCGACTTCCATATGGTGCGACACTTGAAGTCTTGCCTCCCACGCCACCATGGCCGAGCCGCACGCACCCGCCAAGCTGGTTTCGTATGCGCGGTGCCGAAAGGCGCGTTCCCCGGCAGCTCCCGTTACCTCCCGGGTTCGGGGGCGGCGGGGGCTGGGGGGGGGCGCCCATGGGAACGCCCCGGTGCGCGCCGCGTTCCCCCTGGATGACGGGAAGGACAGGAGATTTCGCCATGAATAAACATCTTGCCGGCGCCGTCGGCGTCCTCGCCCTGGTGCTCGGCGGTTCCGCCGCCAGCGCCCAGACCTCGGCGGTCATCGTCACCCAGCCGTCGGGCTATGTGACCGTGACCCCCGACCAGCAGGTCCTGATCCAGAGTTATGTGGTGCAGCAGCCGGTGACGGCGACCGTCGTGACCCAGCCCGGCTTCGTGCTGGTGCCCGGTGCGGTGATGCCGGAGGGCGTGCAGATGCAAACCTTCTCCACCGACGTCACCTATGGCGGCTTCGATGCCCCCCGCTACCGCTACGTGGTGATGCCGGATAATGGCACAGTCCTCGTGGAGCCGGACAGCCGGCGCATCATCGAGGTAATCCGGTAAAGTTCAGCCCTTCCGCGCGGCCGCGCGGCGCCTTCCCGGAAATGCCGGGAAATCAAAATTTTCACCCTGCCGGTAGGTCCTGGCGGGGTGTATTTGCAGATCCTGATCGCGAGAAGGTGAAAAAGCGAGGCACGTGGCCAAGCATGCCTTGCGGCGCCTAAGGACCCCTCCTATATCGGCCTCGAACGCTGTCATCACAGCGTACCCCAATGCAACGGGGACCGGCGGACAGCCGCGGGAGGGGCCCGCGGGCATCCTTCATGGGCGCTGCAAAGGCCCGGCCGGTCTGCCGATAAGGAGAAGTACATGTCCAAGATCATCGGCATCGACCTCGGCACCACCAATTCCTGCGTCGCGGTGATGGAGGGAAGTTCCCCGAAAGTCATCGAGAACGCCGAAGGCGCGCGCACCACGCCGTCCATCGTCGCCTTCACGGAAGACGGCGAGCGTCTGGTCGGCCAGCCGGCGAAGCGCCAGGGCGTCACCAACCCGGAGCGCACCTTCTTCGCGGTGAAGCGCCTGATCGGCCGCCGCTACGACGATCCCACCGTCGAGAAGGACAAGAAGCTCGTCCCGTATCACATCGTGCGCGCCGACAACGGCGATGCGTGGCTGGAAGCGGACGGCAAGAAATATTCGCCCTCGCAGATTTCCGCCTTCATCCTTCAGAAGATGAAGGAAACCGCCGAGGCGTTCCTGGGCGAGAAGGTCGAAAAGGCGGTCATCACCGTTCCGGCCTATTTCAACGACGCCCAGCGCCAGGCCACCAAGGACGCCGGCAAGATCGCCGGTCTCGAGGTGCTGCGCATCATCAACGAGCCGACCGCGGCCGCGCTCGCTTATGGCCTGGACAAGAAGTCGGCCGGCACCATCGCGGTCTATGACCTCGGTGGCGGCACGTTCGACGTGTCGGTGCTGGAGATCGGCGACGGCGTGTTCGAAGTGAAGTCCACGAACGGCGACACGTTCCTGGGCGGCGAAGACTTCGACATGCGCCTCGTCACCTATCTCGCCGACGAGTTCAAGAAGGAGCAGGGCATCGACCTGCGCAACGACAAGCTGGCCCTTCAGCGCCTCAAGGAGGCCGCCGAAAAGGCGAAGATCGAGCTGTCGTCCGCGACCCAGACCGAAATCAACCTGCCCTTCATCACCGCCGATGCGTCCGGTCCCAAGCACCTGACCATGAAGCTGACCCGCGCCAAGTTCGAGGCGCTGGTGGACGATTTGATCCAGCGCACCGTCGAGCCCTGCCGGCTCGCGCTCAAGGATGCGGGCCTCTCCGCCGGCCAGATCGACGAAGTGGTGCTGGTGGGCGGCATGACCCGCATGCCCAAGGTGCAGGAGATCGTGAAGCAGTTCTTCGGCAAGGAGCCCCACAAGGGCGTCAACCCGGATGAAGTGGTCGCCATCGGCGCCGCGATCCAGGCCGGCGTGCTCCAGGGCGACGTGAAGGACGTGCTGCTGCTCGACGTGACCCCGCTGTCGCTGGGCATCGAGACGCTGGGCGGCGTGTTCACCCGCCTGATCGACCGCAACACCACCATCCCCACCAAGAAGAGCCAGGTGTTCTCCACGGCGGAAGATGGCCAGACGGCGGTGACCATCCGCGTGTTCCAGGGCGAGCGCGAAATGGCGGCGGACAACAAGGTCCTCGGCCAGTTCGACCTCATGGGCATCCCGCCCGCGCCGCGCGGCGTGCCGCAGGTGGAAGTCACCTTCGACATCGACGCCAACGGCATCGTGCAGGTGTCCGCCAAGGACAAGGGCACGGGCAAGGAGCAGCAGATCCGCATCCAGGCGTCCGGTGGTCTCAATGAGGGCGACATCGAGAAGATGGTGAAGGACGCCGAGGCGCACGCCGCGGAAGACAAGAAGCGCAAGGCCCTGGCCGAAGCCAAGAACCATGGCGAGGCGCTGGTCCACTCCACCGAGAAGGCGCTGTCGGAATATGGCGAGAAGGTCGGCTCCCCCGAAAAGACCGCCATCGAGACCGGCCTGACCGAGTTGAAGGCGGCTCTGGAAGGCTCCGACGTGGATGCGATCCAGGCCAAGACGCAGGCCCTGGCCCAGGTGTCGCTCAAGCTCGGCGAGGCCATGTATGCGGCCCAGCAGGGCGGCGAGCCCGGCGCTTCCGCCAAGCCCGCGGACGACGTGGTGGATGCCGAATTCACCGAAGTCGACGACGACAAGAAGAAGTCGGCTTGATTTTTGCCTGCGGCAAATACGTGCATGTGAACGTCTAACGAAGGTACCCCCGGGCCAGTCCCGGGGGTCGACGTTTCCGGCGGTGCGGCCGTTTGCGTTCGGCCGGATCAAGCCGGAGCGGCGCGACGGCCGATCTTTGTGTCGAGGGCGCCTGAACCGGGGCGGCGGATAATCGAAGCCATGTCAAAGCGCGACTATTACGATGTTCTGGGCTGCGAGCGCGGTGCCGATGAAACGGTGCTCAAGGCCTCCTACCGCAAGCTGGCCATGAAATGGCATCCCGATCGCAACCAGGGCGACGGGGACGCCGAGGTGCGCTTCAAGGAGGTCAGCGAGGCCTATGAAGTGCTCAAGGATCCGCAGAAGCGCGCGGCCTATGATCGCTTCGGCCATGCGGCTTTCGAGAATGGCGGCGGCGGTGGCGGTGCGGGTTTCGGGCCTGATTTTGCCTCCACCTTCGCGGATATTTTCGACGATCTGTTCGGCGGCTCCATGGGCGGGCGCGGCGGCGCCGGTGGTGGCGCCGGCCGGGGCGGGGCCCAGGGCGGGCGCGGGCGCGGCGCGGACCTGCGCTACAACATGGAAATCACGCTCGAGGAAGCGTTCGCCGGCAAGACCGCCGAAATCAAGATTCCCACCTCCATCATCTGCGAGACCTGTTCCGGCTCGGGCGCCAAGCCGGGCACCCAGCCGAAGGTGTGCCGCACGTGTGGCGGCGCGGGCAAGATCCGCCATGCCCAGGGCTTCTTCACGCTCGAGCGCACCTGCCCGGCCTGCCAGGGGCGCGGCAGCGTGATCGAGGATCCCTGCACCGCCTGCGGCGGGGCCGGCCGGGTCACGCGCGAACGTTCGCTTTCGGTGCAGATCCCGGCCGGGGTCGAGGACGGCACGCGCATCCGCCTCGGCGGCGAGGGCGAGGCCGGCGTACGCGGGGGACCGGCGGGCGACCTCTATATTTTCCTGTCGCTTGAGCCCCATCCCTTCTTCCAGCGCGAGGGTGCGGACCTGTATTGCCGCGCGCCCATCTCCATGGTCACGGCGGCGCTCGGCGGCTCGGTGGAGGTGCCGACCATCGACGGCGAGAAGACCAAGGTGCGTATTCCCGAGGGCACGCAGTCCGGCAAGCGGCTGCGCCTGTCCGGCAAGGGTATGCCGATCCTGCGCTCGCGCGCCCATGGCGACATGTATGTGCAGGTGGTGGTGGAAACGCCGCAGAATCTCACCAAGCGCCAGAAGGAATTGCTCTCCGAGTTCGAGCGCGAATGCTCCAGCGAGACCAATCCGGAATCCAACGGCTTCTTCGCCAAGGTGAAGGATTTCTTCCAGGGCGCCGGCGAGGCCGATTAGGCGGTCGCGCGCACTTGTGACCGCCCCCGTCCGGCCCTAGACCAACTGCGGGGCGGGAGGGCGCGCGATGGAGTTGGGAACGGGAAATGTGCCGCGCGCGGTCGCGCGCGACGCCGGGCGCCTGGACTGGCTCGATGCCATTCGCGGCTATGCCATCATCATGGTGGTCGGTATCCATGCCGCGGCCTACAGCTTCATCCCGTTGGATTCGCTCGGCGGATGGTTCGGTTTCCTCCTGTCGGCGGCGACTGTGCC
Source organism: Roseixanthobacter finlandensis (assembly GCF_043195105.2). NCBI lineage: Bacteria > Pseudomonadati > Pseudomonadota > Alphaproteobacteria > Hyphomicrobiales > Xanthobacteraceae > Roseixanthobacter > Roseixanthobacter finlandensis. The sequence goes on along the minus strand of NZ_CM195536.1, from coordinate 4,094,770 downwards.
GCTGTTCTTCGCGGCGGACGGCTTCCTGATCTCGCGCAGGCTCGATGAGGGGCGCCCGCCCCGCTGGCGCGATGTGCCGCGCTGGGCGAAGCGATTGCTGCTGCCATTCCTCATCTTCTCGCTGTTTTACGCCGGCCTGCGCTGGATTGGCGAAAGCCGGGGCCTGCTGGCCGAGCATTTGATCCCAGTGGATGATCCGCTGGCGCTACTGGTGACGCTCTACCGCGCGCCGCATGCGCAGAACCTGTATTTTCTCCCGGCCCTGTTCCTGGTGCGGCTCGCCGCTCTGCCGCTGATCCCGTTGATGCGGCACGGAATTGCGATGCGGGTCGCGCTGCTGCTGGCGGCTATCGGCCTTAATCTTATGGCCCGCGCCACCTTTCTCGCGCCCCTGCTTTCGGCGCCTGTGCTGGATCCGGTGGTCTATCTGTTCTGGGGTCTGCCGCTGTTCCTGTCCGGTCTCGTTCTCGCCCGTCTCGCGCCGCTGGTTGCGGGGCGTGAGGCTATGGTGGGGGCCGGCGCGCTGCTGCTTGCGGCGCTTGCGCAGGCGCGCGGCCTTGGAAGCCTGTTCATCGTCTATCCCTATCTCGCGGGTTTGATGGCGCTGGGTCGCGGTCTGCTGAGCGGGGATGGGCGGCTCGCGCGTGGCTTCGCCTTTCTCGGCCGGCGGACCATGGGGATCTATCTGCTGCACGGGCCGCTGTTCCTGAAAGCGGGGCAGATGCTGGTTTCCAAGGTGGGGCTGGTGGGCTGGCCGGGGTTCTTCGCCCTGTGGGGATTCGGCTTTGCGTTCGGGCTTGCGGCGACGCTGGCGGTGGAGCGGCTGCGGCTGGACGGCCTGTTGTTCGGCGCCCCCACGCCGCGCCCGCGAAAGGGCCGCCACCATTCCGCCGAACTCGCGGGCGATCAGTCTGGGCCGAGATGTGGGGAAGCATGACTGCGCGATTCGTCTTCAGCTGTGTTGCGGCCCTCCTGGCCTTGTTGGGCGGGACCGGGCTCGCCATGGCCCATCCCCACGTGTGGGTGACCATGAAGACCCAGGTGGTCTATGCCCCGGACGGCACCATCACCGGGCTGAAGCAGGACTGGACGTTCGACGACGCCTTCACCGCCTTCGCCCTCCAGGGTCTGGAGCGGAACAAGGATGGTTCTTACCCCGACAGCGTCTTGAAGCCCCTGGCCGAGGTCAATGTGACCTCGCTGAAAGAATATGATTATTTCGTCAAGGCAAAGACCGCGACGGCGAAGCTCGTGTTCAAGGATCCGGTCGATTATTACCTGACCTATGAGAACGAAGCCCTGACGCTTCACTTCTTCCTGCCGCTGGTAAAACCCATCCCGGCCAAAGGCAGCATGAGTTTCGACATTTACGATCCGACCTATTTCGTCTCGTTCGAATTTGCCGAAAAAGACCCCGTGTCTTTGTCCGGGGCGCCGAAGGGTTGCACGTTCCAGACCGTGCAGCCGGAGCAGCCGCAGAACATGCAGCTCGGGGAGGAGTTCTTCACCAACCTCACCTCCTCCAGCACGTATGGCGCCCAATACGCCGACAAAGTCGCGGTGAAGTGCCCATGACGCGCCTTCTCGCCGAGCCTTCGGCGGGATTCGGGCGAAGTTCATGTGTTTCAAATGTGACCTACCGGAAGAGCCTTCCATGATGCTTTGCTGGCGGCCGTCTCGTGCCCGACGCCACCCGTTCGCCCGCGCCGGGGGCCTGCTCGCGGGGACCCTGGTCGCGGGCCTCGCGGTCGCGGTCCTGATCCTGCTGGTGGCGGAGCCGGCGATCGCGCAGGCGCTGAACGCGGCGCCCGGGGCCTTCGGTCCCAAGACGACGCCGTTCGGGCTCGGCGCCGGGGGGCCTGCGCCCTCCGGCCTTACCGGCTTTATCATCGCCAAGCAGAGCGAGTTCTATCGCGCGCTGATCCATGCGGTGCGGGCGGCGAAGGCGGATGGGAATGCCTTTGGCCTGCTGGCCGGGCTCTCCTTTGCCTATGGCGTGTTCCATGCCGCCGGGCCGGGACATGGCAAGGCGGTGATCTCCTCCTATCTGCTGGCGGATGGCGGCACGCTGCGGCGTGGGGCGCTGCTGGCGCTGGCGGCGGGCATGGTGCAGGCGCTGGCGGCGGTGCTGTTCGTCGGCCTGCTGGCGATCCTGCTGGGCGGCACCGCCGCCTCTATGGCCGGCGCCATGAATGTGCTGGAGATCGCGGCCTATGGCGGCATCGCCGTGTTCGGCGCCTATCTCGCCTTCCGCAAGGCGGTCAGCCTGATCGCGGTGTTGCGCGGCCAGCCGGCGGGCCATGTGCATGGACCCGATTGCGGCTGCGGCGACAAGCATGCGCCGGACCCGCATCTGCTCGATGGGCGGGGCGGTTGGAAGCGGGCGGCGGTGGCGGTGGTCTCCGCCGGCGCGCGGCCGTGCTCGGGCGCGATCCTGGTGCTGACCTTCGCTCTGTCCCAGGGCGTGATCTGGAGCGGCGTCGCGGCCACCTTCGCCATGGGCCTCGGCACAGCGCTGACGGTTACGGGCATCGCGGCGCTTGCGGTCTATGGCAAGAGGCTGGCGGTCAAGCTCGCCACGATCGCCTCGGGGCGCGGCACGGCTTTGCTGCTGACCATCGAGATGGGGGCGGCCATGCTGGTCTGCTTCTTCGGCGTCGCCCTGCTGACCGGCTATGCCGTGAGCGAACGCCTGCTGCCGGGCTAAAACTTTGCTGTTGCAACGGGTTTTCGCTGCGATGCACCAAAATTCGCCGCGCCTCCTTTTTCAGCAACTTCATTTCACAATCCCTCCAAACAACGAAATTGCGGGGGGCGCGGGCGCGTGTAAGCTTTGAGGCAGATCAAAAGATGCGTCGGCGTCCCAATGGGCGCACGAAGGAGAGCGGCCCAGCGGCCGCCGCGTCGCACCGGAGGCGCCCATGGCCATGAAGCCCGTCTCGCTCGACGACAAATATGACCTCACGCAGGACGACGTGTTCGTCTCCGGCACCCAGGCGCTGGTCCGCCTGACCTTGATGCAGAAGGAGCGCGACCGGCGCGCCGGGCTCAATACCGGCGGCTATGTCACCGGCTATCGCGGCTCCCCGCTCGGCGGGCTGGACCAGCAGTTCGGCCGCGCGCAGAAGATCCTGACCGCCAACGATATCCTGTTCCAGAGCGGGCTGAACGAGGATCTCGCCGCAACCGCGCTCTGGGGCTCCCAGCAGGCGGAATTGCGCGGCGAGGGCAAGTATGACGGCGTGTTCGGCCTCTGGTACGGCAAGGGGCCGGGCGTCGACCGCTCGGGCGATGTGTTCCGCCACGCCAATAATGCCGGCACCTCCCGGCATGGCGGCGTGCTCGCGCTCATGGGCGACGATCATACCTGCGAGAGCTCGACCACCGCGCACCAGAGCGAATTTCATTTCGTCGATGTGATGATCCCGGTGCTGAACCCCGCCGGGGTGCAGGAAATCCTGGATTATGGCCTCTATGGCTGGGCGCTTTCGCGCTTCGCCGGCACCTGGGTCGGGCTTAAGGCGGTGAAGGACACCATCGAATCCACCGGCATCGTGGACGGGCGGGTGGACCGGGTGCGCATCGAGCCGGCGCTCGGCTTCGCCTTGCCGCCGGGCGGGCTCAACATCCGCCTCGGCGATACGCCGATCGCCCAGGAGGAGCGGCTTCAGGAATACAAGCGCGACGCGATCCTGCATTTCCTGCGCGCCAACCGGCTAAATCGTTTCATCACCTCCGGCGGCGCGCGCCCGCGCATCGGCATCGCCACCGTGGGCAAGAGCTATCTGGACGTGCGCCTCGCCCTCGACGAACTGGGCATCGACGAGGTGCGTGCCAACGATCTCGGCCTGCGCATCTGGAAGGTGGCCTGTCCCTGGCCGCTGGAGCCGGTGCAATTGCGCGAATTCGCCGCCGGCCTCGACCTCATCATGGTGGTGGAGGAGAAGCGCTCCCTCATCGAAGTGCAGGTCCGCGAGGAGCTCTACGGCACCGCCAACCAGCCGGTGTGCATCGGCAAGCGCGATGAAGCGGGCCAATGGCTGTTCCCGGTGAAGGGCGCGCTCGACCCCAATGACATCGCCATCGCGCTCGCCAAGCGCCTGCTGGCCTATGGCGACCTGCCGCCGGACATCGCCGCCCGCCTCGCCGAGCTGGAAGAGGCCCAGCGGGTGCTCGCCGCGACGGGGGATGTCGCCACCCGCATTCCCTATTTCTGCTCCGGCTGCCCGCACAATTCGTCCACCGTCGTGCCGGAAGGCATGCGCGCCTATGCCGGCATCGGTTGCCATTACATGGTGCAATGGATGGACCGGGAGACCACCGGCTTCACCCAGATGGGCGGGGAGGGGGCCAATTGGATCGGCGAGGCGCCGTTCTCCAAGCGCGGCCACGTGTTCCAGAATCTCGGCGATGGCACCTACAACCATTCCGGCTATCTGGCCCTGCGCGCGGCGATCGCCTCGGGGGTGAACGTCACCTACAAGATCCTGTTCAACGATGCGGTGGCCATGACCGGCGGCCAGCATCACGAAGGCAATCTCACCGTGCCGGTGATCGCCCGGCAGGTGGCGGCCGAAGGCGCGAAGCGGGTCGTCGTCGTCACCGACGAGCCGGAGAAATATGCGAACGGCGAGGCCTGGCCCGCCGGCCTCACCATTCACCATCGCGACGAACTGGAGCGTGTGCAGCGCGAATTGGCCGCCGTGCCCGGCTGCACCGTGCTGATTTATGACCAGACCTGCGCCTCGGAAAAGCGCCGCCGCCGCAAGAGGGGCCAATATCCCGATCCCGACAAGCGGGTGATCATCAATGAGCGGGTGTGCGAGGGCTGCGGCGATTGCGGCGTGAAGTCCAATTGCGTGTCCGTGCAGCCGCTGGAAACCGAGTGGGGCCGCAAGCGGGAGATCGACCAATCTTCCTGCAATAAGGATTTTTCCTGCGTCAACGGCTTCTGCCCTTCCTTCGTGACCGTCCATGGGGCGAAACCGAAGAAGTCCGCCGGCGCGGCTTCCGGCGCCCAGGATTGGCCGGAGCTGCCGGAACCCGAGCATCCGAAGATCCACGGCACCTATGGCATCATTGCCACCGGCATCGGCGGCACCGGTGTCGTGACCATCGGCGCGATCCTCGGCATGGCCGCGCATCTGGAAGGCAAGGCCTGCGGCATGATCGACATGGCCGGCCTCGCGCAGAAGGGCGGGGCGGTCTACAGCCACATCCGGCTTGCAAATCGTCCCGAGGACATCACCGCCATCCGCATTCCCGCGCGCGGGGCCGACCTGATCCTCGGTGGTGATCTCGTGGTGGCCGGCACCAAGAAGGTGCTGGCGGCGGTGAAGCCCGGCGCCACCATCGTGGTGGTGAACACCCACGAGGTGCTGCCCGGCGACTTCACCCGCGACGCCGATTATTCCCTGCCCACGGAACGGCTGAAGCGCACCATCTCCGGCCTCGCGGGGGCGGAGAAGACCCATCTCATAGAGGCCAGTCGACTGGCCGTGGCGCTGTTCGGCAATTCGCTGGCGCAGAACATCTTCATGGTGGGCTATGCCTATCAGTTCGGCGCGCTGCCGGTGTCGCAGGACGCGATCCTGCGGGCGCTGGAGCTGAACGGCGAGGCGGTGGCCATGAACAAGGCGGCCTTCCTGTGGGGCCGCCGCGCCGCGCACGAGCCCGCGCGGGTGGAAGCCCTGCTCGGCCCGACCGCCGCCACCACCGACGCGCGCAAGCTCTCCCAGGGTCTGGATGAGATCATCGCCCGCCGCGTGGCCGCGCTGACCGCTTATCAGAACGCGGCCTATGCGCGGCGCTATCTGGATCTGGTGGAGCGCGTGCGCGCCGCCGAGGCCGCCCGTGCGCCCGGGCGCGGCGGATTGGCGGAGGCGGTCGCCCGCAATCTCTACAAGCTCATGGCCTATAAGGACGAATATGAGGTCGCGCGGCTGTTCGCCGACGGCGAGTTCCAGCGCCAAGTGAACGCTGCCTTCGAGGGCGATCTGAAGTTCGAATTCCACCTCGCCCCGCCGCTGCTCGCCCGCGCCGACGGGCCGAACGGAGAGCCGCGCAAGATGCGGTTCGGCCCCTGGATGATGAAGGCGTTCGGCCTTCTCGCCAAATTCAGGGGCCTGCGCGGCACGCCCCTCGACCCGTTCGGCCGCACCGCCGAGCGGCGCACCGAGCGGGCGCTCATCGCGGAGTACGAAGCCTTGCTGGGCGAGATCGTCGGCGCGCTCGATGCCGATAACCACGCCCATGCCGTCGCGCTCGCGAGCGTGCCGGAGAAGATCCGCGGCTATGGCCCGGTGAAGGCGCGGCATCTTGTGGCCGCGAAAGCGGAGGAGGCCGCCCTTCTCGCCCGCTTCCGCGCCCCGCCTGTGCGGCCCGCGCAGGCGGCGGAATAGGAGTTGCCTTAAGACCGCAAGGTGGAATCGCCGATCACGATGCGGCTGCGTCCCCGCGCCTTGGCGAGGTAAAGCGCCCGGTCCGCGCGCTCCAGCATGGCTTCGAGGTTGGCATCGTCGTCCTGGCGCACCGCGATGCCGATGCTGGCCTGCACGTGGAAGGTGAGGGCGCCGCTGGTGATCGGCTCGGAGCGGATCGCGGCCATCAGGCGCTGGGCGATGCGGGCGCCATATTCCTTGTCCGCGCCCGGCAGCAGGATGGCGAATTCCTCGCCGCCCATGCGGGCGATGATGTCGTTCTGCCGCAGGATCGCCCGGCAGCGCGCCGCCACGTCCTTCAGAACGGTGTCGCCCGCGCCGTGGCCGAACTGGTCGTTGACCTTCTTGAAGCGGTCCATGTCCAGCATCAGAAGGCACAGATTCTGGCCGGACAGTTCGGCCAGGCGGAATTCCGAGCGCCCGGTTTCGAAGAAGCGGCGGCGATTGTAGGTTTCCGTCAGCGCGTCCGTGCCGGCGAGGCGGCGGAATTCCTCTTCCAGGCGGCGGCGTTCCGTCACATCCCAGAATACCACCACATAGGTGTCGCCGATGATGCGGAAGCGGAACTGGATGATGCGGTTGGCGCCGTCCCGGCACACCACTTCCCATTCGGTGCGCAGCACGCCGTCCTGGTTCGCGCGCGCGGCCTGGATCAGGCGCTGCCATTCCTCGATGGCGCGGCCGCGCACTTCTGGATCGGGAAAGGCCCGCTCCCACCAAGCATCGTGATGGGGACGAAGCGGCGTGTCGTCGTACAGGAATAGGTCGTCGGAGACGCGGTTCGCGTATAATTCATTGAAGCCGCTGTCATAAATCTCCACCCCGACGGGCAGGCGCTCGACCACGGTCTGGAGCAGGCGCGACCAGTCCACCACCGGGGGGTGCGGCCCGGTATCGGCGGCATGCCGCGCCAGCGTCAGGACGGTGACATCGGTGCCGGCGGGCCGGGCGAAGCGGAAGCCGAGCTTCGCCACTCCCGTGGGCAGCACGCAGTCGAGCACGAGTTCGTCCGCCGGCAAGGTCTGGTCGAGGATGGCGGTGAGGCGGCCGGCGGCGAAATCGCCGACCAGCTCGGACAAGGCCTGCCCCGTCGGATCGGATGCCAGAAGCGCCGCGGCGGCGGCATTGGCGTGCTGCACGCGGCGATGCGCTCCGCCGATCACCAGCAGAGGCGCATGGACCAATCCTATCCATTCGGCGGCGTTGATCGGCATCATGAGCTGGCAGCAATTGGAGGCGCGCGGTTGGTGGGTACAGGGCCTGACCGGTTATTTCAACCGCTCATTGTAGAAAGCGGCGATACAGTCCGCTCCAGGAAACCCGCGAGATCCTCAGTGGTGAAGTCCACATAGGCGGCTTCGCGGCCTTCGAACTCCCAGGTTTCGCGCGCCGCGATCCGCTCGCCGGGCGGCACCACGAGGGTGGTCACCATGCCGATCCGGTGCGGCACCTCCAGGTTGCGGGCGAGGTCCTCGAACATGGCGGCGCGGGTGGGGTCGACGCCATGGGCGCGCAGGAAGCGCTGATAGGCCTCCTCGGTCGGCTTGGGATGGAATTCCGCCGCCACGATGTCGTGCACCGCCGCGAAATGCCCACCGAGCCCGAGTTTCTCCAGCACATTGCGGGCGTGCTGCTCCGAGCCGTTGGTATAGACCAGCTTGACGCCGGGCAGCGCCTCGATGGCGGCGGCGAGGCGGGGGGAATGTTCCAGCTCCGACAGGTCGAGATCGTGCACATGGGCCAGGAACGCGCCCGCATCCACCCCATGCTCGATCATCAGCCCACGCAGCGAGGTGCCGTAGCGGCGATAATAATCCTTCTGCACCACGAACGCTTCCTCGTGGCTGATCTTGAGCAGGCGCGCCACATAATCGCGCATGCGCGCGTCGAGCTGCGTCCACAAGTCGAGATGGGCGGGATAGAGGGTATTGTCGAGATCGAAGACCCAGGTCTCCACTTCCTCGAAGGAACGCGACGGCGTTACTGACGACATGGCATGCCTCCCCGTGCGGATCCGCCGGATGTACCTAATTTGTTCTTCGCGTAACGCGACCCTGGCCGGGCGGCCAGGGTCGATAAAGCGGACTCAGCGGGTGATGAGGGTGCCCGCGCCGTGGTCGGTGAGCAGCTCCAGCAGCACCGCGTGGGGCACCTTGCCATCCAGGATAACGACGCCCTCGACGCCCTGTTCCAGGGCATAGATGCAGGTTTCCACCTTCGGGATCATGCCGCCGGAGACCGTGCCGTCGGCGATCAGCGCCTTTGCCTGGGCGATGGTGAGGCGGGGAATGAGCTGCTTGTCCTTGTCCAGCACGCCGGGCACGTCGGTGAGCATCAACAGCCGCTTGGCGCCGAGCGCGCCGGCGATGGCGCCGGCGAAGGTGTCGGCATTCACGTTATAGGTGCCGCCGTCGAGCGCGGCGGCCACCGGCGCCAGCACCGGAATCAGCTCGCGGCCGAGGATCTGGTCGAGCACCATGGTGTCCACCTGGTCCGGCTCGCCCACGAAGCCGAGGTCCACCACCTTCTCGATATTGCTGCCGGGATCGACCACCACGCGGCTCGCCTTCTTGGCCAGCACCATGTTGCCGTCCTTGCCGCACAGGCCGATGGCCTTGCCGCCAGCTTCGTTGATGAAGCCCACGATTTGCTTGTTGATTGAGCCGGCGAGCACCATTTCGACGATTTCCACCGTCGCCTTGTCGGTAATGCGCAGGCCGCCTGCGAATTCGCTCTTGATGCCGAGCTTGGTGAGCATGGCGCCGATCTGCGGGCCGCCGCCGTGCACCACCACCGGGTTCACGCCGGCCTGTTCCAGCAGCACGATGTCTTCGGCGAAATTGCGCGCCACGGCCTCGTCGCCCATGGCGTGGCCGCCGTATTTCACGACGATGATGGCATCGTCATAGCGCTGCATGTGGGGGAGGGCCTTGGCGAGCACCTCGGCTTGCAATCGTCCTTCCGCCAGCTCGGCGGGTTCCTGCACGCTCATCGGCTCGGCCTCTCACATCATCGGGCTTGGGGCGGCGCCGTTCTAGAGCATGTGGAGGCAAAGTCGAACGGTTTTTAACTGCGCCGCCCCGTGGCGGGCCGCCAAGGCGGGGAAAGCGTTGGCAGGTCACAAAACGGCGATTTGGAACCGCTGCCGGGAAAGCCGGGGAAACGCCCGCGGGCCGGTCATGTATCCAACACATTTCCCGGCCTAACCGTGCTGCGCGCGGGGCGGTGCCTTCCTTCCGCCTGCCTTCCCTTAGGATATATTGATGCCGACCTCACGCCAACATGCGAGACGCGCGCTCGATTTGCGGCCCCGCTACATCGCGCTGCTCTTTGTTATCTGCCTTGTCATGGTGGCGATCCCGATCCTGACGCATCCTATCCCGCCGCTGTCGGACTATGTGAACCATCTCGCCCGCATGCATGTGATCGCCTCGGTGCCGGGCGATCCTGACCTTTCCCGCTTCTATTTCATCGAATGGAGCGTGATCCCCAATCTGATGGTGGATCTGGTGGTGCCGATCTTCGCGCGGGTGATGAACGTCTACGCGGCCGGCGAGGTGTTCACGCTCGCCACCTTCGCGCTGATCGCCTTCGGCACCATGCTGCTGCATCGCGCCCTGTTCGGCTCCTGGTCGGCGATTGCGCTGCTCGCCTTCCCGCTGCTGTACAACAGCGTGTTCCTGGTCGGCGTGATGAACTACATCTTCGGCATCGGCCTCGCGCTGACCGCCCTCGCCTGCTGGATCCTGCTGCGCGACCGGGCATGGCCCTGGCGCTATCTCGTCTCCTGCCTGTTCGTGCTGATGCTGTTCTTCTGCCATCTGGTGGCGACCGGCATCTATGGCATCGGTATCCTGTCGTATGAGCTCTACCGCCTGTGGCAGCGCGCCGAAGGGCCGCTGCGCCTGCGCATCGTGCGCTTCGTCACCGCCGGCTTTCCGTTCGCCCTCACCGTGCCCCTGATGCTGGCAAGCCCGACGCTGAAGCTCGCCGGGCAGGATTGGTGGGAGCCGCGCGGCAAGATCGACGGCATCGAGATGGTGGTGAACGTCTATTACGATTATGTCGCCTTCACCCTCACCGGCATCGTGCTGCTGGCCGCCCTGTGGGCGGTGCGCCATCGCCTGATCCGCCTGCATCCGGTGATCACGCCGCTGCTGATCGTGAGCGGAGTGATCTATCTGGCGCTGCCGCGCACCTTCTTCGCCACCTATATGGCGGACCAGCGCATCCCCATCGCCATCGCCTTCATGGTGATCGCCTGCATCCAGGTGGATCTGCGCCACCGCCTGGCGCGGCGCGGGTTCGCCATCGTGCTCCTGCTGCTGCTGGCGGTGCGCGTCGGCGAGGTGCAATTGGTGTGGAACCGCCTGTCGCAATGGACCGTGGCATTCCGTGGCTCGGTGGAGCAGATCAAGCGCGGCTCCAAGGTGCTCGTCGCCTATGCCGATCCCATGGGCGGCTACGACGTGCGCGACCTCGGCCTCGTGCATGCCGCCTGCCTCGCCATGATCGAGAAATCCGCGCTCGTCACCACCGCCTTCACGGTGCCCGGCAAGCAGATCCTGCGCGTGCGCCCGCCTTATAAGGACTGGGTCGACACCGAGGACGGCACTCCGCCGACCCTCGAACAGATGCTGCTCTCCTCCGAGGAGCCCACTGTGGACGGGCCGCGCTATTGGGACCTGTGGCCAAAGCATTTCGACTATGTCTATCTGCTGTTCACCGAGCCCAATGACAAGAATCCCGACCCCGACGAAATGAAGCTGATCTACAGCGGGGATCGCTTCCAGCTCTACCAGGTGGTCAAGACCAAGCCGGAATCCTGATTGCGGGTCACCGCGCCGTCATCCATCTATGACAGACGATTCCGGCAACAGGCGCGTGGCGCGGCCGTCCGCGCGGCGGGCCACGCGCCGCGCCATCGAAAGCAGGGGCCATCGAAAGGCAGTGATGGAGACCATTCTGACCCATGCGCTCCTCGTGTTCGAGGACCGCATCGCTCCGGGAACCCTGGTGGTGCGCGACGGGCGCATCCACGATGTGGGCGAGGGGCGCTCCCAGCTTCCGGCGGCGCAGGATTGCGGCGGCGACTACATCGCCCCCGGGCTGATCGATCTGCACACCGACGCGCTCGAAGGCCATTTCGTGCCGCGCCCGAAGGTGATCTGGCCCGATCCGCGCGCCGCCGCCCTCGCCCATGACGGGCAGACCGTCGCCTCGGGCATCACCACGGTGTTCGACGCCATCTGCGCGGGCGGGTTCGACCAGGCGAAATCCGTGCGCCGCGAATTGTTCACCGTGATGCTGGAGGCGGTGGAGCAAGGCGCGCCGCTGTTCCGCGCCGACCACCATATTCACCTGCGCTGCGAGCTCACCGACCCCTCCGTGCTGGAGCTTGTGGAACCGCAGCTCGGCCGGGAGCGGCTGTCGCTCGCCTCCCTCATGGACCACACGCCCGGCACCCGCCAATGGCGCAATGTGGAGCATCTGAAGACCTTCCTGTCCGGTATCGGCAAGAGCGCCGACGAGGTGGAACAGGAAGTGCTCGAGCGCACCGAGCGCGGGCGGGCGGCGGTGGCGGAGAATCATTCCCGCCTGGCGGCCCTGCTGCGCGACACCGGCATCGTACTGGCGAGCCATGACGACACCGTGCCCGCCCATGTGGCGATGGCGCAGGACGCCGGCTGCACGATTTCCGAATTTCCCACCACGATGGACGCCGCCCGCGCCGCCCATGCGGCGGGGCTGACCACCATCGGCGGCGCGCCCAATGTGGTACGCGGCGGCTCCCATTCCGGCGGGGTCGCCATGAAGGATCTCGCGGCCGCCGGGCTGCTGGACGCGCTGGCCTCCGATTATGTGCCCGCGAGCCTGCTCCAGGGCGCGCTCGCGCTGACCCGGCAGGGCATCGCGCTGCCCCAGGCCATGGCGCTGGTCACGGCGCGTCCGGCGCGCATGGCGGGCCTTGAGGATCGCGGCCGGCTGGAAGCGGGCCTGCGCGCCGATCTCCTGCGCTTCCGTCTCGACGGGGAGACGCCGGTGGTGCGGGAAGTGTTCGTCGAAGGTGCGCGGGTGTTCTAACGCATTGCGCTGTCGCATTTTCTTCACGCGAACCGGTCTCCACTTCGCTTGAAAATGCTTTAAAAAATGCGGCGCGTCTTGCGCGGGCGCGGGGCGGCCCTAGTTTGGCGCGCCGTCCGCGCCCACCGCGCCGGTTTTGCATGGGGGATCGAATGTCGCCGCGCTATGCCATCTATCTTGCGCCGCCCGGCGACAGCGCCCTGTGGGCCTTCGGCTCCGCCGTGCTCGGCTATGATGCCGCCACCGGCGGCGATCTCGCGCCGCCCGCGCTCGCCGGTTTCGACGCCGAGACTTGGCATGCCCTGACGCAGGAGCCGCGCCGCTACGGGTTCCACGGCACGCTGAAGGCGCCGTTCCGCCTCGCCGAGGGCTTGGACGAGGCCGATCTGTTCGCCGCCGTCTCCGCCTTCGCGACCGGCTATCGCCCGTTCGAGCTGCCGCCGTTGGAAGTGCAGCAGCTCGGCCCGTTCCTGGCGCTGATGACGCCCACGCCGGTGCCGGCCCTGCTGGATCTGGCCGGCTGCGCGGTGGTGGAACTGGACGGCCTGCGCGCGCCCCTCACGGAGCAGGAGGTGGCGCGGCGCCGGCCCGAGCGGCTCACCGCCCGCCAGCTGGAGCATCTGCACCGCTATGGCTATCCCTTTGTGCTGGAAGATTTTCGCTTCCACATGACGCTGACCGACGCGCTCGACGAACCCACCTGCGCCCATGCGCTCAATTCCCTGTGCGAGGCCTATGCTGCCAGCGGCGCCCATCTTCCGGTGCCGGTCGCGGAGATCGCGATCTATCGCCAGGCCGAGGCCGGGCAGCGCTTCCGCGCCCTCCATCGCGCACCGCTGGGCGGCGTGGAAGCCGTGCAGGAGATGCCGGCATGAGCCCGCAAGCCCCCAAGAAGCTCGGACTCGCGCCGCTGATCCACGAGGGCGCGCAGGTGAGGGCCTCCACGCTCGGGCGCTATACCGAGGTCGGCGCCCGCACCAAGCTGCTCGAAGTGGACATGGGCGATTATTCCTACGTCGCCAATGATGCCGACATCGCTTATGCCAGCATCGGCAAATTCTGCTCCATCGCGGCGATGACGCGGCTCAATCCCGGCAATCATCCCATGTGGCGGGCGAGCCAGTCGCATTTCACCTATCGCGCCTCGGCCTATTTCGAGGATGCCGCCGACGAGGGCGATTTCTTCCAATGGCGGCGCGACCACCATCTCAACATGGGGCATGACGTGTGGGTGGGGCACGGGGCGGTGATCCTGCCGGGCCGCACCATCGGCACCGGTGCCGTGATCGCGGCGGGCGCCGTGGTGAGCAAGGATGTGCCGCCCTATGCCATCGTCGCCGGTGTGCCGGCGCGCATCGTGAAATGGCGCTTTCCCGAGGATATCGCCGCGCGGCTCCAGGCCTTGGCCTGGTGGGATTGGCCCCACGCGGCCCTGCGCGCGGCGCTGGAGGATTTCCGCAACCTTTCGATCGAGGCGTTCCTGGAGCGCTACGAGGCCGTTCCGGTGGACGAGCCGCAGCCCTGACCTGACGTTCCCGCGCACCGGTGGCGGCGGCTCAGGCCGGCTCCACCCGCAGCACCGGGCCGTCCGCGCCCACCACCTTCACCTGCGCGCCCACGGGCAAGTCGGGGCCTTCCACGCGCCAGATGGTGTCGTCGATGCGCACCCGTCCGGTGCCCTCGTGGATCGCGTGCTCCAGCGTGAACACACGCCCCACATAGCCTTCCGCCCGGCGGTTGAGGAACGGGCGGTCGCTCGCCTGGTCCGGCTTGGGGGTGATCTGGCGGGCGATTAGCACCGCCACCAGCGCTAGCGCCGCGAACACGATCACCTGCGTCTGCCAGGCCAGCACAACGAGCAGCGCCACGCCGCCGGTGGCAAGCGCGGCAAGGCCGAGCCAGAGCAGGAACACGCCCGGCAGGAATACTTCGGCCAGCAGGAGCAGGCCGCCGATGACGAACCAGGCCCAGATGGACTGTTCGAGCAGTTCGCCCATGGCCGCTCAGGCGTCCCGCGCCGGGCCGGCGGTGGGGCCGGTGGGACCCGCGCGGCGGATGGATTTCCCATCCTCGCCGCCGAACGCGCCGCGCGCGATCTCGCCGATGCCAGCCAGCGAGGACAGCAGCGCCGTGCCCTCGTAAGGCATCAGCACCACCTTCTGGTTCGGCGCGCCGGCGAGGGTTTCGAACGCCTTCACGTATTTCTCGGCGATATAATAATTGAGCGCGGCGGGATCGCCCGCGGTGATGGCGGCGGAGAGCATCTGCGTTGCCTTGGCATCGGCCTCGGCGAGGCGCTCGCGGGCCTCGGCGTCGCGATAGGCGGCCTCGCGCCTGCCTTCCGCTTGCAGGATCTGCCCCTGCTTCTCGCCTTCCGAGCGCAGGATTTCCGACTGGCGCTGGCCCTCGGCCTCCAGGATCACCGCGCGCTTCTCGCGCTCCGCCTTCATCTGCCGGCCCATGGCGGCGACGAGATCGGCCGGCGGGACGATGTCCTTGATCTCGATGCGGTTGATCTTCACCCCCCAGCTCGACACCGCAGCATCCACCACCCGCAACAGACGCTCGTTGATCTCGTCGCGATGGGAGAGCAATTGGTCGAGGTCCATGGACCCCATGACGGTGCGGATGTTGGTGGTGGTCAGCGCGATGATGGATGTGTCGAGCAACGTGACTTCATAGCTCGCCTTGGCCGCGTCGAACACCTGGTAGAACACCACCCCGTCCACCGAGACGGTGGCATTGTCCTTGGTGATGACTTCTTGGGTCGGCACATCATGGACCTGTTCCATGATGTTCACCTTCTGGCCGATGCGGTCGATGAAGGGGACGATGAGGTTGAGGCCGGGATAGAGCGTGCGCGTATAGCGGCGGAACCGCTCGACCGTGAATTGATAGCCCTGAGGCACGGTCTTCACGCCGGCGAACACCACGGCGATGACCAGCACCAGAAAAACCAGCGCGAACGCATTCAGTCCGAACGGCATGGCGTGTCTCCCGTGCAGCGCCGCGCTCCCGGGCGGCGGGGGGATATGGGCACGCCCATCGCCCTGCCGCAAGCGCCCGGTGGCCATGCGCGGAACAAACGGCGATCCGAGCCGGCGCAGCGATTCGGACGCGGTTCGTTCCCCCGCCGTTCGGATCGCGGATCGTCACCGTCCCGTTGCGGGACGGGCGCGCCGCGAGGGGAAGGGCGGGGAACGAAGCGCATCTGGATTGAAGCGGTTATTGAAGCGCCTGCGGCGGCTTTTTGCGCTGGGTCCCGGCTCGCGCTCCCCGCCTGCGGCGCTGCGCTTGGCCGGGACGCGCTCCGCACCTGCGGTGCTGCGCTTGGCGGGGACGCGCGAGCGGCGCCGCCGCAATGTTATTCGGACGCGCCGTCCGCAGGCTGAAGAACGTTTCCCGGCCCAGCGACGGCGCGCCGGAGCGCCGAGCCGGGATCCAGGGAAGAAGGCGGCGCAGCCGGCGAACGCGCCGTGCGCTTTTCGGGGAACGAAGCGCGTTTTTCCCGAAGGCAGCGATTCGCGCCCGGTCTGTTCCCGGCGCGTTCGCGATCAGGGGCGCGCCGTCCCGTCGCGGGACAGCGCGGGACTTCAGCCAGCGATCCAGCCGGACAGTTCGCGCCGCACCACGGCTTCGATCACCCGCATGCCCTCGGCGCTGTCGTTCAGGCACGGGATGGCGGCGAA
Organism: Roseixanthobacter finlandensis; assembly: GCF_043195105.2. Taxonomy (NCBI): domain Bacteria; kingdom Pseudomonadati; phylum Pseudomonadota; class Alphaproteobacteria; order Hyphomicrobiales; family Xanthobacteraceae; genus Roseixanthobacter; species Roseixanthobacter finlandensis. Next base: position 4,078,557 of record NZ_CM195536.1, on the reverse strand, counting down.
TTTTTCCCCGCCATTGTGGGTGAAGATCTCGGCATTCTCGACGCCGATTTCCTCCAGCGTCTCCAGGCAATCGGCGGTGAAGCCGGGATTGACGATGGCGAGCCGCTTCACGCCGCTTTTCGCGAGGGCTTCCACGGTCTTGTCCGTATAAGGCTGGAGCCATTCCTCCGTGCCGAAGCGCGATTGGAAGGTGAGGCGGAATTTTTCCTGCGAGAAGCCGAGCCGGTCGCGCATGAGGCGGGCGGTCTTCGCGCACTGGCAATGATAGGGATCGCCCTTCAGCAGATAGGATTTCGGCACGCCGTGGAACGAGGCGAGGATCACCTCGGGCTCGAAATCGAGCTGCGCCAGATGCCCTTCCAGCGCCGCGCAGGCGGCCTCGATATAGACCGGATCGTCGTGCCAGGGCGGGGCGACGCGCAGGATCGGCTGCCAGCGCATGGTCTTGAGCTTGTCGAACGCCTTGTCACACACGGTGGCGGTGGTGGCGGCGGCATATTGGGGATAGAGCGGCACGAGCAGGATGCGCTCGCAGCCGGCCTTCTGCAGGGCCTCGATGCGCTCGCCGATGGGCGGCTTGCCATAGCGCATGGCCCAATCCACCAGGATGCGCCCGTCGGTGTCCTTGAGGCTTGCGGCGAGCTTTTCCGCCTGGGAGCGCGTGATGGTCTTCAGCGGCCCCTCGTTGCGCTCCTTGTTCCAGATGCTCTCATAATCCTTGCCCTTGGGGCCGGGCCGCTTGGTGAGCACGATGGCGTTGAGAATGAACCACCACAAGGCGCGGTTCACCTCGATGACGCGCTTGTCCCAGAGGAATTCCTTCAGATAGGCGCGCATGGACCAATAATCGGTCGCTTCCGGCGTGCCGAGATTGACCAGCAGCACGCCGATACGCCCATGGGACACCTGCGGATGGTCCTTGGGGAAATGGGTGGCATCGCCGAAGGGGGCGGCTGCGGGCGCGGGGGACGGGGTCATGGTCTCTCCTCTTGCGAGGCGAGATGAGGCTTTGCGGGCACAAGGTCAATGCGAAACGCAGCCGCTCGGTGCGGCGGCTGCGTTCACTTTACGTCGGCGCGCCCGCATACCGTCGGCGCCTCAGGCCGCGTTCGGCGTCAGGGCGAGGACCGATTCGAAGCCCTCGAACTCGGGCGGGCCGATATAATTCACCTTGTTGGTGCCGGCGCTCGCATGGGCGGCGCGGAAGGCTTCCGAGCGCGTCCAGCCCTCGAAATCCTCCTTGGAGGCCCAATGGGTGTGGGAGGCATAGAGGGTGTACTCCTCCTTCTGCGGCCCCTTGAGCAGGTTGAAGGCGACGAAGCCCGGCACGGTGGCGAGATAGCTGTCGCGCTCGCGCCACACCCGCTCGAACTCGGCCTCGGACCCCTGCTTCACCTTGAAGCGGTTCATGGCAATGTACATGCGTGTCTCCTGATCCCCGCGTCCGCCCATTCACCCGCTTGCCATGCGGCGAGCGGAGGGCGCGGCATCCGCCGCCGGCGGACGCGTCAAGCTAGGGGAGAATGCAGCGGCGCGCGCCTGTGTCCAGCTGTCGCCGCGCAAATCAGAATGGCTATAATGAAAGGCTTCCGGATGGTGGGCGCGACAGGGATCGAACCTGTGACCCTCACGATGTCAACGTGATGCTCTCCCGCTGAGCTACGCGCCCATCCGTTGGAAGGAGGCCTCTATATCGGCAAGTTTTAAGCGATGCAAGGCGTGGACGGCGGATATCCCCCGCTCACGCCGCGGCCAGCATTTTTCCGACTTCAAAAACCAGATCGCGCAGATGAAACGGCTTGGAGAGCACCTTGGCTTCGCGCGGGGCTTCCACATCGGCGTTCAGCGCCACGGCGGCGAAGCCGGTGATGAACATGACCTTCAGATCGGGATCGAGCTCGGTGGCACGCCGGGCAAGCTCGATGCCATCCATCTCCGGCATGACGATATCGGTGAGCAGCAGTTCGAACGGCTCCTCCCGCATGCGCTCATAGGCGGAACGGCCGTTGTCGAAAGAGGCCACCTGGTAGCCCGCATTTTGCAGCGCTTTCACAAGGAAGCGGCGCATATCATTGTCGTCTTCGGCGAGCAGGATCTTCGACACGCCTTCGTCCCCTTGTTACATGTGCTGCGCCGTCGGCGTCCTGGCAGCAGCGTCCATGGCTTGTTTCGCGCATTCGGGTAAATTCGAAGTGAACCTTCTCGCCTCTTTCCAAAACACCGCCGCGCCGGGCATCATAATGCGGGCCGCCGGCTCACCAACCGATCATTTGAGCCAGCGATGACAGCCTGCCTTGCCGATACCATCGATCCGGCCTTCGATATCCTGCTTCCCGAGGCGGTCACGGCGCCGTTCGTGTTCAATTCGCCGCACAGCGGGCGAATCTATCCGCGCGCCTTCATGGAGCAGACGCGGCTGGATTTCGATACCTTGCGCCGGTCGGAAGACAGTTTCGTGGACGAATTGTTCGCGGACGTGGTCTCCCGCGGCCTGCCCCTGATGCGGGCTCTGTTCCCGCGCGCCTTCCTGGACCTCAATCGCGAGCCCTACGAGCTCGACCCGCGCATGTTCGAAGGCCGCCTGCCGGCGTTCGCCAATACGCGCTCGCTGCGGGTGTCCGGTGGGCTTGGCACTATCGCGCGCGTGGTAGGCGAGGCGCAGGATATTTATTTTCGCCGCCTCACGGTGAGCGAGGGGCTGGAGCGCATCGAGACTTTTTACAAGCCCTATCATCAGGCCCTGCGGCGCCTCATCACCCGCACCCATCGCAGTTTCGGGGCGGTGGTGCTGGTGGATTGCCATTCCATGCCCTCCGGTCCCGGCCGGGAGGAGGGCGCGCGCGCCGATATCGTGCTGGGCGATCGCTATGCCACGAGCTGCGCCGGCTTCATCACCGATGCGCTGGAGCAGGAACTGGCCGGGCGCGGCTATGCGGTGGTGCGCAACAAGCCCTATGCGGGCGGCTACATCACCGAACATTATGGAAATCCGGCGGCCGGTCTGCATGCCGTGCAGATCGAAATCAATCGCGGTCTTTACATGGACGAGGCGAATTATCAGCGCGCTGCGGATTTTTATCGTGTGCGGGCAGACATTTGCGCGGCGATGGCCGGGGTTGTCGCACGCACGGCGGAGGCCCTGACGGGACCTCGGGCGGCTGCCGCCGAATAAGGCATAAAAAAGGTGCCTTGCGTTTTTCGAATGGCAGATATACGAATTTGCGCACGGGGCGATTTCGTAGAGAGATAGCCCCCGGAGACCGATTGCCTCGATGCAGTCGGCTCAAAAAGAAAGGGGCCGCCCGCAGAGCGAACGGCCCAAGTCTAGGGAGGAAACGCCCAAGGAGGGCAGCGACACAGCGACGCCAATCGCCATGTCGCAATGCAGCAATAGCCCATTGCGGTGCCAAAAATCAAGTGGTCGTTTGTCGCACTCTTGTATACCAGGGTAACCCTTTGAATAATAAGGAATTCTGGATCTCGAAGCGGTGTGTGAAGGGCAAATTTTGAAGCGGTGGTGTGCAAAATAAGCGACTCAATCCTGCCGAAAGGGCTCAAATCTCGCCAGTGCGGCGCACGCGTGTCATTTGAGCCACAGGTTCCGGAGCGAAAAGAACACGCGCAACGGCGTGTCGGGGTTTCCGGTTACCATTTCGAGCGCGTGAGAGCATCGCGGCGGAAGCGGATGCATTCGCAGTGACGGGCGGGCCGGTTCTTGCCGGACGAATCGCCAGGGTGAGATGAAGGCGGTGCGGCGGACGCACCGTGCGAGACGGGCGCAACCCGATCTCGAAACGGATCGGGCGCCGCGCCATAAGGGCCCGATCGCGAGCTGAGGTTTTAAGAGGGGAAGACGGCCGCAAAGGCCGCAAAAGAAAGGGCCGCTCACGAATTTCGGAGCGGCCCAAGTCTAGGGAGGAAACGCCCAAGGAGGGCAGCGGCATCGCAGCAAGCAATACCGCGCCGCATCAATATGGGCTCCTTCCCCATCAGCATCAAGCCGGCGTCCTGCTCATATTTTAAGCGTGCTCAGAAAGTAAACTTATCTGCATTTTCAATGGTTTGGCGCTCACCGCTTAATGTGGGGGCGACTTTACCGTAGGAAATGCCGCGGAATTCACCGCGCCCGCCTCCCCAGAACGGCTTGAGCACAGCTCCGATTCTAATCCTTTTGAGCCTGGGGCCGCCTTTATTCCCCGCCGGGCCATCGCCGCGCGCGCCGCGCCCCTGGGTGAGGCAGGGCGCAACGCGCCTTCTCCTGCGGCGCGAGTTGCTCTAAGCAAGGCGCGCCCCTCGGAGAGCCGCCCATGACCGCCGTCGCTATTGATGCCTTCGTTCATCAGCTCGCAACGGAGTCGGGCCGCGCCATCCTGCCGTTCTTCCGCACCGCCATTGGCGTGGAGGATAAGAGCGGCGGCACCGCCTTCGATCCGGTCACCGAGGCCGACCGCGCCGCCGAGCAGGTGATGCGCAGCCTGATCAACGCGCATTTTCCCAGCCACGGCATCATCGGCGAGGAATTCGCCAATGAGCGCACCGACGCCCCCTATGTGTGGGCGCTCGATCCCATCGACGGCACGAAATCCTTCATCGCCGGGCTGCCGGCCTGGGGCACGCTGATCGGCCTGCTGAAGCACGGCAAGCCGGTGTACGGCATGATGCACCAGCCGTTCATCCAGGAGCGGTTCTTCGGCGATTGCGCCTCGGCCCATTACCAGGGACCGGCGGGCGCGCGCGTGCTCACGGCGCGCGATTGCGGACGGCTGGAAGACGCCGTGCTGTTCACCACCAGCCCGCGCCTGATGAACGGCGCCGATCGCGCGGCGTTCGAGCGGGTGGAGGAGAAAGTCCGCCTCTCGCGCTATGGCGGCGATTGCTATGCCTATTGCATGGTCGCCGCGGGCCTTGTGGACCTGGTCATCGAAACCGGCCTCCAGGACCATGACGTGATCGCCCTGGTGCCGATCATCGAGGGCGCCGGCGGCATCGTGACCAGCTGGGAAGGCGGCTCGCCGGCGGCCGGAGGACGCGTGGTCGCGGCCGGCAGCGCGGCGGTTCATGCCCAGGCGCTCGCCATCCTCAACAGCTGAAGCGCCTCAATAGGGCGTGCTGCCGGGGATGGCCTCAATAGGGCGTGCTGCCGGGGATGAAGGCGTCGAACGCGGCCCAGAACTGGGCGCGGAAGATATCGCGCTCCATCAGAATCTCATGCCGGCTCGCCGGCACCACCACCTGCGCGCCGGCGATGAGCCGCGCCGCCAGATGCTCGATGGCGGCGTTGGAGACGATCGAATCGGCCCCGGCGGCGACGATCAGCAGCGGCTGGCGGATGAGGCGCACGGTTTCCGGCGCCATCAGGTGCGCCATGGTGTCATAGGCGGCGTTCATCCAGCCGATGGTCGGCGCGCCGAGGCCGAGCTGGGGGTGGGCCTCCACGATCTCCGCAGCGCGCGCATAGCGCTTGGGATCGGACGTGACGGGGTTGCGCGCGAACGGGCCGGCGGTGCTGGCGCGGCTGCCGCCGCCGGGCACGAAGGCGCGTGAGAAGCCCACGTGCGCCAGGAGCTTGGCCACGGGCCGCAGCACCGAGGAAAACCGCACGAGCTGCAATTCCACCATGGGCGAGGTGAGCACCGCCCGATCGAACCAGCGGTGTCCGGCCAGGATCGTTTCCAGGAAGATCGCGCCGCCCATGGAATGGGCCAGGGCAAAATGGGGCGCCGGACAATCCGGCAGCACCACGTCCCGCACGAATGCCACGAGATCGCGCTGATAATCGGCGAAGCTTGCCACATGGCCCTTGCGGGGATTGCGCAGCAGGCGGTCCGAGCCGCCTTGTCCGCGCCAGTCGAGGATCGCCACGGCGAAGCCCCGCGCGCGCAGCTCGCGCACCACCTCGAAATATTTCTCTATGAATTCGGTGCGGCCGGAAAGGATGGTCACAGTGCCGCGCCGGCCGGTGCCTTCCAGCGGCTCCCAGCGGGCGAAGCGAATGCGGATGGCATCATCGCTCGTCACATGGCCGCTCACGGCGCCTTCAGGAACCGGATTTGAAGCTGTCGGGTAGAGGGTCATGACGCGCGCTGGCCCGAGAAACTGCACAGATGCTTTAGGCCGGACCTCGCGACTCTCCTCTCGGAAAAGGCGGGAACGACCAGCGTCTCAGTGCGATACACGCTCCTCGTCCGCGCGACAACGCATGCTCAATAGCGCTTGTCACCAAAGCCGATCACCACCACGCCGCTGATTTCGCCGGTCGTGGCATCAACCACCAGGCGGACGCGTTCCCGCCGCGGCCCAGTGGCTTCGCAGATCACGTTGCCGCCCTTCTGGTGAACATCGGAGAAGCGGGAGAAGCCGCGTGCCCGCAGGCTCTCCAGCAGGGCCGCGAGATTGGCCGGCTGCTTCTTATGCGGCACGGGGCCGAGATAGGGAGCATAAGCCGGAGCCGTCGTGCCGACGCCGGGCGTCGAACCGTCGCGAAACGGAGCGCCCAGGCTAAGCCCCACCACCTGCGCCTGCGCCTGTCCGGCGAACAGCGCGCTCATCATCAGCACGGCGGCCATGCCGGGGGCAATAGGATGCCACATCCGCATATCTCCCGCAGAGAGTGCGTGATTAAGGCCGGCGCCCCATTCCGACGTTCCGATTATAGACCCAATGGGTGAATGCGCGCCAACGACGCTGTTCAGGCATTGTTCATCTGCGCGCGCCGCGCCTCCGGTTCATGGGGCCTCTTGACGCGGAAAATGCGCCTTCCCACATGATTTGCAGCGCCGGTCATCGCGACGGCGCGTTTATCGGACCCGGCTTCGGCGGGTCCTGCATGTCGCTTGAGGAGGATATGCTATGCGTCTTGATCTTGCTCCCCTGTATCGCAACACCGTCGGCTTCGACCGCGTGTTCTCGCTTCTAGATGCCGCTGGCGGCGTCGAGGCGGCGCCCACCTACCCGCCCTATAATATTGAGCGGACGGGCGAGAATGCGTATCGCATCACGGTCGCTGTCGCAGGCTTCACCCCGGCCGAGTTGTCGATCGAGGTGAATGAGAATGTGCTCACCCTGCGCGGCGAAAAAGCCGCCGAACCGTCGGCGGAGGGCGCGCAGGTGCTGTATCGCGGCATCGCAGCCCGCGCCTTCGCGCGACGATTCCAACTGGCGGACCATGTGGAAGTGAAGGGCGCGAGCCTGGAGAACGGCCTGTTGCATGTGGAATTGGTGCGCAATATTCCCGAGGCGAAGAAGCCCCGGACCATTGCCATCACCTCCGGCGCACCCACCCAGGTGCTCGAAGCCAAGGCGGCCTGATCGCTTCGGCGGACCATCGGCGCTCCGGCGAAAGCCGGGGCGCTTCAGAGCATTTCTGCGGTCCACTGAATCAATAGAGCGCTCGATCCCTTTGTTTTCGGGGCGTTTTCTTCAGGCGGACCGGATTTTCGTTTCGCGTGGAGACGCTTCAGACGGCGGCCCGCAAGGCGCGCCGTTTTGTCATTCCCGGTTTTGTCATTCCCCGGTGTCTCATGCCGCCTTGTCTCATGGCGGGGAGGCCCCGGCGGGAGTGTGGTCATCCGCCGGCGGTGTCGCCACCGGGGCGGCGGCCGCGGCGGCCGTGCCGGGAGGCCAGGAATAATCGTCCGCGCGGCCGGGCACCACCGGCATGGGCGTGCCTTCCAGCAGGGCGCGCGCGGCTTCGTTCGGCTGAAGCTTCACCGCGATGGGCGTGCTCGCCGTTGCAGGGCCGCCGGCAAGGGTGCTAGCGCCGCGCGCGATGTCGCTGAGCGAGAGCGGCCCGGACCTGCCGTCCGCGCCCGGGAGTTCCTCGATTCGCGGAGCCTCGGAGAGGAAGCGCGTCAGGTCCTTCTGGGTGAAGAAGGCGAGCTTGCGCGCCCCGGCGCGGGTAAACCTGACCCCGTCGTTGAACCTCAGACGCCGCCGCTGGCCATCCACCGCCGCGCCGGAGGCGGCATATTTCCCATCATCGTCCACGAAGCCATCCCAGACCGGCGCGAATACGACCCCGGCGCGCACGGCTTGGGCCCGCAGCACATCGTTCAGCTTCTCGTAATCGGCGAACAGGGTGGGGTTCTGCACCGGCGCGAGGCCGACCAGGATGATGTTGCCCGTGCGGGCGCGCAGGGCGCCGAGCACATCGGCGACGCGCTTGGCATAGAGTTCCTGCCAGCGATCGGTCAGCGGCTCCACCTTGGTGTCGCCATCCGCGATGGGCTGAAGGTCGTTTGAGCCGAGGGCGAGGACCACGCCGTTCGGGCGCGCGGCGCCGATGGCCTCCGGCCCCCGTGTCAGCCAATCGGTGCCGCCGGGCGCTGTGGGGGCGAGAAAACCGCTTTCATCGTCGGTCACGCCGATCACGGCGGGGCTGCTTCGGTCGGTGACATAGGTGTCCGCCAACCCCTGGGCGAGCTGGGCGGCGGTCCGGTCACCGAGAATCAGCACGAATTTGGTGGGCGGCTGCTTCTTGCCCTCCACCGCATCGGCGAGCGAGGCGTGCACCACGCCTTCCGGCTCCGGTGGCGGAGCGACCCGCTTTGGGGCGGGTGGCTGCACGGGCACGGCCTGGCGGGGCGGGGCAAACCATCCGCCGAAGAGGTTGAACGGCTGGGGAGCTCCGGCACCGGGGACTACGGCAGGCGGGCGCAGATCCTGCGCCGCCGCGGGACCGGAAAAGCCGGGGAGCGCGAGGCTCATCATCGCAAACGCCAACAGGGCAAAGACCAAGTGTGCAAAGACCCGGTTGGGAAGGGCGAAGCTCGCGCGGGCAGGGCCCGTGCCGGCGTGCCATACGGGAGCGAAGGCGGGACGCGCGCGGACCGACGTCGCCCCTGCGGCGAAGCCGGGGCGGAGCACAAGCGCGAGGTGCGGCTGCGAGCGTATCATGTCTCAGGTTTGGCGCAGGAGGGCGGCTGTTTCAAGACCGCGATGCCGGCGCCGGGCCGGTGCGCCATGCGAATCGGGCCGATGCCAATAAAAAGGCCGCCCGATGAGGCGGCCGATTCAGACGTGAAGGGCTTTCGAACGGCTTAGGCCCGGGTTGTCGCAGGACTCCGGGTCGCGTCAGGAGTGCAGGGGCGCGCCATGAGCGCGGCGTGTGCCAGGAGTGTGGGCGTCCGGCTCAGGCTCGGCAACATTTCGGATAGCCAGAGCATTTGCGCGCCAGCGGGAAACAAGGACCCGCTCAAAGGTGCGCCTGGATCCCCATCCGGCCATTCCGGAGCCAGATCGGGGACATCCGATCCGTGAGATCAGTTGAGCTTGGCCTTCACATCGGAAATCGCGCTGCCGATGAGCCGCTCGGCGAGGTTTCCGGTGACGCTGCCGGTCAACAGATGCTCGGCGGCCTTCACGGCGGCGTCGGCGGCAAAGGCCTTGACGTCGGCCACGGCCTGGCTTTCCGCCTGGGCGATCTTGTCTTCCGCCATGCGTGTGCGGCGGGCGATGAAATCTTCCAGCTTCGCCTTGGTCTCGGCGGCGAGGCGTTCGGCCTCGGCCTTGGCGGCGGTGACGATGGATTCGGCTTCCGCCTCGGCCTCGCGCTGCTTGCGCTTATATTCGGCCACCAGCTTCTGGGCTTCTTCCTTCAGGCGCCGGGCTTCGTCCAGCTCCGCGGCGATGCGGGTGCCGCGGCTGTCGAGCGCGCCCGCGATGGTGCGATGGACACCGGCATACAGCAGGATCGCCACGAAAACGACGAAGGCAATGGCGACCCAAAGCTCCGCGAGTTGCATCTCGTTCATGGCAGTCCTCGATCGCCCGTCGTCTCGATTTCAATCCCCTGAGGTGCCTGGCGCACCCCGAGGGCTCTGCTGGGTTGCTGGATTCAGGCGGCCTTGCGGCTGAGCACCTGATCCACCGCGCTTTCGGTGTCCTGCTGGCCGGGCGTGGTGCCGACCAGGGTGTTCACGATGGTCTGCGCCGTGTCCACGGCAATGCCGCGCACATGGGACAGGGCATCGGTCTTGGTGCTGGAGATGCGCGCCTCGGCCTCTTCGAGCTTCACCGTCAAGGCTGCTTCCAGGCTCTTCCGGTTGGTCTCGGTCTCGGCATTGAGACGGTTGCGGGCCTCGCCGGCAATGGCGTTGGCCTTGCCGCGCGCTTCCGTCAGCGCCTTTTCATAGGCGATCTGCGCGGCTTCGCTTTCGGCACGGCGCTGGGACGCCTCGGCCAGATCGCGCGCGATCCGGTCATGACGTTCCTCCAGGATCCGGCCGATCCGGGGCAAGGTGACCCGGCTCATCAGGAGATAGAGGGCGCCGAAGCTCACGGCCAGCCAAGCCAGCTGCGAGCCGAAGGTCGCGGGATTGAACGGCGGGAAGCCGCCTTTGTGCTCGCCGCCGTGCGCCGCTTCGCCGACGACCTCGGCCACATGGGCGCCGGTGGACGCGCCATGATCCTGCTGCGCCACGGCAGCTCCGGCCGGGCCGGACGAAGGTTTCGCGCTGTCCGATGCCACCGCCGGAGCCGCCGCGAGGGCCAGTCCCATCAGTGCGGCTGCAACAGTCAGCTTCCATGTCTTGGTCATGGCTCGCCCGCCCGTTTCTTGTCCATCAGGCTCCGGGCGAAGGCCCGAAGCCGCATTTCTCTCGTGCGCGGATCAGGCGACGAAGAGCAGAACCAGCGCGACGACCAGCGAGAAGATGCCGAGACCTTCCGCGAGCGCGGCACCGATGAAGGCGCGGGCAAACTGGCCGTCGGCGGCCGACGGGTTGCGCAGGGCGCCGGAGAGGAAGTTTCCGAAAATGTTACCGACGCCAATGCCGGCCAGGCCCATGCCCAGGCAGGCGATACCGGCGCCCAGGAACTTTGCAGCATCCGCTTCCATTGTTCTGCTCCTTGAAAAACACGCTTGGGTGGTATTCGGGTTGCGATGGCGGTCCGAGGTCAGTGCCCCGGGTGGACCGCATCGTTGAGATAGATCGAGGTGAGGACCGCAAACACATAGGCTTGCAGCACCGCGACCAGAAGCTCGAGCGCGGTGAGTGCCACGATCATGAAGAAGGGCAGGGTCGCGCCGAACATGCCGGCAATGCCCGCCGAAGACAGGCCGACGACGAAGAAGGCAAACACCTTCAGCGCGATATGGCCGGCCAGCATGTTGGCGAACAGACGCAGCGACAGGCTGATGGGGCGCGAGAGGAAGGACACCACTTCGATCAGCACGACGAACGGGAGCAGGAAGCTCGGCACGCCCGATGGCACGAACAGGTGGAGGAAATGGGTGCCGTGGCGCCAGAAGCCGTAGATCACCACGGTGCCGATCACCAGCAGCGCGAGCGCGGCCGTCACGATGATATGGGCGGTGATGGTGAAGGTGTAGGGCACGAGGCCGATGACATTGGCCACGAACACAAACATGAAGAGCGAGAACACCAGCGGGAAGAACACCATGCCTTCGTTGCCGGCGGAGTCTCGAACCATCTTGGCGATGAATTCATAGCTCATCTCCGCCACCGACTGCATGCGGCCCGGCACCAGGGTGCGGCCACGCGTGGCGAAGGTGAGGAACAGGAAGATCGCCCCGACGATCCCGATCATGAAGGCGGAGGCGTTGGTGAAGGAGAACGAGACGCCGCTGACCCTCAGCAGGTCCGCGTAACGTTGCACTTCAAACTGGTGGATCGGATCAATGTTCATCCGACTCGCCTCTGTCTCAAGCGGCTCGCGAGAGCCGTGCCAAACCAACGGCTTGCGCCGCGAAAAACGATGCGACCCCTCGGGCTCACGCCTTCGGGCCGCTTTTTTTGCCGGTCTCTCCCGCCGCCCGCAGCATGTTCATCACGCCGGCGCCGAAACCAACCAAAGTGAAAACAAGCATCCCCCAGGGCGCCACGTCGAAGACGGTGTCGATGCCCCAGCCAATGAGTGCCCCCACCAGAACCCCGGCAACGAACTCCGATCCCAAACGGAAGGCCATGGCCATTCCAGAGGATGTGGACGTATCGTTCCGTGAACCCGCCGGCTGCGATTGGTCTTTCGGCCGAGCCTTGTCAAGCGCGGCATTGAGCCGCTGAAGACGCTCGGAGAGGGCAGAGTCCGCCTCTTCGTTCGCCTGCTTTCCAGGTCGTCCGTCAGGTGTCCGATGATCGGAGCCTGAACCCTCCGGCATGCTGAAAACTCCGGCTTCGAAGGAAGAAGGATCCGACGATCTCAGCACCGAAACCGCGCCGCACCATAGTTGCGCCAAAATGGGGTGTCAAGGCGAAGGTGACTATATATAAGTAATTGAAATATATATAAAAAACGCGTTGTGCGACATCGTGGCCGACGCGTTCAACTCACCTCGCGTAACCTCTCGGCCGCCTGGAGATCCACCGAAACGAGCCGGGAAACCCCGCGCTCCGCCATTGTGACCCCGAACAATCGATCCATATGCGCCATGGAAATGGGATTGTGGGTGATGACGAGAAAACGTGTGTCCGTGAGGCGCGTCATTTCGTCCATCAAGGCGCAGAACCGCTCCACATTGGCATCGTCCAGCGGTGCGTCCACCTCGTCGAGCACGCAGATCGGCGCGGGATTCGTCAGGAACACGGCGAAGATCAGCGCCATCGCGGTCAGCGCCTGCTCGCCGCCCGAGAGCAAAGAGAGCGTCTGCGGCTTCTTGCCGGGCGGCTTGGCGATGATGTCGAGCCCGGCTTCCAGCGGGTCTTCCGCATCCGTGAGCACCAATTGCGCTTCGCCGCCGCCGAACAGCGTGTCGAACAGCTTGCGGAAATGGCCGTCCACCACCGTGAAGGAGGCCTGGAGGCGTTCGCGCGCCTCGCGGTTCAGGCTCTGGATGCCGGCGCGCAGGCGCTTGATGGCCTCGATCAGATCGTCGCGCTCACCGGCGAGATTGCCGTGCTGGCCCTCGGCTTCCTGAAGCTCCAGTTCAGCGCGCAAATTCACCGCGCCGAGTCGTTCGCGATCGCGGCGCGCCCGCTCCAGCGCGGCCTCGATGGCGCCAAGCTCCGGCAAAGGCGCGCCGGGCTCCAGGCCGGATTGCACGCGCGCGGTCTCGGGCGGACCTTCGAGCGCGTCGGCGATCTCCCGCATCAGGTCGTCGCGCCGCTGGCGCAGGGCATCGAGCCGCGCTTCGGCGCGGGCATTTTCCTCACGCGCGGCGGACATGGCCTCAAGCGTATCGCGGGCGGCGCGGTCGGCGGCCGCTTGGGCGGCTTCGCCTTCCACCAGGCGATCGGCGGCGGCGCGGCGGGCGGCCTCCGCCTTTTCCAATTCGCCCATGAGGATGCGGCGCTGGCGGCCGAGCTCCGCCGGCGCCTCCTCGGTATCCTCCAGGGCCGCCTGCGCCTCCGCGCGACGGGCCTCCAAGGCGGCGATGCGCTCCCCGGCGCCGCCGGCCCGCTGATTCCAGGAGCGCTCCTCGGCGGCGATCGCTTCAAGCCGCCGCACGCGGGTCGAGCGCTCGCGCAAAAGCGCGGCATGGGCGGCGCGGGTTTCGGCCAAAGCGGCGCGCCCCTGGGCCGCCTGGGCACGGGCTTGGGCGAGGGCGGCTTCCACCAAGGCGGGCGAATCGAGGGCGGCGAGCTCCGATTCGGCCCGGCGCTGCGCTTCTTCGGCTTCCGCGCGGGCGGCGGCGATTCGGGTGCGGGCTTCGCCCAGCGCGGAGAGGCGCGCCATGTGCTGGGCGGCCTTGCGCTCGGCGGCGGCCTCGGCCTCGCGCGCCAGATCGGCGGCGCGCTGGGCCGTGCGCCGCGCCTCGCGCGCCTGGGCTTCCTGGGCGGCGGCGGATTTGAGGCGGGTTTCCTGGGCGGCGAGCGCCGCGCGCGCGGCATCGAGGGCGGTCCGTGCCGCATCCACCTCGGCGTGCAGATCGGCGAGGCGGTTGCGCTCGGCGAGCCGGCGCGCGGCGGCGGTGGGCGCGTCGGCGGCGGCGAGAACGCCGTCCCAGCGCCACAGGTCCCCCTCGCGCGAGACCAGCCGCTGCCCGGGCTTCAGCATCTTTTGAAGCCGCGCCCCGTCCGCGCGCGCCACGATGCCCACTTGGGCGAGCCGCCGGGCGAGGGCCGGGGCGCCGCGCACATGGGCCGCAAGGGACACCGCTTCGCCCGGCAAAGCCGGGTCGAGCGCGTCGAAATCGGCCCCGGCCCAGCGCGCCGGGGCATCCGCCGCCACCGGCAGGTCGAGATCGTCGCCGAGCGCCGCGCCGAGGGCGATTTCATAGCCCTTGTCCACATGCAGCAGGTCGGCGACCGGGGGAAAGCGGGCGTCGGAGGCTTGCAGCAGCTTTTCCAGCGTGCGCGCCTCGGCATCGAGCCGCCCGAAGGCGCGCTCCGCATCGGCGGCGCCGGGGCGCAGGGCTTCCAGGGCGCGCCGCGCGTCGGCCTGCTCGGCCTCGGCTTCGAGCGCGCTTTCCTCCGCCGCCTCCAGCCGGTCGCGGGCGATCAGCGCATCCTCGCGGCGGGCGTCCAGCAGGTCGGCGCCGGACTCCTTCATCAGCCGCTGCTCCTCCGCATCCACGGAGGCGTGCTCGGCGGCATTGCGCAGAAGGCGTGCGCGAATATCGCGCAGGTTAGTGTCCAGGGCGGTGCGGCGTGCGCCGAGGTCGGCGAAGCTGGCGGTCTGCGCCTCCAGCATCTCCTCGGCCTCGGCGAGGCGGGCCTCGGCCTCCGCCAAGGCTTCGGCGGCCTCGCTTTCCTGCATCGCGGCGTCGGCCTGCGCGTCGGCGAGCTCGGCGGCTTCCTCCGCGAGGCGGGCGAGCACGCCGGAGGCGTCGGCGGACAGCGCGTCCTCGCGCACCATGTCCTGCGTCAATTGAGCCAGGCGCCGCTCCAGATCCTGCCGGCGGGCGGCGATGCGGCTCTCTTCCTTGTCCAGTTCGCCGAGCGCGAGCGACAGGCGCTGGAGCGCGGCGGCGGCCTCCACATCGGCCTGGCGCAGGGGCGGCAATTCGTGGGCCGCGATGGCCTGGAGGCGCGCCGCCTCGGCCTGGGCACGGGTGCGCTCGGCGCTTTCGCGCACGGCGGCTTCCTGCGTGCGCTCGCCCTCCGCCAGGGTGCGCACCAATTCGCTCCAGCGCAGCCAGAACAGGGTCGCCTCGTTGCGGCGGATCTCCTCGGCCACCGCGCGATAACGCACCGCCTGCTTGGATTGCCGGCGCAGGCTCTCCACCTGGGCCGACATCTGGGTGATGACATCGTCCAGGCGCAGCAGATTCTGTTCGGCGGCCTTCAGGCGCACTTCCGCTTCGTGACGGCGCGCGTGCAGGCCGGCGACGCCGGCGGCCTCTTCCAGGATGCGCCGCCGGGCGGCGGGCTTGGCGCCGACGATCTCGCCGATCTGCCCCTGCCGCACCAGAGCGGGCGAGCGCGCGCCGGTGGAGGCGTCGGCAAACAGCAGATGCACGTCGCGGGCGCGCACGTCGCGGCCGTTGATTCGGTAGTGCGAACCCTGGCCGCGGTCGATCTTGCGCACCACTTCCAGATGATCGGAATCGTTGAAGCCGGCGGGCGCGGTGCGGTCGCTATTGTCGAGATGCAGCACCACTTCGGCGGTGTTGCGCGCCGGCCGGCCGGTGGTGCCGGAGAAGATGACATCGTCCATGTCATTGGCGCGAAACGCCTTGTGCGAGCTTTCGCCCATCACCCAGCGCATCGCCTCGACCAGGTTGGACTTGCCGCAGCCGTTCGGCCCCACCACCCCGGTGAGGCCGGGCTCGATCAGCATGTCGGAGGGCTCGACGAAGGTTTTGAAGCCGACGAGCCGCAGGCGGGTGAATTTCATTAGGGGCGGTTGTGCCAATCCCGGTGGCCTTGGTCAAACAGCGTGCCCGTCGCGCGCGCCAAGGGCAAGGCGCGCCGCCTCCGGCCGGGGCTTGCAGCCGCGATGATCCACAGCCTGGAGGTGCGCGCGCAGGTGCGCTGCTGCCCCTGGGGGAGGGGCGGCGGGCGATTTGGCGTCCGCAAGCATGGCGGCGCGCGGGATTTGCGGCTAGAAGCTCAGCGGATGAGATTGCGTCGCGCGCCGGAACGCCCATCTAAGGGCGGAGCGAGACCCAAAAGAGTTTTCGAAGGACAGGCCCATGCTGTTCAATCAAGCAGGCGCAGCCAATGATGCGGCTGCTGGCGCCTTGGGCGCCGGCGACGATCTGGTGACCGAGACCACCACCCAGACCTTCATGGCCGACGTGATCGAGGAATCCAAGCGCCGCCCGGTGCTGGTGGATTTCTGGGCGCCGTGGTGCGGCCCGTGCAAGACCCTCGGCCCGATCATCGAGAAATCGGTGAAGGCCACCAAGGGCAAGGTCAAGCTGGTCAAGATGAATATCGACGACCACCCGGCGGTTGCCGGGAAGCTGGGCATTCAGTCCATTCCCACCGTCTATGCCTTCGTCAACGGCCAGCCGGTGGACGGCTTCATGGGCGCGCTGCCGGAAGGCCAGGTGAAGTCCTTCATTGAGCGTCTTCTCGGCGGAGCGGTGAACCCGGATGCGGCCGAGCTGCTCGCCGCCGGCGAGGCCGCGCTGGCGGAGGGGGACGCTGCGGGCGCGGCGGAGGTGTTCGCCCATATCCTGTCCGAGGATCCGGAAAACCTGAAGGCGCTCGGCGGGTTCGTGCGCGCGCAGGTGCTGGCCGGCGCCCTGGAAGAGGCGAAGGAAACGCTGGCGAGCATTCCCGCCGCCAAGCAGAGCGACAGCGCCATCACCGCCGCGCGGGCGGCGCTCGATCTGGCGGAGCAGGCCGCCGCGCTGGGCGATGCCGCCCCGCTCGAAGCCAAGGTCAATGCCGATCCCGCCGACCATCAGGCGCGGTTCGACCTTGCCGTCGCGCTCAATGCCAAGGGCCTGCGCGACCAGGCGCTCGCCCATCTGCTGGAAATCGTCAAGCGCGACCGCGCCTGGAACGAGGACGGGGCGCGCAAGCAATTGGTGCAGTTCTTCGAAGCCTGGGGACCGACCGATCCATCGACGGTCGCCGGCCGCAAGAAGCTTTCCGCGATTCTGTTCGCTTAAGGGACGCGCGTGGCCAAGCATCGCTCCTATCATTCGCCGGCGGACCTGCCGGCGACCTTGCCGGTGTTCCCGCTCGCGGGCGCGCTGCTGCTGCCGCGCGCCGAATTGCCGCTCAATATTTTCGAGCCGCGCTATCTTGAGATGATCGACGATGCGCTCGCGGGCGAGCGGCTGATCGCCATGGTCCAGCCGGACGAGAGCAAGCCCGAGGGGCCGCACGGGCCGGTGCTGTTCCAGGTGGGCTGCATCGGCCGCATCACCCAGTTCAGCGAGACCGGCGACGGGCGCTATCTCATCACCTTGTCCGGCATCTGCCGCTTCAAGGTGGGCGCGGACCTCGACGTGGACACGCCGTATCGGCGGATCGCCATCGATCCGAGCCCCTATGCGCACGATTTCCAGGAAAGCGCGGGCGAGGACGAGGTGGACCGCACCGCGCTGCTCGCGGCGCTGGCCGCGTTTCTGGAGGCGAACCAGCTGGAAGCCGATTGGGACGGCATCCAGCAGGCCGGTACGGAAACCCTGGTGAACGCGCTTTCGGTGATGTCGCCCTATGGCGCGCTGGAAAAACAGGCGCTGCTGGAAGCGCAGGACCTGAAGGCGCGGGCCGAAATGCTGGTCGCCATCACCCAGATGATGCTGGCCCGCATGCCGGGAGACGGCGAGGCGCCCCTTCAATAGACTGAGGCGCCGCAAATGGTGGCGCTGCCGATCCTCAGGGTTCCACCGCGAAGCGCAGCCGCCCCGCCGGGGCGAGGGTGTCGAGATCGAAGGTGCGCACCTCGACCGCGCCGCCCACGTCCAGCGTCACGACCAGAAGCTTGTCCGCCACCGCCGTTGAGACGATGCGCGCGCCTTTCGGCAAAGCGGCGGTGATATCGCTGGCCTTCTGGCCCTTGGCGCGCAACATGCGATAGCCGATCACGCCGAACACGGATGCGACCCCGAGCATCATGATGAGGCCGGACACCAGGGAAAAGCGCCGCACTTTTTTCAGCACGCGCTCCTGGGCGGGTGAGAGTTCCTCTTGAGGTTCGGGATCGGGTGAAGTGAAAACCATGAACAAGCCTGACTGGGTGGATGAAGACGCCGTTCTCGACGTGCTGGACGAGGCTTCCGAAGGCGAGATCGACCATGAGGTCGTCGTGCCTTTAGAAGACGTGGACGCGCGCATCGACCGCGTGCTCGCCGCCCGGCTCGACGGGCTGAGCCGGACCCGCATCCAGCGCCTGGTGGCGGAAGGGCGCGTGACCAACGGCGGGCGAGTGGTAGGAGACGTTTCCGAGCGGGTCAATGCCGGCGACGTGCTCCGCCTGCGCGTGCCGGCCCCCGAACCCGCCGAACCCGTGCCCGAGGCGATGGATCTCTCCATCGCCCATGAGGACGATCACCTGATCGTGGTGGACAAGCCGGCGGGGCTGGTGGTGCATCCCGCGCCCGGCCATTGGTCCGGCACGCTGGTGAACGGCCTGCTGCATCATTGCGGCGCCAGCCTCTCGGGCATCGGCGGGGTGCGCCGGCCCGGCATCGTGCATCGGCTGGACAAGGATACGTCCGGCCTGCTGGTGGTGGCGAAGACCGATGCCGCCCATGCGGCGCTTTCCGCCCAGTTCGCCGACCACGGCCGCACCGGCCCGCTGGACCGCGCCTATCTCGCCTTCGTCTGGGGCGTCCCCGCCCAGCGCGGCACGGTGAACGCGCCCATCGACCGGCATCCCTCCAGCCGCCAGAAAATGGCGGTGCGCACCGGCGGACGCGAGGCCGTGACCCATTGGGAGGTGCGGGCAACCTTCCTCGATAGCGCTGGAGCGCCGGTGGCGAGCCTGGTGGAATGCCAGCTGGAGACCGGGCGCACCCACCAGATTCGCGTCCACATGGCCCATGTCGGGCACCCGCTTCTGGGGGACGAGGTCTATGGGCAGGGCTTCCGCACCAAGGCGGCGCGGCTTGCGCCGGACGCGCGCGCCGCGCTGCTCGCCCTCGACCGGCAGGCGCTGCACGCCACCCGGCTTGGATTCGCGCACCCGGCCGGCGGGGAGACGCTGACCTTCGACAGCCCGCTTCCATCCGAATTGGCATTGCTTCTGGAGAAGCTCTCGACGTCGTGACGGGATCGAACCTAGCCCTCGTGCGTTAGACCCTATATGGTTCGCGGTTGCGGTCGGCGAAAGCGGCCGCGCATGTGGTCGCTTGCGCTTGAGGGCCACGACATCAAGGAGGCCGCCCATGGCCCGGTCACAACATGTGCCCATTCCCTCGGCTGAGGGGGGGCTTACACGCTATCTCGAGGAAATCCGCCGGTTCCCCATGCTGGAGCCGCAGCAGGAATACATGCTCGCCAAAAGCTGGCGCGAGCACGGAGATCGCGATGCCGCCCACAAGCTGGTGACCAGCCATCTGCGCCTCGTGGCGAAGATCGCCATGGGCTACCGGGGCTATGGCCTGCCCATATCCGAAGTGATTTCCGAAGGCAATGTCGGCCTCATGCAGGCGGTGAAGCGGTTCGAGCCCGAAAAGGGCTTCCGCCTCGCCACCTATGCCATGTGGTGGATCCGCGCCTCGATCCAGGAATATATCCTGCGCTCGTGGAGCCTCGTGAAAATGGGCACCACGGCCGCGCAGAAGAAGCTGTTCTTCAACCTGCGCAAGGCCAAGAGCCAGATTTCCGCCCTGGAAGAGGGCGATCTGCGTCCCGACCAGGTGAAGCACATCGCCACCAAGCTCGGCGTCACCGAGCAGGACGTGGTGGACATGAACCGCCGGCTCTCGGGCGATGCCTCCCTCAACGCGCCGCTGCGCGAGGAAGGGGAGGGCGGAGGCGAATGGCAGGACTGGCTGGTGGATGACCACCTGGACCAGGAAAGCGTGTTCGCCGAAAGCGAGGAGATGGAGAATCGGCGCGGCGCCCTCGCCGGCGCGCTGAGCGTGCTCAACGAGCGCGAGCGCCGCATCTTCGAGGCGCGCCGCCTCTCCGAGGACCCGGTGACGCTGGAGGAACTCGCCGCAGAGTTCGGTGTCTCGCGCGAGCGGGTGCGCCAGATCGAGGTGCGGGCGTTCGAGAAGGTGCAGAAGGCGGTGGTGGACCGCGTCCGCGCGCTGGAAGAGCCCGAGGTCGAGAACGCCTGAGGGCGTCCGTGCATCGGCGCGCCGCCGCACGATAGGCGGTCATGGCCGGGCTTTTTCCGGCCATCTCCCACGCCGGGCCGCCAGCGCCGGCCTTGAAAAGCCGATGCCAGCGGTGCCGCGTGGATCCCCGGGACGAGCCCGGGGATGACGACCGCGTTTTGGGGCCGATCTTCTCTGCTCCCGCACGAAAAGCGCGACATCTGTCGCCGCCCCCTTAACCTGATCTCAACCCGCCGCCGCGCATCATGCCCCCATGACGCGCGGCGTATTCAGGTATCTCGTAGCCTCGCTCGTCTGCGTGGGGCTCCTGTCGGGCTGTCGTTTCGATTTGTTCGACCGACGGGAGCCCTGGCGCGCCGAGGCGGAAGAGAAGTGCATCGCCGAAAAGGGCGCGGTGGCATCTCCCTTCCTCGAGCCAATGTCGGAGATCGACGGGGCGGGCGCCTGCGGCATGGACCATCCTTTCCGGGTGTCCGGCCTCGAGGACGGCGCGGTCTCCGTGGAGCCCAAGGCGACGCTCGCTTGTCCCATGATCCGCGATCTCAATCTGTGGCTTGCCGAAGTGGTGCAGCCGGCTGCGACGGCTTGGCTCGGCCAGCCGGTGGTGGGCATCCGGCAAATGTCGTCTTATTCCTGCCGCGGGATGAACGGGCAGGTGGGCGCGAAGATTTCCGAGCATGCGTTCGGCAATGCGCTGGATGTCGGCGCCTTCGTGTTCGCCGACGGGCGCGAAATCACGGTACGGAACGGTTGGAAGGGGCCGCAGGAGGCGCGCGGCTTCCTGCTCCAGGTGCAGGCGGGCGCCTGCGAAGTGTTCACCACCGTCCTGGCGCCGGGCTCGAACGTATTCCATTACGACCATATCCACGTGGACCTGATGCGGCGCCACAATCCGCGCCTGATCTGCAAGCCCGCGCCGCGTCCCATGGCGCCGCCGCCGCTGATGGTTTCGACGCCGCCGACGGTGCAATTTGGCGGTCGCTCGGAAGGCCAGCCCCTGGGCGCGCCGGTGCCCCAGGTTCCGCAAGGGGCGCGCATTCCCGGCGAGCCCATGAGCATCGCGCCTCCCGGCCAGCCGCCGCTGCCGGACCGTGCGCCGCCGGGCTATGGGCAATCCCAGCCCGCCGGCACCGGGCGAGCGCCGAGCTATGGCCAGCAGCCTTATGGCGCGCCGCCGCCGGGCTATCCGCCGTCCGGCGATCCGGTGCAGCGCGTGCAGCCGCCGGGCACGGTCTATCAGCCAAATTCGCTGCGGCCGCCCGGCCCCATGTCCTACGGGCCGGCCGGTGCCGGCGATCCGCAGGTGACGGGCTCGATCGCGAACCGCAAATATTATTCCCCGACCTTACCGCAGGCCTCCCCCATCCCTCTGCCCCAGGCCCGCCCGGGCGAGGATTGACAGGGCCCCGGGTCGCGGGGCGGAGGCACCCGGCGCGAACGCCGGGCGCCGGGTCGTCAGTGGATGACCATCGCGGTGAACGGCCACACATAGGCTTGCAGCATCACGAAGCAGCCGACGAGGCAGGCCAGCGCGATCGAGTGCCAGAACACGAACCGCAGGATCGTGCCTTCATGGCCGAACCAATTGGTGGCCGTGGAGGCCACCACGATGGACTGCGCGTCGATCATCTTGCCCATGACGCCGCCGGAGGAATTGGCCGCGCCCATCAGGATGGGGCTGAGGCCCAATTGCTCGGCGGTGATCTTCTGCAAGCCGCCGAACAGCACGTTGGAGGCGGTATCCGATCCCGTCAGCGCGACGCCGAGCCAGCCGAGCAAGGTGCCGAAGAAGGGATAGAGGAAGCCCGCATGGGCAAAGGCCAGGCCCAGCGTCGCATCGAGGCCCGAATAGCGGGTGAGGGTGCCGATGGCGAGCATGGCGGCGATGGTGAGCAGCGATTTGCGCACCACCCAGATGGTTTCAGCATAGGCCGTCACCATCCGCACCGGCGAGAACTTCATGAAGGCGGCGGCGATGAGCGCGGCGATCAGAATGCCGGTGCCGGTATAGGAGAGATAGGTGAAGGCGAACACCGCGCCTTCCGCCACCGGCTTTGCCACCACCGGCGGCACCTTCAGGATCATGTTGTGCAGGCCGGTGACCGGCACGTTGATGGTGAAGATGGGATTGACCAAGGCCTTGAACCAGCCGGTGCCCCACAGCCCCACCACCAGGGAGAGAATGAACCACGGCACCCAGGACCAGATGACTTCGGCGCGGCTCGCCTTGGCGCGGGGCGGCGGCGGGGGCGGCATGGTGTCGGCGCTGGTGTCGTGGGTGCGCAGCTTCGGCGACAGCCACAATTCCTTGGGCTGCCACACCTGCAGGAATGCGACGAGGCACCCCATGGAGATGAGGGAGGCGCCGATATCGACGATCCAGGGATTGATGAAGTTTGAAATCAGGAACTGCGGTACGGCGAACGACACGCCGGTGACCAGGATCGCCGGCCAGATCTGCCACATGCCCTTGCGCCCGGCGAACACCCAGATGAGCCAGAACGGCACGATGAGGGAGAAGAAGGGCAATTGCCGCCCCACCATGGCGCCGAGCAGATAGGGATCAAGCCCCGTCACCGAGGCCAGCCCCTGGATCGGCGTTCCGAGCGCGCCATAGGCGACGGGCGCGGTATTGGCGATCAAGGAGAGCCCCGAGGCGGCCAGCGGCGAGAAGCCGAGGCCGATCAGCAGCGCGCCCGTCACCGCGACGGGTGTGCCGAAGCCGGATGCGCCCTCGAAGAAGGCGCCGAAGGCAAAGGCGATCAACAGCAATTGCAGGCGCCGGTCCTGCGTGATGCCGCCGATGGATTGCTGGAGAATTTCGAACCACCCTTTTTCGACCGTAAGGCGATAAAGGAAAATGACGTTCAGAATAATCCAGCCGATCGGGAAAAATCCGGTGACGACGCCAAGCAGCGTCGCGCGGATGGCAAGATCCGCCGGCATGGTGAAGGCGAAAATGGAAATCGCGAGCGCCACCAGAAGGGCGAGAATTGCGGCAATATGTGCGGAGACCTTGCCGGAGGCAATCAATACCAGAAGTGTAACGACGGGAATCGCCGCCGCGAGAGTCGACAGCACTGCACTGCCGAACGGGTCATAGACCTGATTCCACATTACATCGCTCCCTAGAGCCGTTTTATTTTTGCTTCAGATGCTGGTCGTCCAGCCCGCGCTATTGCGGGGCGACATCCTGCGTCTGTCAATGGTGAAACTCTTAAGAGATCAGCATTCGTCGGCTAAAGCTTAGGCATCAGCGCTGAATTTGCGCAGAGATGTGGAAGGGAATGATTCCAAAGTCTATATTACGTAGGGTAATATTGAGATTGATTCATGTGATTACCTAGCGTCATCATTCCGCACGGAATGAGACCGCATGTGCACGCGTTGGAAGTCGACTTTGCTGCCCAGCTGTACCCGCAGGGCTTCCCGCACAAGGCGCGCGCCATGCAAAAGCAGAAGCCGCCGTCGCGCGGGGCGAACGGCGGCTTCTGGCAGGTGGCTTCGGGCACGTATCTTCCGGCATTTAAGCGGTGTTCGCCGGTGCGGCCGCGCACCCAAGGCGCGCGCGGCCGAAGAGGGGACTATTCCGCCGCTTCGGCGATCGCCTGGGGCTTCACCCAGCGCAGAACCGGGGCGCGGGCGGCGCGCGTCTCGTCCAGCCGGCGGCGCGGGGCATAATGGGGCGCGCCGAGGAAGCGCTCCTTCTCCCCAGCCTTCGCCGCCATCGCCAGATCCCGCAGGGTGGCGATGAACAGATCCAGCGAGGCCTTGGATTCGCTCTCCGTCGGCTCGATCAGCATGGCGCCGTGCACCACCAGCGGAAAATACACCGTCATGGGGTGATAGCCCTCGTCGATCAGCGCCTTCGCGACATCGAGCGTGGACAGGCCGGTGCCCTCCAGCCACGCATCGTCGAACAGCGCCTCGTGCATGGCCGGACGCGTGGCGAAGGGTGCGCTCATCACGTCCTGGAGGCTGGCGCGGATGTAATTGGCGGAGAGCACCGCATCCTCCGCCGCTTGCCGCATGCCGTCGGCGCCGTGGGAGAGCATCCAGGCGAGCGCGCGCACGAACATGCCCATCTGCCCATGGAACGCGCTCATGCGGCCGAGCGCCTGCTCGGCGCCCGCCTGTCCTTGCTGCTCCACGAGGCGCAAGGTCTCACCCTCCACCACCAGCGCCGGGGCGGGGGCGAAGGGCGCGAGCGCTTTTGAGAGCACCACCGGCCCCGCCCCCGGTCCGCCGCCGCCATGGGGGGTGGAGAAGGTCTTGTGCAGATTGATGTGCATGGCGTCGACGCCGAGGTCGCCAACCCGCACCTTGCCCAGGATGGCGTTGAAATTCGCGCCGTCGGCATAGAAATAGGCGCCCACCGCATGCACCGCCTCGGCGATCGCCACCACATCCGGCTCGAACAGGCCGCAGGTGTTGGGATTGGTGAGCATGATGGCGGCGACGTCTTCCGAGAGCGCCTTCTTCACCTCTTCCACATCCACCGTGCCGTCGGCGCGGGCGGGAATGGACTTCACCTGATAGCCGAGCAAGGCGGCGGTGGCGGGATTGGTGCCGTGGGCGCTTTCCGGCACCACGACGATACTGGGTTTGCGCCCGTTCGCCTCGTGCGCGGCCTTGATGGCCATCATGCCGCACAATTCGCCGTGGGCGCCGGCCTTGGGGGTGAGCGCCACCGTATCCATGCCGGTGAGGGTGAGCAGATAGCGCGAAAGCTCGCCCATCAGCCCCAAGGCGCCCTGCACGGTGGAGACCGGCTGAAGCGGATGGATATCGGCGAACCCAGCGAGGCGCGCCATGCGCTCGTTGAGGCGGGGATTGTGCTTCATGGTGCAGGATCCGAGCGGGAACAGGCCGCTGTCGATCCCGTAATTCATGCGCGAAAGCCGCACGTAATGGCGCATGGCCTCCGGCTCGCTGAGGCCGGGCAGGCCGAGCGGGGCCTTGCGCTCCAGCTCGCCGAGGCGCGGCGCGAAGCCGGCCGGCTCGTCGAGATCGACGCCGGTGACGTCCTGCCGGCCGATTTCGAACAGCAGGCCTTCTTCCAGATCGAGCGCGCGGTTGCCGGTGAAGGTGGCGGCGCCGATTTCGCTCGCCGATTGAGGCGCCGTCGCGCCGCGTCCTTCGCGATTCATGAGCGGATCTCCTGGGAGAGGAAAGAGCGAGCGGCTTTCGGCAAGAAGACGGCCGTTCCCTCTCCCGCTTGCGGGGGAGGGCTACGGAGGGGGAAAAGATCCGGCATCGAAATATTGAAGGGAGGCTTGGCTTCACGGGCCCCCTCCCCAACCCTCCCCCGCAAGCGGGAGAGGGGGAGCAGGGCGCTGGCGGTAAGGGGCGCGTTCATGCCAGCACCTCCTTCAGCGCGGCCGCATAGGCGGCGCGGTCTTCGTCCGTGGATGTCTCGGTGGCGGCCACCAGGATCAAATCGTCGAGGCCGGCATCGGGCGCCAGCCGGGAATAGGGCACGCCGCCGAGAATGCCCTTGGCCGCCAGCTTCTCGATCACCTCGGCGGCGTTACCCGCGACGCGAATGGTGAATTCGTTGAAGAAGCTCTCGTTCAGCACCGCGACGCCGTCGAGCGCGGCCAGCCGGTCGGCGAGATCGCAGGCGGCGGCGTGGTTGATGCGGGCGAGCCGCGTCAGCCCCGCTTCGCCCAGCAGCGAGAGATGGATGGTGAAGGCCAGCGCGCACAGGCCGGAATTGGTGCAGATGTTGGAAGTGGCCTTCTCGCGGCGGATATGCTGTTCACGCGTGGAGAGGGTGAGCACGAAGCCGCGCCGTCCTTCCGCATCCACCGTCTCGCCGGCGAGGCGGCCGGGCATCTGGCGCACGAATTTCGCGCGGGTGGCGAACAGGCCCACATAGGGGCCGCCGAAGGTGAGGGGATTGCCGATGGATTGGCCTTCCCCCACCACGATGTCCGCCCCCTGCGCGCCGGGCGGCTCGACGAGGCCGAGCGATACGGCTTCCGTGAACACGGCGATCAAGAGCGCCCCGGCGGCATGGGCCTTTTCCGCGATGGGTTTCAAATCCACCAGGTTGCCGAACACGTCCGGGCTCTGCACCACCACGCAGGAGACGGTCTCGTCGATGGCCGCGCTCACATCGTCCGGCCCCGTGGGCTGTGGCGCGAGGCGCAGCAGCGGCACTTCGGCATAATGGGAGATGGTGGCGATGGTCTGCGCGTAATGGGGGTGAATATTGCCCGCCAGCACCGCCTTGCCGCGCTTCGTCACCCGATGGGCCATCAGTACTGCTTCGGCGGCGGCGGTGGAGCCGTCGTACATGGAGGCGTTGGCCACTTCCATGCCGGTGAGTTCCGCCACCTGGGTCTGGAACTCGAACAGATATTGCAGCGTGCCCTGGGCGATCTCGGGCTGATAGGGCGTGTAGGAGGTGAGGAATTCCGAACGCTGGATCAGATGGTCCACGCTCGCCGGCACATGGTGGCGATAGGCGCCGGCGCCGACGAAGAACGGCACCGAGCCCGCCGCCACATTGCGCGCGGAAAGGCGGGACAAGGCGCGCTCGACCTCCATCTCGCCCTTGCGGCGGGGCAGATCGGGAAGGTCCGCGAGCAGCTTGTCGGCGGGGATGTCGGCGAACAGGGAGTCCACCGACGGCGCGCCGATGCGCGCCAGCATTTCGGTGCGGTCTTCGGGAGTGAGGGGCAGATAGCGCATGATGCGTTTACCTCGCCAACCTGCGGCGCCGCGCATTCCGGCGGCTCCGCATGGGTCGGCTCGTTTGTGTGTCAGCTCAGCGTTTCGACGAAAGCGGCATAGGCCGCCGCATCCATGAGATCGTCCAGCTCGGCGGGGTTCGCGAGCTTCAGCTTCACGAACCAGCCTTTGCCCTCGGCGTCCTCGTTCACCGCGCCCGGCGCGGCTTCAAGGTCCGGGTTGATCTCGACCACTTCGCCGGAGACCGGGGCATAGACCTCGCTTGCCGCCTTCACGCTCTCGACCACGGCGGCTTCCGCGCCCTGCTTTACGGTCTTGCCGACCTCCGGGAGTTCCACGAATACCACGTCGCCAAGCTGGCTCTGGGCGTAATCGGAAATGCCGATCACGGCGATGTCGCCGTCGATGCGGACATATTCATGGTCCTTGGTGTAGCGCACGTCGCTCATGGTCAGGCCCCCTTCTGTTCGCTCTTACGGACGTAGCGCTGGGCCACGAACGGGAATGTGACGACGGTCGCGGGCAATGCCTTGCCGCGCACGAGAATGTCGAGGACGGTGCCGGGCACGGCGAGGGCCGGCGGCACATAGCCCATGGCGATGGGTGCGTTGAGGGTGGGCGCAAACCCGCCCGACGTAACCGTGCCGACCACGGTTCCATCCTTGGCGATCTCAGCGCCCTCGCGGGCCGGCGCGCGCCCCTCAAGGCGCAGGCCGACGCGCACGCGCGCCGGACCTTCGGCAAGCTCGCGCTGGATGCGCGCGGCGCCGGGAAAGCCGCCGCCCTCCCGTCGCCGCTTCTGGATCGACCAGACCAAGGCGGCCTCGACAGGCGAGGTGGTGGGGTCGATGTCATGGCCATAGAGGCACAAGCCCGCCTCCAGCCGCAGCGAATCGCGCGCGCCGAGGCCGATGGGCTTCACCTCCGATTCGGCCAGTAGCGTGTTCCAGACGGTGACGGCGGAGCTTTCGGGGATGGAGATTTCAAACCCATCCTCGCCGGTATAGCCGGACCGGGAGATATGCACGGGAATGCCGTCGAAGCGCGAGGGGCCGGCGGCCATGAAGTCCAGCGCGGCGCCTTCGGGGGCGTGGCGCGCCAGCACAGCGGCGGCCTGCGGACCCTGGAGCGCGAGCAGCGCGCGGTCGTCGAGCCGTTCCAGCGTCACCCCGGCGGGCAGGCGGGCGGCGATATGGGCATAGTCCGCCTCCTTGCCGGCGGCGTTCACCACCAGCAGCAAGGTGCCGTCCTCTTCCGGCGCGCCGGGACGGGTGACCATGAGGTCGTCCAGGATGCCGCCGTCGTCCGCCATCAGCTGGGAATAGCGCTGGCGGCCGGGTTTTAGATTGAGGATGTCGGCGGGAATCAGCGCTTCGAGCGCGGCGGCCGTGGTCGCATGGTCGCGGCCGACGAGCTTGGCCTGGCCCATGTGGGACACGTCGAACAGGCCGGCGTGGGTGCGGGTCCAGGCATGCTCGGCCAGGATGCCGTCGCGATATTGCACCGGCATGTCATAGCCGGCGAACGGCACGAGGCGGGCGCCGAGCGCCGCATGGGCGCCGTGCAGGGGCGTCTTCAGAAGGGGGAGATCGGTCTCGGGATGTGACATTCCGGTTCCTGGGGGCGCGCCAAAGTCATCGGGTCTTTCGACCCGAGCGGCGCCCCCTCTGTCACCGGAACCTGAGAGATTTGACCGCACCCGGTGGAACGGGCACGGCTTACGCCTTCGGTGAGCCACCCGCATGATCCCTGAGGGTCACGCCGCGGCTGCTTTCCAGAGTGTCGTCCCCCTGCGGTCCTTTTGCCTGAGCGGTTCCGGGGCGGTTGCGCCTTCGGCGCCGGCCATCATCCGGGGATGGGCCGGTCTCTCCCGCAGGGATCTTCCGAGCGACCGCTCCGAGGAACGGCCGCGGTCACCATAGAGAAACGCGCCGAAGGGTCAATGCGGCGCTTTCTGTCATTGCGCGGGTGGCGGGCCGAAGGTCGCCGGGGCAGGCCCGAAGGTGGGGGCGGGACCGAACGTATTGGGGTCCGCCGCCGGCTTGCTGGCCGCGGGCTGGGTGGCGGCGGGCGCGGCGGCTGCCGGAGCAGTGGTTGCGGCCGGAGCCGTGGTAGCGGCAGCAGGCGCCGCCGGACGCGGTCGGGCCGGACGGGGACGCGCCGGGGTCTCGCCCTTGGGGTCGAAGCCGACATAGATCACGTATTTCGCCATAGCGTCCGGAGTGGTGACCGGGAACGAGATGGTATCCTCCACCACCGTGAAGGTGGTCTGGGTTTCGCCCTGGGGAATGTTCAGCGGCACCACGAAGAATTTGGTGGTGATGGTCTTGGGCGAAGGGCCTTCCTGCACCACCGCGATGCGGATCGGCACGTTGAGCGCGCCGGGCGAGCCCTTGTCGCCCAGCAGGACACGGCCGTCGAGGCCGACCTTCACGGTCATGACGCCGTTCGCGATATTGCATTCGCGGGCCAGCTGACCGAGCGAGCCCTGGTATTTCAGGCCGCCGCCGGGAGCCGGCACTTGCCAGGCGGACGCGCCGGAGCGGACATCCACACGCGGGCATTCGAACTCGACCGCATCGGGGCCGGTGCCCACGGTCATATTATTGGTGGGCTGGGCCGCGCCGACCCCGCCCGCAGCCGCGTCGACATTCACGCCGGGCGCGCCAAACGTTCCCTGCGAGTTGCCCGCGCACCCTGCAAGGGTGATGGCCATGGCTGCCCCGGCCAACACACGCATAGGCAGAGCAGCGTCTAAAGCAAAACGCATGAGGAAACTCCAAAAACCTCCGCAACAGGCGTATGTATAACAGAAGGTTAAAGCGCAGGGGGAGGGGGGACCTGCGCCTTGAGCCTGTCCCTGGGGAGGTATCTGACTCTATGGTTACCGGCGGTGCCGGCCGGTCAGTTTCCCACCACCCCGACCGGTCGCCCGGCAACCACCACCAGAGCCTTGCGCGCACCCGCGAGACGCTGCGAGACGCGGCGCAGATCCTCCAGCGTCACCGCCTCGATCAGCGAATTGCGGCGATCGATATAATCCATGCCGAGCTTGTCGATCTGAATCTGGAGCAATTGCCCGGCGATCTTCGAGGAGGTGTCGAAGCGCAGCGCATAGCTGCCGGTGAGATAGCTCTTGGCCTCGTCCAGCTCCTCCTGGGTCGGGCCTTTGTCGAGGATCTGCTGAAACTCCTCGTTGATGATCTTGATGGATTCACCCGCGCGGTCGTTCTTGGTGGCCGTGCCGGCGAACCACAGGCCCACGTGTTCCAGCGCCACCTGGTAGGAATAAACCGAATAAGCGAGCCCACGCGCCTCGCGCACTTCCTTGAACAGGCGCGAGGAAAAGGCGCTGCCGCCGAGAATGTGGTTCAGCACATAGGCGGGGATGAAATCCGGGTCCTGCCGCTCCAGCCCGTCGGTGCCGATCATGACCACGGACTGGGGGACATCCAGCGGGATCACATCGGTTTTGCCGAGGCCCTGGGGCTGCACATCCGCGACCGGGGTCAATTGCGCGGTGGCGGGAAGCGCGCCGAACACGCGGTCCAGCTCGGTGGCGAGCTCCTCGGGCGTGATGTCGCCCACCACCGCCACGCGCAGGTTGGAGCGCGCAAGGTTGCGCTTGGCGAAGCCCGCCAGATCCTCACGCGTGATATCGGCGACGCTGGCGAGCGTGCCGTCCACTGGGCGGCCATAGGGATGGTTCGGGAAGGCGAGCGCGAACCAGCGCTCGTTGGCGAGCGAATTGGGATCGGTCGAGCGCCGGCGCAGGGAGGCAAGCTGCGCGGTGCGGATGCGCTCCACCGCCTCGGTATCGAAGCGCGGTTGGGTCACCGACAGGCGCAGCATGTCGAAGGCGGTATCGCGGTTTTCCGAAAGGGTGCGCAGCGAGCCGCGCACCTCGTCGCGCCCGGCGTCGAAATGCAGCTCGATGGCCTTGTCGGCCAGCGCCTGATGGAAGCGCTCGGCGTCATATTCGCCGGCGCCTTCGTCCAGCAGCGAGGCGGCGAGGCTGGCGATGCCGGGGCGCTCCGCCGGATCCTGCGCCGCGCCCCCGAGGAAGGCGAATTCCATGGCGAGGAGTGGCAAGGTGGTGTCGCGCACCAGCCAGGCCTCGATGCCGCCGGGGCTGACCACGCGCGTGATCCGCGTGGTTTGGGACTGGGCGGGAGCCGCGGAAACAAGAGAGACAGCCATCATCACCAACACAAGAATGCGAGCGCTAAAGAGGGAAGCGGCGGGGCGTGCGCTCACGAGCGCTTCTCCGGCGCCGCAGGCGCGGCTGCGGGGGGCGGCGTCAGATAGCCGGTCACCGCGCGCTTCAGCACGAGATAATGCGCGGCCGCCGCCTTCACGTCCGCCGCGCTCACGCGCTTGATGAGATCCGGCCAGCGGTTCACATCCTCGACGGAAATGCCGGTGGCCCAGGCCGCACCATAGATGCGCGCGAGGGTCGCCTGGTTGTCGCGGGCATAGATCGCTTCCGCCGTCAGGCGGGTCTTGGCGCGGGCCAGCTCGACATCGTCCGGCCCGTCCTTCGCCATCTTGGCGACCACGCCGTCCATCGCCTGTTCCAGCGTCTCCAGTGTGACGCCCGGGCGGGGCGAGGCGGAGATGCCGAAGCGGGTCTCGTCATAGGCCGTGCTTTGGTACCAGGCGCCGGCGCCGGCCGCGAGGCCCTGCTCGGCCACCAGTTCGCGATACAGGCGGCCGGTCTGCCCGCCGCCGAGGACTTGGGCGAGCACGTCCAGCGCCTCCGCCTCGCCGGGCTTGGCGGTGCGATAGGAGGGCACCAGATAGCTGCGCTGAAGGCTCGGCTGGGCGACGCGCGGATCGCTCAGCGAAACCCGGCGATGGACCTGCGGCTCGGGCTCCTGCGGGCGGTTGCGCGGCGGCGTGTCGGCACGGGGAATAACGCCATAGATCTTTTCGGCCAGTGCCCGGACCGCCTCGGGCTCCACGTCGCCCGCGACCACCAGCACCGCATTGTTGGGGGCGTAGAAGCGATGATAGAAGGCGAGCGCGTCCTCGCGGTTCAACTGCTTGATCTCGTGTTCCCAGCCGATGATCGGATGCTGGTAGGGATGGTTCACATAGGTCGCGGCCTGGAGCGCCTCGGACAGGCGGGCGCCGGGATCGCTGTCGGTGCGCATGCGGCGCTCCTCGAGCACCACGTCGCGCTCGGGCAGCACCACCGCGTCGGAGAGCTTCAGCCCGGTCATGCGATCGGCCTCGAAGGTCATCACCGTTTCCAGGTGCTCCTTGGCGACGCGCTGGTAATAGGCGGTGTAATCCTGCGAGGTGAAGGCGTTTTCCTGGCCGCCGAGGCGCGCCACCTCGCCCGAGAACTTGCCGGGGCCGGCCTTCTCGGTGCCCTTGAACATCAGATGCTCGAGGAAATGGGCGATGCCGGATTTGCCCGGCTGTTCGTCCGCCGAGCCGACCTTGTACCACACCATATGGGTGACCACGGGCGCGCGGTGGTCGGGAATCACCATCACCGTCAGGCCGTTGGCCAGCTGGTATTGGGTGACGTCCGGCCCTGCGGCGGAAGCGGCGTTCAACGTTGCTGCGGCGGTTCCCGCGGCGACCATTGCGATCATTGCCAGGCGTCTCATCTGTTCGTTTCTGCCTTTTTGAGGCATGGGCCGCGCGAAGGGGGGACGGCGCATCGCCTTAAAATAGGAAGCCGGCGGCGCTCTGCCACTGCGGCGGGGCGTGTTTCGCGCACATTCCTGCGCGCGTGAGACCCTCGCGCGCGCGGTCCTGTTTCCTTACGCGGTTCGGCACGCCGCGAAGAGTGGTGCCGGGGAGCGGCGCGCCCGCGGCCCGGAACGCTCACTGGCGATCGAACAGGGTGGGGAATTTGAACGGTTCCGTCTTCTGCTCCACCACCCCATAGGGCGCGTTGGGCGCCGGGGTCTGGTAGCCCGGAGGCGGCTCGGTCAGCTCTGTCCGCTCGGGCTCGCCGTTGAAGGTGAGCTTGTCCTTGTCGCCGCCCTGGGGCGCGAACCAGGTCTTGAACCCGAGTTCGCTCGGCAGCAGCACGTCGCGCTTGGATTCCGCCCCGACGGGCGCGCCATTCGCAACGCTCTGCGTCGGCTTGAGGCGCGGATTGTTCAATTGCGAGGGCAGCAGCACGCGGCTTGAATCGGTGAGGCCCACCGGCGTCTGGTCCCCGGCCTTGGCCTTGGCGGCACGGATCACGTCCGGATCCTTCGGCCAATTGGGGTTGGCGGCCGCACCACCGTCGCGCGGGGGCGGCAAGGTATTAGCGGCGCTCGGCGGGGGAACCACCAGCGGGGCACGCTCGCGATATTGGATCTGCGGCTTCTCGTCGTCATTGAGGCCGAGGAAGCCGCCGAGCGTGGTCTTGAAGAAGTCGCCGGTGTCGCTTTCCTGGGCAAAGGCGAGGTTCGGCGTGGCGGAGAGGGCGGCGAATGGAAGCGCGGCCAGCATGAGACCACGCAGCATCAAGGCTCGATTCCGCCGATTTTCCGTCATTCGCATGGGCCTTTCCCTCGTGCGCCTGCCCCTTCTCGGACATTCAGCCCATACGGCTGGGGTCAGAGGGCGGCATTTTTGAGGCGCGTCCGAAGAAAGCATCATAAAGCAGCACGGCCACGCCCACAACGACCGCCACATCCGCCACGTTGAACACGTACCAATTGAAGCCGAACGCGTGCAGCGACACGAAATCGAACACCGCGCCATAGACCACCCGGTCGGCGGCATTGCCGATGGCACCGCCGATCAAAAGGCCGAGGGAGAAGGCCTCCAGCTTGCGCGGGGTGCGGGCGAGCCACACCGCGAACAGCAAGGAGGCGATCACCTTGAACGCCACCAGCACCCAGCGCCCGGTCTCGCCCTGGGGGAACAGGCCGTAGCTGATGCCGCTGTTCCAAAGCACAACCAGATTGAGGAACGGCGTCAATTCCCGCACGCCCTCCGGCCAGCTCTGTGACCAGGCGAGCACCGCCGTCTTGCTGCCCTGGTCGAGCACCAGGACGATCAGCGCCACCAGGACGCCGAGGCGGATGTGGCGCACGGGGCGGTTCATTCGGCTGCGGCTCGCGCGGCCAGCTCACGCAGGGCGCGGGCGTCGCGCAAGGTTACGTCGGGATAATCGGGATCGCTGCCGACCTCCTCCAGCACTTTCCAGGAGCGCGCGCATTTGCGGCCCTGCGCCAAGGCGGGCACCACCGCGACGCCGGGCACATCGTCCAGCATGAACGCGCCCTCGGGCGGCTCGGCGAGAATCAGGGTCGCGCCGGAGGTGATGCACACTTCCGCTAGGTCCACGCCCTCCAGCGCTGCGGCGAGGTCCGCACTGGTCACATGGATCTGCGGCGCGGCTTCGAGCGAGGAGCCGATGCGCTTGGCGGTGCGTTCCACCTCCAGCGCGCCGAGCACGACGCGGCGCACGAGGCGGATTTTCCGCCAGGTTTCCGCGAGCTCCTCATTCTTCCACGCCGCCGGCGTTTCCGGGAAGCTGCGCAGATGCACCGAGCCGTCCGCGCTGCCGGTGCGGGCGAGGAACGCTTCCTCGCAGGTGAAGGGAAGAATCGGCGCGAGCCAGGTGACGATGCGTTCGAACACCTCGTCCAGCACGGTGAGGCAGGCGCGGCGGGTGAGCGAGGAGAGGGGATCGCAGTAAAGCGCATCCTTGCGCACGTCGAAATAGAAGGCGGAAAGCTCGCTGGTCATGAAGGACGTCAGCAAGGTGTGAACCTTCTTGTAGTCATAGGCCACGTAAGCGGCGCGGATCTGCCCGTCCAACTCCTGGAGGCGATGCAGGATCAGCTTTTCCAGGGGCGGCATGTCGGCGAAGGCGACCCGCTCGGCGGCGTGGTAATGATGCAGCGAGCCCAGCAGCCAGCGCACGGTATTGCGCAATTTCCGGTACGTATCGGCGGTCGTCTTCAGGATTTCGGGGCCGATCTTCAGATCGTCCGCATAGTCCGAGGCGCACACCCATAGGCGAAGGATGTCGGCGCCGGAAGTCTTGATCACGTCCTGGGGCGAGACCACGTTGCCGAGCGACTTGGACATCTTGTGCCCGTTCTCGTCCAGCACGAAGCCGTGGGTCAGCACCGCGTCATAGGGCGGGCGGCCGCGCGTGCCGCAGCTTTCCAGCAGCGAGGAGTGGAACCAGCCGCGATGCTGGTCCGAGCCTTCCAGATACATCACCCGGTCCGGCCCGTCCGGCGGGCGGTTCGCCTTCAGGTCCGGGCGCACTTCCAAAGTGAAGGCGTGGGTGGAGCCCGAGTCGAACCACACGTCGAGAATGTCGTCCACCTTCGCCCAGCCTTCGGCGGCGCGGTCGGCGAGGAAGCGTTCGCGGGCGCCGTCCTTGTACCAGGCGTCGGCGCCTTCCAGCGCGAAGGCCTCGGCGATGCGGGCGTTCACGGCGGAATCCTTGAGGATCTCCACCGAGCCGTCGCCAACTTCCTTCACGAACACGGCGATGGGCACGCCCCAGGCGCGCTGGCGCGAGACCACCCAGTCGGGCCGGCTGGCGATCATGCCGGTGATGCGGTTTTCACCCGTCGCCGGCACCCAATCCACGGTCTTGATGCCGGCGAGCGCGCGTGCGCGCAGGGTGTCGGCCTCATTCCCGGCCAGCGTCGCCGGACGCGGCGCCGCCGTGCCGTCCGCGTTGCGGATGTCCTGGTCCATGGCGATGAACCATTGCGGCGTGTTGCGGAAGATCACCGGCTTCTTGGAGCGCCAGGAATGGGGATATTGATGCTTCAGCCGCCCGCGCGCGAGCAGGTTTCCGGCCGCCACCAAAGCGTCGATGACGGCCTGATTGGCATCGCCCTTCTCGCCCTTTTCGGTGATGACGCGCTTGCCTGCAAAGCCCGGCGCCTGGTCGGTATAGAAGCTGTCTTCGTCCACCGTATAGGGGATGGCGGGATTGATGCCGCGCTCCTCCAGCCAGCGGCGATGCTGGGTCCAGATCTCGAAATCCTCGCGGCCGTGGCCGGGGGCGGTGTGGACGAAGCCCGTGCCCGCATCGTCGGTGACGTGGTCGCCTTCGAGCAGGGGGACTTTGAAGCCATAGCCGAGTGAGGCGAGCGGGTGAGAGGTGATGAGATTCGCGAGGACATCCGCCGGCACGTCGCCGAGGCGGGAAAAGCTGGTGACGCGGGCGGCCTTGAAGACCTCATCGGCCAGCTTATCGGCGAGGATCAGCTTGTCGCCAGCCTTCGACCAATTGTCAGCCGGCGCCTCGGTGACCTCATACAGGCCGTAGGAAATGCGGTTCGAGAAGGAGATCGCCCGGTTGCCGGGCATGGTCCAGGGGGTGGTAGTCCAGATGACGACGGAGGCTGACAAGATCGCGTCGAACGCGGCTTTAGCCTCCGACGGCAAGCCACTAACAAGTGGTCCGTAGGCAGTGAAATCTCTATCTACCGGAAACTTCACCCACACCGTATCCGACTGGTGGTCGTGATATTCCACCTCGGCCTCGGCCAGCGCGGTCTTCTCCACCACCGACCACATCACCGGCTTGGAGCCGCGATAGAGCAGGCCGTTTTCCGCGAACTTGATGATCTCGCGGGCGATCTGCGCCTCGCCGAGGAAGCTCATGGTGGTGTAGGGGTGGTCCCAATCGCCCTCGACGCCCAGGCGCTTGAATTCGGTGCGCTGCTCGTTCAGCCAATGCTCGGCATAGGCGCGGCATTCCTGGCGGAAGGCGATCATGGCCGCGCTGTCGGAGAAGTCCGGCTTGGCCTTGCCCTTCTTGCGGTAATTCTCTTCCTCGATCTTCCATTCGATCGGCAGGCCGTGGCAATCCCAGCCGGGCACATAATTGGAATCGAAGCCCAGCATTTGCTGGGAGCGCGTCACCACGTCCTTCAGGATCTTGTTGAGCGCGTGGCCGATATGGATGTTGCCATTGGCATAGGGCGGGCCGTCGTGCAGCACGAAGCGCGGGCGCCCGCGCCCCTCTTCCCGCAGCTGTTCGCGCAGGCCAATGCGGGCCCAGCGCTCCAGCAGTTCCGGTTCCTTCTTGGGCAGTCCGCCCCGCATGGGGAATTCGGTCTGCGGCAGGAACAGGGTCGCGGAATAGTCCACGGCGTCGGACGGCGTCTTCTCGGTCATGGGATCGGGCTCGAAAGGGATCTTGGCGGCAGATCGTTACATCGTGAGG
Organism: Roseixanthobacter finlandensis; assembly: GCF_043195105.2. Lineage (NCBI taxonomy): Bacteria > Pseudomonadati > Pseudomonadota > Alphaproteobacteria > Hyphomicrobiales > Xanthobacteraceae > Roseixanthobacter > Roseixanthobacter finlandensis. The sequence continues at coordinate 4,041,601 of NZ_CM195536.1, read as the reverse complement.
CGCACCCCGGCGCATCGGCGGGGCGGTCGCGGCGAAGGGGCGTGTCCCGGTTGACCCCGCGCGCTCAGGCGCGCTGGCGGGGTGCCGGGCTGGTAATTCGCGCCCAGGCCGGGCGGCGCGCGCCCTGATGTGACGGTGCTTGTGCCATGCAGGGCTTCTAGCAGGGCTCTCGGCGCGGGAAAAGCCCGGATGGAGCACGGACGGGCGAAGGCCGGCGGCGCGAAAGCGCGCCATGCCGCCATCGGGCCGCCCCAAAAAGCGATGAAGCCCCGGCCATGCGGCCGAGGCTTCATCTTCCCCTCTTGTTATTTCGGTCGGACACGCCGTTTCGCGGGGCTTGTCCGGGAAGTCGCACGGCCCGGTTCGCGCCAAGGCCGCATTCTGGTCCGCATCGACCCGCCGCACGGGCGGGCCCTGTCCGGTCGAGCCGGAAGAAGCGGGGCGGCGCTGTCGCCGCCCCTCAGGCTCAGCTGTGGTAGGCGCGTTCGCCGTGCTCGGTGATGTCGAGGCCTTCGCGTTCCACTTCGATCGGCGCGCGCAGACCAACGACGGCCTTGATGATGTAGAAGAGGATCGCGGAGCCGACGCCAGACCAGACGAGGGTGACCAGCACCGCCTTGATCTGGGCCATCACCTGAGCGCCCATGGCATATTCCGCGACCGCACCGGTGGTGTAGTCGTAGATGCCGGTGCCGCCGAGGGCCGGGGCGACCACGATGCCGGTCGCGATGGCGCCGAAGATGCCGCCGATGCAATGCACGCCGAACACGTCGAGCGAGTCATCGTAACCGAAGGCGTTCTTCACGGTGGTGCAGAAGAAGAAGCACAGCACGCCGACGATGAGGCCCGAAACCAGCGAGCCCATGATGCCGGCGAAGCCCGCCATCGGGGTGACGGCCACGAGGCCGGCAACCGCGCCCGACACGACGCCGAGCATGGAAGGCTTACCCTTGGCCAGCCATTCGATGATCATCCAGGAGATGGCGGCGGCGCAGGTGGCGATGAAGGTGTTCATCATGGCCAAAGCGGTGAGGCCGTTGGCTTCGAGGTTGGAGCCGGCGTTGAAGCCGAACCAGCCGACCCACAGGAGGGAGGCGCCGACCATGGTGAGCGTCAGGGAGTGGGGGGAGAAGGCTTCCTTGCCGAAGCCCGTGCGCTTGCCGACGATGAGGCAGCCCACGAAGGCGGCAATACCGGCGTTGATGTGCACCACGGTGCCACCGGCGAAGTCGATGGCGCCGAGCTTGTAGATGTAGCCGGCATCGGCGAGCACCGCGTCCAGGGCTTCCTGGGCAGCGGCCTTGGCCGGTCCGTCAGCCGCAGCCGCAAGCGCCTTGGCCGCCGCGTCCACCGCGTCCGGGCCGGCCCAGTACCAAACCATGTGGGCCATGGGGAAATAGATGAACGTGACCCACAGCGGCACGAACAGCACGATCGCCGAGAACTTCACGCGTTCCGCGAACGCACCGAAGATCAGCGCCGGGGTGATCATGGCAAAGGTCATCTGGAAGGCGACGAACACCAGTTCCGGAATCGCCACGCCGACCGTGAAGGTACCGCCGGCGGAATCCACCGTGATGCCCTTCATGAAGGCCTTGGAGAAGCCGCCGACGAAATCGGAGCCGCCGGTGAAGGCCATGGAATAGCCGTACAGGACCCAGATGAGGCCGACGATGCAGACGGTGTAGAACACCTGCATCAGCACCGAGAGCATGTTCTTGCCGCGCACGAGGCCGCCGTAGAACAGGGCGAGGCCGGGGACCGACATCATCAGCACGACCATGGCGGAGACCAGCATCCAGGCCGTGTCGCCCTTATTGATGGTCGGCGCCGCGGCAACCGCCGCCGCGGCGTCGGCCGCCGGCGTGGCTGTCTGCGCAAGCACGGGCAAGGCAAGGGCCGCCGCTGCGAGAAGGGTTGGCAGTCCCACGCGGGACCAGGTCTTGAACGTCATGGAATATGGCTCCGTGAATGAGGATTGCTCAGAGGGCGTCGGTGTCGGTCTCGCCGGTACGGATGCGAACCGCCTGATCGATCTGGAAGACGAAGATCTTCCCGTCGCCGATCTGGCCCGTCTTGGCGGCGGCGGTGATGGCTTCCACCACCTTCGCGACCTGATCGGAGGCGACCGCCACCTCGATCTTCAGCTTCGGGAGAAAGCTCACGGCATATTCGGCGCCGCGATAGATTTCCGTGTGCCCCTTCTGGCGGCCATAGCCCTTGACCTCGGTCACGGTCAGGCCGTGGACCCCGATGCCGGTCAGGGCGTCGCGCACCTCTTCGAGCTTGAACGGCTTAATGATGGCCATCACGATCTTCATGGATCGATCCCTGTCCCTGTCCCCGTGATGCCCTCGCACCGCAAAGCGGAGGGCGCGTTCTTCCGGGCTGGGCCGCGCGTGACGGGGAAAATCCACGCTGCAGCACCCAAGCCTGCGGATAGGGAATCAAGGACCGTGCCAAATGGGTAAAGCCTCGTTTACGGCGTGCTTATTTTCTCGCCACGAGACTCTTCGTCATGCGGTTGCCGCAACGTTGCCGGAATTTTAGCCTAAAAATTCATCATATTGCTTAATCCGCAGTCACCTTGGGGTGACTGGGCGCATCAGACCTTCCTGTGCCGCGGAAGCGACCAGCTTGCCGTCGCGGGTGAATAATTCCCCCCGGCAAAATCCGCGCGCGCCCCCGGCCGCGGGGCTTTCCTGTACGTAAAGCAGCCATTCGTCGGCGCGGAACGGCTGGTGGAACCAGAGCGCGTGGTCGAGGCTCGCCACCTGGATATCCGGGTCGAACACGCTCTTGCGATGCGGCACCAGCGCGGCCTGGAGCAGCGACAAGTCCGATGCATAGGCCAGCACGGCCTGCTGGGTGCGCAGGTCGTCCGGCAGGGGGCCGCGCGCGCGCACCCAGATACTCGGCCGGGAGGTGTTGATATTGCCGGAGAGGAACGAGGGATCGAGGCTCGTCGGCTTCACTTCCAGCGGGCGCAGCGCCATCCAGTCGCGCTTCGAGGCCGCGGGAAAGCGCTTCAACAGCTTCTCGCGCCACACTTCGTCGGAGGGCAATTGCTCCGGCTGGGGCACCTGCGGCATGGCGATCTGGTGCTCCAGCCCCGGTTCCAGAAGTTGGAACGAGGCGGACATGGAGAAGATCGCCTTGCCGTGCTGGATCGCCTTCACCGTGCGGGTGGTGAAGGAGCGGCCGTCGCGGATGCGGTCCACCTCATAGACGATGGGGATCGTGGGATCGCCGCCCAGCAGGAAATAGCCGTGCAGCGAATGGGTGATGCGGTCCATCTCCACGGTGCGCTGGGCGGCCACCAGGGCCTGCGCCACCACCTGCCCGCCGAACACCCGCCCACCGCCGGGGCTCCCGCTGCGACCCCGGAACAGATTGATCTCCAGGGACTCAAGGTCGAGGATGTTCAGAAGGGCTTCGACATCATTCATGGCGGGGCTCGACCTTGGCGGGTGTTGGGCAGGTTCGGGCGAGCGAGCCACGCGCGGGGGCGCCCGTCAAGGTCAGGCTGCCGCACGCGCCCGCACCACCGGGCCGCTTTTCAGCTCGCGCCATGGTATGGGCGGCGGGCAAATCGAGGAGAAGATCATGACCGCCAGCGCCCAGACCCACACGCCCGCCGCAGGCCGCGCCGATGTGGTGATCGCGGGGGCGGGGCTCGCGGGGCTGAGCCTTGCGCTCGCGCTCAAGGACGGGCTCGGACGCGACGCCGCCATCACGGTGCTGGACCCGGCCTTCGCGCGCGGCGCCTGGGGCGATCCGCGCGCCTCCGCCATCGCCGCCGGCGCCCGGCGGCTGCTCACCGTGCTCGGCGTGTGGGACAAGGTGGCGCCGGCCGCCGCGCCGATGCGCACCATGGTGGTGACCGACAGCCGCACCCGCGACGTCGCCCGCCCGGTCTTCCTCACCTTCGACGGCGAGGTCGAGGCCGGCGAGGCGTTCGCCTACATGGTGCCGAATGCCGTGCTCCAGCAAGCCCTTACCGAGGCCGCCCAAGCCGCCGGCGTGGCACTGATCGCCGAGCCGGTGCGTGATTTCTCCACCGACCGCAGCGGCGTGACCATCTCCTACGGCGCCGACCAGACCTTGCGCGCGCCGCTCCTGGTGGCCTGCGATGGCGCGCGTTCACGGCTGCGCGAAATGGCGGGCATCCAGACCGTATCCTGGGCCTATGGGCAATCGGCCATCACCTTCACCGTGGAGCACGAGCGCCCGCATGAGGGGCGGGCGGAGGAACATTTCCTGCCCGGCGGTCCGTTCGCCACGCTGCCTTTGCCGGGCAACCGCTCCTCCGTCGTGTGGACCGAGCGGACGGCGGAGGCGCAGCGCATCGTTGAATTGCCGGATTTCCGCTTCCAGGAGGAACTGGAACAGCGCTTCGGCCTCTCCCTCGGCGCGGTGAAGCCGGTGAGCAAGCCGAGCGTGCATCCCCTCGGTTTTGCCATGGCGCGCAGCTTCATCGGCGAGCGGTTCGCGCTGGTGGGCGATGCCGCCCATCTCATCCATCCCATCGCCGGGCAGGGGCTCAACATGGGCCTGCGCGATGTCGCCGCATTGGCCGAGGCGATCACGGACGCGGCCCGGGTCGGGCTCGATTACGCTTCGCCCCAGGTGCTGGAGCGGTATCAGCGTTGGCGCCGGTTCGACACCCTGGCCATGGGGGTGGCCACCGACGGGCTGAACAAATTATTCTCCAACCATTCCGACGCTCTGCGCCTGATGCGCGATGTGGGCCTTGGCCTGGTGGACCGGCTGCCGCGGCTCAAGGGCCTGTTCATCAAGGATGCGGCGGGGCTGACCGGTGCGGTGCCCAAGCTCATGCGCGGGGTGGCGCTGTAGCGCGCCGCTCCCGCCTTGGGAGGGGCGGGCGGGGGAATCGATGCCTGCCGGGCGGCTGCACCGCGCTTTTTTCGAAAAATGTTTCACGTGAAACAATGGCTTAGCGAAGACGAACACGGTGCGAAGCGGGTTTCCCGTGGCTTCTCTGTCGATGAAATCGGCTTTTCGGGCGAATGTTCGCCGCAGATGAATCCGCAGCGTGCAAACCGCCCGCGATCCGTGTCTATGCGACCGCACGCAACCGGAAGTTTTGTCTGGGCCTCGGATCGACATTCCTCAGCCCGAGCGGCGACCCAGATTGATCTTCCTTTAACCCGAGCTTCGCCTCGGGGCATGTTCCTTTGCTCCGATCCGTGCCTCGGGTTAGCTTCCCTCCGCCTGAGCTTCGCCTTAGCATCCCCTTTGCACCTTGCACCTTGCCTGAGGCTTCCGCCTCAGGGCCTCCTTTGCCTCTGCCCGAGGCTTGCCTCGGGCTATCTGCCTGCCTGAGGCTTCCGCCTCAGGTGTCTTCTCGTCTCTGCCTGAGGCTGCGCCTCAGCTTCCCTCACCTTTGCCTGAGGCTGCGCCTCAGCGTCACCTTCCCTCTGCCTGAGGCTTCGCCTCAGCTTCACCTCCCCTTTGCCTGAGGCTTCCGCCTCAGGCTTGGGTCTCGATGAAGCGCACCAGCGCCGGCAGAACGCCGGGGTGGAGCGGGGCGGCGCGGTTCTTGTAGAGGGCGAAATTGGCCGCCCGGTCCTCCGGCGCCACCTTGAACATGTGGTTCGCGTCCGCCAGCGTCACCACCTCCGCGTCCGGCCGGCCGCGCCGCAGGGCTGCGAGATCCTGCCCGTTCACCTGGAGATCGCGCAGCCCCTGCACCAGCAGGGTCGGCGTGCGCACATGGGCGAGGTCGCGCGCCGGGTCCACCGCGCATTCCGAGGCCAGGAAGGGCTGTACCGAGGGGCGGAACGCCATGCGCAGCGCGGGCGGCACCTCGCCCACCCGCCCGCCGGCCGCCACCGTCCGCAGGATGGTCAAAGCCTTGTCCAGCATGGAATCGGTGAGGTTCATGGCCACGAACTGGTCGCGCAGGATATCGGCCAGCGGCCGGCCTGCGCCGGCCAGCAGCACCAGCCCCGACACCGGCACCCGCACCGCGCTGCGGGTCGCGACGCTCGCGCCCTCGCTATGGCCGATCACGATCAGGCTGGAGACATCCGCCCGCGCCGCGAGCGCGCGCAGGGCGTTGACGCTGTCGTCCACATATTGGTCGAAGCGCAGATCCTCTTCGCGCGCCACCAGGGCGCGGCTGCCGCCGACGCCGCGCTTGTCGTAGCGCAGCACCATGTATCCGGCCCCGGCAAGGCCGAGCGCGATCTGGCGATAGAGGTCGGTGGAGATGGACGGGCCATTGCCGTCGCGGTCCAGCGGTCCCGAGCCGGGCAGAAGCAGCACCGCGGGCCCTGTGGCGCGGCCGTCGCGGGTCAGCGCCAAGGTGCCGCTGAGCCCGCCGAGGGCCCAGGGCTGTTCTTCCACCTCGAAGACGGGAGCCGCCCCGAGGCGCCGGGAACCGGTCAGCAGCAGGCCACAGGCGCCTGCCGCCAGAAGCGCGCGGCGGCTGATCACGCAGATTCAGCCGTTGAGTTCGGTTTCTGTCAGGCGACGGGCTTCGTCGGCCAGCATGATCGGGATGCCGTCGCGGATCGGGAACGCGAGCTTGGCCGCGCGCGAAATCAGTTCCTGGCGCGCGCGATCATAGGAAAGCGGCGCCTTGGTGAGCGGGCAGACCAGGATTTCCAGAAGCTTGGGATCCACTTCGTGGCCCGGTCGCTGCGGTTGCGTCATCGAATATCCCCTTGAAACACCATAAGATCCACCCTCCGCAAAGGGTCCCCGGATCGGACACGGCATAGACCAAACGCGGCCGAGTGTAGCTGTTGCAGCGCACACGTCCATGATGAATTTTGCCGGCACCGCTCCGCGCCATCATGGTCAAGTCCAAGATATAGCAGGCAAAAGTTCTTTGGTCTCGCGGCTTCCGGCGGGCGGCGCGGGGCCTGGCGCGAGAGATCGTCGCGGGTGATTGGTCACGAGAAGTGATCAATGCCATCGCATCCTTTCGCTATTCGCACCGCGGCCCGCAGCCTAGAACGGGCCGCGCGCGGGATCGCCGCCTCGGGCTTTGCCAATGCGTCAAGGCGGCGCCGGCGCGCCGTATATTCCTCTCGCGCAGGCGCGTTGGCCGACGCTGCCTCGGGTGCCGTTCGTCCATGCCCTCTCGTGTCGCCCTCGGGCTCTTCCTCGGCTTCATCGGGGTGCTGATCTTCGGCGCCACCTTGCCGGCAACCCGCTTGGCCCTCACCGGGCTGAGCCCGGATTTTCTGACCTTCGGACGCGCCGCCCTCGCCGGGCTGGTGGCGGGCGCGCTGCTCCTGGTGCGCGGCCGCTCGGTTCCGCGCCACCCAGGCGTGATGCTGGACCTGGCGGTGGTGGTCGCGACCCTGATCTTCGGCTTTCCGCTGCTGATGGGCTTCGCCACGCTCACCGTGCCGGTCGCCCATGCGGGCGTGGTGCTCGGCCTGCTGCCGCTGGCGACCGTGGCCGGCGCGGCGGCGCTGGCTGGAGAACGGCCGAGCCGCGCCTTCATCCTCCTCAGCTTGCTCGGCGCGGGGGTGGTGGTCGCCTTCGCCCTGCGCAACGGCGGCGCGGACCGTTTCGGCTTCGGCGACACCCTGCTGGTGCTGTCGGTGGTGGCGTGCGGTATCGGCTATCCCGTGGGCGCCCGACTTGCCCGGCATATGGAAGCCTGGGAAGTGATCTCATGGGCCCTGGTCCTCGCCCTGCCGCTGACCTTGCCGCTGAGCGTGCTGACCTTTCCCGCCCATGTCGCGGCGGTGCCTGCCGGCGCATGGGCGGGAATGCTCTATGTGGCCCTGATGAGCCAGTATGTCGGCTTCTTCTTCTGGAATGCGGGCCTCGTGCTGGGCGGCATCTCCCGGGTGTCGCAGGTGCAGCTGCTGCAAACCTTCGTCACCGTGGGCTTGGCCTGGCCGGTCAATGGCGAGGTGCCGGACCTTGAGACCCTGCTGTTCGCCGCCGCCGTCGTCGGCATCGTGGCGCTGGGACGCGGGGCGAAGGTGCGGACCGTGGCGGTGGCCGGGCCTTGAACCCTGCCCCATGGACAAGGGCGCGGCATGCGACCCTCCGCTTGCACGCTCTCCCGCGTGCGGGAGAGCGTGAAGGTCAGTCGGCGAGGCCGAGGCTCGGCGCCGCGCGGCGTTCCAGCACGCCGCGAATGGCCTCCACCAATTCCGCTTCCTTCACCGCGAACTGGGCCGGGCGGGCGGCGCGATATTCCGCATTGTCGGCGATGCCGGCGGCGATCTTCGCGCCTTCCACCAGATCCTTCACCTGCACCTCGCCCGCGTCCTTCTCGTTGGACCCCTGGATGATGACCGCCGGCGCATTGCGCTTGTCGGCATATTTCATCTGCGCCTTCATGCCGCCGCCGCCGAGATACATTTCCGCGCGGATGCCATTGGCGCGCAGGTCCGAGACCATCTTCATGTAATCGGCGATGCGCTCGGGCTGCTTGTCCATGACGAGCACCACCACGGGGCCGATTTCCGGCTCCGCATCCATCTTGCCGAGATGGGCGAGGGCATGGAGCAGGCGCGACACACCGATGGAGAAACCGGTGGCGGGCACCGCCTCGCCCCTGAAGCGCGCCACGAGCCCATCATAACGCCCGCCGCCCGCCACCGAGCCGAACCGCACCGAGATTCCAAGCTCGTCCTGAACCTGGAAGGTCAATTCGGCTTCGTAGATCGGCCCGGTATAATATTCGAGACCGCGCACGACGGAGGGGTCGAGAATGATGCGGTCTTCACCATATCCCGCCGCGCGACAAAGTTCGGCGATGGTCCTTAGTTCGTGAACGCCAGATAACGCGGTCGGATTGCTTTCGTAATCTCGCTCCAATTGACGCAGCCAAGCCATCTCATCCATTGTAGATGGATCCTCGTTGAGGGGCTTCCGCGTTCCAACGAGCATTGTTTTAGTGATCGCGGAGATCTGCGCGCCATCGAGTCGAGCGCCCTTGGTAAAATCACCACTTTCGTCGCGCCGTCCTTCGCCTAGCAACTGCCTCACGCCCAAGACGCCCAGCTTATCCAGCTTGTCGATCGCCCGCAGCACGGTGAGCCGGCGCCCGGCATTCTCCTCGCCGCCGAGGCCGATGGCCTCCAGCACGCCGTCCAACACCTTGCGATTGTTCACCTTGATCACATAATCGCCGCGCGCGATGCCCACCGCTTCCAGCGTGTCGGCGGCCATCATGCAGATTTCCGCGTCCGCCGAGACCGAGGGCGCGCCCACCGTGTCGGCGTCGAACTGCATGAACTGGCGGAACCGCCCCGGACCGGGCTTCTCGTTGCGGAACACGAAGCCCGCGCGATAGGAGCGGAACGGCTTGGGCAAGGCGTCGAAATGCTCGGCCACATGGCGGGCGAGCGGGGCGGTGAGGTCGTAGCGCAAAGAGAGCCACTGCTCGTCATCGTCCTGGAACGAGAACACGCCCTCGTTCGGACGGTCCTGGTCGGGCAGGAATTTGCCGAGCGCGTCGGTATATTCGATGGCCGGGGTTTCCAGCGCGTCGAAGCCGTACAGCTCATAGACGGCGCGGATCTTGTCCAGCATGGCGCGGGTCGCGGTCAGCTCGGCGCCATGGCGGTCGACGAGGCCGCGCGGCAGCCGGGCCTTCGGCTTGTTGCTCTGCGTGGACATGGGAAAATGCGCCTGTTGTTCTTGTGCGGAAAGCCGCGTCTTAGAGGAGGCGGGCAGAGGCGGCAAGCGGGCGCCCCGTGACGCAGCCCCGCGCCGGACGTATGAAGGGGCCATGAGCGATCCCGCAGCCGCCGGCCCCGGCGCCTCCGATGCGAATGGCGCCGATCTGGATGGCGCCGAATTCGATCCGCCGCCCGACCGGCCCCTGAAGCGCGGCTGGACCACGGGCGCCTGCGCGGCCGGCGCCGCCAAGGCGGCGTTCGCGGCGCTCGCGGGCGGGGATTTTCCCGATCCGGTGGAGGTGGAATTGCCCTCCGGCGCCCGGCCTGCCTTCGCGCTGGCGGTCCATGCGCGCGACGGGGATAGCGCCATGGCCGGCATCGTGAAGGATGCGGGGGATGATCCCGACGTCACCCACGGCGCGCTGGTGATGGCGCGGGTGAAGCGCTTGGCGGCGGGCAGCGGCATTCTGTTTCGCGCCGGCGAAGGCGTGGGCACGGTGACGCGGCCCGGCCTGCCGATCCCGCCGGGCGAACCCGCCATCAATCCCGTGCCGCGCGCCATGATCGCGCAAGGCATCGCGGAAGTCGCGGCGGCGCATGGCATCGGCGCCGATGCGGAGGTGGAGATTTCCATCGCGCATGGCGCCGAACTGGCGCTGAAGACCCTCAATCCGCGCCTCGGCATCCTCGGCGGGCTGTCGGTGCTTGGGACGACGGGCATCGTCATCCCGTTTTCCTGCTCGGCTTGGATCCATTCCATCCATCGCGGCATCGATGTCGCCCGCGCCATGGGGCTGGATCATGTGGCAGGGGCGACCGGCTCGGCCTCGGAAGCAGCGGCGCAGAAATTTCACGGCCTCGACGAGGTGGCGCTGATCGATATGGGGGATTTCGTCGGCGGCATGCTGAAATATCTGCGCGCCCATCCCGTGGCCAAGGTGACGGTGGCGGGCGGCGTCGCCAAGATGACCAAGCTCGCCCAAGGCCTGCTGGACCTGCATTCCAAGCGCGGCGCGCCGGACCTGGAAGCGCTGGCGCGCCTCGCCGAAGAGGCGGGCGGCTCGGCCGGGCTGTGCGCGCGCATCCGCGCCGCCAATACGGTGGCGGAAGCCTTCCAGCACGCGAGCGCGGAAGGGCTCGCGCTCGGCGATCTGGTGGCCGCGCGCGCTTGGAGCACTGCTTCGGCGGCGCTGGGGCGGGCGGATGTGGCTTTGGAAATCCTGGTGTTCGACCGCACCGGCACGCTTATGGGCCGCGCCCCCTTCGCGCCGGCGGGGAAGGGCTGAGCGCTAGAGCATTTTCGCGCGAAGTGGACACCGGTTCGCGTGAAGAAATGCGACAACGCAATGACCTAGAGTATTTCATCGTTTCCGTGAAACGATGAAATACTCTAGGTCGGATCGACATTCAGCTGCCTGGTGGATCGTCGAGGCGGCCGGATGGCAGGTACGCGCGATTGTCTTTCCTTTACCAGCCGTCATGGCCGGGCTCGTCCCGGCCATCCATGCCGGGCCGAACGTGCGGGCCTTGAAGAGCTGGCACCAGCGACACCGCGTGGATGCACGGGACAAGCCCGTGCATGACGTCTCCTGCAACGGCGTAAAGCCCTGAAGGTCGATCGGTGCTATCCTCCCATGCCCCGGAAGCGGCGGACGTAATCCACGTCATAGAGCGCGCTCTCGCGGAAATCGCGTGCGCCGAGCGCCGGTCCCACCAGGATCAGCGCCATGCGCTCGATCGGGTCGGCGGCGATCTGTGCGGCGATGTCGCCGAGCGTGCCGCGCACCAGCTTTTCGTCCGGCCAGCTCGCTTTCGCCACCACCGCCACCGGGCAATCGGCGCCGTAGAAGGGGATAAGCTCGCTCGCGACCCGCTCCAGCCCATGAATGGCGAGATGGATCGCCAGCGTGGCGCCCGTCGCGGCGAAGGCGGCGAGGGTCTCGCCCGGCGGCATGGCCGAGGCGCGGCCGGAAATGCGGGTGATGACCAAGCTCTGCGCCACTTCCGGCACGGTCAATTCGCGCCCGAGCGCGGCGGCCGCCGCCGCGAACGCCGGCACGCCGGGGGTGAGCGTATAGGCGATGCCGTGGCGCTCCAGCCGGCGGATCTGCTCGGCCACCGCGCTATAGACCGAGAGATCGCCCGAATGCAGCCGCGCCACATCCTGCCCCGCGTCATGGGCGCGCACATATTCCTGCTCGATGCGGTCGAGATCGAGCGGGGCGGTGTCGATCAGCCGCGCGCCGGGCGGGCAATAGGCCAGCAATTCCGGCGCGACGATGGACCCGGCATAAAGGCACACCGGGCAGCGGGCCAGCAGATCGCGCCCGCGCACCGTGATGAGGTCCGCCGCGCCCGGGCCGGCGCCGATGAAATGAACGCTCACGCATCGTCTCCGCTGCGCGCGAGGGCGCAGGTCACAGGGCCGAGCGCGAGGCGCGGGCCGAGAAGCTGCGCGCCGAGCCCCGCCGCCGCCAGCGCGGCGGTCTCCGCTGCCGAGGGCACGCGCAGCAAAGCGACCACGCGCTCGGAATGGGTCTGCGTGCGTTCAGCCATGGCTTCGAGCTGGCCCTGGGGCACCAGCACCAAAGGCAAGCCGAGTTCGGCCGCCGCCTGGGAGATGCCCACTTCCCCGCCCTTCACGGCCGGGGTCGCCACGGCGCCGAGAGCGGTGCGCTCGAGGTCCGCGCGTTCCAGCGCGCCGTCGATGGCGGCGATCACTTCCTCCGCCGAGGCGCCACGGCGGCTGCCGATGCCGGCGACGATCATTGCGCCTCCCTTCCTGGCTTCATCCAGCGCCATTGGGTGATGGGCATGGCCGGGCGCCAGCCCGTCATGCCCTTGATGGGCTCCGCCCGCGATAGGACGATGCGCAGCAGATCACCCCCGAGCCGCGCATGCAACGCAAGCAGCACCGCTTCGGTTTCCAGCGTCACGCCGTTCGCCACCAGCCGTCCGCCGGGCTTCAGCGCCGCTTCGGCCGCCGCGATCACGCCATCCGCGCTCGCCCCGCCGCCGAGGAAGATCGCGTCCGGCGCCGGCAGGCCGGCGAGGGCGCCCGGCGCCGTGCCCTCGATGATGCGCAGATGGGGCACGCCGAGCGCCGTGGCGTTGCGCCAGATGCGCGTCGCGCGCTCAGGATGGGATTCGATCGCGATGGCGGCGAGCGAGGGGTCCGCCAACAGCCATTCGATGGCGATGGAGCCGGAGCCGCCACCCACGTCCCACAGCAACTCGCCCTTGCGCGGGGCGAGCGCGGACAAGGTCATGGCGCGGATCTCGCGCTTGGTGATCTGCCCGTCATGCTCGAACAAAGCGTCGTCCAGCCCGCTGGCGCGGGTGAGCACGGCGCCCGTGCCCTCAACCTCGATGGCGAGGACATTGAGCGGGTCGATGTCGGGCAGGGTGAAATCGCGGGCGTGGGCGCCGCGGATGCGTTCGCGCGGGCCGCCCAGCGCTTCGAGCACGGTGAGGCGCGAGGCGCCGAAGCCGAGCCCGGTCAGCAAGGCGGCGAGCGCGGCCGGGCCGGTCTCGTCCGAGGTCAGCGCCAGGATCCGGCAGCCGGGGTGGAGGAACGGGCGGATGCGGCCGATCTCGCGCCCATGCAGCGACACTTGCGCCACCTCGCCCAACGCCCAGCCGAGGCGCGCCGCCGCGAGGCTGAAGGCGGAGGGCGCTGGGATGACGTGCATTTCGCCGGCGGGAACATGGCGCGCGAGGGTCGCGCCGACGCCGTGCAGAAATGGATCGCCCGAGGCGAGCACGCACACGTTTTTTCCCCGCGCGGCGAGCACCTGCGCGACCCCTTCTGCAAACGGGCTCGGCCAGGGATGCGCTTCGCCCTTCACGGCCTCAACCGCCAGCGCGAGATGCCGCGCGCCGCCGAACACCATCTGCGCCTGCGCGATGCGTGCGCGGGCGGTGGGCGAAAGCCCGTCCAGCCCGTCCTCGCCGATGCCGACGATGGACAGCCAGGGTGCGGATACGGCAGTCTCCGGCCCCGTTCCTCCGGCGCCGATGGCTTCGCCCGATGCTCGATCCTGTTCCTGCGGTTCAGCCATGACGCGACCGATCCTCATTCTCGGCGGCACCCGCGATGCCCGGCAATTGGCGGCGCGACTCGCCGACCGCGACGATCTTAGCCTGTTGCTGTCGCTTGCGGGACGCACCGAAAATCCCGCGCCCCAGCCGGTGCCGGTGCGCAGCGGCGGCTTCGGCGGCGCCGAGGGGCTCGCGGATTTCCTGCGCGCCCACGGCACATGCGCGGTGATCGACGCCACCCATCCCTATGCCGCCAACATCTCGCGCAATGCCGCTTTGGCCTGCGCGGCGATCGGCGTGCCGCTGCTCGCCCTCGGCCGTCCCGCCTGGGCGGCGCAGGCGGGCGATTGCTGGCGCGAGGTGGAGGATGTGGCGGCGGCCGTGGAGGCGCTCGGCACCGCGCCGCGCCGGGTGTTCCTGGCCCTCGGCCGCAACGAGGTGCGCGCCTTCGAGGCCGCGCCCCAGCATGCCTATCTGGTGCGCAGCGTCGATCCCATCGCCCCGCCGCTCGCGGTGCCGCACGCCGAATATATCCTCGCGCGCGGCCCGTTCAGCGAAGCCGACGACCGCGCCTTGCTCGGCGCAAGCGGCATCGAGATCATCGTCGCCAAGAATTCCGGCGGCACCGCCACCTATGGCAAGATCGCCGCCGCCCGCGCGCTCGGCATCGCGGTGGTGATGCTGCGCCGGCCGTCCCTGCCGGACGTGCCGCGCGTGAGCGATGCCGATGCGGCACTGGCGTGGCTCGACGCCCGCCTTCATCCCGCGGCCCGCGCGGAGCGGGGGGAATAGACCAGCGGGGACAATCCCGGCCGCTCCACGATCCGCGTCTCCTCGCTGCCGATCAAAACGCAGGTGGCCATGTCCGCCTGTTCGCCCTTCGCCTCGGCAAGGGTGGAGAGGACGATGCGCTCGTCCGGCCGTCCCGCCGCGCGGCCGAAGATTACCGGCACGGACGGGGCGAGCACGCCGCGTAGCAAAGCGAAGGCGGCATCCAATTGCCAGGGCCGCGCGCGGCTGATGGGATTGTAGAGCGCGATCACGAAGCCGGCCTCAGCCGCCGCCTTCAGGCGGGCTTCCACCAGCGGCCAGGGCTTGAGATTGTCGGACAGGGAGAGCGCGCAGAAATCATGCCCCAGCGGCGCGCCGATGCGGGCCGCGACCGCCAGCATGGCGGTGATGCCGGGCACCATCTCCACCTCCACCGCGCGCCACTCAGGCGGGCCGTGCTCGATGGCCTCGCAAACCGCCGCCGCCATGGCGAACACACCGGGATCGCCGCCCGAGACCATCACCACCCGCGCCCCCGCCGCCGCCCGCTCCAGCGCCGCGCCGGCGCGGCTCAGCTCCTCGCGATTGTCGGTGGCGTGGCGCAATTGGCCCGGCTTTTCGGGCACGCGGGCGAGATAGGGGCCATAGCCGAAGATCTCCTGCGCGGCGTCGAGCGCGGCGCGGGCCTGGGGCGTCACCTGTTCCGGCGATCCGGGGCCAAGGCCGACGACGCAAAGATGCCCGCTCACGCCGCGCCCTCCCAGCCCGGCACCAGCACGATGGCGAAATAGGGCGCGCGGGCATCGTCGCGTCCGGCGAGCGGAATATGGGTGCAGCCCGCCATGGTGCCGCGCTCCACATAGATGGCGCGCTCCAGACGGCCGGCGCGTTCCAAGGCGCGGCGGATCTTCGGCAAATTGCGGCCCACCTTCATGATGACGGCGGCATCGGCCTGGGCGAGGCGCAGCGTCAGCGCGTCCTCGTCCAGCGTGCCGGGCAGCACCATCAGCACATCCTCGCCCTGGGCGATGGGCGCACCCACCGTGGACCAGCACCCCGACATGCCGGTGACCCCGGCGATCACCTGTGTCGGGAAGCGCGGGGCGAGGCGCACATGCAGATGCATGTAGGAGCCATAGAATAGCGGGTCGCCCTCGCTCAGCACCGCCACCGTCTGCCCTGCCATCAGCCGTTCGGCGAGCGCGGCGGCGGAGGCGTCGTAGAAAGCCGCGATGGCGCTGCGATAGGCGTCGTCGCGATGCGGAATTTCCGTCGTCACGGGATAGAGCAGCGGCACTTCCTCCGCGCCCGGCGGGAAATGGGCGCTGGCGATGGCGCGGGCGTGGCTGGAATTTCCCGCCTTGGCGAAATGCGCGATCACATCCGCCGCGCCGAGCGCGCGCACCGCCTTCAGCGTGATGAGTTCGGGGTCTCCCGGCCCGACGCCGACACCGATCAAACGTCCCGTCACAGGCCGGCCCTCGCAAGCGAATTGAGCGCTGCGGCGGTGATGGCGCTGCCGCCGAGCCGTCCGCGCACGATGGCAAAGGGGATGCCACGCGGATTTTCCGCCAGCGCATCCTTGGATTCGGCCGCCCCCACGAAGCCCACCGGCATGCCGAGGATGGCGGCCGGGCGCGGCGCGCCCGCGTCCAGCATTTCCAGGAGGTGGAACAAAGCGGTGGGCGCATTGCCGATGGCCACCACCGCGCCCTCCAGATGCGGCCGCCACAATTCCAGCGCGGCGGCGGACCTCGTGGTGCCGAGCCGTTCCGCCAATTCCGGCACCTGGGGTTCGCGCAAGGTGCAGAGCACGGGATTTTGCGCCGGCAGGCGGGCGCGGGTGACGCCATGGGCCACCATCTGCGCATCGCACAGGATCGGCGCGCCGGCTTTCAGCGCCGCGCGGGCGGCGTCCACAAATCCGGGGCCGAACACGAAATCGCGCGCCGCTTCCACCAGCCCGCAGGCATGGATCATGCGGACCGCGAGGTCCGCTTCGTCCTCGGTGAAGCGCGAGAGGTCCGCCTCGGCGCGGATGATGGCGAAGGAGCGCTCGTAAATGGCGGTGCCATCGCGCACATAATCGAACCCGGCAGCCATCAGGCGGAACGCTCCTTAAAGGCCTGCGCGAGCAGGCGGGACAGGGCTTGCGCCCCGCTTTCGCCGGGCTGTCTGCCCGGCGCGGCGAGGCGGGTGAGGGTGGGGACGAGGGCGACAAGCGAAAGCGCGGCCAGCGCCACGCCCTCCGCCGTGCCCTCTCGCACGAGGGCGATGGGAAAGTCTACAGCCGGCAAGTTTCCCAAGGACAAGTTTCCCACGGGCGAGTTCGCCGCTGGCGAGTCTGCTGGGGGCGAGTGCGGTTGGGGCGGGTCTGCTGGCGGCAAATCGACGGGCGGCGAGTCCGGAAATGGCACGGGCCGTGGTGAGAGGTCCGGTGGTGGCGGGGCTTTGCGCCCGACGAGCGTCACGGCCGCGGGCGCGGGATGGGCGCAGCCCTTGGCGCAGCCGGAGACATGCACCTCGAACGAGCCGTCCAGCAGCGGGGCGAGCGCGCGCGCCACCTGCGGAGCGAGCGCGCGCGCCGGCAGCAGGCCGGAGGCGCAAGCCGGCGCGCCCGGACAGGCGGCAACGAAACCGCGCGGATCGGCGGGATCGGTGAGGAGGCCGAGGGTCGCGGCGGACCGTTCCAGGCGGGCGGCGCCGTCCTGCGTCAGGCCAATGGCCAGCAGCGCGCGGCCGGGGGCAAGGCGGATCTCCCGCGCGCCGGCCTGTTCTGCGGCTTCGATGAGGGCGATGAAAGTCTCCGCCTCCAGCGCGCCGAACGGCAGGCCGATGCCACGGGCAAACGTGCCGTCCGCGAGCGGGTGGAGATGGAGCGGGCCGGGGCGGGCTTCGGGGGAAGGATGCGCGGGCGCGTGCCGGCGCGCGAAATCACCCGCCCCAAACACCACCGCGCCCCCTCTCCCGCTTGCGGGGGAGGGTTGGGGAGGGGGCAGGGAAGCGAGGGATTGAGGGGGCACCGGCGCGAGGGCTTGAGGGGGCTGGGGCGCGATATTTTGAAGGTCCAGGCGCGCGCGGTCGCCGCCCGAGTCCGCGCCCGCATCCGCGTGCGTACCGGTCGGCTGCAGTGCGGCATCGAGGCACTCTTCCCCCTCCCCAACCCTCCCCCGCACGCGGGAGAGGGGGCCTTGCGGCTCTTGGCACGGGAGGAGGGAGGGGGAATCGGCGCTTGTCCCTTCCGGACCGGCTGCCGGTGCCGCCGGTCCTCCCTCCCCAAACACCACGGCGCTCCCTCTCCCGCTTGCGGGGGAGGGCTGGGGAGGGGGCAGGGAAGCGAGGGATTGAGGGGGCACCGGCGCGAGGGCTTGAGGGGGCTGGGGCGCAAAATCACTCGTCCCAAGCGCCACTGTGCCCCCTCTCCCGCTTGCGGGGGAGGGTTGGGGAGGGGGCAGGGAAGCGAAGTTCTGAAGGGGCAGGGAAGCGAGGTCTTGTGCGTCCGGGCGCGCGCGGTCGCCGCCCGAGTCCGCGCCCGCATCCGCGTGCGTACCGGTCGGCTGCAGTGCGGCATCGAGGCACTCTTCCCCCTCCCCAACCCTCCCCCGCACGCGGGAGAGGGGGCCTTGCGGCTCTTGGCACGGGAGGAGGGAGGGGGAATCGGCGCTTGTCCCTTCCGCACCGGCTGCCGGTGCCGCCGGTCCTCCCTCCCCAAACACCACGGCGCTCCCTCGCCGGGTAGCGTCACTCGCGCCAAGCGCCACAGCGCTCCCTCTCCCGCTTGCGGGGGAGGGTTGGGGTGGGGGCAGGGAACCGAAGTCTTGAGGGGGCTGGGGCGCGAGGTCTTGAAGGTCCAGGCGCGCGCGGTCGGCGCACGCGTCGGCTTCGGAATTCGCGTGCGTACCGGTCGGCTGCGGTGCGGCATCGAGGCACTCTTCCCCCTCCCCAACCCTCCCCCGCAAGCGGGAGAGGGGGCCTTGTGGCTCTTGGGGGGGGCTCGGAGCGGGGAAGGGGCGCGTGTTCGCATTCGAGGCGAGGAATGCGCCGTGCGCGGCTGCCGCCACATGGACGATCTCGTCCGATGCCGCCCGGCGCAGCACGTCTTCCATCCGTGCCGCACGCCCGAGCGCGGCGATGCGCGCCAAGAGATCGACCACGGCCGCGACCGCCTCCCGCCGGCCCAAGGTGGCGAAGGGATGGGCCCGCGCCGCATCGCCGGCCAAGGCGATCCGCCATGCCACGCCATCGCCCGCGCGAACCGCTTGCAGCCGCACATCGGCCTTGGAGGCATCGAGCGGGCAGGCGCCGCCGCCGTCGATCACAACCGAAACCTTCGGCCCGAGGCGCGGCAGAAGGCCGGCGGCGGCCACCGCCGCGCCGATCTCTCCGGCAAGGAGCCGGGCGTCGGCGATCTCGGTGGCGTCGATGCCGGCGAGCGTCGATGCATCGATGGCGAGGCCCTCGCGCGGCACCAAAGCGAGGGCGGCGACGGCGTGGTTCAGCGGGCCGACGCTCTCCACCGCGAGGCCGCGAATCTGCAGGCTGCCGCGCGCGGTCACTTCCACGATGCCGTTACCGAACGCCTGGGCCGCCCGCGCCAGCCCGATGAGGGTGCGCGGCGCGAAGACGCCGTCTGCCGGCACGAGGCGCACCAGAAGGCCGTCGCCGGTCTCCATGGGCGCGCTCAGCGCCGGGCAGGCGCCGCGCCGGCGGGACAGGGCGCTCATTCCGCCGCCTCCGTGCCCAGAGCTGCGGGGAGGTCCGCGCTGTCGTGCGCATCTGCGCTGCGTGTCTCTCCATCGCGCGCTTTCGCGCGCCCCGTGGCGACCTCACGCGTTTCCGCGCTGAATCTTCCTTCGTCGCGCGCTTCCGCGCCGGATTTTTTCCGATCGCGCGCCTCGGCGCCGGATTTTTCCCCATCGCGCGCCTCGGCGCGCAGGGCGGCGAGATCGCCGTCGAGATCATTGCGGCGCGCGTGCCACAGGCCGCGCCGGCGGGCGTCCTCGAACCGCCGCGCCATGGCGTCCGCCGCCTGCGGGTTCTCCCGCAGCAGGAAGGCGCGCACGTCTTCGTCCGCCAGATAGGCCGCGTGCAGCTGGTCCAGCAGATGGGAGGCGACCTGATGGGTGGTCTCGGCGAACGCCACCAGCCGGTCCACGGTCTCGGTCAGCTCGGCGGCGCCGCGCGGGCCGTGGCGCATCTGGCCGGCGATGAAGGCGGCGGAGACCCGGCCATGGACGATGCGGGTGAGCGCATCCTTCAGGGGGCGGGCCTTCGGTTTTTCGGGATCGCTGGTATCCAGCACCACCAGATCCACCGCTTTCCCGAGCAGCGCGGCGGCAGCGGCGAAACCGCCCATGAAGGCGCCGTCCTCGGCGCCGTCCAGCAGGTCGCGCGCGGGATCGTCGGCCGTGTGCAGCAGCGCATCGGCGCGCGCCACCTGGGCGGCGAAGGCGCCGGCGGCCGGACGGGCCGCGCCCTCCGGCCCGTCATAGACATGGGAGGCGGCGGCGAGATAGGCGGCGCCGAGTTCGCCGCGATCGGCAAACGCGCCGCGCGCCAAAGCGTCCTCGATGCCGGCGCCATAGGCCCCCGGCGCGGAGCCGAAGATGCGCGCGACATCTGCGCCGGCGCGCGCCAAAGCGGCAAGCGGGTTCTCGTCCGCCTCCTCCGCGCGGGCCGCCACCGCGCGGGCGGCGGCGTCCAGCAACGCCAATTGGGCGGGGAAGATGTCGCGGAACAGGCCGGAGACGCGCCAGCTCACATCCACGCGCGGCCGCCCCATGCTGGCCGGCGGCAGCACCTCGATGCCGGTCACGCGGCCGCTGGCAGGATCCCAGATCGGCCGGCAACCCATGAGATGCAGCCCCTGGGCGATCTCCTCGCCCCCTGTGCGCAAGGTGGCGCTGCCCCACAGATCGATCACCACGGCGCGCGGATAGTCGCCATGCTCCTGGAGATAGGCGCGCACCACCTCGTCCGCCGCGCGGCGCCCGAGGTCCAGGGCGGTGGGGGTGGGCAGATGGCGCGGATCGGCGGTGAAGAGATTGCGCCCGGTGGGCAGCACATCGCGCCGCCCGCGCGCAGGAGCACCCGCCGGCCCCGCGCTCACATGGCGGCCGTCGAGGGCGGCGAGGAGCGCGGCGCGCTCGGCGTCCGCGCTCGGCGTGCGCGCGGCATCGCCGTCGGCGGCGCCATAAATGTGCAGGCCGTCCTTCACCTGCATGTCCTTCACGTCGCACAGCCAGGCGTCGATGCGGCGCAAGGCTTCGTTGGGATCGGTGGCGGCATCGACCCCGGCGCGCACGGACAGGCCGGTCTCGCCCGCGCTTTCGACGATCAGCCGGGCGAGGCGGTCGCGGCGGCGCGGGTCGAGCCCGTCCGCCTCGGCATATTCGTCCACGAGGCGTTCGAGGGTCTGCTCGGCCGCGGTAAGCCCGGCGCCGGTGAGCGGCGGCGGCAGGTGGCCGAGCGTGACGGCGGCGATGCGCCGCTTGGCCTGCGCCGCCTCGCCGGGATTGGAGACGATGAAGGGATAGATGACCGGCAGCGGCCCGAGCACGGCTTGGGGAAAGCAGTCGGGCGTGAGGGCGACGGCCTTGCCGGGCAGCCATTCCAGCGTGCCATGGGCGCCCATGTGGACGAGCGCATGGGCATCGAGAGCGTGCCGCAGCCAAAGCCCGAAGGCGAGCAGGGCATGGCGCGGCGGCAGCGCGGGGTCGTGATAGTCCGCGCGCCGGTCGAGCGAGGCGCCGCGATCCGGCGCCAGGGCCACCGTCACGTGCCCGAAGCGGGCAAAGCGGAAATGGAAGGCGTCGCCTTGCATGTCCCGGTCGTCTTCCGGCCGGCCCCAGGCGGCGGTGATCGCGGCGCGGACAGGTTCGGGGAGGTCGGCGAACAGGCGCTGATAATCGGCGAGCGGCAGGGCCTCGCTGGGGACGATGTGCGTCAGCAAGGTTTTTGAATCGGCGGGCGCCGCGCCGGCGTCATAGCCTGCGTCCGCCAGCGTTTTAAGCGCCCGCCGCACGCTTTCCGGCACATCCAGCCCCACCGCATAGCCGGTGCGGCCGGGGGCGCCGGGATAATCTGGCATCAGCACGGCGATGCGGCGTTCCGCGCGGGGTGTGTGGGCGAGGCGGATCAAGGCGGCGGCGCGCGCCGCCACATGAGCGATGGCCTGCGGCTCGGCGCGGTTGAGCGCGGCGGTGAAGGCAAGGTCCGCGTCCGGGGCGGCCATGTCCTTGAACGAGATGGCGCCGGCCAGTACCCGCCCGTCCAGTTCCGGCAGCACCACATGCATGGCGAGATCGGCGGCGGCAAGGCCGCGCGGGCTGTTCGCCCAGGCTTCACGGGCCGTGGTGGCGGGAATGATCTGCAGCACCGGCGGCCCGCCAGCGGGGAAAATATCCTCCGCACCCCCGGCCGCAAACGCGGTGGCGGTGAGGATCAGGTCCGGGGCGGCGTCGGCGATGGCGTCGCGCACGAAGACGCGGGATTTGGGGTCTTTCAGGCTGGTGAGAAACAGCGGCACCGGCACGATGCCGCGCGCTTCGAAGGCCGCACAGAGATCATCAATGGGCGCAAGATCGCCGGCCAGCCACATGGAGCGGTAGAACAAGAGCAGGGCGCGGGGGGGGGCATGTGCGCCGGCGCGATCCGCTGCGGGGTTGATGCCCTCTTCCCCCTCCCTAACCCTCCCCCGCAAGCGGGAGAGGGGATTGGCGAGGTCGGGGTGGGAGCGTTCGCCTTCCCCAAGCGCCACCGCGCCCCCTCTCCCGCTTGCGGGGGAGGGCTGGGGAGGGGGCAGCGGGGAAAGGCCTTGAGGGGGCAGCGGGGCGAGGTCGTGCGGAGCTGTTCCCGTCCATGCCTCAGCCTGCGCGCCGCTCCCGGCGGATTGCGGTTCTACGTCGAAGCCCTCTTCCCCCTCCCTGGCCCTCCCCCGGTCCTCTTCCCCCTCCCTAACCCTCCCCCGCAAGCGGGAGAGGGGATTGGCGAGGTCGGGATGGGAGCGTTCGCCTTCCCCAAGCGCCACCGCGCCCCCTCTCCCGCTTGCGGGGGAGGGCTGGGGTGGGGGAGGCGGGGCGGGGGAGTGAGGGGGAGGTGCGAGGTCGTGCGGGGCTGTTCCCGTCCATGCCTCAGCCTGCGCGCCGCTCCCGGCGGATTGCGGTTCTACGTCGAAGCCCTCTTCCCCCTCCCTGACCCTCCCCCGCAAGCGGGAGAGGGGATTGGCGAGGTCGGGATGGGAGCGCTCACCCTCCCCAAGCGCCACCGCGCCCCCTCTCCCGCTTGCGGGGGAGGGCTGGGGAGGGGGCAGCGGGGAAAGGCCTTGAGGGGGCAGCGGGGCGAGGTCGTGCGGAGCTGTTCCCGTCCATGCCTCAGCCTGCGCGCCGCTTCCGGCGGATTGCGGTTCTACGTCGAAGCCCTCTTCCCCCTCCCTGGCCCTCCCCCGGTCCTCTTCCCCCTCCCTAACCCTCCCCCGCAAGCGGGAGAGGGGATTGGCGAGGTCGGGATGGGAGCGTTCGCCTTCCCCAAGCGCCACCGCGCCCCCTCTCCCGCTTGCGGGGGAGGGCTGGGGAGGGGACAGCGGGGAAAGGCCTTGAGGGGGCAGCGGGGCGAGGTCGTGCGGAGCTGTTCCCGTCCATGCCTCAGCCTGCGCGCCGCTTCCGGCGGATTGCGGTTCTACGTCGAAGCCCTCTTCCCCCTCCCTGACCCTCCCCCGCAAGCGGGAGAGGGGATTGGCGAGGTCGGGATGGGAGCGCTCACCCTCCCCAAGCGCCACCGCGCCCCCTCTCCCGCTTGCGGGGGAGGGCTGGGGTGGGGGAAGCGGGGCGAGGGATTGAGGGGGAGGCGGGGCGCGGCCCACCACGTCCGCCAAATCCACCGCCCCCAGCCCCGGCAGATAGAAGCTCGCGGGCGGCACGGGCTTCTGCCCGGCGATGGCGGTGCCGTCCTCGCCCCGCACCACGCGCGCCACCCGCTCCAGCAACGCCGCCATATTGTCCGGCCCGCCTTGGTGGAAATAGCCGAGCCATGCGGCCAGTTCCGCGGCTGGCACGGTGGAGAGGGCGGCGAGGCGCGGGTCGTCCTGGTCCTCGCCCGGCAGCAGCGCGAGGGCGATGCCGCGCGTGCGGGCCAGCTCCGCGAGCCGCTCGGCGCCATAGCGCCACCAGTCGAGCCCGCCCAATTGGCGCACCAAGATCACCTTGGCGTGCCGCGCCGCCTTGTCGATCCACAGATCCACCGACATGGGGTGGCGCAGATCCTTCAGCCGCGCGAGCCGCAGGCTCGGCAGGCGGTCGCGTCTTTGCCGCCACGCTGCGGCGAGCGCCAGCAGGTCGCTGTCGGTGAAGGACAAGGCAAGCACATCGCCGGGAGGCTGGCGCAGGTCGATGGGCTCGGCCAGGTCCTCGATGGTGGCGGATGTGCTCGCGAGCAGATGCATGGAGAAAGCTTATCCCAGCCTCAGGCGGAAAGCGCCGGTTCCTCGGCCAGCAGGGCGCGCTCCACCGCCGCGCGGTCGAAGCCCTTCAGCCCGATCACCACCAGCGCACCGGAGCGCGGCTCGTCCGCCCGCCAGGGCCGATCGAACTGGTGGGAAATCCGCGTGCCCACGCCCTGCACCAGCAGGCGCAAGGGCTTGCCGGCCACATGGGCGAAGCCCTTCACCCGCAGCACGTCCGGCGTTTCGGCGGCCCGCGCCACGCGGGCGGCGAGGGCGGCGGGATCGGCGATGTCGGGCAGGCGCACGATGAAGCTGTCGAAATCGTCGTGGTCGTGGTCCAGCTCGTCGTCATGATGGGTGCGGCGGGCGTCGATTTCATCCTCTGTGCCGACGCCGAGGCCAAGCAGGATCGCCGCATCCACCTTGCCGCCGGCCGAGCGCACCACCTTCACGGCACGCGGCAGGGCCTGCGCGATGCGGGCATCGGCGATGTCCGCGCCGGCCGCATCCAGCAGGTCCGACTTGGAGAGGATGATCAGGTCGGCGCAGGCGATCTGGTCCTCGAACACCTCTTCCACCGGGTCGTCATGGTCGAGAGTGTCGTCGGCCGCGCGCTGGGCGGCAAGCGCCGCCAGATCGTCCGCGACGCGGCCGGCGGCGAGCGCCGGGCCGTCCACCACCGCCACCACGCCGTCCACGGTGACGCGGCTCTTGATCGCCGGCCATTGGAACGCCTGCACCAGGGGCTTGGGCAGGGCAAGGCCGGAAGTCTCGATCAAAATGTGGTCCACGCGCGGGGTGCGGGACAAGATCAGGTCCAGCGCCGGCACGAAATCGTCCGCCACCGTGCAGCACAGGCAGCCATTGGCCAGCTCGACGATATTGTCCTCCGGGCAGCTCTCGATGCCGCAGCCCTTCAAAATCTCGCCGTCGATGCCCACGTCGCCGAATTCGTTGACGATCACCGCGAGGCGCTTGCCCTGGGCATTTTCCAGGATGTGGCGGATCAAAGTGGTCTTCCCCGCGCCGAGGAAGCCGGTGACGATGGTGCAGGGGATGCGGGCGAGAGAGGTCATCGCTGGTCCTCGGAGAAGTTCATGGGAGGGATGCGGGCAATCATGCCGCGCTTGAGGCTGTCGGGGCGTCCGCGCCAGGGCAGGATGCCGTCGGTGGAGGTCGCGAACAGCGCGGCGCCGGTCAAAAGGTCGGCGGCGCTATCGGGGGTGAGATCGCCGAACACGTAGGACCAGCCGCCGGTGCGCACCAAGGCGGCGGAGAGCGCGCGCTTGCAATTGGAGAGGCAGCGCACCTCCTTCACGGCGATGGCGGCGTCGGAGGTCTGCGCAAAGGCATCCTGGGCCTGCCGCGCCAGGGCGGCGCCGGCGGGTGGCGCGTCCGTGTCCGCGCCGGCGAGCTTGCAGGTGGTGCACACGAACAGGGTCACGGCCGGAACGCTGGCGACCCGCAGGGCATCGCGCGCCGGCCCGTCGGCGGGCGCGGGGGTGCGCGGCGTCGTGTCGCCCGCCGCGAAAGGCGCATCGTCGTTGGAAGGTCGCTCCACGCCGCTTTCCATGGGTGCGCGCGGCCCGCAACCGCGCGCCACAGAAAGAATCGCCATGCCAGGGCACCCCGCCCGGCGCGCATTCCTGTCGGTGGCAGGTCTCCTGGCTCGCGGATCGCCGTTCGCGGCCGCCTTCCCGGAGCGGGCGCAAGGCCCGTCTTCCAGTGGCTTTTCGGCCGGAACTCACCGCCTACAGTTGCGGGGGCAGCTGCGGCTATCGCACCGGAACACCCGGGCGCGACCGCATTCCCTTTTCACCCGGCGGAAGCGGCAAGCCGCCCGAACCGGGACCATCGACGCCGACACTTAAGAACCGCTCCGGCGCGAAGTCAATGAAGCGGCGCGTGGTGCCCCGGCCGGGCCGGGGGCAATCGAGACCCAGCACCAGGGGGCGCGGCGGCTTTCTCCCTCCCCCCTTGCTGGGGAGGGCAGGGTGGGGGTGTCTCCCCGCTGTCCGGGCGAAGGTCATGCTGGCGGGCCGGACCCCCCTCCCCACCCTTCCCCCGCAAGGGGGGAGGGCGAGCGCCGAGCATTCGGTTGAACGTCGATTCGCCTCAGGCGCCCGCCGCCGCGGTCTTGGCGGCGATGATCGCCAAAGCGGCGGCCAGCACCTCGTCGATGCCGAGATGGGTGGTGTCCAGCAGCACCGCGTCGGGCGCCATCGCCAGGGGGGCGGTGGCGCGGTGCGAATCGCGGGCGTCGCGCTTGTGGATGTCGGCCAGCACATCCTCGAACGCGATGTCGCACGTGCGCTCCAGCAATTCGCGATGCCGCCGCGTGGCGCGCACGTCCGCCGAGGCGGTCACGAACAGCTTCACCGGCGCATGGGGACAGATCACCGTGCCGATGTCGCGCCCGTCCAGCACCGCGCCGCCGGGCTGCTCGGCGAAGCGCCGCTGCAAATCCAGCAAGGCCCCGCGCACCACCGGGCGGGCGGCGACCACGGACGCCGCTTCGCCGAGCGCGCCGGTGCGCAGCTTTTCCGGGTCGAGCGAACGCAGATCCAGCGTGCGGGCCGCGTCCGCGCTGGCCATCTCGTCGTCGAGCGTGCCGTCGGCGAGGCAGCGCGCGGCCACCGCCCGATAGAGCAGGCCGGTATCGAGATGGGGCAGGCCGAGGGTCGCCGCGATCCTGCGGCCGAGGGTGCCCTTGCCGGACGCGGCCGGCCCGTCGATGGCGATGATCAGGCCGTCGCTCATGCCAGCACCGCGCCGAGGCCGCCCATCATGGGCACGAAGGTGGGGAAGGAGGTGGCGATGAAGCGCATGTCGTCCACGCGCACCCCCTCGCGGGCCGCGAAGCCCATCACCAGGAAGGCCATGGCGATGCGGTGGTCCATATGGGTCGCCACCGGTCCGCCGCCGGTCACGCCATCGGGTCCGAGGCCGGTGACCAGCAGATCGTCGCCGATGATCTCATGGGGCACGCCGCAGGCGGCCAGCCCGTCGGCCACGGCGGCGAGGCGGTCGCTTTCCTTTACCCGCAATTCGTTGAGGCCGCGCATGCGGGTGGTGCCGTGCACGAACGCCGCCGCCACGGCGAGCACCGGATATTCGTCGATCATGGAAGGCGCGCGCTCGGGCGGCACGTCGACGCCGGTCAGCACGGAATGGCGCACGCGCAGATCCGCCACGGCCTCGCCGCCCTCGGTGCGCTCAGACAGCGTCTCGATGGAGGCGCCCATCTCCTTCAGCGTGGTGATGAGGCCGGTGCGCAGCGGGTTCATCATCACGTCCTTCAGGATGATGTCCGAGCCCGGCACGATCAGCGCCGCCACCAGCGGGAAGGCGGCGGAAGACGGATCGGACGGCACCGCCACCGGCGCGCCCTTCAGGTCCGGCCGGCCGGCGAGGGTGATGCGGCGGCCGTGGGCGCCGTGCGGCTCGACCCGCACGTCGGCGCCGAAATGGGTCAGCATGCGCTCGGTATGGTCGCGGGTGGATTCGCGCTCCACCACCACCGTGTCGCCGCTGGCGGCAAGGCCCGCGAGCAGCACGGCGGATTTCACCTGCGCCGAGGGCACCGGGGTTTCATACGTGAAGGCTTTGAGTTCGGTGAGGCCCTTCAGGCGCAGCGGCAGGCGGCCGCCGGGCGCTTCCTCTTCCACCACCACGCCCATGGCGAGGAGCGGATCCAGCACCCGCTTCATGGGCCGGCGGCGCAGGCTGGCGTCGCCGTCGAAGGTGGCGACGATGGGGTTTCCCGCCACCACGCCCATCATCAACCGCGCGCCGGTGCCGGAATTGCCGAAATCGAGCGGCGCCTCGGGGCTCTTCAGATTCCCCGCGCCAACGCCGACCACGCGCCATTCGCCCGCGCCGAGCCGCTCCACCTGCGCGCCCAGCTGGATGCAGGCCTTGGCGGTGTTCAGCACGTCCTCGCCCTCCAGCAGGCCGGTGATGCGGGTTTCCCCGCGCGCCAGGGCGCCGAACATCAGCGCACGGTGCGAAACCGACTTGTCGCCCGGCACGCGCACCGTTCCGGCGAGGGCCGGGGAGGGCCGGCTTGCGCCGGGAACGGCATTTTCCCCATCACCATGGGAAGAAGATTGAGCGACGGCGCTGGACATGACTGCTCCCATTTTCGGCGCGCGGAGCCTCGCAAAGTCCCGCCGGCTGCCGTTCCAGGATGGATTGCATGCCGTCTAACACAAGCGCGTGCACGCTGGCCACGCGACGTATTCGGATTCGGTGCTTGACAGGGGCATGGGGTTTCGCCAATGGAGCACCCTCCTTTTGACAGCCCCCTAGGATCTTTGCCGTGGCGAAGCCAGAACTCGGCACCAAGCGCATCTGTCCTGTTACAGGGCGCAAGTTTTACGATTTGAACAAGGACCCGGTGGTGTCTCCCTTCACCGGCGAATCCTACCCGCGCTCCTATTTCGAGCCGGTGGTCCGCAGCCGCGGCGAAGCGGCCCGTGCCGCCGCCGTGCCGGTGGTCGCCGACGCGGACGAGGAGGTCGCCGACGTCGAGGTCATCAGCCTTGAAGAGGCGGATGAGGAAGCCGTCGGCGCGAAGGTGCCGGTGGACGAGGTGGACGTGGATGTGGACGTCGATGACGACCTCGTCGCGGACGCGGACGACGACACCTTCCTCGAGGAAGACGAGGACGAAGGGGACGACGTCTCCGATTTGATCGGCGAGGGCCTCGAGGACGACGAAGAGGCTTGATACGGTCGGCGGCCTGTGCTTAAAGGCCGCTCTCGCTGGGGGGCGCGATTCCCCCTGGCATCCGTCGCGGGGCATTCCCGACGCGCAACTGGTTTTTTAGTTGACATCCCATGTCATTTAAATGACCGCCTGCGCGCACCTCGCGATCCGGTGGGGCCATAGCTCAGTTGGGAGAGCGCTTCAATGGCATTGAAGAGGTCGTCGGTTCGATTCCGTCTGGCTCCACCATTTCGTTTCCGCCGGCTCTGAAAAGAGATAAGGCTATAAGGATCGCGGGCCGCCTCAAGGCCCGCTCGTGCCCGGGGGCGATTTTTCCCCGGGAAGCGTCGCGGGAGTTCCCGACGCGCCAGCGCTTCGAATTGGGCGGTTTGCCCGCGGCGAGGTGGCAGCGCGAAGCCCGCGGCCCGGTGGGGTCATAGCTCAGTTGGGAGAGCGCTTGAATGGCATTCAAGAGGTCGGCGGTTCGATTCCGCCTGGCTCCACCAAATCTCTTCTCCTGACATCGCGGCGTGCGTGAACGCCCCTGCGACGGCCGGAAACGGGCGCACTGCGCCCGTGCGCCCCTGCGCCTGAAATGCCCGCCCACAGATTTCTCTCGCCGCAGGATCTCGCGCCGCATCCGGCATGTGGCTGGGGCGGACGCTCGGCGCCCGCCGCCGCGCGTCAGCTTTCCGGCCGCCACATGTGGAACACCGCCTCGGGCGTCACCTCCACATAGCCGCTCGGCCCGCCGGCCCGCAGCACCGGATGGGCTTCGGCGGTCTGGTAGATGCCGTCCTTCAGCAGGGCGCGGGCGATATGCACGCCCACCACCTCGCCCAGCACCAGCCAGGATTGGATGTCATCGCCCGCCGCGCTGCGCAGCTGGATCAGCTGGGTCAGCCGGCATTCGAACGAGACCGGGCTCTGCGCCACGCGCGGCACGTCGATATTCCGGCTCGGCGCCGGGGTCAGGCCGGCGAGGGCGAATTCGTCCACGCCGGCCGGCACGGCGGCGCTGGTTTCGTTCATCGCCTCGGCCAGCGGGCGGGTGGTGAGGTTCCAGGCGAACATGCCGGTCGCCGCGATATTGGCGACGCTGTGCTTCCAGCCCACGCTGGAAAAACCGATGATCGGGGGGCGATAATTGAACGCGTTGAAGAAGCTGTAGGGCGCGAGATTGAGCACGCCTTCGGCCGAACGCGATGAAATCCAGCCGATCGGGCGCGGCCCGACGATGGCATTCAGCGGATCGTGCGGCAGGCCGTGGCCCTCGGCGGGCGTATAGAAATAAGAGGCGTCGGCCGTCATGATGATGCTCTGTCCCCAGGTTGCGGGGCCATCCTAATCCCGCGCCGCCGATTCGGCGCAGGCCGTGTGTCGGGTCCCGGCGCGCGGTCCCGGTGTGGGGTTCTTGTGCGGCTCGGCCGACAGGAGCGCGGCATCGCCGCCGTGCCCTTCCCCGACGGCGCCGGCACCCGCCGGTTTGATCATCCGGGCGCGGCTGGACTATGGTCGCGGGCGCGGCAGGGGAGGCAGGAGGTATGAAGATCGGCATCCTGCGCATGCTGCGACGGTTCGGCGCCCGTCCTGCCGGTCTGCCGGGACGAGCGCGGGTCGCAGCCGTGGTCGGCCTGCCACTTGTCCTGGTGGCGCTGGTGGCCTGGTTCGATCGCAATTCCGAACTGAAGGCGGCGCGCCAGAAGGTGATCGCGTCGGCCCATGTGTTGTCCGAACATGCGGGCGCGCGGTTCCTCTCGGTCGACGTCGCCCTGTCCCAGGTGCGGGACGCGCTCGGCACGCGCCCGGTGACGGCGCTGCGCACCGATACCAACATGCATGGATTGCTCGTGCGCCTCGTGCGCCGCATGCCAGAACTGGAACTGGCCTTCGTCATCGACGAGAAGGGCCTCCTCGCCGCCACAAGCCGCACCTATCCGGCGCCCGAGCGCGATCTCAGCCAGCGCGAGTTCTTTCTCGCGGGAAAGGCGGGGCAGGAGGGCCTTCTGTTCTCGGTTCCGTTCCGCGGCGCCGCGAGCCGCTCCGTCTCGTTCGCGGTGAGCCGGGCGATCTGGCGGGACGGGGAGTTTGGCGGCATCGTCGGTGCGATCGTCTTTCCTGAATATTTTCATTCCTCCTATCGCGGCCTGCTGGCTCCCACCCCCGGCGCCGCCGCCGCGTTGGTGCGCGAGGACGGTACCCTATTGCTGCGCTCGCCGGACCTGCGGGCACAGGCGGACACGCCGGTCCTGATTCCGGACGTGCCCGAGCAGCGCGGCAAGCATGATTCCGGGCTGCTCGCCGCCAGCGCGCTGATCGAGGGAGGGGCCGCCGCCGCCGCCTATCGCGCCGTGCCCGGCACCGACCTCACGGTGGTCTATGCCCTGAGCGAAGGCGATGTCCTGTCCGCCTGGCACAAGCGCGTGGCGGGATATGTCCTGTTGGGAGGGCTCGCCAGCTTCACCCTGGCGCTCCTGATGCGCCGTCCGACGGGGCTGGGGGCGCTCGGCGCGCGCGGTCGGCCCGGCACCGGCACCCCGCCACGCCTGTCCCTGTCCGACTCGACCGTCGGCGCCGTGGACCGCGTGCTGACCCCCGTGCTTGGCGATCTGACCTTCCTCGGCGCGCGCAATCGGGCCGATGGGCACGCGCCGGAGTTCGACGACGCCCTGAACGGCGCCGGGCACGGGGTGCGCCTCGCACAGCGCCTGCTCGATGCCGGCCGGCGCGGGGGCCGGCCGCGAATCGTCCATGCGCCGACCGTGCTCAACAATGTCCGCTGCCTGCTGATCGGCTCGGTGTGGCCGCCGATCGAGATTGACTGCGTCACGGATGAGAAGGGCCTGGATGTGTTCGTGGAGGCGGCGGAGTTCGAACTGGCGGTGATGGATCTCGTGATGGACCTGAAGCAGCGGGCCGATCCGGGAAGCCAGATCACGCTCGCCGCCCGGCGCGAGGTGGTGCGCTCCGAGCCGGCGCGCGTGGCAGCCGGCGATTATGTGTGCATCGCCGTTCGCGCGGCGTGCAGCGCGCCGGCCGACACCGACACGGCACGCACGGTGCGGCATGAAGAAATCGCCGCCTTTGCTGCGCGGGCGGGCGGTGGCTGGCAGCTGATGCGCGGGCCGGACGGGCCCGAGGCGCGGCTGTGGATTCCCGCCGCCCTTGGCCGGCGCGAGGACCCCCCCGCGCCACGTTTCAACGGCCCCGCCCGGTCCTAGAACCGATCGACATTCAGCGGCATGGTGAATCGGCGAGGCGCCTGACGGCAGGTGCGCGCCATTGCCTTTCCTTGAGCGGTCGTGGTCTTTTGCGCGTCATGGCCGGGCGTGTCCTGGCCATCCCCGCCGGGCCGCCCGCGCCCACCTTGAAAAGCCGGTGCCAGCGGTGCCGCGTGGATGCACGGGACACGCCCGGGCATGACGATTGTTTCCTATCAACGGCGTCAAGCCATCAATGTCGGTCGGTCCTAGCGCAGGCCGAAGAACGACAGCACGGCGAGAACGACCACCACCAGGCCAACGATATAGATCAGATTGTTCATGACGGGCCTCTTGTCTGGGGGATGCAGGGGCAACGTCTCGCGCCGCGTTGTGTTCCGCTGAAGCCGAAGGTGGATGCCCGCCGCCGCCCGGCCTCGGGGGCTCGACTTCGACGCCCGGTTCGTGCTTGAGACGCGCCGTCGGCCCTCGGGGGCCGGGATTGGAGCCCGCATGCACCGGACATTTCGCATCAGCCTGCTGGTGCCCGCCAGCCTCGCAGGCCTTTCAGCCGCGCCCGCCTTCGCCACCGAGGCGCAATGCAAGTTCGGCGGCGGCTTCCAGGTGATTTCGCGCGCGCGCACCGAGGCGCCGGGCGATGAGATCATCGCCCGCGCCGTGCCGGCCAGTGCCGCCGGCCCCTGCATCTTCTCCAAGCGCGCCGGAGACATCGAGATCAGCACGGCGGACGAGGCCGACACCGTGCTCGGCCTTGCCGGCGCGCACCTCGTGATGGATCGAGGAACCGGGCCGAGTCGCGACCTCGTGATCTATGATCTTGCGGCCCGCAAGGTCGCGCTCACGCTCCCCTATGACGACCAGGAGCCGGTGAAGATCACCGCTTCCGGCGCGACGCTCGCGGCGGTGACCGGCCCGGCGAGCGCCGCGACCTGTCCGAAGTTCAAGGAATATAAGGCGAACGGCCTCGGCGCGGTGCTGACGATCGAAACCCGCATCGCCTTTCCCGGCCTTGCCCGCAGCCAGAGCGGCAAGCCCCGCTGCATCGCCCAGCAATGAGGCGCGACGCTGGTGGTTTGACCCGCTGGATCCCCGCCGGTCCGCCTGCGCTGGCCTTGAAGAGCCGGTGCCAGCGGTGCCGCGTGGGTGCACGGGACAAGCCCCCGCATGACGATTGTCTCCTGCAACGACGTCAAACCAGGAATGTCGATCGGACCTAGCGCTCGGTGAAGAAGGTCATCAGCACCTTGTCTTCGTCGCCGGTGAGGCACAGGAAGCGATGCACCTTGTCGGTCTTGTCGCGCTGGATATAGGCCTCGCCCATCAGCACATGGCGCACCCGCTCGGTACCGACGGTCGAATCGGCCTCGGCGACGGTGAGGCCGTCCACGTCGATGAAGATGTCCTCGATCGAGGGCGAGCGCTGGCGCAGCACCGCCAGGGCCCGCAGCTTGCAGGTGCGCACCAGGGCGGTGTCGGAAGAGGCGGGCACCTCTGCCTTGTCCTTGGGTACATCGGCCTCGGAGCCGGGAGGCGCGGGCACCGGTGCCGGTTGCGGCAAGGGCGCGGCGGACGGCGCGGCGGACGGCGATGACGGCGCGGCCGATGGGCTTGCGGGGGCTTGCGCCTGCGGGACCGCGGCCTGCGCCAGATGCATCGCCGCGCCGGTCGCGGACAAACGGGGTTCGTGCAGCTGAAGCCCGGACCGGGACGCAAGCGGCGTTGGCGCCCGCGCTTCGGCCGGAAAGGCCGGTTCCGCCATCACGGCGAGGGCGGTGAGGCAGACCAGCGCCAGCACCAGCAGAACCACAAGCGGACGCGTGATGGCGCGCGTTGAGAGCAGCGGGATGCGGGTATCGCGATCCAACGCCGCCGCCGCGCGGTCGAGCCGGCGTTGCGCGGCGCCCGGAGGCGGGCAAGGGGGATGGCTGGGATCGGGATGCCAGATCCGTCCGGTCTGAGGTCGCATGTGATGTCCTTGGTGCGTGGTCTGATACCAACGCCCGGACAGGCCTTTTTGTGCCGCCCGACCTTTGCCGGACCGGGTTCATCGCACGGCCACGGTGCCCGCATCCGGCCCCTGATGCCGGGTTCTCCTCCCCGGTGGGCGCCTGTGGACGGGCGCATTTACGGCGCGCACCGGGCGCATATTGGCGCCGGTGCAGGAGAGATCGTCATGCCCGGGCTTGTCCCGGCCATGACGCGCAAAAGACGACGACCGGTCAAAGAAAGACAATGACGCGCACCTGCCGTCAGGCGTCTCGACGATCCACCACGCCACTTAATGCCGATCGGCCCGTAGGCCGTGCCGTTCGCGCGTTCGCCGATGCGTTTTCGCCGAAGATTCAGCACCCGCCGCGACAGCGCCCGTGCGCGCGACGGGGCCGCGCGGATCAGCGCTTCTCGTTGCTGCCCTCGCTCGCCTCGTCCGCGCCGTCCCCGTCTTCTTCTGCGTCCTCGCCATCCTCGTCCTCGTCGTCGGAGGGGGCGATCAGGCGGTCGAGGCAATCCATGAATTCATCGCCGATCTGCTCCACCGTCTCGCTGTCGAGCGCGGGGTCGCACGGCAGGACGAAGCGCTGCTCGCCCTCGTCGGTGGTCACATCGAGGATCAGCGCGCTCGGCATGTCCTCGGGGTGCAGGAAGCTGATCCGCAGGCCGGTGAGGATCAGGGCGGGGATATCGGCCATCTGGCGCTCCGAGGGTAGGGGGTGCGGTGACTGGGCAGGAGGTAGCACGAATTGCGCCCGCCCACACCGCCCGCCACGCTCGCGTCACACACGATGGGACCGGCGGCGGGTTGCCGGGCGGCGGGCGAGTGGCCTAAAGCATCTGCCCGATGACCTACCGCCTGGATATCGACGGCGTCCGCGCCATAGCCGTGCTGAGCGTCCTGCTGTTTCACCTCGGCGTTCCCGGCGTGCCCGGCGGGTTCGTGGGCGTCGATGTGTTCTTCGTGATCTCGGGCTATCTCATCACCGCGAACATCGTGGCCGACGTGCGCGGCGGCACGTTCTCGCTGCTGCGCTTCTATGATCGCCGCATCCGCCGCATCGTGCCGGCGCTGACGCTCGTGGTGCTGGCGACGCTGGCGGTGGGCTATTTCATCCTCACGCCGGGCGATTATGCGGTGCTCGGCCGCAGCGCGGCCTATGCGGCGGGCGGGCTCTCGAATTTCTTCTTTCTGCGCAACACCGGCTATTTCAATGCAGCGGCGGAAACCATGCCGCTGCTCCACACCTGGTCGCTCGGGGTGGAGGAGCAATTCTATGTGATCTGGCCGCTGCTGCTGGTGGCGGCGCTGCGAGTCTCGGCGCGCTGGCCGCGCCTGGTGCCGGCGCTGATGGGCGCGCTGATCCTCGCGAGCTTCGCCTATGCGGTGCAGAAGGTGGGCACCAATCCCAAGAGCGCGTTCTACCAGCCCTGGACGCGGGCCTGGGAACTGGCGGTCGGCGGCGCCCTGGTGTTCATTCCCGCCGCCTGGACCGGCGCGATATCGGCCCGGCTCGGCGATCTGCTGAAGCTTGCGGGGCTCCTCGCCATTCTCGCGCCGATCCTGCTGCTGACGGCGCAGAGCCCGTTCCCCGGCGCCAATGCGCTCGCCCCCGTGCTCGGCACGGCGCTGCTGCTGCTGCCCACGCCCGCGCCGACCCGAATGGCGCGGGTGCTGGCGCTGGAGCCGCTGCCGTTCGTCGGGCGCATCTCCTATTCGCTCTATCTGTGGCACTGGCCGATCATCGTGCTGATGCGCCATTATCAGAATGGCGCGCGGCTGGACCTGGCCTGGGGCGCGGCGGCGCTGGTGCTGTCTATCCTCGCCGCATGGCTCTCGTGGCGGTTCGTGGAACAGCCGTTCCGCCACATGCGGCCGGCGCCGCGCCTCAGCATCGGCGCCGGAGCGCTGACGGCCGGCGTGGTCGCGGCGGTGGGGCTCGGGCTGTTCTTCTCCGGCGGGCTGCCCGGCCGGGTCTCCCCGCAGCTCCAGGCCATGGGATCGAAGGACCGCATGTGGGGCTGGGCCTGCCCACAGCACGTGCCCGAAGGACCCGCCAAGGGCCTGTGCGCCGCCGGCGCGCCTTGGGCGAGCGCCGGGACGCGGGCGATCATCTGGGGCGACAGCCATGCCGAGCAGCTGATGCCGATGCTGGATGTCGCGGGGCGGCAGGCGGACACGGCCATCGCCTTGTTCCGCGCCTGCCCGGCGATCATCGAGGCCGGCGGCATCCGGCGCGATTTCGCGGGCATCCCGACCTATAATGAGGATTGCCGCGCCTCGCGCGCGGCGGTGCTGGCCCTGCTGAAGGCGGCGCCCGACATCTCGCTGGTGATCCTTGCCGGCGCGTGGCCGTCTACGGCGCAGAATCTCTATCGCCATCCCGGCGAGGCGGTGGGCTTCGAGGCGGGCCGCCGCCTGCTTCTGGAAGGGTTCGACGATCTGATGCCACGCCTCGCCGCGCCTGGACGGCGGGTGCTGGTGATGGCGGATATTCCCCATTGGGCGAGCGATCCGGTGCCGTGCGTGGTGGCCAATGACGGGTCGCTGCTGCGCGCGCCCTGCACCCGCACCGTGAACCGGCTCGCCCCGCCGGATTACGATTCCTGGCAGCGCGATGTGAACGACGTGTTCCGGTCCATGCGCGGGCGCTATGGGGATGCCACCATCGCCATTCCGGCCGATGCGCTGTGCGGGCCGCAGAGTTGCCAATCCATCGTGGAGGGCGAGTTCTTTTATTATGATCTCGACCATGTCCGCCGCAATCTCTCGCCCGCCGCGACGCGGGCGCTGGCGGAACGACTCGGCCTTGCGGATCTGCTGCGCGGTGGGGAACCGCGCGTCGCAGGTCCGCGCGCGGACAAATAGGATTGCGCGCGCCGGCTTGCTTTTCGTGACGTTTGGCGAGGCGACAGGCGCATGATGTGCGTCAATGATAGGGCAGCGATGCTGAGCTAAATCAGTCAGCCTCCGCCTGTCGCATTTTCTGTTCGCAGGAGCCCATCCGTGCGCTGCCGTCCGATCGCACTCCTCTTCGCGCTCCAGATCGCCCTTGCCGCGCTCTGCGCGGGTCCTGTTGTTGCACAGGAGCCCAAGACCCTCGGTGACCGCCTGCACGGCCTCTGGCAGAAGCTCGCCGGGAGCAAGCTGCCGGCGGATATCTCCACCACCAACGGGCGGCTCGAGGCCGAGCAGGTGCTGATCTCCGCCAAGTTCGCCGGCCGGGTGCTCCAGGTGCTGGTGGAAGAGGGCCAGACGGTGGACCAGGGCGCGGTGGTCGCGCGCATGGACACGGCGGAGCTCGACGCCCAGCTTGCCGGTGCCGAGGCCCAGGTGCGCCGCGCCGAGAAGGCCATGACGGAGTCGCAGGCGGCCATTACCCAGCGCGAAAGCGAAGTGCTGCTCGCCCATCAGGAATATGAACGGGCCGCCACCCTGAGCGCGCGCGGCTACGGCACCATCCAGGTGCTGGACCAGCGGCGCAGCCAGATGAACGTGGCCGAAGGCGCCAAGCGGGCGGCGCAGGCCAGCTTCGACCAGGCACAGGCCGCCGCCGACACCGCTCGCGCGGAGGTGGCGCGCATCCGCTCCCAGCTCGACGATTCCGTGCTCACCGCGCCCCGGCGCGGCCGCATCGAATATAAACTCGTGCAATCGGGCGAGGTGGTGGGCGCCGGCGCGCCGATCGCGACCCTGCTCGACCTGTCGGACGTCTATATGACCGTGTTCCTGCCCGCCCGCGTGGCCGGGCGGCTCGGCATCGGCGATGAGGCGCGGATCGTGCTCGATCCGGCACCGGATTATGTGATCCCGGCGACCGTCTCCTTCGTCGCCACGGAAGCCCAGTTCACCCCCAAGACGGTGGAAACGGCGGACGAGCGCGAGAAGCTGATGTTCCGCGTCAAGCTGAAGATCGCGCCGAGCCTGCTGAAGCAATATGAGGCGCAGGTGAAAACCGGGGTGCGCGGCAGCGCCTTCGTGCGCACCAGCCGCACAGCGGTGTGGCCCGCCGAGCTTGCCGTGAAGCTTCCCCAATGAGCGCGGCGGCGGTCCGCTTCGCGGGCGTCGTGCATCATTATGGCAAGACGCTCGCGCTCGACGGCGTCGATCTTGAGATCCCCGCCGGCTGTATGACCGGGCTCATCGGCCCGGACGGGGTCGGCAAATCCACCTTGCTCTCGCTCGCGGCCGGCATCACCAAGATCCAGGCCGGCTCGGTCGAGGTGCTGGGCGCCGACATGGCGAACCGCGCGGCGCGGCGCGTCACCGGCGCGCGCATCGCCTTCATGCCCCAGGGGCTGGGCCGCAATCTCTATCCCACGCTGTCGGTGGCGGAAAACCTCGACTTCTTCGGCCGCCTGTTCGGCCAGGGCGCGGCCGAGCGGCGCGCACGCAGCGCCGAGCTGCTCGCCGCCACCGGCCTAGCGCCCTTCGCCGACCGGCCGGCGGGCAAGCTCTCCGGCGGCATGAAGCAGAAGCTTGGCATCTGCACGGCGCTGATCCACGATCCCGATCTGCTGATCCTCGACGAGCCCACCACCGGCATCGACCCGCTCTCGCGCCGCCAGTTCTGGGATCTCGTCGCCCGCATGCGGGCGCGGCGGCCGGGCATGAGCGTTATCGTCGCCACCGCTTATATGGAGGAGGCGGACGCGTTCGACTGGCTCGCCGCCTTGCACGACGGCCATGTCATCGCCAGTGGTAGCCCGCGGGAAATCAAGGTCCGCACCGGCGAAACCAATCTGGAACGCGCCTTCGTGGCGCTGCTGCCGGAAGACGCGCGCAGCACCGACGGGCCGGTGGTGGAGCGCCCGCGCGTGCCGCAGGACGGCGTGCCGGCGATCGAGGCGGAAGGGCTCACCTGCCGCTTCGGCGCCTTCACGGCCGTGGACCATGTGAGCTTTCGCATCGAAAAGGGCGAGATCTTCGGCTTCCTCGGCTCCAACGGCTCGGGCAAGAGCACCACCATGAAGATGCTCACCGGCCTGTTGCCGGCGAGTGAGGGCGAAGCGCGCCTGTTCGGGCAGAAGCTCGACGCCGGCGACATGGAGACGCGCCGCCGCGTCGGCTACATGTCCCAGGCCTTCTCGCTCTACAGCGAATTGACGGTGCGGCAGAATTTGATGCTGCACGCGCAATTGTTCGAGCTGCCGCCCGACACCATCGGGCCGCGCGTCACGGAGATGCTGACACGGTTCGACCTTTCGGATGTCGCCGATACGCGGCCGGAAAGCCTGCCGCTCGGCATCCGCCAGCGCCTGCAGCTCGCGGTGGCGATCATCCACCGGCCGGAAATCCTGATCCTGGACGAGCCGACCTCCGGCGTCGATCCGGTGGCGCGGGACGGCTTCTGGCGCGAGCTGATCGCTCTGTCGCGCGATGATGGGGTGACCATCTTCCTCTCCACCCATTTCATGAACGAGGCCGAGCGCTGCGACCGCATCTCGCTGATGCACCAGGGCAAGGTTCTGGCGGTCGGAACGCCGGACGAACTGAAGGCGCAGCGCCACACGCAATCGCTGGAAGAGGTGTTCATCGCCGTGCTGGAACAGGCCGGCATGGGGCAGGAGGGCGACGCGGCCGCGCCCGAGGCCGCCGTCCCGGTCTCCTCCGGCCCACCGCGCCGGGTCGATCCGCGCCGCCTGTGGGCCTATGCGTGGCGCGAGACGCTGGAGATCCTGCGCGATCCCGCCCGCCTCGCCTTCGCCTTCATCGGCCCGGTGCTGCTGCTGTTCACCTTCGGCTATGGCGTGTCGTTCGACGTGGAGCATCTGCCCTATGCCGCCTTCGACCAGGACCAGAGCGCCCAGAGCCGGCAATTGCTCGAAAGCTTCCAGGGCTCGCGCTATTTCACCGAGAAGGCGCCCATCACCTCCACCACGCAGCTCGACACCCGCATGAAGAGCGGGGAACTCTCGGTGGCGATCGAGGTGCCGACGGATTTCGGCAAGCAATTGCAGCGCAATCGCCAGCCCGAGGTGGGCGTGTGGGTGGACGGGGCCATGCCGTTCCGCGCCGAGACCACGCGCGGCTATGTCTCGGGCATCGCCCAGACCTATATGGCGGACGAGGTGCTGCGCCGTTATGGCCATGCGGTGCCGCTCTATCCCATCGAGATCGACACCCGCTTTCGCTACAATCAGGCGTTCAAGAGCGTGAACGCCATCGTGCCGAGCGTGATCGTGCTGATGCTGGTGCTGATCCCGGCGGTGATGACCGCGCTCGGCATCGTCAAGGAGAAGGAGACCGGCTCCATCTCCAATTTCCAATCCACCCCGGTGACCAAGGTGGAATTCCTGCTCGGCAAGCAATTGCCGTATGTGTTCATCGCCTTCCTGAGCTTCCTGTCGCTGGTGCTGCTGGCGATCCTGTTCTTCCAGGTGCCGCTGAAGGGCTCGTTCGCGACCCTCGCGCTCGGCTCGCTCGCCTATGTGTTCGCGACCACCGGCTTCGGCCTGTTCGTCTCCAGCTTCGTTTCCAGCCAGGTGGCGGCGATCTTCGCCACGTCTATCCTCGCCATTCTGCCGGCGGTGAATTTCTCCGGCCTGCTGGTGCCGGTGTCCTCGCTTTCCGGCGGCGCGCGGCTGATGGGGCTTGCCTTTCCGGCCGCCTGGTATCAGCCGGTGAGCGTCGGGGTGTTCGCGAAGGCGCTCGGCCTTGCCGATCTGTGGCCCAATATCGTGGTGCTGGTGCTGTTCGCGCTCGGCTTCATCGGCGCGGCGGTGCTCGCGCTGCGCAAGCAGGGGGCCTGAGATGCGCGCCCGCCTCATGCGCATCTGGCGCCTCGGCATCAAGGAGCTCTACAGCCTCAAAGCCGATCCGGTGCTGCTGGGGCTGATCGTCTATACCTTCACCTTCGCCATCTATGCGGTGGCCACCGGCGCGAAGTTCGAGGTGGAGAATGCCGCCGTCGCGGTGGTGGACGAGGACCAGTCGGCCCTCTCCCGGCAGGTGCGGGCGGCGATCCTCAAGCCCTTCTTCAAGGAACCGGTGCTGATCGGCGCGAACGAGATCGATCGCGTGATGGACACCGGCCGCTTCGTGTTCGTCATCGAGATCCCGCCGAAATTCGAGCAGGACGCCATTTCCGGCCAGCATCCGACGATCCAGATCGACGTGGACGCCACCGCCATGTCCCAGGCGGGCAACGGCGCCTCCTATCTTCAGAACATCATTCTCCAGGAGGTCAGCACCGCTCTGCCGGGCACCACCCAGGCGCTGCCGATCGCCGTGGTGATGCGCGCGAAGTTCAATCCCAACCTCAAGTCCGCCTGGTTCACGGCGGTGATGCAGGTGATCAACAACATCACCATGCTGGCGGTGATCCTCTCGGGCGCGGCGCTGATCCGCGAGCGCGAGCATGGCACCATTGAGCATCTGCTGGTGATGCCGGTCACCCCCATCGAGATCATGCTGGCGAAAATCTGGGCCAATGGCCTCGTGATCGTGGTGGCCGCCATCCTCTCGCTGCTGGTGGTGGTCGAATATATCCTGGCGGTGCCGGTGCAAGGCTCGCTCGCCCTGTTCATCCTGGCGACCGTCACCTATCAATTCTCGGTCACCGCGCTCGGCATTCTCATCGCCACCGTGTCCACCTCCATGGCCCAGTTCGGCCTGATCGTGATGCCGATCCTGATCGTGATGAACCTGCTCTCGGGCAGCACGACGCCGCTGGAAAGCATGCCGACCTGGCTCCAGAACGTGATGCAGGTGTCGCCCTCCACGCATTTCGTGGCGCTCTCCCAGGCGATCCTTTATCGCGGGGCAGGGCTCTCGATCATCTGGCCGCAGCTCCTGGCGCTGCTCGCCATCGGCGCGGCCTTCTTCGCGCTCGCCGCCCTGCGGTTCCGCAAGGCCCTCCTCGGCGCTCAGTGAGGGTACCAGGGTCGTGTTGATGCGGCTCAATGCAGCATGCCGCCTGCGTGACATGATACAAACTGCACTTCAGTCAGCGGG
This sequence comes from Roseixanthobacter finlandensis, assembly GCF_043195105.2. NCBI lineage: Bacteria > Pseudomonadati > Pseudomonadota > Alphaproteobacteria > Hyphomicrobiales > Xanthobacteraceae > Roseixanthobacter > Roseixanthobacter finlandensis. The sequence continues at coordinate 3,999,849 of NZ_CM195536.1, read as the reverse complement.
AGCCGCGGGAGGCGACCATGCGCGTTGCGAATGTGATGACCACGCCGGTCATCAGCGTTGAACCTTCCACATCCATCGCCGATGCCGCGCGGCTCATGCTGGCCCAGCACATCAGCGGCCTGCCGGTCGTCGCCAAGGACGGCACGCTCGCCGGCATGGTCACCGAGGGCGATTTCCTGCGCCGGGCGGAGCTGGGCACGCAGGTCAAGCGCTCCTGGTGGCTGGAGCTGCTCGTCAGTCCTGGCACGGAGGCGGAGGAATATGTCCGCGCCCACGGCCGCAAGGTGGAAGAGGTGATGACCCGCGACGTCCTCACCACCACCAAGGACGCGCCGCTCTCCCAGATCGTCGAGACCATGACCAGCGCCCGCGTCAAGCGCCTGCCGGTGGTCGAGGACGGCAAGCTGGTCGGCATCATCTCCCGGTCCGATCTGCTGCGCGCGCTCGCCGCCGCGCTGCCCTCGGCGCCGGTGGCGCAGACCGGCGACGCGCGCCTGCGGGAGGCTGTCCTCGACGAACTCGCCAAGCAGCCCTGGAGCGGCAGCGGCCTGATCCGGGTGCATGTGGAGAATGGCGTCTGCGAACTGCGCGGCACCATCTTCGACGAGCGCGAGCGCATGGCCGCCCGCGTCTGCGCGGAGAATGTGCCGGGCGTGCTCGGAGTGATCGATCAATTGGTGTGGGTCGAGCCCATGTCGGGCATGGTGATCCTGCCGCCGGGCGCGGACGCGGCCGAACGCGGCGCGGCCTGAACCGCCGCTCGCCCACCACACGGGAGCACGACATGAAGGCCATGGTCCTTCGCGCCATCGGCGCGCCCTTGGTGCTGGAGCAGCGGCCCGACCCTGAGCCCGCCGCCGGGGAAATCCGGGTGCGGGTGGAGGCGTGCGCCGTGTGCCGCACCGACCTGCACGTGGTGGATGGCGAGCTGCCGAACCCGGTCCTGCCCATCGTGCCGGGCCATGAGATCGTCGGCATGGTCGAGGCGCTGGGCGCGGGGGTGACAAGCCCGGCGCTGGGAACGCGGGTCGGCATTCCCTGGCTGGGCCATACTTGCGGGCAGTGTCCTTATTGCGCCTCGGGCCAGGAAAACCTGTGCGACGCGCCCGCCTTCACCGGATTTACCCGCGACGGCGGCTTTGCCTCCCATGTGGTGGCGGATGCCGCCTTCGCCTTTCCGCTCGACGGCTTCGACGATCCCGTGGCGGCCGCGCCCTTGCTGTGCGCGGGGCTGATCGGCTGGCGTTCCCTCGTGAAAGCTGGCGAGGGCCGGCGCATCGGGCTCTATGGTTTTGGGGCGGCCGCCCATATCCTCGCCCAGGTGTGCCGCTGGCAGGGACGCGAGGTCTATGCCTTCACCCGCGCGGGCGATACGGCGGCGCAGGCGATGGCGCTGTCCCTCGGCGCCCGCTGGGCTGGCAGTTCGGACGATGCGCCACCCGAGCCGCTCGACGCCGCCATCCTCTTCGCCCCCGTCGGCGCGCTGGTGCCGAGCGCCTTGCGGGCGGTGCGCAAGGGCGGGCGCGTGGTGTGCGGCGGCATCCATATGAGCGACATTCCGCAATTCCCCTATTCCATCCTGTGGGAGGAGCGGCAGGTGCTTTCGATCGCCAATCTCACGCGCGCGGATGCCCACGAATTCCTCGCCCTCGCGCCCAAGGCCGGCGTGAAGACCACCACCACAATCTACCCGCTGGAACAGGCCAACGAAGCGCTGGCGGATCTGCGCGCCGGACGGTTCCAAGGCGCGGCGGTGCTGGTGCCTTAGAGTCTCCGGCGTCATGGCCGGGCTTGTCCAGGCCATGACCGCAGGGGCGGGAATCGCCAGGCATCTCAGCGCCGCAGGCGCGCGGCGATCCCCAGGGCCTTGGCGAGTTCCAGCAGCAGCATCATGGCGACCGCCGCCGCGATCGCGATGCCGATCCCCGCAAGGCCCACATCGCCGAAGCGGAACAGCGCGGCCGCCGGCGGCACGCCGAGCACGATCACCAGCATCACCGCCGCCAGCCCCATGACCGCGACCAAAGCGGAATTCGGCCGGGTCAGCGCCGTGAGCAGCGAGGAACTGAAGGAGCGATCCACGATGATCAGCCCGACGCTGGCGAGGATGAGGGTGAGGAAGGCGCGCCCGCGCACCACGTCCGGCGGCAGCTCGGCATGGAGCGACAGCAGATAGATGCCGCCGGCCGCCGCGAACGCCGCCAGCCCCTGGATCAGGCTCCAGGCCATCAAGGCGAGCGGCAGCAGCGCGTCGGTGGCCTTGCGCGGCGGGCGCTGCATCAGGTCCGGCTCCTCCGGCTCGGCCTCGAAGGCGATGGAGCAGACCGGGTCGATCACCATTTCCAGGAACGCGATATGCAGCGGCCCGAGCAGCGGCGGCAGGCCGAGCGCCAGCGGCAGGAAGGCCAGCCCCGCGATCGGCACATGCATGGCGAGCACATAGCCCATGGCCTTGCGCAGATTGTCGAACGTGCGCCGGCCAAGGCGGATGGTGCGCACGATGGAATTGAAATCATCGTCCAGCAGCACCATCGCCGCCGCCTCGCGGGCGACATCGGTGCCGCGCCCGCCCATGGCGATGCCGATATGGGCGGCCTTCAGCGCCGGGGCATCGTTCACCCCGTCACCGGTCATGGCGACGATGGCGCCCTGTGCCTTCAGGGCTTCCACGATCTTGAGCTTCTGTTCGGGCACGATGCGGGCGAACACCGCTGCCGTCGCCACCGCCGCCGCGAAGGCTTGCGGATCGAGCGCGGCCAATTCGCGCCCGGTCACCACGGGTTCGGCATCGAGCCCGGCGGCGCGGGCCATGGCGGCGGCGGTGGCGGGATGATCGCCCGTGACCATGGCGATGCGGATGCCGGCCGCCCGGCACTCGCCCACTGCTTCCTTTACGCCGGGCCGCAGCGGATCCGCCAGAGCGACGAGGCCGCGGAACGCGAGCGCCTGTCCCTCCAGTCGGTCGTCGGCCGCATTCCGCAATTCGCCTTCGGCAAGGCCGAGCACCCGCAGGCCGCGCCCCGCCATGTCGGCAGCGGCCGCCAGCACCTGCCCCGCCTTGTCGGGGGAGAGGCCACACAGGCGGACGATGGCCTCCGGCGCGCCCTTGGCGGCGAGGCGGGGCGTTTCCTCGCCCGCGCCCCAGGCGCGCCCCATCGCCGGAAGATCGTCGCGCAGGTCGAAATCACAGACCGCCACCTGCGGCCAGGGCGGTGCGATGCCGGCGCGGGCCGCGAGATCGTGGAAGGCGCGCTCCATGGGGTCGAAGGTGCGGTCGCGGCTGGAGCGCGCCGCCAGCAGCGCGAGGTGCGCCGCCTCTGGCGCGAGGGGCAAGTTCGCGTCGCCAAGCGCCACCGGCGCGCCGTCGGCATCGCGCAATTCCACCACGGTCATGCGGTTCTGGGTCAGCGTGCCGGTCTTGTCGGTGCACAGAACGGTTGCGGCACCGAGCGCCTCGATGGCCGCCGCGCGCCGCGTCAGCACGCGGGCCTTGGCGATGCGGATCGCGCCCATGACGGTAAACACCGTGAGGATAAGGGGAAACTCCTCCGGCAGCATGGCCATGGCGAGCGCGATGCCGCCGAGCGTCGCGCTGGTCCAATCATTGCCCGCAAGCCCGTAGAGCACGGCGGCGAGGATGCTGACAGAGATGCCCGCCACCGCGAACAGGCGCACCAGCCGCCGGGTTTGCGCCCGCAGGCGCGGGGGCTCGCGCTCGATGGTGCCGAGGCTTTGGCCGATGCGGCCGAGCTCGGTCTTTCGGCCAATCCCACGCACGATCCCGCGCCCTTGGCCGCGCACCACCAAAGTGCCGGAGAAGGCCGCGCTGCGGTCGTCCGTATCGGCATGGAGCTCGCCGTCCCCGGCGATGTCGCCCGGCGCTGCGGCGGATTTCTGCACCGGCACCGATTCGCCGGTGAGCAGGGATTCGTCGATCTCCAACGCGGCGGTGGCGATCAGCAAGGCATCGGCCGCCACCCGGTCGCCCTCGGCGATAATGATCAGGTCGCCGCGCACCACCTCGCGGCCCGGAATGCGCTTCTGCACGCCGTCGCGGATCACCAAGGCGCGCGGGCTGGAGAGGTCGCGCAGGGCCTCGAGGGCGCGTTCGGTGCGCAATTCCTGCACCACCGCGATCAGCACCGACAGCGTGGCGAAGCCGAACAGGATCACCGCCTCCGCCGGGTCGCCGATCACGAAATAGAGCAGGCCCGCCGCCAGCAGCAGAGCGAACATGGGCTCGCGGATGGTGTCGAAAATGATCTTCAGCGGCGAGCGATGCTCGCCCTGGGGGAGTTCGTTGGGCCCGTCGCGCTTGAGGCGCGCGGCGGCTTCCGCGTCCGTGAGGCCGGTTTCCAGCTCCGGTGCGGCAGGGCGGGTCTGGTCCTGGCGTTTTGCGGCCGGTTGTGGCATCGCCCTGTCCTTGTGGAGGCGCCGGCCCGAAAGAGCCTTGAGAAAAGCTTGCCCTGCAAGGGGCTGGCAAGAGGCCGGTGCGGGGTGCTTCGCGCCGGGAGGGTAGGAGCGCACCGGATCCCGGCGATTGATGCAGCGCAATCGCGGGCATTTTCCCTTGAGGAATACCAAAGTGCAACAGCGCGCCGCCCCTTGGCGCGGGTCGCCATGACGGCGGGACGGAGGAGCAATCATGGCGGTGCGCGAGATCGTGCGGTTTCCAGATCCACGGCTGCGGCAGGCGGCGGCGGAGGTGACGCGGTTCGATGCCGCGCTTGCGGCGCTGGCGCAGGATCTGCGCGACACCATGAAGGCGGCACCGGGGATCGGCATCACGGCGCCCCATATCGGTGTGGCGGAGCGGTTGGTGGTGCTGGATCTGCCTGAGGAACAAGGGCTTATTCGGATCTATGTCAATCCACGCGTCACCTGGTCCTCGCCCGAGGTCGGACGCCATCCGGAGGGCAGCGTGTCCATGCCGGGCGTGGTCGATGAGGTGGAGCGGCCGGTGCGGGTTCGCGTGCAATATCAGGATCTTGACGGAACGCCTCAGGAGGTCGAGGCGGACGGGCTGCTGGCCGTGTGCCTCCAGCACGAGATCGACCAACTGGACGGAATCTTCTGGCTTCAGAAGCTCTCGCGGCTGCGGCGGGAGCGGGTGGTGAAGCGGTTCGAGAAGCTCATGCGCGCCGCCTCCGGCACCTGAGGGACCCCATCGGCCTCCGGGAAATCCCGGATTGCGGTTCCGCGCGGGCACGGCTAAGCCCTTGGCTTATCAAGCACATGGCGCATCCGCCGCCGGTGCGGGAGACGGAGGCGGCCATGGCCGAGGAGACGGCGCGCGAGCGCATCGTCAGCGGCGAGAGCGAGCAGATGCTGGCCCGTCGGGCGGCGGCGACGCAGGCGATCATGGCCGAGACCGGCATCGACGAGGCGATGATTCGCACCCTGGTCTTCACCTTCTACGACCGCGTGCGGGCGGACGACCTGATCGGCCCGATCTTCGCCGCGCGCGTCGCCGACTGGGACAAACACCTTGAGAAGCTTTGTCTTTTCTGGTCGTCCGTGGCGCTCATGACGGGCCGCTACCATGGCCAGCCGATGCCCCGGCACCTGCCTTTGCCGATCGGTGCCGCGCATTTCGACCGCTGGCTCGACCTGTTCGAGGCGACCGCGCAGGAACTTTGCCCGCCGGCGGCCGCGACCCATTTCATCATCCGCGCGCGCCGTATCGCCGACAGCCTGGAATTTGGAATCGCATCTAAAAACAATGAGATCGCAAGTCCGCGCCGACGCCCGCCGCTGTCCTGAGAGGCGAAGCCGCCCGCCAGTGCCTTCCACCCGCGCCGCGCGCACCCGCCGGGAGCGCGGCGCCGAATTTCGATTGCTCCGCGCCGAGGAACAGTGCGGGCGTGGGCGATGTCGGCGGCTTTTCCGCGGTCCTCCGCCGAAATTCGCTGAAACTTCGGCGGACCGAAATCAATACCGCGCTTTTTCGCGGATTGCGCCGCGATTTTCGTGAAATTCAGCGAATGAACTGGTCGATATAGTCCGCGCCGAGGCCATTGGCGCTGTAATGGGCGCGGCACTTGTCGATGCGGGTGAAAACGTCGTCGAAGCCGGTCTGGTTGCCGTCCGGGTCCACATAGATCATCGCGCCATTCACCTGGAACAGGGTGATCATCTCTTCCACATGGGGATCGACCACCAGGGTGTGGGTCTCGCCCGGCGCCTCGTAGACATAGCCGCCCTCGGTGGCGATCCAGTCGTGTTCGAGATAGCGCCAGGAACCCTTGATGACATAGCCATGCACCGGCAGCGGGTGGCGGTGACGCGAGAGCACGCCGGCCTTGCGCACCTTCAGCAGGTTCATCCAATAGCCGCTGGAGGCGGAGAGCAGCAGCGGGCGGAACCATACATTCTCCTCCAGCGGCACCCACACGCGGTCGTCGGTGGGAATGGCGTTCGGCACCACCAGTTCGGGGCGCGCCTCGGCCGGTTGGGGCTTGCGATAGGGCTGCCACTTCTCGTCGATGGCGTCGGCGGGGCGGGGCTGGGGCTGGGTCATTCTTCGGTTTCCTCCCGGTTCGGGCAATCGCGGTTATCCGCTTGCTGGAATGGTAGCAAAGGCGCGGCCGGCGTGCTGTGCGCTGAGGGGGAGGCCGGCGCGCGAGATATGTCTTGGCGTGTGTCGGCGTGCGTTCTTGGCCCCCTCACCCCGGCCCTCTCCCCGTGGGGGAGAGGGGGCGTTGCGGCTGGGCGGGTGATCTCTTCTTGTCCGTCACCTCTTCCTGCCCGTCACCTCTCCCCGTCGGGGAGAGGTCGCCCGCTTGCGGGCGGGTGAGGGGGCTCGGGCGCGGTCGGGCCGTTCGTGGCCCCTCACCCCAACCCTCTCCCCGGTGGGGAGAGGGAGAGTTTCGGAGACCATCACTTCAGCCCTTGGCGCCGCCGATGGCGGTCAGAACCACGTCCTCGATGCCGGCGGCGTCGAGCTTGTAATGGGCGTAGAGATGGGTCGGCGGGGCGATCAGGCTGTATTCGTCGTGGATGCCGTGACGGATCAGTTTTACCCCCGCGCCCACTTCCGTTAGCACTTCGGCCACCGCGCTGCCGAGGCCGCCGAGCACATTGTGCTCTTCCGCCGTCATCAGCACCTTGGAACGCGCGGCCGCCTTCAGGATCGCCGCCTTGTCGATGGGCTTGATGGTGGGCATGTCGATGACCCCCACCGAGCGCCCCGCCGCGTTCAGCTTGCGCGCCGCCTCAAGCGCCGAATGCACCGGCATACCGCAGGCGATGATGGTGATTTCATCGCCCGCGACATGCTCGATGGCCTTGCCGAATTCGAAGGTCACATCCGGCCCGTAGACATCCGGCTCGCGGCCGCGGCCGATGCGGAAATAGATCGGCTCGGGATAGGCGGCGGACGCCTTGATGGCGGCGGCGAGTTGCGGGCCGTCGGCGGGCGAGACGACGGTGAGGTCCGCAATCGCGCGCATGGTGGAAATGTCCTCGGTCGCGTGGTGCGAGGTGCCGTAGAAGCCCAGCGAAATGCCCGTGTGATGGCCGATGAGCCGCACCGGCTGGCCGCAATAGGCCACATCCATGCGGATCTGCTCGCAGCACAATAGCCCGAGGAAGGAGGCGAAGGTCGCCACATAGGGCTTGAGCCCGGTGGTGGCGAGCCCGGCCGCCGCCGTCACCATGTTCTGCTCGGAAATGCCGAACTGGATGTAGCGCTCGGGAAAACGCTTCGCGAACTTGGCGAGGCCGTTGGAATATTGCAGGTCTGCGGAGCCGGCCACCACGGGCTCACCGGCTTCCGCGAGCGAAATCAGCGCATCCGACAGATGGCTGAGGCCCGGCGTCTTGGCGTTGATTTCCCGATACTGCCAGGAATTGGGCGAGAGCGGACGGCTTGCTGCGGGAGGATTGGGAGACAGGGTTTCGCTCATGGTTCAGATGTCCCTGTTCATGATTTCTGCGACCGCGTTCTTCGCGTCGGAGGGATCGAGATAGCCGAGATGCCAGCCGGGCTCGGTCTCCATGTAGGAGACGCCCTTGCCCTTCAGCGTGCGGGCGATGATGCAGCAGGGCTTGGTGCGGCTTTCGTCCGCCTTCACCTGGCGCAGCAGCGTGGTGAGGGCGTCGAGATTATGCCCGTCCACGACGTGCACCTCCCAGCCGAAGGCGCGCCATTTCTCGTCCAGCGGCTCGATGCCCATGACATCGTCCACGGCGCCGTCGAGCTGGAAGCCGTTACGGTCGATGATGGCGACCAGCTTGGAGGTCTTGTGATGGGCGGCGGAAAGCGCGGCTTCCCACACCTGGCCTTCCTGCATCTCGCCGTCGCCGAGCATGACGAACACGTTGAAGTCGAGCTTCTGCATGCGCCCGCCGAGCGCCATGCCGAGGCCGGCGGACAGCGCGTGGCCGATGGAGCCGGAGGAGAAATCGATGCCCGGCACCTTGCGCATGTCGGGATGGTCGCCGAGCGGATTGCCGAGGCGGGTGTAATTGTCCAGCACCTCTTTTGCGATGTAGCCGAACTCGGCGAGGATCGGGAACAGGCCGACGGCGGCGTGGCCCTTGCCCATCAGGAAGCGGTCGCGATCCGCGCGGGTCGGATTGCCCTTCTCGATATCCATGATGTCGTAATAGAGCGCCGCGAAAATCTCGGCGGCGGAGAAGACCGAGCTGTAATGGCCGACCTTGGCCACTTCGATGAGCCGGATGGTCTCCAGGCGCACGAAGCGCGCTTTTTCCCGCAGCATCGCGATGGTTTCCGGGGTTGGCCGGAAGTTCGACACGCGATGGTCGGGCGGTGAGGATGGGCTTTCGGCCGCGCTCATATGGGCTCCCAATGTTCCGGCCGCCTTCGCGCTGCGAGGTTCGGGCGGCTTGATGCGGCGAAGCGGCGCTTTCGCGCTTCGTCGTGCTAGTCATAAAATATGATATATCCTTGTGCAAGGAGATCCGCGTGGCGTTGCGACGAACAGTTGGCGCCGGGCGGCGAGTTCCTCCCCCTCACCCCAGCCCTCTCCCCGGCGGGGAGAGGGGGCGTTCCCGTGGCGGGGCAGTCTTCGCTCCCGTCTTCACCTTTCCCCATCCCCCACCTCTCCCCGGTGGGGAGAGGTCGCCCGCTTGCGGGCGGGTGAGGGGGCGCCGCGGTGGCGGGGCGCGGCCGGCTGTTTCTTCCGGTCCGCGAATTGCGGATCATTCATACACGATATATCATATTCTGACCGAAATGCGATGGCCGTTGGCAGGGCGTTGGCATGTCGTCAAAATCCATATGGCGCGGCCAACGCGCCGGCTGAGGAAGAGCAATGATGAAGGTCTTCGGCGCGCCGCGTCGCTATATTCAGGGCGCGGGCGCGCTCGATCATCTGGGCACCGAACTCGCCCGCATCACGCAGGATGCGGTGCTGGTGATCGATCCGTTCATCGAGGCCGCCCACGGCGCGCGGATCGCGCAAGTCTGCGCCGCCGCCGGGGTGGACCTGCGGCGCATTCCCTTCGGCGGCGAAAGCTCGCCCGGCGAGGTGGACCGGCTGGTGGCGGAATGCGGCGCACGCGTGCCGGGCCTGGTGGCGGCGGCCGGCGGCGGCAAGTGCATCGATGCCGGAAAGGCGCTGGCCGGGCGGCTCGGCGCGAAGGTCGCGACCATTCCCACCATCGCCTCCACCGACGCGCCCACCAGCCACAATTACGTGCTCTATGACGACCATCACCGCCTGCTGGCGGTGGAGAAGCTGCCCGCCAATCCCGATCTCGTGCTGGTGGATACGCAGGTGATCGCCCAGGCGCCGCGCCATCTGTTCCTGGCCGGCATCGGCGATGCGGTGGTGAAGCTGTTCGAGGTGGAGCAGTGCGTGCGCGCCAAGGGCAAGAATATCTATGGCGGCGCGCCGGTGGAAAGCGCGCTGATCCTCGCGCGCGGCTGTTACGACATTCTGCGCGCCCATGCCGAGGATGCGCTCGCCGCCGTGGATCGCAAGAGCGCTGACGATGCGCTCGACCTGGTGGTGGAGGCGACCGTGCTGATGAGCGGGCTCGCGTTCGAGAGCGGCGGGCTCTCCATCTCCCATTCCATGACGCGCGGCCTCTCCGTCGTGCCGAAATATGCCAATGCCCTCCACGGCTTCCAGGTGGCCTATGGCGGGCTCGTCCAATTGCTGCTGGAAGGCCGCGAGGATGCCTTCATGGACGACATCATCGCCTTCTACGGCCGCATCGGCCTGCCGGTGAGCCTTGTCGCGCTCTCCGGCGCCGGGCCGACGCACGAGGAGGTCGAGACCATCGCCCGCCTCACCCTGACCGCGCCCCACGCTCGGCATTTTCCGCGCGTGCTGGAGGAAACCGAGATCGTCGCCGCCATCGCCGCGCTGGAAGCGCGGGCGGGCACCGCGTCGCAGGCTTTCCAAGCGGCAATATGATATATGTTTTGAGGGTTTAAGCGGGAATCGCGGGATCAGATGGCCGAGCTGCAGCAAGTCGAGAAAGAGAATCTGTCGGCGCGGGTCTATGGCCGCATCCGGCGGGCGCTGATCGACGGGCAGTTCGAGCCCGGCGAGCGGCTGCGCATCTCCACGCTGGCGGCCGAGCTGGGCACCAGCATCACCCCCGTGCGCGAAGCCATCTTCCGCCTCGTGAGCGAGCAGGCGCTGGAGATGAAGGCCGCCACCGCCATCCACGTGCCGCTGCTGGATTCAGAACGCCTGCAGGAAATCCAGCTCATCCGCGTGCAGCTCGAAGGCGTGGCGGCGGAGCGGGCGGCGGGCCTCATCACCGACAAGCAATTGCGCAAGCTGGAGGCGATCCAGGCCGAATTCATCGAGGCGGCGGCGACCAATCCCAAGAAGGCCAGCATCAAGAACCGCGACTTCCACTTCGCGTTGCTGGATATCGCCCAATTGCCGCGGGTGGAATCCATCGTCGAGAACATGTGGACGCTGATGGGGCCGCTCTTGAGCGTGTTCCATTCCACCATGCCGCCGCGCCAGATCGCCGGCAAGGACCACAAGCATTACGACGTGCTCACCGCGCTGCGCGCCCGCGATCCGGTGGCCGCGCGCGAGGCGATCCAGGCGGATATCGAATGGGGCCGCGTTCTGGTGGCCTGGGTAGAGGCGCAATCGCGTGCGCCCGCCGGCAAGGATGCTGGGGCGCAGCGGCTGGGGTAGGGCGCAGTTTGCTCACGACCCGCGCCGCCCATTTCCCCCCTCCCTAACCCTCCCCCGCACGCGGGAGAGGGGATCTATGGCTCGTGCGGGAGAGGCGGTTCTCTATCAGCGCCAATGCGCTCCCTCTCCCGCGTGCGGGGGAGGGCTGGGGAGGGGGCAGGCCCGAGGGGGAGCACGCTCCGGCCCGCCCGGAAAAATCACGCGATGCCGTAGCCGCCGTCCACCGGGATGATCGCGCCGGTGACATAACCCGCTGCCGGCGAGAGCAGGAAATTCACCACCTCCGCCACGTCCGCCGGCGAACCCCAGCGTTGCATGGGCAGGCGGGACATGATGGCCGCCGCGCGCTCGGGATTTTGCAAGGCGCCGGCCGAAAGGCGGGTCTCGATCCAGCCCGGCGCCACCGCATTGACGCGGATGTTCTCCGGCGCCAGCGCCACCGCGAGCGAGCGCGTGAGCTGCACCACCGCGCCCTTGGACGAGGCATAGGCGGGGTTCCGCCCCGAGCCGAAATAGCTCCACATGGAGGCGATGTTGACCACGCTGCCGCCCGCCGCCAGCGCCTTGCGGAACGCCATGGTGACGAGATGCGAGCCGGTGAGGTTGACGTCGAGCACCCGGCGGAACCCCTCCGGCTCGAATTCCTTCATGTCGTGCAGGATCATGCCGGCGCAATTCACCACCGCCGACACCTCGGAATAGCGCGCCGCCAGCGCGGCGATGGCGGGGGCGTCGGTCACGTCCAGCTCGGCAAAATCGAGCGCGAAATCCGCGTCTTTGTCGCGGCCGACCGCGAGCGGCGTATAGCCGGCCTCAACAAGGCGTTCCGCGACCGCGCGGCCGATGCCGGTGCCGCCCCCGGTGACGATGGCGATCTTGGTGCTGCTCACGAAAGGTCTCCGTCCCTGTGTCTGTCTCTAGAGCATTTCATCGTTTCTTAGAAACGATGAAATGCTCTAACTTATTGTATTGTCGCTTTTTCTTCACGCGAACCGGTTTCCACTTCGCTCGAAAATGCTCTGGTGGGCGTCACAGGCCGAGATAGCTGGCGCGCAGATGGTCGTCCGCGAGGAGTTCCGCCCCGGTGCCGTTCAGCGTCATGACGCCATTTTCAAGCACATAGCCATAATCGGCCATTTCCAACACCTGGAATACGTTCTGCTCGATGATCAGGATGGTGAGATCGCGTTCCTTGATCTTGGCGATGCTCTCGAACAGGCGGTCCACCATGATGGGCGCAAGGCCGAGCGAGGGCTCGTCCAGCGCCAGCACGCGCGGCAGGGCCATGAGCGCGCGGCCCACCGCCACCATCTGCTGCTGCCCGCCCGAGAGGGTGGAGGCATTCAGCGCCTGGCGCTCGCGCAGGATCGGGAACAGCTCGAACACTTCTTCCAAAGTCTGGTCGCGGCGCGCGCGGGCGCGTTTGTTCTGCGCGCCCACCAGCAGGTTTTCGCGGATCGACATGCCGAGGAACAATTGCTTGCCCTCCGGCGACTGCACGAAGCCGCGCTCCACCACCTTGTGCGGCGGCAGGCAGAAGATGCTTTCGCCATAGAGCTTCGCTTCCCCCCGGTGCGGCCGCAGCAGGCCGGAGAGGGTGCGCAGCAAAGTGGATTTGCCGGCCCCGTTGGCGCCGATCAAAGCGACGATGGTGCGCGGCTCCAGCACCAGGTTGATGCCGCGCAGCACGTCCTGGTCGCCATAGCCGGACCACAGGTCGCGAACCTCAAGCGCGGGCGTCGACATAGCGCTCTCCGAAATAGGCTTTGAGGACGTCCGGCTGGCGCACCACGTCCTTGGGCGGGCCGTCGGCGATCAGCTTGCCGTAATCGAGCACGATCACCCGGTCCGACAGGCCCATGATGACCTTCATCACATGCTCCACGATCAGGATGGTGATGCCGAGGTCGCGCACCTTGCGCACCAGATGCACCATCTCGCCGGCTTCGTTCGGCGTGGCGCCGGCCACCACCTCGTCCATCAGAAGCAGGCGCGGCTTGGTGGCGAGCGCGCGCCCCAGTTCCAGCTTGCGGCGGTCGAAGGCGGTGAGATCGTCGGCGTCCGTATGGGCTTTGCCGCCCATCTCAAGGAAATCCACCACCTTCTGCGCCTCCGCGCGCGCCTCCTTCTCGGCGGCGGTGCGCACGAAGCTGCCGACCATCACATTCTCCAGCACGGTGAGCCCGCCGAACGGCTTGGAGAGCTGGAACGTGCGCGCGATGCCGAGCCGGCAGATGTCCCACGGCTTGAGATTGGCGAGGCTGCGCCCCTCGAACAGGATCTCGCCGGTGTCCGAGCGGAGCGCGCCAGCGATCATGTTGAAGGCGGTGGTCTTGCCCGCGCCATTGGGGCCGAGCAGGCCGAGGATCTCGCCCTGGTTCAAGTGGAACGACAAGGTGGAGACGGCCTGCACGCCGCCGAACCTCTTGGAGATGCCCTTCACTTCCAGGATCTTCCGCCCGTCCGAAATTTTCTCGATCGCGCTCATTGTCCCTTGCCCTCCAGCGCGTCGGTTTTAGCTGCGGCTTTGCGCGATGCGCTCTTGCGGGCGCGGCCGTCCAGCAGGCGTTGCAGCGGCACGATGATGCCCTTCGGGAAATAGATCACCGCCAGGATCAGCATCAGCCCGTAGAGGATGAGATGCAGGCCGAGGAAGCTGCCGCCGATGGTGGCGCGCACCATCTCGCCGATGGGATGCAGCAGCAGCGCCCCGAGCGTCGGCCCGAGGATCGTGCCCTGGCCGCCGACGATGGTCATGATGGCCATGTCGATGGACAGGTCGATGCCCATGTTCCGCTCCGGATTGATGTAGCGGAACAGCTGCGCGTAATAGGCCCCGCCAAGTCCGGTGAGAAAGGCGCTGATGGCGAGCGCGGTCAGGCTGTAGCGGGTGGGATCGACGCCCAGCGCCTCCGCCCCGTCGCGGTCGCCGCGGATGGCTTTCAGATAGAAGCCGAGGCGCGAGCGCTCCATCAAAGCGGTCGCCGCCATCACGCCCACCAGCATGGCGAGGATGATGTAATAATAGGGCACTTTGCCGTCGAACTGGAAGGCGAGGAAGCTTGAGCCGCCCACCGGCGGAACCGTGAGCCCCTGCGCCCCCTTCAGCGGAATGCCGAGGAAATCGTCGGTATTCTCCAGCCAGATGCGCAGGATTTCCGCGAACGCAATCGTGGTCAGCGTGAAATACGGCCCCTTCAGGCGGAAGGTGGCATAGCCCACCGGCACCGAGAGCAGGGCCGCGAATGCGCCGCCCGCCAGCATGCCGAGCCAGGGCGTCACGCCGAGCTGGGTGAACAGCAGCACGGTGACATAGCCCGCCACCCCCGCGAAGGCGGAATGGCCGAGCGAGAGCTGGCCCACATAGCCGCACACGAAGTTCCAGGACGAGGCCATATAAGCGAAGAACAGGACCATCGCGATGGAATGCAGGATGTAGCTGTCGGTCACGAACAGCGGGATCGCGAGGGCGAGGACCAGCAGCGGCCCGCCGAGGACGAGGGTGAGGGTGTGGCGCATGGGAAACCTCAGGCCCGGCCCATGAGGCCAGCCGGCCGCAGCAGCAGGATCGCGATGAACAGGCCGAACGAGAAGATCGCCGCCGAGGTCGCCGTGACGAATTGCGAGGCGACGGATTCGAACACGCCCAGCAGCAGCCCGCCGAGGATCGAGCCCGGGATCGAGCCGATCCCGCCCAGCACCACCACCAGGAACGACTTGATGCCGAATGACAGGCCGATGTTCGGCGTGATGGAGAAGAACGGCACCAGTAGCGCGCCGAACAGGCCGAGCACCGCGCAGCCGAGGCCGAAGGTGACGTTGTAGACCATCTGCACATTGATGCCGGAGAGCGAGGCGGCATCGCGGTTCTGCGCGGTGGCGCGGATCGCCCGGCCCATCTCCGAATGCTTCAGCCAGAACGACAGCGCCGCCGCCACCACGATGGCCGCCAGGAACCCGATCAGCCGCGCGAGATTGATGGGCAGGCCGGCGACGAAGATCGATTCATAGGTGATGTCGACCGCCACCGAGCGCACATCCGGCCCGAAGGCCATGAGCACGATATTGTCCACCACCAGATAGACGCCGGCGGTGAGCAGCAGGGCGCTGGTGGGCTCCACCACCAGGGCGCGCTCGCGCTTGAACAGCGGCGAGATCACCACGCCCTGCACGAAATAGCCGACGATGAACAGGAACGGCACGGTGGCGAGGATGCTCACATAGGGATGCAGGCCGAGGCTCGCCCACAGCAGATAGGAGCAATACATGGCCAGCATCAGGAACGAGCCGTGGGCGAAATTGATCACCCGCATCACGCCGAAGATCAGGCTCAGTCCCAGCGCCACCCCGCCATAGATGCCGCCGATCAGAAGCCCGTTGATGACCGCGAACGAGAGGGTCAAAAGATCCATATATTATACTCCCGTAAGGTCATGCTGGCGGCGGGAAGGGGCGTTGCTGTGAGGCGAAGGCCGGGTGCGGCCCTTGCGTCGTTCCCCCTCCCTAACCCTCCCCCGCACGCGGGAGAGGGGACGAATGCAGCCCTCGCCTGCACGCCAGAGCAAGAACCTGTGCAGCATCGGCAACCTGTGCAGCATCGGCAGGCGCAATGATCGACGATTATTCCTGCGCGCTCCCTCTCCCGCTTGCGGGGGAGGGCTGGGGAGGGGGCCCCGGGGGAGGGCTGGGGAGGGGGCACCGGGGGGAAGGTCCCTTGCCTAATGCCGGACGCGCCCTCCACAGAGTTCCATGTGCGTCTTGCCTGCTGCGCAGGGGTTTCCCCTGGGTCCCGGCTCGGCGCTCCGGCTGCGCCGTCGCTGGTCCGGGATGCGGTTGCGCGGCTGCCCTAGCGCTTTGAAAAAGCCGGCGGGACCTTGCGGCCCCGCCGCTCAGGCGGGGGTCAACGCTTGGACCAGTCCGGCACCGGCCACACCGGCTTGGTGGTGGTGGCGCGGTTTTCCAGCGGCCATATGGTGAGCCGCTCGCCGCCGATATTTTCGGAGATCACCCCGTGCGCGAAGGTGTTCTGCCCCTGGTCGTCGAACTTGATGCGCTGATAGCCGACGATCAGCGCCATGCCGGAGGAAATGTCGGTGGCGGCCAGGGCGTCGCGGATCTTCTCGCGGTCCGCCGAGGCGGCGCGCTCCAGAACGTCCTTGATGATGTACAGGTTGGAGACGCCCTGGGCGCCGTAGGAATTGATGTCGTAGCCGGCCAGCGCCTTGAAGCGGGTGTTGGCATCGAGCACCTTCGGGTCCTTGTCGGTCTTCAGGCGGTCGATCTGCCAGTCTTCCTGCACGAACAGATAGTCCACGGCCTTCTGCGGCACGGCCTTGTAATAGGACGGATCTTCCGAACCGCCGCCGACCGAATGGATGCCATAGGGAATATTGATCTTGTTCTCGAAATATTGGCGCGTGAACAGGATATGGTCCGGCGTATAGGCAACCACGATCAGCGCGTCGGGCTTGGAGGCACGGATTTTCAGCAACTGGGCGGTGAAGTCCACCTGGTTGGGCGGGAAGCTCTCGTCGAGCGTGATTTCGTAGCCGCGCTCCTTGGCGAACTTCTTGATGTTCGCCACATGCGAGCGGCCCCAGTCCGAGCCTTCATAGAACAGGCCGATGGTCTTCGGGCCCTGTCCGCTCTCCTTCTTCAGCAGATCGATGGCGTCCAGCTGCTCGCGCGCGTCGTAGGTGGCCTTGTTGTTGGGGCGGAACACGTATTTGAAGCCGCGCTCGGTGATTTCGTCTTTCACCGATCCCGTGACGATCCAAGGCGTCTTGTAGCGCTCCGCCACTTCGGTCGAGGGGAAGGTGACGGCGCTGTTATAGGCACCCACCAGCAGCGAGACGTTCTCGCGCTGGATCAGCCGCTCGGTCTCGGAGGCGCCGATGTCGGGCTTGGACTGGCTGTCGGCGAAGATCAGCTTCAGCTTGGCCCCGCCCATGGAGGCGATGCCGCCGCTTTCATTGATCTGGTCGGCGGCCACTTGCGCGCCCATCTTGGTCTGGTTGCCGATGGTGGCGGAGCCGCCGGAGAGCGGAAGGACGAAGCCGATGATGACCTCGGCCGGCTTCTGCGCCGGCGTCTGGGCATGGCCGGCGGCGGGCGCGAAGGCCGCGCCGGCGAGAAGGGCAGCGGCAAAGCCCCATGCCTTGGATGATGACAAGGTGCGCATTTTTCCTCCCAGATGCATGATCGTTCCCAAGCGGGCCGACCTTCTTATTAGTATGCATGATATATCATGTTTTGCCGCGAGCCTGTCAAGCTGGCGGGCGGGACTGGGTTTGGGAGGGGGGGGACTCTGCGGGGTCGGAGGTGGCGCGGAAAGGGGAGGGCGCGAGAAGAGGTCCGGGCGCGCACGGCCCGAACCGCGTCACCTGCGTTCAGATGTTCGTCTTGTCGGCGCCCTTCAGCTGAAGGATCTGCCGGGCTTCGTCGGGGGTGGCGATCTCCAGGCCCAGGCCCTCGATGATTTTGCGCGCCAGTTTCACCTGGTCGGCATTGGAGGTGGCGAGCTTGCCGCGCCCGGCCCAGAGCGAATCCTCAAGCCCCACCCGCACGTTGCCGCCCATGGAGGCGGACATGCCGGCGATCGGCAATTGGTGGCGCCCCGCGCCCAGAACCGACCAGCGATATTGATCGCCGAACAGCCGGTCGCACGTGCGCTTCATATGCATCACGTCTTCCGGATGCGGGCCGATGCCGCCCAGGAGCCCGAATACCGACTGCACGAACAAAGGCGGCTTTACCAGCCCGCGCTCGAGGAAATGGGCGAGATTGTAGAGATGCCCGATGTCGTAGCATTCGAACTCGAAGCGGGTGCCGTTGTCGTAGCAGGTCTGGAGGATATATTCGATATCCTTGAACGTATTACGGAACACGAGGTCGCGCGTATTCTCCAGATGCGTGCGCTCCCAGTCGAACTTGAACTCCGGATATTTGTCGAGCAGGTGAAACAGGCCGAAATTCATCGAGCCCATGTTCAGCGAGGCGACTTCCGGCTTGAAGGTGGCGGCGGGCAGGACCCGTTCCTCCACCTTCATATAGGGGCTGCCGCCGGAGGTGATGTTGATCACCGCGTTCGTCGCCTGCTTGATGCGCGGCAGGAACCGGCCGAAGGCTTCCGGCGTCTGGTCCGGCTGTCCGGTTTCGGGATTGCGCGCGTGCAGATGCAGGATCGCCGCGCCCGCCTCCGCCGCGGCCAGCGCGTCGGCGACGATCTCGTCCGGCGTGATGGGCAGATGGGGCGACATGGTGGGGGTGTGGATCGCGCCCGTCACCGCGCAGGTGATCACCACCTTGCGCGGTCCGCTGCCGGCGGGGGTCTTGGTCTCAGCCATGAAGTCAGCCTTTCCTGAAAGAATTCAGAAGAATTCAGAAGAAATCGGAACGAAACTCTTGGCGCGCGTCACGCGCCGATATCGGCGTCGGCCTTGCGCTTGTGGGCGGCGAGCGCCATCAGCCGGCGGTCGCGCCACACTTGCCGTTCGGCGAGCTGCTCTTCTCCCAGGCGGGCGCGGCGTTCGGCGAGCACCTGCGCCATCACCGGCCCGTTCCAATCGACCCGGTGCCATTGGCTCGGCGAGATGCGTTCGTAGATCTGCTGGTAGCGCGCCGCATAATCGGCGACGCCGCCCGGCGCATTGAGGTCGATGGTCTCGAACGGCCCCATGAACGACCAGCGCAGCGCCAGCCCCTCGCGGATGCCGACGTCGATGTCCTCCACGCTGGCATAGCCTTCCGCCACCAGGCGGAACGCCTCTTCCAGCAGGGCGCCCTGCATGCGGTTCATCACGAAGCCGTCCAGCTCGGTCTTCATCACGATGGGCGCCTGTCCGGCGGCGCGCATGAGATCGGCGGCGCGGGTCATGGTCTCGGCGCTGGTCCAAGGCGCGGGCACCACTTCCACCGCGGGGATCAGATAGGGCGGGTTGATGGGATGGCACACGCATACCCGTTCGCGGCCCTTCAGATCCGCGGAAAAAGCCGAGGGCAGGAGCGCCGAGGTGGAAGAGGCGAGCACCGTGCCGGGCGCGGCGAGGCGGTCCAGCTCGGCGAACAGGGCCAGCTTCACGTCGAGCGCTTCCGGCGCATTCTCCTGCGCGTGCACGGCGCCATCCAACGCCGCCGCATAGGAGGGCGCGGCGGAGAGGCGCGCGCGCACGGCGGCGGGGGGCTCGCCGTTCAACAGGCCGTTCTCGGCAAGCGCGGGCAGCACGCCGTCGATATAGGCAAGCGCCGCCTCTGGCGCGCCGGAGGCCTGGTCGGCGAGCGCCACGTCGAACCCGGCGCGGGCGAAACTGATGGCCCAGGCGCGGCCGATGAAGCCGGAGCCGATAATGGCGATCTTGGTCATGGATGGCCTTTCAGTACGTGTCGATCAAAGCGGTCGGACGCGGCGCTTTCCTCTCCTCAGCCTGCCCCCTCCCTAGCCCTCCCCCGCAAGCGGGAGAGGGGACAAGGGTGGTGCGGGCGAGGAGGTGGTTCCGTAAGTCCCAGCGCTCCCTCTCCCGCGTGCGGGGGAGGGGTGGGGAGGGGGAAATCACGGCCCGCCTCGCCAAGCATCCCTCACAGCCACAGCACCTTGCGCCGCAGGTCGAGGTCGCGCGCCAGCGGGCGGGCGGGGCCCTCGTGCATCACTTGCCCGCGCTCCAGCACCACCGCGCGGTCGGCGAGGTTCAGCACAACGTCGAGATGATGATCCACGATCACCAAAGTGAGCTGCTGGCGCAGCCGGTCGAAGGCGTCGAACAATTCCTCCGTCACCGCCGGGGAGAGCCCCTCGAACGGCTCGTCCAGCAGCAGCACGCGGGTATCGCCCATGAGCGCGCGGGCGACCGCCACCATCTGCTGCTCGCCGCCGGAGAGCAGGTCCGCCGCCGTATCCAGGCGCACCTTCAGGCGCGGGAACAGGTCGAGCACCTCTTCTTCGGAGAAGTGGCGCCCGGCCCCCGTGATGCGCTTCAGCCGGCCCAGCTCCAGATTGTGGCGCACGCTCATGCCGTGGAACAGCGCCCGGCCCTGGGGCACATAGCCGACCCCGTGGCGCGCGATGGCGGCGGAGGAGAGGCCCGCGAGTTCTCCGCCCGCAAGCCGCACCGAGCCCGCCACCGGCTTCACGATGCCGACGATGGTCTTGAGCAAGGTGGATTTTCCCGCGCCGTTGCGGCCGAGCAAGGCGACGATCTCGCCTTCACGCGCCACCATGGACACTTCGGTGAGAATGCGGCTCTTGCCGTAGAAGGCATCCACCTTCGACAGCTCCAGCATGACGGTGTCGGTGGCCGCCGTCGCGAGGTCGCGCGCCGCCAGCGCCGCCGCGCCAGAGCCGATATAGACGTCCTGCACGCGCTTGTCGGAGCGCGCGTCCTCCACCGTGCCGTCCACCAGCACGGCGCCGTCGGCCATCACGGTGACCGCGTCGGCGAGCTCGAACACCCGGTCGATGTCGTGCTCCACCAGCAGCACCGGCACTTCGCCGGAAATCTGCTTGATGAGATTGGAGACGCGCGTGCGCTCGGCGGCGGCAAGGCCGGCGAGCGGCTCGTCCAGCAGCAGCACGCGGGGGCGGGAGGTGAGCGCCAGCCCCATGTCCAGCAGCCGCTGGCCGCCATAGGAGAGCGCGCCCGCCTCCGCCTTCTCCATGCCGGCGACGCCGAGGAAGGCGACCATCTCGCCGGTCTCGTGATGGATGTCGGGAATGTCGGCGATGTCGGTCCAGGGATCGAACCGGCGCGTGTGGGTCGCCTGCACGCCGAGGCGCAAATTCTCATGCACCGAGAGGGTGGGAAACAGATTGGTGATCTGGAACGAGCGCGCCAGCCCCTTGGCGCACACCTTGTGGGGCGGCAGTCCGTCGATGCGTTCGCCGGCCAGGCGGATCTCGCCGGAATCCGGCCGGAACATGCCGGAGATGAGGTTGAAGGCGGTGGTCTTGCCGGCGCCGTTGGGGCCGATCAGGGCGTGGAGCGTGCGGTCCTTCACCGCCACCGCGCCCGAGCGCACCGCCTTGATGCCGCCGAACGACCGGGCGAGGTCCTTCGCCTCCAGCAGCGGCCCCGCGCCGCTCCAGCGCGGCCCGCTGCGCAGGGATGCGGGCAAGGGGCGCAGCTCTGCACCGGTGCGCGCGCCCATGGCCGAGCCCTGCTCGCGCTTCTTCAGCACGGGCGCCAGCAGGCGGCCCGCGACCCCGACGAGGCCGGTGGGCGAGAACACGATGAAGGCGACGAACAGCAGGCCGAAATAAAACAGCCAGTTGGGCGTCCACATGGACAAGAATTCGCGGAACAGCACGAAGAACAGCGCGCCCAGCGCAGGCCCCAGGAACGAGCGCATGCCGCCGATCACCACCATGGCCAGCAATTCGCCGGAAAAGGCGATGCTTACCGGGTCGGCCGAGGCGAAGCGATGGTGGAACACCATCAGGGCGCCGGCCAGCGCCGTGAGCCCGGCCGAGAGCACGAAGCAGGCGACCTTGTAGAGCGTCGTGTCATAGCCGATGAAGCGCGCCCGCTGCTCGTTCTCGCGGATCGCCACCAGCACCGCGCCCATGGGCGAGCGCACGAACCGCTGGAGCCCGTAGACCGCGATGAGCGTCACCAGCGCCACCACCACATAGAACGGCCAGGCGCGTTCCAGGTCGAGCCCGAAGGCGGTGCCGCGCTTCACCCCGCCGAGCCCGTTCTCGCCGCCGGTCAGATCGGTCCAGCGGAAGGCGACGGTGTAGAGCAACGCAGTAAAGGCGAGGGTGAGCAGCGAGAAATACACGCCCCGCCGGCGCAGCACCACGAAGCCGATGGGGATGGCGGCCAGCGTCACCAGCAGCGCCGCCGGCACGACCAGGATCAGGCCGGACTCGGGAAACACGTGGCGCTGGAGCAGCGCCGCCGCATAGGCGCCGAGGCCGAACCACGCACCGTGGCCGAACGAGACGAGGCCGGTGTAGCCCACCAGCAGGTTCAGCGCCATGCAGGCGAGCGCCAGCACCACGATGTCGGTGGCGGAGGTGAGCGTCAGGCCGAGCGCCGTGACGAGATAGGGCAGGAGCAGAAGACCCGCGGCGGCGATCAGGATATTGGCGTTCCGGGCGAGCATTGCGCTCCCTTTCACGGGGTCGGCGGAGGCGGGAAGGGCGGTGTCGCGGCGACTGACGGGCTGGTGCATCGCGGCCCCTCACTCGAAGCGCAGGATGCGTTCGCCGAACAATCCGCGTGGGCGGACCAGCAGGACGAACAGCATCAGCATGTACATGGAGGCCTCGGCCGCCGGCGGCAGGAAATAGATCGTCAGTCCCCGCACCACGCCCACCAGCAATCCCGCCACCACGACGCCCCAGAACGAGCCGAGGCCGCCGATGACCACCACCACGAAGGCGGCGGTGAGGATTTCCGCGCCCATGGCCGGATGCACGCCCGAGATGGGGGCGAGCATCACGCCCGCGAGCCCGGCAAGGCCGATGCCGATGGCCGCCACCGCCGTGAGATAGGGCCGCAGCGAAATGCCGAGCGCGCCCACCATGTCCGGGTTCTGCACTCCGGCCCGCACCACCCGGCCGAAGGCGGTGCGCTGGAGCAGCAGCCACAGGCCGAGCACGGCGGCCATGGCCACCAGCAGGATGGCGATGCGATAGCGCGAATAGATGAAATCGCCGATGAACACTTGCCCGCGCAGGAATTGCGGGATCGCGAACGGGATTGGCGTGGCGCCGAAGGCCATGCGCAGCGCCTGTTCGATCACCATGGCGAGGCCGAAGGTGAGCAGCAAAGAGAGGATGGGATCGGCGCGGTAGAAGCGCGAGAACAGCACCCGCTCGATCACCACGCCGATCAGCGCCACCGAAAGCGGCGCGGCCACGAAGGCGGCGGGAAAGCCGAAGCGATTGCCCACTTCCACCGCGATATAGGCGCCGATGGCATAAAAGCCGCCATGGGCGAGATTGACGATGCCGCCGAGCGAAAAGATCAGCGACAGGCCGAGCGCGATCAGCAGATAGGCGACGCCCACCAGAAGGCCGTTGAGCAATTGCTCGATGAGGAAGACGAGTTCGAGGGGCATGGCGGTCTTCGTCCTGAGGGCGGAATGGGCGCCGAGGCGATGGGCATCCTCCCCCGCACGCGGGAGAGGGATGGGCGGTCGCGAGGAAGGGCCGCGGTTCCGATATCCTCCAGCAGGCTCCCTCTCCCGCGTGCGGGGGAGGGCTGGGGAGGGGGCCGAGCGAAGCGAGGGAGGCAGCGCGAGGGGAGACCGCCCTCGCCCCCTCCCTAACCCTCCCCCGCAAGCGGGAGAGGGGAGTCATTGGGCAAGCGGCGCGCCGCGTTCAGACCGGGAACGAGCAGGCGTTCTCCGCCGGGGTCGGGGCGATCACGTCGAGCGCGTCGTTCGGGCCGGGCACCGCCTTGCCGAGCACCATCAGGTCCCACTGGTCCTTCACCTGGGCCACCGGCTTGGCGGTGATGGTGTACATCTCCTGGATCAGCTGGTGATCCCAGGCGCGGTAATAGCCTTCGCGGCCCTTGAGAATGTCGAGCTTGGGCTCTTTTTCGAAGAAGCCGATGATCTGCGCGCTATCGGTGCTCTTGGTCTCGTTCATGGCGCGGGCGACCGTCTTGGTGGCGACGTAATCGCCCCAGGCCTGGTTCTCCGGCGGCTTGCCGTATTTCTTCACGAAGGCGGCGACGAAGGCCTTGGAGGCAGCCGTGTCCACGTCGTGATGCCAGATGCACGGCCAGACGCCGCCGAAATTGCCCTTGCCGGCGCCCCAGGCCACGGCGGTATCGAAGCCGAACCCGCCGAACGGGAAGGGCAGGCCGAATTCGGCATATTGCTTGATGAAATTGGTGATCTGGTTGCCCGCAAGATTGGAGATCACCACGTCCGGCTTCATCTGGCGGATCTTCAGCATATAGGCCGAGAAATCCGAGGCGTCCGTGGGCACCAGTTCGTCGGCGATCACCTCGCCGCCGTTCGCCGCGATAAACAGCTTGGCAACGCGCGAGAGATCATGGCCGAAGGCGTAATCGGCGGTGAGGAAGAACAGCTTCTTGCCCTTGATCAGGCCGTCGCGCAGCATCGCCGCGCCCACCGCCTTCACATATTGGGTATTCGCGCCTTCCACATGGAACATGTAACGGTTGCAATCCTTGCCGCGCAAAGCATCCGAATTGCCACCGGTATTGACGAATACGATCTTGTTGCGCGCCGCCACCTGGGAAATCGCCAGGCAGGAGGCGGAGGAAATCTCGCCGATGATCACCGCCGCCTTGTCGCGCTCGATATAGCGCTCGGCCTTGGAGGAGGCGGTGGCGGGATTGACGCTGTCTTCCATGATCAGGTTGATCTTGCGGCCGTTCACGCCGCCAGCGCCGTTGATCTCTTCCACGGCGAGCTGCGCGCCCATCTGGCCATAGGCGCCGAGCGGGCCGAGAAATCCGGTGAGCGGGGTGAGATGGCCGAAGGTGATGGTGTCGGCCTGCGCCTTCACGATGGCGGGCATGCCGATGCCGCCCACGAGGGCGGCGGCCCCGAGGCCCTGGAGGACCCGGCGGCGGGGGAGAGGCGCAGACAGAATCGTGGCGGGATGGGGCTTTTCGGTCATGGCGTTGTTTCTTCCCTGTGGTTCCGCGCCGGGAACCGCAGGAGGTTGACGCCGGGCGGGCGGGTCCTCCTTGCATCCGACGACGGAAATGTTGCCGATTGGCGCGGCAATCTGTTATCTGTGATCACACTTAGCAGACGATGGTGATGGAACACAAGCCTCTCCCCGCAGACGAACCCGCTCCCGCAAGCGACGAGACGCTCGGCACCCGCATGGGCCGCATCGTGCGCGTCACGCTGGCCGACACGGTCTATCGCGACCTCAAGGAATTGCTGCTGGCGGGGCGCGCCGCGCCGGGCGAGCGCTTCACGCTGCGCGGGCTCGCGGGCGCCATCGGCACCAGCGCCATGCCGGTGCGCGAGGCGGTCTCGCGCCTCGCCGCCGAAAATGCGCTGGAGGTGCTGCCCAATCGCGCCGTGCGGGTGCCGCTCATGTCGCGGGCGCGGTTCGAGGAATTGCGCCTCATCCGCTCCAGCCTGGAGGGCCTCGCGGCCGAGACGGCGGCGGCGAATGCTGACGAAACCGACCTTGAGGAAATCTTCCGCTGCGAGCGCTTGTTCGCCGCCGAGCGCGACAAGCCCCGGCCCGACGGCGCCGCCGCCATGCATTTCAACAAGGATTTGCATTTCGCGCTCTATCGCGCCGCCCGCCTGCCCACCCTGTTCACCATGATCGAGAGCCTGTGGCTGCAAATCGGCCCGGTGCTCAATCTCGACTTCCAGGCCGGGCCGGAGCGGGTGCGCGAAGGCGAGGCGCACATCCATCACGCCGCCCTGGTGGAGGCCATGCGCCGGCGCGACGGCACCGCCGCGCGCGAGGCGCTGCTGGCGGACATCTGGAGCGCCGGAGACTTCATCCTCTCGCGCGGCATCCTGCCGGACTGAACCGGCGCCGCGCGGACCCAATCAAAAACGGCGAAACGCCGAGGGAGAGACGCCATGGACATGGGAATTGCCGGCCTGCGCACCATCGTGACGGCCGGGGCCGGAGGCATCGGCCTGGAGATCGCCCGCGCCTTCGCCCGCGAGGGCGCGCGGGTGGAAGTGTGCGATGTGGACGAAGCCGCGCTCGCCGCTCTGCCGCAGAGCGACCCGACGATCACCGGCAGTTTCTGCGACGTCGCCGACCGCGCCGGCGTGCAGGCGTTCATGGATGGCGCCCTGTCGCGCCTCGGCGGGCTCGACGTGCTGGTGAACAATGCCGGCATCGCCGGACCCACGGGCCGGGTGGACCAGATCGACCCCGCCGATTGGGACCGCACGCTCGCCGTGGACATCACCGGCCATTTCAACGTGACGCGCCTCGCCGTGCCCGCGCTGAAGGCGAGTTCCAATCCCTCCATCATCGGTCTGTCCTCGGCCGCCGGGCGGTTCGGCTTTCCCTTGCGCTCGCCTTATGCGGCGGCGAAATGGGGGGTGATCGGCTTCATCAAGTCGCTGGCCATGGAGCTGGGCGAATTCGGCATTCGCGCCAATGCGATCCTGCCCGGCTCGGTGGATGGGCCGCGCATCCGCTCGGTGTTCGAGAACAAGGCGCGCGAGCGGAACATGTCCATGGCCGAGGTGCAGGCCATGGCGCTTTCCGCCACCTCGCTGAAATGCCTGATCCCGCCCCAGCATCTCGCCAACATGGCGGTGTTCCTCGCCTCTCCGCTCGGCGCGACCATTTCCGGCCAGGCGATCGCGATCGACGGCGACATGCAGATGCTGGTGTAGCGCCGGGCGTCAATGCCGGGCTTTGTATGCCGAGCCTTCATGCCGGTTCGCGCACGCATTCATGCGCAGCTTGCATCACCCCTTAGCGGCGATCCGGTGCATGATCGCCGCCGAAGCCGGACGAGCAGAGAGCGGGACCGTGGCGAAAACCCTTTATGACAAGCTGGTGGACGCCCACACCGTCCGCCGCCTCGATGCGGACGGGCGGCAGGTGCTGCTTTATATCGACCGCACCGTGCTCAACGAATACACCAGCCCCCAGGCCTTCACCGGCCTGCGCGAGGCGGGGCGGCCCTTGTGGCGGGCCAAGGCGGCGCTCGGCACGGTGGATCATGTGAATTCCACCGCCAGCGCCCGCACGGCCCGCATGCCGGATGACGACGCGCAGCGCCAGGCGGTCTATTTCGCCGAGAATTGCCGGGATTTCGGCATCGAATTGTTCGACGTGCTGCACCCCCAGCAGGGGATCGAGCATGTGGTGATGCCTGAGATCGGCCTCGTTCTGCCGGGCCTGGTGATCGCCGCCGGCGACAGCCACACCACCACCTATGGCGCCTTCGGCACGCTCGGCTTCGGCATCGGCACCTCCGACATCGAGCATTATCTCGCCACCCAGACATTGGTGTATCAGCGCCTGAAATCCCTGCGCGTGACCGTCTCCGGCCGCCTCGGGCCGGGGGTGCGGGCGAAGGACATCGTGATGGCGCTGATCCGCGACATCGGCGCGTCGGGGGCGACGGGCTCGGCGGTGGAATTTGCTGGCGAAGCCATTTCCGCGCTCAGCATGGAAGGCCGCATGACCCTCTGCAACATGGCGGTGGAATGCGGCGCGCGCGGTGCGCTGATCGCCCCGGACGAGACCGTCTTCGCCTATCTGAAGGATCGCCCGCGCGCCCCCAAGGGCGCGCTGTGGGAGCTGGCCGTTTCCCGCTGGCGGCAGCTTGCCAGCGATGCGGATGCGGTGTTCGACCGCGAAGTGGCGATCAATGCCGCCGCCATCGCCCCCATGGTGACCTGGGGCACGAGCCCGGACCAGGCCGCGCCCGTCGGCGGGCAGGTGCCGGACCCGGCGCGCGAAGCCGATCCCGACCGGCGGCGCGACATGGAACGGGCGCTCGCTTATATGGGCCTTGCGCCCGGAACCCGGCTGGAGGAGATCGCCATCCAGCGCGCCTTCATCGGTTCGTGCACCAATGCCCGCATCGAGGATCTGCGCGACGCCGCGAGCGTGGTGCGTGGCCGCACGGTGGCGCCGGGCGTGCGGGCCATGGTGGTGCCGGGATCGAGCGCGGTGAAGCGGCAGGCGGAAGAAGAAGGGCTCGACCGGATCTTCGCGGACGCGGGCTTCGAATGGCGCCAGTCCGGCTGCTCCATGTGCCTCGCCATGAATGATGACGTGCTGGGCGCGGGCGAGCGCTGCGCCTCCAGCACCAACCGCAATTTCGAGGGGCGCCAGGGCGCGGGCGGCCGCACCCATCTCATGAGCCCGGCCATGGTCGCGGCGGCCGCGCTCGCCGGCCGTATCTGCGATCCGCGCCCTTATCTTGGAGAAGGATGATGCAGCCGTTCACCCTGATCGAAGGCATCGCCGCGCCGCTGCCGGCGGCCAATGTCGATACCGACGTCATCATGCCCAAGCAATTCCTGAAAGGCGTCGACCGCTCCGGCCTGAAGGAAGGCGCCTTCGCCGCGCTGCGCTATGGGCCGGACGGCACGCCGCGCGCCGATTTCGTGCTCAATCGCGATCCCTGGCGGGCGGCGTCCTTCCTGGTGGTGGGCGAGAATTTCGGCTGCGGATCGAGCCGCGAGCATGCGGTGTGGGGGCTCTCGCAGAACGGCATCCGCGCGCTGATCGGCACCTCGTTCGCCGGCATCTTCTTCGACAATTGCGCGCGCAACGGCCTGCTCGCGATCACCCTGCCGCAGGAGGACGTGGCGCGGCTCCTGGCGCGCGTGGGCGATCCCGAAACCTGCCGGATCGTCATCGACCTGCCGCACCAGACCATCACCGCCGCGGGGCTTTTGCTTCGCTTCGAGATCGAGCCGACGCGCAAGGACGCGCTGGTGCGCGGGCTCGACGCCATCGGCACCACCTTGCAGGCGCGCGACGACATCGCCGCTTTCGAAACCGCCTATCTCAAGGGGAATCCATGGCTGGCCTGAGCGAGACCCCCGGTACCGTTTCGCTGGGCCCGGCGCCCCTCATGGAGGGGTTCGAGCTGCTGGACGTGGATGTGGGCGGCGGCATCATCATTCGTGCCGCCAAGGCGGGGGAGGGGCCGCCGCTACTGCTGCTGCACGGCCATCCCCAGAC
Organism: Roseixanthobacter finlandensis; assembly: GCF_043195105.2. Classification (NCBI taxonomy): domain Bacteria; kingdom Pseudomonadati; phylum Pseudomonadota; class Alphaproteobacteria; order Hyphomicrobiales; family Xanthobacteraceae; genus Roseixanthobacter; species Roseixanthobacter finlandensis. Next base: position 3,971,082 of record NZ_CM195536.1, on the reverse strand, counting down.
CCATGTCACCTGGCGCAAGATCGCTCCGGTGCTGGCGCAGACCCACACCGTGATCGCCGCCGACCTGCGCGGCTATGGCGACAGTTCCAAGCCCGAGGGCGGGGAAAACCACAAGGCCTATTCCAAGCGCGAGATGGCGAAGGACCAGATCGCGCTCATGCGCCGCTTCGGCTTCGATCGCTTCGCCTTGGTGGCGCATGATCGCGGCGCGCGGGTGGCGCACCGCATGGCGCTGGATTTTCCGCACGCCGTGGAGCGGCTCGCCCTGTTCGACATCGCCCCCACCGCCACCATGTATGCGCGCACCGACAAGGCCTTTGCCACGCGCTATTTCTGGTGGTTCTTCCTGATCCAGCGCTTTCCCTTGCCGGAGCGGATGATTGGGAATGATCGCGAATACTTCCTGAACGAGCATATCGCCGCGCAGATCAAGATTTCCGGCGCCACGGAGCCGGCCGCTTTCGCCGAATATTTGCGCTGTTATACGCCGGAGACCATCCACGCCATCTGCGAGGATTATCGCGCCGCCGCCACCATCGATCTCGAACACGATGCCGCTGACGCGGACACGCGCATCACCGTCCCGCTGCTCGCCTTGTGGGGCGGCCTCGGCACGGTGGGCGCGCTTTATGACGTGCTGGAGACCTGGCACGAGAAGGCGGACGACGTGCGCGGTCGCGCGCTGCCCTGCGGCCACACGCCCCAGGAAGAATGTCCGCGCGAGACGCTGGCGGAATTACACGCCTTCCTGGCCTGAACGACGGCTCAATAGCCGCCGATGATGGGCAGGATCTCCCCCGTGATGAAGCTTGAGCATTGCGGCGAGGCGAGGAAGACATAGGCGGGCGCGATCTCCTCCGGTTGCGCGGGTCGCTTCATCTTGGTTTCCGCGCCGAACTGGCTCACATCCTGCGCATCCCGGTCGGCCGGGTTGAGCGGGGTCCAGACCGGACCGGGCGCCACCGCATTGACGCGGATGCTGCGCGGCAGGAGCTGGCCGGCGAGCGCGCGCGTGAAGGCGTGGATGCCGCCCTTGGTCATGGAATAATCCAGCAGGTTGGCGCTGCCCATGATGCCCGTGACGGAGCCGGTATTGATGATCGATCCGCCGGGCCCGATATGCGGCGCCGCCGCCTTGGCCATGTTGAAATAGCCGTAGAGATTGGTCTTCAGGGTGCGGTCGAACTGCGCCTCGTCGAGATCCTCCAGCATCTCGCCATGCTGCTGGAAGGCGGCATTGTTCACCAGGATATCGAGCTTACCGAAGCTTTCGACCACGCTCTCCACCGCCTTGCGGCAGAAGCCGGCGTCGGCGACATCGCCGCTGATGAGCAGGCACCGCGCGCCTTCCTGGTCCACCGCGCGCTTGGTCTCCTGCGCATCGGCGTGCTCGTCCAGATAGAGAATGGCGACGTCCGCGCCTTCCCGCGCGAACAGGAGCGCGACCGCGCGGCCGATGCCGGAATCCGCGCCGGTGATCAGCGCGGCCATGCCCTTCAGCTTGTCCGACCCCTGGTAGAAAGGCGCGTCATAGAAGGGCGCGGGATCGAGCGCGGCTTCCGCGCCCGGCTTGGGCTGATGCTGGCGGGGCAGGGGCGGGACGGGATAGGCGCGCGCGCCGGTCTGCGGGGCGCCGGTCTGCGCGGGGTCCGACTTTTCGTCCGGCCGCACCGCCTCCTTGTGTTCGGCACTCTTCTGGATCTGACGATAGTCCGCGCTGGTCCGCGAGGCTTCGACCTTCGAGGCGCTGGCGCTCATGGCGTGCTCCATGTGGTTCATGCGCAATGGTTTCGCGAGCAGGTGGGGTTTCACGAGCGGTGCGGTGCCGGCGGGCAGGCCGCCGGCACCGGGCGCGGCTTATTCCGCCGCGCGGATGTTGAGCTTGGACTCGGCGATGGAGGTCAGCTTCTTGTCGGCCGCCTTTTCCTCGTCGAGATTGCGCTGGAGCACGCTCGCGCAATCGGCGCGGCCGAGGCGCTTGGCCCAGGCGATGAGCGTGCCGTAGCGGGTCATCTCATAATGCTCCACCGCCTGCGCGGCGGCGGCGAGCGCGGCGTCGAGCACTTCCTTGTCCTCGATGTCACCGGCGACTTCCTCGGCTTCCTTGATGATGCCGTCGATCGCCGGGCAGGTGACGGTCTTGGCCGCCGCGCCATGCATGGAGAACACTTCCTCCACGCGTTTCACATGGCCCTCGGTCTCCTTGAGGTGCGCCTGGAAGGCGGCCTTGAGCTGGGGATCGCTGGCCTTGTCGATCATCTCCGGCAGCGCCTTGAGGATGCGCTTCTCGGCATAATAGATGTCGCGCAGGGTGTGGACGAACAGATCATCCATGGTCTGAATGTCTTTGGAGAAGAAGCCCATGGTGCGGTCCTCGCTGGTGGGGATTTGTAGCCGGACGCTCCTGCGCCCGCTGACCCCTTAAACCCCACCTCGTCCGCGTTGTTCCGAAATTTGATGAATTCGCAAGCTGTGACCACGCAATAGAGTGGTATTTATTTTAAGCGTGGCAGTCATGTTTCTCGCTATTATTGATCTTGACCTCTGCGTTATGTCGGGAACACGGCGTGCCACCCGCAAGTTCTGCTGCCGAAACCCACAGGAGGTTACGTGCATGGACGAAGAGCAGGACAAGATCCGCCAGAAGGCTTACCAGATCTGGCAGGAAGAGGGGTGCCCGGAAGGGCGCAGCGATGTGCATTGGGACATGGCGCGCGAATTGGTGGCGCAGCAGGAAAATTATCTGTCCACCACCAAGCCGGTGGGCGACGCCGAGGGCGGGGCGGAGGAATCCACCATCGCGCTCGACAATCAGGGGGATTTTCCCACCCTCACGGACCAGGGGGAAATGGAAGCGCCACGCAAGGTACGCCCGCGGCGGTAGCAGGTGCGATCGAACCGGTGCGATCGAACCGGTGCGATCATGCGGGCCGGCACCCGGCGCGGCCCGCTTTTCCAAGCATGCGGCGCGCTCATTCGGGCGGCGGGACGGGATCTTCCCCCGGCCGCCCGCTGGGCTGGTCCTCGCCGCGCTTGGCGATGCCGATCAGCGCGGCTTCGCGGTTGGGATAGGGGCCCGAGACGGGCGTGTCATCGGACGACACCGCCCACCAGCCGCGTTGAATACCGTGCGCGCGGGCGCTCTGGTCATCGAATTCCTTCGGGAACAGCATCTTTGCCTCCGTCTCTCTGTGCTTTTTGAACGCGCGCGGGCAAGAGGCCGTTCCCCGGCGTTTCCCATTCGTCACGGCGGGCCTCAAGGCGCGCCTCATGGCGGGGCTGACAAGATGTCGCAGGACGCGTACACTCGTCGCAAGGGTGTCGCGGCGTGGTTCGTGGCCTTGCGCAGCGTGCGCTTTCCCCCGGCTCCGCGACGTCCCGATCGATCATCGGGAGGAAGCGCCATGACCATCCGCAATCCAGTCGAGTGGAGTGCCGAGCAGGTGCGGCTGACGTTCAATGCCGCGCGGGCGGCGGGGGCGGCGTTCGTCCCCGCGCGGGAGGCGATCAGCGCCCCCATGCCGCGCGCGCGCCGCATCACCTATGGCGACCTTTGGGACAGCCTGCGGCGCGGCATGGGCGATTTCGGCGCCTGCCGCAGCGATATCGTGTTCATCTGCGTGGTCTATCCGCTGGCCGGCCTGGTGCTGGCGCGGATCGCGCTCGGCTACGGCATGTGGCCGCTGCTGTTTCCGCTGGTGTCGGGCTTTGCCCTCATCGGCCCGTTCGCGGCGGCCGGGCTCTATGAGATGAGCCGGCGGCGCGAACAGGGGCTACCGCTCTCCTGGCGCGACGGCTTCAAGGTGTTCGCCTCGCCCTCGCTCGCCCCGATGGTGGAACTCGGCCTGGTTCTCACGCTCATCTTCGGCCTGTGGCTGGTGGCCGCCATGGCGATCTATGCCGCCACGCTCGGGCCGCAGATGCCGGCCTCGCTCGCGGCCTTCGCGGACGACGTCTTCACCACCCCGGCCGGCTGGGCGCTGATCGTGTTCGGCGTCTCGGTGGGGGCGGTGTTCGCGGTGGTGGTGCTCACCATCTCCGTGGTGTCGTTTCCGCTGCTGATCGACCGGCGGGTGTCGATGGGCACGGCGGTGCGCGCCTCGATGGACGTGGTGCTGCTCAATCCCATGCCGATGCTCGCCTGGGGCCTGATCGTCGCCGGCGCGCTGCTGCTCGGCGCGCTGCCGGGGCTGATCGGGCTGATCGTGGTGATGCCGGTGCTCGGCCACGCCACATGGCATCTCTATCGCAAGGCCGTGCGCTGACGGGCGGGGCGGGCGGCCGGTGACGTCACCCGCGCACGCTTCGGCTTTCCCGCGCTAAGGACGGGGCGCCCGCACGGGTTCAATAAGGCGCGACGGCCTCGGCCTGGGCGGCCTTGCGGGCATAGATCAGCGTGAGATACAGCGCCGGGACCGTGAACAGGGCCATCAGCACGTATTCGCCGATATTGCCAAGGTTGAAGAGCCCGCCGAGCGCCCAGCCGGCGGCGATCGCCGTCGCGACGGTCTGGCACGCCACGAACAAAGTCGCACTCGCGACCGTCAGCATGTGCCGGCTTTTTGCCCGCTCCTGCATACTCATCTCCTGCCATCCGCGCCGGGGCGCGGGCTTGTTTCGGTGAGGCGTCCGCCGCGCGCTGCCCGGTCGCTTTCCCCGAAGCGCCGGCGGCCGGCGAAAATGTCGGTTGCCTCCGTCCCCCCATGCTTTATTGCCCGCAGCCGCAAGACGCAACGTCGGCGACGTCACGGCGCCGGCACCGGCGCCCGCAGGACCTGCCGGCTGGAGGATGAAATGATCCACGAGAGCACGCATGCCGGCCGCGGCATGGTGGCCGCCCCGCACGCTTTGGCGGTGGAAGCCGGCCGCGAAATCCTGCGGGAAGGCGGAAACGCCATCGAGGCGGCGATCGCCACCGCCGCCGCCATCGCCGTGGTCTATCCCCACATGAATCACCTCGGCGGCGACGGCTTCTGGCTGATCCGCGAGCCCTCGGGCCGCGTGCGCTATATCGAGGCGTGCGGCTTTGCCGGGGCGAAGGCGACGCAGGCTTTCTATCGCGAGCGGGAGTGCGAGACGATTCCGCAGCGCGGGCCGCTCGCCGCGCTCACCGTGCCGGGGGCGGTCGGCGGCTGGGACCTGGCCTTGGAGGCGGCGCGCAGCTTCGGCGGCAAGCTCAGCCTCGCCCGCCTGCTGGAACCGGCGATCCTGCATGCCCGCAACGGCGTGCCGGTGACGTCATCGCAAGTGCGCCTGACCGCCGAGAAGGCGGGGGAGATGGGCGCATCCCCCGGCTTCGCCGAGACCTTCATGCCCGGCGGCAAGGTGCCGGAACTGGGGCAGGTGCTGGCCCAACGCACGCTCGGCGATACGCTGGAGCATCTGGCGCGCGCCGGGCTGGACGATTTCTATCGCGGCGACGTGGGGCGCGAGATCGCCTCCGACCTGGAGCGCATCGGCGCGCCGGTGACGCGGGCGGATCTCCTCGCCTATGGCGCGGTGGTGCGCGCCCCGCTGTCGCTGCAACTTGTCTGCGGTACGCTTTATAATGCGCCGCCGCCCACCCAGGGGCTGGCCTCGCTGCTGATTCTCGGCCTGTTCGAGCGGCTCGGCGTGACGCGGGGCGAGGGCTTCGCCCATGTGCATGGCCTGGTGGAGGCCACCAAGCGGGCGTTCCTGGTGCGCGACAAGGTGGTGTGCGACTTCGACCAGCTCAAACACGATCTTTCCGCTTTGCTTTCGCCCGCCGCGCTCGATGCGGACGCGGCGAAGATCGACATGCATCGCGCCTTGCCCTGGCCGCAGCCGGCCCAGCCGGGCGATACCATCTGGCTCGGCGCGGCGGACAGCTCGGGCCTCGTGGTGTCCTATATCCAGTCGATCTTCTTCGAGTTCGGCTCCGGCTGCGTGCTGCCGGCGACCGGCGTGCTGATGCAGAATCGCGGCGCCAGCTTCTCACTGAACCCCAAGACGGTGAACCCGCTCCAGCCCGGCCGCCGGCCGTTCCACACGCTCAATCCCGCGCTGGCGGTGCTGCGCGACGGGCGCATCATGGCCTATGGCACCATGGGCGGGGAGGGCCAGCCGCAGACCCAGGCGGCGGTGTTCACCCGCCATGTGCTGTTCGGCGAAGGGCTGGGCGATGCGATCGCGGCGCCGCGCTGGCTGCTGGGCCGCACCTGGGGCTCGGTCACCACCAGCCTGCGGCTGGAATCGCGCTTCGATCCCGATCTGGTGCGCGACCTGGAGCGGGCCGGCCATGTGCTGGAGGTGCTGCCGGAGGCCTATAGCGACACCATGGGCCATGCCGGCGCGGTGATCCTCCATCCGCGCGGCCATCTGGAAGGCGCCCACGATCCGCGCGCCGACGGCGGCGCGGCGGGTATCTGAGGCGCTTGCGGCGCGATCTCGATCCACCCGGCGGGGAGGGCGTGCCGGATCGCGGGCGCCCCTGCTGCGACCCCTGCCGCCACGCCTTCGGCGCGAGATGGAGCGCGGATTTGCGAGGTGGGGCGGGGGCGAACCAACGGCCGTCCGCATAAGTCACGCTGGGGCCTGCGCTTATTTTCGCACCAAAAGCCGAGCTTGCCAGCCGGGCCGAGTGGCGGCAATGTCTGCCCGGAAGACGCCCGGCGGATGTAGGATGGGGTATCATCTCACCAGGCAGCAAGACACGGGAAGTTTCAGGATGATGATGGACGCTCGGAACGCCGATGTCGGCACGGGGAACGCGCGCGCTGCGCTCGGGCGCGGGGCGGGGCTTCTTACCCGTCGGTCGTTTCTCGCCGGCTCTGCCGTCAGCCTCGGCGCGCTGGCGCTGGCCGGTTGCTCGACCACCGACTATATGAGCGTCGCCGAGGCGCAGAAGGTCTACGGGCCGCTGCCCAATGAGAAATTTCCGATCCCGGCGGTCGATGTCGCCAAGGTCAATCCGAAATATTTCCGCAAGACCGTTCCCTACGAGACCAAGGAAGCGGTCGGCACGATCATCGTCGACCCCAGCAATTACTACGTCTATCGTGTCGAGGACGACGGGAAGGCCACCCGCTATGGCGCCAATGTCGGCCGCGCCGGCTTCCTGTGGAACGGCGACGCCTATGTCGGGCGCAAGAGCGAATGGGCGACCTGGACGCCGCCCAAGGAGATGATCAAGCGCCAGCCGGAAGCGGCCAAATGGGCCAACGGCATGCCGGGCGGCCTCGACAACCCGCTCGGCGCCCGCACGCTTCATCTCTATCAGAACGGCGTCTACACGCTGTACACGATCTATGCGTCCAGCGATCCGGAGTCGATCGGCTCCGGCGTCACGAGCGGCTGCGTCGGCCTGCTCAGCCAGGACATGATCGAATTGTATGACCGCACGCCGGTCAAGACCAAGGTGGTCGTGCTGCCGGCCTGAGGGCCGATGGCCTTTCATGGCTTGACGCCGTTGCAGCAGAATATCGTCATGCACGGGCTCGTCCCGTGCATCCACGCGGCACTGCCGGCATCAGATTTTCAAGGCCCGCGCGGTCGGCCCGGCGTGGATGGCCGGGACAGGCCCGGCCACGACGACCGGTGACAGAAAGACATTTGCGGCACCTGCCGCCCGGCGCCTCGACGATCCGCCACGCCGCTGAATGTCGATCCGCCTAGCGCCATGCCGACATAAACGGTTTCGCGCGAAACCGCCTATCCGGCCAGGAACTGGCGATAGGCGGGATTGGAGGTTTCGTCCCAATAGGGATAGCCGAGGCTCTCCAGCCATTGGGTGAACCGCGTCAGCGTGTCCGGCGCCACCTGGATTCCCGCGAGAACGCGGCCGTGGTCGGCGCCGTGATTGCGATAATGGAACAGCGAGATGTTCCATTCCGGTGCAAGGCTCTCCAGGAAGCGCGACAGGGCACCCGGCCGCTCGGGGAATTCGAAGCGATAGATGAGCTCGTTGTCCAGCCCTGGCACGCGGCCGCCCACCATGTAGCGCACATGCACCTTCGCCATCTCGTTGTCGCTGAGGTCCATCACCTCATAGCCGGCGCCGCGCAGCAGGGCGATGACCTCCTGCTTCTCCTTCTCGCCGCGCGCAAGCCCGATGCCGACGAAGATGCGCGCCGGTGAATCCGGGCCGGCGAAGCGATAATTGAACTCGGTGATGGAGCGCGTGCCGAGGGTGCGGATGAACTGGCGATAGCTGCCGGGGGTCTCGGGGATGGTCACGGCCAGCAAGGCTTCCCGATGCTCGCCCACTTCCGCCCGCTCGGCGATGGTGCGCAGGCGGTCGAAATTGAGATTGGCGCCGCTGTTGATGGCGATGAGGCTGCCGGTGCGCGCCCCGCCGCGCTCCACATAAGCCTTCAGGCCGGCGAGGCTGAGCGCGCCCGAGGGCTCCGCGATCATCCGCGTATCGTCGAATATGTCCTTGATGGCGGCGCAGATGGCGTCGGTGTCGGCGGTGATGACTTCGTCGAGGAATTCCCGGCAGAGGCGGAACGTCTCCCGGCCGACCTGGCGCACCGCCACGCCATCGGCGAACAGGCCCACCTGGTCGAGCATGACCAGTTCGCCGGCGGCGAGCGCCGCTTTCATGCTGGCCGCATCCGTCGGCTCGACGCCGATGACCTTGGTGGACGGGCTGAGGAACTTCACGAAGGCGGCAACGCCAGCAGCCAGCCCGCCGCCGCCGATCGGCACGAAGATCGCCTCGATGGGATCGGGGTGCTGGCGCAGGATCTCCATGCCCAGGGTGCCCTGGCCGGCGATCACGTCCGGATCGTCGAACGGATGGATGAAGGTCAGGTCCCGCTCGGCCTGGATTTCCTTGGCCTTGAGCTGCGCCTCGTCGAACGCGTCGCCGTGCAGCACGACGGTTCCGCCGAGCCGCTTCACCGCTTCGATCTTGATGCTCGGCGTCGTGCGCGGCATCACGATGATCGCATCGACGCCGAGCTTTTTCGCCGCCAGCGCGACGCCCTGCGCATGATTGCCGGCCGAAGCGCAAATTACGCCCCGGTCGAGCACCGCGCGCGGCAATCGCACCAGCTTGTTGTAGGCGCCGCGCAATTTGAACGAGAAGACCGGCTGCAGATCCTCGCGCTTGAGATGCACCTGCGCGCCCAGCCGCTCGGACAGGCGCGGCATCAGATCGAGCGGGCTTTCTATGGCGACGTCATAGACGCGGGCGGACAGGATACGCTGGACGTAATCATTCATGGACACTGCGGAAGGCTCCATCGCAGGCAGCACAGCGTGCGCCACACGCGCGGGCCTTATAGGCATTGGCAGCCATCTTGGCCAGCTTGGCGCCTCCCCGTGGGTGACCTTCATAACATCTCCAGGAAAGCCGCGCGGCAGGCGAGGTGGCAGACAATCCGACATGCGACGCCGCCGAGCCGGCTCCGGCGGATGAAGCGTTGCACGATGTCTTGTGCGGGCCGTAATCCTTCGACGCATCCTTCCATTGCAAGCCATCGCGGAACACAGAGACGATCCCGCCGCCACCCGCCGGTCATCGACCCGCGGCACGGCGTGGGACAGGGGAAAGAACGGCGAGATGCGCGCCATCTGCGGTTCGCTCCGCAGGAACAAATCGCTTATGCCAGCCTCGTCGCCGGAGGCTGTTAATCGCAGATCGAGCCCGATAATAGGTCCTGAGCCTCGATACAGCGCCGCTCCATGTCGGTCGCTATCGGCATCGGCAGCAGCGGAAATTGACACAGGAAAATCTCATGTTACATGTAACACGTAGGAGATGCCCATGACGGATTTTGCTGAGGCGGCGCACGCCACCCGTTACGAGGCGGTCGTGTTCGACCTGTTGACTGCTCTCATCGATTCCTGGTCGTTGTGGAACGACATCGCCGCCTCTCCCGAGGACGGCCTTGCCTGGCGCCGCAAATATCTCGAGCTGACCTATGGCTGCGGGATCTACCGGGCCTATGAGGACATCGTCCGCGACGCGGCCCTTGCCGCCGGCTTCCCCGGCCATTGGGCCGATGACCTGGCAGCCCGCCAGGGCGAACTGAAGCCTTGGCCCGAGGCGCAGGGTGTCCTCGCCGCCCTCGGCCAGAAAGTGCCGCTCGGCATCGCTACAAACTGTTCGCGCGCTCTCGGCGCCGTCGCAGTGTCCCGTACCGGCATTGATTTTGCCGCCGTCGTGACCGCCGAGGATGCGGGCTATTACAAGCCTCGACCTGAGCCCTACCGAGCTGTGCTGGAGAAGCTCGGCACCGATCCGAAGAAGACGCTGTTCGTGGCAGGCTCGGCCTCCGACGTGCCGGGCGCCAAGGGCGTTGGGATGACAGTCTACTGGCACAACCGCATCGGCTTGAGGCCCGTGGACGGCGTCCGCCCGGAATATGTCGCCGATTCCCTCGAGCCTCTCCTGCGGCTGGTGTGAGATGGATACCCGCGACGTCCCTCTTCCGCTTCTTCTGAGCGAGATCGAAACCCCGGCGCTCCTTCTGGACCGGGCCCGGCTGGAAGCCAATGCGGCCCGCATGCGGACGCGCTGCGCGGCGCTCGGCGTGCGCCTGCGCCCACACCTGAAAACCGCCAAGTCGATCAATGTGGCGTGCGTGGCGCTCGCCGACGGCGCGCCCTGCCTCACCGTCTCGACCCTGAAGGAGGCGGAATATCTCGCGGCCGCCGGCTATGCCGATATCCTCTACGCCACCGCGATCGCGCCTCAGAAGCTCGCCCACGCGGCGCGCATCCAGGCGGGCGGCGCGGATCTCCTTCTGGTGGCCGACAGCTTGGCCGTGGTCGAAGCTGCGGAGGGCTTCTGTGCCCGGTCCGGCACGATCCTCTCCTTCTTGGTGGAGATCGACTGCGGCGAGCACCGCAGCGGCCTCCTGCCCGATCAGCCGGAGGTGGTGGAGCTTGCACGTGCCATCGCTGACGCGCCGCATCTGAGGTTCCGGGGCGTGATGACCCATGCGGGCCATTCCTATGCCAGCGATAAGATCGCGGACGTTGTTCGCACCGCCGCCGCCGAACGCGACGCCGCGGTGAAAGCGGCGGAGGCGATCCGCGCCGCGGGCATTCCGGTGGAGATCGTTAGCGTCGGCTCGACGCCAACGGTGCTCCATGCGGACCATCTCCATGGTGTCACCGAGGTGCGGTGCGGCATCTACATGTTCTGGGATCTCGCCCAGGTCTCGCGGCACATATGCGGTCTCGACGACATCGCGGTTTCGGTGCTCGCCACCGTGATCGGCCATAACCGTGCCGCGCGAGCGCTGATCCTCGATGCCGGCGCGCTCGCTCTCAGCAAGGATCTCGGCGCCAACACGTTCCTGCCGGATGTTCGCTACGGCTATGTCTGCGATGCCGCGACCGGTCAGCGCCTCGGCGCGCTCAGTGTCGCTTCGGTGCACCAGGAGCACGGCCATGTGCCGGTGGAGGACCCGGCCTGGTTCGACCGACTCCCCGTCGGCGCGACGGTAAGGATCCTGCCCAATCACGCTTGCCTGACCTGTGCGGCCTACGACCGTTACGAGGTGGTCGAGCAGGGAATTGTCACGGGCCGTTGGCCGCGCATCAGCGGCTGGTGAGAGGACGACCAATGCAGACGCTGACACGGGTGATGACCCTCGCCGCCCCGCGCCCCGGCGGCCATTACGAGCAAGCGATCGTCGCCGGAAACACGGTCTTTGTCTCTGGCCAGCTCGGTGTGCTGCGCGGCGAGGACCCAACCCGCCCGCTCCGCGCGCAGACCCTGTTCGCGCTCGCCAACATGGAGGCGGTGCTGATCGCTTCCGGCTGCGACCGCAGCCGCGTCGTGAAGACCACGGTCTATGTCTCGGACATCGCCGATTGGGACGAAGTGAATGCCGCCTATGCCGATTTCTTCGGCCACCACAGGCCGGCGCGCTCCGTGGTGCCCGCAGGTCTCCTGCATTTCGGCGCAAAGCTGGAGATCGAGGCCATCGCGGTCATCTGAACAAGACGGAACCGGATCCCAGAATTCGGGAAACAGTAAAAACCAGAACGGGAATGAGCATATGAAACAGCTTCAGGCGCGGGCCCTCCCGGCCGCGGCGGAGCCCATGCTGTCCGTGCAGGGGCTGCATCTGGGCTATCGAACCGGGGCCGTCACGGTCACGGCGGTAAAAGACGTGGACTTCACCGTCGGGCGGGGCGAGACGGCGATCCTTCTCGGCCCCTCGGGCTGCGGCAAGTCCACAATACTGAAGGCGGTGGCCGGCTTCCTGAAGCCGCTCCAGGGCACCTTCACGGTGGCGGACCGAAGCGTCTCCAAGCCCGGTCCCGACCGGGCCGTCGTGTTCCAGGAATTTGACCAGCTCTTTCCCTGGCGCACGGTGCTCGACAACATCGCCTATCCCCAGCGCCGCATCGGACGCAGCCGAGCGGCGGCGGACGCCCGGGCCCGCGACCTGCTCAAGCTCATGAAGCTGGAGCATGCTGCGGATCGCTTCCCCCACCAGCTGTCCGGCGGGATGAAGCAGCGGGTCGCCATCGCCCGCGCCCTCGCCCTCGACCCGGCGATGCTGCTCATGGACGAGCCGTTCGGCGCCCTCGATCCCCAGACCAGGCTGCGCCTGCAGCTGGAGTTGATGGAGATCGTCCAGCGCTCCAAGGCCACGGTCCTGTTCGTCACCCATTCCATCGCCGAGGCGGTGCTGCTGGGAGACGACATCATCATCCTGGAAGGCCAGCCCTCCGGAATCCGGGAAATCGTCGATGCACGCGCGGCGCGGGAGCCTTCCTCTCCGCTGGCGCTGGAAATCGGCCGCCATGTGGCGGGCGTGATGGGAGAAGGAGCAAGCCATGTCCATGGCGACTGATGCCACACCCTCCCGCGGGCCCTTCGCCGGGCTGCGCTGGGCCATCTTGCCCGTCGGCCTGCGCCGGGCGTTGCAATTCCTCATGATCATCGCGGCATGGGAGATCTACACCCGCTATTCCGGCGTCGACCCGCTGGTGTTTCCCCCGCCCGCTCAAGTCGCGGAAGCGCTGGTGGAGGGCTGGAGCTCGGGGCGCCTCGCCCAGGCGACGCTCACCACGTTGGAGCTGCTCGCCATCTCGCTCGGCATCGGCATGACGCTCGCCGTGGTCTTCACGGTGCTCGCGCGGGTCTCCACCTTCGCGGACGATGCGGTGGAACTGCTCACCTCCATGCTCAACCCGCTGCCCTCCGTGGCCATGCTGCCGATCGCGCTGATCTGGTTTGGGCTCAATGTGAATGCCCTCATCTTCGTGGTGGTGAACGCGGTGCTGTGGCCTGTGACACTCGCCCTTTCCACCGGCTTCCGGACCGTGAACCAGACGCTGGTCAATGTGGGTCGCAATATCGGGCTGAACTGGTGGCGGATGATCACGGACGTCCTGTTCCCGGCAGCGCTGCCTCATACCATGACCGGCATCAAGACCGGGCTCGGCTACGGCTGGCGCACCATCATCGCCGCCGAGCTCGTGTTCGGGGTTTCGGGCGCGAAGAGCGGGCTTGGTAACTTCCTGAACGATGCCCGCTATTTCCTGCGTACCGACGAGGTCTTCGCCGGGATCATATCGGTGGCGCTCATCGGCATCGTCCTGGAGATCGCGCTCGCCGCTGTCGAGCGCCGCACCATCGTGCGCTGGGGCATGAAGCAACAATCTTCCACAGAGACCGCCAAATAAGGGAGCAAGCCCATGATTTCGCGTCGATCGCTCTTTCTCGGTGCCGCCGGCCTCCTATGCGCACCCGCTCTCGTCCGGGCACAGGCGGCGAAGGTGACCATCGCCATGCTGCCGGGTCTGTCCTACGCTCCACTGCTGATTGCCAAGAACCGCCGGCTCCTGGAAGCTGCGACAGGCAATGTAGAGGTGGAATGGAAGACCATCTCCTCCTCGGCCGCCATCCGCGAGGCCATGCTGGCGGGCGACGTGCAGGTGGGAGCGGGCTCGGTCGCCCCTTTCCTGATCGGCCGCGACCGGGGATTCAAGGTGAAAGCAGTGTCGGTGCTGAACCGCACCAATCTATGGCTCGTCACCAACGACCCGGCCATCACCTCGGTGAAGGACTTCAAGCCCGAGCAGAAGATCGCCGTGCCGGCGCCCGACACCAACCAGGCCTTCGTGCTGCGCAAGCTGGCGGAGCAGGCGTTCGGCAATGCCCGTGCGCTTGATGCCAACATGCTGGCCATGCCGCATCCAGACGCGCTCCAGGCGATTATCACCAACCAGATTGCCGGTTATGTGTCGTCGCCCCCCTTCCAGTCTCAGGCGGTCGCGCGGGGCGCGCGTAAGATCGCCGACAGCAAGACGGCGTTCGGGGACTTGCCCTTCGCCATCTCCTTCGCCACCGAAAAGTTCGGTGAGGCGCGGCCGGACGTGGTAAAGGCGCTCCAAGGTGCCATCGCCCAGTCCATCGAGCTGGCACGCAAGGACCCAGGAGCGGCGGGGCGTCTTATCGCCGGGGATTTCGGCGGGCGGATGACACCGGAGGAGGCCGCGAGGTTATTGCAGGATCCCGACACTGACTTCACCGACAGCACGGCGGGAATCGAGGCGCTTGCTGCCTTCATGAAGCAGACCGGCTTCCTGCGCACCGCAGTGAGCGGCATCGGCGAAGTGACATTTCGCTTCTGATGATTGAATTGAACCGACCAGGGACCCGGGGACAAGAATGGGCAAGCTGCCGAAACTGAGGCCGGCTGTGCGGCTGGTGGATGCTGTCAGTGAAACATTGAAGGAAGCCATATTCGAGGGAGCGTTGAAGCCTGGGCAGCAATTGAGCGTGCCCGAGCTTTCCCGCCAATTGGATGTCTCCCGCAGCCCGGTGCGCGAGGCGGTCCTCAACCTTGTCGCCAACGGCCTTGCGGTGGAGCAGCCTCGCAAGGGCGTGGTGGTGGTGACCATCGAGGCGAGCGAACTCCTGGAGATCCACCAGGTGCGGGAGTTCGCGGAGGCCCTGTCCGCCCGCCTGTGCGCCGAGCGCATCGACGACGCGCATGTCGCGCTCCTCCGTCAGATTCTGGACCAGCAGGCGGAAAGCGTCGAGCAGAACGACGCGGACGCCTATTTCAGCTCCAATGCCCAGTTCCACGAACTGATCGGGAGGCAGGCCGGAAACCGGCGTCTCTATGACCTGCTCCAGACGCTGGAGGGGCAGATGCGCGTTGGCCTGAAGCGGGTGTCCGGCGACGTGGAGCAGCGTCGCCGCGCGCTCAACGAGCACCGGGAAATCCTCGAGGCCATTGCCCAGCGCAAGCCGGATGCCGCGGAGGCCCTCATGCGACGCCATATCTCCGCCACCAAGCTGCAGCTCGAAGCTTCGCTGACGTCCAAGCGCATACCCGCTCCCGGCGCTGCTCTGAAAATTCCGGAAAAGTATAGATAGATAGAAGCTCTGCCGAAAGCTCTGGACCATTCCCGGTCCGAGGCAATGAAAGAAGGCATTTGCCGGTTGTCCTGGCGAGGTGGTTCGGCCGCGGGCCGGAGCCGCGCGGCTGCATCAAGCTCGCCACGGGAGCTGTTGCCCTCCAGTGGAGGGGGTTCCCTTCACCCCGGACACGGACCTATCTCGCGACGAGCGGACATTTGCTTTCCGAAAGCGGACGGAAGGCCGCGTTGCCAGGAACGACCTTGACGAGTTTCAAATAATCCCAAGGATACTTGGACTCGGCTGGCGACTTCACCTGCCAAACATACATGTCGTGTGTCATCATGCCATCTTCGCGCAGCTTGCCGTTTTCGGCGAACATGTCGTGGACTGGCAGCTCCCGCATCTTGGCGAGCACCGCCGCGGTGTCGTCAGTGTCAGCGGCCCTGACCGCGCAGATAGTGGCGGACCGCGGAGTAGAGACCCGCATGCGCCATGGTCGGCATCATTTTACGCTTGTCGAAGAAGCGCTTGGACCATGCGCGCGTTGCGTCGGTGCGATCCCAGTAGAAAGCATTCGTCAGATACATGCCCCGGGCGGTCTGAAGGCCCAGGGCGTTGATGTCGCCGATGAATGCAAGAGCGCCCACCATTACCATTGACGTGTTGAGCCCGAATTCGACGGCCTGCTTGATTGAGTTGACCGTGTCCGCTCCGGCGCTGGCGAATGCGATGACGTCGGCGCCTGAGCCCTGCGCCTTCAGCAAAAAGGATGAAAAATCGTTGGTTCCGAAGGGATGCAGCGAATCGCTGAGCAGCTTGCCTCCCGCGTCGACGATGCCGATCTTGGCATCATCCCGCACCGAGCGACCACCCGCATAGTCCGCCGTGACGAAATACCATGATTTATGTCCCTGCCGTGTCACGGTATCGGCGGTAATTCGGGATGTCGCGTATGTATTATAGGTCCACTGGATCAGGTTAACCTGGCAATTCTCTTGAGACAGGCTGTTTTGACCGGATGCCGTGGCGATGACCAACTTGTTCATTGCCGGTGCCAGCTTCGAGACGGCGAGCGAGACAGAGGCGCCGGCAATGTCCGTCACCATGTCGACGCCTTCCCATTCCATCCAGCGCCGGGCGGTCGCCGTCGCGACATCGGCCTTGCTCTGGTGATCAGCGCTGACCAGCGTGATCTTGAAGTCAGGCTGCTCAGTTGCGATGAAATCATCGATGGCCATCTGCGCGGCAAGCACCGACCCAGGACCGACGAGGTCCGCAAATACGCTGCTCATGTCGGTGAGAATGCCAATTTTCACCTCGAAACCTGCAGCGTTTGCTGGGCCGCTCATCAGGCAGATGGTGGCAAAAGGGACGGGGTCAGGCAGCTGCGTTCCATCTCGGCGGGGCTGATATAGCCCAGAGCTAAGTGCAAGCGGCGGATTGTAGAGCCCTCTATGTATCTGGCCAGGTCTCGTCGTGCCTCTGCCCTGGTGGCATAGATGCGATGATGGATCCGCTCGGTTCTCCGGGGGGAAGAAGCTCTCCATGGACGCAGTGTCCCAGCAGTCCCCCATTCGGCTCATGGATGGGGTGATGCCCGTGGCAGCGAGGGCCGCCCGGTAGGCTTCAGTCGCTTGTCTGCCTGGCGGCCCTCGGCGCACTGGGCGCACTGGGCGCGGGCGGGTGGCGCGGACATCTGGAAGCCGACCATCCGCGTCACCTTCTGGGGCGCGATCGCCATGGCCGCGACCGCGGCCATCGGGACGCTGGTCGGTCACGCCGTCTCGGAACAGCCGATTGGCTCTCTCGTCACGCCGGGCGGCGGAGCCGGAGGCCACGTCGCCTCAACCGCACCGTCCGCACGCACGAATAGCGCCGCGAGGCCCAGGCAGCGAGCGAGGGCCGGCCCCTCGCTCGCCCCGCGCACCAGCAGCGCGGTCGCCCAGGCATCCGCGGCCATGCAAGTCTCGCCGAGCACGGTGACGGCGGAAAGATCATTGTCCAGCGGCGCGCCCCGGGACGGGTCCATCGTATGGGAGAGGATGCGGCCCGCAACCTCCACCCGGCGGCGATAATTCCCCGAGGTGGCGACGGCGGCGCCGGAGAGTTCCAGCACCCCGAGGATGTCCCGCGTGCCCTCAGACGGCCGCTCATGGGCGACCGTCCACGGCCGTCCATCCAGCTTCAGGCCTTCGGCGCGCATCTCGCCGTCGATGCCCACCAGCCAGGAGGAAAGCCCGGCCTCGCGCATCTCGCGGGCCAGTTCGTCCACGCCGAAGCCCTTGGCGATGCCGGCAAGGTCGAGCCGCAGGGGCGCCAGCCGGCGGGCGCGGCAGCCGGCCGGATCGAGTTGCAGGGTCTTCGGCGGCTCGAAGGACGGGCGGCCGGCGAGGGCGGCGATGCGCCCGCCATCGGGCTCGCGTGCCGCGCCGAAGCCCCACGCCTTGACCAGATCGCCGACGCCGATGTCGAAGGCGCCGCCCGACAGGCGGCCGATCTCAAGGGCGGTGGCGAGGACGTGCATCAGCGCGCGGGGAATATCGATCCACGCCCCGATGGCCGCGGCGTTCAGCCGTTCCAGATCGGAATCGGGCCGGAAGGTGGACATCTGCTGCTCCACCCGGTCGACGGCGCCCTGAAGCCGGCGGGTCAACGACGCTTCGTGCACGTCGCTGCCTGCAAAGAAGACGGCCGACCAGCGCGCCCCCATGGCGGGACCGCTCAGGGCATGGCGCCGGAGCGCCTTCGCCCCCGACGCCGGATCAATAGACATCTTCGACATAGCGTCCGCTCGACTTGAGGGTGGGAAGGTCGAGGCCCAGCGGGCGCACCACCGGCTCCAGCGCGCGGGTCACGGCCTCGGCCATGTCGCGGCCGCCGCAGACCAGGATCTGTGCGCCTTGCCTCACCAGCTCGCGCAGGCGCGGGGCATCGGCGGCGATGCGGTCCTGCACATAGGCGCTGCCGTCGGGATCGCGCGAGAAGGCGGTGCGCAGCGTCGTCAGGCGCCGCTCGGCCAGATGCTGTGCCAGCTCGTGCTCATAAAGGAAGTCGGAGGCGGCGCTCCGCCCGCCCCAGTAGAGGTGCACCGGCCGGCCCGCCGCATTGGCCCGCACGAAGCCGGCGAGCGGCCCGATTCCGGCCCCCGCGCCGATGAGGATGAGCGGCGCCCGCCCCTTCGCCGGACGGAAGGTCGGATTCTCGCGGATGAAGGCGTCGATGGTGGCGCCGGGCGCGAGCCCGTGCAGGAAGGTGGAGCACAGGCCGCCCTCGCGCAGCCGCACGCAGATCTCCAGCACGCCGTCGTGGGTGGAGGAGGCGAGCGAATAGAAGCGCGGCATCCCATCCCCCGGCGGCACGATGCCCACGAGGTCGCCGGCCTCGAACGCCGGCAGCCGGCCGGGCGCGCCGGTGCGGGGATCAGACGGCGCCTGAAAGCGCAGGATCGCCACCGGCGCGCCCACCGCCTCACCGTAAAGCTCCCGCCCGGCGAGCACGAGGGGCGCTGTCTTCGGCGGCTCGGCCACATGGGTGAGCACGAGGTCGTGCCCCAGCACGTCCCCGAGATCGTGGCCCCACTGGGCGAATTCCTGCGCCGAGCGACGGTCCACCCGTTTCATGGGCAGAAGCTGCGGGCACCCCCGCGCGTCGAGCGCATCGGCGACCTCGCGGGCGAACCGGCAGAAATGCGGGAAGCTACGATCGCCGAAGCCCAGCACCGCCACCGCCGGCCTTCCCTGCAGGCGCGCGAGGCGGGGGAGGAAGTGCTTGGCCGATTGAGGTGCGGCACCCTCGCCATAGGTGGCGGCGAGGATCAGCAGGCGCGGGGCGGCGAGATGGGTCGCGGTCACGTCGTTCATTGCGGCGGTGTGGACCTTGTGCCCGGCAGCGGTGAGGGCCGCGTGCAGCGTGCCCGCAAAACCCCAGCTGGAATTGCCTTCGCTCCCCACCAGGATCACCGTGTCGGCCATCCGCGCCGGCACGTTGGGGGTGATCCGTGGCCGCGCCGTACGCCGGCGCAGCCACAGGATGAGGCCGGTCACCCCAAGCACCGGAACCGCCGCCGAGGCCAGGCCCAGCAAGAGCCCGAGCACCCAGGCGCCACGCCCGGTATGCAGCATGCTGATAAGGTCATTGACCCGCTCCAGCGCCGTCGCCGGGGTGAGGGCAAGCGTGGCGCCTGTGGCGGCATCGATAACCCTCTCGCCGTCGGCGGTGACGAGGGTGAAGACATCGGTCGGGTCGGCGGGATCGGGGAAGGAGAGCGCGCGCAGGTCCTGAAGCGTCACGGCCTTCAGCCCGGCAAGCGTGCCCACCGGAGCCGGCGCGCCACCGCTCGCGATGACGGCGGGGCTGGTGCCCTGCGCCTCGGGTATGAGGCCGAAGGTGCCGGCGGACATCCACAGGCCGGTGAGCGACGACAGCAGGAGGCCCACGGCGGCGAGGCGACCGAGTTCGCCGTGCCAGCGTTGCGCCGGGGTGCCGCGGATGGGCCGCAGCAGAGCGCCCGCGCCGCCCAGGCGGCGGGCGAGCAGAGCGAGGCCGGAGACGCTCAGGCCCAGCATGGCCAGCGCGCCGATGGCCGCCGCCACGCGGCCCGCATCGCCCGCGAGGAAGGAGCGGTGGAGATTGGTGAGGAAGCGGGTCGTTTCGGACACCGCGTAAGGTCCGAGCCCCGCGCCGGTGGCGGGGTCGATGCGCTCCACGCCGCGCGTGTCGCCATCGTCGAAGGCCGCGGTGAGGCTGCCGTCCGCCCGCAGCCGGATGGCGCTGACGCCGGGATGGCGGGCCGCGACCAGCGCGGCGAGGTCCGCGACGCTCACCTCAGCCGAGATCGCTGGTGCGACAAGGCGGTCAAGCGCCGGCTGTACGGACAGAACGGCTCCAGTGAGGGCGGTCACGGTGAGGGCGAGCGCCAGCACGATGCCGGGCAGGCCATGGAGGCGGCGAAGCATGGGGGTGTCCGGAGGTTTCAGAAGGTGACGGTGAAGGATTTTACATAGCCCTTGCCGGCGACGGGCTTGCCGGACGCGCTTGCGGCGAGCGGCGCCACCACCTCGGAGGGATTGTCCATGCCGTCCTCGACCGCCGTGTCCACATGGACCTTGTAACCGGCATCAATCATGGCGTCGGCGAGATCGAGGGTGATCTTCAGCGTCTTGCCGGAGCCGACGCTGGCGCCGGTGATGCCGTCGATCTCGGTGGCCCGTCCACCGGAGGCGCGCTGCCAGTCGGACAAATGGCGATAGTATTTCGCCTTGCCACCCGCCATCCACAGCGTGCCCTTGTAGGCGCCGGAAGCATCGGTGACGTAGAGCACCACATAGGCGCCGTTGCCGCCGTAGTTTTTCAGCGTGGTCTCGAATGTGACCTGCCGCGCCTCGGCGAGGACGGGCGAAAGCAGGGTGGTGGTGGCCGCCACGGCGGGAAGAACGAGCTTCATCTGACTATTCCTTTGAAAGAGCGGGACGTTCGGCCGGAGGTCACTGCACCTCGACCTTGGGCCGGGCCTTGCCCTGGAACAGGCCGTTGTCCGGGATCGGGGCAGCGGGATCGGCCGGGCCATTCTGCGGAACCGCGCCGGGCCGCCCGCCGGCACGGTCGTCATCGTCGTCGTCATCATCATCGTCGTCGTCGTCGTGGCGGTCGCTATGGCGATCCCCCTGTTCGCGCTGGCGGTCGCTGTCCGCGAGCTGGAGGGGCGGGGTGTCGGCGCGCGTCGCTTCATCCCGGCCGAGGAAGGTCTGGTCGAGGTGATCCACCTGCGTGGCCGCAAGCGCGACGCCGAGGCCCGCGGTGGACAGGAGAAGGGCCGTTCCGATCAGGGTGCGCGTCTTCATGGGAGCCTCCCGGCACGTCATCAGGCAAGCGATGACGCCGGCACCCTCGCGCCTGAACCTGACAGCTCCCTGAAGCGGACGCGGGTTCGCGTTCAGCTTCCCGTCAGGATCGGAATGCCTTTGGAAAGCGCACGATGGCGCTGAAGCCGTCCGCCGCGCCCGGGATCGGCGAGGCAATCTCCAAAGTGAGCCCCGCGCCGCGGCAGATGGCGGCGGCGATGGCGAGGCCGAGGCCGGAGCCGTCCGCCCCGGTCGGCCCGCGCTCAAACGGGCGCAACAGCATGGCGAGCCGTTCGGCGGGCACGGCGGCGCCGTGGTTGGAGATTTCGAGCCGGTCCGCATCCAGGCGGACATGGACGGGCGTGTCGGGCGTTCCGTGCTTCAGCGCATTCTCGATGAGGTTGCGCGCGAGCACGGCGAAGGCGTCGGGGTCAAGGTCGCTAACGGGGCCACCGTCCGCCGCGATGGTCAAGGCAATGTCGCCGGCCCGCGCGCTCTGGCGGTCGAGGTCGTCAATGACATGGCGCAGCACCGGGGCGAGCGGGGCCGGCGCCTCGGCGAGGAGGCCGGCGCCTTCTGCCTTGGCGAGCTGCAACAGCTTCTCGGACAGGCGCGAGAGGCGGCGCAGCGCCCCCGCAATGGTGCGTGCCCGCTCCTGCGCCGGTCCTTCGGGCAGCTCGGCCATGAGGCGTTGGGTTTGCGCCAGGGCCGCGGCGATGGGGGTGCGCAGCTCATGGGCGCTGTTGGCGGCAAAGCCGCGCTCCGCCTCCAGCGCACCGCGCAGCCGGTCCATGAGCGCATTCACCGCGCCAGCGACGGGCGCCATCTCCTCGGGCAGTCCCTGTTCGGGCACCGGCGCAAGGTTGCCCCGCCCGCGTTCCGCGATGGCCTGGCGGAAGGCGAGCACCGGCCTGAGGGTGAGGCGAAGGGTGAGCCAGACCCCTGCGAGGGCGATGGGCACCAGCGCCACGAGCGGCCAGATCAGCGCCATCCCCGCCCGCCGCACCGCGGCGGCGCGATGGTCCAGTTCCTCGGCCGTGGTGACGATGATGGTGCCCCGCACCGCCGCTTCCGTGTAGGTGCGCAGGCGGGCGGTAGTGTGAAAGCCGGGGGCGAGGCCGGCGGGAATCGCCATCTGCTCCGCGTCGCTGGACTGGAGCAGCACGCGGCCTTCGCCATCGCGCACCATATAGGTGATGTATTCCCGATGCGGGCCCACGGGCGGCATGTGCTGGGCGCTGGCGCCGTCCTCGCGGGCCAGCAGTTCGGAATAGGCGAGCGGCAGCACCCGCTGGGCCACCTCCTGGAGGGCGCTGTCGAACACCTCGTCGATCTCGTGCCGCAGAACCAGCCCCGCCACGGTGGCCGCGGCAAGCCATAGCGTCGCCACCGACGCGGCGAGCCACAGGCCGAGGCGCCGGCGCAGGCTCCAGCGTCCGCTCATGCGCCGCCTCCCGGCGTGCCGAGGCGATAGCCCATGCCGCGCACGGTCTCGATCACGTCGGCCCCCAGCTTCTTGCGCAGGCGGCCCACATAGACCTCGATGGTATTGCTCTCCACTTCCGCATCGAAGGAATAGAGCCGCTCCTCCAGCTGCGGCTTCGACATGAGCTGGTGCGGCCGCTGCACGAAGGCGTCGAACAGCGCCCATTCCCGCGCCGTTAGGGCAATCGTTTGCCCGGCGCGCCGCACCGAGCGGGCGGCAAGGTCCACCTCGATGTCGCCGAGCGTGACCAGCGGGTTGGGATTGCCGGCATAGCGCCGGCCTACCGCGCGGATACGCGCGGACAGCTCGAACAGGTCGAACGGCTTCACCAGATAATCGTCGGCCCCAACGTCCAGGGCGGCGATGCGGTCGGAGATCTGGTCGCGCGCGGTGAGCACCATGACCGGCGTCGCGTTGCCGGCGCTGCGCAGCTTCCTGAGGAAATCGGAGCCGCGCCCGTCGGGCAGCATCAAATCGAGGAGGATCAGGTCGAAGGCGGCGGCATGGACGGCATCGGCGGCATCGGCGAGGCGCGTCACCCAGTCGGCGCCGTGCCCGTCCGCGAGGATCTGGTCGCGCACGGCCATGCCCAGGACGGGATCGTCTTCGATGAGGAGGATACGCATCTGTCACCTCGGCGCGCTGCGTGCCAATCTAGCGTGGCCGGAGGCGGAAGGGGCGAGGGAATCTACCGCTGCGTTCAGCTGGTTGTCAGCTTGGCGTGCGTCTCATGGGGGCGGGGCGAAAGGAGGATGCGCGGTGAGATGCCCAGGGTACGCATTGTGGCTCGCTGCGGCCTGCCTCGCTCTGGCCGCGACGCCGGCTGCGGCTGACCGTGACTGCAACGTGCCGCTGGCCGAGTGGCAGCCGCGCGAGGCACTGCAGAAGAAGCTGGAGGCGGAGGGCTGGACGGTGCTCTCCATCCGTTCCGACGACGGCTGCTACAAGGTCCGCGCCACCAACGCGCAGGGCGCGCGCCTGAAGGCGAAGTTCGACCCCGCACGTCTTGAGCGGGTTCCCGACCGGGACGATGACGATTGATCGGGCCGCAGCGATTCCTGCACTGCAGATCGAAGGGGTCAGGAATCTCCGCTTGCTGCTCCCAGAGGGCCGCGAATCATCGCGTCTCCTCCTGTGGTCGCAAACGCTGTTTGTCCGTTGCTGACCCGCCGGCGACGTTGGGAAGGTCTGGTGTTGAACCCGCATACGCGGTGCAACAGTCGATAATAGCCCACCCCATGGCCTGGAGGACTGCGAGCTCTTCCAACACGAAAGCGTCTTTCCGCATCGCCACGCATAGGAGATGCGAGGGCCGGGTCATGGCGACGTAGTGCAGCTTCAGCCTGCCGAGGAGACGGGGACCCTCCAGCAGCGGCGTCCCTTCTTCTTGTTCTTGAAGCCGCCCGACCCGGGATCCGAGCAGCAACGGC
This sequence comes from Roseixanthobacter finlandensis, assembly GCF_043195105.2. NCBI lineage: Bacteria > Pseudomonadati > Pseudomonadota > Alphaproteobacteria > Hyphomicrobiales > Xanthobacteraceae > Roseixanthobacter > Roseixanthobacter finlandensis. Next base: position 3,947,019 of record NZ_CM195536.1, on the reverse strand, counting down.
TTCAGCTCATCGAGGTGGTGCGCGTGAAAGAAGGTATCGAACACCAGCGTCGCGGCGTGGTCTCGCCTTTGACCGAATGGATCGAGCCGAGTCGGATGTGAACCTTCGGTTCAGCTTGCGGGAAGCTAAAGACATTGTCGGTGCGAGGCGCATAGGCGACGTCGGCGGCGATCAGCTCGACTTCTTCCGGCCATGTCAGAAACGCGACGGCCAGATCGCCGATCTCCTCGCCGTCGGCGAAGTGATCCACGACTTCAGAGACGTGAGGCAGAGTGTCGTCCTCCCAGCCTTTAGCGGTGAAGTCGCCTCGGACGGAGAGGGTCAGGTCGACCAGTTTGAGGTACGGCACCAGCGCATTGCTGCCTTCGAGCGCCTCGACTATCCCTCTATGGGCGGACTTGCGGCCGGCCGAGGTCCGAGCCCGGCCCATCAACTCGCCAAGCCCATCGGGTCCGCGCCAAATGGCTGTCATGGACATGACGGGCGCGTTCGGGCTCATGCGCCACCTCGATGCCGAACAGCACCGAGACGACCTCCTCCCAGCCGGCGCCATCCGCCGTTGCATCGAGCAGGCGCGCGTAGAGCTTGATGTGCGCCCGGTCGTAGTCGGTGAGCTCGGGAGCGATTGGGACGGTGTCTGCAAACGCGTCGGTCATGTCCCTCCGTTTCCATGCCTGGCGCAGCTTTCGTCCCCTCTAGACCACGGCGGATGGTGAAGCGAGCCCGCGAGCTCGGAGCATTCCCGGTGCCGCTCGATGATCGATTGGCATCGGCATTGCCGCCCGCTAACCCGCTAGGTTGATAAGTTCAAAGTGTATAAATTGCGATCCGTCTGCGCATGGATATGCGCAAGCTGGTCGGCCGGAACTTCGCGCGCCTGCGTCAGGAGAAAGGCCCGACGCAGGAGGATGTCGAGGCGCGCTCCGGCTTCAGCCAGCAATTCATCAGCGGTCTGGAACGCGGTCGGCGCAACCCCACCGTCATCACCCTTTACGAGCTGGCCCAGGCGCTGGGCGAAAGCCACGAAGAGCTGGTGCGTCCGGATGGCAAGGACTAAATCACGGGCGGCGGGATCGGATTCGCGAGAAGTGTCACCGTCGTCACCATTGCGGGCATTCCACATGAAACCCGCAAGACAAACCGTCGATCCGCAAGAATTTTCAGGTGTGTCGCGCGTCATCCACGGGGAGCGTGCCCGTGGCGGTGGTGGATGTCCGGGTAGTGCGGGTGCCGATGCACCATGGGCGCATGCCGGTGCCAGTGGGCGTGCGGCTCGCCGGCCGGTGCGCCGGGATGATGGTCGTGCTGGTGGTGCGCGTCGTGACGGTGGCTGTGCTCGTGCTCCAACCCTTCGTGCGTATGCTCGTGGTCGTGCCGCTCGGAGAGGTGCAGCCACAGGCCAAGCCCCATGAGGAGGCCCGCGATCAAGAGTTGGAGCGTGAAGGCCTCGCCGAGCAAGACGATGGCCAGAATAGCCCCCACGAACGGCGCCAGCGAGAAATAGGCGCCGGTCCGCGCCGTGCCGAGATGGCGCAGCGCGAGCACGAACAAGGCGAGGCTGACGCCGTAGCCGAAGAAGCCCACCACTGCGGCTGCGGTCACGTCCCCCGCTGACGGGAATGCCGCGCCGTGGCCAAGGGCAATGAGCAGGTTGATGGTTCCGGCGATCAGGCCCTTCAGCATGGCGATCTGCACGGGATCGGCAGACGACAGCTTACGGGTCAGATTGTTGTCGAGACCCCAGCACAGGCACGCGGCCGCGATCAGTACGGCGCCGAGATCGACCGTCGCCCGCCCCTGCCAGGACAGAACCATCGCGCCGAGCAGGATGGCAAATGCCCCGAATAGGAGACGCCTGTCTACATTCTCCCGGAAGGCGATCCAGGCGATGGCCATGGTCGCCACACCTTCCAGATTGAGCAGAAGGGAAGCGCTCGTAGCGTCGGTCCGGGCAAGCCCGAACATGAGCAGCAGCGGGCCGAGGACGCCGCCGGCGAGGATCACCAGCGCGAGCCATGGCATGTCCGCCCGTCGCAGCGGCGCCTCCACGGCGGGAAGCCGGAGCGCCACCCGGAAGAGATGGGCGGCGGCGAGGCCAGCGCCGGCCCCGAGATAAAGCAGCCCGGCCATCATCCAGGGATCGACGGCGCCCAGGAGTTGCTTGGCGAGCGGCGTGCTCGCGCCGAACAGTCCGGCGGAGAGCAGGCCGAAGGCGATGCCGGTCTTCATTGCGCAAGCCTCATCCTGTCCGGGCGGTGCTCCGCCGTCAGCGCCCGAGATACTTGATGAACGCCGCGATGCCGAGCACGACCAGCGCCAGGACGAGGACGCCGAAGAGCCACATCCCCCACATGCCGCCGCCCATCATTTGATCGTAGTACATGACGGTCTCTCCTCTGCGGGATCAAGCTATCTTCACCACCGCCATCATGCCCGTGGCCATGTGGTAGAGGTGGTGGCAGTGCAGGAACCATTCGCCCTTCGGCCCCGCGTCGAAGGCAATGGTGACGGGCATGTGCGGCGGCACCATCACCGTGTCGCGCACCGCGCCTGCGATCCGGCGCCCGCCGATGCCCACCACCTGGAAATGGTGGCCGTGCAGGTGCATGGGATGGCTCATGGTGGTGGGGTTCATGAAGGTCATCTCCACCCGCTCGCCAGGGCTGACGGCGAAGGGGCTTGCCTCACCATAGGTGCGGCCGTTGATGGTCCAGCGATAGCCCGCCTCCTCGCCGAGCATGATGGGGAAGACCTTGTCCGCCTTGCGCTGCGCAATCGGCTTCCCGGCGGAAAGGCGCCCTTCGAACGCGAGGTCGAGCAGGACCTGCGGGCGGTCCGCGGTCTCGGCAACGCGCGCGACAGAAGCCCCGGCCGTGGCCAGGACCAAGCCGGTCCGCCGGGGTGAGGCCTCTACCTGCGCCAGTACGGGGAAGGCTCCTCCGCCCGCCGGAATATCCACGAGCAGGTCGATGCGCTGCCCCTGGGCCAACGGAAAGGCCTCCGCCTCGACGGGGACGCAGGGAGAGCCGTCCACCGCGACGCAGCGCGGCTTCAGGCCGGGCACGCTGATGAAGAAGGCCGTGGCGGTGCCGCCGTTGATGATGCGCAGCCGCACCTTTCCGCCCGTCTCCACCTTCACCACCTCGGGATCGGCAAGGGTGCGGCGGTTGGCGAGGAAGGCGTCATAGTCGACGTCGTTGGCGTGGGCCATCATGCCGCCACCCATTCCCGCGCCCATTCCGTGACCCATGTGGCCGGCGTTCTGGCCCGTCGCCATCATCCCGCCGCCCACGCCATCCATCGCGCCCATGCCGTGGCCGGCATGGGTCATTCCCGGCATCGCCATCCCTGCCATGCCCGGCGTGGGCTGGGGCGCTCCGTGAGCCCCGTGGCCGCCATGGGCGTTCGCTCCGCCGAGGCTGGCAAGGATCTCCTCCGGGCTGCGGAATGAGAAATCGTGCAGCATCACCACCACGTCCTGCGCCTCGCCCGCATCCGCCTCGCGGGTGACGAGGGGGGCGGCGAGCAATTGCTGCTCGTTCAGCGTATGGGAATGCATCCAGTGGGTGCCGGGCGTGAGCAGAAAGTCCACTTGGTCCGTCCCGCCGGGCGCGAGTTCGCCGCCGTCGGGGCGGGCGCGATCCTGGTCCGTCGGGGCGAAGATCTGACCGTGCCAGTGCATCACCGCCGGTGCCTGCGAGGCATTGAGCACCGCGCCGGCGAGGCGCTCGCCCGCCTTCGCGAAGATGCCTTCGCCGGTCGGGCCCTTGACGGCGAAGACCTTGGCCGCCTTGCCGTTCACGTCGATTGTGAGGCTCTCCACGGTGATGAGCGGGGCGGCGAGGACGCGACTCCATCCGCCGGAGAGGGCGAGCGCGCCGGCAGCGGCGCCACCCGCGAGGACGGTGCGGCGGGACACGGAGGACAGGTGCTTAGGTTCGGTCATGGTCGGCTTCCTGGGTGCGTCGCCGGGAGACGAGGCGAGGCAGGGATTGAGTTCAGTATTTCGCCTGGGCCGTGGCGCCATCCGGTGCGGTGAGCTGGACGGCGCCCTTCACACCCTTGGGCACGGCGACCGGGGCAGTCCCGGCCAGCCGGCTGCCGCCGACGGGCGTCAGGGAGAAGCGCTGGGCCTTGCCGTCCACCACCAGGATGGCATTGGCCTTGAAACCGTCGGCCGGAACCGGCTTGTCGGAGCCGTCGCTGAGATAGAGCGAGACGGCAGGTGTCCCATCGGCCACCAGTTCGGCGTGATAATGCCCGGCATCCACGCGCACGCCGCCGTTGGGGCCGGTGCTGGGCTCGTGGGCGAGGAGCGGCGTCGCGAGCAGGGGGAGGACGAGAAGGGCTGGCGCAAGAGGGCGGAAGATCATGTCGGGCTCCGATCAAAAGGCATCCGCGCGGGCGGCGGCTGGGGTGGGGCCGGTTTCGCCCGCCGACGCCACGAGCCGCTCGAGGGGGCGGCGGCCGTAAGCAAGGACGAGGACGGGGGTGAGCACGGCATCGAGCAGCGTGGCGCTGACGAGGCCGCCGAAAATGGTGACGGCCACCGGGTGGAGGATCTCCTTGCCCGGCACTTCGGCCCCGCTCATGAGCGGCAACAAGGCGATGCCGGCGGAGGCGGCCGTCATCAGCACCGGGGTCAGCCGCTCCAGGCTCCCGCGCGCCACGAGGGCCGGGCCGAACGGCAGGCCTTCGGCGATGGCGAGGTTGATGATGTGGCTGATCTTCAGGATGCCGTTGCGCGCGGCGATGCCGGTGAGCGTGACGAAGCCGATCATGCTCGCCACCGAGAGTGGCTGCCCGGCCAGCCACAGGGCCACCACCGCGCCGATGAGGGCGAGCGGCACGCTGCCCATGATGACCAGCGCGAACAGTGCCGAGCGGTAGCGGCTGTAGAGGAGGGCGAAGACCAGGAGCAGCGACACCGCCGCGAGCGCGCCGATGATGCGCATGGACTCCTCCTGCGCCGCGAAGGTCCCCTCCAGGCTCGTGGACATGCCGGCCGGCAGCGCCGTCGCAGCGATCACGCCGCGCATGTCGGCGATGATGGCCGCCGTGTCGCGCCCGCCGGAGGTGTTGGCGAGCACGACGATGCGCCGGCGCCCGCCCTCGCGCAGGATCTGGTTCGGGCCGTCCGTCTCCTTCACGTCCGCCACTTCGGAAAGGGGCACCCAACCGGATGGCGTCTCGATAAGGAGGCGGGCCAGCCCCTCGGCACTGCGCGTTGCATCCGGCAGACGGACGATCAGGTCGAAGCGCCGGTTGCCGTCCACGAGGGTCGAGACCACGCGCCCGTTGGAGAGCCGCGCCAGCGCGTCGGTCACCTGGGCGGGCTGAAGGCCGTGGAGGGCGGCGCGGCCGTAATCCACGCGCACCGTCACCTCCGGCACCCGCACCTGCCGCTCCACCTGCAGGTCGACGAGGCCGGGAATGGCGGCGAGGCGCTGGCGCAGGCTTTCAGCCGTGGCGCGCAGGGTGTCGATGTCGTCGCCGAACAGCTTCAGGGCGATCTCGGCCCGCACGCCGGAGAGCATGTGGTCCAGCCGGTGGGAGATAGGCTGGCCCAGGTTGAAGGACGCCGGCAGGACGGCGAGGCGGTCGCGGATATCGGCGGTGATCTCGGCCCGGCTGCGATCGGAGGGGGAAAGGTCCACCTCGATCTCGGAGGCATGCACGCCCTCCGCATGTTCGTCCAGCTCCGCCCTCCCGGTGCGCCGGCCAACGGCCTTCACCTCCGGCACCTCCAGGATGAGCTTCTCGGCCAGCAGGCCCATGCGGTGGCTCTCGGCCAGCGAAAGGCCGGGCCGGAACGACATGGAAATGGTGAGCGAGCCTTCGTTGAATGGCGGCAGAAAGGCGCGCGGCAGGCCCGCGGTGGCGGCCAGCGCGGCGACGAACAGGAGGGCGGTTCCCGCCATCACCAAGCGTTGGTGGCGGAAGGCGGTGGAGAGCAACGCCGCGTAGCCACCTTTCAGCATCCGCACCAGCGCGCCGTCCCTGTCCGCATGGCTGCTGAGGGCGGGCAGCAGGTAGAAGGCGAGCACCGGCGTGAGCGTGATGGAGGTCAGAAGGCTCGCGAGGATGGAGACGATATAGGCCTGCCCCAGCGGCGCGAACAGCCGCCCCTCGATGCCCGGCAGGGCGAACAGGGGCACGAACACCAGCACGATGATGAGGGTGGCGTAGACGATGCCGGAGCGCACCTCCCGGCTCGCCGCCACCACCACGTCGAATACGGGACGGGGCGCCGCCGCGGCGGCATTCTCGCGCAGCCGCCGAAAGATGTTCTCCACGTCCACCACCGCATCGTCCACCAGTTCGCCGATGGCGATGGCGAGGCCGCCCAGCGTCATGGTGTTGATGGAGAGGCCGAACGCATGGAACACGATGGCGGTGGCCAGGATCGACACCGGGATGGCGGTGAGCGAGATGACGGTGGTGCGCCAGTTGAGAAGGAACAGGAACAGCACCACCGCCACCACCGCCATGGCTTCCAGCAGCACCTTCTCCACATTGCCGATGGAGGCGGCGATGAAGTCCGCCTGCCGGAACACCGGCGGTGAGATGCGGATGCCGTCGGGCAGCGTGCGGTTGAGGTCGGCCACCGCCTCTTCCACTGCACCGGTGAGGGCGAGGGTGTCCGCCTCCGGCTGCTTCTCCACCGAGAAGATGACGGCGGCCTCGCCCATATAGCCGGCTTCGCCGCGCTTCAGCCGCGCCGCGAAGTCCACCTGCGCGATCTGGTGGAGGAAGACGCTGCCGCCGGCGGGACGCGGCAGGACGAGGTTTTTCAGGTCGTCGAGGCTGAGGGTGCGGGCGATGTTGCGGATGAGGAATTCCCGGCCGCCCTGATCGGCGAAGCCGCCGCCGGAATTGGTGCCGAACTGGGAGAGCGCCTTTTCCAGCACATCGAGCGTGATGCCGTAGGCACGCATGGCGGAAACGTCCGGCGCGACGCGGAACTGCCGCACCTCCCCGCCCATGGGAATGACCTGCGCGATGCCGGGAATGGCGAGCAGGCGCGGGCGGATGACGAAGTCCGCCGCCTCCCGCACGGCCATGGGCGTGGCGGTGTCGCTGGTGACGGCGAACATCAGGACCTGGCCCATGATGGAGCTGATGGGGCCCATCTGCGGGGCGACGTTCGCCGGGAGCCGGTCCCGCACCAGAGCGAGGCGTTCCGCGATCTGCTGGCGGTTACGGAAGATGTCGGTGCCGAAGTCGAATTCCACATAGATGACCGAGAGCCCCACCCCTGAGACCGAGCGCAGGCGGACGAGGCCGGGCAGGCCGTTCATGGCCGTTTCCAACGGGAAGGTGACGAGTTGCTCCACTTCGGCGGGGGCGAGGCCTTCCGCCTCCGTCATGATGGTGACGGTGGGCCGGTTGAGGTCCGGCAGCACGTCCACCGGCAGCCGCGTGACCGCATAGGCGCCGTAGACCACCAGCACGAGCGCGAGCGCGAGCACCAGCAATCGGTTGCGCAGGGACTGGGTGACGAGGACCGTGAACATCGCCGGCCTCAGCGGATCTGGTCGAGGAGTTCGGCGCCATCGGTCACGATGCGGCGTCCGGGCGCGAGACCCGCCAGCACCAGCACGCGGGACGCGTCGAGGGGCGCCGTCTTCACCTCGCGCGGCATGAAGCGCTCGGCGCTGACGTGCTCATAGACGATGGGCTGGCCGTTCGCCCCGCGCACCACCGCCGAGCGAGGGATGGCGATGCCCGTGCGCGGGGCGCCGGCCTCCGCGAAGACTGTCAGGAACTGGCCGGGGCGCAGCTCCCCGGTATTCGAGGCGACAGAAAACAGGAGGGGAAGTGCCTGGGCCCGGTCGGATATCCCCGCACCCACGAAGGCGAGCGCCACGGTCCGCCCGTCGGGCAGGCGTCCTGTGGCACCGGACAGCCCGGCATCCGGCGAGAAGCCGAGCGCCTCCACCCACAGCCGGCCGGGATCGACGATGCGGAACACCACCGTATTCGGGTCCGCCATCTGCCCCGCAACCGCATCGGCGGTGGCGATGACGCCGGACACCGGCGCGCGCAGGGCCTCCGGCTCGCGCTGCACCCGTTCCAGCCTGGCGCGGCGGGTCTGAAGACCCTTCAGCTCGATTTCCGCTTCCTCCACCTCGCGGCGGGTGACGGCGTTCGGGATGGCCGAGAGCCGCTCGTAGCGCCGTTTCACGATGGCGATCTGCTGGTCCAGCTCGTAGCCCTGCTGCTCCAGGTCCTTGAGATCGGAGGCGCCGATGGGCGGATGCACATAAGCGAGGATCTCGCCGGCCGCGACCTTCGTGCCGAGCGGCTTGAAGCCACCCTCCGGCGGCGCGAGGCGTCCGCCCACGGCGGTCTGGACGAGGCCGCTCGCATTGGCGTCCGGCACCACGCGGCCAGGCAGTTCCACCGTGCCGGCAAAGGTGCCGGCAGCGGTCACCAGGGTGCGCACGCCGAGGATGCGCTGGGTCGGCTTGGGCACGATCACCGAGCCGTCGGGGAGGCGCTGGGCAGCATCTCTGGCGGGTGGCTGCATGCCCGCCGCCCATGCACCCTGAGGGACGCCGATCAGAGCGACGCCGAGCGATCCGAGGACGAGGAGCGCGCCCGCCCGCCGCCGGGACATGACCAGCGCCCCGGCCAGGAAACCGATGAGGAGGCCCGCCAGAATGCCCGCAAGGAGATCGGTTCGCGGACCGCCGAGCTGCGCCAGCACCGCCGGGGCTTGCGTCTCGGACGATGTTGGAGCGGCGGGTATGGTCAAGGTGGCGGCAAGAACGTCCACTGCGTCGCCGGCCGTAACGGTGAAGGCGAGGTCGTGCGCGCCCGGCCTGGCGGCGAAGGGAGCCGGCAGCGCATAGGTACCCGGCCCGGCGGGCTTCGCGGCTTGCGAGCCCTCGGGCGTGTCCACCTCGATGGTGGCGCCTTCCACCGGGGCGTTGTCGGCGAAGCGGTCGAGGTGGATGGTAAGGGTGCCGTCGCGCAGCACCGCCACCAGCTCGAAATCAGCCGAGGCCGCCTCAGCGCGGGGGGCGAGCGTCGTCACCGGGGGCGGCGGGGGCGCACCGTGGTCGTGGCCTTCGTGGGCCGAAGCGGGGCCGGACAGTGCCGCGCCGGCGAGAAGCCCGCACAGGCCGAAGACGGCTTTCCGCAAAAAATGGCGCCCCATGCCTCAACCCGTCCGCTGGCTAATCCGGTACGGGAGAGCGATAGCGCGCGGCGCGTCACGCCGCGTTTCGCTTCTGTATCAGTTTGTTTCAGCTTGGACCTTGGGCAGGCGCACAGTGGCGATGAGGCCGCCGCCGGTGGCGTTGGCGAGGGTCAGCGTTCCCCCATGCGCCTCGGCCACGCTGTGGGCGATGGTGAGGCCGAGGCCCACGCCGCCGGTGGCGCGGCTGCGCGAGGCCTCAAGCCGCACGAAGGGCTCAAGCACGGCCGCGAGCTGGTCCTCTGGAATCCCCGGTCCCTCGTCCCGCACCGTCAGGACGGCGTCCGTCTCCTCGTCCTGGACGGACACTTGCGCGGAGCCGCCATAGGCAAGCGCGTTTTCCACCAGATTGCCCACCATCCGCTTCAGGCTGACGAGCCGCCCCGCGACGACGAGGCGCGGCGGCGCCGAAAGATCGGCCCGCAGGCCCCGGTCCCGTGCGTCGTCCACGATAGTGTCCACCAGCGCCACCAGATCGAGCGGACGCACGGGCTCCTCGCTCGCCTCGCCGCGCAGGTAGGAGAGCGTGGCCTCGACCATCTGTTCCATCTCCGCGACATCCCCGGCGATGGCGTCGCGCAGCGTCGGGTCGCTCACATCCTCAAGGCGGAAGCGCAGGCGCGTCATGGGCGTGCGTAGATCGTGGGAGACGGCCGCGAGAGCCTGGGTGCGCCGCTCGACCAGTCCCGCGATGCGCGCCTGCATACCGTTGAAGGCGTGGGCCAGTTCCCGCACCTCCTTCGGCCCCGTCTCGGGCAGGTGAATGCGCGCCGCATCCGGCGGCAGCGCCGCGACGGTGCGCGCCATGGCCCGCAAAGGCCGTGTGAGCCATGCGGCGATGGCGAGGGACAGGAGCAGCACCCCCGCCGCCATCAGCGTGGTGGAGAGCAGGGAGCCGTGCCCCCCGGCGGTCTGCGGAACGGAGGCAAACAGGCGCACATTCAGCCAGCTCCCGTCGGGCAGGCGCACGGCCACGAGGCTAAGGTGTGGATCGGGCCCGGCGCCAACCAGAATGTCCGCTGCCGCAAGGTCCGGTGCGAGCGCGCGCACCTCGGCGGCGAGGCGTTTGGCGGACTCGTCGGCGTGGGGCCCCGTCGCGGCCATGGCATCGCGGCCCCAATGGGCATCGATGGCGCCGCCGGAAAGCGCATGGGCGACGTCCTCGCGCTGGTCCGGCGGCGTCGCGGCGAGCGACCTGCGCAGCGCCACGATCTGGTCCGCGAGGCGGACGGCATGTGCCGCATGGCGCTCGCGCTCCATGGCATGTTCGTAGGTCCACAGGCTCAGCACATGGACCACGACGATGCCCACCACCGCCACCACGGCCGTTCGCAGGGCGAGGCTGTCGAGGGCGCGGATCATGAGCGCGCCACCTCCGGGACGAAGAAATAGCCGGTCCCGCGCACGGTCTTCACCATCTCCGGCCCGCCGTGGGATTCGAGCTTCCTGCGCAGCCGGCTCACCTGGATGTCGATCGCCCGGTCGAAGCCGGTGGCGATGCGGTTCTTCGCGGCATCCATCAGCTGGTCGCGCGTCAGCACGCGCTGGGGATGCTCAAGGAAGGTCAGCAGCAGGTCGTATTCGCCGGTGGAGAGATCGACGATGGCGCCTTCCGGATTGGTCAGCTCCCGCCGCCGGGTGTCGAGTGTCCAGCCGGAAAATGTCAGGCAGGTGCCGCCATTGACTGCGGCGGGGTCGGACAGCCGCGTCCGCCGAAGCACGGCGTGGATGCGGGCAAGCAGCTCGCGCGGGTTGAAGGGCTTCGCCAGATAATCGTCGGCGCCGAGCTCCAGCCCGACGATCCGGTCCACGTCGCTGCCGCGGGCGGTCAGCATGATGATGGGCACGTTCGACGTGCGGCGGATGTCCCGGCACAGATCGAGCCCGCTCGTCCCCGGCAGCATCACGTCGAGAATGACGAGGTCAACCGTGCCACTTGCCATCGCCTCCCGCATCTCGCGGGCATCCTGCGCAGCCGTGACCTTGTGCCCATGCTCGCGCAGGAACTTGCCGGCGAGGCGCCGGATCTCGGCGTCGTCGTCAACGATGAGGATGTGGCCTTCGGGGGACACGGCGTGATGCATTCCTGAGCAGCATCCAATGGCTGTTCGTGGTCTTATAGATCATTTCGCTTCACTGCGGCCCAAGTCCCGCGACAGATTAGATGCTCGAAAAGCCAGCCCTGCATGGCGCTAAAGCCCTTGATCCTTGCAATATGTCGCGATCTCCCCGGCCGGGGAATTGGGCGGCAGTGTTGGTCGGCCCGCTTGGGTATCAAGGCCTCCGCCGGATCCGGCCGGGGCCTTGGGCGGCTCACGCGCCGCATCGCCCGCTGGGGCGGGACCAGATTAGCGAGAAGGTGTCGGCGTCCTCGTCGTCGAAGAGGTTGGCGTAGATCGGAGCGGTGAAGCTGGGATCGTCGAGCTTGAGACCCAGGTAGTTGCGGCCTTCGTTGGAGCGCTTGGACCAGGCGGCGCGGATCTCGGCTGGGAGCATTCTCCCGGTGGCGCGCCGGTCGGGGACGATGCGCACATTCTTGGCCTGGACGCTGAGGGTGACGATTTCGCCGGTGAACTCGTTCGAGCCGGTCTTCTTGAAGGTGCTGATGGTCGCCATTGTAAGTCTCTGTCTTCCGTTCCCGAGCCCGCACGATTGCGGCCTTGATGGCGATCGGTTGGCCGGAGGCGAGCGACGGCGCACCCCGAAGGGGCCTGATGGCCAAGGAGGACTTTCTTGTCGCGCGAGGAAAGGGCGGAACGCCCAGGGGAAGAGAGTCCGACACCGCCATTGCGGCATGGGCGATCGAGGTACGGCCGGCCTTCGGCCAGATCAGGCCATGGAAGAGGCCTGCTGGTGCGCGCGATCAACGGTCGGGGGAAGGAGATGATAGCGACCTCTCACGCGCCCTGCAGGAAGCCCGCCCGGTGTCCACCGGCCTTGACCTCCCCATTTTCGGGCCATTCCCGCGCGCTTTGATCGGTGACGGCCGCGACCATGGCCGGCAAGAGCTGGATGGGGGTGTGCGGATCCGAACGATAGAAGCAGGGGGGGTGAAAGCGGAGGCTCCCGGTTTCATGCAAAGCCGCAATGCCACGGTTGCGCAGGTACGTTTCCACGATTGTGCCCGGAAGCGGCCGAGAGGCGGTGAAGAGCCGTCGGGCGGTAATGGCAGGATTGATGGAGGGCGGGACTCTCCTTCAGTTCGCCCCTGCGGACTCACGCCACGACTGCGGCAGACGGAGAAAGGTCTCAGCCTCGGCGACGACATCGGCGAAGATGGATAGTCCGCGGCTTTCCCGGATCACGTCGAGGAGGTCGTCATGTTCTCCCGTCGCCGCGTCGGCCCATTTGCCGGCGGGGCCTTTCGCACTGTCCCGCGGCCGCACAAACATCGATCGGCCGGGCGCATGCGGACATCGCCCACCTGCCAATAGTGCCCCTGCCGCCGGCCGGCGGAGAGATAGTGGCGGCACACCGCCTCCGCCTGCCCGATATGGCGGCGGACAGGTCCGACAGGGACAGGTACCGCTCGTCGTCGGGCCGGGAGAACCATTCCGAGGACACGCGGCCGATCCGCACGCCCCGGCTCACATCCACCTTGTAGCCGCCAGCACCGTCGCGCACCGCGTCCAGAATCTCCACCTGGGTCATGGGTTGTCTTCTCCATGACGGATGCCGGGAGCCTCTCTCCCAGCCCTCAACCCGTCATGGTCGAACCGACCAACCTCTCACTCTCGACGCGTTGTAGGACAACCCGCAGACCAGTCGCCGGAGACCCGGAGCGTGGTGGTAGGGGGCAGAGCCGTAAATCCGAACGGGCGCAAAGGGGGCGATGGCTATGCGGCTCGGCTCAGGACTGCGGGGATCTCTCCCTCTGGTGCGCTGACGGGCTGTGACCCTTTGTGGACCTGAAGGTCTGCTTGTGGATACCCAACAGAGCATGACCGCAGAAAGGGTACGCCGGTCGCCGTGCCCACCGGCGCGCAGATGACCACGTCTCGTTTCGTCGTGGATTGGCCTTTCATGGATCACGACTGATCGCATGCGCTGGCGGCGCCGGCGCGCCGACGACGCTCACGCCTTCCTTCGGATGGTCCCGTCCAGTCGGGCCGCTGCCGCCACGGTGTTCGAAATCGTGCCGTATTTGCGGACGTTGGTGTGCAGCAAAGCCAGGCGCTGCTCCGTCTCGTCCGTATCGATGATCAGCTCGTAATCCACCGAGACGATCTTCGGCGGCGCGTCCTGCCGAACCGCGTGGAGCGTCACTTCCACCCCGCGCAGCTCGAAATTCAGCATCGGGATCACCCGCTCGATGCCCTTGATCATGCATGCGGCGATGGCGGCGAGAAACAGTTCCGCCGGGTTGAATGCATCGGCGCGCCCGCCAATGTCGGTGTCGAGGGTGATCTCGGCCTCCTTGGTGCGGGCGAGGCTGCCGTGCGCGTCAATGCGCGCCGCGCAAACCTTGTATTCCAGCATGGCGGCGCTCACGTCGCGAGCCAGCGGGCGACATCATCCGGCTTGGGCAGACCGCCGGCGTGCACGACCTTGCCGTCGATGACGATGCCGGGGGTCGAGGCGATACCATAACCGGCAATCAGCGCATAGTCGGTGACCTTTTCCACCGTGACGTCGAGCCCGAGCTTGGCCGCCTCATCCCGCACCATCTGCGCCGTTGCCTCGCAGCGGGAGCAGCCGGGGCCGAGCACCTTCACATCTTTCATGGCTTCTGCCTTTCTTGTTTTAAGAAAACAGTGCGTTGAACAGGAAGCCCACGGCGAGGATGCCGCTTGCGACCACGCCCACGAACACGGCGATCAGCTTCAGGCTCAGCACTTTGCGCAGGATGATCATTTCCGGCAGCGACAAAGCGATCACCGCCATCATGAAGGCGAGCACGGTGCCCAGCGCCGCCCCCTTGGCCAGAAGGGCCTCCACCACCGGGATGATGCCCGCGGCATTGGAATACATGGGAATGCCCAGCAGGACCGCGGCCGGAACCGACCACCACGCATCCCGCCCCATGATGGAGGCGAGCAGGTCCTCCGGCACGTAGCCGTGGATGAAGGCGCCCGCCGCGATGCCGGCGATGATCCACATCCACACCTTGCCGACAATGTCGCGCACCGCCTCGAGGCCGGCCCTGATGCGGTCCACCAGCGTCATGCCGTTTGGCGGCAGCTCGACCGGGCTGGCGCGCACGTTGCGCACCCAGTCTTCCAACCAGCCTTCCAGATGCAGCCGCCCGATGACCCAGCCGGCGACGATGGCCACCGCAAGGCCGAAGCCGAGATAGGTCAGCGCCACCTTCCAGCCGACTAGCGCGAACAGCAGGCCCAGCGCCACTTCGTTGACCATGGGCGCGGCGATGAGAAAGGAGAAGGTGACACCGAGGGGGACGCCTGCGGAGACGAAGCCGACGAACAATGGCACCGCCGAGCAGGAGCAGAAAGGCGTGACGATGCCGAGGCCGGCGGCTGCCACATTCCCGAGCCCCTCGCGCTTTCCGGCGAGCAGCGCACGGGTGCGCTCGGCGGAGAAGAAGCTGCGCACCACGCCCATGGCGAACACCACCAGCGTCAGCAGCATCAGCACCTTGGGCGTGTCGTAGATGAAGAACGTGACAGCTTCGGCCAGATGGCTGCCGGGCTCCACCGTCAGGCGGGCCACCAGCCATTGGGAGAACGGCGAGAGCTGGGCATAGATCACGAACCAGAGGGCGATCGCCGCGAGCGTTGCCAACCCCCAGGCTAGAGGCGACGCGTCTCGTGGCGGTTTGCGCTCGGTCAATGACATGTCGGCGCTCATGCCGCTCTCCTGCTTGATGAAGCGTTCAGGCTTGAGAGGACAGCATCGACGATGGCCGCCTGCTCGGCCGGCAATTCGGGATTGCGGCGGTAGCGCACCCATTGGGCGTCCCGCCGATCCACCACCACGCAAGCCTGCTTGAGCACCGCCATATGGCGCGACATGCGGGACTGGGTGACACCAAGGACGCGCACGAGTTCGCAGACGCAATGCTCGCGCCCGTCCCACAGAAGGCGGACCGCCGCGAGGCGGGTGGGTTCGGCCAGGGCCGACAGAAGGGTGAGCGCGGGCTGCATGGAGGTTATTTACGCTCATGCGCATATGCGTGCAAGCGCATTTTTGTTCGAAGCCTATCGCCGGGAACGCAGTGATTTCGGCCATCGGTGACGACGGATGAGGGTGTGCCCGCCCACCGCTGTGGTTCGCGCGGCGGGGCCGCGGAAGCCGTCCGCCATGCATCACGATTGGGGCATCGCGTGGATCGATGCGGCAGGGGGCGCAGGCGCGGCCTAAAATATCCGGGCTCAACCCCGGTTAAGTTCGGAGGGGTGGACGTGTCCGCCCGCAGGAAGGAAGAGCGTCATGAAGATCAAGTCTGTCTCTGGTACGCGCGTCGCAGCGTTTGCGCTGGTCGCGGCGGTATTGTCCGTTGTGCCGGCGAGCGCCCAGATGGGCGGTGGGCCCGGCTATGGTCCGGGCATGATGGGTCAGGGTGAGGGTTATATGGGCCCGGGCCAGAGGAGCTGGGGCCCTGGCTTCCAGCGCTCGGCCCGGAGCATGATGGGCGGCTGCGGTGGCGGGATGACGGGTGATGCCGACGGCCAGCTACCCGCCTTCATCGAGGGGCGAGTTGCCTTCCTGAAGGCCGAGCTCGGCGTCACCGATGCGCAGGCCAAGGCATGGGACGCCTATGTGGTGGCGATGAAGAACAATTTCGTCAGCATGCAGGGCCTGCGCCAGGCCATGCGCGCCAGCTTTGACGCCGATACGCCGCTGGAGCGTCTGGAGTCCCGTATCGCGGTGATGGAAGCCCGCGCCGCCGCTCTCAAGGACATGAAGCAGCCGCTAAGCGACCTCTACGCCGCGCTTAGCGATGGCCAGAAGAAGAAGGCCAACGAGCTGCTCACCGGCATGGGATGCATGATGTGAGCGTGACGGGTTAGGGTTCGCCGGCGGCCCGGACGTATGCCCGCCGCCTCCGACGTGCTTTGTCGCGACCGGCCTGTCTCGTCGAGCCCGCTCGGCTAGGCGGATGTTGCCGGGAGTGGCGTCCGACTAATGGTCCCGCCACAGTCGCGCCGTTGACGAAGCGCGGCAGATGCGCGGGACCCTCCCCAACCGCAGCCGGAAGCATGTCTGCAGGCGGTGAGCCGTTGCCGCTGCGGGCGGAGCCGCGGTCAGCGGTTCTGCGCCCCGTCCGGGCTCCCGCCTCCGATTTGGACACAACAGGTTGAGCCAGCCTCACCGCATGTCGAAGAGCTCCTGATGGAGCCTCTGCTCCACGGGAAATCCCACGGTGGCAAAATCCCGCAGCAACGTCGCCCCGAAGCCGGCGGGACCGCAGAACCAGATGCTGGCCTCGCGCCAGTTCGGCACCGCCTCGCGGATGCGGGCGCCGGTCAACCGGCTGTCGCGCGCGCTGACCAGCAGGTGTAGGCGCACGTTGGCGGATCTTGCGTCTTCCCCGAGTTTGGCGAGCGCCCCTTCGTCCACATCGGAGGTGGCGTGGAAAAGGTCCACCGTCTGTCCTTCCTGCCAGTCGGGTGCCTCGCCGCGCAGGGCCATGTGCTTCATGCGCGCGATGAACGGGGTGATGCCGATGCCGCCGCCGATCCAGATCTGGCGGCGGCAGTCGTCGTCGAAGGTGAAGCAGCCGTATGGCCCCTCGACCCGCACCTCCTGGCCGACCTTGAGCCGCTCCTTCAGGCGGCTGGTGTGGTCGCCCAACTCCTTGGTAATGAACGTGATCTGTGGATGGTCCGGATGCCACCCCGAAGCAATGGTGTAGGGATGCGCGCCTTCGGAGGCATCTGACAGGGCGAAGGCGAACTGGCCCGCCCGATGCCCCGGCCAGCCGGCGGGCACATCAATGATGGTTTCGAGCACCTTCACCCCCGGGAAATAATTCAGCTCGGCAATCCGCCCCTTCACCTGGCGCGCGGCGCCGACCCGGCGCGCCAGCACCACGCCTGCGGCGAAGGTGCCGCCGGCCAGCAGCACCGCCATCACACCCCCGAGCGGCGTCATCCAGTCGGCGAAGTTCAGGAGCACCGCCGTGTGGAACACCAGCACCAGATAGGCAACAGCCAGCAGGCGGTGGGTCTTGTAGAACCAGCGGTAGGGAAAGATGCGGATCAGGGCCAGCGCGATCAGCGCCACGGCCGCGTAGAAGGCCCATTCGCCGATGCCCTCGGCGGTGCCGCGCAGGCTCGAAAGGAAGGCCTCCACCGGGTTCGCGATGGGAGGCCGTGGGCCGCGGGCGGGTCGCTCCAGCAGGCCCCAGCCCACAGCCCATTTCGGCCCCTGCGCCCACAGCCAATGGATGACGGCAGTGACAAGCGCCGTGATGCCGAGCCATTTGTGGAGGCGATACATCTTGTCGAGCCCGCCCATCCAGCGCTCGGGCCAGCGCGGGCGCAGGGCCAGCATCATCGCCACGCTCATGACGGCGATGGCAAGGACGCCGGTATATTGCGCCGCTGCCGCCCGCACCGCGAAGAAGCCGTTCAGTTGGAACAGCCCTGGCTCCGCTGCGATCCACAGGACGGACATGAAAGCGAGGATGCCGAAAAGCGCCAGCTTGATGTGTCGCATGTCTACGTTTCTCTCTCACGCCGCGACGAGGCGCCATCGACCTTGAACGGGTATCTCCATGGCGAAGAACACCCGAAAGTGGCGGATGCCGCATTGAGAGAACTCAAGAGGCAGGTTTTGCGCCCGCACCGCACCGCACCGCACCGCACCGCCCGCCGACACCAAATGGTCGCTTATGGCCACGTCGAATCAGGCAATGTGTAATGCGGGCTTGATGTCTGTGCGAGCGGCTCACTCCGCAGTGATGACATAGGCTGAAGTTTAGCCCCGCCAGCCCCTTGCGAGATGGCGACGGATGGGACCGCATCGGCCTCAACCCGCTTCTGTTTTGTTCAAGCTTCTGTTCCGAAGTCGGGAGCGGGCATTTTGACCGCAGAATAGGTCAGGCTCTCGCTTGCCCGCGGCGACGGAGAGCCGCCGAACGCCCGCCAGGACAGCCGGCGACTTTCGTCCCGATGCTTCCATTCCGCTTCCACGCCGCACAGCCGAGTGTAACGGAAGCAGAAAACGCCCCGAAGGGCGTTTGCTCGCTGTCTGATTTTATTGGGAAAATTTGGAGCGGGCGATGGGATTCGAACCCACGACCCCAACCTTGGCAAGGTTGTGCTCTACCCCTGAGCTACACCCGCATCCATCTGCCGTGGCGGTGTGCCGCCGGGCAGGTGCGTGTCTATGCCAAAACGAAATCGGGATTGCAACAGGCTTTCGCGGCGTTTCTGGCCGGCCTGGGGAAAAAACCGCGGGGCGGCGCTCTGGAGCGCCACACCACACCGCCAGCGAATAGCCAGCAAACCCTTTCGCCGGCTCATTCCTTGTGGATCGAGTCGATCCATTTGACGGCGGTAGGTTTTTCCACAGGCTCGATATCGAGGTTCACCACCACCGGCTCCTGGCCCGAGCGCACCAGCACGCATTCCAGCGTTTCGTCGGGCGAGGCGTTGATTTCCTGGTGCGGCACATAGGGCGGCACATAGATGAAATCGCCGGGGCCGGCTTCGGCGGTGAATTCCAGATGGTCGCCCCAGCGCATGCGCGCCTTGCCCTTGACCACGAAGATCACGCTTTCCAGATCGCCATGGTGATGCGCCCCGGTCTTGGCGTCGGGATGGATATGCACCGTGCCGGCCCAGAGCTTCTCGGCCCCGGCGCGCGCGCGATTGATGGCGGTGGCGCGGTTCATGCCGGGCGTCTGGGCGGTATTGGGATCGAGATTGTCGCCTGGAATCACCTTCACGCCCTTTGTGCGCCAGTCGATCCCGGGGGAGGGGATGGGCGTGTCGCCGGCCTTCTCGTCGTGGGTGTGGTCGCCGTGCGGGTGGGGATGGTCGTGCGGTCCGCCCATGTGCGTCTCCCTGGGATCTGCGACGGGCTTGTTGCCCGCGTCTTCACAGGAGGCTAGAACGACGGCAACTTTCCTGCATCCCTTTTCCGGAGCCGGTGGCGCATGGCGTCCTATCAATATGCCTATCACATGCATGGCCTCACCAAGGCCTATCCAGGCGGCAAGAAGGTGCTCGACAATGTGCACCTGTCTTTCTACCCGGACGCCAAGATCGGCGTGCTGGGCGCGAACGGTGCCGGTAAGTCCACCCTGCTGAAGATCATGGCCGGGATGGACAAGGACTTTTCCGGCGAGGCGCGCCCCGCGGAAGGCGTGCGCGTGGGCTATCTCGCCCAGGAGCCGCAGCTCGATCCCACCAAGAGCGTGCGCGAAAACGTCATGGACGGCGTGGCGAAGCAGAAGGCGATCCTCGATCGCTATAACGAGCTCGCCATGAATTATTCCGACGAGACGGCGGACGAGATGACCCGCCTTCAGGACGAGATCGAAGGCCAGGGCCTATGGGATCTCGACAGCAAGGTGGACCAGGCGATGGACGCGCTGCGCGTCCCCTCGGACGATGCGGAAGTCGCCAGCCTCTCGGGCGGCGAGCGGCGCCGCGTGGCGCTGTGCCGCCTGCTGCTGGAACAGCCGGAACTGCTCCTGCTCGACGAACCGACCAACCATCTGGACGCGGAAACCACCGCGTGGCTCGAAGGCCATCTGCGGTCCTATCCGGGCGCGATCCTGATCGTCACCCATGATCGCTACTTCCTCGACAATGTTACCGGCTGGATCCTGGAGCTGGATCGCGGCCGCGGCATTCCCTACGAGGGCAATTATTCCTCCTGGCTCGGGCAGAAGCAGAAGCGCCTGACCCAGGAAGGCCGCGAGGACGAGGCGCGCCAGCGCGCGCTCGCCCGCGAGCAGGAATGGATGGGCACCTCGCCCCGCGCCCGCCAGGCCAAGAGCAAGGCGCGTATCCAGCGTTATGAGGAATTGCTGGAGAAGGCCTCCGATCGCATGCCCTCGGCGACCCAGATCGTCATCCCCGTGGCCGAGCGGCTGGGACAGAACGTCATCGCCTTCGACCATCTCAACAAGGCGTTCGGCGATCGCCTGCTGATCGACGATCTGTCCTTCAAGCTGCCGCCGGGCGGCATCGTCGGCGTCATCGGGCCCAACGGCGCGGGCAAGACCACGCTGTTCCGCATGATCACCGGCCAGGAGCAGCCGGACGGCGGGTCGATCTCCATCGGCGAGTCGGTGAAGCTCGGCTATGTGGACCAGAGCCGCGACGCGCTGGACGACAAGAAGACCGTCTGGGAGGAAATCTCCGGCGGCAACGAGGTCATCTATGTCGGCAAGAAGGAAATTCCTTCGCGCGCTTATTGCGCGGCCTTCAATTTCAAGGGCGGCGACCAGCAGAAGAAGGTCGGCATGCTTTCGGGCGGCGAGCGCAACCGCGTGCATCTCGCCCGCACGCTCCAGCGCGGCGGCAATGTGCTGCTGCTCGACGAGCCGACCAACGATCTCGACGTGGAAACCCTGCGAGCCCTGGAAGAGGCGCTGGAAGATTATGCCGGCTGCGCCGTCATCATCTCGCATGATCGCTTCTTCCTGGATCGCATCGCCACCCACATGCTGGCCTTCGAGGGCGACAGCCATGTGGAATGGTTCGAGGGCAATTTCGCGGATTATGAGGAAGACAAGAAGCGGCGCCTCGGCATCGATTCCATCATCCCCAAGCGCATCCACTACAAGAAGTTCGGCCGCTGATCGGAGGGCGGGCGGTGCGCTGCCCGCTTTTACTCTTTCGGCGCGAGGGCCGGCCCGCCACTGCGGCGGGTGTTCTTTGCCGGTGTTCTTTGCCGGTGTTCTTGGCGGGTGCGGCACGGCATGGTAGAAATCCGACGGTACAGCAATAACCTCGTCCGAGGTTGAAAGCAGGATTTCGATGCCCGGCACGCGCAAGCGGACGAAGAATGCCGGCCAGCTCATGATCTGCGAAGGCAGCCCTGGCCAGGCGCCGGCCGATGCCTATGACGGGCAGGACGAGATGCTCCCGGAAGAGGACCGCGTGACCGAGGCCGAGCGCCGGGCACCCCGGCCGGACTGGTTGCCGCGGCAGACCAGAGCATCCAAGCCGCCCAAGAATTGGCGTGGCGGGTTTGGGTGAACGCGCCGCCTCCGGGCGGCTTTTCTTTGAGGCGCGGAGTGCTGCCATGGCCGAGGATTGGAACGCCCGCCAATATCTCAAGTTCGAGGATGAGCGCACCCGCCCGGCGCGGGATCTGCTGTCCCATGTGCCGCTCGCCGAGGCCGCCTTCGCCGTGGATCTCGGCTGCGGGCCGGGCAATTCCACCGAATTGGTGGCGCAGCGCTTTCCTGGCGCCGATGTGCTCGGCATCGATACCTCGCCCGCCATGCTGGAGGCTGCCCGCCAGCGCCTGCCCGGCGCGCGCTTTGCGGCGGGCGATGCATCCACGTTCACGCTCGATCGGCCGGCGGATCTGATCTTCGCCAATGCGGTGCTGCAATGGGTGCCGCACCACGCGCGCCTGTTTCCGCGCCTCCTCTCCCTGCTCGCGCCCGGCGGCGTGCTGGCGGTGCAGATGCCGGACAATCTCGACCAGCCGTCCCATGTTGCCATGCGCGAGACGGCTCTGGATGGGCCATGGGCGGGAAAGCTCGCGGAGGCGGTGGGCGCGCGCACCGAGCTGCCATCGGCGGGCGCGTATTACAACCTGCTGATCGCAGATACCGTGCAGGTCGATATCTGGCGCACCACTTATTATCACCCGCTCGACGGGCGTGGCGCGATCGTGGAATGGCTGAAATCCACCGGCCTGCGCCCGTTCCTCGACCCGCTGGACGCGGCGGAGCGGGTGGAATTTCTCGCCGCCTATCAGGCGCGCCTCGCGGCCGCCTATCCGCTGCGGGCGGACGGCAAGGCATTGCTCGCCTTCCCGCGCCTGTTTCTCATCGCCCGGCGCTGACGCAAGGTCGCGCCCTTGCCGCAAACGCCCTATAGGCTTTGCTCATTGATCCTTGAATGGAAAACGCCATGTCCGCGCCTCAGAACATGTCTGCGCCCCAGAACGAGCCGCTCACCGATTCCGTCACCTTGCCCAGCGGCGATGTGGTGATGACGCTGGACCGTTCGGTGGCGGTGGTTCTGCTGGATCTGATCTCCCGCATCACGTCCGATCCGGCGGAACAGGACGCGCGGGACGATCTGGAGCATCCCGCCGAACTGGCCGCGCTTTATGCGGTGCGTGGCGTGCTGGAAAATGCCTTGGGCGAGCCGCTTGCGGACAATTACGAGCAGCAGATCGACCAAGCGCGCACCGCCGTGCTCACGCGCCTCGAAGCCAACGCCTAAGGAGGCCCCTCTCCCCCTACGGGGAGAGGTCGGCCGCACAGCGGACGGGAGAGGGGGCGGCGTCGGGAAACCGCTCTTGTCCCTCACCCCAGCCCTCTCCCCGGCGGGGAGAGGGGGGTACGTGCGGGATATTGCGGAAAGACTGCGAAAGTCTTCTTCTTCCCACCCCTCTCATTCCCCACCTCTCCCCGCCGGGGAGAGGTCGACCGCGCAGCGGGCGGGTGAGGGGGCGGCGTCGGGAAACCGCTCTTGCCCCTCACCCCGGCCCTCTCCCCGACGGGGAGAGGGGGCGTATCGATCCAGGCTCTTAGAAGTTCACCAACTCGGCAGCACGGCGCCCTTGAAGGTGGTGAGGATGAAGTCCTTCACCTCGGGCGAGCGATAGCTTTCCACCAGGATCTTCACGAACGGCTTGTCCTTGTCCTGCGTGCGCACGGCGATGACATTGACATAAGGCCCCTTGGGGTCTTCGCGCAGGATCGGATCCTTCACCGGGTCGAGGCCGGCTTCCTTGGCATAATTGGTATTGATGCCGGCCGCGTCGACATCCGGCAGGGAGCGCGGGAGCTGGGCGGCGTCGATTTCGACGATCTTGAATTTCTTTTTGTTTTCAATGATATCCGCCACGCTCGGCTTAAAGCCGACGTCCGCGCGCAGCTTGATGTATCCCTTGTCCGCCAGCAGCAGCAGCACCCGCCCGCCATTGGTCGGATCATTGGGAATGGCGATGGTCGCGCCCACGGGCAGGTCGTCCAGACTCTTGAATTTCTTGGAATAAATGCCGATCGGGAAATTCACGGTCTGGGCCACCGAGACGATCTTATAGCCGCGATCCGTCACCTGATTGTCGAGATAGGGCTGGTGCTGGAACGAATTCGCCTGGATTTCGCCGGCATCCAGCGCCGTGTTCGGCACCACATAGTCGGAGAATTCGACGATTTTGATATCCAGGCCCTGCTTGGCGGCGATGGGCTTCACTGCTTCCAGGATCTGGGCATGGGGACCGGGGGTGACGCCCACCGAAATGGTCTCGGCAAAGGCGGCAGTGTTCGTCAGGACGAACGAAAGGGTGAGCGCGGTCGTGAACGCGCGGAAGCGAACTTTCATTGTCGGGGTCTCCTTGAAGGATGGGATCAGTCGCGCCGGTTGCGCTTGTCGAGGCGGCGGGCGAGCAGGTCGCCGAAGCTCTGCACCGCCTGCACCAGGAGGATCAGGACGATCACCACGGCGGCCATCACGTCGGGCATGAAGCGCTGGTAGCCGAAGCGGATGCCGAGATCGCCGAGGCCGCCGCCGCCCACCGCGCCCACCATGGCGGAATAGCCGAGCAGGCTCACCACCGCGAGGGTGAGGGCGAGGGTGATGGCGGGCAAAGCTTCCGGCAGAAGCACCTTGCCCACGATCTGGAGCGGGCTTGCCCCCATGGCGCGGGCGGCCTCCACCAGGCCCTGGTCCACCTCGCGGATCGCGGCCTCGATCAGCCGGGCGATGAACGGCGCCGCCGCCACCGTCAGCGGCACGATGGCCGCATTGGTGCCGATGGAGGTGCCGGCGATCAGCCGGGTGAAGGGGATGATCGCCACCACCAATATGATGAAGGGCGTGGAGCGCGCGGCATTCACCACCAGCCCGAGCGCGTGGTTCAGCACCGGCGCGGCGAATAATTCGCCGCTGCGGCTGGTGGCCAGGAACACGCCCAGCGGCAGACCGATGGCGGTGCCGATGAGGCCGGCGACGGCGACCATGTAGAGGGTCTGGCGGGTGGCATCGATCAGCAGATCGACGATGGCGGGGGGCAGGATTTCAGGAAACATAGCCAAGCACCTCCACGCCGAGGCCGAGCCCGGTGACGGCGGCCTGCACCGCCGCCACGGTCGCGATATCGCCCGGCACCGACACCACGATGACGCCGAACGGTTCGCCCGCGATGTCGTCCACCTGGGCCTGGATGATGTTCACATCGACGCCGAGCAGGCGCGAGACGCGCGACAGCACGGGGTCGGTCGCATGGGTGCCGGTGAACACGAGGCGCAGCACCGCTTGCGCCTCCCCGACGCGGACGGGTTTCAGCCGGTCCGCCACCTGGGCCGGCAGGGCGGCGCCGGTGATGGCGGAAATGAAGGCCTTGGTGGTCGCATGGCGGGGATGGGAGAAGATTTCGAACGTGCGGCCTTCTTCCACGATGCGCCCGCCGTCCAGCACCGCCACCCGGTTTGCCACCGCCTTGATGACCGCCATTTCGTGGGTGATCAGCAATACCGTGAGCTTGAGTTCGGCATTCACCTTGCGTAGCAAAGCGAGGATCTGGTTCGTGGTTTCCGGATCGAGGGCGGAGGTGGCTTCGTCCGAGAGCAGAACGCGCGGGCGGGTGGCGAGCGCGCGGGCGATGCCGACGCGCTGCTTCTGCCCGCCGGAGAGTTCGGCGGGATAGCGGTCGCGCTTGTCGGCGAGGCCCACCAGATCGAGCAAGGGTTCCACCCGCGCCTTGATCTCGCGGCGCGAGACGCCGGCGATTTCCAGCGGCAGGGCCACGTTCTCATAGGCCGTGCGGCGGGCCAGCAGGTTGAAATGCTGGAAGATCATGCCGATGGAGCGGCGCGCATCGCGCAGGCACTTTTCGGTCAGGGCGGTGATGTCGGTGCCGTCCACCACGACGCGCCCGGAGGTCGGCCGCTCCAGCCCGTTCACCAGGCGGATGAGGGTGGACTTGCCGGCACCCGAGCGGCCGATGACGCCGACGATCGCACCCTCGGGGACGGAAAGAGTCACATCCTCCAGCGCCGCCACCAGCGGCGTGCCCGCGCGGGCGGCATAGGTTTTTCCCACATGCGCGAAGCCGATGACGGCGCGGCGAGCGGGGTCTGGTATGAAGGGGTGTTGCACGGGCGCGGGCCTTCCCGAAGGGTCGGCTTGCTGTGCCGATGCGGCAAGAATAGGCAGGATGGCGGTCACGATCATCTCCGGCTTTCGTCGGCGGTGAACGCAAAGGCGCGTTCGTCCTGGCGGTCCATTTCAGGGCGCAGGCAACCGACGGCTGGAAGGGAATTTCGGGCGGCAAAAGGCGCGGCGCTCAAATCGGGCCGCAGTCACATTCGCATACACAGGCAGCGCATCATGGCCGCACCCATCGTTGGTGTTTCCCTGGCCGCAACATCGTTCGTTTTGGCGAACAAGTCAAGGCGCCTGAAATGAATGTGAATTAGATTTTCGACGCCCTGTTTCGGAGGTATCATGCGCCGGATGGCCGGGCGCATGCCGCAAGGGCGAGGCGCGCGGCGTTGTCAAAGCGCGGTGCCGACCACATATTGAGCCTCGCGGCGGCCATGTGAGGGTCCATCGCGCATATGAGTTTTGAGATCATGTCGGCAGCGGAACCCATTCATCTGAGCGAGAAGCAGTTTGCTCAGATCGCCCGCGCCCTGGCGGAGCCGCGCCGCTACCAGATCCTCAAGGAGATCGGCGCCGCAGGCGCGCATCTCGCGTGCAGTGCCCTGGCGGAGTGCCATGCGGTGAGCGCCGCGACCATTTCCCACCATGTGAAAGAGCTTGAGACCGCCGGCCTCGTGGACATCGTGCGTGAAGGCAAGTTCGCCAAGCTCGTGCTGCGCCGTGATGTGCTGGGCGCCTATCTCGAGCAGCTTTCCCGGATCTGAGACCGCCCGCGAAGGCATCGCGTGCCTTCGTGCGCCCCCTCACAAGTCCCCCTGGCAAGCCCCCCTGGCAAGCCCCCCTTGCAACGCCGGCTGGGCTACCCATCTACGCCCCACATCAATTAGATATTTATCTAATTATCGAACTATGTTCCGTTGGGAGAGATGAGATGGGCAAGCTTTCAGGCAAGGTCGCGGTGGTCACCGGGGCCTCCAAGGGTATCGGCGCCGCCATCGCGAAAAGCCTTGCGGGCGAAGGGGCCGCTGTGGCGGTGAACTATGCTTCCAGCAAGGACGGCGCGGAGCGCGTGGTCGCGGAGATCACCGCCGCCGGCGGCAAGGCGATCGCGGTTCAGGGCGATGTGGCGAAGGCCGCCAACGTGGCGCGCCTGTTCGCTGAAACCAAGGCCGCGTTCGGCGGGCTGGATATTCTCGTGAACAATGCCGGGATCTACACTTTCGCGCCGATCGAGGAGGTGAACGAGGAGCACTTCCATCGCCAGTTCGATACCAATGTGCTCGGCCTGCTGCTGGCGACCCGGGAGGCGGTCAAGCACTTCCCCGCCGAGGGCGGCAGCATCATCAATATTTCCTCGGCGGCGACCGCGGTCTCGCTGCCGACCTCGTCGGTCTATACCGCCACCAAGGCGGCCGTGGACGCCATTACGCGCGTGCTCGCCAACGAACTCGGCCCGCGCCAGATCCGTGTCAACACCATCAGCCCCGGCGGGGTGGATACGGAAGGCACGCGGGCCATTGGGATTAATGGCAGCGACATGGAAAAGCAGCTGATCGCCAAGACCCCGCTCGGGCGCGGCGGCCAGCCGGAGGATATCGCGCGCGTGGCGACGTTCCTCGCCTCCGCCGATGCCGGCTGGCTCACCGGCGAGATCATCTTCGCCTCGGGCGGCCTGCGCTGAGCGCAGACGTCCCGGCGCAGGCGCGCTCCGGCCGTTTTCCCCTTCCGGCCGGGGCGCGCGGTGTCATTCGGCCGCGCGGGGGAAGGGCAGGCGCTTCTGCCCGCCCTGCGCGTCCGATCCTTCCGCGTCCGGTCCCTGCGCGTCCTGATCATGCCCGGGATGCTCGTCCCGCTTGCCGACGAACCGGCCGAACAGGCGGCCCAGGATGTGGCTGAAATCGTCCATCACCGAGAACACCGCCGGCACGAACACCAGCGACAGCACGGTGGAGGCGATCAGCCCGCCGATCACCGCGATCGCCATGGGCGCGCGGAACGATCCGCCTTCGCCGAGCGCCAGCGCGGACGGCAGCATGCCCGCCGCCATGGCGATGGTGGTCATGACGATGGGCTGGGCGCGCTTGCGCCCGGATTCAATCAGCGCGGTGGTGCGGTCCATGCCCTTGGCGATGGATTCGATGGCGAAATCCACCAGCAGGATGGCGTTCTTGGTCACGATGCCCATCAGCATCAGGAAACCGATCACCACCGGCAGCGAGATGGAATTGCCCGTCAGCAGCAGAGCGATGAACGCTCCACCGACGGAGAGCGGCAGCGCCACCAGGATGGTGATGGGCTGAAGCACGTCCTGGAACAGCAGCACCAGCACCGCGAGCACCAGCATCACGCCGGCGGCGATGGCGAGGGCGAAGCCGGAGAACACCTCACCCATGATCTCGGCATCGCCGGATTCCATCAGGGCGACGCCCTGCGGCAGGTTCTTCGCGGCCGGCAGCGCGCGCACCGCCTCGATGGCGGCGCCGAGCGGGGTTTCCCCCACCAGATCCGCTTCCACGGCCACTCGGCGCGCGCGGTCGTAGCGGTCGAGCGAGGTCGGGCCCTTGCCGAAGCTCACGTCCGCCACGGAGGAGAGCGGCACCGAGACGCCGGGCTTGGAGGTCGGCACCTTGAGCGCGTCGAAGGTGGCGAGCTTGGCGCGCGCCCTCTCGTCCATCTGCACGCGGATGTCGATCTGGCGGTCCTTTGCGGAGAATTTCGCGAGGTTCGCGGCGATGTCGCCGATGGTGGCGATGCGCACCGTCTCGGCGATGGTATCCACCGAGACGCCGAGCTGCGCCGCCTGGTCCAGCTTCGGCACGATGCGGATTTCCGGCCGGTCGAGCGCAGCGCTGGAGACCACGTTGGCGAGGGTCGGCACGTGGTCGCGCACTTCTTTTTCGAGCTTCAGCGCCGCCTGTTCCACCGCCTCGCCGTCATTGCCGGAAAGGATCATGGAGAAGCCGCGCTGTGCCGCCTGCCCGTTGGGGCTCCAGGTGAAGCGCATGTCAGGCAACGCCGCCAGATCGTCGTGCAGGCGGGTTTCGAAGGTCTTCTGGTCGACGCTGCGCTCATGGCGCGGCTTGAGATTGACCACGATCGTCGCCTTGCGCACCTCGCTCGCCATCATCGCCATGCCGCCCTGTCCGCCGGTGCCGGCGGTGGCATAGACGCTCGCCACCTCCGGCTGCTTCAGCAGGTCGGCCGTGATCCGGTCGGAGACCGCCTGGGTTTCGGCGATCGTGGTGCCCGGCGGCATCTCGATGGAGAGCATGGAGCGCGAGATGTCGTTGGTCGGCAGGAAGCCCGAGGGCAGCAGGGTGGACAGGAAAATGGTCCCGGCGAACACGCCGAAGCCCATGGCGATGGTGACGAAGCGGTGGCGCACCGACCAGCCCAGCAGGCGCACGTAATGGCGCATGATGAAGCCGTCGCCGGTTTCCCGGTGGCCGTGGTCACGCAGGAAATAGGCCGCCATCAGCGGCGTGATCAGCCGCGCCACCGCGAGCGAGAACAGCACCGCCACCGCCACAGTGATGCCGAACTGCTTGAAATATTGCCCGGCAATGCCGCCCATGAAGGACACCGGCACGAACACGGCGGCGATGGTGAGGGTGGTCGCCACCACCGCGAGGCCGATTTCGTCCGCCGCCTCGATGGCCGCGCGATAGGGGGATTTCCCCTGTCGCATGTGGCGCACGATGTTTTCGATCTCGACGATGGCGTCGTCCACCAGGATGCCGGTGACCAGCGTGATGGCGAGCAGGCTCACCGCGTTCAGCGAAAAGCCGAGCGCGTCCATCACCCAGAAGGTTGGCAGGATGGACAGCGGGATGGCGAGCGTGGTGATGAGCGTCGCGCGCCAGTCGCGCAGGAACAAGAACACCACGATCACCGCCAGGATCGCGCCTTCGATCAGCGTGTGCATGGCGGATTCATAATCCGCCTTGGTGTAGCGCACCGTGGTGTCGATCATGGTGATGGACACGTCGGGATGCGCCGCGAGCAGCTTCTTCACCTCCGCCTCGGTGCGGTCATAGACCACCACGTCGGAGAAGCCCTTGGCGCGATAGACGCCGAAAGCCACCACCGGCCGCCCGTCGAGGCGCGCGAACACGCGCTGCTCCGCCGCCCCGTCGGTCACGGTGCCGAGATCCTTCAGCCGCACATAGCGCCCGTTGGAGAGCACGATGCGGGTCTCGGCGAGATCGTCCACGCTGGCGGCGCCGGCGAGCGTGCGGATGGATTGCTCCTGCGTGCCGACTTCCCCGCGCCCGCCCGAGACGTCGAGATTGGTGGCGCGCAACTGGCGCGAGACCTCCGCCGCCGTGATGCCGAGCGACATCAGCCGGTCGGGATCGAGCGCGACGCGGATTTCACGGTCCACTCCGCCTTCGCGCTTCACTTGCGCGACGCCGCGAATGCCCTGGAGCGTGCGGGCGACGGTATCATCCACGAACCAGGAGAGTTCCTCCGCATTCATGGTGGGCGAGGCGACCGCATAAGTGACGATGGGCAGGCCCTCGATGTCCACCCGCTGGATCAGCGGCTCCTCGATCGCCTGGGGCAGTTCGGTGCGGATCTTGGTGACGGCGTCGCGGGTGTCGTTCACCGCCCGGTCCACCGCCGTTTCCAGATGGAATTCGATGGTGGTGACGGAGGAGCCTTCCGACAGCGAGGAGGTGATGTGCTTCACCCCCGAAACGCCGGCGACCGCATTCTCCACCTTCTTGGTGATCTGGGTTTCCAATTCGCTCGGCGCAGCGCCGGGCTGGGAGATGGAGACCATGACGATGGGCACGTCGATGTTCGGCATCTGCGTCACCGGCAGCGAGCGGAAATGCACGATGCCGAGCGCGGTGAGCACCACAAACAGGACGAGGGAGGGGATGGGCTTGCGGATCGCCCAGGCGGAGATATTGAGGGCCATGGTGCTTACTTGGCTCCCGCGGTGCGGTCCGCTTCGACGGCGGTGACGCGATCGCCCTCGCGCAGGAAGCCGCCCGCGCGCACGACCACCAGATCCTCGGCGCCGACGCCGGAGACGAGTTCGATGCGGCCCTCGCCCTTCAGGCCCGGCTCGACGCGACGCTCGGCCACGATCCCATCCTTCACCACCAGCACATAGGCGCCCTTGGCGTCGAACATGACGGCCGACTGCGGCACGGCGAGCCCCTCGCGGCGGGCGATCTCGATCAGGCCCCGCCCATAGGTGCCAGGACGCAGGCGATCATCATGGGCGAGCGCGATCTCCACCTTGCCGAGCCGGGTCGACTTGTCGATCTGGGCGGAGATGAGGCGCACCTTGCCGCTCAGCGGCGCGGAAAAGCCGGCGGGCGTGACGGCGACGCTCTGCCCCACCTGCATGCGCGGCATGGCGGATTCCGGCACTTCGGCATCAAGATCGATGGCGCCGTCGCGGGCGATGCGGAACAGCGGCTCCGACTTGGTGGACAAGACGATGGCGCCGATGCGGGCGTCGCGCGCCAGCACCACGCCGGCGGCGGGGGCCTTTACCTCGGTGCGGGTGAGCTTCAGCGCGATCTCGGAGCGCTGCGCTTCCACCAGGCCGGCATCGGCCTCGCTCGCGGCGAGGGCTTCGCGGGTGGCCGCGACCTGGGCGCTCGCCACCTTCACGGCGCGCTCGCGCTCGTCCAGGGTCTCCTGCGAGACCACGCCGGTCTTGCGCAGCTGGCGCGAGCGTTCCACGGCGGAGGTCGCTTCCGCTTCCTGCGCCAGCATCTGGTCGAGATTGGCCCGCTGCTGCGCGATGGCGGCCTTGGCCTTGGCGCGGTTGGCGGTGTTCTGGGCGAGCTGGGTTTCCAGCACCTCGCGGTTGAGCCGCGCCAGCACCTGGCCCTGCTTCACCCGGTCGCCCACCTCGGCGAGGATCTCGGTGAGGCGATAGCCCTCGATCTCCGGGCCCACCTGGATCTCCTCGCGGGCGATCAGGGAGCCGGTGACCAGCAGGGTTTCCACCATCTCCCGCTTCTCGGGATGGGTGACGCTGACGGTCAGGCCCTTCACGGCCTCGGCGGCCGGCGCCTCGGCCAGCGCCGGGGGGATGAACTGGGGTGCCACGAGTGCGCCGGCGAACAGCGCGCCCACGAGCAGGCGATGCGGCAGCGCTGGGCGCCTGGAAGTGTTCAGCGGGGCACTGCGGGCGAGGCGGGGCATGGGGTGGTCGGTCTTTCTGTGTCCAGGCACGGGCGCGTCGGTGAGTCGGGGCATCCGCGCCGGCGCATGACGATAGGGAAAATGCGGCAAGCTGATGCTCATGGCGGGGGGGATTTCGTTTCCGGCGACAGCATGCGCCGCACCAGGGTGGCGAAGGCGGGCAGGCGATCCGACAGATTCCATTGCGGATGCAATTGATTGTGCAGGATCATCCCGTCGCCCATCACCTTCAGCAGCATCACCAGCGTGTCGGCATCGATCTCCGGATCGATTTCGCCCCGCGCCATGCCAGACACCAACGCCGCGCGCAGCAGCACGTGGCTCTCTTCTTCCACCGGCTCCAGCGCCTCGCGCAGCTTCTCGTTGCGGATCGCCTCGGCCATGATTTCCGGGCCGAGCTTGGCGCAATCCAAGCTGTCCTTGGAGAGCAAAGCGGCGATGCATTCGGTCAGCCCGTCGATCAGGCTCGGCGCCTGGTCGAGGAATTCGAACAGCTTGGCCCGCTCCGCGCTCTCGCCCTCGACGATGGCGCCGATGATGGATTCCTTGGAGGGAAAATAGCGATAGAGCGCGCCGGGACTCATGCCCGCCTCGGCGCAGATTTTCTGCATGGAGGTGCCGTGGAAACCGTCGCGGGCAAAGCATTGCACGGCGGCGGTGAGGATACGTTTTTGCTGCTCGGAGCGATGATCGAGCACGGAAACATCGGGGGCACCCAGGGCCATGGAACCTCAGGGGATGAGAATGAATATTCGCTCTCAGCATGGCGAGAACCCCGCCTCAGGTCAAGAGCGAATGTTCGTTCTCATTATTCCAGTGAGAAAATCCGCGGCAGGTCCGCGCCGGACGGTGCGTGCGAAGCGGAACCGGGAAGGCTGTGTGCAGGCAGAAGGCGGGCGCGGGGCGGGTCGCGCATGTGCGCACGCGGGGCTTGTATGCGGCGACCCGCCCAGCGCAGGTTGCCCGGCTGGTCGGGAACGGATCTTATGCGATCCACGCGCGGCGGATTCGCGGTCAGATCCGGGATGTCATGTGCTGACCGTGGAGGCGTGCGAACCTTGGGGGTGAGCCGTCGGCCGCGATCAGGCCGACCCCGCGCACCGCCGCGTGAAACCGGGTAGGTCCCGGATCGGAAAACAATTGGGGGAGTGAAGATGCGCGCGCCGATAGTGCTTTCCTTGCTGCTGGCGAGCCTGCTCGCCGGCCCGGCGCGCGCGCAGGACAATGCGGTCTCCGCGCCCGGCTGGCAGCCCACGCCCTGGGCCGACAGCGTGTTCCTGGAAAGCCAATTGTTCTTCAACCTCAACACGCCGGACGGACGTGGGGTGAGCGAGCAGCAATGGGTGCAGTTCGTCGCCGAAGTGGTCGCGCCGCGCTTTCCCGGCGGGCTGACGGTGCTGGAGGCACAGGGCCTCGCCGCCGCGCCCGTGCCCGCGCCCGTGCCCGCGCCATCGCCCGCGCCGGCAGCGACACCGGCCGCCTCGGGCGGAGCCTCGACCTCGGCCGCCCCGGCTTCCGCGTCCACGTCCCGCGCGTCCACGTCCCCCGCCTCGCCCGCACCCCAGACGGGCAAGGGCACGCCGGCCGGCAATGGCACGTCCGCAAGCAATGGCGCATCCACGAGCAATGGCCCGGCCGCCGGCACGGCTTCGACCGCTTCGGCCGCGCCGGATCCGGCGCCCGGCGCCCTGTCCGCCGCCGCCGCGCTGGCGCTCTCGCGGCCCGGCACGCGCCTGCTGCTGATCGTCCATCCCAACACGCCCGATGCCAGCGCAAAGCTCGGCGAGATCAAGGCCGCCTATATCCAGCGGTTCGGGCAGCGGCGCGTGTTCCACGTGGATTTCCCGGTGCGGGTCAATCCATAGAGCCGGATCTGCCCATCTTGAATCGCCCAAGGCGATTCAAGATGGGCAGTGAATCCGCCTCTATTCAATAAGTTAGAGGGCGATTCACTGCCCATATGGAACCACCGAGTGGTTCCATATGGGCAGATCGCGCTCGAGTTCGCGCTTGAAACACCCTTGAGGCGCGCGGCGGCGCACCCTACGTGAGAGGCGACGTTCCTTTTCCCCAGCGAGGCCCTTCATGTTCGCCGCCGCCTTCACCGCATTCGGGCAGGTGTTCTCGCCGCTCCTGCGCGGCGTTCTGTTCAGGTCGGTGCTGTTGGCGCTGGGGGTGCTGGCGGTGATGGGCATCGCTTTGTTCGCGGCGGTGGAATATCTCGCCCAGCTGCCCTATCCCTGGCTCGACACCACGCTCGCGATCATCACCGGCCTCGGCCTCGTGTTCGGCATCGTCTATCTCGTGCCGGCCGCGTCCTCGCTGGTCGCCGGCCTGTTCGTGGACGAGGTGGCGGAGAAGGTGGAGCGGGCGAGCTATCCCGACGATCCCCTGGGCACGCCCCAGCCGCTCGCGACCTCGCTTTATTATTCGGCGCGCTTCTTCGTGCTGGTGCTGGCGGTGAACATGCTGGCGCTGCTGCTGCTGCTGGTGCCGGGGGTCAATCTCATCGCCTTCTTCCTGGCCAATGCCTATCTGCTCAGCCGGGAATATTTCGAGATGGCGGCCATGCGCTTTTCCTCGCCCGCCCAGGCCCGCGCGCTGCGGCAGGCGAACGCCACCAGCATCTTCATCGCCGGCCTGCTGATGACGCCGCTGCTGATGGTGCCGATCCTCAACCTGATCATGCCGGTGTTCGGCACCGCCTTCATGGTGCACCTCCACAAGCGGCTGAAGATGGTGCCGACGCATAAGCTGATCGAGGCCTGAGGCGCTAGATCGGCTTGTCCGGCCAGCGGCACAGATCATTGATCGGGCAGATCGGGCAATCGGGCAGGCGCGCCTTGCAGATGTAGCGTCCGTGCAGGATCAGCCAATGGTGGGCGTGGCGCTTGAAGCGGTCGGGAATGCGCGCCTCCAGGCCCAATTCCACTTCCAGCGGATTGGCGCCGGGGGCAAGGCCGGTGCGGTTGGCGACGCGGAACAAATGCGTGTCCACCGCGATGGTCGGCACGCCGAAGGCGATGTTCAGCACCACGTTCGCGGTCTTGCGGCCGACGCCGGGCAAGGCTTCGAGCGCCGCGCGATCCACCGGCACCGCCCCGCCATGGCGCTCCAGCAGGAGGCGGGAGAGCTCGGCCACATTCTTCGCCTTGCCACGGAACAGGCCGAGGGTGCGGATGAAGCCGGCGATGCGCTCTTCCCCGAGGGCCACCATGGCGGCGGGCGTCGGGGCGGCGGCGAACAGGCCCTTGGTGGCCTTGTTCACGCCGACGTCGGTCGCCTGGGCGGAGAGCACCACCGCCACCAGCAAGGTGAAGGGATCGACATAATCCAATTCGCCCTTGGGCTCGGGATCGCGCAATTCGAACCGGGTGAAGGCTTCGACGATCTCGGCATCGCTCCAGGGCGCAACCGAGCGGCCGTGCGCGGCGGCGGCAGCATTGGCCACCGCGCGACGGCGTACGGGAACGACGCCCGCCGCCGCCTCGCCCTTCAAGCGTCCGGCGGGGGGCGCGGGAAGAACGGGCTTGGCGCCGGCCTTCGCGGTCCTCGTGGGCGTCACGGTCGTCTTGGGCGTCGCTGGCTTGGCAGGCATCGCTGGCTTCGCGGCCTTGGCGAGGGGGGTGGCCTTCGCGGCGCCGGCGGGCGTCGCGGCAAGTTGAGAGCCGGCTGGGGGAGTTGTGGTTTTTCGCGCCATTTTGTCCCTATAATCCCAGCCATGACGAAGGCCAATGACCCGCCTTTTAGTGATCTGCCTTTTAATGACCTGCCTTTTCCCGAGGACGGGGAACCGACGGTGTTCGCTGCCACCATGGCGCCGCACCGCTCGCTGTCGCAGCGCGGCTTTCTGCTGCTGATGCTGGGCGTTGGCGCCATCAGCTTCGCGTGCGGCAGCATGTTCCTGGCCATGGGCGCCTGGCCGGTGTTCGGCTTTTTCGGTCTCGACGTGGCGCTGATCTATTTCGCCTTCCGCGCCAATTTCCGCTCGGCGGCGGCGCGCGAATATATTCGTGTGACACCGAGCCTGATCCAGGTGCGCCACGTGCCGGCACGGGGCAAGGCCCGCGATTTCCAGATGAATCCGTTTTTCACCCGGCTCTGGCGGCGCGAGGTGGAGGAGTTCGGCACCATCGACATGGCGCTGGTCTCGCGTGGGCACCACACGCCCGTGGGCATCCATCTCGGCCCGGTGCAGAAGGGAGAGCTGGCTGATGATCTCAATGCCGCCTTGCTGGAAGTGAAGCGCGGCGTGACCCGCACGGTGTTCTGACCGGCGGGGAAATCGGGTGGGCGGCCGTGGCGAAAGCTGGTGAGATGGCGCAACGATCCCTAAAAGGAGCTACGCCCGTGCTGCTGCACGATTCCCCGACCCTGATGCTGCCCCCGGTGGCTGGCTTTGCTCCCTTGACCCCCGCCACCGAGCTGGACATCGCCGCCGCCGATTATGACGTGGTGCGCCGCGCGGTCGCCTATGTCACCACCCACATGCGCCAGCAGCCGGAGGTGGAGGAGATCGCCCGCGCCGCCGGCGTCACCAGCCGCGCGCTTACCGATGTGTTCCGCCGCTGGTGCGGCCTCACCCCCAAGGCGTTTCTGCAGGCCGTGACCCTCGATCGCGCCCGGCAGGTACTGGCGGAGAGCGGCAATGTGCTCGACGCGGCGCTGGAGCTGGGTCTTTCCGGTCCGGGCCGGCTGCATGATCTGTTCGTGGTGCACGAGGCCATGTCGCCGGGCGAATGGAAGACCGGCGGGGCCGGGCTCGTGATCCGCTACGGCTTTCATCCCTCCCCGTTCGGCCTCGCGCTCGCCATGGCGACGCCGCGCGGCCTGTGCGGGCTCGCCTTCGCCGATGCGGGCGAGGAGCGCTCGGCCTTCGCCGACATGGCGGCCCGCTGGCCCAATGCCCGCTTCGTGGAGGAGCCTGCGGCGAC
This sequence comes from Roseixanthobacter finlandensis, assembly GCF_043195105.2. NCBI lineage: Bacteria > Pseudomonadati > Pseudomonadota > Alphaproteobacteria > Hyphomicrobiales > Xanthobacteraceae > Roseixanthobacter > Roseixanthobacter finlandensis. The sequence continues at coordinate 3,910,489 of NZ_CM195536.1, read as the reverse complement.
CGCGCCTTTGGTGCGCTGCATATTCGACCCCGCCGCCTGCCGCGAGGACCAGCCGCTGCGCATCGTCTTCATCGGCACGGATTTCGAGGTGCGGGTGTGGGAAACCCTGCTGCGCATTCCCATGGGCCGGGCCACCACCTATTCCACCATCGCCGACCGCGTGGGCAGCCCCAAGGCGGCGCGGGCGGTGGGCGCGGCGGTGGGCAAGAATCCCATCAGCTTCGTGGTGCCGTGCCATCGTGTGCTGGGCAAGAATGGCGATCTCACCGGCTATCATTGGGGCCTGACGCGCAAGCGCGCCATATTGGGCTGGGAAGCGGGCAGGGTGGTGGGGTAGGGGGACTTACGCTGCGGTCTCTGACCCTTCCCGTTCTCCCTCCCGCTCCCGCATTCCCCCTCCCTAACCCTCCCCCGCAAGCGGGAGAGGGAACAGGCTGGTCGAGATTGGGAATCTGAGTTTTCGAAGCCGAGCCATCAGCTCCCTCTCCCGCTTGCGGGGGAGGGCTGGGGAGGGGGAAGGGTGAAGGGGTAGCGCGAGGGCGATCCGGTCCGCGCTCCGGCTTTTCCGGCCGCTGCGAGTGCCCCCTCTCTACCGAGTACCCCCTCCCTAACCCTCCCCCGCAAGCGGGAGAGGGAACGGGGGCGTCGAGGTGGGAATCTGCTTGTCGAAACCGGAGCCAAAAGCTTCCTTCCCCGTGTCATAAGCTCCCTCTCCGCTTGGGGGGGACACTGGGGGAAGGGGAACGCCGCGGGGAGGAGAGGAGAACGCTGGGCGCGACCTCAGTCCTTCGCGAGCGCGAAGCGCAGCAGGATGGTGCGCTGGATCGGGCTGAAATTATCGTCGGAAATGAGCGTCAGCAACGTCTCGCCCGCCGCGTTCACGGTCACGGCGAGGCCCTCCATATTGTCGATCTCATAGCCCATGTCGGCGGTGAACAGAATGTCGCCCTTCAGCACCGCGCCGGGCGCCACATCCTTCAGCTGGAACCGGCGGATCTGCATGGAAACGCCGGTGCTCACGGCATAATGGCGCTCCAGCAGGAACAATTCGCCATCCGGCCCGAGCGCGACGTCGGTGGCGCTGAACACGCCACTCTTGGGAATGGTGAAGGTGCCGGGCTTCGGCCCGCCGATGATGAAGCCCGGCAGGTCGGCCCCATTGGTGGCGCCCACTTCGCCGATGCCCAGCAGCGCGCCGGCGAGCGGGCCGGAGGGCACATAGACCAGGCTTTCCAGCCCCAGATTGTCGCGCAGCGCCTTCACGCCCGGCGGCACCGGGATCGGCTTGCCCTTCTGCTCCAGCGGATCGGCGCCAGGGTAGGACCAGATTTCGTTCACATCCTCCAGGCCGACGAACACGTCCTTGGGCCCGAAGGCGAGGGATTCCGCGTCCCCTCGGTTGTTATCCGCGAGCGGCGCGCCCGTCTGGTCGAGAATCGCGGCGGCGGTCACATCCGCGAGACCGATGGGCCGGTCGCCCTCGGTGACGAGCCGGCCGCGCAGGAACAGGCCGGCATCGGTGACGGCGAGGAAATGCGCGCCGTCGGCATCGAGATGAAAGGCCGATAGGCCGCCGAAGCCGGGAAAGGGCGAGGTGAGCCGCAGCCCGCCGCGATAGAGCAGGGCGCCGAAGCGGGTGTCGTCCTTACGCGGATGGAAGGTGGGGAGCGGCGTCGCCTGCACCTCGATCGCCACCGGCTCCACCGGCAGGCTGGGCGGCTCGGACAGCGCGTGGCCCGCAAGCCCCGTCGCGATGAGGGCGGCGAGAGCGAGGCCCGCCAGCCAGCGCGCGCGGGGGCTGCCCTTGGGCGCGCGAACGTCGCGAGCGTCCTCGCGAGCGCCGGCATCGCGGGCGCCAATATCGCGAAGGCTTTCGCGCGCGTCCCCGCCGCGCGCCGCGGTGTCGCGCGCCATCGCCGTGTTTCCCGTCCGGTCCGGACCCATCAGTGCAGCCGCTTGCGTCCGCTGGTCTTGGCGGGGGCGGGCGGGGTTTCGGAGAACAATTCCGCCAGCTTCTCGGTCATCACGCCGCCCAGTTCCTCGGCGTCCACGATGGTCACGGCGCGTTTGTAATAGCGCGTCACGTCATGGCCGATGCCGATGGCGATCAGCTCCACCGGCGAGCGGTTCTCCACCTGCCAGATGATGTGGCGCAGGTGGCGTTCGAGATAATTGCCGGCATTCACGGAGAGGGTGGAATCGTCCACCGGCGCGCCGTCGGAGATCATCATCAGGATCTTGCGCGCCTCGGGCCGGCCGAGCAGGCGCTGGTGCGCCCAGTCGAGCGCCTCGCCGTCGATATTCTCCTTCAGCAGCCCCTCGCGCATCATCAGCCCGAGATTGCGCCGCGCCCGCCGCCAGGGCGCATCGGCGGATTTATAGACGATGTGCCTGAGATCGTTGAGACGGCCGGGATTGGCCGGCTTGCCGCCGGCGAGCCACGCCTCGCGCGATTGCCCGCCCTTCCAGGCGCGGGTGGTGAAGCCGAGCACCTCCACCTTCACGCCGCAGCGCTCCAGCGTGCGGGCGAGAATATCCGCGCAGGTGGCGGCCACCGTGATGGGCCGCCCGCGCATGGAGCCGGAATTATCGATCAGCAGCGTCACCACCGTGTCGCGGAACTCGGTGTCGCGCTCGCGCTTGAACGAGAGCGCGGCGCCGGGATCGGTGACCACGCGGGACAGGCGCGCGGGATCGAGGATGCCTTCCTCCAGATCGAATTCCCAGGCGCGGTTCTGCTGCGCCAGCAGGCGGCGCTGCAGACGGTTCGCGAGGCGCGAGACGACGCCCTGGAGATTGCTCAATTGCTTGTCGAGATAGGAGCGCAGGCGCGTCAGCTCCTCGGTGTCGCACAGCTCCTCGGCGTGCACCTCCTCGTCGAACTTGGTGGTGAAGGCGTGATATTCCGGGCCCTTGGTGTCGGCCGCCTGGGGCGTGCGGGGCTGCCAGGGCTCGGCGGCCTCCTCGCTGTCGCCCATGTCGCCATCGTCGGGGCTCTCGGCGGGCGGGCCGGCCTCGCTCTCCACCGCGCTGTCGGGCAATTCCTCCTGCGCGAGCTCGGCTTCCACCTCGGTGGCGCCCTGCTGGCTGTCGTCCTCGCTGGCATCGCCCTCCTCGCCGCCCTGTTCCTCGCGGCCGGCGGGATTGTCGTCCTCTTCGCTGTCCTTGTCGCTCTCCAGCCCGCTTTCCTCGCCCATTTCGAGCGAGGAGAGCAGTTCGCGCGTGATCTCGCCGAACTTCTTCTGGTCCTCGATGCTCTCGGCGAAGCGGGCGAGGTCGCCCTCCGCCCGGCTCTCGATATAGTCGCGCCACAGATCGACGATCTTGCGGGCGGCGGGGGGCGGGGCCTGCCCGGTGAGGCGCTCGCGCACCATCAAGGCGACCGCTTCCTCGATCGGCGCGTCGGCGCGCTCGGTGATGTCGGCATAGGGACCGCGATGGTAGCGGTCGTTCAGCATGGCGCTGATATTGCGCTGGACGCCGGTCATGCGATTGCCGCCCAGCGCCTCCACGCGCGCCTGCTCCACCGCCTCGAACACGGCGCGGGCGGTATCGCCGGTGGGCAGCATCTTTCGATGCACGCTCTGGTCGTGGCAGGCGAGGCGCAAAGCGAGGGAATCCGCATGGCCGCGCACCACGGCGGCGTCCTGGGTGGAGAAGCGGCGCGGCGGTTCGGGCAGGCGCACGCGGTCGGGGCTCAGGGAGGGGCGCTCATTGGCGAAGGTGACGTCGAATTCGCCCACCCCGGCGATCGCCTTGAAGCAGCCGGTAATGGCGCGCTTGAAGGGTTCGGCGGGCGCTTCCTTGGGGGCGGTCTTCACAGTCTTGTTGGAGGGAGGCATCGCCGCTGGCCCTGTGTTTGGCGCGCTGCGCGCCGGTCACGACATGGTGCCGCCACCGGGGCGGCGGGGAGGGGGCGGCCCACGCGGGTCCTCTCCCTCCATCATCCTCCGAGAGGAGGAGGAGCGGCACGCGTCCGGGGGACGCGCCGCCGCGGCGCCTCAGGCGAGGGCGACGTTGACCGTGCTTTCGGTCAATTCCACGCCGAAGCAGCGCTGGTACAGTTCCGCCACCAGCGCGCGCTCCAGCTCGTCGCACTTGTTGAGGAAGGTCACGCGCAAAGCGAAGGCGAGATCCTTGAAGATGTCCGCATTCTCGGCCCAGGTGATGACCGTGCGCGGGCTCATGACGGTGGAAAGATCACCGTTGATGAACGCGCTGCGGGTCAGATCCGCGAGGCGCACCATGCGGTTGACGATGTCGCGCCCCTCTGGGGTCTGATAATGCTTCGCCTTGGCGAGCACGATCTCGACTTCCTTGTCGTGGGCGAGATAGTTCAGGGTGGTGACGATGGACCAGCGGTCCATCTGGCCCTGGTTGATCTGCTGCGTGCCGTGATAGAGCCCGGTCGTGTCGCCGAGGCCGACCGTATTGGCGGTGGCGAACAGGCGGAACGAGGGATGCGGGCGAATGACCCGGTTCTGATCCAGCAGGGTCAGGCGGCCGGAGACTTCCAGCACGCGCTGGATCACGAACATCACGTCCGGGCGGCCGGCGTCATATTCGTCGAACACCAAAGCGATGTTGTTCTGCAGCGCCCAGGGCAGGATGCCGTCGCGGAATTCGGTGACCTGCAGGCCATCCTTCACGACGATCGCATCCTTGCCGATCAGGTCGATACGGCTGATATGGCTGTCGAGATTGATGCGGATGCAGGGCCAGTTGAGGCGCGCCGCCACCTGCTCGATATGGGTGGATTTGCCGGTGCCGTGATAGCCGGTCACCATCACGCGCCGGTTGTGCGCGAAGCCGGCGAGGATGGCGAGGGTGGTGGGACGGTCGAACAGATAGTCAGGGTCGAGATCCGGAACATGACTTTCGGCCTCGGAAAAGGCCGGCACTTCCATGTCGATGTCGATGCCGAACACCTGGCGCACCGACACCTTCATATCCGGGGTCGGGGCAATGGTCTCGGTGCCGCTCATAACGCCTCCGTATGCGCTTGCTGGGTTCGCGCGCGTCGTCTTGCTTGTTGATCCGTGCGGCACCTTAAAGGTTTTTCCGCTGCTGCAAAAATTCTCTCGGCGGGGCGTCTCGTCGCGGCCGCCATCCGCGTATTCAACAAAAACCGGCCTGTTTCAGGGTGTTGTAGGCCTGGATGACACTGCGCAACCGGTCTTCGGCGGAACGGTCGCCGCCATTCACGTCGGGATGGTGGCGCTTCACCAATTCCTTGAAGCGCGCCTTGATCTCCACCCCGGTGGCGGAGATTTCCAGGCCGAGCACTTCCAGCGCCTGCCGCTCCAGGGTGCGGACGATGCGGCCTTCCGGCTGGGGCGCCTCGAAGCCGGCGGTGCCGCCCATCTCCTGGGTGAAGCCGAACGGGTCGCGATGGGCACCCGCGGTTGCGGGGTCCGCGCCGCGCGTTCCCATTTTCCAGGTGGGGCGATGGCCGGTGACGGCGTCCTTCTGATAGGCGAACACGGCATCATCGCTCATGCCGGCGAAATAATTGTACGATTGGTTGTACTGCTTCACATGGTCGATGCAGTAATTCCAATATTCCCCTTCCGCCGCTCGCCCCTTGGGGGCGCGGTGCGTGCCGTCGCGCGTGCAGCCGGGCCAGTCGCAGGTGGCGCAGGTGGGCCTGCGCAGGCGATCGGCACTGGGCTTCACCCGAATGCTGTCGAAGAAGGGGGAGTCGTTCTTCATAATTCGATTATGGCCGTCGCGCCGCAGTGCGGCAAGCAAGGGGATGAAAACAGGAAGGCCGCCTGAGGCGGTGCCGAAAGGGCAGGCGCGGCCCGATGGTGCGTCGGGCATCTTCGCAGATATAGGATTGCCCGCGCTTTTGCGCCATGGCGCATTGATCCAATCCTGTGCATCGCGCCCGCGCCTTCGGCCGCATTGACGGCGCGGCGATGGCGGCGTTACCTCTTCGCCCATGGAACCTTCATCCACGACGACGCATCTTGCGCGCATCCGCTCCACGCTTCAGGCGGGGTTGACGCCGGCCGGCCTGGAGGTGGAGGACGAAAGCGCCCTGCACGCGGGCCATGGCGGGGCCACCCGCCGGGCCGATGGCGGCATCACCCATCTGCGGGTCCGTGTGGTGGCGCAGGCCTTCACCGGCAAGAGCCGGGTGGAACGTCACCGGCTTGTGAACACCCTGCTCGCCCAGGAGATCGCGGAAGGGCTCCACGCCATCGCCATCGACGCCAAAGCACCGGGCGAGACGGCGCCGGGCGAAAGGGCACGGGGCGAAGGGGCACGGGGCGCATAGCCATGGACGCGCCCGCCGGTTCCGCCGCGTCCCCGATGACCGCAGAGGAGGGGATCGTCGCCGACGGCGCGTTGGTGCTGTTTTCCGGCGGCCAGGATTCCACCACCTGCCTTGCCTGGGCGCTGGAACGCTTCGCGCGGGTGGAAACCCTCGGCTTCGATTATGGCCAGCGCCACCGGGTGGAACTCGACGCGCGGCAGAAGCTGCGGCCGGCGCTTTCCGCGCTCGATCCGCGCTGGGCCGCGCGGCTGGGCGAAGACCACACGCTCTCCCTCGACGCGCTCGCCGCCGTCTCCGACACCGCCTTGACGCGCGACGTGGAGATTTCCATGGGTGCGAACGGCCTGCCCAACACCTTCGTGCCGGGCCGCAACATCCTCTTCCTCACCTTCGCCGCCGCGCTCGCCTATCGGCGCGGCCTGCGCCACATCGTCGGCGGCATGTGCGAGACCGATTTCTCCGGCTATCCCGATTGCCGCGACGACACCATCAAGGCGGTCCAGGTGGCGCTTAATCTCGGCATGGATAGCCGCTTCGTGCTGCACACGCCGCTGATGTGGATCGACAAGGCGCAGACCTGGGACCTCGCCGCCCAATTGGGCGGGACGGCGCTGGTGGATCTGATCGTGGAAGAGACCCACACCTGCTATCTCGGCGAACGCGGGGCGCGCCACGACTGGGGCCATGGCTGCGGCACGTGCCCGGCCTGCCATCTGCGGGCGGAGGGCTATCGCCGCTTCGCCGCCACGCGCAGCTGAAGGAGAGGCGAGAATGAAACGCTCGGCATCCCGCGCCACGGCCGGCGCGCTCGCGTGCGGCCTTCTGGTGCTCGGCCTTCTGGCGCTCGGCTTTCTGGCGCTCGGCCTTGCCGCGCTGCCCCGGCCCGCCGCTGCGGCGAGCTTCGATTGCGCCGCCGCCAAGGCGCCGGATGAAAAGGCCGTCTGCGCCACCCGCAGCCTCAATGATCTCGATGTGAAGATGGCGACCCAATACGCCATCGTTACCCGCCTGGTCGGCATGGGCCGGCGCGGCGACCTCCAGGACCAGCAGCGCGCCTTTCTCAAGCAGCGCGCCGCCTGCGGCAGCAACGTCGCTTGCATCGCCAAGGCCTATCAGGACCGGATCGCGGTGTTCGAGGGCGTGCTGGACGGGGTGGTGTCGCTCGGGCCGTTCTGAGGCGTCTCCGAGGCCTCGGCGCGCGGTGGGGGCGGGACAGGTTTGCCGCGCGGTGGATTCAGGACCGGCGCGCGGCGCCACACCGCCTCCGGTCGGAGGCGCGCGGTGGCCACGCTTAGGCAGGTTTGCCGCGCCTGTCGCGCGGCGCGGATTCATCTGTGGCGAACCTTCGCCCGAAATCGCGGTGTCATGGGCCGAAAAGGCGCGGTCAAGCGCCAGGAAACCGCTCTTCGTCCGCGCTAAGCCATTGTTTCACGTGAAACATTTTGATGAGATCAGGGCTCAGGCGAACGGCACATTACTTTCCGCATCGCCCAGCGGCCGTTGCATCAGCACGGTATCCAGCCAGCGGCCGAACTTGAGCCCGGTATTTTGCAGCACCCCGATATCCGCGAACCCGCAGGCGCGATGCAGCGCGATGGAGCCGGAATTGGCGCTATCCCCGATCACCGCCACCATCTGCCGATAGCCGCGCGCCTCGCTCTCGGCGATCAGCATGTTCATGAGCGCCCGCCCGATGCCGCGCTGCTGCGCGAACGGGGCGACATAGACCGAATTCTCCACCGTCCAGCGATAGGCCACGCGCGGGCGGAAGACGCCGGCATAGGCATAGCCGAGCACCGTGCCGTCGGGATCGAGCGCGGTGAAATAAGGATAGCCGTCGGCGACCAGGGCTTCGAAGCGGCGGGTCATTTCGGAGAGGTCCGGCGGCTCCAGCTCGAACGAGGCGGTGCCGGTGCGCACGGCCGCTTCATAGATGACGTGGATGCCGGGAAGGTCGGAATGGGTCGCGAGGCGGATCAGCATGGCGGCGTCATAAAGCGTTTTGGCGCGCAGTGGAAACCGGTTTGTGTGAAGAGAACGCGCAGGCCGCAAAATGAAAAGGCCCCGGCTTGCACCGGGGCCTTCCGTGTCTTTACCGTCGCGCGTGGCGCGGGGCGGATCAGTTGCTGTTGCGGTTGCCGAACAGCTGGAGCAGCATCATGAACATGTTGATGAAGTCCAGGTACAGCGCCAGCGCGCCCATGATGGCCTTCTTGCCCATGGTGGCGCTGTCGTCGCCCTGGAAATACATCTCCTTGATGCGCTGGGTGTCGTAGGCGGTGAGGCCCGCGAACACCAGCACGCCCACCACGGACACGATGAACTGCAGCATCGTGGAGCCGAGGAAGATGTTGACCACCGAGGCGATGATGATGCCGAACAGGCCCATGATCAGGAACGAGCCCATCGCCGACAGGTCGCGCTTGGTGGAGTAGCCATAAAGGCTCAACGCGCCAAACGTGGCCGCGGTGATGAAGAACACCCGGACGACGCTCTCATGGGTGTACACGAGGAAGATCGTCGCGAGCGAAACGCCCACCAGGCCCGCATAGACCCAGAAGGTGGCCTGGGCCGCGCCCACGCTCATGTTCTGGATGCGGAAGCTGAGGAAGAACACCGCCGCGAGCGGGGCGAGCATCACCACCCACTTCAGCGGGCTCACGAACAGGGCATAGCCGAACTTGGTCAGCATGATGCCACCGGCCACCTGACCCGCCGCCTGGCTGGGATCGGTGGTCACGGACAGCATGAACACGCCCAGCGCGGCCAGGCCGGTGATGGCGAGGCCGAGGGTCATGTAATTGTAGACACTCAGCATATAGCTGCGGAGGCCCTGGTCGATCGCGGCCTCCGAGCGCGTCACCGTCGTTCCGTAACGCCCGGCGACGTTGCGATCATAATCGGACATCGTCATTCTCCACTTCGACCGCGGGATCATGGGCGCGGCCTTCCGGCCGAGCCGCCCCAGCGGTTCACGGTCAATATGGTGGGTTCGAAATGTGGCGGCAAGAGACCGTTTCGTGAAATTTCCGCAACGTCACCTGCGCCCGCCATCCCGCGCCCGGACCTTTTGCATGATAGCATGGGCGGAACGGGCCGGGGCATAATTGCCCGCTGGCGGGGGGCAAATTCATGGGCGCTGGGGGGCGTCTTTCCATTCGCGCGCTTGCGGGCGCAGCGCTGGTCGCCTGCGGGCTCGCCGCATCGGCGCAGCGCGCCTGCGCGGGCGCATGGACGCTCAAGGAATCCGGTGTCCAGGCCTATCTCCAGTCCACCATGACGCGGGCCGACCACGCCTTCGACGGGTCGTCGAACCTTTATGCGGCGCAGACCTACGACAAGGTTTCCACCCAATTGTTCATGGAGGTCGGCGCCACCGACAGCCTGACCTTGATCGTCGCGCCGGAACTGCTCTCCATCTCGCTCGCAAGCCCGGCGGACACCTCCTATTTCGGGCCCGGCTATACCGATCTCGGCGGGCGGGTGAAGATCGCGGAGGGCGATGGTTTCGTGGCCTCGCTCCAGGCGGTTGCGCGCTTTCCCGGCGCCAAGCCGAGCGAGGGGCCGGCGGTCATCGGCTATGTGAATGGCGAGCTGGACCTGCGGGGGCTGGCCGGCTGGAACTTCGTCCTGTGGGGCCTGCCGTCGTTCCTCGATCTCGAACTGGCCCAGCGCCTGCGCTTCGGCGCGCCGCCCGACGAATGGCGGCTGGATGCCACCCTCGGGGTGCGCATCGCGCCGCGCTGGCTGGTGCTGGCCCAATCCTTCAACGTGATGTCGGAAGGCGCGGGGGAGGCGCCCTATTTCGACGCCTCCTATGAATATTACAAAGTGCAGATGGGCGTGATGTACGACGTGTCCGAGAGCTTCGCGGTCCAGGCGAGTCTGGTGACCACCTATTTCGCTCGCAACGCCTTGCAGGAGAACGGGCTCGTCCTCGCCGCCCAGTATCGCTACTGAACCCCCGCCGGCTTTTGCCCGCCGATCTTGGCGATGAACGCCTCCACCTGCGGCAGCATGCCGGAGACGATCCGCGCCACCCCTTGCGCGGTCGGGTGCAGCCCGTCGGGCAGGTTCAGGCTGCGGTCTCCCACGATGCCGTCGAGGAAAAACGGATAAAGCGGCAGCCCGTATTGGGCGGCTAAGTCCGGATAGATGGAATCGAATTCGCGCCGATACGCCACATCCATATTGGTCGAGGCCCGCATGCCCGCCAGCAAGACCGGAATGTTGCGCGCCTTCAGGCGGACGATGATCTCGCCCAGGGCCTGGCGCGGAATGTCCGGGTTGAGGCCGCGCAGCATGTCGTTGGCACCGAGCTCCAGGATCACGCCGTCGGTGCCCGCCGGCACGCTCCAGTCGAGCCGGGCGAGCCCGCCGCTCGCCGTGTCGCCCGAGACGCCGGCATTGGCCACGCTGACGTCATAGCCCTTTGCGCGCAGGGCGGTTTCGAGCTGGGCGGCGAAGCTGTCGGCGCGGGGCAGGTTGTAGCCGGCGGTCAGGCTGTCGCCCAAGGCCACCAGCTTCACCGTCTTGGCGGCGGCGGGTGCTGACGCAAACGTGAATGCGACCATAAGCGCGATCAGCCCTTTCCGCGACATGAATGACGTTCCATATGCCCCAAGCGCCGGACGCCGTCCGGCCGCGCGTCCCCGACGCGCCCATCCTAGCGCCGCCGCGCGCGCCATGCGGAGCCAAGAGACGCGCTCCGCCTGATGCCGCGCGACGTGCGAACCGATCTGAGACCGCATGGATACTCACTCCTCTCCCGCGCCCGCCATCACGCTGACCGATGTGGATCTCTCGCTCGGCAGCGGGGCGGCACGGGTGCATGTGCTGAAGAGCGTATCGCTTGCCATCGGCGCGGGCGAGACCGTGGGACTGGTCGGGCCGTCAGGCTCTGGCAAATCGACTTTGCTCATGGTGATGGCGGGCCTCGAACGGGTGGACGGCGGGGAAGTGCGGGTGGCCTGCGAGGTGCTGACGGGGCGTGGCGAGGATGCGCTCGCGCGCTTCCGTGGTGCCCATGTGGGGATCGTGTTCCAATCCTTCCACCTCATCCCCACCATGACGGCGCTGGAAAATGTCGCCATTCCGCTGGAACTCGCCGGACGTGCCGATGCGTTTGCCCGCGCGACGGCGGAATTGGAGGCGGTGGGTCTTGGCGGGCGGCTCTCCCATTATCCCTCGCAATTGTCGGGTGGCGAGCAGCAGCGCGTGGCGGTCGCCCGCGCGCTCGCGCCCCATCCCTCGATCCTGGTGGCGGACGAGCCGACCGGAAATCTCGACGAGGCGACGGGGCGGCAGATCATGGACCTGCTATTCGCCGCCCATCTGGCGCGTGGGACCACGCTCGTCCTCGTGACCCACGATGCGGCACTGGCCGCGCGCTGCGGGCGCACCGTGCGCCTGCGTTCGGGGCGGATCGAGGCCGACAGCGCTCAGTCCAAGGTGACGGCATGAGCACCGCCACGCCGGCGCATGCGGCGTCCCGCCTGCCCGTCAGCCTGCGGCTGGCGCTGCGCGAATTGCGCGGTGCGCGGCGCGGCTTCGGCATCTTCCTCGCCTGCCTCGCTTTGGGCGTCATGGCGATCGCCGGCATCGGCTCGTTCGCGGGCGCCTTGACCGACGGGCTGGCCCGCGAGGGGCGGGCGATCCTGGGCGGGGATGCCGGCTTCACCTTGATCCAGCGCGCGGCGAGCCCGCAGGAACAGGCCTTGCTGGAGGCCGGCGGCAAAGTGGGGCAGGTGGCGTTCCTGCGCGCCATGGCCCGCACCGGGGAGGGCGACGCCACCCTGGTGGAGCTGAAGGCGGTGGATGCCACCTATCCCATGGTCGGCGCGGTGGAAACCACGCCCGCCGCGCCTTTGGCGGATCTCCTGGCGGAGCGTGATAACGCATTCGGCGCGCTGGCGGACGAGACGCTCATGTCCCGCCTTTCGCTCAAGATCGGCGATATTCTGAGTGTCGGCGAGGCGCGTTTTCAGATCCGCGCGGTGCTCGACACCGAGCCGGACCGACTTTCCGCCGGTATCGGCTTTGGCCCGCGCCTGCTGGTCTCGGCCGCAGCCCTGCCGGCGACCCAGCTGATTCAGCCCGGCAGCCTGGTGCGCTGGAGCTATCGGGTGCTGCTGGACGATCCCTCCGCCGCCGCCCTTGAGGCCTTCACAAAGAGCGTGCACGAGGGCGCGCCCGAGGCCGGGTTCGAAGTGCGCACCCGCGATTCCGCCTCTCCCCAACTGGAGCGAAACGTCCGGCGCATCAGCCAATATCTCACTTTGGTGGGCCTCACCGCTTTGCTGGTGGGCGGGGTGGGCGTGGCCAATGCGGTCGCAAGCCACCTCGCCACCAAGCGCACCGTGATCGCGACCTTGAAGGCGCTCGGCGCCACCCGCGCCACCATCTTCGGCACTTATTTCTTCGAGGTGGCGATCCTCGCGGCAATCGGCATCGCCATCGGCCTCGTGCTGGGCGCCGCGCTGCCGTTCGTCGCCACTGCCGCCATATCCACACTCATTCCCTTTCCGCTGGCGCCGCATCTCGATCCGCTCGCGCTGGTGATGGCGGCACTCTATGGCGCCTTGGTCACGCTCGCCTTCACCTTGTGGCCGTTGGCGCGGGCGCAGGAGGCGCCGGTCTCCACCCTGTTCCGCGATGCGCTGGGGCAGGAGCGCCGCCGCCCGCAATGGCTCTATGCCGGCCTGTGTGCGCTGGCCATGGTCGCGCTCGCCGCCCTTGCCGTTCTGACAGCGGAGGACAAGCGCGCGGCCGTGATCTTCCTCGGCGCGGCAGCCTGCGTGTTCGGCCTGCTGCGGCTGGTGGCGATGGGCATTATGGTGCTGGCCGCACGCTTGCCGCGCCCGCGCAACACCATGGCGCGGCTCGCGCTCGCCAATATCCACCGGCCCGGCGCGCTCACCCCCACCGTGGTGCTGTCGCTCGGCCTTGGCCTCTCCCTGCTCACCGCCATCGCCCTGATCGACCGCAGCCTGACGCAGGAGATTTCCGGGGCGCTGTCGGAGAAGGCGCCGAGCTTCTTCTTCGTGGACGTGCCGAGCGCCGACGCGCAGGAATTCGCCGGCTTCATCGCCGCGCACGCGCCGGGCGCCGCCTATCGCGCCGTGCCCATGCTGCGCGGGCGCATCCTCGCCCTGAACGACGTGCCCGCCGAGCAGGTGAAGCCCTCCGCCGATGCCGCCTGGGTGCTGCAGAGCGACCGGGGCATTTCCACCGCAGCCGAGGTGCCGGAAGGCTCCAAGGTGGTGGAGGGCCAATGGTGGGGGCCGAACGAAACAGAGCCGCTGGTCTCGTTCGACAAGAAGCTGGCGCAGGGGCTGGGGCTGAAGCTCGGCGACACGGTGACGGTGAGCGTGCTCGGCCGGGCGATCAGTGCCCGCATCTCCAATCTGCGGGAGATCAAATGGGAGCGGCTGGGCATCAATTTCGTCATGGTGTTCTCGCCCGCGACCTTCGCCGGCGCGCCCCACACCTTGCTCGCCACCCTGACCTTTCCCGACGGCGCCGACGCCGCGCGCGAAATTCCCTTGTTGCGGGACATGGCGCGCGCCTATCCCGCCATCACCACCATTCGTGTGAAAGAGGCGCTGGAGCAGGCCAATAAGATGGTCGGCGACCTCGCCTTCGGCATCCGCATCGCCTCGCTGGTGACGCTGCTCACCTCGGTGCTGGTGCTGGCCGGTGCCTTGGCGGCGGGGCATCAGCACCGGGTGTATGACGCGGTAATCCTGAAGACGCTCGGCGCCACGCGCGGCCGGCTGATCCTCGCCTATGGGCTGGAATATGCCGGGCTCGGTTTGGTGACGGCCCTGTTCGCCATCGCCGCCGGCTCGCTCGCCGCCCATGGGGTGGTGACGCGGGTGATGGAAATCGGCTTCTCCTTCGCCCCCGGCGCGGCGGCCGGCGCGATGGCTCTGGCGCTGGTGTTCACCCTCGGCTTCGGCCTGCTCGGCACCTGGCGGGCGCTGAGCGAAAAGCCGGTGCGGGTGTTGCGGCATCTGTAAGCGGTGACCGGCTGCGCGGGTGGGGAAAGATTTTCGCGATTTGCGCTTTGGGCAAATTTATTTTTGCCCTCCGTCGCCCGACGCAAGCGTATGGAATATAATCCTAAATTTCATCCATGAGCTTATGAAAAGCGCCTGAAATGGCGCAATTTCAATAAGGAATTTATTCCTATCGTTCGGGGCGGCCTTATCCTTAAGGAAAGGAGAGGGGCTGAACCATGTATCGGTGGCGATCAAACGATCCTGTGTTCGATCCAGATCTGCGAGAGCTTTTGGAGATACGCGCGGCTTTGGCGGAGCTGAGTTTTCTCGTCAAGACCCTGCGGCTGCGCGAGGCGGTCCGCAAAGCGAATTTCAATCCCTACCAGCCGCGCGTTCCACGCAATCATCCCGATGGCGGGCAGTGGGGCGGGCCGGGCGGCATCGCAATTCTGCCGGTGGCGTTCAAGCCCCGGACGCGCCGGCGCGGCAGCCCGCAGCTGCCGCCATGGCAGGAGGGCGACCCGCCCCGCATCACTATCACGCCGCGTGTCCCGGAAATCGGAGACAACGGCGGCCCACCTCTTGAGGAGCCGCCGCCGGTTCCCCGCGCGGGCCGCCCACCGCGCAGGACCGCACGCAGAGTGCGATCCGCCCATAGGGAACCACTTAGTGGTTCCCTATGGGCGGTGAATCGCCCTCTAACTTATTGAATAGAGGCGGATTCACTGCCCATGTTGAATTGCCGTGGGCAAATCAACATGGGCAGATCCGGCTCTAAGCGGTGAAGCGGGCTGCGGGCTGGCTGCTGCGTGCGGTTCGTGCCGGCGCCAACCTGCACGCCAAGCTCTTTATAGGCGTGCTGGAAGGGGCGAGATGGGTCATTGACGTCTACAGTCCCTACATCATGGCCTATCTTGAGCCGCCAAAGACCTTGGCGGAACTTCAGGCGGCTGTGAAAACACCCGCAGCGGGAACCGACGTGCATCATATTGTCGAGCAGACGGCGGCGGCCGAAGCTGGCTTTCCACCGGAGATGATTGAGGGGCCGGAAAATCTGGTGCGGATTTCAAGGCTGAAGCATTGGGAGATCAGCGGGTGGTATCAAAGGGCAAATGATGAATATGAAGGCCTTTCACCGCGCGGATTCCTGAAGGATAAAAGTTGGGCTGAGCCTCAGAGGGTTGGCTTTAAAGCTCTCGTCAAACATGGGATTCTAAAGCCATGAAGAAGCGGATACTAAACGAAATGCAGACGAATGAGCTTGTCGATGCCTATGCTCAGATCGGCATGTTGCAATATTCAGCTTTGGATGATGGCAAGATAAGTAAATATAATCGCCATTATGACGAAAAAAGGAGAAATAGAGGAGGAGATGAAGTCGCGTCCAGGAGATGAGAGGCGCGCTCTCATGGTTCTCTACGGTTACCCAAACATGCAGGTGCGCTTGAACGCGGCCACCGCAACGCTCGCAGTTGAGCCGCAAGCGGCACGTCGATTATTAGAGGAAATCTATGCATCTGGCTGGCCGCCACAAGCTTACGATGCGGGAATGCGATTGAGACGCCTCGATGATGGAACTTTTAAGCCGAAATAGTCCGGGCAGGGTAGCGCCGACCTGCTTGAGCAGACGGCGGCGGCCGAAGCGGGCTTTCCAAAGGAGATGATCGAGGGGCCGGAAAATCTGGTGCGGATCTCCAGGCTGAAGCATTGGGAAATTACGGCGTGGTATCAAACATCTAATTCAGATATTGGAGGGGTTTCCCCACGAACATTTCTAAAGGACAAGAGTTGGGGTGAGAGGAAAATATTTGGTCTCGATGCTTTGATTAAAGGCGGAGTGCTAAAGCCGTGAAAAAGCCGAAACTGAGCGAGATGCAGACAAATTAACTTGTCGATGTCTTCGCTGGCATCGGGATATTGCAATATAATGCGTTGGATTTAGGTCATCTTGAAAAATATAATCGGCTCTTTAAAGAAAGAACAAAAATGGAAGATGAATTGAAGTCGCGCCCAGGTGATGAGCGGCGTGCTCTCAAAGTGCTCTATGGCTATCCTAACATGCAAGTTCGCTTGAATGCCGCAACGGCAACGTTGGCTGTCGCTCCTGAAGCTGCGCGGCAGTTGCTCGAGGAGATCCAGGCGTCGCAATGGCCTCCCCAAGCCCTTGATGCGGGAATGCGACTGAGAAATCTAGACAATGGAGTTTTTAAACCGACATAGGCCAAACAGATGCAGTCCGATGTGCGCCCAGTTTGTCAAGCAGGCAGCAAAATTACTCGGATTCCGCGCGAGATGATCGAGGGGCCGGAAAATCTGGTGCGGATCTCCAGGCTGAAGCGTTGGGAGATAACGGCGTGGTATCAAAGTAAAAATGCGGAATATGACGGCCTTTCACCGCGCGGATTCCTGAAGGATAAAAGTTGGGCTGAGCGACAGAGGGTTGGCCTCGAAGCTCTCGTTGATCATGGGGTTCTAAAACCATGAAGAAGCGGATATTAAACGAAATACAGACGAATGAGCTAGGTTCTGTTGACAAAGTGGCTCATCGCCACTGCTCGGGCGCTGTCAGGGATAGTTCGCGAAGGCGTCTTGGCCCTCCGCCGTGCATCTCGCTCTGGGGATAGGATAGTTCCCAAAAGCTGCCGGTCGCGCGATGTCGATAGAGCTTGCGCCAGCCCCCCTCCGTTGCTGCGAGATGGATCAGCTCTGTTGACAGGAGAGCATCGATTTCGGCTGCATCCCCCTCAATGCTCATTCGCGTGCCTCGCATAATCCATTGATCTGCCAGGTCTGCGCGATCGGGAGGAACGATTTCGGATCCGACCATCATCAAAGGATTCCAAGTTCGCATTTCCCATGATTCAACCCTCCTCCCCCGAAGGAGGCAATCATGAATCGCGGTGATGTGACGGACGAAGAGTGGACGATCATCGGCGCGTTGCTGCCTGCCGAGCGTGGTCGGGGTTGCCGTCCGTCCTACGACAATCGCACTTTCTTGAATGGCATGCTTCACGTGCTGCGCGTTGGGTGCCCGTGGCGAGACATGCACGAGCGCTACGGTAAATGGAACTCGGTCTATGTCCGGTTCCGGCGCTGGGCCGAGCAGGGCGTGTGGGACGCCTTGCTCCAGACCTTGGTCGATCTCGGGCTGACCGACGACTGGCAGCATATGATCGACAGCACCACCGTCCGGGGCCACAGTCAGGCCGCCGGCGCAAAAGGGGGACTCATAAGGAGGGTTTTGGTCGAAGCCGCGGCGGCTTTACGAGCAAGATCCACGCCCGCGCGGACGGTCAAGGACGCCCTCTGGGTTTCGTTCTGACCGGCGGCGAGACGTCGGACTACGAGGCCGTGCCGGACCTGTTCGACTTCGATGTTGCCAAGCCCAGGCTGATGCTCGCGGACAAGGGCTATGATGGCGATGAAGTTCGGCAAAGCCTGCTCGTCCACGGCATCTTGCCTGTCATCCCGCCCAGATCAAACCGGCGAGAGCCGGTCGCCTGTGACTTCCAGAGCTACAAGGACCGCAACCGTATCGAGCGCATGTTCAATCGGATGAAGCAGTTCCGGCGCATCGCCACTCGATACGACAAAACTGCGAAATCCTTCCTCGCCTTCCTCAATCTCGCCGCCGCCAAAATCTGGCTACCGGCCTTTGTCAACAGAACCTAGTCGATGCCTATGCGCAGATCGGCATGTTGCAATATTCAGCTTTGGATGATGGCAAAATAAGTAAATATAATCGCCTTTACGACGAAAAAGTAGCAATAGAGGATGAAATGAAGTTGCGTCCAGGAGATGAGAGGCGTGCTCTCATGGTTCTCTATGGCTACCCAAACATGCAGGTGCGCTTGAACGCGGCCACCGCAACGCTCGCAGTTGAGCCGCAAGCCGCGCGTCGATTATTAGAAGAAATCTATGCCTCAGGCTGGCCGCCGCAAGCCGGAGCTGCGGGGATGCGATTGAGACGCCTCGATGATGGAACTTTTAAGCCGAAATAGTCCGGGCAGGGTAGCGCCGACCTGGTTGAGCAGACGGCGGTGGCGAAGCGGGCTTTCCACGGCGCAGAGCGAAGGGCCGGGGTGCGCGCGCTGATGCATCTCTGAGGGTGGGACTGGCCGGCCGAGCCGATGGATCCGATTGGCGCTTCAGAGCGTTTTCTTGAGGCACGGCGAAAGAGAATTGTAATTTTCGCGAAGAGGCTCCCCGTTTTGCCTATGATCTTCCAGCTGAAGGTTCAGGGCTTATTTCCAAACCGCGCCCTTTTTCCCGCCCAATCGTGGAGGCACCGCTGCGAAACATCGATTTCAGCTCCTGGGAGAGCCTGCTGGTGACGCTGATCGGCCTGGCTTTGGTCACGCTCATCGGTGTCGGCATTCGCCTTGTGGTGATGTTTACCATCCAGCAACGCCGCGAGCGCATGAACCGCCAGATCAATGAGCGCCTGCGCACGCTGATCGCGGCCTACAAGACGCTCGGCGGGTCGTTCACCGGGGATCTGACCGTCGATCCCACGCACCTGCGCGATCTGCGCCAGCGCAGCGGGGAGCTCGGCGCGGAGGCCGTGTCTGCGGAGGTGTTGGATCTTCCTTCCGGCTCCGAGCGCGGGCGGCGGGTTCGGGACGCGGTGGAAGCGGCCTTGTCGGACATCATTTTGCTCGGTACCGACCAGCAGGTCCGCCTCGCGGCTCAAGCGGTGCGCGAACTCGTTGCCGGGCGGCCGGTCCATACGCACGAACTGGTCATTTCGCTGCGCGACTTCGTGCGTGACGCCCTCGATCTCGATCCCATCCCGCCGGGCCTCGAGCTTCCCATGCAAGGCCCGACGCGCCCAGCCGGTGCGAGCGGAAAGGGAAAGGCCGAGCGGGGGGGATGATGGGTCCCGTCGTGGCGGCGGGGGAAAGGGAGGCAGCGGAGGAATGGGCGCGGGCGGCGGAATGGGCGGCGGGGTAGGTTTAGGCGTTGCGGCAACACATTTTCCGAAGGAAGTGAACCGGCTTCCTCCAGACGACGACGAGAATTAGCCGTGTTGTCAGAGCAGAAGAGCTGCTGAAAATGGCCGGGCCAATCCGGCCCGGCCATCTATCATCATCGTGTGGCGTTCAGGATGCTGGAAATAATCCCGCTGGTGACGCCTGCGAGGATGTAATTGTCTCCGTCCCGCACCCAATGATAGCCACGCGGCGGCTGGCGCAGGCCGTGGCGTCGGTAATCCGTGACGACTTGACCATGGCCGCGCGGAATGTGCCCACCTTTTTTGCGCCATGCGTAGGGGTTGGCCTGCGCATGCGGCGGCCTGTGATACCCCGGCTGGCCGTGGGGACCGGGCGGCGGCGTGGGATGATGATAGCCCGGCTGTCCGGGGGCCTGCGCCTGGGCGCTGGAGATCAGTGCGGCGGGGGAGGCAGCTACCATAAAGGCAGCGAAAATAGCGACTTTCCGCATCATGAACCTTTCGATGGGGGGCGCCGACGCATGCGTGGCGGCTCGGTAGGACAAGTCTCCGGCGGCCGGACGGTTCCGTTTTTCGCTCAGGCCGGGGCGGGCCGCGAGGCGGGCGGGATCAGTCGCGCGGAAGGTCTGACAAGCCCGCACCGGCGGCGAAGACGAGGGCATCGAGCACGGGCCGTTCCGCTGTCACGCCGTCGCCCGCATGCCAATGCTAAGCTTCTGGGCGAATCTGAACGCGGGAGCCCCCTTGACCACCCTCATCCTCACCCGCCACGGCCATGTGCCGGGCATCAAGCCGGAACGCTTTCGCGGCCGCATCGAGGTGGCCCTGTCGCCGCTCGGCGAGCAGGAGGCGCAGGCGGTGGCACAGCGCATCGCCGCCACCTGGAAGCCGGTGAAGGTCTATACCAGCACGCTCGGCCGCTGCATCGCCACGGGCGCCGCCATCGCCGCCGCCTGCGGCATATCGAGCGAAGCCCATGATGCGCTGTGCGACATCGATTACGGCCAATGGCAATGGGAGACCCATGAGGAGGCGCAGGCCGCTGCTCCTGATCTCTATGCGCTCTGGCACACGGCGCCGCAGCTCATGCGGTTTCCCGGCGGGGAATCGCTGCAGGATCTGGCGGTCCGCGCCGCCGATCTGGTGCGCCGGATCGGCGCGGCCCACATGGGCGAAACGGTGGTGCTCGTGGGCCATGACAGCGTCAACCGGGTCCTGCTGACCCATCTGCTGGACCTGCCGCTCTCCGCTTATTGGCGGTTCGCCCAGGAGCCATGCAACCTGAACGTGATCGAATGGAACGGCACGGCTGCCAAGCTGCTGCGCCTCAACGACACATCCCACCTGTCGGGGCTGACGGCGGGCTGAGGCAATGGCAGGATCGGCGCGGGTCAGGGGCCGGCGCACCCCGTCGGCCCTGCCGCGCTGCATCATCGTCCGCGCTTGAAACCGGGGCGGCGCCGTGCAAGCACCGCGTGGGCGCCTGCAATCGCACCGGCCCGCCCGCCGGTCGCGCGGCTTCGAGCGGAGATGGGAAGAGAATGGGCACGGCGGATCTCGGCATCGGCGAAGGGAAAATCCTGGAGGCGCATCCCCTGCGCGCGGCGGTGCTGGGGGAATTGCATGCCCGCCCCTTCTTCCCGGTGGAAACCCCGCGCCGGTTCCTGCACGTGGCCTTCCTCACCGATCCCGCGAACGCCCAGGCGGCGCGTGCGGCAGTGAACGATCTGTGCGTCGCGCGCGGCGTGCAGGGGCCGGCGCCCGGCGCCAAGCATCACCGCGTCTCGTTCGGCGGCGCGACGCTGCGCTGGGAGAGCCATGCGGAATTCTCCACCTATACCTGGGATTTTCCCTCCACCGAGCTGGGCCTGGGCGTGCTGCCCTTCCACCCGCCGGCGCTGGCGCTCTCGGGACCGCTGACGCAGATCCCCGCGCCCGGGCCGCTGCTGGTGGCGGTGGACCTGCATCTCGCCACCGATACGGCGGAAGACCTGCAACTCGATGCGGTGTTTGACCGCGCGAGCCTCGCCCGCTCGGACGTGGTGAACAATGCGGCCGAGATCGTCACCGATTTCAAGCCGGACCCGTCGGGCTTCGTGCGCATCCTGGTGCGCGACCGGGGGCTCGGGGCGGAGGGCGCGGGCGCGCTGGTGCAGCGGGTCTTGGAGATCGAGACCTATCGCCTGCTCGCCCTGCTCGGCCTGCCGGAAGCCCAGCGTCTCGCGCCGCAGATCGGCAAGATCGAGGCGCGCCTCGCCCAGGCCACCAACGAGATGCGCCAGTCCGAGGGGCTGGCGGCCAATAACGCTTTGCTCGACGAACTGGTCGCGCTCGCCGCCGAACTGGAGGCCGGGGCCACCGCCTCGTTGTTCCGCTTCGGCGCCAGCCGGGCCTATTCGGAGATCGTGCGCCTGCGCCTCGCCACCATCCGCGAGGAACAGGTCGCCGGCTTTCCCACCTGGCAACAATTCCTGGAGCGGCGGATGGCGCCGGCCATGCGCACCTGTCTGTCGGTGGAAGAGCGCCAGTCCAACATTTCCGCCAAGCTCGCCCGCGCCGCCGACCTACTGCGCACCCGCGTCGACGTGGAACTGGAGCAGCAGAACCGCGACCTACT
Organism: Roseixanthobacter finlandensis; assembly: GCF_043195105.2. Lineage (NCBI taxonomy): Bacteria > Pseudomonadati > Pseudomonadota > Alphaproteobacteria > Hyphomicrobiales > Xanthobacteraceae > Roseixanthobacter > Roseixanthobacter finlandensis. The sequence continues at coordinate 3,888,632 of NZ_CM195536.1, read as the reverse complement.
CACCTCTATGAACGAGCGCACCCGCCTGCAATTGCGCCTGCAGCGTACGGTGGAAGGGCTCTCCGTAGCGGCGATTTCTTATTATGTGGTGAGCCTCGTCCATCTGCTGGCGGAGGGCCTGCATGAAGGGCATCTCGACGCGGCGGTCGGGCTGGAGTTGGAGCCGGGCCTCGTCACCGCGCTCGCCGTGCCGGTGGCGGTGCTGGCGGTATGGTCGCTGGTGCGTCGCATCCGCCTGTCCCACGGCGATCACGACTGAGGACGCCGGGGGACGAGTAGCCGGGTGATCAGGCCGATTTGCGGAAGATGTGGGTTTCGATCTCGTCACCGGCCGCGCCGACCAGGCCGGCGGGATCGGTCGCGATCTCAAGGTCGGCCTCATCCACCAAGCCCGGCGCGACCGCCGGTTCCGCCGCGCCATGGCGTGGGCGCAGCAGCACGAAGCCGAGCAAAGCGATGCTCGCCATGCCCGGCACCACGAGCATCAGCGCTGCGCCGGGATCGCCGAAGGTGCTCGCCACCAGCGAGCCGACGAACCCGCCGCCGATTTGCATGAAGCCCATCAGCGCGGCGGCCGAGCCGGCCATGGTGGGAAAGCCGGCGAGCCCGATCGTCGTCGAGCCGGGCAGCAGCATCGCCACGCCGAACGCCCACAAGGCCACCGGCCCCATGACGCCGAGAAAGGCATGGGGGAAAAGCGGCGGCACCACCACGAGCCCGGCCGCCGCCACCAGCGCGCAGCCGAGCCCGACCGGAATCAGGTGCACGGCATCGATCTTCTTCATCAGGCGCCCGGCCACGATGGTGCCCAGCATGTAGGAGCCGGTCTGGCAGATCATCGCGAAGCCGAACTGGGTCGGCGACAGGCCGATCTTCTCGATCAGCACGAATGGCAGGATGGCGGCGAGCGTATAGATGCCGCCGAGCGTGAAGCCGATCAGCAGGCTCATGCGCATGAAGCCGCGATCGAGGAGCAAGGTCCTGTAATTGGCGAACACGCGCGCCGGCCGCGCCTGGGCGGGATCGGGCCGGTGATTGGTCTCCGGCACGGCGAAAGCCAGCAGCAGCACCACGAGGAGGCCGTAGGCCACCATCACGAAAAAGATCGGGTGCCAGCCGAACGTCACCAGGATCGCGCCGCCCACGGTCGGCGCCAGCGCCGGGCCGATGGCCAGCATGGTGCCGATGAGATTGAGGATGCGCGCCGAGGCCTGGCCAGTGAACTGGTCGCGCACGATGGCGCGCGATATGGCCGGGCCCGCGGCCACCCCGATCCCCTGGAGCCCGCGTCCCACGACCAGCCACACCATGTCCGGCGCAAAGGCCGCGACCAGGCTTCCCGCCACATAGATTGCGAAGAAGCCGAGCGCGGCGGGCCGCCGGCCGAAGGCGTCGGAAAGCGGGCCGCACAGCAATTGGGAAAAGGCGAAGCCGCAGAAATAGACGCTCAAGGTCAGCTTCATGGCGGACGGCGTCGAATCGAACGCATGCACCAGCGCCGGCAAAGCGGGCGTATAGAGCGACATCGACAGCGGGCCGATCACGACGATCAGCGCGCCGATGATGGCGGTGCGGTTCTGCGACATGACGGGGGTCATTGCGCGTCATCCTTGGCGGAAAGGCAGAGATTGGAGCGGATTTGTTCGAGCGCCTTGCGGAAGGTGTCCTTCTCGCCTTCCGACAGGCCGTCGAGCGCGCCGACGCGCACCCGGGCGGCGGCGGCGAGCACGGACGTGAGAATGGCGTCCGCCGCCGGCGTGAGATTGACCGTCTTGGCCCGCCGATCGCTCGGATCCGGGGTGCGTGAGATCAGCCCCTGGGCTTCCAGCTTGTCGAGGAATCCCACGAGGGTCATGGGCTCCACATTCATGCGCACCGCCAGCGCGGTCTGGCGCAGGCCCGGATGCAGATTGGCATAGACCAAGGTGCGCGCTTCACCGGCGGTGAGACCGAGGCCGGTCTGTTCAAACGCGCGGTCAATGGCGGCGCGATAGAGGCGGGCGGCGTCCACGAGCAAGAAGCCGAGGGGCGTTTCAGTCATGATATGGATTACTTAATATAAGTCAGGCTTACAATCTAGGACCTCTCATACCGCCCGCCCGCCTTTTGCGGCGGGTCGCCCTGGGGCGAGCCTCGCGAAAGCCTTGTGCGTTATTCGGAAGCAGGCCACGCAGGTATGTGCGTGGTTCCGCTGTCGTGCGCCCCGCGCGGCGGCGTTGCGCGGGACGAATGAAGGATGAGCGGCGTGTTTCACCGGTTGCGCCTGCGATTGCACCATTTGCAGGATCGCCTGACGGTGGGCCAGCAGATGGCATTCGCCATGGCGATGATCGGCCTTGTTACCTTGACGGCCGTTGCGCTCACCAGCGCGGGCGTGAGCCGGCGCGGGCTGATCGCGCATTTGAAGACCGAGATGGCGGCGAAGGCCGCTTCCCTTGCGGAGCGTCTCGACCTGGATCTGTCGGAGCGTTATCGCGATATCCTTCAGCTTGCGGAAATGCGCCCTCTGAGCCGGATCTGGCAAGACAGCTCGGACGAGGTGCGCGATGTGATCGAACAATTGAAGGTGTCGCGCCCGCGCTACGTCTGGATCGGCTTTGCCGGTCCCGACGGCTTGGTCCTGGCCGCCACCGGCCGCGTGCTCGAAGGCACGTCCGTCCTGCCGCGCGACTGGTTCCGCAACGGGCTGAACGTTCCCACCTTGGGCAATGCGGAAGAGGCGGAACTGCTCGTTCACCTGCTGGCCTTGCCCAACTCAGACGAGGCGACGCGCTTCGTCGACATATCCCTGCCCGTCTATTCCCCGGAAAATCGCATCCTTGGGACCATCGGCGCGCATCTGAGCGTGAAATGGGCCGAGCTGCTCAACGACATCGCGCCAAAGGAGGGGGCGACCCAGGTGTGGCTGATCGGGCGCGACGGGCGGTTGCTGTTCGGCAAATCGCCGAACCCGCAGCCGTTCTCGGACGAGGTCATCGCCTCCATGATGGACCAGCGCAGCGGCGCGTTCGTCGACACGAGCGAGGGACACCGCATGCTCACCGGCTTTGCCGTCACGGGACGCAATGGCGATTATCCGGGCCTCGGCTGGATCGTGGTCACGCGGCAGGATGCGGCCGTTGCCTTCGCCGACGCGACCCGCCTTGCCCTGACCATTCTCGGCATCGGCCTCCTGGCCCTGCCGGTGACCTTTCTGGGGGCCTATTGGTTCGCGCGGAAGATTGCCCGCCCATTGGTGACGCTGACGCGGGCCGCCGCCCAGATCGGCCGCGACCCCGACGCCACCAACCTCCCGCACCAGCGCGGCAGCCTGGAGGTGATGCAATTGTCCGGCTCCCTGCGTGCCCTGTTGCGCCGGCTCGGCTCGGTGGAGGCGCAGTTCGTGCGCACGGCCGAGCAATATCAGCAGGATATGGAACAATTGCGCCAGCTTGCCGATACCGATCCGCTCACGGGCCTGCTCAACCGCCGCTCTTTCCTCACCGTTGCCGATGCGGCCCTGAACGGCTCGCGCACCAGCGACGGGCTGGGCATTCTGATGGCCGATATCGATCATTTCAAAAGCGTCAACGACGTCTATGGGCATCCCGCCGGCGACGCGGTGATCCGCAGCGTCGCGGCCTCCATCGGCGCAGCGCTGCGCCAGCATGACCGTGTTGCGCGCTTCGGCGGCGAGGAATTCGTCGTCCTGCTGCTGAATGTGGATCGCGCCGGCATGATGGCGCTCGCCGAGCGCATGCGCAGCGCCATTGGTTCGAGCCGGGTTCTCTTCGAGGGGCGGGAGATCGCGGTGACGGTCAGCTTCGGGGCGGCGCTGGCGCAGCCCGGGGACCGGGACGTGGACGAGGTGATCGAACGCGCCGACTTCGCGCTGTATTCAGCCAAGAATTCCGGCCGCAATTGCGTTGCGGTGGCGGATCGCAAGTCCAATCCCCGCGCCGCCTGAGCGCGAGCGCCCCGGCGGGCGATCAGCGCGGCAGGAAGGGATTGGTCGCGCGCTCGTCGCCGATGCTGGTGACGGCGCCGTGGCCGGGCAGGCATACCATGGCATCGCCCAGCGGCAGCAGCTTGGAGATGATGCCCTCGATCAGCTGCTCGGCATTGCCATAGGAAAAATCCGTGCGGCCCACCGAGCCCTTGAACAGCGTATCGCCCACGATGGCGACGTTCGAGGGGGCGTGGACGAACACCACATGGCCCGGCGTATGCCCCGGCACCTGCAATACATCCAGGGTAAGATCGCCGATCCGCACTGTCTCGCCTTCGCTGAGATATCGGTCCGGGGTTACGGCGCGGCCCTCGAAATCATATTTCGCCGCGGTCTCGGGCACCGCGTCCAGAAGGAACTGGTCCGCTGCGTTTGGGCCCTCGATCGGCACGCCGAGGCTCTCCGCCAGCTCCGCAGCGCCCGCCGCATGGTCGAAATGGCCGTGGGTGAGGAGGATCTTCTCCACCTCCACCCCAGTCTCCGCCAGCGCGGCGCGGATGCGCGGCAGGTCGCCGCCGGGATCGACCACTGCCGCCTTGTTGGTGGCCGTGCACCACAGGATCGAGCAATTCTGCTGGAACGGGGTGACCGGCACCACCGCGATCTGGATTGGCTGCATGAAGGCTCCCGGACTTGAAACTGTCGCGGGCACCGGCTTTGCTGGCCGATGCCCGCTGAAGGGATCAGGAGGTCTTGCGCGCCCGGCTGCCGAGGGTGCGCAGGCGCAGGGCGTTTAGCTTGATGAAGCCGGCCGCGTCGCGATGGTCATAGGCCACCGCGCCTTCCTCGAAGGTCACGAGATCCTGGTTGTAGAGCGAATAGGGGCTCTCGCGGCCGACCACGCTGACATTGCCCTTGTAGAGCTTCAGCGTGACGCGGCCGGTGACATAGGCCTGGGAATGGTCGATGGCCGCCTGGAGCATTTCCCGCTCGGGGGCGAACCAGAAGCCGTTGTAGATCAACTCCGCATAGCGGGGCATCAGCTCATCCTTGAGATGCGCCGCGCCGCGGTCGAGCGTGATGCTTTCGATGCCGCGATGGGCCACCAGCAGGATGGTGCCGCCGGGGGTCTCATAGACGCCGCGCGACTTCATGCCGACGAAGCGATTCTCCACCAGGTCCAGGCGGCCGATGCCGTTGGCCTTGCCGAGCTCGTTCAGCTTGGCCAGCAGGCTCGCGGGCGAGAGCTTTTCGCCGTCGATGGCAACCGGGTCGCCCTTCTCGAAATCAACCGTGATGAGCGTCGCCTTGTCGGGCGCGTCTTCCGGCGAAATGGTGCGCTGGTAGACATATTCCGGCGCGTCGTCGGCGGGGTCTTCCAGCACCTTGCCCTCGGAGGAGGAGTGCAGCAGGTTCGCGTCCACCGAGAACGGGGCTTCTCCGCGCTTGTCCTTGGAGATCGGGATCTGGTGGCTCTCGGCGAATTCCAGCAGGCGGGTGCGGGAGGTGAGGTCCCATTCGCGCCACGGCGCGATGACGGTGATTTCCGGCTCCAGCGCGTAATAGGCGAGCTCGAACCGCACTTGGTCGTTGCCCTTGCCGGTGGCGCCATGGGACACTGCGTCGGCGCCGACCTTGCGGGCGATCTCGATCTGCTTCTTGGCGATCAGCGGGCGCGCGATGGAGGTGCCGAGCAGATATTGCCCCTCATAGACCGCATTGGCGCGGAACATGGGGAACACATAGTCGCGCACGAATTCCTCGCGCACGTCCTCGATGAAGATGTGCTCGGGCTTGATGCCCAGCAGCAGGGCCTTTTCGCGCGCGGGGGCAAGCTCCTCGCCCTGGCCGAGGTCGGCGGTGAAGGTCACCACCTCGCAGCCATAGGTGGTCTGGAGCCATTTCAGGATCACCGAGGTATCCAGGCCGCCGGAATAAGCCAGGACCACCTTCTTCACGTCGCGCGCCATCTCATCTCTCGAAATACAGGGCCTTGAAGAGCGCGCGGACTATAGGCCGGAGCGTCGCCATGGCAAGGGGAGGGCGCGCAGGGCATGGGCGATCTTGCGCATGGCGGTGCGCGAAACCCACCAGAGCGCGCGCATCAGGGCGAGCAAGAGCGTGTTCAGCGCGAGGCCGAGCTTGCCGATGCCGTCCTCCAGCGTCGCGCTGGAGAGCGCGCCCTTGCGGTCGTAGAGGAGCCAGCGCAGCGCGACGATGACGAGGATGGTCAGCAGCGCAGAGAACACCGTATCGGTGAAGAAATGTCCGCCGAAGGCGATACGCAGGCCGCCCGCCGCCATGCCGAACGCCAGCGCCGCCCCGACCGCGACGGGCCGCAAAGGCGCCGGGGCCAGGCTCGCGGGCGCCAGCATCCAGAAGCCGAGCGAGCCCTCGCCGGACACGAAGGAGCAATTGCCGGGGCAGGTGCCGTCGGTGGAATACCAGGGGCTGAAGACGTCCTTGCCGCCGAAGGTTTCCACATGCACCGGGCGGGGGCGGCCCCAATATTCCTTCAGCACCCCGTTCACCAGCAGGCCGGGCGCGAGCGCCATGGACAAGGCCAGCAACAACGCCGCGCGCGCGCTCATGAACATGGGCGCCTTGGGAAACAGCAGCTTGAGAATGATCGCCGCAAAGGCGGGCCCCGCGAACAGCCAGGGAATGATATTGCCGGCACTGCGCAGCATCTTGCCGAGGGGCGAGGCGGCGATCTGGAAACTGCGCGAGCCCGCGTCCCAGAACAGCCCGGTGATCGCGAGATCCCATTGCGGAAACACCGTGAAGAGGATCGCGACGGCCGCGCCGGTCACGAGGGCGAAGAAGAGCACGAGCTTCAACGGATCACCTGTGTTTCCCCTCAGTGCCCCTGCGCGGTGCGTATCCGCCCGTTTCCCGGTACGGTTTGATCCAACCCCTTGCGGGGATGCGCGGACCGGCAGCAAACTCCGGCCGATTTAGCCCGAGGAGGGGCCGATGACCAGGGCCACGCTGGATTTCTACTATGAGTTCGCCTCGCCTTATTCCTATCTCGCCGCGAGTCGCCTCGCGCCGCTGGCGGAAGCAGCGGGCGTGGGTGTGGAATGGAAGCCGTTCCTGCTGGGGCCGATCTTCGCCGCCCAGGGCTATACGACCTCGCCGTTTAACGTTTACCCACTGAAGGGCGCGCATATGTGGCGCGACCTGGAGCGGCTTGCCGCGCGTTATGGCTTGCCGCCCGTGACCCGGCCGGAGAATTTTCCGGTCAACGGCCTGCTCGGCGCGCGCGTGGCGACGCGGCTCAACGATGCGTCCCGGCCGGCCTTCACGCGCGCCCTGTTCCGCGCCGCCTTCGCCGAGGGGCGCGATATCTCCGACCGCACGGTGGTGCGGCAGGTGCTCGCCGGCCTCGGCCATTTCTGCGACGAAGTGATCGACCAGGCGGAGACGCAGGCCAACAAGGACAAGCTGCGCGCGACGGTGGAGGAGGCGCGGGCGCTCGGCATATTCGGCGCGCCCACCTTCGTCACGGCAGACAAGGAGTTGTTCTGGGGCAATGACCGGCTGGAAATGGCGCTGGACCATGCACTGCAGATCGCGGGCGTGCCGCGGGCAGTTGCCCAATAGCCCGCTGCCTAGTCAGCCCGCCGGCGGTGTTTCGGCGGGCGGCGGGGGTGGAGGAAGCCGCCCCTGGCCGGAGGAGAGCAGCATGGGCTTCCAGAAGCCTGCGCTCCATCCCGCCACCAGCCAATAGGCAAGTCCTCCCGCCAACCCCGCCGCGAGGATGTAGAACGGGTCCGCCACGGGCATGCGCTCGCCACTGAGGGTGGGGAAGAGTTGGGCGCCGACAAAAGCGGAAGCCGCGCCGTTCGCCACATGGAACATCCAGGAGCGCACGGCGAACATTTCCGAAAACAGCACGCCGATGGCCGCAACCAGCCACATGGTGGAGACCAGGAACACCACCAGGAAGCCGGCGGTAAACAGCGCGTCCACCAGCATCACCACGGTATCCGGGCTTTCTGGCGCCGTGGCGAAGAGGGTGCCGATGCGCCATTGGCCGAACAGGATCACCGCCGTGCCGGCACAGATGGCCACCACATATCCGGCGGGAATGAGGATGAGCCGCAACAGGAGACGGAAGACGGAATCCATGGGGCGCGGGGCCTTAAGCCTGATGCGGAACGATTATTCGGCTGCCGCCGCCATGGCGCGCAGGGCCAGGCGCTCGCGGGCGGAAAGCTTTTCCGTCTCGCTCTTGAGCTGACCGCAGGCGGCGAGAATGTCGCGTCCGCGCGGGGTGCGCACCGGGCTTGCATAGCCGGCGCGAAACACGATGTCGGAAAATTTCTCGATCGTCTCCCAGTCGGAGCACTCATATTGGGTGCCGGGCCAGGGGTTGAACGGGATGAGGTTGATCTTGGCTGGAATGCCGTCCAGCAGCCGCACCAGGGCCTTGGCGTCCGCCGGGCTGTCGTTGACGCCCTTCAGCATCACATATTCGAACGTGATGCGCTTGGCATTGGAGGCGGCCGGATAGGTGCGGCACGCCTCAAGCAATTGCGCCAGCGGGTATTTCTTGTTGATCGGCACCAGAACGTCGCGCAAATCGTCGCGCACCGCGTGCAGCGAGATGGCGAGCATGGGCGCGACCTCACGGCCGAGCCGCTCGATCTCCGGCACCACGCCGGAGGTGGAGACGGTGATGCGCCGCTTGCCGAGACCGAGGCCATCGCCATCCGACAGGATCTCGATGGATTCAGCGACCGAATCATAGGCATAGAGCGGTTCGCCCATGCCCATGAAGACGATGTTGGTGACGAGGCGATCCCCCTCCGTCGGCAGGCCGGGGCCGATCGCGCGGTCGCGGCCGGGATAATCGCCGAGCCGGTCGCGCGCCACCATCACCTGGGCCACGATCTCGGCGGCGGAAAGATTGCGCACCAGGCGCTGGGTGCCAGTGTGGCAGAACGAGCAATTGAGCGTGCAGCCCACCTGGCTGGAGACGCACAAGGTGCCGCGGTCGCTCTCCGGGATATAGACACACTCGACCTCGTGCGGCTTCTCGCCGGGCGTGTCCGCCGGCAGGCGCAGCAGCCACTTACGGGTGCCGTCCTGCGACACCTGCTCCACCACGATCTGCGGCCGCTCCAGCGAATAGGCCTGCGCCAGCGTCGCCCGCAGATGCTTGGAGACGTTGGTCATCTCGTCGAAATCGAGGGCGCCGCGCAGATAGATCCAATGCCAGAGCTGGTTGACGCGCATGCGCAGGTCGCGTTCGGCGACGCCCACTGCGGCGAGTGCGCGGCCCAGCTTCTCCCGGTCCAGCCCCACGAGCGAGGGCAGGGAAACGGGCGGCGCGGCCGGCGAAGCGGCGGGGAGGGTGTCGATCACGAGCGTCATTGGGTCACACATAATGGTTTCGCGCCCGCCATGCCAGCCGCACGACGGACGCGATCCGATCCTTCAGGCCCTTTAGATGCAAGGATTGCGGCGCGGTTCGGGCAAAGCGCCCGCGCCGGGGCCGCCGCGCGCGGCTACGCGCCGGGGCCGCCGCGCGCGGCTATTTGCATTCCTGCGCAACGCGGTCGAGCGCCTGGGCGATGCCCGCGAGGCCGTATTTGTCGGTGGTGGTATTGCCCCGCGCGGAGATGCTCACCACCGTCACATCCCTGCCCTTGCGCAGCGCCTCCACCATCTTGCCCTCGTCCGCGACATTGCGGACCCAAGCGCCTTCCGACTTCGTATAAAGCGCGAAGGTCTGCGTGCCGACGGTCAGCTTGGCTTCGCTCGCCTCCTTGAGCCCGAAGCCCATGGTCAGGCTGATCTCATTCTTCACATTCTCGGCTGGGCGGGTGGAGATGAAGAAGTAAGCCGGATCGCGCTTCAGCCCGGCGGGCAGGCGGTCCTTGGGCTGGGAAATGGTGTAGCAGACCTTGGCGTTGGGGGTGGCGCTGACGTAGACGCTCCAATCGCCGAACTGCGCGACCGGCTTGGGCTGCGCCTGCTGGGCGAACGCGGGACCTGCGACCAAAGCGGCGACGAGGCCGCCGAGGACGGCAAGGCGTGTGCGGAACGGAGCCATGACTTCTCCTAGATCTGAACGCGGTGCAGGAAAGGCAGCGCAGCGGGCTGCTTCAATGCCCCTAAATGTGGACGCCGACAAAAAAATGGCACACAGACTGCTTTTGCTTTCTTAACGCTCTGGCATCCTTTGCGGCCAGGGCCGTGAGTTGACAAGACGCCATGGGCGCCATCCCCGGTTTCGAGGGAAGGATCGCGCGGTTCCGCCGGTTTCGGCAAGGCTGCGGCGGGCCGTTCTGCGCCATGGGGCGAGGATGATGGGGATGGGGGCATGAAGGCTGTCATGTGCGTGCGCCACGGGCCGGCGGAGCAATTGGTGGTCCAGGATCTGCCGGACCCGGTGCCGGGTCCTGGCGAGGTGGTGGTAGATGTGGCGGCGGTCGGCCTCAACTTCTTCGATACGCTGATCATCCGCGACCTCTACCAGCACAAGCCGCCCCTGCCATTCTCGCCCGGTGCGGAATTCTCCGGATATGTCAGTGCCTTGGGCAAGGGCGTGGACAGTCTTCGGATCGGCGACCGGGTGGCCGGCTACATGACCAGCGGTGCCGCGCGGGAGAAGGTGGTGGTGAAGGCGCAGACCCTTGCCCCGGTGCCGGACGATCTCGACCTGGTGCGCGCGGCGGGTCTCATCGTCACCTATGGCACGGCCCTCTATGCTCTGCGGGATCGCGGAGAATTGAAGGCGGGAGAAACACTTGCGGTGCTCGGCGCGGCGGGCGGGGTAGGACTGGCGGCGGTGGAGCTTGGCAAGATCCTGGGCGCCCGCGTCATCGCCTGCGCCTCCGCGCCGGACAAGCTCGCTTTTGCCCGCGCGCATGGCGCCGACGAGGGAATAGACTATACGCAGCAAGACCTTAAGCTCGCGCTGAAGACGCTTGCCGGGGAGCGGGGCATCGATGTGGTGTTCGACCCCGTGGGCGGGGCGCAATCCGAACAGGCGGTGCGGGCGCTGGGCTGGTGCGGGCGGCTTCTGGTGATCGGATTCGCCGCCGGAGAGATCCCGAAATTGCCGCTCAACCTGTTGCTGCTGAAGAATTGTGACGCCCGCGGCGTGGCATTCGGGGCGCAGGCGCGGCGCGATGTGCCCTGGCTGCGGGCGGCGGCGGAGGAACTGATCGGCCATGCCCGGGCGGGCCGCATCTCGGCCCATGTGGATACCACCTTCCCTTTGGAGAACTGCGCCGACGCGCTCGGAGAGATTGCCGGCCGGCGGGTGAAGGGGAAAGTGGTGTTGACCACGCAATCCGCGCGATAAGCTGGAGCTTAGAATCGGTTTCGTGCCGGATCCCGGCACATGACCGCAGGATTTCGGCGCTGTTCGCCCGAATGTTCGCCCGACATTGAGTTCATTCCCGGAAATCTCGCCGAAATCGAGATGAATCCGATGTCCTCCTCGATTCGTCGTCACGCTGAAACATCTTGCCGCTAAGGCCACCTCGCAGCATGGGGGGTGGATTATGTCCTGGCTAAACTTAGGTCTTGTGGCCGTCGCGAGCATGATGGCGGCCGTTCCTTGCATGGCGCAGACGGGCCAGCCGTTTGACCAGGCGCTTTATGGCAAGCCCGGCCAATTGGTGGATATCGACGAGGGGCGGCGGCTGAACCTGGTGTGCCAGGGCAGCGGCAGCCCGACGGTGATCTTTGAGGCCGGCTTCGGCGAGACCTCGGTGACCTGGCGCTATGTGCAGGGGGAGATCGCCAAGCTCACCCGCGCCTGCGCCTATGATCGCGCCGGCCTCGGCTTCAGCGATCCCACCCCCGAGCCGCAGAACCTGGCGGTGATGACGCGCGACCTGCACAAGATGCTGCTGGCGGCGCAGATCGAGCGGCCGATCGTGCTGGTGGCCCATTCCATGGGCGGGATGAACGCGGTCTATTTCGCCGATCGCCATCTCGACGATCTGGCGGGCATGATGCTGGTGGATCCGGCGGTCGCGAATCAGGAAAAGCTGATGGCCCCGGTGACCCAATCCTATTACCAGGCCAATGCCAGCCAGCGGGCGCTGCTTGTGAAGTGCCTTGCCGCCGCGAAGGTCGGCGACATCAAGCCGGGCAGCCAGATCCTCGCCGATTGCGGCAATGTGACCGCCGGTGCCGATGCCGCGCTGGCGGCGGTGGAGAATGGCTGGAGCATGACCGTCTCTTATTGGCAGGCCATGCTGTCCGAGCACGAGAACATGTTCTCGATGAATGCCGCCAACCCCACCCGCGACGACCGCGAGCTGGATGCCGCCAAGGGCAGCTTCAAGGCCCTGCCGCTGATCGTGCTGACCGCCGGCAACGCCATGCCCAACATGCCCGAGGCCGAGCGTGGGCCGGCCAATGCCTTGTGGATGCAGCTGCATGATCGGCTGGCGGCGAATTCCACGGTGGGCGTGAACCGCCTGATCCCCAAATCGGGACATTATATTCAGGACGACGATCCCAAGGCGGTGATCGCCGCCATCACGGAAGTCCTGGCGGCGGCGCGCAAATAGGCGCGCTGCGGACAAGGGGGCGCCCCTCGGGCGTCCCGCTCGGCTCAGGCTGGGACGGTTCAGGCTGCCACGGGTTGGGGCAGCAGGCGGCGGGCGGCGCGGGAGAAGACGTGGTCCATGAAGCAGCGGGCGTTGGTGCGCAGGAAGAAATGCGCGCCTTCCACCGTGACAAGCTCGAAATCGCCACGCGTTTCCAGGGCCCAACCGGCCATGTCCTGTGGCCCGGCGAAGGGGTCCTCGGTGCCGGCGAAGGCCACCACCGGGCAGGGCAGGGGCGTGGCCGCCGGCATGGCGCCCTCGGCCATCTCGAAATCAGCCCGCAGCATGGGTTCCAGCAGATCGCGCAATTCCTGATTCGCCAGCACCTCGGAGGGCGTTCCGTTATAGGCGGCGAGGCGTGCCCAGAAGGCGTCCGAGGGCAGCATGTGCAGCGGCGGCCGGCGGCTCGGCGCGTTGGGCGCGCGATGGGCGGCGAGGAACAGGATGTGCGGCAGCGGCAGGTCCTCGCGCCGCAACCGCAAGATCAGGGCGCGGGCAATTCGCGCGCCGAGCGAATAGCCGAGCAGGGCGAACGGCCGGTCGAGCCAGGGACGCAGCGCCTCCACAAGGGCGGTCACCACATCCTCGACGCTGCGCAGCGGGGGTTCCGCCGTGCGGCTCTCGCGCCCCGGCAATTGAACCGGCTGCACATCGAGCCAGGCTGGGGCATTGCGCCGCAACCCCATGAAGCTGCTTGCTCCGCCGCCGGCGAAGGGCAGGCAGAACAGGCGATGGGACTGCGCGGTGCCGGTTTCCGCATAAGGCAGCCATTTGCGGCTTTGGGCGTCGCGGGCCTCCGGCCAGGAGGCGCAGCCGGGGGGACGGGCGGCGTAGCCGGCGGAACGGGCGGCGGGGCCGTAGGACGGCGTGGCGTGACCAAGGCCGTTCATGACGCTGTTCCTCATCAAGGCGACCGGGGCCCGTGCGCAAAGGCCGGCACCTGCATGGTCGCGAGAGCATCGGAATTTAAACAACTAAAAGTAGTAATGTCTCGTGAGGAAAATACTTCCCAGCCGACCTTCGGGCTGCGGCCGGCCAAGCCCCCGACGCCGGCCGGGACATATTTGCCGTTTCCCCAGACGCAGCCGTCCCAGGGGGGCTGTCGCTCGCGGGTGGATTCGCGGGCCCGCGTGCTGCTCGCGCGTCCGGTTCCCGCCCGTAAAGCGTGAACCCGTGGCTTTACAAACCCTCTAGACCCCCGCCACGTAGATTAATCATCCTTCAGCGCGGAAGAAGTGTCGTAGCTCGATGTCAGTGGTATGACAAAAACATGCACTTTTGCTTACATATTCGAGCGACAAGGGCATGTGTATATTAATGCAGAGAACCAAATACGTGAAGCATGTGGACTTCCCGAACCGCTTATGTCAGTTTCCCGCCGCATCGCGCGCCGGGCCGCCATATGTGGCTTCAGGCGTGAGGGTGTCCGGGATGGGTCCTGCGGGTGCGCGGCTTTGCGAAAGCCGGCGGCAAGCCGCAGGCAAAGCTTCAATACGAAATTCCGATTGTTGAAAATCGGAACGCATAATCAGGGTTGTAACCGTGTCGGGCAGGCCGAGCCCGGTCGCAGCAAGGTTGGTCGCGTCGCGCTGTCCGCGGGGCACCAAGCTGCGTCGGGGGTGCGCAGGTCCGGTCGCGAAATGTTCGTTATCCAACCGCGTGAGGATGACCCATGGTTTCCGATGTGCAGAACGACCACGAATCGCATGTGGACAGCCCCGTGGCGTCCGCCCCGCTCGCCTCCAACCCGCTCGTCTCCAACCAGGACAAGGCCGAGAAGATCGTGCGGTCGCACGCGCTCTGGGCGGCCGGCATGGGCCTGATCCCGCTCCCGGTGGTGGATGTGGCCGGCGTGGCGGGCATCCAGTACACCATGATCGGCGAGCTTGCGAAGGTCTATGACCTGCCGTTCTCCCGCGAGCGTATCCGCGCCGTTGCGGCGTCCGTGCTCGGCGGCGGCATCCCGGCCGTGATGACCACGGGCGGCCTCGGCAGCATCGCCAAGTCCGTGCCCTTCATCGGCACCCTGCTCGGCGCCGCCGTGATGCCGGCGCTCTCCGCCGCCGCCACCATCGCGCTCGGCCGCGTGTTCACCCAGCATTTCGAGGCCGGCGGCACGCTGCTCGACTTCGAGCCGGAAAAGATGCGCGCCTATTTCGTGCAGGAGTTTGAAAAGGCCCGCGCCGACACCTCCACCCTGCTGTCCAACGCGGGCGATGCCATGCGCGGCCGCAAGAAGGACGTTGTGGTCGCCGAGCCGGCCGCCGAAGTGCCCGCCGGCACCCCGGTCGCCCCGGTCATGTGAGACGCGCGGCCGACGCGGCGCGCCTACGCGCCGCGTCGCTGCGATTCGGCCCGCCCCGCGCACCGCGAGGGGCGGGGCCGTGCTGCGTTCCGGCGCGGGTCCGGCGGCGCGGGTTCCGGTCGCGCGACCGGAAGGCCGCGCAGCGGCCATGCCCTGCCGTCGCGCATTGTTCTTGATGCTTGTTCGTGAGGGGCGAGTGCCATGGCCATCATGATCTATTTGTTGCTGAGCCTGCTGGTGGGCTTTCTCGGCATCGGCCTGCGCGGCGGCTTCTTTCTCTATTTCATCTTGTCGATCGCGCTCTCCCCGCTGGTCGGGCTGATGATCCTCGTGATCGTCGGATCGAACGGCGACCGCAACACCACCGTCAAATTGCCGCGCTATTAGGCGCATGCGGCGGCATCGTCGCTCGGCCAAGTTCCAAGGCGGCCAAGTTCCAAGGCGGCCAATTTCAAGTCGGCCAAGTTCCAAGCATGAGTGCGTAAATCCATGAGCGACAGGCTGGGAGAGCCCCCGATCGGATACGGCGCGCCCTTGCGGGGCGATGTCGAAGAGGGGGCCGGCCGGGACGGGCCGGGCCGCTGGGGGCGGCTGCGGCGGCGCATCGCCCTTATTCTGCTGGTCGCGCTCGTGTTCGTGGTGTTCCTGGCGCCCTACATGATCGTCAACGTGCCGGTGGGCTCGGGCGGCGTGTTATGGCGCCGGTTCGGCGGCACGGAGCTGCGTTTCTCCATTCCCAGCGGCGTCACCATCAAATGGCCGTGGGACATCGTCTATATCTATGACCTGCGCCTTCAGGCCCGCAACGTGGACATCGTGGCGATCACCTCCGACGGGCTGAACATCTCCATTTCGATCACCTATCGCTGGTTCCTGAACCAGAAATTCCTGCCGCATCTCAATTCCGTGCTCGGCCCGAGCTATGCCGAGACGCTGCTTCTGCCCGAGGTGAATGCCGCGACCCGACGGGAATTCGCCATGTTCGCCGTGCGCGATTATTACGGGCCGACGCGCGAAAACATGATGCAGCGGGTGTATCGCGCGGTGGTCGATCCGGGGGTGAGGAATTATATCTGCTCCCAGCAGGATGTTGCGGTCGAGAATGCCAATGGAAATTGGCAGGATTGCCTGATCATCCTGACCGACGTGCTGGTGCGTGACGTGGCCCTGCCGCCGCGCATCGTCGCCGCCATCCAGAGCAAGATCGAGCAGGAACAATTGGTGCAGGAAATGCAATATCGCGTCGAGCGTGAGCATTTTGAATCCGACCGCAAATATATCGAGGCGGAAGGCATCCGGAAATTCCAGGAGACGGTGCAGTCCGGCATTTCGGAGAATTATCTGAAATGGCGCGGTATCGAGGCCACCGTCCTGCTCGCCACCTCGCCCAACGCCAAGACCGTGGTGGTGGGCGGCAATAACGGGCTGCCGCTGATCCTCAATACCGGCGATTCGGCGACCCCGTCCCCGCCGCCGCAGCAGCAGACGCAGGGGCAGGCGCCGGGGCTGGGATTGGGCGCCATCGGCGCGGTAGGCGCGCGCCATTCCGCCGCGGCCACGGCGGACTACAATCGCCCCGCACCCTCGGCGGCGCTGTCCGGATCGCTGGATGTCTCGCGGCCGGATCTCGGCCAGCGCCCGCCGGGCGGCAGCGGTGCGATCCTGCCGCAGGGCGCGTGGTCCAGCGACCTTTCCGCTTATACCAGGGCGTATGAGAACGGCCTTCTGCCGCAATCCATCGCCCCCCTGGTGCGTCAGGAGGCGACCGACGCGGCGCTCGCCACCGGAAGGCCGGTGCCCGCCGCGCCGCCGCCGACCGGCCAGCAGGGCGGACCGCCGCAATTGCGGCCCGGGGCGGTGTTGCCCGGCGCGGTTCCGCCCGGCACACCCTCGCTCACCAGCGGTGAGCGGCCTGACCCCGTGGTGCAGCCGCACGCGGCGCAATTGGTCAACAGTCCGCTCGGCCTCGGCGGCGCGCGCGATCTGTTCGCCACCTGGGCGGCCTGGTTTTCGCCGAAGGAGCCGCCGCCGGCCGGCCAGGGTCGCGCACCGTGAGCGCGGGGCGGTCCAGACGTCGGGACCTGCGCCCGATGTCCTTCCGCCCGATCCTGATTGCGGCCCTCGCATTGCTGTTTTTGTTTGCCGGCATTGCGTCGAGCGTCGCGGCGGACAATCTGCCCACCAATGCGCCGCAGGAGAACAACCAGGACACCGGCACCACGACGCCGGTGCGGGCGCTGAAGGTGCCCGAAGTGACGCCCACCACCGGCTTTCGCTATCTCGGCGGGGCGCTGGTGGTGGCGCCGCAGATCTCCTTCGACAGCCTGTATTCCACCAATGTGCTGGAGCTGCCGCCGCCGTCCAACGGCGATCTTGGCCTCGTGGCGGCGCCCGCGATCAATATCAAATATGACGCGGGCAATTACGGCGGGGCGCTGGCGGCTTCCTATCGCTATACGAATTATGTCCTGCACGACACGCTGGTGAAGAAGGAATATCTGTTCAACCCTTCCGCTTTCGGCAAGATCAACGAATATTGGACCTCCAATTCCAGCTATAAGGCGACACAGCAGGCGGTCTCCAATGCCGCGCTGGGCGCCGTTCCCAAAGCGCTCAACACCATCACCAAGCAGCAATATAAGACCGGGCTGGATTACGACCAGGGCCCCTGGTTCGGCGAGATTGCGGTCTCGATGAAGGACAGCCAGTTCTATTCCCAGAGCATAGGATCAAGCGCCACGAACAGCCTCTATGAACTGGCCGATTTCAACCAGATCAGCAAAATCGGCTATAATTTCAACAAGACCGACAAGCTCTACGCGCTGGTGGCGCTCGACCGCACCATTTACACCATGACCGATCTGTATGATCGCAATTCGCTGGGCTATCTGGCGGCGCTGGGCTTTGCCTATGCCTTCACTCCCGCGCTGAACATTTCAGGCCAGCTCGGCTATCTGATGCAGGATTATGCCGATCCGCGCTTCGCCATCGTCAGCACCCTGGTGGGCTATGCCAAGCTGAAATGGCAGATGGACGCCAGCTGGAGCACCGAGCTCAATTGGAGCCGGCTTGCATCTGAACTGGTCTATCCCGGCACGCCCGGCATCTTCATCAATACCTATGACGTTGCTTTACGCAAACAATATGATCCCAAGACCCTGATCGAGGCGCGGGTTCAATATATCGTCCAGGAAGCGATCCAGCTTCCGATCGAATATGACGAGTGGGTCTATTCAATCGGCTGCCAATATGTGTGGAACGATCACACCACCGTCGAATACGGTTACAAGTTCAACCACCAGATCACGTCGGACAATTCGCAGAATTTCGACGAACACATCATTGGTGGCGGGATCACCTATAAATTCTGAAGGCGCAATCGGGATCGCTCATGATCAGCCGCGACAATATCAAGGATATCTATCCGCTGACCGCGTTCCAGGAGGGCATCGCCTTTCATGATCTGCTGGAGCGCGAGGCCGGCGGCGACGGGCAGCGCAGCTATTTCCAGCAGATGCGCTTTTCCATACGCGGCCCGCTGGATGTCGCCGCCTTCGATCGTGCCTTCGCTGTGGTGGTGGCGCGGCACGACATGCTGCGCACCGTGTTCCGCCTCACGGGGGGCGATCGCGCGCTGCAGATCGTGCTGAAGGCGCGGCCGTTTGCCTGCGACATCGTCGATCTCTCCGCCTTGCCGCCGCAGGACCGCGCGGCGCGGGTGGAGGCCTATGCCAAGGCGCAGCGCGAGACGCCGTTCGATCTTCAGCGCGACGTGCTGCTGCGCGTCGGCGTGCTGGTGGAGACGCGCGACACCGCCCGCGTGGTGTTCTCCTTCCATCACATCCTGATGGACGGCTGGTGCATCGGCATTCTGCAAGACGAGCTGACGCGGGCCTATCAGGCGTATGCGCGCGGCGCGGAACCGGAGCTGCCGCGCCCGGTGCCGTTCAGCGCCTTCGTGAAAGCCTCGCTGGCGCGGCGCGAGCGGGCCGGGCTCGGCTATTGGCGCGATTATCTCGCCGGCGCCGACACCGCCTTGCCGCTGCCGGCCGCGCGGGCGCGGGCGCTCGGCACCGGGCGCGACATGCGCACCCACACGGCGGGCTTTTCCGCCGACCTCACGCGCCGCCTCACTGCGCGGGCGCAGGCGAGCGGGGCCACCTTCAATTCGCTGATCCAGGCGCTCTGGGGCCTGCTGCTCGCCAAGGTGGAGGATCGCGCCGACGTGGTGTTCGGCGCCATGGCCTCCACCCGTCCGCCGGACATGGAGGGCGCGGACGCGATCCTCGGCCCGTGCATCGGCATGCTGCCGCTGCGGGTGCGCCTGAAGGCGGGCGAGAGCGTTTCCGCCTTCCTGCGCCGCGCCCAGGCCGAGCGCATGGACTGGCTGGAAAACGTGCATTGCGCGCTGGCCGACATCCAGGCCGCGAGCCCCCTGCGCCAGGGGCTGATCGGCCATTATTTCGTGTTCGAGAATTATCCGCTGGAGGACCGATTCCAGGGCGCGGCGCAGGAGCTGGCGCCGGGCGTCGCCATCGAGGATGTCAGCGTCTACCAGACCTCCAATTATGATTTCGGCGTGGTCGCCCTGCCGGGCGCGGAACTGAAGATCGCCTTCACCTTCAATGCCGACGTTGTGAATCCGGACCAAGTGGCGCGCCTTGCCGCGTGGCTGGAGGTGCTGGCGCAGCAGGTGGCGGATGCGCCGCAGCGGGCGGTGGAGGATTTGACCTTGCTCGACGCTGCCGAGCACGCCCGGGTGATGGCGTGGGGCGATGGCGGAGCCTTGCCGGCCCCGGCGGAAACGCTGCGCGCGGCGCGGGCTGCCCTTGTCGCGCGGGAGGGCGCGGCGCCGGCCTTGCGGATCGGCGACAGAATCATTTCCCACGCCGCGCTGGAGCGTCAGGCGCGCCACCTCGCCCTGCGGCTCGCGGGCCTTGGCGCCATTGCGTCCACGCCGGTCGCGCTGCATGCCGATGCGGGGGAGGGGTTGGCGACGGCCATGCTGGCCTGCCTGCTGCTGGGCGTGCCCTATGTGCCTCTCGACCTGCCGAGCCCGCCGGCGCGGCTCGCCCATATTCTCGCCGATTGCGACGCGCGCCTCGTCCTGAGCACGGCGCCGGAGCGCCTGCCGAATCTGCCGGACGGCGTCGCGCTGCTGTCGCTGGAGGAAGAGCTGGCGCAGGCGCGGGGCGCGGAAGGGGAGGTCGGATGCGCCGACCTGCCGCCGCTGCCGGTCGATCCCACGGCTTATGTCATCTACACCTCGGGCACCACCGGCCAGCCCAAGGGCGTGCGGATCGGCCATGGGGCGCTTTTGGCCTATGTGTCCTGGCTGGTGCAGCGTTGCGGGCCGCAGTTTCCCCTCCGCACGGCGCTGCTCACCTCTCCGGCGTTCGATCTCGGCTATACCGCCGTCTTCGGCGCGCTGCTGGGCGGCTGCTGCCTCTCGCTGCTCGACGAGGACGCGCGGCGCGATCCCGAACAGGTGCTGGCGCTGCTCGGCGCCCATCGGCTCACGCTGCTGAAGCTCACCCCCTCCTATCTCGCCATGCTGATGGCGACGCCGGGCAGCGCCGAGGCCTTCGTCGGCGCGCGGGACCTGCGGCTCATCCTGCTGGGCGGGGAGGCGCAGAATTTCGCCGATCTCCAGCAGCTTCAGCGCCTCGCGCCGCACGTGTCGCTGGCCAATCATTATGGGCCGACCGAGACCACCATCGGCTGCGTCAGCGGACCGCTGGACGATCTCGCCTGCGCGGGGGAGGGCCCGCAGCGCATCGGCCGGCCGATCGCGGGCGCCCGCGCGTTCGTGTGCGACCACAGCCTGCGGCCGGTGCCCCAAGGGGTGGCGGGCGAATTGCTGGTGGGCGGCACCGGGCTCGCGCAAGGCTATGTGAACGCCTCGCCCCCGGATGCCGCGCGCTTCACCCGCCTGTCCGTCATGGGTGAACCGGCCTCCGGCGACCTCCCGGTCTACCGCACCGGCGACAAGGTGCGCTGGCTCCCCGATGGGCAGCTGGAATTCCTCGGCCGCATGGACGACCAGGTGAAGATCCGCGGCTATCGCGTCTCGCTGAAGGAAGTGGAGGCCGCCTTGCGCGCGCTGCCGCAGATCGCCGATGCGGCGGCGGTGGTGGATGCGCGCAGCGGGACGGCGGAATTGTTCGCTTATGTGATCCTCGCCGAGGGCGCCGGTGGCGATGCCGGGGCGTTGCGCGCCGCGCTCGCCACCCGCCTGCCGCCGGCCATGGTGCCGAGCCGCTTCTTTCCCGTCTCGCGCTTTCCCATGACCGCCAATGGCAAGCTCGACCGCAAGGCGCTGGAGGACCATTGGCGCGCTCCCGCCACCGCGGCCCGCGCGGATGTGCCGGGCAGCGCCCTGGAGGAGGGCTTGCGCAAGATCTGGAAAGAGGTACTGTTCCTGGATGCGGTGGGGCTGGAGGAGGACTTCTTCGCCCTCGGCGGCCATAGCCTGAAAGCCATCGCCCTGGTCTCGAAGGCCAAGGCGGCGCTCGGGCGCCAGCTCACCTTGCGCAGCCTGTTCGACCATCCCACCATCCGCGCGCTCGCAGCTTATCTGGAGTGCCCGCAGGGCGATGGGGCGCCGATGCCGCTGCTGAAGCTGAGCGCGGGCACGCCGGGCGCGCCCGTGGCCTTCTTCTTCCCACCCGCGCTTGGCACATCCACCCTCTATCGCGACCTCACCGAGCCGCTCGATTGCGATGTCGCCTGCTACGGCCTGCAAGCGCCGGGCTTTGACGCCGACATGCCGTTCGCGCCGAGCCTTACGGCGGCGGCGGCGCTGTTCGCGGCGCAGATATTGCCCGTGGAAAGCGCCCATCCGCTTCGGCTCGTGGGCTGGTCGCTGGGCGCGCATTTCGCGCTTGAGACCGCGCGGCTGCTGGAAGCGCGCGGGCGGGCGGTCACCCTGGTCCTGCTCGATGCGGCGCCGGAGGAGAGAGCCCCGGAGAAGGGCGCGACGCCGCCCGCCGCCTTCACCTTCGCGCAATTGCGCACCAAGCCCTATTGGGGACGGGTGCTCGCCATCATGGAGCAATTGCCGGCTCAGGATTTCGCCCGCATCGAGCGCCTCGCGGCCCATAATCAGATGATCGCCCGCGCCCATCGGCCGGGCGCGCCGCTCTCGGCGCCGATCCTGTGCATCGAGGCGGCGGAGGCGGTGCCGCGCGCGGGCGGGGCGGGGTTCCGGGCGGCGACGCGGGGAGCTTTCGTGCTGCACGAGGTGGGCGGGGATCATTATTCCATGTTCCACCCGCCCCATGTTCACACGGTGCTGGCCCTGCTGCGGCAGGTGCTGAGCGCCAGCGATGCGTCCGCCAGCGCGGCATCCGGCAAAGTGGCGTCCGCCGCCAGCGCCGCGCCGTCGCCGACCGTATAGGCGGCGAGATGCGGCCGCGCTTCGCCGCCTGCGCAGACCGCCAGGCAATGGCCGGGCGGGGCGCGGCCGCTCCACACATGCCAGTCGCCCGACGCGGCGCCGGAAAGCTGCGTCACCGCCAAGGGATCGAACGCAAACTCCACCGTCTGTGGCGCCTGAGACAGGCCGAGGCCGGCCGCTTTGAGCAGGCTTTCCTTCAGGGTCCACAAGGTGAAGAAGCGTTGGGTGCGGGCCTCTTCGTCCGCGAGCGCGGCGAGGGCCGCATGCTCGGCCGGCGCGCAGAAGGCGGTGGCGAGATCCAGCGTCGCGGTGGCCGGCACGATGGCTTCCACATCGACACCCAGCGGGGCCGCTTCGCCCACCACCACCGCCACCAGCCCGGCGGTGTGGGAGAGGCTGAAGCTGACGCCCGCGCCGCCTTCGGCATGGGCGACGGGCTTGCCGAGCGGCGGCGCATGAAAGCGCCATGCGGCCGGCGCGACGGCGGGGCGGCGGCGGCTGAGGGCGAAGCGCGCAAGCGCGTGGGCGGCGATAAAGGCGGTGCGGTCGCGCGCAAAGCGCAGGCGCGCCGCCCGGGCGCATTCCTCCGCGTCCAGCACGGCGGCGAAGCGCGCGTCCTCCTGCGGGCCAAGCCGGTCGAGGGCGAGCAGGTAAAGTTCGATCACCGCCCCGCCTTCCTTTTCATTGCCGCCGGGAGGGCCACGCGCTGCCGCTCCGGCGCGGGTGCGCGCGCAGGGACGGACCGCCGATGAGCCCCCCCGATATGGACCAGATGGCGCAGATCCATCGCCTGTTTCGCGACCGCATTCAAGACGATGCGCCGGGTGCCGTGCTAGCGGTGTTGAGTGGCGGGGAGAGCGTGCTTGAGGAGGCCTATGGCCGCGCGGATCTGGCCCAGAACGTGCCGCTTCATGGCGCGAGCGTGCTGCGCGTGGGCTCCCAGAGCAAGCAGTTCGCGGTCTATCTCGCGCTCCAATTGGCACGCGCGGGCAAGCTTTCGCTCGACGATGCGGTGGGCGATCATGTCACCTGGGTGCCGTCCGCCTGGCGCCAATTGCGCCTGCGCAGCCTCGCCGCCAACACCAGCGGCCTGCGCGATCTGCTGGACCTGATGGTGCTGGGCGGCGTGAACGCCCTCGGCCCGGTCTCGCGCCAACTGGAACGGCAGGTGATCGCCATGAGCCCCGGCGTCGCGGCCGAAGAGGACGCGGACCTGCTCTATTCCAACAGCAATTTCCTCCTGCTCACCGACGTGGTGGAGGCGGCCTCCGGTGCGCCGTTCGAGGAGCTGCTGGCGCAATATGTCACCGGCCCGCTCGGCATGGCCGACACCCGTTTGCTGCGGCGGGATGATGAATGGACACCGCGTCTCGCCAGCCATTATCGCCGGGACGGAGCGGGCGGCTTTCTGCGCGGCACCTCGCTCGCGGCCCTGGGCGGGGAAGGCGGGCTCGTCTCCACCCTCGCCGACATGGTGCGCTGGCAGAAGCATTTGCGCGCCGGGCATCTGGCGGGCGATCCGATCATCGCCGAAATGGAGCGCGGCGCACGGCTCTCCACGGGCGCGCCATCGCCCTATGGGCTCGGCCTCGTGCGCACGCTGCATGGCGGCATGATGGGCATCGGCCATGGCGGCTCGGTGGTGGGGGCGCGCTCGGAATCCGTGCGCTTTCCCGCGGCCGATCTCGGCGTCGTGCTGATCGCCAATCGCGAGGATCTGCCGGTGTTCGCTTTGGTGCGGCAGGTGCTCGACATCCTGCTGCGCCGCCCGTCCGCCGCGCGCCTGCCCGAGGAAGCGCTGGCGCCGCTGCGCGCCATGGGCGGGCTGTGGCGGGAAGAGGGTGGCGGGCGGGTGCTGGAGCTTGCGGCCGACGCCGAGGGCGCGACGCTCACCACCAGCATGGGACCGGCGCCGCTGGTGCTGGCGGAACAGGTACCGGGCGACGGAGATTGGGCCGCGCCGCAGATGGCGCTGCCGCCGCTCGCCTTGCTGGCGCAGGCGGGCGAGGGGCTGCACGCCGCGCGCTGGGGCCGCGCCGCGCGCTTCGTGCCCGCCCGCCCGGATGCACACGTCGCCGATCCGCGCGGCCGCTACCGGGCGCGCGACGTGGCGCTCGACGCGGAGGTGACGGGAGACGCGGGCGCCTTGCGCATCGCGCTCGCTTCGCCTTATGGCGTCTGCCGGGCGCGCCTCGTCGCCTGCGACGGCGATCTGTTCCGCGCGGTGCCGGATGCCGGGGATCTGCACGGGCGGTGGCTCATTTCGCCGTGGAATTCCGCCTGGCTGTTCAGCCTGTGGGTGCGGCCGGGCGGCTTCGTGCTGAATTCGGACCAGAGCGCGAATCTCATGTTCGACCGCATGTGACGCGGCAGCGCCGGTCGGCCTGTGCTCTTTGGTTGCAGCCGTGCTGGCTCGCTTCCCCTTACGCAACTTTCGCGCGCAGCTTAAGCTTCTGCGGCGATGCGGCGGGGGCTGATCATGCGTGCGAATGTGGCGAAGACTCTGGTGCGGCTTGTGGCGGCCTGCGTCTGGCTGGCCTTTCTTGTGCCGTCGGCCATGGCGGCGGACGGGCGGGCGAAATTCATCGCCGAGAACCACTGTCAGATCACGCACCGCCTCTTCATGACCTACCTCCAGCGGCAAAAGCTGGACCGATTTGTCGTCGCATCGGTGAAGGGCGGGAACCAGCAATATGTGCAATGCCTGCTGCTGGAGGATAACAAGCAGATGCTGTGCGAGGCGGCATCCGGATTCTACGGCGTGAAGAAAGGCGAGGCGCGGGACGAGGTGCGGATGAGCAACCTTGCGATCCTCGAGGCGGCGGGGTTCGACACCGACAGTTCAGAGGGAAATTTTCAGAAGCTTCTGGTCATTTCGCAACCCACTGGGGACTTTGACCGCGTCGCCGATCTCATGCTCGGGCTCTTGTATGATATTTACGGCGCGCGTCGCGGCGATCGGCTGACCTATGTGGCCCCGATGGCCATGGAGCTTTTCGACGGATACAAATGTCCGGCGGTGCCCAAAACGCCGTGACCGCAACGCCTCAGGCCCGCAGCCCCCTCACGCCCGCCAGTCGCCGGCAGCCTTGTCCATGGCGGCGAAGAGGTCTGACGGGTCGAGGGCGGCGATGGTGCCGACGCGGCCGGTCATGGTCTGCGCCATGAGCATCGCGTTCAACACCGCTTCCTCGATGCCCTCCACCACCGCCAGCAGCAGCGGATCGAGGCTCTCATTGGCGTGCCATTCCAGGGTGGAGAGGGGCTTTTCCGGCAGCGGCCCCGGCCCGCCGGCGGTGGAGAAGGCGACGAACATGTCGCCCGAGGCATTGCCCGAGGGGGTGCCGCCGCGCGCGATGCCGAGCCCGCCACGCCGTGCGAGGCGCTCCAGCTGGGTCGGGTAGAGCGGCGCGTCGGTGGCGATGATGCCGATGATGGAGCCGCTCTCGCGATTGATGCCGCGCGGGTCCGGCAGATGAGCGCCGACCGGCAGGCCGAGCACCTGGAGCCACGGGCGGATGCCGTGATTCGCCTGCACCAGCACGCCCACGGTGAAGGTGCCGGCGGGTGTGCGCACGACACGGGACGCGGTGCCGGTGCCGCCCTTGAAGCCGTAGCAGATCATGCCCGTGCCGCCGCCCACATTGCCCTCCTCGAGCGGGCCGGAGCGGGCCGATTCGATGGCCGCGATCACGTCGTCCTCGGTGACGTGCTGGCCGACGATGTCGTTCAGATAGCCGTCGAAGGTTTCCGCCGCCACCGGCATCACCCAGCTTTCATGCTCCAATTTGTCGCGGAAGCGGCGGCACATCCAGCGCACGGTGGCGTGGTGGGCGAGGCCGACCGAAAAAGTGTTGGTGATGGTGATCGGGCCGGAGAGCCAGCCGGCCTCGCGAATCCAATGGGTGCCGGTCATCTCGCCGCTGCCGTTCTGCGAGAAGAAGCCCGCCCACACCGGGTCCACCACCTGCGCGATCGGGCGCGGCAGCACCGCGGTGACGCCCGTGCGCACCGGAAGGTCATCGCCACGAACGATTGTATTAAATCCGACTTCAACCCCTGATACGTCCGTTATGGCGTTCAGCGGCCCCGGTTGGCCGGGTAAGCGCAATCCGGCTGCGCGGGCGCGTTGCCGGCTCACGTTCTGATCGCGCCCGGACGGGATATATGTCGTATCAGCCATGGTCTCCGCCCACGCCTACCAGCCTTCGCGCAATGAAACTACAGAATAAGTGCGTCCTTCATAAGACATTGCAATTCCGCTGCCTGTCATAGGCGTGTCGCAGTTTCGGGATCATTGGGGCTTCGCTCGCGGTAGAAACTTTCGGGGCATCATGAAATCGCAACAAGACGCGATGACGCTGAGCCATGCCTTGGCATCGAGTGCGGGGACAGCCGGGGGCATCACCTATTTCGGAGCCAGCAGGGGTTCCAGCTTCCTGTCCTATGCGGGCCTGCGCGCCCGCGCGCTGCGGTGGCTGCACCGGCTCCGCGAAGCCGGCGTGCAGCCCGGCGACGAGGTGCTGATCGCCACCGACGACATCGAGCTGTTCACCGCTTTGTTCTGGGCCTGCATTCTCGGCCGCATCATCGCCGTGCCGGTCTCCACGCCCACCGGCGACGAGGGGGCGCTGAAGATCGGCCATATCTGGGGCGTGCTGCACCGGCCCTGGCTGGTGGGTGATGCCCGTGTCGCCGGTCGCGTGCGCGCCGTGGCGGATCAACTCGAGGCGGCGACCGCCGCCGCGCTCGCGCGCATCGAGGCGCGCACCCTGGTGGTCGACAGCGCGCAGATAGAGGGCCCGGAAGCGCCGCAGGCCGAGGTCGAGCCGGACGATATCGCCTTCGTGCAATTCTCCTCCGGCTCCACCGGCGCGCCCAAGGGCGTGATGGTGACGCACGCCAATCTGCTGACCAATTGCGCCGCCATCCTCGGCGCCATCGACCATCCGGGCGCGCCGCCGCGCTTCGTCAGCTGGATGCCGCTGACCCATGATTTCGGCATCATCTGGTTCCACATCCTGCCCACCGTGTTTGGGCTCGACCATGGGCTGATCCCGACCAAGCTGTTCGTGCGCAATCCCCTGGTGTGGATGCAGGCGGCCTCTGATCTTAAGGCCAATGTCACCGGCGGGCCGAACTTCTCCTATCGCCATTTCCTCAAATATTTCGATCCCGACGCGCCGCGCGACTGGGACCTTTCGAATCTGCGGGTGATCGCCAACGGGGCCGAGCCCATCGCCTGCGCGCTCGGGATGGAATTTTCCCGCGCGCTCGCGCCGTTCAAGCTGCCGCAGACCGCGCTGACCCCGGCTTATGGGCTCGCGGAAGGCACGCTGGTGGTCTCCATGGCGCCGCCGGACGAAGAGATGTTCAGCGTCGTGGTGGACCGCGCGCAGGTGAGCCCCGGCCAGCCGGTGCGCGAGATCGAGGGCACCGAGGCCGGCGTCTCGCCGGTGGATTTCGCCGATATCGGGCGGCCCATCGCCGATGTGGCGGTGCGCATCGCCGACGATGACGGCGCCGCGCTCGCGCAGGGCGTGGTCGGGCGCATCCAGATCCGCGGCGCCAGCGTGACACGCGGCTATTACAATAACGCGGCCGCCACCCACGCGGCCTTCACTGCCGACGGCTGGCTCGATACCGGAGACCTCGGGTTTTTGCGCAATCATCGGCTCGTTGTCACCGGCCGGCGCAAGGATGTGATCATTCTGAACGGCGCGAATTTCTATCCGCAGGACATCGAGCGGGTGGCGAGCGCGGTGGAGGGGCTGGACCTCAACATGGTGGTGGCCTGCGCCATCGGCCGCGAGGTGACCGGCGACGACCGCGAGCACGTGGCGCTGTTCGTGCTCCACCGCCGCGATGCGGAGAGCTTCGCCCGCATCGCCGCCGGCGTGCGCGACGCGGTGCTGCGCGAAATCGGCATTCCGGTGGATTATGTGCTGCCGGTGGCGCGCATTCCCAAGACCACCAGCGGCAAGGTGCAGCGCTATCAGCTGGTGCAGCGCTTTGTCGTCGGCGAGTTCCAGGAGGTGCGCGCCGATCTGGAAGCGCGCGAGGCGGCGGACGCCGCCGAGCTTGCCGCGGCATTCGCGGCCGGCGATGAGGCCGCGTTCGCGGGCCACCTGCGCGCCCTCGCGCGGCGGATCGTGGAGGGCGGCGAAATCGGCCTCGACCGGCCGTTGATGGAAAGCGGCTTCACCTCGCTGCGCCTGGTGGAATTCGCCCGCCGCCTCGCCCTCGCATTGGGCCTGCGGGTGCAGGTGACCTTCCTGTTCGAGCACGCGACCCTTTCCGCCATTGCATCAGCGCTTCTGGCTCTGCCGTGTGCTGACGCGGGCGGGGATGCACCCGCCGATGATACGGCGCCCGCCGCGCCGCCGTCCCTTTTGCCCGCGTCGGCCTCGCGCATCGCCGTCAGCGGCCTCGCGCTGCGCCTGCCCGGCGGGGTGGAGACGCCGGACGCCTTTCTCGATCTGCTGCTGGCCGGGCGCGATGCCACGAGCGCCAAGCCGGCCGGGCGCTGGGGCGAGCTGCCCGCCGGGCTCTGCATCACCGAGCGCGGCGGCTATCTGACCGATATCGAGACCTTCCCGGCGCGCTTCTTCAATCTCACCCCCGCCGAGGCGGAAGCGATCGATCCCCAGCAGCGCCTGCTGCTGATGACCGCCTGGGAAGCGCTGGAGCGCGCCGGCCTCGATCCGACCGCCCTCAAGGGCTCGCGCACCGGCGTGTTCGTGGGCGTGAGCGCGGGCGATTATGTGCAGGCGCAGGCCCGCACCGGCCGGCTCGACGCCATCGGCCCCTATGCCTTCACCGGCACCATCCCGAGCGTCGCCGCCGGGCGCCTCGCTTATGTGCTGGGGCTCCAGGGGCCGGTCCTGTCCGTGGATACGGCCTGCTCGTCCTCGCTCGCGGCGCTGCATCTGGCGGTGCGCGCCCTGCGCTCGGGCGAATGCACGCGCGCCATCGTGGCCGGGGTCAATCTCATCCTCAGCCCGGACCTTCAGGTGGGGCTCACGCGCATGAACGCGCTGTCCCCGGACGGACGCTGCAAGAGCTTCGATGCGGCCGCCGACGGCTATGGGCGCGGCGAGGGCTGCGTCGCTCTGGTGCTGGAGGCGGGGCGTGCGCGGCCGGCGCGGGTGCTGGCTTATGTGCGGGGCAGCGCGATCAATCACGATGGCGCCTCGAACGGGCTGACGGCACCCAACGGCGCCGCCCAGCGTGCGGTGATCGCCGATGCGCTGGCCGATGCCGGCCTTGCCCCGGCGGATGTGGATTATGTGGAAGCCCACGGCACCGGCACGCCGCTCGGCGATCCCATCGAGGCCATGGCGCTCGCGGAAGCCTATGGGCGGGGACGCGCGGCGCCGCTGAAGATCGGCTCGGTGAAGACCAATATCGGCCATCTGGAAGCCGCCGCCGGCCTCGCCGGCCTGGCCAAGCTGCTGGTGGCGATGCAAGCCCGTACCCTGCCGGCTTCGCTGCATCTCAACACGCCCAATCCGCTCATTCCCTGGGCCGAGCTGCCGCTCGCGCCGGTCACCGCCGCGACTCCCTGGCACAGCGCCACCGGCGCGCCGTTGCGGGCCGGCCTCTCCTCCTTCGGCATGAGTGGCACCAATGCCCATGTGGTGATCGAACAGGCCGAGGACGCGTCGAACGACGCCCCGGAACAGGCCGCGCCGGTGAATGCGCGTCCCACCATCCTGCCGCTGTCCGCCCGCACGGCGGAGGATCTCGCGATCCTCGCAGCGCGCTATGCCGATGCGCTGGAGGGGGCGGACGCCGCCCGCCTGCACGATCTCGCCCGCACCGCCGCCTGCGCCCGCGCGCAATTCGAGCATCGCTTCGCGGTTTCGGGAGCAAGCACGGAAGAGTTCGTCGATGCGCTGCGCGCCGCCACCTCGCGCCGGGGCGAGGGCGCAAAGGCGCCGGCCCTGGTGTTCCTGCTGCCAGGGCAGGGGGCGCATGCGCCGGAAACCGTGCGCCATCTGTTCGCCGCAGAACCCGCCTTCCGGGCCGCGCTTCTGGAGGCGGACGCGGCGCTCGCCGGCGTGCTCGACCGCCCCTTGAGCGAGATCCTGCTGGGCGAGGATGCGCATCTGCTTGCCCAGACCCGCTACAACCAGCCCGGCGCGGTCGCGCTCGCTTTGGCCGGCGCCGCGCTGCTGCGCAGCTTCGGGCTTGAGCCTGACGCGGTGTTGGGCCATTCGGCGGGCGAAATCGCCGCCGCTACCATCGGCGGGCTGATCGCGCCGGACGCTGCCCTGCGCTTCGCCGCCGCGCGCGGCGCGGCCATGGACGCCTTACCCGGTGGAGCCATGGCGGCGGTGGAGGCCGAGCCGGCGCTGATCGCGGAAATCCTCGCCGACCTGTCGGAGCGCGTCTGCGTCGCCGCCTGGAACGGGGCGGCGCGCGCCACTCTTTCCGGTACGCATGAAGGTGTTGCCTTTGCCGGCGCGCGGTTCAAGGCGCGCGGCTGCCGGGTGACCCCGCTCAGCGTGTCCCACGCCTTCCATTCGCCCATGATGGACGGGGCGCTGGAGGCGATCCGTGCCGCCGCCGTGACCCTCGCGCCCGGCACGCCCGCCTGCCGGGTCATCTCCTCGCTCACGGGCGCGGTGCTGCGCCCCGGCGATCTGGCGGACGGCGCCCATTGGGTGCGCCATGCCCGCCAACCGGTGGCGTTCGCCGCCGCTTTGTCCACCGCCGCCGAATCCGCTGCCGGCGAAGGTGGGACGATCCTGCTGGACCTCGGCGTGCGGCCGGTCCTGGCGCCGCTCGCGGCGGCGGCACTGCCCTCGGCGCGGGTGCTCTCCTGCTTCGATGCGCGCCAGGGCGAAGGCGCGCTGCTGCGCCTCGTCGGCACTTTGTTCGAGCTCGGGCAGCCGATCGCCTGGCCGGCGGTGTTCGCCGGCCGCGCGGGCCGCATCGCGGATGCGCCCACTTCCCCCTTCACCGGCCGCACCCGCGTGCTGCCCACACGTCACGACATGGTGCCCATGGCGCAGATCGAGGCGGGCCGCGCGCCCGAAACCGCTTCGCACGCAACCGCTTCGCCCGCGAGCGCGTCGCACGTCCCGCTTGCGCCCGCCGTCCGCACCCTGCCGCGCGCGGCTGTCGCCGGCACCATCCGCACCATATTGCGCGGCATCGCCGGCCTTGCGCCACAGGATGTGGAGGGTGGCACCTCCTGGTTCAGCCTGGGGCTGGATTCGCTGCTGGTGGTGCAGCTCCAGCAGGCGCTGGCGCGGGAATATGCCATCGACCTGCCGCTGGCCGAGGTGATGGAACGCGGCGACACGCTCGACAAGCTCACCGACCTCGTGCTCGACCGCGCCGCGCCGCCCATGGAGCCCGCGCCGGCCCCCGCCAGCGAACCCTTGCCCGGCGAATCTCTTCTCGCCGTGGCGGCCCTCGCGCCGCAGTCTCGCGCCATGTCCGCCCCGGCCCTCGCACCGCTGGTTGTCGGTGAGGGGGCGAATGGGCTGATGGCGTTGCAGATCGAGGCCATGAGCCGGCTCTTCACCCAGCAACTGGCAGCGCTCGGCGCTGGCGCGGCCCCTGCCGCCGCACCGGTCGCCGCACCGGTCGCCGCACCCTTGCCGCCGCTGGCCGCCGCCGCTGCCCGCCCTGTCGCCAGTGCTGTTGCCTCAGTCCCGGCCGCGCCGTCTCCCGCACCCAACGCAAAGCAGGAAGTGAAAGGCCTGTTCAAGGCCGACCGCAGCCAGCGCAAGGAATTGGGCGCCGTCCACGCCGCCCATGTGCACCGCCTGGCGCAGGCCTATAATGCGCGGACCCGCGGCTCCAAGGCCCATACGGCGGCGCATCGCGACGTCTATGCCAATCCGCGCGCGGTCATCGGCTTCCGCCCGGAATGGAAGGAGCTGAATTATCCGCTCCATGTGGAGCGCGCCGAAGGGCCGTTCGTGTTCGACATGGACGGCCATCGCTATGTCGACATCACCATGGGCTTCGGCGTGACCCTGTTCGGGCACAATCCGCCGTTCGTGCGCGAAGCGTTGCTGGCCGAGATCGCCGCCGGCTATCCCATCGGCCCGCAGACCCCGCGCGCCGGGCGTGTCGCCCGCAAGATCCAGGACATGACGGGCGCCGAGCGCGTCGCCTTCTTCACCACCGGCACCGAGGCGGTGATGGTGGCGCTGCGCCTCGCCCGCGCCAAGACCGGCCGCCGCAAGATCGTGACCTTCGTGAATTCCTATCACGGCACGTTCGACGGCGTGCTGGCCGTGGGCTGGGCGGACGGCGAGAAGGTCAACACCATGCCGGTCAGCGACGGCACGCCGGAAGGCATGGTGGAAGACGTGATCGTGCTGCGCTACGGCGATGCCGACGCGCTCGACATCCTCGCCCGCCATGCGGACAGCCTCGCCGCCGTGCTGGTGGAGCCGGTGCAGAGCCGCGACCCCGCAGTGCAGCCGCGCGAATTCCTGCATCGCCTGCGCGATCTCACGGCGGCGCACGGCATCGCGCTGATCTTCGACGAAACCATCACCGGCTTCCGCGTGCACCCGGCCGGCGCCCAGCACCATTTCGGCGTGAAGGCGGATATCGTCACCTATGGCAAGGTGGTGGGCGGCGGGCTGCCGATCGGCGTCGTCACCGGCACGGCGCATTATCTCGACGCGGTGGACGGCGGCAATTGGCTCTATGGCGACGACAGCGTGCCCACGGCGCGCACCGCCTTCGTCGCCGGCACGTTCAACAACCATCCCCTCTCCATGGCCGCCGCCGAGGCGACCTTGGATTATCTGGCGGCGCAGGGCGAGGGGCTGCAAGACGCGCTGAACGCGCGCACAAAGGCCATGTGCGAGGAGCTGAACGGCTGGTTCGCGGCCGAGCAACTGCCCATCCGCATGGTGCACTTCTCCTCGCTGTTCCGCTTCGACTATGGCGGCGACACGGAGATCTTGAACTATCATCTGTTGAAGAACGGCATCTTCGTGTGGGAGGGGCGCAATTGCTTCCTCTCCACCGCCCACGGGGACGCCGAGGTGCGCTTCCTCATCGATGCGGTGAAGCTGGGCATTGCCGAGATGCGCGCGGGCGGCTGGCTGCCGCCGCGCGATCCCGCAACGCCGCCCACAGGCCCGCAGCCGGGCGCCTTCCCGCTCGGCCGGGGCCAGCGCGAGATGCGCGCGCTGATCGCGGCGGATCCGCAGGCGAGCCTTGCCTATAACGAGATGGTCGCGCTCGACCTCTCGGGCCCGCTGGACGCGGCGGCGCTGGAGCGTGCGTTCGCGGCGCTGGTCGCCCGCCACGACGCCCTGCGCATCGTGCGGCTGGACGAGGCCGGCTGCCATCTGTCCAGCACCGCCGAGGCGGTCCTCGCGTGCGAGGATATGGCCGCCGCGTCGGACGTGCGCGCGCGGCTGGAACGCGATCTCGCCACCGCCTTCGATCTGTCGCGCGGGCCGCTCGTGCGGGCGCTGCTGCTGCGCCTGTCGGGCGCGCGCCACGTGTTCGCCTTCACCGCCCATCACATTATCGCCGACGGCTGGTCGCTGGGCCTGATGGCGAGCGAACTGGCCGCGCTCTATGGCGCGCACATTACCGGCGCCCCCGCATCGCTGGCGCCGGCACGGTCGTTCGGCGATTTCATCGCCTGGACGCGCGACCTTCCTCCCGCGTCGGGGCAACTGCCCCCCGCCGTGCCGGTGGCGCTGCCGCGCATGGGCGCAGGAGATGACGGGCGGGTGCATCTGAAGGCGGACCGCGCGCGCGGCGCCGATATTTTCGAGGATGCCAAGGCCTATGCCCGCCGGAAGGGCGTGAGCCCCTTCATGGTGATGCTGGCGGCCTACGCGCTGCTGCTCGGCCGGCTCGGCAACCAGCGCCGCCTCACCATCGGCGTGCCGCTCGCGGGCCACACCGCCGCCGGCCTGCCGGTGATGGTGGGCGCCGCCTCCGCCATCCTGCCGGTGACGCTAGACCTCGATGCCGCCGCCCCGTTCGATGCCCTGGTGGGGCAGGTGCGCGCGGCGCTGAACCTTGCCCAGCGCGAGGCCACGCAGCTCCTCGGCGAGGAGGTGCCGGCCGAGGGCGTCAGCGTCAACGTGCTGTTCAACCTCGATCGCGGGTTCGAACTGAGCCTGCCCGGCCTTGCGCTCGACTGGATCTCCCCGCCGGTGCGCCACGCCAAGAAGGACCTGTTCCTGAACCTGCTGGAATTGAACGGGGAAACGCTGATCGATTTCGACCATGCCGGCACGGTGGCCGATGCGCCCACCGCCCGCCGCTGGCTCGACAGCTTCCTGTCCCTGCTCGCGGAAGGCGTGCGCGCGCCGCAGACCCTTCTTGCGGACCTGCCGCTCTCGCCCGCCGACCGTGCGGCACAGGGCGCCGCCGAACGCGATGGCCGCGCGGCGTTCGACGTGTTCGGCCGCGCAGCCGCCATCGGCATTCCGGCGCCGCTCGCCGCACGCGACACGGCACGTGACTTCGGTGGCGATGCCGCGGGCGACTGGGTGCGCACCGGCGAACTGGGCGTTCTCGCGCCGGACGGGCGGCTCGCCATCCTCGGCCGGGAAGAGGATTTCGCCGCGACCTCCACCGGCCTCGTGGATCTGCGCCCCGTCGCGCAGGTGCTGCGGGAACATCCCGCGCTTGCCGATGCGGCGCTGGTGTACGAGGGCGGGACGCGCGAGGGTGAGGGCTTCACCGCCTTCATCGTCGGGCATGCGGGCGCCGCGCCGGATTTCGCCGCGCTCGCCGCTTATTGCGCGCTGCGCCTGCCGGTGGAAAGCCGGCCCGCCGCCTTCCTGGCCTGCGCCGCGCTGCCCCTCCGCGCCGACGGCACGCTTGACCGCGCCGCGCTCTCCGCCTTGCCCGGCGTGCGCGTGCCCGCCCGCCTGATGGTTACGCCGCGCACGAGCGAGGAACAGGTGATCGCCGGCATCTGGGCCACCGTGCTGGGCCTGAAGCAGGTTGGCGTCACGGAAAGCTTCTTCGATCTCGGCGGCCACAGCCTGAAGGCGCTTGCCATCCTCGCCCGCGTGGAAGCCGCGCTCGGCCGCGCGGTGCCGCTGCGCGCCTTCTTCGAGCAGCCGACCGTGGCCGGGCTCGCCGCCAATCTCTCCACCGGCGCGGCCCATGCGCCGATCGCGCCGCTGCCGCCGGCCGCCGATCATGCCCCCGCCAAGGTCCAGGCCGGCCTGTGGATGCTGGAGCAGATGGACCCCGGCCTGATCGCCTATAATATCGGCTTCGTTCTGCACGCCGATCGTGCCTTCGACGAAGCGGCGCTCACCCGCGCGCTGACCCGCCTCGCCGCCCGCCATGAGAGCCTGCGCACCGCGCTGGTGGAGGTGGACGGCCTGCCGCGCCAAGTGATTTCCCCGGAACCGTGCCTCGATCTGCGGGGTGAGGCGGCGGCGCATCTGTCCGCCGAAGCGCGGGATGCCGTGCTGCAAGACTTCGCCAGCGCGCCGTTCGCGCTCGACCGGGCGCCGCTGTGGCGCGCGCTGCTGCTGCGCGGCGGGACGGGCGACGTGGGCGAAGGCGGGGACTCTTGCGCCTTCACGCTCCACCACATCATTTCCGATGTCTGGTCGGTGGGCGTGTTCACGCGCGATCTGCTGGCGCTGCTGGCCGAGGAGAGCGGCGGCGCGCCGGCTGCGCTGCCCGCGCTCGACGTGCAGTACAAGGATTGCATCGCCGCCCCGCGCCCTGATGCCGAGGCGCATCTCGCTTATTGGCGCGCGCAGCTTTCCGGCGCCCCGGTGCTGGACCTGCCGGCCGATGCGCCGCGTCCGCCGCGTAAGACCCATGACGGCGACCATGTGGTTCAGCTCATTCCCGCCGCCGAGGCGGCCGCGCTGAAGGCGCTGGCGGCGGCGCGGGGGGCGAGCGCGTTCACCGCCGTGGCGGCGGCCTTCCAGGCCCTGCTTTCCGGCATCACGGGTGCGCGCGATCTCGTCATCGGCACGGTCACCGCCGGGCGCGATCATCCCGCCACCGCCGACCAGATCGGCTTCTTCGTGAATACGCTCGCGCTGCGCGGCCGCATCGACCCGGACCAGGGCTTCGCCGCGCTGCTGGAGACCACGCGCGACGCCCTGCTGGCTGCCGCCGAGCATGGCACGGTGCCGTTCGACCGCGTGGTGGAGGCGCTCGGCGCGCCCCGCGATGCCGCGCGCAATCCGCTGTTCGAAGTGGTCCTGGTGATGGACGACCGGGACGAGATTTCCCGCCAGCTGCGCGGCACCGGGATGCGCCTCGACGAGGTGGATATTCCCGCCGCCCAGTTCGACCTCACCCTTTATGTGACCGACGGCGCCGAGGGCTTGCGCATCAAGGCCACCTACAACACCCGCCTGTTCGCCCGCGCCCGCATCGCCGGCTGGATGGCGCGTCTCGCGGATCTGGTGCGCGCGGTCTGCGCCGATGCGCGCGCGCCGCTCTCCGGGCTGCTGGCTGAAGCCGGGACGAGCAGCGACGGGACGCGCTTCGCGCTGCCGAGCTTCCACCAGGAACGGCTCTGGTTCGTGGACCGGTTCGAGCGCGGTGTCCTCTATCCGGCTGGGCCGACCTATTACAACATGCCGGTGATCGCCCGCATCGACGGCGGGCTGGAGACCGCGCGCCTGGAGCGGGCGGCGCAGCGCCTCGTGGCGCGCCACGAAATTCTGCGCATGGCGCTCGCCACCCGCGAGGAGCGGCCCGCGCTCGATATCCGGGCCGAGGCGCGCCTTCCCATCACGGAAATCGAGGTCTCCCCCGGCGCCGGGCTCACCGCGCTGGAGGCGGCCTCCCGCCAGTCCTTCACGCTCGATGCCGCGCCGCTCGCGCGGCTCACCCTGTGCCGCGAGCGCAATGGCGGCACCAATTTCACCGCCACATGGCTGGCGCTGACCGCCCATCACGGCATCGCCGACAAGGCGAGCCTGCACAAGCTGATGGGCGAACTCGCCGATCTCTATGCCGCCCCCGATGGCGCCATGCCGGCGAGCGGCGCGTTCAGCGGTGAAGTCGCCGCCCCCGAGCGCGCCGCCGAAGCCAGCCATGGCGCGGCCGCCGCCCATTGGCGTGCCCGCATGGAGGGGCTCGCGGCCCTCGTCCTGCCCACCGACCGGCCGCGCCCGGCGATCCACACCTATATCGCCGACCGCGCGGCCGGATGGGTGGATGGCGCGACGCTGGCTCGGCTCGATGCCTTCGCCGCCGGCGAGGGGCTCTCGCGCCGCGACGTGCTGCGCGCCTGCTATCAGGCCCTGCTTCACCGGCTCAGCGATCAGGCCGACATCATCATCGGCGAGCCGCTGGAGCCGGCCGGCGCGATCGCCGCGCTCGGCCCGCGCACCAATCTTCTTCCGCTGCGGGTGAGCCTCGATCCCGGCGAGAGCTTCGCCGCCTTCGCCCGCCGTTCCGCCGCCCGAGCGGCCGAGGATGCCGCCCACGGTGCCATGCCGTTCGACCTTGCCGTGCTCGCGGTGAAGCCAAAGAACGACATGAGCCGCACCGCTTTGTTCGACGTGCTGTTCCATTATGACGCCGCCCACGGCGCCCCCGCGCCCGCCTGGCACGGGGTCGATACCGGGCTCGGCTGGGGCAAGTATGACCTCGTGCTGTCGCTCACCGCCGATGCGGACGGCGTGGCGACCAGCCTCGTCTTCAACCGCGACCTGTTCGATGCCGCGACCGGCGCGGACATGAGCGAACGCTTCGTGCGCCTCGTCTCCGCCGCCATGGCCGCGCCCGGCAGCGCGCTTTCGACCCTCGACATCATGCTGCCGGGCGAGCGCACGGCTCTGCTCGCCCGCGCGGCGGATGTGGCGGATTATCCCGCCGACCTCACTTTGGTCTCGGCCTTCGAGGCAATGGCCGCCGCCCATGCCGGGCGCATCGCCGCGAGCGACGCGGCCGGGGTCCTGACCTACGAAGCGCTGAACGCCCGCGCCAACCGCATCGCCCATGCCCTGATCGCGCAGGGCGTCGCGGCGGACGAACTAGTGGGCCTGCTGGTGGGCCGCACGCTCGCCATTCCGACCGGCATCCTCGGCATCCTCAAGGCCGGCGGCGCCTATCTGCCCATCGATCCCGCCTATCCCGAGGATCGCATCCGCTTCATGACCGGCGACAGCGGTCTGCGCCTGATCGTCACGGATGCGGCGCACGCGGCGCTGGCCCGCTCGCTCGGGGCTCAGGTGCTGGTGATCGAGGATGTGGCGCTGGCCGGCGGCGCGGCGGTGTCCGCCAATCCCGCGCCGCGCGCGCGGCCGCAGGATCTGGCCTATGTGATCTACACCTCGGGCTCAACCGGACGGCCCAAGGGCTGCATGATCGAGCACCGCAACGTCATTCAATTGTTCTTCCATCGCGGCCGTTCGTTCGATTTCGGCCCGCGGGACGTGTGGACGCTGTTCCATTCCGCCTGCTTCGATTTCTCCACCTGGGAACTCTACGGCGCGCTGCTGTTCGGCGGCCGGGTGGTGGTGGTGCCGCACGAACTCACCCGCGAGCCCGGCGCATTCCTGGACCTGCTGGCGCGCGAGGGCGTGAGCGTGCTGAGCCAGACGCCCACCGCCTTCTACGCCCTCACGGATGCCGCATGCGCCCGCGAAGCGCTGCCGCTGCGCCTGCGCGAGATCGTGTTCGGCGGGGAAGCCCTGCTGCCGGCGCGGCTTGCGCCATGGCGGGCGCGCTATCCCAAGGCGCGGCTGGTCAATATGTACGGCATCACCGAGACCACCGTACACGTCACCTTCAAGGAGATCGGCGCGGACGAGATCGCCGACGGGCGCAGCGTCATCGGCGCCCCGCTTCCTTCCTATGGCGTGGTGCTGGTGGGGCCGGACCTTTCGCTTCGACCGCGCGGGCTGACCGGGGAGATATTGGTCAGCGGGCACGGCGTCGCGCGCGGCTATCTCAACCGGCCGGATTTGACCGCCGAACGTTTCATCTCCCATTCCGATCTGCCCGGGCAGCGGCTCTATCGCTCGGGCGATCTCGGACGCATCGGGGCGGACGGGGAACTGCTCTATCTCGGCCGCATGGACGATCAGGTAAAGATCCGGGGCTTCCGCATCGAGCTGGGCGAGATCGAGCGCCAGCTGATCGCCCATCCCGGCATCCGCGATGCCGCCGTCCTGCCCGAGGGCGCGGACGGCGCGGACAGCAGGGGCGAGAGCCTCACCGCCTATATCGTGCCGCAGGCCAATACCGAGGGCGAGGCGCTCGGGCGCGAGGCGCTGTTCCACCATCTCGCCGACAAGCTGCCGGATTATATGATCCCCGCGCGCTTCATCCGCGTCGCCACGATCCCCCTCACCGCCAATGGCAAGGCGGACCGCCGGGCGCTGCGGGCGCAAGGCGGCGCGCCGCTCGGCGCCCAGGGCGGCGCGCAAGGGCAAAGCGCGGCCGCGCTCACGCCGTTCCAGCAGGCGGTGGCGGATATCTGGTGCGAGGTGCTCGACCTGCCGGCGGTGGCGCTGGAGGATAATTTCTTTGAGCTCGGCGGCCATAGCCTGAAAGCCAACCAGGCGGTGGTGCGCCTGCGCCAGCGGCTTGGGGCAAGCCTCGATCTGCGCGATTTCTTTTCTTCCCAGACCCTCGGGGTGCTCGCCGAGCTGATCGCCGGGCGCGCCGGTGCCGCGACGCAGGTGCAGCCGCGCGCTTTGCGGCCGGCGCCCGAGGCGGCGGATTATCCGCTCTCCTTCGCCCAGCGCCGCCTGTTCATGGTGCAGGCGCTGGACCCGTCCACCGTCACCTACAACATGGTGGGCGCGATCCACCTCGACGGCGTGGTGGATTTCGATGCGCTTGCCCGCGCCTTCGGGGCGCTGGTGGCGCGGCACGAAATCCTGCGCACGCGCTTTTTGACCCGGGGCGGCAGCCCGCGCCAGCAGGTGTGCGCCGCAGGCCCCGACGAACTCTTCCTCGCGCGCGGCACGGGCGGTGAGGATGAGATCGAGCGCCGCCTTCAGGACGAATTCCATCATGTGTTCGACCTCGCCGCCGGCCCGCTGCTGCGGGTGCATCTGCTGGCGGACCCGGGGCGCGCCGGCGGGGCGATCCTCATCAACATCCATCACATCGCCTGCGACGGCTGGTCGGTGAATGTGATGCTGCGCGATCTCGAAGCGCTGTACCGGGCCGCGCTCCACAGCCCCCGCGCCGCCGCGATCGACCTGCCGCGCCTGTCGGATCTGGCGCCGCTGGACCTGCAATATAAGGATTACGCGGTCTGGCAGATGGGGCAGGAGCCGACGGCGGCGGCGCGGGCCTATTGGCTCGGCCGCTTCGAGGAAGGCGCGCCGGTGCTGCATCTGCCCACCGACCATGCGCGGCCCGCCCGCCCGAGCGGCGCCGGGCGCATCGTGCCGGCGATCATGGACGATGCGCTGACCGCCGGCCTGAACGCGCTCGCCCGGCGCGCCGACACCAGCCTGTTCGTGCTGCTCACCGCTTTGGTGCGGCTGCATCTCGCCCTCCTGTCGGGGGACGAAGACATCGTCATCGGCACCCCGGTTGCCGGCCGCGACCGGTTGGAGCTGGAGCCGCAGGTGGGCTTCTATCTCAACATGCTCGCCCTGCGCGGCCAGGTGCGCGAGGGCGCCGCCTTCGCCGATCTGCTCGCCGCCGAGCGCGCGCTCGTTCTCGACGCCTTCGCCCATCAGGCCTTCCCGTTCGACGCTTTGGTGGAGGCGGTCGGCCCCGCCGAGGAAGAGGGGCGCGCGCCGCTGTTCGACGTGGTGGTGATCCTCCAGAACAACGATCCCGTGCGGCTCGATCTCGGCAGCGCCACCGGAATTGCCCTGCGCGATGCCAGCGTGAGCGCGAAATACGATCTCAACTTCATGTTCGAGGAGAAGCCGCACCTCGAATTACTTCTGGAATATTCCAGCGATCTGTTCGATGCGGGGACGATTGAGGGTTTGGCGGGGGATTTCGTGCGCCTCGCGCGCACGGTGGTTGCCGCGCCCCAGGCGCTGCTCGGCGATCTGCGGGCGGTGCTGGCGCCACCCGAGCCGCAGCCTGAAATCTCCGAGCCCGCCGCCCCTGCCGCGGGCCTGCTCGACCAGCCGGATGCGTGGTGAGCCATGTGCGGAATTGTCGGACATCTCAGGCGCCACCCCGGCCCCGCGGTTCCGGACGATCTCATCGTCCGCATGGCCGATACGCTGCGCCATCGCGGGCCGGACGATGAGGGCTTTTTCGCCGACGATGCGGTGAGCCTGGGCTTCCGCCGGCTCTCCATCGTCGACCTCGCTGCCGGCCGCCAGCCCATGTTCGCGGCCGAGGGGCGCGTGGTGGGCATCTGCAACGGCGAAATCTATAATTACGCCGAGTTGCGCTCCGATCTGGAAAGCCGGGGCCACCGCTTCGCCACCCGCTGCGACACCGAGCTGGTGCCGGCGCTGTTCGCCGAATATGGCGTCGACTTCGCCCGCCGCATCAACGGACAATTCGCCTTCGCGGTGTTCGACCGGGCGACCCGCCGGCTTGTGCTCGGCCGCGACCAGGTGGGCATCGCCCCGCTCTTCTATGCCGAGCGCGACGGGCTCTTGATGTTCGGCTCGGAAATCCGCGCGTTGCTGTCCCACAACAGCCTGGAACGCACGGTGGACCTGACCGCGCTCGATCAGATCTTCACCTTTCCCGGCCTCGTCTCGCCCCGCACCATTTTCGCCGCGGTGAAGAGCCTGCCGCCCGGCCATGTGCTGGTGGCGGACCCGGACAAGCCGCTCCGGGTCCAGAAATACTGGGATCTCGACTATCCGCTCGCGCAGGACATCGCCCCGCGCCGGCTGGAGGAGTGTGTCGAGGAACTGGACGCGGCGCTGCGGCAGGCGGTGCGCTATCGTCTCCAGGCCGACGTTCCGGTGGGCGGCTATCTTTCCGGCGGGCTGGATTCCTCGCTCATCGCCGCCATCGTGGCCGATGTGGCGGGCGCATCCACGCGCCACACCTTCTCCATCACCTTCCCCGATCGCGCCATGGACGAGCGCGGCCCCCAGCGGCTGATGGCGAAGCTGCTCGGCACCGTGCATCACGAGGCGGAGGTGGACCCTTCCGTCCTCTCGCGCCGGCTCGCCGATATCGTGCGCTGCGCCGAGGCGCCGTTGCGGGAATCCTACAATGTCTGCTCGCTCCTGCTCTCCGGCATGGTGCGCGACGCGGGCCTGAAAGTGGTGCTCACCGGCGAGGGCGCGGACGAGCTGTTCGGCGGCTATGTGGGCTATCGGCTCGACATGGAACGCGGTGCGGCACCGGAAAGCCTCGACCTCGACGAGATGATCGAGGCGGAATGGCGCGAGCGCCTGTGGGGTGATCCCGGCTTCTTCTATGAGAAGAATTACGCCGCCAGCCGCGAGAACCGCCAGGGCCTCTATGCCGATGCGGTCGCCGCGCGCTTCGACAGCTTCGATTGCCTCGCCGGCGAGGTGGTGGACCGCAGCCAGATCGCCGGCCGCCATCCCTTCCACATCCGCTCTTATCTCGATTTCAAGCTGCGCATGGCGGACCATCTGCTGGCCGACCATGGCGACCGGGTGAGCTTCGCCAATTCGGTGGAGGCGCGCTATCCCTTCCTCGACATCGGCGTCATCGACGTGGCGCGGCGCATTCCGCCCGCTCTGATGGTGCATGGCGGGGAGGAGAAATACGTCCTCAAGCAGGTGGCGCGGCGCTATCTGCCGGCCGAGATCGTGGACCGCAAGAAATTCTCCTTCGTCGCCCATTCCAGCGCCCGCCTGCTGCGTGCCCGCGAACCGCAGGTGCTCGACCTGCTGGACGAAGAGCGCATCCGCGCCGACGGCTATTTCAACCCCGCCGCCATCGCCCATCTCAAAACCCGATACCTCGATCCGAAGACCGAGCTGAACCAGACCTTCGAGGACGACTTTCTGATGGTCGTTCTCACCTTCGGCCTGCTTCGCGAACACTTTGCCTTGCCGCAGCTCTCCTGACGGGACAAGACCCATGCAACGCGCTTCCTATGTCGACCAGTTCGAGCTTCAGGCGGCGGCCCGGCCCGACGCCGTTGCCGTGCTGCGGCGCGACGGCCCCGTCACCTATGCCGCGCTCGACGCGCGCGCGAATGCCATCGCGGCGCGGCTCGCGCAGGCGGGCGTGGCGCGCAATGCCATCGTCGGCCTGTTCCTGCCGGCGGGCAGCGATTATGTGGCGGCGCTGCTCGCCACCGGAAAGGCCGGCGGCGCCTTCCTGCCGCTGCCGCCGGACCTGCCGGAACAGCGGTTGCGTGCCTATCTGAACAAGGCGCGCAGCCGCGTCATCCTCACGCACGCCGCGCTGGCGGATGACCTGCGCGCGCGCCTCGCGGCGACGCAGGCGCAGGCCGAAGGGCCGGTGGATATTATCGCGCTGGAAGAGTGCGCCGATGCCGTTGCCGCGGCCCCGGAACGGCGCATCGGGCCGACGGACGCGGCCTATGTCATGTTCACCTCGGGCTCCACCGGCGCGCCCAAGGCCATTCTCGGCCCACATCGCAGCCTCTCCCACTTCCTGCGCTGGGAGATCGGCGAATTCGCCCTCACCGAGGAGACGCGCGGCTCCTGGCTCGCGCCGGTCACGTTCGACGTCAGCCTGCGCGACATGCTGGTGCCGCTGATGGTCGGCGGCACGCTCTGCACGGTCGACGAGGACACTCGCCTCTCGCCGCGCCATCTGGTCGAGGCCCTGAAGGCGGCGGGCGTCACGCTGGTGCATTGCGTGCCGACCGTGCTGCGCCTCCTCACCCGCGAGCTGGAGCGGCGGGGCGAGGCGGATCCTCTGCCCGCATTGAAGCATCTGCTGGTGGCGGGCGAGCCGCTGCTCGGCGCCGATGTCGCCGCCTGGCGCGCGGCGGCGGGGGAAGGGGCGCAGGTCGCCAATCTCTACGGCCCGTCCGAGACCACGCTCGCCAAGGTGTTCCACCGCGTCGGCGACCTGCCGGCGGACCTGCGGCGCGTTCTGCCCATCGGCCGGCCGCTGCCGGATACGCGGGTGCTGGTGCTCACCAACGGGCGCGCCTGCGCGGTGAACCAGATCGGCGAGATCCATATCGAGACCGCCTATCCCTCGCTCGGCTATCTCAATGATCCCGAGCTGACGGCCGCCGCCTTCATCGCCAATCCGCTGGAGGCAGAGGGCGCGCCGCGCCTGTACAAGACCGGCGATCTTGGCCGCCTGCTGCCTGACGGTACGGTGGAATGCCTCGGCCGGCAGGACAATCAGGTGAAGATCAACGGCGTGCGCATCGAATTGGGCGAGATCGAAGCCGCCCTGCGCGCCGTTCCCGGCATCGCCGCTGCCGCCGCCGCGCTCCAGGAGGGCGAAGGGCAGATGCCCGTGCTGGTGGGCTATTATGTGCGCGCCGACGGC
This sequence comes from Roseixanthobacter finlandensis, assembly GCF_043195105.2. Lineage (NCBI taxonomy): Bacteria > Pseudomonadati > Pseudomonadota > Alphaproteobacteria > Hyphomicrobiales > Xanthobacteraceae > Roseixanthobacter > Roseixanthobacter finlandensis. Next base: position 3,844,065 of record NZ_CM195536.1, on the reverse strand, counting down.
GAGACAGCGCCGCTTTCGGTGGACCTGCTGAAGGGCGCGCTCGGCAAATCCCTGCCGCCCGCCATGCAGCCGCGCGTGTTCCTGCCGCTGGAGGCTTTGCCCACCACCATCTCCGGCAAGCTGAACCGCAAGGCGCTGCCGCGGCCGGAGGAATTGTTCTACGCCCAGCACGGCTTCGTGCCGGCGCAGAGCGCAACCGAGGCGGCGCTTGCGGAGATCTGGGCCGAGCTGTTCGGCCTCGGGAAAGTGAGCGTGGAAACCCGCTTCCACGATTTCGGCGGGGATTCGCTCAAGGCCATCCGCGCCGTGCAGAAGATTTATCAGGCGCTGGCCGTCGAGGTGAGCCTGAAGGATTTCTTCGCCGCCCCCCACATCCGCGCGCTCGCGGCGCTGGTGGATGCGGCCCGCCCGCAGGCCGCCCCGCAGGTTTCCATTCCCCGCGCGGCGCCGGCCGAATTCTATCCCGCGAACCCCGCGCAGAACCGCCTGTGGCGGCTCGACCGGCTGGGCGTCGCGCCCACCGCCTATAATCTGTTCGAGACCTATGAACTCCACGGCGCGCTGGACGAAGAGGCGCTGGAGCGGGCGTTTGCGCTGCTGATCGCGCGTCACGACACCTTGCGCACCACCTTCCGCGAAGGCCCGGACGGCGCCGGCGCGCAGGTGGTGCATGCCGAACTGCCCTGGCACCTGGAGCAGGTGGACCTGCGCCGCCATGCTGATCCGACCGGCGAAGCCGCGCGGCTCGCCGCCGCCAATGGCGCCCATCGCTTCGATCTCGTGGCCGGCCCGCTGATGCGCGTGGTGCTGGTGCGCCTGCCGGACGAAGGCGGCGTGGCGGCTCATCTGCTGCTGTTCAACATCCACCACATCGTCGCCGACGTCTGGTCGCTCAGCGTGCTGGTGCGCGAGCTGGCCGAATGCTACGCGGCGCTGCGCCAGCATCGCCAGCCGGTGTTGCCCGCGCTCGACGTGCAGATGCGCGATGTCGCCGTGTGGCAGGCGGAGCGCGCGGAAAGCGGCGCGCTTACCGCCGACCGGGCGTTCTGGCTCGACCAGTTCGCGACCCCCGTGCCGCCGCTCGATCTGCCGCGCGACCGGGCCCGCCCGCCGGTGCAGACCCTGACCGGCCGCACCGCCCGCTTCGACCTCGGGGCGACGGCCATGGGCGCGGTGGAAGCGCTGGCCCAGCGTACCGGAACGACCCTGTTCGTGGTTCTCACCGCGCTCACCAAGGCGTTCCTGCACCGCTATTCCGGCCAGACCGAGTTGGTGCTCGGCTGCCCGGTCGCCGGCCGCGCCGATGCCGCCCTGGAGCATCAGATCGGCTATTATGTGAACACCCTCGCCCTGCGCGATGCGCTCGCGGACGGGGAGAGCTTCGCCGCCTTCCTGGCGCGCGTGGGCGCAACGACGAATGCCGCACTTGCGCACCAGGATTACCCGTTCGACACCTTGGTGAACGAGCTGCAGATCGAGCGCGACATGAGCCGCTCGCCCTTGTTCGACGCCATGATCGTGCTGCAGAATTTCGCCGGCGTGGACCTGACCCTGGAAGGCGTCTCCATCGCCCCGTTCGGCGATCGCAATGCCTGGAATTTCTCGCGCTACGACATGGTCTTCCACTTCCAGGAGGAAGACGGCGCGCTGATCCTCGACCTCAATTACAACAGCGACCTGTTCGACGCCGACCGGATCGAACGGGCCGGCGCCCAGTTTGCGCATCTGGCCGAAGCGGCGCTTGAAGATACCAGCGTGCCGGTGGCGCGCCTGCCGCTGGTGCCGCCGCAGGAAGCCGCGCGGATCGCCGAATTCGTGCAGGGTCCCCGCGCGGATCGCGCCCCCGCCACCCTGGTCGGCGCCTTCCGCGCCATGGCGGCGGCCCATGACGATCGCCCCGCGGTGGAGGACGAAGACGGGCGCGTGCTGACCTATGCCGCGCTCGATGCCGCGAGCGATCGTCTCGCCCGGTTGCTGGTGGCGGATCATGCCATCGCGGCGGGCGACCGGGTGGCGGTGCGCGCTCATCGCTCCATCGAATCCCTGGTGGCGCTGCTCGCCATCCTGAAGGCCGGCGCGGTCTATGTGCCGGTGGACGGGGAATTGCCCCGCGCCCGCATCGATTTCATGCTGGCGCGCGCCGAATGCCGGCTGATCCTTGCCGATACCGATGCCGATCGCATCGCCGATACCGTGCTGCCGCAGGTCTGCGTGGCGCCGGCCCTTGCGGCGCAAGACGTCGCATCCCCGCTCGACCGCAGCGCGCCGGGGGAGGTTGCTTATGTGATCTTCACCTCCGGCTCCACGGGCGAGCCCAAGGCGGTGATGGTGGAGCATGCCGGCTTCGTGAACATGTCGTTGGCGCAGGTGGCAGCGTTCGAGATCGCACCCAACGACAAGGTGATGCAGTTCGCCTCGCCCTCGTTCGATGCCTCGCTGGCCAATCTGTTCATGGCGCTGTTCGCCGGCGCGTGCGTGGTGCTGCCGTCGCGCGCCACGCTGGAGAACACCGGCCTGTTCCTGGATGCGATCGCCCGCACCGGCACCAGCGTCGTCACCTTGCCGCCCACCTATCTGCGCGCGCTCGACGGGGCTCAGCTGGCCGGCCTGAAAGTGCTGATCACCGCCGGCGAGGCTGCGCCGGTGGAGGAACTCTGCGCCTATGTCGGCCAGCTGCGCGCCTATAACGCCTATGGCCCGACCGAATTCTCGGTTTGTGCCACGGTGCACCGGGTGCGGGCGGAAGACGCGCAGGGCGCGCGCCTGCCCATCGGCCGGCCGCTGCCCAACACCAGCCTGCACATTCTCGATGAAAACCTGGAGCCCGCGCCCATCGGCGTGCCCGGCGAGATCTATCTCGGCGGGCTCGGGCTCGCGCGCGGCTATCAGGGCGACGAGGGGCGCACGGCGCGCGCCTTCATCACCCATCCGCACACCGGCGCGCGGCTCTATCGCACCGGCGATTTCGGCGCCTGGCGCGCGGACGGTTCGGTGGATTGTCTCGGCCGCCTGGACGACCAGGTGAAGGTCGCCGGTCAACGCGTGGAATTGGGCGAGGTGGAAGCCGCTTTGCGCCAGGTGGAGGGCCTGCGCGACGTGCATGTGGCAAGCCTGGAACGCGACGATGGCTCGGTTGCGCTCGCGGCCTATTATTGCGCCGAGGAGAAGGTGGAGCTGTGGCCCTCGGTGGCCGAATTCTTCGTCTATGACGATGTCGCCTATGGCGCCATGGCCGCCGACGAGGGCCGCAACGCGCGCTATCGCGATGCCTTCGCCCGCCATCTGCCGGGCAAGAGCGTGGTGGACATCGGCACCGGCCCGCTCGCCATCCTCGCCCGCCTCGCGGTGGAAGCCGGCGCGCGCAAAGTCTATGCGGTGGACCGGCTGGAAGCCACCGCCCGCAAGGCCCGCGAGACGGTGGAGAAGCTCGGCCTTTCCGACCGCATCACCGTGATCCACGGCGATGCCATGACCGTGCACTTGCCGGAGAAGGTGGACGCCTGCATCTCCGAGATCGTCGGCGCCATCGGCGGGGCGGAAGGCTCGGCCAAGATCATCAACGGCGCGCGCCATCTGCTGGCCGATCCCGCCGCCATGTATCCCATGTTCTCGGACACCCGCATCGCCGCCTTGTCGCTGCCGGCGGACCAGCTCGCGTCGGGCTTTTCCGACATTGCCGGCCATTATGTGGAGAAGATCTTCGCCGAGGTCGGCCATCCCTTCGACTTGCGGCTGTGCCTGAAGAATTGCCCGCGCGAGGCCATCGTCTCCGACGACGCGCCGTTCGAATATCTCGACTATACCAGCGATGCCCCGCTCGAGGCGGACGAGGACGTGGCGCTGACCATCGCGCGTGATTGCGAGGTGACCGGCTTCCTGGTGTGGCTGCGCCTCGGCGTGGACGAGCGCTCGGTGGTGGACATCCTGGACAATCCCGGTTCCTGGCTGCCGGTCTATCTGCCGGTGTTCGACCAGCCGGTGGCGGTGAAGGCCGGCGACGTGATCGCCCTGCATATTTCCCGCCGCCTGTGCGCCAACGGGCTCAATCCCGATTTCATCCTCGACGGCGCCGTGCGCCGGACCTTGGGCGAAGAGGTGCCCTTCTCCTATTTCAGCGCCCATTTCGGCGACGGCTTCCGCCGCACCCCGTTCTACGGCCGCCTGTTCGCTGACGGGCAGGTGCCGCGCCAGGAGGTGCCGACGCCCGCCGTGCTGCGCCAGCATCTGCTGAAAAGCGTGCCGGCCTATGCGGTGCCGGCCTTCTTCGTGAAGCTGGACCAGATGCCGGTGACGCTGAACGGCAAGGTGGACAAAACCGCCCTGCCGCTCCCGGCGCTGCGCGCGCCGGCCGCGCAGGCGAGCGCGCCGGCAACTCCGCTGGAGGCCGACATCCTGGCCATCTGGCAGGCGGTGATGGGGCGCGAGGCGATCGGCACGGGCGACGATTTCTTCTCGCTGGGCGGGGATTCCATCCGCGCCATCCAGATCGTCTCGCGGCTGCGCCAGGCGGGCTGGAAGGCGGAAATCCGCGACGTGTTCCAGAACCCCACGGTGAAGGATCTGGCGCGGGTGGTGAAGCCGCTGCGCGTGGCGGCGGACCAGGGCCCGGTCACCGGCGCCGTGCCGCTGACGCCGATCCAGCATTGGTTCCTGGAAACCGCCGAGGCGCCGCATCATTTCAACCAAAGCGTGCTGCTGCGCGCGCCGCGCATTCATGGCGACGCGGCGCGGGCGGCGCTCTCTGCCTTGTGGACGCAGCACGACGCGCTGCGCGCCGCCTTCGGCGGGGCGGAGGGTCGGGCGCAGGTGTTCAACGCCCCCGAGCGCCCGCCCACCCTCGCGGAGATCGACCTTCCGGCCGAAGCCGAGGCGGACGCCCACGCTTTCGAGGTGGCCGCCGACGCGCTTCAGGCCGGCTTCGCCCTCGACGAGACCCCCTTGCTGGCGGCCCTGCTGGCCCATGGGGCCGATGGCGACCGGCTGCTGCTGGTGGCGCACCATCTGGTGGTTGATGCGGTCTCCTGGTCGATCCTGCTGGAGGATTTCGAGACCGCGTACCAGGCCGCGCGCGCCGGGGCGCACCCGCGCCTGCCGCAGAAGACCGCCTCCTATCGCGACCATGCGCTGGCGCTGGAGAAAATCCGCGCCAAGGTGGATTGGGCGCACCGCCTGAATTTCTGGCGGGCGCTGGAGGAAGAACCGGCGCTCCTGCCCGAATGGAGCGGCCCCGCGCGCCTCTGCGACATGGTCCGCGCAGAAGGGCATCTCGACGCGGAAGAGACTACGCGCCTGCTGGAGGGCGCGAACGGCGCCTATACCACCAATGTGCAGGACCTGCTGCTCGCGGCCCTGGCCCTGGCGCTGGAGCAGCAATTCGGCCGGCGCAGCGCGCTGGTGAGCGTGGAAGGCCACGGCCGCGACTATCCCTTCGCCGATTTGTTCGGCGAGGACCTGCCGGATGTGAGCCGCACGGTCGGCTGGTTCACGGTGTTCCATCCCTTGAAAGTGCATGTGGGCGGCGATCTCGCGTCCACCATCCGGGGGGTGAAGGAAAGCGCCCGCCGCACCCCGGACCAGGGCTGGAGCTATCCCCTGCTGCGCCAGTTCGCCGGGGACGTCGGCCTTGCGATCCTGAAGCCGCAGGTGGGCTTCAATTATCTCGGCGTGCTGTCCGGCGGCGGCGGGGCGGGGGTGTTCACCATCGATTGGAACACGCCCGGCCAGGCGCTGGCACCGCAGACCCTGCGGCCCCATGCGATCGAAATCCTCACCGCGGTGGAGGACGGGAAACTCAGCGTGAACATGGAGATGGACGGCGGTGCTTTCTCGGCCGCCGACGCGCAGGCGCTGTCCGCGCGCTTCCTGGCGCAGGTGCGCGCCGTGCTCGCCCATTGCCTCGGTCGCGGCGGTTCGGAGGCAACTCCGTCCGACTTCACCTATGGCGACCTCAGCCTGGACGATCTCGACCGCCTGCTGCTGGCGCAATGAAGGGAGTGCGCCGGCGGTGAGCACCGCCGGAGCAGACAAACGCGGGTGCGGGAAGGCGGGTCATGAAGGTTCTGCGGCTGTTCCAGAAGGAGGCGGGGGTGGGGAGCGCGCGCTTCCTGATCCTCGCGGCCCTATCCGGCCTGTCCAATGCCGGCATCCTCGCCATCATCAACCTTGCCGCCAGCCATGTGCAGGACAAGGAAGGCAATCTCGTCAATCTGCTGCTGTTCGGCATCACCATCCTGGTGTTCGTCTACACCCAGCGCAGCCTGATGGTGGAGGTGTGCCACCGGGTGGAGCAATTGGTGGACCGCATGCGCGTGCGCCTGATCGCCCGCGCGCGCCGCGCCGAATTCCTCGAACTGGAGGATGTGGGCCGGGCGGAAATCTATTCCTGCCTCACGCGCGAAACCCTGATTCTCTCGCAGGCCGCGCCCAATCTGGTGATCGGCATCCAGAGCGCGATCCTGGTGATTTTCACCATGATCTACATGGCATTCCTGTCGTGGACCGCGTTCATCCTCTCGGCCGCCTGCACCATCATCGGGGCGCTGGTACACATCTCGCGCAACACCCAGGTGAAGGCGGAGCTGCGCGAATCCTTCGAACAGGAAAACCTCCTGATCGAAAGCATGAGCGACATGCTGGAGGGCTTCAAGGAAGTGAAGATGAGCGATGCGCGGGCCCATGCCATCGCCCAGCGCATCGAGGCGATCTCGCACCGGGTGACGCGCCTGCGCATCCGCACGCAGACCACCTATGCCACCGACTTCGTGTTCTCGCAGGTCACCTTCTTCCTCCTGACCGGCGTGATGGTGTTCGTGGTGCCGGCGGTGAGCGAGGCCTATACACAGGTGGTGGTGATGACCACCACGGCCAGCCTGTTCATGATCGGCCCGGTGTCTAACGTGGTGGGCTCCATTCCCATCTTCACCAATGCCAATTCCGCCGCCGAAAATATCATGCGGCTTCAGGAGCGGCTCGGGCGCATCAACGGGCACAAGAACGGCGGGGCCACCAGCCTGGTGGATTTCAAGACCATCGTGCTCGACGGGGCGAGCTTCGCCCATGCTCCGGCGGGCGGCGACCGGCCGTTCACGGTGGGTCCGATCGACCTGACCATCCGGCGCGGGCAGACCATTTTCATCACCGGCGGCAACGGCTCTGGAAAGACCACCTTCGTGCGCATGCTGATCGGGCTCTATCCCAACCAGGGCGGGACGATCCGGGTGGACCGCGCGACCATCGGCCCGTTTAACATCCAGGATTATCGCAACCTGTTCTCGGTGATCTTTTCCGACAATCACCTGTTCGCCGAACTCTACGGGCAGCCCGCGCCGGACCCGGTGCTGGTGTCGGACCTGTTTGAACTGCTGGAGATGCAGCACAAGTCGCGGCTGGAGAACAACCGCTTCAGCACCACCAAGCTCTCCGGCGGGCAACGCAAGCGCCTTGCGATGATCGCCGCCATTCTCGAAGCGCGGCCCATATGCATCTTCGATGAATGGGCAGCCGACCAAGATCCCTATTTTCGCGAGAAGTTTTATCGCGTCATCCTCCCTTTGCTGAAGGAAAAGGGCGTCACCGTCATCGCCATTACGCATGACGATGCTTATTTCGACGTGGCCGATCTACATGTGCATATGGATACGGGCCGGCTAAAGATTGTCCGAGGCGAAGAAAAAGCGTTGGAAATGGCGCCCGAATGACGCGCCCTTTCAGATTCTTGTCATGTCAATGTCGCGATACAACCTGTAATTGCTGACTGAGAAATTTCTATCCATTGTTCACCATGGAGGCGGGGCCATGAGGATTCAGTGCGCGGGAACTGGGTATGTGTCGCGGCAATTGCGCCGCCTGGCGGCGGGTGTCGCGTGCGGAGCGCTGGTCGTCTCGCCGGCCTTCGCGGGGCAGACCGACCTTCAGTCGGCGCAGCTCGCGCCGGTGCTCCAGGGCTTTCTTGATTCGGTTTATTCTCAGAACAATATCGAGGGCATCTCGATCGCGGTGAGCTGGAACGGCGGCAGCAAGTCCTGGGTCGGCACCGCCGGCTATGCCGACGTGCAGCACACGCGGCCGATCACCGCCGATACCCAGTTCCGCATCGGCAGCGCCTCCAAGACCATCACCGGCACCGTGGTGATGCGCCTTGCCGACCAGGGGTTGATCAACCTCGATGCGCCGATCAATACTTATGTTGCTGGCCTGAATATTCCCAACGGCAACGTCATCACCGTGCGCAATGTGATGAGCATGACCAGCGGCCTGCCGGAATATCTGATCTCGCCCTCGCTGCATGTTCCGGGGCAGACGATCCTTCAGGAATGGGCCAATTTCAACAGCCCGAACGGCCCCTATGGCAGCGCCAATTATACCCCCGAACAGCTGATCCAGGCGGTCGTGCAGAGCATCAACGCCGGCACCCAAACCCCCGGCGCGGTCGGCCAGATGGCCTATGCGAACACCAATTTCGTCCTGCTCGGCATCATCGCCCAGAGCGTGACCGGCACCGCGATGGAGAAGCTGGCGCAGGATCTGGTCTTCACCCCCATGGGGATGAAGGATTCCGCCTTCCCCTATACCGACCAGTTCACCACCGCCAATTACGCCGGCTCGAACCAATATCTGGTGACCCAGGCGCCTTATACGGTGCCGGCCGGCAGCGTCTACAACATGAGCTTCGTCGATCCGCAGGTTCCCTGGGCCGCGGGGGCGATGCTCTCCACGCCCTCGGACGAGCTGAAATGGGTGCGCGAGATCGCCACCAACGACAATGGCCTGCTGAGCGCCAGCATGCAGGAACAGCGCACCGATTTCATCTATCCCGGCTCGGTGGGCTCGATCCCGTCTTATTACGGCCTCGCCCTCTACCAGATGCCGAGCTTCGGCACCGGCGGCGAATTGATTGGCCATAGCGGCCTGATCGCGGGCTATACGTCATCGCTGTTCTACAATACGGCGACCGACTTCGCTTATGCCATCAACTTCCTCGGCTATCAGTCGAACGCCGCCTATTGGTTCCCCTTCTTCGGCGCGCAGGACTGGTTCGCGCCCTATGGCTACCAGATCGGCGACTATACCTCGGTGCCGCTGGTGTGGGCGCTGGATCGCAATGTGGTGCTCGCCACCACCACGCAAGGCAGCTGCAGCTTCGGCGCCAGCCCGACCAAGGTCTCCGCCACCAGCACGGTGTGTACCGGCGACAATGTGCGCACCTCCTCGCTCGACGTGAAGGGCCAGACGCTCACCCTCGGCCCGTCCGGCAGCACGATCGGGTCCTGGTACGTCGATCCGACGATCTATTATCAGAACCAGGCCAATCCCACCGGCTCCGTCAGCGCGATCACGGTGCCGCGCCCGAGCCTTGCGGTGTTCGGCAGCAATATTTCCGGTGTCGCGCTCCAGGGCGATGCGACGCTGAACCTGACCTCCGGCGCCATCCTGGAATTGTGGGGCGATAATTCCGCCGCCATCTCCATGGCCGGCTCGAACAATAAGGCCAACATCGGCGGCACCATCAACACCTATGGCGGCGATTCCTACGCGGTGCTGGTGAACGGCACGCAGAACGCCACCCATGTTCAATCCACCGGCGCGGTGCTCGGCACCATTGCCCTCAACGGATCGAGCAACACGCTGACCCTCGACGGCGGCGTCACCGGCCTTGTGTCCCTGGCCGGCCAGGGCAACCGGGCCTCCATCGCCGGGACCATCACCTCGCCCGCGGTCTCGATGGTGCCGTCCGCGGCGTTCGGCTACCAGAACGGCGTCGCGCCCTTCATCGCCAATACGGCGAGCGATCAGGCGCTGGCCCTGAGCGGAACCGGCGGCATGGCGCAGATCGGCGCCACCGGCGAGGTCGACGGCCGCATCTCGGTCTCCGGCTCCGGCAACGGCCTCGTCATCTCCGGCACGGTCACGTCCGCGAACGCCTATCTCCAGAATTATATCGCCCAGCAGAATGCCGCCGGCACCAAGACGCCCACCTTCACCATTCCCCAGGCCACCAATGTGGCGCTCGAAATGGCCGGCACGCAGAACCAGGCGCAGGTGAATTCCGGCGGCACGGTCTCCGGCCAGGTGCAGATTTCCGGCGCCTCCAACAGCTTCGCGATGAACGGTGGCATGGCCGGGCAGATCAGCCTTGCCGGTTCCGGCAACAGCGCCACCGTGGGCGGCAGCCTTGCAGCGGACACCAGCGTCTCGCTCTTCGCCTTGCTCGCCTCGGGCTATGGCAACAGCTTCACCCTGCAATCCTCGGGGCAGATGCTGGGCAACGTTTCCGTGACCGGCTTCAACACGGTGCGCGTGAACGGAACCCTGGTCGGTGCGGTCAGCCTCGGCGGCGGGTCGGTGCTCCAGGGCACCGGCTTCGTCAACGGCACGGTTGGCGGCGCGGGCGGCGTGATCGCGCCGGGCAACAGCGTCGGCACCTTGATGGTCGGCAATTATGTCGCCAATGGCGGCGTGCTCCAGATCGAGACCAACGGAGCCGGGCTGAGCGATCAGCTGATCGTGACCAATATCGCCAATATCACAGGCGGCAGCGTCACCATCCAGCCCTCCACCGGCGGCGCGAACGGCATCTACAACATCCTCGCCGCCTCCACCGTGCAGGGCACGTTCGGGTCCATCAGCGCCGGCGACACCCGCATGGGCGTCGGCGCGCAATATTCGGCCAGTGGGGTGAATGTCGCCACCATCAGCCCGTTCCAGGTGGATGCCACCACCCGCCTTGCCGCCGCCGATACCGTGCGCAGCCTGGATGTGCTGGAGCGGCGGGCGGCCCAGTTCCAGGATGCCGCGCCGAGCGCGTCGGGCGCCAAGCCCAGCCTTGCCGGACCGGCGGTCGCGGCCAATACCGACGGCGGGCAGAATGTGACCGGCTTCCTCACCGGTATCGGCCCCATCAGCCAGGGCTCGCGCGCCGACGGCATGGCCCTGTGGGCCAATGCCTATGGCTCGCGCACCCGCCTTTATGCCGACGGCGGCGTCCCCACCATCCAGGCGGACGGCGGCGGCGTGATGCTGGGCGTGGACGGGGAAGTGGCGAAAAACCTGGTGGTCGGCCTCATGGGCACCTACAGCCAGAACAATGCCGACGCCTCCGGCACCGCGAGCCCGAATTATACCTCCAACGCCTATTCGCTCGGTGCCTATGCGTCCTACGAAATCGGCCGGGTGGTGCTGAACGGCTCGGTGCTGGTCGGGCGCGGCGATGACGAGGCGAACCAGACCTATTGGGTCGGCGGCGGCCTTGCGGCCACCAACGCCAATTTCAACGACCTGCGTATCGCCGGCCGGCTCGCCGCCTCCACCAGCGTCGAGATGGGGACGATGAGCTTCATTCCCCGCGCCGCCCTGACGCTGCTGAACGTCAATGTGGACAGCTATACCGAGAGCAGCTTCTATCCCAGCCTCAATGCCGCCTGGAGCGGCAGCGACTACACCTTGCTGCGGCCGGAATTCACCGTGACCATGCAGCAGAAGGTGGATCTGCGCCAATTCGGCTGGGCGGGCTGGCTGACGGGCGAAATCGAGACCGGCATCGCCCGCGACGTGGTGGTGGACAGCGCCAATCCCATGGTTCAGCTGCCCGGCTATACGCCGATCCAGGTGCAGGGCTTCAACCAGGATGCCTGGGTGCTGCCGGTGGGCGCGCGGCTCTCGCTCTCGGCCACCGACAAGATGTCCCTGTTCGCGGCCTATAACGGCAATTTCTCCACCGTCGGCACCGACCAGTCGCTGCGCGGCGGACTTCAGGTTCGGTTCTGAGGCGCACTGCGCCCCCACGATCGCCAGACAAGAAAACGCCGCTGCCCGGGCAGCGGCGTTTTTGCGTTGGAACGTCTTCTTTGCGTTGGAACGTCTTCAGAAAACCTGCGCCGCAGGCCACCCCTTCAGGCCAGCCCTTGCCCAAACCGGGCCTTCAGGCGCCTGCTGGGCCGGGTGCGCCGGACGGGGGCGGCGCTTCGGGTTCGTGCTCGCCCTGCGTGCGCAGCCGCGCGATGATCTCCTTCGCCGCCGCCTGGTGGGCGGGCGTGATATTGGAGGTCAGTGCCTGGAACGCCAGGAACATCACCGCCGCATCATCGGAAAAGCCGATCACCGGCAGAATGTCGGGAATGGCATCCAGCGGCAGGACGAAATAGGCGAGGGCGCCCAGCAGGGTCGCGCGCACGCGCACCGGGGTGTCATGGTCGAAGGCAGCATAATAGGCCGCCACCGCGTCTTCCGCGAACGGCACGTGCGCGGCAGTGCGTTTCAGCTTCTGCCAGAAGCTTTTCTGGACGAGAGCCTCGTCCTTCGCCGCCTTCAGCCGTTCCGCGAAGGGCAGCGCGCTCCAATCGAAGCGGAAGCGGGCGCGTTCGGTATCACTCATGCAAAGGATATGGGATGTCCCTCGGGCATCGCAAGACGCAGCGCCGCGCCGCCCGAGAGCGGATAGGCCGCCTCTTCCACATAGGGGCCGCCGCCGACCGAATCGCGCGAGGAGAACAGCACGAACCGGCTCGCGAGAAAGCTTTCGCTGCGGAAGAAACCGCGCGTGGCGAGATAATCGGCCACTTGGCGGCTGGATGTATCGCGCAGTCGGGCCAGCGTGACATGCGGCTTGTAATTGCGTTCCGCCGGCAGGCCGAGGCGCTGCATGATGCGCTCATGCTCTGCCTGAAGCTCCAGCAGGGCGGGGTTGGGCCGCACGCTGGCATAGATCACCCGTGGCTTATGGCCGCCGAACTGGTCGAGCCCGCCGAGGCTCATCTCGAACGCGCGGCGGCGCACCTGCCCGAGCATCAAGGCGATGTCGCGGGCCTTGGCATCGTCCACATCGCCGATGAAGCGCAGGGTGACGTGGTAGTTTTCGGGGTCCATCCATCGGGCGCCGGAGAGGCCCCCCCGCATGAGGGACAGGCCATCTCCAATCTGGCTCGGAATCTCGAGCGCGGTGAAGAGCCGGGGCATGGGGCGCCTCCTCATCGTCACTTCGGCGACGCCGCGATCGGCGGTTCACCGAAAGACAACACAACGTCCTCTAGTGAAAAGGATTCGCGGCCCGCTGGGAAGTGTCTGGTTCAGCGAACCGGTACGAAGATGTCCACAACCAGCGAATCCGGCGCCGTCACCTGCGGGTCGGTGCGGTATTGCTCGATATAGAGATCCTGCGCGGCGATGTTTTTGTCGTCGAGAAAATTGGCGATGGCCTCATAGGTGTCGTCCATATCGGCGAACGAGCCCTTGTGGGTGAATTTGAAGGCCTTGCCGGCGAATGAGGCACCGAGCTTCACATCGCCCTGTGGCTTTTGCGTGGTGGCGCCGGTGAACGGCACCTGGGCTTCGAACTCGAAGCCGGCGTCGTCGCTGGAATTATAGACGATGAACACGTCGCCGGTGCGTTTCAGCCCCATGCGGTTCATTTCCGCCGTGATGTCCTTGAGCGTCGCCACGATGGTATCGAAGCCGGCATCCCAGCTCGCACTGCCGCTCTTGGTCAGGACGGGAATGGTCGCGAGCTGGGTTTCCTCGCCGGTGAAGGCCTGAACCGAAGGCGCGGTCAGCGGCTGGGTCTGTACCGAACGGGGATCGACACCGGCGGGCGGCGACAGAGGGGAGGCCGGACCCGGCAGCGCCTGGGTGGTGGACGGTGCGCCGCCCTCCGGCGCGGGATTGGGGGCCTGGGCGGGGCTTCCCGTCTGTCCTGAAGGCGCCGCGCCCTGCGCCAGCGCGGCACCGCCCAGGATGGGCGCGCCCAGCGCGAAAAGGCCGCTCGCCACGCCCATGGCCAGCAACGCCGCCCGTGTTCCACGAACCACGTTCACACCGCCCATCGCCTGAAATCTCCTTGCCGACATGCGCAGCCTCTACCACCCGATTCGGGCTAAAGGCGGATGCCGCCGGCCCTCTTTTATCATGTTCGCGCGGGGCGCCTAGAGCACGCGCCGATCCGCTTGCGATGCAAGCTGATCGGATAACGCGTTCTCTCACAAATGTTTAGAGCCTGATCCGATCGGGTTGTTTCAAGCTGATCGGATCAGGCTCTAGCCGGCCGCAGCGGCAGGCGCGGCCGGCTGCGCCGGGTGACTTTCTGCCCATGTGCGCCCCACAAAAGCCGTCGTGCTCCGCAACGGGGTGGCGCATCCCCCGCCTGAGGCCATATAAGACCTGCATCTCCCGGATGCGTGTGTGGACCCATGACGAGCCTCGCCAATCGCCCCTTTGTGAAGATGAACGGCCTCGGCAACGAGATTCTCGTGCTGGATCTGCGGGCCAATCCGGTGGAGGTGTCGCCCGCCGCCGCGCGTGCGCTCGCCCGTGCCGATGCGCTGCCGTTCGACCAGGCGATGGTGCTTTATCCGCCCCGCGCCTCCGGCTCCATGGGTTTCGTGCGCATCCTCAATTCCGACGGCTCGGAATCCGGCGCCTGCGGCAACGGCACGCGCTGCATCGCCGCGCTGGAGGCCCGCCGCACCGGGGCGCGCCATGTGCTGTTCGACAGCGCCGCCGGCCTGCTGAATTGCGAGATCCTGCCCGACGGCAGCGTGACCGTGGACATGGGCGCTCCGCATCTCGACTGGAAGCATATTCCCCTCGCCCACGCGGTTGCCGACACCTCCGCCCATGTCCTGGCGGGATACGAGGCGCTGGGGCCGGCGAATTTCGTCTCCATGGGCAATCCCCATGCGGTGTTCTTCGTGCCCGACGCGGACGCGGTGGCGGTGGAGACGCTGGGGTTCGCGCTGGAGCATGATCCGCTGTTTCCCGCGCGCGCCAACATCTCGTTCGCGCAGATGCTGTCGCCTGAACACATCCTGCTGCACGTGTGGGAGCGCGGCGCCGGGCGCACGCGCGCCTGCGGCACCGCCGCCTGCGCCACCGCGGTCGCGGCCGTTCGCACCGGCCGGTCGGGCCGCGACGTGCGCGCGACGCTGCCGGGCGGGGACCTCTCCATCTCCTGGCGGCAGGCGGACGGCCATGTGCTGATGACCGGTCCGGTGGCTTATGAGTTTTCCGGCGTGCTCACCCCGGCCATGTTGGCGGAGGCGGCGTGAGCGCCGGGCCCGCCGGTGCGCCGGGCGTCGAAATGGTCACGTTCGGCTGCCGGCTGAATACCCTGGAGTCCGAGCAGATGCGCCGCGCCGCGCTGGCCGCCGGGCTGGAGCGCACGTTCATCGTCAATTCCTGCGCCGTCACGGGCGAGGCCGTGCGCCAGGCGCGCCAGACCATTCGCCGCCTGAAGCGTGCGCATCCCGGCATGCGCGTGGTCGTCACCGGCTGCGCGGCGCAGACCGAGCCGGAAACCTTCGCCGCCATGGCGGAGGTGGACCGGGTGATCGGCAATGGCGCCAAGGGCGCACCGGAAACCTGGACGGCGGCCCGCGCCGCGCTGGATTTCGGCCTCGGCGCCGAGGAAAAGGTGGTGGTGGACGACATCATGTCGGTGCGCGAAACCGCGCTCCACATGGTGGACGGGCTGGACCGGCACACCCGCGCCTTCGTGCAGGTGCAGAACGGCTGCGATCATCGCTGCACCTTCTGCATCATCCCGTTCGGCCGGGGCAATTCGCGCTCCGTGGCGATGGGCGAGGTGGTGGCGCAGGTGCGCACCCTGGTCGAGACCGGCCATGGCGAAGTGGTGCTCACCGGGGTGGATCTCACCTCCTACGGCGCCGGCCTTCCCGGCGCGCCGACGCTCGGCAAGCTGGTGCGCGCCATCCTCAAGCACGTGCCGGAGCTGAAGCGGCTGCGCCTCTCCTCCATCGATACGGTGGAAGCCGACGCCGACTTGCTGCGCGCGCTGGCGGAAGAAGAGCGGCTGATGCCGCATCTGCATCTCTCGCTGCAATCGGGCGACGACCTTATCTTGAAGCGCATGAAGCGTCGGCATTCGCGCGCCGAGGCGATCCGCCTCGTCGGCGAGATGCGGCGCTTGCGGCCGGATCTGGTGTTCGGCGCCGATCTCATTGCCGGTTTTCCCACCGAGAGCGAGGCGCAGTTCCGCAATACGCTGGATATCGTGGACGCTTGCGGCCTCTCCTTCCTGCACGTGTTTCCCTATTCGCCGCGCCCCGGCACCCCCGCCGCCCGCATGCCGCAGGTGGCGCACGAAGTGGTGAAGGCCCGGGCGCAGCGCCTGCGCGAAAAGGGCGACATGGCCTTGCATCGCCATCTCTCTTTGTGCGTGGGCGCCCATCGCAGCGTGCTGATGGAGAGCGGCGGCCTCGGCCGCACGGAGCATTTCACGCCGGTACGCGTTCCCCATCCCGCGCCACGCGGCACCATCCTCCCCCTGCGCATCGCCGGTCACGACGGCGCGCGGCTAATCGCGGCCTGATGTGATGAGCGACACCGAGAACGGCCCCCCGCCGGCCCCCAAGAAGAAAGGCCTCTGGAGCCGCCTGACCGGCGGCTGGGGCAGCGAGGCCGAGGCGCCCGCGCCGACTGCCCCGGTCGACGATGCGCCGGCTTCTGTCCAGTCCGACACGTCCGAGGGCAGTGAACCCGCAGCCCCCGAGGCGTCGGTTGACGAAGCACGGCCGGTCCCGGACCTCGCGGCGGAAGCGCGGCCGGAGAGCGATGCACCGGCCATGGGCGATGTGCCGGCCGAAGAAGAGCAGGCGAAAGAGGACCGGGCGGAAGAGGCAGCGGTCGCGGACCCGCTTGCAGAGCATTCCCTCGCTGAGGTTCCCGTTGCCGAGGCTCCCGCCCCACAAGAGGATCCTGCCCGCATGGCCCTCGCGCCGACGGTGCCGGTTGAGGAGCAGCCTGTTCCCGCAGACGTGCCTTCCGAGGCGGAACAGACCGAAGCCTCCTTTGCCGAAACCTCCTCCGCCGAGGAGCCGGAGCCCGCCAAGACCAGTTTCTGGCGCCGCCTCACCAGTGGACTGGCGCGCACCGCCTCCAGTCTCACCCAGGGCATCACCGACCTCGTCTCTAAGCGCAAGCTCGATGCCGAGACGCTGGAAGAGCTGGAAGACATCCTGATCCGCGCCGATCTCGGCACCGCCACCGCCGCGCGGATCGTCGAAGCGGTGGGGCGCGGCCGGCACGACAAGATGATCGGCGCCGACGAAGTGAAGGGCCTGATCGCCGCCGAGGTGGAATCCATCCTCGCCCCGGTGGCGAAGCCCCTGGTGATCGAGGACGCGCAAAAACCCTTCATCATCCTCATGGTCGGGGTGAACGGCTCGGGCAAGACCACCACCATCGGCAAGCTCGCCGCCCAGTGGAAGAGCGAGGGCCGCAAGGTGGTGCTGGCGGCGGGCGATACCTTCCGCGCCGCCGCCATCGAGCAATTGAAGGTGTGGGGCGCGCGCACCGGCGCCCGCGTCGTCGCCCGCGCGCCGGGGGCGGATGCGGCGGGCGTCGCCCATGACGCCATCACCGAAGCGCGCGCGGAGGGCGCCGACATCCTGCTCATCGACACCGCCGGACGGTTGCAGAACCGCACCGAGCTGATGGCCGAGCTGGAAAAGGTGGTGCGCGTGGTGAAGAAGCTGGAGCCCGGCGCGCCGCACGCGGTGCTGCTGGTGCTCGACGCGACCGTCGGCCAGAACGCGCTCTCCCAGGTGGAGGTGTTCACCAAGATCGCCGGCGTGACCGGGCTTGTCATGACCAAGCTGGACGGCACCGCGCGCGGCGGCATCCTGGTCGCCATCGCCGCGAAATTCGGCCTGCCGGTGCATCTGATCGGGGTTGGGGAGGGGGCGGAGGATCTCCAGCCCTTCGCCGCCGCCGATTTCGCCCGCGCCATCGCCGGAATCGAGGATTAGAGGGGGGCGGTGCCCGCCAAGAGAGTGGCGCGCCTTAGCGGCAACCGTCGCACTCGCC
Source organism: Roseixanthobacter finlandensis (assembly GCF_043195105.2). Lineage (NCBI taxonomy): Bacteria > Pseudomonadati > Pseudomonadota > Alphaproteobacteria > Hyphomicrobiales > Xanthobacteraceae > Roseixanthobacter > Roseixanthobacter finlandensis. The sequence goes on along the minus strand of NZ_CM195536.1, from coordinate 3,826,251 downwards.
TTCGCCCTCCATGGTGTCATCGCGAAACTTAATTGGAACGCACCACGCGTTTGTCTGTACGTCCGCCGTTTTTCCTGCAGATGATTTTATTTTTTTAATATAATCATTTTCAATTTTCTTTTTTGCGGAATTGCATTCTTTTTGAGACGTATAGGACCAGCCGGGAAATGTTGCCGGTGTGCCGACTTCAAAATTAATAATGCCTACAATTATGAGAATCCAGTAAGAATTCATCTTTGATTTCCTGTGCGAGATCGACTCCGTGAAGCGAATCCTGCTTCCGCACGCACACAGACCATACTCCGCTGTGTGAACCAACCGCTTTGGAGGACGGGCTGAAGCGCCTAAGGCGCATGTGCCGGGATCGCCATTTCTGATGCAGATTCTTGCACCGCGCATGGCTATGCTTTTCCATAGCGGCCGGATGAGGCCGCTTGGGGGGCGTGCGATGGCGTCGCGGGTGTGGATAATGCTGTTGGCCTGCCTGTGGAGCGGGGTGGCCGTCGCGGCGCAGAAATCGGTGTCCTTCGCCGACGGCGCCTGTTCCGGGCGGGTGTGGTTCGATCCCGCCAAGACCGACGAAAAGAGCCTGCGCGACACCTTGGCCCTCATCTATGACTATACCCTCTCCGCTGCCCCCTCGCCGAGCTTTCCGAACAAGCCGGCGGACATGGGGCGCGTGAACGCGGCTGCCTATGCGGCCAAATGCGCGCGCATCGAGGCCGCCGCCGCCGCGCTGAAGCCGCTGGATCTGCCGGGCGCGCAGGAATTCCACGCCAAGGTGAAGGATGCCGTCGCCGATTTCTGCACCTTCAATATCGCCAAGCTGAAGGCCTTCGCCACCCCCGCCGCGCTGCGCGATTTCACCCCAGCGCCGGCAGCTTGCGCCAGCTATGTGGACGCACTGGAAGGCAAGGGCGATCTTCCCGCCGTCTGGCGCGCCGCCGTCGCCGCAGGCTGCACCAACAACGCCAATCCCCAGGCCTGCGCCGCGCGCGAGCTGCGCCACGCCTCGGTGCCGGAGTCTGCGGGCTGGATGCGGCTCTATCTCATCACCCACGCCTGGAACAATTGCGCCGTGCCCGCCCTCAAGGTGAACGACCCCGCCGGCGAGGCGGCGCGCGCCGTGCTGATCCAATCCCTCGCCGAAGCCTTTCCGCGCCAGAAGCTGGAGTGCGAGGGCGCCGACTGAGCGGCGCGCGGGGGCCGTTTCACAGGACGGTGTTCGCGCCGCTTGCGGGCAGACAATGGCCCGGCAAGAATGTTAAGCCCGGCAAAATCTTCAAGCGCGGATCGGGGCGGCCGTGTGCCCCGCCGGCCGAACCAGGGTGCTCCATGACCATCATTTCTTCTCCCCTGCCGTCCGTGCCCGCCGAGGCGACCGATTTGCGCGCCGCGATCCGCACCATCGTGGATTATCCCAAGCCCGGCATCCTGTTCCGCGACATCACCACACTGCTCGGAAATGCCCGTGCCTTCCGCCGCGCGGTGGACGAGCTGGTGCAGCCTTGGGCCGGGGCGAAGATCGACAAGGTGGCGGGCATCGAGGCGCGCGGCTTCATCATCGGCGGGGCGGTGGCGCATCAGCTGTGCGCGGGTTTCGTGCCGATCCGCAAGAAGGGCAAGCTGCCCCATCAGACCGTGCGCATGGCCTATGCCCTGGAATATGGCCAGGACGAGATGGAGATGCATGTGGATGCGGTCTCCGCCGGCGAAAAGGTGGTGCTGGTGGACGATCTGATCGCCACCGGCGGCACCGCCGAGGGCGCGGTGAAGCTGCTGCGCAACATGGGCGTGCAGGTGGAGGCCGCCTGCTTCATCATCGATCTGCCGGACCTCGGGGGCGCCGCCAAGCTGCGCGCCATGGGCGTGCCGGTGCGCACGCTCATGGCCTTCGACGGGCATTGAGCGGCGCCGGCCGCAAGCTTCAGCGGGCGCCCCGCAGGCGGGCGGCGAGGATCATCGCGCCGCCGACCGCCGAAAGGCCGACCAGCAGGCCGTAGCTGCCCATATAGCTGCCCACCCGGTCGTGGATTTGCGAGAAGATCACGGGGCCGAACACCACGCCGGTGAAGGTGAAGAACATGGCCGCCCCGGTGGTGGAGCCCACCGCGCGTGGCGGGCTGTTGCGGGCCACTTCCGAGAGATAGACCCCGTTCCAGCCCACGCCCGAAAGGCCGAGCACCAGCAGCAGCGCCACGATGACCGGCAGCGGCCAGCCGGGTGCGGCCAACATGATCGCCAGCGCGGCGCCGCCCATGAGCAGCGCGAGAAACACCAGCACGCTGAGGCCGTCATGCGCCATGTCGGCCACCTGGCCCCACAGCACGCGGCCCACCGCGCCCGACACCTGCACCGCCGCAAGGATCGCCCCCGCCTGCACCAGGGAGAAGCCGAGATCCTCCACCAGCAGCGCCACCAGGAAGGTGATGACGCACAGCTGCACCGCCGAGAAGCAGAAGGAGGAGAGCGCCAGCCAGCGCAGGCGGGCGTGCGATAGCACCAGCTTGATGGCCGTGAAGGACAGCAGCCGGCTGCTGCCGGCGCGGCTGCGATGCCGGTCCAGTTCCGCACGGCCGAGCTGGGAGAGCGCCGCGACCAGCACGCACGGGACGGCGACGCAGATCAGCGCCGCGTGCCAGCCGAGCGTCAGCGCGATCTGCGGCCCGAACAGGCCGGCCGCCATGCCGCCCAGCGGCACGCCCGTCTGTTTCAGGGAGAAAATCAGGTTGCGGCGGTTCGCCGGCGCGTGGCGCATCAGCAGTTCGGATGCGGCCGGATTGATGAGGCCGTAGCCGAGCCCGGTCACGAACGCGCCGAGGGCCATGGTGGGGATGGTGGGGATGCTCGCCAGCAGGCATCCGCCGGCATGGAACAGCATCGCGCTCTGCCCGGTGCGGCAGGGGCCGTACCAGGCGACGAGGGTGCCGGCGACCAGCGATGCCGTCATGGCCGCGAAATAGACCAGGGAAATCTGATAGCCCACGCTCGCGGTCGGGACACCGAGGTCGCGCGCGATGGCCGGTGCCAGGGCCGGCACCATCAGCACCGCCATGGTGCCCAGCGCCTGAACCGAGATCGTCTCGGCGAGCAGGGGCAAGAGGCCGATGTGCGGTTCCGGCGCGTGCGTCGTGGCCGGCTGCATGCCGGGTTCAGCGTTCACGGCATCCCCCGCCGCGCGCCGGACGCGCCGAGTGAGAGGACATCGCAAGGCGCAAGGGAAGAGAGAGGGTGCCGCGCAACGCGCGGGACACAGGGGCAGAACATGACCATCAGCGAATCCAGGACACCTTCGCTCGTGGCGCCGGCGCGCCAAGGAGAAGGATGTTCCCATGGGGCGTCAAGGCCGCGACGGCAGAGCTGCCGACGCGGCCATGCAGAAGTTGCAGAGCAGCTTGCCTCCTCCCACCGAAGGCCGGACGCGCCTATGGGTTGTGGTCAGACATAGAAAGGTGCGTCGAGGGCGGTCGAGCTCGCGACCCTGAACACATTCTGCCCGCTCGCCAGATGCTCGCACACGCGCAAAATCTGGACACTGAGCAGTGTAAAGGCCATGTCCCGCTGTCCGCTGGTGCTCTTCATATTGTGGGTGTGGGTGGCCTTGAGGATGCCGATGAAGGCCGCCAGCTTGTTGTTGTAGTTCATGCCCCAATCATATTTGTGATACCGCTCGATCTGCTTGTCGAGCGCGCGCAATGTGAAGCCGCGAATGCCGCTGAAGAATCCTTGTCGACGGCTTATGGTGTTCCAATCCGCCAAGGTGAAAATGTCGGCTGTCATGCGGTCTCTTAGAAGAGCTTCCGCGTTTTGCCGTGTCACGTAATGTTCGATTTCCTGAAGCATGTTGTTTGCTATGAAAACGCCCGAACACACCATGTCGACATAGGCCTTGCAATCGCTCGGCGTCAGGTAGGCGATTTGCGCGTTCGGAGAATAAATGTCGTAGGTATCGTTCAGTGCTTTTGCGAACGCTTTCGCGCCGCCTTCGTCAATGGCCCGCATGGCGGCGCCGGCGCAATTGCTTTTCTTCGTAATCAATTTGTATTTGAAATTTTGATCTTTCGTTATTGTCTCGGTCCAATGAGCGATGCGCTCCAGGTCAAGGCCAAGACGCTTTGGGTTATCGTGCCGAAGGGCTGGAATATGATAGCAGTCTTCCGGAAAATTCGACCAGCGCCCGGCATTCGGAATTTCTTTGAGGTCGTAAGATTTACGGGACGGGTCGCTGGACTGTGGTTTTTCCACCGCCTGAAGGCGGTTCAACATAATCATTTTCTGGTTGGATCGAGCCAGGCCGGGATTATTGGCAAGACGGTCGTTGGTCGAACTCGGCGTTTCAGCGATCAGATCGTGGGTGAAATTGTTCATGAAATTCCCGGCGACCATGCCGTTGGAATCTTTGGTTTCCTTGGAAGCGGTCACCCCAGGCCAGAAGCTCAAATAGCGCGTCAGGTCCGGGTTCTCCCATACGGCAGTCGTGTAATTTTCCGCCCGTTGGCGCCGCATCAATATGGCCGCATGACCGGGATGGCTGAGCGGGTTGCGCCCCGTATTCCAGATCAGAACCGTGCATTCCGCATCCGACATCTGCGGAAGGTCCAGGGTCCCGTCGACGGCGCGATATCTAAATCTCGCGTCGGATTCCCAACCTTGGGGGAGTTCTGGCATGGGGCGGCTCCATTCAAACGGGAGCTTGACCATATAGCGTCTTTTGTCATGAATTTATTACGGCATGCAGTCATGCAACCTGCGCAATATGGTCCAATATTATTCATTCAAGGGTTTATCGTCTTCCGGGACCAGGTCTCCCAGAGCAAATGCCGCCGCGACGATTGGCAAGAGTGGGTTTTGCGGCCGGGATCGACCCCGCCTTGTCCGCGTGTGGGCGTACAAGGTGGCGAGCCGATCCCGATCGATGCGGGGCCGGTGAGGCCGAGGCTCAGGCGAGCACGGGCATGACGAATTCGGCTCCCGTGCGGATGCCCGCCGGCCAGCGCGAGGTGGTGGTCTTCAGGCGGGTGTAGAAGCCCACGCCCTCCAGGCCATAGACATTGCGATCGCCGAAAATCGACCGCTTCCAGCCGCCGAACGAATGATAGGCGATCGGCACCGGGATCGGCACGTTGATGCCCACCATGCCGGCCAGCACGCCATAATCGAACGCACGGGCGGCATCGCCGTCGCGGGTGAAGATGGCGGCGCCATTGCCGTATTCGTGGTCGTTCACCAGCTGAAGCGCCTCGTCGAAGCTCGGCACGCGCACCACGGACAGCACCGGTCCGAAGATCTCTTCCTTGTAGATCCGCATGTCGGGGGTCACGTCGTCGAACAGGCAGCCGCCGATATAATAGCCGTCCTCATAGCCTTGCAGCTTGAGGCCGCGCCCGTCCACCGTCAGCTTCGCGCCCTCGGAAACGCCGAGGTCCACATAGCCGCGCACCTTGGCGAGATGCTCCTTGGTGACGAGGGGCCCCATCTCGCTCGCCGGATCATTGCCGGGACCGACCTTCAGCGCCCGCACGCGCGGTTCCAGCCGCTCCATGAGCGCATCGCCGATGCCGCCCACGGCCACCGCCACCGAGACCGCCATGCAGCGCTCGCCGGCCGAGCCATAGCCGGCGCCCATCAGGGCATCGACGGTCTTGTCGAGGTCGGCGTCGGGCATCACGACAAGATGGTTCTTGGCGCCGCACAGGGCCTGGGCGCGCTTTCCATGCGCGGCGGCGGTCTTATAGACATATTCGCCCACCGCCGTGGAGCCGACGAAGCTCACCGCCGCCACCTTGGGATGGGTCAGAAGCGAGTCCACCGCCTCCTTGTCGCCGTTGACGACGTTGAACACGCCGGCGGGCAGGCCGGATTCGGCGAGGAGGTCGGCGAGGCGCAGGGAGAGGCTCGGGTCCTTTTCGGAGGGCTTCAGGACGAAGGTGTTGCCGCAGGCGAGGGCGACCGGGAACATCCACAGCGGCACCATGGCCGGGAAGTTGAACGGCGTGATGCCCGCGCACACGCCCACCGGGTGGCGCTGGGAGAAGGTGTCGATGCCGCGCCCGACCTGGTCGGAGAATTCGCCCTTCAGCAGATGCGGGATGCCGCAGGCGAATTCCACCACTTCGATGCCGCGCACCAGTTCGCCCTTGGCGTCTTCCACGGTCTTGCCGTGCTCGCGGCTGATCAGGGCGGCGAGATCGTCGATGTTGCGCTCCAGAAGGTCCTTGAAGCGGAACATCACGCGGGCTCGGGCCGGCGCGGGCTGGGTCGCCCAGGCGGGCAGGGCGGCCGCGGCGGCCTGCACGGCTTCGTCCACGCGCGCGGCGGAGGCCAGCAGCACAGTGCCGATCTGCTCGCCCGTGGCGGGCTCGAAGGTCGGGGCCGAGCGGTCCTCGCCTGTGATATGGCGCCCCTGGATGTAATGGCCGATGGTCTGCATGATGTCTGCTCCCGCGCGAAAATCCTGCCGCACTTGATCTCTGGTATCTGCGCGGAGCAAGGCCTAAGATTTCGGACTCATTCCGCGTTTTTAGGCGTCTATCGGGAATCCTCCGCGATGAATTGGGATCATGCCCGCGTTTTCCTCGCCGTCGCGCGGGCGGGGCAGATGCTCTCCGCCGCCCGCAAGCTCGGGCTGGATCACGCCACGGTCACGCGGCGGCTCAGCGCGCTGGAGGCGGATCTTGGGGCGAAAGTGTTCGAGCGGCGGCCGAGCGGCTGCACGCTCACAGCCATCGGCGAGCAATTCTTGCCCATGGCCGAGCGGGTGGAAAGCGAGATGCTGCGCGCCCGCTCCCTGCTGGGCAATGCCGATCTCAAGCTGGAAGGCACGGTGCGCATCGGCGCGCCGGACGGGTTCGGCACCTATTTCCTGGCCGCGCGCCTCGCCCGCTTCGCCGGCATGCATCCCGACCTTGTGGTGCAATTGGTGCCGCTGCCGCGCACCTTCTCGCTCTCCAAGCGCGAGGCGGATATCGCCATCATCCTGGAGCGGCCGCAGGAGGGGCGGTTGTTCGGGCGCAAGCTCACGGATTATTCGCTCGGCGTCTATGCCGCGCGGTCCTATCTCGACCAGACCGGGCCGGTGGAGCATGAGGCGGATCTCGCCGACCGCACGCTCGTGACCTATGTGCAGGATCTCACCTATAGTTCAGGGCTCGATTACATGGGTGCCCTGATCGAGCTGACCGCCCGCCGCTTCGAATGCGCCAGCGTTGTGGGCCAGTTGGAGGCGATCCGCGCCGGTGCGGGGCTCGGCATCCTGCATGATTATGCCGCCGCCGCCTGCCCGGAGCTGGTGCGCATCCTGCCCGCCGTCACCTTCTCGCGCACCTATTGGCTGGTGGTCCACGCCGATTTGCGTGACCTGCGCCGCATCGCCGAGACCGAGCGCTTCATCGTGGACGAGGTGCGCGCCAGCCGGGGGGCGTTCGTGGTGGGGTAGGGGCCTGGCGCGGGACGCGCTCAAGCGGGTCGCGGCGCCGGTCGGGCTGCCGGCAGGGTCATGGCGATGACGCCGGCGACGATGCAGCCCAAGCCGAGCCAGGCGGTCGGAGCCAGCGTTTCACCCAGGAACAGGATGCCGATGGCAACGCCGATCGGCACCCTGAGATAGGCCTGCGCCGTGGTGCCGATCGACCCGAGCGTTTGGACGAGACGGAAATAGATCACGAAGGCGAGGGCGGTCGAAAAGACCGAGAGGGCGAGGAGCGCGAGCACGGAGCGCGTGGCCGGAACGAGGGCCCAGGGATGATCGAGCGCGAGGCTGACCGGAACCAGGATCGCAGCACCACATATGAGCGAGCCGGCCGCTGGCAGCATGGGGTCAAGCCCTTTGAAATTCCTGCCGAAGATCGCGGCGCCAGCATAGCAGACGGTGGCCGCGAGGATGGCGATCTGCGCCCACACCTGATGCCCGAGGCCGCCCAGCGCCTGCATCCCGACCACCAGGCATGTTCCGAGCAGCCCGGCCGCGACTCCGAACAGCTTGCGCCCGGTCACAGCCTCGTGGCGCGTGACGAGCAGGGTCAGCAGAAAGGCGAATATGGGAGATGTCGAGTTGAGGATCGTCGCCAGGCCGGCATCCGTCGTTTGTTCAGCCCAGGCGATCAAGGTGAAGGGAACGACGCTGTTCAGGCAGGCTTGAAACAGGAATTTCGCCCAGGTCCGCCCATCGCCGGGAAATTTCAACCCGCGCCAGCGGACGATGCCCATCAGGATCAGACCGGCGATGACGGTGCGCGCGGCAATCAGGGTGACCGGGGGAATGGTTTCGACGCCGACCTTGATGAAGCTGTAGGACGCGCCCCACAAGGTGGAGAGTATGAGAAGAAGGATAATGTCCTTCGCCTTGTGTGACTGTTCACTCATGCTCTTGCGCTCCGCGCGGCTGGAAATGAGCGCTTTTCTAGCGATTGCGTGGGCTTGGATGCTTCGGCGTGCGCCGAACCATCGGACGCTGACGGGCGGCGGTTTCGCTGCTAGTTTTTCCGCATGCTGAACATGGCGTCCGGAAATACGATTGCGGAGGTCGCAAGCCTGATCGGCGACGCGGCCCGGGCCAACATGCTTTCAGCCCTGATGGGCGGTCAGGCGCTGACGGCGGGCGAACTGGCGCACCACGCCGGGGTCACGGCGCAGACCACCAGCGGTCATCTGGCCAAGCTGTTGGACGCCCGGCTGCTCGCCGTGGAGAAGCAGGGCCGGCACCGCTATTATCGGCTCGCCTCGCCGGAGGTCGCCCAAGCCATCCACGCGCTGATGACCGTTGCGGCGTCCGGGCCAAAGCGTCACCGGCCGGCCGGTCCCCGCGATGCGGCTTTGCGGCTCGCCCGGACCTGTTACGACCATATGGCTGGCCGGCTCGCTGTCGCCATTGCGGACTCGTTGTGCGATCGCGATTACCTCCGGCTTTCGGATGGAGCAGGCCTCGTCACGCAGGAGGGGCGGCGCTTCTTCTGCGATTTCGGCCTCGACACCGGGCCGCCGCTTCATTCCAGGCGTCCCTTATGCCGGACCTGCCTTGATTGGAGCGAGCGCCGCCCGCACCTTGCGGGCCGCCTCGGCGCCGCGCTGCTCGACAAGGCGCTGGATCTCGGCTGGGTGGCACGCATGCCGCAGAGCCGGGCGCTCCGCATCACCCGGGCCGGCGAGATGGGTTTCGCGGCGACGTTCGGGCTTGTCTCGGATTGGCGCGTCCCGGCCCTGCCGCGAGACGCCGTGCCCGGCACCGCCCCATAGAGCATTTCCCCGTTTCCATGAAACAGGGAAGCGTTTTAGGACGCCGCCTTCTCCGCCTCGCCCTCGCCGTTCAGCGCCTTGGTGAAGGTGGAGAAGAATTGGTCCGCCAGCTTGCGGGCCGTGGCCTGGATCAGCCGTCCGCCGAGGGAGGCGAGCTTGCCGCCGATCTGCGCGTCGGCCTTGTAGGTGAGCAGGGTTTCTTCCCCGTCCTCGGCCAGCGTCACCACGGCATCGCCCTTGGCGAAGCCGGCCACCCCGCCGCTGCCCTGGCCGACGATGCGGCAGCTCTCCGGCGCGGTGATGTCCTGCAATTCCACCGTGCCGGCGAAATTGGCGGAGACCGGGCCGACCTTGATCTGCACCTTGGCGGAGAAGGCGTTGGGGCCGGTCTCCGTCAGTTCCTGGCAGCCGGGGATGCAGGCGCGCAGCATTTCGGGATCGAGGATGGCCTTCCACACCGTCTCGCGCGGCGCGGCGATGCGATATTCGCCGACGATTTCCATGACGAAAGTCCTTTCGAGCGCTCACACGGCGCAATAGCGATCCTGAATGTCCTTGTCGGCCAGAAGCGCGGCGGCGCTGCTTTCATGGACGATTTCACCCTGGTCGATGATGACCGCCCGGTCGGCCAGCTTCAATGCCCATTCCACGTTCTGTTCCACCAGCACCAGGGTCATGCCCTGGTCGCGCATCCGGCGGAACAGCACGCCCATCTCCTCCACCAGCACCGGCATGATGCCTTCTGAGGGTTCGTCCAAGAGGATCATGGAGGGTTTCGCGATCATGGCGCGGGCGATGGCCAGCATCTGCTGCTCGCCGCCCGACATGGTGGTGCCCTGCTGGTGCAGACGCTCTTTCAGGCGGGGAAAGCTCTCGGCGATCTCGTCGATGGCCGCGCGCTCGTCGATCTTCTTGCCCGAGGCGACGAGGCCGAGCTGCAGGTTTTCCCGCACGGTCAGCCCCTGCACGATGCGCCGCTCCTCCGGCACATAGGCGAGGCCGAGCTTGAAGCGCTCGTGCGCGGCGCGCGGCAGAAGCTCGATGCCGTCGAACCGCACGCGCCCGGTGGCGCGGGGCATCAGGCCCATCACCGCGCGCAAGGTGGAGGTCTTGCCCGCGCCGTTGCGGCCGACCAGGGCGACAATCTCGCCCTTCTCCACCTTCAGGCTCACCTTGTGGAGAATATGGCTCGCGCCGTACCAGGCATCCAGGCCCTCGATCTCAAGCATAGCCATCGTTCTGACCCAGATAGACGCGACGGACTTCCTTGTCCGTCTGGATGGATTGGGGTGTGCCGTCGGCGATCAGCCGGCCGTGATGCAGCACCAGGATGCGATCGCTCAAGCCGAGAATCATCTTCATCTTGTGCTCGACGAGGAGGATGGTGCGCTCGGCGGCAAGCCGCTCGATGAGGGCGACCATCTCCTTGGTTTCCTCCGGCCCCATGCCGGCGGTGGGCTCGTCCAGCAGCAGCAGTTCGGGATCGGCCACCAGGGCGATCGCGATTTCCAGCGCCCGCTGTTCGCCATGGGCGAGCGCCTTGGCCGTGCGGTGGCCCTTGGCGTGAAGCCCGACTGCGGCGAGCGCCGCGTGCGCCTTCTCGTCGAGCTCGCCATAGCGCATGCGGTTGGAGAACACGTCGTAGCGGGCGACGAAGGCTTGGGCCGCCACGCGCACGTTTTCATGCACCGTCAGTTCGGGGAAAATGTTCGTGATCTGGTAGGAGCGGGCGATGCCGAGATGCACGAATTTGTGCTGGCGCAGCCCGGTCAAATCCTTGCCCTTGAAGCGGATCGCGCCGGTGGAGGGCGGCAGCACGCCGGACAGCACATTGAAGAACGTGCTCTTGCCGGCGCCGTTCGGGCCGATGATGGCGGTCACCTTGCGCGGCGCGAAGCTGGCGCTGATATCCGCCAGCGCGACGAACCCGCCGAAGCTGCGGCCGATATTCTCGACGGAGAGAAGCGGCGTGGTCATCCCTGCGTCCTCCGGGAAATCAGGGTGCCCCAGATGCCCTTGGGCAGGAACAGCACGAAGGCGATGAAGATCAGACCCACGATGAGCTGCCAATGGGAGGTCCAGAGCGAGGCGACATCCTCGATCAGCAGGAACACCAGGGCGCCCACGAACGGGCCGAAGAAGCTGCCGGCGCCGCCGAGCAGCGTCATCATCACCACCAGGCCCGAGGTCTGGTAATGCAGCGTATCCAGCGGCACGATGGCGAGATGCAGGGCCGAGAGCGCGCCCGCGAGCCCGCAGATGAGGCCCGACAGGATGAAGACGATGAGCTTGGTGCGCTCCACATCATAGCCGCAGGCGCGCGCCCGGGTCTCGTTCTCGCGGATCGCCTCGATCACCGCGCCGAAGGGCGAATTCAGCAGCCGCGAGACGAACCACAGCGCCAGCGCCGCGAAGACCATCAGAACATAGTATTTATTCACCGGGTTCAAGAAATCCACCGTGAAGCCGAACAGATTGATGGTGGAGACGGTAAAGCCGCGCAGGCCGTTCTCGCCGCCGGTCCAGGCGCTGGCCTGGAGCGCCACGTAATAGACCAGCTGCGAGAGCGCCAGCGTCACCATGGAGAAATAGATGCCGCGGGTGCGGATCGACAGCGCGCCCATGATCGCGGCGAGCACGCCCGCGCCCAGCACGCCCACCAGCATGGCGGGAAACCAGCCGAGGCCGAAATGGGCGATGGCGATGCCGGTGAGATAGGCCCCGCCGCCGAAGAAGGCCGCATGGCCGAACGAGAGCAGCCCGGTATAGCCGAACAGCAGATTGTAGCCGACCGCGAACAGGCCGAAGACCAGCACGTTCACCGCCAGCGCCTGCGAGGGCAGGACCCACGGCAGGAGACACAAGGCGAGCACCGAGAGCGGCACGCGCCAGCGCTGCAGCATCGCGCCGAAGCCGGTGGCTTTCACGCCGGTCTGTGCGGCCAGCGGCGGCGCGGCGGCGGAGGCCGGGGAAGGGGGCATGGAAGGATCTCCGCTCATGCGCGCACGCTCTGGCCGAACAGGCCCTGCGGACGGAACAGAAGGACGAGCGCCATCAGCGCGAACATGACGATGGTGGCCATTTCCGGCGCGAACAGCGCGGTCATGGAGACCGCGACGCCCACCACCAGCCCGGCGATCACCGCGCCGAGCAGGGATCCCATGCCGCCGATGACGGTGACGACGAAGGCTTCGGCGAGTACCAGCGTGCCCATTTCCGGCGTCACGTTGCGCATGGGCGCGGCGAGCACGCCGCCGAGTGCGGTGAGCGCCACGCCGAGGCCGAAGACGACCAGCCACAGGGCGCTGATATCCACCCCGAGCACCCGCATCATCAGCGGATCCTTGGCACCGGCCCGCACGATCAGGCCGAACTTGGTCTTCTCCAGCGCGAACCACAGGGCCAGCAGCACCACCGCCACGAGCGCCACCACGAACAGCCGATAGAGCGGGAAATAGCCGATGCCGAGATCCACAACCCCGCTCAGCGCCTCGGGGGTAGCGAACGGGACGCCATCGGTGCCGAACACGATGCGCACCATTTCCACCAGCACATAGCCGAGGCCGAAGGTGAGCAGCAGGGGATCATCCACCGAGCGCTTATAGAGCGGGCGGATGAGGAAGCGCTCGATCAGCATGCCGAACACGCCCACCGCCAGGGGCGCGAGCAGCAGCGCCCACCAGAAATTGCCGGTCTGCTCGGCCACCCACACGCCGGCATAGGCACCCACCATGAACAGGGCGCCATGGGCGAAGTTCACGATGCCCAGCATGCCGAAGATGATGGTAAGGCCGAGCGCCGCCATGATCAGCACCGCGCCCAGCGCGACGCCGGAAAACAGCTGCATGAGGATGAGTTCGAGATCCATGTCGGTGTCCGGCTCCGGCTTTCTGTGTCGTCTCCTCTCCCCGACGGGGAGGGGTGAACTTTGGCTTTCCCTCTCCCCTTGAGGGAGAAATCCGGGAGCGCCCCCCTCTCCCTCAAGGGGAAAGGGCCGGGGTGAGAGGCGCGCCCGGCGCGGCTTGATCCCGCCGGAAGGCTCTGTCCCCTCACCCGTCCGCTGCGTGGCCGACCTCTCCTCGTTGGGGAGAGGTGAACTTCGCACTTTCCCTCTCTCCCCCGAGGGGCGAAACCGGGAATTCCCCCTCTCCCCGCCGGGGAGAGGGTTGGGGTGAGGGGCGCTCCCGCTCCCGCGCGGCTTGATCCCGCCGGAAGGCACTTCCCCCTCACCCGTCCGCTACGCGGCCGACCTCTCCCCCTCGGGGAGAGGTGAACTTTGGCTTTCCCTCTTCCCCCGGAGGGGAGAAGTCAGGAACTCCCCCTCTCCCCGCCGGGGAGAGGGTTGGGGTGAGGGGGGCTCAGGTCGGGAAACCAAGCTCCGCGCAGGAGCGCAGCATGTCTTCCGAGCCCGGATCATTGGCGATGATGGCGAACAAATCCTGCTCGTTCGCCATGTCGGCCTTCTTCTTGGATTCCAGTACCAGCACCGCCTGCACCGACTGGTGGTCGCAGGCGCGATAATGCTGCGGGCCCTTGGCTACATCGTATTTCAGGTTCTGCAGCGCCTCGACCATCTTGTCGGTATCGGTGCTGCCGGCCTTCTCGATGGCCAACAGGAGCGAGGCGACGCCGGTGAAGCCATAGGCGCCATAATCGGTGGGATAGGCCCCGTTATTGGCCGCCTTGAAGGCATCGTTGAAGGTCTTCGCCGTGGGCACGGTGCTCTCCAGGCCCCAATAATAATTGGCGCCGCCGATCACGCCCGCGAACACGTCCGGGCCGACCGCGAGGCGCTGGTTGTGCAGGATCACCGGGACCACGATCTGCATCTGCTGCTTCAGGCCGAAATCATTGGCCTGCTTGATGGAATTGGCCTGGTCGCGGCCGAAATTGCAGATCGCCAGGATGTCCGGCTTCATCGAGCGGATGCGCGGCATGAGGGTCGAATAATCGGCGGCCCCGAACGGGTGGAGGATCTCGCCCACGCTCTCCGCGCCGATGGCGGCGGCGGCGCGCTTGAAGCCGCGCAGCATCTCATGGCCATAAGCGTAGTCCGCCACCAGATAGGCGATCTTCGAGCCCTTCTTGAAGGTCTTCCGCGCGACCGCCGCGGTCGTCATATGCGGGTTCAGCGCCTCGTGGAAGGTGAAGCGCGAGAAATCCTTCACCTCGTTGATGGTGTCGGACTGGCTGATCGAGACATAGAGCACGCCGCGCGCGCGGGTGACTTCGTTGACCGCGAGCTGCACCGCGCTGGAGAGCGCGCCGACGATCGCGTGCACCTTGTCCTTCTCGATCAGTTCGAGGGTGCGGGTGGCGGCCTCGCCGGCGTTCAGCTTGTCGTCGCGCACCAGCAATTCGACCTTGCGGCCGCCGATGCCGCCCTTGTCGTTGACCAGCTTCACCGCCAGCTCGGCGCTCTTCACCTGGTCCTTCGCCTCGGCGCCGAACGGGCCGGTGAGCGGGGTGGGAAAGCCGATGCGGATGGTGTCGGTCTGCGCCCGCAGGATCGCCGGCGCGGCCATGAGGCCGATGCCGGCCCCCATGCCTGCGAGAACGGCGCGGCGCGATACGCTGGATATCGGCGGCTTCAGAAAATTGGCCATAAGTCCCTCCCAGGGGTCGTTTTTTTATGGGTCAGAAGGTTCCGAGCGCCTTCAGCAGGCGCGCGGGGGTCATGGGAATCTGCGAGATCGTGGCATTGAACGGGGCGATGGCGTCGTTCACCGCGTTCAGCGCCGCGGCGGAGGCGGCCGCCGTGCCGGCTTCACCGCAGCCCTTGGCGCCGAGCTCGGTGTCCTTGGTGGGTGTTTCCATGTGGTCGATCAGGATGTCGGGCATCTCGCACGCCATGGGCACCAGATAATCGGCCAGCGAGCCATTGGTGAGCTGGCCGCTTTCATCGTACAGGCATTCCTCGAAGAAGGCCGCGCCCAGCCCCTGCACCACGCCGCCGCGCACCTGTTCTTCCACCAGCAGGGGATTAATGATGCGGCCGCAATCCTCCACCACGAAATGCTTGAGGATCTTCACGAGGCCGGTCTCCACATCCACTTCCACATGGCAGCCGTGGATGCCGTTGGTGAAGGCGAAGGGATAGCCCTGCGGCGCGTAATGATGCACCGCCGAGAGCTGGGCATTGGTGCCGGCCGGCAGCGTATCGGAGCGGAAATAGGCGATGCGCGCCACCTCCGAAAGGCTGATGCGCGCCTGCCCCGTGGTGCGCTCGACGATTTCGCCGTTGACGAGGTCCAGCGCGTCGGGCGTCGCCTGGAGGATGGCGGCGGCGACGGCGAGCACGTTGCCCTTCAGCTTGCGCGCCGCCTGAAGCGCGGTCTCCCCGCCGATGCCGGCGCCCCGGCAGGCCCAGGTGGCCCCGCCATGGGGCGTCACCTCGGTATCGCCGGTGATCACCCGCACGATGTCGCGCGAGACGCCGAGATAATCGGCGACGATCTGGCCCATGATGGTCTCGGTGCCCTGGCCCTGCTCGGTCACCGAAATCAGGCAGCGCACTTCGCCGGAGGGCGTGATCTTGAGGATGGCGCCGTCCTGCGCCGAGATGCGCGCGCCGCCGACGCCGTAGAAGGCGGGGGTAGGATTGGTGATTTCCACGAAGGCGGCGATGCCGATGCCGCGATGAATGCCGCGCGCGCGGGCCTCGGCCTGATCGGCGCGCAGGCGGTCGTAATCCATCAGCGTGTGCAGCTTGGCGAGGCAGGCCTGATGGGAGAGCGCCTCGAACTTGTAGCCGGTGGCGGAGGCGCAGGGATAGGCATCGTCGGCGATCAGGTTTTTCGCGCGGACCGCGAACGGGTCGAGCCCCGCCTTCTGTCCGGCCAGATCCACCAGCCGCTCGGTGACCGCGCAGGCGATGGGATGGCCCACCGCACGATACTGGCTGGTCTGCACCTTGTTCTGGAACACCACCTTCAGGTCCGCGCGATAGCTGGCGAGCGCATAGGGCGCGCCGATCAGGCGGATCACTTGGTTGCCCTCCACCGCGCTGGTGCGGGGATAGGTGGAGAAAGCGCCGACGGCGGTCTCGTCCTCCACGTCCATGGCGAGGATGGTGCCGTCCGCCGCCACGGCCGCGCGCGCCTTCACGCGATGGTCGCGGGCGTGGATGTCGGAGACGAAGGCTTCCGTTCGGTCGGCGACGAATTTCACCGGCCGCCCGAGCAGCATGGACAGCCCGATCACCGCCATGTCCTCGTGATAGACATGCAGCTTCACGCCGAACGAGCCGCCCACATCCGGCGCGATCACCCGCACGCTGGATTCGGCGATGCCGTAATGGCGGGCGTAGATGTCCTGGAATTGATAGGGCGTCTGGGTCGCGTGATGGACGGTGAGGCGCTCCTCGCTCGGGTCGTAATCGGCGATGATGGCGCGCGGCTCCAGCGTCACGCCGGTATGGCGGCCGAAGCGGAATTCGCCTTCCACAATGTGGGCGGCGCTGGCGAAGATGGCGTCCACGCCGCCGGTGTCGAGGCCGGCGCGAAAGCACATGTTGTCGGCAAGCTCGGGGGAGACGCGCGGCGCGCCCTCGGCCTGGGCCATGTCGAGGTCGGTGACCGGCGGCAATTCCTCGAAGCTGATCGCGACCATTTCCGCCGCATCCTCGGCGAGCGCGCGGGTATCCGCGACTACGGCGACCACGGCCTGTCCGGCCCACACCGCGCGCTCCAGAGGCAGCGGCAATTGGGGCGGGGATTTCATGCCCTTGAAATGGTCGAGCGTGCCAACCCACGGCGTGCAGAGGCGCGCGAGGTCCGCCCCGGTGGCGACAAGGCGCACGCCCGGCATGGCCTGTGCCGCCGCTATGTCCACATCCGCGATCCGGGCATGGGCATAGGGGCTGCGCACGAAGGCGGCATGCAGCATGCGCGGCAAGGTGATGTCGGTGACATAGCGCCCACGCCCCGCCAGCAGGCGCTTGGCATTGGGGCGCGACAGCGGCTGGCCCACATGGCCGGGGCGGTCGAAGGGGGTCGCGGGGGCATTCATGAGCGCACCTCGCCGGCGCGCAGCCGCGCCGTGGTCTCGATGGCGTCGACGATCGCCTCATAGCCGGTGCAGCGGCAATAATTGCCGGAGAGCGCGTCGCGGATATCCTCGCGCGTGGGGATGCCGCCTTGTTCCAGCAGCGCATGGGCATTCACCAGCACGCCGGGGGTGCAGAAGCCGCATTGCAGGGCGTTGCGCTGGTGGAAGGCCTGTTGCAGCTCGGCAATGGCGCCGCGCTCGGAAAGGCCTTCCACCGTCTCGATCACCGCGCCCTCGGCCTGCACGGCGAGGACGAGGCAGGAATGGACGGGAACACCGTCCATCATCACTAGGCAGGCGCCGCAGGCGCCCATTTCGCAGCCTGTGTGGGTGCCGGTGAGTTCGAGGTCGAGCCGCAGGAAATCGGCGAGCGTGGTGCGCGGCACGACGGCGCGCGCCACCTCCACGCCATTGACGGTGAGGGCGAGGGGAACGGGGGCGCTCATGTCGGGGAACTCACGGTTTGCAGCAGCCGGCCCAGCAGCACGCGCGCCAGATGGCGCCGCATGGCGGGGGGCAGGTGCTCGTCCTCGGCGGGGTCCAGCTCGGCTTCGATCAGGCCCTGGACATGGGCGATCAGCGCCGCGTCGATCTTCCGGCCGGCGAGCGCGGCCTCCACGCTTTTCACGCGGACCGGGGTCGCGGCGACGGAGAAGAAGGCGATGCGCATGGACGCGACGCGCCCATCTTCTTCGAACAGGCCCTGAAGCCCGGCGCCGACCATGGCATAGTCGCCCCGGCGCCGCGTCAATTCGTCGAACGCCCAGCGATGGCGCGGGCCGACGCTCGGAACATGGAGCGCGACGAGGATCTCGCCGGGTTCGAGCGCGGTCTGGTACAGATCCTGGAAATAAGCGTCCGCCGGCACGAGGCGGGTGCCCGCGGCGCCGTAAATCTCCATCTGCGCGTCCATGGCCAGCATCATGGCGGGAAATTCGGAAGCCGGATCGGCCAGCGCCACGCTGCCGCCGAGGGTGCCGCGATTGCGGATCGCCGGATGCGCCACATGGGGAGCGGCCTGCGCCAGCAAGGGCGCGTGGCGGGCGATCAGCGGCTCGGTGAGCATCTGCGCGTGCCGGGTGAGGCCGCCGATGCGCAGCATGTCACCGTCCAGCGTAACCCCGCGCATGTCCGGGATGCCGGCGAGATCCACCAGGATTTCGGGCGCCTGGAGCCGCAGCGCCAGCGCCGGCACGAGGCTCTGCCCACCGGAAATATAACTCGCGTCTCCCCCTTGCGCGAACGCCGCATAAGCGTCGGCCAAAGTCTCGGCGCGGACATAGCTGAAGGCGCGAGCTTTCACGCGCAAACTCCCGTGGCGATTTCCTCTTGCGGCTTTTGTAACCGCTTGGTCACAAAATTGGCCCGGGCCTGGATCTGTTGTCAATAGAAAATGACCATTTGGTCACTTTCTCCAGTTGGGCTATCGAGGATATGCCGTTCGTCGCAGCGGCCGTGGGCAGGAGAGCGTGCTGTTGGAAAAGGGGGATTCGCCGCGCCGCAAGGTTAAGGACCGGGCTCAATCCGCCGAACCGGCTTCCAGCGCCGCGCCGCCCGCCGCCGCGCCGGAACGGCCGAAGCGCCGCAACATGCGGGCCGCCGACCGCGAGCTGGCCATCGTCGAGGAAGCGGCACGCTTTTTCGCCGAGCACGGTTTCGAGGGGCAGACGCGCGAACTGGCCAAGCGCATGGGCATCACCCATTCCGCCATTTATCGCCATTTTCCCAGCAAGGAAGCGCTGATCGAGCGCGTGTACGAACAGGTCTATCTCAGCCGCTGGAGCCCGGATTGGGAGCGGCTGGTGACCGACCGGAGCCTCTCGCTCGAAGCGAGGCTGACCGCCTTCTACAAGCAATATGTCGAGAAGGTCTTCGATTATCAGTGGGTGCGGATCTTCGTCTTTTCCGGCCTGAAGTCGTTCGACATTACGAATCGCTATCTCACCATCGTGCGGGACCTGATCATCCTGCCGGCCTGTGCGGAGCTGCGGCACGATCTCGGCCTGCCGTCGCCGCAGGACGCCCCCATCGGCGAGCGGGAGGCGGAGATGTTCTGGGGCCTGCACGGGCGCATCTTCTATCTCGCCATCCGCCGCTTCGTGTACGGCACGCCGACCCCGGAAAACCTCGACGACGTGGTGCGCGACGCCGTGAAGAGCTTTCTGCACGGCGCCAGCTTCACCATGCGGGGCATCGTGGAAGGCGAGACGCAAGGCGGCTCGGACGAACGTGATCGCGGTGCGGGCCTTGGCGGGGCAAAGGGAGAGCAGTACTAAAGCTTTGCCGTGCGCGACGATGAGGGTGGGAAGCTGAGGCTATGGATATCTGGACCTCGATCGTCGCCACATTCGCGCTGATGCTTGTCGCGGCGGGCGCGGGCAGCCTGTTGGCGCGCCGGCTGCCCGAGGCCTGGCTTGGGGAAGGCTCCATCATGAGCCTGAAGGCGAGCATGGCCATGGTTTCCACCATGTCCGCCCTGTTGCTGGGCCTGATGGTCAATTCCGCCCGCTATAATTTCAGCGAAGCCTATTCGGACGTGCAGAAATACGCCGCGAGCATCCAGTTGACGGACCTGGAATTGCTGAATTATGGCGCGGCCGCCTGTGGCCTGCGCCACACATTGCAGGATTATGGCCAGCAGCTGCTTGCCGAAACCTGGCAGAATAATGTTGATTTCTCCCAGGCGCGCACGGACGGGTCCACGTTGAAGATGATCCTGCGGCTTGATTCGCAGGTGCGCGCGCTCGAGCCCAGCACCGAAAGCGAGAAGCAGGCGCGCCTTTCGCTGCTCGCTTTTGCCCATCAGCTGGTCGAATATCGGTGGAAGGTCTCCGGCCTGGCGCGCACCGCGACGCCGGCGATTTTCATCATTGTGGTGATCAGCTGGTTCACGCTTCTCTTCCTGTATCTCGGCGTGTTCGCGCCGCGCAATCCGCTGGTTGCCGTGGGGCATGTGCTGGCGATGATCGCGATTTCCGCCGCCATCTTCCTGGTGATCGAGATGGGCGAGCCGTTCGACGGCTTAATTCAGGTGTCCCCCGCGCCCTTGGTGCGGCTGCTCCATCGCATGGAGGCCGAACCGTGCCCGGCCCCGCTCAACCCGGCGGCGCAACCGGGCTGAGGCGCTCCACCGAAGTGGCGCGCCTTGGTGCTTGTTCAGCGCCCCGCAGGCGCGGCGCAGGACGACCCGTGCCGCTGCGGCCTTCGCTCACATATTGGGATAATTCGGCCCGCCGCCGCCCTCGGGTGCGGTCCAGGTGATGTTCTGGTTCGGGTCCTTGATGTCGCAGGTCTTGCAGTGGACGCAGTTCTGCGCGTTGATCTGGAAGCGCGGGGCGTCCGCCCCCTCCTCGATCCATTCATAGACGCCGGCCGGGCAATAGCGGTTGGACGGGCCGGCATAGATGTCGTGCTCGGAGGATTTCTGCAGCGCCATGTCCTTCACCACCAGATGGACCTGCTGGTCCTCCTCGTGATTGGTGTTGGAGATGAACACCGAGGACAATTTGTCGAAGGTCAGCACGCCGTCCGGCTTGGGATAGGCGATCTTCTTGCACTGCGCCGCCGGCTTCAGGCTCGCCGCGTCGGTCTTGCCGTGCTTCAGCGTGCCGAACAACGAGAAGCCGAACGTGTTGGTCCACATGTCCAGCGCGCCGAGGCCGATGCCGATGAAGGTGCCGAACCGCGACCACAGCGGCTTCACATTGCGCACCTTCTTCAGGTCGGCGCCGATGGCCGAGGAGCGCCAGGCATTCTCATAGCTGATCAGCTCGTCATGGCTGCGCCCTTCGGCCAACACCGGGGCGAGATGGTCCGCCGCCAGGATGCCGGAGAGCACCGCATTGTGGCTGCCCTTGATGCGCGGCACGTTCACGAAGCCGGCCGCGCAGCCCACCAGCACACCGCCGGGGAAGGAGAGCTTGGGCACGCTCTGATACCCGCCCTCGGTGATGGCGCGCGCGCCATAGGAGATGCGCTTTCCGCCCTCGAACGTGTCGCGGAAGGTGGGGTGGGTCTTGAAGCGCTGGAATTCGTCGAACGGGGAGAGATAGGGGTTCTGGTAATTGAGGTGGACCACGAAGCCCACCATCACCTGCTCGTCCTCCATATGATAGAGGAACGCGCCGCCGCCGGTGGAATTGCCCAGCGGCCAGCCGAAGGCGTGCTGCACCAGGCCGGGATGGTGCTTTTCCTTCTTCACCTTCCACAATTCTTTCAGGCCGATGCCGTACTTGCCCGGCTCCTTGCCCGCATCGAGCGCGTATTTGGCGATCAATTGCTTGGTGAGATGGCCGCGCGCGCCTTCCGCGAACACCGTGTAGCGGCCGCGCAATTCCATGCCGCGGGTGAATTCGCCCTTCGGCTTGCCGTGCTTGTCCACGCCCATGTCGCCGGTGGCGATGCCGACCACCGCGCCCTTGTCGTCATAGAGGATCTCGTCGGCGGCGAAGCCGGGATAGATCTCGACGCCGAGCGCCTCCGCCTTCTGCGCCAGCCAGCGGCACATGTTGCCGAGCGAGCCGACATAATTGCCGTGGTTGTTCATCAGCGGCGGCATGGTGAAATTGGGCAGCTTCACGCCGCCCGCCGGGCCGAGCAAATAGAAATGATCCTCGCTCACCTGCGTCACCAGGGGCGCGTCGGCTTCCGTGCGCCAGTCGGGAAACAGCAGGTCGAGGCCGATCGGATCCACCACCGCGCCGGAGAGGATGTGGGCGCCGACTTCCGAGCCCTTCTCCACCACCACGACGGAAATCTCCTCGCCGCGCTCGGCGGAGAGCTGCTTCAGGCGAATGGCCGTGGCAAGACCGGCAGGACCTGCCCCCACGACGACCACGTCGTAGTCCATGCCTTCGCGTTCCGGCAGTTCCGCCTCGGTCATCGATTGCTCCCGCATACGTCAATCTTTTATCCTTGGAGTTCTTCCACGGTTGAAGCCATCTGACAATTCGCCCCTGTGCGCGGCAGCTTCACGCAGGGGAGAATTCGCGCGTTTTATCAGCGTTGGGAGGGGCGGGGAATCCGTGGGGCGTGATCCGTGCGTTCCCTCCGCGCCCGTTCCGCTTTATCCTGGGCGTCCCTTGTTTCATCCGGTGCCCATGGCTTCCTCCTCCCTCGACGACTGGCGCGACATCCTGGCCTTCCATCTGGAGGCGGGCGTGGATGTGGCCGTCGGAGAAACGCCGGTGGATCGCTTCGCCGAAAGCGCGGCGGCCCAGGCGGCGGCGGCCGCCGCCCGGGCGCAGGGCACGCCGGCCCGTGGCACGTCGGGAAGCGCCGGCTCCGCCCGTCCGGCAGCTCAGCCACCCGCAGCGGCCCGCCAAGCCGCGCCCGCCCAAGCGGCCGCAGGAAACGCCGCCCCAGGACACGCCGCGCAAGGACATGCCGCGCAAGCCGGCGCCGCGCGCGCCTTAGGCGGGGCCGCAAGCCATTCGCCGGCCGTGCCGACGCTCTCGGCCGCACCGCCCGACATGGCGGAAATGGCCGCGCGGGACATGGCGCATGCGGCGGCGAGCCTGGAGGATCTGCGCGCCATCATGGAGGTGTTCGACGGCTGCCCCTTGAAGCGCACCGCGACCCGCATGGTGTTCGCCGACGGCAATCCCGAGGCGCGCATCATGTTCGTGGGCGAGGCGCCGGGCCGCGACGAGGACGAGCAGGGCCTTCCCTTCGTCGGCCGCTCCGGCCGGCTGCTGGATTTGATGCTCGGCGCCATCGGGCTCGACCGCACCAGCGCCTATATCGCCAATGTGATTCCCTGGCGGCCGCCGGGAAACCGCACGCCGACCCCGCAGGAAACCGCCATCTGCCTGCCGTTCATCCGCCGCCAGATCCAGCTCGCGGACCCCGATATCCTGGTGTGCCTCGGCGGCCCCTCCGCCCAGGCGCTGCTGGCGGTGAGCGAGGGCATCACCAGGATGCGCGGGAAATTGGTGGATTATGATACCGGCACACGGGTGATTCGCGCGCTGCCGACCTTTCACCCCGCCTATCTCCTGCGCACGCCACTGGGCAAGCGGCTGGTGTGGCGCGACCTGCTGGCGGTGGAAGCCTTATTGGCGCAGGGCGGGTCGGCGCAGGGCGGCGGAAAATCCGGCTGAGGTACAGTGCGCCTCACTTTGCACCGTCAGCGGGTCGGCGACCGGCCGAGGGTCACAGATCGGCGGATTCGTAGGAGCCGGTAATCGGCGCGCTGACCAGCGAGGAATTGCGATAGCGCGGGTCGTCGGTCACTTCCTCGCCGATCCAGGGCGGCAGCACGACCGTTTCCGCTGGGTCGGCCAGTTCGATCTCGGCCACCACGAGGCCCTTGTTCTCGGCCTCGAACACATCGACGGTCCAGACCTTGCCGGCGAAATCCACCTCGTAGCGGGTCTTCTCGATGAGCGGCTTCATGCATTGCTCGGCGAGCATCAGCTCGGCATGGTCGAGGGGGATTTCATATTCGAATTCCGGCCGGGACATGCCTTCCGTACGGCCTTTTACCGTAATGAAGGCCTTGTCTCCCGCGCGGCGGATACGCACGGTGCATTCGGCACCGATGCACAAATACCCCTGCGAGAAGCGCGCGCCGCGCGCATCCTCCCGCCAGGCGTCGGATATCACCAAAAACTTCCGTTCGACTTCGACGGGCATGCGCGATCCTGAGTGCCGACCGGCGAATTTTCCCGCATCTCAATCGAAGACGCTATCTCAAAAGCATTCCAGCCCGCGCGCAAAAGGATGACTGCATCCAAAATGGCGCGCTTTGACTATTTTATGCGACAAAATCCCTTGTCCCGCTGCGCGCTCAGGTTTTTATTTCTTCCAAAGCGCGCGCGGATTGCAGGCCGGGAGGCGCCGTGCGCCGCCCGGCCGAACGCGATCAGCTCTGAACGCCGTCGAATTTGCTCGGCGGATTGGTGTCGCCGATGGTGGTGACGCGCATGATGTTGGTGGTGCCGGGCTTGGCGAACGGCACGCCGGCAGTGATGGCGAGGCGGTCGCCCGACTTGCCGAGATCCTCTTCCACCGCAATGCGTACGGCCGTGTCCACCATCTCGCCGAACGAGTGGATGTCTTCTTCCACGTGCACCGCGTGCACGCCGTAGGACAGCGCGAGGCGGCGGGCGGTTTCCAGGCTCGTGGTGATGCCGAGGATCGGCATGGGCGGGCGCTCGCGCGCCGCTCGCAGGGCCGTGGTGCCGGAGAGGGTGTAGGCGACGAGGGCGGAGGCATCCACCGCGATGGCGGTCTGATACGTGGCCTTGGTCACCGCGTCGCCGATGGTCTTGCCCCATTCGGCCTGGGTGGCGTCGAGCGTCTGGCGATAGCCGGGGTCGCGCTCCACATGGCGGATGATGTCGTCCATGAAGGAGACCGCTTCCACCGGATATTGCCCGGCCGCGCTCTCGGCCGAGAGCATCACGCAATCCGCGCCCTCATAGACGGCGGTGGCGACGTCGGAGACTTCCGCGCGGGTGGGGACGGGCGCGGTGATCATGCTTTCCAGCATCTGGGTCGCCACGATCACCGGCTTTCCGTAGCGGCGCGATTCCGCGATCATGCGCTTCTGGATCGCCGGGATCTCGGGCAGCGAGAGTTCGACGCCGAGGTCGCCGCGCGCCACCATGATCGAATCGGAGAGCTTCACCAACTCGGTGAGATGCTCCACCGCCGCCGGCTTTTCCATCTTCAGCATGATGGCCGCGCCGCGATCGCCGATCAGCGCGCGCGCCTCATGGATGTCGTCGGGGCGCTGCACGAACGAGAGCGCGATCCACTCGACGCCGAGATTGCAGGCGAAATCGAGATCCTTGCGGTCCTTCTCCGTCAGCGGGGAGAGCGGCAGGACCACGTCGGGAATATTGAAGCCCTTGTTGTTGGACAGCTTCGTGCCGCTGATGACCTGGGCATCCAGCCAGCCGGGGCCCTTGGCCACCACTTTGAGGCGCACCTTGCCGTCGTCGCACAGCACGGTGGAGCCGATGTTCAGCGCCTCGATGATGTCGGGATGGGGGATCGGCACGCGGTTTTCATCGCCCAGCGTTGCGACATCGGCATCGAACCGCAGCACCTTGCCGGGCGCGAAGGTGATGGCATTGTCGGCGAACTTGCCGAGGCGCAGCTTCGGGCCCTGAAGATCGGCGATGACGCCGATGGGGCGGCCGACGTCCTGCTCCAGCGCGCGGATGCGGGCGAGCACCTCGCCGTGGTTTTCCTGGGTGCCGTGGCTGAAGTTGAGGCGGAACACGTCCACCCCCGCCAGGAACAATTCCTTCAGCTTTTCCGGGCTGTTGGAGGCGGGCCCGACGGTCGCCACGATCTTGGTGGCACGCGCGCGCTTCGTCGACATTCTCGTCTCCTCCCGTTGATGCGTTCGGTTGGCCGCCCGCTGATCTGTATCCGGCCGATGGTTGCGGCTTCTTGAGGCTTGGGCAGGGGCCGGCGCCGTGCGGCGGCTGTCCCTGCCCACCCGCCCCGGCTTGGCCGGGGGTATCGCATTTACATAAAGGTCTTAGCCGAAAGTTCTATGACTTTCGGCTAAGCTTGGTCGTTTTCACGCGACGTCGTGATTGGCCAGCAATTCCAGCGCCTGCACCATGGCGGAATGGTCCAGCTTGCCGCCGCCACGGGCCGCGACCGCATTGAACAATTCCTGCGCGGTGGCGGTGTTGGGCAGCGCGATCTGCAGCGCGCGGGCCGAGGAGAGCGCCAGATTGAGGTCCTTCTGGTGCAGCTCGATGCGGAAGCCGGGGGCGAAATTGCGCTTCACGATGCGCTCGCCGTGCACTTCCAGGATGCGCGAATTGGCGAACCCGCCCATCAGCGCCTGGCGCACCTTCGCCGGATCGGCGCCGGCCTTGGAGGCGAACAGCAGCGCCTCGCTCACCGCTTCGATGGTGAGGGCGACGATGATCTGGTTCGCGACCTTGGTGGTCTGCCCGTCGCCATTGCCGCCGACGAGGGTGATATTCTTGCCCATCTTCTCGAACAGGGGCTTCACCTTTTCGAAGGCGGCATCGGGGCCGCCGACCATGATGGTGAGGGAGGCGGCTTTCGCGCCCACGTCGCCGCCGGAGACCGGGGCGTCGAGATAATCGCAGCCGAGCGCATTGATCTTCGCGGCGAATTTCTTGGTCTCCACCGGCGAGATGGAGCTCATGTCCACCACGATCTTGCCGGCGGTCAGGCCCTCGGCGACGCCGCCCTTGCCGAACAGGGCTTCGTCCACGTGCGGCGTATCGGGCACCATGAGGATGATGATGTCGGAATTCTTCGCCACTTCGGCCGAGGAGGCGACGGCGGTCGCGCCCTTGTCGGTCACTTCGGCGGGGATCTTGAACACGTCATAGACGAACAGCGTGTGCCCGGCGTCGATGAGGTGGCCGGCCATGGGGGTGCCCATGATGCCGAGACCGATGAAACCCACGTTCATGTGCGTATCTCCTGGATTGGTTTCACCCCCGCCGGGCGGGGCAGGGGTGTTTGATTTGCGGCCGGAGCCGAGGGTGTCCGGCCCGCGGACGGCTTACTGGTAATCCTTGATCCAGCCGATGCCCTCATCGGTCGTGGTCTTGGGCTTGTATTCGCAGCCGACCCAACCGGTATAGCCGGCCTCGTCGATGGCTTTCAGCACGAACGGATAATTGATCTCGCCGGTGCCGGGCTCGCCGCGTCCGGGATTGTCCGCGAGCTGGATATGCTTGATGCGGGCAAGGTTGGCGCGGATCGTGGGGACGAGATCCCCTTCCATGATCTGCATGTGATAGATGTCGTACTGGAAGAAGATGTCGTCCGCGCCCACCTCGTCGAACAGCGCAAGCGACTGCTTGGTGTTGGTGAGATAAAAGCCGGGGATGTCGCGGGTGTTGATGGCTTCCGCCACGAACGGGATGCCCGCCTTCTTCAGTTCCGCCGCGGCGAACTTGAGGTTCGACACCAGGGTCTCGTGCACCTTCTCGGCCGAAACGTCCTTGGGGGTGAGGCCCACCAGCACGTTCAGCGTCTGCGTGCCCAGCACCTTGGCATATTCGATGCCCTTGCCGACGCTGTCCTGGAATTCGCCGACCCGGTCCGGCAGCACGGCGATGCCGCGCTCGCCCTTGGCCCAATCACCGGCGGGCAGGTTGTGGAGCGCCTGGGTCAGGCCGTTCTCCTTGAGCTTCTCGGCGAGCTGCTCGGCGGGATAGGCATAGGGAAACAGATACTCGACGCCCTTGAAGCCCACCGACGCCGCCTTGGCGAAGCGTTCGGTGAAATCAAGCTCGTTCCAGAGCATTGTGAGATTAGCTGCGAGTTTGGGCATTCACCTCTCCGCTGGCTTAGCCTGCCTTTTGGACGTTTGCGCTCAACTCCCCGGCGGAAGGCAAGATCCGCGTCGGGTTGGTCTTTGGGTGGGCGGGCCTAGCCGCACCGCGCACCGGTCCCGTCGCGGGGGTGGGCAGGGCGGCGGGCTTTTTTCCGGTGGTCTCGTCGGTCGGTTTTGTCGTCGGTCTCCGGAGCGATGTCCGCGGCGCCGGAATGGGACCCGGCGCCGACGACATCGCCCGCCACCGCACGCAGCCGGAGGGAGCCGGCTACGGCAGGGCGGAGCAAAGCTTTAGCAGATCACTCGGCCGGCTCAACCTGCCGCACCTGTTCCAGGGGCACGTCGAGGATGTCCTCGAACTCGTTGACCTTGTCGATCTCGACGCCCATGGCGATGTTGGTGACGCGCTCCAGGATGAATTCCAGCACCACCGGCACCTGATGTTCCTGCATCAGTTTCTCGGCATTGATGAAGGCATCCTTGAACTCGTTCGGCGTGCGCACGCGGATCGCCTTGCAGCCGAGGCCCTCGGCCACCGCCACATGATCCACGCCATAAGCGCCGATTTCTTCGGAATTGATGTTGTCGAACGAGAGCGAGACTTCGAAATCCATCTCGAAGCCGCGCTGCGCCTGGCGGATCAGCCCGAGGTAGGAATTGTTCACCACCACGTGCAGATAGGGCAGCTTGTGCTGGGCGCCGACGGCGAGTTCCTCGATCAGGAACTGGAAATCGTAATCGCCGGAGAGCGCGACGATCTTGGCGTCCGGCCGGGCCGCGCGCACGCCGAGGGCGGCGGGCAGGGTCCAGCCGAGCGGGCCGGCCTGGCCGCAATTGATCCAGTGGCGCGGGTTGTAGACGTTCAGGAACTGCGCGCCGGCGATCTGCGAGAGGCCGATGGTGGTCACATAGGTGACGTCGCGGCCGAGCGCCTCGTTCATCTCCTCATAGACCCGCTGCGGCTTCAGCGGCACGTTGTCGTAGTGCGACTTGCGCAGCATGGTCTGCTTGCGCATCAGGCATTCGTCCGCCCACTTGGAATAGTCGGGCAGCTTGCCGGCGGCCTTCCATTCCTTGGCGATTTCGACGAACAGCTCCAGCGCCGCCTTGGCGTCCGAGACGATGCCGAAATCCGGGCCGAACACGCGGCCGATCTGGGTCGGCTCGATGTCCACATGCACGAACTTGCGGCCCTTGGTGTAGACCTCGACCGAGCCGGTGTGGCGGTTGGCCCAGCGGTTGCCGATGCCGAGCACGAAGTCGGAGGCCAGCATGTTCGCATTGCCGTAGCGGTGCGCTGTCTGCAGGCCGCACATGCCGGCCATCAGCGGGTGATCGTCGGGAATGGTGCCCCAGCCCATGAGGGTGGGGATGACCGGCACGCCGGTCACTTCGGCCAGTTCCACCAGCAGGTCGGAGGCGTCCGCATTGATGATGCCGCCGCCGGCGACGATCAGCGGGCGCTCGGACGAGAGCAGGAATTCAAGGCCCTTCTCGGCCTGGGCGCGGGTCGCCTTGGGCTTGTAGACGGGCAGGGGCTCATAGGTGCTCTCGTCGAACTCGATCTCGGCGAGCTGCACGTCGATGGGCAGATCGATCAGCACCGGGCCGGGGCGGCCCGAGCGCATGACGTGGAAGGCCTGCTGGAACACCATGGGCACCAGCGCCGGCTCGCGCACGGTCACGGCCCATTTGGTGACCGGCTTGGCGATGGATTCGATATCCACCGCCTGGAAGTCTTCCTTGTAGAGGCGAGCGCGGGGCGCCTGGCCGGTGATGCACAGGATCGGAATCGAATCCGCCGAGGCGGAATAGAGGCCGGTGATCATGTCGGTGCCGGCGGGGCCGGAGGTGCCGATGCACACGCCGATATTGCCGGCGACCGCGCGGGTATAGCCCTCGGCCATGTGGGAGGCGCCTTCCACATGGCGCGCCAGCACGTGGCGGATGGAGCCGCGCAGCTTCATGGCAGAATAGAGCGGATTGATCGCCGCGCCGGGAACACCGAAGGCGCAGGTGATGCCTTCCTTCTCGAGAACGCGGACGGCAGCGTCTATGGCACGCATGCGGGGCATGGTGACCTCCCTGTTTCTGAATTGTCCCCTGGATACTCCTGTGCCTTTCGTTCCACTATCGAAGATATGGAACGACATTGATGCCGAAAAGGCAAAGATGGCAAAAAAGCCGTGTCGGCTGAATAGTTTGGCGCTGCAGCATGTGCGCTGCGAAACGGGTTTGTGTGGGCTTGGCGCCGCGCGGGAGGGAGCCGGCGAGGGCGGGCGAGAGCGTTGCTCCGTAACGCAAAACGGCGGCCGGACCGTTCGTCCGCCGCCGTTCCGATGTGCCCGCCGCGTGCCGTCTCTCGGAGCTTGCGGGCGCAGATGATCCCGCCTCAGCCGCGGGCGAGGGCCGCCACTTGCGCCATGTTGGCGATGTCCGCGCTCTGGAGCAGGCTGCGCGCGAGGTCTGGGGTCTTCTCCCCGAGCACCGGCTTCACCAGCGTGGTGAATTTCGCGGCCAGCGCCGCGTCGGCAGGAAACAGGTCCGGCTCGCCCGAGGGGTCGGGAATGTCCAGCTCGAAAATGGCGCCGGTGGTGGTCACGGTGAGGCGCGCGCCGAAGGGATGGGCGCGGCCTTCCAGCGCCGGGTCCGCCTCCACGTCGATGCGGTCGCAAAGCGCGTCGAGCACGGGATCGCCGAGCCGGTCGTAATCGTCCCAGCCGAACGCGCCCTGGTCGAGCGCGACGGCGGCGGTGAAGGGCATGGAGAATTGCCCGTCCACCACCGTGCGGGCCCGGCGCTTCTCCGCAAGCGGCGCGCCGGTGAGCGTGATGCCGTTGGGATGCAGGCCCACGCGCACCTTCACGATGTCGGCGGCGGTGAGATGGTGTTCGGCCCGCAGCGACAGCAGCCCGTCGAGGGCGGCATGGGTATAGCGGCAGCTGGGATAGGGCTTCAGCCCGATCTTCATGGTCTCGTACACGGTGCCGAGGTCGCGCACCGCCTTGGCGGGATCCGCGCCGTCGCTATAGCCGTGCAGGAACCCATGCTTGCCCTCGATGGCGTCGGACGCGCCCTTGAAGCCCTCGGCCGAAAGGGTGGCGGCGATCAGCCCGTTCATGGCCGCCGCGCCCACCTGATAGCGCTTGTTCCAGGCGCCGTTGACCAGGAATTGCAGCGACCCCGCCGCCTGGCTCGCCGCCACCCCGAAGGCGCAGGCGATGCGCGCGGCATCGAGCCCCAGCAGCTTGCCGGCCGCCGCCGCCGCGCCGAACGTGCCGGCGGTGGCGGTGGGATGAAAGCCGCGCGCATAATGCACCGTGGGATCAAGCGCGACGCCGAGCCGGCAGCACACTTCATAGCCGGCGATCACGGCGGTGATGAAATCGCGCCCGCTGGCCCCCGTCATCTCGGCCGCGGCGAAGGCGGCGCAGACCACCGGCGCGCTCGGGTGGAGCGAGGATTCCGCATGGGTGTCGTCGAAATCCAGCGAATGGCCATAGACGCCGTTCAGCAGCGCAGCGATGGCTGGCGCATAGGTGCGCGTGGCGCCCACCACGGTGCAGGCGCCGGGGCCGTCGAGGCCGAGCCGGGCGAGCATGGCGCGCACGCTGGCGCTGGATTCCGCATCCGCTCCCCCGCGCGCGATATTGCCGAAGAAGTCGAGCACCAGCCGTTCCGCCCGCGCCACCACCTCGGGCGGGAGGTCGGCGAAGGAAAGGTCCGCGACATAGCGGGCGAGGATATTGGTTTCATCGCTCATTTGGCGTCTCCCTGAAGCGCCGGCATGCCCTGCGCGCGCGCCAGAATGCCCTCGGCGCGCAGGCGCACGGGCGTATCCACCATGGCGCCGTCCACCTTCACGGCCGCGCCGCCGGCGGACGATGCCGCCAGGACGCGCGTCGCCCAGGCGAGTTCCGCGTCCGAGGGGGCAAATCCCTTGATCACGGGGGCGATCTGGCGGGGATGGATGCACAGTTTGCCGGCGCAGCCGAGGCTTGCGGCATAGGCCGCTTCCCGCTCGCACAGGGCGGCATCGTCGAAAGCGGCGGTGACCCCGTCGAGCGGGCCGGCAAGCCCGGCGAGGCGCGAGGCCAGCACCAGTTCGCTGCGCGCCGCGAGCAGGGCGTCGCTGGTATGGGCGCAGCCGATGTCGGCGGCGAAATCGATGGAGCCGAAGGCGAGGCGCCGCACCTGGGGCGCGGCCGCGATGGCGCGGGCATTGGCGATGCCGCGCGCGGTCTCCACCAGCGCCATCAC
The DNA here is from genome assembly GCF_043195105.2 of Roseixanthobacter finlandensis. Classification (NCBI taxonomy): domain Bacteria; kingdom Pseudomonadati; phylum Pseudomonadota; class Alphaproteobacteria; order Hyphomicrobiales; family Xanthobacteraceae; genus Roseixanthobacter; species Roseixanthobacter finlandensis. Next base: position 3,794,420 of record NZ_CM195536.1, on the reverse strand, counting down.
CGGCAGGCCGTCGATATCGGGAATGTCGGCGACATTTTCGGCCTTGGGCAGCACCAGTCCGGCGAGCGGCAGGCGCCGCGCCAGGGCGAGGTCTTCGCCATGCCAGGGCGTGCCGACGGGATTGACGCGCAGGAAGATCGGCCCGCCGCCCGCCGGGAAGCCGGCCGCGATGGCGTCGCGCGCATGGGGTTTCTCGGCCACCGCCACCGCATCCTCCAAATCGAGGATGATGGCATCGGCACCGGCGGCCAGCGCCTTGGCGAACCGTTCCGGCCGGTCGCCGGGAACAAACAGGACCACGAGACGCGCATCGAACAGCGAGGAGGACATGAACGCCCCTGGATCAGAACCAATGAGCGCGCACAGTGCCGCGCGGCCGGGCGGGCGCAAATAGGGAATTGCTTGCCCGCTCATAGCAAAGACCTATGGCCCCCTCGCCGGAGGCGAGATGGCCCCGCCCCGGCTTTCCGAATCTGGCGCTCGGCAACGACAGTGCCAACGTTGCTCCGATGCGGAAAACGAAGCCGCAGAAGCTCTGACCTAATGCTCGGAAGCTTGACCAGATCGGCGATCCGCGCAAGGAAATCGGTGCGGTGACGAGGAGTGGCCCTCGCCGATCCGGAGTAACATTAGGATCGGAGATCGGTCGGTTCGAGCCCGGCCCTCCGCAACCAAGTTCTGCCCTAAGTTTTCTAGTCTTGGTCGGCAGCGTCGGGCGGCGCGAAACCGCGCTATATGATTTGCATATAACGCCTAGGCCAGATGCGTATTTGTGCTCTGGCCAGCTTTAGGGCGAGTGTCATCCGAATGCGGCCCGCACGGCGCGTGCGCGCCGGCCGCGACGGCTCCTCGAACTTTTCTGGTCCCGATGCAGAACGATCTTGAAGGCATCCTTGTGGTCTCCGTGGAGCAGGCGGTCGCCGCTCCCTATCTGTCGTCCCGCCTCGCGGATGCCGGCGCGCGGGTCATCAAGATCGAGCGGCCGGAGGGGGATTTCGCCCGCAATTACGATTCCCTGGTGCATGGCGAGAGCGCTTATTTCGTCTGGCTGAACCGGGGCAAGGAATCCATCTGCCTGGATCTCAAGGCCCCGGAAGATCTCGCGGTTCTGCGGGCGATGGTCGCGCAGGCGGACATCTTCATCCAGAATCTCGCCCCCGGCGCCATCGACCGGCTGGGCTTTGCGCCGGAAAAGCTGCGGGCGGAAAATCCGCGCCTGATCACCTGCTCCATCTCCGGCTATGGCGACGAGGGCCCGTATCGCGATCTCAAAGCCTATGACCTGCTGGTGCAGGCGGAGAGCGGGCTGTCCTCCATCACCGGCAACGAACACGGCTCGGCGCGGGTGGGCGTCTCGGTGTGCGATATCGCCGCCGGCATGACGGCGCTCCAGGCGGTGATGCAGGCGCTCTATGCCCGCGAGCGCACCGGCGTCGGGCGGCACATCGCGGTGTCGCTCTATCATGCGCTGTCCGACTGGATGAATGTGCCGTACCTGCAATATGTCTATGGCGGCAAGGTGCCGGAGCGGGCGGGGCTCAACCATCCTACCATCGCGCCTTATGGCGCCTATAGCTGCGCCGACGGCAAGGCGGTGCTGTTCTCGATCCAGAACGAGCGGGAATGGCTGATGTTCTGCACCGAGGTGCTGGGCGATGCCGCGATCGCCGTGGATCCGCGCTTCGACAGCAACAATCATCGCGTCGCCGCCCGCCCGGCGCTGGATGAGGCGATCAACGCGGTGTTCTCCACGCTGACCCGCGCGCAGGCGGTGGAGCGGCTGGAGCGCGCCCGCGTCGCCTATGGCCGGGTGAGCACGCTGGAAGATGTCGCGGCCCATCCACAAAACCGCTATGTGGAAGTTGAAACCCCCACCGGCCCCGTGCGCTGCCTCGCGCCCGGGGCGGTGGTGGATGGCAAGCCGGCGGAATTCCGCGCGGTGCCGGGGCTCGGCGCCCACACCGAAGCGGTGCGGGCCGCTTTCGCCCCTGTGCCGGCGTCCGCCTGAGGCAATAAAGCAGGGAAGAAATCACCATGACTGTTCGGCCCGCCGGCACCGCGCTCGGCCTCCTGGAGCGTTGGCTCGCGCCCTTCGCGGCGCTGAATGTGCTGGATGTGGGCTGCGGCACGGGCGCGCTCGCCCGTGCCCTCGGCACGCGCGGCGCGGATGTGACCGGCATCGATCCCCAGGCGGACGCGATCGCCGCGGCCCGCCAGGCGGTGCCCGGTGCCCGCTTCGAGCAGGCGGGTGCGCAGGATATGCCGTTCGCCGATGGGGAATTCGGCGCGGCGGTGTTCCTCAACAGCCTGCACCACGTGCCGCAGCCGCTGATGGCGGCGGCACTGCGCGAAGCGGCGCGGGTGAGCGGCGGCAATGTGGTGGTGATCGAGCCGCTGGCGGAGGGCACCTTCTTCGCCTCCATGCTGCCGGTGGAAGACGAGACCGAGATTCGCGCGCAGGCGCAGGCGGCGCTTGCCGCCGTCGAGCGCGACGGCCTGCGCATTGTCGAATGCGTGGAATATGACGATCTGCGCACATTCTCCGGGCTCGACGCCTTCATCGCCAAGCTCGTGTCCGTGGACCCCGCCCGCGGCCCGACCACCATCGAGAAGCGCGGCGTGCTGCAAGAGCTGTTCAACGCCAATGCGGTGCCGGAGGGCGAAGGCTTCCGCCTCGTCCAGCCGCACCGGGCGCACCGTCTGGGCATCGCCGCCCCATAGATTTCCCTTCTTCGCGGCCCTTTGCGTATAATCCCGGCTTCTGACCCTTAGGGAAGACGCCGATTGTGGACCTGCGCCAGCTTCGTTATTTCACCACCATCGTGGAGATGGGCTCCTTCTCCAAGGCCGCCCATCGCCTGCGCGTGGCCCAGCCGGCGCTGAGCCAGCATGTGCGTAATATGGAGATGGATCTCGGGGTGGAATTGCTGTTCCGCAGTCCGCAGGGCGTGCGCCCGACGGAGGCGGGGGAAACCCTGCTGCGCCATGCCCGCCTGATCATCGGCCAGATGGAGGTGGCGCGCGAGGCGGTGAAGGGCGGGCAGGCGGAACCCGCTGGCGAAGTGCGATTCGGCATGCCCGGCACCATCAGCCAGATGCTATGCGTGCCCTTGCTGAGCGAGGCGCGGCGGCGCTATCCCAAGGTCAAGCTGCGGGTCGCCGAGGCCATGAGCGGCTTCGTGCTGGACTGGCTGCGCGACGGCAAGATTGATCTCGGCGTGCTCTATCGCACGGTCAATGATCGCGGCCTGACCGCTCATCGCGTGCTGTCCGAGGAATTGTGCCTGATCGGCCCCAAGGTGCCGCCGGAAGGGGAGAGCCACCCCTCGGGCGGGCCGGTGCCGCTGGGGCGGGTGGCGCAGCTCACGCTGATTCTTCCGAGCCCGGGCCACGGCCTGCGCGAGCTGATCGAGGAGCGGGCCATGTCCGAGGGGGCATTGCTGAGCACCGTCATCGACATCGACACCTATGGCCAGATCAAGCTGCTGGTGGAAGGCGGCCTTGGCTATGCCATCCTGCCGGCGGCGGCGGTGCGGCGCGAGGTGGAGGAGGGGCGGCTCCTCGCCTGGCCGCTGGGCGTGCCGGTGCTGACCCGCGACCTGCATATCGTGCGGCCCTGCGACCGGCCGCTGTCCAATGCCGTGCGCGCCATCGACGCGCTGGCGCACGCCACCTTGATTCGCCTGGTGCGCGAAGGCGCCTGGAGCGCCTCCCTGGCCGAGGATATGGAGGAGGCGCGCTAAAGCCAATCGACATTCATGGCTTGACGCTGTTCAGGAGAGAAACGTCATGCACGGGCTTGTCCCGTGCATCCACGCGGCACCGCTGGCACCGGCTCTTCAAGGCCTGCACGTTCGGCCCGGCGTGGATGGCCGGGACGCGCCCGGCCATGACGACCGGTGAAAGAAAGACAATCGCGCGCACCCAACGTCAGGCGCCTCGACGCGGTACCTCGCCGCTGAATGTCGATCCGTCCTAGAGCGCGACAGAGGGACTCATCTGTCGCAGGCGGCCGAACCCCACCTCTTTAATCCACGTGCGCAGCCCTGCCGTTGAGGCGCAAAATGCCGGAACACCATTTTCACGCGCATCTTTACCTTACGGAATACAGGTTTCGGCCGCGCTATAATAAATTGCGATCACAAGCAGCTTTAAATAGTCTTTGCTTCTGGCGTCGTGCATTTTCAAGATGCGCCGGCGCAGATGACGGTGGCGGGTCCATTATGGCTCGCGAAGGTCCCCAATGTCGCGGGCGAATCCGCCGCGCTCAAGAGGGGCTGCGTTGGCGGCACGAGAGGGAGAGAGACGCGATGAAGAGGTTCGTATTCGGTGCCGTGATGGCGGCTGCGCTGGTGGGGGCGCCGGCCGCCTTCGCCCAGCAGATCGTGATCAAGTTCAGCCATGTCACCACCCCCGACACCCCCAAGGGCATGGGCGCCGAGAGGTTCAAGGCACTGGCCGAGAAATTCACCAACGGCAAGGTGAAAGTCGAAATCTACCCCAACTCCCAGCTCTACAAGGACAAGGAGGAGATGGAGGCGCTTCAGCTCGGCGCCGTGCAGATGCTCGCGCCCTCGCTCGCCAAGTTCGGCCCGCTCGGCGTGCGGGAGTTCGAGGTGTTCGACCTGCCCTATATCTTCCCGAACAAGGACGCGCTGCGCCGGGTCACCGACGGCAAGGTGGGCAAGGCGCTGTTCGCCAAGCTCGAGCCCAAGGGCATCAAGGGCCTTGCCTATTGGGACAACGGCTTCAAGATCATGAGCGCCAATAAGCCGATCGCCAAGCCCACGGACTTCCAGGGCCTGAAGATGCGCATCCAGTCGTCCAAGGTTCTGGACGCGCAATTCCGCGCCATCGGCGCGCTGCCGCAGGTGATGGCCTTCTCGGAAGTCTATCAGGCGATGCAGACCGGCGTGGTGGACGGCTCGGAGAATACGCCTTCCAACATGTATACCCAGAAGCATTATGAAGTGCAGAAATATGCGCTGGTCACCAATCACGGCTATATCGGCTATGCGGTGATCGTGAACAAGCGGTTCTGGGACGGGCTGCCCGCCGACGTGCGCACCAATCTTGAAAATGCGATGGCGGAGGCCACCATCTATACCAATTCCATCTCGCAGGTCGAGAATGACCAGGCGCTGGAGGCGATGAAGAAGTCCGGCAAGATCCAGATCTCGACCCCGACCCCGGAAGCCACCGCCGCGTTCCGCAAGGCGATGGACGTCGTCTATACCGAGATGGCGAGCCGCATCGGCAAGGAAACCATCAACGCTGTGCTGAAAGAGACCAAGGCCAACTGATCGCCTGACCTGAAGGCCGCCCGCCCCGCGCGGCGCGGCCTTCAGGTCTCGTGCGGCCCCGCCGGGGGCGCGCGACGGCCGGGATCCAGCGGGCGGGGTGCGAGCGCGTGCCGCGCCGCCCGGGCGGGGTGCGGCGAGATATCCGCGGCCTTCGGCGCCCCGCGAGAGCCGTGCCGAACGCTTTCGACCCACCGCATTCGAAAACATTTTAAAACAAGAGCATCGTTCAGGCGCCCGGTCACCGGGCCGCCGAAACGCGCCCGAGAGGGGAGGCCATGGAAGATCCGCTGTACAAGCTCTACACGATGCTCGCGTTCACGGCGGTGGTGTTCGTCATCTACATGGCGATCATGATCCGCACCGACGGCGCGCGCACCGCACTGTTCCATGTCCTCGATCATCTGGAGGAAACGCTGATCGCGGTGCTGATCGGCACGGCCACCTTGCTGATCTTCGTGGCCGTCCTCCAGCGCTACGCCGCCGCCACCAGGCTGCTCTATCCCTATGTGGGCCACATCAATCTTGGCTGGGCACAGGAAGCGTGCATCCTGATGTTCGTGTGGATGGCCAAGATCGGCGCCGCCTATGGCGTGCGCACCGGCATCCATGTGGGCGTCGACGTGCTGGTGAACCGCCTGCCGGACCGCTCGCGCGCCGGGCTGATCCTGTTCGGGCTGCTGTGCGGCGCCCTGTTCACGGCGGTGGTCGGCACGTTCGGCGTGAAATTCGTGATGGCGCGCTATAGCTTCGGCGACATGACGGCGGAAATGGAGCTGCCGTCCTGGATCGTCTATCTGGCGATCCCCATCGGCTCCTATCTCATGTGTTTCCGCTTTCTCCAGGTGGCGCTGTCGTTCTGGCGCACGGGTCACCTGCCGGTGCACGACCATGGCCATGTGGACGGGCTGGATGAAGACCTGCCCGGCGCCGATTCCTCCGATCTGTTTCCGAAGGAGATCCGCCGGTGAGCGCCCTCATCATCTTCGGCCTGTTCCTGCTCCTGATGATGACCGGGATGCCGATTTCCATCGCGCTCGGCATGACGGTTTTGACCTTCGTCTATACGCTGACGACCATCCCGGTCGACATCGTCGCGCAGAAGCTGTTCACCGGCATCGAGAAGTTCGAGATCATGGCGATCCCGTTCTTCATCCTGGCGGGAAATTTCCTCACCCACGGCGGAGTGGCGCGGCGGCTGATCAATTTCGCTACCTCGCTGATCGGCCATTGGCCGGGCGGCCTCGGGCTGGCCGGCGTGCTCGCCTGCGCGCTGTTCGCGGCGGTGTCCGGCTCCTCGCCGGCGACCGTGGTGGCGATCGGCTCGATCATCCTTCCCGCCATGCAGGCGCAGGGCTTTCCGCCGAAATTCGGCGCCGGCGTGGTCACCACCTCGGGCGCGCTCGGTATCCTCATTCCGCCGTCGATCGTGATGGTGATGTATTCAGTCGCCACCACCGGCCTGCAGATGACCGGGCCGAATGGGGAGCGCGTCACCTCCGCCTCCATCGGCGATCTGTTCATCGCCGGCGTGGTGCCGGGGCTTTTGCTGGCCGTGCTGCTCGGCGTCACCACCTGGTATCGCGCGTGGAAGAATGATTATCCGCGCATGCCGCGCGCGTCGATGATCCAGCGCTGGCGGGCGTTCCGCGAGAGCATCTGGGGCCTCGCGCTGATCGTCATCGTGATGGGCGGCATCTATAGCGGCGTCTTCACCCCCACGGAGGCGGCGGCGGTGGCGGCGGTCTATGCCTTCGTCATCGCGGTGTTCGTGTATCGCGACATGAGCCTGAAGGACGTGCCGCGGGTGCTGCTGTCGAGCGCCAACATGTCGGCGATGCTGCTCTACATCATCTCCAACGCGGCGCTGTTCTCCTTCCTCATGACCAATGAGAATATTCCCCAGGCCATGACGCAATGGATGGTGGATCTCGGATTTGGCGCCATCGGCTTCCTGCTCATGGTCAACATCCTGCTGCTGCTGGCCGGCAATGTGATGGAGCCGACCTCGATCGTGCTGATCATGGCGCCGATCCTCACCCCGGTGGCGGTGCGGCTGGGCATTGATCCGCTGCATTTCGGCATCATGATCGTGGTGAACATGGAGGTCGGCATGTGCCATCCCCCGGTGGGCCTCAATCTCTACGTGGCGTCGGGCATCACGCGCATGGGCATCAGCGAACTCACCGTGGCGGTAATGCCCTGGCTGCTGGCGATGATCGCCTTCCTGCTGGTCATCACCTATATCCCGGCCATCACCCTGTTCGTCCCGCATCTGCTGGGCCGCTGAGGGGGAGACATGAAACCGAACGTCGTCATCGCCGAGGAAGATGTGATCGCGAGCGTCGCGGACGCCTTGCAATACATCTCCTATTTTCACCCCGCCGATTACATCGTCCACCTCGCGCAAGCCTATGAGCGCGAGGAATCCCCGGCGGCGAAGGATGCCATCGCGCAGATCCTGGTGAATTCGCGCATGGCGGCGCTCGGTCATCGGCCGATCTGCCAGGATACCGGGCTCGTGGTGGCGTTCATCAAGGTGGGCATGGACGTGCGGTTCGATACCGCGCGCTCGCTGGCCGACCTCGTCAACGAAGGCGTGCGCCGGGCCTATCGCGACGCGGACAATCCGCTGCGCGCCTCCATGGTGGAGGATCCGCTGTTCGCCCGTCGCAACACCCGCGACAATGCCCCCGCCGTGGTGCATGTGGAGCTGGTGCCGGGCGGCACGGTGGAAATCTCGCTGGCGGCCAAGGGCGGCGGCTCGGAGAACAAGGCGCGCTTCGCCACCCTCAATCCCTCCGCCTCGGTGGTGGATTGGGTGCTGAAGACGGTGCCGGAGCTAGGCGCCGGCTGGTGTCCGCCGGGCATGCTCGGCATCGGCATCGGCGGCAGCGCGGAAAAGGCCATGCTGCTGGCCAAGGAATCCCTGCTCGAACCCATCGACATGACGCAGCTCCTCGCGCGCGGCCCGGCGAGCCGGGAAGAGGAATTGCGCATCGAGCTGTATGAGAAGGTGAATGCGCTCGGCATCGGCGCGCAGGGTCTGGGCGGGCTTACCACAGTGGTGGACGTGAAGATCGCGACCTTCCCCACCCATGCGGCCTCCAAGCCCGTGGCGCTGATCCCCCAATGCGCCGCAAACCGCCATGCCACCATCGTGCTCGACGGCTCCGGCCCGGTGAAGCTCGACCCGCCGGATCTCTCCGCCTGGCCCAAGATCGTGCTGGACCAGACCAGCGCGGTCGCGCGGCGGGTGGATCTCGATACGTTGACGCGGGACGAGGTCGCCTCCTGGCGCATCGGCGAGAAGCTGCTGTTGAACGGGCGCATGCTCACCGGGCGCGATGCCGCCCACGCGCGCCTGTCGCAGATGCTGCGCGCTGGCGAACCCTTGCCGGTGAGCCTGAAGGACCGGGTGATCTATTATGTCGGCCCCGTGGATGCGGTGCGCGAGGAGGCGGTCGGCCCCGCCGGTCCCACCACCTCCACCCGCATGGACGGCTTCACCGACGAGATCCTCGCCGGCACCGGGCTGATCGCCATGATCGGCAAGGCCGAGCGCGGGCCGGTCGCGATTGAAGCCATCGCGCGCCACAAGGCGGCCTATCTGATCGCCATCGGCGGGGCGGCCTATCTGGTGTCGAAGGCCATCAAGAGCGCGCGGGTGCTGGCGTTCGAGGACCTCGGCATGGAGGCGATCCACGAATTTCTGGTGGAGGACATGCCGGTGACGGTGGCGGTGGATAGCGCCGGGCAATCGGTGCACACGCTGGGGCCGGCGCTGTGGCGCGCGCGGATCGCGGAGCGGGTATAGCTTTTACCCTCACGGGGCGATCACTTTTATCACTTTCCACGATGACCCCATCCCTTGCTAGGGAGGGGGGTGGTTTGCTTTGGAGTTTTTTCATGCAGGGGCAGGACGAGGAAACATTCGCCGATATCCGCGATGCGGTGCGCAAGCTCTGCGCAGGCTTTCCGGGCGAATATTGGCGGCGCCTTGACCGCGAGGCGGCCTATCCGTCCGAGTTCGTGGCTGCGCTGACTCAGTCGGGCTTCCTGTCCGCCCTGATACCGGAAGCCTATGGCGGAGCCGGCCTGCCCCTGTCCGCCGCAGCCGCCATTCTGGAGGAAGTGCAGCGGGCAGGGTGCAACGGGGGCGCCTGCCATGCCCAGATGTACATCATGGGCGCCCTGCTGCGGCACGGCAACGAAGCGCAGAAACAGGCCTATCTGCCCAAGATCGCCTCCGGCGAACTGCGCCTCCAGGCGTTCGGCGTGACCGAGCCGACCTCGGGCACCGATACCTCCTCCATCAAGACCTTCGCGGAAAAGCGCGGCGACCATTATGTGGTCAACGGGCAGAAGGTGTGGACCTCGCGGGCGGAATATTCCGATTTGATGCTGCTGCTCGCGCGCACCACGCCGAAAGACCAGGTGAAGAAGCGCACCGACGGCCTCTCGGTGTTCATCCTGGATATGCGGGAAGCCCGCAATGCCGGCCTCACCATCCGCCCGATCCGGGCCATGATGAACCATTCCACCACCGAAGTGTTCTTCGACAATGTGCGCATTCCCGCCGAAAACCTCATCGGCGAGGAGGGCAAGGGCTTCCGCTATATTCTTTCCGGCATGAATGCCGAGCGCATCCTGATCGGCTCGGAATGCGTGGGCGACGCCAAATGGTTCATCGAGAAGGCCACCGCCTATGCCAAGGAGCGGGTGGTGTTCGGCCGGCCCATCGGCCAGAACCAGGGCATCCAGTTTCCCATCGCCAAGGCCTATGCCCAGATGCGCGCGGCGGAATTGATGGTGCACAAGGCGGCCGAGCGCTTCGAGGCCGGCCTTGACTGCGGCGAGCAGGCCAATATGGCCAAGATGCTGGCGGCGGATGCCTCCTGGGCGGCGGCGGAAGCTTGCGTGCAGACCCATGGCGGCTTCGGATTTGCCGAGGAATACGACGTGGAGCGCAAGTTCCGCGAGACCCGCCTGTATCAGGTGGCGCCGATCTCCACCAATCTCATCCTGAGCTATATTGCCGAGCATGTGCTCGGCCTGCCGCGCTCCTATTGAGGTCGACATGAGCGAGCCCCTGGACGTTGAAACCCTGCGCGGCTGGATCGGCCGCACCAACGAGGTGAGCGACCTCGTGACCGCCCGCGCGGTGCGCGAGATGCGCGCCACGCTGAACCGCGATCCCGGCGACCCGGCGCCCGGCGAGGAGGCGACGCTGACCGCCCATTGGTGCCTCTCGCCGATAACGGTGGAGATGGACCGCCTGGGGCCGGACGGGCATCCCGCGCGCGGCGGGTTCCTGCCTCCGGTTCCGCTGCCGCGCCGCATGTGGGCCGGCGGGGCGCTCGCATTCCACGATGCGCTGCGGGTGGGCGACGAGGCCCGGCGCCTGTCGCGCATCGAGGATGTGGTGGTGAAGGAAGGGCGCACGGGCACGCTCTGCTTCGTCACCGTCGCGCACAATATCTATACGCCGCGGGGCCTTGCCATCGCCGAGCGGCAGGACATTGTCTATCGCGGCGTGGATGCGCCGGCGGGCGGGGTGGGCAAGAGCGAGCCGCCGCCGGCCGCCACCTGGCAGGAGGAGGTGGACACCTCGCCGGTGCTGCTGTTCCGCTATTCCGCCGTCACTTTCAACGGCCACCGCATCCATTACGACCGCACCTATTGCCAACAGGAAGAGGGCTATCCCGGCCTCGTCGTGCACGGCCCGTTGCAGGCGACCTTGCTGGTGGAATTCGCCGCGCGCCTGCTGGGGCGGCCGCTGAAGCACTTCTCGTTCCGCAGCGTGCGGCCGATCTTCGACGGCCCGCCCATGCGCCTCAATGCCGCCGAAGGCGCCGAGGGGCTGGAGCTGTGGACATCCGGCGTCGATGGCCGGCCCTGCATGATCGCGCAGGCCGTGTGAGGGCAAGTGGGTTGAGCCCTGAAGCTGGCTGAACGCGACGGGGCGCCCGGCAAGCGCGCCCGGCGCGCTCACATCATTTCGACGCGGTTCTTGCCGTTGCGCTTGGCTTCATAAAGCGCCGCGTCGGCCTGGGCGATGAGTCGGTCGATGGGCAGGCCCTTTTCCGAGGGCGTATAGACGTGGACGCCCGCGCTCACCGTGACGCGCTCGGGCAAAGCGGTGCTGGTGGCGATGGATTCGCGCACGCGCTCGGCCACTTTCCTGGCTTCGGCCTGGGGGGTCTGGGGCAGCAGCAACAGGAATTCCTCGCCGCCGAACCGGCAGACCGCGTCATCCGCCCGCGAGGCGGCCCGCATGCATTGCGCCACTTCCTTCAGGGCGACATCGCCCGCCAGATGGCCGTAGCGGTCGTTATAGGGCTTGAAATCGTCCACATCGACCATGATGAAGGCGAGCGGCGTGCCCTCGGCATTGGCGCGCGCCATTTCCTGGTCGAGCCGCTGGCGCAGCGCGCGGCGGTTCAGCGTGCCGGTCAGCGGGTCCAGCGAGGCGAGCTGAGTGAGCTTCTGATTGGCCTCTTCCAGCTGCGTGCGCTTATGGTCGAGCTCCTGGATCATAGTGCGCTCTGCGGTGATGTCATGGATCTGCGAAATGAAGCAGCGCGGCGAGCCGTCCTCGTTGCGTACCAGGGCGACATTCAGCTGCGCCCAGACGATGGTCCCGTCCGGACGCACATAGCGCTTATCCATCTCGTATTCGGATATGAGCCCGGCTTTCATCTTCGCCAGATGCTCCAGATCCAGGCTCAAATCGTCGGGATATGTCAGGGACTGGAAGTCCCGCGCCTGCAATTCTTCTTCCGAATAGCCGAACAGGCGGCACGCCGCCGGGTTGGCGCGCAGGAACTTGCCGTCTAGGTCCACCAGGGTGATGCCGATGGGGGCATTGGCGAAGGCGGTCTGGAAAAAGGCGATGGCGGCCGTGCGCTCCTTGTCCGCCTCCCGGCGCTCGGCTTCCAGCCGGTCGCGCTCGATCGCGCGGCCGAGGGTTTCCGCCAGCAGTTCAAGCAGGGCCATGGATTCCGGGGCGAAGGGATAATCGCGCGGCGCGGGGTCCAGCAGGCTGAATGTGCCGATGATCTCTTCGCCGATCCTGATCGGCGCGCCCATGTAGGATTCGAGCTTGGTGTCGGTATAGATCGGATGAAGGCGCAAAACCGGGTCGTGGGCCACGTGCGGGCAGGAGATGGCATGCCCGGTGCGGATCGCCTCCACCGAGAACGTGGTTTCAAGGGCAAGGGCCCGCCCCGCTTGGATCGGCAGCGGCCGGGAGGACAGCATCCGCAAGGGCGTGAACGTGCCGTCCTTCACCGAGGCGATGATCGCGACATCCATGCCGAAGATCTTGCGCGCGGAGGCCAGGTAATGGTCATAAGTTTCGGTGATCGTGCAGTTGGAGAGGCCGAGAAGCTGCCTCACGGCATCCAATGCTTTTGCCCGATCTCCGCCCATGACCTCGCCGCAAAGCGCCTCGCTCAAATGTACCCCCAGATATGTGCAGGATTATACAAGTCTCGCGATGAAATAATCGCAAAAGTACTTGTTTCGTGTGCGGCACAACCATTTTTGAGTTTGGCCACTTTATATTTGCGTCTTAGCATGAATTCCACGGTCCCAACAGGTGCCATTCAATCCAGAATGTGATGAATGCGGCCGATCCAGCCGATAAGTGGCATCCAAATAAGGCAAAGTGGATGTACAGCTTCGGCGTGGTGGTATAGCAGTCATCCGCCGCCTCGGGATTCCCATGACCGACATAGCCACGCGCGTCTACAATCATACTTGGAAAATCGACCCCATCGTCCGCTCGGTGCTCGATACGGACTTTTATAAACTGCTGATGGGGCAGACGATTTTTCGCCGGCACCGGGATGTGAAGGTCACCTTCGGCATCCACAACCGCACCAGCCGGGTGCGGCTCGGCGATATCATCGACATCGGCGCCTTGCGCGAGCAATTGGATCATGTCCGCTCGCTGAGCCTGACACGCGGCGAGTCCACGTGGCTGCGCGGCAACATGTTCTACGGCAAGCGGCAGATGTTCTCGCCCGATTACGTGGCCTGGCTGGAGGGCTTCCGCTTCCCCGCCTACCACCTGGAGAAGTGGGACGGGCAATATGAGCTGGTGTTCGAGGGACCGTGGGTCGAGACCACCATGTGGGAGATCCCGGCGCTCGCCATCATCAACGAGCTGCGCTCGCGCGCGGTGCTGAAGGATCTCGGCAAGTTCGAACTGCAGATCCTTTATGCCCGCGCCATGACGCGGGTGTGGGAGAAGATCGAGGCCATCAAGGCGCTCGGCCCGGTGAATGTCGCCGATTTCGGCACCCGCCGCCGCCATGGCTATCTCTGGCAGGATTGGTGCGTGCAAGCGCTCATGGAGGGACTGGGCGAGACCTTCCTCGGCACCTCCAATTGCCTGATCGCCATGCGGCGCGAGGTGGAGGCCACCGGCACCAATGCGCACGAATTGCCGATGGTCTATTCCGCCCTCGCCCGCACCGACGCGGAATTGCTGCGCGCGCCGTATCAGGTGCTGGCGGACTGGCAGGAGGATTACGAAGGCAATCTGCGCATCATGCTGCCAGATACCTATGGCACGTCCGGCTTCCTGGCCCACGCCCCCGATTGGCTGACCGCCTGGACCGGCATCCGCATCGACAGCAAGGATCCTATCGAGGGCGGCGAGGAGGTGATCGCCTGGTGGAAATCGCGCGGCCAGGACCCGCGCGAGAAGCTCGCCATCTTCTCCGACGGGCTGGACGTGGACGAGGTGGCGCGCATCCATGCCCGCTTCACCGGCCGCATGCGCCTCGGCTTCGGCTGGGGCACGCTGCTGACCAATGATTTCCGCGGCCTTGCCCCGAACGGCGCGCTCGATCCCATCTCCATCGTCTGCAAGGTGATCTCGGCCAACGGCCTTCCGGCGGTGAAGCTCTCCGACAATCCCACCAAGGCCATGGGGCCGCCGGCCGAAATCGAGCGCTATCGGCGCCTGTTCGAGGTCGGCCACCAGGTCGCGCGGCCGGCGATGGTGTGATGCGGCGCGATGAAGCGCGGCCGGGACTATCGGCCGCGCTCGTGCTTGCCTTTCACAGGGCGTGCAAGAACTCGAGGCAATTGCATTTCATTTGAGCAATGCTGGCGTTGTTGACCGGAACCTCTTGGTGCGGGCGCGGTTTTTTCTGCGAGGGGAAAAATCCACAGCAGGAGGAATGCATGCCTCAGAATTGGCGCACCGAGGACGACCGCTACCGCAACGACGATCGGTCCGGGTCCGATTGGCGCAACGAGGACAGCTTCCGCAGCGGCCCGCGCGGCGGCAATGATCGCGAGGCCTATGCCCGCGGCCGGGACCAGGGCTATCGCGACGATCATGGACGCGGCGGCGAGCGCTATTTCTCGTCCGAATCCAGCTATGGCAACCGCCCCGGCTGGCGCGACCCGTCCGGCGCCCGCGAGCAGGGGCGCTACCAGGATTATGGCAACGGCCCGAACCGCGATTACGGGCGCGGCCCGTATGAGGATTACGGCGCCGGGCGTGGGCAGGATATGCGCGGGCAGGATTCGCGCAGGCACGACACGCGCGGTCACGACACGCGCGGCCCGGAAGCGCGCGAGACACATTATTTCGGCGGCGGCACCTATCCCCGCTCGGAATTCTCCTATGGCCATGCGCGCGACGATGATCCCTATCGCTTCTCCCGCGACCGGCAGGCCCGCCGGCCGGACTGGGGACGCGAGGAATGGGGCCTATCCGGACCCCAGCAGACCGGGCGCGGCGGCTATGGTCGCGACGGCTATTATGGTCGCGAGGGCTATTATGGCGGCGAAGGGCGCGACCAGGACCGCGGCCTCTGGGACCGGGCGAGCGACGAGGTGTCGTCCTGGTTCGGCGACGAGGGTGCCGAGCGGCGCCGCCGCGAGGATCAGTTTCGCGGCCGTGGCCCCAAGAATTACAGCCGCTCGGACGATCGTGTCCGCGAGGATGTGAGCGACCGCCTGACCGACGACTGGCAGGTGGATGCCTCCGAAATCGAGGTGAATGCCAGCGGCGGGGAGGTGACCTTGACCGGCACCGTTTCCGACCGCGCCCAGCGGCGCCGCGCGGAGGATGTGGCGGAGCAGGTTTCCGGCGTCCGCCACGTGCAGAACAATCTGCGGGTGCGCGATGTCTCTTCCGGCCTCGGCCAGGGCAATGCTGCGCAGGGCGCGGGCTCAAGCTCGCCCCTCCAAACCACCGTGTCGCAGGCTGGCGGCGCTCAGGCCAGCGGGACCCAGTCCAGCGTGCCCGGTACCGTCAAGCGCTGAGACTGCCGTCCTCAGGGGCATGACGCCCCTGAGGCGCCGCCGCCAGGCACGGGCTTAGGCCGATCGGCATTCATGGCTTGACGCCCTTGCAGCAGAACATCGTCATGCACGGGCTTGTCCCGTGCATCCACGCGGCCCCGCTAGCTCCAGCTTTTCCAGGCCGGCGCAGGCGGCCCGGCGTGGATGGCCGGGACAGGCCCGGCCATGACGAACGGTGAAAGGACTCGCTTTCTGCAAAAACAAAGGGCGGCCCCTCGGGTCGCCCTTTTTTTTCGGCACGGCCCTTGCTTGTTTCGGCGTGGAACGAGGAGACCGGCCATGTCCGAGAAAGTCATCAGCCTGCGCGGAACAGCCTTGCCGCCCGCCGCGTCGACGCCGAACCCCACCGTGGTCGCGGAGCTGGAGCGCCTGCTGGAGGCCGCCCGCGCCGGCGAACTGGTCGGGCTTGCCGGGACCTTCCTGCACAAGGATCATAATGTGACCTATGCCTATGCGGGCAGTGTCGGCGGCTATGGCATGATCGGCGGGCTGGCATGTCTGAAGGCCCGGCTCGTGGCAAGGCAGGAATGGGACGGCTGAGGGGGCGGGCGCCCGCGCTCAAGGCCGGATCGACGTTCATGGCCTTGGTTTATCGTCGAGGCGCCTGACGGGCGGTGCGCGCGATTGTCTTTCATCGACCCGCTGTCATGGCCGGGCTCGTCCCGGCCATCTACGCCGGGTCGCCCACTTGGCCTTGAAAAGCCGGTGCCAGCGGTGCCGCGTGGATGCACGGGACGAGCCCGTGCATGACGATGTTTCCCGCAACGGCGTCAAGCTATGAAGCTCGATCGGTCCTAGGAATTGGGCTGGCCGGCGCGCCGCAGCCGCAGCGGCCGCGCGGCGATGGCCAGAAGCGAGCGATAGCGGCGTCGCGCATCGCTGACCGTACCATTGTCGCCGATCGCGGCTTCCTGCAATTCGGCGAGCGCGAACGGGCTCGGCTCGGCGGGCAGGGCGATCACCTCGGGCACCGCATCCAGAAGATCGAGCAGGTCGCGCGCGGTCAGCGCCGAGAGCGCCTGGCTCATGAGGCGGGATTGATAGGCGCGGCGCTCGGGGGAGAGGCGATCCCACGGTTCGAGCAAGGGATAGCGGGCCCGCGCGGCCGCGTGAGCCTTCTTCGCCATCCGCTGCACCAGATCCGCAGAAACCATCGCACCCTCTTCGCGCCGCATGCCTTTGCCCGCGTGTCCCTGCCCCACAGGCACCCCCGCACGATGCGGCATGGGGGTTTCCGGACTCTTTCCAGCCGGGGCATTGCGACTTGCCCGGCCGGCCGATCCTGTGGCTTGGTCAATGAAAGGTTAGCGCCGGTGCGGCGCGGAGCGGGATCGGCAGTCATGCGTGCGCATTATCTCATTGTTTTGATTGCGTGTTTTTCTCTGACCGCAATCAACGGCGCCAGGGCGCAGGGCGCGCCCGCGCCGCGTCCTCTCGAAGTCCTGCGCGCGGAGATCGACCGGGTGGACGGCGAAGTGCTGGCCCTGCTCAATGCGCGGGCGGTCCTTGTCGCGGAAGTGGGCGCCGGCAAGGCCACGAGCGGCGGCCCGGTGTTCCGGCCCGGACGCCAGGCCGCCTTGCTGCGCCGCCTGGTGGAGCGCAATGCCGGGCCGCAGACGGCCCAGACCCAGACGGCGCAGACATTGGTGCAGGTGTGGACCGCCATCATCGCCGGCTCGATTCTCCAGCAAAAGCCTGATTTCCGGGTGGCCGTGGCCGGGGATGCGGACCAGGCGGGCCTCGCCCAATCCTTTTTCGGCGCCGCCATTCCCCAATCGCGCTTCGCCCAGCCCGCTGAAGCGCTGGACGCCTTGGTGGCGGGGCAGGCCGATGCCGCCGTCCTGCCGGCCGGCGGGTCCTGGTGGCTGGATGTGCCGCAGGGCCTGCGCATCGTCGCCGGCGCGCCGCTGCTGCGCGGGGCGGATGCGCCTCCGGAGGCGCTGATCCTCACCCGCACGGAAGCCGATCCGTCCGGCGCGGACCTCATGCTGGTGCGCCTGTCCGGCACCCCGCCAGCGGGTGGGACGGTGCTGGCGCGTGCGGGCGCGGACAGCCTCATAGCCCTGCCGGCGGCGCGCGCACTTCCCCCCGGCGCGACCCGGCTCGGCCTCATGGCGGCGCCGCTGTCGCCGAAGCCTTGAGGGCGGCTTTCGCCCCGAGCCGGCGCGGCGGAAATTCGGGCGGCGGATTCATCTTGCGCGAACATTCGCCCGAATAGGCGGTGTCATCGCCCGAAAAGCCGCCGCCAAGCCCCACGAAACCACTCTTCGTCCGCGCTAAGCCATTGTTTCACGTGAAACATTTTCCCGGGCGCGCGGCCTGGCAAGCCCCGTTGCGGTTCGAAAAAAGCATGCGCCCGCGCTGGGATCGGGCTCGCCTTCTTCAGTGACGCGGCCCCATCCGCGCGCTATAGGATGCCGCAAAACGCGACGGGAGAAGAAGCCATGGCCGTGACGCTTGCTGATCTCAAGGTGAAGCTGTTCACTGACGGTGCCGACAAGGCGCAGATCGTCGAGATGGCGAAGCAGGCCCATATCGCCGGTTTCACCACCAATCCCTCCCTGCTGCGCAAGGCCGGCGTTTCCGACTACGAGGCCTATGCCCGCGACCTCGTCGAAGCCGTGCCCGACCGGCATATTTCCTTTGAAGTGTTCTCCGACGAGATCGACGAAATCCGTGCCCAGGCTCGCGTCATCGCCACCTGGGGCGCGCATGTGCACGTGAAACTTCCGGTCTCCACCACCCGCGGCGAGACCCTGTATGACATGGTGCGCGACCTGGTGCAGGACGGGGTGAAGGTGAACCTCACCGCCATCTTCGCCGTGCCGCAGGTGGAATTGGGCGTCGCGGCGCTGGCGGGCGGGGCGCCCTCCATCATCTCCGTATTCGCCGGCCGCCTCGCGGATCTCGGCATCGACTATGTGCCCGCCATCTCGAAAGCGGTGGAATTGTCCCGCGCCACGCCGAACGTGGAAGTCATCTGGGCCTCCACCCGCGAGGTGTGGAACGTGATCGAGGCCGACCGTCTCGGCTGCCAGATCATCACCGCCCCGGCCGACGTGCTGAAGAAACTGCCCGCGCTCGGCAGCCGGACCGCCGACGAATTGTCCCTCGATGCCGTCAAGGCGTTCCGGGCGGATGCGCTGGCCACCGGCCTGACGCTCGACCTCTCCGGTCGCCGCGCCGCCGAATAGGGCGCGGCCCGGCTTTCTCCCGCCGCAGGAGGGCAGGCGCATTGCGCCTTCCTCACCCGGTGTTACACTTCGTGTCGAAGCGACATTTTGACCGCAGGCGCACGAAGCTGAAAACCGGCACGGGCACAGGGCGGCGAGGGGTTTGAGATGAGGGACGAGACGCACGGGTCCGATCGGGACCCGGAGCGCTCTTGCCAGGAGAGTGAGGTCGAGCCTTGCTTTCCTTCGATCCGCACCGCCTTTGGCGGGGATGTGGCGGAAGAGGCGGTGCTTGATCCAAGCCCGCAGGCGGACCCGTGCGCCGCGCCCTGCGCCGAAGGCGCGAGTACATATTCAGCGCCGGCCTATCGGGCGCAAACCGTTCCTGCACAAGATTTTCCGGCACAGACTTTTCCACCACAGGCCTTGGGTTGGCGCGATGAAGCCGCGGCCTGCGGCCCCGTCTCGGCGATCCGGGGTCAGGCGTCGGATCAGCGCCCGGCGGAGCCGAGAAGCGCCGGCAGCCGTGGGCCCGCGCGCGCCGACGATGCCTGCGGCACCGAGGAAAGCGAGGACCCGCGCGGCCCGGCGGTGGCCGATCCCGCATCCTCCCATGCCCATGCGGGGGAGGGCCAGCAGGCCGTGCCCTCCTGCGATCGCATCTATGCGGCGCTGGATCTCGGCACTAATAATTGCCGCCTGTTGATCGCCCGTCCCACCGCCCGCAATTTCCGCGTGGTGGATGCATTCTCCCGCATCGTGCGCCTGGGCGAAGGGCTCTCGGGCAGTGGGCGCCTCGGCGCGCCGGCCATGGGGCGCGCCATCGCGGCGCTGGAAGTGTGCGCCGGAAAGATCGCCGCGCGCGGCGTCTCCCGCGCCCGCATCATCGCGACCGAAGCCTGCCGGGCGGCCGAGAATGGTGCCGACTTCTGCGCCGAGGTGGAGCGCCGCACCGGCCTCGTGCTGGAAGTGGTGGACCGCCGCACGGAAGCCGGCCTTGCCGCCTCCGGCTGCGCCCCGCTGGTGGACCCCTCTTGCGACGGTGCCATTCTGTTCGATATCGGCGGCGGCTCCACCGAAGTGGTCTGGCTCGGCCGCCGCGCAGCGGGGGATGACGGACCGCCGCGCGCCCGCATCCGCTCCTGGGCCTCCATGCCGGTGGGCGTGGTTTCCCTGGCCGAGCGCCATGGCGGGGTCAAGGTTTCGCGCGAACTGTTCCTCAAGATGGTGGACGAAGTCCTTGATATGCTGGAGGGCGTGCGCCAGAGTTGGGGTGTTCGCCCACCGGGGCGCATCCATTTGCTCGGCACGTCGGGCACCGTGACGACGGTCGCCGGCATCCATCTCGGGCTTGAGCGCTATGATCGCGCGCGCGTGGACGGCGCCTGGCTCCACGCTCGCGACATCAATGAGGTGGTGGACCGGCTCGTGGGCATGTCGTTCGAGGAACGGGTTTCCAACCCCTGCATCGGTGCGCAGCGGGCGGATCTGGTGCTCGCCGGCTGCGCCATCATGGAAGCCGTGCGGGAGGCTTTTCCCACGGATCGGCTGCGCGTCGCCGATCGGGGCTTGCGCGAAGGCATGCTGGTGCAGTTGATGCGGGCGGACGGGGCCTGGCGTCGCCATCGGTCCCAATAGGAGCATCGCGTGACCAATCCAACCCGGGGCCCGGATGGGCGGCCGCTGAAAGTGCGCGTGAAAAACGCCCGCAGCCGCACCACCTCCTCGCAGAAATGGCTGCAACGGCAGCTCAACGACCCCTATGTCGCCCGCGCCAGGCGGGAGGGCTATCGCTCGCGCGCGGCCTACAAGCTGATCGAGATGGACGAAAAGGCGTATCTGCTGAAAAAAGGCATGCGCATCGTCGATCTCGGTGCTGCCCCCGGCGGCTGGAGCCAGGTGGCGGCCAAGAAGATCGGCCTGGAGGAGGGCCGCGGCAAGATCGTCGCCATCGATTTGCTGGAGATGGAGCCGGTGACCGGCGTCATCTTCGAGCAGCTGGATTTCCTGGACGAGAAAGCGCCAGCGCGATTGCTGGAATTGCTGGACGGGCGGGCGGATATCGTCATGTCCGACATGGCCGCCAACGCCACCGGGCACAAGAAGACCGACCATATCAAGATCGTCGCCCTGGTCGAACTGGCGGTGGAATTCGCCCGGCAGGTGCTCGCGCCCGGTGGCACGTTTCTGGCCAAAGTGATCCAGGGCGGCACCGAAGGCGTGCTATTGGCGGACCTCAAGCGGGATTTCACCTCCGTGAAGCACCTCAAGCCCGCCGCGAGCCGCGCGGATTCGGCGGAACTCTATGTTCTGGCGACCGGTTTTCGCGGCAAGGCCGATCCGCTGCCGGGCGAGGAGGGCTATGCCCCCATCGGGCAATCCGCCGATTGAGGTTTATCGTTCTGCGCCGGCCTAATGGCTGATCATCCAGGGGCGGGCCGAGGGGAAGCTCTTGGCGCCGTTCTGCGCGGTCCTGGTGCGGCTCTTCATCTTGCCCGAACAGCAGCCGCAGCCGGGGCCGTGCTTGGCTGAAGCCTGCGTCGCCGCGAACTGGCCGACGCTCATCGGCGCGTTTGCGCTGCGTTCATTGGTGGAAAGCGCGGTGCGGCGGCCGGCATCCATCGTGGCGAGGCGCGGCGCGCTGAGGATGGCGCGGGGCGAAGAGGCCGCGCATTCCGGGCACTCCTGCGGGTGGTTGTATTCGCTCATGGGCCGGATCTTTGTGAAGGGGCCGCAGGCGTCGCACATATAATCATAGACCGGCATAAGCTCTCTCCGAGAAGGGAGGGCCGGGGACATCGCCCCGGCCCGGACGGCGCTCACAAATCGGGCGAAAGCGGCATGTCGATGGAGCCGTCGAGGAATTTGGTTGGCCCCGCGGAGGTGGGATTGATGTCGAAATCGAAGATTTCGGTGGGCAGCCAGAGCGTGGCGCAGGCGTTGGGAATATCCACGACGCCGGAAATATGCCCCTGCACCGGCGCCGTGCCGAGGATGGAATAGGCCTGGGCGCCGGAATATCCGAATTTCTTCAGGTATTCGATGGCGTTGAGGCAGGCCTGACGATAGGCGACATGCACATCGAGATAATGCTGGGCGCCATCCTCATCCACCGAAATGCCTTCGAAGATCAGATAATCCTTGTAATTGGGGGTGATGGGCGAGGGCTTGAAGATGGGATTCTTGATCCCGTATTTCGCCATGCCGCCCTTGAGCACGTCCACCTTCAGATGCACCCAGCCGGCCATTTCGATGGCGCCGCAGAAGGTGATCTCGCCGTCGCCCTGGGAGAAATGCAGGTCGCCCATGGAGAGGCCGCCGCCATCCACATAGACCGGGAAATAGATCTTCGAGCCGCGCGAGAGGTCCTTGATGTCGCAATTGCCGCCATGCTCGCGCGGCGGAACCGTGCGCGCGCCTTCGGCCGCCGCCTTGGCCTTCGCCTCGCCGGTGAGCCGGCCCATGTGCGCGGTGGGGCCGAACGGCGGATTGGCGAGCGGGGGCACGCGGGTCGGGTTGGTGGCGATGAAATCCACCTCGCGCTTGTTCCAGGTCTCCAGGAGCTTCGGATCAGGCAGGCAGCCGATCAGGCCAGGATGGATGAGGCCGGCGAAATTCACTCCCGGAATATGCCGGGACGAGGTGAACATGCCTTTGAAATCCCAGATGGATTTCTGCGCCGAGGGGAAATGTTCGGTGAGGAAGCCGCCGCCATTGGTCTTGGAGAAGAAGCCGTTGAAGCCCCATTGGCTGCTCGGCATGGCGCCGATATCCAGCAGGTCCACCACCAGCAGGTCGCCCGGCTCGGCCCCCTTCACCCCGATCGGGCCGGAGAGGAAATGCACGATCGACAGGTCGATATCGCGCACATCGTCGGCGCTGTCGTTGTTCTGGATGAAGCCGCCGGTCCAGTCATAGGTCTCGACGATGAAATCGTCGCCGGGCTTCACCCAGGCTACCATGGGAATGTCGGGGTGCCAGCGATTGTGCACCATGTCATTGTCATAGGCGGACTGGTTGAGATCGACCTTAATCAAAGTATCGGCCATGGACAGCTCCCAGCTTGCTTGAGTCTCTTGGGCGAAAAGGAGAATTTTGGGCGAAGGGAAAGGGGCGAGGCGCGCGCCTCACACCGAAAGGAATTTGGCGACCTTGGCCTCGTCGATGTCGGCCCGCAGGTCCTCGTGGACGATGGCGCCGTTCTCCAGCACCAGCACCCGGTCGGCGATGTCGAGGGCGAAGGAGAGCACCTGCTCGGACACCACGATGGAAAGGCCTTTCTCATCGCGGATGCGCTTCAGCGTGCGCGCCATCTCGCGGATGATGGAGGGCTGGATGCCCTCCGTCGGCTCGTCCAGCAGCAGCACTTTGGGCTTGGTGGCGAGCGCACGGGCGATGGCCAATTGCTGCTGTTGGCCGCCGGACAGATTGCCGCCGCGCCGGTGCTTCATGTCCAGAAGCACCGGAAACAATTCGTAGATATCGCCGGGCACCTTGCTGGCGCCGGAGCAAACGAGGCCGGTCTCGATATTCTCCTCCACCGTCATGGCGGAGAAGATCATGCGGCCCTGCGGCACATAGGCGACGCCTTTCGCCACCCGCTCATAGCTTTTGAGTGCGGTGATCTCGCTTTGGCCGATGGAAACCTTCCCGGACCGGGTCGGCACCACGCCCATGAGCGATTTCATCAGCGTGGTCTTGCCCATGCCGTTGCGGCCCATGATGGCCACGATCTCATTGGGCGCGACGGTGAAATTCAGGCCGTGCAGGACCTCGCTCTGCCCGTAGGAGACGACGAGATTGGAAACGTCGAGCATTTTTCGCCCTCTCAATGGCCGAGATAGACTTCGATCACCTTCGGATCGGCCTTCACCTTGGCCATGGATCCTTCGGAGAGGATCTTTCCCTGGTGCAGGACTGTGACCTTGTGAGCGATGTCCTCGACGAACTTCATGTCGTGCTCGATCACGATCACCGAGCGGTCCTTGATGATGGTGTTGAGCAGTTCGGCGGTCTTCTTGCGCTCGGCGACGCTCATGCCCGCCACCGGCTCGTCGAGCATCAGCAGTTCCGGGTCCTGGATCAGCAGCATGCCGATCTCCAGCCATTGCTTCTGCCCATGGCTGAGGAACTCGGCCTTGCGGTGAAGCTGATCGGCGAGAAAGATGGTCTCCGCCACGTGCTGCACCCGCTCGCGCACCTCGGCGTCGCGTTTGAAAGCGAGCGCGCCCAGCACGCCGCGTCCGCGCGGGAAGGAGATTTCCAGGTTCTCGAATACGGTCAGGTCATCATAGATCGAAGGGTTCTGGAACTTGCGCCCCACCCCTTTGCGGACGATCTCATATTCCTTCAGCTTGGTGAGCTCCGTGCTCTTGAACTTTACCGAGCCCGAGGTCGCCTTGGTGCGCCCGCAGATCAGATCCAGCACCGTGGTCTTGCCGGCGCCGTTGGGGCCGATGATGACGCGGATCTCGTTTTCATCGACATAGAAAGAGAGGTCGTCCACCGCCTTGAAGCCGTCGAAGGAGACGGTGAGCCCTTCCACGGCGAGGAGGAAGTCGGGGGCCATCTGGTCGGTGATGGGCGTGGCGTTCATGGGTCTTGCTCCTCACTCGGCCAGGGTCGGGGCGGTGCCGGGCGCGGCATCGGCACCCGGGCTGCGCTTGCGGGCGAATAGGGCGTCGATGTGCGGCTCCACATAGGTGCGATAGAGGCCGGCGAGGCCGTTCGGGAACAGCAGCACCACGGCGATGAACAGGCCGCCGAGGCCGAACAGCCAGAGTTCGGGAAAGCTTTCGGAGAACGAGGTCTTGGCCCAGTTTACGAGCAGCGTGCCATAGACCGCGCCGAGCAGGGAAAGCCGCCCGCCCACCGCCGCATAGATGACCATCTCGATGGAGGGCACGATGCCCACGAAGGAGGGCGACATGAAGCCCACCTGCAAGGTAAACATGGCCCCGCCGACCCCCGCGAGCGCGGCCGCGAAGCAGAACACGAAGATCTTGTAGCTGGCCACATCGTAACCGGAGAAGCGGACCCGGTCCTCCTTGTCCCGCATGGCGACGAGGATGCGGCCGAGCTTCGAGCGGCGGATGAACTGGCACAGCAGGATGCAGCCGATCAGCAGCCCGCCGTTGACGAAGTAGAGGATGGTCTTCGCGCCGTCTGTGCGGATGTCCCAGCCGTGCAGGGTGCGCAGATCGGTGATGCCGTTGATGCCGCCGGTATAGCCCTGCTGGCCGACGATGAGGATCGTCACGATCGCCGCCATGGCCTGGGTGATGATGGCGAAATACACGCCGCCCACGCGCCGTTTGAACAGGGCGAAGGCGATGATCAGCGCCAGGATCGCCGGCACCAGCACCACCGCCGCGAGCGAAAAGCCGAGCGACTTGAACGGCACCCAGAAGAAGGGCAGCTCGGTGATCTGGTTCCAGTCCATGAAGTCCGGAATGCCAGGCGTGGACTGGATCTTGGTTGCTTCGATGCTGGAGGATTCCAGCTTCAGATACATGGCCATGCAATAGCCGCCGAGGCCGAAGAACACGCCCTGGCCCAGCGAGAGAATGCCGGCATTGCCCCAGCACAGCACCAGGCCCACGGCGACGAAGGCATAGGTGAGATATTTGCCCACCATGTTGAGGCGGAAGGGGTCGAGGATCGCCGGCAGGATCACGAACAGCAGGGCGGCCAGAATCAGAACGCCGACGAGGTCCTTGGAGCGCAGGGTGAAAGATTCGCTTTGCATGTGTGCGCTCCTCAGCGGCGGACTTTGAGGACGAAGAGGCCTTCGGGGCGCACCATCAGGATTCCGACGACCACCATCAGCGTCAGCACTTTGGCCATGGAGCCGGACATGAAGAATTCCATGGTCGACTGGGCCTGGGAGATGGTGAAGGCCGAAGCGATGGTGCCGAGCAGGCTCGCGGCGCCGCCGAACACCACCACCAGGAAGGTGTCGACAATATAGAGCTGGCCCGCCGTGGGCCCGGTCGAGCCGATCATGGTGAAGGCGCTCCCCGCGATGCCGGCGATGCCGCAGCCGAGCCCGAAGGTGGTGCGGTCCACCCGCTCGGTATTGATGCCCACCGCCCCCGCCATGGTGCGGTTCTGCATCACCGAGCGCACCTGCAACCCCCAGCGCGAGCGATACATCAGCAGATAGACCGCGCCGGCGATCAGCGTGGTGAGGCCCATGACGAACAGGCCGTTGATCTGCACGTCGATGGTGTCGGTGACGGGGAGCGAGCCCATCATCCAATCGGGCAGTTCGACACCCACTTCGCGCGCGCCGAAGATGGAGCGGAAGGCCTGCTGCATGATGAGCGACAGCCCCCAGGTGGCGAGCAGCGTGTCGAGCGGGCGCTTGTAGAGAAAGCGGATCATGCTCCACTCCACCAGCATGCCGAGCGCTCCGGAAGCCAGGAAGGCAATCACCATGGCAACGAAGAAGTAGATGGGATAAAGGCCAGGCAGATAGGTCTGAAATATCTGAGACGTCAGATAGGTCATATAGGCGCCGAGGATCATGAATTCGCCGTGCGCCATGTTGATGACGCCCATCTGGCCGAAGATGATGGCCAGCCCCAGCGACATCAGCACGAAGACCGAAAACAGGATCAGGCCCGCAAATGCCTGCATGGCGAAGATGGAGCCAAGCTCTCCGAGCGAATATCCCAGCATCAAAACACCCCCGTGGTGATTTCCTGCCCCTCTCCCCGAGGGGAAAGGGGTGGGTGAGGGGCTGCGACCTCACCGGAGAGTCGCGAGCCCCTCACCCGCCGCCTGCGGCGTCGACCTCTCCCCCTCGGGGAGAGGTTAAAGCCTCAACTCATTGGTATCCCTTGGGGAAGGGGTTCGGCTCGACCAGTTCGGCAGTTTCGAAGACGACATCGTACTGGCCGTCGGGGCGGGCCTTGCCGACGCGGGTCTTGCTCCACAGATGGTGATTTTCGTGGATGCGGACATAGCCTTCCGGCGCCTTGTCGAAGGCAACGCCCGGGGAAGCGGCGGCGATCTTGTCGATGTCGAACGAGCCCGCCTTCTCCGCCGTGAGTTTCCACAGCCAGGGGCCCAGATAAGCCGCCTGCGTCACGTCGCCGATGACGATCTTGTCGCCGTAGGTCTTCTTGAATGCCTCGACGAACGCCTTGTTGTTGGGATTGTCGAGCGATTGGAAGTATTTCATGCAGGCGAAGGCGCCCGCGATATTTTCACCGCCGATGCCCAGGATCTCGTCCTCGGTGACCGAAATGGTCAGCAGGGTCTGCTTGGAAAGGTCGATGCCCGCTGCCTTGAGCTGTTTGTAGAAGGCGACGTTGGAGCCGCCGACGATGATGGCATAGATCACGTCGGGCTTGGTGAGCTTGATCTTGTTGATGGCCGAATTAAATTGCGTATGCCCGAGCGGGAAATATTCCTCGCCCACCACCTTGAGCTTGAGGAAGTTCTCGATATGCTTGCGGGCGATCTTGTTGGAGGTGCGCGGCCAGATATAGTCGGAGCCGAGCAGATAGAAGGTCTGCGCGCCACGCTCCTTCACCACCCAATTGAGGCCGGCGATGATCTGCTGGGTCGCTTCCTGCCCGGTATAGATGACGTTCTTGGACTGCTCGAGTCCTTCATAGAAAGTCGGATAATAGAGCATGCCGTTATATTGCTCGAACACCGGCAGAACCGCTTTGCGGGAGGCGGAGGTCCAGCAGCCGAACACCGAGGCGCACTTGTCCTGCACCAGCAGCTTCTTGGCCTTCTCGGCGAAGGTCGGCCAGTCGCTCGCGCCATCCTCCTGGATATATTTGATCTTGCGGCCAAGAATGCCGCCGGCCGCGTTGATCTGGTCGATTGCGAGCTTTTCCGCCTGGACCGAGCCGGTCTCGGAAATAGCCATGGTGCCGGTGACGGAATGCAGGATGCCCACCGTGACTTCCGTATCGGTCACGGCGAGCCCGGTGGTATTCACCGCTGATGTCGCCGGCGCCTGGGCATAAGCGGCGCCGGAAAACAATGTCGTTGCAGGAATAAGGGAAGCAAGAGGCAGTGCCGCTGCGCCCTTCAAGACATCCCGGCGCGTTGTGCTCATCTTGCTATTGCGATCATCGCCACCCGACATAAAGGTCCCCTCCAGCGCAATACGAAGCGAAGACAGGGCCGAACAGGCTCCTGCTTGGGTTCCATGGTTTCGGGAATGATGCGGCGCAGCAATACGGTGATTGACGTATATGGTGCCGCGAGGAAACCCGTATCATCGGTTTTGTGGGGAGCTTTCCCGCATGCGTTTTAATTCGCGCGCGCGGGCGCGCGCCTATAGCGTGCAGGCGCTGCGGGCGTTTCCGCTTGAGTTCCGGGAATATTGAGCAGACCGACAGATGGGCGAGAATAATGCTTGGAGATTGGTCAGAGGGCCGGAAAAAGCGCGATAAATTCAGTCACCCATGGGAAAATAGGCTGTGACATAATGAATTATCTTGGGGATGCCGTTCCGCTTCGTCATGGCGGGCGCGCGTCCACCTCCTCCACGCGGCGTCTCCGGGGCGGTTACGCCGGGCGAGCCAGGCGGTGAGGCGTGGATGCCCGGCACGGGGGCCGGGCATGACGGCAGGGGATTGAAAAGGGCCGGGGAACATATGGCCGGGGAACAGCGGATCGTTCGGGTTCGACGCCAGTACAACAAATGGGTCGTCAACGAGACCCTGGAAGACTATGCCCTGCGCTTCACCGCCAAGAGCGCGCGGCGCTGGTCGTCGTTCCGCGTCGCCAATACCGCGCTCGGCGCCATCTCCTTCCTGGCGCTGGAGGCTATCGGCGGGGCGATCACGCTCTCGTTCGGCTTCACCAACGCGGTTGCCGCGATCCTGGTGGTGAGCGCGATCATCTTCGCCGCTGGCTTCCCGATCTGCTTCTATGCCGCGAAATTCGGCGTCGATATCGACCTGCTCACCCGCGGCGCCGGGTTCGGCTATATCGGATCCACCTTTACCTCGCTGATCTATGCTTCCTTCACCTTCCTGTTCTTCGCCATCGAGGCGGCGATCATGTCGCTGGCGCTGGAGATGTGCTTCGGCATCCCGCTGGCGCTCGGCTACATCATCAGCGCTTTGGTGGTGATACCCCTGGTCACGCACGGCATCACGCTCATCTCCCGATTCCAGATGTGGACCCAGCCGGTGTGGCTGGCGCTGCACATCATCCCGCTGGCTTATATCGCCTTCACCCACGACGAGGATCTTGCCGCCTGGACCGATTTCACCGGGCGGCTCGGCCCGGTGGATGGAAGCTTTTCATGGCTCGCGTTCGGCGGGGCATCCACGGTGGTGTTCGCTTTGGTGGCGCAGATCGGCGAACAGGTGGACTTCCTGCGCTTCCTGCCGCGCCGGGAGCCCGGTAATCGGTTCAATTGGTGGGCCAGCCTTCTGGCCGCTGGGCCGGGTTGGATCGTGCCCGGCGCGTTGAAGATGATGATCGGCTCGTTTCTCGCCTATCTGGCGCTTCAGCACGGCGTCAGCCCGGACCATGCCGCCGAGCCGACACAGATGTATCTCGTCGCCTTCGGCTCGATGCTGCCCTCGCAACAGGCGGCGCTCGCCTTCACGGGCGTTTTCGTCATCATCTCCCAGCTCAAGATCAATGTGACGAATGCCTATGCGGGCTCGATCGCCTGGTCGAACTTCTTCTCCCGCCTCACCCATTCCCATCCCGGCCGCGTGGTGTGGCTGGTATTCAACGTCGCCATCGCCCTGATGCTGATGGAACTTGGCATCTACAAGGCGCTGGACGAGATCCTCGGGCTTTATGCCATCGTCGCCATCGCCTGGGTGGCGGCGCTGGTGTCGGACCTCGTGGTGAACAAGCCGCTCGGCCTTTCCCCGCCGAACATCGAGTTCAAGCGCGCCCATCTCTATGACATCAACCCGGTGGGCGTCGGTTCGGTGGCGTTGGGCACGGCGGTGGCGGTGCTGGCCTATTCGGGGCAGTTCGGCCGCATGCTCCAGGCGTTCGCGCCGTTCGTGGCGCTCGCGGTCTCGTTCCTGGCCGCGCCCGCGATCGCGCTCGCCACCAAGGGGCGCTATTACATCGCCCGCCAGCCCAAGGTGCAATGGCGCGGCAAGGGCACGATCCGCTGCTGCGTGTGCGAGCACAAGTTCGAGCATGAGGACATGGCCCAGTGCCCGCTCTATGCCGGGCCCATCTGTTCGCTCTGCTGTTCGCTCGATGCCCGCTGCCGCGACCGCTGCAAGGAGGATGCGCGCGCCGCCGACCAGATTCTCGCCTTCCTCGCCGCCACCTTGCCGCGCTGGGCGGTGAAGCGGCTGAATTCACGCGTCGGGCACTACATCGCGATCCTGGCGACGCTGGCGTCCCTCATCGCGGCGATCCTCGCCATCATCTATTTCCACGCCACATTTGAATCGCCCGCCTATGGGGAGGCGATCCGCACCACGCTGTGGACGGTCTATTTCGTCCTGATCATCGTCGTCGGGGTGGTGGCTTGGCTGTTCGTGCTGGCCCAGGAAAGCCGCAACGTGGCGCAGGAGGAGAGCCAGCGCCAGACGACCCTGCTCATGCGCGAGATCGAGGCCCACAAGCGTACCGATGCCAAGCTTCAGCGCGCCAAAGAGGTGGCGGAGGCCGCCAATCTCGCGAAAAGCCGCTATGTGGTGGGCATCAGCCACGAATTGCGCACGCCGCTGAACGCCATCCTCGGCTATGCCCAGCTGCTGGAGCGCGACACCACCATTCCCGCCGGCCGGCGCGATGCGATCCGCGTGGTCCGCCGTAGCGCCGAGCACCTGTCCGGCCTGATCGACGGGCTGCTGGATATTTCCAAGATCGAGGCCGGCCGCCTGCATCTCAACCGGGACAAGGTCCGCATCCACGAATTGCTGGATCAGATCGTGGACATGTTCCGCTTGCAGGCGCAGGCGAAGGATATCGATTTTCGCCACACCCGCTCGGAGCGGCTTCCGCCTTTGGTGTTCACGGACGAAAAGCGGCTGCGGCAGATCCTCATCAACCTGCTCTCCAACGCCATCAAATTCACCGTCGCCGGCCATGTCGCGCTGCGGGTCTCGTTCCGCAATCAGGTGGCCGAATTCGAGGTAGAGGACACCGGGCTCGGGGTGGCGGAGGAGGACCGCGCGCGCATCTTCGAGCCGTTCGAGCGGGGCGGGCGCGCCGGCACCTACAATACCGCGGGCATCGGCCTCGGGCTCACCATCACCAAGCTTCTCACGGAAATTATGGGCGGCGAGATCGTGCTGAAGAACGGGCCGCAGGGCGGCTCGATCTTTGCCGTGCGCCTGCTGCTGTCGGAGGTCTCGACCCCGGACGACGCCGCCCCGGCCGAACGCCGCATCACCGGCTATCGCGGCGAACCGCGCACGGTGCTGGTGGCGGACGATGATGCCGCCCACCGCGAGCTGATGTGCGAATTGCTGCGGCCGCTCGGCTTCGTCGTCTTCACCGCGCCGGACGGCGCCGCGTGCCTGGAACTGGCCGCGCAGATCCAGCCGGATCTGGTCCTGCTGGATATCGCCATGCCGGGCCTGAACGGATGGCAGGCCGCCCGCCGCCTGCGCGCCAAGGTGGCGCCGGGCGCGCGCATCATCATGATTTCCGCCAATGCCGGCGACACCGGCCGGCCCGAGGTGGAAGGGCGCCATCATGATCAGCAGATCGCCAAGCCGGTGGACCTGCGTCATCTCCTGGAACATTTGCGCGGCCTGCTGACCCTCGACTGGATCTATGACGGCGATCCGCCCGCCGCGCCCGCACCGCCGCCGGGTGAGATCATCGCGCCCGCCAATCGCCATATCGACGAATTGCTGAAGCTCGGCCGCATCGGCTATGTGCGCGGCATCCAGGCCAAGCTCCAGGCGCTTAACGAAGAATCCCCCGATCACGCGGAATTTGTCGCGCAGATGAGCGACATCGTCCGCAGCTTCGATCTCAACCGTTACATGACCGTTCTGGAGGGTCTGCGCAGCGATGATGCATAGCGCCAAGCGTCGCGACATCGTCCTGGTGGTGGACGATAGCCCGGAAACCCTGAGCCTGCTCACCGATGCGCTGGAGGAGGCGGGCATCACCGTGCTGGTGGCGGTGGAGGGCGCCAATGCCCTCGCCCTGGTGGAGCAGATCACCCCCGACATCATCCTCATGGATGCCATCATGCCCGGCATGACCGGCTTTGAGACCTGCCGGGCGCTGAAGACCAACAAGGCCCTCGCCCATGTGCCGGTGATCTTCATGACCGGCCTGTCGGAGACCGAGCATATCGTCCAGGGGCTGGAGGCGGGCGGGGTGGATTATGTCACCAAGCCCATCGTGCCGAGCGAGATCATCGCCCGCATGAAGGTGCATCTGGCCAATGCGCGCCAGACCCAGGGCGCCCAGGTGGCGCTTGATGCCGCCGGCCGCTTCCTGCTGGCCGCCAATCTCGACGGGCGCGTGCTCTGGAGCACCCCGCAGGCGACCCGCCTGATGGCGCAGATCGCCCCCGCCCAGCCCGGCGAAGGCTTCGTGCTGCCCGATGCGGTGCGCCAATGGCTTGAGGCCTGCCAGACCTCGGATGTAGCGCAGCGCGACGGCATCGACCTGTCGCGCCTCGCGGATGCGCCGCGCACGCTCAAGCTCGCCTATGTGGGCCAGATCGGCGGGCGCGAATTCCTCCTGCGGGTGATCGAGGAGGCGCCGGCCAGGGACGAGGAAATCTTGCGGCGGGCGCTCTCCATCACCCAGCGCGAGGCGCAGGTTCTAGTGTGGATCGCGCGCGGCAAGGCCAATCGCGACATCGCCCAGATCCTCGGCCTCAGCCCGCGCACGGTGAACAAGCATCTGGAGCAGATTTACGCCAAGATCGGCGTGGAAAACCGCGCCTCCGCTACTGCACTGGCGGTTCGAGCCCTCTCCGGCCAGTGAAAAGGCGCCCGAAGAGGCGCCTTTTCGAGTGTTTGAGCGCGTGCGGCGATCAGCGGCCCCAGCCCGGTGGAACGCCATGGCGCGAGATCGCATCGACGATTTCCCGCTGGCGCCGGTCGGACCGCTTCATGTGCACGGCGATCACCGCATGGGCGGAAGGAATCGCAAAGAACAAAGGAAAGATCAGGCCGAGCAGCACGCACGGCACGATCAACACCAGATTGACGATCGCCGACACGGGCTGCGCATTCAGCAGCAGGCCGAGCGGCGGAAGCAGGGCGGCGACAATATAGATCATGGGCGTTGACCGGCGCTCCGAGGAACCATGCCTCCATATGGGGGAGATCCTGCGCGCTTCAAGATTGCGGGCCCATGTCGCTGCGGAAAGGCGGCGGTTTCGTCCGGGTTCTAGTTACGAGGCGAGCTGCGGCGCCTCATCCTCGCGCCGGGCGGCGATCCACACGCCGGCACTGTCCACGATCCCGGGTCCGGCGGAAAAGCCGGCCGTGGCGAGCAGGCCCCGCAACGCCGGCAGCGCGCCGCGCCCGGCCGCGCGCGCCACATGCACCAGCATCCACCCGCCGCGCCGCACGAAGCTGCGGTTGCGCGCGATCGCGGCGGCGAAATCCTCGCCCGAGGCAAGGTGGTCGATGATCAGCGCGTCCGCGCCGCCGTGGGCGACCTTGTCGAGATTGCGCGGTGCACAGCCGACGTTCGTGAAGCCGGACCGCCACAGACGGAGGGCAAGGTCGAGGCTCTCCTTGCCGAGCACGACAACGTGATCGCAGGGACGAAGATGGGCGAAGGCGGCAATTTCCTCGATCGCCAAATTCTGCTTCGGCGCGTCCACAGCCTTGAGGCCGGCGCGCGGGTGCCGTTTCGGACTGAACGGCTCCGGTTCGATTTCGGGATCGGCTTGGCGGTGCCGCACGGCGGCGGTGTTGGTCCGGGGCATTGCGCCCTCCTTCAATGACACTAGCGCGGGGCGAACCCGACGCTGCGGCAATGAAGATGCAGCAGCCCCCATAAGCGCTCCATCCGGAAGATCGGGCCAGTGCATAAATGCCCCGTAAACAGGCGGAAGTCTTGCCATATGCCGTACCTGAGGAGGGCAGGCAGGTTCGAAAACCGGCCGTGGCGGGATCGAAAAAGATGGTCTAAGAGGGTGCTCCAAGCGGAGCAAGATTGCCTGCGCCCATGCTTTCCCGCCAGATTCCCCGCGAAATCCTCATCCCCCTGATCGTCGCCTGCGCGCTGTTCATGGAACAGGTGGATTCGACCGTCATCTCCACCTCGCTGCCGGCCATCGCCAAGTCGCTGGGCGAGGACCCTGTTGCTCTGAAACTGGCGCTGACTTCCTACCTGCTCAGCCTTGCGGTCTTCATTCCCGCCAGCGGATGGGCGGCCGATCGTTATGGCGCGCGCACAGTGTTCCGCGCCGCCATCGTGATCTTCACCATCGGCTCGATCCTGTGCGGCATGTCCACCAGCCTGTCGGATTTCGTACTGTACCGCATCATCCAGGGCATGGGCGGGGCGATGATGGTGCCAGTGGGGCGGCTCGTGATTCTGCGCTCCATTCCCAAGGCGCAGCTGGTGTCCGCGCTGGCGTGGCTCACCGTGCCTGCGCTGCTGGGGCCGGTGCTCGGGCCGCCGCTGGGCGGCTTCATCACCACTTATTTCGATTGGCGCCTGATCTTCTACATCAATGTTCCCATTGGGATATTGGGCATCGTCCTGGCGACCCGTTTCATTGAGAACGTGCGCGAGCAGGATGTGCCGCCACTCGATCTGCGGGGGCTCGTGCTCTCGGGCATCGGACTTTCCGGCCTGGTGTTCGGCTTCGCGGTCTTCGGGCAGGAGCTGGTGCCGCTCTGGGTAGCCGGGGGCGTAACGGCCATCGGCTTGATCGCGTTGATATTTTACGTGCGCCATGCGCGGGTGACACCGCATGCGGTGCTCGATCTCAATCTGCTGCGCCTGCCCACGTTCCGCGCCGGGGTGATCGGTGCATCGCTGTTCCGCATCGGCATCGGCGCCTTGCCGTTCCTGCTGCCGCTGATGCTTCAGCTCACATTCGGCCTCTCGCCGTTCGCCTCCGGCCTCATGACCTTTGCCGCCTCGGCGGGGGCGCTGATCATGAAGACCACCGCCGCGCCGATCATCCGCCGCTTCGGATTTCGCCGGGTTCTTGTGGTGAACAGCCTGATTTCCGCGGCTTTCATCGCCTCTAACGCGCTATTCACGCCAGATACGCCGACATTGGTCATCATGGCGGTTCTGCTCGTCGGCGGCTTTTTCCGCTCGCTGGAATTCACCGCCCTGAACGCGATCGCCTATGCAGATGTCGAGCCGGCGGCCATGAGCCGGGCGACCTCGTTTGCCAGCGTCGGACAGCAGGTGTCGATTTCGCTCGGCGTCGCGACCGCCGGCATCATCCTTGAAGTGATGCGCGACCTGCGGGGGGAGACCGATCTGGTGCTGGCGGATTTCACGCCCGCCTTCCTCATTGTCGCGCTGATCAGCGCCTCATCGGTCATCAGCTTCCTGCGCCTGCCCAAGGATGCGGGGGCGGAAATGGCGGGACGCAAGGTCTCGCCCGCCGAAAAGGACAGCCTGCCGGACCCGCGCGGCGAGGTGCAGCCGAATCCGTGACCGCGGCGGCTGCCGCTGCGGTTGATCATGGACATGATGAATGTCCGCGTCGGCACCGTGCCCATTGCGCGGGGGGCCGTCCCGGGTTTAGGCCGGAGCCAGATCGGCGGTCCGCCCGCCCTCTGACCAATTGCGTTGTTGCATTTTCTTCACGCGAACCGGTGTCCACTTCGCTCGAAAATGCTCTGGGAGGCTTAAGAACAACATGTCTCAATCCGTCATGATCATGTCCGGCGTGCGCACCGCCATTGGCACCTTCGGCGGCGCGCTCGCCTCGGTTCCGCCGACAAGGCTCGGCAGCTTGGTGGTGGCCGAGGCGCTGAAGCGCGCCCAGGTGGACGGCGCGGAGGTGGGCACCGTGGTGTTCGGCCATGTGATCGTCACCGAACCGCGCGATGCCTATCTCAGCCGGGTCGCGGCGATGGAAGGCGGCATCCCCAAGGAAGTGCCGGCCATGAACGTGAACCGCCTCTGCGGCAGCGGCGCCCAGGCGGTGGTCTCGGCGGCGCAGGCGATTCTTCTGGGCGATTGCGATGTGGCGGTGGCCGGCGGCGCGGAATGCATGAGCCGCTCGCCCCATCTTCTGTCCACCTCGCGCTTCGGCCAGCGCATGGGCGACATGGCGGCGTCCGATCTGATGGTCGGCGTGCTCACCGACCCGTTCGGCCATGGCGGCATGGGCATCACGGGCGAGAATGTCGCCGAGAAATGGAACATCACCCGCGCGGCACAGGATGAACTCGCCCTCACCAGCCAGCAGCGCGCCCGCGCGGCCATCGACGAAGGCCGCTTCCGCGATCAGATCCTGCCGGTGACGGTTACGGTCGGGCGTAAGGAAGCGGTGTTCGACACCGACGAGCATCCCAAGGCGACCACGGCCGAGATCCTCGCCGGCCTGCGCGCCGCCTTCAAGAAGGGCGGCTCGGTCACCGCCGGCAATTCGTCCGGCATCAATGACGGCGCGGCGAGCCTGGTGCTGATGGCGGAGGACCGGGCCGCGCGCTCCGGCAAGACGCCGCTCGCGCGCATCGTCGGCTATGCCCATGCGGGGGTGGAGCCGGGCGAGATGGGCATCGGCCCGGTGCCGGCGGTGCGCAAATTGTGCGAACGCACCGGCCTCAAGGTGGCCGATTTCGACGTGATCGAATCCAACGAGGCGTTCGCCGCCCAGGCCTGTGCGGTGGCGCGGGAGCTGGATTTCGACCCCGCCAAGCTCAATCCCAACGGTGGGGCCATCGCGCTCGGCCATCCGGTGGGCGCCTCCGGCGCGATCCTGGTGGTGAAGGCGCTGAACGAGCTGCAGCGCATCGGCGGGCGCTACGGCCTCATCACCATGTGCATCGGCGGCGGGCAGGGCATCGCCTTGGCCATCGAGCGGGTGTGAGGATTTAACCCCCCGGATCCCGGCCCAGCGACGGCTTTGCCGGAGCGCCGAGCCGGGACCCAGGGGAGAAGACGGCGCAGCCGGCACCCGCGCCGCGCGCTTGCGATGAAAGCGCCTGCGGCGGATTTTTGCGCTGGGTCCCGGCTCTGCGTTCCGCGCCCGTGGCGGGAACGCGCGGCTCCCCGCCGGGAAAGGGACTCAGGAGGCGCGGCCGGCGCGGCTCGGCTGAAGGTCGAACAGCGCCGGCTTGGAATGCCCGTCGCGGGCGCAGAGGCGGATTATCGTCGCTTCCACGGCGGCGGGATCCGCGCGCTCCATGAGGGCGCAGGGGCCGAGCGTGAAGCGCAGGGCGAGCTGCGCGCCCTTGTCCATGTCGGCCGGTATGGCGCCGCCGGCATTCAGCAGTTCCAGCGCCGGCACGAACAGCGCGCCAAGCAGGCGCTGTTCGATCTCGTCCGCGACCTCGGGGGACGGCGCGGCATCCTCGGAAACCTCCCAGGCCACGCCGCTTTCGCCCTGCCGCACCAAGGCGGCGCAGGCGCCATAGAACGGGCCGAGGGGGAAAAGATTTTCCATCGCATGGGCGGCCACGGCCGGGCCGATGAGGTTCATCACCTTGAACGGTCCGGCGGCGACGCCGAGCCGCGCGCGGGCCACGGCATCCACCTCGGAAGGGGTCGCCCGCAGGTCCTGAACGATGTGGGCCGCCTCATTGTAATAGGGGCAGAAGAAGCGGTTCACCACGAAGCCCGGCGTATCCGCGCAGCGCAGCGGCACGCGGCGCGTCTGCTCCAGGAAGGCGAGGGCGCGCGCCACCGTTTCAGCGGAGGTCTTCGCCGCCCGCACCACCTCCACCAGCGGGCTCACCTCGGCCGGGCTGAAATAATGCAGGCCGAGGAAGCGCGCCGGATCGGGCAGCACGTCGGCGATGTCGCCCACCTTCAGCGCGCTGGTATTGGTGGCGATAATGCCGCTGGGCGCGAGATGCGGGGCGAGCTGCGCGAACAAGGCGCGCTTCACCGCCAGATCCTCGAACACCGCTTCGATGATGAGGTCGCGCGCGCCGAGTGCGGCGAGATCGCGCGCGCCATGGATGCGGGCGAGCGCCGCTTGCGCATCGTCCGCGCTCATGCGGTTGGCGGAAACCCAGCGCTCATAGGTCTTCGCGGCACGGGCCTTGAGCCTTTCCACCGCGTCCGGGCGCGCGTCATACAGGAGCACGTCGATGCCGTGGCGGGCCGCGTCGAGGGCGATGCCGCCGCCCATCAGGCCGGCGCCGAGCACGCCGAGATTTGGCTTGGTCATTTCGTCTGGTCCTTGATGAGGGCATCGACCTCTTGCCGCTCGGCGGGCCGCAGGGCGCCGGGACGGGTGCGATAGGTCGCGATCAGGCTGAGCCGCAGCAGAGCCGCATGAAGACGGGGATCGGCATCGTGCGCGCCGGCGCGGATTGCAGCGCACAGCGCGGCCGGGGAGGGCGCCTGCGCGGCTTCAAGACAGGCCGCTTCCGCCAGACGCGCGGCCGGCGTGGTTTCCATCTCGCGGGCTGCGATGGCGCAGGCATTGGCCACCATGGCCGCCTGATAGCGGTGGTCGCCGGAGAGATGGGGCGCAATCTCCCCCTGCAAGGTCTGGCGCGCGATGGCGAGCAGGTCCGCACCGAAGGTCTGCGTGCGTGGGGTCTGCGTGCGCGGGGGCTGGGTACGTGAGGTCTCGCCGGTCATGGGCGAAGCTCCCAAGTGGCCGGCGCGGTGGCGCGCAGGATGGCGAGTTCCAATTCGTCGGCGATGCGACCGGTGAGCGCGAGTTCCAGCGAGCTTTCCTGCCCGCTCGCATGCCGCGCGCCCTGCTGAAGCGCGATGATGGCCCAGCGGATATGGGCCATCACCTCGAAATAGCGCACGCGGGCATCGTCCACCGGTTGGCCGCTTTCGGCCGCGTAGCCGGCATAGAGATCGGCACGCGCGCCCATGCCGCCGGCTTCGAGATCCGGCCGGCCGAAGCGCCAGCATTCGGCGCAGAACCAGCCGAGGTCGGACATGGGATCGCCCCAGCCGGCGAATTCCCAATCCAGCACCGCCGTCACGCCCGTCGCGTCCAGCATGTAATTTCCGGTGCGAAAATCGCGATGGATGAGGCAGATGTCTCCCGGCGGTGGGGCGGCAACCTCGCCCCAGCGCAGACCCCAGTCCAACGCCGGGCGTGGCTCGCCCAGCGCGTCGAGCGCGGCGCGCAAATCGGCGATGTCGGTGCGGGCGAAATCGTCTGGCGGGGCAGGCAGGAAGGCGAGGGCGGGGTGGGGCGGGCGCACGCGGTGCAGCTTC
The DNA here is from genome assembly GCF_043195105.2 of Roseixanthobacter finlandensis. Taxonomy (NCBI): domain Bacteria; kingdom Pseudomonadati; phylum Pseudomonadota; class Alphaproteobacteria; order Hyphomicrobiales; family Xanthobacteraceae; genus Roseixanthobacter; species Roseixanthobacter finlandensis. The sequence continues at coordinate 3,755,332 of NZ_CM195536.1, read as the reverse complement.
GCCATCTCCGCCCCGAGCCGGCGCAGCAGCGCCGCCCGATCGCCGCCGAGCGCGGTGTCCTTCACCACGCGCGGGCCGAGCGCGACGCCTTCTACACGCTCCATCAGGGCGAAGGGCGTGCCCAGCAAGGTCGTGTCGGCGCAAGAGAGGATGGGGCGGGGCACGGTCACGCCCGTCGCATGGGCGACCTTGATGATCTCGAATTCCGCCACCCGGCCGTGGCTGGAGCCCACCACGCTGGGTGCATCCTTGCGCAGCACATAGGAGCGCTCGCCCGCTTCCGCGCCGCCCTCGATGGTGAGGTCGAGCCGCCAGTTCTGCTGGATCGCGCCGCCCTTCAGCAGGCGCGCGGCGCGCGGCACCACGGCGCGGGCACCGAGTTCGCGCGCGAGAAAAGCGGCGAGGGCGTCGAGGGGGAGGCCTTCATCGGGCGGCCCTTCATTTGCCATCGGGCACGCCCCAGCGCCAGAAATCCTGGCCTTCCCGCGCATAATTGCCGGCCAGCACCATGTCGTGCACCTCGCTCGCTCCATCCACCAGCTTGGCCTGGCGGGCATAGCGATAGATCCATTCCAGCGGCGTGTCCTTGGAATAGCCCTTGGCGCCGCAGAGCTGGAGCGCCGTGTCGGCGCACAGGTGCAGGGTCTCTGCCACGTGGTTCTTGGCCATGGAGATTCCCTTGCGGGCCTTGTCCCCGGCATCGAGCAGCCAGGCCGCCTTCATCACCAGGAGGCGGCCCACCTCGATGGCCGAGGCGGCGCGGCCGAGCTTGATCTGCACGCTCTCGCGGTCGGCGAGGCGGATGCCGAAGCCGGTGCGCTCGCTGGCATAGGCATGGCCGATCTCCAGCGCGCGCTTGGACAGTCCGAGCCAGCGCATGCAATGGGTGAGACGCGCAGGTCCAAGGCGGATCTGGGTCACGCGCAGGCCGTCGCCTTCCTTCATCAAGACGTTCTCGACCGGGATCTCCAGGCCGTCGAAGATCAGCTCGCAATGGCCGCCATGCTCTTCCGGCCCCATGATCTCGATGCGCCGTTCGATGCGCCAGCCGGGTGCCTTGGCGTCGAACAGGAAGGCCGTGAGGCCATTGCGCGGATCATCCGAGGTGCGCGCCATGACGATGAAGCGGCCCGCCGCCTCGGCCCCGGTGATGAACCATTTGCGACCGGTGATCACATAGCGCTCGCCGCGCTTTTCCGCGCGCGTCAGCATCATGCCGGGGTCGGACCCGCCGCCGGGATGGGGCTCGGTCATGGCGAAGGCGGAGCGCATCTCGCCGGCGATCACGGGCTTCAGCCACCAGTCCTGCTGCGGGGGCGTCGCGACCTTGGACATGAGCATCATATTGCCGTCGTCGGGCGCGGCGGCGTTGAAGCAGGCGGGCCCGAAGATGGAGCGGTTCGCCTCCTCATACATGGCGGCCTGCCCCACCATGCCGATGCCCATGCCGCCCAGCGCCTGCGGCACCTGCGGCGCCCAGAGCCCCTCGGCGCGGGCCTTGGCGCGCACCCGTTCGAGCACCGGTTCGGCGATGTTGTCATGGGCGTCGTAATTCGCCCGGTCCGCCTCCAGGGGCAGGATGTGGTCGGCCACGAAGGCGCGCGTGCGGGCGCGGACGGCCTCGATATGCGGGGGGAGGGTGAAGTCCATCGGGCATCCGAAACAGATTAGAGGGAGGAAACGAGATGCCCGCCGTCCACCGGCAGGACCACGCCGGTCAGCGTCGGCGCGGCGTCGCCCGCGAGCAGCAGCAGCGGCGCGTCAAGGTCGGTGAGGCGAGAGAGCCGGCGCTGGGGGATGCGCTTGATCAGCGCCTGGCCGGCGGGGGAGGCGAAGAAATCCGCGTTCAGCTCGGTTTCCAGATAGCCGGGCGCGAGCGCGTTGACGCGGATGTTGTAGCGCGCCCATTCCAGCGCCAGGGCCTGCGTCATCTGCGCGAGGCCCGCCTTGGCGATGGTGTAGGGCGCGACGTTCCCCGCCACCCGCAGCGCCAGGATGGAGGCGATATTGACGATGCTGCCGCCGCCGCTCTCCTTCATGGCGCGGGCCGCGCCCTGGGCGACGAAAAAAGCGCCGCGCAGGTTCGTGTCCATCACGGTGTCGAAGGCGTCCGGCGTCAGGTCCAGCGCCGGGGTGGTGTCGGCGACGCCGGCATTGTTGATCAGCACGTCCAGCCGGCCGAGCGTCTCCCGCACCTGACCGAAGAACGGCGCGATGGCGTCATCGTCGGTCACGTCGAGGGCGAGCGGTGTGATGTGCCAGCCCTTGGCCTTGGCTTCCTCGGCGAGCGCCGCCAGCCGGTCGGTGCGCCGGGCGGCGGCGATGACGCGCGCCCCGGCCCCGGCCAGCAGCCGGGCGAAATGCGCGCCGAGGCCCGAGGAGGCGCCGGTAACGACGATGCCCTTGCCGGCGACGTGATGCGCCAGATCCATACTCTCAACTCCGCGTCGTTCGGCCAGACTCAGCGCTGCATGCCCCAGCGGCGCACAGTGTAGCGCTCGATGGTCTGGAAGATGACCCCCTCGATGAACAGGCCGACAATCATCACGGTCATCAAGCCCGCGAACACGCCGGGCGTCTCCAGCAAATTGCGGTTCTCGAAAATGAACCAGCCGAGCCCGCCCTGGCCGGCGGAAACGCCGAACACCAGTTCGGCTGCGATCAGGGTGCGCCAGGCGAACGCCCAGCCGATCTTCAGGCCCGAGAGGATCGAGGGGAAGGCGGCCGGGATCAGGATCTGCACCACGAAGCGCAGGCCGCGCAGGCCGAAGGTCTGCCCCGCCATGCGCTGGGTTTCAGACACCGCCAAGAACCCCGCATGGGCGTTCAGCGCCACCGCCCACAGCACCGAATGCACGATCACGAAAATCAGGCTCGGCACGCCGAGGCCGAACCACAGCAGCGCCAGCGGCAGCAGCGCGATGGCCGGCATGGGATTGAACATGGCGGTCAAGGTGGACAGCAGATCGGTGCCGATGCGGGTGGAGACCGCAAGCGTCGTGAAGATGGCGGCGAGCGCGATGCCCAGCGCATAGCCCATCACCAGGATGCGCATGCTCACCATGAGGCGGTCCGGGATGCGCCCGTTGATGACGTTGTCCCACAGGGCCTGCAAGGTTTCGGTGAAGCTCGGGAAGATCAGCGGATTGTCGAGCCAGCGGCCATAGATTTCCCACACGATGGCGAGCGCGACCAGGACCAGGGCGCGCCGCACGATGGCGTGGGTGAACATGCGCTGGAAGAATGGCAAGGGCGCTTCCACCGCGCCGGTCTTCACCGGCGGCAAGGTGTTGCGGACATATTCGGGCCGGATCACCGGCTCCAGCTTCATCGCGGTCTGCGACATGGGGTTCCTCCTCGGGGTGGGTTCGGCGATCGCGGGCTCAGTGGGCCGGCTGGGTCTCGTCGAACAGCATGGTGTGGATGCGCCCGCAGAGGGTCTGGAACTCGGCGCCGCCCTGGTGGCTGGCGTCGAAATGATGGGAGTTCAGCTCCGCCTTCACCTGTCCGGGATGGGGCGAGAGCACCAGGATGCGGTTGCCGATCAACACCGCCTCCTCGATGGAATGGGTGACGAACACCACGGTGAAGCGAATGTCGTCCCACAGATCCAGCAATTCCTGCTGCATCTTGCGGCGGGTCAGGGCGTCGAGCGCGGCATAGGGCTCGTCCATCAGCAGCATGTCGGGCCGCATGCCCATGGCGCGGGCGATGGCCACGCGCTGCTTCATGCCGCCCGAGAGCATGTGGGGATAGGCATCCACGAACTTGGTGAGATTTACCTTTTCCAGCACGTCCACGGCGCGGGCATCGGCCTCGCCCGCCGACATGCCGTTGGCGCGCAGCGGAAACGCCACGTTCTGCCGCACCGTCTTCCACGGCATGAGCTGGTCGAATTCCTGGAACACCATCATGCGGTCCGGGCCCGGGCGCGTGACCTCGTGGCCCTTCAGGAGGATCGCGCCCTGGGTGGGGCGGATGAAGCCGGCGATGGCCTTCAGCAAAGTGGATTTTCCGCAACCCGACGGCCCGAGCAGCACGAAACGGTCGCCTGGGAAGATCTCGAAGCTCACCTCGGACGTCGCCGTCACCAGATGGTCGCGGGTCTTGTATTGCAGCGTCACGCCATCCACTTCGAGCAGCGGCTTGACCTTGGCGTCGGGATATTGCGGCGTGGGCATGTGTTTCATCTGGCTCCCCTGAGGGTCGATCTTCTTATTGCTTTTCAATGTCTTGGAAAGGCGGCTTGCGGGCCGGCGCGGATCAGGCCTTGGCTTTGGCGGCGATGAAGCTTTCCACCGCCTTCTTATGATCGTCGGTGGAGGTGATCACCGCATAATGGGAGGAAATCATATCGAGATTGGTGCGCAGATCGTTGCGCATGCCCTGGTAGACCGCGCGCTTGATCATGCGCAGGGTCAGTTGCGGGGCGCGGGCGATGCGGCGGGCGATCTTCTCCACCTCGCTCACCAGCATCGCGTCGTCGAACACCTTGTTGACGATGCCGATGCGCATCGCTTCCTCCGCGTCGATGAAATCGCCGGTGAAGAACAGTTCCAGCGCTTTCGCGGTCCCGACCAGGCGGGGCAGGAAATGCGCGCCGCCGGCGCCGGGCACGAGGCCGACCTTCACATAGGTTTCCGCGAAGCGCGCGCTTTTCGCCGCATAGCGCAGGTCGCACATGAGGGCGAGGTCCATGCCCGCCCCGGTGGCAACCCCGTTCACAGCCGCGATTACCGGCTTGTCCAGGTCCTCCAGGGTGAGGGGAATGCGCTGGATCTTCTCGAACAATTCGTCCTTGCGCTGCGCCGGTTCCTGCTGGAGCCGGTCGCCCATTTCCACGATATCGCCGCCGGAGCAAAAAGCGCTGCCGGCGCCGGTCACCAGCACCACCTTCACGGCCGGGTCCTTGCGGCACTGCTGGAGCGCGTCGGTCCAGGCGGCGATCATGTCGAAGGTGAAGGCGTTCATCCGCTCCGGGCGGTTCAGCAGGATCGTCCCGACGCCGTCGCAGACGGTGAATTTAAGATGGTCGCTCACGACATCCGCTCCATTTCCTCGGGGGCATCGGCGGGTGTGGTCAGGGCGCGGATTTCCGTGTCCGTGAGGCCGGCTTCCGCGAGGATTTCCGCGCCGTTCTCGCCGAGGCGGGGGGCATGGTGGCGGATGCGGAACGGCGCCGCGCTGAACGATACCGGCTGGCGCATGGAGCGATAAGCGCCCTCGCTCGGATGCTCCTCGATGGTGAAGAAGCCCACCTCCTGGAGATAGGAATCCTCCAGCAAATCATCGAGCCCGTTCACCGGCATGCAGGGGATGGAAACGCGGTCGCAGAAGGCTTCCCATTCCGCTGTGGTGAAGCGCACCGCTTCCTGCTCCACGGCGGCATAGAGCACGTCGATATTCTGCACCCGCTCGCCCAGGGTGGCGAAGCGCGGATCGTCCTTGAACTCGGTGCGGCCGGTGAAGTCGAAGAAGTCGCGCCAGTTGCGATCGGAATAGGGCAGGATGCAGGCATAGCCGTCGCTGGTGGCGTAGGGCTTGCGGCGCGGGGAGATCACCCGGTTGAAGCCGGGCGGGCCGAGCGGCGGCTCGAAGGCCGCGCCCACCATGTGCTCCACCAGGTTGAATTCCACCATGGTCTCGAACATGGGCACCTCGATCGCCTGCCCGCCGCCGCCGTTCGCACGCTGGAGCAGGGCCGCCATGATGGACGAGGCGATGGCCTGGCCGGCGATCTTGTCGCACAGCACGGTGGGCAGATAACCCGGCGTGCCGTGCATCGCCGCCTGGAGAGCCGAGAGGCCGGAGCCGGCCTGGATCAGATCGTCATAGGCCGCCTTGTCGGCATAGCGGCCCTTGGCGCTGAACCCATAGGCGCCGCAATAGACGATGTTGGGGTTGAGCGCCTTTACCGCCGAATATTCATAGCCGAGGCGGGCGATGGCCTTCGGCCGCATGGAATGGACGAACACGTCCGCCCCCGCGATCAGCCGGCCGAGCGCGTGCCGCGCCTCGGGCCGCTTTAGGTCGAGGACGAGCGAGCGCTTGTTGCGGTTGAGGTGCAGGAAATTCCCCGCCATCCCGGGCGTGCGCGAGGGTTTGTAGCTGCGGAAGGTGTCGCCTTCCGGGGATTCCACCTTCACCACGTCCGCGCCGAGATCGGCGAGGATATGGGTGGCGAAGGGCCCCATGATGACGTTGGTCAGATCGATGATGCGCACGCCGGCGAGCGGGCCGCTTTTCTCAAATGAAGACACGAGACTTGCTCTCCTCAATCCTGCGCGCCGGACGGGCGCAGGGCCACCAGCATGGGCCACAGGGCATCCCCGCCCTGGCCGCACACCGCGCGGCCGATGCGTTCCTGCCAATGGGCTTCGCGGCCGAATTCATCGCGCCAGGCCCACAGGCGGCGCGTGAAGAAATGCAGCGGATGTTCGTGGGTGAAGCCCATGGCGCCGTGCACCTGGTGGCAGATTTCCGCCACCTTGCCGGCGGCTTCCCCGCACCTCGCCTTCGCCACCGCCACCGCGAAGGGGAAATGCGCGCCGCCCCAGGCGGAGGCCGCCAATTGCGCCGCCGCGCCCGCCGCCGCGCACTGGCCGGCGGCTTCCGCCAGCATGTGCTGCACCGCCTGGAAGCGGCCGATGGGTTTGCCGAACTGCTTGCGCTCATTGGCATAAGTCAGTGCGAGATCGAGGCAGCGCTCCATTGCGCCGACCATCTGCTGGGCGCGCATGAAGGCGCCGAACACCATCAGCCCGTCCACATTCGCCAGCGTCGCGGGCAGGGGGCGGATGCTGTCAGCGCTCACCGCCACATCTTCGAGCGTGAGGCTGTCGCGCGGCTCGTTCGCCACGTTCCGCCGGGCGCGGACGGGACGGTCGGCGCGGGGTAGCAGGACCAGAAAGGCGCCGCCGTCGCTGTCATGGGCGATCAGCAGGATGAAGCTTGCGTGCGCGCCCCAGGGGACGGAGGCCAGCGTTCCGCTGAGCATGGCGCCTTGTGCCGTGGACGAAAGCGCAAGGCCCGCGCCGGTGGCGAGCGTGACGATACCGTCCACCGCGTCCCCGCCGGCGCGGGTCCAGAGCGCTTGAGCAACCAGCGTTTCGGCGAGCGGCGCGGGCAAAGCGTGATAGGCCGAGCGGCGGATGATCTGGCCGGCGGTGACGGCGGAAAGCCCGGCGCCGCCGGCGTCTTCCGGCACCAAAGCGAGGGGCAGCCCGGCTTCGCTCACCGCCTCCCAGGCGGCGTGCGGAAAGACGCCTTCGTCCGCCGCCTTCAGGGCGGCGGGCGTGACGTGATGGGCCAGCAGACGGTCGGTCTGCTCCAGCAGGATGGCGGCGAAATCGTCCTCTTCGGACGCGGCGGGGGCGGTGTGGATATCGAGCATGGGATGTCTCAGCGCAGTCCGAGGCCGCGCGCGGTGACGCTGCGCAGGATTTCCCGCGTGCCGCCGCGCAGCGTGAAGGAGGGAGCCCGCAGCATCACGTCCGCGAGGGTCTCGGCGAACGGATCGTCCTGCGCGTCGAGGCTGGATTCCACCGGCATCAGGCGGCGGGCCACTTCAGGAATGTCGCGCTCGAAGGCGGTGCCGACATCCTTCACCAGGGCTGCTTCCACGTTCGGCATTTCGTTGCGGCCGAGCAGGGCCGCGACGGAGGCCGACATGTTCATGAGCGCGGCCATATGGGCGACGAGGCGCCCGGTTTCCACCGCCTGCTGGCGGTCGGGCTCTTGGCCGATACGGTCCACCAATTCCACCAGCAGGCGGTAATCGGACATGAAGCGGTCCGGCCCGGAGCGTTCGAAGGCGAGTTCCTGGGTGACCATGTCCCAGCCCTGACCCTCCTCGCCCACCATGAGCGTGTCGGGCACCAGATGATCGGTGAAGAAGACTTCGTTGAATTCGTGATTGCCCGAGAGATCATAGATCGGCCGCACCACGATGCCGGGGGCCGCCATGTCGATGATGAACTGGGTCAGTCCGCCGTGGCGGTCCGGGCCGGCATCGCCGGTGCGCACGAGGGCGAGGAGATAGTGGGCGCGGTGGGCGTTGGTGGTCCAGATCTTCGAGCCGTTCAGCACGAAGCCGCCCTCGGTGCGGGTGGCGCGGGTGCGCACGGCGGCAAGATCGGAGCCGGAATCCGGCTCGCTCATGCCGATGCCGAAATAGCATTCACCGGCGCAGATGCGCGGCACGATGAGATTTTTCGCGTATTCGGTGCCATGGCGCAGGATCTGCGGGGCGGATTGCCGATCCGCGATCCAATGGGCGCCGCAAGGGGCGCCGGCGGCCAGCATCTCTTCCGTGACGACGAAGCGCACGAGGCTTGAGCGCTCCTGCCCGCCATAGGCTTTCGGCAAGGTGACACCGACAAATCCGGCGGCCGCCGCGCGCCTGGAAAAGGCCGGGTCGAACGTGCTCCAGGAACAGCGATGCGGAACGAACAGGCCGGCGTCGCGCTCTGCTTGCAGAAAGGCGCGAACATCCTGCCGGATCAGCTCGGCTTCCGCCGGAAGATGGTCGAAGCCGAATCGAAAGCTTTGCATATGGGCGGCGCTCCCTGGTCACTCTGCTTTTCCCCGGTGGCGTTGCGGGGTGCGGTGTTGTTGCGGGCAGAAAAGCATCCGCGTGGGGCCGGCGGCAAGTGCTTTACACATATATGGAAAAATCATCAGATATGTGATCAACTGGCCGGCGCGTAAGGGAGCGACCATGCGGAAGCCTGCAAAATCAAAGATCTTCGAAGAAGACGATGGGGTTCGCTCGGTTGCGGCGGTCGGCGACATGGCGGACAGCCCGGTGGTGAAATCCGCCGAACGGGTGCTGCGGATCCTGGAATATTTCGACGAGATCCAGCGTGACGCGCGCGTCACCGAGATTGCGGCGCACCTCCAGTTTCCCCAATCGTCCACGTCGGCGCTGCTCAAGAGCTTGGCCCAGCTCGGCTATCTCGATTATGACCGGGTGCGCCGCACCTTCCTGCCCACCGCCCGCGTGGCGCTGCTGGGCACTTGGCTGAACGAGGGGCCGGTCCATAACGGGCGTCTGCTGCGCCTGATGGAGGAAGTCTCGCGGGAAAGCCGCGACACCATCATCCTCGCCGTGCGCAACGGCATTTATTCTCAATATATTCACGTGGTGCAGGCGACGACGCCGATCCGCTACCACGTGCCCCAGGGCTCGCGCCGCCTGGTGGCGTGGTCCGGCACCGGCTTTGCTTTGCTAATGCGCGCGCCGGACGAGGAGGTCCGCGCCCTTGTCGCCCGTACCAACGCGGAAGCACCGAGCGATCGGCCGCGCATCGATTATCGCGCCGCGCTCGGCCATGTGCACGAAGCGCGGCGCGTCGGCTATTTCTTGTCCCGCGCCCTGGTCTCGCCCGGCGCTGGCGCGCTCGCCATGCCGCTGCCCGATGGCATCGAGTGCCGCAACCGCCCCATGGTGATCGCGGTGTCCGGCGTGCTGGAGGACATCGAGCGGCGCGAGCATGAGATTATCGCGCTCCTGCGCGATACCATCGAACGCTATCTGGTCTCGGATTGAACGCATCAAGAGGGCGCCCGAAGGCGCCCTCTTTCTGTCCGCGCGGCGTCCGCCGTGGTGTTCAGTCGCCCTTTCTTTCGGCGATATAGGGGAAGAAGACATCCTGCCATTTCTCCGGCATCTTCTTCATCATCCCCTGGTCGACCATGTATTTCGCATAGCTCATCACGCCCTGCGGCTCGGTCTGGTAGATGATCGAGCCGTCGGTGATGATCTTTTCCGCTTCCGCCTGGGCGAGCTGGACGGACTCCGATTTCAGGTAGATTTCCGCTGCCTTCTTCGGGTCGGCGCGGATCAGCTTGCAGGCTTCGTCCAGCCCCGCGAGCAGCGCCTGGGTCGCCTTGGGATTGGCATCGACGAAGGATTGCATGCCGGCGAGCGTGGCGGCGGTGGCCTCCTTGCCGCCGAACAGGTCGGCGGAAACCAGGATCTTGTGGATCTTGGGGTCGCGCGCCAGGATCTGGGAGAAGGGCGGGGTGGCAAAATAGCCGCCGATGGCCTGCCCGGCGAGCAGGGCTGCCGTCGCGTCGGGATGCGGCAGGCTCGCCATGAGCGCGTCCGCTTTGCTCTTGTCGCCAAGGTCGCGCTGGGCGGCGACGCGCAGCAGGATCGCCTGGGGCGAGTTGAAGGCCGGCACCGCGATTTTGGCGTCCGGCGTGAAGTCCTTGAAGGATTTGATGTCCGCCCGATTGGTGAAAAGCGTTAAGGCGACGATGGAAAGTCCGCCAAGACTTTTGACCTGTTGGCGCCCGCGGGATTTTTCCCAGGCGATGAGGGCGCCGGCGGTGCCTAAGGCGCCGAAATCCACGCTGTTGGAGAACAGGGCATCGTTCATGGCTGCGGACCCGGAAAAGCGGTGCAGCGTCACCTCAAGGCCGGGAAGCCCCAGCGCCTTGGCCTGCGTGTCGAAGAGCTTTTCCTGAGCCGCCACCACGATGGGGAGATAGACGAGGCCATATTGCAGCCCGAGCCGCACAGTGGAGGTTTCCGCGCGCGGCGCGGTTGAAAAGGCGATGCAGAAGGCCGCGACAAAGCAGGCAATGGCCCTTTTGGGGGCGTTCGTAATCATGTTCTCTCCCTTGAGTTTCCGGCGCGCAGGCGTGGCGGATACTTTCCGCTTCTTCCGGCCGGCCCAGGCGGACGACCGTGGCGCAAACACCGGGCGGATCAAATCATCCGGCACGCGGGTCATGCAACGCGCATCGCGTGCTTGGAAGAGAATATCACGGATGTGTTGAACCATTGCGATGCGGTACGGGCGTGGCCTCGCGGGGGCGCCGTGCGCTTCATGCGCGCGCCACCTGCCTTCTCCACCCGCCCGCACCGCAGGTCGGCGGCGCGGATAGGGGCGGCGCGGTCTACGCCTGCGTCGTGTCCGGAGTGGGGGTCTCGCCAAGACGCGCCAGCTGCGCTTCCAGTTCGGTGATGCGCCGGTCGCGCGCCTCCAGCGCGGCGGCGACATCGGCGGCCTCGAAGCGCTGGGGAATATGCTGCGGGCAGTTCATGTCCCAGGCCTTGAGCGTGAACACCAGCGCTTGTTCCGGAGCGCCCTTGTAGCCCTCGACGCGCAGGGCCTCCAGCAGGGCCGGATCATCCTCCACCGCGCGCGCCGTGCCCCACATCTTGATGCGCCGGCGGTTCGCGTAATCCATCAGGAAGATGTGCGCGGCCGGGTTCTCGCTGAGGTTTCCGAGCGTGATGTATTGCCGGTTGCCCTTGAAATCGGCAAACGCGATCGTGTGCGCATCCAGCACCCGCAGAAAACCGGGCGGGCCGCCCCGGTGCTGGATATAGGGCTGGCCGGCGGCGCTGGCGGTGGCGAGGAACACGCTCGTCTGCGCCGCGAGGAAGGCGGCGAGATCGGGCGTGATGACGTCGCGCCAACCGCCGGTCTCCTCCATGCGGCGATAGCCGGCGCGCGAGCCCTTTCGGGCCTGGATCGCCTTCACCGCCGGGGAGAAGGCGATGTCGCTCGGAACGGATAAGGGTGAGGTCATCGGTACCTCCTGTGCGTGGCCGTCGCCCGCCTTCCGCCAGCCGGTTGTGTGGCCGGCGGAAGGTGGGGAGCGAGTTCAGGCCGCCTTGCGCGTGGTGACCAGCGGGAAGTCGATCTCGGTCTTGGCGACTTCGTTGATGTAATTGGTCCAGGTGTTGAGGGCGACGTGAAGCACGATCTCGATCACCTGGCCGTCGTCATAGCCGGCCGCCTTCACCGCCGCGACTTCGCGCGCCTCCACATGGCCGCGCTGGCGCGCGACGCTGGCGGCGAAGCGCACCGCCGCATCGGCTTTCGGATCGTTCGAGGTGCCGTCGCGGTTGGCGGCGATCTCGGCCGCATCCAGCTTGGCGAGCGCATGGCCGAGATAGGTGTGGGCCGAGAGGCAATAATCGCAGCCGTTGATCTCGGCGATGGCGATGGCGATGCGCTCGCGTGTCGCCGCCGGCAGCCGCCCCTTGCCGAGGGCGGCATTGAGCCCGAGATAGCCTTCCAGCGCGGCGGGGCTGTTGGCCACGAGGCGGAACAGGTTCGGCACGCTGCCGAGCTGGGTCTTCACGGCATTCAGCAGCGGCTGGGCGGCGGCGGGGGCGTCCTCGATGGTCGCGGGGGTCGGAATGCGGGAAGCGGAAACGTGAGACATGGGATCATCCTCCTGTTGGGGGCGCCGGTCACCGGCATCCATGGACGGAAGATGATCCTGTCCGAATAAAACGATAATCCCGCAATTTTGCAATTGATTGTTCCTGTGCGCGGAATGATGGGCCGGCCTCTCAGGCGGTCCATTGGGCCGCGCTGCGCCGCAGGGCCCTGCGCAGGAAATCGATGAACACCCGTACCTTGGGGGCGAGGTGCGGTGTGGGCGGATAGAGCGCGCTGATGTCGGTTGCCGGCGCCAAATATTCGGTGAGGATGGCCTTGAGCGCACCGCTCGCAAGCGCGTCGCCGACCATCCAGAACGGCGCCATCGCGATGCCCATGCCGGAGAGCACGGCGGCGCGGACGGCCTCGGAACTATTGGTGGAAAAGCTGCCGTTGACGCGCACCGAGACCGGTCCGGCGGGGCCGGTGAAGGGCCATTCGTTTCCGGTGGCGAGATAGCGATAGACGATGCAATCGTGGTTGAGCAGATCGTCGAGCGTGCGCGGTTCCCCGCGTGCGGCGAGATAGGCCGGGCTTGCGGCAAGCACGCGCCGGCTTTCGCCGAGGTGCCGCACGATCAGGCTCATATCGGACAGGCGGCCGATGCGGATCGCCACGTCCACCCGTTCCTCGATCAGGTCGACGAACCTGTCGTTGAGCGAAAGGTCCACCGCGAGGCCGGGATATTGGCGCAGGAAATCCGGCAGCTCGGGCATGATGTGCAGGCGCCCGAAAGCCACTGGCGCGCCCACCCGCAAGGTGCCGACCGCCGCGCCCTGGAGGCGCGAGACGCTGGATTCGGCCTCCGCCAGATCCGCCAGCAGCCGCTTGGCATGATCGTAGAAGCGCGTCCCGGCTTCGGTGAGGCTGAGCTTGCGCGTGGTGCGCTGGAGCAGGCGGGCGCCGAGGTGGCGCTCGAGCTCCACGATCTGCTTGCTCGCCGTGGGCTGGGAGATGCCGGCCGCACGCGAAGCGGCTGAAAAGCTGCCGGTTTCAACCACTCGCACGAACAGGCTGAGGGAGGCAAATCGATCCAAGGCCGCACCATTCATTCCTCTGACGAATGAATCATATGCGATCCAGCGGGATTTTTAAAATCGAAGGATGAGATCAAATAAGAATCGACCGCTGTGATGGAACCGCCCCATGTCCTTACACCTGCAACTCAATGCGTGGCGCTCCCGCCGCGCAACCACGGCGCCGGCCCTTGCGACTTTCAGACAGGCGCCGGTCGCTGGGGAGGGCGTCGCGTGAGCCTGCTCCAGGATCTTGCCGCCCGCCGGGCCGCCTTCGAGCGCGAGGCGCCGCGCGACCGGGTCTCGCTCTATGAGGGAGCGATCGAGGACCTGCGCCGCTCGGGGCTGCTCGACGTGGCGCTGAGCGCCGGCCAGGCGGCACCGGATTTCACCTTGCCGGATGCGCAAGGGGATAATGTCCGGTTCGCCGATATGCTCGCGAAGGGGCCAGTCGTCGTCACCTTCTACCGGGGCGGATGGTGCCCCTACTGCAATCTCCAGCTGCGCGCCTATCAGCAGGCGCTGCCGCGCATCCGCGATCTTGGCGGGGAATTGCTCGCCATATCGCCGCAATTGCCCGACCGCTCAAAGGATACGGTTGCCGCGGGCGGCCTCGCCTTTCCGGTGCTGAGCGATGTCGGCAATGTGGTCGCCGCCGCCTATGGGCTGGTGTTCGAGCTGCCGCCGCAATTGCGCGAAGCCTATGCGCGCAACGGCATCGAGCTGCCGCAGATCAATGGCGAGACCCGCTGGCGCCTGCCTGTTCCCGGCACCTTCGTGGTCGCCCCCGACGGGCGGGTGCTGATGTCCTATGTGGATGCCGATTACCGCAATCGCCTCGATCCCGAGGAAATATTGAACGTGCTGAAGGATCTCAGCGACGAACGGGCGCCGACGCCACGGCCCGGTGCCGCGCAGGGAGAACGCGCATGATCGACCTGTTCTACTGGCCCACCCCCAACGGCCACAAGGTGACGATGCTGCTGGAGGAATTGGGGCTCGATTACGTCATCCATCCCATCGACATCAGCGCCGGCGATCAGTTCAAGCCGGATTTTCTCGCCATCTCCCCGAACAACCGCATGCCGGCGATCACCGATGCCGACCCCGCCGACGGCGGGGAGCCCATCAGCGTGTTCGAATCCGGCGCCATCCTGCTCTATCTCGCCGAGAAGGCCGGGCGCTTCCTGCCCTCGGACGTGCGCGGCCGCAAGACGGTGCTGGAATGGCTGTTCTGGCAGGTCGGCGGGCTCGGCCCTATGGCCGGGCAGAACCATCATTTCGTGCAATATGCACCCGAGCGCATCGCCTATGCGATGGAGCGCTACGTCAAGGAAACCAACCGCCTCTATGGCGTGCTCGACCGCCGCCTGGCGCTCGTGCCGTTCGTTGCCGGGGCGGAGTATTCCATCGCCGACATGGCGATCTATCCCTGGGTCGTGCCCTGGCGCCGCCAGCAGCAGGACCTCGATGCCTTTCCCCATCTGAAGCGCTGGTTCGCGGACGTCGCGGCGCGCCCGGCGACGGTGGCTGCCTATGCGAAGGGCGTGCCGTTTTCGAGCCGTCCGGCCGTGACCGAGGCCGGCAAGAGCCTCCTGTTCGGGCAGACCGCCGCAAGCATCGCCGCGAGTTCGGCGCCCCTATCCAAGGAGAAGAACAATGAAGCTTGAGGAAAAGACAGTCTTGCTCACCGGCGCGGGCAGCGGCATCGGTCGCGCGGCCGCGCTTGCCTTTGCCCGCAAGGGCGCGCGCCTGCTGCTTGCCGGACGGCGCGTTGCGCCGCTTGAGGAAACCGCGGCTCTGGTGCGCGCGGCCGGCGGCTCGGCGCAGGTTCAGGTCTGCGACGTGACGGTTGCCGCCGACCGGGCAGCCCTGATCGCCGCCGCCTCCGCCGCGTTCGGCGGCCGGCTCGACATTCTCGTGAACAATGCCGGCAACGTGCGCGCCGGGCGTCTGGAGCAGATCCCGGAAGCGGAGATCGAGGCCATGATCGACCTCAATCTTCTGGCGCCGATCCTGCTGTCGCGCGCCGCGCTGCCCTTGCTGCGGGCGAGCGGGGATGCCGCCATCGTCAATGTGTCTTCCGGCTTCGGACTGGTGGGCGGGCCGTTCTATGGCACCTATGCCGCCGCCAAGGCGGGGCTCGGCCGGTTCGGCGAGGCGCTGCGCCGCGAGCTGCTCGGCGAGGGCGTGCATGTGATGACGCTCTATCCCACCGCCACCGATACCCCGATGCTGGCCACCAACAAGGCCGGCCCGGATCTCGGCTTCGTGCGCGAAACCCCTGAAGCGGTGGCCGATGGGCTGATCGAGGGGCTGGAGACCAATGCCCGCGAAGTGATCCGCGGCGGTGCGGCGCGCCTTGCCATGATGACCAAGAACCGCGAGGAGCCGGAAGCGGTCGACGAGCGTTTCCGCACCATCAAGGCGGATCTGGAAGCTGCGGTTTCCACCCATCGCGCCTTCTGAAGGCGTATGCGTTTCCTGTTTCCTCCCCCGCCCACGGAGCCTAGATGATCAAATTCTATTTCCACCCCACGCCCAATCCCTACAAGGTGGCGCTGTTCCTCGAGGAAGCCGGGCTCGCTTATGAGGTGGTCCCGGTGGACACCCGCAAGGGCGAGCAGCACCTTCCCGCCTTCCGCGCCATCAACCCCAACGCCAAGCTGCCGGCGATCGTCGATACCGATGGAGTGGGCGGGCCGACGGCGGTGTTCGATTCCACCGCGATCCTGCTTTATCTCGCGCAGAAGACCGACCGCTTCCTCGGCCGCCCGCATGACCGTGGCGACCTGTTGTCCTGGCTTATGTTCGTCGCGACGGGGGTCGGTCCCTATTCCGGCCAGTCGGTGCATTTCCAGCGCGCCGCGCCGGAAAAGCTGCCCTATGCGATCAACCGCTATCGCCGCGAAGTGGAGCGCCATTACCGCCTGCTGGACGAGCGCCTCGCGTCCGGGCGGACGTTCTTTGTGGGCGACGAGATCAGCATCGTGGACATGTCGGCCTGGGGTTGGCTGACCCGGGCCTCGTTCGCGCTGGGCGTGGACGAGGATCCCCTCGGCGCCTTCCCCCATCTCAAGCGCTGGTTCGAGATGGTGGAGGCACGTCCGGCGGCGGCGCGGGCGCGCGCGGTGGGCAGCACCTTGACGTTCAAGCAGGAGATGGACGAAGTCGCCCTGCGCGCCCTGTACCCGCAGAATTATCCGGCCACGCCCGCCTGAGCGTTGTTCGGCCAGCGGCGCTCAAGGAGAGCGGCGGAAAGATCAGGCTTCTTTCCCGCCGCGCTCCTCGCTACCGCGCTTCTTGCCGCGCGCCGCCGCCGACACAAAGGCGTGAGAGCGGGTAACGATGCCCGCCGCTGCGGCGAAATCCTCTCGGACGTCCGTTCTCCGCCGTCGGCGGAGGCGATCCGCAGAGGGTGCCCCGTGAAGCCGATTTTCCTCTTCTCCACCGGTCTCCTGCTCACCTTCGCGACGGCCGCCGTGCCGGTTGTCGCACGCGCCGCGGAGCAGCCGGTGGTCGTCGAGCTGTTCACCAGCCAGGGCTGTTCTTCCTGCCCGCCAGCCAATGCCAACCTGATTGAACTGACCCGCCGCCCCGATGTCCTCGCGCTGAGTTTCAGCGTGACCTATTGGGACTATCTCGGCTGGAAGGATGTGTTCGGCAAACCGCAATTCACCCGCCGCCAGGAAATCTATGAGCCGAAGCTCGGCCAGCCCGGCCCGTTCACCCCCCAGATGGTGATCAACGGACAGGCGAGCACGGTGGGCTATGACCTTGCGGAGGTGAATGCCCTGATTGCCCGTATGCGGCGGCCGAGCGGCGCGCCGTCGCTCACCTTGCGCGGTGGGCGGGCTGTCATCGGGCCAGGGCAGGTGCGTGGCGACGGGGCGGACGTCTGGCTGGTGCTTTATGATCCGCTTACGCGCGAAGTGCCGGTTCGGCGCGGCGAGAATGGCGGGCACACGCTGGCCCATGCCCATGTGGTCCAGGAGCTGGTGCGTCTCGGCGCTTGGGAGGGCCGCGCCGCGAGCTTTCCCCTGCCGGATCCGGATGCAGGCCTGAATTCCGCCGTGCTGGTTCAGGAGCGCAATGGTGGCCCCATCCTTGCCGCCGCGACGAACGAGCGGGGGGAAAAATAACCGCCCGTTTGCTTCAGTCGCAACGCAGGCCGGATTGGCGCGCCCGGTGATTGCGCACCTTGTGGCGGTTGCCGCACAGCGCCATGGAACACCACCGGCGCGTGGCATTGCGGGCGGTGTCATAAAATACCAACGTGCATTCCGGCCCGCTGCAATGGCGCATGCGATGGGGCTCGAACGCGCCGACGAAATCGGCGAAGTCGAGGGCAATGGTCCCGAGCGGCCCGATCGGACCGCCGGGGGTGTCGCGGATCCTGAGGGCCCCGTCGACCTGTTCAAGCTGGCGGTGGGAGGCGATCTCCGCCAGTTCGCGATTGACGGCGGCGAGGGCTTCCGCCGGCGGCGCCTTTTGCGCCAGCATGGCTTCAAACAGTGCGCCGAGATGGGCGCGAAAGGCGCGCGCGCATTCCGCCGGGCCATCCGCGCTTAAGCCCGCTGCCCTGCGCCACCGCGCCCAGCCCTCCTCCGTCGCGAGAAAATCGCCGAAAGCGGCGGGTGCGGAATTGACGAAGTCAATCCAAAGCCGCCCGCCCAGAAAGGGCATGCCGTCCCGCAGATCGCCGGACTCGATTTCGTTCACCGAAGAAACCCTTCTAAATGCCTTGACAGGTTACGTCTGTCGTTTGTAACCATTAATTTAGTCGCAAAGTGGTTTCGCGCAAGCGCCCTATGGCGTTCCGGCTCGGTCCCCTGTGGCATCTAAGCTTCGCCGGGTGCCGTGCGCGGATCCGGTCGCTCTCATTTTCGCGGAGATTTTCATGTTGAAGACCCTTCGGGCCCGGCGTTTCGCCGTGCGCGCCCTGACACTGATGTGCGGCTTTGCAAGCCTTTCGCCGGCCACGGCCCAGGTCCATTTGAGCGGCTATCGCGTGCCGCTAACGCTGGCCCTGGAAGCGGTGGGAGAGGCCGTGCGCGCCTGCGAGGCCAGCGGCTACGATGTCTCGGCCGCATTGGTCGACGCCTCGGGTGAAACACTCGCCTTCGCCAAGGGTGATCACAGCACCGTGCACACGAAGGATACCAGCTTTCGCAAGGCTTACACGGTGGCGACGCTCGGGCCGATCTTCAAGTTCGAAACGCTCGGGGCGTTCGTCGAGAAAATGCGCGGCAATCCCAATGCCAATGCGTTCGCGAGCCTGCCGAATATCCTTTTGCTGGCGGGTGGCGTGGCCGTGATGGCCAATGGGGAGAGCGTGGCGGCGATTGGCGTCGGCGGCGCGCCGGGGGGCGAAAAGGACGAAGCCTGCGCGGCCGCCGGCCTCGCCAAGATCAAGGATCGCCTGCCGCACTGAACGGCGCGTCGCACCCCTCAGCGGGTTGAGCCTTTGCGCGCTCGGGGAAATCCGCCGGGCGCGCTCTCGCATGTCCGCGCGTCGCCATTCGGAAAAAAGATGTAACTGTTAAAAACATAATTGACAGGTTTCAATTTATGCGACACCGTTAAAACCGTAAATAAACAGTTACGGACCTTTCCCATGCCGTCTATCCGCCTTTCCCATTCGTCGGCCCTCGCTCGCTTCTGGCGCGGTGGCCTGCTCGCCTCCACCTTGCTCAACGCCATGTCGATTTTGCCTGCCGCCGCCGCGCCGACGGCCGCCCGTGCCGAGGCGGGACAGCCGGTCCTGTCCAACACGGTGACCATTGACGGGCTCGAGATTTTCTATCGCGAGTCCGGGCCGAAGGATGCGCCGGTTCTTCTGCTGTTGCATGGCTTTCCCTCTTCGTCGCACATGTATCGCGACCTCATTCCCACGCTTTCCGCTAAGTATCGCGTGATCGCGCCCGACTATCCGGGCTTCGGCTATAGCGCTGCCCCGGCGCTGGGTACTGGCGTGTTCCCTTACACGTTCGCGGCGGTGGCCGATCTCATCGACAAGTTTACGGTCGCAGTGGGGGCGCAATCCTACGTCCTGTTCGTGCAGGATTACGGCGGCCCGGTGGGCATCCGCCTCGCAGTCAAGCACCCGGACCGCCTGCGCGGGCTGATCATCCAGAACGCGGTCGCCAATGCGGAAGGCTGGAATCCCGATGTGGTCGCCCAGCTCGCGCCGTTCTGGAAGAGCCGCTCGGCCGAGACCGAAAAGCCGATCCGCGATCTGCTGACGCCGGACGGCGTCAAGTTCGAATACACCCACGGCACGACCCGGCCCGAGCGCCTGTCGCCGGACGCCTGGACGTCAGATCAGGCGGGTTTGGATCGTCCTGGCAATGTGGACATCCAGCTTCAGTATTTCACTGATTATCAGAACAATGTCGCATCATACCCGGCCTGGGGCGCGTTCCTGAAAGCCGCGCAGCCGCCGGTGCTGATCGTCTGGGGAAAGAACGATCCCTATTTCACCATGAAGGGCGTCGAATACTTCAAGAGCATCCTGCCGAAGGCGGAAGTGCATCTTTATGATGCGGGCCATTTCGCGCTGGAAACCTATGGCGAGGAGATCGCCGCGACGACCCTCGACTTCCTCGGTCGGCTGCCCAAGGCGCGCTGAACAGGGTCTGCCGCACGGCCGATGCGTGGCCGTGCGCGTTATGACGGGCCACGGGATTGCGCGATCCCGTGGCGGCTTCAGCGTGTGAGCTTTTCCAGGGTCTCCGCCGCAAGCCGGCGGGTGAGCTCGCCCGCCGGCAGGTGCCGGGCGAGGCGCGCGGCCTGGCCGGACCACAGATTGGAGAATGCGTCCGACCCTTCCGCCTCGGCCTCCGCGCGCAGCGGCGCGAGCGCGCCGCCGGCCAGCGGAAAGCTTGGCGCATCGGGGCTGAGTGGGCCGATTTCCCGCATGATCCTGTTCATGACGCCGCGCGCGGGCCGGCCGGTGAACAGGTTGGTCAGGGCGGTGCTCTGATCGTCGGCGGCGTCCAGCGCCGCGCGATGCAGCGCCGACACGTTTGCCTCGGGGCTGAACAGATAGGCCGTGCCGATCTGCACCGCCGACGCGCCCAGCGCCAGGGCCGCGAGGATGCCGCGCGCGTCGGCGATGGCGCCGGCGGCGATCACGGGCACGGAAACCGCGTCCACCACCTGCGGCACCAAGGCGAAGGTGCCGGATTGGCGGGTCAGGTCGTCGCTCAAGAAATGCCCGCGATGGCCCCCGGCCTCCAGCCCCATGGCGATGATGGCGTCGCATCCGTGCTGTTCCAGCCAGACCGCCTCGGCGACGCAGGTGGCGGAGGAGATGACCTTCGCGCCGGTGGCCTTCACGCGCGCCAGCAGATCGGCTTCGGGCAGGCCGAAATGGAAGCTCACCACCTTGGGCCGCTCGGCCTCGACGATGGAGCAGAAGGCGTCATCGAACGGTGCGCGGCCACCGGCGGGAATCGGTACCTCGGGATCAAGGCCGCGTTCCAGATAATAAGGCGCAAGGCGCGCCCGCCAGCGCAGCGCGCCCTGGGGGTCCGGCTGCGGCGGGGTGTGGCAAAAGAAGTTCAGGTTGAGCGGGCGCCCCGCAAGGCCGGGACGCATCGCGTCGAGATTGGCGCGCAGCTGGTCCGGGGTGAGGAGGGCGCAGGGCAGGGAGGCGAGGCCTCCCGCCGTGCCCACCGCGACAGCCAGCTCGGGGGAGCCGGGGCCGGCCATGGGCGCGAGCAGGATCGGGATGTCGATGCCGAAAAGGTCGAGGATGCGGCGGTCGGGCCATTGAGTCATGGCATTTGCCTCTTGAGGGCTGGCGGAGCGGTGCGGGCGGCGCCGGGTCCGCAATCAGATCGTGGGGCTGAGGGTATCGCGTTGACGGAACGTTCTTCAAATGAGAATATAATTCATAAATCATTCTCAAAATCAGTTCAAGCGGGCGGCAGCCTTGGATTTCTCGACCCTTGAAATTTTCCTGTCCGTGGCCGAGACGCGCAGCGTGACCCGCGCGGCGGAGCGCCTTGGCCGCGTGCCGTCCAATGTCACCACCCGTTTGCGGCAGCTTGAAGAGGATCTCGGCGTCGCCTTGTTCCTGCGCGAGGGCAAGCGCATGGACCTGACCGCCGAGGGCCGGACCTATCTGGTTTTCGCGCGCCGCATCCTCTCGCTCGGCGCCGAGGCGCGCGGCGCCCTGCACCCCGGTCTTCCCACGGGTCGGCTGCGGATCGGCGCCATGGAGAGCACGGCGGCAAGCCGCCTGCCGGCCCCGCTCGCCGCCTTCCATCGCGCATGGCCGGACGTGGATCTTGAACTGAAGACCGGCACCAGCCGCGCCCTCATGGCGGATGTGCTCGGGCATGAGCTCGACTGCGCCCTGGTGGCGCGCCTGCCGGGGGAGGAGGGCTACGACCCCTTCCTTATCCCGGACCTGGAAAGCCGAGCGGTGTTCGAGGAAGAGCTGATGCTGGTGCTTCCCGCCAGCCACCCGCCCGTGCGCACGGCGGATGACCTGGAGGTGAAGCGGCTCGCGGCGCTGGAGGCGGGGTGCACCTATCGCCGGGTGGTTGAGACCTGGCTCGCCCGATCCGGCGCGCGGGAGCACGCGCTTCGGCCGCTGGATCTGCGCTCCTATCACGCGATCCTCGCCTGCATCGCGGCCGGCGGCTGTTTCGGCGTGGTTCCGCGCTCCGTGCTCGATCTCCACCCCAGCGTGCCGGGCGTGGCCTGCCAGACCCTGGCCGGGACGGAGACGGTCTTTATTCGCCGGCGCGGCTTCCAATCCGCGGCCTGTGACACCTTCCTTGCGGCATTTGGGTGAAGCGCGGCAAATTCAGGGGGCGCGCCTGCACCCCTATGGGGTGATGACGACGTCGATGAAGCCGCTGCCGGGAATCCGTTCCAGGTCCGTGCGCTGCGGCTGCGGCGCGTCGATATCCTGGTCCTCAAAGTCCCAATATTTCGGAATGGCGGCCACATCCTTGCCCGCCGTCTGAGGATGAGCCGGCCGAGCCCGAAGCTGTTCTCAGTGTGGTGCGTTTCCGCAATATATACAACTATAGATAAATGTTTTGTGAGGGCTCATCCCTCAGTGCCTGTTCGATTCGAGCGCAATAGAAATAAAAACGAATTCAATCGTATAAGGAGTGTGCTGCCCATGCGCTCGGGAATCTATAGATATTAAGCCGTCAAAAAGAAATAAACCCCGGAACGGAAAATTGGGCAGAAATTTTCATTTATCATAACCAAAGGTTGTGCTTTCTTTCGAGGCGGGGCTTGGGGCGCGACCGCTGCCGCCAGGCGGATATTTTCCTTCGCCAGGCGCGGACTTTCGACACTGAGCCAAGGTTCTGAAAGTTGAATCCGGGGGCGCAGATGGTAAAGCTTGGCCAGGATGTAATCGATATCGGCAAGACCCGCGTCGGCCAGGAATATGTCTGGGGCGCGCACGTTCCCCTCAATAATCCAAATTGGGCCGGCCCCTGGGATTGCGCGGAATTTACATCCTGGTGCGCGTATCAGGCCTATGGGCAGATCTTCGGCGGTGGATCGACCCGGGATTTATCCAAGGCCGATCCCTATTCCGGATACTGGTATTCGGAGGCGCGCAAATCCGGCACCGCCATTTCCTGGCTGGATGCCCTGAAGATTCCCGGCGCGGCCCTCATTCGCGCACCGGGGCCGGGCAAGATCGGCCATGTGGCGTTCGCGATGGGCGACAATGATCATACGCTGGAAGCGCGCGGCGCCGCCGATGGCGTCGGCATCTTCGGCAAGGCCACCATGCGCCCCTGGGGTATCGGCTGGCTGCTTCCCGGCGTCGAATATCTGGCCGGCGACCACCTGCCGAAGGCGGTCGCCACCCCGGCGGCGACAACCCTGCCCGCCGGCTATTTCTGGCTTCGCCGTCCCCTTTTCAAGGGCGGGGCGGTGGTCGCGGTGCAGCGTGCTTTGGCCCGTAATGGCGTGGATCCGGGGCCGATCGACGGCGAATTCGGCCCGCTGACGAGCACGGCCGTGCTGTCGTTTCAGGTGATGAAGGGGCTGGAAGTCGACGGTGTGGTCGGCCCCAATACGGCAAAGGCGCTTGGCCTTTCCTATCCGATCGCACCCGAAGCGTCGGACGATCGCGCCTTCAGGCAGGCCCAATCTCCGCGCGGGCCGGACACTGTCCCGCTGCCCGTGCCGCCCGCGGCGTTCGACGGCGTCGTGGGCATTGCCCAGATCGGCACGACGTTCAAGGCGACCACCGCTTCGGGATTCACGTTCAATTTCGCATCGATCGATGATTATACCGACGATATGTGGCGGCTGGGCCTGTTTCAGGGCAAGACCGCGATCCGCGATACAAAACAGTTCGGGACATTTGCGGCGGATGACTTTCCCGGCTTCGGCCAATGGGCCCATTTCATCGAGCCGACGCTATCCGCCGAGGGCGGCGCCCGCTTCGCGACATTGAATACGTATGACCGGGCCGCGTTCACCTTCGGTGCGCCGCAATTCGCGGCTCACACCCCGGGCAAGAACTTCATCCTCTATTTGCGCCGACTGCTGGCGCTTTCCGATGCCGCGAAGCATTTTCCGGAATTGTCGTTGCGCCAGAACAACGCTGGAAAGGCCCGTGTTCATCTCGATACCGGCAACGGCTTCAAGGATCTTGAAGAAGAAGTGTCGGTGGTGCGGCCGAACGGCAAGACGGATGTGCAGCTCGTCCATCTCATGGCCTATCTCAATCCCTCCGCGACCCAGATCGATGCGGCGGAGCTCTCGGCGTCGGCGCGCCTGATCAACTGGCTGCGCCTCGATCCCACGACCAAGGAGATCCAGATCGGCGTGTTCGTCGATCAGTGCAAGAAAAATATCGCGCTCGCAAAGAAAGAGATAAAAGGTTTTACCGGAAATGACTGGGTCTGCGCGCTTTGGATTGCCGACATGTTGCACCAGGGGCGCGGCACCTATCGCGAGATGAGCGCCGCCCTGGCATCGGGAAACCCGGAGGAGCGGCTGAAGGACATCGGCCGGCGCGACTACGCCTCGCGTATCGACACCGTGGATGCCGGCGTGGCGAAACTGAAGGCGAGCGGCGTGATGAGCGGGTT
Organism: Roseixanthobacter finlandensis; assembly: GCF_043195105.2. Classification (NCBI taxonomy): domain Bacteria; kingdom Pseudomonadati; phylum Pseudomonadota; class Alphaproteobacteria; order Hyphomicrobiales; family Xanthobacteraceae; genus Roseixanthobacter; species Roseixanthobacter finlandensis. The sequence goes on along the minus strand of NZ_CM195536.1, from coordinate 3,731,041 downwards.
CACGGTTTGAGCGGGGGAGCGTCATGAGGTGGCCGGGCAAAACTATATCGAACGGCATCGCAAGCATCCTGATCTTGGGCGCCATCTTGGGCGCCGCGCTCGTGTCCGGCGCGCAACCCGCGTTCGCGCAGGGCGCCGTGCCGGATGTACTTCCGACCTTGGGCACCAAGCTGGTCGGCCTGTTTGTCGTCGCCACCTTGATGGAATCCGCCCTCGCCGCCATTTTCAACTGGCGCCTTTACCGCGAATTCTTTAACGGCCGCGCGGTCAAGACCCTGGTGATGGCAGTGGTCGGCTATGCCGTGGTGGTGACGTTCAATTACGACATCTTCCAGCAGATCGTGGTGCTTTCCGGCGGCGTGGGCGCAGGTGACGGGGTGTCCCGGCTCCTGTCGGCGCTGGTGCTCGCTGGCGGCAGCGCGGCGGTCTATGAAGTGTTCAAGGCGCTGGGCCTGCGCCCGCCGGTCGAGCCGGAGGCGGCGCGCAAGCCGCCGGAGGACAAGGCCAGGGTGTCGGTGCGGATCGTCCGCAAGCGGGCGGTCGGGGAGGTGACGGTGCATTTCGACACGCTCGCCGATCCAGCCTTGGCCGTGAGCGCCGCGCCGGCCCTGGTGGGGGTGATCGGCGACCGGCGATCCCTATGGCAGCGCCTGAGAAGCCTGTTCTTCGCCGATCCCGCGCGCGTGCCCATGTATGGCGGCCGCACGGTGGAGGCCGGCGCGCGCGTCTATCGCGTTTCGCTCAGCTACATGCTGCCGGCGGAAGATGCCGACGCGCCACCGGTGCCGGTTTCGCAGACCATCTATACGGGCCGCTTCGGGGGCCGCGCGATCATCGATTTCGTCTGCACGGTGTGATCCGTGGCGGGGATTTTCAAAGCGGGGAACGCATCATGACGAACCGCGCGGGCACGGCGGCGCAGAGCCTGGATCGGGCGACGCCCGCGCTGGCTTTGTCGGGCGGGGGATTTCGCGCGGTTCTGTTTCATTGCGGCGCGCTCATGCGCCTCAATGAACTCGGCGTGCTTACCCGCATCACCCGAATCTCCAGCGTTTCCGGTGGCGCCATCGCCAATGGCATGCTGGCGGCGGCCTGGCCGCGCCTGGAGGTGAAGGACGGTGTGTTCATCAATCTGGACCGCGAAGTCATCGCCCCGTTGCGCAGCTTTTGCCGCCGCTCCATAGATACCATGGCGCTCGGATGGGGCGCGCTGCTGCCGGGCAAGTCGGTCGGCGATGTTCTGGCGGACAGCTATGACGAGATGTTCGGCGGCATCACCTTGCAAGACTTGCCGGATCTGCCGCAATTCGTGTTCAACGCCACGAATTTGCAGACCGGACGCCTCGTGCGCATGCAGAAGCTGCGGCTTGCCGACTATACCATCGGCCAGATCGCCAATCCCACCATCCGGCTGGCGGTGGCGGTGGCCGCTTCGAGCGCGTTTCCGCCCGTCCTCTCGCCGGTCGAGATCATCGTCGATCCGCAGGCGTGGGAGGCGCTTCCCGGGGCGGTCCATCATGGTGATCTGGCCTATGGCAAGACGCTGAATCTCACCGACGGCGGCGCCTACGATAATCTCGGCCTGGAGACGATCGACGAGTTCAACCCGGTCATCGTGAGCGATGCCGGGGCGCCGTTCGGGCTGGAGGCAGCGGCGAACACGCTCTGGGCGGCGCAACTCATGCGCGCGCTCGATATCGCCACGGACCAGGCCCGCGGCCTGCGCAAGCGCCTGCTGTTCGCCCGCTGCGAGGCCGAGCATCGCGCGGTGGCGTTTTGCGGCATCGACGGCACGCCCGCCGCCTATCCGGCGGCGCAGATTTTGCGGGCCGACCCGGTCCTGACCGCGACCCTGGCGCGCCTGCGCACGCGCCTCAACCCATTCTCAGAGCAGGAGCAGGGGCGCCTGATCAATTGGGGTTGGCTGATGATGGACGTGGCCTTGCGCTCCTTCGTTACGACCGGTGCCCCCGCGCCGGCCGCCCTGCCCATGCCGCAATATCCGCTCGCCTAACCCGCGGGCGCAGGTAGATCTTCCGCGGATCTTCGCACGTCGCGGCGCGGACCTTCCGTTCCGTAAAATAGACTCGGCAGCGCACCAAATGCGTGTATGTTTTGAACGAGTAACACGCACGGAACATCAAGCAGGACGGGTCGCCGAGATGGGCCTATGACACGCGCCACCTATCCGATTCCAGCTTTGCGGCGGCTGCGCGTCTACGCCTTCGATCCGCAAGCCTCGACCCGCGTGGAGACGGCGCGAGTCAATGTCGCGATCATTTCCCTGCCGTGGGAAGCGGAGGATGAGCTCGGCGAATATCTGGAGCCCGGCCCGGTCAATACCTATCTTGAAGTGGTCGATTTTGATCCGGTCAGCGAGCAATTCTATGAGCCGGTCGATTTGAATAACTCGTTTCTTCTGGCGCAGGACGGGCTCGCGCCGTCGGAAGGCGATCCAAGGTTTCACCAGCAGATGGTGTTCGCCGTGGCCATGAAAACCATCAAGGCCTTCGAGCGGGCGCTGGGTCGCACAGTTTTCTGGTCGCCGCGCCGTAATCCCGAAACCGGGATTTTCGAGCGTGTTGACCGGCTGCGTGTTTATCCGCATGCGCTGCGGGAAGCAAATGCCTATTACAGCCCGACTCAGAAGGCGCTGCTGTTCGGTTATTTCAAGAGTTCGACCTTGCATGCCGGGGCAAGCTGGGTATTCACCGCCCTGTCCCATGATGTGATTGCGCACGAAACCACCCATGCCATCGTCGATGGGATGCACCGTCATTATATCGAGCCGACCAGCGAGGACAGCCTCGCGTTCCATGAGGCATTCGCCGACATCGTCGCGCTGATGTCCCATTTCACCCTCAGCGAAGCGGTCCATGACGCGATTTCCGTCCATGGCGGCAATCTCGACGAGCGCACCTTGATGAGCGGGCTCGCGCGGCAGTTCGGCGCCGCGATCGGCCGTCCGGGCGCACTGCGCGAGGCGATCGACGTGGACATGGGCGGCACGCCGGACCCGACCGCGCTCGATCGCATCACCGAGCCGCACGCGCGCGGCGCGGTGCTCGTGTCGGCGGTGTTCGACGCGTTTCTCACCATTTATCGCCGCCGTACGGCGGACCTGTTGCGGATTGCCAATATCAGCATCGACAAGGGCGCGCGCCGCGAACTGCACCCGGACCTGACGGCCCGGCTGACGCGCGAGGCGGTGAAGGCGGCCGACCATGTGCTGCGCATGTGCATCCGCGCGCTGGATTATCTGCCCCCGGTGGATGTGCGCTTCGGCGAGTTTCTCCGCGCCCTCGTCACCGCCGATGCCGACCTCGTACCTGACGATCCCTTCGGCTATCGCCTCGCTATGGTGGAAGCGTTCCGCAGCCGCGGCATCGTGCCGGAAAACTGCCTCTCGCTGGCCGTGGACAGCCTGTTGTGGGAGCGGCCCGAGGACGTCCTGAAGCTCGATGCGATTCCCGGACTTCAGCTCGACCCGGTCTTCGATCGGGTGGGCGCGGCGCAGCGCGCGGCGGAGAATGTGGAAGCGGTCGAGAAGTGGTTTTTCCAAAGCGAGGATCAAGGCAAGGATGATTATGACGACGACGACGGTGAAACCGAAGGTAAAGGCGAGGACAGCAAGGATCTATGCTGGCAAAAGGCCTGCGGTGTCATTTTTCGCGAAGATCTGATGCCGGAAAAGGGGCCGTTGAAGTCCATTCTGTTCAATTGCGATAAGAGCGGCAGGCTGATCCGCAAGCTGCCGCCGGCGGAAATCCAGCAGGTGCGCACGACCCGCCGCGCAGGTCCCGATGGCCAGGACATCCGCCAGTTGATCATCGAGGTGACGCAGGAGCGCCGTGGCTTTTTCGATCCGGTTGTTCAGAAAGACCAGGATCTGGGGCGTAAGCCCTACCTTCCCGGCGATTTCATCTTCCGCGGCGGCGCCACCATGATCTTCGATCTGCGCAGCAAGAAGCTTCGGTATGTCATCCGAAAGCGGATCGACGACGAGGCACGGCTGGCCGCCCATCGCGCTTTCCTCGCCGCCCACCGGCGCGGCGGGCTGCTGGGCGCCACCTATGGCAGCGGCGCCTTTCTCGAAGAGCCGTTCGCCATGCTTCATCGGGGGGTCTAGCCATGAACGATCCGATCGACGATGCGGCGGCGGATTTCGTCAAGGTGCGCATGTATCGCGGAATATTGGGCGATTGCTTTCTGCTGACCACCTGCATCGCCGGCGAAACCAGATATGCGCTGATCGACTGCGGGGTTCTGCAGCACGTGCCCGCCGGCGACGCGCTGTTGAAGAAATTGCCCCCCGAGGTGCGGAAAAAGGTTGGGGAGGCTCGGCTGAAGGCGGTACAGGCGGGACCAGAACAGATCAAGCGCATCGTGGCGAACATTATTGACACCACCAAGCATCATCTTCATCTGCTGATCCTGACCCATGAACATTTCGATCATCTGTGCGGCTTCCATTATGCCAAGGAAATGTTCCTGGATAAGAGCGTGGTGATCGACCGGCTCTGGATGGCATGGACCGAGGACCCGGCCGACCCGCAGGCGCAGCGCCTGCGGGCGCGCTTTGCGATAGGGCGTACGGCGGTGGCGAATGCCCTCGCCATGGCGCCGGAGCTCGCCGCCGTCGGTGGCCATCCGCTGGCCATCGCCGAGGGTCTGGCGGCCTTCGTGGGGCTCGCCGAAGAGGTCGCGCCAAAGCCCGGATCGAAGCGTTCGGCGGCGGCGACAGGCCAGCCGCGCAGCAATTCGACGCGCGGCATGATCGAGCAGATGCAGCTGAAAGTTGGGGCCGCGTCCACCTTTTATCTCGCGCCGGGGCAAGTGGTTGCCGGGGCCGAGGGCGTGGGCCTGACGACCTATGTCCTCGGCCCCCCGCGCGACGAAGCCTTGTTGCAAAAGGATGCGCCGTCCGCGGGCGGTGCCAAGGAAGTGTATCTGACGCATACCGACGATGCGGTCGCCCTGTCGAGCGCCGTCGCCGCAAGCGCCCGGCGTCTTAAGGTCGCCTCGGCGGTCCGGGCGGAGGCGCCCGACCAGCCGTTCGCCCGGCCGCACCGCTGGGGCGATGGGAAGGCGCCCGGCCCGGATGATCCACGCGCCAAGCTCGTTGAGTTGTATCAAGAGCGCGAGGAGGCCTATCGGAAGATCGATCACGCCTGGGTGGGGGCGGCGGAAGCCTTGGCGTTGAAGATGGATTCCGACACCAACAATACGAGCCTCGCCCTGGCCATGGAATTGCCGGGCGGGCAGGTGCTGCTGTTTCCCGGCGATGCGCAGGTCGGCAATTGGCTGTCCTGGCGTTCGCAGGATTATCCAAGCCCGGCGCGGCCCGGCGAAAGCGTGGTGACCATCGACGACCTGCTGCGCCGGGTCGTGTTCTATAAGGTGGGCCATCACGGCAGCGACAATGCGACGCTGAAGGAGCTCGGCCTTCGTAAAATGGTCGGCGGCCGGCTCACGGCGGCGATTCCCGTTGTCGAAGCGGTGGCAGCGGTGCAGGGCGCCGGCAGCAAGGTGCCGGGTGCGGGATGGCGCATGCCGCACCCCCCGCTACATGCCGACCTCGTCGAGCGGACCGAAGGGCGCATCGTGCAGGGCGACGGGGATCCCGCCGCCGAGGCTAAAGCCTTCAAGGAAAACCCGACGCATCCGAAGCATCCGGTGCAGGTTCAGCACCAGAGCGAGGACGGGGGGTTGTGGGTGGAATTGACCTTCCCCATCGAAGCGGACAGCAAAGCGAAATCCCGGAGTGCTTTCGCGCGAAGCTGATATTCGGGCAGGCGCCCGAGGCGCCTGTTACGGCATTCTGGAGGGAAGGGTGATCGTTTCGCCATCCACTTGGAACATGCCGTAGCCCTGATGATGAATGGTTTTGGGAGCCACTTGCGCCGGGTCATGCCAAGCTTTCACCACCTCCAATACGAAAAGATTATAAGCGTTCACGAGCCGGGTATCTTTCACGACGCACTCAAGGTTCGCGAAGCATTCCCCCACGAGCGGCGCCTGCACTTGCGTTGCGGGCACGGCCGTGAGGCCACAGGCGGCGAACTTGTCCATGTCGCGCCCCGAACAATTGCCGACTGCAACCACCTTGGAGGCAAGTTCCACCGCCGGAATGGCGATGACACAGGCTTTGGTGGCGCGCAGTGCGGTGAAGCTGAAATCGCCGCTGCTGACGATGCAGGCGATCAGGGGTGGATTAAAGTCCACCATCATGTGCCACGACATGGTCATGACATTCGCATGCCCCTGATGACTGGTCGTGAGCAGAACCACCGGCCCCGGCTCGATCAGCCGATAGACTTGCGAAAGCGGCAGGATTTGCATTGCATGAGGGGTATTCATTGCATGCGGCATCAGGCGAGGCCCCGGGCGATGCAAACCGGCACGCAGCGTGTCGCACAGCCGCGCTTCGGCGGCGTGAGAACCGGAAGGGGCACCATCGCGAGGCTTGCGAACGGGGGACGAAAGGCCGTGATCATGCTCGCATCTCCTCGCGCAGCCCACGTGCCGCTACGGCAGAAAGCTGGATTTGCGCGGGCGGAATTTCACCTGCCTTTGTAGCATCCGGCAGTTCGCCGTGGCTGCGCCTTGCGTTGTGTCAAGAAATGCGCGCGCGACGTCCATGAGCGCGGCCGAACCAAGACGGCCGGCAAGGCGCGTGCGCCGAGACGCCCTGCTTCTTCCGCCCGTTGCCGAATTGCCTCGCCTGCGCGGCTCGATCGGCTGCAACACCACTTTCCATCCTCGTCAGAGCTTGACGCTGGTTTCGCGGGCCCAGAGGCGCAGCTTGCGGCAGCTTGAGACGAAGTGCGACGCCGAGGCGGCACTCTCGAGCGGGATCAGGCCCTCGTCCGCGTCGGCCGCGACGCCGGCCTTGGACAAAAGCGGCGCGGCGGCAGCTGTGAAGCCGATGAATTTGCAATGGGCGAAGGCATCGGCGACGAAATCACGCGCCGCCGCCTCGCCGGCGAGCCGCTCCGCCCCTTCCTCCGACAGGAGCAATGCCACGGCATCGAACAGCACCGACGGACCACCGTCGATCATGTGCTTGGCCACGACGCGGGTGCCGTCTGCCGCTTCCACCCCGGCCACCTTCGGGGCGATCACCTCCATGGTCGCGCCCTCCGTCTCAATGGCTGCCCGCAGGCGCTTCAGGAGAGCCCCGTCGCAGCTGTCGCTGACGAGCACGCCCACCTTGCGACCGGCAAAGCTCGGCGGGCCATTTTGGACGATGCTGAGGGCGGGCGAGGCCGGCAGGTCGTCGCGTGGGGTGATGGCCGCATCCGCCGGCTCGGGCAGCTCCTCGATCCCGAGCTTGTCGGCCACGGTCGCGCCGAGAGCCTCATCTATATTGAGCAGATGCGCCACCATTCGCTCACGCAGGACCGGATTCTCGCATTTGCTGAGCTCGAAGGTCAGCGCCATCGCGATATGCTTCTGCTCGGTCGCGGTCTGGCTGTTGAAGAATTGCCGCGCCTGGCTGTAATGGTCGGCGAAGCTCTCCGGGCGCAGCCGCACTTTCGGCGCGTCGATCTCCTCGCGGAACGAGCGGAACCCGCGCACGGGATCTTCCCGCGGACCGGCGCCCCATGAATTCGGCTGGTAATTCGCCCGGCCGACCGGGTTGCGCATCGTCATGTGCCCGTCCTGCTGGAAATGCGCGAACGGGCATTTCGGCGCATTGACCGGGATATGCGTGAAGTTCGGACTGCCGAGGCGCTTCAGCTGGGTGTCGAGATAGGAGAAGTTGCGGCCCTGAAGCAGGGGATCGTTGGAGAAGTCGATGCCGGGGGGCACATTCTGCGTCATGAACGCGACTTGCTCGGTCTCCGCAAAGAAATTGTCCGGCATGCGGTCGAGCACCAGCCGGCCGACCGGGACCGGCTTGATGACCTCCTCAGGAATGAGCTTGGTCGGGTCGAGCACGTCGAAATCGAAACTGTCGGCGAATGCCTGGTCGAACAGCTGAACGCACAGCTCCCATTCCGGGAAATTGCCGGACTGGATGGCGTCCCACAGATCGCGGCGGTGGAAGTCGGGGTCGGCGCCATTGATCTTCACCGCCTCGTTCCACACCACCGATTGCAATCCGAGCTTCGGCTTCCAGATGAATTTGACGAAAGTGGATTCATCCCTGGCATTGAGGAAGCGGAAGGTGTGGACGCCGAAGCCTTCCATGAAGCGGAAGGAGCGTGGGATCGCACGGTCCGACATGATCCACATGATCATGTGCATGGATTCCGGCGTCAGCGAGATGAAGTCCCAGAAATTGTCGTGGGCGGACTGGGCTTGCGGGAAGGCGCGGTCCGGCTCGGGCTTCACCGAATGGATTACGTCCGGAAACTTGATCGCATCCTGGATGAAGAATACCGGGATATTATTGCCGACGAGATCCCAATTGCCTTCCTGCGTATAAATCTTCACCGCAAAACCGCGCACATCGCGCGCGAGGTCAAACGATCCCTTGGAGCCGGCAACGGTGGAAAAGCGGACGAAAGCGGGCGTCTTCTCTCCAGGGCGCTGGAACAGGTCGGCGCGGGTGTATTGGGCGAGCGACTGGTACGTCTCGAAATAGCCGTGGGCGCCATAGCCACGGGCATGCACGACGCGTTCGGGAATGCGCTCGTGGTCGAAATGGAAGATTTTCTCCCGGAAATGGAAATCCTCGATCAGGCTGGGGCCGCGCGGGCCGATCTTGAGCGTGTTCTGGTCATCGGCGACCGGCCCGCCCTGCGCGGTCGTCAGCGTTTGCGTGTCGCCGTCCGCGATCTGGTGGAGCTCGCCTCCCTGGCCACGTAGGAGGGGCTGATCGTGGATCGTCACGCTGTCAGCGACACCTTTGGCGCGCTTGGGCTGTCCTGCCATTTTCTTTCCCTTCTCGCTATGCTGACGAAGGCGCCCCCGCCCGGTGGGGCAGGGCGCATGGATCACGCGGCCTTGCGGGCCTTCGCGCGATCGTTGGCGCCGGCGTCCGCGAGCTTCGTCAGGTCGGCGTCGGTCTTCGATTCCTCCTTCAGCGTGGCGTCGAGCAGGGTCGCGGCTTCGGACAGGCCGAGCTCGGTCGCCCAGCGCTTCAGGGTGCCGTAGCGGGTGATCTCATAATGCTCCACGGCCTGGGCTGAGGCGACGAGGCCCGCATCCAGTGCCGGCACGCCCTTGAACTCATCCATGATTTCTTCGCCTTCGGCGAGGATCCCCTCGATGGCGTCGCAGGTCTTGCCCTGGGCGCGCTTGCCGATCAGCTCGAAGACCTGCTGCAGGCGTTCGATCTGGCCTTCGGTTTCCTGCCGATGCTTCTCGAACGCCGCCTTGAGCTCGGGAGACTCGGCCGCCCGCTGCATCTTCGGCAGAGCCTTGAGGATCTTGCGCTCGGCGTAATATATATCCTTGAGCGTATCGTGAAACAGATCGTCCAGAGTCTTTTCCTGCGCCATGGCATCACCTTTGTTTTATTGAAGATTCGACCGGGCTGTCGCGCAGCCCGACGGTCCACAACGCGCCATCACGATTGGCGTTCCCGCTCGTCTTGGTCCGAAACGCGAAAGGACGTGGCGGCAGTGAGGTTTTGCATCGTGACCTTTGCGGTTGCATGGGCCTCTACGCATCTGCTGCCGCTGCCTGATCGGTCGGAACCGTAGATGGAGGGCAGGGGTTGGGGCTGGAAAGGGGTTGGGGCTGGAAAATGCCGACTGCTGACTTCAGGTCCGATGCCGATGTACTTGCGCACACCATTGATAGGCCATCTGCGGGAGGCGTCATGACCAGCCGGCATGGCACCATCCGCATCGGCGTCTCGGGATGGACCTACGCGCCCTGGCGCGGCAATTTCTACCCCGACGGCCTCGTACAGAAGCGCGAACTTGCCTTTGCGGCCCAGCGCTTTCCCGCGCTTGAGATCAACGGGACCTTTTACGGCCTGCAACGCCCGGAAGTATTCGCCCGTTGGGCGGACGAGACGCCGGACGACTTCGTCTTCGCCGTGAAAGGCTCGCGCTTCATCACCCATACCAAGCGGTTGCGCGACATCGAGACCCCGCTGGCCAATTTTCTCGCTTCGGGCCTGCTGCGGCTTGGGCCCAAACTTGGCCCGCTGCTGTGGCAATTCCCGCCGAGTTTCCGCTTCGACGCGGAACTGATCCGCGATTTCCTAGCCTTGCTGCCCCGGACTCCGGCGGCCGCCGCCTGTCTCGCCCGTCGGCACGATGCGCGCCTCGACGGGCGCGCCGCGACCGAAACAGAGGCGAAGGGGCCCATGCGCCATGCCATGGAAATCCGCCATGACAGTTTTCGCGATCCCGCCTTTGTCGATCTGCTGCGCGAGCATGGCGTCGCCCTGGTGTGCGCCGACACGCGCGACTGGCCGCGCCTGATGGATCTGACGGCGGACTTCGTCTATTGCCGCCTGCACGGTTCGACCGAACTCTATCGTTCGCGCTACGAGCCGGCGGCGCTGGATGTGTGGGCCAGGCGCGCAAAGGCCTGGGCCGAGGGGCGGCCGATGCGGGACGGCACGTTCGCCGGCACGCCCGAGGCGCACGCCAAGGCGCGGGACGTATTCGTGTTTTTCGACAATACGGATAAGTTGCACGCGCCAGAAGATGCGGCACAATTGATGCGGCGGCTCGACATCCATTGGCGACCCGATGCGGTGAGGGCGGCATGAGCGTGCGGGACGACGCGCGGCCGGAGGCGCGCACGTTCGAGACTTTGGACGCGCTCAACGCGGCGCTCGCGGCGGAGCCGCCGCCGGTGGTGGGCGCTCTCCGTCCGGTGCCGGGCGAGGGACCTGTCGGAGCCGGCATCGCCTTTGTCGGCGAGCAGCCCGGCGACGAGGAAGACCGGCAGGGGCGCCCGTTCGTCGGCCCGGCGGGGCAATTGTTGGACCGCGCGCTGGCGCAGGCTGGGATCGCCCGCGCGCGTAGCTATGTGACGAATGCGGTGAAGTCTTTCAAGTTCGTCCAGCGCGGCAAGCGGCGCATCCACCAGAAGCCGACGGCGGGCGAGGTGTCGCATGCGCGCTGGTGGCTCGACCGCGAACTCGATCTCGTCCATCCGCGCGTCGTGGTCGCACTCGGTGCCACGGCGGGGCTGGCGCTCGCCGGTCGACGGGTTGCGGTCACACGCGAGCGCGGGCCGCTCACGTTCGGCAAGAGGTGCGGCTATCTCACCGTGCACCCGTCCTATCTGCTGCGCCTGCCGGACGAAGCGTCCAGGCATGCGGCCTATGAGGCCTTTGTTGCGGATCTCAAGGCCATCCGAGAGATGGCGCTCTAACTCTTTGAAGAGACACGGATTTGCCGAGCCCCTTGAATCGGCCCGCGTTTCAATGGGCGGCAAGGGCGGCAAGGCCAAGTCCCGCCGTGCCCCCGCAGATGCGAGGCGGCGCGTGGCTTCCCTCGCCTGAGAAACGCATTCCATTTCCCGAATTTTGCTCCGGGCGAGACCGGAGCGGATGCGGCTTTGGAGATTGCGGTTCACCTGAATGCATTACGGCGCTTGACGAGGGGTGAAAAATAAATTTGAATATATGAAATTAACTTCGGATATATGAAATTAAAATGAGCGCTGTGCGATCTGCATCCCGGGCTTTCCAGATTTTCGAGGTGTTTGGCGCCGAGGGGCGCCCGATGCTCCTCACAGAGATCGCGCCGTTGATCGACGTGCCGCTTTCGAGCTGCTACGGGCTGATCCAGACCTTGCTTGAGCGCGGCTATCTCTATGCCGTGAGCCGCCGCCGTGGCTTCTATCCCACCCGCAAGCTGCACCTTCTCACGACCGCCATCGCGGCGAAGGACGCCTACCTCCAGCGCCTCGTCCCGCATCTTGAAGCTCTGCGCGATATCAGCGGGGAAACAGTAATCATCGGCACCCGCCAGGGCGACCAGGTGCTTTATCTGGACGTTTTGGAAGGCGCGCAGACCATCCGTTATTCGGCACGGCCCGGCGACTTCAAGCCGCTGCACTCCAGCTCCATCGGCAAGGCGCTGCTGGCGGCCGGTCCGCGCGACGGCATCCAAACGCTGATACGCAAGAAGTCCATCGTCCCCATCACGGCGCATACGATCACCGATCCCCAGCGCCTCGAAGCGGATCTGGAGGCCGGGCGGGCGCGCGGCTATTTCACCACCCACGGCGAAAACGTGGCTGACGTAACGGCGCTCTCCACCGCCCTGGAGGTGGACGGCATGATGATCGGCATCGCCATCGCCGGGCCGAGCTACCGCATGGAAGGCGCCATGGACGCGCTTGCTGCGCGCCTGCTGGCCACGGCCGGCGACATCAAGGCAGCCGCGCGATGACCGCCACCGTGACTTCAGCGGCGACCTCCGCCACGGCGATCGCGGCGAGCGTCGCGACGCGGCAGCTTCGCGTGGCGGTGGCTGGAGGCCGGCTCGACGTCACCCTCGATCGCCCGCAGGCGCGCAACGCGCTGAGCCTCGACACCCTGCGGGAACTGGAGATGGTGTTCACCCGCTTCGCCGCGGTGCCGGACATCTGCGTCGTGGTCCTCACTGGTGCCGGCGACCGTGCCTTCGCCGCCGGTGGCGACCTCAAGGAGCTCGACGCGCATCGCAGCGCGGCGCAGGCCGGCGCGCTGTTCGATACTGGCCGGGCGGCGCTCGATGCGGTGCGGCGGTTTCCCGCGCCGGTGGTGGCCGCCCTGAACGGCGTCGCCCTCGGCGGCGGCGCCGAATTGTCCATGGCGTGCGATTTCCGCCTCGCCGCCGCCCATGCCGGCATCGGCTTCGTGCAGGCGCAGCTGGCGCTGACCACCGGCTTCGGCGGCTGCGCCGACCTGCAGGCGGTCGTCGGCCCGCGCAAGGCGATGGGGTTGATGCTCGCCGCGCAGCTCCTCAAGCCGGCCGAGGCGGAGCGGCTGGGCCTTCTCGATGCCGTGGCGGGAGAGGGCGAGAGCCTGGACGCGCTGGTGGACCGCTTCGTCGCGCCGATCCTCGCCCGCCCGCCCGCGCTAGCGCGCGACCTGAAGGCGATGGCGCTGGCCGGCATGGACCCGGCGCGGCGCGCCGCCCTCTCCGCCGAGGAACGCGCCCGCTTCATCCGAGCCTGGACGAGCCAGGAACACTGGGTCGCCGCCGAGCGCATGCTCGCCCGCAGGAGCTGAGACCGCCATGACCGCCCTCAAGCAGAAACCAGCCAGGGACACCGAGGAGCCGAAGGGCATCTCGCCGATGACGCCCTCGGGCATCGAGGTGCCGCGGGTGGTGACCGCCGGCATGGTCGCGCGCGGCGCGCCCGAGCAGCCGGGCGAATTTCCCTTTACTCGTGGCATCTTTCCCGACGGCTTCCGCGGCCGCGCCTGGACCATGCGCCAGTATTCCGGCTTCGGCACGGCCGAGGAATCCAACGAGCGCTACCAATTCCTGCTGCGCGAGGGCCAGACCGGCCTCTCCGTCGCCCTCGACCTGCCGACCCAGTGCGGCTATGACCCCACCGATCCCATGGCGCTCTCCGAGATCGGCAAGGTGGGGGTCTCGCTCTCCAATCTCTCGGAGATGGAGATCCTGTTCGACGGCATCGACCTTACCAAGATCTCCACCTCCTTCACCATCAACGGCACGGCGGCGCTGATCTATGCCATGTATGTCGCCTGCGCCGAGCGGCGCGGCATTGATCCGGGCCTGCTCACCGGCACCATCCAGAACGATATCCTGAAGGAATACGTGGCGCGCGGCACCTGGATCTTCCCGGTGCGCCCCTCCATGCGGCTGACAGCGGATTCCATCCTCTACGCCAACCGCACCACACCGCGCTTCAACCCCATCTCCATCGCGGGGGCGCACATGCGCGACGCCGGCTGCAACGCAGTGGAGGAGATGGCCTACACCCTCTCCAACGGCATCGCCTATGTGGACGAGCTGCTGCGCCGCGGCGGCGATGTGGAGAAGTTCGCCAAGCGCCTGTCCTTCTTCTTCTACGTGCACATGGACCTGTTCGAGGAGGTGGCGAAGTTCCGCGCCGGCCGGCGCATCTGGGCCGAGCTGATGCAGGCGCGCTATGGCGTCAGCGATCCGAAGGCGCAGATGTTCCGCTTCGGCGTGGTGTGCGGCGGCTCCTCTTTGGTGGCGCCGCAGCCGCAGAACAACATCGTGCGCGTGGCCATCGAGACCCTCGCCGCGGTGCTCGCCGGGGCCCAGTCCATCTTCACCTGCGCCTATGACGAGGCGTTCCAGATCCCCACCGAGAGCTCCGCCGAGATCGCCCTGCGCACTCAGCAGATCGTGGCGCTGGAAAGCGGCGTCGCCCGCACCGTCGATGCGCTCGGCGGCTCGCACTATCTCGAATGGCTCACCGACGAGACCGAGCGCCGCATCCGCGCCCAGATGGACGAGGTGGAAGCCTATGGCGGCGCCGTGAAGGCCATCGAGGACGGCTGGCTGCAGATGCGGCTCGCCCAGCGGGCGCACGAGCGCAAGCGCCAGATCGATTCCGGCGCGTTCCCGGTGGTCGGCCTCAACGTGTTCCGCAAGGCGGAGGAGACGCGGGGCGCGGTGGAGGTGTTCCGCATCGATCCCAAGGCGAGCCGCCGCATCGTCGAGAAATACGAGGCGGTGATGGACCGGCGCGACGCCGCCGCGGTGGCCCGCGCCCTCGACCGCCTGGGTGCGGCCGCCGCGCAGGACGCGGAAAACCTCATGCCTTATCTCGTCGAATGCTGCCACGCCTACGCCACCGTCGGGGAGATGGTGGCGCGGCTCAAGGGCTGCTGGGGCGAATTCCAGGAGCCCATCCGGCTATGAGCGACACCATCGAAACCCCCGTCATTTCCGCCCCGCCGCTGCGTGGCAAGCGCATCCTGGTCGCCAAGCCAGGGCTCGACGGCCACGACATCGGCGCGAAGGTGATCGCTTTGGCGCTGCGCGATGCCGGGGCGGAGGTGATCTATACCGGCCTGCGCAAGAGCCCCGGTTTCATCGCCCGCGTCGCGGTGGACGAGGACGTGGACGCGGTGGGCCTGTCCATTCTCTCCGGCAGCCACAAGGAACTGGTGGCCGACGCCATCGCCGCTTTGGCGGATCAGGGCGCCTCCAACATCCCCGTGTTCGTGGGCGGCACCATCCCGGAAGAAGACGTGGCGATGCTGCTGGCGCTCGGCGTGACGGCGGTGTTCACCGCCGACATGAAGCTCGATGACGTGGTCGCCGCGGTGGCGGGCCGGCTGGCGGAGCGACAGGCATGAGCGGCCCCCTCAGCGGCATCCGCGTCATCGAGGTCGGGCACATGCTGATGGGCCCCTACAGCACCATGCTGCTGGCCGATCTCGGAGCCGAGGTGATCAAGGTGGAGCCGCCGGAAGGCGACATCGGCCGGCGCGTCAGCCCGCACAGCATCGGCGCCCACAACGCCTATTTCGCCAGCCTCAACCGCAACAAGAAGAGCGTCGTGCTCGACCTCGCCAGCGGCGAGGGCCAAGCGAAGCTCGGCGCGCTGGTCCAGGGCTCCCACGCGCTGCTCACCAATCTGCGACCGGCGGCGATCCGCAAGCTGGGCCTGACCTATGCGCATCTCAAGCGCTGGAATCCGAAGATCGTCTGCGTGGCCCTCACGGGATATGGGCTCGACAGCCCCTATGCGGAACGTCCTGCCTATGACTACGTCATCCAGGCGCTCACCGGCATCATGGCCCTCACCGGCGCGCCCGACGGCCCTCCGGTGAAGACAGGCTATTCGGCGGTGGACAATTCCGCCGGCATTATGGGGGCCCTCGGCCTGGTCGCCAAGCTGGTGGAGGGCACCGGCGGGCAGGTCGACATCGCCATGTACGACGTCATGCTGTCCCAATTGAATTACATCGCCGGCGCATGGCTCAATGCCGGCGAGCCGGCGCGGCGTATGGATCACTCGGCGCATCCCTATATCGTCCCGGCCCAGATCTTTCCGACCCGCGATGGCTGGATCGCGCTGTTCATCACCCATGACGATTTCTGGCGCCGCTTCGCCGAGGAGGTGGGGCAGGCCCATTGGCTCACCGATGCGCGTTTCGCCACCATGGCGGCGCGGCGTTCCAACCGCGAGCTGGTGCTGGGTGAGATCGCAGCGGTGCTGCACGACGAAGGGACGGACGATCTGGTGCGGCGCCTCTCCAAGCTCGGCGTCGTCGCGGCCGGGGTCGAGACCCTGGAGCAGGCGCTCGCCAGCGAACAGGCGGCCGCCAGGAACATGGTGGTGCAGGTGGATGGGGGCGGCACGGTCATCCGCGTGGTCGGCAATCCCATCAAGGTGCTGGGCGCCGTGGAGCGGTTCGCGCCGCCGCCGCGGCTCGGCGAACACGATGATCTCGCGGACGGAGGGCAGGCGGCATGAACGCAGCCCTCCGCCCAGCGGCCCTCGATCGCAGAGCTCTGGGTCGGGCGCTTTCGCGCGCCGCCGATGCCGGCCTCGCGGACATCTTGAGCGCACCCCCCCGCGAGGAGCGGCACGTTGCCCGCCGCATCGGAGTGACCGGACCGCCGGGAGCCGGCAAAAGCACGCTGATCGCGGCTCTCGCGCGTTTCCGGCTGTCGCGCGCTAGCCGCGTGGCTATCGTGGCCATCGATCCGACAAGCCCGAAGACCAGTGGCTCCATCCTCGGCGACCGCATCCGGATGGACGGGCTGGTGGACGATCCGCGGGTGTTCATCCGCTCGCTGGCGAGCCGCGGCGCCACCGACGGCCTCGCCGACAACCTGCCGGAAATCCTTTCCGTGTTCGACGATTATGGCTTCGACGAGATCATCCTGGAGACGGTGGGCGTCGGACAGTCCGAGTTCGCCGTGCGCGAACTGGTGGACGTCGAGCTGCTGGTGCTGACGCCCGGCGCTGGTGACCAGATTCAGGCCATGAAGGCGGGCATTCTGGAAACCGCGGATATCTATGTGGTCAACAAGGCCGATCAGCCGGAGGCGCGCCGCGTCGAGGCGGAGCTGAAGGCGACTCTGACCCTGACGGCGGGGGCAGGCCCTGTGCCGCCGGTGGTGCTGGTGCGCGCGGACGCAGGCGAAAACATCGCCGCACTCGACGCGGCCATTGAGGCCGCCACCATGCGCATAGCCGGAGACCCCGAGTCGCAGCGGCGCCGGCGCGCCCGCCAGCGCATCAAGGGCATCTTTTGGCGACGCCTCGCGCAGACCATCGAGGATCTGCCCCAGGCGGCGTTCGACCAGTCACTGCCAGAACTCTACGCAACCGTACTGACTGATCTCAAGAAGGCGGCGACGGGACGAGGCAGAACGATCACGTAAAAGCGCCGAAAACAGGCGTTAGCAAGTGGGAGGATCAGAATGTCGAAGACATTGCTCGCCAGCGCCGTGGTCACGGCGCTGATCATGGCCGTTCCCGTCGCCGTTCCCATTCCGGCGCAGGCCGAGCCGATTACGCTCAAATTCGCGCATCAATGGCCGCAGGATGAGAAAGATTATGTGGTGGCGGCCGCGATCAAGTTCGCCAGGGAAGTGGAGGCGCGTTCAAAAGGTGAGATCAAGATCACTTTTTATCCCGCTCAGTCCCTCGCGAAGGCCTCCAACACCCATATCGCCTTGAAGACCGGAACGGTGGATCTCTCAGTCTATCCCTACATTTATGCTGCCGGTGCTATTCCGGAGATGAACCTCATCCTGATGCCGGGCATCTGGAAGACACACGACGAAGTTTTCGCATTCCGCAAGTCCCCGGCCTGGCAGCACATTGAGGCCAAGGCGCAGGCTTACGGGTTCAAGACCCTGTCCTGGATCCAGATTTCGGGCGGCGTGGCCTCGTCCGGAGCGCCGGTACACGGGCCGAAGGACGTGAACGGTAAGAAAGTGCGGGCGGCGGGCAAATACATGGAAGCCGCGTTGCACGATGCGGGTGCGACGCCCGTGTCCATGCCATCCTCCGACAACTACAACGCCATGCAGCTCGGCCTGCTGGACGCCATGTGGACCTCCTCGTCCTCGTTCGGTGCGTTTCGTCTCTATGAGGTCTCTAAGGCCTATACTTCGCCCGAGGACTATTCCGTCTATTTCACCATCGAGCCCATCGCGATCAGCATGAAGACGTGGGAAAAGCTGACGCCGGAACAGCAGAAAATCCTGTCCGAGGTGGGCGCGAGCCTGGAGATGGAAAGCCTTGCCGGAGCCAAGGCGGAGGACGCGCGGATCGCCCGGGAATTTGCCGAGCACGGTGTCAAAGTTACCAAGATGACTCTGGATGAATGGAACAGCTGGCAGCCTCTGTTCCGGCGCAGCCACGAGCAATTCAAAGTCGACGTCCCGCAGGCGGCGTCGATCCTCAGCCAGATGCTGGCCAAGAACCCGTGAAAGATACGGCTATGAGCGACCCTCCGGCGGCGGAGGGGGCTTCCGCCGAGGCTCCCCTTAATGGAGATGTCTCGTCCCCTGTAGGGCTTTTGGCTGAGGTCATCATCGTCAGTGCAGGCCTTGCGGCGGTCCTGATCGCGCTGGCGGTCTGCTATGAGGTTTTCATGCGATCGGTGCTCGGCCGATCCGTGATCTGGGTCGAGGAAATCTCGGCCTATCTCATTGGCTACATCGTGTTCATCGGCATGGGCGCAGCGCTCTACCAGAGCGCCCATGTGGAGGTCGATTTCGTCCTCGCCCTCCTTGGGCGGCGCGCGGCGATGCTGCTACGCCTCGGCAGCAATCTCGTGCTGTTGCTACTGTCGGGAACGATGGTGTGGCTGAGCTGGGAATTCTGGCTTGATACTTGGGTGAGTGGCGAGCGCTCGATCAGCATGCTCTCGGTTCCGCTGTGGATTCCCTATCTCGCCTTTTTCGCCGGCAGCGTGCTGCTCCTGGTGTTCGCGGTGCTGCGCCTTCTCGTTCTGGCCCAGTTGGTTCGGTCCGAGTACGGCAGTCCAAACAGCGAGGCCTCTCCATGACCGCGACCGCGATCTTCATGTTCGGGGGCTTGCTCATCTTGATGCTGATGGGTGTTCCCGTCGCCTTCGCGTTGTTCGCGTCCGCCATCGTCACGCTGCTTCTGGCCGGTGGTGGAGGCTGGTCGGCGCTCGGCCTCGTGTCGAGCACGGTGTGGGATTCCGTGACCAATTTCACGCTGACGGCGGTGCCTCTCTACATCCTGATGGGGGCCATCATTTCGGCTTCCGGCATGGGATCCCGACTTTATGCGGCCGTCGCCACCCTGACCTCTGGCCTGTGGGGCGGCCTCGCCATCGCGACCACCATCGCCTGCGCGGTTATGGCGGCCATCTCCGGATCCAGCGTGGCAACGGTCGCCGCCGTTGGTCGCTTTTCAGTAAGCGAGATGCGCCGTTTCGGCTACCGCGAATCCGACGCCTGCGGAGCCGTTGCCGCCGGGGGCACATTGGGGATACTCATCCCTCCCTCCATCCCGATGATCGTCTACGGTGTCATCGCCCAGGCGTCCATTGGCAGGCTATTCATGGCCGGTATACTGCCCGGCCTCATCCTTGCGGTGATGTTCGCCATCTATCAGATGTGGCTCGCACGGTCGCGATCAGGGGCGTCCCCGCAGGTGGTGGTGCGGGTCACCGCTTCCGATCGGGTGCGGGCCCTGGTCGACATTCTGCCGACCGGAGCGCTCATCGCCATCATTCTTGGCTCCATCTACACCGGCATCGCGACGCCGACCGAGACAGCGGCCATCGGGGTCGCCGCGAGCTTCTTGCTTGCTGGGGTCCTCTATCGCGAGTTGACCTGGGCCAAATGCCGGCAGATTCTGATCGAGACCGGGCACGCCAGCATCATGGTTCTAACCATCATCGCCGGTGCCATGCTGTTTGGCTACGCCTTGACCACCACCGACGTCGCGCCGACGCTGTCGCGGTTGGTGGCGGGCGCCGACATTTCGCCGTGGCTGGTATTCATCGCTATCAACCTCCTGCTGCTCTTTCTCGGCTGCTTCCTGGAGACCCTGTCCATCATCGTGATCACCACACCCATCATCATCCCGATCATCGAGAATTTTGGCTGGGACAAGGTGTGGTTCGGTGTGATCCTGATGATCAACATGGAGATGGCCCTCATCACGCCGCCGGTGGGACTCAACCTTTTCGTGGTCAAGAGCGTGGTGCCGGATGTTTCGCTGGGGCAGATCATCATCGGAACCTTGCCCTACGTCCTGATCATGGCCATGGCGTTGATGCTGGTGGCGCTCATTCCGGGGCTGATCGTCTGACGCCTCCCCTTCCACGTCGCTTGCTTCGGTGCGCTCGTCTCGACTTCCGCCAGCGCGCCGCGACAAAGTGGGCGCGAGGTGCATCGCAACGCATAGCGCTTTACGCGCTATGCGAGGCGCGTGAGCAAGAGGCCGACCTCGCAGGCCGAGAGAGAGGCCACAAGAAACTCTGCCACAAGAAACCCTATCGGATCAGGAACCCTCCCTCCCGTGGCGCGTTGCCTCTGGAAGCGGACGTACGGATTCAAACCCGCCGGCACGTTCGTGTTGAACTCATGGTTCAGCGTCAGGAGACCCAACATGGAAGCAGATACACGCATCTGGGAAACGCCCGTTCTGCTCGAAACCTCGGTCGGAATGGAAGTTACAAGCTACGAATCCGCGGAGATCGATCGCGACGAGTAAGGTCCGCGAGGTGCGGATTCTATTACTGGGAACGGCCGCGGGCGGTGGCGTGCCGCAATGGAATTGCCGGTGCGCCGTGTGCGCACTTGCCCGCGCCGGGGATACGAGGGTTCGCGCACGCACGCAGTGTGGCTTTGCCGCGAGTGCGGATGGCGCAGACTGGGTGCTCGTGAATGCATCACCGGATCTGCGGCAGCAGCTTTTGTCCACACCGCACTTGGCGCCCCGGAGCGGCAACCGCTCATCGCCGGTCCGGGCCGTCGTCCTGACCAATGGTGAATTGGATCACGTCGCCGGTTTGTTATCGATGAGGGAGAGCCAGCGGTTCGCGCTGTATGCAACGGCGGAAACCCATGCCGCTCTTGACGACAATCCAGTCTTCGACGCCCTCGCCAGGGATGTGGTGAATCGCATCGTTCTGTCACCGGAAGCCGAGGTGGAAATATGCGGTCTGAAGGTCATTCCACTGAAAGTCCCCGGCAAAGAACCTCTGTATCTTGAGGGCCAGTGCGATACGGAAGCGACCACAATCGGTCTTCACGTGCGTCATGGGTTGAAAACCTGCCTGATCGTTCCCAACTGCGCCACCATTACCGATAAGTTACGCGCCATATGCGAAGGCGTCGACTTTCTATTCTTCGACGGCACCACCTTCACCGATGACGAGATGATCCGTCTGGGGCTGTCTCAGAAGAGCGCAGGACGGATGGGGCACGTTCCAATGACCGGTCCGCACGGATCGCTGAATGCCTTTCACGGGCTGAAAATAGGACGGCGCATCTATGTCCACATCAACAACAGCAATCATGTTCTGATCGAAGGCAGCTCTGAGCACGAACAAGCGCTGGCAGCCGGCTGGGAGATCGCGCATGACGGCATGGAGTTCGTCACGTGACCCTCGCGGAATTCGAAGCGGCTCTGCGCGCGGTGGGGGCGGAGCGCTATCATCACCTCCATCCCTTTCACCGGCGGCTGCATGCTGGCGAATGCACCAAGGCGCAGGTGCAGGCGTGGGCACTTAATCGTTATTTCTATCAATCCATGATCCCCATCAAGGATGCGGCCGTCTTCGGCCAAATGAATGATCCCGCCCTGCGCCGGGAATGGCGCCGGCGCATCTGCGACCATGATGGGACGGACGAGGATGCGGGCGGCATTTCCCGCTGGCTTGCGCTAACGGACGCCCTCGGCCTCGACCGCGGCCTCGTCGTCTCCACCCGTGCCGTCCTGCCGATGACGCGTTTCGCGGTGGACGCCTATGTCTCCTTCTGCCGCACGCGCTCCCTTCTGGAGGCCATCGCTTCTTCCCTGACGGAGCTGTTCTCTCCCGCCATTATCGAAGAGCGCATGGCGGGCATGCTGCGCCATTATGATTTCGTCGATGGGCGCGCGCTGGCCTATTTCACGTCACGTCCACCGCAGGCGAGCCGCGATTCCGAATTCGCGCTGGGCTATGTGCTTGAGCACGCCTCCTGCGAAACCACGCAGCAGGCAGCGCTCGCCGCCCTGCGTTTCAAGACGGACGTCCTTTGGGCGCAGCTGGATGCGCTCTGGCTCGCCTATGTGGAGGACCGGCCGCCGCCGGGAGCGTGGCAGCCATGAAGATGCCCCTTGCATCGGATGCCCGGCCCCGGCTGCCGCGCGGCGTACGCCTGCGAGAGGATCCCCATCGGGGATGGCTGCTCCTGGCGCCGGAAACGGTCTTTGAGGCAAATGGCAGCGCCGCCGAGATCCTGAAGCTGTGCGATGGCGGGCTTACCTTTGCCGAGATGGTGGATGTCCTTGCGACCCGTCATGGTGGTGACCGCGCCCGCATCACCGGCGAGGCGGGAGGTCTTCTCAGGGCTTTGCGCGACAAGCGGCTGTTGGATCTATGAGCGATATTGCGCCGCCCCTCGGACTTCTGGCCGAGCTGACCCACCGCTGCCCGCTCGGGTGCCCTTATTGCTCGAACCCCCAATCGCTCACACCAAAGGCAGCCGAGCTCGATACGCAAGCCTGGTGCCGGGTCCTCTCCGAGGCGGCGGACCTGGGCGTGGTTCACATCCACCTTTCGGGCGGAGAACCTGCGGCCCGTTCCGACCTCGTGACATTGGTTGCCCACTGCACGCGCCTCGGCCTCTATTCCAATCTCATTACCTCTGCAGTTGGCCTTACGGTTGCACGAGTTTCTCAATTGTCCGATGCCGGGCTGGACCATGTACAGCTCTCTGTGCAGGCGGCGGATGCGGCCCGCGCGGACGCGATTGCCGGATATGATGGCGCCTTTGCCCGCAAGCGCGAAATCGCCGGGCATGTGGTGGCGGCGGGGCTGCCGCTCACGGTCAATGTCGTGCTGCACCGGGCCAATCTCGACCAAGTGGAGGGGCTGATTACGCTGGCGGTGGAGATGGGTGCGCGCAGGGTGGAACTGGCGCACGCACAATATTATGGCTGGGCTCTTCTCAACCGGCCCATGTTACAAGCTGACGCCAGCGCGGCGCGGGACGCCATAGCCGCCGCCGAGGCGCTGCGCGAACGCTTCGCCGGGATCATCGCCGTGGACCATGTGCTGCCCGATTATCATGCCAGCTATCCCAAGGCGTGCATGGGCGGCTGGGGCCGGCGCACCCTGAACATCACACCGTCCGGCAAGGCCCTGCCGTGCCACGCGGCCGAAACGCTGCCGGGCTTGGAGTTCTGGTCGGTCGCCGATCATTCCCTGTCCGACATCTGGCACCACTCTCCCGCCTTCAATGCCTTCCGCGGCACGTCATGGATGGAAGAGCCGTGTCGTTCCTGCCCGAGGCAGGAGGTGGACTTCGGCGGCTGCAGGTGCCAGTCCATGGCAATCGCCGGTCGCCCGCAGGCCACGGACCCGGTCTGCCGTTACTCACCCGATCGTCCGAAAGTTGATCAAGCCCTCGCGCGCGAGGTCGGCGGAAATTCGGGAGAATACCACTTCCGCAGATGATCCAGATGGGCGGTGAATTCTCACATCTTCTCTTTTATTCCATGCCGCAGAAGCCACCAATTCACCGGATAGCTGGTGATGAAACCGCAGATCATGGCGATCTGCATCATAAACCAGAACTCTGCCGTAGGCACCTCCAGCCGCGTGCCGAGGAGCCTGCGAAAAATAACGAATTGCGCGAAAGCCATAAAACCGTACATGCCGATCTGCCAAGACGTCAGCGACAGGGTGTCCGCCTTCACCGCCTGAACGAGCCCCGCACCCACACTCAACTGGCGCATGGGCTTGATGGTGAAATATTGAAAGGCGACTCCGAGGATGTAGGCGAAGATAAAATCAAGTATCCAAACGGCAAAGATCTTTTCCGAGAAGAGGGTCTGCCAGCCCAGCCAGACCGCGACGGCAGGGACCAGGAAGGCCAGCCATTCAGCGAGAATGTCGCCCAGCATGCAGCCGCTTCCGCAATGGCTCGCGCCTTTCGCAACCATGACCGGAAAGGGCGTTTCGGTCTTCGATGGCGGTCTCTCCTCGCCCTCAGTGCTGGAGCGGGTCGCAACACGACCGTATCGCAGATATCCCACCAGCGTGATCACGCTTCCGAACAAGGCCGTCACGGGCCACACCACATTCATGATCCACATGGGCTGCGGGTTCCGCCACTCGTCCAGGATGATCCAGGCTGAGGTGCCGATTGCCAAGACGAGAGAAGCCCAGGCGAGTATATGAAGCCAGGGTGGAACCATGTCGGGCCTCATGGTCAAAAGGTCAGAGGATAGCGCGCGTTCCTGTGCCGGTCCGTTCCCAATGGGAACGCGCGCCGTTCACATGATCGGCGATCTTTGAAAGCAACCGGGGCTCAGCGGGTCGGTTCCGTGCCATTCGGCCATTTAAGGCATTTGCTGCTGACGCGCTGGAGCGGAAGGGTTTATTCCGCCGATTGACCGCCGCGCGTTTCCTTTTCGTCCAAAACGGTCTTGCGCACCACCCACCCGAGGGTGAGGCCCTGTACCAGGATGGTGAACAGGACCACGGCGTAAGTGGCGGCGAGCAGAGGTGATCGGGCGGGCGTGCCCGTCAGCGAGAGGGCGAGCGCCACCGAGATGCCCCCGCGAACGCCACCCCAGGTGAGTACGGCGAGCGTGCCCCGCGCGAAGCTCTGCCAGCGGGCGAGGAGCGAGATGGAAACCGCCACGGAGACGAAGCGGGCCGCCACCACCAGAGGGACCGCGATAATGCCCACCCAGATCAGCGCCGCATTGAAGCCCAGCACCAGCACCTCGAGCCCGATCAGCAAAAACAGCACGGCATTGAGAATATCGTCCACCAGTGTCCAGAAGCCGAAGACATAGCGCTTCGTGCGGTCACTCATCGCATAGGCGGCGCCACGATTTCCGATGAGGACGCCGGCGACCACGACAGAAATGGGTCCGCTCATGTGGAACGCGTCGGCCAGCGCGTAAGTGGAGGTGACCAGCGCCAGCGAGATCATCACCTCGATCGAATAGTCGTCGATGGCCCTCATGGCCCGGTAGGCGACAAAGCCCGTCGCCAGGCCAAGGAGGGCACCACCGCCAGCTTCCAGGACAAGCAATTGCAGAATATGGGAGATACTGGAAGCGTTCTCGCTGCCGGTGGCCATCTGGAGTGTGATGGTGAAGACCACGACCGCGATGCCGTCGTTGAAAAGGGCTTCGCCGCTCATGTCGGTCTCGAGCTTCTCGGGAACATCGACGGAGCGCAGCGTCGAGAGTACCGCGACGGGATCGGTCGGTGCGATCAATGCGCCGAACACAAGCGACCAGGCGAAGCTAACCGGAGCGCCGAGCGCTTCGGTGGCGAGCCATAGCCCCGTCGCGATGATGAGGGTGGACAGTGCGACGCCAAGCGTCGCGAGGGCTCCCACCACCAGGGCACGCCGCCGCAATCGCGCGAAATCCACGTGCAGCGCGCCCGCAAATAGCAGGAAGGCCAGCATGCCGTGCATGACGGCCTCGTAGAAATCGATCTGCTGCAGGTTTCCGGCAAGGGTGGCGTAGAGGTGTGTGTCGGGAAACAGGACCTCGATGGCGATCAGCAACAGCGATGCGCCAAGCCCCATCACCAACAAGCCAATATTCTCCGGCAGCCGAAGCACCTGGTGATTGAGCCACGCAAAGGCGGCAGTCACCGTGAGCAGGCCAGCCAGGAGTTCGAATAATGAGAGCATGGGTTCTCTCGTCAAACCACTGCCTGGACAGGAGACCCCCTGCGTCTCTCAGCTATTTAGCTACAGGCAGTTTAAACACATTCACGCATCCTGCTGGGACGCGTGAATGTGCTCTTTGGACAGCAGGTTCGGCGGGATCCGTCAGAGACCGGCGGCCGCTGCGCTGGCGCTGACGCGCCACACGGTGTTGCCCACATCGTCGGCAATCAGCAGGGCGCCGGTTTTGTCGATGGCGAGGCCCACCGGCCGCCCGCGAGCTTTTCCATCATCGGTGAGAAAGCCGGTGACGACATCTTCGGCCTTGCCGTTGGGCATCCCACCGGCAAACGGCACGAACACGACCTTGTAGCCATGGAAGTTCTCCCGGTTCCAGCTCCCGTGCTCACCGACGAACGCGCCTCCAAGGTATTTCTGCGGCAGTGCATCGCCGGTATAGAAAGCAAGCCCTAAGGGCGCCACGTGGGAGCCGAGGGAATAGTCGGGCATGATGGCCTTTTCCACCAGGTCTGGGCGCTGCGGCTTGACCCGCGGATCGAGGTGCTGACCCCAATAGCTGTAGGGCCAGCCATAGAAAGCGCCGTCCTTCACCGAGGTCAGATAATCCGGCACCAGGTCGGGCCCGAGTTCGTCGCGCTCGTTCACCACCGCCCAGAGGGCACCGGTTTCCGGCTCCCAGCTCAAGCCGTTGGGATTGCGCAGGCCGCTTGCGAAAATGCGCCACCGGCCGCTTGCCCGGTCAACCTCAAGGATCGCGGCGCGGTTCTTCTCTGCCTCCATTCCGTTTTCCGTGATGTTGCTGTTGGAGCCGACGCCCACATAGAGCCGCGTGCCGTCAGCGCTGGCAACGAGGCTCTTGGTCCAATGATGGTCGATGGGGCCGCCGGGCAATTGGGTCAGCACCGTGCCGGGGGCGGTAATCTTGGTGTCGCCCGGTGTGTAAGGATAGCGCACGATCGCGTCAGTATTGGCGACATAGAGGTCATTGCCGACCAATGCGACACCAAAGGGGGAGTGGAGATGGTCGAGAAAGACCGTACGCATATCCGGCTTGCCATCACCGTCAGTGTCCCGCAGCAGGGTGATGCGATTACTTTCCCCGGTGTCGCCACCAGAGGTGACCCAGTTTTCGACCCAGCCCATCACCAGATCCTTGGGGCGCTTGATCGGCTCGCCCCCCGGCGCCTTGGATTCCACGACGAGAATATCCCCGTTTGGCAGCACGTAGAGCGAACGGGGATGTTGAAGTCCGGTGGCCAGCGCCGCAACCCTGAGCCCCGCCGCCGCGGTCGGAGTCTCACCATCCTTCCAGCCGATCACCTCTGCAAGGTGCATGGTTGGAAACAGGGCCTGGCGCGGCTCTGGAAGGTGAGGATTGGGGCCAATCTGCGCCTGGGCGTCGGCATTTTCCTGAGCGTATCCCGCCCCGGCGAGGGTGACCGCGGACAGAAGTGCGAGACCTGCCCATGCGCCATTGGAAATGAATTTTCTGGTCATTGGTAGGTTACTCCCGGGCGAGGGGGAAAGATGATCAGGGCCGCAAACCATGCGGTGACGATCAGGGCCAGCACGGTCAGGCCCGACAGCGCGACGCCGGTCGGCACGACGGAGACCCAGGTGTCGCGCGAATGGATCAGCATGTTGAAGGTCGCAATGAGCAACACGATCAAGCTACCCAGGGCATAAGGCGTTATCCATGGTCGCTGTCGCACGGACGGGCGCATGATCAACTCGGCCACGCCCGCGATGGCGAAGAGCCACGCGAGGATCACGCCGGCGGTGATCATCCAGGCCGAAAAATCTGCCCATATCATCACGGCCGTGCGCCAATAGGCGAGATCGGTGAGGAACGCGCCGGTGAAGCATGTCGCCAGGATGCAGGCGAGGAAGGGATGGATGGGCGGGGAGGAGATGGGCCATGCGCGAGCATGTTCCATCGGCATGGAGGTAACTCCGGGCATAGAGGAAGCTCCTTGTTGCCGCTTGTTGCGATCCTGCGAGGGCTTTTCCGCCCGGGGCGAGCCGGCTCGTCTTGGCGATTAGCGGCATTGCTAGACCGGAAGAACCTGCCGCATCGTCTGTGCCCGTCTTGCTGGACGACCCTCGTGCGAACCCAATCCGAGAGAGGACAAAATGTTCATGCGCCGCGAGTAACTTTATCTTGTGCCTGGGTTGGCCCGGCGGAGCGTTCCCGCTCCGGGCCAACCTCGAAAAATGACCGTGGGCGCAGCGGCAGAATGCGACCTCGGTACACGGCTTTCCGCGTCAAACGGGGAGCCATGTCGGCGCCAAGAAATCGTCTCGTCCCAAGCAAGATGCGAAACCGTTATCCCGCCGCCCATGTTGTGTGACGGCACCAGAGGGAGGTCGGGATGGAGCGGACGCACTGGGCGCGAATGGCTGGGAATCTGTTGTTCTGGGGAGCGATCGCCGGAGCCGTCATGTTGGCGCCAAGGCGGGGAAGCGGCCGGATGAGCCAGGGACGTCGGGATTTCATTGATAGGGCAATGAACGGTGATGCTGAAATGCGGGCCGTGAGGTTCGAACCCGACCGTGGGCGCGACGCAGCGTTCCCGACGCAGATTCCCTTGCGCGGGTGGCGCGATATCTGTCTGCGCGTGTTGAAGGCGTTCTTCGCCGACCGGGTGCTCAGCGTGGCCGCCGGCGTGACCTTTTATGCGCTGCTGGCCGTCTTCCCTTCGATAAGCGCCTTGATCTCGCTTTATGGATTGGTGCTGGACCCATCCGGGCTTCAGGAGCAACTGCAAGCGGCATCCTGGGTGCTGCCATCTGGGGCCATAGAAGTGATGCGGAACCAAGCGTTGCGGGTGATCGCGCAGGGATCCTCCACGCTGAGCTTCGGCTTCGCCTTCAGCCTTCTGATCGCGCTCTGGAGCGCAAACGCCGGCACCAAGGCGATGATCGAAGCGCTGAACGTGGCCTATCAGGAAGAGGAGCGCAGATCTTTCGTCATGCTCACGCTCCTCACCCTTGGCTTTACCTGCACTGCCATCGTCTTCGCGGGTATTGCGACGGCCACGGTGGTGGCGCTGCCGATGCTGCTGAAGGTGGTGTATCTCGAAACGGGAACCGAGTGGCTGATTTCACTCCTGCGCTGGCCGGCGCTCGCCGTCCTTGTCGCCGCGGTGATCACGGTCATCTATCGATACGGTCCGTGCCGGTCTCGGGCGCGTTGGAAATGGGTCAGCCTGGGCAGCCTCGTCGCGGCGGTTCTCTGGCTGATGCTGTCGGCAGGCTTCTCCTGGTACGTCAGCCGCTTCGGCACTTACAACGAAACCTACGGATCCCTGGGCGCCGTGGTGGGCTTCATGACCTGGATGTGGCTCTCCATCAGCATGGTCCTCTTCGGGGCCGAGCTCAATGCCGAGATCGAGCACCAGACCGCCGTCGATACGACCACCGGCCCGCCTTTGCCCATGGGCGCCAGAGGCGCGCGGATGGCCGACACCTTGGGCGCCGCGCAATAGGTATCCGCGATAATTTTGATTGCCGCTAGGGAACATCCTGGCCTCTGGAGCATTGGCCCTCGGTCCTTAGCCATTTCGCAAGGTCCAGATGCCCCTTGCCCTGCGCCACTCCCCGCCCGCGGTCCTGGCCGCCTTCCTGAGCGCCGCCGGCGTGGTCCTCGCGGGGATTGTCGCGCTCACGCCCGTTGAGGTCGGTCCCATCTCCCTGCAGATGGTCCATCACATCGGCCTCATGAACGTGGCGGCGCCGCTGCTGGCGGTGGCGCTCACGCCGGCGCTTGCATCGCTCGCTTTTCCGCCGCTGTCGCTCTGGCTGTTCGGCGGCGCGCAGATGGCGCTGCTCTGGACCAACCATGCGCCTCCCGTCGCGCGCGCGATCTCCCAGCAGCCGGGTCTCCAGCTTGGCGCGACCCTGGCGCTGGCGGCGGTCGCCTTTTTGTTTTGGTCCGCTGTGCTCTCCGCCTCGCGGGAAAGGCGCTGGGGCGCGATTGCCGGTCTGCTGGTGACGGGCAAGCTCGCCTGCCTGCTGGGCGGTCTCCTCATCTTCGCCACCCGCGATCTCTACGGCCTGCCCGGCTTTGCGTTTGCCTTCTGCACTGCGGGGCCATCCACATTGGAAGACCAGCAGCTCGCCGGCCTTCTTATGATCACCGCGTGCCCCCTCAGCTATGTCACGGCGGCGGTCGTTCTCGCCGCCGCCGCGCTCGAAGACGCCGCCGCTCCGCGCGCCGCCGCGCCGGTGCGGCACGGTTGATATGGGTGAGGCCAGGCGCTCCCTCATCGCCGTCGCCTTGGCCGGTGCCCTGCTCGGTTCGGGGCTTCTGCTCGTCGCGGTCACGGGAGCCTACAACATCGCCGCCAGTGAAGGGCATTGGCGGATCACAGAAATCCTCCTGCGCTTCGGTCTGGAACGCTCCGTTTCCGTGCGCGCCAACGAAACGCCGCCGCGCCTTGACGATCCCGACCTGATCCGCCTCGGTGCGGGGCATTTTTATGCCGCTTGCGCGCCGTGCCACGGGGCGCCCGGAACGCCGGTGCCCGCCTTTGTCGGAGGCATGCTGCCAACCCCGCCGGACCTGCGCACGCGCGTCGATGCGTGGAGCGATGCGGAGCTGTTCCGGATCATCCGGCACGGCATCAAATATACCGGGATGCCGGCATGGCCGAGCCGTGGCACCGAGCGGGAAATATGGGCGGTCACCGCCTTCGTGCGGCACATGCATCGCCTCGACGCAGCCGCCTACCAGGCGCTTGCCCGTGGAGGCGCAACCATGTCCGCCGCCGACGGAACGGCCTCCGGCTCGGGACGCAATCTCCCGGACGGCGTGGCGGCTTGCGCCCGCTGTCACGGCGCGCAAGGACAGGTGCCTTCAAGCGCGCTGGTGCCGATCCTGTACGGCCAGCCGGAGGCGATGCTGCGTGCGGCGCTCCGCTCCTATGCCCAGCGAACCCGCCCGAGCGGCGTGATGCAAGTCGCGGTGGACGGGCTCTCGCCTCGCCAATTGGACCAATTGGCTGCTTATTACGCGGCCATTGCACCGCCCGTGCCGCAACCGCCGACGCCGGATCAGATGCCCCTCGTCGAAGCCGGCCGCGTGCTGGCCGAGCACGGTGATGCGGCCGCGCGCATTCCCGCGTGCCTTTCCTGCCACGGCCCGCAAGCGCTCCCGCTCTATCCGCGTCTGGCCGGGCAGAGTGCCCGCTATATCGAGGGGCGACTTGACGGCTGGCGGCACGGCGCGCAGGCGCGCGGGGATGCGCTGGACCGCGTCATGGCGCCCATCGCCCGGCGGTTGAGCGAGGAACAGGCAAGGGCGCTCGCCGCCTTTTTCGCGCAACAGGCGCCGCATGCGGCCCAAGCCCGGGCGGACGGGCCATGAAGGCGCGGTTCGCATTCTGCCTCCTGCTTCTGCTCGCGGCGTGCGGGCAATCCCAATCCGCGCTCCATCCGGCTGGTGAGGAAGCGGCGCGTATCCATCTGCTGTCGCTCACCTTATTCGCCGGGGCCGCGATTATCCTGCTGCTGGTCGCTCTGACCGCGTGGCTCGCCATTCGCGGCCCGGAGGGCGCAAGGACGGTGCTGCGTGCGCCGCGCATGGTGGTCCTCGCCGGCATCGCGGTTCCGGTGGTGACGCTGAGTGCGCTGCTCACCTATGGCCTCTGGGTGATGGCCAAGTCCAGCGCGCCAGGCGGTGCGCCGGCGGCACGCATCGTGGTCACGGCGGAGCAATGGTGGTGGCGCGTCAGCTATGCGCGCGCGGATGGCGCGGCCGTAGAATCCGCCAACGAGATCCGCATCCCGGTGGGGCGGGAGGTGGAGCTGGAACTGCATTCCGGCGACGTGATCCATTCGTTCTGGGTGCCGGCGTTGGCGGGCAAGCTCGACATGATCCCGGGCCGAACCCATCGCCTTCGGCTCTCGGCGGCGCGGCCGGGCATTTATCGCGGCCAGTGCGCGGAATATTGCGGCGGCGCGCACGCCTGGATGGCGTTCGAGGTGATCGCGATGCCGGGAGCCGAATTTGCAGCCTGGCTCGCGGCGGCCGCGATGCCCGCGCCGGCCACCGCGGGGCGGGGCGCCGCCCTGTTCCAGGCCACGGGATGCGGTGCCTGCCACCGCATCGCCGGGACCGCCGCGACCGGCACCATCGGCCCCGATCTGACCCGCGTCGGCGCGCGCCGCTTCATTGGCGCGGCCATGTTGCCCCAGACGCCCGAAAACCTCTCCCGCTTCATCGCCGATGCCCAGCATTTCAAGCCCGGCGCCGGCATGCCGCCCTTTGGCTTTCTCGCCGACGCCGATCTTGCGGCGCTCTCGGCCTATCTCTCGGGGTTGCGATGACCGACGCCAGCTTGCCCTCCGGGCCGCTTCCCAACGCCCTGCCTCGCCCGGCCGAGGAATTGCCGCAGCTCAAGCGCATATGGGCCACGCCCGGTGGCTGGCGGATCTTGAGCGCGGTGAACAACACGGTCATCGGCTATTTCTACATCGGCACCGCGTTCCTGTTCTTCCTCTTGGCCGGCATCCTCGGCTTGCTCATGCGCACCCAGCTCGCGGTGCCGCAGAACACCTTCCTGAGCCAGGAGACCTATAACCAGGTCTTCACCATGCACGGCACGGTGATGATGTTCCTGTTCGCCGTGCCGGTGGTGGAGGCCCTCGGAGTTCTCCTGCTGCCCCAGATGCTGGGTGCCCGGGATCTGCCCTTTCCGCGGCTCGGCGCGTTCGCATTCTGGGCCTATTTCATCGGCGGACTGGTATTCTTCTCGACGTTGTTTTTCGATCTTGCGCCGAGCGGCGGCTGGTTCATGTATCCGCCGCTCACCAGCACCGCCTATTCGCCCGGCATAGGCGCCGATTTCTGGCTGCTGGGCATCGGCTTCATCGAGATTTCCGCGATCGCGGGCGCGATCGAGATCATCGTCGGCGTGCTGCGCACCCGGGCACCGGGCATGACGCTGGACAAGATGCCGGTATTCGCCTGGACCATGCTGATCTTCGCCGGGATGATCGTCTTCGCCTTCCCCGCCGTCATACTTGCCACGTTCTTGCTGGAACTTGAACGTGCGTTCGGCTGGCCTTTCTTCATCGCCGCGAAGGGCGGCGATCCCTTGTTATGGCAGCATTTGTTCTGGTTCTTCGGCCACCCGGAAGTCTATATCATCTTCCTGCCCGCCGCCGGCATGCTGTCGATGATCGTGCCGACCATGGCCGGAACACCGCTGATCGCCCATCGCATGATCGTGGTGGCGCTGATCGCCACCGGCTTCTTTTCTTTCGGGCTGTGGGTGCATCACATGTTCACCACTGGCATCCCCACCATGTCGCTTGGCTTCTTTTCGGCGGCGAGCATGGCGGTCTCGATCCCAAGTGGCATCCAGGTCTTCGCCTGGATCGCGACGTTTGCGGCGGGACGGTTGAAAGTAACGGCGGCTTCGCTGTTCGTGCTGGGCTTCCTCGCCATCTTCACTTTAGGCGGGTTGACCGGCGTCATGGTGGCCATGGTGCCGTTTGACTGGCAGGTGCACGATACCTATTTCGTGGTGGCGCACTTTCACTATGTGCTGGTGGGCGGTATGGTATTTCCCATGTTCGCGGGCTTTTATTACTGGACGCCCGCCTTCAGCCGCAAACCGTTGTCGGAACGACTGGGCAAGTGGGCGTTCTGGCTGATGTTCATTGGATTCAACACGACCTTCTTTCCGATGCACCTTGCCGGCCTGCTCGGCATGCCGCGACGCGTCTATACCTATCCGGCGGGGCTGGGATGGGATGGCTACAATCTCGCATCCACCATCGGCGCGTTCCTGCTGGCGTCCGGCGTTGCCGTGTTCCTGCTCGATCTCATCCGCAACATGCGATTGACGAATGGTACTCCCGCCGGAAACATCTGGAATGCTGGGACGCTCGAATGGCTTCCGAACGGCGTCTATTCCGCTCGCAGCGTGCCTTTGGTCTCGAGCCGATATCCGCTCTGGGAGCAGCCGGGACTTGCCGTTGCGGTGGAGGAGGGGCGGCATTACCTTCCGGGCACCGCCACAGGGCGACGGGAAACCCTCGTGACATCCCCTGTGGAGGCCCGCCCGCAATTCCTGATGCGACTGCCCGGCCCCGGATGGGCGCATCTGCTCGCCGCCGCCTTCACCGCCGCCTTTTTCCTGCTGCTCACCGCCAAGCTGGTGACCATCGCGCTCATCTGCGGCGTGCTCGCGGTGGTCATGATGGTGGCCTGGATGTGGGATGCCGATCCCGCGCCGGCGGGCGACAAGGACATCGGGGGCGGACTGCGCGTTCCCACTTACGCGACCGGCGCCCTCTCGCCTTCCTGGTGGGCGATGGTGGTGGTGATGCTGGTCGCGGGGGCGCTCTATCTGTCCTACATCTTCGCCTATCTCTTCATCTGGACCGTCGCTCCCCAGGGCTGGCCGTCCGCAACCCAGATGCCCGCTCCCCCGTGGCTGGCGGCCGGCCTGCTGATCGCGAGCGGTCTCCTGCTCGCAGCGGCCCATGCCGCGCTGCGCTCGGGCCGGGGCGGACGGATGGTTGTGGCAGCGGGGCTGCTGCTGGGGTGCGCCGCCTTGTCGGGTGCGCTGCTGATGGGCGGGCTGCCATTCTGGCAGAGGGGATTTCGCCCGGACGCCAACGCCTTCGGCGCGCTCACCGTCACCGCATCCTTGCTGCAATTGCAGATCGTCGCCGGCGTGGTCGTGATCAGCCTCTTTGCCTGCGCGCGGTTGATCGCGGGGCGACTCGATGCGGCGCGGCGGGTGGTGCTCGACAACTTAAGCCTGCTTTGGGTCTACGCCATCGCCCAGGGGCTGATCGGCCTGCTGCTCACCCACGGCTTTCCGCGTCTCGTGGGAGGCGGGTGATGCGCGAGAGTTCCGCCATGGTGCAATTGGTGGCGGGCCCTGCGATCTGGGCCGCACAATTCCTGATCGTCTATGCGACGGAATCCCTCTTCTGCAGCCGCGGCGGCGGTGCGGACGCGCATCACGTGCTGGTCCTCGTGACAACTGGAATCGCGGCGGCGCTGCTGGTGGTGCGCCTGATCCTGCGATATCGCGCGCGGCGATCTTCCGGCACAACGAGTGACTTCCTCCGGGATGTGGGCACGGGGCTCGACCTTCTGGCCCTTCTCGCCGTCGTCTGGACGGGAAGTCCCGCGCTTCTGCTCGCATCCTGTACCTTGCCGGTTTAACCACCGGCGGCGGTGCCCGTGCTTACAAAGGCCCGCCATCCGGTTTTGCGGCGTTAGCGTTTTGTCCCGCGCCGTCTGCTGTCCCCGCTGTGCGGCCGCTGGCTATTCGGCTAGCGAACGGCGTCGGGACGCCTTTCGCTAAATGACTTCGCGGACCACGTCGGAGGCCAGGGTGAGGGCGATCCGGCCCCGGGCCGGCGTGCCACGGGCGAGCGATTCCGCCAGATGCGCCGCCTGTTTCAGGGTCGTCTTGGGCGGCATCGGCGGCTCGTGCGGATCGACGACGGCCTCGATCAATACCGGACCGGGTGTTGCCATCGCCTCCCGCAGCGTCTCGGCGCATCTGGCCGGATCCTCGATGACGAAGCCCTTCATTCCGAAGCCCTTGGCCACGGTTGCAAAGTCGATCGGCTGAAGATCGCAGACATATTCGGGGTTGCCGAGAAAGACCATCTGCTCCCATTTGATCTGGCCGAGCGCATTATTCTTGATGACGATGATCTTGACGTCGAGGCCGTACTTCACGCAGGTCGCGAGTTCGCCCATCAGCATGGTCAGCCCGCCGTCGCCGATGAAGCAGACCACCTGCCGATCGGGATAGGCCGTTGCCGCCGCGATCGCATAGGGCAAGCCGCAGGCCATCGTTGCGAGATTGCCCGAGCAGGAAAATTTCATGTCCCCGCGCATCATCAGATGGCGGGCGGCCCAAGTGGTGATGGTGCCGGAATCCGTCGCGATAATGGCGTCGTCCCGCAACAGCGCGTTGAGTTCATGGGCGACCACCTGCGGCTTCATCGGCATGTCCCTGCGGGTGCCGCGTTCCTCCATGAGCGCGTTCCAGTCGCGCATGCCGGCCTGGGCCTGTTCGAGGAAGGAGCGATCCTCGCGATAATTGAGCCTCGGCAGCAACGCATCGATCACCTTGGTGGTGTCGCCGACCAGCCCGGCCTCGACCGGGTACCGCAGGCCGATGCGCTGGGGGTCGAGCTCGATCTGAACGGCGCGCGCCTGCCCAGGCTTTGGATAATATTCGATGTAGGGAAAGCTGCTGCCGGCGATGAGAAGCGTGTCGCATTCCTCAAGCGCCTCCTGCGACGGCTTTGTTCCGAGCAGGCCGATGCCGCCGGTGGTATAGGGGCTGTCGTCCGGCAGGGCGCCCTTGCCCAGAAGCGGCTTGATGATCGGCGCTCCGAGCCGCTCGGCCAGCGCTGCAAGCTGCGGGCCGGCCTTGAGTGCGCCTTGGCCGGCGAGGATCGCGGTCTTCGTGCCGGCGTTGAGCAGTGAGGCCGCGCGGGCAAGCTGCTCCTCGCCGGGCAATTGCGCGGAGACCGCCATCAGGTCGGAAACATGATCGGGGACGTTGCGCTCGGAGCGCGTGCCGGCATCGACCGGTTGCGACTGCACGTCCACCGGCACCGTGACATGGGCGACGCCACGGGATGACAGGGCCGTGCGGCAGGCGAGTTCGACAGTATTCTGGACGTGATTTGGACCCATGATGCGCGCGTTATAGACGGCGACATCCATAAACAACTTATCGAGTTCGACGTCCTGCTGCGTGAACGTGTGCAGCAGGTCGTGGAATTGGAGGCCGGTGATGGCGAGCACCGGCTGGTGATCGAGCTTGGCGTCGTAAAGGCCGTTCAGCAGATGAATGCCGCCGGGTCCCGAGGTGGCGAGGCAGACGCCGAGCTTTCCGGTCCATTTGGCATATGCGCAGGCGGCGAAGGCCGCAGCCTCTTCATGGCGCACCTGGATGAACCGGATCTTGTCCTGGCGGACCCGAAGCGCCTCGATGATGCCATTGATGCCGTCGCCGGGGATGCCGAAAATGGTGTCCACCTTCCAGGCGATGAGGGTGTCGACGAGAATGTCGGCGGCGGTTGGCTTGGCCATGGCTCTTCTCCGGCAGATGTGGGTCTGAAGCCCGGGATACGGACTGCCGCCAGGGGCGCACGCCTCACCGGCTCGCTGAACCAATCCCGTCCCCGCGCATGCGTTCCATCGATGCCGCAGCGGCAAGGGGCGGCACAGCGGGCAGCTTCGGCCGGGCCGCCGTTTGGAACCAAGGCGACAGCCCCGTGTTCCCCGAGAGAGCCTCGCGGCGGTCGACGGCCGCCGGCGATCCACACCCGCACCCGAGGAGACAATCTTGCAGAGCAAGCTTCTTGCCGAGAACGGTGGCCAGCGCACGTTCGCGCTCGTGCTCGAAACCGGGGAGGAGGTGATTGAATGCCTCTCCGCCTTTGCCGCGCAGCAGCGCCTTTCGGCCGCGCAATTCTCGGCGATCGGGGCCTTCAGCAAAGCGGTCGTGAGCTATTTCGATTGGGAAACGAAGAGCTATCTTCACAATCGCGTGGATGAACAGGTGGAGGTCGCAGCCCTTACCGGCGACATCGCCCTCGGGCCCGACGGCAAACCGGCGATCCATATTCATGCCGTCCTCGGACGGCGGGACGGCAGCGCCCGCGCCGGGCATCTCACACAAGGCCGGGTGCGGCCCACGCTCGAAATCGTGGCGACCGAGCAGCCCGCCCATTTGCACAAGCGCTACGACCCCGAAACAGGATTGGCCCTGATCCGGCCGGAGGGCTGAAGCATGAGACATAAAAGCCGTTCAGAAGCCGCCCGGGTGGTCGTCGTTACCGGGGCCTCAGCCGGGGTGGGGCGGGCGACGGCGCGGCGTTTCGCGCGCGCTGGGGCGTCCGTCGCACTGATCGCGCGGGATGCGTCCTCGCTTGAGGAAGCCAGGGCCGAGATGGAAGCGAGCGGCGCGCGCGCCCTCGCGATCGCGGCCGACGTCGCCGATGCCGAAGCCGTTCTCGCCGCCGCACGCGAGGTGGAGGAGAAGCTCGGGCCCATCGACGTCTGGGTCAACAATGCCATGGCGACGGTGTTCGCACCGGTCCGCGATATGACGGCGCACGAATTCCGGCGCGTCACCGAGGTCACCTACCTCGGTTATGTCCATGGCACGATGGCTGCCGTGGCGTGCATGCGGCCCCGTAATCGCGGCGTCGTCGTGCAGGTCGGCTCCTCGCTCGCCTATCGCGGCATTCCGCTCCAGGCCGCCTATTGCGGCGCGAAGCACGCCATTCGCGGATTTACGGATTCGCTTCGCGCCGAATTGCTCCATGAAAAGAGCGACATCGCCTTGGTGATGGTGCAATTGCCGGCGGTCAACACCCCCCAATTCGATTGGGCGCGAACCCGCCTCGGTCACGCGCCGCGCCCGGTGCCGCCGGTCATCCAACCCGAGGTCGCCGCAGAGGCAATCTTCGCCGGCGCGCGTAGGCCGCGGCGCGAGCTGTGGGTGGGCCTCAGTACCGCGAAGGTCATTCTCGGCAGCATGGCCGTTCCAGGCTTCCTTGATCATTATCTGGCCTGGAGCGGATATGCCGCCCAGGAGACGGGCCGCCGCGTCCGCCCCGGCCGCCGGGACAATCTTGAAACCTCCGTCAGAGACCTGCATCGCACGCGGGGATCCTTCGGCGCCGAGGCTTCCGATTCCGCCCCGGTGATTTCCGGCCAGAGCGTCAGGCTCGGCATCGTCGCCTTCGCGGCGGGGCTGATCGCATTGGGCAGCTGTCTGGCGGCAGCAAATGGCCGCGCTGGTGCCCGTCGCCGGAGGTAGGCCGAAAATGCGAGTTTCCCTCTTCGATTTTCGGCCGGCTCTCCGGCGATCGCGTGGCTTGCATCCCCTCAGAATCGGGTCGCGTAGTCGGTGGCGGTAAGGAGGCCAAGGATCAGCAGCCAGGCGCCCGCGCCGACTGCGAAGAGGCGCAGAAGCCCATTCTCCCGGCGCAGCCCCATGAAGAACCAATAGATGAGCACCGCCTTGGCGCAGGCGATGCCGAGCCCGGCGGCGAGGCTCTCCGGGCCGGTCAGCACGAGGCTGGCACCCACGGTGAGGGCAAGCAGCATCAGTAAAACCAGCCAGACAAGGCCAAGACGTAAGGCTGAAGCGGGCAGTGAGCTCATGCGGGTCATCGTGCGAGATAGAGAAGCGGGAACAGAAACACCCAGACGGCATCCACGAAATGCCAGTAGAGGCCAGTATTCTCCAGTACGATTGCCCGCTCCGGCGCAACCAGAGCGCCGCGCCATAGCTGTGCCGCCATGCCAACGAGCAACATGATGCCGATCGTCACATGAACCGCATGGAGGCCGGTCGCGACCAGATAGAGATCCATGAACAAATGCGCGACAGGGTCTGGGAAGCGAGGCGGGTGGCTGAAAATCGGCATCAGTCCTTCCGCAGTCTCCTCGCTGTATTCCAATCCCTTCAGCGCAAGAAAGACGAGGCCGAGGGCGGCGGCGCCAAGAAGGAGTAAGGCCGCCAGTCGCCTCCGTCCGGCGCGTCCCGCCTCGACCGCAACCGCCACGGCGAAGCTCGACGTGAGGAGCACGGCGGTGTTTATCGCGCCTATGGCGACGTGGGTTTGCCGCGAGGCCTCGATGAACTCCTCGGGATGAAGCGCGCGCACGACGAGGATCGCGGCGATGAGCCCGCCGAACAGCATGATCTCGGTTGCGAGGAAGATGTACATCCCCATGAGGCTCGCCTCGCGCTGCTGCACCGCATCGCGGAACGGCTCGTGCAGTTCAATCCGCTCAGCCATGATCCTCCCTCCTTTCAACGGGTAGTCATAGGGCGGGCCGGTCACGACCGGGATCTGCGAGAAATTATGCTTCGGTGGCGGCGATGGGACGGTCCATTCGAGCCCGGCGACGTCCCATGGGTTGGGCCCGGCGGGAGCGCCGTAGCGCAGCGACCAGAACAGATAGGCGAAGGGCATCAGATAGGCGACGCCGAGAATGGAAGCTCCGGCCGAGGACAGCACGTGCAACACCTGGAACGAGGGGTCATAGACGTGGTAGCGCCGCGGCATCCCGAGATAACCGAGGATGAATTGCGGGAAGAAGGTGAGGTTGAAGCCGAGGAAGATGAAGATCGCGGCGAGCCGCCCCCACACGCGCGCATAGATACGCCCGGTCATCTTCGGCCACCAGAAATGCAGCGCGCCAAAATAGGCGGACACTGTTCCGCCTACCATGATGTAATGAAAATGTGCGACGACAAAATAAGTATCGTGGACATGAACATCGACCGCGAGCATCGCGAGGATGAGGCCGGTCAAGCCACCCACCACGAACAGGCCGATGAATGCAGCGGCGAAGAAAAACGGCGGATCGAGCGCGATGTGGCCTTTGTAGAGGGTAGCCGTCCAATTGTAGACCTTGATGGCGGAGGGCACCGAGACCGCCAGGCTCAGGAATGAAAAGACCGCGCTGGCATACATCGACTGGCCGGCCACGAACATGTGATGGCACCAGACCAGGAAGCCGATGATGGCGATGGCCAGCGAAGAGCCGGCGACGAACCAATAGCCGAAAACCGGCTTGCGCGCGGATGCCGCCACCAGTTCACTCACCACGCCCATGGCCGGCAGAACCATGATGTAGACCGCCGGATGGCTGTAGAACCAGAACAGATGTTGGAACAGGAGCGGGTCCCCGCCAAGCTTCGGGTCGAAGATGCCGAGCCCGAACAGGCGTTCCGCCGCGATCAGCAGAAGCGCCATGGACAGCACCGGGGTCGCCAGCACCAGGATGAGCGAGGTGGCGTAATGCGACCACACGAACAGCCGCAGCCGGCCCCAGGTCATGCCGGGTGCGCGCAGCTTGTGAACGGTCACAATGAAGTTGAGCCCGGTGAAGATCGACGAAAAACCGACCACGAACACCGCCACCGCGACCAATACCACGTGGCCGTTTGAGAACATCGAGGATAGCGGGGTGTAGAAGGTCCAGCCGGTATCGACGCCGCCGGAGATCAGCACGTAGACCGTGAACAGGCCGCCGAACATGAAGATGTACCAGCTCAGCAGATTGAGGCGCGGGAAGGCGAGGTCTCGCGCGCCGATCATCAGCGGCAGGAGAAAATTGCCGAACGTGTTGGGGATCGAGGGAATGAGGAAGAACCACACCATGATCACCCCATGCAGGGTGAAGGCGCGGTTGTAGCCTTCATTGGTCAGGAGGTCGGCTTGCGGGGTCAGCAGATCGGCGCGCACCAGGGCCGCCGCCGCGCCGCCGATGAAGAAGAAAATCGTGACGGAGATGAGATAGAGAATGGCGATGCGCTTGTGGTCGGTGGTCAGCAGCCACGAGCGCAGCGTATGGCCCGCGCGCAGATAGCTCACACGTTCCGCCGGCGTCTCGGAGAGGCCGGGACCCTCCAGCATATCTCGCTCCGGCTGGCGGGACAGCGTGTCGCCAAGGCTCATGGCCGCTCCTCCGTCACGGATCCGCCGCGCAGCGATTTGATGTAGGCGACCAGCTTCAACACCTCCTCCTCGCTGAGGATGTTCTGAAAGGTCGGCATGATGTGTGGATAGCCGGCCGCGATCTGCGACTGCGGCAGGAGAATGCTGTCGCGGATGTACTGGTCGTCGGCGGTGACGATGCTGCCGTCTTCGAGCGGCACGGGCGCGCCGTAGAGCCCGGCGAGCGGAGGAGCGTGCACGGTGGATGCCGGGCCATGGCAGCCGCTGCAGCCGCGTGTGCGAAACAGCACGGCACCGGCGACGGCGAGGGTCTCATCCACGTTGGAGCGGGCAAGCCATGCGGCATAATCGGCCGCAGACAGCACGATGAAACGCCCGCCCATCACGGAATGGTCGGTGCCGCAGAATTCGGCGCAGGCCAGATGGTAGATGCCGGGCTTGTTGGCCTGGAACCAAAGAGAGGTGTAGCGGCCCGGCACGACATCCTGCTTCACCCGCAATGCTGGAATGTAGAGGCTGTGGATCACGTCTTCCGACGCCATGGTAAGCTTTACCGGCTGGTTTGCAGGGACATGAAGCTCGTCAATCTCGCGCTGGCCGCCGGGGTGCTGAAATTTCCACATCCATTGCTTGGCGACGACGTCGATTTCGAGCGCTGAGGCCGGGGGCGTGTAGAGATCCGCATAGAGCTTGGTCGCCCACACGAAAAAAGCGAGGGTGAGCAGGAAGGGAATGATCGCCCAGGAGACTTCCATCCAGGTGCTGCTGTTCACCGGATGGGCCCGGTCTGCGGCCCGTCCGCGCCGGTATTTGACTGCGAACCAGGCCATCAGCACGAATACGGGTGCCGACAGGAGCAGGACCATGATGGAAAATCCGCCCATCAAGCGGTCGACGCTGGCGGCGTGGGCCGAGGCTTGGCTCGCCCATCCGGCGAGCCCGCCGGTCACGAGCGCCCTCCCGCCTTCAAGCGCCGCTCGCGCAGCGCCGAAAGGCCGATGAAGCCGGCCATGAACACCACCGTGGCGCCGCCGCCGAGCTGGAGCAGCCAGGAGATCAGCGAACCGTAGCGGCCGGTCTTTGGATCATAGTGGTAACAGAGCAGCAGAAGCTGGTCGCCCCAATCCCCGAGCCGGCCTTCGCCCGCTTCGGTCAAAGCGAGCTTGAGGTCGGTCGGCTCTGGGGCGAGGCCATAGAGCCAGCGGGCCGAGCGCCCGTCCGGGGTCAGAACGGCCACCGCGGCGACGTGGGCATATTGTGCGATGCGCGCATCGAAGGCGTAGCGATAGCCGAGCGCGCGGGTGACCGCAGCGACGTCGTCAGCGGAGCCGGTCACCGCATGCACGCCCTGCGTTGGGAGATCGGGAAAGCCGGCGCGAAGCTCATCCAGCGAATTCTGCGCCGCATCCGGCCCTTCCTTCGGGTCGATGCCGAAGGCGACGACAGTGAAATCCCGGCCGGCTTTGAAGCCTTGCGCGCGGATTGCCTGGGCGAGGCCGCCGAGCGTCACGCCACAGATATTGGGGCAATGGTGCAGGACCGGTGCGAGCACGATCGGCTTGCCGGCGCCGAGCTGGCGCAGCGTCGCGCGCGCACCATTCGCCTGCTGGAACGTGAGATCCAGGGGCACCTGCGCGCCCGGCCGCTTGTCGATGCCGGCTTCGTCGAAGGGATCGAACGCGTCGGCGGCCTCGGCGGCGCCGGTTAAGACCAGCAAAAGGCAAAGCACGAGACGGGTCATGGTGCG
This sequence comes from Roseixanthobacter finlandensis, assembly GCF_043195105.2. Lineage (NCBI taxonomy): Bacteria > Pseudomonadati > Pseudomonadota > Alphaproteobacteria > Hyphomicrobiales > Xanthobacteraceae > Roseixanthobacter > Roseixanthobacter finlandensis. The sequence goes on along the minus strand of NZ_CM195536.1, from coordinate 3,688,078 downwards.
GCGCCCCTCTTCGGCTCATCGGGCCAGCCCTGGTGGGCGAGAAGTTCCATCGCGCGGTCGATGGGGATGCGGACGCGGCCCGCCGGCGGGTCGACCCAGGCATAGCCGTCGAGCTTCGCCCGCGCGGCCGCCTCGATTGCGCGCCGATCCGCCGGCGGGTCGATCTGAAGACGCGGCGCCGAAGGAGTTATCGGCATGCGTTCCAGCGCCGTCGCTTCGTCAGGCGCGCGCCATGCGGCAAACAGCGAGAACAGTCCCGCGACCGACCCAACGGCCACCGCGATCAAAGTGAACACGCCGAGCATGGCAAACATCGCCGCGCGCGGCGGCGCATCGCGCGGCTCGAAGCCTCTGCGCACGGCATCCCCAAGCGCGGCCTCTTCGCGTTCGGCCTGGGCGAGGGCGCCATCGGGAGTCTGCGGGTGCGACGCGGTCATGGCCGGCCCTCCCCGATGAAAAGGCGGCGCATTTCCGCCGCGCCCGGCGCTGCTGCGATGCGCGCCAGTCCCGAGAGGTTCAGCAGGCCAAGACCCGCCAGCGCGAGCGCCGCGACGGCCAGCGCTGGAACGCCCCCCGTGCTGCCCGGCAGGACCAGCCAGGCGGTCTCCAGTGTTTTTCCAACGAGCGTTGCTCCGGCGAGCGCGATCAGCCAGCCACGGCTTTGCCGCACCGGTGGAAACAGCAACAGCAGGATTGGCCCGACGCCGAGCGCGCCGATCGCGAGTTCCACGCCCCACCAGGGGCCGTCGCCGCGGCGGGCATACCACGCCACGCTGGCGGGAAGGTTGTCTGACCAGATGATGAAATATTGCATGAAGGCCAGATACGCCCACAGCAACAGGGCGGTGAGCAGCAGGCCGCCCAGTATGCCCGTCTTCTCGCTCGGCGCGCCCGCAACGAGGCGCCCCAACAGCAGCACGGCAAGCGCGGTCGCGGCCTGAATCGAGAGGATGTACAGACCGAAGCCAGAGGAATGAAATTCCGGATCGAGCGACATCAGCCAGTCCACCGCGATGGTGGTATCGATCAGGACGAAAAGGATCAGCCCGCCCGCTGCGAGGCCCGCCGTCCGCCCGCGCCGGGTCAGAAGCAGCGCCAGCACCAGCGTGCAGGCAAAAAAGGCGATGGTGCGCAGGATGAAGAACCAGGGCGTGAGATAGAGGCGGTGCTCTTCCCCGCCGCCCGTTGCGGCCCAGGGATAGAGCGCGGGCAGGGCCACCAGCACCGGAACGGCTGCGGCGGCGGAAAGCGGCAGCAGAAGCATCGCGGCATTGGCGCGGCTTTCGAGCTCGTCGCGCCACGCACCCGGTATCAGGCGCATCATCAAGGAAAGGCATAGCGCGCCGATCGGCAGCCCGGCCCAGAAGACGAATGCCGCGAGCCAGCCGGCGAGCGCGGAAGGGGTTGCCGCGGCCACGCCGAGTGCGGCCGCGCACAGCAGGAGCCCGGCGAGGCCGAGCCGGCGGATGCGGCGTGCCGCTGCCGGCGCGATCACGATCCGCCTCCCGCCAGCCGTGTGCGCTCTTCGGGCGTGAGGACGGCCGCCGGCGCGTCCTGGCTGAACTGCAGCGCGCGGACATAGGCGGTGATCGCCCAGCGGTCGGCCGGCGTCACCCGGTCGGCGTAGGAATACATGACGCCATGGCCGTGGGTGATGACATCGACGAAATAGGACGACGGAGCCGCCCGCAGGCGCGGATCGTGCAGGCTCGGCGGCCGGGGAAAGCCGCGCGCGACCACTGTGCCAGCGCCATAGCCGGCAAAGCCGTGGCACGGCGTGCAATAGATGCCGAAGCGTTCCCGTCCCCGGGCGAGGAGGTCGGCGGTCAGGGGCGGCCGCTCGTGGAGCGCGGCTTCCCTGGCCGGCGCGTCGCGCGCCAACGTGCCTTCGGGCGGGGCCTGGAGGGAACTTCCATCCGCAAACAGCGGGCTCGGCTCGTAGCTGTCATAGCGCGGCTGGTGGCTCATCTCGTCGTCGCATCCGCCGAGCAGCGCTCCAAGCAGGAGGGGAAGCGCGAGGCGTGCGCGTGCCCGGCTCATTCCGGCTGCTCCGTATGGCCCACCGCATCGATGCGCACCGGCGCGAGGGTTTCGAGGAAGCGCCGCGTTTCGGCTTCCTCGAAGCGCGGGTCGTCGCCGAAGATGACGAGGAAAAACTTGTCGGAGCTGGCGAGATGGAACGTTTCGACGTCGAACAGAGGATGATGGAGGCGCGGCAAATGGTTGAGGTCCAGCATGCCGACGATGGCGAACAGCACGGCGAACAAGACCATCAGCTCGAAGGTGATGAGCATGAAGGGGGGTATTGCGAGCAGAGGTCGTCCGCCGATGTCGATCGGGTAGGCAAGGTTGGTGTAGACCTGCATGCCGTAACCGAGCGCTGCACCGAAGATGCCGCCGGCGAGCGTGAGCCAGGGCACGTAATTCTCGTGAAATCCCAGGGCCTCGGCCGCGCCTTCCACCGGGAAGGGCGAATAGGCGTCCATTCGCAGAAAGCCCGCGTCGCGCGCCCGGCCGATGCTTTCGACCAGCCGCTCCGGCTGATCGAACTCAGCCATCAGGCCGAAGAGCGGCGCGTGGGGCGAGGGCTCACGCACGGGATGCCTCCCTTTCGTCCGCCTCTTGTTGCCGCTCCTCCTGCGCCAGCGTCTCCTTGATCTCGAACGCGGAAACAACCGGCAGGAAACGCACGAACAGCAGAAACGGCGCCAGGAAGACGCCAATCATCCCGGCGAACAAAGCCCATTCCCAGAAACTCGCATGATACTCGCCCCATGAGGACACCAGCCAGTCGCGATAGAGCGAGGTGACGAGCAGCATGTAGCGTTCCAGCCACATGCCAATGGTCACGCTCAGCGCGATCAGGAACAGGGGGATCGGGCTGACACGGATCGAACGAAACCAGAGCAATTGCAGGGGAAGGAAATTGGCGATTACCGCGCCCCAATAGCTCCAGGCATAGGCGCCCGAAATCCGGTCTTGCAATGTGCCGAGCTCCTGCGGCTCGCCGGAATAGAGTACATCGAACACCTCGGCCCAGTAGCCGTAGGCGGTCATCAGTCCGGTCGCGAGCAGGAAGATGCCGAGCAGGTCAAGATGGCGCTCGCGCACGAGGTCTTGAAGCCCCAGCGCGTGGCGCAGAACCACGGCGATCATCGCCACCACGGCGAAGCCGGAAAACGCCGCGCCGAGCACGAAATAGGGAGGAAATACCGTCGATGCCCAGCCGGGGATCGGGCCGGCTGCGAACAACAGCGAAATCTCAGAATGGACCGAGACCACGAGAGGCACGGCGATGGCGGCGGTGAGGCGATAGGCCTGCTGCCACCGCGCCCAGTGTCGCGCCGAGCCGCGCCAGCCGAGCGCAAGCAGGCTGTAGAACACCTGCTGGCCCCGCGTGCGGGCGCGATCGCGCGTCGCCGCCAGATCGGGCACGATGCCGATGAACCAGAACAGCACCGAAACGGTGAGATAGGTGAGCACCGCGAAGAAGTCCCAGGCCAGCGGACTCTTGAACTGCGGCCATACCGTCATCGTATTGGGATAGGGCGCCATCCAATAGAACAGCCAGGGGCGCCCCAGGTGCAGGATCGGATACAGACCGGCACAGATCACCGCAAACAGCGTCATCGCCTCGGCGAAGCGATTGAGCGCGTTGCGCCAGTGCGCGCCGAGCAGCAGCAGCATCGCCGAGATGAGGGTCCCAGCGTGGCCAATGCCGAGGAACCAGATGTAGTTCGAGATCGCGAGGCCCCAATTGACCGGGATGTTGTTGCCCCACACCCCGACGCCATAGCGGAACAGCACCCCGGCCGCGACGAAGAAGGTCAGCAGAAGCGTCAGCGCGAAGCCGAACAGGATCCACCAGCCGCGCGGCGCGGGAAAGCGCAGCGGGATGGAGGTGATCTCCTGGGTGACCGCCGCGTAGCGGTCGGGAGTGCCGCCGGCGAAATCGCTCATCCCGAACCGCCTCCCTCAGCGCCGCCGCCGTCGATCCGGGCGAGATAGGTGGTGCGCGGCCAGGTATTCGCCTCCTCCAGAAGACTGTAATTGCGTGGGCTCGCTTTCTGCCGGCTCACCTGGCTTGCGGCATCGGTGATGTCGCCGAAGCTGATCGCACGGGTCGGGCACGCCTGCTGGCAGGCGGTCACCACCTCCCCGTCGCGGATTGGCCGGCCCTCCTTCTTGGCGGTGATGCGGGCTTCGCTGATGCGTTGGACGCAATAGGTGCATTTTTCCATGACGCCGCGGCTGCGGACCGTCACATCGGGATTGCGTGACGCCTGCAGTTCCGGCGGGTTGTTGCTGGTGAAGTCGAACCAGTTGAAGCGACGCACCTTATAGGGACAGAAGGAAGAGCAGGTGCGCGTGCCGATGCACCGGTTGTAGACTTGCAGGTTCAGCCCGTCGGAGGAATGGACGGCGGCGTTGACTGGGCATCCCATCTCGCAGGGTGCCTGCTCGCAATGCATGCAGGGCACCGGCTGGACATGGACTTTCGGTGCGGCCGGATCGCCCTCGTAATAATGATCGACGCGCAGCCAGTGCATCTCGCGGCCCTGCGCCACCAGTTCCTGTCCCACCATGGGGACGTTGTTCTCGGAGACGCAGGCGACGACGCAGGCATTGCAGCCGATACACGTATCGAGGTCGATCGCCATGCCCCAGGACGGGCTGTCCCAGCGGCGGGCGGGATAGAAGCTCGGTGCGCGGGGCTCGCCGGGAGCCGGCTCGCGCGTGCGGCCCGAAACCGCTGCATCCGCCGCCGCCACGGTGCGCACGAAATCGAAGCTGTCCATGGCCTGATGGGCCTGGGTGGTGGAGAGGGTCCGGCGGGCGCCAGTCTTGGCCAGTGCGGCGCCGGTCCCGCGCCAGGGCTGCGCCCGTGTCCGCAGCGCAAAGGCATTATAGCCGAGGCCCTCGCTGATCCCGCGGCTCTGCCCATAGCCGAAGGTGAGCGCGATCGTGTCGGCCTGCTGCCCCGGCATGACCCAAGCTGCCCCGGTGATGCTGCGCCCGCCGAGGCTGAGCGTTACTTCATCACCGTTGGAAAGGCCCTGCCGCGCCGCGATCTGCGGGGAAACCGCAATCACATTGCCCCAGGTCATCTTGCTGAACGGCTTGGGGGTTTCCTGGAGCCAGGCATTGTTCGCGAAGCGTCCGTCCCAGATGGTGGGATCCGCGCGGAACGCGACGCAAAGCGCCTCCGCCGATCCCTCCGGCGGAGGCACCTGCGCAAGCGGCGATACCTCGCGCGTCGTCACCGGGGGAAGCACGGCCGCTGGAGCGCTTTGCTCGATGAAGCCTCGCAACAGTGCGCCGCGCCAGCGGGTTTCGAACGCGGTGCCCCATTGCGCGCGCCACGTCTCCTTCACGAGGTCGCGGTCGGCTCTTCCAAAAGAGCCGGTCAAATTGGCCAGCAGGCTGTGAGCGGAGCGCACCGACCGAAACGGCCGGATCAATGGCTGGATGAGGCTCGCGGTGCCGTCGGGCGCCCGCGCATCGCTCCAGGATTCCAGATCGTGGGCCAGAGGCGCATGCCAATGGCAGAGCGCCGCTGTTTCATCAAAATGCAGCCCGGCATGAAGCCGGAACGGCACTTTCTCCAGCGCCACGCGGAAATCGAGATCGGCGGGCGCGGCATAGGCGGGATCGACCCCGAGCAGCACCAGCGTGCTCACCTGGGAGGCCGCCATGTCTTCCACCAGCCGGTCCAGGGAGAGCTGCCCGTCCGGAGGGCGTGCGGCGACGGGATCGGTGAAGGACAAAGTGGTGCCAAAGGCGCCGAGCCGTTCGTTGACGAGCAATGCGAGGCCCTGCAGGGCGGCGGGATGGGTGGCTCCGAGCGTGAGCAGGGACCGGCCAGCATGTTCGCGCAGTGCCGTGAGGGCGCGTTTCACCCATTGGCTTTCCTGTTCGCTCAGCGGCGCCGGCGTGGCGCCATCCACCCCCAGGCGCGCGGCAATGGCGTGGAGCAGGGCGCCCATGCGCGCCTCTGCGACGATGAGGCGGTCCTGCGCCATCAGGCCGGTCAGCGAGGGCACCGCTTCGGCAACCAGCAACCGGGACGCGCCATCGCCGTTCTGAAACCCGCGCCGGCGCTCGGACCAACGCCGGCCGTGACTTGTCTGCCAAGGGCCGGGTCCGAGAATATCGGCGTCGAGGCTCACCACCGCCTCGGCCCGATCCAGGCGAAGATGGATGTCCAGCGGCCGGCCGAAGATTTGAACGGTGGCGCCGTGGCGCTCCTCTTCCAGCGGCTCGAACACATGCCATCGGGCTTTCGGCCAGCGGCCCAGCAGCGCCGCGATCTGACGCACGAGGGTGGGCGAGGTGATGGTGCCGGTGAGGAGGCGCAGCCCCTCCCCCTGCGTTTGGTCCAGCGCATTTGCCTGCGCCGCTAGCGCGGCATCGAAGGCATCCCAGGCCACCGGCCGCCCCAGCCGGCGCGGCGCCCCGGAGCGCTCGGGATCATAGAGGTCGAGCAGCGCCGCCTGCAGGAAGGGATCGGTGGCACCGCCGGTCGCCGGATGGTCGGGATTGCCTTCGAGCTTGACCGGCCTGCCGGCGTAGGTCTTTGCGAGCACCGGCGCGGCATAGCCACCGAGCGTCACGGCGGTGGCGTACCAGCGCGCCACGCCCTCAACCTCGCCATCGGGCTGCTCGACATAGGGCAGCGCGGTTTCATCGGCTTGCGCCGCCCCGCCGGTCAGGCCCGCGAGCGCCAGCGAAGCCGCCATGGCCTGAAGGAGGGAGCGTCGGTTGAACGCGCCGGCGAGACGGGTCGCTGCCGGCATTTCCTCGCGCAGCGCGGCGGCGAATTCCTCCGTGCCGGCAAGTTCATCGAGGCTGCGCCAGAAGGCGCGCCCGGTGTGGGCCGAAAGGCGAGCCCGGAGGACGCCGGACGTATCGGAATGTTCGCCCATGGCTCACCTGTGGCACATGTTGCAATCGTCGAGTTTGTTCGGTTCAAGGCCATAGGCCTTCATCATCAACTGGCCGTAGAGCTTGTGTCCCTGGGGATCGCGGTCCCAATCGCTCCAGTCCATGCGCGTCACTTCTGCCGGCGGGCGCAGATGCGGGGCTGGGTTGCGATGGCAGTCGAGGCACCAGCCCATCTGGAAGGGTTTCGCCCGCTTCATCAGCGGCATCTCATCCACTCGGCCATGACAGGTGACGCAAGGCACGCCGCGCGCGATGTGGATGGAATGGTTGAAGTAAACATAGTCGGGCACGCGTGCGACGCGGTGCCAGGCCAGCGGCTTTCCGCTCGCCAAGCTATTGCGAACGGGCGCGAGCATGGGGGCACCGGTCCAGATCTGCGAATGGCAGGTCATGCACACATGGGTGGCGGGAAGCCCCGCCTCGGCGCTGGTCTCGACCCCGCTATGGCAGTAGCGGCAGTCGATGCCGAGGCCGCCGACATGATGCTGATGACTGAACGGAACCGGCTGGTCCCTCGGCCATCCCACAAGCGTCGCGTAGCTTGAATCCATGTATCCTCCAATAAAGAGGCCGGCACCAAGTGCGGCCAGCAAGAGGAGAAAGAGTCCGGCTCGCAGACGCGTGTCCGCCGATGCGGTGAAGATCTGCGGCATGGGTCAAAGGCCGTGTGATCGAACTGCAACGCTCGGTTCAACGATCAATTTCAGGATTGGTTTCACGGTCTCGGTGAAAATTCAGGCGCGGCCTGTCGGGCGATCTCTCTCGCTGAAGGCACGTGTCTCGGCCGCGGCCCCGCACATTGGTGGCGTGGCGGAGTGGAAATAAATTACGTGTATTCAAAGTCGTGAATTTTGTATTCAGATTTATAAAATTGAATAAAAGTATGATTTCTGAATTGAAAGAGCGCGTTATGCTGCGCACAAAATGTATAGCCGCGTCAGGGGAGGGGCGATTAAGCCCGAAGTGCCGCAAGGGACGTTAGTTCGCCTTGGACCACGAAGCCATCGCGGCAAGGGGGCCGTGCTCTTTCATGGCGACGAAGCCGCGATGCCGTTCGCGGATGTCGTTCAGATCGGCCGGCGTCGTGATGTTCCGGCTGGCGTCGTCGAGCACGAGGTTGGCGTGTCGCTGGAGCGTGGCGACACGCGCAGGCCGGCGTTCGAGACTGACCACGGCCGTAAGCACATCCAAGATCCGCATCAGCACCGCGGTGCTGCGCGTTCCGTTTTGCCGGATCATGTGAAACATCGCGTCCACAAGTCCATCATAATCTGCGCTCGGAACGACGAGCACCGGCCGGCCCTCCGCGACGGTGACGCCCGTGGGCAAATACAAGGGCTCAAGATCGCAGAGCGCCGCACCGAGGCGATCAACGACGCTGATTGCCGTGAGAGGGTCGTTGATACCTGGCGACAACGCACGCACGGCAACTTCGACCAGCTGCCTGACGGCAAATTCGATGTCCGCCGAGCTGTCCCGCTGCGGCCCCAGAGCGGTGGCGTTGCGTACCGCGTCGCATGCGCCCTCCACCTGCGGCCGCACGAAGGCGATGGGCGCGCCGGGAAAAACATAGTCGCCGGGCCGCACCAGCAACAACAGGCTGGCGTTCTTTTCTGCCGCCCATTGAGCGAGGCCGTGCGCATCGAGCTGCTGAAGATAGCCGCGCCTGTCGTCGGCAATGGGCGCTGCCGTATCCCAGAAGCTCAAGGGAGGCGGGCTCGGCTGTTGTTCCTCCACCGTCAGCCGCTGCAGCGCGCGCCGCATGTCGTCGCTGACCAGGTCGATGACCGTATCTACGTTGATGCGACTGGCGATGTGGTCGACGAAATAGATCAGCGTGCCCACACATACGAACGCCAGGAAAATTGCGAACGTAAGGGAAAGATGAGGGACAAATGCTCCTTCTTCTTCCGATCGAACCGCTCGCAGAACCATGAGCGAATAGGAGAATGTTCCGAGGAAGGCGCCCAGGGTGAATTGATTGCCGCGATCCTTGGTGAAATTCCGCAGCAGTCTCGGCCCCATCTGGCCCGCCGCCAGGGAAAGCGCCGCGATGGTGATGGAAAACACCGTGCCGGCCACCCCGATGGTGGAGGAGGCGACGGCGCCGAGCAGCGTCCGCGCGCCGGTGCTGCCTCCGTTATAGAGCCATGCACTCGCGAGCAGCCAATGGGGAAGCGTTCCTTTGCCATCCACATAGACCAGGACCAGCGCAAGGATAGTTCCCGCCAGAGTCATCAGCCCGGGGAGCACCCAGAACGTCCCGCTCAAGACTTCGATTGCTCTTTTGAGGCGTGCTTTCACGATTCCTGCGTCCTTTTGCCCCCCGCTTCAGTAGCCCCTGCGTCAGCACGCATCAATGGCTGGCATCGACAACACAAGGAGCGCCGCCGCATGGGTGCCGGCGGGTACCCGATAAAGGAATGGCTGAGCGACCGCGGGTGCGGGGGCCAGCGATTTTCCACATCGAAGTGGCGCACGCATCTGTGTGACGCCACGTTTCATGTTAGAAAGCTCGAACACCTGCCGGTCGTGGCGCCCACGGGCATCGCGGGCACGAGAAATTCTTCTGAAGGATCGACGCCGGGGGTTCGAGGGCGCGCCGAGATCCTGCATCTTCGTCTATCATTAGCGATGCGGCTGCCCGGGTGCGGGTTTTGGCGCGGAGGAATGATCGGGAGCGCTGCGAGCGTAGTATTAGGTCGCCACGTTCCATCGGAGTTCAAGCCATCGGAGTTCAGGCCATCGGAGTTCAGGCCATCGGAGTTCAGGCCATCGGAGTTCAGGCCATCGGAGTTCAAGCCGTCGGGGCTCAAGGAGCCTCATCCACCTGACCCAAGCCAGGCGTGACGAGGCGTCCGACCGTGACTTTGCTTCTTGTAATCCTCATCCCCTTTCTCGGCGCCCTCATTCCGCCTCTGGTGATCCGCTCCGGGCGCAATGCCTGCGCCGCGGCGACCGGTGGCGTGACGCTGCTCGCCCTCGCCTTGCTCCTCTCCCATGCACCGGCGGTGTTCTCGGGCGCGGTCCCAACGTTCGGCGTGGCCTGGGTTCCGGCCATGGGCCTGTCGCTCTCGGTGTTCGCGGACGGGCTCGGCTTCTTCTTCGCGGCCATGATCCTCGCCATCGGCCTGCTGGTGATCGTCTATGCGCGTTTCTATCTGTCGCGCGAGGATCCCATGGGCCGCTTCTTCGCTTACCTGCTGCTGTTCCAGGGCGCGATGGTGGGCGTGGTGCTGTCCGACAATATCATCGCGCTGCTGGTGTTCTGGGAGCTGACGAGCCTTTCCTCGTTCCTGCTCATCGGTTTTTGGACCAAGCGCGCCGATGCCCGACAGGGCGCGCGCATGGCGCTGGTGGTCACGGGCGGCGGGGGGCTCGCGCTCATCGCCGGCCTGCTGCTGGTGGCGCAGGCGGGGGGCTCCTATCAGCTTTCGGACATTCTCCTGCGGGGCGAGATGGTGCGCGCCTCGCCGCTGTATCTGCCGGCGCTGCTGCTGGTGCTGGTGGGCGCCTTCACCAAGTCCGCCCAATTTCCGTTTCACTTCTGGCTGCCCCACGCCATGGCGGCGCCGACCCCGGTTTCGGCCTATCTGCATTCCGCCACCATGGTGAAGGCGGGCGTTTTCCTGCTGGCGCGGCTGTGGCCCGTGCTCGCCGGCACCGACGCCTGGTTCCTGATCGTCGCCCCGGTGGGCCTCGCCACGATGCTGATCGGCGCCGCCATCGCCTTGTTCAAGGATGATCTCAAAGCGGTGCTCGCCTATTCCACCGTGAGCCATCTCGGCCTCATGACCATGCTGCTGGGGTTCGGCACGCCCCTGGCGGCGGTGGCGGCGGTGTTCCACATCATCAACCACGCCACCTTCAAGGCCGCGCTGTTCATGAGCGCCGGCATCGTCGACCATGAGGCGGGCACGCGGGACATTCGCCGCCTGGGCGGCCTCATGGCGCTGATGCCCATCACCGGCACGCTCGCGCTGCTGGCCGCCGCCTCCATGGCCGGCGTGCCTTTTTTCAACGGCTTCCTCTCCAAGGAGATGATGCTGGAGGAGGCGGCCCACACGGCCTATCTCGGGCTCGATTTCCTGTTCCCGGTGCTGGCGACGGTGGCGGCGGTGTTCTCGGTGGCCTATTCGGCGCGCTTCGCCATCGGCACTTTCCTCGGCCCGGCGCGGCACGATTATCCCCACCAGCCCCACGATCCGCCGCTCGGCCTGTGGCTGCCCGTGGCGGTGCTGGTGGTGCCGGTGATCGCCATTGGCCTTTTCCCCGCCGCCGTGGCCGGCCCGCTGGTGGCGCTGACGGCTTCGGCGGTCATCGGCGGGCCGCTGCCGGATTATCACCTTGCCTTGTGGCACGGCCTCACGCCGGCGCTTTTCATGAGCCTTCTTGCCTTCGCTGGCGGGGCGGCGCTCATCTGTGCCTTCCGCCAGGCGGACGGCGCGCGCGCACGCCTGCCGCGCCTCGATGCCAAGGCCATGTTCGAGGCCGCGAGCGGCGGCCTCGTGGTCGCCTGCCGGCGGATCGTGGCCGCCCTGCACGACGGCGCGCTGTCGCGCTACATGGGCGTGACGGTGGCGACGCTGGTGGCGGTCGGCGGCTATGGCTTCTGGAGCGCGACGCATGCGCCCGGCGCCCGGTCTCTGCTGTCCGTGACCGGGCCGGCCCTCACCGCCTTCCTCGCCCTGGTGCTGGCGAGCGGCGGGGTCCTGCTGTTCCATGGCGAACGGCTGACCGCGCTAATTCTCACCGGCGTCGTGGGCGTGGTCGTGGCGCTCGCCTTCCTGCAATTCTCGGCGCCGGACCTTGCCTTAACGCAGATCGCGGTGGACGTGGTGACCACCATCCTCATGCTGCTCGCTCTCAACCTGTTGCCCAAGACGACGCCGCGCGAGGGGAGCCGCGCCGTGCGCTGGCGCGACGGCATCGTCGCCGGCCTCGCCGGCCTCGGCGTGGCGGGCCTCGCCTATGGCGTGATGACGCGCGACGGTACGTCGATTGCCGATTTCTACCTCGCCCAGTCCAAGCCGGGCGGGGGCGGCACCAATGTGGTGAATGTGATCCTGGTGGATTTCCGCGGCTACGACACCTTCGCCGAGATCATCGTCCTCGGCATCGCCGCGCTCGCCATCTACGCGCTGCTCGATCCGGCGCTGAAGGGCGCCGCCGTGCGCCGCATCAAGGCGATGCTGCCCCGGGACGAGGCCAAGGACGCCCATCCGCTGATCCTGGTGGTGGCGACCCGGGTGCTGCTGCCTCTGTCGCTGGTGGTGGGCGCCTATATCTTCCTGCGCGGGCATAACGAACCGGGCGGCGGCTTCGTGGCCGGGCTCGTGGTCGCCATCGCCCTGATCATGCAATACATCGCCTCCGGCTATGGCTGGGCGGCGGAGCGCATGAAGCTCGATGCCCAATCCATGATCGGCGCGGGCGTGGCCATCGCCGGCCTCACGGGCCTTGCCGCCTTCGCCTTCGGCCGGCCGTTCCTCACCTCGACCTTCGGCTATCTGCACTGGCCGGTGGTGGGAGAGTTCGAACTGGCGTCCGCCATGGCCTTCGACCTCGGCGTGTTCCTCACCGTGGTGGGTGTGATGGTGCTGTCGCTGGCGCAGCTCTCCCGCGTCGTGCATCGGGTCGATCCGGCGCCGGAAAGCCATGAGCCCATGGATGTGCCGCTGGAAAGCGCGGCCTCCGGCGCCGCCGGCAAGGAGGGCTGAGCCGTGGAACTGCTCGTCGCCGCCGCCATCGGCATCCTGACCATGGTGGGCATTTATCTGATCCTGCGCGCCCACACCTTTCCGGTGATTCTCGGGCTGACCTTCCTGTCCTATGCGGTGAACCTGTTCCTGTTCGCCATGGGCCGGCTGGTCATCGACCGGCCGCCGGTGATTTCCCCGGAGGCCGCAGGCTATGCCGATCCCCTGCCGCAGGCCCTGGTGCTCACCGCCATCGTCATTTCCTTCGGCATGACGGCTCTGATCGTGGTGCTGGCCTTGCGCGGCTATCTGGAAACCGGCTCCGACCATAGCGCGCTCGACGCCCCGCGCCGGCCTGATGGACGAGGCGAGGCATGACCGCGCCGCTCGACCATCTCCTGATCCTGCCGGTGATCCTGCCGGCCATGGCGGCGGCCTTCCTGGTGCTTTTGCTGCGCCATCATTTGCGCCGGCAGCGCATCGTCTCCCTCATTGTCACGGTGCTCCTGGTGGGCCTCGCCGCCCTTCTGTTCGCGCAGGCGTCGGATGGCACGGTCCGTGCCTACCGGCTGGGCGACTGGCCGGCGCCCTTTGGCATTACGCTGGTGCTGGACCGCCTGTCCGCCACCTTGCTGCTGCTCACCTCGCTCCTTGCTTTGTGCGTGGTGGTCTATGCCGCCGGCGGCGTGGACGGGCGGGGGCGGCACTTCCATCCTTTGTTCCAGTTCCAGCTCATGGGCATCAACGGCGCCTTCCTTACCGGCGACGTGTTCAACCTGTTCGTGTTCTTCGAGGTGATGCTGATCGCCTCCTACGGGCTCATGCTGCACGGCGGGGGCGCGGGCCGGCTCAAGGCGGGGTTTCAATATGTGGCCATCAACCTGCTCGCCTCTGTGGTCTTCCTGGTCGGCGTAGGGCTGATCTATGCCGTCACCGGCACCCTCAACATGGCCGACCTTGCCGTGAAGGTGCCGCAGGTGGCGGCGGGCGACGCGGCGCTGCTGAAGGCGGGCGCGCTGCTGCTGTTCCTGGTGTTCGCCACCAAGGCGGCGTTGGTGCCGCTGCACTGGTGGCTTCCCGCCACCTATGCCGGCACCTCGGCGCCCGCCGCCGCTCTGTTCATGATCATGACCAAGGTCGGCGCCTACGCCATTATCCGCGTCTACGGCCTCGTCTTCGGGGCCGGCGCCGGGCCGCTGGCGCTGGCGGCGGCGCCGTTCGTCCTGCCGGCCGCCCTCGTGACGCTGGCGGTCGGCGCGATCGGCCTGGTGGGAAGCCGCACCTTGCGCGATCTTTCCGCCTTCGCGGTGATCGCCTCCATGGGCACGCTGCTGGTCGCCATCGGCCTGTTCGATGTGGCCGGGCTCTCGGCGGGGCTCTATTATCTGGTTCATTCGACCCTCGCCGGCGCCGCCCTCTTTTTGATTGCGGGATTAGTGCAGGAGCTTCGCGGCGTGGGGCGCGACCGGCTGGTGCCGGCGCCCGCCATGCCCGGCGAGACGCTGCTGGGCGGCCTGTTCTTCCTCGCGGCGATCGCGCTCGTGGGGCTGCCGCCGCTCTCCGGCTTCCTCGGAAAGGTGATGATCCTGGAGGCCGCGCGGGCGTCCGTCATCTGGCCCTGGATCTGGGCCCTCATCCTGGCCGCGAGCCTGGTGATGACCTTCGGCTTCGCGCGCGCGGGCTCGGTGCTGTTCTGGGCCAGCGGCCCGGTTTCGGGCGAACGGACGCCGCTGCCGGTCGTGCCGCTGGTCGCGGTTGTCACCCTGCTGGCCCTCACCCTCGCATGGACGCTGGCGGCCGGTCCCGCGAGCGATGCGCTCGGGCTGACCGCGCAACAGGCGCTCGACCGCTCCGCTTATATCGGCGCGGTGCTGGGGCCGGATGCGCGCCTTGCGGCAGGAGACTGATATGCGCGCGCGCCTCCTCCCTCATCCCCTGCTCACCCTGCTGATTGCTTTTGTTTTTGTGCTGCTCATGAACGAGGTGACGCCGGGCGTGGTGGTGCTCGGCCTGATCCTCGGCCTTGGAATCCCCCTGCTCACCGCGCCCTTCTGGCCCGGCCGGCCGCGGCTGAAGGCGCCACTGACCATCGCCGCATACGCGCTCCTGGTGACGTGGGACATCGTGGTCTCCAACATTGAGGTGGCCAAGCTGATCCTGTTCCGGCGGGGCGACAGCCTGCGCACGCGCTATGTCTGCGTGCCGCTTGAACTTCACACCCCCGAGGCCATCGCGCTGCTCGCCGGCACCATCACCATGACACCGGGCACGGTGAGCGCGGACCTTTCCGCCGATGGCAAGGCGCTTCTGGTGCACTGCCTCGACACCGGGGACGCGGAGGCGACGGTCGCCGCCATCAAGGCGCGCTACGAAAGCCGGCTGAAGAGGATCTTCGAATGATCGCTGCCGCCGTCGCCATCGCGGGAGGCGCCATCTGCCTCGCCATCGCGCTCACGCTCTACCGCCTCGCGGTCGGGCCCGACGCCACCGATCGCGTGCTGGCGCTCGACACCTTGGTGATCGAGACCATCGCCCTCATCGTGCTGGGCGGCATCGCCTATGGCACGGCCATGTATTTTGAGGCGGCTTTGCTGTTCGCCATGGTGGGTTTCGTCACCACCGTTGCGTTCTGCAAATTCCTCCTGCGCGGCAATGTGATCGAATAGGAGCGGCCGATGCATCCCTTTCTCGAGGCCCTGGTCGCCGCGCTGATCCTGATCGGCGCCTTCTTCCTGCTGGTGGGTGCGCTCGGGCTCGCCCGCCTGCCGGACATGATGCGGCGCCTGCACGGACCCACCAAGGCGACCACGCTCGGCATCGGCGCCCTGCTGATCGCCTCCATGGTCTATTTCGCGGCGCTTCGCGACAGCTTCTCCATTCACGAACTGCTCATCACGCTGTTTCTGTTCCTGACCGCGCCGGTGAGCGCGCACATGCTGGCCAAGGCCCACATCCTGCGCGCGCAAGCCGAGCGCGACCGTCTTCCCGCGACCGGCACCGCCACCGGGTGGGCGACCCTCGATAGCGGACATCCAGAGGGGGAGTGACGGGGCGCCGGAGCAGCAGGAACCCGCCGTCAGGCGGCTGTCGCGGCCTCGCTCTCGGCTTCGGTCGGCCGGGTCAGATCGAGATTGGCATCGCCCCAGGCTTTCAGCGCCATGATCACCGGTTCCAGGCTGCGGCCGCGCGGCGAAAGGCAATATTCGACCTTTGGCGGCACGACGGCAAAGACCGTGCGCACGATCAACTGCTCCGCTTCCAGCTCGCGCAATTGGTTGGTGAGCATGCGCTGGGTCACGTTCGGCAGGCGCCTGCGCAATTCGTTGAACCGCAGCGTGCCTTCAAACAAATGATAGAGGATGACGCCCTTCCATTTGCCGTCGATCAGGCTGAGCGTTCCTTCGACGGCGCACCCGGGGCTGCAATCCAGGCTCTTGTGGCGCACCCGGGGCATGTCACGGTATCCTTTTTGATACTATGTGCGATTTATGTGCGTTCTTGCGTAAAGGGAGCGTACCCGGCATTTTCGCGCCAGTCCAGAACTGGAGATTTCCATGCGTGCCGTCGGCTATCAGCATTCCCTTCCCATCGATGATGCCCTGGCCCTGAGCGATATCGATCTGCCCCGTCCGGTCGCCACGGGCCGGGACCTGCTGGTTGAGGTGCGCGCCGTATCGGTCAATCCTGTGGACACCAAGGTGCGCCGCCGCGCCGCCGCCGAGGCGGGGGAATGGAAGGTGCTCGGCTGGGATGCGGCGGGTGTCGTGGTCGAGGCCGGGCCGGACGCCACCTTCTTCAAGCCGGGCGACGCAGTTTTTTACGCCGGCGCGCTGGGCCGGCAGGGCACGAACGCCGAGTTCCACCTGGTGGATGAGCGGATCGTCGGCAAGAAACCCGCCACGCTCAATTGGGCGGAGGCGGCCGCTCTGCCCCTGACGGCTCTCACCGCCTGGGAGACGCTGTTCGATCGCCTTCAGGTGGCGCAGCCGGTCGTGGGCGTTGCGCCCGTGCTTCTGATCATCGGCGGCGCGGGTGGGGTCGGCTCCATCGCCGTGCAACTGGCCCGCAAGCTCACCGACCTGACCGTGATCGCCACCGCCTCGCGGGCGGAGACGCAGCAATGGGTGCGCGATCTCGGCGCGCATCATGTGGTGGATCATTCCAAGCCGCTGGCGGAACAGGTCAAGGCGCTGGGCCTTGGGGAACCCGCGTTCGTCTTTTCCACCACCAACACCGACCAGCATCTGAGCGCGATCGCGGAGCTGATCGCCCCTCAGGGCCGTTTTGCCCTGATCGACGATCCTGCCACGCTGGACATCAACGGCTTCAAGCGCAAGAGCGTGTCGGCGCATTGGGAACTCATGTTCACCCGCTCGATGTTCGAGACGGCGGACATGGAGGCGCAGCACGCCATCCTGAACGAGGTCAGCGGCCTCGTGGATGCGGGCGAAATTCGCACCACGCTCACGGAAACCTATGGCCCGATCAACGCCGCCAATCTGCGGCGCGCCCACAGCCTGCTCGAAAGCGGCCGGGCGCGGGGCAAGATCGTGCTGGAAGGGTTCGGCCCTACGGCGTGAGCCGGGCGCCGCACCGGCGGCTTGCCTGGAGCCGCGCTCCAGGCGAACACCCCGGCTGCCGCGGCATGAGCGACGCCGCAGCCTTTCATATGCATCACGCGGCTCAGGCGGCGTGACGATAACTCGTATCCGGATCCTCGGCCGGAGCGGTGGGGTCCAGCAGTTTCTCCTTGCACAATTCCACGATCTCGAGCACTTCCGTGCCCCAGGCGAACGCGGATTGCTGAAGGAAGGCGGCTTCCTTGGTGAACACCGAGGTCGCCGCGTCGGGCTTCGCCATTTCGCTCATCAGGCGCATCTGCTCCTGGAGCTGGGCGGTGGCGAAGCGTTGCAGATGGGCGTTGATAGCCACCGGCAGCTCGATCCAATAGACGCGGGCCGCGGCCATCGGCCAGCCGAGCGCCGGGGTTTTGCCGGGCCACATCTCGGCGAAGGCTTTGGTGAAGTCGGGAAAAGTCGAAGCGTCGCTCATGGTCCGTCTCCGCACTGGCATAAGAGTTTAACATGCCACGAGCGGCAACGGGCGCATTGGCCTGGATCAAGGAAAGTAAATATTTTGCGCGGGCTTTTGCCTAAGTGAATGTCCGTAACTGGCGTCACTTTTATTCCTGCGGCATGAAAGGAGCCCAGACCGGAATCGGCGACGGGCAACGCCCGAGGAGACATTTTATGAGCCAACTGCCTCATTCCTTCCGCGAGATCCGTCTCGAACTCGCGCGCGAAAAGGATCACCCCGAGGGGTCCCGCAATTTCGGCTATTCCTTCGTCGCGCCGCTGGATGAGAACGGCCGCATCGACGCCGATCTGTGGCACGCCAATCGCGCCGCGTGCCGGGTGGTGCGCTTCCGGCCCGGCGAGGCGGACGATATCGGCCATCTGGTGCGCCGGCCCGGCGGAAGCTGGGCGTTCCGCTATGATGTGTCCGGCGACGAGGATGACGAGTCCGGCTACCGCTTCGGCGATGAAGCCTTCGCGCCCGGCGAATATGTCTCGATCCGCGAGGATGACGAGATGCACACCTATCGCGTAGTGTCCGTCGAGCACGTCTGACCCCGTTTGGTCGTGACGTCCTCCCGCGGCCGCTTGGCGTGCCCGCGGGAGTGTTTTTGCGCGAATGGTCTCGCGACGCTCGGCCTCAATAGCTCTTATATTCGGCCGTGCCCTTGGAGAGGGCGAATTCCTCCTCGGGCGAGAGCACCAGCTTGTGGCGCCCGTAGACGGCGAAATAGGCCATGCCGATGGCGAACCAGATCGCCACGCCGATGACGCCGGCGCGATAGATGGGGTCGGACAGCTGGAAATAGATGGTCACCAGCGCGATCACGATGGTGGCCACCGCTCCGGGAATGCCGAAGGGGCTCACATAGGGCCGGGCGATCTGCGGCATGTTCTTCCGCATGAGGATGAACGACAGCGCCTGCATCACATAGGAGAGCATGGCGCCGAACACCGCCATGTTCAGCAGCGTGCCGCCGATCACGGCCGCACCTGCTTCCACGCCGAGCGTGAACCAGATCGCCAGCATGATCACGAGCCCCACCACCGCCCCGGCGATCATGGCCACGTGCGGCGTCTTGCGGCTGCCGTGGGTGATGGACAGGCTGCGGGGAAAATAGCCGGCGCGCGAGAGCGAATAGATCTGCCGGCCCTGGGCGTAGATGATGGTGTGGAAAGAGGCGATCAGCCCCACCACCGCGACCAGCGCCAGCAGGCTGGCGATGCCCGTGCCGTAAATGGCCTTGAAGCCGTCGAGCAGGGGTTCCAGCGAGGTGGACAGGCCGAACGCGCCGTTCGCCACCGAGGAATTCAGCCACAGGATCATGAAGGCGGAGACGATCAGCGTCGCCATGCCGGCGATGATGCCCTTGGGCATGTCGGTCTTGGGATCGACGGATTCTTCCGCCGCCAGCGGCAATTGCTCGATGGCGAGGAACAGCCAGACCGCGAACGGCATGGCGGCGAGCGCGCCGCCGATGCCGAACGGCAGGAACGGGCCGCCGCCATTGGGCAGTTCCACCGCCGTGCCGTCGGGCCCGACGCCCATGTTCAGCGCCCAGCGCGAGAAGTCCATGACCGGGATCGCGCTGACCCAGAACGCCACCAGGCAGGCGAGCGCCGCGAGCGTGACCACCAGCGTCACCTTGAACGAGAGTTCCACGCCGACCACGTTGAGGCCGACGAAGATGATGTAGCCGAAGATCCAATAGACCGGCTGGAATTCCGGCGGCGTGCCGAAGATCGACCCCATGTAGGAGCCGATGAAGGACACCACCACGGCCGGCGTGATGACATATTCCACGTTCTCGCACAGCCCGGTCACGAAGCCGCCCCACGGCCCCATGGTGGTGCGGGCGAAGGAATAGGCCGCGCCCGTATGGGGCAAAGCGGGCGACATCTCGGCGATGCAGAAGGTGAGGCCGAGATACATGATCGCGATGATGATGGCGGCGATGAACATGCCGCCCCAACCGCCGGAGGCGAGGCCGAGATTCCAGCCGGAAAAATGGCCGGAAATGACCGCGCCGACGCCCAGCGCCCACAGCGACCAGACGCGGGCATGGCGCTTCAATGCGCGTTGCTCGAAATATTTAACATCGACCGTGGTGTAGCTGACGCCGGAAGATTTTTGAGCGCTCATGAATCGTGCCCTCTGCCCAGCGGCCACCGGAAAGCCGGTTGCCGGCCTATGATTTCTTAAAGCAAGGACCGTGCCTGAACGTCAGCCGCCGCCGGCGGCCGAAAGCGCGAGCGGCGGGCGCCCGTGCTCCAGCAGCGCATCGCTCTCGTCCTTCAGATCGACGCCGGTTATTTCCCGGCGCAACGCCTCCTTCAGCAGCCACGCCAGCTTGAAGGCGGCGGCATCGTGGGAAATCCCCTCGGCTCGCACGTTCGAGATGCAATTGCGCTCCGCATCCGTGCGGCCGGGGCGGGGGGCGAAGGTGAGATAGAGGCCAAGACTGTCCGGCGAGGAGAGGCCGGGCCGCTCGCCGATCATCACCAGCACCGCCCGCGCGTTGAGCGCCGCGCCCACCTCATCCCCCAGCGCCACCCGCGCCTGGGATGCGATGCAGACCGGGGAGACGCGCCATTTCTCTTTTTCGATCCACGGCTTGAGCGCTGCGAGGAAGGGCACGGCCTGCGCGTGCACGGCGGCGGACGAGAGCCCGTCCGCCACCACCAGCGCGAGATCGACGGGGTTGTGGGCGGACGTTTCAAGCGCGGCACGGCTCGCTTCGGCGAGGCGGCGGCCGAGATCGGGCCGGCGCAGATAGATGTCGCGCGCCGGCGCGGCGCTGGCGATTTGCATGGTCTCAAAGCCGAGCGCGCGCACCTGCGCCTCCACGGCGGCGGCGTCGAACGGCGTGTGGACCGCATCGCGCGCCTGGGCATGGGCGAGGGCGAAGCACAGCACCTCCTGCGTCGGCAGGCTCGCGCCGGTGCGGCCGAGCGCGATGCGGGCCGGCGTATGTCGGGCGAAGGCGAGCCAGGGGTCGCGCTCGATCATGCCGCCCGCTCCGCCACGAAGCCCAGCAGGGGATGGCCCCCATCGGCGGGCAGAAGGCGCCCGTCCGCGCCGGTGATGTGCATGGATTGGAGCCATGCTTCGAATTCCGGCGCCCGCTTCAGCCCGAACACTTCGCGCACATAAAGGGCATCGTGGAACGAGGTCGACTGATAATTGAGCATCACATCGTCGGCGCCGGGAATGCCCATGATGTAAGTCACGCCCGCCGCCGCCAGCAGCGTGAGCAGGGTGTCCATGTCGTCCTGGTCGGCTTCGGCATGGTTGGTGTAGCAGACGTCCACGCCCAGCGGCACGCCGAGCAGCTTGCCGCAGAAATGATCTTCCAGCCCGGCGCGGATGATCTGCTTGCCGTCATAGAGATATTCCGGGCCGATGAAGCCCACCACCGTATTCACCAGCAGCGGCTCGAACGCGCGGGCGACCGCATAGGCGCGCGCCTCGCAGGTCTGCTGGTCCACGCCATGATGCGCATTGGCGGAGAGCGCGGCGCCCTGGCCGGTCTCGAAATACATGGCATTGGCGCCGAGCGTGCCGCGCTTCAGCGACCGGGCGGCGTCATAGCCTTCGCGCAACACCGCAAGATCAATGCCGAACGAGCGGTTGGCGGCCTGCGTCCCGGCGACGGACTGGAACACCAGGTCCACCGGCGCCCCCCGGTTCATCAGCTCGATGGAGGTGGTCACATGGGTCAGCACGCAGCTCTGGGTGGGGATGGCGAAGCGCGTGATGACCGCATCCATCAGCTTCAGCAGCCGGTCGAGCACCGGCAGGCTGTCGGAGGCGGGATTGATGCCGATCACCGCATCGCCGCAGCCATAGAGCAGGCCGTCCAGGATGGCGGCGGAAACGCCGGCGGCATCGTCGGTGGGATGGTTGGGCTGGAGGCGCACGGCCATGGTGCCGGGCAGGCCGATGGTGTTGCGGAAGCGCGTGACCACCCGGCATTTCTTCGCCACCAGGATCAGATCCTGGTTGCGCATGATCTTGGAGACCGCCGCCACCATCTCCGGCGTCAGGCCGGTGGCAAGGCGCGCGAGGGTTTCCGGCGTCGCCTGATCCGAGAGCAGATAATCGCGGAAATCGCCCACGGTGAGGCTCGCGACGGGGGCGAAGGCGGAATCATCGTGCCCGTCGAGGATGAGGCGCGTGACCTCGTCGTCCTCATAGGGGACCAGCGCCGTGGAGAGGAAGGTCTTCAGCGGCACTTCGGCGAGGCACATCTTGGCGGCGACATTCTCCTCCGCGCTGGTCGCGGCGATGCCGGCGAGCATGTCGCCGGAGCGCAGGGGCGTGGCCTTCGCCATCAGATCCTTGAGGTCGGCGAACACGTAGCTGCGCGGACCGATGCGGTGGATGAAGGGCATTCACAAGGCTCCCGCACGCTGAACGTGTCGATTATGAAGCAATATTTATGCCTTACAAGAAATCCCTTCCGCCTGTCGTCAGCGCGCGGCCTCAGTCCAGATCGAAGCTCACCCCCTGGGCGAGCGGCAAGGTCGCGCCGTAATTGATGGTGTTGGTGGCGCGGCGCATATAGGCCTTCCAACTGTCCGATCCGGCCTCGCGCCCGCCGCCGGTTTCCTTCTCGCCGCCGAACGCCCCACCGATCTCGGCGCCCGAGGGGCCGATGTTCACATTGGCGATGCCGCAGTCCGATCCGGCGGTGGAAAGGAAGCGCTCCGCCTCGCGCAGATCGGTGGTGAAGATGGAGGAGGCAAGGCCCTGCGGCACGTCGTTCTGAAGCGCGATGGCCTCCTCCAGGGTCTTATAGCGCAGCACGTAGAGGAGGGGCGCGAAGGTCTCGGCCCGCACGATGGCACTCTGGGACGGCATTTCCACCAAGGCGGGACGCACATAGGCGCCGCCCGAAAGGCCGGCCGGCTGGACCTGCTCCCCGCCGTTCACCGCGCCGCCTTCGGCACGCGCCGCCGCGAGCGCGTGCGCCATGGCTTGCGCGGCTGCCTCATCGATCAGGGGGCCGACGAGCGTTTCCGGGGCGCGCGGATCGCCCACGCGCACCGAGCCATAGGCGGCCTTGAGGCGGGCGAGCAGCGCCTCGTAAACGCTTTCGTGCACGATCAGCCGTCGCAGGCTGGTGCAGCGCTGGCCGGCGGTGCCCATGGCGGCGAAGGCCACCGCGCGCACCGTGAGGTCAAGGTCGGCGGAGGGGCAGACGATGGCGGCATTGTTGCCGCCCAGCTCCAGGATCGCCTTGGCGAACCGTGCGGCAAGGCGCGGCCCGACCGCGCGGCCCATGGCGGTGGAGCCGGTGGCGGAGACCACCGGCACGCGCGCATCCTCCACCAGCGCTTCCCCCATCTCGCGCCCGCCGACCAGCAAAGTGGAGAGGCCGGCCGGCGCATCGCCGAAGCGGGCGGCCGCGCGCGCGAAGATGGCCTGGACGGCGAGCGCGCTCAGCGGCGTCTTTTCCGAGGGCTTCCACACCACGGCATTGCCGCACACCAGCGCCAGCGCCGCGTTCCAGGACCAGACCGCGACCGGAAAATTGAACGCCGAGATCACGCCGACCACGCCGACGGGATGCCAAGTCTCCATCATGCGATGGTCGGGGCGCTCGGTGGTGATGGTGAGGCCGTGCAGCTGGCGCGACAGGCCGGTGGCGAAGTCGCAGATGTCGATCATCTCCTGCACTTCGCCCAATCCCTCGGAGAGGATCTTGCCCGCCTCCAGCGTCACCAGGCGGCCGAGATCGGCCTTGGCGGCGCGCAATTCTTCGCCCAGCAGGCGCACCAGTTCTCCCCGGCGCGGGGCGGGCACGGCGCGCCAGGCGAGAAAGGCCGCATGCGCCGCGCCGATCGCCGCCGCAACATCGGGCGTTTCCTGCAGGGCGGCGACCTGTTCGCCGGTGATCGGCGATCGCGCCAAGAGCGTGCCGCCGCGCAGGGTTTCGGGCGCAATCCCGAGGCGGCCGAGCAGGGCGGCGATTTCCACGGCGGGGGAGGGGGCGGAGGTCACTTCCATCGGAAAGCTCGCGAATGAGAAAGGCGACGGGTCGCGGACAGGGGGACTGAGGAGAGGTCGGGGCAGGGAGGGGCGGCCGGTGCGTCCGCGCGGGCCGGCCGACCGGCGCGGACCTGCCCCCGCGGACCTGCCCCCGCGGATCTACCAGCGCGGATCTGGCGGCTGGTCACCTTCGATCTCGGCGAGACGGCGCAGGGTGCCGGCGGTGACATCCTCGGGCAAAGCGTCGCGTGGGAAGAAGCGCACCTCGCGAATCTCCAGATTGGGGCCGGGCAGCGCTTCGAAGGAGAAGCGCGGCACGATATAGCAGGCCACATGATCGCGTCCGCCGACGCGCGGATTGAAATAGAGCCCCTGCAGCACCAGCGGGCCCTCGGCGGTGACGGCCGCTTCTTCCATCAGCTCGCGCCGGGCCGCCTCTTCCGTGGTTTCGCCCACATCCACGCCGCCGCCGGGAAAATGCCAGCCGGGCGTATAGGAATGGCGCACCAGCAGGACGCGCCGCGCGTCGTCCATGACGATGGTGCGCACACCGAGGGTGAGGCCGTGGCGCACGCGCCGGATGAGCGGAAGCAGAGGCAGCATGGCCGCCTTATAGCGCGTCCGCGCGCGCCTGACAGCGGGAGCCTTCCTCCCACGCACAGGGCCGGCGCGCGGCCTCACGCGGCGAGCGCCTCCGCCTCGATGGCGTTGGCGCGCTGGAACGCCGGGCGCGCCTCGCAGCGTGCCACATAGGCGGTGAACACCGGCCGGGGCTCGATCACCTTGAGAAGCGTCAGCCCGTACCAGACATTGCTGCCCACCATCACGTCGGCGGCGGTGAACTGTTCCCCCAGCAGATAGGGTCCCGGCGCCAGCGCCGCTTCCAGCACGTCCATGACGCGCTCGAAACTGCCCCAGCCGGCGGCCCGGCTCGGCAGGTTCACCCCGGCGAGCTTCTGGGTGAAGGCGGCTTCCATGCAGGCGGCGTCCCAGAACAGCCATTGCAGATAGCGGCCCCGGCGCGGGTCGCCGATCGCGGGGGCAAGATGGGCCTCCGGTGCCTTCTCCGCGACATAGAGGCAGATGGCGCCGCTCTCGGCGATCCGCGCGTCGCCATCCTCCAGCGCCGGCACCTTCATCATGGGATTGATGGCGCGAAACTCCGCCGAGGCGATGAACGGCCCGTCGAGCGGCACCAACTGGCGCTCATAGGGCAATCCGGCCTCCTCCAGCAGCCACAAGGCGCGGAACGCGCGGGTCTGGGGTGCCCAATAGAGTTTCATCGCCATGTTCCCAATCGCCTCTTGATGATAGGAACATAACAAGAACATTTTAGCGAGTCGAGGCCCGGTCGCGACATGATTCAGGCCGTCCACAGGCCCCGCGCCGGTGCGCGCCGTGCCGCAATTGCGGCACGCTTGCGAAAAAGCTATGGGACGAAACGCCTTGCATCGCTTCGTGACGGTTCGATGCGAATTTTTGAGTTTTCCTTGCCGCTGGGGCGCAGAGCGGTGATAGTATCAGACGGCCTGGGGTGCCGCGCGTCACGTGCGGCTGAGATCATACCCATCGAACCTGTCTGGGTCATTCCAGCGTAGGGAGGAGCCGATGAGCACCCGCTTATCGTCCCAGAATTTATCGTCCCAGAATAATGTGTCTTCGCAAATTGAGCCGGCCCGCAGCGATGCCGCGGGAAAACGCGTCGCCATCATCGGCGCCGGCGTCATCGGCCTCGCCATCGGCTGGCGTCTCGCCCAGGCGGGATGCAAGGTCGAGCTGTTCGACGCCGGTCTTGCCGGTTCCGGCGCCAGCCATGCCGCCGCCGGCATGCTCGCCGCCTGCGCGGAAGCCGAGCCGGGAGAGGAAGGGCTGCTCGCCCTCAACCGCGCCAGCCAGACCCTTTGGCCTGCCTTCGCGGCGGATCTGGAAGCGGCCAGCGGCATGGATGTGGGCCTGCGCGAGGAGGGCACGCTTGTCGTCGCGCTCACCGCCGATGACGCCGCCAAGCTGCGCCACCAGCACGCTTTTCAAAAGAGCCTCGGCCTGCCGGTGGAATGGCTGACCGCCGCCGAGGCGCGCCGCAAGGAACCCCATCTCGCCCCGAAACTGGCCGGCGCGCTGTGGTGTCCGCAGGATCATCAGGCCGACAACCGGCAAACGGCTACGGCGCTGAAGGTGGCGGCGCTCAAGGCCGGCGCGGTGTTGCACGAGCATGCCAAGGTGGAGCGGGTGGAAACCCGCGACGGCAAGGCGCGCGGCGTCGTGGTCGCCGGCGTGTTCCATCCCGCCGATACCGTGGTCCTGGCGGCGGGCGCATGGTCGCGCGGGGTCACCATCGCCCCGGCCGTGCCGCTTCCGGTGCGCCCCATCAAGGGGCAGATGCTGGCGCTGCGCATGGATCCGGCCGCGCCCCTGCTGACCCATGTGCTGTGGGGGCCGGGCACCTATATGGTGCCGCGCAAGGACGGGCGCCTCATCATCGGCGCGACGGTGGAGGAGAAGGGCTTCGACACCGACATCACCGCCGGCGGCCAGCTGGCGCTGCTCACCCATGCCTGGCGCTGCGTGCCGACCATCGAGGAGCTGACCATCATCGAGCAATGGGTCGGCTTCCGCCCCGGCAGCCGCGATGATGCCCCGATCCTGGGCGCGAGCGAGGTGGAGGGGCTGATCCATGCCACCGGCCATCACCGCAACGGCATCCTGCTGCTGCCGGTGACCACCTCCACCATCTGCGCCCTGGTGCTGGACGGCCGGACCGACCCGCTCATCGCGCCGTTCGGGGCCGAGCGGTTCGCGGCGCGCGTGGCGGCGGAGTGAGGATGATGGAAACCGGAACCCTGCTCGATCTCCAGGTGAATGGCGCGCGCGAAACCCTCGCGGTTGCCACCATCGCCGATCTTCTGGACCGCAAGGGCGTGGATGCGGCCCGCAAGGGCATCGCGGTGGCGCTGAACGGCGCCGTCCTGCCGCGCGCCCGCTGGGCCGAGCACAAGCTCGCCGCGGGCGACGCGGTGGAAATCATCCAGGCCAAGCAGGGCGGCTGATCCGCCCGCGAAACAGAGGCCAAGCAGGGCGGCTGATCCGCCCTGCCAGACACAGACGAGCGCCCGCCGCATCGCGCGGGCAAAGAGAATGACCATGAATGCTTCCCTGAACGCCGCCGCTGCCCCCAATGCCGACCCGCTGGTGATCGCCGGGCGCAGCTTCACGTCGCGCCTGTTCCTGGGCACGGCGGGCTATCCGAACCAGAAGGTGTTTCTCGATGCGCTCGCCGCCTCGGGTGCGGAAATGGCCACCGCCTCGATCCGCCGCATCAGCCTCGCGAGCTATGAGGAGAGCCTGACCGACCTACTGTCCGGCCGGGTCCACATCCTGCCCAACACGGCCGGCTGCCAGACCGCGAAGGACGCGGTGCTCACCGCCGAATTGGCGCGCGAGGCGCTGGAGACCAATTGGGTGAAGCTGGAGGTGATCGGCGATCGCGAACTGCTCTATCCCAATGTGGAAGAGCTGCTGAAGGCGACCGAGGATCTGGTCAATCGTGGCTTCGTCGTGCTGCCTTATTGCAATGATGATCCCGTCACCTGCCAGAAGCTGGCCGATCTCGGCGCCGCCACCGTGATGCCGCTCGGCTCCATGATCGGCACCGGGCTCGGCATCGCCAATCCGCACATGATCGAGCTGATCTGCGCCCGGTCCCCGGTTCCGGTGGTGCTGGATGCCGGCATCGGCACCGCCTCGGACGCGGCGCTGGCGATGGAGCTTGGGTGCGCGGCGGTGCTGCTGAATACGGCGGTGTCCAAGGCGCACGATCCGGTGCGCATGGCCGCCGCATTCCGGTACGCGGTGGACGGCGGGCGGCTCGCCCGGCTGTCGGGGCGTATCCCCAAGAAGCTGCATGCGGAAGCCTCCAGCCCGGAATTCGGCCTCGTCGGCAGCTGAGGGGCTGAGCTAGGCTGGATTCATGCTGCCGCAGCCGCCCATCCTGCTGATCACCGACCGCACGCAGGCGCGCGCGCCGCTGCCGCACGTGGTGGCGGCGGCGCTGGACGGCGGGTGCCGCTGGATCAGCGTGCGCGAGAAGGATTTGCCGGAAGCGGAACAGATCGCGCTCGCCCGCACCCTGCTGACGCTCGCCTTTCCCTTCGGCGCGCGCGTCACGCTGCATGGGGCGATGGAGCTTGCGGCCGAGGCGGGCGTCGACGGCGTCCATCTGCCGGCGGGCGCGGATGTGGCGCAGGCGCGGACGCGGCTCGGGGCCGATGCGCTCATCGGCCTGTCCACCCATGATCTGGCGGAGGTGGCGGCGGCCGATGCCCGGCATCTCAATTATTTCATCGCCAGCCCGGCCTTCGAGACCCGCTCCAAGCCCGGATATGGGCCGGCGCTCGGCGAAGCGGGCCTGCGGGCGCGCGTTGCCGCGACCTCCATCCCCGTTCTCGCCCTCGGCGGAATCGAACCGGATACGCTCGGCCCGTGCCAGGCGGCGGGTGTGGCGGGCATCGCCGTCATGGGCGCCGTGATGCGCGCCGCCGACCCGGCGGGGGAGATGCGCGCCTTGTGCCGCGCCTGGGCGGAAGGCGGGGGCGAAACCCGGTAGGTCGGCCTCAGGAGCCCGCCTTCAGCACCCGCCGCGTCACGTCCGTGAGCTTTTCCGGATTGCGGGTGATGTAGATGGCGACGATGCGTCCGTTGTCGATCTCGAAGGCGGTGGTTTGCAGAACCCCGTCCCGTTCCCGGCTGGCATAGCCCGGCAGACCGTCGATCCAGAGCGGCTTGATGAATGAGGCCGGCTCTCCCGCCGGCTTGCGATGGAGGCCGTGGTATAGCCGCAGCACCCGGTCCAGGCCGAAGATCGGATTGAGGAAGGCATGCACCTTGCCGCCGCCGTCCGCTGTCAGCACCACGGTCTGCGCCAGCAGGCTGCGCAGGGCGGCGAGGTCGCCGCTGTTCGATGCCGTGAAGAAGGCATGCGCGATGCGGTCGCCCTCCTCGCGCGCCACCGGATAGCGCAGCCGCGCGGCGCGCACGTGCCGGCGGGCACGCACGGCGAGCTGGCGCACCGCCGCGGCATCCCGATCGAGCGCCGTGGCGATTTCATCGAGCGGGTCGCCGAACACGTCGTGCAGCAGGAACGCCGCCCGCTCCAAGGGCGAGAGACGTTCCAGCACGAGCATCAGGGTGAGGGTCAGTTCATCGGGCCGCGTGGCATCGTCCTGCGGCTCGACGACCGGTTCGGGAAGCCAGCTTCCAACATAGGTCTCGCGCCGGGCACGGGCGGATTTCATGGCATCGAGGCACAGGCGGGTGATGATGCGCCTCAGGAACGCCGAGGGTTCCAGCACCTCGTCCAGGTCCACCCGCTGCCAGCGTAGCCAGCCTTCCTGGACGATGTCCTCCGCCTCCGCCATCGAGCCGAGCATGCGATAGGCGAGGCGCACCAGCCGCGGCCGGTGCGCCTCGAACAAGATGGTCGCCTCGTCAGGCGGCGTCACGCGCCGGCTCCACGGGATGCGCGGCGCGGAAGCCGACCTGCAGCCGGTTCCACAGGTTGATGGCGCCGATCAGCAAGCTGAGCTGGACTTGTTCGGCCTCGCTGAAGACGGCCTTGATCTGCGCGTAATCCGCGTCCGGCGCGCTGGTCTGGGCGAGCAGCGTCAGCGCCTCGGTCCAGGCGAGGGCGGCCCGCTCGCGATCGCTGTAGAGCGAGGATTCGCGCCATGCGTTCAGCATGTAGAGCCGCATTTCGCTTTCGCCCTGCGCGCGCGCGTCGGTGGCGTGCATGTGGATGCAGAAGGCGCAGCCGTTGATCTGCGAGGCGCGCAGCTTCACCAGCTCCATGAGATTGGGTTCCAGGCCGCTGGCCTTGAAGCTGGCCTCCAGCGCCATCAAGGCCTTGATGCCCTCGGGGGCGGACTTGAACGGGGTTTTCAGGCGTGTGGTCATCGTCTTCTCTCCATGGTGCACCCTGCACGCCCCAAAGACGAGATGGCGCCGCCGCGTGTGACATGACCGGCGAGAAAAATGTGGCCTGCCGGAAATTATTGCGCCCCCGGCCGGCCGGTTCGATAGGCTGCCTGATCGATGCCATGGCGGCGCAGCTTGTCGTAGAAGGTCTTGCGGGGAATGCCGAGCGCCTTCACCGCCGCCTGCACATCGCCACAGCTTTCCGCCAGCGCCGCGCGGATTTCACCGGCCTCGAACGCCTCCATGCGCTCGGGCAGGGGCGCCCGGTCGCCCGAGCCCGTCGGCGGAACAGGGTTTGCGACCAGGCCGAGGGCGACGCGCTCGGCATAATGCACCAGCTCGCGCACATTGCCCGGCCAGTCATGGGTATCGAGATGGCGGCGCACGCTTTCGCCGATCTGCACCGGCTCGCGCTGGAATCTGGTGCAGGCGAGCGCGAGGAAATGGCCGAACAGCAGCGCCACGTCGGCGCGCCGCTCGCGCAGCGGCGGAAGGTGCAGGGTCGCCACATGCAGGCGATAATAGAGGTCTTCCCGGAACGAGCCCTGCCGCACCAGGGCCTGGAGATTGATCTTGGCGGCGGCCACCACGCGGATGTCCACGCGGCGCACTTCATTGGTGCCGAGCGGGGTGATCTCGCGCGCCTCCAGCACCCGCAGCAGCTTGACCTGGAGCGCCGGCGACATGGCCTCGATCTCGTCCAGGAACAGCGTGCCGCCATGGGCATGCTCGATGCGCCCCACGCGCTTCTTCATGGCGCCGGTGAAGGCGCCGGCCTCGTGGCCGAAAAGTTCGCTCTCGATCACGCTTTCCGGCAGGGCGCCGCAATTCACCGCCACGAACGGGCGGGCGGCCCGCCGGCTCAGCCGGTGCAGGGCATTGGCCACCACTTCCTTGCCGCTGCCGGTTTCGCCCTCCACCAGCACGTCGACATCGGCGTCGGCAAGCTGGCGCAACGTCTGGCGCAGGCGCGCCATTTCTGCGGTCTCGCCGAGCAAGGGCAGGTCCTCGCTCGCCGCTTCCGCGCGCCGCCGCAGCTCGCGGTTCTCCAGGACCAGGCGACGCTTCTCGCGGGCGTGCCGCACCGCGCCGAGCAGGCGCTCGCCGGGATAGGGTTTGGCGAGAAAATCATAGGCGCCCTCGCGCATGGCATCCACCGCCATGGCGATGTCGCCGTGCCCGGTAATCAGGATCACCGGCAGGTCCGGGTCGATCTTGCGCAGGCGGCGGAACAGCTCCAGGCCATCCATGCCCGGCATGCGCACGTCGCTCACCACGACGCCGGGAAAGCCGGCGTCGATGGCCTCCAGCGCCGCGGCGCCGGAGGCGAATGGCGCGACGGTAAGGCCGGCCAGCATCAGCGCCTGGACATTGGCGGCGCGCAGGATGTCGTCGTCGTCGATGAAGGCCACGTCCATCAGGGCGCCCTTGGCAAGGTGAGGGTGAAGCGCGCGCCGTCGCGGTTCTCGGCGGCGAGGGTGCCGCCGAATCCGGCGACGATGTCATGTGAGATCACAAGGCCGAGCCCGAGACCCTGCGCCTTGGTGGTGGTGAACGGCATGAACAGCGCCTCCATCACGTTGGGTGGCAGGCCGGGGCCGTTGTCCGCGACTTCGATGCGCACCTGTTCGGCGGCGGCCTCGGCCTGGATGCGGATCTTCCCGTCCGCTTGCCCGGCCAAGGCTTCAAGGGCATTTTGCAGCAGATTGACGAACACCTGCTCCAAGCGCACCCGCTCGGCGGTCACGCGCACATTTTCGTCCGCGATCGCGATCTCGATGCCGACCGCCTGCTGGGTCAGGCGATGGCCCACCAGCAGCAGCGCCCCGTCGATGGCGGCGCGCAGCGGCACGCTCTCCAGCCGGCCTTCCGCCTTGCGGGCGAAGGCGCGCAATTCCCCGGTGATGGCGCCGATGCGGTCGGTGAGGGCGGCGATGGTGGTGAGGTTGGCCCGCGCCGCCTGCGTATCGCCCCGGTCCAGGAAGAGTTCGGAATTCTCCGCGAAGGTGCGGATCGCGGCCACCGGCTGGTTGACCTCATGGGCCACCGAGGCGGCGATCTGGCCGAGCACCGCGAGCTTGCTCGCCTGGACAAGATCGTCCTTCAGCCCGTCGAGGGCGTTCTGGGTGCGCCGCCGCTCCTCCATCTCGTCCTGAAGGCGGGCGTTGGCGCGGCTTAATTCGGTGGTGCGTTCGGCCACCCGCTCCTCCAGCTGGCGCCGCGCCGCCGCCTGCCGCGCCGTATCCTCCAGGTGCCGGGCGCGGCGGGAGACGGCGAGGGCGCCGAGGCCGAGCCCGAGCAATGTTACGAGCACCGCCAGCACCCGCGCGGCGCCGGTCGCAAGGTTCATGGCGGCATCGGCGGGGGCGAGCACGTCCAGCGTCCAGCCGGTGGTCGGCACCTCGGCGGAGGCTTCCACGAACAGGCGCTGTTTGCGCTGGCCGGGAAGTGTGGCCCGCACCAGCCCCGCCATGGCGGGATCGGGGATGATCGGCAGAGGGGCGAGCGTGGCATCGCCGAACTGGAGGCTCGCCCGCAATTCCTCCCTCCGCTCCGGCGCGATGGGCGCGATCGCCCGGAAGCGCCAATCCGGCACGCTGCTGACCAGAACGATCGCCCGGGCGTCGGTGACGAAGGTCGGCTCGGCGAACTGGCGCCACTGGTCCTCGATGGCCTCGAACTCGGCCTTGACCACCAGCACGCCAAGGGGACCGGAGGGCCCGTCGATGCGCCGGGTGAGATAGAGGCCGGGTTGTCGGCTCACGGTGCCGAAGGCGAAATGTTCGGCGCTGCCATCCGCCATCGCCGTGCGGAAATAGGGCCGAAAAGCATAATTAGAGCCCACGAAACTTGCCGAAGTTCCCGCATTGCTGGCGGCGATGGTCAGGCCAGTGACGTCGAGCAAATAGATCGCGCCGGTCCGCGTGCCGGCCGCGAGCCCCGCGAATTTGGCGTCGAGCGCGGAAAGGCGTGCGGGATCAGGATGTTCCAGCGTCGCCCGCACGTCCGGATCTTGGGCGAGCACCACCGGCAAGGTACGTTGCTTCTCGATCTCACTGCGGATCACCGCAACCCGCAAAAGCGCCGCCGCATCAGCATCCGTGCGCAATTGGGACAGCGCCCAATGGGCGCCCACATAGGCCGCCAGGCGATCCACGGCGACCAGGGCGAGGAGCACCAGCGCCGCCCCCGCGAGCCGCCGCATGGTGCGCTTCCTGGTCGCCGACCATCCTGCCGCGCGCCACGCGAACGCCGCCATGTCGTCTCCTTCTGTGTGCGGATTTTCGCACTTTTGTGACGCTTACTGTGCATCAAACCGCACGCGAAGTCGAGCGCGGCCGCGCAAGGCGGAATCAAATGCGTTTGAGTTCAATGTGTTGCCCCAGTCCCCTGCGGCTGATGGGGCTGGCATGCGTCTTGCGCGGGGCTTCGGGCGGCGTGGAGCAGCGCCGGGTCCTGACACCACCATCAAGGTTCCAGAACGCCGCCCGCGGAATGAGGCGCCGATGGTCAATGCGAGAGGAAACACCATGAAACCCGCCACCGTCCCCGCCACGCCGGCTCCGGCCGTGCATCGCAAATTCTATCGCCACCTTTATTTTCAGGTGCTCCTGGCGATCGCCGCCGGCATCCTGCTCGGCCATTTCTATCCGACCCTCGCCACCGACCTGAAGCCGCTGGGCGACGCCTTCATCAAGCTGGTGAAGATGATCATCGCACCGGTGATCTTCCTCACCGTGGTCACCGGCATCGCCGGCATGCGCGACCTCGGCAAGGTGGGCCGCGTGGCCGGCAAGGCGATGATCTATTTCCTCACCTTCTCCACCCTGGCGCTGGTCATCGGCCTCATCGTGGGCAATGTGGTCCAGCCGGGGGCGGGGTTGCATATTGATCCCGCGAGCCTCGATCCCAAGGCGGTCGCGAACTACACCAGCAAGGCCCACGACCAGAGCATCGTCGGCTTCCTGATGGCCATCATTCCCAACACGCCGGTGAGCGCGCTGGCCTCGGGCGACATTCTTCAGGTGCTGTTCTTCGCAGTGCTGTTCGGCATTGCCCTCGCCGCCATCGGCGATCGCGGCGAGCCGGTGATGAACGTGCTGAACTCGCTCTCGCAGGCCATGTTCCGCCTGGTGGCGATCCTGATGAAGACCGCCCCCATCGGCGCGTTCGGTGCCATGGCCTTCACCATCGGCAAATACGGCATCGGCTCGGTGGCGAGCCTCGCCATGCTGGTCGGCACCTTCTATCTGACGGCCGGTTTGTTCGTGTTCATCGTGCTGGGCGCCGTGGCGCGCTATAATGGTTTCTCTATTTTCGCGCTGCTGCGCTACATCAAGGAAGAATTGCTGCTGGTCCTCGGCACCTCTTCTTCCGAGGCGGCGCTTCCCAGCCTGATGGAGAAGATGGAGCGGGCCGGCTGCGCCAAGTCGGTGGTGGGGCTCGTGATCCCCACCGGTTATTCGTTCAACCTGGACGGCACCAATATCTACATGACGCTGGCGGCGCTGTTCATCGCTCAGGCCACCGGCATCGACCTCAGCCTGACCGACCAGGTGGTCCTGCTGCTGGTGGCGATGCTCAGCTCGAAGGGCGCGGCCGGCATCACGGGCGCGGGCTTCATCACCCTGGCGGCGACCCTCTCCGTGGTCCCGGCGGTGCCTGTGGCGGGCATGGCGCTCATTCTCGGCATTGACCGCTTCATGTCGGAGTGCCGCGCCATCACCAATTTCATCGGCAATGCGGTGGCGACCATCGTGGTGGCGCGCTGGGAAGGTGAACTGAACGCGGACCAACTCGCCCGCGCCCTCGCCGGGCAGGTGGACCCCGATACCCTGCTCGATCGCCCGGTGGTGCTGGACGGGGACACGGCGACGGTCCGCAACGCCGCCTGAACACGGACGGCCGGATGCCTGCATCCGGCCGGTCAAGGCGGGCTGGCAGCTCCGGGAGAAGTGGGAGTCCATGAAAGATCGCGGCCGGCAAACAGGCGCGGTGTACTCACCGCAACTTCCCGTTGACTTCAGTCTGACGCGCCGAAGCCGCCGCTCAGTTAGAACGGGAACCCATTGGGCCCCGATCTGCCTTCGCGCCTTGGCCGCCAGATTTATTCGGACGAGGGTCGAACGTGTCCGGCGGTGGGCGGCAGTGTCTGCGCCTCTCCGGCGCTCCGGGTCTGCTTCTTGCGACTTGGCTCTTTTCCGTCGGCAAGCACGATCTTCGCCGTCTGCAAATAATGGTCGCGCATCAGCTCGATCGCAAGATCCACATCATGGGCCAGGAACGCGTCGGCGACGCGGGTATATTCCTTGCTCAGATCACGCCGCATCTCGGGAGTTGCGATGGAGAACCAACGATAACGCTCGCTCTGGAGCATGAGCATCTCGCGCATTCGCAAGAGCCATGGGTTATCGCAGGTCGCGACAAGTGCATGATGGAAGTGATGGTGCGCGTCAGCCCAGTCCTGAGTGACGTTGCCGGATGAATCGTGCCGCGGCGTGCGAAGCAACCCGTGGAGCGCCGATACGATTGCTTGTTCCCACGCGATGGTCGCATGGGCGATGGCAGACCGGATGCAGGGCTCCTCGATGAGGAGCCGCACCTGCGTAAGATGGTGAAGTTCTTCCGGAGCAATGGGGGCGACCCGAAAGCCGCGCTGCGGCTGAGATTCCACCAGGCCGTCAGAGGTCAGGCGGGAGAGGGCCTCCCGCACGGCGCTCTGATTGGCTGAAAATTGCTCGCACAACTCCGAAATCACCAGCTTTTTGCCCGGAGCCAGTCGGCCATTGAGCAATTGGGCTCGGATCTGCTCATAAGCGAACTGGGTCCGGCTGGATGGAGGCGTCTGTCTGCTCAGCATATCGAGCGATAATCCCTTTTTGACGCCGATACCATGGAGAGCGAAAAAAGTCCATTTTTCGCACTTGAAGGCACGTTGCCCATCGGCGTGTTTCTGGTTCGCCGCGCGAAGCCAGCATCCATTTCAGCCAAGGGCCGGGCCGTTCGTCCGGTTCCGGCCAGCAAGCAGGCGGCGGAGCAAGCCGCGAAGCCCGCCGGCTCGGCGGATGGCCGGAACGGCATGCAGGATCTGGTCTGGAGCAGGTTGCGTCCGGGCTGCATCCGGCGCGCCCTCGGCATCCTGCTCCCGACAACTGATCAGCAGCAGATGGGCATACATATGGGCTGCACATGTACACATTGTCGTCCTCCCACATTCTTTTCACCGTTCATGTCGGCGTGGCTGACCCACGCTCTTCGCCATACACGGCGCCCCTGCCCTCGACGGCCCGGGGCATCGCGGCACCAAGAATGACGACTTATTCGAAAAAAGTCCATAATTGTTGTTGACATGGATTTTATGGATTGGCATCGTCAAGGTAACAACAGCGAAAAATCGCTGGATTGGAAACGCTCGCAGCTCAATGTCTCGGCCGACGCCCGTCGCCGAAGGACTAGAGGTCTGCTGTTGTCGAGGGCCGGTCGTGAAAACCAAAGTCATCATCACGTGTGCAATCACCGGCGGCATTCATACGCCGACGATGTCCCCGTATCTGCCGATTACACCTGACGAAATTGTCACGCAGTCTGTCGAGGCGGCGCAGGCGGGTGCATCAATACTCCACCTTCATGCCCGTGATCCGAAGGATGGGCGGCCGACGCCCGACCCCGCCGTCTTCATGCAATTCCTGCCGCGGATCAAGCAGAGCACGGATGCGGTCATCAACATCACCACCGGCGGCGGCCTCAACATGACGGTGGAGGACCGCCTCGCTGCGCCCCTGAAGGCGGCGCCGGAGATGTGCTCCCTCAACATGGGATCCATGAACTTCGCGCTGCATCCCCTTGTCGCGCGCTATTCGGATTGGAAGCATCCTTGGGAGGAGCCGTACCTCACCGGAACCAAGGATTTTATCTTCCGCAATACGTTTGGCGACATCGAGCGTATTTACAAGCTGCTCGGCGAGGGTCACGGCACGAAGTTTGAACACGAGTGCTACGACGTCGGCCACCTGTATAATCTGGCCCATTGCCTCGATCAGGGGTGGTTCAAGCCGCCTGTTTTTTTGCAGCTCATCTTTGGCATTCTCGGCGGCATTGGCGCGGACATGGACAATCTCCTGTTCATGAAACGCACCGCCGACAAGCTTTTTGGCAATGACTACCACTGGTCGGTGCTGGCAGCCGGGCGGCATCAGATGCCCTTCGCGACGCAGGCCGCCATGCTGGGCGGCAATGTGCGGGTGGGGCTCGAAGACAGCCTCTTCCTCGGCCGCGGCAAGCTCGCCACGAGCAATGCCGCGCAGGTCGCGAAGATCCGCCGCATCCTGGAGGAGCTGGGCCACGAGATCGCAACGCCGGACGAAGCGCGGGCAGTGCTCGGCCTCAAAGGTGCGGATCGTGTCGCGTTCTGAACCGGCGCGGATCACAGATCATCAATGGACAGAACCGGCCAGGAGCCGAAGGGAGGGCTGAGATGCTCGAGAAAACAGATGTCGTCGCCGTCGAGAAGCAGGGCGATGTGGCCATCCTCACCATGCGGTTCGCACCGCATAATCTCGTGGGATGCGACCTTGGACCGGCGCTCATCGACGCCATCGATCGTGCGCTTCAATCGGGTGCCCGGGCCATCGTCCTGAAAAGCGCCCTGCGCCATTTTTCGGCCGGCGCCGACCTTGCGCTCTTCAAGGCGCAGGGCGCCCAGTTCCGCGAACAGTTTGACGCCCTCGGCGTGATGCGCGCTCTCGAGGCATGCCCGGTTCCGACCGTCGCTGCGGTCCATGGCGTGGCGCTTGGTGGCGGTTTCGAGCTGGCGCTGCTCTGCGACTTCATCGTCGCGGCAGCATCCTCGAAATTCGGCCTCGTGGAGGCAAGCTTAGGATTGCATCCGTTGATGGGCGGCATCCAGCGGGTGATCGCGCGCGCCGGCGTCGCACGCGCAAACGAAATCGTCATGCTGGCCCGCCGTCACGACGCATCGACGCTGGAGCGCTGGGGCATTGTCAACCGCGTCGTTCCGGATGCGCAGCTCGACGAGCTCTCTTTGGCGCTCGCGACGGAGCTGTCGTTCGGCCCCACCGCCGCGCACGGCTGCACGAAGCGCCTCGTGCGCATCTATCAGCAGGATGGCATGCGTGCCGCGGATGAAGCCATGACCGAAGTCCAGCTCCCCATCTGGTCCAGCGAGGACCTGTCGATCGGCCTGTCGGCCTTCGAGGAGAAGGGCCCGGGCCAGGCGGTGTTCGTCGGTCGCTGAAGGAGATAAAGATGGCAAAAGGCCCCCTGGACGGCATTCGCGTCGTCGATTTCTCCCGTGTCCTTGCGGGTCCGCACTGCACGAAGACCCTGCATGATCTTGGTGCCGACATCATCAAGATCGAACCGCCGCGGCCGGATATTTCCCGCGCGGCCGTTCCTAACAGGGAGGGAATCTCCCATTATTACATCCAGCAGAATGCGGGAAAGCGCAATCTCAGCCTCGATCTGAACCATTCCGAGGCCCGTGAGATCGCCATGCAACTCTGCGACAAGGCGGATATCATCGTCGAGAATTTCAGGGCGGGCACGCTGGCGTTCTTCGGGCTCGACTATGAGACCGTCGCGGCCCGTAATCCCGGTGTGATCTATGCGTCCATCAGCGGCTACGGGCAGGGCGGGCCGCTCTCGCATCGCGCGGCCTACGCCCCGACCGTGCACGCGGAAGCTGGGTTCGTGCAGGGCCTGCACGCCCATCTTGGGGAGGATCTGCGCGTACAACGCCACGACGCTTATTCCCATGCTGACGTTTATACCGGCCTTGAAGCGGTGATCGGCATTCTCGCCGCCCTCCATCGGCGCGACGAGACCGGCTTAGGCCAGTATGTGGATGTGGCGATGGCGGCCACGATCCTGGCCGTGAACGAACGGGTTCATGCAGACCTGTCGGGAGTCGATCTCGGGGCGGAACCTGCCGCGCTGGGTCCCGCCTGGTCGCCCTTTTACCGCACGGCCTCGGGTGAGGAGATCACGATCGCCACTAGCATCGTCAGCAGCCTGACCTTTCCCTTCTACGTCGGCGCCATGCGTCGTGGCGATCTGATGAACGATCCTCGGTTCGCGACCGCGGAAGCGCGGATGCGCAATGCGGCCGCCTTTCACGAGATCTTCCAGCGCTGGATCCTCACGTTCCCGACGTTGGAAATGCTGGATGCCCAGCTCGATGAGGCCAAGCTCGCGTTTGGCGTGGTGCGATCGGTGGAGGAATTCGTAGGCTCCGAGTGGGCCGAATGGTGGGGCGCGGTCGATTACGTCGATGATCGCCACGGCGGCACCGCGCGTATTCCCGGCCGCCCCTGGCGGTTTTCCAGGGATCAGCTCGAACATCCCGGACTCCCCGCCTTCCGCGGCGAACACAACAGGGACGTAGTGAGAGAGCTCGGCTACGGGCCGGACGAGATCGCGGCATTGGAGGCAAAGGGCGTGCTTACCTCGCATGTCCCTGGCTGCGCCTGACGCCGCTTGAGACCAGTCAAAAAAAGAGCGACCGCACACGGAATGGGCGGCGCCAGAGGGAGGAAAGACATGATGAAATCAGCCTTCAAACATCTGCCCGCGGCCACGGTCGCCGCCGCCATCTGGCTCGGCGCCGCCGGTACCGGGCTTGCCGATGTGAAGATCGGCGCCACGGTTTCGGTGACCGGTCCGGCGGCGTCTCTGGGCATTCCCTACAAGAATACGCTCGAACTTCTGCCCAAGGAGATCGCCGGTGAGAAGATCGACTGGATCATCCTTGATGATGGGTCAGATCCTACCACCGCCGTCAAGAACGTGAAGAAGCTCATCAGCGAATACAATGTGGACGCCATCGTGGGTGCGAATACTTCGCCCATCGGGGTTGCCAATATCGACGTGGTCGCGGAAGGCAAGACGCCGTTCTTGGTCCAGGCGGCAACCGCGCGCATGGTCCTGCCGATGGACGACAAGCGCTATTGGGTGTTCAAGCAATCGCAGGCCGACAGCATGATGGTGCATGCCATCGTGGCCCATATGAAGAAATCGGGTGTGAAGAGCGTCGCCTTCATGGGCTTCAACGATGCGTTCGGCGACAGCTTCTGGGATGAATTCCAGAAGGCCGCGCAGGAAGCGGGCCTCAAGGTGGTCGCATCCGAGCGTTATTCTCGGACCGATACCAGCGTGACCGGGCAGGTGCTGAAGATCGTCTCCGCCAAGCCCGACGCGGTGTTCATCGCCGCGGTCGGGACGCCCGCCGCTCTGCCGGCCGCTGCGCTCCGGGACCGTGGCTATCAGGGCAAGCAGTACCAGACCCATGCCGTGCTGAATGCGGACTTCCTGCGGGTCGGCGGCAAGGCAGTGGAGGGCACTATCCTCGCCGCCGGGCCCATGCTCGTGGCCGAGCAACTGCCCGATTCTGACCCCGTGAAGGCGGTCGCGCTGAACTATGTGCGCACCTATGAGGAAAAATACGGCGCGGGCAGCCGCGCCGGCTTCGGCGGCCATGCATATGACGCCTATGCCCTGCTTGCCGCGGCCTTGCCGAAGGCTCTGAAGGTGGCGAAACCCGGCACTCCGGAATTCCGCCAGGCCCTGCGCGATGCCATTGAATCAAGCAAGAATGTCCCCGGCGTGCACGGCGTGTTCAACATCACACCCGCCGACCATGTGGGGCTCGACAATCGCGCGCGGGTGATTGTGCAGGTCAAGGACGGCTCCTGGAAGCTGATCGACCTGCTCGCCACCGACTGATGGTCCAGCGCTGCCGGCCCGCACGGCGCCGGCAGCCCCGAACACAGACGGCTTTCGGGAGAAAGCACATGGATTTCCAGATTGCCTCCATCCTCGCTCAGGACGGAGCGGTGAACGGCGCCATCTATGCTCTCATCGCCCTGGCGCTGGTGCTGACCTTCAGTGTGACCCGGGTCATCTTCGTGCCCCAGGGTGAGTTTGTAACTTATGGCGCCTTGACGCTCGCCCTGCTCCAGACCGGGCGGGTGCCCGCGACCTTCTGGCTGCTGCTCGCGATGACGGGATGGGCCGCCGCTGCCATGGTCGCCGCCTGGATGGCGACGCCGGCCCGGACCATAGCGGGATTTCTCTCCCAGCTCGCCATTCTCACCGCTCCGACGGGTGTGGCGGCCATCCTGCTGTTTGTCGTGGATGCCCCGCGTGCGGGCTTCGCGGTGCAGGTGCTCACGACCTTATTCGTGGTGGTGCCGCTGGGACCGCTGCTTTACCGGACCATTTATGCGCCCATCGCTCACTATTCCGTGCTGCTGCTGCTGATCGTCTCGGTCGCGGTCCATCTTGCAATGGTCGGCTTTGGCCTTTCCTTCTTCGGGGCGGAAGGTTTCCGCACGCCTCCGTTGATCCCGTTCGACGTGTCTTTCGCGGGGCTGAGCTTTACCGGGTCGGAAGCCTCGATCTTCGCTGTGACCGCGCTTGTCATGGTGGCCTTGGCGCTCCTCTTCGCGCTGACGACCTTCGGCAAGGCCCTGCGCGCCATGGCTTCGAACCGCATCGGGGCGCGCATCGTGGGGATCCGCCCGGAGCGCGGCGGCAGCATGGCCTTTACGCTTGCCGCGCTGCTGGGCGTCGTGAGCGGGCTCCTCATCGGCCCGGTCACCACGCTCTATTACGACACCGGATTCTTCATAGCGCTCAAGGGGTTCGTGGCGGCCATCATCGGCAATCTCACGAGTTTCCCCCTGGCGGTGGCCGGTGCTCTCTTCGTCGGCCTCACGGAAAGCTACGCCTCCTTTTTCGCCAGTGCCTTCAAGGAAGCCATCGTGTTCTTCCTCGTGCTGCCAGTGCTGCTCTGGTTGTCGCTCCAACATAATTATTCGGAGGAGTGATGAAAGCGACCGCTCTTTTCCTGGTGGGGCTTGTGCTCGCCATCGCGCTCTCGCGCGTCCTACCCGAATATTACGCGACGCTGCTGATCTATATCGGCCTTGCCGCGCTCGTCTGTGTCGGCCTGGTGATGCTCACGGGTGTAACCGGCGCCACCTCTTTCGGCCAGGCGACCTTCGTGGGTCTCGGGGCCTATGCGACGGCGATCGCGACGACCGCTTTCGGCCTCTCCCCCTGGATCGGCCTTATCTTCGCCCTCGCGATCACGGGGCTTGCGGCTTTCGTTATCGCGCTCGTGACGCTGCGCCTGTCGGGCCATTATCTCCCGCTCGGCACCATCGCCTGGGCGGTGGGCTTCTATA
The DNA here is from genome assembly GCF_043195105.2 of Roseixanthobacter finlandensis. NCBI lineage: Bacteria > Pseudomonadati > Pseudomonadota > Alphaproteobacteria > Hyphomicrobiales > Xanthobacteraceae > Roseixanthobacter > Roseixanthobacter finlandensis. The sequence continues at coordinate 3,646,188 of NZ_CM195536.1, read as the reverse complement.
TCGTATTCGGCAATCTCGAGATCACCGGCCGCTTCACCGGCCTCTCCGGCATCCCGCCGATCACGGTGGGCACCTATCCTCTTGCCAGCGCACGGGACATGCTGCCGCTGGTGCTGGGCGTGCTGGGGGTCGCCTGCTGGACCTCGGCGAACCTTCTCAATTCCCGCGCCGGGCGTGTGCTGCGGGCCATCAACGGTCAGGCGATCATGGCCGAAGCCATGGGGGTCGACACCGCGCGCTATCGGATGAAGGTGTTCGTCTATGCCGCGTTGCTCGCGGGCCTGTCCGGATGGCTCTACGCCCATTTCCAGAGATTCGTGAATCCGACGCCGTTCGGGCTCAACATGGGTATCGAATATCTGTTCATGATTGTCATCGGCGGCATGTCCTCCATCGCGGGGGCAGTGCTCGGCTCCGCCGTCGTGATCATGCTGAAGCAATGGCTTCAGGATCTGCTGCCAGCGCTCATCGGCGACGGCGCGCAGTTCGAGGTGATCGCCTTCAGCCTCGTGGTCATCGCACTGATGCGTTTCATGCCCGACGGGTTGTGGCCGCGTTTCGCCGCGCTGGCGGCCCGCTTCAGAACGGCGCCGGCGACCTCGGTTTCGTCTGGCGCGACCGCCGCCGGGCCCACGCTTGCGGTGCGAGAGGGCGGGCGCGAGCCAGCCTTGAGCACGCTCCTTTCCATTGAGGGGGCGCGCAAGGAGTTCGGCGGCCTCGCGGCCGTGCAGGATGTGGGATTCGAAGTGAACGCGCAGGAGATCGTCGCGCTCATCGGACCCAACGGTGCGGGAAAGAGCACCATGTTCAACCTCATCACGGGGGTTCTGCTTCCCACTTCCGGCTCGATCTGCCTGCATGGAGCACGGATCGATCGCAAGCCGGCCCGCACCATCGCATCCAAGGGCGTGGCGCGGACGTTCCAGCATGTGAAGCTGCTGGCCGACCGCCCGGTGATAGAGAACGTGATGTTGGGAGCGCATCGGTCCGCCTCCTGCGGCTTCGTGCGCAACGCGCTCCACCTGGACCGGGGAGAGGAAGCGACGCTCCGCGCGCGGGCCGAGCGCGCGCTCGCAGAAACGGGACTCCTCGCCGAGCGCGACAGGCCAGCGGGCCAGCTCTCGCTCGGCCAGCAGCGCATCGTCGAGATCGCCCGTGCGTTGGTGCTCGAACCCTCGATCCTTCTGCTGGACGAACCAGCGGCGGGACTGCGGTTCGCCGAGAAGCAACGGCTTGCGGACTTGCTCCGCACGCTGAGGGCGCGCGGCGTGAGCGTGCTGCTTGTCGAGCACGACATGGAATTTGTCATGAACCTCGCGGATCGCATCGTGGTGATGGAATACGGCGTGAAGATCGCCGAGGGCGTGCCCTCCCTTGTGCAAAGCGACCCTCGGGTGCTCGAAGCCTATCTGGGAGGCGTCGCATGAGCCTGCTGGAGATCAAGGGAATTCGCGTCGGCTACGGCCGCGCCGAGGCCATCTTCGGCATCGATCTGAAGGCCGAAGAAGGTCAGATCACGACCGTCATCGGTCCCAACGGTGCCGGCAAGACCACGCTCCTTGCGGCGACGGCCGGCCTCAACGCCCTCATTGCCGGGCGCATCCGCTTCGATGGTCACGACATCACCCGGCTGCCGATCGAAGACCGCCTCGCCGCGGGCATTGCTTTGGTGCCGGAGAAACGCGAGCTGTTCGCCGATATGGCGGTCGAGGACAATCTCGGCCTTGGGGCCTATCTGCGCGGCCGGGCCGGGGCTGTGCGCGCATGCGAGCGCATCTATGCCCTGTTCCCCCGTCTGAAGGAGCGGCGCCGGCAGCTCGCCGGCACGCTCTCTGGTGGAGAGCGACAGATGCTCGCCCTCGGTCGGGCGCTCATGTGCGGGCCTCGCCTGCTGTTGCTCGACGAACCGAGCCTCGGCCTCGCACCAAGGATCATCGCGCAGACGATGCAGGTGATCCGTCAGCTTCGTGATGAAGGCACGTCAATCGTGCTCGTGGAGCAGAACGCGCGGGCGGCACTCGCCATCGCCGACCGCGGGTACGTCATCGAGTCCGGGCGCATCACGCTGGAAGGCGGGGCGCAGGACCTCGCCTGCGACCCGCGGGTCGCGGCGATCTACATCGGCACTCACGGCGGAGCGTCCATGGCCGCGCGCTGATCCGATAACGCGTTTAACCAAGGAGGAGGAAACAATGAAAGCGCCAATTACCGCGTTGATCCTTGCAAGTCTTGCGTTCGCCGCACCCGCCCGCGCGAACGACGATGTGCAGGTGATTTCGACCCCCCTGCCGGTGGAGCACATCACGGTGACCACCCCGCGGGGCTACAAGGATGTGAAGGCGGATATCGAGAAACTCGGTCGCCTCGACGAACTGCGCCCGCTCATCAGGAGCAACGACGTCGAGGCGCTCCGGGCGGGGGCCAAGCGGATCGCCGGAGAGGATGGGCTTGCGATCCACTACATCGCCCTGCATGGCGACCTCTTGGCACTCAAGGGCCAGAAGCGCGAGCTCGTCGCCTACTACATCGGCAACATCCTTTCCGCGACCGAGATGACCAACGTCGATCCGGCCGCCGGCTTGTATGCGCCGCTCCGCGTGGTGGTCTACGCCAACAAGAATGGCGGAACGACCATGGAATACGACAAGCCGAGCACCCTGTTCGGCCAGTTCAAGCGCCCTGAAATCGATGCAATTGCGCGCTCGCTTGACGACCGGATGCAACGGCTCCTGCTCAAGGTGAGCCGCGCACCGGGAACATCAAGCAACTGATCTTCAAAAAAGCCCACGCGGCCATGGTCGCGTGGGCAATCTTCTTCCCGCAGGCGTCCGGCGGGGACCTCAAGGCGCGGCCGACGGAGGGTGCCCAGTTTGGGGCTCCTCCGCCGCCGCACCGCTCAAAAGATGGCGGCTGCGCTCTTGAGCGTCAGCCAGATGCCCCAGACCATCGGGATGCCGACCGCCGCCCAGGCCAGGGCGGCCTTGCCATCCAGGCCGCCTTTGCCGATGCCGAACGCGCCGCTTGGGCCGGCATCCTTCGACACCGCCTTCGCCTGGAGCGCGGCCACCTCGGCATCGCTCATGAACCAGCGCTCGGGTAGCGGGCGCACCAGCGCGTTGGCGATCAGGCCCAGGACCAGCATCCCCGCCAGGATATACATGGTGAAGTCATAGACTTGGTCGCGCGGAATGCCGGCATTGATCTGGAATTCGCGGATATAATTCACCACCACGGGGCCGATGATGCCGGCCGTCGCCCAGGCGGTGAGCAGGCGGCCGTGGATCGCCCCCACGAACTGGGTGCCGAAGACATCCGCGAGATAGGCCGGCACGGTGGCGAAGCCGCCGCCATACATGGACACGATCACGCACAGGATCGCCACGAACAGCGCCTGGCTTCCCATGTGCGCGGCCGAGGGCGCGAGCGCATAGAGGGCGATGCCGAGGATGAAGAAGGTGTAATAGGTGTTCTTGCGTCCGATCTTGTCCGACATCGAGGCCCAGAAGAACCGGCCGCCGATGTTGAACAGCGACAGCAGGCCGGCGAAGCCCGCGGCAATCGCCGCGATGGCGGCTTTCTGCCCTCCATCAAGCTGCGTGAACGACAGTTCCGGATGGCCGAGGAGGCGGCCGCCGAAGATTTCCTGAAGCATGGGCGAGGCCATGCCGATGACGCCGATGCCCGCCGAGACGTTCAGGCAGAGCACCGCCCAGATCAGCCAGAATTGCGGAGTCTTGTGCGCATCGCGCAGATGAACGTTGCGATGGGTGATCATGGAGGACTTGGTCGCCGGCGGGGTCCAGCCCTCGGGGCGCCAGCCCGCCGGGGGAATGCGATAGCCGAAGGCGCCGGCCATCATGAATACGAAATAGATGGCGGCCATCACCAGGAAGGTCTGCCACACGCCCACGGAGGTGGTGGTCTTGAAGGCATTCATGAGCATGTTGGCCAGCGGGGCGCCGATCATCGCGCCGCCGCCGAACCCCATGATCGCCATGCCGGTGGCCATGCCGCGGCGGTCGGGAAACCATTTGATCAGCGTCGAGACCGGCGAGATATAGCCGAGCCCGAGGCCGATGCCGCCGATCACACCCGCGCCGATCCACATCAGCCATAATTGGTGTGTCAGGACGCCGAGCGCGGCCAGCGCGATGCCGCCGCACCAGCAGCAGGCCGAGACGACGCCCGCCTTGCGCGGGCCGGCACGCTCCAACCAACCACCCCACAGGGCGGCCGAGGAGCCCAGAAGCACGAAGAACAGCGTGTACATCCATCCAAGATCGGCGACGCGCCAATCGCAGGTGGTGGTGAACAGCGCGGTGGCGAGGCTCATGTTCGGGCAGGCAACCGGCTGGTTGACGCCGATCGCGCGTGAGAGCGGAAGCCAGAACACGCTGAAGCCGTAAGCCATGCCGATGCACAGATGGATCGCCAGCGCCGCCGGCGGCACCAGCCAGCGATTGAAGCCGGGCCGGGCGACGATCCGCTCGCGGTCCAGAATGCCGATCCCGCTGGCGGGACCGTCGAATGTATTCACGCTTGCTGTCATGAGTCTTCCCCAGTGCTTTTGTTGCTTTGAGAGCTGCGAAAGGGCTGCACGGGGGACAGGCGCACGCATCGCGACCGGTGGCGGGTCGCGTTGAGAATAATTGCTGCACTGCCGTAATGATGCGAGCCCTGAGGGTCTGCGTTTCCTGGTCCTTCACTTGTTTTTCTTTTGGGAAGGAAAGGTCGCAATTCGCATGCCACATGGCCGGCCGAGGTATTGCAACGCTCTTTCGGCCGACACATTTTTGTTTTGAGGACAAAAAGTCCCGCCGTTAGACAGAATGTCTCTTGCAGTGCATCAATCTGCTTGGGGGAGGAACACCGTAAAGGTCGTTCCCACGCCCGGCGTGCTCTCCACCTGGATCGCCCCGCCCTGGCGCGCCACCAGCTTCTGCGTGATGGACAGGCCAAGGCCGGTCCCGGTGCTGCGCTTGGTGGTGAAGAAGGGGTCGAAGATCTTCTCCAGCACCTCGGCGGCCATGCCCACCCCGGTGTCGGCCACCTCGATCAGAATGCCGGGCCGCTCCTCCTGCGTGCCATCGCGACTGCGCAGCGTCAGGACCCCGCCATCGGGCATGGCGTGGATCGCATTGACGATGAGGTTGACGAGCACCTGCTGAAGCTCTGTGCGGTTCATCAGCACCTGGCGTGTCGCCCGGTCCTCCCGCACCACGGCGATGCCGCTGCGGTTCATCAGATGCTGCACCAGGGGAAGGCAATCGGTGATGATGTCCGCCGGCGCGTGCCGCTCGATGAAGCCGGCATATTCCTCCGGCTTTGCAAATTGCAGCAGCTTGTTGACGATCTGGCTGATGCGGTCGATCTGCTCGTCGATCAAGCGGAACTCGGTACGGCCCGAATCCACCTGCCGGCCGAGCACGTCGCGCAGCACGTCCAGATTGCCCTGGATGACCGCGATGGGATTGTTGATCTCATGGGCGACGCCGGCGGTGATCTCGCCGATCGCCGCCAGCTTCTCCGACATGATGAGCTGCTTGGTCGTCGCCTCGATCTGCCGGTTGGCAAGCTGGAGCTCTCGGGTGCGTTCGTCGACCCTTCGGTTGAGGTCTTCGTTCCATTGCACCAGTTCGCGTTCGCGTGCGGCGAGCTGGTCCAGAAGATGGTCGAGATGCATGGCGACGCGGCCAATCTCGTCGTCCGCGCGCAAGAGGCCGGTGCGGGCGTCCCGATTGCCGCCCTCAACCGACACGATGGTGTCGTTCACCTGTTCCAGCGGCTTGAAGATGCCGCGCGCCCATCGCAGGAAAATCGGCACGCTCGCGGCCGAGACGGTCACGAATGCGAGGATGACCGCCAGGAGGGTGGTGTATTTCGCGTCGGTGAACGGTCGCTCCAGGAACCCCACATAGAGCATGCCCACCCGCTTGTCGTAGCTGTCGACGATGGGCTCATAGGCGGACATGTACCAGTCGTTGACCACGAACGCGCTGCCGAGCCAGATCCGGCCCTTGCCGAGCACCGCCTCGCGCACCGCATGGGACACCCGCGTGCCCAGCGCCCGGCGCCCTTCGAACAGGCGGACATTGGTGCTGATCCTCACATCGCCCAGGAACAGGGTGGCCGTGCCCTGGCTGCCCTCCGGCAGGCTGGCGGCCTGGTAGACGAGATCGTTGATCGTATCGATGAACACGAGATTGCGGTTGAGCAGGATGCCGCCCACGAGCACGCCCCTGCGTCCGCCCGGCAGCTGAACCCCGGCGGCAGTATGGACCACCATGCCCCGCGTCTCCTCGCGCCGATCGCTCGCAACCGCATTCGTGGTCGGCACGAGCTCCAGCAGCGCCCGTTCGGCGAGGGCGGGGGAGATGGCGGCAAGCTCGGCATTGGAAAAGACATCGATCGCGGCCCGCCGATCGCCGCGCAGGCCTGCGTCGATCACCGGCCAGTCGTCGCGTACGTCGGCCCTCGCGAACCGCGGGGAGGCGGCGAGGATCGCGCGGTCCGCGTCGAGCACATAGAGGAAGTCGAGTCCGAGCGCCCGGCGGCGCGTCTCAAGGAGTTCGGAAAGGCCGGTGTCCTCGCTGCCGCCGGCCACGTCCCGGAACAGCGCCGAGAGGCCGAGCGCCTCGATCTGGTCGCGGTTATATTCCAGCATCCGCGCCAGATATTGGTGCGCGATGGTCAGGTCGCCATCGACCTTCGAGACCAGCAAGGCGTCGAACTTGGCGTTCCAGCGCACCATGGTGACGCCGAGCAGCAGCGGCACCACGACCAGGGTCGGCAGAAGCGCGATGGCGAGCAGTCGGAAGCGGACCGAGCGTTCCGGGCGCCGGGCGGCGGCCCGGTCAGGAGTCCTGGACATTGTCAGCGGTCCCGGACATTCCACTGCGCGCATTTGCGGTCGATCGTCTTGCGCGAGACGCCGAGGCGGCGGGCGGTCTCGGCGCGGTCGTGGCCGGTGGCCTCAAGCACAGTGAGGATGTGGCGCTTCTCCACCTCTTCCAGACTGTTTCCGAGCACGGCCGGAGCGCCCCCGCGCAAGCCGGGGAAATCGTCGGGGAAGCGTCCAAGAATGAGGGTCCGCTCGATGAGGTTGCGCAGCTCGCGGATATTGCCAGGCCAGGGATAGCGGCCAAGGGCGATGCGCGCCGCTCCATCCAGCATCACCGGCGGCATGCCGAGCTGCCGCGACAGCGTGCGCATGAACAGGCCAGCGAGCTCCTGCACGTCCTCGCCCCGGTCGCGCAACGGGGGAAGATGCAGTTGCAGCACATTGATGCGGTAAAACAGATCGGCCCGGAAGCGCCCCTGCTGGACTTCCTTCTCCAGCTCCCGATTGGTGGCGAAGACGAAGCGCAGATCCACCGGCACCTCGCGTTCGGCTCCCACCGGACGCACCCGGCGATCCTCGATGACGCGCAGCAGCTTGCTCTGCATGGCCGGCGGCAATTCGCCGATCTCGTCGAGGAACAGCGTTCCGCCATGGGCGTGGATGAACAGCCCGTCGCGCGCCGAGACCGCGCCGGAAAACGCGCCCTTCAGATGCCCGAACAGTTCGCTCTCAATCATGTCCTGCGGAATGGCGGCGCAATTCACCGGCACGAAGGGCTTGTCGGCGCGGTCGGACAGAAGATGCAGCGAGCGCGCGGCCACTTCCTTTCCGGTCCCGGATTCGCCGGTGAGAAGTACGGATGTGGGCAGGGGCGCGACCCGCGAGATGGTTTCGCGCACCTTCTGAATCACCGCCGACGTGCCGATCAGCTTGTCGCGCAGAATGCCACGGTCGGCGCTTGAGCGCAGCTCGTGCTGAAGCACGAAATTCTCGCGCTGAAGGCGGATCCGTTCGAGGCAACGGGCGACGGCATTGATGATCTGGTTCGAACGGAACGGCTTCAGGACGAAATCCGCCGCCCCCGCCCGAAGCGCCTGGATCGCCGTCTCGAGATCGGCATAAGCGGTGATGAGGATGGCATCGGCGAACAGGCCCACGGTGCGCTGCTCGGCCAGCCATTCCAGGCCGGTCTTCCCGGGCATGATGTTGTCGATGATGATGACGTCGAAGTGCTGCACGTCGAGTTTGCGGGACGCCTCCGCGGTATCTGCGGCCTCATCCACCTGTTTGCAGCGCGGCCGCAGGGTGCGCACCAGGAAATTGCGGATGCCCGGCTCATCATCGACAACGAGGACGGAGGCCTGGGCGAGCCAGGGGCCAAATTCGGCGTCCGCCGTCCCCGTGCGCGCACGGGGGCCCGATTGTAGCTTTTCCGCGCCCGAATATTCTTCCGTCATGAGTTTACTATGGGCGAGCAAGCACGCCAATGCAAAGACCACGCCCGCCTTTCTGTGGTGCGGAACACAACCGCCGGTTCACCCTTCAGCGTGATGAGCGATGATCGAAGGCCGTGCCCCAACCGCGGCCCGGGCGCGGCGGCGGTTGGGGATTTTGGGGGAGCTCAGGCCAGGGAGCTCAGGCCAGATCGAAGCGGTCGAGGTTCATCACCTTGGTCCAGGCCGCCACGAAATCCTTCACGAACTTCTCCTTCGCGTCCGCCGAAGCATAGACCTCAGCCAAGGCACGTAGGATGGAGTTCGAGCCGAACACGAGGTCGACGCGGCTGCCGGTCCATTTGAGCTCGCCGGTCTTGCGATCATGTCCTTCGTATACGTCCGTGGTGTCGGGCGCGGCCGTCCACTTGGTGTCCATGTCCAGCAGATTGACGAAGAAATCGTTCGTCAGCACGCCGGGGGCCTCGGTGAGGACGGCGGCTCCGCCCACATTGATGTTGATGGCGCGCAGGCCTCCGACCAGCACGGTCATCTCCGGCGCGGTCAGCGTCAGGAGCTGGGCCTTGTCGATCAGCGCCACTTCGCCGGGCACCGCATAGCCCGACTTGTGGAAGTTGCGGAAGCCGTCCGCCTTCGGCTCCAGCCATTGGAAGGAGTCGGCATCCGTCTCCGCCTGCGAGGCGTCGGTGCGGCCTGGCGAGAACGGGACAGCCACGTCATGGCCGGCCGCCTTCGCCGCTTGTTCGACGCCGGCATTGCCGGCCAGAACGATCAGGTCGGCCAGCGACACCTTCTTGCCGCCGGTGGCGTTGAGGTTGAATTCGCCCTGGATGCGCTGGAGGATCGTCAGCACCTTGTCGAGCTGCTCGGGCTGGTTGACCTGCCAGTCCTTCTGCGGGGCGAGGCGGATGCGCGCGCCATTGGCGCCGCCGCGCTTGTCGCCGCCACGGAAGGTGGAGGCTGAGGCCCAGGCGGTGCCCACCAGTTCGGAAACGGTGAGGCCGGAGGCCAGCACCTTCGCCTTGAGCTCCGCCGCGTCCGCCGCGTCGATCAGGGGATGATCCACCGCCGGCACCGGATCCTGCCAGATCAGCACTTCCCGGGGCACTTCCGGACCCAGGTAGCGCGAGCGCGGACCGAGATCGCGATGGGTCAGCTTGAACCATGCCCGGGCGAACGCTTCGGCGAAGGCCTGCGGGTTCTCCAGGAAGCGGCGGGAGATCTTCTCATAGACCGGGTCGAAGCGCAGCGACAGGTCGGTGGTCAGCATGGTCGGCTTATGCTTCTTCGACGGATCGTGCGCATCCGGGATGACGTCCGGCGCGTCCTTCGCCTCCCATTGGATCGCGCCGGCCGGGCTGCGGGTCTGCTCCCATTCATATTTGAACAGGTTCTCGAAGAAGTGGTTGCTCCACTGGGCGGGCGTCTGGGTCCAGGTGACCTCAAGGCCGCTGCCGATGGCGTCGGAGCCGAAGCCGGTGCCGAAATTGCTGGCCCAGCCGAGGCCCTGGGCCTCCAGCTCGGCGGCTTCCGGGTCCGGTCCCTTGTGGGATTCGGGGGCCGCGCCATGGGTCTTGCCGAAGGTGTGGCCGCCGCCGATGAGCGCGACGGTCTCTTCGTCGTTCATCGCCATGCGGGCGAAGGTCTCGCGGATGAAGGCGGCGGCGGAGAGGGGATCACCGTCGCGGTTCGGGCCTTCCGGATTGACGTAGATCAGGCCCATCTCGGTGGCGCTCAGCGGCGCGTCGAATTTGTCGAGGGCGCGATGGGTGAGCCAGGCGGTCTCCGAGCCCCAGAACACGTCCTGGTCCGGCTCCCAGGTGTCTTCGCGCCCGGCGGCAAAGCCGAAGGTGCGGAAGCCCATGGTCTCCAGCGCCACATTGCCGGTGAGGATGATCAGGTCGGCCCAGGAGATCTTCTGGCCATACTTCTTCTTGATCGGCCAGAGCAGGCGGCGCGACTTGTCGATATTGACATTGTCCGGCCAGCTGTTCAGCGGGGCGAAGCGCTGCTGGCCGCGGCCGCCGCCGCCGCGGCCGTCCGCGAGGCGATAGGTGCCGGCGCTGTGCCAGGACATGCGAACGAACTGCGGGCCATAATTGCCGAAGTCCGCCGGCCACCAATCCTGCGAATCGGTCATCAGCTTGCGCAGGTCGTTCTTCAGCGCCTCAAAATCGAGCTTCTTGAACTCTTCGCGATAGTTGAATGCCGGGTCCAGCGGGTCGGACTTGGCGGAGTGCTGGTTCAGCAGATCCACACGCAGCTGGCTCGGCCACCAGTCGCGATTCTGGGTCCCGCCGGTGCCGTGGGCGACCGGGCATTTGCCCGTGCTCTCCTCAGTCGTCGCGTTCATGCTTCCCTCCGATCCAGGCTGCGGGCCAAGCGAGACAATCGACCGGTCCGAGCTTCACACGAACGCCTCTTACCAAATCTCTGTCATTAGATTAATTCTGATTTACTGATTGCTGTGATAAGTTCAGCTTATGAAAAATCTGACATTCAAGCAGCTCCGCTATTTCGAGGCGTTGGCGCGGCATGGCCATTTCCGACGGGCTGCCGAGGCCTGCGGCATCTCCCAGCCTGCCTTGTCGATGCAGATCAAGGAATTGGAGCGGGAGGTCGGCACCGAGCTGTTCGAGCGCAGCGCCCGCCAAGTTCGGCTGACCAGCTTCGGGGAGGAGTTCGCCCCGCGCATCCGCGACATTTTGCGCTCCATCGACGAATTGGGAGATCTGGCGCGCGCCTCCCGCGACCGGCTGATGGGGCGGCTGCGCATCGGCGTGATCCCGACGGTCGCGCCCTATCTGCTTCCAACCCTCCTCGGCAGGCTGAGCCGCCAGCACGAAGGTCTCGACATCCATGTGCGCGAGACGCAGACGCCAAGGCTCCTCCAGGAGCTGGAAGACGGCCGGCTCGACACGGCCATCGTCGCCTTGCCCGTCTCCGAGCCGGCCCTGGTCGAAATCCCCCTGTTCACCGAGAATTTCGTCCTGGTCCGGCCCGGCGCGGATGAGGGAAAGCCGGTGCCCGCCCCCGATGCGCTGCGCGAGATGCGCTTGCTTCTGCTGGAGGAGGGGCACTGCTTTCGCGATCAGGCCCTGTCGTTCTGCAATGTGGATATACGCGCGACGCCGCGCGATTTTCTGGAGGCGAGTTCCCTGTCCACCCTGGTCCAGATGGTGGACGCCGGCATCGGCATCACGCTGATACCGGAAATGGCGGTGGCGGTGGAGACGCGCTCGGCATCGGTGTCCGTGGCGCGCTTCGCAAGTCCCGAGCCTTCGCGAACCATCGGCATGGTCTGGCGCAAGACAAGCCCGCTCACGAAGCAGCTTGTGCAGATTTCTGACGTGGTCCGCAGCTCCACCGATTTCATGCGTGAGCAGTGGGAGGCATGCGAGGCCAATTAGCGCTTGGAACCGCTCGGCGTGATAGCGCTCGATGAGTGGCGTGACCTTCCGCGTTTCGAGGTCGAGCACCATCACGCCGTGCATATAGTCGGCGATATAGGTCCGGCCCGCCCCGCCCGAACTTGAGGTCGTTGGGCCAGCCATGGTAACGGGCCACTGCCTCACATGTGCCGTCGGAGGAGACGCGGACGATGCGCGCGTTCTGGACATTGACGCAGTAAAGCAGGCTCATTTTCAAAGCTTGGCCCCTCCAGCAACCATTTGGAACACGGCTGGAGCCTAGTGCACATTCGGCGAATACCGATTCGCTGAACGTGCTCTAGGCTTTTGTTCTGACGCGTTTTCTTAACGCGAAACCGGACTCCACTTTTGCTGAAAACGCGCTAGGGTGTGGCGGCGATCAGCCCGCTATCGACGATGCTTTCCGTTCCGGTGACGTAGCAGCTCTCGTCATTGGCAAGGAACAGGACCGCATGCGCGGTGTCCCAGCCGCTGCCCATGTACTTCATGGGAATCTGATTGTTGCGGCGGGGCAGAAACGCTTCCGGATCATCCTTCGCGTATTTCTGCACGAGATTGTCCAGCAAGGGCGTCTGCATGAGCCCCGGCACGACGCAGTTCAGGCGGATGCCCTCGGCGACATAAATGACCGCGATCGCGCGCGTGAACTGGATCAGCCCGGCCTTGGCCCCGAGCGGCTGCGACATCCTCCCGAGCGGGTCCGTCAGGATGCAGGATCTTGTGAACCTCCCCCTCATATGCGGGTCAAGCGCCAGCACCGCGACCGAATACGTCAGTGCGGTCTTCCTGCAGAAGGGGTTGGTCTATCAGCCAAAGTTTGTCTTCGAGCAGGTCGCCATCGCGGCTGGGTTCGTGCGCAAGGGGTTGGGAATCGTCATCCAGCCCTGTCTCGGCATCACGCTTCAGCCAGCCGAACCGTTCCTCCGCTCCTCCGCTCCATGACCAGGGCGATGCCCTGGCCGATGCCAATACACATCGCCCAGGCGAAAATGGAGCCTTGGCGTTGAGACTTTACGAGGTTCGGCCGCACTGCGCGATCTTGGGCGCCGTTCTATTCCCCCACGGGGACCGGACGCAGAAAGTCGAAGTCGCAGCCCTGGTCCGCCTGGAGCACCTCGCGGTAGTAAAGCCGCGCATAGCCACGCTGGGGCGCGGGGCGTGCGGGGGGGTGATCGTGCCTGCGGCGCGTTAGTTCGTCCTCATCCACCAGCAGGTCGATGGTACCGGCTTTGACGGACAGGCGGATGCGGTCGCCGTTGCGCACCAGGCCCAGCGGACCACCGGATGCCGCGTCGGGGGCGACATGCAGCACGATGGTGCCGTAGGCGGTTCCGCTCATGCGCGCATCTGAAATCCGCACCATGTCCTTGACCCCCAGCCGCGCGAGCTTCTGCGGGATCGGGAGATAGCCGGATTCCGGCATGCCGGATGCACTGCGCGGCCCGGCATTCTGCAGCACCAGGAAATCGTCGGGCGCGACGTCGAGGTCCGGGTCGTCGATCCGTCCGGCGAGATCCTCCAGCGAGGTGAACACCACCGCGCGTCCCTCCCGTTCGAACAGGGCGGGGTCGGCCGCGGCGCGCTTCAGGATCGCACCGCGCGGGGCGAGGCTGCCGAACAGCGCCACCAGTCCTCCCTGGGGCTGGAGCGGCGCATCCAGGGCCTTGACCACCGTGCGGTCGACGAAGGCGGGAGCAGGCGCAAGGCGTTCGCCGAGGGTCTCGCCCGCCACGGTCATGCAATCGAGGTGCAGGAGCGGCTTCAGTTCGCGCAACACCGCGCCGATGCCACCGGCGGCGTGCAGGTCCTCCATGTAATACGGGCCGGTGGGCTTCAGATCCACCAGGACCGGGGTGGTGTCGGAGAGTTCGTTCAGACGCTTGAGGTCGATGTCTACCCCGGCGCGCCCGGCGATGGCGGTGAGATGAACGATGCCGTTGGTGGACCCGCCGATGGCGAGCAGCACCCGGATGGCGTTTTCAATCGACTTCGCGGTGATGATGTCGCGGATGGTGATGCCGGCCCGCGCCAGTGACAGCGCGGCGGCGCCCGAGGCCTCGGCGGCGCGGAGGCGGTCGGCATGCACCGCAGGAATTGCGGCGGTGCCGGGCAGCATGATGCCCAGGGCCTCGGCGATCGAAGCCATGGTGCTGGCGGTGCCCATCACCGCGCAGGTGCCGGTGGTGGTGGCGAGATTGCCTTCCACCTCGCCGATGGTCGCGTCATCGATCTCGCCGGAGCGGTATTTCGCCCAGAACCGGCGGCAGTCCGTGCAGGCACCGAGCCGCTCGCCGCGCCACCGGCCGGTCATCATAGGCCCGGTCACCAATTGCACCGTCGGCAGGCCCGCCGAGACTGCGCCCATCAGCTGGGCCGGCACGGTCTTGTCGCAGCCTCCGACCAGCACCACCGCATCCATGGGCTGGCCACGGATCATCTCCTCGGTGTCCATCGACATGAGGTTGCGGAAGAACAGGCTGGTGGGATTGAGGAACACCTCGCCCAGCGAGATGGTGGGGAATTCCAGGGGCAGGCCGCCGGCCGCGAGCACGCCGCGCTTCACCGCCGCCACGAGTTCAGGAACGTTGCGGTGGCAATTGTTGAACTCACTGTAAGTCGAGGCGATGCCAACCACGGGCTTGTTCAGCAACGCCTCGGAATAGCCCATCGACCTGGCCATGGAGAGCCTGAGGTAACGGGCGAAATCCCGATCGCCGTAATTTGTGAGCCCGCGGGCCAGGCCGACGGGGGAGGGGTCTTCACTCATCTCGGTCAAGCTCGAATCTAGAGGGAGTCGCGGGGAACCTGGCCGAATGCGCGCAGATACGCCGCCTTGGAGGCGGGGAGGTGGTTGCGGCACAATTGCACCAGGAGATCGCTGTCCAGCGCTTCGATCGCCGCGATCATGGCATGGTGTTCCTGGCGCGCGGCTTCGCGTTCGTGCGGGGCGGTGAGCACCAGGAAACGGATGCCGTGGGCGCGCTGGGCCGCGGCGGTGATGGCGTCGGACAGGAAAACGTTGCGGCAGCAGCTGAACAGCTTGCGGTGGAAGGCGAGATTGGCGCGGAAGATCGCGGCGACCTCGCCGGCGGCGATCGCCGTATCATGGGTCACCTGGAGGGCCTTCAGCTCGGCTAGGTCGTCCGCCGGCATGGGAAGCGCGATCAGGCGCGCCGCCTCGGCCTCCAGCAAGCCGCGCAGCACATAGAGTTGTTCGACCTCCTCGACGGTGTAGCTGCGCACCTGGGCGCCACGGTTCGGGATACGCTCGATCAGGCCCATCCGATCGAGTTCGATCAGCGCCTGCCGGGCGAGATGCCGCGTCGCGCCGAAACGGGCGATCAGATCCTCCTCGATCAGGCGTTCACGTGGGTGCAGGCGGCCCAGCACGATGTCTTCCTCCAGTGCGGCCACCATGGCCTCAAGGGAGGCCGGCTCCGGCTTTTCGGCGGTGCGGCCATCGCTGCCGGAAGGGTCGGCGGTGGCAGCGCGAACGGTTCTCGTCAACCCAAAGCTCCTGTCGCTGGAACGCTCTCAGCGCATCTTCATACACCAACGTCAAGGCGCCACGACCGTCAAGATAGTTATCGCCGAGATTATTGACAATCTTATTGACGCGAAAATTTGCCTCTCCTACGGTGTCGTCCCATCGCGATGCGGCGCCAGCTCGTCCGAACGGCGCTTCATTCGAACCAAAATAAAAATAGGGGTGCGCACTCCTGAGAACCGCTGAAGGCGGTCCAGATGCGTTTGAGGGAGACGAAAATGAGTATTACGCCTGCAACTGACAGGTCTATGCCCGCAGAGGACCTGAGCCTGAGTGGATTTTTCCGGAGTATGACGCCGCCGGAGCAGCGTACATTCTGGGCCTGCTTCATGGGCTGGGCCCTTGATGCCATGGATTTCATGATCTACCCGCTGGTGATCGGCACGATCATCGCGATGTGGCAGGTGGATCGCGGCATGGCGGGCCTTGCGGTCACCGGGACCCTCATCGTCTCCGCGCTCGGCGGCTGGCTCGCGGGCTTCCTGTCCGACCGGATCGGGCGGGTGCGGACCCTTCAGATCACCATTCTGTGGTTCTCCGTCTTCACCCTGCTCTGCGCCTTCGCTCAGAATTTCGAGCAGTTGATGATCATCCGCGCCCTGCTCGGGCTTGGTTTCGGCGGCGAATGGGCCGCAGGTGCCGTGCTGATCGGCGAGACCATCCGGGCGCAGTATCGCGGCCGTGCCGTGGGCACGGTCCAATCGGGCTGGGCCGTCGGCTGGGGCGCCGCCGTGCTGCTGCAGGCGGTCTGCTACACCATGTTGCCGCCCGAGGTGGCGTGGCGCTGGATGTTCGGCCTTGGCGCGATTCCCGCTTTGCTGATCTTCTTCCTGCGCCGCTACGTGGAAGAGCCGGAGGTTTCGGCGGTCTCCCGCCAGTTGGAAAGCAAGACCAAGGATCGCCCCTCGCTGTGGGAGATCTTCTCACCCGGCGTCCTGAAGATCACGTTGCTCACGTCCCTGCTCTGCACCGGCGCGCAGGGCGGTTACTACGCGGTGACCACCTGGCTGCCCACCTATCTGCGCGTCGAGCGCGGGCTGACGGTGGTTGGCTCCACCGGCTATCTGGCGCTGCTCATCGTCGGCAGCTTCATCGGCTATGTCTGGGGCGCCTATCTCGCGGATCGCATCGGCCGGCGCCGCCTGTTCATCCTGTTCTCGATCCTCGCCTCGATCCTGGTGATCGCCTATACGCAGCTCCCCTTGTCCAATCAGGTCATGCTGTATCTGGGCTTCCCGCTGGGCATCTGCGCCTCGGGCTATTTCTCCGGCCTCGGCGCCTTCCTCACCGAGCTTTTCCCGACCCGCCTGCGCGGCTCCGGCCAGGGCTTCGCCTATAATTTCGGGCGCGGCATCGGTGCTTTGTTCCCGGCATTGGTGGGTTTCCTCTCGTCTCAGATGGCGCTTTCCAGTGCCATTGCGATCTTCGCCGTGCTCGCTTACGGATTGCTGCTTGTGGGGGCGCTGGCTCTGCCGGAGACTCGTGGAAAGGTGCTGCACCCCGATGAGTGATCCCATAATCCAAAACGGGGAACCGCCGGCCTGTCCGGGGCCGGATCCCCATCCGCGTGGTGCGACGCGCTTCAAGGTGCCGGTGGGGGCGGTGGACACCCATGCCCATGTGATCGGTGCGCCACCGGACTATCCCCTGATGCCGAACCGGAGCTACACCGCTCCGGTCGCCACGGCCGCCGATTATCTCGGCATGCTGGATGCCACCGGCATGACCTACGGCGTGCTGGTCCAGGTCAGCGTCCATGGCACCGACAATCGGCTGATGCTGGAGACGCTGCGGGCCAACCCGGCCCGCCTGCGGGGCGTGGCCGTGGCGGACCTCGGCCTGTCGGACGCCGTTTATGCGGAGCTGAAGGAGGCGGGGGTCGCCGGGTTGCGCATCAACGCGCTGTTCGGCGGCGGCGTCAGCCTCGATCTCATGGAGCGCTACGGGGACTTGTGCGCCGAGATGGGCTGGCACCTCCAGTTCCTCCTGGATGCGCGGGACCTGGGCGAACTCGGGCCGCGCATCCGCAAGCTGCGCGCGCCCGCGGTGGTGGACCACATGGGCCATTTCCCGGCATCGGAAGGCATCGAGCACCCCGGTTTCCAGGAACTCCTGCGGCTGGTGGCGGAGGGTGGCTGGGTCAAGCTCTCCGGCGCCTACCGCCTTTCGGTCGAGGGCGCACCCTATCGGGACACGACCCCGCTGGCGCGCGCGCTGGTCGAGGTCGCGCCAGAGCGGTGCGTCTGGGGTTCGGACTGGCCGCATGTGTCCACCTGGACACCCATGCCCAATGTCGGCGACCTGCTCGACCTGCTGGCCGACTGGGTTCCCGACGAAGCCACGCGCAATCGCATCCTCTCGGACAACGCACACCGCCTCTACGGCTTCAAATCCTAAAACGTCCGTCTGGCCGGTCCCTCGGGGATCGGCCGACGCCTCAGGCTGGCGGTAGCGCCCGCTGGGAAGCGGCGGGTTGGCGGGCCGATCCTTCAGGTCACCGGTTCGAAACGCCAGTCGGCGCGCTTACATCTAGCGGATGCCGACGCGCAAGAAGGCCTGGATGAATTGCCGCTGGAAGATGAGGAAGGCGATCATCAGCGGCGCCACCACCATGAGCGTCGCGGCGCTGATGATGGAGATGTTCACCCCGCTTTCCGGCGCCCCGAACAGCGAGAGGCCCACGGTGAGCGGCCGGGTGTCCGCGGAATTGGTCACGATCAGCGGCCAGAGGAAGTTGTTCCAGTGGGTCGCGACCGAGACCAGCGCATAGGCGAGATAGACCGGCCGGCTCGCGGGCACATAGACCCGCCAGAGCACACCCAGCCAGGAGCAGCCTTCCACGCGCGCCGCCTCTTCCAGCTCCAGCGGCACGGACTTGAACGCCTGCCGCAAGAGGAAAATGCCGAAGGCGCTCGCGACATAAGGCAGGCCCATGCCGGCGATGGAATCCAGCAAAGCGAGGCGCGAGACCATGGCGTAATTCTCGACGATCAAGACCTCCGGCAGGATGAACAGCTGAAGCAGGACCAGCACGAACAGCGCCTCGCGTCCGGGAAAGCGGAAGCGGGCGAAGGCATAGCCGGCCAGCGTGCACAGAACGAGCTGGCCCGCGAGGGTAAAGGTCACCAGCAGCAGCGTGTTGAGCGCGTAAGTGAGCCAGGGCGCGGCGGCCCAGGCGGTGCGGTAATTCTCAAAGGTGAGCGGGGACGAGAGCGAGAAGTCGAGCGCCTGGCCGGGCGGATGGAGCGAGGCCCAGGCGGCGAACAGCAGGGGCGCGATCCAGACCAGCGCGAGCAGCCAGGCGCCCACGGCGTCCAGCGCTTCGCCCCAGCGGATGGGATGGCGGGAGGCGGGCGCCGTCATCGGTAGTGGATCCGCTTCTCGACGATGGTGAACTGGAACACGGCGACGCCCCCGAGCACCAGCAGCACCAGCACGGTCAGGGCCGTGGCACGGGCCGGGTCGAAATAGGAAAAAGCCATCTCCCATATCCAGTAGAGGACGAGCTTGGTCGCATTGTCCGGGCCGCCCTTGGTCAGGATGAACAAATGGTCGATGAGCTTCACCGAATTGATGAGCGCATTGATGAAGATGAAGGCCGTGGTGGGCATCAGCAGCGGCAGCAGCACGCGGCGCAGATAGGTGAAGCGCCCGGCGCCCTCCACCTGCGCCGCCTCCTTGAGGTCGGTCGGAATGGTCTGCAGCGCCGCCAGATAGAAGATCATGAAGAAGCCCGCCTCCTTCCACACCGTCACGACGATGATCGCCCAGAGCGCAGTCTGTGGTTGGCCGAGCCAATTGACCGGCGGCAGGCCGAACAGGCCGGTGAAGCTGTCGATCACCCCAAGGCCCGGCGTATAGAAGAACAGCCAGAGGTTGGCCGCCGCGATCATGGGCAGGATGGTCGGGGTGAAATAGGCGCCGCGCACGAAGCCGCGTAGCGGCAGGCGGGCGTCCGCCCACAGCGCCATCACCAGCGCCAGCGCGATGGAGAGCGGGATCGTCACCCCGGCATAGAGAAGATTATTGCCCACCACAGTCCAGAAATTGGGGTCATGGATGAGGTCTAAATAATTCTCGACGCCGTTGAACACGGACGGCCGGCGCGCGGTGCCGCGCGAATGCAGGCTCGCCCAGAAGGTCGCGGCGGTGGGCAGGAAAGCGAACAGCGTCAGAAGGGTCAGCGCCGGCGCGAGCAGCATCCAGCCATACAGGGCATGGCGGCGGCGCTGCAGTCGCGCGATCGGATCCAGCACGCGTGTCGGGGCACCTGTCTCGGGCATGGGCGGCTTTTTTTGGCAATGCGGGGGGCGAACTTTCCGCCCCCCGCTGGTTCACGAAGGCGATCAGTGCTTGTAGGGCTTGAGCAACTGGTCGGCGGTGGCCTGGGCGGCCTTGAGCGCCTCGGCGGGGCTCTTGGTGCCGGTGAGCGCCGCCTGCACGGCGTTGTTCAGCGCCTCGCGCACCCGGGCGGTCTCCCAGGTGGAGAATTCGGCGATGGCGACCTTGAGCTGGTCGCGGGCGACGAGCGCCTGGGGGAAATCCTTGCCGTAGGCTTTCAGCTTCTCGGTCTCGTAGGCGGCCGGGCTCACGCCCACATAGCCGGTGGCGATCGACCAGTCGGCGGCGCGCTCGGGCGCGGTCATGTAGCGGATGAGCTTGAGGGACGCGGCGCGCTCAGCCTCGGAGGCGTTCTTGAACAGGTAGAAATTGCCGCCGCCGGTGGGCGAGCCGGGCTGCTTGTGGGCCGGAAGCTCGGCGACGCCGAAATCGAACTTCGCTTCTTTCTTCACGGCGGTGAGGTTGCCGGTGGTGTGCCACATCATGGCCGTCTGGCCCTGCACGAAGGCCTGGCGCAGCGTGCCCCATTCCACGAGGCCGGCGGGCGAGATCTTGGCGTCGGTGGTGAGCGAGCGCCAGAAGGCGAGCGCCTCGATGACCGCCGGATCATCGAAAGAGACGCTGGCGCCGTCCTTGCTCATCAGTTCCTTGCCGTTCTGGATGGCGAAGCACTGGAACATCCAATAGGGATAGCCGGTGCCCGGCACCATGAGGCCGTAGCGGCCGTCCTTGGTGAGCTTCTTGCCCGCCGCCACCAGCTCGTCCCAGGTCCGCGGCGGCTTCTCGGGGTCGAGCCCGGCCTCGCGGAACATGTCCTTGTTGTAGAACATGACGATGGTGGAGCGCTGGAAGGGAATGCCCCAGGTCTTGCCCTCGACGCGGCTATTGGCCATCAGCGCGGGATAGAAGCCGGCGAGCCAGGCCTTCTCTTCGTCGGTCTTCACCACGTCCTCGAACGGAACGATGAGGTCCTGTTCCACGAGGTCGTAGGCATCAATGGAGAACAGCACCGAGAGCTGGGCCGGCTGGCCGCTCTTGAGTGCCGCCAAAGCGCGCACGCGGGTATCGTCATAATTGCCGGCATAGACGGCATTGACGTGGACGTCGGGGTTCTCCTTCTCGAACCCGGAGATCATGTCGTCGATGACCTTGGTCAGCGGCCCGCCGACGGCGATCGGATAATACATCGTCAGCTCGGTCTTCGCGAAGGCCGGCATCGTTGCGGCAACGAGCAGGCTCGCCGCCGTGGCGGCGGCGGTGAAGAAACGTCTCATGGTCAGTGTCCTTCTGGCCTTGGGGGAACGCATACAAGGTGAATGGGAAGGGTCAGGCCGCCGGGGGCGCGGCCGTCTGTTGTGCGGGCTGGGGTTCGGCGTTGGTTCGCGGCCCGGCGCCTGCGCAGATGCTCCGGCCGCTGTCGCGGTCGAACCAATGGGTGGCGTGCTCGGCCCAGGACAAGGAATGGGCCGTACCGGGGGCCGGGTCGATCCGGCCGGGGACGCGGGCGATGAGCTGGGGGCCGCCCTCGATCTGGAGATAGACGAAGGTCTCCGCGCCGAGGAATTCGCTGGCCACCACCGTCGCCTCCAGCCACCCGGTGCCAGCCGGCTGAAGGCGAAGCGCCTCAGCGCGCACGCCCGCCATCAGCCGCGTGCGGGCATGGCCCTGCGGGGGCTCCGGCACGCCCGCAAGCTCCGCCGGGATCAAAGTCATGGGCGGCGAGCCGATGAAACTTGCGGCGAAAGCGGAGGCAGGCGCCTGATAGAGCGCGGCGGGCGCGCCCTCCTGCTCGATCCGGCCCTGGCGCATGAGGATGATATGGTCCGCCATGCCCATCGCCTCGGTCTGGTCGTGGGTGACATAGACCACGGTCATACCGAGCCGGCGTTGCAGCGCGCGGATCTCCTGGCGCACGGAATGGCGCAGCTTGGCGTCGAGGTTGGAGAGCGGCTCGTCCATCAGGCACAAGGGATGGTCGGCGACGATGGCGCGGGCCAGCGCCACGCGCTGGCGCTGGCCGCCGGAAAGGTGCGCGGGCTTGCGCGCGTCCAGGCCCTCCAGGCCGGTGAGCGCGAGCGCGTCCTTCAGCTTGCGGTCCCGCTCCGCCCGCGGCACATGGCGCACCCTGAGGCCGAACACGATGTTCTCCGCCACCGTCAGATGGGGAAACAGCGCGTAGGATTGAAACACGATGGACAAGCCGCGCGCGGACGGCGGCAGCGCGGTGACGTCGCGGCCGTCGATCTCGACGCGTCCACGGTCCGGCGTCTCCAGCCCGGCGATGAGGCGCAGCGTGGTGGACTTGCCGCAGCCGGAGGGGCCGAGCAAAACGGTGAACCCGCCGCGCGGAATGGCGAGGGAGAGGTCGTCGACGCCGCCGCCGCCCTCGAACAGGCGGGTCACGCCGTGAAGGCGGACGAAGTCCCCATTGGTTGAGAGCGCGCTCATGGGGCCTCCCCGGCGGCGATGCGGACCCGCGCGCCGAGGCCGTCCGGGTCGAACAGCGCGGCGAAGGCCGGTGGCGGCGGCGCGTCGAGCACCAGCAGGTCAATGTCGGACAGATGTCCGCCGCGCGCCGGCGCCGGCCGGCCGAACTTGCTGACGTCGGCCACCAGAACCGAGCGGCGGCAGCTTTCGCGCATGGCGGAGCGGGCCAGGACCTCGGCGCGGTCGAAATCCACCAATGTGCCGTCCGGCTCGATGCCGCCCACGCCGAACACGCCGAAATCGACACGGTAATTGCGATACATCTCCTCCACGTGCGGGCCGAGCACGTCGCGATCAGGCAGGCGCATCGCCCCGCCGGGGATGATGATGCGGTTGGAGGCGGTGACGCTCAGCGCCATGGCGACGTTGAGATTGTTGGTGATGACGGTCAGGTCTTCATGGCCCTGCATGGCGAGGGCGACGAATTCGGGCGTCGTGCCGATGCCGAACGAGAGCGAGGCGCCGTTGGGGATGAGGCCGGCGACGAGGGCGCCGATGGTCTGCTTGGCCGTGGGATGGACGATGCGGCGTGAATCATAGGCGAGGTTGAGGCGGGGTGCCTCCACATATTCGGCGCCGCCGCGCCGCCGGCGCAGCAGATTGGCGTCGCACAGGATGTTGATGTCGCGCCGGATGGTCTGCGGGGTGACGCAGAAATGCTCCGCGAGCGTCTCCACGCTCAGGAATCCCCCCTGGCGGGCGAGATCGACGATATCCTGTTGCCGAAACGTGATGTTCATGCTCGCCCGTCTGCATGTTCATTTGAACATGGAGCGGACGGTAAGCTTGTTCATTGAACGCAGGGTGTCGGTTAGATGACGTTCGAATGAACGCGCGGCATCGTGGGCCGGAGGACCCGCGCCAGCGCTTGCGATGTTGGATTGGTGATCCATGCCACCGCCGCCCATCCCGCGCGCGGCGGGACGGGTGGCAGCGTATGCAAGAGGCTTAGATGCCGAAGAAATCGGCCATCAGTTCGAGCTGGTGCTCCAGCATGGGCCGGCCGAGATGGATGCGGCAGCCGGCGTCGCGCGCACGGGCCAGAAGCGGTGTGATTTCCGGCTCCATGATGATTTCCGCCACCACCATGGACGCGTCGAGCCGCGCGGCGTCGAGCGGCAGGGGATCGTCCGGCTTCATGCCGAGCGAGGTGCCGTTGACGACGATATCGTGTCCAGACGGGTCTTCGCCGCCGGCGGAGATCGACACGCCGGGATGCGCGGCGGCGATCCGGTCGCACAGGTCCTGCGCCTTGGCGCGGGTGCGGTTGGCGATGGTGAGGTGGGAAATGCCCGACGCCGCAAGGGCGAAGGCGATGGCACTCGCCGCGCCACCCGCGCCGGCGAGATAGATCCGCCGGCCCGCCAGAGTCACGCCCGCGCCGAGAAGCCCGGCGACGAAGCCCGCCCCGTCCAGCATGTCGCCGTGCAGGCGATTGTCGGAAGTGCGGTGGATGACGTTCACCGCGCCCATGGCCTGTGCCCGCGCGCTCACCTCATCGCAATGGGCCAGC
The DNA here is from genome assembly GCF_043195105.2 of Roseixanthobacter finlandensis. NCBI lineage: Bacteria > Pseudomonadati > Pseudomonadota > Alphaproteobacteria > Hyphomicrobiales > Xanthobacteraceae > Roseixanthobacter > Roseixanthobacter finlandensis. The sequence continues at coordinate 3,622,574 of NZ_CM195536.1, read as the reverse complement.
ATCGCCGCCTTGTGGGGCACGGTGATGATGGCGCCGTCGAAGCTCTTGAGCGTGCGCAGGCTGTTCGCGAAGGCGGCGAGATTTTCCGGCGCGACCTGGAACGGCACCATGACGGCATCGCGGCCGCGCCGCTCGCAGATAGCGTTGATGCCGGGCGGCGCCTTCACATGGGCGATGGGGTCGGCGAGGATGCCGAGCACCCGCGTGTGGCCGGTGATCTGCGTGATGCTGCGTGCGCTCATGCCTGGAGCTTCCCATCCAGGCGCTTGGGCAGGCCGGGAGCACCCGCACCCTTCAGCTCCGGCGGCAGCAGCGCATCGGGCAGATCCTGATAGCTCACAGGCCGCAGGAAGCGGGCAATGGCCAGGGTTCCGACCGAGGTGGAGCGGCCATCGGCCGTGGCCGGGAACGGGCCGCCATGAACCATGGCATGCGCCACCTCGACGCCGGTGCCGAAGCCATTGACGAGGATGCGCCCCACCTTGCGCTCCAGCATGGGCACGAGCTCCCGCGCTGCCGGATAATCCGCCTCGTCGATGTGCAGGGCGGCGGTGAGCTGGCCTTCCAGGCTCTCCAGCACGCGCGTCAACTCTTCGACGTCCGCGCAGCGCACGACCAGGGAGGCGGCGCCGAACACCTCTTCGTGGAGGTCGGGATGGGTGAGGAATTCCGCCGCGCTGGTGGCGAACAGGGCCGGCCGGCCCTTCAGCGCGCCATCGGCCTGCCCGCGGGCCACCTCTTGCACCGCGCCGTGGCCGGCAAGGGTCTCCACGCCGGAATTATAGGCGGCGAGGATGCCGGGCGTGAGCATGGTGGCGGAGGGCAGTCCGGTGATCGCGGTCGCGGCGGCGGCGAGGAAGGCATCGAGCCCCGCGCCTTCGAGCGCCAGCACCAGCCCCGGATTGGTGCAGAATTGCCCCGCGCCCAGGCTCAGCGCCGCCGAAAACGCCGTGCCGATCTGCGCGCCGCGCGCGGCGAGCGCTGCCGGAAACAGGATCACGGGATTGATGCTGCTCATCTCCGCATAGACCGGGATGGGCTCGGCGCGTTCCGCCGCGATCTTCATGAAAGCGGTGCCGCCGGCCCGCGAGCCGGTGAAGCCGACCGCCTTGATGCGCCGGTCTGCAACCAGTCCCTGGCCCACCTTGCGGCCGCTGTCATAGAGGAGGGAGAACACGCCCTCCGGCAGGCCGCGGTCCGCCACCGCCTTCTGCACCGCTTTCCCGACGAGCTGGGAGGTGCCGGGATGGGCGGAATGGGCCTTCACGATCACCGGGCAACCGGCCGCGAGCGCCGAGGCGGTGTCGCCGCCGGCCACCGAGAAGGCGAGCGGAAAATTGCTCGCGCCGAAGACCGCGACGGGGCCGAGCGGCACATTGCGCAGGCGCAGGTCCGGGCGGGGCAGGGGCTTGCGCTCGGGTAGGGCTGGATCGATGCGCAGATCGAGGAAGCCGCCGTCACGCACCACCTGCGCGAACAGGCGCAACTGGCCGACCGTGCGGCCGCGCTCGCCTTCCAGGCGCGGACGCGGCAAGCCGGTCTCCTGCATGGCCCGCTCGATCAACCCATCGCCGATATCGAGGATGTTCTGCGCGACCGCCTCAAGAAACAGGGCGCGTTCTTCCAGGGATACGGCGCGATAGGTGTCGAACGCGGCTTCCGCCAGGGCGCAGGCGCGCTCCAAATCGTCCAGCGTCGCGCCACCGAAGGCGGGGGCGAGCGGCAGGCCGCTCGCGGCTTCCACCGCCCGGACCTCGCCGAGCGTGCCGGGCCGCGAGTCAGCGCCGATCAGCAGATCAGTCGTGATGGTCATGTCGGTCATCCTTCATCGAGGCGGGCAGCTGTCGCCCACGGATCGGCCTTGGTCGAGTCAAATATGACGGTGTCCTACCGTCATTTGCCCCAGCGCAGGGCCAGGGGATCGAGCTCCCGCGCGATCTCCAGCAAGCCTTCGCGGGTGGCGGGATGCACCGGCTCCAGCGGATGGCGGACCGCGTCGGAGGAGATCACGCCACCTTCCATCATGGCGATCTTTGCCGCGCGCAGGCCGCACTGGCGGTTCTCGTAATTGATCAGCGGCAGCACGCGGGCATAGGCCTGCGCCGCCTCCGCACGACGCCCGGCCGCGTGGTGGTCGAGCACCGGGCGCAGCAGATCGGGCAGCAGCGCGCTCGACATCACGCCGGTGGCGCCGGCGTCGAGATCGGCCATCAGCGTGATGGCCTCCTCACCGTCGAACGGGCCCTCGACGGCATCGCCGCCGGCGGCGATGAGCGCGCGCAGCTTGGCGGCGGTGCCCGCCACCTCGATCTTGAAATAACGCACCAGCGGCAGCTCACGCGCAAGCCGGACCATGAAGGGCACGGAGAGCGACACGCCGCTCAGCGGCGCGTCCTGGAGCATCACCGGGATGCCGGCAGCGTCCGCCACGCGGGCGAAATGGTCGAAGATGGCCTGCTCGTCGAGGCGGATGCCGGCGCCGTGATAGGGCGGCATGAGCATGATGAGGCTGGCGCCCGCGGCCCGCGCATGGGCGGCGCGCTCGGCGGCGACGCGGGTGGAGAAATGGGAGCAGGTCACCATCACCGGCACGCGCCCCGCCACATGGGCGAGCGACAGTTCGGTGAGGATGCGGCGCTCCTCGTCGGTCAGGAGGAACTGTTCGGAATAATTGGCGAGGATGCAGATGCCGTCCACGCCCTGGTCGATCATGCAGTCCAGCACGCGGCGCTGGCCTTCGGGATCAAGGTCGCCATTGGCGAGGAACGGGGTGGGCGCAACGGGAAACAGCCCGCGATAGGGCAGGGCGGCGGCAGTCATGGCGGCTCCTGAGGCACGGTGCGAACTCGAAGGGGCGCACGTCGCGCCCCCTCCATCATTGGCGAAGTTTCACTCGGCCGGGAGGTTCTCGGGCAGGGACTGGCCGAAATACTTCTTATAGATGCCGTTCAGCTTGCCGTTCTTCAGGTTGGCCGTCACCCACTCGTTCACGAACGTCTTCAGCTCGGGATCGGTCTTGCGCAGGCCGACGGCCATGGGATAGGCGGCCATCTCGATCTTCACCTCGAGCTGCTTGCCGGGGTTCTGCTCGGCCACCGCATTGGCGGTGGAGAGGGCTGCGGCCAGAATGTCCTGCTGCCCGGTGGCGACTGCGGTGTTGGCGGTGGCCTCGTCCTCATAGCGCACGATGTTGGCGGCGACCTTGGCCTCCTTGATGGTGCGTGTCAGCTCGATGTCGGCGGTGGTGCCGCGGGCAACCGCGATGGACTTTCCGGCCAGGTCGGCCGCGCCCTTGATGACCGTGGACTTGGGGGCGGATACCACCACCGGGATCACGCCGTAGGGGATGGAATAATCCACCACCTTCTTGCGCTCCGGCGTGATGGAAAAGGAGGCGATCACCAGGTCCACCTTGCCGGCCAGCAGCGTGGGCACGCGGTTCGCGCCCGAGACCGGCACCACTTCCAGCGGCACGCCGAGGTCCTGCGCCAGGAGCTTGGCGGTCTCGACGTCCGAGCCGGTCTCCTTGGCCTGCGCGTCCAGCATGCCGTAGGGCGGATGGCTGACATCGATGGCCACCAGCAGCTTGCCGCGCTGCTTGATGCCGGCGGGGGTCTCGGCGTTGGCGGCCAGCGGGCCGGCCACCAGGGCGACGGCGAGCGCAAGCGTGCCGGCGATGCGGGTCATGGTCATGGTCGAAAACTCCTCCGAATCTTGTTTTCTGTTGGCGTTGCAGGTGGGTGTCACAGGCCGTTGCCGACGAACTGGCGCAGTTCGACGGTCTGGGGATTGGCCAGCATCTCGCCCTTGCCGCTCTCCCACACCTTGCCCTGGTGCATGAACACCACGGCGTGGGCGACCGAGCGGGCGAAGGCCATTTCATGGGTGACGAGCATCATGGTCATGCCGCCCTTGGCGAGCCGCTCGATGACTTTCAGCACCTCGCCGGTCAGCTCGGGGTCGAGCGCCGAGGTGACCTCGTCGAACAGGATCAGCTTGGGATGCATGGCCAGCGAGCGGGCGATGGCGACCCGCTGCTGCTGGCCGCCGGAGAGCTGCTCGGGATAGCTCTGCGCCTTGTCGGCCAGCCCCACCTGCGCCAGCACCTCGGCGGCGAGGTCGCGCGCCTCGCCTTTACCGATGCGCTTCACCTTGCGGGGCGCCAGCGTCACGTTCTGCTCGACGGTCAGATGGGGGAACAGATTGTAGCTCTGGAATACGATGCCCACGTCCTGGCGCAGCTCGCGCAGGTCGACGGTGCCGCTGTGCAGGGCGCGCCCGCACACGGTCAATTCACCGCCGTCCACCTTCTCCAGGCCGTTGACGCAGCGCAACGCCGTGCTCTTGCCGGAGCCGCTGCGGCCGATCAGGGCCACCACCTCTCCCGGTGCCACGTCGAGGTCGATGCCCTTCAGCACGGCCAGCGCGCCGAAATTCTTGCGCACGTCGCGGAAGCGCACGAGGGGCGCGGCGGGGCTGGTCATGGGAGGGCTCTCATGCGAAGCGGCGGAAGGGGCGGGGGCTTTCAAATGCAGGGTCATGCCGTCTCCTCAGCCGCGGTGCAGCCGCCGCTCGAACCGGCTCGCCAGCAGCGACATGGGAAAGCAGATGGCGAAATAGATCACCGCGGCGATGGTGAAGACCGTGAACGGCCGGAAGGTGGAATTGTTGATCACCTTGGCCGAATAGGTGAGGTCGAAGAAATTGATGACCACCGAATAGGAGGTGTTCTTCACGATCTGCACCAGGAAGCCCACGGTGGGCGGCACCGCGATGCGCAGGGCCTGGGGCAGGATCACGAACACGAAGCGTTGGGTGGAGGTGAGCGCGAGGCACTCGCCCGCTTCCCACTGGGTGCGCGGCACGGCGAGGATGCAGCCCTTCCAGATTTCGCCGAGATAGGCGCCCGCATAGAGCGTCATGGCGACGCCTGCCGCCACCAGCGCCGGCACGTCGAAGCCGCCGATGCTGATGCCGAAATAGACCACGAACATGATGACCGGCAGGGGAATGCCCTGCACCACCTGTACCAGCACGCCGGACAGCGCGCGCGCAAGCCGGCTCTTTGCGGAACGCGCGAGCGCGACCGGAAGCCCGAGCAGCGTGCCGCCGACGAAGCCGAGCAGCGAGAGCACGATGGTCCAGCCCGCGCCGCGAAAGAGATAGGCGATCTGCTCGATGGTCAGTCCCAGCATCAGAGCCTCACAGCGGGGTGCCGAGCCGGCGCCGGCGGGGGAAGGAGACCTGGGCCACGCCGAGCAGCGTGAGGCGCAGGAGCGAGGCCGTCACGAGATAGATGACGGCGATCACGAGATAGACTTCGAAGCCGCGGAAGGTGAAGGACTGGATCATGTAGGCAACCCCGGTCAGCTCCTCCGCCGAGATCTGTGACATGATCGAGGTGGCCAGCATCATCAGCACGAACTGGCTGACGAGGGCGGGATAGACCCGCTCCACCGCCTGGGGCAGCTGCACCGACCACAAGGCCTGGCTCGGCTTCAGCGCGAGGCAGGAGGCGGCCTCGATCTGGCCCTTGGGGATGCTCAGGAAACCGGCGCGCATGATCTCGGCAGTATAGGCTCCGACATTGATCACGAGCGCGATCACCGCCGCCGCGAACGGACCGATCCGCACCTGGAGCACGGCGAGACCGAAGAACAGCCAGAACACCTGGATGATGAGCGGCGTGTTGCGGATGCCTTCCACATAGATCACCACCGCCCGCCGCGCCCAGGGTGGGCCATACAGGCGGCCGACCGCGCAGAGCGTGCCGAGCGCGAAGCCTGGCAGGATGGACGCGGTCGTCATTCCCAGAGTCAGCCAGATGCCATGCCACAGGTCTGGCAAATATTCATCCAGGAATGAGAAATCGAATTCGTAGGACAAGGCAAAAATCCGCGTCTTCAGAAGCGAAATTCATCGCATTCGATAAATATATAAACCTAGCGTGACGATACGTAACGCTTCCATCTCCGATCTGTGCTCGGGAGATGGAATTTTATGGTGTCATATCAGGGGCATAGGCGTTCTTTCCTGCCTATATTATTATCATTTTTCTATTGACTGGAGGACATCTAACATGATTGATTGATGCACGCAATAATCATTTTAGCGGATAATTCCATGCTGACGACGCGCACGGCCTCCCCGGTGATCCAACTGAACGCGCGGGACAATGTGGCCGTGGCCCGATCCGCCATTCCCGCAGGCACGCCGGTGCAGATGGAGGCGGCCGCCATCGTCGCGCTGGCCCAAATTCCGAGCGGCCACAAGATGGCGATTCGCGCCATCGCGGCGGGGGAGCCGGTGCTGAAATATGGCCAGGTGATCGGCATCGCCAGCACCGACATCGCCCCCGGCGCGCACGTGCACCTGCACAATCTCGCCATGCAGGAGAGCGGCGTCGATCACCATTTCGCGCAGGATGCCCGCCCCACCCCGCTGCTGCCTGAGGGCGAGCGCCGCACTTTCGAAGGCTATGTGCGCGCCGACGGGCAGGTGGGCACACGCAATTATATCGGCATCGTCAGCTCGGTGAACTGCTCGGCCACGGTGGCGCGCGCCATCGCCGACGGGTTCAATCGCGGCGGCGGCCTTGACGGGTTCGAGAACGTGGACGGCGTGGTCGCGCTCACCCATGGCACCGGCTGCGCCATCAACACCAAGACCGAAGGCTATGCCTATCTCACCCGCGTGCTGAGCGGCTATGCGAAGAACCCCAATTTCGCCGGCATCCTGATGATCGGCCTCGGCTGCGAGACCAACCAGATCGACCCCATCGTGAAGAAGTTCGGGCTTGAGGAAGGCCCGTTCCTGCGCACCATGACGATCCAGCACCTGGGCGGCACTCGAAAGACCGTCGAAGTGGCCTCCGCCATCATCCGCGAGATGCTGCCTGCCGTGAACGCCGCAAAGCGCACTACCGTGCCGCTCTCCGGCCTCAAGGTGGCGCTGCAGTGTGGCGGTTCGGACGGCTATTCGGGCATTTCCGCCAATCCGGCGCTGGGCCATGCGGCCGACCTCGTGGTGCAGCACGGCGGGACGGCGGTGCTGAGCGAGACGCCGGAAATCTACGGCGCCGAGCACCTGCTGACGCGCCGGGCGGTCACCCCCGCCGTGGCGCAGAAGCTGGTGGACCGCATCGATTGGTGGCGCCGCTACACCGAGCGCAACGAGGCGGAGCTGAACAACAATCCCTCCCACGGCAACAAGGCGGGCGGGCTTACCACCATCCTGGAAAAATCGCTGGGGGCGGTGGCCAAGGGCGGCACCATGCCGCTGGAGGCGGTCTATGAATATGCCGAGATCATCGACCGCACGGGCTTTGTGTTCATGGACACGCCCGGCTACGATCCGGTCGCCGTCACCGGCCAGGTGGCGGGGGGCTGCAACGTCATCGTCTTCACGACCGGCCGGGGCTCGGTCTCCGGCTTCAAGCCTGCTCCCTGCATCAAGGTCGCGACCAACAACGAGATGTACCAGCACATGCAGGAGGACATGGACGTCAATTGCGGTGGTATCGTCACCGGGGAGGATACCATCGAGGCGGCCGGGGAGCGGATTTTCGAGACCATCATCGCCATCGCCTCGGGCGCGCATACGCTGAGCGAGGATTTCGGCTTCGGCGACAATGAATTCGTGCCATGGCAAATCGGCGCGGTCACCTGAGCCGCGGCAAGGAGGCGCCGGTCGTCGACCGGACGCCCGCCTATGCTTTGATCGCGGAGCAACTGCGCCGCTCGATCTGCGGTGGCTCCCTGCCGCAGGGCGCGGTGTTGCTGGAAGGGCCGCTCGCGGCCCTGTTCGGCTCCAGCCGCTCGCCGGTGAAGCAGGCTTTGTCGGAACTTGAAAGCGAGGGGCTGCTCAGCCGGTTTGAGGGGCGTGGCCTGCTGGTCGGGCGCACCGAGACGCCGCAGCGCGTCAAGATCACCTCGGCCATGCTCCAGATGCAGGCCGAGCCCCCGGCCGCCGCCAAATCCTTCGCCTGGCAGTCGCTTTATTATGATTTCGAGCGCGAGATCATCCTGCGCTCGGTGTTTGGCCGTTTCCGCGTGAACGAACTGGCCCTGGCGCGCCATTTCGACGTGGGGCGCACGGTGGCGCGCGACCTGCTCATCCATGCGCGCGAGGTGGGCATCGTCTCCAAGGGCGAGAAATCCCATTGGTGGATCGTGCCGCTGGACGAAGCCCGCTTCCACGACCTCTATGAGCTGCGCATCCTGCTGGAGCCGGTGGCGCTGGAAAGCGCCATAGGCCGGATCCCGACGGCGCAGCTCGACAGTGTCGAAGCCCGGCTGAAGGACGTGATCGCACGCTTCCCGCAGGTGGATATTTCCGACCTCGACGTGCTGGAAGCCGATCTGCACATCGACTGCGTCGGCCACGGCCGCAATCCGGAACTCATCGAGGCGCTGCGGCGCACGCGCTGCATCCTGGTCTCGGGCAAGCACATCCAGGTGGCGCTGAATCGTGCGACCCTGGTGGATCCCTTCATGGACGAGCATCTGGATATCGTGCGGGCCGTGCGACGCGGCAGCGGGGCTGTGGCGAAGAAGGCGCTGGTGGCGCATCTGCGCGCGTCCAGCCAGAAGGCCGCCGAACGCCTCGCCGCCTTCCGCGCCTCCCAGAGCGTGCCGCATCTGCCGTATATCGCCTGAGGCGCATATTGCCGGGCACTTCGGTGCCGAACGGGCTCGGATTCCGGCGCGGACCATCTCGAAACCCGGAGCAGGCAGGTGCGTGGACGTGACCTTACGCGCAGCGTAAACACGTGAACCGTTTCGGATGCGCGCAAGGCAAGAGGCTCGACCCCATGTTCCCGCAACAGCTGGATCTCCCCCGCGCGACCCTCGCCGTCCTGTTCATCGTCGGGCTGATCGTCACCAGCTTTCTGATTCTGCAACCGTTCCTGCCGGCCATCGTCTGGTCGACGACGCTGGTCATTGCCACATGGCCGTTGATGTTGTGGGTGCAGGAGCACACGGGAAACCGCCGCGCGCTGGCGGTCCTGATCATGACCGTCGCCCTTCTGCTGGTGCTGATTATCCCGTTCTGGCTGGCGGTCGGCACCATTGTCGCCAATCGGGACCAACTCACCGAACTGGCGCGGGCCGCATTGTCCATACGGGTTCCGGCCCCTCCGAGCTGGCTTGCCGAGGTGCCGCTGTTCGGAGCAACCGCCGCCGAGATGTGGGGGCAAGTGACATCTGCGGGGCTCGACGATCTCACGCCGCGCTTGACGCCCTATGCCGGCGCCTTCACGCAATGGTTCGCATCCGCGGCCGGCGGCTTGGCCGGGATGTTCGTCCAGTTCCTGCTGACCACGGTGCTGGCCGCATGCATTTACGCCCAGGGCGAAAAGGGCGCGGAAATCGCGCTCGGCTTTGGCCGGCGCCTGGGCGGAGGTCGCGGGGAAATGGTGATCCTGCTGATCGGCCGCGCGGTGCGGGGCGTTGCGCTCGGCGTGGTGGTGACGGCGCTGGCGCAAAGCGCGCTCGGCGGCATCGCGCTGCTGGCGGTGGGGGTGCCGTTCGCACCCGTGCTGACGGCCCTGATGTTCATGTTGTGCCTGGTCCAGATCGGCCCCGGCCTTGTGCTTTTCCCCGCAGCATTCTGGATGTATTACAGCGGGGATACCGTCTGGGCCTCCGTCCTCCTGGTCATGGCGGTCATCACCGTGACGATGGACAATTTCCTTCGCCCCTTTCTCATCAAGAAAGGCGCGGATTTGCCGATCCTTCTGATATTCGGCGGGGTCGTCGGCGGCCTCATCGCCTTTGGGATGCTGGGGATATTTCTTGGTCCGACGATCCTCGCGGTTGCATATACTTTGCTCAACATATGGATCTCGGCCGGCCGCGAACTCACACCGATGGCAGATCCGGGTGAGCAAAGCGAGACAGGTGAAGCCGTGCCTGGCTTATGTCCGGTCACCCGCGATCGTGGCGCGCGCGAGGGCGGCGACACCGCTGCGTAATGCTTTTCCGGTGGGTCCCTGGGGCAAGGCGGGGACGATGTGGATGGCCTCGGGGACCTTGAACCGTTCGAGCCGGCTCGCGGCCCATGCCTTCAGCTCCGCCGCGTCCGTGTGCGCGCCCGGCTTGAGCACCACCGCGGCGTGGACGCTCTCGCCCAGCCGCGGGTCGGGCACGCCGGCGCATAGTGCGGCGGCCACGGCCGGGTGGTGCGAGAGGACGAGGTCGATCTCCGCCGGGGCGATCTTATTGCCGCCGCGCGAGATGATCTCCTTGATCCGGCCAACGATCTCGACATAGCCGTCCGCCCGCATGCGCGCGAGATCGCCGGTGCGGAAGAAGCCGTCCGTGAACGAGGCCTGCGTGAGCTCGGGATTGTCGAGATAGCCGAGCATCCCATAGGGGGAGCGAATGAGCAGTTCGCCGCTGTCGGCGTCCACCGCCTGCTCCGCCGGCCCGAGGCGGGCAATCACATTCTCGGTCGGGCGCCCGATGGTGCCGGTACCCGCGGCGTCTGCGGGGCCCAGGCAGAAGTCCGCGGCGCCGGTCTCGGTCAGGCCGTAGAGGTCGTAGACGCCGGCGCCGGGATGGCGCGCGCTCAGGGTTTCGGTAAGCGCGCGATCGAGTCCCTCGCCGCCAGTGAGCACCATGCGCAGCCGGTCGCCACTCTGGGGCGGATGGGCGAAGACCGTGCGCAGCATGGACGGCACGCAGCCGAGCACCGTGGTTCGCGGCATCAGCTCCAGCACGGTCTCGGCGGAGAACTTGCCCATCAGCACGATGCGGGCGGCGCGCGCCAGGGCGACCAGCAGCACCCATAGGCCGAAGATGAAGATGAGCTGGAGCGGCAGCAGCACCGTGTCGCCCGGGCCGATGCCGACGCGGCGCGCCAACACTCCGATCTTGCCCGCGAAGCCATCGTGGCCGAGCACCACGCCCTTCGGTCTGCCGGTGGAGCCCGAGGTGAAGACAATCAGCGCCGCCCCGCGCAGCAGCGGGCGTTCCGGCGGCGGGGCCATGGCGATGGTCGAAAGCGCGCCGCCGCCCACCAGGAAGCGCGCCCCCGATTGCATGGTGACGGCCTCGACCGTGGCCGGCGCAGCGTTGGCATGGAGCGGGACGGCGACCGCGCCGGCCTGCCACACGCCAAGGAACGCCACGAGGTCTTCCGGCCGGTTCGCCACGCGCACGAGCACGGGCTCGTCGCGCCCGAGCCCGGCCGCACCCAAGGCAGCAGCGAGAGCCCGCGCCCGGTCGAGGATGGCGCCCGGCGTAAGGGCGGCGCCCTCCGTGCTCTCGATGAGGAAAGGATAGGCGGCGAGGGCGTCGCTCGTCAGGCGGGCGAGGGCGGGGCTCATGGGCGCACCGGGGCGGTGCCGGCCGCCGAGAAGCGGGCGTCGCGCCAGGCGAGCGCGGCCTTCAGCCCCTCCGCCCGCGCAATGTCCATGAACCGCGTCTTGTCCGGCGATCCCTCGCCCTCGATGGCGAGGTCCATCTCGAGGGCGCTTTCCAGGCTCTGCAGCAGGCCCTGGGCCTCGATGGCGCGATTGAGTGCCCGCTTGGTCTGCTTGACCAGCCCGGGATCGATGACGGCAAGGTGCGCCGCGATGCGCAGCGCCTCCGCGTCCACCTCCGCGTCGGGCACCACGCGGTTCACCATGCCGATCTCCCGCGCCCGCGCCGCATTGATCCGGTCGGCGCCGGTGAGGATGATCTCCTTGGCGATCTTGGGTCCCACCAGCCAGGGCAGGATCATCACCACGATGCCCGCGCCGAACTTCAGCTCCGGTTCGCCGAAGAAGGCGTCCTCGCCGGCGATGGTCATGTCGCAGGCGAGGGCCAGCTCGCACGCGCCGGCAAGGCAGGGTCCGCGCACGGCGGCGATGGTCGGCTTCGGGCAATGCCAGAACCGCATCACCGTGTCGAAGTCCTTGCGCAGCAGCGGGCGCCAGTCGGCGACGCCGGATGGGCGACGCTCCATCTGCTCCTTCAGGTCGAAACCGGAGGAGAAAGCCTTGCCCGCACCGCGCACGATCACGGCGCGCACCTCGGGGTCCACCTCGGCGGCGTCCATGGCGGTGCAGATCTCGCCCAGCATCGCCTGGGACAGGGCGTTGGTGCGCTGCGGGCGATTGAGCGTGATGCGCGCGACCCCGTCGAGCCGCTCATAGATCAGGGTGGTGAACTCCATCTGCTCCTCGCTGCGGGTGAGGGTGCGGCCGGCGGGCGGCGCGGGATCGGGCGGTCGGGGCGCCGCTGTGGCTCAGCGCGAGCCGGACTTTGGGGGCTCGGATGCCTCCTCCGCGTGCGTATGCTTCTGCGCCTCCAGGTGACGCATCAGGATTTCGCCGGAGCTGGTGCTGTGGGCGCTGGCGCAGCGCTCCGCGAGATCGGGATCGCCTTCGGCCACCGCCGTCACCAGGGGAATGTGATTCTCGATCAGCATCGCCGAGCGGGGCAGGATGGCGTTGGACGAGGCCATGAACATCCGCACCTGCTGCCCCACCACCTCATACTGGCTGGCGAGGCGCTGATGGCCGGCCAGGCTGACGATGGTCTTGTGCAGGGATAGGTCGGCCTCGGTGATCTCGCGGCCGTCGCCGGAAGCGGCCGCTGCCTTCAGCACATCGAACGCGATCTCCATGCGCGCGCGCCGGTCCGGGTGGCGGGCGGCGAGGCGCGCGGCAAGCCCTTCCAGGCTGGCGCGCAGGGTATAAAGCTCCCACACGTCGTGGGAGTTGAGGGTGACAACCTCCCAGCCCGCATAAGGGCGCTGGATGATCAGCCCCTCGCCCATGAGGCGCTGGAGCGCGGCGCGGATGGTGCCGCGCGAAAGCTCGAATTGTGCGGCGATCTCCATCTCCGTGAGGCGCGTGCCCGGCAGAACCTCGCCGGAGACAATCGCCTGCCGGAGCGCATCGGCGGCCGCCCTATCGAGACTGCGCTTGGCGACCGCCGAGACCATTTTCAGAGCAGTCATCGGTTGCTTGCTCCCTCTTTAATCAATTCGAGCCCGAACTTTAGTCAATCCATCCATTGACCAACTAAATCGGACGTTATCAGATAATTGTCAACAATCAGCGCGAGACGTTCGCCCACCATAGGGCCGAGCGGAAGACGAAAAAAGGCACAAAATGTCAGTCTCGGTTGCAACGACCGCTCCTTCCACGATTTCCACCATGGCCGCCGGCGAACCCGGCGCGCTACGTTCCGTAGCGTTGCCGGGCCAGCGCATCGTCAGGGCGGAGGCGATCCTCATCTCTGTTCCGTTCGAATCCGGCGGCGTCCCGCCCTGGAGCTTCGGCGGTGCGCCGCGCACGCAATTCGACACCCTGTTCGTGCGCCTCGAGACCGATGCCGGCATGGTCGGCTGGGGAGAGGCCTTCTCCCGCGGCGAGGATCGCGGGCTGAAGATGCTGATCGAGACGCGGGTGCTGCCGCTGATCGTGGGCCGCCGCGCGTGCGAAATCGCCAAGATCAAGTTTGATCTCGAATTCCAGCTCCAGAATTTCGGCCGCGTGGGGCCGATCATGTACGGCATCTCCGCCGTCGATGTCGCTTTGTGGGACCTCGCCGCCAAGTCCGCGGGCCTGCCGCTGGTGGACCTGCTGGGCGGCCCCTTCGCGGACCGCATCGGCGTCTATGCGAGTCTCATGCGCTACGGCAATTGCCCCGACGTGGAGAAAGCGACGCGCCGCGCGGTGGACCTCGGCTACCGCCACGTGAAGCTCCACGAGGTCACCGTCCCCGAGATCCGCGCGGCAGTGGAGGCGGCGGGCACCGACGCGGTGGTGATGCTCGACACCAACTGCCCGTGGTCGGTGACCGAGGCCCTGCGCTATGACCGCGAGCTCGCCCCCCTCGACCTGTTGTGGCTCGAGGAGCCGATCTGGCCGCCGGAGGACTTTCGCGGCCTTGCCATCGTGCGCGCAACCGGACGCCACCGCATCGCCGCGGGCGAGAATGCCGGCTCCCTGCACGACTTCGTCGCCATGATCGACGCCGGCGCCATCGACATCGCCCAGCCGGACGTGGCCAAGACCGGCGGCGTCACCGAGCTGATGAAGATCGCCGCCCTCTGCGAGGCGGAGGGCGTGGAGTTCGTGCCGCACTGTGCGCTGTTCGGACCCGGCCAGGTGGCGACGCTCCACATCAACGCCGCTCAGCGCGGGACGCCGCTGCTGGAGCGCCTGTTCTGCGATTTCGAGGCCGAGATCTACGGCGGTGCCACGCTTCCCGTCGGCGGATACCTGCCGGTGCCCACCGCCCCGGGCCTCGGCCTCGAACCCGACCTCGATGTGATCGAGCGCTATCGCGTCGCGTGATGCCTGAGCCGGAGGAACCGAACATGGGCCCCATCAGTATTCGCAACATCACCAAGTCCTTCAGCGCGCCCGACGAGGCGGAGGCGGTGATCGCCCTCGACGACGTGTCGTGCGAGATCAATGCGGGCGAGTTCTTCTGCATCATCGGCCCGTCGGGCTGCGGCAAGAGCACCTTGCTGCACACCATCGCCGGCTTCTCCAAGCCCACCCTGGGCGCGGCGCTGCGCAACGGCACGCCGATCAGCGGCCCCGGCCCGGACCGCACCGTGATCTTCCAGGAGTACGGCCTGTTTCCCTGGATGACCGTGCACCAGAACGTGGAGTTCGGCTTGCGGGCGAAGGGGGTCGGCAAGGCCGAGCGCAAGGAGATCGTCGATGGCTTCATCGATCTCGTGAGCCTCACCCGCTTCGCGGGCCGCTATCCGCACGAAATCTCCGGCGGAATGAAGCAGCGGGTGAGCATCGCCCGCGCCCTCGCCCCCGACCCCGACGTGGTGCTCATGGACGAGCCGTTCGCCGCGCTCGATTCCCTCACCCGTGACCTGCTGCAGGAGGAGATATTGAGGATCTGGGAACGCACCGGAAAAACCTTCGTGCTCATCACCCACAATATCGAGGAAGCGGTGTTCCTCGGCGACCGGGTGTTGGTGATGACGGCGCGCCCCGGCCGGGTGAAGGCGGTGGTGGACGTCGACCTGCCGCGCCCGCGCGATCCCTCCATCCGGGCGCACGATCTGCGCTTCCTGGAGATCAAGAACGAACTGTCCCATCTCCTGCGCGCCGAAGTCGTGCGTGCGGCGGCCGCGTGATGGCAACGCAAGGAGACGGCGCCATGGCCGCGCCCGACACGCGAGCCGTCCGCTCCACCGGCACCCCGGCGCGCACCCGCGCGTTCCGCCTGCTGAAGAGCGCTGCCGCGCAACTGCGCCATCTGGTGCTCATCCCGATCCTGCTGCTGGCCTGGGAAGGCGCCGTGCGCAGCGGGCTTGCGAACCCGAACATCTTTCCGCCGCCGACGGCCGTGTTCAAGGCGACGATCGACCTCGCCGAGGCCGGGCTGCTGTGGGAGGACATCCGCGCCAGCGTGCTGCGCGTCGCCGTGGGCTTCGGCCTCGCCGCGGTAACGGGCATCTCGCTCGGCCTGCTGCTGGCCATGAACCGCAAGGTGGCGGCCTATCTGCTGCCCTTGGTGGAAATCCTGCGGCCGATCTCGGTCATCGCCTGGATTCCGCTCGCCATCCTGTGGTTCGGCCTCGGCGATCACTCCGCATGGTTCATCATCTTCATCGGCGGTTTCTTTCCGATCTTCACCAATGCTTACACCGGCGCCTGCGCGGTGGCGCCGATCCATGTGCAGGTGTCGCAGTGCTTCGGCGCCGGGCGGTGGCTGTTCCTGACGCGGGTCATGCTGCCGACGGCGGTGCCCTACATCGTCACCGGCCTGCGCGTCGGGCTCGGCGTCGCCTGGACCTGCGTGATCGCCGCCGAGCTGATCGCCGCCACCTCGGGCCTTGGATACATGATCCAGCTCGCCCGCTCCATGATCGAGACCGAGAAGGTCATGTCCGGGATGATCGTGATCGGCGCAGTCGGCTTCCTGATGAACAGCCTGATGCTCTGGCTCGAGCATGCGCTCGTCGGCTGGAAGGCACCCAACTGATAACCAGAGGAGAAAGCAAGATGTCCGATACCATGGGAGTCCGACCCCTTCGGCGCCGCGGCACGGTGGCCCGCGTCCTCGCCGCCACCGCCTTCGCCTGCGCCCTCGCGGGACAGGCGAAGGCCGCAGACCCGATCAAGGTCACGGTCGGCTACCAGTCGCTCTGGGCCGCCGGCGGCGAGGTGGTGGAGGTGCTGCGCCACACCAACATCTTCGAGCTCAACGGCATCAAGGCCGACTTCAAGACCTTCACCTTCGGCGGCCCGCTGGCCGAGGCGGCGGTGGCCGGCGACATCGACAACGTGTTCGCCGCCGATGCCCCGGTGCTGCGGGCCATGGCCCGCATGCCCGGCTCCAAGGTGCTGATGCGCACCCATGATGCCCGCTTCGGCATCCTGGTGCGCCCCGATTTCCAGGGCGGCCTTGCCGACCTGAGGGGCAAGAAGGTGAGCGCACCTTTTGCCACCACCACCTTCCCGCGCTCGGTGAAGGCCATCGTGGCGGCCGGCGTCAAGGACCCCTTCAAGGAGATGACCATCGTCAACCAGGACATCGCCGAGCAGACCGCGGCAATGCAGGGCGGGCTCGTGGATGCCGTCATCACCTGGGACCCGACCATGGAGCGTCTGATCGAGGCCAAGATCGCCAAGCCCCTCTGGGTGGCCCCGAAGGGCGAGAACATCGGCCTCCAGGGCCTTTCCGGCAAGTGGATCGAAGCCAACGGCCGGGACGGCGAAGTGAAGTTCCTCAAGGCTTGGATCATGGCCACTTGGTGGGCTTCCAACAATATCGAGCAGGCCCACGGATGGTTCGCCAAGACCTCGCGCCTCGACCCGCGCCTGCTGAAGATCGCCACCGATTTCGACCGCAATCTCGCCAAGCCCATCAAGAGCCCGGCCGACGTGGACCTCATGGTCTCTGAGGCCGACATCGCCGGCGCCCAAGGCGTGATGGACTTCCTGTTCGACAACAAGCTCCTCAACACCAAGCTCGACGTGAAGCCTTTCTACGACATGGAACCCCTGAAGCAGGCCCACGGCGAGATCGTTGCGGGCAAGCTTCCTGCCGTGACCGACATCAAGGTCATCACCCCCTGACAGCACGCCGCGAATGGCTACGGAGACTTGAGATGGTTCTTGGATACGAACTCGTCGGCACCGGCAAGGAAGGCGTGATCGTCTTCAACGACTGGCTCGCGGACTGCACCAGCTGGAAGCCGATGCACCTCTACCTGGACACGGAACGCTTCACCTATGCCTTCGTGGATATCCGCGGCTATGGGCGGTCGATTAAGCTCGAGGGGGAATACAGCGCCCAGGAAGCGGCGTCGGACGCCTTCGACACCGCCGACAGCCTCGGCTGGGAGCGCTTCCACATCATCGGCTTCTCCATGACCGGCATGGTGGTGGAGCGCATGGTCCTGATGTACCCGGAGCGCATCAAGAGCGAGGTCGCGGTGGGGCCGGTCTCCGCCGCGGCGATCAAGATGGACCCGGAGCGCCGGGCCTTCTTCGAGCGCACGCTGGTGGACGACGACGCGGTGCGCGAGCTTGCGGCCCGCATCACCAACCACAAGCTCACCAAGCAATGGTCCGAGCACAAGCTCTGGCTCGCACGCAATACCCGCAACAACGTGGCGGTGCGGCGCTATCTGGACATGTGGACGGTGGAGGACTTCTCCGACGAGGTGAAGGCCGCCCGCCCCACGCCGCCGCTGCTCGTGGTGGCCGGCGTGTGGGACCAGGCGGGCTTCCTGCCCGACGAACTGGCTTCGACCTTCCTCGCCTGGCATCCCAATTCGGAGATGGCGATCATCGAGAATTGCGGTCACTGCCCCATGCAGGAAACCCCCATCTATCTCACCACCCTGTGCGAGGACTTCATGAATAAGCATGCGGCCTGACCCTGCCGCGTGCCCGACCATGCGCCGCCGGCGGGGCGTTCCCGCCGGCGGACGACCGCAGCCCCACAGCGTTCCGGAGGGCGCCGACATGGACCTCGCCGGCCTTCCCCGCCTGCGCCTCGCCCATCTGCCGACACCGCTGGAGCGGCTCGACCGGCTGACCCGGGCGCTCGGCGGACCGGAAATCTGGATCAAGCGCGATGACTGCACGGGCCTCGCCACCGGCGGCAACAAGGCCCGCAAACTCGAATTCATCATGGCCGAAGCCTGCGCGGCCGGCGCCGACACGGTGGTGACCGCGGGCGCCGTCCAATCCAACCACGCCCGCCAGACCGCGGCGGCGGCGGCCCGGCTCGGGCTCTCGTGCCACCTGCTGCTGGAGGCAGGCGCCTTCCACTCCGATCCCGCTTATGCCGACAACGGCAACGTGCTGCTCGATCGCCTGCACGGCGCCAGCCTGGAATTGCGCCCGCACGGCGCCGACATGGCGCGCGAGCTTGCGGCTTGCGCCGAGCGGCTGCGGGCCGAGGGTCGCAGGGTCCGCCTGATCCCGGTGGGCGGCTCCGACACCACCGGCGCGCTGGGCTACGTGACCTGCGCGGCGGAGCTTGGGGCGCAGGCGGGCGCGGCGAGGATCGCCTTCGACCATATCGTCACCGCAACCGGCAGCGCCGGCACCCAGGCGGGCCTTCTGGTGGGCCTGCGCGCGGCGGGGGCGGGCACGCGCGTGCTCGGTTTCAGCGTGAAGGCGGGGCAGGCCGAGCAGGAGCAGAAAGTGCACGCCCTCGCCGCAGACACGGCGACCCGGATCGGCCGCCCCGGACTCGTGCCGCGCGCCGACGTGGCGGTGGATGCGAGCCAGGTTGGCGCGGGCTACGGCATTCCGACGCCGGAGGCCCTCGCCGCCATCAGGACGTTTGCCGCTTTGGAGGGCGTGCTGCTCGATCCCGTCTACACCGGCAAGGCCGCGGCGGGATTGCTCGACCACGTGCGCAAGGGCCGCTTCGGCAAGAACGAGGCGGTCTGCTTTCTTCATACCGGCGGCACGGCGGCGCTGTTCGGCTATGCTGCGTGCTTCGATCCGCGCGCCGCCATTCCAGAGAGGATTTCGCCATGCCCATCGTGACGCCGCGGCGCATCGGCATATTGGGCGGCATGGGGCCGCAGGCCACCGTGCTGCTGATGGACAAGCTCATTGCCGCCGTGCCCGCCGCTGACGACCGCGACCACATCCCGCTCATCGTCGACCAGAATACGCAGGTGCCGTCGCGCATCCGGCGGCTGATCGAGGGCACGGGCGACGACCCCGAACCCGTGCTGGTGGAGATGGCGCGCCGCCTGGAGCAGGCCGGCGCCGAGGCGCTCGCCATGCCGTGCAACACCACCCACCATTATGCGGGCGCCATCGCCGCTTCCGTGCGCATTCCCATGCTGAGCCTCGTGGAGGTCTCGGTCGGGCGGGCGCTGGCCCTGTCGGCGGCGAGCGACGGCAGGATCGGCATCATCGCCTCGCCCGCGGTGCGGATGACCGCTCTGTTCGACGGGCCGCTGCGCGCTTGTGGCCTGACGCCGGTATATCCCGCCGACGAGGCGGCGGTGCTCGACGCCATCCGGCGCATCAAGGCGTCGGGAGTGGACGCGCAGGCCCGCAGCGCCATGCATCGCACCTCTAGCCAGTTGCTCGCCCACGGCGTTCAGGTGCAGATGGTCGCATGCACGGAGCTGTCTCTGATCATGTCCGAATGCGCCGTGGGGAGCCTCGCCTTTGATACGCTCGATGCGCTCGTGGACGCGATCAAGACTTTCGCGTTGCACGGATGATTGTCCCCTCCGCGCTCCGGGAGCGAACATCCTTGATGCGGAGAGGGCGCGCCCGAAGGCGCGGAGCGCCAATCCCATGCGGCGGCGGGGCATTGTGAGGTTCTTCGGCGGTCTGACGAAAGCTACCGCCGCTAACGCTCTCTGGTCAGACTCGATCGCGGCATTCTGAAATGAAGAGCGATAGAGATTTGATCTCATGTTAATGGGCGCATCGATTTGCGCCGCCTGCCATCTGAAACATCGACCTTTTCGGGAAGATGAAAAGGTGAATTCTCGGCCTTTCCGGCAGCACGGACCAGTTCCATTGTTTTGGTGAAATGCTGTTTCAAGAGAAGCGCCGCCGCGTCGGCATCCCGGGCGAACACCGCCTCGGCGATGTTGGCGTGCTCGGTGAAGGGATCGCGGGTGAAGAGGCCCGCTGGACGCGCGAGACGCCGGTAGCGCTCGCTCTGCTCGTGCAGGGAGTCGCGGAAGCGCAGCAGCCACACCATCCTGCACGCCTGGGTCAGGGTGCGGTGGAACCGGTCATGCAGCATGTTCCAGCCCTCATTGTGCTGGCTCGGATCCGAGGGGTTCATATAAGGCGCGTTGCGCAGATCGTCCCAGGCTTGGCGCACGTTCGCGATCCAGGCTTCGCCCCCCTCTTCCATGGAGCGGCGCAGGGCGAGGACCTCGATCTCGATACGGGTGCGGGTCAGGTCCTCAAGGTCGAACTCCGATATGGGGCTGACGCGGAAGCCTCGCTGGTCCTCGGCCAGCACGAGGCCGTCCGCCACGAGGCGGGAGAGCGCCTCGCGAACCGCCGCGAGGCTCACGTCGAACGCCTGGGCGAGGGCGGAAATGGGAAGCTTCTCGCCGGGCTTCAGCCGGCAGGTGAGGATATCCGTCCGCAGCCGGTCGAAAATCGCCGACGTCAGCGATCGTGGCCGCCGCCCATCAAATAGATCCTGTCCGGCATAGACGTCCGTATCGGACGGGGCGTTTGATATCATGGCGTACCCTGATGCGAACGAGAGGTCGCGTTCATGAATAATGCAACCTTTGGCCGCTGTCGGTGTCAAACAGATGCACCAGATCAATATCCGGTTGCACTTGGATCATCTGGCCCGGCTTGGGCAGGATGCGCTCCCGGAACAGACAGGTCATTTCCTGTCCCGAAGCGCGCATGACGACCAGCGTCTCGGATCCCGTGGGCTCTACCACAGCCACTTCCATGGGCAAGGCACCCTCACAAACGCGGAAATGCTCGGGGCGGATGCCGTAGACCGCAGGTCGGCCCATATCGCTCTCCGGCGCGTCGGTCATCGGCAGGACAATCCCGGTGTCGGTACGAAACCGGTTCTTCTCGATCCGCCCCTTGATGAAATTCATCGAAGGCGAGCCGATGAAGCCGGCGACGAACTGGTTGGCGGGCTTGTCGTAAAGGTCGAGCGGCGCGCCGATCTGCTCCACCACGCCGTCATGCATCACCACGATCTTGTCGGCCATGGTCATGGCCTCGATCTGGTCGTGGGTCACATAGACCGTGGTGGTCTTCAGGCGCTGGTGCAATTCCTTGATCTCGGTGCGCATCTGCACGCGCAGCTTGGCGTCGAGATTGGACAGCGGCTCGTCGAACAGGAACACCTGCGGATCGCGCACGATGGCGCGGCCCATGGCGACGCGCTGGCGCTGGCCGCCGGACAATTGGCGCGGGAACCGATCCAGCAGGTGCGAGAGGCTGAGGATATCGGCCGCCTGCTTCACCCGCATCTCAATCTCGCTCTTCGGCGCCTTCCGCAGCTTCAGCGAGAAGCCCATGTTGGCCCCGACCGTCATGTGGGGATAGAGCGCGTAATTCTGAAACACCATGGCGATGTCCCGCTCCTTGGGGGGACATCGTTGATGACGCGATTGCCGATCATCATCCGCCCGCCGGTGATGTTCTCCAGCCCGGCGATCATGCGCAGCAGCGTGGACTTTCCACAGCCGGACGGTCCCACCAGCACCACGAACTCGCCATCGGCGATGTCGATGGAGACGCCGTGAAGCACAGCGACCGAGCCATAGGCCTTCTTCACTTTATCGATCAGCACGGGTGCCATGGAGCGACCTGTTCGTTATGCGATGGGAGGGGTTTCGAGGCTCTGCGGCATCACAGCCCCGCCTCGTCAAAGAAAGTGAGCATCATGTCGGCCACGCGACCTGGGGCTTCGAGGTGCGGGAAATGGCCGAGCCCAGGCAGCGGCACCATGCGCACTAGCGGCGCGTTGACGAGGCGGCCCCGGGTCGCCTCCACCATCTCGCGGGATGCCAGCCAGTCCTCCGACCCATGGGCGAGGAGCACCGGAACCTTCACCTTGTCCATCAGGGGGCGGATGCCGCACCGGCCATAGGCGCGCAAATCGCCCTGCTGGGCCACGGGGATGATGGACAGGACGCCCCATTCCGAGAACGCCCGCCCTTCGGGCGTCGCCTCGGATCCGACAAGGCTCATGGAGAAATCCATGTTCGCGTGCATCAGGCTCACCTGGGGATGGGTCATCAGGTCGAGCGCGGTCTCGGTGAAGGTCGGCGTGTGGTCGCACCCTTGCAGCGCCACCGCCGCCCGCACCTCGGGCGCGACAGCCGCCAGAAGCAGCGACAGGTTCCCGCCGAG
The DNA here is from genome assembly GCF_043195105.2 of Roseixanthobacter finlandensis. NCBI lineage: Bacteria > Pseudomonadati > Pseudomonadota > Alphaproteobacteria > Hyphomicrobiales > Xanthobacteraceae > Roseixanthobacter > Roseixanthobacter finlandensis. Next base: position 3,600,253 of record NZ_CM195536.1, on the reverse strand, counting down.
CGAGCAGCCCGTGATGATGAAGCTGTCGCCAACCACGACGGCCGCGAACTCCCGCAGCCATTGCGCGATCTCGTGCGCGTCCTGGAGGCAGGCATTGCCGGCGAGCGGCCAGCTCTTGCCATGGCCGGGCAGGTCGGGAACGAACATGTGGTAGCGGCCGGCAAGTGCCTGCATGACGCCGTGCCACTGGCGCCCCTCCCGCCCCGCCGTGTGAATGGCGACGATCGCCGGGCCTTCGCCGCACGCCTCGTAATAGGCCTGGCGCCCGCGCACCTCGACATAACGCCCGACGATCTCAGTCATGTCCGATGCCTCCCGAGAGCCGGGCCGACACACGCCAGAGCTGCCACAGCGCCGGCGTCATCCACAGGACGGAGAGCGCGTCGCCCTCGACCCGCAGCCGCCCGTGGAACACGTTGATGGCCCGGGCATAGGGGATGGCGCCGGTGATCACCTTCTCCCACTCGCTCCTTGGCCCGCTGATGGAGAAGCGAATTCCGGTCAGGTCCTTCCCCTCCAGACGCGCCAGGACGCCCCGGTGGAATTCCAGGAGGTGCTGCGCGTCGTCGATCCTGACAGCGAAGGCGCAGGCGCGGGCGTGGGCCGCCTTGCCGCACAGGTCCGCATCATCCGCCGCCGCCGCGACGAGCAGGTCCCAGAAGCCGCTGCCCGAGATGTCCATGCGGCCCTCGAATGCCGCCGCGCCGGCGTGTGCGTGAGCGTCACCCATGGCTGCCGTACCTTTCGATGATCTCGCGGGAGAAGGAGAGACCGAGCCCGGGCCGCTCCGGCAAGTGGAACATGCCGCCGACGATCTTCGGCTCCTCGTTGAAGAGCTTTTCCCACCAGCCGGGCAGATATTCGCAGAAGGTGGCGTTGGGCATCGCGGCGACGAGATGCGCGGAAATCTCCGTGAAGGTGTGGGAGGAGACGGGCACCTGCCGGGCAGCGGCGAGGGCTCCCACCTCCATGAATTCGGTCGGCCCGCCGCACCGCATCAGATTGGGCATCAGCACGTCGCAGGCCTTGCCGTCGAGCAGTTCCAAGTGGCCGTAGCGCGTGAAGACGGATTCCCCGGCGGCCACCGGCATGTCCAGCGCGTCCGCCACCCGCGCGGTGCCCGCAACGTGGTAGACCGAGACCGGCTCCTCGTACCAGCACACGCCAAGGTCCTGGAAGCGGCGCCCGGCGGCGATGGCGTCCGCCACGCTCCACGCCTGATTGGCGTCGATCATGATGCCGAAGTCGTCGCCAACCGCCGCACGCAGTTTTCCGACGCGCGCCACGTCGATTTGCCAATCGGGACGGCCCACCTTGATCTTGCAGCGCCGGAAGCCCGCCGCGCGATGCTGCTCCACCTCCTCGATCACCGCCTCGATGGGATCGGCCAGGAAGCCACCGGTGGGATAGAGCTCGATCTGCGCGCGCACGCTGCCGAGCAGCCGGTGGAGCGGCGTCGCCAGGGATTGGGCGAACAGGTCCCACAGCGCGGTATCGACGACGCTCATCGCCATGGCGGAAGGACCCGTCTGGCCGATAAAGTTAAGCTGCCGCCACATGGCGAGCGCGTGAGCGCGCCGGTCCGCGATCGTCTTGCCGACGAGGGGCTGCGCGAGATCCTCCACGATCAACCGGATGGCCGCCGCCTGACGGAAGGCGAAATTAAACGCATATCCGATGCCGACACGCCCGCCGGCATGGATCTCGATCAACACGTTCTCCAGGTCCTGATAGATATGGTTGCCCGTCTGGAGGGGACGCTCGAACGGGATCGAGACATGGTGGGTGACGATCTTGTCGATGGTGACCATTGGGATTGTCCAGGTCCTTTCGCGGTCCGGCCGGCTCAGATGCAGCCGCACTTGCGCAGGAGGTTTTCCGCGTTCGTGTGCAGCACCCGCTCAAGCGCCTCCGGCGTGAACGGCAGGGCCGAGACACGCGCGATGGCGGTCTTCACCGGCACCACGGGGAAGCAGCTCGCGAACAGGATGCGGTCGGGGATGATGGTGTTCGCCGCCTCGGCGAAGAGGTTCGCGCCTGGCAGGTGGGAGTAGAGCGAGGTGTCGATGAAGACATTCTCGTGCCGGAACGCGATGGCGATGGTCTCTGTCACCCAGGGCCAGCCGGAATGATCGACGATGATGGTCAGTTCCGGGAAATCACAGGCCACATCGTCGATGGCGCGCACGTCACCATGGGCAAGGCGCGGGCCGGGGAAGGGCAGCGGCCCGCAGGTGATCACCACGGGCACGTCCAGTTCCGCGCATTTTGCATAGACCGGATAGAGCCTGCGGTCGTTGGCCGCGACCAGCCCGCCATAGGGATCGACCGAAACGCCCTTCAGACCCAAGACCTTGATGGCATGTTCAACGGCGCGGACCGAATGCATGCCCTGGAGGGGGTTGATGCCGGCAAATCCGACCACCTTGCCCGGGAAGCGCTGCGCGGTCTTCGCCACATATTCGTTGGTGACGTCGTGCCCGGTGGTGCCTTCGGACTGGCGGCCGGTGAACACCACGCGCTCGACGCCATCCGCCTCGAAATTCTCGATCCACTGCTCCAGCGTGACCGGCGGTGGCACGGGAGAGCCGAGCTTGCGCATCACGGTCTGCTGGACGGGCGAGTCCAGTGCGACCAGATATTCCTTGGTATTGGGGCGGGAGCGGAAATCGATTACACGCATCTCAACTCTCTCTTCGCCAGGAAGCACAGGCGCACCGCGCGCGCCGGGGAAGCATGTCCGGCGCCGCCCACAAGAGCGGCGCCGGGTGAGCGGCCTATTTCAGCTTCTTCGCGACGGCGTCCACCGCCGTCTCCGCGGGCGTCTTGCGGATCACCACCTGTTCCAGGATCTTCGCAAGCGAACGGCTCTGGAGGACGGGGCCCAGCTTAAGCTGCGGCTCGCCGGCCTCATTCAGCGGGAACTGCCCGACATCGAGGGCTTGCTTCAGAACCGCCAGCGACTTCTCGCCGGCCGGCGTCTTGAAGAGCGGCTGATCAAGGAAAGACGGGTTCTCCGAGACGCTCTTCAGCGGCGGCCAGTAATGCACCGGCACCGTCTTCATCATCCGGATCTTCCGGTCGCCGGTCTCCAGATAAGAGATGAAGTCTTCCGCCTCCTTCTGGTTCTTCGCGCCTTTCGAAAAGGCCCAGCTCTTGATGTAGAGCAGCGCCGCGGGATGCGCGCCCGGCCCGTTTCCAGGCGGATGGAGCATGGGCACCGCGACATCGAGGAGCTGGGGGTTGAACTGCTGGAGGTAGCTCAGCAGGCGGAAGGGATAGTCGGTGTGCCCGACCGCCCCGGTCGCGAAGGCGTTCATCATCTCATTGTTGGAATAGTTGTTCACGCCGGGCGGTGCGAAGGAGGTGACCTTGGCCAGGAAGGCGAAGGTGTCCACCGCATTGGGCTTGTCGAGCGTCACCGCGCCGTCCTTGTCGAATACGGTCGCGCCGTTGGACCACATCCAGTTCTGGACGATGTCATTGGTCAGCCAGGTGTCTCCGACCGACATGGCGGTGCCGTAGAACTTGCCGCCGCCGCCTTGCCCTTCCGATTTGGTGAGGACCTCGAGGTTATTGAGGTACTCATCCCAGCTCTTGGGTTCCTTGAGGCCGTATTTGTCGTAGAGGTCCTTGCGATACCACAGCACATTGACGCCGATGCTGAAGGGGACGGCCCAGACTTTGCCATCCAGCGTCATCGCCTTCAGCACACGGTCGAAATAGTCCTTGCGGCCCACGTGATCGATGATCGGGTCGCCCGGGCGAATGATGCCTTTCCGGGCCAGTTCGAAAGTCTCGTATTGGTTCTGGACGTTGAACACCTCCGGCGGGTCGCCGGCAGCCACCGCCGCCATGAGCTTCTGGGTCATATCCTGGAAGCCGACATATTGAACTTCGATCTTGGTGCTTGGATTGGTCTTCTCATAGTCGGCGATGACCGATTCCAGCACCTTTTTGGTGTCCGGATTGGTCTCCGTGGTCATGATCCGGACCGTTCCGGCCCAGGCGGCGGTACCCACGACCAGTGACGATAGCGAGATTGCTGCGGCGTAAAGGACGTTCAATCTTTTCTTCATATTGTCCTCCCTCTCGAAGTCTTTCATCCCTTCACGGCGCCGGCCGCGAGGCCTTGGATGAGCCATTTCTGAACGAAGGCGAATCCGACCAGCACGGGCAGGGTGATGAGCACCCCGCCCGCCATCAGCAGCCCCCATTCGACGCTGGTCGCCTCAACGAAGCCCGCGACCCCAACCGGCAAGGTCTTCTTGCTCTCGTCGACGATGAGCACCAGGGCGAAGAGGTAGTCGTTCCAGGAGATGATGAAGGCGAACACGCCCATGGCGACCAGGCCCGGAAGGGCGACCGGCAGCACCACCAGCCAGAGGGTATTCAGGCGGCTGGCGCCGTCGATCATGGCGGCCTCGTCCAGGTCCAGCGGGATGGCCTCGAAGAAGATGATGGCTAGCCACATCACGAGCGGCAGCGTGAAGGCGACGTGCGCCAGGGAGAGGCCGATGAGGCTGTTGATGAGCCCGATATTCTTCAGCATGACGAACAGCGGGATCGACAGCAGGATCGGCGGGAACATGTAGGTGAACAGGACGCTGCTGGCGATGAAGTCGCGGCCGAAGAACTTGAAGCGCGTGATGCCATAGGCCGCGAACACCGCCACCACCATGCAGCCCCCGGTGGCCAGCGTCGAGACGATCAGGCTGTTGAGGAAATACTGCGGGAACATGGTCTCGCGCAGCAGCCGGCCGTAGTTCGCCAGCGTGAAGTGCTCGCTGGGCAGCAGCGACAGGGTGCGGCTGAAGAGATCCGAGAACGGCTTCACCGAGGAGATCAGCATCCAATAGAGCGGGAAGCCCACGATGCAGACGGTGAGAATGATGAACGCCCAGAGCAGGATGCGCGATGCCGTGATCATCGGCCGTTCTCCGTTTTGAGCTTGCGCGCGTACCAGAAGCCGAACAACGCCAGCAGCATGAAGATGCAAGCCGAGGTCGTGGCCCCGGCGCCGAGCTGGTATTCCTGGAAGGCCTGTATATAGGCCAGGATCGGCAGGGTTTTGGTCTTGCCCACGGGGCCGCCCTGGGTCAGCAGCCACACCGTGTCGAACTTGTTGAACATCCAGAGGCCGCGGATGAACACCACCAGCAGGATGGTCGAGCGCAGCTCGGGCAGCGTGACGTACCAGAAGCGCTGGAACGCCCCTGCGCCATCCACCCGCGCGGCCTCATAGAGCTCGCTCGGAATGACCTGCAGGCGCGCCAGGACCTGGATGGTGATGAAGGGGAAGAACATCCAGACATTGATGAGGATAACGCTCGGCATGGCGAATTCGGGAGAGCCGAGCCAGGCGATGCCTTCGCTGATGATGCCGAGATCCATCAGCGCCAGATTGGCGACGCCGTAGAGGTCATTGAGGATCCATTTCCACACGAGCACGGCCACGATGGTCGGCGCAACGAAGGGAAACAGGATGAGGCCGCGCACCAGCGCCCGGCCACGAAAGGCGTTGTTGAGCAGCAGCGCCGTGGCGATGCCGGCCAGAAGCTGTAGCACGACGGTGAAAAAACTGAAGACGAGGCCGTTCCAGAGCCCATCCCAGAAATCCGCGGTTGAGAATAACTCGCGGTAATTCTCCAGCCCGACGAACGCGCGCTCGGTGCTGAGGACCTCGACGCTGTTCAGGCTCAACCACAAGGAAGAGACCAGCGGATAGGCCGCAAAGAGGAGGAGCAGAAGCACCGCCGGGGCGACGAACAGATAACCCTTGTAATTCTCATTGCGAAATATGCGCCTGCGCCCCCTGGGCGTGTGGCTTTGAAGGATCATTTGCTGGCCCAGGGGCGATGTCGAAGGTTTCATGGCGTCCCGGAAGTCCTCTGCCAGTGAAATTCAATCGGCCGCGGCGCAGTCACCACGCTTCCAGCCCGATGATGCGGGCGGGGTTGCGGTGGAACATCGTGCGGATCTCCTCCGGCGAAATCCCGACTTTCAGAAGGATGGCGATGTAGGTGCGCATGCCTTCCACCGGGACGGGCGAATAGAGCTGGCCCAGATCGGAGCTCATGAAGCAATGCTCGATGCCGATGTCCTTCATGGCAGCGGCAACATCCTGCGGATTCTTGGTGGGCTCGCCGTGGACAAAGTGCATGAACGGCATCATCAGGCCGAAATCAAACTCGATCAGGCAACCCAGTGCCGCGAATTCCTTCAGGTCGGCGTGCGTCAGGCGCGTCATGGCCCACTGGGAATGGCTGACGATGATCCGCTTCAGGCCCTGGTCCTTGGCCTCGCGCACCACGTGGTGGCTCTCCTCCGCCGAGAGGTGGCAGGTGGCGAGACAGGCATCGTATTCCTTGACGAGACTGATGACTTCGCGAACTTCGGGAATGAGCTTCCCGTCGCGAAGCACGGTGATCGCCTCCTCTTCGCCGAGGGGCAGGTTCACGCCCGCATAGTAACGCTTGCGGTATTCGTAATGATTGAGGCTGTCTCCGGTGGGGAAATGCACGACCCGTGCGCCGTCGCCATGGGTTAGCGCCACCCAGACGGCGCGCGGGTTCACGCCGCCGCTGGCGAGATTCATCACATGCGCCCCGTAGATCGGGATGCCCGGCCCGAGGCGGCTCGCCACATAGGCGGTTCCGGTGGTCGAAGGCCCGATGTCCTTGATGACCAGCGCGCGCATGCCCGCAGCATGGGCATCCTGCGCCAAAGCAATGACGTCCTGGGAATGGCTCAGCGGGAAGACGTGCGGATTGGTGTGAATGTGCACATCGATGCCGCCGACCATGAGGTCTCGCACATCACCCGCATGGAGGCCGCGCGCCATCTGCTCCCGTGAGGGAAAACGCAAACCAATGTCCGTCCGCGGCGTGCTCATCGGCGTTTCCTCTCTTTTTTCTCGATCCTAAAGTTCGGCGGCTCAATCGCCAGTCAAAAAATCGAAAATCGATAATTTATAGCCGTCTCGTTGTCGGCCGATCTCAATTAATCCGACGGCACTTCATTTGTCCAACATTTTAATTGACGGCTAGGGCTTATCTCCGTAATTACCCTGAAAAGAGATTGAAATGTCCAACAATGAGGCGATGGCTATGCAGCAGGCTTGGCGCTGGTACGGCCCGAATGATCCGGTCACGCTCCGACATATCCGCCAGGCGGGCGCCAGGGGCGTCGTGACGGCCCTGCACCACAAGTACAATGGCGAGCCCTGGTCCCTGGACGATGTGCGCGCGCACAAGGCGCTCATCGAGAAGGAAGGACTGGTCTGGTCGGTCTGCGAGAGCATTCCGGTGCTGACCGATGTGAAGATCGGCGCGCCGGGCGCCCAGCGCGCCATCGAGAACTGGAAAACCAGCCTGCGCAGCCTCGCCGGGGCGGGCATCCCGGTGGTCTGCTTCAACTTCATGCCGGTGGTGGATTGGACCCGCACCGACCTCGAATATGAGATGCCGAGCACGGGCCTCGCGCTCCGCTTCGACATGATCGACTTCGTCGCCTACGACGTGTGTGTGCTTCGTGGCGACGGCGCCGCCGGCTTCTACGATCCCGCCGTCGTCGCGGAGGCCCGGCAGCGCCATGCCGCCTGGACGCCGGATGACATCCGCCAGGTGGAAGACAACATCATCTGCGGACTGCCCGGTGGGGAAGGGCGATACGACCGCGCGGGCATCCTGCGCGAGCTCGACCTCAACCGCGACGTGACGCCGGACAAGCTGCGAGCGAACCTCGTACACTTCCTCAAGGAAGTGGTTCCGGTGGCCGAGGAGGTCGGCGTCAAGCTGGTCATCCACCCGGACGACCCGCCCTTCTCCCTGTTCGGCCTGCCCCGCGTGGTCTCGACGGCAGAGGATCTGCGGCACATCCTGAGCGCGGTCGACAGTCCCGCGAACGGTATCGTCATCTGCACCGGCTCCTATGGCGTGCGGGCCGACAACGACATCGTCTCCATGATCCGCGAGTTCGGGCCGCGCATCAATTTCGTCCATCTGCGCAATGTCCGCCGCGAGGAGCACGGATCATTCCACGAAGCCGACCATCTCGACGGCAGCGTGGATATGGTGGCCGTCATCCGCGCCCTTCTGGAAGAGGAAGCGAAGCGCAAAGCGGCGGGGCGGGCGGACTGGCAGATCGCCATGCGTCCCGACCACGGCCATGTGCTGGTGGATGAGATCGGGAAGAAAGTGAACCCCGGCTACAGCTGCATCGGCCGCCTGAAGGGCCTCGCCGAATTGCGCGGCGTCATGGTCGCCCTCGCCCATCAAGATCCTGCCCTTCCCCCCATCTGAGGCCCGTCTGAGGCCGGCGGCGCGGGCCAGCTTGCGCCGCCGGCCGGAAGAGGAGATCCGCCTTGACCTCGCATATCGATTTGACCGACCACCGCGTCCTGCTGCTCGGCTCGAGCTCCGGCATTGGCGCGGCGGCTGCCCGCGTCCTCACCGCCTGTGGCGCCCGCGTCTGCCTGCACTACAACGCCAACCGGCAGGGCGCGGAGACGCTCGCCGAGGAGATCGCCCGCGCGGGCGGCGCGGCCGAAATCGTGGGCGGAGACCTCCTGGTGCCGGGCGCAATTCCCGGCATCGTCTCCAGCGCGGTGGAAAAGCTGGGCGGCCTCGACGTGCTCGTGAACAACGCCGGCTCCCTGGTGGGACGCACGCCGCTGGAAGCCTTCGACGACGACATCTGGGACAGGGTAACGCGGCTCAACGTGCGCGCGGTGCTGGGGACGGCCCGGGCGGCCCATCCCACGCTCAGCCGCAGCGCGCATGGGGTGATCATCAATGTGGGCTCCATCGCGGGCCGCAACGGCGGCGCTCCCGGCTCTGGCCTCTATGCCGCCGCGAAGGCTGCGGTCCACAGCCTGACGCGCTCCATGGCCAAGGAATTCGCCAAGGACGGAATCCGCGTGAACGCCGTGGCGCCCGGCTTCATCACAACGCCCTTTCACGCGACGACCCCCCTCGACACGCAGGAGGCGGTGCGCAAGACCATCCCCCTGGGTCGCCTCGGCACCGCGGAGGATTGCGCCTGGATCTTCGCCTTCCTCGCCTCGCAGGAAATGTCGGGTTACATCACCGGCCAGATCATCGATGTGAATGGCGGGCAGTTCATGCCTTAGAGCGCGATCCGATCAAATTGAATCAATTTGATCGGTGAATCGCCCTGTAAATCGATGAAAGAGAACGCGTTGTCCGATCAGCTTGCGGTGCGCGCTGATCGGCGCGTGCTCTAAGGCGGCGGAATGCCCTCCTCACCTTTCGGGCAGCGACTCCTTCGCCTTGGTGCCGGCCTCGGGGATGAACTTCAGGCCGGACTTCAGATGGAGGCCCAGCCAATAGGTATAGGCCGCGCCGTCCTTCTGCCGGATGGCATCGATGATGGCCCGGTGCTCGGCGGCGATGTCCCGTCGCTGCGTGCGCTCTCTCTTGCCGTTCTCCATGAGTTTCTCGATGACGGGGCGCATGATCAGATAGACATCTTCGGTCGTTTTATTGTTGGACATTCTCACAATATGACTGTGAAAAGCATAGTCGAATTTCGCAGCGTCCGCGACGGAAGTGGCCTCTTCCATCTTCCAGGTGAGGGCCTCCAGGGTTTCGAGATCCTGCGGCGTCACATTTGAGAAGACGCGCTCGCGAATCCCTTCCTCCACCAGCCGCCGAAACTCCTGGATGTCGGTGAAGATGTCGGCGGACAGGCGGAAGCCGAAGGAGAACAGCCGCATGGCCGCCGCATGCCGGTCGTCGATCAAGATCGCGCCGCTCTTTTGACGGGCTTCAACAATGCCATAGGCGCGCAAGGTCCGCATCGCCTCGCGGACCGTGTTGCGGCTGGAGCCGAACAGCTTCGCGAGTTCGATCTCGCCGGGCAGCGCGTCTCCCACCGTCAGGCCCCGCTCATCGATGAGCCGCTGGATCGCGTCGATGATCTGGTCTACGGCAGAGCCGGACGCCACCTCGCTCTCGGCTTGGCCTGCCAGCTTTCCCTTGTTTGCGCCGCTCACGGCCTTCGCTCCAGCTTGATCCATTTGTCCAACATTTCAGATTGACACCGCCCTAAATACCCTTAACCCCTAGACCGGCATTGATGTCCAACAAAATCGGCTTTTCGTCAGCCGGACCCAATGAGTCCACGCGCCCGAATGCGAGCGCCGACCGGACATTGCCGGTGGCACAGGAGGCATGCCTTGAGCTTTACCCCGTCTCTTCCGCCCGAAGGAACCTTCCTTGGTCGCGTCTGGCTTCCGGACGTCGCCGGGCCCGCCGTGGTCCTCGTGCGCGATGGAGAAGTCTACGACATAACCTCCCCCGCCGCCCCCACCATGACGGACCTCCTCGAACTGGAGGATTGCGTCGGGTTCCTTCGGGCGGTGGACAAGCGCCACATCGGGTCGCTCGCGGCGATCGCGGCCTCCTCCCAGGCCGCCGACCCGACGCAGATCCATCTGCTCGCCCCGTGTGATCTCCAAGCGGTGAAGGCGAGCGGCGTGACCTTCGCCCAGTCCATTCTGGAACGGGTGATCGAGGAGAAGGTGGCGGGCGACCCATCGCGCGCTTTGGTGTTCCGCCAGAAGATCGAGGCGAGCATCGGCGGCAGCCTGAAGAAGCTCGTCCCCGGCTCGCCCGAGGCGGACGCGTTGAAGCGCACGCTGATCGAAGAGGGGCTGTGGTCCCAGTATCTTGAAGTGGGGATCGGGCCGGACGCGGAAATCTTCACCAAGGCCCAGCCCATGTCCTGCGTCGGCTGGGGCGCAGCGGTCGGCGTTCACGCCATGTCGCACTGGAACAATCCCGAGCCGGAGATCGTGCTGTTCGTCAACAGCCGCGGCGAGATCAAGGGCGTGAGCCTCGGAAACGACGTCAATCTCAGGGATGTGGAGGGACGCTCGGCGCTGCTGCTCGGCAAGGCCAAGGACAACAACGCCTCATGCGCGGTGGGCCCCTTCGTCCGCCTCCTCGACGACGGGTACGGGCTCGACCATATCCGCCGGTCCCACGTGAAGCTGCGGGTGGAAGGCGAGGACGGCTTTGTCCTCGAAGACGGCAGCTCCATGTCGGAGATCAGTCGCGACCCCGTCGATCTGGTGGCTCAGGCCATCGGACCCAATCATCAGTATCCGGATGGCTTCATCCTGTTCCTCGGCACCCTCTTCACGCCGGTCCAGGACAGGGGCGAGGCCGGGCAGGGCTTCACGCACCATTGGGGTGACGTGGTCATCATCTCCGATCCGCTGCTGGGTGAGCTCAGAAATACGGTTCGCCCCGCGGATGCGTGTCCGCCCTGGGACTTCGGAACCCGCAAGCTGATGCAAAACCTCTCCGCGCGCCATCTCCTCCCGTGAGCGGCGCGCAGCCCGTCCTTTGATCGCGTTTTCCCGAAGGCTAAAAGGGATGCCCCGCGTCCCGGCTTCACGATCCCGATGCAAGAAGGCGCAGGGCTGCCAAAGGCCGCGCGCCTCTGGTACGAAACCGGGTACGCACCTGCAAATCGCAGGGCGATAAGCTAATGATTTTTAAGAAAAATCCGCGACATGGATCGAAGTGGTGGAGCCGAGGGGAATCGAACCCCTGACCTCTGCAGTGCGATTGCAGCGCTCTCCCATCTGAGCTACGGCCCCGGTCGTTGGGAGGCGCCATTTAGAGTCGGGGGGCATGGCCTGTCAAGCAGGTTGCCCGGCAATCCAACGGGGAAAACGTCAAGGGCCGCGCAACGCGCCGGTTCGCTTGATGGCGAACGGTGGATCGGACGGTCGAAGGCCTGTGTGTCAGCGTCCGCCGGGCCCGGAACGGGGGCGCTCGGGGCCGCGCGCCATGCGAATCGGGCCGAGCACCCGCAGAATCTGATCCGCCAGCACACGCATGTCGCGGTCCGCCACCGAGCCCGGCGCATAGGTGGAGACCGCCTCGCCGGCGGTGAAGGAGCGCACGAAATTCACGTCATAGGACAGCGGAGAACTGACCGGCAGGCCGAACCCGGCCAGTTCAGGGCCGATCTGCTGGCCTTCCAGGGTGCCGGGATCGACCTTGGTGGGCACCACCACCGCCTTGGGGCCGGGTCCGCGGATGGCCGCCCGCACCTCGCCGAGGCGGCCCAGGGTCTGCTTCAGCGAGCTGATGTCCAGGCTCGAGGGGCCGCACGGCAGGACCAGCAGGTCCGACAATTCTACGCACGCCTCGAAGGTGAGGCCGAGCTCGCCGGGACAGTCGATGATGGCGAATTCACCGCCGCTGCGAAACACGCCCTTGATCCAGGACACCATGTTGGCCCGGGTCAGCACATCGTTGCGCACGGTGAAGCGCAGCCGCCGCGGCAGCGCCCAGGCATAGGCGGACCCCTGCGGATCGGCATCGATGAGCGTCACGGCGCGGCCCAAACGCACGAATTCCCCCGCGAGGTTGATCGCCGTTGTGGTCTTGCCGACGCCGCCCTTGCGCTGGACGACCGAAATTATCTGCATCTTGAGCCCGAATATCCCGCGCTGCCGCATCCGCCCGGCCGCGGATCTCGACCGTTCCTTGTCCGCGTATCGGGCCGGGCGGGCAAACGCAAGCGCGCCCGCATCACAGGTGAATCTCGCTCGCCCGGACGATCTCCGGAAGGCTTCCGAACGGGCCGCGCCGCTGGAGTTCGGCGGCCTTTTCGTGCGCCGCCTGCGGAAACGAGGGCTCCTTCAGGCGCAGGAAGGCATCCTGCACATTCTTGGCGGTGAAATTGACCGCCATGGAGACCGCGCCGCCCCAGCCGCCGATCAGGCCGCAATTGATCCGCTGTTCCAGCTGGCGCGGCACGATCAATTGCGGGCGTCCCACCGCGAGGCCGACCTCGAGCGTGCCGAGCCCGCCGTGATGCACCAGCACCCCCGCCGCGCCGATCGCGGTGGGCAGGTCCTGCGGGGTGTCGTGAATGCGGATGTTCTGGCGCGCGAGGGCCGCGCGCTCCTGGGACGAGGCGTCGCGCAAATAGGCGCTGCCGGTCGGGTCCAGCTTGGTAAGGGTGGCGAGCAGGGCCGGCGTGCTCGGGTGGGAGAGGCTCAGATAGGCGAACCAGCCGCAGGTCGGGGGTGCCTCGGCCGGGGCGGGCAGGGGCGCAAGCGGGCCGATGCCGACACCCGGCGCCCGGCGCCCGGCATAGCTGTCCAGTTCCGGCAGGGTGATGATGAAGGGCTGGGCGTGGCGCAGAATGCCGGGCAGCGTCTCCGGCGCGGGACGTCCGCGCCGCAGTTGCACGCTGCGCACATGGGAAAGAAGCTCCTCTTCGTCCAGGCTGGGCTGGCGATTGGCGAGCGGGTCGAATGTGGGCCGGTCCGCCGGCGGCAAGGTGAAGCCGTCGCCGAGGACGATCACCGGGATCGCGCCGGAGACCGCAAGGCACAGCAGCGGGCAATAATCGCCGATCACCAGATCGGGGTGAATCGTGTCCAGCACCTGGTCCCAGCCGCGCAATAGCGCTTCCAGGCGCGTCGGCTCGTTGAACCCCACCAAGCCGAGAATGTCGCCATAGGCACCGACGCTGAACGGCAGCCGCCCCTGCGGCAGCATGGCATAGGGCGCCTGGATCAGCGGGAAGCCATGATCGACAAGGCGCATGGCCGCAAGTCCGAGGTCGCGCACCGCGAAGATGCACTCATGCCCGCGCGTCGTGAGGTCCTGGGCGACCGGCAGCAGGCGCGAGACGTGGCCGAGGCCTTCCCCGAGCTCCCAAGCAAATAGCACCCGGCCCATTCAGTCTTCCCCGTATTGATGCCGCCCCTCCATACGGGAGAACCGGGGCAAGGTCTTGTGCGGAAAGCGCGGAGACGCCAAAAGGGCGCGGATCGCACACGCCTCGTGCGGGAGCCTCCAGACCTTGGGGCTGAAGGGGCAATGACGCGTTGTGCGTTGCACGCGGGCCCCTATTATGGAGGCCGCCGCCGCAGCCGGCAGCGCGGCGGTGGTATCGGGCGCCGCGCATCGAATGAGGAGGCACCAGCCATGGCCACTGGAGTAAAGGACGTATTTGAAGGCATCCGCGAGGTGCTGGAAAAGCGCAAGGCCACGCGGCAGGATCAAAATCCCGTCGAGCGGATCGCCACCGCCCTCGAGGTTCTCGCCGACGAGACGTCGATCATCCGCACCGAGCTTGCCTTGATCCGGATGGCGAATTTGCAGCGGGTGCAGAAAGCCGGCCCGCAGCAGAAGGGCGCGCCGATCCGGGTTCCGGTGGAACCGGGCGAAAAGGACGGGACGAGCGAGGAGTGAGCGCCGTCAGGTGCGCGCCTCCCCGGAGGCGAACCGCAAGGTGAGGACGCGCGATGCGACCACCCGGCCCAATTGCTCGCTCATGCGGACCGGCGTGCACCGGCTGAGCGCCAGGATCGCGGCGGCGACGAAGGCGCGCTGGGTTTCCGCGTCGCCGGTGAGCACGGAATAGGTGGCGAGCGGCTTGCCGCGCACTTCCCCCTTGGCGGTGAGGCCGAAGCGCAAGGTGATCTCCGATCCGGCGGTGCCCGGCGGCGGCGCCCAGCAGGCATAAAGAACCTGGGACAGCTCCGCCATGGTTTCCACCGGCACCGCATTCACCGGCTGCCGCTCCACGTCTTCGGCGCGGCCGTCGCCAGCCGCCAAGGCAAGCACGGCGAATACGCACGCGACCAGTCGCGCGACGCTGCGCGTCGACGCGGCCGGCTGGCGGATGGGGCGTGAAGCGGCGGCGTGTTCACGGCGGATGGTATCCATGGCCGATGCCTTGCCTGGGATGGGATGGGGAAGCTCAGTCGGGCCGGGTCTTGTTCTCGATATGGTTGGCGACCTCGAGCAAGGCATCGGCGAGCGCGCGCAGCTGGGCCGCATCGAGCGAGATCTGGACCGCGGGCAAAGGCTGGTCCGGCGCGCGGGGCACGCCCACTTCCAGCCGCAGGCCGCCGGCGCGCCCGTCGAAGATCGCCGTGGTGAAGGCCTGCAGCGGCCACACCTTCAGCCGTCCGGCGGCGTCCTTGTCCCAGTCTTCGAATGTCATGACGGAATTCATGGCGCTTTTCGCTCTTGCGGGCCGGTCGCGAGGCGATCCGGCGGGTTGCACGCGCACCGCCTGAAGCGATGGACCTGCGCCGTTCTAGAGCATGGGGCGCGCGAGGTGAACTCCCGGCCTCGGTGGGCGAGAGGGCCGGCGAGGCCCGCCTTCAAGGTGTGCTGCACTTAGTTTAAGCAAGATCCGCCATCGACTGGATTGAATGGCGAAGGTATAGCTGTGCTGAGGGAACGGGAGCCGCGCCAGATTGATTTCCGTTATCATTCCCACCAAGAATTCCGAACGCCAGCTTGTGCTTGTGCTCGCGGCGCTGGTTCAGGGCGTGACGGCCGGTGTCCTGCGCGATGTGATCCTCGC
Source organism: Roseixanthobacter finlandensis (assembly GCF_043195105.2). Classification (NCBI taxonomy): domain Bacteria; kingdom Pseudomonadati; phylum Pseudomonadota; class Alphaproteobacteria; order Hyphomicrobiales; family Xanthobacteraceae; genus Roseixanthobacter; species Roseixanthobacter finlandensis. The sequence continues at coordinate 3,584,875 of NZ_CM195536.1, read as the reverse complement.
GGACGCCGATTCAACGGACGATACGGCAGCCATCGCGGATGCCGCCGGATGCACGTTGTTTTCCTCCATGCACGACATGGGCATGCGGCTGCGGCAGGGCGCGGCGATGGCGCGCGGACGCTGGCTGCTGTTCCTGCAGCCCAATTCGATTTTGGAGGAGGGCTGGCCGCGCGAGATCGCGACCTTCCTGGAGACGGTCGAGCGGCGCGGGCTCGGCGACCGCACTGTGGCGACCTTCCGCCTGTCGGTGGATGGCTACGGCTTCAAGCCGCGTTTCGGCGAGGCGGTGGCGGCGGCGCGGCTGGCGCTGCTCGGCCTTCCTCAGGCCGGGCAGGGGCTGCTGATCTCGCGCAGGCATTATGAACGGCTCGGCGGGCACCCGTCGGGCGTGGCGCCGCAGAAACGCCTGTTCTCCCGCATCGGGCGGCGCCGCATCCATGTGCTGCGCGCCCATGTCCTGCTGCCGGAGAAGGCGCAGGGCGGCGTCTTGGACTAACTTATTCCCGCCGGCCGCGACGTGCGGCCGGACGTGCCTCGCTCAGAACCGCAGGGTGCGGTTCAGAAGCCGTTGGCGACCGCCTGGGGAATGGTTTCGCGGGTCAGGCCCTGCTGGGCGAGTTCGCTGTCGGACATGCGGCGCAGGCGCTCGTAGCGATCCGCCATCACGCGGGCCTCACGCACGGCCGCGAAGAATTCGGACACCTGGGCGGTGAAACGGCCGAACAGGGTGGTCTCGCGAAACGGGTGGGCAGTGATCGTGGTCATGATCGTTCTCCATCAATGACCCCTTACATAAGGGAATATCCCGCATTGCAACATAGGGCTTTGTGCATGGCACCATTGCGCATTATGTATACCAGCCTGTGGAGAAGTTATTTTCGCCGGCAAGCCTCTGGACCCCGGGCGGCGAATTGCGTATAGAGCGCCCTCGCCCGACGGGCTCACCGCTCGCTCGAACGCCGATGTTCGGCGGCGTCAATCTCCGCTGGTCGACCCTGTCACCGGCGCGGCGATTGGGGGATAGTTCAACGGTAGAACTGCGGACTCTGACTCCGTCAATCTAGGTTCGAATCCTAGTCCCCCAGCCAAATTTCAAATGCTCGATAGTGATATGTGAACGCGACGCCACGACGGGCGCAGTTCGACCTCGTTTTATCGGATCGTTGCTGCGTTGAGCTTGCGCGCGATGGCCGGAACACCGTCTTCAGCACACACATCGGCGCGTGAGGACGCTCGGCCAGCCGCCGGCCGGCGCAAACCCTCTCGCCCCTGGACCTCCCGGCTTGCTCGATCGCGCCTTCGGCTATCGGGCCTGGGAAACGCCGAGGCCCTGCGGGCTGGCACCTTGCCAGGCCGGTGCGAGGGCGGGCGGGCGCGGGCGCTCCGGGTCCGGGCCCGCCTGGGCGCAGGTGAGGGCGATCATGTGGAACACGTCGTCTTCCGAGCAGCCGCGCGACAGATCATTGGCCGGCCGGGCCAGTCCTTGCAGGACCGGGCCGATGGCCTTTGCCCCGCCGATGCGCTGGGCGATCTTGTAGCCGATGTTGGCGGCGTCGAGATTGGGGAAGACGAACACATTGGCATCGCCGCGGATGGCCGAGCCGGGCGCCTTGGTGGCCCCCACGGCGGCGACGAACGCCGCGTCGAACTGCAATTCGCCGGCGATGATCAGGCCGGGCTCCAGGGCGCGGGCGATGCGCACCGCCTCCACCACCTTGTCCACCCGTTCATGCCGTGCGCTGCCGGCGGTGGAGAAGGAGAGCATCGCCACCTTCGCCGGTTCCCCGGTCATGGCGGTGTAGGAGCGCGCGGAGGCGATGGCGATGTCGGCGAGCTCCGCCGCGTCGGGATCGATCACCAGCCCGCAATCGGCGAACACATAGGCGCCTTTCTGGGCGTGGTAATCCTCGCACAGGATCATCAGGAAGAAGCTCGACACCAGCTTGGCGCCCGGCGCGAGGCCGATGATCTGGAGCGCGGCGCGCACGGTCTCGGCGGTGGTGGCGACCGCCCCGCCCACCGTGCCGTCGGCATCCCCCATCCGCACCATCATGGCGGCGAATGCGAGCGGCTCCAGCATGCGGCGCTGGGCGGCGGCAAGGTCCATGCCCTTGGCCCGGCGCAGCGCATGCAAGTCCCCCGCATAGGCCGCGCGATGCGCGGAGGCGGCCGGATCCTCGATCAGGATGCCCCGCGCATCCCCATCGAGGGCGGCCAGAACCTGCGGCGGCGAACCGAGGAGGATCGGACGGGCAATGCCTTCGCGCACCGCCCGGCGGGCGGCGCTGGCGATGCGTGGGTCTTCGCCCTCCGGCAGCACGATGCGGCGGGGCGCGGCGCGCGCGGCGTCGATGATCCGGTCGAGGGCGAGCATGTCGGGCCTCATGGCGGGGGCGAATGGCACGGCGAGGGAAGGGCGGCGGGAGGCGGGTCAGGGAACGCCTCCCACCGCTAGAGCCGGATTTGGTGAATCCGTCTCTATTCAATAAGTTAGAGGGCGATCGACATTCAGCGGCGTGGCGCATCGACGATGCGCCTGACGCCGGGTGCGTGCGATTGTCTTTTCTTTCACCGGTCGTCATGGCCGGGCCTGTCCCGGCCATCCACGCGGCGCCGACCGGACCGGCCTTGGAAAGCCAGCGCCAGCGGTGCCGCGTGGATGCACGGGACAAGCCCGTGCATGACGTTTCTCTCCTGAACGGCGTCAAGCCATGAATGGCGATCGGCCTTCGAGCCGGATCTGGTGAATCCGCCTCTATTCAATAAGTTAGAGGGCGATTCATCGCCCTCTCGTCAGCGGGCCATCTGCGCGCGCATGTCGGCCCGCGCGATGCCGGCCACCTGGACGGGCTTCTTCATGGCGTCGCGGCGGAAGGGTTCGCCGAGTTCCTGGTTCAGCACCACTTCGATGAAGGTGGTGATGCCGGCCTTCTGCTCGGCGGCCGCGGTGGCGATGGCCTCGGTGAGCGCGGCCGGATTGTCCACGCGCACGCCCTTGAAGCCGCAGCCCTCCGCGATCTTGGCGTAGGAGAGCTTGGGATCCAGCTCGGTGCCGACGAAATTATTGTCGTACCAGAGCGTTGTGTTGCGCTTTTCAGCGCCCCACTGGAAATTGCGGAACACCACCATGGTCACCGCCGGCCATTCCTCGCGGCCGATGGAGGTCATCTCATTGATCGAGATGCCGAATGCGCCATCGCCGGCAAAGCCGAACACCGGCACCTCGGGGCAGCCGATCTTCGCGCCGATGATGGCGGGGAAGGCATAGCCGCAGGGTCCGAACATGCCGGGCGCGAGATATTTGCGGCCCATCTCGAAGGTGGGATAGGCATTGCCGATGGCGCAATTATTGCCGATGTCGGTGGAGACGATCACCTCCTTCGGCAAGGCGGCCTGGATGGCGCGCCACGCCTGGCGGGGCGACATGCGGTCCGCATCGCGGGTGCGCGCGTCCTCGTTCCAGGAGGTGCCGGGATCGTCGTCCTCATGGTCCATGGAGGCGAGCTGCTGGAGCCAGCGCGAACGGGTCTGGTGGATCAGCGCGGCGCGCTCCTCGCGCCCGGCATCGCCGGCGCCGGGGGAGAGCTGGGCGAGCAATTGGCTCGCCACTTCCCGCGCATCGCCGCAGATGCCGACCGTGATCTTCTTGGTGAGGCCGATGCGGTCCGCATTGATGTCCACCTGGATGATCTTGGCCTCGCGCGGCCAATAATCCATGCCGTAGCCGGGCAAGGTGGAGAAGGGATTGAGCCGTGTGCCGAGCGCCAGCACCACGTCGGCCTGCGCGATCAGTTCCATGGCCGCCTTCGAGCCATTGTAGCCGAGCGGGCCGACGGTGAGGGCGTGGCTGCCGGGGGCGGCGTCATTGTGCTGGTAGCCGGCGCACACCGGCGCGCCGAGTTTTTCGGCCAGCGCCATGGCCTCGGGAATGGCATTGCCGATGACCACGCCGGCGCCGTTGAGCACCACCGGGAATTTGGCTTCCGACAGCAGCTTGGCGGCCTCGGCGATGGCATTCTTGCCGCCGGTCGGGCGTTCCAGGCGCACGATCTGCGGCAGCTCGATGTCGACCACCTGGGTCCAGAAATCGCGCGGAATGTTGATCTGCGCCGGGGCGGAGGCGCGCCAGGCCTTTTCGATCACGCGGTTCAGCACCTCGGCGACGCGCACCGGGTCGCGCACCTCTTCCTGGTAGCAGACCATGTCGGAGAACATGGCCATCTGCGAGACTTCCTGGAACCCGCCCTGGCCGATGGTGCGGTTGGCCGCCTGCGGCGTCACCAGCAGCATGGGGGTGTGGTTCCAATAGGCGGTCTTCATGGCGGTGACGAAGCCGGTGACGCCCGGCCCGTTCTGGGCGATCGCCATGGCCATGCGGCCGGTGGCGCGGGTGTAGCCGTCGCAGATCAGGCCGGCATTGGTCTCGTGGGCGCAGTCCCAGAAGCGGATGCCCGCCGTGGGGAACAGGTCGGACACCGGCATCATGGCCGAGCCGATGATGCCGAAGGCTTCGTCGATTCCGTGCGCCTGCACGACCTTGATGAACGCCTCTTCGGTGGTCATCTTCATGGGAAGATCAATCCTCTGATGGAAAGGGAAGGAAGGCGGCGGCCGCGCCGCCTTCGGGTCCGGTCGTTCAGCACGCGCCCTTCAGCGCGCGCCCGTCAGCGCGCACCTTGGGGCGAGCGTTGCGCGAGGGCGGATGATTGCGCGCCGGGCACCGGCACGCGGATCGCCATGGCGGAGACCATGCTGACGATGGCGGCGAACACCACATAGGCGCACACGTGCCACGGCAGGCCGTTGCCCTGGGCGAGCAAGTAAGTGGCAATGATCGGGGTGATGCCGCTCGCGACGATTCCGGAGAATTGGTAGACGAACGAGATGCCAGTATAGCGCACCCGGGCGTCGAACAGGTCCGAGAACAAGGCGGCTTCCGGCCCGTAGCACATGGCGTAGAGCACCCCGAACGGGAAGATGATGCCGAGCGCGATCAGCGGCATGGAGCCCGAGGACATCAGCCAGAAGGCGGGATAGACCGAGAGCGCCAGCAGCAGCGAGCCGATGGCATAGGTGCGCGGGCGCCCCCAGCGGTCGGAGAGCTTGCCGAACATGGGAATGGTGAACACCATGACGAATGCGGCCACCGTGACCAGCCACAGGGTCGACGTGCGCGGCACCTTCACATAGTTCGCCAGATAGACGATGGAGAACACCGCGAAGACGTTGAAGAACACGCCGTCGATATAGCGCACGCCCATGCCCAGGAGCACATTGCGAGGATACTCGCGCAGCAGGGTGAAGAACGGGATCGAGGCTTCCTGGTTGTTGGCCTTCACCTGTTCGAATTCGGGCGTCTCGTGCACCTTGAGGCGGATATACATGCCGACCACGATGAGCACGACGGAGCCGACGAAGCCGATGCGCCAGCCCCAGGACATGAATTGCTCGTCCGGCAGCATGGACATGAGCGCGGTGACGCCCGAGGCGAGGCACAGGCCCAGTGCAAGCCCGATCTGCGGGATCGAGGCATAGAGGCCGCGCTTGTTCTCCGGCGCGTATTCATACGCCATCAAAACCGCGCCGCCCCATTCGCCGCCGATGCCGATGCCCTGCGCGACCCGCAGAAGCAGCAGCAGGATGGGCGCGGCGACGCCGATCTGCGCATAGGTGGGCAGAAGGCCGATCGCCACCGTGGCGACGCCCATGATCATCAAGGTCATGATGAGCATGGTCTTGCGGCCGAGCTTGTCGCCGAAATGGCCGAAGATCAGGCCACCGATGGGCCGCGCCACGAAGCCGACGGCGAACGTGGTATAGGCCAGCAGGATCGAGATCACCGGATCGTCGCCGGGAAAGAACAGCTTGTTGAAGACGATGCCCGCGGCGATGCCGTAGAGAAAGAAATCATACCATTCGATGGTTGCGCCGATAAGGCTGGCGCCGACAACCCGCCTTAACTCGCGGCTTGAAGCTCCTGCGTGTCCTGCCATGGTGTTTTCCTCCCGTCCTTGGTTTGTTTTGGGGCGTTGTCTCGCCCTGTGCTGTTGTTCAGCGTGTCCTCGCGGATCATGTCGGCGGCTTTTTCTCCGATCATGATCGCGGGAATATTGGTGTTGCCGGAGGTGACCGCCGGCATCACGGAACAGTCCGCCACCCACAGGCCCTCGACGCCGCGCACCCTAAGGCGCGCATCGAGCACCGCGTCCCGGTCGTCGTCGGCGCCCATGCGGCAGGTGCCGGCAGGGTGGAAGATAGTGGCGCCATATTCCCGGGCGAAGGCGAGCAGGCCTTCATCGTCGGTGACGCCGGGGCCGGGAAGCTTCTCCTCGGCCACATAGCGGCGCAGCGGTTCGGTGGCGGCGAGCGCGCGGGCGAATTTCAGGCTCGCCACGGCGCAGCGCCGGTCGGTTTCGGTGGCGAGATAATTGGCGGTGATCTTCGGCGGCGCGAGCGGATCGGCCGAGCCGAGGCGCACGGTGCCGGTGCTCTCCGGCCGCAGCTGGCACACCGAGAGGGTGAAGCCGGAATGCGCGTGCACCTTGCCGCCGGCCATGTCGGCGGAGAGCGTGCCGATGTGGAACTGGATGTCGGGCGTCTGGGATTCCGGCAGGACGCGCGTGAACAAGCCGCCCTGGTTGATGCCGATGGCCAAAGGTCCGCCGCGGAACAGCAGATATTCCAGCCCCATGCGCAGCCGCCCGGCGAGCGAGTTCAGCGCATCATTGGTGGTGATGGGCTTGGTGCAGCGATAGAGCAGGCGCAATTGCAGATGATCCTGCAAATTGCCACCGACGCCGGGGCTGTCCAGCTTCACCGCGATGCCGTGCTCCTGGAGGTGCGCCGCCGGGCCGATGCCGGAGAGCATCAGCAATTGCGGCGACTGGACCGCGCCCGCCGAGAGAATGACCCCGCGCCGCGCCTTGAGCGTCTTGATGCCGCCGCCGATGCTCAGCTCGACGCCGCTTGCCCGCATGCCCTCGAACAGCACGCGGCGCGCCTGCGCCTCGGTGAAGATGGTGAGGTTGGGGCGGGCCCGCGCCGGGGCGAGATAGGCCTTGGCCGCGCTCACGCGCATGCCGTTGCGGGTGGTGAGCTGGAAATAGCCGACGCCCTCCTGGCTGGCGCCGTTGAAATCGTCGGTTTCCGGCACCCCGAGCGCACGCCCGGCGGCCTTTACCGCCTCGATCAATTCATGCTTGCGGGGAATGGAGCTGATGGTGACCGGACCGCCCGTGCCGTGCAGCGGATCGGCGGCGAACGGCTGGTTGTCCTCGAGCTTCTTGAAATAGGGCAGCACATCCTGCCAGCTCCAGCCTTCCGCCCCGCGCGCGGCCCAGCCGTCATAATCTTCGCGCTGCCCGCGAACCACCACGAGCCCGTTGATGGACGAGCACCCGCCGAGCACGCGCCCACGCGGCCAGTAAATGCTGCGCCCGCCCATGTTCGGCTCAGGTTCCGTGTGGAAGCGCCAGTTGAGGCGGTCGTTCCACATGGTCTTCCCATAGCCGATCGGTACATGAATCCAAGGGTTCGTGTCCCTCGGGCCAGCCTCTACCAGCGCCACGCGGCTTTTGCCGTCTTCGCTGAGGCGATTGGCCAGCACACATCCTGACGACCCCGCGCCGACGACGACGAAGTCGAAGTATTCCTCGGCTTGCATTGGCAGTTTCCTCTCTGCGGGACCTACGATGCGACGAAGGTCGGAGAGGAGTCAATCCAATTAATGAAACGAAACGTCTCATTTAATGAGATTTTTGTTGTGCGGTGCGAAAGATCATCTGCATTTTCCGGTGCACCGCCCGCGCGTGCGCCCCTTTGATTTGGCCGCGCAAGCCTTTAAGGGTGGCGCGCAGCGCAGCGGACGAGACAAGCGGAATGGCGGAAGTCAGCGGCAAGTCGGGCAAGCCGAAAAAAGCGGACGAGGCGGACAAGCCGGACAAGGCGGACGAACGCGACGCGGCATCGGCGATGCTGAGGGCGCTCCATCTGCTGGGCGAGGTCGCCCGCTCCCCGGTGCCGCTCGGCGTGCCGGAATTGTGCGTGCGCCTGGCCTTGCCCAAGCCCACGGTGCACCGCCTGTGCCAGAAGCTGGAAGCCGAATCCTATCTGCTGCGCGACCCCGACGGGCGTCGCTTCGCGGCCGGTCCGCGGTTCCTGCGCATGGGCTTCGACATGCTGCGCAATTCCGTCAGCTCGGAGCGGCGCGGCATTCTCGAACAATTGGTGGAAGTCGCGGGCGAGACCTGCAATTTCGTCACGCGGGTCGGCAATGAAGCGGTCTATCTCGATCGCGTGGAGGCCAGTTGGCCGCTGCGCATGCATCTGGAGGTGGGTTCGCGCGTGCCGATGCATTGCACCGCCAGCGGCAAGCTGTTCCTCTCGGCCATGCGGCCCAGCCAGCGTCGGCGGATCTTGCAGACCCTGCACCTGAAGGCGCACACGCCCAACACCTTCACCAGCGTCGCGGCGCTGGAAGAGGAGTTGGAGCGGATCGCCCAGCGCGGCTACAGCACCGACGACCAGGAATTCCTGGAGGGCCTGTGCGCCATCGCGGTGCCGGTGAAGGATGCGCGCGGCGAGATCGTGGGGGCGGTGGCATGCCACGGGCCGGTGCCGCGCTTTTCCCTCGAAAAGGCTGAAGCGCTCCTGCCGCCGCTGATGCGCGCGGCCGCCCAGCTTGCCGCGACGCTGCCGGACTAACTGGCCCGCTTACGCAGTCAGTTGACGAACATGGTGGCCAGCGGGTCCGCGCTTTCCATGCGGGAGGCCTGCACCAGGTGCCAGGACATATTCGTGATCGCGCGCGCGACGGCCTGCTCGAATTGAGGGGCCGAGTGGGACGCGGACAGGGCCGTCTGGGTCTGCGCCACGCCCATGACGAAGCAGAGGGTGGCCGCGAGCAGCACGGCGTTATGAAGGCGCTGAAGATGGTTCATGGCAGAGGAAAACGGTTCGCGGCAGACCAATGGCAGATGAAAATAGCACGGCATCTCCCGCACTGCAAAATCACACTCCCGCGAATGCTGCATAGCAGCAATGCGATTCGCTCCCGAACGGCCCGGGCATTCCGCGCGATACCTCCCTTGCCGCGCAGTCATGCCGCGCGATGGCTCCCCTTGACATTTGTGCCCGTCCGCCGACCCTCGGCACCGTGGAGGGCGCGATGAGCGATCGCCGGATGGACCAAAGCCAGGATGAGCCCGCGCATCGGGTGATGAGCTGGGATCAGGTGGAGCGCGCGGCGAAGGAGCTCGGCGCCGACAAGTTCCGCGTGTTCGGCGCGCACGAGGAAGAGCAGGGGGCCACCGTATGGTTCGGCGCCACCTTCCTCGATGAGGACGGCAAGCGGGCGGAGGTGATTTCCCCGCCGTTCGAAAACGTCTCGGCCATGAGCTTCATCGAGGGATTCGACGCCGCCATCGCCCGCGCTTTCCTGGCGGATCTCGCGGAGCGGGTGCGCCGCGCGGCGGCGGTGCGAAAGTTCCGCGAGGCGGGCGGCGCGTCCTTCTCGGATGCGGCGAATTAGCCCCGCGCCACCGGCCGCGGGATTTTTCCACCTGAGACGGAACCATTTGGCGAGGCGCCCGTTCTTTCCCCACAGGTCTCAGGGGGTACCGGCCATTGAGCGCCATGATGGAGCACCTGCCGCAATTGGATGACGTGCCCCGCACAATCCTTGTCGTCGAGGACGAACCCCTGGTTCGGCTGGTGATCGCGGAAGCCTTGCGCGATCAGCGCTTCCGCGTGGTGGAGGCGGCCTCCGCCGAAGAGGCGGTCCTCGCGCTCGCCTCGGGCCTCGCGGTGGACCTGGTGTTCACGGACGTCCGCATGCCCGGCGCGCTCGACGGCCTGGCCTTCGCCAATCGCCTGAAGCGCGAGCGGCCGGCCCTGCCGGTGCTGATCACCTCCGGCCATCTCGATCGATTGGAGAGCGGGGAGACGACGGCCTTCATCTCCAAGCCCTATGCCCTTAGCGACGCGGTGGCGCGCATTTCGGCGATGCTGGATTCCGACAAATAGGAGAGCGCATGAGCGACGCGGGATCTTTGGTGGAAGAGCGGCCGCGTATCCTGGTCCTGGACGCCGATATCGTGGTGCGCCACGTGCTGGCCGAATATTTGCGCACCTGCGGCTATCAGGTCGCGGAGGCGGCGAGCGCGGATGAGGCGCTCGACCTGCTCGCTGATGCGCGCCCGCCGTTCGACGTGATGCTGGCGGATTTCGCCGTGCCCGGCCGCCTTGCGGGTTTCGCCCTGGCCGCCTTCGTGCGGGAACATCATCCGGCGGTGGAGGTCATCCTCGCCGGCACGCCGGCCAAGGCCGCGAACGAAGCCGCCGAACTGTGCGACGAGGGCCCCCATCTGGCGCGCCCCTATGAGCCGCAGTCGGTGATCGAGCGCATCAAGCAGCTGATGGCGGCGCGCGCCCGCAATCGCTAAGCCCTGCAATCGTTAAGTCCCGCGATTTCTGACTCCCGCGATTTCTGACTCCCGCGTCGCGTGACGCGTCATGCGACGCGGCCGGGGCGCCGACGATCATTTCAGTGCATATCGCACGCCGATGCGGAACTGGTGGGCGTCGATCTCCTGCACCACCGGCGTGCTGGGCTGCGCGACGACGCCCGGCATGTCGATGGCGAGATAGCGATAGCCGAAATCGAGGCTCAGGCCGGGCGTGATGGCCCAGCTGACGCCGGCGGCGAGTTCCCAGGTGAACCGCCAGTCCTGTGTATGGATTCCGCCCACTGCCAGGAACGGATCGCGCTCCAGCGACACGATGCCGAAGCCGAGGCCGCCGCCCACATAAGGCGTCAGGCCGTTCCAGGTGGCGATGTCCCAATAGGCGCTGGCCAGCGCCGTGGTGGCGGCGACGCGCACCGCGCCTCCGCTCGCGGCGGCATTGAACGGCGCCATGTAATCCATGGTGAAATCGGCGCGCAGGAAGGGCAGCAGGCGATAGCCGATGCCGCCGCCGAGGGTCCAGGCCTCGCCCTCGCTGCTCACCGGAAACGCCAGGGCGCCGGCCCGGGTGGCGGCGGAGGCGGAAGACGTGCCCGTGTCGGCGCGGAAATACCAGCCGGACGGGGCATCGTCCTCCACCTCGGGGGCGTTCAGCGTGAAATCGCCGGCCTTGCCGAGGAAGCCGGGCGGCAGGTCGGCCGCGCGGCTCGCGGTGGCCAGGCTCGCGCAGGTCAGCAGGCCCATCGCGAGGGCGAGAAAAGCGGAACGGGGGGAGGGCAGGGGCATCATGGCGAGCATCCGAACGGGGCGGGAGGTTTCCGCCCCGCGCCGCCAGACCTTCTCAGCAGATGCTTAAATGCCCGTTAACCCTAACAAATCGCTTTCACCGCCGGGGGAACCCGCAGGCCCAGGCGGCGCGCGGCCTCAGGCGGCGACGCGCTTCAGGGCGTCGATCACATCGTCCACCACGGTTTCCACCAACTCGCGGTCGTCGCCTTCGCCCATGACGCGGATCACCGGCTCTGTGCCCGAGGGGCGAATCAGCAGCCGGCCGCGATTGGCAAGCCGCCGCTCGGCATCGGCGATGGCAACCTGCACCTTCTCATTCTCCAGCGGCGCGCCCGACTGATAGCGCACATTCTTGAGAATCTGCGGCAGGGGCTCGAAGCGGTGGCAGATTTCCGAGGCCGGCCGTTCCTTGCCGGCGACCACCGCCAGCACTTGGAGCGCCGCCACCAGGCCGTCGCCGGTGGTGGAATAATCCGACAGGATGATGTGGCCGGACTGCTCGCCGCCAACATTATAGCCGTCCGACAGCATGCGTTCGAGCACGTAACGGTCGCCCACCGAGGTGCGGGCGAGGCTGAGGCCGATATCCATGAGGTGCCGCTCAAGCCCGAGATTGGACATCACGGTCGCCACGATGCCGTTGCGCGAGAGGCGGCCGTCGGCCTTGAAGCTCTCGGCCACCACGGCCATGATCTGGTCGCCGTCGATGATATGGCCCTTCTCGTCCACCATCAGCACGCGGTCGGCATCCCCGTCGAGGGCGATGCCGATGTCGGCGCGCACTTCGCGCACCTTGGCCGAGAGGGCGGCGGGCGAGGTGGAGCCCACGTCGCGGTTGATGTTCATGCCGTCCGGCTCGGCGCCGATGGCGATCACGTCCGCGCCCAATTCCCACAGCGCCTCGGGCGCGACGCGATAGGCGGCGCCGTTGGCGCAGTCCACCACCACGCGCAGCCCCTCGAACGACTGGCCGCGCGGCAGCGTGCGCTTGGCATATTCGATATAGCGGGCGTGCACGCCCTCGAGCCGCTTGGCGCGGCCGATCTCGGTCGGCTTGGCGAGCTTGCGCGACATGTCGCCGTCGATCAGCTCCTCGATGTCCAGCTCGATGCCGTCGGAGAGCTTGAAGCCGTCCGGGCCGAACAACTTGATGCCGTTATCGTCGAACAGATTGTGCGAGGCCGAGATCATCACCCCGAGGTCGGCGCGCATGGAGCGCGTCAGCATGCCCACCGCCGGCGTCGGCATGGGACCCAGCAGCAGCACGTCGAGCCCGACCGAGGTGAAGCCCGCCACCAGCGCATTCTCGATCATATAGCCGGACAAACGGGTGTCCTTGCCGATCACCACCCGGTGGCGATGCTCGCCGCGGCGGAAGGTCAGCCCCGCCGCCATGCCGACCCGCAGGGCGAGATCCGCCGTCAGGTTCGCATTGGCGCGACCGCGCACCCCGTCCGTGCCGAAATACTTGCGTGCCATCTATCGGACCCCCGCACCCTGAAGCTGTGACGGTGTGCCGCCTGGAGGCGAAGGAGAAACGGCGGGGGTCCGCGCTTCGTCCGTTCCAAAGCCAGGCATCAAACCAATTCGCGCAGCAATCGCCGCCATGTAGCATGGCCGAGCCTTACGGCGGGTCAATTTTTATGAGCGCAGGTGACAATCCCCGCCTCAGGCGCGCGGGACTCCCGGCTCAGGTGCACGAAACGCCGCCGCGCGGGCCAAACGCGCGACTTGCGATTGCCCGAGCCGGGGCGCGGGTGCTACCGCTGGACCATCGTCTTCTCCGGAGTGTCCCGCCCGTGCCTTCACCGACCCTCGATGTGCTCACCATCGGCAATGCGATCGTCGACGTGATCGCCCGCGCGCAGGAGGATTTCCTCCTGGCCCAGGCGATGCCCAAGGGCTCCATGACGCTGATCGACGAGGCCCGTGCCGAATCGCTCTATGGCGCGATGGGGCCGGGCGTAGAGGTGTCCGGCGGCTCGGCGGCCAATACGGCGGCGGGCGTCGCCTCGTTCGGCGCGCGCGCCGGCTTCGTCGGGCTGGTGCGCCAGGACGGGCTCGGCACCGTGTTCGCCCATGACATCCGCGCCGCCGGCGTCGCTTATGCCACCCCCGCCGCCGGCGAAGGCCCGGCCACCGCGCGCTGCCTGATCCTGGTGACGCCGGACGGCGAGCGCACCATGAACACCTATCTCGGCGCGGCGCAGAACCTCACCCCCGCCCAGATCGACGCGACCGTGGTCGCGAGCGCCGGCATCACCTATCTGGAAGGCTATCTGTGGGACCCGCCGGCCGCCAAGCAGGCGTTCCTGAAGGCCGCCGAGATCGCCCATGGCGCCGGCCGCCAGGTGGCGCTGAGCCTGTCGGATGCCTTTTGTGTGGATCGCTATCGCGCCGAATTCCTCGATCTGCTGCGCACCGGCGTTGTGGACCTCGTGTTCTGCAATGAGGCCGAGGTGAAGTCGCTGTATGAGACCGCCGATGTGGATGCGGCGCTGGTGCAATTGCGCCGCGATGCCCGCCAGGCGGTGGTGACGCGCAGCGAGAAGGGCGCGGTGTTCCTCACCGCCGATGCCACCGTCACGGTTCCGGCCCATCCCGTGGCCGAGGTGGTGGACACCACCGGCGCGGGCGACCTGTTCGCCGCCGGCTTCCTGTTCGGCCATGCCACCGGGCGCGATCCCGCGACATCGCTGCGCCTCGGCGCGCTGGCGGCGAGCGAGGTCATCTCCCATCTCGGCGCGCGGCCGCAGAAGGATCTGATCGCCTTGGCGCAAGAGGGCGGCCTGCTGAAGTGAGCGAACTCGTCGCGCAGGAAGACGGCGCCACGCGCGCGCTGCGCCAGATCGACGGCGGGGCGCGCACCTTGCTGGTGCTCGGCGGCGCCGGCACGGGCAAGACCACCTTCCTGCACGAATTGCGCAAGATGCCCCGGGGGCGCCAGGTGTTCCTGGCGCCCACCGGGGTCGCCGCCCTGCAATTGGGCGGGCAGACCATTCATTCCTTCTTCGGCATTCCCCCGCGCATCCTCAATCCCGACGAGGTGAAGCCGCGCGTGCAGGTGCGCCGCCTGCTGAAGAAGCTCGACCGCGTCATCATCGACGAAATCTCCATGGTGCGGGCCGATCTGCTGGACACGGTGGACCGGGCGCTGCGCATCTCGCGCGATAATTCCGAGCCGTTCGGCGGCGTGCAGATGGTTCTGGTGGGCGATTTCCTGCAATTGCCCCCCGTGGTGCCGCTGGCCGAACAGGACATGCTCTCCCGCATGGGCTACGAGGGGCCGTTCGCCTTTCACGCCAAGGCGCTGGCGGAACAGGAACTGGCCCGCGCGCCGTTTCTCACCGTGCACCGGCAGAGCGACCGCGCCTTCATCGCCCATCTCGCGAACCTGCGCCGGGGCGAGCGCATGCGCGAGACGCTGGAAGCCATCAACGCCGCCTGCGTGCGGCCCCACCGGCCGGGCCCGCAGCCGGTGCTTCTCACCCCCACCAATGCGCGGGCGGACGCCTATAACCAGCGCGGCCTCGCCAATCTGGCGGGGGAGGCGCGCGAATTCGGCGGCGTGCTGAAGGGCGAGTTCGGCCTGGAGGGCGACCGCCTGCCGGTGCCGGAACGCCTCGTTCTCAAGCCCGGCGCGCGCGTCATGACCCTGCGCAACGATCCCGCCCGGCGCTGGGTGAACGGCTCGGTGGGCACGGTGGTCGGTATCGGCGCGCACAGCGCCATGGTGCGGCTCGACAGCGGGTCCACGGTGGAGATCGAGAGCTTCACCTGGGAGCGCATCCGCTATGGCTGGGACGAGCCCTCCGGGCGCATCGACGTGCAGGTGGTGGGCGCCTACACCCAGCTTCCGCTTGTGCCGGCCTGGGCCATGACCATGCACAAGGCGCAGGGCCTGACCCTGGAAGACGTGCGCATCGATTTCGACAATGGCGCCTTCGCCGCCGGGCAGGCCTATGTGGCGCTCTCTCGCGCGCGGTCGCTGGAGGGCATGTCGCTGGTTCGGGAGATCCGCCCCTCGGACATCCGGGTGGACCGGCGCGTGGCCGCCTTCATGGCGGCGTTCGAAGCCGGCGAGATGTAGCCACCCCGCCCCAGCCCCGCCCCAGCGCGCGGGCCGAGGCAACGCCCGTGCAAGCCCCACGCAAGCTTCATGCGCAAGGCTCGGCTTACCGTTCCAAAACCGGCGTGCTCCCCGATTGAAAGCGGCGCGCGGACCGGCCGGCAGCGGCGAGGTGATGCCATGACCACGATTTCCAGCCTGGGATCCGAACACGGCGGCGCGCTCCAGGAGGTCGCGAAGGTACGGCGCGTGGCGCTTCAGGCCCTTGAGGCTTCGGTGATCGCCGGCAATATTCCCGATGCCCAGCGCATTCTCGCCCGGATGGCGGAGGAGATGCGCACCGCCTCCAGCGCGCCGCGTGTCGCGCCGCCGGCCACAGCTTCCCCGGCCGATGCCAATCCCTACCGGCCGGTGATGAAGGCGGACCTGTCCGAGGTCGGCACGACCACCCATTCCGCCAGCGGAAAATAGCGCCCCGCCCGCGCCGTCTCCGCCTCGCCGCCCTTCAGGACCCTCGCCGCCCTTCAGGACTTCGCCATGACCATCGACCTCGGTTCCACCTATGCGACCTATCGCTATCTCTCGAAGGACATGGCCAATACGCTGAAGGCACAGGCGAAAGACCCGCAGGTGGCGCGGGAGACCGCGTATTTCGAGGCCAATATCGGCAAGATGAAGACCGCCGACGATCTGATCGCCAATTATCGGCTCTTCAATTACGCCATGACCGCCTATGGCCTCTCCGACATGACCTATGCCAAGGGCTTCATGCGCAAGGTTCTGGCGAGCGACCTTTCCGACAAGAACAGCTTCGCCAACAAATTGAACGACCAGCGCTTCACCCAGTTCGCCAAGATATTCACCTTCAGGACCTCCGGCGACACGACCACCTCCACCCAGGCGCTCAAGCAGACGGTGATGGCGAAATATGCCCAGCAATCCCTGGAGGACACCGCCGGGCAGAGCGACCAGGGGGTGAAGCTCGCGCTCTATTTCAAGCGCGTGGCACCGACCATAACCTCGGCCTACGGGCTGCTTGGGGATACCGCGCTGTGGCAGGTGTGCAAGACCGTCTTCGGCTTCCCCGATGCCATGGCAAATGCGGACATCGCCAAGCAGGCGGCGGTGGTCAAGTCGCGCCTCAACATCGCCGACCTGAAGGACCCCGCGAAGGTAGACAAGCTGCTCCAGCGCTTCGCCGTGACGTGGGACGTGACCAATAACAGCCAATCCAACCCGGTGCTGGTGCTGTTCGAGTCCGGCATCAATCAATCGGTCAGCAGCGGCACCAGCGCCGGCCTGCTGAACCTGAAATACGGCGGCTAGAGAACGCGCCGGTCAGCTTGAATCGTAAGCCGACCGGATAACGCGTTCTCTAACGAATGCGGTGAGCCGGATCGCCACCCCGGTGTCGGGTCTTTCGGGCGCATGCCGAAATTGCGCGCGAACGTTCGCCCGAAAAGCCGGTTTCGTGCGCCGCCAAGCGGCGGAGAAGCCTCACGAAACCCCTATTCGTCCGCGCTAAGCCATTGTTTCACGTGAAACATTTTGCTTCGCAGCGGGCGTTTTCCGGGAAATCGCCGGGATGAAAACCCCGGCGGTTCCATACGCCCTGCCGCGGAAAACCGTGCGGAGACAAGCCGCACGGTCTCCGCCTTGGTTCAGGACAGGCGTTCCACCGCCATGGCGGTCGCTTCCCCGCCGCCGATGCACAGCGAGGCGATGCCGCGCTTGAGGTCGTATTTCTCCAGCGCCGCCAGCAAAGTCACCAGCACCCGCGCCCCGGAAGCGCCGATGGGATGGCCGAGCGCGCAGGCGCCGCCGTGCACGTTCACCTTTTCATGGGGCAGGCCAAGATCATGCATGGCCGCCATCGCCACCACCGCGAACGCCTCGTTCACCTCGAACAGGTCCACATCCTCCAGGTCCCAGCCGGTGCGCGCGCTCAAGGTGCGGATGGCGCCGATGGGGGCGGTGGGAAACAGGTTCGGCGCCTGGGCATGGGTGGCATGGCCGCGAATGGCCGCAAGCGGGGTGAGGCCGCGCTTTTCCGCCTGCGAAAGGCGCATCATCACCAGTGCCGCGGCACCATCCGAGATGGAAGAGGAATTGGCCGCCGTCACCGTGCCACCCTCGCGGAAGGCGGGCTTCAGGGTCGGGATCTTGTCCATCTTGGCCTTGGGGGGCTGCTCGTCCTCGCTCACCACCCGCTCGGTCTTGCCCGCCTTGACGGTGACCGGCACGATCTCCTTGACGAAGCTGCCGTTTGTGATCGCCTTCTGCGCCCGCTCCAGGGAGGCGATGGCGAAATCGTCCTGCGCCTTGCGGGTGAATTGGAACGCCTCCGCGCAATCCTCGGCGAAGGTGCCCATGAGGCGGCCCTTGTCATAGGCATCCTCCAGCCCGTCGAGGAACATATGGTCCAGCACCTTGCCGTGGCCCATGCGATAGCCGGAACGGGCGCGATCCAGCAGATAGGGGGCATTGGTCATGCTCTCCATGCCGCCCGCCACCGCCACGTCGGCGCTGCCGGCATAGAGCAGATCATGGGCGAACATGGCGGCCTTCATGCCGGAGCCGCACATCTTGTTGATTGTGGTGGCCCCGGCCGAGAGCGGCAGCCCGGCGCCGATGGCGGCTTGCCGCGCCGGGGCCTGGCCCTGGCCGGCCGGCAGCACGCAGCCGAACACCACTTCCTCGACCGCCTCGGGCGAAAGGCCCGCGCGCTCGAGAGCGGCACCGATGGCGGCCGCGCCCAGCTGCGGCGCGGTCATGTCCTTGAGATCGCCCTGGAAACCGCCCATGGGCGTGCGGGCGGCGGAAACGATGACGATGGGATCGTGGGTGCTCATGGTGTCGTGCTCCCTCAGCGCGGCGGCATCCGCAAGGCGCCGTCCAGGCGAATGACTTCGCCGTTCAGCATGGTGTTTTCGCAAATGTGCTGGACCAGCGCCGCATATTCCGGCGGCCGGCCGAGGCGGGAGGGGAAGGGCACGCTCTTGCCCAGCGCGTCCTGGATCTCCTGCGACATCCCCGCCATCATCGGCGTCTCGAAAATGCCCGGCGCGATGGTCACGACCCGGATGCCGAGCCGCGCCAGTTCGCGGGCGATGGGCAAGGTCAGCCCGATCACCCCGGCCTTGGAGGCGGCATACGCCGCCTGGCCGATCTGCCCGTCATAGGCGGCGATGGAGGCGGTGTTGACGATCACCCCGCGCTCGCCATCGGCCTGCGGCGCCTCCTTGGCGATGGCGTCGGCGGCAAGGCGGATCATGTTGAAGGTGCCGATGAGGTTGATGTTCACGGCGCGGGCGAAGCTTTCCAGCCGGTGCGGGCCCTCGCGCCCCACCACCTTCTCGCCCGGCGCGATGCCGGCGCAGTTCACCAGCCCGTGGAGATGGCCGAACGCCTCCAGCGCCAGGGCCACCGCCGCCTGCGCGTCGGCCTCCTGGGTCACGTCGGTGCGGGCGAAGCGGGCGCTTTCGCCCAGCTCCCGCGCCACCGCCTCGCCCGCCGCCGCATTGATGTCGGCGATCACGACCTTGGCCCCGGCTGAGACCAGATGGCCCGCCACGGCGGCGCCGAGGCCGGAGCCGGCGCCGGTGATGAGAAAGACTTTGTCCCTGATCTGCATAGATTTTTCTTCCTCCCGGCGCCGCGTCCTTGGTGATCCGCACGGCGTTTCGATGGTGCGACTTAACGCCGGGATGATATGGCAATCCATGCCCGCCTCGGCATAAAATGCTGATCGGTTTTGCAACGAGGGCGCCTGTGCCGGGGTCGGTTTCCGAAAATGACGCGGGCCGGCGGATGATCTCGCCGGGCTTTGTGGAGGATGCGCTGGCGTGCGTTCGGGCGCGGGGCCTGTCCGCCGCGCCGCTGCTCGCCGCCGCCGACTTGCCCGAAACGGTGCGCGAGCCGGTCTCCGCCGAGCAATATGGCGTGCTGTGGCGCGCGATCGCGCTGGCGCTGGACGATGAATTCCTCGGCCTCGGCCAGCGCCCCCTGCGGCCGGGCAGCTTCGCCTTGCTGTGCCAGTGCGTGCTGCATACCGGAACCCTGGAACGGGCCCTGCGGCGCACGCTGCGCTTCCTCAATGTGATGCTGGAGGAGCCGGCGGGAGAATTGGGCGTTCATGAGGGGCAGGCGCAGATCGTGCTGCGCGAGCACGGGCCGGCCCGCTCCGCCTTCGCCTATCGCACCTATTGGATCATCCTGCACGGCATCGCCTGCTGGCTGGTGGGGCGGCGGATTTCCTTGCGGCTGGTGGATTTCCGCTGCGGCGAGCCGGACCGTGGCGCGGAATATCGCCAGTTCTTCGGCGCCCCGGTCGCCTTCGGCCAAAGCGTCAGCCGGCTCGCCTTCGACGCGGAATTCCTGCGCCTCCCGGTGATCCGCGAGGAGAAGGCGCTGAAGGAGTTTCTCCAGCGCGCGCCGGCCAACATCCTGGTGCGCTATCGCCATGATGCCGGGCTCGCGGCCGGGGTGCGCCGCCGCCTGCGCGCTGTCGCGCCCGCCCTTTGGCCGCGCTTCGAGGACATGGCCCGGCAGATGCGGCTGCCCGCCTCCACCCTGCGCCGCCGCCTGCGGGAGGAGGGGCAGAGCTATCAGTCCATCAAGGACGAAATCCGCCGCGACAGCGCCATGGCCCTGCTCGCGGATGGGAGGCGCCCGGTGGCGGAGATCGCCGAGGCGCTGGGCTTTGCCGAGCCGAGCGCCTTTCACCGCGCGTTCCGCAAATGGACCGCGCTGAGCCCCGCCGCCTTCCGCAGAAGTCGGGCGGGCGGCGCTGGCTCTTGATCCGGCAGTATATTTCTCAATTCAGTGGTGCTGCGACATGTCGTGCAAGTGTTCGCGGCACATTCATCCGCGTGACATGCTGAAGCGCCAATAATCCGCCCGCCGGAAACGGCATCGGAATTCTGCGCCTGATACGAAGTATCATTCGTGCGCATCCACATGGCGGGGGCGATCCATCACATGAAACCGAATTGGCTTGCAATTCTTGCGCTGGCGGTCGCCCCGAGCGTCGCCGTGCTGCCCGCCGCCGCCTGGGCGCAGAGCGGCGAAACCCGTTACAAGGACGTCAGCAAGGACAACGCGCAGATCTATCCCATCGATCGCGCGGCGCTGCTCTCCGGCGGGGTGTTCGACTTCAAGGTCGAACTTCCCATGGTGACCAAGCTCGAGGACGTGAAAATTCTCGTCAATGGCGAGGATTACAAGAGCGTGTTCGGCAAGGCGCCGAGCTTCATCGAGAAGGAAAATGGCGACGGCGCCTCCTCGGTCGTCATCAAGGGCGTGTCCTTGAAAAACCCCGGAACCTATAAAGTGGAAGCCTCGGTGGGCGATTTCCGCGAGAGCGTGACCTGGGAGGTGTTCGGCACCCCCGCCACCGCCAAGGCGAAGAACGTCATCTTCCTGCTGGGCGACGGCATGGCCGTTTCCATGCGCACCGCCGCGCGGATCATGTCGCTGGGCAATACCCAGGGCAAGGCCAACGGCAAGCTGAACATGGACCATCTGCCGGTCATGGCCTTCATCGGCACCTCCTCGACAGATTCCATCGCCGCCGACAGCGCCAACACCATGTCCGCCTACATGACCGGCCAGAAGAGCGCGGTGAACGCGCTCGGCGTCTATGCCAGCCGCGCCAAGGGCTCGCTCGATCAGCCGCGCCAGGAAACCATCGCCGAGGTGATCCGCCGCAAGGCGCCGGGCAAGGCGATCGGCGTTGTCTCCAATGCCGAGATCGAGGATGCCACCCCGGCCGCCGTGGTCTCCCACACCCGCCGCCGCGCCGACAAGGCGGAAATCGTCGGCATGCTCTTCGATGTGAAGCCTGACGTCATCCTGGGTGGCGGCTCGGCCTATTTCCTGCCGAAGACCACGCCCGGTTCCAAGCGCAAGGACGATATCGACTATATCGCCAAGTTCCGTGACGCCGGCTACGGCTTCGTCTCCACCAAGGAAGAGCTGGCGGCCGCTGCCTCGGGCAACAATTCCGGCAAGCTGCTCGGCCTGTTCCATACCGGCAACATGGACGGCACGCTGGACCAGAAGTTCCTCAAGAAGGGCACCGTCGACAAATTCCCCAACCAGCCCGACGTGCCGGACATGATGCGCGCGGCACTGGACGTGCTGTCGAAGAATCCGGAAGGCTTCTTCCTGATGGTGGAAGGCGCCGAGATCGACAAGAACGAGCACCCGCTCGATTGGGAGCGCGCCGTGTTCGAGACCATCACCTTCGACAAGGCGGTGGGAATCGCGCGCGACTTCGCCAAGACCCATCCCGACACGCTCATCATCGTGACCGCCGACCACACCCACGGCGCCTCGCTGATCGGCACCATCGATGACGAAAAGCCCGGCACCGAAATGCGGGAGAAGGTCGGGACCTATCGCGACGCCGGCTTCCCCAATTATGAGGACAAGGACGGCGACGGATATCCGGACCGGGTCGATGTGTCCCGCCGCCTCGCCATCTTCGCCAATAATTTCCCGGACTATTACGAGACCTTCCGCCCGAAGCTCGACGGCCAGAACGTGCCGGCGGTGAAGAACGAGAAGGGCGAGTATGTGGCCAATGAAGGCTATAAGAACGTGCCCGGCGCCGTGCTGCGCATCGGCAATATTCCCAAGAGCGAAGACACCGCCGTCCATGCCGTGGACGATGTTGTGCTTCAGGCGCAGGGGCCGGGCTCGGAAAACATCCATGGCTACATGGAAAATACCGAGATCTTCCGCGTGATCGCGGAAGCCATGGCGCTCGGTGAAGCCCAGCAGCGCGCCGACGCCGCTAAATAGCGCGGGCACGGCGCCCAAGACCGCGGCCGCCCGCAGACGCGGCGCGCCCGCCGCTCCGGTCGAGGCCGGGAGGGATCCCCCTTCCGGCCTTCGGCATCGCAGGACGCATAGGCATGACCGAGCATATTTTGCCCCCCACGCTCGCAAGGCGCCGCCTGCTGCGGTTGCTCGCGGGCGCCGCGGGCTGCGTGGGTCTCAGCGGCGGAGTGCTCTTTGCCGGCGCGCGGGCGCTCGCAGGCGAGGTGCTGGATTTCGACGAGCTTTACGCCAAGATCACGGTGCTGGGGCTCGAATTCTCCGAAAAGGTGAAGCAGGCCAAGGGCAAGGTGGTGACCATGCGGGGCTATATGGCGCCGCCGCTGAAGGCCGAGGCGAAATTCTTCGTCCTCACCAAGATCCCCATGTCCATCTGCCCCTTCTGCTCGTCCGATTCCGACTGGCCGGACGATATCGTCGTGATCTATCTGCGCGACCGGCAGGCCTTCGTTCAGTATAACGCGCCGATCGAGGTTTCCGGCACGCTGGACGTCGGGTCCTGGATCGATCCCGAGACCGGGTTCGTCAGCCAGTTGCGCCTGAACGACGCGCGCTTCCGGCCGGTATGACCATGCCCGACCTTTCCTTGGAGGCGGTCCGCGTCTCCTTTCCCGGCCTTGCGGCACCCGCGCTGGACATTCCGGCCTTGCACGTTGCCGCGGGCACCCGCCTGGCGGTCACCGGACCCTCGGGCGCGGGGAAAACCACGCTGATCCATCTCATCGTCGGCCTCACCCGTCCCGACAGCGGCCGCATCGCATGGGGCGAGACTGATCTCGCCAGCCTCGGCGAGGGCCGGCGGGACCGTTTCCGCGCCGCCCATGTGGGCCTGGTCATGCAGAATTTTCATTTGTTCGCGGGCCTCAGCGCTTTGGACAACGTGCTTCTGCCGGCCCGCTTCTGGAGCCTGCGGCTGGATCCGGAGCTGAAGGCGCGCGCGCTCGCTTTGCTGGAGCGGGTTGGCGTGCGCCGGCCCCGTCAGAAGGTGGAAACGCTGTCGCGCGGGGAAATGCAGCGGGTGGCGGTGGCACGGGCGGTGCTCATGCGCCCCGACGTGCTGGTGGCGGACGAGCCCACGGCCAGCCTCGATGCCGAAGCGGGAGATGCGGTGGCGGGCCTGCTCTGCGCGCTGGCGCAGGAGCAGCAGGCGACCTTGATCGTGGTGACGCACGATGCCCGCCTGGTGGCGCGCATGGCGCGACACCTCACCTTGGTGGACGGCCGCATCGTCGCCGACGAGCCCGTGGTTCGCGCGGATGGTCCGGCGGAGGCGGCGGAATGATCCCGCTCGGTTTCCTCCTCGCCGATCTGCGTCGCTTGTGGCTGGGCGCGCTCGCCATCGTGCTGCTGATCGCGCTCGCCACCGCCTTGGGCATCGCCGTGCAATTGCAGGAGCGCGCGCTCCGCCTCGGTTCGGCGCGCGCCGCCGACCGGTTCGACATCGTGGTCGGCGCGGCGGGCAGCGAGACGCAGCTGGTTCTGTCTTCCGTGTTCCTGCAAGCCGCACCCTTGCCGCTCATGGACGGGAGCGTGCTGAAGGCGCTCGCCGAGGATCCGCGCGTCGCTTATGCAGCTCCGGTCGGGTTCGGCGACAGTTTCGAGGGCCTGCCCATCGTCGGCACCATCGCCGCCTTCGCGCGGGAAGCCGGCGGCGGAGCCCTAAGCGAGGGGCGGGTGTTCGACGCGCTGGACGAGGCGGTGGTCGGCGCGCGCGTGCCGTTGGCGCTCGGCGGCATCATAAAGCCCATGCACGGCCTGCCGGGGGAGGGCGGGCACACCCATTCGGAAATCGCCTACCGGGTGGTGGGCCGCATGGGGCCGACCGGCACGCCATGGGATCGCGCGATCCTGGTGCCCATCGAGGCGGTCTGGCGCCTGCACGGCATGGGCGATGCGCATGCCTGGCCGCGCCGCGTGGAGGGAGAAGGGGAGCACGCCCATGGCCTTGAGGGCGGTTCTGACCATCTCGGTTCACCTTGGCCGCAGGCGACGCCCGGGGTGCCGGCGGTGATCGTGAAGGCGCGGACCATTGCCGATGCCTATCGGCTGCGCGCGCAATATCGCAAGCCGCCGACGCTCGCCGTCTTTCCCGCCGAAGTGCTGGTACGACTTTACGGAACCCTCGGGGACGCGCGGCTGCTGCTAGGCGGCATCGCGCTCGGCGCGCAGGCGCTGGTGATCGTCGCGGTGATGTTGGTCAGCGCGGTCCATCTTGCGCAACGGCGCGCGCAGATCGCGGCACTGCGAGCGCTCGGCGCGCCACGGCGGGCCATTTTCGCCCTGGTCTGGAGCGAGGTTATGGCCCTGGTGGGCGTGGGGGCGATGCTCGGGGCAGGACTCGGCTTCCTTGTCGCGCGGATGGTGGCGGCCCAGCTCACGCGGCAGAGCGGAATCGTTCTGCCGGTTGCGTTTGCGCCCGAGGATCTGGCGTTCCTCGCCCTGATGCTGGGGGTCGCGGCCCTCGCCGCCATGGTGCCGGCCGTGATGGCCTATCGCCAGCCGGCGACCATTGGCCTTTCCGCCTGAACTGGGCGGGTCGCTTTTGCGGCCGGGATGGGAGCGTTTGGGCCGGAGCGAACTTTAGCCGGGAACAGCCGTCCTGGTGAGGCGTTGAAATCCGGGGGCTGAAAATTGGCATAGCAACAGGAGAGAACCATGGCCAACGATATGCGTGGCGGTTCGGGAAACTTCGCCAATGATCCTCAAAAGGCTTCGGAAGCAGGCAAGAAGGGCGGGCAGAACAGTCCCGGCAACTTCGCCAATGATCCGCAGCGCGCGGCCGAAGCCGGACATAAGGGCGGCGAGCACCGCCAGCAGAGCCAGTCCGGCGGCGGCTCTGACGGTCGCCAGCAGGGCGATCATCAACGCGGCGGCAATTTCGCCGATGATCCCAAGCGCGCGTCCGAGACTGGACACAAGGGTGGTCAGCGCTGACCCGGATTTGAACTAGACATGGAACCCGCCCCAAGAGGGCGGGTTTTTTTATTTTCTCGCGCATTTTCAATCGGTTTTGAAAAAGAGTTAATGTTTCGTTTAAAACACATTTAGTGACGTGCAATACGCAACAATCCAGTCATCTTGCGTGATATCGACTTCCGGCATATCCCTGTCGTACCGCGCGTGCCGATCTCCTATGGTGCGATGGGCCTTCGCGGGCCGCCCCGCCTCCGGCATGATGGGGCGCGGACAGCTTGAACGAAGCGAGAAGATTTCTGCCATGTCATACGGTACAGCCACGCATGCAGCCTCTTTCTTGTCCTGGCTGGATGCAGCGGCCGAGGATCTGGACACGGGATATGCCGACGAGGCGCTGCTGCTTCCAGCCCTTGCCGTCTCGGGCGTCGCCGGCGCGGGGGTACCGCAGGCTCTGGGTGGCGGCGGCGGATCGGTGGTGGACGGCGTGCGCGCCATTGCCGAGGTTTCGGCCCGTTCGCTGGCCGCCGGATTCGTGCTCTGGGGCCATCGCACCTATATCGAATATCTGCTCCAGAGCCCCAACGCGGCCCTGCGCGAACGGCTGATTGGCCCGCTGCTGGCTGGCGAGGTGGCGGGTGCCACCGGTCTTTCCAATGCCATGAAGTTCCTCGCCGGCCTGGAGGGCCTCCAGGTGAGCGCCCGCAAGGCTGGCGCGGGTCTTTTGCTTGACGGCAAGCTGCCCTGGGTCACGAACCTGCGGCCAGAGGGATTTCACGTCGCCGCCGCCGTCGCCTCCGAAGAGGGCGGCGCGCCGTTCGTCGCCAGCCTTTGCGCGGATGCGGCAGGGCTGGAGCGCTCGGCCGATCTCGATCTGATCGCGCTGCGCGGTACAAATACCGCCGCCGTGACGCTGTCGAACGTGGCTATCACCGAGGCGGACATCCTTCATCCCGACGCCCGCGCCTGGCTGCCGCGGGTGCGCCCCGCTTTTCTCGGACTGCAGATCGGCATGTCCATCGGCCTTGCGCGGCGGGCGCTGAAGGAGGCTGGCGGCCATATCGCCGATGCCGGCCGCCACGTTCTGAGCGGGTCCATCGCCGAGCTCTCCGCCGCCGTCGACGCCCAGGAGAACGCCCTGTTCGAGGGGCTCGCCAGCGGCACTTTCGCGGACACGGCCGCGCCCTTGTTCAAGATCCGCATCGCCCTGGCGGAACTGGCCAATGCCGCGGTTGGACTGGAATTGCAGGCCAGCGGCGGGCGGGCCTATCTCGCCGCGTCGGGGCGCGACTTTGCCCGACGCTGGCGCGAGGCCGCCTTCCTGCCAGTCATCACGCCGAGCCTCGTGCAGCTCAAGGCGGCGCTGGCCGATCACGCTGCGCAGGCCACGCCGGGGAGCGGGCAGGCGGTATGAGCACGCTCGCGCCCGTCCTCCAGGCACGCGGTATTGTCCTGCGCTATCCCGGCGCCGCGCAGAACGTGCTGTCCGGCTTCGATCTCGCGCTCGCGCCCGGCGAGGTGGTGACCATTCTCGGCCCGAGCGGGGTCGGCAAATCCAGCCTTCTGCGCGTGTTGGGCGGGCTCCAGGCGCCGACGTCCGGTACCGTGCTGATGGACGGGGCGCCCCTGCGTGGCGTGCATCCGCGCGTTGCCGTGGCGTTCCAGGACCCGAGCCTGCTGCCCTGGCTGACGCTGGAAAAGAACGTCGCCTTCGGCCTCGACTTCAAGCACCAGCCGCACTTATCCCGTGCCGAGCGGGAGGCGCGGGTCAACGACGCCATCGCCGAGGTGGGACTTTCCCATGCCCGGCGCCAGCATCCCGCCGCGCTCTCCGGCGGCATGGCGCAGCGCGCGGCCCTCGCCCGCTGCCTCGCCCGCAGGCCCAAGGTGCTGCTGCTCGACGAGCCGTTCGGCGCGCTCGACGAGGTGACCCGCGCCGAGATGCAGACCTTGCTTCTGAAGGTGGTGGCGGATACCGGCACCGCCGCCGTGCTCATCACCCACGACATCGACGAGGCCCTGTTGCTCTCCGATCGCATCGTGCTGCTCGGCGGCGCACCGGCGCGGCAGATCGGCCAATGGACGATTGCCCTGCCGTTCCCCCGCGACGATGCGGTGGAGGAACTCGGCACTTTGCGCATCGAAATCCTCACGACCCTCCGCAACGCGGTTCGCCGCCAGAATTCGGACGTCAGCCATGCCCACGCATGATTTCTTCTCCCGTCGCGACATCATGAAGCTCTCGGCGCTGCTCACCGCCTCGGGCGCGCTGCCGCTGCTGAACGCCTATCAGGCCCGCGCCCAGGAGCCGGACGCCCCGGTGCGCATCGGCTACCTGCCCATCACCGACGCCACGCCGCTGCTGGTGGCGCACGCGAACGGCTATTTCGAAGCCGAAGGCATTAAGGCGGAAAAGCCGGTGCTGTTGCGCTCCTGGGCGCAGATCGTGGAGGCCTTCATCTCCGGCCAGGTCAACGTGGTGCACCTGCTCTCGCCCATCACCGTGTGGGCGCGCTTCGGCTCCAAGGCGCCGGCCAAGGTGGTGGCGTGGAACCACATGGCCGGCTCCGGCCTCACCGTGCTGCCCGAGATCAATTCCGTGAAGGAGCTCGGCGGCAAGACGGTGGCGATCCCGTTCTGGTATTCGATCCACAATGTGGTGCTCCAGGCCCTGCTGAAGGAAAACGGGCTTACCCCGGTTCGCAAGCGCACCGGTACGCCCGCCGCCAATGAGGTGAATCTCGTCATCATGGCGCCGTCCGACATGGTGCCTGCGCTCGCCACCAAGCAGGTGGCCGGCTATATCGTCGCCGAGCCGTTCAATGCGGCGGCGGAATTGCAGGGCATCGGCAAGGTGCTGCGCTTCACCGGCGACGTGTGGAAGGACCATGCCTGCTGCGTGGTGTTCATGCATGAGCGCGACCTGACCGAGCGGCCCGAATGGTCGCAGAAGGTGGTGAACGCCATGGTGAAGGCGCAGGTGTGGACCCGCGAGCACCGGGCCGAGACCGCCTTCCTGCTCTCCAAGGACGGGCCGAACAAATATACGCCCCACACCCAGGCCGTGCTGAACAAGGTGCTCGCCCCCGCGCCGGAGGATGTGGCGGCCTATGTGGCATCGGGGGCCATCCGACATCCCGACTGGCGCGAGAATCGCATCGATTTCCAGCCCTATCCCTATGCCAGCTACACGGAAGAGCTGGTGCGGCGCCTGAAGGGCACGCTGATCGAAGGCGACCATGCCTTCCTCGATACGCTGGATCCCGCCTTCGCGGCCAAGGACCTAGTGGACGACCGGTTCGTGAAGAAGGCGGTGCTGGCCGCCGGCGGGCTGAAGGCCTTCGGTGTGCCCGACAGCTTTGAGCGCCAGGAAGTGATCGTGGTTTGATCCCCCTCTCCCCGTCGGGGAGAGGGCTGGGGTGAGGGGGGCGTGAGTGGTCTCACCCCTCACCCGCCCGCTGCGCGGTCGACCTCTCCCCGTGGGGGAGAGGTGGGGCGGGGTGGCGAACTTGCCGGCCGATGCCCTGATTGGGTGAGGAGCAAAAGTTCCCCCTCTCCCCGTCGGGGAGAGGGCTGGGGTGAGGGGCGCGAGCGGGGTGTTGAAACCTTCGTCGATGATTTTTCCTAGGGTATAAGCCGAGCATGACGCACCAGCAGACCACACCAACCGTTGCGCTTGGGCCTGCCGCCGCGGTCGTGTCTACATCCGGTCGAGCCACGGTCGGGCGCGCGTTCGCGGTGCGGCTGGCACTCGGCCTCGGCGGGTTGGCGCTGGTGTTCATCCTGTGGTGGATCGGCACCGACGTGCTGGCGCAGAAGGGCTCGTTCCTGGCCCGCTTCTCGCCGCTCACCGCCGTGCCGGCGCTGTTCGACCTGCTGCTGCATTCCGATTTGCCGCTGCACGTGGTGATGAGCTTGCAACGCATCTTCGTCGGCCTCGGCTTTGCCCTGCTGATCGGCGTGCCGCTGGGGTTGGCGGTGGGCAGTTTCCAGGTGGTGGAGGCGGCGACCAGCCCGGCGTTCCAATTCCTGCGCATGATCTCGCCGCTATCCTGGATGCCGATCGCGGTGATGGTGTTCGGGGTGGGCGACAAGCCGATCTATTTCCTGCTCACCTTCGCCGCCGTGTGGCCGATCCTGCTGAGCACTGCCGCGGGCGTGCGCGCGCTTGATCCGCGCTGGCTTCAGCTTTCGCGCAGCCTTGCCGCGACGCCACTGGAGACCTTGTGGCGGGTGGTGGTGCCGGGCGTGCTCGGCCATGTGCTGACCGGGGTGCGGCTTGCCATCGGCATTTTGTGGATCGTGCTTGTGCCGTGCGAGATGCTCGGGGTTTCGGCCGGGCTCGGCTATTTCATCCTCGATACGCGCGACCGGCTCGCCTATTCCGAACTGATGGCGACCGTGCTGCTGATCGGCATCCTCGGCTTCGCCCTCGATAGCCTCGCGCGGTCGCTCTATAGGATCTGGGCGCCGGGAGGCTGAGGCCGTCGCGCCCAGTTCGGCGGGATGAGCACGGCTGAGGGCGCTATTTCGCTTTGCCCTCGGTTTTCTTCTCGCTCTTCTTTTTCGACTTCTTCGCTTTTTCGGCGGTCTTCTCGCCGTATTTCATCCCCTCTAGCTTCATGCCGTCGGGGTCGAGGAAGAAGACGGCGTAATAATCCTCGTAATATTCGCTCGCGGGATCGACGATTTCCACCTTCTCCTGCTTCAGGAAGGCTTGGAGATCATCCACATCCTGGCGGCTGCGCAGTTCGAACGCATAATGGTGGAAGCCCACGTCGCCGATGCGATATTTGTGCTTTCGGCCTTCTTCATCGCACGGCCCGATCCAATAGCGGGTCTTGCCGTTGGTCCAGCCGATCATGTCGCCATAATCGCCCAGCACCTCGAAGCCGAGAAATGCGAACAGGCGGCCGTAGAAGGCCTTCGATTTTTCGTAATCGCTGACGCGGACCACCAGATGGTCGATGCCCACAACCTGAACCATGGCCGCTCTCCTGCCTGCCCCGAGAACCAATGTATGGCGGGCCGCCGGGTTCCGGAATGACCGGGGTCAATCTGTCGGGGCACCGCGCTTCGTTGCGTTCGGCGCGTGCGGTCTTGTATCCGCCACGCGGGCGTGAGAGCCATGGTCCGGTGCAAGACGCGGGAGATAGGCCGGCGATGGATATGGTGCTGGTGGGCGGCGGGCTCGCCAATGTGCTGCTCGCCCTGCGGCTGAAGCAGGCGCGGCCGGATCTGGAGCTGGCCGTATTGGAGGCGGGACCGGACATTGGCGGCAATCACACCTGGTCGTTCCACCCGTCCGACGTGACGCCCGCGCAGCTGGATTTTCTCGATCCCATGATCATTGCGCGCTGGCAGGGGCATAGCGTGCGCTTTCCCGCGCGACGCCGGGTGCTTGAGGGCGGCTATGCCTCCATCGCCTCCCACCGCCTGGCCGAAGTGGCGCGGGAGAGACTTGGTCCGGCCTTGCGCACGAATACGCGGGTCGTCGAACTCCATGCCGACCGCGTGGTGCTGGAGGGCGGCGAGACGATCGCCGCCCTCACGGTGGTGGACGGGCGCGGGCCGGGCGAAAGTCCGGGCCTGATGCTCGGCTATCAGAAGTTTCTCGGCCTGGAAGTGCGGCTCGCCGCGCCGCACGGGCTGAGCGGGCCGGTGATCATGGATGCCACCGTATCCCAGCTCGACGGCTATCGCTTCGTCTATCTGCTGCCCTTCACCGCCGATACGGTGCTGATCGAGGACACCTATTATGCCGATGGGCCGGCGCTCGACGGCGGCGCGCTGCGCGCGCGCATCCTGGCTTATGCGCGCGCCCAGGGATGGCAGGTGGAAGAGGTTTTGCGCGCGGAGGAGGGCGTCCTTCCCATCGCGCTCGGCGGCGATCTTGAGGCCTTCTGGCGTGCGGGGCCGGCAGGGGTGGTGCGCTCCGGCCTGCGCGCGGCCCTGTTTCACCCCACCACCGGCTATTCGCTGCCGGATGCCATGGCGCTTGCGGACCTCGTCGCCGGCAGCCGCGACCTGTCGGGGGCGGCGCTGGCGGATCTGGTCAAGCGGCACGCGCTCGCCACGTGGGACCGGCGCGGCTTCTTTCGCCTGCTCAACCGCATGCTGTTCCGCGCCGCCGCACCCGACCAGCGCTACACCATTCTTCAGCGTTTCTATGGCCTTCCGGAACCCCTCATCGCGCGTTTTTATGCCGGGCGCCCGAGGCTGGCGGACAAGGCCCGCATCCTCACCGGGCGCCCGCCCGTGCCCATAGGCGCGGCGCTGCGCTGCCTGCCGGAACGCGCCTGATCGGGCGGCGCGCGGCGGCGGGACCTTGTGACGCTGCCGCTCGCCGAAATGTCATCCCCCAAGGGGCAATATGCATTTACCAACAAGATGCTGTATCGCAGCAGCCGGAATGCCGGCCGAATGAGATCGGCGACGTGAAACACGGGTCCCGCATGCCATGATGCTGACGAAGACGCACCCCAACGGCCACCGTAAGGCAGCGGTGATCGGCTCCGGCTTCGGCGGCCTCTCGCTGGCGATCCGTCTTCAGGCGGCGGGCTTCGACGTCACGGTCTATGAGAAGCGCGACAAGCCCGGCGGCCGCGCCTACGTCTACGAGGACCAGGGCTTTACCTTCGATGGCGGGCCGACCGTTATCACCGACCCGAGCGCACTCGAGGAGCTGTTCGCGATCGCGGGACGCAAGCTCTCCGACTATGTGGAGCTGATCTCCATCTCGCCCTTCTACCGCCTGCTGTGGAACGACGGCACCCAGTTCGACTATGTGAACGACCAGGAAGGGCTCGACCGGCAGATCGCCGCCCGCTCACCCGTGGACGTGGAGGGCTACCGGCGCTTCCTCGCCTATTCCAAGGCGGTGTTTGAAGAGGGCTACATCAAGCTCGGCGCCGTGCCCTTCCTCTCGTTCAAGGACATGATCCGCGCCGCGCCCCAGCTCATGCGGCTTGAGGCGTGGAAGAGCGTCTATGCCATGGTGGCGCGCTTCATCAAGGACGAGCACCTGCGCGAGGCGTTCTCGTTCCATTCGCTGCTGGTGGGCGGCAATCCGTTCGCCACCTCCTCGATCTATGCGCTGATCCATGCGCTGGAGCGCAAATGGGGCGTTTTCTTCCCGCGCGGCGGCACCGGCGCGCTGGTGGGCGGCCTGGTGCGCCTGTTCGAGGATCTCGGCGGCACGGTGAAGCTCTCCGCGCCGGTGGACGAAATCGTGGTGGAGAATGGCCGCGCCACCGGCGTGCGCATGGCCGACGGCAGCGTGACGAAATTCGACCTCGTCGCCTCCAATGCGGACGTGGTGCACACCTATGCCAAGCTGCTGCGCAATACCCCGCGCGGCAAGGCCGAGGGCAAGCGGCTTGGCAAGATGCGCCATTCCATGTCGCTGTTCGTGATCTATTTCGGCACGAAGCGCACCTATGACCATCTCCAGCATCACACCGTGCTGTTCGGGCCGCGCTATCGCGAACTGATCGACGAGATTTTCGCCGGCCCCGCGTTGCCGGAGGATTTCTCGCTTTATCTGCACGCCCCCACCGTCACCGATCCGAGCCTCGCGCCGGAGGGCTGCACCGGCTTCTATGTGCTCTCTCCCGTGCCCCATCTCGGCAAGGCGGATATCGACTGGGATGTGGAAGGGCCGAAATATCGCGACCGCATCCTCGATTATCTGGAAGCCCGCCTGCTGCCGGGACTGAAGGCGGATCTGGTGACGAGCCGCATCCTCACCCCCTTCGGTTTTCGCGACGAGTTGAACGCGCACATGGGTTCTGCCTTCTCGGTGGAACCGTTGTTGACGCAATCGGCCTGGTTCCGGCCGCACAATCGCGACGACAAGATCCCCAATCTCTACATCGTCGGCGCCGGAACCCATCCGGGGGCGGGGGTGCCGGGCGTGGTCGGCTCGGCCAAGGCTACAGCCGGCCTGATCATCGCCGACTTTCCCGCCATCGCCGTGGAACGGACCGGTTCCGCGAAGGAGGGCCGGGCGTGAGCGAGGTTCTCACCGCGAGCGAAGCGGCCATCGCCAAGGGCTCGAAGAGCTTCGCGGCGGCGGCCAAGCTGTTCGATCCGCGCACCCGGGCGGACGCCGTGATGCTTTACGCCTGGTGCCGCCATTGCGACGATGTGGTGGACGGGCAGGAGCTGGGCCACGGCCGGGTCGCTCCGAGCGAGAGCGCACAGGCGCGCCTGGACGGGCTCTATGAAGAGACCCACCGCGCCTATCGCGGCCTGCCGAGCGCGCATCCCGCCTTCGCCGCCTTCGCCGAGGTGATCCGCCGCAACGATATTCCCGAGCGCTATCCCCTCGATTTGCTGGAGGGCTTCCGCATGGATGTGGAGGACCGCAAATATGAGACGATCGAGGACACGCTCTCCTATTGCTACCATGTGGCGGGCGTGGTCGGCGTGATGATGGCGCTGATCATGGGCGCACGCGACGACGAGGTGCTCCACCGGGCCTGCGATCTCGGCCTCGCCTTCCAGCTCACCAATATTTCCCGCGATGTGGTGGAGGATGCCGGCATCGGCCGGGTCTATCTGCCGGCCGACTGGCTGCGCGCCGGCGGCGTGGAGCCGGGCGAAGTCGCCTTGCCTGAGAACCGGCAGAAGGTGGCGGACGTGGTGGCGCGGCTGCTGGATCTCGCCGAGCCTTATTATGAGTCCGCCCTGATCGGCGTGCGGGCGCTGCCGTTCCGCTCGGCCTGCGCGATCACGACCGCACGGGCGGTATATCGCGCCATCGGCACCAAGGTGCGCGCGGCAGGTCCTTATGCCTGGGATGAGCGGCGCTCCACCACCAAGGGCGAGAAAATCGGCTTTGCCGCTGCGGGCGCGGTGCAGGCGGCGTTCTCGCGCCTCGCCTCCGCCGAGGTTTCCCGCCCGAAGACGCTGTGGACCCGCCCGGCATGACCTCCCTGCATTTCGCCGTCGTCGCCCCGCCGCTCTCCGGGCATTTCAACCCGCTGATGGCGCTGTCGCGCGATCTGGTGGCGCGTGGCCATCGCGTCACATTCTTCCATATGGCGGATGCGGCGGAGATGGTGCGCGGCGCGCCGGTCGGGTTCCGCGCCGTGGGGCTTTCCAGCCATCCCGCAGGCGCGCTGAAGGCCCATCTTCACAAGCTCGCCAATCCCACCGGGCCGCTCGGCCTCCTGGCCGTGATCCGCGACACGGCTGAAATCACCGACATGCTTTGCCGCGACCTTCCGGACGCGTTTCGCGCCGAGCGCATAGATGCGGTGATCGCCGATCAGACGGAGGCCGCCGGCGCCCTGGTGGCGCGGCATCTCAAGCTGCCGTTCGTCTCGACCGCCACCGCGCTGCCGCTCAATCGCGAGATTGGCGTTCCGCCGCCATTCGTGGACTGGCCGTACGATCCCACCGAGAAGGGCCGCTGGTGGAACGAGGGCGGCTGGCGCGTCACCGATTTCCTCATGAAGCCCATGGCCAAGGTGGTGGCGCGGCACGCCAAAGCCTTCGGACTGGATCCGCTGGCGGACCAGGGCTTTTCGCCCCTCCTGCAAGCGGCGCAATGCGTGGCGGGGCTGGATTTCCCGCGCAGCGAACTGCCGGCCGCGTTCCATTATTGTGGCCCGTTCCGCACGCCGGAAGCCGAGGCGACGCTCGATTTCGACGTGCATGGCGACGGGCGCCCGCTGGTGTTCTGCTCGCTCGGCACCTTGCAGGGCGCGCGGGCGGATCTGTTCCAGGCGGTGGCGCGGGCGGCGCAGAAGCTGAACGTGCGGCTTGTGCTCGCCCATGGCGGGCTCTTGAGCGAAGAGGCGGCGCGGGCGCTGCCGGGCGATCCCGTCGTGCGGGCCTTCGTGCCGCAGCGCCAGGTGCTCGCCCATTGCAAAGCGGCGGTGATCCATGCCGGCTTTAACACGGTGATGGATGCGCTGAGCCTGGGCGTGCCCCTGGTGGCCATGCCCATCGCGTTCGAGCAGCCGGGCATCTCCGCGCGCCTGCTCTATAGCGGCGTCGCGCGCATTTTCCCGGCGAAGAAGGCATCGGCGCGGCGGGTGGAAGAGGCGCTCGGCCTCGTGCTGTCCGACCCCGCCTATGCCATCGCCGCACGGCGCATCCAAAGCGAGATCACCGCCAGCGGCGGGGTGAGCGAGGCGGCGGAGCTGATCGTGTCGGCGGTGGGCCGGAGATAGGGAGAGCGCCGGGCGAAACGCTCAGCCGCGTCCCGCTGTATTCTCCCGCCGATATTTCGGCAGCCGCCACCACGGCACGTAGGGCGCCTCATGGTGCTCGTGGTGATAGCCGAAATGGAAGCAGGTCAGCAGCGACAGCGCATAGCCGAATTCATTGCTGCGGGCATTGTGGGTGTCGGCGAAGCCCGGCTCGCCGTGGCGATGCGGCAGATAGGTGCCGAAATAGAACAATTGCAGCGCCGAGAGCAGTGCCGGCAGCGCCCAGAACAGCAGCACGTTCACAACCGGCGCGCCGATGATCAGGATATAGACCGCCAGCACCACGGTGAGGATGGCGAATTCGCGCCAGCCGAAATAGGTGCGCATGAAGCGCGCGAACCAGGGCCAGAAATGGTCGGGATGGTCGGCGTCGAAATCGGGATCGTCTGGCGTGCCGGAATGCCGGTGGTGGTCATGGTGCTTCGGCAGGAGGCGATCATAGCTGAAGGCCGCATAGAGGCCGAGCGCGATCCGCCCCACCCAGAGGTTGATCTTCGGCCGGAACGGCGCCAGCGAACCGTGCATGCAATCGTGCGCGATGATGAACAGGCCCACGTCAAGCCAGGTCTGGAGCGCGATCACCACCGGCGCGGCGAAGATGTCCGGCGGCGCGAGGCGCAGGAAAAACACCCCGAAGATGTGCCCGGCCAGCCAGCCGCCCATGACCAGCGCGGCGAGGCCAAGGCCGATGGCGCCCTGGCGGGCATAGGCGCGCTTCATCTCCACCGCCGCCGCGCTGGGCGCGCGCGGACGGCGTGATTTTTCGCCCGCCTGCCCCGAACGCGCGAGACTCACGAACGGGTGTCCAGGTTTTTGAGCGAACCGCCATGGGTTTCGCGCAATTGGTCGCGCAGCTTCTGCACCGGCTGGGCATAGAGGAAGCCGAAGGAAACGCAGCCCTCCTTGCCGTCCACCGCATGGTGCAGCCGATGCGCCTGCACGAGGCGCTTGAGATAGCCGTTGCGCGGCACATAGCGGAACGGCCAGCGCTGGTGGGTCAGTCCGTCATGCACGAAGAAATACAGGAAGCCGTAGACCGTCATGCCCACGCCCACCCAATAGAGTGGGCCGAACCCGTTCGATCCATAGATGATCAGGCCGATGGCGAGCAAAGCGAACACGACGGCATAGAGGTCATTGCGCTCGAACACATCCTCGTGCGGCTCGTGGTGGGAGCGATGCCAGCCCCAGCCCCAGCCGTGCATGATGTATTTGTGCGCCGCCCAGGCGACACCTTCCATGATGGCGACGGTGACGAGGACGATCAGCGTATTCAAGGCAATGGTCATGGTTCAAACTCAGGTTCAGGACGCCCGCCCCGGATGCTGGAGGCCGGTTTCCGGCTCCAGCAGGATTCCGGAACTGCGGGCGCAAAAAATGCCCCATGCATGCGAGCAAAATGCGGACCCGCGTGCCTTGTTCTGCCTCAAGGTTCACTCTCAAGCCCGGCCTTTGGGCTCGCCTTGCCGCGCGGCCGCCGCGCACGATGCTTCAGCCAAGCCGCACATCGCGCCGCGCAAGCACCATGCTGGCCAGAAGCCCGACGCCAGCATAACAAATAAGAACGAAAAGCGCAGGCGCCAGTTCGCCGAATGCGGCGCCCCGCCAAAGGCTGGCCTGATAGGCCTCGATCACCCAGGCATTGGGGGTGATCCAGCCGACGTTTTGCAGCCATGCGGGCATGAGGAAGCGCGGCACCATGCTGCCCCCGATGGCGGAGAGCATCAGCACCGCGAAAGTGGAGAGAGTCTGTGCCTGCTGACGCGTGCGCGCCGCCGAGGCCAAGGCCAGGGCGAGGCTGGCGGTGGCCGCCGCCGCGGCGACCGTGGTGGCGAGCCAGGTGCCGAAATGCGGCAGCACCGCCACCCCATAGACCAGTCCAGCGACGGCGAACAGAAGCGCCACCTGCACCACCCCTTGCAGGGTGATGAAGGCGAACTTGCCGAGCACCATCACGCATGTTCCGCCGGGCATCATGATGATGCGGTCGAAGATGCCGGAACGCCGCTCTTCCACCAGGGAGGCCGCCCCCTGTACCGAGGAGAAGAGCAGGAACAGCACGGCGATGGCGCCGGCATAATAGGTGACGGTGGGCAGGGCTTTCAGCGAATCCACCGTCTGGCGGGCGAAAAAGTCGCCGCCGCGCGGCTTTTCGCCCTTGGCCACGCTTTCCGCGCTTGCTTGCAGGGCAAGATCGAATTGTTCGGTCTGCTCGGGGGTGAAGCTGCCGACGATGGACTGCATCTGCGCCCCGAGCCGCTGCAGCCCAATCTGCGGCAGGCGCTCGGAAATCACTTCCTGCACATGGGCCATCAGCAATCCCGCCGCCGCCGCCCGGCCGGGATCGGCGAGGATCAGGAGCGGCGCCGCATTGCCGCCCGCCGACGGATCGGAGGCGATCACCAGCCCGGCATCGGCGGCGCCGGAGCGCACCGCGTCGCGCACGGCGGCCTCGTCCCTGACCGGGACCGCCTGCACCAGCGGGGCATTGTGCAGGGCCAAAAACAGCGCATGGCCGCCTTTGCTGCCGGAGGCATCGGCGAGCGCGGCCTTCACCGGCGCGTCATCGCCGCTCACCCCGGTGAAAACCGCCGCGAACACCAGGAACATCAGCGGTGGCAGGAGGAAGGTCATCACCAGCGCGCCCTTGTCGCGCAACAAGGTGAGGCCCATGGCCTTCATGATCGCGCCGATCATCGCGCCGCCTCGGCCAGCACGTCGGCATAAAGCGCGGCAAGGTCGGGCTCGCGCACGGAGACTTCGCGCGGCATCACATGGCGCTGCTCGAGGGTGAGCAGAAGATCAGCGAGCGCCCCCGTGCCCGCCGCAAGGCCGCCGGTGTAGGTGGTGCCGGTCGGATCGCTCTGGAGGGCGAGGGACACGAGATGGGCGCGGGTGTCGCCGTCGGGCGGGTGCGACCAGCGCAGTTCCACCCGCCGCGCCCCGCCGAAGCGCCGCGCCACGAGCTCGTGCATCGGCCCCTCCAGCGCCACATGGCCGTTGACGAGAATCGCGACACGGTCCGCCACCGCCGCCGCCTGCTCCAGGTCGTGTGTCACGATCAGCACCGCGAGGCCGCCGGCCGCGAGCGCGCGCAGAAGATCGGCGAAGCCCGCGAGCGCTGCGCGGTCGACGCCCACCGTCGGCTCGTCCAGCACCAGCAGGGCCGGTTCGCCCACCAAAGCTGCGGCGATATTGGCTCGGCGCTTCCAGCCTCCGGACAGGCGGTCGATGCGCTCGTTCGCCCGCGCGGCGACGCCGGCGGCTTCCATCACGGCGCCGACCCGCCCGGCGATCTCGGCGCGCGGCATGCCGGCGAGGCGCGCGAAGATGTCGAGATTTTCCCGCACCGTGAGGCTCGGATAAAGCGCCAGTTCCTGTGGCACCAGGCCGATGCGCCGGCGCGCCTCGCTCAGATGGGCGGCATGTCCCTTCACGCGGACGGTTCCGTGATCGGGCCGCAGGCGCCCGCAGACGGCGCGGATCAGGGTCGTCTTGCCGGCACCGTTGGGTCCGAGCAGAACCGTGATCTCGCCCGCCGAAACCGCGAGCGAGGCGTCGTGCAATACCGCGCGGGTGCCATAGCTGGCACTCACATGGGCCATCTCCAGCACCGGTGTCCTGTGCGCGGCCGCCGGGGCGGGGCGGGCGGCCAGCCGTGACAGGGCGGGGAAGGTCACGGCAAAGTGACGCCGGGCAGGCCGCCGAAGGCATGGCGCAGGAAGTCGCGCAGCGGGTCGGCGCCCTCGCTGCGGCGGGACATGCGGTCGGAGGCGTCCGCCGCGCCGCGCAGATGGCTGTCCAGCAGACCTACCGCGCGCGAGGCGCCGAGCGAGGCGACGACGGTGGCCTTGCCTTCGTCCTTGCCGACATCCTTGCCGAGCGCGGCGGCGGTGGATTGCACATCCAGCAGATCGTCGAGGATCTGGTACGCGCGGCCCACGTGATTGGCGAAATCGCGCAGTGCTTCCCGGTCGTCCGCGCTCGCCTCATGCACAAGGCTGGCGGCCTCCACGGCGGAGGTGAACAGCAGGCCGGTCTTGCGGCGGTTGACATCCTCGGTGGCGGCAAGGCTGCGCCCCGGCACCGGGCGCAGATCGTCGAACTGCCCGCCGCACAGGCCGAGGGAGCCGACCGCATTGGTGTAGATGGCGAGGATCTCCACCCGTGCCGGCGCGGGCACGGCGGTAGAGGCGGCGACCACGCCATAGGCGCGGGTCAGCAGGGAGATCGCGGCCAGCACCGCCACGTCCTCGCCGAATTGCACATGGGTCGCCGGCTGGTTCCGCCGCAGCTTCGCGTCGTCCATGCAGGGCAGATCGTCGATGATGAGGGACGCGGCATGGATCATCTCCAGCGCGCAGCCGCAATCGAGGACCGCATGCTCGTCGGCGCCGAGCCGCAGCGCCGCCGACATGGCGAGCAGCGGACGCAGCCGCTTGCCCGGCGCCAGCAGGATGTGGCGCATGGCGGCGTGCAGCGTCGCGGGATTGGAGGCCGTGGTCGGCAGCAGCAAGCCCAGGCGCCGGTCCACCACCGAACGCAGATAGCTCAGATCCGGCGTACGCTCGGTAGCGAGCGCCGTCGCGGACCCGCCCTCGACGGCATGCAGCACTTCGCCGTCCCGGGATTTGCCGTGGGTCATCAGGCCGGCCCTTCCTCGCTCTTCCGCCCGCGTGGCCCCTGCGGGGCGGGCTCGGCAGATTCCATGCGCTTGCATGATGTTAGATCAGACCCTAGAACCCTTGAAGGTGGCTTGCTGTCAAGCAGAAGAGATTGACGCGATGAACGCGGAAAGCGAGATCCAGCGCCGCAAACAAGACCACATAGACATCGTGATGGCGAACGGGCGTGCCTTATCCAGTGCAAAAACCGGTTTCGAAAGCCTGGTTTTCGAGCACTGCGCGCTGCCTGAACTGCATCTGGACGATGTGGATCTCGCAACGACGTTCCTTTCGCGTCCGCTCGCGGCGCCTCTGCTTATTTCTTCGATGACCGGCGGGCCGGCGGCGGCGGGGCTGATCAATCGCCATCTGGCGGAGGCGGCGCAGCATCTGCGCATCGCCCTCGGCGTCGGCTCCCAGCGCGTGGTGCTGGAGGGCGGGGCGGCGGCCGGGCTCGATTCCGGGCTACGCCGGATCGCACCGGACATTCCCCTGTTTGCCAATCTGGGCGCGGCCCAGCTCGCGTGCGGCTACGGGCTCGACGAGGCGCGACGGGCTGTGGACATGGTCGAGGCGGATGCGCTGATCCTGCACCTCAACCCGTTGCAGGAGGCGATCCAGACCGGAGGCGATCGCGATTGGCGCGGGCTGCTGGAGCGGATCGGCGTGCTGGCGCGTGCCCTGCCGGCTCCCGTGATTGTGAAGGAAGTAGGCTTCGGAATCTCCGCCGATCTCGCCCGCCGGCTTGTGGATAACGGGGTGGCCGCGATCGATGTCGCGGGTGCCGGCGGCACGAACTGGGCGCTCGTGGAAGGCGAACGCGGCACCGGCACCCAGCGCGCCGTGGCTGCCGCCTTCGCCGGCTGGGGCATCCCCACCGCGCGCGCGCTCGCCGAGGTGCGCGCGGCGTGTCCGCAGGTGCCTTTGATCGCCTCGGGCGGGCTGAAGGACGGCGTCGACGTGGCGAAAGCGATCCGCCTTGGCGCGGATCTCGCGGGGCAGGCGGCGGGGGTTCTCTCCTCCGCCGTATTGTCGAGCGAGGCGGTGGTGGCGCATTTCGAGGTGATCATCGCGCAATTGCGCATCGCCTGCTTCTGCACCGGATCACGCGACCTTGCCGCCCTGCGCACCGCGCGGCTGCTGCCGGCCGGTTAGGACGCGGGCGGCAGCCATCTGCGTCACGGCATGTATTGGCCGCCGTTCACCTCCACCACCTGCCCGGTCACATAGCCGCTCGCCGCCGCCGAGGCGAGATAGAGGAAGGTGCCGACGCATTCGTCCGGTACGCCCAGCCGGCCCATGGGGATGGTGGCCTGCATGGCGCTCATCTGCGCCGGTGTGGAATAGCGGTCGTGGAACGGGGTCTCGATGACACCGGGGGACACGGCATTCACGCGGATGCCGGTCTGCGCCAATTCCTTGGCCCAGCCGTGGGTGGCGGTGGAGATGAAGCCTTTGGCCGCCGCATAGAGCACCGATCCGCCCGCCCCGCCGTGGCGCGCGGCGATGGAAGACACATTGATGATCGCCCCGCCGCGCCCCTGGGCGAGCATCAGCGGCACCGCCTGGTGCATGAACGCCACCACATGCCGCACGTTGAGATCGAGCACGGCATCATAAAGCTCATCGCTATATTCGCCGATCGGCACGCGCTTCACGAGCCCGCCGGCATTGTTCACCAGCACGTCGAGGCCGCCGAACGCCTCCAGCGTGGCGGCGAGGATGGCGGCGGGCGCCTCGCGGCGGGTGACGTCGCCGCCCACCAGCACAGCTTCGCCGCCGGCCGCGCGCACACGCTCCGCCACCTGTTCGGCCTTATCACGGCTGGCGTTGTAATGGACCGCGACGCGCGCGCCGCTGCGGCCGAAGCCCTCGGCGGCGGCGGCGCCGAGCCCGGTGCTGGCGCCGGTGATGAGCACCGCCTTGCCCTTGAGATCGGGGAAGACGGGAAGGGCAAGCTGGGTCGCTGTCATGAAAAGCTCCTGAGGAAAGGGGCCGGCGGAGGCTGGCGCGGGGACTTAAGACGACCTCTGAAACCCGCGGTCTGGGTGAAGCGGAGCGTACTTTATGGGCTATGAGGCCCTTTTCCTGGCAGCGGCCGCTGCCTTGCTCCGGCGCGGCGCAGGCTCCGGCGGGTGAAGGTCGCAATGCAACTGCGGTTCGGGTTCGCTCGACTGGGGCGGCGGCTCCGGGGCAAGCGGCGATTCCTCGAAATAGGTGGGATAGGCTTGCACCAGCGCCGCCACCGACGGCAGCACCTTGCCGAGATGGACGAGCATCGCCTTCTCCGCCGCGTCGGGATCGCCGGAGGCAATGGCGTCTATGATGGCGGCGTGGTCGGACAAGACCATGGCCCGGCGCCCCGGCTGGGGCAGGGAGAGGATACGGCAGCGGTCCACATGGGCCTTTTCCTGCCGCACCACGCGCCACAGATTGGGATGGCCCGCGATTTCCGAAATCGTCTGGTGGAAGCTTTCGTCGGCGGCGTGGAAGGCGGCGAGGCGGCCGGCTTCGTGCAGCGCATGCTGCTCCACCAGCAGGCCACGCAGGACGGCGATTTCGTCTGCGCCGGCGCATGCCGCGGCCGCCCGCACGGCGGCGCGCTCCAGCGCCTCGCGGATCATCATGGCGTCGCGCATGGCGGGAACGGAGATGCGCGAGACGAAGGTGCCGTACTGCGGAAAGATATCAACCAACCGCTCGTCTGCCAGCTTCAGCAGCGCCTCGCGCACCGGCGTGCGGCTGACCCCGCAGGCAAGCGCGATCTGCTTTTCCTGGAGCAGCGCGCCGGGGGGAATGTCCATGCCGACGATCTGCTCGCGCAGCACGCCATGGATGCGCGCGGAGGCGGGAATCGCTCGCACGCTTCTGCCTGGGCCGGCGATTTTCACGCCCTTCTGCCGCCTCGCTCGGCGCGCCGTCGCCACTTTCACTTCCTCTCCGAGACAGTGCATCGGCTTTCCTGGAGGCATCCGGGGGCCGTTTTTCTTCCCTAATATATTAGCATATCATCCTGTCAACACCGCCACTCCGTAGGGCGGCATGGCG
Organism: Roseixanthobacter finlandensis; assembly: GCF_043195105.2. Lineage (NCBI taxonomy): Bacteria > Pseudomonadati > Pseudomonadota > Alphaproteobacteria > Hyphomicrobiales > Xanthobacteraceae > Roseixanthobacter > Roseixanthobacter finlandensis. Next base: position 3,541,863 of record NZ_CM195536.1, on the reverse strand, counting down.
TTCTGAGCCGGCGAGACGGCCGCAAGGAGGACGTAGCGCGTGCCTTGCGCCCTGGCGTGGGCCCACGGTGGTGCCGCGCTATTTCGCCCGCGCTCCGTGCTCCGTGCGGCGCTCCTCGCCCCCGCTGTCGCCAATTATGTGCACGACGTCGCGCGGCCGGTGGATGGCGGCCGGCGGGCGCGCTAAACCGTTTTAAACCATTGACGGATCGTGAATGGAGCCGCGTGGTCCGTGGTTGCGGTTCGGAAGGAGCATGTCATGTCGCAGGAAAAGGGGGCGGTGTTCGCCTTCGCCGCACAGGTTCCGGTCGAGGTGGTGGATGACATCGTCCAGCGCCAGATCCTCACCTATAATGACGAGATCATGGTGGTGCGGGTGATCTTCACCCGGCCCGGCCCTGGCGGGGCGCCGCACAGCCATCCCCATGTGCAGGTGACGAGCGTGGAAAGCGGCGTGTTCGAGATCACCATCGACGGCCGCACCGCGCGGCTCTCGGCCGGAGACAGCTTCTACGTGCCATCGGACGTGCATCATTGCGCCGTCTGCATCGAGCCCGGCGTATTGATCGACGTGTTTACGCCCATGCGCGGGGATTTCGTCGGCGCCTGAGGCGGCCGCGGATCAGGGCACGAGCTTGAGTGGCACCGCCACGAGCGCGCGCAAGGTTCGCACGCGCCCGCCGTTCGTCTGGGTGAGAAACCGAACGAACAGCAGGTCGGCGGTTTCTCCCACCGTGCCGAAATCGCGGTCGGCGCTGGTGTCGTCGATGAGCGAGGGGTAGCCGGCGCGGGCACCTTCCGCCTCGCGGTCGCCGCGCAGCGCCACAGGCAGCAGCAAGCGCGGTTGCGACCATGAGATCAGATCCTGCGACTGGACGGTGAAGAAGCCTGCTTCGGCCGTGCCATCCGGTCCGCGCCGTCGATGCTGGAACACCGCGACGAAGGTGCCGGTGGCGGGGTGCAGGACCAAACCGCGAATCGCGGGAAGCCCCCGGGGGCCGATGCGATCGCAGTCCGTGGTGCGAACGTGCCAGCCATCCGCCATGCGATCCGCGAGGGCGGCGAAGCCTCCGTTCGTGAGAACCTCCCAATGGTCGATGTTACCGCCCCTGGCACGCACGAGGCAATTGCGCGATTGGCGGGCATTGGCGTCGCGTCGCCAGACGATGGAATAGAGGTCGCCCTTGAAGGGCACGATATTGGTTGCGGAGATGAAGCCTGCCGGGTTTTTCACTTGTGCCGAATAGGCCTCCGGCGGCGGCATCAAGGCATGCTTCGGCGGCGGGGCGCTGTTGGTGAAGCTACGTCCGCCGTCGTGCGAGACGAGAGCCACGAGGCCGTTGCGCCAGCAGTCCGTGCGCGCCGGTCCGGCGGCGCAGACCGTGCCGTGGCGATAGGGGATGAAACTGGCGCTGGCGAGGGCGAAGACATTGACGCCGTCGCGCGTGTGGAAGGCATGCAGCCAGGTGCGATCATCCAGCAATTGCGGATTGGCCTTCCCCTTCGCCGCGAAGCGCACGGCGCAGTCGCGCGCGAGGTGGTCGATGTCCGGTCCCACGAACGCGCGATTGCGGAAATTGGGTGCGAACAGAACCATCTGGCCCTGCGCATCGCGAAATGCCCGTGCCGGCGCGTCCGGCAGGTCGGATGCATCGCACGCCTGCGTGCGCTGGTCGAAGATGAGCCGCTCCGGCCCCGCCACAACGAGATCGAGCGCCAGGGCTGCCGGCGCAAACGTCGGCATGCACAAGGCGAGAACCGCCGTCCGCCATGCCGCGCGAACCGCCGACGCGGAGTCCGGAAATAGCCGGAGCAGGGAGGACCGCAGTGCCTTACTCCGCCGCGACCAGCGCAGGCGCTTCGGCTTCCAGCCGGTGGGCCATGTTGTTCTCCTCCAGGAATGCCTTGAGATCCTGGAAGCGAGCGGCATAGGCGCGCTCGAAGGTGGAAAAGTCGGCGTTGTCCCATGCCTTGCGGAACGAGAAGCGATCCATCTGCCGAACGTCGATGCTTGGAATGCCGAGCGTCTGCACGAATTCCCGTGTGCGCGTATCGTAGGTTACGTAGAGCGCGGGGACGGAGTTTGCCAGTGCCAGCAGGTTGCCGTGCAGGCGGAACCCTGTGACCGCATCCATCTGCCGGAGGCCGGTTTCGAAATCCTCCACCGCCTCGAACACCGCCAGGGACGATTTGTAGAGGTCGATCAGCGGGTCGGCGGGGCCATGGAACCAGTCCTCCGCGATCAGCGTATCGATGGCGCCGGCCAGGGCGAGGGGCGAATTCTCAAGTGCGCCACGCTGCGCATAAAAGATCTGCTTCTCCTCCAATTCCCCCGCGCAGAAGATGCGGGTGCGATATTGCTCGGCGAGGGTGCGCAGCATGTAGCGCTGGATCGTCGTGCTGCCGTGGGTCTTGCGGCGCAGGGTGAAGCCGAGATCGGCAATCTCGCCGCTCGAAACGCGACCGACGGCGATGGTCGGCTTGCGGTGGCGGAAAGCCGTGGGACAGCCGATGATCCGCACTTTGCCGATGCCGATCGACTTCAGCGCCTTCTGCGAGAGCGTGCCGCGGATGGCGATGGAGCGTGAGCGGTCCGCCACCAGTTGCAGGAAGCGCTTGGTGGATTCATTCACATAGTCTTCCGAATTGTCCGGGGTCTGGACACCGATACCGAAGGCCATCACCGGAACCTTGGTGCGCTCCAGCAAGGCGGTGATGGCATCCCATTTGCCATTGGTGTTGATGTAGTTTGAGCCGCGCAGAAAAATGAAGTCGAGCTCGTTCAGCTTCTCAATATAGGCCTCGCTCGGTACCGTCGTCTCGCTGGCATAGATGGGCTGGACTTCAACGTAATCCAGAATCCGCAGCGAGGATTCGAAGACAAAGCAATCGCCTATATTGGTGAACAGGGTCGTCGCCTTCTGCGGATTGCCATGCGTGTGGGTGCGCACGCGGTCGTGCTCGACCACCCGGCCGGCAGGCATCAGGACGCCGATGCGCGGGCGACGGGGCGTGGCGCCGTTGGCGAGAGGTGCATTCATTCTCGGGTTCCTCTGTACAGGAGGCTTGGAGGGGCGGGCCCGCCCGGGGGCGGTCCGACCCGCGCGGCGCGGCGGACCTGAGGGCCTGAATAAAGTGCCTTGATGCATGATGTTCGCATTAGGTACATTGCGCAACAGTTAAAATATACTTCAATTTTACTTCTAATATTTAATCGGATGGACCTTCGTCAGGCGAAGCGGCGCGCCGGTGCCGGTCGTCTTTGCAGCAGGCTCGTGATCAGTGCGGTCTGGCGAGCCAGGCAGCGCTCGAGGTCGTAGCGTTCCAGCACAGTGCGGCGCGCCTGCGCCCGCAGGGGAGCATATCGCGCCGCCTCGTCCAGCGCTTCGCCGATGCGGGCTGCAAGCGCCTCCTCATCGAAAAAGGGTACGAGAAGTCCGTTGATGCGGTCCGCAATCACCTCCTCCACTGGGGCAGTGGCTGAGCCGATCACCAGCGCGCCGCAAGCCATAGCTTCCAGCACCGACCAGGACAGCACGAACGGGTAGGTGAGATAGACATGGGCCGCCGAAATCTGGAACAGCCGTCGCAACGTGGCGTGCGGGACGCTGCCGAGAAAAACGACGCGAGCGGGATCGAGCCCGCTTTGCTCCATCGCGGTCTCGCGCCAGTTTCGCCCATCCGCAGGCGGGCGGCCATAGCTGACACCATCACCTCCCGCCACGACGAACAGCGCATCGGGCCGGGCACGGGCGACGCGTGCGGCGGCGCGGATGAATTGGGGAAAGCCGCGGTAGGGTTCGAGATCCCGCGCGGCATAGGTCACGACTGGGTCGCCAGGGGCCAGTTCCCGCCCGTCGGGCAAACGCAGCCGGGCCTGCGAATCGGGCCGGAAAACCTGCGTATCGATGCCGTCATGGCATTGCGCGATCCGGCCCAGGAAGGGCGCGGGATAACGCGCCTTCTGCCAGCGGGTCGGGCTGATGCCTCCATCCATCGCTTCCAACGTCAGCAATTGGGCACTGTTGCGCAGCCGCAGCCGCTGGCGGTCGTCGTTGGTGACCGGATCATCCGGGTCGAAGCCGGCATCACCTCCAGCCGGGCGGTGGAAATATTCGCAATAGCCCAGCAGGGGTGTGTGGGGCAGGACGTCCTTCGCGAAGATCAGGCCGCCCCATCCCATGTGGCCGAAGATCAGGTCGGGTGGACCATCGATGCGCGCCAGGGCCGCCAGTGTTTCGGCCACCCGATAGCCGATCCGCACGTGTTGCTCGGGGGTTGCAAGATGGGGCGTGGCATCCATGCGGCCGTGGGGCGCTGCCTCAGCCCGATGGCGGACGGTGCGCACACCCGCCAGAGCGCGATCGGAGGTCTCGCAGACCAAGGTTACCTCCCAGCCCTCGCCGGCGAGGTAGGGCGCAAGGTGCAGGAACTGGCCGGGACCCCGGCGATGGACAAAGACGATCCGCATGTTGCTCCTTCGTTTGCAGGGAGGGGCAAGGCCGCGCACGGCCACCCGCCCCCGAGCGGGGCGGGCAGAGGGCAGGTTCAGGCGTCGCCGTAACGCATGGCATTGGTCCATGCGAGTTCCATGCGACGCAAGGTGCCGTAGGCGACGCTCATCTGGCGTTCCTCCTCCGCGTCGCGGGCGACGAGCCGGTGATAGACCTCGTCCAGGCCGCGGATCTGCTCGCACAGATGCCGCCCTTTGACGTCCAGCCTGATTCTGGCCGAGCGCTTGTCGCGGGCGGAAGCTGTGCGGTGGATGTAGCCCGCATCTACCAATTGCCTAAGGTTGTAGGAAGCATTGGAGCCAATATAGTGCCCGCGCTCCAGAAGATCGCGAACCGAGAGTTCGTCCTCGCCAATCGTGAACAGCAGCATGACCTGGGGCGGGCTGATGTCGTCGATGCCGAGGCGCAGCAATTCCACGCGCAGCAGGTCGCAATAGCGCCTGTGGATTCGCTCGATGACACGGACCAGTTCGAGATGGGTGATGCCTTCAGGTGGCAGGGATGACATGTCCGAAAGTCCGTCGGTGAAATCCACTCCTCGAGAGGCGACGGAAGTGTAGGGGATGCTGCCAGGTACCAGATCGCTCCAGCGCGAGGGGGTCTCATCATCGGATTCCGGAAGCGCGGTCCGGTCAAGCTTCTGAGTCATGAACTCACCTTTCGTTCGACTTTATCTCGAATTTCGAACTATTCCTCCTCAGCCATATGTATCAGCGATTCTGCCGACTTTTTTGTTACGCCTTCTGAGACTATATCGTGCTTCATACTTTGTGGAATGACTTTCAAAATCTCGCCACGAAGAGGCAATACGAGGGAAGTATCCTCCTATATAATGAGGCGATGATAGGGAAATCTTCTGCGATTTTAAAGATATTTCGACTTTCTGGTTACTTTTTGAATGAAAGTCGGTAACAAGGTGCTCTCTGATGCCCGCGAAGCCATTCGATACGCAAGCACTCATCAAGACGGGCCGGCGCACCTTCGTGGCCGGCCTCGTTTATGCGGCGGCGATCAGCGCCTTCATAACCATGCTGCAGCTCACGGTGCCGCTATTCATGATCCAAGTGCACGATCGCGTCGTGAACTCCCGCAGCTACGACACGTTGATGATGCTCGTGATCATCGCCGTCGGCTGCCTCCTCCTATACGGGATTTTGGAGTATATACGTGCCTTAACCTTTCAGGCTATGGCAAGTTCCCTGGTCAGGCGCCTCAACCTGCCGACGCTGGAGGCAACCCTCGCCGCCTCGGTGGAGAGCGGAACCACGAAGGCCTCGCAGGCGTTACGCGATCTGAGCGATTTGCGGACCTTCATCACCTCCAGCGCGGCGTTCGCGCCGCTGGAGGGTATGTGGTGCCCGATCTTCCTCGTCGTGCTGTTTGCCTTGCACCCTTATTATGGGCTGTTGGCCATCGTGTCCGCCGGAATCCTGGTGGCACTCGGCTTGGTTTCCGACCTCTTCACCCGCCAAGTGACCCGGGAGGCCAATCAGGCGCATCTTGAGAACCACGCGCGAATCGCCAGCGCGTTGCGCCATTCCGAGGCGATCGAGGCCATGGGGATGCTGCCGGCGCTGGCCCGCCGCTGGCGCACCGCGCAGATCCATGCCGCGGAACTCTCCAACCTCAGCAACAGGCGCGGGCGTGGCGTTCATGCGGTGACGCGTGTACTGCGCCTGACCATGCAGATCGGGGCCCTTTCGCTCGGCGCCTCGCTGGTGATCGAGGGCAGCGCCTCGCCGGGCTCGATGATCGGCGCGACCATCATCATGAATCGGCTGCTGGCGCCGTTCGACAGCCTTACCGACCATTGGCGCTCCTGGATCACTGCCATGTCTGGCTGGCAGCGTATCCGCGAATTGCTCGAGAACCACCGTTCCGCCCGCGACAGCGTGCCCACCCCCCATTGCCAGGGGGATCTGGAGGTGGACAATTTGATCTTCATGCCGCAAGGGCAGGACCTGCCGGTGCTCAAGGGCATCGGCTTCAGGGTTGAGCCGGGCCAGATCCTCGGCGTTGTGGGGCCGTCCGCCGCGGGTAAATCCACATTGGCGCGGCTCATGGTCGGCGCGGCGCGGCCTACCGCCGGCGGGATCTATCTCGACGGGCACAATGTCTATCTCTGGGAACGCGGTTCCTTCGGCGACATCGTGGGCTACCTGCCGCAGGCGGTCTCTCTGCTCGATGGCACGATTCGCGATAATATCGCCCGCATGCGCGAGCCGGACCCGCGCCGCGTCATCGAGGCGGCCCGCCAAGCCGGCGTGCATGAGATGATTGGTCGTCTGCCGCTCGGCTACGACACGCCGGTGGGTGATGGGCGGTTCACCCTTTCGGGCGGGCAAAAACAGCGTATCGCCCTGGCGCGTGCGCTCTATGGCCGGCCGCGGCTGCTGGTGCTCGACGAGCCGAACGCCAATCTGGATGCGGAAGGCGAAGCCGCATTGATGGCGGCCATGCGCGCGGCGCGCGATGACGGTGCCATTGTCATCCTGATCGCCCACCGCCCCGCCATCATGGAATGTGCCGACAAGCTCCTGGTTTTGCAGGAAGGGCGGATCGCGCAGTTCGGCGAGCGCACCTCGGTGGTTGCGGCCATCACGCCCGCGCGCGGGCAGGGCGCAGTGCGCAAGGCGGCGCTCGCCAAGGCGGGGGATGCAGCATGAGCGAGACCGAACCCACCGGCCCGGCCGGGCCCGCCAAGACCGCGAGCAGCGGCGCGGCGACAATCCGCAAGGTGCCCGTGGGCCGGCAGGCGGGGCAGGTCTCGGCGCGGCTGCGGGCGCAGACCAAGGAGCCGGCCTTGCGGTCCGCGGATGTACTGCCGCCAGGGGCGGGCGGGCAGACCTGGTATCAAGTTCTGGCATCCGAAGAGCCAAAGGAGGCGGGATCGGGTCTGCGCGGACCGGTGATCGCAGGACTTGCCGCCATCTTTCTTGGCTTCGGCGGGTTCTTCGGCTGGGCCATGTCGGCCAATCTGGATGCGGCGGCGGTTGCCAGCGGCACGGTGATCGTCGATTCCAAGCGCAAGACAGTGAGCCATTTCGAAGGCGGCACCTTGAAACGCCTCCTGGTGCATGAGGGGGATCTGGTGCGCGTCGGCCAACCCCTGCTGCAGATGGACGATACGCGGGCGCGGGCGGATCTGGAACAGGCGCAGGGGCGTCGCATCGGGCTGCTGGCGAAGCTCGCGCGGCTGCGGGCCGAGCAGAGCGGGGCGCAGGAGGTCACCTTTCCCGAACCGGTGCTGGACCCCGGCAATCCCATCGCCGTCGACGTGCTGAACGCCGAGCGCCGCCTGTTCGCGCGCCGACATGAATCCTATGTCGGCAAGATTGAGGTCCAGCGCAAGGAAATCGAGCAGCGGGTGGCGGAGGCGCAGTCCCTGTCGGCCTTGATAGATTCCGTGAAGCGTCAGCGCGACCTCATCAACGAGCGCATCACGGGCCTTCGGGAGTTGGCGGCAAAGGGTTTCGTCGCCAAGGCGCAATTGCTGGAGCAGGAGGCTCGCATCTCGGATTTCGCCGGCCGACTCGGCGATTACACGGCGCAGAAGGCCAAGTCCGAGCAGGCCAAGGCGGGTGCCGAAGTGGCTCTGGCCGGTATCGATTATGATTGGCAGAGCGACGTGGCGAACCAGCTTCAGGACGCCCAGTTGCAGCTCAACGAGGTGGAGAACCAGATCACCACCTTCAAGGACACGCTGGGCCGCCTCACGGTTCGTGCGCCACAGGAAGGGGCGGTGGTGAATATCCAGATGCGCACCCCCGGCAGCGCCTTGCCGGCGGGCCAGCCGATCCTCGACATCGTGCCAGAGAAGGAGCCGATGGTGGTGGAGGCCAAGCTCGGCACGCGTGATATTGTTTCCGTGCACACCGGCTCGAAGGTGCAGGTGCGCCTGACCGCTTACGACCATCGCACCCTGGCGCCCTTGGAAGGCAAGCTCACCTATGTGGCGGCGGACCAGACCATCGACCCGGCGACCCAGAACGCCTATTTTGTCGTGCGTGCGGAAATCGCGCCGGAGGCGCTGAAGCATCACCCGAGCGTCGGCCTCTATCCTGGCATGCCCGCGGAAGTGATGGTGCTGAAGCGCCCGCGCCGGGCGATCGACTATCTGCTGGAGCCAGTGACCGAGAGCTTCAACCGCGCGTTCCGCGAGAACTGATACCGCGCGCCGGGCCGTCGCCCGTCCACCTCCCAAATTCGTTCGCAAATGCGAGAATTTAGTTCGAGAACTGAAGTATTTTATCTCGATTCAGATCGTGAAAAACATGCAAAATTACTTTCATCCATTTTCAAATATTTGATCTGACAATAAATTACCTTATTTTTATTCTTTCGGATTCTGATTACGCTGCGTATGATGCAGTGCGTCGAAGCTGCGATGTTCCATATCGCAGTTGCGCTCTCGGCGGGTGTCGCAAGAGACTTGCCCGCATGCAACGAACGACGGAGAAACCCATGGCGACCATTGAAGGCAGCGCTTACGACGATGCGCTTCTCGGCAGCCGGTTCCACGATGCGATCCTTGCCCACGGCGGCGATGACACCGTATTCGCCGGCGAGGGGCAGGATCTGGTTTTCGGCCAAGGTGGGGGTGACACCCTGTTTGGCGAAGGCGGCGGCGATACCCTCTTCGGCGGCGCCGGGGAAGATCAGCTCTTCGGCAATGCCGGCAGTGATTTCCTGTTCGGTCAGGCCGGAAGCGATTATCTCGACGGCGGCGCGGGCGCCGACCATGTCTTCGGCGGTGCTGGCGAGGATGCCCTCCTCGGCGGCGGTGGAGACGATTTCCTCTCCGCTGGCTCGGGGGATGATTTCCTCGCCGGCGGCGCGGGCAACGATGTGCTCATCGGCGGCAGCGGAAGCGATACGTTCGTCTTCACCGGCGGCGGTGGCAATGACGTGGTGCTGGATTTCAAGGCGGGCAGCGACCTGCTGGAAATCAGCAAAGGCATCAACGGCACCGATATCTCCACCGCCGAGGATGTGGCGGCGCGCGCGACCGAGGTTGGCGGCCACACGATCATCGATCTCGGCAATGGCGATACGGTCACGCTCCACAATGTGAGCGTGGACGATATCCAGGATCATCCGAGCAATTACTTCCTGGTCCACTGATCGCAACCCGAGGATGCCGCGCGTCCTCGGCGATTGCTTTTCGGTTCAGCCCTGGCCGGACAGGCCCGGGCGACGCCGTCCTGCGCCCGCGATTTGCGTCGCGGGCGTCAGCGGCACCCTCCGACTGGCCCTGCTTTGCGGGCCATCCAGAAGCAGGTGGCGGCCCATGCTCCAATCTGTCCCGCAGACCCTTGTGTCCCTGCCCATCGAGCGGGTCGCCAGCCCCGAGGCGGGCCCGCAGATATCGTTGCTGGCCGGCTCCGTCATGCTGCTTATGTTCGACGTGGATACGCGGGTGTGGAGCGCGGGCCGCCTCGAACCCGCCTGCGGGCCCGCCCTGGCCCCGCTCGCCGCATTGCGCCTCCAGCGCGAGGATGGCGGAACCCGCCTCCTGTTTGCTTTCCGCAGGCCGGCCCAGATGCAGACCTTGTCGCTCTTCGCCGGCCGCGTCGGCCAGAGCGTCGAGGTCGCGCTCGATCCGGTGGACGATTTTTCACCTACCGAACCCGAACGCCTGCTCGCCGGCCTTACGCCGGCAGCGCAGGTGTCGCTGATGACCACCTTCCTGGAAACCTGGCCCTCCATCTTTCGCATGCGCACGAGCCGCAGGTTCGTGGCGCTCCTTCACCGCCTGGTCCGCGCATCGGCGCCGGTCGAGCCGCCTTTGGTGCGCGCCGTCGCTCGGCTCGATGCGGCGACGGCGCTGATCGAAGGCGGCCTGCCCATGGGATGCGACGACATCGGCACGCTCTATTGCGTGTCGCCTGATGGGATGCGGCGGATTTCCGGCGCGCCGCGCTATGGCGCCCCCGGCGCGCGCGGCCTGCGGCGTTTTTATCTTGCGTTGGAGACCGCCGGCATCGGCGCCGATACGTTCATTGTGTTGACGGGTCCCAATTGGTTCGCCGTGCGGCGCATCGAGATGCCGGGAGATCTTGCGTCACTCACGCGCTGGTGGCGCAGCCTTGGCAAGCCCGATCCCGTGCTGCGCGAGCACGCGGTGGCGCTGGCGAGCTCCGGTGCGCCGGCCGCCCAGGCCGCGGCGGTCGAGATGCAGTTGCAGTGCCCGCTGCCGCCGCGGGCTCTTTCGGGCGGGCCCCACTTGCCTTCGGCCGATATCGACCTCGCCCTCGCGACTGATCGCGGGATGCTGGTGGGGGGCTGGCTGCGGGATCCGCTCGGCATGGTGACCGGCATTGATCTCCTGGCGGGCGACGCCGCCTTGCCGCTCGGGGCTGTGCAGCACACGTTCTCCGGCATCGTGGGAAAGGGCGATGATGCGACGGCGGTGACGGGCTTCTGCGCGCTGGTGGCGGCGGATGTCGCCGTGCCGATGCTCCAGCCGCGCTTCGGCGTGGCGCTCAAATCGGGCGAGCGGCATGTTCTCGTTCCTCCGCCCCAGCCCGTGGACGTGGCGGAGCGGCGCTCGCGGGCGCTGAAGGCGATCCCGCCGCAATTCCTCACTGGCGACGCCATCGCGCGCTGCCTTGCCCCGGCGCTCGCGGCGATACATGGCGAACTGATGGCGACCCAGGGCGCCCCCCGCGTCGTCACCTTGGGAACGCGGCTAAAGGCGCCGCGCGTTTCAATCGTCGTGCCGCTTTACCGGGTGCTGGATTTCCTGCGGGTACAGGTCGGCGCCTTCGCCGCCGACGGGTTCGTGCGCGAGGCGTGCGAGATCATCTATGTGCTCGATTCCCCGGAGCAGGCGGACGGGCTCGAGCATCTGCTGCGCGGCCTACATCTGCTGTACGATTTGCCGCTTGTCTTGGTGGTGATGGCGCGCAACGCTGGGTTCGCGGCGGCCAGCAATGCCGGCGCGCGGGAGGCGCGCGGCGACGTCGTGGCGCAGGTGAATTCCGACGTTATCCCCACTGCGGCGGGCTGGCTTTCCCCCCTTCTGGCGGCGCTTGAGGGTGAGGAATTCGGGGCGGTCGGGCCAAAACTGCTGTTCGACGACGGCTCGCTCCAGCACGCCGGCATGTATTTCGCGCCGGGGCCGCGCGGGCAATGGCTGAACCACCATTTTCACAAGGGCATGCCGCGCCATTATCCGCCGGCCACGGTGGCACGCAACGTGCCGGCCGTCACCGGCGCCTGCCTGCTCATGCGCCGCACCCTTTTTGAGGAGGTGGGCGGCTTCACCGAGGATTACGTCATCGGCGATTATGAAGACAGCGACCTGTGCCTGAAGGTGCGGGCAAAGGGCTTCGAGGTGGGCTACGTCCCGCAGGCGGAACTCTATCACCTGGAGCGGCGCTCCATGTCGGTGAACGCGGACCATGCGCGTGGTGCAGCCTCCGCCTACAATGCCTGGCTGCATGCCCAGCGCTGGGGCGATGTCATGGCCGCGTTGATGACGCCGGATGCGGCGCTGTCCGCATCCGGTCAGCTCGAAGCGGAGTGCGCGGCATGAACGTGCATGCTCCCAAAATTCCCGCTCCCAAAATTCCCGCTTCCGAGACCCCCGCTCGCGAAACACTCACAGCGGCATTGCCCGCCGAGACCGAATGGCTGCTGGAGCATGTGGCGCACAATCGCTTCCTTCCCCAGCCGCCCGCCGGCAGCATCTATGTGGGCGACGGCGACTTCCTTGCGATCGGCGCGGAATTCCTGCGCCATTTCGTGACGTTGGGCGGCCTGCGCCGTAGCCATCGGGTGCTGGACGTGGGCTGCGGCATCGGCCGCATGGCGGTTCCACTCACCCAGTTCCTGCATCCCGAGCGCGGCAGCTACGAAGGGTTCGATCCGGTGCTCGAAGGGGTGATGTGGTGCACCACCACGATCACGCCCGCCTATCCACGCTTCCGTTTCCAGCGGCTGGATGTGGCGCACGCGCTCTATAATCCGCAAGGGGTCGTCTCCGGCGCCGAACTCGTCTTGCCCTTTGCGAACAGGAGCTTCGACTTCGCGCTGATGGTGTCGGTCGCCACCCATCTGCCGCCGGACGAACTCGCCATTTATCTCCGCGAGATCGCGCGGGTGCTGGCGCCCGGAGGCAAGCTGTTCCTCACGGCTTTCATAGTGGATAGCGGAGCCGTGGAGACTGAGGGGCGCGATGCCCGCCTCGGCTTCGTGCGCGAGGCGGACGGGCCTTCCTGGTTCGCCAATGCTGAGGCGCCGCTTGCGGCTGTCGCCTTCGATGACGGGTTCATTGATGCCCTGCTGCGCGAGGCCGGCTTCGACATCGCGTTGAAGAGTCTCGGCCATTGGCGCGGCCGCCCGGCCCCCCATTATCAGGACATATTTGTCGCCATGAAGAGGGGGGACCGCCCATGAGCCCGCGCATCCTCGTCGTCGCGCACAATCATCCCGATCTGCATCCCGGCGGAACCGAGATCTTCGCCCACGATCTGTTCAAGGCCTACCAGCGCTCCGGCGTGGAAGCGTTGTTCCTCGGCGCCACCAACCAGTTGCACCGCGACGCCAGGCCCGGCACCTCGTTCCAGACCGTGGGAACGGCGAACGACGAGCTCCTGTTTTGGGCCGGGCATTTCGACCGCTTCAACATGAGCCAGATCGACCTCTATGGGGTCGTGCCGGATCTCGTGGCGCTGCTGGAGGATTTTCGCCCCGATATCGTCCATTTGCATCATCTGCTGCTGGTGGGCGCGGAATTCCCCGCTTTGGTCCGGCGCATCCTGCCGCGCGCGCGCATCATCATGACGCTGCACGATTATTATTCGATCTGCGCGCACGATGGGCTGATGGTGCGCGTGCACGATGGCCAGCGCTGCCTCTCCGGTGGCAATGATGCCTGCCACCGCTGCTTTCCTGAGATCGCGCCTGATCGCTTCCTGCTGCGCGCGCAGCATCTCAAGACCCATTTCACCTATGTGGACCAGTTCGTGTCGCCGAGCGCGTTCCTCAAGGAGCGTTATGTCCAATGGGGGCTTGATGCCGGGCGGATCGAGGTGGTGGCCAACGGCCGGCCGTTGACAGCCTCGGCTCCCTTCCGTTCGGCCCGCGACGGGCGGCGAATCTCGTTCGGCTATTTCGGCAACATCAATCCCTGGAAGGGACTGAAGGTGCTGTTGGATGCCGCCCGTCGGCTGATCGGCGTCGGCGTCGCGTTCGAGCTGCGGGTCCATGGCGCCGCGCTCTATCAGAGCGATCAGTTCGCCGCCGAGATCGAGCGCCTGTTCGCCGAGACCGATTCCCACGTTCTGCGCCTCGGTTCCTACGACCGGGGCGACATCGGCGCGCTGATGGCGGAGGTGGACTGGGTGGTGATGCCCTCGGTTTGGTGGGAGAACGCGCCGCTGGTGATCCAGGAGGCGCATATGCATCGCCGCCCCGTCATCACGAGCGGCATTGGCGGCATGGCGGAGGCGGTGCGCGACGGCGTGGACGGCCTTCACGTTCTGCCGGGCGATGCGGCGGACCTTGCTGGCACCATGCAGCGCTGCGCCGAGGATCCGGGCCTCTGGCGCCGCCTGAGCGCGGGCACCGCGCCGCCGCCCTCCATCGACGACGTCGCCGCGCGTTACCTGCGCCTTTCGGGCTTGTCGGCGACGCCCGCGACCCCTTCCACCGCCGCAGCCTGAGGAGGACTCATGCCCGTCGCGGAAGTCACACATCGCGCGCTTGTTCCGGAGGACACGGCGGTCGCCGCCGGCCCGCGCAAGGTCGCCGCCAACGATGCGGCACCAAAGCCGCAGGAGCCCGTCCGCCCCGCAGCGGACAAGCCCGCCACAGCAAGATCCGCGCAGAAAAAGGACACATCGGCACCAGCGGGCGATGCGCCGAGCGTGGACGCGGTCGGCAATGGGGATGGCTCTGCCGCGCTCGATGGCCGCGTGGACGCCATCGACAATGGTCGTCTGTTCGGCTGGGTCTGGGATCGCGACCACCCGGCCGCCCGCCTCCTCGTGCGTATCGTTCTGGATGGCGCGGAGGTCGCCAAGGGCCTCGCGGACAAGCCGCGCGTGGATCTGCGCCGCAACGGCATCGGCGACGGCGCCCACGCTTTTTCGCTCGATTTGCCGCCGGCTGCGCTCGCTGCCCCCGAACGGCTGACGGTGATCGCGCATTGCGAGGAAACAAGTTGTGAGCTCACTTTGCGCCGGCCGTCGGCCGATGAGCGGGCGGTCGAGGCGGCCATAGCCGCGCCGCTGACGCGGGTGATGGACCGTCTTGACCTGCTGGTGCAGGCGCAGCGTGCGCTCCAGCTCGGCCAGCGCGACACCGGGCGTGCCCTGAGCGAGACGACCCAGCGGCTCGATGCCATGTCGGACAGCGAGGCGCGGCTGCAGGAGGCGCTGGAAAGCGTGGGCTCCGGGCAGGGCGAGCTCGCCGTGCGGCTCGACCAGATGGAAATCTTCCTCACCCGGTTCGACACGTCGCTCGCCGGCTTCGACGCGCGCATCGAAGCCTTCGCCGAATCCTCGCGCAGCGAAATCCGGCCGCAATTCTTCGCGCTCGCGGTGCTGATCGGCATGGGGCTCGGGCTGGCCCTCGCTCTGGGCCTGAAGATCTGAAAGGGCATTCGATGCGTGACCAAGCTCCTCCCGACCACCCCGCGAACGAGCGTCCCGCCGAAGCCCCCAAGGTACCGCTGGACGGCGAGACCGCGCTGGTTGCAGCCGTGGACGAGGGCCTTGCGCTCATCGCCGGCACGGGCGAATTGCCGGCCAGCGTCCAGGCCTTGCTAAACGGCGACCCGAGCACCTCCACCCAAGCGGCGACCGTTGGTTGGCGCAGGCCCGATGCGCCGGGGGACGTCCGCAGTGGATTCGTCGCTCTGGTACCGTTGGCGGCGCTCGGGCGCGGGCGGCTCAGCTCGATCCTGTTCCGCCGGCCGGGGCAACCCGCCCGCTATGCCTTGGCGCGCCGGCCGCTGCCGCTGGAAGCGGTGCTCCAGGCGGTCGCCGAGGATGCGGGTCCCTCTGCGGCGGGGGTGGTGGACGGCATCGTGGAAGCGCTCCTGGCCGGCAAGCCCACCACGCGGCGGCTTCTGGCCGTGGCGGCGATGGCGCAGGCTGTCGCACGGGCGGACGGCTTCGTGGAAGTGATGGGGCCTGGCGAAGACGGTGTCATCTTTCTCCAGGGCTGGACCGCCGATCTTGTGCCCGGCCGCGCGCGGGTGATCGCCATCGGCGCCGACGTGGCGCTGGCGGAACTTGATAGCGCCTCCTTCCCCCGCGAGGATCTCGCCGGCCGCAGCCGCGGCTTCGCCGGGCTCATGGCCGCGCCCGAGACCTGCGACGTCGGTCGCCTGCAGAAGATCCTATTCCGCGCCCGCGACGGTTGGCGGGCCATCTCGGTCTACGAGCGGCGGGTGCATCTGGACCCGCGCGACGTGCCCGCCCATGTGCGCGCCGTTCTGCCGCGCCTCACCGCGCCCACCGACGTGCTCGCCAAGGTGAAGGCGGCCGGCAACCGCTTCGACGGGCGCGACACCGTGAGCGAACTGAAGTTGCCGGTGCGGCTGGGCATCGATTTCGCCCTGGCGATGGAGGGCGGAGGCATCCTCGTTTCCGGCTGGCTGCTGGATTGCGAGCAGCATGTGCGGGCGGTGTCGCTGAAGGTCGGGCGCGAGGGCGTGCGCATCGACGAGAATTGGACCCGCCAGCCACGGCCGGATGTGACCAATGCTTTCCTGGCCGATCCACTGTTCATGGCGCTTGATGCCGAGCGCCATTCCCACGGCTTCCTGGCCTTCGTGCCGCGGCTCGCCGCCGGCTCGCGCGACCTCGCCCATCTCGAACTGTCGCTCGACGACGCCTCGGCCTATCGCCCGCTGCCCCTGGCGCGCGCTGCGCCCCGGCAGGTGCTGGCGCGCCTCGCCTCGGCCGTGGAGCCGCGCGCGACGGCGGCGGAGCATTTGGTGGAACGTCACCTCGGCCCCATGGTGCAGCAGCTGGAACGCCGTGCCGCGGCCGGGCGGGTGGTCAGCGAAGTGGGCGGCTTCGACGATGCAGCGCCGCTCGCCCTGGTGCTCGGGGTGAATGAAGGGGCGGAGCAGGCGGGCGTATTGCTGTCGCTGCTCGCTCTCGACCCGGCCACGCGCGCGCTGCCCATCGTCATGGCGGTGCCGGAGCACGGCTTCGACGCCGTGGCGGCACAGGTGCGCCGACTTGCGGATTTCTATCGCCTGCATCTGCGCCTCGTGCGGGCGGAAGGGGCGGAGGATGTCTGCGACGCGTTGGAAGTGGGCATTCGCGCCAGCGCGGCAGAGCATATTATTCTGCTCTGCTCCCATATCCTGCCGCGAACGGCCGGCTGGTTGCCACGCCTGGAGCGGGCCTATCGGACGCGGGGCAGCAAATGCCTCGTGTCGCCCACCTTGCTGTTCGAGGATGATTCCATCCGCTGGGCCGGCACGACCCTGGAGGGGGAGGGGGCCGCACGTGGCCTTACCGATCGCCTCGTTGGCTATCCGCGCGCGGCCGCGATCGGCGCCGAGCCGGTCGAGGTGACGGCTGGCACCACCGAGTGCTGCATCCTGCCGCGCGCCGCCTTTATTGCGGTGGAAGGTTTCAGCCGGGGCTATCTCGGCATTGCCGAGAAGCGGCTCGACTTCGCTTTGAAATTGCGGCTTGCCGGCACGCCCTCCGTATGGGTGCCGGAGGTTGAGATGGTGTGCGCCGACGAGACCATTGGCGGGGGGGGCGCCGCCGCGCAAGCCTGGCACTCCTTGGTGCGGCGGGTGGATCGGTGGGCTTTCGACCGACGATGGTCGCTCGCCGTGGCGAATATGCGGAGCTAACACCATGGACGCACTCATGAAAACGCCCGCAGACATTCGCCCGTCCGAGCCCGGCATGCGGGTTCTGGTGGTCGCGCATGCCCATCCGAGTTATTCGCTCGGCGGGGCGGAGCTTGCCGCCCATAATCTTCATAAGGGACTGAAAGCCATTGGCGGGGCGACTTCGCGCTATCTGGCGCGCGTCTCGAGCCCGGTGCCGCGCCATGCTGCTTCCGCCCTCATGAGCCTGCGCCAGAAGGACGACGAGATCCTTTATCACGCGGACGAATACGACCATTTCCTGCTATCGAACCGCAATACCGAGGATCTTCGGCGCGATTTCGTGCGATTTCTGCGCGAATATCGGCCGGACGTGGTGCATTTCCACCATATCCTCGGCCTTGGGCTCGAAACCCTGTTCGCGGTGCGCGACACGCTGCCCGACGCGGTGATCGTCGTCACCTTCCACGAGTTCCTTTCCATCTGCCACCATCACGGGCAGATGGTGAAGACCGGCGGCATGAAGCTGTGCCAGCGGGCCTCCCCGGTGGAATGCCATTCCTGCTTTCCCGAGATTTCCCCGGCCCGGTTCCTGCAGCGCGAGCGCTTCATCCAGTCGATGCTGGAGATCGCCGATCATTACGTCTCGCCGAGCCGTTTCCTGGCCGAGCGCTTCGTGGACTGGGGCCTCGACGGCGCACGCATCTCGGTGATCGGCAACGGCGTGGACATCGCTGAGGCGGCACCGCCGCGCGGCCTCACCGGACCCAGCAAGCGGCGTGGCAGCTTCGCCTATTTCGGCCAGATGACCCCCTACAAGGGCGCCGACGTGCTGCTGGATGCGGTGGGCCGCGTGCCGGAGAGCGTGTGGGGGGAGGACGCCCGCATGATGATCTTCGGCGGCAATCTGGAGCGCCAGCCGGAAGCCTTCCAGAAAAAGATCGCGGCGCTGGTGGAAAAAGCCGGCGACCGGGTGCGTTTCTACGGCTCCTACCAGAATGCCGAGATGCCGCGCCTGATGCGCTCGGTGGACTGGATGATCATGCCTTCGGTGTGGTGGGAGAATTCACCGGTGGTGATCCAGGAGGCGTTCTTCCACGGCCGCCCGATCATCGCCAGCAACATCGGCGGCATGGCCGAGAAGATCCGCGACGGCGTGGACGGCCTGCATTTCCGCGTGGGCAGTGCGGAGGATCTCGCCGACCGGCTGATCGAGGCGCTGACCGAACCCGATCTGTGGGGGCGCCTGCGCGCCAATATCGAGGCACCGGACAGCCATCTCGGCTTTGCCCGCACCCAGCTCGAACTCTACCGACGCCTGCACGGCCGGCGCCGCGCCGATCCCGATGTCCCGGCCGTGCCGGCCGTGGCCTGCACCGCCTGAGGGCGACCACCCGAAATATCAGAGGGAGAGAAAAATGGCCCGTGTCCTGGTGATGATCCCCTCGGGAGAGGTCTACGACCACGATTGCGTGCGCTGGTATAATTACAAGGATGTCCAGCGCAGCATCGACCATTACCACAATATTGGCGACGCCTTCGTCTTCGATTCCTCGCTCAAGCTGATGGAGTTCGACAAGCTCGGCGTGCTGCCCATCGCCAATCCGAAGATGGAGGACATCGACCGGCTGCGGGAGGACTACGACTACGTGTTCCTGCGCGGCTCGAACTATGTCCACAATTCCATGAAATGGCAGCACACCATCGAGGTGCTCAAGCGGCTGAAGCTGCCGGTGATCGCGCTCGGCATCGGCGCGCAGGCCCCGGTGAAGGGCCGGCTCGAACTCTCCGAGGAGACCAAGACCGTCCTCCACATGATGGCGGACAGTTCCGCCTCCATCGGCGTGCGGGGCGCCTATTCCGCCCAGGTGCTCTGGGACATCGGCATCCGCAACATCCGCATCGTCGGCTGCCCCACGGCTTTCCGGAAGAACGATCCCAACCTCGCCATCACCTTACCCAAGCTCGAGGACGTCCACCATGTGGGCATCACCTGCCGGCGCGAGGTGTCGCCTGCCTATGCGCAGGACATCAAGCGCTACCTCACCTTCCACCGCGACCTCGTGAAGGAATGCGCCCGCCGCTTCGACGTGGTGCTGATGGCGCAGGGCGAGGTGGAGGAGAAGAAGATCGTGTTCGGCACCGCCGAACAGCGCGAAGAGGCCATCACGGCGCTCAAGGCCAACAAATGGGTCGGCGACTGGTTCCTCGATGACGAGATCGAGAGGCTGTATCGCGAACGCCTGTTCTATTCCGACGTTGTGGCGGACTATGAGGCGCTGGTGCAGCAGAAGGACTTGGTGCTCGGCTATCGCTTGCACGGCAATCTGATGGCGCTCTCCAACGGCGTGCCGTCGATCTATTTCACCTATGACAGCCGCACGGTGGAGTTCGCCGAGACCTACCAGATCCCCAGCTACGACGTATTCTCCACCAAGCCGTTCAAGCTGGAGAAGTATTGGGACCAGGGCCTGTTCGACAAGTTCAATCGCGCCTGGTTCATGACCTATCGCGAGATGAAAGCCTTCCTGGACGAGAATGGCGTGGCCAACAAGATGGCCGATGTCGGCCACAAGCCGGTGCCGGTGCCTGCGCGGGCTGCCGCAGCCGCCCGCAAGGTGGCCTGATCCGGCCCATCAGGTCTTCGCGATGGCGCGTTCCAGCACGGCCTGAAGGAGTTCCGCATCGCCGGTGATGCGAAACACCTTGAGCCGCGCCGTGGCGCCCGACACCAGCGCGACCCGCGAGGCGGAGACTCCAGCCGCCTTCGCCAGCACCCGCGCCACGGCTTCGGTCGCTGCCCCATCCTCGGGAGCGGCGCGCACGCGGATTTTCAGCACCTCGCGCCCGTCGGACAGGGTCACGATCCCATCCAGCGCATCGCGGCCGCCCTTTGGCGTCGCGCGCACACTTACGTCCAGCCCGCCGGCATGGGCCTGGAAGAAGGCCACGGCCGTCAGAAGACGTAGGGATAGATATAGAGCCCGATCACCCGCTCGATGAAGAAGATGATGAGGATGAGCACCATGGGCGAAAGGTCGAGCCCGCCCAGCGACGGCAGGATGCTGCGCAGCGGCGCCAGCACCGGCTCGGTGATGCGGAAGATAAACTCGCCGATGGTGCGGACCACGGGGTTGTAGGCGTTCACCACATTGAAGGCGAGCAGCCAGGACAGCACCGCGGCGATGATGAGCACCCAGGTGTAGAGTTGCAGGACAATCAGGATCACGTCGAGAAGGGCGCGCATCTTGGGACAATTCCTCGCGGCGGCAGGGTTCAGGGGGAGAAATAGCCAAGCCGGCGCCACTTGAACAGGGCGTTCCGTGTGCCGAACGGTCAATAGCGCGTTTGTGGCGCATCGCGCGGTGGCACCAGAGGGGAGACAAGATTTCATCCTGACGCCGGGACGGGCGCTCTTCGACAAATATTGAAAAAAGGAAATGCTGCAAAAGCCCTGGCGGCGCAACGGCTCCAACGACCCGGATGGCCCAAACGGCGTGCGGCCGGGCGATACGGAATCGCCCGGCCGCACGTCACCAATCGGGGAGAATCACAGGTTGCGGTTGACGGTGTCCTTCACCGCATCCTTGGCCTTGCCCATGGCCTGCTGGCCTTCGCCCTTGATTTCCTGCACCTTGCCTTCGGCCTGGAGGCGATCGTTGCCGACCGCCTTGCCGATGCCCTGCTTGGCATTGCCGACGGCTTCGTTGGTGGTGCCCTTGATCTTGTCGCTGGTGCTGCCCATGGGGTATTCCTTTCGACTTGGTGAACTTGCATAAACAACCCCTGGCGGCGGCAAGCGTTCCCCCGCCCAGGCGAATTAAGCGGCACCGATGCCCTGAACGCATGGCCGAGTGGGCAGCCCTCGCGCCGAAAGAATTCCGTTCAGCCTAAATTCGCTCTAAGAGAGCGGTCACAATGTTGCGCAGGACACCCCTGACGCGAATATAAAAGGTAAGAGGACATGCCTGCCTATCGTTCCCGCACCTCCACCCATGGCCGCAACATGGCCGGCGCACGGGGCCTCTGGCGCGCCACCGGCATGAAGGACGGCGATTTCGGCAAGCCCATCATCGCGGTGGTGAATTCCTTCACGCAGTTCGTGCCCGGCCACGTCCATCTGAAGGACCTCGGCCAGCTGGTGGCGCGCGAGATCGAGAAGGCCGGCGGCGTCGCCAAGGAGTTCAACACCATCGCGGTGGACGACGGCATCGCCATGGGCCATGACGGCATGCTCTATTCGCTGCCCTCGCGCGAAATCATCGCCGATAGCGTCGAGTATATGGTGAACGCCCATTGCGCCGACGCCATGGTCTGCATCTCCAATTGCGACAAGATCACCCCGGGCATGCTGATGGCCGCCATGCGCCTCAACATCCCGGTGGTGTTCGTCTCCGGCGGCCCGATGGAAGCCGGCAAGGTGATCCTCTCCACCGGCGAGAAGAAGTCGGTCGACCTCATCGACGCCATGGTCTACGCGGCGGACGAGCGTGTCTCCGACGAGGACGTGAAGGTGATGGAGCGCTCGGCGTGCCCCACCTGCGGCTCCTGCTCCGGCATGTTCACCGCAAATTCCATGAACTGCCTCACCGAAGCGCTGGGCCTGGCGCTGCCGGGCAACGGCTCCGTGCTCGCCACCCATTCGGACCGCGAGCGCCTGTTCGTGGAAGCCGGTCATCTCATCGTCGATCTCGCACGCCGCTATTACGAGCAGGAGGACGCCGGCGTCCTGCCGCGCAACATCGCCACCTTCAAGGCGTTCGAAAACGCCATGACGCTGGACATCTCCATGGGCGGTTCCACCAACACGGTGCTGCATCTGCTCGCCGCCGCCAATGAAGGCGAGGTGCCCTTTACCATGGCCGACATCGACCGCCTCTCGCGCGGCGTTCCGGTGCTGTGCAAGGTGGCCCCGGCGGTCGCAAATATCCATGTGGAGGACGTGCACCGCGCCGGCGGCATCATGGCCATTCTCGGCGAACTGGATCGTGCCGGCCTGATCCACGCCGACCAGGCGACCGTGCATGCCCCGACCCTGGGCGATGCCTTGGACCGCTGGGACGTGATGCGCACCAGCTCGGAAAGCGTGCAGACCTTCTATCGCGCGGCGCCCGGCGGCGTCCCGACGCAGGTGGCGTTCAGCCAGTCGCGGCGGTGGGATGATCTCGACATCGACCGGGAAAAGGGTGTGATCCGCAATTTCGAGCACGCCTATTCCAAGGATGGCGGCCTTGCGGTGCTCTATGGCAACATCGCGGAAGAAGGCTGCATCGTGAAGACCGCAGGCGTCGATGCCGCCTCGCTCACCTTCTCCGGGCCGGCGCGCATCTTCGAGAGCCAGGACGCGGCGGTGGAAGTCATTCTCGCCAACGGCAAGGTTGTGGCCGGCGATATCGTGCTGATCCGCTATGAGGGGCCGCGCGGCGGTCCGGGCATGCAGGAGATGCTTTATCCGACCTCCTATCTGAAGTCGAAGGGCCTCGGGAAGGTGTGCGCGCTGGTCACCGACGGGCGCTTCTCGGGCGGGTCCTCCGGCCTGTCCATCGGCCATGTCTCGCCGGAAGCGGCCGAGGGCGGCGCCATCGGGCTGGTCGAGGACGGCGATGTCATCGAGATCGACATCCCCAACCGCCGCATCCATCTGGCCGTGTCGGAGGAGGTGCTCGCCCATCGCCGCGCCGCCATGGAGGCCAAGGGCGATGCGGCCTGGAAGCCGGCGGCACGCACCCGCGTCGTCTCCCAGGCGCTCCAGGCCTATGCGGCGCTCACCACCTCCGCCGCGCGCGGCGCGGTGCGCGACGTGAAGGCGCTGCGCCGCTGAGCGGCGGCGCGCCATGCTTCGCGCGGCTGCAGCATTTTTCGGGGCGCTCGTCGGTGTCCTGATGGGTGCTACCACCGCTTGGGGCGCGGTGGAATGCCCCGCATCCCTGGACGGTCACCCGCTGGAGCGGGTGTCCGTGTTCGACGGGCCGCCTTCGGAGATGGTGGACCTGCGCCCGGATGGGCGCGGGCGCACCGATGTGTGGGCGGACCTCGACAAGAGCGACCGCCCCACCACCCTTGTCTGCCGCTACAAAAGTGTCAGCGAGCCCGCCGCTTTCGTCCTGCCGGCGGGCACCCGCACCTGCGAGGGCGTGCGCAGGGCGGACGACACCTATCGGAGCATCGTCTGCCGCTAGAGCCGGATCTACCCCTAATTCAATAAATTAGAGCGCAGGCGATGGACGTAGGCTCACCGGCAGGTGAGGCGCCCGTCCATATTGGCGATGTCGCGCCCGGCGCTGCACCAGCTCGCCGCCGTGGTGGCATCCACCCAGCGACCGCGCGAATCCTGGCAACTGGCCTTCAGCCAGCCGGCCACCATGCGGATGTCCCGGCAGGTGGCCATGTAGGATCCATAGGGGATCTTTTCGCCATAACTGGAGGGTGCGGAGGGGCTGCCGAATCCAGCGGATGCGGTCTTGCAGACCAGGCTTCCATTCTGGTTCGCAATGTCGTTGCCGAGCGGACACCAGCCCGGCACCGTGCTGGCCTCGGCCCAGCCGCCATACCCATTCTGGCAGGTGGCCTTCAGCCAGCCGGCCTCTTCGCGCACATTCGTGCAGGTGGCAAGATAACTGCCCTGGCGAACCTGCGCGAGGGCCGGCCCCGCCGCGGTGGCGACGAGCAGAATGGCGGCGGAGAAAAGCCGCACAAGCATCGGCATGTCTGCGTCCTTATCCAGAGCAAAGGCCGGACGGCGCCAAGACGCGCTGACCGGCGCAAGGGTGCGGCTGCGCGAGAGCACGCGCCGATCAGCCTGCATCGCAAGCTGATCGGATCACGCGGTCTCTAACGAATGTTCAGAGACGGATTCACCGCCCAGGTTGTTTCAGCCTGATCGGATCAGGCTCTAGCGGCAGGCGAACTGCCCGTTGATGTTGGCGATGTCGCGGCCCCGGCAGAGGCTTGGGAAGATGCTGGTTTCGCGCCACCGTCCCCGTTGATCCCGGCAGAGGGCATTCAGGGTGCCTCCAGCCATGTTCACGTCGCGACAGGAGGCCAGATAGGAGCCCTGCGGCACCGGCCCCGGCCCACGGCCGCCGCCATTGTAGCCGGGCCCGGGATTATAGCCCGGCCCAGGATTATAGCCGGGTCCAGGATTGTAACCGGGATTATAGCCGGGTCTGGGATTGTAGCCTGGATTGTAGCCAGGTCCCGGCGCGGGGCCGGGTCCGCCGCTTCTCACCCGGCAGGTGAGCGTTCCATTGGAATTGGCGATGTCGGAGCCCGGCACGCAGCCTCCCACCATGAGAAACGCCGGCACGGAAACGCCGAGCTGGTTGCGGCAGAAGGCCGTGAGCATGCCGTTGGCGATCTTCGCCTTCTGGCAAGTGTACAGGTAGCTGCCCGGCGGCACCTGCTGGGCCTCGGCCAGGGTGGAAAAGGCCGAAAGGCTCAGAAGCCCCGCCGCGATCCCGAAAATCTTCGCGCGCACCCGCATGATTCCTCACATTCCCATCAATCGCCATGGTCGTACGTGGAAGGTCACCGGGCGGCCATCACGATACGGCCGGCCGGCGCCTTCCGCGATCGGCCTCCGCCCCCGTGCTTTTCACACTAAGATTCGACGTCGCGACAGTGCGAAGTCCATCATTCCGATGAAATATTACACCGGCCTGACAGGGCGCTGGAAAAAGCCGGCGTCGCGCACGAATGACGCGCCCCTGTGGCGGTCCTGCCGCGCGTTAGGTTTCGCCAGAGGGGCGCGGCGACCTTGGGCCCTATTGGACGGCGGGCCCGGCGTCGGCTAGAAGCCGTCAGCTCCTGTCAATCCGAAAAGCCGCATCCATGACCATCCGCCTGCATCGCGGCGACCTGCCGGACTCGTTCCGTCCCGCCGCCACCGTCGCCATCGATACCGAGACGCTGGGTCTCAACCCGCATCGCGACCGGCTGTGCCTGGTGCAGCTTTCCAATGGCGACGGCAGCGCCGACCTGGTGCAGATCCCCGCCGGCGCCACCGCCGCGAACGCGCCCAACCTGGTGCGCCTGCTGAGCGATCCGGCGGTGGTCAAGTTGTTCCATTTCGGCCGGTTCGACATCGCCGTGCTGAAGCATACGTTCGGCGTCACCACCACCCCGGTGTTCTGTACCAAGATCGCCTCGCGCCTCGCGCGCACCTATACCGACCGGCATGGCCTGAAGGATCTGGTGCGCGAACTGGTGGGCGTGGATCTCTCCAAGCAGCAGCAGAGTTCCGACTGGGCAGCCGCCGAACTCACGGAAGCGCAGATGGCCTATGCCGCTTCCGACGTGCTGTATCTGCACGAATGCAAGGCGAAGCTGGAGGCCATGCTGACCCGCGACGGCCGGATGGATCTGGCGCAGGCCTGCTTCACCTTTCTGCCGGCCCGCGCCGCGCTTGACCTCGCTGGCTGGGCCGAAGAGGATATTTTCGCCCATTCCTGAAGCCGTGTCATATCTCGCCCGCCTTGCCGGCACCCCATTGTGCCCCCATATGGGGCGCGCGAAGCGGGGGCTTTCGCGGCATCCCGGGGGGTGTGTGGCATTGCGCGCCGGTCGCTCCGGCGGGGTATGCCGTTCGTCCGCCGGCCGGTTAGAATGCGAGACATGAGCGAACAGCCAACGCCCCACGGCCGCGTGCAGCCGCAGATCAGCACCTATGGGGCGCGCGCCCTGCCGGACTTCCGCCGCGCCCAGCGCCATAGCGCCTTCGTGCGGTTCGTGAAGCGCGCATTGCCCGTGGGGCTCATCGTCGCGCTGGCGGCGATGATCGCTTTTCCCCTGATCGCCCAGCTGGGCATGAAGATCGACCTGCCGTTCGAAGTGGGCGCCCTGCATTTGAACGGCACGCGCCTCACCATGGAAAAGCCGAAGCTCTCCGGCTTCACCGACGACAATCGCGCTTATAGCGTCAATGCCGCCACCGCCTCGCAGGATCTGACCAACACCGACGTGCTGGACCTGACCGAGGTTTCCGCCCGCATGGAACTGGCGAACAAGGGGTGGGCCACGGTGAAATCGGCGACCGGCACGGTGGATATGAAACGGCAGTTCATCACCCTGCGCGGCGGGGTGGACCTTGCCACCAATGGCGGCTATGCCGGATTGCTCAAGGATGCGGATGTGGACGCGAAGGCCGGCTCGCTGACAACCGACAAGCCGGTGCTGCTGACCTATATGGACGGGCGCCTTGTGGCCGACCGCATGAAGGTGTTCGATCGCGGCACCCGCGCCTTTTTTGAAGGGAATGTGCAATTGGATTTCCGCTTGGCCAATCTGTCCAATCCCGCAGCGCCGGGGGCGCCGGCTGGCGCGTCGTCCGCTGCCATCCCCGCCATCCCTCCCGCCCCCTCTGTAGCGACCCAGAAGCGATGATCCGCACCCGCCTCTTCGGCGTCATTGTCGCGGCCGCGACATGCGCCGCCGCGCTGATGATGCAATCACAGATTGTGATGGCACAAGGCAGCAACGTTCCCAATGCGCTCCAGGGATTCGCCAAGAATCGCGACGAGCCGGTGCGGATCAATTCCAATACGCTCGAAGTGCGAGACAAGGAAAAGACCGCCGTGTTCGCCGGCAATGTCGTGGTCACCCAGGGCGACACGACCTTGAGAAGCCCGCAATTGCTGGTTTTCTACGATGGTTCGGCGGCGCCGGCGGACGGCCAGCCGAGCAAGTCGAACCAGATTCGCCGGCTTGAGGCGACCGGCGGGGTGGTGGTGCAGACCAAGGACCAGACCGCCACCGGCGATACCGGGGTGTTCGACGTGAAGAGCAATACTGTTACGCTGACCGGCAAGCCGGTGATCCTGACCCAGGGGCCCAATGTCATTCGTGGACAGAAGCTGACGGTCGATTTGACGACAGGCGTGTCGCGTTTCGATGGTGGGCGCGTGGAAAGCCTGATCCTGCCCGGTAGCGTCAAACAGGAAACGCCAGCTGCGCCAAAGCGTTAAGAGTTTGGGGGCGAGAATATCAAGCATTTTGACGCAAGTTTCGTTCGCGGCCTGAATTTTGCATGTTGCATTGCGGCGCTGACGGGAGAAGACTAGCCGGGTCGGAGGGGCTCCGTCTCGGAGGTATCGGGTGAACGTCTTTTCCATGTTCGGCAAAAGCAGGCAGCGTCCTGCCCAGCAGGTGGACCAGCACCACGGGTCCGATGCGCCGTACGATACGATTGAGGGCGACGAGGACGCCGCGTGGGACGAGGACGCGGTCCTCGACGAGGCCTATGCCGCCTCCACCGCCCCCGCCTCAGCTGCCCCCGCCTCAGCTGCCCCGGCCGGCGGTGCCCCGGCCGACGATGCCGAGGAGGAGGCCAGTGCCCATCTCGGCTACGGCACCCCGCACGCCGATCAGGTTCAGCACTCCCTCGCCGCGTTCGGCCTCGCCAAATCCTATGGCGGGCGCAAGGTGGTGCGCGATGTCAGCGTGCACGTGCGGCGCGGCGAGGCGGTCGGCCTGCTCGGCCCCAACGGCGCCGGCAAGACCACCGTCTTCTACATGATCACCGGCCTCGTGAAGGCCGATGCCGGCCGCATCGAGCTGGAAGGGCACGATGTGACCCCCATGCCCATGTACCGCCGCGCGCGCCTCGGCATCGGCTATCTGCCGCAGGAGGCCTCGATCTTTCGCGGCCTGTCGGTGGAGGACAATATCCGCGCCGTGCTGGAGGTCACCGAACCCAACCGCAAGCTGTGGCGGGAGGAGACCGACAAGCTCCTTGAGGAATTCAAGATCACCCATGTGCGCAAGTCGCCCTCGATCGCGCTCTCGGGCGGCGAGCGGCGGCGCCTTGAGATCGCGCGCGCATTGGCGAGCCGGCCGGCCTTCATGCTCTTGGACGAGCCGTTCGCGGGCATCGATCCGATCGCGGTGGGCGACATCCAGGCGCTGGTGCGCCACCTCACCACGCGCGGCATCGGCGTGCTGATCACCGACCACAACGTGCGCGAGACTCTGGGCCTCATCGACCGCGCCTATATCATCCACACCGGCGCGGTGCTGATGGAGGGCGACCCGGATTCCATCGTCAACAGCCCCGAGGTGCGCCGGCTTTATCTCGGCGAGGAGTTCCGCCTGTGAACCGGTCGCGCCCCATGCCTGAACAAAAGGCGCCCTGCGGCGCCCGCCGCGGCGGGGAGTGCGGCTGATGGCCCTCTCGGCGCGACTGGAATTCCGGCAGAGTCAGTCGCTGGTGATGACCCCGCAGTTGATGCAAGCCATCAAGCTGCTGCAATTGTCCAACCTGGAACTGACCGCCTATGTGGAGGCGGAGCTGGAGCGCAACCCGCTGCTGGAGCGCGTGGCGGAGCCGGAAGGCGGCGCTGCCGAGCCGGAGCCGGAGGCGCCCGCCGCCGCCGCGGCCGAGGAGCGCGAGATCCCGGTTTCGGGCGACTTTTTGGACGGTGACGCCGAGCCGAGCCGCGCCAAGATGGAGAATCAGCTCGACACCGACCTCGGCAATGTCTTTCCCGACGACGTTCCCGCCGAGCGCGGCGTGGGGACGGGCACCTCCAGCGCGGTGGAATGGGGCAGCGGTGGCGGTGGCGAGCGCGGCGAGGACTACAATCCCGAAGCGTTTCTCGCCAGCGAGAGCACGCTCGCCGACCATCTGGAGGCCCAGCTTTCGCTGGCCGAGACCGATCCGGTCCGCCGCATCATCGGCCTTAATCTCATCGGCATGATCGACGAGACCGGCTATCTGGTGGGGGATATGGCGGCGCTGGCCGAGCAGATGAAGGTTTCGCCGAAAGAGGTGGAAAGCGTGCTCCGCCTGATCCAGACCTTCGAGCCCACCGGCGTCGGCGCGCGCACCCTGTCCGAATGCCTGGCGCTGCAATTGCGCGAGCGCAACCGCTGCGATCCGGCCATGGAGGCACTGCTCGCCAATCTCGAACTGCTCGCGCGCCATGACCGCAACGCCCTGCGGCGCATCTGCGGGGTGGATGCGGAAGACCTGGCCGAGATGATCGGCGAGATCCGCGCGCTCGATCCCAAGCCCGGCCTGATCTTCGGCAGCGGCGTGCTGCACCCGCTGGTGCCGGACGTGTTCGTGAAGGAGGCGTCCGACGGCTCCTGGCTGGTGGAGTTGAATTCCGACACCTTGCCGCGCGTGCTGGTGAACCAGACCTATCATGCCTCCGTGGCCAAGGCGGTGCGCTCGTCCGAGGAGAAGACGTTCCTCGCGGATTGCCTGCAAAGCGCCGGCTGGCTGACGCGCTCGCTCGATCAGCGCGCCCGCACCATCCTGAAGGTGGCGAGCGAGATCGTGCGCCAGCAGGATGCCTTCCTGGTGCACGGCGTGCGTCATCTGCGCCCGCTGAACCTGCGCACCGTGGCCGATGCCATCGGCATGCACGAATCCACGGTCTCGCGCGTGACGTCGAACAAATATATCTCCACCCCGCGCGGCGTGCTGGAGCTGAAATTCTTCTTCTCTTCCTCCATCAACGCTTCGGGCGGGGGAGAAGCCCATTCGGCGGAGGCCGTGCGCCACCGCATCAAGAGCCTGATCGATGCGGAAAACGCGAGCGACGTGCTCTCCGACGATACGCTGGTGCAGAAGCTGAAGACCGATGGCATCGACATCGCCCGCCGCACGGTTGCGAAATATCGCGAGAGCATGAACATCGCCTCCTCGGTCCAGCGCCGGCGTGAGAAGCAGGCGCAGCGCGAGGAGGCGTCCTACAGCTAGGTTCGGCAGGCCGGTTGCCGCGGCTGGATCCGCGCCGCCTTGCGGCCGCGATACGCAAGACGCTCTAAGACATAAGAATGCCGCAACACGAATAAGCGCGGTTGGATGGGGGATATGCTTCAGGTCTGGGTCGTCGTTCTGGTGGCGCTTGGCTATATCGGTTTCCTGTTCGCTGTGGCGAGTTTCGGGGACCGGCGGCGCAGCCGCGCGCTGTCCGGCGCGGCGATGCCGGAGGGCGGCGGCGCGGCGCCGGGGAGCGCCGGCGGCCGGTTCCTGCGGCTGTGGCAGGGAAAGCCGCGCGGCGTGCGGCCCCTCATCTATTCCCTGTCGCTCGCGGTCTATTGCACCTCCTGGACGTTCTTCGGCTCGGTGGGGCTCGCCACCCTCCAGGGCTTCGACTTCCTGACCATTTATGTCGGGCCGATCCTCGTGATCGCCGTGTGCAGCCCGCTGCTGATCCGCGTGGTGGAGTTGGCGAAGGCGCACAACATCACCTCCATCGCCGATTTCCTGGCCGCCCGCTACGGCAAGAACCAGGGCATCGCGGCGCTGGTCTCGGTGGTCGCGATCGTCGGCTCCATCCCCTATATCTCGCTCCAGCTGAAGGCGGTTTCGGCCTCGCTGCTGGCGGTGATGGGGCCGCTCGGCACCGCGCCTTTGGCGCTGCCGGTGGGCGGCGACCTGGCGCTGTTCGTGGCCTTCGCCATGGCCGCCTTCGCGGTGCTGTTCGGCACCCGCCACACCGACGCGACCGAACATCAGGACGGGCTGATGCTGGCGGTGGCGACCGAATCCATCGTCAAGCTGGTGGCCTTTCTCACGGTCGGCTTCGCCGTCACCTTCATCATTTTCGACGGACCCATGGCGCTGTGGTACGCGGCCCGTGAAAGCGGCGTCACCGCGCCCTTCGAGCGCGGCATCTCCCTGGAAAACTGGGTGACCATGACGGTGCTTTCGGCTGGCGCCTTCCTGCTGCTGCCGCGCCAGTTCCATGTCGCGGTGGTGGAAAACAAGGGCGTGGCCGAAATCCGCCGCGCCCGCTGGCTGTTCCCGCTCTATCTCATCCTCATCAATCTGTTCGTGGTGCCGATCGCGCTCGCGGGCATGACGCTGTTTCCCCTCGGCACGGTGGATCGCGACGTGTTCGTGCTCGCGGTGCCGCTGTCAGCGGGGCACGATTTCCTGGCGATGCTGGCGTTCGTCGGCGGCCTTTCCGCTGCCACCGCCATGGTGATTGTCGAGACCGTGGCGCTGTCCATCATGATCTCGAACGATCTCGTCATGCCGCTGCTGCTGCGGCGCCGGGCGTCCGGTCCTTCGGCGCAGCAATCGCCGCACGATATGGTGGGGGTGCTGCTGCTGGTGCGCCGCGCCGCCATCTTCGTGCTGCTGCTGCTGGTCTATCTTTATTATCGCACCACCGGCGACGTGCAGCTGGCGCAGATCGGCCTGCTGTCGTTCGCGGCGATCGCCCAGGTGGGGCCGGCGTTTGCCGCCGCATTGTTCTGGCGCCGGGCGACGGCGGCGGGCGCGATCGTGGGCATCGTGGCGGGAATGGTGGTGTGGGCCTATACGCTGCTGGTGCCGAGTCTTGCGGATGCCGGGCTGTTCTCGCAGGCGCTGATCACGCACGGGCCGTTCGATATCGCGCTGCTGCGGCCCACCAGCCTGCTCGGGCTTTCCGCCTCGCCGCTCGCCCATGGCGTCGCCTGGAGCCTCGGGCTGAACACGCTGCTGCTGTTCGTGGTGTCGCTGGCGACCAAGCCCTCGGCCATCGAGCAGGTGCAGGCCGGCCTGTTCATGGCGCGCGACCAGACGTTGGTGCGCCCGGCTTTCCGCCGCTGGCGCTCCTCGGTCACGGTCGAGGAATTGATCGCCACGGTTGCACGCTATCTGGGCGAGGAGCGCGCCCGCTCCGCCTTCGCGACTTTCGCGCGCGAGCAGGGATTGTCGCTGGAGCCCAAGCGCGAGGCCGATGCGCAATTAGTCCGCCAGACCGAGCATCTGCTTGCCTCCGCCATCGGCGCGGCTTCCTCGCGCCTCGTGCTGTCGCTTCTGCTGCGCAAGCGCGCGGTCTCCACCAAGGCCGCGCTGCGGCTGCTGGACGATGCGTCAGCCGCCATCCAATACAACCGTGAATTGCTCCAGACCGCCATTGATCATGTGGGGCAGGGCATCGCCGTGTTCGATCGCGAATTGCGCCTGGTGTGCTGGAACCGCAGGTTCGGCGAGATGCTGGACCTGCCGCCGGAATGCTATGCGGTCGGCGTGCCGCTGCGCGAGATTCTCACCCATTCCCAGATGGAGGATGAGGACGCGCCGAGCGACCTCGACCATCGCCTGGTGCTCTACGCCGCCCAGAGCGGCCCTTGCCAGGAGCGGCTGCGCCACGGCGCCATGATGATCGAGGCACGGTCCGATCCTCTGCCCGACGGCGGCGTCGTCGTGACCTTCACCGACATCACCGCCTCGGTACATGCCGAAATGGCCCTCGAACGCGCGAACGAGACGCTGGAACGGCGCGTGCGCGAGCGCACCGAGGAATTGGAGGATCTCAACCAGGCGCTGGCAAAGGCCAAGGCCAATGCCGACGACGCCAATCTTTCCAAGACGCGGTTCCTCGCCGCCGCGAGCCACGACATCCTCCAGCCCCTGAACGCGGCGCGCCTCTATGTGACCAGCCTCGTGGAACGCGCGCGCGGCCCGGAGGAGAGCAGGCTTGCCGCCAATATCGATTCCTCGCTGGAGGCGGTGGAAGAGATCCTGGTCGCGCTGCTGGACATCTCGCGCCTCGACAGCGGCGCCATGCGCCCCGAGATCGCCGCGTTCCGCATCGGTGATGTGCTGAAGCAACTGGAGCTGGAGTTCGCCCCCCTCGCCGCCGAGAAGCAATTGCAACTCACCTTCGTGCCGTCCTCGCTCGCCGTGCGCTCGGACCGGCGGCTGCTGCGCCGGCTGCTGCAGAACCTCATTTCCAATGCGATCAAATACACGCCCAAGGGCCGGGTCCTGGTGGGGTGCCGGCGGCGCAGGGGCAAGGTGCGGATCGAGGTCATCGACACCGGCCTTGGCATTCCGCGCACCAAGCACAAGCTGATCTTCCAGGAATTCCAGCGCCTCGACCAGGGCGCGCGGGAGGCGCGCGGGCTCGGGCTCGGCCTTTCCATCGTCGAGCGTATCGCGCGCGTGCTGGGCCATCCGGTGGCGATCCGCTCGGCTGCCGGGCGCGGATCGAGCTTCACGGTGGAACTGCCCGTGGCGGTGCCACTGCCGGAGGAGGACGTCCAGCAATCGCGTCCCGCCCGCGCCACCGCGCCGCTCGACGGATTGTGCATCCTCGCCATCGACAACGAGCCGGCGATCCTGGACGGCATGGAATTGCTGCTCACCGGCTGGGGCTGCAAGGTGATCAAGGCCGGGGACGTGCAGACCGCCCTGCGCGAGGTGCGGGTCGCCAAGGCGCGCCCGGACGTGTTCCTGATCGATTATCATCTCGACGGCGGCCACGGCATTGATGCCGTGATGAGCCTGCGCTGGAAGCTCGGCAAGATGCCGGCGATCCTGATCACCGCCGATCGCAGCCGCAAGGTGCGCGACGCCGCCGCGGCGGTCGATATGGCGGTGCTTCACAAGCCGTTGAAGCCGGCGGCGTTGCGCGCAATCCTCGCGCAATGGCGTTTGTCGCGCGCCGCCGCAGAATAGATTTCATCCTTAATATTTGATGAATATCCCCAATGGTGGACGACGCCATGGGATGATCTTGCTTCGCCCCCATCTCGGACAAATAATCGCCCCGATCCGCAGGCGTTCTTGGGGTGTCCCAGCAAGCGGGTGTTTGCACAGAAGTGTGAAACATTCGGAAATATTTGCCGGGGCAGGTTTGAGACCGTTTCGGTTCCCTTAACGTACCTGGAGATCGCCATGACCTTCACGATTCATGTTCCGATCTTTCCCTTGCGGCGGGAAATCATGTTGCGCAAGCAGCGCGGCGGCACCTCGGGGGTGTCCGTCTCCGGCGCGCCGAAGGCTCGCTCGCGCGACGAGGACGGCTTCCTGGAGCTGGAATTGTTGCCCGTGGACGAACTCCATCTGCTCGGCCGCAAGGCGCGCCGCCGCCGTGGCAGCTAGCATTTTCCTCGCCTCCCGCGGGTTTGGCGGGGGGCTGCGGCGGGTGGCCGCTTGAGGCGGGTCGCCACATGCGCGGCGCGTGGCGTCCGGCGGGACGATCCGGTAAGGTTCGGCGCAATCGCCGTCCCCCTGTTCGCCGGATCCCCTGATGCAAGCCTCGCCCCAAGACCAGCCGGACACCCATTTCGGATATCGCACCGTTCCGCTGGATGAGAAGCAGACCCTGGTGGACGAGGTGTTCCACAAGGTCGCCCGGCGCTACGACATCATGAATGATTTCATGTCCGGCGGGCTGCATCGGGCCTGGAAGGACGCCATGGTCTCCAAGGTGCGTCCGCCCCAGGGCGCGCGTGCGTTCCGCCTGCTGGATCTGGCCGGCGGCACCGGCGACGTTTCCTTCCGCGTGGTCGGCGCTGGCGGGGCGGGGACCCAAGCGGTGGTCGCCGACATCAATCGCGAGATGCTGGCCGTGGGCCGCGAGCGCGCCGAAAAGCGCAGCCTCTCCGACAGGGTCGAGTTCGTCGACGCCAATGCCGAGTCGCTCCCCTTCGCGGATGCGAGCTTTGACGCCGTCACCATCGCCTTCGGCATCCGCAACGTGCCGCGCATTCCCCTCGCTCTGTCCGAGATGAAGCGGGTGCTGAAGCCGGGCGGGCGGGCTCTGGTGCTGGAATTCTCCCGCGTCGACGTGCCTTTGCTCGACAAGATCTATGATTTCTATTCCTTCCGCGTCATTCCCGAACTCGGCCGCCGGGTCGCGGGGGAGGCGGAGCCCTATCAATATCTCGTGGAATCCATCCGCCGCTTCCCCCCGCCCGCAACCTTCGCGCAGATGATGCGCGAGGCCGGGTTCGGCCGCGTGGATTTCACGCTCATGACCGGCGGCGTCGTGGCGCTGCATTCGGGTTTCCGGATTTGAACGGGTTCGTTCTTCCGCCTCCCTCCGGGAGCGGGAAGGACCAAAGGATATGCGCGTGATCTTTCTTCTCGCCGATGCCGCCCGCCTGGCGCGGGCCGCCTATGTGCTCGCCCGCGAAGGGGTGCTGAGCTTCGTGCCGCCGTTGGCGCTGCCGCCACCGGCGCGGCCCTTGCTCAAGCTCGCGCGCCTGATCGCCCGGCCCGACGCCGGCACCCGCGCGGCCCGCCTCTCGGCGGCACTGAGCCGGCTCGGCCCGTCCTATGTGAAGCTCGGCCAGTTTTTGGCCACCCGGCCGGATGTGGTGGGCACGGCCATCGCCCGCGATCTCGAAGTGCTCCAGGATCGCATGCCGGCGTTCGGGCAGGACATCGCCGAGGCCATGGTCGCCGAAGCGCTGGACCGGCCGGTTTCGGCCGCGTTCGCGGTGTTCGGCCCGGCGGTCGCCGCCGCCTCCATCGCCGAGGTTCACAAGGCCGAGGTGGTGGAACAGGACGGGACGCGCCGCGACGTGGCGGTGAAGATCCTGCGGCCCGACATCGGCCGCCGCTTCGGCTCCGACATGGCGACCTTCCGCCGTATCGCCGCCTTCGCCGAGCGCGCCTCGCCCGAAGCGCGCCGGCTGCGTCTGGAAGCGGTGGTCGAGACCCTTGCTCGCTCCGTGAACATGGAGATGGACCTGCGCCTGGAAGCCGCCGCTTATGCAGAACTGGCCGAAAATACTCAGGACGATCCCGAGATCCATGTCCCCGCCGTGGATTGGGAGCGCTCCGGCCGGGAAGTGCTCACCACCCAATGGATCGACGGCATCAAATTGTCCGACCGCGCGGCGCTGGAGGCTGCGGGCCATGATCTGAAGGCGCTGGCGCGCATCGTCATGCAATCCTTCCTGCGCCAGGCCATGCGCGACGGCTTCTTCCATGCCGACATGCATCCGGGAAACCTGTTCGTGGACGCGCAAGGGCGCCTCGTGATCGTCGATTGCGGCATCATGGGCCGGCTCGGCGCGCGCGAGCGGCGGTTCCTGGCGGAAATCCTCTACGGCTTCATCACCCGCAACTGGCGCCGCACCGCCCAGGTGCATTTTGATGCCGGATATGTGCCGCGCCACCATTCGGTGGAGGATTTTGCCCAGGCGATCCGGGCCATCGGCGAGCCGATCCATTCCCGCAGCGCCGAGCAGATCTCCATGGCCAAGCTGCTGTCCTTGCTGCTGGAGGTGACCGGCCTGTTCGACATGAAGACCCGGCCGGAACTGCTGCTGCTGCAGAAGACCATGGTGGTGGTGGAAGGCGTCGCGCGCTCGCTCGACCCGCAATTGAACATGTGGACCACCGCCGCCCCGGTGGTGGAGGATTGGATCGCCCGCAATCTCGGCCCGATCGGCCGGATCCAGGAAGCGGGCGGGGCGATCGGCGAAGTGGGCAGTTTCCTCGCCGATGTGCCGGACCTGCTGGGCCGCGCGGGGCGGGTTGTGACGCAACTGGACGAAGCCACCCGCGACGGCCTCAGCCTCTCGCCCAAGACGCTGGAAGGCATCGGCCAGGCGGAAGCGCGGCGCGCGTTCTGGGGCAATGCAGCGCTGTGGGTGATCGCACTGTCGCTGCTGGTGATCGCGCTGAAATAGCCGGTCGGGGAACGCAGGCCAGGACGGAAGATACGGCGCAGACTGGGGGTTGGACACGGCTCGGCATCGGCGATGCACGGTGCCCTTTCCGGTCATTTCCTGCTATCCCAGTCCACCCCGCGCCCGGAGACCGCCATGCTTCACGAACGACGCATTCTGCTCATCATCGGCGGCGG
This sequence comes from Roseixanthobacter finlandensis, assembly GCF_043195105.2. Lineage (NCBI taxonomy): Bacteria > Pseudomonadati > Pseudomonadota > Alphaproteobacteria > Hyphomicrobiales > Xanthobacteraceae > Roseixanthobacter > Roseixanthobacter finlandensis. Next base: position 3,504,986 of record NZ_CM195536.1, on the reverse strand, counting down.
GATTGCCGCGTACAAATGCCTGGACCTCATCCGCCGCCTGAAAGAGCGCGGCGCCACGGTGCGGGCGATCCTGACGCCAGCGGCCCAGCATTTCGTGACCCCGCTTTCGGTCGGCGCGCTGACTGGCGAACGGGTGTTCACCGACTTGTTCGACCTCACCGCCGAGCATGACATCGGCCACATCCAATTATCGCGCGATGCCGATCTGATCGTGGTCGCGCCCGCCACCGCCGATCTCATGGCCAAGGCCGCCAACGGCTTCGCGGACGATCTCGCCACCACCGCTTTGCTCGCCACCGACAAGAGCGTTCTGATGGCGCCCGCCATGAACCCGCGCATGTGGGCGCATCCCGCCACCCGGCGCAATGTGGCGCGGCTGAAGCAGGACGGGGTCTATCTCATCGGCCCCAATTCCGGCGCCATGGCCGAGCGCGGCGAATTCGGCGAAGGGCGCATGGCCGAGCCGCTGGAACTGCTGGCCGCCATCGAGGCCCGCTTCTCCGACCAGACCGTGCTGCTGAAGGGCCGGCGCATTCTCATCACCTCCGGCCCCACCCATGAGCCGATCGATCCGGTGCGCTATATTGCCAACCGCTCCTCCGGCAAGCAGGGCCACGCCATCGCCGCCGCCGCCGCCGCTGCGGGGGCAGAGGTGGTGCTGATCTCCGGGCCGGTGGCGCTTGCCGATCCGCGTGGCGTGCGCATGGTGAAGGTGGAGAGCGCGCGCGAAATGCTGGCGGCGGTGGAGGAGAATCTCCCTGTGGACGCCGCCGTGTTCGCTGCCGCGGTCGCCGACTGGCGGGTCGCCGATGCCGCAGGCCAGAAGATCAAGAAAGGCGAGGCGGGCGCGCCCGAGCTCGATCTGGTGGAAAACCCGGACATTCTCGCCTCCATCGCGAAGCATGGCACGCTGCGTCCGCGCCTCGTGGTGGGGTTTGCCGCCGAGACGCAGAATGTGGTGCCCCACGCCCAGGCCAAGCTGGCCCGCAAGGGATGCGATTGGATCGTCGCCAATGATGTGTCGCCGGAAACCGGCATCATGGGCGGTGACCTCAATACCGTGCATCTGGTGAGCGCGGACGGGGTGGAGGATTGGCCCTCCGCCAGCAAGACCGAGGTGGCGCGCCGCCTCGTCGCCCGCATCGGCGGCGCGCTGGCGGGCGAGGGGGTTTAAGCATGGCGCTCGGCGTTCCCGTTCTGCGTCTGCCCCATGGGGCAGACTTGCCGCTGCCGGCTTATGCGACCGCCGCCTCGGCCGGGCTCGACCTGATGGCCGCCGTGCCGGCCGATGCTCCGCTGGTGCTCAAGCCCGGCGCGCGGGCCGCCGTGCCCACCGGGCTGGCGCTCGCCCTGCCGCCGGGCTTTGAAGCGCAGGTGCGGCCGCGCTCGGGCCTCGCCCTGAAATTCGGCGTCACGGTGCTCAACGCGCCCGGAACCATCGATGCCGACTATCGCGGCGAAATCCTGGTTCTGCTGATTAATCATGGAGATGCGCCGGTCGAGATCAGCCGGGGCATGCGCATTGCCCAGATGGTCGTGGCCCCGGTGACGCATATTCTGCTGGAAGAATCCGGCAAATTGGGAGAAACTGCACGCGGCTCCGGTGGTTTTGGGTCGACAGGGCTCGACGGGGCGTACGGATCGAGATAGCCACAGTCCCATGCCGCGTTTATCCGACAAAAGCCTGCTCGCCATCGCCGCCGTCGTGGATGTCGCCGTCCATGCCCGCGGTGTCCCCGTTGCCGCGAAAGCCTTGGCCGCCCGCCATGGTTTGCCGCCCCGCCGGCTGGAGCCGGTGTTGCAGGCGCTGGTGCATGCCGGCGTGTTGAAAGGCGTGCGCGGTCCGCGCGGCGGCTATGAGCTGGCGCGCGAGCGTCGCCGGGTCTCGGTGGCCGAGATCGTGCGTGTGGTGGAAGGCGCGGAAGAGGAGAAGGAGATCATCCTTCCCCCGCTGGTGCTGGAAGTGGTGCAGCCCGCCGTCGCCTCCGCCGAGGACACGTTCGACAAGGCGCTCGACACCGTGACGCTCGAAGACCTCTGCCGCTCCGCCGACGACAAGGGCCACGGCTCCGATCACGACCGTATCGATTTTACCATTTGAACCCGGCGGCGCCCCGCAGGGCGCGACGCCAAGAGACAGTCGCTAAGAGACAATCGAGGGAGAAATCCAATGGCTGAATCGGCAAGCAAGCCGGCCGGCGACATCGTTCCGGGCCGTGGCCGGGTGTATGATTCCATCACTCAGACCATCGGCGACACGCCCCTGGTGCGGCTCCAGCGCCTGCCGCAATTGCGCGGCGTGAAGGCCGAGATCCTCGCCAAGCTGGAGTTTTTCAATCCCATCGCCAGCGTCAAGGATCGGATCGGCGTCGCCATGGTGGACGCCATGGAAGCCGCCGGCGCGCTCGATGCCGACACGGTGATGGTGGAGCCCACCTCGGGCAATACCGGCATCGCGCTCGCCTTCGTCGCCGCCGCGCGCGGCTACCGGCTGATCCTGGTGATGCCGGAATCCATGTCGGTGGAGCGGCGCAAGATGCTTGCCCTGCTCGGCGCGGAACTGGTGCTGACCCCGGCGCAGCTCGGCATGAAGGGCGCCGTCGCCAAGGCCGAGGAATTGGTCCGCGACCTGCCCAAGGCGGTGATGCCCCAGCAGTTCAAGAACAAGGCGAACCCCGCCATCCACCGCAAGACCACGGCCGAGGAAATCTGGAACGACACCAAGGGCGCGGTGGACGTTGTGGTCTCCGGCGTCGGCACCGGCGGCACCATCACCGGCATCGGCCAGGTGCTGAAGCCGCGCAAGGCCTCGCTGCGCATGGTGGCGGTGGAGCCCGAGGACAGCCCGGTGCTGTCCGGCGGCCAGCCCGGCCCGCACAAGATCCAGGGCATCGGTGCCGGCTTCGTGCCCGAGGTGCTGGACCGCAGCATCATCGACGAGGTGGTGACGGTAGGCAACCAGACCGCCTTCGACACCGCCCGCGCGCTCGCCCGTTATGAGGGCATTCCCGGCGGCATCTCCTCCGGCGCGGCGATTGCGGCGGCGCTGGAACTCGGCGCGCGCCCGGACTATGCCGGCAAGGTCATCGTCGCCATCGTGCCGTCCTTCGCCGAGCGCTATCTGTCGACCGCGCTGTTCGAAGGGCTCTGAGAGCCTGTTTGGAAAAGTCGGACGGGTCGGTCCGCCGGGTCTTTCCGGCGCCCGGTTCGTCGAAAACTTGGCGCGATGCGCGGCATCGCGCCGGCGTTTTCTCCTGCCGGTTCTCTTTCCGGATCTTCTGCCGGATCGCCAAAAATCCCGCGACGGCCCTCAGCCGCCGATTTCCCAAACAGGCTCTGAGCCTCCGGCGTCGTGCGCGGGGTCTTCTTCTCCGCGCCGGGCGGCTTCGCTACAGTCGAATGTGATTCGGCGTGGGCCGAACGGCGCCCGGCTTCGGGCACCGGCTGAAGGAGGTCGCAGCGGCGCATGGAGGGTGAGGTTGCGGACAGGGCCGCGAAGGCCACCGGAGCTGCTTGCGCGCGCGTGGGGTCGGGCGCGTGGTCGAGCATGCGGCTGGCTATCCGTGTGCCTGGACTGGCTGTGCCCGGACCCGCGGCTTTTCTCCATATCCCCTACCGCGCGATCCCCCACCGCGCGCACGCGGGGGGCCTGTCGCAGATCCTGCTGAGCGGCACGGCTTTGCTCTGCGGCGTGGCGGAGGCCTCGGCCGCGGGATTTGGTGCTCCACAGTCCGGAACCCTGCTCGGGAGCGCGCTCGGCATCGGCGGGCTCGCGGCCGCCGTGGTGATGGCGATCACGTGCAGCCTGTGGCTCGGGCGGATTTCGCGCAACGAGAAGGCGGCCCTGCGCAGCGCCGCCCATGCGCGGGCCGATGCCTATGCGCTGAAAAGCCTGCTCGCCGGCGATGCGCTCGGCACCGTGCTCTGGGTGGTGGGTGACCCGCTGCCCCATCTGCTGGGCGCGGCGGCGATGCTCGATGCCCAGATCCCCGCCGCAGCCAAGCCGCCGCAAGACGTGGTGAAGCTCGATCTCGCGCTCTGGCTGGGCGCGCCCGCCGCCTCCGCGCTCGCCGGGCCGCTGGAGGCTTTGCGCGGGCAGGGGCGGGCCTTTACCCTGCCCATCACCGGACCCGACGGCGCGCACTGGATCGCCGAGGGCCGCGCCACGGACGGCAGCCGCATGCTGAACGTGCGGGCCGCCCCCGCTTCCGGGTTGCAGGCCGAGGGCGGGCAAGCGGCCGATGCTGCGCAATCGGAGCGTGGGCAGGTTGAGCGGGTGCAGGCCGAGACGGTCGCGCGCGGCATCCTCGCCACTTTGTTCGCGGCCGCCCCGTTCCCCATGTGGCTGCGCGACACGGCCGGCGGCCTGATGCGGGCGAACCCGGCCTTCGCCCAGGCGGTGGGCGCGCCCTCGCCCGAGGAGGCGGTGGGGCGCGGCATGGAATTGCTGGATCTGTCCGCCCGCGAGGCCGCCGCTGCCGTGCGGCGCGAGGGCAAGGCCTATCAGACGCGGGCGCGGCTCGTGGCGGGCGGGCGCCGCCGCGTGCTCGAAGTGCTGGAAGTGGACGATCCCGCCGGTGCCGGTGGCCTTGCCATCGACATCACGGAGGCGGAGGCGGCACGTGCCGAGGTGGCGCATACCATCGCCGCCCATCGCCGCACGCTCGACCAATTGGCCACCGCCGTTGTGATGTTCGGCGCCGACGAGCGCCTGGCCTTCCACAATTCCGCCTATGAGGGCCTGTTCGGCCTCGATGCCGCGTTCCTCGACACGCGCCCGACCGAGAGTGAGGTGCTCGAAACCCTGCGCACCGCCCGCAAAGTGCCCGAGCAGGCGGATTTCCGTGCCTGGCGCGAGCAATTGCGGGAGGCCTATCGCGCGCTGGAGCCGATCCACGACTGGTGGCACCTGCCCGGCGGGCAGATGCTGCGCGTGGTGGTGACCCCCAATGCCGAAGGCGGCATCACCTATCTGTTCGAGGACGTCTCCGAGCACATGGCGCTGGAGAGCCGCTACAACAGCCTCATTCGCATCCAGGGCGAGACGCTGGATGAACTGGCCGAGGCGGTCGCCGTGTTCGGCAGCGACGGCAAGCTGCGCCTGCACAACCATGCCTTTCTCTCGCTCTGGTCGCTGAGCGCCCAGGCGCTGAGCGACAAGCCGCACATCGACGCGGTCGCCGCCATGTGCCGGCCGCTGCATGCCGATCTCGACAGCTGGGCGCGCATCCGCGCGGTCGTCACCGCGCTGGAACATCGCAGCGGCACCCATCTGCGCATGGAGCGTGCCGACGGCCTGGTGCTCGACGGCGCCGCCCAGCCCTTGCCCGACGGCGGCACGCTCGTGACCTTCCGCGATGTCACCGACAGCGTGAAGGTGGAGCGCGCGCTGATCGAGCGCAACGAGGCGCTGGAAGCCGCCGACGCGCTGAAGAATGCGTTCGTCGGGCATGTCTCCTATCATCTGCGCACGCCGCTCAACACGCTGATCGGCTATTCCCATATGCTCGGCGAGCCCAGCGTCGGCCCGCTCAACGGCAAGCAGCTGGAATTCCTGGACCATGTGCGCCAGTCCTCGGACGCGCTGCGCGCCCTGATCGACGACATCCTCGACCTTGCCAGCATCGATGCCGGCGCCATGGCGCTCGACCTCGGCGAGGTGGATGTGCGCGCCACCCTGGAGGCGGTGGGCGAGGCGGTGCGCGATCTGCTGGCCGAGCGGCAGGTGAGCCTGCACATCGACGCGCCGGCCGAGATCGGCGCCTTCACGGCCGACCGGCGGCGGGTGCGGCAGATCCTGTTCAACCTGCTCTCCAACGCCATCGCGGTGTCGCCGCCCCAGGGCGTCGTGACGCTGAGCGCGCGCCGCGCCGAGGACGCGCTCAGCGTCGAGGTGCGCGACCAGGGGCCGGGCATTTCGGGCGAGATCGCCGGCAAGGTGTTCGAGCGCTTTGAAACCCACGGCGCGGGCGCCGAGCATGGCGGGGTGGGCCTCGGCCTCTCGCTGGTGCGCTCGTTCATGGAATTGCACGGCGGCTCCGTCTCCCTCGGCACGGCCGAGGGCGGTGGCGCGCTGGCCGTGTGCCGGTTTCCCCTTGCGGCGGCGCGCCGCGACGAGGCTGCGGAATGAGCCCCCTGATTTCCCGTGTTCCCGGCCTTCCCAATGCGTTCCGCATGGATCTGCCGGACCTTGCGGCGACCGGCCAGCTCGCGGCGCTGCTCGCGCCCTGGCTGGCGCCGGGGGATCTGGTGGCGCTGCGCGGCGATCTCGGCGCCGGCAAGACCGCCTTCGCCCGTGCCCTGGTGCGGGTGCTCGCCGACGACCCGCTGTTGGAAGTGCCGAGCCCCACCTTCTCCATCCTGGTGGACTATGAATTCGCCCGGGTGAATGTGGTGCACGCCGATCTTTACCGCGTGGAGGACCCCGACGAGCTGGACGAACTCGGCTGGGATGAACTCTCCGCCGATTCCATCGTCATCGTGGAATGGCCCGACCGGGCCGCCGAGCGCCTCGCCGCCGACCGGCTCATCATCGCATTCGATCTCGCGCCCGATCTCGGGCCGGAGGGGCGGCGGGCGATCCTCTCCGGGAGCGGGGCCTTCATCGAGCGCCTCGACCGGCTGCATGTGTCGGAACTGCTGATCGAGGCCTCCGGCTTCGGCGCGGCGGAGCGGCGCTACATGCAGGGCGATGCCTCAAGCCGCTCCTATGCCCGCCTGGTGCTGCCCGACCGCTCGGCGGTGCTGATGAACGCGCCGCGCCGGCCCGATGGCCCGCCGATCCGGCGCGGCCTGCCCTATAGCCGCCTTGCCCATCTCGCCGAGGATGTACGGGCCTTCGTCGCCATGGCGCGCGGCCTGCGGGCGCAGGGGTTCTCCGCGCCGCAGATCTATGCCGCCGATCTCGACCGGGGTCTGCTGGTGATCGAGGATCTCGGCGATGGCGGGGTGCTGGAGGGTCATCCGCCCGAGCCCATCAAGGCGCGCTACGAGGTTGCGGCCGAGGTGCTCGCCGCTTTGCATGCCCAATCCCTGCCGCATGTGCTCCACATCGCCCCGCAGAGCGATTATGTGCTGCCGGTCTATGGGGTGGAAGCCTTCCTGATCGAGCTGGAACTGATGCTCGACTGGTATTTGCCGTTCCGCAACGTGCGCACCGACGCGGTGGTGCGCGACGAATTCCTGATGCTCTGGCGCAATGCCCTGAGCCCGGTGCTCAACGAGCCGCAGACTTGGGTGCTGCGCGACTATCATTCCCCGAACCTGATCTGGCTGCCGCAGCGCGAGGGGCTCCAGCGCATGGGGCTGATCGATTTCCAGGACGCAGTATTGGGGCCGGCGGCCTATGACGTCGCTTCCCTGGCGCAGGACGCGCGGGTGGATATCCCGGAAAACCTGGAACTGCACCTCGTCGGCCATTATGTGGCGCAGCGGCGCGCGGCCGATCCGACCTTCGATGCGCGCGCCTTCACCCATCTCTATGCGCTGATGGGCGCGCAGCGGGCGACCAAGATTCTCGGAATTTTCACCCGTCTCCACCAGCGCGACGGGAAACCGCAATATCTGCGTCATCTTCCTCGGGTTAGGCGCTATCTTGCGCGTTGTCTCGGGCATCAGGAACTCGGTTCGTTGCGCATGTGGTACGAGGCTGTTCTGCCATCTAAGGACCTTCAGACGTGACGACCGTTCAAAAAGCCATGGTGCTCGCCGCCGGCATGGGCACGCGCATGCGTCCGCTCACCGAGACCATTCCCAAGCCGCTGGTGGAAGTCGCCGGCCACCCGCTGATCGACCATGTGCTCGATCGGCTGGAGGCGGCCGAGGTGCGCGAGGCGGTGGTGAATGTGCACCACCATGCCGACCTGCTGGAAGCCCATCTCGCCACCCGCACCGCGCCGCCCCATCTGCACATCCGCGACGAGCGCGGCCTTCTTCTGGATACCGGCGGCGGGGTGAAGAACGCGCTGCCGCTGTTGGGGGATGCGCCGTTCCTGGTGATCAATTCCGACACCATCTGGATCGAGGGCGTGACGCCGAACCTGGTGCGCCTGCGGACCCAATTCGATCCCGCCCGCATGGACGCGCTGCTGCTGGTGGCGGCAAGCGCGCTCTCCATCGGCTATGACGGCACCGGGGATTTCACCATGGATGCCGAGGGCCGGCTGGCCCGGCGCGGCGAGCGCATGGTGTCGCCCTTCGTCTATGCCGGGGCCTGCATTCTCTCCCCCGCCTTGTTCGCCGATGCGCCGCAGGGTCCGTTCTCGCTCAATTCCATCTTCGATCGCGCCAGCGAGGCGGGGCGCCTGTTTGGCCTGCGGCTGGAAGGCGTCTGGATGCATGTCGGCACCCCGGACGCTATTCCCGCAGCGGAAGAGGCCATCCACCGGTCGAGCGATTAGAGCATTTTCGAGTGAAGTGGACACCGGTTCACGTGAAGAAAATGCGACAACGCAATAAGTTAGGGGATTTCCGCGTTTCCGTGAAACGATGAAATGCCCTGGGACGTGTTTGCGCGCGATCGCGGAGGCAGGATCGCGGGGCGCTTCGGCCGCCGTCGCCCGATTCCCTGAAACCGGGAAACGCGCTAACCTTGCCCATGCCTTATCTGGATCTCGAAGCGTGAGCGGTTCCGTGCGATCAGCCTGCCGCATCCTTCTTCTCGCCCTGCTGCTTGCGGCACTGGGCCTGCCCTCCACCGCCCGCGCGGCGGACGCCGCGTTTGCGCAATTCATCGCCTCGCTCTGGCCGGAGGCGCAGGCGGCCGGGGTGTCGCGCGCGACCTTCGAGCGTGAAACGCGGGGCCTCGAACCGGACTACAAGCTGCCCGACCTCGCCTTGCCGGGACGGCCCGTGACCGGCGCGCGGGCGCAGGCCGAGTTCGTGCAGGTGCCGGCCGCTTATGTGAAGGAAGCCAACATCGCCCGGCTGGCCGTCGAGGGGCGGCGGCTGATGCAAAAGCATCGCGCCGCGCTCGACCAGATCGAACGGCAGTTCGGCGTGCCGGCCACCATGGTGCTGGCGATCTGGGGCCGCGAGAGCGATTTCGGCCGCTATACCGATCCCTATGACGCGCTGCGCGTGGTGGCGACGCAAGCCTATGTGGGGCGCCGCAAGGAGCAGTATCGCGCCGATTTCATCCTCGCGCTGAAAATCCTCGACGAGGGCGCGGTGACGCGCAAGGAATTCCGCTCGTCCTGGGCCGGCGCCACCGGGCTCACGCAATTCCTGCCGTCGGAATATTACCAGCATGGCGTCGATCTCGATGGCGACGGGCGGGTCGATATCTGGCATTCGGCGCCGGATGCGCTGGCCTCCGCCGCCAAGCAGCTCGCCGACAAGGGCTGGCAACCGGGCCTGCGCTGGGCCTATGAGGTGCGCGCGCCGGCCAATGCCGATTGCACCCTCGGCGTCCCGGAGGTCCAGCGGCCGATCGGCGAATGGCTGCGCGCGGGGTTCGTGCCCGTGGGCGGGGCGGCGCCTTCGCCCGCCGAACTGGCGCAGCCGGCTTCGCTGCTCCAGCCGGAGGGGATCTACGGCCCCTCGTTCCTCACCACGAAGAATTACTTCGTGATCAAGCAGTATAATTTCTCTGATCTCTATGTGCTGTTCGTCGGCCATCTCTCCGATCGCATGGTGACCCCGCAGCCGTTCGTGACCCCCTGGGCGGCTTCGACGCAGATGCGCACCAGCGCGGTGGAGGCGATGCAGAAGCATCTGACGCGGATCGGTCTTTATGGCGACAAGATCGACGGCAAGGCCGGCATGCTGACCCGCGCGGCGCTCGGCGCCTACCAGAAATCCGCCGGGCTCAAGGTGGATTGCTGGCCGAGTGAGGCGGTTCTGAAATCCATGAGCGCGGCGCGATAGCGGCTTCGGCGGTTCCGCGCCCCGCCTTGTGCCGTCCCCGCCGGACCGTCGCCGCTTGCGACTCGCTGGCCCAGCGTGAAAGGTGGAACGGCGCGCGCGCCAAGCGTCGCGCCTTCCTCGGGTGGTCATGACGCAGGTTTTCTCCATCCCCACTTCGGCGCCGTTCCTGCCCACGCTGGCGCGCGCCTTGCTGGATGGGGAATTGGTGCCCGGTTTCGCGCCGCGCGGCGATCCGCTGGCGCTGGCGTCGGCGACGCTCTATCTGCCCACCCGGCGCGCGGGACGCATGTTCGCGGACGCCTTGCTGGAGGCGAGCGGCGCCGACGCCCTGCTGCTGCCGCGCATCGTGCCGCTCGGCGATGTGGACGAGGACGCGCTCGTGTTCGCCGAGGAAGCGCCTTTGCTCGCGCCGCCGCGCGCGGTGGCGAGCGTGCACCGGCGGGTGGCTTTGGCCGCTCTGGTGGAGCGCTGGCGCGATGCCTTGGCCGAAGGGGCGGGGCAGGCGGCGGTGGCGGCGGGCCCGGCGGCGACCGTCGCGCTCGCCGATGAACTCGGCCGCCTGTTCGACCAGATGAGCACCGCCGGCGTCGCCTGGTCGCGCCTGGATGGCCTCGCGCCGGAGGAGCATGACCGCTATTTCGAGATCAGCCTGGATTTTCTGCGCATCGCCCGCCGCGCCTGGCTCGCCCATCTGGACGCGCTGGAGCTGGTGGAACCGGCGGTGCGGCGCGATGTGCTGGTGGGGGCGGAGGCGGCGCGCCTCGCCCGGCTCGGGAGCGCGGCGGGGCCGGTGATCGCCGCCGGCTCCACCGGCTCGCTGCCGGCCACCGCGCGGCTGCTGGCCGCCATCGCCCGCTTGCCGAAGGGCGCCGTGGTGCTGCCGGGCCTCGATCTCGACGCGGAAGACGACGCCTTCGCGATGCTCACCGCGCCGGCGACGCTGGCGCCCGACCATCCCCAATACGGCCTTGCCCATCTGCTGCCGCTGCTCGGCGTCGCCCGGCGCGATGTGGTGGAACTGGGGCCGCGCGGACCCAGCGGGCGCGAGCGGCTGCTCAGCGAGGCCATGCGGCAGTCGGAAACGACCGACCGCTGGACCTCGCTCGCGGCCCGCCTGCCGGACGCCGCGCGCGATGCCGCGCTGGAGGGGCTCGCCCTGGTCGCCGCCGCCGATCCGCGCGAGGAGGCGCTCGCCATCGCCTTGGTGCTGCGCGATACGCTGGAGCGTCCCGGCGAAACGGCGGCGCTGGTGACTCCGGACCGCGACCTTGCGCGCCGGGTCGCGGCCGAGTTGAACCGCTTCGGCCTGTCCATCGACGATTCCGCCGGCGTGCCCCTGGCCGAGACCGCCCCCGGCCGGCTGGCGCGCCTCGTTGCGCGGGCGGCGGCGGAGGACTGCGCGCCGGGGCCGCTGTTCGCGCTTCTGACCCATCCCATGGCGCGGTTCGGGCTTGATGCGGAGGCAAAGCGCGCGGCGGTGGCGGCGCTGGAGCTGATCGCCCTGCGCGGTCCGCGCCCGCGCGCGGGAATCGCCGGGCTGGCGGCGACGGTCGCCGCTTTCGCGCCCGATACCCTGCGCGATGGCGATCCACGCCGCCGCGTCGATGATGCGGGCATTGCGGCGGCGTCCGATCTGGTGGCGCGGCTCGGCGCGGCGCTGGCGCCGCTGTTCGCCTGCACCGGAAAGGCGCCACTGCCGGATCTGGTCGCCGCCCATCGCGCGGCCCTTTCGGCCATGGCCGGCCCGCTTGATGCCGAAGACGCGGATCCCGCGTGCGCGGCGCTCGCCCTGGCCTTCGAGGAGATCGCCGCCGGCGCCGCCGACGGCCCGGCGCTGCGGCTTGCCGATTATGCCGAGACCGTCACCGCTCTGTTCGCCGACCAGATGGTGCGTCCGCCCCGGCAGGCGCAGGAACAGGTGCGCATTCTCGGCCCGCTGGAAGCGCGGTTGATCCATGTGGACCGGATCATCCTCGGAGGGCTGGTGGAAGGCGCATGGCCGCCGCAGACCCGCACCGATCCCTGGCTGAGCCGGCCCATGCGCAGCGAATTGGGGCTCGATTTGCCGGAACGGCGCATCGGCCTGTCGGCCCATGATTTCGTGCAGGGGTTCGGCGCGCGCGAGGTGATCCTGACCTATCCCGGCAAGGTCGCGGGCACGCAGACCGTCGCCTCCCGTTTCCTGCAACGGCTCGCGACCGTGGTGGGCAAGGAGCGCTGGGCCATGGTGCGGGCGCGCGGCGAGGGCTGGCGGGTTGCGGCGGCGTCGCTCGACCGGGGCGCGAGCGTGCCGCGTGCGGAGCAGCCGGCCCCCGCGCCGCCGCTGGAGCTGCGGCCGCGCCGGCTCAGCGTCACCGAGATCGAAACCTTCCTGCGCGATCCCTATTCCATCTTCGCGCGCCACGTGCTGCGCCTGCGGCCGCTCGATCCGCTGGATGCGGCGCCGGGCGGGGCGGAGCGGGGCAGCGCGTTGCATGAGGCGCTCGGCACCTTCACCGCCGCTTTTCCCGAGGATTTGCCGCCGGACGCACTCGACCAGCTTCTGGCCCATGGCCGGGCGGCGTTCGCGCCGCTCGCGGTCTATCCCGCCGAGCATGCGGTGTGGTGGACCCGGTTCGAGCGGGTCGCCGGCTGGGTGGTGGCGTTTGAGCGCGAGCGCCGCGCGGGGCTGCGCCGGGTGGTGCCGGAAGTCTCCGGCCGGCTGGACATCGCGCTGACGCGCGGGCCGTTCCGCCTCACCGGCCGCGCCGACCGCATCGAGCTGCGCACGGACGGGCGATTGGCCATTCTCGACTACAAGACTGGCTCCGTGCCGAGCACCCGCCAGGGCGCGACCTTCTCGCCCCAATTGCCACTGGAAGCCGCCATGGCGGCGCGCGGCGCGTTCAAGGATGTGCCGGCGGCCGAGGTGGAGGATTTCCGCTATGTGGAGCTGAAGGGCGGCGCCGAGCCCGGCCGCGAGAAGCCGGGCGTGCACAAGGAGACCACGGCCACCCAGATGGGCGAGGATGCGCTGGCGCGGCTGACCGAGCTTCTGCTGGCCTTCGAGGACCCCAACCAGGGCTATCGCGCCCTCGCCGCGCCCCAATGGCGGGGACGCTTCGGGGCTTACGATCATCTGGCGCGGGTGCGCGAATGGGCGCTCGGCGGCGGCGAGGAGGGCGAGGCATGAGCAGCCTCGGTCCGGGCGCGGCCACGCAGGTCGCCAATGCCGCCAAGGCCGATGCCACCCGCCGGCAGGGTGAGGCGTCCCATCCCCAAAGCTCGGCCTGGGTTTCGGCCAATGCGGGGTCGGGCAAGACCCATGTGCTGGCGCAGCGGGTGATCCGCCTGCTGCTCTCAGGCACGCCGCCGGGCCGTATCCTGTGCCTCACTTATACCAAGGCGGCGGCGGCCAATATGGCGAACCGCGTGCTCGATATTCTCGGCCGCTGGGTGGGGCTTTCGGACGCCGAGCTGAACGCCGAACTGGTCCGCATCGACGACCGCCCGCCCAATGGCGATTTGCGGGCCCGCGCGCGGCGGCTGTTCGCGGCGGCGCTGGAAACGCCGGGCGGATTGAAGATCCAGACCATCCACGCCTTCTGCGGCGGGCTGCTGCATCGCTTTCCCTTCGAGGCCGGGGTCGCGGCGGGCTTCTCCGAATTGGACGATGCCGGCCGGCTGGACCTGATGGCGCGCATTCGCGCCGAGCTGATCGTCGAGGCGACCGGCGCGCCCACGGGCCGGCTGGGACAGGCGCTCGCCGCGCTCATCGAAACCCTGTCGGATGCCGGCGTCGATGCGCTGCTGGAAGCGGCGGTGGATGCGCGCGCGCTCATCGAGCCGCTGGGCGGGGATGCGGACGCGCGGCGCGCGGCGGTGGCGCGGGTGCTCGGCGTGGCGCCGCAGGAGACGCCGGAGCGCGTCCGGCGGGACATGCTGGCGAGCCCGCATCTGGTCCGCAGCGAATGGGCGAGCATCGCCGCCTGCCTGCGCGAGGGGGCAAAGACCGATCAGGCGTTGGGTGAACAACTCGCGCTCGCCGCCGTCGCCAGCTCCGAGGCCGAGGCTCTGCCCGCCTATCTGGGCGTGTTCCTCACCGACAAATACGAGCCGCGCGCCGCCTCGCGCTTTCTCACGAAAGGCTTGCGCGGCCTCTATCCCGAGCTGTGCGAGAGGCTCGACGCGGAGAAGGAGCGCATCACCGGCCTGCTGGATCGCCTGCGCGCGGCGGAGACGCTGGCGCGCACGGACGCCGCCTTGACCCTGGGCGCGGAAGCCTGCCGCCGCTATGCCCGCGAGAAGGCCCAGCGTGGCCTGCTGGATTTCGACGATCTGATCGGCCGCACCGCCGAATTGCTGAACCGGGTGCCGGCCTCCTGGGTGCATTTCAAGCTCGATCGCGGCATCGACCATGTGCTGGTGGACGAGGCGCAGGACACGAGCCCGGAGCAATGGAAGGTGGTCGAGGGCCTGATCGCCGATTTCTTCTCCGGCGAGGGCGCCCGCGAGGGGCTGACGCGCACCCTGTTCGTGGTGGGCGACGAGAAGCAGTCCATCTTCTCCTTCCAGGGCGCCGATCCGCGCACCTTCGGCGACATGCACGCGCGCTTTGCCGGCGCGGCGGGGCCCAAGGATTTCCGCAATGTGCGCCTGCCGCATTCCTTCCGCTCGGCGCCCGGGGTGCTGGAGGCGGTGGACCGCATCTTCGCCGCGGAGGCGGCACGGCGCGGCCTCACGGGCGACAATGCGCCCCCCGTCCATGCCGCCATCCGCGCCGATGCGCCCTCTTTGGTGGAGGTGTGGCCCACCACCGTGCCGGCCCCCAAGCCGAAGGTGGACGATTGGCGCCGGCCGCTCGATGCGGTGCCGGCGGACGACCCGGTGAACCAGCTCGCCCAGCGCATCGCCGCTTTCGTGCGCGCGGGCATCGCGGAGCGCCTCGCCATTCCCTCGCGCGCCGGGCGGGCCATGCAGGCGCGCGACGTGCTGGTTCTGGTGCGCCGGCGCGGGCGGCTGTTCGAGGCGGTGATCCGGGCGCTGAAGACCGCCGGTCCCGGCGTGGACGTGGCCGGCGCCGACCGCCTCGTGATCGCCGACCATATCGCCGCGCTGGATCTGATGGCGCTGGGCGATGCGCTGCTTTCGCCCGACGATGATCTCGCCTTGGCCAGCGCGCTGAAAAGTCCCTTGTTCGGCTTCACCGACGAGGATCTGATTTTGCTCTGCCCACCGCGCGCCGGGCGGCTCGGTGATGCGCTCGCCGGCGCGGCGGCGCGGTTTCCCCATTGGGCGGTGGCGGCGGCGCGGCTCGAACAATGGCGGGAGGAAGCCCCGCTGCTGCGGCCGTTCGATTTCTATGCCCGCGTGCTCGGCCGCGACGGCGGGCGCCGCGCCATGCTCGCGCGCCTCGGGCCGGAGGCGGCGGACGTGCTGGACGAATTCATGGCGCTCGCCCGCACCTATGAGAGCACCGAGCCGGCGACGCTGGCCGGTTTCCTCGCCTTCCTGCGGCGCGGCGGGGCGGAGACCAAGCGCGACATGGAAAGCGGGCGCGACGAGGTGCGCGTCATGACCGTGCACGGCGCCAAGGGCCTGGAGGCGCCGGTCGTGATCCTCGCCGATACGGTGGACGTGCCGAAGTCGCGCACCGCCGGCGGCCTGTTGCCGGTGCCGGACGGGGCGGGCGGCATCGTTCCCATCCTCGCCGGGCGCAAGGACGAGGGCCCCGCGGTGCTGGGGCTCGCGCGCGGCGCGGCGCTGGAGCGCGAGCGCGAGGAATATCGCCGGCTGCTCTATGTGGCGCTGACGCGGGCGGAGGATGCGGTGATCGTCTGCGGCGCCGAGACCCGCCTTCCCGGCAAGGACAAGGCACATGCGCGCCCCGAGGGCTGCTGGTACGACCTCGTGCGCGACGCGCTCGCCGAGGAGGCGGTGGAGGTGGAGGCGCCGTACGCGCAAGGCCCGGTGCTGCGCTGGCGCAAGGGCGAGGGTTTTGCGCCCGCCCACGCCGCGCCGTCGGAGTCCGTGGTCGAGGGCGCGCAGAGCACAGGGGGCGCCGCCGCGCCCGCGCCTGTCCATATATCGCCCTTGCACGCTCCCCCCGTCACCGCCGCGCAGCTTCGGCCCTCCCATGCGGAGGAGCAGGCGCCGCGCCCCGCCGCGCCGGGGCCGCGCCCTGCCTTGGAGAGCGGCGGGCTCGATCCGATCCTGCGGGGCGATCTCATCCACCGCCTGCTGGCCGGGCTGGCGGGTCTTGAACCGGCGATGCGGCGCGATGCGGCGCACCAGCTTCTGCGGCATGTCGCCTCTGCCTTGCCGGCCGAGACCCATGACATTCTCGCAGCCGAGGCGCTGGGTGTGTTCGACCATGCCGGGCTCGCGGAGCTGTTCGGCGCCGGCAGCGTGGCGGAAGTGCCCATTGTCGGCCGCTGGATGGCGGCCGGGGAGAGGCTGATTTCGGTCTCCGGGCGCATCGACCGGCTGGCGGTGCGGCCCGATCGCATCCTGCTGGCGGACTTCAAGACCGATTCGACACCGCCGCGCCTGAGCGCGGAGATCGGCGGCGCCTATGTTTCCCAACTTGCCATTTATGGCGAGGTGCTGCGGCGCGCCTTTCCCGGCCGGGCGGTGGAGGCGATGGTGGTCTATACGCGCGGGCCGGTGGTTCATTCCCTCGCCCCCGAGACGCTCGCCGCCGCCCTGGCGCGCAGCACGGGTCCTTGACCCTCCGGCAAGGGTCACGAGGGCGCGACTTGCCTTGACGGGAGGGGGAGGGGCTACCTACGTTGGAGCCATATCGGGATTCCCCCTTCGCCCCCTTCGAGGTGTGCCATGGCCGTTGAAAAAGTATCTGATCAGAGTTTCGAACAGGACGTCCTCAAATCCGGCGAGCCTGTTGTGGTGGATTTCTGGGCCGAATGGTGCGGCCCCTGCCGCATGGTTGGCCCGATCCTCGATGAAGTGTCCGGTGAGCTGACCGGCAAGGTGAAGATCGTGAAGCTGAACGTGGACGAGAATCCCGAGACGGCTTCGAAGTATGGAATCATGTCGATTCCGACCCTGCTTCTGTTCAAGGACGGCAAGATCGCGTCCCGCCAGGTGGGCGCTGCCCCCAAGGCGAAGCTGGTGCAGTGGATGACCGCCGCCATCTGAGCGCGGTTGTCTGTCCCTGAAAGAGGCCGGCCTTGCGCCGGCCTTTTTTGTTGCCCGCCTTCGATCCGCTTGACAATTTACATTCATGCTGAATACATATGTATATGGAACAAGCTCAAGTCGAAAATCTCCTCGGCGCCATGTCGCTGGCCCTGGCCGGGGCGCAGGAGGAGGCCGCGCGCAAGGCCGCAGGCCTCGGGCCGAGCGGGGCCGCGGCCCTGGTGGTGATCGGATTTTATCCCGACACCAGTATCGGCACGCTCGCGGGCATATTGGGGCTGACCCATTCGGTGGTGGTGCGCCTGGTGGAAGGGCTCGCCGCGGACGGATTGGTGGAGCGCGCCGCCGCGCCCAGCGACCGCCGGCAGGTGGTGCTGCGTCTGAGCGCGGCGGGGCGCGCGCGCCATGCCGCCATCCTGGAGGCCCGCCGCGCTGCCCTGGCGCAGGCCCTGGCACCGTTGGATGCGCAGGACGTCGCTCAGTTCGGCGCGATGCTGGCAAGATTGCTCACGGGACTCACCACCGGCCGGTTGCAGGCCGACCACATGTGCCGCCTGTGCGACGAAAACGCCTGCCCTGGAGAGCGTTGTCCCGTTGAATGCGAGGCAGTGCGCATCAGCGGCATCGGGTCCCCGCTCCGTGCGCCCGCCCCATGACGGGCGGCGACGCGGCGCTGCCGCGCCCACACATCCGAACGCCGGCGTTCGGCATCCTCGCCGTCGTGGCGTCCGCCGCCTGTTGGGGGCTGGCAACCGTCCTGTCGAAGGACGTGCTGCACACCATAGCGCCCTTCACCCTGCTGGCGATCCAATTGGCGGGCAGCGTCGGCTTCCTGGCGGCGGTGTTCCGCGCGCGGGGCGGCCGCCTGCCGGGGGTCGGGTCGGGGCTGTCCGTCGCCTGGCCCGGGCTGCTCGAACCCGGCCTTGCCTATGGAGTGAGCGTGCCGGGCCTTGCGCTGACCAGCGCCACCAATGCGACCGTGCTCAGCACGGCCGAGCCAGTGCTGATCTGCCTGCTGGCGTTCCTGCTGCTGGGTGTGCGGACCTCCGCCTGGGTGCTTGGCTGTTCCGCTTTCGCCATCCTCGGAGTCTTGTTCGTCACCGTGTTCGGCACCGGCGACCTTGGCACCGGCGACCCGGGCACGGGCGACCTGCGTGGCGACGCGCTGGTGTTCGTCGGCACCGGGTTTGCGGCGTTGTATGTGGTGGCGTCGAGCCGCATGGTCGCCGGCCTGCCGACCCTCACGCTCGCGCTCCTTCAGCAAACGCTTGGGCTGCTGTTCGCGCTGGGGCTGCTGACGGTGGCCCTCGCCACGGGGTGGGAAGAATGGCAGGTGCCACCGCTCGGGGCGGTGCTGGTCGCGGTGCTGACCGGCGTGGTCCAATATGCGATGGCCGTGTGGCTTTATCTCACGGCGCTACGCGACCTGCCGGCACCCGTGGCGGGCGGGTTCCTGGCCCTCATCCCGGTGTTCGGCGTGGCCGGAGCGGTGCTGCTGCTGGGCGAGCGCCTCGCGCCGATGCAGATGCTCGGCTGCGCCCTGGTGGTCGCGGCGATGGCCGCGATGGCCGCGCGAGGCGGCCATCGCTGACCGAAAGCGTCGATAAGGCTTGCGCTTACACCTCGGCGAGGGTGCGCACCGCCAGCGCGCGCCACAGATCTCCACGGCCGGGGGCGAAAGTGTTCAGCCGGTTCGCCTGCGCCTGCGCGGCGGCACCGTCGCGGAACGGCCAAGCCTCATCGACGAAAAAGGCCGCGCCAGGGATGATGACCGGCGTGCCCTTCGAAGTATCCACCGTCTCTTCGCCATCGAAGAACAACCAGCTGGAGGGCGCCGCATCGGCCACGCGGGCGACGACGAAATCCGTGTCCCGCACGGTTGCGCGGGCGCGGAAGCCGGCGCGCCGCAGCAAGGTCCGGTCGAGAAGAGGCAGGCTGAAATTCATCATGGTCTCACGCACCTGAGGCGAAACGCACTTTTCCGCCTTCTGACCGAGATAAATGCCGGCGCACCGATTCTGTTCCCTTGCCGCTCAGGCCATGGTTGCAGGCCAGCCCCGCGCCACACACAGGCGCGGCGGCTTGCCCCCCGGGTTCAATAGCTGACGGCGGCGAGATACAGCCCCGCGGCAGGCGCCATGGGGCCGCACCGGCGGCGATCGCAGGCGGCGAGCGCGTCCGCCAGATCCTCGGCGCTCCAGCGTCCTTCGCCCACCCGCAGGAGAGAGCCCACCATGGAGCGCACCTGGTGGTGCAGGAATGAGCGGGCGGAGGTGGTGACGCGGATTTCCTCGCCGATCCGCGCCACGTCGAGCTGGTCCAGGGTTTTGACCGGAGAGGCGGCCTGGCACTCGGCGGCGCGGAAGGTGGTGAAATCATGCTTGCCCAGCAGGCGCTGGGCGGCGACATGCATCGCCTGCGCATCGAGCTTCTGGGCAATGCGCCACGCCCGGTCGCGCTCCAGGGCAAGGTCGGGCCGCCGGTTCACGATGCGATAAAGATAATGCCGCTTCGTGGCCGAGAAGCGCGCGTCGAAATCATCTCCCACCCGCTCGGCGGCGAGCACCGCCACCGGATGGGGCCGCAGATGGGCGGTGAGGGCATCGCGCACCACGTCGGTGCGCCAGTCGCGGGCAAGATCGACGTGGGCCACCTGTCCCGTGGCGTGAACGCCCGCATCGGTGCGCCCGGCGCCGGCCACATGGGTGCGGGTGCCCGTCAGCCGCTCCACCGCCTCCATCAGCACGCCCTGGACGGTGGGAAGATTCGCCTGGACCTGCCAGCCGGCGAATGCGGTGCCGTCATATTCGATGGTGAGCTTGTAGCGGGGCACGGTGCTCAGCCGAGCCGCGTGCCGGCGGACAGCGCGTTGCCGCGCAAGAATGTGTCCGCGCCCATGGGTTGCTTGCCGGCCTTCTGCAATTGCACCAGCCGCACCGCCCCTTCGCCACAGGCGATGGTGAGGCCATCGTCCAGCACCTCGCCCGGCGCGCCTACCCCCTCGGCGAGGGTGGAGCGCAGCACCTTCACCCGCGCTTCCTCCTCGCCCAGCGGGAACCAGGCGCCGGGGAAGGGGGAAAGCCCGCGAATCTGGTTGTGCACCTCGCGTGCCGGCCGGCTCCAGTCGATCCGCGCTTCGCTCTTGGCGATCTTGGCGGCATAGAGGACACCATCCTCGGTCTGGGGCGTGAAGTGCAGCCCGCCCCGCTCCAGGGCCGCCAGCGCCCGCCCCATGAGGTCGGCGCCAAGCACCATCAGCGCGTCGTGCAATTCGCCGGACGTCATGTCCGGGCCGATGGCGACGCGCTCCAGCAGGCCGACCGGGCCGGTATCGAGCCCGGCTTCCATCTTCATGACGGCGATGCCGGTCTGCGTGTCCCCCGCCATCACCGCGCGCTGGATCGGCGCCGCCCCGCGCCAGCGCGGCAGCAGGGAGGCGTGCAGGTTCAGGCAGCCGAGTTCCGGGGCATCCAGGATCGGCTGGGGCAGGATCAGCCCATAGGCGACCACCACCGCCACGTCGGCCTTCAGATCGCGCATCTGCTGCGCCGCCTCATCGGTGCGCAGGGTCTTGGGCGTGAGCACCGGCAGGCCGAACTTTTCCGCCACCGCATGGACCGGGGAAGGGGTGAGGTCGAGCCCGCGCCGGCCGGCGGGCGCCGGCGCGCGGCTATAGACGGCGACCACCTCATGGCCGCGCGCGACGATCTCGGAAAGGGTCGGCACAGCGAAATCCGGCGTGCCCATGAACACGATGCGCATCAGTATCGTCTCCGCCGCCGCCCCGCGCCGGGCGATGCGGCAGGCTGTGGTTGGGACCTCGCGCGAACGGATGCGCGGCGGCGGTCAAGGACTCTCGGGTCCACCCGCTTGCGGCGGATGGGCCCATCTGTCGCGGTCGACCCCGGGAGGGGCGGTGGAAGGGACGGGGCGCGGCCATGGCGACGACCGCCGTGCCAAGGTCGAGAATGCAGCCCTAGGAGTGCGGCACGCAGGGGCGCAACCCTTGGGTGAATTCTTACCCCTCGGCCTCCCGGCGGGCGGCCTTGGCGAACTTCTTGGTCACACGGTCGCGCTTGAGCTTGGACAGATGGTCGATGAACAGCACGCCGTTCAAATGGTCGATCTCGTGCTGGATGCAGGTTGCGAACAGGCCGTCCGCCTCGGTCTCGACGGTCGCGCCCTCAAGGGTCTGGAACCGCACCGTCACCCGCGCCGGCCGCTCGACCTCCTCATAATATTCCGGGATCGAGAGACAGCCTTCGCTGTAAACCGAAAGTTCGTCCGAAAAGGCGATAATTTCCGGATTGATCAAGGCGAGAGGCTTCTTCTCCTCACCTTCGCGCGTGGCATCGAGGGTCACCACGCGCCGCATCACGCCCACCTGCACCGCCGCGAGCCCGATGCCGGGCGCGTCGTACATGGTCTCGAACATGTCGGCGACCAGCTTCTTCACCTCGTGATCGATCTTGGCGACCGGTTCGGAGATGAGCCGCAGCTTGGGTTCCGGGATGATGAGGATGGGGCGTATGGACATGAAACGCAGATAGGCGAAGGTCCGCGCGGCGTCAACATGTTCGCGCTTTGTTCGGTGCAAGAATCGGGTTATGGAAGCTGATGAGCGAAGTGCTGTTTTTTCTCGCAGGTCAAGCCATAACCGCCGGCGCCGCGCTCGCCGCCATCGCGGGCGGCGTTTTCGTCTTGCTGTTACTGATGCTCTTGGCCTCCAGGCGCACCGCCCGCCAGCGCGCCGACGAGGCGGATGAGGCCGCCGCGCGGGCGTTGGAGATGGAAGCGCGGCTGCGCGATCTCGCCCGCATCCAGGCGGAAACCTCCGGCCGGGTCCAGACCATGGCGGAAGTGCTGGCCCAACGCCAAAGCGAACTGGCGCGGGCGGTTTCCGAGCGACTCGATTCCACCTCCCATCGTCTGGGCGAAAGCTTCAACATCTCCGCCCGCGCCACCCACGAAAGCCTCACGAAGCTCGCCGAGCGGCTGGTAATGGTGGAAAAGGCGGAAAAAAGCCTGACGGATCTGTCGTCCCAGGTCATTTCACTGCGTGAGACGCTCTCCAACAAACAGGCGCGCGGCGCTTTCGGGCAGGCCCGCATGGAGGCGATCGTCGCCGACGGACTGCCCCGGGGCAGCTTCGCCTTCCAGCACACGCTGTCCAACGGCCGGCGGCCGGACTGCGCGATCTTCCTGCCCGGGGATACCCGTCCGCTGCTGGTGGATTCCAAGTTCCCCCTGGAAGCCGTCACCGCCTTCCGCGAGGCGCCGACCCCCGAACGGCGCAAGCACGCCGCCGCGCGGCTCACCCAGGACATGATGAAGCACGTCAATGATGTGGCCGAACGCTATCTGGTGCCGGGCGAGACGCAGGACATCGCGCTGATCTTCGTGCCGTCCGAATCCGTCTATGCCGAGATCAACGAGAATTTCGACGATATCGTCCAGCGCGCCTTCCGCGTGCGGGTGGTGCTGGTCTCGCCCTCGCTGCTCATGCTGGCGATCCAGCTGGTTCAGGCGATCTCCAAGGATGCGCGCATGCGCGAGCAGGCGGACCACATCCGCGCCGAGGTCGGCGCCCTGGTGGCCGATGTCGGGCGCCTGCGCGAGCGGGTGGGCGAACTGTCGCGCCATTTCGGCCAGGTGGGCGAGGATGTCTCGAAAGTGCTGATCTCCGCCGACAAGATCGCCAAGCGTGGCAATAGGCTCGAGCAGCTGGAATTCGAGGTCCCGCCGGTTCCCTCCCACGCAAGCCCCGCGCAAAATGGTGGGGACGGCGCCGGCGCGATCCTCGGGGCAGGTCCGGGCACGGGCGCGGCGTCAACGCAGCCTTCGCTGCGCCTCGGCCTCCACGGCGCCGCCGAATGAGTGCACGCGGGCGGGTGTGCGCGGCCATAATTGCACCTTGCGTCGCCGTGCCGCGCAGGTAGCTTCATCGGAGCGTCACGAATCGAGGCGGATGTCTGGACCACCAGCCCCGCGGAGTGCAAAGGAAAAAATGCCCGAATTACCCGAGGTGGAGACCGTCCGCCGCGGTCTTATGCCGGTGTTGCAAGGGGCCGTTATCGAATCCGTGGAAGCGCGCCGGCCGGACCTGCGCTGGCCCTTGCCGGACAGCTTCGCCGAGCGCCTCGCGGGCCGCCGCGTGGAGGCTGTCGGGCGGCGGGCGAAATATCTCCTCGCGGACCTCGACGGCGGTGAGGTGCTGGTGGTGCATCTCGGCATGTCGGGTTCGATCCGCATCGAGGGCGGACCCAATGTGCGCCGCCCGGGCGGCTTCCATTATCCCCGCGGCGAAGCAGGGCCGCACGACCACGTTGTGCTCCACCTCTCCAGCGGCGCGACGGTGACCTTCAACGATCCCCGGCGCTTCGGCGCCATGCTGCTCGTGCCCTATGACCGGCTGGAGAGCCACCCGCTGCTGCGCAACCTCGGTCCGGAGCCGCTGGGCAATTTCTTCCACGCCACCCATCTGGCGCGGGTTTGCGCGGGCCGCCGGTCCAATCTGAAGGCGACGCTGCTGGACCAGAAGATCGTGTCCGGGCTGGGCAATATCTATGTCTGCGAGGCGCTGCACCGCGCCCATCTGTCGCCGCGTCGCCTCGCCTCGACCCTCGCGACCAAGGCCGGCGGCCCGACCGTGCGCGGCGAGCGGTTGGTGACGGCGATCCGCGATGTCTTGCGCGAGGCCATCCAGGCCGGCGGATCGAGCCTGCGCGATCATCGGCAGGTCAATGGCGAACTGGGTTATTTCCAGCATGCCTTCCGGGTCTACGACCGGGAGGGCGAGCCGTGCCCGACGCGCCATTGCAAGGGCACGGTGCAGCGCATGGTGCAGGGCGCCCGCTCGACCTTCTTCTGCCCCTCCTGCCAGCGCTGAGCGGCGCGCACCACCCGCGCTCCTGACCGAATCCGTCAGGCGCGCGGGCCGTTCCGGGCATTGGGCGCCTCGCGCTGGAGTGCTACAGCAGGGGCGCCGCGTGCGCTTCAAGCTCGCGCGCGAGGGAGGATGAAGAATGGCGTATGAGACCATCCTGGTGGAAACCCACGGCCGTGTCGGCCTGATCCGTCTGAACCGGCCGCAGGCCCTGAACGCGCTCAATGCGCAGATCATCAGCGAGCTGAATACGGCGGTGGATTTGTTCGAGGCGGACCGCGAGATCGGCTGCATCGTCCTGACCGGCTCGGAGCGCGCGTTTGCCGCCGGGGCCGACATCAAGGAGATGAAGGACTTCACCTATCCCGCCACGTATCTGGATGATTTTATCACCTCCTGGGAGCGCCTCTCGCGCGCCCGCAAGCCCGTGATCGCGGCGGTGGCCGGCTTCGCGCTCGGCGGCGGGTGCGAACTCGCCATGAGCTGCGACTTCATCCTGGCGGCGGATACGGCCAAGTTCGGCCAGCCGGAAATCAAGCTCGGTGTCATGCCGGGTGCGGGCGGCACGCAGCGCCTCACCCGTTTCGTGGGCAAGGCCAAGGCCATGGAAATGTGTCTCACCGGCCGCATGATGGGCGCGGAGGAGGCCGAGCGCGCGGGCCTCGTCTCGCGCATCGTGCCGGCGGCCGAGCTGGTGGACGAGGCGCTGAAGGTCGCCGCCACCATCGCCGCCATGTCGCTGCCGGTGGCCATGATGACCAAGGAAAGCGTCAACCGGTCGTACGAGACCACGCTTTCGGAAGGCATCCGCTTCGAGCGCCGGGTGTTCCATGCCCAGTTCGCCTTGGCGGACCAGAAGGAAGGCATGGCGGCCTTTTCCGAGAAGCGGCCGCCTAATTTCACCAATAGCTGAGACGTTTGCGCCGGGCGGGGCAGTGACGTGCCGCCCGGCGCCCGCGTCGGGCGGCTTGGCGCGGCCCCGGCAGGGGTCTTGCCCCAGCCTCGGAGAATCAACGGCCGCTGCGCATTGCGGCGGCCCGGTGCGCCGGGCGTTGGAAAGTTATCCACCGCAGGAACGCTGATCCGGCAATCTTTCTTGGCCAGCTGCATGGAAGGCGTTGACAAGGCGGGACCTCGCCCCTTATGTCTCGCCTCCTCTCGACGGCCAAGGCCTTCGAGCCCAGGTGGCGGAATTGGTAGACGCGCTGGCTTCAGGTGCCAGTGGCTTAACGGTCGTGGAGGTTCGAGTCCTCTCCTGGGCACCACCCAGTTTTAAAGATAAGCCGCCTCCGGGCGGTTTTTTTTGTGGCTGGAGCCGGGCGCGTTTTCCCTTGCGATGCTGTCGCCGGGCAGGCTGGGGTGGCCGGAAATCGCCGATGCTCAATGCCCGGGAACTGATGGCGGTGGACAGCCTCAGGACGGGACGGGAAAAGCGGGGCGCGCCGGCCGGCGGCAGCCCGGTTTCATCGGGGCCTCGCGGCGGCCGAAAAACATGTGCGGAATTTCGCAGAATCTGCGGTGCCATCGCCCAAAGACCCGCGGTGAGGCCTCTCTAGACCACAGTTCGTCCGCGCTAACCTATTGTTTCACGTGAAACATTTTGGCGTGCTGTGCGGGCCTGCGGGCAGTTTCGCAAAATCCCGCACGTGGAATCATCGCCCCTCCAAGGGAGCGGCGATGATCTTGGTTCAGAGCCCCATCTGGGCTTTGCGGGCGGCGACCCAGCGGCCGATCATGCGGTCCGTCAATATGCCGAGGAAGGCGATGGCGAGGCCGGCCGAGAGGCCCTTGCCGGGGTCGGCCTGGGAGATCGCCACCTGGATCTGCTTGCCGAGATCATTGGTGCCGACGAAGGAGGAGACCACCAGCATGCTCAGCGCCATCATGATCACCTGGTTCACCCCCAGCATGATCTCGGGCAGGGCATAGGGCAGCTCCACCTTCAGCAGGCGCTGCATGGGGGTGCAGCCGGCCATGGTTCCGGCCTCGGTGAGGCTGGGCGGCACGCGGCGCAGGCCGTGGTCGGTGAAGCGGATCGCCGGCACCAGCGAATAAAGCACGATCGCCACCATGGCCGAGACGTCGCCGATGCGGAACAGCATCACCACCGGCAGCAGATACACGAAGGCCGGCATGGTCTGGAGCGTGTCGCACAAAGTGCCGAGCATCTTATGCAGCCGGTCGGAGCGGCTGCCCAGCACCCCCAGTGGCACGCCGATGAGAATGGCGATGATCGCCGAGATGCCGCACAGATAGATGGTGGTCATGCCGCGCTCCCAGAGCCCGGCCACCGGGATGAAGGCGATCAGCGCCATCATGCCGATGGCGAAGCGCCAGCCGCCGAGCCGCCAGGCGCCGGCGCCCACCAAAGCGATCAGCGCAGGCCAGGGCATGCCGATGAGTGCCTTCTTCACCGGCAGCAGCAGGTTCAGCAGGATGAAGGTGCGGAAGGCCTCGGCGGTGGTGAACAGATGGGTGTTCACGAAACTCACCACTTCCGACCACATGCTGCCGGTGGAGACGCGCCAGTCGCGCGGCAGGACCTCCAGTTCAGGTATGGCGAATGACAGCAGGGTGAAGCCGAGCAAAGCGGCGAGCCCGGCCCAGACATAGCGGCGCCGGACCACAGCTGCATGTCCGTGCACCGGCCGCAGTTCCACCACCGCGCGGCTCATGCGGTCGAGCACGATGGCGAGCGCCACCACGGCCATGCCGGCTTCCAGGCCCTTGCCGAGACCGTTGGGCTGGCGCAGGGCGTTGAGCACGTCGAAGCCGAGCCCGCCGGCGCCCACCATGGCGGCGATGATGATCATGTTGAGGGTCAGCATGATCACCTGGTTGACGCCGATCAGCAGGTCGTCCCGGGCCGAGGGCACCAGCACCTTCCACAGCGCTTGGCGGGTGGTGCAGCCGGTCATGCGGCCGAGTTCGTCCAGTTCGGGCGGCACGGCCTTCAGCGCCATCATGGTCACGCGCACCATGGGCGGCATGGCATAAAGAATGGTGGCCATGAGGCCGGAGACCGGGCCGACGCCCACGAGGAAAATCAGCGGCACCAGATAGGCGAAGGTCGGCACCGTCTGCATGAAGTCCAGCGTCGCCACCACGGCGGGCTGCGCACGCGGGGTCCGGAACGCCCAGATGCCCAGCATCAGGCCGGAGAAAACGCCGAACGCCACCGCCAGGACCACCTGGGAGAGCGTCACCATGGCGCTGTCCCATTGCCCGAACAAAGCGATGTAGCCGAAGCCGAGCGCCCCAAGCGCCGCGAGGCGCATTCCGCCGAGCATATAGCCCCAGATGCCCATGGCGCAGATGATGCCGGCCCAGGACAGGCGGGGAATATGGAAACCGTTCTCGCCGAACGTGAAGCCGGTGGAGAAGATCGCCTTCGGCACCTGAAGCGCAGCGGCGAAGAGGGACGCGACGAAGCGCGTCATGTCCTTGAAGGTGAACAGGCCGAAGCTGAGATCCCGCACCAGCCAATAGAGGAAGGCACGCAGCCAGTCGGAAACCGGCACTACCCAGGCGGTGGGATAGCTCAGCGCCCAGCGAAAGCTGTCCGGCGCGGCAAGCGGCGCCACCAGCAAAGCGGTGACGACGATGGCGATCAGCCAGCCGGGCGAGAAACGCACGCCCCTGCGGGCGGGCGCGACGGCGATATCGCTCATGCCCGCGCCCCGCTGACCAGAACCTCGATGACGTCGGCGCGCTGAAGCTTGCCGACCAGCGCCCCGGCTTCGTCCACCACCGCGAGCGGGGCGGTGCTGTCCACGGAGAGGGCGGCGACTTCGGCCACGCGGGCGCTCGCGCTCACCGCGCCGCCGAGATGCTCGCCTTCGCGCGCCGGCACGGCAATGCTGCCGACCCGTAGCACCTTGGCCCGCGAGACGTGCTTGGTGAAGGCGGAGACATAATCGGACGCGGGGGAGATCACGAGTTGCTCGGGCGTGCCGACCTGGATCACCGCGCCGTCCTTCATGATGGCCACCCGGTCGCCGAGGCGGATCGCCTCGTCGAAATCATGGGTGATGAAGACGATGGTCTTGGAGAGCAGGCGTTGCAGCCGCAGGAATTCGTTCTGCATCTCATGGCGGATCAGGGGATCGAGGGCGGAGAAGGGCTCGTCGAGGAACCACAGGTCCGGCTCGACGGCGAGGCTGCGGGCGATGCCCACGCGCTGCTGCTGGCCACCGGAGAGTTCGCGCGGGTAATGGCCGGATTTCTCCCCGAGCCCGACCAGCTCGATCACCTTGAGCGCCCGCGCCTCGCGCTCCGCCTTGCCCATGCCCTGCACTTCCAGCGGGAAGGCCACATTGCCCAGCACGGTGCGGTGCGGCAGCAAGGCGAAATTCTGGAACACCATGCCCATCTTGTGGCGGCGGAGCTGGATCAGCTCCTCGTCGGTCATGCGCAGCAGGCTCTTATGCTCGAAGAACACACCGCCGGCGGTGGGCTCCACGAGGCGCGACATGCAGCGCACCAGCGTGGATTTGCCCGAGCCGGACAGGCCCATGATGATGAAAATCTCGCCGCGTCCCACTTCCAGCGTCACGTCGCGTACGGCGGCGAACAGTCTTGCCTGGCGGATGTCTTCGGCGCTCGGGGTTTCGTTCGCCTGCATGAAGGCCGCGGCGCCGTCGCCATAGACTTTCCAGAGGTTGCGGCAGGTGAGCGCCACCGGGCGCTCGGCGGGGGCCAGGGTCTTTGCTGCGAAGGGCGGCGCGACGGTGGCGGCCTGGGAGGCTGCGGCCATAAGCTCTCATTCCAAGATCAAAAGGGAAAAGACGCCGGCCCCGCGGGGCCGGCGGTTCACTGCCTCAGGCGAGGGCGCTCAATACTGGCCCTTGTGATCGGCCATCCACTTGGCGACCACGTCGTCGATCGACTTGCCGTCCACGTCCACGGCCTTGACCATCAGGTTCAGCTCGGGACCGTCGACCTTGAAGTCCTTCAGGGCCTTGTAGGCGTCGGGCCACTTGGTCTTGGCCTTGGCGGAGATGTACTTGAAGATGTCGCCGTGCGGCTTGCCGCAGTCGAAGGCGAGATCGGGATTCACGCCCCATTTCGGGTCGGTGTAGCAAGCGTCGGTATATTCGGGGAACTGCACCCATTCGCCCTCGAACACCGAGGGCACCCAATGGGGCGAATACACCCACAGGATGATCGGCGCTTTGCGCTCATAGGCGGACTTCAGCTCGGCGAACATGGCGGCCTCGGTGCCGGCGTCGACGGCGACGAACGGCAGCTTGAGGGCCTTGATGCGCTCCGGGTCGTGTCCGCCCCAGGTGGCTTCCATGCCGAGGTAGCGGCCCTTGGGCGCGGTCTCGGGCACGGCGAAGGCTTCGCCGCACTTCAGCAGCGCGTGCCAATCCGGCAGGCCGGGGCACTTCTCCTTCATATACATGGGGTACCACCATTCCTCCTTGGCCTTGGGGCCGAGGGGGCCGAGATTCTCGGTCTTGCCGGTGGCATCCGATGCCTTCATGGCGTCGCCCGCGGTGGTCGCCCACAGCTCCGACATGAAGGTGATGTCGCCATTTTCCATGGCGGTGAGGCCGGTGAGATAGTCAATGGTGACGTATTCGACCTTGTCGCCCTTGGACTTCACGATCTCGCCCGCGATGTGGGAGGTGATCGCCTGGCCGGTCCAGTCGTGCAGGGCGATGATGATCGGGTCCTTGGAATCGGCGGCATAGGCCGCAGGTGCGCCCGCCAGGGCGGACACCAGCCCGCCGGCGACGACCGCAGCTTTCACATATTTACCCAGCATCTGTTGTCCCCTTGGTTCAGATCGTCGGATGCCACGCGAGCTATCGCGGCTCACGGTCGTCGAGGCTCGCCGACATGGCCCATGCAATGCCTGGGCCGTTGTGTGGGGGAGGCGGGCGGCCTGCTCTGACGGCCTGCCAATCCCCGGTTCGAGCCTTCTGAAGGGGATTGTTCGCGCTCGATCGGAGGCGAGCCATATCCCTAAAGGGGTATGTCGCCCCCTCTTTGGGCGAAGATTTTTTTCTTCTCACGCAAAAAGGCCCCGTTCTTGCAAGGCCGGAAAGGCCAGGTGAACGGAGGGCAGAACGTGTTCACTCCCGAAAAGACGGCGCGTTTGATCGAGCATATCGGCGAAGAGAGCCTCATCCAGGTTCTGGATGAGATGCTTTGCGAAGTCGTGAGTTTTGATTTCTCGACGATATTCGCTTATCCGTTTGGGCGTCGCCCGCTGTTTCTGCACGATGGATACCAGCATTACGCCTCCGCGCAGGCGCTCGATGCCTATCTCGGCGGCACCTATTTGCTTGACCCTTTTTATACCGCTTGCACGCATGGCCATACGTCCGGCCTCTGGCGCATGGCGGAACTGGCGCCGGACGATTTCTTTTCGTCCGATTTCTTCAATTCAGCCGAGGTCCATCCCTGCGTGTCCATGGAACCGGGCGCGCTGGTGGAGGAAATCGGCTTCATCGTGCCGCTGCGGGGCGGCAGCTCGACGGTCTATTCGCTGATGCGCATGCGCGGGCACGCGGCATTTTCCGATGCCGAGATGGAGATGCTGCGGGCCACCGAACCGGTGGTGCGGCAGACGCTGCGGAGCCATTTCCGCTCGCTGGAAGATTTTCCGGTACCGCGGCAAACCCTTATGGAAGCGGCGTTCGAGCGGTTCTGCGAGAGCAGCCTGACGCACCAGCAACGGCGCATCGTGCAGCTCATCCTGCGCGGGCATTCCAGCACCTCGATCGCCGAGATCCTGGAATTGTCGGAGGGCACGGTGAAGATCCACCGCAAGAACATTTATCGGCGGCTGAACATCTCCAGCCAGACCGAATTGTTCAACCTGTTCATCCAGGACATGAACCGACGCCCGATGGTGGTCCAGCGGGCGGCATCCGCGCGGCTCTGAGGGTCAGGCGAACAGCAAGGCCAAGTGATCGTTGAGGAACATGCCGTCCGGGTCGAGCTTGCGGCGCAGGTCGCGGAAGGCGTTTGCCTTGGGATAGAGCGCGTCCACATCCTCCCGGTTCATGAAGTGCAGCTTGCCCCAATGGGGACGGGAGGCATATTGGCGCAAAATCGCGTCCACCTCCCGCAGATAGGGCCAATAGGCGATGCCGGGCCCGCCTGAAACGGACACGGTCACGCTGTCCTGCTCATAAAATGGGCTGATCCAGCCTTTATCACTGGCAGTAAAACGGTATTCCAGAGGATAAATGCAGTCGAGGTGCTTGGCCTGCATCAGCGCGCGCACCTCGCACAGGGCGTCCTTTCCCTTTTCCAGCGGCACCGCATATTCCAGCTCGTGGAAATTCGGCACATATTCGATGGGGTAGATTTCCGAGGAATAGGCGATGCGGTCGAATTCGCCTTCGGCCGCTTCCGGCGGCTCGTCGGTGATGTCCATCACTTTCATCTCGCACACGTCGGAGAGTTTCGACGTGGTTGAGACCGGGGCGGTATCGGGCAGACAATAGAGATGGCGGCTCTCCGGCGTCGGGCACCAAAAGAAGCCGAAATGGCGATGCTCGGCCGCCAGCGCGTCGTGATTTGCAAGGCACGTCTCGAAATCGTCGCGCCACAGCCGCTCGCGCAGATTATAGGCGTCCATCACCTGCAGCGTGACTTCGCTGATCACCCCGAACAGGCCGATGGAAACCCGCATCGCATTGAGCAGGTCGGGATCCTCGTCGGTCACTTCCAGGATCTCGCCCGACGGCTGCACCAGCCGCATGCCCACCACCTGCGAGGCGAGATTGCCGAGCTTGATCCCAGTGCCGTGGGTGCCGGTGGAGAGCGCGCCGGCAAACGCCTGGGTGTCGATGTCGCCCTGGTTGGTCAGCGAAAGACCCAGCGCTTTCAGCGCGCGGCCGGCATCGCCGATCCGCGTTCCCGCCGCGAGCGAGACGCGCTTGCGCGCCATGTCCACCTTGCGGATGCCGGCCAGCTTTTCCAGCGACAGACGCAATCCCGGCGTTGCCACCACGGGGGTGAAGGAATGGCCCGAGCCGGCGACCCGCACCTTGAGACCGCGCCGGCCCGCCTCCGCCACGAGGGCGCACAATTCGTCCTCGCTCTCCGGCACCGCGGCGTGCTGGGAAATGAACGATTGATTGCCGACCCAATTGTTCCAGTGGCCGCCGGTTCCGAGTTCCATGATCTCCCCCTCACTTCGCCCTTCACATGGCGGTAAAGCAATTGTCCACGAAAAGATGCGTGCCGCTGACGAAGCTTGCATCATCGCTCAGCAGGAACAAGGCGGCTTTCGCCACCTCGTCCGGCCGGCACAGCCGGCCCTGCTGGGCGGCGAGGGCGGCGTCGGAGACGTCGATGCCGTAGCGCGTCAATTCCTCCACCTCGCGGATGCCGTGGGGCGTGCGGATGAAGCCGGGGCACACGGCGTTGCAGCGGATGTTGCGGTCGCGGAATTCCACCGCGATGGCGCGGGCGAACATGTGGCAGGCGCCCTTGGTGGTGTCGTACAGCACTTCCATGGGCGTGCCCGCCACCGCCGAAATGGACGAGGTGCAGACGATGGCGCCGCCGCCCGCCGCGATCATCCCCGGCAGCACCGCCTTGGTCATCAGGAACATGCTGCGCACGTTGATGCCCATCAGGCGGTCCCATTCCTCTTCCGTCGTGTCGAGGAAGGGCTTCACCACCAGCGTGCCGGCATGGTTGAACAAAGCGGTGATGGCACCGAAGGACGCCTCCACCTCGGCGACCGCCGCCGTCACGGCCGCACTGTCCGAGACGTC
The DNA here is from genome assembly GCF_043195105.2 of Roseixanthobacter finlandensis. Lineage (NCBI taxonomy): Bacteria > Pseudomonadati > Pseudomonadota > Alphaproteobacteria > Hyphomicrobiales > Xanthobacteraceae > Roseixanthobacter > Roseixanthobacter finlandensis. The sequence continues at coordinate 3,472,349 of NZ_CM195536.1, read as the reverse complement.
GGCGGCGGCGAACATGGCCTGTCCGCCGGCGGCATTGATCTCCTGCGCCAGCGCCGCGCCCGCGCTGCCCGGCAGATCGACGATGGCGACCTTCGCGCCTTCCTGCGCGAACAGTTCGGAAGCGGCGCGCCCGCATCCCCCGGCGCCGCCGCTGACCAAAGCGACGCGCCCGGAAAGACGCCCGCTCATCGGGAAACGCGCCATGCCGGAGCTTGGCCGGCGGCCCTGCGCGCCCGCGCGGCTTCGCGCGGCTCGCCTGTGTATCCTTGTCCCATCCGGTTGCCTCCTCGCACCGCGTCCACGTCCGCGGCAGATCGTGCGCGCATTGTTCGAGCATGGGGCAAGGGTGCCCATATCCCCAAAGGGATAGGGGCGGGAAACGAGTCCGCAGCGCGGGGAATCTGCTATAGGCGAGGGCGGAACCCGCGGGGATGGCGGGGAACGGCCGCCTCGGCGCGCGGCCTCGCAGACCGGACGCCACCGCCTTGACGATCTATCTCCCCATCGCCGAACTGCCGGTGGCCATTTTCGCGATCTTCGCGATGGGCCTCGCGGTCGGGTTCATTTCTGGCATGTTCGGGGTCGGCGGCGGCTTCCTCATGACCCCGCTGCTGATCTTCACCGGGGTGCCGGCGGCGGTAGCGGTGGCGAGCGTCTCGGCCCATATGGCCGCCTCGTCCTTTTCCGGTGCCCTGTCCTATCTGCGCAAGGGGCTGATCGACCTCCCGTTGTCCGGGGTGCTGCTGTCCGGCGGCCTGGTGGGCACGGCGGCGGGCGTCGCGACTTTCACGCTGCTGCGTGCCTATGGGCAGGTCGATCTGGTGATCGGCCTGTCTTACATGACCCTGCTCGGCAGCGTCGGCGCCCTGATGCTGGTGGAGAGCGTGCGGGCGATCGTGCGGTCGCGGCGCGGCGAGGGGGTGAGCATCCGCCGTCCCGGCACCCACGGCTGGCTGCTGCGCCTGCCCCTGAAGGTGCGCTTTCGCCGGTCGCGCATTTATGTTTCGGCGATCCCTGTGGTGGTGATCGGCTTCGGCATCGGCTTCCTCGGGGCGCTGCTGGGCGTGGGCGGCGGGTTCCTGCTAGTGCCGGCGCTGATCTATCTGCTGCGCGTGCCGACCCAGACGGCGGTCGGCACCTCGCTGGTGCTGACCCTCGTCACCATGACGACGGCGACCATTCTCCAGGCGGTGGCCAACGGCACCGTGGACGCGGTGCTGGCGCTGATCCTGATGGTGGGCGGGACCATGGGCGCCCAGTTCGGCGCGCGCGCGGGACAATCCCTCAAGGCGGAGCACCTGCGCCTGCTGCTCGGCCTGCTGGTGCTCGCCGTGGGGCTGCGCATGGGCGTGGATCTCGCCCGCCCGCCGGCCGACCCGTTCGCCGTCACCGCGAAGGGGAGGGGGAATTGACCCGTCTCCTGCTCGCCTGCGGCCTGTTCCTGCTGGCCTGCGCGGGCGCGCGGGCGGAACGCCTGATCCTGTCGGTGTCCGAGCCCCATGTGCTCATCCATTCAAATTTCACCGGCGCCGACCTGGTGCTGTTCGGGGTTGTGGAGGGGGTGCCGCAGGCGGATGCTCCGCCGCGCTATGATTTCGCGGTGACCGTGCGCGGGCCGCAGGAAACCTTCGTCACCTGGCGCAAGTCGCGCGTGCTCGGGCTTTATGTGAACACCGACAGCCGCACCTTCGTGGATTGTCCGGCGGTGCTGGCGGTGGCCACCAATCGCCCGGCGGAGGAGATCGCCCCGCCGCAAGTGCTGCGGCGCGAGCAGATCGGGTTGAAACGCAATATTTTCGTCCAGCGGGTCGGGCCGGATTTTGCCGACGTCGTGCCGGACGATCCGTTTCGCCTGGCCTTCCTGCGCATCAAGACCGACGAAGGGCTCTATGGCGAGGCGCCGAACGGGGTGAACCTGCTCTCCGCCACCGCCTTCCGCACCGCCTTCCGCATTCCCGCCCGTGCCCCGGTCGGCACCTATGAAGTGAGCGTGAAGCTGTTTTCCGACGGGCAGTTGCTCCAGACAGCCGCGACCTCGGTGGTGGTCGAGAAGGGCGGTTTCGAGCAGCAACTGGCCCGGTTCGCCGAGGATCACGCCCTGTTCTACGGCCTCGCGGTTGCGATCGGCTCGCTGATGGTGGGCCTCGTCGCAAACCTGTTGTTCAAGCGCGACTGAACGCGCGGGGCGACCGCAAGAAGGTTGGCGCACGCCTTCGAGATGCGCTAGGCAATCCTTGCGTTTCAATGCAGGGCGGCGGCGTTTCGCGCGCATGGGGGGACACATGGCCTCGGGTGATGTTTCTGTTTCCATCGAGGGCGGCATCGCGCGGCTCACCTTGTCCAATCCCGAACGGCGCAATGCCATTTCCAGCGGCATGTGGCGCGCCCTCGCCGCGTTTGCGTCCGATACCGCCAAGCGGATCGACATCCGCGTCGCGATCATCCGCGGCGAGGGAACGCTCGCCTTCTCCGGCGGCGCGGATATTTCCGATTTCGATGCGGCGCGCTCGGATAGTTCGGGTGCGCAAACCTATGACGAACTGGTGGAAGGCGCCTGCGCGGCCATCGAGGCGGTGGCCTTTCCGACCATCGCTTTGGTCCATGGCGCGTGCGTGGGAGCCGGGGCCGCGCTGGCGGCGAGCTGCGATCTGCGGGTGGTCGCGGAAGAAGCCTTCTTCGCCATTCCCGCCGCCCGGCTCGGCCTTGGATATGATCCGCGCGGCGTCGCGCGCTTCGTGCGGGTGTTCGGCAGCCAGGGCGCGCGCCAGCTGTTCTTCGGTGCCGAGCGGCTGAAGGCGACCCGCGCCTATGAGACCGGCGCGGTGGACCAGATCGCCCCGGCCGCCGAGGTGGACGCGCTCGCGGAAAAAGTGGCGCTGCGCATCGGCGAGAATGCACCGCTCACACTGCGCGCCGCGAAAGCCTCGATCCGCGCGGCGGAAGGCGCAGGCCACGGGGTTGCGGCGGAAGCGCGCCGGCTGACCACGCTCGCCAATGCCAGCGCGGATTATCGCGAGGGGCGCCTCGCCTTCGCCGAAAAACGCATGCCCCGTTTCAGCGGCAATTGAGCCGCCCTGGCGTGCCTTTTCGCACTTGGAAAAGGCACGCCAGGGCGTTGCATTCGCCCCGCTTTAGCGGATATGGTCCGCGCCCATCGCGATGGGGCGTCGCCAAGTGGTAAGGCAGGGGATTTTGATTCCCCCATTCCCAGGTTCGAATCCTGGCGCCCCAGCCATCGTCCTGCGGCTCGCGTGAGCAATGTCTCCAGTCCCTGCCTGTCGCATGCAAGAGGGCATGCCGGCGCCGCGCGCCCAGGGAGCCGGCCGTCAGGTGACAAGCAGGTGTGGCGCCCATCTGGCTTGGTTTGTGCATGGCCCAGCTGGATCGCGCGGACCTGGTGGGCGGGGCATGGGCATTATTATATTACGAATATCTCCGTCGCTGGCGCGCCCGCTGCACCAAGATAAGTTCTAAACATATAATAGAAATAATGTGAGTTAAGTATTTTTCAAACGATCTGTAAGTCATCTATTTCCGGGGGCGGGCATGAATGAGTTGGTGACGAAAATTCGCGTTCACAACGAAGATTTTTTCGTGGCGAGTACCATAGAACGCTGCCCGAAGAGCATGATGCTGCGGGAGTTGGTCAAGAATGCACTGGAAGCCGCCACGTCCGCCCCTCTCGGATCGCGGCGGGTTGAGATCAATGCCTGCCTTGTAAACGGCGTGCGCAAGCTGCGCATCTGGAACACGGGCCTTGGGATGAATGCGGAAGAGCTGTTCCGCATGTGCGACATCGCCTCCTCCATCGGCAAGATGCAGGGGCTGGATGGAAATTTCGGCATGGGAGCGAAGGTGGCCTCGCTGCCCTCCAACCATCACGGCGTGCGCTATCGCTCCTGCCGCGACGGCCGCGTCAGCGAAGTGCTGCTCGGCAAGCGCAATGGCGTCTACGGGCGTGTCCTGCGCCGCGATCCGCTCACCGGGGAACCGTCGGCCGTGGTCGACGTGACCGACGCGGTGAAGATCGAGGGGGGAGAAACCGCAAGCGATTGGACCGAGGTGGTGCTTCTCGGCAATCGCGAGAGCCAGGACACCGTTGCCGATCCCTATGACGGAAACCCGAAGGTGCCCAAATGGTGGCTTCAACTCGGCTTGCAACTGCGTTTCTTCCAGATCCATGGCGATGTGGACGTTCTGATCGGGCCGGATCTGCATGACCTTCCCGGTGTGCGTTCATTCATTCCGATGGCCCGGATCGTTGGCGAGAGCTTTGCCCGCTGGGATACGGTGCAGGTCGCGGACGGTGTGAAAGTGCATTTCGGCCATGATCCGATCCATCCCGAGCGTTCTGATGTGAACGCCTCCTTCAAGGACAGTTTCAGCCGCGGCATCAGTTTGGCGGGATTGCTCTATGCCGACGAAATCTACGAAGTGCGCATGTGGGGAGGCTGGACCAGCGAGGCGCCCAACTATGGCATCAGCTCCCATGCCCGGCACGTATCGCTTCTCGTCGAGCTGGCCGACGATTATCCGGTTCAGCCCGAGGGATATCGGCAATTCCTGCGCTACAAGAACGGCGCGCAGGATCAGGTGCGGATGATGGATTTCGCCGCCATGGTGCGGGCCAATCATCCCGATTGGCTGCGCGAGATGATGCGCAGCGCCTCGCCCGATCAGGCGCTCATCGGCAGCGTCAGGCAGCAACTGGAGAAGCTGATCGCGGCGCTCGGCCTCAAGCGGCTGCGGCCTCAGTTCCGCAGTCCGCCTCAGGCCCCCAAGCCACCGGCACCGGTCAGCGAAAAGGTGCAGGCTCCGGCCCCCGTTCAGCCGCCGGTTCAGCCAAAGGCGGAAAGCGACACCAAGCCCACGGCTTCGAAACCGCCTGAAGACAAGGCCAAGGAGCCACCCGCGCCGAAAGAATCGCTCGAGAAGGTCGAGGATTTCGAGGAAATGCCGGAATTGTTGCTGCTGCGGAGCCCGCAAGAGGTGGCGGATCGCAATCTTCGGTATCGGGCGGCGCGGTTTTATCCCGAATCCCACCAGCTCTATGTGAACCTGCTGTATCCCAGTGTGCAGCAGCTCGTCGAGCAACTGGTCGTCTTGGCTCCGCTCAAGGCGTCTCCCGTGCTTGTCGGGGCTGCCGCGCGGGCTGCCGCCGAGAACGCCCTGGTCCTGCGGCTCGGGCGCGCGGTGGTCTATGGCTTGGCCAAGCGCAATGCTGCCGAGGGGTGGAGCGAAGCCGAGAAGAAGCAGGTGCTCTCCAGCGAGGTATTGACCCTCATTGCCGACGACCTGCCTCTCGCCTTTGCGGCGGCCAAGGACTTCTTCGATCAACGCATCACGCAGATCGCGCGGGAAGCTGCCGAAAGCCGACCGGCGTTCGAGGAGATGGGTGCGGCCTGAAGATCAGGGGATCCGCTGCGCTTCACCATGAAGGGAGCGCAGCGGCGCGGTGCCGCGTGCCGGAGCGAGGTAGGGCGGGTGAAGAGCGTGGCCCTCGCTCCAGCCCCTCGCCCCGACGCCCTCACCGTGCCGGTGGATCGACCTTGATGCCGCCGGGGCCGATGGTGATTTCCGTGGAATTCTGTTTACGCTCATATTCCTGGTAGGCGTAGTAGCTGCCGGCGCCGACAACGAACACGAGAATGAGGATCACGGCATACAGGGCACTGCGGGGCATGCTTCTAGCTCCTTGAGATGTCTCAAGGTCAACGCCAAAGCCACGCCTGAGTTCCCTGCGGCGCGGCTCAAGGCCTATGCTGCGGCGTCTTTGCCGCAGGCGCGCGCTCCGTTGCTGTTTCGCCACACCGCGGCCAAAAGCTTGGACTAGGATCCGAACCCTACTAGGATTGGATCCATGACCCGCTTCTTCTCGACCTTCCGCAGCGTTGGAATTCTCCTGGCCGTCGCCCTCGGCGCGGTGTTGCTGTTCACCTTGCTCGGAAGCCTTCTGATCGCGGTCGGCTTGTTCGTCACCGCCTTGGTGGTGATCGGTGGCATTCGCTATCTGCTCACCGGCAAGGGGGTAGTGGAAGTCCGCAGGCAGACCTATCGGGCCGGCGAGTTCCGCGCGGGCGACTTCGAGATGATCGACGTCACCCCGCCCAAGCCGCCCCGCCGCGACGGCTGAGGCGGCTCGCTAGCACCGCGAGGCCTTGCCCGAGTCCGTTCACGAGCCGGTCCTCCCACCCGCGACCGCGCGTCCCGGGCCCTCCGGGCAGATGCACGAACACCACCGGCACGTCGCGCCCCGCCGTGAGCGCGAGCACGCGGTAATAGAGTCCATTGCAGAGATAGCGGCCGGCATCGCGGGAGAGCGCCACCGGCAGGCCCGCCGTGCGCATGGCGGCGAGCAGGCGGGGCAGATCCGCGCTGCTGCGGATTTCCGCAGGCCCTTCGCTGAGCTTACGCGTCGTCATCGCCGCGCCGCTCGCGTCGGGAAAGGAGCCGGCGGCGTTCACGGCCCGGCTTTCCACGCACACCACGCGCCGCCGGGATGCGACGCCAAGCAACAGGATGGCGTCGGGCTTGAGCGCGCGAATGCGGGCCTCGGCCCGATCCAGAGCCGCCCAGCGCGTGGGCAGGATCTCCACATGCCGCTCCATGTCCGCGAAGATGGGACGGGCGAGCTGGCCGAGCCGGCGCGCAACTTGCGCGGAGGGGTTTTTCGGCACGCCGGGAAACGGCCCGAAGCCGCAGATCAGAATCCGCCGCTGTGCCCGGTCCATGCGCGAGAGCCTTTTCAGCAAATGTGGATTCCGGTTTTGCGATAAGAAAAACGCGTCAAAACAAAAGCCTGGCGCACGTGCGCTAAAGCCCAAGCAGCGCCGCGATCTCGTTCGCGGCCAAGGTGGGGGAAAGGGTGCCCTCGGCGACGCCCTTTTCCAGCGCAGGCACGCGCGCCTTGATGGCGGGATCGCTGGCGACACGTTCCGCCACCTTCTCCTGCAGCAGGGTCCACATCCAGCGCACTTGCTGGGCGCGGCGCGTTGCGGCGAAGGCACCGGCGGCCTCGCAGCGCGTACGGTGGTTCATCACCTCCGCCCACAGCCGCTCGATGCCCTCGCCGGTGAGGCCGGAATAGGTAAGGACCGGCGGCGACCAATGGGCGGCGCGTGCGCCCAGCAGATGCAGCGCCGCGCGATATTCCCCGGCCGCCGCGCGCGCGCGGATCAGATTGTCGCCATCCGCTTTGTTCACGGCGACGATGTCCGCCAGTTCCAGCACGCCCTTCTTGATGCCTTGCAGTTCGTCTCCCGCGCCCGGCAGCATCAGCACCAGGAAGGTGTCGGTGAGATCCGCCACCGCGGTTTCCGACTGGCCGACGCCCACCGTTTCCACCAGCACCACATCGAAACCGGCGGCCTCGCACAAAAGCATGGTTTCGCGCGTCTTGGCGGCGATGCCGCCGAGCGTGCCACTGGAGGGCGAGGGGCGTACGAAGGCGTTGGGATCGACCGAAAGGCGGGCCATGCGCGTCTTGTCGCCGAGGATGGACCCGCCGGTGCGCGTGGAGGAGGGGTCCACCGCCAGCACCGCCACCTTGTGGCCCTGCTGCGTGAGATAGGTGCCGAGCGCATCGATGGTGGTGGATTTGCCCACCCCGGGCACGCCGGTAATGCCCACGCGATAGGCGTTGCCGGTGCGCGGCAGCAGGCCTTGCAGAAGAATTTCAGCGCGGCGGCGATGATCCGGGCGACGCGATTCGATCAGAGTGATGGCCCGCGCCAGGGCGGCGCGCTCACCGCGAACGACGCCTTCCGCGAGCATGGCGTCGTCGTCCCTCACCTGCGTCATGACGTTCCCTTCGACGGCCCCGGTCATTGTGATTCCCGCGTTTGCGCGATGCTGCGGCGCCGAGCATGCCGGCTTCGCGACCCGCGCTCAATGGGCGAAGCTGGAACATCACGGGCCGGGTCGCGTTGTAGGGGCATCTTCCCCCACACAGGAGTTCCCCCATGAACTGGGACCGCATCGAAGGCAATTGGAAGCAATTCACCGGCAATGTGAAGAGCCAATGGGGCAAGCTGACCGACGACGATCTCGCCGAGATCAAGGGCAATCGCGAGATCTTGGAAGGCAAGCTCCAGGAGCGCTACGGCCTCGCCAAGGATGAAGTGAAGCGCCAGGTGGATGCGTGGGCCGACAACAGCCGCATGAATTGAGGCGCGCGGACCGGTTGGTCCATCGCCGCATGGTTTGGAAAGGGCGCCGTGCCGCAGGGCCGCGGCGCCTTTTTATTGCGCGCCTCAGGCGAGCTTGACGATCGCGCTCGCGTCGAGCCGCGCCAGCGCGTCGGCGGCCCGCACGCCTGCGATCCGCAGCTCCGGCGCGATTTCCACCAGCGGCACCAAGGCGAAGGCGCGCTCCATCAGGCGCGGATGGGGCAGTTGGAGATCGCTGTCCTCGATCCGCGCATCGCCGAACGCCAGGATATCGATATCGATGGTGCGTGGGCCGAAGCGCACTTCCCGCGCGCGGTCGCGCCCCAGCATGCGCTCGACCAGCAGCGCGAGATAAAGCAGGCCGCGCGCGTCGAGCGGACAGTCCACCGCCACGACCTGGTTGAGATAAGGCGGCTGGGGCACCGGCCCCCAAGGCGGGGTGCGATAGAGCGCCGAGCGCGCGACGATGGTCAGCCCCGCCCGCGCCAACGTCGCCACCGCGAGGGCCAGCGTCTCGCGCGGCATTCCCACATTGGCGCCAAGGCAGAGATAGGCACGGGTGAGGTTCATGTCGCGTCGCGGATCGCTTCCGCCACGCGGGCCGCCTGGACATGGGCGGCCACGTCATGCACGCGGATGATCTCGACCCCCGCCATGATGCCGATGACGTTGGAGGCGATGGTTCCCGGCACGCGCTCCGCCGGTAGGCTGTCGATGACCTTGCCGATGAGCGATTTGCGCGAGGTGCCGAGCAGCAGCGGATAGCCCAGCACGCGCAATTCCGGCAGGCGGGCGATGGCGGCCAGATTCTGCGGGAAGGTCTTGCCGAAGCCGATGCCGGGATCGAGCACGATGCGATCCTTGCGCACGCCGGCGCGGATCGCGCGCTCCAGCGCGCCATCGAAGAAGGCCAGCAATTCGTCGATGATATCGAGGCTGGCATCCACCTCGGCGCGATTGTGCATGAGCACGGCGGCAGCCTCGCTGTCCGCCACCACCTGTGCCATCTCGCCGTCGCGGGTGAAGCCCCACACGTCATTGACGATCACCGCCCCGGCGGCGATGGCGCGGCGGGCGACCTCGGCCTTGGAGGTGTCGATGGAAATCGGCACGCCGGTTTCCGCCTGCAAAGCCTCCAGCACCGGCGCGACGCGCGCCCATTCCTCGTCCGCCGCCACCGGCACATGCCCCGGCCGGGTGGATTCCCCGCCGATGTCGAGAATGTCCGCCCCTTCGCTGGTGAGGCGCCGGGCGGTGGCGAGCGCGTCTTCCACCGCGAGGCTGCGACCGCCGTCGGAAAAGGAATCCGGCGTCACGTTCAATATGCCCATGACCAGGGTGCGCGGGCCGAGCGGCAAGGCGCGGCCGCGCGCCTGGAGCATGCGGGGAGCAGCGGGAGAGGTCATCTTTGCATCAACTCCGATGCCGACGCGGGTCCGCCGGCTCACGCCACCTGTCGCAAACCCGGGACGGCGGCGACGATGCGGTCCACTAGGTCCGACCCCGCCTTTTCGCGCGCGAATGCCACCACTTCGCGGGTGGCATCCTGCACCTGCGGCATGGTCATGCCGGCTTCCATCATCTGGTCGGCGATCCGCATCAACCGCGCCATGCCGCCGAAATGGCCGGTGGCGGCGGGAAATGCGGCTTCGTCGGGCGGCATCTGCAATTCGCCCTTCAGGTCCGGGATGGCGGCGATGAGCTCGGCGATGGCGGCCGGCGGCGCCTCCCGCGAGAGAAACGACAGCACCATTTCAATGGCGGCGCGCGCGGTCTGCTCGCTCACCCCGACCTTGTCCATGAGTCGAGCGGTCAACTCATCCATGGGCAACTCCTTCTCGCGGTTTCGTCGGGCCGGCGCGGCGGGATATTGACTGCGCCGCACCAGGGGCGCAAGCGCGCAAAAGCGCTCGACGCCACTTGCCCGCACGGTGTTGCCCGCGCGACAAAGCGGACAGCGAAGTTTGGGAGGACGGCATGGCGAGCCCCGATTCGGACGGCAAGATCTTTCTCGGCGCGAGCGTGGCGGGAAAGAGCGTGCATCCCCAGTATCTCACCTTGCGGCTGGCCAATCGCCACGGCCTCGTCACCGGCGCCACGGGCACCGGCAAGACGGTGACGCTCCAGGCGATGGCGGAAGGCTTCTCCCGCGCCGGGGTGCCGGTGTTCGCGGCCGATATCAAGGGCGACCTCTCCGGCGTCGCGGCCAAGGGTGAGGGCAAGGATTTCCTGCTCCAGCGCGCGAAGGAGGTGGGGATCGCCTATGAGGCCGACACTTTCCCGGTGATCTTCTGGGACATGTTCGGCGAACAGGGCCACCCCATCCGCGCCACGGTGTCCGAGATGGGGCCGCTGCTGCTGGCCCGCCTGATGGGCCTGAACGAGACCCAGGAAGGCGTGCTCAACATCGCCTTCCGCGTCGCCGACGAGCAAGGCCTGTTGCTGCTGGATCTGAAAGACCTCCGGGCCATGCTGGTGTGGGTCTCGGAGAATGCCAAAAGCCTGTCCGCGCAATATGGCAATGTCTCCGCCGCCAGCGTCGGTGCGATCCAGCGCCAATTGCTGATGCTCGAGAACCAGGGCGGTGACCAATTCTTCGGCGAGCCGGCGCTCGATATCAAGGATCTGATGCGGCTGGACCGCTCGGGCTATGGAACCATATCCATTCTCGCCGCCGACAAGCTGATGAGCGCGCCGCGGCTGTATTCCTGCTTCCTGCTGTGGCTGCTGTCCGAACTGTTCGAGCAATTGCCGGAAGTCGGCGACGTGGAAAAGCCCAAGCTCGTGTTTTTCTTCGACGAGGCGCACCTTCTGTTCAACGAGGCACCGAAGGCGCTGCTGGAGAAGGTGGAACAGGTTGTGCGGCTGATCCGCTCGAAGGGGGTCGGGGTCTATTTCGTCACGCAAAATCCGCTCGACGTTCCCGAAAGCGTCCTCGCTCAATTGGGCAACCGGGTGCAGCACGCGCTGCGCGCCTTCACTCCGCGCGACCAGAAGGCGGTGAAGGCGGCGGCCGAGACCTTCCGTCCCAATCCCAAGCTCGACACCGCGCAAGTGATCATGGAACTGGGCAAGGGCGAGGCTCTGGTCTCGACGCTCGAAGGCAACGGCACGCCCACCATGGTGGAGCGCACGCTGATCCGCCCGCCCTCCGGCCGGATCGGCCCGGTAAGCGTGGCGGAACGCCAGGACATCGTGCGGCAGAGCCCGGTGGGCCATCTCTATGACACGCCTTTGGATCGGGAATCGGCGTTCGAGATTCTTCAGCAGCGGGCCGCCGAGAAAAGCGCGCCGGAAAGGGGCGGCCCCGGTAAAAATTTGCCCGAGCGCGCCGGCCCGACCGGGCCATCGACGGGGCCATGGGGCCGCGCGACCGTGCCGCCGACCGGTACGGCACCGACACGCCCGTCGTCCCGCGCCCCAGCCTCAAGCCGGATGTCCACGACGGAAGTTGTGGTGCGACAAGTGGCGCGTTCCGTTGCGTCGCAGGTTGGAACCCAGCTCGGCAAAGCGATTTTGCGTGGCATTCTCGGCAGCATCAGCCGCTGACCGGACCGGGCCACAGTTGCGTCCACGGTGCGATGTGGTATTAATATAGTCGTGTCGAACGTGATTGCGGGGTTGCGTTCGGCCGGAGCTGCTTAACCAGCGCCCCGGCCGTGCAGTGGCCGGTGCGCTTCCAAATGGGAGCGCCCCATGAAGGTGTTGCCAACTGCCCGCATTCTCGTTGTCGATCCGGATTCGGCGCGTCGTGAAATCACGTGTGTCGGTCTGAAGGCGCTGGGCGTCGGGGCCGTGACTGAAGTCGCCTCCATAGCCGAAGCGCTGAACGCTCCGCGCGCTTTTGATGTGATCGTCGTTCAGGCGGCCTCGATGGACTTGGTGCCTGATCATCCCTTCCGCGAAGGCCCGGATGCGGTGCCCGGCATTCTCGTGACCGAGGGGGCGCCCACCGTTCTGGCGCGTCTTGCAAGTCGCGCCGGCTATGACGCCGCGGTGGCCATGCCCTTGCTGCCGCGCCTGCTCTATCGACGCATCGGTTCCGTGCTCCAGCGGGCGCGCCGCGCCCAGAGGCCGGCCTTATCCAGCCATGACGACGCCACGGTGCGCAGTCCGCTGCTTGCCGCAAGCTGAAGTCGCCGCGCGGTTCCGCGGCCTCGCCCCCTCTCGCGGACGCGCATCGCCGCCTGCCATTTCAACGGCTTGGCTCTGCCGGGACAAGAGTATCCGCACGCGCGTGACCTGCGGTCGCGCGGTCGCGACGCCGCATTCCATTGGCCGTTCCATTGCCCGACCCATCTTGCCTCAAAGCCCGGCGCGGCCCAGCATCGAGCCCGATTCCCTCGGCCGTCCGGCCCTGGGGCGGAGGAGGAGAGGCAGATGGCGCTGGACCGGATTCTCGATCGGATCGACGGTGAGCTCGACGCGAGCCTGGCCCGGCTTAGCGATTTCCTGCGCATCGAGAGCATTTCCACCGACCCGGCGTTCGCGGACGAATGCCGCCGGGCTGCGAAATTCGCCGCCGATTCCCTGGTTGAACTCGGCTTTTCGGCGCAGGTTCACGAAACCACCGGCCATCCCGTCGTTGTGGGTCGTACGGACACCGGCGCCGCCCGCCGGGTGCTGTTTTACGGCCATTACGATGTGCAGCCGGTCGACCCGCTGGAGCTGTGGGACAGCCCGCCGTTCGAGCCGCAAATTCGCACCAGCCCGGACGGACGGCAGCAGATCGTCGCGCGCGGGGCCAGCGACGACAAGGGCCAGGTCTTCACCTTCCTCGAAGCCTTGCGCGCCCATCGCGACGTCACCGGCGCTCTGCCGGTGGATGTGACCGTGATGCTGGAGGGGGAGGAGGAGTGCGGCTCGCCCAGCATGCCGGCGTTCCTGAAAGCCCATGGCGCGGAACTTGGCGCCGATGTGGCCCTGGTCTGCGACACCGGCATGTGGGATCGCGACACCCCCGCCATCACCACCTCGCTGCGCGGCATGCTGCATGCCGAGATCACCGTGACCGGGGCGAGCCGCGACCTGCATTCCGGCCTGTTCGGCGGCGCGGCGCGCAACCCGCTGCATGTACTCGCTCGCCTGATCGCAGACGTGCACGACGCCAAGGGCCGGGTGACCATTCCCGGCTTCTATGACGACGTGCGCGAGCCCGCGCCCGCCGTGCGCGCGCAATGGGAGGGGCTCGGCCTCACCGCCGAGGCGTTTCTCGGGCCGGTGGGCCTCTCCATTTCCACCGGCGAGGCGGACCGGCTGCTGATCGAGCAGATCCAGTCGCGGCCCACGTTTGAGGTGAACGGCCTGTTCGGCGGCTATATGGGGCAGGGCACCAAGACCATCATTCCCGCCAAGGCCACCGCCAAGGTCACCTTCCGCCTGGTGGCGGACCAGGATCCGAAGGCGATCCGCGCCGCCTTCGAGGCGTTCGTGAAGGCGCGCATTCCCGCCGACTGCAAGCTCGACCTCATGCTCGGCGAGGGCAGCCCGGCGGTGATGGTGCCGCCGGACAGCGCCGATCTCGCCAAGGCGGCGGCGGCGCTGAAAGCGGAATGGGGCGTTGCCCCCGTGACCATCGGCAGCGGCGGCTCCATTCCCATCGTCGGCCAGTTCAAGGCCGCGCTCGGCATGGACACGCTGCTCATCGGCTTTGCGCTGGACGATGATCGCATTCATTCGCCGAATGAGAAATACGACGTGCGCTGCTTTCGGCAGGGCACCCGCAGTTGGGCCCGAATTCTCAGCGCATTGGCGGCCGAATAAGACCGCGCCCGCCTTCCCCCCTTGCGCCATTTCTGGCAGGTAACGGGCGAAGCCGAGGCGGGGTGAAGCCATGACGGATGCGGAAGCCGAGGGCCTGGTCGATGCGTGGGCGTTCGATGGCAAGGGGCACGCCAGCAAGCTCAGCTGGGAGGATGTGGCGGCCGGCACATTTCCGGAGGGTGGCTTTGTATGGCTGAATTTCCGTCACGTTCAGCGGCGTCCGCAGGAATGGCTGCGCACCCGGGCGGGGCTTGACACCTCGATCCTCGATGCAATGCTGGATGATGAATCGCGCCCGCGCTGCTCCATGTTCGCGGATGGCGCCATGCTGGTGCTGCGGGGCATCAACCTGCATCGCAATGCCCTGCCGGAAGACCCGCTCTCGGTCTATTTCTGGGTCGATGCCAAGCGGGTGATCTCGTTCCATCACGAGCCGATTTCCGCGCTTGCTGATTATGCCGATTCCTTGAGCCGGCGGCATTGCGCCCACACCCAGGGCGAGATGGTGGCGGAAGTCGCCATGCGTCTCGTGGACCGGCTCGACGCCGTGGTGGCGAGCCTCATGGACGAGGCGGACGAGTTGGAAGACCTCGTGCCCGCCACCGGCGCCGGGGAGATGCTGCCCAAGCTCGCGGTGCTGCGGCGCGTCTCCATCAAGCTGCGCCGGCACATCGCGCCGCAGCGCGAGGCGCTCAATCATTTCTCGCTGGAGGATGATCCCTGGATCGGCCCGAAAGACCGCAACCGCTTGCGGGATGCCGGCGACCGGGTGGCGCGCTTCACCGAAGAGCTGGATTCCATCCGCGAGCGCGCATCCTTGATCCGCGACCAATTGGTGGACCGGCGGGCGGAGCAGATGAACCAATCCATGCTGGTGCTGGCGGTGGTGACCGTGGTGTTCGCGCCGCTGACGCTGATTTCCGGCCTGTTCGGCATGAATGTGGGGGGCATTCCCGGCACGCAGGATCCGGATTCCTTCTGGGTGATCTCGGTGATCCTGGTGATGTTCGCCGCCGGCCTCGTGGTGCTGTTCCGCCGCCTCAAATGGATCTGAGGCCGTCCCGGCGCGTTTGACGGCGCGGCGCGCCGCGCGACTTGCCTCGAAAGCGAGTCCGGCAGGCCTCGGCGCCGAAATAGAAAACCACCGGGCGGAGGACCGGCCCGGTGGTTTTTCGTTTCTCGCGTTTCGCTCGTTCCGGGCGCTCCGTTCTCGCCGCGCGCTCAGTTCCGCCGCGCGCTCAGTCCCGCGGCGGGCTCACTTGCCGCCGGCAAACACGCTCGGGAAGGTGCGGCCGCGCACGTCATAGACGCGGGCATAGATTACGCCCTCGCGCTCCACCTGCACCAGCACCGGCGCCTGAACCTGGGCGCAATAGAATTCGCCCAGCATCAGCGCGAAATCCGCGCCCTGGGTATTATAAGTGGTCTCGAAGCGTGGGCCGAGCTCCACCGCCGCCGCATGGTGCGGCCCGCAGACCGCCACCTTGAACTTGCGCCCCTGGGGCAGCGAGCGGCGGTGCTCGTCCACATATTCATCCAGCTGCGCGGAGGCCTGCTTGAAGGCGAGGCCCCAGTAATCCAGCATGAACTGACTGTCGGCGCCGCGCACACCGCCCACCAGATGATTGTAATAGGTATATTGATAAGGGTGGATCTCGGCGAATTCCACCGCCGGGAAAGCCAGCCCGATCATGAAGAGGCCGGCCACCGCCGCGCGTGCCGGCCGGCTGAACTTGACCGCCCATTGCCAGATCCAATTGCCGGCAAGTCCGCCGAGCAGCGCCAGGGCGGGGGTGACGAACACGAAATGGCGGATGCCATTGTACATCACAGGCCGGGTCACCACGGTCAGCAGGATCGGGAACGCGGCCGCCAAGAACATCAGCAGCAGGCCGGCGCGGCGCGTGCTGCTGGCCTTGCCGAAGAAAGCGGCCACGAGGGCGCCAGCGGCGCCGGACAGCGAGAGGGCGAGGAACAGTTCGGGCATCTGCACCGCGAACAGGGTCGGCACATAGGTGCGCGGCATGTCAGGCACGAGCACGGGCCTGCCCTCATACAGCTCGCGCCAGGGCACTTCCCAGAAATTGGAATAATAAGCCAGCGCCCGCAGGGGGTTGAGCGGTTCGACCACGGCCCAGGGCCAGATCAGGCCGAGCACCAGATAGGCGAGCGGCAGGCCGAGCGCGATCAGGCCGACGAAGCCGGCGGAGCGTTTCAGCATCGCCCTGAAGCCCATTTGGCGCCATTCGATCGCCAGCAGCAGGAGGAAGGCGAGCCCGGCATAGGCGACCGCGATCAGGCCCAGCACGCGGGTCCCAACCGCAAGACCGAGGCAGAGCCCAAACAATGTGACGGTGCGGCAGGTTGGCTTGGGATATTCGTCCAGCGCCCGCACGATGACATAGAGCAGGCCAGCCACCGCCACGGCGAAGGGCGCATCCTTCGCATTCATGAACATATGGCCGTAATAGAGCGGGCAGATCAGCAGCAGGCACAGCGCGACGAGGCCGCAGACCGGGCCGCCGAGCCGGCGCCCGGTGCGCCACACGATGGCAAAGCCGATCACACCGACAATCGCGCCCAGAAGGCGGCGGATGCTGAAAATATCGACCGCCGGCAGCCATTTGTGAATGGCCGCCGCGATCAGGTCGAAGCCGCCGCCATAATAATAGAGGTTGACGAAGGAGAACACCTTATCCTGCGTCAAGCGGGAATCGAAATATTTGTACAGCAGGTCGCCGTATTGGGAGTGGGTGAAGTCGTCCCATCCCAGTCCGTAATCCCCGAAGGTAAAGACGGCGAGCAGGAACACGGCCGCAATGAGGGCCAATGCCACGCGATCTACGCTGGACGCGGGCAGACGAAAGAGACTTGCGACTCGCATGGAAGGAAGCATCCAACTCTTACGCTGTGCACCAGCTCCGAAAACATGACCGTCGCAGGGCAGCTTGGCCTGCGCCAACAATCACGTAACCGTGAGCGAAAGACTATTTCTGGCGAGCGTGAGCGATGCAAGAAGTTTATGCATTGCGATGCAGCAATTATCACTGCTCGTCAAGATTGTGCTGCGTAAATCAGCTTGAAGGCAAAAGCTTGCGCGGATCTTGTGCATTCGCGGCAGAAGTTAGCCGGATATAAGAAAGGCCGGAGCAAACATTGCTCCGGCCTCGTATGGCGGTATTATTTTGCGTCCTGGCGGCGTCGGTCCGAAACGCCGGACCCTGCGATGCTCAGGCGGCCTTGCTGTACAGCTCGGCCACATAGTCCCAATTGACCATGTGATCGAGGAAGGCCTTCAGATAGTCGGGGCGGCGATTGCGGTAGTCGATATAATAGGAATGCTCCCACACATCGACGCCGAGCAGGGGCGTACCGCCGTGAACCAGCGGGTTTTCGCCGTTCGGGGTCTTGGTGATGACGAACTTGCCGTCCACCAGCGCGAGCCAGGCCCAGCCGGAGCCGAACTGGCCGATGCCGGCGGCGGTAAAGTCTTCCCGGAATTTCTCCACGGAACCAATGTCCGCGATGATCTTCTTTTCAATCTCGCCGGGAATGGCGCCGCCGCCATTGGGCTTGAGCCACTGCCAGAAATGCAGATGGTTGTAATGCTGGGCGGCGTTGTTGAAGAGGCCGGCATTCTTGCCGAACGACCCCTTCACGACCTCCTCGAGGGATTTTCCTTCGAATTCTGTTCCCTTTAGGAGATTATTACCGTTATTGACATACGCAAGATGATGCTTGTCGTGATGATATTCGAGCGTCTCGCGGGACATGTAGGGTGCGAGGGCGTCGTAAGAATAAGGCAGTTCGGGAAGCGTGAAAGACATCTGGCGTCTCCGCGTTCGGTCCGGGAGGAGTTCTACGACCCCCCCGCCGGTGACCGGGCAGGGGCGGGCGCCTGAACTGGGACCTAGATAGGCCGGGCTGGGGCGAGGGACAACAGCACATCGGGCTGAATTGTTTCTTTCTCTTTCTAATGTATGAGACCGGGGCACGCCGGTCGTGCGTGGAGTTGAGAGAATGTGGCGAATCCTGGTGGCTCTCGGTGGGCTCCTCGTGGCGGTCGGCCTTCTGGCCCTGGCGCTCGGGGCGGCGATCTTCGTTTCCAATTTCGGCAATGCGCTGATCGCCACCGGGGCGGTGAGCGTCAGCGGCGGCATCGTCGTGATCTGCATTGCCCTGGTTCTGAAGGAGGTGGCGCGCCTTAACGCGCGCTTCGACGTCCTGGAGGGCCACGCTCCCGGCGGCACCGCGCCCCTGGCGCTCGCCGACGAGCATGCCGAGCGCGAGGCCCACGAGGCCGATTACACGCCGCTCGAGGACTATGAGCCGCCGGCGCAACTGCCGCCCGCGCGGGCGCGCCTGCCGTTCGGCGATGGCGTTCCCGCGGCTGACCAGCGGCGCGGCCGCGTGCTGGATCGCACGCAGGAACGCGCCGAGGAGCCGGTGCCGGATCGCGTGGCGCTTGACCGGGCCGGCATGGAACGGGCGCTCGACCGCTCGCTGGAACGGGCGGTGGAGCAGATGCCGGAGCGCGCCGAGCGCCCCGCCTTCGAACGCCCCGCGCCGGCGGCGCGCAATCCCCTGGACCGCCCGGCGCAAGATCGTGTGCCTCAGGAGCGCCTGCCTCAGGAACGTGCAGCCGAGCGCAACCCGCTCGATCGCAACCCTCTGGATCGCAACCCCTTCGAGCGTATCCCCGCCGATCGCATGCCGCTGGGTGGAACGCCGGATCCCCTCCTGCCCGAACGCGCGGCCCCGCCGGAGCGGATGCCGCAGCCGCGTGCGCCGCAAGATCGTTCGCCTCAGGAGCGGGCGCCTGCCGAGCGCGGCCCGGCGCCACGTTCGCCGCAGGATCGCTTCCCGCCGGAACGCGCACCACAGGAGCGCGCCCCGCAGGAACGCGCGCCCCAGGAGCGCGCCCCCCAGGAGCGTGCGCCGCGTCCGCGCATCGGGTCGGACCTGCTGCCCGAGCGCGTGATGCCCGAGCGGGCGCCGGAGCGTCCGGCGGATCTGCCGCCCGCCGAGCCGGCCGCCGCGCCGCCCCTGCCGGTGCCGAACCGCCCCTACGGCGCCCCGCCGCCGCGCCGCACCGAAATGGCGGAACCGACCGTTCTCAAATCTGGCATCGTCGGCGGCATGGCCTATACGCTCTATTCCGACGGCTCGATCCAGGCGGAGCTGCCCGACGGCGTGCTGCGCTTCTCCTCGCTCCAGGAATTGCGCGACCACGTTTCCAAGACGCCGCCCGCGAACTGACCGGGCGGACCCGGCACGGATCGACATCGCGGACCCGAACAGGATCCCGGATCGCCCAGCGCTCCGGGATTTTTATGCCCTCGCCGCCGTCTTCCCGCCCTTCCGCCGCCCCTTCCGCCTGCCCCGCAACGCTGCCGGAACCCTCGTCGACCGGATCGCGCTGCGGTGCCCAAGGGGAAGCGCCGTCGTATACCTGAAGGCGGGAAGGCTTATGCTGTCCCCATCGGGGGGCACCGCACACGTGCACAGCGCGCGGCGCCCCCCGAGGCGGGGTCCTTTCGCCCCGCGTTCCAGGGAGAAACGCCATGTGCCAGAATTGTATCGACGCTCGTCTGAATCCTTCTCGCCGCCATCTGCTGAGCGGTGGGCTCGCGCTGGCGGGGCTTGCCGCGACCGCGCCGCTGTTCGGCACGGCCTTCGCGCAAGCCGCCGCCCCCGATCCGACCGCCCCCGCGCCCAATTCCATTTCGCCCGATGAGGCGCTCGGGCGGATCATGAAGGGGAATGCCCGCTATGCCGCCAACACCCGCATCAACAAGGATTATTCCGCCGGTCGCGTGGAACGCGCGCGGGCGCAATATCCCATTGCCGCGATTTTGAGCTGCGCGGATTCGCGCGTCGCACCGGAACTCACCTTCGACCAGGGGCCGGGCCGGCTGTTCGTGGTCCGCGTCGCCGGCAATTTCGTCAATGACGATGGCCTGGCGAGCCTGGAATATGGCGTGAAGGTTTTGGGCGTGCCGCTGATCATGGTGCTCGGCCATTCCGGCTGCGGTGCGGTTTCCGCCACCATCAAGGTGATCCAGGAGGGCGTGACGCTGCCCGGGCACCTGCCGGAACTGGTCGGCGCCATGAAGCCCGGTATCGAGGCGGCGATCGCCCGTAAGCCGAAGGATCTGCTGGCCGAGGCTACGGCCGAGAACGTGCGCTACAACACCCGCCGGCTCGCCGAGGCGAAGCCGATCATTGGCGAGATGGTGGGCGCGGGCAAAGTGAAGGTGGTCGGCGCCGTCTATGACATCTCCACCGGCCGGGTGAATTTGCTCTGAGGGCCGGTGCACGGGGCGGGCGCGGCCTTTCGGGTCGCGCCGCCCCGGACCGGGGTGTGCGGTTCAGCTTAAGCACGCGCTTTAAGCGCGCGCCCGGTCCGTCAGCGACAAGGCGAAGACATAGGTGAGCGCCACTTCGTCCAGCCGATCGAACCGGCCGGCGGCGCCGCCGTGTCCGGCCTCCATATTGGTGCGCAGCAGCAGCGGCGCGCCGGAGGTGGCGAGGGCGCGCAGCCGCGCCACCCATTTTGCCGGCTCCCAATAGGTCACGCGCGGATCGGTGACGCCGGCCAGGGCGAAGATGGCGGGATAATCCTGCGCCGACACATTATCGACCGGCGAATAGGCGCGGATACGCTCGAACGCCGTCATGGAGGCGATGGGATTGCCCCATTCGGGCCATTCCGGCGGGGTCAGCGGCAAGCTGTCGTCCAGCATGGTGGCCAGCACATCCACGAACGGCACTTCCGCGACGATGCCCTTGAACAGGTCCGGCCGCATATTGGCGATGGCGCCCATCAGCATGCCGCCCGCCGAGCCACCCTGCGCGACGATGCGCTCGGGCCGGGTGAAGCCGGAAGCGACCAGATGTTCGGCGGTGGCGATGAAATCGGTGAAGGTGTTGGTCTTCTTGTCGAGCTTGCCGTCGGCATACCAATGCCACCCCTTGTCCGTGCCGCCGCGCACATGGGCGATGGCATAGACGAAGCCGCGATCCACCAGCGACAGGCGATTGGTGGCAAAGCCGGCGGGAATGGTGATGCCATAGGCCCCATAGCCATACAGAAGGCAGGGGGCGGAGCCGTCGAGCGGGGTGTCGGTCCGGTAGAGCAGGGAGATGGGAATGCTCTCCCCATCCGGGGCCGGGGCGAAGATGCGGCGGGTGACATAGGCTAAGGGATCATGCCCGCTCGGCACCTCCTGGCGCTTCAGCAACGCGCGGCCGCGCGCGTGCATGTCATAGGACCACACCTCCGCGGGCGTGGTCATGGAGGCATAGGTGAAGCGCAATTCGGTGGTATCGAACAGGTAGCCGCCGTTGAGGCCGAGGGCATAGGCCTCCTCGTCGAAGGCGACGGCATGCTCCTCGCTGGAGAAGACCGCGCGGACAACGATGCGCGGCAGGCCGTTTTCCCGCTCCAGGCGCACGATGAAGCCGCGATAGGCCACATGGCTCAGGATCATCCGGCCCGGCCGGTGCGGCACCAGATCCACCCAGCACGCGCGGCCGGTGCCGTGGCTCGGGGCGGTGACCAGCTTGAAATCCTCCGCCCCGTCGGCATTGGTGAGGATGACCAGGCTGTCATTGCCGTCGAGATCGGGATGGTGCTCCACGTCATAGCGCACGCCGGTTTCGCGCGGCGCCACGCAATGGGGCTCAGGTTCCGGTAAGGCGAGGTCCAGCAGATGGACTTCCGAGGTCTCGTGATCCCCGCAGGCGATCAGGCCGAAGGCGTGCGACTGGGTCTTCCCCAGCGACACGAAGAAGCCCTTGTCCTTCTCCTCATAGACCAGCGCGTCGCCGGCGGGGTCGGTGCCGATGCGGTGGCGATGGACAAAGGCCGGCCGATGCTCGGCATCGCGTTTGATATAATAGAGATATTCGCCATCGTTGGACCATAGGATGTCGCCGGTGGCGCCCTCCAGGCGATCCGGCAGGTCCGCGCCGGTCGCAAGGTCGCGCACCCGGATGGTGAACAGTTCCGAGCCCTGCTCGTCCGCCGCCCAGGCGAGGCGGCGGTGGTCGCGGGTGTGGCTGTCGAGATAGAGGCGGAAATTCGGCTTGCCCTGCGCCTCCTTGTCGCCATCCAGCATCAGCTGTTCCGGGCCCTCGGGCAGCGGAACGCGGCACAGCAGGCGATGCTGCCCGCCCGCGCGGTGGCGCGAATAATAAGCGAACGCGCCATCCGGGGCGGGCACGGAGGAATCATCCTCCTTGATGCGCGCGCGCATCTCCGCCACCAGCTGGGTCTTCAGCGCCTCATGGGGGGCGAAGAAGGCGGCGGAATGGGCATTCTCCGCCTCCAGATAGGCGCGGATATCCGGCGCCAGAACCGACGGATCGCGCATGACGTGGCGCCAATTGTCGGCGCGCAGCCAGGCGTAATCGTCGGTGAGGGTGAGGCCGTGGACGACCCGCTCGGTGGGGCGGCGGTCCGCCCGCGGGGGATCAACCTGCATCTGACGTATCGGAAGCGGGCGTCTCGTCCAGCTTGAGCGCGAGCGCGGTCCCGTTCATGCAGAACCGCAGGCCGGTGGGCTTGGGGCCATCGGGGAAGACATGGCCGAGATGGCTGTCGCAGCGCGCGCAGCGGCTTTCCACGCGCACCATGCCGTGGGCGCGGTCCTCGTGATTGCTGACGGCGGCGGGGTCCACCGGGGCATAGAAGCTCGGCCAGCCGGTGCCAGAATCGAACTTGGTCTGCGAACTGAACAGCGGCGTGCCGCAGGCGGCGCACAGATAGGTGCCGGCGCGCTTCTCGTCCCAATAGGGGCCGGTGAAGGCGTGTTCGGTGCCCTGCTGGCGCAGCACGCGGTATTGGGCGGGGGACAGCTCCGCGCGCCATTCGGCCTCGCTCTTCACCACCTTGTCACCGGCCGGGATCGCGCTGGATGTCGGGGCTTTGGCTTCTGTGCTCACGGCAGTCTCCCAGTATTTCGCTCCCTCGAAGTAGGCATTCCCCCGCCGCCTCGCAAGTCACCGCCCGCGCCGCGCCGTTCCGCCGGAGCGTTGGGGGAAGCGTTTGATATGACGAGACAATGTGCAAGAGGTCTTGGGCTGGGCTAGTGGAGGGCAGGGGTTCGTGCACGATCGCGTAATAGCGAGGAAGAAGAGTTGTACTTTTCGCGAGAATGAACTTGCAATTCGTTGCCCTTCAACATAACTAGCTATGGCGGTGCCATCGTCGAGTCGATGCAAGCGTCGCTTCGCGGGCCGAAGACAGCGTTGGTGAGGCAACGGCTTCGCCGGTTCCGCATGCTAATTCGATTTCCGTTTCAAACCAGAAGAAAGTCCCATGAGCGAAGCATCGGAATCGACAACTTACATCGAGCTGGCGGCGGATATCGTCTCTGCCTACGTCAGCAATAATTCCGTGTCAGCCGCCGAACTGCCCGCCTTGATCAATGAAGTGCATTCCGCGCTGCAACGCGTGTCCAAGGGCGAGGTCGAGGCCGCGCCAGAGCCGCTGAAGCCCGCCGTGCCCGTGAAGAAGTCGGTGACGCCTGATTTCATCATCTGCCTGGAAGACGGCAAGAAGTTCAAGTCGCTCAAGCGGCACCTGCGCACGCAGTACAATATGAGCCCGGAGCAGTATCGCGAGAAGTGGTCGCTGCCGGCCGATTATCCCATGGTCGCCCCCAATTATGCCGCCGCGCGCTCCGAACTTGCCAAGCAGATGGGTCTTGGCCAGCAGCGGCGTCGTCGTCGCTGATTTGTATAGTCCGGCGCACAGGATCTGACCCCGGGCCGAGCTTTGCTCGGCGGCGGGATCGGGCCTGAAGGTGGCGTCGGATGACGCGGGCTTCGGCAGCAAGAAAACGGTTACAAGCAACGCCGCCCCGATGGGCGGCGTTTTTATTTGCAGATTGCTCGCCCATACCCTGCGCCGCCCCTCACGCGCCACCCGCGGGCGGCCGGGGGCGCGGCAAAATCTTGTCCCCGCCATCCGCGCCAGCGTCGCAATGGGCTGTCACCAGCCGCCGCAGAGCCGCATGCCGGATGGGATCATAACATTGGCCGCTGCGGGCGGAGCGTCGCGCGGCACGCAATGCACTTTGCGCCGCCGCGCGATTATTTGCGGTCAATAAGGTCAATCCTTCGAGCCGTGCGTTAATCGACTCTTCCTTGTCCGTGCTGCGAAACGCGCGGATGCCCCGCGCGCGCGGCTTGGCAGCCGCCTGGGACGGTGCGGCCCGCCTGCGCGAGCGGGAGCGGCGGATGTTCTGCATGTGGGGAGTGTGCGCCATGATGCCTCCTGCGGCTGAAATCACAGCATGACTCAGCTTTTGAATGTGGGGATAATTTCCTAAAATTTGAGGCCGAAAAATCGCAGATAATATGAAGTAAGCTTTTGAAATAAATTAATTAAAAATATTCGCGACAGGCGTCGACTGGCAAAAAACTTTCCCACCTTGATTTCTTAAGCCTCTCGATATAGGAATAAATACTCCAATCGGAGAGCGCGATGCGTCCCAAGTCCCGCCGAGGCCAAGCCTGTCCCCCCGCGCCGCCCGTGTGCGCGTCCCGTCCCCCCAGCCCAAGCGTGCCTTTGCCGCCCAACGTGCCTTTGCCGCCGGATGACGCGCTGGCGCGGTGCCGTGCGGCGCGGCTACTCGCGGCCGCCTTCGTCCATGTGCCGCCGCAGGATCTGGAGGGCACGCGCGGCCGCGCGCCGGTGACGCTGGCGCGGCATGTGGCGCTCTATGTGGCCCATGTGACGCTGGGCGTGCCGCGCGGCGCCGTTGCCGACCATTTCGGGCGCGATCGCACGTCCATCGCCTATGCCTGCGCGCGCATGGAGCAGCGCCGGGAGGCGCCGGACTTCGATCGCGCCTTGTCCGCGCTCGAAGCCTGCGCGGCGCATGCGATCGCGCAGGGCGTCCCCGTCCCGATGCACAGCGCCGAGGGCGCCGCCCATCCCGTTTCCGGAGGTTTGGCATGACCGCAAATCCGCAACCCCCCGCCCGGCGCGGCGCCTCGCCGCGCGGGACAAGTGTGCGCCAGTCGAGCGCGCGCGTGGCGGTCCATCGCATCCTGGTGGACGGGCGCGAACAGGATGTGGCGCTGCATCTGGAGGAAAGCCCGCTGGCCTGGCTCGCGCGCCGCAAGGGCAAGGATGGGCGGCCGCTCATCGACCCGGTGCAGGCTCTGGCGGGGGAGCGGCTGCGGGCGGATTTCACGCGCGCCCAGCTCACCCCGCGCGTCACCACCAATTGGAGCGCGACCGGCGGTGGCGGCGGCACAGGGCCGGAAGCCTTCAGCGATGCGGTGCTTGCGGCCAAGTGCCGCGTGGATCGGGCGGTTGAGGCCGTCGGGCCGGAGTTGTCCGGCGTGCTGCTGGATGTGTGCTGTTTTCTCAAAGGGCTGGAGAGCGTGGAAAGCGAGCGCGGCTGGCCGTTGCGCACCGCCAAGGTGGTGCTGGCGCTCGCCCTCGACCGCCTCGCCGCCCATTACGGCCTTGCCCGCGCCGCCCAGGGCCGCGCCCATGTGCCGGGACGGACCTGGCGTGCGGCGCCCGGCGGGACGGAGTGAGCGGCAGGGCAAGCACCGGGCGTCAGCTGGGGCGCGTTCGAGCAGGGGGGAACGGGAACGGGACCAGCGGCGCAGGGCAGGGGTTACGGGCGGACCGTGCCTCCCCCTTCGCCCAGATGGCCGGATCGCCCTTGACCCGGCGCCGGCATCCCCTCAAATGGCCGGGGCGGTGCGTGCGCGCCGGGCGCAATGGGGTGGCGGGATGATCAATTCCTATCTGAAGGCGATGCGCCAGTATGCGACCTTTACGGGCCGCACCAGCCGCAAGGATTTCTGGTTCTATGTCCTCGCGGTCATCCTGCTGAGCATCGTGGCGCAGGCGCTGGATCTGGTGCTGTTCGGCGGCGAGGTTGCGAGCGGCGACGGCATGGTGGAGTTCGAGAGCTACGGCATTTTGATCGGCATCGTGCATCTCGTGCACTTCGTGCCCGGCCTCGCGGTCAGCGTGCGTCGGCTTCACGACACGGATCGCACCGGCTGGTGGCTGCTGTTGGAACTTACCGGCATCGGCGCGCTGGTGATCCTGATCTTCAACCTTCTGGCCGGCACGCGCGGACCGAACCGGTTCGGTCCCGATCCGCTCGCTTATGGCGCGCCCGTCGCGCCGGCGCCCACGGGCACCATCCAGCCCGGCCGGTAGCGATCGCGCGGCCGCGCTCAGGCTTCGGCGAGGCTCAGGCTTCGGCGAGGGCGGCGCGGGCGTCGGCGCGGATGCGCTCCACCATGGAGCGCAGGCCGTTGGAGCGCTGCGGCGTCAGATGGCCCTCAAGGCCGATGCGGCGGAACACCGCCAGCGGATCGGCTTCCAAAATCTCGCGCGCGCCCTTGCCGGAGAGGATGGAAAGCAGCACCGCCACCAGGCCGCGCACGATGTGGGCGTCGGAATCGCCCTTGAATTCCAGCACCGGCCCGTTCGGCCCGTCACGGCGCCCGCTCACCAGCCACACTTGGCTGGTGCAGCCCTGCACCTTGTTGGCCTCGGTGCGCTCAGCCTCGGGGAAGGGCGGCAGGGCGCGGCCCAGCTCGATGACGAAGCGGTAGCGGTCTTCCCAATCGTCGAGAAGCTCGAAATCGGCCACCAGGGCCTCGATATCCTGATCCGCTGTCATCGCACCTGCCCGTAAGACGCCGCCGACGCCGTCTCGGCGTCATTGGTCGGTTCTGCGCCATATAGGCTGCGCGCAGCCCCGGCAAAAGTCGAGACAAGCAAAAAATGCGCCGCGCGCGGGTGCGGCGGTGCGATTTTCGCGGGAAAAAGCGCCGATCGCGATCCAGCGAAAGGCGTTCAGGCGGGCCGCGGTCAGGCCGGGCGCTTCAGCGGCGTGGGGATGCCGGGCGTTGCGGCCGGGGTTCCGGCGGGCTCGCCGCCCCAGCCGGGAACGAGATCCTGCGGGGTCAGGCCGTGGCTGGCGGCCGATCCGCCGGGCGCGGCGGCGTCGGTGCGCGCATGGCCCAGCGCGTCGGCCACCCATTTGATGCCGACCTGGGCCTTTTCCGTCAGGTTCACGAGCATGTCGCCGCCCACGGCGCAGGCGTCCGGCTGGCGCTGGCAGAAGCCGCGCGCGTCCGCCACCGCCGATTGCACGGCCACGAACGCCTGCCACGGGCCGACCTCGCGCCCGTCGCTGGACGTGCCGATGGGCAGCAGCAGCAGGATCAGGCCAAGCCAGAACGTCATGCGGATCAAAAAGAACATGGAGCGCCTCGCTTCAAGCTCCCCCGGGCGGCCCCCGAACCGGCGGGCCTGGACCATTTCCGCGGCGAAACCGGCATCGGCCGGCCTCAACCTTTGGATAACCATAGATACCAGAACGCGGGCCCTGCCGCAGCGCCCGCGCCGCCTGCCGCCCCCCGACTTTTCAAGACATCGTTAACGCTGGCCGGGCCGGCGAGCGGGCCTTAGCAGTTCGTTTAAGGGCGCCGTGCAAGCTTGCCTGGGATGAACGAGGGGGCGCCGCAAGGCGCTGTGGGCAGCCATTGCGTGTCGCGAATGTGATGAGACACAAGCTTGGGCCGGATGCGCGTGCGGCGTATGCGTCCGATCCCCGGGGCAGCCTTGCCGACATCGGCCTGCTGGCGCGACGCAGCACCCGAGCGCTGGGGGCGCTGTCGCTGCTGTGCGCCGGTGCGGGCGGTGCGGTGCTGGTGGCGGAAGCCTCAGGCCTCGCCTCGGGCAGCGCTTCGGAGGGCTTGTGGCTGCTGGCCTGCGGGCTTGTTTCGGCGGCGCTCGCGGGAGTGTCCGGCGGGCTGTCGCGCACGGCGGTGCGCTTGCGCGGCGCCGGGCGGGACGCCGACCTCGCGCTTGTCACCCATCACCTGCGCTCCGGCGAGGTCATCACCATCGCCCATGCGCAATTCCCTTTCGCGGCGCTTCCGGGCGCGCAGCTGGTGGGACACGGCCTGTTCGAGCGCATCCTGGTGGCGGATCGGCCGGCCTTCCTCGCCGCCGTCTCGGGCGCGGCGGGGCTGACGCAGGACGCCCATGACCTGCGCTGCGAGGTGCGGCTGCGGTGCGAGGCCGACGGCCTCTCGCCGGAATTCGTGTGGATGGAGATGCGCGCGTTTCCGCTGGAGGGCGGGCGCGTGCGCGCCTGCTGGCGCGACATCGGCGCCCAGAAGGCCCAAGCCGAGCAGGAAGCCGCCGCCCGCCAGGAGGCCGAGCGCGCCAATGCGGCCAAGAGCCAGTTTCTCGCCGCCATGAGCCACGAGCTGCGCACCCCGCTGAACACCATTCTCGGCTTTTCGGAAATGCTGCTGGGCGACGCGGCCGGCCGCATGGACGGGGAGAAGCGCACCGAATATGCCCGCATCATCCATGACAGCGGCCAGCACCTGCTGGGCGTGGTGAACGACATTCTCGACCTGTCGCGGGTCGAGGCCGGCGCCTATGAGCTCCTGGTCGAGCCGGTGGACGTGCGCCGCCTCGCCCAGGCCTGCCACGACATGATGGCGATTGAGGCGGTGCGGCGCGACGTGCGCATCACCCTCAACCTGTCGAGCCGGGTGCCGCCGATCCTCGCTGATCAGCGCGCCTTGAAGCAGATGCTGCTGAACCTTTTGTCCAATGCGCTCAAGGTCAGCGCGCCGGGCACGCGGGTGGAGGTATCGGCGCGGGTCGAGGGCGGCAATCTTCTGATCGCGGTCGTGGACCAGGGGCCGGGCATGTCGCCGGCCGATGTGGCGCGGCTCGGCGAGCCGTTCTTCCAGACCGGTGACATGGAGCGCCGGCGCACCGGCAGCGGCCTCGGCCTCGCGGTAGTGCGGGCGCTGGTGCGCCTGCACGACGGGGCGTTCGACGTCGCGAGCGTGCTCGGGCGCGGCACAACGGTGACGCTCAGCCTGCCGCTGACCCGCCCCGCCGTGGTCGTGGCGCCGTTCGCCCGGCCCGCGGCCGCCCAACCGGACGGGGAGCGGCGGCGCGCATGAGAATAGATTATGGGGAAAGCCACCTGCCCGGCGCGCCGGGCGAGCTGCCGTTCGCGGAAGCCCCGCGCGGCCGGCTTGGGCTGCGGTTCGCGGATGGGCTTGCGGCCCTGGTGGGCGTGGCGCTGACCGGCGCGGTGCTGGCCAATGTGTTCGTGATGCAGAGCGGCACGCGCCCTGGCCCGGTACCGGGCGGCACCGCCGTGCCCATCGCCCCGGTGCCGACGCCCAAGCCACAGGCCGCCAATGGGGTGGCGGGCACCCATGTGCCGGAGGCCGCGCTTTCGCCGACCCCCATGGCGAACACGGCGGTTCCCATCGTTACCGCCCCGGCCGGCGGTATCCTGGGCACGATCAATATTTCCGGCGACACCAATGCGCCCGCCGCGCCCGCTGCCCCGGGAGCGCCGCTGAACATCGCTCCGACACGCGCCGCAGCTCCCGCCCAGAGCGCGGCCGCGGCCGCCGCCGCCGCCATTCTCATGCCGCCGGCTCCGGTACCTGGCGGGACCGGCAGCGCCCGCACCGGAGCCGCGCCGCGCCCGCCCGCGCGCGTGCCCGGCCTTGCCGTTTCGGGGGCCGACACGGTGACAGGCTCGGTGCGCCCGCCAGCGGAACTGGCGCCGTCCGCGCGCATTCTCGGCGTGCAGAAGACCCTGGCCAAGCTCGGCTATGGCCCGCTGAAGCTCGACGGCAAGCCGGGCCTGGAAACGCGCCTTGCTGTTCAGCGCTTCGAGCGCGACCGCAACCTGCCGCCCGACGGGGAGATTTCCGACCGGGTGGTGAGGGAGCTGATCGCGGTCTCTGGCACGGTGATCAACTGACATGCGGCTGAAAAGCGCCATATTCGCCGCCGCCATCGTGCGCACCGCCAATGGCGCGGGCGCGTTCGCGGCGGTGCGCCGGCGCGGCTCCGAGGAGGCCGGCGCGGTGTTCGTGAAAGTGGCGACGCTGGACGGCTGCGCGGCGCTTTACGGCCCGGCGCCGCAGAGCGCGTTCGACGCGGAGACCTCCGGCGCGCGCCTGTTCGCGGTGCTGGTGCCGCCCGGTTCGCCGGACGAGGCCAGCGAGGCGCGGATGGTCAAGGAAATGCGCTTCGACCCGGACCTCTGGCTGCTGGAGATCGAGGACAAGGCCGGCCGCGCCTTCATCGAGGTCACCTCCGGCTGAGCGGACCCGGGTTGAGCCGGTTCAGGCCGAAAAGCTTCAGGCCGAAAAGCTTCAGGCGTAGCCGAGCCGGTCGAGGTCCGGCCGGATCAATGTTTCGATGCCGCGCGGCAGGCGGGGATGCTCGGCGGCTTTCTCGTCGACGAACCGGCCGTGGCGATAGTCCGGCGGCAGGAGCGGGCTGCACGCACCCTCCAGCATCAGCGGATCGAACGCGACGCCGACGCAGGCCGCCACCTTGCGCAAGGTGGCCTCCGGTTCGGTCACCAGATCCTCATAGCGGAAGCTGCCCGCCAGCACCCCGCGCGCGCCGAGATGCTCCAGCACCCGCACCGAGGCACACCAGCGCCGGGCCGCGTCCACATGGCTCTGCCCGGTGCGCCGCACCTTCGAGTCCACGCAACTGCGCCCATCGCGCACGATGAACAGGAAACGGTATCCCGTCATGGCCGCCACGAAGCGGTCCAGAACCGGCTCCTGAGCGAGGTTGTAGAGATTGTGGTCGTTTAGCCCGAGCACCTGCTCGGTGGTGATCTTGTTGCCCCAGATGCGCTCGGGATTGGCCTTGCGGTCGTCCTCGCAATGGGCGCGAAAGCGGGCGAGGCGATAGTCCAGCAGCCGCGCCATGGAGGGCGGCGGCACCTGCGCCTCGTCGCCTCCCATGAGAATGGCGATGCCGCCGAATTCGGCGCGAATCATCAAAGCGGGATGGCGCTCGAGGCAGCCGGCCAGAAGCGATGTTCCCCCCCGTCCCGCGCCGAGCAGGAGGAAGGGAGGGGGACAAGCCGGGGCACGAAGGGACATTCCGGGGCGTTTTCCGCGTCACGCGAGCCGCAACGAAGCCGGCTCGCATATGATCAGAACACACCGGCGCGCGAACGCAACCCTTGAGAGGTATTATCATCTATGTGCAATCGCGTTTATTGCACAGCCTGGGGAAACTTTCGGAGCCTATCTGCGTTGTGGGGGTTACGGTGGCCCTTGAGGAGAAGCGAAATGGGAACGGTTTTATCGTTCTCCGCGACGCGGGGAGTGCGGGCGCGAAAAGCACGCGCCCATGCGGATGGGGAAGCGGCTCGAACCGAGCAACGGCCGGGCAGCGCGCAGATTTATATTTTGCCGGTGGTGCGTATCGAGCGCCATGGCGATGTCCCGGTGGCGCAGGCCCCGGCACCGAAGCTGCGGCCGCCGCAGGGACCGTCCCAGCGCCAGGCGTAAGCGGGTCCGCGCGGTGATATGGCCGAGCGGTGAAAAGTTGAAGCGAGGAAAGGTCGGACGGCGAAACGCGAGACGCGTCAGCCCGCGGGCCACCCCGACTTTGCGTGCCACCCCGACGCACCGAGCGGGTGGCGCACCGCTCGAGCCGAGGCATTGCGCCAGCCGAGGCATCGCGCCAGTCGAGGCATTGCGCGGGCTGAAGGCATCGCCGGTGCTGGCTCCCTCGTCCCCAGGCTCCCTCGTCCCCAGGCTCTCCCGCCCCAATACTTTCCCGTCGCTATTGCGTGACGGTGCAGCTCGCCGCCTCGAGCTGCTTGCGCACGGCGTCGCGGACGTCGCCATAGCGGGCGAACGCGCGAATGAGCACGATGCCGGTCGTGCTCGGCGATTCCACCACCAGCCGATCCGCCGCCGTGATTTCCTCATCCTCCGGCAGCGCCGCGCGCTGGGCGGGCGAGAGCAGGTCAAGTTCGATCACCCGCCCGGCGGCCTGATCATTCAGCGCATAGAAGGCGAGCCCGCGATTCGTGTAGAATGAGACCGAGGTGTAGTCGCCGGTCTGCGGCACCCGCACCTTCAGCGGCCGTTCGCGCAGATCATAGCGGCATACCGCGCTGACGAAGGCCGGATCGGTCATGGGGAGCACGCCGTCTCCGGTCTCCGGCAGCAGCACCAGCCGGTTCGAGGGTGCCAGCGCGGCCAGCCGCTGATAGGCGGACGCCTGGGCGAGCCGGGGCATGGCCAGCACCGAAACCAGATGCACGATGCCCCCCAGCACCAGCGCCATGGCGAGCGGCAGCAGCAGCAGACGCGGGGCCGCGGGTACCGCCTGGAAAATCGCGGCGAGCCGCTCCACCGGGCCCGGCGCGCGGGCGGTGGAGCGATAGGCCGGGCGGGAGCGGCGGAACAGGGACGCGAAGCTCATGGGCATCGCTCCGTGACGATGCGCGGCAATTGCCCCTCGTCCTGCGCGCCCGAGGCGAAGCTGAACGGGGCATCATAGAGGCGCAGCGCCACCTGAAGGCGTCCGCGCGCGCCGGTCGGCAGCCAGTTTCCCGCCCGCGCTCGCGGGGAGAGCGCCACATTGATGCTTCCGTCCGGCTCATAGACCAATTCGGCGCTGGTGAAGCCGTGGCGCTGCGCCGCGTTCGGCACCAGGGCGCCCTTGTCGTCGGTGAGAGTCAGCGTCCACAGGCGCGACTGGGGCAGGGGGCCTGAGATGCGGATGTCGCAGCGCCCGTCCAGCGGCGCGCCGACTGTGTCGTGGTCGGCGAGGAACAGCAGCCCGTCGGCCAGCTCCAGCGGCAGTTCGCCGGTGCGCGCGAAGGCGGCGGTCGCATAGGGATCGGCCTGGGTGGTGCCCGAGCGCGGCCAGCCCTGCCATGCGCCGAGGCGCACGATATCCATGCCACGCGAATGGGTGACGGCGAAATAGGTGGCCCCGAGGCCGATCGCCGCCGCCGCGGCGAGGGTGGTGGCGAGGGTCACGAGGCGCACGGCAGGTCCAAGGTTCGGCTGAAGTCCAAGGTTCCGCTGAAGTCCAGGGTTCCGCTCACGTCTTGGGTTCCGCTCACGTCTTGGGTTCCGGTCAAAGCTTGGATTCCGGTCAATTGGTGCGCGTCGGCGCCGCGGGGGCGCCGGCCGCGGGCGTTCCCATGGCGGTCGGGCCGGGCAAGGGCGGCAAGGGCGGCGCGGTGCGGAAGATCTGCTCCAGGCGGATCAGGCGCTCAGTGCTGCGCGGCGACAGGGTGATCGGGCGCTGGATGGAATCCAGTTCCGGCACCTCGATGGGGGACGGCTTGTCTTCCAGCTTGGGGGCGGGCTGGTCGCCGACGCCGGGGATGAATTTGCGCTCCACCCCCTGGTGGGCATAGGCCATCACCTTCTGCCAGGTCATCGCCGGCAAGGTGCCGCCGGTCATCCTGTTCATCGAGGTGTAATCGTCGTTGCCGAACCAGACCGCGCCCACATAATTGCCGGTGAAGCCCATGAACCAGGCGTCGCGATAGGCATTCGTGGTGCCGGTCTTGCCCGCCACCTTGATGTTTTCCAGCCGCGCCCGCCGCCCGGTGCCGTTCTCGACCACGTTGTTCAGCATGGGGTTGATCATGTCGATCACGCTCGGTGGGATGATCTCCACCGGTTTGGGCGCATCGCGGTCGAAGCGCCACACCACCTCGCCGTTGGAGACGCGCATCTCGACCACCGCGTGGGGATAGACGCTGTGTCCGCCATTGGCGAACACGCTGTAGGCGGTCACCATGTCGATGGCCGTCACCTCGGCCGCGCCGAGCGGCAGCGGGGCGCTCGGCGCGAGGGGGGAGGTGATTCCCATCTTGTGCGCGAGATTGATGATCTTGGCGCGGCCGAACTTCTCCGCGAGCCGCACCGCCACCGTGTTCAGCGAATGCTGAAGCGCGGTCTGCAGCGTGACCGAGCCCATGTAGGAGCGGCCGTAATTCTGCGGGCACCAATTGCCGAGGCAGATCGGCGCATCCTGCACGATGGTGGTGGGCTTGTAGCCGTTCATCAGCGCCACGGTATAGACGAACGGCTTGAACGAGGAGCCGGGCTGGCGCAGGGCGTCGGTGGCGCGGTTGAACTGGCTCTCGCCGTAATCGCGCCCGCCCACCATGGTCCGCACCGTGCCGTTGGGCTCCATGATCACCATTGCGCCCTGGCCCACTTTATAATCCTTGCCGTATTGGCGCAGCGCCTGGTCGAGCGCGGCTTCGGCCACCTTCTGGATATTGGGATCGAGCCCGGTGCGCACCACGAAGTTGCGCTCGGTGATGGACTTGGGCAGCGCGTCAACCAGCTTGCGCACCTCGGCGAAGGCATAGTCGAGATAATAGTCCGGCACCGCCATGTCGCTGCGGTCCACCGGGGTCGCCGGATTACGGCGGGCGCCGAACACTTGTCCCTCGGTCATGAAGCCGGCATCGACCAGATTGTCGAGCACGGTCGAGGCGCGCGCGCGCGCCGCCGGCAGATTGACGTGGGGCGCGTATTTGCTCGGCGCCTTGAACAGGCCGGCGAGCATGGCGGCCTCGGCGAGGTTCACCTCGCGCACCGACTTGCCGAAATAATATTGCGCCGCCGCGTCCACCCCATAGGCGCCGCCGCCGAGATAGGCGCGGTCGAGATAGAGCTTGAAGATCTGGCTCTTGGTGAGCCGGCTTTCCAGCCACAGCGCCAGGAACGCTTCCTTGATCTTGCGCTCGATGGTGCGCTCGTTCGAGAGGAACAGGTTCTTGGCCAGTTGCTGGGTGAGCGAGGAGCCGCCCTGTCGCACGCCGCCGGCCTTGGCATTGGTGACCATCGCGCGGAACGTGCCGGCGACATCGATGCCGAAATGTTCGTAGAAGCGCCGATCCTCGGTGGCGAGCACCGCCTTCAGCAGATAATCGGGGAAATCGGCCAGCGGCACGGTGTCGTTCTGGCGCACGCCGCGTTCGCCCAGGACGTTGCCGTAGCGGTCGAGGAAGGTCACGGCCAGCTCGGTGCGCTTCAGCCAGTCGTCCGAGGTCTCGTGGAACGCCGGCAGCGCGAGCGCGAGCACGACCACCGAGCCCGCCGCGCCCAGGGTGAAGCCCTCCGAGGCCATGCCGACCAGGAAGCGCGGCACGCCGGAGAGCGAGAAATGCTCCATGAAGGCGGAATAGCCGCCGGTGACCCGCCGGGTGAAGACGCCCAGCTGGAACAGGGTGCTGTCGATGCGCGCGTCGAAATCCAGCAGCGCGTTGCGCAGCCGGGTTTTGAAGGAGGATTTTGGACCTTCGCTCACCGCTTGATGCTTCTCATCGCCGGTCTGGCCAGAGCCGCGCCGCGCCCCGCGCGCCCTTGCCAAACATCACCCTTGCCAATGCCGCCCTTGCGAAGCGGCGCTGTCGCCAATGCCGCCCTCATCCTTAGCTCGTGCAGCCACGTGTCAAAAACACGGCGGCCGGGCGGGCAGCCTTGTCTATAACCCGCGGCGCGGATCGCCGCGAGTGCCACGTGACGCGGCGCAAGCAGACGTGAGGACGGGGTAAATTTTCGCCCCGCGGTTCAAGCCGCGCGCGGCTTCGTGGTAAGGAGAACCATGCCAGACCGCGCGCCCTCCGATCTTGTGCCCACCGCTTTCCCCGACGTCGCGCCGGACGCCGGCACCCCCGGCGCGGCGGTGCCGTTCTGGCGCGCGAAGGGGCTGGCGCTCATGAGCCCGGCCGAGTGGGAAAGCCTGTGCGACGGCTGCGGGCGCTGCTGCCTCGTGAAGCTGGAGGACGAGGACAGTGGCGACATCGCCTATACCGACGTGGTGTGCCGGCTGTTCGAGACCCATTCCTGCCATTGCTCGGATTATCCCAACCGGCAGGAGCAGGTGAGCGATTGCGTGCGCCTGACGCCGGAGGCGGTGGCGGAATTGTCCTGGTTGCCGCCCACCTGCGCCTATCGCCTTCTGGACGAGGGCAAGGACCTGCCCTGGTGGCATCCGCTGGTTTCCGGCTCGGCCGAGACGGTCCACGAGGCGGGAATCTCCGTGCGCGGCAAGGTGGCGGGCGGCGAACAGATGTTCGGCCTGTTCGAACTCGTGGACCATCTCGTGTCCTGGCCGCTGCGCTGGCCCAAAGGATCGCGCGGAACCGTATCGCGGGGATCCGGTTTGCCGGGAAGCCGCACCCGCGCTGGCGTCCGTCCGCGCAAGCCGCCCGCCGGCGCCCCCGGCCTCTGACGCGCCCGCGCGGCCTTCAGGCCGGTGCCGGACCAGGGCGGCGGGCCGGTTCCGGTTCGCGCACCAGTACCACATAGCCGGCCGTCAACAGGCCCAGCCCCACGAGGCTGCTGATGCTCCAGCACGCCCAGGCATCGAGCGGCACGTTCGCCCAGCTGAAGGATTTCTCCAGCACGAACCCGGTGAATTCCACCCACCGCCCTTCGAGATAGATCCCGGCGAGCCCGATCAGCCAGACCGGGCCGGCCTTCGCCTGCGCGGCGCACAGCACGACCATCAGCGGGATCAGCGGTTCGAGGGAATTGCGCCCGAGCCCGTCGCGGCTGAATCCCCAGACCAGCAGCATCAGGGCGAAGGCCGCGAGGATGACGGTGCACAACTGGCGCAGGCGTACGTCCACGCCGGGCCGCGCCAGGGCCATATAGGCCGGGAAGAACAGGCAGAAGCCAAGGCCGGCGGGCAGGGTCTTGGCATATTGCACGGTCCAGCGCAGCGGCTCGCTGACCGCACCGTCGATCCAGATCTGCATGTTGCGGGAATAAAAATAGACCACCGGGCTCAAGGTCATCCAGAAATTCTCCCAGCGGGTCGTCAGCCAGGACAGAACCGATTTCGCCGGAGCGGTGCCGTGCCCGTCGCCGCGCAGATAATCCATGAACATGTCGTGGCCGCCGAGCCAGACCTTATAGGCAAGCCAGGGCGCCATCAGCACCACCGTGACGAGCCCGAACACGAGGCCCGCGCGCACGGCGGCGCTCCATTTCTCCCGCCTCGATCCGGCGGCGCCGAACGCCGTCCACAGGGCGATCAGCCCGAGCGGCGGCAGGAACAGCAGCCCCACCGGGTGGCTCAGCCAGGCAAGGACGCCGCATCCCGCCGCGACACCCCAGCGCCCGCGCAGGAGCGCGGCCAGGGCGAGCAGGATGAAGAAGCCGGCCAGCACCTTCGGCCAGAGGAAAACGGTATTGATCAGCATCGCGGGCGCCAGCGCCACCCAGAGGCAGCCGAGCATCCAGGGACGGCTGGCGGGCTTGATCCCGAGCGCCAGCAGCAGGTGGCCGGCGCCGAGCACCACCATGGCGTTCGCGATCCAGCCGAGCAGGCGGGCGAGATAGGCGCCGTCGGTGGTGCCGGGCCAGGGCTTGCGCTCGACGTTCGGCGAGTCGTGGGGCGCGGTGTCGAAGAGATAGAGCAGCGTATTGGTGGCGAGCGGGATCAGCGGGCCACGCGCGGCCACCGACCAATCGCCGAAATAATCCTTGCTGCGCTCGATGCCGTCCTTGCCGTGGAACATATAGGCTGCGGTGAAGTAGGGGACGATGCTGTCCGGCGGCGAGGCCACCATGCGCCCGGGGATCGCCGTGCCCGGATAAGATTCCTGAGCCACGGGCAAAGGATTGAGGCCAACCGCCATGGCCATGGCGATCATCGCCCCCCAGAGCGCGAACACGCCCGGACCCTGGTCGCCGAGCGAAGCCCGCCACGCGCCCGCTCGCCACCACCGCCGCGCCACATCCAGCGCGAGGACGAAGCTCGCCCCGCCATAGAGCAGTGTCACCATGAGATGGTTCGCGGGATGGATGATCCACAGCAGCAGGCCGGTGGCGGCGAGGGCGAGCAGGCCTGGCACCGGCACGAAGGCCGAGGGCAGGCGGCGCGCGGCCGCGGCGCGCGCGTTCCACCACAGGCCGGGAACCACCAGCAGGGTCACAATGAGCAGGGAGGAGAGACACACCCAGCCGTAATTCGTGTCCATCGTGGGGAAACCTCTGGAGCTCCGGCAGGGCGCCGTGCGAACCCGTGACTCTCGCGAACGCGCACCGTCTATACCCGTCCGCGCCGCCGCGTTGAAGCTGCCGCCGCAGGCCAAAACCAAGCACTGGCGGCGGCAACGCGCGCGGATGTCATCGCCTGGGGCTTGATCTTGGCGCGCCGAAGGGGTACCGAGCGCGCCCTTCTGCGCTATGTTGCAGCGCACGCCCTTATCGCTCCGTTTTCGGGAACCCACCATGGCGGCCTGCGGCCTCGATTTCGGCACGTCCAACACCACCCTCGGTCTCAACGGCCCGGCCGGGCCGCATCTGGCGCCCGTCGAGGGCGATGCGGTGACGGTGCCGAGCGCGATTTTCTATCCGCGCATCACAGCGCCGGTGATCGGCCGCGCGGCCATGGCCGCTTATGTGAGCGGCGAGCAGGGGCGCCTGATGCGGGCGCTGAAATCCGTGCTCGGCAGCGCGCTGGTGGACGAGACCACGGCGGTCGGCCGCACCCGCGTCACCTTTCGCAAGGTGATCGGCGCCTATATCGCCGAGGTGAAGCGGCGTGGCGAGATGAAGGCCGATGCGCCGCTGGATCAGGTGGTGCTCGGCCGCCCGGTGCATTTCGTCGATGGCGACGCGGCGGGCGACGCGCGCGCGCAGGACGTGCTGGGCGATGTGGCGCGCGAGATCGGCTTTTCCGATATCTCGTTCCAGTTCGAGCCGATCGCCGCCGCGCTCGATTACGAGCGGCAGGTAAATGGGGAAGAGCTTGCGCTGATCGCCGATATCGGCGGCGGCACCTCGGATTTTTCCATCGTGCGCATCGGCCCCGAGCGGCGCGACAAGCCGGACCGGGCGGACGACATTCTCGCCAATGACGGCGTGCGCATCGGCGGCACGGATTTCGACCGCGCGCTCAGCCTCGGCATGGTGATGCCGCTGCTCGGCCATGGCAGCCCCATGAAACGCCAGGGCCTCTCGGCTCCCGCCAGCCTGTTCCAGGATCTCGCGACCTGGTCCTCCATCAACCGCCTGTATGATCCGCGCGTGCAGCGCTCGATCCGCGAGATGGAGCGCGAATCCGCCCGTCCCGAACTGATCCGCCGCCTCGCCCATGTGGTGAGCGAGGAGCGCGGCCACACGCTCGCCATGGCGGCCGAGGACGCGAAGATCGCGGTCTCGGAGGATGGGCGCACCGCCATCGACCTCGCGTGGCTCGAACCCGCGCTCGCGGTCGGCATCGTGCATGATGACCTTGTGACCCATACCGACAGCCTCTCCGGGCGGATCGCGCGGCGCATCACCCAATGCCTGAAGGCGGCGGGGGTGAAGGCGAGCGACATCGACGCGCTGTTCCTCACCGGCGGCTCCACCCGTCTTGCCCATGTGCGCTCCGCCATCGTCGCCATGGCGCCGCAGGCGCGGATCGTGGCGGGCGATACCTTCGGCTCCGTGGGTACCGGGCTCGCGGTGGAGGCGGGGCGGCGCTACGGGCGTTAGGCCGGGCGCGCTTTCCCGCCGGTCCCATCCGTTTCCGGGCGCCGCACGGGAAGCGCGACGGCCCGCCCGCTTTGTCGTATCCCCGACGCGGGAAAAGGCTATTTTCTCCTGCCGCATCCCGCGCGGCGATGCGGACCCGGACATGCAGGCCAAGCGCGTCACCTTTCCACGCTCCCTGACGCCCTATCTGCTGCTGGCGCCGCAGCTTGCCATCACGCTGGTGTTCTTCATCTGGCCGGCGGGGCAGGCGGTGGTCTCCTCGCTGTTTGCGGAGGATGCCTTCGGCCTGTCGCGCGCCTTTGTGGGGCTCGCCAATTTCGCCGCGCTGCTGCGCGATCCCACCTATCTCAACGCATTCCAGGTGACGGCGGTGTTTTCCGCCTGCGTCACCTGTCTCGCCATGGTGCTGGCGCTGGGCTTGGCGCTCGCGGCGGACCGGATCGGCAAAAGGGCAGGGCCCTATCGCGTGCTGCTGGTGTGGCCTTATGCGG
Organism: Roseixanthobacter finlandensis; assembly: GCF_043195105.2. NCBI lineage: Bacteria > Pseudomonadati > Pseudomonadota > Alphaproteobacteria > Hyphomicrobiales > Xanthobacteraceae > Roseixanthobacter > Roseixanthobacter finlandensis. The sequence goes on along the minus strand of NZ_CM195536.1, from coordinate 3,432,583 downwards.
TGGCGCCGGCGGTGGCGGGCATCCTGTGGTGGTTCATGTTCAACCCCACCATCGGCATCCTCGCCCGCGCGCTCGACGCCATGGGCATCAGCTGGAACCACTTCCTCAATGGCGAGCAGGCGCTGACCATGGTGATCCTGGCCGCCGCCTGGAAGCAGGTGAGCTATAATTTCCTGTTCTTCCTCGCCGGCCTCCAGGCCATCCCCGCAAGCCTGATGGAAGCCGCCGCCCTGGACGGCGCCGGGCCGGTGCGCCGGTTCCGCTTCGTGGTGTGGCCGCTGCTGGCGCCCACCAGTTTCTTCCTGCTGGTGGTGAACCTCACCTATGCCTTTTTCGACACCTTCGGCATCATCCACGCCACCACCGGCGGCGGGCCGGGGCAGGCGACCACGATCCTGGTCTACAAGGTGTTCCGCGACGGCTTCGGCGGGCTCGATCTCGGCGGCTCGGCGGCACAATCGGTGGTGCTGCTGGCCATCGTGATCGCGCTCACCGCGGTGCAGTTCCGCCATATCGAACGCCGGGTGCAATATTGATGGCCGGTTCCGGACGCCTGCTCAGCCTGCTGGCCCATCTCGCGCTGATCCTCGGCGTGGTGGTGATGGTGCTGCCGGTCTATCTCGCCTTCATCGCCTCCACCCATTCGGGCGGCGATTTCCTCTCCGGCCGCATCGGGCTTTTGCCCGGAAGCCTGTTCCTGGAGAATTACCGCACCGCTCTGTTCACCGGCTCCAGCACCCAGGGCTTTCCCCCCGTGGGGCCGATGCTGCTGAACAGCTTCATCATGGCCATGGCGATCGCGCTCGGGAAGATCGCCATCTCGCTGCTGTCGGCGTTCGCGGTCTGCTATTTCCGCTTTCCGCTGCGGCAAACGGCGTTCTGGCTGATCTTCATCACGCTGATGCTGCCGGTGGAGGTCCGCATCCTGCCCACCTTCCAGGTGGTGGCGGACCTTTCGCTGCTGAATTCCTATGGCGGCCTCACCTTGCCGCTGATCGCCAGCGCCACCGCCACCTTCCTGTTCCGGCAGGTGTTCATGACCATTCCCGACGAATTGACGGAGGCAGCCCTGATCGACGGCGCCGGGCCGCTGCGGTTTTTCTGGCACGTGCTGCTGCCGCTCTCGCGCACCAATATCGCGGCCCTGTTCGTGATCCTCTTCATCTATGGCTGGAACCAGTATCTGTGGCCGCTGCTGGTGACCACGGACACGCGCTATTACACCATCGTCATGGGCATCCAGCGGCTCGCGGCGGCGGCGGTGGAGGCCGATCCCGTGTGGCATCTGGTGATGGCGACAGCCATCCTCGCCATGCTGCCGCCGATCCTGGTGATCGCGCTGATGCAGAACCTGTTCGTGCGCGGGCTCACGGAAACCGAGAAATAGCCGCTCCGCTCAGAGCCTGCCCTTGTCCGCCAGGGCCTCGCGCAGGCGGCTGGTGGCGGCGCGGCCGAGGATGAGGGGCGCCGGCAGGCCCTCCAGCGCCACATGCGCCCGGTCGCGCGAGGGGGTCTCGATGCTGCGCAGGCGGTCGCAATTCACCATCAGCGAGCGGCCGAGGCGCAGGAACGGCGGGCGCGGCAACAGGGTCTCGAAGGTGCCGAGCGTGCGCAGCATCATCAGGGGCGGCTGGCCGGCGAGGAACACGCGGGTGAAATCGCCGTCCGCCCGCAGCGCCACGATCTCGGATGGCGGCGCGAACACGGTGCGATGGGGCGTGCGCAGCTCCAGCGTCGCGCCCGGGGCAAGCGCCGGGGGCGAAGGTTCCGCGACTGGCGCCGTGCCGGGGGCGGCAGCTTCAGGGGAAGCGGCGTCGGGGCGGATCCGGCGCATGGCGCGGCGCAGGGCGTCGGCGAGGCGCTCGGGCGAGACCGGCTTCAGCAGATAATCCACCGCATCCACGGCGAAGGCTTCCGCCGCGTGCTCGGCGTGGGCGGTGACGAAGATCACACGCGGTGGGTCTTCCAGCGCCTGGATCAGCTCGAAGCCGCTGCCGTCGCCCAGCTCGATGTCGAGGAACACCAGATCCGGGGCCTCGCGCACCAGCAAATCGAGCGCATCTTCCACGCAATCGGCCTCGCCCGCGATGCGCACCTGCGGGTGCGCCTCCAGCAGGCGGGCGATGGCGCGGCGGGCGCGGACCTCGTCATCCACGATCACGGCGCTCAGCACGGCGCGCCCTCCAGGATCAGCTCGGCCACCACGCGGCGCCCGGCGGCGCCGGTACTGCCCGGCGGCGCGGCTTCGTGCAAGGTGAAATAATGCCGGCCGGGATAGTGCAGGGCGAGGCGCCGCCGCACATTGGCAAGGCCCACCCCGCCCCGGCGCGGCCGCTTGGCGGAGGGGGCGAGCGTGCCGGTATTGCCGATGCGGATGCGCAGCCCCGCGCCCTCCGCCTGGATCGCGATGTCGATGCGCAGCCCATTGCGGCGGGTGCCGTGCTTGATGGCGTTTTCCACCAGCGGCTGGAGCAGGAAGCTGGCGATGGGACGATCGGCGGCCTCGGGCGCCACGTCGAGGGTCGCCACCAATTGGTCGCCGAAGCGCGCTTCCTGGATGCGCAGATAGGCGGCAAGGCTCGCCGCCTCCGCCGCCACGCTCGCCACCGGCTGGTCGTGGGTGGCGAGCGAATGGCGCAGATAATCGGAGAGCTCGCGCACCATCACATGGGCGGCGTCGGGATCGTCGAGGATTTCCTCGCCGACGCCATTGAGCGCGTTGAATAGGAAGTGCGGATCGAGCTGGAGCCGCAATTCGCGCAATTCGGCCCGCAGGGCCTCGGCCTGCGCGAGGGCGACCCGCTGGCGGTCGCTGCGCGCGCCGATTTCCGCCCGCACCCAGAAGAAGGCGAGGCTCCAGCCCATCATGGTGAAGAAATAATAAATCAGGGGCGCCAGCACCTGCTGTTCCGGCCGCCAATTGGGGATCGGCCAGCCGAAATAATCGCGCACCACGCTGATGCAGCCCACCAGGAAGGCCGCCGCCGCGAACGACAGCACGGCGATCCACAGCAGGGCGCGCACGGTGATGGCGGCATCAAGCCCCACCTTCAGATAAGCCGCGCGCATGGCGGTGGTGACGAGGATCAGCAGCGGCAGGGCGATCAAGGTCAGGCCGAGCGAGATGCCGAAATTCTCATAAGAGACCCAGCGATTGGTCAAATCGACGATGGAAAACAGGCTCCATCCCGTGACCTGGGCGCGCAGGAACGCGGGGCGCCGCGCCCACCAGGCGGCGAGCGGATTTTGCGCCAAGACCGCGTCCTGCCTCGTCAAGATCCCGGCTCCCCACCGCGCACCGCCCGTTTGCCGGGCCTGCGTCCCCCGTCGCAGGAAAGGCGATTTGCGCCCCTGCGGCAAGGCGCGCGGGCGGCAATCGGCTGTGTGCACCGCGGAAGGCGCCGGCATGATCGATTTTTCCGCCCGGTTCATCGACTTCAAAAAGCTAAAGGTGACGCTTCGTGAGATCCAGATGTGGTGTCCCGGATGGGCTCGCAATTCTGGAGCAATGACAGATGGCGAATGTGAATTACGCTGTTGCCGACAATTGGGGTTCGGGCTTCGTCGGCGCCATGACGGTGCCCGCCGGGTCGGCAGGTCTCAACGGGTGGACGGTGGAATTCGATGCCGCCTTCGACATCTCCAACATCTGGGGCGCCGAGATCGTCAGCCATGTGGGCGATCATTATGTCATCCGCAACCTGCCCTGGAACGCCAGCGTGCCGGCGAACGCGAGCGCCTCGTTCGGCTTCCAGGCCGCGCCGGGCAGCGCCGCAACCAGCGCCAGCGGCTTCACCCTGAACGGGGCGGGCGGCGATCCGGCCCCCGTCCTGCCCGCCTTGTCGGTGGCGGATGCGGCGGTGGCGGAAGGCGATAGCGGCACCAGCGACCTCGCTTTCACGGTGAGCCTCTCCGCGCCCTCCGCGACGCCGGTGACGGTGAGCTATTCCACCGCCGGCGGCACCGCCACCGCCGGCAGCGATTTCACCGCCGCCACGGGCACGCTGACCTTCGCGCCCGGCGAAACCTCCAAGGTGGTGCATGTGCCGGTTGCCGGCGACATGGCGGTGGAGGCGAACGAGACCCTCTCGCTGACCCTCTCGGCGCCCGCGGGCGCGACGCTCGCGCATGCCAGCGCCACAGGCACCATTACCAATAACGATGTCGTAACCCCGCCGGCGGGCTCCGCGGGCCTTGATTACGCAGTGAAAGACGATTGGGGCTCCGGCTTCGTCGCCAGCATGACGGTGGAGGCCGGCCCCTCGGCGCTCAACGGCTGGACGGTGGAATTCGATTCCGCCTTCACCATCACCAATATCTGGAACGCCGAGATCGTCAGCCACGTCGGCACCCATTATGTGGTGCGCAATGCGGCGTGGAACGGCACCGTGGGTGCCGGCAAGGAGGTCGCGTTCGGCTTCCAGGCGAGCGCGGGGGCGGGCGGCACGTCGGCGACGGGCTTCCTGGTCAATGGCGCGCCGGTGGGCGGCGATCCGGCCCCGGTGCTGCCCACGCTTGCGGTGGCGGACGCCACGGTGACAGAAGGCAATGCCGGCACCAGCGATCTCGCCTTCACGGTCTCGCTTTCGGCGGCCTCCGCGACCCCCGTCACCGTTACCTATGCCACCGCCAACGGCACGGCGAGCGCCGGTGCCGACTATGCCGCGCTCACCGGCACGCTCACCTTCGCGCCCGGAGAGACCTCGAAGCTGGTGCATGTGCAGGTGACCGGCGATACGGCGGTGGAAACCAACGAGACCCTCTCGCTGAACCTCGCCAATCCCACCGGCGCGACGCTTGCCGACGCCAGTGCCACCGGCACCATTCTCAATGACGATGTGGCGCCCGTGCCGCCCGTGGTGTCGATCGCCGACGCCACGCTGGCGGAAGGCAATGCCGGCACGAGCGACTTCGCCTTCACCGTGACCCTGGACAAGGCGGCGACCGGCCTGGTGAGCGTGCAATATGCCACCGCCAACGGCATCGCGAGCGCGGGCTCGGATTATGCCGCCCAGACCGGCACGCTCACCTTCGCGGCCGGCGAGACCTCGAAGGTCGTGCATATCCAGGTCACGGGCGACACTCTGGTGGAGGGAAACGAGACCTTCACGCTGAAGCTCTCCGCCCCCACCGGCGCGAGCCTCGGCCAGGCCACCGCGACCGGCACCATCCTCAATGACGACACCGCCCCGCCGGCCCCTGTGCCGGAAATCTCGGTCAGCGATGCCTCCGTGGTGGAGGGCAATCCCGGTTCGAGCGGCGGCGGCCTGGATGGCTGGCTCTCCACCTCCGGCAACCAGATCGTCGATGCCAATGGCAATTCGGTGCAGATCGGCGGGGTGAACTGGTTCGGCTTTGAATCCGACACCATGTCGCCCCACGGCCTGTGGACGCGCGGCTACAAGGACATGATGAACCAGATGGAGGATCTGGGCTTCAACACGATCCGCCTGCCGTTCTCCTCCGACATGCTGCATGCGACCAGTCAGGCAAACGGCATCGACTATTCCAAGAACCCTGACCTCGCGGGCCTGACCCCGCTCCAGGTGATGGACAAGATCGTTGAGTATGCCGACGAGATCGGCATGAAGATCATCCTCGATCATCACCGCAGCGATGCCGGCGCGGGCACCTCCGCCAACGGGCTCTGGTACGATGCGAGCCACAGCGAGGCGCAATGGGTCGCCGACTGGCAGATGCTGGCGCAGCGCTATGCCGGCGACAGCGCGGTGATCGGCGCCGACCTGCACAACGAGCCCTATAACGGCACCTGGGGCGGCGGCGGCGCGAACGATTGGGCGGCGGCCGCCGAGCGCGCCGGCAATGCCATCGGCGACGTGAATTCCAACTGGCTGATCTTCGTCGAGGGCATCGGCACGTACGAGGGCAATAATTATTGGTGGGGCGGCAATCTGATGGGCGTGCGCGACCGCCCCATCGAACTCGATGTCGAGAACAAGCTGGTCTATTCCGCCCACGATTATCCGAACTCGATCTATCCCCAGCCCTGGTTCAGCGATCCGAGCTATCCGGCCAATCTGCCGGAGAAGTTCGACCAGATGTGGGGCTATATCTACAAGGAGAACATCGCCCCGGTGTACATCGGCGAGTTCGGCACCAAGCTCACCGACCCGAAGGATGCGCCCTGGCTGGAGGCGATCACCTCCTATCTTGGCGGGGATCTGGACAATAACGGCACCACCGACATCGCGGCCGGCGACAAGGGCGTGAGCTGGACCTATTGGTCGTGGAACCCCAATTCCGGCGATACCGGCGGCATCCTGAAGGATGACTGGACGAGCGTGAACACCAACAAGCTCTCCTATCTTGAAGGCATCGAATATGATTTCGGCGAGGCCGGCAGCGGCGGCACGGGGGCGGGCGCGCAGGCGCATGCCTTGTTCACCGTTACGCTGAGCGAGGCGGCGAGCGGGCCGGTGACGCTCGATTTCCACACCGTGGCGGATACCGCCGCCGCGACGGATTTCACCGCGGTCAGCGGCACGCTCACCTTCGCCGCGGGCGAGCAGACCAAGATCATTGCCGTCCCCATCACCGCCGACCGGGTGGCGGAGGCGGACGAGCATTTCTCGCTGGTGCTCTCCAATCCCACCGGCGCGACGCTGGCCCATGCCACCGGCATCGGCACCATCGTCAATGACGACGGCGCGGCGCCCACCACGCCGACCGAGCCGACCCCCACCGACCCGACCACGCCGAGCGAGCCGGTGCACGACACCGACCTCCAGGCGCTGTTCTCCAGCGCGGATTCCTGGGGCGGCGGCTTCAATGCCTCGATCGCGATCCACAATGACGGCGCGACGGCGGCCCATGGCTGGCAGCTCGAGATCAACATGCCCTACGAGATCGAGAACATCTGGAACGCCGAGATCGTCTCCCACGATGCCGACGGCTACGTGATCCGCAACGCTGCCTGGAACGGCGACATCGCCCACGACGCCAGTGTGAGCTTCGGCTTCATCGGCAAGGGCCAGCTCGACGCCGCGCACATCGATTTGCTGATTTGAGGTTTATGGGGTCCCTTATCGAGCGTTCGCCCCAATCCAGCCTTCGCACGTGCAGGGCCTGCCCTCCCCCCTTGCGGGGGAGGGATGGGAGGGGGGTGTCTCTCCGCTTGTCCGGGCGAGGGTGTTTGCGACACCATACCCCCCACCCCAACCCTCCCCCGCAAGGGGGGAGGGGGGAGGGCGCGTGTGTGGGGAAGGTGCGCGGGCCATAACACTTGGGCAGGCCTCGCCGTGGCGCACCGGATCGCAGCACCCGGAAGATGCCATTTAGCACGGGCCGGTCATCGACGCGCGGCACGCCTCGTGGCGTGTTGGGCAGCCGCGGCCCGATCGCGCGCCACTCGAAGTCGGTCAGGTCATATTGGCTCATGCCGATGCTGAAACAGCATTTGGCGAACTCCGGAAGCGGCCAGGCAGCTATCGAGCCCGTTTCCGACATCGTCGCCGTTTGTGAAAATCCCCGAAAGCAGACATTTAATTTCAGGCTACGGGTTGCAGCCTCACGCCATTCCGTCCGTTTTTCAACGGGACTATTGGGTCGCTTGTTTGAGTTAGCTACCCTGTGCCATTCGCGCTATTAAGTGATATTACCGCACAGTGCCAGCAAGGTAGGTCAAGGAGAATTAAAAATTGTTTGAATCGGCCCTCCGTGATCTTCTCGCATCCCAGATAACTGCCCTTGAAGAAGGGCTAGTTGTTTTGAATGCCGAGGCATACATCCCTAGCAGGATCGGGACACGAAGCTTCATCGATATACTGGCCAAGGACGTGCGAGGGCGCTGGGTTCTTATCGAGCTTAAAAGAAGCGATGCCGCCAGCCGCGAAGCCATTCACGAAATCTACAAGTACGTTGAGGCTGTAAAAGGCCATCTTGGGGCGCGCGATGACGAGATACGGGCCATTATCGTTTCGACCGAATGGAAAGAGCTGCTGGTCCCCTTCTCCCGTTTCGTTCACGACACATCCATATCCGTTTCGGGGGTGAAAATATCGGTAAATGAACCGGACAGAGCCATTACCAAAGAGTCTGTTCAACCGCTGGAGCTGACCTCTGGCCGGGTTCTTTCTCCGTGGCATGAGATAAGCTTGTATACCAGTGAAGAGCGACTTGCAGAAGGCATCGCAAGCTACGATGCGAGCTGCAAGGCCAAAGGCATCAATGACTACATAATGGTAGAGCTGAAAGCCCCGGAAGGATTTTATGAATCCTCGGTTGTGGCTACGGCCGCTCAACTACATGGGATTCGGGGCGATACCGGAGAACTTACGGAAGAAGAAATCGCCGATGTGGCGGGCAAGATGGACCGGCTCGATCATATGATCTATTTCGTTCCGCAGCTTCAGACGGCAGAAGAGTACCTCGAAATGATCCGGGCAGACCCGGAGCAGTACGAAGAGGCGAAGGAATTTCCAGATCACATGGAAGGGGATGAGCTTCTGTGTTCTCTTCAGGAATATGCTCTGGACGCCAGCCCGAAGGTTGATCGCGATTATTTCGAGATCGGATATCCGGCAAAGTTTCGAAGCAAGCTCTTGGCCGATGAAGCGTGGAGCATCACGAAGATCCATCGCCGTGGCGCCTTCGCCCGCAACGCTGTCCTTACCGACGAAACCATTCTAGGTGAGATAGAGGGTGATGCCGGCACATCCGGTCAGCGCCTGAAACGCACCATTAAGCTATCCGACAGGGCCGAATACGGGCAACTCCTGAAAGATGTCAATGAGACCCTTCCGAACAATCCTGTCTGGGCGGGAATGGTCCGTGCCCAGTTGGAGGAGGCACGCACGGATTTCCCGGATGGAACTGCCGAAACTTCGATATTTGCGCCGTCAACCGGACTGATGACGCTTTTCTTCGCCAAAACGCAGGAATCGGGGATCAATTACGTCCCCAGCTACACGATACTGATCCGTAATGACGCGGACGTTTGCCGTGCCTATGTCGGGGAGCTCCTAGCAGCGGATGACGCGGTACAGCCGCCTGAGGCATTCCTTGACATTTTAATGAATTACTATAGCGGAGACCTTGGCTCTCTAGTCATGAGCATGACGTGGGGAGGATATGAAGCGCGCGACATTGATATGCTGGAAGAGCTCGGCCTGATCTACGGCTCATTCCGCTGCAACATCGAGGGTGAAGAGCGCGAATTCTCTAGAATGAAAAACAATCGGTGGCGCAGTGTCGGGCAGATTGTTCCATACGCGGAATTCGGCAACTATCTCGAAAAGAACGAGAGGCTGCTGCGTATCATCGTCAATAAGCTCTCTCCACGCATTGGCGGTGGCATATGTGATGGAAGCTCTGCAGATCGCCAGCTTGAAGATTTGATCGATCCGGTTACCGTCGCGAAGGGTAGGCATCATCCCGATGCGCCCGAGCATTGCGACATCTGCTCAATCCCTCTTGCCCGAGAGACGTTTTTCTCCGATGGGCGCCTGCAAGATAATCCGGCATGGGCCAATATGTGTGCGGACTGCAGCGTCTATCATGGAGCAGGCATTGGATGGGGCACCGGCCAGTTGTACCGGAAGGAGAGCGACGGCAGGTGGCTCATGGTCGGCGGCTTGTCAGATGAAGAGGGCGACGAAAACGTCTGACACTAGCCGGAATGGCCGCTTCTTCGTACTACCATCCAAAAGCGGATAGTCTGTAAACCACCCCATCTCCGTCATTCCCGGTTTATGGGTCACGACCGACTTGGAACGATGCCGCGTGACGCCGCGCACATCGACCTGCTGATCTGAGGCCTGAGAATCAGCGGCGGCCCTCCCCCCTTGCGGGGGAGGGATGGGAGGGGGGTGTCTCTCCGCTTGTCCGGGCGAGTGGGGTGCTTGCGACACCATACCCCCCACCCCAACCCTCCCCCTCAAGGGGGGAGGGGGCAGGTCGCGCCTGCGGCAATGATAAAGACCTACCCCCTCTTCCCCTGGCCGGAATCGCGCAGTGCGAGGCCGCCGACGGCGGACCAATCCAGATCCTCGCCCCCTTGCGCCAGCAGCGAGAGGAAGCGGTCGCGCAGAAGGCTCGCCAGCGGCAGCGGCACGCGCAGCGCTTCGCCGGCCGCCAGCGCGAGGCTCACGTCCTTCAGCCCCAGCGGCGCGGCGAAACCGGCGGGCGAGAACGCTTCGTTGGCAATGAGATTGCCATAGGTGCGATAGACCGGCGCGCCGAACAAGGTGGAGGTCAGCAGGTCGAGATACTGGTTCTTGTCGATGCCGGCCTTGCCCACCAGGGCCATGGCCTCGCCCAGCGCCTCGATGACCGAGGCGATGAGGAAATTGCCGCTCAGCTTCACCACATTGGCGGCTTCGGGTTTTTCCGAAAGCGCGAAGGTGCGCTGGCCCATGGCCTCGAACAGGGGCGCGCAGCGCGCGATGCTGTCCGGCGCGCCGCCGGCGACGATGAACAGCTTGCCCGCCGCCGCCGCATCCGGCCGACCGAACACGGGCGCCGCCACATAATCCTGGCCGGCCTCCCCATGGGCCTTGGCGAGGCGCTCCGACAAGGCGACGGAAATGGTGCTGTGGGAGATGTGCAGCGCGCCTTTGGGCTGGCTCTCGAGGATGGCGCCATCGCCGAGCACGACGCTTTCCACTGCCGTGTCGTCCGCCAGCATGGTCAGCACCGCTTCGCTTTGGCAGGCCTCGGCGATGCTGGCGGCGCGCACGGCACCCGCGGCCACCAGCGCATCGGCCTTTGCGGGCGAACGGTTGTAGACGCTGACCTCATGGCCAGCCTTGAGCAAATTCGCGGCCATGGCTTCGCCCATGCGGCCGAGCCCGATGAAACCCACTTTCATGGCTTTGGTCCTTTCATGATGCCCGGCCGCACGGGTGCGGCCGGGGCGTGCGGGGCGTCAGGCCGGGCGCACCGGGCCGGTGCCGGCGCCGGTGGCTTCGATGGCCGCGGCGATGGCTTCGAGATCGGCCGGCGTCAGTTCCAGGCGCGCCGCGTCGAGCCAGCCGTCCACCTGGGCCGGGCTGCGGGCGCCGACGATGGCGCTGGTGACGCCGGGCCAGGCCAGCGTCCAGGCCACCGCCACGGCGGCGACACTGGTATTGTGCGCCTCCGCGATGGGCTTCAGCGCATCGGCGAGCTTGAGGTTGCGGATGAGATTTTCGCCGGAGTATTGGGCATTGCGCGAGCGCCAGTCGTCCTTCGGCAGAGCGGCGGCGCGCTCCGCGGTGAAGCGGCCGCTCAGCAGGCCCGATTGCATGGGGCTGTAGACGATGACGCCCGTATCGTGCGCCGCGCACCAGGGCAATTCGGCGCTCGCCACATCGCGGCGGATGGCCGAGAAGGGCGGCTGGAGCGTATCCACATGGCCGAGCGCCTCGGCCCGCGCCAATTGCGCAGTATTGTGGTTCGACAAGCCGACGGCGCCGACCTTGCCCGCCGCCTTCAGGTCCAGCAGCGCCTGCCAATAAACTTCGATCTCGGTGCCGTCATTGGCCGGCCAATGCATCTGATAAAGGTCGATGCGGTCCACGCCGAGGCGCTTCAGCGAAGCCTCGACCTCGCGCTTGATGCTTTCGGGTGCGCCGATCCGCTTGGGTTCGGCGGCGCGGTCGGCCGCGTCCCATACGAGGCCGCATTTGGTGAAGACATAGGGCCGCTCGGCGGCGGGCATGTCCTTCAGCGCCGCGCGGACGATCTCTTCGGAATGGCCGAGGCCGTAGACTGCGGCGGTGTCGATCCAATTGATGCCGCGCTCCACCGCATGGCGGATGGCGGCGACGGATTCGCTGTCGTCCTGGCTGCCCCAGCCGACCGCCCAATCCGGGCCGCCGATGGCCCAGGCGCCGAAGCCGACGCGGGTGATGTCCATGCCGGTGCGGCCGAAGGGACGGGTGGGCAGGCTTGTTTTTGGCATGATGCGCTCCATTGGCAGGCGGGCCGTGTGAGGCGTAGATGGGTCGCGTCGTTCAATCATTCCAATGGATTTTTGAGATGCGATATAGCTGCTCGATCGCTTAATCGGAAACCGCCATGGAATTGCGTCAGCTTCAGCACTTCATCGCCGTGGCCGAGGAAGGCCATTTTACCCGCGCGGCGGGGCGGGTGAACATCGTCCAGTCCGCGCTCTCGGCCTCCATTCGCGCGCTGGAAGGGGAATTGGGCGCGCAACTTTTCGTGAGGAGCACGCGCCAGGTGCGCCTGACCGTCGCCGGCGGCGTGCTGCTCGACAAGGCGCGGCTGATCCTGGAGGCGGTGGGCGCGGCGCGGGCGGCGGTGGTGGAAGTGCAGAATCTGGAAAGCGGCAAGCTTTCGGTCGGCACCATGCAGAGCCTGCCGCCGTTCCTGGATCTTCCGGCCCTGCTCGCGCGCTTCCATGCCCAGCATCCGAAGATCGAGATCCGCCTGACCCAGGGCAGCGCCAATCATATGCTCGATTGCCTGCGCGAGGGGCGGCTCGATCTTGCCTTCTTCCCGCTTGGCGAGGATGCGGGCGATGTGGTCACGCGCATGATCGCGTGCGAGGAAATGGTGCTCGCCTGCGGGCCGCGCCATGCGCTCGCCGGACGGACGGATGTGCAGCCGGTGGAACTCGCCCGCGTGCCGTTCGTGGATTTCGAGCGCGGCTGGGGCACGCGGCGGCAGGTGGACCAGATCTTCGCCCAGGCCAATATCCAGCGCCGCATCGCCTTCGAGGTGAACGAATTGGGCACGCTGCTGGATCTGGTGGCGCAGGGGCTGGGCGTGGCGCTGGTGCCGGAGGCGATCGCGCGCGGCCATCACCCCACCGTCGGCATCGCCCATCTGGCGGGGCCGGAAATCTGCTGGGAACTGGTGGTGGCCCATGTGGAGACGCCCGGCCAGGCCCACGCCAATCCTGCGGCGCGTGCCTTCCTCGATCTGCTCGGCGCCTCCGGCGACGGGACCGACCCGTGCGAAATGCGTCCGGCCCCGGCCCTCGCCCCCGTCTCCTGACCGCGTTTTCACCGTGCCGCGCCCCCTCACCCCGGCCCTCTCCCCGTGGGGGAGAGGGGGCGCGTGGGTGGCGAGAGGCGTGTGGGGCGGGAAGCGTTCTGTCTCCGCCGGGATTCACCTCTCCCCGCCGGGGAGAGGTCGGCCGCGCAGCGGACGGGTGAGGGGGTGCGGTCGGTCGGGCGATCGGCCCCTCACCCCAGCCCTCTCCCCGTGGGGGAGAGGGGGCGCGTGGAGCGGCGAGGGGGCGTATGGGGCAGGAAGCGTGCACGTTCCGCCTGGATTCACCTCTCCCCGCCGGGGAGAGGTCGGCCGCGCAGCGGACGGGTGAGGGGGTGCGGTCGGTTGGGCGCTCGGCCCCTCACCCCAGACCTCTCCCCGTGGGGGAGAGGGAGCGCAGGGGCGGCTCGTTCCTATTTCTGCCGGCGCATCGCCTCTGCCAAGGCGGCGGCCAGCGCGCCGTCGGCGGGCTTTGAGGGCTTCGCCTGGGTCGCGCGGCGCACGTCGGCGGGCGAGGCGCCCGATTGCGGCGGGCGCGGGCCGGAGGGGCGGGCGGCGCCGTCGTCCTTGCGCATGGTGAGGGCGATGCGCTTGCGCTTCACATCCACCTCCACCACCCGCACCTTCACCACGTCGCCGGCTTTGACCACCTCGTGCGGGTCCTTCACGAACCGGTCCGCCAGCGCCGAGACGTGCACCAGCCCGTCCTGATGGACGCCGATGTCCACGAACGCGCCGAAGGCGGCGACATTGGTCACCACGCCTTCCAGCAGCATGCCGGGCACGAGGTCCTTCATATCGTTGACGCCGTCCGCGAACGTGGCGGTCTTGAATTCCGGGCGCGGGTCGCGGGCTGGCTTCTCCAGCTCGGCGAGAATGTCCTTCACGGTGGGCAGGCCGAAGCGCTCGTCCACGAACAGCTTCGGATCGAGCGCCTTCAGCGCCGCGCTATCGCCCATGAGCGAACGCACGTCGCGCCCGCAGGAGGCGATGATCTTCTTCGCCAGCCCATAGGCCTCGGGATGCACCGAGGAGGCATCCAGCGGCTCGGTGCCGTTGGTGATGCGCAAAAACCCGGCGGACAATTCGAACGTGCGCGGGCCGAGCCGGGCCACGTCCAGCAATTGCTTGCGGCTCTTGAACGCGCCCACCGCGTTGCGATGCGCAACGATGGCTTCGGCCAGCGCCGTGCCGAGCCCGGAAATGCGCGCCAGCAGGGAGGGCGAGGCGGTGTTGAGATCGACGCCGACCGCGTTCACCGCATCTTCCACCACCGCGTCCAGGGCTTTGGCGAGGCGGCTCTGGTCCACATCATGCTGGTATTGGCCGACCCCGATGGATTTCGGCTCGATCTTCACCAATTCCGCCAGCGGGTCTTGCAGGCGGCGGGCGATGGAGACTGCGCCGCGCAGCGAGACGTCCACATCCGGCATCTCGGCGGCGGCCGTGGCGGAGGCGGAATAGACCGAGGCGCCGGCCTCGCTCACCACCACCGTCTTGGGCTTCGGCGCGGGCAAGGCGGAAAGGACATCGGTGGCCAGCTTCTCGGTCTCGCGGCTCGCGGTGCCGTTGCCGATGGCGATCAGCTCCACATTGTGCTTGCGGATGAGGTGGGCCAGTTCCGCGCTGGCGCCGGTAATGTCGTTGCGCGGCTGGAAGGGATAGATGGTCGAGGTGGCGATCAGCTTTCCGGTCTGGTCCACCACGGCCACCTTCACGCCGGTGCGGATGCCGGGATCGAGCCCCATGGTGGCGCGCGCGCCGGCCGGGGCGGCGAGCAGCAAATCCTTCAGATTGCGCGCGAACACGCGGATCGCCTCTTCCTCGGCCCGCTCGGTCATGGAAGTCATGAGATCGATGGAGAGATGCAGCGAGAGCTTCACCCGCCAAGCCCAGCGCGCCACATCGCGCAAGAAGGCATCGCCCGGCCCGCCGGCGGCGGAAATGGCGTAGGCTTGCGCGATCATGCGCTCCACCGGCTTGATGGGGGCGGGATCGTCGGCATCCACGTCGAGGTCGAGCGAGAGCACCTCTTCGTTGCGCCCGCGCAGCATGGCGAGCGCGCGATGGCTCGGCACATTGGCCCAGCGCTCGGAATGGTCGAAATAATCGCGGAACTTGGCGCCCGCCTCTTCCTTGCCCTCGATCACCTTCGCCTTCAGCACCGCATTGGCCTGCATATGGGCGCGCAGGCGGCCGATGAGGTCGGCATTCTCGGCGAAGGTCTCCACCAATATGTCGCGCGCGCCATCCAGCGCCGCCTTGGTGTCGGGCACATCGGCGCTGAGGAAGCGCGCGGCGAGCTCGGCGGGAATGCTGGCGCGATCGGCCAGAATGGCTTCGGCGAGCGGGCCGAGCCCGCGCTCGCGGGCGATCTCCGCCTTGGTGCGGCGCTTGGTCTTATAGGGGAGGTAGAGGTCCTCCAGCTCCGCCTTGGTGGTGGCAGCGGCGATCTTCGAGGAGAGCTCGTCGGTGAGCTTGCCCTGGGCGGAGATGGACTTCAGCACGCTCTCGCGCCGCTGCTCCAATTCGCGCAGATAGGAGAGGCGCTCTTCCAGCGTGCGCAATTGGGTGTCATCGAGGCCGCCGGTGGCCTCCTTGCGGTAGCGGGCGATGAAGGGAACGGTCGCGCCTTCGTCCAGCAGCCCCACCGCCGCATTCACCTGCGCGGGCCGCGCCGCGATCTCGCGGGCGATGATTTGGGCGATCTGGTCGGAGGTGGCGGCCATGGGGTCTCCTGCGGCGTTTTTCGGGGCGCCCTTGTGGGCTGATTCTGGACTGCACGCCAAATCGGGCCGGCCTATGGTCGCAGAGTCAGCGCCTCTTGCGAAGCGTGTCGGGGGCGGGGTGGCGGATCGGGCGGACCGGGGGTGCGTCTGCGGGATCGGCGATGGGGGATCGGCGATGCGGAATTTGCGCTGAACGTGCCGCCAGATTCATGTGGGGCGAACATTCGCCCGAAAAGCCGGTTTGGTGTGCCGCCAAGGCGCGGAGAAGCCTCACGAAACCCCAGTTCGTCCGCGCTAAGCCATTGTTTCACGTGAAACATTTTGCGCGAAAGACGGGGCGGGCGGGCTGATCGGATCGCGCTAGGTCCGACCGACAGTCAGCGGCGTGGCGCATCGTCGAGGCGCCTTGCGGCAGGTGCGCGCGAATGTCTTTCTTCCACCGTTCGTCATGGCCGGGCGTGTCCCGGCCATCTACGCCGGGCCGCCGGCCCGGGCCTTGAAAATCTGGTGCCTGCGGTGCCGCGTGGATGCACGGGACGAGCCCGTGCATGACGATGCTCTGCTGCAACGGCGTCAAGCCATGAATGTCGATCGCGCTCTATTGGCGCGGTGGCCGATGGCTGCGCACCCAGCGCGCCCGCAGGATCAGGAAGACGAACAGCAGGATGGAGATCACCGCCAGTACCGTGCCCCAATTGCTGGCGATGCGCAGCACCCGGCCGAGCGTGTCGGTGCGCTCGCCCACCTCCTGGGTGATCGGCGCGCGGGTATCGAGCTGGACGATCGGGCCGTCGGAGGTCAGCACCGTGAGATCGCCGCGGCCGAACTGGAACGGCCGGTCGAGATCCGGCGCAGCGGCGCCGAGGGTGCGATACATGATGCCGCGCTGGCCGTTGGCAACCACCGCCTGGGCCACGCCCGCCCCGGTGACGCCGGAGACATTGAGCAGAACCTCGCTCGGCCGCTCGCGCAGGATCAGCCGGTCCTCGGCAATGGTCACCTTGCTGGTGGCGCCGGCCACATTGGTGTCGAGCGCGAGGAACGTGCCTTCCGGCCGCGCCTCGGTGTCATTGGCGACCACGGTGAGCTTGGCGCGCTCCGGCGAAATGCCGGCGGCGGCGGCGATGGCAACCATCTGCGGCAGCCGCAACGCGCCGGCCTGCAAATAGGCCTGAGGTACGAAAATCTCCGCTTTTTCCGCGAGATAAGGCACGATGCCGACGAAATCCTCGGTCTTCGGCGCCGGCTCCAGCATGACCCGGCTGGAGGGAAGAACCGCGACCGGGAAGGATTGTGGCGTCTCGCGGCACCGGTCGCTCATGGGCTGGCGCTGGAACGAGACGCGCAGCACGTTGCGGGCCGTCAGCGCATAGTCCGGCACCGCCACCTTGATGGTTTCCGGCTGGCCGTTGGCGGTCAGATTGCGCGCCCCGAGCAAGTAATCATTGAGGAAAACCGAGGCGATGGGCGCGGTATCGCCGGCGCCGGGGGCGGCCGAGACATCCACCGCGAACGCCGCCGGCACGCGCCCGCCGGTGACCACGGTCGCAAGGTCGAAGCCCGCGCTCCAGTCGCCGCGCGCCAGCACGTCGAACGATCCGGGGGTTCCGCCAAGGCGCGACAGCGGCACCTCGGCGGCATTGACGAGATCGGGGCTCGCCGCGGTGATGGCCCGCACCCGCGGCACCACCAGCATGCGCCGCCACAGATCGGCAAGAATGCCCGCCGCCGGCGCGCCGGCATTGGCGGCAACCGTGATCACCGGCCGCCCGGCAAGCCTGGCGAGGCTGACATTCTGGTCCGCGCCGGGCTCGGAAACGCCGGAGCCGGCATTGGTCCATTTGTCATAGGCCTCGCCGGCGCTTGGGCTCGCGGTGCGGATCTGGTCCCGCAGGGCGGCAAGCGCGTTGGCGACGGCGCCGGAAAGGTTTTCGTCCACGATCGCGATGTCCGCGGCGATGGCGCCGGGGCCGCTCACCACCAGCAGCGCGCCGATCTCCGCCTCATTGGCGATGCGATGCTTGTCCTTGCCGGAGATGGCGGCGAAGGCGGGCACGCCGGCAAAGCCCGGCGGAACATCGAGGCCGGTCAGGTCCACCTCGTCGCCGACCTGGGGCAGGGACACCATGCGGGCGCGCCGGCCCGCCCGCTCCAGCACGGCGGCAATGCGCCAGGCGGCGTCGAAGGCATTGCGCGAGAGCGGCGCCGGCGGCATCAGCAGGATCGGATGGGGCGGCAGGGCGCTCCAGGCGGTGGTGATGTCGGTCACCGCATTGCGGTCGTAGGTATAGGTCAGGCGGGTGTCGGGGCCGATCTCGAAAATATTGCCGATCGCCCGCTCGTCCGCACACAATTGCTCGGCCACCACCGAGGCCCAGGCCACGTTGAGATCGAGGAAGCCGGTGCGCCGGGCAGTGGTCGCCACCGGGATCTCGAACAGCACCGCGCTTTTCTCGCCCTTCACCTGCTGCGCCACCTGCGGCGTGCCGTCGATGGAGACGAGATAAGTGGTGCGCCCGCCGTCGCCGCGCAGATAGCGGCCCTGGAAATTCAGCCGGGCGCTGTTCAGCGGCAGGTTGGCGGGAACCGGGAAGAACACGGACCGCCGCGCATCGAGCCCCGACAAGCCGATCGGCTGGAGGATGCCGAGATCGGCCAGGGTCAGCGAAACGGTGACGGAGCCGTCGCCGGCAATCCGTTGCATGGCATAGGCGACGGGATCGGTAGGCGCGGGCGTCAGAGCGGCGGGGGCGCTGTCCTGCGCCAGGGCCGGCAGGCCGGCGGCGCAGATACCGCTCAAGGGCAGGGCCAACGCGAGGGCGAGCCTCCAGCCCTTCGTCGCGAGGTATCCCTTCGCGCCTCGTCCCGCCATCCCCGCGTCCTTTCACTCAAAACCGCGCGCATACACTTCCGCGCGTATTACCTAATTGCCGCCCGTCAGTCACCAAAGTGATAACACAGACCGGTTTCAAGGCCAGTCCCGGCAATAAAATCGCGTCGTCGGGCGAGATGGCTGGGCCAGAGGCCGGGCGGCGAGGGCTCAGGCGGCGAAAGTCGATGTTCCACGCGCACACAATGTATCAACGATGCGGCCGGACGCCTTGCCGTCGCCATAGGGGTTCAGGCGCTGGGCGAACCTTGCGTAATGGGCCGGATCATCCAGCAGGCGCGCCACCGCCGAAACGATGCGGGCCGGGTCCGTGCCGACCAGTTCCACCGTGCCGGCGATAACCGCTTCCGGCCGCTCGGTGACATCACGCATCACCAGCACCGGCTTGCCGAGCGAGGGTGCCTCCTCCTGCACGCCGCCGGAATCGGTCAGCACAAGGGCGGCACGGCGCATGAGATAAAGGAACGGCACGTAATCCAGGGGCGCGATGAGGTGCATATTGGGGCAATCGCCGAGCCGCTCCATCACCGGGCCGCGCACATTGGGGTTCAGGTGGACGGGATAGACGATGTCCACGTCGCCGCGCCGGGCCAGGCGCGCCAGCGCATCGCAGATGGCGACGAAGCCGGCGCCGAAATTCTCGCGCCGATGCCCGGTCACCAGTATGAGTCGTCGCGCGGGGTCGAGGTCAGCGAACCGCGCATCCAGCTCCTGGTGCAGAGCGGCATCGGAATCGATGCGCGCGAGGGTCAGGAACAGGGCGTCGATGCCGGTGTTGCCGGTCACCGTGACGTGGCCCTGCACGTGCTCCGACGCGAGATTGGCGGCAGCCGCGGCGGTGGGCGCGAACAGCTGATCGCACAGGCGATCCACCACTTGCCGGTTCATTTCCTCGGGCCAGGGGCGCGCGAGATCATAGGTGCGCAGACCCGCTTCGACATGCCCCACCTTGATGCCCCGGTTGAACGCGGCCAGTGCCGCCGCCAGCGCCGTGGTGGTATCGCCATGGACCAACACACGGTCGGGCCGCGCCTCGTCCAGCACCGGGTCGAGGGCCGCGATCACGCGGGCACACAAGGCGTTCAGCGTCTGGTCGGGCCTCATCACGTCGAGATCGTAATCGGGGGTGATGCGGAACAGGCCCAGCACCTGATCGAGCATGGCGCGATGCTGCCCGGTGACGCACACGAGCGAGGTCAGCGACGGTTCCGCCGCAATGGCCGAGACCAGCGGGGCCATCTTGATGGCTTCCGGCCGGGTCCCAAAAACGCTCAATATCCGCATCTGCTGCCCTAGGTTTTCGAACGCGATCGGCGGATCGGGTGGGAATGCCGTGTCAGATGCGTCGCATCCCGCTACAAGGAAGCGACGCTCGCACTCACATTTCGGCTGGAAACGATGGTTACCGCTCCAGCCCCGAAACGCAGAACGCAATTCGCATGAAAAAGACTACTCAATTCTTTACGCGCCGCACTGCGT
Source organism: Roseixanthobacter finlandensis (assembly GCF_043195105.2). NCBI lineage: Bacteria > Pseudomonadati > Pseudomonadota > Alphaproteobacteria > Hyphomicrobiales > Xanthobacteraceae > Roseixanthobacter > Roseixanthobacter finlandensis. The sequence goes on along the minus strand of NZ_CM195536.1, from coordinate 3,412,528 downwards.
TATATGTGTTGCTCGGTGGAGCGGCGATCCCGCTGGTGTCGTCGGCCCTGATTCCGGGGCCGGCCCCGACCCGTCTTGATGGCAGTTTCCTGCAAATCTGGAAAGACGATCTCAAGCTCTCCCAAACCCAATGGGCTGAAAAAGTCGCTACACTGCGTGCACTACAATGCCATGACGTGGTCCTGCAATGGACAAGCTTCGGTGATGAATACCGGATGTCGGATGAAAGCGTTCTCGCTTTCATGGATCTCGCCTATGCGGCAGGCTTACGCGTGACCGTAGGGCTACCTTACGATCATCGCTATTGGAAAGTGCTGATGGGCCAAGAGCAGATCGGCTTGGCGCCGTTCATGTCTGAAATGGCGGAGGCGGGCGCGAGATTTATTTCAAATACGCCGTATTCGTCTCATCCGGCTTTTGCCGGATGGTATGTGCCTTATGAGATAGATCAATACAGCTGGAGAAAAGCGGAAGATCGCACACATCTGAAAAACTATCTTTTACGCTTGCGCGACACCCTCGGTACGAAGGGGGCGCCGCTCTCCATCTCGACATTCTTCAGCCAGCTGGAGGGAGCGGGCTACCTTACGGATGTGTGGTCCGACGTGCTGGACGCCGGCGCGATCCGGCTGATGGTGCAGGACGGGGTGGGTGTGTATGGCATGGTCAATTACGAGCGCCTCGCCCCTTTGTTCGCATTGCTGAAGCAGCGCAATGCCACATTCGATCTGGTGCTGGAGGTCTTTACCCAATTGCCGGGCGCCACTGCGGAGGATCTGCGCCTCGTGCCGGCGCAATTCGAGCGGGTGCAGGCGCAACTGGAGGCAGCCGCGCGGGTCGCCCCGGCGCGGATCCTCGCCTTCGCAGTCTATCCATATATGGCGGGCGCTGACCCGAAGGCCCAGGCGCTCGGAGCGGCTTACGATCGTGCCGTGCTGGGCCCATCTCACGCGATGAGTTTTGCCGGTCGCGCGCTCGACAAATTAAGGGATATTTAATACTTTAAGAGATACACGGATGCAGCACATTTTGTTGCCAGTTGAAAGTATCTGCATTAGCCGGCTCTGAAGAGCGTTTGGTCGCTGTCTGCTGCGCGCAAAGTGCTCGTTCCTACAGGGTGTGCCGACGACGGTCCGGTATCGGGTGCCCTGCGACGCTTTCCCTCGCGTGCCGCGCCGCCATCCCCCTTGCACCGGCCCAAGAATTGGAAGAGACCGCTCGCGGGCGGTATTCGCGCGTGCTTCTGCGCGCGGCGCCCGCGAGGATGCGGCATGAGCGATGAACTGGTGGTCAAGGACAGCAATGGTGCGCGCCTGAAGGATGGCGACAGCGTTCATGTCATCAAGGACCTAAAAGTGAAGGGCTCGTCCTCTGTGCTGAAGCGCGGCACGCTGATCAAGAACATCCGCCTGACCGACAATGCCGAGGAGATCGAGTGCCACGCGGAGAAAATCAAGGATCTGGTGCTGAAAACCTGCTTTCTGAAGAAAGCGTGAGGCGCGCTGCGTCCACGCTCTTCCGCTACGGCCGGCTTGTGCTTAGAGTTCCTGCATGATTCTGCATAACTTCGCCGCCCGGCATTGGATTCTCGTCGCGATCATCCTGATCGTCTGTGTCATGGCTTATCTGATGAGCTTCGCTTGAGGTCGCGCGCCGCATGAGCGTGCCGGCCGCCTGCGCTTCCGGCGATGCCGATGGAACGCGCCCGTTCACGATCGCCTGTGCGCGGCCCTGGCTGGTGGCGCACTTCGCCGGGCCGCGGCGCATGGTGAGCTGGTCGCTCAACCGGCCGGGCATCGTGGATGCGCAAAAGGTGGTCTGGCTGGAAGTGCACAACGCCGATCTGACGCCCAATCTCGATCCCGCGCGCTGGTTTGCCGATCGCCTGGCGGAGGCGGGGCATGAGGATGCTGTGGGCATGATGACGGCGCGCAACGTCGCCTTCCACCATCACGCCAGCGCCAGCGTGGAGGGGGTGCGGGCCGAATGCCTCGTCACGCTCGGCCTCAACAATGGCGAGCGCATCGGGCAGCGCGTCACCACACCGTGGGTCGGTCCGGGCACGATCAATATTCTCTGCGATGTCTCGGTGCCGCTGCATGACGCCGCTTTGCTGGAAGCGGCGAGCCTCGTCACGCAGGCTCGCACGGTCGCGATAATTGGTGCAGGATACCGGCGGGCGGGGATGCGTGAGGCCGTGACCGGGACGGGGACGGACTGCGTGGTTCTCAGTTCGCCGCCGGGACACTCTTCCGAACGGTTCGCGGGTATGCACACTGCCGTGGGCGAAGCAGTGGGCGCGGCGATTCTCCGCGCCACGGACGCCGCCCTGAACCAATGGCTCGTCCAGAACAGCGTAACCACGGACGCTTGAAGCGATCATGGGAGTTTTGAAATGACGGCAGCAATGAAGGGCAGCTTGTCCCGCGCGCAGGCCGAGAAGACGTTTGAGAAGTTGCAGGGCCGCACCGGTGAGCCGGAAGCCGCCGCCGCGCCCGAATATGAGAAGGACGCCGACGCCGCCCGCGCCAAGATGGCCAAGCTGAAGGCGCTGCGGGAAGCGCGCGAGGCCGCCGAGGCGACACAGCGCAGCGCCATCCGCGAAAAGGCGCGTCGCACCGTGCGCACCAAAGAGCAGGCCTGAGCCCAGACGGCCTATTTGGGCGGCGGCGCGTTGGTGTCCCGCGGCAAGTCGAGAAGGGTGGTATGGGCCATGGCGACGCCGCGCTTCCCTGCCAGCTTGACCTGGTACATGGCCCGATCCGCCGAGCGCATCAGATCAATGCCGGTCATGCTGTGGTCCGGGTAAAGTGCGACGCCGATGCTCGCGCTCACCTCCACCGTCACCGTTGCCTCCTGGTCGGCCAGGACATATGGCTGCTGGAGCGCCGCGCACAGGCGGTTGGCCTGTGAGAGCGCGACTTCAGCATCGACGATGCCGTCCATGATGACAGCGAATTCATCGCCGCTCAGGCGAGCCGCGATGTCCTCGCGCCGCACGCCGTTGCGCAGCCGGTCGGCGATGGCGCACAGGAGGCGATCGCCCACGCCGTGGCCGTAGCTGTCATTCACCCCCTTGAACCCGTCGATGTCGAGATAGAGCAAGGCGAACTGGGCATGCCGCATGGCGGCCTGGGCGAGCGCGCGGTCCAGACGATCGAGAAACAGGATGCGGTTGCCGAGCCCGGTCAACGCATCGTGGGTTGCCATGTGGCGCACCTGCTTCTCGACCCGGCGGCGTTCGTCGATCTCGTCTTCCAGCTGGCGGTTGCGTTCGGCAAGTTCGCTCAACGCCGCCTTGAGCTTCAGCTTGCTGACGTGGAGGTCGAGGAACACCGTGACCTTCGACAACAGGATGGCATCGTTGATCGGCTTGGCGATGTAATCGACCGCGCCGAACGTGTAGCCCTTCAGGCGGTTGATATCGTCGAGATAGGTCGCGGTGACGAACACCACCGGAATGTCGCAGGTGGTGGGATCGTTGCTGAGATGGGACGCCACTTCGAAGCCGTCCATGTCCGGCATCTGGACGTCCAGCAGGATCAGGGCGAACGTATGCTCCAGACACAGGGCGAGGGCTTCATTGCCGGAATGCGCCTCGAAAATATCCGCCCGCACCGAATAGAGCAGATGGCGCATGGCCACGAGATTGGCTGTCACGTCATCGACGACGAGGATTTTCGGGCGGGCGATATCTGTCATGTCCGGCACATTCGGTTGAGCGCCGCGACGAGTTCGGGCAGCGGGGCACACAGGTCCGCGCCAGCCATGTCGAGGGCGGCTTGCGGCATGATGGGAACAGCGGCGTCGGCGGGATCCTGGATGAGGGCGGTGCCGCCGGCTTCCCGGATGCGCTTCATCCCGGCCGCGCCGTCGGCATTGGCCCCCGTGAGCAGCACGCCTACGAGGTTGGCTCCATAAGCGTCGGCCGCGCTTTCGAACAGGACATCGATCGAGGGACGGGAAAAGGAGATGCGCTTATCCACAGACAGGGAGAAGCGGCGATCCCGTTCAATCAGCAGATGGTAGCCCGGTGGCGCGACATAGGCATGCCCCGGCTCGATGCGGGTGCGTTCGCGTGCGGTGGTGACCGGCCATTTGCTAGATCGGTCCAGCAAGGGCGACATCAGATCCTCCGTGTCGGCCCTCACATGAACCACCAGAATGACGGCGACGTGAATATCGGCGTGCAGGCCCGCCATGATCGTCTGGAGGGCGGCGGGACCGCCTGCTGAAGCGCCGATCACAATGGCCTCCATCGCTCCTCTCAATAGATTGGCTTCAAGCGATACAGCTGCGTCGCAGCGTTGACAATTTGGAAGCGTTGGCGCTCGGGCGAGAATTCGAGATTTTCCCGCGCGCCGAGACACAGAAAGCCGGTGCGCACGAGGCTGTCCGCAAACATGCCAATCGCCCGATTTTGGAGCGGATTGGTGAAATAGATCAAAACATTACGGCAAAGAATCAGATGCGCTTCGCAAAATACGCCGTCCGTGACGAGGTTGTGCTCTGCGAAAGTAATATTCCGCATAAGTTGTGTATCAATTTTTGAAAATTCATAGCGCGAGTGATAATAGTCCGACAGACTGTGCGTTCCGCCAGCATTTCTATACCTCTCGGCGGAATCGCGCAGGTCGCGGGCGGGGAAGATACCTGCCGCGGCGCGGCTGAGCGAGTCCGGTGAAATGTCCGTGGCATAGATCCGCGTGCGCTCGTATAGCCCGGCCTCTGTGAGCAGGATGGCGAGGCTGTAGACCTCTTCGCCGCGCGCGCATCCCGCTTGCCAGATGTTGACCTGGGGATAGGAGACCAGGGCCGGGAACACGTCGCGACGCAGACAGGCAAAGCTTGCCGGATCCCGAAAGAATTCCGATACCGGCACCGACAGGCCGGAGATCACCTCCGGCAGGCGAGCCGCGTCATGCAGCAACGTGTCGGTCAGCTGGCCAATGGTGCCGGTGCCGAAGGTCGTGACCAGATTGCGGATGCGCCGCGTCAGGGATGCCCGATTATATTGGCGGAAATCATAGCCATACCGTCGACGCAACGCCTCGACGAACAGATCGACCTCGATCGCCTCGATGTCCTCGGCGCCTTCCCCGGTCATGACCGTGCCAGCCACACGCGGATCATCGACAGCAGCTTCGGCACGTCGATGGGTTTGGAAAGATAATCGCTGGCGCCGGCGGCGATGCATTTTTCCCGGTCGCCGGTCATCGCCTTGGCGGTGAGGGCGATGATGGGCAGCTTGGCGAAGGCCGGGTTCTTGCGGATTTCGCCCATGGCCTCATAGCCGTCCATCACCGGCATCATGATGTCCATCAGCACGATTTCCGTATCCGGATGGTCGGCGAGCTGCGCCAGCGCCTTGGTGCCGTCCGAGGCGAGAATGACGTTGATCCCCTTACCGCGCAGCACCTTGGAGAGCGCGAAGATGTTGCGCATGTCGTCGTCCACCAGCAGCAGCCTGCGGCCGGCAAGATCGCCGTCGGGCTCGGCGGGGATGGCGTCCGGCGCATGGCGGACGCTGTGCAGGAACAGGCTCACTTCATCCAGGAGCCGCTCGGGAGAGCGGGCGCCCTTGATGACGATGCTGTCGGTATAGGCCCGCAGCCGCAAGCTCTCCTCCGGCGTCAGGTCACGCGCGGAATAGATTACCACCGGCACGATGCTACCGCGCGCGGCCAGCTCTTCCACGAATTGGAAGCCGGACATGCCCGGCAGGCCGAGGTCGAGCACGATGCAATCCACATCGTGCTGGCCCAGGAACGCCAGCGCGTCCTCGGCGGATTCGGCCTCGTGGACCTCGATGCTGGCGCTCGCGACCAGCTTGCGCACCGAAAAGCGCGCGGTCGGATCGTCGTCTACCACCAGGACCTGGCGCCGCCGGTCGGCGGCGAAATGCATCAGCCGCTCCAAGGCGCCGTTCAGGTCCGCCTGGCCGACCGGCTTGGTGAGGAAGCCGACGGCGCCGGCCTCGCGCGCTCGCGGCGCCTCTTCCAGCGCCGAAACGAAGTGGACCGGGATATGGCGGGTTGCGGGGTCCTTTTTCAGCGCCTCGATCACCTGCCAGCCATCCATACCGGGGAGCATGACATCCAGCAGGATACCGGTGGGATTGTAGGTGCGCGCGAAGGCGAGTCCGGTTTCGCCGTCGCCGGCGGCAACCACCCGATAGCCCTTGCGCCGCACGATTCCCATGAGCGAGCGGCAGAAGGCGGCATCGTCCTCGACGATGAGTACAACCTTGTCGCCGGATGCGATCACATTGCGGTCGTCCGCAAGGAACGGCTGGGTGCGCGCAATATAAGCGGGGCGCTCGGGCGTGCCGGCGATCGGGGGAGCGGCCGGAGCCGCGACGCTCGACCTCGGGGAACTGGCTTCGCGTGCGGCGGCGGCCTGTCCTTCCGCATCGGCGGCCACGGGCAGGATCAGGCGGAAGGTGCTGCCGGCGCCCTCCGTGCTGCGCACCGTCACATCGCCGCCCAGCAGCACCGCCAGCCGGCGAGAGATGGCAAGGCCGAGGCCGGTGCCGCCATATTGCCGGCGGGTGCTGGCATCCACCTGTTCGAACGCCTCGAAAATGGCGTCGAGCTTGTGCGGCGGGATGCCGATGCCGGAATCGGTGACCTCGATTGCCAAGCCGCCGCCCGCCAGGTCCGCGCAGGCGGTGAATGCCACCGTGACGCTGCCGCTGGCGGTGAATTTGAAGGCGTTGCCCAGCAGATTGTTGGTGATCTGTTCCAGCTTGCCGTCGTCGGTGACAATGACGGGGGGCACGTCCGGCGCCACGTCGATGGTGAAGGCAAGCCCTTTCTCGTCCGCCATGTGACGGAAATTGCGCTCCATGCGGCGCGCAAAATCGGCCACCCGCAGCGGCTCGCGCACCAGCTCCATCTTGCCGGCTTCGACCTTGGACAGGTCGAGAATCTCATTGATGAGCCGCAGCAGGTTGGCGCCGCTGTCGTGAATGATGGACACCGCCTCGATCTGGTCCTCGTCCAGATTGCCGCCGCGGTTTTCCGCCAGATCTTGGGCGAGGATCAGCAGGGAGTTCAGCGGCGTGCGCAGCTCGTGCGACATGTTGGCGAGGAATTGCGACTTGTATTGATTGGCGCGCGAAAGATCGTCCGCCTTGGTCTGGGTTTCCGCCTGGAGCTCGGCGAGGTGGGATTTCTGCTTTTCCAGTTCCTCGGCATTGCGCCGCAGAATATCGTTGGCCTGCTGCAATTCCTGCGCCTGGACCCGCAATTCCTCCTCGGAGGCGACGAGGCGCTGGGACTGGGCGTGAATCTGCTCGTTGGTGGTGCGCAATTCTTCCTGCTGGCTGCGCAATTCCTCTTCGGCGGCGCGCAGTTCCGCGGTCTGTTCCTGGGTCTGCTTCAGCAGGGCGAGGGTGCGGCGGGCGCGCACCAGATTGTCGAAGCTGATGGCCGCGAGCGGCGCCAATTCCTCCACGAGGGCGAGACGACGGCCTTCCAACGGCTCGAAGCTGGCGAGTTCCAGCACGCCCAGTAACTGGTCCTTTGAGACGATGGGCAGAACAATGACTGCACGCGGCGAAGCCTCGCCCGTACCGGAGTGGATGCGGACATAATCCTCTGGCACCGGGCTCAGGATGATGGTGCTGCGCTCCAGCGCGCACTGGCCCACCAGCCCCTCGCCGAGCCGATATTCCGGACTGACATGGCGGCGATCCTTATAGCCATAGCTGCCGCGTAATCTGAGCAGGCCGTTGTCCGGATCGAAGCTGTAGAATACCCCGACGCCGGCGCCGACAAGGCCCGACACCGCGCTGACCAAGGTCTGCGCGAACTCCTGCGACTCTTTTGCCTCCTGGAGCTTGCGCGAAAGGCCGGCGAGTTCCGTCTTGACCCAATTGTTATCGTAGGTCTCGATTGCCATCGCCTTGAAGACTTGAAGGGCGCGGCTGATGGTGCCTACCTCGTCGCGCCGGTCGAGATACGTGACGACGATCGAATGATCATGGGCCGCGAGACGTTCCATGAGCAGCGCCACCTGCCGCAGGGGCGTCGACAGCAGGCGGGACATCATGAAGATCGCCCCCGCCGCCGTGCAACACGCTGCGAGAAGTGCAGACAGATTGATGACCCCGAGCAGCCGCTCGCCACTCTCAAGGTTGTCCTGCGCCGCTTCCAGGCGTGCGGAGGAGGTCGCCAGCATCTGGTCTAGGCCGGCCGCGATGGCTCGGCTGCCGACATCGGTGACTTCGGTCGACAGGAAGCTCCCGAGCGCGCTGTTCAGTTCCGCGCCGGGAAGGGAGGAGCCGAGGGAGCGTGACACAATCGCCACCACGGGGCCCGCGACCTGCTCTTTCCAGGAGGTATTGAGGAGATGCACGCGCTCGAACTGGCCGACAAGGATCGGGTCCTTGCCCGCCAGCTTCCTCACCTGTTGCAGCTGTTCGGAGAAGGCTTCGTCGGTGGTATGGTAATGTTTGAGATTGAGCTCGGTGGGTGAAAAGGCAGCGCGCATCAATGCGATCTGGCGGCGATTGATGGCCCGGGCGCTGGCGTTGACCTCCTTGATGAACGCGTTCAGCTGTTCAGCGCTGGCCCGCTGCTCGTCGATCCGCCACACCGTCATGCGGGTGACGCCGAGCGAAACCAGGAAACACGCCAGCAGCAGGGCGATGATGCCTACGATTTTACTTTGGACGGACAGATTTTGCAGCCATCCGCTTTTTGACTGTGCCCCCGCCATGGGCTCCCCCTGCGCACCATCCCAATGGTGAAATACATAGAGCCAATTGATGAATTTTCATATTCGGACGTCGGGCCTCGGACCCCTGCCGGTGCCCATTTCAAGCGTTTCGCGGATAAATTGGCGCGCCGGCTCCGCGTCGTGCTGCGCGGATGACGATTTGCCTATATGAGGGGGGCGTTGGACCGCAAGACGATGGATGGGACATGAAGGGTGTGAAGAAGGCCGGGTTGAACGATCGGTTGGAAGCGCAGGCGAAGGCGCGCGCGGCGATGCTTGAGAAGTTCAGTGCCCGTGCGAAGGAAGACGACCCCGAAGCGGTGGCGCGGCGCGCCGCCCGCGCGGAGCAGGCGGCGGCCCGTGCGGCCCGCGCTGCGGAGCGCGAGCGTGAGCAGGCGGCCCGCGCGGAGCAGGACGCGCGTGAGAAGGAACAGCGCGAGGCCGAGCGCATTCGCGCCGAAGCGGAAGCCGAAGCGGAAGCCGAGCGCCTGAAGGCGGAAGCGGAAGCTGAGGAAGAGCGGCTGCGGGCCGAACAGAAGGCCGCGCGGGATGCACGCTATGCGGCGCGCAAGGCCAAGAAGCGCTGAGCCGGGAGCGCTGAGCCGGGAGCGCTGAACCAGGAAACGCGCGCCAGAAAAGCGCGCGCTAAGAAGCCACTGCTCCGAGGAAAGCGCAGCTCCGCCGGACGGTGTCCGGGGACATGCAGGCGCGCTCGGGGCTGCGGGACGCAACTCGCGTCCCGTTGCTTCAGCGCTTGGCCGGCGTCGGAGGGCACAGCTCTTCCGGCGCCGCATCATCGGCACCGCGCTTCACATTCTGAGCTGGCGGGTCGCTGGCGGGAAAGCTCTCCTCCAGCGCCTCATCGAGGGCGTCGGATTCCGCCTGGCATTCGGCCTCGGTCTCCGGCGGCGCAGCGGCGGCTTTGGCGCCGGTGATGCCGCGCGGGCCTGCGACAGCGGGTGGATCGCTGGCCGGGAAGCTGTCTTCGAGGGCTTGATCCAGCTTCTTGTCGGTCTGCGGGCCCTGGCCCGCGCCGGTCGGCTTGCCCATGTTCGCCTCCATCGCTTGATACCGCCGCCGGTGTCACTCCGTCGACGACGGAGCACCCCTCGCCGTAGTTACGCTCAAGCACAACGCGTCAGCGGCGATTCTGGTTCCTCAGGGCGCCGTCAGCAACACCGCGACCGGCATGTGCTCCAGGAGGGTCGCGAGCGGCGTGGTCTCCGCGAGCGAGACGGTGCGCCCGGCCGCAAGATCGAAATAGGCGCCCGTAAGCTCAGCTGGCACCAGGAGCCCGGTACCCTTGAGCTTTACGCCGGGAACCAGCGGCTGGTCGGCGGCCGGATCCATCAATCCGGCGCACAGACGGTTTGCCACCACCACCAGCTTGAGTTCGCCATGCTGGCGGGCGAAGGCGATCGCCTGATTGGCCGCCGGCCCGCTCACCTCCAGCGGCAGATAGCTGCCGTGCGCGAACAGGTCCGGATGGGCCGCCCGCGCCTGCAGAAGTGTCGCGATCAGGCTCTGCTTCATCCGCCCGTCGCGCCAGTGGGGCAGGCATTCGGCCGGCGCGCCGAGGTGCGTAAGGGCGGCAGCGTGGACACGATAATCCACGGGCCGGCGATTGTCCGGGTCCACCAGGCTGAAGTCCCAGAACTCCGTGCCTTGATAGAGATCCGGCACGCCGGGAACGGTATATTTGAGCGTGATCTGTGCCAGCGCATTCAGCGCGCCGGCGGGGGCGAGGCGCTGCACGAGCGCGGCGAGGGCCGCCCGTACCGCCTTGCCCCGCCCGTCGCTAAGGGTCAGGCGCAGAAAGCTGTCGCAGCCCGCCTCATAGTCGGTATTGGGAAAAACCCAGTTGGTATGTCGCTTGGCTTCCCTCAACGCCTTGATCTGCCAGGAGGCGACGCGTTCCAGCAGGCCGTGCAGGCGCCCGCCGTCTTCCGGGCCGAGATCCAGCGGCCAGGCGCCGATCAGGGTTTGATAGAGCATTACTTCGTCGGCGGGGGTTGGCGGGGGCAGGGCGCCCAGCGCCTCGCGCAGAGGCTGTGCCGCCGCCAGGAGGTCCGCCAGCGCCACCGACCATTCCTGCGGAATTTCGCTGAGCACCGCGAGCCGCATGCGGCTGTCCTCGCCGCGCTTATGGTCGTGGGTGGCGGTGGCGAGCATGGCGTCGGGAAACTGCGCGCCGCGTGCCTCCGCCAGCGCGTGGAAGGCGCGCACCGGCAAAGCCAGTTGCCCCGGATCGGAGCCGACCTCATTGCGCGAGAGCAGCCGTCCGTAGCGATAGAATACGGTATCCTCCACCGCCTTCGCGGCGATGGGTGCGGTAAGCTGCTGGAATTTCGCGATGGCATAGGCGCGGGTGCCGGCATGCTCCATGTCGCCACCGAGCGCACGCGGCGCTTCCCCGCCGAGCCAGCGGTCCAAAAGATCGAGGACCGGATGGTCGATGGGGGCAAGGCGTCGCCGGGCCTGGGCGAGAGCTTGAGAAAAATAGGTCCAGTCCTGCGCCGAGCGCCCGCTCGCATCGACATAGGTACGATAGACTGGAAAGGCCACCACCAGCTCCCTCAGGGACCGGCGGATGGAGGCAAGGGTGATGTCGCGGGTATCAAGATCCTGCTGCGCCACGTCATGCAGGGCGCGGGCGGCAGTGTTCATCTCGGTGCCGAAGCCTTCGCGCAGGATCTGGCGTCGCGCGGCCTCCATTTGGACGGCATAGGTGCTGGCGTCCTGGGTGGCCTGGCTCCAGATTTTTTCCAGCGCATCGTCGGCGCTGCCGTCGTGGAGCACCGATGACACCTCGTCCATGAAGTCATAGCCGGTGGTCCCGTCCATCTGCCAGGCGGCGGGCATCGTCTCGCCGGCATGGAGGATCTTCTCCACCACCACATAGCCGCCCGCGGGCGTATCCGGCGGCCGTTGGATATCCAGCGTCCCAAGCTTGCGCCGAAGTTGGCGGCAATAGGCGCCGGGATCGGCGATGCCGTCCACATGGTCGATCCGCAGCCCGTCGATGAGCCCGTCGGCGTAGAGCTGGAAGACGAGGGCGTGCACGGTGTCGAACACCTCGCGGCGCTCTACCTTCACGCCCGCGAGGCCGGTGATATCGAAGAAGCGGCGCCAATTGAGCTCGTCGTTCGCCGCGCGCCACCAGGTGAGGCGAAAATTCTGCTTCTCCAGCAGCGCATGCAGCCGCGCCGGCCCGTCTTCGCCGCCTGGATCGAAGGCATCGAGCGCGTCGGCGACGATCTGCGCGCCCTCGCGCGTCAATGCCAGCGCAAGGCGCTCCTTCGCCGCCTGGACGTCGACTTTTGCCGTCGCGGGGTCTTCCAACGTGGCGAGGTCGGTGCCGAGAATGCCGCCGATATCCCGGCTCGCCGCACCAAGCACGTCCCCATAGTGGCGGGGGCACAGGGGGAAGACGTGATCATGGTGGCTAAAATGGAAGGTGCCGCGCGCGGCATCATGGCCGAGGCGGATGGCGCCGGCCTTCAGTGCCTCGCCATAGGGGCGGTCGAGGAAGGGCGCCATGACTTTTCCCGAAAGCCGCGTGTCCGCCGGGGTCCAGTCGATGTCGAAGAACTCGCGATAGCTGCTTTCGCGTCCCCATTCGAGCACGTCGAGCCAGACCGGATTATCGGCCCCGCCGACGCCCATGTGGTTGGGCACGATATCGAGGATCAGCCCCATGCTCCGCGCCCGCAGCGCCGCCACGAGCCGGCGCAGGGCCGCTTCCCCGCCCAGTTCGGGATCGAGCGTGCCGTGGTCGACCGTGTCATAGCCGTGGCGCGAGCCGGGCCGAGAGGTGAGGAGCGGGGAGGAATAGATGTGGCTGATGCCGAGATCGGCGAAATAATCCACCAGCGGGATCGCAGCATCGAGCGGGAATTCGCGATGGAACTGGAGGCGCACGGTGGCGCGCGGCGCGGTCATCCCTTGCTCCTTGCGGTGTCCAGCAGATGAAGCCGCCGCTGTACGGCCGGCTCCTCCAATATGTGAGCCGCCTGGGCAGCGAGGCGCCGGCGCCAGTTGGGATGCTCTTCCACCGTGCCGGGCAGGTTGGGTTGCTCGGGCAAAGCGAGCGCATCTTCCATCGGCACCACCACCAGCGGGCTCGGCGTGCCAGCCAGAAACCGCAAGGCGGCATCCAATACGGCTTCGCTTTGGTCGGGTGGTGGAAGGCCGTCCTCGCCGATGGCGGCCCACAGATGCGCGCGATCCTCGGCGCGGCCACTGCGCTCGGTCTCCTCGGTATTGCCTTCCGCCAATAGGCCGGCGGGGCTGCGCCAATCGATGTCGCGCCCGCTCCACCAGCCGGTCACCGTGGGCAAATCGTGCGTTCCGGTGACGGCGATGGCATCGGGGGAATAGGCGCCGGCCGGCTTGAACTGCGCGCCCTCGCGCTCGAACCACAAGACCCGCATGCCGAGAATGCCGCGCGCGGCGAGGCGTTCGCGGAAGCCTTCGGGCACGGTGCCGAGATCCTCGCCGATGACGATGGCACGGTGGCGGTGGGATTCCAGCGTCACGAGCCGCGCCAGATCGTCGAACGGATAGGTGAGATAGGCGCCGTGCGCGGGGGGCGCGCCATCCGGCACCATCCATAGGCGCGACAGGCCCATGATGTGATCGATGCGCACGCCGCCCGCATGGGCCATCGCTGCGCGGAGCATGTCGAGAAAGCTTGCGAAGCCGCTGGCGGCGAAGGCGCGCGGCGAGAAGGCCGTGAGCCCCCAGGTCTGGCCGACCGAATTCAAAAGGTCCGGCGGCGCACCTATGGAGCAGCCGATGAGCATCTCGTCCTGGCGGCTCCACGCCTGGCTTCCACCCCCATCCGCGCCCACGGCCAGGTCGGAGATGAGGCCGATGCCCATGCCGGCGGAACGGGCGGAATCCTGCGCCTGCGCCAATCCCTTGTCGGCGACCCATTGCAGGAAGGCGTGAAAGCTCACCTCCTGCGGGTGGCGGCGGGCAAAGCCTGCGACGGCGGCGCCGCGCGACTCGCGAAACCCTTCCGGCCAGCCGCGCCAGTTCCATTGCCCGCGCCCCTCGCCGAACTGGCGCTGGTGGAGGGCCTCGAACACCGCATGGTCCGCCAGATTTTGCCCGCCCGCGGCGCGGAACGCCTGGAACGCGGCCATCAACTCCGGCTCGTGCGGCAGGACGGTCTCGAACAGATGGCGCAGCAGCGCGATCTTGGCCGCGCCGGCCTTGTCCCATTGCACCAGATCGGAGGCTTCAAGCGAGGTGCGCAGCGGGCCAAGATCGAGCGCGGCCACCGCCGCATCCACGGCCGGGCCGCCGAAAATCAGCGCCGGGTCGGCATGCAGCGGATTGAGGAACAGGCGGCTTGAGGGAGAGTAAGGGCTGAAATGGGCGGGATCGGCGGCGAATGGCGCATGAACCGGGCTCAGCACCAAGGCCGAGGCGCCGGCATTGGCGGCTTTCACCGACAATTGGGCGAGCGCCGAGAAATCGCCGATGCCGCCATCGCCGTCGCGCCGCAGCGCGTAGAGTTGCACCGCGAGGCCCCAAAGGCGCGGGTCTTCCCGCCCCGTCACATCTGCGAGCGCGAACGCACGAGCCGGCGCCACCGCAAGGGTTGTTTGGGCGTCCCCCAGCTCCAGCCGGTGGTAGCCGGGCATGTCGATCGCCGGAAGGGCAATAGCACCATCCTCCACGTCCGCTTCGCCCTCCACCAGGCCGCCGCCTTCCAGCGTCACCCGATAGCGCATGCGCAGCGCCCCTTTGGCGGCTGGAATGCGGATCGCGCAGCCCGCATCCAATGTCAGGAGGGGCGCAAGGCCATCCACCGTGCCGCCGCGCTGGCGCGCGCGGCTGTCGGCGATGTCGCCGGGCGTATCGGCGGGCAGATCGAGCGCCCGCAGCAGGGCGCGCAGAACCTCATGGGGCACCGCCTGGGGCCGGCCGAAGGCGTCGGTCCAGAACGGCGAGATCCCAGCAAGCCGGGCGAGATCGAGCAGGGCATCGTCCATGAAAAATGGCCTTCAGAAAAAAATGTGCGCGGCAGCTCGCGCGGAATGGGCCGGCAGGCTCATGACTGCGGGTCCAGATGGGCGGCAAGCAGGCGAATGCTGAGCGCGGAAACTAGCGTTTCATCTTCCACCGGGCGCTGCTCGGAGACCAGACCGGCGGCGCTGTCCACCAGCGTGCGCCATGTCACCGCGGGCGCGGGCAGGCGGAACACCACCGGGCGGTCCTGGGCGTTCATCAGCAGCAGAAGCACGTCGAGCCGGCCGGGCGGTACATCGCCCACGACCGTCGCGGGTCCCGCCCGCCGCAGGGCGAGCGTGTGTCCGCCGTCCGCATGCCACGCATCGCCATGCAGTTCGGCGCCGGTCTCGTCGAACCAGCCGATATCCCGAAGGCCCGGCGCGAGTTCCGCCAGCCCATGCAGGAAATGGGGGGCACGCAGGATGGCGAAACGGCGGCGGATCTCGGCGAGGCGCGCAAAGAAGGCGGTGAGCGCCCGGCCGTCGGGCGCGCGAGCGCGCTCCCAATCGATCCAGGACACCTCGTTGTCTTGGCAATAGGCATTATTATTGCCTTTCTGGCTGCGGCCGAACTCGTCGCCGGCCAGCAGCATGGGCGTGCCCTGTGCGAACATCACCGTCGCCAGCATGGCCCGCATCACCCGCGCCCGGGTTTCCAGGATTGCGGGATCGACGGTCGGCCCCTCCACGCCCCAATTGGCGCTGTGGTTGGCGTCGTGTCCGTCCCGCTGGTCCTCGCCATTGGCGGCATTGTGCTTGCGTGCGTAGGACACGAGATCCGCGAGGGTGAAGCCGTCGTGGGAGGCGACGTAATTGATCGAGGCCGAGGGCTTGCGGAAGCGGCGGTCGAAGGTGTCGCCGGAGCCGGAGACGCGTGCCGCGAGATCGCCGCGCCGTCCCGGCTCGCGGCTCCAGAACCGCCGCACGCCGTCCCGGAAGGCATCGTTCCATTCCGCGAAGCCCGGCGGCATGCAGCCGAGCTGGTAGCCGTCCGGCCCGATGTCCCAGGGCTCGGCGATCAGCTTGCAGCGCGCGAGTATCGGATCCTGCCGCACCGCATCGAAGAAGCCGGAGCCGGGATCGAACCCCGTGCCCTCACGCCCCAGGGTGACCCCGAGATCAAAGCGGAAGCCGTCGATGCGGAAGGCGGTGGCCCAATAGCGCAGCGAATCCATCACCATTTGCAGCACGCGTGGATGGCTGAGATTGACCGTGTTTCCGCAGCCGGTGTCGTTGATGTAATAGCGCTCGTCGCCGGGCACGAGACGGTAATAGCTGGCATTGTCGAGGCCGCGGAACGAGAGGGTCGGGCCAAGCTCGTTGCCCTCGCAGGTGTGGTTATACACCACGTCGAGGATCACCTCGATGCCCGCTGCATGCAGGCGGCGGATGGCGGCGCGCATCTCATGCAGCGAGCCGGTGGACAGGAAGCTTGGTTCCGGCGCGAAGAAGGCGAGGGTGGAATAGCCCCAGTAATTGCGTAGCCCCCGTTCCAGCAGAAAGCGGTCCTGAAGGAAGGCGTGGACCGGCATCAGCTCGATCGCGGTAATGCCGAGCCTTTGCAGATGCTCGATAAAGCGCGGATGGGTCAGGGCCGCGAAGGTGCCGCGCTCGTGCGCGCGAATGTCGGTGCGCCCCATGGAAAGGCCGCGCACATGGGCTTCATAGATGACCGTGTCTTCCCACGGCACATTGGGCGCGCGCTCGTCGCCCCAGTCCGTCGCCTCGCCCACGACGACGGCTTTCGGCATGGCGGCCGCACTGTCGCGGCGGTCTAGCGAAAGGTCGGCCCGCCCGCCATGGATGCGATAGCCGAACAGGGCGTCCGACCAGCGCAGGGCACCGGTGATCTGCCGTGCATAGGGATCGAGCAGCAGCTTGGCGGGATTGAAGCGATGCCCCCGTGCGGGATCGAACGGGCCGTGGGCGCGATAGCCGTAGACCAGACCCTCGAAGGCGCCCGGAAGATAGCCGTGCCAGACCTCGTCCGTGCATTCGGGCAGGGTGAAGCGGGCCACCTCGCGCCGGCCGGACGGCTCGAACAGGCACAGTTCCACCTTTTCCGCATTGGCGGAAAACACGGCGAAATTGGTGCCGAGGCCATTCGGCACCGCGCCAAGGGGATAGGGCCGCCCCGCCTCGAGACGATCGGGGAGCGGCGGCAGCGTCATGGCGTTTCCTTCGGCCGCAGGAACAACGCGCCGAGCGGCGGAAGGCTGAGGCTCACCGAAAAGGGCTGGCCGTGGCTCTCGCCGCCCACCGCCTCGACCGCACCGAGATTGCCGATGCCGGAGCCGCCGTATTCGGTGGCATCCGTATTCAGCATCTCCTCCCATGGACCGCCCTGCGGCACGCCGATCCGATACCCGTGGCGCGGGACCGGCGTCATGTTCGCGACCACCAGGACCGGCCCGCCGCTATCGGCGAAGCGGAAGAAGGCGAATACCGAATTATCCACGTCGTCCCCAACGATCCAGGCGAAGCCGTCCGGTGTGGTATCGCGGGCATGCAGGGCAGGCACGGCGCGATAGAGCGCGTTCAGATCGCGCACCAGCTTCTGCACGCCGCGATGGAACGGATCGTCCAGGAGAGACCAGGGCAGCTCCGCATCATGGTTCCACTCGCCCGTCTGGCCAAACTCGCAGCCCATGAACAGAAGCTTCTTGCCGGGATGGCCGAACATGAAGCCGAGATAGGCCCGCAGATTGGCCATGCGCTGCCATGTATCGCCCGGCATGCGGCCGAGCAGGGACCCCTTGCCGTGCACCACTTCGTCATGGGAAATCGGCAGGACGAAGCGCTCCGAGAAGGCATAGACGAGCGCGAACGTCATGTCGTGATGGTGGTAGCGCCGGTGGATCGGCGCATGGCCGATATAGCGCAGGGTGTCGTGCATCCACCCCATGTTCCATTTGAAATCGAAGCCGAGCCCGCCCAGCGCCACGGGCGCGGTGACGCCCGGCCACGCGGTGGATTCCTCGGCCACCATGATGGCGCCGGGCGCCTCGGCGTGCACCGTCTCGTTCAGCCGCCGCAGGAAGGCGACCGCTTCCAGATTCTCCCGTCCGCCATGGATGTTGGGCACCCATTCGCCCGGCTTGCGGGAATAGTCGCGGTACAGCATGGAGGCCACCGCATCGACGCGCAGCCCATCCACATGGAAGTGCCGCAGCCATTCGAGCGCGCTGGCGACGAGGAAGCCGGAGACTTCCGAGCGGCCGAAATTATAGATCAGCGTGTTCCAGTCGTGATGGAACCCCTCGCGCGGATCGGCATGCTCATAGAGCGCGGTACCGTCAAACCGGGCGAGGCCGTGGGCGTCACTCGGAAAATGCGCTGGCACCCAGTCCAGCAGCACGCCGATGCCGGCGGCATGGCAGCGATCCACGAAGCGGGCAAAGGCATGGGGCGGGCCGAAGCGCGCGGTTGGCGCGAACAGCCCCAGGGGCTGGTATCCCCATGAGCCGCCGAAAGGATGCTCCATCACCGGCATCAGCTCGATATGGGAAAAGCCCATGTCGGCCACGTAGGGAATGAGGCGGTCCCCCAGTTCCTCCCAGGTGAAGCTTCCGCCGTCGTCCAGATGGCGCATCCAGGAGCCCGGATGCAGCTCGTAGATGGAGATCGGCGCCTGCGCATCCTGGCGTGCGTGGCGCTGCTCCATCCAGTCGGTGTCGGACCAGTGGAACGGCGCGGGATCGGCGACGATGGAGGCGGTTGCGGGCGCCAGTTCCGCCGCGCGCGCCACCGGATCCGCCTTCAGCGGCAAAAGGTTGCCATCCGCCCCCAGCAGTTCGAACTTGTAGCGCGCCCCGGCGCCGAGACGGGGGATGAAGATCTCCCAGATGCCGGCGGAATGGCGCAGTCGCATGGGATTGCGGCGCCCGTCCCAGCCGTTGAAATCGCCCACCACCGACGCCCGGCGCGCGTTGGGCGCCCAAACCGCAAATCGCACGCCGCTGATGCCATCCACGCTCGCCACATGGGCGCCCAGCACGTCGGAGAGATCGAGGTGGGTGCCTTCGCCCAGCAAATAGAGGTCGAGATCGCCCAGCAAAGGTGGAAAGGCGTAGGGGTCTTCGCTCTCCTGCATGTCGCCGTCGCCCCAGCGGATCCGCAAACGGTAGCGCGGCGCGTCCCCGTCGCGCGAACCATCGGCCGATGCGAGTTTGCCGGAAAACAGCCCGGCGGGATGCACCTGCGAGAGCGTGGCGAGGGGTGCGCCGGTGACCGGGTCCACGGCCTCCACCTCGCGGGCCCCCGGCTGAAAGGTCCGCAGCACGACATCCTGCCCGATCCGATGGGGACCGAGCAAGGCGAAGGGATCACCGTCGCGCCCCTCAACCAATGCCTCAACGGCGGCGGGGTCGAGCGTCAGGTCGGTCTCGATGCGCTCAGCGATGGTCATCGCAGGTCCTCCTGGCTGGCGCGGGAGAATGTTCAATGGGCATCCTCCAGGCTTGGTTCGCGTTCCACTTCGGCCGCACCGGCGAGCCGCACGGCAAGGTCATGCAGGCCGCGCACCGCGAAGCCGATCCAGGCCGGCCGGTTGGCCGCCTCGTACGCCACCTCGTAAGCGGCTTTTTCCAGCAGGAAGAGATCGAGTAGCCGCCGGTCTATGCTCGCGGAGGGCCCACCACCTTCGGTATAACCACCGAGGAAGCTGCGTTCGGCTCGGCTTCGGAAGCGCTCCAGAAGGGCCTGGCGCTCCGCCGCGGTTTCCCATGCGCGGATTTCGCTTGCGGGCGCATCGATGGCGGCGCGCACGTAATCCAGCGAGCGCATGAGGCCCGCCACGTCGCGCCACGGACTGGTCTTGGCGCGACGTTCGGCGATGGTACGCCGGGGCTCGCCCTCGAAATCGATGATATAGGCATCGCCGCCGGACACCAGGATCTGCCCGAGATGGAAATCCCCGTGAATGCGCGTCATCAACGCCCCCACGGAGGTCTGCGCGAGGGCATCCACCGCCCGCAGCAAAGCGGTGCGACTATCGAGAAGGGCGCGCACGCGCGCGTCTGTCTCCGCATCCTCGAACGGGCCGTGCGCGGCCAGGATATCCAGAGCGTGGGAAAGCTCCGCCTCCGCCTGCCTGCCCCATGCGGCGACATCCTCGGCTTCAGCGATGGACGGGGCGAAGGCGGGGTCGTCGCTCGGGCGGGCCAGGACCGCGTGCAGCTCGGCCAGCCTGCGCCCGGTGGCCCGGATGAACGGGGTGAGGCCGTTGATCTGCTCGTCGAACGCCGCGCCCTTTTCTTCGTCGGCCGGGGTCGTGGCACCGAGCGCGCGCCGCAATTGCTCGATCATCCAGGTCCAGCCGTCGCCCTGGTTGCGCACATGGCCCAGCAGCAGCGCGACCACCGCGGGCCGGCTCTCGCCATCGAAGCGCACCACTTCCCCGAGCAGTGGCGCCGTGTTGGCATAATCCTGTTCGGTGAGGTGACGCGCCATCTCGGATTCCGGGTGTATGCCGAACACCGTGCGACGCACCACCTTCAACACCGCCAGATCCTCGATGATGATGGTGGAGTTGGACTGTTCTGCCGCGATGCGCAGCACCGGCGTTTCGGGCGGGATCTCCATCGCGGCGAGCCGCGCGGTCGGCACGAAGCGCAGGTCCCCGCCATCGGGGATGGGCAGGGCGATTTCCTTGCGCAGCGCGGCGATCACCGCGTGGGGCATGACGTCAAGGGTCAGTGCGTCGGTGAGATACCCCACCCGGCGGCCCTGGCGCACCCGTGAGAGGGCGAGCTGGGTGACCAGCGGCGCGGGCTGCTGGTCTTCCCACGCAATGGCGAGCGGCATCATATATTGCTCGGTGCGCCCGCCCACCTCCACATCGATGGCGGCAAGCAGCAGTTCCGAACGGTCGGCGCCGGCCGGAAGCGGCAGGGACCAGGCGATGCGGACCGCGCCAAGCTTCTCATTCTTGGAGGCGAACCAGCGGCGGCGGCCGATATAGGCGGGCAAAGCCTCGCTCTCCAACAGCGCCTTGTGGCGGTCTCGGCCGACCTCCGGCAAGCCCGAGCGGAGCACCAGCGTAACGAATTCAGGCAGTTGCTCGGGCGGCGGTGCGTGCCAACTGGGCTCCGCGACCTCCTTCGAGAGGTAAAAGGCATAAAAGCCGTAAGCTGGCAAAGTGAGCAGATAGGGCAGGCGGCCGACGGGGGGAAAGGGCGTTCCGCCCACCATCTCGACCGGGACGCGATGTTCGAACTCCACAATATCAAGCTCGACCGCCTGCAATGTCTGCGACAAATTCGCCACGCACACTATGGTCTCATCCTGGTATTCACGCAGGTACGCAAGTATTTTTCGGTTTCCAGGATAGAGCAGGCGGAAGGTGCCGCGGCCAAATGCGCTGTGCCGTTTGCGGATTGCCAGCACGCGCCGCGTCCAGTTCAGCAGCGAATGGGGGTCACGCAATTGCGCTTCCACATTCAGCGCATAATAGCCATACAGCGGATCCTGAATTGGCGGCAGGACAAGGCTTTCCGGGTCGGCGCGGGAGAAGCCGCCGTTGCGGTCCGGCGACCATTGCATGGGCGTGCGCACGCCGTCGCGGTCGCCGAGGTGAATATTGTCCCCCATTCCGATTTCGTCACCATAGTAAATGACTGGCGTTCCCGGCATAGTGAACAATAACGCATTCATCAATTCGATGCGTCGGCGGTCGCGCTCAAGCAAGGGCGCAAGACGGCGACGAATTCCCAGATTGATGCGGGCGCGGCGGTCGGCGGCGTATACGCTCCAGAGATAGTCGCGCTCGGAATCCGTCACCATTTCCAGCGTCAGCTCATCGTGGTTGCGCAGGAAAATCGCCCATTGGCAGTTTTCAGGAATCGCCGGCGTTTGCCGTAAGATATCGGTTATCGGGAAGCGGTCCTCCTTGGCAATCGCCATGTACATGCGCGGCATGAGCGGGAAGTGGAAGGCCATATGGCATTCATCTCCCTCCGCTCCGAAATATTGCTGGGTATCTTCCGGCCACATATTAGCTTCGGCGAGCAGCATGCGCCCGGTGTAATTCTCATCGAGGTGGGCGCGGATATTCTTGAGAATGGTGTGGGTCTCGTCCAAATTTTCGTTTGACGTTCCCTCACGCTCGATCAGATAGGGGACGGCATCAAGCCGCAGCCCGTCCACTCCCATGTCCAGCCAGAAGCGCATGACAGAGAGAACCCGCTCCAGGACCTCCGGATTATCGAAGTTCAAATCGGGTTGATGCGAATAAAATCGGTGCCAAAAATATTGACCTGCAACGGGATCGTAAGTCCAATTTGATTTTTCGGTGTCAAGAAAGATGATGCGTGTTCCGGAATATCCGTGGTCATCATCTGCCCATACATAATAATTACGCTCAGGCGATCCTTTCGGTGCGGATCTTGCGGCCTGAAACCAGGGGTGTTGATCGGAAGTATGGTTGATGACCAGTTCCGTGATGACGCGGATACCGCGTGCGTGAGCCGCCTCTATGAAACGGCGGGCATCCTCCATCGTCCCGTAATCGGGTGAAACGCCTTCGTATAGCGAGATATCATAGCCGTCATCGCGTCGTGGAGAGGGATAGAATGGCAGGAGCCATATCGTATCCACGCCGAGATCCGCAATATAATCCAGCTTTGAGAGCAATCCCGGGAAATCTCCGATTCCATCATTGTTGGAATCGAAGAATGATTTTACATGGACTTGATAAATAACAGCATCTTTGTACCAATAAGGATTAGGATTGCCGACGGCCGGTTCGCTCATTCAGGCCTCCCCGGACAGGCGGTAGATCGCAAACGGAAGGGCCGGGTCGAGATGCTGGTGCTGGATCTTGCCGCTCCAGCTAAAAGATTGATCATGAATGAGATTTTCCACATGGAGGGTGGCATGGTCGGGCAGGCCGAGTTCCCACAGCGGAATCTCGAAGTCACACCCCTGGGCCGCGTACGGATCAAGATTCACGAGGATTACCAAAAGGTTGTCACGGTCGGGGGTGAATTTAGCAAACGCCAGCACCTGGTCGTTCCAGGCATTGAGGAACAGCAGGCCGAGATGCGTGCGTAGCGCCGGGTTCTCCCGACGAATGCGGTTGAGAAGGGTGATCTCAGCACCTATGCCGCCCTCTGAACCGTAATTTCGGGCCCGAATCTCATATTTGTCGGAGGACTTGTATTCCTCCTTACCCGGAACCGGGTCAGCCTCGCACAATTCGAAGCCGGAGAACATGCCCCACAGCCCGGAGAGGGTGGCGGCGAGGGCGGCGCGGGCCAGGAAGCCGGGGCGGCCCGAGGTCTGGAGGTAATAGGGATTGATGTCGGGCGTATTGACGAAGAAATGCGGCCGATAAAACTCGCTGACCGGCGGAGCCGTCAGCTCGGTCATGTATTCAATGAGTTCCGCCTTCGTGTTGCGCCAAGTGAAATAGGTATAGGATTGCGAAAAGCCGATCTTCGCCAGCCGGTGCATGATTTTCGGCCGGGTGAAGGCCTCTGCCAGGAACACCGCGTCGGGATGCTGCGCGCGGATGTCGCTGATCAGCCATTCCCAGAAGGGGAAAGGCTTGGTGTGGGGATTGTCCACCCGGAACAGGCGCACCCCCTGGTCAATCCAGTGCAGCACCACGTCGCGCAGGGCCAGCCACAGGTCGGGCACGGCATCCTTCGCGAAGAAGTCCACATTGACGATGTCCTGATATTTCTTCGGCGGATTTTCCGCATATTTGATGCTGCCGTCGGGCCGCCAGTCGAACCAGCCGGGATGCGCGGCGAGCCAGGGATGGTCGGGGGCGCACTGGATGGCGAAATCCAGCGCGATCTCAAGCCCATGGTCCTTCGCGGCTGCCAGCATGCGGCGGAAGTCGGCGGGCGTGCCCAATTGGGGGTGCACCGCATCGTGCCCGCCCTCGTGCGAGCCGATGGCATAGGGGCTTCCGGGATCGTCCGGGCCGGGGGTGAGGGTGTTGTCCCGCCCCTTGCGGTTCTTCTCGCCGATGGGATGGATCGGCGGGAAATAGAGCACGTCGAACCCCATGTCGCGGATGCGGGGCAAATCGGCGATCACGTCGTCGAAGGTGCCGTGGCGGGTCGCATCGCCCGAGGTGGAACGGGGGAAAATTTCATACCAGGCGGCGAAGGCGGCGCGCTCACGCTCGGCATCCACCGGGAACAGGCGCGGATGGCGCACCGCAAACGGCCGCACGTCGCTTTCCGCGAGAATCTCCTGCGTCCGCGGGCTCAAAAGCAGGTCGCGCGCCGCCGTCGCGTCCGCCCGCGCCAGCGCCAAGCCGAGTTCGGCGATGCGGGCGCCGGCCTCCCCGGTGCCGGAGGCGCTGGCCACCAGGGTCCGGCCTTCCTCGATCTCCAGCGCCACGTCGAGCCCCGCATTCACCTTGGCGGAAAAGGCGTGGTGGAAGCTGTCATAGGGGTCGCGCCACGCCTCGATGGTGAAGAGATGACGCCCCAGGCGTTCCAGGGGGAATTCGGCGCGATAGCGATCATTGTCGAGCGGCGCCATGCGCACTTCGCGCCAGCCGGCATCGTCGGCGGGCCGCCAGAGCAAGGCCACCGCGATGGAATCATGCCCGTCGCTCACTACATCCGCCTCGACGGAAATGCGCTCGCCGACCATGCGCCGCACCGGAAAGGCGCCGTCGTCCACGGCGGGGCTCACCGCTTCGATGGCGAGGCGCTGGGCTCGCGCGGCACTGAGGGCGCCCTTGCGGCCATGCTCTTCCAACAGAACGGGCTGGGGCCGCCGGCCGTGCAGGCGCATCACCCCGCCGGGCGGCACGGAAAGGCTGGATGTGGTGTCGAAGACGGTTCCGTCCGGCTCCTCGAACCGGGCGAAGCCGTCGGTGCGCGGCATCAAGGCGGCGCCGCTGGCGTGGCTCTCGCGCTCAAGGCTGGCATTGGCGATCACAAGGTCCGCCACATCCCCGTCCTCGCAGTCCCGGATCAGCACGGCGAGCGGGGCGGCGGGCGGCGAGATCAGCCGCCAGGGGCCGCTTGCGCCACGGACGGCGCGCTGCGCCATGGCGTCATTGGCCACGGCGATGGCGGGCGAAAGATCGAAGGCGGCCGCCTCCCTTAATTGGGTCAGATCGGTGGCAAGCGCACCCGTGGGATCGAGGGGATCGCGCGCGCCGAATTCAAAGCCAGCCGGCACCAGCAGCCCGTCGCCCAGAGCGGCCGCGAGCGCGAGCGCCCGCCGATGGGCGCGGGAGGGATCGCCAACATCCGGCCTGGGCGCCAGTCGCGCGGCGAAGGGCGCCTCGGGAAATGCGATGACAGGCCCGAGCCGGTTCAGCAGCGCCATTTCTTGCGCGATCCAGGGCTTGCGGACATCCCACCATGCGAGCGAGGAAAAGCCGCCGTTGAAG
This sequence comes from Roseixanthobacter finlandensis, assembly GCF_043195105.2. NCBI lineage: Bacteria > Pseudomonadati > Pseudomonadota > Alphaproteobacteria > Hyphomicrobiales > Xanthobacteraceae > Roseixanthobacter > Roseixanthobacter finlandensis. The sequence continues at coordinate 3,387,415 of NZ_CM195536.1, read as the reverse complement.
CCGGCCGGCAGCAAGGCTTCGATTTGCGCATGTGTGAGGCCCGGCGTCCAGGCGAGAAACCGGACTGCGGCGTCGGCTTCCCGCCCGGCGGTGATGATTTTTCCCCACACCTCGGTTGGCACCCTCTGTGGGGCATCGCAGCGAAAGCCGGCGACGCCGCAATCCACCAAGGCGCCGACCAGATCGGCGAAATAGGCCGCGACCGCGCCAGCGACCCCTGCATCGGTGAAATTCACCTGCGCCCCTTCGCGCGTCGGCGGGCGGCGGGGATCGGGAACCGTCGGTTCGGCATCCCGGGGCAGGAACCATGAGGGTTCCATGGCCGGCAGCAGGCCGTCCGGCGCCATGCGGTCCACCACCAGGTCCAGGAACAGGTCGAGCCCCTGCTGGCGCGCCTCATCGGCCAATGCCGCGACGGCGTCGAGCGCATCGCCGGGCCGGTCGAAGCGCGCATTCAGCCGGTCGTGATCGGCGCTGAGGAACACGTTTTTGTCGCGGCCGGTGGCGAAGGGGGGGGCGAGCAGGATGGCGTCAAACCCGAGGGCGCCCGCATGCACGCAGGCCCGGGCAAAGGCCGGCTGCGGCATCGGATCGAGAAAATACAGCCGGGGCGCCCGGCGGCCCGAAACGGAACTTTGATGGCTGGCGCGCGGTTCGGAGAGGATCAGCATGGGCTCGTCACTGCGGCGGGAGAAGGCGAACGGCTCTCGTCCGGCGAACGGCCGGCTGAGCCCGTCAGGGAGGCAACGCGCCAAAGCGGCGGCGGTTCCCCTTCTTTCGCAGGCCATTGGGGCGAAGCAGGACGAACCGAAGGGGCGGGCGGGAACCAGCGCGGCGCGCCTTCCGTTATGACGATCGCGCCGCCGCACGTGCCAGACGGGGGCGAAGCGTAATGCGCTGGTCGCGCCGGGCTGCTTGAATGGTTGCGACGCGGCGCCAAAAGCCAGGGGAAGGACCATCCATGGATGCGGAAAAAGAGACCGGAGCGCTCCGGCCCCCGGCGTCCTGGTGGCAGACGGCGGTGATTTACCAAGTCTATCCGCGCTCGTTCCAGGATGGTTCGGGCGATGGCGTGGGCGATCTGCCGGGCCTGCTCGCGCGGCTGGATTATCTCGCCGACCTCGGCGTCGATGCCATCTGGATTTCGCCCATCTTCCCCTCGCCCATGGCCGATTTCGGCTATGACGTCAGCGATTACGTGGGCATCGACCCGCTGTTCGGGACCCTCGCGGATTTCGACCGGCTGGTGGCGGCGGTGCACGAGCGGGGCATGAAGCTGCTGCTGGATCTGGTGCCCAATCACACCTCAGATGCGCATCCCTGGTTTCAGGAGGCCCGCGCGTCGCGCGAAAATCCCAAGCGCGACTGGTACATCTGGCGCGACCCGGCGCCCGACGGCGGGCCGCCCAACAATTGGCTGTCCGAATTTGGCGGCAGCGCCTGGGCGTTCGATGCGGCGAGCGGGCAATATTATTACCACGCCTTTCTGGACCGCCAGCCGGATCTAAACTGGCGCAATCCGCAGGTGGTCGCGGCGATCCACGACGTCATGCGCATCTGGATGCGGCGCGGCGTCGACGGCTTTCGGGTCGATGTGATCTGGCACCTGATGAAGGACCTGGAATTCCGCGATAATCCGGAGAACCCCGCCTTCGCCACGGGAATGAACCCCTATGCCCGCCTCCAGCCGCTGCACACCACGGACCTCTCCGAGGTTCAGGATGTGATCGCCGGTCTGCGCGCCGTCGTGGATGAATTTCCCGAGCGGCTGCTGATCGGGGAAATCTATCTGCCCGTTGCGCGGCTCGTCGCCTATTACGGGGCGGAGCTGAAGGGCGTGCACCTGCCGTTCAATTTCGCACTACTCGAGACGCCCTGGAATGCCCGGGCGCTGGACCGGCTCATCGCCGATTATGAAGCCGCATTGCCGGCCGGCGGATGGCCCAATTGGGTGCTGGGCAATCATGATCGCCCGCGCATCGCGAGCCGCGTCGGGCCGGACCAGGCGCGGGTCGCGGCCATGCTGCTTTTGACCCTGCGCGGTACGCCAACGCTCTATTATGGCGATGAAATCGGCATGGCCAACGTGCCCATTCCGCCCGAGCGGGTGCAGGACCCTTATGAGAAAAACGTCCCGGGCCTCGGCCTTGGCCGCGACGGTGTGCGCACGCCCATGCAATGGGACGACGGCCCGTTCGCCGGCTTCTCCACCGTCGAGCCCTGGTTGCCCCTGGCGGCGGATTTTCCCGAGGTGAACGTCGCCGCCCAGCGCGGCAATGGCCATTCCATGCTGACCCTGGTGCGGCGCCTCATCGAGGTGCGGCGCGGGCGGGCGGAGCTGATGCTGGGCGCCTATCACGCCCTCGCGGCGCAAGGCGATCTGCTGCTTTATGTCCGCGCGCTCGACGGTGCGGTGCGGGTGCTGGTGGCGCTGAACCTCGGCGCGGAGCCGCTGGCCGCGACCTTGCCGGGTCTTGCGGGCGAGGTGTTGCTCTCCACCTTCTGCGATCGCGAGGAGGAGCGGATATCCGGCGAAATCGCGCTGCGCGCCAATGAGGGATTGATGGTGGCCCTGGCGGATGGGGCTGTGCTACCCGCGTGAGAGCCCCGCGCGGCGCGAGCGCGCTTATTCCGCGGCCTGCGCCATGGCTTCCAGATCGGCGCTGACGGCGATCCATTCCTCTTCCGCCTGCGCCAAGGCGTCCACCAGATCGCCGCGCTGCTTGTTCAGGCGGGCGGCGTCATTGGGGAATTTCTCGATTTTCGGATCAGCCAGGCGCTTGTCCACGGCGGCGATATCCTTTTCGATCTTCGCCACCTGCGCTTCGACATCCTTGAGGCGCTTGCGCAAGGGGCCAAGCTCCGCCGCTTCCTCGGCCGGCGCCTCGCCGTCGATGCGCTCTTTCTTGCCGTCGCCAGTCATGCGGCCGTTGGATTTGCTCAAAACCTCACGGCGATATTGGTCAAGGTCGCCATCATAGGGCTTCACCGTGCCGCCGCCGACCACCCAGAGCCGTTCCGCGCAGGCTTCCAGCAGATGCCGGTCGTGCGAGACCAGGATCACGGCGCCGGGAAAATCGTTGATGGCGTTGATCAGCGCCTCGCGCGCCTGGATGTCCAGATGGTTGGTGGGCTCGTCGAGGATCAGCATGTGCGGGCCGTTGAAGGCCGCGAGGCCGAGCAGCAGGCGCGCCTTCTCGCCACCCGAAAGCGATGACACCTTAGTATCCGCCGCCGCGCCGGAAAAGCCCATTTCGGCGGCGCGCGCACGCACCCTCGCCTCCGGCGCGTCGGGCATCAGCTTGCGCACATGCTGGGCGGCGCTGTCGCCGGGGATCAGCTCGTCCAGCTGGTGCTGGGCGAGATAGGCGACCTCCAGCTTGTCGGCGCGCACCACATTGCCCTTCTGGGGGGCGAGGCGGCCGGCCAGCAGCTTGGCGAAGGTGGATTTGCCGTTGCCGTTCGGCCCGAGCAGCGCGATGCGGTCGTCCTCGTCGATGCGCAGGTCGAGATTGCGCAGGATCGGCTTGTTTTCCACATAGCCGACCTCGACCCGGTCCAGCACCACGATCGGCGGGGAGAGCAGCTTCTCGGGATGGCGGATGGAGATGGCGGCCTGGGTCTCGCCGACTTCGGCGGCGAGCGGCTCCATCTTGGCGAGCGCCTTCATGCGCGACTGCGCCTGCTTGGCCTTGGAGGCCTTGGCGCGGAAGCGGGCGACGAACGCTTCCATATGGGCGCGCTGGCCCTCCTGCTTCTTGCGGGCCTTCTGGTCCAGCAGCAGCCGTTCCCGGCGCTGGCGATCAAACGAGGTGAAGCCGCCGCGATAAAGCGTCAGCTTGCCGTTGAAGAAATGCAGGATGTGATCGACGCTGGTGTCGAGCAGGTCGCGGTCATGGCTGATGAGGATGACCGTGCGCGGATAATTCGCGAGATAATCCTGAAGCCACAGTGTGCCTTCCAGATCGAGATAATTGGTCGGCTCGTCCAGCAGCAGCAGGTCCGGCTCGGTGAACAGCAGCGCCGCGAGCGCGACGCGCATGCGCCAGCCGCCGGAGAATTCCGAGCAGGGGCGCGCCTGCGCGCTCTCGTCGAAGCCGAGGCCGGCCAGGATGCGCGCGGCGCGGGACGGCGCGGAATGGGCGTCGATATCCACCAGGCGGATTTCGATTTCGGCGATCCGGTGCGGGTCGGTGGCGGTCTTGCTCTCTTCCAGCAAAGCGGCGCGCTCGATATCGGCGGCGAGCACGCGCTCAAGCAGGCTGTCGGGACCGGAGGGGGCTTCCTGCGCCACGCGGCCGATGCGGGTGCGGTTGGGCAGGCGCACCACGCCGCTCTCCAGCTCCAGCTCGCCGACCAGCGCCTTGAACAGGGTGGTCTTGCCCGTGCCGTTGCGGCCGACCACGCCCACGCGCGCGTTCTCGGGGATGGCCGCGGACGCGTGGTCAATGAGCAGGCGCCCCGCGACACGGAGCGAAATATCGTCAAGAACGATCATGATGCCCGCCTTCTCGCAGGCGCGAAGGCGAAGGGCAAGAAAAAGCGCCGGAGAACACGAAAAAGCGCCAGGGAAACGCAGCGACCCGCGCAAAACCGCGTGCGGGCAGGTATCGTGCTCCGTGGCGGCACGGTAGATCGGAACCTTCGCCGTGCGGCGACGGTTGAACAGGCAAGGCGGGTGCAGCGCCCGCAGAACCTCCCGAACCGTCCGGGTATGACCAGCATGAACAGTTTCGTTCCCCCAGACGTCGCTTCGGATGCCCCCCGCGGCCATGCCATGCCGTTCGGCGCGCAGATCGAGGCGGGCGCGGTGCGGTTCCGCCTGTTTGCGCCGGCGCAGCAGCGTGTGACGCTGGTGCTCGATGAAATCCGCGCCTTGCCGATGCATCGCACCCCCGACGGCTGGCACCAATGCGTGACCCCCGCGGCCGGCGCGGGCACGCGCTATCGCTTCCAGCTGGAAGATGGCCTGCTGGTGCCGGACCCCGCCTCCCGCCACCAGCCGGAGGATGCTCACGGCCCGAGCGAGGTTATCGACCCCGCGCGCTACGGCTGGCGCGATACGGACTGGCACGGCCGCCCCTGGCACGAGGCGATCCTTTACGAATTGCACATCGGCGCCTTCACCTCCGAGGGCACTTTTCGTGCCGCGACGGAGCGGCTCGACGATCTGGTGGAACTCGGTGTCACTGCCGTCGAGATCATGCCGGTGGCGGATTTTCCCGGTGGGCGCAATTGGGGCTATGACGGCGTGCTGCTCTATGCGCCGGACAGTTCCTATGGCCGGCCGGAGGACCTGCGCGCCTTCGTGGATGCCGCCCATGCCCGCGGGCTCATGGTGATCCTGGACGTGGTCTATAATCATTTCGGCCCGGACGGAAATTACCTGCACGCCTATGCGCCGTGCTTCTTCACCGACCGCCACCAGACGCCCTGGGGCGCCGGGCTGAATTTCGACGGTCCCAACAGTGCCGTCGTGCGCGACTTCATGATCCACAATGCCCTGTATTGGCTTGAGGAATTCCATATGGACGGGCTGCGACTCGACGCCGTGCACGCCATTTTGGACGACAGCACCGACCGCTTCCTGAACGAACTGGAACGGCGCGTGCGCGCCGCCTGCCAGGGCCGGCAGGTGCATCTGATCGTCGAGAACGAGGCGAACGAGGCCCATCTTCTGGAGGGCGACCCGGCAACCCGCTTCACCGCCCAGTGGAACGATGATCTGCACCATGCGCTGCACGTCGCCATCACCGGCGAGGCGCAAGGCTATTACGCCGATTATGCGGGCGATGCGGAAAAGCTCGGGCGGGCGCTGGCGGAGGGGTTCGTTTTCCAGGGCGAACACATGCCCTATCGCGGCGCCGCGCGGGGCGAGCCGAGCGCGCACCTGGCCTCCATCGCCTTCGTGGCGTTCCTGCAGAACCACGACCAGATCGGCAACCGGGCATTCGGCGAGCGCATCACTGCTTTGGCGCCGCGCGAAGCCGTGCGGGCGGCGGCGGCGATCTATCTGCTCGGGCCGCAGATTCCCATGTTGTTCATGGGGGAGGAATGGGCGGCGGCCCAGCCGTTCCTATTCTTCTGCGGCTTCGAGGGGGATCTGGCCGAGGCGGTGCGCGCCGGGCGGCGGGCGGAGTTCGCCCGCTTTCCCGCCTTCCAAGATCCGGACATGCGCGCGCGCATTCCCGATCCGGTCGCGCAATCCACTTTTCTCGCCTCCAAGCTTGAATGGTCGGACCGCGACCGCGCGGAGCACCTGGACTGGCTGGACTGGTATCGCCACGTCATCGCCGCGCGGCGCGAGCACGTGTGGCCGCTCCTGCCGCTCTTGACGGGGCGCCTGTCCGCCACGCGGGTGGTCGGCCCGGCGGCGGTCGAGGTGGCGTGGACCCTGGAGGATGGCCGCCGGCTGTGCCTCGCCGCCAATCTCGCCGCCGACGCGCAGGACGGCTTCCGCCCCCAGGCGGGTCTTGCTTTATGGACCGAGGGCGCGTTCGAGGACGGTCGCGCGGCGCCCTGGTCCGTGCGCTGGAACGTTGAGGGCGTTCAGGCGCCGTAGATCCACCCATAATGGTCGATGAGCCGATCCGCGGTGATGCGCAGCAGCGCGTCGCGGGCGAATTTGGCGGGGCCGGAGAGATGATAGACCGTGCCATTGGTGCGCGCGTCGCGCTGGATGCGCGCGGTGCGCGGCTGGCGGGCGGTCTCATAGGCGCGCAGCGCGGCGGCCACGCTGGAGGCGCGGTGCAACTCGGCGGCGAGCGCGGCGGCATCCTCGATCGCCTGGGCGGCTCCCTGGGCGAGGAACGGCAGCATGGCGTGAGCGGCATCGCCCAGCAGCGTGACGCGTCCTGAGCCCCAGCGCGGCAGGGGATCGAGATCATACAGGCCCCAGCATCGGAACGCGGGCGCGGCGGCGAGCAGCCGGCGCACCGGCTCGGCCCATTCGGCGAAGGCGGCATGAACGCGGCTCGCGTCGCCTTCCTCGCTCCAGCGGGTGACCGGCCGCGATTCCTGCACCACCGCCACCACATTGATGGCGCGGCCGGACCGCACGGGATAGGTGACGAGGTGGGCCTCGGCGCCGAGGAACAATTGCACCACGTTCGGCGCGCGCCCCTGCTCCACGGGCACTGTGGCCCGATAGGCCACGCGCTGCGCAAACACGGGCACCGCCGAAAGCCCGATCTGCGGCCGCACCACCGAGCGGATGCCATCCGCGCCCACCAACAGGTCGGCTTCGAGCGGCACCGGATCGCCGGCGCGGTTCGCCACCGCCGAAACCTGGCTGTCGCCGGCCTCCACGCCTTCGAGCCGGGCCCCCAGCAGGATTTCGGCACCGGCCGCGCGCGCGGCCTCGCTCAGCACGCGGTGCAAATCGGCGCGATGCACCACCAGGAACGGCGCGCCGAAGCGGGCGGTGGCGGCGTCATAGGCACAATGGGCGATGACCGAATCGCTGCGCCCGTCGCGCACCTCCAGCGCATCGGGGGCGATCGCCACCGCTTCCAGGGCCGGCAACAGATCGAGATCGCGCAGGACGCGTGTGGCATTGGGCGTGAGCTGGAGGCCCGCGCCGACTTCCTCCAGCACTTCGGCCTGCTCCAGCACGCGCACGGACAACCCCGCGCGCCGCAAGGCAATGGCGCAGGTCAGCCCGCCGATTCCTGCACCGACGATGATGGCGCTGCGCGCGACAGGGGATGTCATGGGCGATCAGGCGGCGACCGGCCGCTGCTCCCATACGCAGCCCTCGGGCTTGGCCTCGTCGGCGTGGAGCGCCGGATTATAGCGATAGAGGGTGGAGCAATAGGAGCACACCGCTTCCGTCTCATCGCCCATGTCGATGAAGATATGGGGATGGTCGAACGGCGGTCGGGCGCCGATGCACATGAATTCTTTCGCGCCGACCTCGACCACGGTCACGCCGAGATCGTTGCAGAAATGGGGAATGCTATGGGCTGCCATGGCTGTGCCTTGTCCGTCATCGCCGGCCTGAATCCGCGCGACATTAGCGCTTCGTCCCGGCCCCTCCAAGGGGAAAGGGGCGCGCTGGATGCGGCGGCGCGACACAAATTGCGGCGCTGCCGCTAAGGTATCGCTGGCCGTGAAACAGGTGCGAGCCTTGCCCTTTTTATGCCGCTTCTCTAGCGTAGCACTCGCTCAACCGCGAACAGGGAGGCCCAGAATGAAGCAGTTTATTGCGCTCGGCCGCCGTTCGCCGATCCCCGAAACGACCGCCCGGACCTCGTTCCGCTAGCCTCGTTTCCCCGCCCGCCAGCGGGCCCCCTCTCCCCATCGGATTTTGCGACATGCGCCCGTGCCGGCGCATGTCGTCCATTCCTTGCTTTCACCGGAGGCCGGTCCTGCGCGCTCGCGCGGCCGGAAGTCTGCCATGTCGTTTTTCGGTTCGCACAAGCGCGCGGATACCTTCCGCACCGTCTTCGCATTTCTTTGGGGCCATTGGCGCCGCCGCCCGACGCTGCTCGCCGCCATCATGACGGGCATGCTGGTGGCGACCCTTGGCGAGGTGCTGGTGCCGATTTTCGTCGGCCGCCTCGTGGATGCCCTGTCCACCGCGCAGGGCGGAGCGGAGGCCGCGCGCCTCGTCGCGCGTGCCGTGGCGCTGAACGCATTTCTGGCGATCCTCGCGCTCGGCGCGGTGACGGTGCTGGTGCGCCATTTCGCCTTCATGGGCATTGTCACCCTGACCCTGCGCATGATGCCGGACATCGCCGCCGACGCCTTTGCCCGCGTGCAGCGCTTCTCCTCCGATTGGCACGCCAACGCCTTCGCCGGCTCGACCGTGCGGAAGATCTCGCGGGGCATGTGGTCGCTCGACCTGCTGAACGACACCATCGTAATGGCGCTTCTGCCCTCGCTGGTGGTGCTGGCGGGCTCGGCGCTGGTGCTTGGGCTCTATTGGCCAGTGATGGGGCTGCTGGTAGGCACCGGGGCGGTGCTCTATGTGGCCATGACGCTGCTGCTCTCCACCGCTTATGTCGCTCCGGCGGCGCGGCTGTCCAATGCCTGGGACACCAAGGTGGGCGGCACGCTCGCCGACGCGGTGAGCTGCAACGCGGTGGTGAAGGGCTTCGGCACCGAGGCGCGCGAGGACGCGCGGCTTGCCGGCGTGCTCGCCAAATGGAACGCCCGCACCACTCGCACCTGGCGTGCTGCCACCTGGAGCGGCACGGCGCAACTGGTCGCGCTGCTGGCCTTGCAGACCGGCATCATCGGCACCGCGCTGCTGCTGTGGTGGAACGGACAGGCGAGCCCCGGCGACGTCGCTTATGTGCTGACCACCGAATTCGTGGTGCACGGCTATCTGCGCGAGGTGGGCATGCATGTCCACAATCTCCAGCGCTCCGTCAACGAGATGGAGGAACTGGTGGAATTGCATCAGACTCCGATCGCCATCGCCGACAAGCCGGGCGCGGTGCCGGCGCGGGTGGAGCGGGGCGCCATCGCCTTCGAGGCCGTGCGCTTCCATTACCAGGGCCATGAGAAGCCGCTCTACGACAACCTCTCGCTCTCCATCGATGCGGGTGAGCGGGTGGGCCTCGTGGGCCATTCCGGCTCCGGCAAGACCACGTTCGTGAAGCTCATCCAGCGGCTGCACGACGTGACCGGCGGGCGGGTGCTGGTGGACGGGCAGGATGTGCGCGACGTGCAGCAGGGTTCGCTGCGGCGGTCCATCGCGGTGGTGGCGCAGGAGCCGATCCTGTTCCATCGCTCGCTGGCCGAGAACATCGCCTATGGCCGGCCCGACGCCACGCGCGCCGAGATCGAGCGGGCGGCGGCCCTGGCCAATGCCAGCGGCTTCATCGAGCGCCTGCCGCGCGGCTATGGCACGTTGGTGGGCGAGCGGGGCGTGAAGCTCTCCGGCGGCGAGCGCCAGCGCATCGCCATCGCCCGCGCGTTCCTCGCCGATGCGCGCATCCTGATCCTGGACGAGGCCACCTCCAGCCTCGATTCAGAATCCGAGGCGCTGATCCAGGAGGCGATGGAGCGCCTCATGGTGGGGCGCACCACGCTGGTGATCGCGCACCGTTTGTCCACGGTGCGTTCGCTCGACCGGCTGCTGGTGTTCGACAAGGGGCGGATCGTGGAGGAGGGCGACCATGATGCCCTCGTCGCGCGCGAGAACGGCCTTTATCGCCGGCTGTTCGAACGTCAGGCGCTGGACCTCGTGAAGGGGCTGGCCGCCTGAGGACGGCAAAAATAACGGGGTGGCCGCGCGCCACCCCCTGACAAAGCCACAAATCTATCCCCATATCCCACCTATCTGCCGTTAGGTCACCTCTTGCGCAAGCGGAGGGGGCATGGTGGATGCGGGTGGTTCCTTTCGAGGGTGAAAATGAAGATTTTCAAGCGCATGCCGGTTCTGATGGGCGTTCTCGCCCTCGCCTCGGCGGTGACATTGACCATGGTGGATCATGCCGACGCGCGCCAAGGCGGCGGCTTCGGCAGCCGGGGCGGACGCACCTATCAGGCGCCCGCCAGCACCAATACGGCACCGGGCGCGGCGCCCATTCAGCGCTCCGTGACCCCGCAACCCCAGCCCGGCATGAACACCGCTGGCGCGGCCAATGCAGCGCGTCCAGGCGGCATGTTCGGCAGCGGCTTCGGCGGCGCGCTGATGCGTGGCCTGCTGATCGGCGGCCTCGTGGGCATGCTGTTTGGCGGCGGCCTCGGCGGCCTGTCGGGCTTCCTTGGCCTGCTGCTCCAGGTGGCCCTGGTGGGCGGCCTCGTGTTCCTGGCCATGCGCTTCTTCGCGAGCCGCCGCCAGCAGTCCCGGCCGGCGGGCGCAGGTGCGCCTTTCCCCGGTCCGCTGTCGCGTGACAACATGTTCGGCGGTGGGTCGTCTCCCGCCACGCCGACCGGCGGGCGCAGCGCGCTCGGCGGTCTCGGTGGAACGGGCGGCGCGCCCGGCCCGGTTCCGCAGCAGCCGGCCCCAGCCGGCCGCGTCAAGGACGAGCTCGGCATCGGCCCCCAGGATCTCGACGCGTTCGAGCACCTGCTCACCGAAATTCAGGCCGCCTTTTCCCGCGAGGATCATGGGGCGCTCGCCGATCGCGCGACGCCTGAGGTGCTCGCCGTGTTCTCCGAGGAATTGCGCGACAACGCGGCGCGCGGCGTGCGCAACGAGGTGAGCGACGTGAAGCTGCTCCAGGGCGACCTCTCCGAGGCCTGGCGCGAAGGCAATCTGGAATATGCGACGGTTGCCATGCGCTATGCGATCCGCGACCTGATGCGCGACCGCGCGACCGGGGCGCTGGCCGCCGGCAGCACCGATGCCGTCAGCGAGACCACCGAGGTGTGGACCTTCGTGCGCCCCAAGGGCGGGCAATGGAAGCTCTCGGCGATCCAGGACGTGTGACGGCACACGCTTCCGCACTTCAGATCAAGGCGAACGGCCGGGCCAGTCCCGGCCGTTTCTATGTCCGGGCCCTTTTCTTGTCCGGCCGTTTCATCTGAGAGACCCGCGTCCGCGATATTTTCCGGTGCCGCGCCGGGCGCCGCGACATCCTGCCGCGCATGCCCTGGTCTGGTTCTGCGGCATTCCGCTCCCTAGCTGTAGCCTATCGATCCGGGCCCCTCTGGCGCGTGCATGAAAATGCGTGCGTGATGTCGGATCTCTTCCGACATTTCTGCCGGCGAGAGGCCCAATGCCCTGTATCGACCCCCTGACGCATTTTCGCGCGCGCATTTTCGCCGCCGCTCCCGCCTGCCGCGATCCACATCGCCGCGGGCACGGGGCGGCTTTGTCTTGCGCTATGTCCGCCCGTGCCGGCGCCTCGGTGCGCGAATGCGTTGTTTCCCCGTTCGCAAGCGTCGTCGCCCTTCGCGGCGCGCCGCCCCGCATTTTTCATCCGTCGAAGGCAGGTGAGTGATCCATGGACTATCTCGCGCAACTGGCAGCCGACCCCGCGGCCTGGGTGGCCCTCATCACCCTGGTGGCGATGGAAGTCGTGCTCGGCATCGACAATCTGGTCTTCATCTCCATCCTCACCAACAAGCTGCCGGAGGTGCACCGCTCCAAGGCCAGGCGCATCGGCATCAGCCTTGCCCTGGTGCTGCGCCTCGCCTTGCTGGGGACGGTGGCGATCATCGTGCAGCTGACCGAGCCGGTATTCTCGGTCTTCGGCCAGGGCTTTTCCTGGCGCGACATGATCCTGATCGCCGGTGGCCTGTTCCTGGTGTGGAAGGCGACCAAGGAGATCCATCACACGGTCGATCCTGCGCCCCATGACGACATGTTCGGCACCAGCAAGGCGAGCATCGGGTTCGCCGCCGCCATCGCGCAGATCCTGATTCTCGACATCGTGTTCTCCGTCGATAGCATCATCACGGCGGTGGGCATGACCGACCATATCCCCATCATGATCATCGCGGTGATCGTGGCGGTGAGCGTGATGATGCTCGCGGCCGACCCGCTGGCCCATTTCATCGAGGCCAACCCCACGGTTGTGATGCTGGCCCTGGGCTTCCTCATCATGATCGGCATGACGCTGATCGCGGACGGCTTCGGCGCCCACGTGCCCAAGGGCTATGTCTACGCCGCCATGGCCTTTTCCACCGGCGTGGAGGCGTTGAACATGCTCGCCCGGCGCGCCAAGACGAAGTCAAACGGGGCCGACAACGGCCACGCCGAAGGCGGCGTGAGCCGCCATTGATCGGCGCCGATCGGCGCGAAAGCAGGGCGGCCCGGCTCTCTGAGGAGGCGGGCCGCCGCATTCATTCGAACGCCGGTGCCGCCAGGCGGTGGGCATGGGCGCGGATATCCTCCGGCCAGGCGGCGGTCAGCTTGGCGAAGCCCGCCGCATCGCCCGCGTAAAAGGCGCGCAACGCCTCCTCGAAGGCCGTGAGATTGCCCGCCAGCGCGCTCATGAAGCGATAGGCGGCCTCCTGGGCCGCGCGGCGGCGGGCGGGCGCGCTCTGGTCGCGCCGGGCGGCTTCCACCAGCTTGCGCAGCGCGACGGAAGCGCCGCCGGGTTGGGCCGCGAGCCAGTCCCAATGGCGCGGCAGCAAAGTGACCTCGCGCGCCACGACCCCGAGCTTGGGGCGACCGGGCCCACGCGCCGGCTCCGCTTCCGGCGGTGCGGGCGGAGCTGAGGCATAGCGCGCCGCGACCTCCTCCGGCGTGCCGCGCAGATCGAAATCCACCGGATGCGCGCTCTCCAGATCGAACACCAGCACCTGCTGCGTCTCGTCCTCGATCAGCATGCGCCTGACCGCGGCCGCGACCTCGGCGGCGGCGCCTTCCGCGAGTCGGCGCGGCCCGGCAAAGGCGATGAATGGGCCGGGGAAGGGCAGGGCGGGGGTGGAGGTCGAAGCAGGCGGCACGGCTTGTGGGGTCATGGCGAAGTCCTTTCTTGCCGCTTAATACCCGGATATAATTAGTGCGTCAATTAAATCCGGATAAAAACCCTCTCCCACGGGCACCGGTTCGCCACAAACGGCGTTTACTTCTCTGGATGGAGAAGAAAATGGCGCGCATTCTTGCCCTGTTTGGCCTTCTGGCGGCCTTCGCGGGTGTTTTGCCCTGGGCGGCGCCCTTGGCGAAGGGGGGCGTGCGCCTGATCGAAGCGCGGGACGATCCCGCCCTGCTCTCCGACCTCGCGCTGCAATCCTTCACCGCCGCCGATGCCGGCCGGGAGATCGAGCGCGCGCTGGCGGATGATGATGGGGAACTCGCCGCCTCCTATCTCGAACTCGCCGATGCGCGCGGGCTTGCGCTTCCCGCGACCCTGCGCGCCCGTGTCCGCGCGGCCAACGATGGCGTGGCGGCCGCCTGGCGCTCCGCGAAGCATTTCGGCTACGGCTTCTTCACTGGCACGCCGGAGGATCTGGCGGGATTTGCGGGGGCCGCTGCTGGCGATCTCACCGCCTGGGGCGATTTGCGCGATGCGAGCCGCGAGGGCTGGAAATATGCCAATGGGGAAGCGGTGGACCCGCTGATCCTAGGCCTTTCGGTGGCCGGGCTGGCGCTCACCGCCGGCACCTATGCCACGTTCGGCGCCGGCCTGCCGGTGCGGGCCGGGGTGAGCGCGGTGAAGATCGCCAAGCGCACCGGTCGCCTCTCGGTGGGGATGGTCCGCCTGCTGACCCGCGCGGTTAACGAGACCGTGGACTTCGCGGCCCTGCGCCGGGCCGGCGCGAGCCTGGATGCCACCGCCCTGAAAGGCGTGGTGCGCGCCGATGGCCTGAAACCGCTTGCTCGGCTGATGGGCGATCTCGGCACGGTGCAGGCCAAGGCCGGCTCGCGCGCCGCGGTCGCCGGGCTTTCGGTGGCGGAGAACGGCAAGGACCTCTCTCGCCTCGCGCGGCTTGCCGAAGCCAAGGGCGGGCAGACGCTGGCAATTCTGAAGACGCTGGGGCGCGGCGCGCTGGTGATGGGGTCTGCGCTGCTCAAATTGGTATGGTGGGGATTGGTTGCGGTGCTCTGGCTGTTCGGCCTTGTCGCCTCCTTCAACCGCTTCTGCGTGGAGCTGGTACGGCCCATCTGGCGCCGCAAGCGGGTGCGCGGGCGCAAGGCGCCGGCCGCCGGTCCTGGCCGTGCGCCGCTGCCGCCCGTATCCGCCCGCCGCGAGCAAATCGAGCACCCTGGCGCCTATAATAATGCGTCCGACGCGGCGCAGGTCATCGCCCGTTTCGAGCGGGCGGCGCGGGAGGCGACCGCACTCTCCCCCGTCTGAGTGGCGTGGCCTGCCTGCCGTCAACAGGAAGAAGACCGTTTCCGTCCAGTGGCTTGAGCTGAGGCGGCGCGGGCGGTGGAAGCTTTCGCTTCCGCTCCGCGCCGGGGCGAATTAGGGTCCGGCCCGAAACATCGCTTCGGGATCCGCTTATGCCCCTCCTTTCCGCCGACGGCCTGGACATCGCTTATCTGGACGAGGGTTCCGGCGCGCCGATCCTGCTGATCCACGGCTTCGGTTCCACCAAGGAGATCAACTGGGTCCATACCGGCTGGTTCAAGACACTCATGGAGGCCGGATATCGCGTGATCGCCTTCGATCATCGCGGGCACGGCGCCTCCAGCAAGCTGTATGATGCCGAGCTCTACGACACCCGCCTGATGGCGCAGGACGCGCGGCGCTTGCTGGACCATCTCGGCATTCCGCGCATCGACATCATCGGCTATTCCATGGGCGCGCGGGTGGCCGCGCAATTCGCCCTCGCCGAGCGCGACCGGCTCAACAGCCTCATCATGGGCGGGCTCGGCATCCATCTGGTGGAAGGCGACGGCCTGCCGCAAGAGGTGGCGGCGGCGCTGGAGGCGCCGAGCCTGGCCGATGTGACCGACCCCCTCGGCCGCATGTTCCGCGCCTTCGCCGATGCCAACAAGGCGGATCTGAAAGCGCTCGCGGCGTGCATCCGCGGCTCGCGGCAGACCCTGACGCGCCAGCAGGTGGCCGATATCGACCAGCCGGCCCTAGTGGCCGTGGGCACGCGCGATCTGATCGCGGGCAGCGCCCAGGAATTGGCGGCGCTTCTGCCCCGGGGCGAGGTGCTGGACATCCCCGGCCGCGATCACAATCCCGCGGTTGGCGACAAGGTGTTCAAGCAGGGCGCGCTCGACTTCTTCGCCCGGCATGGGTGATGTGCGCGAGCCGGCTCGGAACGGCGGCCGGCTTGTGCTAGAAATGCGTCGAAACGTGATCCACCGGGAGGCAGGAATGCCCCAGTCTTTGTTCAAGGCGCCGCATCAGCCGCTGGCGCGCATCAATACGGAACGCTTCCAGGACGTGGTCGATCCGGTCTGGGCGCGCATCCGCAATGAAGCGGACCTCGCCGCCG
This sequence comes from Roseixanthobacter finlandensis, assembly GCF_043195105.2. NCBI lineage: Bacteria > Pseudomonadati > Pseudomonadota > Alphaproteobacteria > Hyphomicrobiales > Xanthobacteraceae > Roseixanthobacter > Roseixanthobacter finlandensis. Next base: position 3,371,611 of record NZ_CM195536.1, on the reverse strand, counting down.
AGCGCGAGCCGCTGCTGGCCGGCTTTCTCATCGGGGCCGTGCTGGGGCAGGGCAGCCTGGAAGCCGTGATCGGCGAGCGCATCGCCGCCCGCCTCGACCATGCGGAGCTTCCCGGCTCGGCGATCCGCGCCGCCTATCATGAGGCCGTGTCGCAGGACCGCACCATCGCCCAGGCGGTGCGCGCCGACATCATGGCGGTGGTGGACCGCGACCCCGCAACCACCCGCGCGCTGGAGCCGGTGCTTTATTTCAAGGGCTTCCACGCGCTCCAGACGCACCGTCTGTCCCATTGGCTGTGGACCCACAGCCAGCGCGACTTCGCGCTCTACCTGCAAAGCCGCGCGTCCTCGGTGTTCGCCGTGGACATCCATCCGGCGGTGCCGGTGGGCCGCGGCATCTTCCTCGACCATGCCACCGGCATCGTGATCGGCGCGACGGCGGTGATCGAGGATGACGTCTCCATCCTCCAGGGCGTCACGCTGGGCGGCACGGGCAAGGAGACCGGCGATCGGCATCCCAAGATCCGCCGCGGCGTGTTGCTGGGCGCCGGCGCCAAGGTGCTGGGCAATATCGAGGTCGGCCATTGCGCCCGCGTCGCCGCCGGATCGGTGGTGCTGAAGCCGGTGCCGCCCAAGACCACGGTGGCCGGCGTGCCGGCCAAGGTGGTGGGCGAGGCCGGCTGCGCGGAGCCCTCGCGCGCCATGGACCAGATGTTCGACGACAATATTTTCGCCGGTGCGGACATCTGAGCCGCCCTTCGACTTCACGCGCATTCCGCGCTTTCGTGGCCGTCCGCGGGCGGCCATTCGACCCTTGGAGGACAACACTTGGATAAAACGGAACTCGAGCGCGTGCAGCGCTACATGCGCACCCTGTTCGGCAATCCGCAGATCAAGGTGACAGCGCGCCCGAAGAAGACCGATTCGGCCGAAGTCTATCTTGGCGAGGAATTCATCGGCGTCCTGTTCAAGGACGAGGAGGACGGCGACCTCTCCTACAATTTCCAGATGGCCATCCTGGAAGCCGACCTCGACTGATTTTTTGCGCGGATCTGTCCGGCCGATCCCTTGAGATCGGTTCTGCCACCCTCCGGCCCGGCTGGAGGGTGTTTCCGGCGCGATCCGGGCACTTTCCCGCCGATCGATCTTGCCAATTGCCGGCAAGGCTTTAAACCGGCGTCGTATACAGAATGCCGACCGGGGGTCACGTGTCCATCCTCGACATTGCAGGTGAGCATTTCCGGGTTCAGGTGGAGGGCAAGGAGGGCGCGCCGCCCCTGGTCCTCGCCCATTCGCTGGGCACCACGCTGGAGATGTGGGACGCGCTGATGCCCCATCTCACGCCCCATTTTCGCGTCATCCGCTATGACGCGCGCGGCCACGGCCAGTCCAGCGCGCCGGATGCGGTCTATTCCATGGGCGATTTCGGCCGCGATCTGCTCAATATTCTCGACCGTCTCGGCATTTCCGGCCCGGTGGATTATTGCGGCCTTTCGCTCGGCGGCATGCTCGGCCAATGGCTGGCGCTCAACGCCCCGCAGCGCCTGAAGCGCGCCGTGCTCGCCAACACCACCGCCCATGCCGGCCCCCATCGCATGTGGGAAGGGCGCATCAAGGCCGTGCGCCGCGCCGGCACTGCGCCCATCGCCGATGCCGTGATCGACAGCTGGTTCACGCCGAAATTCCGCGCCGCCCATCCCGACCAGGTCGCGAAAGTGCGCGAGATGATCGTGCGCACCGCGCCCGGCGGCTACATGGGCACGAGCTGCGCCATGCGCGACATGGATTTCCGCCATGGCCTGCCGCACATCAAGACGCCCTGCCTGGTGATCGTCGGCCTTCAGGATCGCTCCACCCCGCCCGAATGGGGCGAGCTGATCGCAGCCCATATCCCTGGCGCGGAGCTGGTGAAGCTCGATGCGGGGCATATGTCCGCCATCGAGCTGCCGGCGGATTTCGCGCGCGAGGTGCTCGGCTTCTTCAGCTGACGCCCGACGCGATTTTTCCCCTGCGGGACGCGCGCGAAATGCCGCGCGATGGTATCTAGGCGGCCGTCAGTTTCGCGATCGCGGCAAGGAGCCCACCATGGCGGCACAGGGGCACGACCAGCACGACGGCAAACCCGCTCCGGACGCGGCATCGGAAGGGGCATCCCAACCCGCCTTCCCACCCGGGCACGAAAACCACAATCACGCCAGCCACAATCATGCCGGCCACGACCATGGCACCGGCCATGCCCATGCCACGCCGGCGGCGAAGCGTGCGGAAAGTGCGCATGACGACCACGCGCCGCATGACGACCATGGCCATGATGACCACGACCATGGCGAGGCCGAGGGCAGTCATTCCGGCCACGATCATTCGGGCCACGATCATTCCGGGCACGGCCATGGCGGGCACAATCATGCCCACGCGGTGCCGAGCTCGCTGCGGGCGTTCGCCATCGGCGCCTCGGTCAATTTCGGCTTCGTGATCATCGAGGCGGTCTTCGGCTTGCTGTCGGGTTCGCTCGCTTTGCTGGCCGATGCCGGCCACAATCTTTCCGACGTGCTCGGCCTGCTCCTGGCGTGGGGCGCCGCATGGCTCTCGCGCCGCGCGCCGAGCCCGCGCCGCACCTTCGGCTATGGCCGCTCCTCGATCCTCGCGGCGCTCGCCAATGCCATGATCCTGCTGCTGGGCACCGGCGGCATCATCATCGAGGCGATCGGACGCTTCGGCGATCCCGCCCCGATCCAGACCGGTGTGGTCATGATCGTCGCGCTGGTCGGCATCGGGGTGAATTTCGGCACCGCTTTGCTGTTCATGGCCGACCGCAAGAATGACCTGAACGTGCGCGGCGCCTTCGTGCATCTGATCGCGGATGCGGCGGTGTCGCTGGGCGTGGTTCTCGCGGCGGCGGTGATCGCGGTGACCGGTTGGCTGTGGCTGGATCCGGTGGTGAGCCTTGTCATCGCGGCCGCGATCATCGCCGGCACCTGGGCCCTGCTGCGCGACAGCGTGAACCTCGCTATGGATGTGGTGCCGAGCGGCATCGACCATGACGCCGTGGCCGCCTTCCTCGCGGCGCGCCCCGGTGTCAGCGAGGTGCATGACCTGCACATCTGGGCGCTTAGCACCACCGATTCCGCCCTCACCGTTCATCTGGTGCGCCCCGGCGCCCCGCTGGACGATGCCTTCCTCGCGGAGACCTGCGCCGCGCTGAAGGCGCGCTTCAAGATCGGCCATGCGGCAATCCAGGTGGAGAACGGCACCGTTCCCTGCGCCCTCGCTCCTGCCCACGTGATCTGAGCCCGCCTCTCGGGGAGGGCGGATCGACAAGACCAGCCGGAAAGGCGGACCCATGACCAGTGATGCGCTCGCCGCATTCCGCGCGCTGCTCGGTGAAGCCGGCGTGATGACCGCGCCGGATTTCATCGCGCCCTATGTGGTGGATCATCGCCAGCTGATCCGCGGCACCACGCCCGCTGTACTGCGGCCGCGCTCCACGCAAGAGGTGCAAGGCGTGGTGCGCCTTGCCGCGCAGTTCGGCTTCGGCCTCGTCCCTCAGGGCGGGAACACCAGCTATGTGGGCGGGGCGACGCCGGACGAAAGCGGCCGCCAATTGGTGGTGAGCCTGGAGCGCATGAACCGCATTCGGGCCGTGGACCCGCTCGGCTTCACCCTCTCCGCCGACGCGGGCGTGATCCTCGCCGATGCGCAGGCGGCGGCTCAAGCCGTGGGCCTCATGCTGCCGCTCAGCCTCGGTTCGGAGGGCAGCTGCCGGCTCGGCGGCAATATCGGCACCAATGCCGGCGGCCTTTCCGTGCTGCGCTATGGCATGACGCGCGATCTGGTGCTGGGGCTCGAAGCGGTGCTGCCCGACGGCAGCCTGCTCGGCGACATGCGCGCCCTGCGCAAGAATAATGTGGGCTACGATCTCAAGCAGATGTTCATCGGCGGCGAGGGCACGCTCGGCATCGTCACCGGCGTGGTGCTGAAGCTGTGTCCTGAACAGGTGCTGACCGCCACCGCCTGGCTGCAACTGGCCAAGGGCGCGCCGCTGCCGCAGATGCTCGCCCAGGTGCGGCGCGAAACGGCGGACCTCGTCTCCTCGTTCGAGTTCATCACCGCCAATTCGGTGGCGCTGGTGGCGGCGCTGAAGCCGGGCGAGGTTAATCTGACCACCGGCAGCGGCGGGGCGGTGCTGCTGGAGGTCTCCGCCTCATCGCACCGGGTGCCGCTGGACGAGATCCTCATGGGGACGCTCGAAGCCTTGATGGAGAAGGGGTGGGTGGAGGATGCGCTGCTCGCCCAGTCCGAGCGCCAGCGCGCCGACATGTGGGCGGTGCGCGAGACCGTTCCCGAGGGCGAGAAGCACGCCGGCGGATCGGTGAAGCACGATATCTCGGTGCCGATCTCCGCCCTCGATGCGTTCCTGGAGCAGGGCGGGGCGGCGGTGGCGGCCTATGATCCCGCGCTTATGCTGTCGGTGTACGGCCATGTGGGCGACGGCAACATTCACTACAATATCGTGGTGCCGCCGGGCGAGGACCGGCTCGGCTTCACCCGCCGCATCGAGGCGGGTCTTGCCCATGAGCTTTATGCCATCGCCGCCACGCTCGGCGGCAGTTTCAGCGCCGAATATGGTATCGGACGGCTGAAGCGGGACCTGCTGGAGCGCTATGGCGACCCTGTCCGCCGTGCACTCATGGGCCGGGTGAAGGCCGCTTTCGACCCTGCCGGCCTGATGAATGCCGGCGCCATGGTCGATCCCGCGCGGGACCCTTCGGCCTGAGGCTCAGGCCGCGACGGACGTGCCGCGCAGGCCTTCCAGGGCTTCCTTAGCGATGGGGGAGAGGCCTTCGCCGCCATGGTCCAGATGCTCGAAAATCTTCGAGCGCATGCGCGGATCCCAGAATTTGTGGATGTGCTCGCGCGTGGAGGCGATCGCCGCCGCATGTTGCTGGGTGGAAAAGGCGGTCGCGATCTGGTTCGCCATATAGACGAGGCGGTCGTTGGTGCTGGTGCTATGCGACATGTGCGTGCCGTGGGGATGACCCGAGGTCGATGCGCTCGGGATGGGTGAAGAGTTCAAATCCGTCGCCGCGCACGATCGCGGCCAGCGTGATGCCGGCCGCCTGCGCGGTACGGATGGCGAGGGATGTGGGGGCCGAGACGGCGGCGATGAGCGGGGTGCCCAGCACGGCGGCCTTCTGCACCATCTCGATGGACACGCGGCTTGTGAGCAAAACCATGCCGCGGGCGGGATCGGCGTCGAGCTTCACCACCTTGCCCACCAGCTTGTCCAAGGCATTGTGGCGGCCGACATCCTCGCACACCGCGAGCAGGCCGCGTCCCGGCTCGAAATAGCCGGCGGCATGCACCGCGCGGGTCTCGTGGTTGAGGGTCTGTGCGGGCGCCAGCGTGGCCATGGCTTCTAATATGAGGGAAGCGGGAAACACCGGCCGTGCGGTGACCTGCGCGGCGGGCTTGATGGCCTCGGCAAGGCTTTCCACCCCGCACAGGCCGCAGCCGGTGGGCCCGGCCATGGCGCGACGGCGGGCGCCGAGCACGGCCGCCTTCTCCTCGGCGATCCACATCCGCGCCTCGATGCCATCCTCCACCGCGATCACATCGAGGCTGAGGATATCCGTCGGGCTGGAGATGATCCCCTCGGTGAGGGAGAAGCCGAGGGCGAAATCGGCGATGTCGATGGGACTTGCCATCATCACGGCATGGGTGGTGCCATTATAGGTGAGGGCGACCGGCGTTTCTTCCGGCACCGCGCGTTCGGAGACGGTGACGCCATCCAGGCGCCACACGTCGCGGCTGACGCGCCGCACCGGCTCGGGAAAATCGGGGATTTCGGACGTCTCATCCATGATGCGCGCCACCGGGTGTTGCTGCCACCAAGGTTGTGCCGAACGCGCCCGCATTCAAGTGCGGGCGTGCGATGGGCTGCTTTTCCCGGCTGTCGCGGAGAGCAAGGAAGGAAAGGCCGGCAAACGCGCAAGACGCTGCTAACGCCCCGAACCCCACACCCGATGTCCCCTTTCCCGGCCCTCTCCCGCATGCGGGAGAGGGGCCTGGGTCCAGGCGGGGCGGGCGCGTCGCGGCGCCGGCCTTCATCTCACTCCGCCGCTTCGGCGATGCGGCGGCTCTGGCGGGAGAGCTCTTCATACTCTTCCTGCCACGCGCTCGGCCCGTTGGAGGGGGCGACCTGCACGGCCGTCACCTTGTATTCCGGGCAATTGGTGGCCCAGTCGGAGAAGTCCGTGGTCACCACGTTCGCCTGCGTCACCGGATGGTGGAAGGTGGTGTAGACCACGCCGGGCTGCATGCGCTCGCTGATCACCGCGCGCAGGGAGGTGCCGCCCGCGCGGCTTTCCAGCTTCACGAAGTCGCCGTCGCGGATGCCGCGGTTCTCTGCGTCGTGCGGGTGGATCTCCAGCACGTCTTCCGGATGCCAGGCGACATTCTCCGTGCGGCGGGTCTGCGCGCCGACATTGTATTGCGACAGGATGCGGCCGGTGGTGAGCAGCAGCGGGAATAGCGGGCCGGTGCGCTCGTCGGTGGGCACGTATTCGGTGAGCACGAACTTGCCCTTGCCGCGCACGAAGCCGCCGATGTGCATGATGGGGGTGCCTTCCGGCGCCTTGTCATTGCACGGCCACTGCACCGAGCCCAACTCGTCCAGCTTCTTATAGCTGACGCCCGTGAAGGTGGGCGTGAGGCGGGCGATCTCGTCCATGATCTCGCCAGGATGGCTGTAGTCCATGGGATAGCCCAGCGCCTCGGACAGCATGACGGTGACTTCCCAGTCGGCATAGCCGTTCTTGGGGGCCATCACCTTGCGGATGCGCTGGATGCGGCGCTCCGCATTGGTGAATGTACCGTCCTTCTCCAGGAACGAGCAGCCGGGCAGGAAGACGTGCGCATAGTTCGCCGTCTCGTTGAGGAACAGGTCCTGCACCACGAGGCATTCCAGAGCGCCGAGGCCGGCCGAGACATGGCGCGTGTCGGGGTCGGACTGAAGAATGTCCTCGCCCTGCACATACATGCCCTTGAAGGTACCATCGACGGCGGCGTCGAACATGTTGGGGATGCGCAGGCCGGGTTCGGCGTCCAGCTTCACGCCCCACAGGCTCTCGAACAGGGCGCGGGTGGCGTCGTCGGAGACGTGGCGATAGCCGGACAGCTCATGGGGGAAGGAGCCCATGTCGCAGGCGCCCTGCACGTTGTTCTGGCCGCGCAGCGGGTTCACGCCCACGCCGTTGCGGCCGACATTGCCGGTCGCCATGGCGAGATTGGCGATCGCCATCACGGTGGTGGAGCCCTGGGAATGCTCGGTCACGCCGAGGCCGTAATAGATCGCCGCATTGCCGCCGGTGGCATAGAGGCGCGCCGCCTTGCGCACGTCCTGCGGGTCGACGCCAGTGTACTTGGCCACCGCCTCGGGGCTGTGGCGCTCATCGGCGACGAAAGCCGCCCATTCCTGGAACTCGTCCCAGTCGCAGCGCTCGCGGATGAAGTTTTCGTCCATCAGCCCTTCGGTGACCACCACATGGGCCAGCGCGGTGACCAAGGCGACGTTCGTGCCCGGGCGCAGCGGCAGATGATAGTCCGCCTCCACATGCGGGGTGCGGACGAGGTCGATCTTGCGCGGGTCGGCGATGATCAGCTTGGCACCCTCGCGCAAGCGCTTCTTCATGCGCGAGCCGAACACCGGGTGGCCGTCGGTCGGGTTGGCGCCGATCACCAGGATCACGTCGGTCTCTTCGATGGAATCGAAGTCCTGCGTGCCGGCGGAGGTGCCGTAGGTCTGGGAGAGGCCATAGCCCGTGGGCGAGTGGCAGACGCGGGCGCAGGTGTCGACATTGTTGTTGCCGAAAGCGCCGCGGATCAGCTTCTGGACCAGATAGGTCTCTTCATTGGTGCAGCGCGAGGAGGTGATGCCGCCCACCGAGCGGCGGCCGTACTTCTCCTGGATGCGCTTGAACTCGGAGGCGGTGTAGGCGATCGCCTCCTCATAGCTGACTTCCTTCCACGGCTCGTGGATGGAGGACCGGATCATGGGCTTAAGGATGCGTTCCTTGTGGGTCGCATAGCCATAAGCGAAACGGCCCTTCACGCAGGAATGGCCGCGGTTCGCCTTGCCGTCCTTATAGGGCACCATGCGCACCAGCTCGTCGCCGCGCATCTCCGCCTTGAAGGTGCAGCCGACACCGCAATAGGCGCAGGTCGTCACCAGCGAATGCTCGGGGGTGCCGATGTCGTACATGGCTTTTTCGTTCAGCGTCGCGGTGGGGCAGGCCTGCACGCAGGCGCCGCACGACACGCACTCGGACGAAAGGAAGGTCTCGTTCATGCCCGGCGACACGCGCGAACCGAAGCCGCGGCCGGAAATCGTCAGCGCGAACGTACCCTGCACTTCCTCGCAGGCGCGCACGCAGCGGTTGCAGACGATGCACTTCGACTGTTCGTAGGTGAAATAGGGGTTGGACTCGTCCTTGCCTAGCTTGGTGTGGTTCTCGCCCTCATAGCCGTAGCGCACGTCGCGCAGGCCGACCACGCCGGCCATGTCCTGCAGCTCGCAATCGCCATTGGCGGAGCAGGTCAGGCAGTCCAGCGGATGGTCGGAGATATAGAGCTCCATCACGCCCTTGCGGATCTGCTTCAGCCGCTCGGTCTGGGTCTTCACCACGATGCCTTCCGCCACCGGCGTGGTGCAGGAAGCGGGGGTGCCGTTGCGGCCCTCGATCTCCACCAGGCAGAGCCGGCAGGAGCCGAAGGCGTCCAGCATGTCGGTGGCGCAGAGCTTGGGGATCTGGTTCCCGATCTCCATCGCGGCGCGCATGATGGAGGTGCCTTCCGGCACTTCCACCTTCATGCCGTCGATGACGAGCGAAACCAGCTTCTCGGACTTGGACCGGGGCGTGCCGTAGTCGATTTCATGCACGAGGGACATTGAGTTCCTCCTATTCCGCAGCCGCGGGCAATTTCGGCGACACGCCGAAATCTTCCGGGAAATGGGTGAGCGCGCTGATCACGGGATAGGGCGTGAACCCGCCGAGGGCGCAGAGCGAGCCGAGCTTCATCGTGTGGCAAAGGTCGGTCAGAATGGCGAGATTGGCGTCGCGCCGGTCGCCCTTGATGATCTTGTCGAGGGTCTCCACGCCGCGCGTCGAGCCGATGCGGCAGGGCGTGCACTTGCCGCAGCTCTCGTGCGAGCAGAATTCCATGGCGAACTTCGCCATGTGGGCCATGTCCACCGTGTCGTCGAACACCACGATGCCGCCATGGCCGATCAATGCATCCTTGGCCGCGAAGGCTTCATAGTCGAACGGCGTGTCGAACTGCGACACCGGCATATAGGCGCCGAGCGGGCCGCCCGCCTGCACCGCGCGCACCGGACGTCCCGAGGCCGTGCCGCCGCCGATGTCGTTCACCAATTCGCCGAGCGAGATGCCGAACGCGGTCTCGAAGATGCCGCCGAACTTGATGTTGCCCGCGAGCTGGATCGGCATCGTGCCGCGCGAGCGGCCCATTCCGAAGTCGCGATAGAACTGGCCGCCCTTGTCCAGGATCACCGGGACGGTGGCGAGCGAGATCAGATTGTTGATGACGGTGGGCTTGCCGAACAGGCCCTTGTGGGCCGGCAGCGGCGGCTTGGCACGCACCACGCCGCGCTTGCCTTCCAGGCTGTCCAGCAGCGCAGTTTCCTCGCCGCACACATAGGCACCGGCGCCCATGCGCATTTCCATGTCGAAATCATATCCCGATCCGGCGACATTCTTGCCGAGCAGCCCGTTGGCGCGGGCGATGGCGATGGCCTTCTCCATCACCACCAGCGACAGCGGATATTCCGAACGGCAATAGACGAAGCCCTTCGTGGCGCCCACGGCGAGGCCGGCGATGGTCATGCCCTCGATCAGGCAGAAGGGGTCGGCTTCCATGATCAGGCGGTCGGCGAAGGTGCCGCTGTCGCCCTCGTCCGCATTACAGACGATATAGCGCTGGTCGGCCGGGGCCGCGGCGACCGTGCGCCATTTGATGCCGGTGGGGAAGCCGGCACCGCCGCGCCCGCGCAGGCCGGAGAGGAAGACTTCCTCCACCGTCGCGGACGGCCCGATCTCCGCCGCCCGAGCCAAGCCGCGATAGCCGCCGTGGGCCTTGTAATCCTCCAGCGAGAGCGGATCGATGATGCCGCAGCGGGCGAAGGTGAGGCGGGTCTGCTTCTTGAGATAGGGAATCTCTTCCACCAGCCCCAAATTGAGCGGGTGGGCGGCGCCCTCGAGCAGGCCGGCATCCAGCAAGGCTTCCACCTCGGACGGCTTCACCGGGCCATAGCCGACGCGGCCGGCGGGGGTCTCCACCTCCAGCAGGGGCTCCAGCCAGAACAGGCCGCGCGAGCCGTTGCGCACGATCTCCACCGAGAGGCCGCGCGCCGCGAAGGCGTCCTGCAGCTTACGGGCGATGCGGTCGGCGCCGCAGGCGATTGCGGTGGCGTCGTTGGGGACGAAAATGCGGGGGCTGCTCATCGGTCGGTCTCCGCGACCAGTTCGTCAATGGTTTCGCGGTCGAGGCGGCCCACAAGGCGGCCGTCGATCACGGCCGAGGGCGCGCAGGCGCACAGGCCGAGGCAATAGATCGGCTCCAGCGTCACGCGGCCGTCGGGCGAGGTTTCGCCCATGGCGACACCGAGGCGTTCCTGGGCATATTCGGCGAGCTTGTCCGAGCCCATGGACTGGCAGGCTTCCGCCGCGCAGAGCTTGATCACATGGCGGCCCGGCGGCTCACGGCGAAAATCATGATAGAAGGTGACGACGCCGTGCACTTCGGCGCGCGAGAGGTTCAGGCTTTCCGCGATCATCGGAACGACGGGCTCGGGCACGAAGCCGAACGTCTCCTGAATGGCATGCAGGATGGGCATGGCGGCGCCGTCCATATGCCGGTGCGAGGAGATGATCTCGGACGCGCGTTCCGCGCTCCACGATTCGTAGCCGACCATCGGCAAATACCCTTCCCTGGTCCGCTGGAGGCGGTTTCCTTGTTACGATTCCAGAAAGAATGGCACGTTGTCGCGGCATATCAAGCGAGCTGTGGGATGTTGCGATAGAACATCTCTATCGTCGGCGCCCTGTGAAAACCGGCGGGATGTTGCAAACGCTCAATTATGACTCGCGCTTCCGTCCGCAGAGCCGGTTTGTTTTTGGTATATTGATTGCAGTTCTCTATCTTAAGCCAGTGACGCGCCGCCGGCTGGGGGCGGGTGTGGTGCGATGCAGCATGACAGGAATGACCTGTGCGGCGCCGGCGAGATGCCCGCAATTGGCGCGTCTCCCCGTTTCCTGACATCCGAGGAACGGCCTAACGAACTGAATTTGCATTATTTTATTTGGACGATGCGGATTGGTGCGGCAGCAAAGGCCTCTTCCGCGCCTGGCGACCGCGGGCGTATGTCCGGGATTTGCACGAGGCCAGGCAAACGCGGCCTGAGTTCAAGCCGGCACTGAATGTCTGGCTGTCTCGGGGCAACGGACGTCCCGCCAGCCGACCGGCGCCAATCTCAACTGCGGCGCGCTCGGCAACGTCACGATCAAGATCACCCATTTCGGCTGATCTTGTCGCCGACACAAGCGGCGCCGAAACCCGCTGACCCGACTGCAACCAAAGCCGTCGGAGCAACGGTCCATGTCCTTCCGCGCCGGCCGCGTGCAGGTGCGGCCGGTTAAATGCCTGCGCGACGGGCCAAGGCGCTTCAGCCGAACTTGAACAGAACCCCGTAGCCACCGCGCGGATAGCTCCATTCGATATCGCCGGTGGGCTCGGCGATGACGCGGCAGGTGCCGCATTCCACGCAACCGTCCACGGTCACTTCCACTTGGCCGCTTTCGGTGAGGTCATAGCAGCGCGCCGGGCAGGCCTTCAGCAGGGCCAGCAGCGGCGCCGGCGGCACGGTATGGGGACGCACCTTGATATGGGCGCGGCCAGCATCCACCAGATAGCGATTGTAGAACAGCTTGTCTTCGACGCGGACGGACGGATCGCTCATCGTTCCAACTCCGAGGTTTGAGGGTGTCGGTGCGGTTTGAGGCCGGGCATGGGGCGCGGGCCAGAATGCCCCCGCCCCGTGCCGCAATCTTCAGCGCCAGGCGCGGGCGAAGCGGAACGCGTCGCCGAACAGGCCGGCCCAGGAGCGGGCCGCCACGAACGAGCGCAGCGTCATCTTTTCCTTCTCGATCTTCGGCGTGCCATCGACGCGCACGAAGTTCTGCATCGCTTTCGAGACGAGCTGGGGATAGGTGAGGAAGAAGTTCTGCGACTGGACATGCATCAGCGCCGGCATGTCCTTGTACTTTTTCAGATCCTTGATGACGAAGGAATCATCCAGAAGCGTCTTGTAGAGCGCGAGGTTCTTCGCCGTCATGGGCTCGCGTCGCGACTTGATCTGGAAGATCGCTTCCGCCGCGATGCGGCCCGAGGTCATGGCGAGGTTCGAGCCTTCGCGATGGATGGCGTTGTTGAGCTGGGCCGCATCGCCCACCACCACCCAGCCGTCGCCATAGAGCTTCGGAATCGCCTTGTATCCGCCCTCGGGAATGAGATGGGCGGAATATTCCTTCACTTCCGACCCCTCGATCAGCGGTGCCACCGAGGGATGGCTCTTGAAGCGCTCCAGAAGGCCGTAGGGCGTCTCGCCGGATTTCTGGAAATCCGCCACCAGGCATCCGATGCCCAGCGAGACGCATTCCTTGTTGGCATAGATGAAGCCCATGCCCGTCATGCCGCGGGAAATCGTGCCGACGGCCTCGATCACCGTGCCTTCGTCGCCCTTCAGGTTGAAGCGCGCCTCGATGGTCTCGCGCGGCAGGAAGTGCATTTCCTTCACTGCAAGCGCAACATTGTCGGGCTTGGGACGCTCGCGCAGGCCGGAGCGCGTGCCGAGCAGGCCGTTCACGCCCTCGGCCAGCACCACCACGTCGGCATGGATCTGCCCGCCCTTCCGGTCGGTGCGCACGCCGATCACCTTGCCATAGGCATCCTGGACCAGCTCCGTCACCGTGGTCTCACACAGCACGACGGCGCCGGCCTCCTTCACCTTGGAGGAGAACCATTTGTCGAACTGGGCGCGGATGATGGTGTAGCGGTTCGGCTTTTCCTCGTTGAACTCGTCCGACTTGTAGTGAAGGCCGGTGTGCGAGCGGTCGTCCATCATCCAGAAGCGCTGTTCCACCAGGTGGCGCTCCAGCGGTGCTTCCTCGCGGAATTCCGGGATCAGCTTCTCCAGCATATCCGCATAGAGAATGGCGCCCTGTACATTCTTGGAGCCGGAATATTCCCCGCGCTCCAGTTGCAGCACCTTCAATCCACGCTGGGCGAGGGTGAGGGCGGCGGCATTGCCCGCCATGCCCGCGCCAACGACGATCGCGTCAAATTTTTCCTCGATCATGGCACGCTCCTCCTTCAGCTTGCGATCCGGTCGCGCGAATGGGGCGACAGGCGGGCACGAAAGGCCTCGGTCAGCGCCGGCAGGAGCCGGATCGCGTCGGTGACGATGCCCACATGGGCGAATTGGAAGATCGGCGCGTTGGGGTCGGTGTTAATGGCGACGATCATGTCCGCACCCTCCACGCCGACGCGATGCTGGATCGCGCCGGAAATCCCGGCGGCGATATAGAGCTTCGGCCGGATGGTCTTGCCGGTCTGGCCGATCTGCCGGTCGGAGGTAACCCAACCCTTCTGCACCAGCGGGCGCGAGCAGCCATATTCCGCCCCGAGCACACCGGCGAGCTGGCGCACCAGCTGGAAATTCTCCGGCGAGCCCAGGCCGAGCCCGCCCGCCACCACCACGTCCGCATAGGCGAGGTTGGATTTCGCGGAATCGCGGTCCGGCATGAAGGCGAGGACCTTGGTGACGATGTCGTCCTCGATCATGCCCAGGGGGTGGGAAATGATGCGGCCCGCCATCTTCTCCACGCGCTCCGGCATGGACATGACGCGCGGGCGGATCGTCGCCATCTGCGGGCGATAATTGAGGGTATAGATGGTGCACAGCAGCGAGCCGCCGAACGTCGGCCGGGTCGCGGCGAGCGAGCCGTCGGTGTCCACGTCCAAGTCGGTGCAGTCGGCGGTGAGGCCGGTGAGCAGCGTGGTCGCCACCGAGCCGGCGAGGTCGCGGCCGAGCGTGGTCGCGCCCAGCAGCAGAATTTCCGGCTTATAGGTGTTCACCACATCGGTGAGCGCCTTGGTATAGGCCTCGTTGCGATAATCGGCGAGGAGGTCGTCCGCCACCACATAGGCGAGGTCGGCGCCGTAGCAGAAGGATTCCGCGGCGGCGTTGCGGGTGGCCTCGCCCTCGGGACCGATCACCACCGCCGCCAGCTCGACCTTGAGCTTATCGGCGAGAATGCGGCCCGCGCCCAGCAATTCCCAGGAGACCGGATGGACGACGCCGCGCTCCTGCTCGATGAACACCCACACATGCTTATAGGCCTTGAAGTGCTCGGGGAGCTCCTTCTTGGTTGCCGCGCGGCCTGCGGCCGGGGCGGGCGCTTTGGTTGGTTCGCTCATCGCCTTGGTTCCCTCGTCCTTCGCTCAATAGCCGCGCGCCAAGGTCGCAAGCTCGGCTTCGAGCTTGGGCTGACGCTTGAAGATGTCCTCGATCAGGGCTTCCGCGGGCGGGCGGCTGGATACGTCCACCATCGCCACCTTTTCCGCGCGCGGCGGGGGGGCGAACACGCGCTTCACGATGGTCGGCGAGCCGCGCAGGCCACACTTGGTGATGTCTTCCACGCCGGCATCCTGCGCGCTCCATTTCACGATGGTGGCGCGGGCCGCCCGCAGGGCGTCTTCCATGCCGCCGCGCCGGATTTCGTTGGTCGCTTCCAGCATGGTGATGAGGCACGGCAGCCGGGTCTTCAGCACCTGCACGCCGCCTTCCGAGCGCCGCTCGGCCTCGATCGTGCGGGCGTCCAGATCCAGCGTATTGATCTTCGCCACATAGGTGAGTTGCAACAGCCCGAGCCGCTTGGCGATGCCGGGGCCGACCTGGGCGGTGTCGCCGTCGATGGTCTGCTTGCCGGTGAAGATCAGGTCGGGCGCGGCGAAGGTTTCGCCGATCTTGCGCACGGCGGTCGCTAGCGCATAGGTGGTGGCGAGCGTATCGGCGCCGGCGAAGAAGCGGTCGGTCAGCAGCACGGCGCGGTCCGCGCCGAAGGTGAGCGCCTTGCGCAGGCTGTCTTCCGCCGAGGGCGGGCCCATGGTGAGGACGGTCACCTCGCCGCCGAACTGATCGCGCAGGGCGAGCGCCGCTTCGAGCGCGAACAGATCGTAGGGATTGATGATGGTCGGCAC
Organism: Roseixanthobacter finlandensis; assembly: GCF_043195105.2. Taxonomy (NCBI): domain Bacteria; kingdom Pseudomonadati; phylum Pseudomonadota; class Alphaproteobacteria; order Hyphomicrobiales; family Xanthobacteraceae; genus Roseixanthobacter; species Roseixanthobacter finlandensis. The sequence goes on along the minus strand of NZ_CM195536.1, from coordinate 3,356,276 downwards.
GCCCTGACGCATGATCGTGTTCGTCACGGGGTGGACGCGGATCTGCGCCGAGTCGGGGACCTGCTTGATGCAGACGACGATGTGCATTCGGTTGCTCCGAGCATGTCTGACAGCTCGAAGAAGACAAACGCAAGTGTCGTACCAAGTGGGAAAAGAAATAAATTGTCGATCGAATTCAGATGGTTGCTGGTCGGGATGTGTGCGCGGCCCGGCGCCGATCCCTCCGCGCTGACAAAAGCAGGCCGAACGCGTCGGGAATGCGACAGCCCGGCGGCGAGACCGGACGACAAGTGTGGGATCGCCAATTTGACCCGATGCGCCGGAGCGGCCTTGGTGGTCATGGATATGCAAACGGCCGCCCCATCCCTTATGCGGAGGAGGTGGCCGGCCGATACTCGTGGAAACGGTATTGGAGGATTCGATTACTTGAGCACGTTCAGCTGAACCATGGCCTTCGGCTTGGCCGGCGCGACCGCATCCTTCAGCACCTTGAACACCCGCTGATCGATGGGGGAGGAGGAGACGAAGTCCGCATAGGCCTGTTCGAGCACCGCCTTGCAGCGCTCCGTCACGGCCTCCTCGCCCAGGCCGGAGAAATCCTCGCTGACGAGATATTGCCCCATGCGGCGCAGAATGTGCAGGCGCGCCACATTGACCACCAGCGGATCATATTCGACCCCGAGCAGCGTGAAGAAATCTTCGGCGGAAGACGCCTTGTTCAATTGTTCGAGCACGCGCGGCGCATTGCTCGCCGATCCTGCGGAACTGCTCATCGCTGTCTCCTTCGCACGTGTTGAGCCATCGCGGCGCGGTGGCGGCGCCCCGCCGGGGCGCTCGGTGCCGGGGTTGAAAAGGCAACCGGCGTGCCATTCGGCCAGGGTCGCGCAAGTCCATGATTTTTAGAAGTTTTCAAAACGTCGTGCGATGTCGGGCTTGCGACAATGCCGACCCGTCCGGCCGTGTCGGCCGAACACGGCCGCGCTCACAACCGGCGGCGTAGCCGCACCACCACATCGATACCGGACACTTCAAATCCTTCCGGAATCTCCGGCAGCCGGTCGATCACCACGCTGTCCGCGGGGATGTCGCACAGCATGTTCTCGTCCTCGATATAGAAATGGTGATGCTGGCTCGGGTTGGTATCGTAGAAGGCGGTGGCGCCGTCGATGCCGATCCGGCGCAGCAGGCCGGCTTCGGTGAAATGGTTCAGCGTGTTGTAGACGGTGGCGAGAGACATGGGCACGCGGGCCTTCTGTGTCTCTTCGTGCAGGATGCCGGCGGTGATGTGCCGGTGGCCCTTGGAGAACAGCAGGCGGCCGAGCACGATCCGCTGGCGGGTGGGCCGCAGGCCGGCGCGACGCAGCATGCCGCCGCAATCGACCCAGTTCCGATCTTCCTGCTTGCTCCGCCGCCACATCAACCGGAGTTCCAGGTCCAGGTCGGCGTCAGCGGGTTCAAAGGACTGGTGAGCGTGCATGTCTTCCATCGGGCGCACCATGATCAGGAGGGTTGTGGGGAGGCGAGATCGCCTTCGGATGCGGCCCCGAGGGCCAGCGTGCGGCGCCGGTCGGCCATCCGGCTTTCGCCGCTCTCGTCGCCGAAGCAGAGGGCGAAATCATTGCATTGGGTGCAGACCGGGGTGGAACACATCACGAAGCCGTCGTCTTCGCACAGCATGCGATAGAACAGTCGCTTCCAGCGCATGTTGTTGGTGTTGCGCGCGGCGAGCGGGGCGAAATGACGGGCGATGAGGCGGGAGAGTTCGGCGCGCTCGCGCAGCCCGAGGTCTTCCCAAAGATGGTTCGGCTCCATGGCCCGGCGGGCGATCATGGCGGCAAGCCAGCGGCCAGTGTCTCCGTGCGAGGAGCATTTGGCGCGCAGGAGGTCGCGCACCATGGCAACCTCCTCCTCGACGGGCGTTGCGGCCTGCGCGATCCAGGTCGCGGTTTGCGCGCGCGCCAGCGGAAACCATTGGTCGATGAGTTCGGAGAGCTCACACGGCGTAAGGCCCACCCGTTCCGCGACCGGCGTGCCCTCCATTGCGGCCACCGCCAGGATCGACGCCAACACGTGCCGGTCGAAGGCGATGTCCTCGTCGGCCACGACCGTGTCGGGGGTAACACCGGTGAGCACACGGTACGCCGCGATTCCGGGATGTTCGGCCTGATCGCGCGCCCTCCCAAGCTGCGACAGGGGCCGCAGGAAGCTGAGGGCCGGGTCGATCCTATCCTCTCGTGTCGCGGTCAGGGTCACGTTGCGCTCCAAAGGCCGTCGTGCAGCCCGCCTGTGGTTGTCTCCGGCCCGGTTGCGGCGATTGTTTTCGCCGGCTCATGATATTTAGGGGAGATGCCGGCCCGTGGGCCGGCATCGTATTCGCTAAGACGTTCTGGCCTCAGGCGGACATCGCGGCCAGTTCGGCGGCAGTCTTGCCGACGACGGTCTCGTCGACGGCCTTCATGATGCCGTGCTCCATGAGCATGTCTTCCAACTCGTCCATGGTGATCGGGGTCGGGATGATGCCCTTGCCGCCGTTCGCATGGATCTTGGTCGCCAGCGAGCGGTAATGGCCCGCCTGCACCGACTCCGGAGCGTATTCGAGCACGGTCATGCGGCGCAGCTCGGCGTGCTGCACGATGTTGTCGCGCGGCACGAAGTAGATCAGGTGGGTGCCGAGCTTCTTCGCCATGGCTTCCGCCAGTTCCAGCTCCTTGTCGGTCTGGCGCTCGTTGCAGACGAGCCCGCCCAACCGCACGCCGCCGGAATTGGCGTATTTGAGAATGCCCTTGGAGATGTTGTTGGCCGCATACATGGCCATCATCTCGCCGGACATGACGATGTAGATTTCCTGGGCCTTGTTCTCGCGGATGGGCATGGCGAAACCGCCGCACACCACGTCGCCGAGCACGTCGTAGGACACATAGTCGATGTCCTCGTAGGCGCCGTTTTCTTCCAGGAAGTTGATGGAGGTGATGACGCCGCGGCCGGCGCAGCCGACGCCGGGCTCGGGACCGCCGGACTCGACGCAACGGATGTCGCGGTAGCCGACCTTCATCACTTCTTCGAGTTCCAGATCCTCGACGCTGCCGGCGGCGGCCGCGAGGCTGAGGATGGTGTCCTGCGCCTTGGCGTGCAGGATCAGACGCGTGGAATCCGCCTTGGGATCGCAACCGACGATGAGGATGCGATGTCCCATCTCGGCCAAGGCCGCCAGCGTATTCTGGGAGGTGGTCGACTTGCCGATACCCCCCTTACCGTAAAATGCGATTTGTCGTAGTGACGACATGATTGGTTTCCTTCGAACCGATTGCCAATGACCACCACGCGCAGGGCGTGAATGTTCCTCGCTCACAAACAGGCTCGCCGGTTACGGGAAGGAGCGCATCGCTCGTCGTCGCGTCTGCGTGCACTCAGCCCTCACTCGCCGTGCAGGATTTCTTCAGCAAACCGCGTGCCAGATTGCGATATTCAGTAATTCGCTGATTTATAAACGAAAAATCTCGCGTTTTGCTTGTCGGTCGCTGTGTCTTGAATCGGACAGCGGGCGCTGCGCTGTCACAAACGAAACAAGCGGGCAGGGGCGGCGCCGGTCCGCAAAACCTGTGCGAACCCTCGCCAATACTTGCGTTTCGCGCGCGGAACGGAACTTGCTTCGAGCGCTATGGAGCGCGGACGGGCAGAGTACCGCGACACGCCAGCGAGGGTGACATGCAGATTGGTGTCGAAACATCAAAGGCCGTGGATCAGCGGCGCGTGTTTGTTGTCGATCAGGATGAAATCACGCGCGCCGCCCTGCAATTCATGCTGCACGATGAAATCGAGACGCATGAACTCGCCACTCCCGAAGAAGCTTATGAGAAAGGCGTCGGCTGGCTGAAGCCAGACGTGGTGCTGCTCGGCGTTTCCTTTCTCAGCGAGCGCGGCACGAAGCTCGTGGACGATCTCAATGCCAAATTTCCCGGGGTGCGCATTCTCATCGTCTGCGAAAAGGCGCAGGAAGCCACGGCGGTGGACGGCATCAAGGCCGGCGCCCATGGCGCGCTGGTCAAGCCGCTGACGCTGGAGGCTGTGCGCAAGAAGGTGGACACGATCCTCGGGCGGGGCGGGGCGCAGCCGATCGTACAGCTCGGCTTCATGCGATAGGGGGCGGTCTTGACCGCGATCGTGTTCTTTCAAAAGCCGGGCTGCGGCACCAATGCGCGCCAGATCGCGATGCTGGAGCGCGCGGGCTATCGCGTGGACGCGCGCAACCTGTTGAGCGAGCCCTGGACGCCCGAGCGCCTGCTCGGCTTCTTCGGCGATACGCCGGTCACGAACTGGTTCAACCCCGCGGCGCCGCGGGTGAAGTCCGGCGAGATCTTGCCGGAACGGCTGGATGCGGTATCCGCGCTGGCGCTGATGATCGCCGATCCGCTGCTGATCCGCCGGCCGCTGGTGGAGCGCGGCACCGCGCGCTGCGCGGGGTTCGATCGCGAGCCCGTCACCTCCTGGCTGCGCGATGGGGATGCGCTGAAGGCCGTCCAGGGCTGCACCCGGCCGGAGGCGCCAGGGGGGTGTCCGGCGCCGGAACCGCCGGCTGCCGAGGCATGAATATCGCCGCCCCGGAGGCCCTGAGCGCCGTCGATACGGTCCTCGCCTATCATGCGCGGACCAAGCACACCCTGGCGCGTTATGCGCCGGGGCCGGAAACATTGGATTGGGATGCCCAGCCGGATCCGTTTCGCGTGTTCGCAGGCGCCCCGCGCGTGGCTCTGCCGCTCGCCGCGCACAAGCTGGAAACGCGCTTCGCCCAGATCCACGATGGCCCGCCGCGCCCCGCCATCCTGAACGCGGACGGCCTCGCGCTGCTGCTGGAATTGTCGTTCGGGCTCGCGGCCTGGAAGGAGTTGGGGCCGGATCGCTGGGCGTTGCGCTGCAATCCCTCCAGCGGCAATCTTCACCCGACCGAGGTCTATGCGCTCACCGCCCAAGTGGCGGGCCTTGCCGACGGGGTTCATCATTATGTCAGCCGCGATCATGTGCTGGAGCAGCGTTGCCGGGCGCCGACGCGGCCCGGCGATGCGCCGCGTCTGTGGATCGGCCTCAGTTCCGTCCATTGGCGCGAGGCGTGGAAATATGGTGAGCGCGCCTTCCGCTATTGTCAGCTCGACATCGGCCACGCCCTCGGCGCGCTGCGCTATGCGGCGGGCGCGCTCGGCTGGAGCGCCCGCGTCGTGGAAGGCTGCGATGCCGCGACATTGGCGGCGCTGATGGGGCTCGACCGTCCAGCGGATTTCTCCGGCGTGGAACAGGAAGACGCGGACGTGCTCGTGGCCATCGAGCCGGGCACGATGCCGCGTCTTGATGCCGAAGACCTCATCCCCCGCGACCTTGCGGAGGGTGAATGGACGGGCCGCGCGAGCCTGCTGGACCCGCACCCGCTGTATCGCTGGCCGATCATCGCCGAAGTGAGCCGGGCGACGCGGACGACGGCGGCTCCATTCGCACCCGCGGCTTTGCCCCCGCTTCCCGCCCTGGCTGGCAGCGGCGAAGGGCGGGCGGCCGAGATCCTGATCGGACGGCGCAGCGCCCAGCGCTTCGACAGCCGGTTTGAAATGCCGCGCGCCGCCTTTTTCAGGATGCTGGACGCACTGCTGCCCCGCGCCGCCGCGCCGTGGGATATCTGGGAACGTATGCCGGGCCTGCACCCCGTCCTGTTCGTCCATCGGGTTGAGGGGTTGGCGCCGGGCCTCTATGCCCTTCCGCGCTGCGAGACCGCCGGCTCGGTGCTGCGGGCGGCATTGCGGGCCGATTTCGCATGGGAGCCGGTGGAAGGCGCGCCCGCGCACCTACCTCTCGTGCGTCTGGTGCAGACCGATTGCCGGGGCGTCGCGCGCACCCTCAGCTGTCACCAGGCCATCGCCAGCGACAGCTGTTTTGCCATGAGCATGCTGGTACAATTCGAAGCGCCGATCCGGGCCGATCCCGCGCGGTATCGCCAGCTGCATTGGGAAGCCGGCCTACTGGGCCATGTGCTTTATCTGGAAGCGGAGGCCGCGGGGCTGCGCGGCACCGGCATAGGCTGCTTTTTCGACGACGCCCTGCACGAGCTGCTGGGCCTCGCGTCGCTGGAATTCCAGACCCTTTACCATTTCACCGTCGGGCGCCCGCTCAGCGACGACCGGATCTCCACCTTGCCCGCCTATGAAGGCCGGCCGATGCTTTCCGCACGAGGATAGATATGCGACAGCGCGTTCCGTTCCGCCGCATCGGCATCGAAGAGGCCGAGGCCCTGCTGGGTGGCAATCTGCTGATCCTGGACACGCGCGATCCGACGTCCTTTGGGGAGGCCCGGATCGATGGCGCGGTGCGGGTTTCGTTTTCCGATCTCGGCCCGACGCTCGCCGGCACACCGAAAGATCAGCCGATCCTGATTTATTGCTATCACGGCAATGCCAGTCAGGAATATGCGCAGGCCTTCTCCGATTTCGGCTTCTCGCAGATCTATAGCCTCGACGGCGGGTTCGAGGCGTGGCGGCGGCGTCCGGCCGGCGCACCAGCGCTTCCGGCCGTGCTGGACGCATGGCTCCAGGCGCAAGGATTTGCGCCCGGCGCGGTGGAAGGCGCCATCGCCAATGGCACGACTCCCCTTATGAAAGCGGCCCACACGGGTGCACTGGCCATGGCGGGGGCGCTGATCGCAGCGGGGGCGCGGCTCAATGCCCGCAATGCCGACGGCAACACCGCCCTCTGGCTCGCCTGCGTCGGTCGGCACTTCGACATGATCGACCTGCTGGTGGAGGGCGGGATCGATCTCGACACCGCCAACGACAATGGCGCCACCGCGCTGATGTATGCCTCGTCCGCCGGGCTCGCCGATGTGGTGGCGCGCCTGCTGGAGCGCGGGGCGGATATCCGCCCCGAGACCCTGGACGGCTTCACGGCGCTGGATCTTGCGGGAAATGTCGAATGCCTCACCCTGCTGCGCCGGGTGAGCCGGAGGCAGGCTGTGGTGGCATGAGTCTTTGGAACGGTTTGCGCCCCGCCGCGTGGACGCGGCGGGGCGCAAACCCGTATGCCCTCAGAGCGCGGCGACGGCCACGCCCTTTTCGGTCAGAACCGTGGAAAGTTCGCCGGCCTGGAACATTTCGCGGACGATGTCGCAGCCGCCGATGAACTCGCCCTTGACGTAGAGCTGGGGGATCGTCGGCCAGCTGGAGAAGGCCTTGATGCCTTCGCGGATCTCGAAATCCGCCAGCACGTCCACGCTCTCGAACGGCACTTCAAGCCGCGCGAGGATCTGTACCACGGTGGCCGAGAAGCCGCATTGGGGCGCGGCCGGAATGCCCTTCATGAAAAGCACCACATCGTTTGCGGCGACGATGCCGGCGATGCGCTCTGCGGTGGAACTTGCCATCACTTTTCCCCTTCACGATCAGATGAATTGAACCGCCCTGCAGGCGCGTCAGGCGGGCACGATGGTTTCGAGGGCGAGCGCATGCAGCGTTCCGCCCATATGCCCCTGAAGCGCGTCGTAGACCATCTTGTGTTGCTGCACCCGGCTCTTTCCCCGGAAGGTCTCGCTCGTCACGCGGGCGGCGAAATGATCGCCGTCGCCCGCGAGGTCAACGATGATGACCTGCGCTTCGGGAAATGCCTCCTTGATGAGGCGCTCGATGTCGGACCCGACCATTGCCATCGTCGTCGCTCTCCAGATGTCACCGCCTTGCCTCTGCAAGGTTCAAACCACCCGCGCGAAACCTGAGGCGGGCCCAGAAATACTTCGATTTCCGGCCGAGTAGCGAAGCGGCTCTGGCGCGCGGCGGACAGAATGTGTGGGCCATGTCGCATTGCCGACAGGGGCACGCGGCGTCCAAATCAAGGGCCGGCATGGTTCGGCGACGGCCCGGCTCTTGCTTGGAGGGAGGAACCTGTGCGGGCATCGGCTGGGCGATCCGGTCACGTCCGCTTGAGCGAGCCGCCGATGATCGAGCTTTTCCGAGACCCCGACCCCATCAATTTCGGCGACCTGCCGGCGGAGATCAATGCCCTGCTCCAGCAGGGCGTCGCCGCGTATCGGCAGGATCATGCGCGGGCCGATGGCCTGTTCCGCCAGGCTCTTGCGGCGGCGCCCGGCGAATTGCCGATCTATTTCTGCCTCTACAAGATCCACACCTATCAAGGAAACCTGGACGAGGCCCAGGCCGTGGCCGAGATCGGATTGCGCGAGGCGGCGCGGCAGGCGGGATGGGATGCCGACTGGCGCCGATGGCGGCCCCAGCAGAACCTGCCCGAGGGCGCCGGCCGGTTCGCGCTCTATACGCTGAAGGCGCTCGCCTTCATCCATCTGCGGCAGAACCAGCCGGCGCGCGCCGAGGAAATCCTTGCGGCCCTGCGCCAGCTGGACCCGACGGGCGCCGTCGGCTGGACGGTGATTGAGGCGCTGGCGCAGGGCATTGCCTGACGCGGGCATGGCATCGCGCTTGCACGTCCTGTCCCATAGGCCGCCCGGCAGGGGCGGATTGGGACTGAAATTCGTCATGAGCTTGGTGAAAACCTTCGGAACACCCGCGAATACGCTCCGCAAACTGGCGGATCACGGTGCTCTGCTTGTGCCGCGCTGGAGCCGTGTCGGTTCACCGCCATGTCTCATTGCCGCCAAGGTCGCAATTCCAACAGGGCAGCCCGTTGGCGAGAGGGTGGCAGGCAGATGACACAGCTCGAGGATCGCGGCGCATCCCATGCGACGCACGAGGCAGGGTCCACGGCCGGTGTGGACGAAGCATTGATGGAGGCGATCATCGCCGCCATCCGCACCGTGCATGATCCGGAGATTCCCGTGAACGTCTATGATCTCGGGCTCATCTACCGCATTGAACCCATGACGGGCGGCCATGTGGAGATCGACATGACCTTGACTGCCCCGGGCTGCCCGGTGGCCGGCGAATTGCTGAGCTGGGTGGAGAAAGCGGTGGTCGGCGTCGAGGGCATATCCGGGGCCACGATCAAGCTTGTGTTCGATCCGCCCTGGGATAATTCCCGCATGTCGGAAGACGTGCAACTCGAACTGGGGTTGCTTTAGCGCGTCCTCAAAAAACCAAAGAAGTAAGAATTGAAAATTCCGGGCGCGAGCCTGGCACCTTCTCCGCCGTCCGAATGACCGAGGCTGGGCGGATCAAGCACGCAATGCCCCTCGTCAGTCATCGACGGGCAAGAATTGAGGATGCCATGATCGAGCTTGTTGCTTCCGACGGACATGCCTTTTCGGCGTACCGGGCCGACCCTGTGGAAGAACCCAAGGGGGCTGTCGTCATTCTCCATGAATTGTTCGGCGTCAATCCGCACATCCAAAAGATCGCCGACGCCTTCGCGGCCAAAGGCTATGTGGCCATCGCGCCGTCGCTGTTCGACCGTGTCCAGGCCGGCGTGGCGCTGAGCTATGACGAGGAGGGCTTTTCCGCCGGACTCGCGGTGCTGGAGCGATTGGACGATGCGAAGGCGCTCGCCGATATCCAAGCCAGCGTCGATGCCGTGAAGGAGGCCGGGAAGGTCGCCATCATCGGCTATTCCTGCGGAGGCAACATCGCCTATGCGGCCGCGAACGCGGTTTCGGGTATCGCCTGCGTGGTCTCCTATTACGGCCCCGGCATTGTCGAAACCCAGGGCGAGAAGCGCAAGGTGCCGACCTTGCTGCATTTCGCCGAGAATGATCCGCTGATCCCGATCGAGCAGGTGGAGCAGTTCCGCGCCTCCCATCCCAATGTCAGCGCCTTCACCTATCCCGGCGCGACCCACGGCTTCAATTGCGATGAGCGGGGCAGCTATCACGCCGCCTCGGCCGGGCAGGCTCTGGAGCGGACCTTGTTCTGGATTTCGCAGTTCGTCGAAGGTCAGGCGCCGATCGCGCTGAAGAATTCGGGCAATTATGCGCAGGCCAAGGTGGAAAAGAAAAAGACCAAGAAGAGCGCTGACGACGATCTCGGCCCGCCCCTGGATTGAGCGGACCCGGGGCACGCGGCGCGGAGGTGATGATGAGCATCATCAAGGCTGATTTCGGGGCGGAAAAGCGCACGGCGGCCCGCCGCCTGCGCACCCTGCTGAGCTTGAGCGCCCTGCACGAGGCCAATGTCCGCGGCAATCCGGTGCCGTATCTCGAGCGGGCCAGCGAGCGAATTTATCAGCTCGAAAAGGTGTTGTTCGACGCTGCTGCGGCGGCCCGTCCTTCTGGGGACGAGCCGCGCACTGCGGAACCGGTGATGATCGAGACAAGCGAATATCTGTGCCTGCTCGCGTGCCGAGACATCGTCGAGACCGCCTTGAAGCAACTCGCATCCGAGGACGCGGACGCGGAATCATAGCCGGCCGGGAAACCGAAATTCTTTTAAATGGAGGAATAGATGTCGCTTGAGGGCTTCTTCGTGGACTGGAACGGGAATGTACGCGAAACGCGGGATCCGGGCGGCGGATATGTCTGCGAAAGCGATCCGGTGGCGCGCTACGTGGCCATCACCACCAAGGGCGGCACGCTGATCCACGAGGCCACTTTCTATCGCTCGCTTGCCGACATCGCGAAAGCAGGGATCAAAGCGGAGCTGGTGCCGGGGTCGCACCCCTGGGGGCAGCGGGACGAGGGATTCTGACCCACGCCTGGCAGCGCGGGGCAGCCGCGCGTGACGGGGTATGAGGGAAGGCTTGCCATGATGGGAGACGTGTCATGATGCCGACCACCATCCTTATCGACGAGGCGCCGCGCTGCGTGGTGCGGCCCGTCGACACTAAGGACCTTCAGCGCTTCCTGCGTAACGCCAAGGCCTATCTGCTGGCGGAGCGGCCGGACGGCAAGATCACCCATCGCTCGGCCGATGAAACCGAGCTGGCCCGCTGGCGCAACGCCCTGGCCTTGCACAAGGCCTGGGGCGGGGCGGACGAGGAATTCTTCGGCGTTCCGCTGTAAGACGCACCCCCGCCTTTACGGGCGAGCGTGGCCGGAATCGTGCGGATTGTCGGCCTGGTTGCGCATCCAGTCGGCAAGCTTGGCGAGCGCGTCGTCGATCTCCCGTCGGGCGGCCTCGTCGTCGACGGTCTCCTCCAGCGCGCCGCGCATGCACGCCAGCCAAGCGTCGCGCTCCGCATTGCCGATCTTGAAGCCCATGTGGCGCTGGCGCAGGCGCGGATGGCCCTTTTCCACGGAATAGAGCTTCGGCCCGCCCGTCCATTCGCACAGATAGCGCTTGAGCAGAGTCTTTGTGGCCGAAAGATCCGGCGCATGCATGGCACGGATCTCCTGGGCCTGCTCCAATGTGTCCATCCGGCGATAGAAAGCTTCCACCAGGCGATCGATGGTGGTCGCACCGCCGATGCGTTCGAACATAGAGAGTTGGACCGCCACGTCAGACATGGCTCACCTCCAGATTTTGGCCCACGGGCGGTGCCTGCCGGCCCGAAAGGGCGAGTTGCAAGAGTTCCGGATCGGTGACCGGCAGCGAGCAGGTATCGCCGATGCAGACATAGGCGGTGGCCTTGCCCGAAATGCTCTCCTTGCCGTGCGCGGGATGACCGAGCGGGGTTTGCTCGCCCGCGCCCAGCACCCGCAGCACCCGGTTTGGGATGCAGCAGGCTTGAACGGCATCCAGCAATTCCCGCTCTCCAGTGCCGGCGCGGATGACGATCTGCACGCTGTTGGCGAAGGCATCGAGGCCGCTGAGGAAGGCTGCAAGCGGTATCGCATTGCGCGCCACCTCGCCGGCGAAGGCGCCAATCTGCCGTTCCGCGCGGGCGCGATATTCCCCCTTTCCTGTCAGCAGGAAGAGGGTGGAGAACACCTCCACCATCATCCCGTTGCCCGAGGAGGTCGCATGGTCGAACGCGTTGCGGATGCGCGCGATGAGACCGGGCGCATCCTGGGGCGTGAGGAAATAACCGCCACGCTCTTTGTCGCGGAACTGGGCTTCCAGATGCTCCACCCAGGTTTCCGCGCAGGCAAGATAATAGGGATCCGAACGCGTCTGGTAGAGCGTCAGGGCGGCCCGGCTCATGGCGGCATAATCATCCAGCAGGCCGGGATGGGTTCGCCCCGCGCACCAGGAATGGTGCAGACGGCCCCGTGCGTTGGTCATCTGCGCCAGGATGAAGGAGAACGCCTGTCCCGCCGCCTCGATCCAATCTTCCCGGCCCAAGGCGCCGCCGGCGAGGCAAAGCGCGCTGATGGCAAGGCCGTTCCAATCGGCCAGGACCTTGTGGTCGCGGCCCGGACGCACGCGGCCGTCGCGCGCCGCGAGCAGCTTTTCACGCGCGGCGGCGAGGCGGGATTCTGTGGCAGGATCGGCAAGGTCCGGCTTCTCGGAGCGGTTGAGGATGCTGCGCCCCTCCCAATTGCCGATCCGGTGCACGTCATAATGGGCCTTGAAAAGCGCGGCCTCCGGACCCAGCACGCGCTCGACCTCGGCTGCGGTCCAGACGTAGAATTTTCCTTCCTCATGCTCGCTGTCGGCATCGAGGGCGGCGGCGAACGCACCGCCGTCCACGCGCATCTCGCGCAGCATCCAGGCGACGGTTTCCGTGATCCGCTCGGCATACAGGGGATTGCCCGTTTCCTGCCAGGCCCAGGTCAGCAGCTCGACCAATTGGGCGTTGTCGTAGAGCATCTTTTCGAAATGCGGGACGAGCCAGGCATTGTCGGTGGAATAGCGCGAATAGCCGCCGCCGAGATGGTCGTAGATGCCGCCTTGCGACATGCGATCCAGCGTCAGCAGCACGCCGTCGCGCAGCTTGGCCTTGCCGGTGCGCTTATAGCCGCGCCACAGAAGCGCGAGCACGGGGGATTGGGGGAATTTCGGCGCCTGCCCGATGCCGCCGTCCACCTCGTCGATGAGGTCCGAGAACTTAAGGCAGATCTCGTCCAATATGTCGGGGGTGAGCAGATTGTCCGGCGGTGGCTCGGACAAGCGGGCGAGGCCCGCGCGCAGCACTTGCGTGTTCTTCTCCACCGTCTCCTTTTGGCCGGAATAGACCTGCGCCGCGCGGCTGAGCATGTCGCGAAACGCCGGACGGCCATGGCGGCTTTCGGGCGGATAATAGGTGCCGCCCCAGAACGGCTCGCCCTTCGGGGTCAGGAACATGGTCAGCGGCCAGCCGCCGCGCTGTCCGAGCAGGGTGAGGGCGTTCTGATAGATGAGGTCGAGGTCCGGCCGTTCCTCCCGGTCCACCTTGATGGGAACGAACAGATCGTTCACCAGGGCGGCGGTTTCGGCATTCTCGAAGCTTTCCGCCGCCATGACATGGCACCAATGGCACGCGGCATAGCCGATGGAGAGCAGAATCGGCTTGTCTGCCGCCTGCGCAGCGGCAAGCGCCTCCTCGCCCCACACCTGCCAGTGGACCGGATTGTCCTTGTGCTGGAGCAGGTAAGGACTGGTTTCGCCCGACAGATGGTTCATGGCTCCGCCGCTTCCCTTGCCGAAGATCTTCTCTGCTCAGGGCAAAGCAATTTGCTCGCCATCGCCGTGGAGCGTGGGAAACCGCAGGAATTTCCCCCAATTCGTCCCTTGTTCCGAGTTCAGCGTGAAGGAAGCCCGACATAAAGACGTCGCATCTTCATCGCGGGGGCGTCAGCTGCGCCCGCTTGGCTCTATTCATCCATGCTCGGAAGCAAGATGACCTCCGCCGGAGCGCCGGGGCCATGGTCTTCCACGAAATCCAGCGCGTCGACGCGCGAGAGGCCGCCGTCGGTCTCCATCAGGACCACCGCGTCCTTCGGCATCTGCATGAGCGCATCGAGCAATTGTGCGACAGTCATGATGATCCGCATCCCTCATTTTCCGCCGCCAGATCCGTTTCCGGCACCAGGTCCGCGCCCGGACGCGGCGCGCCGGTCTCGTCGAAGCTCAGGGCCGCCGGCTCCTCGTCCAGCATCACGATCTCGGCGCGCTTCAACCGGCCGTTGGGGTGGTAGGCATAGCGATGGGAGAGTTCCACTTCGCCGTAGACCACCTTGTCGAAGCCGCGCAGCACGCCAGCCGGATCGAAATAGGCGCGGATGAACGTGTTGCGGTTGGACAGCGCATCCGCCTCGATTGCGTTGACCAGGGTGAAGGGCAGTTTCACCCCGGTATAGGAGACAAAGAAGCGGCAATGCTCTTCGGCCGGCTCCGCCATATGCGTATTCTCCCGCCGCCCGTCATTCCGGGTGGATCATGATTTCCATGGTTTCATCGAGGTCGCTGAAGGGATCGGGAAAGCCGTCGTCTTCCACCAGCTCGATGCCGCATACGCACACCTCCCCATCGACTACGGCCAAAGCGAGGGGCTCCAGATTCTTGCCTTTGCAGGGTCCCTTCACGCAGGCCCCGGTATCGATTTCAAAGGTCGCGCCGTGCCGCCCGCACCGCAGGAATTCCCCATCGGGCGTGAAGAATTCACCCGAGCCGATATTCAGCCAGCGACCTTCGTGCGGGCAGACGTTCGAATAGCCGAAATAATCATTGGTGAGCGTACGCACGATGAAGATGGGAAAGGGGCGGGTCTCGCGGTTCTCCCCGGTTTCGACGACGCGGGACAGGCGGAACGATTTCACCCCGCCGGGCGCGATGCTCGACGCCGCGCAAATAACGAAAACCTGGATTTCCCCTGGAGACATCGGCAAGCCCCTGCATCCCTTCGCGACGGCGTGGCCGCAGACGCCGTGCGTCAGATCGCGGACAGGGTGCGCGCACCCTGAAGCACCGGATAATTGTCGCGCAAAAGGCGTTCCAGCTTGCGGCACAAGGCGCTGTCCGATGCTGCGCCGGGCCCGACGAAATCGGTGCCTTCGTCCCAGATTTCGAAGAAGCAGTGCAATTGGTCTTCATAAGCCGCATCGGGCACCACGGTGAGATCGTTGAGCCGTGCGATGCCTTCCGAGGAGACCTCCAGGCGCCAACTGCGGTCATCGGCGACCGAGGCCAGCAAGGCGCTGACATCGGCCGTGGTCCAGGGTGTTTTCAGGTCGAGGGCCATACTGGTTTCTGTCGCAAACGCGACGCTCCCGGTCACATGTCCCGCACAAGTGGCTCCTGCACGGGGGAATGCCCCGATATTTGCATGAAGCATGCCGCGAGACGCCCGCAGGCGCGGGTCTGCCCGTTTCCCGACATGGCGAGGACGAACCATGGCCCTGATGAAGTTCTATATGACGCCGGGATCTTGCTCCACGGGCATTCACATCCTGCTGGAGGAACTGGAGGAGGTGTTCGAGGTCACGATCGTGAACCTGCCCGCCGGCGATCATTTCAAACCGGACTATGTCGCGATCAACCCAAAATCGACAATTCCGACCCTTGTGCGCGCGGATGGCTCTTCGCTCACCGAGGTCCAGGCCATCGCCTATTGGCTGGCGCGCAGCCGGCCGCGTGCGAAGCTCTGGCCGGAAGATGTGGAGCTTCAGACGCGGCTCGTGGAAGCCATGGCCTATGTGGTGGGAACGATCCACGGCCAGGGGTTCGCGCGCATCTTCGCGACATCCACCTTCGCTCGTGAGGTCGCGGAGCACGAGCGCGTGCGCCAACTCGGCCGGGACATCGTGTGCAAGGGCTTCGAGGTGCTGAACGCGGCGATCGGCCCAGGGCCTTATCTGGCGGGGGCCTTCTCGGCTGCCGATCCGGTGCTGTTCTATGTGGAATTCTGGGCCGAGAAGACCGGCATCGCTTTGCCGGAAAATCTCCTCGCCCATTACCGGCGGATGCTCGCCCGGCCCGCCGTCCAGCGGGTGCTGCGCGAGGAAGGGTACAACACCGCGGCGCTCGGGCATGGGGCCGCCGTTGGGGCGGCATGAAGCACGCGGGGAATGAGGTGTGTCGGAGATGAGCCGCGCACGGATCTTGCATCGCGAGAGCGGGGCGAACGCAACGCTTTAAGGGATCGTCATGAGCCAGATGTTTGTCGTGGAAGAACGCAATCAGGACGACATGTCCCGCAAGGCCGGAATTTATCTCTACGGCGATACGAAGCTCTGGCTCGATGGGGACGTGGTGCACCGCGCGGACGGTCCGGCGATTATCGGGCCGGATGGGGTCGAGCGTTGGTACATCCATGGCAAGGACATGACCCGGGACGTGAAGACCTTCTTCTTCGACCATCGCTGGCCGGTGCAGAGTGGTCTTGATACGGCGGAGAAGATGGCCTTGTTCCAGGGCCAGTTTCTCAAATGAGCCGCTGATCTTGGGCCTGTGTGGGCGGATGATGTATCTATCCGCCCCGCCCCGCGCCGTCAGGGCGCAATCATCGCAAAGCGGGCATGTTTACATGCGAAGGCTGATCCCTTCAGGGACCAGCCTTTATCGCTTGGCAGACATGTGCGAGGGCTAAGTCCTGCCGTCAGGCCGCGCTTGAGATTGCTTCCGCCTTGAGGGTCTCAAGCTTTGCCTTCTCGATGCGGAACACCCCGCGTCCGCCCGAGAATGCCTGGTAGACATCGCCGGCGCGGTCGCTGAGCAGGTTGAACCAGTCCTGCGGGGTGAGACCGGCCGGGCGTTCGCTGATCTCGACCACCGAACCGTTCGGCACGAAGCGAGCATGGATAATGACGATTTCCATTTTTTCCTCCTTGCCGGTCAGGAATCGAAGCCGAGCAGCTCGATCTTGATGTTTTCGGTGCCGAGCACCTTCGCCTGGCAGGCAAGGCGCGACTTGGAGCTGACACCGACGATGGCATCGAGCTTCTCATTCTCCTCGCGGGCGATCTTGGACAGGCCTTTGCGGCCTTCCAGCACGAAGATATGGCAGCTGCCGCAGCTCGCCTTGCCTTCGCATTTGTGCGCGATGCCGATCTCCGCGCCGAGCATCGCCGCCAGCAGGCTGGAACCTTCCGCGACATCGAAAGACTTGCCGGAGGGCATAACGGTAAGCGTGGTCATTTTCTTCTCCTAGGCTTGATTTTGCGATATTGAAATCTACGAGTCCCCACCAGAATTTCAGTAGATCGCCGCGCCGGCGCCCACATTGATGGATGCATCCTTCATCGTGGCCACGATGAATTCGATCTGATCTTCGGTGAGATGGGTGTGGAACGGCAGGGCCACGGCCCGGTCGGCGAGCTTTTCAGTCACCAGCAGGTCGCCGCGGCGATACCCCATGTCCAGATAATGACGCTGCATATGAAGCGGATTGCAGTATCCGGCCGCCTCCACATCCTCGACCCGCAAGTCTTCGACAATGGCGTCGCGGCTGGAGCGCGAAAAGCGGTTTCCGAGATGCACCAGATAGAGGAACCAGTTCACCTCGGTAACATCCGGCCCCACATAGGGATCCTTGATGCCCTCGAACGACGCGACATGCTTGTAATACAAGTGCTCGATCAGCCGCCGCCGTTCCAGGATCTCGTCGATGCGTTTCAACTGGGCAAGGCCGAGCGCGGCGGAAATGTCGCTCATGTTCGCCTGATAGGGCGCCGAGCCGCTCACCACCACGGAGCCGCGCTCTTCCAACCCGTGCGCGCGATGCCGGCGCACGGTCACCGCAAGATCGATATCGTCGGTCACCAGCATCCCGCCTTCGCCGCAGGTGAGGGCGGAGGGCTGGGCGAAATCGAACACCGACATGTCGCCGAAGGTGCCCACCAGCTTGCCCTGATAACGCGAGCCGATGGCCTCTGTGGAATCTTCCAGCAGGACAAGGCCATGGCGCTGCGCGAGTGCACGCAGGCCTTCCCAGGCGGCGGGGTGGCCATTGGTGTTGGCGGCGATAATGGCGCGCGTGTGCGGCGTGATCTTCGCCTCGGCCTTTTCCGGCGCGAGCGTCCCGGCCCAATAATCGATGTCCGCGAATACCGGGCGGGCGCCGGCGAGGCTGACGGCGTGGGCGGTCTCGCGGAAGGAATAGGACGAGGCGATCACCTCGTCGCCCGGCCCGATGCCCGCGGCCTTCAGCGCAAGCAACAGGCCGATCGTGCCGCTTGGAACCGCGAGCGCATATTTGCGGCCGAGATAGGCGGCGAAGGCATCCTCGAAGGCGGTCACGCCCGGGCCGGCGGAAAGGCGCGGCGCCCGCATGGCGGCGTCCACCGCTTCGATCTCGGCCAGCGTAATATCCGGATCGGAGAGCGGAATCAGCTCCACCTCATCTTCACCGGCGGCGGCGACGTCGTCGCGTTCTTCGGAAAGGGCGGCCTCGGTCATGGCATCGTCTTTCGGGCTGCGAGCACGATGCCGGTGGCGCGTTCCGGGTCCGTCGTGATCAGCACGCAATGATCGGCGGCATCCAGCAGGTGGACCTCGAACTTCGGATAGATTCGGAACGGGGTTTCAGTCACATCCGACGCATCGCACCGGGTCCAGGACAAATGCGGAAACCGCTTGCGCAAATCCGCGAATACGCCCGCATCCGCGTCCACGGCTGAAAGTATCTGGTCGATCTGCGTCAAGTCGTCCGCTTTCAACGCCATGTTCATGATCCTGTGTTGGAGATCTGACAATTTTATCTATGCAAAATCATTGCCAGAATGTGCGCTCATCATCGAGGTTCAGCTGATCGAGGATGGAGCTCAGGCGGACATGAACGCTGTGAAGCTCCCAAGCACCGGTCTTGTGGTTTTTCCAGAACAGACGCCAGGTGGCGTTCTCCGGCTCGAACAGGAGCAGGGCGACGTCGATGATTCCGCCCGCGGCGTCGATGTTCCGCGAGCAGCAAGGACTGGAGATGCGATAGCCGCCGTCGACATCCACAACGCTCGGCTCCACGTAGCGGTAACGCCGCCGCGCCTTGATGCCGCGCGCGATGCGCCGTCGATCCAGCTCGTTCGGGTGCGCCGACACGGGTGTCGGCGGAAATTTTAATGTCGCCGAATTCATGGCCCAGCTCATGCTCTCGTGCAGTCTCTGCAGGAACGCGCAGCGGTATGCGTGCGATAATTGCGACCAGGCAAATTGTTGCAAAATGTTCGGCAAGCCGAAGATTGTCGAACAAGATTTAGAGCGGAACGATTTCTTCTTCCAGGCAGCCGATCACCAGGTGTTCGCCGAATTCGACGAGATAAATTGGCATGTTCGCCTCAGTGTGTGTGCCAACCTGGACAATTTCGCCGGTGGCCCCGGTGGCCACCAGCAGCGCCTCCAGCGGGGCGGCGGGAAACGAGCCATCGTTGTGAAGGTCGATTGTCGCCTTCACGCGCTGTCCCCATTGGTATTTCGGAAGCCTGGGCTCGATCACGCTATGGTTCCTCCGGGCAGGGGAATGTCCGCCATGTCGTCGCGGGAAAGAACCGGCTCCAGTTCCTTCTTCTTCATGCCGACGCGGTTGCCGCTTTCCATGAATTCGACGCCGTAAATGTAGAATTGCTGGAGGAAGGTGCCGATGCTGACCACGTATCCCTCCTCGCCTTTCTTTGCCAGGATGTCGCCGATCTCCTTCCCGGCATAAGTGCCATCGTTGCGGATGGTCCGCTTCGCCTTCACCTTCTCGCCGAAGGAAAAATATGGAGGGGCGGTAATTTCGACGACGTCGCTATCGCGAACAATATTGCTCATCGCGGATGCTCCATTGATCGACCTTGGCTGTTCAATCTGCGTGAGCGCGCCATGTCCTGGACGAACGCATCCGCGTCGTCGGCGAGCTCGGCGATGTCTTCAACCGCGATCTGGCGCGCCACCTCGTAGCGCACACGCCAATCGGGATCGTGTCGCAGGCGGGCCAGGAGATCCGGCGAGAGGCGTTGCGCAATCTCCAGCCGGACCGCCGCGTCGGCATCGTCCACCATCTGCAGCAACCAGTCGCGCGGCAGGCGTTGCGCGACAATCCTGCGGACTTCCACCTCCGGGTCGTCGATCATGCGCGCCAGCAGCGGCGCCGCGACGCGCCGGGCGATGACCAGGCGCACGTAATAATCCGGGTCCGCCATCATGGGGATCAGCTCGGCGTCGTCGAGCAGCGAGACGATGCGGATGCGCACCTCGCGATGGGGGTCGTGCCGCAGCCGCAGGATCAGCCGCTTCGGCAGCCGCCGCGCGGCGTTCCAGCGCACGGTTTCTTCCGGGTCGTCCAGCAGCGGCTGGAGCACGAACGGGCTCGCGTGCTTAGCTGAGATCGCCCGGACCTCGAAATGGGGATGGGCGATATAGCTGTTGGAGAGGCCCGGATTCCAATTGAAGAAACGATCGATGCGCCGGGCATAGCGGTCGTGCACACAGGCATGCTTCAGCCGACAGAGGCCAGCGCTGAGCATGTCCTGGTGCGCACAGGCGGCGCAATCAATTTCATTGCCCTGCCAATCGCGGGCTTCGTCGATTTCATCCATCATCGTCTTGCCCAATGCGTTCGAGAACGTCGAGCAATACCTTCGCGCCGATCTTGTCGCTGGGGTCCAGCTGGATCAACTTGGTGACGGCCGCGCGCCCTTCTTCCAATGCGCCAAGGCGCATCTGGAGATAGGCGTAGCCCTTCAGGGTGAACAGATAGAAGCGGGGCAGCATGGCGTCGTAGCGGCCGAACTCGGCGTCGCCCGCGCTCACGTCCTGCCAGCGCGGGGCGAGATTGTTCTCGCGGGCCGCCTTTTCCAGGCATTGTTTCGCCACCTCGAGCGCCTCCGCAAGTCGCCCTTTGTAGAAATAAAAGCGATAAAGGCCGATCAGCACGGCGGCGTGCCCAGGTGCGAGCGCCTGGGCCTCGCGCAGATGGCGTTCCGCGACCTCGTCCTGGTGATAGGAATGGCCGGCCTGATTAAGGTGCGCCTCGGCCGCTGGCGGCAGCCCTCCACCAAGGAGGGCTGCCGCCAACAGGCCATCGTCGAGGCCAGGGCCTGCCATGTCCAAACTTGTGGTCTGCGTCATGGCTGGGACCTCGCCCTCGCGCGGCTTCGGCTCAACCGTGCGAACTGCACGAATGGGCCTTTGGATCGCGAAACACGAGCCCGGTCTGGGCGGGCGTGTCGGCGAAGTCGATGGTGACGCCGTCCAACAGGAGCCGGCTTTCGGCGGGCAGGAAGAAGCGCACGCCGTTGCGTTCGACGATGGCATCGCCGGCCGAAGGCGCGGGCAGGACCGCGATGTCGGCGGAAAGGCCCGAGCATCCGCCGGGCGTCACCGCCAGCCGGAAGCCGCTGGTGGCGCCGCCGTCTGCGCGCAGCATGAGGCGTACGAATTTTTCAGCCGCCGGGGTGATGGTGAAATTCATGGCTGGACGCCTCAGGCCGGAGCTTGGTAGCGGGGATAGGACGTGTCGATGACGCAGGTGTCGTCGACCGGGCATACCGCGGTGCATTGCGGTGCATCGAAGTGGCCGATGCACTCGGTGCACTTCTTGGGGTCGATGATGAACGTTCCGTTCTTCTCCCGGATCGCCACATTGGGGCATTCCGGCTCGCAGGCTGAGCAACTCGTGCACTGCGAGGCAATGATCTTCAGGGCCATCGTCTGCTCCTAGACTTCATCGGTATTCGAAAGATCAGGCGGCGGTGATCAGCGCGCCCTGGCGGATCTCGGCGTCACCGCGCTCGACATGCTCGATCTCGCCGCTGTTCACCTTGTCGAGGTAGGCCTTGAACCAGGCGATGGCCGACTTCTCGATGAATTCGTGGGCGTATTGGTCCACGGGATCGATGCCCGCCTTTTGCAAATCGCCCTTCGGGCAACCGCCGATCTTGGCCACGAACACCGCATGGCAGTCGTTGATGGCCCGGATCACTGTTTCCAGGCTGTCCTCGTCGCCATAGCCGCCCTGGCAATAGAGGTCGACGCGCCGGTGGCCGACGAATTTCGCGCCCGCGGTGGAGAGTTCATAAACCTGGAACTCCTTGGCATGGCCGAAATGTTCGTTGATGAGTCCGGAGCCCTTGGTCGCGACCGCCACCAGCAGCTTGATGTCGCTTTGCTCGCCGGCGAGCGTCGTCAGCTCTTCCTGCTTGGCGGCGACCTTGGCGACGCGCTCTTCTTCCACCATGGCCTGGTAGGCCTTGCGGCTGTCGAGGTCGTAATTGACCTCCATGGCCATGATCTTGTCGGTGGTGAATTCGGCGCTGCGATCCTCGCCTAGCAGCCCGACCGCATCGGCGCGGCACTGGCGGCAATGACGCATCATGTTCATCTCGCCCTCGCAGCTGTCCTGCAGGGCCTTCAGCTCCTGAGCCGTCGGACCACGCTGGCCGGTGAGGCCGAACACGGTGCCGTGCTCGGGCGCCGAGATGAGGGGCATGATGTTGTGCAGGAAGGCGCCGCGCGACTTCACGGCCTTGTTCACCTCGACCAGGTGCTTGTCGTTGATGCCCGGGATCATCACCGAGTTGACCTTGCACAGGATGCCGCGCTCGGTCAGCATTTCCAGGCCCAGCAGCTGACGGTCGGTGAGCAGCTTGGCGGCTTCAACGCCGGTGTAGCGCTTGTGCTTCCAGAACACCCAGGGATAGATCTTCGCGCCGATCTCCGGGTCCACCATGTTGATGGTGATGGTGACGTGATCGACGTTGAAGCCGGCGATGGTGTCCACGTGGTCGGGCAGGGTAAGCCCGTTGGTGGAGAGGCAGAGCTTGATGTCCGGCGCGGTCTTCGAGATCAGCTCGAAGGTCTTGAAGGTCTTCTCCGGATTGGCGAGCGGATCGCCGGGGCCGGCGATGCCGAGCACCGTCATCTGCGGGATGGTGGAGGCGACCGCGAGCACCTTCTTGGCGGCCTGTTCCGGGGTCAGCTTCTCGCTCACCACGCCCGGGCGGGACTCGTTGGCGCAGTCGTATTTGCGATTGCAGTAATTGCACTGGATGTTGCAGGCGGGCGCCACGGCCACGTGCATGCGGGCGTAATGGTGGTGGGCTTCCTCGCTGTAGCAGGGATGGTTCTTGACCTTCTCCCAGATTTCCGTCGGCAGGTCGCCCTGGCCCGCGGCCGAGCCGCAGCTTGCCTTGCCGCTGCCGCCCGATGTGCCGCAGCCCTTGTGCTCCGCAATCGCCTGCATGACTTCGCTGACATTCGCGACGCTTCCGGCCGATGCGCCTTCGTGCTGTGCTAATGCGTGCATGTCCGTTCCCCGTTGCTGGCCAAATTCAAAAATGTCCTGGGGAGATACGAGCAACTCGCGTGCCAGCGCCTGAAAATACCTGAATTTGAGCAATATCAATTTCTTGCCGACAATCCTGCTCTGTCGCCTTGCGAACACGTGCCGACGAAAGCTTTGACGGTATGTTGGAAAGATTACAGATATCGCGGGTGCCGGGCGGCGGCCTTAGGGGGGAGGTGCCCCTCAAAAACACATCGGAGCGCCAAGGCGCTCCGATGGACATCAGACGGAAGGGCAGGCAGGTCAGCCGCGCAGCCAGGTCAGCCGCGCAGAATCTCCACGGCGCGCTCCAGCGGCAAGGCGATGGGCGTGAGGCCCTGGGAGATGAAGAAGCGCGTCTCGTTCTTGGACAGGGCCTGCGGCTCGACGATCGCAAAATGCTGCGAGCCCGAACGCTTGGAAATCTGGCGCGCGTAGGTTCGCAACAATTGGTCGTTGAACCGACAGCCGATGAACAGGAAAGTGCGCTGCGTGCGGCGATCCTTCACGACGTCCGGAATCGGCGTCTGAATGTCGATTTCTGTCAGGACCTCCACATAATCCGCGTCGGAAATCAGGAAGTTCTTGGCCGGCGCGATGGAGCCATGCGGCTTGTAGAGCAGCGTCGCCCAGCCGGGGGCTGCGGCACGCTCGGATTCTACACCGGCGGCGTCGTAGAAGCGATACCAGCGATCTTCGCCGATGCCGGCGCGGGTGATGCCTTGCACCTCGCCCCAGTCGGTGCGCTCCGACAGGGCCGTGCGCATGGCGCCGTCGTACCAAGTGTCGACGATCATCGGCAGGCGCAGGGTCGCGAGATAGCGATGCAAAGCGGTGGGCTCAACCGGCGGGCTGAAGGCTTCGTTCATCAGCGCGGTGACGGTGGAGCGGTGCTTCATGCTCTCGATGTGCTGGGCGGACGCCCAGGCATTGCCCTTGGCGCGCCGCGGCAGGGCGACCTTGGTGGCGAAGAAGGCCGCCAATGCCTCCGGATTCATGGGGATGGCGGGCTTGGACAGCTCTGTCAGGCCGGGTCCGAGATAGGGCACGACCATGCCGGCCCGCATCTGCTCGGCGACCTTGGTCAGCACCGCCTCAGCATCGACGGCGTTGGCGAAATCGATATGGGGAATCGGGGCGTTCATCGACGTTCAACCTTCTTCGCCACGCTTGCGCGCGTTGATGGTGATCGGCAGCGTGGTGCCTTCGGCCATTTCGGGCAGATCGAGCACCCAGCCATTCGCGATCTTGATCCAGCCGCCCCACAGGGTCTCGTGTTCGGTCTCGACGATCGGCTCCTCGAGATCCTTCTTGGGCACGTAGATGGACAGGCCGGTCTCGGGCGAGCGGCGGATCATGATCTTCATAATAAGCTCCGTGAACTGGGGACGGGTATTCCGGTGTAGACGTGCCGCTTCATTGTCAGTTGGGTGACAATGTCCGGAGTTTCGTGATGATTTCGGGCAGCACCTGCAAAACCCGGTCAACTTCATCGACCGTATTTTCACGCGAGAACGAAAAGCGGATGGCGCCGCGCAGGGCGCTTGCCGGCACGCCCATGGCGCGCAGCACATGCGAGGGTTCCATGGAGCCGGACGAGCAGGCCGATCCCAGCGAGGCGGCGATGCCGGCGCGGTTGAGATGGTGGAGGATCGCCTCGCCTTCGAGATGCTCGAACGCCACATTGGATGTATTGGGCAGGCGGTTGTCCCGATCGCCCAGCACCAGGCAATGGCCGATCTGCTGCACAACGCTGTCTTCCAGGCGGTTGCGCAGGGTGCCGACTTCGCCGGGTGTGGCCTTGAGATGGGCAAGGGCGAGCTCCGCCGCCTTGCCGAGGCCGATGATGCCGGGCACATTCTCCGTGCCGCCGCGCCGCCGCCGCTCCTGCGGGCCGCCGCGCACCAGGGGGCTGAGTTTCGTGCCCTTGCGCACATAGAGCGCGCCGATGCCCTTTGGGCCGTGCAGCTTGTGTCCGGACAGCGAGAGCATATCGATCTGCGTCGCCTGGAGGTCGACGGGAACCTTGCCGACCGCCTGTACCGCATCGGTATGGAACAGCGCGCCGGCGGCATGCGCCAGCTCGGCGAGGTGCGCCACAGGAAACAGGGTGCCGGTTTCGTTATTCGCCCACATCACCGAGGCCAGCGCCGTGCGCGGCCCGAGCGCGTCGCGATAGGCATCGAGGTCCAGCCGGCCGCTGGCGTCGACGCCGATGATGTGGACCTTGACCCCCTGCGTCGCCTGCAGATGTTCGAGGAGTGCAAGCACCGCGGGATGCTCGACCGCCGAGGTGACGATCTCGTCGCGCCCCTCCTGCGTATCGAGCGCGGACAGGATAGCGGTATTGTCGGATTCGGTGCCGCCCGAGGTGAAGACGATCTCATGGTCGAAAGCCGCCCCCAGTAAAGCCTGAAGGCCTTTGCGGGCGGCTTTCAGGCCGGTTGCGACCTCGCTGCCGAAGGCGTGGACTGAGGAGGCATTGCCGAACTGCTCGGTGAAATAAGGCAACATCGCTGCGACGACGGCCGGGTCCGTGCGCGTCGTCGCATTGTTATCGAGATAGATCGGCACCGTATGTCTCTTTCAGTGCCGTGCCTTTGCCGCGCCGGCCACAGGCACGATGCGCACCAGCTCGCCGAGCCGCTCGACCACCTTGGACTGGATGCCCTCCAGCGTCATGCTGGCCAGCTTGCAGAACACGCAGGCGCCGGTGAGCCGGACCATCACCTTGTTGCCCTCGATACCCAGCAGCTCGCAATCGCCGCCGTCGCGCTGAAGGTTCGGGCGCACGTCCTCGATCACCGCCTTGATGATCCGCACGCGCTCGCTGTCTTCGGCGGGGGGAGCCTGCACATTCTCGGTTTCGGCCAGCATGACATTCTCCTGGAGAAGATTTCTGCGGAAGCCGGCATGCGCGCGCGCCGTGAGCAAAGCGCATGCCGGAGCAAGGAGGCAGCGAGGTCAGCCGAAGGATTTGCCGCAGGAGCAGCTGGACTTGGCGTTGGGATTCTCGAAGGTGAAGCCCGACCCTTCCAGGGCCACCACGAAGTCGATGGTGGTGCCGGCCAGATATTCATGGCTCTTGTTGTCCACGAAGACCTTCACACCGTTGCGCTCGATCACCGTGTCATCGGGATCGCCCTCGGCCACGAGGCCCATCTGGTATTTGTAGCCGGCGCAGCCGCCCGCCTCGACCTGGATGCGCAAGCCGCTGGCGGGCTCGGCGGCCGAGGTCATGGCCGTCCGCACCGCATTCACAGCACTATCCGTCAGATTGATCATTGTCCGCCCTCACTGATTGGACCTGTCTGAGATGATTTCAGCAAGTCCCGTGCCATCCAGTAAGAGATTGAAATGCAATAATATTGTTGATCTTTGGCTGTGTGGTTTGCGACGCGTGTCGGCTTTGCGACAGAGGGCACGGCGTCCGAAAGCGGACGTCTTTTGCCGGCGTCCCGGCCTCCGCTTGCGGCCATGGGACGAGGGGGGCTTCAGGCCGCGCGGCCGAGGTCGATCCCTCGGAAGATCGCGCAACGCTCGAACACTTCGAGTGTCGGCGGCACGCGCTTGTGGCGGCAATATTTCGCCACCAGCTTCGCGAGGCCCTTGATGTCGCGTCCCGTGGTGGTCGGGAATGTGTCCACCAGGGCGTCAAGCAGCGGTGTCTCGAGGGAGAGGCCGAATTGATCACTCATCACGCCCCAGATCCGGCGCCGCGCGGCGCTGTCTGGCGCGTGGAACTTGATCAAAGCGATGCAGCGCGAGACGATCGCCTCGTCGATATCGTCGATGCGATTGGTGGTCAGGAACAGCAATCCGTTGAAATATTCCAGTACCCGCAGGAACACGCCAACCACGGCATTCATGGCGATGTCGTCTGCCCGCCGCTTGATATAGACGTCGGCCTCGTCGATCAGCATCACCGCGCCCCACCGCTGCGCGCGGGTCAGCGTGTCCTTCAGCGCGCTCTCCATGGCCGCGGCGTTCAAGCCCAGCTGACCGGAATGCACGCGATAAAGCGGGCGCTGGATGATCTCCGCGTAAACCTCTGCGGTCAGCGTCTTGCCGACCCCGGGCGGACCCGCGCACAGCACGGTGGTGCCGCCGGATTTTCCCGCGACGATATCATCCATGAGCACGTCCATCTCGGCGGTCAGGATGTCGATGAGGTCGGTCTGTTCTTCGGGCAGAACCAGCTTTTCCCGCAGGTTCGGCTGGTAGGCATAGGGCTCCATGTCCTCCACATGCACCCACAGATAATGGTGCAGGTCCAGGTGGAACATGAGGATGTAGGGATGGATCGGGATCCGGCTGAACAGGCCCGGGCGGATCGCCGCCTTCGATTCCTCCACCTCCTCCTCGGCATCGTAAAGATTGCTCTTCGCCGCTTTGCGCAGATATTGGCCGAGGATATCGCCGGTGACCTCAAGGGTCAGGGCGCGGGCGGTGAGGATGCTTTCGTCGTTCACCAGCCGCGCGGCTCCGCCGCCGGAGGACAAGACGACCACATCCTTGCGCGACCAGTCGGTGTCGCGGTGGGAGGAATTGGGATCGTCGGTATAAAAGCCGGTGCCCCGGCCGGAGAACTGCGCCCCATAGCGGCCGCGCCATGCGAAATAACGCGCCTCGGTCTCCTCATAGGCGGCGATCAATTCCGGGGTTTCCTTCAGAAATCCCTTGGCTGCGAAGATTTCCGCAACCGTCTTGCCGGCGATCTCGCCGCCGGAAATGCGCAGCGTGGTGGAGGTGACGGCGCCCTTGGCATTGGCCTTCAACTCGACGAAGACCCGCCCGGTCTCGTCGTTGGAAGGCGGCGTATAGTCGAGGCGCGTCACAACATAGGGCAGGGGCCGGCTCGCGACGCTGGCGGTGAACATCCATCCGTGGATCGCATCGGCGATCAGATAGCGCGCGATGGCCGGCACGACGGATTCCAGGTCGTTCGCAGCAAACCTGACACTTTTGTCGCTGAACGCCCTTTGCAGGGTCGCGATCTGCGCCACGCGCGTCTGCATCTGGGGACCTGCGCCGCGGTACAGGTGCTGGAGGAAGTCAAGCTCGGGCTCGGAAAGGTTGGTGAAGGCGACCTCGATCTTCTCGCCGAAGCGCAACTGCTCCGTGAGCGGCGCCAAGGCTGGAAAACGCGTGACCATCGCCTCGATATAGGGACGTTCGATTTGCAGCTTCATGGCCATTTGTCGGTTTGAAAGAGGAGCGCAGACGCGTACCTCTTTGGCATGCACGGTTCACGCCAGCAGGGAAGCGGCAGGCTATTTGCATCGGTGGTCCCGGTCGGCGCTCGGGCGCCGGAAACGCCTTTGAAAACCGGGGATTCATCCATGACGACGCTTGAGAAGACGATCACGATCGAGGAGACCGCGCTGGCCCGGCTTGATCGGGAGGGACGGCTGCTCAATGCGGTTCTCAAGGCCCCGACGAAGAAGCCGGGCCGGTTCGGCTTTCGCGGCGATATCGCGCTGAAGTTCCAGGCCCAGGTCGCGGACGAAAAGCGCCCGCCGGATTTCTCCATCGAACAGGTCCTGACCGTCGTCCAGGCGGGAGAGCCGACCATCCCGATCCTGGTCGGCTATATCCATTCCTTCGCTTATCTCTCGGTCGCCGCCGAGGTGCTGAAGGGGCTGCTGAGCCCGACCGGAACCTATTTCATCTTCGCCAACAACATTGATCTTCTGGCCAAATACAAGGTCGTGATCGATGGCATCACTTTCTTTGTCCTGCCGTGCGATGAATCGACGGTCTGGAAGGAGATGATGGACCTGACGAGCATCGACAAGAACGATGTGAAAAAGCTCGATACGGCCGGCAAGCTCGACCATTTGCTCGATGCGGCCATCGGCTTCAACGAGGCTTATACGCCCATCACCTTCGAGGAAGGCGTCGCCCGCATGGAGCCGGTGAAGAACCGCAACGAGAACCGCCCCGTCTGACGGGCCGATCCGTCGTCGGGCCTTCCCTTCGTCAGGCTTGCGCTTCGTCGGCGGCGACCTCGTCATCCTCCTCCACGAGGGTGACGCCGGTCACGCAGATGTCGTTGTCGAGCACGCTCAGCGCCACCGGGATCAGGCTCTTGCCCTTGCAAGGGCCGTCCACGCAGGTGCCGGTGCCCAGCTCGAACAGGGCACCGTGCTTTCCGCACATGAGGCGGATGCCGTTCGGGTCCAGGAACTGGTTGCGCTCCCAGTCGAGATTCACCCCGTCGTGGGGGCATTTGTTGACATAGCCGAACACCTGGCGCCCCCATCGCACCACGATGATGGGCCAGGGTTTGGGTTCGCCGTTTTCGCCGACGATCATCAGATGAAAGCCGGCGGCGCGCTGGCTCGGAATGTCGCTCATGCTACAGATGGCGTAGGCCACGTTCTCGTCCATGTTGCGCTCGCTCATGAGGAAATCCCCGGTGCTTGCAGGTTTGCGCGCAGATCCCCCCGCGCGCTCATAGGCTGGTCCTGTGCCGGCTGCGCCTTCGGTAGCAGCAGCCGATTGGCGGCGAGCGAGAATTCCTGCCACGCCGCCGCAATGTCGCGCAGGATGGCCTGCACATAGGCCTTCGATAATTGATGCTCGTCAGGAAAATTCGATAAGGCGCAGGATGTGCGGTTGAAGGCGATCACATCGTCCACGAGCGCCTGCATGAAGGCGCCGAACGGCTGCTGAACCAGCGGCGTGAGGCTGGCCCGTCCGCGCTCCACACCCGCTGCGGTCAGATCGAGGGGCAGTTCGCCCAGCTTTACCAGCGCGCCGGCAAAGGTGGCTTCCGCAGCGGCGAGGATCGCGCGCTGGGTGATCTGTTCGCGCTGCTGGGTTGCGAGTGCGTGAGTGAGGCGACGGCGATAATCATCGAACGCGACTTCGCCCTGAAGCGCCACCCAGGCCCGCCAGGCGGCGAGCGCGGGCCCGTCTCCCGTGCCGTCAACATCCTGAGCGGAAGGTCCGTCCGCGCGGGTCTGTGCGCTTTGTGCGGCCCAAGCCTGTATCAGAGCCCGCTCGATGCGCCGGGCGGCGTCCAGCGCCCCTTCCAGATAGCCGGCGCCCTGCGCGGCCGTCTCCGAACCGCCGATGTGCAGCCGGCCGCCCCACAGCGGGCGGCGCAGAAGCGGATTGCCGGTGTCGGAGTGGGTGCCGATCGTTGCGTCGCGGTCGCGATCGCTGCACGTGAAAGGCTCGGTCGCCCAATCCTGGTAATATTGGGTGCCGCCCTCTGCGCCCGCGCCGAACACTTGCACCAATTGATTGTCCATCAGCATGGGCAGGCCGATGCTGAAGTCTTGGCGCAATTGCGGCGTCAGCGCCAGGAAGCCGCCGAGCGCGGCCTTGTCCGCGGCGCCGTCACAGGCGTCGAACACTTCGCCGATCACCGCCTGCTCATGGGTGACGAAGGCATTGCCGGCAAGCCCGGCGTTCCGCCAGAAGGCGCTCGGATAGGCGACCATCACCTTCGCCCGCGCCGCCATCCAGGTTTCTGTGCCCCGCATGGCGTCGCGGACCGCCGCGCTGAGCTCCGGCTCGAACTCGACGCTTTCCTCCAGCAGGCGTGGCGGCAGGGCAAGGACCACGTGCCGGGCCTCCAGCGACACCGTATGGTCGCCGACACGAAAGGCGAGGGCGACATGATCGCCTCGGTCGGTCACGCGGGTGAGCAAATGGCCGAGATAGGTCCGCTCCGGCGGCAGGTCCCGGGCCAATGCTTCCACCAATTGCCCCATGCCGGCTTCCAGGCGACGGGCATCGCCATGAACCTGCCGATCCGCCATTTCCTCCGCCCGCTTGTCCGGATCGCGCAGGTGCAGCACCACGCCTGCGTCATGCTGGGGAATATGGGCGAGGCCGGTTTCGGCGATGAGGCCTGCGACAAGGGGCTGGCTCTGCGGCCAGAACCAGGTCGGGCCGAGATCGAGGGGGAGGCCGCTCGCTGCGTCCTCCACCGTCAGGATGCGCCCCCCGAGCCGCGGGCGCGCTTCGAAGAGCGCGGCCGGCCGGCCGTGTCGGGAGAGGCTCCGCGCCAGGGCGAGGCCGCAGAGCCCGCCTCCGATAATCGCCGTGTCGAGCATGGCCTGCCTACATCTGTTCGTCTCGCCGGACCGTCCTGCAAGATTCGCGCAAACTTCCCGGAGGTGTCCGCGCGATCCGCCGATGGTGGCCGCTGAGCGCAGAGGCCGTGGCAATTGGCACAGAAATTGATCTGTCATTCCGCAACCCGCCAATGTTTGGAGACTGACATGAACGTTGCAGAAGAATTCGCCCAAACCTCCCTGGAAGAGCTGAAGGCGCTTCTCGCCGGCGGAACCTTGACCATCTATTCGGTCGCCCGTCCCCTCACTGCCGACCGGCCGGTGGAGCGCAGCGGCATCCTGACCACCTTCACCTTCGCCACTCCGGCCTTCGGTCCCGAGGTGGAAGGCGAGGAAACGCCTTTGTTCGTCGCGAGTTCGGTGCCGGCAGTCACGGTCGGAACCCCTGGTTTTGCGCGTGCGCGCACGGCGGATGGCAAGGTGGTGGCGGATTTCTCGGCCGGGCCTGGCAATCGCGAGATCAAGTTCGCCGAAGTGTCGTGCTCGGTGGGTGCCCCGGTGCGGGTTGCCCATTTCAAATTCATCGCTGAGGGCGGCTGGCCGGAGCGGCCGGACTATTACGATGCGCGGCCTCAGCCGGGCTATGCGATGCCGCGCGTTCTGTGAGGGACGCGGCCAGATGAGGGAACACCGGGCGCGCGGGCCTGGTGTCTAATTCGCGACAGTGGGTCGGCTTTCCGACAGGGAGATCAAGTGCATGAGCTCGGAAAATCCTGAAGGACTTGTAACCACCGAATGGCTTGCAGCGCATCTTGCGGATCCGGACATTCGGATCCTGGATTGCACTTGGCATCACACCAGCACAAATCTTGACGGGCGGACGCAATATCGCGGGCGTCACCTTCCCGGCTCGGTTCATTTCGATATTGATCACGTGGCGGATACATCGAGCCCGCTGCCACATATGCTGCCGAGCGCCGCCGATTTCGCCAAGAAGGTGGGGCTTATGGGCGTGGGGCCCGGCGACCGTGTTGTCGTCTATGATCGCCTGTATGGCGGCTCCGCGGCCGGCCGGGCCTGGTGGATGTTCCGCGTGTTCGGCCATGACAATGTGGCGATGCTCGACGGCGGATTCGCCAAATGGGTGAAGGAAAAGCTGCCGACGGAAATGTCGCCGGTCCGTCCCGAGCCGCGCGTGTTCGAGGCCTGCTTCCGGCCCGAACTGGTGCGCAGCATGAGCCAGATCCAGGACAACCTGTTCAGCGGGGCGGAACAGCTCATCGACGCACGCGGCCCGGCGAAGTTCGACGGGACCCAGGAAGACGTCTTTCCGGTGAAGAAGCAGGGCCATATCCCCAATGCCATCAACATTCCCTGGGCCGATCTGATCCATCCGGAGACCGGCGCGCTGCGGGGGAAGGAAGCCCTTGCGGCACGGTTCGCCGCGGCGGGAATCGATCTCAACCGGCCCATCGTCACCACATGCGCGTCGGGCATTTCGTCCTGCGTGCTCGCCCTGGGGCTGCATGCGATCGGCCATCCCACCGCCGCCGTCTATGATGGATCCTGGGCGGAATGGGGCGGTGCCGAGGACACGCCGGCGGCCGTGGCCGCATGAAATCCGGGACCAGAAGGAGGCCATGCGCATGAGCGAGCAGACAATCGCCGCCGGTATCATCCTGGAGGGCGAGGAATATCAGCTCTGCGCTGGCGGGGATGGCGTGTCCTTCGTGTTGCGGTTCAAGACTGAACACATGGTCGCCCATCTCGCCGGCGACGACGCGGCCCGCTTCCAGAGCGATTTTGAAACGGTCCGGCAGCAGTTCCCCACCTCGAAGGCCGACCAGGCCCTGGCCCAGCTCTGGGATCAGGGTGGTTACAGCTGGCTTGCGACAGAAGAGGAAGGCAGATCATGACCACCCTCATCAAGACCACACAAGACGGACGCAAGCTCGAGGTGATCGGCCTTGCCATCTGTCTCGACGGCGCGCTTGAAGCCTTTGAACTGATTGAGGTGAAGGACCATCCGAACCGGCGCGCGATCCTTGCCGCCGTTCCGGATGCGACCCATGTCGCCGGACGGCTGCCGTTGACGCGCGAGGAGGTCGATAAGGTGTTGGCGGCGTTTGCAGAAGCGGAGGCGGAAATCCTGGCCAGTCCGGCGGCGATCAATGAGCGGTTCCGCATCGCCGCCATGTGGAAAGCCCGCGAGCAGGGCATCGAATAGCCCGCCGCGGACCCGCCCGTTTCGGCGGACGAACAGCGGTTCAAACCGGAGATAACCCGGTTTGAACCGAAACGTACGCGGATGTTCCGCCGAATTTCAGCGCGCGAGATGGGCAAGCACGAGTTGCACCATCTGCGCGGGCTGTTCGACGCAGGGAATGTGCGAGGCGTCGGCGATCAGCTCAAGCTTCGCCCCCGGAATGGCGGCGGCGAGTTCGTGAGCGGACGCCGGCGGGGTGGAGGGGTCCTGATCGCCGACCAGCACCAGGGTTGGGGCGACGATGTCCTTCGCCGAGGGCCGCAGGTCCGCATCCCGTACCGCGAGAGCGCAGCCGATATAGCCGTCGAGGGTGGTGCGGGCGACCATGTTGACATAGCCGCGCATGATCTGCGGCGCGCGGGCGCGGAAGCTGTCGGTGAACCAGCGGGCCATCACGCCCGGCGCGATGGCGGCGAGGCCGTCCCGACGGATGCCGGCGATGCGGTCGGTCCACACCGAGGCCGGCCCGATCAATAGCGCGGTATCGCACAGGATGAGCCGGTCCACCCGCTCGGGCGCGTGGGCGGCGAGATGTTGCGCCACCATGCCGCCGATGGAGAGGCCGCACACATGGGCCTTGGCGATGCCGAGCGCATCCATCAGCGCCAGGGCGTCGCCGGCCAGGGCGGGAATCGAATAGCCGCTCAACGCATCGGGCAAGGGGGTCGCATCGGTCAGGCCGTGGCCGCGCATGTCATAGCGCAGCACGCGGAAATGGGCGGTCAGCTCCGCCATCACCGGGTCCCACACATGGAAATTGGTGCCGAGCGAATTGGCGAGCAGCAGCACCGGCGCCTCCGCCGGGCCTTCGAGCGCATAATGGGTGAGGATCTCTCCGGCGAGGAGGAAGGGCATGTCCGGCGGTCTCCAGGAGGTCACGCGGGTCAGAGCGTGGCGATGGGGGTGACGGGAGAGCCCGCCGCGCCGGGCAGCCGCAAGGGCGGGGCGGTGAGCAGGAAGCGGGTGCGCCCGCTCGCCCGCAAATAGGCGGCAAGATCGCCCAGCCACCACAATTCGCCGAGCGGCAGGCCGAGCTTGAACAGGCAATGATGGTGCAAGGGCATGGCGGCCTTCGCGCCGCGCCCGAAGGGGCGCGCAGGCAGTCCCTCGACCGCGTAATTGTCGGTGGCGAGGGCGGCGATCTGGCTGTCGCTGATCCATTGCAGCAGGCGCTCGTCGCGCCCGTCGAGGACCGCGCAGGCGTTCGCCAGAACGGCCGGGTCGGGCGCTCCGTCCATGCGCATCACCACGCCGGCAAAGCCGGTGTGGAGGCACAGGATGTCGCCCGGTTCCACGCTCACTCCATCGGCGTCCATCACCGACATGAGGTCGTCATAGGTCACGAAGCGCCGCGTCTCGCCGAAGCGGGCGAACAGGTCCACCAGCACGCCCCGGCCCTGAACCCCATGGGCGGCGGCATTCTCGATGCCCAGCTTCAGGGCACCGAAGGCGCGGCCCGCGGCGGCGGTCTCGCGCACCCCGAGCACGTCGGAGCCGGCGCGGAAACCATTGTAATAGACCGGCTCGGGCATGCCGTCGCCATCGGCGTCGAACAGCGCCCCCACATGCACCAGCGCATCCCATTGGGTGGAATATTGCAGGGCGATTTCCACCTTGTCGTCGCACACCACATCCAGCAAGCCGGCCTCGTCATGGCACAGGCACTGGTTCCAGCGGGGCTTGTCGGCGGGGCCGGTGGGCGAGAGCACGGGTGGCCCGCGCCGTGGATTGAGCGCCTTGCCGCCGGGCCGGTCGAGCGGCAGGCTCAGGCAGAAGGTGCGGCCCTCGCGCACCTCGGCGATGCCCTCCCGCACCTTCTGAGGGGTCAGCAGGTTGAGCCGGCCGAGCTGATCGTCGGGGCCGAAATCGCCCCAGGTGGAGCCCTCGGGGCGGCGGACCCAGCGCGGGTTCGAAGGCATGATTGTTTCCTCGCTCACGGTTTTGCGCAGATCCGTCCTTCAGACGGTGGCCTTGCCGACAGTGACGCCGCCGCACACGGCCAGCGTCTGGCCGGTGATGAAGCCGGCTCCGTCGCAGAGGAAAAAGCCGATGGCCTCGGCCACATCCTGCGGCAAGCCCATGCGGCCCACCGGGATGCCCTCGACGATGGCGCGGGTGCGCGGGGCGTCGGGCGGGTTCGCCGCCGTGAACAGCGGGGTTGCGATGGGGCCGGGGGCGACCGCGTTCACGGTGATGCCGTCCTTGCCCAGTTCCAGCGCCCAGGTGCGGGTGGCGCCCAGCAGGCCCGCCTTGCTGGCGGCATAGGCGGTGCGCAATTCCTTGCCGTAGGCGGCGCGGCTGGAAACATTGACGATGCGGCCGAAGCGCGCCGCCCGCATGGAGGCGAGCAAGGCCTGCGTGGCCTGGATGGCGGTGCCGAGATTGAGCCGCATGACGGCGGCGAAATCGGCGCTGCTCGTCTCGTCGAGAGTTGCCGGCCGCACCATGCCCACATTGTTGACGAGGCGGGTGATGGGGCCCTCCGCCAGCGCCTCGGCCAGCGCGGATGCCGTTGCGGCCTCATCCATCATGTCCACGGCGATGAAGCGGGCGGCAAGATCGGCGGGGGGCGGCAGGCGGTCCAGCACCACCACGTCGCGGCCCGCCGCGATCTCGTGCCGGGCAACGGCAAGGCCGATGCCGCCGGCGCCGCCGGTCACCAAGGTGCGGTGCATGCTCATGCCTTGGGCGGCAGATAGCTGACGCCGGCCACGTAAGCCTTGCGCCAGCGGGTGATGGAGACGCGTTCGAACAGGCCCGCCTGGAAGAACGGATCGGCGGCGATGAAGGCTTCCGCCTCCGCGCGGGTCTCCAATTCCACCACATAGAGCCCGCCGCCAGCGGTGTTACCGTCATCGTCCAGCTTGGCGCCGCAGGACAGCAGGAGCGGGGCGTTCTCGGCGAGGAAGTCGAGATGCGCGTCCCGCGTCGCCGCGCGCAGGTCCAGCGTGCCGGGCTTGTCGAAGGTCTCGATGATGTAGGGCATGGGTGCTCGCCTCAGGCTGCGTGGATCTTGATGCCCGCCCGCCGCTGCAGCTCGTCGAGGCTGAGCCCCGGAGCGAGGTGCCGGGCCACGAAGCCGTGGGGCGCGATGTCCAGGACGGCATGGTCGGTATAGACGCGCGAGACGCAGGCGAGCCCGGTAAGCGGGTAGCTGCAGCGGTCCACCAGCTTCGACTCCCCCTTCTTGGTCAGCATCTCCATCATCACGAACACGTTGGAGGCCCCGACCGCGAGATCCATGGCGCCGCCCACGGCGGGAATGGCATTGGGATCGTTGGTGGCCCAATTGGCAAGGTCGCCATTTTCCGCCACCTGGAAGGCACCGAGGATGGTGATGTCGAGATGGCCGCCGCGCATGATGGCGAAGGAGAGGGCGTGGTCGAAGAAGGCCCCACCGTCGAGCAGAGTCACGGGCTGCTTGCCAGCGTTGATGAGGTCCATGTCGACGGCATTGGCGCCGGGTTTGGGCCCCATGCCGAGGATGCCGTTTTCGCTCTGGAGCAGGATTTCCTTATCCTGCGGCAGATAATCGGCCACGAGTTCGGGCATGCCGATGCCGATATTGACCACCGCGCCCTCGGGAATATCGGCGGCGATCCGCTGCGCCATCTCGGCACGGGTCCAGGGCATGAAGTCGATTGCGATATCGCTCATTGGGGTGTCGCTCATTGGGAAGCTCCCGTGCCGATGGCCACCACGCGGTTCACGAACACGCCGGGGGTAACGATCACCTCCGGGTCGAGGCTGCCGAGGGGCACAATCTCCTGCACCTGCGCCACCGTGACCTTGGCGGCGGTGGCCATGACCGGGCCGAAATTGCGCGCCGTCTTGCGATAGACGAGATTGCCCCAGCGATCGCCCTGCCACGCCTTGATCAGGGCGAAATCGGCCTTGATGGGATATTCGAGCACATAATTACGCCCCTCGATCTCCCGTGTCTCCTTGCCGTCGGCGATCGGCGTGCCATAGCCTGTGGGGGTGAAAAAGGCGCCGATCCCGGCCCCGCCGGCGCGGATGCGCTCCACCAGATTGCCTTGCGGCACCAGTTCCAGCTCCACCTTGCCGGCGCGATAGAGCGTGTCGAACACCTGGGAATCCGCCTGGCGCGGAAACGAACACACCACCTTGCGCACCAGCCCCGCCGCAAGCAGGGCGGCAAGGCCCGTGGTGCCGTTTCCGGCGTTGTTGGAGATGATGGTGAGGTCCTTCGGCGCGCGCGCGATCACCGCCTCGATCAGTTCATGCGGCATGCCGGCGCCGCCGAAGCCGCCGACCAGTATGGTCGCGCCGTCGGGAATGTCGGCAACGCAGCTTTGCGTGTCGGGTCTCGTCTTGTCGATCATGGTCGGGGCAGGCTTCTCAGAGAGAGGAAGGGTGGCGCGCCAAGGGCGTCACGTGAATGTCCATGAACGGGAACAGGGGCAGCGAGGCGAGCAGGGTGTGCAACTCGTCCACGCTCTCCACGTCGAAGATGGAGATGTTCGCGTAGCGGCCCGCGATGCGCCACAGATGTACCCATTTGCCCTGCCGCTGGAGATCCTGCGCATAGGCCTTTTCCGCCGCCTTGATGGCCTCGGCCTTCTCGGCCGGGAAATCGTGCGGGATGTTCACCTTCATCTCGACATGGAACAGCATGGCACGGACCTTTTTTGGGGGATGAGCAAGGGGCGCCGGCTGCGCGTGCAGCCCCGGCGCCCCCGTGCCTCACTTCTTGACCAGCGGGCAGGTGCTCTCGCTGAGCGGCTGGAATGCCTCGTCGCCGGGGATGACGCGGACGATCTCGTAGAAGTCCCACGGACCCTTCGAGGCTTCCGGCTTCTTCACCTTGGCGAGATACATGTCGTGCACCATGCGGCCGTCCGCGCGGATCTTGCCGTTGCGGGCGAACATGTCGTCGATGGGCAGCTCGCGCATCTTGGCGACGACCTTCACCCCCTCGTCGGTGCCCGCGGCCTCGGCGGCCTTGAGATAATGCAGCACCGAGGAATAGACGCCGGCCTGCACCATGGTGGGCATCTTGCCGCCCATGCGCTCGGCGAAGCGCTTGGAGAAGGCGCGGGTCTTGTCGTCGAGATCCCAATAGAAGCCGGTGGTGAGCACCATGCCCTGCGCGTTATCAAGGCCAACCGACTTGATGTCGGTGAGGAACAGCAGCAGCGCGGCCAGCGTCTGCCCGCCCTGGGTGATGCCGAATTCACGCGCCTGCTTGATGGTGTTGATGGTATCGGCGCCGGCATTGGCCATGCCGATGATCTGCGCGCCCGACGCCTGGGCCTGGAGCAGGTAGGAGGAGAAGTCCGAGCTGTTGAACGGCGCGCGCACCGCCCCCTTCACCGTGCCGCCCTTTTCCTTGACGATCTTGGCGACCTGCTGTTCCAGGTCATGGCCGAACGTGTAGTCGGCGGTGATGAAATACCAGGATTTTCCGCCGCCGCTGGTCACCGCATTGCCGGTGCCGGCCGCGAGCGAATAGACGTCATAGGTCCAATGCAG
The DNA here is from genome assembly GCF_043195105.2 of Roseixanthobacter finlandensis. Taxonomy (NCBI): domain Bacteria; kingdom Pseudomonadati; phylum Pseudomonadota; class Alphaproteobacteria; order Hyphomicrobiales; family Xanthobacteraceae; genus Roseixanthobacter; species Roseixanthobacter finlandensis. The sequence continues at coordinate 3,317,516 of NZ_CM195536.1, read as the reverse complement.
GCCGGTGGCCGAGCAGGCCTTGTTGGTGAGCGCCATGGAGGCGGCACCGGAATTGATGTCGACCTTGCCCTTTTCCTTCGCCACGTCGCGCACCGCGAGCGCGGCGACCGAGCCGTTGATGTCGAAAATGGCATCCACATTCTCGGTGTCGTACCAAGCGCGGGCGGTGGTGGAGGCGACATCCGCCTTGTTCTGGTGGTCCGCCGATACGAGTTCCACCGGCTTGCCGTTGATCGGCTTGCCGAAATCCTCGATGGCGAGGCGCGCGGCTTCCACCGAGCCCTTGCCGGCGAGGTCGGAATAGGCGCCCGACATGTCGGTGAGCACGCCGATCTTGACGCCGCCGCCGGCATATTGCGCGGCCGCCGGGGCGGCCATCATCAGGCTCGCCAGAACGCCGGCGCAGATTGCTTTGGTCTTCATGCTTCCTCCCAAGATTTCAAGGATCTGCCGAGCGTTCAGACGCGCTCGATCACGATGGCGATGCCCTGGCCGACGCCGATGCACATGGTGCACAGCCCATAGCGTCCGCCGGTGCGGGTGAGATGGTGCACGGCGGTGCCCACCAGGCGCGCACCGGACATGCCGAGCGGATGGCCGAGGGCAATGGCGCCACCGTTCGGGTTCACATGGGCCGCATCGTCCGGCAGGCCGAGATCGCCCAGCACGGCGAGCGCCTGGGCCGCGAAGGCCTCGTTCAGTTCGATCACGTCCATGTCGGCGAGGGTGAGCCCGACCTGCTCCAGCACCTTGCGGCTGGCGGGGGCGGGGCCCATGCCCATGATGCGCGGCGGCACGCCGGCGCTCGCCATGCCGAGCACGCGGGCGCGCGGCGTCAGGCCGTGCCGCTCCACCGCGACGGCGGAGGCGAGGAGCAGGGCGGCGGCGCCGTCATTGACGCCGGAGGCATTGCCTGCAGTCACCGTGCCGTCCGCCTTCACCACGCCCTTGAGGCGGGCGAGATCGCCGATGGCAAGATCGGCGCGGGGGTGCTCGTCGCGGTCGAACAGCTTGGGCTCGCCCTTGCGCTGGGGCACCGGCACCGCGACGATTTCATCGGCGAAGCGCCCCTGCGCCCAGGCGGCGGCAGTGCGGCGCTGGCTTTCCAAGGCGAAGGCATCTTGGCGGTCGCGGGAAATCTGGAACTCTTCGGCTACATTCTCGGCGGTCTCGGGCATGGAATCGACACCGTGCATCGCCTTCATGCGCGGGTTGACGAAACGCCAGCCGATGGTGGTGTCCTCGATCTTCGCCGCGCGGGAGAAGGCGCTGTCGGCCTTGCCCATGACGAAGGGGGCGCGGCTCATGCTCTCCACGCCACCGGCGATGAGCAGATGCGCCTCGCCGGCCTTGATGGCGCGGGCGGCGGTGCCCACGGCATCCATGCCCGAGCCGCACAGGCGATTGATGGTGGTGCCCGGAACCCCGACCGGCAGCCCCGCCAGCAATGCGCCCATGCGAGCGACGTTGCGATTGTCCTCGCCCGCCTGATTGGCGCAGCCGAAGATCACGTCCTCGATCCGCGCGGTGTCGAGCGCGGGCGCGCGCTCCACCAGGGCGCGAATGACGTGGGCGGCGAGATCGTCCGGCCGGACGGCGGAAAGTGCCCCGGCATAGCGGCCGATGGGCGTGCGCACCGCATCACAGATGAAGGCTTCGGTCATGGATCCCGCGCGTTTGTTCGATATACGAACATTTATTTGTGATTTTCATAAGTGGCCTGCAAACAAAGCGTCAAGCGGTTTCGATGCTGCATTGCAGAGATGGTCTGCGAAAAAATAAGATAAAATACTGAAAAATATCGATTAAAAATCGAACGGCACCGCTTGCGGAACGGGCGGGTTGACAGCAGCAATCGTGTGGTATTTTGTGCGCAATACGAACATAACGTTCATCATGCGTACAGATGGAGCGGGCATGGCTTGGGCGGAAGGCGGGATCGTCACTCTGGTGGGGGGTGGCAGCATGGGTCTGGGCTGGGCCATCGTGTTCGCGCGGGCCGGCTTTGACGTGCGCATCCACGACGCCAGCGCCGACGTGCGCGCCGCCGTCCGGCCGGGCATCGCCCAACGCCTGGCCGCCCTCGCCGATCACGGCCTCCTCGCCACCGCGCCCGAGGCGGTGATGGCGCGCCTCTCGGTGGGCGACGATCTCGGCGCGGCTCTGGCTGGGGCGATCCACGTGCAGGAGAGCATCCCCGAGCGGCTGGATCTGAAGATCGACCTGTTCCGCGCCCTCGACGAGATGGCGCCCGGCGATGCGGTGCTGGCGAGTTCCACGTCCTCCTTGCCGGCCTCGGAATTTGCCGCTGCCTTGCCGGGACGGGCGCGTTGCCTGGTGGCCCATCCCGCCAATCCGCCCTATCTGCTGCCGATCGTCGAGATCGTTCCCGCCCCCTTCACGGCGCCCGAGGCGGTGGAGCGCACCCGCGCGCTGATGGCGCGGGTCGGCCAGACACCGGTGGTGCTGAAGCGCGAGATCAACGGCTTCGTCTATAATCGCCTGCAAGGCGCGGTGCTGCGGGAGGCCTATTGGCTGCTCCAGCAGGGGGTGGCCGATGTCGCCGACATCGATGCCGTCATGACCGGCGGCCTCGGCCTACGCTGGTCGCTGATCGGCCCGTTCGAGACCGCGGACCTCAATTATCGCGGCGGCATCGCCGAGCACGCGCGCCGCATGGGCGAGCGCTACCGCCAGATGGGCGCCGAGCGTGGCCAGCCGGACGTGTGGGACGAGGATCTCGTCGCCCGCGTCGCGGCGGCGCGCCGGGCCGTGCTGCCGCTCGACCAATGGGAGGCGCGCGTTGCCTGGCGCGATGAGCGCCTGATGGCGGCGCGCGCGGCTGGGCAGGGGGCGCCGGCGCATGATAATGAGGCAGCGAACGAAGGTTCCGGGGAGACGGCATGAACACGGCGCAGGCGAGCGAGGATAAGGACTATGTCCAGTCCCTCGCGCGCGGGCTCGAGGTGATCCGCACCTTCAGCCAATACAAGCCGCGCATGACGCTCAGCGAAGTGGCCCAGCAGACCGGCCTGACACGGGCGACGGCGCGGCGCTTCCTGCTCACTTTGGTCCGTGAGGGTTATGCCGAGGTGGACGGCAAGTATTTCTCGCTGCGCCCGAAGGTGCTCGATCTCGGCTTTGCCTATCTGTCCTCCCTACCGGTGTGGGAGGTGGCCCAGCCGATCATGCGCGACGTGGTCAACACGCTCCAGGAATCCTGCTCGCTCGCGGTGCTGGATGGGGCGGACATCGTCTATGTCGCGCGCGAGCCGACGGCGCGGGTGATGACCATCGGCCTCAGCATCGGCAGCCGCCTGCCGGCCTATTGCAGCTCCATGGGGCGGGTCCTGCTCGCCGGCCTGCCTCCGGCGCAGCTCGCGGCCTTCTACGACCGGCAGAAGATCGAGCGCCGCACGCCGCGCACGGTGGCCAACATGCTGGCCCTCAAGGATGCGGTGGAGAGCGTGCGCCGCCAGGGCTGGGCTTTGGTGGATCAGGAATTGGAAATGGGACTGCGCTCCATCGCCGTGCCGGTGCGCAATCGCCGGTCGGAGGTGTTGGCGGCGCTCAATGTCAGCACGCACGAGGGTCGCACCTCGGTGGAGACCATGCGCACCCGATTTCTGCCGGTGTTGCAGGATGCCGCCCAGAGAATTTCCGCGGCCTTGCCGCAATAGCTGCCGAACGGGCGTGCGGCGTCGCCCGACCGGGATGCGCGGCGACGGCTCCGTCCTGCCGGGTCACGCATGACCGAGGACGGACGCGCCATGCTCCGTCCTCAATCCCCCGTCGTTCAGGCAGCTTCCGCCTTCTCCGTGCCGTGGGTCTGGCAATTGGTGGGGCAGACGCGCGCGCAAGCGCCGCAGCCGATGCAGGCGCCGTCGTCGTTCATCACCATGATCTTCTTCTCGACTTCATCATCCTCATCGTCATCGAGGCTGATGAATTCGCCGTCCTCATTGATGCCTTTCAAGGTCATCACATCCCGGCCGCAGACCTTGTAGCAGCGACCGCAGCCGATGCACTTCTTGACGTCGATGGCCAGGAGATATTCCGGCTGCCAGGCGCGGCCGTCGCGGGTTGCGTTTGACATGATGCTCTCGACTTTCAGATGAGACCGACGGCGCCGCTCCTTGACCGGCGCCGAAAGGGTTCGTTCAGGTCCGCGCGGGCTTGACCACCGGCCCGTGAGACAGCCCACGGGCGATGCGGGGGTGCAGTGCCCCGGTGTCAGGGGGCTTCGAGCGCCTTCAACTGGGCACGCTTCTGCTCCAGTTCGGCGTAGGCCTCGTGTGCCCGCTTGGCGACGTCGGGGATGGTCTCCCAGCTGATCGGCAGTTCTTCGGACAGATCATGCAGATCCATCTTGGCGGCCGTCGCCTTGGCTGACAGCTTCTTGATTTCCGCCTTCAAGCTTTCCAGGTCGCTCATGGATCACCTCAATATTTCGCGACGGGTTCGAATTTCTCGATCATCTCGATGCCGGCATCGACGTGCTTCTGGCCTTCCTCGGCGAGCTTCGCGAGGGTGTCGAAGCCGAAGCGGTGCACGTCGCGCAATTGCTTGTTCACAACGATCAGCCGGCCGCCGATCAGCACCATGCGGCCGAAGCCCTCATGGCTCATCTTCATCATGGGCGTGATCATCACACCGGTCGCCTTCTCGATGGAGAGGCAGACGGCGTTGAAGAACAGTTCCATGCGCCAGAGCGTATCGGGATCGGGATCGCCGATGATCGGCAGGGCGCGGCGCGCCTCCTTATCGAGAATATAGGGTTCCAGCAGGTCGAGGTCGGCCTTGCTGTCCCACGCGCCATGGGAATCCTGCGCGCGCCACACCTTGATCAATTCCTTGATGAAGGGAGCCTCGGCGGCGGGGGTCGGGGCGAGTTCTGCGGTTTCAGCCATGGTGTTCCTCACTCATCAAAATCGAAGGTGCGTTCCTGGCCCTTGGCCAGAGCCTTGCGCAGCCAGGGGGGAGGATTGCCCTTCAGCACATCCTCCAGCTTCACGAGAAGGTCGGAGATTTCCTCCGGCTGGTTCACCTTCATGGGATGGATATTGTTCGCGACCACGCGCGCCGCGCCGGACCCGCCGATGGCGGCCACATAGAGGATGGCGCAATCCTTGATGGCATCGATCTTGGGCGCCAGCTTGTCTTCGTTGCCGTCTTCCTTCAGGTCGCCATCGAATTGGATGGCCTCAAGAAAGCGGTGCCCCTGGGGGCCGATCTCATAGATCGCGATGTTCTTGGCCCAGCCAAAATGAGCATCGACACGCTTCAGATCCTGGGTTGCGAATGCGATCTTCATGGGATCTTCCTTTCCTCGTCTCGCATCAATGCGCCGCAGCGGCATGGCCCGCGACGTGACCTTCGCCGCGCCAGGTATCGGGCGTGGGTTCGTGATTTTCTTCGTGGTCGGCAATGATGAGATTGCTGATGTGGAAGATCGTGTCGCGCGTGCCGCGATAGCCGACGCTCAGCTGATGTCCCGCGCCCAGCCGGTCGAACATGGGCATGCCGGCGCGATAGAAGGGAATGTGAAGCCGTTCCGCCGCCTGCCGGCCGTGGGAGTGGGTCACCAGCAAGTCGCAGCCCCGTGCCTTGGCGAGGGTTTCCAGGTCTTCCAGATCGCCGATCAGGACATCGTCCGTCTCCACCCGCGCCAGCACCGGCGATTGGGTGGTCGTGACGGCGGCCGTCACATGGGCCCCCAATTCGTGCAGCATGGAGCTGAGATCGAACAGGAGGTCGGGTTCCGCGCCGATGGCGAGCTTGCGGCCGCCCACGTGGAAATGGGCATCCAGCATGGCATCCACCAGCTGGCCGCGCTGGCGGCGATATTTCAGCGGCACCGGCCGGCCGCTGATCTCGCTGAGGAAGGACACGAAAGCATCGTTCGGACCAAGGCCACACAGGCGCTCGAACACCTTGAACGGCGTGCCGGCCTTCTTTTCCATCGCCTCGGCGGCCTGTTTCATCTGCGCGCCGATCGCGATGGTCCAGGCGGCTTGGCCCATGGTGGCGACTTCATCCACGCCGATGCCGCCGATGGTGGTGGGCGTGAATTCGTCGGGAATATGCCCGTCCAGCGAGCCGCCCAGATCCGGCAGGAACGAGGGTTCCAGGCCGAAATCCTCAAGGATGGTGCGCACCTCCTCGATGTCGCCGGGTGTCAGGTGGCAGCCGGGCAGAACATTCACCCGCGCCGGGTCGCGCCGGGCGGCATTGGCTGGCGTATCCACCAACACTTCCACCATGCGGGTCACGGTCTTTTCCCATCCGTCCTGAAACGCGTCCTTGAAGTCGGGGGTCGAGACATAGACCATGGGTAGGTTGGCCACTTCCGGATGGTTCTGCCGGATAAGCTTGATATAGCCCTCCACGTCGTCGCCCTTGGTCTCGGTGACGCCGGTGGAGCAGATGCCGATGATCTCGGGCTTGGTCCGCTTGTGGATGTTGAGCACCGCCTGTTCGACGTTCTCATAGCCGCCGAGCACCGTCGCCACCTCGCTCATGGCGGTGGTCTGCATCGGGATCGCTTCCTTGAAGTGCCGCACGAACAGCACCAGGCCGAACGAGGTGCAGCCCTGGGAGCCGTGCAGCAGGGGCATGGCGCCGCGCAGCCCCATGAAGGCGAGCGCGCCGCCGATCGGCTGGCTCATCTTCAGCGGATTGACCGCGCAGGCCTTCTTGCCGAGTGTGACCTTTGCCATGGCGCCGCCTATTCCGCAGCCTGGAGGGCAGGGACCGCCGTCACGGCGACGGCTGCGAGGATGTCGTCGATCCGCTCGGAACATGCCCCGCAGCCCCCGGAGGCGTTGGTGTGGGTGCGCACGCCCTCGACATCCGTCAGCCCGTGGGCCGCGATCGCATCCTCGATGGTGCCGAGATCGACCGTTTTGCAATTGCAGATCTTTTTCGCCCGGCGCGCGGCTTCGGCGGCGACCGGATCGGCCGCCAGCGCGGCGGCTTCCGCATCCATCTGCGCCATGGCGACCGCCTGCCAATTGGTGCCGGCCACTTCCCACGGCGCCGCCTTGCGCACCTGCTCCCAGATCGGGTTGTAGAGCGCCTTGTCGATTTCCTCGACCAGCTTCACCATGCCCACATAGCCCATATAGGCGTGGTGGCGTTCCTGGTTGATGTCGAGCCACGGCATGGACGCCTTGAGCGCGATGAATTGCGAGCGCCCGCCCGACAACATGATGTCCGCCTTCGCGTCCTTGAGCATTTTGTACATTTCGCGCGGCGTCATATCGTCGATCATGTGGGCGTCCTGGCCCATCAATTCCTTGATGCGTTCCTTGTCTTCCTTGGTGGACTTCTTCACCGAGGTGCCGACCAGCTCAAGGCCGGCTTCCTGCAGGGCCGCCACCACCGACCAGGATTTCACGCCGCCGGTGATGAGCAGAACCTTCTTGCCCTTGAAGCGCGGCTTGTAGGAGGCGATCGCGGCCCAGGCCTTGGCCTCCTCGCGGGCGATTACCGCCTCGGTGCGGGTCATCAATTCCTCGGGCGCGCCGCGCTCGATCAGCAGGCGGGCGATTTCGCGCAGGGAATCGCTGGAATCCTCGATGCCGTAGAAGGAGCCCTCGAAGAAGGGAATGCCGTAGCGCTCCTCCATCTTGCGGGCGACATTGATCATGGCTTTCGAGCACACCATCATCGCGGCCTTGGCGCGATGGGAATAGGCCACTTCCTTATAGCGCCCGTCGCCGGAGATGGACGAGAAGATGCGGATACCCAATTCGTCCAGCAGCGGCTTCACCTGCCACAATTCACCGGCCAGATTGTATTCGCCGATGATGTTCAGGTCATAAGGGGTGGTGAATTCGGGCTCTTCGGTGCCGATGACATGCTCCAGCAGGGCTTCGCCCGCGAGCTTGTTGCCGAGATTCTTGGGGCCGACGAAGCCGGGCGAATTCACCGGAATGACCGGCTTGCCGAACTTCTCCTTCGCGGCCTTGCAGACCGCATTGATATCGTCGCCGATCATGGCCGGCACGCAGGTCTGATAGACGAACACCGCTGGGGGATCGTATTTCTCGATGATCTCGCGGATCGCCTTGAACAGGCGCTTCTCGCCGCCGAACACGACATCGGTCTCATTGATGTCGGTGGTGAAGCCGGTGCGCCAGATGTTCGAACCGGAGGATTTCGCGCCGCGATTGTCCCAGCTATTGCCTTCGCAGGCGATCGGGCCGTGGATCAGATGAGCAACGTCGGTGAGCGGCTGGAGCGCGATCTTGGCGCCGTCGAAGGCACAGCCGCCGGCCGCGCCGCCGGGCTGCAATTGCTTCGTGCAGCCCTTCTTGCGCTCGGCTTCGGACTTGTTGGCGTTCTTGCCGCAGCCCGGTTCGTTGAAGACGTCCTGGATCGTGGCCGATAACGACGACATGCGCATCTCCTATCCATGGAACGGGTTATGAAATGAATGAAACAAATGGGTCGTGAATACTTTCATTGGATGCGCCCCACCGCCCGGTCGGGTGGTGGGGCAGGCTTGCGAAACGACGATCAGCGGATGATGTCGAAGCTGTAGTCCGTCTTCGAGGGAACGTTCGTGTTCTTGTCGATCTCGTCGAAGATCTTGTCGAGGATCCAGACCAGAACGTTCATGCCGCCCTGATAGCCCCACACCGGGTAACGATGGTGGTGGTGGCGATCGAAGATCGGGAAGCCGATGCGGATCAGCGGCGTGCCGGTGTCGCGCTCCAGATACTTGCCGTAGGTGTTGCCGATCAGGAAATCCACCGGATCCGTGAACAGCAGCGAGCGCATGTGCCAGAGATCCTTGCCGGGATAGACATGGCAGTTCTGGCCGAAGGGCGAGGAGTCGAACAGGGCCTGGACCTTTTCCGCCCACTGCTTGTTGCCGTTGGTGGCGAGCACGTGGGTGGGTTCGGCGCCGAGCTCCAGCAGGAACGCGGCGAGGCCGAGGCAGAGGTCCGGATCGCCGTAGATGGCGAACTTCTTGCCGTGGATGTGCGCGCTGGAATCGGCGATGGCGTCCACCAGGCGACCGCGCTCGCGCGCCAGTTCCTCGGGGATTTCCTTGCCGATGATGCGCGACACCGCCATCAGGAAGGCGTCGGTGCCGGCCACCCCGATCGGGTGGTTGAAGGCGACCACTTCCTGGCCATGGGACGCGATGAAGGGAAGCGTCTTCTCGGTGCTGTATTCCTGCATCGAGATGGTGGCCTTGGCGTGCAGCGCGTTGGCCGCGTCCTCCAGCGTGGTGCCGCCGTCATACATGCGGAACTCGCCGTCGGTCGGGGTATCCCACACGTCGCTGTTGTCGCCGAGGATGGTGTAGTCCGCACCCATGATGCCGAGCAGGCGCTTGACTTCACGCAGGTTACCGACGGTGTAGCCGTCGAAGCCGCCGATGAAGTTGATCTTCTCGTTCGGCACGCGCTCCAGCACCGGCGCGGTGCGGGCCTTGCCGTCCCAGAAGTGCTCGAAGATGCCCTTCATGACATTGTCGTAGCCGGTGACGTGGCTGCCGACGAAGGCCGGGGTGTGGGCGAACGGCACGTCATATTCGGCCGGGACCGAGCCCTTTTCCTTCGCCGTCTTGATGAAGGCGTTGAGATCGTCGCCGATGACTTCGGCCATGCAGGTGGTGGAGACCGCGATCATCTTCGGCTTGTACATCGCATAGGTATTCGCGAGGCCGTCGATCATGTTGTTGAGGCCGCCGAACACAGCTGCATCCTCGGTCATGGACGAGGAGACGCAGGAGCTGGGCTCCTTGAAGTGGCGGGAGAAATGGCTGCGATAATAAGCGACGCAACCCTGCGAGCCGTGGACGAAGGGGATGGTGCCCTCGAACCCGACCGCGGCGAACACCGCGCCGAGCGGCTGGCAGGCCTTCGCGGGGTTTACGGTCAGTGCTTCGCGAGCGAAGTTCAGCTCGCGATATTCAGGGGTCTTGGCCCATTCCCGCACGCGCTCCACTTCGGCCGGATCGCGTGGGTTCTCGAACATCTTCTTCTTGTTCGCCAGCATCTGCTGGTATTCCGGGCCGCGGAACAGCTCGAGATGGTCGAGCACGTGATCGGCATTTTGAGTCATGGTGGTGTCCTCTTGAAATGTCATGTCCCGATCTGGGGTCCCGGCGCCGTCCCCGAAGGAGGGCGCCGGGACGCGGTGAAGCTATTCCGCTGCCATCAGGGTGGGCTTGGGCGCCGCTTTCCACGGGGCCTTCGTCATCTTCCAGACGGGGGAATTGATCGCCATGTCCATGTCGCGCGCGAAGATCGCGAAACCGTCATAGCCGTGGTACGGGCCGGAATAGTCCCACGAATGCATCTGCCGGAACGGCACACCCATCTTCTGGAACACGTACTTTTCCTTGATGCCCGAGCCGACCAGATCCGGCTGGATCTTCTCGACGAACTTCTCGAACTCGTAGCCGGTCACGTCGTCATAGATCAGCGTGCCGTCCTTCACATAGTGCTGGGCGGTGCGCTGGTAGTCGTCGTTATGGCCGAACTCATAGCCGGTGCCGACGACTTCCATGCCGAGGTCTTCATAGGCGCCGATGACGTGGCGCGGGCGAAGTCCCCCGACGAACAGCATCACGGTCTTGCCTTCGAGACGGGGGCGATACTTCGCAATGACCGCGTCCATCAAAGGCTGGTACTTCGCGATCACGCGCTCGGCACCTTCCTTGATCTTGTCGTCGAAGTAGCTGGCGATCTTGCGCAGCGATTCCGCGATCTTGGACGGGCCGAAGAAGTTGTATTCGCACCAAGGAATACCGTACTTTTCTTCCATGTGGCGCGAGATGTAGTTCATCGAGCGGTAGCAGTGCAGAACGTTGAGCTTGGCCTTCGGAGTGGCCTCGAGCTCCGCCAGCGAACCGTCGCCGGACCACTGGGCGATCACGCGCAGTCCCATTTCTTCGAGCAGGATGCGCGAGGACCAGGCGTCGCCGCCAATGTTGTAGTCGCCGATGATGGCCACGTCGTAGGCGGTCGGCTCGAAGCGCGGGGCGGCATCCGCGGGGATCTTGTCGAACACCCAGTCCCGGATCGCGTCGTTGGCGATATGGTGGCCGAGCGATTGCGACACGCCGCGGAAGCCTTCACAGCGGACCGGAACGATGGTCTTGCCTTCGTATTCCTTCGACTTGGCCTTGGAGACCGCCTCGATATCGTCACCGATCAGGCCGATCGGGCATTCCGACTGAACGGTGATGCCGTTGTTCAGCGGGAACAGTTCCTGGATTTCGTCCATGATCTTGGCGAGCTTCTTGTCGCCGCCGAAGACGATGTCCTTTTCCTGGAAGTCGGAGGTGAACTGCATCGTCACGAAGGTGTCGATGCCGGTCGTTCCGATGTAGTAATTGCGGCGCGCAGCCCACGAATACTGGCCGCAGCCGACCGGGCCGTGGCTGATGTGGATCATGTCCTTGATCGGACCCCAGACCACGCCCTTCGAACCGGCATAAGCACAGCCGCGGATGGTCATCACGCCGGGAACCGACTTCAGATTGGACTTAACGCCGCAATCCGATTTTCCGGATTCATGGACATTGAGGTGCTTGGCGCGCCTCTTGGCGGTCTTCTCGGGATAGACCTCCAGGACTTCCGAGATCAGTTCTTTATTGCGAGCTTTGATTTCTTCAATGCTCTGCGTCTTTGCCAGGCTCATTTCGCTATCCTCGCTTAACCCCGTTTTCGTGGCGGAAAACCAGCCCCTCGTTGGAGGGGCTGGGATTTGCTTCGAAAAGCCTCAGGCGGACATCGCGGCCAGTTCTTCGGCGGTCTTGCCGACCACGCTCTCGTCGACGGCCTTCATGATGCCGTGCTCCATGAGCATGTCTTCCAGCTCGTCCATGGTGATCGGGGTCGGGATGATACCCTTGCCGCCATTGGCATGGATCTTGTGGGCCAAGCTGCGGTAATGGCCGGCCTGAACGCTGTCGGGAGCGTATTCGAGCACGGTCATGCGGCGCAGCTCGGCGTGCTGCACGATGTTGTCGCGCGGCACGAAGTAGATCAGGTGGGTGCCGAGCTTCTTCGCCATGGCTTCCGCCAGTTCCAGCTCCTTGTCGGTCTGGCGCTCGTTGCAGACGAGCCCGCCCAACCGCACGCCGCCGGAATTGGCGTATTTGAGAATGCCCTTGGAGATGTTGTTGGCCGCATACATGGCCATCATCTCGCCGGACATGACGATGTAGATTTCCTGGGCCTTGTTCTCGCGGATGGGCATGGCGAAACCGCCGCACACCACGTCGCCGAGCACGTCGTAGGACACATAGTCGATGTCCTCGTAGGCGCCGTTTTCTTCCAGGAAGTTGATGGAGGTGATGACGCCGCGGCCGGCGCAGCCGACGCCGGGCTCAGGACCGCCGGATTCCACGCAACGGATGTCGCGGTAGCCGACCTTCATCACCTCTTCGAGTTCCAGATCCTCGACGCTGCCGGCGGCGGCCGCGAGGCTCAGGATGGTGTCCTGCGCCTTGGCGTGCAGGATCAGACGCGTGGAATCCGCCTTGGGATCGCAACCGACGATGAGGATGCGATGTCCCATCTCGGCCAAGGCCGCCAGCGTATTCTGGGAGGTGGTCGACTTGCCGATACCCCCCTTACCGTAAAATGCGATTTGTCGTAGTGACGACATGTGCTTCTCCTGCGAACTGATTGCTTTGTCACGCCGAGGCGTGAGCCGCTCATTTCCGAACTCGTCAGCCCTGCTTCGCGAAACGGAGGGGACGTTGCTTGTCCAGGTCATCGGCGTGAGCCAGCAACCAGTCGCCGTGCGCTGAATAGGTTTTGCAACTCCTGTGCCAAGGGTCTGGCTTTAATAAAATCATTTAAAAACAATGAGTTGCGGGCGTTTGCGGCGCTATTTCAGACTTGTTTCAAATCCGACATCCATGCAGGCCACCCGACATCCTTGGACATGCCGCGACGAAGTGCCGGGCGGGGCGTCAAACCCAGGCGTCGTGGGCGCCGGCGCCGGCGCCGGGCAGGTCGGGCGATGCGTGCCGCGCGGGATTGGGCTGCGTCGCGGCTCGCCTTCGTGCGCGCGGTGGCGGCGCGCGTACGACGATGCGGTCGGGCGCGGCGGTGACGGGCGGCGGTGAGGGGCGGCATCCCGCCAGATGCGGCGGGCCCTCCGCGTCGGACATGCGCCTGTAGCAGACGCGACACCCTGTCGGGCGCGCGACAGGGGTTTGCTGGGTCCCTTGGAATTTATCCAATTAAATCAGCGAATTCGTGTGTGGCACAGGGTTTGCGTGGGCGATCTGGCGAGATGTCACGGGGACATCGTACGCGCGCTCTGGAGTCACGTAGATGGCCTACAAGATCGTCGCCTCGCAATGCACGGTATGCGGTGCTTGCGAATTTGAATGCCCCAATGCGGCCATTCGTCTGAAGAACGACATGTACATTATCGACCCCAAGAAATGCACGGAATGCGAGGGCAGCTTCGAGACGCCCCAATGCGCCGCGGTTTGCCCGGTGGCAGACACCTGCATTCCTGCCTGAGGCGATGAGGAACATGGCCGGGCGGGCGACCGCGCCGGCCCCGTGCCGAACGGCGCCGCCGCCGATGGGGCCCGCGCTCAAGGGCTCCTTCGGGAGCGCACACACCGCTTGTAACCGTGAGGGGAGTGACTGAATGGCCGCCGTACAAGAGACAGTCGAGCAGGTCCGCCGCATCGACGTCGAGCAATACAAGTACGGGTTCGTCACCGACATCGAATCCGAGAAAGCGCCGAAAGGTCTTTCGGAAGATATCGTGCGCTTCATCTCCGCGAAGAAGAATGAGCCGGCCTGGATGCTGGACTGGCGGTTGGATGCCTATCGCCGCTGGCTTACCATGCGCGAGCCGGAATGGGCGCGCGTCAGCTATCCGAAGATCGATTATCAGGATCTCTATTATTATTCCGCCCCGAAGAAGAGGCCGGAGCTGGCATCGCTCGATGAGGTGGATCCGGAAATCCTGAAGACCTATGAGAAGCTCGGAATTCCCTTGCGCGAGCAGGAGTTGCTGGCCGGTGTGGTGCGCCCCGAGGGCGAGCGCCGCATCGCGGTGGACGCGGTGTTCGACAGCGTCTCGGTGGCGACGACGTTCCAGAAGGAATTGCAGGAAGCCGGCGTGATCTTCATGCCCATTTCCGAGGCTTTGCGTGAATATCCCGACCTTGTGCGGAAATATCTCGGCAGCGTGGTTCCGACCTCGGATAATTACTTCGCCACCCTGAATTCGGCCGTGTTCTCGGACGGATCCTTCGTCTACGTTCCGCCGGGGGTGCGCTGCCCCATGGAGCTTTCCACCTATTTCCGCATCAATGAGCGGAACACCGGACAGTTCGAGCGCACGCTGATCATCGCCGACAAGGGCTCCTATGTGAGCTATCTGGAAGGCTGCACCGCGCCCCAGCGGGACGAGAACCAGCTCCATGCCGCCGTGGTCGAATTGGTCGCCATGGATGATGCCGAAATCAAATATTCGACGGTGCAGAACTGGTATCCAGGCAATGCCGATGGCGTCGGCGGCATCTATAATTTCGTCACCAAGCGCGGCGATTGCCGGGGCGATAATTCCAAGATCTCCTGGACCCAGGTGGAAACCGGCTCGGCCATTACCTGGAAATATCCGAGCTGCATCTTGCGCGGCGACAATTCGAGCGGCGAATTCTATTCGATCGCCATCTCCAACGGTCATCAGCAGGTGGACTCGGGCACCAAGATGATCCATCTCGGCAAGAATACGTCGAGCCGCATCATCTCCAAGGGCATTGCGGCCGGGGTGTCGCAGAACACCTATCGCGGCCAGGTCACGGCACATCGCAAGGCGGCCGGCGCGCGCAATTTCACCGCGTGCGACTCGCTGCTGATCGGTGACATGTGCGGCGCCCACACCGTGCCCTACATCGAGGCGCGCAACCCTACGGCTGTATTCGAGCACGAGGCGACCACCTCAAAAATTTCCGAAGATGTGTTGTTTTACTGCATTCAGCGCGGCCTTTCCCAGGAAGAGGCGGTTGGATTGGTGGTGAACGGCTTCGTGAAGGATGTGCTCCAGCAACTCCCCATGGAGTTCGCCGTGGAGGCGCAGAAATTGATCTCCATTTCGCTCGAAGGCAGCGTCGGTTAGGCGCTCTGGCACGAAACCCGCACAGGATAGGAATTGGCGATGACTGCGCTTCTGGAAATCCGCGACCTGCGCGCCGAAATCGGCGGGCGGAAAATCCTCAACGGTCTGGATCTCACCGTGAATAAAGGCGAGATCCACGCCATCATGGGCCCGAACGGGGCTGGCAAATCCACGCTGTCCTATGTGCTCGCGGGCAAGCCCGGCTATGAGATCACGGGCGGGCAAGTATTGTTCAACGGCGAGGACCTGTTCGAGATGTCGCCGGACGAGCGCGCCGCAAAGGGCGTGTTTCTGGCCTTCCAGTATCCGCTGGAAATTCCCGGCGTCGCGACGCTCACCTTCCTGCGGGCGGCGCTGAACGCCCAGCGCAAGAAGCGGGGGGAAGAGGAATTGTCCTCGCCGGATCTTCTGAAACGAGTGCGCGAGCTGGCGAAAAAGCTCGGCATCGACCCGGAGATGCTGCGCCGGCCGCTGAACGTGGGTTTTTCCGGCGGCGAGAAGAAGCGCAACGAAACCCTCCAGATGGCGCTTCTGGAACCGCGCCTGTGCGTTCTGGACGAGACGGATTCCGGGCTCGATATCGACGCGCTGAAGGTGGTGGCCAATGGCGTCAACCAGCTGCGCTCGGCCGAGCGGGGCATGATCGTCATCACCCATTACCAGCGGCTGCTGGACTATATCGTGCCGGACGTCGTGCATGTCCTGGCCGCGGGCCGCATCGTCGAGACGGGGGGCAAGGACCTTGCCCTGCAGCTCGAGGCGACCGGCTATGCGCAATATCAGAACGAGGCGGCGTGACGGTCATGAACGCAGGGATCGCCGCCATCAAGACCGAGGCCGAGACCGGCCTTGCCGATACCTATACGGCCGCGCGGCATGATCTGCCGGGCGGACCTGCCGTGGCTGCGGCGCGCGCCGAGGCTTTCAATATTTTCGCGCTCGGCGGTTTGCCCCACCGCCGGCTAGAGGCGTGGAAATATACTGATCTGCGCCGCTTGATGAAGGATGCCAAGCCGCTCGCGGGCGCGCCCGATACGGCTGCCCTGGCCGTGGCTGAGCAGGCCGGGCAATGGCTTTGTGACCTTGGCGCGCGGCGCATCGTGGTCGTGAACGGCACGTTCGCGCCGGCCCTGTCCGATCTTGCCGACCTTGAGGAGGGCCTGACAATCCGCGCTCTCGCGCAAGCGCTGGTTGCGGACGAGCCGCTGCTATCGGCCGACCTCGGCACCCTGCTGCCCCACAATGAGCCGGCGCTGGCGTTGAATACGGCGTTTGCGGGCGACGGCGTGGTGATCGAGGTCGCTGCCGGGGCGGAGGTCAAGCGTCCCATCCATCTCCTGTTCGTGACGGCCGGCGAGACGGCCGCGGCGATCTTCACCCGATCGGTGGCGGTGATCGGCGCCGGCGCCAGCGTGAGCCTGATCGAGAGCCACGAAGGGCCGGAAGGATCGGATTATCAGGTCAATGCCGCGCTTCAGGTGCAACTTGGCGACGAGGCGCGTCTCGATCATGTGAAGATCGTGCGCGAGGGTGGCGCGGCGCTTCATGTGGGCACCTTGCTTGCCGATATCGGGGCGCGGGCGCGGTTCAACGCGTTCGGCTTCATCGTCGGCGGTTCGGTGGTGCGCAATCAGATGTTCGTGCGCCTCGCGGGTGCGGACACGGTGGCGGAGATTTCGGGCGTGAGCCTGCTGGCCGGGCGGCAACATGCCGACACGACCTTGTCCATCGAGCATGCTGCACCCGGCAGCCAAAGTCGTGAAACCTTCAAGGCGGTGGTGGACGAAGCGGCGCACGCGGTGTTCCAGGGCAAGATCGCGGTGCGGCAGCAGGCGCAGAAGACCGATGCGCGCATGATGTCGCGTGCGCTCTTGCTCTCGGCGGAGGCGGAGGTTTTCAGCAAGCCGGAGCTTGAGATTTTCGCGGACGACGTCCAGTGCGGCCACGGCGCCACCACGGGGACGCTCGACGATCAGCTCAAATTCTATCTGATGGCGCGCGGCATCCCCGTCAAGGAGGCCGAAGCGCTGCTGATTCAAGCCTTCGTGGGCGAGGTCATCGATACCATCGCGCAGGAGAGCCTGCGCGATGCCTTGAGCGCGGCAACGCTCGCGTGGCTGGGCGAGCGGGGTTGAGGCGATGCATCCGGCGGTCAGCAATGGAAGCTATGATGTGAACCGCATCCGCGAGGATTTCCCCATCCTCGGCATGCAGGTCTATGGCAAGCCCCTGGTTTATCTGGATAACGGCGCCTCGGCCCAAAAGCCGAAGGCGGTGCTCGAGCGGATGAACCAAGCCTATACATCGGAATACAGCAATGTGCACCGTGGCTTGCATTATCTCGCCAATGCGGCGACGGACGGTTATGAGGGCGCGCGCGAGCGGGTGGCTGCATTCCTGAACGCCGAGCGCACGGACGAGATCATCTTCACCCGGGGCGCGACGGAAGCGGTCAACCTCGTGGCGCAGACCTATGGCCGCGCAAATATCGGGCCCGGCGACGAGATCGTGCTCTCCATCATGGAGCACCACGCCAATATCGTGCCCTGGCATTTCCTGCGCGAGCGGCAGGGCGCGGTGATCAAATGGGCGCCGGTGGATGATGAGGGAAATTTCCTGCTCGATGAGTTCGAGAAGCTTCTGAGTGACCGCACCAAGATTGTCGCGATCACGCAAATGTCGAACGTGCTCGGCACCGTGGTTCCGGTCAAGGATGTGGTGCGCATCGCCCATGCGCGCGGCATTCCGGTTCTGGTGGATGGCGCCCAGGCGAGCGTCCACATGGAGGTGGATGTCCGCGACATCGACTGCGATTTCTACGTTATTACTGGCCATAAGCTTTATGGGCCGACCGGCATTGGTGCGCTGTACGGCAAGCATGCGATCCTGTCGCAGATGCCGCCCTTTAACGGCGGTGGCGAGATGATCCGCGAGGTCTCCCGCGACACGGTCACCTATGGCGCGCCTCCGCACCGCTTCGAGGCGGGCACGCCGGCGATCGTCCAGGCGATCGGCCTTGGCGCCGCGCTGGATTATATCCGCTCCATCGGGAAGGATCGGATCCACGCGCACGAGGCGTCCCTGGTTGCTTACGCTCACGAAAAATTAAGTGAGATCAATTCGTTGCGGATCATCGGCAATGCGCCGGGCAAGGGCGCCATTGTGTCCTTCGCCATGGAGAATGCCCATGCCCACGATGTGGCGACCGTGATCGACCGGGCGGGCATCGCGGTGCGCGCGGGCACCCATTGCGCAATGCCGCTGCTCGAGCGCTTTGGCGTCTCGGCCACCTGCCGCGCGTCGTTCGCGCTCTACAACACCCATCAGGAGGTGGACGAGCTCGCACGTGCCTTGAACAAGGCGGGCGAATTTTTCGCGTGAGTTCGGCGCCGCCGGCAGCGCCGGCGAAATGGGCTGGGACAATGAGAAGGGCCGGCGATGCGCCGGCTCTTTCGCCGTTCAAATCCCGCGCACACAACGTTCCGGGGGGCGGGAGGCTGGGCCCCGGACCGGTCCGCCACCTGGTGCGCCGCAAGACCGCGGATTACCGGCCGGAGCCGTCCTGCCCTGTATCCTCGATCATACGCCGCAAGGCCAGCTCACGAATTTCGCTCACCGGATCGTCGGCAAGTGCCGCCAGATGGGCGCGGCCGATGCGCTCCGCCACCGCGAATCGCACGCGCATGTCGGTGTCTTTCATCAGCACGGTGAGACGTTCCGGAGACAGCCGCTCCGCCACGACCAGGCGCACGAGCGGATCCGGATCGCCGGCCATGGTCACGAGATGGGGCAGGGCGATGCGCCGGGCCACTTCGCGGCGCACCTCCGGCTCGCTGTCATAGAGCGCCATCACGAGCGAGGCCGGCGGCGCCCGGCGGACCGCTGTGAGGCGGACCGCGTAGTTCTCATCCGCGAGCATGGCGACCAGGTCGTTGCCGTCCAGGCGCTGCGTCACAGCCATGCGGACCCGTGCATCGGTATCCTTGCGCATGTCCCGGATCCGCGCCAGGGGAAGGCGGTAGGCCACCATGATCCGCACGTCGGGTTCGGGATCCTCGCGCAGCGGGCCGAGCAGGAACAGGCTGGCATGTTTCGCCGCGAGCGTGCGCACCTCGAAATAGGGATGGTCGAGATAGCGGGCGGCAAGATGGGAATTTCGAGCAAAGAAGCGGTCGATCCGCTTGCCGCGCCGGTCGGCGACGCAGATCTTGCCGAGGTCGCAGCGGCCTTCGGCATGAATGTCCTCATGGGGACAATCCTGGCAGCGCACGGGCCGGCCCTGCCAGTCCATGGCCTCGAAGGGTTCGATGGGCTGGGCTGGCGCTTCGCCGATCATGGCGCGCCAGCCCTCGCGTCCCAGCCGCCGAGCTGCGTGCCGGGCGCCTGGGAGAACCGGCCGCTTCCCGGCCGTGCCATGGATGCACCGCGACGCATCAGAACCGCTTGATGTCGATGCCGTGCTTGCGCAGGGCATAACCGATCTGGCGCGGTGTGAGGTTAAGGATGCGGGCGGCTTTCGCCTGCACCCAGCCGGACCGCTCCATGGCCTGGAGCAATTGCTCCTTCTCGCTCTGGCGCGGCGGCACCGCGGGGCATGCCTCCGTGCCGGGGCAGGTTGCGGGGGGAACGGCCTCGGCGGTGGGCGCGGCGCTGGCGGCCGGGGCCGGCTGCAACTGGGTCAGCGTCTGTGCTGGCGCGATGGGAAGCGGCTTGGGTGCGCTGCCCTTCCACAGCATGGCGGACAGGCATTGCCCGGTGTCGCAGGCAAAGTCGTGCGGCGTGATCACATCATCATGGGCGAGGGTGGCCGTGCGCCGGACGCAATTTTCCAGCTCGCGCACGTTTCCGGGAAAATAGCAGCGCCGCAGAACTTCGAGGGCCGGGGGAGACAGGCTGAGGCCCTGCTTGTTTTCCTTGTTGAAGCGATCGAGGAAATTCTTCGCCAGCTTGGGGATGTCGCCCGGCCGCTCGCGCAGCGGCGGCAGGATCAGCGGCACCACATGGATGCGGTAATAGAGATCGGCCCGGAATTCGCCCTTGGAGACGGCCTCCTCCAGATTTTTGTTGGTGGCGCAGACCAAGCGCACGTCCACCTTCAAGGTCTTGTTGCCGCCGACCCGCTCGAACTCGCCTTCCTGAAGCACGCGCAGAAGCTTGGCCTGGAAGGCGGGCGAAATCTCGCCGATCTCGTCGAGGAACAGGGTGCCGCCGTGGGCCATTTCGAAGCGTCCCTGGCGCATGTTCAAAGCGCCAGTGAAGGCGCCTTTCTCATGGCCGAAAAGCTCGGATTCAAGCACCGTCTCGGGCAGGGCCGCGCAGTTCACTTTCACGAACGGCTTCGCCTTGCGAGGCGAGAGCTCGTGGATCGCGCGGGCGAACAATTCCTTGCCCGTGCCGCTTTCGCCGCGCAGCAGCACCGTGGAATTGGAGCGCGCCACCACCTGTGCGGTTGCGATCAGGCGCTTCACCAGCGGACTGTCGCCGACGATCCCCATCGGCCCGGCATCGGCCACGCTGGTGTCGGTGAGTTCGTCCGCCTGTGGCTTTTCTTCCTTCAGCGCTTTTTCCAGGCGATGGGTCTGGGCGATCAGGCGGTCACGGTCGCCGGCCACCAGGGTGTGCAGGCGCACCGCTTGCCCGACGAGATTAGCCACCATGGTGAGGAAGCGCACATCCTCGTCGAACCGGAAACGGGCGGTGCCGTCCCACACCCGGTCGATGGAGAGCGTGCCCATCACATGGGTATCCACCTTGATGGGGACGCCGATGAAGGAAACGGTGGAACCGTCCGAGGGGGCGAATAGATCTTCGTGGCCCGAGAACAGCGGATCCACGGAAACGTCCTGCACCACCAGCGGCATCTGCGTGGCCACGATCTGATCGATGGCCTTCTGCGGCACGCGGGCGCGGATGTGGCTGGCGATCTGCGGCGTCCAGCCGGTGGTCGCCACCATGTCCGGGTCGCCCCCGGAATCCAGGATGACGATCATGCCGTGCCGCATCTGCAACATCGAGGACAGAACGTTCACGACATTGGCGAGTGTGACTTCCATCCGGCGCGGCGCGGTGAGGATCTTCGAAATTTCGTAGATGCCGATCAGCGCGACTTCCGGCGACGTGCCCCGGCTCGGATGCGCGTGCGACACCCCGGGCGCAATGCCGGAGCTTGGTTTCGACATGACTAGCAAGGCTTCCCCGTTGGCGTTGCTGGACGCTCGAGGCACACGAATCTGAAAGACGTCGGACATGGACGTACTCCCCGCCGCAAGCGGCTCGCGAGAGGTTCGCCCTCCTGTCGGTGCTTCCCTGCGCCACTATCTTTTTGATGTGGCTGCAATTTTTTATAGAACTTCCAGGAAACACCCGAGGGTGATCGCAAGCTTTGATCTAAATCAAAAAAATGTGTCCACTTGACACAGCGACACTGAAGTCATTCCGCAGCCGCGGGCAGGACCGCCGCTGCGGCTTCCTGGGCCACCGCCGCCGAGGCGACAATGGCGGCGATCCGCACCGCAGTCTGGATCTGCGCCTCGCTGATGCCGGCGTCGCGCAGAACCTTTTCGTGGGAATCGATGCAACGCCCACACCCGTTCAT
Source organism: Roseixanthobacter finlandensis (assembly GCF_043195105.2). Taxonomy (NCBI): domain Bacteria; kingdom Pseudomonadati; phylum Pseudomonadota; class Alphaproteobacteria; order Hyphomicrobiales; family Xanthobacteraceae; genus Roseixanthobacter; species Roseixanthobacter finlandensis. The sequence goes on along the minus strand of NZ_CM195536.1, from coordinate 3,295,795 downwards.
GGCCGACACGGCGAGGGACCAGAGCTCGAAATCCGCTTTATCCACGCCGGGGCTGCCAATCACGCTCATGCGCAGCTTGGCCGGCAAGGTTTCATAGGCCTTGTTCGAGGCCAGATGCGTAAAGCGATAATAAACGTTGTTCATCGCCATGATGGAGGCCGCCGCCTTGGCTGCATTCATCGCGGCGGGGGCCAGATGGGGCGCGGCTTCCGCCTCCAGCGCCTGGGCCACCGTTGCATTGCGCGTGGTCAGGCCGCAGGCCACCAGCAGCCCATAGAGCTGCTGGGGCGAAATGGAATCCTCGCGCGTCAGCGAGGACAGGTTGAGCTTCACGTCCTTCGCGAAGTCGGGAAGCTGGGCTTTGAGCGCCTCGATGCTCATGGGATCACGCAACCTTCAGCACGTCGCCGCCGACTTCGCGATTGCAGGGGCACAATTCGTCGGTCTGGAGCGCGTCGAGCACCCGCAGCGTGTCCTTGGGATTGCGGCCCACGTTGAGGTTGGTCGCATAGACGTGCTGGATCACATTGTCCGGGTCGACAACGAAGGTGTAGCGATAGGCCACGCCATCGGGAGACCGCACGCCCAGCCCATCCACCAGCGAGCCGTTGGTGTCGGCGAACGACCAGATGGGCAGGCGGTTCAGGTCCTTGTGGTCGCGCCGCCAGGCGAGCTTCACGAACTCATTGTCCGTCGAGCCGCCGAGCACGACCGCGTCCCGGTCCGCGAATTCGCCGGAAAGGCGGGCGAATTCCGCGATCTCGGTCGGGCAGACGAAGGTGAAATCCTTCGGATAGAAGAAGATGATCTTCCATTTGCCAGGGAAGCTCGCCTCGGTGAGAGGCTCGAATGCGGACTGGCCGTTCTCTTCATGGAAATTGAAGCCAGGCTTCACGCCAGTGACGGAGAAGGCGGGAAGGGTGCTGCCGATACCGAGCATGTCAGTCTCCAAAGTCGCCGAAGGGGCGCGTGCAATGACGTATGGAGAGATTCTAGCAAGCCATGTGCCACCGGTGTTGCAGTGCGAAATGCTTCTGATTCCAATGAGCCGGTTTGCGACAGCCATGGCATGTCGGCTTTGCGACACGACAACGCGCCGATGTGATGTCCGCGTGTGTCGCAAAACCCACGGGTGATCCGGATGGCGTCAGCCGGTCGCCCCGAACGTTTGCAAACGCAGTAGATGGTTCGGTGAACGACGTGAAACCGGACGCGATCAAGTTTTCGCAGTGCCAGCCCGGCGACTTGGCACGAATGTCGCTACACGCGTTGCAACACGTCCACGTAGGGCAATATAAAATGCGCAGCGAAACCGAATTCACCCCGTCCGGGCGTGCGCCAGTGGCCGTGGTGCTCGGCACCAACGATGTCGCCTCGGCGGTCGCGCACCGGATGTTCCATGCCGGATACGGCGTCGTGCTGTCGCGCGATCCCTCCCAGCCGGTCCTGCGCCGCAGCATGGCTTTTGATGACGCGCTGGTCACCGGCTTTTCGGAACTGGAGGGCCTGCCGGCCAGGCCGGCGGACACTCTGGTGGAAGTGCTGCGCGGTTTCACCGAGCGCCATGCGGTCATGGTGACGTCCCTGGAAATGGGCGAGTTGCTGTGCCTCGGCCTGATCGATGTGCTGGTGGATGCCCGCATGCGCATGCGGAACCTGAAGGTGGATATCCGGCCGTTCGCCCGGGTGAGCGTGGGTCTCGGACCGGGCTTCACGGCCGGCCGACACGTGGACGTGGCCGTAGAGACGGCGCCGGAGGCGATCGGCATCTTGCGCGACGGTTCCACGCTGGCGCCCCATGGGCGCTCCATGCCGTTGGCGGGAGCGGGCCGCGAACGGTTTGCCCGGGCGCCCGCATCGGGCATTTGGGTGACCCGTGCCGCGATCGGGGACCGCGTCCGGCGCGACGAGGTGATCGGGACCTGCGACAAAACCCCGGTCATGGCGCCCCTTGCCGGGCATTTGCGCGGCCTCGTGCGCAGCGGCGTTGCGGTGCCGGCCGATCTCAAGCTTGCGGAAGTTGACCCGCGTCTGGACTGCGAGCCAAGCTGGCTGGGTATTGCCGAGCGCCCGCGCCGGATCGCGGAAGCAACCCTCGACGCGATCCGCACGCTCGAAAGCATGGGCACCGGCGCCGCCGGCGGCATCGCTCATTGACCTTATTCGCCGCTCTCCCGCGGGCGGGCGGCCCCGGGAGGATTTCGACATGGATCTCGGCTGGTTGCCGGAGCGGCTCGACGCGCTGTTGGCGGAAGACGTCCCCCATGGGGATCTGACAACGCACCTTCTCGGCATCGGCGGCGCCAGCGCCCGCATGCAGTTTCAGATGCGGGCGGCGGGCGTGGTCTGCGGCATCGAGACGGCAGCGGCGCTGATTGTCCGCGCGGGCGCGCAGGCCGAGGTCGTGGCACCCTCGAGTTCGCGTGTGGAGGCGGGCGCGGTGCTGCTGCGGGCAAATGGAAGCGCCGGCGCGATCCATCGGGCCTGGAAGGTCTCCCAGACGCTCGTGGAATATTTGTCGGGCATAGCCACCACCACCGCCGCCATCGTCGATGCGGCGCGTGCTGTCGCTCCCGGGATTTCCATTGTCACGACGCGGAAGACCTTTCCCGGTGCGAAAGCGCCGATGATCGCCGCGATCCGTGCCGGCGGGGCCGAGCCGCATCGGCTGGGCCTGTCGGAAACGCTGCTGGTGTTTCCCGAGCACCGGGTGTTCCTGGGTGATCCGGCTTCCGCGATTGCGCGCCTGCGTCAGGCCGCGCCGGAGAAGAAGGTCGTAATCGAGGTCGCCTCGCTGGAGGAAGCCGCGGCCATGGTGTCGATCGCCGATGTTCTCCAGTGCGAGAAGATGACTCCGCAGGACATCGCGTCCGTGGTGCAGATGGTTGCGGCGTCCAGCGTGCGGACGCTGGTGGCGGCGGCGGGGGGCGTGAATGCCGCGAATGCCGCCGCCTATGCCCAGGCGGGCGCGCATATCCTGGTGACGTCCGCTCCCTATTGGGCTGCCCCTGCCGATGTGAAGGTCACCCTTGGGCCCGCGTGACCCCGTGTGTGCAGTGGCTTTTCCCCAACATGGAACCACGATGAGAAGCATCATGTCGGGGGCGGCGCGACAGGCTCTGTCGCGAACCCGCCGAATGCGTCGCCCCCGCGACGGGAGAGGACGCCACAGTCGCCCAATAGTGCCGAAAAATAATGCAAATTCAGCTGCTTAATTCGGTGGCACACGGCTTGCTTTGGTTTCGGTGACAGTCTCAATCCACTGGATAGCCGAGACACATCATGCTCGCTAAGACATCCAAATCCGCCAAGACCACCGAGGGCCGGCCCGGCTTCGCAAACACGCCCGGCTCGAATGAAGACGTGCGCTTCCGCGACGTTTTCCTCAATGACACGACATTGAGGGATGGCGAGCAGGCGCCCGGCGTCGCCTTCACACGGCGCGAAAAAATCGAGATCGCCGAGGCGCTCGCCGCGGCTGGTGTTCCGGAGATCGAAGCCGGCACGCCGGCGATGGGCGACGAGGAAATCGAGACCCTGCGTTCCATCGTGTCGCTGAAGCTGCCGACCCGCGTCATGGCGTGGTGCCGCATGAGCGAAGATGACCTCATGGCGGCGGTGGCCTCCGGGGTCGGCATCGTCAATCTCTCCGTTCCCACCTCGGATCGGCAATTGGCGGGCAAGCTGGGCAAGGACCGCGCCTGGGCGCTGGAGGCCGTCACCCGCATCGTCTCGCTCGCGCGCACGCTGGGCTTCGAAGTGGCGGTGGGCGGCGAAGATGCCTCGCGCGCGGATCCGGACTTCCTCTGCCGCCTTGCGGAGACGGCCCGCGCGGCCGGTGCGTTCCGCCTGCGGCTCGCCGATACGCTCGGCGTGCTCGATCCCTTCTCCACCTATGCCCTGGTGCGCCGGGTGGCGGCGGCGAGCGACCTGGAGCTGGAATTTCACGCCCATGACGATCTCGGCCTCGCCACCGCCAATACGCTCGCGGCGGTGATGGGCGGCGCACGGCACGCCAGCGTCACGGTCGCCGGGCTCGGCGAGCGCGCCGGTAATGCGGCGCTGGAGGAGGTCGCCATCGCGCTGCGCCAGACCGCCCGCGCCGAAACCGGCATCACGCCCGCCGCCCTCGGCCCGCTGGCGGAACAGGTCTCGCTCGCGGCCCGCCGTCCGGTGCCGCGTGGCAAGGCGATCGTCGGCGCCGATGTCTTCACGCATGAATCCGGCATCCATGTCTCCGGCCTGCTGAAGGATCGCGCCACCTATGAGGCGCTGAACCCGGAATTGTTCGGGCGCGGCCATCGGGTGGTGCTCGGCAAGCATTCGGGTCTTGCGGCGGTGGAGAAGGCATTGGCGGACGAAGGCATCGTCGTGGACGTGGCGCGGGGCAGGGCGATCCTGGAGCGGGTGCGGGCCTTCGCCGTGCGCACCAAGGCTACCGTGCCTTCGGAAATGCTGCTGCGATTCTATGAGGACACCTTCACCGAGGCAGCCCTTCGGCTGCGCCGGTCCACCGTCGGGAGCGCGACATGATCATGGGAACGAGTCGTCAAGAGGTCCCCGCCGCCGTCAACCGTTCCGTGCCCGTGGTGCTGCGCGCGCCAAGCCTGTGGCGCCAGATCCGCGACGACATCGCGTGCGTGAAGTCGCGCGACCCGGCGGCGCGCGCTACCCTCGAGATCGTGCTGACCTATCCCGGTGTGCATGCCGTGATCTGGCATCGCTGTGCGCACCGGCTCTGGCAGGGCAAGGCGAAATTTTTGGCGCGCTTCCTGTCCTGGTTCGGTCGCCTCGTCACCAATGTGGATATTCATCCCGGCGCGCGGATCGGCGCGCGGTTTTTCATCGACCACGGGGCGGGCGTGGTGATCGGCGAGACGGCGGAAGTGGGCAATGACGTCACGCTCTACCACGGCGTCACGCTCGGCGGCACATCCTGGACCGCCGGCAAGCGCCACCCGACCCTGATGGACGGCGTCCTGGTGGGAGCTGGTGCCAAGATCCTCGGCCCGATCACGGTCGGGGTCGGCGCCCGCGTCGGGGCGAATTCGGTGGTGGTGGAGGACGTGCCGCCGGGCATGACCGTGGTGGGCATTCCTGGCCGGATCGTGAAGCCCCTGTCCGAGCGCCGGCGATTGGGCGACGGGCGGATCGACCTCGAGCATCATTTGATGCCGGACCCGGTGGGAGAAGCCGTCGCCGCCCTGCTGGACCGTATCGAATTCCTGGAAATGCGGCTGAAGCACCACCAGGAGCAGGGGCATGTGCCGGGCGGGCGTCCGGTGGCGGCGCCGGACGGGTGCGCCAAGCCCATCATGGCGCCGGGCCCCGCACCGCTCGAGACGCGCGCACAGGACGTCGCGGTTCAGTAGCGCGCTCGGAGCGCCGCGCTACGGCTTGAGGGCGGCGAGCGCGGGATCGCGCTCCATGATCAGATTCTGTTCCAGCCGAGGCGCGATGCGCCGGGCTTCCGCCACCAGCGCCGCGGTGATGGGCGTGGTCGGCTCGCGATGCGGCACCACGAGCCCGATGGAATGGGTGATGTCCGGCTCGACGATGGGGATAGAGCGGACGATCGAGGTCAGCCCCAGCGAATCCGCCAGCATGGCCGGCATGACGCTCGCCCAATGGCCGGTGCGCACATGCGTGAACAGCACGATCATGGAATTGGATTCCAACGACGGCTTGGGCGGGCTGCCGCTGACGCTCAGCATGCCGTCGATGATGCGGCGGTTCTGCATGTCCGGCGTCAGCAGGCACAGCGGCAGGCCGGCGATCTCGGCCCATGTCACTTCCTCGCGATCACCGTATTTGGCGTCTGGCGAGGTGACGAGGCGATAGCGCTCGCGATAGAGCGGCACGGTGTTCACCCGGCCGAGCGGTTCATTGTCCAGATAGGTCAGCCCCGCGTCGATCTCCAGATTTTCGAGATGGTTGAGGATCTCGATGGAGGTGCGCGAGATGATGGTGAAGCGCACGTCGGGATGGCGCGCGCGGAACGGCGTGGTGAGCGCCGCCACCATCGGCAGGGCGGTGGGAATGGCGGCGATGCGCAGCGGGCCGGAAAGGCCGCGCTTCAGCGCGTCGATGTCCTGCCGCATGGCGCGCGAATCGGCCACGATGCGGCGGGCCCATTCCAGCGTGCGCTCCCCCTCCGGCGTGAAGCCCATGAAGCGCGAGCCGCGCTGCACCAGGAGCACGCCGAGCGTGTCTTCCAATTGCTTGATGCCCGCCGACAAGGTCGGCTGCGTGACGCCGCAGGCTTCGCCGGCGCGGCCGAAATGGCGCTCGCGCGCAAGGGCGATCAGATATTCGAGTTTGTCGATCATGTCGCCGTTTCAACGCATAAGCTGACCTAAGGTCCCGTTCCTTCGCCCGGATTGGCGCGCGCTGCAAGCCACAAGCACGTGGCGCTGAAGAAAGCGGACGGAGCGCCGGTCTGTCGCCGGCGCTTGATATGATGGGAGTGATGGAACTGTGTGGTTAATAAGGCGTTCCCATGGCAGCCCTCCGAGATAAGAGCGGAGGAAGGCGAGGCACCGACGGAGTTTTGCCATGTCCATGATCGCACGCGCGCTGGTCATCGTCTCGATGATGGTGACCCTGGTTTCAGCTTCAGCTTTCGTTGTCTTGCCCGAGCTGGACGCCCCCGCGCCCAAGCAGCGCTATTTCGGCCCGAGTGCCTTCGCCTCGGTCGAAGCCCCCGCTCCTGCGTCCATTGGCTGAGCGACTTCGGTTCGAGAGCGGAGGGACGCCATGCGCACCGCATGGAAGCTTCAGGCGGCGGCCGTCCTGCTGGTCGCGTTCGGCGCCGGGCCGGCGGCGGCGCAGAGTCCCGGCGATTTCTTCGCCGCGCTGTTCGGCGGGATCATTCGCGCGGTGCCGATTGCTCCGCCTACGATCACGGTCACGCCCAGCACGGAGCCGCGCCGCAGCACTGGCGGCGGCGTCGCCTTCTGCGTGCGCACCTGTGACGGGCGCTATTTCCCCCTGTCCGGCGTCAGTTCCGGGCAGGAGGAGGGGCGCTGCGCCGCGCTCTGTCCGGCGGCGACTACCACAGTATTTCGCGGCGGGAGCATTGAGCACGCGACCGACCGCGCGGGTGCATCCTATGCCGACATGCCCAACGCCTTTTTGTACCGGACCAAGCTGACGGATGCCTGCACCTGCACCGGCAACGGGCCGCTCGGCCTCGCCGCCGTTCCGATCGAGGAGGACACCTCCTTGCAGAAGGGGGATATCGTGATGCAAGCGGACGGACCGCGCATCTTCGCCGGCGCCAAGGGCGGCGTGCCTTATTCGCCCGCCGCGTTCGTGCCGCCGGAGCGCTATCCCAGGATTTCCAGCGACCTTAAGCGCCGCATCCAGGATCTGATGGTCTCGCGCGGAGCCACCGGCAATTTCATTCGCTGACGAGGCGCGCGCTCGAGCGCCGAGGGCCGATACTGGCTGATTAGCCGGCGCGCTTGCGCCGGCCGGTGCTTGCCTTTTCCAAGGGCTCGGCCACTGGCGTCTCCGCCGGAAGAGCGGGGGCGATGGTCGGACCGCCGGCGAGGCCATTGGATGCGGAGGGCGCGGCAAGCGTCACCACCTGCTCAGCCAAGCCGGCAAGCGTCTTGCGCAGAAGATCGAGGTCTTCCTCGCGTTCCAGATGCGCATCCCGCTCGGCGCGGGCCTTGGCGAGGGCGGCTTCCATCATGGAATGATCGGCACGTAGCATGTCGAGCGCCTGCGACAGGCGTGTCTGCTGGGCCTGAGCGGCAGCAAACTCGTTCGCGCGCTGCTGGGACAGGGCCTGGAGAACGCCGCGGCTGGCTTCCAGGTCGGCCGTGCTGGCGGCGTGGCGGGTCGTGAGGCTCTCGATGTCGGCGGCTTGTGCCGACAGGGTGACGGCGCGTTCGGCGGCGAGGGCTTCGCTGGCGGCGAGGCGCTGGCTGGTGTCGGCCAGCGCCGCTTCCAGGCGAAGGCGCTCGGCTTCGGCGCTGGCGGCGGCGGCAGATGCGGCGGCCCGCTCGGTGGCCAGGGTGGCGCTGGTTTCGGCCAGGGCGGCGCGGACGGCCGCCAGGTCGGTGGAGAGCTGGGTGCGCTCCGCCTGAAGTGCGGCAATGTCCGCGACCCGCGCGGCGAGCTCCGTCTCGCGTGCAGCGAGGCGCGTGGCCAGATCGTCGGCACGGGCGGTGGTGGCCGCGAGCGTGCCGCGGGTCTGCGACAGGTCCGCGGCGGTCTGTTCCAGCGTTGTGGAGGTTTGCGCGAGTTGTGCGTTGCGCTCGATCAGGGCCGTCTGCTCGGCAGTGAAGCGCGCGTCCAGTTCGCCGTGGGCGAGGGTCAGTGCCTCATGGGCCGCGGTCTTGGCGGAGAGTGCCTTGTCCAGCTCGACCAACTGAAGACGCTGCTGCTCGATGGTACCGGCATGGGCGACCACGTTCTCGCGGACCGCGTCGAGTTGCAGTTCCAGCCGCCGCTGGTTGAGGGCGAAGCCGGCGCGCTGCTGGTCCTTCTCCGCCTGGATCTCGAACATGGATATGGGCACGGCCGCTTCGATGCGGCGCGTGGTGAGGCGCACCGCCCGATGCCAAACGGCAGGCAGCACCATTAGAGCCACGAGGGTCGCCCCAAGGACGCCCAGCGCGAAATACATGATCTGCTCGATCACGCGGAACCTACGCTTTCAACTGCAACGTCCTGATACATACGACGCCGCAGCGTTTCGTGCCAGCGGGTGAGAGGCCTGCGCGATCAGAACGGGTTCCAGGTGGCCTGTGGTGTGAATTTCAGATAGCCCACATTGGCGCCGAGCCGCACGCCGACGCCGGAGCGGATCGGCACCACGACGATATTGTCCGCGGTCAAGGCGGTCATTCCAAAGCCCGCGACGAAATAGGCCGAGCCGGAAATCCCGCCAAAGCGGCGGAACACATCGTCCACCGTGCGCAGATTATAGACCAGGACCATGGTGCGCGCGCCGTCGCCGCCGAAATCCCAGCCGATCGACGGCCCCTGCCAGAACACCTTGAGGTCGCCCGCGTTGCGGGTATAAAGCGTGCCCTCGCCATAGCGCAGGCCGCCGACGAAGGCGCCGCCGCCTTCCTGGCCGAGGATGTAGCCGTTGGGCTGGCCCCACTGGCCGACCGCCTTCTCGATGGAAAGGGCGAGCCCGCGCGACACGCTGCCGAAGAAGGAATGCCCCTTGCTCACCAATTCGTTGGTGGAATAGGGGGCGGGCTGGGAATTAGGTTGGGCATAGCGGTTCTGCGCCGCATATTGCTGCTGCGCCGGCTGGCCCTGGGCATATTGCGGCGCCGGCTGCGGCTGCTGGGCATATTGGGCGGCGGCGGCGCTCGCGAACCCCACGCACAGCGTGGATGCGGCGGCGAGGCGGAGAAGGGCGGATCGCAGTGCGGTCATGAAGGTCTCGCGCTGGGCTTTCAAGGATCGCCGCGAATCGGCAGCGTAGGTTCGCCGATGACTGTGACGCAGAAAAGGCGCGAGGCAAGGCGTTCGGACCTTTCTGTCTGCCGGATGCGCTGTCATCATGGGTGTGCCGGGCCCTGACATTGCAGGATTCTCCCCGCGACCTATTCCAAAGCCGGCTTGTGGTGGGCGAAGGTGCGGGGTATCAGACCGCACTCGCTCCCGCGGGCATTGCCGGCTTCGCCTTCGCGGTGGGATCGGCCGGTCTCGCCGTCTACGGATCTGCCATGTCCCTTTCCGACGCCCCCGTGAAGCTTGCGGTCTCCCCCCTCGATCTCGCGGCGCTGCTGTGTTCGCGCGTGTGCCATGATGTCATCAGCCCGGTGGGCGCGATCGTCAACGGCCTGGAAGTGCTCGAGGATGAGGACGCGCCCGACATGCGCGAGGTCGCGCTCGACCTGATCGCGAAGAGCGCGCGCCAAGCTTCCGCGCGGCTGCAATTCACCCGCCTTGCCTTCGGCGCCGCCGGGTCCGCCGGGGCCACCATCGATCTCAGCGACGCCGACCAGGTGGTGCGCGGCATGATGGAGGATTCCCGCACCAGGATCGAATGGACCCTGCCGCGCGAGTTCCAGCCCAAGAACCGGGTGAAGCTGCTGCTAAATCTGGTGCTGCTGGCCGGCACAACCATTCCGCGTGGCGGCGTGATCAAGGTGGACGTGGCGCCGGGCGGGGTGGAGAAGGGGTTCGTCATCACCACCAACGGCGTCAGCGCGCGCATCCCGCAGACGGTGCCGGCTTTGATCGCCGGCGGCATCCCCGACGGCGGGCTCGATGCCCACGCCATCCAGCCCTATTACGCCGGTCTTCTCGCCCGCGATTGCGGCATTTCCGTCGATTTCGCCATCGATGGCGAGACCGTGACGCTCAGCGCTTTGGCCGCCTGACCGGGCCTCGGGGAGGCCGACCGGCGGGTGCCGCCTACCGCCCGGCGATGTGCTCGCGCGGCGGGTCGCCCTTGTTTTTCCGCTCCGGGGTCCCAATCTCTCGTGGCGCCGGTGGGGGCGCATGTCTGCCGGCGAGTTGAGATGCCGCGGGCGCAGCCATGACGCCCGCACCCACGGAGCGCACAATCCATGCCCCCTCTTTCCATTCTCGACCTTGCCCCCGTTCCCGATGGCGGAACACCGGCCGATGCCCTGGCGCGTTCGCTTGATCTCGCCCGCCATGCGGAGGCCTGGGGATACCCCCGCTTCTGGCTGGCCGAACACCACAATATGATCGGCATCGCCAGCGCGGCGACTTCGGTGGTGATCGGCCATGTGGCCGGCGGCACGAAGACCATCCGGGTCGGGGCGGGGGGCATCATGCTGCCCAATCATTCGCCCCTGGTCATCGCCGAGCAGTTCGGCACCCTCGCAACGCTATTTCCCGGCCGCATCGATCTTGGCCTCGGGCGTGCGCCCGGAACCGATCAGCGCACGCTGCGGGCGCTGCATCGCGACCCTGCCTCATCCGACCGTTTTCCCCAGGATGTTCTGGAATTGCAGGCGCTTCTGGGGCCGGCGCGGCCCGACCAGGTGATCCGTGCGGTGCCCGGCACCGGCACCAACGTGCCGCTGTGGATCCTGGGCTCCAGCCTGTTCGGGGCGCAGCTGGCGGGCATGCTCGGCCTGCCTTATGCGTTCGCCTCCCATTTCGCCCCGGACGCTTTGCTCCAGGCGCTGGAGGTTTATCGCGCGCGGTTCGAGCCCTCGGCGCAGCTGGACAAGCCCCATGCCATGGTTGGCGTGAATGTGATCGCCGCCGATACCGATGCGGAGGCGAAGCGCCTGTTCACCTCCGCCCAGCAGGCCTTCACCAATATGTTCCGGGGCACCCGCGGCCTGCTGCCCCGGCCGATCGACGATATCGAGACCTATTGGTCGCCCATGGAAAAGAGCCAGGCGTCCGGCATGCTTGCGTGCTCGGTGGTCGGTGGCCCCGCCACGGTCCGGTCCGGGCTCGAACGCCTTCTGGAACAGACCCGGGCCGATGAATTCATGGTCGCGGCGGCGATCCACGACCATGGGGCGCGGCTGCGCAGCTATGAAATCCTCGCCGAAGTCGGCGCCGTCGCCCCGCGCACGCCGGTCCTTGCTTGAGGGCCGGGCCGAGCTGTGGGAGGCTGATGCGCCAGCGCGACCAAGCGCATGCCTTTGAATGGAGCGGGTTATGACTGACGATTCTTCGCCTTCCCCCTCCGATCCTGTTGCCGCCGATTCCGCCCCCGAGACGGCGGAGACCAAGCTGACCCGCACCAAGCAGCGCTGGGCTAAGGAAGGCCGCTTCCTGACCGGGCGGATTTCCCGCCCGGAGGCGGAGCGCCTGCCGCCCGGCCAGCATCTGGTAAAAGACTGGCCGGTGCTGGATCTCGGCACGCAGCCCTTCGTCTCGCCCATGTCCTGGCGGCTGGATGTGGACGGGCTGGTGGAACATCCGCTCTCCTGGGATTGGGCCGCCTTCCGCGCCCAGCCGCAGACCCATGAGGTCAGCGACATCCATTGCGTCACCACCTGGTCGCGCTACGACAATGGGTGGGACGGGGTTTCCACCCGCGATTTGCTCGCAATGGTTGAACCGACGCCGGAGGCGCGGTTCGTGCTGCTTTACAGCTATGACGGGTACACAACCAACCTGCCGCTGGAGGATTTCGCCGCGCCGGACGCGATCCTCGCCCACAGCTGGCAGGGCGAAGCGCTGACGCGCGAGCATGGCGGCCCCATGCGGCTGGTGGTGCCGCATCTGTATTTCTGGAAGAGCGCCAAGTGGTTGAAGCGCATAGAATTCCTACCGGCCGACACGCTCGGCTTCTGGGAGGAGCGGGGCTATCACGAGCGCGGCGACCCGTGGATGGAACAGCGCTATTCGGACTGAGCGCGCCCCGCGCCCCGGCCTCAGATCGGCGGCAGGTGCAGCCATCTTGCGAGCGCGGTCAGCACGATGTCCACCGAAAGGGCGGCCAGCACCAGGCCCATGATGCGGCGGATCAGGTTTGCGCCTGCGCTGCCGATGAGCTTGAGCACGTAATCCCCCAAGAAGAACAGCACCGCCATGAGGCCCATGAGCAGGGCCAGCACGGAGATCGTCACCGCTTGGTGTTCCAGCACCCCGCGGTTGTTGTCGGCAAGGATGACCACGGACAGGATCGCACCCGGCCCGGCAATGATAGGGATCGCAAGGGGATAGACCGCGAGCGCGGCGATATTCTTGTCGGCATCCACGTCCAGGGTGGGCGCGGGATGGGGATCGGAAAAGATCATGCCGGTGGCGAAGATGAACAGGATAAGCCCGCCGGCGATCTGGAACGACAGCACCGACACATGCATGGCATCCAGCAGCGCCCGGCCCGCGACGGCGAAGAAGACCAAAATCAGGAATGCAAAGAAGCAGCACAGAAGCGCCGTCTTGCGGCGCTGGACGGGGGGCATTTCCGCCGTCGTCGCGACGAACATGGATAGGTGGCTTACCGGTTCCAGCACAGCCCAGAGGGTCACGAACTGGGTGAGGAATAGATCGTAATCTTCAAGCATGCCGCCGCCCCATGTATCGACGCGGCGAACGTGCAATAATTCATCGGCCGGCGCCACAATTGTGTGGTTCCCCGCGCACCAGCGCAGCCGGCGATGCGGCAAAAGGAGCGGCCATGAAATGGGTTGTCTGGGTCGGCAGCGTGCGCAAGGGCTCTTACAACGCGGCAGTTGCCCGTGCCCTTCAATCCCTCGCGCCGGTGGGCGTCGAGGTGGAAATGCTACCTTCGGTTGCGGAACTGCCCATCTATGACGCCGATATCCAGGCGGAAGGGTTTCCCCCCGCCGTCACGGACCTTGGCGCGGCGCTGAAGGCCGCCGACGGGCTGATCATCGTGACGCCGGAATATAATTATTCGGTGCCCGGCGGGCTCAAGAACGCCATCGACTGGGTCTCCCGTCTTCCTTCCAAGCCATTGAAGGAAAAGCCGGTTCTCATCCAATCGGCGTCCATGGGCGTGTTCGGCGGGGCGCGGGCGCAATATCATCTGCGCCAGATCCTGGTGTTTCTCGACTCTTTCGTGATGAACGTGCCCGAGGTGATGGTGGGGCAGGCCCAGCACAAGGTGAACGAACAGGGCGAGCTTTCCGACGCCGGCACCCGCGAGTTCATCGCCGGCCAGCTCAAGGCGTTCGAAGCCTATGTCCGGCGGGTCGCGCCCTGATCTCCGGGGCGTTCAGGCGCCCTGGTATTCCGCCCAAGACATTGGCGTTTCAAACACTTTTACCGCGAATAGGGTGGGCAGGGCGGGCTTGGCACGGTCCCAGATCCACATGGCGATATGCTCGGCGGTGGGATTCTCCAGACCTTCGATCTCGTTCAGGCAATAATGGTCCAACCGCTTGAGAAGCGGGGCAAAAGCGGCTTCCACGTCGAAGAAATCGACGACGAAGCCGCTCACCGGATCCACCGGCCCGTCCAGCACAAGTTCCACCCGGTAGGAATGGCCGTGCATGCGAAAGCAGCGGTGCGTCTGCGGCACGTTGGGCAGGCGGTGGGCGGCTTCGAAGGTGAAGGCCTGGGTGATCTTCATGGGCACATGCTCGGTAAAAACCTAAGGGATTCCAACCATTTTGTGGGTCTGAACGCTGAGGCGCCAGCGTGGATGGTCAAGGCAATAGGCGACCGCCGCGGCGGTGTTCTCCACCCGGCGAGGGCCATCCATAGGTTGCAGGAAGAAATGGGCGAAATCCAGTCCGTCCAAAGTATCCGGCACAATCCCAGATTGCGGATAGACCAGCTTCAGCTCCTGCCCGCGCTTCAGCACCAGATCGGCGCCGGCTTTCGGACTGACGCAGATCCAGTCGATCCCGTCCGGCGGCGCGAGCGTGCCATTGGTCTCGATGGCGATCTCGAAGCCGCGCGCATGGGCCGCCGCGACCAGAGTAGAATCCAGCTGTAGCAAGGGTTCTCCGCCGGTGAACACCACATAGCGGCGCTCATATCCACCTGCGCCCCACACCCGGACCAGGGCGTCCGCGAGCGCCTCCGCATCGGCGAACCGGCCGCCGCCGTCGCCGTCCATGCCAATGAAATCGGTGTCGCAGAAGCGGCAGATGGCGGTATCTCGATCCTGCTCACGGCCCGACCACAGGTTGCAGCCGGCAAAGCGGCAGAACACCGCCGCCCGCCCCGCCTGGGCGCCCTCGCCCTGGAGGGTCTTGAACATTTCCTTCACCGCATAGGCCATGGCGGGCCTCATAACCCATTTTGCCGCGAAAGGGCAGATGGGCGCGCGCCGCCGACGAACCCCCGGTTTGAAGCGCTTGGCCGCGCTTCTCCGCGCCTTCGCGGGCGCTATTTCATGAAAGGTTCGGCGAATGTCCACATGCGCCGGTGCAAACTTCCTTTGCGAAGGCGCGGCTCGCACCGCGCGACGCGCCCCCTTAAGTAAAGCGCCATGGACCCGGCCGACAGCGCCGGATCGAGACCCCAATCGGGCGGCGGGACGTCGCCTCGGGAGACGGCTATGGAACTCACCGGCATCCACCACCTCACCGCCATCACGGCGGATGCTCCGTACAATCATGATTTCTACACCAAGACGCTGGGAATGCGGCTGGTGAAAAAGACCGTGAACCAGGACGACACCTCGGCCTACCACCTCTTCTATGCGGACGGCGAGGCCAACCCCGGCACCGACCTCACCTTCTTCGATTGGCCGGTGATGCCGGAGAAGCGCGGCACCAATGCGGTGGTGCGCACCGGCCTGCGCGTGCGGGACGAGGCCGCGCTCGACTATTGGGCGCAGCGCCTCGCCGATGCCGGGGTGAAGGCCGACCCCATCGCCGAGCGGGACGGGCGGGCGACGCTCGACCTTCAGGATCGCGAAGGGCAGCGCCTGAGCCTGATCGTCGATGGCGGGCAGGGCCCCGGCATCGCCTGGGACCGCAGCCCGGTGCCCGCCGCCCACCAGATCCGCGGCCTCGGGCCGATCACGCTCAGCGTGCCGGACCTCGCGCCCACAGATGGCGTGCTGACCGGCCTGATGGGCATGCGCAAGGCGCGCAGCTTCGCCGGGCCGGACGGGGTGGAGACGCTCGTCTATGAGATGGGCGCCGGCGGTCCCTCGGCCGAGGTGCAGGTGCGCGTCGACAAGGGCATGGGCCGGGCGCGGCAGGGCGCAGGCGCGGTGCATCACGTGGCGTTCCGCGTGCCCACCTTCGCCGATTACGATGCCTGGGCGGCGCGGCTGCGGGAATTCGGCATGCCGTCCTCCGGGCCGGTGGACCGCTTCTATTTCCGCAGCCTCTATTTCCGCGAGCCCAACGGCATCCTGTTCGAGCTGGCCACCGACGAACCCGGCTTCACCGCCGACGAGCCCTTGGCGACGCTGGGCGAAAAGCTCTCGCTCCCGCCGTTCCTGGAGGCGCGCCGGGCGCAGATCGAAGCGGGGCTGAAGCCGCTGGTGGCGTGAATTTGGAGCCTTCCCCCTCACCCGCCCGCTGCGCGGTCGACCTCTCCCCGTCGGGGAGAGGTGAGGGTCCCGGCCGGTAAGGCGCCCAACGCCGCAAGAAGCCCCCTCTCCCCGACGGGGAGAGGGCAGGGGTGAGGGGGCGTGGCCTGAGAAAGGGCCGGCGCGGCTGGTCTTACCGGACAGGCTCAGCCCCCTCACCCGCCCGCTTCGCGGTCGACCTCTCCCCCTCGGGGAGAGGTGAGGGCTCGGCCGGTGCGGCGTGCGGCGTCCCGAGAAGCCCCCTCTCCCCGACGGGGAGAGGGCTGGGGTGAGGGGGCGCGGCCGGAGAACGCGCGCCGGGGAGAAGGGCTTCGCGCAAGAAGGCCCCCGTGGATCACGGGGACGGCGCCTCCCGCGCCCTGCCAACACGTCTCACCTGCGCTATCCTGTGCGGCCATCCTCGCGAGTCGTTTTCCCATGGCCATCCGCCGCCTGCCGCCTGTCCTGATCGACCGCATCGCCGCCGGCGAGGTGGTGGAGCGGCCGGCTGCGGCGGTGAAGGAGATCGTCGAGAATGCGCTCGATGCCGGGGCGGGCGCCATCGAGGTGGTGATCGACGGTGGCGGGCGCAGGCTCATTCGCGTCACCGACGATGGCGGCGGCATGGGGCCGGACGAACTCTCGCTGGCGATCGAGCGGCACGCCACCTCCAAGCTGCCGACGGAAGATTTGCTCTCCATCTCCACCCTGGGTTTCAGGGGCGAGGCGCTGCCCTCCATCGGCGCGGTGGCGCGGCTTGCCATCACCAGCCGGCCGGCGGGTGCGCCCCATGCCTATGAAATCCGGGTGGAAGGTGGCGTGGTCGCGCCGCCGCGCCCCGCCGCGCTCAATGGCGGCACGCGGGTGGAGGTGCGCGACCTGTTCTTCGCCACCCCGGCGCGGCTGAAATTCCTGAAATCCGACCGGGCGGAAAGCGCCGCCGCGCTCGATGTGGTGCGCCGCCTCGCGCTGGCGCGCCCCGATGTCGCCTTCACGATTGTCGCCGAGGAGCGCGGCCCCATGACCTATCCCGCCCGCACGGCTGATGATGCCGGCCGGGCGCTACGCATCGCCGATGTGCTGGGGGCGGAGGCGGGGCACAATGTGATTGCCGTGCGCGGCGAGCGGGGCGGGGCGGTGCTGGAGGGGCTGGCGGGCCTGCCCACCTTCTCCAAGGCCAATTCGCTGTCCCAATATGTGTTCGTGAACGGCCGCCCGGTGCGCGACAAGCTGCTGATGGGCGCCATCCGCGGCGCCTATGCGGACCTTTTGCCGTCCGACCGCCACCCCCTGCTGGCGTTGTTCATCCGCCTCGATCCGCGCGAGGTGGATGTGAACGTCCATCCCGCCAAGACCGAGGTGCGGTTTCGCGACGGCGGCAACATCCGCGCGCTGATCGTGCGCACGCTCTCCGATGCGCTCGCGCTTCGGGCGCCGCGCACCGCGGGCAGCATGGCCGACCGGCTGGTGGCGTTTGCCCGGCCGCAGGAACAGGCGCACGCCATGCCTTTGCGCAGTGGAGGCGGCGCGTTGGCGTCCGGGACGGCCTGGACGCCGCGCTTCATCGAGCCGCGCCCCTCGCCCGCCGCGCCTTATGATTGGCGCAGCTCGCCGGCGCGGCCTTTCGGGGACGAGGGATTTTCCGAAAGCGGGGAGGGCGTTGGGCCGCTCCCGGGCCTCCAGGGCCTGCTGGACGTGGGCGCGCCCACCGCCGATGCCCGCCCCGCCGCAACCCCCATGGATGGGGCGGACCTGGACAAGCCGCTCGGCGCCGCGCGGGCGCAATTGCACGAGACCTATATCGTCGCCCAGACCCGCGACGGCGTGATCCTGGTGGACCAGCACGCCGCCCATGAGCGGCTCGTCTATGAGAAGCTCAAGGCCGCGCTCGCCCGCGACGGGGTCGCCCGCCAGGGCTTGCTGGTGCCGGTGGTGGTGGACCTGGAGGCCGCCGAGGCGGACCGGCTGACCGAGCGGGCGGAGGATCTTTCCGCCCTCGGCTTGGTGGTGGAGAGCTTCGGCCCCGGCGCCGTGCTGGTGCGCGAGGTGCCGGCCCTGCTGAAGGACGGCGACGTGACGCGCCTCGTGCGCGATCTCGCCGAGCATGCGGCGGAATGGGACGATGCCCTGCCGCTGGAACGTCGCCTGCTGCATGTGGCCGCCACCATGGCGTGCCACGGTTCCGTGCGCGCCGGGCGCCGATTGAAGGTGGAGGAGATGAACGCCCTTCTCCGCGAGATGGAATCGACCCCTAATGCGGGGGAGTGCAATCACGGCCGGCCGACCTTCGTCAGCCTGTCGCTGAAGGACATGGAAAAATTGTTCGCCCGGCGGTGAGGACCTACCAGGGCTAGTGGGCTCCATTCTCCCTCCCCCTTGCGGGGGAGGGTGAAACCCCTGCGGGGAAGGGCGAGTCGGGCGGGCGCAAGCGCTTTCTGACCGCGGCGAAAAAATGGCGCGCATATGGTTCGCCGGCTGTGGATGACGTGCATAAGACGGCCCGCGCGCCGGGGCCGCTATCCACAGGGCGAGTGCCCCGGAAACGCCACGCCCGCAAGGGCGTTAGGACTTTATTAACAGGCTGTGGTCCACTATATTTAGTAGGCGAACGGCCTCGTTGGCCCCAAATCTGTGTTTGCGGAATCGGCAGACTCGCTCTAGCGTTAGTCACCTCAGCGGCGGACAAATCCTCAAGGCTTCGGCCCGGACCCGACCGTCGCGGTTCCCCAATCCAGCAGTCCGGCCAGGGACGGCGCGCGCCGCCGTACCCGTTTTGT
The DNA here is from genome assembly GCF_043195105.2 of Roseixanthobacter finlandensis. NCBI lineage: Bacteria > Pseudomonadati > Pseudomonadota > Alphaproteobacteria > Hyphomicrobiales > Xanthobacteraceae > Roseixanthobacter > Roseixanthobacter finlandensis. The sequence continues at coordinate 3,277,102 of NZ_CM195536.1, read as the reverse complement.
TGCGTACCGGTTGCGCCCTTTGAGCTAATATGTGCCCCCCGGGGGCGAGGAGCTTCGGTCATGCGCGTTGAACGCCGCTACACCACGGATGGACAGTCTCCCTACGCGGCCATTCCGTTCCGCGAGACGGTGAGCGAGATCCGCAATCCGGACGGTTCGGTGGTCTTCCGCCAGGAAGGCATCGAAGTTCCGGCCCAATTCTCCCAGGTCGCGAGCGATATTCTCGCGCAGAAATATTTCCGCCGCGCCGGCGTCCCCGCGCGCCTCAAGAAGGTGGAGGAGAATGCCGTCCCCTCCTTCCTGTGGCGCTCGGTGGCGGATGAGGCGGCGCTTGCCGGCCTGCCGAAGGACCAGCGCACCATCGGCGAAATCTCCGCCAAGCAGGTGTTCGACCGTCTCGCCGGCACCTGGACCTATTGGGGCTGGAAGGGCGGCTATTTCGACACGGAAGGCGACGCCCAGGCGTTCTTCGACGAGCACCGCTACATGCTCGCCATGCAGATGGTGGCGCCCAATTCCCCGCAATGGTTCAACACCGGCCTGCATTGGGCCTATGGCATCGACGGGCCGGGGCAGGGCCATTTCTACGTCGACCACGAGAGCGGGGAGCTGACCGCCTCCACCTCGGCCTATGAGCATCCCCAGCCGCACGCCTGCTTCATCCAGTCGGTGGCGGACGATCTCGTCGGCGACGGCGGCATCATGGATCTGTGGGTGCGCGAGGCGCGCCTGTTCAAGTATGGCTCCGGCACCGGCTCGAACTTCTCGTCCCTGCGCGGCGAGGGCGAGAAGCTCTCCGGCGGCGGGCGCTCGTCCGGCCTCATGAGCTTCCTGAAGATCGGCGATCGCGCCGCCGGCGCCATCAAGTCGGGCGGCACCACGCGCCGCGCCGCCAAGATGGTGGTGGTGGATGCGGACCATCCCGATATCGAATCCTATGTGGACTGGAAGGTCGCAGAAGAGCAGAAGGTCGCCGCGCTGGTCACCGGCTCCAAGATCAATGCCAAGCACCTGAAAGCCGTGCTCAAGGCGTGCGTGAATTGCGACGGCAATGGCGACGATTGCTTCGATCCGGAGAAGAACCCGGCCCTGAAGCGCGAGATCAAGGCCGCCCGCAAGGCCTGCGTCGCCGACGCCGCGATCCGCCGCATCATCCAATATGGCCGCCAGGGCTATAAGGACCTGGATCTGGCCATCTATGACACCGATTGGGACGGCGAAGCCTATCTGACGGTGGCGGGGCAGAATTCCAACAATTCGGTGCGCGTCACCGACGACTTCCTGCGCGCCGTGGAAGCCGATGCCGACTGGAACCTGATCCGCCGCACCGACGGCAAGGTCTCAAAGACCATCAAGGCCCGCGAATTGTGGGAGAAGATCGGCTCGGCCGCGTGGCATTGCGCTGATCCCGGCATCCAGTTCCACACCGCCGTGAACGATTGGCACACCTGCCCGGCGGGCGGCGAGATCCGCGCCTCCAATCCGTGCTCGGAATATATGTTCCTGGACGACACGGCCTGCAATCTCGCCTCCCTGAACCTGCTGCAGTTCCGTGCCCCCTCCCAACCCTCCCCCGCGGGCGGGGGAGGGCACGGGTGGGGGTTCGACGTGGAAAGCTTCGAGCATGCGGTGCGGCTGTGGACCGTGGTGCTGGAAATCTCCGTGCTGATGGCGCAATTCCCCTCGCGCCGCATCGCCGAGCTCTCCTATGAATACCGCACCCTCGGCCTCGGCTATGCCAATATCGGCGGCCTGCTGATGTCGTCCGGCATTCCCTATGACTCGGCCGAGGGCCGCGCCATCGGCGGCGCCATCTCGGCGATCATGACCGGCATCTGCTATGCCACCTCGGCGGAGATGGCGGGCCAGCTCGGCACCTTCCCGGCCTATGACGCCAATGCAACGTCCATGCTGCGGGTGATCCGCAACCATCGCCGCGCCGCCTATGGCGAAGCGTCGGGCTATGAGGGCCTCTCGGTTAACCCGGTGCCGCTCGACCACGGCTCGATCAAGGATGCCCGCCTTTCCGCCCATGCCAGGAGCGCGTGGGACAAGGCGCTCGCCGGCGGCGAGGCGAACGGCTATCGCAACGCCCAGGTTTCGGTGATCGCCCCCACCGGCACCATCGGCCTGGTGATGGATTGCGACACCACCGGCATCGAGCCCGACTTCGCCTTGGTGAAGTTCAAGAAGCTGGCCGGCGGCGGCTATTTCAAGATCATCAACCGCGCCGTGCCCGAGGCGCTGCGCGCGCTCGGCTATGGCGAAGCGCAGATCGCCGAGATCGAGGCCTATGCGGTGGGCCACGGCTCGCTCGCCCAGGCCCCGGCCATCAACCACACGACGCTGCGCGCCAAGGGCTTCGACGATGCGGCGCTGGCCAAGGCGGAAGCCGCGGTGAAGAGCGCGTTCGACATCAAGTTCGCCTTCAACCGCTGGACCTTCGGCGAGGACTTCCTGGTGAAGTCGCTCGGCGTCGCCCCGGCCCAGCTTGCCGATGCGAAGTTCGACCTTTTGGCCCATCTCGGCTTCTCCAAGGCCGACATCGACGTGGCGAACGTGCATATCTGCGGCGCCATGACCCTGGAGGGCGCGCCCTTCCTGAAGGCCGAGCACCTGCCGGTGTTCGATTGCGCCTCGCCGTGCGGGCGCATCGGCAAGCGGTCGCTGTCGGTGGAAAGCCACATCCGCATGATGGCGGCGGCGCAGCCCTTCATCTCGGGCGCCATCTCCAAGACCATCAACATGCCGAACGACGCCACGGTGGACGATTGCAAGGAGGCCTATCTGCTCTCCTGGCGCCTCGCGCTGAAGGCCAATGCGCTGTATCGCGACGGTTCCAAGCTCTCCCAGCCGCTCAATGCCCAGCTCGTGGCGGACGATGAGGACGAGGAGGATGCGGTCGAGGCGCTGGTCGCCCAGCCCGCCGCCGCCCGCACCACCACGGTCAGCGAGAAGATCGTCGAGCGGGTGATCGAGCGCATCGTCGAGCACCGGGTGCGCGAGCGCGAGAAGATGCCCGATCGCCGCAAGGGCTATACCCAGAAGGCGGTGGTCGGCGGCCACAAGCTCTATCTGCGCACCGGCGAATATGACGACGGCGCGCTCGGCGAGATCTTTATCGACATGCACAAGGAGGGCGCGGCCCTTCGCTCGCTGCTGAACAATTTCGCCATCGCGATTTCGCTCGGCCTGCAATATGGCGTGCCGCTGGAAGAATATGTCGACGCCTTCACCTTCACCCGCTTCGAGCCCGCCGGCCCGGTGCAGGGCAACGACACCATCAAATACGCCACCTCGATCCTGGACTATGTGTTCCGCGAACTGGCGGTGTCCTATCTCGGCCGCAGCGACCTCGGCCATGTGGAACCCTCGGAAACCGGCTTCGACGCGCTCGGCAAGGGCGTGGACGAGGGCAAGGCGCCGGCCTCGGCCGCCTCGCGCGTGGTTTCCAAGGGCCTGGTGCGCGGCAAGAATGTGAGCCTGCTCGCCACCCCGCCGTCCGAGCCGCGCGCGGCCAGCGACAATGTCACCATGCTGCGGGCCCGCACCGAGGGGGCGACCGCCCTCAAGGCCGAGCCGGAGGTTTCCCCCGCCCTGCGGGAGGAGGAGCTTCCCGAGGCGGCGCCGAGCCTTGAGATTTCGGTGTCGACCTCGCTCAACTGGGGCGCGGCGCGCAAGGCGGATCGTCGCGCCGAGGCCCGCGCCAAGGGCTATGAAGGCGAAGCCTGCCCCGAGTGCATGAACTTCACCATGGTGCGCAACGGCACCTGCCTGAAGTGCGACACCTGCGGCGGCACCACCGGCTGCAGCTGAACCGGGGGCAGATGAGGCGCGAGAGACCTCGGGTTCCGTACTCGGGACCCAAGGTTTCGTACGGAGCGTCTGGTAATGCCGTAAGAGGATCGCTGGGGATCCCGGTATTTGCGTTGTTTTGAAGCTTCCGGGCGGCCGCTGGGCCGCCCGGACATGTCGGCAGTTAAGTTGCGTGCCTTTGTGTGGGCCTCATTTTCCCAGTAGAAAACGCCCATAGGCCATCACGAAGACGACAAAAGCTGCGACCCAGGCCGAGCCCGCCAGATACATCAAGGGAATAGCCCAGGTGGTCGCGAATATCATGGCGAGGCGCAGTCCCACGGCCACCGAAATCAGCATGTAGCTGGCCAGCGTCGCGCGCGAGGCCTGCAAGGTGTGCCCGGTATGCCCCAGCGTGGCCCGCGTCATGATGGCCAGCGTCATGGTGCCGATGGCACCGATGCCCCAGACATGGATGCCAAAGGCCAGCGGAACACGTTCTGGTGCGAAGGCATGGGCTCCGGCCGCAAGAAAGCCCGCCGCACCGAACAGGAAGCCGACGTGGAGTACCAGGACAATCCCGCTCGATCGGGTGCGCCAGCCCTGCCACCGTGAGAGCCGCCAGAGGTTCGCGCCGCCGGCCAGCAGTAGAGCCGTGCCGGTGGCGCGGGCATTGGGCTGGGCCACCCATAGCGCCAGCGCAGCCCCCGACAGCGCCAGGAAAATGCCATCGACCGGGCCGAACGGCACCGGCCGCGCCGTCACGCCTTGCTTGGCCAGCCAATTGTGCGTGAAGCTCGGCACCACGCGCCCGCCCACCAGCAGGATCAGCGCAATCATCAGGGCCACGCCGGCGCGGGCGGAAACCGCCGCCGTCCCCTCCAGCGCCGCTTCCACATGGAACATGGCATTGGCGAGACCCAACAGCAGCACAAGGATCGCCACCTTGAGATTGCGCCAGTTGCGCCCTGCCACCACCTCGCGCCCGATCACCAGCCCGAGGACCAGCAGAAAGCCGGCATCAATGGCGAAGGCCGGGATCCATCCGATCCGCGCCGAGAGAAACACCGCGATGCGCCCGGCTAGCCACACCGCCGCCAGGGCGATCAGGGGACGGCCCGCCACCGGCAGGCGTCCGGTCCAGTTCGGCACCGCGGTGAGCAGGAAGCCGGCGACGACGGCGGCACCGAAGCCGTAGACCATTTCATGGACGTGCCAATCCTGCGGCGAGAAGGCGGTGGGAATCGTGATCTCGCCAGTAAAGAATGGGGGCCAGATGGCGATGGCCGCCACCGCCCAGAGCCCACCGGCGAGGAAGAAAGGCCGGAAGCCCCGGCTCCAGAGGGGCGCGCCCTCGTACGCCCGGCGCGCCTGCGCGGTCCGTTTCATGCGCCAAGCCCTTTCATGGCAAGAATAGCCCGTGGGCGCCCGCGACCGCGCCGAGTACCGTTAAGCCCGGCACCGGCCAGCAAAACCACGTGGATCAGGCCGGTGTTCAGTAGAGAGGCCTGCGGTTGCGTCCACATCCCCTGCTCGACGCGGCGATGGAGCAATGGCACCAGCGTGAAGAAGGCGAGGCCGCCGATCCCGTGGATTACGGCGATCACGTGCAGCGCACGGGCGATGGCGACATCATCCATTACGGCTCTCTGATCCCGGGCGGAACGCCGCGACCACGGCGGGATGGGTCTCGATGCGGCCCGCGCCGATGAGATCAAGGGCATAGGGCACGGCGGGAAACACCGCGCTCAGGCAGGTGGCGATGGCGGCGGGCTTGCCCGGCAGGTTGACGATGAGCGTCGTGCCCCGCACCCCAGCGGTCTGGCGCGACAGGATGGCGGTGGGCACCTCCTTCAGGCTCGCCCGGCGCATGACCTCGCCGAACCCTGGAAGCTCCTTTTCGAACACAAGGCGCATCGCCTCGGGCGTGAGGTCGCGCGGCGCGGGGCCGGTGCCGCCGGAAGTGAGGACGAGGTCGAGCCGCTCCTCATCCGCCATATGCACCAGGGCCGCGCGCACGCTTTCGACCCCGTCGGGGATCACCCGGCGCACCGGGTTCCAGGGTGATGAGATGGCGTGGGCGAGCCATTCCTCCATGGCCGGACCGGCGCGGTCGGCATAGTCGCCTCGGCTGGCCCGGTCGGAGATGGTGAGGATGCCGATGCGCACCATGGCTCAGCCTCCCAGCACCGACATGTGCCGCGCCGTTGCCGGTGCGCCATTGCGGGCGATTTCGAAATCGTGGCCGCGCGGCTTGCCCCGGATGCCGGCATCGATGGCGGCGTGGAGGGCGTCGTCGCCTTCCGAGGCCCGCAGCGGCGCGCGCAGATCGACCTGCGCCTCCTGCCCCAGGCAGGTGTAGAGCACGCCCTTGGCGCTGACCCGCACCCGGTTGCAGGTCTCGCAGAAGCTATGTGTGAGCGGTGTGATGAATCCGATGCGTCCCCCGGTCTCGCCGACCCGCGCGTAGCGCGCCGGCCCGCCGGTGCGCTCGCAGGTGTCGGTCAGCGTCCAGCGCTGTTCGATGATGCGCCGCAGGTCGCTGAGCGGCAGATATTGTTCGGTCCGGTCCTCGCCCACATCTCCGAGCGGCATGGTCTCGATCAGGGTCAGGTCCATGCCGCGCCCGTGGGCAAAAGCGATGAGATCATGGATCTCGGCTTCCGTGCTGCCCTTCAGCGCCACGGCGTTCAGCTTCACCTTGAGCCCGGCCGCCTGCGCCGCCAGCAGCCCCTCCATCACCACGCCCAGGGTGCCGCGGCGGGTGATGGCGCGGAAGCGGGCGGCATCCAGCGTGTCGAGGGAGACGTTGATCCGGCGCACGCCGGCGCGGGCCAGCGCATCCGCATGGCGCGCCAGGAGGCTGGCGTTGGTGGTGAGCGTCAATTCCTTCAGCCGTCCGGTCGTCAGATGGCGGGAGAGGTTGGCGACCAGATCGAGCACGCCCTTGCGCACCAGCGGTTCGCCGCCGGTGAGGCGGATCTTCGAGACGCCGCGGGCGATGAAGGCGGAGGCGAGGCGATCCAGTTCCTCAAGGGTCAGCAATTCGTTGCGCGGCAGAAAGGTCATGTCTTCCGACATGCAATAGATGCAGCGCAGGTCGCAGCGATCGGTGACCGAGAGTCGCAGATAGCTGATCCGTCGCCCGAAGGTATCGACGAGGCCGCAGCGTGTCATGCGGTGCCCTCCGGCAAAGCTGCGGACAGGATGGCACGGACGGCGGCGAGGCCGGGATCCTCGGCTCGGTTCATGATGCCGATGAGCTGAACGAACTGCTCATCGCTCGCCGCATCCAGGAAATTCCGCAACAAGGCGGCCATCACCTCCCAGGGCGCACGGCCATCGGCTTGGGCGGCTGCCGCGAGCCGGGCCGAGAGGTCCGGGCCATCAAGGGCGGAGAGAACGCGCGCCGAGACCGCAGGGTCGTCGAGCGCCGCGATGAGCACGCCGAGCATGGCCTTCCCCTATTGCACGAGGGGCGTGTCGGCGCCGCCGAGCACGATGCCCTTGATGTCGGCTCGGCCCACCAGCAGCGAAACGTACTGGGCATGGGCCGCATGGGTCACATGGTCTTCCAGATAGGCCGCGATCCGCTCTCGCACGGCCTCGAAGGGCAGTTGTCGCCCCGCGATGCACCGATGCATGCGAATGAGATGGACCCCGTAGCGGGTTTCCACCGGGCCGGACATCTGGCCGGCCGACAGAGCGGCAAGCGCCACCTGGAACTCCGGCGTGGTGTCGCCCGGACCGATCTGGCCGAGGCTCCCGCCGACCGCCGCCGACGGGCAATCGGAATGCGCCCGTGCCAAGGCGCCAAATCGCTCGGGCGCGGCCGCAAGCTCGGACGCCAGCAGCCCCGCCTTCTCCCGCGCGGCGGCAAAGGTCACCGGATCGTCGCGGCGGGCGGCGCACAGGATGTGGTCCACCTCCCACAGCGGCGGCGAGACAAAGCGCCGAAGGTTCTGGCCATAGAAGCGCTCCAGAGCCGCCGCGTCGGCAACCGGCGTGCGCACTTCCTGCTCCAGCAGCGCACGCATCAGCGCCTCTTCCTCGGTCTCGCGCCGGCCGGCGGTGTCCAGCTTCGGTTCGGCCTCGATGTCCAGCCGCCGGGCCTCCTGGAGCAGAAGCTCGCGGATGACCAGGGCGCGGGTAGCTGCAGTCCACCCCTCGGCCGGCGTGCGCGCCGGGGTGTTCTGCACCTCGGCGGCGATCGCCTTGCGGGAGACGGGCACGCCGTTGACGCTGACGGCAGGCATGGACACGGGCTCCCTGGATGGCGCCGTCGCCCGCTGCGCGGGGGCATGGGTGTGGGGATGTTCGTGCTCGGCGGCGGCGCGGTTGGCGCCGTGATCGACAATCAGCGTGACCATGGCTCTCATTCCCCCCGCTGCCGGGCCGGATAGATCGGCACCGGGCGCACGGCGATGGTTGCGGCAGGATGATGGGCTTGCGCGGTCTCGCGTCCCCGCCAATGGGTGAAACGCGTGCGCACCACCTGGTAGCCAGGACGGCCGAGATACCAGATCGGCGCGCTCCACACGTGCACCAGCCGGGTGAAGGGGAAGACCAGGAAGAGGGTCATCCCGAGCAGCAAGTGGGCCTTGAAGATGGGGTTCACGTCGGACACATAGGCCGCCGCCGACGGCTGCAATGTCAGGATGCCTTGGGCCCAGTTCATGAATTTCACCATCTCGTGGCCGTCCATGTGGCCCAGCGAGACGAAGATGGTGGAGAGCCCCAGGGTGAGCTGCGCCCAGAGGAGCAGCAGGATCGCGGTGTCGCCGAAGCTCGACGTCGCGCGGATGCGCGGGTCGAACAACCGGCGATGGGCGAGCAGGGCGAAGCCGATAAAACAGGCGAGGCCGGCGATACCGCCCACGGTTATGGCCAGCCCCTGCTTGAAGGAATGGCTGACGCCCAGCATGTCGAACACCCAGATCGGCGTCAGCAGCCCCACCGCGTGACCGGCAAAAATCAGCAGGATGCCCACATGGAACAGGTTCGAGCCGAGGCGCAATTGCTTGCGTCGCAGAAGCTGGGAGGAGCCGGTCTTCCAGGTGTACTGCTCGCGGTCGAAGCGGATCAGGCTGCCCAGCAGGAACACGGTGAGGCACAGGTAAGGGTACCAGCCGAAGAGTGCGGAATTGATGGCTGTGGACATGGTGCGTCTCCCTCAGGCGGTGACAGTGCGCGCGTCCCGCGCGCCGGCGCGGATCTGGGTGCGCAGGCGATCGACGGAGCAGCCGTCGAGGGCTTCGCCGGGGCCGAACACCACGGCGGATTCCTCCCAGGCGGCGTCCAGCGCAGCGAGATCGTCGATCTCCGGCACGCAGGGCGTGGTCGGGTCCAGGACCATGGGCGGCGCTCCGGCCGCGGCACGAATGGCCGCAAACACCGCCGCGTAGGGCGTTCCGCGCTTGGTAAGCCGTTCTTCAAGAGTGGCGAGGATGTGATCGGTATCCGCGAGCAGCCCGCGCGCCTCCGCGCGGGGCCGGGTGGCCACATATTCCAGGAACAACGGCAGGTAGTCGGGCAGTTCGTTGGCCGCCAGCATCATGCCACCGGCATCGTAGAGCCCGGCCAGGTCCACCATGGCCTGGCCCCGGTCGCGGCTCTCGCCATGCACGTGCTCGAACAGGTGCAGCGACAATTTTCGGGTCCGGTCGAACAGGTCCACATACCGCGCCTGCAACTCGTAAAGGTCGAGCGTGCGCAGGTCGTTCAGCAGCGGTGTCAGGGCCGCATGGCGCCGCGCATCGAGGAGGCCCTCGGCGGCGAGCGCCGCGTCGATCTCGCAGACGGCGTCCACCAGCGGCGCGCCGGGATAGACCAGCAGCGCCGACAGGGCCTTGAAGGTGATGGACTCAAGGGCGGCGGTCATCACACGATCTCCATCGGGTTCGTGGGCTGCTTGGCCTGCCTGGTGCCGAACAGATTTGTCTCCGACGTGCCGCCGGAGCAGCCGTTGCCGAAGGAGAAGCCGCAGGAACCGCGCAGATCCTGGGCGTCTTCGCTCCATTCGCGGTGGGCGGTGGGGATGACGAAGCGATCCTCGTAGTTGGCGATTGCCATCACCTGGTACATCTCCTCGATGGCCGCGCCGGTGAGCCCTACCTCGGCGGCGATCCGCTCGTCGAGGCGGCCATCCACCGTCTTGGCCCGCATGTAGCCGCGCATGGCCAGCATGCGCTCAAGGGCCAGCGCCACCGGCTCCTCGTCGCCGGCGGTGAGCAGATTGGCGAGATATTGCAGCGGGATGCGCAGGGAGCGCACGTCCGGCATGTCGCCATTGACGCCCATCTTGCCCGCGGCCGCCGCCGACTGGATCGGCGACAGCGGCGGCACGTACCATACCATGGGCAAGGTGCGGTATTCGGGATGCAGCGGGAAGGCGATCTTCCACTCCATCGCCATCTTCCACACCGGCGAACGCTGGGCCGCGTCCAGCCAGGCTTCCGGCACGCCGTCCGCCCGCGCCTGGGCGATCACCGCCGGATCCTTCGGATCGAGAAACAGCTTGAGCTGCGCCTCGTAGAGGTCCTTCTCGTCCGGCACGCTGGCGGCGGCTTCAATGCCGTCGGCATCGTAGAGCACCACGCCCAGATAGCGGATGCGCCCCACGCAGGTTTCCGAGCAGACGGTCGGCTGGCCCGCCTCGATGCGCGGATAGCAGAAAATGCACTTCTCCGACTTTCCCGAAGACCAGTTGTAATAAACCTTCTTGTAGGGACAGCCGGAGACGCACATGCGCCAGCCGCGGCACTTGTCCTGGTCGATGAGGACGATGCCGTCTTCCTCGCGCTTGTAGATGGCGCCGGAGGGGCACACCGCAGCGCAGGTCGGGTTCAGACAATGCTCGCACAGGCGCGGCAGATACATCATGAAGGTGTTTTCGAACTGGCCGTAGATTTCTTTCTGGATCCCCTCGAAATTCACGTCCTTGGCGCGCTTCTCGAATTCACCGCCAAGAATTTCCTCCCAGTTCGGGCCCCATTCGATCTTCTCCATGCGCTGTCCCGAGATGGCCGAACGGGGCCGCGCGGTGGGGAACGCCTTGGATTCTTTCGCGGTGTGCAAATGTTCGTAGTCGAAGGTGAAGGGCTCGTAATAGTCGTCGATCTCCGGAAGATCTGGGTTGGCGAAGATGTTGGCCAGAACGCGCCACTTGGCACCCATCTTAGGCTCGATGCGGCCGTTCTTCTTGCGTTGCCAGCCGCCGTTCCACTTTTTCTGGTTCTCCCACTCGCGGGGATAACCGACGCCGGGCTTGGTCTCCACATTGTTGAACCAGGCGTATTCCACGCCTTCGCGGTTGGTCCAGACGTTCTTGCAGGTCACGGAGCAGGTATGGCAGCCGATGCACTTGTCGAGGTTCAGCACCATGGCGATCTGTGCGCGGATTTTCATTGTGCAGCCTCCATCGGCAGGTGGGTGGTCAGCGGGCCTTCGAGCCAGTCCACTTCGGCCATCTTGCGGACGACGATGAATTCATCGCGGTTGGCGCCCACGGTGCCGTAATAGTTGAAACCATAGGCTTGCTGGGCGTAGCCGCCGATCATGTGGGTGGGCTTGAGCACCGTGCGGGTCACCGAATTATGGATGCCGCCGCGGTTGCCGGTGAGCTCGGAGCCCGGCGTATTCACGATCTTTTCCTGGGCGTGATACATCATCATCATGCCCGCCTTGATGCGCTGGGACACCACCGCGCGGGCGGTCAGCGCCCCATTGATGTTGAAGACCTCGACCCAGTCGTTATCGATGATGCCGCCGGCCTTGGCGTCCGTCTCCGAAATCCACACCACCGGGCCGCCGCGATTGAGCGTCAGCATCAGCAAATTGTCGGAATAAGTGGAGTGGATGCCCCATTTCTGGTGCGGGGTCAGGAAATTGAGGACGAGTTCCTTATTGCCGTTCGGCCGCAGATCCTTGACCCCGACAATGGTCTTCAGGTCCACCGGCGGCTTCCAGGTCACGAGGCCTTCGCCGAAGGCCCGCATCCACAGATGGTCCTGATAGAGCTGCTGGCGCCCGGTGAGCGTGCGCCAGGGGATCAACTCGTGGACATTGGTGTACCCGGCATTGTAGCAGACCTTCTCGCTCTCGATGCCGGACCAGGTGGGCGATGAGATGATCTTGCGCGGCTGGGCCTGAATATCGCGGAAGCGGATCTTCTCGTCCTCCTTGGCCAGCGCAAGATGGGCATGTTCGCGGCCTGTGGCCTTGGAGAGCGCCTCCCAGGCTTTCACCGCCACCTCGCCGTTGGTCTCCGGCGCCAGCATCAGGATGACTTCGGCGGCGTCGATGTCGGTCTCGATCTTCGGCAAGCCGTGGGCGGCGCCTTCGCCGCGTACCCCGTTCAGAGCGCCGAGGGCCGCGACCTCATGCTCCGTGTTCCAACTGATACCCTTGCCGCCATTGCCGGCCTTGGCGAGCAGAGGGCCGAGGGCGGTGAAGCGCGCATAGAGGTTGGGATAGTCGCGCGTGACGACGCTGATCGCCGGCATCGTCTTGCCGGGGATCGGCTCCACTTCGCCGCGCACCCAGTCCTTCACGTCGATGGCCTGCGCCATCTCGCCCGGCGTGTCGTGCAGGATCGGGGTGAGGACCACGTCCTCCTCCACGCCCAGGACCTCCTGCGACACCTGCGAGAAGACCTTGGCCAGGCCCTTGTAGATGTCCCAGTCGCTGCGCGCCTCCCAGGCCGGGTCCACCGCCGCCGAGAGCGGATGGATGAAGGGGTGCATGTCGGAGGTGTTGAGGTCGTTCTTCTCGTACCAGGTGGCGGTGGGCAGGACGATGTCGGAATAGACGCAGGTGGTGGACATGCGGAAATCCAGCGTCACCAGCAGGTCCAGCTTGCCTTGCGGCGCGGTCTCGTGCCAGGCCACCTCCTGGTTGCGGACCGCGCCTTCCGGGCCGAGATCCTTGCCCATGACGCCGTGCGTGGTGCCGAGCAGATGCTTGAGGAAGTATTCGTGCCCCTTGCCTGAAGATCCCAGGAGGTTCGAGCGCCACACGAACATGTTGCGCGGCCAGTTGGCCGGATCGTCCGGGTCGTGGCAGGACAGCTCCAGCTCGCCCGACTTGAGAGCCTGGACGACATAGTCCTTCAGCTCCAGGCCGGCGGTCTTGGCCTTGGTGGCAATCTCCAGCGGGTTCTGCTTGAGCTGGGGCGCGGAGGGCAGCCAGCCCATGCGTTCGGCACGCACATTGTAGTCGATGAAGCTCTGGCCCCAATCGCCCTCGGGCGCGGTGGGCGAGAGGATCTCCGCCGCCGTCAGGGTCTCGTAGCGCCACTGGTCGGTGTGGGCATAGAAGAACGAGGTGGAATTCATGTGCCGGGGCGGCTTGCTCCAGTCGAGCGCGAAGGCGAGCGGCTGCCAGCCGGTCTGCGGGCGCAGCTTCTCCTGCCCTACATAATGAGACCATCCCCCGCCGGACTGGCCGATGGCGCCCCAGAACACCAGGAGATTGATGATCCCCCGGTAGGCCATGTCCATGTGGTACCAGTGGTTGATGCCGGCGCCCAGGATCACCATGGAGCGGCCGTTGGTCTTCTCCGCATTGGTTGCGAACTCGCGGGCCACCGTGATGATGGCGTCTCGCTTCACGCCGGTGATGCGTTCCGCCCAAGCGGGCGTGAAGGGCACGTCGTCGTCATAGCTTCGGGCCACGTGGTCGCCGCCGAAGCCGCGGTCGAGGCCGTAATTGGCCATCATCAGGTCGAACACCGTGGCGACCGTGATGCTGGAGCCATCCGCCGCGGCAAGGGTGCGCACCGGCACGTTGCGGGTGAGGATCTCGCCATGCTGGGTCGCGACGAAATGCTCGGTGGCGCGGCCGCCGAAATAGGGGAAGTCCACCGCGGCGATGTCGGCCCCCGCGCCGGCCAGGCTCAGCTTAAGGCGCGTGTCAGCGCCGCTGCCGTCCCTCTCTTCCAGGTTCCATTTGGCACTCTCATCCCAGCGAAAGCCAACCGAGCCGTGCGGCGCGACCAGTGCACCGGAAATCTCGTCAATCGCCACGGTCTTCCAATCAGGATTCCGGTCCTCGCCGAGGCCGCCGTCGAGATCGGAGGCGCGCAGCATCCGTTCCGGCACCAGACGGCCGTCCCGCGCCACGAGGCGCACCAGGAACGGCATGTCGGAATAGCGCCGGATATAGTCTTCGAAATAGGCCGCCTGCCGGTCGAGGTGATATTCCCGCAGGATCACATGGCCCATGGCGAGCGCCAGGGCGGCGTCGGTGCCCTGCTTGGGATTGAGCCAGATGTCGGCGAACTTGGTCGCCTCGGCATAGTCGGGGCTGACGACGGCGCTCTTGGTGCCCTTGTAGCGCACCTCGGTGTAGAAATGGGCGTCGGGCGTGCGGGTCTGCGGCACGTTGGAGCCCCAGACGATGATGAAGCCGGCATTGTACCAGTCGGCGCTCTCCGGCACGTCGGTCTGCTCGCCCCAGGTCTGCGGCGAGGCGGGCGGCAGGTCGCAATACCAGTCGTAGAACGACATGCAGACGCCGCCCAGCAGCGAGAGATACCGCGAGCCCGCCGCGTAGGAGACCATGGACATGGCGGGGATGGGAGAGAAGCCGATGACGCGATCCGGACCATGCGTCTTCACCGTATAGGCATTGGCGGCAGCGATGATCTCGTTGACCTCGTCCCAGGTCGCCCGGACCAGGCCGCCGTGGCCGCGAATGGCCGTGTAGGACTTCCGCTTGCCGGCATCCTCGACGATGGAGGCCCAGGCGGCCACCGGTGGCAGCGCGGCGCGCGCCTGCCGCCACAACTTGAGCAGGCGGCCCCGCACCATCGGGTATTTCACCCGCGCGCCGGAATAGAGGTACCAGCTATAGGAGGCGCCACGGGCGCAGCCGCGGGGCTCGTGGTTGGGCAGGTCCGGTCGTGTGCGCGGATAGTCGGTCTGCTGGGTCTCCCAGGTGACGATCCCACCCTTGACGTAGATCTTCCACGAGCACGAGCCGGTGCAGTTCACGCCATGGGTGGAGCGCACGATCTTGTCGTGCTGCCAGCGCTTGCGGTAGCCGTCTTCCCAGGAGCGGTCCTCATTGGTGACGATGCCATGGCCGTCGGAGAAGGTATCGACGGTCTTCTTGAAGAAGCTCAGGCGGTCGAGGAAGTGGGACATCAGTCTCGCCCTTATGAGAGGTGATTACTTGGCCGAAGCCGGACGGAGGGACGCGGCGCGCTTGGCGCGCTCGACGTCGTGCAGGAGGCCGCCCTTGCGGGTGTAGACGGCCCAGGTGATGGCGAGGCAGATCACGTAGAAGATGAGGAAGCCCCACAGTGCGGCCTCGGGCCCGCCGGTGAGCGCGATGGAGGTGCCGTAGCCCTTGGGGATGAAGAAGGCGCCGAACGCTGCGATGGCGGAGGTGAAGCCGGTGATGGCGGCGGATTCTTTCTCCACCTGGCGGCGCCGGGTCTCTGCATCGGCGTCGGGCATCAGCCGGCCCATCTCCTTGCCCATGATCGCCGGGATCATCTGGAAGGTGGAGGCATTGCCGACGCCGGTGGCGAAGAACAGCAGCAGGAAGGAGGCGAAGAAGCCCCAGAAGGCGCCCGGCTGGTCCTTGATGCCGATGAACCACAGCACGCCAGACACGCCGATCATCATCAGCACGAACGCCCACAGGGTGACGCGCGCGCCGCCATATTTGTCCGCCAGCCAGCCGGTTCCCGAGCGCGAGAGCGCACCGACCAGGGGGCCGAGGAAGGCGAATTGCAGTGCGTTCACGTCCGGGAACAGGGTCTTGGACAGCAGGGGGAAGCCCGCGGCGTAGCCGATGAAGGAGCCGAAGGTGCCAGTGTAGAGCCAGCACATGATCCAGTTGTGCTTGCGCCGGAAGATGATCGCCTGTTCAGCGAAGGAGGCCTTGGCATCGGCGATGTCGTTCATGCCGAACCAGGAGACGAACGCGGACAACACGATGAAGGGCACGAACACGAAGCCGGCATTCTGAAGCCACAGGGGAGTGGGACCCGTGGCGCCCTTCACCATGGCCGGATCGCCGCCCAGCCAGCCGAACACGCCCATGGTGATGGCAAGCGGCACCACGAACTGGACCACGCTGACGCCGAGATTGCCGAGGCCCGCGTTGAGGGCCAGCGCATTGCCCTTCTCCGCCTTGGGGAAGAAGAAGGAGATGTTGGACATGGAGGAGGCGAAGTTGCCGCCGCCGAAGCCGCAGAGCAGCGCCAGGATCAGCAGCACAACATAGGGCGTGTCGGGATTTTGCACCGCATAGCCGATGCCGAGCGCGGGGATGAGCAGCGACCAGGTGGTCAGCGTCGTCCACAACCGGCCGCCGAAGATCGGCACCATGAAGGAATAGAAGATCCGGAGCGTCGCGCCGGAAATGCCCGGCAGGGCCGCAAGCCAGAACAATTGGTCCGTGGTGAAGGTGAAGCCCACCAACGGTAGCTTGGCGACCACCACCGACCACACCTGCCAGATAGCAAACGACAGCAGCAGCGCGGGGATGGAGAGCCACAGATTGCGGCGGGCAATGGCGCGGCCGGTCTTGGCCCAGAACTCCGGATCTTCTGGACGCCAGTCGGTGAGCGCTCCGCCGTTCGGCCGCGCCGCGTTCTGCGGGGCGGGCATGCCCTGCATTTCCGGCAATTGCGGCAACCGGGCCAGCGCCTCACCGCCCGCCTCACGCTCCATCTGCCGGATCGCCACATGCATCCAGATGAGCGCGCCCGCCACCAGGACGAACAGCGCCATGAAGCAACTGGTCCACAGGCCGGTAAGATCCAGCAGGACGCCGAACAGGATCGGCAGCAGGAAGCCCCCGAGGCCGCCGATCATGCCGACGAGGCCGCCGACCGAACCGACGTGTCCGGGATAATAGACCGGGATGTGCTTGTAGACCGCAGCCTTGCCCAGGGCCATGAAGAAGCCGAGCACGAACACCGTTACCGTGAACGCGCCCAGCCCCATCTCCAAATGGAAGGCAATGGGGCCATGTACCCCGTGCACGATGTAATCGGTGGGCGGATAGGAGAGGACGAAGGTTGCAGCAATGGCGACCAGGAAGGTCCAATAGAGCACGCGCCGCGCCCCGTAGACGTCGGAGAGGTGGCCGCCATAGGCACGGAACAGGCTCGCCGGCACCGAGAAGAAGGCCGCCATCATGCCCGCCGCCTTGATGTCGAGGCCGTACACATTGATCAGATATTGCGGCAGCCACAGCGCCAGGGCGACGAAAGCGCCGAACACGAAGAAATAATAGATGGCAAAGCGCCAGACTTGGATGTTCTTCAACGGCTCAAGCTCAAGCCAGGCGCTCTTGGGCACCACGCCGGAGCGACGGCGCGCGACCAGAACCGGATCGTCCTTGGTGGTGAACCAGAACACGAGCGCCATGAGCACCAGGCCGGCCGCCCACACCTGCGCCACCATTTGCCAGCCGAAGGCCACAAGCACGAAGGGCGCGAGAAACTTGGTGACCGCGGCTCCCACATTGCCGGCGCCGAAGATGCCCAAGGCGGTGCCCTGCCGCTCCGGCGGATACCAGCGCGAGACATAGGCCACGCCCACGGCGAACGACCCGCCGGCGATGCCGACGCCGAGCGCGGCTATCAGCATCTGCGGATAGGTGTGGGCATAGGACAGCAGAAAAGTGGCGGCTGCGGCGGCGAGCATGGTGGCGGTGAAGACCACGCGGCCGCCATACCTGTCGGTCCAGATGCCGAGCACCACGCGGATCAGCGAGCCGGTAAGGATCGGGGTGCCGACGAGGAGGCCGAACTGGGTCTCGCTGAGGCCCAGTTCCTGTCGGATGCGGATTCCAATGATGGAAAAGATCGTCCAGACCGCGAAGCAAACGGTGAAGGCGAGCGTGCTCATGGCGAGCGACGTGCGCTGGTCTCCACGATCAACGTCTTGGATGGTAGTCATGATGGATCTCGGCCGTTTGCTCTGGCGCATCTGTGTCGCGCCCAGCCCGCAAATTGCTGCAAGTTCGATCCGTCAACTTTGATTTGAATCAGAATAAACAGATGACCGTGGCTAATTGCCCGAAACATTTTGGAATTCATAAGATTTATGATAATATATGGATCAGTAAATGATTGATTTATACCTATTAATTGACATTTGTTAAGCGGTCGCGTTCATGGAGGCCGTTATCACGACGGAGGCGTCCATGAGGATCGAGGATGCTGCTGTGATCCGCGAACTGCCGCTGTTCCGGAATGTCGAGCACGGCGCCTTTGCCCGGCTCATAGATGCGGGATTTCTGCAACGCTTTCCGCCCGGCGTGGTGCTGATCCAGGAAAGCGATCGGGCAGATTTCCTGCATGTGGTCGTGGAAGGGACCGCGGAGTTGTTCGCGGGGACTGGGGGGCGGGAGACCACCATCGAGCTGGTCCGCCCGGTGGGTCTTTTCATCCTCGCCGCCGTGCTGCGTGACCAGGTTTACCTTCAGTCGGCGCGGACCCTGGAGCGGTCCCTCATCCTCATGCTTCCGGCGGAAAGTGTGCGCGCCACTCTGGAGGCCGACCCCGCCTTCATGCGGGCGGTGGTCATGGAACTGGCCGGCGACTATCGGCGGACCATCCGAGATCTGAAAAACCTGAAACTCCGCAACGGAGCGGAGCGTCTCGCCAACTGGCTCATCCGCGCGGAATTGGAACAGGGCGCTACCGGAGCCGTCGAAATTCCAGTCGAGAAGCGCACGGTCGCGGCCCGGCTCGGCATGACGCCCGAGAATCTATCCCGCGCCTTTGCCACGCTCGCGGAATATGGGGTTCGGACAAAGGGCGCGCGGGTGGAGTTCACGGACCGGTCGGCCCTCGTCGCCTACGCCAAGCCGGATCCCCTGGTGGACCTGCCGGATTGAGCCCAGGCTCAATCATGAATCTCAGGGGATTGTGGAACATGGCGGCCGGGGCATACTGAGCTGAGCATCGCGGTAATGGCGGCGGCACGGAACCAACGAGGCGAAAAGCGTTCGCCCCGTTTATTTTTGCGGGCCTTCGATCAGGCGGCAAGCAATTCGTCGGCAGGACCAAAGAACTCGTAATGGACATGATCGGATGCAACGCCCGAAAGCGATAGCGCGGCGACCAGGGCGCGCAGGAACGGTCGTGGCCCGCACAGAAAATAATCCGCATCCTGTAGCGGCGTATGTGCCGTCAACCACTCGGCATCGATGCGGCCGGCTATGTCGAAGTCTCGACCCACGACGTCCTGCGCGCGCGGGGCTTCATAGAAGGTGGTCACCTTCGCCGCCCGCCCCGTGGCCGCCAAGCCTCGGACCTGAGCGGCCATGGCATGGGTGGTTCCATCAAGCGTGCCATGGACGAAATGCACGGGCTGCTCGGGGTGCCGGTTTACCAACGTTTCCAGCATCGCCACCATGGGTGTCAGACCAACGCCCCCCGACAGCAAGACGATGGGGCGCTCGGGACGGTCCTCGAGGAAGAACTCGCCGGCCGGCGGCGCGACCTTCAGCACCGTGCCGGGCACAGCCTGATCGTGCAGCCAAGTGGATGCGAGCCCCTTGTCCTCCCGTTTCACCGAGATGCGGTAGGTCTCGCCGTTGGCGGCATTCGAGATCGAATAGTTGCGCTTGATGGGCGCGTGACCTGGAATCTCGAGCCAGAAGGTGAGGTATTGTCCCGCTTTGTGGCGGAGCACCGGCTTGCCGTCGGCGGGACGCAGGACGAAGGAGGTGATGATCTCGCTCTCCGGCTGAACCGCATCCACGGCGAACGTGCGCCAGCCGGTCCAGCCACCATCCGCCGTCGCCAACTCGTGATAGATGCGGGTTTCGCGGGCCATCAGGATATGGGCGAGAAACCAATAGGCCTCCCGCCACGCCGCGAGGATGTCGTCGGTTGCAGCGTCACCCAGGATTGCCTTGATCGCTCCCAGCAGCGCCTCGGCCACATGGGGATAATGCTCGGGCAGAATCTGAAGCCCCACATGCTTCTGCGCGATCCGCTCGACGGCAGGCGCAAGAGCCGCGAGGTTTTCGATATTGGCAGCATAAGCGAGGATCGCCGTCGCCAGCGCCCGCGGCTGCGAGCCGGAATCGCCATGATGGGACTGGTTGAAGAGATCGCGGATTTCCGGATTCTGGAACATCCGGTCATACATCTCCCGCACGATTTCGAGCCCGTGGGCCTCAAGCGCGGGGACGGTCGCCTTCACGAGTAGCACGGTCTGATTGCTGAGGGTCTGCGACATTCTTCTCTCCCAGAGACGGCGCGGGTCGCCGCGTTACAAGCGATGGAAACACCGTCCAGGAGCAGGGTGGCGCGTCATGGCCGGCCTCTCTCGCGAGAGAGGCGGCGGGGCAGGATGCGGCTCTCACCGTGCGAGGCGGCAGCGCATGACTTAAATCATGCATCTGATATGCATGTATCAGTGCGGCTCGAAATATGCAAATCCGATGCATATATTTAGACATGGGGGGAGCGCAGGGGGATCCATGCGACTGACGCTGTACAGCGACTACGCCATGCGGGTGCTGGTGTATCTGGGAACCCACGGAGATCGGCTATGCTCGATAGCTGAGATCGCGCGCGGCTACGGCATCTCGCAGAACCATCTCATGAAGGTGGTGAATGACCTCTCGCGGGCAGGATATGTGGAGAGTGTCCGCGGCCGCTTCGGTGGCATCCGCCTCGCCCGCCCGGCAGAGTCTTTGAATATCGGCGACGTCATCCGGCATACCGAGGAGGGGTTCGACCTCGTGGATTGCTCGAAATGCGTCATCGCACCGGCGTGCGGCCTGACCAAAGTGCTCTGCGAAGCGGTCGCCGCATTCTTGCAGGTTCTTGATCGCTATACCCTGGCGGATCTGATCGGCCGGCGGGCTGCACTCGCCGGTATCTTTTCTCTTTCGTCCGCGAACGCGAGCGTCAAAGCCTCAGAGCAGATCGCAGCTTCGCCCCGGCCGGAGGTGCACTCGGTCTCGGCCAGGACCACGCGGCGGAAGAAGACACCGGCCGGATGACCGTCGGTACCGCAGCTTTGCTCCATATCTTCGGCTTTGGGGCAGAGGAAACGGAGGGCCAGTCCCTGGACATCATCATTTCCGAACCGTTCCGCGCCCGCCATTGGGCCGGGTACCGCCAGGCGGTCGCGAGCGGCGAGAGCCGCTAGAGCATTGTCTTCACGCGAACCGGTATCCACTTCGCTCGAAAATGTTCTCATCCAGCCCTAACCCAGCAAGGCCCCGGCCGCGTCCTCGTCGGTGATCAGCACGTGGCACAGGCCGGCGCGCAGGGCGGCGCGGATGATCGCGACTTTCTGCACGCCGCCGGCTGCAAGCACGCGCTCCTTGATCATGAGCAGATCCGCCAGCGTCGGATTGACGATGCGCGCCGTCAGCGGGTGGGTGACTGTCGCGCCCTCCGCTGTGAGGTAATGGCCGCAGATATCGCCCACCGCCCCGGCCTCCAGCAGCGCGCGGCGCGTTTCGGGTGAGATGACGCCATATTCCAGCGCCTTCGACTGGTCCGACAGGTCGATGGCGCTTAGCAGCGCCACATCGAGATCGCGCGCCATGGCGAGCACCGTGCGCACCGGCTCGCTGGCGACCAGCGCGTCGCGCAGTGCGGCGGTTTCGGCGAACATGGGGGCGGTGACGTAATAGCAGGTGGCGTCGAGCGCGCGCGCGATCATGGCGGCATTGTCGAACGGGTTGATATAGGTGCTCTGCGCCAGCCCGCCGCACAGCAGCACCACGCGGCTGCCATCGCCCGAGCGGCGCTTCAGGTTTTGCGCGGCGGCATTGATGGTGCCGCCCCAATTGATGCCGAGCGCGCCGCCCGGCGGCAGCGCTTGCGACACATAGCGCCCCGCCGCCGCCCCGATGAAGGCGCGCACGTCCGTGTCCGCCATGGGCGCGGGCACGACGATCGCGCGGGTGAGGCCGAACCGCGCCACCAGCAGCGCTTCCAGCTCCACGCAGGCGCCCACGGGATCGGTGATGGTGATCTGGACGAAGCCGCTCTCGCGCGCCTCGCCGAGGATGCGGTTGACCCGCTTGCGGGTGATCTTCAGGCGCTGGGCGATGGCGTCCTGGGTCTGACCTTCCTTGAAATAATACCAGCAGATGCGAGCGATGAGCGCGGCGTCGGCGCCGGCCTCCCCGTTCTCGCTGTCACCCGCCGGCGCTGTCTGAGTTTGGTTCACCGCATTGTCCTCGTCTCGGCCGTCCGCGCGGGATGTCCTTGCTAGAGCGTTTCCCCGATTCAGGGAATCGCGGAAACGCTCGGTCTTGTTGTGTCCCGCGCGTTTTCATCACGCGAACCGGTCTCCGGTTCGCGAAAACGCCCCGGGCGCGCGGGGGCAGGTGGCAGCAGCGCACCCGTACTTTCCCCTATTGGTACATATGTTCCTTTATCGTCACAAATGTGTTGTGACGTTTTGATATCCCTCCAGCCGACGAAAACAGCTTTTGCATCGCGCCCGCCAGGGGTGATGGTCGCGCGCATCGCGGCCGTGCGCCGGGGTGCGATTTCCAGGATGGATCGAGTGATGGGTGAAACAGAGCAGGCGGCCGCGCGGGTCGCGTCCGAGGGGACGCCGGGCCGCAGTGTCAGCGTGAACGGGCGCGCCTATGCTTGGCCGGCGCAGCCGACCGTGGTGGTGTGCTTCGATGGCTGCGACCCCGCCTATGTGGCGGCGGCGCGCGCCGCGGGCGTCGTGCCGACCCTGGAGCGCATGTGCCGCGAGGGCTTTTCCGCCCTGGCGCTGGCGGCGATGCCGACCTTCACCAATCCCAACAATGTCTCCATCGTCTGCGGCGTGCCGCCGGCGGTGCACGGGGTTTCCGGCAATTTCTATCTCGATCGTGAGACCGGCGCGGACGTCATGATAGTGGACGCGACGCCCATGCGCGCGCCGACCCTGCTCGCCGCCTTCTCGCAGGCGGGCGCGAAGGTTGTCGCCGTCACCGCGAAGGACAAGCTGCGCAAGGCGCTGGGCCACGGCCTCGCCGGCATCGCCTTTTCCGCCGAGAAGGCCGATGCGGCGCGCGCGGACGAGAACGGCATCAGCGATCTCGCCGCCCTGGTGGGGCGCGGCGCGCCGGACCAGTACAGCGCCGATCTTTCGCTCTATGTGCTCGATGCCGGCATCCGCCTGCTGGAGACGCGCCGGCCGGACCTGAGCTATCTGTCCCTGTCCGATTATGTGCAGCACAAGCACGCCCCCGATGCGCCCGAGGCGCTCGCCTTCATGCAGGCGGTGGATGATCGCCTCGCGCGCATCCTGGCCCTCGGCGCCCGGCTCGGCATCGTCGCCGACCATGGCATGAGCGACATGGCGACGGCCGACGGCACGCCGAACGTGATCTATCTCGGCGATCGGCTGGACGCGCTGTTCGGGGCGGGCGCGACCCGCGTCATCTGCCCGATCACAGACCCGTTCGTGCGCCATCATGGCGCCCTCGGCGGCTTCGTGCGGGTGCATCTGCAACGACCGGACGTCGCGCCCGAGGCGGTGCTGGACGCGATCCGCCAGATGCCGGGCATCGCCCTTGCCGCGCCGCGCGCGGAAGCCTGCTTGCGGTTCGACCTGCCGGAGGATCGCGAGGGCGATATCGCGGTGATCGCCGGCAAGGGCATCGCGCTCGGCGCCCATGCGCGCGATCACGATCTGTCGCAATTGTCCGGCGCGCGCCTGCGCTCCCACGGCGGGCTGGAGGAACAGGTGGTGCCGTTCATCCTCTCCCATCCCCTGAAAGCGGACCGGGCGGGGCGGCTCCAGCTGCGCAATTACGATGTGTTTTCCGTGCTGCTCAACGACGTGGCGGCCTGAACATGCGCCGCGCCATCCTGCTCATTCTCGACGGTCTGCGCCGCGACCTCCTCTCGCCGCGGACCACGCCGCGCCTCGCCGCATTCGCTGGCGGCGCCGAACGGTTCGACGCTTATCGCACGGTGTTTCCCTCCTGCACGCGCGTGGTTTCCGCCAGCCTTGCCACCGGCTGTTATCCGGCGCGCCACGGGCTCCAGGGCAACACCATGGCGCTGCTGGAAGGCGGCCATCTGGTGCGGCACGATGCCGGGCATCCCGATTTCCTCCAGCACAAGCGGCGCGTGACCGGGCGCTCGCTCGCCATGCCGACCCTGGCCGAGCGGGTGAAGGACCACGGCGGCGCGGTGGTGTTCTCCAACGTCTCGCCGGGCGCGGCCTATGCCCATGATCCCGACGGGCACGGCCATGTCTATCATCGCGCGGGTTCGTTCGGCCCCGGCCGGGTGCCGATGGACGAGGCGTGTGCCCTGCGTGTGGGGCTGGATGTCGCCGGCGACCGGGCGATGGCCGAACGCTTCATCGCCGAGGCGGTACTGGCCCCCACGCCGCCCGCGCTGGCGGTGCTCTGGCTCGGCGAGCCCGATGCGAGCCAGCATGCGTTGGCGCTCGGCTCCCCGGCGCATCTGGCGATCCTTGCAGAAGCCGATCGCACCGCCGGGCGCGTCATGGACGCGGTGGCGGGCCTGCCCGATCGCGAGGAGGTGCTGTTCCTGGTGGGATCGGACCACGGCCACCAGAGCGTCGCCGGCGTGGTGGATGTGGAGGCGGAACTGGTCGCCGCCGGGCTGAAGGACGCGACGGAGTCCGACGAGGTGGTGGTCGCCTCCAACGGCACGTCGGTGCTGATCTATCTGCATGTGGACGCTGAGGCGCGCGCGCCGGCGCTCGCTCGTTTCCTCGCGGCCTGCGACTGGGCCGGCACGGTGATCGCGCGGGATAAGCTCGCCGAAATCGGCCAGGCGGGGGACAATGGCCTCGCCTTCGCGGTCTCCCTGCGGGCGAGCGATGCGCCGAACGCCTTCGGCATCCCCGGCAGCAGCCTTGCCGCCCGGCGGGCGGGGGAGAAGAAGGCGGATGTGATCGGCGCCGGCCAGCATGGCGGGCTCGGCGCGGCGGAGCAGGCGCCGTTCCTGATGATTTCCGGGCGCGGGTTCGGCGCCGACGTGGCGCGCGGGCACGCCGCCTGCGTGATCGACATCGCGCCCACCATCCTCACCCATCTCGGCCTTGCGGCTGGCGACATGGACGGGCGGCCGCTCCAGGCGGCAGGGGGCGGGCATGGCTGACATCGAATTGCACGCCATCGAGAAGCGCTATGGCGACACCCGGGTGGTGAACGGGGTGTCGCTGACCATCCGCGACGGCGAATTCCTCACCCTCGTCGGTCCCTCCGGCTGCGGGAAATCCACCCTGCTGCGGATCATCGCCGGGCTGGAGGCGCAGGACAGCGGGGAGGTGCGCGTCGGCGGCACGTGCGTGGACGACCGGCGCCCGAAGGAGCGCGACGTCGCCATGGTGTTCCAATCCTATGCGCTCTATCCCCACCTCAGCGTGTTCGACAATATCGCGCTGCCGCTGCGCACCCGCCGCCTGAGCTTCGCCGAGCGGCTGCCTTTGATCGGCCGCGCCTTTCCCCGCCGGCGCGGCATCGAACGGGCGATCCGCGCCGAGGTCGAGCAGGCCGCCGCCATGCTGGACGTTGCCCATCTGCTCCATCGCAAGCCGGGCCAGCTTTCCGGCGGCCAGCGCCAGCGCGTCGCGCTCGGCCGGGCCATGGTGCGCCACCCGGCGGTGTTCCTCATGGACGAGCCGCTGTCCAATCTCGACGCCAAGCTGCGGGTGCAGATGCGGGCCGAGATCACGGCGCTGCATCGCCGGCTCGGCGTCACCTTCATCTATGTCACCCATGATCAGGCCGAGGCCATGACCATGTCGGACCGGGTCGCGGTGATGATGGGCGGGGAATTGCTCCAGGTCGCCCCGCCCGAGATGCTATATCGCGATCCGCAGGATCTGCGGGTGGCCGAGATGATCGGCAGCCCGAAGATCAATGTGGTCTCGCGCGCCCATTGGGCCGCACTCGGCGGCGCCGAGCCGGGCGGCCTGCATGCCGACACGACCCAGCTCGCCTTCCGCCCGGAGGATGCCGCGATCGCCGGGCCGGGCGCCGGCATGCTGGGTGGAAGCCTCGCCAGCATCGAAAATCTCGGCTCCGACATTTTCTTGAACGTGACGCTCGCGCACGGGGCGGGCGCCATCGTCGTGCGCACCCATCCCGATGCGCCGCGCGCACAAATCGGGCATCCGGTCTGCGTGCGCGTCGAGCACGCGCGCCTGATGCAGTTCGACAGCCAGGGCCGGCGCCTTGCCGCACTTGCGCGGGTGGCGGCATGAACAGCGCCGCGCCCCATCTCATCCGCGCGGGCCGCGCGGAGAAGAGCGCGCGTCCGGGTGCCGGGCAGAGCGAGGCGCGGGTCGGCTGGCTCGCGGTCTCGCCCGCAGCGGTGCTGCTGATCGGCCTTCTGTTCGGTCCGGCGGCGGCGGTGGTGCTGTTCTCGCTCACCGACTGGCAGCTCGGCGGCGCCAGCTTCCATTTCATCGGGCTGGCGAATTTCCAGGCTTTGTTCGGCGATCCGATTTTCTGGAAGGCGCTCGGCAACACGCTGCTCTATGTCGTGCTCGTGGTGCCCGGCACGGTGGGCCTCGGCCTCGGCGTGGCGCTGCTCATTGAGGCGAGCCCGGGGCTGCGCGGCTTCTACCGGGCGGCGCATTTCCTGCCCGTCATGTCCACCATGTCGGCCATGGCGATCGTGTGGGGCACCATGCTCCATCCCACCATCGGCCTGGTGAACCGGGCGCTCGGCGCGATCGGGATCAGCGGCGTGAACTGGCTGCGCGACGAGCATACGGCGCTGCTCGCGCTGGCGGTCATCGGCATCTGGCAGGGGTTCGGCTTTGCCATGGTGCTGTTCGTCTCCGGCCTGAAGGCGGTGCCGCAGCATCTCTACGACGCCGCCGCCATCGACGGCGCGGACGGCCTGTTCGATCGCCTGCGCCTCGTCACCCTGCCCATGCTCGGGCCGGTGACCATGTTCGTGGTGATCCTCACCGCCAGCCGCGCGTTCGAAGTGTTCGACGCCGTGCGCGTGCTCACCCAGGGCGGGCCGAACTATGCCTCCGAGGTGCTGCTGCATCGCCTCTACACCGAAAGCTTCGATTTCCTGCGCACCGGCTATGGGGCGGCGCTGACCGTGGTCTATCTCGCCATCGTGGTCGCGCTCACGCTGACCCAGGCGAAGCTCCTCGAACGGCGGGTGCATTACACATGAGCGCGCAAAAGAGACGCCGCGGGCGCGCCGGCCGCATCGCGCGGCATGTCCTGCTCGCCTGCACCGCGGCCTTCGCGCTGGCGCCGTTCGTCTGGATGATCAGCCTCTCGATCAAGCCGCCGCAGGAGATCTTCCAGGCGGATTTCCACCTGTGGCCGACGCAATTCTACGGCTTTGAGAATTATCGCATCGCCTTCACCGCCGCGCCCATGTTCACCTTCCTGCTGAACGGCTTGATGGTGTGCGCGGCGATCTTCACGCTGCAGCTTCTGGTCTGCGTGCCCTGCGCCTATGCGCTGGCGAAGCTGCGTTTCCACGGTCGCGATACCTTGTTCGCGGCGGTGCTGGTGGGCTTGCTGGTGCCGCCGCAGGCGCTGGCGATCCCCCATTTCGTGCTGCTCTACGTGTTCGGGCTTCTGGACACCTATGCGGCGCTGATCCTGCCCTGGGCGATTTCCGCCTTCGGCATCTTCCTGCTGCGGCAGTTCTTCCGCGCCATACCGGACGATGTGATCCACGCGGCGCGGCTCGACGGGCTCGGCGAATTCGAAATTATCTGGCGCATCATGGTGCCCATGAGCGCACCGGCCCTGGCCGCGTTCGGCATCTTCTCGGTGGTCGCCCACTGGAATGATCTGTTCTGGCCGCTGATCGCGGTGCGCAGCGCGGACATCTCCACGCCCGCGCTCGGCATTCTCCTGTTCCGGGACGATGAGGCGGGCCAGTTCCTCGGCCCGCTCATGGCGGGTGCGGCGATCATCGTCGCGCCGCTCCTACTCGCCTTCCTGATCGCGCAACGCCGGTTTATCGACGGCCTTGCCGTGACGACCATGAAATGACCCTCACGCGGAGATCCCCCATGTTCGAACGACTGACCACCCGGCTCGGCCGGATAAGCGCGGGCGTCGCCACCCTCCTGCTGGCGGGCACGGCCTGCGCCCAGGCGGAAGTGACGCTGGACGTGCTCTACACCACCCCCGGCACCTTCAATGCCCTTCAGCAGGAACTGGCCAAGCGCTTCACCGAGGCGCATCCCGACATCAAGGTGAAATTCCGCAACCCCGTGGCGGGCTATGAGGAAGCCGCGCAGCAGATCCTGCGCGACCAGATCACCGGGCGGCTGCCGGACGTGGCGTTCAACGGCATCAACCAGATCGGCCTGTTCGTGGATCGCGGCCTCGGCGTGCCGCTGGATGCCTATGCCGAACAGGACGGCGGGCTCGCCAAGCTCGGCTATTATCCGACGCTGGCGGAACTGGGCAAATGGAAGGGCAAGCTCTACGGCCTCACCTTCGCCGTCTCCACCCCGGTGCTCTATGTGAACGCCGACCTGCTGGCGAAGGCGGGCATCGATGTCGCGGCGCTCCCCAAGACCTGGCCGGAGCTGATCGCCGCCGGAAAAGCGGTCGAGGCCAAGGCCGGCACGCCGGTCACGGGCCTTTATTATCAATGGGAGCAGACCGGGAACTGGCTGTTCCAATCGCTGGTGACCAGCAAGGGTGGCCACATGCTCCAGCCCAACGGATGCAGCATCGCCTTCAATGACGATGCCGGCATGTGGGCGCTGAAGACGCTGGAATCCTTCGGCGCCTCGGGCATGCCCAACCTCGCGCTCGGCCAGGCGCGGCAATCTTTCGTCGCCGGCAGCATCGCCATCCTCGCCGACTCGACCTCCTATGTGGCGGCGGCGGATCGCCAGATCGCCGGCAAGTTCGCGTTCAAGACGCTCGCCTTCCCGCTCGCGGCGGCGGACGGCAAATTGCCCGCCGGCGGCAATGTCGCCATGGTGTTTTCCAAGGATGCCGAGCACCAGAAGGCCGCCTGGGAATTCGTGAAGTTCGTCACCGGCCCGCTCGGCCAGACGCTGATGGCCAATTACACCGGCTATATGCCGGGCAATGAAATCGCGGTGCGGCAGCCGGACCTGCTCGGCGCGTTTTATGCCAAGAACCCCAATCACATGACCAGCATCCAGCAATTGCCGGTGCTGACCGAATGGGCGTCCTTCCCCGGCGACAATTCGCTCAAGATCATCGAGGTGATCAAGAGCCATACCGAGAGCCTCGTGACCGGCAAGCGCAAGGCCGAGCAGGTGATGCCGGATCTGGTGCGCGACGTGAACGCCCTGCTGCCCAAATGCAGCGGCTGAGCCGCGCGCTGCGGGTGGCACGCTAAGCTTTAAACAGGCGGGCAGGGCACCATGGCTTGGCCCGCCTTTAATGTCGCGCACACACAGCACCTGTGCGGCGCCGCGCGATTCAGCGCCCGGCGATCTGCTCCTGATTTTGCGTGTGCAGGGCAACGAGGTCCGGTGTCAGCGCCTCGCCGAAATCGGCGAATTCGAACACCGGGCGGATTTCGATTTCGCTCGGGCCGGGCATGGGATTGGGGCAGCGCTTCACCCAGGCCACCGCTTCCGCCATGTCCTTGACCTGCCACATCCAGAAGCCGGCGACGATTGCCTTGGTCTCGGCGAACGGCCCGTCGATGACTGTGCGGCTCGTGCCGTCGAAGGCGACGCGCTTGCCCTTGGATGTCGGCTGCAGGCCGTCGCCGGACAGCATGATGCCAGCGGCGATCAGCTCCGCATTGAACTTGCCCATGGCTTCCAGCAATTCGCTGGAGGGCAACATCCCCGTTTCGCTCTCGGCGGTCGCCTTCACCATCACCATCACGCGCATGGGTCTCTCCTTTCAGGATCGGGGCGTTCCATTCGCCTCCCGACCCAAGGACGCCGCATGCGACGCCGCGCCGACATGCGGCGCGATACTTTCAGGAGAACCTCATTCCATGACCACGGCGTGGTCATTGTCCGCCGGCGCCGCGGCGGGCGCGCGCAGCAGCAGCACCAGGGGCATGGCGATCAGCGTCAGGATCATCATGAACTTGAAGTCGTCCATATAGGCGATGATGGTGGCCTGAAGCGTGATGATCTGGTCCAGCGCCGCCCGTCCGCCGGCCAGCAGCGGGTCCATGTGCTGGTGGATCCAGGGGGCGTCGAAGGCGTGGTTGAAGGGCGTCACATAGGCCGCGATGTTCGCGTGGTTCACCTGCACATTGTCCGCCAGCAGCGCCGTCACATAGGCGATGCCGACGCTGGAACCGATGTTGCGGGAGAGATTGTAGAGCCCCGTGCCCTCGCCGCGCATGTGGGCGGGCAAGGTGGAGAAGGCCACCGTCGTCAGCGGCACGAACAGGAAGCCCAGCCCCGCCCCCTGCACGAAGCCGACCCACACCACGGTCCATTGCGACACGTCCGGCGTCCATCCCGTCATGGCGTACATGGCCCAGGCGGTGAGGCCGAGGCCGAGGGTCAGAAGGATGCGCGTATCCACCCGCCCGATCATGCGGCCGACGATGAACATGCACAGCATCGTGCCCATGCCGCGCGGCCCCATCACCAGGCCGGCGGTCATCACGGGATAGCCCATCAGAGTCTGGAGATAGGGCGTCATCAGCGCCAGCGAGGCGAGATAGGTGACGCCGACGATGAAGATGAAGAACATGCTGACCGAGAAGTTCCGGTCCAGGAACAGGCGCGGATTGACGAAGCTCTTGGTGGCCGTGAACGTGTGGATCAGGAACACATAGGTGGCCGAGGCGCACACCACCGCCCAGATGATGATTTCGCCGGACGAGAGCCAATCGAGCTGTTCGCCCCGGTCCAGGAACAATTGCAGCGTCGCGATCGCCACCGAGAGCGCGCCGAAGCCGAGCCAGTCGAGCTTCGCGGCGGTATTGCGCGTGGTTTCCGTGACGAACACCGTGATGCCGGCAAACGCCAGCAGGCCGATCGGCAGGTTGATGTAGAACACCCAGCGCCAGCTGATGTTGTCGGTCAGCCAGCCGCCGATCACCGGCCCGAGCACCGGGCCGACCATCACCGAGACGCCGAACAGCGCCATGGCGGAGCCGCGCTCCTGCGGCGTGTAGATATCCAGCAGGATACCCTGCGACAGCGGCACCAAAGCCGCACCGAACAGGCCCTGCGCCAGGCGGAAGGCGACGATCTCCACCAGCGATTGCGAGAGGCCGCACAGGATCGAGGCGATTACAAAGCCGGCGATGGCGGTGAGCAGCACCCGCTTGCGCCCGAACCGCGTCGCGAGGAAGCCGGACGGCGGCGTCATGATCGCGGCGGCGACGATATAGGAGGTCAGCACCCAGTTGATCTGGTCCGCGCTCGCCGAGACGCTACCCTGGATATAGGGCAGCGCCACGTTGGCGATGGTGGTATCGAGCGCCTGCATGATCACGGCGAGGATCACGCACGCGGTGATCGCGCCCCGGTTGGCGATCGCGGGTGTGCCGCCCGCAGCGGCCTCAGCCATGGTTTGCGGTTCCGAACAGGTCAGACACGAAGGTGGGCAGGCCGCGCGGATGGCCGGTGTCCACCTCAACCGTCACGCTCATGCCAACCCGCAGCGGCGGCTTGCCGGCAAGGTCGGTGAAATGGACGATCATGGGAATGCGCTGCACCACCTTCACCCAATTGCCGGTGGTGTTCTGCGCCGGCAGCAGCGAGAAGCTCGCGCCCGAGGCCGGGCTGATGCTCTCCACCGTGCCGGCCCATTCGATGCCGGGATAGGTATCCACCGTGATGCTCACGGGCTGCCCCGGCTTGACGAAGGTCAGCTCGGTCTCCTTCGGGCTCGCGGCGACCCAGATATTCGTGGTGGAGACGAGGCTGAAGGCCTGCTGGGCGGCATCGAGATAGGCACCGACCTGGAGCGAGGGCACATTGGTGACGATGCCGTCGAACGGCGCCCGCACGATGGTTTCGTTGAGGTCGCGCTGGGCCTTGTCCACGGCGGATTTGGCCTGGAGATAGGACGGGTTCTGCTCCACCTTCTGGTCGGCATCGCCGCCGAGCTGCGCCAGCGTCGCCGCCGCCTGGGCCTTCGCCACGGCCACCTTCTGGTTGGCGCTGTCGAGATTCTGCTTGGCCTGATCATAGGCGGCCTTGGAGGCTGCCGCGCTCGCCAGCAACTCCTCCTGGCGCTTGAAGCTGGTCTGGTAGAAGGGCAGATCGGCCTGCGCCTGGGCGATCTCCGCCTGGGCCTGCTTGTAATTGGCCTTCAGGGTGAGGATCTGGTTGCGCACCGTGCCGAGCTGCGCGGTCGCGCCATCGAGCGCGATCTGAAACGTGTCCTGCTGGAGCTGGAACAGGATATCCCCCTTCTTCACCCGCTGGTTGTCGTGGACGGCGATGGACGCGACGATGCCCGCGACATCGGTGGAGATGCCCACGGTGTCGGCCTGCACATAGGCATTGTCGGTCGACATCACGCTTCCGCCGGTGACGTAGAAATAGCCGCCCACCACCAGTGCCACCGGCAGCAGCGCGAATAGAATGGTGCGCACAAGGCTGCGGCGCGATTTGGCGGGACGCTCCGGGGCAGGGGGCGCGGCGGGTTCGGGGGAAGCGACCGCCGGTTCGGCGCGCGCCTCGCGCATCGTGTCGAGGCTGGCCGGCTGTGCGGCGCCCGCGGGGTCACGGCGCGCGACGGCGGGACGATCAATGGATTGAGCTTCAGCCATGGTTTTGCTCCTGATCGGGGCCAGGTTCGTTGGAAACGTTGAGAAGGTTCGCCTTCATGATCGCGAGGGCGTGCATCATGCGGGCGCAGTCCTCGTCCGAAACGCCGGCGAGGGCCTCGCTGCGCGTGGCTTCGCCCAGCTTCTGCATTTCGGTCAGGATCGGTTGCGCGCCCTGGCCCATGTAAAGCAGCCACACCCGCCGGTCGGTGGGATGGCGCCGCCGCTCGATCAGGCCGCGCTGCTCCAGCTTGTCGAGAATGCGCACCAGCGTGATGGGCTCGATCTCCATCAGGTCCGCGAGGCCGCCCTGGTGGATGCCCTCATTGTGCTTGAGATAGGCCAGCGTCTGCCAATGGGAGCGCGTCAGCCCGCTGTCGCGGGCGCGCTGCTCGAACCGCTTGCGCAGCAGGCGGGCAACGTCGTGCAGCAGGAAGCCGAGCGTGGAATGGTCCACCATTTAGGAGCTTTCATATAATAAGCATGCTCATTGATAGCAATGTTATATGACGTGATCGGCCGCAACGCCAGTGCCGTGCG
Source organism: Roseixanthobacter finlandensis (assembly GCF_043195105.2). Classification (NCBI taxonomy): domain Bacteria; kingdom Pseudomonadati; phylum Pseudomonadota; class Alphaproteobacteria; order Hyphomicrobiales; family Xanthobacteraceae; genus Roseixanthobacter; species Roseixanthobacter finlandensis. Next base: position 3,244,098 of record NZ_CM195536.1, on the reverse strand, counting down.
ATCACGCTTGCTCGATCGGGGGGCACGTTTGGCGCGGAACGGGCGCGGGCTGCCGGGCTTGCGCAGCTCAGGCCGTCCGCAGAGGGGCACGCGCTGCACTGGGCTCACCGGCCGTGCCGATGTCCTTTCCTCATGCGCGATGCCGGAAAAGGAAGAACCGCTGGCGGGCCCGGCCCGGCGCGGGGTTCGTGCCGTTGCGGCGCTAGACCTGCGCGGCGCGCGTGGCGGCGATCAGCCGATCCACCTCGGCGGGATCGGTCCGGAACGAGCAGACCAGGCGGACGAAGGCCTGGTCCGTCCCGATGGGGGCAAGCCCGGAGGCGAGGCGCGGCCATTCGTAATAATGCGCGCCCGCCGCCTGGAGGGCCTCGTGCAAAGTGCGCGGCAGGATCGCGAACACTTCATTGGCCTGGGTCGGCACGGGCAGCGCGACGCTGGGCACGCCCGCGAGCCCGGCCGCGAGCCGCGCCGCCATGGCATTGGCGTGCCGGGCCGTTTCGAGCCACAGGCCGTCTTCCAGATAGGCCGCCATTTGCGCGCCGAGGAACCGGCTCTTGGAAATCACATGGGCACCGCGCTTCACGCGATAGTCGAAATGATCCGCCAGTGCCGGATCGAAGATCACCACGGCCTCCACCCCCATGGCGCCGTTCTTGGTGGCGCCAAAGGTCATCACGTCCACGCCCGCCTTCCAGGTGAGGGCCGCCGGGCTGGCATTGGACGCGGCGAGCGCATTGGCGAAGCGCGCGCCGTCCATGTGCAGGTTGAGGCCGTGCGCGCGGCAATAGGCGCCGATCTCCCCCACCTCCTCGGCCGTATAGACGAGGCCGAGCTCGCTTGCCTGGGTGATCGACACCCCCGCCGGCATCTGCTGGTGGAAGCCGCGCCGGAAATCGCGGCGCGACCGCTCGATCTCGTCCACGCTCAACTTACCGCCGAAGCCCTCCAGCGTGGTGAGCTTGGCGCCGCCGGTGAAGAATTCCGGCGCGCCGCATTCATCGGTATTGAGGTGGGAATCGCGGTGGCAGAACACGGTGCCATAGGCCGGCGTCAGCGCTGAGAGCGCGAGCGCATTGGCGGCGGTGCCGGTGGCCACCAGGAACACCCGCGCCTCGGTCTCGAACACCTCCCGCAGCGCCTGCGCCGCGCGCGCGCTCCAGGGGTCGGCGCCATAGGAAGGCGCGGACCCTTCGTTCGCCCGCGCGAGAGCGGCCATGATCGCGGGGTGAACGCCGGCTGTGTTGTCGGATGCGAATTCCATGGGGGGAGTAGACAGAATTTCGCCCGCCCGCGAAGCCCCATGGCATTCGCGATCCACAGATGAAACCGCATCGCCGGTCGGGGGCGTGAAGGAAGGTGCGCGCCTTTCCATCGTCGTTCCTTGGTCGTCATGGCCGGGCCCGTCCCGGCCACCCGCGCCGGGCCGAACGCGCGGGCCTTGAAAAGCCGGCGCCAGCGGTGCCGCGTGGATGCACGGGTCGAGCCCGTGCATGACAATGCTCTGCCGGAATTGCGCCGGACTTTATCGGGCAGGGACCCTAGGCGCTGGCGGCGGTTGCGGGGCGGGGCTCTTCCAGCAGGATGCAATTGCGCCCGGCCATCTTGGCCCGGTAAAGCGCCTTGTCGGCGCGCCCGTAGATATCGGTCGCGCCCTCGCCCGGTATGGCGGCGGCCACGCCGGCGGAAAACGTATAGGCGAAGTCCGGGCGCTGCGGCAGCGGGCGGGACATCTGGATGGTGGCGAGCATCTGCTCCACCAGCAGCCGCGCCTGGGTGATGGAGGTATCGGGAAAGACCAGCACGAATTCCTCGCCGCCGATCCGACCGAAGCAATCGCGCCGCCGCACCTGCCCCTGGATCCGCCGGGCGAAATCCCGCAGGATCAGATCGCCCGCCTGATGGCCATAATGGTCGTTGATATATTTGAAATTATCGAGATCCAGCACGGCGACGCAGCCCGCGACGACGGCCTCTCCGCCATGGCCGGGGAGCCTGCCATTGCGCGAGAGCATGTCTTCAATGCGCGCGATCACATAGCGCCGGTTGGCGACCCCGGTGAGATCGTCGGTATGGGAAGCCTTGATCGCGAGATCGCGATCCTGCCGTACGCTGCGCTCTTCCGCGCGCAGGGAGGTGATGTCGCTGGCGATACACAGCATCCAGCCGTTGGGCTGCACCGTTTCCGTCATCCACAGCCAGCGCCCCTCGACCAGGTCGGTCTCGAAGGCGCGGAATCCGATCTTGCCCCGGCGCGACTGGGTCGACATCAGCCAGGCTTCGAAATCGGCGGTGCGGATCACCGTGCCGCGCCCGGCATGGAAGTTGCGCCGCATCAGGTCGCCCCAGAAGGGGGCCTCGCCGAGTGCGAGAAAAAAAGCGGACCGGAAAGACGCATTGGCATAGCGCAGGCGGTCGAACATATCGTACGCGGCCACCAGGACCGGCGTATGTTCGTACAGCTGGGCAAGCGCTTCGCTCGTATCGGGCATCGCCCGCACTGTAGCCGAGTGCGCTGCCACAAACGAGCGCGATTGCGCTGTCTCGCCTCGGCAAACCACGCTTGGGGCGCGCGCGGACAGGGTCCACGGTCTTCCGCTGCGACATATTTTGCGCGGTTTTCCAAGGGGAAGGGCGCGACGGTCCTGCGGCGCGGCCGCCGCTCAGCGGGTCTCGGGCACGGTGCCGGCGCGGCCGGCGAGCCAGGAGAGCAGGGGATTGTCGTGCTTGGGCTGGGCGCCGGGCAGGCTCGCCACAACGATAATCCGCGTGACCTCCCCGCGCTTATAGGCCTGCAGGAATTTCGGATAATCGCTGAACGAGATGCAGCCGTTGGAATCGCCGCGCGGTCCCATCATGTAGCTGTGGGTCAGGAAGCCGTCGCGGCCATACATGGGCTCCTTGCCCACCGGCCGCATGCGCAGCGCTTCGACCCCGTGGAACAGGGATTCGCGCATGGTCAGCTCATAGGTGTTCGGCGGGGTGGGCCCGACCATCTTCTTCGAGACGTGGCGCACGTCGTCGAATGTGTCGCCATAGCCGGAATGCGCCTCCAGCTTCTCGCCACTCGGCATGTACACGGTCTTGCCGGCGATGTCGTAGACGGCGAAGCGGTCGGTGGGGCCGGGCAGGATGGATTGGGCGGCCGGCGGCGGCACCATCTGGGGCGTGAGCTTCGGCGCGGGCTCTTCGCCGAACGGCCGGTCGGAGGGGGGTAGATAGGCCAGCTGCGTGCCGCCGATCTGGTTGGCGATCTGGCGGCTCAGCGGGTTGCGCGTGGGCAGCGGGGCGGTGTCCGGCAGGCCGAGATCGGGCGCGGCGGAGAGTTGGGTTTGCGAGGGCAGGCCGGGTGCGAGCAGAGGCTTCACCGGCGGCAGGGGCACGGCGCGGGAGGCTTCCAGCGGCTCGGCCGGCGGCAGCGCGGACGCAACCGCGGTGCGCCGGGGCACGAACGAGCCCTGCGCAGTGCGGATGCCGCCGTCGAACATCCAGCTCGGCGCCAGGATGATCGCGCCGGCGGAGCGGAAATTCTCGATGTCGGTCACGTCCTTTTCCGCGTCGTCCAGCGCCGGGGCCGGCTGAACGGGGGCGGCGAACACCTGGACCGGGGCCGGCAGGGGCGCCGGCGGCACCTCGATGCGGTGGCTGGAGCCGCCCGCCAGCATGCGCCATTCGGCATCGGAAGCGACGATAAGCGTTGCGGCGGCCAGCGCGCCGACGCCGATGACCAACGCGCCGAAGACGACCAGCGGCAGCCGGGCCTTTGATGAGACAGGGCTATCCATGTAGCCGGTGTCGTCATAGGGCGTGTAGGTCATGATCCTCACTGCGCGAACGGATTTCGATCCCGATTCTAAACGCGGCGGATTGCGCCACGCTGTGCGAATCAGATGTCTGCGCCCGCGCCGAACGGCCCGTGGGCTTTTCAATCAAACCTTGGCTTGCCAGGGCGGAACCGATGGTCTGTCCGCCCTGCCGATACCCCAAGCTACCAGCGCCTGGTAACCATTTTATTGATCTTGCCGCTTCAAGCAAATCAGGATGGCGCAAATATGTAGCCCGCGCCCCCCGATCCGTGCAAACGCCGCGCCGTCGCACCTTGAAAAGCTTAGAAAAACAAACGGCTTGAAAAATTTCGCCCAAGGTGGACCCGCCGTGCGTCGGCTCCGCTTTCAAGGATTTCGAAAATAGTTGGCGGTATCTGGGTGATGTGATGCGACGCGGAGCCGCGGCGGATGCGCCGGCCGATGGGCGTTGAAGTTTCGGTTGGAGGTGGCGGCGGGCGGGGCCATCATCGTGGGATGATCGACCTGAGGAACATCGAGACCTTCTTCTGGGCGGCGGCGCTGGGCAGCCTGCGGGCGGCTTCGGAGAAGCTTGGCACGACCCAGCCCGCCATTTCCCAGCGCATTGCATCGCTGGAGAGCGCGCTGGGCGTGCGGCTGTTCGAGCGGGAGGCGCGCGGCGTCAAGCTCACCGCCAAGGGGCATGAGCTGCTCTCCCACGCCGAGCGCATGATGCAGGTGCGCCACGACATGCTGCAAGCGGCGCGCGACCAGACCACCATGAGCGGCACCTTGCGCATTGGCGTGGCGGAAACCATCGTCCAGACGTGGCTGCCGCGCCTGATCGAACAGGTGCATTCCGCTTATCCCTCGCTGGTGCTGGAAATCGAGGTGGACAGCACGCACGTGCTGCAATCCCACCTCATGGCACGGCAGATCGACGTCGCCTTCCTCATGGGTCCGGTGCTGGAGGCGCGGGTGGAGAATCTGCACCTGTGCACCTATCCGCTGGCCTGGGTGGTCAATCCCGGGGTCGATCTCGGGCCGGGGCCGGTGACTTTGGACCGGGTGGCGACCTTGCCCATCATCACCTATCCCTCCAACAGCTCGCCCTATCGCATGGTGCGCGACATGCTGATGCGCTGGGGCATATCGACTCCGCGCATGTATGGCTGCGCCTCGCTCTCCATGGTGGTGCGCATGGTGCTCGACGGCATCGGCACCGCGGTCATCACGCCGGTTTTCCTGGGAAAGGAGCTGGAGCGGGGCGAATTGCAGCTGCTAGACGTGGTGTGCGATCCGCTGCCGGATCTCAGCTTCACCGCGAGCTGGATCGACGGGCCGGAGAGCTATCCCTCGCGCGTCATCGCCCGCCTGGCGCAGACCGTGGCGGGGGGCGCTCCTAAGCGGGACATGGAGACATAAATCCAGCTTATACGTCGCTTCCAAACATACAATTGGACAGCTGCCGTCCCCATGCCTTGCAATGACCCTCAGAACGACGGCGTCAACGCCGCGGCAGAGAGGGATATGGGCAATGACAAACGAGCGTGCGCCTGGCGTGCGATGGGTCTCCCGTGGGGATGTCCCGTTCGCATCCGTCGGTTGAGGGCCGGCGATGCCGCCTCTCTTTCCCATCGACGACGCAGGCTTCCTCGCGGCGCGGCGCGCGGCGCTGCTGGATCTTGCCGGCGCGCGTGGATGTGCCGGGATCGCGGTGTTCGGCCATGGAAGCGCGCTCGGCACGGGCACGAAATCCCACGGCGCGCTGCGGTTTTTGAGCGGTTGGGACGGACATGAGAGCGCCGCGCTTCTGCTGATCCTGCCCGAAGGCGCGCGCCTCCTGGTGGCGAGCCCCTTCATGGTGCCGCTCGCCCGCGATCTGCGCCCCGACCTTGTGGTGCATGATGTGCGGCCCGGCGCCTGGGGCGCAACGCTCGGCGCGCTGCTGCCGGTGGGCGCGCGGCTCGGCCGCGTCGGTTTCGATGAGATACCGGCGGGCATCCACCGCGATCTTGGCGATTTCGGCCATGGACCCGCGCTGGATGCGGACGTGGCGCGGCTCCGCCTGGTGAAGGATGCCGCCCAGCAGCATCTCCACCGCGCCGCCGCCGCTTTATGCGACGAGCTGTTCGCGGCCTTGGGCGCAGAGCTTTCCGCCCGCCTGCCGGCTTGGCAGATCCAACTGAACCTGGAGATGCGCGCCCGCCGCGCCGGCGCCGATTATTGCCGCACCTGGCTCACCATCGCGCCGCAGGCGGATTATTGCCGCTATTGGCGCGAGGAAGCCCTGGCGGTGCCGCAGGCCGGAGACCAGGTGCTGCTCGGCGTGGCCCTGACGGTGGACGGGCATTGGGGCCACGGCATCCGCATGGGCAGCATCGGCCCGCAGAGCGCGGCGCATGCGGAACTTGCCGGGCATGTGGACGCGATGCTCGAGGCCGGCCTTGCTGCGCTGCGTCCCGGCCTGCCGCTGGCCGGCGTGGAAGCCGCCATGGAAGCGGAACGCCTCCGGCGCGGGCTCGCCGCCGGCGATCCCGGTGTGCGCCGGTTCAGAAACGGCCACGGGCTCGGCTGTTCCTATGAGGACCCTTTGCTGACCGACGCGTTCCGCCAGCATTTCGACCCCACCGCCGCGCCGGTGGTCGCGCCCGAGCTCACCCTTTCGCCGGGCATGCTGTTTGAACTGCACCCCAATCTGTTCGTCGCCGGTCTCGGTGGGGCCGCGCTGGGCGAAATGGTGCTGCTGTCGCCCCACGGCGCAGACGTGTTGCTGCGCTTTCCGCGCTCCTGCGTGCAATGGAGCTGAATTGACCCGTAATATCCATCAATAAAACAAAGATCAAAACCCAGACCAACCAGAGGATCTAAAATGAAACACCTGACCTTAGTCGCCGCCGCATTGTTCGCCGCGACTCTCTCCGCCGGCGCGCAGGAATTGCCCAAGACGAATCTGAAGGTCGTGGGCGGCCTGAGCAATCTCACCGCCTATCAGGATTATGAAAAGCCGTTCTGGACCAAGACGATCCCCGAGAAATCCAACGGCCAGGTGACGGCCGAGATCAAGGGCTTCAACGAAATGGGCCTGAAGGGCCCGGAACTGCTGCGCCTGATGTCCCAGGGCGTGGTGGAATTCGGCACCGCCACCTTGTCCTATTTCGCCTCGGACAATCCGATCAACGAAGCCATCGACCTCGCCGGCCTTGCCCCCGACGCGCAGACCGCCCGCAAGGTGACCGATGCCTTCGAGCCGGTGCTCGCCAAGCTGTATGGCGATGGTTCCAACGTGCGGCTGCTCGGCATTTCCACCTATCCGGCGCAGGTCCTGTTCTGCAATGCCGACATCAAGAGCCTGGCGGACCTGAAGGGCAAGAAGGTGCGCACCTCCTCGCGCACCCAGGCCGAGTTCGTGGAAGCCTTCGGTGGTTCGAGCGTGACCATGGCGTTCGGCGAAGTGGTGCCGGCGCTTCAGAACAAGGTGGTGGATTGCGCCATCACCGGATCGCTCTCGGGCTATTCGGCCAAGTGGTATGAAGTCTCCACCCATCTCGTGGCGCTGCCGATCAACTGGAACCAGCAGATCCACGCCGTGAACGAGAAGGCCTGGCAGAAGCTGGACCCGAAGGTGCAGGCGTTCTTGCAGACCAACATCAAGGGCATGGTCAACGACATCTGGGCCGCCGCCGCCAAGCAGACCCAGCAGGGCTATGACTGCAACACCGGCGCCGCCGCTTGCCCGTTCGATGTGAAGGGCAAGATGGTGCTGGTGACCCCGAGCGATGCCGACAAGGCGCTGCTGCGCAAGGTGCTGGAAGACCAGATCCTGCCCAAGTGGGCGGCCCGCTGCTCGGCCGATTGTGTCGCCAGCTTCAATGCCACCATCGGCAAGGAACTCGGTCTCGCCGTCAACAAGTGACGGTGCCGGCGCGGGAGGGCCGGTGTGTCCGGTCCTCCCGACCGTCGCGTCCGTGGAGCCTCTGCCATGAACAGCCCGACACCCCATCCAGCGCTTGCCAAGGTGCTCAGCTTCGCCGAAGCCCTGTCGCGGGGCGCGGTATGGTTCGGCGGGGCGCTCACCATCGCCAGCGTGCTGCTGATCTCCTTCGACGTGCTGTGCCGCAAGTTCATCGGCTGGACCACCGGCGGGGCGGATGAACTCTCCAGCTACGCCTTCGCCATCAGCACGTCCTGGTCGCTCGCCTTCGCGACGCTCCAGCGGGCCAATGTGCGCGTCGACGTGCTTTATCAATACATGCCGGTGCGCGTCGCAGCGGTGCTCGACTGGTTGTCGCTGGTGGCGCTCGGCACCTTCATGGGCGTGCTGACCTATTACGCCTATGACGTGGTCGGAACCTCCATCGCCCAGGGTTCCCACGCCAATACGCCGCTCGCCACGCCTTTGTTCATTCCCCAGGGCCTGTGGTTCCTCGGGCTGGTGTTCATGTGCGTGATCCTCGCCATGATGCTGCTGCGCGCCTCGGTGGCGCTCGTCACGGGCGACATCGCGACGGTGAAATCCATCGCCGGCGTGCGCTCCACCCAGGAGGAGGCCGAGGAAGAAGCCGCCGCCGGCGAACGCATGGTGAAGGGAGAGGTGGCATCATGATCGCGACCACCATCGTCCTTCTGCTGGTGCTGATCGGCCTGTCGATTCCGGTGGGCGCGGCCCTCGGCGTGCTCGGGCTCATCCTTGATCCGCTCTATTCCATGCTCCCGCTCTCGCGCGCCATGGGCGAATTGGCCTGGAGCACCAACAACGAATTCCTGCTGGTCGCCATTCCGCTGTTCATCCTGCTGGGCGAAGTGCTGCTGCGGGCGGGCTTCGCGGAGCGCATGTACAGCGCCATGAGCCTGTGGCTCTCCTGGCTGCCGGGCGGGCTGATGCATGCCAATATCGGCGCCTCGGCGCTGTTCGCGGCGACCTCCGGCTCCAGCGTCGCCACCGCGGCGACGGTGGGCACGGTGTCGATCCCGCAGATCAAGCGCTATGGCTATAACGAGCCGCTGTTCCTCGGCTCGCTGGCCGCCGGTGGCACGCTGGGCATCCTGATCCCGCCGTCCATCAACCTCGTGATCTACGGCGTGCTCACCAATTCCTCGGTGCCGAAGCTCTATCTCGCCGGCATTATTCCCGGCCTGCTGCTGGCGGGCCTGTTCATGTTCACCATCATCGTGGCCTGCATCGCCAAGCCCCAATGGGGCGGGCAGAAGATCCAGGCGAGCTGGGGCGAGCGGCTGCGCAGCCTGGTGCATCTCGCCCCCCCACTGGGCATCTTCCTGCTGGTGGTCGGCTCGATCTATGCCGGGCTCGCGACGCCCACGGAGGCGGCGGCGCTCGGCGTGCTGGGCGCGCTCATCCTCGCCGCCTGGTTCGGCCGGCTGACACTGACCATGCTGCGCGCGGCGGTGGAAGGCACCATGAAGGCAACGGCGATGATCATGCTGATCATCCTCGCGGCCAGCTTCCTCAACTTCGTTATGTCGGCCACGGGGATCACCGACGCCATCACCAATTCCATCTCCGGGCTCGGGATTTCCGCGACGGCGATGCTGTTCGTGATCGTGATCTTCTACCTGATCCTCGGCTGCTTCATGGAGACGCTCTCCATGATGATTACCACCATCCCGATCGTGGCGCCGATCATGTTCCAGCTCGGCTACGACCCGATCTGGCTCGGCATCCTCATCATCATCCTGGTGGAAGCGGCGCTCATCACCCCGCCTGTCGGCCTCAACCTGTTCGTGGTGCAGAGCCTGCGCAAGAGCGGGTCGATGGGGGCGGTGATCGTCGGTTCCCTGCCGTTCGTCTTCGCTATGGCGGTGCTGCTGGTGCTGATCTCCGTCTTTCCGGGCCTCGCCCTGTACCTGCCGCGCGTCTTCTCCTGAGGCGCGGCTTTCCCCCGGTCTTTCTTCGCAGGTTGTCATGGAACTGAATTTCAACGTCGAAGCCGAGGGCGCCGCGCGGGCGCTCAAGGTCAATCTCACCGCTCTCGTCGTCGCCGGCTGGGCCGGGCGCGACATGGCTGCCATCGAGCACCACATCGAGGAGCTGTACGCCATCGGCGTGCCGCGCCCGAGCACCGTGCCGCTTTATTATCGCGCCGCCGAGAACCTCATGACCCAGGCCGACCGCATCCAGGTGCTGGGCGCGGCGACCTCGGGCGAGGTGGAGACCTTCGTGTTCTCCGCCGAGGGCGAGATGTATGTCAGCCTGTCCTCGGACCATACCGACCGCAAGCTGGAGACGCAGGGCGTCGCGCTTTCCAAGCAGATCTGCGCCAAGCCCATCGCCCGCACCGCCTGGCGCTTCGCGGACGTTGCCGGCCATTGGGACGAAATGATCATCCGCGCCTTCATCGAGGAAGGCGGCAAGAGCGTGCTCTATCAGGAAGGCCCGCTCTCCACGCTGCGTCCGCCGCTGGAGCTGATCGAGGGCTTCACGGGCGGTGCCAAGGCCCTGCCGGCGGGTGTCGGCATGATCTGCGGCACGGTGGGTGCCATCGGCGGCATTCGCCCGGCGCCGGCCTTCACCATGGAGCTGTTCGACCCGGTGAAGGGCCGCACGATCCACCACAGCTACACCATCGACATCCTGCCGGAAGTGGCCTGACCATGATGCGCCCCCTCACCGATCTGCGCGCCGACCTCGACGCTGGCCGCACCAGCGCCGTCGCCCTGGCGGACGCGGCGCTCGACCGCGCGGGCGATCCGGCCGGGGAGGGGGCGCGGGTGTTCACGACGCTCTATGGAACGCGCGCCGGCGAACTGGCGCGCGCCTCCGACGCGGTGCACAGGGCGGGCGTTTCCCGCTCGCCCATCGAAGGCCTGCCGCTCTCCGTCAAGGACCTGTTCGACGTGGCCGGCGAGACCACGCGCGCCGGATCGGTGGCGCTTGACGACGCGCCGCCCGCCGCTGCCCATTCCCCGGTCGTGGCGCGCCTGCTGGCCGCCGGGGCGGTGCTGACCGGCCGCACCAATATGACCGAGTTCGCCTTTTCCGGCCTCGGCCTCAATCCCCATTACGGCACGCCGCTGAATCCCTATGACCGGGCCACCGGGCGCATTCCAGGCGGCTCCTCCTCGGGCGCCGCGGTTTCGGTGAGCGACGGCATGGCTGCGGCCGCCATCGGCACCGACACCGGCGGCTCGGTGCGCATTCCCGCCGCTTTGTGCGGCCTCACCGGCTTTAAGCCGACCGCGCGCCGTGTGCCGCGCGACAGCGTGCTGCCGCTGTCCACCAGCCTGGATTCCATCGGCCCCATCGCGCCGACCGTGACTTGTTGCGCGATCCTCGATTCCATTCTCTCCGGCAGTGGGGCGGAGGTGCCGGCCCCCGCCGCGCTTGAGGGATTGCGGCTCGCCGTGCCGACCACCATGGCCCTCGACGGCATGGACAGCGCGGTCTCCGCCGCCTTTTCCCAGGCGCTCTCGATCCTTTCGGCGGCGGGCGCGCAGGTGCGCGAGATTGCCGTTCCCGAGTTCGCGCAGCTTCCCGCCATCAATGCCAAGGGCGGCCTCATCGCCGCGGAGGCATGGCACTGGCATCGTGCGCTGATCGAGCGCGCGGGGCCGCGCTATGATCCGCGCGTCCTGGTGCGGCTCATGCGTGGGCGGGACATGTCGGCGGCCGATTATATCGATGTGCTGGAGGCTCGTGCCGCCTGGATCGCCGCGCTCGAAGCGCGCATCGCGCCGTTCGATGCCCTGCTCCTGCCGACCGTGCCCGTCATCGCCCCCGCGCTCGCCACGCTGGAGGCGGACGACGCCGCCTATGGGGCTGCCAATATCCTCATGCTGCGCAACCCCACCTTCATCAATTTCCTCGACGGCTGCGCCCTGTCGATTCCCTGCCACTGGCCCGGAACGGCTCCGGTCGGCCTGATGATCGCCGGGGCGGCGGGCCGCGACCGCGCGATCCTGGCCATCGGACAAGCGGCGGAGGCGGCGCTTGACGCCGCCCTGCGCCGCTGACCCGCGGAGGCGCCACATGTCCCCCATCTCTTCCCCATCTCTTCCCGCGATGCCGTACGAGGCCCGCCTCGCCGCCCGTTCCGGCGCGTTGAGCGGTCCGACGGCCAATGTCGCCCCCGGTTTCGTCCAGGCCAATCTCGCCATTCTGCCGCGCGCGCTGGCGTATGATTTCCTGCTGTTCTGTCAGCGCAACCCGAAGCCTTGCCCGCTGGTGGGGGTGTCGGAAGTGGGCGATCCGTTCCTCCCGCTGCTCGGCCGCGACCTCGACATCCGCACCGATATTCCGCGCTACCGGGTGTGGCGCGCGGGCGAGCTCGTCAGCGAACCCACGGACATCACCGATCTGTGGCGGGACGATCTGGTCGCCTTCCTGATCGGCTGCTCGTTTTCGTTCGAAGAGGCCATGCTCGCCGCCGGGCTGCCGGTGCGCCATATCGAGCAGGGCAGCAACGTGCCCATGTATCGCACCTCCATCGCCACCCAGCCGGCGGGGCGATTCAGCGGGCCGCTCGTGGTCTCCATGCGCCCGCTCTCGCCGGCCGATGCCATCCGCGCCGCGCAGGTGACTTCGCGTTTTCCCTCCGTGCACGGCGCGCCGGTGCATATCGGCGATCCCGCGGCCATCGGCATCGCCGACATCGGCGCGCCGGATTATGGCGACCCGGTCGAGATCCGGCCCGGCGAAGTGCCCGTGTTCTGGGCCTGCGGCGTCACCCCGCAGGCGGTGATCGCCAGCGTTCGGCCGGAATTCTGCATCACCCACGCGCCCGGCCATATGCTGGTGTGCGACATCGCAAATGGCGCGCTGGCCTCCATGTGAGGCGCGGTTGGGAAGCGCGGTTGTGAGGCGGGCGGCCGGTCAGGGCGACGACCGCTCCGGCTTTCCCACGCAGGCCGGGTCGATGGCCTCGCTCGCGATCTGGCGGAAGCGCGCAAACGGGCAGAGGCCATCCGCGCCGGTTTCACAGGCGGGAAGCGGCAACAGCGCTGAGGCCGGCGGGGTGGCGTCGGAGAGCACCGCGTCCGCGTGCATCTGCATGATGGTCTGGGCGAAATAGACGAGGCGGACCATGCTTTCGCCCTTGGAGCTCCGCCACAGCTCGAAGGCAATGGCGCCGCCCGGCGGCACCTGCTCGGGCTGATAGCTTTCAAGCTGCCAGCGCAGATCGAGCATGCCCGCGACATTCAAGATCAGATCGTCATGGCTGGCGAAGACCTGGAGCGCGGGACCCTCGCCCGCCGTCGCCTCCAGCGCCTCCAGAACCCGGGCGAGCACCGGCGATCCCTTTTTCACGGCCTGGTATTTCGGCATGTGCGCGGCGCGGTCGTAAAAGGCATGGATGGCGCTGACGAAAGTGAGCGCCTGCGGCAGCGGACGGCCGCTCGCCGCCTCCAGCCGGCCCCAGGCCACCTGGTCGGGCGGGTGGCCGGCGGCATATTGCATGAGGAATTGCTCGGACGGCGCGGTGGCGAGGGCGATCGGCCCCGGCGCTTCGGCGGAAACCGGTACGCTTGCGAGCGAGCACGGGGCGGTGGCGCCGTGGGCCGCGCAGCCGGCAGCGGAAAAGGGGCCGAGCGCCGCATCCATGGCGGCAAGGGGCGCGCGCAACGTGCCCGCCGCCGCCACGGCCCAGGAGCCGCCGGCCATGGCCTGCGCGGCACGGGCCGCCAGCGCGGGATCGAAGCCGCAGGACGGCCCCTTATAGACATCGGCACTGACCGACCAGCGGGGGATCGCGCAGCCGGGGAACATGGCGTCCATCAGCGCGCCGGCCGTGACGATGGTGCGCTCGGAGCTATCGGCGGTGAAGGCGGCGGCGTCGGGCGGGGGGCAGGCGCCGCCAGCCAGCAGGCCGAGCGCAGCATAATGGCTGCGATAGAAGTGGCCGAGCCGGGCGACGCGGCCATAGCCTTCCGGCAGCAGGTGTCCGGCCGCGACATCCGCCGGCCAGGGGCGGTTCGCGAGCGCGTCGAAGCAGGCGCCCGATGTCGCTGGCGCGCAGCGCGTGGCCTTGGTGGGGCCGCGCAGGCCGTGGCGGCTCAAAAGCACCACGCCCTGGAGGCGCGCGCCCGCCGGTGCGGAAAGCCCGGCCGGCGCCTGTGCCCGCGCCGCGCCGGCATCGGCCAGCGCCGAGGCGCAGAGGGCGGAAAACATCAGGAAAACGGTACGCAGGACGAAAAGATACGGCACGTCGCACCCCGGCAGATTCGCGCATTCCGACGCATTTCGGAAGGTGTCCCACATGGCCCGCGGCGGTTCACGCGGATTCGGTGGCGAACGGGACGCGGGCGGACTGTATCGAGCTGTAACACCGCGCCCGCTCGTCACAATCTGCGACAGTTTCGGGCGTTCCTGGCAAAATTCTGCGATGGGCGCGGGCGATGGTGCGCGGGTCGGAGTTGTCCTCCGCATTCCTCAGCCGTTCCGGCGCACCGCCCGGCCGGCGGCATGTCGTGTCCGGGCCCGGCCTGGATGATGCCCAGCCGCCGGCCGCGCGCCTTTCAAAAGGAGCATTGATGCGTCTCGCCCGCCCCACCCTTCTGCGCGCGTTGCCGCCGTTGGCCGCACTCCTCTCCACCATCGCCCTTGGCGTTCCAGCCCGGGCCCAGGATGCCGGCGCAAACCCTTCCACCGCCACGCCTCCCGCCGCCGCGCCAGCGGCCTCGGCTGCGGCGGGCGAGCAGGTGTTCCGTACCCGCTGCGGGTCCTGTCACAGCCTGGAAGCCGGCCAGAACCGCATCGGCCCGAGCCTTGCCGGCATTTATGACCGGCCCGCGGGCAAAGTGGAGGGGGCGCGCTATTCGCCCGGCATGCGCGGCGCTGCCGTGACCTGGGACGAAGCGAGCCTCGACGCCTATCTGAACAATCCGCGCGACGTGGTCCCCGGCTCCACCATGACCTTCGCCCTGCGCGATGCGGCGCAGCGCCAGGCGGTGATCGCTTTTCTGCGGGCGCAGGAGAGCGCCAAGCCGCAATGAGCGCGGCGGCGCGCGTGCCGGGCCGCCCGCCGATCTGAAATTGTATCAACTCTTATGCGCGGGACGTTCTGCGACAAACTGCGACAAACCCGGTCCTGCCGGGCAAGGTTTTGCGACAGCTGCCGCCTAGGCTCGCGAAACTGGATTTCAAACCGGCGCGTCGCCCGCCGCCTGCATGGCGGGGCCTCTGCGCTGTGACGCGCGGGCGCGCCCAAAGCCTCGATCTAAAAGCCTCGTCCTTCAGGAGATCAACATGGCTCGATTGACCATCAATGGCCAGATTCGGGACGTCGAAGTCGATCCCGACACCCCGCTGCTCTGGGTGATCCGCGAACAGGTGGGCCTCACCGGCACCAAGTTCGGCTGCGGCATCGCTCAATGCGGCGCCTGCACCGTGCATATTGACGGCGTCGCCACGCGCTCCTGCGCGCTGCCGGTCAGCGCGGTCGGGGATGACCAGAAGATCGTCACCATCGAAGGCCTCTCGCCCGATGGCAGCCATCCCGTGCAGAAGGCGTGGCTGGCGCTGGACGTTCCGCAATGCGGCTATTGCCAGTCCGGCATGATCATGGCCTCGGCGGCGCTGCTGCAACAAAATCCGAAGCCGAACGACGACGACATCTCCGCCGAGATCACCAACATCTGCCGCTGCGGCACCTATCCCAAGGTGCGCGCGGCGATCCACATGGCCGCCGCGGGCGGTGCCACCAAGCAGGCCGGGTGAGGGAGGGTGACATGACATATCAGCCGAACGTATCGCGCCGCGCCTTCATCGCCGGCTCCGCCGCCGCCATCGGCGGCTTCACCTTGGGCTTCCATGTGCCGTTCGCCGACGCGGCGATGGCCCAAGGGGCTTCGGCCCTCCCGCCGGAGGTGAATGCCTGGGTGGTGGTGAAGCCCGACGAAACCGTCATCATCCGCATCGCCCGCTCCGAGATGGGCCAGGGCACGCTGACCGGCCTTGCCCAATTGGTGGCCGAGGAGTTGGAGTGCGACTGGTCCAAGGTGACGACCGAATATCCGACGCCGGGTGAGAATCTCGCCCGCAACCGGGTGTGGGGCAGCTATTCCACCGGCGGCAGCCGAGGCATCCGGGATTCGGAAAGCTATGTGCGCCAGGGCGGTGCCGCCGCCCGCGAAATGCTGATCGCCGCCGCCGCCGCGCAATGGAAGGTTCCGGCCGGCGACTGCACGGCCGCAAAGGGGATGATCACCCACACGGCGAGCGGCCGCACCACCACTTTTGGCAAGGTGGCCGATGCCGCCGCAGCCCAGACGCCGCCGATCAATATCAAGCTCAAGGATCCCAAGGACTGGACCATCGCCGGCAAGCCCTTGCCGCGGCTCGATACGGCGGACAAGTTGACCGGAAAGCAGATCTACGGGGCGGACCTGCGCCTGCCGGGCATGCTGGTCGCGACCATCAAGGCCTGTCCGGTGTTCGGCGGGAAGGTGGCAAGTTTCGATGCGGCTGCGGTCGCCGGCAAGCCCGGCGTGCGCAAGGTGGTGCAGGTGGACGACAATGCGGTGGCGGTGGTCGCCGACACTTGGTGGCAGGCCAAGACCGCGCTCGACGCTTTGCCCATCACCTGGGACGAGGGCCCGAACAAAAACCTCTCCAGCGCCGACATCGCCGCCACGCTGGCCGCCGGCCTCGATGCGCCGGACGCCTTCGTGGGCAACAAGCAGGGGGACGCGAAGGCGGCGCTGGCGGGTGCCGCCAAGACCGTCACCGCGACCTATTCCTTCCCCTATCTCAACCACGCCACCATGGAGCCGATGAACGCGACCGCGCTCTATACGGCGGACAAGTGCGAGGTATGGGTGCCGACGCAGAACGGCGAATCCAGCCTTGCCGTTGCGGCGGAGGCGGCGGGACTGCCGGTGCAGAAGTGCGACGTGCACAAGCTGCTGCTGGGCGGCGGCTTCGGCCGGCGCGGCAATTTCCAGGATTATGTCCGCCAGGCGGTGCTGATCGCCAAGCAGATGCCCGGCACGCCGGTGAAGCTGTTGTGGTCGCGCGAGGAGGACATGCTCCACGGCGCCTACCATCCAATCACCCAGGCCAAGCTCACCGGCGGGTTCGATGCGCAGGGCAATCTGATCGCCTTCCACATGCGCATTTCCGGCCAGTCGATCCTGGCGGCGGTGCGGCCGGAAGGCATGCAGGGCGGCATGGACCCGGTGGTGTTCCAGGGGCTGACGGCGAACAGCCCGGAAGGCCATATGGGCTATACCATCCCCAATGTGCTGGTCGACCACGCCATGCGCAATCCGCCGATCCCTCCGGGCTTCTGGCGCGGGGTGAACCTCAACCAGAACGCGCTCTACATGGAATGCTTCATGGACGAGCTGGCGCACGCGGCGGGAGTCGATCCGCTCGCGTTCCGGCGCAAGCTGATGGCGAACCATCCCAAGCATCGCGCGGTGCTGGAGGCGGTGGCCGCGCGCATCGGCTGGGAAAAGCCGGCGCCGGCGGGGGGTTATCGCGGCATCGCCCACACCATGGGGTTCGGCAGCTATGTCGCCGCCGCCGCCGAGGTGTCGGTGGATAAGGGGCAGTTGAAGATCCATCGGATTGTCGCCGCCACCGATGCCGGGCATGCGGTGAACCCGGCGCAGATCGAGCGCCAGGTGGAGGGGTCCTTCGTCTATGGGCTGTCGGCGTGCCTCTATGGCGAATGCACGGTGAAGGGCGGCCGCATGGAGCAGGAGAATTTCGACACCTATGCGGTGCTGCGCCTTGCGGAGATGCCGGCGGTGGAAACCATCGTCATGCCGTCCGGCGGCTTCTGGGGCGGGGTGGGGGAGCCGACCATCGCGGTGGCGGCGCCGGCGGTGTTGAACGCCTTGTTCGCGGCGACCGGAAAGCGCATCCGCACCATGCCGCTGAAGAACCATCCGCTCGCATGAGCGGGGCGGCCGCGCCGGGCAGGACCGCCCGGCCCCGCCGCGGGGGCGCGGCGTTTCAGGTCGCCGCGCTCGGCGCCCTGCTGTGGGCGCCTGCCGCTCACGCCGCACCGCCCGGTGGCTCGTCCTGCTCGGGCTGTCACGGCGCGGCGGGAGGCGCGGTTCCCGCGCTCGCCGGGCGCCCGGCGGGCGAGATCGTCGCGGACATGCAAGCGTTCCGCACCGGCGCGCGCCCCACCACCGTCATGGATCGCATCGCCAAGGGCTTCACCGATGAGGAAACACGTGCCATCGCCGACTGGATCGCCGCTGGCAGCCGGGCCAACGCCCAGCCGTAGGCGCGTACTCGCCGGCCTTGCCGGTGGCGCGGCGCTGGCGCTTGGCGCGCCGGCCGTGCTGGCACAGGCGCGCGCGCCTGTGATCGTGGTGGGCGGCGGCTTTGCCGGCGCGACCTGTGCGCGCGAACTGAAGCGCGCCGATCCGACGCTGGGCGTGACGCTGGTCGAGCCAAACGAGGATTACCTCGCGTGCCCGTTCAGCAATGGCGTCATCGCCGGCCTGCGGGAGATGGCGGCACAACGCTTCGATTATTCAGCGCTCGACCGCGACGGCATCACGCGCGTGCGCCGGCGCGCCGTGGCGGTCGATCCGCAGGCGCGCCGGGTCACCCTGGAGGACGGGTCGCTGCTCGATTACCAGCGCCTGGTCCTGGCGCCGGGCATCGACATGGATTTCACCGCAGTGCCCGGTTATGACGCCGCGGCGGCCGAGCTCCTGCCCCATGCCTGGAAGGCCGGCCCGCAGACGCTGGCGCTGCGAAGCCAGCTCGAAGCGATGGAGGATGGCGGCGTCGTGCTCATCAGCGCGCCCGCCAATCCGTTCCGCTGCCCGCCGGGGCCATACGAGCGGGCGAGCCTGATCGCTTATTATCTCAAGACCCACAAGCCGCGCTCCAAGCTCGTGATCCTCGATGCCAAGGATGCGTTTTCCAAGCAGCGGCTGTTCCAGGCGGCGTGGGCGGATCTCTATCCCGGCCTCATCGAATGGGTGGGCCTGTCCCAGGGCGGCCGCGTGACCGAGGTGGATGTCGCGGGCAAGAGGCTGATCACGGAATTCGGCGATCACACGGGCGATGTGATCAATGTCATCCCGCCCCAGCGCGCCGGCGCCATCGCCCAGGCGGCGGGGGTGGCGGATCGCACCGGCTGGTGTCCGGTGGATCCGGTAACGTTCGAATCCCGCCTCCAGGCCGGCATCCATGTGATCGGCGATGCGGCCATCGGCGGGGCGATGCCGAAATCCGCCTTCACCGCCAATGCCCAGGCCAAGGTCTGCGCCGCCGCCGTCGCGAGCCTGCTGCACGAACGCGCGCCGCAGGCGCCGAAGCTGATCAACACCTGCTACAGCCTCGTCGCGCCGGACTATGGCATCTCCATTGCCGGCGTCTATCACCCGAGCGCCGGCCTGCTGACCGAAGTGGAAGGCGCCGGAGGCGTCAGCCCGCTCGGGGCGCCGCGCGCGCAGCGGGTGTTGGAAGCGACCTATGCGGGCGCCTGGTTCGACACCATTACGCATGAGGTTTTCGCGTGACGGCGGGAAGCACGGATTTTCCCTCCAGCTTCGCGTCCGTCCTGGCCGCCGGGCTCGCCATCGCCGCGACGCCGGTGGGTGCGCAGGAGGCGCCATTGCCCTATGCGGTCGCGGGCGATGCCATCGTCCGTCCGCTGGCGGGGCAGGCGGGCGATGCGGCCCGTGGGGCCGCGCTCATGGGGGATCGCCACAAAAGCCTGTGCGTGCTGTGCCATTCCGGACCCTTCGGGCCACAACAACTGCAAGGCACGCTCGCTCCCGATCTGGCGGGGATCGGCGGCCGCCTGTCGCCGGGGCAAATCCGGCTGCGGATCGTCGACATGAAAGCGCTGCATCCCGAAAGCCTCATGCCGGCCTATTATCGCATCGCCGATGCCCCGCGCGTCGCCGCCGCGTGGCGCGGAAAGCCGCTGCTGACGGCGGGTGAGATCGAGGATCTCGTCGCCTATCTTTCGACACTGAAGGAGTGAGCCATGGTGGACGCACCCGCCTCATGTGACGTACCGGCCGCGTCCGGCCTTCCCCGGCGCGCCTTCCTCGCGGCGGGTGCGGGCGCTTTGACGGTGTGCATGCTGCCTTTGGAAGCGCTGGCGCGGCCGACGCTGGACGAGGCGCTCCGCGCCTTCACCGGCGGCGCGCCGCTTAACGAGGGACGGGTGCGGCTCGACCTGCCGCCGCTGGTGGAAAACGGCAATGCGGTGGGGGTCGTGGTCGATGTCGACAGCCCCATGAGCGAAGCCGACCACGTGCGCCGCATCGCGCTGTTCAACGAGAAAAATCCCGAGGCCGAGATCATCCAGTTCCAGCTCGGCCCCCGCGCCGGGCGCGCGCGGGTGGCGACGCGCATCCGCCCCGCCACCTCCCAGAGCGTTGTCGCGGTGGCGCAGATGAGCGACGGCAGCTTCTGGGTGAGCCGCGCCGGCGTCATCGTCACGCTCGCCGCCTGCATCGAGGATCTGTCATGACCCGCGCCCTGGTGAATGTGCCAAAAACCGCGCGGGCGGGGGACATCGTCGAGATCCGAGCAATGATCGCCCATCCCATGGAGACCGGCTATCGCCAGGGCCCGAACGGCGCGATGATTCCGCGCAACATCATCCGAAGGTTTGTCTGCACCTACGACGGCGCGGAGGTGTTCGCGGCCGATTTCCATCCCGCCGTTTCGGCCAATCCCTATCTCGCCTTTTCCACCCGCGCGACCGTGAGCGGTACCCTGACCTTCGCCTGGACCGACGATGCCGGCGTCACGCAGACCGCCACCGCCGAGATCGTCGTGACCTGATGCGGCGCGTGGTGGTTGGCCTGAGGTTCAGCGTGGCGGGCGTCCTGCTCGCGGCGGCTAGCGGCATGGCGGGGGCGGCGGAGATCGCCCCGCAGGATCGCAGGTCCGGCGCTGATTTCATGTCGGCGGAGAGCCGTGCCACGCAGGCCGACGATGCCGCCAATCCCGGCATGCTCTGGGTGCTGGATGGGGAGCGGCTGTGGCAGGCCCCGGCCGGCGCGTCGGCGAAATCCTGCGCGGATTGCCATGGCGCGGCCGAGACCAGCATGCGCGGGGTCGCGGCGCGCTATCCCGCCTTCGATGCGCGGGCGAACCGCCCGGTGGATCTCGCCGGACGCATCAATCTGTGCCGCACCGGGCAGCAGAACGCGACCGCCCTCGTCCGCGACGGACAGGATCTGCTCGCGCTCACCGCTTATGTGGCGCACCAGTCGCGCGGCCTGCCGGTGACGCCGGAGGCCGATGCGCGGCTTGTGCCGTTTCGGGAGAATGGCCGGCGCCTGTTCGAGCGCCGCATGGGCCAGCTCGATCTCGCCTGCGCCTCCTGCCATGACAACAATTGGCGCGGCCGTCTCGGCGGCAGCCCCATCACCCAGGGGCAACCCAACGGGTATCCCATCTATCGTCTGGAATGGCAGGCACTGGGTTCGCTGCAACGGCGGATGCGCAATTGCATGGTGGGGGTGCGGGCCGAGCCCTATGACCTCGGCGCCCCGGAATATGTCGATCTGGAACTCTATCTGATGTCGCGCGCTGCCGGCCTGCCCATGGAGGCACCCGCCGTGCGGCCCTGAGGCTTTGAGATGCGCGCGCCGCCAGCCAGATGCGTAAAAGGGTTACCGCGCAAGGGCGGCCGGCATTCCGACCGCCCTCTGGCAGGATTTCAGCCGAACGTGATCAGCCGTTGCCGATGCCGCGATCGCCGAGCATCAGGAACAGGCGATCCTGCTCGGAGATGACGGGCGTCTGGTCGCGCTGCTCGGGCGTGGTGGTGGTCTGCTGCTGGTTGCGCGGCGCCTGCTGCTCCAAGTGGGTTTCGCGCGCGGAAGCGGCGGTTGCGAACAGGGAAGCGGAAATCAGGGCAAGAATAGCGTAACGCATGTTCGTATATCCGTCTGTTTAACGCAGATTTGATCTGCATATTCGTGTGATTGCCGAAGCATGCATAAGCTAGATTGAAGTTGTCGCAAAACTATCGCGCCGCACCATGGGAATTGTCGCGAAATGTCGTGCGTGCCGGCGATGCGGGCATTCTGATACGAGCTCGCCGATCCGTGATGAGATTGCCGCAAAACCTCCGCCCGAAGGACAACGACCGGATGGTGGCCGCACGCGTGGCCGGACCGGCATTCCACGGGCCTGCAACCGCATCTGATCGATGGCGGTGCAAGTTTTTAATCGCAGTGTGTCGCATGGGCACAGGGCGATACATTCTGATACATAATCCCGGTGGGCGCGGTGGCGGGCGTGCGTATGTTCCGGGAGGAGCATCGAAATGAACTCGGCACATCACATCGCCGTCGTGGACGATCATCGCGACATTCGCGACCTCGTCGGCAAATACCTGACGCAGCACGGCTACCGCATCAGCCTCGCGGAAAATGCGATCGCCTTGCGCCGCCTGCTGGAGCGCAATGCGCCCGATCTGGTGGTGCTGGACGTGATGATGCCGGGGGAAGATGGGCTTTCCCTGTGCCGGCACCTGCGCAGCACCACGGATCTGCCGGTCATCCTGCTCACCGCCATGGCCGAGGAGACCGACCGCATCGTCGGCCTCGAGGTCGGGGCCGACGATTATCTCACCAAGCCGTTCAACCCGCGCGAACTGCTGGCTCGCATCAAGGCGGTGCTGCGCCGGGTTCACAGCCTGCCGCCGCAGAAGGGGCAAATGGCGGCCAAGGTGGTGCGCTTCGATCGCTGGACGCTGGATGCCGGGCGGCGGGAGCTTCTGGGGCCGGACGGCATCGCGGTCGCGCTCAGCACCGCCGAATTCCGCCTGCTGTGCGCGTTCCTCGACCATCCCGGCCTTGTGCTCAGCCGCGATCAATTGCTCGACCTCACGGTGGGCCGGGCGGCCGACCCGTTCGATCGCTCCATCGACAATCAAGTGAGCCGCCTGCGCAAGAAGATCGAGGCCGACCCCAAGAGTCCGGCATTGATCAAGACCCATTGGGGCGGCGGCTACAGCCTCGTGGCGGAGGTTGCTTCGTGATGATGCGCCTGTGGACGCGCAGTCTCGCCGCGCGCTTCATCTGCTTCACTTTTCTGTCGCTGATGCTGTCGCAGTCCGTCGTGTTTTTCATTTCCTGGGACGAGCACGGGCAGGTGATGCGCAAGGCCGCCAAGGCCGAGACGCTCAGCCGCTGCGCCTCGCTCGCGCGCGTGCTGGAGGCGACGCCGGCGGCGCTCCACAAGGATATCCTCGCCGCCAGCAGCACCAGCACCACGCGCTATTGGATCTCGCCCGATCGGCCGAAGAATTCCACCGCGTGGCGCCAGCAGGCGTGGTCTTATCTCGGCCAACCGCTGCCGCCGCTCGCGCCGCCGGGCAATGAGGTGAACACGGCCGTGCCGACGGAAGCGGGCGTCGGCGCGGCGCCACGCCTCGATGTCCTCAATTCATCCTGGATTGATCTTCCTCCTCATGCGTGGCCGCTCTCGCGGCCGGCAAAGTTCGTTTATCTGGACGATGACGGCGCGATGGGCATCACGGTCCAGCTCGCCGACGGCTCATGGCTGAATTCCGCCTTCGCCAAGCGCGCGCAGGAGAATTTCTGGACCTCGCAATCCACGGTCTCGCTCGCCCTGTCGGCGCTGGTACTGTCGGTCATCGCGGTGATTACGGCGCGCGGCATCGCCCAGCCCATGCGCCGCCTGGTGGCGGCGGCCGAGGCGCTCGGGCGGGGGGAAAAGATCGCGCCGCTGCCGGAAACCGGGCCGGACGATATCCGCCGCACCGCTGAAGCCTTCAACCGCATGCAAAGCCGGCTGGTGCGGTTCATCGACGATCGCACCCGCATGCTCGCCGCCATCGGCCATGATCTGCGCACGCCGCTCACCTCGCTGCGGCTGCGAGCGGAATTCGTCTCCGACGACGAATTGCGGGAAAAAATGCTCAGCACCATCGCCGAAATCCAATCCATGACCGAGGCTACCTTGACCTTCGTGCGCGAGGAAGCCACGGCGGAAACCACCCGCACAGTAGACCTGCCGGCGCTGGTGGAGAGCATGTGCGACGATCTCGCCGAACTTGGCTATACGGTCACCTTCGCCGAGGGGCAAAGGATCAGCTATCGCTGCCGGCCCGATGCGCTGCGCCGTGCGTGCCGCAATCTGGTGGAGAATGCCGTTCGTTATGGCGAGCGCGCGCGGGTGAGCGTGACGCAGGGGCCCGAGAATATCGAAATCGTGGTCGAGGACGATGGGCCGGGCATTCCCGATGTGGCCCGCGAGCAGGTATTCGCGCCCTTCTTCCGCATGGAGCATTCGCGCAATCGCGAGACCGGCGGCCTCGGCCTCGGCCTTTCCATCGCGCGCACCATTGTGCGGCGGCACGGCGGCGACATCGTTCTGTTCAACCAGCCGGGAGGGCTGCGCGCCTCCATCAGCCTGCCGAAGTCGACGGGCGAGCTGCCCTTGCATGAAGTGACGCTGCTGGCGGGCGAGGCGCACGACGCCCGGCTTGGTGCGCCGCCGCGTGGCATGCCGATCTGAGGGGCCGCGCTCCCGCGCACGGCCAGCGGATCGATCAGGAGGCGGCGCGCACCGCGCTGGATTCGGCGGGATGGTCGGTGGCGACGCGATAGCGCCCTTGTGCGAACAGCAGCGTGCCGCGCTCGAAATGCACCGCGCGCCGCACCCGGCCGATAAGGATGAGGTGATCGCCGCCGCGATGCTCGGATTCCCGGCTGCATTCGAAGAAGGCCGCCACATTGTCGAGGATCGGCGCCCCGGTTTCCCCGGCGCTCCAGCCGATGTCCTGGAACTTGTCCGGCCCCGAGCGGCCGAAATGGCGCGACAGGGCGATCTGGTCATGCGCCAGCACGTTGATGGTGAAGTTTTCCGCGATGCTGAACTTGGGGTAGCTCTTCGACGTCTGGCCGATCGACCACAGGATCAGCGGCGGGTCCAGCGAGACCGAGGCGAAGGAATTCACCGTCAGCCCCACCAGTTCGCCGCCCACATTGGCCGTGACCACCGTGACGCCGGTGGCAAACTGGCCGAGGCAGCGGCGGAATTCCTGGGGCTCGCGGGCCGGATCGCATTCAAAGGCCGCATGCACGCTCATGTCTTCTTCCTCCCTTGGGGACGCCGCCGCGCGAACGGCGGCGCCGGCGCCGATGCGCCTCAGCCTGCCTTCGCGTACATGCTGGCGGGACGCCGCAGGCCGAGATTTTCCCGCAGCGTGCTGCCGCTATATTCGGTGCGGAACAGGCCCCGGTTCTGCAATTCCGGGATGATGTGTTCGCAGAATTCGTCGAGCCCGGCCGGCAGGACCGGCGGCTGGATGAGGAAGCCGTCGACGCCCCGGTTCACGAACCAATTCTCCATCTGGTCGACGATGCTCGAAGGTGTGCCCTTCACGGTGCGCTGGCCGCGCCCGGTGCCGAACTGCTCGTACATCTGGCGCAATGTGGGATTGCCCTTGAGCATGTAGGAGACACGCGAATTGGAGCGAGCCAGTTCCTCGGCGACGAGATGGGCGGGCAGGGGCTCTTCCACGTCGCACTGGCTGAGATCGATGCCACCCAGCGCGGCGGAGAGCAGTTCCTTGCCGACATCGGGATGGATCAGGCTCTGGAGATAGCGGATCTTCTCGTCCGCCTCCTTCTCGGTCGCGGCGACCACCACGTTGAGGCCTGGCATTACGACGATCTCATCCTCGCCGCGGCCGTATTTGGCCGCATGGTCCTTCAGTTCGCGATAGAATTTCTGCGCCTGCTCCAGATCGTGGAGCGGGGTGAAGATGACTTCCGCGATCTGCGCCGCCAGTTCCTTGCCGGTGTCGGAGGCGCTGGCCTGGAAGATCACCGGATAGCCCTGCGGTGGGCGGGCGACATTCAGCGGCCCGCGCACCGTGAAGTGCTTGTCCTTGTGGTTGAGGTAATGAAGCTTCGCGGGGTCGAAATAGCGGGAGGTGGCGCGGTCGCGCAGGAACGCGTCATCTTCCCAGCTGTCCCACAAGCCCTTCACGACCTTGACGAATTCCTCCGCCCGCTCATAGCGCTCATTATGGCCGTAATGGGCATCGCGGCCGAAATTGAACGCCTCCGACGGGTTGGAAGAGGTCACCACGTTCCAGCCGGCGCGGCCGTGGCTGATGTGGTCCAGCGAGGCGTAGCGGCGGGCGAGGCTGTAGGGCTCGTTGAAGGAGGTGGTGGCGGTGGCCACCAGCCCGATGTGTTTCGTGACGGCCGAGATCGCAGAGAGCAAGGTTACCGGATCGAAATAGGCCATGTATTGCGGCCATCGGGACAGCGCCTGAAGGTTGCCGTCGCGGGTGGCGATGGCATCTGCGAGAAAGATCAGGTCGAACTTGGCCTTCTCTGCGGTCTGCGCGAGCCGCACATAATGATCGAAATTGGTCCCGGCGTCGATCTGGGCGCCGGGATCGAGCCAGGCGGCCACGTGATTGCCCGTGGGATGGAAGAAGCCACCCAGCCTCATCTGATCCTTACGTCGTTCGGTCATTTCTTGTTCTCCTCGTGCAACGCCGAGGCGCGGCACGGCTTTTCTTGTTAGGGGACGGGTGAAACGGGCAGATCACGTGGCGCCTTAGGTCCGCTGGCGCGTTAGAGCGTTTTCAACAAAAGTGGATTCCGGTTTTGCGGTAAGAAAACGCGTTGAAACAAAAAGCTAGAGCACGTTGGGCGAACCGGTGTTCGCCGAACGTGCTCAAACTTAACGCGTCCTCACCAAGCGGACGCCTTTGCCATCACCTCGATCTTCTTCGCATCGAAGTCGTTGATCTTCGGGATGAACTGGTTGGTATAGGCGGCGGTCACGTCGAAATCCTTGGGGATCAGCCCCTCCTCGATGGAGATGTCGGCCATGCGCTTCCACTGGGCGGGCACGTTCTCGCCCCACTTCACGCCCGGCTCCAGCTTGGTGAGATTGAAGCGGGAATCGAAGATGCGGCGGGCCTGCTTGAAGGTGTCGTCATTCACCGTCTGCGGCTTGGTCTCCGGATACATCTTCCAATGGTTGCGCAGGGCCGCGTCGGGATTGGTGAGGCCGTACACCGAGGCTTCGGCGATGCCGCGCGCGACCTTCACCACCAGCTCGGGCTTCTTCTCGATGGTCTCCTCGCGGGCGATGATGACGTTGCCCAGCACTTCGTCGATCCACGGCGGGTCGATGTAGCGGAACTTGAAGCCGTTGTTCTCCAGCGCCGCGATCACCGTATCCCAGGACGACCAGGCGTCGATCACGTTCTGGCGGAAGGCGTTGGCCGCCTGGCCGCCGATGCCGACCGACAGCCATTTCACACCGGTCTGCGGGTCGATGCCGGCGGAGGAAAGCGCGGCGCGGGCGAACGGTACCGAGCCGGCGGACATGTCGGGCACGCCCAGAGTCTTACCCTTCAGGTCGGCGAGGGTCTTGATCGGGCTGTCTTCCGGCACGACGATGCGATAGATCGACTTGCGGGCGTAAGTATAGACGGCCTTCACCTTGATGCCCTTGGACCGGGCGATCAGCAGCGCGTCGCCGCCCACGGTGGCGAAATCCACTTGGCCGCTGGCCACCTGCTGCACGCCGGCGGTGGCGCCGGACAGGCCGATCACCTCGACGTCCAGACCTTCTTGCTTCCAGAAATCGGCGGCAAGCGGGATCGAGGATTGGGCCGCGTGGCCGACCGAGATGTTGGAGGTCGTGACCGCATAGACCACCTTCTCCGCCGCACCGGCGCTGCCGGCCGCGGCGGTGACGGCGAACGCCGCCGCCAGCGTACATAAAGACAAACGAATGCTTCGCATATTCAAACTCCGCCTCTGGTTGTTTTAGGTTTATTTGGGTCGCCTTCAGCTGAGCGACTTGTTCCAAAACAGGAAGTGGCTCTGGGCCATGCGCATGATCAGGCTGAGCACGACGCCGAACACGCCGAGCACCACCAGAACCGCGAAGATGCGGGCCACGTCGAACTGGAAATTCGCTTCCAGGATGAGATTGCCGAGCCCGGCCTTGGAGCCCACGAACTCGCCCACGATCGAGCCCAGGATGGCGAGCACGATGGCGACGTTCAGACCGGCGAAGATGAAGGGCAGCGCGTTCGGCAGGCGCACCGTGCGGAAGGTTTCCCACCGCCCCGCGCCGAGCGAGCGCATGAGGTCCAGCTTGCCCTGGTCGCAGGATTTCAGCCCCATGATGGTGTTCACCAGCACCGGGAAGATGGCCACCAACGCGACGATGATGACCTTGGAGCCGATGCCGTAGCCGGCCCAGATGATGATCAGCGGCGCGATCGCGATTTTTGGCAGCGTTTGCAATGCCACGAGCCAGGGATAGACGATGCGCTCGACGATACGGAACTGCGCCACCACGGCGCCGATGGCGGTTCCGACCACCGCCGCCAGCAGGAAGCCGGCAATGGTCTGGAAGGCGGTGACGAAGAAGTTATAGACGAACAGGCCGGAGGCAATACCGTTGTAAAGTGAAACCGCGATGGCCGAGGGCGCGGGCAGGATGAAATCGGGGACCTTGAACAGATCCACCGCCAGTTCCCACACCAGCGCCAGCATCACGAAGCCGCCGAAGGAGATGAGGGAATCCACGCTGGAGACGGAGAGCCAGCGCAGGCGTTCGCGCTTGCGTGAAGCGAGGATTTCGGCCGCGGCCGTAGCGTCGAGGGACATGGCGATGACTCATAGGTTCGGGTGGCGCGAAGACGCGCGGAACAAAGCGATGCGGCGGGACGCGGTCTAATCGGTGCCGACATCCAGCAGGCGGCGCAACTTTCCGGTGTAGGCGCCGAATTTCTCCTCGCTCAGCATGCCGATGTGCCGGGGCCGCGGCAGGGCGATATCCACTTCCGCGATCACCCGGCCGGGGCGCGGCGACATGACGATCACCCGGTCGCTCATGAAGACCGCTTCAGTGATCGAATGGGTGATCATGAAGACAGTCTTCTTGGTGGCATCCCAGATCTTCAGCACCTCCGCGTTCATGGTCTCCCGCGTCAGCGCATCGAGCGCACCGAACGGCTCGTCCATGAGCAGCACCGAGGGATCGTGGATGAGGGCGCGGGCGATCGAGACGCGCTGGCGCATGCCGCCGGACAGCTCGAACGGATATTTGTCCTCGAACCCCTTGAGGCCGACCAGTTCGATCAGCTCGTGGGCGCGGGCCAGGGACGCCTGCTTGTCCAGGCGCAGCACCTGCGCCGGGAGAAGCACGTTCTGGAGGATGGTGCGCCAAGGCAGCAGGTTCGCGTCCTGGAACACGATGCCGACATCCCGGCTCGGGCCGCCGCCCTTGCGGCCGGAGAGGACAAGCTCGCCGCCGAACCCGTCCTCGAGCCCGCCGATGATGCGCAGCAACGTGGTCTTGCCGCAGCCGGACGCCCCGATAACAGAGACGAATTCCGCGCCGTGGATCGCAAGGTTGATCTTGCTCAGCGCATGCACCGTACCACCGGATGCCGTTTCATAGACCTTCGTCACGTCATTTAAGGCGACGACGGGCGGTAAAACCGGCTTTTGCGCATGCGTATTGACGATGAAGGGTGTCGCACCCGCCATGGCTGCCATAATGATCCGTACTCCTCTGGATGCCCGGTCGCGCTTTTTGCGCAATTCTCGGGCGAACTTTGAAACGACTTAAGAGACGCGCTCCTGGCCGGGGATGCGGGTGAGGGTGACGAAGGCGGGCGCCGTCAGGGCGTCCGCTGCTGAAGAATGGCGATTTCCTCGAGCCGCTCGCAGAAGGCCGCGGCGCTCTTCACATGGTCGCGCATGGCCTTGGCGGCGCAGTCGGCGTCGCGCCGCTCGAGGGCCGCGAGGATGCCTTCCAGTTCCGCGAAACCGTCCTGCACGCGCTCCTGGGAGACCGCGCACACGCGGCGGATCCATTGCACCTTGTCGCGCAGGTCCAGCAGGGTCTGGCGCACCAGGGAATTGTCGGCGGCGTCATAGATGGCGGCATGCAGGCGATTGTCGAGGGCGATGAAGGCATCGGCGTCGCCCTTGGCGATGCGCGGTGCCTTGGCGCGGAAGTCGGCCCGCAGCGTCTTCAGCATGGGCGCGGACATGCGGGCCGCGGCCGCGCCGGCGGCGTGCATCTCCAGCAGCATGCGCAGTTCCGTCACCTCGCGGATTTCGCGCGGGGTGAGCGCCTTTATATAGGTGCCGCTCTGCGGGGAGATGGCGATCCACCCCTCCGACTTCAGACGTGACAAAGCGGTGCGGATGGGCGAGCGGCCGACGCCCAGATCTTCCGCAAGGCGCGCCTCGGAAAGTCGCTCGCCAACCCCATAATACAGATCCACGATGCGCCTCTTGATCTCGCGATAGGTCACGAAAGCGGCATTCGCCTCGTCGATATTGAGCATTTTCTACTCTCTTCTTGTTCTCGCCCGATTCCGCGCGGTCCCCGCGGGTGGCGCCTGCCGCCGCCGCTTCCTCCAGCCCTGGCACCGTCAAGCCCGCCTTTGCGCCATCAGCTGTCGCATGGCGGCAGGCATAACCCGCTTGAATGCCTACGATTTTCCTGAGTGCGTAGCGTGCTAGTCGACTAGCGAAGTGGTCAACTAATTTGGAACATGATGTCGCAGGTGAGTCAAGCGCATCTGGTGGGCAATTGAGGATGACCGCGCGCGGCGCCGGGCGTGTCGCATTTGGCAGAGCAAGGTTCGTGCCGGCGAATGGGTCTGTCGATTGAGCGGATGATGGGATCATTAGTCCGTGGCACCGAACAGAGCCCACATGCCCGACGGGGCCGTGGTTCCGCTTGGCGGAGCCGACGGGCGGCGTCTGCGGCGCGGATGCGGTTTTTCGGGGGATTGCCCCTCGCAAAAGAGACAGCGCCGGAGGTGCCTGCGGGAAAGGTATCGGTATCGAAACGCATGAAAATGGGGCACACCCTTTCCGTTAGGTGGGATAGGTTAAGGGGCGCCGGAATGATCGATTTCTCATTGTCCGCAAAACTGTTTGCGGCCCTGTTTGCCATCATGGGTCCGCTCAGCATTGCGCCGATTTTCCTGGCGCTGACGGCCGATGCCACGCCCGCCACGCGGCGCAGCACCTTGATCGCCATGATCGCGACAGTGAGCATCGGCGCGCTGGTCTGCGCGCTCGCCGGGCATGCGCTCCTGGGGCTGTTCGGCATCAGCGTGTCGCATTTCCGCCTCGCCGGCGGATTGATCGTGCTGCTGATCGCCCTCTCGATGCTTAGCGGCGACGATCATCCTTCGCACCATGGTGCCGAGGAGGAGCAGGAGCATTTCAAGTCGGTTGAGAATGCGGGCGTCTATCCGCTCGGCCTGCCGATCGCGCTCGGGCCCGGTGCCATGGCGACGATCATCATTTTCGCCCAGTCCGCGCAGGAGCCCAGCGACATCGCCGCCTTCTATATCGGCCTGATCGGCTATCTGATCTTTTTCGCCGGCGCGATGGCCATCACGCCATGGCTCGGCTCGCGGCTCACGCCGACCGCGCTCTCCATCTCCAAGCGCTTGATGGGCATCATCCTGGCCGCTATCGCCATGGAAATGATCGCGGGCGGGCTGGGCGCGATATTTCCCGGCTGGATGAAATGATACGCGGCGCCGCGCGTCGGAAACGCGTCGCCTGATCCGCACCTGCGGGTCCGGCTGGCCCCTGCGCTCTTGGTGCGACGCATGCGGCATCCTAGGCTGAGACTTGTCTTGCTTACGGATTCCCCATGACCGACCGCACCCGCCATCTGCCGCTCAGCGGAAACGACATGCCCCGCTTCGGCGGCATCGCGACCATGATGCGCCTGCCGCACATCGCCGATCCCGCGCAACTCGACGCCGGTTTCATCGGCGTGCCGCTGGATGTTGGTACCTCGAACCGCGCCGGCACCCGCTTCGGGCCGCGCCAGATCCGCACCGAATCGGTGTTCGTGCGCCCGTACAATGTGGCGACGCGCGCCGCGCCGTTCGACAGCCTCGCGATCGCGGATCTCGGCGACGTCGCGACCAATCCCTACAGCCTGGAACGTTCGGTGGATCTCATCGAGGCGCATTTCGCCGGCATCTTCGCGAGCGGCTGCCGGCCGATGGCGCTGGGCGGCGACCACACCATGACGCTGCCGATCCTGCGGGCGGCGGCCAAAACTCACGGTCCGGTGGCGCTGGTGCATGTGGATGCCCATGCGGACGTGAACGACACCATGTTCGGCGAGCGCATCGCCCACGGCACGCCCATGCGGCGGGCGCTGGAAGAGGGGTTGGTCGATCCCCGCTTCATGGTCCAGGTGGGGCTGCGCGGCTCGGGCTATGCGGCGGATGATTTCGACTGGCAGCGCGGCCTCGGCGTATGGGTGGTGCCGGCGGAGCGCTGCTGGCATCGCTCGCTCGCCGATCTGGCGCGCGAGATCCGTACCCGCTTCATGGGGCGGCCCACCTACATCTCGTTCGATATCGACAGCCTCGACCCCTCCATCGCGCCGGGTACGGGAACCATCGAGCCGGCGGGCCTCACCTTGCCCCAGGCGCTGGAACTGATCCGAGGCCTGCACGGGCTCGACATCGTCGGCTTCGACCTGGTGGAGGTCTCCCCGCCTTACGACACCACGGGCAACACGGCGCTGATCGGGGCGAACCTGCTGTTCGAGATGCTGTGCATCCTGCCGGGCGTCACCTATCGCGACGCCCCGCACCCGCTCTCCTTCCGCCCCGACCTGCCGCCGGACTGGGTGTAGCCGTGCCGGGCGCGCTACGCGCCCAGCATGTCGCGCAAGGTTCCGCTGGGATACTCGCGCCGCAGGGCGCCGCGGGCCTGCAACAGCGGGACGACTTCGTCGACGAAGTCATCGAACGTATCCGGCAGAAAGGCGGGCGAGATCACGAAGCCGTCGGCAAGGCCGGCATCGACGATGCCCGCCAATTCGTCCGCCACATCCTGCGCCGTGCCGACGATGCGCGGGCACATGACGCCGCGCCCATAGACGCGCCCCGCCTCGGCAATGGTCATAGATCCGTCGGGGGCGATGCTGCGGAGCGCGGCGAAATTGCCCTGGCTGCCGGAGACCGCGATCTCATCCACCCGCGCATCCAGCGACAGGCTGGAGAAATCCGCATTGGCATGGGCGGCGAGCGTGGAGAGGCCGACGCGCGGATCGATCAGGGAATCATGCAAGTCGCGCTTCTCCTCCGCCTCGGCCCGGGTGCGGCCGATGAAGGGCATCACCGCCATCAGCACCTTGCTGGCGTCCGGCGCGCGGCCGGCCGCTTCCAGGGCGGCGCGCACGTCCCGCGTGAAGACGCCCATGCGTTCCCGGTTCGGCTGAAGGGCGAAAATCACCTCCGACCAGCGCGCCGCGAACGCCTTGCCCCGGCCCGACGATCCCGCTTGGATGATCACCGGCCGGCCCTGCGGGCTGCGTGGAATGTTCAGCGGCCCGCGCGACTGGAACCATTTCCCCTGATGGTTCACGTAATGGACCTTGTCGGGGTCGGCATAAATGCCGTTGGCGCGGTCGAGCACCAGCGCGCCTTCCTCCCAGCTGTCCCAGAGCTTGAAAGCGACTTCCATGAATTCGTCCGCGCGGTCGTAGCGCTCGTCATGGCCGAGGTGCGGCACCGAGCCGAAGTTCAGCGCCTCGCCATCGTTCATGGAGGTGACGACGTTCCAGGCCACCCGCCCGCCGGAGAGATGATCCAGCGTCGCGAATTCGCGGGCGATGTTATAGGGCGCGTCATAGGTGGTGGAGCGCGTCGCCCCGAGGCCGATGTTGCGCGTCACCGCTGCCATGGCGCCGAGCACCGGCAGCGGATCCATGCGGGTCGCATCCTGATCGCCGAGCCGGATCCCGGTCTCCAGGCTCTCGCCATAGCGGTCGGCAACGGCGAGGCGGTCGGCGAAGAACAGGAAGTCGAACTTCCCGCGCTCCAGGGTTCGAGCGATATGGGCATAATGCTCGAGGCTGAGGAAAGCGGTCTCGTGCGCCGGATTGCGCCAGATGGCATGGCTGTGCACCACCGGGCCGGCAATGAGGAAGCCGCACAGATGCATGGGCTTGGGCTGTGTCATGATGCGTCTCCGAGCGGCCTTTAAGGCACGCGTTCTCGTTGCGCGCGGAGGCTCTCCGCGCGCTGCTGGTGTTCGGGCTTGAAAAAAAGCTAGCGGATCAGGAGATCACGCCGACGATGGTGTTCTTGCCGCCCTTGACGACCTGAACCAGGAACGAGCGGTTGATCTGATCGCCCCTGGCGTCGAAATCGCAGCTTGCGCCGGCGCCGACGAACTTGATCTTCTTGCCGGCGCGGATCAGTTCGAGCCCCTTCACCACATCGTCCACTTCCTCGCCAGGCGGGTTGCAGACCTCGGGGATCGATTTTGCCCAGGTCAACGCATCGGAGGATTTCGCATGCTCCATGGCGAGCGCGGCGACGCTGATCTGGTCGTGGGCATTGCCGGCGAACAGGAACACGGTGCCGGCCGGGGCGCCCATCTCCTTCACGAACTTCTTGTAGGACGGGGTATCGAGCGGCGGGGCGGGCTGGAGATGATAGATCCCCTCGGCCACTTCCGGGCCGACCGCCTGTAGGAACTTGCCTTCCGCATCGGCGCCGATGGACAGCGCCACGATCTTGGACTTGAAGCCGCCGCGATAGACTTCCTTGGCGATGGAGGTGAAATCGGTCAGCAGGGACAGGCAGAACACGCCGTCGGGATCGCCGCCGAAGGCTTTTTCCACCTCGGCGCGATAGGAGGGCTGGTCGGGATTGTACATCACCACGTCCAGCACCGTGCCGCCGAGCTTGGCCATCTCCGCCTTGAAGGGCTCGATCATCGCCACCACGAACGGATTCTGCTGCGCCAGCACCACCACCTTCTTGGCGCCGATGGAATTCATCACCTTGGCGCCGGCCGGGCCCCAGGAGGTGCTCTTGGCCTGGAAGCGCCACACGAGGCCCTTGGTGTCGCCGTCGGTCACCGAATTGGCCGAGCAGGAGACCATCTGAACCTTGTTGGCGGCCAGGATGATGGGCTTGGCGGCCAGCGCGATCGGGCTGCCCCAGAACCCGCCCACCAGTTCCACCTTGTTGACTTCCAACAGCTTCTTGGTGGCGGTGACGCCGACGGTGGGATTGGTCTCGGAATCCTCGATGAAGAGCTTGAGCTTGCGCCCACCGAGGATGCCGCCGGCCTCATTGACCTGCCCAAGAACCAGTTCGGCCGCTTTCTTCATGTCCGGCCCATAGGGGCCGGTGGCGCCCGAGAACGGCAGCACCATGCCGAGCGGAATTTCGGCGGCCTGGGCGAACGCCGGCATCGCGGCGACGACGAAGGGGAGGGCGCCGAGGCCGGCAACGACCTGGCGGCGGGTAAGACGCGTCGACTGGCTCATGGCTGTTCTCCTGAGGTGGCTGGTTCTTCTTTTGGATGAAGGTTGAGCAAGGTTTCGGCGACGCCATCGTCGATCTGCAAGGCATCGTTGAACCGGTTGAAGAAGCCGCAGAGCGCGATGCGGAACGTCAGCTCGACGATCTGCGCTTCGGAAAAATGCGCGCGCAATTGGGTGAACACGCCCGAGCGGATGCCCCAGGCGCGTTCGGTCACCAGCCGCGCATAATCGATGACCAGGCGATCGACCTCGTCGAAGGCCTCATGCTCGGCATCGGGAAGCTTCTCGATCGCGTCGGCGGGAATTCCCTCCACGGCGAGCAGGGGGGCGTGATGCGAGACGCAATAGGGGCAGGCATTCAGCTTGGAGACCACCACCACTGCCAGCTCGATATAGCGCCAGGGCACGGCCTCGCGCGCCCGCAATTCCATGAGCATGCGGTAGATATGGTCGAGCGCCGGCGGCACGTGGGCGAGCACCGCCGCCTGATCGGCGAAATCGGCATAGCCGCCGGCGAATTGCTCGTACACCTGCGCGATTTCGGGCGGCAGGGCCGTGGGGGGCAGTGGGGTTACGCGAGGCATCAGCCTTCTCCCTTCGCGTCGGGAAAGAATTCGGTCGCGCGCCGGCGCGGTTCCGCCACGAGGCCCTGCGGGCGCAGGATCAGCAGCAGCACGATGCCGATGCCGATCATGCCGAGCCGCAGCGCCGACAATTGCGCGCCGTCGATGGACGGCACGAGATCCTTAAGGAAGCGCGTCGCTTCCAGCAGCGCCATGATCGAGCCGGCGCCGAACAGGAGGCCGAGATTGGAGCCGCGTCCGCCCGCGATCACCGCCATGAAGGCATAGGCGGTGATGATGGGGGTGAACTGGCTCGGGTCGATATAGGTCAGGTAGAAGGCGTGCAGCGCTCCGGCGAGGCCCATGACCGCGCCGCCCACGGCGAACGCCCGCACCCGCAGGGCCAGCACCGGCTTGCCCAGCGCGGACGCCACAGTGGCATCGTCCCGCACCGCCCGCAGGACGCGGCCGAAGGGCGAGCGCACCAGCAGTTCCAGCAGCACGAACACCACGGCCACGAGCCCGATGGCGAAGGCGAGGATCACCCCGTCCCCTCCGCCCGGCGGCGTTATGGCGGCGAACGGGCGCGGAATGTCGGCGATGCCCAGCGCGCCGCCGGTGAGCCAGCCTTCGTTCAGCAGCAGGATGCGCACGATCTCGCCGAAGCCGATGGTGACGATGGCGAGATAATTCTCCTCCAGCCGGATCGAGAGCAAGGCCAGCGCCATGCTGACGGCGGCGCAAAGCACGGCAGAAAAGATCAGCGCCGGCAGCCAGCCGATATGGGGCGCAGTGATCGCAACCCCATAGGCGCCCAGCGCCACGAAGCCGGAGACGCCGAAGTTCACCAGGCCGGCGAGGCCCCATTGCAGGTTCAAGGCAAGGCCGACCAGAGCGGCAACGCTGACCAGGATGATGAGCGTGACGAGATAGGCGCTCATTTGCGCACCGCCTTTGCGCCGAACAGGCCGTTGGTGCGGAACAGGAGCAGCAGGAGGATCACGGTGAAGCTCACCGCCTGCCGGTAATTGGTGGGCAGGATCAGGGCCGACATCTCTTCCGCGATGCCGATCATCAGCGCCCCCGCCACCGCGCCCAGCGGGCTGCCGAGGCCGCCCAGGATCGCGGCGGCGAAAATCGGGATCTGGTAGTTCCAGCCCATCAGCGGATCGATGGCGCGATCGAGCCCGGCCAGCACCCCGGCGACGCCAAGCAGGGCACCGGTCAGCGCCCAGGCGATGCGCGCGACGGTGCGCCGTTCCACGCCGCGCACGGCGGCGAGGGCGGGATTGTCGGCCACCGCCCGCATGGCGCGGCCGAGGGGCGAGGCGGTCAGCAGCAGATGCACGAGCAGAAGCGCCACGATCACCACGCTCGCGGTTACGATCTGCTCGTGGTTGATGCGCAGCCCCTGCCAGCGGATCGGCCGCGCGAGAGTCACATCGAAGCTACGGGCGGCATTGCCGAAGAAGAAGCGGCAAATGTTCTCCACCACCAGCGAAACCCCCATGGAGGCGACCAGCAAAGTGATGGATCCGCGTTCGCGCAGCCGCTCGAACACAAGGGCATCCGCGATGATCGAAGCGAGCGCCACGCACAAAGCGGCAAAGGCAGCGGCGAGCGGCAGCGGCCAGCCGAACTGCACATTGGCGACGAAGCCGGCATAGGCCCCGAAGGTGAGCAGGGCGCCGACCGCGAAATTGGCGAATTTCAGGATGCCGAACACCAGCGTCAGGGCGAGCGCGGGCAGGGCGAGGAGCAGGCCCGTCACCAGGCCGTTCAGGAAAAGCTGCGCCATGTCAGGCCGCCTTTCCGAAGAACAGGCCGGCGAGATCGGCCGTCGATACATCCGCCGCCGGCGCCCGTAGGCTGAGGCGTCCCGCCACCAGCACCACCACTTCCTCCGCGATCTTCAGGGCGGCGGAGACATTCTGCTCCACTAATAGGATGGTGACACCGGATTCGCGCACGCGGGTGATGGCCTCCATGGTCTGGCCGACGATTTTCGGCGACAGGCCCGCAGAGGGTTCATCCAGCAGCAGCACTTCCGGATTGGCGAGCAGGGCGCAGGCGAAGGCCAGCATCTGTCGCTGGCCGCCGGAGAGGTTGCCGGCCAGCGTGCGGGGCCGTGCGGCGATCTCGGGAAACAGGCTCAGCACCCGTTCCTCCTGCTCGCGCCCAATGCCTGGGCGGCCGCGCAGGAATTCCGTGGCGAGCTTGAGATTCTCGCGGATGCTGAGGCTGCGAAAGACATTGGCCTCCTGGGGCACATAGGCGAGGCCGGCGAAGACGCGGCGCGCTGGGGAAAGGGCGGTGACATCGCTTCCTGTCACCGAGACGGATCCGGCGCGGGCCGGCAAAAGACCGGCGATGGTCTTGATGAAGCTGGATTTTCCCGAGCCGTTGGGGCCGATCACGGCGATGATGGATTCCGCCCGCTGCGCGAAATCTATGCCGCATACGATATCGCCGCCGCGGCCGTAGCCGGCGCGCAGCCCCTGCACCCGCAGGGCGTCCATTTCGTGGTTTTCGATCATGCCGCGAGCCCCAGATAGGCTTCCACGACGCGGGGATCGGACGTGGCCTCGGCGAAGGTGCCGGAGACCAGCGTCCGCCCTTCGGCCAGCACATGGACATGGTCGCAGACTTCGCCGACGAGGTGCATGTCGTGCTCGACGATGCCGAACGACAGGCCCTCGGCCTTCAGTTCGCGCACCAGGCGGATGATCTCTTCGCGCAGCGGTGGGGAGACGCCGGCGCCGGGTTCGTCCAGCAGGAGGAGGCGGGGTTCCAGCAGCAGCGCGCGGGCGACCTCCAGCAGCTTCTTCTGGCCGCCGGAAAGCGCGGCGGAGGATTGATCCGCCAGCTTCCACAGGCCCACACGTTCCAGCAGGGTGCGGGCCTTCGCGGCGTTCACATGCTCCTGCGCCCACCATTTGCGGCGCGAGATCACGGCGCCCAAAAGCCGCTCGCCGATCTGGTGGGGTGGGGCGAGCAGCAGGTTTTCAAACACGGTAAGGCTGGAGAGCTCGCGCACGATCTGGAAACTGCGCACGACGCCGAGCGCCGCCATGCGATGGGCGGGCAGGCCGGTGACATCGACGCCGTTGAAGGTGACCGTGCCAGCCTCGGGCTTGGCGAGCCCCGTGAGCGCATTGAGCAAGGTCGTCTTGCCCGCGCCGTTGGGTCCGATCAGGCCGGTGACCTCGCCCTTGCGAAGCGACAGGCTGCACCCGTCCAGGGCCGCCACGCCGCCATAATGCTTCACCAGCCCGGAGACCTCCAGAAACGCACCCGACATGCAAATATCCCCTATGTCCATTGATTTTATTAATTATCATCTCGCCGCTTGTCGATTGCCTTTTTTGGTCGCACATCCGCGTTTGATTCAGATCAAATTTTGCGCAGTTGCCTATGAGGTAGTCAATATTGATGAAGTCGTATCAAATTAAATCCTGGTTGAATCAAGTAATCAAATTTATATTGCTTTGCGAAAAGCAAAATAATATTTATCAGGAGAAATGGCCCGTCCCCTCGAAATCACCTTGTTGCGCACCTTCGTGATGCTCGTTCAGGAGCAGAGCGTGACCCGTGTCGCCCGCAAGCTGAACCGCACCCAACCCGCCATCAGCCTCCAGGTGAAACGGCTCGAGGAGGCGGCCGGCCGCCCCTTGTTCGAGCCGGATTTGCGGCACCTGCGGCTGTCGCGCCATGGCGAGATGCTGCTGCCCTATGCGCGCACCGTGCTGCGTATGCATGAGGAGGCCTGCCTGCGCCTCGCGGCCGAGGAGATCGAGGGGCGAGTAACGCTCGGCTGTCCCGACCTCTATGCCGCCTTCCTCCTGCCCGAGACCCTCGCCAGCTTCCGTGCCAGCTATCCGGGCGTGGAGGTGACGGTGCGCTGCGCGCTGTCGCGGCAATTGGCGCAGGACATGACTGACGGGCTGATCGATATCGCCATCGCAACCCGCATGCCCGGCGTGGCGCCGAAGGTGGGGCGCGGCACGGTTCTGCGGGCGGAGCCGCTGGTCTGGCTCGGCGCCGCCGACGGGACGGCGCATCTCGAAGATCCGCTGCCGCTCGCCATGTTGCCGGACGGCAATCTCTATCGCGATTATGCCCTTGCGGGACTGAACGAGCAGGCACGGCCCTGGCGCATCGCCTGTGTCTCGGAAAGCATTGCCGGCCTCCAGGCCATGGCATTGGCGGATGCCGCCATCATCGTGCTGGCCGATTCGGTGCGCTCCACCGGGCTGGTGCGCCTCGGCGCGGCGGATGGGCTGCCGACGCTGCCCTCGGTGGACCTCATCCTCTGGGAGCGCCAGCCCGGCCTGCTTCAGGCGGCGGATTATCTGGCCGCCCACATCGCACGCAACGTCAGCGCCGAGCGCTCGCGCAAGCGCGCCTAGATTGGGGCTTGCCCGGCGTCAGCCCTGCGACATTGGCCCTCATTGCCCGACTAAATTGAATGTATATTATATGCAGTCAAATAATGCACGTGACTGGATATGCTCATGGCCGCTCCCTCCTGGCCCGCCCTATCCCCCTTGGAAACCGGCTTGCGCGGGCGCTGTCCGCGCTGCGGGCAGGGGCATCTGTTCAATGGGTTTCTCACCCTCGCGCCGAAGTGCGAAGTGTGCGGCCTCGACTATTCCTTCGCCGATCCGGCGGACGGCCCGGCCTTCTTTGTCATTTGCTTCGGCTGCCTGCCCTCGACCCTGTTCGCCATCTGGCTGGAAGTGGCGCATCAGGCGCCGTATTGGGTGCATCTGGTGACGACGCTTCCCCTGCTTCTGCTCACCTGCATTCCGCCCCTGCGGCCGCTGAAGGGATGGCTGGTGGCGAGCCAATATTTCTACAAGGCGGAAGAGGGAAAGCTGATCCCTCTCCCGAAGGTCGCGCCAAAATGAATGGATACAGATCCTGAATGACTGCATCATTGAGGTAGTGCGGTGATGCCGTAGCGACCCGCCACCGCGATCAGCCTCGGAATATCCGGCGCCCGGCGCCCGGGGCGCGGGAAGGCGAGGGGGCTGGCTGCCGGCTCGCCGGCTGCCAGGTGGGGTTGTTCGTGCAGGCCGCCGCCAGTCTCAGCAGGTCGAGGTGGGCGAGACGCGGCCGTCGAGCCGCAGGCGGTTCACGTGGCCCATCTTGCGGCCGGCACGGGCCTCGTCCTTGCCGTAGAGATGCAGATGGGCGCCCGGCTCGGCCAGGATCTTCGCCCAATCGTGGGCATCCGACCCGATGAGGTTGATCATCTGCACCGCACCGAGGCGGGACGCATCGCCCAGCGGCCAGCCGGCGATGGCGCGGACATGCTGCTCGAACTGGCTGGTGACGGCGCCGTCCTGCGTCCAATGCCCGGAATTGTGCACGCGCGGGGCGATTTCGTTGACGATCACCCGCTCCCCCGAGGCGACGGAGCTGATGAACAATTCCACCGCGAACACGCCCACATAGGAGAGCGCGCCGGCGATCTTGCAGGCGATGGCGTGCGCGCGGTCCGATGCCTGCCGCGATACGGCGGCCGGCACGGTGGAGGTGTGCAGGATATGGTCGCGGTGCACGTTCTCGGTCACGTCATAGGCCGTGAATGCATCGTCCATGCACCGCGCCGCGATCACGGAAACCTCGCGCTCGAACGTGACGAAGCCTTCCAGGATCGCGCTCTGTGCCCCAATGGCCTGCCAGGCGGCGCCAAGGTCGTCGCCGGGGCGGAGCGTCACCTGCCCCTTGCCGTCATAGCCGAAGCGGCGGGTTTTCAGCACCGCGGGCAGGCCGATGGTGGCAACCGCGGCTTCCAGGCCGGCCAAATCGTCCACGGCGGCGAACGGTGCGGTCTCGATCCCGAGGCCGCGCACGAAGCTCTTCTCCAGCAAGCGGTCCTGGGTGATCTCAAGCGCCTTCGCCCCCGGCCGCACGGGCACGTGCCTTTCCAGGAACTGCGCCGTGGCCAGGGGCACATTCTCGAATTCATACGTGACGACATCGCTCACCTGCGCCAGCGCGGCGAGGGCGGCCTCGTCGTCATAGGCGGCGCAGATGTGGCCGCCGGCCACCTGGAAGGCGGGGCTGTCCTGGTCCGGACACAGAATATGGGTCTTCAGGCCGAGCTGGGCCGCCGAAAGGGCGATCATGCGGCCGAGCTGCCCCCCGCCGAGGATGCCGATGGTGGAACCGGGCTTCAGCATGGATCAGACCGGCCGTTCCGTGACAGCTGCCGTGCGTTCGGCGCGATAGGCATCGAGCCGCGCGGCCAGCGCCTCGTCGCCGAGCGCCAGCACGGCGGCGGCGAGCAAAGCGGCGTTGGTGGCCCCGGCCTTGCCGATGGCGAGCGTGCCCACGGGGACGCCCGCCGGCATCTGGACGATGGAATAGAGGCTGTCCAGGCCGGACATGGCTTTCGATTCCACCGGCACGCCGAACACCGGCAGCGGGGTGAGGGCCGCCACCATGCCGGGCAGATGCGCCGCGCCGCCGGCGCCCGCGATGATCACCTTGAAGCCCTCCGCTTTCGCCCCCTTGGCGAACGCGAACATGCGCTCAGGCGTGCGATGGGCGGAGACGATGCGCACATCGTTGCCGATCTCGAGTGCTGCGAGCGTTTCCGCAGCGTGCCGCATGGTTTCCCAGTCCGACTGGCTGCCCATGATGACGGCCACCGGCCGCGAACCCATATCGTTCAT
The DNA here is from genome assembly GCF_043195105.2 of Roseixanthobacter finlandensis. Lineage (NCBI taxonomy): Bacteria > Pseudomonadati > Pseudomonadota > Alphaproteobacteria > Hyphomicrobiales > Xanthobacteraceae > Roseixanthobacter > Roseixanthobacter finlandensis. Next base: position 3,201,803 of record NZ_CM195536.1, on the reverse strand, counting down.
CCCCGAAAAAAGGAAAGCGCGGCTTTATAGGATAAGGGGTCGGGGGGCAAGCGTGGGATTTTGCCGGAAGCGTTTCGCCGGGTCATTATCGCCAGCGGCGATGCAACCAAAGCCATTGGCCGGGATATTCGCGGACCCAATCCTCGATCACCGCCGTCACCGCCTGCATGGCGCCCTGCACGTCGATGCGGCCGTCCGCGTCGCGCGGCAGGATGACTTCTTCGGTGACCTCAATGCGGAACCGCCCCTTCGGCAGGCGGATGACGCGCATGCCGTGCACCGGGCATTCAAACTGCCGGGCGAGCCGCGCCAAGGTTGGATTGGTGGGGCAGGGGCGGCCGAAGAAATCCACCACCACGCCCTGGCCCCAATATTGATCCACCAGCATGCCGATATGCTGGCCCTCTTCCAGCATCCGCGCCATTTGGCGGCCGGCATTGCGGTTGGCGCGGATCAGGCCGGGCATGGTCTCCGCCCGCATGTCCTCGATCAGCTTGGCGGCCTTCTTGATGTTGGGCGCGCGATAGAGCACGCCGCCCTTCACGCCCAGCTTGCCGCCGGTGATGGCGTTCAATTCCCAATTGCCGGTGTGGGCGGTGAAGAACAGCGCCGGCTTGCCGTCGTCCCGCAGGCGGGCCATCACCTCGGTGCCGACGATTTCGATGCGCCCGTTGCCGGGATGCACCGGGTCATAATCCCAGATCCGATCGAGATGGGCGAATTCCGCCGACATGCGGCCGAGATTGTCCCACACCCCATCAAGAATACGCCGAATCTCGGCGTCGCTCTTTTCCGGGAAGGCGCGGCGCAGGTTTTGCCGCGCGACCCGGCTCACCAGGAAGAACGGACCCAGCAGGCGGGCGAGCGTGCTCACCACCGCCGAGGACCAGGAGATGGGAAAGAGGCGCGACCACCACACCAGCACCCGCACCAAGCCGACGATGATGCTCTCGGCGATGGGGGCAAGCGCGCGGCGGATGCGCCGCATGAAACGGCCCCACAGGATCTTCAGCGGCGACACGGCCGGTTTCCTCGCAAGGGTCTTAGAAGCGCACGACGATCTTGCCGAACACCTTGCGGCTCTCCAAGCGCTCCAGGCCCTCGTTGAACCGCTCCAGCGGCACCACGGTATCGATCACCGGCTTCACGCCCCGGCCCATCTTTTCCAGCCCGTCCGCCACATTGCGGATGGTGGCGCCGAACGAGCCGAAGATCTTGTACTGACGCTGGAACAGCTGCATCAGGTTCATCTGCACGCTGACGCCGGAGGTGGAGCCGCAGGTGACGAGCCGCGCGCCCGGCTTCATGGACAGCAGCGAGGCGTTCCAGGTGTCGGCGCCAACATGCTCGAACACCACGTCCACGCCCACCTTCTTGGTGATCTTGCGGACCTCGTGCTCGAACCGGTCGACCCGGTAATTGATCACGTGGTCGGCCCCGAGCGCCTTGGCCTTCTCCATCTTCTCGTCGTCGCCCACCGTGGTGATGACGGTGGCGCCGATATCCTTGGCGAGGCGGATGGCGGCGGAGCCGATGCCCGACCCGCCGGCATGGACCAGCACGGTCTCGCCCGCTTCCAGCTTGGCATTATCGAACAGCATGTGCTCGACGGTGGAGAAGGTGATGCCGGCGCAGCCCGCCTCCTCGAAGGAGACGCCCTCGGGGGCGGGAATCACCAGCCGCTCGGGCATGTTGATCACGTCGCGGGCAAAGCCGTCGATGTGGAAGCCCAGCACGCCGCCGACGCTTTCGCACAGATTGTCGCGGCCCTTGAGGCATTGCTTGCAATGGCCGCAGGTCATGGCGCCGTACATGGCGACCGTCTGCCCCACCTTCAGCCCGCGCACGTCGGCGCCCAGCGCCACCACTTCACCGGCGGCTTCCGCGCCCACCACCAGCGGCATCTTGCGCTTGGCGAACGCCATGCCGCGCCAGCCCCACACGTCGATATGATTGAGGGCGAGCGCCTTGACGCGGATCTGCACTTCGCCTGCGCCGGGGGCGTCGGGCTCGGGCATGTCGACGATCTGGAGATTGCGGTCGGAGACGAGCTGAAGGGCGCGCATTTTGGTCCTGAAGGTCAGCGGTGGATCGCAAGCTGGGCCGAGAGGCCCCCATCCACCGGGATCACGGCCCCGGTGATATAGCTTGCTCCCGGCGAGAAGAGAAATCCGACCAGCGCGGCGACCTCATCCACCTGTGCGAAACGCCCGGCGGGGATCTGCGCCGCCATGCGGTCGCGATAATCGGCGAACTTGGCGAGCATAGCCGTGTCGATGAAGCCGGGGGCGACATAATTCACCGTGACGCCGCGCTTCGCGCTCTCCACGGCAAGCCCCTTCACATGGGCCAGCAGGGCGGCCTTGGAGGCGGCGTAGGCGACATTGCCCTGGTTGGCCTGCAATGCCGCCACCGAGCCGATGGCGACGATCCTGCCCACACGTGCGCGGATCATGGGGCGCACCAGGGCGCGCGTGAGGCGCACGAAGGCATGGTGATTGACCTGCATCACCTGCTCGGCCCTGTCCTGGTCCACCATGACCGCGAGCGTGTCGTAGGAGGCCCCGGCATTGTGGCAGAAGCCGTAATAGGCGGCATCCGCCTCGATCTCCTGCGCCAGGGCCTCGACGGCGGCGCGGTCGGCGAGGTCCACCGCCTTAGCGTCGATGGTGGCGTCGGGATGGGCGGCGCGGATCTCCGCAAGCAGCGCCTCGGCCTCGGGGCCGGCGCTGCGATAGGTGAAGGTCACGTCATAGCCGGCCGCCGCCAGCGCGCGCACAATCGCCGAGCCGAGGCCGCGCCCGCCGCCGGTGACGAGGACGCGCTTGTTCTCGGGCGCGGTCATGGATGTCCGCGCCCTGCGATGCCAATCGGCGCCGGCCAGCGGCTGATGCCGTGCCTCACGCCGGCTCCCCCGTCAGCACCAGGCACACATTCTGCCCGCCGAAGCCAAAGGAATTGGAGATGACGCGGTTCACCGTGGCGTCGCGCGCGACGTTCGGCACCACGTCCAGCGGGATCGCCGGATCGGGGATGTTATAGTTGATGGTCGGCGGAATGCGTCCGTTCGCGATGGTCAGCAGCGACACCGCCGCCTCGATGGCGCCAGCGGCGGTCAGCGTGTGGCCGATCATGGATTTGTTGGACGAGATGGGAATGCCAGCCAGTGCCTCCTCGCCGAACACGGCTTTCATGCCGACATATTCCATCCGGTCATTCTCGGGCGTCGAGGTGCCGTGGGCGTTGATGTAATCCACGTCGCCGGGGGTGATGCCGGCATCCTTCAGCGCATTCATCATGCAGCCGATGATGGGCTTGCCGTCCGGGCTGGAGCGGGTGCGATGGAAATTGTCGGACATCTCCCCGCAGCCTTCCAGCACGCCGAGGATCTTGGCGCCACGGGCAGTGGCATGCTCCAGGCTTTCCAGCACCAGGGCGGCGGCGCCTTCCGCCATCACGAAGCCGTCGCGATTCTTGGCGAACGGGCGCGCCGCCTCGCCGGGCTTGTCGTTGGCGGTGGTCAGCGCCGAGAGCAGGGAAAAGCGGATCAGCGCCTCGGGATGGACCGAGCCGTCGGTGCCCAGCGAAAGCGCGACATCGCATTCCCCGCGCCGGATCGCCTCGACGCCAAGCTGGATCGCCGTGCCGCCGGAGGCGCAGGCGGTGGAGAGGGAAATCGGCTGGCCCTGGGTGCCGAAATGGTCGGCGAGCCGGTCCGCCACCGAGCCGAACAGAAAGCGCTCGTGCCAGGCGGAGAATTTGCCGGTCTCCGCCGCGTCGAGAAGATCGTGATAGACCAGGGGCTTGTTGGGGACGACCTCGGCCAGCGCGCGCTTTTCCGGCCATTCCAGCTCGACCGGCGGGACGGCAGCGAACAGCGGGCCTGGAAAGCTGCCCTTGGAGCCGATGCCGGCTTCCGCGATGGCTTCTTCCGCCGCCAGGGTGGCGAGGCGCTGGGACAGGTCGGGCGCGGGAACGCGGCCGTCGAACAGGAAGTCCACGGTGCCGGCGATGGTGGTGCGCATGCCTTCCAGCGGAAAGCGGGTGATGGTGTGGATGCCGGATTCTCCGGCGGTCAGGCGGCGCCAATTGTCCGCCTTGCCCTGGCCCAGCGAGGTCACGATGCCGATGCCGGTCACCACCACGATGGGGCGGCCGAACTTGTCCGTATATGCCTGCGCCACGGGCGCCTCCTTCCAAGGACGTCACTACCGGAGTGAGCGTCCGCACGTCCTGGGGCCGTGTCCGTGACGGACGGCGGCGGGGCGGCGAGGGAGGGGGACGTCGCACCTCCACCCGCATGGACGGACTTCATGGGACCTTCCGGCGCGCCCCTCGCCAGCCCCGATGCCCGCCCGCTTTATGCGTGAGATATAAGGCTCAATCCACCCGTTCCACCAGCCCTGCGCCTTCACCGCGCCAATGGCCGACGGCGGTGACGATCACACGGGACACGGCGCCGCTGCCGTTTTCCAGCGTATCGCCGGGCAAAGCGGGAAACAGCGTGCCCTCATTCACCGCCAACGCCGCGAGGGCAAGGCCGGCGGCGAATTGCGCCTCGAAGCCATGGCCGATGCGATTGGCGAGCGAACGGACCGGCAGGGCGGCCGCGCGCAGGGCCTGCGCTTCCGCCTCGGTGGCGCCGCGTGCGCCGGTGGCGCCGGAGAATACGGCGGTGCCCGGTGTCGTGCCGGCCTTGGCGAGCAGGGCCGTCACCTTTTCCGCGACGCTACCCGGCGCATCGCGCCGCGCCCGTTCCGACCAGACGCCGGAGAGTTTGGCCAGCGGCTTGGCGCCGCGCGCGGTGGCGTGCTCGGGCGATTCCAGCACCAGAAACGCGCCCATGGAGCCGGAGGGAATGCCCGGCGCGCCATCGGCGCCGAAGATCGGCCGGAAGCCGTTCTTCATGCAGAAATCGTTCAGCGCGTAGAGGAGAAGCATGTCCTCACGCTCGGCATTATAGGCCCCGCCGACCAGCGCGATCTCGCTCTGGCGGGCGGCGATGCGCGAGAACGCGATGCGGGTGGCATCCACGCCCGCGCTTTCCTCGCCCATGAAGGTGCGCGAGGAGCCAGTGACGCCATGCACGATGGAGATGTTGCCGGCCAGCAAATTGGACAATTGCGCCAGCGACAAGGTCGGGCGCAGGTCCGACAGCAGGCGCTCGTTCAGCAGGCGGCCGGTATCGTTGGACACCAGCATATCGTTGAGAATCGCCGCATCGACGAGGAAGTCACGCTCGCCGCCGCCGGCCGCGACGATCATATCGGTCTCGCCGAGGATCTCGGCATTCTTGGCGATGCCCGCGCTGTCAAGCGCCAGCCCGGCGGCATAGGTGCCGATGCGCTGCCAGGGCTCCATCTGCCGCTGATCGCCCTTCTTGGGGATCTGGCTGTCGTAATTCACCTTGACCAGGGGATGGACCACATAAGGCGCAAAGCGCTCGGCGTCGGTCACCGGCGCGGTGCCGGCGGCGAGCGCCTGCCAATTGGCCTGCGGCCCCTCGCCCAGCGAGGAAACGAGGCCGATGCCGGTGATCCACACGTCGCGCTTGGTGCTCGGGCTCTGCTCAGGCATCGACATAGTCCGCGATCGGGAATTCCACCCGCTCGGCCACTTTTAGCACCACGTCCTTCATCCGGCCCTCGGGCCAGGGAAGGACGCGAAACACCAGCTCGGCGTTGCAGATCGGCTTGCCCTCGCAGGTGCAGCGGGTCTGCGCCACCACGAAGCCGGAGCCCTCGTGCAGGATCTTGGAATAAAGGTCCAGATTCTGCCCGGGCACGACGAAGGTGCGCAGCTTGGCTTCCTTGACGGTGGCCAGGAACGGCATCTTGTCGAATCGGTTGCGCGCGAGCACCAGCCAGCCGGTGGTCTGGGCCATGGCCTCGATCAGCAGGACGCCGGGCATCAGGGGATGGCCAGGAAAATGCCCCTCGAAGATGGAGCTTTCTTCCGGCACAAGGCCTTCGCAATGAATGGTCTCAAGGCCCGGATCGATCGCGACGACCCGGTCCACCATCTTGAAAACTTCTGGACGCATTCGCTCCGTCCGACCTCAGGCGGTCTTCGCCGCGACCAGATCGTCGATGCGAGCGCACAGGTTCTTGAGCACGAAATATTGCTCGGTGGTGGCTTTGCCGTCGTTCACTTCCTGCGTCCACTGTTCCAGCGGAAGCTTGATGCCGAACGCTTTGTCGATGGCGAAGGCGATGTCGAGGAAGTCCAGGCTGTCGATACCCAGATCGTCGATGGCATGGCTTTCCGGCGTGATGGTGTCGCGCGGAATGTCGCACGTCTCGGCGATGATATTGGCGACGGTATCGAACGTCGAAGACATGAGTGCGCCTCTGTTATGGCTCGGCCGCTCGGGGCACGACCTGCTCGCTGCGGGCGAGACAAAGCGGCCACGGCCGAGGCTTGGCCTCTGCGGCCCCTCGGATAGTCGAAGTGCCCTATAGCGAAGGCGGCCTGAGGTTTCAATGGGAACCGCGCTGAGGTGGCGGCGCGATACCGTTTCCCCTCACGGTTCGGTTAAGGCGCGATCCAGCAGCCAGGCGGGTTCGGCGATGGGATTGGCGCCGAACAGCGCGCGCGGGCGCATCAGCCGGGTTGTCCCAAAGGCATGGGCGACCGGACCCGGCGCGCACGAGGCCAGCGCTGCCGCGGCGGCCAGGGCGGCGAGCCGCTCGGCGATGTGCCGGGCGCGGCTTTCCAGATCGTCGCCGGTCAGGGAATCTGCGATGTCTCGGGCGGCCTCAAGGGCTCCCGGCACCTCGCGCGCCTCCTGCGCCAGCGCCGCAATCACCGCGCGGGTCGCGGCTGCGTCCCGGGCGGCGGCGCGCAGCAGGTCGAGCGCCATGACATTGCCCGAGCCCTCCCAGATGGCATTCACCGGCGCCTCGCGATAGAGCCGGGGCAGGGGGCTCTCCTCCACATAGGCATTGCCGCCGAGCGCCTCCATCGCCTCATAGATGAAGCCCGGCGCCGCCTTGCACACGCTGAATTTCACCGCCGGCGTCAGCAGGCGCGCGCGGGCGGCCTCCAGCGGATCGTCCTTCGCCCGGTCGAAGCTCAGGGCGAGGCGGAAGGCGAGGGCGGTCGCCGCCTCGCTCTCCAAGGCAAGGTCCGCCAGAACGGCGGTCATGGCCGGCTGGTCGATCAGGCGTTTGCCGAACACCGTGCGGTGCCGCGCGTGGTGCACCGCCAGCGCGAGCGCCATGCGCATCAGGCCGGCCGAGGAGACGGCGCAGTCGAGCCGCGTCAATTGCACCATCTCGATGATGGTCGCCACCCCGCGCCCTTCCGCGCCCACCCGCCAGGCGAAGGCGCGGGCGAATTCCACTTCGGACGAGGCGTTGGAACGGTTGCCGAGCTTGTCCTTCAGCCGTTGCAGGTGCAGCGCGTTCACCGCGCCATCCGGGCGGAAGCGCGGCACGAGGAAGCAGGTCAGCCCGCCGTTTGCCTGCGCCAGCACCAGGAACGCATCGCTCATGGGCGCCGAGAAGAACCATTTGTGGCCGGTGATCTCATAGTCATCACCGCCGATCGCCTCGGCGCGGGTGATATTGGCGCGCACGTCGGTGCCGCCCTGCTTTTCGGTCATGCCCATGCCGAGGGTGACGCTGCTCTTTTCCCAGAACGGCACGAAGCGCGAATCATAAGGCCCGGCATTGATGCGCGGCAGCCATTCGGCCAGAAGCGTGGGCGCGGCGGCCAGCGCGGCCGGGGCGGCATGGGTCATGGTGAGCGGGCACACATGCCCGGCCTCCACCTGCGCGATCACGAACAGGCGCGCCGCCCGCGCCACATGGCTGCCGCCGGCCCATGTGGAATGGGCGAGCCCCGCCGCATGGCTGTGGCCCATCAGGGCGTGATAGGCGGGATGGAATTCCACGAGATCGAGCCGCCGCCCCTGGGGATCGTGGGTGCGCAGGCGCGGCGGATTCTCGTTCGCGTGCCGGCCAAGGGCAAGGCGCGCCTCGGCCCCCCATTCGGCGCCGAACGGCAAAAGTTCGCCCGCCGCAAGGCCCGCCGCCTCCCGCAGGGGAGTGTCGGCGGCGATCAGATTCACGTCCGCGAACGGCGGCGGCTGGTTGAAGACCTGCTCCTCGGCCACGGGATCGCTCATGGGTCGCCCTCCAAGGCGGCGTGCCCGGTGCATTGCAGCGCCTTCGGCTGGACACGCCTTTTCTGCTCGCTAGAGCCGAATCCGCCCATATTCAATAAGTTAGAGGGCGATTCACCACCCATATGGAACCACTGGGTGGTTCCATATGGGTGGATCGCGCTCTAAGCTGCCCGCCCATGCCTCTGTTCGCAACCATCTGGCCCTGGATCGGCCTCGGCGCTGCCGGGGCCTTGCTGATTCTGCTTGCCGCCAGCGACGGTCTTCAGGCCGACCGGCGGATCGCGCGCTGGTATGATCTGCAATGGCTCACCTGGCTCGCGGTGACGGCCTATCTGCTGCACCAGTTCGAGGAACACGGGGTGAGCCTGCTGGGTGCGCCTTACGCCTTTCGCGGCACTTTGTGCGCGACGCTGGGCTATGGCGATGCCGTCTCCTGCCCGGTGCCGCTGGCTTTCATCACTGCCGTGAATGTCTCGGCGGTCTGGGTCGCGGGCTTTGCCAGCGCTTTGGCGGCGCGACGCTTTCCCTTGATCGCGCTCAGTTTTTTCGCCGTGCCGCTGGTGAATGCCTTTGCCCACATCGTCCCGGCCATTCTGGAGCGCCGCTATAATCCGGGGCTGTTCAGCGCGGTGGTGCTGTTCCTGCCGCTTTGCCTATGGGCACTGGCGGTGGCGGTGCGGCGTTATGGGGCGGGGGTGAAGGCGATCGGATTGGTTCTTCTCGCCGGCCTGCTGGTGCATGCGGTGCTGATGGGCTCGCTGCTGGCTTATCTGCGGGATTTCATAGGGTTGGTGCCGCTGGTGGCGATCCAGGTGCTGAACGCCGCGCTCCCCGCCGCGCTCATGGTGGCGGCGTTTCACGGGCGCGTCGCCGTGCCGCCACCGGCGCCTGCCACGCCGGTCCGGGCGCCCCGCAAACCCCGCCGTCCGCCGGCTCAGGCCGCCTGAAGGCGCAAAAATGTTTCACGTGAAACAATGGCTTAGCGCGGACGAACAGGGGTGAGAAGCCGCTTCTCCGCGCCTCTCGGGCCGACCGAACCGGCATTTCGGCCGAAGTTCCACGCCGAACTTCGGCGCGCGATTTTTCTCGCGAGGGGTCAGGCCGGAGTGAGCGGCCTGGGGGCCTTGATGGTGCCAGGGTAGCGTTTTCGGGATGAGGAGCCGCTGGCTCTGGCTGACAAGCATCGCACGGGTCGGCGCCGCGTGGATGGCCGGGGCGCGCCCGGCCATGACGAACGATGAAGAATGACCGGCCGGTCAAAAAGCGACAACGGCAGGCGCCTGCTGTCGAGCACCTCGGCGATACACCAGGCCGCTGACTGTCGATCGCCCCTAAACGCTCGCGCCCTACACACTCGCCCCTACACACCCGCCCCTTTGGCCTTGTCGCGGCGCAGGTGCTCGTCCAGCCGGGGCAGGATCTCGACGAAATTGCAGGGGCGATAGCGCACGTCCAGCTGGTTGACGAGGATTTCGTCCCAGCCATCCTTGCAGGCGCCGGGGGAGCCGGGCAGGCAGAAGATATAGGTGGAGCGCGCGACCCCGGCGGTCGCCCGGCTTTGCAGGGTCGAGGTGCCGATCTTCGCGAACGAGATCATGTGGAACACGGTGGAGAAGCCTTCCATGCGCTTCTCGAACAGGGGTTCCACCGCCTCCGGGGTCACGTCGCGGCCGGTGAAGCCGGTGCCGCCGGTGGTGATCACCGCGTCGATGGCGGGATCGTCGATCCAGCCCTGGACCACCGCCCGGATCTCCGCCACATCGTCGGGGACGATCTTGCGGTCCGCCAGCACATGGCCCGCGTCTGCGATGCGCTCGGCCAGCACCGCGCCGGACTTGTCGTCGGCGAGCGCGCGGGTATCGGAAACGGTCAATACGGCGATCTTCAGCGCGACGAAGCTGCGCGCGGCATCTATGCCCGGCATCAGATGGCTCCCTGCAAGGTGTTGCATTGCTGCATGGAGCCGCTCTTAAGCCCGCGCGTGAACCACGTCACGCGTTGCTGCGAGGAGCCGTGGGTGAAGCTGTCGGGCACCACGACGCCCTGCGATTGGCGTTGCAGGCGATCATCGCCGATGGCGGTGGCGGCGGCGAGCGCCTCTTCCACATCGCCCGGTTCCAGGATGCGGAAGCGTGCGTTGGCGTGATAGGCCCAGACCCCGGCGAGGCAATCGGCCATCAGTTCGGCCCGCACGGAGAGCGCATTGGCTGCCCGCTTGGTGCCCGCATCACGTTGCGCCGCCTGGATCTTCGGCAATATGCCGGTGAGATTCTGCACATGGTGGCCGATTTCATGGGCGATCACATAGGCGGCGGCGAAATCGCCCGGCGCCTTGAACCGCGTCTTCAGCTCCTGGAAGAAGGAGAGGTCGAGATAGACCTTCTGGTCGGTCGGGCAATAGAACGGCCCCATCTCCGCCGAGGCGCCGCCGCAGCCGGAGCGGGTCTGGCCGGTGAACAGCACCATCTTCGGGTCCACATAGGTGCGGCCCTGGGCGCGGAACAATTCGGTCCACACATCCTCGGTCTGCGCCAGTACGGCGGCGGCGAAGCGGCCGAGTTCGTCGGTCGGCGGGCCCTGGCGCGTCGCCTGGGACGGGGCGCTCTGCTGGGAGGAGCTTCCGCCGCCCTGGATCGCGTCGAGCCCGCTCAATAGCACCAGTGGATTGATGCCCAGCGCCCAGCCCACCAGCCCGACGATGATGATGGTGCCGATGCCCATCCCGCCGCGTCCGCCCGGCATCTGGAACCCGCCGCCGCCTCCGCCGCGCCGGTCCTCCACATTGCCGCTGGACCGGAAGTCGTCCCACCGCATGCTCAAAGCCTCCTGCCCACCGGCGCGCCACCTGATGCGACGCGCCGTCTTCGCTACCGCCGTCTTCACGACCACCGACGGCTACCGCCGTCTTGGCCACCGCATTCTTGGCCGCAGAGACAACGCTTGAGCGGGCCTGTGGTTCGATCCCTTTCCCTTAAAGCACAGCTTTGCGGCGAAATCCTCGTCTGCGCGGCGGTTGCCTCCGGCCCACGCGCCGCGACACTGCGCCTCGGCCGGCGTTAAATTTTCCTTGGGGAAAGCTTTTTGGCGTGACGGCCGGAAGCCCCTAAACCACCTCTCCCCGGCGGAGAGAGGTGGAGTGATGGGCCTAACCCCCTCTCCCCGGCGGGAAGAGGGCTGGGGTGAGGGGTGGATCGAAACGCCGCGCAAGGCGCCCCCTCACCCGTCCGCTGCGCGGCCGACCTCTCCCCGGCGGGGAGAGGTGGAGTGATGGCCTACCCCCTCTCCCCGTCGGGGAGGGGCTGGAGTGATGGACCTACCCCCCTCTCCCCGCCGGGGAGAGGGCTGGGGTGAGGGGTGGATCGAAACAGCGCGAAGAGGAATGATGCGAGGGCCGCCCGCGACGGGCGTTCGGGTGCGGCGCCACCCTCGCCCAGGGTGGACTTGTCTTCGGCCTGCGGGGAAGACACCCTTGCCGATCATCGGTGCAGCCGAATCGCACGCTTCGGGAGAGAGTTCACACCATGGCCGCCATCGAGGGCCGCCTCGCGAAAGCCAAGCTCGGCCTGGATTTCAAGCGCGAGCGTGCCGCCTATAAGGCCGGCGCCCGGCCGGTGGCCGGAGCGGACGAGGCCGGGCGCGGCCCGCTCGCCGGGCCGGTGGTGGCCGCCGCCGTGGTGCTGGATCCCAAGCGCGTTCCCTTGGGGCTCAACGATTCCAAGAAGCTGACGCGCGAGGTGCGCGAGCGCCTGTTCGCCGAAATCTGCGCCACCGCCGAGGTTTCGGTCTGCCTCGCGCCGCCCGCGCGCATCGACCGCGACAATATCCGCCAGGCGACCTTATGGGCGCTGGCCAATGCCGTGCGCGGCCTGCCGTGCGCGCCCGCTCTGGTCTTTGTCGATGGAAACGATCGCCCGCCTTTATCTTGCACGGTGGAAATGATCATCGGCGGCGATGGTCTCATCGCCTCCATCGCCGCCGCTTCCATCGTCGCCAAGGTCACGCGCGACCGGCTGATGTGCGGCCTCGGCGCGCAATTCCCGGCTTATGGGTTCGAGCGGCACATGGGCTATGGCACGCCCGAGCACGGCAACGCGCTGCGCGCCCATGGCCCGTGCCGGCATCACCGCCAATCCTTCACCCCGGTGCGCGAGCAGCAATTGCTGCTGTTCGGCGCGCCGGCTGCGGAACCGGAAGCCGAGGGGCTCGTTGCGGCGGAATAATGGCTGCCGCCGGAGCAGCGCGGTCGTCATGGCCGGGCTCGTCCCGGCCATCCACGCAGTCGCGCCGGGACGGATTTTTCCACGGTGTGACAAGCGGTGCGGCGTGGATGCCCGGCACAGGGCCGGGCATGACGCGCGAGAAGCGAGCAGCAATTGCTGCTGTTCGGAACGCCGACCCTGGAAGCGGACGTCGAGGGGCTCGTCGCGGCGGAATAGCGGGTTCGCCCTTCAGGCGGCTTGCCCCGCGACGCCGAGCACCTTCTCCACATTGTGGCGGTGCACGGCTTCATAGGGCTCGAAATAGCTGACCGCCCCGGTCGCCAGCGCCTCGGCGGCGAAGGTGGAAAGATCCTGCGCCGCAAGCGCGGGCTCGCGTTCGAGCCGCAGCAGCTTTTCCACATAGAGGCGGGTGGCCTTTATGAAGGCCGGCGGATAGCCGCCCGCCAGAATCTGCGCCTTCGATCCATGATTGGGCAGGATGGTGGTGATCTCCCAGCCCGCCATGCGGTCGAGATCGCGCAGATGGATCGCCAGCCGGTCTTCTTCGGCCACATAAGTGATGGGGTCTTCCAGCGTATCCCCCGCCAGCAGCACGCCGCCCGGCAAAAGCGCCACCGTGCCGTCGCGGCTGTGGATGTCGAGCTGGCGCAATTGAACCGGGATCTTCCCGACCATGAGGTCGAGCGTGCCGGAGAACAGGGCGTTGGGGAGGATCAGCGGCTTGATCGGCGGATCGCCGCTTTCCAGCGCGTCCTTGTGCGCCGCGAGGATTTCGGCGGTGTCCCTGTTAGCGATGATCTCGCAATCGGCGAACACTTCGGTGCCGGCCACATGGTCGTCGTGCCAATGGGAGAGCACGAGGCGCATGCGCTTTACGCCCATCTCCTCCAGCGTGCGGCGGATGATGCGGGCGTGCGGCACGGAGATGTGCGGGTCGTAGACCAGCGCGTCGGCACCATCCACCACCGCATAGGTGCAGATGCCGAGGGCGAAGGCGCCGTCGTCCAGCCAGTTCGGCTTTTCGGAATACAGCCGCACGCCGTGAATGCGGCCGTCATAGAAGCCGAGCAGATGGGGTGCGAGGCGCAGCACCTCCATGGTCGCGCCATAGTCCGGCATGGGGGAATCCTTGCGGGCGGGAGAGGCGGCTATTCGGCCGCCGCCTTGGAATGGCCGAGCCGCTGGGACAGCGTCACAAGCAGGTCGCGCGCGGCGTCCGCGATCACGGTGCCGGGCGGGAAGATGGCTTCCGCGCCGGCCGCGCGCAGGGCCTCGTAATCCTGCGGCGGCACCACGCCGCCCACCACCACCATGATGTCGCCCCGCCCTTCCGCCTCCAGCGCCTGCTTCAGCGCCGGCACGAGCGTGAGATGTCCGGCGGCGAGCGAGGAGATGCCCACCACATGGACGTCATTCTCCACCGCCTGCCGGGCGGCTTCCTCTGGGGTGGCGAACAGGGGGCCGATATCCACGTCGAAGCCGAGGTCGGCGAAGGCGGAGGCGATCACCTTCTGGCCGCGATCGTGCCCGTCCTGGCCCACCTTGGCGACGAGGATGCGCGGGCGGCGGCCCTCGGCGTGCTCGAACTCTTCCACCTGCCGCTGCACCTTGCCCACCTTGTCGGTCATGGCGCCGGCCTCCCGCTTGTAGACGCCGGAAATGGCGCGGATCTCGGCGCGATGGCGGCCGAACACCTTTTCCAAAGCGTCGGAGATTTCGCCCACCGTCGCCTTGGCGCGGGCGGCGTTGACGGCGAGTTCCAGCAGGTTCGCGCCCTGGCTCGCGCCATTGGTGAGGGCGGTGAGGGCGCTGTCCACCTCGGCATCGCTGCGCTCGGCCTTGAGGCGCTTGAGCTTTTCGATCTGCGCGGCGCGCACGGCGGAATTGTCCACCTTCAGCACGTCGATCTGCGCTTCGGTCAGCGGCTTGTATTTGTTGACGCCCACCACGGTCTGCGCGCCGCCGTCGATGCGGGCTTGGGTGGTGGCGGCGGCCTCCTCGATGCGCAGTTTGGGAATGCCGGCCTCGATCGCCTTCGCCATGCCGCCGAGGGCTTCCACTTCCTGGATATGGGCCCAGGCCTTGGCGGCAAGGTCCGCGGTGAGCCGCTCGACGAAGAAGGAGCCGCCCCACGGGTCGATCTGGCGCGTGGTGCCGCTTTCCTGCTGCAGCAGGATCTGGGTGTTGCGGGCGATGCGGGCGGAAAAGTCGGTGGGCAGGGCCAGCGCCTCGTCCAGCGCATTGGTGTGCAGCGACTGGGTGTGGCCTTGCGTCGCCGCCATGGCCTCGACGGCGGTGCGCATGACGTTATTGAACACGTCCTGCGCGGTGAGGCTCCAGCCCGAGGTCTGGGAATGGGTGCGCAGCGGCAGGGACTTGGGGTTCTTCGCCCCGAGGTCGGTCATCAGGCGGGTCCACAGGAGGCGGGCGGCGCGCAGCTTCGCCACCTCCATGAAGAAGTTCATGCCGATGGCCCAGAAGAAGCTGAGGCGCGGCGCGAACACGTCGATGGGCAGGCCGGCGGCGGCACCGGCGCGGCCGTATTCGACCCCGTCCGCCAGCGTATAGGCAAGTTCCAGATCCTGCGTCGCGCCGGCTTCCTGCATGTGATAGCCGGAAATGGAGATCGAGTTGAAGCGCGGCATCTCCTTGGAGGTGTAGGAGAAAATGTCCGAGATGATGCGCATGCTCGGCAAGGGCGGATAGATATAGGTGTTCCGCACCATGAATTCTTTGAGGATGTCGTTCTGGATCGTGCCCGAGAGCTTGGCGTGGGGCACGCCCTGTTCCTCGCCCGCGACGATGAACAGCGCCAGGATCGGCAGCACCGCGCCGTTCATGGTCATGGACACGCTCATCTGGTCCAGCGGGATGCCGGAAAACAGCGTGCGCATGTCGTAAATGCTGTCGATGGCCACCCCGGCCATGCCCACGTCGCCGGCGACGCGCGGATGGTCGCTGTCATAGCCGCGATGGGTGGCGAGATCGAAGGCGACCGAAAGCCCCTTCTGCCCGGCCGCGAGATTGCGGCGGTAGAAGGCGTTGGAATCCTCCGCCGTGGAGAAGCCGGCATATTGCCGGATGGTCCACGGCTGGTTCGCATACATGGTGGGGTAGGGGCCGCGCAGGAACGGCGCGATGCCGGGATAGGTGTCGATGAAATCGAGCCCCGCCACGTCCTGCGGGCCGTAAAGCGGCTTCAGCGCAATCCCCTCGGGCGTGACCCAGGGTGCGAACTTGGCCGACGGTGGCGCCAGATCCGGCGCGCGCCAATCGATATCGGCGAAGGCGGGCAAGCGGCTCATGTCTCATCCTAACTCAGTTCGGCGCACCGCGCGAGCAAGCGCTGGGTGACGCAAGTCCAGTTCGCACGTCCAGTCCAGTTCAGGCACTCAATTGCTGCTGGGCGGTGCCGAGCACATCCAGCACGTCGCAGCCGGCGAACAGGAAACCGTCCACGCCGGCGGCGCGCCATGCCGCCTCCTGTTCGCCCGGCCGGCCGGCGAGCCACACGGCTTTCGCACCGGCGGCCTTCAGCGCGCGGGCGGCGGCGTCCGCCTGCTCGGCATAAATCTCGTCCGAGGCGCACAGGCAGGCGATACGCGCGCCCGAGACCGCGAACGCGGCGATGAGATCCTCCAGCGTCGCGAACCCTTCCGGCACCGGGGCGGCGATGCCGCCGGCCTCGAACAGATTGCGGGCATAGGTGGCGCGCGCCGTGAAGGCGGCGACGGGGCCGAGCGTCGCGAGGAAGGCGGTCGGCGTTTCCGCCTCGGCGGCATCGCGCAGGGCCTCGAAGGGTTCGGCGAGGCGGTGGGGCGCGAGCGCGCCGGCGACCGGCACCGGCTGCGCGGGACTTTGCGCGAGCACCGCCGGCATGGCTTGGCCCAACAGCGGGAATTCGGAGGTGCCGGTGATGGGCTCCTTGCGGGTCGCCACATCCTTGGCGCGGCGGGCGCGCACCTCGGCCACCTGCTGCTGCCACCAGCCGGTGGTGAGCGCTTGCGCCATGCCGCCCTTGCCTTCGATGGCGCGGAAGATCTGCCAGGCGGCGGCCGCGAGGCCTTCGGTCTGCGTCTCCATGGCCCCGGCGCCGGCGGAGGGATCGGCGACCCGGTGCAGGTTGGATTCCTCCAGCAGCACCAATTGCGTATTGCGGGCAAGCCGGCGCGCGAACGCATCCGGCAGGCCGAGCGCCTGGGTGAAGGGCAAAACGGTGACGCTGTCCGCACCCCCGACGCCGGCGGCGAAGGTGGCCACCGTGGCGCGCAGCAGATTCACATAGGGATCGCGGCGCGTCAGCGAGCGCCAGGCGGTGGTGGCATGCACATGGGCGGGCCGGGCGGCAACGCCGCTCTCGCGCTGCACCGCCGCCCAGAGCAGGCGGAGCGCGCGGAATTTCGCAATGGTGGCGATCTGGTTCACGTCGGCGGTCAGCGCCAGTTCGATCTGGCCGAAAGCAGCCTCCAGCGGCACGCCCGCCGCCTCCAGCGCCCGCAGATAGGCGACACCGGTGGCGAGCACGGCGGCCAGCTCCTGCGCATCCGAGGCGCCGGCGGCGTGATGGACCGCCCCGTCGGCGCGGGCGAAGCGGGCCTTGAAGCCCTTACCGGCCAAAATGCCGGCGGTCTCGGAAAAGCGCTGGGCAAGATTGGCCCAGGGCAGGGGCGCGGACCCCGCCGCCGCGAGATCGCCGATGGGATCGAGGCCGAACGAGACCGAGAGATCCGCCGGGCTATGGCCGCGATCCTGCACCAGCTTGGCCAGGGCGAGGGCATTCTCGCGGCCCTTGAAGCCACCGCTTTCCAGGCGCGTGTCGACGAGGTCCAGCATCACCTCGTCCAGCACCCGGTCCAGCACCTCGCCGTCCGGCAGGCCGAACCCGTGGGCGTGGGGCGAGGAGGCATAGACCAGCGTGAGGCCGGAGGCGCCGCCGTCGAGGTCTTCCAGCGCCTGGGCGTTGGCGGCGTCCTTGTCCGCCTGGTCGATGCGCGCGCTGATGATCCAGGGCGCGCCGGCCGGGCGCCCGGCGATGGGCAAGGCATCGCGCTTGCGCGGCGGCAGGGGATCGAGCGAGAGCCCCTCATAGGTGCGGGTCACCAGCTTCTTGTCATAGGGCGCGCCCTTCAGCACGCCTTCCACCAGCTTCAGCCAGTCCTCGCGCGTCACGGGGGGCAGATCGGTGGTGAACGGCAAGGGGCCGGTTTCCTCGGTCATCGCGCAAACTCCTCGCTGGAGGGGGCGGGCGGCAGGCGCAAGTCCTGCGCGGCCAGAGCCTCTTCCCCCGTGAACATGTAATCGCGCCGCACCGGCACATCGTCGCGCCGGTCGGACAGCAGCAGCTGGAACACCATGTTGGAGCCGTGCAGGAAGCCCAGCTCCACCGCCGCGAGATAGAATTCCCACATGCGGGTGAAGCGGGCGCCCATCATCGCCTCCACCTCGCCATGGCGCGCCTCGAACCTGTGGCGCCAGGCGCGGATGGTCCAGTAATAATGCAGCCGCAGCACCTCCATGTCGGCAACCCACAGATGGGTGCGCTCGGTGGAGGCGAACACTTCCGACAGCGCCGGCACATAGCCGCCAGGGAAGATGTATTTGCGGATGAAAGGGGCGGTCGTGCCCGGGGGCGACATGCGGCCGATGGCGTGCACCAGAGCGAACCCGCCGGGACCCAGCAAATCGCGGATGGTGGAAAAATAGGCGTCGAAATGATGGACGCCCACATGCTCCATCATGCCGATGGAGACCACGCGGTCGAACGGACCTTTCAGGTCGCGATAATCCATCTCGCGGAAATCGATCTGGTCGGCGACGCCCGCTGCTTCCGCCAGCCGGCGCGATTCCGCCAGTTGCTCGGGCGAGACATTGATGGCGGTGACGTGCACGCCGCACGTCTTGGCGAGATAGATGGACAGCCCGCCCCAGCCCGAGCCGATCTCCGCCACCCGCATGCCGGGAGTGAGCTTCAGCTTCGCCGCCACATGGCGGAACTTATTGCGCTGGGCATCCGCCAGCGGCTCGTCCGGCTCGGAGAAATAGGCGCAGCTATAGGCCATGGTCTCGTCCAGCCACAGGCGGTAGAATTCGGCCGGGTGGTCGTAATGGCTGGAGGCGTTTTCCTTGGCCTTGGCGATTGGGTTCGCCTGATGGAACCGCCGCAACGCGCGCCAGCCCTTGCGCAACGCCTGCTGCACGGGATGGGCACCGAGGCCCTTGCGGTTCACCGAGAACAGATTGAGCAGGTCGAACACGCCCGCCCCATCCTCGAAGGTGAGGCGGCCGTCCATATAGGCTTCGGCGGACACCAGTTCCGGGTTGAGGAACAGATCGCGCTCGAGCTTCTTGTCATGCATGCGCACCGTGACGCTCGGCCCATCCACGCCGCTGCCGAACACGTGCCGCACGCCGTCCACGGTGATGACCGAGAGCTGGCCCTTTTCCACGAAACGCTTCAGCAGGTGCGAGAGCAGGCGCATCAGAGGGTCCTTCTCCGTGTTGGGCCCGCGTTTATGACGCGAGAGCCTTCCGGTCCATTGGCGAAGACCCCGCTCCCGCGCCGAGATGCGTTTTCATCATGGCGCGGCCCGTGCCAGGCATCTATGCGGCTCGGCCGGGAAGGGATTTCGGAGGTCCATGCTTGCGGTGCGGCGTGGATGCCCGGCACAGGGCCGGGCATGACCACCTGCTCTATGTCCCATGGCACCGTCGCAAAACAATCTCTGTCGTTGTCATGGCCGGGCCTGTCCCGGCCATCCACGCGGCCGCGCCGGGAGCAACATGGAAGGTCTGTGCCGGCGGAGCGGTGTGGATGCCCGGCATCACGGGCGCTCCTCAGACGATTTCGTCCCACAGGTCGCGCCATTACGGGTTCGCGTCCAGGATGAGGCGCACTTTCCAGGCCCGCGCCCAATGCTTCATGGTCCGCTCGCGTTGAATGGCGAGCCGGATCTCGGCATGCTCCTCGAAATAGACGAGCCGCTTCAGGCCATAGCGTTTCGTGAATCCTTCCGCCAGTTCTTCGCGGTGTTCGAAGATCCGCCGAACGAGATCGCTCGTTACCCCCAGATAAAGTATCCCGTTGGGGCGGTTGGTGAGCATGTAGACGAATGCTGCGGGCATGCGAGGCTCCGCATTCACCATTGTCATGGCCGGGCTCGTCCCGGCCATCCACGCGGTTGGGCCGGGCTGGGCCATGGGAGGTCCATGCTTGCGGCGCGGCGTGGATGCCCGGCACAAGGCCGGGCATGACGGCGCCAAGCATAACGAGGACCTCCTGACGAGAGCGCATCCGCGCCGCCAACGGGCGCGTGCAGGCGGAGCCGTCCCCTCCGCCCACGGCCGCGCGCCGGGACGGTTCAGCATGGGAAAGGACGACCCGCCGCGCCATCACGCGAATTCCAGGATCACCGCGTCCACCGCCAGGCTCTCGCCCGGCTTGGCATGGACCGCCTTGATGATGCCGTCGCGCTCGGCGCGGAGCACGTTTTCCATCTTCATGGCCTCGACCACGGCCAGCGCCTCGCCGGCCTTCACGTCCTGGCCCGGCACCACCGCGATGGAAACCACGAGGCCCGGCATGGGGCAGAGCAATTCCTTGCCGCCGCCGGCCGCCACTTTTTCCGGCATCAGCAAAGCGAGGGCGGCTTCCCGCTCGGTGTACACCCGCGCCTGCACCGCGACGCCGCGATGGGTGAGGGCAACGCCATTGGGAATGGCGCGGACCTGGACGCTCACCGTGTCATCGAAGATGGTGCCGTTCCACACCAGATCGCCCGGCTTCCAGTCGGTCAGCAGGGTGTAGGTGTTGGTGACCTGCCCGCCCCAGGTCAGCAATTCCACCTGGAAGCCGCCTTCGATGGTGTCGATCTCGGCGGATTGGAACTGCGTGCCGCCTTCGCCCACGAGCTGCACCACCCGGCGCCGGTCGAAGGTCACGGGCGTGCCGGTGATCTGGCCGGAAATCTGGCGTTTGCGCGCGTTCTGCACATGGTCGATGGTCGCCGCCACGGCGCAGAGCGTATGCGCGGTCTCGCCTTCGGCGGCGCGGGCGTGGAAGCCGTCGGGATATTCCTCGGCGATGAAGCCGGTGGAGAGGCGCCCTTCCTTCCAGCGATCATGGGCCATGAGCGCGGAGAGGAAGGGGATGTTGTGGCCGATGCCGTCGATGGTGAAGGCGTCCAGGGCATCGCCTTGGGCCAGGATGGCCTCCATCCGGGTCGGCGCATGGGTCACGAGCTTGGCGATCATGGGATCGTAGAACAGCGAGATTTCCCCGCCCTCATAGACGCCCGTGTCGTTGCGCAGGGTGATGCCGTTGTGCACCCCTTCCGCCGGCGGGCGATAGCGCACCAGGCGGCCGGTGGAGGGCAGGAAGGAGCGGTAGGGATCTTCCGCATAGATGCGGCTTTCCACCGCCCAGCCGTTCAGCTTCACGTCGGCCTGGGAGAAGGCGAGGGGCTCGCCGGCGGCGACGCGGATCATCTGTTCCACGAGGTCGATGCCGGTGATCAGCTCGGTGACGGGATGTTCCACCTGGAGGCGGGTGTTCATCTCCAGGAAGTAGAAGCTCTTGTCCTGGCCGGCGACGAATTCCACCGTGCCGGCGCTGTCGTAACCCACCGCCTTCGCGAGGGCGACCGCCTGCTCGCCCATCTTCTTGCGGGTCTCTTCATCCAGCAGCGGGGAGGGGGCCTCTTCCACAACCTTCTGGTTGCGGCGCTGGATCGAGCATTCGCGCTCGCCGAGATAGACCACGTTGCCGTGCTTGTCGCCCAGCACCTGGATTTCGATGTGGCGCGGATCGACGATGAATTTTTCCACGAACACCCGGTCGTCGCCGAACGAGGACTTGGCCTCGCTCTTGGCGCGGTCGAAGCCGTCCTGCACTTCCGCGCGCGAATAGGCGATGCGCATGCCCTTGCCGCCGCCGCCGGCGGAGGCCTTGATCATCACCGGATAGCCGATCTCGTCGGCGATCTTCGCGGCCTGGGTGCCGTCCTCCAGCACGCCGAGATAGCCCGGCACGGTGGAGACATTGGCCGCCGCCGCCGCCTTCTTGGATTCGATCTTGTCGCCCATGGCGTCGATGGCGTGCGGATTGGGGCCGATGAAGACGATGCCGGCTTCGGCCAGCGCGCGCGGGAAGGCGGCGCGCTCGGAGAGGAAGCCGTAGCCGGGATGCACCGCCTCGGCGCCGGTCTGCTTGCAGGCGTCGATGATCTTTTCGATCACCAGATAGGATTGGGCGGCCTGGGGCGGACCGATATGCACCGCCTCGTCCGCCATCTCCACATGGAGCGCGTCCTTGTCGGCGTCCGAATAGACGGCCACGGTCTTGATGCCCATCTTGCGCGCCGTCTTGATGACGCGGCAGGCGATCTCACCCCGGTTTGCGATCAGGATTTTCGAGAACATTCAGTCAGTCCCCCGGCGCCTTTGGCGCGAATTTCGTTCGGTTCACCTCTCCCCGCCGAAGTCGGATGTTTCCGACTTCGGCCTCGCCTGGTGCCGAATACGGCAACAGCCGTGTTCGGGGGGAGAGGTCGGCGCCGCAGGCGACGGGTGAGGGGGCTCCGGCCTTTGTGGCGAGGGTCGCCCCCTCACCCCAACCCTCTCCCCCTCGGGGAGAGGGAGCCCATAAAGTCTCGTCTAAAGCGGCAGATTGTCGTGCTTCTTTGCCGGCTGTTCCACCTGCTTGGAGCGCAGCATGGCGAGCGCGCGGGCGATGCGCCGGCGGGTCGAATGCGGCATGATGACTTCGTCGATATAGCCGCGCTCGGCCGCCACGAAGGGCGAAAGGAAGCGCTGCTCGTAATTCTTGGTCTGGGCCGCGATCTTGTCCGGGTCGCCGATATCGGCGCGGAAGATGATTTCCACCGCCCCCTTGGCGCCCATCACCGCGATCTGCGCGGTCGGCCAGGCATAATTCACGTCGCCGCCCACATGCTTGGAGGCCATCACGTCATAGGCGCCGCCGAACGCCTTGCGGGTGATGAGCGTGACCAGCGGCACGGTCGCCTGGGAATAGGCGAACAGCAATTTCGCGCCGTGCTTGATGAGGCCGCCATATTCCTGCGCGGTGCCCGGCAGGAACCCCGGCACGTCCACGAAGGTGACGATGGGGATCTCGAACGCATCGCAGAAGCGCACGAAGCGCGCGGCCTTGCGGGAGGCGTCGGCATCGAGCACGCCGGCCAGCACCATGGGCTGGTTGGCGACGAAGCCCACTGTGCGCCCCTCGATGCGGCCGAAGCCGGTGACGATGTTTTTCGCATACGCCGCCTGGATCTCGAAGAAGTCCGCCTCGTCGACGGTCTTCAGGATCAGTTCCTTGATGTCGTAGGGCTTGTTGGGATTGTCCGGGATCAGCGTGTCGAGGCTCTCGTCGATCCGCAGCGGATCGTCGAAGGAGGGCCATTCCGGCACGCCCGAGGCATTGTTGGCGGGCAGGAAATCGATGAGGCGACGGGTCTGGAGCAGCATCTCCACGTCGTTCTCATAGGCGCCGTCGGCCACCGAGGACTTGGAGGTGTGCACCTTGGCGCCGCCCAGCTCCTCGGCGGTCACGGTCTCGTTGGTGACGGTCTTCACCACGTCCGGGCCGGTGACGAACATATAGCTCGTGTCGCGCACCATGAAGATGAAGTCGGTCATGGCGGGGGAATAGACGTCGCCGCCGGCACAGGGGCCCATGATCAGCGAAATCTGCGGGATCACGCCGGAGGCGGTGACATTGCGCTTGAACACCTCGCCATAGCCGCCGAGCGCCGCGACGCCTTCCTGGATGCGCGCGCCGCCGGCATCGAACAGGCCGATGATGGGCGCACGGGTCTTCAGCGCCATGTCCTGGATCTTGGTGATCTTGCGGGCATGCTCTTCCGACAAAGAGCCGCCGAACACGGTGAAGTCCTTGGCGAACACGAACACCTTGCGGCCGTTCACCGTGCCCCAGCCGGTGACCACGCCGTCGCCGGGGATCTTCTGGTTTTCCATGCCGAAATCAATGCAGCGATGCTGCACGAAGGTGTCGAACTCCTCGAACGAGCCGCGGTCCAGCAGAAGCTCGATGCGCTCGCGGGCGGTCAGCTTGCCGCGGGCGTGCTGCGCCTCGATGCGCTTTTGCCCACCCCCCAAGCGTGCAACGCCGCGCCGGCTCTCAAGCTCTTCCAGAATTTCCTTCATGCGCCCAAGTCCCCTGCCGGATTGCCCAGTCTCGTCCCGGTTTCTTGCAACCAGTCTAATGGTGCCGAACGCCCGAGGGAAAGGGTTCACATCCCCCTGCGCCGGGCGAAATGCGGCACGAAGGCTGTTGCGCTAGCAAATGCAGTGAGAAAGTTGAATATGTAAAAAAATCATGTTGTAATGTGTAAAGAATTTACAATTCGAGGCGGCCATGCGCCAAAAGGTTTTCGCCGGCCATGCGGTGCGCCGCCTGCGCGAGAAGCTCGGGCTGAAGCAGAGCGAACTTGCGCACCGGCTGGGCGTATCGCCCTCCTATGTGAACCAGATCGAGAGCAATCAGCGCCCGCTCACCGCCTCGGTTCTGATCGCCATTTCCCGCACCTTCTCCGTCGATATCACCGCGTTCGGCGCGGAGGATCTCGACCGCCTGGTGGCGGACCTGCGCGAGGCCGCCGCCGACCCGCTGTTCCGCGATCTCGACCTCGGGCTTCAGGACATGAAGGCGGTGGCCAATCTCTCGCCCGCCTTCGCCCATGCGTTCTTGCGCACCAACGCCGCCCTGCGCCGCACGGCGGAATGGCGCGCCTCCATGGACGACATGCTGACCGCCGGCATCGGCGACGAGGCCAAGCTCATCCCCTATGAGGAGGTGCGCGATTATTTCCATTATATCGACAATTACGTCGATGCCCTGGACCGGGCGGCGGAAGGCTGCGCCGAGCGGCTCGGCCTGCTGGCCGGGGCCGAGCCCATTTCCGCCCTCATGTCCTATCTCGCCGACCGCTTCAACGTGCGCACCGAGCTCGGCCCGCCCGATCCCGCTTTGCCGCTGTCGCGCTACGACACGCGCAATCGCCTGCTCACCTTGTCGGGGGTGCTCTCGCCCGCGAGCCGCGCGTTCCGCCTCGGCGTGACGATCGCGCAGCTGGAGCATGGGCCGCTGATGGATCGCCTGGTGGCCGGCGCCGGCTTCCGCAGCCAGACGGCGGGGGAAATCTGCCGCCTCGCGCTCAATAATTATTTCGCCGGCGCCCTGGTGCTGCCCTATGGCCGGTTCCTGGAGCTAGCGCGCGCCCGCCGGCACGATCTCGACCGGCTGGTGCTGGAGACCGGGGCGAGCCTGGAGCAGGTGTGCCATCGCCTCTCCACACTCCAGCGGCCGGGCGCCAAGGGCGTGCCATTCTATTTCGCCAAGGTGGACCGGGCAGGAAACATCACCAAGCGCCACAGCGCGACCCGCTTCCAGTTCGCCCGCCACGGCGGCGCCTGCGCGGTGTGGAACGTCCACGAGGCGTTCGAGGCGCAGGGCCGCACATCGGTGCAACTCGGCGAGATGCCGGACGGCGTGCGCTACATCTGCCTTGCCCGCTCGATCCAGGCGCCGAGCCTGCGCCACGGGCAGCCGCACCGCGCCTATGCGCTCGGGCTCGGCTGCGAAATCTCGTTCGCCGACGACATGGTCTATGCGGACGGGCTCGACCTGAAGGCGGCGCCGGTGGCGCGGCTCGGCGTCTCCTGCCGCATCTGCCCGCGCCGCGACTGCGACCTGCGGGCGTTCCCCCCGCTCGACCGCGAGATCCGCACCGATCCGAACATCCGCGAGGTGGTGCCGTTCGCCATCTCATGATTAAGCCTGCGCGGTGTCGCAATGCCGCCGTGGTCACGTACCGGAAACGCCACGGAAACAGATCACGACTCCCTTTAACGGTGACGTTACCGGGTGAAACGAGGGTGCGGATGATTGGGGCAATGAGGATCGCGGGCTGGGCTCTGGCCTTTGCCTGCATTGCGGGTGCGGCGCAGGCCTCGCCCGGCTTCACCACGGCGGACGTCAATATGCGCGCCGGTCCCGACACCCAATATCCCCGCGTCACGGTGCTGCCGGAAGGCGCGCCGGTGGAGATTTTCGGCTGCCTCTCCAACCAATCCTGGTGCGATGTGGCCTGGGGTCCCAATCGCGGCTGGGTCTATGGGGAATATCTCGCCTTCGACTATCGCGGCGCGCGGGTCCTGGTGCCGGAATATGCGCCGGTGGTCGGCATTCCGGTGATCGGGTTCAATTTCGGCAATTATTGGGGCAATTATTATCGCGGCGCGCCGTGGTGGAACCAGCGCGCCCGCTGGCAGGGCTATGCGCCGCGCCCGCGTCCGGGCTGGGGCGTCCCGCCGCCGGGCGTCGGCCCGCGTCCGCCCGGCTGGTGGAACCATCCCGGCCGTCCGGGTCCCGGCTATCCGGCCGGCGGTCCCGGCCGCCCCGGCTATCCCGGTGGCCCCGGTTATCCTGGAGGGCCGGGCGCGCCCGGCTATCATCCGCCGGGTGCCAATCCCGGCCGGCCGCCGGGCGGCTATCCCGGCAATCCCGGGCGCCCGCCACAGGGTGCGTATCCGGGCCGTCCGCCCCACGGCAATCCCGGCGGCCCGCCTCCGGGCGCGTATCCCGGTCGCCCGCCACAGGGCAATCCTGGCGCTTATCCCGGTCGCCCGCCGCACGGCAATCCCGCCGCATACCCCGGCCGTCCGCCGCACGGCAATCCGGGCGGCCCGCCTCCGGGCGCCAATCCCGGCCGTCCGCCGCATGGCAATCCCGGTGGTCCGCCTCCGGGGCAGCAGCGTCCGCCGCGCGGGGCGCCCGCCGGCTGCGCGCCCGGCGCGCCGTGCCCGCCGCCGCAATGAGCCGAACCGGCCAGCGGAAAATGTGACGCGCGGGCGGGGCCGATCTCCCGCCCGCTTCGTCCCGTTCGCTTTCTCCGCTCCGCCGCCGGTGCCGGCCCGTTCGAGGCCGGCGCATCACGGCCGGCGCATCCTCGCCCCGGCGCATCTGGGCATCGACGCGCGGGTCGCCGCGCGCTATGGGCTTGGCCATGTCGGCATCCTCCTCCTCTTCGGCGTTCCTGGGCCCTGCGCCGGTCCTGCGCTTCGCGCCTTCGCCCACCGGCCTGATCCATGTGGGCAACGCCCGCACCGCCCTGCTGAACGCGCTGCTCGCGCGGCGCGGCGGCGGCACCTTCATTCTGCGCTATGACGATACGGACGCGGCGCGCTCGCGCCCCGAATTCGCCGAGGCCATCGCCGAGGATCTCGACTGGCTCGGCATTCCCCCCGACCGCGTGGCGCGCCAATCCGACCGGCTCGCCCTTTATGATGCGGCTGCTGAAACCCTGAAGGCCGCCGGGCGCCTCTATCCCGCCTATGAGACCGAGGCCGAGTTGGATCTGAAGCGCGGCCTTCAGCGCGCGCGCGGCTTGCCGCCGGTGTATGATCGCGCCGCCCTCGCCCTGACGGCGGACGAGCGCGCCAAATTGGAAGCCGAAGGCCGCGCGCCCCATTGGCGCTTTCGGCTGGACCGCCGCACGGTGACCTGGGACGACGGCGTACGCGGCCCGCAGCATGTGGACACCGCCACCTTGTCCGATCCCGTCCTGGTGCGGGCGGACGGCACCTATCTCTATACGTTCACGTCGGTCGTGGACGATCTCGACATGGGTATCACTTGCGTGGTGCGCGGCGAGGATCACGTGACCAACACCGCCGTGCAGATCGAATTGTTCGAGGCCCTCGGCGGCGTCGCGCCGCGCTTCGCGCACCATAATCTGCTGACCTTGCCGACCGGCGAGGGCCTCTCCAAGCGGCTCGGGCATCTCTCGCTGCGGGCGCTGCGGGAAGAGGGGCAGGAGGCGCTGGCGGTGGCTGCCGCCGCCGTGCTCGTCGGCACCTCCGATGCGCTGGCGCCGGTGGAGAGCATGGACGCGCTCGCCGCCAAGGTGGATCTTTCCCACATCTCCCGCGCGCCGGCGAGGTTCGATCCGGCGGACCTCGCCATGCTGAGCGCGCGCACGCTGCATCACCTGCCCTTTGAGGCGGTGGCGGAGCGGCTCGCCGCGGCGGGGATCACCGGCGGCGCGGATTTCTGGCTGGCGGTGCGCGGCAATCTCGCAACCTTCGCCGATGCCGCCCATTGGTGGCAGGTGTGCTCGGATGCCGGGCAGGGAATCATCGCCGAGGAAGACCGCGCCTTTCTCGCCGCCGCCGCCGCGCTTTTGCCGCTCGAGCCGTGGGACGCCGGCACCTATGCCCCCTGGATCGCCGCCGTGAAGGCCGCCGCCGGCCGCAGCGGCAAGGCGCTGTTCCGGCCGCTGCGCCTCGCCCTGACCGGCCAGGAGACCGGCCCGGAACTCGCCGCGCTTCTGCCTCTGCTGGGACGGACCCGGGTTCTGGCGCGGCTCGGTGTCATAAACCCGTGAGCCGCGGCAAGTAACTTACAACCATACCGCAGCTTAAGGCCGCGGCGTTCGAGGGGCGGGGCACGATGCGGGCGAAACGACTGGCGCTGCTGATAGTTTTTCCCGTGGCGCTGGCCCTGAACGGCTGCGCCACCTTGTCCAAGGAAGAGTGCCAGAGCGGGAATTGGCAGGAGATCGGCCAAGCCGACGGCTTCAACGGCGAACCGGAAAGCCGCCTGCAGGAGCATGCCAAGGCCTGCAGCAGCTATAGTGTCGCGCCGAACGTTCAGGCCTATATGGCGGGCCGTGAGGTGGGCCTTGCCTCCTATTGCACGCCGGCTTCGGGCTTTGCCCATGGGCGCAACGGCGATGATTATGCCGGCGTCTGCCCGCCGGCCACGGCGGCCGCCTTCTCGTCCGGCTATATGGTCGGCCGCAAATTGTGGGACGCGCAGCAGACCGTGCGGCGCTATGAATCGCGGGTGCTGGACCTGGAAAACCAGCTGCGCCGCGCCGAGGACGATCTCTCCAAGCCGTGCGTGAACGATCCCAATTGCTACTTCACGAAGCAGAACCAGCAGCGCAACCGCAACACCATCCGCAACGACCTCGACCGCGAGCGGTGGAACCTCTCGGACGCGCGCAATCGCTACAATATCCTGGAAGCGAGCGTGATGAGCCAGTTCCGCGCCACCGTTCCGGGCGGCCTGCCGCCGGGTTGAATCGGCACCGGGCGCGGAGCCCTCGTGCCGGAAGGGGACGTTGATTTTGCGCGTCGCATGGGCATCGTGGGCGGATCCGGCGCGCGACTCGCGCGGCGGGGACAGGATCGCGGCGCAGGACGTGGGATCGGGAGGCGCGGATGGGTGAAGCTCGCGGAGCGGTGTGTGGGTCCCTTCGAGCCGGCGCTCGGCGTCGCGCGGCGCTGCTCGGTTGCCTGATGCTGGTGGCGGCGGCGCTGCCGGCGCGCGCGGCGGAGCCGAATGCCTGGTATTCCGGCGAATACAAAAGCTGCGACCAGGACACGACGCCGGAAATCGTACGCTGCATCACCAAGCTCACGGAAGGGTGGGAGGCCCGCCTTGAGACCGCCCTCAAGGCCCTTTCCGCCCAGCAGACCACCCCGCAGCAGGAGCGGCTGAAGGCGTCGCAGAAGGCCTGGACCGCCTTCCGCGACGCGGACTGCGCCTTCTACGTCAATGGCGAGGGCACCATCGCCCGTGTGGAGGGCGCCGAATGCCGGCGCGTGCTGACCCAGCAAAGGGCGCAGGAACTGGAGCAGGCGGGGCGGCCCTGATCCGCCGCGCCCGGTCGCGATCCCGCGCTGGGACCACCTTTTCTCCGGCGCCGATGCACCCCATATTGGCGCCATGGCCAAAGCATCCCGACCCGGCAAACTTGGTGAGCGCTCGCAGCGTCATTTCGAGCCTGCGCCCTCCCAACCCCTTGATCCTGAAGTTGCGAAGTCGCTCGGCCTCGCACCGGGAGACATGAGCGGCGATTTCGAATCCGCTGGCGCCTCGGCGACGGTCGCGGCGCTCTCGCGGCTGATCGTGGAGGGGCGGCCCGAGGTCACCGGCCAGACCTGGACGCCCCATCGCCCGCCCCGCCCGGACAAGAGCGAGGGCGGCGTTCCCCTCGTGATCAAGAGCGAGTTCGAGCCGGCCGGCGACCAGCCGGCGGCCATCGCCGAACTGGTGGCCCAGGCGCGCGCCCATGAGCGCGACCAGGTTCTGCTCGGGGTGACGGGTTCCGGCAAGACCTTCACCATGGCCAAGGTGATCGAGGAGCTTCAGCGTCCCGCCATCATATTGGCGCCGAACAAGACGCTCGCGGCCCAGCTCTACGGCGAGTTCAAGAGTTTCTTCCCCGATAATTCGGTGGAATATTTCGTTTCCTATTACGATTATTACCAGCCCGAAGCCTATGTGCCCCGGACCGACACGTACATCGAGAAGGAATCCTCGGTGAACGAGCAGATCGACCGGATGCGCCATTCGGCCACCCGCGCACTGCTGGAGCGCGACGACGTGATCATCGTCGCCTCGGTCTCCTGCATTTATGGTATCGGCTCGGTGGAGACCTATTCCTCCATGACCTTCAAGCTGGAGGTGGGGGAGCGCATCAACCAGCGCCAGCTCATCGCCGATCTTGTCGCCCTGCAATACAAGCGCATCCAGTCCGATTTCGCGCGCGGCACCTTCCGGGTGCGCGGCGACAATATCGAGATATTCCCCGCCCATTACGAGGATCGCGCCTGGCGGGTGTCGCTGTTCGGCGACGAGGTGGAGAGCATCGCCGAGTTCGACCCGCTCACCGGCCACAAGACCGGCGACATGAAGTCGATCAAGGTCTACGCCTCCTCCCATTACGTCACCCCGCGCCCGACGCTGATCCAGGCCATTTCCGGCATCAAGGCCGAGCTGAAGACCCGGCTCGACGAATTGTACAAGATGGGCCGCCTGCTGGAGGCCCAGCGGCTGGAACAGCGCACCCGCTACGATCTGGAGATGATGGAGGCCACCGGCGCCTGCGCGGGCATCGAGAATTATTCCCGCTGGCTCACCGGCAGGAAGCCCGGCGAGCCACCGCCGACCCTGTTCGAATATGTGCCCGACAATGCCCTCGTCTTCATCGACGAGAGCCATGTGACCATTCCGCAGATCGGCGCCATGTATCGCGGCGACTTTCGCCGCAAGGCGACGCTGGCGGAATACGGCTTCCGCCTGCCGAGCTGCATGGACAACCGGCCGCTGCGGTTCGAGGAATGGGAGGCCATGCGCCCGCAGACCGTGCATGTCTCCGCCACCCCCGGCCCGTGGGAGATGGACCGCACCGGCGGCGTGTTCGTGGAACAGGTGATCCGCCCCACCGGCCTCATCGACCCGCCGGTGGAAATCCGCCCCGCGCGCACCCAGGTGGATGACCTCCTCGGCGAGGTGCGGGCCGTGGCGGCGCAGGGCTATCGCACCCTCGTCACCGTGCTCACCAAGCGCATGGCCGAGGACCTCACCGAATATCTCCACGAAAACGGCATCCGCGTGCGCTACATGCATTCGGATATCGACACCATCGAGCGCATCGAGATCATCCGCGACCTGCGGCTCGGCGCGTTCGACGTGCTGATCGGCATCAATCTGCTGCGCGAGGGGCTGGATATTCCCGAGTGCGGGCTGGTGGCCATTCTCGATGCCGACAAGGAAGGGTTTCTGCGCTCGGAAACCTCCCTGGTGCAGACCATCGGCCGCGCCGCCCGCAATGTGGATGGCCGCGTCATCCTCTACGCCGATCACGAAACCGGCTCCATGCAGCGCGCCATGGCGGAGACCACCCGCCGGCGCGAGAAGCAGGTGGCTTATAATACCGAGCACGGCATCACGCCCGAGAGCGTGAAGAAGGCCATCGGCGATATCCTCAACTCGGTCTATGAGCGCGACCATGTGCAGGTGGATGCCGGCCTTGCGGAAGAGGGGGCGGCCTTCGGGCACAATCTCAAGGCGGTGATGGCGGACCTGGAAAAGCGCATGCGCGCCGCCGCCGCCGACCTCGATTTCGAGACCGCCGCCCGTTTGCGCGACGAGATCAAGCGGCTTCAGGCCACCGAGCTTGCGGTTTCCGACGATCCCATGGCGCGGCAGGAGGCGGTGGACGACAAGACCGGCGGGTTCAGGGGCGAGCGCAAATACGGCCGCGCCGCCAACCAGCCGCCCAAGGCGGCGGGATCTTCAGCGGGCGCGTCTGCGGGGTCATCCGGCCGGGGCAGTCGCAAGATCACGGGGCGGGCGAAATCCGACACCGGCAGCGGCCACGCGCCTGCGCCCGCTGCCCCTGCGCCCAATGTGTCTGCGCCCGAGGCGCCGCCCCCGACCGCCCCCGAGGGCCGGGTGAAGCCGGCCCCGACCGCGCGCGACCGTTCCCCCGACGAACTCCCCCTCTACGCCCCCCGCGCCAGCTCCCGCGTGGCGAAGCCGACGCTCGACGACATGGGCCCCGGCACCGACCGCGCCGAACCCCTCTCCGCCCTCGACTACAAGCCGGGGCCCCGTCCCGATCCGGGAACGAAGGGGTATCGCAAGGGCGGGCGGAGGAAGTGAGCGAGAGGCCGGAGACGGGCTGAGGGCTCGACACAAAGGCCTTCTCCCTCTCCCCGAGGGGGAGAGGGCTGGGGAGAGGGGGCACGCCGTCGGTTCGACGAACCTTGAATTCGTGAAAGGCTCAGCCCCTCACCCGTCCGCTGCGCGGCCGACCTCTCCCCGTGGGGGAGAGGTGAAATCGGCGGCTCCCGCATGGCGAAGCCGACGCTCGACGACATGGGCCCCGGCACCGACCGCGCCGAACCCCTCTCCGCCCTCGACTACAAGCCGGGCCCGCACCTCGATCCGAGAACGAAGGGGTATCGCAAGGGGGGCGGCGGAAGTGAGGGAATAAGATGAGGATGAATTATAATTTATGATGATACTTTCGTTCAGATTTGATATCTGAATATAATTTCGTATTATTTATTTTTATTTGAATTTTTAATGAAATCAAAAAGCCGACCTTCAAGTCTCTCTATTATTTTTTTGTCTGAGACTTTAATATAGTGTTTGGAATAGATTATATCTTGCTTAAATGTACCAGTTATCTTTTGTCCATTTTGAAAGCTTTCGATTAAATGCCATCTAATTAATTCGTTATTAATTGAGTCGCAATAATAATACATCAGCGGATGTGATATAAAGTAAAATGATCCAACTGAGACACGATTGTCCCCCAATGGAAGTTGGCTTATATCAAATACATATTTTTCTCCAGTTATGACGTTTTTATATAATATTGGAAGAGAAAAAGTGCTCGGCTCAATTAATACATTTCCCTTTATAGTGCGTCCAATTCGCCCTGTTATTTTTAGTTTTATTTCTTTAATAATTCCAGTTGGGATAAAATATTTATCTGGTGGGGTTATATATGATGGCGGAGTGATTTTTATATCCCGCGTTATAGTCTTTTCTAATTCAATATCATCAATATTTAATTCTTTTAACAGGCGTTCGATGTCTAATCCATTTTCTAGTTTTGTATTTTTGCAATAATATTGCATTTGCGATGATTCGTTCGGCATATGAAAATGTTTTCCGTCGATATATATTAGTTCGGCGTCTTCGATTTGAGCGACAAGTATTTTTTCTCCAAATTCGAGTATTGGCTGTGTATTTTCTGGGGAATTTTTTTGATTCACGATTATAAAATTTGCTTCTGCGGGAAATGTCGGCTTTGAATCATCAAACGTAACCGTAAATATGTCTACAGCGTGTCGTTTTGCTACGGTAATTGCGCCTTCTTGAAATCCAGATGCAGTTACGAAAACGGATTTGTTGGCATTATGATCACGCGCCTTTAAGGCAAATGCTTCTAAATCGGAGGCTGCAGCCTTCCGTTTTCGATTTTTTACTTCTACTAAAACAAGATATCGCAACGTGCCGATCTTGAATCGAATGGTTACATCAAATTGTCGGCCGTTAATAATTTCATTCCATAATACTTCCGCTCCATCTGTTGTAATTGCGTGTATTCCAGCAACTATTCTCTCCAGGTATTCGTCATCTTTGATCATTTAATTCTCCATAAACTCTACGATAATTGTCCATCATTATGTAATTTTGCTCTAATCTGCGGCGATTATATCTAATTTTATTCATTTTTGTGCTAAGCGATTTGTCTGATCGCTTCGCAATGTAGCGCGTTCAAAGTAGTTTTTACCTAAAGAGTTGACGAAAGAAAGCCGATGAGGCGCGAAGAATGGCGCCTCATAACAGTTTCTGAGCGAAGGCTTTATCGATGAGGCCTAACTCCTTGCTGTCTCCCACCCCCTTGCCCCACCCCTTGCCCCACCCCCGCACCTGCGGTAAAAGCCCGCCCATGGGCCGGGACCTCCAGCAGATGCGGGCCGCACCATGAGCGAACTCTTCAGCGCCGCCGACAAACCCTCGACCATCGAACGGCCGAAGGACGAGACGCGCCCCAAGCTCGCGCGGCCGCGCCTGCATAAGGTGATCCTGCTCAATGACGATTACACGCCGCGCGAATTCGTGGTGATGCTGCTGAAAGCCGAGTTCGGCATGAACGAGCCCCAGGCGCTCGGCGTCATGCTCACCGCCCACCGGCGCGGCGCCTGCGTGGTGGCGGTGTTTCCGCGCGATGTGGCGGAAACCAAGTCCGCCCGCGCCTCGGATGCCGCCCGCGCCAAGGGCTATCCCCTGATGTTCACCACAGAACCCGAGGAATAGGCGCCCGATAAATAGGCGCGCCTGAGACAGGGGCGGAGCGTCCCGGCTGGTTTCGCAATTCTTAAGCGTCGCCGCGCGCGCGGCACAAAGATACGCCGCATTTAAAAGCTTCCCTGACCCATGGGAATCGCTGCGAGACCGCTCGCCGCGCGGCCTGGGGGCGTTCGGATCGAGGACGGGGTGGCAGAGCCTTGTAGGGGACGCAGGTTCATCGGCATGGTTCTCATGCCATTTTTCACCGCCGGTTGCGCAATGGCGCCCCTGGATGAAGGCGGGTCGCTCGCCTCTTATTCCGATTTGACCCAGGCGGACGGCCTGCTGGCCAAGTCGAAGCTGCGCATCAGCAAGGACGCCGTGCTCGCGGCGAAAACCGTGCGCATCGTGCCGACCGTCTTCGCCGGGGCCGCCTCGCACGACACGATTTCAGAGGATCAGCGCAAGCTGGTCGCCAATGCGGTGGATCGCTCGCTCTGCGCCGGGCTCAGCGAACGCTTCCAGGTGGTCGATGCCGCCGAACCCGCGGATCTCACGGTCCATGCCGTGGTCACCAACATGGCGGCGACGAACGAAGCCGCGGTCGCGGCCACAAAGATCGCCTCGGTGGCGAAATCCATCCTGTTGCCGGGCATTCCGGTGCCCACGCCGCGGCTTCCCATCGGCCTCGGCAGCCTGTCCATGGAGGCCGAGGCGCGCGGCTCCGGCGGCGCGCAGGAGGCGGCCATGGTGTGGGGGCGGGGCGCCAATTTCCTGTCGGGCTCGGCGCGGGTCTCCAGCTCGGGCGATGCCTACGAACTGGCCAGCGCCTTCGGCGACGATTTCAGCAAGCTTCTGGTGACCGGGGAAAACCCGTTCAAGAATCTGTCCGGCCCGCCCTCCATGGAGCGGCTCCAGTCGCTGGCGGGCGGCGCGCCGAAATATTCGGCCTGCGCGGTGTTCGGACGCGAGCAGGGGGTCGGCGGGCTTCTCAGCGGCGCCGTCGGGTTGCCCCCGGAATGGACCGACAAGGGCGCCGGCGGTTCCCCGCCCGTGACGCAGGCGGCGGCGCAATAGCGCGATCGCAGCACTTGGCAGCGCAGGGTGATGTGCGTGCGGCCTGCGTGGGTCTGCGCCAGGCCGGCCCATTGTCACGGAACGAGATAATGGGCGGCATTCAATCTCGATGCGGTTTCCGCTATAGCTTACGGCTGGCCTTTTGCCGGAAGGCGCGGCCGGGCAGGCGGGTTCCCTCATGGAGTTGCACTTCCTCACGCTCTATTGCGTGATCATCCTGGTATCCATCGCCCTTTCCATCGTCTGGGCCGCCATCGCCTTCGAATATGCCACCTTTCACGCCGCGCGCCTGTGGCTCGGCGGTTGCGGGCTGATCACCGCTGGCGGGCTCGCCTTGCCGTTCCAGCACATGACCGCCTCCATGCTGCCCGCCGTGGGCGGCAATGGCATGATCGTCGCCGGCTTCTGGCTGTTGTGGCTGGGCGCCTGGCGCTTCCATGGCCGGCCCGGCGGATGGAGCCTCGTCGTGCTCGCCACGGCTGCCAGCGTTGTCGCCATGGTCCTCGCCTTCGGCAGCGGCATCGCCCTGGCCCTCGTCTATGCCGTGGCCCAGTCGCTCCCCATGGCCCTCAGCGTCGTGTTCCTGATGTCCGGCGGCCGCCGGACGGTGGGGAGTGCCATCACATGCGGCGGGATCTTCATCGGGCTCGCCGGCCATGGGACCGTGATGCTGATCAATCTGTGGAGCCTCTCCGGCCGCGCGCCGTTCACCGATTTCGGCCAGATCGCCGCCCTCACCATGCTCGGCGTGATCTTCAGCGGCATCCTGTGGAATTTCGGCTTCGCGGTGATGACCATCGACCAATTGCGCGGCGAGGTCGCAGTGCTGGCGCAGGTCGATGCACTCACCGGCGTTTGGAACCGCCGCAAGTTCGAGGAACAGATCGCCTTTGAGCACGCGCGCACGCTGCGGACCGCCCGGTCCTATGTGCTGCTGTTGCTGGACCTGGACAATTTCAAACAGGTCAACGACCGTTTCGGCCACGGTGCCGGTGACCGCAGTCTCGTCCATTTCGCCACGATTGCCGCGAGCCGCATCCGCCAGACCGATCTTCTGGCCCGGCTCGGGGGCGATGAATTCTGCATCCTGATGCCGGAGACCGTGGCCGCGGAGGCCCGCCTGGTCGGTCTCGACATCGCCAGCGCCCTGGCGGAGCACCCCTTCGTGCATGAGGGTCGTGAGGTGCGGCTTACCTGCAGCATCGGCGTCGCAGAGGGAACGCCGGGCGTGGCGAACCCGCAGGCGACGCTGGAGAGCGCCGATCGCGCGCTCTATCAGGTGAAGGCCGACGGCCGGGACGGGGTCGCGGTCGGCTCGTTCTGAGTGCGTGCGGCCTGCGCGGCGTGCTCACGGCACGAGATAATGGGCGGTCCAATCCTTCTTCGGCACCGCATTGCCCAGCGTATAATCGAACGAGAGCACGCTCATGCCGTCGGCGCTGGTGCGGCAGGAATAGGAAAGGCGATACCAGGTCTCGCCGCTGCGCACCGCCGCGCCCGGCGCCTTGATGGCGGTGCCGGACACCTGCGTGTCGCCGAAGGCATAGGCCACCAGCTCGTCGGGATGCAGATCCTTGCGCGCACGGCTGATCTCGCCCATGGCGCGGGCGTTGCAGCGCTGCTCCATGCGTGTGCCGGGCGCGAGCGAGAGCATCTCCTTGTCGTGCACGCCGCTGGTGAAGGTCTGGCGGCTGTGGGAAGCCGCGCGGGCGCCGCTCGTGCCCAGCACCGCAAGGGCCAGCAGGGGGAGCGCGCAAAAGGGGAGGGGACGACGAATCAAAGCGTGCGTTTCCAGTGTTGCGACGCACGAAACCGCAACATCTGTATGGCGAAGGTGAGGCCGCGCCTTATACCAATGGCCAATATGCGTCACGCATCGGCCATTTGATCACGCCGGTGCGACATCGCCCCGCGCGCCGCCTCAGTGCTCCAAGTCCTTGTCGATCAGCTTGAAGGCGGGATCAAACTTCAGGTCGTAGATGTGCCCATCGCGGCACTTGGCATTGTCCACTTCGAAAATGCCGTCGTCGACCTTGATGAAGCCCTCGGTGCAGCCTTCCGCTTCCATCGCCGCCACAACCTTGGCGCGCTCGGCATCGGTGGGTGCGCGGTCGGCGAAGGCGGGCGCGGCGGTGAAGAGCAAGGCGCCGCAGATCAGGACGCCGCAGGTCAGGACTAGGCGTTTCGGGGCAAGGCGTTGCATCGTGCATTCCTTCAGGCGGGGCGGGAGAGCATTTTCGCCGCGCGGCAGCCCCCTGCCGCAAGCTTTGCTGTAGCCGATGAAGGCTTCCGCTTCAAAGACTTCAGCCCGCCTGCGACATCAGATCCGCGGCTCGCGCGCATCGTGCTAGAACGCGCGCGGCGGTTGTCCCCGCCGTCCGCGATGCCCCTCGCCCGCGCGCGCAAAAAATCGCGTCCCGGCTCAGTCGCGCAAGCGGCCCTTGTTCGGCTTGGCCTTGCCGCCCTTGCCGGCGCCCGGCGCCTTGGGGGGATATTTCGCGCCGGCCGCTTTCGGCGGGCGCGCCTTGCCGAACGCGCCCTTCACGTCGGTGCGGCCGGAGCCGGCGGGCCGCTCGATGGCGGCGGGGTCGTAGGCCGGCTTGCGGGACTTGCTGAAGCTCGGCCGGCGCACCGCGGGTGCGGGATCGCCGGTCAAGGGCTCGATGGGCACATCCCCGCCTTCGGAGGCGCGGGCATTCGCCAGGAAACTCTCGGCCAGGTCCTCGGCGATCTCGAACACGGTCTCGCTGTCGAAGATGCGGATCGAGCCGATGTCCTGCTTGGTGACGACGCCGCGCCGGCAGATCAGCGGCAGCAGCCATTTGGGATCGGCATTCTTGCGCCGGCCCACCGGCATGCGGAACCACACACTCTCCCCGCCGGGACCACCGGCGCCGCCGGCCCGGCTTTCGCGCGGCGCGCGCTCGGGGCGGCGCTCCTCGCGGTCGGCATCGCGCAGGCGCACGGCGTTGCGGCCCTCGCCGGGGTCGAGCACATCTTCCGGCGCGGGCAGGCGATCGCGATAGAGCCGCGCGAGAGCGGCGGCGACCTGCTCGGGCGAGCGCTCGGCGAGGATCGCCTGGGCGAGGACCAGATCCTCGGGCGAGGGCTCCTCGTTCAGCAGCGGATCGGCGAGCATGCGCTCCTGGTCGAGCCGGCGGATGTCCTCGGCGCTGGGTGGTCCGCTCCAGAGCGGCACCACATTGGCGAAGTGAAGCAATTGCTCGGCCCGGCGGCGGCGCGAGGGCGGCACGAGCAGCACGCTTACCCCCTTGCGGCCGGCGCGGCCGGTGCGGCCGGAGCGATGCTGGAGGCTCTCTGAATCGTGCGGCAGATCGGCATGGATGACGAGGCCGAGATTGGGCAGATCAATGCCGCGCGCGGCGACATCGGTGGCGACGCAGACGCGCGCACGCCCGTCACGCAGCGCCTGGAGCGCCTGGTTGCGTTCGTTCTGGCCCATCTCGCCGGAGAGGCCGACGCCGGCGAAGCCGCGCTCCTGCAAGGTGGAGAGTAGGTGCCGCACACTCTCGCGGGTGTTGCAGAACACGATGGCCGAGGGGGATTCGAAATAGCGCAGCAGGTTGACCACCGCGTGCTCCATCTCCTTGGGCACGATGCGCACGGCGCGATATTCGATGTCGGCATGCCCGCCCTGGGTGTTCGCCACCTCGATGCGCATGGCATCGTGCTGGTAGCGCTTGGCGAGCGCGACGATGCCGCGCGGCAGGGTGGCGGAGAACAGCAGGCTGCGGCGGGTCTCCGGCGCGGCGGAGAGGATGAATTCCAGATCCTCGCGGAAGCCGAGGTCGAGCATCTCGTCTGCTTCGTCCAAAACCGCCACCTGGAGGGCGGAGAGATCCAGCCCGCCGCGCTCGATATGGTCGCGCAGACGGCCGGGGGTGCCGACCACGATGTGCACGCCGTCGGACAGCAGGCGGCGTTCGCGGCGCGGGTCCATGCCGCCGACGCAGGCGACGATGCGCGCCCGCGCGTTCTCGTACAGCCATTCCAGCTCGCGGTGCACCTGCAGGGCGAGTTCGCGCGTGGGCGCCACGATCAGCGCCTGCGGCGCGCCGGCGGCGCCAAAGAATTCGGCTTCCCCGAGCAGGGTTTCGGCGATCGCAAGGCCGTAGGCGACGGTCTTGCCGGAGCCGGTCTGGGCCGAGACCAGCAGATCGCGCCCGGCGGTCTCAGGGGCGAGCACGGCCGCCTGCACGGGCGTCGGCTCGTTATAGTCGCGGGCCGCGAGGGCGCGGGCAATGGACGGGGAGGGGGTCGAGAAAGCCAAAGGCGAAACCTGTTTTCGATGAGGCGCAAGCGCCGTGTGGCGCCTCCTTCGGGAAGCGCTGGATGGGGTAGCGATACGGCACGGGCATGCACCCTTTGCGACAGGGCTCCGCCCCGCGCGGCCGTGACGCGAAATGAAAATGCGCCTCCTTCTAGCCGAGGGCGTGGCGGGAAGCCATTGAATCCGTGCAAAACCGCGCGCGCACCAGACCCGCGCCCCACGCCGGGGCCGGTCTCGGAGCGTCCGGGTCACTAAGACGCGAGGCGGTTGCGCCGGGCATGGCACCGGGGCGATGATCCCTGCGGGGCGGGATTGAACCTCGCGGCCGCCCGAGCCCGCAGGAAATGCGGTGCATCGGGCGCACTATCGGGAGACGCTTCATGACATCCTCCTTCAGTCCCTCCGCGCCCGCGCCCTCCGCGCCGGAGTCGTCCGCGCCCGACGCGGGCTTGTCCCGCCGCGATGCGCTGGTGCTCGGCAGCGCCGCGATCGCCGCCAGCGTGTTCATGCCCCACGTGGCGCGGGCGGCGGCGCCGTTCGTAATACCTCCGCTGCCCTATGCGGAAGACGCGCTGGCGCCCACCATCTCGGCCCGCACCGTGGGCCTGCACTACGGCAAGCACACCAAGGGCTATTACGACAAGGTCAATGCCCTCTCGACCGGCAAGCCCTATGCCGACATGACGCTTTCGGAAATCGTCGTCGCCTCGAAGCAGGCGGGCGATACCGCCATGTTCAACCAGGCCGCCCAGGCGTGGAACCACGATCTGTATTGGGCGAGCTTCAAGGGGGGCCCAGCCGCGCCTACCGGGGCGTTTGCGAAAGCCGTCGAGGCGGACTTCAAATCGCTCGACGCGCTCAACCGCAAGATGGTCGAGACCGGCGACGGCGTGTTCGGCACTGGCTGGGCCTGGCTGGTGCGCGACGGCGATCGCCTGGCCGTGCTCGGCCTGAAGGACGGCGCCAACCCGCTACCCGACGGCAAGAAGGTGTTGCTCGGCATCGATGTGTGGGAGCACGCCTATTATCTCGACTATGAGAACAGGCGCACTGCCCATGTGGAAGCGGTGCTGAAGGATCGTGTGAACTGGCAGGTGGTCGGCGACCGCTTCGCCTGAGCGTGGCTCGCCCGTCCCCGGCGGCCCGCGCGGTCTGCGCGCGGGCGGTGCCGGTCAGATGCCGATATCGTCCAGCTTGACGCCGGTGGTCTCGATGCGGAACTGCCAGGTGATCCAGGCGCCCAGCAGCGAGGTTGCGACCAGGATATAGAGCAGCGGCTTGGT
Organism: Roseixanthobacter finlandensis; assembly: GCF_043195105.2. Lineage (NCBI taxonomy): Bacteria > Pseudomonadati > Pseudomonadota > Alphaproteobacteria > Hyphomicrobiales > Xanthobacteraceae > Roseixanthobacter > Roseixanthobacter finlandensis. The sequence goes on along the minus strand of NZ_CM195536.1, from coordinate 3,161,158 downwards.
GCCGAGGTCCAGCAGCAGGATCGGGAACAGGAAGGCGGTGAGCACCGCGCCGATCTTGGCGAAGGCGGCCGCAAATCCCGCGCCGCGCCCGCGGATGTGGGTGGGAAATACCTCGCCGGCGAGAAGGTAGGTCTGCGCGTTCGGTCCCATGTTGGTCATGAAATTGAACAGCATGAAGCCGGTATAGATCAGGAAGATCTGCGCCCCGCCGGTATAGTCCACGGAGAAAGAGGCAATCAGCAGCCCCGCCGCGCAGCCGATGAAGCCGAACACCTGGAGCGGGATGCGCCCGACCTTGTCCGCCAGCATGACGGCGGCGCAGATTCCGACGATCAGCAGCAGGTCGATGAAGGCCGCGCCCTCCGCCGCCAGCATGTCGCTGGCGATGATGTCGGTGAGGTCGTGGTTCACGCTGGCATGCGAGCCGATGGCGGCGGCGAGGATGGTGGGGGTGAAGATGCCGATGCCATAGGTGCCGAGATCCTGGAGGAACCAGGGCACGGAGGCGAGGATGGTGGCGCGCAGGTTCTTCGCCTTGAACAGGGCCCACAGGTTGCGCTCGTGGTGCGGATGGGCGTGGGGATGGCGCGCCTTGAGCTTGATTTCCTTAGGGTAGTCCGGCTTGCGCTTGAGCAGCTTGTGGACTTCGCGCTCGGCTTCCGCCATGCGGCCGTGGGCCGCCAGCCAATGGCCGCTCTCGGTCACGTAGAAGCGCCCGACTAGCACGATGACGGCGGGAATGATGGCGGTGGCATACATCATCCGCCACGCCGCAAGTTCCGGGGCGAAGGTGAGGATGAGATAGCCGACGCCGGTACCCACCAGGGCGCCCACCGCCTGGAAGCCGAAGGCGCTGAGCACCAGGCGGCCGCGCGCGCTGGAGGGAATGCTTTCCGAAATCACCAGATGGGCGGTGGGATAATCGCATCCCAGCGCCACGCCCACGCCGAACAGGAAGAACACCATCCAATAGAAATTCGGCGCCACAGACAGCAGCACCAGGAACAGGATGAACAGCGCCATCTCGGCGATGAACATCAGTTTTCGGCCGAACTGGTCCGCAAGGCCGCCGAGGAACAGGGCGCCGATCAGGATGCCGAACAGGCTCGCCGCGCCGACCAGGCCGTGCTCGAACGCGCCCATGGAGAATTCCACCGCCATCAGCGGCATGGCGACGCCGGTCATGAACACGACCAGACCCTCGAAGAATTTTCCCGCCGCCGCGAGCCCCCAAATGCGCCATTGCATGGCCGTCATGGGCGTTACGGAAACTTCCGTCCCGTCACGCCACAGCGGGCGCTCATCGATATATTCCTGAACGGAACGGGCTTCCACCGCCGGTGCCGATGGGTTCGGCATATGCATATCGTTCATGAGCAATCCCCCGCGATCCCCGCACAGATGCGCACCACAGATGAATACCGTATGACAGGGGTACCCTGGTGGCCGGGCGAACTCTCGGATATGAAAGGCTTTTACACGGGAGGCTCGGGGATGGCGGCGTGTTTCGAAGGGCTCGGTCGGCCCATCTTTGCCCTTGCGGGATTGGCGCTCGCGGGCGTCGTGGCCGGATGCCAGGCGCCGGGGCCGAGCTGGGGCACGGGCGCCGTGGTGGAGACCGGGCCGTTCGACAGCGTTTCGGAAACGGTTGTCGGCATTCCTGCGCCGACCGCCGGGCCGCGCGTGTTCCAATGCAGCGGACCCTGGGCGCCCACCACCACGGAAGTCAATCTGATCGCCGATTTCGGCGCGCAGGCCATCACCCGCGCAGATGTGCAGGAGCCGGACGGCTCCACCGGCCCCGGCTCGGTGCTGCTGGCGGGCGATTCAAAGCTTCGGGTCGATATCGCCTGGGCCGACGGGCTCGGCTACACCGTGCCGACCCGCGCCGCCTTCACCGAGGAAAGCGCCTGGAGCGTCGCCGGCGTGCGCATCGGCGCCTCGCTGGCCGATGTCGAGCGGGCGAACGGGCGCCCGTTCCGCATCCAGGGCTTCGGCGGCAATGCCGGCGGCGTGGTGGTGGACTGGCAGAAGGGCGCGCTCGGCAACATGCCCGGCCCGTGCCGGCTGGGCGTGCAGTTCGCGCTGACGGCGGAAGCCTCGAACGGCGGGCAGGCGAAGGTTTCCGGGCCGAAAATATTCCTGTCGTCCGATCCCAATATCCGCGCGCTGAAACCGATTGTCGGTCTGTTCTGGGTGAATTATCGCTGGTAAGTCGCTAAGGCCGCGGATCCGCCGGGAGGGCTGGGGCGGCGTCAACGGAGACCTGTCATGTCTAAAGCCAAGATGCCGGAGCGCAAGTCGTCCCGTCGCACACTCGTGCTCGCCTTCACCTTGGGCATCGCCTGCACGCTTGGTGCAAATGCGCTGATGTCCACGGCGCGCGCCAACCAGCCGTTCATGGACGCCGCGCTCGCCTCGCTGCGGGCGGCGCGCGCCAATTTGGTCCAAGCCGAGCCCAATAAGGGCGGACATCGCGACCGCGCCATCGAGCTGGTGGATGGCGCCATCAATCAGGTGGAGCTGGGTATCGCGTTCGCCGCCGGCCGGTGAGCTGGCGCGCTTCACCTGCGCGTTCAGCAAAGATCAGCGGCTGACAGTGGAAAAAAGGTCGCCACTGCCAGCCGCCAGTCCACCGCAAGCCCCCCGACTTGCGATGATTTCAGGCGCCCGGCGCGATCCGCGAGGGGTAGGCGAGCGCGGTCTCGCACCATTTCGCGACGCGCAGCAGCTTCACGTCCTCGCCGAACGGCGCCACCAGCTGGATGCCGAGCGGCAGGCCGCGCGGCCCGGTTCCTGCCGGCAAAGCGATGGCAGGCACGCCGATCGTGGTCCACGGCACGCACAGGCCGGGATCGCCGGTTTCGCCAAGCCCCTCGGGGGCTTCTCCCGTCGCCGGCGCGGTCAGCAGAGCATCGAAGCCCGCGAGCACGCGCGTGAACTCCGCCCGTAGCGCCAATTGCGCCGCGCGGGCAGCAAGATAATCGGTGGCCGTGATCGCGGCGCCCCGCTCCACCAGCGCTTGCAGGCGGGCGGAGGTCTTGTCCGGGAAACGGGCCACCAGATCACCGAAATTGGCCGCACCCTCAGCGCCGCACACGGTCGCGGAAATCGCCGGCAACTCGGCGAACGCCTCCGGCAGCGTCACCGCCTGCACCGTGGCGCCCGAACCGGCGAACCGCGCCGCCGCCATCTCCATGAGCGCGATCTGGCTGTCCTCCAGCGCCGGCGCACCGGCCGGGCGAAGCCAAGCGATGCGCGGCGCCGGGAAGGGCGTGACGCCAGCGACGCCGAACGGGAAAATCGTGCGCCGCGCGGTGCCGGGCCCACCCGCCAGCAGTGACAGCACGAAGGCGGCATCGTCCACGCTGCGGGCGAACAGGCCGAGATGGTCCAGAGATTGGGAGAGATCGTGCACGCCCTTGAGGGCGATGGTGCCATGGCTCGGCTTTAGCCCGACCACGCCGCAATAGGCGGCAGGGCGCAGGATCGAGCCCAGGGTCTGGGTGCCCAGCGCCACCTGCACCGAGCCGCTGGCGACCGAGGCCGCCGAGCCCGAGGAGGAGCCGCCGGGCGTGTGGCCGAGATTCCAGGGATTGCGGGTAGGGCCGGGCTCGCGCCAGGCGAATTCGGTGGTGATGGTCTTGCCGAGGATCGTCGCGCCGAGATCCTTCAGGCGGCCAACCACATACGCGTCCTCCGCCGGCTGATGGTCCGCATAGACGGCCGAGCCATAGGTGGTGGGCATGTCGGCGGTGGCGATGAGGTCCTTCACGCCGACCGCGACGCCGGTGAGCGGCCCGGCGCCAGAGGTCGCGCCCTGTGTCGCGGAAGGCGCTTCGGCGGGGAGATGGGCGAAGGCACGAAGCTCACCTTCCAGGGCGCGCGCGCGCGCATGGCTGGCGGCGATCAGATCCTGGGGCAAAGCTTCGCCTGCGGCCAGGGCGCGCACGATGTCGAGCACGCCGGCGCTGGTCTTGAGGGCGGTCATGGGAAGGTCCGGAGCGGGAGGAATGCAGGCGGGACGCATCGTCCGGGCGGGCGGGACCACGCCATGCGCGGCGCGGGTGGGTTACCTTCCTTTGGAAGGGCGCACCGGTGGCGCGGCGCCATGGCCGAGATGTGCCGGTCCCGGGTCGAGGTCCGTGAAGCGAGGTCCGTGAAGCGGGGCTCCGGCGGCGAAGGGTGAGAACCCCGCCGAAGCCCCCTGACGCACGAAAGTCTGCGCGTCAGTTCGTGGGCATGGCCATGGCCTTGTCCATATAGGTGCGCGGCACGAAGGTCTTGTAGTCGGGCTGGCCGGAGAGATTGCCGAGCGCGATCTGGGTGTCGAGCGCGAGGGTCAGCGCGGCCGGGGTAATGTCGACGCTGGTGGGATAGACGTTGTCAGCCAGCATGCGCTTGGTGGCGGCGGCGACCACATCGGGATCAAGCTTCGGGAATTCCTTCTGCGCGATCTCGATGGTGCGGGCCTCATTCTTGTGCATGAAGCGAACCGCCATCTCCAGGCCGTTGGTCAGGCGCTGGGCGAGATCGGGATCGACATCGGTGCGGGCGGTGATGGTGGAGAACGCATAGGGGCCGTACAGCTTGGGAAAGCCGAGCACGACCTTCATGCCCTTGGCCACCACCTGGTCGAGGCCGGGTTCGTACATGACCGCGACCTTGGCCTGGCCGGCGACGAAGGGACCGGGCTCGGTGCCGAGCGGAACCTGGATCATCTCCACGTCCTTATTGGCATCCATGCCGTTTTCCTTCATCAGCTTGATGAGCAGCGAGGTGCTGGTGGTGGGCATCAAGCCGGTGACGATCTTCTGGCCCTTCAGGTCCTTGACGCTGTCGAACTTGAAGTCGGGCGTCGCGGCGATCCACACGGCGGCACCATTCACCACATTGGCGATGGTGTTCACCGGCGCGCCCTTGGAAGCGGCGATCGCCGTCCATTCCGGGCCGTGCAGGGAGAATTGCGCGCTCTTCGAGATCACGGCCGAGAGGGCGACCGAGCCCGAGCCGGCGCTTTCCTTGGAGAGATCAAGGCCCTGCTTTTCGAAGAAGCCCTCGTCCATGGCCACGTAGAGCGGGAGATAGAGCATGGACTGGAAGGCCTGGGAAATGGTGGCCTTCTTCATTTCCACGGCGGAGGCCGGAGCGAGCGCGGCGGAGGAAAGCGCAAGGGCGAGGGAAAAGGCGCCCAGTTTCGGCAAAAATGTCATGTCGGCGTATCTCCTGAAGGAAGAGGTCAAACGTTGATCTGGGAACCGCCCATCTGTTGCTTCCAGGGAAGCAGGCGCTGTTCGGTGATTTCGACCATGTGGTAGAAGATGAAGCCCACCAGCATCAGCGTGAACAGGCCAGCCCAGACTGTATTGAGGTCATACAGGCTTGAGGCGACATAGATCACATGGCCGAGGCCGTGCTGGGAGGAGATGAATTCGCCCACCACGGCACCCACCAGCGCGAAGCCGATATTGATGCGGAAGGTGGCGATGATGGCCGGCAACGTGGACGGCGTGATCACCCGCTTGAAGATCTGGTGCTTGCTGGCGCCCATGGAGAACAGCAGCGCTTGCAGATCCTTGTCCGCGTCCTTCGCCGCCTGATAGGCGGTGATGAGCGCGACGATGGAGGTGAGCGAGATGGCGAGCGCCACCTTGGATGTCAGCCCGGTGCCGAACCACAGGATGATGATCGGCGCGAGCGCGATCTTCGGCACCGAATTGATGGCTGCGATGAACGGCTCCACCAAGCGGGCGACGAAGGCCGAATACCAGAGCGTCAGCCCGATCACCGAGCCGATCACGGTGCCGAAGGCAAAGCCGAGGATCGCCTCGAACACCGTATAGCCGGTGTCGACGAACAGCGAGCCGTCGGCGACCATCGAGACCAGCACGTGCAGCACGCCGCTCGGCTGTCCCACGAGGAAGGCATTGAGCCATTCCATCCGCACCGCCATTTCCCAGAGCAGGAAGAAGGCGACGACGGCCAGGATCTGCAGCGCGCTGCGGCCGGCCGTGGAATCGAAGACATTGCGCCGCTTGCTGGCACGCAGGTGCCTGCGGACGCTGGTTTTTGCGAGTTGAGCCATCTCAGTCATGCGCTCGCCCTGGTCTGAATATCGAGTTCCGCACACAGCGTGTTGAAATAGCCCGAGAAACGCGGGTCGCTGCGCGCTGCGATGGGGGAATGCTCGTTGAGCGCGATATCGTGAACCGCCTTCACCCGGGCCGGGCGCTGGCTGAGCACGACCACGCGCTTGGAGAGCGCGACCGCCTCGTCGATGTCGTGGGTGACGAGAATCACGGTCTTGTGGAAGGTCTCCACCGCTTCCATCAGGATGCCTTCCAGATAGAGGCGGGTCTGGTAGTCGAGCGCGGAGAACGGCTCGTCCAGGAGCAGGATGTCGGGGTCCAGCACCAGGGTGCGGATCAGCGCCACGCGCTGGCGCATGCCGCCCGAGAGCATCTTGGGATAGGCGTTCTCGAAGCCCGACAGGCCGAAGGTGGACAGATATTCGCGGGCCGTATCCATGGCCTGGCGCGGATCGACGCCCTTCGTCTCCAGCCCGAGCAGGACGTTGTCCAGCACCGTGCGCCAGGGGAAGAGCAGATCCTTCTGCATCATGTAGCCGACCTTGCCACGCAGGCTGTCCACCTCCTGGCCGCGATACATGAGCATGCCTTCGTCTGGGTCGACGAGACCGGCGATGATGTTGAACACCGTCGTCTTGCCGCAGCCGCTGGGGCCGATGATGCTGACGAAGTCGCGTTCGTGGATGTCGAAGGTCAGGCCATCGAGCACCTGGGTGGGACCCTGCTTTCCGGGAAAGCTCTTTCGGATGCCGTTGAGGCGCAGTTGCACTTTAGGTGATGACATGGCGTCTCCTGTCTGCCGCCAGTCCATAGGCAACCGCTGTGCCACACGGAAAAAATGTTGCAGCGCAAGGAACTTCGGGTTCGTGAGGCTGACGTCCCATAAATAGGCACATCGTTTAATGCCCGCCTTTGAGGCAGGTGCCGCGTTTTCATGCATAATGAATGCAAAATCACAACGCCGTTACGGCACCCGTGCATTTTGCTGTCGGCCGGGGCACCATGGCGCGCGAAGCGGACCGGATCGCGGTGTGGCGCGACGCGGCGCGCGTGCCCACCGCACCGCGCGCGTGGAGGATAGGGCGCATGGATTGGGTTTCGTTCTGGGACGGCGCCAATGCGATCTATGTGAACGAGCGCCACAAGAGCGTGCATTATGAACGCTTGGTGGCGGATCTCGCGTACTTCGTGCCTGGCCCTTCGGCGCGGGTGCTCGATTATGGCTGCGGCGAAGCCCTGGCGGCGCAAGCCATGGCGCGAACCTGCGCGCATCTCACCTTGAGCGACGCCGCGCCGAGCGTGCGGGAAAAGCTGAAAGCGCGCTTATCAGCGGATTCCGCGCTCTCGGTCCTGTCGATCGAGGCGGTGGAGGCGTTGCCGGACGGGAGCTTTGACCTCGTGATCGTCAATTCGTTGGTGCAATATCTTTCCCGCGCCCAGCTCGAAGGGCTGCTCGCGCTGTTTCACCGCCTGCTGGCACCCGGCGGCAGGCTGCTGCTGGCGGATGTGATTCCCCCCGGCGTCGGCGCGGCGCGCGATGCGGCGGCGCTGCTCTCCTTCGCGGCACGGGAAGGATTCTTCTTCGCCGCCGTCCTGGGTCTCGCCCGCACGGCGGTTTCGCCCTATCGCAAGCTGCGGGCCGATCTTGGGCTCGCCACCTATGAGGAAGCCGATGTGCTCGCCATGCTGAAGGCCGCCGGCTTCGCCGCCACGCGCCATCGGCCGAACGTGGGGCACAACCAGGCCCGCATGGCGTTTCTCGCGACCCGCTGAGGCAAGGTCAGCTTGCTTCCGGTCGCGGGCGTTTCTCCGCGAACGCCCACACCCGGTAGCCGGTGAAGGTCCAGCACAGCACCAGCGCGCTGGTGAGGAATTGTGCCAGCAGATAGAACACGCCGAGCCGGTGCACGAACACGTCCATCAGCACCCCGTTCAGCACGAACGCCACGCCCGCGACCGCGAAATAGCGCGGCATCGCGCCGGCATGGGAGCGGGTGGACTTGAAGGTGAAGCGGCTGTTGAGCGTATAGGTCACGCAGCTGCCCACCACGAATCCCACCAGCGAGGCGGAGACCGGCCCCACCACCTCCCATTCCACCAGCGCGCTCAACACCAGGAAATGGAAGAACAGCGCCGTGAACCCGACCCCGAGAAAGGTGGCGAGCTGGATCAGCAGGGGACGGTATTGAGATAAGATATGGCCGAAAGGCAGGGGCACGGGACTGCGGACTCCGGAGCATGGGGCCATGGAGGCGTCTTCCGTCGCGTCCAAATATGGTCTAAGGAAGCCCAATAGCGCGTCGGGAAGAGATAATTCAACGCCCTGCGCCGCGTCTGCCGTCATTCGCGACGGTTTCCATTCCTCAGGGGCGCGCTTCCCGCGGCCCTTTTTTTGCGCCCGCTGAGCGCCCGCGAGACATGCCGAAACGCACTGACCTCGAAACCATCCTCATCATCGGCGCCGGCCCCATCGTCATCGGTCAGGCCTGCGAGTTCGATTATTCCGGCACCCAGGCCTGCAAGGCGCTGAGGGAAGAGGGCTACCGGGTCGTCCTGGTGAACTCCAACCCCGCGACCATCATGACCGACCCGGACATGGCGGACGCCACCTATATCGAGCCGATCACGCCGGAGATCGTCGCCAAGATCATCGAGAAGGAACGCTATGTCCGCCCCGGCGGATTCGCGCTCCTGCCCACCATGGGCGGCCAGACGGCGCTGAATTGCGCCCTGTCGCTGAAACGCATGGGCACGCTCGAAACGTTCAACGTGGAGATGATCGGCGCCACCGCCGAGGCCATCGACAAGGCCGAGGATCGCGAGCTGTTCCGCGAGGCCATGACCAAGATCGGCCTCGACACGCCCACCTCGCGCCAGATCAAGACCCTGGCCCAGGCGCTGGACGCGCTCGATATCGTCGGCCTGCCGGCCATCATCCGCCCGTCCTTCACCATGGGCGGCACCGGCGGCGGCATCGCCTACAACAAGGCCGAGTTCATCGAGATCGTCGAGCGCGGCATCGATGCCTCGCCCACCAGCGAAGTGCTCATCGAGGAGAGCGTGCTTGGCTGGAAGGAATATGAGATGGAGGTCGTCCGCGACAAGGCGGACAATTGCATCATCATCTGCTCCATCGAGAACATCGACCCGATGGGTGTGCACACCGGCGATTCCATCACGGTGGCGCCGGCGCTGACGCTGACCGACAAGGAATACCAGATCATGCGCGACGCATCGCTTGCGGTGCTGCGCGAGATCGGCGTCGAGACCGGCGGCTCGAACGTTCAGTTCGCGATCAACCCCGAGGACGGGCGCATGATCGTGATCGAGATGAACCCGCGCGTGTCGCGCTCCTCGGCGCTGGCCTCCAAGGCCACCGGCTTCCCCATCGCCAAGGTCGCGGCGCGCCTCGCCGTGGGCTACACGCTGGACGAAATCGAGAACGACATCACCGGTGGCGCGACCCCGGCCTCGTTCGAGCCGACCATCGACTACGTGGTCACCAAGATCCCGCGCTTCGCGTTCGAGAAATTCCCCGGCGCCGACACCACGCTCACCACATCCATGAAGTCGGTGGGCGAGGCCATGGCCATCGGCCGCACCTTCCAGGAAAGCCTGCAGAAGGCGTTGCGCTCGCTGGAAACCGGCCTCACCGGGCTCGACGAGATCGAGATCGGCGGGCTCGGCCATGGCGACGACAAGAATGCCGTGCGCGCGGCGCTGGGCACGCCCACGCCCGACCGCCTGCTCTATGTGGCGCAGGCCATGCGCGTCGGCATGAGCGACGAGCAGATCCATTCCGCGTGCAAGATCGATCCCTGGTTCCTGGCCGAGATCCGCGGCATCGTGGAAGCCGAGGACAAGGTGCGCCGCTTCGGCCTGCCCACCACGCCCGGCGCGCTGCGCGGGCTGAAGAGCATGGGCTTCTCGGACGCGCGCCTGGCAAGCCTCGCCGGCATGGGCGAAGGGGATGTGCGCGCGCGTCGGCAGGCGCTGGACGTGCGCCCGGTCTATAAGCGCATCGACACTTGCGCCGCCGAGTTCGCCTCGCCCACGGCCTATATGTATTCCTCCTATGAACGCCCGTTCGGCGCCGCGCCGGCCGACGAGGCGCGGCCCTCCGATGCCAGGAAGGTGGTCATCCTGGGCGGCGGCCCGAACCGGATCGGGCAGGGGATCGAGTTCGACTATTGCTGCTGCCATGCCGCCTTCGCGCTGAAGGAAGCCGGCTATGAAGCCATCATGGTCAATTGCAATCCCGAGACCGTCTCCACCGACTACGACACCTCGGACCGGCTCTATTTCGAGCCGCTGACCGCCGAGGACGTGCTGGAGCTGATCGAGCGCGAGCGCACCGCTGGGACGCTGGTGGGGGTGATCGTGCAGTTCGGCGGCCAGACGCCGCTGAAGCTCGCCCATGCGCTGGAGCAGGCGAACGTGCCGATCCTCGGCACCTCGCCCGACGCCATCGACCTCGCCGAGGACCGCGACCGCTTCAAGCGCCTGCTGAACCAGCTGAAGTTGCGCCAGCCGGACAATGGCATCGCCTATTCGGTGGAACAGGCCCGCATCGTCGCCGCGCAGCTCGGCTTCCCGCTGGTGGTGCGGCCGTCCTACGTGCTCGGCGGGCGGGCGATGCAGATCATCCGCGAGGAAGACCAGCTCGGCGATTACCTCTTGGAGACCCTTCCCGGCCTCGTGCCGCAGGATGTGAAGGCGCGCTATCCCAACGACAAGACGGGCCAGATCAACACGGTGCTGGGCAAGAACCCGCTGCTGTTCGACCGCTATCTCTCGGACGCCATCGAGGTGGACGTGGATGCGCTGTGCGACGGCAAGGAGGTGTTCGTGGCCGGCATCATGGAGCATATTGAGGAAGCCGGCATCCATTCCGGCGACAGCGCCTGCTCGCTCCCGCCCCATTCCCTCTCGCAAGAGATGATCAAGCGGCTGGAGGAGGAAACCTCCGCCCTGGCCCTGGCGCTCGGCGTGGTCGGGCTGATGAATGTGCAATACGCCCTGAAGGGCGACGACATCTATGTGCTCGAAGTCAATCCGCGCGCCTCGCGCACGGTGCCGTTCGTGGCCAAGGTGGTGGGCGTGCCCATCGCCAAGATCGCCGCGCGGGTGATGGCGGGCGAGAAGCTTTCGAGCTTCGATCTTGTGAAGCAGAACATGAACCACATCGCGGTGAAGGAAGCCGTGTTCCCGTTCGCGCGCTTCCCTGGCGTCGATACGGTGCTGGGCCCGGAGATGCGCTCCACCGGCGAGGTGATGGGGCTCGACACCGATTATGGCGTCGCGTTCGCCAAGAGCCAGATCGGCGGCGGCACCAAGGTGCCCAAGGCCGGCACGGTGTTCGTCTCGGTGAAGGAGAGCGACAAGGAACGCATTCTCCCCACGGTGAAACTGTTGCAGGATCTGGGCTTCCGGGTGATCGCGACCTCCGGCACCCAGCGCTATCTGGAAGAGCACGGAATCACCGCCGGCAAGATCAACAAGGTGCTCGAAGGCCGCCCCCACATCGTGGACGCGATCAAGAACGGCGAGGTGCAATTGGTGTTCAACACCACGGAGGGTGCACAGGCGCTTGCGGACAGCCGCTCGTTGCGCCGGTCGGCCCTCTTGCACAAAGTGCCATATTACACCACGCTATCAGGAGCCGTAGCAGCGGCGCAGGGGGTCAAGGCCTATGTGGGCGGCGATCTCCAGGTGCGCGCGTTGCAAAGCTATTTCGGCGTCGGTGCATCGAAGGCCGCGGACAAGGTGTCCGTATCCTGAGGGCTCAGCCCTTTCGAACGTGCGGGACAAAAGGCCCGCGCGCGCGATCGGCATGACTGCTTGAAGGCGCGCCGTAAACCGAGACGGTGATCGTCGCGCGCTTGCGGTATCATATTCAGCGCCGGATGGGCCATCCCACCGGCGGGCGACCAGTGAGTCGCTCCGTTTCTAGGAGGTTCTACGAAGGACCCATGGACAAGATTCCCATGACCCAGGCCGGCTTTGCCGCCATGGAAGTTGAATTGCGCAACCGTCAGCAGGTGGAGCGTCCGAGGATCATCGCAGCGATTTCCGAAGCGCGCGCCCACGGCGATCTTTCGGAAAACGCCGAATATCATGCGGCGAAGGAGCAGCAATCCCTGAACGAGGGACGGATCGCGGAGCTGGAGGACAAGATTTCCCGCGCCGATATCATCGACGTCTCCAAACTCTCCGGCGAGACGGTGAAATTCGGCGCCACCGTCACCCTGGTGGACGAGGACACGGAAGAAGAGAAGGTCTGGCAGATCGTCGGCGACAATGAAGCCGACGCAAAGGCCGGGCGCATCTCCATCTCTTCGCCCGTGGCGCGCGCGCTGATCGGCAAGCAGAAGGGCGCGTCCGTCGAGGTGGTGACGCCTAAGGGCGCCCGTTCGTTCGAAATCGTCTCGGTGCGCTGGGTCTAAAGCGCAAAGGCCTCTGCCTGGCCCGTTCCCTCTCCCGTTTGCGGGGGAGGGGACGGCTTGCCTATCGGGCGGACCGCGCCCTCACTCCGGCATCTCGATCGATTCCAGCGGCACGATCGGAGCGTTCTTCGGCTGTTTCAGGGTCAGCGCCGTCTTCACATTGCGCACGTTGGGCGCGGCAGTGATCTCGAGCACGAAATTCTGGAACGTGCGCAGGTCCGGCGCCACGCACAGCATGAGGAAATCCACGTCTCCCGACAGCATCCAGGCGCCGCGCACCAGCGGCCAATTGTCGATGCGGTCCTGGAAGGCGGAAAGGTCGACCTCCGCCTGGCTGATCAGATGCACCATGGCAAAGCCCATGAGATCATAGCCCAGGCGCTTCTCGTCCAGCAGAGCGCGATAACCCTGGATGATGCCCTCTTCCTCCAGCCCGCGCACGCGGCGCAGGCACGGCGGAGCGGAAATCCCCACGCGGCGGGACAGCTCCACATTGGTCATGCGCCCGTCTCGTTGCAGCTCGGCCAGGATTTTCCAGTCCACGGCGTCGAGATGAGAGGTCAAGGGGTCACTCCTTCGGGCGTTTGCGCCGCACCTTAGTGTAGCCGCGTCGGCACGCAACGAAATTATATTTCGTCAGTGGGCTGGGGACATCCGTCCTGAACCCTATTCGGGTGCAGGCAGTGCCTTGTGGGACAGCGCGGCTGTCCCTACATTCACGCATAGCTCGCGCCAGGGAAGGCGCGGAGAGAGGCGGTCTCGGCCCTTGCAGCCCTCGCAAGCGGGGAGACTGCTCGCCGTTCGAGGTTGCCATGCCTGCTCACCACGCATCCGCCCAGCATGTGAAGGTCGTGATCATCGGATCCGGCCCCGCTGGATATACCGCCGCCATCTATGCCGCCCGCGCCATGCTGGAACCCGTTCTCATCGAGGGCATCCAGCCCGGCGGCCAGCTCACCATCACCACCGACGTGGAAAATTACCCGGGCTTCGCCGACGTCATCCAGGGTCCCTGGCTGATGGAGCAGATGCGCGCCCAAGCCGAGCACGTCGGTACGCGAATCGTCTCCGACCACGTCTCCAGCCTCGATCTGTCGCACCGCCCGTTCCGCCTCGTGACCGAGTCGGGCGCAGTCTATGTGGCCGAGACGGTGATCCTCGCCACCGGCGCGCAGGCGCGCTGGCTCGGCCTCGCCTCGGAGGAGACCTATCGCGGCCTCGGCGTGTCGGCCTGCGCCACCTGCGACGGCTTCTTCTATCGCGGCAAGGAAGTGGTGGTGGTCGGCGGCGGCAATACGGCCGTGGAAGAAGCGCTCTTCCTCACCAATTTCGCCTCCAAGGTGACCCTCGTGCATCGCCGGGACCGGTTGCGGGCGGAGCGCATCCTCCAGGATCGCTTGTTCGCTCATCCCAAGGTCAACGTGGTGTGGAATGCCGCCCTCGAAGAGATCGTGGGGCAGGAGGATCCCTCCCGCGTCACGGCGGTGAAGCTGCGCGACGTGCAGACCGGCAAGGTCGCCGAACTGCGCACCGACGGCGTGTTTATCGCCATCGGCCATGCGCCCGCGACTGGCCTCGTGGAGGGGCAGGTGAAGCTGAAGGAGAGCGGCTATGTGTGGACCGCTTCCGATTCTACCGCCACTTCCGTGCCCGGCCTCTATGCCGCGGGCGATGTGGCGGACGACATTTATCGCCAGGCGGTGACGGCCGCCGGGCGCGGCTGCATGGCGGCCCTGGAAGCGGAGCGCTTCCTTGCGCTCAACGAGGTCTCGGCGGCGGCAGAGTAGCAGCGTAAGGGCGCAAGCATGGACTGGGACAAGCTTAAGGTTTTCCACGTCGCTGCCGAAGCGGGCTCCTTCACCCATGCGGGTGAGACCCTCGGTTTGTCCCAATCCGCCGTGAGCCGGCAGGTCTCGGCTCTGGAGCAGGAGCTGAAAGTGCCCCTGTTCCACCGCCATGCGCGCGGCCTCATTCTCACCGAGCAGGGCGAGCTGCTCTATCGCACCGCGCATGAGGTGTTCCTCAAGCTGGAATCGGCGCGCGCGCAGCTCACCGACAGCCGGGAAAAGCCCAATGGCGACCTTCGGGTGACCACCACGGTCGGCCTCGGCACCCATTGGCTGACCGCGCGGGTGGGCGAATTCGTCGATCTCTATCCCGATATCCGGATCCAGCTCATCCTTACCGACGAGGAGCTGGACCTTGCCATGCGCGAGGCCGATGTCGCGATCCGCATGCGCCAGCCGGTGCAGCCGGATCTGGTGCAGCGCAAACTGTTCACCGTGCATTTTCATGCCTATGCCTCGGCGGATTATCTCAAGCGCCACGGCCACCCGCGCACGCTGGACGAGCTGGACAAGCATCGCATCCTGCTGCTGGGCGGGCCGATCCCGAGCTATTTCCAGGGCTTGAACTGGCTGGAACATGCCGGGCGCGAGGGCGGGGCGCCGCGCGTGCCGGCGTTCGAGGTGAACAGCGTCCTGGGCTTGAAGCGGGCGGTGGAGCGCGGTGTGGGCATCGGCACCTTGCCGGATTATCTCTCCGACGATTCCACCTCGCTGGTGCAATTGTTCACCGACCGCGAAACGCCTCAACTTGAGGCTTATTTCACCTATGCCCAGGAAATGCGCTCGGTGGCCCGCATCCAGGTGTTCCGGGACTTTTTGATCTCCAAGGCGCAGCGCTGGAATTACTGATTTGTGACGCTTTCGGCCTGTGCACGCGGTGTGGGCGCGCATTAGCCAAGCGTCAGGCACATGCCTGACATGCGATCATTTTGCATTGCAATCTGCCCAAGGAAGGGGCAATTTGTCCTTGCACTGCTTGCATCCTGTGCGGTGCAGCAGCTGTTCCCCTCTGGAAGGTTCGCCGCACTGCGGCGATACTTGCCGGGCCTCTCACGAGGTCCGGCACTTTTCTTTTCGGCGCCCCTTGCACGCATATGGTGACGCGGGAACCGCGGGCACGCCGCGTGGGTTTCTTCCGGTGAAGACGCGGAAGGACATTCCATGCATCCCCTGGAGCACGCCCCGGCACCGCTGCGCGGCTCCGGCCCTCACGCAGGGCCGTTCCCCGGCACTCCAGAGCCGACCCGGCCGCCACGGCCCCCTGGTCCGCCCATCGATCCCATCGGCGATCCCGAGGATGTGCCCGATCCGGGCCCGGATCTGCCGCCCTTGCCGGACGATGATCCGCGCCGCGAGCCACGGCGCGATCCTTTCCCCGATCCTGAGCCGGTGGATGATCCCGCGCCGCTGCGCGACGATCCGGTGCAGACGTGAAGAGATCGATGATGCGGATGGGGAAAAACGGCGCGGACCGGCGTGTGGAAGCAGCTGATTCCTGCCGGAGAATTTCGCGGCTTTATTTGGAGTCAATATAAACAGAGCGGCGGTTCAAAAATGCGGGCCTGGATTGCGCAATGCGCGTGGGGCAAATAAAAAAGACGGCGCGGGCTGTGACGCCCGCGCCGTCTTTTCAGGGATACGACTTCAGCTCTTCTTGGCCGGCGCGCGGCGCTTGGCGGCCGGCTTGGCGGCCACGGGGGCGGCGGCGGCGGTCTTGCGCAGCTGGCCGAGGCCGGAGGCCTTCGCCAATTCCGAGCGGGCGGCAGCATAGTTCGGAGCAACCATGGGATAGTCGCTCGGCAGGCCCCACTTCGCGCGGTACTCTTCGGGGGTCAGGTCGTAACGCGTGCGCAGATGGCGCTTCAGCGACTTGAACTGCTTTCCGTCTTCCAGGCAGATGATGTAATCGGGAGTCACCGATTTACGGACGCTGACGGCGGGAGTCAGCGGCACCACTTCCGGTTCCTTGGCGGTCTGCGTGAGGTTGGCGATGGAGGTGTGGACGGTTTCGATCAGGCTCGCGATCTCGCTTGCCGCCACCGAATTATTGCTGACGTAGGCCGCCACGATCTCTGCTGCGAGCTCCACATATATTGCATTCAAGGCGGGATTGGATTCGTCGGTCAATGAAGTCGTCCTTATTCTTGAGTGATGCTTTATTGCCTCATCTCATTGACAACCGCAAGTCTTCGTCGTTTTTCGCGCTAAAATGGCAACGCGGGGTTTTTGCGTGCATCCTTGAAGAGAAGCGGCCTTGGCGGTGCCGCGAAGACGCAGGCGGAAGGCCCGTTCCCAGGGACTTGGCGTGAGGTAATCTTCGTGTTCCCGCTCCCGGCGGTCTAGCCGCAACCCTTTATCCCATCGATATTTCCCTGTCCCGAGCGGGACCGGCGGAGCGTGGGCGGAGGTGAATTGCGCGACGATATTCGCATCGCGGAAGCGGGTGTCACCCTACCATTTAACGTTGATCTTCCCGCGTTCCGATCTTCGAATTCTGCCGCATCTGTGTATCAATACGATTGACCAAACGTAAATGTGAAGCCGGCGCGAGGCCGAAAAGAGAATCACTCAGGCGCCTGTTGCTGAACATTTCCAAGCTTGCGGATTCTGGAAGAAATGGCGTGCCTTGTCCCCTGGGCAGCAGCAATGGCGAAGCTTATGCTCCTGTGGCGGCCACCAGGCCGCGCCAAGGAGGCTCCACATGCTTTCACGCCTCACGCGGTCGACGGCCGCCGCATTTGCCCTTATGGCAGCGGTGGTGTTGCCGATACAGCAGGCGAATGCCTGCACATCCTTCCTGCTGCATTCCAATGACGGTGGTTTCGTCTATGGGCGCACCATGGAATTCGGCCTGCCCATGCAATCGCAATTCATGGTGGTGCCGCGCAAGCTCGCCCTCGCGGGCACCGCGCCGGACGGCACCGCCAATGGGGGCCTGCCGTGGACAACGAAATATGGCGCCGTCGGCCTCAATGGGCTCGGCCTGCCGGTCCTGGTGGACGGCCTCAACGAGGCGGGCCTTGCCGGCGGCATGCTCTATCTGCCGGGCCTTGCCGATTATCAGGAGGTTGCGCCAGCCGAGGCCAAGACGTCGATCGCATCCTACGAACTTCTGCTCTATCTGTTGACGAATTTCGCCACAGTGGAGGAAGTCAAGGTCGCGCTGCCCAAGATCAAGGTCAACAAGGCGCTGCAATCGGTGCTGAAAATGCCGGCGCCGCTGCATGTGACGTTGCATGATGCCGGCGGAAAGAGCCTTGTGATCGAATATATCGGCGGCGTGCTTCACATGCACGACAACCCGACCGGCGTGCTCACCAATGCGCCGCGCTTCGAATGGCACATCGCCAATCTCGGCAATTATCTGAACCTCTCGGCTTATGATCCTAAGCCGATCACCATCGGCGGCCTGACGATCGCACCGCCGAGCACCGGGTCGGGCGCGGTGGGCCTGCCGGGTGATGTGTCTTCGCCCTCGCGCTTCGTTCGGGCGTTCCAATATACCCGTGCGGCGCCTCCGCTCGCCAAGAGTTCGGATGCCGTGGATCTTGCGTTCCACCTGTTGAATACGTTCGATATCGCGCCGGGTGTTGTGCGCACGGCCGCGGACAGCCAGGCCGGCGGCGGTGTCGCCGGGCTCGAAACCACGGAATGGAGCGCCGTGTCCGACCTGAAGACCAAGCGCTTCTATCTGCGCACCTACCAGAACAGCCAGACGCAGGTGCTCGACCTGACCAAGGCCGATCTCGACGCCAAGGCGATGAAGACTTTCTCCATCGAAACGCCGGCGACCACGCTCGACGTCTTGCGCTGAGACGCGTCTTTGCGAAAAACGCATGCCCGGCGAACCGCCGGGCATGTTTGACTTTCGATTCGAAAACGTGCCCGGCGGTCGCTACACGCCGCGCCAGACTGGCGGGCGCTTGGAGGTAAAGGCGTCCACGCCCTCCTGGAAATCGGCGCTGCCATAGGCGGCGCGCACAAGGTCGCCGTCCTCCGGATCGAGATCATCGCCGAGGCGGCGCAGGGCTTCCTTGGTCACGCGCATGGTGACGGGCGCCTGGGAGGCGATGCGCGCGCACATCGCCTCCACATGGGCGTCCAGCGCCTCGGGTGCGACCACGCTCACATAGCCGGCGGGCAGGCTTTCGGCCGGCATCAGCTCCGCCGTCAGGAGCATGCGCTTTACGATCGGCAGCCCCAGCGTCTGGGTGAGGCGGCGCAGGTTTGCGGCTGAAAGGCAGTTTCCCAGCGTGCGGGCGATGGGTATGCCGAACCGCGCGCCCGGTGTCGCCACGCGGAAATCGCAGACGTTGCAAATCACCATGCCGCCGCCGACCGCAAGGCCTTCAACAACGGCGATGGTGGGCATGGGCAGGCGCTCCAGCGCGCCGATGAAGCCCTCCACCTTCGCCTCATAGGCCATGCCATCCTCGCCGTCGGCGAAGGGGCGGAATTGATCGATCGACGTGCCGGCGACGAACGCCTTGCCGCCGGCGCCGCGCAGCACCGCCACGCGTACGGTATCGGCGCTCGTGGCGAGCTGGGCGCAGGCCTGCGCCAATTCCTCATACATGCGCCAGGTCATGGCATTGTGCGCGTGGGGCCGGTCAATGGTGATACGGGCGATCGGCCCGTCGATCTCCAGCCGCACGGTGCCGGTATCGGCGGCGGACGGGGCCGTGGCGGTCAGGGTATCGTTCATGGCGCGAAGGCTCCTCCCGTACGCAGGGCGTCCACGGCTGCGCCGACCACGCCCAATTCTCCGAGGATAGCCTCGGTGTGCTCGCCAAGCAGCGGGGGATGCAGCCGCACCTGCTGCGGGGTGCCCTGGAGCTTCACCGCAAAGCCGATGTTGGGCACCGTGCCCTCGATGGGGTGTGGGATTTCCATGCGCATGTTGCGATGCTGCCCGTGGGCGCTCTCGAAGGCCTGGGGATAGGAATACATGGGGCCGGCGGGAATGCCGACGGCGAGCAGGCTTTCCACCCAGTCTTCGGACGTGCGCGTAACGAACACTTTCTCCAATTCCTCGATCAACGCTTCGCGATTGGCGAGGCGGGCGGAAATGTCGTGGAAGCGCGGATCGTCAATCAATTCGGGCCGGCCGAGATTTTCGCACAGGGCGCGATAGAGCTTCTGGTTGGTGGCGCCCATGACGAAATAGCCGTCCTTGGAACGCACCGCCTGATAGGGCGCGCTCATGCGGTTGGCGGTGCCGAGCGGCGTCGGCTCCTTGCCGGTGCCCCAATATTCGCTGGTGTCCCACACCGAGAAGGCGAGCGCCGCTTCGAACAGCGAGGCGTCGATATATTGTCCTTCGCCGGTATGTGTGCGGCCGATATAGGCGCCGAGCACCGCATAGACCGCGAACAGGCCGCAACCGATGTCGGCCACCGGAACGCCCGCCTTCACCGGCGGGCCACCGGGATGGCCTGTGACGCTCATCACGCCCGACATGGCCTGCGCCATCAGGTCGAAGCCCGGACGCATGGCCCAGGGGCCGGTCTGGCCGAAGCCGGAGATGGATGCATAGACCAGGCGCGGATTGATCGCCTTCAGGCTTTCATAATCGCACTTGAGCTTCTTCATTACCCCGGGCCGATAATTCTCGATCAGAATATCGGCGGTCTCGACCAGCTTATAGAAGAGTTCGCGCCCGGCATCGCTCTTCAGGTTCAGTGCGATGGAGCGTTTGTTCCGGTTCATGTTGAGGAAGCCCATGCTGTCGGGCCCCTTCATCTTGAAACCCATGGCGCTGCGGGTCTGATCGCCCGTTCCCGGGGGTTCCACCTTGATCACGTCGGCGCCGAGATCGCCCAGCAGCATGCTGGCATAGGGGCCGGCCATGACCTGGCTGACGTCCAGCACGCGCACGCCCTCCAGAGGCAAGGGGCGGCGCGCGGCCTGCCCCTCCACCGCGGGGCGTTCGGCGGTGTCCCGCGCGGGGGCGGGGCGATGGGGTGCGTTCATGAAGGGGTCTCCTGGCATCTCATCAATAATTACGAATTTTGTGGCGCGTGATGGCGCCGGCGCGCGCGGTGTCTGGTCTTATTCCGCGGGAATCTTGCGCGGTCGGCCGACCGCACGCCGGGCAGGGATGGGAAGCGCGGTGCCCCGTTCTGCCGCACCTGCCGCGCCCGTTCCTTCGCGACGCCCAGCGCCCTCGGCGGCACTTTCGCGGGCGATGAATTCGCGGGCGATGCCGGCGGTGGTGCCGGTCACATGCTCTTCCAGCAACTTGGACAGGCGGGGACCATCGCGCGCTTCCAGCGCCGCGATCATCTGCTCGTGCTCCGCCACCGCCTGACGCCAATGCTCGGGGCTCTTGCGCATCACGAAGCGGCACGCGTGGATGCGGGTGAGCACCTGCTGATAGAAGGAGGCGAGCGTCGCATTGCCCGCCAGCTCGAACGTGGCGTCGTGGATCCGGCGGTTCAGCTTGAGATAGGCGGGCTCATCGCCGGCCCGGTAATGGGCCATCATCTGGTCATGCAGCGCCCGCACCTGGGCGATCTGCGCGTCGGTGGCGTTGCGACAGGCGAGCGTGCCGGCCAGCGCTTCCAGCGACGCCATGATGGGGAAGAGCTCCTCCACCTGCTCCTCGGTGATGCGGGCGACGATGGCGCCGCGATGGGGCAGGATCTGCAGCACGCCTTCCGCCGCAAGCACTTTTAGCGCTTCGCGAATGGGTGTGCGGGAGACGCCGAAATGCGCGCACAGCCGCTCTTCCGGCACTTTCTCGCCGGGCCTCAGTTCGCCTTGCAGGATCATATCCCGCAAGGGCGCCACGAGAGTTTCATGCAGCGAGTGGCGAACGATGTGCGCGGGGCGCGTCATGACAGGGGCATCCGGCGTGATCGAGGGAAGCCTAGCGGCCCCTTAATTTCGCATCAATAATTAAAAATGCGATTTAATTAATTTTCAGCCGGGTGCGGTGAAAAGGGCGACGGGCGCTGCCAAGCCCGGTGCGGGGGCGGGGCGCGAAATGCTATAGCGCGCGCAACCAGTAAAGGGCGGGACCATGGCGACGGCGACGATCTATGGCATCAAGAATTGCGAGACCATGAAAAAGGCGCGCGCCTGGCTCGATGCCCATGGGATCTCTTATGATTTTCACGATTACAAAACCCAGGGCATCGAGCGCGACCAGTTGGACTCCTGGGTGCGCACGCTCGGGTGGGAGGTGCTGCTGAACCGCGCCGGCACCACATTCCGCAAGCTGCCGGACGCCGAGAAGACCGGCCTCGATGAAGCCAAGGCGGTGGCGTTGATGCTGGCCCAGCCTTCCATGATCAAGCGGCCGGTGCTGGATCTGGGCAGCCGGCTGATCGTGGGCTTCAAGGAGGGGGACTATGCGGCCGCGCTGGGGTAGGGGTTCGGGGGCCGGCAAAACGCGTACGAACGGCGAGAAGGCCTAAACCACGCCCACCCGCGCCATTCCGCCGGACTTGAACGGCGCCATGCCGTCGCGGGCGAGTTGGTCCGCGCGCTCGTTCAGTTCATTGCCGGCGTGGCCCTTCACCCAGTGCCACGCGATCTCGTGGCGACCGAGGGCGGCGTCGAGCCGTTCCCAGAGATCCTGGTTCTTCACCGGCTTCTTGTCGGCGGTCCGCCAGCCGTTGCGGCGCCAGCCGGCGACCCATTTGGTGATGCCGTTGCGCAGATATTCGCTGTCGGTGTGGAGGTCCACCGCGCTCGGCTTCTTCAGTGCCTCCAGGGCGCTGATGGCGGCCATCAGCTCCATGCGGTTGTTGGTGGTGTGCGCCTCGCCGCCGGAGAGTTCCTTCTCGTGCGGCCCGGAACGCAGAACCGCCCCCCAGCCGCCCGGTCCCGGATTGCCGGAACAGGCGCCGTCGGTCCAGATTTCGATGCGGGCGCTCATGCGGCCAGTCCATAGTCGCGGGCGGTGTGCACCGCGCGGTGGAAGCGCAGCTTGCGCAGATATTCCAGCGGGTCCTTGGGCCGCACCAGCGCACCCTCCGGCACGTTCAGCCAGTCTACGAGGCGGGTCAGCAGAAAGCGCAGCGCAGCCCCGCGCGCGAGCCGCGGCAGGGCCTCGGCCTCGCCGGGGGTCAGCTGGCGCACCGCCTGGTAGCCGGCCAGAAGCGCCCGGCCCTTGGTGGCGTTGAAGGCGCCATCCTGCTCGAAGCACCAAGCGTTCAGGCACACCGCCACGTCATAGGCATAAAGATCGGTGCAGGCGAAATAGAAATCGATGATACCGGAGAGCCGATCGTCCAGGAAGAAGGCGTTGTCCGGAAACAGGTCGGCATGGATGACCCCGGCAGGCAGGCCGTGGGGCCACGCGCCCTCCAGCTCGGAAAGCTCGGCGCCGATGGTCTCGGCCAAGCCCGGCACGACCTCGTCAGCGCGCGCGCGGGCAGCCTCGAACAGGGGGCGCCAGCCGGAGACGGACAGGGCGTTCGGCCGCTTCAGCGCGAAATCCGCACCGGCCAGGTGCAGCCGCGCCAGCGCCTCGCCCAATTGTCCGCACTGTGCGGCGGTGGGCCGGCGCACGGAAACCCCGCGCAAAAACGTGACGATCGCCGCCGGTCGGCCGGCCAGCTCGCCCAGCATGGAGCCGTCGCGCCCGGCCACCGGCTCGGGGCAGGATAGGCCACGCGCGGCCAGGTGCTGCATCAGGCCGATGAAGAAGGGCAGGTCCGCCGGGTCCACCCGCTTCTCGTACAAGGTGAGAATGAACGTGCCGCGACTGGTTTGCAGCAGGAAGTTCGAGTTCTCAACGCCCTCGGCGATGCCGTGGAAGGATTCCAGCGTGCCGATATCGTAGCGCTCAAGGAATTCGGCAAGGCTCGTGGCCGAGACGTCGGTATAGACAGCCACGCTCTATTCCGCCGCGTCGGGGCGCAGGGCGCGGGGCAGGGGAAAGAACACGTCTTCCTGGGCGGCGGTTACGGTCTCGACATGCAATGTGTAACGCTCCGCAAACGCATCGAGGATTTCTTCCACCAGGATTTCGGGCGCGGAGGCGCCGGCGGTCACGCCGAGGCTGGCGATGCCTTCAAAGCGGGGCCAGTCGATGTCGGCGGCCCGTTGCACCAGCACCGCGACGTCGCAGCCCTCGCGCGCGGCGGTCTCGCGCAGGCGCTGGGAATTGGAGGAATTCGGCGCACCCACCACCACCATGGCATCCACCTTGGGCGCCACCTTCTTCACCGCTTCCTGGCGGTTGGTGGTGGCATAGCAGATGTCTTCCTTGTGGGGTGCGACCGTCGCCGGGAAGCGCGAGGTCAGGATCGCGACGATTTCCGCCGTGTCGTCGATGGAAAGCGTGGTCTGCGTCACATAGGCGAGATTGTTCGCATCGCGCGGGGTGAAGGCGCGCGCATCCTCGGCGGTCTCGATCAGCGTGACCACGCCGGGCTCGAACTGTCCCATGGTGCCCACCACTTCTGGGTGGCCCTTGTGGCCGATCAGCAGGATGTCGCGGCCCTTCTTGTGGTGCACCTGCGCTTCGCGATGCACTTTGGTGACCAGCGGGCAGGTGGCGTCGATGGCGAAGAAATTGCGCGCGGCGGCGTTTTCCGGCACCGATTTCGCAACCCCGTGGGCGGAGAAAATCACCGGCGCGCTGGTGGGCGGAATCTCGTCCAGCTCGCGCACGAAGACCGCGCCCTTGTTCTTAAGCCCTTCCACCACATACTTATTATGCACGATCTCGTGGCGCACATAGACCGGCGCGCCATGCATTTCCAGCGCCCGTTCCACCGCGTCGATGGCGCGCACGACGCCGGCGCAGAAGCCGCGCGGGGCGCAGAGCAGGACACGGAGCGGGGGCTTTTCTTCCATGATTCATGTGTTCCAGGGTTCGGACGCTGAAAAGCCCCGCCGGCACCCCGCCTGTCAAGCGGCGCGGCCGGCGCGGGACGATTCGCACGCTCCCGCAGGGGAGCATTTGCATAAGAACGCACAGGCGCTTATGTTAAGCGCATCCCGGACATCGTGAGACATCCGCGGTTCGCTCCCGACCCGGAGCGACCTCGCGCAGATTTGCGCCCCAGGTGTCGCGAATGTCCACCTAAGAGAAGCTTCAGAGGCAGCCCATGTCACCCAACACCCCCCTGATGCCGAAAGCGACGGCCGTTTGGCTGGTGGAGAATACCGCGCTCACGTTCGAGCAGATCGGCGATTTTTGCAAACTTCACCCGCTGGAAGTGAAGGGCATCGCCGACGGCGAAGTCGCGCAGGGAATCAAGGGGCTCGATCCCATCTCCAACGGCCAGCTCACGCGCGAGGAAATCGACCTTGCGGAGAAGAACGAGAGCCGCCGGCTGAAATTGCAGGAATCCAAGGTGCGCCTGCCGGAGCAGAAGCGCCGCAAGGGTCCGCGCTACACCCCGGTGTCGCGTCGCCACGACCGCCCGAACGCGATTCTGTGGCTGGTCCGCAATCATGCCGAATTGAAGGACGCGCAGATCATCCGCCTCGTCGGCACCACCAAGGCGACGATCCAGCAGATCAAGGAGCGCACCCACTGGAATTCGGCGGCGCTCACCCCAATGGACCCAGTGACCCTCGGCCTGTGCAGCCAGATCGACCTGGACATGGAAGTCCAACGCGCCGCCAAGGATCGGCCCGCTTCGCCGGCCGGCGAGGACAAGGGCGCAACCCTTCTGCCCGCCGACGTCACGACCCGCCACGAGGAGCGCGACACTGACCACGCGCCAAGCGGCCGTCGGGAATCGCTGGATCTGGAAACCGTGTTCGCCAAGCTCGGCGGCTCCAAGAAGGGCGAGTGACGCACGCCGCGCGCTAGCGCGGTGCCCTGGCCTCTGAGATACTTGGCCTCAGGGGTACCTGGCCTCAGGGGTGCCCTGGCCTCTGAATAGAAACGGCGCCCCGGGAGGCGCCGTTTTTGTTTCAGCTCCACTGTGCGGCGTGGCTGCGTCGCGCGGCCCCTCGCTGCGTGACCTTGGGCCTAATGGGCCATCAGCACCGGCACGGTCATGGTGTCGAGGATTTCGCGGGTGACGCCGCCCATCACCAATTCCTTCAGTCGGGAATGGCCGTAGCCGCCCATGATGACGAAATCCGCGCCCTGGTCGGACACTTCGTTCAGAATCGTGTCGGCGACCTTCTGCCCCGGGCCGATATGCAGCTTGTGCACGTCCGCCTTGAGACCGTGACGGGCGAGATGGCGGGCCACCTCGGCGCAGCCTTCGAAACTCTGTTCGTCCTCATTGCCGCGAATGATCGAGAGAACCTCGATGGTCTTGGCCAGATGCAGCAGGGGCATGCCTTCGTTGAGGGCGCGGGCGGCGGCGCGGCTGCCGTCCCACGCGATCACGGCGCGGCCGGTGCCGAGCGGCGTCGTCTGCACGTAGGGCACCAGCAGCACCGCGCGGCCGCTGTCCATCAGCACGGTCTCGGCGATCACCTCTTCCGGGCCGGGCCGGTCGGGATCGGGCTGGGCGACCACAGTCAGATCGAACAGGCGGGCCATGCTCGCGAAGCGATTCGCCGCGATGCCGAGCGAGGCGCTGAGCGTGCGTGTTTCATAGACGATCCCCGCCGCCGCGGCTTCGTGACCGAACCGCTCCGCCGCCTTCAGCGCGGCTTCCTCGTTTTCCTTGATCTGCGCATCAATGAAATCGGTCGGCAGCGCGCCCATGTAGAAGGGCGGCACTTCCATTTCATAAGTCACCGCAAGGCCGGTGAGGTTGGCGGACAGGCGGGCCGCCAAGTGAATTGCAAATTCGCCGGCCGCGTCACGCGCGCCGCCGTTGGTCAGATTGACGAGAATGTCCCGGATCATCGGAAGTGGCCTCTCCTTGAGCGCGATCCGCCCATATGGAACCACCAAGTGGTTCCATATGGGCGGTGAATCGCCCTCTCACTTATTGAATAGAGGCGGATTCACTGCCCATTATTGAAACGCCAAAGGCGATTCAATATGGGCAGATCCGGCTCTAGCCGTGTCGGCGACACGACCTTAGCTCGTGTCGTCGACATTTAATTCAGCTTAAGTATTGGCCACAATTCCTTCATTGACCCGCCGCAAATTTCGACCGCGCATCGGATATCAACATCTGAAATGGAAAACGCGGCCGCCGGGGGGGAGGCGACCGCGTCCATGGACAGTGCCGGGGGAAGCACACTGTCCGTCGCGTTAACGCGCCACTGGGAACGGCGGTTCCCCTAGGTTCTAAAAAAATGTCGAGTCTCTCGCCTATCCCCCCGATCCCGGCTAAACGGGTGAAAATAGCCAGCGGCGCCAAGGGCGGCTTTCCCATGACACCCGACCTCAGCATCGTCGTTCCGGTCTACAACGAGGCGGAAGGCCTGCCGACCTTTCATGCCAAGCTCAGCGCCTGCGCCCAGGCGGTCGCCCGCGCGCGCAGCATGCGGATCGAGATCGTCTATGTGGACGACGGCAGCCGCGACGCCTGCGCCACCGTGGCCGGTGAATTGCCGGCCTTGGGCGTCGATGTGCAGGTGGTGGCGCTCTCCCGCAATTTCGGCAAGGAAGCTGCCCTGCTCGCCGGGCTCGACCATGCGCGCGGCGATGCGCTGTTGTTCATGGACGGCGACGGCCAGCATCCCCCCGAAATGATCGAAACCTTCGTCGGCCTCTGGAAGGATCAGGGTTATGACGTGCCCTATGCGGTCAAGGCCGACCGCATGGATGAGGCGGCGTCCCGGCGCTGGTTCGTTAAGGTGTTCTACAAGCTGCTGAATTTCGGCGCCTCGACGCGCATCCCCGAGGATGCGGCGGATTTTCGCCTGCTCTCGCCGCGCGCCACGGCGGCCCTGCGCCGCCTGCCGGAGCGCAACCGCTTCTTCAAGGGCCTGTCGAGCTGGATCGGCTTTCGCCAGATCGCCGTGCCCTATCGGCCGGCAGGGCGCACCCATGGGTCCAGCAGTTGGAGCTTCTTCCGCCTGCTGAGCCTCTCCATGGAGGCGCTGACCTCGTTCTCGCCCGCCCCGTTGCGGCTCGCCGGCCTGGTGGGCGCGGGGCTTGCCGGCATCGCTTTCCTGTATGGCGTGTGGATCGTGATCGAGCGCCTGTTCTGGGGCATTCCGGTGCCAGGATACCCCTCACTTGTGGTCGGCCTGATGGTGATCGGCGGCGTGCAATTGCTGGTGATCGGCGTGATGGGCGAATATATCGCGCGCATCCTCTCGGAGATCAAAGCGCGCCCGGTCTATTTCGTCGCCGACCATGCGCTGCGCCATGACGAGGAGCCGGCAGCGCCCGTCGCGGCCGATTATGGCGATGTCGGCGTGCGCCCGATGATCCTGCCGTGAAATCCATCTGGATCTGCGCGGACGATTACGCCCTCGCACCGGGTGTGTCGGAGGCGATCCGCGCGCTTCTTTCCATGGGCCGGCTGAACGCCACCTCGGTGATGACCGTGTTTCCCGGCCTCGCCGAGGAGGCCGCATGTCTTGACGAGGCCCTGCGGACGAAGCCCACGCCTACGTCCGCCAGCATCGGGCTGCATGTGACGTTTACGGGCGGATTCACCCCGCTCGCCGCCGATCCGCTCGGCGGGACGGCTTTCGCGCCGTTGCGGGCGGTCGTCGGGCGTGCGCTCACCGGCCGGCTGGACGCAGCCGCGGTCCGCGCGGAGGTGGAGGCCCAGTTCCAGGCCTTCCATGCCGCCTTCGGCCGCCCGCCTGCCCATGTGGACGGGCATCAGCATGTGCACCTTCTTCCTGGCATCCGGGGCGTGGTCTTGGAAGCGACGGCCCGCCATGCGCCCGGCGCCCTGGTGCGCGACTGCACGCCGGCGCCCCTGGCGCGTCTCGGCTTCGATGCCAAGGCCCGGCTGCTCGGCCTGTTCGCCACCGGGCTGAAGGCGCAGGCGCAGGCGTGGGGCTTGCCGACCAACAGCGGTTTTGCCGGCGCCTATGATTTCGGCCCAGGGCACGATTTCGTGGCGCTGCTCGGCCATTTCATCGCCGGGCTTCCCGACGGCGGCCTCGTCATGGTGCATCCCGGCCATCCCGACGCCGTGCTCGCAAGCCGCGATCCGGTCACCGACCAGCGCGCGCGCGAATATGCCGCCTTGGCGGGTGACGCCTTTCTGGCGCTGCTGTCCCAGGCGGACGCGCGTCTGGCCTGAGTTCTGCCGAACACCGCCGCCTGGTGGGTGATTCCCCACCGCGGCGCGGATTCAGGATCCCGTTGGGCGCGACGGCGGGGGAGAGACCGGCTTGGGGTCGTAGGCATAGGACAGCGCGTGATAGAGTGGCTCCGGCGCGAGCAGGCGGGACAGGCCGGCGGCCAGCAGCGCGGTCGCCAGCAGCGGCACCACCAGATGCACTTCGTTGGTCATCTCCATGACGATGACGAAGGCGGTCAGTGGCGCCTGAACCACGCCGGCGAAATAGGCCACCATTCCCAGCATGGCCAGCGCGCGCACATCGATATGGGGCAGAAGGCCGGACAGCGCCGCGCCAAAGCCGGCTCCCACGGAGAGGGAGGGCGAAAACAGCCCGCCGGGAATCCCCGCGGCGGAGGAGAGCAGAGTGGTCACGAGCTTGATCGGGGCATACCACCACGGATGGGTGATGCCCTGTTCGAGCAGGTCGCGGGTGGGCGCGTAGCCGGAGCCGCCGGCAAAGCCCTCCGTCGTCACGGCGAGCACCGCCACGATGAGGCCGATCAGGCCCCCGTAGAGCCAGGGCGTGCGCTTCAGGCGGCCGATCATTCCGCTATTGGCGAACGAGAGCGCGACCAGGCCGCGCGAGAAAATGGCACCGGCGATGCCGCCCATGATCGCGCAGGCGGCGACCGCCGTCCATCCGATCTGCTGGGGGAACGCCTCCGACGGAATGGTACCAAAATAGGAATACTGGCCCACCAGCAGCAAGCTCACGAGGCCGGATATGACCACGGCGTAGGAGATCATGCCCGAGAGGCGCTTGTCGTAGGATTTGGCCATCTCCTCGATGGCGAACATGATGCCGGCCAGCGGCGTGTTGAAGGCGCCCGCGATGCCGGCCGCAGCGCCCGCGAGGATCAGGCCGTTGGCGCGGCCGATGCCGACGAATCCCGCGAGCATCACCATGATCGCGCAGCCGAGCTGCACGGTCGGCCCCTCCCGGCCGATGGAGGCGCCTACGGCGAGGCCGGCGATGGTGAGGGCGACCTTGCCCAGAGTCACCTTCACGCTGAGCAGCCGGGCGCGATGGGCGGGATCGTTCGACCGGCGCGCGGATATGGCTTGCGGGATCCCGCTGCCCTGGGCGCCGTCGAAATAGCGGGCGGTGAGATGAGCGAACAGGCCGAAGCCGACCGGCGTTATGATCAGCAGCGCGTACGGCACCTCGTGCGAGATGGCGACATACAGCTCCTGCCCGCGATCGGCGGCGGCGGCAAACAGGACGGACGCGAGTCCAACCGCCACCGCGCCCAGGAGAAAGACGCATCGGCGCTGCCAGAAGATCCGCGACGTGAGAGCGACCCGCACACGCCGCAAATCCCGTTTAAACATCATGGTTCCCGCCTCACGCCCAGCCTTCCCAGGCGTTACGGGCTAGCGGCGCCACCGTCAATGCGCATGAACGGGAAAAGGCTCGGAATGCGGCGGTTCGGCCCATTGGGCCGGCGCTCCCACTTGGCGACAGACCACCGGGGGCGGGCGGACGCCTCTATTTGGAAACCGACTTGCGCTGAAGGGAGGGCTTCAGGGCAACCGGAGCTTCCACCATCTCCGCGCTCAAGCGCGCCACCGCGCGGCAGAAGATGGACATCACCAGCGCGGCAATGGCGCAAATGATGAGCTTGAACAGAAGGTCAAAGCCGGACATGGCCGCCTGAGGAAGATCAAACCCGTAAATCAGATATAAGAAAAGCGAGTAAGCCGTAGACGCAATCATCGAACACGTCAAAATCGCCGCGCAAGCGACGAAGAAAAACATGGACAATACGTTCATCAACTCCTGAACTTTGCGCATAAAACTTCCCCGTTAGCGGAGCTTCGTGAAACGGGTCAACTTGCGTCCGACTAAAATCATGATCTAAACACCCGATGGCTTTGCAATTATAGCAAACCCTAAGGGCAAGTTAAAGGGTGTCGCACAAGTTATCGAATGCGTGAATAAATCGGTTTACTCAGGTGAAATTTGTGTCCCGCTACCTTTGCATTTGCTGCGATGCACTGTGTCGCAGCATTGAGCGCGACAATCCTATGCGACGTGTCGCCTCATGCTGCCGCTGGCGCCAATCGGGATGCGGCCAGCGTGCGCGGTGATTGCGCGCCCTCCAACGCCAGCGCCGTGTCGTGCAGCGCCACCAGGGTGGAGCGATGGCCGATGGACAATAGCACCACCTTCGGCAGGCGCTGCGCGATCAAAGCATAGAGCCGCGCTTCCAGGGGCTCGTCCAACGCGGCGGTAGCCTCGTCCAGCAGCAGCACGTCGGGCCGCACCAGCAGCACGCGGGCGATGGAGAGGCGCTGCTGTTCGCCGAGCGAGAGCACATGGGGCCACGCGGCCGCCTCTTCGAGGCGCAGCACGAGAGCGGGAAGCCCCACCGCCGTCAGCACATCCTCGAACTGGGCGCGCTCATAGGCCTCCGGCTCGGCGGGATAGGAGAGGGCGGCATCCAGCCGGCCGGCGGGAATATAGGGCCGCTGCGGCAGGATCATCAGCCGCGCCTGCTCGGGCAGGGCGATTTCCCCCTCGCCGAACGGCCAGATGCCGGCGATCGCCCGCAACAAGGTGGTCTTGCCGGCACCCGACGGCCCGGTCACCAGCACCCGCTCACCCGGATGGGCGGAGATGCCCTGCGCGTGCAGCAAGGCGCTGCCATTGGGAAGGCGCACGTCCAGATTGGTAAGCCGCACCTCGGTGCCGCCGCTCTGCACATGGCGGAAGGCCGGAGCATTGGCATCGCGCTTCACCGCCGCCATGGAGGCTTCGAAACCGGTGAGCCGGTTCACCACTGCGGTCCATTCAGCCAGGGTCGAATAAGAGGAGATGAAGAAGGAAAACGAACTCTGCACGGACGAGAAGGCGGAGGCTGTCTGCATCATCGGCCCAAGCAGGATGGCGCCGGAGAAATAGGCCGGCGACACTACAACATAGGGGAAGATGGTGGAGATCTGGTTGTAGCCTGCGGAGAACCAGGTCAGGCGCTTCTGCGCGCCCATGAGGGCGAAGAAATTCTCCCGGATGCGAGAGAAGCGGCCGGTCAGGCGGCGCTCTTCCGCCGGCTCGCCGCGCAGCAGCGCGATTTGCTCGGCATTCTCGCGCACCCGCACCAGGTCCACGCGGAAGTCGGCTTCGTAGCGCTGCTGGTCGAAATTGAGGCGCACCAGCGGTTTGCCGATGAGATGGGCGAGCCAGGTGCCGACGCCGGCATAAATCAACGCAGCCCAGAACAGATAGCCCGGAATGAGGAGGCTGGTGCCGAAAAGCTTGAGGTCATAGGAGCCGGACAGGCCCCACAGGATCACGCTGAACGAGGCCAGCGACACGATGGTGCCCAGAAGCCCGATGCCGACGCCGATGGTCTGGCTGACGAACATGTTCACGTCTTCGGCGATGCGCTGGTCGGGATTATCCGCCGAATCACCGGACAGGCGCAGCCGATAATGCGTCTCGTCCGCCAGCCAATGGTCGAGATAGCGCTTGGTGAGCCAGCGCCGCCAGCGGATCTGGAGCCATTGCTTGAGATAGATCTGGTACACGGCGACGATGATCGCGCCGGCCGCAATGCCGCAGAACACCAGCAATTGCTTCTGGAACGCCGGAAAGTTCTTTTCCTGAATGGCGTCGTAAAAGGCGCTGTTCCATTGGTTCAGCAGCACCGTGGCATAGACCCAGCCAAGTTCCAGGGCGATCACCGCCGCGAGCAGGCCGAGCGCGCTCCAGCGCTCCTCGCTGCGGAAATAGGGCAGGGCAAGACGGCGGATATCGCGGAGCAGACGGAAGAGGGAGCGCATCGCGGTCCTGGCGTTGGTGACTTTCGCGCACCATAGGCCCAGGGCACGTGAAAAAACGATGGCCGGCATATTACCGCTTAGTCAGGTTCGGAACCGAAGGTCATCGCATTGCGAACCCCAGGCGGACCCCGGCGGCCGGTCAGGCCTCCTTCGCCATTTCCCGCAGCTTGAATTTCTGGATCTTGCCGGTGGAGGTCTTGGGGATCTCATCGAAAATGATGTGGCGCGGGCATTTGTAGCCGGCGAGATGGGCCCGGCAATGGGCGATCAGCTCCTCCGCCGTGACGCTCGCGCCTTCCCGCACTTCCACGAAGGCGACCGGGGTTTCGCCCCATTTGTCGTCCGCACGCGCCACCACGGCGGCGGCGCTGACGGCCGGATGCTTGTAGAGCGCGTCTTCAACTTCAATTGATGAGATGTTCTCGCCCCCGGAAATGATGATGTCCTTCGAGCGGTCCTTGAGCTGCACATAGCCGTCGGGATGCTTCACCCCGAGGTCGCCGGAATGGAACCAGCCACCGGAGAAGGCCTTGTCGGTCGCGGGCGGGTTCTTCAGATAGCCCTTCATCACCACATTGCCGCGGAACATGACTTCTCCCAGCGTCTCGCCATCGGCCGGCACCGGCACCATGGTATCGGGGTCCATCACGTCCAGCGCCTCCAGCGCGCCGTAGCGCACGCCCTGGCGCGATTTCTTCGCCGCCCGTTCGGGCGCGGGAAGCGCATTCCATTCCGCGTGCCATTCGTTCACGACCGCCGGGCCGTACACTTCGGTCAGGCCATAGACGTGGGTGACGTTGAAGCCGGCCTCTTGCATGGCGGCGAGCACGGCGGCCGGCGGCGGGGCGGCGGCGGTGATGAATTCGACCACGTGCGGCAGGGGGCGCTTGTCGCTGTCCGGCGCATTGAGCAGCGTCGACATGACGATGGGCGCGCCGCACATATGGGTGACGCCATAGTCCGCGAACGCATCGAAGATGGGCTTCGCACGGACCTGCCGCAGGCACACATGCGTGCCGGCGGCGAGCGATACCGACCACGGGAAGCACCAGCCGTTGCAGTGGAACATGGGCAGCGTCCACAGATAGACCGGATGCCGGCCCATGGCGCAGGTCACCACATTGCCCACCGCCAGCAGATGCGCGCCGCGATGGTGATAGACCACGCCCTTCGGGTCGCCCGTGGTACCGGAGGTATAGTTCAGCGCGATGGCGTTCCATTCGTCGCCGGGCATGGCCCAGTCATATTCGGGATTGCCGGTGGCGAGGAAATCCTCATATTCCAGTTCGCCGATGCGGGCGCCGGCGCCGGTGAATTCGGGGTCGTCATAATCGATGACGATCGGCTTGTTGGTGGAGAGCGCCAGCGCCGCCTTGATGACGGGCGAGAATTCGCGATCCGTGATCAGCACCTTCGCTTCGCCATGCTCCAGCGTGAAGGCGAGGATCGCCGCGTCGAGGCGGGTATTGAGCGCATTCAGCACCGCGCCGCACATGGGCACGCCGTAATGGGCTTCCAGCATGGCGGGCACGTTCGGCAGCATCACTGCCACCGTATCGTTGGGGCCGACCCCGCGCTTTTCCAGCGCCGAGGCGAGGCGCCGCGCGCGGGCATAGAAATCGCGATAATTGCGGCGCAGGGTGCCGTGAATGATCGCCGTGTGCTCGGGAAACACGCACGCGGCCCGTTCCAGGAAGCCAAGCGGGGTCAGCGGCTGGAAATTGGCGGGCGTCCGGTCGAGATCGCGATCATAAATGCTCACCATGGCGCTTCCCCTATCTTTTTGGGCCGTAACGGCGGGCCGAACCTAGCTGAGCCGTTCGGGCCGGCGCAATCACCCCGTGTGGTCGACAAAGGTCGTACGCAGTAGAGCGGACTTGCGTTGTGAAATCCCCCGCGCATCATGCGCGCCAATCAGAACACGTCTATCGGGAGGAACGTGCCATGCTCGACCTGGGCTCCAGCCGCTATGGCGAGGTTTATGCCCGCTGGCAGAGCGATCCGCAGGCCTTCTGGGCGGAAGCGGCGCGCGACATTGCCTGGATCGCGCCTGCGCGCACCGTGTTCGATCCCGACCTTGGACCCTATGGCCGCTGGTTTGTCGGTGGGGTGTGCAACACCTGCTTCAATGCGGTGGACCGCCATGTGGACGCCGGGCGCGGCGCGCAGGTGGCGCTGATCCACGACAGCCCGGTCACTGGCGTCAAGCGCGAAATCACCTATTCCGCCTTGCTGGCGGAAGTGCGCACCCTCGGCGCCGTGCTGCGCGACATGGGCGTCGGCAAGGGCGACCGCGTCGTCATCTATATGCCCATGGTGCCCGAGGCGGTGATCGCCATGCTGGCGTGCGCGCGCATCGGCGCCATCCATTCGGTGGTGTTCGGCGGCTTCGCGGCCAAGGAACTGGCGGTGCGCATCGACGATGCGGCGCCAAAAGTGATCCTCGCCGCCTCGTGCGGCATCGAGCCCAATCGCGTGGTGCCCTACAAGCCGCTGCTGGATGCGGCCATCGCGATGGCGACAGTAAAGCCCTCGGGCTGCCTGATCCTCCAGCGGCCGCAGCTTGCGGCGGACATGGTGGAAGGCCGCGATCTCGACTGGGCCGAGCAGCGGGCAACCGCCGCCGCCGCCGGACGGGGCGTGGATTGCGCCCCCATGGGCGCCACTGATCCGCTCTATATCCTTTATACCTCGGGCACCACCGGCATCCCCAAGGGGGTGGTGCGCGACACCGGCGGCCATATGGTGGCGCTGCGCTGGACCATGGACAATCTCTACGGCCTCAAGCCCGGCGACGTGTTCTGGACCGCCTCCGACATCGGCTGGGTGGTCGGCCATTCCTACATCGTCTATGGCCCCCTGCTGATGGGCTGCACCTCCGTGATCTATGAAGGCAAGCCGGTGGGCACGCCCGATCCCGGCGCATTCTGGCGCGTGGTGGCCGAGCACAAGGTCGCGGCGCTGTTCACCGCGCCCACCGCTTTGCGCGCCATCAAGAAGGAAGACCCGGACGCGACCTTCCTTGCCCGCTACGACACCTCCTCGCTGCGCACCCTGTTCCTCGCCGGCGAGCGGGCCGATCCCGATACGGTCGCCTGGGCCGGGGAAAAGCTGAAGGTGCCGGTGGTGGACCATTGGTGGCAGACGGAAACCGGCTGGGGCATCGTCGGCAATCCGGTCGGGCTCGGCCTTCTGCCCATCAAGCCCGGCTCGCCCACGGTGCCGCTGCCCGGCTATGACATTCATATCGTGGATGAAGCGGCAAAGCCGATGGCGAATGGCGTCATGGGCTCGATCGTCATCAAGCTGCCCCTGCCTCCGGGCTGCCTGCCCACCTTGTGGCAGCAGGACGAGCGGTTCCGCGAGAGTTATCTCGCCGAATTCCCCGGCTATTACAAAACCTCGGATGCCGGCTATCTCGACGACGACGGCTATGTGTTCGTGATGGGCCGCACCGACGACATCATCAATGTCGCCGGCCACCGCCTCTCCACCGGCGGCATGGAGGAGGTGCTGTCCTCCCATCCCGATGTGGCGGAGTGCGCGGTGATCGGCGTTAAGGATGCGCTGAAGGGCGAGATCCCGTGCGGCTTCGTGGTGCTGAAGGCCGGCGAGCGGCGCGCGCCGGAGATCATCGAGCGGGAATTGGTCGGCCTCGTGCGCGACCGGATCGGCCCGGTGGCCGCCTTCAAGCTGGCGGTGACCGTGGCGCGCCTGCCCAAGACGCGTTCTGGCAAGATCCTGCGCGGCACCATGAAGAAGATCGCCGACGCGGACGTGTGGACCGCGCCCGCCACCATCGACGATCCGGCGGTGCTGGAGGAGATCGGCGCCGTGCTGAAGCAGCGCGGCTATGGAGTCTAGAGCGTATTCAGTTCGGCGACCAGTGTTCGCCGAACGTGCCTAGCGCTTGGCGGGCGAAAAACCGCGCTCCTTCGGCGCAAGCCTCGGCACAGTACGGCACCGTAGAACGGACCGGGTGGGGATGAAAATCCCGATCCGTCCGTTACGCCGGTGGTGAGCCTTGCCGATGAAGAAGCTGCTGTTCGTGATTCCGCCTTACTTCAACGCGGCGGACTATCTCGACAAGACCCGCGCGGCGGTGCTGCCGGCCTTCACCATTCCCTATGGCATCCTCTCCATGGAAGCCTATCTCCGCGCCCAATGCGCGCGGCTCGAAGACCTGCGGCTGCTCGATCTGAACGTGACGCTGAAGCGCCTGGTGGAAGAGCGCGCCGTCGATGGCTACGAGGACGTCTTCCGCGCCGAACTGCATGCGGTGCTTGCGGATTTCCAGCCGGACATCGTCGGCGTGTCGGCCCTGTTCAATTCCTCCTTCGGCTATATCCAGACCCTGGCGCAGGCAGTGAAGGCGTTTCGCCCGCAGATCCTCACGATTGCTGGCGGCGGCCTGCCCTCCGCCGCTTTCAAGCTGATGCTGGAGGCATGCCCGGACCTCGATGCCATCTGCAAGGGCGAAGGGGAATTGCCGCTCAAGGCATTGCTCGACGCGGACGATCCCGCGACGGTCCTCGCCGCGCACAAATCGTGGGTGACGCGGGACGGCGTGCAGGCGGGGAAGGTGCCCGCGCATAGCTTCATTGCCAATCTCGACGAGATACCGCAGATGAATTACGCGATGCTCGATCTGGATCATTACAACAATCGCGGCATCGACAAGAAATACACCGACCAGCCCAAGCGCGAAATGGCGATCCACACCTCGCGCGGCTGCCCGTTCCTGTGCGTCTTCTGTTCAAACCCCTCCTTGCACGGACAGGACGTGCGCTTCATGTCGGTGGACCGCATCATCGCGGACGTGACGCGCATGCGGGACGAATTCGGCATGACGGTGCTGATGCTGGAGGATGATCATTTCTTCCACGACAAAGCGCGCGCGAAAACCTTGCTACGGGCCATGGCGGACCTTGGAATCCGCTGCGAGTTTCCGAACGGGGTCGCGGTCTATGCCATCGACGAGGAGGTGGCGGAGCTGTTTTCCAAGGCCGGAGTCTCGGCGGTGGCGCTGGCGGTCGAATCCGGGTCCGACCATGTGTTGAACCACATCATCAAGAAGCCGCTGAAGAAAAAGCTGATCCGCCCCGCCGTGGAGGCTTTGCGCAAGTTCGACGTGCGTTCGCATGTCTTCATCGTCACGGGCCTGCCCGGCGAGCAGGACGAACATCGCCAGGAAACCCTGGAGATGCTGATCGAAAACGGCTTCGACTGGGTGCACGTCTATCTTGCGATCCCGATTTTCGGCAGCCGCCTTTACGACATCTGCGTCGAGAAAGGCTATATCGAGAATACCGACAATGCGAACTTCGTGGCGACCCGATCGGTCATTCGCGCCCCCGGCGTCGATCCGGTGAAGCTGGAGGCCTATGCCTACGAAAC
Source organism: Roseixanthobacter finlandensis (assembly GCF_043195105.2). Taxonomy (NCBI): domain Bacteria; kingdom Pseudomonadati; phylum Pseudomonadota; class Alphaproteobacteria; order Hyphomicrobiales; family Xanthobacteraceae; genus Roseixanthobacter; species Roseixanthobacter finlandensis. The sequence goes on along the minus strand of NZ_CM195536.1, from coordinate 3,123,458 downwards.
CCAGCTCAGGGTCAATTTCGTCGAAAACTACAATATCAAGATCGGCCGCTACGATCTGGCGCTGAACTACATGAAGAATGTCGTCGCCAAATATGAGGACCACGCCTTCGGCCACCTCTATGTCGCGCTGTGTTATCGCGGGCTGGGCGATGCCGCGCAGGCCGCGTTCCATGCGGCCGCGGCGCGCGAGGTGTTCGCGCGCGATGCCTGGTGGCGAACGCTCGCGGAGCGCTATGGCGTGGATTATGAATCGCTGCTCGCGGCGCTCGCCGCCATCGCGCCGCCGGTTGCCGCCTTGTCCGCCGCCTGAGCGACAGCGCGCCGCCGCACCTGACGCCGGCGCGCTTCAGCCATTGCGGCCTTCGGCGCGACAGGTCTTTAGCGCGACAGGTCTTTAGCGACGTCCGCCATTGTCGATCGAGGGATCAATGCAGGTGTAGCCGACGAAGCATTGCTTGACGTCCCGCGTCGGTACGAAGGCGGGCTTGGTGACTTCGGAATAATTGCAGAACGAGCGGTCGCGCACATAGCGGTCATAGGTCAGCCCGCCGGTGCCGAGCACCGTGCCGCCCGCCTTGGTGACGAAGCTCAAAGCCTGCGCGCAGGTCATGGTCACGCTGGAAGGGCCGTTGGGATAGGCGCTTTGCGCCATCGCCGTGCCGGAGCCGGTGAGCGCGCCGGCCAGCGCAAATCCGGCCACCATTGCCAAGCCGGCGAGCACCGGGCGGGCGCTATGGCGGGCCTGGGCATTTGCGTTGCCGGTCAAGCTGCGGAAGATTGTCATGCGACTCGTCCTTGCGAACCCCAACTCCGGCGCGACATTACTCCGCGATGCGCCCGCCAGCCTGCGAAAAATATCCATGAGCGATGACATTGAGTTTAACCGGCGCTTCGATGTGCCGCCCGGACAGGTGGAACAGGTGGCGCCCAACGTGCGCCGCATCGTGGCGCCCAATCCCTCGCCCTTCACCTTCACCGGCACCTGCACCTATATCGTCGGGCGCGGCAATGTGGCGATCCTCGATCCCGGTCCCGACGATGCCGCCCATATCGCTGCGGTGCTGGATGCGGTGCGCGACGAGAATGTGAGCCACATCGTTATCACCCACACCCATCGCGATCATTCCCCCGCCGCGCCGGCGGTGCAGGCGGCGACCGGCGCGCGCACGGTGGGGGAAGGGCCGCATCGCCCGGCCCGTCCCCTGTTCATCGGCGAGATCAACCCCATGGATGCGAGCGCCGACACCGATTTCGTGCCCGACATCGTGCTTGCCGACGGGGATGTGCTCACCGGCAGCGGATGGACGCTGGAGGCGATCACCACGCCCGGCCATTGCGCCAACCATCTCGCCTTCGCCCTGCACGAGGACGCATTGGTGTTCTCCGGCGACCATGTGATGGGCTGGGCGACCTCCATCGTCGCGCCGCCCGATGGGTCCATGGGCGATTATGTGCATTCGCTGGAGAAGCTGGCCCAGCGCAGCGAGACGCTCTATCTGCCCGGCCACGGCCCGGCGGTAAACGATGCGCCCGCCTTCGTGCGCGATTATCTCAACCATCGCCATGCCCGCGAGGCGGCGATCCTGCGCGGCTTGGAGCGCACCTCCACCATTCCCGAACTGGTGCGCGGCATCTATATCGGCCTCGATCCCCGCCTGTTCGGCGCCGCCTCGCTCACCGTGCTCGCCCATCTGGAACATCTGGTGGAGAAGCGGCAGGTCGAGACCGAGGGCGCACCCTCCATCACCGGGGATTATCGCATCGCGCGCTGAGGCGGGTCCGGCGTTTCGGCATCGGCATGGCGGTTCGCCATGCCGTCCGGGCTCGATGCTGCCGGGCGCACATGCAGATTGTAGCTGCCGGTGCGCTCGGGAGGAGCAGTTGCCTGTGGATCGTGGGCACCGCTTGCCGCTTCGTCATATCCCCGGCGACTGGAAATGAAGAGCAATGCCATCAGCCCGCAGCCGAGGAGCAAGGTGAGGACGACGCCGAGCACCATGGGAATATAATCGGTCGCCTGCATGGGCGCGTTCGCGCCGGCCTCCCAGCCCACCACCATCCACCACAGAGCGAGCCCGAGTATCCCGAACAAGGGCAGCACGAGCAGCACGCGCTTCATGGGCATTTCTCCTGTGGGCCGGTCCGCGAAGGCCGCGTGCCGGCCTTCTCCCGCGCGGCGTGGTGCGGCACGGTGCATCCATGTGCGGACGCTTCATCCAAAGCTACGGGCCAGTCTATTACATGGAGCGCCTTGGCCTTGAGTCCAAGAACATGCCCCTGCCCAACGCGCCGGCGCGCTTCAACGCCGCGCCGACCCAGGATCTGCTGGTCATCCGGCGCAATCCTGAAACGGCGCGCGCGGAAATCGGCCTGCTGCGCTGGGGGCTGGTGCCCTCGTTCGCCAAGGACATGAAGGGCGCGAGCGCGCTCATCAATGCCCGCAGCGAGACCGTGGCGGAGAAGCAAAGCTTCCGGGCCGCCTGGCGGAAGCCGCGCCGCTGCGTCATCCCCATCGACGGCTTCTACGAATGGCAGCGCACGGCCACGGGCCACCAGCCTTTTCTCATCGCCTTGCGCAGCCGCCAGCCCATGGCGCTCGCAGGTTTATGGGAGGGGTGGAAGGATCCGGCCTCGGGCGAATGGGTGCGCACCTTCACCATTCTCACCTGCGCCGCGAACCCGCTTCTGGCGCCGCTGCACGACCGCATGCCGGTGATCCTCGATCCGGCGGACATCGCGCGCTGGCTGGCGGATCCTGCGCCGTTCGATCTGATGAAGCCCTATCCGGCAGCGGCGATGGAGATGTGGGCGGTCTCCGCCCGAGTCAATTCGGTGCGCAACGAGGGCGAGGACCTCGCGCTCCCGGTCGCGGTCTGAGCCCGTACGCGCCCGGCCTTATTGCCGCTTCTTGCGGCGCTCGGCGGAAATATCGGCCAGAAGGCTGGAAATGCGCCAGGAATTCTCGCCCAAATCATGCACGCCGAAACGCGACATGGAGCGGATGTCGATACGCGCGCCCCGCGCGGTCGGCCGCACGCGGATGACCACGTCGTTGCGCAGGCCGAGCAGCGGGGTCATGGCCACCGCCTCGATCTGCCCGTCGCGCAGGCCGCCGCGCGGCGGCACCGCGTCGAGCACCCGCCAGCGCCGCTTCTGCACCAAAGCGAGCATGGTGTTGAAGGCTTCCTCCGGCGTCGCGTCGAGGTCGATGGGCTTGATGCCCGGATAGGCGGAGCGCTGCATTGCCGCCACATCCTCGCCCGGATAAATGGCCGGATTTGCGGCGCGCGGGCGTGCGAAGCCCATGGCGCGGAAATAGGGCGGGTCTTCCATGTCGGTGGAAAGATCGGTGAGCGGCGGCAGCATCACGCCGCGCGCCAGCACGGCGGCCGGCCCCGCCAGCACGAACAGCGCGATCGCCAGCGCGCCGATGGCCTTGCCGAGTCCGCGCCATCCGCTTTCCCAGATGGAAATGCACGCCGCAACCGCGACCAGCGCGCCGACCACCGCAAGGCCGAGCCCGGCGCCCACGGTGGCCATGGCGGGTTCGAAGTCCAGCAGATTGGCGCGATAGAGCACGGAGGCCAGCGCAATCACCGGGATGGCGAACAGGGCGAGCCGCAGGCTCCAGGATGCGAGGGCGGAAGATCGCTCCTCCACATAGAGCTGGCGCTTGATCATGGCTGTCGCGTCGGTGTCCCAGGAGGCGCTGTTCGGAGTGCCCGGCGCCGCATCACGCCGATCTATGCCCGCTTTTCATGTGCGTTTCCAGCGCCGGCTGTCACGCGTCCAGAAGGCGGGCCGGCAAATCGGCGATGGAATCCACCACCAGATCGGCCGCGCCATAGAGATGCTCCACCGGCGCCGGTCCGGTGCGGACCAGGATGAAGCGGGCACCGGCACTGCGCGCGGCGGTAAAATCGTGCTCGCTGTCGCCCACCACCGCCATGGCGTGGGGATCGAGCGCGAGGCTTCGCGCCAACGCGCTCACCATGCCGGGACCGGGCTTGGAGCCGAAGCCGGAATCATAGCCGTGGATCGCCTCCAGATACGGCATGAGGCCCAGCGCCTCGGCCTGGGTGCGGGCGTTGGATTCCGCGTCATTGGTGACGATGGCGAGCTTGAGCCCACCCTGGTGCAGGCGCTGAAGCACCTGATCCGGCGCGCCGATCGGGGTGAGATGAATGAGACCGGCCTCGCGGAACAGGCGATCGATGAGGTGCAGGAAGTCCTCATCCGCCGGCCGCGCCAGGGTCTGCGCCCAGAGCGGCCCGTAATGGGCCGAGGAGCCGGCGACCAAAGGCGAGGATGGCAGGAAGCGCTCCTCGCCCGGCAGATATTCGCTGATCGCCTCCAGCCGCGCCAGGGCGGCGGCATTTCCGGCCGCAAGCGTGCGCATGACGGAGCCGGCGGACGGGCCCCAGGTCCGGTCGAAATCCACCAATGTGCCGTCCTTGTCGAATAAAACCGCCTTCAGGTCGCGCATGGGGCCTCCGCACAAGGAGAAAATAGGGAAAGCGCCCGATGCGGCGCGAACAGTTTCATGTGTTGTGGAAGCCGGAACGAAGAAACACAAGGCGCGCACTCAGCTTCACCTTGGCTGCGCGTGTATGGTGTGGATAGGCGTTCACATCATGAAGCCATCTGCCTATGATCGCGCCGATGAGACTGCGATCCCCGCTTCCCTGGTCGCCACCCGCGCGGTGGACCGCCATGCCCCATCGCATCGCGCGGGGTCGCCGCCTCAAGGCGCATGCGGGCCTGTGGCTCGCGCTTTTGCTCGCGGCCGCCGCACCCGTGCTCATGCCGCAGCCCACGCAGGCCGCAACCAGCGCCGCGCCGCGCCCGCCCGCCTCCCTGCCGGTTGGAAAGCCGCGCATTCCCCTCGCCAAGGTGCCCTTGCCGACGCCGCGCCCCGATATTCTGGATGCGGAGATCGAGGCCGAGGACGCGGCGGAGGCCGAATCGCAACCCGCCGAGGCGCAGCCGGCTCCTGCGGCCTTTGCTTTTCCGCCGTTTGCCGCGCTGGCGCCCGCGCCCGCCTTCGCCGCGCCGCCGGCTCCGGCTCCGGAAGTCGCCGAGGCGGCGCCATCGACCGCGCCTTTGCCGCGCCTTGCCAATGTTCCCATGCCCCGGGCACGCGAACCCTTGCCGGGCGAGGAGGACGCGGAGCCCGCGGCCGAGGACAAGCCGGCTCCGGCGTTGGTCTCCCCGCCGCCGCCGAGTGGATCGGCCGCGCCCGGCGCGCCGCCGGCTTCCGGTGCGCCCGCCGAGGTGGTCGCGCCGGGAAACTTGCCCGCCTTATGCGCGGCGCTGGTGGATCAGCAGGCCCTGGTGGCGACCCCGGCGCCGCCGGTCGCGATCAAGCCCGGCTGCGCGCTGCCGGCGCCGGTGCATGTCACGGCGGTGCGGCTGGCGGACGGCCATCTCGTGACCCTGTCGCCCGCCGCGATCCTCCAGTGCGAGATGGCGGCGGCGGTGACGCAATGGATCCGCGATGATCTCGGCCCGGCGGTGGCGACGCTCGGCACCCGGATGGAGACCTTCAAGGTCGCCGCCTCCTACGACTGCCGCCCGCGCAACCGCATCAAGGGTGCCAAGATGAGCGAGCACGGGCAGGGCAATGCGATCGACTTCGGCGGCTTCGAGACCGCCGACAAGCGGGTGATCGAGGTGAAGAACGGCGGGTTTCCCATTGCCCTGCAGGAACGCATCAAGGCGGATGCCTGTACCCGCTTCTCCACCGTGCTCGGCCCGGGATCGGACGGCTATCACGAGGATCATATCCACGTGGACATCGCCAAGCGCCGGCTCGACATCAAGCTGTGTCGCTGGATCATCAAGACGCCGGCACCGGCCGTGATCGCGACGCGCGATGCTGGCAAGGACGCCACCGGCAAGGACGCCACCGGCAAGGACGCTACCGGCAAGGATGGGGCCGCCGCGCCGGAGGAAGCGGAGGCGCAGGAAGCATCGCCGGCGGCGTCACGCGCGCCGGGAGACAGCGGCGCGGCGACGATGCGGGACAAGGTCCCGCTTCCCCTGAAGCGGCCGCAGATCAAGCCCGGCCCAAAGGCTGCCGGCGACGGCGGGAAATCGCCCGGAGGCTGAACCGAGGCCGGATGTCGCGCATCCGCGAGATATTCCGTGGGGTAAATTCTACCGACGATTCCGCGCCGTTAATCGAAGCGGCTTGTGTGCCTCTGCTCGCATCTTCCGGTGGTCCCGGGTTGCGGCCGTCCCGTCGCGCGGCAGCCGACGCGGGCTGTCCGGCGCGATCAGCCATCGGCATTGGCCGGATGCGCCTGCATTTGCGGGCAGCCGGAATGCGCGGAGCGCGATCCGATCCTCGGGCGCCACGGCTTGGGCCAAGGCGTCGGGGCCAAGGCATGGGGGCCAAGGCATGGGAAACGAAAAAAGCCGCCGTGCAAGAGCGCGGCGGCTTTTTCAGCGGTCCTTTTTCAACGGTCCGTAGCGAAGGCGGGGCTCAGAGCACCACGACTTGCGCGCCGACCGGGACGCGATTGTAGAGGTCGATCACGTCCTCATTGAGCATGCGAATGCAGCCCGAGGAGATGGCCTGGCCCAGCAATTCCGGCTGGTTGGTGCCGTGGATGCGGAACAGCGTGTCCTTCTGGCCCTGGTAGAGATACAGCGCGCGAGCGCCCATCGGATTATGCGGGCCGGGGCCCACATAGGCCGGGAGGCCGGCAATGCGCTGGTGGATCTCCGGGGTCGGGGTCCAGCTCGGCCATTCGGCCTTGCGGCCCACCTTGGCGTCGCCGCGGAAAGCCAGGCTCTCCTCGCCCACCGTCACGCCGTAGCGAATGGCCTGGCCATTGCCCTCGACGAAATAGAGCAGCTTCTTGTCGGTATCGATGACGATTGTCCCCGGCTTCTCCTTGCCGGTGTACTCGACAATCTGTCGTGCAAACATCCCCTCGGGCTTCACCTTCGGATAGGGCGCCTGCGCGAGCAATTGCTTGTCTCGCGGCTTGAGCGACGATTCCGGAGCGGGCTGAGGCGTGGAAGCCATGCAGCCACCTAATAGAAGTCCAAGCAGAACAGCCGCGACCGCCCGCTTCGCCATGACCGCCTCATACCAAAATAGGGTGAACAGATTCGTTTCGTAGAAATGGATTACCCGAACCCTGCCACGCCTTGAAGAGGCCACGAACTCGCCACGCCGCAGCGCAGAAAAACGTGGCAAAAATGTCTCAGTGTCTCACCTTTCGTCACCCGTTAAGACCGTGTTGAAAGGCCTGCGCAATGCTCTCGCACTAAGACCTCTGCAATGTCGCAGCTCCTGCACAGTTTCGACGCAGTTGCCCACCATCTGTCAGTGGTCTTCACACCCAGGGGCATCTGTTTTAGGCAGATGCCATCGTTAGGAGAGAGTACGATGTCTAGCAATCAGCCAGGGCCGGGCGAAGCCCCCCGCGCGGAGACCGAAACAAACCGTTACGGCGCCCATTCGGGCCAGTGGCGCGAGATCGGGATCACGGCCGTTGCTGCCGCCGCCGCCGCTGCCCGTCTCGCCAGCGAGACCAAGGCCGCGACGCCGAAGAGCGCCGGAGAGCCCAACAAGGTCGTCACCCTGCGCGATATCGACCACCTCGCGGCCTGAACCGCGCGTTCCGGCCTGAGCCGCGCTTGCCAGCCCGTGCAGGGCCGCGCATGTATCGCCTGAAGCGGACGCCCGTGAGCCGCGTTCGCGAGCCGAGACGGTGAGACATGCTGGTGGCCTATTGCCTGGTTGACGGTGCGCTGAAGGCGCAGACCGTTCCACACGATGGCGAGGTGCCGACGGATGCGCTGTGGCTGGATCTCGTGTCTCCTGCGGACCACGAGGACGAGCAGATCGAGCGCGCGGTGGGGGTCGAAATTCCCACCCGGGAAGAGATGCGCCAGATCGAGCCATCCAGCCGGCTCTATGTGGAAGGCGGCGCCGCTTACATGACGCTGTCGATCCTGTGCGGCGCCGATACCGAGGCGCCGTCGGTCGATCCGGTCACCTTCATCCTGGTCAAGGGGAAGCTGGTGACGGTGCGCTACGCCAATCCCAAGCCCTTCACGGTGCTCGCGACCCGGCTCAATAAGCTGTGCGCGCAGACCACCGGCGGGCAGATCATGATGGAACTCCTCGACACCATCGTGGATCGGGTGTCCGAGGTGCTGGAGCGGGCCGGCACGGATATCGAGCGCCTGTCCAAGCGCGTGTTCGAGCGCGACACCGAGGGCGGCAACCGCACCCAGCGCTATCGCGCGATCCTGACCCATATCGGCCGCAAGGAGGGCTTGCTCTCCTATGCCAGGGAAAGTCTCGCCTCACTGTCGCGGGTGCTGGCCTTCATCGGCACCGAGGGCGATTCAAAGCCTCTCGGCCCGGACACCAAGAGCCAGATCAAGAGCATGACGCGCGACGTCGCGGGCCTCTCGGATTATGCCAATTTCCTCGGCAACAAGCTGCAATTCCTGCTGGACGGCACCATCGGCATGGTGGGGCTGGAGCAGAACAACATCATCAAGATTTTCGCCGTGCTCTCGGTGGTGCTGATGCCGCCCACCCTGATCGCCTCGATCTACGGCATGAACTTCCAGCACATGCCAGAGCTTGCCGAGACCTATGGCTATCCGATCGCGCTGACCGCGATGGTGATCTCGTCGATCCTGCCCTACCTGTTTTTCAAATGGCGCCGCTGGCTATAGCTGCCGCTCCGCTCACACGTTCTGCCCACCGTCGATGTGGATCTCGGCGCCGTTGAGATAGGACGAGGTTTCGGTACACAGCACATAGATGATCTTCGCCACCTCGTCGGGCGTGCCGAGCCGCTGCAAGGGGATCTGCTCGACGATCTTGTCGGTGCCGGGGGAGAGAATGGCGGTATCGATCTCGCCCGGCGCGATGGCATTGACGCGGATGCCGCGCCGGCCGAAATCCACCGCCATCTCGCGCGTGAGCGCCGCCAGCGCGGCCTTGGAGGTTGAATAGGCCGCCCCCGCGAACGGGTGCACCCGCACGCCGGCGATGGAGGTGACGTTCACCACCGAGCCACGTGCGGCTTCCAACTGCTCCACCAGCCCGCGCGCCAGCATGATGGGTGCGAAGAAATTCACCTGGAACACATGGGCCCAGGTCTCGCGCGTCGTGTCGAGCGAGCCGAGGCGCGCGCCGCCCGCGCCCTTGGGCGAGATGCCGGCATTGTTCACCAGGGCGTGCAGTTCGCCGGCCGGCAGGCGGTTCTTGATTTCGGCGATGGCGGCTTCGGTGTTCTCCGGGTCGGAGAGGTCCACCTGGATGTGGTCCTCCGGCCCGGCCGCCCAGGGGCATTGCTCGGGAAACGCGTGGCGCGAGCAGGTGATGACCCGCCAGCCGGCGCTGGAAAAGCGCTTCACCGTCGCGTGGCCGATGCCGCGCGAGGCGCCGGTCAGCAGCATGATGCGTGGCGATTGGTTGCTGGCGGACATGGATTCCTCGAAACGTAAAGCCGTGTGGCGCGCCCGGCGCCTTCTCCCGGCAGGCAGCACGGGCGGGAGGCGGGGTCAAGCGCGGCGGCCCGCGTCCCCGCATCGCGGCCTGCCCGCCTCAGGGATAGAGACGCGTGCGGGTCCAGTCGCCCTCCGGCTCCGGGCGGCGGAACACGATGCGGTCATGCAGGCGGAACGGGCGATCGTGCCAGAATTCGATCGCCACGGGCACGATGCGGAAGCCGGTCCAGTGGGGCGGGCGCGGCACGGAGCCGAGGGCGTATTTCGCCGTGGTCGCGGCCACCGCCGCCTCGAAGGCGAAACGCCCCTCCAGCGGCTGCGACTGCTGGCTGGCCCAGGCGCCGATCTGGGACAGGCGCGGACGAGTGGCGAAATAGACGTCCGCTTCCGTATCGGTGACCTGCTCCACCGGGCCGCGCACCCGCACCTGCCGGCGCAGCGACTTCCAGTGAAACACGAGCGCCGCCTTGGGGGTGTCGGCAAGCTCGCGGCCCTTGGCGCTCATCGTATTGGTGAAGAAAACGAAGCCGCGCGCATCGAGGCCCTTCAACAGCACCATGCGGGCATCCGGCAGGCCGTCCCGGTCCACGGTTGCGAGGGTCATGGCGTTGGGATCGTTGGGTTCGGTGCGCCCGGCCTCGTCGAGCCATTCGGCAAACAGGCGAAAAGGCTCGGGACTCTGCGTGAAATCACCGCCTGTTAAGGGGTTTGCGGCTTCCATAGGCGAATCGGACATGGCTGGGAGCCCTTCCCGTGTGGCGTCATTATGAAACGGCGGACCAAGGCGACGCAGAGACCGCCTTATATAGGGCGATCGCCCGGCGCCGCACAGTCGTCCGGCCATTGGTCGCAGGGGCGCTTTTGTGCACCGCGCTGGCGCTGTCCGGGTGCGGCTCTCTGCTGGGCATGTCGGATGACGATCAATTGGTGACAGGCTCGCTGAAACCCCAGCCGGTGGCGCTCTCCATGCCCGTAGGGGAGGCGCCGCAGGGCATCGCCTCCACGGATTGGGTCCAAGCGAAGGTCGCGCTCGACCAGGCGCTGAAATCGCGCGATGCTGGCGCAAGCATGCCGTGGCAGAACACCATCACCGGCGCGCGCGGGACCTCCACGCCGCTGGGCGCGTTGAAGGACAACGGGTGCCGCGACTTCCGGATCGGCGTCGTCGACAGCACGGGCGAACATTGGGTGCAGGGCGAAGCCTGCCGTGATGGCAAGGCAACCACCCTGTCGCAGGTGCGAGTCCTTGGACGGGCTTGAGCCCCGCTGTTGAAATAGGGCACCCTGTTCCCACATGAAGGGCGAGGTCGGCCGGAAAGCGCCGACCCTGAGGTGAATTTGCATGCGTGATCCATACGACGTCCTCGGCGTTGCCAAGAACGCCGACGAAGCGGAGATCAAGCGCGCCTATCGGCGGCTGGCGAAGAAGCTGCATCCCGACGCCAACCAGGGCGACCCGAAGGCGCAGGACCGCTTTGCCGAGCTGAATACGGCCCATGAGATTCTGGCCGACGCCGAAAAGCGGGGCCAGTTCGACCGGGGCGAGATCGATGCGGACGGCAAGCCACGCGCCCCGGATTTCTCCGGTTTCGGCGGCGGGCGCGGCCGGCCCGGTCCGGGCGGCTTTTCCGGCTTCGACGGCGACACGATTTTCGAGAGTTTTTCCTTCGGCCCCGAGGGGGTGCGACGTAATCCCCGGCGCGGCCCCGACCTGGGCGAGGATCTTGGCGATATGTTCGGGTTCGGCCGCCAGCGGCGCGGAACGCGTGGCGGCATGCCGGAGCCGGGCGCCGATATCGAGCTGACCTTGCCGGTCAGCTTCGAGGAGGCGACCCATGGCGCTGGAAAGCGGGTGCAATTGCCTAGCGGCAAGCAGGTGGAGGTGAAGATCGCCGCCGGCACGCTGGAAGGCCACCGCATGCGCCTGAAGGGGCAGGGGGAGCCGAGCCCGCTCGGCGGTCCGCCGGGCGATGCCTTCGTCACCATCAGCTACGCTCCGCACGAGAAGTTCAAGCGCGAGGACTTCGACCTGCGCTATGAGGCCGACGTGACGCTTCCTGATGCCGTGCTGGGTGCCAAGGTGCGCGTGCCGACGCTGACAGGGGCCGTGGACCTGAACATTCCCGCCTGGACCTCAGGCGGGCGCACCTTCCGGCTGCGCGGCAAGGGGCTTCCCAAGGCCTCCGGTGGACACGGCGATCTGCTGGTGAGCGCCAATCTGGTGCTGCCGGCCGACCACGACCCGGAGCTTGAAGCGCTGATGCGCAAGATGCGCGCGGTCGCCGAGGAAAAATGACGCCGCGCCCGGCGGCGGCGCGTCCGCGTCGTTGCGGGTCGCGCCCTGAGCCTCGTGCCCTGAGCGCCGCGTCGGTGCGTCGCGCCTTGCTGTTGAAGCCGTGGTTGGCCCATCCCTGTGCTGCGACCTCATTTGCCGCCGGCGCCAAGTGCCGCGCGGCGTGCCGCGTCATGGGCGCACGCGCCTTAGAAAGAGCAGCACATGATGGCTCGCATGGTACGGATATGCACGGCGAGCCTCGTGGTCGGCGCGTTTGCACTGCCCGGCGCGGGCCTCTGCCCAGTCCACGTCGGCGCCCGCCAGTCACGATGACACCATGCCCACGGCAATGCCAGAGCCTGCCGCTTCCCCGGCGGCTCCCAGCGCTTCCCCGGCCACTGCGGCGCTCCAGGCGCAGAACGCCAAGATGCATGCCGACATGGCCATCGCTTATACGGGCGATGCCGACGTCGATTTCGTGCGCGGCATGATCGCTTATCACCAGGGGGGCCATCGACATGGCGAAGGTGGAGCTGAGCTAGGGTACGGACCCGCAGGTCCGCAAGCTGGCCGAGGGGATCATCGTGGCGCAGGAGCAGGAAATCGCCGAGATGCGCAAATGGCTCGCCGCCAAGGGGCGATGAGATCCACGGCGGGAAGCGCTTAAGACATGCTTCGAAGCAGGACGCGAAAATGAAAAAGGCCTCGCCGCCGGCGAGGCCTTTTTGTCGGATGGCTGATCCGGCGTGGGTCAGACCGCGATGCGGTCGGCACCGGCCACGGGTTCGCGCAGAACATAGCCGCGACCCCAGACGGTCTCGATGTAGTTCTTGCCCGCCGAGGCGTTCGCGAGCTTCTTGCGCAGCTTGCAGATGAACACGTCGATGATCTTCAGCTCGGGCTCGTCCATGCCGCCGTAGAGATGGTTCAGGAACATCTCCTTGGTGAGCGTGGTGCCCTTGCGGAGCGAGAGCAGCTCCAGCATTTGGTATTCCTTGCCGGTCAGATGGACCCGCGCGCCTTCCACTTCCACCGTCTTGGTGTCGAGGTTGACGATCAGGTCCCCGGTCTGGATCACCGACTGGGCATGGCCCTTGGAGCGGCGCACGATGGCGTGGATGCGCGCCACCATCTCGTCCTTGTGGAACGGCTTGGTGAGATAATCATCGGCGCCGAAGCCGAAGCCCTTCACCTTGTCCTCGGTGCCGGCGAGGCCGGAGAGGATGAGGATGGGGGTTTTCACCTTGGCGACGCGCAGGTTGCGCAGCACCTCGAAGCCCGACATATCCGGAAGGTTTATGTCGAGCAGGATGATGTCGTATTCATAGACCTTACCCAGGTCGATGCCTTCTTCACCGAGATCCGTCGTGTAGACATTAAAGCTCTCGGACTTCAGCATCAGCTCGATGCTTTGGGCCGTCGCACTGTCGTCCTCGATGAGCAAGACGCGCATGGCAATCCCCTTCCTCGCAACAACCCGAAAAGCGGCGTGCCGCCCTTGGTGTGCTCAGCCGACAGTGTGATTCGCGATACGTGTGATGAATCGATACCCGATACCGATTCATCTGGACAAGAGTCCTTCGAAAAAACTTTGTGCATGAATGCGAAGACTGACTCTCCGCACGCCGCTAAAGTTGTTTCGGCCGACTCGGCCTGTATCTCCACACCATCTCCCGAGCCTCGGGAGCGTCGGGTAAGGGGCTTTTTCGAAGCGCCCTCATCCGAACCGTGGAGGCATCATTAACGAAGTCGGTAAACGATTGGTTTCCGTCCCGCGAGGTTAAGCGATTTTCCTGGCCAAAGCGGCGGGGCGGTAAGGAAAGGGCAAGAGGTCGGCGTCATTGTGGCTCTGGAAGCGCCGGGAACTTGGCCGCCGCGTTCATTTGTGCCTTCGGAGTATCGCGTTCCATGAAGTCGCGTGAACCCCTGATCCGCGCCAAGCGGTTCAAGATCGAGGATGCGCGTCGGCGCATCGTGCGGATAGATGCCATGATCGCCGAGTTCGACCGCATGGCGGCCGATCTCGATCGCGACATCGCGGGAGAGGAGGAGCGGTCGGGCATTTCCGATCCGCGCCATTTTGCCTATTCCCCACTCGCCGCCGCGGCCCGCCAGCGGCGCGACAATCTCTCCCGCTCCGCCCAGGATCTGCGCACCCAGCGCGACGAGGCGGAGGGCGCCCTTGCGGACGCCGAGGCCCAGCTTCAGATGGAAGAGGCCGCCAGCGAGCGCGAACGCGTGAGCGAGGCGGAAGCGCTGGAGCGTCGCATCGGCTGGCGCATGGGCGAGCCGGCCCGGGCCTGAGGGCCTTGCCCGAGGGCTTGGCGTGAGGGTTTCGCGGGTGCCGGCCGGCGTCCACGCCCTGTGAGGTTCCGTACAAAAAGGACGTAGTTTCAACTTCTTGCCTGCGAAAGGGCCAGAAGGGCTTCACCTTTGGCGGGTCTTGATTTAGCCTCATTTCCTTGGGGTGCGGCGCTTCCGCCGCGCGCGGGCCTGGCGGCGAAAATGTATTTTTCCGCAAAGCCTTGCGGCCGTTTTTTAGAGTGAGAGTTTAAGTCTCGCTTTTCAGCGGTTCCCGTGTGCGGGATCAGGACGGTCGTGGCGAATTCGGATGTGCTGAGCGATCTTGTGATCGCGGTTTCCCACGGGGATCGCGACGCCTTCCAGATTCTCTATGCCCGCACCAGCCCGCGCTTCTATGGCGTCGCCCTGCGCCTGCTGCGCCACCGCGATCGCGCCAGGGCCGCGCTGAAGGCCGCCTATCTCGCAATCTGGAACGAGGCGCGCACCTTGCGCCCGTCGCTGGACGCGGCTCCGCAGGGGGACGATGCGCCTTCCGATGGTCCGGCGGCCGAGACCCTGCGCGATGTCATCGGCGATCCCTTGTGCTGGATGGTCGCGCATGTGCGGCGCACGGCGCTCGATCTCGCCCGTGAGCAGGCGAGCGACGACGGCTCGGTGTTCGAGCCGTTCGCGGCCGAGGAGGCGGCGGACGATCCCCTGGCCAGCGAAGTGCGCAGCCGCGAACTGCTCGAACTGCTCGGCTGCCTCGGCCAGCTTTCGGAGGAGCGCCGCCGGATGGTCCTGCTGGCCTATTATGACGGCTGGACCCGCGACGCGCTCTCCGTCTATTTCGACGCGCCGGTCCACGGCATCAACAGCTGGTTGCGGCGGAGCGTCGGCGAGATCGACGCGGTCCTGCAATGACCGGTGCGCGAGAAGACGACCGCCAGGACGCCGCCGAATATGTCCTCGGCACGCTCGATGCCGCCGAACGCAACGCCGCCCGGGCGCGGATCGCCAGCGACAGCACATTCGCCGCCCTCGTCACGCTCTGGGAACGCCGGCTCGGGCCGCTGCATGAACTCGCGGTCAGCGTGGCCCCGCCCGAAGGGCTGCTGCAAGAGCTGATGGCGGACCTGCCGGCGGTCGAGAGCGGACCCGCCATCACCGAGGAGTCGCCCGAGCACCCACCCGACGCCGCCGTGGTGTCGACGGCTCCGCCGTCCCCCGCCGCCCCGTCGTCCCCCGTCGTCCCGGTTCCCTCCGCACCGGCTCCCGCCTCGGCGTCCGCCGTCGCGCCGTCCCCCCTCGCGCCAGATGCGCCGCCTGCCGCCGAGGGGGCACCGGACGAGGAGCCATTGCCGATTCCGCCGGTGGTGGCGGAAGCGGAAATCCGGGAACTGGAGAAAGACTCCAGCCCGCAAGGCGCCGCATCGGCCCGTGCGCCTTCGCCCTTGCCGCAGAAGAGCGTTCCGCTCAACCCACCGGAGCCCCCCGCGCAATCGCCGGCCGCGCGCAATCCCTGGCGCGTGGCGAGCGGGCTGATGGCCATCCTTGTGCTCGGCCTCGGCGGTCTGCTGCTGCGCGACGCGGGGCGCAGCGATCGGGGAAGCCTCCAGCCGCCGGTCGTACAAACCGCCGTCCCGCAAGAAACCGCCGCTCCACAAACGCCTGCAGCGCAGACCCCTGCCGGACAGCCAAGCCCCGCACAGACCCCGCACGAGGCGGTGCTGACCCCGCGCAGCGCGCCGCGTGTCACCATAACGCTTGATCCGGCGACCGGTCGCCTGGACGTGATCGGGCTTCCCGGTCCTCCGCCGGAAGGGCAGACCTATCGCCTGTGGCTGGTGTCGCAGGATGGCACGCGCCATCTCCTGTGCGCCTTCCGCGACCCGACCGCGCTCGCCCCCGACCTCACGACCTGGACCGGAGAATCGAGCGCCATGCTCGAGATCACGCTTGAGGCCGCCGATGCCGCGCCGGGGCAGGGCGCGGCCGAAGTGATCCTCACCGGGCCGCTCAGGCGGCTGTGACCTGATCTCGCGGGGCGTGCGTTTCCTGCGCCGCGCGATCATGCCATAAGCGGGACTTCCGCTTCACCGGGGCCTTGCACAGCTTATGACCGTTGCCGTCGCCGTAGAAAATGCCGTCAAGATGTTCGGCACGCAGCAGGCGCTTGCGGGCATCTCCCTGGATGTGCAGCCGGGCGAACTGGTGGCACTGCTCGGGCCCTCCGGCTCGGGCAAGACCACCTTGCTGCGGGTGGTCGCGGGGCTGGAGCAATTGGATTCCGGCCGGGTGGTCCTGGATGGGGCGGATGCCTCCACCGTGCCGGTGCGCTATCGCGGCATCGGCTTCGTGTTCCAGCATTATGCCCTGTTCCGCCATATGAACGTGGCCGACAACATCGCCTATGGCCTGCGCTCGCGCCCGCGCGCCACGCGCCCGTCCGAAGGCGACATTGGCAAGCGCGTGGAAAGCCTGCTCGCCTTGGTGCAACTGGCCGGCTATGGCGCGCGCTATCCGGCGCAATTGTCCGGCGGCCAGCGCCAGCGGGTGGCTTTGGCGCGCGCGCTCGCCATCGAGCCCAAGGTGTTGCTGCTCGACGAGCCGTTCGGCGCGCTGGATGCGCTGGTCCGCAAGGAATTGCGCGCCTGGCTGCGGCATCTGCACGAACAGACCGGCCATACCACCTTGTTCGTGACACACGATCAGGAAGAGGCCCTCGAACTCGCCGACCGCGTGGTGGTGATGAGCAAGGGCCGCATCGAGCAGGTGGGCACGCCGGACGATGTCTATGACCGGCCCTCCACGCCCGACGTGTTCGGCTTCATGGGCGAATCGAGCCGCATTCCGGTGGAGGTCGCGCAGGGGGTGGTGCGCGCCGAAGGGCAGATCATCGCCACCGCCGTGGAGCGCGTGGCCGATGGCCCGGCGGTGCTGTTCGCGCGGCCGCACGACATCACGGTCGCGCTCGCCGGCACGCCGGGGGCGGAGGGAATGGTGAAGGCCTATCGGCGCCACGGGGCGATCCGCCGGCTGGAGCTGGAGGTGGGCGGGGCGCATGTGGAAGCCGATGTCGCTCCCACGGCCAAGGTGCCCGAGGCCGGCAAAGTCGCAGTGCGGTTCGACCGCGCCCGCCTGTTTCCGGCCAGCGGGCCAGGGGTGGATTGCCGCCCGCCGGCGTCCCACCAGGTGGGCGAATACGCGATCTGACGGCCAAGGCCGTGGCGCCGGGCCATAATCGGGTTTTGTGCCCGCGAAATGCTTGCCTGCGGCCGCGTGCGGGCGCTATCGACAGGGGCGTGCCTCGCCGCACGATCGCACCGCCCTCCACGGCGGCGCGGCTGCCGTACCCGCGCCCGAGAGGTCTTCCATGAGCGATGATCCCCTTCACCCGCGCCCCGTGGATCGGGCCCTGGATCGCAACTTCCGTCATGGCCAGTCCATGGAGCCGAATTATTCCGGCGCCACCTCGTTCCTGCGCCGGCGCTACGCCAAGGATGGCGGCGGAGCGGAGGCGGTGGTGTGGGGCATTCCGCTCGATGTCACGGTGTCCAACCGGCCCGGCACGCGTTTCGGGCCGCGCGCCATCCGCGCCGCCTCCGCGATCCTGGACGGCGACGAGTTCTATCCTTTCGGCTTCGATCCCTTCGCGGCGCTCGATGTGGCCGACGCCGGCGACTGCGTGTTCGACTATGGCCTGCCTTATTCCATCCCGGCGGCGATCGAGGCGCAGGCGGCGCAGCATTTCGCGCGCGGCTCCCATCTCGTGACCCTGGGCGGGGACCATTTTCTCACCTATCCCGTGCTCAAGGCCCTGGTGGCGCGCCTCGGCGAGCCGATCGCCCTGGTGCAGTTCGACGCCCACCAGGACACCTGGGACGATGACGGCACGCGGGTCGACCATGGCACCATGATCACCCGCGCGGTGAAGGATGGGCTGATCCGGGTGGACCGCTCGGTCCAGGTCGGCATAAGGACCCATGCGCCGGAAACCTACGGCATCGACGTGCTGCACGGCTTCGATGCGGCCGAGCTCGGCCCGCGCGGCATTATTCGTCATATCCGCGAGCGGGTGGGCGATGCGCCGGTCTATCTCACTTTCGACATCGACGCGCTCGACCCCGCGTTCGCGCCCGGCACCGGCACCCCGGTGTGCGGCGGCCTTACCAGCCGCGAGGCGCTGATGACGGTCGGCGGGCTCGGCGCTCTCAACCTGAAGGGCTTCGACGTGGTGGAGGTGTCCCCGCCTTACGATCACGCGGAGATTACGGCGCTCGCGGGCGCGAGCCTCGCCGCCACCTATCTGTGCCTGCTCGCCCAGCGCAAGGCGCAGGGGCTGAGCATCGCGCTCTAGCGGGCCGGCTCGATGCTGCGCCGGCTGCTACCGTTTCTCTTCCCCATCGTCGCGCTCGGCCTCGCTTTTGCGTGGCCGGTGCTCTACCCGCTGTTGGGGCGCGTCGCGCAATGGGCTGCCTCGCTGCTGATGATGGGCACCATCTTTGCGGCGGTCAGCCATGCCGACACCGTCTCGGCCCGGCTGCCGCAACCGTTCGGGACCCTCGTCCTGACCTTCAGCGTCACCCTCATCGAAGTATCGGTGCTGGTGTCCATGATGCTGCACGGGGAGAACAACCCGACCTTGCCGCGTGAGGCGGTGCTGTCCACCGTGATGTTCGTGCTGACGGGCGTGGTGGGGCTGTGCCTGCTGCTGGGCGGGCTGCGCCATCGCGAGCAGGAGGTGCGCCAGCAGGGGCTGAGCGGATTCCTCTCGGTCATCATGTCGATCTCGATCCTGGCGCTGATCCTGCCAGGCGTCACCGCGGACGGCCAGCTGGGCACGCCCAAAACCCTGAACATCGCTGTCATCATGGCCGGCGTGGTGCTGCTGTATGGATCGTTCCTGTTCATGCAGACCGTGCGGCACCGCGATCATTTCCTCGGCTGGGACGAGAGCGAGGAGCGCGAGGCGACCGCCTCCGAATTCTGGCGCGCGGTGGTGTTTCTGCTGCTGAGCCTCGGCGGCGTGGTGCTGCTCTCCAATCATGTGGCGGAGGGCGTCGAGCGGTTCATGGAGCGCCAGGGCCTGCCGGATCCGGATGCGGTGGTGGGTGCCATCGTCGTGGCGATCCTGCTGCTGCCGGAGACCATCACCGCGGTGCGGGCGGCGCGGCGCAACCGGTTGCAGCGGGCTCTGAACGCCGCGCTTGGCTCGGCGCTGGCCACTATCGGCCTGACCATGCCGGTCATGGTGGCGGTGAGCTATATGGTGGACCGGCAGGTGACCCTCGCGCTCGATCCCGAGGACCGGGTGCAATTGCTGCTGGCGCTGGTGCTGAGCATCGTGTCCTTCGGCACCGGCAAGACCAATGCCCTGACGGGGCTGGTGCATCTGGTGCTGTTCTTTGTTTATGTCATGACGCTTTTTTCGCCCTGAGCGGCGGCGCGTGCTTCCGCTCGGTGGACACCGCCGGGGCGCGGTGGCATGGTCCGCGCGATCAAGGGCGAGGCGTCAAGCAGCGAGGCGTGGGCCGTGAAAGAGTTCCTGCTCTATGTGTTCACCTGGTGGAATAAGCAGACGGTCGGCACCATGCTGTGGACCCGTCGCTTTGGCGAGTTCGTGGGGCAGGATGAGGCGGGCAACCGTTATTTCCGCACCAAGGGCGGCGCCATAGATCCGCAATTGGGGTTTGAACGCCGCTGGGTGATCTATCCCGGCTATGCCGACAGCACGACCATCCCAACCGGCTGGTACGGCTGGATTCACCATCGCACCGACACCCCGCCCACCGAGGAATCCTACACCCCGCGCGACTGGCAGAAGCCGCATCTGCGGAACATGACTGGCTCGCCCGCCGCCTATCGGCCCAAGGGCGCGTTTCCCGGCGGCCGCAACCGTCCCGAAGTCACGGGCGATTATAAAGCGTGGGCACCGGGCGAGTGACTGCGCGTCCGCCGCTCGCGCTTTGAGGCGGGCGGCGATGGGGCCTGCGGGTGCGGGCTTTGATCCCGCGCTTTCGTTCCGGCATGCGCGATTCGCCCTCGCAGCGCCGCATTGCAGGTGATAACCAGCAGGGAATTGGGTGCGCTTCACCGTGCCGCGTGCATCGAGGAATGGCTTGGACGGCGCGCCGTCCGCCGGACGCCAGTGCAACGCGGGGAACGGGCTCCGCCCTCGGCATGTTCGGGTCTGCGTTTTCATGGTCAAAGTCCAATTCGATGCGTGTCGGCTGTTTCCTCCGTTATCGCGGCTGAAGGCCGGCGTCGCGCTCGTCATCGGGCTTTGCGCCGCCGGTCCGGCGCTGGCGCAGAGCCGCACCGGTATCGAATCGGCGCCGCTGGCGCCGCCGAGCGGCTTCGGCAGTTCAACCGCCCCCGCGCCGAACGGCGCGTTGCCGCCGGGATATCCCGCGTCCCCTCAGCGGCCTTCGGCACCCCAATTGCCGCCGCCCGGCTCTCCCCGCCCGCCTGGACAGGGGCAATTGCCCGCACCCTCCGTGGCGCAGCCGCCCGCCGCCGGAACGCCCTCAGCGCCGGGGGATTCCGGGGATGTGGTGGTGGTGCAGCCGCCGCCGGAGCGGATTTCCAATCGCACCGCGGTCTATGCCGGGCTCGACAAGATCACCGGCCGCATCACCTCGTTCGAGGTGGGAATCGGCGAAACCGTGCAGTTCGGCGCGCTCCAGGTGACGCCGCGCGTGTGCTACACGCGCCCGCCCACGGAGACGCAGAACACCACCAGCTTCACCGAAGTGAACGAAATCACCCTCAAGGGCGAGGCGAAGCGCATCTTCACCGGCTGGATGTTCGCCTCCAGTCCCGGCCTGCACGGCGTGGAGCACCCGATCTATGACGTCTGGCTGACCGACTGCAAGGCCACCCCGCCCGCCACCGGCAAGGCCGCCGGCCAGAAATAGAAATCGCCTTCCACGTCCAGCGCCTGTTCCAGCTGCCGGTGATATTGGCGCCGGCTAATCTCGATGGCGCCGAGGCTTTCCAGGTGGCTGGTCACGAACTGGGTGTCGAGTAGGCGGAAGCCGCCGGCCTTGAGGCGTGCCACAAGATGCACCAGCGCCACTTTCGAGGCATCCCGCTCGATGTGGAACATGCTCTCGCCGAAAAACGCGCCGCCGAGCCGCACGCCATAAAGCCCGCCCACCAGCCGGCCGTCGCGCCAGGCTTCCACCGTATGGCAGCGGCCGCGCATGAATAATTCCCCGTAGAGCCGGCGGATGCGGGCATTGATCCAGGTCTTGGCGCGGCCCTCCTGAGGCGCGGCACAGCCGTCGATGACCGCTTCGAAATCGTGATCGACCCTTATCTCGAACTTGTCCGATCGGATGGTGCGGGCGAGGCGCGAGGAGATTTTCAGCCCGTCGAGGGGAAACACGCCCCGCCGCTCCGGCTCGATCCAATAGAGGCCGGGATCGTCCGCGCTTTCGGCCATGGGAAAGATGCCGCAGGCATAGGCCTTCAGCAGCACATCCGGGGTGATTTCGACGATCGGTTCGTTGGGTCGGCTCATGGCTCCATTGATGGCGCATATAAGTTGAGCGAGGATGTGGCGCTTTGCCGCCGGTGCCGCTGAACCGGCCGAACATGGGCGTGCGTGCGTCCTGTCGAGATCCGGCCGGCGCCTTGCAAATGCGTAGTGCATTTGTCATGCGGGCGCGCTACTGCCCCTGATGTTCACCTCGGTGTGAACCGCTTGCATCCTCCTCTGCGCGGTGGGCCTGCCATGCTTTTTCAGCCAGCTGGTGCCGGAAACGAGTCCAACCCTGTGCGGCAGCACCGGTTCTCCATTTTCGACATCTTCGCCTTCGCGGTGATTTTCGCGCTGTTCGCGCTGTTCACCCATGGCACGCAGGAGACGCTGGTTCCGATCGCGCAATTGCAGCAGACGCCGATCTCGCTGGATCCGGCGATGCTGCCGGAATATGCCCTGCGCACCACGCTGCGCATGCTGGCCGCGATCGTCGCCTCGCTGGTGTTCACCTTCATTTATGGCGCCATCGCCGCAAAAAGCCGGCGCGCCGAAATGGTGCTGATTCCCATTCTCGACATTCTCCAGTCGGTGCCGGTGCTGGGATTTCTATCCTTCACCGTGGTCTTCTTCATGGGCCTATTCCCCGGCCAGGTGCTGGGGGTGGAACTGGCGGCGGTGTTCGCCATCTTCACCAGCCAAGCATGGAACATGACCTTCAGCTTCTACCAGTCCATGAAGACGCTGCCGCGCGACCTGGAGGAGGTCTGCGACGGATTCGGCCTCACCGGCTGGCAGCGCTTCTGGCGTCTGGAAGTGCCGTTCTCCATGCCGGGGCTGGTGTGGAACACCATGATGTCCATGTCCGGCGGCTGGTTCTTCGTGGTGGCCTCGGAAGCGATCTCGGTGGGCAATACCACCATTACATTGCCGGGCATCGGCGCTTATGTCGCCACGGCAATCGCCGACCAGAACATCGCGGCCGTCGCCTATGCGGTGCTGGCCATGCTGGTGATCATCCTGTTGTACGATCAGCTGCTGTTCCGCCCGCTGGTGGCGTGGGCGGAGAAATTCCGCTTCGAGCAATCGGCCGGCGGGCCGCCGCCGCGGTCCTGGGTGCTCGATCTCGTCAAGCGGGCGCATTATTTCCGCATCGTGCTCTCGCCCCTCGGCAGCCTCGCGCGGGCGCTCGGCCGCATGCCGCTGCGCGCGCCGGTGCGGGTGCCGCATGAGGTGCACAAGGCCTGGGGCAGCCGCACCATGGACCGCATCTGGGCGGGTCTCGTGATCTTGGCCGCGCTCTACAGCCTGTGGGTGATCGTCGCCTTCGTCGCCACCGAGGTCGCGGGCGGCGAGGTGGTGCATGTGCTCTATCTCGGCTTCCTCACCTTGCTGCGGGTGGCGGTGCTGATCTTCCTCGCCTCGCTGGTCTGGGTGCCGATCGGCGTGTGGATCGGCCTCAACCCGAAGGTGGCGACGGCGGTGCAGCCGCTGGCCCAGTTCCTGGCCGCGTTCCCGGCCAATATCGTATTTCCGTTCGCGGTGGTGGGCATCGTGGCGCTGGGGCTCGACCCGAACATCTGGCTCTCGCCGCTGATGATCCTCGGGACCCAATGGTACATTTTGTTCAATGTGATCGCCGGCGCGAGCGCGTTTCCCGGCGACATGCGCGAGGCGGCCTCCGCCTTCCATATCCGCGGCTGGCACTGGTGGACCAAGGTGATCCTGCCCGGCGTGTTCCCCTATTATGTCACCGGCGCGCTGACTGCGAGCGGTGGCTCCTGGAACGCCAGTATCGTTGCGGAAGTGGCGAGCTGGGGCAACACGACCCTGCGCGCGGAGGGCCTCGGGGCCTATATCGCGGACGCCACCACGGCGGCGGATTTCCCGCGCATCACGCTCGGCATCGCGATCATGTCGCTCTATGTCATCGCCTTCAACCGGGTGTTGTGGCGACCTTTGTTCACCTTCGCGGCCCGCCGCCTGCGGCTCGACTGAGGAGACCTCCCATGCTCGAAACCACGTCCCCGGCCGCGACCACGCCGATGCTGTCGGTGTCCCATGTGGTCCAGTCGTATCGCAAGAGCGACAACAACCGCTTCCTGGTGCTCGATGACGTCTCGCTGGCGATTCAGGAAGGCGAGATCGTCGGCCTGCTCGGCCGCTCGGGCTCGGGCAAGTCCTCGCTGCTGCGGATCATTTCCGGCCTGACCACGCCGGTCTCGGGCGAGGTGACCTGGTGCGGCCGCAAGCTGGACGGGCCGGCGCGGGGCATCTCCATGGTGTTCCAGACCTTCGCCCTGTTTCCCTGGCTCACCGTGCTCCAGAATGTGGAGATCGGCCTTGAGGCCATCGGCATCGAGATGGCCGAGCGCCGCCGCCGCGCCGAACAGGCGATCGATCTGATCGGCCTCGGCGGGTTCGAGAGCGCCTATCCCAAGGAATTGTCCGGCGGCATGCGCCAGCGCGTGGGCTTTGCCCGGGCGCTCGTGGTCCATCCGCGCCTGATGCTGATGGATGAGCCCTTCTCCGCCCTCGACGTGCTGACCGCAGAAACCCTGCGCACGGACATCATCGATTTGTGGACCGAGGGCGCATTGCCCATCAAGTCGATCCTGATCGTGACCCATAATATCGAGGAAGCGGTGCTGATGTGCGACCGCGTCCTGATCTTCTCCTCCAACCCCGGCCGGGTCGCGCACGAGATGCCGATCCCGCTCGCCCATCCGCGCGACCGCCTGGCGCCGGAGTTCCGCGCGCTGGTGGAAGAGATCTATTCGCGCATGACCAATCGCGACGGCCCGGGCGCCGAACTGAACAAGCCGGGCGCGGAGCAGGGCCAGGGGCAGGACATCACCATCACGACGCCGCTGACGGCGGTGTCCACCAACGTGCTCGCGGGCCTGCTGGAGGAACTGACCGACGCGCCCTATAACGGGCGGGCGGACCTTCCGGCGCTCGCCGACAGCCTGAACATGCCGGCCGACGCGCTGTTCCCGATCGCGGAAACGCTCCAGATCCTGCGCTTCGCCGACGTGCAGAGCGGCGATATCCTGCTCACCGAAGCCGGCCGGGCGTTTGCCGCCGCCGATATCGACGACCGCAAGGACTTGTTCGCCAAGCATCTCCTCGCCCACGTGCCGCTCGCCGCCCACATCCGCCATGTGCTGGAGGAGCGGCCGAGCCACAAGGCGCCCTGGTCGCGCTTCGAGGATGAGCTGGAAGATCATATGTCGGAGGAATTCGCCGACGAATCCCTGCGCGCGGTCATCACCTGGGCGCGCTATGGCGAAAGCTTCGCCTATGACGAGCAATTGCAGCAATTCAGCCTGGGCGAGGAGGATTGAGCGGGCGGCAAGTCGTGCCGCACGGCCCGCGGCCCCAAAGGCAGGAGGGAGCATGGCACAGGATGAATTCTCTCTCGCCCGCTTCGTCGAGGCGCAGCACGGCGTGATCGAACAGGCGCTGGCCGAGCTTCGCGCGGGCCGCAAGCGCAGCCATTGGATGTGGTTCGTGTTTCCGCAGATGCGCGGGCTCGGACATTCGCCGACCGCCGCATTCTACGGCATCTCCTCCCTCGCGGAAGCGCGCGCCTTTCTGGCGCACCCGCTGCTCGGCCCCCGTCTCATCGCTTGTACGCAGGCGGTGGAGACGCATGAGGGGCGCAGCCTATCGGCCATTTTCGGCACGCCGGACGATCTGAAATTCCACTCCTGCATGACCTTGTTCGCCAAGGCGGCAGAGACAGGCGAGGCGGAGGAGGGCGACGACGTCTTCCGGGCGGCGCTGGACCGGCATTTCGGCGGGGATGCGGATCCGGCGACGCTCGCTCTGCTCGGGTTCGACTGAGATCCGGTCCGACTGTGCAGCCGGGAAAGCCGCGCTTAGCGCACGGCCTTGTCTGATCCTTCGCCCTCGGCCAGGAAATGCTCCAGCCAGTGGATGTCGTAGCGGCCTTCCGCGATGTCGTGGGTGCGCACCAGCACGCGGAACAGCGGCAAGGTGGTGTCGATGCCGTCCACGACGAACTCGTCCAGCGCCCGGCGCAGGCGGTTGAGGCATTCCGCCCGGGTCTTGCCGTGGACGATCAGCTTGCCCACCAGCGAGTCATAATGGGGCGGGATGACATAGCCCTGGTAGGCATTGCTATCGACCCGGATGCCAAGGCCGCCCGGCACGTGATAATGGGTGATGCGGCCGGGCGAGGGGCGGAAGGTGCTCGGATGCTCGGCATTCACCCGGCATTCGATGGCATGGCCCTCGATCACCACGTCCGATTGCTGGATGGTCAGCGGCTCGCCGGCAGCAACGCGGATCTGCTCGTTGATGAGGTCGATGCCGGTGACCATCTCGGTCACGGGGTGCTCCACCTGGATGCGGGTGTTCATCTCGATGAAATAGAACTGCCCATTCTCATACAGGAACTCGACCGTGCCGACGCCGAGATATTGCAGCTCGCGCATGGCCTTGGCGACGGTCTCGCCGATTTCCTCGCGCTGCGCGGGGGTGAGCGCCGGGGAGGGGGCTTCCTCCCACACCTTCTGGTGCCGGCGCTGGAGCGAGCAATCGCGCTCGCCGAGATGCACCGCATGGCCCTTGCCGTCGCCGAGCACCTGGATTTCGATATGGCGCGGGGTGGAGAGATATTTTTCCAGATAGACCGCATCGTCGCCGAACGCGGCCTTGGCCTCGGTGCGGGCGGTGGAAAGCGCCGTGGAGAGATCCTCCTCGGTCATCGCCACCTTCATGCCGCGCCCGCCGCCGCCGGCCGCCGCCTTCACCAGGACCGGGAATCCGATCTCCTTGGCGACGCGGTGCGCCTCCTCGTCCGAATGGATGCCGCCTTCCGAACCCGGCACCACGGGAATGCCGAGCCGCTGCGCGGTGCGCTTGGCCTCGATCTTGTCGCCCATGATGCGGATGTGCTCGGCCTTGGGGCCGATGAAATGGATCTTGTGGTCCGCGAGGATCTCCGCGAACCGGGCGTTCTCCGCCAGGAACCCGTAGCCGGGATGCACCGCGTCCGCGCCCGTGATCTCGCACGCGGCGAGCAGGGACGGGATGTTGAGATAGCTTTCGCGCGCGGCGGGCGGGCCAATGCACACGCTCTCGTCGGCGAGGCGCACATGCATGGCGTCGGCATCGGCGGTGGAATGCACGGCGACGGTGGCGATCCCCAATTCCTTGCAGGCCCGCAGGATGCGCAAGGCGATCTCGCCGCGATTGGCGATCAGGATTTTCTGGAACATCTGAGGATGCCTGCTTTCACCTGAAACTGGTCTTGAAATTGGTCTTGAAGCTTATGGCTGCGCGCCCTGTTCCGGCCCGCCCGGCCTGCGCCGTGCCGGCGTCGCGGCGCGCTGGCGAGTGCGGGGAACCGGGGCGCGCGGCACCTTGTCGACCGGGCGAGACGTGCGCTTTGGCGCCCGCTCACTCGATGACGATCAGCGGCTCGCCATATTCCACCGGCTGGCCGTTCTCCACCAGGATGCGCGTCACCGTGCCCGCATGGGGGGCCGGAATGGCGTTCATGGTCTTCATGGCCTCGATGATCAGGACCGTCTGGCCCTCCTTCACCACCGTGCCCAGCTCGACGAACGCGGGCGCGCCCGGCTCGGAGGCGCGATAGGCGGTGCCCACCATGGGGGAGGAGAGGACGCCGGGATGCTTGGAGAAATCGGTCGGCGTCGCGAGCGGCGCGGCGTCCGCCGGTGCCGGGGCGGCGGCGTGCACCGGCGCATAGCCCTGGGCGGGCGCGGCGATGGTGACGGCGGCGGGGGTGCGCACCACGCGGATGCGCAGCGCGTCCTGCTGCACCTCGATCTCGGTCAGGTCGGAGTCCGACAGAAGCTTGGCGATTTCGCGCACCAGCGCGGTGTCGATGGGGGTTTTGCTGGGTTTCATCATGGTCCTGCGATCGTGTGGCCTGGGCGGCCGCACAAGGGCTCCTTGCGGATATTCGTGCGGGTCATGCGGGTCTGGTCCGGCCCGCGGCGAGGGCCGCGATGCCGAGCACGTAGCTCTGCGGGCCGAAGCCGCAGATCACCCCGCGCGCAACCGGGGAAATATAGGAATGGTGGCGGAAGTCTTCGCGGGCGAAAACGTTGGACAGGTGCACTTCCACCGTCGGCACGCCGCAACCGCCAATGGCGTCGCGCACCGCGACCGAGGTGTGGGTATAGGCCGCCGCGTTCAGCACGATGCCAAAGGCGCCGCGCGCCTCCTGGATATGCTCCACCAGCATGCCCTCGTGGTTCGTCTGGCGAAACACGAGGTCCAGGCCATGGCTCTCGCAGGCGGCACGGCACAGGGCCTCGACGTCCGCGAGCGTCGCGGCGCCATATATCGCGGGTTCCCGCGTGCCGAGCAGATTGAGATTGGGTCCGTTCAGGACGTGGATGGTATCGGGCATCCGTGACCGTTCAGCCGTGAACCCGGCCAAGCCGGGCCACGGGGTTATAGGGGTCCCGGTGCGACATGAAAAGCGCCGTTGCGCGCAATACACCGCCGAAGCGCGCCGCGCGGGGGCGCGACGCGGGGTTCAGGGGCGATCCGGCGCGAAAAAGCGTGTGCCTCAATTGGCGACCGGCTTGCGCACCGCGTCCACCGCGCTCTTCAGCTTGTCGAAGCCGACCGCGCCCACGATCACGTCGTCGCCGACGACGAAGCTCGGCGTGCCGTTGAGGCCGAGGGCCTGGGCGATCTTCATGCTTTCATCCAGGGTCGCGTTCAGCTCCGGCGAGGTGGCCTGCTTCTGGATCAGCGCGGGGTCGATGCCGACCTCCTTCGCCGCCGTGAGCGCGCGGGCGCGGTCGGCCGGGCCCTTGCCGCCGAGCAGGGCCTCGTGGAAGGCGAGATATTTCTCGGGCGCCACCATGCGCACCGCCACCGCCACCTGCGCGGCTTCAACCGAGCCCGGTCCGAGCACCGGGAATTCGCGCAGCACGATCTTCAGGTTCGGGTCGGCCTTCATGAGGGCGTTCATGTCAGCCAGGGCGTGTTTGCAATAGCCGCAATTGTAATCGAAGAACTCGACCAGGGTGACGTCGCCCTTGGGATTGCCGACCACCACGCCGCGCGGGCTGTTGAAGACCAGATCCTTCATTTTCACCAGCGCATCCTTGCGGCCGGCGCTTTCCGCCTGCTGCTGCCGGCTTTCCAGCACGGTGATGGCCTCCTGGAGCACTTCCGGATTCTTCAGCAGATAGTCGCGGATGACGGGGCCCATCTCCGCCTTCTCGGCGTCGGTGAAGGCGGCGGCGGGCGTGACGAGGGCCAGGGCCGGCGCGAGCGCGGCGAAGGCGGCAAGGGCGGCGCGCGGGCCAAGGCGGGACAGCATCGAAATCTCCAGTCAGTAACGGCGTCTATCGACGCTGGGCGGTGGCGGGCGGCTTGAAATTGACGATGTCGTCGGATTTCAGCCAGCCGGGGGTACCTTTGGGAAAGCGTGTACGGGCGCGGGCGGCGAGCTCCCGCGCGGTCTTGAAATCACCGGAGGCGAAGGCGGCCTGCGCCGACGCCAGGTCGGCGTTGGCGAGATCACCCTTGCGCCCATAGGCCTGCGCCAAGGAGCGCCATCCCGTGGCGGAATTGGGGTCGCGCTGGGTGGCGAACGACAATTCGCGGATCGCCTCGTCCGTATAGGCCGGATTGCCCGACTGGACGAGCGCCTGCCCGAGCATGGCGCGGATCAGCGGATTGCCGTTGGTCATGCTCACCGCCTGCTTCAGGGGCGGCACCGCCGCGCCGGCGCGGCCGGCTTCCAGCAGCGCCTGGCCCTTCAATTCCAGGAAATAGGGATTGGACGGCTGCTTGGCCACCAAAGCGTCGATCTTGGCCACAGCATCATTCACATTGCCGAAGCGATAGGCGGAAATGGCGCGGGCATATTGCGCGGGCAGGGAGGTGTCGTTCAGCGGATAGCGCCGGTAGACCACGTCGGGCCGCTCGACGAAGCCGAAGAGCTTCGCCCGCATCATGTCGTGCCGGGCCTGGAGGGCGGGCGAATCCTTGGTGTTGTAATAGGGGCTCGCCTTGGCCAGCTCCTCCAGCGCGGCGATGCGCTCGCGCGCCATGGGATGGCTCAGCAGATAGGGATCGACCCGCTGGCTGATGAACAATTGCTCGTTCTGGAAGCGCTGAAAGGTCTCGATCATGCCCTTGGCGGACTGGTGGGTGGCGTTGAGATATTTCACCGCCGAGCGGTCGGCCGCCTGCTCCTCGCCGCGCTGGTAGGACAAAAGCGAGCGGCGGATCATCTCCTGCGGTGCGGTCATGGCGCCGGCCGCCGCGCTGCCGAGGCCGCTCGAGCCCGTGACCGCCCCCGCCGCGACGCCGGCGCCGGCCAGCAGCATGGCCACGATGGCCATGGTCTGCGCGCCGGCGATCTGCTCGCGCATGCGCGCCAGATGCCCGCCGGCGATATGGCCGGTTTCGTGGGCGAGCACGCCGATGATCTGGTTCGGGGTATCCGAATCCATCAAAGCGCCGACATTGATGAAGATGCGCTTTCCGTCGGCCACGAAGGCGTTGTAGGCGCGGTCTCCGATCAGCACGACTTCCACATTCTGCTGCGCCAGCCCCGCCGCCTTCAGCACCGGGCGCGTGTAGTCGCGCAGCAATTCCTCAATCTCGGCGTCGCGGATGATCTGGGTGCGCGGCTTGGCGCCGCTTTCCTGTGCGTGCACAAGGGGCGTGCAGAAGAGGGCCGCGGCGAGCAGTGCAAGGCCATGGCCGCACGCCCCGGCAAGGCGCTGCGCGATGCCGGACAGGGGACGGGAAGGACTGGCCGTCAAGCTCATCGAACGCGCGTGCTCTCTTTCGCTTAGAACCGGAGACGCCTGCCCATCGCCCCGCCAATGGGCGCCAGCACCGCACCCTTGGCGGACGCCGGCAGACACGATACGAAACGAAGGAACACGGGCCGGCGGC
Source organism: Roseixanthobacter finlandensis (assembly GCF_043195105.2). Lineage (NCBI taxonomy): Bacteria > Pseudomonadati > Pseudomonadota > Alphaproteobacteria > Hyphomicrobiales > Xanthobacteraceae > Roseixanthobacter > Roseixanthobacter finlandensis. The sequence goes on along the minus strand of NZ_CM195536.1, from coordinate 3,092,994 downwards.
TGCGGTCAATGCACCCCCGTTCACGTTGGGGCGACGAGCCTCTTACCCAACGTGCGATTGCGGCGAGAGCACGGCGGCGCGCCAGGGCAAAACGCCCGCAGGGCAGGATTGGATCATGGGTCTCGCGTCCGATTTCGAGTTTGCCTCCCGCCGTAGCGCGGTGGCGCCCTTCATCGTCATGGACGTGATGGAGCATGCCGCGCGGCTGGAACGGGCGGGCGCGCGGGTGATCCATCTGGAAGTCGGCCAGCCGGCCGCTCCCGCGCCGCTCAGCGCGCGCAATGCCGCAGCGGCATTTCTTCAGGCCGGGCAGGTGGGTTACACGGCCGCGCTCGGCCTTCCCGGGCTGCGGGCGCGCATCGCCCGGCATTATGGCGAGGTGCACGGCCTTGCGCTCGATCCCGAGCGGGTGGTGGTCACGAATGGCTCATCCGGCGGCTTCATCCTCGCCTTTCTCGCTTTGTTCGAGGCCGGCGACCGCGTCGCCATCGCCGCGCCGGGCTATCCGCCCTATCGGCACGTGCTGTCCGCGCTCGGCTGCGAGCCGGTGCTGATCGAGACCCGCGCCGAGGACCGATTCGCCCTGACGCCCGAAAGCCTGATCGCCGCGCACCGGGAAAAGCCGCTCAAGGGCGTGCTGGTGGCGAGCCCCGCCAATCCCACCGGCACCATGATGGACCGCGAAGCGCTCACGGCGCTGATGGCCTGCGCCCGCGACCTTGGCCTGCGCTTCGTCTCGGATGAGATCTATCACGGCCTCGATTATGCGTTTCCGGCCGTGAGCGCGGCCGAGATCGCTGAGGATGCGGTGATCATTAATTCCTTCTCGAAATATTTCTGCATGACCGGCTGGCGCGTGGGCTGGATGGTGGTGCCGCCCGGCTTGTCGCGCACCATGGAGCGGTTGCAGCAGAATTTCTCCATCTCCGTGCCGACGCTCTCGCAGGTCGCCGCCGAGGCCGCCTTCGACGGGCGCGCGGAGATGGAAGCGGTCAAGCACGGTTATGAGGAGAACCGGCGCATCCTGGTGGAGGGGCTGCCGCGTGTGGGGCTGCACCATTTCCTGCCGGCCGACGGCGCCTTCTATCTCTATGCCGACGTCTCGGCCTTCACCGGCGATTCGCACGCCTTTGCCTCGCGCATGCTCGATGCGGTGCAGGTGGCGGTGACGCCGGGTGTGGATTTCGACCCGTTCCGCGGCCGCCAGTTCCTGCGCTTCTCCTATGCCGGTTCCGCGCCGGATATGCGCGAGGCGGTGGAGCGCGTGGGCGCGTTCCTGAAGGCGGAATGATCAGCGGGAATATCAGGCCGAGAGAATTGTCAGCTCGGTCTCGTCATAGCGGCGGCGCTCCAGCTCGCGGAAGCCTTCGGGCGTGGTGAAAGCGCCCGCCTTCTCCTCCACCACCAGCAGGGCGCCGGGCGCGAGCCAGCCGCCGGTCCGCGCCGAGGCCAGCGCAAGCTCGGCGAGGCCCTTGCCATAGGGCGGGTCGCAGAACACGAGCGAATAAGGTTCGCCCGGCCCCATGGCGCCGAGCTTGGTGGCGTCGCGGCGGAAGATGCGCGTCACCCCGGTGAGGCCCAGCGTCTCCACATTGGTGCGGATCACCGCGCGCGGCTCCACCGCATCTTCCACGAATAAGGCGAAGGCCGCCCCGCGCGAGAGCGCTTCCAGGCCCAGCGCGCCGGTGCCGGCGAACAGATCCAGCACGCGCGCGCCGTCGGCCGCGTCGTCATAGGCATGGGCGAGCACGTTGAAGAGCGCCTCGCGCAGCCGGTCCGTGGTGGGCCGGGTGGCGCTGCCGGACGGGCTTTTCAGAGCCCGTCCGCGATGGAGGCCGCCGACGATGCGCATGCTGCATCAGCTCTCGCGTACCGCCTCAGTCCCGCTTGCGCGGGGCCGAGGGCTTTCCACGCGGTGCGCCACCGGGACGCGCGCCGCCTTTCGGGCCGCCGAAGCCGGGGCGCTTGGGGCCGCCAGGGCCGGCCTTGCCGCCGGGACGAAAGCCGGTGCGCTCGCCGCCTTCAGCGCCGCCGGCGCGCGGCCGCCCGCCGGCAAATCCGGGCTTGCCGGCCGGACGTTCGCGCCCCGGTCCGGTGCCGAATTCGCCGCGCGGACGTTCCGCGCCCGCCGCGCCACGCGGGCCGCCGCTGCTGCGCGGCTTGTCTGTCCCATAAGAGCCGCGCGGTTTTTCTGTCCCGTAGGCGCTGCGCGGCTTGTCCGTACCGTAAGCGCCACGCGCTTTGCCGCCACCGAATCCACCGCGCTCATTACCCTCGCGCGGCGGGCGATCGCCGAAACTGCCGCGGCCCCGCGGGGCGTCGGGTCGCTGGGGACGGGCGCCGGAAAAGCCGACGTCCTCCGGACCCCGTCCGCGCTCGGCAAAGCCGCCGCCACGCGGGCGCTCGCTGCGGCCCGCCTCATCGCGACGCGGGGCGCGTTCGGGCCGGTCGGCACTGAAGGGGCGGGGACGTTCGGTGCGCTCCGAGCGGAAGCCGCCCGGCTTGCCGGCACTACCTTCGCGGCGCGGCGGACGCTTGTCGTCATAGGCCGGGCGATCGTCGCGGCGCGGGGCGCGCTCGGGCCGGTCGGCACTGAAGGGTTTGGAGCGCTCCGCGCGATCCGAGCGGAAGCCGCCCGGCTTGCCGGCGCCACCTTCGCGGCGCGGCGGGCGCTTGTCGCCATATTCGGGCCGGTCGTCGCGGCGGGGGGCGCGTTCCGGCCGGTCGGCGCTGAAGGGCTTGGGACGTTCCGCGCGATCCGAGCGGAAGCCGCCCGGCTTGCCGGCGCCACCCTCGCGGCGGAAGCCGCGTTCGCCACCTTCGCGGCGGAAACCGCCTTCGGCGCCTTCAGGGCGGCCGCGGCCGAAGATCGGCTTATGCGGCGAAGCGCCGACCCCTTCCCGGCGCGGAGCGCGTGCAGGCGCGCCGTCGCGGTTGTCCTCGCGGGTGAACCGGGCGGCGCCGCGCTTGTGGCCGCCTTCCTCGGGACGGGCCGCGCGCGGGCGCTCCTCGTCGCTCCTGAAGCGACCCTCGGGACGCGACGGGCGCGGGCCGAACTTCTGGCCCATGCCGGGCCGCGCCGGGCGGCGGGTGTCGGACCGCTCGGCAAAGCGCTCTTCCTGCGGCTCGGGCACGAAGCGTTCCACCTTCACCTGCCGGCCCTTGCGGTCGGCGACGGTTCCGGCGCTGACGGTTTCGCGCTCGTCCTTGCGGCGGCTGCGCACACGGAATGCGCCGCCTTCGCTGTCCCCATCGCCATGGGGATGGCGCGAGCGGCCGCGATGCTCGATTTCCGTATCGTGCCGCACGGATATCGTGTCGCGGCGCGTGGGCGCCCGGCGGACCGGGCGATCGTCCAGATCCTCGGGGCGCGGGGTGAAGCGCTGGGCTTCTTCCATCGCACGCTCGAACATGGGCGCGTCGAAATCCACCCCGGCGGCGGTGGCGAGTTCCTCGCCGAGCTGGTCGCGCAGGATGCGCGTGCGCACCTCCTCGATGCCGTTCTCGGGCACGTCGCCCAATTGGAACGGCCCGTAGGAGACGCGGATCAGGCGGTTCACGCGCATGCCGAGGGCGGCGAGCACGTTGCGCACTTCGCGATTCTTGCCTTCGCGCAGCGATACGCTGATCCAGGCATTCGCCCCCTGCACCCGGTCCAGCGTGGCTTCGATGGGGCCGTATTCGATGCCTTCCACCGTGATGCCGCCCATGAGGGCGTCGAGCTTGGCCTGGTCGATGGCGCCGTTGGCGCGCACGCGATAGCGGCGCAGCCAGCCGGTTTCCGGCAGCTCCAGCGCGCGGGCGAGCCCGCCGTCATTGGTGAGCAGGAGCAGGCCTTCCGAATTGAGATCGAGCCGCCCGACGCTGACGAGGCGCGGCAGGCCCTTCGGCAGGATTTCAAACAGGGTGGTGCGGCCTTCCGGGTCGCGGTTGGTGGTCACCACGCCCTTGGGCTTATGGTAGAGGTAAAGACGGGTGCGCTCGCGCTCCGGCAGCGGCTGGCCGTCCACCTGGATGGCGTCCTTTTCCGTCACGGTGAAGGCGGGGCTGGTGAGGACGATGCCGTTGACGGCGATCCGCCCGGCCTCGATCCAGGTTTCGATCTCGCGCCGCGAGCCGAGGCCTGCGCGTGCGATCACCTTTGCGACGCGCTCGGCGTCATTGGTCTTGGCCTGCGGCAACGCGCGCTTGTCGCGCGGGACGCGGTTCTTGTCCTTGCGGGGAGGTTGTGTACGGGGCATGGAAGGCCGATAGCACGAACCGTGCGGCGACACGAGGTGCAGGAGCGCGGGTTGGGCGAGACTTTCATGCAGATGGCGCTCAATGAGGCGCGCGCGGCGGCCGAACGGGGCGAAGTTCCGGTCGGCGCGGTGCTGGTGCGGGGTTCGACCGTGGTCGCCCGCGACGGCAATCGCACGCGCGAATTGTCCGATCCCACCGCACACGCGGAAATGCAGGTGCTGCGCGCCGGGGCGAAAATTCTCAGCGCCGAGCGGCTTTTGTCCTGCGATCTCTATGTGACGCTGGAGCCGTGCGCCATGTGCGCGGCGGCGATCTCGTTCGCCCGCATCCGCAGATTGTATTACGGCGCGCCCGATCCCAAGGGCGGCGCGGTGGAGAGCGGCCCGCGCTTCTATACGCAGCCCACCTGCCATCATGCGCCGGAAGTCTATGGCGGCATCGCCGAGCGTCAGGCGGCCGACGTGCTGCGCGCGTTTTTCAAGGACCGGCGCTGAAGGGCGGTGGGTTCGATAGCGGCGGCGGCCCCCTCACCCCAGCCCTCTCCCCGTGGGGGAGAGGGGGCAAGCTGGCGTGATGGGAAGGGCCAGTCTTAAAGCCCGGCCTCTCCGTCTCACCTCTCCCCGTGGGGGAGAGGTCGGCCGCGCAGCGGACGGGTGAGGGGGCTGCGCGCGGCCGCGGCTTGAACACCCCTCACCCCAGCCCTCTCCCCGTCGGGGAGAGGGGGCGGGCTGGCGTGGTGGGAAAGATCGGTCTTAAAACCCAGCCTGTCCATCTCACCTCTCCCCGTGGGGGAGAGGTCGGCCGCGCAGCGGACGGGTGAGGGGGGCGCTTGGCTTGAACACCCCTCGCCCCAGCCCTCTCCCCGTGGGGGAGAGGGGGCAAGCTGGCGTGATGGGAAGGGCCAGTCTTAAAACCCAGCCTTTCCGTCTCACCTCTCCCCGTGGGGGGAGGTCGGCCGCGCAGCGGACGGGTGAGGGGGCTGCGCGCCGTCCGCAGCCGAAGCGCAAAACCCTCAGCCCAAAAAGCCCTGCAGCGCCTTCAGCGTTGCCTCGGGGTTTTCCTCGCACAGGAAATGGCCGGCCTCCACGGCCTGCCCCTCGATCTTCGGCGCGAACACCCGCCAAGCACCCAGTGGGGTGACGCCGCGGCTCGGAATGCCATGGGCGCCCCAGATCGCGAACACCGGACATTCGATCACCCGGCCGGCGGCAAGGTCGGCCTCGTCATGGGCAAGATCGATGGTGGCGCCGGCGCGATAATCCTCGCACATGGCGCGGATATGGTCGGGTGATGAATAGGCCGCGCGATAATGGGCGAGTGCCCGCGCATCGAAGGCGGAGAGATCCTTCGCGGCGGTCCAGCTCGCCAGGGTATGGTCGAGATAAAAGCGCGGATGTCCGCCGATCAGGGTTTCCGGCAGCGGATGGGGCTGGGCGAGGAAGGCCCAATGATACACTTGGAGCGCACGGGCCCGGTCCATGCCGTGCCACATGGCAAGCGTGGGCACGATATCCAGCACCGCGAGCCGGTCCACCCGGCCGGGGGAATCGAGCGCCAGCCGATAGCCAACCCGCGCCCCGCGATCATGTCCCGCCAAAGCGAAGTGGGCATGGCCGAGTGTTTCCATCAGCGCCACCAGGGCGGCGGCGGTGGCGCGCTTGGAATAAGGCGCATGGTCCTTGCCCGGCGCTGGCGCCGCGCTCCAGCCATAGCCGGGCAGGTCGGGAATGATAAGGCGATGGGTTTTCGCAAGCTCGCCCGCCACGCGATGCCACATCACGCCGGTCTGGGGATAGCCGTGCAGCAGAAGCACCGGCGGCCCCTCGCCGCCGGTGCGCGCGAACAGGCGGCCGGCGGGCGTGTCCACATTGTGGGACGAGAAGCCGGGAAATAAGTCGGCGAGATCGGGCATGGTCATGCTCCGCGCGAGGAGAGCGGCAATGGAGGGCGGCAATGGCAGGCCGCAAGGTGACACGGCCGCAGGGCGAGGGCCAGCGCCTCGCCCGCCGGCGCGAAGGGCCCTCAGTCCAGGGCGCGCCAGCCGATATCGTTGCGATAGAAGCCGTCCGGCCAGTCGATGCGGGCGGCGGCGCGATAGGCCCGGTCGCGGGCTTCGCGCAGCGTGTCGCCGGTGGCGGTGACGTTCAGCACCCGCCCGCCGTTGGACACGATCTTGGCGCCCGACCGCTTGGTGCCGGCCTGGAAGACGATCACGCCCTCTTCCTTCTCGGCCGCCTCGATGCCGCGGATTTCCGAGCCGGTCTGGTGCGGGCCGGGGTAGCCGCGGCTGGCGTAGACCACCGCGATGGCGCTCTTCCGCGACCATTGCGGCGCGGCGCCGGCGAGTTCGCCGTGGGCGGCGGCGTTGAGCAGGGCGAGAAGGTCGCTCTCCAGGCGCGGCATCAGCACCTGGCATTCCGGATCGCCGAAGCGGCAATTATATTCCACAAGTTTCGGCCCGCTCTGCGTCAGCATGAGGCCGGCATAGAGGATGCCGCGATAGGGGCTGCCCTCGGCCACCATGGCGCGCGCGGTGGGCACGACGATTTCCGCGATCGCCCGCGCTTCCAGCTCGGCAGTGAGCACCGGGGCGGGGGAATAGGCGCCCATGCCGCCGGTGTTGGGGCCGAGATCGCCGTCGAACGCGCGCTTGTGGTCCTGGGCGCTGCCGAAGGGAATGACGGTTTCCCCGTCGACGAGGCAGAACAGGCTGGCCTCCTCGCCCTCCATGAATTCCTCGATCAGCACTTCCTGCCCGCCGCCGGCGAACACCTGGTCGATGGCGGCGATGGCTTCCTCCACCGTCAGCGCGACCACGACGCCCTTGCCGGCCATCAGGCCGTCGGCCTTGATGACGATGGGCGCGCCCTCGGTGGTCACATGGGCCCAGGCGGCTTCCGGCTTGGTGAAGCGGGCGAAGGCGGCGGTGGGAATACCGTGGGCGCGGCACAATTCCTTGGTGAAGAGCTTGGAGCCCTCCAGCCGGGCGGCGGCGGCCGTCGGTCCGAAGGCAGGGATGCCGGCTTCCGCCAGCCGATCCACCAGGCCCGCCACCAGCGGTGCCTCGGGGCCGACCACCACTAGGGCGATGCCGTTCTTCTGGCACCACGTTACCAGCGTGTCGTGGGCCGAGAGCGCTATGCCTTCCACCAGCTCGGCATGGTCCGCGATGCCGGGATTGCCGGGCAAGGCATAGAGCTGAGCAATGCTAGGGCTCTGCGCGAGCTTCCAGGCGAGGGCATGCTCGCGGCCACCGGAACCGAGCAGAAGCACATTCATGCGGCGTCATCTCCCTTTTTAACTTGGCTATCGGCTTGCGGGCTTCCAAACAAGGGGGCAGGCATTGCGCTCGCCGCATATGAGATGGTGCCGCTATGCTCTTGCCAAGATCATATGCAGCGATGTGAGTCGATGGTCCAACTGCCCGAACCCCATGCCAATGCTCCCGAATGGAGCGTTTCGGAACTCTCCGCCGCGCTCCGCCGCACGGTGGAGGAGGCCTATGGCCATGTCCGCGTGCGGGGCGAAATTTCCGGTTACCGCGGCCCGCATTCCTCGGGCCATGCTTATTTCTCGCTGAAGGACGAGGGCGCCCGGCTCGATGCCGTGGTGTGGAAGGGCAATTTTGCCCGCCTCAAGCTGCGGCCCGAAGAGGGGCTGGAGGTGATCGCCATCGGGCGCCTCACCACCTATCCCGGCAAGTCGGGCTATCAGATCATCATCGAATCCCTGGAATTCGCCGGGGCCGGCGCCATCATGGCCATGCTGGAGGAGCGCAAGCGCCGCCTCGCCACCGAAGGCCTGTTCGATCCCGCGCGCAAGGCGCTGCTGCCCTATCTGCCGAACGTCATCGGCATCGTCACTTCGCCCACCGGCGCCGTCATCCGCGACATCCTGCATCGCCTCGCGGACCGTTTTCCGCGCCGGGTGGTGGTGTGGCCGGTGCGGGTGCAGGGCGAGACCTGCGCGGCGGAAGTCTCGGCCGCCATTCGCGGTTTCAATGCGCTGCCCGAGGGTGGGCCGGTGCCCCGGCCGGACGTGATCATCGTCGCGCGCGGGGGCGGCTCGCTGGAAGACCTACTGGGCTTTTCCGAGGAGGCGGTGGTGCGCGCCGCCGCCGAAAGCGCGATTCCCCTCGTTTCCGCCGTCGGCCATGAGACGGACGTGACGCTGATCGATTTTGCCGCCGACGTGCGCGCGCCGACCCCCACCGCCGCCGCCGAAATGGTGGTGCCGGTGCGGGCGGATCTGCTGGTGGCGGTGGAGGGGCTGGGCGGCCGGCTCATGGCGGCGCCCTTGCGCCTGCTGGAGCGCCGGCGCGGCGAATTGCGCGCTCTCGCGCGCCTGCTGCCCTCCGCCGATGCGCTTCTCGCGATTCCCCGCCAGCGGCTCGATGCGGCGTCCGGCCGGCTGCCCCGGGCCTTGCGGGCCAACGCTTTCGCCCATCGCATCCGGTTCCAGAAGGCGAGCGCGCGGCTGTCCCCGTCCAGCCTGAAGGCGCGGCTGGAGCGCGCGCGGGAACGTTCGGAAAGCCTTGGGGCGAATCTGGAGCGCTGCCTGCGGCGGGCGGTGGAGCGCAAGCGCGAACGCTTTTCCGCGATCCGCACCGGCCTCGATGCGGCCCGGCGCGCGCAGCGCGTCCACATCGCCCGCAATCGCGACCGGCTGGAGGGGCTTGGCGACCGCGCGACCCGGGCGGCGCGCATCCTGCTGCGCGAGCGGCGGCGCCAGCTTTCGAGCGCCGCCCAGGTGCTGGGCGCCTTGTCCTATAAGGGCGTGCTGAAGCGCGGCTTCGCTTTGGTGCGCGATGCGCGGGGCATGGCCGTGCGCGCCGCCTCGGCGGTCGCACCGGGCACGGCGCTGGAACTGGAATTCGCCGACGGGCGCGTCGGCGTGGTGGCGAACGGTGCCGGCACCGCCCCCGTTCCGCCCACGGGCGGGCAGGGCATGGCCCCGCCGTCGCGACCGAAGCCCGCACGGACGCGGAGCGGCGAGAAGGCCAAATCCCAGCCCGGCCTGTTCGACCTTTGACAAGGGATGCGAGGGCGAAATTTGCCCTATCTGCGGCACAACTAAATTATAAACTGATACTAACATCCATTAAAACAGCGCCGCGTGTGATGCGGACAATTCCGAGTGTCAAGCCTCGTTCATTTAGCCAAATGGTACCCCGCTCTTTAGCGAGAGATTTGGCGTGATTTTCATCGACTGCATCATTCAAATCGATAGGACCCTGATCTATTCCGCCATCCGTGATCATGACAGCGACGTAATGAGCATCCGCCATTTCGTACCTCGTTTCTTATCTTCCGCACATGAAATGGTCGCTCTACCTCGTTTGGCAAGCCTATGAAGGAGCTCTTGCCTTCACCACAAGCAATTTAAACGACGGCCCTTTCGGTCGGCGCCGGTTGGGCTTATGTTATTCGCTCTAGATGAGGCCTTGTTTTCCCCGTGATGAACAGATTCGAGCGTTTTCCCGAAGGCAATGGCGAAGCCGAGCTGCGCTATCTGGACGGCGAATTCCGCATTATGCGCCCCGGCACCTTCGTGCGCTGCGCCGTGACCGGCCAGGGTATCGCGCTGGACGAGCTGCGCTATTGGAGCGTCGATCTCCAGGAAGCCTATATCGATCCGCAGGCCGTGCTGACGCGCGTCAACCAGATCCGCCGCCAGCAGCAGGGCTAGTCGCGAAAGACATTCAGGGTTTGGCGTCCCGGCCGGAGATGCCGTCATGCACGGGCTTGTCCCGTGCATCCACGCAGCGCCGCTGGCGCCAGGTTTCCAAGACCCGCACGGTCGGCCCGGCATGGATGGCCGGGACGAGCTCGGCCATGACGAGTCTGGCCATGACGAGCGATCGAAGACAGACAATGGCGCACACCTGCTTCAGGCGCTGCAACCATACGTCGCGCCCAGAATGTCACTCAGTCCTCAGCCGCCGCGCGGCGCGCGTCTCCGCCAGCGCGATCAGCGTATCGAACTCCTGCGCCTCCAAGCCCTGCGCCTCCAAGCCCTGCGCCTCCAAGCCCCGGGCCTTTGGGCCGCCATCCAGCTCCAGCCCCACCCGCAGCACCCGGATCCGCGTGCGCGCGTCCGCAAAATCCTGCGCTTGAAGGCGCGCGGCGTCCTTCGCGGTCGTCACGAGGCTGAGGCCGCCGGCGCGCGCCTCGCGGTGAAGGCTGGAAAGATCGGCGGGCGAATAGGGATGATGATCCGGGAACGCCCGGCACGCCGCCACGTCGAGATTGAGATCGCGCAGGGTCTGGAAGAATTTCTCCGGCCGGCCGATGCCGGCGAAGGCGAGAATGCGCTGTCCGGCGAGCGCGGCGGCATCGTCTGCAAACGCCACGAGGTGCCCGCGCAGCACAGGGATCTGCCCCGCCGCGCGCGCGGCGACCTGCGCGCCCGCCGCTCCCGTGCCGATGATCAGCAGCGCATCCGCGCGCGCCACCTGGCCGGGAAAGGGCGCGCGCAGCGGCCCCGCCGGCAGCACGTGCCCGTTGCCGAGCCCGGCCGCGCCATCCACCACCAGCAATGCGGCATCCTTGTGCAGGGACGGGTTCTGAAAGCCGTCGTCCATCACGATGTGCGAGGCGCCCCGCGCCACGGCGAGCCGCGCCCCCGCCACCCGGTCGCGGGACACGACCGTGGGCGCGGCCTGAGCCAGGAGCAAGGCTTCATCGCCCACCGCCGCCGCATCGTGGCGCGCGAGATCCACAAGCAGCGGCCCCGCCTCGCGCCCGCCATGGCCGCGCAGCAGGGCGAACGGAGTGGCGCCGCGTGCGGTCAGCCGGGCGAGCAATGCCAAAGCGGTCGGCGTCTTGCCCGCGCCGCCCACCGTGGGATTGCCGATGCAGATCACCGGCAGGTCCATTGCGACGCCGGGCTTCGCCATCCGCCGCAAGGTGATCGCCCCGACGATCCAGCCGATGGGCGCGAACAGCCGGCCGGGCAGCGTGTGCGGATGCGACCAGAAGGTGGGCGCCCGGGCGAACATCAGCGCGCGAGGCGGATATGCAGGAGATATGGCTCTATGGCCGAGAGCGTGCGGTCCAGCGCGCCACCGAGCTGATCCACCACCTGGCGGGCGGCGGCGGCAGTCTGCGCATGCAGGTGGCCGTCGAACAGCAAAGCGGACACGCATTGGGCGATATCGCCGTCATTCTGCACCAAAGCGGCACCGTGCCGTTCGTCAAGCCGGGCGTAGATGGAGCCGAAATTCCACACATGGGGGCCGTGCAGCGCCACGGCGCCGAGCTTGGCGGGCTCGATGGGATTTTGCCCGCCATGGCGCACCAGGGAACCGCCCATGAACACCACCGGGGCGAGGCGATAGAACAGGCCAAGCTCGCCGATGGTGTCGGCGACGTAGATTTCGGTCCCGCCGTCCGGCAGATAGCCCTCGCTGCGCTGCACCGCCGCCAGATGCGCGGCTTCGGCGAGCAGGCGCACGTCCGTGCCGCGTTCGGGATGGCGCGGGGCGATGATGGTCAGGAGGTCGGGTATCTCCTGCGCCAGCCGCCGGTGTGCTGCGAGCAGGATTTCATCCTCTCCCGGATGGGTGGAGGCGGCGAGGAAGATCGGCCGGTTGCCGCATTCCACGCTCATGCGGTCGAGCGACTTCGCGTCGGCGGGCGGGGCGGGGGCGTCGAATTTCAGATTGCCCACCACTTCCACCCGCGGCGCACCCAGGGCCTTGAAGCGTGCGGCGTCGTCGCGGCTCTGGGCGAGGCACAAATCGACCCGCGAGAGCAGGGCGCGCGCACTCTTCGGCAGATGGGCCCAGCGCTCCGCCGAGCGGCGCGACAGGCGCCCGTTCACCAGCACCAGGGGCGTATTGCGGCGGCCGAGCTCGCTCATGAGGTTGGGCCACAATTCGGATTCCGCCAGCAGCACCAGGTCCGGCTTCCAATGGTCCAGGAACCGGCCGACGAAGCGATGGGCGTCCAGCGGCATGAATTGGTGGATCACGGACGGGTGCGCCCGCCGCGCCGCGATGCGGCTGGAGGTCAGCGTCCCGGAGGTGAGCAGGATGCCGTAGCCGCGCCCCGCCAGCCGCTCGATCAGCGGCAGGACCGAGACGATCTCGCCCACGCTTGCGCCATGCACCCAGATCAGCGGGCCGCGCGGACGGGCGGCGCTCGCGATGCCGCGGCGTTCGGGCAAGCGGGCGGGATCTTCCTTGCCCTCGCGCACGCGATAGCCGAGCCATGCGGGCGTGAGCAGCGCCGCCGCCGACGTGACGCCCCGATACAGGCGCAGCGGAACCGGCAGGCGGATGCCCTTCATGCCGGCGCCCCCTGCGGGCGGCCGACCATCGCCTCGGCGCGGGCGGTGATGACCTCAAGGCTGCGCTGCAATTGCGCGCGCGCCGCCTGCATGCCGGCCTCGTCCACGTCGCGATCGACGAAGATCGGCTCGCCGACCACCGCCGCCCCGCGTCCGAACGGCAGGTTGAGGCTGGCCTTGTCCCAGCTTTTCAGCGTGATGCGGTTGGCGGTGGCCATGGCGATGGGCAGGATCGGCCGGCCGGAATGGCGCGCGATGGTGATCACGCCCAGGCCCGCGCGGCGGGCGATCTTCGGAACGTCGGCGGTCATGGCTACATTGATGCCCTCTCGCAGGGTCTCAATCATGGCATAGGTGGCCGAGACGCCGCCTTTGCGATGGAAATCCCCCGGCGAGGTCGCCCCCGAGCCGCGAATGGTGCCGACCCCGAGCCGTTCGGCGGCGATGGCGTTGATCTCCGCGTCCGCATGGCGGGAGATCAGCACCTTGGCCTTGTGGTGCGGCTTCATGATGAAGGGGGTGAGGAAATGCTGCCCGTGCCAGAAGGTCATGATCAGCGGCAGGTGCGCATCGATGCGCTCGTAAATGTCCGCCGGCTCGACGTCGAAACGCGTGGTCCGCGCCACCAGCGCGAAATAGGACGCGAAGGTCGTGCCGGCTGCGATCTGGAAGCCACGGTTCGTGCGAAGACGGCGCCACATGCTCAAAAAGCGTCCTGCTCCTTGCGTGGGCGCGTTCCCCGGCCGGGAACGCGATCAATCCCACATCCCCACGGGGGGCATATTTGGACGAAGGGGGAGTTAATACCCTTATGATACCGCCAAACGCAAGCTTGGCAGTGTTTCCATCGGCTGCGGCACCTTCAGCGGTGCCGCAGCCGGGAGGTCTTGGCTAATGGCCCGGGGTGTGGGTGTCCGGGTCGAGCAGGCGGTGCATGTGCACCACGAAATAACGCATCAAGGCATTGTCCACGGTCTGCTGGGCCTTCCCGCGCCATGCGGCGGCGGCGCTCGCGTAGTCGGGATAGATGCCGACGATGTCAACCTTCGACAGATCCTTGAACTCGACCCCGTCGAGTTCCTTCAACTCGCCGCCAAAAACGAGGTGCAGCAATTGTTTCGGTTCGGAAGAGGTGGTCATGGTGTCAACGTTCCCCGGCGGTGACGGTCAGAAGATGGCCCCGAACTCGCGTTGCGCGAGGGCGAGGGTGTGGGCGTGAAGCGCGGTTCCGGCACAGACCAGCGGCCGGTGAAGCGGGACCGGTGCGTTATAGATCGGCGCCGTGCCGTCGAGCCCGGTCAGCAGCCCGCCCGCCTCGTGCACGATCAGGTCGGCGGCCGCGATGTCCCAGTCGGCGCTGTTGCCGTGGGCAAGCGCGATGTCCAGTTCGCCGGTGGCGACGCGGGCGAGCCGAAGCGCCAGCGAGCGCAGGCGCGGCGGCCGGGTCACGCTGGTGTGCCGCGCGACGCGGTCGAGAATGGAGGTGGGGCCTGCGACCACGGAGCCGGCCACCGCAACGCGCGCGCCAGCGACGATCGCCGCCCCGTTCCGGGTCGCGCCGCCGCCGAGGGAGGCGACGAACAATTCGTCCGAGACCGGCGCGAACAGGGCGCCGGCGATCGGCCGCCCATTCTCCACCAGGGCCGCCGAGACCACCCAATCGGCCCCGCCGGCCATAAAGCCGCGCGTGCCGTCGATGGGATCGACCACCCATACCCGGCGGGCGCCGAGACGCTCGGCGGAATCGGCGCTTTCCTCGGACAGCCAGCCGTAATCGACCGCAAGCGCCGTCAGGCGCTCGCGCAGGAAGCGATCCACGGCGATATCGGCCTCGGTGACCGGGGAATCATTGTCCTTGGTCCAGCTCGTGACGCCCGTGCGGAACATGGCGAGCGCGATCGCGCCAGCCGCCGCAACGGCGTCGGCGAGATGGCGGGCCGCAATCGCGGGCACCTCGATCGCCGGTTCGGAAGCGCCGGTCGCGGTCGGAGGATCAAGCAGGCTCATGGCGCAGGCAATAGGCGGAGGCGCCTTTCGGCGCAAGCGAAGATCGCCCCGGCCAGCGGGGAATTCGGCGGCGGCGCCGGCATTCAGCGTGCGGTGCACAATCCCGTGATGCCGCAGCGCGCGCCTACAGCCTTGAAGCGTTCAGAACAGGCCGATCGCCACCGCATGCTGGAGCGCGGCATCGAGCGCGAGGCCGGCAAACAGCACGAGGCCCGCGTCCCGGTTGGATTTGAACAAGGCGAGGCAGCGGTCGGGATCGTCGATATCCAGCCGCTTCACCTGAATGAAGAGGTAGCCGCCGAAAATGGCCAGCCCCAAGGCGGCCAACAGGCCGGCCCCGGCGGAGGCCAGGGCCATGGCGAACAGGATCAGGGTCGCGCCAAAGGACAGCGCGAGTGCGATCCAGCTGCGGCGGCCGAACAAGAGGGCGGTCGAGCGCACGCCGACGATGGCGTCGTCCTCCCGGTCCTGGTGGGCATAGATGGTGTCATAGCCGAACACCCAGCAGACCGAGCCGGCGAACAGCAGGAGCGCGGGGTCCTCGATGCTGCGGAACACGCTCGCCCAGCCCATCAGCGCGCCCCAGGAAAAGGCGATGCCGAGCGCGAGCTGGGGCACCGAGGTGATGCGCTTCATCAAAGGATAGATGGCGACCACCCCGAGCGAGGCGATGCCGGTGATGATTGCGAAGCGCGGCAGCGAGAGCAGCACCGCGAAGCCCACCAGGCATTGGAAGATCAGGAAGGCGAAGGCGGCGGGCAGGCGGATCTGGCCTGAGGCGAGCGGGCGGTTGCGGGTGCGCGCGACCTTGCGATCGATATCCCGGTCGAGAATGTCGTTCCAGGTGCAGCCGGCACCGCGCATGGCCACGGAGCCGATGGCGAACAACGCCAGGAGCACGGGATCGGGGTAGGGCTGCCCGGCCGCGATGGCGGCGAGCGCGGTGGACCACCAGCACGGCAGGACCAGCAGCCAGCTGCCTATGGGACGATCGGCGCGCGCGAGGCGCAGATAGGGACGGATCGGCCCCGGGGCGTAGCGATCCACCCAATTGTTCGCAGGCGCATCGGCGACCGGCGCGACCGCCCCGTCTCCCCCCCAGCGGGTCATCGGGTGGCCCTCACTTGCCGAGGGCGTTGCCGTTCAAAGTATCGAAGATGCCGCCGCCCTTTGAGCTCTGGCCGGGAACATATCCGGTGGTGACGCCGAGCGCGCTGGAGATGGAGCCCTGCGGCGGCGGCTTGACGCCGGCGGCCTCGCCCCCGGCGGCGCCGGAGGCCGCGGCGGCGCAGATCTTGTCGCGCAAAGCGGCGGTCTTGGTGTTGTTGGCCTTGGCGGAGGTCACGGCCTGATCGGGGATCTGGCACCAGTCCTTATTGTCGGCGAGATATTTGGCAAGCTTGCCTTCGACCGCCGTATAGGTGCGGAACAGGCCGCACAATTCCTGCGGCGGCGCCTTGCGCTTGCCGGCGGCCTGCAGCGCCTGCCCCTTGGTCTCCATCTCCTGGCGCAGGGCATTGAAGTCGGTCTGGCAGTCCGCGCGCGCGACGCCGGCCCCTGTCAGGAACAGGGCGAAAGTGATCGCCGACAGGCGCGCGCATTTGGTGTTCAAGGGCATGAGGTCTTCCGCAGCGGCTGCTGATCCAGCTTTTCCCCCTTATATTGCCACGAAAGATTGGGCAATATCGGGGCGAAGCGCGGATAATGGCGTTTCCTTGCGCGCGCGTCACAAAAAAGTGGCAGGGCGCCTTGACGGAGATTTCGTGCGCGGCTAGGTTCGCGCAACTTTTGGAAGGCTATGTGCAGTCATGCGCAAGATCGTTACCATCCTTGTACGCAGGAGCGCCACCGGCGGAGCAGCTTGAATGCTGCTTCGGGGTCTGGTGGCGCGTGACGAGGGGCCTTCGGGCCCCTTCGTCGTTTCTGGGCCGCCGTCCGGATCGGGTGTCCGGCGGGCGGCGGGTGGATGAGGACTAGAGATGCGCGGATGCCCCTCGGGGACGGGCGCAGAGGAGTGGATGAGATGAGCAGGGAAATGACGGGCGCCGAAATGGTCATGCAGGCGCTGGCCGACCAGGGTGTCGACCATCTGTTCGGCTATCCCGGCGGAGCCGTGCTGCCGATCTATGATGCGCTGTTCCAGCAGAACCAGGTCGAGCACATCCTGGTGCGCCACGAGCAGGCGGCGGTGCATTCCGCCGAGGGCTATGCCCGCTCCTCCGGCAAGGTGGGCGTGGTGCTCGTCACCTCCGGCCCCGGCGCCACCAATGCCGTCACCGGCCTCACCGACGCGCTGATGGATTCGATACCCATCGTCTGCATCACCGGGCAGGTGCCGACCCATCTGATCGGCAATGACGCGTTCCAGGAATGCGACACGGTCGGCATCACGCGCCCCTGCACCAAGCATAATTATCTCGTCCGCGACGTGAACGACCTCGCGCGCGTGCTGCATGAAGCTTTCTACGTGGCGCAGAACGGGCGGCCCGGCCCGGTCGTGGTCGATATTCCCAAGGACGTGCAGTTCGCCACCGGCACCTATGTCGGCCGCGAGAACATCCAGCATAAGACCTATCGTCCGAAGCTGGTCGGGGATGCCGACAAGATCGCGGCGGCGGTGGAGATGATTGCCGGCGCCAAGCGGCCGATCTTCTATACCGGCGGCGGCGTGATCAATTCCGGCCCGCAGGCGAGCCGCGCGCTGCGCGACCTGGCGCGGCTCACGGGCGTTCCGGTCACCTCCACCTTGATGGGCCTCGGCGCGTTTCCGGCGGCGAGCGGGCAATGGCTGGGCATGCTGGGCATGCACGGCACCTATGAAGCCAACATGGCCATGCACGGCTGCGACGTGATGGTGTGCATCGGTGCGCGCTTCGACGACCGCATCACCGGCCGGCTGGACGCGTTCGCGCCCAATTCGAAGAAAATCCACATCGACATCGACCCCTCGTCGATCAACAAGAACGTCAAGGTGGACCTGCCCATCGTCGGCGACTGCACCAAGGTGCTGGAAGCGCTGGTCGCCGAATGGAAGGCCAAGGACAAGCAGCTCGACCGCGACGCGCTGGATGTGTGGTGGAAGCAGATCGACCGCTGGCGCGGGCGCAACAGCCTCGCCTATCGCCAGGGCACGGACATCATCAAGCCGCAATATGCCATCGAGCGGCTCTATGCGGCGACCAAGGACAAGGACGTCTACATCTCCACCGAGGTGGGCCAGCACCAGATGTGGGCGGCGCAATTCTTCCGCTTCGAGGAGCCGAACCGCTGGATGACCTCGGGCGGCCTCGGCACCATGGGCTACGGCCTGCCCGCCGCCATCGGCGCGCAGATCGCCCATCCCGGCGCCCTGTGCGTGGATATCGCGGGCGAAGCCTCGATCCTGATGAACATGCAAGAAATGTCCACGGCGGTGCAGTTCGAGCTGCCGGTGAAGATCTTCATCCTGAACAATCGCTACATGGGCATGGTGCGCCAGTGGCAGGAATTGCTGCACGGCGGGCGCTACGCTCATTCCTATTCGGAAGCCCTGCCGGACTTCGTGAAGCTGGCGGAAGCTTATGGCGGCGTCGGCATCCGCTGCGACAAGCCGGCCGATCTCGACGCGGCCATCGCCGAGATGATCGACATCAAGCGCCCGGTGATCTTCGACTGCATCGTGGACCAGCAGGAAAACTGCTTCCCCATGATCCCGTCGGGCCGCGCCCATAACGAGATGATCCTCGGCGACATGGCGGTGGATCTCGACGACGCCATCACCGACGAGGGCAAGATGCTGGTGTGAGCTCGGCTGCCTCACGCGCGTTCGTTCCCCCTCTCCCGCTTGCGGGGGAGGGTCGGGGAGGGGGCAGACGCAACCTCTCCGAATTCCGCAGCTTTCCGGCCTTCGGCCGGCCCCCTCCCTACCCCTCCCCCGCGCGCGGGAGAGGGAATCCGGCTGATCAGAGACACCAAAATGTCCCACCCTCCCGAACGTACCGAACGCCACACGCTCTCCGTCCTGGTGGACAATGAGCCGGGCGTGCTCGCCCGCGTGATCGGCCTGTTTTCCGGCCGCGGCTATAATATCGACAGCCTCACCGTGTCCGAGGTGAGTCACGAGGGCCATCTCTCGCGCATCACCATCGTCACCACCGGCACGCCCATGGTGATCGAGCAGATCCGCAACCAGCTCGACCGCCTGGTGCCGGTGCACCGGGTGCGCGACCTCACCGTGGAAGCCTCCTCCATCGAGCGCGAGCTGGCCATGGTGAAGGTGCGCGGCACAGGCGACGCCCGCAGCGAGGCGCTGCGCATCGCCGAGGCGTTTCGAGCCCGCGTGATCGACGCCACCACCGAGAGTTTCGTGTTCGAGATCACCGGCAAGTCCGACAAGATCGACCAGTTCGCCGTGCTGATGACGCCGCTCGGCCTGGTGGAGGTGTCGCGCACCGGCATCGTCGCCATTTCGCGCGGACCGGAGGCCATGTGAGGCGGCGCGCCGGCCACAGCGCTCGCCGCAGGGCTCCGCCCTCGGCCATGCGAGGCCGCGCTTGCGCTGATGTGAGGGGCTGGGATACCTGAGGGCCGAAAAGAAAGCCGTCGAATGGTCTAAGGGGTCTGCGCGCCGCCGCAAGCCAGGTCGCGCCGGCCCCCGTCCATTTTCGCCCGTCCCGAGGGTGGGTCCCGCCTTCCGCCTGAGTAACGAACACTCCAAGAAACGCCCAACAGGAGAGAATGATGCGCGTTTATTATGATCGTGACGCCGACCTGAACCTCATCAAGGGGAAGAAGGTTGCCGTCGTCGGCTATGGCAGCCAGGGCCATGCCCATGCGCTGAACATGCGTGACAGCGGCGTCAAGGATGTCGTGGTCGCGCTGCGCCCCGGTTCCGCCACCGCCAAAAAGGCCGAGGCCGAGGGCTTCAAGGTGATGTCGCCCGCCGAGGCCGCCAAATGGGCCGACGTGGTGATGATGCTCACCCCCGACGAGCTTCAGGCCGACATCTACAAGGAAAGCCTGCACGACAACATGAAGACCGGCGCGGCGCTGCTGTTCGCCCACGGCCTCAACATCCACTTCAACCTGATCGAGGCCCGCAAGGATCTCGACGTGCTGATGATCGCCCCCAAGGGCCCCGGCCATACCGTACGCTCGGAATATCAGCGTGGCGGCGGCGTGCCGACCCTGATCGCCATCGCCCAGGATTCCTCGGGCAATGCCCATGATCTCGGCCTCTCCTATGCCAGCGCCATCGGCGGCGGCCGCGCCGGCATCATCGAGACCACCTTCAAGGAAGAGTGCGAGACCGATCTGTTCGGCGAGCAGGTGGTGTTGTGCGGCGGCCTCGTGGAGCTGATCCGCGCCGGCTTCGAGACCCTGGTCGAGGCGGGCTATGCTCCCGAGATGGCCTATTTCGAGTGCCTGCACGAAGTGAAGCTGATCGTCGACCTGATCTATGAGGGCGGCATCGCGAACATGAACTATTCCATCTCCAACACCGCCGAATATGGCGAATACGTCACCGGCCCGCGCATCATCACGCCCGAGACCAAGGCCGAGATGAAGCGCGTCCTGGCCGACATCCAGGGCGGCAAGTTCACCCGCGACTGGATGCTGGAGAACAAGGTCAGCCAGACCTCGTTCAAGGCCACCCGCGCCAAGGCCAATGCCCACCAGATCGAGGAAGTCGGCGAGAAGCTGCGCGCCATGATGCCCTGGATCAAGGCCAAGGCCCTGGTGGACAAGACCAAGAACTGAGCCTTTCCGGTTAAGGCGGTTCGCGAGGCCCCGGCATGTCCGGGGCCTTTTTCTTTGCCGCACTCCCCCGGGCCGGGCGCGCGCGGCACGGGGGTGCGGGATACCACCGCTCGGGTTGCGCCTGTGCAGGGCAAGTGCAATAAGCCAGGGCCATATCGGGTGGCGCGGATAGATGTTCGCGCGGCCGGGATGTCGCACCGGACGCCTTCGGCGCGTCTTCGGAGGCTATGAGCAGGTGCAAGGGCTGGCCGCGAAAGAAGAAGCATCCCTCCCGCCCCTGGCGGTGGATCTCGACGGCACCTTGACGTTGTCCGATACCCTGCACGAGGGATGTCTCGCCTATGTGAAGACGGGGCTGCAAGATGTCATCGACCTCGCGGCGCGCCTCGGCGAGGGGAAGGCGGCGTTCAAGCGCGCGGTCGCCGACCGCACCGATTTCGATCCCGCTTTGCTGCCCTACAATTCGGAATTGCTGAATTATCTGAAGGCGCAGAAGCGCGCCGGGCGCACGATTGCGCTGGTCACCGCCGCCGATCAATCCATCGCCGATGCGGTGGCCGCCCATCTCGGCCTGTTCGACCAGGCACGCGGCTCGCAGCACGGGGTCAATCTCTCCGGCGCGCGCAAGCTGGCGGTGATCCGGCAGATGCTGGGGGAGCGGTTCGTCTATGCCGGCGACGGCCCGGTGGACGCGCCCATCTTCGCGGCGGCGGACGCGGTGATCCTGGTCGGCAATGTGGACCGCCTCAAGCTGTTGCTGCCGGCGGGAAAGTCCATCGAGCAGGCGTTTGCGGTGAAGCGCGCGGGCGCGCGGACCTGGGCGAAGGCGCTGCGCCTCCAGCATTGGGCGAAGAACGTGCTGGTGTTCGTCGCGCCCGTGCTCGGCTTCAGCTATGCGACGCCGGTGCTGGCGATGAACGCGGTCCTGCTGTTCTTCGCCATGAGCATACTGGCCTCGGCGACCTATATCGTGAACGACCTGCTGGACCTGCCCACGGATCGCCAGCATCCGCGCAAGCGCCATCGCCCGTTCGCCGCCGGCGCCATTTCCCCGCGCGATGGCGCATTCGCGGCCATCGCCCTGTTCGCGCTCTCGGCGCTGATTTCGCTGGCCCTGCCGATCGACGCCGCAGCGGCGCTCGCGGCCTATGCGGGGGTCACGCTGAGCTATTCGCTGATCCTCAAGCGCCAGCCGATCATCGACGTGTTCGTCCTGGCGGGCCTGTTCACCTTGCGCGTGCTCGCCGGCAGCCTGCTGGCGCCGCAGCCGGTTTCGCCCTGGCTGTTGACCTTCTCCATGCTGATCTTCCTCGGCCTCGCGATGGTGAAGCGCTATGCGGAGCTGAACCGGGTGGTGCAGGCGGGGGGCACGGGCGTGGTGTCGCGCGGCTATACGGTGCGCGATCTGCCGCTGCTGCTGGCGGCGGGCATCGCCTCCAGCTTTTCCGCTATCGTCATCTTCATGGTCTATTTGATCAACGAGCAATATCCGCGCGACATCTACACGCATCCCGGCATGTTGTGGGCGCTGATGCCGCTGGTGCTGATCTGGATCCTGCGGGTGTGGCATCTCACCGTGCACGGGCGCATGAGCGAGGATCCGGTGGTGTTCGCGCTGAAAGATCGCTTCTCGCTTCTGCTGGGCCTTCTGGCGCTTCTCGTCTTGTTCGCGGCGACCTGATGGAACCGGTGCGGCGCGCCTATCGCTCCTGGGGCGGCGTGCTCCGCGCCGAGGGCGACGTGGTGCGCCCGCGCGATCCGAAAAGCGCCGCGCGGTTTCTCCTGGGGCCGCATACCGCGCCGGTCATCGCTTATGGCTGCGGGCGCTCCTATGGGGATGTGGCGCTCAATCCCGGCGGGCTGCTGGTGGAGACCCGCCATCTCGACTGTTTCATGGCGTTCGACCCCGAAACGGGATTGCTGACCTGCGAAGCCGGAGTTCGCCTCGCCGATATTTTCGCGGTGATCTCGCGCCCGCAGGCGGACGGCTCGGGCTGGATGCTGCCGGTGGTGCCGGGCACGCGGTTCGTCAGCGTCGGCGGGGCCATCGCCAATGACGTGCACGGCAAGAACGACCATGCCTGCGGCAGCTTCGGCAATCACGTCGAGCGCCTGGAGCTGGCGCGCAGCGACGGCAGCCGGCTGATCTGCTCGCGCACCGAAAATCCCGGGCTATTCTGCGCCACCATCGGCGGCCTCGGCCTCACCGGGCTGATCCTTTCCGCCACGCTGCGGCTGCGCAAGGTGAGTGGGCTGGCGCTGGAGAGCGAGGAAATCCGCTTCGGCCATCTCGACGATTTCTTCGCGCTCGATGCGGAGAGCGCCGAGGCGTGGGAATACACCGCCGCCTGGGTGGATTGCCTCGCCGGTGGGGCGCAGCTCGGGCGCGGCATCTATCTGCGGGCGCGCCACGCGCCCGGCATCGGCGCGCCGCCGCCCTCGCGCGAACCGAAGATCGCGGTGCCCTTCGCCCCGCCCATCTCGGCGGTGAACGCCCTTTCGCTGCGCGCCTTCAATGCCGCCTACCTGCGCAAGCTCGGCCGCACGGGCCGCAAGACGCAGATCGCCTCCTATGAGAAGACCTTCTTCCCGCTGGATGCCATCGGCCAGTGGAACAAGCTCTATGGCCCGCGCGGCTTCTACCAGTTCCAGGCGGTGATCCCGCCGCAGGCGGCGCGCGAGGGCACGGCGGATCTGCTGCGCGCCATCGCGGACGCCGGGCAGGGCTCCATGCTGGTGGTGCTGAAGCGCTTCGGCAGCGTGGGTTCGCCCGGCCTCATGTCCTTTCCCATGCCGGGCGTGACGCTGGCGCTGGACTTCCCCAATCTCGGGGACGACACGCTGCGCCTGCTGCGGCGGCTGGAGGATATGGTGGTGGCCGCACGCGGGCGCATCTATCCCGCCAAGGATTTCTCCATGTCGGCCGCGACTTATGAGAAGGGCTATCCGGCCCTGTCCGCGTTCCGGCATTTTCTCGATCCCGCAATGTCCTCGGCGTTCTCGCGCCGCGTCGGCATTCACCCGGCGGAGGCCCAGACATGACCTTGACCGCACGCCGCGTCGCCATTTTCGGCGCCACCTCCGACATCGCCATTGCCTTCGCCCGCCGCTGCGCCGAGGCGCGCCAGCGCTTGGTTCTGGTGGGGCGGGACCGCGCCGCACTTGACCGGCTCGCGGCCGATCTCAGCGTGCGCGGCGCGCCACAGGTGGAGGTGCAGGAGGCCGATTTCGCCCGCACCGCTGCCCTTGCGGCGGTCGCCGAAAATGCCTGGAGCGCGCTCGGCGGGCTGGACGTGGCGCTCATCGCCTATGGCTCGCTGCCAGATCAAGCCCGCGTTTCCGCCGACGCGCGGGAAGGGGAGGCGGCGCTTGCGCTCAATTTCGTCAGCCCGGCCCTGCTCTGCGATGCGCTCGCCGCGCGGTTCGAGGTGGGGAAGGCGGGCACCATTGCCGTTATCACCTCGGTGGCAGGCGACCGGGGGCGGCAGAGCAATTATCTCTACGGCGCCGCCAAGGGCGGCTTGCAGAAATTCCTGGAAGGGCTGCGGCATCGCCTGTTCAAGGCCAATGTCGCGGTGCTCGACGTGCGCCCCGGCTTCGTTGCAACCAAGATGACCGCCCACCTGCCGCAAGGCGGCCCGCTGTGGGCGACGCCGGAGAAGGTGGCGGGCGATATCGAGGCCGCCATCGCCAAGCGCGGCGCGGTGCTCTACACGCCCTGGTTCTGGTTCGGCATCATGGCCATCGTGCGCACTTTGCCGCGCCCGCTGTTCCACCGCAGCAAGCTCTGACGCCACGGGCGCTTTTCGGCTTCGCCAATCTGTTATGCCGCCCGCCGCCCGGGCGAATACCGCAAAGAGACGATTGCGACTTTCCGGCGCACCCCTCACACTCCCCCCATAAGACAAGAAAACCTGGGCGGAAATGTAGGGGTGGATTCATGTTGGCATTGGTGGTGATCATCGCCTGCGGCCTGCTGGCCGTCGGCTACGGAGTCTGGGCCGGGCGCGCGGTCATGTCGGCCGATCCGGGCAATGCGCGGATGCAGGAAATCGCGGCCGCCATCGCGGAAGGCGCGCAGGCCTATCTCAAGCGCCAATATACGACCATCGGGATCGTCGGCGTCGTCATTTTCATTGCGGTTGGATTTTTGCTGGGCTGGCTGGTGGCGGTCGGTTTCGCCGTGGGCGCGATCCTCTCGGCGCTGGCCGGCTTCATCGGCATGAATGTTTCGGTCCGCGCCAATGTGCGCACCGCCCAGGCGGCGACGAAATCGCTCGCCGGCGGGTTGGACTTGGCCTTCAAGGCCGGCGCGGTCACCGGCATGCTGGTGGCCGGTCTCGCATTGCTTGGGGTGACGGTTTATTTCGCCGTGCTCACCAAGGGCCTCGGCATGGCGCCGGGCAGCCGAACCGTCGTCGACGCGCTGGTGGCGCTCGGCTTCGGCGCCTCGCTGATCTCCATCTTCGCGCGGCTCGGCGGCGGCATCTTCACCAAGGGTGCGGACGTGGGCGGCGATCTCGTGGGCAAGGTGGAGGCCGGCATCCCGGAGGATGATCCGCGCAATCCCGCCACCATCGCCGACAACGTAGGCGACAATGTCGGCGATTGCGCCGGCATGGCCGCCGATCTGTTCGAGACCTATGTGGTCACCGTGGTGGCCACCATGGTGCTGGCGGCGATCTTCTTCGCCAATACGCCGGCGCTGGAATCCATGCTGCTCTATCCGCTCGCCATCGGCGGCGTATGCATCATCACCTCCATCGCGGGCACCTTCTTCGTGCGGCTCGGGCCGACTTCCTCGATCATGGGCGCGCTCTACAAGGGGTTCGGCGCGAGCGCCGGGCTCTCGGTGTTCGCGCTCGCCTTCGTCACCTGGGTGCTGGTGGGCTTCGGGCCGATCTCCGGCAGCGCCCTCACCGGCACCAGCCTGTTCCTGGCGGGCGTCGCCGGGCTCGCGGTGACGGGCGCCATCGTCGTCATCACCGAATATTACACCGGCACCGGCTATCGCCCGGTGGTGTCCATCGCCCAGGCTTCGGTGACGGGGCACGGCACGAACATCATCCAGGGCCTGGCCATCTCGCTGGAATCCACCGCGATGCCGACGCTCGTGATCATCGCCGGCATCCTGGTGGCCCATGGGCTTGCCGGCCTGTTCGGCATCGCGATCGCCGCGACGACCATGCTGGCGCTGGCGGGCATGGTGGTCGCGCTCGATGCCTTCGGCCCGGTGACGGACAATGCCGGCGGCATCGCGGAAATGGCCGGCCTTCCCCCGGAGGTGCGCCATTCCACCGATGCGCTGGACGCGGTGGGCAACACCACCAAGGCGGTCACCAAGGGCTATGCCATCGGCTCCGCCGGCCTCGGCGCTTTGGTGCTGTTCGCGGCCTATAGCCAGGATTTGAAATTCTTCACCAGCACGGCCGCCCCCGGCAGCTATTTCGCCGGGGTCACGCCGAACTTCTCGCTGGAAAATCCCTATGTGGTGGTGGGCCTGCTGTTCGGCGGCCTGCTGCCGTTCCTGTTCGCCGCCATGGGCATGACGGCGGTGGGACGGGCAGCCGGCGCGATCGTGGAAGAGGTGCGGCGCCAGTTCCGCGAGCATCCCGGCATCATGACCTATGCCGAGAAGCCGGATTATTCCCGCGCCGTGGATCTGCTCACGAAAGCCGCCATCAAGGAGATGGTCATCCCCTCCCTGCTGCCGGTGCTCTCGCCCATCGTCTGCTATTACCTCATCTATCTGGTGGCGGGCGGCGGGGTGGCGGGAAAATCCGCCGCCTTCTCGGCGGTGGGCGCCATGCTGCTGGGGGTGATCGTCACCGGCCTGTTCGTCGCCATCTCCATGACCTCGGGCGGCGGCGCCTGGGACAATGCCAAGAAATCGTTCGAGGACGGCTTCGTGGATAAGGACGGCGTGCGCCACTACAAGGGCTCGGACGCGCACAAGGCGTCCGTGACCGGCGACACGGTGGGTGATCCCTATAAGGACACGGCGGGACCGGCCGTGAACCCCATGATCAAGATCACCAACATCGTCGCTTTGCTGCTGCTGGCGGTGCTGGCGCATTAGGGGCGGGCAGGGACGCGTCATCGGCGCGCGGCCCCTCACCCTAACCCTCTCCCCGTCGGGGAGAGGGGATCTCTCGGGTGCAGAGCAAAGCCGGCTTCCGAATCGCTTCCGCATCGCTTTTTCTGCCGGCACCGGCGCGGCGCCGGGTTGGGCGGCGCGATCGGCGCGTGCCTCGGCCTCTTCGCCTGTGTGGCGGCGAAATCGACCTTAGCGCGCGGCCGCAGCGTCAGCGGAGCGGTATGGATCATCGGCTTTGCCATGGTGGGGCGCGGCGTGCGCCGCAAGATCCGCGTGCCATGCAGGGCGCGGGGAGGTGCTGCGAAATCAGGCACTCTTTCATTGCCCGACGCGATCGTGTAGGAACGCGCCCGACTGACTTTTTCCGGACCTGTGCGCGGTTGCCCGGCCTTTTGGCGGACGCCGGCGCGAAGACGTGGATTCCATGCAGACTGTTTTGATCGTCATTCATCTGATGGTGGTGCTCGCGCTGATCGGCGTGGTACTGATCCAGCGTTCCGAGGGCGGTGGCCTGGGCATCGGTGGCGGGGGCGGCGGCTCCGGCGGCGGCTTCTTCACCGCGCGCGGAAGCGCCAATCTGCTGACGCGTGTCACCGCGATCCTCGCCGGCATCTTCTTCGTCACCTCGATTTCGCTGACCATTCTGGCCGGCTGGGGTCGCACCCCGCCGGACCTGCTGACCCCGGCCGCTCCGAGCGGCCCCTCGGTTCCCCAGAGCGGCGGCACGATTCTCGATCAGCTCCGCCAGCAGGCGCCGGCTGGCCAGGCCGCACCCGCGCCTGCCCCGGAAGCCGCACCGGCGCCCAGCGGCCCGCAGGTTCCGAAGTCTCAGTGATCGTGTATCGCGGCGGTCGCGCCGCGATATGAGGTTCTCCACAGGCGAGGCGATGCCGGAATGGCATTGCTCTCGCCGAATCGCGTTTGCGCGGATTAGAGTTTAAGCCCATGGCGCGCTATATCTTCATCACCGGCGGCGTCGTGTCCTCACTGGGCAAGGGCCTCGCTTCCGCAGCCTTGGGCGCGCTTCTTCAGGCGCGTGGCTATACGGTTCGGCTGCGCAAGCTGGACCCCTATCTGAACGTCGATCCGGGCACCATGAGCCCGTATCAGCATGGCGAAGTGTTCGTGACCGACGACGGGGCCGAGACCGATCTCGACCTCGGCCATTACGAGCGCTTCACCGGCCGCCCCGCCACCAAGCGGGACAATGTCACCACCGGCCGCATCTATCAGGACATCATCACCAAGGAGCGGCGCGGCGATTATCTCGGCGCCACGGTCCAGGTGATCCCGCATGTCACCAATGCCATCAAGGACTTCGTCCTGGAGGGCAATGAGAGCTACGATTTCGTACTCATCGAGGTGGGCGGAACCGTGGGCGACATCGAGGGCCTGCCGTTCTTCGAGGCGACCCGCCAGCTCAAGAACGAGCTGCCGCGCGGCCATGCCATCTTCATCCATCTGACGTTGATGCCCTTCATTCCCTCGGCCGGGGAATTGAAGACCAAGCCGACCCAGCATTCGGTGAAGGAGCTGCGCTCCATCGGCATCCAGCCCGACATCCTTTTGTGCCGCACCGACCGGGCGATCCCGCGCGAGGAACGGCGCAAGCTCTCGCTGTTCTGCAACGTGCGGGAAAGCGCGGTGATCGAGGCGCGGGACGTGGACAATATCTACGCCGTGCCCGCCGCCTATCATGCCGAGGGGCTGGATACGGAAGTGCTGGCCGCGTTCGGCATCGATCCCGCGCCGGCGCCGAACCTGAAGCGCTGGTCCACCATCGAGCAGCGGGTGCGCAATCCGGAAGGCGAGGTCACCATTGCCGTGGTCGGCAAATATACCGGCCTGAAGGATGCCTATAAGTCGCTGATCGAGGCTTTGGCCCATGGCGGCATCGCGAACAAGGTGAAGGTCAATCTCGACTGGATCGAGAGCGAGACCTTCGAGCACGAGGACCCCGTGCCGTTCCTGGAGCATGTGCACGGCATCCTGGTGCCCGGCGGCTTCGGCCAGCGCGGAGCGGAAGGGAAGATCCGCGCCGCCCAGTTCGCCCGCGAACGCAAGGTGCCCTATTTCGGCATCTGTTTCGGCATGCAGATGGCGGTGATCGAGGCGGCCCGCAATCTCGCCGGCGTGCAGAACGCCAATTCCACCGAATTCGGCGAGACCAGCGAGCCGGTGGTGGGCCTGCTTACCGAATGGCTCAAGGGCAATGAGCTGGAGCGCCGCTCGGCGGCGGGCGACCTTGGCGGCACCATGCGGCTCGGCGCCTATCACGCGGTGCTCAATCCCGGCAGCCGGGTGGGTGAGATTTACGGCGAGAGCGACATTTATGAGCGCCATCGTCATCGTTACGAAGTGAACACCGCCTATAAGGACCGGCTGGAACAGCACGGCCTACGCTTCTCCGGCATGTCGCCCGACGGGCTGCTGCCGGAAATCGTGGAATATGCCGACCACCCCTGGTTCATCGGCGTTCAATTCCACCCCGAGCTGAAGTCGCGGCCGTTCGAGCCGCATCCCTTGTTCGCGTCCTTCGTCGGCGCGGCGATGGAGCAGAGCCGGCTGGTCTAGCGCGGCATCCCACGGGTAAAAGGAGTTCCCCCATGCGCAGAGGTCTCGATCACGTCGTCCATGTGGTGCGCGATCTCGATGCGGCGGGGGAGGTCTACGACCTGCTCGGCTTCACCGTCAGCCCACGCAACCGCCATCCCTGGGGCACCCAGAACCGCATCGTCCAGATGCCCGGCTTCTTCATCGAGCTGCTGGAAATCTCTGAGCCGCAGAAGATCCCCGCCGGCACGCCGGAGCAGTTTTCCTTCGGCGCCTTCAATCGAGATTTCCTCGCCCGCAATGGAGAAGGCCTCTCCATGCTGGTGCTGGAGGGCACCGACCCGGCCGGAGAGAAGGCGACGTTCGACGCGGCCGGCTTCGGCGGCTTCGACCTGTTCGAATTCTCGCGCATGGCACGCAGGCCCGACGGGAATGACGTGGAAGTGGCCTTCGCGCTGGCCTTCGCCGTCGATCCGCTGGCCCCGGACGTGGGCTTCTTCACCTGCACGCAGCATCGGCCGGAGAATTTCTGGTCGCCCGATCTTCAGCGCCACGCCAATGGCATCACCGGGGTTTCGGGGGTGGTGCTGGTGTCGGAAAGCCTCGTGGATCACGTCAGCTTCCTCGATACGCTGACCGGCGTGACGCCCCGTCGCGCCAGCGACGACTGGTATGTGGCGCAGACGCCGCGCGGCGAGATCGACCTGATGACCCGCGCCAATTTCACCCAGCGCTACGGCGTGCCCGCCCCCGCCGGCGAAGGCCTGCGGCTGGCCGCCATTCGCTTCCATTCGCCCGGCGCCGCCAGCCTGCGCCGCTCGCTGCAGGCGCGCGGCATGGTGGAAGAGGCCATCGAGGGCATCGTGGTGGTGAAGCCGTCGAGCGCGCTCGGCGCCGCCTTGGTGGTGGAGCGCCCGGCGGGTGCGGCTTGAATTGGCGGGAGTGCACGCTAGAATATTCTTATTGAGAAAATAATATTCTCAATAGGCGTGCCGTGCAGGCGCGGCCGGGGGCGGGACGACCTTGCCCCTTTCGGTGGATCGGTGGGGACGACCCCGCTTGTACCGGAGCGTCCCATGTCCTGGGTTTACCTGGCTCTCGCCGGGATCGCGGAAATTGGGTGGGCGTTTGGGCTGAAGCATACGGAAGGCTTCACCCGCCTCTGGCCGACCGTGTTCACGGCGGCTACCTTCACCGCCAGCATCGGCCTGCTCGGCCTCTCCCTGCGCGATCTTCCGCTGGGCACGGCCTATGCCGTGTGGACCGGCATCGGCCTCGTCGGCACGGTGCTGATCGGCATCTTCGTGCTGAACGAGCCCGCCGGCGCCTTGCGCCTCGGCTGCATCGGCCTGATCGCCGCCGGCATCGTGGGGCTGAAGCTGCTGACCCCGGCTTAGGGGTCGATCGACCTTCATGGCTTGACGCCGCGTTGCAGCAGAGCATCGTCATGCACGGGCTTGTCCCGTGCATCCACGTGGAACCGCTGGCGCTGGCGTTCAAGCATGGCGCGGGTGGCGAAGCGTGGATGGCCGGGACAGGCCCGGCCATGACGACTGGCTACCGGGCCGCGCCATCCAGCCGGCGCGGGGCGCGTTTGCCGAAGGGTTCGGGCGCGCCCCGAAAGTAGCGCCCGAACTTCGGCCGAAATCGCGGTTCGGTCGGCCCGCAGAGGGCGGAGAGGCCCCTTTGATCCGCTGTTCGTCCGCGCTAAGCCATTGTTTCACGTGAAACATTTTGCGGGATCTGTGCGACCGCCGGGTTTCGGCGGGTCCGCTTAATTGGGGTCGATCAAGCGTTCCGCATTGCGGTCGTACCGCCACATGGCGCCCGGCTGGAGGCGCGTTCCCCCCAGCCAGCGGTCGATGGCATTCTCGCAGGCATGGTCGAAACTGCCCTTCAGCGCTGCATGCCCGGCTTCTGTCAGAGCGATTTCGGCCGTGGCGAAGGTGCGATAGGTGATCTCCTCCGGCCCCGCCGGCGTGCTCGCACGGAACGGCTTGCACTCGCTGGAGGTGAAGGGCAGCCCCTCGATCAGCGGCTCATGGGCGAAGGCAAGTCCGTCCAATCGCAGGAAAAAAGGCAGATCGGCGAGAAACTGCGCCTCGTCCATCTTGTGCACGGCGCCATAGACATGGGCGACGCTCTGCGGCCCGTCCACCAGCTGGCGCAGGATGCGTTCCTCGGTGAGCGAAAGCCCGGTGCGCGGCGCGGGCAGTTCGGCCAGCGCCCGGCGCAGGGCCGGCACCAGGAAGGGCAGGGCCGGGCTCGGCTGCTTGACGAATCGGGCAAGGGCCCGCGGCGTCGGCGCCGTGAAGGCCTCCCAGGCCTCGCTCGCGGTCTCCAATTGCACGGCACTGACCGGGCAGGCCCGCTGCGCCAGCTCATGCACCTGCGTTTCGTCCATCAGGCCGAGATAATGGTCCGACTGGATGAGCCGCAGGCCCAGACGCTCCGGCTCGTGGGCGAAATAATCCAGCAATTGTATGAGCTGGAGCTGGTCGTAAAGGTCGTGCTCGAACCACAGGTCCACGCAGGTGAAGGCGATGTGGATCTCCAGCTGTCCGTCGCGCTCGGCGAAATCAGCCCGGACGGAATCGAATTCCAGCCCAAGCGATTGGGAGAGAAACGCGGCGCGGACATCCGCCACGATGGCGAGAGACGGGTCGGCGGGAACCGGGCCGTCATGGAGCATGTCCCGCCAAGGCAGGAAATGGCCGGCAATCCCGCCGGCCTTCAGGCGCTCGACCGCCGCATCCCCATTGGTGATCACCAAACTGGGCATGGTCATCCCCTTCCGCGATAGGGCGCAACTCCCGTGTCCGGCAGCCAGGCGCCCTTAGGCAGATCCCCAGTCTGCCAGAAAACATCAATGGGTATGCCTCCCCTCGGATACCAATAGCCCGCGATTCGCAAAAACCGCGGCGCCAGCAGCCCCACCAGGCGCTTGCCGATGGCGATGGTGCAATCCTCGTGGAAGGCGCCATGGTTGCGGAAGCTGGCGAAATAGAGCTTCAGCGACTTGGATTCCACCAGGAACTGGTCCGGCACATAGTCGATCACGACATGGGCGAAATCGGGTTGGCCGGTGACCGGGCAGAGCGAGGTGAATTCGGGACAGGTGAACCGCGCCACATAATCCACGTCCGGGTGCGGATTGGGCACGCGATCCAGCACCGCCGTTTCGGGCGAGGCGGGCAGGGCGGTCTCGCGACCGAGCTGGAGGTCGGCGGAAGTCATGACAAGTCCTTGTGCGGCAAAAGAGGCGGTCCCGTCGGATTCTGGAACAGGACATTAGCCGAAAACGGGCAAGGTGCCGCTCCCATCGCCCCTTCGCAGCCGCGCGGGTTCGCGCTAGAAGCGGCCGCGACATCGGGCGCGCCTGGACATCTCGGCTCCAGGACCAAAGGGAGGGACATTCCAATGACCGCCATCGTCGATATCATGGGCCGCGAAATCCTGGACAGCCGCGGCAATCCCACGGTGGAAGTGGACGTGGTGCTGGAAGACGGCTCCCTCGGCCGCGCGGCCGTCCCCTCCGGCGCCTCCACGGGCGCCCATGAGGCCGTGGAACTGCGCGACGGCGACAAGTCCCGCTACGGCGGCAAGGGTGTGCTGAAGGCCGTGGATGCGGTGAACGGCGAGATCTTCGATGCCGTCGGCGGCTTCGATGCCGAGGACCAGGCCAAGCTCGACGCCACCTTGATCGCCCTCGACGGCACGCCCAACAAGGCCCGCCTCGGCGCCAACGCCATCCTCGGCGTCTCGCTGGCGGTGGCCAAGGCGGCGGCGATCTCCAACAATCTGCCGCTCTATCGCTATGTCGGCGGCGTGAACGCCCGCACCTTGCCGGTGCCGATGATGAACATCGTCAATGGTGGCGCCCATGCGGACAATCCCATCGACTTCCAGGAATTCATGATCCTGCCCGCCGGCGCGCCCACCTTCGCGGACGCGCTGCGGATCGGCTCGGAAATCTTCCAGACCCTGAAGAAGGGCCTGAAGGACGCCGGCCACAACACCAATGTGGGCGACGAGGGCGGCTTCGCCCCGAACCTGCTGAGCGCCGACGATGCGCTCTCCTTCATCATGAAGGCGATCGAGAAGGCCGGCTATCGGCCCGGCGAGGACGTGCTCCTCGGCCTCGATTGCGCTGCCACCGAATTCTTCAAGGACGGCGCCTATCATTATGAAGGCGAGAAGCTGGTCCGCGATATCGAGGCCCAGGTGAAGTATCTGGCCGACCTCGTGTCGCGCTATCCCATCGTCACCATCGAGGACGGCATGTCCGAGGACGACTGGGCGGGTTGGAAGCTGCTGACCGATACCATCGGCTCCAAGTGCCAGCTGGTGGGCGACGATCTGTTCGTCACCAATGTCACCCGCCTGTCGCGCGGCATCAAGGAAGCCACCGGCAACGCCATCCTGGTGAAGGTGAACCAGATTGGTTCGCTCACCGAGACGCTGGAAACGGTGGAAATGGCCCATAAGGCGGGCTATCGCGCGGTTATGTCCCACCGTTCGGGCGAGACCGAGGATTCCACCATCGCCGATCTCGCGGTGGCGACCAATTGCGGGCAGATCAAGACCGGCTCGCTGTCCCGTTCGGATCGCACCGCGAAATATAATCAGCTGCTGCGCATCGAGCAGGAACTGGGCGATGCGGCGAAGTACGCCGGCAAGGCCGCGCTGAAGGCGCTCGCCTGAGCGTTTGCCGCAAGCTTTTAAAATGCGGAAGGCGGGGCGGCGACGCTCCGCCTTTTCTCGTTCTAGGCCAAGGCCGGGCTTGCCAGCCCAGCCGCGGGGATGGCGCCACAGCGGGAGATTCCAAGGACTGCGAGTCTTAACCCCCCAGCAACCGCGATGGGGCAGGATGGCGGCATGCAAACACGCTCGCGCCTGCGCTCCTTCCTGTTCGCACTGCTGCTCTACACCCTCTCCGGGGGTGTCATCGGCTATTTCGCGTACCATGCCTATAATGGCCAGCACGGCCTGATGGCGAAGCGCAACTTCCAGGTGGAGATGGCGCAGCTCGAAGGCGAGCTGGCGGCGCTGAAGGCCCAGCGGCGCGCGATCGAGAACAAGGTCTCCCTGCTCCAGGCCTCGCGGCTCGATCCGGACCTGCTGGATGAAGAGGGACGCCGGCAGCTGGATTTCGTCAATGCGAAGGACCTTGTGCTGCTGAAACCTCGCTCATGAACTTGTTACAAGTTCATGACATCAATTAACTGAAATCCAGTTCAACCCAGCAGAGTCAAGCGTTTGCAACGTGTTGCGGTGCAGCACGATGCAAATGGCGCTTTGAGTCGTCTCGGAGGTGCGCTAGAGACTCCTCGGTTCCAGCGTGTCCCGAGGATGAGATGGCCGTAAAAAAGGCAGTCGCCCGCACCGAAGCCGCGCCCGGCGCGATACCGGACTTCAGCAAGGAGCAGGAACTTCACGCGTATCGCGAGATGCTCCTGATCCGCCGCTTCGAGGAAAAGGCCGGCCAGATGTATGGCATGGGTCTGATCGGCGGCTTCTGCCACCTCTATATCGGCCAGGAGGCCGTGGTGGTCGGCATGCAGATGGCCATGAAGAAGGGTGATCAGGTGATCACCGGCTATCGCGACCACGGCCACATGCTGTCCACCGGCATGGAAGCCAAGGGCGTCATGGCCGAGCTCACCGGCCGCCGCGGCGGCTATTCCAAGGGCAAGGGCGGCTCGATGCATATGTTCAGCATCGAGAAGCAGTTTTTCGGGGGCCACGGCATCGTCGGCGCCCAGGTCTCGCTCGGCACCGGCCTCGCCTTCGCCAATCATTACCGCGACAATGGCTCGGTCTCGGTGGTCTATTTCGGCGACGGCGCGGCCAACCAGGGCCAGGTCTATGAGAGCTTCAACATGGCCGAGCTGTGGAAACTGCCGGCCGTGTACGTGATCGAGAACAACAAATACGCCATGGGCACGTCGGTCAATCGCGCCTCCGCCCAGACCGACTTCTCCAAGCGCGGCACCTCGTTCAACATTCCCGGCGAGCAGGTGGACGGCATGGACGTGCGCGCGGTGAAGGCGGCTGCCGAACGGGCGCTCGGCTTCGCCCGCGACGGCAAGGGCCCCTATATCCTGGAAATGCAGACCTACCGCTATCGCGGCCACTCCATGTCCGATCCGGCGAAATACCGGTCGAAGGAGGAGGTGCAGAAGATGCGGACCGAGCACGATCCCATCGAGCAGGTGCGGGCGCGCCTGCTGGAAAAGGGCCTCGTGAGCGAGGACGAACTGAAGGCGATCGACGGCGAAATCCGCGAGGTCGTCAATGCGGCCGCCGATTTCGCGACGCACGATCCCGAGCCCGATCCCTCTGAGCTGTACACGGACATCCTGCGCTAAGGCGGCGGCCATGGCGATCCCGGCCCTCATTCTCCTTCTGGCCTCGCTCGCGGGTGCAGCCGCGAGCTGGGGCGTTGCGATCCGCGAAGGGATGAGGGCCGAGGCCGCCTCCGGCTCGTTGAGCGCGCGCCGTCAGGCGCTGCTGGTGCTCTGGCCCTTTTCCGCCCGTCTGCGCGAAGGCGCGGCGGGCGATCATGCCCGGCGGGTCGGCAAGGCCCTCATCCTGTTCATCGCCTCCCTCACGGTCGCGGCCGCCGCGGCCTCCGCTTATTCCAATCTCACGAGACAGCGCCCCGTTCCGCCCGCCCCCGCGAGCGTGAGCGAGCCCGCGTCGAGCAAGAGCTGAGCAGAAGCCATGCCCATCGATATCCTCATGCCGGCCCTCTCCCCCACCATGGAGAAGGGCAATCTCACCAAATGGCTTAAGAAAGAGGGCGACAGCGTCAAGTCCGGCGACGTGATCGCCGAGATCGAGACCGATAAGGCCACCATGGAAGTGGAAGCCGTGGACGAGGGCATCCTCGGCAAGATCCTGGTGCCCGAGGGCACGCAGGACGTGGCCGTGAACACCCCCATCGCCTCGATCCTGGCCGATGGCGAGGACGCGAACGCGGCTCCGGCTCCGGCCCAGAAGGCCGCCGAGAGCGCGCCGCCGACGGCCGCTCCGCAGCCGTCCCCCACGGCCGCTGCCGCGCCCGCCCCGCAGGCGGCCGTGCCCTCCGCCGTCGCCAACCCGCCCCAGGTGAAGAGCCAGCCGGATCCGGAAGTACCGCCCGGCACCGAAATGGTCACCATGACCGTACGCGAGGCCCTGCGCGACGCCATGGCCGAGGAAATGCGCCGCGACGCCGACGTGTTCGTCATGGGCGAGGAAGTCGCCGAATATCAGGGCGCCTATAAGATCACTCAAGGCCTGCTCCAGGAATTCGGCGCCAAGCGCGTGGTGGATACCCCCATCACCGAGCACGGCTTCGCCGGCATGGGCGTCGGTGCCGCCATGGCGGGGCTCAAGCCCATCGTGGAATTCATGACCTTCAACTTCGCCATGCAGGCGATTGACCAGATCATCAATTCCGCCGCCAAGACGCTTTATATGTCCGGTGGCCAGGTGCATTGCTCCATCGTGTTCCGCGGCCCGAACGGCGCGGCCGCGCGCGTCGCCGCCCAGCACAGCCAGGATTACACCTCCTGGTACAGCCATATCCCCGGCCTCAAGGTGATCGCGCCCTATAGCGCCGCCGATGCCAAGGGCCTGCTGAAGGCGGCGATCCGCGATCCCAATCCCATCATCTTCCTGGAAAACGAAATCCTCTACGGCCATTCCTTCGAGGTGCCGAAGCTGGATGATTACGTGCTCCCCATCGGCAAGGCGCGCATCGCGCGTGCCGGCAAGGACGTGACCCTGGTGGCCTGGTCTATCGGCATGACCTATGCGCTGAAGGCGGCCGAGGAATTGGCCAAGCAGGGCATCGAGGCGGAAGTCATCGATTTGCGCACCATCCGCCCCATGGATACCGCGACCATCATCGAGTCGGTGAAGAAGACCGGCCGTTGCGTGACCATCGAGGAGGGCTGGGCCCAGTCCGGCGTCGGCGCCGAGATTTCCGCCCGCCTGATGGCCGATGCGTTTGATTATCTCGACGCGCCGGTCCTGCGCGTGACCGGCAAGGATGTGCCCATGCCTTATGCCGCCAATCTCGAAAAGCTCGCTCTGCCGACGGTCGCCGACGTGATCGAGGCCGTCCGCGCCGTGACCTATCGCTGAGGGGAAGACCAGATGCCCATCGAAATCCTGATGCCGGCCCTGTCTCCCACCATGGAGAAGGGCAATCTCGCCAAATGGCTCAAGAAGGAAGGCGACAGCGTCAAGTCCGGCGACGTGATCGCCGAGATCGAGACCGACAAGGCGACCATGGAAGTGGAAGCCGTCGATGAAGGCGTGATGGCGAAGATCCTGGTGCCCGAGGGCACGCAGGACGTGCCGGTGAACCAGCTCATCGCGGTTCTGGCCGGCGAGGGCGAGGACGCCAAGGCGGTCGCCTCCGGCGCCGGCGGCGCCAAAGTCCCCGCTGCTCCGGCGGAAGCCTCGCCGCAAAAGCAGGCCGCCATTGCCGAAGACAAGACGCCGCCGAAGGTTCCCGCCCCCGGCGATGCCGGTGCGATCCAACGCGAAGTGACGCCCCCGGCCGCACCGGCCGCGAACGGCCAAGGTGGACGCGTGTTCGCCTCGCCGCTGGCCCGTCGCCTCGCCAAGGAAAAGGGCATCGATCTTGCCGCGCTGCCCGGCTCCGGCCCCCATGGCCGTGTCGTCGCGCGCGATGTGGAAGGCGCGAAGCCCGGCGCTGCGCCGGCCGCCGCTGCCGCTCCTGCGTCCGCGCCGGCCGCAGCGGCTCCCGCTCCTGCGAAGGCCGCTGTCAGCGGGCCGACCGCCGACCAGGTCAAGGCCATGTTCGAGGCGGGGTCCTTCGAGGAAGTCCAGCTCGACGGCATGCGCAAGACCATCGCCAAGCGGCTGGTGGAGAGCGAGCAGCTCACCCCCACCTTCTATCTCAGCGTGGATTGCGACCTCGACGATCTGATGAAGCTGCGCGAGACCGTCAATTCCATGGCGTCCAAGGACAAGGACGGCAAGCCGGTCTACCGTGTTTCCGTCAACGACTTCATCATCAAGGCCATGGCGCTGGCGCTGCAGAAGGTGCCGGCCGCCAATGCGGTGTGGGCCGAGGACCGGATCCTGCGCATGAAGAATTCCGACGTCGGCGTGGCGGTTGCCATCGACGGCGGGCTTTATGCCCCGGTCATCAAGAAGGCCGAGACCAAGACCTTGTCCGCCATCTCCAACGAGATGCGCGACCTCGCCGCGCGCGCCCGCACCAAGAAGCTGAAGCCGGAGGAATATTCCGGCGGCTCCACCTCCATCTCCAACCTCGGCATGATGGGCGTGCGCGATTTCGTGGCGATCATCAACGCCCCGCAATCCTCCATCATCGCCATCGGCGCGTCCGAACAGCGCCCCGTGGTGCGCGGCGGCGAGATCAAGATCGCCACCCAGATGACTGCTACCCTCACCTGCGATCACCGGGTGATGGACGGGGCGCTGGGCGCCGAGCTGCTGGCCGCGTTCAAGGAGTTCGTCGAGAAGCCCATGACCATGCTGGTGTGATCCATGCTGGTGTGAGGAGCGCGGCGGAAGCCGGCCGGAAGGCCGGTTTCCTGTGCGGCAGATCAAAGGTCGCACGGCGGCTTCGGTGTAGCAGGGCCCATGCGGCGCGCATGCCGCCGCGTCCAAGGTAGAACGAGGCACTCATGTCCCACACGCCCCACCAATTGGCCGCCGACTTCCCCGAATATGCCGGCAAGCTCCACGAGCTGCGCCAGAGCGACCCGCACTTCGCCCATCTGGTTGCCGAGTACGACAAGGTGAACGAGGTGGTCCACAAGGCCGAGAGCGATCTTGAGCCCATGGACGACCTTGCGCTCGACACCGTGCGCAAGGAGCGCGTGCGGCTGAAGGATGAAATCTACGCTTATCTGACCCGCTGACGGCTGGGGTCCGGCGCTGGTGCGTCGGACCCGGCCCGCCGGCCCTGTCGCCTGCCGAGGCCTTTCGCCGGCGCGCGCGGGGCGGGCACGGCCCCATTCCCACCCGGTCCCTTCTGCCGATGCGGTGCGTCCGGCGGCCCAGGAGGGGAAGGAGAGATCCATGGCTGAGACCAATTTCGACATCATCGTCATCGGCGGCGGCCCGGGCGGCTATGTGGCCGCCATCCGCGCGGCCCAGCTCGGCTTCAAGACCGCGGTGGTGGAAAAGAGCCATCTCGGCGGCATCTGCCTGAACTGGGGCTGCATCCCCACCAAGGCGTTGCTGCGCTCGGCCGAAGTGTTCCATTATATGGAGCACGCCAAGGATTACGGCCTCTCCGCCGAGAAGGTGGGCTTCGATATCGGCGCGGTGGTGAAGCGCTCGCGCGGCGTTGCCAGCCAGCTCTCCACCGGCGTCGGCTTCCTGCTGAAGAAGAACAAGGTGGACGTGATCTGGGGCAAGGCGACCCTTTCCGCCCCCGGAAAGCTGAAGGTGGAAGCGGCCGAGAATGCGCCCAAGGGCGCGCTCGGCGGCGGCGACTACACCGCCAAGCACATCATCGTCGCCACCGGCGCCCGCCCGCGCGCCCTGCCGGGCCTGGAGCCCGACAAGAAGCTGATCTGGACCTATTTCGAAGCCATGGTGCCGGACATCATGCCCAAGTCCCTGCTGGTCATGGGCTCGGGCGCCATCGGCATCGAGTTCGCGTCCTTCTACAAGACCATGGGCGCCGACGTGACGGTGGTCGAGGTGCTGCCGCAGATCCTCCCCGTGGAGGATGAGGAGATTGCTGCCCATGTGCGCAAGCGCCTGGAAAAGCAGGGCATGAAGATCCTCACCGGCGCCAAGGTCAGCGGCGTCACCAAGCATGGCGAGAATCTCACCGTCCATGTGGAGGACAACAAGGGCGCCAAGCACGATTTCGCGGTGGACCGGATGATCTCCGCCGTCGGCGTGGTCGGCAATGTGGACAGCCTGGGCCTCGAAGCGGTCGGCGTGAAGATCGAGCGCGGCATCGTCGTGACCGATGGCTATGGCCGCACCAATGTGCCCGGCATCTATGCCATCGGCGATGTCGCCGGCGCGCCCATGCTGGCCCACAAGGCCGAGCATGAGGGCGTGATCTGCGTGGAGACCATCAAGGGGCTTCACACCCACCCCATCGACAAGAACAAGATCCCCGGCTGCACCTATTGCAACCCGCAGGTCGCCTCCATCGGCCTCACCGAGAAGAAGGCCAAGGAGCAGGGCCGCGACGTCCGCATCGGCCGCTTCCCCTTCATCGGCAACGGCAAGGCGATCGCGCTCGGCGAGCCCGAGGGCCTGGTGAAAACCATCTTCGACAAGAAGACCGGCGAATTGCTGGGCGCCCATCTCGTGGGCGCGGAAGTCACCGAGCTGATCCAGGGCTTCATGATCGCCATGAATCTCGAGACCACCGAGGAAGAGCTGATCCACGCCATCTTCCCGCATCCGACGCTTTCGGAAACCATGCACGAGAGCGTGCTGGACGCGTACGGCCGCGTTATCCATATGTGAGGGGCGCGCGGCGCGGGCCGGGCGGAACCTGGGGGCTGATCCATGAATGGCGAGACCTATGCGGCGTTGAGCCAGCCCGGCGTCGGCTTGTTCACCATGATCCTCATCGGCCTGATCGCCGGCTGGATCGCGGAGCGGATCACCGCGAGCGACCACGGGCTGCTGACGAACCTCGTGTTCGGCCTGATTGGGGCGTTCGTCGGCGGCAAGCTGGCGGAATGGGCGGACGTGCCGGTCTATGGCTTCTTCCGCACGCTCATCGCCGCCGTGGTTGGTGCCATCATCGTGCTGTGGGTGTGGCGCCGCATCCGCGCGCGCTAAAGGCCCTTGGCCGGTCCGGCGCTGCCGGCAGGTCAGCACTGCATCGCGCCGGCTCGACGCTGGCGCGATGGGAGACTACATTTTGAAGCGAATGCTTTTATCGCGCGCGAAAGTCGCCTGAAGATATGGTCACGCTCGTCAATACCCTGAACCGGCCGCGCCATCCGGAAAAGGCGCATCGCCCGGAAAGCGAGATCCTGCGCAAGCCGGAATGGATCCGCGTGAAGGCGCCG
Organism: Roseixanthobacter finlandensis; assembly: GCF_043195105.2. Taxonomy (NCBI): domain Bacteria; kingdom Pseudomonadati; phylum Pseudomonadota; class Alphaproteobacteria; order Hyphomicrobiales; family Xanthobacteraceae; genus Roseixanthobacter; species Roseixanthobacter finlandensis. Next base: position 3,052,017 of record NZ_CM195536.1, on the reverse strand, counting down.
GGCTCCGCCGGCTGGTCCAAGACGGCGGACATCGTGCGCGCCAACGGCCTGCACACGGTGTGCGAGGAAGCGGGCTGCCCGAACATTGGCGAGTGCTGGGAAAAGAAGCACGCCACTTTCATGATCATGGGCGACACGTGCACCCGCGCCTGCGCCTTCTGCAATGTGCGCACCGGCCTGCCGCAGGCGTTGGACCTCGACGAGCCGCAGAAGGTGGGCGAGGCGGTGGCCAAGCTCGGCCTCTCTCACGTGGTCATCACCTCGGTGGACCGGGACGATCTGGCGGACGGCGGTGCCGAACATTTCGCCCGCACCATCCGCGCCATCCGTGCCGGGAGCCCCGGCACCACCATCGAGATTCTCACCCCGGATTTCCTGCGCAAGCCCGGCGCCATCGAAGTGGTGGTCGAGGCAAAGCCCGATGTCTTCAACCATAATCTGGAAACTGTGCCGGCGAAGTATCTCACCGTGCGGCCCGGCGCGCGCTATTTTCACTCGCTGCGGTTGCTACAGCAGGTGAAGGAGCTGGACCCTTCCATCTTCACCAAGTCGGGCATCATGGTGGGGCTCGGCGAGGAGCGGAACGAAGTGCTCCAGCTCATGGACGACCTGCGCTCGGCCGAGGTGGATTTCATCACCATCGGCCAATATCTCCAGCCCACGCGCAAGCACCACAAGGTGGAGCGCTTCGTGACGCCGGACGAATTCTCCGCCTTCGAGACGGTGGCCTATGCCAAGGGCTTCCTGATGGTGTCGTCGAGCCCGCTGACGCGCTCTTCGCACCATGCGGGCGACGATTTCGCACGCCTGCGCAGCGCCCGCGAGGCAAAGCTCGGTCGGGTGTGAGGGCGTGCCGTCTTTCTCCAGCAAGCGCGTGGTGAACCATTCCGCCGCCGAGATGTTCGATCTCGTGGCGGATGTGGACCATTACCCGGAATTCGTGCCGCTCTGCCAATCCCTGCGGGTGCGTCGCCGCACGCCCGGCGGGGAGGGGCAGGAGGTGCTGATCGCCGATATGACGGTCGCCTACAAGCTGATCCGCGAGACCTTCACCTCGCGCGTCACCCTCGACCGGCCCAAGCTGACGATCCACGTGGAATATCTGGACGGGCCGTTCAGCCGCCTCGACAATCGCTGGGAATTCCGCGACCTGGAGGGCAGCAAGTGCGAGGTGAGCTTTTTCATCTCCTATGAATTTCGCTCGCGCACCCTAGGCCTGCTGATGGGCGCCATGTTCGACGCCGCCTTCCGCCGCTTCGCCGATGCGTTCGAGAAGCGGGCGGATGCGGTGTACGGGGCGGCCTGAGCGCTCAAAACCGCGCCAGCGTCTCCAGCATTTCCAGCGCCACAAGCACCGAGCGGGCGCGGATGTCGGCGCGCTCCAGCGGGCCGAACCGCTCCTCGCGATGCACCAGCAGGCCGCCGCGCTTGGCCGCCGCAAAATGCACCAGGCCAACCGGCTTTTCGTCAGATCCGCCACCGGGACCTGCAACGCCGGTGATCGAAACCGCAAGGCCGGTGCCGGCGGCGGCGAGCGCGCCGCGGGCCATGGCGCGCGCGGTCTCCTCGCTCACCGCGCCATGGGCGGCGAGGATCGCCTCCGGCACGCCGAGCATCGCCATCTTGGCGGCATTGGAATAGGTGACGAAGCCGCGATCCACCACATCGGAGGAGCCGGCGATATCGGTCAGCGCGCCGATCACGAGGCCGCCGGTGCAGGATTCGGCGGTAGCCAGCGTGAGGCCGGCGGCGCGGCAGGCCTCCAGCACGCGCCGGGCGCGGTCTTGGGTTTCCAGATCGCTCACAGCAAATCCTCCTCGGGCAGGCGGATGGTGGCGGACGCCATGGCGGCGATGCCCTCGCGCCGGCCGGTGAAGCCGAGCCGCTCGGTGGTGGTGGCCTTCACGCTGATGCGGCCGAGCGCAACGCCGGTGATTTCGCTGATGCGCGTGCGGATCGCGTCGCGGTGGGGGCCGATCTTCGGGGCTTCGCAGATCAAGGTCAGGTCGAGATGGGCGACGATGCCGCCGCGCGCGCGCACCTTGTCGAGCGCGAACACCAGGAAACGGTCGGAAGTCGCGCCCTTCCATTGCGGGTCGGAGGGCGGAAAATGGGCGCCGATATCGCCGTCGCACAGGGCGCCGAGCACCGCATCGGTGAGCGCATGCAGCCCCACGTCGGCGTCGGAATGGCCGTCGAGGCCCTTGTCGAAGGGAATGGCGAGGCCGCCGAGCATCACATGGTCGCCGGGACCGAAGGCATGCACGTCGAACCCGGTGCCGGTGCGCACATCGCTGAGCGGGGCCGCGCCCGCGCGGGCGGCGCGGGCCAGATCGTCGGCGGAGGTGAGTTTCATGTTGCCCGCTTCTCCTTCAAAGGTCGCGACCTTGTGCCCTGCCCATTCCATCACGGCGGCGTCGTCGGTCAGGCCGGCGATGCCGCCGGCTTGCGCCGCATCATGGGCGGCGCGCAGCATGTCATACCGGAAAGCCTGGGGAGTCTGCACCGCGCGCAACGTGGCGCGCACAGGCGTGGAGGTGACGGCTCCCAAGCCGTCCACCACCTTGATGGTATCGGTCACGCCGGTCACCGGCACCGCCGCGCCGTGGGTGGCCGCCGCTTCGACCGCGCGGGAGATCAGGGCGTGCGTCACGAACGGGCGGGCGGCATCGTGCACCAGTACGAGGTCGGGGGCCTCGCCCGCCAGCGCTTCGAGGCCGGCCCGCACCGAATCCTGCCGCTCGCGTCCGCCCGCCACCGCCAAGCGCACTTTCGCAAGGCCGGCGGCGGCGGCGGCGAAGCGGGCTTCATCGTCGGGATGGATCACCACCTGGATGGTATGGATATCGGAATGCTCAGCGAACAGGCGCAAGGTGCGCCGCAGCACGGTTTCCCCACCGAGATGGTGATATTGTTTGGGCAACGGACCACCGGCGCGGGTGCCGCGGCCCGCCGCCACCACAATGACCGCGCACGTCGCCATGAAGATCATTCCCTTTTTTCGCCATTTGCTCCTTGAACAGCGCCCGAACCCGCCGCGCAAGGGGACAAAAAAGCGGCGGTCGCCTGTGCCTTCGGCAGCCTTCGCGCTGCACCATGCGCCTCATTGCAAAGCTGCCCTTGCGCGTGCATCGCAATTGTCTAGAATGTAGGCACTCCTTAGGTGGCCTAAAATCTGTGCAAGAGCTTCTTTCTCCATCTCTTTCGACCGTTCGAATCGGCCCCCACGCCCTCCCGAACCCGGTGGTGCTCGCCCCGATGGCCGGTATTACCGATGCGCCGGTGCGGCGCATGGCGGTTCGATATGGCGCCGGGCTCGTGGTGTCTGAAATGGTCGCCAGCGAAGCGCTGCTCGAGGGCCATGGCGAGACCACGCTTCGGGCCGAACGCGCCGGCATTCCGCTGCACGCCGTTCAGCTGGCCGGCAACGATCCCCATTGGATGGGGGAGGCCGCCCGCATGGCGGAGGCGGAAGGCGCGGATATCATCGACATCAATATGGGCTGCCCGGCCAAGCGCGTGACCACCGGAGCTGCGGGCGCGGCGCTGCTGCGCGACCTGCCGCTGGCGGCGCGGATCATCGCGGCGGTGCGTTCCGCCGTCTCCGTCCCGGTGACGCTGAAGACCCGCCTGGGCTGGGACGGGGCGGCGCGGATCGCACCGGTGCTCGCCACCATCGCCGAGGATGCGGGCATCGCCTTGCTGACGATCCATGGCCGGACCCGCTGCCAATTCTACACCGGCGAAGCGGATTGGGCGGCGATCGCCGAGGTGAAGGCGAAGGTCTCCATTCCGGTGCTCGCCAATGGCGATCTCACGCGCTGCGCCGATGCCGGCCCCATGCTGTCCGCGTCGGGCGCCGACGGGGTGATGATCGGCCGTGGCGCGCAGGGGCGGCCCTGGTTCCCCGGCCAGGTGGCGCGGTTCCTGGAAACCGGGCGCGCGCCGGTGGAGCCTAGCCTGTGCGAACAGCGCGACGTGCTGTTGGAAATGTACGAGGGCTGGCTCGCTCTCTATGGCGCCGGGCTCGGCATGCGGCAGGCCCGCAAGCATATCGGCTGGGCGCTGGAAGCGGCGGCGGCGAGCGCCGGCCGCGAGCAAGACTGGGTCAAGCCATGGCGGGCAAGGCTGCTGCGCGCGGAAGACCCCGACGCGGTCGCGGACGGGATTCGCGCCGCTTTCGATGATGCCAACTGGAAGGCCGCGGCATGAAGGCAGATGCAAAGCGCCGGCCCGAGCCGGAGTTGAATTTTACCCGCGCGATCCTCGATGCGGTGCCCCACCCTGTGATCACGGTTTCCGATACCGGGCAGATCGTCGACGCCAACGTGGCGGCCGAGGCTTTTTTTGAAGTCAGCCTGCCGGTGCTGCGGCGCCGGCCGTTCGCCGAATTCGTGCCGTTCGGCACGCCGCTGCTCGGCCTGATCGATCAGGTGCGGGCGCGCGGCGCGCCGGTGAACGAATATCGCGTGGACCTCGGTACGCCCAAGAATGGCGGCGAGCGGGTGGTCGACATCCATGTCGGGCCGGTCTCCGAACGGCCGGGCCATGTGGTGGTGATGATCCAGGAGCGCACCATCGCCGACAAGATGGACCGCCAGCTCACCCATCGCGGCGCCGCCCGCTCGGTGAGCGCGCTCGCCTCCATGCTGGCCCACGAGATCAAGAATCCGCTCTCCGGCATTCGCGGCGCCGCCCAGCTTCTGGAACAGTCGGCGGGCGACGAGGACCGCGCGCTCACCCGCCTGATCACCGACGAGGCGGACCGCATCGTGAAGCTGGTGGACCGCATGGAGGTGTTCTCCGACGAGCGGCCCATCGCCCGCGAGCCGGTGAATATCCATGCGGTGCTGGAGCATGTGCGTACGCTCGCGTCCTCGGGCTTCGCGCGGCACATCCGCTTTATCGAGGAATATGACCCCTCCTTGCCGCCGGTCTTCGCGAACCGCGACCAATTGGTTCAGGTGTTCCTCAATCTGGTGAAGAACGCGGCCGAGGCCATCGATTCGGAGACGGACGGGGAAATCCATCTCACCACCGCCTTCCGCCCCGGCGTGCGGCTCACCGTGCCCGGCGCCTCCTCGCGCGTCAGCCTGCCGCTGGAATTCTGCGTCAAGGACAATGGCAAGGGCGTGCCGGACGACCTGCTGCCCCATCTGTTCGATCCGTTCGTGACCACCAAGCCGACGGGAAGTGGCCTCGGCCTTGCATTGGTGGCGAAGATCATCGGCGACCATGGCGGGATCGTCGAGTGCGACAGCCAGCCCCGGCGAACCAGCTTCCGGGTTCTCCTTCCCATGTATCGCGGCACACGTGTCGCCTCCGAGGACAACTGAGGTATCCATGCCCACGGGAAGCATTCTGGTCGCCGACGACGATGCTGCGATCCGTACCGTGCTTAATCAGGCCCTGTCGCGGGCCGGATATGAAGTGCGCTCGTGCGGGAATGCGGCCACCCTCTGGCGCTGGGTGAGCCAGGGAGATGGCGATCTGGTCATCACCGACGTGGTGATGCCGGACGAAAACGCCTTCGACCTCTTGCCGCGCATCAAGAAGGCGCGGCCGGACCTGCCGGTCATCGTCATGAGCGCGCAGAACACGTTCATGACCGCGATCCGCGCCTCCGAGCGCGGCGCTTATGAATATCTGCCCAAGCCGTTCGACCTGAAGGAGCTGATCTCCATCGTCGGCCGCGCGCTCGCCGAGCCGAAGAAGTCCGACCAGCATCCGCTCGGCTCCGAGGAGCAGGACAATATCCCGCTCGTGGGCCGCTCGCCGGCGATGCAGGAAATCTACCGCCTGCTCGCCCGCCTCATGCAAACCGACCTCACCGTGATGATCGCGGGCGAGAGCGGCACCGGCAAGGAACTGGTGGCGCGGGCGCTGCACGATTACGGCAAGCGCCGCACCGGGCCGTTCGTGGCCATCAACATGGCGGCGATCCCGCGCGATCTCATCGAGAGCGAATTGTTCGGCCACGAAAAGGGCTCGTTCACCGGCGCCACCACGCGCAATACCGGCCGGTTCGAGCAGGCGGAAAGCGGCACGCTCTTCCTCGACGAAATCGGCGACATGCCCATGGAGGCGCAGACCCGCCTGCTGCGCGTGCTCCAGCAAGGGGAATATACCACGGTGGGCGGGCGCACCCCCATCAAGACCGACGTGCGCATCATTGCCGCAACCAACAAGGACCTGCGCACGCTGATCCAGCAGGGCCTGTTCCGCGAGGATCTGTTCTTCCGCCTGAACGTGGTGCCGCTGCGCCTGCCGCCGCTGCGCGAGCGTTCCGAGGACGTGCCGGATCTGGTGCGGCACTTCTTCCTTCAGGCGGAGCGGGAGGGCCTGCCGGCGAAGCAGATCGACACCGCCGCCCTCGATCGGCTGAAGCGCTATCGCTGGCCCGGCAATGTGCGTGAGCTTGAAAACCTGGTGCGCCGGCTCTCGGCCTTGTACCCGCAGGAGATCATCACCACCGGCATCATCGAGGCCGAACTGTCCGAGCCGGTGCCCAGCGCGGGCGCCGAGGATGGTCCGGTGGATGCCACGCTCGCCGCTTCGGTGGAACGGCATCTTAACACATATTTTGCCGGATTCGGCGAAGATTTGCCGCCGCCCGGCCTTTACCATCGGATCCTGCGGGACGTGGAATATCCACTCCTGTCGGCGGCTCTTGCTGCGGCGCGGGGTAATCAGATCAAGGCGGCGGAATTGCTCGGCCTGAACCGCAATACCTTGCGGAAAAAAATCCGCGATCTGGATATTCAGGTCATTCGCACCAGCCGTTAATCTGAGGTTTGCTGACATCTTATGCGTGCAAGCTGCGAATCTAAGGAATAAGATTTCGCGAGGGGGCGGTCCGGATACGCGATGACGCGCATAGGGCACCGCATTTGTTGATGCCGGTATGCAAGGACCCGTGATGTCTGAAGTCGCTTTGAGTCACCTGCTCTGGGCGATGAATGCATTTATCGCCCAGAGCGATGACGGCGATCTTTGGAACGAGGCGCTGGAGCGGGTCTGCGCCGGTATCGGCGAGGCGTTCGGTCTCAGCCGCGTCGCCTTGTTCGAGGTTCGCCAGGACGGGCATCCAGGGCTCGGGGTGATCTGTCGGGCCGATTGGGCGCGGCCGGGCCTTGCTCCCATCGGCCGCGCCCACCATCGCACCATCGCCCCCGACGGCGCCGACGACCTCCAGCGCGACTGGGCGAGCCGGCGTATCCGCGGCGAGGTGATCGAAGGGCTTACCCGCGATCTCACGGGCTATATGCGCGCCTATTTCGAGGCCCATCAGATCGTGCGCTTCTATACCGTCCCGGTCATGGCGGCAGGCCATTGGTGGGGTCATTTCTGCATCGCCCACGACGACGAGAACCTGGCGTGGGACGAGACCGTCAAATCCCTGTGCCATCTGGTGGCCGGCATGGTGGCGCGCTCGGCCGAATGCATGCGGGCCGAGCGGGAATTGAACGATGTCACCCTGCGCAGCATGCTCGGTTCGGCGCTCGATGCCGTCGTCACCATCGACGAAGCGGGCATGATCCTGGAGTTCAACCCGGCCGCCGAGCGCATATTCGGCTATCAGCGCGCGGATGCGATCGGCCGCTCGCTTGGCGCCACCATCATTCCGCCGCGCTATGCGATGTCGCACCAGTCGGGCCTCAAGCGCTATCTGGAAGACGGTTCGCCTCACATCCTCGGCCGGCGCGTGGAGCTTCAGGGCCGGCGCGCGGATGGCAGCGTGTTTCCCGTGGAACTGACCGTCACCGAGATTCGCGGCGCGACCCGGCGCGTCTTCACCGCCTATCTGCGGGACATCTCCAATTTCGTGAATGCCCAGGAGGCGCTGGAGCGGCTCGCCTATCACGATGCCATGACGGGGCTGCCCAATCGCGCCGGGCTGCTGCGCCTGGTCGCCGACGCGCCGAGCGCGCCAACCGGGGTGGTGGTGGTGCATTTCCGCGATCTCGACGTGCTCGCCGCGAGCCTCGGGCGCGAATTCACCGAGCCGGTGGCGGCGCAACTGGCCTTGCGGCTGCGCCTCGCGCTGCGTGGCGATGCGATGCTGGCGCGCACCGGCGAGCGGGAATTCGCCATCATTCTGTTCCGCGGCTCGGACGCGCTGGCCACCGGGCGCAGCGTCGATGCGCTGTTCCAGGCGCCGCTGGAAAGCGAGGGCCGACGCTTCTATCTGCGCGCGCGCATCGGCATCGCCCGCGAGCAGGGGCAATTGGAACACATGTTGCGCGATGCCGAAATGGCGCTCCACGCCCAGGGGCGCGGCCATGCGGTGGTGTTCGACCAGTCGCTGCGCGCGGACCACCAGGAGCGCCTGGCGCTGGAAACCGATCTGCGGGACGCCATTCTGCGGCGCTCGCACGACCTGTACATGGTGTTTCAGCCGATCGTGTGCTGCAAGACCGGAACGGTGATGGGCTTTGAGGCCCTCGCCCGCTGGAGCCATCCGGCGCTGGGAAATGTGGAGCCCAGCGAATTCGTGGCCATCGCCGAGGCCTCGGGCCTGTCCGAGCAATTGGGCGAACTGGTTCTGGAACGGGCGGTGGCGGCCTGCGCACGCTGGAACCAGGATCGCGCCTCCAGGGGACTTGGGCCGCGCTATGTGTCGGTCAATCTTTCCGCCCCGCAGGTGATGGCCCCCGATCTTGTGGCGCGCATCGCGAACATTCTTCAGCAAGTGAATCTGAAGGGCGAGCAGGTATTGTTCGAGCTGACAGAGAGCACCTTGCTGTCGGAGCCGGAAAAAGCGGTCGAGGTGATGGTCCAGCTGCAATCCCTGGGCAGCAAGGTGGCCATCGATGATTTCGGCACCGGCTATTCCTCCTTCAGTTATCTTCAGCGTCTGCCGGTGAACGTGCTTAAGATCGACCGCTCTTTCATCCGCGAGATCGTCGACAATTCCCGTTCGCGGCGCATCGTGGGGGTGATGGTGGATCTGGCCCACGCCTTCGGCATCGAAGTGGTGGCCGAAGGGGTGGAAAACGACGACGCCATGAACGAGGTGGTGGCCCTCGGCAGCGATTGTGTCCAAGGCTATCTGGTGGGGCGGCCCATGCGCGAGGAAGAGGCGCGGCGCTGGCCCGACGGCGGCCGCGACCCCTGACACTTTTCGCTCCATGCGCAGGACAAGCGGCGGGACCAGTCGCAATTGTCACATTTTTGCACCAGTGTTGTCCCATTGCATCAGTCGCACTGATTCCCGGTGCGGCGCGGGACCCTTCCATCCATGACGAATGCCAGCCTGGACACCGCCGATAACCGTGCCACGGGCGGGGGGATGCCAGGAGCGAGCCCGTTGCTAAGCGTGGGCCTGTTCGCGCCGGCGATGGTGGTGCTGGCGCTCTGCTCGGCCTTGGCCACCTTCCTGATCCTGATGGGCCTGACGCCGGTGGTGCCGAGCCACGAGGTGGTGATCGGCCTGCTGGCCGGAAACGCGCTCGCGGTGGCCATCCTGTCCACCATGGTGGGGCGCGAGGTGTGGCGCATCGTCCGGGCGCGGGCGCGGGGCCGCGCCGCCTCGCGGCTGCATGTGCGCATCGTCGCTTTGTTCGCCGTGGTCGCCGTGGTGCCCGCCATCCTGGTGGCGGGGGTCGCGAGCCTGACCTTGGATCGCGGGCTCGACCGGTGGTTTTCCGTGCGGACCCAGGAGATCGTCGCGAACGCGGTGCAGGTGGCGCAAACCTATGTCCGCGAGCATGCGCTGAACATTCGCGGCGACGTCCTCGCCATGAGCGCCGATCTCAACCGCCTCAAGCCGCTTTATGACAGCGACCGGGCGCGCTTCCGGCAGATTCTCACCGCCCAGGCGGCGCTGCGCAATCTGCCCGGCGCGCTGATGATCGAGCGCGACCTGAAGGTGGTCGAGGGCGCACAGGTCATGACCGGCCGCGAATTCCTGGTGCCGGCCAATATCGCCATTGATGAAGCGACCGCCGAGCAGCCGATCATCTATCTGCCGTCCGATGCCGATTTCGTCGGGGCGCTGATCAAGCTGAAGGATTATCCCGACCTCTATCTCTATGTGGCGCGGCCCATCGATCCAAGGGTGATCGGCTATCTGAAAACCACGCGGGAGACCCTCGCGGATTATCAGAGCCTGGAGGAGCGGCGCTTCGGGGTGCAGGTGGCGTTCGCTCTCATGTATGCGGTCATCACGCTGATCGTGCTGCTTTCGGCGGTCTGGCTCGGCATCAATGTCTCGAAATGGCTGGTGGCGCCGATCCGCCGGCTGATGTCGGCGGCGGACCATGTGGCGGCGGGCAATCTTGACGTCCAGGTGCCGATCTATCGCTCCGAGGGCGATTTCGCGACGCTGGGCGAGACCTTCAACAAGATGACCGCCGAATTGCGCAACCAGCATGATGCCTTGCTGCGGGCGCGCGATCAGATCGACGTGCGCCGCCGCTTCACCGAGGCGGTCCTGTCCGGCGTCGGGGCGGGGGTGATCGGGCTTGATTCCGACGAGCGGGTGACCATCCTCAACCGCTCGGCGGAAAAGCTGCTGGGGGTGAAGGAGGCCGATGCGCTCGGCCATCCGCTTGCCGAAGTGGTGCCCGAGACCGCCTCCCTGATCGGCGAGGCGGAGGCCGGGCGCGAGCGCATCGTCCAGGGCAATATCACGGTGCAGCGCGAGGGGCGCGAACGGGTGTTCGCCGTGCGCGTCACCACCGAGCAATCCTCCGAGGCCGACCACGGCTGGGTGGTGACGCTGGACGACATCACCGCGCTGATCTCGGCGCAGCGCACCTCCGCCTGGGCCGACGTGGCGCGCCGCATCGCCCACGAGATCAAGAATCCGCTGACGCCCATCCAGCTTTCGGCGGAGCGGCTGAAGCGCAAGTACGGCAAGCACATCACACAGGACCGCGACGTGTTCGACCAGTGCACCGACACCATCATCCGCCAGGTGGGCGACATCGGCCGGATGGTGGACGAATTCTCCTCCTTCGCCCGCATGCCGAAGCCGGTCGTGGACAGCCAGGATCTCGCCGAGACCCTGCGGCAGACGCTTTTTTTAATGAAAGTCGGTCATCCCGAAGTCACCTTCGAGGCCGACATCCCTTCCTCCCTTCCGGCGCGGTTCGACCGTCGCCTGATATCCCAGGCCCTGACCAACATCCTCAAGAATGCCGCCGAGGCCATCGAGGCCGTTCCGGCGGAACAACGTGGCAAGGGGCTGATCCGCGTGAAGGCGGACCAGTCCGGCGAAGATCTGGTGGTTGATGTGATCGACAACGGAACCGGCCTGCCCCAGGAGAAGCGCAACCGCCTCCTGGAGCCGTATGTGACCACGCGTGAAAAAGGCACCGGCCTCGGCCTCGCCATCGTCGGTAAGATCATGGAAGAGCATGGCGGCGGCATCGAGCTTTACGACTCGCCCGAGGGACGGGGCGCCTGGGTCCGGCTGCGCATGCGCGCCGACGGGCCGATCCTGGTGCCGGCCGACCAGAAGAAGGGGGCTTGAGCCATGGCCCACGACATTCTGATCGTCGACGACGAAGCCGACATCTGCGGCCTGGTGGCCGGCATCCTGGAGGACGAGGGCTATTCCGCCCGCACCGCCCGCGACGCCGACAGCGCGCTCGCCGCCATCGCCACCCGGCGGCCGAACCTGATCTTCCTGGACATCTGGCTCCAGGGCAGCCGGATGGACGGGTTGGAATTGCTCGACACCATCAAGCTGGCGCATCCCGACGTGCCGGTGGTGATGATCTCCGGCCACGGCAATATCGAAACCGCCGTCGCCGCCATCAAGCGCGGCGCCTATGACTTCATCGAGAAGCCGTTCAACGCCGACCGCCTGATCGTCATCACCGAGCGCGCGCTGGAAACCCTGCGCCTGCGCCGGGAAGTGCGCGAACTCAAGCAGATGACGCAGCCGCAGACCCTGATCGGCCGCTCCAGCGCCATCCAGCAGCTGAAGGCGACCATCGACCGGGTCGGGCCCACCAACAGCCGCATCCTGATCATCGGTCCGTCGGGATCGGGCAAGGAGCTGACCGCGCGCATGGTTCATGCGGTATCGAGCCGCAACCAGGGGCCGTTCATCGTCATCAATGCCGCCGCGATCACGCCCGAGCGGCTGGAATATGAATTGTTCGGGGTCGAGGAAGGCGAGGGGCGCGAGGCCCGGCGCGGCGCGCTGGAGGAAGCCCACGGCGGCACGCTGTTTCTGGACGAGATCGCCGACATGCCGCGCGAGACCCAGAACCGGGTGCTGCGCGTGCTGGTGGAGCAGACCTTCACCCGCATCGGCGGCTCGGACAAGGTGAGCGTCGACGTGCGCATCATCTCCTCCACCGGCCGCAACCTGGAGGAGGAGATCGCGCAGGGGCGGTTCCGCGAGGACCTCTATCACCGCCTCAGCGTGGTGCCGATCCGCGTGCCGCCGCTGGCCGAGCGGCGCGAGGATATTCCCGACCTCGTGGATTTCTTCATCGACCTGATCTCCCAGACCACCGGCCTGCCGAGCCGGAAGATCGCCGACGACGCCATGGCGGTGCTGCAATCCCACGACTGGCCCGGCAATGTGCGCCAGCTGCGCAACAATGTGGAACGGGTGCTGATCCTGGCCGGCGGAGACCCTGACGCCATCGTCACCGCCTCCATGCTGCCGCCGGACGTGGGGGCGCTCGTGCCCAATTTGCCCAACGGCAATGGCGGGGAGCATCTGATGGGCCTGCCGCTGCGCGAGGCCCGCGAGGTGTTCGAGCGCGAATATCTGGCCGCGCAGATCAATCGCTTCGGCGGAAATATCTCCCGCACGGCGGAATTTGTGGGCATGGAGCGCTCGGCTCTTCATCGAAAGCTCAAGGCTCTCGGCGTAGGGTAGGAATAGGCGCTGCGGCGCCGAGGGGATAAGCTGCGGCCGGGTTAGGGGGAATCGCGCATGAAGGTCGTGATCTGCGGGGCGGGGCAGGTGGGGCTCGGCATTGCCGAGCGCCTCGCGAGCGAGCAGAACGACGTCTCCATCATCGATGCCAGCGCGCGCCGCATCCAGATCGCCACCGAGCAGCTGGACGTGCGCGGCGTGGTCGGCCACGGCTCGCACCCCGACGTGCTTGCCAAGGCCGGCATCGAGCAGGCGGACATGCTGATCGCCGTGACCCTGCACGACGAGGTGAACATGATTGCGTGCCAGGTCGCGCATTCCTTGTTCAACGTGCCGACCAAGGTCGCCCGCATCCGCGCCCAGACCTATCTGATGCCGGAATGGCGCGACATGCTCTCGCGCGACCATCTGCCCATCGACGTGGTGATTTCGCCCGAGATCGAGGTGGGCGAAATGGTGCTGCGGCGCCTGTCGCTGCCCGGCTCCATCGATACCGTCACCTTTGCCGACGGGGCGGTGGTGGTGGCCGGGGTCTATTGCTCCGAGGAATGCCCGATCCTCGATACGCCGCTGCGCGAGCTGACCCAGCTGTTCCCGGATCTGCGCGCCACCATCGTGGCGGTCAATCGCGGCGGCAAGCCAATCGTCCTTACCTCGCGCGACACCATCCTGGCCGGTGACATCGCCTATTTCGTCGCGCGGTCCGACCAGGTGCGGCGCACCTTGTCCATCTTCGGCCATGACGAGGTGCCGGGACAGCGCATCGTCATCGCCGGCGGCGGCAATATCGGCCTTTATGTCGCCGACCAGCTGGAGAAGCGCAATCCGATCGCCAAGATCAAGATCATCGAGAGCGCGCCCGAACGCGCGCAGGCGATCGCGGAGATCCTGTCGCGCTCGGTGGTGCTGAACGGCGATGCGCTCTCGCGCGAGATCCTGGACGAGGCGGGGGTCGGGGACGCCGACACCATGATCGCGCTCACCAATGACGACCGCATCAATATCGTCGCCTGCCTGCTGGCCAAGCAGATCGGCGCGCGGCGCATCCTCGCGCTGCTGAACGAGCCGGGCTACACCACCTTCGCCCGCGGCCTCGGCATCGACGCGCATGTGAACCCGCGCCAGATCACCGTCTCCAAGGTGCTCCAGCATGTGCGGCGCGGGCGCATCCGGGGCGTGCATTCGCTGCTCGACGGGGCCGGCGAGATGATCGAGGCGGAGGCGCTGGAAACCTCGCCCCTGGTGGGGCGGCCGCTGCGCGACATCGACCTGCTGAAGGGCCTGCGGGTGGGCGCGCTGGTGCGCAACGGCGAAGTGCTGCTGCCCACCGGCGACACGGTGGTGCGGGCGCAGGATCGGGTGATCCTGTTCGCCTTGGCGGAGCGCATCAAGCGCGTGGAACAGCTGTTCCGCGTGAGCCTCGAATTCTTTTAAAGCATCGCCTCCATGCCCTCCATCCTCCGGCTTCTCGCGTGGGCGCTCCTGTGGGTGGGCGGGGCCGCGCTGTTGCCCGCGCTGGTCTCGGTGCGCAACGGGGAGGGGCAGGCGCCGATCTTCCTCGCGACCACGCTCGCCTGCGTCTTCTTCGCCGGCGCCATGCGGCTGTCCTGCGCCGGGGTCAAGGTGCGCATGCGCCGGCTCCATGCGTTCGCCGCGCTCGCCGCGCTCTGGCTGCTGGTCCCGGTGGTGGCCGCGCCGGCGGTGGCGGTGGCGAGCGGGCTCGATCTGTGGCGCGCCTGGTTCGAGGCGCTGTCCGCCTTCACCACCACCGGATTTACGGCGGTGCACGAGGCGCCGCGCAGCCTTTATGTGTGGTTCGCTTTGCTGCAATGGAGCGGCGGCCTGCTGACCATCGTTTCCGGCGTGGCGGTTTTGGCGCCGGCCGGGCTCGCGGGCCTGCCCCATCGCGCCCAGGCCGGGGTCGACGGGCTTGAGATCGTCGATACCGGCGGCGTGGTCCGGGATATCGCGCCGATCTATGCCGCCGCGACCCTGCTGGCGCTGATCGTTCTGCTGGCGAGCGGCAATTCGATCTATGTCGCCTTGTGCCTCGCGTCGGCGGCGACCTCGTCCGGCGCCCATGTGCCGCCGCAGGCGGTGGAGGCGCTGCGCACCAGCGTCGCCACGCCGCTGGCGATGGTCCCCTTCATGCTGTGGTCGGCCACCAGCGTGCGCTGGCATCGCGCGCTGGTGACCCGCCGCATCCATGCCGCGCCCGAGCAATCGGAAAGCCTGCTGCTGCTCGGCTATTGGGTAGTGGCGGCGATCGTGCTCGGCGCCGTCATCTTTCGCGATCCATCGGTTATCTCGGTGCGGGCGTCGCTGGAGATGGGCGCATTCAGCGCTGCCTCGCTGATCGCGACCAGCGGCTTGGTGAGCGGTGCGGAGGTCTATGGCATCGTGCCGCCGGCCCTGGTGCTGGGCATGGCGCTGGTGGGCGGCGGGGCGCTTTCGGTCACCGGCGGCATCAAGCTGCTGCGGTTGCGCGCCATGCTGCTGCGCGCCCAGGGCGATCTGATGCGGCTCATCTCGCCCCATCTGGTGCAGCCCGCGCGCACCGGGGAGGGGGGCGTCGGCTCCGCCATGCGCGGGGTCTGGGTGGGGCTGGTCTCCGTGCTCGCGACCCTCGCCTTCACCATCATTCTCATGAGCATTTCCATGCCCAGCCTGCAGGCGGGGGTCACGGCGGCGGTGGCGGCGCTGACCAATGCCGGACCGATCTATGACGCGGCCAATCCGGACTGGCCCGCCATTTCCGCTTTGCCGCCTCTGTCCGTGCTTGGCGCAGCCTTCGCCATGATCGCCGGCCGGCTGGAGACTGTGGGCGCGTTCGTGCTCATCCACCTTGCCTTCTGGCGCAGTTGAGGTTCGAATTCCGCCATGTCCCGCATTGCCTATGTGAACGGCCGCTATCTGCCCCACCGCGACGCCTGCGTGCATGTGGAGGATCGCGGCTACCAGTTCGCCGACGGTGTGTATGAAGTCTGCGAGGTGCGTGGCGGCAAATTGATCGACGAGCGCCGTCATCTCGACCGGCTAGACCGCTCGTTGACGGAATTGCGCATTGCCGCCCCCATGTCGCGCGGGGCGCTTACGACGGTGCTGCGCGAGACCGTGCGGCGCAATTTGGTGCGCGACGGGCTGGTCTATCTCCAGGTGACGCGCGGCGTCGCGCGGCGCGACCATGGCTTTCCCGCCGCCAGCGTGCCGCCGAGCATCGTCGTCACCGCCCGCTCCGCCAATTTTGCCAAGAATGACGCCACGGCGGCGGCTGGGATGAAGGTGATCTCGCTGCCGGAAAATCGCTGGGACCGGGTGGACATCAAGAGCGTCGGGCTCCTGCCCAATGTGCTGGCCAAGCAGGCGGCGCGCGAGGCCGGGGCCGGAGAGGCCTGGTTCGTGGATGCGCAGGGCCACGTGACCGAGGGCGCCTCCACCAATGCCTGGATCGTGACCCAGGACGGGCGGCTCGTGACGCGGCCAGCCGAGCACGGCATCCTGCGCGGCATCACCCGCACCGTGCTCATGGAGGTCGCCGCCGAAATGCAGCTCAAGGTTGAGGAACGTGCCTTCACTTTGGACGAGGCGAAGGCCGCGAAGGAAGCGTTCGTCTCCTCCGCAACCTCGCTCATCATGCCCGTGATCGCCATCGACGGGACACCTGTGGGAACGGGCACTGTGGGCCCTGTGGCGCGCAATCTGCGGGCCCAGTTCCACAAATTCGCCGAGGCCTCCGCTTGATGCAGCACAATATGCTGATGCTGCGGGGCAAAAATTGCAGTTGCACCGATTTTTCGCTGTGCCATCCTAGGCTGCTAACTCCCGCCCTTCGATCGCTGCTTCGCGTCGGGTAGGGCGGGGCAACGCCGAAAGAAACGGATACGAAAATGGCGGCGGAACGGACACAAAATCTGCAGGACACATTCCTCAATCACGTCCGCAAGAACAAGACTCCCCTCACAATCTTCCTGGTGAACGGGGTGAAGTTGCAAGGTGTGGTGACGTGGTTCGATAATTTCTGCGTCCTGCTGCGGCGCGATGGCCACTCTCAGCTTGTCTACAAGCACGCGATTTCGACCATCATGCCCGGTCATCCCGTGCAATTGTTTGACCCGACCGACGAGGTCGCGGCGGAGAAGGCGTAACGATACGTGGAGCATAAGGACGAACGGGGCGCATCGAAGGTCGGGGCAAAAAGCGTTGAACGCCAAGCCCCGCCCACGCGATGCGCTGTCATCACGCCGTTTTCATCCAACCGGGCCCGGTGGACGCAGAAGGGCGCGGCGCACGAGCGCCGTTCCCCCGAAGCGCGGCTCGACGAGGCGGTGGGCCTCGCCATGGCCATCGATCTTGAGGTGGTCTATCGCGGCCTCGTGCCTTTGGCCGAGGTGAAGCCCGCCACCTATCTCGGTTCCGGCAAGGTGGAAGAGATCGCCGGCATCGTGCAGGCGGAAGAGATCGGCCTCGTGTTCTTCGATGCCGCGCTCTCGCCCGTGCAGCAGCGCAATCTGGAAAAGGCGTGGTCCACCAAAGTGGTCGACCGGACCGCCCTGATTCTTGAAATCTTCGGCAGCCGCGCCCGCACGAAGGAAGGCACGCTTCAGGTGGAACTCGCCCATCTGAATTACCAGCGCTCGCGCCTCGTGCGGTCCTGGACCCATCTGGAGCGCCAGCGCGGCGGCTTCGGCTTCTTGGGCGGCCCCGGTGAAACCCAGATCGAGGCCGACCGCCGGCAGATCGGCGAACGCATCATCCGCATCGAGCGCGATCTTGAACAGGTGAAGCGCACCCGTGCGCTGCACCGCACAAGCCGCAAGCGCGTGCCCTATCCCGTGGTTGCATTGGTTGGATATACCAATGCGGGTAAATCAACATTATTCAACCGCCTCACCCGCTCGGAGGTGATGGCGCAGGACCTGCTGTTCGCGACCCTCGATCCCACCTTGCGGGCGGTGGACTTGCCGCACGGCACGCGGATCATCCTGTCCGATACAGTGGGCTTCATCTCCGATCTGCCCACCCAGCTCGTCGCCGCCTTCCGCGCGACGCTCGAAGAGGTGATCGAGGCGGACGTGATCCTGCATGTGCGCGACGTCTCCCATCCCGACAGCCAGGCGCAGGCCGACGATGTGAAGGACGTGCTCACCGACCTCGGCATCGACATCGAGGCCAGCGGCCGCGTGCTGGAAGTGTGGAACAAGATAGACCTGCTCTCGGATGCCGCACGCGACGCGATGGAGAACACGGCCGCGCGCAGCGATCTCGCCGACCGGCCGATCCTGGTCTCCGCCCTCACCGGCGCCGGCACGTCCGATCTGCTGGACGTGGTGGAACGCCAGATCACCGCCGGCCGTGTAACACTGGACGTCACGGTCGCGGCCGACGACGGCGAAGGCCAGGGCTGGCTCTATCGCCATGGCGAGGTGCTGGAGCGTCGCACCGATGAGGACGGCGTGATGCATTTTGCCTTGCGCATCCTGCCCGAGCGCGCGCCCCTGGTGACGCGCCGGTTCGGGGCCGGGCGCGTGCATCAGATGTGAGAACGGGCGGCGGCGCGAGCCGCTGCCGCCACGCGGGGGGAAGGGGGAACGCTATTCCCCCCGTTCCGCCCCCTTCGCCGCCACCCAGAAGGCTTCCATCTCGTCCAGGCTCGCCTGTTTCGGCGTGCGCCCGCGCGCGGCGAGCTGGTCTTCCACGAAGGCGAAGCGGCGGGTGAATTTCTCATTGGTGCCGCGCAAGGCCGCTTCCGGATCCACACCGGCATGGCGGGCGAGGTTCACCAGCGCGAACAGAAGATCGCCGATCTCGTCCTTGATGGCGTCCGTGCCGCCGGCGTCGAGCGCCTCGGCAACCTCGTCCGTCTCCTCGCGGATTTTCGCCAGCACTTGGCGCGCATCATTCCAGTCGAAGCCCACGCGGCCGGCTTTTTCCTGGAGCTTCAGGGCCCGGGTCAGCGCCGGCAGGCCCACCGGCACGCCGTCGAGCGTCCGGCCGGTCTCGTCCGCGGGAAGGCCGGCGGCGGCGCGGCGCTGGGCGCGCTCGGCCTTTTCTTGCGCCTTGATCTCCCCCCACATGGCCTTCACCACCTGAGGGTCGAGGTGGCGCGCATCGCCGAACACATGGGGATGCCGGCGGATGAGCTTGGAGGTGATGGCCTCCACCACGTCGCCGAGATCGAACAGGCCCTGCTCTTCGCCGAGCCTTGAGTGAAACACCACCTGAAGCAGCAGGTCGCCCAGTTCGTCCGGCAGATCCGCCATGTCGTTGCGGGCGATGGCGTCCGCCACCTCATAGGCTTCCTCGATCGTATAGGGGGCGATGGTGGAGAAATCCTGCTCCAGGTCCCAGGGGCAGCCGGTGACGGGCGTGCGCAGCGCGGCCATGATCTCCACGAGGCGGGCAAGGTCGCGGGACGGCTGCATCGGGGGCTCTCCGGGCAAGGACGCCGCATGGCGGCGTCGGGGACAAGTGGCGCCGCATGGCGGCGTAGGGGGCAAGGGCGCCGCATGGCGGCGTCGGGCAGGTGGGTCTATCATCAAGCGGGTTCGCCGCGAACGCGGGACTGCCGAGGATAAAGCATGAGTTCCCTCTCAACCGAAAGCGCGGCCGCGCCCGCCCCCTCCGACGATGACGCGGGCATCCGCCCCGGCGAGATCGCGGTCGCGCTGCCGCCGGCCTTCGATGCCGGGCTCTATTTCATCGGCCGCATCCGCACGCCCTGGGCGCGACGAGAGGATTGCCCCAAGCGCGGCAGCGAGGACGGCCCCATCTGCCGGCTGGAGATCGACCCGCGCTGGGAAGCCGCGCTCGAAGGCGTCGGGCGCGAGCCGCGGCTCCAGGTGCTCTATTTCATGGACCAGGCGCGGCGCGATCTGGTGTTGCAGATGCCGCGCAGCGCCAGCGAGGCCTCCGGCACCTTTGCGCTGCGCTCGCCGGTGCGGCCCAACCCCATCGCCTCCTCGGTGGTGCTGTTCGTCGCCCGCGAAGGCCTGGACGTGCTGGTGCGCGGGCTCGATTGCATCGATGGCACGCCGCTGGTGGACCTCAAGCCGCAATATTGTACCCTGGCGCACGATGTGACTTAGCGTCATGCCGTGTCCGCATGCTTGAGCTTCCACGAGGTTTCCCTTGACGACATCCACCGGCCTTTCCTTCGGCACGGGCCCTGCGGACGGCGCGCCGCCGCCGGAAGACGGTCTGACCTATAGCTTCCGGCCGCGCCTGATCGGCTCGGGCTCCCGCTTCCGCCTCGATGGCGAGACGCTACATTGGACGGTCGGCGCCCGCTCTGGCGCGCTCCATCTGCGCGACGTGGCGCGAGTGCGGCTGAGCTATCATCCCGGCCAATTGGCCTCGCCCAATTATGAGACCGTGATTCACGGCAAGGCGGGGGAGAAGCTGACCATCGGTTCGCTCTCGCGCACCTCCATCACCAGTGTGGACGATCATCGCAAGGCCTATGCCGCCTTCATCGCCGCGCTGCACGGAGCGTTGCAACCCCATGCGGGCGGCATCGTGTTCGATGGCGGGCTTTCGCCCTGGCGCTGGTGGCTCATGAGCGGCCTGGCAGTCATCACCGCGCTCGGGCTGGTGGCGGTGCTGGCGAGCGCGCTCGGCAATGCCGACTGGACGGTCGGCGCCCTGATCGCGGTGCTGTGCCCCCTGCTGGCTTGGCCGCTGTGGGAGATGCTGTGGCGCAACCGGCCGGAGCCTTATTCGCCCTCGGCCTTGCCGGGGCGCCTGCTGCCGAGCTGAGGGCGCGCCTCGTCTTCCTGCGCCTTCTTCATCAGCCCCGCCGCCACATCGGCGACGCGGGGCGCCGGTAGGGCGGTAAAGGGGAGAGGGCGGGTCACCGCGATCGCGGCAAGGCCAAGGCGCGCGGTCAGCAGGCCGTTCACCACCCCCTCGCCGAGCCGCGCCGAGAGGCGCGCCGCAATGCCCGATCCCACCAATTCCTGAACCAGGGTATCGCCGGCGGCCATGCCGCCGGTCACCGCGAGGTGGCTCAGCACATGGCGCACCAGCCGCAGCATGCCGAGCGCGCCGGGGCGTCCGCCATAGAGTTCCGCCAGCCGGCGGATCAGCACGAAGGCGCTGTAGAGCACGAACAAGAGGTCCACCACCGCGCGCGGCGAGACGGCGGTGACTACCGACACGCGCTTGGCCGTATCCGAGACCAGCTGCCGCGCCCGTGCGTCCAGCGGCGCCATCAGCGTGCGCTCGGTGAGCTGCACCAGATCCGCCCCGTCGATGATCGCGCCGAGATGGGAGGAGAGGTCGGCGCGGGCGCGGGCGAGCGCGGGCATCTCCTTGGCGATGCCGAGCAGATCGTGTGTCACCGCCTCGGCGAGCGCGCGGTCGTCGTTCGCGAGCGCGAGCACCGCCCGCTCGCGAATGGAATCCAGGCTGGAAAAGCGCATCAGCCCGGCGACCTCGCGGCCGATGATCGCCACCACCGCCACCGCCAGCAGGCCCGCCAGCGCCAGGCCGAGATAGCCGAGCGCCTGCGTCTGCGCGAACAGATCCTCGATCAGCCGCGTCACGGCAAGGCCGATGCCGAGGCTCGCGAGCCCACCGAGGGCGGTCCAGAACAGCGCGCCGAGCGAAAAACCCCTGCGCCGGGCGGGAGGGACGGGTGCGACGATCTCGTCCGCCTCATCGACCGGCGCAGGCGCCTCGGTCACGACGATGCCGGCCTCGTCCAGGCGGAACACCTGGGGGCGGGCATTTTCGGGCCGGTGGTTGTGCGGTTCGGGCATGAAGACTTCAGATCTTACTTCAGCCGGTCGCCCAGCAGGAACTGGAGCGCGCGGTCGAGGCGAATATGGGGCAGGGGGCTGGTCGCGCCAATGCCGGCCGGCGGGCGGAAGCGCAGGAAGCGAAAGTCCGCCTCGCTGTCCGGTCCGCTTGCCAGCCCGCGAAAGGCCGCGCCCTCGGCGGCGAACAGGGCGTCGGGGTCGGCCGGCAGCGCGCCGGGAAATAGCGCCACCTCGCCGCTGCCGTCGAACACCTGCCCGCCGGCTTCCTGCCCGGCCTCCGGCGTGCCGATGATGGCGGCGATGCTGCGTCCGCCCTTGGACACATCCGCCTCGCGGGTGGCGCGGATGGCGGCGAGCGCGGCGACATCGATGCGCGCCCCGCCTTCTCGCGCACGGGCGAGCGCGCGGTCCACCAGCCGCCGCAGGATGGCTTCCAGGCGGTCATGGCTGGCGCGGTGGAGATGGTCGGCCTTGGTGGCCGCGAACAGCACTTTCTCGATGCGCGGGCGCAGCAGGGCGCTCATCAGGCTGTTTCGCCCCACGCGGAACGCCACCAGGATCGAATCCAGCGCGCGCTCCAGGTCGGAGAGCGCCGCCGGCCCGGCGTTCAGCGCGGACAGCGCGTCCACCAGCACGATCTGGTGGTCCAGCCGGGCGAAATGATCGCGGAAGAACGGCCGCACCACCGCGCTTTTGTAGGATTGGAACCGCCGTTCCATCATGGCGCCGAGCGAGCCGGCGGGCAGCGCCGGGCCGTCCTGAAGGTCGAGCGGCGCGAAGGTCAGCGCCGGGGAGCCTTCCAGGTCGCCGGGCATCAGGAAACGGCCCGGCGGCAGCAGGCTCATGCCCACCCGCTCGCCCCTGCAGGCGGCGAGATAGGCGGTGAAGACGGCGGCGAGCTCGCGCGCCTTCGTCTCGTCCGCCGGCCCGGCGGGGTCGGCGGCGGCCAGCGCCGCAAGCAAAGCCTCGGCATAAGGCGCGCGCGCGGGAGCACGGGCAAGTTCCAGCGCCTGCCGGCAGAAATCGCCATAGCTCATGTCCAGCAAGGGCAGGTCCAGCAGCCATTCGCCGGGATAGTCCACGAGATCGAGCGTCAGGCGCCGCTGGCCGCCCCTGAGCGGCGCATAGGAAATCTCCAGCCGCAATTCGCTGATGCGGGTGGTGGAGGCGGGCCATTCGCGCAGCGTGGCGAGCCGCGCCAGATGGTCTTCATAGGGAAAGCGGGGCACCGCGTCGTCCGGCTGGGGCGCGAGGCGCGCACCGGCGATGCGGCCGGAATTCATCGCCTCGAACACCGGCAGCCGGCCACCGTGCATCAGAGCATGGATGAGCGCCGTGGTGAAAATGGTCTTGCCCGAGCGCGCAAGCCCGGTGACGCCCAGGCGCAAGGTGGGATGAGCCAGGTCCTCGACCCGGTCCGCGACCGCGCGCAGGCCGATCCAGGCTTCATCGAGCAGGCCCATAGCCAAGGCGCTACATCTCCAGCATCAGCGAGCGCGGCGTGACGAAGCGGTCGAGCCGGCCGGTCTGCGGCATCACGTCGGCCCAGTCGTCGATGGGCAAATCGATGATCGCGAGTGCGCCGGTGGGGAATTTTTCCGACATCAGGGCCCGCGTCGCCGCCGGGCCCTGGTCGGTCAGCACATCGGCGATATCTTCAAGGCCGGGATTGTGCCCCACCAGCATCAGCGCATGGACCTCGCGCGGCTGCTCGCGCAGCACGGAGAGAATGCGGGTGACGCCGGCGTCATAGAGGCGCGGCTCGCTGAGCACGGCGACGGTCGCGGGCAGGGCCGGGGCCAGCAACTGCCAAGTGTCGCGGGTGCGGCGGGCGGGGGAAACCAGCACCCGGTCGGGCACCAGGTCCTGCGCGGCCATATAGGCCCCGATCATCGGAGCGGCCGCGCGGCCGCGCTGGGCGAGCGGACGCTCGGCATCGACAATGCCCTCGGGCCAATCGGATTTCGCGTGGCGAAGCAGAATGAGGCGGCGCATGGACCATCCGGGGCGTGGCGAGGATTCGCACCTTATCATGCGGGGTCCGCTGGTGCAGTGCGGCGATCGGTCGGTGTGCGTGTCCGGTCGGCAGGGCCAGATGATCCATACCTGCCGAAACAGGTACCAAGCTAGGGCGAGACTTTTGGCCCCATCCTGAATATTCTGAGTTGCGCCGCGCCGAGCGGCGGCGGGGGCCAAGGCTCAATGAAACTCGCTGGGCTATCGGAAGCCGTGCGCGCGCGGCCGTGGTTCTCCTATCTGCTTGCTGTGATGCTTAGCGCCCTGGCCCTGCTGGTGCGGCTGGCCGCTGGCGATGTGTTTGCCGGCTATCCCTTCATCACCTTCATTCCGGTGATCTGCCTCGTGGCGTTTCTGGGCGGCTTTTGGCCGGGCATGCTGGCGGCGGTGCTGGGCGGCCTGATGGTGGCTTATTATCTCGTCACCCCGCAGGACGGTTTCGGGCTCGACTGGCCGTCCGACTATGTGGCCATGCTGTTCTATGGCTTGACCGCGCTGCTGATCATCGCCCTCACCAGCAGTCTGTTGGCCGCGCTCCAGCACCGCAAGGCGAGCGACGAGGCCCTGCGGCGCCTGAATGCCGAGCTGGAGGCGCGGATCGCCGAGCGCACCAGCGAACTGCAGCAGGAAATGACCGAGCGCTTC
The DNA here is from genome assembly GCF_043195105.2 of Roseixanthobacter finlandensis. Taxonomy (NCBI): domain Bacteria; kingdom Pseudomonadati; phylum Pseudomonadota; class Alphaproteobacteria; order Hyphomicrobiales; family Xanthobacteraceae; genus Roseixanthobacter; species Roseixanthobacter finlandensis. The sequence continues at coordinate 3,027,750 of NZ_CM195536.1, read as the reverse complement.
GTCGCCGAAGCGCAGATCCGCCAGATGCAGAAGACCGAAGCGATCGGCCAGCTGACGGGCGGCATCGCGCACGATTTCAACAATATGCTGGCCATCGTCATCGGCTCGCTGGATATCGCGCGGCGCCGGCTCACCGGCGCCGAGCACGAAATGGTGCGCACCTGCATCGGCAATGCGCTGGAAGGCGCCCAGCGCGCGGCGGCGCTGACGGCGCGGCTGCTCGCCTTTTCCCGCCAGCAGGCGCTGGAGCCCCAACCACTGGATGCCAACAAGCTGGTGGGCGGCATGTCGGAGTTGCTGCGGCGCACGCTGGGCGAAACCATTCAGGTGGAAACCGTGCTGGCCGGTGGGCTCTGGCGCGCGTTTGCCGACCCCGCGCAATTGGAGAACGCCATCGTCAATTTGGCGGTGAATGCGCGAGACGCCATGCCCGACGGCGGCCGGCTCACCATCGAGACCGCCAATACCGATCTCGACGAGCGCTATGCCCGCAATCACGCCGAGGTGACCGCAGGCCAATATGTGCTGGTCAGCGTTTCCGACACCGGTACCGGCATGGGTCCCGACGTGATTGAACGTGCGTTTGACCCGTTCTACACGACCAAGGGAATCGGACGCGGCACCGGTCTCGGCCTCAGCCAGGTGTTCGGCTTCGTCAAACAGTCTGGCGGCCATGTGAAGATCTATTCGGAGATTGGGCAGGGCACCACGGTGAAGCTCTATCTGCCGCGGCAGGTCGGCGAGCCGGCGCTGGCTGGAGGCGCGAGCAAGAGCGATGGGCATCTGCCGCCAGGTCGGCCCGACATCACCATCCTGGTGGTGGAGGATGAAGAGAATGTCCGCCATATGAGCGTCGATGCCCTGCGGGAGCTGGGTTATACCGTGGTGCAGGCCGCCAGCGGCAACCAGGCGATGGAGCAATTGGTCCTGCAGCCGCGCATCGACCTGCTGTTCACCGACATCGTCATGCCCGACATGACCGGCCGGCAACTGGCGGAAAAAGCGGCCGCCGCGCGGGCCGGGCTGAAGATCCTCTACACCACCGGCTATACCCGCAACGCGGTGGTGCATAACGGCATTCTCGACCACGGCGTGGCCTTCCTGCCCAAGCCCTTCACCCTGGACCAATTGGCTCGCAAAGTGGACGACGTCCTGGCCGATCGCGGCATCAACCGTCCCTGAGCGCCACCCGCGCGCCTTCGGCGCGGCTTTAAGGCCGATCGACATTCAGTGAAGTGGGGCATCCGAAAGCGGATGCGCGCCCTTTTCCTGCTTCCCTCTCTCGTCGCCCTTCGTTCGTCATGGCCGGGCGCGTCCCGGCCATCCACGCGGCGCCGACCTCACGATGCTTGAAATACTGGAGTGAGCCGGGCGGCGTGGATGCACGGGTCAAGCCCGTGCATGCCGATTGCATCTTGCAGACGATGTCATCTCGGCACTGACCTCAGCCCAAGAGTGTCGACCCGCCATAATGGTGTTAAGATACCATCGCAGGGCATTTCCGTTCACCGATTCTCTCTCGGTAGCCACATGATACCGTTGGCTCGTGATCGCCCCTTGGACCGGGCGTACGGCAATGCTACGCCTTATCCTCGTTGGATTTATGCCACCTTCTTGCCCTTATCGAGGGGGTCGCCCCGACGTTGGAGATTCGAAGGCGGGAATTCTGAAAACGGAAATGGGGGCACCATGACCCTTTCGGCACCATGAGCACGGCCGTGCGCGCCACCGGGCCGGGCATCGCCCCGGCTGAGCCGCTGCCCGCGGTGCGCGGCGATCTCGATTGTGACGTCTGCGTCATCGGCGACGGCACGCCGGGTCTTTGGATCGCGCTGGTGCTGGCCCTGCGCGGCCGCGCGGTGGTCTTGCTGGAGACCAAGGCACCGGAAGCCGGGCGACAGGAGAGCATCGTCGCCGCCGGCCTCGATCTCACCGCCATGGACCTGTGCGCGCGGGCCGACCGGGACCGGGCACGGGCGCTTTATGATCTTTCCGCCGGCGCGACCCGCAGCGCCCTGCGCCTGCTGGACGTGCTGCGGCTGGAGCAGACGGGCGAGGGGGAATTGCTGGTTCCCGGCCCGGCCGGTCTCGCCGATTTGCTGGACGAGGCCGCCGCGCGCGACGTGCTCGGGCTTCCCGAGCTTAAGCGCGTGGGCGAGGCGGACCTGTTCGATCTCATCGGCACCGATCTTTATTCCGGCGCGCTGCTCGACCCCGACGCCCGCCGCTTCGACGTTGGCCCGCTCGCGCAGTTGCTGGGCGAGGCCGCGACCGCCGCCGGTGTCCGCCGCTTCATGCGCGCGCCGGTTGAGAGCGTCGATCTCGATGGTGTGCGCAAATATATCCAGCTCGCGACCGGGCGGGTGCGGGCGGACCACGCCATCTTCTGCGCCACGCGCGGGCTTGGGCGCGTGGCGCCCTGGCTCGCCCGCGCGGTCTATCCGGCCACCTTCGTCACCGGCAGCTTCCATGTATCGTCGGGCGGCTATGGCGGCCCGGTCGTGCGCGAGACCGGCGCGCGGCCGGTGCGCTTCGCCCTCGATGGCGGGCACCTCACCTTCACCGCGCCGACCGCCACCTATCAGGGTCGGGAGGTTGCCGCCGCATGTGCCTTGCGGCGACAGGCCGGACTCCTCTATCCGCGCCTCGCCTCGGCCATGGTGGGCCATGCCTTCGGCTGGCGCGCCGCGCGCGCGCCCTCCGGCTTGCCCCTGATCGGCCGTTATCGCCCCGGCGTGTGGTATGCCCTGGCCCTCGGTCAGGACCCGCTGGCCAATGTGAGCCTGGCCGCGGACCTGATCGGCGACGCCATCGTCGAGCGCGACGACCGGATCGCCCTGTTCGGCGCCCCGCCGCTGCCCTCCACCTGGGGTGCGCTCGGCGCCGGCCTGCGCTGGACCAGCTATTGGGCCGGTCGCCTCGCCGACCGGGGGGAGCGCCGGCGTGCCCGGGTCGCGGACCGTCAGGAAGTCAGCACCGTGGAATTTTCCAGCGCCTGACGGTCATCCGACGTTCGTTTGGGATTCATTCACCTTATCCGCAGCAAAAAGCCGCGTAAGTCGCGTGAGGAGCGCGATCATCGGGCATGCGTGACATATTTGGCACCAACGTGTGGAGGGTGCGGGGTAGGGTGCGCTCTTGGATTCAGACTGGGTGGACTATGGCCGAGCCGCGCCTTCTTTCTTTCGTAACGCTCTGTGCCACCGGCCTTTTTATCGCTGCCTCCGGCCCCGCCTCGGCCGCCGATGTCGCGCCGGGAATGACCGCGCCGGCCCCCGCCAAGCCCAAGGAAGACTGGTATCTGACCATTGGCGGCTCAGGCAATATCATACCACAATATCCCGGCAGCGAGACCTACGAATTCCGCCCCGGCTTCATTTTCAGCATATCGAAAGCGAGCGAACTCAACGCTTTCCACAGTGTTGATGATAATCCATCGATCGCCCTGTTCGACACCGGCAAGTTCCGCATCGGCGCCGTCGGTCGGATCGACTGGGGGCGGGACGAAGACGATTCGGACCGCCTGAACGGCATCGGCAACCTCGACCCCTCGCTGGAAATCGGTGGTTTCTCCGAATGGTATCCGGTTGACTGGCTACGCCTGCGCGGTGAGTTGCGCTATGGGTTCGGTGGTTATGAGGGATGGGTCGGTGATCTCGGCGCCGACGTGATCGTACCATATGAAACCTGGCGTTTCGCCATCGGCCCCCGCCTCGCCTTCGGCTCTTCCGCGTTCCAGAATGCTTATTTCGGTGTGACGCCGTTCCAGTCGCTGAGCGCCAATTTTCTCGGCAATCCCTTGACCGTCTATCAGGCCAGCAGCGGCCTGTATTCCTGGGGAGCGACCGCGCAGCTGACCAAGGATTTCGGCAGGGGCTTCACCGCAGGCGTGTTCGGCACCTACGGCCGGCTGGTTGGAGATGCCGCCGATTCGCCTTTGACCCAGAGCGCCAACCAGTTCACCGCAGGGGTTTCGCTCGCCTACACTTTCAACATCGGCAAGGCTTGGTGGTGAGCTGTGTCTGACGCCGCGCAGGGCGCAGCGCCTACGTGGCGGTATCAACATATAGCAGGGGAACGGACAGGCCCCGCTTGAGTTTGTTTGCCGAGCGCCGTGGGCGTTGATGGCGGTTGTCGTGAGGCGAGGTGGTGGATATAAGCGCGGCGACCCGGTGGGGATCAGCGACGCTGTATCGAGGACATTGCTGATGTCGGTCCAAATCGACCAGGACTATCGCCCCCGCGAGGACGAGCCCTTCATGAACGACCGCCAGCGGGAATATTTCCGGCTGAAGCTGTTGGCCTGGAAGGACGATATCCTGCGGGAGGCGCGTGAAACGCTGCAGCACCTTCAAGACGAGAACCAGAATCACCCCGATCTCGCGGACCGTGCGTCTTCCGAGACGGATCGTTCGATCGAACTGCGGGCGCGCGATCGCCAGCGGAAGCTGATCTCCAAGATCGATGCCGCCCTGGGGCGAATCGAGGACGGGAGCTACGGCTATTGCGAGGATACCGGCGAGCCGATTTCGCTGAAACGCCTGGAAGCCCGGCCGATTGCCACGCTATCGGTGGAAGCCCAGGAGCGACACGAGCGGCGCGAGCGGGTCTATCGCGACGATTGAGGTTCGCGCGGGCCGGCATGCCGGTTCGCGCGATGCCGCAATCAGAGTTGAACAAAGATAAAAGCCGGGCCTAGGGCCCGGCTTTTTCATGCGTGCGGCCGGCAGGGCGCGATCAGCGCGGCCCGGTGCCGCGGCCGAGCAGATTGGCCATTTCGGCTTCCAGATCCTCGAATGGGTCCTTCTCCGTCGCATCTTCCGTTTTAGGCGGGGCAGGGGCCTTGGAATCCGCCACGGGCTGCGGGAGCGCGGGGTCGATGGAGACCATACTGCCGGAATCCAAGGCGAACGGATTGGCCAATTCGCGGGCGAACGCGTCCGGCTGGGGCGCGGCCGGTGGGGTGGCGCGCGGCAGCACCCAACGGCGCGGTGGAGCGGGCGGCGCGGCCGTGACTGCGGCGGGCGCCGGCGCATTGGACGCGACGGGCTCGACGACGATCGCGGGCGCCGGCGGCGCCATCCTCACCTTGAGATCTCTCGGATCGACGGGCCGTGCGCGCACCTCCGGCGCCGGCGGAACCGGCGGGCGTGCCCCGTCGGGCGCAGGGTGGTCCGGTGCGATCGTGGGAAGATCGGCGGGTTCCACCACGCGGGCCGCCGCCGGGCGGGCCATCACTTCCAGCGCGGCCGGCTCGGCCACGGGTGCGGCGGCGGACGCCTGATCGGGTGCTTCGGGCCGCTCTCCTTCGGGCCGTGCTTTCATGTTGGCGGTGCGGAATAGCGCCCCAAGCCCTCGCCGTGCCGGCGCAGCTTCCTCCACCGGGGGCAGCGCGGAACCGGCAGGATCGCCCGGAATCTCAGCCGCATCCGGACCCAGCAGGTCCTCAAGGGTTAGCGCGGGAATGATCTCCGCCGATCTTGCGGGCGGGGTCTCGAAATCAGATGCCGCGGGCGCGATCACCGGCGGCGGGGCGACCGGCGGAGCGGCGACGGGCTGCACGGTCGGGCGCCCTTGCGCGGATTCGGCGAGGCGAGGCTCCGCGCGCGGCGCTTCCGTGGTGCGAATGTCCTTGCCGAGCGTGAAGGTCGTTCCGCGACGTGGCACCGGCGCCGGAGCCTCCGCCCGGGCTGCGGCCGGAACCGGAGCGGACGGAAGCACGGGCGGCGCCACGGGCGTGGCGCGCTCGGCAACCGGCGGTGCCCCGGGCGGCACAATGGGCGATGCGGGAGGCGGCAGGTCCAGCGTCACTTCGGGCGCTACGGCATTTTCGACTTCGCGCCGCGCTTCCGGCGCGACGCTGACTTGCGGCGCAACACCCGTTGGCGATGCGGCCTGCGATTTTGTCGCGAGCGCGCCCTCCTGCACCGGTGTGGACGGTGCCGTCGGGGCCACGGATGTAGCGGGTGCCTCAACGGAAGCAGTCACGGACGGTGCGGGGCGGGCGGGATCGATGCTCGCCTCGAGCCGCTGCGGCCTCGCGAAGGGTGTGCGCGGTGCTCCAGCATCGGGGCGGCGCGGCGTGTCGATCGCAGGAGCGGTCCGGTCGGTGGTGCGCCGTGTGGGGAGAGGACGGCGGACTTCGGCTGCGGGGGCATCGCCTTCGAGCACCGGGGCAATGGCGGGTGCCGGGGTCGGCTCGCGTGCAACGGCCGCCGCCAGGGTGGCGGGCTCGTCCGGCTTGTCAGGGGCTGGAGCGCTGGGCGCGGCGGCGGTTTCCCGAGTGGCGCTCTCGAGAGTAGGCTTGGCTGCAACGGGCGGACTCAGCGGCCGACGGGGCGACTGGGGATCGCGTGCATAAATGGATTCACGCGGCGCAACGGCCTCACGCAGGACTTGGGCTTCGCGGGCAACTTGGGCGTCGCGCGGAGCCGGGGCCTCGCGTTGAGGCAAAGTCTCGCGGGAAGGCAGAGCCTCCCGCGGCGTCATCACTTCGCGGGGCGGCAGGGCTTCTCGGCTTTCGCGCGGCGCAAGGGCTTCGCGCGGTTCGCGGGGCGGCAGCGCCTCACGCGGATCGCGCAGCGGCATGGCCTCGCGGGCAGGTTCACGGGCGATGGCCGGCTCCCGCAATACCGCCGGCTCGCGCGCCGGAGCACGGGAGATCGCGGGCTCCACGACAATATCGGTGGAGCCGCCGACCAGCAGCAGGTGTTCGACCTCATCACGCCGCACCAACACCAGGCGCCGGCGCGGATCTATGGTGACGCTGTCTAGAACCGCGAGACGCGCCTGGCGGGAGCGCGCCGCGCCGCCTCGGCCTTCGCGCCCGAGGTGGCGTACGATAAACACGGTCAGGCCCAGCAGCACGCCGATCACCAGCAAGGCGATGGCCAAGCGCACGGGCAGATCGAGTTGCGCCCCAAACAAATTCTGCAACATCGTGTGTCCTCTTCGCTGCCCGTGCGATGTATCACGTCCCAAGCCCGGCACCCCAGCGCCGTGCGATCGGGCCGGGGGTGCCCGTAGGGTACAACATCAACCGGCGAACCAAGAAATTGTTGACGATCATGGCATGATTTCAACCAATGCCGTAACTTTGCGTTAATTTTAGCGGATTCGGAGCGGTTTATGGCCGCAAAGGGCGTTTCTGCGCTCCTTGGAAGGACGACTTCATGAGCACCGACGCGGGCGATGCGCGCTCGGGTTTTTTGAGCGGGGTGTTCAGCCGCAGGACGTCCGGGCGTGAACGTTTGGTGGTCGGCGGGGCGGCTTTCGCCGGCGGCATCGTCGTCGCGGCGCTTGAGGGCAGCACGAGCGGCGGCATCACCGCGGTCCTCGCGGGCCTCGCCGCCATCGGCATCTTCGCCGTGGTGAGCGCGACCATGCGGCTGTGGAGCGGCACCGACAAGCGCAGCGACGAGCTGGTGCAGGCGCTGCTGGCCAATATGAGCGATGCGGCAATCGTGGTGGAAGCCGGAGAGCGCGTGCTCGCCGTCAACACCGCCTATCTCAATCTCAGTCGCAGCGCGGCCGGCCAGGTTCCGACGCCGGACCGCTTTCTCGGCCGCATCCCCGGTGGGCAGGCCATGGTCGGCCTGCTGTTGCGCAGCGCCGCCGACGGCGTCAGGGGTATGCAGATCTTCCCCTTCGATCCCAACCCGGCGGGTCGGCGCTTGGTGGTTTCGGTGCAGCCGCTCGCCGGTGCGCGGCGCGCCTTGTGGGTGCTGCATCTGGCCGGCGAGACCGTTCCGTCGGTGCCCCTTGCACAGGTGGCCGCAAGCGCCGCCAACGTCGCTCTCGCCCGTCCACCCGCGGCGCAAGCGACGGATCCGCTGCTGCCGGCCGTGGGCGCCCTCGCGCTTGCTGAAATCTGGGAGCAGGCGCCGGTCGGAATGGTGCTGCTTTCTTCGGCCGGCGGGCGGCTGGCGAACGGCACTTTCTCCCGCTGGCTGGGCTACGGGCTGGCTGAACTCGGCGCGGGCGTGCTGCCGTTTGCCGAGCTGGTCGGGCCACGAAGCACCACCATCGCGAAAGCCGCCGTCGAGCGGGGCCAGACCGGTCCGCGCGGGATCGACATGGACTTCGTGCGCCAGGACGGCTCCATCGCCTCCGGCCGCGTGTGGATCGGCGGACGCGCCGGAGCGGATTGCATCGCCGTCGTGATCCCGCGCGGCGACGCCATGGCCCTGCCGGCCGTCGCGGAAGGGCAGGCGCTGGAACCGCCGCAGCGCATGTCCGGCGGCTCCGACGCCTCATTCTTCTCGCGCTCGCCGCTCGCCATGGCGAATGTCGATGGGGCCGGCGCGGTGCGCGAGGCCAACGGCAGTTTTGCCCGCCTTTTCGCGGGCAGCGACCGCATGCGCGCGGGCACCAAGCTGGAGCAATTGGTCGCCGAGCGCGACGTTCCGGCGGTGGAAAGCCTCGTGCGCGAGACGCTGTCCGGCCAGGCAAGCGGAGCGCCGGTGGATGTTGGCATCGCGGGGCAAGGGGGACGCTCGGCGAGGCTCTATGCCGCCAATCTTGGGCCGGGGGGCGCCGGCGCGGCGATCTATGTGGTGGACACCACCGCGCAGCGTGCCCTTGAGGCGCAGTTCGCCCAATCGCAGAAGATGCAGGCGATCGGGCAGCTCGCCGGCGGCGTGGCGCATGATTTCAACAACGTACTCACCGCCATTCTCGGCTATTGCGATCTCCTGCTGGCCAATCACCGGCCGAGCGATCCGTCCTTCCCCGACATCATGCAGATCAAGCAGAACGCGAATCGGGCGGCCGGGCTGGTGCGCCAACTGCTCGCCTTCTCGCGCCGGCAGACGCTGCGGCCGCAGGTGATCCAGCTCACCGACGTGATTTCCGACCTTTCCATGCTGCTGCGCCGCCTGATGGGCGAAAGCATCTCGCTGCAAGTGGAACACGGGCGGGAGCTATGGCCGATTCTCGTGGATGTGAACCAGTTCGAGCAGGTGATCGTGAATCTCGCGGTCAATGCGCGCGATGCCATGCCCTCGGGCGGTGTCGTCACATTGCGCACCCTGAATGTTCCGGCGGCGGCCTGCGCCGCCTACGGCGACGCCAGCAACCTTGCGCCCGCCGATTATGTGCTGGTCGAAGTGGGCGACACCGGCACCGGCATGCCGCCGGACATATTGGAGAAGATCTTCGAGCCGTTCTTCTCCACCAAGGACGTGGGCAAGGGCACCGGCCTCGGGCTTTCCACGGTTTACGGCATCGTGAAGCAGACCGGCGGCAGCGTGCTGGCCGCGAGCGAACTGGGCAAGGGCAGCCTGTTCCGCGTGTTCCTGCCGCGCCATGAGGGGGCGGTCGAGGAGACGCAGGCGCGCCCCGCCGAACCGGAAGCCAAGGTTCCGGACCTGACCGGACAGGCGTCGGTGCTGCTGGTGGAGGACGAGGACGCGGTGCGCGCCTTCGCCTCCCGCGCCTTGAGCGCGCGCGGCTATCGCGTGGTGGCGGCGGCGAACGGGGCCGAGGCCCTGGAGGCGATGGACCAGCCCGGCACCAGCTTCGATGTGGTGGTGTCCGATGTCGTGATGCCCGAGATGGATGGGCCGAGCCTCCTGCGCGAACTGCGGCGCCGCGATCCCGATCTGAAAATCATCTTCATCTCGGGCTATGCGGAGGAGGCGTTCGCCAAGAATCTCCCCGAGGGCGAGCGTTTTGCCTTCCTGCCGAAGCCGTTCTCGCTGAAGCAATTGGTCGCTGCGGTGAAAGAAGCAACCCGCCCCTGAGGACGCAGATACCTCGCCGAGGCCTCTCCTCTGTCAAACTGTCGCAGCTTCACCTTGGCCATGGGGCGAAAGAATATATGTCGCGCTGCGGCATGTCGGCGGGCGTGGCGGTGTTGCACTGCAAGCGGGCGTGAGCGCGAAGAAGCCGTAAGGGTCCGCCGACCCAGGCCGGATGATGGGGTAAGTGGCGCATTTTCAGTCGCCGCAACGGGCTTCAAGCGCGGTGGTGAAAATCGACATCCTACAAAAATTCGCGTGGCATTTGCGAGATATGGCACCTGTCGCACCGGCAGCTCAGCAAGTTTGGGCTGTTCTGCGCTTGAAGGGCAAGGTCGCACTTGCCACCCATCTGGCGCTGCGATAAGCCTCGCTCGTTTCGAACTCCTCCAACCGAGGCCGGCGCGGTAACGCTTCAAGCGGATCGCCCATGCGCCCCAAGGTGCGGATCATGAACCTGCTGCTCCAGGATTATCTCCCGGTCGTCATCTTCATCGGGGTCTCGGTGGTGATCGGCCTTGCTCTGCTCATCTCGCCGTTCATCGTGGCGTACAGCAGCCCGGATCCGGAGAAGCTTTCAGCCTATGAATGCGGCTTCAATGCGTTCGACGATGCGCGCATGACGTTTGACGTGCGCTTCTATCTCGTCTCCATCCTCTTCATCATCTTCGATCTGGAAGTGGCCTTCCTGTTCCCCTGGGCGATCTCGTTCGGCGGCCTCGGCGATCTCGGCTTCTGGTCCATGATGATCTTCCTCGGCGTGCTGACCGTCGGGTTCATCTACGAATGGCGCAAGGGAGCACTCGAATGGGATTGACCCCTTCTGCGACGAAGCCGCTGGTGGCCCAGGCGCCGCGCGGCCTCGTCGATCCCAATACCGGCCGTCCCGTCGGCTCGGACGATCCCTTCTTCCAGGAGATCAATTCCGAACTCGCGGACCGCGGCTTCCTGATGACCAATGTCGACGACCTCATTACCTGGGCGCGCACCGGCTCGCTCATGTGGATGACCTTCGGCCTTGCGTGCTGCGCTGTGGAGATGATGCAGGTTTCCATGCCGCGCTACGACGTGGAGCGTTTCGGCTTCGCGCCGCGCGCCTCTCCGCGCCAGTCGGATGTGATGATCGTTGCCGGCACGCTGACCAATAAGATGGCGCCCGCGCTCCGCAAGGTCTACGACCAGATGCCGGAGCCGCGTTACGTGATCTCCATGGGCAGCTGCGCCAATGGCGGCGGCTATTATCATTATTCCTATGCCGTGGTGCGCGGCTGCGATCGGATCGTGCCCGTGGACATCTATGTCCCCGGCTGCCCGCCCACCGCGGAAGCGTTGCTCTACGGCGTTCTTCTTCTCCAGAAGAAGATTCGCCGCATCGGAACCATCGAACGCTGAATCGCTGAACGCACGGCGACGGGAAGAGGCAGATGGACGAGACCTTGAAGGACCTCGCGGTTCACATATCCGGCGCGCTCGGCGAAGCGATCCGCGCGACGCATATGGCGTTCGGCGAATTGACCCTTGAAGTGGAGGGGGCGCAGATCGTGAAGGTCACGACCTTCCTGCGCGACGACCCGGCGTGCCTGTTTCACGGCATCGTGGATGTGTGCGGCGTGGATTACCCGGCCCGCGAGCTGCGATTCGACGTCGTCTACCATCTGCTTTCGCTGAAGCACAATATGCGGATCCGCCTGAAGGTGCAGACCGACGAGGCCACGCCCGTGCCCTCCATCTGCGGGGTGTTTCCGGGCGCCAATTGGTTCGAGCGGGAGGCCTACGACATGTATGGCATTCTGTTCATCGGCCATCCCGAACTGCGCCGTCTGCTGACCGACTATGGGTTCGACGGCTATCCCTTGCGCAAGGACTTTCCGCTCACGGGCTTCGTCGAGGTGCGCTATGACGACGAGGCCAAGCGCGTGATTTATGAGCCGGTCCGGCTTCCGCAGGAATTCCGCAACTTCGACTTCCTCTCCCCGTGGGAGGGTGTCGAATATGTTCTGCCCGGCGACGAAAAGGCTGCCTCGCAGCCCGGCGCCCCCAAGGCGAGCTGAAGGAGCGCCCCATGGCCCACACCCTCGACTCGCCCGATCCCGGCACGCCGGTCCGCAACTTCCAGATCAATTTCGGCCCGCAGCATCCCGCCGCGCACGGCGTGCTGCGCTTGGTGCTGGAGCTGAACGGCGAGGTGGTGGAACGCGTCGACCCGCATATCGGCCTGCTGCATCGCGGCACCGAAAAGCTGATTGAGGCGAAGACCTATCTCCAGGCCGTGCCCTATTTCGACCGGCTCGATTATTGCGCGCCGATGAACCAAGAGCATGCCTATTGCCTGGCGGTGGAGAAGCTCCTCGGCATTGAGGTGCCGATCCGCGGCCAGCTGATCCGCGTGCTGTATTCCGAGATCGGCCGCCTGCTCTCGCACATTTTGAACGTCACCACGTTCGCGATGGACGTGGGTGCACTCACCCCGCCGCTGTGGGGCTTCGAGCAGCGAGAGAAGCTCATGATGTTCTATGAGCGCGCGTCCGGGAGCCGCATGCATGCGGCCTATTTCCGGCCGGGCGGCGTTCATCAGGACCTGCCGACCAAGTTGGTCGAGGACATCGGCGCCTTCTGCGACCCGTGCCTCCAGACCCTCGACGATCTCGATGCGCTGGTCACCGGCAACCGCATCTTCAAGCAGCGCACCGTCGATATCGGCGTGGTGACTCTGGAAGAGGCTCAGGCCTGGGGATTTTCCGGCGTGATGGTGCGCGGCTCCGGCGCCGCCTGGGATCTGCGGCGCGCGCAGCCTTATGAATGCTATTCTGAGCTGGATTTCGACATTCCCATCGGCAAGCACGGCGATTGCTATGATCGCTACGTGGTCCGCATGGAAGAGATGCGCCAGTCCATCAAGATCATGAAGCAGTGCGTGCAGCGGCTGCTGAAGGAGCCGGGCCCGGTGGCCACGGTCGACAATAAGGTGGTGCCGCCCAAGCGGGGCGAGATGAAGCGCTCGATGGAAGCGCTGATCCACCATTTCAAGCTTTATACCGAAGGCTATCACGTAACAGCGGGCGACGTGTACGCCGCGGTGGAAGCGCCGAAAGGCGAGTTCGGCGTTTATCTGGTCGCCGACGGCACCAACAAGCCCTATCGCTGCAAGATCCGCGCGCCCGGCTTCGCCCATCTCCAGGCGATGGACTTCCTGTGCCGCGGCTACATGCTGGCCGACGTATCCGCGATCCTCGGCTCCCTCGATATCGTGTTCGGGGAGGTGGATCGGTGAAGGCTCTCCTGACGGCCTCCGCGCTTCTGCCGCTGGCCTGCGGTGCCGGTGAGGCCACCGATTACGGCCGCGCGCCCACGACGCTCGACGTGGTGGTTCCGCTTGGCGCACCGGCCGAGCCGCCACGGGCGATGGTGGTGCAGAAGCTCACCATGTTCAGCCTGCTGAACGGCGGGTGGCAGCCGGTGGATGCGGCGCTCATCCCCGAGAGCGGCATTCCCGGCACGCAGGGCAGCTTCGCCCATGCGGATGGGGCTGCGGTGAAGCTCTACAAGAATGGCGTCTACGCTTATTGCGGCATCGCCCAGGTGGGCGGCGCCTATAATGATTGTCACATTGTCAGCCCGGGAAGCCGCTGATGTCTGTCCGCCGCCTCGCAGCTGAGCAGCCCGCAAGCTTCGCCTTCACGGCGGAGAATGATGCCTGGGCCGATCGTCAGATTGCCAAATATCCCGAAGGCCGCCAGGCCAGCGCCGTGATCTCGCTCCTGTGGAAGGCGCAGGAGCAATGCGGTGGCTGGTTGCCGGAGCCCGCGATCCGCGTGGTCGCGGACCGGCTCGGCATGCCGAACATCCGGGTGCTGGAGATCGCCACCTTCTACACCATGTTCAATCTGGAGCCGGTGGGGCGCCATTTCGTGCAGCTCTGCGGCACCACGCCCTGCATGCTGCGCGGTGCCAATGAGCTGAAAGAGGTCTGCCAGCGCAAGATCGGACCGGAGCGTCATGTTTCGGCCGATGGCGCGCTGTCCTGGCTGGAAGTGGAATGCCTCGGCGCCTGCGCCAATGCGCCCATGGTTCAGATCAATTACGATTATTTCGAGGACCTGAGCCCCGAGATCCTGGAGAAAATCCTCGATGATCTCGCCGCCGGCCGCCCAGTAAAGCCCGGTCCGCAGACCGGCCGCCAGTTCTCAGCGCCGGCGGGGGATCTGACCTCGCTGACCGATCCGCAGATCTATGAGCCGCGCGCTGCCGAAGCCGCCGTGGCGGCGGCCGACGAGCAGCCGGATCTGTTGCAGGCCGGCCGTCCGGCCGCAGCGGCGGAGACTCCGGTCGATCCGGTGGGCATCGCCTCGGCCGCTCAGGAAAAGGCCGTGAACGGCCAGCATGCCGGCGAAAAGCGGGAAGAGGTGGCACGCGCCGCCCAGGAGAGCAGCCCCTCCGTCACGGGCTCCAAGCGCGAGGCGCCGAAGACCGGCACCGGCGTGCGCGATCCGGAGGCTTGAGCCATGCTCCAGGACAAGGACCGCATCTTCACCAATCTCTACGGCATCCACGACTGGGGCCTGAAGGGCGCGCTGGCGCGCGGCAATTGGGACGGCACCAAGGGCATTCTGGAAAAGGGCCGCGACTGGATCATCAATGAGATGAAGGTCTCGGGGTTGCGTGGCCGCGGCGGCGCCGGCTTCTCGACTGGCCTCAAATGGTCCTTCATGCCCAAGCAGTCCGACGGACGCCCCCATTATCTGGTGGTGAACGCCGACGAATCCGAGCCGGGGACCTGCAAGGACCGGGAGATCATGCGGCATGATCCGCATCTCCTGATCGAAGGCTGCCTCATCGCCTCCTTCGCCATGGGCGCGCACGCGGCCTATATCTATGTGCGCGGCGAATATGTGCGCGAGCGCGAGCAGCTCGAAGCGGCCGTCGAGCAGGCCTATGAGGCCAAGCTCATCGGCAAGGACAATGTCCACGGCTATCCGTTCGACCTCTATGTGCACCACGGCGCCGGGGCCTATATCTGCGGCGAGGAAACCGCGCTGCTGGAGAGCCTGGAAGGCAAGAAGGGCATGCCGCGGCTGAAGCCGCCGTTCCCGGCCAACATGGGCCTCTATGGCTGCCCGACCACGGTCAACAATGTGGAATCCATCGCGGTTGCGCCCGACATCCTGCGGCGCGGCGCGGCCTGGTTCGCCGGTATCGGCCGTCCGAACAATGTCGGAACCAAGCTGTTCGGCATCTCGGGCCATGTGAACACGCCCTGCGTGGTCGAGGACGCCATGGGCACGCCGTTCAAGGAATTGATCGAGCGGCACGGCGGCGGCATCCGCGGCGGCTGGGACAATCTGCTCGCCATCATCCCCGGCGGCGCGTCCTGCCCGGTGATCCCGGCCGACCAGTGCGAAGACCTGATCATGGATTTCGACGGCACCCGCGCCGCCAAGTCCAGCCTCGGCACCGCCGGCATCCTGGTGATGGACAAGTCCACGGACATTGTTCGCGCCATCGCCCGCATTTCTTATTTCTTCAAGCATGAGAGCTGCGGCCAGTGCACACCGTGCCGCGAGGGCACGGGCTGGATGTGGCGGGTGCTGAACCGCATGGCCGAAGGCCGCGCGCAGAAGCGCGAGATCGATTTGCTGCTCGAAGTGACGACCCAGATCGAAGGCCATACCATCTGCGCCCTCGGCGACGCGGCGGCCTGGCCGGTCCAGGGCCTGATCCGGCACTTCCGTCATGAGATCGAGAAGCGCATCGACCAATATGCGGCCAATCCCCATTCCGACCCGGTGCACATGCCGGTGGCGGCGGAGTGAGGCATGGCCGACGAACCGGATAGCTCTCTCTTGACGCTCGTGCGCCGGATCGACGCGCGCACCGAGCGAATGGCGGAGGATATCCATCATCTGGAAGTTCGCGTGACCGCGCTTGAGGAGGCCGTTGTGGAAAACAGTCGCCGCTTCGAACGCCTGGAACACCGCGTCGATCGGATCGAGCGTGCGCTTGATCCGATCGAATTGCAGTAGGGACCTGTCATGGCCAAGCTGATCGTCGACGGCACCGAGGTAGACGTCCCCGCCGAATACACGCTGTTGCAGGCGTGCGAGGTTGCGGGCGTCGAAATTCCGCGCTTCTGCTTCCATGAACGCCTGTCCATCGCCGGCAATTGCCGCATGTGCCTGGTGGAAGTGAAGGGCGGCCCCCCCAAGCCGACGGCGTCTTGCGCCATGGCGGTGAAAGATCTGCGTCCCGGCCCCAATGGCGAGCCGCCCGTGGTGCTCACCAAGAGCCCCATGGTGAAGAAGGCCCGCGAAGGGGTGATGGAATTCCTGCTCATCAACCACCCGCTGGATTGCCCGATCTGCGACCAGGGCGGCGAGTGCGACTTGCAGGACCAGGCCATGGCCTATGGCGTGGACACCTCCCGCTTCGCCGAGAACAAGCGGGCGGTGGAAGACAAATATATCGGCCCGCTGGTGCGGACCTCCATGAACCGGTGCATCCATTGCACCCGCTGCGTGCGCTTCACCACCGAAGTCGCCGGCGCGGCGGACCTCGGCGCCATCGGGCGCGGCGAGGACATGGAGATCACCACCTATCTCGAACACGCCATGCATTCGGAATTGCAAGGCAATGTGGCCGATCTCTGCCCGGTGGGCGCGCTGACCCACAAGCCCTACGCCTTCCATGCGCGGCCCTGGGAATTGACCAAGACCGAATCCGTGGACGTGATGGACGCGGTCGGCTCCAACATCCGCATCGACACCCGTGGCCGCGAAGTGATGCGCATCCTGCCGCGCACCAACGAGGCGGTGAACGAGGAATGGATTTCCGATAAGACCCGCTATGTGTGGGATGGCCTGAAGGCGCAGCGCCTGGACCGGCCCTATGTGCGCAAGGACGGGCGCCTTGTGCCCGCCACCTGGACCGAGGCCTTTGCGGTGATCGCCGCCAAGGTGAAGGCGACCGCACCGGCCCGCATCGGCGCGATCCTCGGCGATCTCTCCAGCGTCGAAGAAGCCTTCGCCCTGAAGGGGCTGTTCGACAAGCTCGGCTCGAAGAACATCGACGCGCGCCAGGACGGTGCGGCGCTCACACCGGCGCTCGGCCGCGCCACCTACATCTTCAATGCCGGCATCGAGGGCATCGAGGCGGCGGACGCGATCCTGCTCATCGGCACTGATCCGCGCCATGAGGCGAGTGTACTGAACGCCCGCATCCGCAAGCGCTGGCGGGCCGGCGGCCTCAAGGTCGGCGTGATCGGTCCGCGCGTGGACCTCACCTATCCTTACGAATATCTCGGGGCCGGCCCCGAGACGTTGGCTGAGCTGGCCGGCTCCGGTACCTTCGCCGAGGCACTGAAGGCGGCCGAGCGGCCGCTCGTCATCGTGGGGCAGGGGGCTGTTGCCCGGCCTGACGGTGCTGCGGTGCTTTCGCTCGCGGCCCGCGTAGCGGTGGCCGTCGGCGCGGTGAAGGATGGCTGGAATGGCTTTGCGGTCCTGCATACCGCGGCCTCCCGCGTCGGTGCGCTCGATGTGGGCGTGGTTCCGGGCGAGGGCGGCCTCGACGTGGCGGGCATGACCGCCGCCGGCGCGCTGGACGTGGCCTTCCTGCTGGGTGCGGACGAAGTGGATGTGGCGCCCGGCGCCTTCGTCATCTATCTCGGCACCCATGGTGATCGCGGCGCGCATCGGGCGGATGTGATCCTGCCGGGCGCGGCTTATCCGGAAAAGTCCGGCATTTACGTCAATACCGAGGGACGGCCCCAGTTTGCCAATCGCGCGGCCTTCCCGCCGGGCGATGCGCGCGAGGATTGGGCGGTGCTGCGGGCCCTGTCCGAGGTGATCGGCCATAAGCTGCCCTACGATACGCTTCTGGCGTTGCGCGCGGCTCTGGTCGCGGCCTATCCGCACCTCGGCCGGCTGGATCAGGTGGAGCCGGCGGACGCCGGGTCCATCGCCGCGCTTGCCGGCTTGGGCGGAACGGCCGACAAGGGCGCGTTCGTCTCCACCATTGGTGATTTCTTCCTGACCAACTCGATCGCGCGGGCCTCCGCCGTGATGGCGGAATGCTCGAAACTGCGGCTCGGCAGCGATGCCGTGGCGGCGGAGTAGGACCATGGCGGGCAGGACACGAAACGGGAATCTGGGTGAGCGGGCCTCGGCCTGCTGGAAGCCGGTTGGGCATGCGCCCTGCCGGATGACGGATTGAGGGGCGGGAAGAACCCATGAGCTGGCAGGATACCCTTATCCAGGTGCTGATCATCTTCGGCGCGAGCCTCGCGCTGCTGGTGGCACTGCTGATCTTTATCGCCTTCATCCTGTTGGCGGACCGCAAGATCTGGGCGGCGGTGCAGATGCGCCGCGGCCCCAACGTGGTCGGCCCCTTCGGCCTGCTGCAATCCTTCGCCGACCTGCTGAAGTTCGTCCTCAAGGAGCCGATCATCCCTGCGGGCTCCAACAAGGGCATCTTCATCCTGGCGCCGCTGGTGAGCTGCGTGCTCGCGCTCTCCGCCTGGGCAGCCATTCCCTTGGCCTCGGGTTGGGTGATCGCCGATCTCAACATCGGCATTCTCTACATTTTCGCGATTTCCTCGCTGGGCGTATACGGCATCATCATGGCCGGCTGGGCGTCGAACTCGAAATATCCGTTCCTGGCGGCGCTGCGCTCGGCGGCGCAGATGGTCTCCTACGAGGTCTCCATCGGCTTCGTCATCATCACAGTGCTGATGTGCGCCGGGTCGCAAAACCTCTCTGCCATTGTCGAGGCGCAGAACGGCCGGTTCGGGCTACTGAACTGGTATTTCCTGCCGCTGCTGCCGATGTTCGTGATCTTCCTGGTCTCGGCGCTCGCGGAAACCAACCGTCCGCCGTTCGATCTGGTGGAAGCGGAATCCGAGCTCGTCGCCGGCTTCATGGTGGAATATTCCTCCACCCCCTACCTGCTGTTCATGCTGGGCGAATACGTGGCGATCATGACCATGTGCGCCCTCGGCACGATCCTGTTCCTCGGCGGCTGGCTCTCGCCGCTGCCGTTCGCTCCCTTCACCTGGGTGCCGGGGATCATCTGGTTCGTGCTGAAGCTGTGCTTCATGTTCTTCCTGTTCGCCATGGCGAAGGCGATGGTGCCCCGCTATCGCTACGACCAGCTGATGCGGCTCGGCTGGAAGATCTTCCTGCCGATCTCGCTGGTGGCCGTAGTGGTGGTGGCGAGTGTCCTTCACTTCACGGGGACGGCGCCCCAATGATCGAGACCTGTTACCTTTCATTCGGCCGCGTTGGCGCGGCGGGAGCGATGCCATGAAACTGGATCAAGCGGCCCGCGCCGTTTTCCTCACCGAGTTTCTCTCGGGTTTTGTGCTCGCCATGCGCTATTTCTTTGCGCCCAAGGCGACCATCAACTACCCGTTCGAGAAGAACCCCATCTCGCCGCGCTTCCGGGGCGAGCATGCGTTGCGCCGCTATCCCAACGGGGAAGAGCGCTGCATCGCCTGCAAATTGTGCGAGGCCATCTGCCCCGCCCAGGCCATCACCATCGAGGCTGGCCCGCGCCGCAACGACGGCACCCGCCGCACCACGCGTTACGACATCGACATGGTGAAGTGCATCTATTGCGGCTTCTGCCAGGAGGCCTGCCCGGTGGATGCCATTGTCGAGGGGCCGAACTTCGAGTTCGCGACCGAGACCCGCGAGGAATTGTACTACGACAAGGAGCGCCTGCTCGCCAATGGCGACCGGTGGGAGCGCGAAATCGCGCAGTCCATCGCGCAGGACGCGCCTTATCGGTGACAGGGTTCGCCCGCTTCCGGCGGGCGGTGAGGGTTGGGGCTGAGGGGGCGCGCGTCCTGCGGGCACCCGAGACAGTGGACTAATGTGATGGGTACGGGCTATCGACGGGCCGGCCGCCACGCGCGGCCGCATAGGATCGGCGCCGTGGCGCCGCGGAGAGGGGAGCTCGGCGCATGAGTGTCGCGGCAGTATTTTTCTATCTCTTCGCTGGCGTCCTCGTGGCGTCGGCCTTCATGGTGATTGCCTCCCGCAACCCAGTCCATTCGGTCCTGTTCCTCATCCTGTGCTTCGTCAATGCGGCGGGCCTATTCATCCTGATCGGTGTCGAGTTCCTCGCCTTGATCCTGGTGGTGGTCTATGTCGGCGCGGTGGCGGTGCTGTTCCTCTTCGTCGTGATGATGCTGGACGTGGACTTCGTCGAGCTGCGGCAAGGGTTCCTGCAATATCTGCCGGTGGGCGCGCTGGTGGGCGTGGTGTTCCTGGTTGAGCTGATCCTGGTGGTGAGCACCTGGGCGACCGCGCCCGCGGTTGCGCAATTGCCAAAGGCGGCCGCCGTCGGCGGCGCGGCCATCAGCAACACCAAGGCGCTCGGTCACGTGCTCTACACCGATTACGTCTACTTCTTCGAGGCTTCGGGCATGGTGCTGCTCGTCGCCATGATCGGCGCCATCGTGCTCACGCTGCGCCACAAGGTGAACGTGAAGCGCCAGAACGTCTCCGCCCAGGTTGCCCGTACGCCCGAGACCGCGATGGAAGTGGTCAAGGTGCGCCCGGGCCAGGGCATCTAGGAGGGAAAGATGGACATTTCGCTTTCCCACTATCTCACGGTCGCGGCGATCCTGTTCACGCTGGGCACGCTCGGCATCTTCCTCAATCGGAAGAACGTGATCGTCATCCTGATGTCGGTGGAGCTGATCCTGCTCGCCGTGAATATCAATCTGGTCGCCTTCTCCGCCTTCCACGGCAGCATCGTCGGCCAGGTGTTCGCGCTCCTGGTGCTGACCGTCGCTGCCGCCGAGGCGGCCATCGGGCTCGCCATCCTCGTGGTGTTCTACCGCAACCGCGGTTCGATCGCCGTCGAGGACATCAATGCCATGAAGGGCTGAGGCCATGTATCAGGCGATCGTCTTTCTTCCCCTCATCGGCTTTCTGATTGCCGGGCTATTCGGCCGCGTCATCGGCGCGCGCCCGGCGGAAATCATCACCACCGCGTTTCTGTTCATCTCCTGCGCGCTCGCCTGGGTCGCCTTCTTCCAGGTGGGCTTCGGCGGACACGACGCGCATGTGCAGGTGATGCGCTGGATCCATGTGGGCGACCTCAAGATCGACTGGGCGTTCCGCATCGACACCATGACGGCGATCATGCTGATCGTCGTGACCACGGTCTCCTCGCTGGTTCACCTCTATTCCATCGGCTACATGCACGAGGATCCGAGCCGCCAGCGCTTCTTCGCCTATCTCTCCTTGTTCACCTTCGCCATGCTGATGCTGGTGACGGCGGACAATCTGGTCCAGCTGTTCTTCGGCTGGGAGGGCGTGGGCCTTGCCTCCTACCTGCTGATCGGCTTCTGGTATGAGAAGCCCTCGGCGAACGCGGCGGCGATGAAGGCCTTCGTGGTGAACCGTGTCGGCGACTTCGGCTTCATGCTCGGCATCTTCGCCGTGTTCGTGATGACCGGTTCCGTCACGTTCGACGCGGTCTTCGCCCAGGCGCCTTCGCTGGTCGGCAAGAGCATCAATTTCCTCGGCCATGCTTGGGATGCACCGACTGTGATCGCCCTGTTGCTGTTTGTCGGCGCAATGGGTAAGTCGGCCCAGTTCCTGCTTCACACTTGGCTGCCGGACGCGATGGAGGGCCCGACCCCGGTGTCCGCCCTCATCCATGCCGCGACCATGGTGACGGCCGGGGTGTTCATGGTGGCGCGCATGTCGCCAATCTTCGAGCTCTCGCACACCGCACTGAGCGTGGTGATGCTGGTGGGCGCCACGACCGCGATGTTCGCGGCCACGGTGGCCCTGGTGCAGAACGACATCAAGAAGGTGATCGCCTATTCCACCTGTTCCCAGCTCGGCTACATGTTCGTGGCCATGGGGGCGGGGGCCTATTCGATCGGCATCTTCCACCTTTTCACCCATGCCTGCTTCAAGGCGCTGCTGTTCCTCTGCGCCGGCTCGGTCATCAATGCGATGCACCACGAGCAGGACATGCGCCACATGGGTGGGCTCTATAAGAAGATCCCCTTCACCTATGCAATGATGCTGATCGGGACGCTGGCGATCACGGGCTTTCCCTTCTTCGCGGGCTATTATTCCAAGGACGCGATCATCGAGGCCGCCTGGGCCAGCGATAACAGCTTCGCGCTCTACGGCTGGGTGATGACCGTGGCCGCCGCCGCGCTCACCTCCTTCTATTCCTGGCGCCTCGTGTTCATGACCTTCCACGGTCATCCCCACGACCATCATCATTACGAAAATGCACATGAATCGCCGCTGGCGATGACCATTCCGCTCGGCGTCCTCGCCGTCGGCTCGGTGTTTGCCGGTATGGTGTTCTACGGCGACTTCGTCGGCCACCACGTGCAGGACTTCTTCCGCCAATCCATCTTTATGGGGGCGGAAAATCACATTCTGCACGAGATGCACGATATCCCCGGCTGGGCGGCCTATGCGCCCACGGTCATGATGGCGCTGGGCTTCCTCGTCGCCTATTGGTTCTATGTGCTCGATCCGTCGGTGCCGGTGGCGCTCGCCCGCAGCCAGGACGCGCTGTACCAGTTCCTGCTGAATAAGTGGTACTTCGACGAGATCTACAATTTCATCATCATCCGCCCCGTCCTGTGGATCGGCCGCGTGCTCTGGAAACAGGGTGACGGCCGGATCATCGACGGTATGGGGCCGGACGGGATTTCCGCCCGCGTGCTGGACGTGACCGCCTCGGTCGTGCGTCTGCAAAGCGGCTATCTCTATCACTATGCCTTCGTGATGCTGATCGGCGTCGCCGCCTTCATCACCTGGTTCATGTTCGCCGGAGTGTGACGATGACCACATGGCCCATCCTCTCCGTCGTCACGTTCCTGCCTTTGGTGGGGGCATTGTTCATCCTGGTGGTCCGGGGTGACGACTTGGTGTCCGCTCGCAACGCCCGCTGGGTGGCGCTGTGGACGACGCTCGTCACCTTCATTGTGTCCCTGCTGCTGCTGCCGGGCTTCGACTCCAAGGCGGCGGGCTTCCAGTTTGTCGAGAAGCATCCGTGGCTGGGCGATATCGCCGCCTATCACATGGGCGTGGACGGCATTTCCCTGCCGCTGGTCATCCTCACCACTTTCCTCATGCCGTTCTGCATCCTGGCAAGCTGGGAGAGCGTGAAGAAGCGGGTGAAGGAATATATGATCGCGTTCTTGGTGCTTGAGACCTTGATGGTCGGCACCTTCTGCGCGCTCGATCTGGTTCTATTCTACTTCTACTTCGAAGCTTCGCTGATCCCGATGTTCCTCATCATCGGCATCTGGGGTGGCCCGCGCCGTATTTACGCGAGCTTCAAGTTTTTCCTCTACACGCTGGCGGGTTCGGTGCTGCTGATGCTCGCCATCATGGCGATCTATTGGCAGGCGGGCACCACCGACGTGCCGACGCTCATGACCCACGGCTTCCCGGTGGGGATGCAGACATGGCTCTGGTTGGCCTTCTTCGCCTCGTTCGCAGTGAAGATGCCCATGTGGCCGGTGCACACCTGGCTGCCCGATGCGCATGTGGAAGCGCCCACGGCCGGCTCGGTGATCCTGGCGGGCGTGCTGCTGAAGATGGGTGGCTACGGCTTCATCCGCTATTCGCTGCCGATGTTCCCGGATGCCTCGCATCTGTTCGCGCCCCTTGTGTTCACGCTGTCGGTGGTGGCGATCATCTACACCTCGCTGGTGGCGCTGGTGCAGACTGACATCAAGAAGCTGATCGCCTATTCGTCCATCGCGCACATGGGCTTCGTCACCATGGGCCTGTTCGCGATGAACGAGCAGGGGCTCCAGGGCGCCATGTTCCTCATGATCTCGCACGGCTTCGTCTCGGGCGCGCTGTTCCTCTGCGTTGGCGTCATTTACGACCGCATGCATACCCGCGACATCTCCGCTTATGGCGGGCTGGTGAAGCGCATGCCGCTTTATGCGACCGCCTTCATGATCTTCACCATGGCCAATGTGGGCCTGCCCGGCACTTCCGGCTTCGTCGGCGAGTTCCTCACCATGCTGGCGGCGTTCGAGCGCAACAGCTGGATCGCCTTCTTCGCGGCGACGGGTGTGATCTTCTCGGCCGCCTATGCCCTGTGGCTCTACTGGCGCGTGATCTTCGGGCCGCTTGAAAAAGACAATCTCAAGGGCATCCTCGATCTTGGCCCGCGCGAGATTGTGATCCTCGTTCCGCTCGTGGTGATCACCATTCTGTTCGGCTTCTGGCCGGCGCCGATCCTGGACATGACGTCCACGGCGGTGAATGCGGTGGTTGCGCGTACCGATACTGTCGCGTCGGCGGTGAAAACCGCCACGCTGATGTTCAGCTTCTGACCCGAGGTCGCCCGATGTCGTCCCTGCCTCCGCTCGGCGCCGTTCTTCCCGAAGTCACGCTCGCCGTTTCGGCGATCGTGCTGCTGCTGGTCGGTGCGATCCGCGGCGAAGCGGCCGCCAATCTGGTGAACGGCCTCGCCATCGCGGTGCTCGCCGCCGCCGGCATCCTCGTGCTGGTGGCGCCGCACACTACCCTCTCGGCGTTCGGCGGCAGCCTCGTGATCGACGATTTCAGCCGCTTCATGAAGGCGCTCGCGATCCTCGGCGCCCTTGTGTCACTGATTTTGTCGGTGCATTGGCTGAACCGCGAGCGGCAAAGCAAGTTCGAATATCCGGTGCTCATCCTCATCGCCACGCTCGGCATGTGCATGCTGGTCTCGGCGGGCGATCTGATCGCGCTGTATCTCGGCCTCGAACTGATGAGCCTCTCGCTCTATGTGGTGGCCGCGTACAATCGGGACTCGATACGGTCCACCGAGGCGGGCCTGAAGTATTTCGTTCTCGGCGCCCTGTCGTCCGGCATGCTGCTCTACGGCGCCTCGCTGATCTATGGCTTCACCGATTCGGTGAATTTCGGTGCCATCGCCGCGGCTGCCACGACGCCGACCATCGGGCTGGTGTTCGGCATTGTGTTCCTGTTCGCCGGCCTGTGCTTCAAGGTCTCGGCCGTGCCGTTCCACATGTGGACGCCGGACGTTTACGAAGGCGCGCCGACGCCGGTCACGACCTTCTTCGCCACCGCCCCGAAGGTGGCGGCCATGGCCGTGTTCCTGCGCGTTGCCACCGAAGCCTTCCCGCACATCACCCATTCCTGGCAGCAGATCATCGCCTTCGTCTCCATCGCCTCGATGGTGCTCGGCGCGTTCGCCGCCATCGGCCAGCGCAACATCAAGCGCCTGCTGGCTTATTCCTCCATCGGCCACATGGGCTTTGCCTTGGTGGGCCTCGCGGCCGCGACCCCGCAGGGCATTCGCGGTGTGCTGATCTATATGGCGATCTATGTTGCCATGACCCTGGGCAGCTTTGCCTGCGTGCTCGCCATGCGCCGCAACGGCAATGCGGTCGAGAATGTGGACGAGTTGGCCGGGCTCGCGCGGACCAATCCGATGATGGCGCTGCTGTTGGGCGGGCTGATGTTCTCGCTCGCCGGCATTCCGCCGCTGGCCGGGTTCCTGGCGAAATATTACGTATTCCTGGCGGCTATCGAGGCGGGCCTCTATGGCCTCGCGGTGATCGGCGTACTCGCCTCGGTGGTAGGTGCCTATTATTACCTCCGGGTGGTCAAGATCATGTATTTTGACGAGCCGGCGGAAGCCTTCGACCCCATGCCCGGTGAACTGAAGGCGGTGCTGGGGCTTTCCGGTCTGTTCACCATCTTCTATTTCGTTTATCCCTCGCCGCTGATCAACGCGGCCGGTGTGGCCGCCCGGGCACTTTTCTGAACTATGGCGGCGCAGCGTTTCCAAAGCTCCACGATTCCCATCGTCCGATTCACGGAGATCGGCTCCACCAACGCGGAAGGTCTCGCGCGGCTCGGCCGTGGCGAGGCCATGCCGGTTTGGTTGGTGGCCGACATTCAGAGCGCGGGGCGCGGGCGGCGCGGGCGGCCCTGGACGAGCGAACTCGGCAATCTGTTTGCGACCCTGGTTCTGCCGAATCCGGCGCCGGTGGCGCATGTGGCTCAGCTTTGCTTCGTTGCCGGCCTGGCGCTGCGCGATGCCGTGCTGGCTGCCGCGCCATTGCTGACGACCGAAGGGCTCAAGCTGAAATGGCCCAATGACCTCATCCTGGACGGCGGCAAGCTTGCCGGCATCCTGGTGGAAGGCGGCACCGACGCGGCGGGGCGCCCGGCGGCGGTCATCGGGTTCGGCGTCAACTGCCTTCACCACCCCGAAGACCTGCCGTATCGCGCCACCAGCCTGGAAGCGGTGGGTGCGCCCACCGCGCCTGATCGCGTGCTGGAAGCCCTGGATCGGGCCATGGCGGTGCGCCTCAACCAATGGAATGGCGGCAACGGCTTTCCCTCGGTCCGCACCGACTGGATGCGCCATGCCCTCGCCATCGGCGATACGGTGAGCGTGCGCATCGGCGAGCGGGAAGTGACGGGACGTTTCGAGAGCATCGATGCCCGCGGCGCCATGATGTTGCGGCGGCGGGACGGAATTGCAGAGATCATCACCGCCGGCGATGTCTCCCTGCCGAAGGCGGAATGATAGGTCACATGGCGGAACAGAACGAGCTGGTCTTCGCACCCCTGGGCGGGGTGGGCGAGATCGGCATGAATCTTGGTCTTTACGGTTTCGGTCCGCGTCGCGCCCGCAAATGGCTGATGATGGACCTCGGCATGAGCTTCGCGGGGGACGAGGCGCCGGGCGTGGATCTGGTGTTGCCCGATATTCGCTTCCTGGAAAAGGAAAAGGCGAACATCGTCGGTCTCATCCTCACGCATGGCCATGAGGACCATGTCGGCGCGGTGATCGACCTGTGGCCACGCCTCAAATGCCCGATCTACACCACGGCCTTCACCGCCGGCCTGCTGGAGGCCAAGCGCTGGGGCGAACCGGGCGCACCGAACATTCCGGTCAATGTGGTGCGGGCGGGCGCGCGGATTTCCATCGGCCCGTTCGAGGTGGAATTCATTCCCGTCGCCCATTCGATTCCCGATAGCCACGCGGTGGCGATCCGCACGTCGCTCGGGCTGGTTCTGCATACGGGCGACTGGAAGCTGGATCCGACCCCGGTGGTCGGCTCGGTCACGGATGTCGCTCGGCTGAGTGCGCTGGGCGATGAGGGCGTGCGCGCCATCATCTGCGATTCGACGAACGCCATCCGCGACGGTGTTTCCCCTTCGGAGGCCGATGTCGGGGCGACGCTCAAGGAAATCGTTGCGGCCGCCAAGCACCGCATCTGCTTCACCACATTCTCGTCCAACGTGGCGCGCGTGCGCTCCATCGCCGAGGCGGCGCTGGCGGCTGATCGCGAAGTGGTGGTCGTGGGGCGCGCGATGGAACGGGTGATCGGGGTTGCCCGCGAGCACGGCATGCTGGACGGCATTCCGCCATTTCGCGGCGCCGACGCCTACGGCTATTTGCCGCGCGACAAGGTCGTGGCCCTTCTCACCGGCTCGCAGGGCGAGCCGCGGGCGGCCTTGAGCCGGATCGCCACGGACGATCATCCCGAGATCGCGCTATCCAAGGGCGATCTGGTGGTCTTTTCCTCCCGCACTATTCCGGGCAATGAGAAGGTGGTGAACACCGTCATCAACGGCCTGGTGAAGCGCGGCGTGCGGGTGATGACCGATCGCGACGCCCTGGTTCACGTCTCCGGCCATCCGCGCCGGGGGGAGCTGGAGCAGATGTACGGCTGGGTGCGCCCGCAGGTCTCCATACCCGTGCATGGCGAGCCCCTGCATCTGGCCGAGCATGCCGCCCTCGCGCGTCGCCTGGGCGTGCCGGAAGTGGTGAATTGCTACGATGGCAATGTCATTCGTCTTGCGCCGGGTCCGGCCGAGCGCGTGGACGATATTCCCTTCGGCCGTCTTTATAAGGATGGGCGCTTGCTGGTGGCCGATACCGCCCAGACCATCCCGGAGCGCCGGCGCCTCGGTTTCGTGGGCGTGGTCTCGGTGGCTCTGGCGGTCGACCAGAAGGGCGCCCTCGTTGGGGAGCCCGCGCTGGAACTGACCGGCATTCCCGAGCGCGGGGAGGGCGGCATCGACATGCTCGATCACGTGTTCGACACGGTGGTCGCCACCATGAACGGCCTGCCACGGGCCCGCCGCCGTGATCCCGATGCCCTTGCCGAGACCATTGAACGCGCGGTGCGATCTGCGGTGAATGGCCTGTGGGGCAAAAAGCCGGTTTGCCACGTGCATATTCTCGAAGTTTGATAGGGCCTGCGGCGTGTCAGGCGGGTCCGCGGCTCAACGGTGCTTCAGGAGGGGTTCATGATCGGCCGGCTCAATCATGTGGCCATTGCGGTGCGCGACATTGCGGCGGCCTCCGCCCTCTATCGCGACACGCTCGGGGCGGATGTCTCCGAGATCGTGCCGCAGCACGAGCATGGCGTGAGCACGGTTTTCATCAACCTGCCCAACACCAAGATCGAACTGCTGGAGCCGCTCGGCGCGGATTCGCCAATTTTGAAGTTCCTGGAGCGCAACCCGGACGGTGGCATCCACCACATCTGCTACGAGGTCGAGGACATCCTCGCGGCACGCGAGCAGCTGAAGGCGACGGGTGCGCGGGTGCTCGGCACCGGGGAGCCGAGAATCGGCGCCCACGGCAAGCCGGTATTGTTCCTGCACCCCAAGGATTTCAACGGGACGCTGGTGGAGCTGGAACAGGCGTGAGGACGCGAAGCGCGTGAAGATCGGATCGGTACTCGCCATCTATTTCATCGTGTGGTGGACGGTGCTGTTCGCCATACTTCCGTTCGGCGTGCGCTCGCAGGCGGAAGCGGGTGACGTGGATCCCGGCACCGATCCCGGTGCGCCGACGCGGCCTTTCCTGATGCGCAAGGTGGCGGCCACCACACTTGTGGCGGCCATCGTCACGTTCGGGCTGTTCTATATCGTGATGAACGGCATCCTCACGCTGGAGGATTTCCCCATGCCGTTCAGCACCAGCGACGAGTGAAGGGCCGGGCGCCGGCAGATTCGCGCGGTGCCGGGAGATTCGGGGAAGCCGATCTTCGGGAAAGTGGCGCCGGCCCTGCGGATGAAAAAAGAAAGGCGAGACCGAGGTCTCGCCTTTTTCACGTTTTAATGCACCTTATTCTGGTTCGCCGCGGGTGCAGCCGCTCGATCCTTCAGTGCTGCCGTTCCCGAATTGCGCGCGCCATCTTTGACGGTCGTCGGTCGGCTTGTTGTTGATGATCCTCCCGAGACCCGGACCCTCCCCATCGCGCCGCTTGGGCGCAATGGCGGTCCCCTTTCTTTTGGCGTGCTCAAAGTAGAACAAGATTTACGCCTTTGTCATCCTTGCGCCGCAATAGATCATTTGTTGCGTCGCAGCACGGATGTGGGCGGGGCGGGCTTGTATTTTGCCAACCGTTCCGCTTTCTCTCCGCCACGCTTTTGAAACGTCCAGCCGCAGAGTTATCCAGATGCGCTTGTCCCGCTATTTTCTGCCCATCCTTCGTGAAGTTCCGAAGGAGGCGGAGATCGTTTCGCACCGGCTCATGCTGCGCGCCGGCATGGTGCGGCAGGAGAGCGCGGGCATCTATGCCTGGCTGCCGCTCGGTCACCGGGTGCTGACCAAGATCTGCAACATCATCCGCGAAGAGCAGAACCGCGCCGGCGCCAATGAAATGCTGATGCCGACCATCCAGTCGGCGGACCTGTGGCGCGAGAGCGGGCGCTATGACGACTACGGCAAGGAGATGCTGCGCATTCGCGACCGTCACGATCGCGAGATGCTGTTCGGCCCGACCAATGAGGAAATGGTCACCGAGATCGTGCGGGCCTATGTGAAATCCTACAAGAGCCTGCCGCTGAACCTTTACCATATCCAGTGGAAGTTCCGCGACGAGGTGCGCCCGCGCTTCGGCGTTTACCGCTCGCGCGAGTTTTTGATGAAGGATGCCTATTCCTTCGACCTCGATGCGGAAGGCGCCCGCCATTCCTACAACAAGATGTTCGTCGCCTATTTGCGCACCTTCTCGCGGATGGGGCTGAAAGCGATTCCCATGGTGGCCGATACCGGGCCGATCGGCGGCAATCTCTCGCATGAATTCATCATTCTCGCCTCCACCGGCGAGAGCGAGGTGTTCTGCCATGCCGATTATCTGGATCTCGCCCCGCCGGCCGCCGACGTGAATTTCGACGATGCGGCCCAGCTCCAGGGCGTGTTCGACCAGTGGACGAAGCTCTACGCCGCGACCTCCGAAAAGCATGACGAAGCCGCGTTCGCCGCGATCCCCGAGGCGCGCCGCATGGCCGCGCGCGGCATCGAGGTGGGGCACATCTTCTATTTCGGCACCAAATATTCCGATCCCTTCGGCGCCAAGGTGCAGGGGCCGGACGGCGCCGAGCATCCGATCCACATGGGCTCCTACGGCATCGGGCCCTCGCGGCTGGTGGCGGCGATGATCGAAGCGTCCCATGACGAGAACGGCATCATCTGGCCGGATGCGGTGGCGCCGTTCCAGGTGGGCATCCTCAACCTCAAGGTGGGCGATGCCGCGGTCGATGGCGCCTGCGCCGAGCTTTACGCGAAGCTCACCGCCAGCGGGGTCGACGTGCTCTATGATGATACCGAAGAGCGGGCCGGGGCGAAATTCGCCACAGCCGATCTCATCGGTCTGCCGTGGCAGATCCTGGTGGGACCCAAGAGCCTCGCCGAGGGCAAGGTCGAACTGAAGCGCCGCTCCGACGGCTCGCGTGAACTCATGTCCATCGCGGACGCCTATGAAAGGCTCAAGAAATGACAGGAGGCCAGCGCATGGCTCCAGCTTCTGCGGCCCGCTCGGAAGAACCGACGGGCACGCGGCCGTTCTCGGCCTTCGAATGGATGCTGTCCCTGCGCTACTTGCGGGCACGCCGCAAGGAAGGCTTCATCTCGGTGATTGCCGGCTTTTCGTTCCTCGGCATCGTGCTCGGCGTGGCGACGCTGATCATCGTGATGGCGGTGATGAACGGCTTCCGCCAGGAATTGCTCGGCAAGATCCTCGGCCTCAACGGGCATCTGCTGGTGCAGCCGCTGGAAACGCCGCTGACCGATTATATCGCGGTGGCGGATCGCATTGCCAAGCTCCACGGCGTGCGGCTTGCCGTGCCGCTGGTGGAAGGGCAGGCGCTGGCCTCCTCGCCCTATAATGCCAGCGGCGTTCTGGCGCGCGGGCTTTCGGAAAAGGACCTGCGCGGCCTGCCCTCGATCGCGAACAATATCCGCCAGGGCAGCCTGGAAGGCTTCGACAAGGGGCAGGGCGTGGCGATCGGCAAGCGCCTCGCCGACCAATTGGCGCTGCGCGCCGGCGACAACATCACACTGGTGGCGCCACGTGGCGCGGTGACGCCCATGGGCACGTCGCCGCGCATCAAGGTCTATAAGATCGCGGCGGTGTTCGAGATCGGGATGTCGGAATACGACAGCGCCTTTCTCTTCATGCCGCTGCCGGAGGCGCAGGCGTATTTCAACCGACCGAACGATGTGAACGCCATCGAGGTCTATATCGACAACCCCGATGACGTGGCGATCCTCAAGCCGGCGATCCAGGCGGCGGCGGAGCGGCCGGTCTATCTGGTGGACTGGCGCCAGCGCAACGCCACCTTCTTCAATGCGCTCCAGGTTGAGCGCAACGTGATGTTCCTCATTCTCACGCTGATCGTGCTGGTGGCCGCGCTGAACATCGTGTCGGGCCTCATCATGCTGGTGAAGGACAAAGGGCGCGATATCGCGGTGTTGCGCACCATGGGCGCGACGCAAGGGGCGATCATGCGCGTGTTCCTCATCACCGGCGCCAGCATCGGCGTGGTGGGCACGATGGTGGGGCTGGGGCTCGGGGTTCTGGTGTGCCTGAACATCGAGGAAATCCGCCGCTTCATCTCCTATCTCACGTCCACGGAGTTGTTCTCGCCGGAGCTATATTATCTCAGCCGCCTGCCGGCGGAGATGAATGCCGGGGAAACAACCGCGGTCGTGGTCATGGCGCTTGTGCTGTCGCTGCTCGCCACCCTTTATCCCTCCTGGCGGGCCGCGCGGCTCGATCCGGTGGAAGCGTTGAGATACGAGTGATGGCGATTTCTCCCTTCCAGACAGAGCCCAATCCGGCCGCCCTTGCGCTTGCCGGCGTGGGGCGGCGCTACGTTCAGGGTGCGGGCACCATCGAGGTGCTGCGCGGGGCGGATCTCGTGGTCGAGCGTGGCCAGTCGGTGGCGCTGGTGGCGCCTTCCGGTTCGGGTAAATCCACCCTGCTGCATATGGCGGGCTTGCTGGAGCATCCCGACGAGGGCGAGGTCTTCATCGACGGGCAGCCCACGGTGAAACTGCCCGACCGCGAGCGCACCCGCATGCGGCGGGTGCATGTGGGCTTCGTCTATCAATCCCATAATCTGCTGGCGGAATTCTCGGCGCTGGAAAACGTGATGATGCCGCAGATGATCCGCGGCCTGTCAAAGAAGGACGCCGCCGCACGGGCGAAGGATCTGCTGGGCTATCTCGGCCTCGGCCATCGCCTCACCCATCGCCCGTCGGAGCTGTCCGGCGGCGAGCAGCAGCGCGTCGCCATCGCCCGCGCCCTCGCCAATGCGCCGCGCCTGCTGCTGGCGGACGAACCGACCGGCAATCTCGATCCCAAGACCTCGGACCATGTGTTCTCCGCTCTCGCCGAACTGGTCCATGCCACCGGGGTCGCCGCCATCATTGCCACGCATAATCTGCAATTGGCGGCGCGCATGCATCGGCGAGTCACGGTGATAGACGGTCGGATTGTCGAGCTGGACTAGGCGCCCCGCGCAAAATGTTTCACGTGAAACAATAACTTAGCGCGGAGAAACTTCGGTTTAGGGGCTCGTCTCCGCGCTCCTCGGCCCGATGAAGCCGCGAATTCGATGAAAGTTCGGCGCCGATTTCGGCCGCACGCCGCCTCGCCCGGGACAGGCCTTCGCTCCGGCCCGCCACACGGGTCGCGCCGCTCGGCGGATCAGCGCAGGGCGACCAGGATGGCGCCGGCGGCGATCAGCGCGACGCCGGCCCAATTTATGAGCGAGAGTCGCTCGCCGAGGAACAGCGCGCCGAACACGGCGACCATCACCACGCTGAGCTTGTCGAGCGGCGCCACCTTCGCCGCCTCGCCGATTTGCAGGGCGCGGAAATAACACAGCCAGGACGCGCCCGTGGCGCTGCCGGACAGCACCAGGAACAGCCAGGTCTTCGCCGAGATGGTATCGAGCGGCTGCCACGCCTGCCCGGCGACGACCATCAGCGTGATGATGGCGAGAATGACGATGGTGCGGATGAGGGTTGCCAGATCGCTGTGAACGGCGCTGACCCCCAGTTTGCCGAAGATGGCGGTGAGCGCCGCGAATAGGGCCGCGCCGAGCGCCCAGAACTGCCAGCTGCCGATGAAGCCCCGCATGGTGATGCCCCGTTCAGGAAACGCGCGGGGAACTGTCGTGGATCATGCGTTGGAGGCAAATGGAAAGTTGAACTTGCTGCGGCTCGCCGAGCGTCCCATCTGGGGTACGATACGACATTGCGACTCGTGCGCGGCGTCCGCGCGTATCGCCCCCTGGAAGATCCATGCGCACTCCCGGCTTTGTCCATCTCCACGTCCATTCCTCCTATTCGCTGCTGGAGGGCGCGCTCTCGATCGGCAAGCTGGCCGATCTGGCCAAAGCCGACTCGCAGCCCGCTTTGGCGCTGACCGACACCGGAAATCTGTTCGGCGCGCTGGAATTCTCGGAGAAAATGGCGGGCGCCGGCATTCAGCCCATCATGGGATGTTCGCTGGCGGTGGACCTCGTGGAAGCGCCCGGCCCGCGCGGCGCCCTGCCGCCCAAGAAGCCGCGCCTAGTCCTGCTGGCCGCGCGCGAGATCGGCTGGCGCAACCTGATGAAGCTGGTCTCCCGCGCCTTCATGGAGACGCCGAGCGACGAGGAATCGCGCATCTCGCTCGACTGGCTGCGCGAGGCGAACGAGGGGCTGATCGCGCTCACCGGCGGCCCCAATGGCCCCATCGACCGGGCACTTGCCGGCGGGCATGGCGACCTTGCCGCCGAGCGGCTCGACATGCTGGCGCAGATGTTCGGCGACCGGCTCTATGTGGAGCTCCAGCGCCACGGCATGGAGCGCGAGCGCATCGTCGAGCCGCAATTGCTGGAGCTGGCCTATTCCCGCGCGCTCCCGCTGGTGGCCGCCAACGAGCCGTTCTTCGGTTCGCACGGCGATTATGAGGCCCATGATGCGCTCGGCTGCATCGCCGAGGGCCGGGTGGTGGCCGATGGCGAGCGCCCGCGCCTGACCCCGGACCATCGCTTCAAGACCCGCGAGGAAATGCTCACCCTGTTCGCCGATCTGCCCGAGGCGACGGCGAACACGGTGGAAATCGCCCAGCGCTGCGCCTACCGGGTGCGCACGGTGAAGCCGATCCTGCCGCGCTTCACCACCGGCGGCGGCGATGGCGATCCGCTCGCGGAAGAGGCGGCGGAGCTGGAGCGGCAGGCGCAGGAAGGGCTTGTCGCCCGCCTTGCCAAGCATGGGCCGGCGCCCGGCCTGGAGGTCGCCGTCTATGAGCAGCGCCTCGCCTACGAATTGTCCGTCATCACCAAGATGAAGTTTCCCGGCTACTTCCTCATCGTGTCGGACTTCATCAAATGGGCGAAGGCGCATGACATCCCGGTGGGACCGGGGCGCGGTTCCGGCGCCGGCTCGCTGGTGGCGTATTCGCTCCAGATCACCGATCTCGACCCGCTGCGCTTCGGCCTGCTGTTCGAACGCTTCCTGAATCCCGATCGCGTGTCCATGCCGGACTTCGACGTGGATTTCTGCCAGGAGCGCCGCGACGAGGTGATCCATTACGTCCAGCAGCGCTATGGGCGCGCGCAGGTGGCGCAGATCATCACCTTCGGTACGCTCCAGGCGCGCGGCGTGCTGCGCGACGTCGGCCGGGTGCTGGAAATGCCCTATGGCCAAGTGGACAAGCTCTGCAAGCTGGTGCCGCAGAACCCCGCCGCGCCGGTCACGCTGAAGCAGGCGATCCATGACGAGCCGCGCCTTCAGGCCGCCCAGGCCGAGGAAGAGGTGGTCAAGCGCGCGTTCGATATCGCCGTTCGCCTGGAAGGGCTGAACCGCCACGCCTCGACCCATGCCGCCGGCATCGTGATCGGCGATCGGCCCTTGCATGAATTGGTGCCGCTTTATCGCGATCCCAAGTCCGACATGCCGGTCACCCAGTACAATATGAAATGGGTGGAGCAGGCGGGCCTTGTGAAGTTCGACTTCCTCGGCCTGAAGACGCTGACCACCATCGAGAAGGCCGTGAAGCTGGTGCACCAGCGCGGCATCGACCTCGATATCTCGAAGATCCCGCTCGACGATCCCAAGACCTACGCCATGCTGGCACGCGGCGAGACGGTGGGCGTGTTCCAGGTGGAAAGCGCGGGCATGCGCCGCGCGCTGGTGGATATGAAGGCCGACCGGGTGGAAGACCTGATCGCCCTCGTGGCGCTCTATCGTCCCGGCCCCATGGCCAATATCCCGGTCTATTGCGACTGCAAGCACGGACGCGCGGAGCCGGACTATATCCACCCCAAGCTCGAGCCCTATCTGAAGGAAACATTCGGCGTCATCATCTACCAGGAACAGGTGATGCAGATCGCGCAGGCGCTGTCGGGCTATTCGCTCGGCGAAGCCGACCTGCTGCGTCGCGCCATGGGCAAGAAGATCCGCGCCGAGATGGAGAAACAGCGCGAGCGCTTCGTCTCCGGGGCCGAGGAAGGCGGCGTGCCGAAGGCACAGGCCGATACGATCTTCGACCTGCTGGCCAAGTTCGCGGATTACGGCTTCAACAAATCCCACGCGGCGGCCTATGCCCTGGTCGCCTATCAGACGGCCTGGCTGAAGGCCAATTATGCGACGGAATTCCTCGCCGCCTCCATGACGCTGGACATGGGCAATACCGACAAGCTGGCGGAATTCCGCCAGGAGGCGCAGCGGCTCGGCATCGAGGTGGTGCCGCCCAACATCAATCTCTCCACCCGCGAATTCGCCGTGGTGGACGGCAAGATCATCTATGCGACGGCGGCCATCAAGGGCGTGGGCGGGCATGCCGTCGATGCACTGGTGGCGGCGCGCGCGCAGAAGCCCTTCGCCTCGCTTTCCGATTTCGCGGACCGCCTGCCCGCCAAGCTGGTCAACAAGCGCACCCTGGAAAGCCTGGTGGCGGCGGGCTGCTTCGACGTGCTGGAGAAGAATCGGGCGCGGGTCTTCGCCGCCCTCGATTCCATCGCCGCCCATGCCGCGCGCGAAGAGCAGGGGCGGGCGCTGGGCCAGAACGACATGTTCGGCTCCGGTCCGGTGAAGGCCGACCTGCCCTTGCCGGATGCCGCGCCCTGGGAGCCGGCGGAGCGCCTGCAGCGTGAATATGATTCCATCGGCTTCTTCCTCACCGGCCACCCGCTGGACGATTATGCGCAATCCCTGAAGAAGCTGCGGGTGCAGCCGTTCAGCGATTTTGCCCGCGGCGTGCGCGCCGGTGCGGCGGCGGGGCGACTCGCCGCCACCGTGGTGTCCAAGCAGGAGCGGCGCACCAAGTCGGGCACGCGCATGGGCATCGTTGGGCTCTCGGACCCGTCCGGCCATTTCGAGGCGGTGATCTTTTCGGAAGGGCTCGCCCATTATCGCGATCTGCTGGAGCCCGGCACGCCCATCCTCATGATGGTCAATGCCGAACTTCAGGGCGAGGACGTGCGGGTGCGCATCCAGACCTGCGAGCGGCTCGACGCGGCCACCGCCAAGCATCACAAGAGCCTGCGGATTTTCGTGCAATCCGTCGATCCCCTGGAGGGAATCGCCAAGCGCCTGTCAGGCGGCAAGGGCGATGGCGAAGTCAGCCTCATCTTGATGATGGAACAGGGCAAGGCGGAGGTCGAAATCCGCCTCGACGGCCGCTATCCGGTCTCGCCGCAGATCGCCGGGGCGCTCAAGGCGATTCCGGGCGTGGTCGCGGTGGAAGCGGCCTGAGCGGGCCGCCCCGGCCATGGCCTATCGGCTGCCGCCGCTCAACGCGCTGCGCCTGTTCGAGGCGGCGGGCCGACACCTCTCGTTCAAGCTTGCGGCGGAGGAACTCAACCTCACGCCGAGTGCGGTGAGCCACGGGGTTCAGGGACTTGAGGATTGGCTCGGCGTGCCGTTGTTCGCCCGTGGCCACCGGCAATTGACCCTGACGCCGGCGGGGGAGGCCTATCTTCCGCGGGTGCGGGAGATCCTGGCGCAAATCGCATCCGCCACTGAAGCCGTGCCGGGGCGCCGCCCGGCGGATCGGCTGAGCGTGAGTGTTGCGCCCACCTTCGGCCTGCGCTGGCTCATTCCCCATCTCTCCCGCTTCCAGGCCCGCCATCCCGGCATCGACGTGAGCCTCGACAGCGCCCACCGCAGGATCGAGTTTCCGCGCGACGGGGTGGACATGGCCATTCGCATGGGGGAGGGCGGCTGGCAGGGCGTTTCCGCCGATCTGCTGGTGCGGCAGCACTTGGTCCCCGTGTGCGCGCCGCGCCTCGCCGCCGCGGTGCGGACGCACGCGGATCTGGCGGGCCACACCTTGCTGCATGTGACCGACGTGGCTGAGGACTGGGGCGCCTGGGCGGCCCTGCGCGGGGTCGCGGTGCCCGATCTGGAGCGCGGCTTGCGCTTTGATTCCATCCATCTGGCCTGGGAGGCGGCGGCACAAGGGCTTGGGGTCGCCATGGGGCGGCTGCCGGTCGTTGCCGGGGATCTCGAAGCGGGCCGGCTGGTGGCGGTGCTCGGGCCGCCGGTGGAGGCCCGCACCGCCTATTGGCTGCTGGCCGATCCGGCCTCGCTGCACCGGCCGGAGGTGGCGGCGTTCCGGAACTGGCTGCGGGACGAACTCGCCGCCCCGCAGCCGGGGACGCCGCCTCAGCGCCCCATGTAGCGGGGCTGGCGCCGCTCGATCCAGGCTTCCAGGCCCTCGCGCAGGTCGTGGGTCGGGACCATGCGGGCGAACTGCTCGCTTTCCACCTGGAGACCCTCGCCGATGGTCTGGTTGATGCCGCGCGTCACCGCCGTCAGGACGCTGGTCACCGCCACGGGCGAGTGGCGCATGATGCGCTGCGCCAAGGCCCGCGCCGCCGGGATGAGCTCGGCTGCCGGCACGATCTGGTTGATCAGGCCCAGCGCGAGGGCGTGCTGCGGCGAGAAGCTGTCGCCGGTCAGCAGCAGCTCCAGCGCGCGCTTGCGCCCGGCGAGGCGCGGCAGGCGCTGGGTGCCGCCAAAGGTGGGCGGCATGCCGAGCTTGATTTCCGGCTTGGCAAACAGCGCAGTTTCGCTGGCGATGGCGAGCGGCGCCGCTTCCGTGATCTCGCATCCACCACCGAAGGCGATGCCGTTGACCGCCGCGATGATGGGCTTGGGAAAGGCCTCGATCCGCGAGGTCAGCGTCTGGCCACGCCTGACGAAATCGCGCACCGCGCCGAGCGGGCCGAGGCGCACGCTGCGGGAAAACTGATGAATGTCGCCGCCGGCGGAGAAAGCCTTCTCCCCCGCACCGGTGAGAATCACCGCTTTCACGGTCTCATCGGTTTCCAGCGTGTCGAGGAAGGACAGCAGCGCATCGGCGAGGGCATAATCGATGGCGTTCAGCTTTTCCGGCCGGTTGAGGGTGAGGGTGGCGATACCCTCGCTAATGTCGCAAAGGACGGGGTGCAGGGACGACATGGGCGGCTCCATTGGGGCTGGCGTTGAATGTGCCCCAAGGCTGGCCGCCGCGACCGGGCGCGGGCAAACGCGAAAAATCCGCGTGCAGGTGAGAAAATCTCACTTAACCAGCGGATTCCCTGGGAAGGGGAGGGCGAAAATCGGCGGTGCCCTTGCCCTTTTGCCCCCCTTCGCCTATAAGCCGCGCCATTCCGCACGCGGACAGTCGGCCAATTGGCCAATCCGGTGCCTTCGTCCCTGACGGGCCGAGGGTACGTCCGCGGAGGCTCAACCGGAGAATAGAAGTGGCAATTCCTGATTATTCCATGCGTCAGCTTTTGGAAGCTGGCGTGCATTTCGGTCACCAGTCGCACCGCTGGAACCCCAAGATGGCGCCGTATATCTTCGGCGTCCGCAACAACATCCACATCATCGACCTGTCGCAGACCGTGCCGGCGCTCCATCGCGCGCTTCAGGCCGTGTCCGACACGGTGGCCAATGGCGGCCGCGTGCTGTTCGTCGGCACCAAGCGCCAGGCCGCGGACCAGGTGGCTGACGCCGCCCGCCGCTCGGCGCAGTATTTCGTGAATTCCCGTTGGCTGGGCGGCATGCTCACCAATTGGAAGACGATTTCCAATTCCATCGCCCGGCTCAAGAAGCTGGAAGAGATGCTGGCCGGCCCCGAGGCGGGCTCGGGCTACACCAAGAAGGAGCGCCTGACGCTCTCCCGTGAAAAGGAGAAGCTGGAACGCGCCCTCGGTGGCATCCGCGACATGGGCGGCCTGCCCGACCTGCTGTTCGTGATCGACACGAACAAGGAAGACATCGCCGTGAAGGAGGCCCAGCGCCTCGGCATCCCGGTGGCGGCCATCCTCGATACCAATTGCGATCCCGACGGCATCGCCTTCCCGGTTCCCGGCAATGACGATGCTGGCCGCGCGATCCAGCTCTATTGCGATCTGGTCGCCCGCGCCGCCATCGACGGCATTTCCCGCGGCGCCGGCGATTTCGGCGATGTGGGCGCCGCCGAGGAGCCCCTGATCGAGGACCTGCCCGCCGAGCTGAGCGTGTGGTCCACCTTCGAGCCCCTCTCCGGTCCGCGCGGCGTTGCCGACGACCTGAAGAAGCTGACGGGCGTGAGCCCGGAGATCGAGCAGAAGCTCAACGATCTCGGCATCTTCCACTTCACCCAGATCGCCGGCCTGGATGCCCAGGACGCGCACCACATCGGTGAAGAAGTGGGTCTGCCCGGCCGCGTCGACGGCTGGATCGCCCAGGCGAAGGAGTTCTCCGCCGAAGTGGAGTGATCCCTTC
Organism: Roseixanthobacter finlandensis; assembly: GCF_043195105.2. NCBI lineage: Bacteria > Pseudomonadati > Pseudomonadota > Alphaproteobacteria > Hyphomicrobiales > Xanthobacteraceae > Roseixanthobacter > Roseixanthobacter finlandensis. The sequence continues at coordinate 2,987,989 of NZ_CM195536.1, read as the reverse complement.
CCCGGAGGTCATTTGAGTGAAGGGGCGATAAGCGCCCCGGCGGCCGGCTTGGGCACCCCCTTGCCGGCCGTGGCATGAGAAAAAGAGGAAGCTGAGCATGGCCGCGATCACTGCAGCTCTCGTGAAGGAACTGCGCGACAAGACTGGCGCCGGCATGATGGACTGCAAGGCCGCTCTGACCGAGACCGCCGGCGACATCGAAGCTGCCATCGACTGGCTGCGCAAGAAGGGTCTCGCCAAGGCCGCCAAGAAGGCCGGCCGCGTGGCCGCCGAAGGCCTCGTTTCGGTGGAATCCTCGGGCCATTATGCGGTCGCGCTGGAAGTGAATGCCGAGACCGACTTCGTCGCCCGCAATGCCGATTTCCAGGCGTTCGTGCGCGAAGCCGCCAAGATCGCCCTCAACACCGACGGCTCGCTCGAAGCCCTGGCCGCCGCCCATTTCCCGGGTGAGAGCGTGACGGTGTCCGAGAAGCTCGCGACCCTGATCGCCACCATCGGCGAGAACATGACGCTGCGCCGCGTCGCCAAGCTCCAGGTCGAGCATGGCGTGATCGCGTCTTATGTGCACGGCACGGTGTCCGAGGGCCTCGGCCGCATCGGCGTGCTGGTTGCGCTCGAATCCAAGGGCGATGTGGAGAAGCTCTCCACCCTCGGCCGCCAGATCGCCATGCATGTCGCGGCGCTGAGCCCGCTGGCGCTCGATGCCTCGGGCATCGACGAGAGCGTGGTCGCCCGCGAGAAGGCGATCCTGCTCGAGAAGCACCAGGGCAAGCCCGCCAACGTGCAGGACAAGATCGCCGAAAGCGGCATCAAGACCTTCTTCAAGGAAGTCACCCTGCTGGAGCAGCCGTTCGTGCATGACGGCTCCAAGTCAGTGGCCCAGGTGCTGAAGGAAGCCGAGGGCGGCGTCGGCGCGCCGGTGAAGCTCACGGCGTTTGTGCGCTACGCGCTCGGCGAAGGCATCGAGAAAGAAGAGAGCGACTTCGCAGCCGAAGTCGCCGCTACAGTCGCGGGTCAGTCCTGATCGGGGCGGGGGAGGGGGCCATGTCCGACCTTCCCTATCCCCGCGTCCTCATCAAGGTCTCCGGCGAGGCCTTGATGGGACCGGAGCCGTTCGGGCTCCATCCCCCGACCGTGACGCGGATCGCCCGCGATCTCGTGGCCGTGCGTGCGCTCGGCTGCGAGGTTGCCGTGGTTGTCGGCGGCGGCAATATCCTGCGGGGCGCGCGGGTGGCCGGCGAGGACCTCAATCGGTCCACCGCCGATCATATGGGCATGCTCGCCACCGTCATGAACTGCCTCGCCCTGGAGCAGGCGGTGGAAGCAGCCGGCGAACCGGCCCGCACCATGTCCGCCATTCCCATGCCCACCGTCTGCGAACCCTATGCCCGCCAGCCGGCCATGCGGCATCTGCGGCGGGGGCGGATCGTGCTGCTGGCGGGCGGTACGGGTAATCCGTACTTCACCACTGACACGGGCGCGGTGCTGCGCGCGGCAGAACTGAGCTGCGATGCCGTTCTCAAGGCGACCAATGTGGACGGCGTCTATACCGCCGACCCCAAGCTCGACCCCAACGCTCGCCGCTATGACCGCCTCACCCATGATCAGGCGCTCGCCTACGATCTGAAGGTGATGGATGCCGCTGCGTTCGCCCTTGCCCGTGAAGCCGCCTTGCCGATAATCGTCTTTTCTATTCGCGAGCCGGGTGCCATCGTGGCGGCCGCCAAGGGCGAAGGCCACGTCACCGTGGTTGCGCCTTAAGGGCTTAAGTCGGGAGTAGCGACGCGTCGTGGTCTGTCGGTCTGCATCAAGCGGGTGCCGGCGGGGCGGCCGTCTCGCCGGTGCGCGGCGCCCGGCGGGTGTCGCGTATTTCCCGGGTGTCCCGGGTTTCAGAGACCTTGGCCTTCGGCCTTGTCGTCAGGCGGGGCGGGAAGGACAGAACCGGCATGTCGCGCCGGGAAAATGAAGAACAGGAATTTGCCATGAGCACCGACGCATTCGACCTTGCCGATCTCAAGCGCCGCATGCAGGGCGCGGTGGGCGTGCTGAAGCAGGAACTCGGCGGCCTGCGCACCGGCCGCGCGTCGGCCAGCCTCCTGGAGCCGATCCAGGTGGACGCCTACGGCACCCACATGCCCATCAGCCAGGTGGCGACGGTCTCGGTTCCCGAGCCGCGCATGCTCTCCGTGCAGGTGTGGGACCGCTCCATGGTCAGCGCCGTGGAAAAGGCGATCCGCGACAGCAATCTCGGCCTCAACCCCTCCACCGAAGGCCAGGTGATGCGCATCCGCATTCCCGAGCTGAACCAGGAGCGGCGCCAGGAAATGGTGAAGGTCGCCCATAAATATGCCGAGGCGGCGCGCGTTTCGGTGCGTCACGTGCGGCGCGATGGCATGGACCTGCTCAAGAAGCTCGAAAAGGACAGCGAGATCAGCGCCGATGACCTGGAGCGCTTCTCCACCCAGGTGCAGAAGGCGACGGACGAGGTGATCTCCGAACTGGACCAGACCCTCGCCCATAAGGAAAAGGAAATCCTCTCGGTCTGAGGAGCATGGCATGAAGGGGGAAGGGGCCATGTCGGTGCGCAACGGCGCCTCAGCGACGCCAGTCATGGGCGGCGCGTGCATTCCGGTGCACGTGGGCGTCATCATGGACGGCAACGGGCGCTGGGCGACGGCGCGCAACCTGCCCCGGTTCGAAGGCCACCGGCGCGGGCTCGAGGCGCTGCGCCGGTGCGTGCGGGCGGCGCGTGAGATCGGCATCCGCTATCTCACCATCTACAGCTTCTCCAGCGAGAACTGGTCGCGTCCGGCGAGCGAGGTCTCCGACCTCATGGGCCTCCTGAAGCGGTTCGTCCGGCACGATCTGGCCGAGCTGCACAGCGCCAATGTGCGGGTCCGCATCATCGGCGAACGGGCAGAGCTCGCCCGCGACATCTGCCAGCTGCTGGACGAGGCGGAAGCCCTCACCAAGGACAATACCGGCCTCACCCTGGTGGTGGCGTTCAATTATGGCGGGCGGCAGGAGATCGCCGCCGCCGCCGCGCGCCTCGCTGCGGAGGCGGTGGCCGGCAAGATCCGGCCACAGGACATCAGCGCGGACATGATCACCGCCCGCCTCGACACCGCCGGCATTCCCGACCCGGACCTGATCGTGCGCACCAGCGGCGAGCAGCGGCTCTCCAATTTCCTGCTCTGGCAGGGCGCCTATTCGGAACTCGTGTTCCTGCCCATCTATTGGCCCGAGTTCGACCATGCCGCGCTGGTGGGCGCCATCGAGGAATATGCCCGGCGTGACCGTCGGTTCGGCGGCATCGCCGCCCGCGCCGGCAGCGTGCGCACGTGATCGGCGGAAAAGACCTCGGCCCGCGCACCCTTTCCGCCGCCATCTTGGCGCCGCTCGTCCTGGCGATCACCTGGTTCGGCGGCTGGCCGTTTGCGCTGATCTGGGCGCTCGCGGGCATCGCTATCGTTTACGAATGCGGCACCGTGGCACGCGTGACGCCGCGCCTGCCGTCGATCGCCATTGGCGGGGCGGCCGTGCTGGCCGCGAGCGCGGTGCTTGCCGCCACCGGGTCCGGCGCGGGGGCGACGATGATCTGCCTTGCCGGCGCGGTGCTCGCCATCCTGATCGCGCGCGGCCGCCTTTGGGCGGGAGCGGGGGTTTTATGCGGGGCGGTGGCCAGCCTGCCCATCGTCGCGCTGCGCGATACCGACCAATTGGGCTTCGTCGCCGTGCTGTTCCTCTATGCGGTGGTGTGGAGCACGGACATCGGCGCCTATTTCACCGGCCGCACCTTCGGTGGCCCCAAGCTGTGGCCGCGCCTTTCGCCCAACAAGACCTGGTCCGGCGCGGTGGGCGGCGCGCTCTGCGGCATGGGGGCGGGAATCGCGCTGCTGCTCGCGGCGGGGCTCGTGTTCAGCCCAATGTGGGTGGTGCTTGGCATTGTCCTGAGCGCGGTGGCGCAATCCGGCGATCTTGCCGAATCGGCCTTCAAGCGGGCGTTCGGGGTGAAGGATACCGGAAGCCTCATTCCCGGACATGGCGGCGTGCTGGACCGACTGGACGGATTTCTCGCCGCGGTGCTGCTCGCAGGCCTGATCGGCTTTGCCCGCAACGACCTCGCCCCAGCGGCGGGTCTGCTTTTGTGGTAGGTCTTTCGCCATGACCGTCATTTCCATCCTCGGGGTCACCGGCTCGGTGGGCCGCAGCACGATGAAGGTGCTGAGCGAAGCGCCCGGCCGCTATCGCGTGGAAGCGATCGCAGGCGGGCGCGATCCGCAGGCCCTCGCGCAGGTCGCGCGCGATCTCAACGCCCGTTTCGCCGCCATCGCCGATCCGACCAAGGGCGCGGAACTCGCCGACCTGCTCGCGGGCACGGGAATCGCAAGCGGCGCGGGTCCTTCGGCCATCATCGAGGCGGCCCAGCGCGAGGCGAATCTCGTGGTCGCCGCCATTTCCGGCGTTGCCGGCCTTGCGCCCACGGTCGCGGCCTTCGGGTCCGGTCGGCGGCTCGCGGTCGCCAACAAGGAATGCCTCGTGGCGGCCGGCGCATTCTTCATCGCCGAGGCCGCGCGCACCGGCACCACCTTGCTGCCCATGGATTCCGAGCATAACGCCATCTATCAGGCGCTCGGCGCCGGGCCGCGCGCGGATGTGGAGCGGGTGACCATCACTGCTTCCGGCGGCCCGTTCCGCACCGCCCCGCGCGAGCAGATCGCCCGCGCCCGCGCCGCCGATGCGCTGAAGCACCCCAATTGGTCGATGGGCGCCAAGATCACCATCGATTCTGCCACCTTGATGAACAAGGGGCTGGAGCTGATCGAGGCGCACCATTTGTTCGCGATTCCCGCCAGCCAGCTGGAAGCGGTGGTGCATCCCGAATCGGTGGTGCATGGCCTCGTCTCGTTCCGCGATGGATCGGTGGTCGCCGGTCTGGCCATTCCGGACATGTGCGTACCCATCGCCCATTGCCTCGGCTTTCCCGACCGGCTGGAAACCTCTTGTCGGCGGCTGGATCTCACCAAGGTGGGCCGGCTGACTTTCGAGGCGCCGGATCTCGAGCGATTCCCCGCCTTGCGCCTCGCCATGGAAGCCATGGAAGCGGGCGGAAGCGCCCCGACCATCCTCAACGGCGCGAACGAGATCGCAGTCGCGGCCTTCCTTGAGGGGGCGATCGGCATGTTCGGCATCGCGGCCGTCGTCGAGGAGACGCTGGCGACGCTACCCGCCGGCGGTTCGCCGGCCTCGCTGGCGGAGGCTTTGGCGCTGGATGCGCAGGCGCGCCGCGTCGCGGTGTCGCTGCTGCCGAAATATGCCGCAGCGGCAGTCGCCTGAGTGCGGTTGCGGCCGGTGATCGCTTTCGCGCTTGCCTAAGTTTGCCGCAAAGGCATCCTAAGGCTCTGCGCTGGGGCATTCGGCCTCATCTCCTGTGGATCGCAAAGGCCGCGCGGCGCGGCCTTTGCCCAACATTCGGTGCCATCGGCTGCGCGGCGCTTCGCCACGGGCCGGCGCGGCGCGCGCGAGGAACGGACGATGGAAGTGTTTGCGAGTCTGGGCGCCTGGGGCACCTCGCTCCTCGGCTATGTGGTGCCGTTCCTTTTCGTGCTGACTCTGGTGGTGTTTTTTCACGAGCTTGGCCATTTCTGGGTGGCGCGGCGCGCGGGCGTGCGGGTCTTGACCTTCTCCCTGGGCTTTGGCCCGGAGATCGCCGGCTTCAACGACCGCCACGGCACGCGCTGGCGGCTCGCCGCTGTGCCGCTCGGCGGCTACGTGCGATTCTTCGGTGACGAGGACGCCGCGAGCACGCCGAACACGGAAAAGCTGCGGCAGATGACCCCGCAGGAGCGCAAGGAAAGCTTCTTTTACGCGCCGCTCGCGTGGCGTGCCGCCATTGTCGCGGCCGGGCCGATCGCCAATTTCATCCTCGCGGTGGTCATTTTCTCCATGGTCTTCATGGTGTTCGGCCGCCAGGTGACGGCGCCGCGCGTGGATCAGGTGGCCGCCGGCAGTGCCGCCGAGCAGGCTGGATTCGCACCGGGCGACCTGGTGCTCTCCATTGACGGCACGCCCGTGGAGAGCTTCGCCGACATGCAGCGCATTGTCGGCTCCAATGCCGGCGAAGCCTTGAGCTTCAAGGTGGAGCGCGGCAGTTCCGAGCTTTCGCTGACCGCGACCCCGCAATTGCGCGAGGTGAAGGACGCGTTCGGGAATGCGCACAAGATGGGGTTGCTGGGTATTTCCCGTTCGCTCGCGGCCGCGGATGTGACCACGCGCCGCTATGGCCCGGTGGAAGCGATCGGCATGGGGGCGCAGGAGACCTGGTTCGTGGTCGCGCGCACCTTCGACTATCTCGGCGGCCTGATCGCGGGGCGGGAATCAGCCGATCAGCTGGGCGGCCCGATCCGCATCGCCCAGGTGTCCGGGCAGGTAGCCACCTATGGAATCGGTGCGCTTCTATCCCTCGCTGCGGTTCTTTCGGTTTCCATCGGACTTCTTAACCTCTTTCCGATCCCGCTGTTGGACGGGGGGCACCTGCTGTTCTACGCTGTGGAAGCGGTGCGCGGGCGGCCGCTCAGTGCCCGCACGCAGGACATCGGTTTTCGCATCGGCCTCGCCATTGTGTTGATGCTGATGGTTTTTGCCACATGGAACGACGTGCTGCACTTGGCCACCATGTGAAAAAGGGGCCAGTCGTGGCGCAGCGGCCACGGTCGGCGGAAAAGCGGAAGCCGCTGGTGGGACAGGCGTTTGCAGTGCGGGGAAAAGCCTGTACAAGCGCCTCGACGGTGAGAATCCGAGCGCCCAGGCGCCCGGGTTTGAGAACAACGAATTCAAGGTTGCGCGCCATATGACTGCTCGGGTCCGAGTCATCGTGAAACTGGCCGCCGTCCTCGGCATCGCGCTCAGCGCCGCGATGGCGACGACTGCCGGTTCCATCCTCATCGCCGGTCCCGCGGCCGCTCAATCCGCCTCGAACATCGTGGTCGAAGGCAATCGCCGCGTCGACGCGGCGACGATCCGGTCCTATTTCGCGGTGAAGCCAGGCGAGTCGCTCTCGCCCGCCAAGATCAACGAGGGCCTCGCGGCCCTCTATGCCACCGGCCTGTTCTCGGATGTGAACATCTCCCACCAGGGCGGCCGGCTGGTGGTGCGCGTCTCCGAAAACGAGGTGATCAATCGCATCGCCTTCGAGGGCAATAAGAAGCTCAAGGACGACGCCTTGCTGGCGGAGATCCAATCCAAGCCGCGCGGTGCCTTGTCCAAGGCCGTGGTGCAGGCGGATACCCAGCGCATCATCGAGGTTTACCGCCGCGCCGGTCGCACCGACGTCAAGGTCAATCCCGTCACCATCGATCGCGGCAATGGGCGTGTCGATCTGGTGTTCGAGATCACCGAGGGTGAGAAGGTCGGCGTCAAGGAAATTAAGTTCGTCGGCAACAAGGCGTTCTCAGACTACAAGCTGAAGGACGTGATCACCACGACGACCACCAATTGGCTCTCCTTCCTCAAGTCCACGGACGTCTATGATCCGGATCGCGTGAATGCGGACCAGGAATTGCTGCGTCGCTGGTATTTGAAGAATGGCTATGCCGACTTCCGCATCATCGCCGCCAATGCAGAGCTCGTTCCCGCAACCAGCGGTTCACCGGCCGGCTATGTGATTACCTTCACATTGGACGAAGGCGCGCAGTATCGCTTCGGCAAGGTGGATGTGGTCTCCAATATCCGCGACGTGCCGGCCGCCAACCTGCGCAGCGCGCTGCGCATGAGCGAGGGGCAGGTCTATAACGCCGAGCTGGTCGAAAAATCGGTCGAGAACGTCACCATCGAGGTGTCGAAGAGCGGCTATGCCTTCGCCCAGGTGCGGCCGCGCGGCGATCGCGACTTCGAGAACAAGCGCATCAACGTGCTGTTCGTTGTGGAAGAGGGGCCGCGGGTTTACGTGGAGCGCATCGAGGTGCGCGGCAACACCCGGACCCGCGACTGGGTTATCCGTCGCGAATTCGATATCGGCGAGGGCGATGCCTATAACCGCGTGATGGTCGATCGTGCCGAACGCCGCCTGCGCAATCTTGGCTACTTCAAGTCCGTCAAGATCACCAACGAGCCTGGCTCGGCGCCCGACCGCATCATCCTGGTGGTGGATGTGGAAGACCAGCCGACGGGTGAGTTCGCGGTGTCTGGCGGCTATTCGACCTCGGACGGCTTCATCGCCGAAGTCTCTCTGGGCGAGAGGAACTTCCTTGGCCGTGGCCAGTATGTGAAGATTTCCGGCTCCTTCGGCCAGAACGCCCAGGGCGCGGAATTCTCCTTCACCGAACCTTACTTCCTCGGCTATCGGCTCTCGGCTGGCATCGACTTCTATTGGAAGGAAACCAGCGCGACCAGCTACACCTCCTATAATACCAACACACTTGGTGGAGGCTTCCGCTTCGGTCTTCCGATCACCGACGAAATCACGCTGGCGCTGCGCTACAACCTCTATCAGCGCGAGATCAACCTCGACTGCGCCGTGTGGGGCGACCCCTTCCTGACCTGCGCGGGAACTGCGTCCTGGGCGATCATCGAGGCGGTGGCGCAAGGTGCGACCATCACGTCGGCGGCGGGCTATACGCTCTCCTTCAACGGGCTCGACAGCAACATCAACCCGACCTCCGGCCTTTATGCGGAATTGAAGCAGGATTTCGCTGGCCTCGGCGGCGATGTGAACTTCATCCGTACCTCGGCTGACGTCCGCTATTACTATCCGCTGATCAGCGACTGGGTGCTGTTGGTGCACGGTCAGGCGGGCCACGTGAATGCCTGGGGCGACCAGGATTTGCGGATCATGGACAATTTCTTCATGGGTCCGAATCTGGTTCGCGGCTTCGCCCCGAACGGTATCGGCCCCCGCGACATGGCCTCGCTCTCCCAGGACTCCCTGGGCGGCACGTCCTACTGGGGCCTGTCGGCTGAAGTTCAGTTCCCGCTCGCCTTCCTGCCCAAGGACATCGGTCTGAAAGCGGCGGTGTTCGCGGACGCTGGCTCGCTGTTCGACTATCAGGGCCAGACCACCTTTGTGGGTGCCCCGGCGCCGTACACCTGCCCGGCGGGTGCCCAGAACGCGACCGGCAATGTCTGCGTGTTCGACGATAACGGCATCCGGTCCTCGGTGGGCGCGAGCCTGATCTGGCAGTCGCCGTTCGGTCCCCTGCGCTTCGACTATGCCTGGGTTCTGAGCCAGCAAGCCTACGACAAGGACCAGGCGTTCCGCTTCTCGGGCGGCACCAAGTTCTAATCCTGTCCTCTCATGCGGGCGTCGGCGGTCTTGCCGCCTGACGCCCGCAGCGTATCTAAATCATGAGCGATCCTCTCTTTTTCCCCCTGCCGTCACCGCTGACCCTCGCGGAGGTTGCGGCACTGAGCGGAGCGCGCGCCCTGGCGGGTGACCTGCCCGCGGGTGATCTGCCCGAAGGCTGTCTTGTCCGCGGGGTCTCAACCCTCGCCGACGCCGGGCCGGGCGATCTGGCCTTCTTCGATGCGCCGCGCTACCGCAGCGAATTCGAGGCGACCCGGGCCAGCGTCTGCATCACGACCGAGAAACTCGCGGAAGGCGCGCCGGCCGGCCTGATCGTGCTGGTGTCCCCGCGTCCCGCGCTCGCCTTCGTCAATGTCACCCGCTCCCTGTTTGCCACCGCGCTGCGGCCGCAACCTGTGTTCGGCCATCAAGGCATTGCGCCCGGCGCCTTCATTCATCCCACCGCCCGGCTCGAGGACGGCGTGACTGTCGATCCCGGCGCGGTGATTGGCCCGGACGTCGAGATCGGCGCGCAATCGGTGATCTGCGCCAATGCGGTCATCGGTGCCGGTGTGCGCATCGGCCGGGAGACATCCATCGGCGCCGGGGCCATCCTGATTCATGCGCTGGTCGGCAATCGCGTGATTCTTCACAGCGGCGTGCGCATCGGCCAGGACGGATTCGGCTATCAGCCGAGCCCGCGCGGTCATCTCAAAGTGCCGCAGATCGGCCGGGTCGTGATCCAGGATGATGTGGAGATCGGCGCCGGCACGACCATCGACCGCGGCGCGCTGCGCGATACCGTCATCGGCGAAGGTACCAAGATCGATAATCTCGTGCAGATCGCCCATAATGTGGTGATTGGCCGCCATTGCGTGATCGTCTCGCAGACCGGCATCTCGGGCAGCACGACCCTCGGTGATTTTGTCATGCTGGGCGGCCAGGTGGGCGTAATCGGCCATGTGCGCATCGGCGACGCGGCGCAGATCGCGGCCTCGTCCAATGTGAAAGACGATGTTCCGCCCGGCGTGCGCTGGGGCGGATCGCCGGCCAAGCCGGTGCGGGAATGGTTTCGGGAAGTGACCGCGCTGAAGAAATTGGGTCAGGCAAGCACCCGACGCAGCGATGAAGGGGGGGACGAATGAGCGACGCCAGCAGCAGCCCCGAGGCTCTTTCGGCCGAGAGCGAATGCAAGGTGCTTGCGAGCGCCGATCTGCAAAAGATCCTCCAGTGCCTGCCGCATCGCTATCCGTTCCTGCTGGTGGACCGGGTGGAGCGCATCGACAGTGACAATTCCTGCGTCGGCGTGAAGAACGTCACGGCCAACGAACCGCATTTCCAGGGCCATTTCCCCGGCAATCCGGTGATGCCCGGCGTGCTCATCATCGAGGGCATGGCGCAGACCGCCGGCGTGATCTGCATTCTCTCAAAGCCCGAGCGCCCGGCGGACCAGCCACCGCCCTTGGTTTATTTCATGACCATCGACGAGGCCAAGTTCCGCCGTCCCGTCGTGCCGGGCGACGTGCTTGAATATCACATGACCAAGATCTCGCGTCGCCGCAACATGTGGTGGTATCGCGGCGAGGCGAAAGTGGGCGGCGAGCTTGTCGCCGAGGCGCGCCTTGGCGCGATGATTACCGGATTCTGATGTGCCCCTGATTGACCCTCTCGCGCGTGTTTCCGACGGCGCCATCCTCGCCGACGATGTCCAGATTGGCCCGTTCTGCACCGTCGGGGCGGACGTCACGCTTCATGCCGGTGTCCGGTTGATCTCCCATGTGAACGTGCAGGGGCAGACCACCATCGGTGCGCGCACCGAGGTTTATCCCTTCGCTTCGCTCGGCACGCCGCCCCAGTCCGTGCATTATAAGGGCGAGCGCACAGGGCTCACCATCGGCATGGATTGCGTGATCCGCGAACATGTGACGGTCAATATCGGCACCGCCGGCGGGCGCGGCGTGACCCGCATCGGCGATGGCTGCATGCTGATGACCGCCGCCCATGTGGGGCACGATTGCAACGTCGGCAACCATGTGATCTTCGCCAATAATGCCACCCTCGGCGGCCATGTGGACGTGGGCGACCATGTGTTTCTCGGCGGCCTGTGTGCGGTACATCAATATACCCGCATCGGTGCGCAGGTGATGGTCAGCGGCATCACCGGCGTGCGCGAGGATGTGATTCCCTATGCCTATGTGCTCGGCCAGGCCGGGCGTCTGGTGGGCCTCAACACCATCGGCATGAAGCGGCGCGGTTTCACGCGGGCGGATCTGCATGCCGCGCGGGCCGCCTATCGCGATCTGTTCTTCGGCGCCGGCGTGTTCGCGGAACGTCTCGCGCGGCTGCGCGAACAGACCGAGGCCTCGCCGTTCGCACGCGAGATTGTGGATTTCATCGACGCCGGCAAGAATCGCGCGCTCTGCCAGCCCGCGCGCGGCGTCGTGCACGAGGAATGAGCCGGTGACCCGTGCGCCGGTACAACACGGGCTGAAGGCGCAGGGCCTTGGCCCGGCCGGCGGCGCACCCGGTGTTAACGCCTCAACTTCTGTCCAGGAAGGGCCGCTGGCCATCGTCGCCGGCGGCGGCGCATTCCCGGCGGCGGTCGCGGAAGCGGTGCGCGCCCAGGGGCGCGATGTTCTGCTGCTGCTCATGAAGGGCTTCGCCGATCCGGCTCTGGAGCGTTATCCCCACCATTGGTTCCGCCTCGGTTCGCTCGGCAGCGTCTCCGCCGTGGCGCGCGCCCGCGGGGTGCGCGACGTGGTGATGGTGGGAACGCTCACCCGCCCGCGCTTGTCCGATCTCGGGCTGGATTGGACCACCATCCGCCTGCTGCCGCGTGTCGCGCGGCTGCTGCGCGGCGGCGATAACCATCTACTGTCCGGTGTCCTGGGCCTCGTGGCGGAGCAGGGCTTTCACCTCATCGGCGCGCACGAGGCGGTGCCGGGGCTGCTGCTGCCGGAAGGCGTGCTCGGCCATGTCCAGCCGAGCGCCGAACAGCAAGCCGATATCAAGCTCGGCCTTTCGGTGGTGCACACGCTCGGCCCGTTCGATGTGGGGCAGGGGGTGATCGTGGTGAACGGCTTCGTCGCCGCCGTGGAGGCCGCCGAAGGCACCGATGCCGTGCTGGCGCGCTATGAAGCCCTGCGCACCAGCGGGCGGCTGCGCTTTCCCATGCGCGCGGGCGTGCTGGTGAAGGCGCCGAAGCCCGATCAGGATCGCCGGGTGGACCTGCCGTCCCTCGGCCCCGGCACCGTCGCCTGCGCGGCGCGGGCCGGGCTTGCCGGAATCGCCTTCGAGGCCGGCGGGGTCATTGTTCCAGATCCGCAGGAACTGGTCCGCGCGGCCGATGCCGCAGGCCTGTTCGTGCTCGGCGTCGCGCCGGGGGGGCGGGCGTGAGCACCGGTCTGCCGGCGCGCCCGCTGCGCGTTTTTATCCTGGCGGGTGAGGAATCCGGCGACATGCTGGGTGGTGCGGTCATGGCGGGCCTGCGCCAGCTCGCGCCTGCCGGCGTCGTTTTCACCGGGGTCGGCGGGCCGCGCATGCAGGCGGCGGGGCTGGCGAGCCTGTTTCCCATGGACGATCTGACCGCCATCGGCTTCGGTCAGGTCTTCGCCAAGCTGCCCACCATCCTCAAGCGCCTGCGCGAGACGGTTGAGGCCATCTGCGCCGCTCCGCCGGACGTCCTGGTGCTGGTGGATGCGCCGGACTTCACCCATCGCGTGGCCGCGCGGGTGCGGCGTCACAATACGCAGATCCCGATTGTGAAATATGTGTCGCCCACGGTCTGGGCGTGGCGGCCCGGCCGGGCGAAGGCCATGCGGCCGTCCATCGATCATCTGATGGCCTTGCTGCCGTTCGAACCGGATGTGCATCTGCGCCTTGGCGGGCCGCCGACCACTTATGTCGGCCATCCGCTGCTGGAGCGGCTCGCCGAATTGCGGGCGAGTGCGGCGCAACCGGCGCGTCCCGCCCATGAGCCGCCGCTGGTCCTGGTGCTGCCGGGCAGCCGGCGCAGCGAGGTGGAGCGGCTGGGCGCGGTTTTCGGACAGGCGATCGGGCATCTTGCAAGCCAACGCCCGCTGGACGTGGTGTTGCCCACACTTCCGCGCCTGCTGCCCATGGTCGAGGCCCTGGTTGCGGACTGGCCGGTGCACCCGCGCGTCGTTACCGACGCGGAGGAAAAATATGCCGCGTTCCGTACGGCGCGGGCCGCGCTCGCGGCGTCCGGCACGGTGACGCTGGAACTGGCGCTTTCCGGTGTGCCGACGGTTGCGGCCTATAAGGTGGCGGCGTGGGAAGCGGTTATCGCGCCCTATATCCTGAAGCTGCCCAGCGTCATCCTGCCCAATCTCATCCTCGGCGAGAATATCGTGCCGGAATTTCTCCAGCACGATTGCACGCCCGAGCGGCTTTCGGGCGCGCTGGGCCGGCTGCTGAAGGATGGCGCGGATCGGGACCGGCAGATCGAGGCGTTCGCGCGGCTGGATGAGATCTTCGGTACCGAGGACGAGGCCCCGAGCCTGCGCGCCGCGCGGGTGGTGCTCGCCACGGCCGCCGCCCGGCGCTGATATCCCGCGTTTTCGGCCGTGTCCCGACGGTGTGCCCAAGCTGCTCGCCCCGTGGTGGCGCGCGACCTTGCGGTTTCTTGAAACACAACGCCCCTTCAAACGACGCCCCTTAAAACGACGCCCCTTAAAACGAAAAACGCGGCCCTTCGGCCGCGTTTCTTTTGGTAGGAAGCGCCGGCGCCAGGCGGTGCCGCGAGCCTCGAAAGGCTCACGCGGCGTGCATCACTTGCGCTTGGCCATCGGCACGTAGTCGCGACGCTCGGCGCCGGTGTAGAGCTGGCGGGGACGGCCGATGCGCTGGCCCGGATCCTCGATCATTTCCTTCCACTGGCCGATCCAGCCGACCGTGCGGGCAACCGCGAACAGCACCGTGAACATGGTGGTGGGGAAGCCCATCGCCTTCAGGGTGATGCCGGAATAGAAATCGATGTTCGGATAGAGCTTCTTCTCGATGAAATATTCATCGTGCAGCGCCACGCGCTCCAGCTCGATGGCCACGTCCAGTAGCGGATCGTCCTTGATGCCGAGTTCGGTAAGAACCTCGTGGCAGGTCTGCTGCATGATCTTGGCGCGCGGGTCGTAATTCTTATAGACCCGGTGGCCGAAGCCCATGAGGCGGAACGGATCGTTCTTGTCCTTGGCGCGGTTCACGAATTCCGGAATGCGCTCAGGACGGCCGATTTCCGTGAGCATCTTCAGCGCGGCTTCGTTCGCGCCACCGTGGGCCGGTCCCCACAGGCAGGCGATGCCGGCGGCAATACAGGCGAACGGGTTGGCCCCCGAGGAGCCGGCGAGACGCACCGTGGAGGTGGAGGCATTCTGCTCGTGGTCGGCATGGAGGATGAAAATCCGGTCCATGGCGCGGGCGAGCGTCGGGCTCACCTTATAGTCCTCGCACGGAACGGCGAAGCACATGTTCAGGAAGTTCGAGGTGTAATCCAGCGAGTTCTGGGGATACACGAACGGCTGGCCGATGGAATATTTATAGGCCATCGCGGCAAGGGTCGGGATCTTCGCGATCATGCGGATCGACGCGATCAGGCGCTGCTGCGGGTCGGAAATATCGGTCGAGTCGTGATAGAAGGCCGAGAGCGCGCCGACCGAGGCCACCATGATGGCCATGGGGTGGGCGTCGCGGCGGAAGCCCTGGAAGAACCGGGTCATCTGCTCGTGAACCATCGTGTGACGGGTCACGGAATAATCGAAATCGGCCTTCTGCGCGGCGGTGGGCAGTTCGCCATAGAGCAGGAGATAGCAGGTCTCCAGGAAGTCGCCGCCTTCGGCGATCTGCTCGATGGGATAGCCGCGATAGAGCAGCACGCCTTCATCGCCGTCGATATAGGTGATCTTGCTCTCGCACGAAGCCGTGGAGGTAAAGCCCGGGTCGTAGGTGAACATCCCGGTCTGGCCGTACAGCTTGGAGATGTCGACGACCGAGGGGCCGATGGTTCCGCCGTTGACCGGCAGGTCCCAGCTCTTCTCACCCACTGTCAGCTTGGCGGCTGAACCTGCGGTTTTGGTGGTGGCGTCCATAAGGTCTCCCATCTGTAAGCGGGGAAATGGTACCACCTTCGCGGATGCGAAGGGTCTGGCGCGCAGTCGTAAACCCTCCCTAATTTTGCCGCAAGCGTGACCATGCCTTCATGGGGCGCAACACGCGGTGAAGCGGGCCGAAACCCTTTGCCGCGTCTTGATTCCATTGTGTCGGCGGATGCGGATTTTTCGCGTCCGCTCCGTCAATCTCCTGCCGCGTCGCGGGAAAAACGGCGGTATCAATGCTCGAAAATCGGCCGACGAGGCACAAATGAAAACGCCCGGCGCAGGGCCGGGCGTTCGATCAAGGTGCCATCCGGGAGCTTAGTCGGCCACGGCCGGCAGGCGGCCGGCGACGGTCGCGATGCGGGTCTTCAGGGCGCGCCAAGTGGCGAAATCATTCAGCCGCGAGGTTTCGCCGAGGCCGATGAGCGCCGCCGCAACGAACGGCAGGCTCTGCACCACCAAAGCGAGCGCATAAAGATCGACCTCGCGCACCACGTGCCAATTGGTCATGTGCAGCGCCACGCCCGATCCCAGCAGCAGGGTGCCCACCACCGCCTCGGGCAGCGCCGGGAAGGAGCGCGCGGCACCCGAGAGCCAGCCGCCGCCCTTGGCGGTGCGGGCGAAGGCGAGGTCCTTGTAGCGGAAACCGTCGAACACCGCCTTGGCGACCGTGAACTGCACCGCCATGGCGGCGATCGCCGCGCCCAGCATGCGCAACGGCGTGGTGGCGACCCGCATGCGGTACATCGCAATGAAATGCAGCACATAGACCACGAAGGTGGCGATGATCGGCAAGGTGAGAATATGCGCCGGAACTGCGATGCCGAAGGCGAACACGAACGGCACGAACACCAGCGACAGGATGGCGGCGAGCGCGCCCACCGATTCGGCCCCGAGCCAGGCCACCCAGCCGAGCAGGAAGTGACGGCGCTGGGCCGTGGTCAGGCGCGAGCGGGCCGGCAGGAAGCGCGACCAATGCTTGCGGATGATCTGGAAGCCGCCGTAGGCCCAGCGATGGCGCTGCTTCTTGAACGCCTCGAACGTATCGGGCAAGAGGCCCCAGCCATAGCGGGTGCGGGTATAATGGGTCTTCCAACCGTTCTCGGCGATGGTGAGGCCGAGGTCGGTATCCTCGCAGATGGTGTCGGACGACCAGGAGCCGGCCTCCATCATGGCGGCGCGGCGCACCAGGCACATGGTGCCGTGCACGACGATGGCGTCATCCTCGTTGCGCTGGACCATGCCGACGTCGAAGAAGCCGGCATATTCCGCGTTCATGGCCTCGTGCATCGGGCTCAGGTGCGCGTCGCGATGATCCTGCGGTGCCTGGACGAGGCCCACGGTGGGGTCCTCGAACACCGGCACGAGATCCTTCAGCCAATTGGGCGCGACCACGTAATCGGCATCGATTACGCCGATGATCTCGGCATCGGGGGCGGTGTGCTCCAGCGCGATGCGCAGGGCGCCGGCCTTGAAGCCGCTGATCTTCTCAAGGTTCAGGAACTTGAAGCGCTCGCCGAGCGTGGCGCAATGGGCGCGGATCGGCTCCACCATCGCCGGGTCGGGCGTGTTGTTGAGCGCGACGACGCATTCGAGGTTGGGATAATCCAGCCGCGCCACCGCATCCAGGGTCTGCTTCAGCATCTCCGGCGGTTCGCGATAGGCGGGGATGTGGATCGACACCTTCGGATAGCGCGAGAGCGTGGCGGCGGGCCGGGCCTCCACCAGACGCTTCGGGGCGGGGCCGAACGCGACGGCGGCCAATTCCTCGATGCGATAGAGCAGCACGATCACCAGCGGCACGAGCAGAACCAGGGACAGCAGCAGCGTCACATAATTGCCGCCGGTGACATAATGCGTGGCCCAATGGTTGAACACCAAGGCGACCCACGCCCCGACGCCGTTCGCCGCAGCAGCGAGCACGGCGCCTTGCGATACGGTGACGGTCTGCGAGGCGCGCAGCATGGGCAGCGAGAACACGAGGCCCAGCAGCAGGGCGAGAATCGCCGTCTGGTTGAACGTGTTCGGCACGATCGGGCCGGTCAGCGGGAATTTCAGGTGCCGGTTGGCGTCGAACACGCCCCAATATTGGCCCACCGAGCCTTCGAAGCTCTTCCACGGGGCGTCGAACGCCTCAATGATATTATATTCGATGCCCATGGCTTCGGCGCGGGCCGTGAAGGTGCGGATCACATTCGCCTGCGCGAGTTCGCCCGGCACCGCCCCGTCGCGATTGAAGCCCGCGCTCGGCCAGCCGAACTCGGCAATCACGATGCGCTTGCCGGGATAGGCGGCGCGCAGGCGATTATAAATATCTATGGAGCGGTCCACGACCTGCTCGGCGCTCACGCCTTCCCAATAGGGAAGAATGTGCGCGGCGATGTAATCCGATGCCGACACCAGCTCGGGATGGTCGAGCCACACGTTCCAGATTTCGCCTGTGGTGACGGGGGTGCTGGTCTCGCGCTTTACCTTGCGGATCAGCTCGGCCATCTCGGCCGCGCTCTTTTCGCCGCGGAAGATGGTTTCGTTGCCGATTACCAGGCCTTCGACATTGGGATTGCGCTTCGACAGTTCGACCGCCGCGCGGATCTCCTTTTCGTTGCGGGCCTCGTCCTTGTCGATCCAGGCGCCGACCGTCACCTTCAGCCCGCGCTCGGCGGCGATGGCGGGGATCAGCTCCAGTCCCATGGTGGACGAATAGGTGCGGATGGCGCGGGTATAGTCGGCCACCGCATTCACATCCGCGCGAATCTGCTCCGCCGTCACCGGCGGGCCCTTATCGGGGTGGCGGACGTCTCGGCTATAGGGCGCGAAGGACAGGCTCGAAAAGCGTTCCGTAACGCTCGGAGCGTGAACTTCCGGGCGCACGGAATACCAGATCGCGGCGTGAAATCCGGTCACAACCGTGATGATGGCTGCAGCAGCAGCAAGGCCGGGACGCATTGGCGGAGACCCACTCGAAAGGGAAATCGAACCGTTAACGCAGACTTAAGACGTCGGTTCCTGATCTTAAGCTACGGAGCACCCTTTCGACCTGCCCCAAGGTCGGCAGCGCCATTTTCGCGGCACTGCATCGAGACACTAAACCTCTCAAATCAAGAGGTAAATGGGAAGTGTGGCGGGCGATGGGCGGCCCGGAGGCCGCGCCGTGATCTAATTATTGCGCCGGTGCAGCAACATAGTCGGGATTAACCCAACATTGATGAACCCGCGCGCCCAAACGCTCCTGCGCTTTTTGATCGATGTTGCCCTGGCGCACCAAGCAGCGGAACGCCAGCTTGAGGTGCTCGGTCGGGCAACCGAACCGCTCGTACATGTCGAGATGGCGGCGCGCGGTGTCGATATCGTCGCGCCACAGCAGCGCGGCAATGCGCCGCCCGGTCCAGACACATTCCGGCAAACCGGCATTGCCCGGCAGTTTCGCGGCTTCGGTGAATTCCTCCACGGACCGGCGCTGCGCCTCCCGCGCCGCCTGCTGCTCCGGCGTGATCTGCTCGGCGGGGGTTGCGGGCTTTTGGTCGGTTCCCTGCGACTGGGCGGAAACCGGACCGGCGAACGCGAGGAACAGGGCGCCCGCGAGGAGCGTGAGACGGAAACGGTCCATATTGGCCATTGGGTTCGAAGGCTGAGGGGCGGAAGACGATCCGCGGCGGCACCTTAGGAGAATGTCGGGAATTTGTCAGCATGAGGACGCGCAGCAAAAGAGGCACCAGCGGCGCCCCGCCGCCCTTGGCCTGCCTCGGTTGCACCGCAATGGCTTCACAGGGTTGTCGTGAAGCTTTATGTCGCTGCACACGCGCTGCGGCCCCAGCCCTCGGGAGATTTCATGACATCGTCTTTGCGGTTGCCGCTCCTGCTGACACTTGTGGTGGGCGCGGCTGTTGTGGCGCTCGCCGGCTGGATGGGGCGGCCGGTGGCCATGCCGCCGTCTCCGCTGGCCGCCGGCGAAAAACTGCAATGCGTGTCGTATGCCCCTTTCCGCGACGGCCAATCCCCGCTGATCAAGGGGCTCGTGATTCCCGAACAGCAGATCGACGAGGATTTGGCGCAATTGGCGAAGATCACCGATTGCGTGCGCACCTATTCGGTGGAAATGGGGCTCGACAAGGTGGCGCCGCTGGCCCGCAAGCACGGGCTCAAGATGTTCCAGGGCATCTGGCTCGGCTCCGAACGGGCGCGGAACCGGATCGAGATCGATGCCGGGGTGAAGCTCGCGCAGCAATATCCCGACGTGATCCAGGGGGTGATCGTCGGCAATGAGGTGATGCTGCGCGGCGAACTGTCCTCCTCCGACATCTCCGCCATCCTGCGGGAGGTGAAGTCCCGCGTCGGCGCCACGCCCGTCACCTATGCCGACGTTTGGGAATTCTGGGAGCGTGCCCCGGCGCTTGCGGCGGACGTGGATTTCATCACCGTGCACATCCTGCCCTATTGGGAGGACCTGCCGGTGGCGGCCGATCAGGCGGCGCGGCATATCGACGAAACCCGCCAGCATGTGGCGAAGATGTTTCCCGGCAAGGAAATCCTGATCGGCGAGACCGGCTGGCCGAGCGCCGGGCGCATGCGCGAGGGCGCGCTTCCGGCGCCCTCGCAGCAGGCTCTGGTGATGCATGAGCTGCTGAAGCTGGCCAAGGAAAAAGGCTATCGGGTCAATGTCATCGAGGCGTTCGACCAGCCCTGGAAGCGGGCGAACGAGGGTACGGTGGGCGGCCATTGGGGGCTGATCGACGCCGGAACGCGCGAACCGAAATTCCACTGGGGCGAGCCGGTCTCGGATCACCCCTTCTGGCGCGCCCAGGCGGCAGTGGGGGTCGCGATCGTGGTGCTGGCCTTCGGCGCGGCGCTGTATGGGGCGAAAAAGCGGGCGAAGAGCGTGCGCCCGCGTGACTGGCTCGCGGTCGCCCTGATCGCGTTCGCCGGGGGGGCGACATTCGGGCCAGCGCTCGCGGCGCTGCCGCTGGAGAGCCTCGGCTGGATTGGCTGGACGCGCAATCTCGCCTTCGTCGCGGTCTCGCTCGGCGCGATGGCGGTGATTCCCGCGGCCATC
This sequence comes from Roseixanthobacter finlandensis, assembly GCF_043195105.2. Classification (NCBI taxonomy): domain Bacteria; kingdom Pseudomonadati; phylum Pseudomonadota; class Alphaproteobacteria; order Hyphomicrobiales; family Xanthobacteraceae; genus Roseixanthobacter; species Roseixanthobacter finlandensis. The sequence continues at coordinate 2,967,552 of NZ_CM195536.1, read as the reverse complement.
GGCGCTAGCGTGCGGCTGCCCGCGCTCGCCATCGTGCTCGATGGTGCGCGACGCCGACAGGAGGACGGATTCGCGGTGGCCGCCGCGGCTGTTCTCGCCCTCGGCGTTCTCGCCATCGGCGAAGCGGCGTTCGAACTGGTGTTCGATCCGCGCTACAAGGACTTCCCGATCAATGCGTTGACGCCGGTCGCGGCGGCGCTCGCCGTGTTCGCCTTGCTGCGGCTGCCGGCCGGGGCGGGGGCGGGCATGGCGGAACGCACGGCCTTCTGGTGGCTGCTGGTCGCGGGACTATTCGTGCCGCTCAACGAGACGCTGCAGAATTGGCAGGCGCTGTGGTTCGGCCTGATCTGCCTGGCGCTCGCCGTTACGCTGTGGCGGGTCCGGGCCGCGCGAGCGACAGGATGAGCAGCATCGCCGCGATCGCACCTGCGATATTATTGTAGAGTACCAGCGCGATCCCCGCGAACGCGATCCCGACCGCGAATGTGACGAGGCGCGGTCGCCAGAGCTGCACCAAAGCGGCGGCAAGGGCGATGCCGCCGAACACCGACCAGCCGAACAGGGCGATGGTGGCCGCGCGCAGCTTGCACTGGAAGGTGGCGAGCCCGGCATCGCAGGCGAGGCCCACGGTGGATGGCTCGATGATCAGATAGCGCACATAGATCGCCCAGCCGGTGGCGCCCATGCCGATCGCGATCAGCCAGTTCATGGCGCGCGGTCCGGGACGGAAGCTGCGGTCGGTGGCGGTATCCATGGGCGCGTCCTGCAATGGTGTCCCTGCCAGATGGCATCATCCCCGCCGCGAGACAACTCCCCCGGCGGCCGTTTGCAGCCCGGAGCGTCTTCTTGGAGCGGCGTCTTGCCCCGCGCAACCGAGCCCCGCTCCGGCTTCGCCATCCGTTGCGCGTGAAGGAAGGCTTCACCCATATTCGGTTACAGGCGGGGATCCCGGTGCCTCGCCGACATCGGATGGCGACAAGGGCGTGGTTTTCGCTCTAGAAGGGCCGCGTTGGTCGTGGCGTGAGGATTTCCATGAGCGAACGCAGTCTTCTTGTCGTGATTCTGGCTGCCGGCGAAGGCACGCGCATGGCGTCGCGCCTGCCCAAGGTGCTCCATAAGATCGCCGGCCGCACCATGCTGCACCATGTGCTGGAGGCGACCCGGGGCGCCGGAGCGACGCGCATCGCCGTGGTGGTCGGTCCCGGCCGTGCCGATGTGGCCGAGGAAGCCCATCGCATCGCCCCCCATGCCCAGGTGTTTCTCCAGGAAGAGCGGCTCGGCACGGCCCATGCCGTGCTCGCCGCCCGCGCGGCGCTGGCGCAGCCGGTGGACGACGTGCTGGTTCTCTATGCCGACACGCCGCTGGTGCGCTCCCAGACCCTGCTGGCCCTGCGCGCGCCACTGGCGAGCGGGGCCGCCGTCGTGGCGCTCGGTTTCTATGCCGCCGATCCCACCGGCTACGGCCGGCTGATCACGCATGGCGGGGAGTTACTGGCGATCCGCGAGGAAAAGGACGCGAGCCCCAGCGAGCGGCAGATCGATTTCTGCAATGCCGGGCTGATGGCGCTCTCCGGCGCCCATGCGCTGGATCTGCTGGAGCGCATCGGCAACGACAATGCCAAGGGCGAATATTATCTCACGGACGCGGTGGAGATCGCCCGCGCCCAGGGCCACGCCACCATCGCCGCCGAGGGCGAGGCCGAGGATGTGGCTGGCATCAATAGCCGCATCCAGCTGGCCGAGGCGGAAGCCATCATCCAGAAGCGGCTGCGGCTTGTGGCCATGGCGGGCGGCGCGACCCTGGTCGCCCCCGAGACGGTGTTCTTCAGCGCCGACACCGAGCTTGGCCGCGACGTGATCGTGGAGCCGCACGTGGTGTTCGGTCCGGGGGTGCGCGTCGGCAATGACGTGGTGATCCATTCCTTCTGCCATCTGGAAGGGGCGCACCTGGAAAGCGGCGTCACCATCGGCCCCTATGCGCGGCTGCGGCCGGGCACGCGGCTCGATACCGGGGTGCGCATCGGCAATTTCGTCGAGACCAAGGCGGCCCACCTTGAACGCGGCGTTAAGGTGAACCATCTTTCCTATGTCGGCGACGCCCATGTGGGCGCCAACAGCAATCTCGGGGCCGGCACCATCACCTGCAATTACGACGGCTTCACCAAATCGCGGACGGAGATCGGCGCGGGCGCCTTCATCGGCGTGCATTCAGCGCTGGTGGCGCCGGTGACCATCGGCGCCGGAGCCTACGTGGGCACCGGCTCGGTCATCACCGATAACGTGCCGGACGATGCGCTGGCGATCGCCCGCGGGCGGCAGGTGGTGAAGCCCGGCTGGGCGCCGGAATTCCGCGACCGCGCGAAGCAAAAGGATTGATCGCTTCGCCCGCCGGGCGACCGGTCGTCAGGAAGCGAAAGAGGAAGTGATGCTGCGCTGCGCCGCGAGGGCTGGCGGCGCAGCATGAAGCGGGCTTTAACCGGCCTCGGGTGTGACATTTACGGAGCGCAATCGGTCATGTGCGGCATCGTCGGCATTCTCGGCAAGACACCCGTTGCGGAAAACCTGGTGGAATCGCTCCGCCGCCTGGAATATCGCGGCTATGATTCCGCGGGCATCGCGACCCTGGAGGACAACCACCTCACGCTCTGCCGCGCCGAAGGCAAGCTGCGGAACCTCGAGAAGAAGCTGGACCGCCACCCGCTGCACGGCCACACCGGCATCGGCCACACCCGCTGGGCGACCCACGGCAAGCCCTCGGAACGCAATGCCCACCCGCACGCCACCAAGCGGGTTGCTGCGGTGCACAATGGCATTATCGAGAATTTCCGCGAGCTGAAGGAAGAGCTGATCGGCCGCGGCATCAGCTTCAAGAGCGACACTGACACCGAGGTGGTCGCCCAGCTGGTGGATCGCGAATTGCTGGCGGGTCTCGACCCGGTGACCGCCGTGGGTGCGGTGCTCCCGCGCCTGAAGGGGGCGTTTGCGCTGGCCTTCGTGTTCGACGGCTTCGACGATCTGATGATCGCGGCCCGGCGCGGTTCGCCGCTCGCCATCGGCTATGGCGAGGGCGAGATGTTCCTGGGTTCGGACGCGATCGCGCTCGGCCCGTTCACCGACACCGTCTCCTATCTGGAAGAGGGCGATTGGGCCGTTCTGCATCGCGGCGGCGTCGAAGTGCGCAACGAGCGCGGGGCGATCGTGCAGCGGGCGATCCAGAAGGTGGCCGCCGGCACCTTGATCGTCGACAAGGGCAACCATCGCCATTTCATGGCGAAGGAGATTTACGAGCAGCCCGAGGTCATCGCCCACACCTTCAGCCATTATGTGGACATCGCCGAGGAGGTGGTGTGCCTGCCCGAGCTGCCGTTCGCGCTCGCCGACATCAACCATATGTCGATCACCGCCTGCGGCACGGCGCTCTATGCCGGTGCGGTGGCGGAATATTGGTTCGAGCGGTTCGCGCGCATTCCGGTGAGCACCGACATCGCATCCGAGTTCCGCTATCGCGAGACCCCCTTGCCGCCGGGCGGCGTCACCATCGTCATCTCCCAGTCGGGCGAAACCGCCGATACGCTGGCCTCCCTGCGCTATGCCAAGGAATGCGGGCAGAAGGTGGTGGCGGTGGTGAACGTGCCGACTTCCACCATCGCCCGCGAGGCGGATGTGGTGCTGCCGATCCTCGCCGGTCCGGAAATCGGCGTCGCCTCCACCAAGGCCTTCACCTGTCAGCTCGCTACCTTGCTTTGCCTCGCGGTGGCGACCGGCCGCGCGAAGGGCAATCTTTCCCTTGAGGACGAGCATCGCCTGGTGCGCGCCATGATGGAAGTGCCGCGCCTGATGACCGAGGCGCTAAAACTGAGCCCGGAGATTGAGGTTCTCGCCCGCACCCTCTCCAAGGCACAGGACGTGCTCTATCTCGGCCGCGGCACCAATTATCCGCTGGCGCTGGAAGGCGCGCTGAAGCTGAAGGAAATCTCCTACATCCACGCCGAGGGCTATGCCGGCGGCGAGCTGAAGCATGGCCCCATCGCGCTGATCGACGAGAAGATGCCGGTGGTGGTGATCGCCCCGTCCGACCGCATCTTCGACAAGACCGTCTCCAACATGGAGGAGGTGGCGGCGCGCGGTGGCCGGATCATTCTCGTCACCGACCCAGCCGGCGCGGCGCAGGCGAACGTGGACGCGATCCAGAAGCTGATCCTGCCGGAGATGCCGGCGACCGTGGGGCCGCTGGTCTATTCCATCCCGGTCCAGCTGATCGCCTACCACACGGCGGTCATCATGGGCACGGACGTGGACCAGCCGCGCAATCTGGCGAAATCCGTCACGGTGGAGTGAGGGAGGGCGATCGGCGTTTGCGAATGGAGCGCCGCAGGATCGGAAGCAAAAGATTTGGCAGCTGAACGGAGCGTAAGGCGGTGCTGTCTTACGCTTGTTGCCAACGCATCGTTAAAACAGCGGCTGATTGGTAAGGGTGGCTATGAGGCTAGTCATGGCTTGCGATATTGTCGTTCTTCATTGCGCCGCTGAGCACGATCTGCCGAATGATGAGGAAATTACGTATATTAATCCGCTTCAATATGGAAACCAAAAAGAGGCGGGGCCAACCCATACCGCAATCTGGAAGAAGCACTCGGTAAAAACTAATACATATGAAACCCACAAAATGGCGGGAGACACCGTATTTTTTGTCAATTTTGTTCAGCTTCTCAAGCTCAAGAATCTTGATGATGATTTCTCATATCAATTGATAAAAAATCAAATTATCCATAATTGTGCAACGGCGCGAAAAGTCATGATTATCGTTCATGGTCGCGCCGGGGATGGTGAATTTTCCTGGACCTATAAAGCATCGCATTCAAAAGAAGTGTCCTCGGGTCAAGCGTTGCATAATAAAGCTCAATTTCTGCGCTATGATGATATGGCGACGCAGCTGAGTGATGTTCTTTCCCAGAAATCCCATCTTATCTCCCTGATCATGTGCTATGGCGCCCGCTCGGAATTGGCGTATGGGGAAAATCACGAAAAATTGGACGATCCTGATTTTATCAAGGACAGTTACGCTTACAGATTTTTTGAAAATTTCTGCAAAAGAAATAAAAATAATACTTATATTTTGACTGCACGAACAGGAATTACAAGTATTAATGTACTTTATAAGAATACAGATGTTGGCGTGATGAAAGTCATGCCCGAGGCTGATGCGATTATTCGTGCTCAGCTAGAAGTTGAAGAGCGTGAGATTGTCGTGGAGTACAGTAGTAAATACGATGAAATGAACGCGGAAAAGGGATTTTCCCAAGCCGATAGGGGCATTGCCCAGATAGAGCTCTCCCGGGCCAAAGGAGAAAAAGCTCCCGAGTGGAAAGATGTTCTGCCCGAGTTAAAAAAAGCGTTGCCAAATTTAAAAGATCCGACCATCAACCGGATCTATCGCTATCATAGCGTCACTCAGGCCGCCGCCAAGAAGCCGGATCCCAAGACGTTTCAGCCCAAGGTCGGCAAATTTGTCTATGTCCACAAGGCAAGGACAGGCGACATCGCAGTCTACCGCCGCTATGTGGATGGAAAATTGGCAAAAGATAAGAAGGGGCGCCTGGACAAATATCTCGATGGAAATAATCTCGACGAGATCGGCGAGGTCGTAATGACCATCCCCATGAGCTGAGGGACTTCACCCACCGCGCTCCCACCTCCCTCACCGCGACGGCCGCGTCACCATGAAGAGCGCGAGCACCGAGAAGAAAATCCCCAGGCCGATCAGCACCGCCATCGGCGCGCCCATATACCAGGACGCGCTCCAGGTGCCGACGAAGCTGGTGAGCGCCAGCAATTTCACGGGCCAGGGAATGGCGCCCGTTTCCTGCCAGCGGGCGACGCTCGGGCCGAGATAGCGGTGGTTGAGCAGCCAGGCCTCGAACTTCGGCGAGGTGCGGGCGAAGCACCAGGCGGCGAGAATCAGGAACACCGTGCCCGGCATCATGGGCACCACCATGCCGATGGCGCCGAGGGTGAGAAACACGCAGCCCGCCGCGAAAATCGCGCGGTGCAGCAGCATCCCGCGCAGATCGGTGGGGCGCGGGCGGGGATCGGGGGAGGGCGTGGCTGGCATGTCGGGCGGGACCATCGTCCTTCAACCGGCCGAGAGCAAGCGCATCGCCGCATCGCGCTCGTGGAGATACAGCATCATCCGCACCGGCGCGCTCTGGGCCCCGCCGAGCGTGGGATCGGCGCCGACGATGCGCGCGGCGACTTCCCGCGCCTGCGGCACCAGGGCCGCATGCACATCCAGGCGGGCGAGGGCGAAGCCGGGAAAGCCGCTCTGGCGGGTGCCGAGCACGTCGCCTTCGCCGCGTAGGCGCAGATCCTCTTCCGCGATGGCAAAGCCGTCCTCGCTCTCGCGCAGAATCGCGAGCCGCGCCTTGGCGGTCTCACTTAAGGGACCGCGATACAGCAGCAGGCAGGTGGAGGCCTTGTCGCCACGTCCCACGCGTCCGCGTAACTGATGCAATTGGGCAAGGCCGAAGCGCTCGGCATGCTCGATCACCATGATGGTGGCATTGGGCACGTTCACGCCCACTTCCACCACCGTGGTCGCCACCAGGATGCGCGTCTCCCCGCTGGCGAAGCGGGCCATCACCGCATCCTTCTGCGCCCCGGACAGGCGGCCGTGGACAAGACCGGCCTTGTCGCCGAAATAATGCTGCAGGCTCTCGTGGCGTTCGCTGGCGGCGGCGAGGTCGGAAACGTCGCTCTCCTCCACCAGCGGGCAAATCCAATAGCATTGCGCGCCCTGCATGAGCGCGCGCCCCACGGCGGCCACCACCTCGTCGAGCCGCTCGATGGAGATAGAGCGCGTGTCGATGGGCTGGCGTCCCGGCGGCTTTTCCCGCAGTTCGCAGCTGTCCATGTCGCCGAACAAGGTGAGCACGAGGGTGCGGGGAATGGGGGTGGCGGTCATCAGCAGCATGTCCACAGCCTCCCCCTTGCGGGAGAGCGCGAGGCGCTGTTCCACGCCGAAGCGGTGCTGCTCGTCCACGATGGCGAGCGCGAGATCGGCGAAGGCGACGTCGTTCTGGATCAGCGCATGGGTGCCGAGCACGAGGCGGATGCGCCCTTCCCGCAGGCCGGCGAGAATCGCCTCGCGGGCGCGGCCCTTCTCGCGACCGGTGAGGATCGCGGTTTCGATGCCCGCCTTAGCGGCGAGGGGGGCGATGGTTTCCAGATGCTGGCGGGCGAGGATCTCGGTCGGCGCCATCAGCGCCGCCTGTCGTCCGGCCTCGATCACGCCGGCAGCGGCGAGCAAAGCCACCACGGTCTTACCCGAGCCGACATCGCCCTGGAGCAGGCGCAGCATGCGCTTTTCCGAGGAGATATCGGCCGATATGGCGGCGAGCGCGGTTTCCTGCGCGCCGGTCAGCGAGAAGGGCAGGGCGCTGCGCACGGCGCGGGTGATATGCCCGTCGCCGATGCTCGCCCGCCCGCCGGTCTCGATCTGCCGGGCCCGCACCAGGGCCAAGGTCACCTGATGGGCCAGCAATTCCTCGAACGCGAGGCGCTGCCAGGCGGCGCCGGTGGGTTGCGCCTCGACGAGATCCGCCGGCCGGTGCACCCGGTGCAGCGCGTCGCGGAAGCTCGGCCAGCGACCGTCCAGGAATAGGTCCGCCGGCATCCCGTCTAAGGGGATCATCTCCGGCAGGTCCGGGATACGGGCAAGCGCCGCCTCGATGGCCCGGCGCACATGGCCGGCGGCGAGACCCTCCACGAGCGGATAGGTGGGTTCGATGGGCGGCAGCTTGGCGAGGCCGGCGGCATCGAGGATACGGTCGGGATGGGTCATCTGCCGCATGCCGTCGTAAAGCGTGATGCGGCCGCACAGCCAGCGCGTCTCGCCGACCGGCAGCAGGCGCTCGAGGCGGGTGCGGTCGATGTTGAAATGCACCACGGTCAGATCGCCGCTTTCATCGCTCACCAGGGTGCGATGGGGCGCGCGGCGGCCGGGGGCGGGGGGGTGATGGTCCTCCACCCGCACTTCCACCGTTACGTCGGTATCGGGCGCGGCATCGGCGATGCGCGGGCGAGCGCGGCGGTCCACATAGCCGGAGGGCAGATGGAACAGCAGGTCGATCACCCGCGGCGTCTCGCGCGCCAGCAGGCGGGCGAACGGCTTTTCCAGTTTGGGGCCGATGCCCGAAAGGCTGGTCAGGGGCGCGAAGAGGGGATCGAGCAAAGCCGGGCGCATGCGCGGGGAAAGTGGCCGAGCCTGCCGCCGCGCGCAAGAGCATGCGATGCAGAGCATGCCATGCAAAGCACAAGGGATGGGAAACTTAACCGCGGCCGGCGGCGTTGAACCCCGCGGAGGCGATCCCATCTTTCCAGGAAGCCGGGAATGCCCCTGCCATCAAGGTGTTGGCCGCCTGGCGCGCGAAAAGCCCGCGCCAGCCGCTTTTGAAAGTGGTGTACTATGTCCGGCGAGCAATCTGTGGAGCAGGACGGCGCGATGGCGGATACCGACGCCGAGAAGCAGGAACGCATTTCGTTCGTGCTCGGCCTGCGCCATCGCGGCATCCAGGATCTGGCGGTGTTGCGCGCCATGGAGCTGGTGCCGCGCGCCTTGTTCGTGGACCCGGCCCTGCGCCGGCATGCCTATGACGACGTCGCCCTGCCGATCGCCTGCGGGCAGACCATGTCGCAGCCGAGCGTGGTCGCCGCCATGACCGAGGCGCTGGCGGTGAACGCGCAGCACAGCGTGCTGGAGATCGGCACCGGATCGGGCTACCAGGCGGCGGTGCTCTCCCATCTCGCCGGACAGGTGACCACCATCGACCGCTATCGGCAGCTGGTGAGCGAGGCGCAGGTGCGCTTCAACGTGCTGGGGCTGCGCAATGTCACCGCTTTCGTGGGGGATGGGCGCACCGGGCTGCCGGCGCGCGCGCCGTTCGATCGCATCCTGATCACCGCTGCGACGGCGGAATTGCCGCAGGCCTTGGTGGATCAGTTGCGGATCGACGGAATCCTGGTCGCCCCCATGGGCGATCCCAGCGAGGTCCAAACCCTGACGCGCTTCGTCAAAGGCGCGTCCGGCCTCGTGGCCACGCAGATGATGCCGGTGCGATTCGTGCCGCTTGTCGCCGGGGCAGCCGCGACTTTGTAAACAAAATGCCCCTCTCGGTGCATTGCACCGGCCGCTTTGCTCCTCTATCCACATGGTTCCGCGTCCGATGCGGAGAGGAATTCAGGGGACATGATGCGGCTCGGATCGCGCGGTCGCGCCGTGGGGGTCACCCTGGCGCTCAGTCTCGGGCTGGCCGCATGCGGCGGTCGCCCACCCGGCATATTGGTGCCGGTGGAATACACCGTGCCGGGCGCCAGCGTGGTTGAGATGGTGGTGGCCACCACCCGCGCGCCCGCCAAGAACCTCGACATGTTTTCCGGCGACCGCGGCACCACGCTGAGCTTTGCGGAGATCGCGGTTTCCATTCCGCCCGCCGCCAATCGCAAGGTGGGCGACGTGCAATGGCCGAAGAGCGTACCGGGCAATCCCGCCACCGATTTCGTGACCCTACGCGCCGATGTGCTGACCCAGAGCGCCGCGCTCGACTGGTTCAACAAGCGCATCAAGAAGACGCCCCGCCGGCAGGCGCTGATCTTCATCCACGGCTATAACAACCGCTTCGAGGACGCCGTCTTCCGCTTCGCGCAGATCGTGCACGATTCAAACGCGCCGGTAACGCCGATCCTGTTCACCTGGCCCTCGCGCGGCAGCCTGCTGGCCTATGGCTACGACCGCGAAAGCGCCAGCTATTCGCGCGATGCGCTGGAAAAGCTGCTCACGGGCCTCGCCAAGGATCCGGACGTGGGGGAGATTTCCATCCTCGCGCATTCCATGGGCAATTGGGTGACGCTGGAGGCCCTGCGCCAGATGGCGATCCGCAACGGCCGCATCGCGCCCAAGATCCGCAACGTCATGCTGGCCGCACCGGATGTGGACGTGGACATCTTCCGCACCCAGTTTTCCGATTTCGGCAACCCAAAGCCCAACTTCACCATCTTTGTGTCGCAGGACGACCGGGCGCTCCAGGTGTCCAGGCAGGTGTGGGGCTCGGCCGCGCGGCTCGGGCAGGTGAACCCCGAGCAGGAGCCGTTCCGCACCGAGTTCGAGCGCGACCACATCACGGTGCTGGACCTCACCAAGCTCCAGACCGACGACAAGCTGAACCACGGCAAGTTCGCCGAAAGCCCGGAAGTGGTGCAGATGATCGGCGGCCGCCTCGCCGAGGGCCAGACCATGACCGACGGCCGCGAGGGCGTGGGCGATCGCATCATCCAGGTCACCGCCGGAACCGCGACCACCATCGGCACGGCGGCCGGCGTGGTGCTCTCCGCGCCGGCGGCGGTGCTCGATCCTTCCTCGCGCGAGAATTACGGCGCGCAGGTGGAAAGCCTCGGCAGTCACTTGTCGTCAACCGCGGGCTCGACAGGCCGCCTGCTCACCACCGTGCCGAAGGTAGAGTGATCCTTCGCGACGTTGCGTAATTGTCACACTAAAGGAAATGCTGAGGAAGGCTCCGGAGCTTAAGGCGCCGTTTACTGCTGGGGCTCTTAAGTGGCCGCATGTTCGTTGCGTGCGAGTTCGGTCACATGCTTTCTTCCCGCGAAACCTTGGGACAAAACGTCTTGGCGCGGCTCGCCATGGTCGGGCTCGTCTCCGGTGCGCTCGCCGGGTGCAGTTCGGATTCGGCGCGCTTCTCCGCTCCGGGGCCGATGGCAAGCCAGGGCTCGCCGGAGGTGACGGGTTCGCTCGGCGCCGCGCCGACGGGCCGGGTCGATGCCGGTCCCATCGCCTCGGCGCCCCTGGCACCGGCCGGTCCGCCGGTCGCCTATGCCGCGCCCCCGCCGTCGGGCGGACAGCCCTTGTACGGCGCGCCCAATTATGGCGCCGCGACCTATGCCGCGGCCCCGCCCGCCCCGGCGCCGACACATACGACGGCCCGCGCCGCCAGCCATGTGGTGACCCCAGGCGAAACGCTCACCTCGGTGGCACAAAGCTATGGCATGACCCGGGCGCATCTCGCGCAGGTCAATGGCATCTCCCCGGATGCGCAGCTGAAGATCGGCCAGACGCTCGTGGTGCCGCCGGGCACCGCCGGAAATCTGGCGCAGATCCGGCCCGCGCCGGCCGCCGCCAAGCCCAGCGTCGTCGCAGCGGTGCCCACGCCCGTGGCTCCGCCTGCCGCGCCCAAGACCGTCGTCGCCGCCAAGCCGGCGACCGTGCCCTCCGCGCCGACATCCGCAGTGACCGCTGCGATCCCGTCTGCTACCGCTCCGGCCAAGGTGGCGTCCGCAGCCCCGGCGAAGGTCGAGACCGCCGCCAAGGTGACGCCAGCGGATGATGCTGACGACACCGCCCGCACCCCCGGTTCCGGTCCCCAGTTCCGCGCCCCGGTGCGCGGCCGGGTGATCTCCGGCTTTGGTCCCAAGCCGGGCGGCGCCCGCAATGACGGCGTGAATTTCGCGGTGCCCGAAGGCACCGGCGTGCGCGCCGCCGAGGATGGCGTCGTCGCCTATGCCGGCAACGAGCTGAAGGGCTACGGCAATCTCGTGCTCATCAAGCATGCGGACGGCTATGTCACCGCCTATGCCCATAACAGCGAGCTGATGGTGAAGCGCGGCGACACCGTGCGGCGCGGCCAGATCGTCGCCAAGGCCGGCCAGAGCGGCGGCGTCAGCACACCCCAACTTCACTTCGAGATCCGCAAGGGCTCCCAGCCCGTGGACCCGAGCCAATATGTGGCGGGCCTCTGAGCCAGGACCGTCCGACGCTGTTCCTCCAAGAACCACCTTAAGGCCGGGCATCGTCCCGGCCTTTTTTCGTCGGTCCGGCCCAGGGCGTGCCGTGCCTTGACGCGCGCATGACGCCCCGATAGGCCGATCCCATGACCGCGAATGCTTTCATCGTCGGGCTCGCTGGCCCCCGCCTGCTGCCGCAGGAGCGTGACTTCCTGCGGGCGCGCGCGCCCTGGGGCCTCATTCTGTTCGCGCGCAATGTGGAGACGCCCGACCAGGTGCGCCTTCTGGTGGCCGAGGCGCGCGACGCGCTGGGCTGGAACGCGCCGGTGCTGATCGACCAGGAAGGCGGGCGGGTGCAGCGCCTGCGCCCGCCCTATTGGCCCGAATATCCGCCGGCCGAAGCGTTCGGCGTGCTCTATGGCCGCAGCCGCGAGGCGGGGCTGGAGGCGGTGCGCCTCAATTCCCGGCTGATCGCCGCCGATCTTTTAGACCTCGGCATCGATGTGGATTGCCTGCCGGTGGCGGACCTGCGCTTGCCCGAGGGCCATGGCATCATCGGCAACCGCGCCTATGGCGAGACGCCGGCCCAGGTGGCCGCGCTGGCCCGGGCGGCGGCGGGCGGCTTGCTGGATGGTGGCGTGCTGCCGGTGGTGAAGCATATTCCCGGACACGGCCGGGCCCGCGTCGACAGCCACGAGCGCCTGCCGGTGGTGGACACCGACCGCGCCGAGCTGGAACGCACGGATTTCGCCGCTTTCCGTCCGCTCGCCCATCTGCCGCTCGCCATGACCGCCCATGTGGTCTATGCGGCGTTGGATGCCGAGCGGCCCGCCACCACCTCGCGCCTGGTGATGGACGAGATCATCCGCGGCTTCATCGGCTTTTCCGGGCTGGTGATGAGCGACGATCTTTCCATGGGCGCGCTGTCCGGTTCCGTGGGCGAACGCGCCGCCGCCTCGATCGCTGCCGGCTGCGACATGCTCCTCCATTGTAACGGCAAGCTGGAAGAAATGGCTGAGGTGGCGGACAATGCCCCGCCGCTCGCAGGTCTCGCCGCCGAGCGGGGGGACCGGGCGCTGGCGCTGCGCGTCGTGTCCGACCGGTTCGACGTTATGGAAGCGCGGCTTCGGCTCGCCAGCCTGTTGGGAGTATCCAGATAAGGCCATGTCCACCGCGCCCGACACCCCCGACTTCGCCGAGGACAGTCCCGCCTCGGCCGGGGATGGCGCTTTCGTGGTGGATATCGATGGCTTCGAAGGCCCGCTGGACCTTCTGCTCGCCCTCGCGCGCACCCAGAAGGTGGACCTGACGCGGCTCTCCATCCTGGCGCTGGCGGACCAATATCTCGCCTTCATCGACGCCGCCCGCAAGGTGCGGCTGGAGCTGGCCGCCGATTATCTCGTGATGGCCGCCTGGCTCGCCTATCTCAAATCGCGCCTCCTGCTGCCGCTGCCACCGCAGGAGGATGGGCCGAGCGCCGAGGAGATGGCCGCCGCCTTCGCCCGGCGCCTGCGCCATCTGGAGCGTATCCGCCAGGCGGCGGCGCGGCTGATGGCGCGCGAGCGGCTCGGCCGGGACGTGTTCCCGCGCGTCGTGCCGGAACGCCCGCGCGGCACGGACCAGCCGGTGACCTATACCGCGACATTGTATGATCTGCTGTCCGCCTATGCGGCCCAGCGGCAGAGGCAGGCGCTGTCCTATGTCACGCTGAAGACCCGCGCGGTCTGGTCGCTGGCCGAGGCGCGGGCGCGGCTGGAACGCTTGCTCGGCGGGGTTGCGGGCGATTGGATGCGTCTCGACCACTTCCTGCTAGACTATCTCACCACGCCCGAGCAGCGGGCGACGGCGCTGGCCTCCAGCTTTTCGGCCAGTCTGGAGATGGTGAAGGACGGGACATTGGATATTCGCCAGGACGCGCCCTTCGCCCCGCTCTGGCTGCGCAACCGGGCGCCGGAGGAGGGCGAGGCATGAACCGCGCCGCGCCGCGCGTCGATCTGTTCGACGCCCGTCCCGAGGACGAGCGGGCGCTGGCGCTCGCCCGCGACCTGCGGATCATCGAGGCGCTGCTGTTCACCTCGGCGATGCCGCTGGACGCCGCCGCGCTGCGCCCGCATCTGCCGGCCGACGCGGACATCCCCGCTCTCATGGACGCGCTCACGGCCGATTATGCGCGCCACGGCGTGAATGTGGTGAAGGTGGCCGGCGGCTGGATGCTGCGCACCGCGCCGGACCTTGCCCATGTGGTGGCCGCCGGCGCCCCCGAGCCGCGCAAGCTTTCGCGCGCGGCCATCGAGGTGCTGGCCATCATCGCCTATCACCAGCCGGTGACGCGGGCGGAAATCGAGGAGATTCGCGGCGTCTCCACCTCCAAGGGCACGCTCGACGTGCTGCTGGAGAGCGGCTGGGTGCGCCTGCGCGGCCGCCGCAAGGCGCCGGGGCGGCCCGTGACATATGGAACCACGCCCACCTTTCTGGTCCATTTCGGGCTCGACGGCGTGCAGGATCTGCCCGGCCTGGACGAGCTGAAGGGCGCGGGGTTGCTGGACGGGCGCATTCCTTCCGGCTTCTCCATCCCGCTGCCGTCCGATGATGACACGCTGCGCGAGGACGAAGATCCGCTGGAGGCCGACCCTCTGGACTTCGCCCTTGCACCGCCGCCGCAGCCGGGCGACGAGGACGAGGAATGAAAATCGAGACCAAGACCGTGCGCCAGCGAACCCCCGCCGCCATCGCCAAGGGCCTGAGCTTCGAGGATGTGCGCCTGTCCTACGGCGACGTGGAGGCCGTGCGCGGCATCACTCTGCACGTGCGGCCCGGCGAGGTTCTCTGCCTCCTCGGCAATTCCGGCTGCGGCAAGACTTCGCTGCTGCGCCTCGCGGCGGGCATCGAGCGGCCGGACAGCGGGCGCATCAGCGTCGACACCATCGAGATGGCCGGGCCCTCCGCCTTCGTGCCGGCGGAACGGCGCGGCATCGGGCTGGTGTTCCAGGATTATGCGCTTTTTCCGCACCTGACCAACCTGCAGAACGTGATGTTCGGCCTTTCCGGCCTGCGCAAGTCCGAAGCCGAGGGGGAGGCGCTGCGCGCGCTCGCCCGCGTCGATTTGGAGCGCTATGCGGGCGCCTATCCCCATGAATTGTCCGGCGGCCAGCAGCAGCGCGTGGCGCTCGCGCGCGCGCTTGCCCCGCGTCCCGGCATCCTGCTGCTGGACGAGCCGTTCTCCGGCCTCGACCGGCGCCTGCGCGACCAGGTGCGGGCCGATACGCTGGCGGTGCTGCGCGATGCGCGCGCCACCTGCATCATCGTCACCCACGATCCCGAGGAAGCGATGCGTCTCTCCGATCGCATCGCCTTGCTGCGCAATGGCGAGCTGGTGCAGGTGGGGCCGCCGGAAGAGCTGTATCGCGCGCCACGCGACCTCGGGGCGGCGCGTTTCTTCTGCGAGCTGAATGAGATGGACGCGATGGTGCAGGGCGGATGGGTGAACAGCCCGCTCGGCAGCTTTCCCGCTCCGCAAGGTACGGCGGACGGCGCGGCCGTGCTGGCGGTGCGGCCGCAGGGCATCTCGCTGACCGCCAATCCATGCGGGATTCGCGGCCGGGTGGTGGAGCGGCGGTTCCTCGGCGAGCTTGATCTCGTCGAAGTGATGGTGGCCGGGCGCGACCGTCCGGTGGTGGCGCGGCTGCGCGCGCCGCCGGGCGCGGTGCCCGGACGGGACGTGGGCGTGATGGTGGACCCGTCCGAAGTCCTTGTTTTCGCCGCTTCCGGGGGATAACGCTGGATTTTGGGCGCGCATGCCGGGCGGATGCCGCAAGGTGAATGCGACGACGCTTCCGGTCGGGAAAAGTCGTTCAACTTTGCCGGGACATGCTCTAGAGTCGGTGGCATGAGAGCGGCGCAAAGCCGCGCGATCGGCGCCGTGCGCGCGACGTTTTTGGAGGAAGTGTTATGGGTTCGTTGAGCATCTGGCACTGGATCATCGTGCTGGCCGTGGTGCTCCTCCTGTTTGGTCGCGGCAAGATCTCCGACCTGATGGGCGACGTGGCCAAGGGCATCAAGTCCTTCAAGAAGGGCTTGGCCGAGGATGAGACGCCCGCGCCGGCGGCCACGCCGGAAGCGCCGCGTCCGATTCCGCACCAGGCATCGGCTGCACCCGAGGCAGAGAAGAAGGCCGTCTGAGGCTTCATTCGGGCGCTAGAGGAGGCCGCGGCTGAGCCGCAGGCATTGAGCCGTCATGTTCGACATCGGCTGGTCTGAGCTCATGTTGATCGGCGTTGTTGCGCTGATCGTCATCGGGCCCAAGGAATTGCCATCGGTTCTGCGCACCGTGGGGCGCACGGTCACCAAGCTGCGCCGCATGGCGGGCGAGTTCCAGGGGCAATTCCAGGATGCCCTTAGGGAAGCGGACCTGTCGGACATGCGCAGCGAGATCGGCAATATCGCCGAGAGCGCGAAATCCTCTTTCCCCGGGTCGGACGTGTTCGACCCGCTGCGCAGCATCCGCGAGGAGATTCGCTCCACCGTCGAGGGCGTCACCAAGTCGGCCGCGCCCGTCGATGCGCCCGCCGTCGATGCGCCCCCTGTGGAGGTGCCGGCGGTGACCAAGACCCTCTCGCCCCATGAGGCTGCCGCCATGAGCGCGGCGGCCGCGATCACCGCCGCCACCGCGCAGATCGCCAATCCCGCGCAGGCCGCGCCCGCGCAGCCCATGCCCGTGCAGGCCATGCCCGTGCAGGCCGCGCCCACCGTCGCCGTTTCCAGCGAGCCCCTCGTGCCGTTACCGCCCCCCGCCGCCGAGCCCGTTCTTCTCGCCCCGCCCCCTGAGGCGGTGCCGCTGTCCGCACCCTCTTCCGATACGGACGGATCGCGGGCAGAAGGGTCGCGGGCGGAAGGGTCGCGGACATGAGCACGGACGAAATCGACGCCTCGAAGGCGCCGCTTATCGAGCATCTGGTCGAGCTGCGCTCGCGCCTGATCAAATCGGTGATCGCGTTCCTGATCGCCTTTTTCATCTGCTTCATGCTGGCGAAGCAGATCTACAATATCCTGCTGTGGCCCTATGAATTCGCCTCCGGCTTTTCGTCGAGCGTGAAGCTCATCTATACGGCGCCACAGGAATTCCTGTTCACCCAGATCAAGCTCGGCATGTTTGGCGCGGCGTTCATCTCCTTCCCGGTGGTGGCGACGCAGATTTACATGTTCGTGGCGCCGGGCCTCTACAAGCATGAGAAGAATGCGTTCGTTCCGTATCTGGTCGCGACGCCCATCTGCTTCCTGATCGGCGCGGCGTTCGTCTATTTCGTCGCCATGCCGCTGGCCATGACCTACTTCCTGGGCATGCAGCAGGTGGGCGGCAACGGGCAGGCGGAAATCTCGCTGCTGCCGAAGGTGAGCGAATATCTCTCGCTCATCACCACGCTGATCCTGGCGTTCGGCATCTGCTTTCAGCTTCCGGTGATTCTCACCTTGCTGGCGCAGGTGGGGGTGGTGACGGCCGACATGCTCACCAAGGCGCGGCGCTATGCCATCGTCGGCGTGTTCATCCTGGCCGCCGTGCTCACCCCACCGGATGTCATCAGCCAGCTCTCTCTTGCGATCCCGACGCTGCTTCTCTACGAGATTTCGGTCTATCTGGTGCGCATCGTCGAGAAGCGGCGGAATGCGGCCGAGGCGGCCCGCGCGGCGGCCGAGGCGGCGGACTGAGGGTTTTCGGGCGCATCCCACACTGTTCGGGCGAGGGATGAAGCCCCACCGTCCCCAAGGGGCGGAGGGGCGCCGTCGCCTTATCGCGGCGGAGCCGGTTTCATGCACGATATCAAATGGGTCCGCGAGCAGCCCGAAGCCCTCGTCACGGCCCTGACGCGCCGGCGCGTGGATGGGACCGAGGCGACCGCCCTGCGCGACAAGCTGCTGGCCCTCGACGAGCAGCGCCGCGCCACGCTCACCACGCTGGAAGGCCTGCTCGCGCGCCGCAATGCGGCGTCGAAGGAAGTCGGCCAGGCCAAGGCGGCGAAGGATGAAGCCCGCGCCGCCGCGCTCATGGAGGAAGTCGGCCGGCTGAAGGTGGATATTCCCGCCCTGGAGCAGGAGGCGAAGGCGCTCGACGCCGCGCTGACCACCGAGCTTGCCGCCATCCCCAACGTGCCGCTGGACAGCGTGCCGGATGGCGCGGACGAGCACGACAATGTGGAGAAGAGCGTCTCCGGCACCAAGCCGACTTATGATTTCGCGGCGAAGCAGCATTTCGAGGTGGGCGAAGGCCTCGGGATGATGGATTTCGACACGGCGGCAAAGCTGTCCGGCGCGCGCTTCGTGGTCAATAAGGGCCCGCTGGCCCGCATGGAGCGGGCGCTGGGGCAATTCTTCCTGGACGTGCATACGCAAGAGCACGGCTATATGGAAGTGAATCCGCCGCTGCTGGTGCGCGACGAGGCGATGTTCGGCACCGCGCAATTGCCGAAGTTCGACTATGATCAGTTTCAAGTCAATAGAACCGCAAGCCTTGAAGAAACGGTCACATCTGAGCGTGATCGAAGCTTATCTCAGATCGAAAATTCAATAGTTTCTGCGATGAGCAACAGCGAGCGCGTAAACATTGACGAATTTCTTGACAAAATGAACCTACTTAGCGATACCATGCAAAAGCACGGTTACGCGAGCGCAACCATTGAGAACACACTCAATCGAGCAATAAAAAAGATGCAGAATGCTCTTGCTGAAGAGCAAAATCGTAAAATCGAAAAACCCGAGGTCCCCGAACGCCTCTGGCTCATCCCCACCGCCGAAGTCCCGCTCACGAACCTCGTGCGCGAATCCATCCTTTCGGAAGAAGAACTCCCCCTGCGCCTCACCGCCTGCACGCCGTGCTTCCGGGCCGAGGCGGGGTCGGCGGGGCGGGATACGCGGGGCATGATCCGCCAGCACCAGTTCACCAAGGTGGAATTGGTCTCCATCACCGCGCCGGAAAAATCCCTGGAGGAGCACGAGCGCATGCTCGCCTGCGCCGAGGCGGTGCTGAAGAAGCTGGACCTGCATTATCGCGTGGTGACGCTCTGCACCGGCGACATGGGGTTCGCCTCGCAGAAGACCTATGACATCGAGGTGTGGCTGCCGGGGCAGGGGATGTATCGCGAGATTTCCTCCTGCTCGGTGTGCGGCGATTTCCAGGCCCGCCGCATGAATGCCCGCTATCGCCCGGCGGACAGCAAGAGCCCGCGCTTCGTCCACACGCTGAACGGCTCCGGCGTCGCCGTCGGCCGCGCGCTGGTGGCGGTGCTGGAGAATTACCAGCAGGAAAATGGCGCGGTCGCCGTGCCGGCGGCGCTCGCGCCTTATATGGGCGGGCTCAAGCTGATCGAGAAAATGAAATAGGGCCTTGGGTCTCAGGGGCGCGTTCCCGCGCTGCGCGCCCCCTCCCCAACCCTCCCCCGCACGCGGGAGAGGGGGCCAACACATTTTTTGTCTCATCGCGCGCGCGCCGCCGTTTGCGCTCCCTCTCCCGCGTGCGGGGGAGGGTGGGGAGGGGGAATGCTGCCTTTCCGCGCGTGCCATCATCCCCTGAACCCGCCTTAGCCCCGGATGGCTTCTCCTTTCGTTGCAGTGTCACGGCACTCCGGGTAAGCAGCGCTCATCAAAGTGCAGCGTCGCCGCAGGCTGCCCGGCCAATCTGGCGCGACGCCATCCACCCCGCCGGCACCGGCTGGCCGCACCTGAGGACCCATCCCATGCGCATCCTGGTCACCAATGATGACGGCATCCACGCGCCGGGGCTCGATGCATGCGCGCGCATTGCCCGCGCCCTGTCGGACGATGTGTGGGTGGTGGCGCCGGAGACCGACCAGTCGGGCGTCGCCCATTCGCTCTCGCTCAGCGATCCGCTGCGCCTGCGGCAGGTGGAGGATCAGCGCTTCGCGGTGAAGGGCACGCCCACCGACTGCGTCATCATGGCGGTGCGCCACCTCATGGAAGGCAAGGCGCCGGACCTCGTGCTCTCGGGCGTCAATCGCGGGCAGAACATCGCCGAGGACGTGAGCTATTCCGGCACCGTGGCGGGCGCCATCGAGGGGACGATCCTCGGCATTCCCTCCATCGCCTTGTCGCAGGCGTTCGGCCCAGCGACGCGCGCGAATCCCTCCTACGACACCGCCGAGGCCCATGCGCCGGAGGTGATCCGCACCTTGCTGAAGGAGGGCATTCCCGCCGGCATCCTGGTAAATGTGAATTTCCCGGATCGCCCGCCGCGCGATGTGCAGGGCATCGCCGTCACCGCCCAGGGCCGGCGCGACCAGAATCTCATGCGCATCGAGGCGCGCCAGGATGGGCGCGGCAATGCCTATTATTGGATCGGCTTCGAGCGCCGCGTGTTCGGCACCGTGCCGGGCTCGGACCTGCGGGCGCTGGACGAGGGCCGCATCTCCGTGACGCCGCTGCGGCTCGACATGACCGACGAGCCCTTCATGACCCGCCTCGCGCAGGTGTTCGAGGAAAAGTAACGGTAACATAGCTTGAGCTTCACTGTGGCCGGTGTCGTTTGCCGTCTAATCTCCTGTGCGACTCACGCAAGGGGACGGGAATGAACGGAAAGCGGATTGCGATCATGCTGGCGGTTGCCGGCATGTTGAATGGGGCGAGCTCAGGCGCCTGGGCCTATGCGGAGCCGGTGCCGGTGGCGCCGGTCCATCTCGCGGGCAAGACGGGCGTCGGCATCACGACGCTGGGCGGGGTCGCGCTCGGCATGGGCTTCGCACTGCCCGCCTCGATGATCCTGACCGCCGGCTATGTGGCGATCACGCAGCATCGGGAATTGACCCAGACCGAGGCGACCGAGGCCTTCTTCGGCACCCTCATCCCGCCGCTCGGCCTCTATTATCTCGGCCGCGATCTCTCCAGGAAATAGCCGTCGCGCGGGCGCGGGGCCGGCACTGGCCAGGGCGCTTCAAAAGCGACTATAAGCATCGGCGCGGACGGGCTCCAAAGGCTCGGCCGTGCTTTGCTGTTGCGCGCGCCGGATCGCGCGGGAGGATGCCATCGTGACGGGAACCGAGAAATCGAGCGCAGGGCTGGATGTGCGCCGCAGGCGCATCCTGTTCCGGGCCTGGCATCGCGGCACGCGCGAGATGGACCTGCTCATGGGCCGTTTCGCCGATGCCGAGATCGAGAGCCTCACCGAGGACGAGGTGACCGCGTTCGAAATCCTGATCGAGGTGGAAGACCCCGACCTGATTTCCTGGATCGGCGGCAATGTGCCTGTGCCGCCCGACCATGACACCGAGATCTTTCGCCGGCTCCAGGGCTTTCATCTGTCCGGCCGGGGCGTGCCGCGCGGGCTCTAGAGCATTTTCGAGCGAAGTGGAAACCGGTTCGCGTGAAGAAAATGCGATAATGCAATGAGTTAGAGCATTTCATCGTTTCCGTGAAACGATGAAATGCTCTAAAGCCGGCCCATCTTCTCCCTTTTCCCTTAGAGATGCCGGACCCTTGGGGTCCGCAGGACGGGCGCCGGTTCGCCCGCCCGCGCAATTGGAACCGATCCGTGAAGCGTCCCCGTCCCCTTGCCGAAGACATCGCCCCCGGCGCCCCGCTCACCCTCTCGCGCGTGCCGGATGGGCTGGAAGGCCTGATCGTCGCCGATCTCGCGCGGTCCCTCGCCGCGAAGAAGAATGCGCGATGGCCGAGCCTGGTGGTGCTGTGCCGCGATGGCCAGCGCATGGCGGCGCTGGAGCGGGGACTGGCCTTCTACGCGCCCGAACTGGAGGTGCTGACCTTCCCCTCCTGGGATTGCCTGCCCTATGACCGCGCCTCGCCCAACGGCGCCATCGTGGCGCGGCGCATGTCCACGCTGGCGCGGCTTGCCCGCGTGCGTGGCGGGGAGGCGAGTGTCCTGCTCACCACGGTGAACGCCAGCGTGCAGCGCGTGCCGGCGAAGGAGGTGCTCGCCGCCCAGTCGCTCGCCGCCAAGCCCGGCAATGCCATGGCGCTGGAAGGCATCGTGGAATGGGCCGAGCGCAACGGCTATCTGCGCACGCCCACCGTGCGCGATACCGGCGAATATGCTGTGCGCGGCGGGCTGATCGATCTGTTCCCGCCGGGCCTCGCCCAGCCGATCCGCCTGGATTTCTTCGGCGACACGCTGGAAAGCATCCGCGCCTTCGATCCGGAGACGCAGCGCACCTCGGGCCAGATGTCGTCGCTGGAGCTGGTGCCCATGGCGGAATTCCAGCTGACCTCGGATACCATGCGTCGCTTCCGCATGGCTTATCTCGCGGAATTCGGCGCCAACACCAAGGGCGACACGCTGTATGAGGCGGTCAGCGAAGGCCGCCGCCATGCCGGCATGGAACATTGGCTGCCGTTGTTCCACGAGGGGCTGGACACGCTGTTCGATTACCTCGACGGCGTGCCGCTGGTGGTCGATCCGCTCACCGAGGAAGCGGCGGGCGAGCGCATCGGCCAGATCGAGGAATATTATGCCGCCCGCAAGGAGGCGCTCGCCCTTTCCGGCGGCGGCGCGGTCTACAAGCCCTTGCCGCCCAACCGGCTCTATCTCTCCGGCAAGGAATGGAGCGACCGGCTCGCCGCCTCGGCGCTGGTGCGCATCTCCTCCTTCGCGACGCCGGAGACCTCCCGCGGCAAGGTGATCGACATCGGCGGCGTGCAGGGCCGCTCCTTCGCGGCCGAGCGGGCCGATCCCGAGGTGAATGTGTTCGACCTCGCGGTCGAACATGTGCGCACCCTCCAGAAGACCAAGAAGGTGATCCTCGCCGGCTGGTCGGAAGGCTCGCGCGAGCGCCTCGGCACCGTGCTCGCCGACCATGGGCTGAAGGACACCACCGCGATTTCCCGCTTCGCCTTGCTGGACGCGCTGCCGAAGACCAAGGCGGCGCTGGCGGTCTATGGGCTGGAAGTGGGGTTCGAGACGCCCGATTTCGCCATTATCGGCGAACAGGACATTCTCGGCGATCGCCTGGTGCGCCCCAAGCGCAAGGCGCGGCGCGCGCAGGATGTGCTGTCCGAGCTGAACGCGCTCACCGCCGGCGACCTCGTGGTGCATGTGGACCATGGCATCGGCCGGTTTATCGGGCTCAAGGCCATCGAGGCCATGGGCGCGCCGCACGATTGTCTGGAGATCCATTATGCCGGCGGCGACAAGCTATTCCTGCCGGTGGAGAATCTCGAACTCCTGACGCGCTACGGCTCGGAGGATACCGAGGCCCAGCTCGATAAATTGGGCGGTGGCGGCTGGCAGACGCGCAAGGCGCGGATGAAGAAGCGCATCCGCGAGATGGCGGGCGAGCTCATCAAGATCGCCGCCGCGCGCCAGCTCTCCGAAGCCCCGCGCCTCGTGCCGGCGGCCGGGCTCTATGACGAATTCCGCGCCCGCTTCGCCTATGAGGAGACCGACGACCAGCAGGCCGCCATCGAGGCGGTGCTGGACGATCTCGGCTCCGGCCATCCCATGGACCGCCTGGTGTGCGGCGACGTGGGCTTCGGCAAGACGGAAGTGGCGCTGCGCGCCGCCTTCGCGGTGGCGCTCTCCGGCAAGCAGGTGGCGGTGGTGGTGCCGACCACTTTGCTCGCGCGCCAGCATTTCCGCACCTTCACCGAGCGCTTCAAGGGCCTGCCGGTGAACGTCGCCCAGGCCTCGCGCCTCGTCACCGGCAAGGATCTCACGGCGGTGAAGGCGGGGCTGGCGGATGGCCAAGTGGACATCGTGGTGGGCACCCATGCCCTGCTCGGCAAGGGCATCCATTTCCGCGACCTCGGCCTCGTCATCGTGGACGAGGAGCAGCATTTCGGCGTCGCCCACAAGGAGCGGCTGAAGGCGCTGCGGGCGGAGGTGCATGTCCTCACCCTGACCGCGACACCCATTCCGCGCACCCTGCAACTGGCCATGACCGGCGTGCGCGAACTCTCGCTCATCGCCACCCCGCCGGTGGATCGCCTCGCGGTGCGCACCTTCATCACGCCGTTCGATCCGCTGACCATCCGCGAAGCTCTGTTGCGCGAGCGCTATCGCGGCGGCCAGAGCTTCTATGTGGTGCCGCGCATCGACGATCTCGCCGAGGTGCGCGAGTTCCTGGAAAAGCAGGTGCCAGAACTGAAGGTGGCGGTGGCCAACGGCCAGATGGCGGCAACCGCGCTGGAAGACATCATGTCCGCCTTCTATGACGGGCAATATGATGTGCTGCTCTCCACCACCATCGTGGAAAGCGGGCTCGACGTGCCGAACGCCAACACGCTGATCGTGCATCGCGCCGACATGTTCGGCCTCGCCCAGCTCTACCAATTGCGCGGACGCGTGGGCCGGGCGAAGGCGCGGGCCTATGCCTTGTTCACGACGCCCGCCGCAAAGCCCATGACCACCCAGGCCGAGCGGCGGCTGAAAGTGCTGCAATCCCTGGAGACGCTCGGCGCCGGCTTCCAGCTCGCGAGCCACGATCTCGACATTCGCGGCGCCGGCAATCTCTTGGGCGACGAGCAGTCGGGCCATATCAAGGAAGTCGGCTACGAACTTTACCAGGAGATGCTGCAGGAGGCGATCGCCCACCTGAAGGCGGGCATTACCGAGATCGCCGCCGACAAATGGTCGCCCAACATCACCATCGGCATGCCGGTGCTGATCCCGGAAGATTACGTCACCGATTTGCACGTGCGGCTCGCGCTCTATCGGCGACTCGCGGACATCGAGACCGACGCGGAGCTGGATTCCTTCGGCGCCGAACTGGTGGACCGCTTCGGCCCGGCTCCGGAGGAGGTGACGCACCTCATTCGCCTGACCCAGATCAAGGCGCTCGCCCGCCGCGCCAATGTGGGCAAGGTGGATGCGGGTCCCAAGGGCGTGGTGCTGGCGTTCCGGGAGAACCAGTTCGCCGATCCCTCCGGCCTCGTGCAGATGATCAATGCCGAGGGACCGCAGGCCAAGGTGCGGCCGGACTTCAAGGTGGTGTTCCTGCGCGAATGGCCCACCGCCGAGTCCCGGCTGAAGGGCACGCTTTCGGTGCTCAAGAAGCTGGCGGCGCTCACGGAAAAGCGCCGTGTGGCGTGAAGCGGGCGCGATGCACAAAGTCGCGCGTTACGGGTCCATTCCCTAAGCCTTCACCCTTCCTCAAGCCTGCATCAGTCTTGTTCGCTCGGCGCGCGGGCCGTGGAAGCAGGCTGCGGAGCATCAATTGCTGGTGGCAGGTGCGGCGGCCGGCGGGGTTGCCGAGGGTGTCGGCTGCACAGGTGCCGGCGCGGGGCTTGAAGGGCTCGCCGATGCGGGAGCAGGGGCTGTTGCCGGCGGCGTCGAAGCGGCTGGGGTCGCAGGGGCTGATGCCGGCGTCGGGTTCGTTGCGGTGGTCTTCGGCTTTGTCGTCTTATGCGTCTTCGTGCCGCTCGCCGTGTGCTTTTTCACCTTGGTGTTCTGGGGAATGCCCAGCACGCCCTTCACCCCGCCGACCACACCTCCGGTGACGCCGCCGACAGCGCCGCCTACGGCTGCGCCTACGGGGCCGGCTGCGTTATTGCCCACCGCCGCGCCTTCCTGAGCGCCGCGCACCACGCCCTGCGCGGCCACGGGGCCGGTCAGGGCGGCAAGGCCGACGAAGGCCAATACGATGCTTGTCTTCATGGCTAGGTTCTCCTTATCCAGAAGAACGCCCCGCCGGTGACGCGGTTCCGTTGGGGCGGCTGCGCCGGGTGGGACGGCCGTTTTGCACGACCTTGGGGAAAGCGGGCGTCGCAAAGCGATGTCGGGGATGGAACGGCATGCTTTGCTGACTATATGAGACCAACACTCCTTTTCCGCGCCAGTGCGGCGCCCAGCCCCGAAACCCCGTTGCCATGTCTGTTGCCTTCACCCGCGAAAACGATCTCGAAGCCACTGCCGCCGATCTGCCGGACCGCCCCATTTCGCCCCATCCCAATCTGGTGACGGCGCAGGGACTGGCGGCGCTGGATGCGGCCCTGGCAGAGGCACGGGCGGCCTATGGTGCGGCTCAGGCGCTGGGCGAGGTTCAGGCGGACCGCACCGCCATGGCGCGGGCGACGCGGGACCTGCGCTATTTCACGGCCCGCCGCGCCACCGCCCGTGTGGTGGAGCCGGAGCCCGGGTCCGACACGCTCCAGTTCGGCATGCGCGTGACCTTCGAGCGCGAGGACGGCCGCCGCCAGACCTATCGCATCGTGGGCGAGGACGAGGCCGATCCCGCGCGCGGCTCGGTCTCCTATGTCTCGCCGCTGGCCCGCGCGCTCATGGGCAAGGCCGTGGGCGATGTCGCCCAGCTGGCTGGCGCCGAAGTGGAAGTGGTGGAAATCGGCTGAGGGGTTGGGCGCGGGGAGGCGGCCGCCGCGCCGCTTCACTGCGGCGTGTGCCACCAGGTTTCCGGCAAAGTGCCGTAGAGCGAGGGCTGGCTCGGCAGATGGATCGCGGTCCAGCGGGCGAGCCATTGGCC
This sequence comes from Roseixanthobacter finlandensis, assembly GCF_043195105.2. Lineage (NCBI taxonomy): Bacteria > Pseudomonadati > Pseudomonadota > Alphaproteobacteria > Hyphomicrobiales > Xanthobacteraceae > Roseixanthobacter > Roseixanthobacter finlandensis. The sequence goes on along the minus strand of NZ_CM195536.1, from coordinate 2,941,330 downwards.
CGGCGCGTGGAACAGCGGCACCCCATAGGCGCCGGAAATCAGCACCCGATCCAGCGCCCGCGTGGCCGCCACGAGATCCGCCCGGCTGTTGGCCGCAATCATCGCCGCGATCAGCGTATCGGCGGCGGCGCTCTTCATGCCCATGTAATTGCGCGTGCCCGGCTGGTCGGCGGCGGCGGAGCCGAAATAAAAGGCCTGCTCATTGCCGGGGGAAAGCGACTGTCCCCACACGAAGGGCACCATGTCGAAATCATAGGAATTGCGCCGCGCATCGAATTGCACCGCATCCACGATCCGCACATTGGCCGCGATGCCGGCACGCGCCAGCTGGCTGGCGAAGGCGAGGCACAGGCGCTCCTGCTCGCGGGTCGTTACCATGATCTCGAAGCGGAGCGGCGCGCCGGTATCGCCCCGGCGCAGCTTGCCATCCTTCAGCCGCCAGCCGGCTTGGGCGAACAGGTCGAGCGCCGCCTTCAGCCGCAGCCGGTCGCGGCCGGTGCCATCGGCGGCGGGCGGGGCATAGGTGCCCTCCAGCACATCGGCGCGAACCGCGCCGGGGAAGGCGGCGAGCATGGCCCGCTCGGCCGCACCCGCCTTGCGCCCGACAGAGGAGAGCTCCGAGCCGTCGAAGAAGCCGGCGGTCCGGGCGTAGAGGCCATGGTAGAAATTGCGGTCGAGCCAGGCAAAATCGAACAGCTCGATGATCGCCCGGCGCACCCGCACGTCGGAGAACACCGCCCGGCGGGTGTTGAACACCAGGGCATAATGGGGTTTCGGTAACCCGGTGGGGATAACCTCTCGGGTTACCTCCCCGGCGCGGGCGGCGGGAAAATCATAGCCGGTTTCCCAACGGCCCGGATCGCTCTCGAACCTCGCATCGACCAGGTGACGTTTGAAGGCTTCGAATTCGCTGTTCTGTTCGCGGAAATAGTCGAATCGAAGCTGCGCGAAGTTGTTGAATCCACGATTCGTCGGCAGGTCGCGCCCCCAATAGGACGGGTCCTTGGCCAGCGTTACGCTGGCGCCCGGCTCCACCGTCACCACCTTGTAGGGGCCGGACCCGAGCGGCGGCTTCAGGCTGGTTTCCGTGAATGTGTCGGGGTCGGTCGCATGGCGCGCGAACACCGGCATCAGCCCCATGATGAGGGGCAACTCCCTGTCCGCGCTCACGAAATCGAACCGTACCACCCGCTCGGCCAGGACCTGCGCGCGGGCGATCTTGCCATAGTACAGGCGATGGTTGGGCCGCCCCTTCTCGCGCAGAAGTCGGTATGAAAACACCACGTCGTCGGCCGTCACCGGTGTCCCGTCGGAAAACCGGGCACGGGGGTCGAGGGTGAAGGCGACAAAGCTGCGCTGGGGGTCGGTTTCCACCTCCTGAGCCAGCTGGCCATAGAGGGTGAAGGGCTCGTCGAAGCCCCGTACCATCAGGCTTTCGACCACGTTGTTGCGGATGAACGCGGTCGAAGATCCCTTTATAATGAAGGGGTTGAGACTATCGAACGTGCCGGGCAAGGAGAGCGTGAGCCGCCCGCCCTGGGGCGCCGCGGGATTGGCATAGGCGAAATGGTCGAACCCCGGCGGATAGGCCGGTTCCCCATGCATCGCAATGGCATGCGCCGGCTGGGCGCCCGCAGGCACGGGCCCGAAAAGCAGCAGCGCAAGGAAGATAGCGGCAGCCTGTCGCATGGGCAGGTGTTTATGATCTCCAGCGGCGACGCTGTCGTGTGACAGCCGCAATGTTGGGCAAGGTATCACATCCGCACACGGAAGCGGTTCCCCGTCACCGTGTTGCCTCAATTGACACCGACAGAGCCGAGGTTAAGAGGGGTCCAGCCGATCCACCCGGCCGGTGCCACGCGACAGGGAATTTTTGAAATATGATGAAAGCGAAAATTTTGCGCCGTGTCGGCGGCCTTGCCGTCATGGCACTGACCCTCGGGATCGCCGGCGGCGCGTTCGCGCAGTCGAAGCCCGCCAAGCCCGCCGCTCCGGCGCAGGCGGCGCCCCAGGGCCAGCAGGCCCAGGGTGGTGCCCCGGCCTCCGTGGCGGTTCCAGGCATCAACACGCCCTGGACCAAGGTTTGCGGCAACGACCAGCAGGCCAACAAGCAGATCTGCATGACCACCCAGGACTTCACGGCCGAAACCGGCCAGCCGCTGGCTTCCGCGGCCATCCGCGAAGTTCAGGGCGATCCGAACTTGAAGTTCATCGTGTCCGTTCCGATCGGCATGATGGTTCAGCCCGGCACCCGCGTGATCATCGACCAGCAGCCGCCTTTGGCGCTGAAATATGAGATCTGCTTCCCGAACGGCTGCTTCGCTTCCATGGACGTGAACGCCGAGTTCGTGACCAAGCTGAAGAAGTCCCAGACGATCACCATCCAGGCCCTTCAGATGGGTGGTCGCACGCTGAATTTCCAGCTGCCGGCCAAGGACTTCGCTAAGGCTTACGACGGCCCGGCCTCGGATCCCAACGTGGTTGCCGCCGAGCGTCAGAAGCTGGCTGAGGAACTTCAGAAGCTCGCCCAGAAGAAGCTTGAAGAGCGCGGTGGCCAGCCCGGCCAGGCGGCGCCCGCCGCAGCGCCCGCGGCGCCTGCCGGCAAGTGAGCCTGCGCCAGCGCGCGGCATAGAAGTGGTGGAAAAGGAAACGGCGCGCCCAAGGGCGCGCCGTTTTCGTTGCAGGCTTATAGGCTTATGTTCGCCTGCGCCCGGCTAGCGGCCGCCTAGCGGTCCTAAGATCAATTCAGAAGATCGCGGCGCATGCGCCAGCCGCCTTCGCCGTCCTCGGTCAATGCTTCCGCGACGCGCGGATGGCGCACCGGCTCGCCCGAGTGGTCGGCTTCGAGATTCTGCTCGGAGACATAGGCGACGTATTCGTTCTCCGCATTCTCCGCGAGCAGATGGTAGAAGGGCTGGTCCTTGCGCGGACGGATCTCCTCGGGGATCGCCTGCCACCATTCCTCGGTATTGTCGAACACAGGGTCCACGTCGAACACCACGCCCCGGAAGGGGAAGTGCTTGTGACGCACCACCTCGCCGATGCGGAACTTGGCGAGGCGCATGGTGTCGGCTGCGGGTGTCGCAAACGCTTCACGCACCTCGCCGATGTCGCGAGTCATCATCGCCTTGTCGGCGCGCGAGGGAGACGCGGTGCGCTCCCGGGGTTTCGGATCGCGTGGCATGTGACTCTTAACCTCTCAACCTTTCCGGCCCTCCTCGTCTAGAGGCCGTAAACCTTTGCCATTTCGGCATCTTTTTCCGACACGAGCTTGGCCAAGTCGACGATGACCTTGGCCTGTTTCCAGGTGGCGTCGTCCTGCATCTTCCCGTCGATCATCACCGCGCCCGCCCCATCGGGCATGGCTTCGAGGATCTTCAGGGCAAATGCAACCTCACCAGGATCGGGACTATAAACCTTCTTCGCAATGGCAATCTGTGTCGGATGCAAGGACCATGCACCGACGCATCCCTGAAGAAAGGCGTTGCGGAACTGGCTTTCGCACGCGGCCAAATCGGCGAAGTCGCCGAACGGCCCATAGAAGGGCTTGATGGCATTGGCCGCGCATGCGTCCACCATCTTGCCCACGGTATAATGCCAAAGATCCTGCTGATAGCCTGCGCGGGGCTTGTCGCCATCGGGATCGGCCAGAACCTGATAGTCCGGATGCCCGCCGCCGACGCGGGTGGTCTTCATGGCGCGGGAGGCGGCAAGGTCGGCCGGGCCGAGGCTCATGCCGTGCATACGGGGCGAAGAGGCGGCGATCGCCTCCACATTCTTCACGCCTTCCGCAGTCTCCAGAATGGCATGGATCAGGATCGGCTTGCCGATGGCATGCCTGGCTTCGAGCTGGGCCAGGAGCTGGTCGAGATAGGCGATGTCCCAGGGGCCATCGACCTTCGGCAGCATGATCACGTCGAGCTTGTTGCCGATGGCGGCGACCACGTCGATGATATCGTCTAGCGCCCACGGGCTGTTCAGCGCGTTGATGCGGGTCCAAAGGCCGGTGGCGCCGAAATCCACATTGCGCGCCATCTCGATAAAGCCGGAGCGCGCTGCCTCCTTCGCGTCAATGGGAATGGCGTCTTCCAGATTGCCGAGCACCACGTCCACCTGTTTGGCGAGGTCGGGCACCTTGGCGCGCATTTTCTCCATGTGCGGGGGCACGAAATGAATCATCCGCTCCAGCCGCACCGGCAGCTCCCGATAGGGCGCAGGCGCACCAATGGCGAGCGGCTTGAAGAAGTTGCGCGGCAGTTTCATGCGAGGTCCCCCAGACAGTCCTGCTTCAGCATGACCATGCCCACGGCAGGCGGCAAGCCCCAAGATGCGCTGCAACATGCCACCGGTTGCCGCGCGCGGTCGCTGCACCGTTTGACCTGCGCCGCTAAAGCCGCTAGCAGGCGGATCCCTTCCGCAGTGCACAATCCATGTCCGACCTCTTCGGCCTCGCCTTTCCCTTCTTCGGCCTGATCTTCCTCGGCTATGCGTGCGGGCGCTTCGTGCGTTTGCCGGAGGAGGGGCTCGCCTGGCTCTCCTTCTTCATCATCTATGTTGCGCTGCCGGCGCTGTTCTATCGCATCGTGTCGCAGACCCCGTTCGCCCAGCTCATCAATCCGGGCTTCATCCTGGCGGTGGTGGTCTCGACCTCCTTCTGCGCGCTGCTGGCCTTGATCCTTGCCCTGTGGCTGCGGCGCGGCAATATCGGAGAGGCCGCGATCGCCACCACGGTCGGCGCCTATGCCAATGTCGGCTATATGGGTCCGGGCCTGACGCTTGCGGCGCTGGGACAGGATGCCGCGACCCCGGCGGCGCTCATCTTCGCCTGCGACAGCCTGTTCTTCTTCACGCTGGTGCCCCTGCTGATGGGCGTGCACGGCCGCAGCGAAAGCGTGCTCCATACCCTGGCCGGCGTGGTGAAGCGGGTGGTGACCCACCCATTCAACGTGGCGACCCTGCTCGGCATCGTTTCCGCCGCCTTCGAGTTCCGCGCGCCGGGTGCGGTCGAACGGATGCTGGATTTCCTGAAGAACGCCGCCGCCCCCTGCGCCTTGTTCACGCTCGGCGTCACGGTGGCCTTGCGTCCGCTCGGCCGGGTGCCGCGCGAGCTTGCGCCTTTGCTTGCGCTCAAGCTTCTGGTTCATCCCTTGGTCGCGCTGCTGGCGCTGACCACGCTCGGCGTGTTTTCGCCCACCTGGGTGAAGACCGGCGTGCTCATGGCTTCCCTGCCGCCGGCGCTCAATGCCTTCGTGCTGGCGCGGCAGTACCAGGTCTATGTGGAGGAGGCCTCGGCCGCCGTCCTCCTCGGCACCGTGCTGTCGGTGGTGACCGTGACGGGCGTGCTCTACCTGATCCAGCAGAACCTGCTGCCGCTGCACATGATCCGCTGAGCTTTGCCTCAGGCGGCGCGGGCGCCGATGCCGAGGCGCATCAGGCCGCGCCGCAGCGGACCGACGCGATCGAGGAGATACAGCCCGAACCCGCGCACGCTCTGGATCGGCACGAGATCCGATAGCAGCGAGCGATTGAGCAGATCCACCGCCGCCATGCGTCCGCTCACATCATTGCGGCGTTCGCGGGCATAGCGCTCCAGCACCGCCGCGCTGCCGGGATCAGCGCCTAGCGCGACCGCTTCGCTCGCCAGCGTTACCAGCGTTTCGGCATCGCGCAGGCCGAGGTTGAGCCCCTGCGCTCCGATCGGCGGCATGACATGGGCGGCCTCGCCCATCAGGGCCACACGCGGAGCCGTCGCTTTTTCTGCCGTTTCGGCTGCAAGCGGATAGGTTCCGCGCCCGCTCTCCACCTCGAATGCGCCGAGCAGCGAGAAGGCGCGCCGCTCCATCTCGCGCGCAAAGGCGCCTGCATCGAGGCCCAGCAGGTCCACAGCCTCGCGCTCGCTCACAACGCACACGATGGACGAGCGGTTACCCGAGAGGGGCACCAGCGTGAACGGGCCGTGCTCCATGTGGAATTCGGTGGAAATATCGTCGTGCGGCCGGGTGTGGCGCACGGTCATGGTCAGCGCCACCTGGGGATAGGATCGGCGCCGCATGGCGATGCCAACCGCCTCCCGCACCCGCGAATTGCGCCCGTCGGCGGCGATCACGAGGCGGGCGGACAGGGACGCGCCGGTATCGAGCACGAGATCGACGGCGTCATCCCCGCAGGCCAGATCATCGAGCGAGGCGGTGAAGAGATCGAGGCCGGGCGTTGCCTCGCACAGGGCACGCAGCACGCCGCGCAACGCTTCGTTCTCGAGATTATAGCCAAAGGCCTCCAGCCCGATCTCGCTGGAGCGGAACAGAACTTCCGGCGCCCGCACCAGCCGGCGCGTGCCGTCTACGATTCGCAGGTCGCGCAGCGGCGTCGCCTGGGGCGCCAGATCATCCCAGGCGCCGAATTCCGTGAGAATTCGCACCGAGCCTTCCAGGAGGGCGGTGGTGCGATGGTCCTGGCCGCGCTCCGGGCCGGTGACGAGGGCGGTGCGCAGCCCCTTGCGGGCAAGGCCGAGGGCCGCGGCAAGGCCGGCCGGCCCGGCACCGATCACCGCAACGTCATAGGGCATCGACTGAGACATCTGAGATTCCCGGCGCGTGTTGATCTTTCTGGCGGTCATTTTATCGGCCCGCCGCTGGCCTGTCGCGCGCCCTGTCGTCTCAGGCCATAATCGCGCACGCCAGACGCTTTCCGGCGGCGCGCGGCTTGCCGCTGGCTGGCGAGTGCCTATCATCCGCGCAAAATCGGAATGCTGGGAGCGGAAAAATGGTGGGTATCGTGCGCGTGCACCGGACCGGCGGCCCGGAGGTTCTCAGCTTTGAGGATGTGGAGATTGCGCCGCCCGGTCCGGGCGAGGTGCGGCTTCGCCACACCGCCATCGGCCTCAATTTCGTCGATACCTATTTCCGCACCGGCCTCTACAAGGCGCCTCAGATGCCGTTCACGCCGGGCAGCGAGGGCGCGGGCGTCGTCGAGGCCGTGGGGCCGCATGTGAATGATTTCCATGCCGGGGATCGCGTCGCTTATGCCACCGCGCTCGGCGCCTATGCCGAGGTGCGCAATGTGCCCGCTACGGCGCTTGTGCATCTGCCCGCCTCCATCGACGACCGCACGGCGGCGGCCATGATGCTGAAGGGCATGACGGCGCAATATCTCGTGCGCCGTACGTTCGAGGTGAAGCAAGGCGATACGGTGCTGATCCAGGCTGCAGCCGGCGGGGTGGGGCTCATCCTCTCGCAATGGGCGAGCTTCCTCGGCGCGACGGTCATCGGAACCGTTGGGTCCAAGGAGAAGGCGGAACTCGCGCTCGCCAATGGCGTCGATCACGTCATCCTCTACCGCGACGAGGATTTCGTCCACCGCGTCAAGGAGATCACCAACGGCAAGCTGTGCGACGTGGTCTATGACGGGGTGGGCCAATCCACTTATCCCGCATCGCTGGACTGCATCAAGCCGCGCGGCCTGTGGGTCAGCTTCGGCAATGCCTCGGGCGCCATCAAGAATTTCGATTTGCTGACGCTGTCTCAGAAGGGCTCGCTCTATGCGACCCGGCCGACCCTCGCCACCCATGTCGCGACCCGCGCGGATCTCCTGGCCACGGCGAACGATCTGTTCGAGGCGGTGATCAAGGGTGCGGTGAAGATTCCCGTCCACCAGACCTATGCCTTGAGGGATGCGCAGACCGCCCATCGGGATCTGGAATCGCGCGGCACCACCGGGTCGACCCTGCTTCTTCCTTGAGGACATTCATAAATTTACCTTACGCCCCGGTTCAGCCTTGCGCCGGGGCGCGCCGTCCATGATATGGTTTGGAATGTCTCAAACGGGGCGGCGTCCCGCTGCTCCCTCCTGCTTCGACGGTCCGTTGCGCCATGATGCGCCAATACGAACTCGTCGAGCGTGTACGCCGGTATAATCCCAACACCGACGAAGCATTGCTCGACCGTGCCTATGTCTACGCCATGCGGGCGCACGGCACGCAGCTTCGCGCCTCGGGCGATCCCTATTTTTCCCATCCGCTCGAAGTCGCGGCGATCCTCACCGACCTCAAGCTCGACGACGCGACCATCATCGCCGCGCTCCTGCACGACACGATCGAGGATACGGGCGCCACCAAGGCTGAGATCGAGCGCCTGTTCGGCACCCAGATCGCGACGCTGGTGGAGGGACTCACCAAGATCAAGAAGCTGGATCTGGTCTCCAAGCAGGCCAAGCAGGCGGAAAACCTGCGCAAGCTGCTGCTCGCCATCGCCGATGACGTGCGCGTCCTGCTGGTGAAGCTCGCGGACCGCCTGCACAACATGCGCACGCTGAAATGGGTGCCGCAGGAAAAGCGCGATCGTGTCGCCCAGGAGACCCTGGACATCTACGCGCCGCTTGCCGCCCGCATGGGCATGCAGGACATGCGCGAGGAATTGGAGGATCTGTCCTTCCGCCAGCTCTCGCCGGAAGCCTATGCCTCGATCGCCGCGCGCGTGTCCGAACTGCGCGAGCGCAATGGTCTGCTGGTGGAGGAGATTGAGCGCGAACTTCAGGCCGAGCTGGCGCGGCGCGAAATCAAGGCGGACGTGAAGGGGCGCGAGAAGCGGCCCTATTCCATCTGGGGCAAGATGGAACGCAAGGCTATCGGCTTCGAGCAATTGTCGGACCTCTACGGCTTCCGGGTGATCGTCGAAACCGTGGAAGATACGTATCGCGCGCTAGGGGTGGTGCACACCAAATGGCCGATCGTGCCGGGCCGCTTCAAGGATTATATCTCCACCCCCAAGCCGAACGATTATCGATCCCTCCACACCACCGTGATCGGGCCGCGTCGCCAGCGCGTGGAATTGCAGATCCGCACCCGCGACATGGACGATATCGCGGAATACGGCATTGCAGCGCACGCGCTCTATAAGGATGCCTCCGGCGCGCAGGTGGCGATGCTCTCCAATGAGAGCCGTGCCTATGCCTGGTTGCGCAAGACCATCGAGAATCTCGCCCAGGGCCTGAGCCCGGAAGAATTCCTGGAACACACCAAGCTCGAGCTGTTCCACGATCAGGTGTTCTGCTTCACCCCCAAGGGGCGGCTGATCGCGCTGCCGCGCCGCGCGACGCCCATCGACTTCGCCTATGCGGTGCACACCGATGTCGGCAACACCGCCGTCGGCTGCAAGATCAACGGCACCGTGGCGCCGCTGGTGTCCGAGCTGAAGAATGGCGACGAGGTGGAGATCATCACCTCCAAGGCGCAGACGCCGCCCGGCGCGTGGGAAACCATTGCCGTCACCGGCAAGGCTCGCGCTGCGGTGCGGCGGGCGACGCGCGCGGCGGTGCGGGCGCAATATGCCGGGCTCGGGCGCAAGATCGCCGAACGCGCCTTCTCCAAGGCCGGCAAGGCGTTTTCCGACGACTTGCTCTCCAAGGCCCTGCCGCGCCTTGCCCGCATGGCGCTGGACGATGTGTTCTCCGCCGTGGGCCGTGGCGAGATCAAGACCGACGATCTGATCCGCGCGGTCTATCCCGACTGGAGCGCCGTGCGCCCGGACGAGCGCACCTCCGCCGAGAAGGCGCCGAAGGGGGAAGGCTGGTTCGAGCTGAAGCGGGGGCAGAACCTCAAGTTCAAGATTCCCGACGGACCCGAGGAAGCGCTTGTGGGCCCTATTCCCATTCGCGGCATCAATGGCGAACTACCGGTGCGCTTCGCCCCCAATGGCGGGGCAGTGCCGGGCGACCGGATCGTCGGCATCCTCGCGCCGGGGGAAGGCATCACCATCTATCCCATCCAGTCGCCGGCCCTGCAGAATTTCGAGGACGCGCCCGAGCGTTGGCTCGACGTGCGCTGGGACGTGGACGAATTGAGCGACGGGCGCTTTCCCGCGCAGATCGTCGTGACGGCGGTGAACGAGCCGGGATCGCTCGCCCAGGTGGCAACCGTTATCGGCTCGCGGAACGGAAATATTCAGGGCATCAACATGCGCTCGCGCTCGCCGGACTTCACCGAGCTGGTGATCGACCTGGAAGTGTTCGACCTGCGCCATCTCAACGGCATTCTTTCCGAATTGCGGTCGAAGCCGGTGGTATCCAGCGCGGAGCGCGTCAACGGCTGAGGAGTTGGGACCATGAAGGGTGTGCGTCCGGTGCGGCTCGGGGTGAATGTCGACCATGTGGCGACGGTGCGGAATGCCCGTGGCGGCAGCCATCCCGATCCGGTGCGCGCGGCCGCACTCGCCCTTGCCGCCGGCGCCGACGGCATCACCGCCCATCTGCGCGAGGACCGTCGCCATATCCGCGATGCCGACATGGCGCGGCTGAAGGCGGAAATCGCCCTGCCGCTCAATTTTGAGATGGCGGCGACCGACGAAATGGTCGAAATCGCACTGAAAACGGCGCCGCATGCCTGCTGCCTGGTGCCCGAAAAGCGCGAGGAGCGCACGACAGAGGGCGGGCTCGACGCGGCCGGGCAGGCGGGGGATCTCGGCCCGAGGATCGCCGCGCTGAAGGCCGGCGGCATTCGCATTTCCCTGTTCGTGGCGCCCGATCCGGTGCAGATCGAGGCCGCGCGCGCCCTGAACGCCGACATCGTCGAATTGCACACGGGCACCTGGTGCGATCTGCGCGCGGCGGGGAAGGATGCCGAGGCCGAGAGCGAATTCGCCCGCCTCGCCGCCGCCGCCGCCCAGGCCGCGGATCTGGGACTTGAGGTGCACGGCGGTCATGGGCTGGATTATGTGACCGCCCGCCAGATGGCGGGCCTGCCGCAGGTGGTGGAACTCAACATCGGCCATTACATCATCGGCGAGGCCGTGTTTCACGGGCTCGAAAGCGTGATCCGACGCATGCGCGATGTGATCGCCCATGGCCGGACGCATCTGCGAACGGAGCAGGCCGCATGATTTTAGGCATGGGCTCGGATTTTACCGACGCGCGCCGCATCGCGCGCTCGATCGAGCGGTTTGGCGACCGCTTTCTGGATCGCGTGTTCACGCCGCTCGAGCGCGCGAAGGCGGATCGGCGCATGCGCCGCGCGGAGACCTATGCCAAGCGGTTCGCCGCCAAGGAGGCCTGCGCCAAGGCCTTGGGCACCGGGCTGAGCCACGGCGTGTTCTGGCGCGACATGGGCGTGGTGAATCTGCCCACCGGCAAGCCGACCCTGGCGCTGACCGGCGGGGCCGCGGCCCGGCTCGCCGCCATGGTCCCGGACGGCTACGAGCCGCGCATCGAATTGAGCCTGACGGACGAGGGACCACTCTCCGCCGCCTATGTCATCATCAGCGCGGTACCGGTTGGCACGGCGGCGCCCCGATGACGGCCGCCACGCGGCCGGCGGGCGAACTGCGCCTGCGCCGCACGCGCACGTTTGCGCGATGCCCGCGTCTGGCGCATGGCCGCTGCGTTGCCGCCTGGAACTGAACGGTCTATAGCTGCCCTGCGACGTGGGGCATTGCAGCCCCGCGCGTCCATGCGACCGCCTTCTGGGCAACGTTTGCGGCACAGTGTGCGCGCACGCCATACATCGGACCCTCAATGACCGCAGCCAGCGATTCCAAGAAGGAAGGCGGTTTCCTAGAAACCGTTAAGGTCATCATCCACGCGCTTCTGATCGCGCTGGTGATTCGCACCGTTCTTTTCCAGCCCTTCAACATCCCGTCGGGGTCCATGAAGGATACGCTGCTGATCGGCGATTATCTCTTCGTCTCGAAGTTCAGCTACGGCTATTCCCGCTTTTCCATTCCGTTTTCGCCGAATCTGTTCTCCGGCCGCATTTTCGGGGCGGAGCCGACGCGTGGCGACGTGGTTGTGTTCAAGCTGCCGCGCGATAATGAAACCGACTATATCAAGCGTGTCGTCGGCATGCCCGGCGATGCCATCCAGATGATCGACGGCGTGCTGAACATCAACGGCGTACCGGTGAAGCGCGAACGCCTCTCGGACATTACCGAGGACGATGGCAGCGGGCGCGTCGTGCCGGTCAAGCGATGGAAGGAGACTTTGCCGAACGGCGTCTCCTATGAGACCCTCGATCTCGTGGACAATGGATTCTACGATAACACGCAGGTCTATAACGTACCGGCGGGCCATTACTTCATGATGGGCGACAACCGCGACAATTCGGCGGATAGCCGCGTTCTGAGCCAGGTGGGCTATGTGCCGTTTGAGAATCTCATCGGCAAGGCGCAGTTGATCTTCTTCTCCATCGACGATCACGCGCAGGCCTGGCAGGTCTGGACGTGGCCCTGGTCGGTGCGGTGGTCACGCTTGTTCAGCATGGTCCGATGAACAGCGTCGGGTCAGACCTGTCCGCGCTGGAAGCCCATCTCGGCTATACCTTCGCGGATCGCAGCTTCATCGAGCTGGCCCTGACGCACATCAGCGTCGTCAAGGGCGATGCGCCGCGCGTGCGCTCGTATCAGAGGCTCGAATTCCTCGGCGACCATGTGCTCGGCTCGATCGTGTCGCACATGCTCTATGCGGCCTTCCCGCAGGCGGAGGAGGGGGAGCTCTCCCGCCGCCTGGCCGATCTCGTGCGCGAGGAAGCCTGCGCGGAGGTGGCCGAGGACATGAACATCGGCGCCTTCATCCGGCTCGGCAATGGCGAAACCCAGTCGGGCGCGCGCAGCCGCCGCACCATCCTCGCCGATGTGACCGAGGCGGTGGTCGCCGCGGTCTATCTCGACGGTGGCTATGAGGCCGCGCATGCGCTGGTGGAGCGTTTCTGGCGCGCCCGGCTGCTGGCCCCGCGCCGGCCGCTGCGTGATGCCAAGACCCATTTGCAGGAATGGGCCCAGGCCCGTGGCCTGCCGCCGCCCTCCTATCGCGACGTGGAACGCAGCGGACCGGACCATGCGCCGAGCTTTCGTGTGCGGGTCGAACTCCCTGGTCTTGCCTCAGCGGAAGCCATAGGATCATCCAAGCAGGCGGCGCAGAAGGCTGCGGCCGCCGCATTTCTCGCCCGCGAGGGCGTGCCCACCGGGAGCGAAGCATGAACGACGCGGTCACCCCGCCGAGCACGGCCGAGGGACAGACGCGCTGCGGTTTCGTCGCCCTGCTCGGCGCACCCAATGCCGGCAAGTCCACCCTCACCAATGCGCTGGTGGGGACCAAGGTCTCCATCGTCTCCCATAAGGTCCAGACGACGCGGGCGATCGTGCGCGGGATCGTGCTTGAAGGCCCGGCGCAGATCATCCTGGTGGACACGCCCGGCATCTTCTCGCCCAAGCGGCGGCTGGAGCGGGCCATGGTCTCCACGGCCTGGACCAGCGCCTCGGACGCAGACTTGGTGGCGCTGCTGGTGGATGCCAATCGTGGCGTCGATGCCGAGATCGAGGCGCTGCTGGAGCCCTTGAGCCAGGTGCGCCACCCGCGCGCGCTGATCATCAACAAGATCGACCTCGTGAAACGCGAGTCGCTGCTGGCGCTGGTGGCGCGGCTCACGGAGCGCCTGCCGTTCGAGAAGGTGTTCCTGATTTCCGCGCTCAAGGGCGACGGGATCGAGGACATCAAGCGCTGGTTCGCGCAATCCATGCCCTATGGGCCGTGGCTCTATCCCGAAGACCAGATCACCGACGCGCCCATGCGCATGCTGGCGGCGGAAGTGACGCGCGAGAAGCTGTTCCTGCGCCTGCACGACGAACTGCCCTATCGCTCCACCGTCGAGACCGATTCGTGGAAGGAATTGCGTGACGGTTCGGTGCGGATCGAGCAGACGATTTTCGTCGAGCGGGAAAGCCAGCGCAAGATCGTGCTCGGCAAGGCCGGTGCGGCCATCAAGGCGATTTCCACGGAAGCCCGCAAGGAAATCTCGGAGATCGTCGAAAGTCCGGTGCACCTGTTCCTGTTTGTGAAGGTGCGCGAGAATTGGGCCGACGATCCCGAGCGCTATCGCGAAATGGGCCTGGAATTCCCCCGGGGGGACTGACGCCGCCGTGGAATGGACCGACGAGGGCATCGTGATCGGCGTGCGGCGGCACGGGGAGAGCAGTGCCATCGTCGAATTGATGACGCGCCAGCACGGGCGCCATCTCGGGCTTCTGCGGGGCGCCACATCGAAGCGCCACGCGCCGCTTGTGCAGCCGGGCAACGTGATGCGCGCTGTCTGGCGCGCGCGGCTCGACGGGCAATTGGGGCTCTATTCGCTCGAGGCGCTCACTGTGCGCACGGACCTGATGATCCGTGTGCCCCATGCCGCCTTCGGCCTGAGCCATATGGCGAGCCTGCTGCACCTGCTGGCGGAACGCGATCCCCATCCCGGTCTTTACGAGGTGCTTGCGGCGATCCTCGATGCCATCGAGGATCCGGACTCCGCCGGGGTGCTTCTGGCGCGGTTTGAGCTGGCGATGCTGGCCGAACTGGGCTTTGGGCTGGAACTGGACGCCTGCGCCGCCACCGGGGGGCGCAATGATCTGGTGTTCGTGTCTCCGCGCACCGGGCGGGCGGTGTCGGAGGGGGCTGGAGCGCCCTATGCGGAGCGGCTGCTGGCCTTGCCGAGCTTTCTCATCGGCGGTCCGGTGCCCCCTCCTGCGGAGGATCTGGCGGCGGCCTATGTCCTCACAGGGTATTTTCTGAGCCAGCGAATATTCGAACCGCGCGGCATGAGATTGCCGGATGCGCGCGACAGCTTCCTCTCGGCCCTGAAGAGGGAGGCCGCTGGGGCCTCCCCGTTGCAGCGATCACATCAATAAGGACGCGGGCCGTAATAGGGACCCGGACGGGCGGGGCCATAATAGCGGCCGCGCGGCGGACCGACCCACACTCTCGTGCAGCGGGTGGTGACGATCCGGCGCCCATAGGCCCAGCGGGTCACCGGACGGCACACGCGACGCCATGCCACCGACTCGGCCTGAATGCCGCTTTCCGCGAGACCGAGGGGCTTTGCGGGCGTCAGCGGCGTGGCGTTTGCGCCGCTTGCCAGCGAGACGAGTCCGAGTGCTGCCGCACCACAGAAAGCAATCATAAGACGTTTCATTTTTAGCTTCTCCTCTGAAGCTCCAAGCGACGCCATTCGGCGTATGGGCACAAGGTGAAACGCTCGGATGTCGGGGTTATGTTCCCGTGCATCACTTCAGATTAATTCGTGGTAACGAAAAACGTAACGTCGCCAATGATTCTTGAACGCCTATTCACATAGATAAATCAAATCTGCGATTTTGTTCAGTCTTGAGGCCTTCGGGTGTTTCGGGTGTGACAAACCTGTGCACGAAGGTGCACCGGCTTGTGCCGCGACGCAGGGCGCGCTAGTGCGATCCCATGGCTACCCGCACACTTCCCCCCCCAGGCGATGGCAATATCGAGCCGGTCGAACTGAAGGCGGCGCTCGAAGAACGCTATCTGGCCTACGCCCTCTCCACGATCATGCACCGTGCGCTGCCCGATGCGCGCGACGGGCTGAAGCCGGTCCACCGCCGCATCCTCCATGCGATGCGCTTGCTGAAGCTGGATCCGGAAGCCGGCTTCAAGAAATGCGCCCGTGTCGTGGGCGACGTGATCGGCAAGTTCCACCCGCACGGCGACCAAGCGGTCTATGACGCTTTGGTGCGCCTGGCGCAGGATTTTGCCCAGCGTTATCCGTTGGTGGACGGACAGGGCAATTTCGGCAATGTGGACGGCGATAATGCCGCCGCCATGCGATACACCGAAGCGCGCCTCACCGAGACCGCGCGTCTGCTGCTGGACGGCATCGACGACGACGCGGTGGATTTCCGCCCCACCTATGACGGCTCCGAGGAAGAGCCGGTTGTCCTCCCGGCCGCCTTCCCGAACCTGCTGGCCAACGGCTCACAGGGCATCGCCGTCGGCATGGCGACCTCGATCCCGCCGCACAATGCCGCCGAATTGCTGGATGCCGCGCTCCATCTGCTGGACCATCCCGACGCGCCAGCCTCCGACCTGCTGCAATTCGTGCCCGGCCCGGATTTCCCCACCGGCGGCGTGCTGGTGGAGGATCCCGTCGGCGCCGCGGAAGCCTATGCCACCGGGCGCGGCTCGTTCCGCGTGCGGGCGCGCTGGCACAAGGAAGACACCGGCCGCGGCACCTATCTCGTGGTGGTGACGGAAATTCCCTATGGCGTGCCCAAGTCGCGCCTGGTGGAGAAGATCGCCGAGCTGCTGACCGACAAGAAGCTGCCCCTGCTTGCCGACGTGCGCGACGAGAGCGCGGAGGACATCCGCCTGGTGCTGGAGCCGCGCACCCGCGCGGTGGATGCCGAAGTCCTGATGGCCAGCCTGTTCAAGCTCACCGAGCTTGAGGCCCGCGTCTCGCTGAACATGAACGTGCTGGTGCGCGGGCAGATTCCCAAGGTGCTCTCGCTCGCCGACGCGCTGCGCGAATGGCTCGCCCACCGCCGCGACGTGCTGCTGCGCTCCTCGCGTCATCGCCTGGGCGAGATCGCGCACCGGCTTGAGGTTCTGGGCGGCTATCTGATCGCCTATCTCAACCTCGACGAGGTGATCCGCATCATCCGCGAGGAGGACGAGCCCAAGGTTTCGCTCATGTCCACGTTCGAGCTCACGGACGTGCAGGCGGAAGCCATCCTCAACATGCGCCTGCGCTCCCTGCGCCGCCTGGAGGAGATGGAAATCCGCAAGGAGCACGACAAGCTGAGCAAGGAACAGGACCAGCTCAACAAGCTCGTGGGATCCGAGCCGGCCCAGTGGAAGGCGATCGGCAAGCAGATCCACGAGACCCATAAGCTCTATGGCCCGGACACCGCCATCGGTCGCCGCCGCACCAGCTTCGGCGTCGCGGCTGTGTTCGACGAGGATGCCTTCAGCGAGGCGCTGGTGGAGCGCGAGCCGGTCACCATCGTGGTCACGCAGAAGGGCTGGATCCGCGCGCTGAAGGGCCATGTGGCGGATCTCTCCGGCCTTCAGTTCAAGGGCGACGACAGCCTCGCCCACGCCTTCTTCGCCGAGACCACGTCGCGTGTCATGGTCTGGGCGACGAATGGCCGCTTCTACACCCTGGATGCCTCCAAGCTGCCGGGCGGGCGCGGCCATGGCGAGCCGATCCGCCTCATGATCGACCTGGAGCAGGAAGCGGAGATCGTCAGCGTCTTCGCCTATCAGGGCGGGCGCAAGCTGCTGGTGTCCTCGCGCGAGGGGCGCGGCTTCCTGGTGGCGGAGGATGATTGCCTTGCCAACACCCGCAAGGGCAAGCAGGTGCTGTCCATGGATGCGCCGGACGTCGCCACCGCCGTGGTGCCGGCGGTGGGCGATTGGGTGGCGGTGATCGGCGACAATCGCAAGCTGCTGCTGTTCCCGCTCAGCCAGGTGCCGGAAATGGTGCGCGGGCGGGGCGTGCGGTTGCAGCGCTACCGCGAGGGCGGCCTCTCGGACATCAAGGTGTTCGCGATCGCCGACGGCCTCACCTGGGAGGATACCTCCGGCCGCACCTGGACGGTCAGCGAGCTTTTGGAATGGCAGGGCGAGCGTGCCTCGTCCGGCCGCCTGCCGCCCAAGGGATTCCCACGCAACAATAAGTTCGGCTGACGCCATGACGGAAGCGGTCGAAACGCGCGGCCGCGCTTCTGCCGCCAACTCCGGCCTTGCCGCCCTTGCGGCCAGCACGCACCGGCGCGGGGAATTGCGCCTGGTGCTGCTTGCGGCCGTGGTGGGCATCCTTTCCGGCGCGGTTGCGATGGCGATCAGCAGCGGCGCCAAATGGATGCATGCCATCCTGTTCGGCGCCGGAACGGACGGCATGCTCAGCCGTCTTCCCAGCCTGTCGCAGCCTTATATGTACCTGATCCCGGCGGTTGGCGGCCTGGCGATCGGCCTGCTGGCCTGGATCGTGCGCAAGGTACGGCCCGGCGGAATCCGCGACCCGATCGAGGCGAACGCGCTCCACGGCGGGCGGATGTCTTTGCTCGACAGCGCCATTCTCTCGGTCCAGGTCATGCTCTGCAACGGTTTCGGCGCGTCGGTCGGCATGGAGGCGGGCTATAGCCAGGCGGGGGCCGGCATAGGCTCAACCATCGCCAGCCGGCTCGGCCTCAGCCGGGGGCAATGCCGCGTGCTGGTCGGCTCCGGCGCGGCGGCCGGCATCGCCGCCGCGTTCCATGCGCCCCTGACCGGTGCCTTCTACGGTTTCGAGCTGATCATCGGGGTTTACGCCATTCCCTCGGTCGCGCCGGTGATGACCGCGGCTCTGCTCGCGGTTCTGACCGTCCGTACCCTCGGGGCGGAGCCGTTTCCCATCATCGTGCCGCCGATTCCCGACCTGACGCTCGCGGACTATCCGCCCTTCATCCTGCTCGGCCTGATCGGAGCCGGTGTCGCGATCGCCATCATGCGGCTGGTCACTCTGGTCGAGAAGGGCTTCCAGCTCAGCGGTGTGCCCGCCCCATTGCGGCCCATGATCGGTGGACTGGGCGTCGGGGCCCTCGCCCTCTATAGCCCGCAGATCATGTCGAGCGGGGAGGGGGCGCTGCATATCCAGGTGGGGACCGGTGTCACCGTGTCGGTGCTTCTGGTCTTCCTGCTGAAGATCTGCGCCTCTTCCCTGTCGCTGGGATCGGGGTTTCGCGGCGGCCTGTTTCTGGCGGCGCTGTTCCTCGGCTCGCTCATGGGCAAGCTGTTCGCCGGAGCAGCCGCGTTCGCGGGCCTCCCGGTCGATCCCGTGGTTTCGGCCGTGGTGGGCATGGCGGCGCTCGCCGTTGGCATCGTCGGCGGGCCGTTCACCATGACCTTTCTGACCCTTGAGACCACGGGCGATCTCGCCATTTCCGGCCTCGTCCTCACCGCCGCTATCGCCTGCTCCCTCACGGTGCGGGAAACCTTCGGTTATTCCTTCTCCACTTGGCGGCTGCACCTGCGGGGGGAGAGCATCCGCGGCGCACACGACGTCGGGTGGTTGCGGGACCTCACGGTCGGCCGGCTGATGGAGCCGATGCGCGCGACCTTTTCCGCCGACGGGACCCAGGCCGCCTTCCGCGCCGCCTTTCCGCTCGGCCAGATCCGGCACGTCACGCTGCTGGACGCCGAGGGGCGTTATGCCGGGCTGGTGCGGGTGGCGCGGGTCTATTCGGCCGGACAGGACGGGCCGATCGACGCGTTTGCCCAGCACCGCAACGCCATTCTCCATCCCGACATGAATGTCACCGAGGCGGCGGGCGTGTTCCGCGATGCCAATGCGGAGATGCTGGCGGTGGTCGATCCCGACACCGGCCAGGTTCTCGGCCAGTTGCACGAGGTCGAGGCGCTGCGCCGCTACGCGCACGAGGTGGAAATTGCCCGCCGCGATCTCTCCGGCGGGGATTGAGGCTTATCGGCCCCGGGCCTTATCCGCCCGAGGATTATCCGCCCAAGGGCCTGGCGGCCTGGTGGGGAATCGGCAGGCTGCTCAGCAGTTCGCTCGCCCCGGTCCACATGATCTGGAGGCCGATGCACAGGAGCACGAAGGCGAACAGGCGGACCAGGATATTGGTGCCGTTCGGCCCCAGGATGCGCTCGATATCGCCGGCATAGCGATAGGCCAGAAGGATGGTGATCGAGATCGAGAGCAGGCCAAGCACTGCCGCCGCGACTTCCAGCGCCGCGATGGTGTAGGAAAAAGTCGTTCCCGCCGAAACCTGGCTGCCCAGCGCGATGGCTGTGGCGATCGAGCCCGGGCCTACCGTCAGCGGCATGGTGAGCGGATAGAACGCCTGATCCTCGATCCGGGACACGTCGACATCCTGCTGGGAGCTGTTGTCGGTCTGCCGGTCTGCCGGGGCATTGCCCTGGTGCAGGATCTGCCAGCCGACGAACGCCACCACCATGCCGCCGCCCACACGCACCACCGGCAGGCTGATGCCGAAGAAGGTGAGGATGTGCGAGCCGAGCACCATGGAGCACAGCAGCAGGACGAAGCCATAGGTGGCGATCTTGCGCGCGATCATCGCCCGCGTCGCCGGCGAGGCGCCGCGTGTGAACTGGTAGAAAATGGGCGCGCCGCCCAGCGGATTGACCACCGGAAACAGGGCGGCGAACACCGCAAGAAAAACGTTGATAAACTGGCTCACCCGAGCGCCTCCCACGGCCATGCCGCCGCACGCCGTTTGCGGCTTTCGCCACGGGTTTGCAAGGTTGTGGACGAGTGGCCCGGCGTGCTCAAGCTTCGACCCGCTCCCAGCCCTGCGGGGAAAGGCGCTCCTGCGGCAGGAAGCGGCGCTTGTAGTCCATCTTGCGCGAGCCGTTCACCCAATAGCCGAGATAGACATAAGGCAGGCCCATCGCCCGCGCCTTGGCGATGTGATCGAGAATCAGGAACGTGCCCAGGGAGCGGTCGGGGATATTGGGGTTGTAGAAGGAATAGACCATGGAGAGCCCGTCGCTCAGCACATCGGTCAGAGCCACCGCGAACAGATCGCCGATGCCGCGCCCGTTGATGCGCGTGTCCGGCCCGAGCTTTCGATATTCCACCAGACGGGACTGTACATGGGTGTCCTCCACCATCATGGCATAGTCGAGCACGCTCATGTCCGCCATGCCGCCGGAACCGTGGCGGGTGCTGACATAGGAGCGGAAGAGCGCATATTGCTCGGAGGTCGGCACGGTCTCGCGCAGCGCCCCGCCGATGTCGGTATTGGCGGCGAGCACGCGGCGGAAGCTGCGGCTTTCCGTGAACTCGTCCACGCAGATGCGCACGGAGACGCAGGCGCGACACCCCTCGCAGGCCGGACGATAGGCGATTGACTGGCTGCGGCGGAATCCGCCTTGGGTCAGGACATCATTGAGCGTGGTCGCGCGTTCGCCCACAAGGTGCGTAAACACCTTCCGCTCCTCCTTGCCCGGCAGATAGGGGCAAGGCGAAGGTGCGGTCAGATAGAATTGCGGTGTGTCACGCGGATGCTCGGTCACGACACTCAGGCCTCGAATTGTGTGAGCATCGCTCCCAGGGTCGAGTCGGTCAAAAGAATTTGCGCCCCCCGCCTTGCGAAATTTAGCTGCGGCGCAGCAGCGCGGCGCGCGATTCGGTGTTCACCACCACCGCGCCGACCAGGAAATCATGCAGCAGCCGGCGGCGATCATTGAACAATGCCACCAGCAAGACGAACGGCGTGAACACGCTCACCGAGACCCAGAACGCCACCGCATGCACCCCGCCGAGCACGGCATAAGCCGGCGCACCGTACCAGGTGCGCATTTCCAGCTCCATCAGCCGCATGCCGAGCGTGGCCGAAGCGGGAGATCCAAGGGTCAGTGCGTTATAGCAAATGGCCCAGATCACGAACGCCGGTCCCAGCAGGGGAAACAGCATCCAGCCCAAGCTCAAGGTGAAGATGCCGAACACGAAGATGAAGACGGCCAGCAGAACGATCGGGCCGATGATCATCGTCGCGTCGACGGCGAAGGCCACAAGGCGGCGCGAGAGCACACCTTCGAAATATTCCGGCTGGGTGACCGTGTCGAAGGCATGCGGGCGCGTCGAATCCGAGTAAGGACGGCTGTCACCGGGCGTGTATGTCATCTCATTTCGCTCCATGCGCAATAAGGTGGTGTGCCTCACCTTGGGGCGCAAGAACCGGCCGCAGGGTGCAAGCGGCGCCCTGGATGCGCGCTCCGCATTTTGGCAAACCTAGCCGGTGCCGCCACGCCCTCGCCCATGTGGCGTCGGACAAGGGCGGCGCCCGTGTGATCGTCTCTCAGGACCGGATTGCCCATGGATGTTTTCGCCGCCGCCCGCCGTGCCATTTTGCTCACGCTTCTCCTTCTCGGATCGACCTGCGCGGCGCTCGCCATTTCCCCCCGGCCGGTAGAGGGGCAGGGCGGCATGGTGGTGAGCGAACAGGCGATCGCCGCCGGGGTGGGCGCCGATATCCTGCGGCGCGGCGGCAATGCGGTGGATGCGGCGGTGGCGGTGGGGTATGCGCTGGCCGTGGTACATCCGTGCTGCGGCAATCTCGGCGGTGGCGGCTATATGGTGGTGCGCCTCGCCGACGGCACCGCGACCTTCATCGATTTCCGCGAAGCCGCGCCCGGCGCGGCCACCGCCGGCATGTTCCTGGATGGTGACGGCAATCTGGTTCCAGACGCGAGCCTGAAGGGTTGGCGCGCCGTGGCCGTGCCGGGATCGGTGCTCGGCCTCGATACCGCGCTGGAGCGTTTCGGCACCATGTCGCGCACCCAGGTGATGGCGCCGGCGATCGCCCTGGCGCGGGAAGGCTATGTGCTGTCCGCAGGGGACGCGGCCATCCTCGCCACCGGCACCGAGGCGTTCCGCGCCGATCCCACCCTCGCCGCGATTTTCCTGAAGGATGGCGCCGCGCTCAAGGCCGGCGACCGGCTGGTGCAGAGCGATCTTGCCTCGACCCTCTCGGCCATCGCGGCCAGCGGTCCTGCCGCCTTCTACCGCGGCGAGATTCCCCGGCGCATCGTCGCCGCGAGCACGGCGGGCGGCGGCCTGCTGAGCGCGCAGGATTTCGCCACATATGCGGTGCGCGTGGGCGAGCCGCTGCGCTGCACCTATCGCGGCTATGACATTCTCACCGCGGCGCCCTCCAGCGCGGGGGGCACGGCCATCTGCGAGATCCTGAACATCCTTGAGGGCTATCCTTTGTCTTCGTCCGGCGCGGGTGCGGCGGAGACGGTGCATATGATGGCCGAGGCGATGCGGCAGGCTTTCATCGACCGCAATTCCGCGCTCATCGATCCCGCGTTCGGCGCCAATCCGCTAGAGCGGCTGCTGTCGAAGGACTATGCGGTGGCGATCCGGGCGCGCATCGATCTTGCCCGCGCGGCCGTCTCGACGCTGGACGATCCCTCGTCCGCCCCCCATGAGGGCACCGAGACGACCCATTATTCCGTCGCCGACGCGGCCGGCAACACGGTCGCGGTGACCTATTCCCTCAACGCCTATTTTGGCGCGCGCGTCATGGCGCCGGGCACCGGGGTGTTCCTGAATGACACCATGGACGATTTCACCACCAAGCCGGGCAATTCCAATGCGTTCGGCCTCGTCCAGGGGGCGCGCAACGCAATCGCGCCGGGCAAGCGGCCGCTCAGTTCCATGAGCCCGACCATCGTGGTGCGGGAGGGCAAGCCTTATCTCGTCCTCGGCTCGCCAGGGGGATCGCGAATCATTTCCTCCGTGGTGCAGACGCTGGTGAACGTGATCGACCACGGCATGACACTCCAGGAAGCGGTGGACGCGCCGCGCATTCACCATCAATGGCTGCCCGACGTGCTGTTCGCCGAGCCCTATGCCCTGTCGCCGGACACTATTCGCCTGCTGGTGGAGAAGGGCCACAAGGTGGTGGTGCAACGCCCGTGGAGCGCGGTGGAGGCGATCCAATTCCCGGACGCGGGCCCGGCCCAGGCGCAGCAGCCGGCCTTCGGTTCGGATACGCTGCGGCTCTGGAAGCCGCGGCCCGGCACGGTCTATGGCGCCAATGACAACCGCCGCCCGGCCGGGGCCGCCGTGGCGCCGTGACACGCCGCTTTGCTTCAGCGCATGGTGCGTTTTGATGCGCCTCAGCGCATGTCGCGTGCGATGCGGGCGGTCAGATCGGCCTGCGTCGCTTGCTCGCGGGCGATAGCTAGACCCACTTGAGCCTTGATCTCCCGCAGTCCGTCGAGGGCTTCGGCGATCAATTGCTCGGTATCCAGCTGCTCCGCCTCGCGCAATTTATCATCGTCGGGCAAAGCATCGAGCCGGGAAAAGGCCGTGCGCAGCTTCAGCAATTCCTTCGCCAGATGCCACGCCAGGAAGGTGCCGGCAGAGGGGGCGAAGTTCAGATGCTCCAGCATGCCGCGTTTCTGCAGTCGCCGGAGGACCTCGATATTGGGGTAGGCGCAGACCGGATCGGCGGCGCCAAATCCGGACAACCAGTCGTCGACGATGGACTGAAGAAAGTTCAGTCCGTACAGCGCTTCGGCGGAGGCGTCGCGACGTTCCTGCAGGAAGGCAATTTCGCCTTTGTTGATCTGTCCCTGCACCCCGAGCCAAGCGATCCAGCCGGCGAAGATGGTGCCGGCGGCGCCCAGCAGACCGCCGGCCAGGTCGCCGTATTGGCGCAGATAGCAGCCGATCCCGCCAGCGGGCAGGTCGAAATCGCACAGGTGCGCCTTGTCATCGGCAAGGTGCATCAGCAGCCCCACCGAGACGGTGAGCAACAAAAGCACCAGCAGGGTCTGAAAGAGCGGCTTCATGGGGCAAACATGATGGGTTGGGGCGCGGCTTGTCGAGGGCGCGCAGCCGGATTCAGGCGCGGCTCACCATTCGGTGCCACCGGCGCCCAACCGTTCGACAGGCAGGCCCTCGGCTTCCAGCGCGCGCTGGATCTTTTCCGCGTGCCGCGCGTCGCGGGTTTCCACCGTCAGATCGAGCCGGGTGCCCTTGGCCGGAACATCCAGGAAGGTGCGGCGATGGTGCACTTCCAGGATGTTGGCGCCGAGCTGGCCCAGCAGCGTGGTGATCATGCCGAGCATGCCCGGGCGGTCCAATATGGTCAGCCGAAACGAGACGATGCGCTGCTCGCGCTCCAGCTCGCGCACCAGGATGCTGGCCAGCACCCGCGGGTCGATATTGCCGCCGCACAGAATGAGGCCCACGGTCTTGCCCTTGAACCGCTCCGGATCGCTGAGCATGGCGGCGAGGCCGGCGGCACCGGCGCCTTCGGCCAGCACCTTCTGATTGGTCAAAAGGGCGTTCACCGCTTGCTCAAGCCGCGTCTCCTCCACCAGCACGATATCGGACACGAGGCGGCGGATGATCGCCGCGGTCATGGTGCCGACGTTGCGCACCGCGATGCCTTCCGCCAGCGTCGGGCCGCCGCAGGGCCGGGCGATGCCCTTCAGCGCAGACCACATGGCGGGATAGAGCGCGGCTTCGACGCCAATCACCTCGGTCGCCGGCGACAGGCCCTTGGCCGCCAGCGCAACACCCGAGATCAGTCCGCCGCCGCCGATCGGCACGACGAGCTGGTCGAAGGCCGGCCCGTCCTCGATCATCTCAAGACCGATGGAGCCCTGGCCGGCGATCACGTCCCTGTCCTCGTAGGGATGGACGAACACACGGCCTTCCTCCGCCGCGATGCGCAGGGCTTCCAGCTCGGCATCGCCCACGCCCTCGCCGTGCAGCACCACGCGGGCGCCGAACGCCTCGGTGGCGGCCACCTTCACCTGGGGTGTGCTCTCGGGCATCACGATGGTGGTGGAAATGCCGAGCCGCGTGCCGTGATAGGCCACCGCCTGGGCGTGGTTTCCCGCCGACATTGCGATGACGCCGCGCCTGGCCTCCTCGGGCGTGAGGCGGGACAGCTTCACCACCGCGCCGCGTTCCTTGAACGAGGCGGTCATCTGGAAGGTTTCGTACTTCACCCACACGTCCGCGCCAGTGAGGGCGGAGAGCCGCGGCGCGCGCAGGGTCGGGGTTCGCACCACGGCAGCTTCAACGATGCTGCGCGCCGCCAGGAGATCTGCCAGTGTGACGGGCAGGGGCGCAAGACCGGTCGAAAGCGCGT
Source organism: Roseixanthobacter finlandensis (assembly GCF_043195105.2). NCBI lineage: Bacteria > Pseudomonadati > Pseudomonadota > Alphaproteobacteria > Hyphomicrobiales > Xanthobacteraceae > Roseixanthobacter > Roseixanthobacter finlandensis. The sequence continues at coordinate 2,915,912 of NZ_CM195536.1, read as the reverse complement.
CGGCGCGCATGGGCAGTCCTCGGATTGGGCGAACGAAGCGCGGACGATGCGCCCGAAGTTCAAAAGTGTCGTTTGCGGGCGGCGCGCGCCAGCCGAATCCGGCGCGGCATCGCCAATGGGCAGCGGCCTCAGGTCCCGAGGGCCGCACCTCCCGCAACGGCGGAAGCATCCAACAGGAACCGCTCAGCGGCGGGCGGCGAGCCGCTCGGCCATGCGGGGCGCGAAATAGGTGAGGATGCCGTCGGCGCCCGCCCGCTTGAACGCCATCAGGCTTTCCTCGACCACCCGTTCGCCGTCGAGCCAGCCGTTGCGGATCGCGCCCTCGATCATCGCGTATTCGCCCGACACCTGATAGGCAAAGGTCGGCAGGCCGAAGGCTTCCTTGAGGCGATAGACGATGTCGAGATAGGGCAGGCCGGGCTTCACCATCAGCATGTCGGCGCCCTCTTCCACGTCGAGCGCGGCTTCCCGCAGCGCCTCGGCGCCGTTCGCTGGGTCCATCTGATAGGTGCGCTTGTCGCCGGTGAGGGTTTTCGCGGTGCCGATGGCGTCGCGGAACGGGCCGTAGAAGGCGGAAGCATATTTCGCCGCATAGGACATGATCTGCACGTCCTCGAAGCCGGCGCGGTCGAGCCCGGCGCGGATGGCGCCGACGCGGCCGTCCATCATGTCGGACGGGGCGATCACGTCCGCGCCCGCCTGGGCTTGCACGATCGCCTGATGCACGAGAACGGCCACCGTCTCGTCGTTCAGGATGCGCTCGCCCTCCAGCAGGCCGTCATGGCCGTGGCTGGTGTAAGGGTCCAACGCCACGTCGGTGATGAGGCCGATGTCCGGCACCTCGGCCTTGATGGCGCGCAGCGCCCGGCACACGAGATTCTGCTCGTTCAGCGCTTCGCTGCCGGTCGGGTCGCGGAGCGTCGGTTCGGTATAGGGAAACAGGGCGATGGCGGGGATGCCGAGCTTGGCGGCGCTTTCGGCGGCGCGCACGATCTCGTCCACCGACAGGCGGTCCACCCCCGGCATCGAGGCGATTGGGGTGCGCGTCGCGGTGCCTTCCACCACGAACACCGGCCAGATCAGATCATCGACCGTCAGCGTGTTTTCCCGCACCAGCCGCCGCGCCCAGCCCGATTTGCGGTTGCGTCGCAGGCGTTGCACCAGATCAAGGCTTTCAGCGGCCGGATTGGCGGGCAGGGCGGCGGGGAAACGGGCAACGGGAGACGACATGGACGGGCACTCGCGATGGTGCGGCGACCTTGAAGGCCGCAAGGCATTCCTTATAGGCCTAGATCCGCGCGAGGGCGAGACGATGGCGAGCGGCGGGGTGACGCGCACCGAGAGCGTCTCTATTCGCACCCCTGCGTTGACGCGCGCGGGCGCGCCGTCTAACCCTCGCGGGGCCTGATCCGGCGGGCGCGCGCCCGCATCATCTCTCCTAAGGAGCCGCCGTGAGCACCGAGCCAGACGTCCTGCTGGAGCGCCGGGGGGAAGCCGGCGTCATCACCTTGAACCGTCCGAAGGCCCTCAACGCGCTGAACCACACCATGGTGCGCGCGATCCATCCCCAGATGAAGGCCTGGGCACAAGACCCGGGCGTGACGCGCGTCATCATCAAGGCGGCGGGCGAGAAGGCGTTCTGCGCCGGCGGCGACATCCGCGCCATCTATGAGCATGGGCGCGTCGGACAGGTGGACGATGCACTGCGCTTCTGGTTCGAGGAATATCAGCTCAATCATTATATCGGCACCTATCCCAAGCCCTATGTCGCGCTGATCGACGGCATCTGCATGGGCGGGGGATTCGGCCTCTCCGCCCATGGCCCCTATCGGGTGGCGGGGGAGCGCTATCTGTTCGCCATGCCGGAAGTGGCCATCGGCCTGTTTCCCGATGTGGGCGGCACTCATGTCCTTCCGCGCCTGCCGGATGCGAAGGGCGTGTATCTCGCCTTGACCGGCGCGCGCATCAAGGCGGCGGACGCGCTCTCTGCCGGCCTCGCCACGCATTTCGTTCCCTCGGCCGGTTTTCCGGCGCTGGAGGAAGCGCTCGTTGCCGGCGGTGACGTGGCGGCGACCTTGGCGGCCCATGCGGCCGATCCCGGCCCCGCGCCGCTCGACCGGCACAAAGCCGTGATCGCCGATGCATTCGGCCAGCCGGACATTTGGGCGATCCTCGGGCGCCTGGACGAGATCGGCGCGGGTACGGGCGAGGATGCGGCCTTCGCCCGCGACAGCGCGGCGACCGTCCGCGCCAAGTGCCCGACCTCGGTCGCCATCGCCATGGAGCAGATGCGGCGCGGGCCCTCCCTCGACCTTGCGGAATGTCTTGTCGCCGAATATCGGGTGGTGAACCGGGTGGCGCGCGCCCACGATTTCTACGAAGGTGTGCGCGCGGTGATCGTCGACAAGGACAATGCCCCGCGCTGGCAACCGGCGCGGCTGGAAGATATCGATCCGGCGGTCATCGCCGGCCATTTCGCGCCCATCGACCATGAACTGACGTTCACGCCGGACCCTGCATGACCCATTACGATCCCATCGACGCCAGTGCCCGCGCCCATCTGGAGCGCCTTACGCCCTGGCGTCGTCGGCTGGTGTTCTTCCTGCGGGCGGTGGCGCTCTTCCTGCTGGCGGAGGGCGTCTATCATTGGGCGATCATCTGCGGCGTCGGCGATGGCGCGACGAATTCCTTCGAGAGCCTGCCGCCGTCGGTCCAGGCGGCGATCATCTGGGCGGCGATCATCGATCCCATCGCCGGGGTCGGCCTGTGGCTCGGCGCCGGCTGGGCGGTGGTGCTGTGGCTGCTGGCGACGCTGAGCCAGGTGATCCTGGGCGCCTGGGCACCGGCGGGCATGGGGCGCCTGCTGATCCTGACGCTGTTCGAGCTCGGGCTGGTGGTGGCCTATGCAGTGCTCTCCATCCGCGCCGCGCGGGAGAGCGACGAGGATTGAGCACCGCTTCGTGTTTCACGAAGCGCGTGTGAACCGGACCGGGGAGGGCATATGAGCGACGCCGATCTCAACCAGCAACGGTGGACCCGCGTCGATGATTATATCGTCAATGCGCTCGTGCCGGCCGATCCGGTGCTCGATGCGGTGCTGGAGGCGAGCGCCGCAGCCGGTCTTCCGCCGATCAACGTCTCGCCGGCGCAAGGGCAGATGCTGGCCCTGTTCGCACGCATGGTGAAGGCTCGGCGGATTCTCGAAATCGGCACGCTCGGCGGCTACAGCACCATCTGGCTTGCCCGCGCCCTGCCGGCGGACGGCAAGCTGGTGACGCTGGAGGCCGATGGCGATTATGCGCAGGTGGCGCGGGAGAATTTCCGGCGCGCCGGCCTTTCGCAGCAAATCGACCTGCGGGTCGGCCGCGCGCTTGAGACCTTGCCGACCCTGGAGGCCGACGTGATCGGGCCCTTTGACCTGATTTTCGTGGACGCCGACAAGCCGAGCAATCCCGATTATCTCGCTTGGGCGCTCCGCCTGTCGCGGCCGGGTACGCTGATCGTGTGGGACAATGTGATCCGCGACGGCGCGGTGGCGGATGAGGCCAGCGAAGACCCGCGCGTCCAGGGCGTGCGGCGCCTGTTTGACCTCGTGGCGGCCGATCCGCGCCTGACCTCGACGGCGATCCAGACCGTGGGCAGCAAGGGATATGACGGTTTCGCGCTGACCTTTGTGAGGGATCCCGCATAAGGCTGGGCGGCCGTGCGGGGAACCGCCGGCCATTGCGGAGGGTTTCTTCCGCGACGGAAGGAGGCGCCCATGCCCCGCATCAAGACCCTCATCCTCGCCTGTCTCGCCCTATTGCTCGCTCCGGCACTGGCGCAGGCTCAATTGACCGGTACGCTCTCCGGGCCGAAATTCGTCGAGGCGGCCGGGATTGCCGACCGCTTCGAGATCGTGGCCGGCCGTCTCGCGCTGGAAAAAAGCGAAAGCCCGCAAATCAAGATCTTCGCGACGCGATTGGTCGCGGATCACACGCACGCCCTGGCCGGGCTGAAGGCGGCGGCAGCCAAGGCCGATGGGCAGATCGTGGTGCCCGGTTCCCTCGATGCCAAGCATGAAGCGAAAATCGAACAGCTCAAGGCGGCGACCGGCGCGGATTTCGATACGCTGTTCGTCCAGATGCAGACCAGCGTGCATGATGCCGCGATCGGCATCTTCGCCAGCTTCGCCAAGGAGGGCGACCAGACGGCACTGAAGGATTATGCCGCTCAGACTCTGCCCATGCTCGAGCGCCATTTTGAGCAGGTCAAGCAGATCCAGATCCGGACCTGAGCGCGATAGGGCCGCAAATTCCAATCGGGAAAAGTCCCAAGCAGTAAAAAGTCCCGACCGGCAAAGGATTCATGCGCGGCACCGGCGGTGCCCATGCCGCGCCATTTAGACTCAGACCACCTCAGTTCGAGGCGGATTTTTCCGTGAGGACGGCAAGCAAAGCTGTCGCGACTTCGCGCGTCACGCGCTTTTTATACTTGGAATGAACCATCTGGCCGTTGTGGTAGACGTCATATTCCACATAGACCATGTCGCCGTCCCACCGCAGGATATTGTCGGTCTGGGTGGTCTCGATGACGCCGAGGCCTTCGATGAACTGTTCACGCGGCTGCTTCAGCATTTCTGTCTCCCAAACCCGCGCTCCGCCCCCAGGATGAAGGCGGTGCGTTCTTGATGCGCGCGCGGCCCGCTTGGAAAGATAGACCATAGCGGGCCGCCGACAAGCGCGGGCTTTTTAGCCCTGGCCGGCGAAGAACGAGTTAATCATCGTTCGAGGCATTGAGCTGGTCCGCGCGGAGGCATTCGCCCGCGGGGCGCAGCCGCACCCCTGCTTCGATGAACTCCACGCCGGCGGTGTCGAGCGCGGCGCGCATGCGCTGCAATGCCTCGGGCTGGTCGTTCAGGCCGCCGGTCTCGATGGCCTTGATCGTTGCCGTGGGGATCCCGCTGGTGCGTTCGAGATCGCCCTTGGTCCAGCCGAGGAGCGCGCGGGCGGCCTTGATCTGCTGGCGGAGGATCGGGGCATTGAGCATGTGGGCTCCGTCTGGGCTGGAGATTAGGGGCGTCTCAGGCATCGCCTTGCGGCGGATTGCTTGGCGTCACGTCGGGGACGAGCCATTTCGCGAGTTTGGAGCCCATCAGCTTGCGCGCACGTCGCCGGCTGGCGGCACGAAGCTCCAGCACGCGGTTGAGCTCGGCCTGGACGGCCGTGGTCTGGCGCTCAAGGTCAATATATTCCGAACGCGCGGTGCTGAGGCCGCGTTCCATCCGCAGCGAATGGGCATGCACGGCGTCGCGATCCGCCGTCAGCGCGGCCACCTCCTCATGCAAGGTCGCCACTTCCTCGCGCAGCTCCGCCGATCCGGCTTCTTCGCCAAGCGACTTGGCAGCGATCAGGGCCCGAAGTTCGGAAAGCTCGGCCTCCATCCGCCGCGAATCCGCATGGGCGGCGTCTCGATCGATCCGCAGGGCGTCCGCCGCGTTGGTGAGGTCGTGAATTTCGTTGCGCAACCCGCGCGCCTCTTCCTTGAGCGCTTCTTCCTTCGGTATGTTTTCCTCAAGGGATTTCGCCTCGAGCGCGGCGCGGAGCGCGGAGAGCTCGGCCTCATAAGCGGCCTTGATGGCGTCCTCGTTCTGGCGGCGCGTTTCCTCGAACAGACGCTCGACATCATGGGCCTGGGCGCGTGCCACATCGCGATCCATAATGGCATGGGCCAATTCGCCCCGTACCGTGGCAACCTCAGCCTCCAGCTGCTCCACCATTGCCTGTAGACCGAGGGAATGGGCGTGAACGGCGTCGCGGTCCTTGGTGAGGGCCGAGATTTCTTCGATCCATGCGGTGGATTGCGTCGCTTCGGCCTCGGCGCGTGCCCGCGCGTTGGAACATTCAGCACGTGCCGCTTCGAGTTCCGTCTCGGCCTGCAAGGCGCGGGTTGCCAGAACTTGCCGTGCCTCGATCTCTTCGGCGAGGCGCGTCTCGGCCGCGGCGAGGCTCTCCCCGGCGACCTGAAGCGCGGTGTTCAGCCGCTCGATCTCGGCCGCCAGCGCCGCGCGTTCGGCCTCGAAGGCGGCGGGGTTTGCCTCGGCGGCGTCGAGGGCGGCTTGCAGATTGTCCACATGCGCCCGGATCGCATCGCGGTCCGTGGTGAGGGCGAAAGCCGCGGCCTCGAGTTCGCGGATCCGCTCGCGCAGCGCCTCCATCTCGAGGCGGGAGGCTTCACCCGACTCGGCTTGCTCGGAGAGCTTTTCTACAAGCAGATCGCTGCGGACAAGCCTGTCCTGGAGCGCGGCAAGGGCGGGTCCGTAGATCAGGCATGCCTGGTCGAACTCGGTGCGAACCCGGTCTAGGGTCTCCATGGCGCTGTTGGAATTGGGGGTGCGGGTGAGTTCGTCGAGGGCGTCGTGGGCGAGGCGGACCCATTCGTGAATTTCAGGCCGTGTGCGCCAGTTGGGATCATCAATCCGCTGGCGGCGCAGTGTATCTGACAGAAAGTTGTCGATTTCGGCGGCCGAGAAATCAGACACGCGCGGCCAAATGAGATTGAGCCGCGCGCTCGCGGTTTCGAGCGTGCCGCGCCAGTCCGTCAGCAATGCCCGCCAGGATATGACATCCCGCGGTGTCGCGCGGGTGGTGCGCTCAGCATCCAGAACATAACGCAGCCAGACAAGCAGGCCATGGGCGATCGGCAGTCCGTCGCGCTGGCGTAGCGAAAGCGCGACCTCCAGCGGGTTGCGGATCGGCAGGAGGGCGTAAGGCGTATAGCCAGTCGCCCGCAACGCTTCAAACCAGAACGGAACCAGCCGGCAGATCCGAGGGTCCTTGAGCATGATCAGCGGTGCGCCGCCAAACTCGTCCTCAAGCGTCTCGCGTGCCGTCTCGGCGAGGGTGCGGGCAACCGCACTGTCTTTCCAACGCGGGTTGAAGGCCCGCCAGTCGTCCCAGTCCGATCCTCCGGATTCGAGGATCGCCTGGTTGAGATGATGCATGCGCGTCGATTCAAAATAGCCAAGGACATTGTGTTCTGTCGGCTGCATCAGCGTCTTCGGCGGCGCCGCGCCGAGATGCACCAGCGTCCCCGCGAGGGATGACGTGCCGCCGCGGTGCATGCCCAGAACTACAAGCGCGTCCTTCATTGAACCCTTGCCTTCGCCAGCTTGGCGGCATGACATACAAACAGAGATTGCGCTTACGCTAACGGTCCGCACGATGGTGGGAAAGCCCCGCGTGTGCAGCGGCAAGGCCTAATGCCCGTCGTGCCGGATGGCCTCCGAGACCGGAAACTCCAGCACGATCTCCCCCGCCTCATCGTGCACGGCGATGATCGCGGCGAGCAGGCGCGCATCGCCCGCCTGCGTCGCCAGCAGCGCGGCGGCAAGTGCCTGCGCCTTTTCCCATGCAGCGTCGGGATCGCGCAGCACAATGCCGCTCTCGTCCTTCAGCATCTCTGCGCCGAACTGGGTGTGGAAGAAATAGCGAGGCATAAGCGCGGCTCCTGCTGGTGGAGTGCGTGGGCGTCAAACGCCGATATTATCAATGAGCCGGGTCTTGCCGAGCCATGCGGCGGCCAGCAGCCGTATGGGTTCGCCCGGACCGGCCAACGGCGCGAGGCTCTCGGCATGGCGCGCGGCCACATAATCCACCTTCAGCCCGGCGGCGGCGATGCGATCGGCAGCGGCGGCTGACGCGGTATCGGCGGGCGTGCCGGCCCGGATCGCGGCGGCGGCGTCCTTCAGCGCCTGCTGGATCACCGGCGCGATCGCCCGCTCCTCGGGCGAGAGATAGCGATTGCGGGAGGATAGGGCGAGCCCGTCATGCTCGCGCACCGTGGCGCCGGGCACGATTTCCACCGGCAGGTCGAGATCGGCCGCGAGGCGCGTGACCACCTTCAATTGCTGATAATCCTTCTCGCCGAACATGGCGTAGTCCGGCCCGGTGCGGATCAGCAGCTTGCTCACCACGATCGCGACGCCAGCGAAGAAATGGGTGCGGAAATCGGTCTCGAGCCCGAGCGCCGGGCCGCCCATGGCGAAATGGGTCGCGAAACCCTGCGGGTACATATCGGCGGCCGTGGGAGCGTAGACCACGTCCACGCCCTCAGCCGCCAGCAAGGCGAGGTCATTGTCGAATGTGCGCGGATAGCGGGAAAAATCCTCGTTAGGCGCGAACTGGGTCGGGTTGACGAAGATCGAGACCACGATCCGCCGCGCCAGCGTCTTGGCCTGGCGCACCAACGCGATGTGTCCTTCGTGCAGGGCGCCCATGGTCGGCACCAGAGCGACTTTCTCCCCCGCGGCGCGCCATGCGGCCACCTGGGCCCGCAGCGCATCGACCGTTTCCACCACTTCGGGCTTGCCCGCCATCGTGTCTCTCCCGCGGGCCGCAACCGCCCGCCATTCTTTTTGCGGCGCAGACCCTAGCGCCGGAAACCTGCGGGTCAACCGCGCGATCGCGGCAGGGCGGTCATCGCTTCGCACCCTCTGGTGCCGGGCGCGAGAACGCCTATTTTGCTAAGGATGGATCAGGATTCCCTTCCGCCTTGCCGACCCGGCCCGATGCACGGGACTTTCGCCCCATGAGCGGACCCAAGAAGCCCCTGACGCCTGCAGGGTCCGCCAGCGAGGCGGAACTTGCGGCCTTCCTCGCCGCCGCGCGCGACCTTGGGCCGACGCGGGCCGATGGGCAGCGCGGCCGGCTTGCCTTTGCCATGGATGCGACCTTTTCGCGTCAGCCGACCTGGGATCTCGCCTGCCGCCTCCAGGGCGATCTGTTTTCCGCCGCCGCCGATCTGGGCGGGCTCGATGTTCAGTTGATCTATTATCGTGGCCTTTCGGAATGCCGCGCCTCGCCCTGGGTATCCGACCCCGCGCGGCTCGGCGCTTTGATGGGCGCCATCGCCTGCCAGGGCGGGCATACGCAGATCTCCCGCGTGCTCGGCCATCTCGCCAAGGAGGCGCAGCGCTCTGGGCTGAAGGCGGCCGTGTTCGTGGGGGACGCCGTGGAGGAAAATCCCGACGCCCTCGCCGCGAAGGCGGGGGAACTCGCCGTGCTGGGCGTGCGCCTGTTTCTGTTCCAGGAAGGCGAGGACCGGCAGGTGGAAGCCGTATTCAAGGAACTGGCGCGCCTGACTTCCGGGGCCTGGTGCCGGTTTCGCCCTGGCGCGGATGAGGAATTGCGCGCCCTGCTGCGGGCGGTGGCCGCCTATGCCGCCGGCGGCCGGCAAGCCCTTCTGGCGGGGCGGGAGGCAGGGGCGGTGCGGCTGCTTTCGGCCATGGGCCAATGACCGGCCGATCCGGCCCTGACATGATACTTAAGGGCAAGACCCTCATGGGAGAGCGCGTGTGGTGACTTTGATTGCGGGAGCGCTTCTGCTGCTGCTGGGCCTTTGCGCGCTGAAGCTGTGGACCAAAGCCTCGCCCCGGGCGCTTGCGACCGCACTCTACAAGATCGCGGGCTATCTGATGCTCGGCGGCGCGGCCTTCTCTTTGGTGACCGGGCGGTTCGCGGCGGCGGTTCCGCTCGCGATGCTGGGCGCCGGGCTGCTGGCGCAGGTGAACGGAGGCGGGATCGGCGGCTGGTTCTCCGGTCTGTTCGGCCAGGGCCGGTTCACCGGATCACGGGCGCCGCGCGTCTCACGGGTGTCCTCGCCGATGTTCGAGATGGAGCTGAACCACGACACCGGCATCCTGACCGGACGGGTCATCGCCGGTCCGCGCGTGGGCGTCTCGCTGGATGATCTCGCGGTTCCCGAGCTTCTGGCGTTGCGCGGCGGGCTCGATGCCCAGTCGCTGGCCCTAATCGAAGCTTATCTCGACCGCAGGGCGCCCGCATGGCGTGAAGACTCGCAGACCAATGCGGGTGGCAGGAGCGGGAGCGGAAACAATATGAGTGCGCGCAACAGCGCGATGACGGAAGAGGAAGCCCATCAAATACTTGGGCTTGAACCGGGGGCTGGCGAAGCTGCGGTTCGCACCGCGCATCGTGCCTTGATGAAAAAGCTCCACCCCGATCATGGCGGATCCAGTTATCTTGCTGCGAGGGTGAATCAAGCGAAAGATGTCATTCTCAACAAACATCGCTGATTCTCTCCAAACGCACTACATCAATTGCGGAAAATCATGCAGGCGAAATCATTGCGTTGCAGTAAACGGCAGGCTTCCTTCGCTCCTTTTTCATCAAGGCCGGCAAAGCGGGCGCGGTAGAGATCCGTCGAGCCCTTTGAGACTTTCTGCGTAAATCCATCGGCTTGGCCCAAAAGGCTCTTGGCTTTCGCTTGCGCGACATCCAGCCTTGCCCGCGCTTCCTTTTCCGCACCGAAGGCGCCGATCTGAATGCCCCAGCCCGAATGGTGGGGCTGCGTCTGCTGCGCGGGGACGGGCCGTGCCACAGCCTCATTGGGCGAAGGGCCGAAGGTGTCCGGCAATTCTATGGGGCCGGCGGAGGCTGTGCGGATCGGTTCCGCCTGCACGCGCGCGGGTTCTGCAACTTGGATCGGGGAAGGCGGAATAGGCGTTCCGTTCGAGCCGATATAGCCGAGCGTGCCTTTGGGGACGAAGGCCGGCGCGGTCAGGGGCGTAGTAAGCCGCTGGATCGCGACCGTCTTCACGGCCACCGGTCTGATGGGCGCGGCGGAGCCGGGGGCGGGCCCGCGCGGCAGGCTGGCCGTGGTCACCGGATCCGGTGCCGCATAGGCGAGGCGCTGCGGCTCGGGCAGCGGGGCAATAGGGCCGGAGGCTTCGCGCTCGGCGGGGGCAGCGACGGGAACCGGCACCGGCCCGTCATCATCCAGCGCGGCGGTTTCCGTGATCCGGGGCGCCGTACGGTTCCCGGCATAGGCACGATTGTAATTGTTGGCGATCAGGCTTGCCATGCGGTTATCGCGAGAGGCACCGCTGGAGCCGCCAAGCACCACCCCGATGAGGTAGCGATCGTCGCGATGCAGCGAGGTGAGAAGGTTAAAGCCGGAGGCGCGGGTGTAGCCGGTCTTGATCCCATCCACGCCCTCGACGCGACCCAACAGGCGGTTGTGATTGCCGATGGTCTCGCCTTTGTAGGTAAAGCTGCGGGTAGAGAAATATTTGTATTCGCGTGGGAAGCGCTCCTGGATCGCCCGGCCCAGGATGGAGAGGTCGCGGGCGGTGGTCACTTGGCGCGGATTGGGCAGGCCGTTGGCATTCTCGAAATTGGTGCGCGACATGCCGAGGGCATGGGCTTTGCGCGTCATCATGTCGGCGAATCTTTCCTCGGTCCCGCCGACGGTTTCCGCGATCACCACGGCGACGTCGTTGGCCGAGCGAGTCACGATCGCCTTGATCGCGTCCTCGACATCGATGGTCGACCCCGCGCGGACATTCAGCTTGGACGGCGACTGGGCGGCGGCCCGCGCCGAGACCACCATTTCGCTGTTGAGGTTCAGGCGCCCGGCCTCCATCTGCTCGAACAGGAGATAGAGGGTCATCACCTTGGTGAGTGAGGCAGGGTGACGCAGAGCGTCCGCCTTATCCTCGTAGAGGACCTTTCCGGTATTGCCATCCACGATGATGGCGGCCGTGCCGGTTTTCCACCCGGAGCCGGTAGTGTCATCGGACTTGCTCGCGGATGCCTTCTTGCTCTGCGACTGGGCATGGGCGCTCTTATGCTTGCGAGGCTTTGCGTCAACACCCGTTGACGCCATCACCATCACTGCGGCAAGGGCCGCCGCGACGAGCTTGGCGGAGAAGGAGCCGTTCGCGATCGCAATACGCATGAAACCGTGTCCCGTGGGTCAGTCCAGGAAAGGGTCGGCCTGGAGTGGAGCATCTCAATCTCGCGCGAGAGCACGAAAATTCAGGAGGGCTCGGGTCCATGAACCGGGGAATGACTGGCTACAGCCTAAAAACCCGCGGTTACCAACCCGTAAACCAAGCCAAAATGAGGCATGGTGCACTGCACAATTTTGTTGACGTCTTTGTTGCGATGCATCTTAATGCAACTGGGGCGGCTCCGAATGGCCCACCGCACCGGACTTAATGAGTGGCAGCCTTAACAAACGCAATGAGGACACCCATGGCCCAGAATATCGAAGACTTCCAGAAGCTCGGTAAGGAAAACGTCGAACTCGCCATGAAGAGCTTCGGCACCTTCTCCAAGAGCGCCCAGGCGATCGCCCTTGAAATCGCCGACTACACCAAGAGCTCGTTCGAGCTCGGCACCGCAACTCTCGAGAAGCTGATGAGCGCCAAGACGCTCGAGCAGGCCGTCGAGATCCAGCAGTCCTACCTGAAGACCGCGTACGAAGGCCTGGTGGCGGAAACCACCAAGCTCGGCGAGCTGTACAAGGACCTCGCCAAGGAAGCCTACAAGCCGTACGAGAGCGCCTTCGCCAAGGTTCAGTGATCGCGTCCGACACGCTTAGGCTCCCACGGGAGCCTTTCGTGTGGCTTTCCAAAGTGGGCCGAGAGGCGTCATTTTGAAGCCTATGACCAACGGCGGTCTGGCATTGCCGGGCCCCCGTTCCTATTATCTGGCACGTGCCCGACGCCCGGCCGCATCTGCGCGGTCCGTCAAAACCTGGCACGGATGCCGATGAAATGATGCAGTCCTCTTCCCGTCCCGCCCTTTCCCGTTCCCCGTCACGCACGGGGCGTCCGGCTTATGCGCCGGCGATGGCCGCAGGCGAACCGCCGCGCCGTGGCGGCGGCGACAATCCCGGCACTGCCGTCATCACCCGCACGAAGACGCAGACCAAGCGGCCCAGCCTCTATCGCGTCCTGCTGCTGAACGACGACTACACCCCCATGGAATTCGTGGTCCACGTCCTCGAGCGCTTCTTCAACAAGGGGCGCGAGGAGGCCAACACCATCATGATGCACGTCCACCAAAACGGTGTCGGCGAATGTGGCGTGTTCACCTATGAGGTCGCCGAGACAAAAGTGACGCAGGTGATGGACTTCGCCCGCAAACACCAACATCCTCTGCAATGTGTGATGGAAAAAAAATAGGTGCATTCGCGTCGGTTGGCGTCTCAAATTGGTGATGGAGATGTTCAGGCAAGGCTCTTGCGTAATCTGAGAGCCGGTACAAAGTTTGAAGGAGCGCGTGCGCAAACGAAGCCGACGGACGTTCCGGGCTTCGGGTGGCGCACGAGATAGAGGTCTAGATGCCAACTTTCTCACGCAGCCTCGAACAATCGCTTCACCGGGCGCTCGCCCTTGCCAATGAGCGCCACCATGAATACGCGACGCTCGAGCATTTGCTGCTGTCTTTGGTCGACGATCAGGACGCTGCAGCCGTCATGCGGGCGTGCAACGTCGATCTCGACAAGCTGCGCCGTAATCTCATCGAATATGTGGACAGCGAGCTGGAGAATTTGATCCAGGCCGCCGGCGACGATTCCAAGCCCACCGCCGGCTTCCAGCGCGTCATTCAGCGCGCGGTCATCCATGTCCAGTCGTCGGGGCGCGAGGAAGTGACCGGCGCCAACGTGCTGGTCGCCATTTTTGCCGAGCGCGAGAGCCATGCCGCCTATTTCCTGCAGGAGCAGGACATGACGCGGTACGATGCGGTCAATTATATTTCCCACGGCATCGCGAAGCGTGCCGGCCTTTCGGAGAGCCGGCCGGTGCGCGGCGCTGAAGAGGAGACCGAGACGAAATCCGGAGACGACACCAAGAAAAAGGCTGATGCCCTCGACGCTTATTGCGTCAACCTCAACAAGAAGGCGCATGAGGGAAAGATCGACCCCCTCATCGGCCGCGACAAGGAAATCCAGCGCACGATCCAGGTTCTCTGCCGCCGGCAGAAGAACAATCCGCTGTTCGTGGGCGATCCCGGCGTCGGCAAGACCGCCATCGCCGAGGGCCTTGCGCGGCGCATCATCAATGGCGACGTCCCGGAAGTGCTCGCGACCGCCACCATCTTCTCGCTCGACATGGGCGCGCTGCTCGCCGGAACCCGCTATCGCGGCGATTTCGAGGAGCGGCTGAAGCAGGTGGTGAAGGAGATCGAGGCCTATCCCAACGCCATCATGTTCATCGACGAGATCCACACGGTCATCGGCGCCGGTGCGACCTCGGGCGGGGCCATGGATGCGTCCAATCTGCTGAAGCCGGCGCTCGCCTCCGGCACGCTGCGGTGCATGGGCTCGACCACCTATAAGGAATATCGCCAGTATTTCGAGAAGGACCGCGCCCTGGTGCGGCGGTTCCAGAAGATCGACGTGGCGGAACCCACTGTGCCCGACACGATCGAGATCCTGAAGGGCCTCAAGCCCTATTTTGAGGACTATCACAAGCTGCGCTACACCAACGAGGCCATCAAGGCCGCGGTGGAGTTGTCCGCGCGCTACATCCACGACCGCAAGCTGCCCGACAAGGCGATCGACGTCATCGACGAGAGCGGCGCGGCGCAGATGCTGATGCCCGAGAGCCGGCGCAAGAAGATCATCGGCCTGAAGGAAATCGAGGCCACGATCGCGACCATGGCCCGCATCCCGCCCAAGACCGTCTCCAAGGACGATGCCGAAGTGCTCGCCCATCTGGAAAGCACGCTGAAGCGCGTGGTCTATGGCCAGAACAAGGCCATCGAGGCGCTTTCAGCGTCAATCAAGCTGGCGCGCGCCGGGCTGCGGGAACCGGAGAAGCCCATCGGCTCTTATCTGTTCTCCGGCCCCACCGGCGTCGGTAAGACGGAAGTGGCCAAGCAGCTCGCCTCCATCCTCGGGGTGAACCTGCTGCGCTTCGACATGTCGGAATATATGGAGCGCCACACGGTCTCGCGGCTGATCGGCGCGCCTCCCGGCTACGTCGGCTTCGACCAGGGCGGCCTGCTGACCGACGGCGTCGACCAGACCCCGCATTGTGTGCTGCTGCTGGACGAGATCGAGAAGGCCCATCCGGACCTGTTCAACATCCTGCTCCAGGTCATGGACCACGGGAAGCTCACGGATCACAACGGCAAGACCGTGGATTTCCGCAACGTGATCCTGATCATGACCAGCAATGCGGGTGCGGCGGACCTGTCGAAGGAGGCCTATGGCTTCACCCGGACCAAGCGTTCGGGCGACGACATTGAGGCCATCAACCGTACGTTTGCACCGGAATTCCGCAATCGTCTCGATGCGGTGGTGACCTTCGCGCATCTGCCGCACGAGGTGATCGGGCAGGTGGTGGAGAAGTTCGTCCTTCAGCTGGAAGCCCAGCTTGCGGACCGCAATGTCACCATCGAACTGTCCGACGAGGCGACCGCTTGGCTGGTGGAGCGCGGCTATGACGAGCAGATGGGCGCTCGCCCCATGGCGCGGGTGATCCAGGAATATATCAAGACGCCGCTGGCCGACGAGGTTCTGTTCGGCCGGCTCAAGGGCGGTGGCCATGTGCTGGTGGTGGTGCAGGGGACCGGCAAGGAATCGAAGCTCGGCTTTGAATTCCCGGATGGCCCCGTGACGCCGAAGCCGGACAAGATTGTGCCCGCGCCGGCCAAGCGTGCCCCGCGCCGCAAGGCGGAAACGGCGTCGGCCAAGCCGGGGGCTTCACGCTCCGGCGGACCCAAGGGCGGTTCCAAGGCCGCGCCGAAGACGCCGCGTTCCGGCGGCGGCGGTGGGGGCGGCGGCACCACGGGTTCCGGCCCGCGGCGTGGCAGCCATGTGCCCAAGGTGCCGCTCGTCAAGGCGTGAGCCGAAGCGGGTGGGATGAATGCGAAGCGGGCGGCCAGTGGCCGCCCGTTTTTTTGAAGGTGCCACTTGCTTGAAGGTACCACGTGCCCGTGCCGCGCCCGAGACCGGCGACGCACGCCGCCTTCCTCGCCCACCTCAAAGGAGGCCGAGCGACACGCGTAAGCTCGCCGCCACCGGATAAGTGGCGGGAAGCTGCCGCCCCTCCAAATGCGAAACGGAGCGGATGCCGAGGCTGCTGGTGAGGAAGATTTCCTGCGCCTGCGCCAGATCCTCTTCGCTCAGGTTCATTTCGCTGCCGTGCTCGCGCAGCACCTCCGCGCGCATGATGCCGGGCAGGGCGCCTTCGCACACGGGCGGCGTCAACAGCATGTTGCCGATCACCACGAACAGGTTCGCGATGGTGCTTTCCGCCACCCGTCCGCGCGTATTGAGCAACAGGGCATCGTCCGCCCCCCGCGCCGCGGCTTCCTGGCGGGCGAGAATATTGTCCAGGTAATTCAGCGATTTCACGGCATGCAGCGGCGACAGCTCGTTGCGTCGTGTGACACGGGCGATGATCAGCCGAGCCGGCGGCGCCGGCGGTGGGGCGGGCGCGGCGGTGATCAGCACCGTGGGTTCGGGCGCGGCCGGCGGCAGCACGCCGCGCGGTCCCGAACCTCGGCTCAGCGTGATGCGCACCACACCGTCGGAAAGCCCGTTTTTCTCCAGAACCGCGAGCGCCGCCGCGTTGAAATCCACTTGCGGCAACGGCAGGCCCAGCACCTGCGCTCCGGCGGCGAGACGCGCCAGATGGGCATGCAGATGCCATAGCGCACCATTCTTGACGCGCACGGTCTCGAACAGGCCGTCACCGAGGGTGAAGCCGCGATCATCGGGTGCGATGCGCGCTGCGCCGTGTTCCACGAGCGCCCCGTTCAGCCATAGGATCATGTCGGCTCCCCCGAAACCGCCCGTAGCAGGGGCGTGATCTTGACCATGCTTTCCTCATATTCGTCCGCCGGCACCGAATCCGCGACGATGCCGCCACCTGCCTGGGCGATCAGAGTCTCGCCGGAGCGCGCGAGCGTGCGGATGACGATCGAGGTGTCCATCGCCCCGTCGAACCCAATCCAGCCGATGGCGCCGCAATAGATGCCGCGCGGCAGGGGCTCCAGCTCGTGAATGATCTCCATGGCGCGGATCTTCGGCGCGCCGGTGATGGAGCCGCCGGGAAAGCAGGCGCGCAGCACATCCACCGGGCGGATGCCCGGACGCAGCCGGCTTTCCACCACCGACACCAGATGATGGACCGACGCGAAGGTCTCCAGCCCGTTCAGGACCGGCACGCCGACGCTGCCGATGCACGACACCCGGCTCAGATCGTTGCGCATGAGATCGACGATCATCAGGTTTTCCGCCCGGTCCTTTGGGCTCGCCAGCAAGGCGGCGGCGTTGGCCGCGTCGCGGGCGGGGTCGGGATCGCGGGGGCGCGTGCCCTTGATGGGGCGCGTCTCCACCTTCCCTTCAGCGGTAATGCGCAGGAAGCGTTCCGGCGAGGCGCTGATGACCGCGTGCGTGCCATCCCCCGTGAGCAGAGCGGAGAAGGGCGCGGGGCTCAGCTCCAGCAGGCGCAGATAGAGCTCATAATCAGGGAGGCCGGCAGGACGCTGCGCCAGCATGGCCTGGGTGAGGTTGGCCTGAAAGATGTCGCCGGCGCGGATATATTCGATCACGCGGGCGATGCCGGCTTCGACTTCCGCGCGCGGCTGCATGGGCGTCCAGGAGGTGCGGGCCGTCCAGTCCGCGGCGCGGCGCCGGGGAGGGGCGTAGGCGAGGCGGGCCAGCATATGGTCGGCCCGCGCTTGCGCCCGCGCCCGACGCGCCGGACCCTCAGGTTCGGGAAGGCCGCACGACAGCACATAGGCCGCCTCTTGCTGATGATCGAAGGCGAGCACCGTGTCGTAGAGACCAAAGAGCATTTCGGGAAACGGCGCGGGGCTCCGCTTCGGCGCGGGAAGCCGCTCCAGATGGCGCCCCAGCTCGTAGGATATGAATCCCACAGCCCCGGTGGCGAAGGGCACCGGGCTTTCGCCCTGCGGCAGGGCAAAGCGATCGAGCGCACGTTCAAGGGCGGTGAATGGATCAAGATCCAGCGCGGCCCCATCGATCCGCACGCCGCGTTCGTCAGCGGCGATGCGCAGGAATGGATCGGCGGCGATATAGGAATAGCGCCCGCGTTCGCCATCGCGCGCGCCGCTGTGGAGCAGGGCCGCGAAAGGCTCTCCCGCGAAGGTCTCGAACAGCGCCACCGGATCGGCATAGGGAAAGGGAACGACGCGCACGGGACTCGCTGGAAAGCTGGAGAAGACGCCATTCCTTCTAGGCCCTAACGGCTGGAGGCGAAAGACATGCGCCCGGGCCGCCCGGTGCCGGCGGGTATCTCGCATGGCGATTTCGCGAGCCCTGCAAAGGATGCAGACGCCACCCCGGCATGTGATGCTAATTTGCCCGGAACGCACTCCAGAACGGACAAGAAGCCGCCCGTGCCGCCCCCCGTCTCCCCCCCGGCCGTACCGCCACCGCTCCCGCCCGATGTCGAATCCCTTGAGACGCTGTCGCCCCTCGCCTGGGTCGGGCGCGGCGCGCGGCATGCCATCTCCGTTCCCGGCGTGGTGCTGTTTGCCGGCTATGTCGGCCTGGGCGGCCTGCTGCATGGCGTCGGCTTCCCGTTCTTCGCCGGCATGCTCTCCACGCTCCTGATCTGGGCGCTTCCGGCGCAGGTGATCCTGGCAGGCGGCATCGGGGCGGGAACCGCATTGCCGGCCCTCGCCCTCGCCATCGGCCTGTCCTCATTGCGGCTACTGCCCATGGCCGTGGCGATCGCGCCCTTCCTGCGCGGGCACAGGCGCAATTTCTGGGCGGAGCTGCTGTGCTCCCATTATGTCGCCATGACCTTCTGGGTGGAGGGGCTGCGCCTGTTGCCCAAGATTCCGGGAGAAGGGCGCG
Organism: Roseixanthobacter finlandensis; assembly: GCF_043195105.2. NCBI lineage: Bacteria > Pseudomonadati > Pseudomonadota > Alphaproteobacteria > Hyphomicrobiales > Xanthobacteraceae > Roseixanthobacter > Roseixanthobacter finlandensis. The sequence continues at coordinate 2,897,282 of NZ_CM195536.1, read as the reverse complement.
TCGCGTTCGCGCTCGGGCTCGGCAATGCGCTGCTCGCCGTCAGCCTCGCCGGCACGGCGGTGGGTTTCTTCCTCGCGGGCGAATTGCCGCCGATCCTCGCGGCCGGGCTTCTGTTCCTGACGCCGGTGTCGTTCTCGCTGATGATGATCCGCAATGCCGGCCATGATCTGATGGATTGGCTCGCGCTCGCCGCCGGCCTGCTGAGCGTGCCGTTCGTGGTCGGGCTGTCCGGCGGCGCGGACCTCATGATCAGCGGCATCGGCGGGGGCACGGTGGCCTATCTCATCGGGCGCTTTCTGCGGAGGCGCGCATGAGCACGCTTTCTGGCGAAGCGGCCGCGATCCTGGTGGTGATACTGGTCGGCTTCCTGCCCACCGAAGTGTGGCGGGCGCTGGCCATGGTGGCCGGCCGCAAGGTGCAGGAGGGCAGCGAATTATTCCGCTGGGTCAAGGCGGTGGCGACGGCTTTGCTGGCGGCGGTGGTCGGCCGGCTGATCTTCACCCCTGCTGGCGCGCTGGCCGAGATGCCGTTGTCCCTGCGGCTCGCCAGCGTCGCGGTCGGGGTCGCCGTCTTCTTCGCCTGCCGCCGCTCGATCCTGCTCGGGGCGCTCGCCGGCGAAGCGATGCTGCTGGGCGGCGCCTGGTGGTTTCTGGGCTGAGACCTCTCGCCGCCCGGGCGCGGCTCGCCAAAAAGAAGGGGCGCCACTTGGGCGCCCCAGCCGGGAGGGTCACATCTGAAAAGAGACCGGCGGCGGACCGTCGGCCGGATCGGCCTCAGACCGAATAATACATCTCGAATTCAACCGGGTGCGGCGTCATTTCGAAACGCATCACTTCGGTCATCTTGAGATCGATATAGGCTTCAATGAAGTCCGGAGCGAAGACGCCGCCCTTCTGGAGATAGGCATTGTCATCTTCCAGCGACTTCAGCGCTTCGCGCAGCGAACCGCAGACGGTCGGGATCTGCTTCAGCTCCGCCGGAGGCAGGTCGTACAGGTCCTTGTCCATGGCCGCGCCGGGATCGATGCGGTTCAGGATGCCGTCCATGCCGGCCATGAACAGGGCCGCGAAGGCGAGATAGGGGTTCGCGCCCGGATCGGGGAAGCGCACTTCCACGCGCTTGGCCTTGGGATTGTTGGTGTAGGGGATGCGGCAGGAGGCCGAACGGTTGCGCGCGGAATAGGCGAGCAGAACCGGGGCTTCATAGCCGGGCACCAGCCGCTTGTAGGAATTGGTCAGCGGGTTGGTGAAGGCGTTCAGCGACTTGGCATGCTTGATGATGCCGCCGATATACCACAGGCATTCCTGGCTGAGGTCGGCATATTTGTCGCCAGCGAACAGGGGCTTGCCGTCCTTCCAGATGGACTGGTGCACGTGCATGCCCGAGCCGTTGTCGCCGAACACCGGCTTCGGCATGAAGGTCGCGGTCTTGCCATAGATGTTGGCGACCTGGTGGATGCAATACTTATAGATCTGCAGATGGTCGGCCATGGTGACGAGCGGGCCGAACTTCAGGCCCAATTCGTGCTGGGCGGAGGCGACTTCGTGGTGGTGCTTTTCCACCTTGGCGCCCATCTTGGCCATGGCGCCGAGCATCTCGGAGCGCATGTCCTGCGCGCTGTCGAGCGGGGGCACCGGGAAATAGCCGCCCTTGGTCTTGATGCGGTGGCCGAGATTGCCGCCTTCATATTCGGTGTCGCCATTGGAGGGCAACTCGACGGAATCGAGCTTGAAACCCGTGTTGTACGGGTCGGCCTTGAAGCGCACGTCGTCGAAAATGAAGAATTCGGCCTCGGGGCCGAAATAGACCGCATCGCCGATACCGGTGGACTTCGCGTAGGCTTCGGCCTTCTTCGCGATGCCGCGCGGGTCGCGCGCATAGGGCTCGCCGGTGGTGGGCTCCAGCACGTCGCACACGATCGACATGGTGGTTTCGGAGAAGAAGGGGTCGATGCAGGCGGTTGCCGGATCGGGCAGGAGCTGCATGTCGGATTCGTTGATGGCCTTCCAACCGGCGATGGACGACCCGTCGAAGGCGGTGCCTTCGCTGAACAGGTCTTCGTCAACCATGGAGAGGTCGAAGGTCACATGCTGCCACTTCCCGCGCGGGTCGGTGAAGCGCAGATCGACGTATTTGACGTCGTTGTTCTTGATGGAGTCGAAGACATCCTTGACCGTAGACATGCTGGTAAGTGCCTTTCCTCTAGTACTATTCTTGGTACTTTATCAAATGGCGTCGAGACCAGATTCGCCCGTACGGATGCGGATCGCTTCCTCAATGTTGGAGACGAAGATCTTGCCGTCACCGATGCGGCCGGTCTGCGCGGCGCGACGAATCGCGTCCACGGCTTTTTCGACCATGTCGTCGGCGATAACCACCTCGATTTTCACTTTCGGGAGGAAATCGACCACATATTCGGCTCCACGATAGAGCTCGGTATGGCCCTTCTGGCGCCCGAAGCCCTTCGCCTCGGTGACGGTGATGCCCTGGAGACCGACATCTTGCAGCGCCTCCTTCACCTCGTCGAGCTTGAAGGGTTTAATGATGGCCTCGATCTTTTTCATGCGCTCCGTCTCCCTGGCCCGTCCCACCGGCAACTGGCCGAGCCGGTTTCCCCTTAAGCAGGATGCGTGCCATGCGCGGCAATACATGACCTCTTCCCTGGCCATTGGCAACTGTGACTAAAAAATAGACGGAATGAGTAAATAATAGGCAATGTTTAATGCGCGTATCGACAGTTAATGGATGGGAATTAGGCACGGGGCGATGGAGACCAAAATGATCGAGCTTCTGGACCCCGCGGAGATGGGTCGGGCCGACCAACTGGCCATGGCTGCCGGAATCGCAGGCAGCGTGCTCATGGAGCGGGCCGGCACCGCCGTAGCCGATACGGTCGCCCGGCAGGCGCTTTCGACGCGGATCACGATCCTGTGCGGGCCGGGAAACAATGGCGGCGACGGGTTCGTCGCGGCGCGCGTGCTGAAGCAGCGTGGCTTTCGCGTCCGCCTCGCCCTGCTGGGGGATCGCGCCGCGCTGAAGGGCGATGCGGCCGGCGCCGCCGCGCGCTGGAGCGGCCCGGTGGAGGACCCCGCCACCCTGGATCTCGGGGCGGGCGATCTGATCGTCGACGCCCTGTTCGGCGCCGGCCTCGCCCGCGATCTCGACGGTGCCGCGCGCGCCCTGGTGGAGCGCATGGCGGCGAGCGGTAAGCCCATCGTTGCGGTGGATCTGCCCTCGGGCCTGGATGGCGCCACCGGTGCGGTGCGGGGCGCGGCGGCGCCGGCGGTTGAGACGGTCACCTTCTTCCGCCGCAAGCCCGGTCATCTGCTGCTACCGGGCCGCGCGCTGTGCGGCCGGGTGCGGGTGGCGGATATCGGCATTCCCGACACCGTGCTCGAAACCATCAGGCCCCGCACCAGCGTGAATGCGCCGGCCGCCTGGGGCGCGCATTTTCCCGTTCCGGGTACGATGGGCCACAAATATGCGCGCGGGCATGCGGTTGTCGTCAGCGGCGGCGCCTGGACGGCGGGCGCGGCGCGGCTGTCGGGGCGCGGGGCGCTGCGGGCCGGGGCGGGGCTCGTCACCATCGCCTGTCCGAGCGAGGCGCTGGCGATCCATGCCGCCTCCTATGCCGCCGTCATGATGCGCCCATGCGACGTGCCGGCGGACCTGGTGGCGCTGCTGGAGGATCGACGCCTGTCCACAATCGTGCTCGGGCCGGGACTCGGCGTCGGGGCGCGGACGCGGGAGCTTGTGGAAGCGGCGGCCGGCTCTTCGCGCAGCCTGGTCGTGGACGCCGATGCCCTTACCAGCTTCGCCGGCGCCGCCGATGACCTCGCCCGCCTGCTCGGCCGGTGCGCCGGGGCGGTGGTCACACCACATGACGGCGAGTTCGCCCGCCTGTTCGGTGGACACGCCGATGTTCTGGATGCGCCGTCGAAGCTCGCGCGGGCGCGGGCGGCGGCGCGCGTGCTTGGGGTCGTGGCGGTGCTGAAGGGTGCAGATACGGTGGTCGCCAGTCCGGATGGGCGCGCCTCGATTGCCGAGAACGCCCCGCCGATGCTGGCGACGGCGGGTTCGGGCGATGTGCTCTCCGGCTTCATCGGCGGGCTGCTGGCGCAGGGCATGGCGCCGTTCGAGGCCGCGAGCGCCGGGGTCTGGCTGCACGGCGAAGCCGGGAACGAGGCCGGGGCGGGCCTCATCGCCGACGATCTGCCGGAGGCTCTGTCGGCGGTCTATAGCCGGCTCTTTACGGATCTGCCGCCTCGCTAGAGCCTTCTTACCGAGGACCCTGCGGCGTGGGGTTTCCCACGCCGTGTGATGCCGCGGTGAGGCGAGCCCCCGTCAGACCACCCCTGTCAGACCACCCCTGTCAGACCACCCCCGTCAGGCCAGCCCGTCAGGCGAGCCCGTTCAAGCCAGCCCGGTCAGGCCACGTCGTAGGACTGGGCAGCGACGATGGCGCCGTCGCCGCCGCGCTGGCCGATGACCGCCCATTTGCCCGCCGTGCCGGCCACAAGAGCCGCGCGCACCGTGGTGCGGGGCGCGACCGGAATGGCATCGTGCCACCAGGGCTTCCAGCCGTCGTCCACGCCGTCGAGGAGGCGCGCCGGCGTGCCGTGCAGTAGCACCGCGACTGGCACCTCCAGCTTGTTCACCAGCGAGAGCACGACGCTTTGCCCGGGCTTCACCGTGCCGAGGCTCGGGAAAGACGAAAGCGAGGCCGCGCCGGAAAGCGGCACTTCGAACCGCGCGGCGTTTTCCAGCGGGATCTTTTCCGGCAGGCCGTTGGAGGGCAGGGCCTCCGGCGCCGGAAGCGCCTGGCCCTGGGCGGAACTGCCGGCACCGACGGGCACCACAAGGGCGAGCTGGATCGGCAATTGGGTGGTTTCCACATCCAGGCGGATGGGATCGGCGGTGCCGACATCGAGGGTGAGGTCGATGCGCCCGCCGGGGGTGAGCTGGACGCGACCGTCCTTCAGGGCGAACGGCTGCACCGGCTGGCCGTCCACCGCCAGCACGAAGCAAGGGGCATCGCCCATCTTCAGGCGCAGGAATTGGGCGCTGGCATTGACCAGCCGCAGTCGCGCGCGCCCCCCGGCCGGGGCTTCGAGGGTGGGGGAGACGGCGCCGTTCACCGTAAGCAGCGGCACGGTCATCGTCGGATCGGGCGACCAGGCCTGGACCAGCAGCGTGAGGTCGGCGGAGAAGGGCGAGGGCTGCGCCTCCTCGACGATGAAGGCGCCGACCAGCGAGCGCGACGCGCGCTCCGGCACGAAGGCGCGATAGAGGAACGTGCCAGCGTCGGGCGGGGTAAAGGCGATGCCACGCGTCTCGCCATTGGCAATGGCGCTGCCGGTCAGGCCGGGCACGCCGTCCACCGCATTGGGAACGCGCACGCCCTGCCAGTGCAGGGAGAGAGGCGCGTCGATGGTGTTTTCCACATTCACCGCGAACGGCGCGCCGCGCTTCACGCGCAGCACCGGGCCGGGAATGGATTCGCCGAACAAAGCGATGGAGGACTGCCCGCCAAGCTCGATGCGCACGGCGTCGGCGGCCTTGAGCCGGTTCGCGGTGTCCGGCGGGGTCGCCGGCTGGGCGCCTGCGGCGCGTGCGAACGGGACGCTGAGCGCCAGGGCGGCGGCTCCGGTGAGAACCGCACGACGGGAAGGGGCCGGAACGCGCAAGGCAGCTCTCCTGGAATTGAACGGTTGAGCGGAGCGGACCTTCTCCTGCCGCCGGGCAAAGGGCAAGCCGGATTTACCATCGCGGCCGACGGGCGGGAAAATTCCCGAGGATGGCCGCGCGACGGGCGGCCAAAGCTGCTTTTTCTTGCTGCACGGTGACAGCAGCATGATATAAGCCCCAGCCCGGCCGGTGCCGATTCAATCGGTCGCGCACCAGGAGAAGCGCGTCTCGCGCGGCTCCCGAGTGCGTGAATTTCGGGCACGCGGGCGTGGCGGAACTGGTAGACGCGCGGGATTTAGGTTCCCGTGACGAAAGTCGTGGGGGTTCGAGCCCCTCCGCCCGCACCACGTCACCGGACCGCACCCTTTCAGGATGCGCCATGCGCCTTGCCGGACGCGGCGCACTTTGAGTTTTGATGGAATGACACCGCCGCGGCGGAAAATGAACGAAGGCAAGACGATGCAGGTGACCGAAACCCAGGCCGACGGCCTCAAGCGCGCCTTTCGCGTGGTGCTTCCCGCGGCGGACCTGGATGCCAAGGCCAATGGCCGCCTGACCGAGCTCAAGGGCCAGGTGCGTCTGAACGGCTTCCGCCCCGGCAAGGTGCCGGTCGCCCATCTCAAGCGCGTGTACGGCAAGTCCGTCATGGCGGAGGTGATCGAGCAGGCCGTGACCGAGGCCAATGGCAAGATCGTCGAGGAGCACGGCTTCCGCCTCGCGCTCCAGCCGCGCGTCGAGCTGCCGAAGGACGAAGCCGAGGTCACCAACGTCATCGAGGGCAAGGCCGACCTCGCCTATACCGTGGAGCTTGAGATCCTGCCGGTGATCGAGCTGGGCAATTTCAAGGACATCTCCATCGAGAAGCTGGTGGCGATCGTGTCCGACGCGGAAGTGGACGAGACCCTGAACCGGCTCGCCGATTCCAACCGGCCCTATAGCGAGAAGCAGGGCGCCGCCGAGAATGGCGACCGCGTCACCACCAATTTCGTCGGCACCATCGACGGCGAAGCGTTCGAGGGTGGTTCGGGCGAAGGCATCCAGGTGGTGATCGGCTCGAACAGCTTCATCCCCGGCTTCGAAGAGCAACTGCTCGGCATTGCCGCCGGCGAGACCCGCACCGTCAACGTCTCCTTCCCCGAGGCCTATGCGGCGCGCGAGCTGGCCGGCAAGGCGGCGGCGTTCGAAGTGACCGCGACACTCGTGGAGGCGCCCGGCGAACTGGTGCTGGACGACGAATTCGCCAAGAGCCTCGGCCAGGAGAGCCTGGACAAGCTCAAGGAGCAGGTCCGCGCCCGCATCACCCAGGAGCATGCCGGCGCCAGCCGTCAGAAGGTGAAGCGCGCCCTGCTCGACGCGCTCGACGCGCTGCATAAGTTCGACGTGCCGCCGACCCTGGTCTCGCAGGAGTTCGACGGCGTGTGGCAGCAGGTTCAGCAGGACCTGACCGCCCAGGGCCGCACCTTCGAGGACGAAGGCACCACCGAGGACGCCGCCCGCGGCGACTATACGCGGATCGCCGAGCGTCGCGTGCGGCTCGGGCTGGTTCTTGCGGAAATCGGTGAGCGCAACAATATTCAGGTCAGCGACGATGAAGTGACGCGTGCGGTGGTGGAGCGCGCGCGGCAGTTTCCCGGGCAGGAACAGCAGGTGTGGGATTACTATCGCCGCAATCCGCAGGCGATGGCTTCCGTCCGCGCCCCCCTGTACGAGGAGAAGGTCGTCGACTTCCTCCTCGAGCTCGCCAACGTGACCGAAAAGCCGGTCTCCCGCGAAGAGCTCTATAAAGAGGAAGACGAGAAGGCGGCCTGAGCCTCAGGTCGTCACCTGCTTCCACTGCGACGATATCGCGCGGCGCACCCTTCCCGGTGGCCGCGCCTGAGGATGCGAGATGCGCGACCCCATTGAGACGTACAACAGCTATCTGGTTCCCATGGTGGTCGAGCAGACCAACCGCGGGGAACGCTCTTACGACATTTATTCGCGCCTGCTGAAGGAGCGGATCATCTTCCTCACGGGACCGGTGGAAGACGGCATGTCCACCCTGACGGTGGCGCAGCTCCTGTTCCTGGAAGCCGAGAATCCCAAGAAGGAAATCTCGATGTACATCAACTCCCCGGGTGGAGTGGTGACGTCGGGCCTCGCGATCTACGACACCATGCAGTTCATCCGTCCGCCGGTGTCGACGCTGTGCATCGGGCAGGCGGCTTCGATGGGCTCGCTGTTGCTGACCGCTGGCGAAAAGGGCCTGCGCTTTGCGCTGCCGAACGCGCGAATCATGGTTCACCAGCCGTCAGGCGGGTTCCAGGGCCAGGTTACGGACATCATGCTGCATGCCAAGGAAATCATGAGCCTGAAGCAGCGGCTGAATGAAATTTATGTGAAGCATACGGGCCAGCCGATTGCCAAGATCGAAGAGGCCCTGGAACGCGACAACTTCATGACGGCGACCGCCGCGAAGGAGTTCGGCCTGATCGATTCCGTGCTCGACCAGCGCCCGGCGGAAGAGCCCGCCAAGGCCTGATCCGCCCCTTTTTAGGGGCCATTTGGACGCACGGCTCTTGCGTGCAGTGCAAGATCGCGCTTGCATGGGGCCATGAGCCGGCATTCGAACCGGCTGTGGCGGTACCCTGTGGTTCTTCCCGCCTAGGGACACTGTTCAGGGACCCGCCACGGCAGGCCGTGTCGAGTGGCGTCACTGCGTCGATCGGGAAGCTTCACCTCTTTTCGACGATGCCATCCTCAGGCAAGCGGTCTGGGCATAATCTGTGCATGTGCCTTGATTGCAACGCGAGAGGGTGATTGGCTGAACTTCGGCCGAAAGCCGAACGGTTCCGGGTGCGGCCTCAGCCGCGTCTGGTCCTGAATTGGTCCAACGTCAGCGCGCCTTGGCGGGCGGACGGGCAGACCGGACGGAGAAGAAGATGAGCAAGACCGGCGGCAGCGACAGCAAGAACACGCTTTACTGCTCGTTCTGCGGCAAAAGCCAGCACGAGGTCCGCAAGCTCATCGCAGGACCTACGGTCTTTATTTGCGACGAGTGTGTCGAACTGTGCATGGATATCATCCGCGAGGAGTCGAAATCCTCGTTGGTGAAGTCGCGGGATGGCATTCCGACCCCGAAGGAAATCCGCAAGGTCCTGGATGACTATGTCATTGGCCAGGAGCATGCGAAGAAGGTCCTCTCGGTGGCCGTGCACAACCATTACAAGCGGCTCAACCACGCCACGAAGCATGGCGACGTCGAACTGGCCAAGTCCAACATCATGCTGATCGGGCCCACCGGCTCGGGCAAGACGTTGCTGGCGCAGACTCTGGCGCGCATCCTCGACGTGCCGTTCACCATGGCCGACGCCACCACGCTCACCGAAGCGGGCTATGTGGGCGAGGATGTGGAAAACATCATCCTCAAGCTGCTCCAAGCCGCTGATTATAATGTGGAGCGGGCGCAGCGCGGCATCGTCTATATCGACGAAATCGACAAAATCAGTCGCAAGTCCGACAATCCCTCCATTACCCGCGACGTGTCGGGTGAGGGCGTGCAGCAGGCGCTGTTGAAGATCATGGAAGGCACGGTCGCTTCCGTGCCGCCCCAGGGTGGCCGCAAGCATCCCCAGCAGGAATTCCTGCAGGTGGATACCACCAACATCCTGTTCATCTGCGGCGGCGCGTTCGCCGGGCTCGACAAGATCATCTCCACCCGCGGCAAGGGTGGCACCTCCATCGGCTTCGGCGCCAAGGTCGCGCCGGTGGAAGAGCGGCGGCCGGGTGAAGTGTTCCGCGAGGTGGAGCCCGAGGACCTGCTGAAATATGGCCTGATCCCCGAGTTCATCGGCCGTCTGCCGGTTCTGGCGACGCTCGGCGATCTCGACGAGGCGGCCCTCAAGCAGATCCTGTCCGAGCCCAAGAACGCGCTGGTGAAGCAGTATCAGCGGCTGTTCGAGATGGAGAACGTGGACCTGACCATCCACGAGGAAGCCCTCGGCGCCATCGCCCGCAAGGCGATCGAACGCAAGACCGGCGCCCGTGGCCTGCGCTCCATCATGGAAGGCATCCTGCTCGACACCATGTTCGACCTCCCCGGCCTTGAAGGCGTGGAGGAAGTGGTGATCAGCAAGGAAGTGGTCGAGCAGGGGGCCCGGCCGCTCTATATCTACGCCGATCGTGTCGGCGATGCCGGCGCCAGTGCGTGACGCTCCGCATTCCGCTCAAGCCCCTCGCGCCGCGCGCGCGGGGGTGGTGTCGAAGCTTGCCCACGGCGCGGCTTTTCTTTCCGGCGGAACGGGATCCGGCACTTTCGAGCCGAACCGCCGGAGACTTGATCCGACGATCTTGAAACCTGTGGGTCGGCTCTCCATTTCAATTTCGAAGAATCCGGTCCCCGGGCTCGGTACTCGTGCCTCTCGCGGCTTTGCCCCTTCTGCATTGCCCGCTCCAGCATTGAAATCCCGCTCCCGTCCCGGCTGCGCTGCGCAGGCGGACAGGCGTCCGTCTGTGCCGGCGTCAAAAGAAAGGATTGGGTCATGACGAGCCAAAAGCCGCGCCCCGCGCTCGTTGCCGGCGTCTCTCAGACGTTCCCGGTGCTTCCGCTTCGGGATATTGTTGTTTTCCCCCATATGATCGTTCCCCTCTTCGTCGGCCGCGAAAAGTCCATTCGCGCGCTGGAAGAGGTGATGCGCGGCGACACCTATATTCTCCTGGCGACCCAGGAGAATGCCTCCGACGACGATCCGGCGACCGACGCGATCTACACCGTCGGCACGCTCGCCACCGTGCTGCAATTGCTGAAGCTGCCCGACGGCACCGTGAAGGTGCTGGTGGAAGGCATCACCCGCGCGCAGGTGGTCAAGTACACCGAGCGCACCGACCTCTATGAGGCCGAGGCGATCACGCTCGACGACGAGGTCGGCGACCGCGTCGAGGGCGAGGCCATGGCCCGCTCGGTGGTCAATGAGTTCGAAAATTATGTGAAGCTCAACAAGAAGGTGTCGCCCGAGGTGGTCGGCGTCGTCGGTCAGATCGACGACCATTCCAAGCTCGCCGACACCATCGCCTCCCATCTCGCGGTGAAGATCCCCGAGAAGCAGGGCGTGCTGGAGACCATCAAGGTCGCCGAGCGCCTGGAGAAGGTGCTCGGGCTGATGGAGAGTGAAATCTCCGTGCTCCAGGTGGAAAAGCGCATCCGCACGCGGGTGAAGCGCCAGATGGAGAAGACCCAGCGCGAGTATTATCTCAACGAGCAGATGAAAGCGATCCAGAAGGAACTCGGCGACGAGGACGGCCGCGACGACCTTCAGGAGCTGGAAGACCGCATCAAGAAGACCAAGCTCTCCAAGGAAGCCCGTGAAAAGGCGACCCACGAGCTGAAGAAGCTGCGCCAGATGTCGCCCATGTCGGCGGAAGCCACCGTGGTGCGCAATTATCTGGACTGGTTGCTGTCGATCCCGTGGGGGATCAAGAGCAAGGTCAAGAAGGACCTGCCGTTCGCCCAGTCGATCCTCGATGCCGATCATTACGGCCTCGACAAGGTCAAGGAGCGGATCGTCGAGTATCTCGCCGTGCAGAGCCGCGCGAACAAGCTCTCGGGTCCCATCCTGTGCCTCGTCGGCCCTCCGGGCGTCGGCAAGACCTCGCTGGGCAAGTCCATCGCCAAGGCGACGGGCCGCGAGTTCGTGCGCGTCTCCCTCGGCGGCGTGCGCGACGAGGCGGAGATTCGCGGTCACCGGCGGACCTATATCGGCTCCATGCCCGGCAAGATCGTGCAGTCCATGCGCAAGGCGAAGAAGTCCAACCCGCTCTTCCTGCTCGATGAAATCGACAAGATGGGCGCGGACTTCCGCGGCGATCCGTCCTCGGCCCTGCTGGAAGTGCTGGATCCGGAGCAGAACTCCACGTTCAACGACCATTATCTGGAGGTCGATTACGACCTGTCGAGCGTGATGTTCGTGACCACCGCCAACACCCTCAACATCCCGCCGGCTTTGCTGGACCGGATGGAGGTGATCCGCATCGCCGGATACACCGAGGATGAGAAGGCGGAAATCTCGCGTAAGCATCTGATCCCGAACGCGATCACGAAGCACGGCCTGCAGCCGAAGGAATTCGCCATCGACGATGGCGCCCTGATGCTGCTGATCCGCCGCTACACCCGCGAGGCGGGCGTGCGTAATTTGGAGCGCGAGCTCTCCACACTGGCCCGCAAGGCCGTGAAGGAGCTGGTGATGTCCAAGCGCAAGACCGTCAAGGTCACCGCCAAGAACCTCGAGGACTTCCTCGGCGCGCCGCGCTTCCGCTATGGCGAGATCGAGGGCGAGGATCAGGTGGGCCTGGTGACTGGCCTTGCCTGGACCGAGGTGGGCGGCGAATTGCTGACCATCGAAGGCGTCATGATGCCCGGCAAGGGCAAGATGACGGTGACGGGAAACCTGCGGGACGTGATGAAGGAGTCCATCTCGGCGGCGGCGTCCTACGTCCGCTCGCGCGCGGTCGATTTCGGCATCGAGCCGCCTTTGTTCGAGCGTCGGGACATCCATGTCCACGTGCCGGAGGGCGCCACTCCCAAGGACGGTCCGTCCGCCGGCGTCGCCATGGCGACCACCATCGTCTCGGTGCTCACGGGGATCGCCGTGCGGCGCGACGTGGCCATGACGGGTGAAATCACCCTGCGCGGCCGGGTCCTGCCCATCGGCGGGCTGAAGGAGAAGCTGCTCGCGGCGCTGCGCGGCGGCATCAAGACCGTCCTCATCCCCGAGGAAAACGCGAAGGATTTGGCCGACATTCCGGCCAATGTGAAGAACGCCATGGAGATCATTCCGGTCTCGCGGATGGACGAAGTGCTCAAGCATGCGCTGATCCGCACGCCTGAGCCCATCGAATGGACCGAACGGCCCATCACCGCCGCTGTGCCGGAGGAAGATGCCGCTGGTGTGGTTGCTCACTGAGCGATTTCAAAGGCTTAGCATGTAAAGAGAGGCGGCCCCGAAAGGGTGCCGCCTCTTTTGTTTTGCGTCACGGAATGCGGGAAATCGTGCATTGATGCGGGTTTGTGGCGGATCGCGCTTGCAAAAGCCGCATTTTCCGTAAAGCTTCCCGCCCATCGCTGCGGGCTTTGATGTCCCTCGATTCGAAGATAACAACGGAAGGAACGGTCACATGACCACCAAGAACGAACTGATCGCCGCGGTGGCCGACGAGGCCAAGCTGACGAAGGCGGCTGCGGCGGCCGCGGTGGACGCGACGTTCGACATCATCGCCCAGGCCCTGCAGAAGGGTGAAGAAGTGAAGCTCATCGGCTTCGGCTCCTTCTCGGTGGTGAGCCGCGCGGCGCGCGAAGGCCGCAATCCCCGCACCGGCAAGCCGGTGAAGATCAAGGCCTCCAAGGCTCCGAAGTTCACGCCCGGCAAGGGCCTGAAGGAAGCCGTGAACGGCTGATCCTCCACCCGTGGGGGTGCTGCTTCGTCGCAAAGACCAAGAAGCGCCCCCCGGGGTCGCGGGGACGGATTCGGGCGGCCCGTGCATAGTCTCTCTCCCGCCGCGCCCTACGCTCGCCCCTGCGGCCGTTTGGGGCTTCGCCTGACCCTGCTGGGGTTTTCCCCACGCCGTTGCACTGGAGAGGTCGGGTAGCCGCTACCGGGAAGGACCGCCGCGCCCGTGCGCAGCGTATGCGCCTGCCAGGACCTTCCCAGGGGAGTTGTGGTTTTGGCCGGCCAACGGCGCGGAAGCGCTGGAACCGGCGCCCATGCCTCTTCAAACGCATTTTTGGGTTTTTTCGCGCCGGGCTTTGCCTTTTGGAGATGCCGGTTCGCGCAGCTTGCGTGTCGAGCGGACGGCGCTTAAAGCTTTTCTCGCGCCTGTGCATCGCGCGCGCCGCCCTCTTGATGCATGGCGAGGCGGCGAACGGGACTACCCCGTCAGGTCGGGCGGTTAGCTCAGTTGGTAGAGCATCTCGTTTACACTGGGATGGGCTCAGACGGGCCTAGGAGCCGCAAGGGGTTGCCGGAGGCGCTCATATAGCCTCCGGGGCACTGGAGGGCACCAAGGCCCCCAGTTCGCGCCAGTTACGCGCCAACGTGCGCAACAGGGACGCACGGAGCTTTGCACTAGCGTGGCTGCTCTCTATCGTTCTCAAAACAACGGTGGGAACGGTTCAACGCCATGGCGAACATCCGCACGATAGATATGCAATTTCTGGATGAGCTGTTTGGAATGCAGGGTGGCTACGTGCTCCAATTCAGCAATGCATCGTTCTCTCGATTTTTCGCGGAAGAGTTGAATATCGACATCGATGACCCACGATATGCCGAGGACGGCAGCTCAAAGGGAAAAAGGCTGAGATTTTTTCTCAGGAGCGTAGACGGCATCACCGCCGCGCGCACGCTGAAGGCTCTGTGGGACTATCGGGAGGCGGTTCGCATGAACACGTCCGGTCCCGACTTGGTGAAGAACGCCCATGGTCGCTTGCTCACGCTTATTAATAAGCTAGAGGGCGGAGTGGAAGCGCCTTCTCCCTTCACGCCGGTTCCCGCCTTCGATACCGAAAAGATAAGCAAACTAAATGCGGAGCTGATTGGGCTCTACGGTGTCGAGCCTCACACAAGAGGGTATGCGTTTGAGCGATTCCTGAAAGCGCTGTTCGACCTTTACAAACTCGACGCCCGCGATCCGTTCAGAAATAGGGGAGAGCAGATCGATGGCAGTTTCGTTCTCGCTAATGAAGTCTATCTGCTTGAGGCGAAATGGCATGCCAGTCCTACGGGGGCTGGCGATCTCCACGCCTTCCACGGCAAACTAGAGCAGAAGGCGCCTTGGGCGCGGGGAATATTCATCAGTTACAACGGTTTCACGGAAGACGGCCTACATGCCTTCGGTCGCGCCAAGCGTGTGGTATGTATTGAGGGATTGGACCTTCACGACGCGCTCCGGCGAGAAATCCCATTTCCCAGTGTTCTGACTGAAAAAATCCGTAAGGCGGGCGAATCCGGAAACCCCTTTGTGCGAGTTCGAGACCTTTTTCCCGAATGAAATTTGAAAATACGTAGAGCCACTGCCAGTGCAGAATCTGGCGGTGCAGGATAGAGCGCGATGTGACTGACAGGGCCACCCCGCGCCCTACGGGCGGTTGTGGGTGGGATTGTTAGGGGCGAAGCCCGGCGCGGTAGTAAGCCACTTCCCGAAGGGCAAACTCTCCGGCATGTTTGCGCGGGAGCTTCACCTTCACATTGGCTTCTGTTCCGAGGTGGACCATGCCGCGCCTTCGTGCAGCCGCGTTGTTGATTGCGCTTCTGGTGGGGATAATGCCCTCGGGAGTAGCTACGGCCCAGCAGTGGACCTCGTCTCCGAAACCGTCTCCGGCGCAACCTTTACCGGCCCATCCATCGGCGGCGGCTCCAGAGACGCCGAACCAACAGGTGGAACGGGTCGGAACCCGCTTCGGCACCGTTCTGGTGATATCCAGATTCAATTCCGATGACGACTCGATAGATGTCGCTTTGGGTACGCAGAAGATCACACTGAATGGTCATGGCGGAACCATTCAAGGCCAATATCGCCTACCGGATGAGGATGTCCTGATTATCACCACCAGGAGCGGCGGAAGCGGGGGCGTAGATAACTACTACCTGATATCCGCCTCCCCAGCGGGCTTGAAGAACAGGACCGTTACGGGGTTCTCCCCAACGGACTACACCTTCAAAGTTCAACCCTCCTACGACAGCCTCCAATTTGACCTGGGGTACGAGGACGGCAGGTTGAAGGTCGCAACCTATTCCGGCGGCGTTCTAAGGGTTACCAAGGCGGCACCCGTAGGAAAGCTCCAACTGGGCAGGGATGATTGTGCCTCGGTGCTGGATTATGCGGCAGAATGCAAAACGCAGGAGGATTGCCGATTTTCGGAGCCTATGGACATCTTCTCGATGAACGTCGTCAGGAACCTTCACGCCATCGCGAATAATCCCGCTTTCAGCGTCGAGCGTTTTCAGAAGGTCTGTGTGGAGATCTGCCGGACGCGCACCTATTCCACACTCCCGGTACGCAAGCAGCTCTGCGGGTATTAATCGTGTATACGATTATGCCCGTGCGGAGTCTCGCTTGCCAATCACGGTCTTGAAGAAGCTTTGCTGTAAACCTCATTCAGCTTAGCTACCAGTTTATCCACAGCGGCACATAACCGGCTG
Source organism: Roseixanthobacter finlandensis (assembly GCF_043195105.2). Taxonomy (NCBI): domain Bacteria; kingdom Pseudomonadati; phylum Pseudomonadota; class Alphaproteobacteria; order Hyphomicrobiales; family Xanthobacteraceae; genus Roseixanthobacter; species Roseixanthobacter finlandensis. The sequence continues at coordinate 2,881,425 of NZ_CM195536.1, read as the reverse complement.
TTGTCCTTGCGCAGCTGTTCATTTTCCAAGGCCACCTCAGCGGACGACAGCATGGAGTTCATCGCGGCAGCGAAGTCTTCTGCCTCGGTAAGCGAAAAATCATCAGTGACGTACGTGCCATCGGCGCTATATAACTCATAGCAGCTATGCCCCCGCGTGAAATAATACCCACCCGGTAGGTTGATGCGCTCCTTGATCACATTCCTCGCTTTCTCTTTGTTTTCGTATCTGTTCCCGCAGATAAGCCACGGGGTCTAAATCATCAAAGCGCAAATCCGGCTTCTTCTCGACCTCAAGCAGGTGGAAGAAGTCGGTTTGCATCGCTTATTGCTCTTGGCAGCTAAGGCGTACCCATTGGCCGCCGAAGTCTTCACAGCGGTCGCGCTGGCCGAGGATGAAGAAGGCGCTCAGGGTAAGCATCAGGAAAACCAGATAAATCAAATAGCTCATGCTTTTCCCCTCTATGCGTTCTGGACACTGTTAGTATCGGCATCCCATTCTAGGTGCGCGACGCATTCCTCGTGAGAGTCACCGGCGCCGTAGTCTGTGAATTGCTTCACCACGCATTCCTGGCGGCCGGACAGGTTGCGGCGGCGGAAAAGGCTAACGTGCGCTTCCTCAATGGCCGCTGCTTTATCGCGCAGCGTAGCGAGATATGCGCCCTTGCCATCGGAAAGCTCATACCAAACGTCGGCGTCTTTCAGGTTGTATGGCGCGCAGGGATGGTTTGCGGCTCCTTCAGGCAAGTGTGGGTTCATTGGGTTTCTCCTTATTTGTTAAATACATTATTGCGCTGTAAAATAATAATGTCAACAATAAGTGTGTAATAAGTGGAATAACAACCCTCGGTCGCCGTAACTGCGGAGCGCCGCCTTGACTATAACCCCATAGGGTATAAGGCTGCTGGGGGATAACCTGCACTTTCCCGCCGCCATTCGCGGCCAAGTTTACGAGGCCTCACATGGCATCCAAAACCAAAGAGACCACCGTGCCTGATTTTTCAGAAATGTCGCTCGATGAGCTGCAAGCCCTCGTGGAGGCGGCAAGCGCTGCCCTGGAGGAGAAGAAAGACGCACGACGCCAAGAGCTGATGGCAGAGCTAGAGGCCCTGGGCGGCATTCCCACTGCGCCGCGCCGTCCTCGGGCTGCGCCTGCTGCTGCCGATGGCACGCGCGCCAAACCTGCCGTGAAGTACCGTGGTCCGAATGGCGAAGAATGGAGCGGGCGAGGGGCTCTTCCCCGATGGGCCAAAGATCTTGGAGTTCAGGACAAGGTTGGTCTCGAACGCTATAAAGTTTGATAGCAGTTCAGCTATCGAGGCGGCGCCCCTGTGGAAATGGGGGATGGGCATAGACGCTGAAAATTAGCGAAATGTCAGATAGTTGGGGCTGCAAACGGTTGTGCCCCAACCCTTTTATCGAGTTATCCCCACAACTCACAAAGGGTATATGGTCGTGGGGATAATGCGGTTATCCGGGTGAAAGTGCGGGCGCCCCCTTGACGCATGGTCCAGGGTTTGCACCCATACCCGTAGGGATTGAGACAGCTTCACCGATTCGATTAATGGTGAGGTGTGTCCCGTGTCAGACGAATCCAGAAACCGGCTCTCCTTCAAACTTTTTGGGCTCCTCAGCGGAGAAGCTGAGGGCTTTGTCGCCATTGCGGCTTTGGTGACCTTGGTGCTCGCCGTCGTCGTGATCTGGCGGATCGTCTAGTATGCATCAGCTATTTGCTCACGGTGTTTGTTGCCCTGAATCCAGCCAAAGCCCACAGAATGGCCGCGCCGAGCATGAAGAGCGTCAGCGGTGGAAGAACCGCAATTGCTGCTGCCTGAAGCAGTTCCTCCCAAGGTTTAGGCTGTGGTGTAAGAGTGATAACAGCTTTAGAATACAATTTTTCGGATAAATCTCGCGTGTTCAAATCCTTGTACTCAGGATAAAGAGCGCGGAATTTGGGCTCTTCATACCAGCAGAAATCGCCGGGCTGGATGTTGCTGTAATTGTCCCATGGCCCCGCGTTGCCCCGTCTGGCTGAATAGTCGGTGCCGAGCTTCCCTCTGGTTTGGCTGCATGGAACGGGAAGTAGATTTATTCCGGCCTTTGCCCATTCGCGGGCTTCTGCGCCGCGCGCGAACTCCCGACTTACCGGACTGTACATGAAGGCAATGATCGTGATTGCCCATAGGACGGAAACCAGAACCCAGATACGAAACAGGCCGCGTCGGATATTCATAGTTCCCCCCAGCGGCCGTATCAGTGCCCAGCCATGGCAATCTGAACCGCCTTTATCGCACCGCCGTGGGCGACCAGCTCTCCGCACAGCTCATATTCACTGCATTGGCTGGCCAGCTTTGCAAGCGTCAGGAACTGCTTGGCGGTGATGCGCTGATCGCGCTCGCAGGCCACCAGGAAAAGCGCTTCATCACGCTCGCCCAACTCAGGGTGAAGATGCCCCATCCGATCAATGACGTGGGCGTTCGTGGCATCCACCAGCGAGCCCCTAAAGCTGAACGTAGCCTTCATCTGCGTGCCCTCGGCTTTGGTTGCTCTCAGAGCGTAGCAGGGGCAGCGCCATTGCGAATCCCCCTAGACGAAGAATGTTAGTAGGAAAATAATCCTTGACGAAGCGAGGCGAGGTCACCCAGGATCTTGCGGGGCGGGTGACATCTACCTGACGGATGCCGCCCCGCCGTATTTCGGCTGTCAGGCGGCAATAACCAAAAGAAAGTCAGGTATTTGAATGCATTCTTCTCATGGCAGCACGCCATACGCTCATCCAAGCTAGAGCCTACCACTAAGCTGGTCTGCTACACGATCTGGAGCCACATGGCCTCAGACGGCACTGGCTGCTTTCCCTCATATGCACAGATCGCCGAGGAAAGCGGCTTGAGCCGCAGATGCGTCATTGAGCATGTTCATAAGGCTGTCGAGGTTGGTTTCCTGATGGTGGAAGCCCGTGAACGCGACAATGGCTCATCGACCTCGAACATGTATCGGCCGACCATGCCGGGTAGTGAACCTGCTGCACCAGGTGGTGATCCTGGTTCACCAGGGGGTGGTGATCCTGGTTCACCCCATATAACAAACCATCTTTCTAACAAACCAAGTAATACTATCCCTGTATCCCTTTCGCCGCAGGAGGAAACCAAAAAGAAAGCCCCCAAACATGCCAACCCTCGAACAAGCCTTAGCCAGTTTATCGAAAACACTGGCGGTCTCCCACCAGCCGAATGGGCAGAATATCCCCGGCGTGAACATGGGTGGGGAGCAGACCAGCTCAACGCCGTCTGGCGGGCCTTCAGCCGCTACTGGCACAGCCCTGACTGTCCGAAGCCGCTCAAGCGAGATTGGCGAGGCACTTGGGAGAATTGGTGCGATAGGGAAGCCGCAAACCGCAGACCAGGCGGCCAGGCTGGCGGAGCAACTGGTAGCAACTTTGCTGCCGCCTTCAATGGCTTCGTGGATCGACGCACAGGAGCGCAAGGCAATCGACGGGATGGAGCCGTTTCCTCGGGTGCCGAAGCCGGAGAGAACGCCGGAGCTGGTGGAGTGCATCTCGCTGACGGTGAAATCCCTTTCTGAGATCACTTCGCCCGCCAAGAACCGGCCTGCCGAGCTGGCGCTTGAGCTGTCCAAGATGTTCGCCGGCTTCAACCTGTTCGCTGGCGACTCCGCCAAGCTGGCCACTCAAGTCGAGGTATGGGGCGAGGAGTTGGGTGAATACCCGCTCTACGCCATCCGCAAGGCGTGCAAGTGGGCCATCCGGGGAGGGGAGCGTCTCCCCAGCTTGGCAGCCTTCCTGGCCGATGTACGCCTGGCGGTAGGGAGCAAGGTGCTGACGCGGAAGAAGCTTCTGCTGAGCTTCCTGAACACGGATGAACCGTCTGCGCGATAGGTGGTCGAGTTCACGGTTCCATTGAAGCCCATGCCGTCACCAAGGCCCCGCCTCGGGCGTGGCGGCACCACATTCATGCCGAGCAGCTACACGCGCTGGAAGGCGGACTTCATCCGCTGCATCCCGTATCAGTCCAAGACCCAATACGCGGGCGCTGTGAGCGTTTTTATCCATTGCGACGTGTCGGTGCCTAAGAGCTACACCAAAAAAGAACGACAGGATGCCCTGGAAGGTTTGGCGTGGCCGGTCGGCGACGTGGATAACCTTGCAAAGAGCGTCCTCGATGCCATGACGCAGGCGGGGTGCTGGCGCGATGATCGGCAGGTGGTTCGGCTCAGCGTGGCCAAAGGCTACGCCGAGCTTGATTCAGTGCAAGTGCGAGTTGTGCAAGGTTAGCAAGCGGAGGGTGTTATCTTCCGCACCGCGGACAGCGACCACCTAGTGGCCCCATGTTTAATGGGCGACTCTTTTCCCGCTGCTCACGCAGCCCTGCGGTCTCAACGCGTTGATTTAGCTCAGCTAGAAGTTCCAGCTTCTCTTCCGCATTGAGCCTCTCGAAATCATCTGCAAAGCGCCGAGTCCTCTCGCTCATTGTTCTCTCCTAATGGTATTATTAGTTTCCGCCACACGTCATGCAGGGGCTTTTAGGGCGCCAGGGCGCTGTCCTCGTCGTCGGGACTTTATCGCACGTGTAGCATTTGCGCTTAAAGAGAATGAGTCCGGTACGCATGCCCGCAGCATATTCGGCTGGCTTTATCCCCTTCTGAATATCGTGCGAATCGGCATCATCCTGACGCTTCGACAACAGCTTGTATTCAAGCTCCAGATTCTCGGCGTCGTTCTCGGCCAGCTTATTCCAGGCGGTGCGAAGCGCGTAGCTGTCCCGAGAAGCACGGTTGCAATATTGGAGCTCTTCGTCCCACTTGGAAATGAGCGACCAAAGAGTAAGCAAAAGTTGAGCAAGGGCTAAAAGCGCCAAGACCGTAATCGCTAGCCGCTGATAGTTCTTTAAGAAATCGAAGAAATCAGCACTTAAAACATAACCGATAACTAATGGTATGGCGATTCCGATAAAATCGCGTGAGCGGACCAATATGGAGAGTTTTCTTGTTCGTTCATCGAAGATATGGCGGGTGCCCTCGGCATGCAGCGCATTGTCCGCGGACTTGGCACGAATTTCTTCAGGACTCATTAGCCCACTAGCCTTCCACGAACCTCAATCAACCGCGCTTCCCGAAGGGAGAAGGTAGGTTACTCCCTCAGCAGTTGTGCGAGAAGCGGCAATTTAGGGCGCGATCCAGCTTGACCCAAGGTTGTGCCAACTGCCAAGATTCAGGCGGGGCGAAGGTTGGCGGGGATCAGCAAAATGATGCGGCGCGCGTCTGTGGCGTTGGCGTTTCTAGTGGCCATGTCGAGCGCGGGCTTCGCCCAGGCGCCGGGCAGCCAGAATACTTCCACGCCATGGGTGATGGATGGGCTTCTCAATCCGCTTCTGTCGGGGTGCCAACTGCCGCAGGCCTTCGTTAAATTCCATGATGAGCTGAAGGCCTCGACGGCCGTGGCACCCAGCGGCGGCGGCATCACCTACAGATACACGGCCCCATTTGCCGATAAGATCGGCGATATCAAAGCCGCGAAAGAGGGAGAGAAGTGGACCTTCAACAGCACCCTCACGAACGCGACGTGGAAGGGGCTCAAGCTCAACGTCTTGGAATATGAGGCGCAGGGGGCAGAGCCGCGTGTCATCATGGTCCAATTCGATGTGCCCGCCGACGCGGTGAAGGATACCTTCTTCTCTTTGGTATCAGCCTCGCAGCAAATTCTGGCTAGGGCAGGGAAGGGTGGATCAACCAGCATCCGCGATTTTCAGGGGAGGCCCGCAATCATTTGCCGGGTGGATTCTGGGCTGACGGTTGTGGCGGGAATCCCTGTCACCGAAGCTCCCGCTAATCCGTCCCCACAGCCGCAGCAGGCCGGAAATTTCGACTCAAAGAGAATTGAGGATCTCCTGGATAAGCGGACGTCGCAGAGGCAGACTTTCTCGCCCTTTGACGCGGCACCCCTCCTAGATCCACTCCTTGCCGGTTGCTCGCTGACGGGCGGGCTCCGGGATCATAACTTTGATCTGCTGGAGGAGGCGGACAAGCCGGGATACAAGCCAAATGCGCCGCGGGATACGCGCATCGCGCAAAATACATCACGGGTAATCATGGCCCAACCCGGCGGGGATAGGTTCGTCGTTTCCGTGATGGAGAACACGTTTTGGCGTGGGCTGAAAGTCGATGCGATTGTCTATGAGCGACTTAGATCCACCGGGCATTGGCGCGTTCTGGTCCAGTTTGGGGAATCTCCGGAACAGCTGAAGAATGTTTTGGGCCAGGATCTATACGCATCCCAAGGCTTGGTATCAGGGCCGAATTCGGGTGTGCAGACAGATATCATCACCTTCGGCGGCCGCGGCGCTCTGACCTGCCAGTCATCGTCTGGTCCCTGGATCAGCCAAATTCCCAACGACGGGGACAACCCTCCGCGGCAGCTGGTTGAGCTGAAAAACCCCTACGTTGCCCCCAGGCGGACCGAGACGACCACACACGATAGGCAATGGCTCTTCTCCGAACAGAAGGATGGGGCATCCCTCATGTATGCGGCGCCGAACAGCGACGACATCGTGATCGGTTTTGCATGTTCCCGCGGCCTAAAGCCGATAGAAGCGCGCTCGTTTTTCAACATTCCCGGCGTGAAAGACGGCGTAGCTGTTCAGCTCACGCTTCGGTCGGGGTCCAAGTCCCTATCGCTGAACGGCATGGGGGAATTCAACGAAATGACTGACAGCAGCGATATCGTAGCCAAGGGCGGATCGATGGCCCAACTGAAGGCAGTGCTTGCGGTTGGATCGCGGTTGATGGTGGTGGCCAAGGGCAAGTCCAATCCTGTGCCATTGGATGGGGTTATGAAACAATTTAGGGAGTTTGAGGCTCTGTGTGCCACGCCTCCAGCCGACCCGGCACGGCCGAAAAATCTCTCCGAGGACGAAATGAAGGAGCTGTTGTATGGGCGGGGAGGCGCGCCAGCGGCAGCACCACCCGCCGCTCCACCTCACACACCAGCGCCGCAACCAGTTGCGGTCACGAACAGTGGGTATGGCACCCTTCACGTTTGCAACAAGACCAGTAAAACGATGTCCCTGTTCACCGCCCACCCGAAGGAAGCAAATTCTACGGAATGGATTGTTCAGGGCTGGGGCACAATCAAAGGATCATCCTGCGGCGACTTCGTTGTGCCGAACGGATTGGTGCATTATTACGCGCAGACTGAAACCAAGAATTGGGGCGGCAAGGACGCCTATTATTGCGTTACCGCAAAGCCCTTTGAGAAGAAGGTGTTTAAGGGCGAAAAGTGCGTGAGCGGCGAGATGAGGTTAGGTGCCAACGAGGTTTACGTCGAAGGCACCTATAACCTTAATCTCGTTCCTTGAGCGGGCGGGAATCGCCTATTTAACCCGAACCACGCGCGTGCCGCCATTATAGGGCTCGCAGGAGAACTTAACGCCATATCGCTTTCCAGCGTGACAGGCATGATTGCGCATGGACTGGTAGGGCCGGTCGGTCGTGAATCCCTCGCGGACTTTGAGGGTGTCCCACGGGTATTTCATGGGGCGACCCTTTTTAACGACGGGCAGATTATCCGTGGTGAACCGTGATGTGACGCTCATGGGGCTGCCCTAGAACGGTATCTCATCGTCGAAGGGCATTTCAGCGGTCACCTGAACAGGCTTGGCGGATGCCTTCTGCACATGGCCACTGTCGTCATGTCCATCCTTTTTCCCATCCAGCATGACCAATTTGTCCACCAGGATCTCGTAGGCGATGCGTTCAGCTCCATCCTTATCGGTCCATTTCCGGCTTTGGATGCGCCCCTCGATGTAGATCTTCGAGCCTTTCTGCACGAAGGCATCGATCACGTCCGCCGTGCCTGAGAAGGCGATCAGGCGGTGCCATTCGGTGGTTGTGGTAGTGTCGCCCGACGCCTTGTCTTTGCGGCGCTCACTGGTGGCAATGCTGAGATTGGCGATTTTAGTACCACCTTGGGTCATTCGGATTTCGGGGTCTTTGCCCACGTTTCCGATTAAGATCACTTTGTTTAACGTACTCACTTACTTAGCTTTCATAGGTTTATGTTTTAGGCGCACGCTCCAGGTGGCGTCGAGTGTCATGCCTTGATCTGCAAGCCAGGTTTTCACCTTATCCCAGTCGATAACGGGACTCACCTTTTCGGTGATGCACTCCGGCGGCAAATCCTTCTTCTCAAAGCCATACTGGCGTTTGAGCCATGCCTCGCTCAATGCCTCGCGTGTCAGGCTTGATACGGCAGTCTCGTTCTCCAGGCTGACTTCGCCGGTCTCCTGGTGCCGCCGCAGAAGCTCGCGCTTTACGTCGTCCAGGTGGGCGTATAGCTCGTCAGCATGGGCCTTGGTGTCCATGGCCTCGGTGATGAGCTGGTCATTCGTGAAGCTGGTGAAGTCCATGGCTACACCTCCCCGTCTTCAAGAATCTGAGCAGCCTCCGGATAAGCGCGGCAACGCTCGATAACCTTGGCGTTCTCCTCGCGGTAAGCCTTCATAAGCGCCGGGTCGGCAGGCTTCATTTCCACCAGCGTCCTGGCTTGGTGAATGGCCTTCGCCGTCTTCTCCTCAAGGGAGAGTTCCCCGCGTGGTGCCGGTGTCGTCGGCTGGGTCTTCGCAGGTCGGGCGTGAGCTGATTGTCCATCGTCATCTTCGGTGGAGATGCCAAGTGCGCTCACAAGGCTGTAGCGGCGGGCATAGGTGACTGCGCTGCCGTAGCTCTGCGCGTCATTCATCTTGCTTTCGGAGCGCCAAGGCACCTCGGCCGCGCCCGTGACCATTTCTCCGCTGTCGGCGTGTAAGAGGATCGTTTCTACCCGCGCGTGGTTCTCGCGGCTGGCGGGTTGGATCGGCTGTAGGACGACAATCCCATGGGTGTTGCAGGTCGAAATTGCCTCGTCCAGAACGGCGGGGAGGTCGGCGTACTTGTTGTTGTGCCCTTTTTTACCCTTTTTAACCGGATCAAGGTCGTGTTGCACCTTTAAGAGTGCGGCGGCGATATTCTTCACTCAATGCTGCCTCCTATTTGTTGTAGCCGACTGGGGCGGAGTCGTAGCCGTCCAGCATAGCGTTTATCCAGTCAATATCATCGTGGTGTGGTGTTTCCATATAGTATCTCATTATTGGTTGTGGGTTGACTTTAATTCACCTAACTAATAAGTGCAATAATAAATAACATAATAAATGTGTAAAAAAGTATTTGACGCCATATTCCAGACATGTCTTTATTGGACTAACCAAAACCAATAAGGAGATATATCATGACCACCTATAACCCGCCTCGCTACATTCCAACGCTTCAGGACCGATTGGCCGATATCTATTGGGCTGCACCTGAGCTGTGGGCAGGGGCTTTATTCCTCGCCATTGGCGTCGTTGAGATCGCCGTGTTTGCGCAATTTATCTAACACCAAGAGAAAGTGAGGATTGTGAATCCGCAATACCTTCAACAAGCCAGCACCCCCGAAGTATCCCAGTGGGTGCGCAGTAACCTCGCCAACTATCTCAAGAAGCACGATGAGAATATGGGCGAGATTGAACATATCATCGACTACCTCAACAGCGATGCAGCGCCGAAGCGGCTCAAGAAAATGAGCTACAAGCAGGCACATGCCGCTGCAGAGCGCTGGTCAGCTGTCCTCCAGAAGCGTGGCGCAGCCATCCGCGAGGATGAAGTCGACACCGAGGAGTTCATCGACTTCGGCGATGGCTTCCGCTTCGTGCGCTTGGTCGGAAAGAAGGCCTACGAGCGCGAGGGCAACCTTATGCGCCATTGCGTGGCCTCGTATTTCGGTCGCGGGGTGAAGATCTATTCCCTGCGCGATGCCGAAAATCATCCCCACTGCACCATCGAGCATGACGGCGGCATCAATCAGATCAAGGGTAAGGGCAACGGCCATATCCACCCCCGCTATGTGCACTATGTGGTGGCGTTCCTGGAAAAATTGGGTCTGACCGTTCGGGAGAGCGAATTACGCAATCTCGGCTACGTGCCGGTTGAGAAGGAATATCTGCACCTGGCGCAGACCGTTTACGTCTCCGTTCCGGTCACGGAAATCGGCGGAAAGACGTACCTGTATGTGCACGGATCACTGAAAACGAAGCCCTACGACAAGAAAAAGGTTGCCGCTCTTATCGCGGCGAAGGCGGATGCGGGCGCGTTGGAAAAGGCCATCAGAGCTAACCATACCCACCTTGCGGTGCTGATGATCGGTCAAGGCCTAACGGTGGGCGGCGGTCTCGACCTGCGAGGCACCGCCATCACCCAGCTGCCGGACGGCCTGACCGTGGGCGGCGGTCTCGACCTGCAAGGCACCGCCATCACCCAGCTGCCGGACGGCCTGACCGTGGGCGGCGGTCTCGACCTGCAAGGCACCGCCATCACCCAGCTGCCGGACGGCCTGACCGTGGGCGGCGGTCTCGACCTGCAAGGCACCGCCATCACCCAGCTGCCGGACGGCCTGACCGTGGGCGGCTGGCTCTACCTGCAAGGCACCGCCATCACCCAGCTGCCGGACGGCCTGACCGTGGGCGGCTGGCTCGACCTGCGAGGCACCGCCATCACCCAGCTGCCGGACGGCCTGACCGTGGGCGGCGGTCTCGACCTGCAAGGCACCGCCATCACCCAGCTGCCGGACGGCCTGACCGTGGGCGGCTGGCTCTACCTGCAAGGCACCGCCATCACCCAGCTGCCGGACGGCCTGACCGTGGGCGGCTGGCTCGACCTGCGAGGCACCGCCATCACCCAGCTGCCGAAAAGCGCGAAGGTCAAGGGGAGGGTGATCCGATGAGCAAGCCCTGGCCGCTCTTCGCCCTGCTCCAGCAGGCACTCCAGGATGCCTTTAAGCCTGGACTCGATCCGGCGTGCCGCATTGATTTCGCAGGAGGATCAGCACCTACCGAAAGGGTGCTGCGCCCTTCTGCGGCGAACACCCAATGCGGCTATGTCCTACGGGAACTTGCGGCCGGTCGGCGGGTGTCTTCGGCCAGCATTTTCCGTAGCATTCTGGCAGTGAAACCCACTAATCGGATTTCTGAGGTCCGGCGCCTGCTGCGTTCTCATGGAATTGAGATGAGGCATGACGTTAAGCGGGACAACGGGAAAAGGTATTACGTATTCTTTCTGGATATCCCCGACCAGGATAGGGCTGCCGAACTCATACGATCTTCCAGGCAAGCCGGAATCAATGAGCCCCAGGAGGGGCTTAAAGGTAAGGTCAAATGATATGGTATACCACAGCTTGCTGTGGAGTTTTAGCGCTCTCGCCTTATTAAGCAGCGTTGCGTTAGCCGAGCCATTTAAGGGTTACGATACAGCCGTATCAATCAACGCCGAGGTCAGCGCCAGCCGGAACTACACACCACGTATTGCAAAGTGGTATCGCCCATGGAGGGTTATTAAACCAGGAGAACCGGGGAACTGCTTGGATTATGCGGTTCTCAAGTGCGCAATGCTAAGGAAGGCGGGGTTTGATGCATCTCGGTTGAGTTTGGTGGCGTTCCCACGATGGGATGGGATTGGGCACGCCGTGTGCGTTATCGATGGAGCATGGGCCATGGACTGGAAGAACTATCCTATTTCCGCCACCAAGGCAGGACTTGGCGCTCTGGACGAACCCATTCCAGTTGAGGTTAACGCCCCCTGGCGATAGGCCCTGTACATATTCACTTAAACAGCGATTTAGCAGAAAAATCCAGCTCCAGGCTTTTCCACGCATCATAAGAGTTCTGGCGGCTTCTTCGTAAGAAAACAGGAACCGGCAAAATCTGTCGCTTGAGCGAGTGCTAATGTCCTAGCAAACCAGACCAGGGCACAGGGCGGGGAGCGATTGGCACGCTCATCATGCTTGGAGGTATCTGTGCGTTCTGTGGTGGGCGTGTACGTGAGGATGTAGGGGGAGGGCCATCCGGCACCCCGAACAACATCATGCCGACGCCCTGGCCTAATTCATATGCCCCAGTGTTTCCCTGATACTGCCTCACAAGCTTTGGGTCGGGTTGAGTGGAAGTGTACCTCAAGCCAGGCTGCCCCGGCACAGGAGTTCCGGCGCCGGTGGCCGCCCGCCGCGTCGGCTGAGGCTTCCGAGGTGCGCTCTCGCTCTGGGTGGAAGTGGCGCGCCTGGTCTCGGTCTTTCCGCTGCTTCGGCAAGCCGTTCCCGATGGCGCGAAATTCAGGGAACCATCCGCCGACACAGAACTCGTATCGCAACGGACACCTTGAGCTAAGCTGATGTTAACACACGAAAAAAGTGCAATGGCTGAAAAAGTGAGCGTGCGCATGAGTTTGCCTGCCGCCTTGGAGGTATCGCGAGCATAGCTCAAGCTCGCGCTGGGGCAAGTTTGCAACCAGTCAAGATGCAGCTTGCAACCCGATCCGGTGACAGGCAAGACATTACCGCCGTAGGGGAGGGAGCAATTATGCGTGGCATGTTTTCAGTCAGTGGCCTTGTTCTATCTGCCATCTTATTGGTTGGCTGCGGGCAGAATGAAGAGAAGGCTAAAAATGCGGGCTCTGCGGGCAATGATCCGGCAGCACTAAAATGTATTCATATGGCAGTGGACGGAAGTCAGGGCTTGTCGAATGCGCTATTTAACGCACTTAACGCCTTTAAATTTGAGCTTATAACTGAAATAGTTGCCAATTGCCGTGCCGTCGCTGCTGAGTTTCCTAATGATAAAAGACTGATTGTGGCCGGATTCCAGTCGACGTTTTATATTACTTCTATGGCTATCGGTGTCCCAGAAATTAAGGATGGTCAAATAATTCCTGAAAAAAGCATTTCCCAACTTGAAAGCCAAACATCCTCCGCGACGGATCTAAAGAATGTCGGATTTTATATCGCCTCGGCGTATGAATACGGCATTGGCGCCCCTCAAAGCAAGCAGGAGGCAGAGAAGTGGTATGCTAAGGCCGCGGCAGCTGGAGATAAGGTTTCCGAGCGTGAGCTTGCCCGCTTGCAAAAGAAATAACCGTATACACAATAAGGTCGTTGACGATATCAGTTATTGAGTGCACGCTTTCATTGTTTTTAAGTTCATTGCAATGAAAGTAAATATAATGAAAATCAATCTCAAATTGCTGGGCGTGACGGCTCTGGTATTTGCCTCCAGTGCCGCGCATGCGGTTACGACCACATGGAGCCAATATGAGCGCGGCCATGACTTCACGGTGTCTCGCGCTCGTGTCACCTCCGGCACGACCCCGGCCGCGCTTGGAGCCATTCAGGTCGATCCCAAGAAGGACGTTACGATCTCTCTGAAGGCAAGCACCCCTGTGAGCGTCACTCTCAGCCGCATGTTGTCCGACAGCACAGTGCTGGGCTCCGAAGCTATCGCTGTTGGCACATCTGAAGTGTCGCGTACCTTCTCGGCGCCGCAGACGATGGAAGCCATTGGGGTAAGTGCTACCACGGCGCTGTCAGCTGGCAATAACGTGTCTGTCACGGTTATCCAGTCGAAGGAATAATGCCTGCCCGGCTAAAGCCCCTTCGGGGGCTTTTATATTGTCAGTAGTCGTTTTGTTTGACATGGTTATGGCATGGATAAATGCCACGTCTACCCATTAGGTGATTATCGGGAGCATGAGTTGACCGAGAAATGTTGGTGCAAACCCATGGAGTTAGATGGGGTCGTGGTTCATAACGCAATGGATGGTCGTGAGCATTATGAAACGGGGGAATTGAAGCTAAATTGATATGAGTAATCCTGTAGGGCGTCCGATAGTGACCTTGGCCGATTTGATCCCCGGCTGGCGCGAGCTTATGCACTCCATTTACACGGATGGCGGCAGCGATGCCGAGGTAAAGGTTGCGCTGGCCATTCCTCCGGCGCGGGCCATGAGCAATGAGCTATGGGATGATTTGCAGGCGCGGGAGCCTGAATTTTCGCAAGCCGTAAAAGAGGGGCGATTGATTGCCGAGGCTTGGTGGGCCAAAGCCGGCCAACAAGGCATCTTCATGGGGAAGACATTCAACGCCACGACGTACATTTTCAACATGCACAATCGTTTTCTGCATTGGAAGAACCGCCAAGACGTTGAGCACTCTGGAAATAAAGAAAACCCGGTGCGGCTTGAGCATGCCATTTCCAGCCTGACCGTGGATGAACTAAGAGCGCTCGCATCGGGTGGAGCTGACAAGTAGACAGCGCCGTGAAATAGCCCTATTGGCTCGTGAAGAGCTTAAACTTCGTGGCGAGATCTACCAGCCATATGACAAGCAGTTGGAGTTTCACCGGCTCGGCGCCACCAAGCGGGAACGCTGCCTGTCCGCCGGGAACCAGCTCGGCAAGACGCTCGCTGGCGCGGCTGAGACCACCTTCCATCTGACTGGCATCTATCCTGACTGGTGGGAGGGAAAGCGCTTTAATCGCCCGGTGCTGGCCTGGTGCGGCGGGGTTACCGCAGAAAGCACCCGCGACGGTCCTCAGACGAAGCTGCTCGGCACCATGGGTGAGCCCGGCAGTGGCACAATTCCCACATCCCTAATCACAAACATCGCCAAAGCCAGCCATGGTATCCGCGATGCCGTGGACTTCATGCGCGTCCGCCACGTCTCGGGCGGCGAGAGTGTGCTGAACTTCAAGAACTACGCCCAGGGCCGCCAGAAATGGCAGGCGGCCAGCGTGGACGTGGTGTGGGAGGACGAGGAGCCGCCGGATGAGATCCATTCCGAGGCCCTGAGCCGGACCAACGCCACCGGCGGCATCGTCTTCCTGACCTTCACCCCGCTCATGGGCATGACGCGGCTGGTGTTCGACTTCTGGAAGAACCCCACCAAGGACCGCGCCCTGGTCTGCATGGGGATTGCCGACGCCAAGCATATCTCGCCTGAACTGCGTGAAACGATCATCGCCAGCTACCGGCCCCATGAGCGTGAGGCGCGCACCAATGGGGTGCCGTCCGTGGGGAGCGGCCTGGTGTTCCCGGTGGACATCGCCAAGCTGTTGGTCGATCCGCGCGAGATCCCCGCCTACTGGCCACGCTGCTTCGGCTTGGATTTCGGCTGGCACAACACGGCGGCGGCGTTCCTCGCCCATGATCGGGACACCGACACCGTCTACGTGACAGCCGAATATAAGCAGGGGGAACGCACCCTGGAGGGTCATGCCCTGCATCTCCAGGGGATGGGCGCCAACTGGATGCCCGGCGTCTGCGATCCCGCCGGCGGCCAGCGCAACCAGCAGGATGGTGAGACCTTCCTGAACCGGGCACGTAGCTCTGGTTTGAACCTGACCCCTGCGGACAACTCCGTGGAAGCTGGGATCGATGACGTGCTCACCCGTATGCACACCGGCCGGTTCAAGGTGTTCAACACCTGTGGCGCCTGGCAGCAGGAATTACACCTTTATGCTCGAAACGAGAAAGGTCTGATCAATAAGGAGAATGACCACCTGATGGATGCGACGAGGTATGGAGTGATGACCGGATTAAAGGTCGCCTCTGTACGCCGCAATAATTCCGGGGTAGCATTCACTATGCCGAAAGTAGGGATAGTTTAATGGCGCGTAAGGCTGCTGCAAAAAAGCCAATTCAAACGGATGGTGGCGTTGCCGCATACCTGAATAGCCGGTTCCTATCTGCCTACAACTCGACCAATAAGGTCCGTGAAGCCCGCAAGGACATGCTGGAATATTACCGGCAGGAAATGGACCATATCCCCAGCAATGACGGGGAAAGCAAGATTGCCACGGCAGAAGTGCGCGACGTGGTGGAAACCCTGCTCCCCCAGATGCTGGAGCCCTTCATGACCAGCGAGGGGGCAGGGGTGTTTGAGCCCACCAGTGAGGAGGATGTCGAGCAGGCCAAGCTAGAGACCGCGTACACCCAGCATGTCATTTTCACACAGAACAAGGGTTTCGAGCTGTTTGTCGCCTGGGCCAAGGATGGCCTGCTTCAGAAGAACGGGTACGCCAAGGCTTGGTGGAACAGTGAGGCCCAGGTCGTCCCGGAGAGCTATCAGGGCCTTTCTCTGGACGAGGCGGACAAGGTTGTCGCCGACGCCGGGAACGTCCTGCAAATGGCCGTCAGAGGGTTCCTGCCAACCGGGGAGGAGATTCCGAGCATTGAGGCGCTAGCCACCATCCCGCCCGAGCTTATGCAGGGCATCCGCGTGAACCTGGATCTGGTGCGCGAAGAACGGAATGAGCAAGTGCGCATCCAGGCGGTGGCGCCGGAGAACATCGTGGTGGAGGAGGGATACACCAAGGTGGACCTGTCCGATGCCCGGTATGTGGCCGAGCGTATCGTGGACAAGACGCGCGGTGAGCTGAAGGCCATGGGCTATCCCGCCGACAAGGTGGACAGCCTGGCGACCCTGTCACCGCTCGATGATCCGGAGGCACGGGAGCGCGCCAGCAATCAGGGCACATCGAATGACCTGAGCAGTCCGGCCCGTGGTGACGACGCTATTGTGGAAGTCCGCGAGCATTATATCCGCAGCGACCTGGATAACAGCGGCATCATCAAGCTCTGGAAGGTGTGCACCGGCGGGGAGGGGAGCAGCGTGGTGCTCTCCCAAGAGCTGGTGTCCCGCATTCCGTACCACGCCTGGACACCCATCATTGCCCCGCACCAGCACCACGGTGGCTCCGCGGCCGAGCTGGTGAACGATCTTCAGGATATCCACACTGTGCTGTGGCGCCAGTCCCTGAACGCTGTGGTGGCGAGTAACCGCGTCCGGCCGATGATCAACGAGACCAATGCCGCAGAGGATACATACAACGATCTCATGCAGACGGTGCCGGGGCATCCCATCCGCGTTCGCGGAAATATCGCCGATGCCATCGGATGGACCGCGCCGCCTAACACCGCGACTATGACGCTGCCCATCATGGAGTACCTGCAAGGGATGCTCGAATCTCGCACAGGCTTGTCCAAGCAGGCCGCAGGCCTGGATTCCCAGGCGCTGGCCGACAGCACCAACATGATGGGCGCCATGATCATGAGCCAGAGCCTGATGCGGGTGAAGATGATGCTGCGTACCTTCGCCGAGACCGGCGTGCGCTCGCTGATGGAGCATGTCCGCGAGTTGGTGATGAAGAACGAGAAGCGCGAGCGGATGTTCGAGTTCATGGGCAAATATGTGCCGGTGAATCCCACCGACTGGCGCACCAAGCGGAATACCGTGATCAAGGTTGGCCTAGGGTATGCCGACCGCCTGGAGAAGATCGCTTCCCTCAACAGCGCCTACAGCATCCTGCAAGGGGTGGTGGAGATGCAGGGCGGCGTGGCTGGGCCGCTGGTGTCGTTGGAGAACGCCTATAACGTCCTCCAGGATCTGTTGACCGCCCAAGGTCTGGTGACCAAGGGTCGGTATCTCACGGACCCTGTTGCCAATCCGCCTCAGCCCCAGCCCGCACAACCCAGCGCCATCGACGTGGCAGAGGCCGAGCTGGTTTCCAAGAACGCGATTGAGGAAGCTAAGCTTAAAGCTGATCTGCAAAAGCACCGGGAGGATACCAAAGTAAGGGTATTGGAAATCTGGTTGCAAGACGTGCGCGAACGTGAAAAGTTGAATATGCAGAGGTTTAAGACTCTGGCTGAAATTGAACAAATGGTGACCGCGAACGATAATGGACAAGATAGAAGCAGCGAACCAAGCGCAACTGCTGCTTAATATACCGGCCTTTAAGGAGGCCTGCGAGCGCGTCGAGCGCACCATTATCTCCGGTTGGAAACAAGCTTTAACGGTTGAACAGCGAGAGCACGCGTGGTGCGAACTGCGTGGGCTCGAAGCCGTTAAGACCGCCCTGGCGAACATCGTCAGCAGCGGGCGCATGGAGGCTGCGAATAAGGAAGCCAAAACGGCCCCTCGACGCGGCGCAACGCAACGAAAGTAACAAGGCGTGACGATCAAGAAAGAAGCTCCGGCCACTGGAGCCGCACCTGCGGCCCAGGGTGAACGGAGCCCTGCTATCGAGCAGCCCAAGCAAATGAATGAAAGCGACGCTTTTGCCATGCTTAAGGCAAAGCGTGACGCGGCCTCCGCCAATCAGGCAGATGCCGACGCCGATCCCGATGACGGTGCCGCCCAGCCCCCTGCCGATGAGCAGGGAAGCCAGGACGGCGAGCCCGAGGGTAATGGCGCGGCCGAAGCACCGGCGGATGGTGGCGAACAGGATGATGAAGGCGCGGGTGATGCCGACGAGCCCATCTTCACCGTAAAGGTGAATGGTGAAGCACGTCAGGTGCCGCTGTCTGAGCTGACACAGACCTATTCCTCGGCCAAACACCTTGAAGGCAAACAGCATGAAATCTTGGCGCGCGAGCGCGAGGTGACCACGCTGAAGCAGCAGGTGGGCGGCCTGGCCAACCAATACCAGCAGCAGCTCGGGCATCTCTCTCAGATGATGCGCCCGAACCTGCCGGACCAAAACCAGCTGACCGCGCTGCTTCATGCAGCCACCGTCGAAACCGATCCTGCAAAGCGTGCCGAGGCCAACACCCGGTATCTCCAGGGGAAGGAAGCCATTGACCGTTACAACGCGGTTATAGCCGAACAGCGGCGTGTGCAGGCACAGCAAGATCAACAGGCCAAAACCGAGCGTGATGCCTTTGAGGCGCAGCAGGCGGAATTGCTGAGGAAGGCCAGTCCTGACTTTGCAAATCCCCAGTACGTCCAGAAGGCGGTCGGATATCTCAAGGCACAGGGCTTTGAGGATACGGATATCGCCGATCTTGGCGACCACCGTGCCTGGTTGATCGTGGATAAGGCCCGGAAGTGGGACGAGCGTAACCAGAACATCGGGAAGGGCGTGCGCAATGCCGCCAAAGAAGCAAAGTCTCTCGCCCCCTCGGGTGAGGCACCCAAGCCAAACCCGAACGCTGTGCAGAAGTTGGCCGCAAGGGAGGCCTTTGAGAAGAACCCGAACGTGAAGAACGCTCTGGCTCGCCTCAAGGCCGCGAAACAACAACCCTTACGGGGATAAAAAACAATGCCACAGCCAGCAAATACGTACAGCTCATATGATCTGACGAATGAACACGAGGATTATGCGAACACCATCAGCATGATCTCGCCCACCGACACGCCCTTTATGAGCATGATCGGTGACGCGGAAGAAGCCTCCAACACGCAGAAGGATTGGACCACCGACACCCTCGCGGCGGCGGACAACACCAATGCCCGGCAGGAAGGCGCCGACGCTGACCCGCAGTCGCTGACCCCTCCAGTGCGCGTGGGTAACGTAACCCAGATCTCCGACAAGTCCTTTGTCGTGTCTGGTAGCGCCCGCGCCATCGATGTGGCCGGTGCCGAGGATGAATATCTCCGCCAGAAGATCAAGAAGGGCCTGGAGCTTCGCCGCGACATGGAGAAGATCCTGGTCGGCAACCAGTCAGCCGCCGCCGGCAGCGACGGCGATCCGACGCGCCATACCGGCACGATGCAGGCCTGGATCAAGACCAATACGAACAAGGCCAACGACGGCACCGATCCGGTGATCACGCAAGGTCTGCCAGTAGCTCGTGTCCCCGGTACGCCGCGCGCGTTCGATCCGGCGCAAATCACCGACCTGGCCGAGAAGTGCTACGACAACAGCAGCGATTGGCCGTCCGTGATGATGGTCGGTACCCGTCGCCGCAAGAGCGTCAGTGCTCTGATGACCGAAAACGCCATGAACAACCGGGCGGATTTCGAGGAAGGCAAGCTGATCACCAGCGTGCGCGTCTACGAGACCGACTTCGGCGACCTGAACCTGGTCACGAACCGCCACATGGACGACGGCGTAATTGCCTTACTGTCTCCGGATAAGTGGGGCGTGTCCTACCTGCAAGGCCGCAAGTTCATCAGCCAGGAACTCGGCAAGACGGGTGACAACACCAAGCACCAACTGATCTCCGAGTTCATGCTGAAGTGCGAAAACGAGGCGGCCAACGGTCTGATCGCGGATCTGATCGCGGATCTGATCTAAGCCTAAACGGGGCGGACAACCGCCCCCCAATTTCAATGATTGCTCATGCACCATGGCTGGAAAGCCGATCCACTTTCAGAGCGGGGATGTCACCACCCGGATTGATGTTGAGAACCTCGGGGGAGGGCACCGCCGTGTGCATGTGCAGACCTCTGAGGACGTATCCGCAGCTGTTCAGCATGCAGCCGATATCCGCACCAGCGGACTCCGTCACCGGCGCAATGATGCCGAGGCCATCGACCAACAGCCGTTCGCGGTAATCCCGCCTACGGTGATCATGGAGATGATCTCGAAGCACAACTTCAATCTCATGCTGTCGCCCGCGCGCAATGGCATGACGCGCGAGGAGTTTCAGAAGAAGCTGCGGCACCTGCTGAATACCGAATATCCGAACCTTAAAACCTATAACGGACGGCTTTAAGCATGGACCTGGACAGTTACGCAGGCTTGCAGAATGAAATCACCGATTGGCTGGTGCGGCCGGATTTGGCATCGAAAGCGCCCACGTTCATTGCGCTGTTCGAGGCAGACATCCGGCCCAAGGTGCACGCCCTGGAACAAATCGCCATCTCCATCATCACCACGACGCCGGGCACCGCCACTGTGGAGCTTCCCGCTACTGCCAAAGGCGTTTCAGCCCTGGCACATGTCCGGCCCGGCATGCCGAAGATGGCTCAGCAATCTCCGCTCACATTGTTGCAAAGCCCGCGTGCCGGTGTCTCCGGCGTGCCGTGTCAGTTCGCCTGGGAAGGAGGCCGCACGGTGCGCCTGGCTCCCATCCCGGACGGAGAATACGAGCTGCGCGCCATCTACCGGGAGAACTTCGCGCCCCTTTCGGCCGATGTCGCTTCCAACTGGGTCCTGGAGGAGTTTCCGAACCTGTACCTGTACGGGGCGCTCGGCCACGCCAAAACGTACATGCAGGATGCTCAGATCGCCGGCGTGAACACCATGTATGCCCCGGCGCTCGCCGATTTCCTGGCTGAGCTGAGCCGGCGGAAGCTGGTCCAGGGCTCCACGTCATTCCATCAAAGGTTCCTGTGATGCAGCCGGAGCTGTCCGACATCCAGCCGATTGGCGAATGGCGTCCGGACATCGCCGGGCCGTTCACGCAATTTTCCAGCGTCGCTACCAACTGCATCAGTCAGGCCTCCGACTATGTGCCGTTCCAGGACTTTGTGCCCTCTGGCATTGATGCCCTGCCGGACACATGCCGTGGCGCGGTGGCGGTGAAGGACAGCAGCGGGAACGTGCACATATTCGCCGGTACCGCCACGGCCCTGTTCAAACTCAACAGCAACCAGTGGCAGGACGTGACCCGTAGTGCGGGCGCATACGCTGTGCCGGACAACGGGCGCTGGGTGTTCTCCCAGTATGGGAACCGGCTGATCGCGGCCGATTACACCGACGATACGCAGTATTTCGACCTAGGCCTCAGCACAGAGTTCGCCGCCCTGCCGAACGCGCCGAAATGCCGGACCATGACGGTGGTGAACAATTTCGTCCTGATGGGCAACACGTTTGATGCCGTTGACGGCGCGCGGCCAAAGCGCATCCGCTGGGATGGTCTGGATAACACCGAGGCGTGGGAGCCTTCGCCGGTGACGCAGGCCGACTTTCAGGACATCGAGGACAGCTCAGGAGAGGTGCAGGCCGTGGTGGGGTATCAGAACCACGCCATCGTCTTGAAGAGCGACGCCATTATCCGCGCCTCCTATGTCGGGACGCCCGGCATCTTCAACATTGAGACCGCAGAGACCAACCAGGGTACGGTCGGCGGCAATACGGTGGTGGTGTGGGGAAGCCGAATCTTCTACCTCGCCCTGGATGGCTTCTATCTGTTCAACGGTGCGGCCAGCGTCGGCATCGGCGATAAGAAGATCGACCGGACCTTCCTCGCTGACCTGAAGCCTGGGTCCATTCCCCAGATTGTTGCATCCATCAACCCGCTCAAGAAAATCGTCACCTGGGCCTATGTGAGCAACCTCAGCTCCAACGGTTTGCCGGATAAGATGCTGGTTTACAACTGGACGGACCAGCGGTGGACTCTGATAGAGTTGGACGTGGCGCAGTCGTTCATCAGCTTGCAGGCCGGAAAGACCATCGAGGATCTGGGCGCAGAGTATGGCAACCTGGAAGACATTCCGCTGTCACTAGACAGCGCAGCATATGCAGGTGGGTCCGTCTTACCAGCTTCGTTCAATGCAGACGGCGTTCTGGGATATTTCAACGGTGAGCCGATGGAGGCCACGGTCGAGTGCGTGGAAGCGCGCTTAAACCTGAATGGGAGAGCGCTTGTCTCGTCCATCGTCGTGGTGACCGACGCGCCCACAGTGGATGTGAAGATCCTCAGCCGGAACCAGCTGACCGAGACCCATTCCGAGAGCGCCAGCCTCCTGTACAGCGCCGCCACCGGCGAACATTGCGGGCGAGTGGATGCGCGCTTTCATAAATCCAGGATCACGCTGTCCGGAGCCTGGAGCTACGTGCGCGGCCTTCAGTTCCGGGCCAAAGCGACGGGAGTGCGCTGATGCAGCTCACGTTCACCGTCCGCGCCGACAACAGCCCGGATTACATCCGCAATCTGGCCGACAACCTCAAGCGCCTGTTCGACTATGCACGACCCTGGGTAGTTACGGTGGCGGCGGACCATACCATCACCGCCAGCAACGAGTTCGTGGTGGTGGACGCCAGCGGCGACGACGTGGTGGTGACGCTGCCGGCGGCGAAAGACTTCGCCCGCGACACGGTGACGGTGGTGCGATCCGATGCGAGCGGCAACACGCTCACCCTGGAAGCTGCGGCCGGGGAGACGGTCAACGGCGCCAGCACCACCACTATCGGCGGAGCATACGCCTCGCTGCGGTTGGTGAGCACGGGGGTGGAATGGATTGGGGTGTAACCCTTCACGGGCTGCTGCCGCAGGAGCTGGATGCTTTCTGGCCGCAGTTCTGGGGGCTCCTCTCCAAGGCCAATGAGGCCGACCCGGCCGCACAGATAGAGGAGGGCGCCACCTATCTCGCTTTGGCCGCCGGGCAGGTGGCGGGCTTCTATGCTCTGGATGATGGCCACCTGAACATGGCGCTCACTGTGGAAGTCAAAGAAACCTCAAGGGGGCGTGTCGCCGAAGTAACAGCTATTGGCGGTGTAGATATGCCTAGGTGGATCAAGGGCATTGACTTAATTGAAGCGTGGGCCAAAAGTATTGGATGTGAATACCTTCAAGCTTCCGGCCGCTCTGGTTGGGAGCGTGTCCTGAAAGATAGAGGGTTTCGGAAGGTGGCGATAACCGTGGAGAAAGCCTTGTAGCGTGACGAGTAGTAAGAGCAAGACGCAGACCACGACCTCGACAGTTGCCCCGCCGGGGTGGATCGGGGACCAGCAGCAGTTCGCGCTCGATCAGGCTCGCTCCCTGTATGACCAGGGTGCTCCGGCGTTCTATCCCGGCCAGACGTATGCCGATTTGTCTCCCGAGACCTCCCAGGCGATGGGTCTCGCCACCGACCGTGCGGTCAATGGCAGCCCGGCGGTCAGAGACGCCCAGGGCAACGTCACCGATACCCTGAACGGCGCCTATCTGAACGCAAATCCTTACCTGAATGACGCCATCGACATCGCCAATCAGGGCACGGTGCGCGGTTATCAGGACAGCATATTTCCTACCATCGCCAGCGGAAGCGCACGCTCCGGCCGATACGGCTCCGGCTTGTATGCCGACGCCCAGGATTCAGCGCGCACGGCGTTGGCGGGCCAATTGTCAGACACATCCACCACCATGGCGAACCAGAATTATATGCAGGAGCGCCAGAACCAGCTTGCGGCTGCGGGCCTAGCGCCAGCCCTGGCCAACCAGGATTATACGGACATTTCCGCCCTTGGTCAGGTCGGGGCGCAGAAGGAAGCTCAGGCTCAGAAGGGCATTGATGAAAGCATGGCACGCTATTCCTACGACGCCAATTCCCAGGGCGACGCTCTCAACCAATTTCTCCAGCGCTTAGGCTTGGTTACGCCCGGCGCAGGCACAACTTCCACCAATACTCAGCCGGTTCAGGGCAGCAATGCATTGGGACAGGTTCTGGGTCTCGCGGCGACGGGCGCCGGATATTATTTCGGTGGCCCGTCCGGTGGAGCTGCTGCGGGTGGCGCAGCAAATTCCTTGTTCGGCGGAGGTGGTGGCGGTTACTCCCAACAAATGTCTAGCCCTGGCGGAGTTTCGTATTTTGGCTCTGGCCCGGTGTACTGGAATCAGTAAGCCATGGGTATTCTCGATCTCCTGACCGGCCAACCTCAGAGCGGTGTTCTGCGCTACTTGAACTTGCCCCAATCACCGGAGCAGCAGCCGCAGAACGGCGTGATCGCGCCTCAGACGCGCTCCAATCCGATCCTGGAAAGCCCCACCTTTGCAAATTCGCTGACGCGGCTCGGCCTGAACCTGATGGCGGCCAGTTCGCAGCCCGGCGCCACCACTCTCGGGGCCATTGGCACGGCGGGCGGAGCGACCATCCAGCAGCTCGACCAGCTCCGGCAGCAGGCCATTGAAAACCAGCAGCGCCAGCAACAGCTAAATGCCGTGACGCAGGAAGCTCAGCAGAACGCTCAGTATGGGGTGCAGAGCAAAGGATTTGAGGGGGATCTTGCGCGCGCCATGCAGGTGCTGCGCGATCCTTCAGCGAACGAACGGGATAAGGCCATTGCCCAGTCGGTAGTGGACACAGCGTCCCGCCTGGTGCCGACGTTCAACAGCACCACCGGCTCTTTCGTGAATACGCCGAAAGCCGTTCTGCCCGGTGCGCAGCCGTATCAGTCGCCCGCCGGTGTCGCAGCAGCCCAGGGCACTCCTCCGCAGCCCAGCGCCGCGCCACTTCCGGCTGGCCAGACGCTCATGCCGCCGCCAGCCGGTGGACAGACACCGGACGCGGGTGTGTTCAGTTATCAGGACACGCCGAAAACCCGTGCCGCCCAGGCTGAAGCGGTTACGTCCGGGATTGCCCAGGTGGACACCGGCACCTTTGGTGAGATCGCGGCGCAGACCAAGAAGCTGTCGGATCTGGTGCCGGAGCTTCAGCGTGTGCGCACGCTCGCGAAGAACACGAAGCTCGGTGGCACCGGGGCTGCGCGGCTGGCCTTCGGCAAAGCTCTTGGCCTCAGTGACAATGAGCTTTCCGGGATGTCGGAAGCCGAGACCATCCAGTCCATTGCATCGCGGCTGGCCCCCGCCATGCGTACACCCGGAAGCGGGTCCAGCAGCGACACCGACGTGCAGATGTTCCTGAACAGCTTGCCGAGTCTGTGGAACTCACAGAACGGCATCGACAAGATCGTGGACGGCTATGAGCGCATTCTTGATCGTCGGAAGCAGGAAGAAAAGATCGCCCGCCGCCTGCTGCGCTCCGACAATAGCCTGGAGAGTTTTTACGACGAGACCGCCAAGCTCGGCCCGGTATTCAAGGAAAACGAGCTGAATGTCCCCGCCGCCAGCGCCAGCCCGGCATCACCTGCCGCACCGCGCGTCCTGAAGTTCAACCCCACCACGGGGAGGGTTGAATAATGCAGGTGCAACTGCCCACCGGCGATATTGCGGAATTTCCCGACAGCATGTCCCAGGCGGACGTTGAAGCCGTCTTGCGTCGCCAATTCAGCGGCACCAGCACTGGCGCGGACGTTGTAAAGTCGGCTGCCAGCGGCGTCGGCATCGGCGCCGGGATGTTTGCGGATGCGCTGAACCCGGTGAACTGGGTTCGTGATCTGGTGGGAAATACACAGGCGCTGGCCACTGGCGATTTTTCTACCGCAGCGCCGTTCCGAGGGCCATCTTCACCTGCCACCGAGTTAGCTTCATCCATCTATCAGCCGCAGACGAAAGCTGGCGAGTACGCCCAGACAGTCGCCACCGGCGCAACCACTGGCGTGGTGGGCGGTATCCCCGGCGTTCTCACGGGCGCCACCGGCGCGGCTGGTGGCCAAGCCGGTGGTGATGCTGCCGCCTCCACTTTTGGGGAATGGGCACGGCCCTATGGTGGTCTCGTGGGTGCGCTTGTTGGAGGGAAGGCGGGAAGCTCCGTCTACAATGCCGCCAACAAAGCCATCACGCGGCCAGTGGAAACCGGTCGGGCGGAGGTGAATGCCCGCGCCAAAGCCGCCTATGACGCCGTTGACCAGTCCGGCGCGCAGATCTCTCGGCGGGCGGTCAAAAGCTTTGCCACCAGTGTGCAGGATGCCTTGAAGCGGGAAGGGTACGTTGAAAGCGCGCCTGAGTACGCCTCCATCACCCGCAAGCTGAATGAGCTGAAATCTAAACCCCAGGCCGATCTGACCCCCGCCGGGTTCGACGCTTACATGAAGGGCCTGGACGACATTGCGGGGGGATCAACCGAGAGTGCTCGGCTTGCTGGCCGCCTGAAACAGCAGATCAACAGCTTCCTGGACAACGTGACGCCCGCGCAGATGCGCTCCGGAACCCCAGAGGACGCGCAGCTCATTTCCTCCGCTCGTTCCGCCTGGCGCGACAAGCAGGCGTTCAGCCTCGCCGACGATGTTGAGCGGCAGGTCCGCCAACGTGCACCCGGCACGACGAAGCAGACGCGTGCTAGAGACGTTTTCCGTGGCATAGCTGACGATGAGCAGCAGATGGCTTATCTGCGCCCTGAGCAGCGCCCGGCCGTCGAGCGCGCTGCCACCACCACCGGGGGCGAACGTGCTCTGCGAGAGGTGGCAAAGCTCTCTCCGAACCGCCTTCTGGGTTTTGGCGCTGCGGGTGGGGCTCTGGGGTCTGCCGCTGCCGGAGCCTTCAACCCCGCATTCCTCATTCCGAATGCGATTGGCCTGGCCGCCGAGGCAGGATACCGGGGCTCCGTGAACGGCAGCACGAATGCTGCCATGAACTCCCTGCGCCAGATCCAGCCCAGTCTGAGCTACGCCACGCCGGGCGGCATGATCGGCTATGCCGCCAGCGAGCCCCGGCCCACCGATGAGTATGAGGGATTGCTGCGGTTTCTGTTCAACGAAAATGAAAGTGGGATTGGTGAGTAAATATGTTCTCGCGCTCTGGATTGCCCTTGTAACGCTGATTTCAGCTCCTGCCTTTGCGGACGGTTTGGCGGATTATTCGACCACACCTGGCTCCAACGTCTTCCTGTTCCCGGAGCCGATGCC
Organism: Roseixanthobacter finlandensis; assembly: GCF_043195105.2. Classification (NCBI taxonomy): domain Bacteria; kingdom Pseudomonadati; phylum Pseudomonadota; class Alphaproteobacteria; order Hyphomicrobiales; family Xanthobacteraceae; genus Roseixanthobacter; species Roseixanthobacter finlandensis. The sequence goes on along the minus strand of NZ_CM195536.1, from coordinate 2,854,346 downwards.
TGCCGGTGACGTGAACGATGCGGCCCGCCAGCTCATGGCGGATGTGCGCTCTTTCTACGAAGATCCCCAATGGATCGATCTCGGCTTCACGACCACCCAGGTTAACGGCAACACCTTCCTGGTGAGCGGCGATAAGACGGCATATTTCCCCACCGGACGCCGCATCAAGGCGGATGACATCCTCACCTATTACGGCACAGTCAGCAGCAGCACCTACAGCGCGCCGAACACCTCCGTGGTGGTGAATATGGACAGCGGGTCGCTTACCGCCGCCCTGGAGAAAATCTATGTAGGGTTCGTGGATGGTGTCACGCGGCCGATCCCGGCAAGCGCCGTCAGCGGCTCGTTAGTTAGCGTCGGCCTGGAAGCACCGTCCACCTTCGCTGTAAGCCGCACGCCGGTCACCATCAGCGACACGATCTCGCTCACATGGGTCGTCCAGTCAAGCAACACCATCTTCGCCGGTCCAGCGTCCGGGAATAGTGCCACACCATTCTTCCGGGCCATTAGCAGCTCAGACCTGCCTTTCCTTGTGAGCAATAGCGGTGCAAGCCTGACGCTTGCGGTTCCGACCGTGAGCGCGAGCACGGTGTATGCCGGTGGCGCTCCTCTCAGCATGTCCTATTTGGGTTCTCTGACGGCAAACAATTCCGCCGCGTTGAATTTCACCTCATCCACGGTGACATTCGACAATACCTACCGGTCCTACAAATTCATTGTGAAGGACTTGGCGCCGCAAACGGACGCCGTAAACTTTTATGTTCGCGTCAGCATCGATGGTGGGACCTCCTGGGTCAGCAGCAGCACCCCTTATGGGTTCCGTTCGGAAGACTTTTTCGGGGGACGGCTCTATACCAATGAGAACCAAATAAGGCTCACGGTGAGCGTGCAAGGAAACGCCGCCGGGGAGGTAATAAATGGCGAAATGACATTCTTTAACATGACATCATCGACTGGTTTTAAAGGGTTTTCTTGGATGGGGATGCAAACGCTAACAGACGGGTCACCTAACCCATCTGTTAGCGGGGGCGCCTATAAGTCAACGACGCCAATCAACGGTGTGCAGTTTTTTATGTCGTCCGGCAACGTCGCGTCGGGAAATATTGCGGTATACGGAATAAAATAGATATAATGGCATTAAAATAACGAAAGCACGCGATGTGAAAAAGTATATAGCGATTGCGATAATGGTGACTGCATTAGGTTCAGCCCAGGCACAAGAGGCCAGATACGGCGCGGACGGATATGCCGCTGTAGGAACTGCCTATCGCATCGTCACAGCGACGGCCATTTCCGTGAATAGCGGCACGACCATCACGGACTTCACCAGCGATACCATACCGGCGGTCTATCGCTTGGTATGTTCCCAAAAGTGCCACATCAACGCGCCTGTGGGTGTGGTCACACCCACCGTCTCGGTCAGTTCGACGCCACTCTCGGCCGAGACGCCGGAATATTTCATTTTGGACGCCAAATCCAAGCTGGCCGTCACCCGCAATGCCTCTGACGGTACGCTCAGCATCAGCAAAATGAAGAAATAGGGATTGGCAGCCTTCCGACCCCTCTGGCGCGGTTTCATCGCAAAGCTGCGGCTATTCCTGCTCTCTGCGGTTCTTATCGGCCTGTTGTTGCCCTGTGCCAACGCCATGCAGGCGGGCTTCGTCGGCAGAATGGGTCCGCTGTCAAACTCCCAGCGCGCCACCCTTAATCTCCAGCTGGTCGGCGCAAGCAGTCTCCCTTCTTTCGTATCGTTCACGCGGGCCAGCGGTCGCACTTGCATCGACGGATCGGGCGTCATGCGGGTGATCGGTAATGATGTGCCGTGCTTCGATTATAACCCAGCTACGCTGGCCCCCCGAGGTCTTCTGATCGAAGGTGCGCGCACTAATATCCTTCTCAATTCCAATATTTTATCCACCCAAACAGTTACCACGGCGGCGGTTTCCTACACGCTGTCGTTCTACGGGACGGGTTCCGTCACACTGAGCGGCACCTTCACTGGATCTCTCACCGGCTCGGGCGCCTACCCGGCGCGCTCGACGCTCACCTTCACTCCTTCGGCGGGTTCGCTGACCCTGACGGTCACCGGGAATGTGCAATTTGCCAACCTGGAAGCTGGGCCGTTTGCGAGCAGCTATATTCCCACCACGTCGATTGCCGCCACGCGTGCCGCAGACATTGCTGTGATCACGAACGTCGCTGCCATCGGCTATAATCAGAATGACGGTGGTATTGTGCTTTCCGCGACACTCGCGGGCACCGACACGGCGATGAACCAACGGTTCGTCCATATTGACGATGGCACGAACAACAATCGGATGACGATCACAAAAGGATCGGGTCCAGCCAATTTGGTCGAGAGTGTGGTTGTGGGCGGTGCGGCTTCTTCAATCGGCTCTTTTATGGCTCCAACTGTGGGGCAAGAATTAAGGATCGGCCTCACTTATGACGCGGTTGGGATTGCTGGCTCGGTAAACGGCAGCTCCGTATTATCGGGCGGAACTTCGTCGCCAAAGGGAATAACCGCTCTCCGTATTGGTTCTTCAATCGCGGGAGAGTATCTTTTCGGATGGGTGGCATATCTCCAATATTACTCCTACCGCCTTCCAAACTCTACACTGCAACAACTGACCCAATAGCCATGTGGACGAACACCATTTATCTCAAATTTCCAGACCAAGAGACCTTTGATAGTCTCTTGGCGGAATACGACTTTGAACCCTTGATGGAGATTGATCCCGTTGGCATCTTGCATCGGGAGGATGGATCTCCAACGGAGGGTTTTCATGTCAACGTCCGGGTGCTTGATGGCGATCTCCCACTGGCCTGGACGCCATATGTGATTGGAACCCCAGCCTATCCAAAGAGGGTATTTGCATGAGCCGCGAACCCTCGATTTTGGCGCAAATCTACGGCGTGGTGCTGGAGCTGAAAGCCGACCTTTCCGCTGTCAAAGAGCGGGTGGACCACCTGAAGGATCTTCCCGCGCGGGTTGCGATCCTGGAGGCGGGTCATGCCAGAGCGCTCGATCTCCCGGAACGGGTTGCCCAGCTGGAGACCAACCAAGCCAAGGTCATCGGTGGCTGGTGGGCGCTGACGAAGCTGGCCATGGCGATGACCGGCGCCTGGGGCCTTATCGCCTGGGCATTGCAGAAAATGGGCATCATCAGCCTGAACTGATGGGATTTGTATTTGGCCCGCGTTCGCTGAGAAACCTGGAAGGGGTTCATCCGGATTTGGTGCGGGTGGTGCGGCGCGCGCTCGAACTCTCACCCATCGACTTTTCCGTCACGGCGGGGCTCAGATCCCCAGACCAGCAGCGCAAATACGTCGCCTCCGGCGCCAGCAAGACCATGAGAAGCCGCCACCTGACCGGCCATGCCGTGGATCTTGGAGCGGTGACAGGGGTCAACTGGGATACGGCGCCGATCCTCGCGCTTGCCATGAAGCACGCCGCGGCCGAGCTGGGCATCCCTATCGAATGGGGCGCGGTCTGGGACCGCCACCTGAACGACCTGTCCGACGATCTCATGAAAGAGCACGTCGCTTATATCGAGCGCGCCAGGGGGAGGGGGATCGTCCGAGTTCTGGCCGATGGGCCGCATTTTCAGTTGCCGTGGAAGGAATACCCCGCTGTTGACGCGGCTTAATGGCGGTGATTCAATAAAGGCAACGAAAGGGTAAATATGTGGAATGGTTTGTAAGTCATTGGGATGAAATATTATTGGCAATTACGTCGGTCATTGCTGCGGCTTCTGCGATTGCTAATCTGACGCCCACCGATGCCGATAACAAGGTGGTGGATGCCATAAGCAAGTTTGTTGATACCCTCGCCTTGAACTTCAAGAAGTAGAATGGATTGGAAGGCCGCCTTTGCCGCCTTTGCCGCCTTGGTTGCACTCCTGAAGGAGTGGTGGCCCGCTATCCAAAATGCCTTGTTCGTGTCTCTTGGCCGCAAATTGCAACAGGGCGCAGACGCACAGAAGGCACTGGAAGATGTTGACGCTGCCTCCCGCGCGGCTTCTCGCGTTGAGCTTATGTCTGACGCTGATGTCCTGCGCGCACTCGGTGAGCGGGGCCTGCGTCGTCTACCAAGCCAACCGGCCGACCGTGAGTGACCAGGACACCAGTGAGACCCGGAGGGGAATTCTCAAACTGGATGTAGCTATGGGACAGGTATGCTCTTAGCTATTCCTGGCAGACCATGTTTCTTACCAACTGATCGTTCCTCGCGGAAAATGTCGCTCGTACTCTTAAGTCGACCAATGTAACATCAAACGACTTGATATTTTTCGCTTTAAACTGTTCCTGAAGAGAGAATATATCCTGAATTGCGTTCTTATAGGAGCCAACAAGAGTGTAAACCAAGGCATCTCGGGTCGCTTCATATTTGCATTTGAATGTATAGTCATGGTCATATGATTTAGGCGTTGATATCTTTATCGGCGCTCTATCATCTTCATCGCCAGCCAAGGAGCATTTACTTCCAGCCCCCTTGGCAATAATAAAATAATGAAAGAAGTGAATTGATGATTCTGGTTGCTGAGCGCAGCCATATCCAAAAATGAGCGACTGCTGCGTGTCGTTTATCGTAGTTTGTTGTGAAGTTGTATAAACAAATGTTCCCCATTCTGGGGATTGGCCGCTCTTCCAGCCGTCCGGCTGCGCCTGGGAATATGCCTCTCCCGAAAATCCGGCCGCTATCGAAATTATGGCCGCTGTGAACGCTTTAATCCTCATGTGCCACCCGGAAGCTGCTGCGCATCCCAGCAGTATACAGCGTCAGCGTGACATCAGAAAAGCAAAACCCCCGCGCGAGGCGGGGGCTGAGATCAGGGCGCCAGAGCGTCCTGAAGTTTCTCGTTCGGGTTCAGGCGCTCGGCCTCGGGCGTTTGGTCCTGCTCCGCGTAGAAGGCTTGCTCCCACATGAAGTCCGTCGCCTGCGAGGCATGCGAGGCCGCCCGGAAGATCGCCTGGTTGTCCTTATTAAGAACCTCCAGCCAATCCTTGATGTAGGCGGCGCTGCGGAACGTCGGCGGGATACCAAGACGGGCGCAGGTGAATGCACTTCCCAGCTCGGCAACCAGCTCCTCCGCCGCGTAGGCTTTGGAACCGAACCGACCAGACAGGTTGCGGTTGAGCCTGTCCTTGTGGCCGCTGGCATGGGTCACCTCATGGAAGAAAGTGCCCCAGTATGCCTCCTCGTCGCTGAAGGTGCCGAATTCCGGCAGCACGATCTGGTCGCGCTGCGGGAAGTAGGCGGCCTTGTTGCCCCCGTGGAAGACCTTCACCCCGCAGTTTTGCTGAAACTGCACCGCCTCATCGTGCGCGCGGTCGTCATTGACGAACTCGGTGGCCGGCAGCACGGCATATTGAGGGGGAAGGTTCTCCAGCTGTGCCTGGTTGAAGACGGCATAGCTCTTGAGGATGGTCGTGGCCTTCTTCTCGCCCGTCTGCTCGTCCTCACGCTCGATGCGCTTCACGAACACGACGGTGGTGGCCTTCTCGCCCTTCTTGATCCGGGCGCCGACCTCGTTGGCCTGCTGGAAGGTGCACCATCCATGGGTGGGATAACCCTTCTCCAGTGTCTCGCACCACAGTATAAGGGTGTTGATGCCGGAATAGGGGCGGCCGGTAAGCAGGTTGGCCGGTATAAGGTTGATGCCTTTTGATTGGCCAGACCAGGGCTTTACCCATGGGGGGACTCCTGTTTCCAGTTCCTTGATGATGCGATGGGTGACGGACGTGTAGAGTTCTGGCGTTTTCATAAAACGCGCTCCTAAAAGGTATTGGTAGATTTGGGATGTACCCAATAGGATAATTTCACATGGATTTGCTTTTGAGAATAATTCTCGCACCATTTATCCTTCTCTCGGAAGTTGGCGGAGCTATTCTCAAGGGTTTATTGGATGTTGGGGAGTATGCCCATCGGTCGTTCTGGGGGCATAAAGAGGCGCCAAAACATGGTGATGCCGCGTGGGCTGACCGCAAGGTACTAAAGGCTAATGGAAACCTGGACCCGCGCGGGTTCTATGTCGGACGTATGATCAAGCCGGACGTTCCGATCTTCGGCCACTTCGAGCGCAGCGCAATCGTGATGGCCGCTCCCGGCACAGGTAAAAGCCAGACCATTATTGCGGGGTTTCACGCATTGGAGCTTATTGATCCCGCGCAACGGCCGGTGATCATCATCAGCGACGCCGCCAATGAGATTTATAGCGCGACCGCGGCGCTATTCGTCCGCATGGGCTACATGGTCGGGAAAATCGACCTGGAAAGCCCCATGGAGGGCGGAAAGTACGATGTGCTCTCGTTCGTGCGCACCACCGACGACATCTCCACGGACGCGGACATCGAAAGCCTGTGTGAGCTGCTGGTGCCCCGCGACCACAAGGAGCGCCAGCCGCACTTCCGGGATTTTGCCCGGCAGATGCTTCACGACGCCATTCTGCTGAACGTGAAGTATGAGGGAAACAACAAGACCATCGCGCAGATCGCCGAGGAGATCATCGATGACGATCTCCGTGACGCCATGATCAAGCGCATGAAGGTCTACGGCAGCACCTTCGCGGCCATCAAAACCTTTCAGAAGCTGGGCACGAACGAAGGCCCCAGTATGCTGTCAACTTCCCTCAACCGCCTGAAGATCTGGCGGTCGGAGCGGATCAAGGAGGTGAGCACCTTCGGCCGGGATGCGGAGGGGAATGCCGCTCGCGGATGGAAGTGGGAGGACGTGTTTCTCTACGACAAGCCCACTGTGATGTTCGTACGCGCGGGCCTAGCCGGTGGAGAGACCGGTGGCGAGTTCACCCGCGTGGTGTTCGGCAATGCCGTGAACACAGTCATGCGCATGTGGGACCGGATGGGGAAGCCCATGCCTCGGCCGGTTCGCATAATAGCGGACGAAGCGAAGGACATGGGGCACTGCGGGGCCATCGTGAAGGCCCACAACGTGCTCCGGAAGGCTCACGTCACCATCATGCTCTGCTTTCTGAGCAAGAAGGATCTGGACACGACCTACGCCGACGACGCGGACACCCTATGGAACGGGTGCGATCATGTGGTTTTCGGCGGGTGCAAGGATATGGGGACGAACGAGGCCTACAGCCGGTTGATAGGCGACAGGACCATTGAAAATCAAAGCTATAACGTCAGCGACCATGGACAAAGCAAAGGGGCGAGCGAGATGGGGGTGCGGCTTATGAAGCCGGACCAGATATTCCGCATGCCAAAAGATGAAAGCCTGCTCATCTTGGGTAATACCGCTGTAAAGGCGAAAAAGGCTTATCGAATAATGAAATCTGGAGTAAGGTATGTTTGAAAGTGGTTTGTCTCTCCTTCCCACTTTCTTTTGGGGTAAAGCCCGGCATAGATGCCGGGCTTACATTTCTGGGCTTTCCCTATTCCGTTCCTGCTGGCGCTCATATTCATGGGCAGCCAGTTCATCCGCGTCGTGATCCCGGCCCATAATGCGCAGCGCTTCGACGGCCTCTCCGAGCTGAATCTCACCTTCCTCGATCATCACCATCAGCTCGGCCATAGTCATGTCGGCCATATACTCTTTTACGGTCTGTTGATTTAGCCGCAGGGCTTCCTGGGCCTCTTCATCGGTTCCGTAGGCGGTCTGAATGTACTGAACGTGCTTTTCAGCTGCCTGGAATAGCTCGTTGGCCCGCAGAGCCTCGTGCTGGCTCTGGCGGTCAAATTGCTCCAGATCCTTCTGGGAGAATTCATAGTTATAGGACGCGCCCGACAGTCGGCGCTCCGCCTCGCTTGCTTCCCTGGCGGTGCGCGACTGCCAAAGCGTCCGGCCGAACAGGGAAAGCGTGAAGCCTTTGGCCTTCCCATTCTCGCCGTGCGTAGCCTCGTAAGCCTTCTTCGCCTGGTAGTAGAGCTGCTCGGCAGCCTGTGTTCTGATGCCCTGCTCTCCAAAGGCCTCGGCGGCGCGCTGAGCTAGCACCTTGGCAGCCTCATAGCGCTGGACTGCGTGGGCCTTACGTTCAATCGCCTGCTGAATGCTCAGGGCTTCCTGGAATGCCTGCCGGGCTACCTGAACGCGCTCGGCCGCCGCCAGTTCATCGGGCTTGCGCTCATCCACGGCAACATACGCCATGTCTTCATCGCCATCGTGGGCGTCCTCTGGTTCGGGGGCAACGCTATCAGGTTCCTGGGCGCTATCCATCTCCGCTGTCGGTGCGTCCGGGGGCATCTGTTCGGCATTGTCATTGTCAGGTTCGACGCCGCGGTGCTCTCCAGCGGCCGCAAGCCCGCGCTCAAGGTTGCTGCGTCGATCAACCTCCAGGCCGTAACCAAACTCTTCAAAAACGGTGTTGCAGTCCTTTTCCCACGTTTTGCGCAGCCACTCGGTAGCGTTCGGCTCAAGACCGGCTTTAAGGCGGTTCTGACGGTTGGCACCCATGAGGGCAACCGGCTGACCTGTCTCAACATCCCGGTCCAATAAAATGACGTGCGCGTGGGGATTATGAGCGTGGTCGGAATGATAGAACGCAATGGCCCGCGTTCGGCCGTCAAAGGTGATGGAGCGCAAGAAGCGCTGCACAGCCTGGTGCCGGTGGGCCTCACTCAACTCGACAGGAAGCGACAGCAGGATCTTGTCGGCCAAACGCGCATTCTTCCGCGTCACGGACTGTTCATGGTCGGCAATAAGCCGCTGAATTGCATGGCGGTTCGTATGGCCGTTAATATGGATGACGCGCGTGCATTTGTTGGTATTGGCGGCATAGTTGGCATGTGCGGATAGATAACCGTCGCCCTTAGAGGCGCGGTTCACCGCTGAATGTTCCAACCGGAAGTAAGCTGCTTTCGCCATGTATCTATAATACAACTAGCGCGCGCAGCACCTTCGGACAATTCAGAATGAATTGTCTAACTGCGCTCTCTCTACATGGCAGCTTCAGCTAACTGGTGCTTTCGTGCAACTTACAATACCATCGTGTAGCGGTGCATATCGGTGCATGGGAGGGCGGGGATTGCAACCGGGTCTTTTCGTTGAAAGCGCCTCGGCTATACTGCGGGTGTGCAAAATGCCTCACGGCGAATATTCGGCGGACGATATGAATATGGTGGTGTCGTTCTTTCCCGAAGCCGAGGAGGTGCTAAGGATCTGGAACATGCCTTTGGACGAGGTTCCAATAATATTTAGCGAAGTGTCGTTTGAGGCTGCCGGGCGTCTAATGATAAATCAGCTACGCAAAGGTGAGCCGTTTTGGCCGATGTTTCATTTACCAGTCGCCCTGCTTGATGGGTGGAGCGAGAGCATTCCTTACAAAACCCTGCAAGCGTTCATGATAAGCAACGACCTGGATATAGCGCTCTCGATAGGCCCGGAGCGTTATATGATTCGAAGCGAAGACGTACATTTAGCAAGTCTCCGCCTGCGATTCACACGAGGTTATAATTGGTGTGGTTAGCGCGCAATTCTGAAGATGCTCATTAAAGTCCGCAGAATGAGAATGGGGAGGGCTACCTTGGCCGCTTGCTTCATACCTCTGGCAGCGCCTCTCATCGGTGAAGGAGGTGCGACATATTCGGAAGGCGCGCTTCCGTTCCGAGTAATATGGACCATCAACTCATCGTATTTACCGGAGTTAAGTTGCTGCACTGCCTTATTGTATCGGGTCACATAAACATGCTGCAAGACTTTATTTATCGCTTCCCTGTCCCCGTTTTTCGCTCTTGTGAGAATATCAATAAGGGGTGAGTCTGGTGACGTTTTCTGAAGAAGGTGAACCTCATTCATCGCTTTTAAAGCTAATTCATCGCGCTGATAAGAGGCGTAAATCTGCGCAGCTTGTTCGGGCCTCATGAATAATCCCCCAAAAAGGCCAGCTACTCTCCTGGCTGGCGTAGCAATCCTACTCTACGCGGCGAACTGGTTGGCCGTCCAGTGGGGATGGTCGCCATTTTTGTATTGCGTAGGCAGGCGGGTGATAGCGCCGGTTTATGAGCCGTGGTCCTTTCTCATCCATATCGCAACATTGGTATGGTTCGTTATTCAGCTTGCGAAAAAGGATTATTGGGGCTCGGTGTTTGCAGGCTTATTGGTGGTTTTAGCCTTCGGCCTGCCGCAATTCGCTACTACCGTGTTTAAACTGGGTGGCTCCTGTGGATGAAGAGCATCAGAAAATGCGCGAGGGTATCGCTCTCGAATACGGCATTGCGCTTTTCCGCCAGTACGGCGAAGAGCAGGCCGCGCATTTCCTGAATGTGGACGTGAGCACCCTTAAGCGTTGGCGCCGAAAGGGGATTACGCCGCACATCCGCATGGGTGAGCGCGGCGTGAGATACCTGGGCCAGCACATTGTGGATCTTCTGTTGAAGGGGACCGGCGCATGGGACGATACGACAAGCGACAGTTCCAGCTCGGAGAATGGTTCCTCGGACAGCGCGGAGAAAGCCCGGCCTGGTATCGCTGCCGGTACAATGCCGAGACCAAGCGGACAGAGCGCTTCAGCCTTGGCACAACAGACCTTCAGGAAGCCGAAAAAGGGCTGACTGAGTGGTTCATCGCCAATGTGCGCCCGCAGAAGGCCGAGCCCGCATCTCTGCCGCTTGCGGACGTGCTGCTCGCCCATTGGGAGCGGCACGCCAAAAAGCAGCGTAGCGCGCCCACCCAGAAGATGTCGCTCGCCTATTGGAATGAGCACTTCGGAGCCGCCTCAGTGGCGGAGGCCACCAGCCGCGCCGCCCGTGACTGGTTCGTGGCCTTCCTGGAAGGGAAGGGGATGAAGCCGTCTACCGTCGCCCGCGTCATCAGCGTCGGTAAGGCTGCGCTCCGGGCGGCCTGGGAGTACGGCGAGATTGCCAGCCTCCCACCCTTCAAAAACGTGGATGAAGGGGACAAGCAGCCGCGCGGTCGCCCGCTGTCGGTCGATGAAATCAGGAAGCTGCTGAAGCACGCCTCCGGCTACATGCACACCTATATAATGCTGCTGGCGGGCACGGGCGCCAGGCCGGAGGCTCTATTGCAGCTGACGTGGGAGAGGATCGATCTGGAAACGGGCATCATCACGCTGAACCCGCCCGGACGCGCTCAGACCAAGAAGCGTCGCCCCACCATCCGCATCTGTGAGGCCCTCAGGCTTTTTTTGGTCCAGCTGAAGGCCGAGGCCAAGCCAGAAGACGGTGACGCCCTTGTAAGCCCGAATGGTGCGGTCCTGGCCAGCGTGAAGACCGCTTGGCGGACGCTGCGTGCCAATGCGGGGTTCGGACAGGACGTACAGCCCACATCCTTCCGGCATACCGTCGCCCGGTGGATGCGGGCCAACAGCGTGCCGCCCTGGGAGGTCGCTGCCTTCCTCGGCCATCGCATGCCCGGTTACAACATCACAGAGGTTTACGCCCACGCCGACCCGGCCTATATGGCTGCCAGTCGTGAGGCATTGCAGAAACTGGTTCGCGCCATTTACGCGCCAGCGCGAAAAAGGCGAGAACCGGAAAAGCAAGCGGCCTGAATGGTTCGGGCGGTTAGCTCAGTTGGTAGAGCATCTCGTTTACACCGAGAGGGTCGGCGGTTCGAGCCCGTCACCGCCCACCATCCCTCCAGATCATTGATGATAAACGGAAAAATCGGTTCTAGTCGCGCGGAGCGTACACCCGAATGATCACATTGGGGCGTTTCGATGCACCTTTGGCTAAGAGGTTCCACCTTCTGGTTTTCCCTCCGCATCCCCCGTCGCCGCGTTGCGGCCTATGGGGCAACTCCCGTACGAATACGACGCGGGCCGTTACCAGCGATCGAGGTCCGTCGCCGGGCGTGCCTGCTGGCTGCGCATACTGACGTTGGTATGGAGTTGGGGATGGAGCGAGATACCCTCATGTGAAGTCTCGCGACCATTTCGGCGCAGGTGTTGGGGCTCCGCCAGGGTGCAGATCCGGCTCTGGAAACGGGGGGCACGTCAGCCCCCCGCGGCCTCTTTCGCGCAAGCGAAAAGGGCCTGAGGGGGCAGGGATGCCCAGCACGGTCTCAAAGGGTTCTCAGAACTTCCAGCTGAGATACCCTTTGATAGCGTTTGACGTGTCGCCGTCGCCGAACTGTCCGTTCCAGGCGGCGCCGATCGCCGCATTGGGGGCGATCGCGAGGTCTGCGCCCAGTTCCGCCACGAGGGCATTGCGCGCGATGGGCGTGCCGGCCAGGGAAAAGGGCGTGCCGCCGGATTGAAAGGCCAGCGTCGCCATCGGCACCACATCGCCCAAGGCGTGCTGCCAACCCAGGCTGCCACGGGCCGTCAATACGCTGTTCACGGCGAACGCGCCCCGTGCCCCCAGCGTTGCGAAGGTGGTGTCGATCGCGGCATCGCCGCTTACGGCGGCAAAGCCGGTTTCCTTGACGGTGCTGTCAACGTGGACATAAGCGAGGTTGGCAAACGGCTCGATCGAAGCGCTGCCGAAGGCGAAGGTGTAGCCGACATCGCCGAACACTTGCGTCGTCGTCGCGTCGTATGCGCCACGCTGGGCCCCCGCCAGAGCGACGGCCGTGACCTGCCGCGACGTCTCGATGTTGCCCCACCCGAAGCTGGCGCCACCGCGCATGCCCCAGGCGCCGAACTGCCCGCCGCCATAAAGCGTCACGCTATAGTTGTCGCTTGAGCCGGAAACGGGCTGGTTCGGTGTGCTGAAGTTCGATTCGCTGTAGCCGGCGGCTAGGCCGACGCGCCAGAGGCCGTTGAAGGTGACATCGACGCCGGAGACGACGCCGCCGACTGAATGATCGATCGCCGCCGCATTGCTGTCCCCGTTGAGCTTGCCCCAGCTTCCCACACCCTGTGCCCAGACCGCATAGACTTCGGGCGGCGGCAGCATGGCGGCCGGCGGCGCCTTTTGGAACGGCCCTCTGGCCGCCGCGGCCCGGGCGTTGGGCGTCTCTGGCACATAGGTGAGCGCCGTGCTCGCCGGCGCCAGGGGGGTGGCGGGGCCGAAGTCCTGACGCATGCGGTCGACCACCGCGTCGCGCAGGTAAATCGACTGCTCGGACAGGACCCCGACCGCGGAGGCATGAAATGATGCGGTGCTCAGGCTTGTGAACGCTGCGCGCGCCTGCGCCTCGCTCGCCCCCACGATCTGCTGCCAGAGCGGGCTGGTCGGGGAGGCCGTGTCCAACGCATTGGCCACCGCGCGCTCATTCGACGTTGAGGCCAGGCTGGCGAACCGTTCGGAGCTGCGCGAGGTGGTCAGATAGCCGTTGTGCGCGTCGGCGCCGAGCGTGAAGTCGAGGAAGGGAAAGTCGGCGATGGCGACCTGCGGTGCAGTCACCGTCAGGCCACCGCCGGTGGTGATCAGGGTGTAGGTGGTGCCCGGAAGCACCGGCAGCGAGGCCGTGTCGGTGTCATGGGCAATCTCGAAGACCGAGCTGCTGATATTGGCCGTGCCCGTCACCTCGATACGGTCGCTGGCGACGCCATTGATCTCGACATAGTAGATCGAGCCTGGGTTCATGGTCAGGTTGCCGTTGATATGCATCGTCCCGATGGAATTGCCGGGCGAGAGCGTGCCGCCGTTATTGACGACATTGCCGAAGTTGCCGCTGCCCGACAGCGTGCCGCCCTTGTTCAGGTTGACGACCGAGGAACGCGCGATCGAGCCGTTTACATTCAGATTGCCGGCGTTGATGGTCGTTGCCCCGGTGTAGGTCTGTGTTCCCGAGAGCGTCAGCTTGCCCGTGCCTTCCTTGATCAACATGCCCCCGGTGCCGCCGGCGTCGCCGCCGTCCTTGATAACGCCGGAGAAGACGGTGTTGGCATTGTTGCCCCCGACGGTCAGGGATTTGCTGCCCAGCGCGACGGTGCCCTCGCCGGCCAGCGCGCCGAGGGGCGTGCCGCCGGCCGTCAGGCCGGAGATGTCGACGACGCTTCCGGCGGTCCAATTGGTGATCGTGGCACTGGCGCCACTGGCGAAATTCAGGAAGGTGATCCGCCCGGCATTGTCCAGCTTCGCATTGGCGGCTGATCCGTTATCGATGAAGCGGATTTGGGCGGTGCTGGCATTCACGAGCGAGGCATTGCCGGCACCCGAAAAGTTGCTGAAGGTTATTTTGCCGACATTGTCGATGTCCCCTTCGCCCAAGGAGGCATATTCGCCGAGCGTGACGCTGCCCTCGTTTTCGATCCTGCCAGCCCTCATGGACACATAGTCGTGGAGGGCCAGCACACCATTGTTGATGATATATGCGGATGCGAGCGACGACCGGTCCTTGAAAGTCAGGGTGCCGTCATTGGTGATACGGGCGGAGCCCGCCGTGGCGTTTCCCGAGAATTCAATCTTTCCACTTCGGTTGTTAATTGTAGCCGTGGCTGCCGTCGTGTTGGCGCCCAACGCGATGGTCCCGAAGTTGTCGATTGCAATCTCATACAGACTTACGCCGACATTCAGCAGGCCGGTGTTGCTGATTTTGAACGGTCCGCGCAAAATCCAAGTATTGAATGTTCCATCATTGTTGATGGTCATCATGCTTGAATTATTAAATATTTGATAAATGTTAGATAGCGTTCCTCCATTATTTATTGTTATTTGATAGGGTGCATAAAAGTGTAGTTCCGGATATCCTGGCAATTTATATTGATTTGATAGATAAATATTTTGTGAAATACTTCCATAGTATGCTTTAGCTGTAACGACATTGTCGGAGCTATTGTAGTTCGCAAAATTATTCATATCATCGGCATTTGATGCCGGTGGAGCCCAGTAATAAAATGCCCATGCTTCCTTGCTGGGCAGCAGCGCGATCGTGATCGTCAGCGCGGTCGCGGCCAAGCGTGGCAGCGTGCGTCGCAGACGTGACCCTGTCTTTTGAAGGGCGCACAGCTTCAAGATCTCCCGCTCCTCCATCGACAGCGGCTGCCCGTTCGTGGCCGTCGAGCTCAGCAAGGCTGCAACACGCGCGCTTTGCCCGCTTTTGCCGCTTGCGCGCGGGTTGGAGCGGTTTGAAGGTGACGCCATGCCGAATTCCCCACCGGTAAGATTCATCGAAGGGGCCGTCTAGCAGGCGATTGTTTGCACAGTGTTTGAGCGGCTCAACGTGCTGTATGAGATGCGGCCCACTCGCGTGACATGGCCCCATGGCGACAATCCAGCGCTTCAACGTCGGGCCGGAACGAACGTCGGGCTGGATCGATGCGCGTGGCTACGTCAGTTCACGCGCGTCGCGATGACGCGCTCGGGCCGAGTATCTTTCCTGCGTACCTCCAGCGGCCCCACTTATGGCGGCGGCGGCCTCCAGGAGCCAAATTGGCTCGACCCGCATTTGACCCTCGGGCATTATCCGGGCGGCATTGGTGCGTGCCGGGCCGGCCTGGGGACAAGCTTGAATGGAACGCGGGGGATCGAGCGCAGGCGGATTCGTGTTTGGCGATGTGGTACTGGATGACACCTGCTTGTTTGCCCATCGCAGCGGTGAGCAGATTCGCTTCACCCGGAGCGAGCGCGCGCTTCTCCTGGTGTTGTCTCGCAACCCGCACCGCCTGATGCCGCGCAGTCAACTGCTCGACGCGATCGCGCCGACCCAGGCCGATGCATCCGACCGCAACGTCGATTTTCTCGTCAACCGCCTGCGCGCAAAGCTGGGAGATAGCGCGAGGTCGCCCCGATATATCGCCACGCAGTATGGCGAGGGCTATGTGTGGATCGCAACAAAGCTGCCGGCTGTGGCCGTCAGGCCCGATCCGGCGCCGGCGAACATGCTCCTGGCAATCGCCCCTGTGGTCCCGCTTCATGACAAGCGCCTGACAGAACGGGCGGGGGCCATTACCGGACTGATGCGCGACATGATCGCGGGCAGGGTCAGCGAAGGTCAAGCCGTCATCATCGTGGGGCGCGACGAGGGGGCGGTGCCGCAGGGCGCGCGCTATGCCCTGAAGGTGAGCTTCCAGGACAGCGGCGCCCGCCTGGATTGCACGGCGATCCTGCGGGAAGCGCCGTCAGGGCGCATCATCAGGGCCTTTCGGCTGGAGTTCGGCGGCGCCAGCCTCGCCATGCTCACCCCAGAGGTGGAACGCGCCACGGACGGCATCATCGAGGCGTTGCAGCGGACCCTGGCCGACGCCTCGGAAGGGCTCGGCACGCCCGCCGATCAGCCGCTGGAAATCCGTCTGCGCAAGGCAACGACCCTGTTGTCGGCCTCCAACCCGAAATGGCTGGAGAAGGGGCTGCAACTGCGTGACGCGCGGGCGCAGAACCCGGCCAGCGCGGACATCGCGCTGCAATGGTGCCTGCATCTGTTCGCGCGCCTTGTCCTTGCCAATCCCTTCACCGGCATCTCTCGCCGCGAGCGCGACGAGATCGAGAGCGAGATCGAGGCGACCGTGCTGGATTGCCTGCCGCTCATCGAGACCAATGCGCTGCTGCTGCTGGCGGCCGCCAAGCTGCTCTATTTCGTCGATCGCGGCCATCTTGAGCTGGCCGAGGATCTGGCGGACCGGGCCTTCGCCCGCACGGCGGAATTTGCCGCCGCCCTGCCGGTGCTCGGGCAATTGCGGCAGGCGCGCGGCGATTTTACCGCCGCGCTGGCATTCTTCGACCGCGGGATCGAGATGGCGGACCCCGATTCCGAATTTGAACTGCACATGCGTGTCCTGAAGTGCATTGCATTGCTGGCAGCGGGCGACCGCGAGGCGCTCAAGGCCGCTGCGGCCTTTTCCTACTGGAGCCCGCATTCCCCGCCCGATCTCAGCGCGATGATCGCCGTGCTGGTCACGCCTCCCGGCCAGCGGCTGCCACAGGCGGTCATCGACGTGCTGCGAGCGGCCGGTCCGGAAGGGGCACGCAACGCGCTCGCGTTCACCTACATGACCTCGGTGCGCCACCTGACCTCGCTGCAAGCCCGCGCCAACATCATGGAGGGGCTCGTCGCCCATGTGACCGGGATGCACGGCACGGGCGTGATTCCGCCTTTCGTCCTCATGGGGACAGGCCTGATCGCCGCGAGCTGAGCGCGCGGCATCGGCGCTTTTTCGTGCGCCTCCCGAGGGGGCTGCGCAATTATGCCGTTTTCAAATATTGCTCAAACAATTGCCTGCTATCGACATCTTGGTGGTCCGGAAGCTCTCGTCGCCGCTCGGGTTGCCCGGCCTGTAGCCGCATCAGTCTATCAGCCCGTCTCCGGACGGGTGAGAGACTTTGATGCTCGCGATTCGTAGTAGTTGCGACCATCATTTCTACATCTCTGACCTGCGGTAATCATTCGCTTCGCCACGCTGATCCTCCGTGTGCTGTCTCCGTGTGACGGGCTGGCGGGCGGCGGCTGCACGACGTCCGCTGAACGCGGACGACCTGAGGCCCCCGCGACGGTGGAGCTGAACACGCTCGGCGATTATGGGTGCCGATGAAGACCCATGGGAATGGGGGGAGACTATGCGTGGTTCGATGTTTGCAAGAGCCGCGGCGCTGGTCGTCGGCGCCGGTGCGGCGCTGGCGAATGCGCCCGTCCGCGCAGGTGCTGGAACAGGTCATGTCCGAACAGTCGGCCGTGATCCAGCGCTTCTCGGAACCACGCGCGCCTGGAACAATCGCTATTGCCGTCCCGGACATGCAGCGCCGGATTCCGCCTGAAAATACCAAGGCGAAACCGCGGGCTGGCGGCCTCGCTGCGCTATCTCGCCGAGTTCGAGGGCGGTTCCGCAACCGTGCTCGCCTCTGTGGCGCAAGGTCTTGATGACCTGGGCGCGCGCGCCGATCGCTGGGCGTTTCCCTCGCGATCTGGCGTGCCCGACGACTATCGCTTCGTCCGTCTCGACCTCGACGTCCGCGAGGAGGTCTTGCCGGAGCTGAACGCACGCTTGCGCATGGCCGCGCAATATGCGTTCGATCCTTTGCCTTCGGTGGTGCGGCCGAACGTAGGGGGCGACCCGTTCGGGCGCGCCTTCGACAATTCCATGGCGGTGGGAGACAGTGGCGTTGCCGCCACGTTCGAGCTCAGCCGGGCACTCCCCTGGTCCGCTCCGGGGATCTCGGGCCTCCAGGCCTTCGTGTTCGTCGATTATGCGGCACTCTGGAGCCAGGAGGTCGGCGTGGACTATGCGGACGCCAGGCTCGGTGCCGCCAGCGCCGGCCTGCGCGCGAAGCTGGGCGATGCGCTCAATGCGCAGCTACTCATCGCCATTCCCTGGGAAGACTCCGCGGCATTTTCCACGACGGGCAGCGTGTGTTCGTCCAGATGGCAAGGGTCTTTTGACGCAAATGCATTCCGGGATGCCGGCGTGACCACGTGCCGGAGTCTCACCGACCTGCCCCCTGACGTGGCCGCCCCGTTTGCAGGCGATCACATAGCTGGAGACCGATGTCATGGCCAAGCTCACCTCGTTTGTTGGCCGGGGAGCACTGAAGCTCGCCGCCGCCATTTTGCTGAGCTCCGCAGTGTTGCCGCTGCAGGCGCAGACCGTCCCCCTGACGCTTGGGGCAATCCCGCCGGAAGACGTCATCCCGCTCGCCCAGGGCGGGACGGAGAGGGCGCTGGCGGATCTGCCGGCGGCGATTGAGAGCGTCCTGAAGCGCAGCGGCCTCCCGGGCGCGGCTGTCGCCGTGGTGCACGGCGGCAAGACGGTATTCGCGCAAGGCTTCGGTGTTCGTGAACTGGGCAAGCCGGCCTTGATCGACACGGCCACCGTGTTCCAGCTGGCCTCGGTGTCCAAGCCGATCGCCGCCACCGTCGTTGCCATGCAGGTGACGGCCGGTGTGGTGAAATGGGACGACAAGGTGGCGCAGCTCATGCCGGGCTTCGCGCTGAAGGATCCCTATGTCACCGCCAATGCGACCGTGGGCGACTTCTTCTCGCATCGCACCGGCCTGCCGCACGCGGGCGGCGACATGCTCGAAGACCTCGGCTTCGACCGCACCGCGATCCTGGAGCGGCTCCGCCTGCTGCCGCTGGCGCCGTTCCGTATCTCCTATGCTTATTCCAACTTCGGCCTCACCACCGGCGCCGAGGCAGTGGCGCGGGCCTCTGGCCAATCGTGGGAGGACCTCTGCCAGAAGGTGCTCTACGGGCCGCTGGGCATGACATCCACCAGCTCGCGTTATCAAGACCTGCTCAAGCACGAGAACCGGGCGGTGCTGCACTCGCTGGAGGACGGACATTTTACGCCACGCTTCCAGCGCGACCCCGACCCGCAGTCGCCGGCCGGTGGTGTCTCGTCGAGCGTGACCGACATCGCCGAATGGATGAAGCTGGTGCTCGCCAACGGCCGCTACAACGGGAAGGAACTGATCACGCCTGCCGCTCTGCTGCCGGCCCTGCGGGCGCAGGCCTTCAGTGCGCCTGCCCCCACCGTCGGCGCGCGATCCAGCTTCTACGGCTTCGGCTTCAATGTTGGGGTGGATGCGGATGGGCGGCCGGACCTGTCCCATTCCGGCGCCTTCGGGACCGGCGCGGGCACGCAGGTGCGCTTCTTGCCGTCCGCCGACATCGCCATCGTGGTGCTGACCAACGGCGCGCCCGTGGGGGCAGCGGAGGCGATCACCAGTCAGTTCATGGACACGGTCCTCTACGGCGCGCCCACCCGTGACTGGTATGCGCTGTTCCATCCGCTGCTGCTGGCCTTCAATGACCCTTCCGGCGATCTGGCGGGCAAGACCGCGCCGGCGAAGCCGGCCGCAGCCCGCCCGGTGGCCGATTATGTGGGCATCTATGAGAATGCCTATTATGGCCCGGCGCGGATCACGCAAGGCCAGAGCGGCCTGGTGCTGGCGCTCGGCCCGGGTACGCTGTCCTTGCCGCTGACCCACTGGGACGGCGACACGTTCGCAGTCGCCCCGCGCGGCGAGAACATGCCCTATGGCTCGCTGTCATCCGTGCGCTTCGTGATGAAGGCCGGCAAGGCGGCCGAACTCAAGATCGAATATCTCGACGCCGAGGGTCTCGCCACATGGACGCGGTGAGCGGGAGGCTAGTCGCGCCCCTCGGCCCCACCGCGCGCAGCGGCGTGCCGGCGAGACCGTCCGCCTCGATGGTCTCCAGCGAACGGCCGCGCGTCTCCGGCACGAAGACGAAGCAGATGGCCAGCGCCAGCAGGCACACCAGCATGAACAGGGCGATGACGCCGGCGAGGCCGATCCATTCCACCATGGAGAGAAAGACGTACGTCACCAGCTTGTTGAACAGCCAGCTGGCGGCGGATGCCGATGCGACGCCGATTTCGTGGAGGCTGATCAAGCTGCGACCGCGGCCCCGCGGAGAACGATTCTTCCGTGTTCAAGGGCCGGGGGGTATGCGCCGCCGGGGAATCTCCCATGGGTCGCAGGCCACATTTGACACCGGTCCTGACCGACGGATTTGTGGCCGGTACGTCCCGCCGTCCCACGGCGCAATGGCGCGTATCCCCACCGGATGCACGCTCCCTTGATCTGGATCGCTCCAGCGCGGGCTGCCGTAATGGCGTCGCCATGTGCGCAACTCGAATGTCAGCGCCTGAGCGCTCTGGTCGCCGTGGCATCGAGGCCCATTCACCGACCCTACGATCCCGTGTGTCGGCCGCAGACGTCGCGCACAAGGATTCCAAAGGTTATGCGCCACCGCTTCTCCCGGCTTCTAGCCTTGTCAGAACAGAGGCTCTGACAGGACGGAAACGGGAGCAAATTGTTGACACGCGCGCCTGGAATGTACACATGGTTGGAGTAACTTTCGGCAGCGCGACCAGCGGTTAGAACGAGTCCCTGTTGTTAATCGGTGACTTGTGGGTAAGAGGTGGTGCCCGCCCGTCACCGCCCGCCATTTTCCCGAATCCTCATTTTGCCTGCCGCTCTTATGAGTCCTCTCGGTTGCCCGTGCGGCGCGCGGAGGGCCGGGTGTCTGGCGAGATCCTGCAAAATCCAGCTTTCGCCCGGTGTGGCGGCGACCGTTCGGCAAGTTTTGCACAGGCCGGCTAAAAATGCGGGCGGTTCGCTTGACTTGATCCGGGCCGCGCCTTATCACCCGCCATCTCGACGCGCCGCCACGAAGGCAGCGTCGCTCGGGGGGTGTAGCTCAGTTGGTTAGAGCGCCGGCCTGTCACGCCGGAGGTCGCGGGTTCGAGCCCCGTCACTCCCGCCATTTATTTCAATGACTTAAGCCTTATCTGCCCTTCGCCGTGACACTTTTCTGTCCGGCGTCGTGACACTTTCGGTGGCTTTTTGTTCCTTCATCCGTGCCCTGCCGATTTCGCGCGCCTCGTCCACCTGGCGCACGGTGGCGATGTGGACGGGGTTGTACGTCTTCTGCAGGCGCGTGGATGCAGCGAGGGTGTTTGCCATCTTGGTGGACACCCCGCCGGGGCTCGCTCCGCCGGCGAAGGCCTCGATGGTGCCGGAGCGGCGCATGTCGGCGAGCTGACGGCGCTCTGCAACGCCGAACACCTCGGCGCGGATCGTCGAGAAGTCCTTGCCGAGCTTGTCCTTGGTATATGGCCGAGGCAGCCAAGCGCGACCGCCCTTGCTGGTCGGCGCAATGTGCCGCGTCCTGAAAAGGGGTGAGGTTTCCAGCGCCTCGAATCCTTGGCCGGCGAGATAGGCGTCAAGCAATGCTTCCGACCAGCGCGTGAGCGTCCCTGCGGCTGCGCGCCCGGTCTTCGCCCGGCCGAGGCTGAAATAGCTGCCGCCCGAATCGCGCATGCGCTGCGCTCGCGTCAAGCGCCGCACGTCCACCGGCGAGAGCTGGGTATCCCAGGCGATCGCCATGCAGACCGCCAGCCCGCGGTATCCGCGGCGCCATGCGCGCTGGACCAGGCGCTTCACCTCATGGTCGGTCCATGCGCCGGCACGCGGCGGTGGTGCGGAATTGGAGGTGGCGAGCGAGGGATCGCGATCCCGGTCGCAATAGCCCATCACAGCCATCTTTTTCCAAAGCGCCCGCCAGACCTTGATGACGCGAAACGCCTCGCTTTCGGAAACCCGCTCGGCCACCTTGGCTCTGAAGGGGAGCATTTCTTCGGGCTGGATGGTGCGGGGATCCACGTCGCCATAGACTGGCTCGATCCATTTCCAGGCCCGCGCCCAATCGTCCCGGCTTTCTTGCTCGGGCGTCCAAGGCAGCCCTTTTTCCTTTCGATCCAGCTTGCGCATGGCGACGGCGCGTAGGAAGCCGTCTCCCACACTGCCATGCGGAAAGGCGCGCCGCGGCTGCTCGGACGCCAGGCCGCGTCGCGCGCGGTCCCATTCGTCGTTCAGATGGATGGCCTTCGCGCGATCGGCCGATGTCAGTTCCGGGCCGAAGCTGATGAGGCGAAAGCCGTGCGCGCGCATGGTGCGGGTGGGGCGCCAGCGCCAGCGTCCGTTCACGAACACCAGATAGCGAATCTTGTCTGCCCCCACGGGACGCTCACAGGTTGGCGATGCGGCCAAGCGCCACCTCCCGAGCGTCGCGCGACTGCAGCGGCGCCGTCAAGGCCGAGCGGCGATCCATCCAAGCGTCGATGGCCTTGGTATCGTACATTCCCGTGTCGGGATCTGGCCTCGGGAACCCGCGGCCTTCCAGCCGGCCGCGGACGGCATCAAATTCTGCCAGCGTGAGATGCAGCCGCCGCGCCGCCTTTTCCGGGGGAATGTCGCGCGGTTCTACGGAGAAGCGAAGCGCCATCCTCACCTCCCGCACCAGTGCGCCGGCGCGGGGCGGTGGCGCCAGTCGAAGGGATAGGGGCGGGCGAGGCCCGCGGCGATCAGGGTTATGCCCACATCTCGCCCGTCTGCGGTGAGCACGCCGCAGGGGCGGGCGAAATTGCAGGCGCGTGTGCCGGCCGTGCCTGGGCGGCAAGAGCAGGGGACGGCTGAAAGGTCGAGCCCACCGCCGGAGACGATCCTCCGGAGCTTGCGCGTGGCCCTGGCGGCCAGCGTGCGCTCGGCGCGGCAGCGGGCCCGGGCGCCTTTCTCGGGCGTGTCGAATCCCACGAGGCGATACCGCACCGCTCCCACGGCGATTGTATCACCGTCGACCACGCGCACCGCGCCTGGCGCGATGGGGTCGGCGTGGGCGGGCGCCAGCGTGGCGCATATGGCGAGGGCGAGAAGGAGGGCGACAATAGTGCGGATGGCCATGGCTCACGCCTCCCCGGTCTCGATCATCGCATGCCAGCGTTTGAAGCCGTCGTATTTGTCGGCAATCCGGTCGCTGCTGATTGGTATTCCGAGGCGCGTCTCTGCGGTCTCGATACAGGCGATCGCATCGGCCATCTCGCGCGCGAGTTCCTCCCGGTTGGTGCGCCCGCTCGTTGGATCCTGTTCGTCGATGCCCTGGATGATGCAGCGTGCGGCGCGCCCCGCCAGTTCGTTGCATTCCTCGATCAGCTTGCCGAGCACGGCGAGCCGGATGCGATCTCGTTCCGGCGACCACGGGGAGATGATGCCCTCAGTCATGGCTTACGCCTCCCCTTCGAGGGTGACGCGGTTGGCGGGCTTGGCCTCTCGCTCCAGCATGTGCATCGCTTGCAGGTAGAGCCTGACCCCATTGAAAAGCTGTTTCGCCACGGCGGCGCGCGCCAGCCCTTCAGCGGGGCTGATGGTCTTGGCCCGCATCCCTTCAAGGTCGGTGGCGAGACCGCGGATCACGCCGGCGAGATCGAGGCTGTCCGCCACCGGCGCGCTGTCGTAATCACGGCTGGTCATGATAATTCCTTGTCGCTTGGGCGTGTTTCGCCGCCGTTTCCAGCGCTTCGGCGAGCGCGTTGATCTGGCGCGCTAGGCGTCGATCTCGGAATGAGCCCCGCGGCGGCAGTGGCGCCGCATAGCATCGCTCGCAGGAGAGGCAGACGGGCGAGAGGGGCCATTCCTGCTTCGACCCGGGCCAGCGGTTCTCGACGTGTCGCCCGCAGATGGCGCAGTCGAAAGGCGGTGGACGCTCCATTTCTCACACCTCCCCTTTGGAGGGGGTGACCGAAGAGATATATGCGGCCCGGTTCTGGAGTAGCTGCGTTTTCAGCCCGTCCGCTTTTTCGTCGTTCCCAGCGGCCCGGTGGGCAATAACCCAAACGGCATTTCCCACGGCGTAATATCGAAGTGCGGGCATATGGCAGGAGCAGAAACCTACCATCTCGTTGATGACGTCGAGCATCTCGAAGAGCTCATCTTTTGGCAGGCACGTGTATTCGATATCGTTCGTGGGTTGGGTGAGTAGGTTGGGGCGCCCTTCCGCTTTGCGGATCGCCTCAAATACCTTGTGGCAGGTGCATGAGCCGTCCGCCCCCTCCATCTGACAGCTTCCCGCACAGGTGCCATATTGCCAGACGGCTTGCAGGGCCGATAACATCTCCGCCGCTGCATGGACGCTCGCGGGGGTGGAATGGCCCTCGGCCTGGGCGAGGGCGGCAGCGCGGGCCGCGCAGATGATTGACGCGACCTTGTCCCTGCGGCGGTCGGCATAGGGCTCCAGCGATGGGTCGGTGCCGATGCCAAGATAACGCATGACCGCGCCCGCTGTTTCGCTGTCGCCAACCGTCCAGTCGGTTGAACCCTCAGGGGCGGGAGCGGGCGGAGCGGCGGCGAGCATGGCGCGGTAGCTCCTGATGTCAAACTGCCGCTGCTCCTCGTCATTGAGGCGCTTAAGCGCAAGTTCCTCCACATCCGTCGCCGGCGCGCCGTAGAAGAGATATTGATCCCTCCAGACGGCGAGGCGCATTTCGCGGCTCGGCTCGGCTGGCACCATGCGCCATCCCTTCGGGGCGCTTTTATCGGCGGCCGGTTCCGCAGCGGGAACGGGCGGGGCCGCGATCTGCATCTCGTCGATCAGGTGCGTGATGTCGGCAACCAGTGCTTCCGCGAGCCGGCGCATGTCGGGTGAGAATTCAGCTTTACGGGCGCCCGCATCGATCCGCGCCTTGCAGGCTTCCCGCATCGCCTCGGCGCCCGCATGCCATTCCGCCGTCGCGTGAAAATTCGAGCTCACAGCAATGTCTCCTGTGCAGGTGCGGCCGGCGCGGCCGAAGGTGGCCCCCATGCGGGATTGAAGAAGCCGAGGGCGCCCTTGCAGGGCTGGAAGGGCAGGGGCTTGGCGTCGGCGAACACGAGGCCGATGGGGCCGAAGAACCAGGGCGATTCCATCTCGCGCACCACGTCGACGATGCGCGCCTGGCCGACGATGCCGCCGCGTTCGAAGGCGTCCGGGTGCGGCAGCGGGATGTGCGGGAAGGTCGCGGCGATCCAGTCATAGCCGTCGCTGTCGAACTTCTGCCCAGCGTGCAGGAGCACGTCGCCCCGGAAGCGCAGGCCTGGATTGCCGGGGCGCCAGTTCCGGTTTTCGACCGGCTTGAATCCGTGCGCCAGCACCCAGGTCCAGGGCTGGATCACGGAGAGCGCGCGCCATCCGCAGCAATGGGCGGTCATTGCGGCGCCCCCGGCATTCCGTTGTACTCGATGCCGTCGAGCAAGCGGCCGGCGGCGCGCTTGCCGATTCTGGCCGAAAGGCACGAGGCCCTGCTATGGGTTTTCACCGGGCCGATCACGTGCGTTTCTGGGCCGCCGGCGCCATCGTTGAAATGAGCGTGGCCGCGCCAAATGTCGTGATAGATGAGTGTGCCATCTCCGCGTGTCAAAGCGGTCCATTGCGTAAATCCCGACTGCCCAAGTGGGAGCCACTCTCCCCACTGTTTGAAAAGGTAGGGGATGCCGTGGGCGGCACAGAAATCACGGGCGGCGCGGTGCCAGTCGGGATCTGAGGGGCGCGCGCGGTTGCCGCTCTCGCCGCCGGAGATGAGCCATGAGAGGAATTCCCATCCCGTCCAGTCCACCGGGCCACGGGCTGGCTCGTAGCTCACAAAGGTGCGCCAGCGGTCGCCCGCGAGCGCGGAGAGATCCTCGCGCCGTTCATCTGCCCGGTGCTGGTCTTCGACCGAGGTGCCAAGCCAGATATTGCGGGCAGGCGTGTTCACGTGGACGTCGAGGCCCATGCTCACCTGCGCGTCGGCGATGCGCTCGTTCGTCGCCTCATCGGTGAGATAGGCGCGCATGCGGCCGGGCCGCTTGGTGAGCACCTGAAAGTCGTGCCATGTGGCATCGTTCATCACCGCAAAGGTGCGGTCGATCCATTCCACCGGCACGGCCTCGTGAAACAGGTCGCCCATGGAATTGACGAAGATCTTGCGCGGCTTCTGCCAGCGTAGCGGCTGGGTCAGGATGCGCTCGGGTGCAAGCGCCACCTTGCCGGTCCACACAGCGTTGCCGTTCACCACCTGGGTGGTGCCGGCATAATGCGTTGTCGGCTGCATGGCCTCGATGCGCCGGGCCATGCTCATGGCATAGCAATTGGTGCAGCCGGGCGAGACGATGGAGCACCCGACGATGGGATTCCACGTCGCGCCTGGGGAACCGTCGGCCCCTCTGGTCCATTCAATAGAAGTTCTTTGCGCCATCATAGCACCTGGTGGTGAGAGAGATGCTCGATGGCGATAAGGCGCATCTGCCGTCCGGTGGCTGTCAGCCACTCGTCGAGATCGCGGTCTCGTTTCGAGCTGTTGCAGGGGATGCAACAAGGTAGAATGTTGTCGGGGGTCGTTGTCCCGCCTTTCGCGACGGGGACAACGTGATCCCAGGTTTCAGCGACGCCATTGCAGTACGCGCATCCGCCTTCAAAGAGTTCGAGGTAATACTCGCGGGCAACTGCGGGTACCGGCTCGACGCCGCGCTTTCGCATAGTCGCGTGCGCCCGACGACGTTCGCGGTGAGCCTCGTTCGTGGCGTAGCGCTGCCTATCGGTTAACCGCTGATGCTCGCGACAAAGACCTTGGTTCACATCGAAGATGGCAAGCCATTTGGCACAATCTCGGCACCAAGCTTCGCCGCGCCTTCTCGCTTCGGCACGCTCTGTGCGATTGGGTACATCAACATTACTGACGCGAATGCACGAACGACATACATATCCTCGTCCGTTGGCCCTGGAGAGATCGACGTTGAACTCATTGATCGCCTTCACTTGGCGACAACTGGTGCAGCGCCGCGGAAGCGGGCCCCCAAACAGCGTCGCGTCGGTCCAATCCGCCATGGTCAGATCCTCTCGCGGGCGGCGATCTGCACCTCGGCCTTGCGGTCGAGATGGTCGCGCTTTGTGGTGTGTTCCTGATCGGCGAAGGCCTTCATCACGAGGGCTGCGTAGCGCTCGCGCTCGCGGCGCCGGCGCACCTCGGCGAGGTCGATCGGGCCATTGGGCGGGGCGCTCGCCTTATCCGCCATGGCGGTTCTCCCGGCTCACCAGGATGATGCCCAGCAGCGCGCCGATGGCGGCGGCGAGCACACACAGGCCGACGATTTCGGAATCAGGCATGCTCGCCCCCTTCCAATTCGCGCAAGCGGGTTTCGAGGGCTGCGATTTTCTCTTTCAGATCCTGGATTTCCGCGGTCACTTTCTGCCGGATGTTGTATTCGGCCCGTAGTGTCTCCTGACCGATGCCTTCGATGAGGCTGCGCGCCTCGGCCGGCGTCAGGTGGCAGACGGTGGCGCGTTCGGTCCGGCCAGCGGGGTCCGGATTCCGCATGTAAAGGACGATTGAGCCATATTCGGCCTGCACTTCGAGATTGCTCATCGCTCACACCCGCATCGGCATGAGGACATAGAGCGAGGAGGTGTCCTCGCCAGCGGGCGTGATCAGGCAGGGCGAGCCGGGGTCGGCCATGGCCAGGCACAGGCGCTCGCCCGGGGCCACGGCGCAGATATCGCCGACATAGGCGCCGTTGAAGCCGATCTCCAACGGCTCGGCCGAATACTCCACCTCCACCTCGTCGACGGCTGTGCCGGTGTCGGGGTTGACCACCGACAGCGTCAGCGCACCGGCGTCGAAAGCGAATTTCACCCCATTGCCCCGGTCGGAGGAAACCACGCGCACCCGCTCCACGGCGCCGGCGAGAGCAGCCTTGTCGAGTACGGCCTTGAGAGCGTTGCCGCTTGGGATGACGCGCCCATAATCCGGGAAGGTGCCATCAATCAGCTTGCTGGCGAGCGTGGTGGCGCCGGCGGTGAGCCGAAGCAAGGTCTTGCCCACCTCGATCTTGACGTTCTCGCCGCCCAACGGTTTCAGCAGGCGGGCGATCTCGTCGACGGCCTTGCGCGGGATGATGATCCCGGCGAAGGGTCCTTCGCCCTCGCGGATCACACCGTTCGGCGCGGTCACCTGGTATTGCCCCAGCCGGTGGCCGTCGGTGGCCACGGCGCGCAGCATGGGCCTGTCGCATTGTGGCGGCGCCACCACATGCAGGTAGATGCCGTTCAGATAATAGCGGGTCTCCTCGGTGGAGATGGCGAACGCCACCCGGTTGATCATCTTGGCGAGCGTGTTCGCCGGCACCTCGAAACTGTGGGTCGTTCCCGCGCCGGGCGGGTCCGGGAAATCGGTGGGATCCAGCGTCGGCAAGGTGGCGCGGGTGCGGCCGGATTTCACCGTGACCGTTCCCGCCTTGGCCAATTCCAAGCTCACATGGGAGCCGGCGGGCAGCTTGTGCACGAAATCGCGCAAGGTCTTGCCGTGCAGCGTGAGCGCGCCGTCGTTCTGGATCTCGGCCTGCACGCGGGTGGCGCCGGTCATGTCCATGTCGGTGGCGGTCAGGTGCAGCGCGCCGTCCCGCGTCTCGGCCTTGATGTGGCTGAGGATGGGGATGGTGTTGCGGGCTTCCACCAGCTTCACGATGCGGTCGATGCCGGCGAGGAGCGCATCGCGCGTGAGGGTGAGTTTCATGCTGCGGCTCGATCACTGAAGAGGTCGGGTTCCCGCGTCGCCACCGTGGGGTGGTTTCTGGCGGCGCGGATTTCCGCGCGCAGCAGGTCGCAGGTGACGGTGGCGAGGCGCCGGGAAATCCTGGCGCTCGCGCTGTGGCCCTTGCGGGCGCGGGCATAGGCCGCGATCAACGCGCGGCGACGCGCCTCAAGCTGTTTCGCGGCCCGTGCCATGTCAGGCCGCCATTTCCGGCGCGCCCTCGAAGGCGGGCAACCCGGTCTCTTTCGCGGCCTCGGCGAGGTCGATCTGCACCCGTTCGCGCAGGAAATATTCCCACCGATAGAGCTGATAGAACCATGTGATGGCGCCGCCTATCAGGCGGTAGCGCAGGCGCGCGGGGATGCGGATTTTCGGCGGCTCGGAATCGCCGGAAACGAAGGGCGCGACCGAGATCATGAAGATGCCGGGAATGTCGATGGGATCGCCCGCCGCATTCGTGTGCTCGGCGGTGAAGGCCACCTGTCGCTCACCGGTCTGCGGGTTGAAGCTTTGCTTGGCCTTGGAGCCCTCGTTCACCTCAAGCGAGCGGGAAAGGTCCAGCAGCTCGTTCGGCGCGCCGAACTGGGCCTTGAACTTGGGCTCGTACTCGCTGCACTCGCCATCGCGCGGCGAGGCCAGCTCGGCCACGTGCTCTTCTAGAAACAAAGCGAACTCGGCCTGTTTCATGGCCTTGCCGTCGCCGGCGACCCACACCTTGAATTCTTCGGTCAGCGGGAAGGTATAGGCAACACGGTGCTTGCCCTCACGGGCGGTCCCGTCCAGCGCGTGATAATCAAGAACGGCCGTGAGCTTCAGCCCCGGATGGGAGGTCGCTGCGAAGATCACGGAACCATCGTCCTTGTGCCGGTTCACGAGGTCGATGAAGGAGGCGAGCGTGTCCGTGGTCGCCGTGCCCACACGAGGCATGGGCGGGCGGGCTTCCTCGATGAGCGCCTTCAGCGAGATGGGCGCCTGGTCGATCCGATCCCACAGGATGGGCACGCGCGGCGGCAGGCCCCGGCCGAGGCCCTCCGTGGGGATCAGGACGATTTCCGGCTTCGTGCCCTCAGCGGCGAGGGTCTTGATGCGGTCGATGGCATCGCCATCGAGCGATCCGAAATAGGGCGCGCCGCCCGCCGGGGCGAGCAGGGACACGAGCGCGGCATCCGGCGATGTGGTTTCTTCCGTCATAATCGGGACTTCCGTTTTAAGGGTGAGGAGGGTCAGGCGAAGTCGCGCGCGTCGTCGCGCGCGGTGGGACGAGGGCCGAACATGTCGGTCTGGCTCGGATGCTGGACGCTGAGGCCGTTTTCTAGCGGCCAGAATGTGGTTGAAGCGAAGGCCTTTTCCTTCGGGAGTTTCACCTTCACCGTCGGCTTGCAGTCCACGCGATCGCCGAGCTTGGTGAATTCCACTTCGAGGATGACGGTGGCCTGCGCCTTGTCTTCGGGATGCTGGTCGAGCGCCTCAAGGACGCGTTCCATTTCTTCGTTGAGCTTCTCTTCCAGCTTGCCGCGGGAGAGGAGCCCGAGGGTTTGCAGGAAGCTGCGGATGATGCGAACGGACATGTGGGCTCTCCTGTCAGGCGCTTGCGCGCGCGGCGGCGTGGGGGAAGAGGGTGCGCAAGCGCATGCTCCATTCGTCGGCGGCGCGGGGCCATGGCCAGATCTGGATGCGGCCGCGCAGGCGGACGGGCTGGGCGGCCTCAACGACCGGGTCCCAGGGCCTCGGCGCGCGCGGCATGAGGTGCAGGCGCTCGGTGGCGAGCATGGCCAAATCCCAGGCTTTCACCTGCGCATGGATATGCTTCGGCAGGGGCCAGGGCAGCCCGGCGGCCTCGTGAATGGCGCCGTCGCAGCGCCGCTTCATCTCGCGGATCACGGTCCGCATCAGGGGCGCCGCGTCGGCGGCGTCCGGCGCGATCTGCGCGGCGACCTGCGCCAATGCATCCTGCATCGGCGTCGTGATGTCGCCGATATAGGCCTCGTGGGCATCGTGCAGGAGGAACGCCTGGGCCACGTGCCACCCGTCGGCGGCGCCGGCGGCAAGAATGGCGTCCACGCCGAGCACGCAATGCTGCGCCACCGAATAGGAGCCGGAGGGCACATGCCCGCCAAATCGCGAGATGCGCGCGAGGGCACCGGGCACGTCGTGCCCGAGATCGACCATGGCGGCTGTGGGCGCCACCAGGTCGAATGCCCGGCCGCTGGCGGTCTGCATCCAGGGGTTTTCACCGGCCGGGTTCATGCCGAGTCTCCCGTTTTCACGGGGACGAACGCGGGCGCGCCATCCACCAATTGGAGGCGGAAGGGTTCGTCACCACCCCATTTGATGAAATGAACGGTGATGACCTCGGGCTTGTCCAAGCCTCCCCAGGGCGATGCGAACTCTCGCACGAACGCCTCAAGGGTATCGGCGCAGCTTTCGGGCTCGCCCAACTCCCAGCAATTGGTGAAGTCGGCGGGCGGCACGCCCTCAACACGATAGGTTCCATCGGGATAGATGGTGACCTCGCGCCGGCCGCGCGGCTCGCTCCACGTGAAATCCACGCGTTCGTCGAGCAAAACCGGGACCGCATAGACGTCAGCCGGGTCGTCATCGTCCGGAGAGGTCACTTTCGAGACGGCCCCGCCGACCATGAAACCCCAAACGCCGTCGCCGTCTACGAGGGCGCCCGCGATCCATTCCGTCGGGTGCGCCTTTCCCGCCGGCATGGATTCGTCCACCAGGAATTCCGGCCACCAGGTGCGGGCCGGCTGGGATTGATCGTTGGTCATGCGGCCTCCCCGTCGTCGCCCTGGCAGGGCTCAAAGGCGGGAGCGACGCCGCCGAGGTGGGTGCGGGCGATCGCCATCGTCCGGTTGATGGTGCGCGCGAGCCGGACCGGGCAGGTGGGGGCGGAGGCGGTGGCGCATAGCCATGCGCCAATGGCGCCGGCCTGGGCGCGCTGGCCGGTGCGGGCCGCGTGCAGCAGTTCCTGCGAGGCGCACCAGACGAGGCGCGCGACGCGTTCCAGCGGCGTGCCACCGGGCAGGGGGGAAAATCCGGGGGAGGCCAGCAGCATCATGATGCGCGCCTCCCCCGGCTCGACCGCCGCCAGGTGGGGAGGCGGGCGCCCGCGGCGGTCAAGACGATAGCCGCGCCCCACAGGGCGCCGGCAAAGGCGAAGGAAGGCCGGTCGATGCCGTGGAGGTGCGCCACCAAAGCGGCCACTCCCGCGCCAAGGAGGGCGCCCAGGCCGGCGGCGCGGCGGACCATGCGGGGGGTCATGATCGCGGTCATGCCGCCACCTGCTGGCTGGGCGCGCCGGCAAGGCCGCGGGCCTCATCGGCATATTCGATGATCTGGGCGGCCGTGAATCCGGCGCGGGCGAGATCGTGCCGGTCGCAGGCGCCGGTTTCGCGCTCGCGCTCGCGCATCACCTGCGTCATGCGCTCCACGATGGCCCGCGCCTCCTCGGCGCCCTGTGCCGAGGCTTCCGCGACCGGTGCATGCGGGCCGCGCGCCACCAGCGCGAAGCGCCAGGCGAAGGGGGTCCAGGTTTCCGCACCAGCCAGGACGAGGCAGGTGTGCATGTCGTGCAGCAGGCCGTCCACCCGCAGCACCGTGTAGATGTGGCCTTGCTTCAGCGGGCAGCCGGCGGGAAGAGCGAGCGTCTCTTCCAGGCGCACCACGTCGCCGGGATAGAGCGCGCCCTTGTGGGCGGGGAGGAAGGGGGTGGTGCAGGGGGCGGCCATGTCAGGCGGCCTCCGCTTCGGGCGCTTCCGCCGCGGCGGCGGCGGTGAGGCCGGCGACGAACTCGGCGCGCACATTGGCGATGCGGGCGGCGAGGGCATCGAGCGCGGCGAGGAAGGCGCGGGCATCGTCCGTCGCCTCCACCTGCGCCTCGCCCAGGGCCTCGTCCATCTCCCGGCGCAGGGTGGTGCCTTCGGCGGCGCCGGCGAGCCGGGCTTCCTGCGCGGGTAGATAATCGGCGCATGCGGTGAAATCGCCGAGCTCTTCCTCGGCATCGGCCAGGCTGGCCTGAAGGCCGGCACACGCCCGCTTCAGCGTGTGCGCCTCATCGGCCGTGAGCTGGGCCGGATAGGTGATGTCGGACATGTTCACGGATGTGCTCCTTGGAACGCCGCCGCCTCGGCGAAGGTCATCTGTCGGGGAAAGGCGCGGCGGGGCGCTCCCGAGGGCTGAAAGCTGGGGATGTGCGCCGCCGGGCGCATGGCGCCCGCTGCGATCACGGGTGGTTCGGAAAGGCATGCGCGCGCGGCGGCGAGGTGCGCATCGATTTCCGCGCGTGTGAACCCGGCTTCGATCAGATCGTCGCGCGTGCACAGGCCCGTCTCATGGCGATGCCGCGCGATGGCCTGCGCCAGGGCGCAGATGCGGGCGAGGGCTTCAGACATGGTGCACCCGCCCGCCCGAAGGCGCGGTGCTGTCTTGTGCCGGGTGCAAATCCTGGTTGTAGATAGGTGGGCGCGAGCCGACGCGAATCGGCCCGCGCCCTGACACCCGCCGACACACCAATTGCCGGAGAGCATCAATGGGTAAAACTGCGGGGATGCGGCTGTGAACGAGCCGGACAACATCCTTCGCTTCAAGGCGCAGACGCTGCACGCCCTGGGGAAGCTCTACGCTGCCCATCCGCGCCGGCAGTTCCTTTTGTTCTCCGATCTTTTCGGAGAGGGCGGGCCGACACTCGCCGCATTTGAGGCGGAGTTCTCGGAGACGCCGGACCCGCGCGTCCAGGAGGGGATCGAAACGATCCGCTGGCTTTTGCGCCACGGCTATATCGATGGGGCGGCGCATCAGTTCGGCGCCCGCGACGCCGGATTGACGCCAAAAGCCTGGGCGTCGCTGGATAAGCCGGACCCGTTGGACCCGTCGACGTCCATGGGAGCCAAGGTCGTCGCCTGGGCGAAGGGCGCGGCATCGGAGGGGAGTAAGGCGGGTGCATCCGCGCTTGGCTCAGCGGCTATTGCGGCCATCGGCAAATCGCTCGGCGTTCCCGGCTTCTGACCGGGTGGCCGGATGAAGGGGCGCGCGGCGCCGGCATTTGCGGCACCCAGGCCGGCCATCTCGCTGGCCAGAAGTCCGCTGCGGTGCTGGGCAACGCGCAGGGCATGCGCGGTGTAATTGCGGATGGCGAGAGTGAGGGACGCCACGAAGATCGGGTCTTCGGGCGTCACGCCATGCCGCAGGCACCAATCGCGAAACGAGAGGGAAATCTCGCACGGATGGGGAACCGAGACCTCGTCTTCCGTCCGCCGCGCCGCCTCTTCGGCGAGACAGCGGGCCAGGGACCGCCGGGCCTGTTCCACAGCGGAGACAGGCAGATCCTCGCGGGGATCGGCGCCGGCCGTGAGCTGGGCCGGATAGGTGATGTCGGACATTGGTGCTCCCCATCGGGTGGATGGGGGTACTGTAGGAATAGTCCTATCCTAGGTCAATAGGCAAAATCCTATTGCGCTATCCAGCTATGTCGCACCGGGCGAAAGCCAAGGCTTTTTGGTTTGGCTCGGGACGCGATCTTCCCACTCTGCATCCGACTTTGGGGGTGGGGCATGCGGTTCGGCCTGAGGAGGTCTGCTTCCCCGGCTGGCGATAAAATCGTCAAGCGCCTGTTCTCGGGTGAGCGCGGGGCGTTCGGCTGGGGATGGAGTTGTTGGGCGCGTCTCTCGAATAGCGCGCTCGATTCTATAGCCGATGAAAATGACCGATGCGGAGATCAGCGCGCCAACATAAATGACAGAACTCAAGATGAGTTCGAAGGAGGTCTTCGCGAAGATGAAAATAAAAACAGAAGCAGATAAAAGAACCGCGGACGTAAGGAATGAAACGAAGCTCTTTGAAAGTAAGGAAAATGCCGCTGGCGCTAATAGCGTCAACGCAATGGCGGCTAATATCCCATAACTTCCGTTAGTCGCGCCCATCGCATCGCCCCCCTAAAAGCCAGTCTACATGCGTGAAATTCGACAGACGACCCGCCCGATCACATGAATCTCATCCGCAGGCAATTCGCGCTCCGAGTGTAGTGGATTGTCGGAAATCACTTTTATCATAATGGGATCTTGAGTGCCTTGAATGTATTCAATCCGCTTTATTTGCACCCCGTAAGGTCCGCCGATTGCATACAAGCCGTCCGATGAGGGGGTGTTCTGTCGCCGATTAATCATCACCCTGTCGCCTGGCATCAGCGTTGGCATCATGGAATCGCCATCGACCGGGAGAATTTCGAGTTCGGCTTCGCGCGAGCGAAGCTCTGCCCGAACGAAGTCCACAGGGAGGCGCCAAGTTGCACGCACTCCGTCGGCGACCTCGCCGTCCACCATTACCTCAGTGCCGTAGCCGCCGTTTCCGAGACCGGCGCGGACGTCGATTTCCAGAATCTCCCCTGGCTCAAGGCTACGCCGTTTCCGCTTTTGGATCGCCACCAGCGCATCTTCATCGCCGACGTTGTCGCTTTCTGGGGGGTCTTGGCGTCTCGGGTTGGCGCGCAATTCATCCTCATCAATGCCGAGCAGCGAGCTAAGTTGTTCTCTCACTCTTTCGGGTAATTCAGCGGGAACACCCCGCTTTATAAACTGTTGCAAATACGCATGGTTTTTGCCGAGTTGCTTCGATAGCTCGGACAGGTTCAACCTGCGCTCAGCCACCTGCTGGAGAATTTTCACACGCGCCGTATCCATGGGCGAAGTGTAGGAAAAATCCGACAGCGAAGGCGAATAGGATTTAGCCTCTTGCTTGATAGGCATTTTCCTATAATCTCCCGTTCCATGATGACACCCGATCAATTCCGAGCCGAGCTGGACGCTTACCTTGATCGCTCAGGCATGAGGCCCACCCGCTTCGGCCGCGACGCGGTGGGTGATCCGAATTTTGTTTTTCAGGTTCGCGAGGGCCGTGTGCCGAGTCTTCGGCTGGCCGAGAGAGCCCTGAAATTCATGCGCGAGCATGAAAGCGGCTCGACATCCTCTCCCTCGGAGGTCGCGGCATGAAGCTCAAGCGCTGTCTTTCAGCCTCGTCCCTTTGGCACCGCATATCGGTGGACATGCGCCAGCACCTGCCCGGAAAGCGCTTCGAAGCTCCCGAGGGCGAACCGCACGGTGGTCTCCATCTCCTTTGGCGCCGATTTTGCCGCGCGGTGCAGCATGGTCTCGGTGTTGTCCATCACCTGCGCGGTGAACTGTGCAGGATCGCTGGTGTGCGCCGCCATGTGGCCGAGCAGGGTCACGACCATGGTCTCCAAGGTCATGATCCGGCCGCGCAACTCGTTGTCCGTCATCTCGCTCATGATTTCTTCTCCTTCGATCCGATCTTCAGGTTGGCATCTCCCGCCGCCCCTCAAGCTGGGGCGCGCGGCATGAGCCCGGATCTCTGCGATATCGCCAAGCTTCGAATATTGCCCGTTCGGGAGCCTTCCATCGGAGCGCCACTTCCGCCGACGCTCCTCGCTGTCATCCGTCAAACCGGAGGTCCGGGCAAATGACGTTCCCGCCCTCATCCAACCACCCGGCCTGCTGCCCCATCGTCAAGATGAAGTCCATAATCCTTGATCAGATCGGTGTGCGACATGGCTGATGATCCTCGCGTGCTGATGGCCGCCCATTTCTGGGGCCGCAACTGGTCGGTTTCCACGAAATTCCTATTCCTGAACCCGCATCGGGACGGGCTTGGGCTCTCTCTCTTCGCCGGGAGCGGGACAGACAATACGTGCTCGGCCTGCATCTCGTTTGCCGACACGGACTATGCCCGCGACCTGTGCGCGGCACTCGGCGAAGCCGCCCGGCGCGTCAACACCGAATGGGGTTTGCCCGAGGCTGCCCTGGCCAAGACCTTCACCGGCCGGCGCGATCCGGAAACCGGCGCTGTGGTGTCGAAGGCTCCTCACGCGGAGGTCGCGGCATGAGCGATCGTAAGAAATGGGATGCGTACATCGCATCAAGTTTTGCCCCCACGCCGAGCTTGCTTCGCTGCATGGAAGAACTCGCGAAGGAGCGCTTCTGCGGCTTCGATTGCCTCTTCGCCGCCGTCAGGGAATTCGGGTATGGCCGCCCTGGCCTTGCTCAGATCAATGAGGGCGATCCGCTCCACGTCGCCGATATCGCTTTCGGTGAGCCGCTTCTTCTTCGCGGCGCCCGCAAGGTCGCCATAGACCTTGGAGACACCCAAGAAAAACAGCGTGTTGGTGAGTTCGCCGAAAATCGCTTTGGTCATGCGTTTGTCCAATTCCTAATAGAGTTCCACCCGGCGCTCTTCGCCCCATCCCCTCCCTCGGAGGTCGAGGCATGAACGCTCCACACCTCGATGAGGGCTGGGCCAGCCTTGCCCGGATGGCGGATGATCCGTCCGAGCGCGCTGCGCTGCTCCAGGAGATTGCCGCCCTGATGGGGCGGGACACGTTCGCGGCCGCCGAGGGGCATTTGCGCATTGACGTGCCATTGCCCGCCGCCCTTGATCATGTGCCCGCCTCAATTCTTCGCTCCGCTGTCGGGCTTTCCCGCAGCTACGCCTGCATCCTGCTGCGCGCGGCGGTGACCATGCCCGAGCGGTTTTCCCATTGGGCGGCCGGACAGGGCGATTGCCTGGATCTCCCCGGAGAGCGCCTGCAATTGCTCGACGATGGACGGGTCGGCTTTCATCTGGGCCGTGAGCTTGGGGATGATGTTCTGAACGACGTCGAGCAGGCGCGGCCTGACGCCGGGGTCAGCCCTAACGGCGTCGCGGGCGCAGGCCTTCGCGAGTTCAATCAGGAAATTGCGGAAGAGCACCTCCTCCGCAGATGCAAGCCGTCGTTCACCCATTCCGAGCCTCCGGTCCCTGTGAGGGCGACGCCGCCCCCGTGATCTGACGCCACCCACAAGACACCACCGAAACCGTTCCCGGTACGGGAAAACGCGCTGCGTTTTCCCGACATGGGAATGCTTTTGCCGCTTGACAGAAGGGATGACCCATGAGCGACGCGCGGCCCCTGAATGAACAATGGTTCCATCGCATCAAGGCGGCCACGCGGGATCTGGTGAAGATCTGCGGCGGCGTGGTGCGCGCCGGCGAGGTGGCGAACCGCTCCAAGACCGAGGTTTCGCGCTGGCAAAGCGCGGGCGACAGCGACGTGATCGACCTTGCCGCCGCCCTGGCGCTCGAGGCGGATTGCGGCGTGCCGGTGGTCACCACCGTGATGGCGGAAGTGAATGGGCGCCGGCTCACCGACGAGGTCGCCGCCCAATCCGCCGCGAGCCTGCTGGACCGCCATTCCGAGGTGCTCCGCCGGTCGGCGGAAACCTGCGTCCTGGTTGCCCAGGCCCTCGCCGACCACACGGTCACCCCCGCCGAGGCCGAATTGATCGACCGTTCGCTGGCGGAGCAGGAAGTCTCCCTGCGCCACATGCGCGCCGGCCTCGCGAGCGTGAAGGGCGCGGGCGCGGTCAATGCCTCCGCCCCCATGAATGCCGCGCAGATGAATTTGCGCGCGGTCTGACGACTGGCGAGGGGAGGCGATCATGGGGAGCGGACAGAAAGCCAGCGGCCACAAGCGCAAGGGAGGCGTGCGCCTGTCCTTCGTCGCGGAGCTTGCGGCGGATTATGACGCGGCGCGCAAGAGCATCAGCGCCAACAATCCGGATTTCCGCCGGCTGGACGGCATCGCCGGAAGCCTCGGCCTGCTCGCCGCACTGATGCGCCACCACAAGCCGCCGCGCGATGTGGTGGACCTCGATCGCGCGCCGTTCGTCTGGCGCGGCGACGTTTTG
Organism: Roseixanthobacter finlandensis; assembly: GCF_043195105.2. NCBI lineage: Bacteria > Pseudomonadati > Pseudomonadota > Alphaproteobacteria > Hyphomicrobiales > Xanthobacteraceae > Roseixanthobacter > Roseixanthobacter finlandensis. Next base: position 2,815,954 of record NZ_CM195536.1, on the reverse strand, counting down.
GCGGCGGTGTAGCCCATGCGCGCGCTCTCGCCCCGTCCGGTGCTGGTGGTGCACCGCCCCGGCTATTTCCGCCGCCGCGCCCCGGCTGCGCGCCGCATGGCCGCGCGCGGCTACACGGTGGGCGAGATCGCCATTTGCCTGCGCCTGTCGCGCCGCTGGGTGCGCCGGGCCTTGGCTGGCCGAGCCGCCAACGGGCGCGTGTGGTCGCCGCGCGAACGCGCGCTGATGGCCGAAATGGGGAGGGCCGCACATGTCTGAGCGCGATCCCGATTTCGACGCCTGGGTGAACGAGGCGCGCGCCGTCACCGTCGCCGAGGTGGTGAACGAGGCGCGCGCCGTCACCGTCGCCGAGGTGGTGGACAGGCGCGGCATTCGCCTTGGCAAGGGTGCGGTGGAACGCATGGGGCCATGCCCCGTATGCGGCGGCACGGACCGGTTCGGCATCAATGTGCGCAAGAACGTCTTCATCTGCCGGGGCTCCGGGCGCGGGGGGGATGCCATCGCTTTGGTGCAATATCTCGACGGGGCGGATTTTCTCGGCGCGTGCGAGACGCTCACGGGGCGCAAGCCGCCGCGCGGGGAGGGCACGCGCGCCAGCCCGGAAGACCTGGCGGCGCGGGCCGAAGAGCACCGCGCAAAGGAAGCGGCGCGCGAGGCCAAATCGAACCGCTATCGCGAAGAGGAGCGGGGGGCACTCTATGCCCATTGGCTTGGCGCGAAGCCGGCCAATGGCACGCCGGTGCAGGCCTATTTCGCGTTGCGGCGGCTCAAGCTGCCGCCGTTCGCGCCGCTGCGCTTCATGCCCATCGCGCCCTATTTCCACGGCCGCGAACCCGACGGCCGGGGCGGCACATGCGCCCGCATCATTCATCGTGGCCCGGCCATGGTGGCGGCGATCACCGATGCCGACGGGAGTTTCGCCGGGCTTCACACCACCTGGCTCGATCTCAGCCAGCCCAAGGGCAAGGCGGTAATCGTCGATCCCGACACGGGAGAGGTGCTGCCGGCTAAGAAGGTGCGCGGCTCGAAACAGGGCAATCGCATCCTGCTGGTGCGCGCCGCGAGCGGTGCGCCGGTGGCGCAGATCGCGGGCGAGGGGATCGAGACCGTGTGCGCGGTCTGGACGGCGCTTTCGGGGGCGGGCGAGGATCTGCGGCGCACCGAATTCGTGAGCGGGGTCGACCTCGGCAATCTCGCCGGCAAGGCCCTGGACCGCGTGGCGCATCCGACGCGCACCGCCACGGACGCGCGCGGCCGCACGCGCGCCAGCAAGGTGCCCGGGGCGGAGCCGGATTTCGACAGCGCCGCGATGTTCGTGCCGCCGGAAATCCAGCGCCTGACCTTGCTGGGCGACGGCGACAGCGACCCCGTCGCCACCGGTCTTTCCATGGAGCGCGCCCGGCGCCGCCACGCCGCCACCGTGCCGCATGTGGCCATCGCCTGGCCGCCGGCGGGGATGGATTTCGACGATCTGCTGCGGGCACCGCTCGCCAATGAAGGGGAGGCGGCATGAAAGCGTCTTGGGAGCCTTATGACGATCTGATTGCCCGCGGCCTCGCGGCGGGGGAGGCCTTTTCGCAGATCACGCTCGCGATCCTTGAGGCTGGTCGCGCGGACACCACGCGCAACGCCGTCATCGGGCGTGCGCGTCGGCTTGGGCTTGAATCGGCGGTGAAGCCGGGATGCGGGCAGGTGCGGGTGGCGCGAAAGCGGGGGCAGCCCATGGCGCAAGAGCCTGCGCAGCGCGTCGAGATCCGCAAGACGTGGGCCGTGGGAAAGGCGCGAGCCGTGCCGCCGGGTGCCAAGGAGCTATGCCTTGGGGCGGCGGGCCTTAAGACGTCAGGCCTTGGGGCTGCACCGCGCGGCGCGCGCGCCGTTCCTCCCGCCCAGCCGGTCGCGACAGGTGATCGCCTGACCCATGTGGAGCGCTTTCGCGCCTTTCGCGCCGCCTTCCTGCCGCCGGATAAGCCCGTGCGGCTGGCGGATATCGAGGCCGGTGCGTGCCGCCGGCCGGTGGGCGGTGGATGGGGGGCTGATCTCCTGATGTGCGGCGCGCGGGTGCGGGGCGTGGGCTCTTATTGCCGCGCCTGCGCCAAGCTCATCTATGCCCCGCGCCCCGAGGGGGCACCCGTGCTGCCTCGGCTCGCCGGGGCCGGCATGGCCGCGTTGCCTGAGCCTACGGAGGGCGAGGTGGACCTCGTCGACCAATTCGGCGAGGGCGCGTGATGTCAGGCTTTATCTCAGGCTTTCTTGGCGGCCTTGCGGGGCGCGGCGACCGCACGCGCGGGCCGATTGACGATGCTTGTTCCCCCCTCGCCAATCTGCGTGCGGGCGTGGGCGAGGGCGGCTTCCACCAGGTAGCCCGAGCGGGTCTTGCCCTCGGCCTGGGCGGCGCGGTCGATGCGCTCCAGGGCGCGCTCGTCCACCGAGATGTTGATGCGGACCGACTTGCCGGGCAGTTCGACCGGCACCGCGACCGCGATGCCGCCCTCGACCCATTCGGGTTCACAGGTTCGAATCCCATCCAGGGACCGCAGTTCGGGGAGCGCCTCACCATCCTCCACCATCCCCTCGACGTGGAAGGCAAGGGCCTGTGCGCCATTGGCGATGGCATCATCCAGGGTGGTGCCGCCGGAGATGCAGCCGGGAAAGTCGGGGAAGGAGATCCCGAAGGTGCCGGTCTCTTCGTGGATGATGCCGATCGCGTGTGCCATGTCCTGCTCCTGTGTCTTTTGGTGAGGGGAGGGGGGTGCCCCTCACCAGTCCCACCCCGCCTGCCTGTAGATGGACCGCAGGGTCCCGGTGGGTATCTCGCGGGCGCCCATGTCCAGGGTCACGCGGCCCTGCTGATCGGGGCGCTTGAACTGGAGGTGATCGCCCGGGCCCTTGCGGACCACCTGCCACCCATCCTGTTCCAGCATCTGCCGGATGATGCGCGGCTGGTTGGATTTGCCCTTGCGACCCATTCTCGTGCCCCGTTGTTTGTGTGTGTATTGATACACAACGAGGCGGGCGCGGTCAATGGGAAAGTGTGTAGCGATACACAAAAATGCAGGATGGCGGCATGAGCGCGCCTTGGCAATTCGGCGCCTTGCGGACCTTCGGCTATGACCTGATCGCCGCAGACCCGCCTTGGGATTTCGAGCTTTATTCAGAGGCGGGCGAGGGGAAGTCCGCCAAGGCGCATTACGCCACCATGTCGCTTGCCCAGATCGAGGCCTTGCGCGTCGGCGATCTCGCCCGGGGCGACTGCCTTCTTCTTCTGTGGTGCTGCGAATGGATCCCGCCGGCGGCACGCCAGCGCGTGCTCGACGCCTGGGGCTTCACCTATAAGACATCGATCATCTGGCGGAAGACGACGCTGGCCGGAAAGGTGCGCATGGGTCCCGGATATCGCGCCAGGACCATGCATGAACCCGTGATCGTTGCCACCGCTGGGAATCCTCGCCACGCGGCCTTTCCGTCCATCTTTGACGGGATCGCCCGCGAGCACAGCCGCAAGCCGGAAGAATTCTTCGCCATGGTCGAAAAGGCCGCGCCGCATGCCGCGCGGGCGGATCTGTTCTCGCGTCAATCCCGTCCCGGCTGGGACGGGTGGGGGAATGAGGCAACAAAATTCGACGCCTCCAAGCACAAAGGGGCAGCGGAATGAACGCCCCCTTCGCGCTCGATGATCGCATTACCGTCGTGCTCTTCGCGGGCATGGGTGGTGGCTGCTCGGAGCCACGGATATGAAAATCGTTATGCTGACCGAGCTACACGCGGCTTTCGTGCGTGCGGATTATTGCGTACCCGCTGTCGCGGGGGATCGTTCTTCTGATGTCTTCGACCGCATCGTCTCGTCAATGGGGTTCTCTCAAGAAATAAACGTTCCAGAACGTGTAAAAAATACAACAATGTCAGTATATTTGCGAAATCGGACGTTATCCGAGCGGAATACATTTGATTTAAAATCATTCGTGATTTCACGATGCGTGTTGCGACAGCGATCTGCCGTTTGTAAGCGCGGCGGTCTACGGGCGCGTGTAGCGTCGAGGGCTAAGCAAATAAAATACAATGCATCTTGGGATTTGCCCGTATCAAAAGAGGCGGCTCAGCCAGAGCATGCGGGTGTGCTAGCGAAACTTCCAGCGGAACGCTTTTACACAACCAAAGAATGGCTCCAACTTCGCGTCGAAGTGATACGGAACGCCAAATCGCGGTGTGGAATGTGTGGTGCTTCGGCGAAACAGGTTCGGCTCCATGTTGATCACATCAAAAGCCGCGTTGCTTATCCTGAGCTTGCCTTTGCAATAAAAAATCTACGAGTGCTATGCGAAGCATGTCACAGAGGGCGGCATCTTGCCGATGCCGTGTCATGCTGTTGACGCGCCGCGCAAATCGCGCCACCCTGCCGCTTGGAGCGTGGAACCTCCGAACAAGCGGCTGGCCGCGTCGTCATCGCGGCTATTTTTGCGCCCGGATTTTTCCGGATGCGCCTCCTATGGCGGGAGGGCAGGTAATAAGGCTTCGGCCGAATAACTGCGCCTGCTCTTGTTTCAGGTTCCAACCTCCCGCCACCAGGTGGGCCGTGGAATGCCTCTCTGTTGGCGCGTCGCAACGCCTAACAAGAGGCAGCACCATGGCCCGCAAGCCAAGGCGCGCGGACGCGCGCCCCCTCGTCGACACTTTTCCCGATCCTGAACGCTATCCGCTGCGCCACACGCGGCGGCCGCCGAAGACCATCACGCATCTCGTGGGCGAGGAGGCGCTGGCCCTCCTCTCCGCGCTCTCGGCGCGCCTTCATCCGGTCGCGCTGACGCCGGAGGGATCCGTCTTCCTGGCCGATCTGCCGCAACATCTTCTCGATCGCCTCGCCGCGCTCGGAGTGGATCGGGAGGATTGCGAGCCGTCTCTGGCATGGTCGAACGCATGGCCCAACCAGGAATTCTCCCGCCACGCCGGTGCCGTCATCGACGGCGAGGTGGATGCCGGCGAGGAACCGGAGGAGCAGGACAGCGACAGGGAGCCGGATGCGGGCGATCTGCCCGAATTTGATCCGGCGGAAGACGGCATCGCCGACCCCGATGCCCTGGCCCTCTTCTATCAGGAAAATCCGCGGTTTCGGTTGATCGGGGAGGGGATTTGACCATGCAACCCCGCCTTTCGCCTTCATTCCAAAGCGTGGTCGATCCTTTGCACAGCATCGATCTTGCCGCGCACCGGCTGCGCTTCTTTCGCCCGCCTTTGCCCGGGCCGCACTTGCCGTGGCACAGCGCGGATGATCTCCAGCGGTGTCTCGGTCTGCCGCCCGCCGCCCGCCTGAAATTCCTGCGGGACAACCCGTTCCGCGCGGCGACGCGGACCGTCGCGACCCCGGATGGGATCGCGACCATTGCGCCCCATTTCATGGCGCAGGGGCTGATCTCGGGCGCCCTGGATTTAGGCCTCATTCAGCCGGGCTTTGAATCCTCTTACGTCAAGGGCGCCGTGGCGGCGCTCCGGCAATTGATGGGCGATCTGCCCCCCATGGCGCGGCTCTGCTACGCGCTCACGGCCTTCGATAATGATGGAGCTTCGCAATGACCGCCCATGCGCTTGCCTTGATCCAAGTGGAGTTCCACGGGGACACGCTGTTCGCCGTTGAGCGCGACGGCGCGGTGTTCATCGCGATCAAGCCGATCTGCGATGCCCTGGGGTTAGTATGGAGAAAGCAGCAGGAAAGGATCCGCCGCGACCCGATCCTGTCTCAAGGTATCACCATGGTGGTGATACCTTCGCCCGGCGGGCCGCAGGAAACGACCCTTCTCCGCCTCGACCTCGTGCACGGATGGCTGTTCACCATCGATGAAGGCCGGGTGAAGGACGAGGAGACTCGCCGGCGAGTGCTGCTCTACAAGCGGGAATGCTACCGGGCGCTCTTCAGCCACTTCTTCGGAGAGCGAGGGGGGCACCATGACGGTGTTCCCTTCGAAGGCTTGGAGGGTGAGGGGGTACTGAATGTCCGTACCGCCTCGGCCTCGGAGGACTTCGGCCCGCTCTCCGACCTCTCGGCCCGCTGCCGCATGGTGGAAATCACCGAGCGGCTGTCGGGAAAATCCGCCGCCCGCGCTCTCTGGCGTCACCTCGGCTTGCCCTGGGTGGGTGAGATGGACCCGTCGGGGGCCATCCTGGCCGAGGCGGATGATGCCGTCGCCCGCTTCGCGGTCGAGGGTATCGAACGGGTGCGGGGCGTGGTGACGCCAGCCGCCATGCTCTTGCCGGCCTTTTCCGCCTTCTGCAAGCGGCGCGATCTGGCAAACCCCGGCGAGAACAGTTTCCTCACCCGCTTCGGCCGCATGGGGTTCGCCAAGCGCAAGATCGCCGGCCGCTCCGTCTACCAGAACATCCGTCCGCGCTGCCTGGAAGAAAGTGCGGGGGATGGTGCGTCTTGACTCCGCCTCCCCCTATTCCCGACGCCGGGCCGCCTGGAATGGACCCGCTCGCCACCATTGCCGCCATCGTCCGCGCGGCAGCCGATGCCCCGCAGCCCCCTGCGAGCGATCCGGCGCCGGAGGGAGACGCTCGCGATTTCGATGGTTTCGAGGATTTCGACCCGGGCGAGGATGCGGCGCCGCCATCCGGCCCGGCGGTCGACGAAGAGACCGTGAAGCGCTGCGCCGGTGAGGCGCAGAACGACATCGGCAACGCCCGCCGGCTCATCGCCCATTTCGGCGAGGATCTGCGCTGCGGGCGCGAACTGGGCTGGCATGTGTGGACCGGCACCCATTGGGACATGGAGGGCGGAAAATCCGCCATTGAAACCCGCGCCCATTGGACAGCCAGCCGCATCGTGCTCGAGGCGCGGGTGCTCAAGCCATTCGCGGGCGAGAAGGAAGAGGATTTCGACAAGCGCCGCGCCTCGCGCCGCAAGTTCGGCATCTCCTCGGGCAATCGCGCCCGCACGGTGGCGATGATTCAGCAGGCCGAGCCCTATCTCACCGTGCCGGTGGACGCGTTCGATGCCGATCCACTGCTGGTGGCGGTGCAGAACGGCGTGCTGCGCTTCACGCGCGAGCTCGATCCCGAATGTCCCGAGCCGGATGCGGTGCGCTGGAAGGGCAGCTTTTCGTTCCAGCCGCACCGGCGCGAGGACCTGGTGACCAAGGTCATGCCTGTGGCTTACGACAAGGACGCGAAATGCCCGTGCTTCCAGGCCTTCCTCGATCGCTTCCAGCCGAATCCGCTCATGCAGCGGTTTCTCCAGGTGTTCCACGGCCTCGGCATCATCGGGCGCACGGTGCAGGCCCTGGTGTTTCACTACGGGGGAGGGGCGAACGGCAAGAGCACCTTCATCAACGCCATCTGCGACCTGATGGGCGCCTATGCACAGCAGCTCTCGGCCGAGAGCCTGACCGGTCAGGGGCAGCGGCGCGGCGACCAGGCAACGCCGGATCTCGCCCGCCTGCCTGGCGCCCGGCTGGTGCGCGTGTCCGAACTGCCGCGCGGCGAGCCGCTGAAGGAAGCGCTGGTCAAGCAGCTCACAGGCGGCGAGCCCATGCTGGTGCGCCATTTGAACAAGGGCTTCTTCGAGTTCCTGCCGGTGTTCAAGGCCGTCATGTCGGGCAATGACAAGCCGCGCATTGGCGGCGTGGATCACGGCATATGGCGCCGCATGCGCCTCGTGCCTTGGGAGGTGACCATTCCCGACGCGGAACAGCGCGAGATGGGCGAGGTGCTGGCGGAGTTCGCGGCCGAGCGCTCCGGCATCCTCAACTGGCTGATCGAGGGCGCGCGCCTCTTCCTGGTCGAGGGGCTGGTGACGCCGGAAGAGGTGATCGCCGCAACGGCCGAATATCGCGAGGAGATGGACCCTATCGGCTCATTCATGGCCGATTGCGTCGAAAGGACCGATCCGAGCGAGAATGCCAGCGTCACCGCGCGCCAGATGTACGAGGCCTATGTCTCATGGTCGCTCGCAAACGCGCGAAGACCTTGGAAGGAGACCGCGTTCGGCTCGGCCATGCCCCACAAGGGCCTGACCAAGACCAAGGAGCGCGTGCGCCGCTATCTCGACTGCCGCCTGCACGACGTGCCCGCCCGGCCCGATGCGCAGCACGCGGACGCGCCCCGCAGCCCCCAAAATCCCTATGGCGACCTCGAATGACACCCTCGCAGGCAAGGCGTCGGCCGGATTGTGCGCGGACTGTTGCGCGCCGGCCACCGAGGGTTGCGAAGGTTTTGCGAGGGTGCGTGCGAACCCTCGCAACCGGAATTCGATAACCAGGGCAGGGGCTTGGCGGAGAAGTGCGAGGGTTGCGAGGGTTTTGCGCGTACGCACACATGGAACAACGGGGGGATAGGGGGCGAATTTTCTCATACATCTAAGAGAAACCCTCGCAACCCTCGCAACTCTCGCAAAGCGACAGATAACCAATTGAAAAAGCGTCAAGAAAAAATCCGCGAGGGTTCGCGGCCTGAGGATCGAACCCTCGCAACCCTCGCAAAGCGTTGAACCGGAAGGGATGGGCAATGAAAACGATCGATATCGAGCATCTGGTGCGTTGGGCCTATTGCGATGAGTTGCCTAAGGTCGGGCGCCCGACCTCGTTGGTTGCCGCTATTCGGTCGGGGTGGTCATCCTTGTCGCGTTACGGTGAATTGCTGACCGTGGTGCAGGAGCCGGATATCCTCAATCAATGGGGGCTCGTGCCGCTCGAGGTCGAGGGCGGCGATCCGCACCCCGACGCGCTCGCGGTGGCGGCGGCGGTGGAGGATTTGGCTAAGCTCGATGTGGAATTGCCTGAGGGTTGGAACCCGTTGACGGATATGGGCGATCTTGGTGAGGAGGGCGCCGAGGCGGTTCGGCGCGGGCTCGATCGATTGTCGCCCCTCACCGAGGAAGGGCGCAGGAAGGTTCGCCAACCCCTTTCGCGGCTCGTGATCCGCCAGGCAATCCTTGGATGCGCGCCGGCGTGGGAGGCAGGGCCTCCCGTCCGCCGCGTCGTGAGTGGTGCGAACGGCAAGCCGAGGTGGTTTCGCCAGATCACGCATCTCAGCCCTGGCGCATTTGGGCCCGTGGCGAGCGTGGTCGAGATTGACGGCTTCAATGGTTCGCGGCAGAGGCCTTTCCCCGGTGCGTATCGCAAGTTCGAACTCGTCCCCGACCCTGCGCCCATCGTGGTCGAGCGCGGCGAATATGAGCTCTGGATTGCCGCGCTCGGCTGCCTCGCCGAAACCCTTGCGGATCAGGGCCTGAGTGCGCATCTCGTGCATCATTCCGCACGTCCCGCACGGCCGTGGGAGGCGCATGTGTGCAGCGCAGTCAGCCGTCCCCCTGTGGGTGAATCGGCTGTGACGTGATCGACGCCCCGAAAAAGAATTCAGCACCCGCTTGACGTGCGGGTGGAATTTGGAGCATCACTTGTCACAGATAAAAAGTAACCCGGTCGCTTCGCAGCGCGCCGGGTTTTTTCATGCCCCCGGCCCGGCCAGAGGGGCGCCCTCAAGCCCTCCCATTCCCCACCAACGTGGCGCGCCCCCCCCAACGCGGGTCCTCCCCCGGCACCCCCACCCTCCGCGGGCACGCTGCTCCCGGGCTTTTGCCAGTTGAGCGGTCTCAAAATCAGGGTTGTCGATGTTGTCGGACGCAACAACCATGGTTGCCGCGCCCGATGCTGTCATGTGGACGGCCGCGCGCGTGGCAGAGCGCGACGGGGTCACGAAACAGGCGGTCACGAAGAAGGTCCGCGAGCTCGCCGAGCGGCATCATCTGCTGGTGGAGCGCAACGGGCTCGGCGCCATCGTCTCGTTCAACGTGGTCCAGTACGATCACCTGCGCGGGAAGCTTGGAGACCCCTCGAAGGCCCAGGCGCCGCGACGGGACATCCCTGAACCGCCGCTAAAGCCGAATGAGTCATACGACGAGGCACTGCGCCAAAAGACGTGGCACGAGGCCGAAAAGCGCCGCCTGGAGCTTGCCGAAATCAAGGGCGAGCTGGTGCGCAAGGACATGGTGGAGAACGCGCTCGAACAGGTCTGCGAGCGCATCATCCACGTCATCGATCGCTTGCCGCGCGCCGCAGACGAGATTTCAGCGGCCGTCGCGAAGGACGGCACCCACGGTGCCCGCGTCCACCTGAAGGTGCTCGCCAGCCGGATGCGCGAAGACGTCGCCCGTGCGCTCGCAGAGATGTCTGACGCCGCCCCGATCGAGGACACCAGTCGGTCGGAGGAGGCTTCGACGTGAGCGGCCATCCTGGTGCGCTGCGCCTGGTGTCCGGACGGATTTCGCGGGGCGTGAAGCCGCCGGAACCGATGCCGCCGTCGCGCTGGCTGGCCGAGAATCTGGTGCTGGTGGACGGGGAATCGTCCGGCGAGCTGTGGTCGCCGGAAGGGGCGCCCTATCTGCCCGAGATCGCCGATTGCCTTTCGGACGATCACCCGTGCAATTTCGTGACGGTGCGCAAGTCGCAGCAGACCGGCGCCTCGATCCTGGCGCTCGGCTGGTGCCTCTACATCGCAGAACGGGAGCCCGCGAACACGCTCTATGCGGTGCCGGGCCTGGAGACCCTGCGGGACATCAGCGGGCAGAAGCTGCAACCGCTTATCGACGCCTGGCAGCGGCGTATGAAGCGCACGGTGATCTATCCGGTGACCGCTCGCGCCGGCACGGGCTCGACCACGTACGAGAAGCGCTTCCCTGGCGGCTACCTGTCGCTGGCGAACGCCAACGCCGTCATGGACCTGTCCATGAAGACGGTGAAGAAGGGCGTGCGGGACGAACTGTCGAAATGGCAGGACATTCCCGGCGTTGGCGATCCGGAGAATCTGTTTTTCGGCCGCTTTACCGCCTTCCGGCGCACCAAGTCGTTCAAGATCCTCGATATCTCGACGCCGGAAATAGACACCGGCGACGAAACGGGCGAGACCGCCGGCCACTGTCGCATCGACCGCGCCTTCAAGCGATCGGATCAACGGTTCTGGCGGGTGCGCTGCCCGGAGTGCAATCGCGCGTTCGTGCACGACATCGCCCTGTTCCGTGTGGACCGCGAGCATCCGCACAAAAGCTATTACCAGTGCCCGAGCTGCACGCACCAAATCTCCGAGCCCGAGCGCGTGATCGCGGTGCGCGAGGGCTACTGGCACCCGCAGATGCCGGGCCTGGGCCGCGAGCCGGGTTTCCACATCGACGCGTTCATTTCGCTGATGATGTCCTATGAGGCCATTGCCGAGGATGTCATAAAGGCCAAGACCGAGAAGGATCAGAAGGACCTGCACAATCTGGTGCTGGGCCTGCCCTACAAGTTCCGGGGCGATGCGCCGGACCATGTTCGGTTGATGGAGCGGCGCGAGGATTTCCCGCGCCGGCGCATCCCGGCACACGCACTGCTCATCACCGTGATGGCGGACGTCCAGCACTCCGGCATCTATTTCGAGGTGGTGGCCTGGGGGCCCGACAAAAGGTCATGGACCATCGACGTCGGCTTCCTCGACGGAGATACCACGGATGACCGGCGCGGGGCCTGGGTCTCGCTCGCCGAAATCTACGAGCGCAGCTATGAGGACGCCTTCGGCAATCGCCGTCGCGCCGACGCCTTCGGGGTGGACGCGGGCGACGGCGGGCGCGCCAATCAGGTCTATGCCTGGTGCGCGAAGCGCGGCAGCGCCTATGCCCTGAAGGGCGAGGATGGCTGGGAGCGTCCCGCGATCTCGGCCCAGCCGAAGCTGGTGGACATCGACCTAGAAGGTCGGGTCACGAAGAACGGCGCGAAGCTCTGGAAGACCGGAACATGGTCCCTGAAGCTCGATTTTTACGACTACCTGCGCAAATCGCGGGTGTCGGAGGATGGGCTCACCATCAATCCGCCGGGCTATTGCCATTTCGCGCTATGGCTTGACGAGATTTATTTCAAGCAGATCACGTCGGAATTCCTCGAAGACGTGATCAACCGCGGGCGCGTCACCGGGCGCCGCTGGACCAAGCGCGGGGAAAACCACTATCTCGATTGCCGGATCGGCAACATGGCGATGGCCGAACACCTCGGCCTATCCGCCATGTCGCCGGAGGAATGGCGCGAGCTGGCCCGCCGGCGCCAGGTGCCGGACGGGACATTGACGCCGGATCTGTTCGCACCCGAGCCGCACCAGGTGATGGCGGCGGGGATTGGCCGCAGCGAGCCAGAGAGGCCTTTCGAAGCGCCAGAGCCAGAGCCGCAGCCGGATAGCTGGCTGGGCGGATTCAACATCGATTTCTGACCCCGGGCGGACCCATGACGGATACCACGTTCACCGCCGCTGACGTGGCGCGCCTTGAGCGTGCCGTCGCCATGGGCGAACTCCTCGTCGAAGTGGAACTCGGTGGCGAACGCCAGCGTGTGCAATATCGCTCCATGAGCGAGCTGATGCAGGCGCTCACCTATGCCAAAGCCCAGCTCGCCGGCGCTGGCGGTCGCGAGGTCCTGCCATCCACCCTCGCGCAGTTTGAGCGCGGCTGATGGCGCAGCTGAACGCCTTCGAGCGCGCGATCGCCTCCGTTTCGCCGGGCTGGGGCGCCCGCCGCCTGTCCGACAAGTTCGGCCTGGAACAGGTTCAGGAGACGGTGCGCGGGTTTGACGCGGCCCGCCACGACCGGCGCACGGCCTCGTGGCAGACCTCCGGCGGATCGATCAGCCGCGAGATGTCGGGCGCGCTGCCCACCATCCGCAACCGCTCGCGGGATATGGTCCGCAATAACGAGTGGGCGCGGAACGCCAAGCAGAAGCTGGTGGCCCATATCGTCGGAACCGGCTTCACGCCGCGCCCGCCCGCAGGGCTCTCGAAGACGACGAAGAAGCGCCGGCGCGACCTGTGGAACGCCTTTTCGGACAATTGCGATCCCGAGGGCCTGTCGGACTGGAACGGAAAGCAGGCCCAGGCCATCGGCGAGGTGGTCGAGGGCGGGGCCGCCTTCATCCGCTGGTATGTGCGGCCGCCGGAATGGGGGCTGAAGGTGCCCCTCCAGTGCGAGGTTCTGGAGCACGATCACCTCGATCTCGCCAAGACCGAGATCCTGCCCTCCGGCAATGTGGTGATCAGCGGCGTCGAATACGATTCCTTCGGCCGGCGCGCGGCTTACTGGCTGTTCCCGATCCATCCGGGCGAGATCACGCTGATCCGCAGCAGCACGTTCCTGTCGGAGCGGGTGCCGGCGAGCGAGGTGGATCACATATTCCGCATCGATCGGGCGGGGCAGGTGACGGGTGTGCCGTGGCTCGCACCCACCTTGCTGCGGTTGCGCGACGCGGGGGATTACGAGGAGGCTGAGCTCGTCCGCAAGAAGATCGAGGCATGCCTCACCATCTTCGTGCGGCGCACCGGGCAGGGCGCGAGCAACCTAGCGCAGCGCGAAGCCCAGGGAACAGACAAGCGCGGCCGGCGGCTGGAGAAGATCGCCCCCGGCATGATCGCCTATCTCAATGACGGCGAGGAAGTCTCGCCGGTCACGCCCACCCCGTCCAACGGCTATGTCGACCACATGACGCGGCAATTGCTGGCGTCGGCGGCGGCCACGGGCCTGCCCTATTCGTCCATTTCGGGCGACCTGACCCGCACGAACTTCTCGTCCATGCGGGAAGGGAAGCTCGATTTCTGGCCCCTGCTCGATCAGTGGCAATGGCTGATGGCCGTGCCGCAGATGCTGCGCACGGCCGACCGCCGGGTGCTCGCCGCGGCGACGGCGCGCGGGCAGGGCGTTTCGGGCGATTCGCGCTCGGAATGGACACCGCCCCGCCGTCCTTGGGTGGACCCGCTGAAGGACGCCAAGGCCAAGGAAACCGAACTTGCCCTCGGCCTAGAAAGCTGGCGCGAGGAAGTCGCCGCCCGGGGCTACGACCCGGACGAACGGCTGGAAGAAATGGAGCAAGACGCGCCGCTGCTGGCCAAGGCCGGCATCGCATTCGGCCAGGCGCCGGGCATTCCCTCACAGGAAGACGCAAATGACCCACCAGCCGCGCAGTGATGCCTTCGCGCTGCCGATGCAGACGCGCGCCATCGCGGTCTCTGCCTTCGACGTGGAGGCGCGCACCATCGATCTGGTGTGGACCACCGGCGCCCGAGTTCTCCGCTACGACTGGTATCGCGAAGAGCCGTACGAGGAAGAGCTCGTCGTTTCCGCTGAAGCTGTTGACCTCAACCGGCTGAATTCCGGCGCGCCGCTTCTGGCGGCCCATTCCCAATGGTCGCTGTCCGGCATTCTCGGCGTCGTGGTCCGCGCCATGATCGAAAAGGGCGAAGGCCGCGCCACGGTGCGCTTCGCCAAGGCCGAGGATGATCCCGATGCTGACCGGGTATTCCGCAAGGTCGTGGACGGCATCATTCGTAACGTCTCGGTCGGATACCTCCTGCGCAAGGTGGAGCGCATCCGCCAGGCCAGCGGGATGATGCTGTGGCGCGTCATCGACTGGCAGCCTTACGAAATTTCCTTCGTCGCTGTCGGGGCGGATGCGGGCGCCGGCGTGCGCTCCGCCGATGCCCCGACTTATCCCATCGTCTTCGAGGATAGCCGCATGTCCGATCCTGTCGTTCCCCCCGTCGTTCCGCCCGCCAATCCAGCCGCCGATCCAGCCCAGGGCGCCCGCAGCGAAACCCAGCCGGCCCCGTCCGGAGCGGCCCCGCAGGAACACACCTGGGCGGCCGGCGAGATGGCCAAGGTTCAGGCGCGCGCCCTGTCCTTCGGGCTCGACGCCGCCGCCGCCATCGAAGTGATGGGCACGGCCCGCTCACTCGAAGAGGCCACGGATGCCCTGCAGACCAAGGCCTCCACGCTCCAGTCGAAGCGGCAGAACCCGCACCACCAGGGCAGCATGCCGCCGAACCCCGACGAGGCGAAGCGCGCCGAGGCGCTCGATCCCAAGAATGTCTACGCGCGTCGCATGGAAGCCACGCGCGCCGCCGCCACGCGCTGAGCCTTTCGCCCGGCGTTTCTCCACCCGCGAAATCGCGAGGTTTCCCATGTCCACCGTCCTCACCCGTGCCCGCCGTCCCGGCGAGGCCATCCTTTCCGAGGCGAGCGGGAATCGGTCCCGCGATAACCTCATGCTGGCCGAGAACCAGGATTTCCCGGCCAATTCCCTGCTGGGCGCGGTGCTGCCCACGGGCGCCGTCACGGTCACCAAGACCGATGTGGCCGGCGCCAACAAGGGCGTGCTCACCCTCGCCGGCACGCCCTATGGCGCCGGCGTGAAGGCGGGCATCTACCGGGTGGTCTTCATCGAGCCCGCCGCGGACGCCGGCGCTTTCATCGTGGAGGATCCGACCGGCGTGGTGGTGGGCAACGGCACGGTCGGTGTCGCCTTCACCGGCGTGGTGAAATTCACCATCGCGGACGGCACGTCCGACTTCGTCGCCGGCGATACGGCTCTCATCGCGGTGGTGATCGCGGGCGCGCAGTACAAGGCCTTCGACCCGGCAGCCACCGACGGCGCGCAGATCCCCATCGCCTATTCGATCTATCCCGGCCTCACCGGTGCCGGCGAGACCAAGATGACCGCCGGCATCACGGCCGATGCGGAATTGATGGGTCCCAACATCGCATGGCCCTCCGGTATCAGCGCGCCCGCCAAGGCCGCCGCGATCGCCTCCCTCGCCGCCGTCGGCATCAAGGTCCGCTGACGGTTCGCTTCCCCGCCGCAACCCGGCTTTCCCACCATCTCGCCCCGCCAGGACGGCCGGGGGCCAGGAACTGGAGCGCAACATGCCTCAGATGCTCGACGCCTTCGAAGGCGATGCCTTCGATTTCACCACCCTCACCGCCAGCGTCAACAACGAGCCCTTCGCCCCCGGTCAGGTGGGCGCGCTCAACATCTTCGACGAGGCGGGAATCGACACCACAGACCTTGCCATCGAGGAGCGCGACGGCACGCTCGAGCTCGTCGCCGAGACGGCCCGCGGCGGGCCCGGCGAGACCACGGCCAAGGATTACGAGCGCATGCGCAAGCTCGTGGTGCCCCACTGGCAACGCGACGAAGCCGTGATGGCCGAGGAAGTCCAGGGTAAGCGCGTGTTCGGCACCACCGATCAGCGCGAGACGGTCGAAACCCGCGTCGTGCAGCGCTCCATGAAGCATTTTCGCGATTTCGACCTGTCGCTCGAATATCAGCGGGTGGGTGCCCTGAAGGGCATCATCCTCAACAAGCTGGGGCAGGTCCGCTACAACCTGTTCAACGAATTCGGCGTGGCGCAGGAATCCGTGGCTTATCTCGATCTCGGCAACGCCAATCCGGGATCCGGCGTCCTGCGCGATGCCTGCGACAGCATCATTGAGACGGTCGAGAACAATCTCACCGGCACGCCTTATTCGCACGTGCACTGTCTCGCCGGCCGTTCCGCCTATAAGAAGCTGTTCAAGCACAAGGAAGTGGTCGACAGCTACAAGAACACGGTGGAGGCCGCGTTCCTGCGCCAGGGCCTGCCGCGCACCTTTCAGTTCGGCGACATCACCTTCGAGCGCTACCGCACCGGCGGCCTCGCCAATTTCATCGGCGACGATGACTTGCAGTTCTTCCCCATGGGCGCGCCCGGCCTCTTCATCACCCGCTTCGCCCCGGCGGATTACAACGACACGGTCAACACCATGGGCCTGCCGCGCTACCTGCGGGCCTTCCTCATGCCCAACAACAAGGGCTATCGGCTCGAGGTGCAGTCGAACCCCATCTCGCTGTGCCTCAAGCCGAAGGTGTTGATCAAGGGCTCCAGCGCCGCCAACTGATCGCGGAGCCCTGCATGGTTAGGGCGCCGCGCACCGACCCCGACCGCCCGTCGGCTGGATCTGAATCGCGGGGTCAATCGGTGGTGGCGCCCTTTCCCGACAGCGCGAGGTTTCCATGACGCCGTTCGATCGCGCCCGCGCCGAGCTTAATTGCGTCGTCGACCGTCACATGGCCCGTTCCGTGGAAGTGCGCCCCATGCAGAAGGGGAATTACGGGACGGTTTCCGATCCCACGCGCGTCTCCTTCACCGCGCCGGCGCAGATCTCCGCGACGTCCAAGATCGTCGAGACCAGCGGCACCAATAGCGAGGATTGGCGCTCCAGCATCGTGGCGCGGCGCGGCACGCTCTCCATGGATCAGGTCCATATCCCCCCGGGCTTCGAATTTCGGACCGGGGATATCGTCATCGCCCTGGAGCTGCCCGGGCAGCCCCGGTTCGAGGTGATGGCGCGGGACCCCTATCGGTTCGACCGCGTTCGTCTCGATCTCAGTAGGATATGACATGCTGGCCCGATGCGCCTTGCGCCTGCTCACCGTGAACGTTCTGCTCGGCCGCACATGGGCGCGGGATCGCGTGGCAGATAGCGACATCGTCCCGATCGATGACCGCGTGTGCCAGGAGCGCAGGCCTTTCATCGCCGTCTATACGGATGATGCGCAGCACGATGTCGCGGGCCGCAACATCCTGACGGCCCCCGGCACTGTGGCGCTTACCATCGAAATAGGCGCGACCGCGCTCGTGCGCGTCGACCTGGAAGATGGTGCCGGCGAGCACGAGGAGGTCATGCCCGCCACCGATGGCGCGGTCGAGTTCCTCATCGACATGATCGAGCGACAGATTTTCGAAGCCCTCACGTCCGCCGCGCCCGCCGCCGATCTGTGGCGGACCTTCGCGGGCCGGGTGGGCAAGCGCAGCTCGGTCCGCGGCGCCTTTTTCCGCGAGGGCACGCGCGGCGCGGCACGGCAGATCATTATCGATGCGACCCCGCCCGCCGATCCGGTGCCAGGTGCCGCGCTGGGGCCGGCGTGGGTGGGGCTGCTGGCGTGGCTGGATGGCGCGGCTGATCCGCATCTCGCCAAGATGGGCGCGGGCATCCGCGCGGCCCTGGAAGGCGATGCCTCCCCGCCGCACTGGCTGTTGGAGCAGGCCTCGCTCGGCCTCACGCGCGAAGAGGCGCGCGCGCTGCATATCACGCCGCCGGCGCCCGCCGAGGCGACGTCGCCGGATGTCTCGCCAGTGGCCCCGGCGCCCGCTGCGCAGCCGGTGCCTCCGGTGGCGTTCGAGGGTGGCGATGTCCGTCTTTGACGATCTCACCCGGCAGGTGCGCGAGCTTTATTTCAGGGTCGCGGACATGGAGCGGGCAGGGCGCAACCGCTCGCGCATCGGCACGATTGCCGAGGTGGACGCGGCCCACGGCCGGGCCCGGGTGCGCCTCTCCAGCCAGGGCGGCACGGATTATCTCACGCCCTGGCTTCCCTGGTCGGAACAGGCCGCCGGCGCCGGCAAGACGCATTTTCCGCCATCCGTCGGGCAGCAGGCGCGGGTGCGCTCCGAGAGCGGCGACCTGACCGACGGCGAAATCGAAATGTCCGTGCCCTCGGACACGAATGCACGCCCGAGCACGCGCGGCGATGAATTCGTGCTCCTGGCGGTCGGCGATGTGAAGGCAAGCGTTTCGGACGGCTCCATCTGGCTTCGCGCCGGCAATGCCCAGGTGGCTATCGCCAATGGCAGCGTCGCCATTTCCGTCGGTGGAGACACCCTCGCCACGTTCGCGTCGGGGCAGATCACGCTCAAGTCCGGCCTGATCGTCACCGATGGCGAGACCAAGCTCGGCGAGGAGGATGCGGAAGACAAAGTGATGCTCGAATCCGGCCCTGCCCAGAAGATCAAGGGGAAGTAACCATGCCCGTTTACATCGTGAACACCGCCGGCTTCCTGCTCGGCACCTATCGCAAGCAGGGCGCGACGGTGACCCTCACCGAGGCGCAGGCGAAATATTTCCTGCCGCCGCACGACACCCGCCTCAGCCCGCCCGAGTCCCCCGCCGCTGCGGAGGACCCCGCGCCGGTGGCGCCGAAGGGCAAGACCGCGTCCGGCGAAACGCCCGCCGCCTGACGTGCCCGACAGCGTCGGCTTCGACCGCTTCACGGGCCGTCTTCTGGTGGATTGGGACCATGTGGCCCAATCCATCACCTTGCTGCTCACCACGCGCCGCATGACGCGGATTATGCGGCGTCTGTTCGGGTCCGATATCCCCGGCCTCATCGATGCGCCGATGAATGACCGCACGAAAATCGCGGCGTTCGTCGCGACCGCCGATGCGCTGGAGCCGCGCCTGGTGGAGGGCCGGCAATATGGCGAGCCGCGCTTCGCCCTCGTGTCGGTGGGCGTCTCCCAGGCCGCGGCGGATGGGTCCATCACCTTCGTCCTCGAGGGCTATTACGTCCCTCGCGGCCACGTCGGCGATGGGCGGGCGGAGGATGCCACCCGCCGGTTGGAGGTCACGCTGTGAGCCGCAGATTTGAGGATATCGACCTCGCGCGGCTGGGCGCCGTGCCGGACCTGGTGCCTGCGGATTTCGAGGCCGAGACGGATGCGATCCGCGCGGGTTTTATCGCCCGGTGGGCGGCCTTGCGGGCGCAGCGGCCCGATCTGCCGCCGGTCGATACGCTGCTGCTGGAAGACAATTGCGTCACCGTGCTGATCGAGGAGGTGGCCTTTCGGGTCACCCTCGCCAAGCAGAGCTATAACGATGCCATTCGTGCGGTGATGCTGGCCTCCACCTGGGGCGCGTTTTTGGAGCACCGCGCGGCGGAATTCGGCCTCACCCGCCGCACGCTCGATGCTGGCGACCCTTCCGCCTCCCCACCGGTCGCGCCGACCCTGGAAAGCGACGATGACCTGCGCGCCCGCAGGCAGATGGCGGTTGAGGCCATCTCCACCGCCGGGCCTTATGGCGCCTATATCTGGTGGGCGCTAGACGCCCATCCGCAGGTCAAGTCGGTGGCGGTCTACGGGCCGGAGAGCGGGCTGGTGGATCCTGGCGAGGTACTCGTGGTGGTGCTTGACCGGCGCGGGGATGGCACGGCGGATGACCAGGTCCTCGGCGCCGTGTCCCTCGCACTCTCGCCCAAGGAGCGGCGTCCGCTGACGGATCGGCCGGTCTATGTGGAGAGCGCCAGCATCATTTCCTATGACGTGGACGTCACCATCCATGTGCTGCCGGGGCCGGATATCGACCTTATCCGGGGCCGGGCGCTGGAGCGCGTCTCGACCTATGTCGCCGACCGGCACCGCATCAATGCGCCGGCGACGCGCGCCGGTATAGAGGCCGCCGCGACCGTGCTCGCCACCGACGGGCGTGCCTTGGTCGAGGAGGTCACAGTCGCCTCGCCCGTGGCGGACCTGCTGCCAGGGCTGAAGGAGGCGGCCTTTGCGGCGAGCGTCTCCGTGCGCGCCGACATCATCTCGGATTGAGGCCGCACCATGCTGTTCAGCCGCTCGCTCCTGCCCGGCAATGCCACGCCGCTCGAATCTGCGTTGTCGGAGGCCTTCGCCGAGGCGTTCGCGGGCCTGCCCGATCCGCGCAGCATTCCGACCGCGCTCGACCCCGCAGCATGCGATGTCCGCTTGCTGCCGTTCCTGGCCTGGGAATGGTCGGTGGACGAATGGCAGCCCGAATGGCCGGAGGCGGTCAAGCGCGCCACGATCGCCGCGAGTTGGGACGTGCATGCCCACAAGGGCACGCCCTATGCCCTGCAGCGCGCGCTCGATCCGCTCGGCTATGGTGCGCAGGTCACCGAATGGTTTCTGACCGCTCGGCCCGCCTACACGTTCCGCCTTGCGATCACGGATCCCGCCAACGGGGAATGGCGCGGCGCGGCGTTGGACAGCCTTTATCGCACGACGCTGCGCGCCAAGAACGTCCGCTCGTACCTGGAAGCCACCAATCTGCGCCTGCCGGGGTCGCAATCGCCCATTTTCGCGGGGGCGATGGTGCGCACGCGCATCCGCGTCCGGCCGAACGCCGACCCGGTCACCATCTTGTCCGCCATTCCCCCGGTTTTCGTGGGCGCCATGGTGCGCACCCGCATCCGCGCCCGCCCGGTCGCCTGAGGATGTCACCTGAGGATCATGCATGAGCAATGAATATATCGGCGTGGTCACCCTCGCCGGGCAGGCCGCCATTGCCGGCAGCATCGGCGGCACACCGCTGAGCCTGACCACGGTGCGCGTGGGCGATGGCAACGGCGTGCCCATCACGCCCAACGAGACCATGACCGATTTGGTGCGCCGTGTGGGCGCCGCATATGGCATCGCGGCCTCGGGGCGCGACCCCGTCAACCCGACCATGTGGCGGATCACGGCGGTGATTCCGGCCGCCGACGGGCCGTTCGACATCCGCGAAATCGGCGTGTTCGACGCCGCCGGCACCCTGATCGCGCTGGCGAAGCACCCGTTTGTTGAGAAGCGCTCGCCGGCACAGGGCAATGCGGTGGAGCTAACCACGGATATCGTGTTCCCGATCTCCGACACGGCGCAGATCACCATCAATTTGCTGCCGGACGTGGCGGTGCACATCGGGCAGATGCTGCGCGCGCCGTTCCTGGTGGCGGACAGCGCCACCACCACGGCGCCGCCGGCCTCTCCCGCCCTCGGCGCGACCTATGTCATCCCCACCGGAGCCACCGGTGCATGGGCGGGCGCGGACCTCACGAACCGTCTGGCCCAATGGACCGGCGAGGTGTGGGCCGCCGTCGACGTGCCTGCGGGGCATCTCGTCGTGGCCGGCGACAAGGGCCTCTCCGATCCGTCGCGCTATCTCTCACGCACCGCCGCGGGATGGGGGCCGGAACTGCCGGTCGCGATCCGCGCCGGCGTCTGGAATTACGTCGCGGCGGGTGGCACAGCGTCCGCGCTGACGATCGCCCTCAGCCCTGCGATCGCGGCCTATTCGGAAATCCTCGGCACCCCGTTGAGAGTGATGATTTCCGCCGAGAATGCAGGGCCGGCGACGTTAAATGTCAACGGCATCGGAGCGCAGCCAATAAAGACGATGCGCGGTGCCACCCTCAACCGTGGCGATCTTCCCGCAGGTGCGATCGTCACCGTCATTTGGGCGGGCAGCGCGTTCCTCCTGTCGGGCGTTGCATACCAAGACATCCGCATCAAACTCACCGGCGACGCGACGGTCTATGTCAGCAACGCGGGATCCGATTCGACGGGCGACGGCAGCGCCGCGCACCCTTGGGCCACCATCGAGCATGCCTATAATCAGGTGCGGCGGCTCTACGACACGGCGGGCTACCAGGTGACGATCTCATGCGCGCCCGGCACGTATGCGGGCGGCACGCTCACTGGACCGCTGCCAGGGCTCGGCATGGTCTATATTTTGGGGTCGGGCAGCTCGCCTTCCGACGTCGTTATTGGGCCGCTTTCGGTACAGACCGGTGCCTATGTGCGCTTCGACCGGGTCCGGCATAGTGCTCCAACGTCGGCGGGTGTATCGGCCTATTCCAGTAATGTCTATTTCATGGATGTGGATTTCGGCCCCTGTCTGTATTCTCAGGTGCAGGCCTATGGTGGCAGTTTTGTACTCTTCCAGAGCGGGTACCGGATTTCCTCCGGAGGGCAGAACCACATTTATGCATCCGGCCGGTCTTATATCTCCTATGCGACACCCGGCCCGATCCCTGTAGCGATTACTGGCACCCCATCCTTCACGGATCAGTTCGCCTGGGCGGACAGCATGTCGACCATCACAGCGATGTCGGCGGTGTTTTCCGGCGCCTCTACCGGCAAGCGCCACACCATCGACCAGAACAGCCTGTGCGTCACCGGCGGTGGTGGCGTGAACTTCTTCCCCGGCTCGGTGGCCGGGGCCGTCAGCAATGACGCCGTGTTTATCTGATTTTCGGGGGTAGGGTGATGATGTACAACCCGCGCGATTGGTATTGGCTGGGTGCAGACGGCCGTCTCTATTCCTCGGCGGCGGGCAGCGTCGTCGCGTTGGACACCCCCGCCTATCTGGCCTGGATCGCCGCTGGAAACGTCGCGACGCGCTGGCCGCGAGACGAGGCCGGCGCGCAGACGGATGCGGCCTTGCGGGATGTGTTGGCGCCCTACGGCCTCTCTCTATCCCCCACCGCAGCC
This sequence comes from Roseixanthobacter finlandensis, assembly GCF_043195105.2. Lineage (NCBI taxonomy): Bacteria > Pseudomonadati > Pseudomonadota > Alphaproteobacteria > Hyphomicrobiales > Xanthobacteraceae > Roseixanthobacter > Roseixanthobacter finlandensis. The sequence goes on along the minus strand of NZ_CM195536.1, from coordinate 2,793,091 downwards.
TTGCTCGCCCACGCGGCACAGCGCCGGTGGGAAATCGAGACCGGCGGGATCGAGGTAGCGGGCCAAATGATCCGCACGGATGAGCAGTCACAGGCCAAAATCTCCGGCGCCTGTGTGCTCCTGTCCAACGATCCCGACGTGGCCAGCATCGACTGGGAAGCCCAGCCCGGCACGTGGGTGACCCTCGATCGCGCCACCATGATTTCCATCGGCGTCGCTGTCGGCCGGCATGTGCAGCGCTGTTTCTCCGCCCTGCGCCAGATTCAGGGGGAGATCACCGCCGAAAACATCACCACGACCGGCGCGATCGACGCGGCATTCGCGGCCGCGCTCGCCCCCTGAGGTTCCCCTCTCACCGCCCTTCACCTTCTCCCCACATGGGCGCCTTCGGGCGCCTTTTTTGTTGGAGCCAAGCCCATGGCCGATATCGCTTTTCATCATGGCTCGCGCGTCAACGAGAGCGCCGAAACCCCGGTCCTCTTCCGCACCGACCAGAGCGCCGTCATCATCCTCTACGGCACCGCACCGGACGCGGATGAAACCGCATGGCCTTATGACGAACCGGTGCTGCTGAAGGGCACGCCCTCCGCCGCCACCAGCCTCGGCGCCGCCGGCACGCTTAAAAACGCCATCGACGGCATTTTCGACCAGTGGAAACCCTATGTGTTCGTGGTGCGGATCGAGCAGGGCGCGAACGCCGCCGAGACCATGTCCAACCTGGTCGGCGACCAGGCGGCCATGACCGGGGTGTGGGCGGCGCTGAAGTGCGAGAGCAAGTTCGGCCTCGTTCCCACCATCGCGCAGATCGACGGTTTCACGGCCGGCGGCTCCTCAACCGGCATCGCCTCCATCTCCATGACCAACCAGGGGGATGGCTACCAGTCTGCGCCCGTGGTTTCGGTCTCCGGCGGCACCGGCGGCGTGTTCGAAGCCATTTTCGAGGATGGCAAGATCACCGGCGTCAAGGTCCTGCGGGGCGGCTCCGGCTATGTCAATCCGGTGGTGACGCTCACGGGCGGGGGGCGCGGCGCAACGGCGACCGCCTCGGTGGCGAGCGGCGCCGTCACAGCGATCGCGGTGACCGCGGGTGGCGCGGGCTATGTGACGCCGCCGGCGGTGACCCTGACCGGCGCGGGCACCGGCGCCACCGCGGTCGCCGTGCTCACGGACGGCGTCGTCACCGCGATCACCGTCACCAATGGCGGCTCCGGCTATTCTGCCGCGCCCACGGTCGCCATTGCCGGCGGCGCAGGCGCCGCAGCGACCGCCCATGTGGGGCCGGTGATCGGCCCCGCGCTGGCGGAACTCGACGCCGTGCTCTCGCGCATCGAGGCCGTCTCGTTCGTGGATGCGACCGACACGACGGATGAGGACGCGGTGCAGATGCGCCAGCTCCTGAATTCCCAGCGCATCTATCTGATCGATCCCAAGAGCATGGTGTGGGACACGCTCGCCAACGCCTATGTGCCCCGGCCCTCAGGCTGCCGTTTCGCGGGCGTGCAATGCCTGGTGGACAGCACGCTCGGCTTCTGGTGGTCGGTTTCCAACAAGCCGATCAAGGGTATTTCCGGCACCACGCGCCCGGTCTCCTATGGTGCGCAGTCGGATTATCTGAACGAGCGCGCGGTCAATTCGATCATCAATCTCAACGGCGAAGGGTTTCGCACATGGGGAAACCGGGTCACGACCGGCGATGATCTCTGGAAATTCCTGCCCGTCCGCCGCACGGCCGACCAGATCAACAAGGCGATCCGCAAAGCCTATCTCGAATTCGTCGACAAGCCGTTCAGTAAGGCCAATCTGAAGTTCATGATCGAGAGCGGCCGCGCCTTCATGGCGCAATTGGTCGCGGAAGGCGCGATCCTCGGCGGCGATGTTTGGCTGCCGCTCGATCTCAACTCCAACGAGGAGATGGCGCAGGGCCGGATCACCCTGGCGGTGAAATTCGAGCCGCCGGCGCCGATGGAAGATATCCGCATCATCGCCCACCGCGACATCACCTATTACGCGGTGCTGCGCGACAGCGTGCTCACCGAGATTTCGTCCGGCTCGCTCTCCGCCGCCGCCTGATCGCCCGCCATCTTCCGCGTGGTGCGCCGCCGCGCGGACCCTCCCATCTGATCGAGGATCCCCGCCATGAAAGAGACCCCCGCCTATATCCTGCGCAACTGCACCATTTGGGCCGATCGCGATAGCAAGGTCGGCCAGGCCTCGGAGATCACCATCCCTGAGATGAAGGTGCTGATCGAGGATTTCCGCAACGCCGGCATGCCCAAGCCGCGCGGCGTCAACCTCGGCTACGAGAAGCCGATTCTCGGCTTCAAGTTCACCGCCTTCGACCCCGCCACCATCCGCCTGTTCGGCCTCTATCCCGGCGTCGAGAAGGAATTCATGGCGACGGGCGCCTTCGTGGATGAAGACACGACCACCCATTCTGGCGTGCTCTATGCGCGCGGCAAGCTGGTGTCGGTCACGCCCGGAACCTGGAAGCCGGGCGAGAAGAACGAACCGGAATATTCCGTCGACGTGAACAGCTTCAAATTGGAAATGGACGGGCAGCCGCTGGTCGAGATGACCGACTTCGACGTGCTGGTGGGCGGCGTGAGCCAATACGCGTCGATCCGGGCCGCGATGCTGCTGTGAGGAGATGGCCCTCATTAAAAATGAGGGTCATTTGGGAGCCTTACTTGGGCAGGTAACCGCGCTCGCGCAGCCAGTCGGTGAGGATCTTCTCGATCAGTGACGACACAGATCGAACATCCTCCTTGGCGGCCTTTTCAAGCGCCGCTTTCGTTTCCGGTTGGACGCGCACGCCCAATGAAGGAGTTTTTCCCATACCCACATTTACCTACATTGACGTTGACAGGATATGTGCATTGTAGGTAAATGAAGGAAGCTTCGCAACAAAGAAGCGGCCCGGCTGGAAGCGGGAACTTCCATACCGGGCCTCACCCCGCCACGGAGATCGCCATGGCCCAGGCTGACACTGTTCATACCACACAATGCCCCCTTCTGCCTGTGATACAGGAGGTGCGTGCTCTCAGCGCGGCATGGGACCGCGCCCTTGTCCGACGGTCACGGGCGGGACACGCGGCGCAAATTGCCATCGACGCCCAGATGGAAGCGATAAGCGATGTGCAGGATTGCCTCGTCGCCCGAGCCTCTCAGCTTCTTCCCGAGAGCGCGGTTGGCGCCATGTTTCATATCCATCTGATCTCCTATCTGGCGGAACTGGTCGAAGACCGCATTCCGCAAGACTCGGAACGCGAGCAGGAAGCGTTGGAGATGATCAAGCGCATCAAAACCATGTGCTACGCGGTGCGCACCTATATCGAGCACACGAGCGGCGCCCGTGCCGAGGATGCGCTTGGCGAATATTACATGGCACGTGAACTCGATCCACACGTGCTCGTCGAGGGCGCACTGGCAGCCTGATCCGGAGCCATTCTTCGTTGTTTTCCGGTTCTGGCGGGTTGACATCCTGTTTTTTCACTGCAATCTCAAGGTCATCAGAGCAACGACTCGGCCGCCTTCGTGCGCCCCACAGTACGTTTGCTAATCCCGATCAAGATTTCGACCACTCGAATTTCCCACCGCCAGGGGAATGACGCGATCCCGAGCTTCATGGGCTCCGGCGGTCGTGCGCGACCACCTGCGCGTCCAGGTCTTGGCGGGCCGGACGCCCATGGAGACTGATATGCCTAACATGAATGCCTGCAACACTCTCACCCCCTTTCAGTTTGAGGATTCCGAGGTGCGGCTCATCGACCGCAACGGCGAGCCGTGGTTCGTCCTGGCCGACGTGTGCCGGGTGCTGGAGCACAGCAATCCGAGCCAGGCCGCTACCCGCCTTGACGACGATGAAAAAATGACCCTCACGGATACCCTAAACATTAGTGAGGGTATCGCCCCTCAGGTCCAGGCGCTCACCATCATCAACGAATCGGGGCTCTACAGCCTCGTGCTCACCAGCCGGAAGCCGGCGGCCAAGCGGTTCAAGAAATGGGTGACGGCAGAGGTGCTGCCCACCCTGCGCCGCACCGGGGTCTATGTGATGGGGGCGGAGGCCGAGGATCTGCCCGCGCTCGCCGACGGCAAATTGTGGGGCGTGCGTGTCGCCAAGGTGAATGCGGCGGCGCGCATGCTCTCCGCCGCCGAGAAGCTCTTTGGACCTGAGGCGGCGCGCGGTCTCTGGGAGATGGAACCGGACCTGCCGAAAGTCAGCCATCTGCGGCCCGGCCTCATGGCCGGCACGGCGCAGGACGATCCGGTTGGATGTTTTCGGCATCTCATGCGGACGGCCGCCGCTCCCGGCCGCGATGTGGGAAACCTGCTCCAACTCGCCATCAGCGACAGCGTGGCGGAAAAGGCCCTTCCGGCCTTCGGCCTCAGGCTCGGGCCGATGGAAGCGCGGGATACGGTCGCGATCGCGAACGCCCATTCCTTCCTCGCCCAATGCTTCGTGGAGACGCAATGGATCGGCGCATGGCCCATCGCCCTGGCGCAGCTGCCCGGCGCCCGCGCCTCTACGGGCGCGGTCACCTTCGGCAAATGTCAAAGCCGTTCAGTCCTGATCCCCCGCCGCGTGGTGCTCGACCTTCTGCATGGGCAGCGCGTCGGGTTGATGTGAGGTTGGGGCTTGTGCAGGTTTCGATCAAGTAAGTCTCGGCGGTGTCTTGTGATCAACCTCAGCTTTAAAATCTTCGAGTGACGGCCAAGTCTTCACATTTCCATAGATCCATGCGTTGACAGATTGATTTTCGTCCACAACGTACGGAACTCCCAAATATTGGGATGGAGATGATTTTATGGATAATTCTTTTTCGAAAGAATATCCGCAAAATCGGCAAACACGTGCCGCTCGCTTGATTGTTTCGGCGCACTTAGGGCATGTCTTACTGTTTGAAGATGGTGGCGCCTCGACAAGTCGTACTTCCGCGGGCTGCGGCACTTTTTTAGAGGGTAGGGCCAGCAGGAGAATGATTGCCAACGCTCCGGAGATGAAGAACGCGAGAAAGAACCAGAGTATTGCGCTTCGCCCCCGGCTCGGAGCGATCACGGCGCTCGCAATGGCGAGGCCAAACCAGACCAAAAGGAACTCCACCTTCCCCTCCCTGGGCGAGGTTGCACGATGCAACAGAAGCGTGCCGCAGAGACAGGAGGGTTGCAATGAAGATCGAGATCGAACGCGGCGGGGATTATCTCGCGCGCTATGCCGCCCGCCTGCGGGCTATCGGCGAATATGAAGCGCAGAAGGCCTTGGCTAATGCCCTGAACCGCGCGGGAACCTCCGCCTTCGGCAAGGTGCGCACGGCGCTGAGCTCCCATCTCGGCATCAAATATTCGTCCCTGGGCCTCACGCGGGCGCTGCGCAAGAAGGGTGCCTGGATGGATGATCTGGAATTCAAGATCATCGCTACGGGCCGGCATTTCGGCATGATCCATGCGAAGGGCGTCCGCACGGTCAAGTCGACCCGAATGGTTGCCGGGCGACCCAAGGTGTTTCGCCAGCTTTATGCCTCGGCCTGGAATGTGCCCCGGGCTTATCCCGGAGCCTTCATCGGCAAAGCGGCGGGTGGACCTCAGATTTTCGTACGCAATGGCGCGGATCGCCTGCCGGTGCGCGTGGTTTGGGGACCATCCGTGCCCACCGAGCTGCTGCGCGAACCGGCGGTCACGGTCTGGGAAGAAGCCATCGAGGACACTTTGCCGAAGCGCCTCGAACACGAAGTCTCACGTCTTTTCGACAAGCTCTAGGGAAACATGATGGCATTCGAGCAATTTGAGGGGTTCAACGGCGGGCAAGGTCCGGCGGCAAGTGCCGCGCCAGTACCTGAACCTCCTGTATTTGAAAATCCATCTGCGCGGTCCGAGACCGTCCCACTGGAATGGCCTGTGGTTTTCGAGGGGGTCCGATATGCGGCCATTTCGGTGCGCCGGCTGACCGTTGGGGAGGTCGACGCCTATGTGGCCCTCGCTCGGGAGGCTGGGGAAAAGCCACCGCGCTTCCCCATGTTCGACGTGCCGGACGCCGTTCTCAATCATCTCGACGATGACGACGCGGAACGGGTCAATGCGGTGATGTTGCGTTTCTTGCCCCGCCGCTTCCGGGTCGGCACGGGGAGCGGGCAATCCCCGGACGGTGGCGCCATTACGCCCTCGATTTGAAGCGCAACGGCTTCACCCTCGCCGAGATCCGCGCGCTCACATTCGCTGAGTTGCTGGTCTGGTGGGCAGAAATTCACGCTCGGGAGTAGAAGATGGCCAATCGCCTCACCATGCTTGTCGCCCGGCTCAAGGATGAGATGTCCGGACCCGCCGCAAAGGCTGGCCTGTCGCTCGGTCGCCTCGCGGCGTCCGGAAAGGAACTGGATAAGCTCGCCGGGTCGACGGGTGAGGTGAACGACCTGATGCGGGCAATCGCCAAGCTCGAGGGAGAGTCTCGGAAAGGGCAAGGCGCGCTCGGCGGCATGGGTGAGGAGGCGCGCCGTCTGGCGCGCCGGCTGGCCGAACTGGAAGGCGAAGCCGGCAAGTTCACCAAATTCCGGGAGGCGCAGAAGACTTTCGCTGCCGCGCGCACCTCGTTTCGCACGGCGCAGGAGGAGGTGCAGCGCCTCGGCCGCGAAATGGCGCAGGCGGAAAAGCCCACGATTGCGTTGCGCAAGGCCTATGCCCGCGCGCAGGCGGAAGTCAAGAATGCGGCCAGTGCGTTCGAGCGCCAGCGCGACATTGTGGGAAATGCGGCGCGCGCGCTGCGCGAGGCCGGAACGCCCATCAGCAAGGTGACATCCGCCGAGCGGGGGCTGAAGGTCAGTATCGAGGAGGCCAATGGCGCGCTGCGGCGGCAGGCCGATCTTCTCCGGCGCCAGCCGAACGGCCTTGGCCCCGGCGTGGGCCGGCCCGGTCCCGGCTTTCGGCTCCCCCCAAGCCGCGCGCCCGAGCGGGCCCCGCCGGGAGAAACCGGTTTCGGCCACGGGGCAATGGCTGCTGCTGGGGTCGGAGGGGCCGTCCTTGCGGGGGTGGGTGCCCCTATTCTCGGTGCAGCTGCGGTCGGTGCTGGTGCGAAGCAGGCATTCGACACGTCGATTGGCTTTGAGCGTGGCATGGACGATGTGCAGCGCGCGACTGATGTGAGCGCCGAGGATCTGGGTAAACTGGCCAAGGGGCTCATGGATCTCGCGCGGGCGACAGGCACTTCGAAAGAAGAATTGGCATCTCTGATGGCGGCGGGTGGATTTGCGGGACGGCCGAAGGGCGAGCTTCCGGCCTTCACCGAATATGCGGCCAAGGCTTCGCGCGCTTGGGGGGTGAATGCCGGCGACACGGGTCAGGCCCTCGCGGAAATCGGCAATATGTTCGATGCTGATCAGGCGCGGATCCAGGAGATTGGCGACGCCGTGAATACGGTGGCCGATAATACCGCAGCAAAAGAGAGTGATCTTCTCAGTGTCCTTCGTCGGACTGGCCAGTTGGGACGGCAGTCGGGCTTAACGCCCGAACAGACACTTGCCTTTGCTGCCGCTCAGAAATCTGTGGGTGTCGGCGATGAGGTGGCATCAAGTACATTTAATACATTAATGAATGCAATGGCCTTAGGAGAAGGTTTTCTCAAAGATAGCGCTGACGGCTACAAGGCACTCGGCCTCAATCCGCACAATGTGCAGAAGGATTTTGCTTCAAAGCCGTTGGAGACAACACTGATGCTTTTACAGCGGATCAATTCCATTAAAGATCCGATCAAGAAAGCGGAAACTCTCACGAACCTTTTCGGGAAAGAATATCAGGATAATATTGCAACCCTTTCGAGCCAGTATGAGAATCTGACCAAGATACTCGCCGGCGTAGCGGAAAAGACTCAATATGTCGGGTCGGTGCAAAAGGGCTTCGACCAGCAGCTGACCAAGGATTTCAGCAAGTACGATCGGGCGTGGCAATCCATCGACGTATTGATGACGCGCGTCGGGGACTATCTGAAGGGCGGTGTTGGCGTTGTTTCGCAGGGAATTATTGACACTGTAGAAGGTTATGAGCGACCGCCGGAACCGAATGACGAAGAGCGAGCTCAAGAAGATGCCGTTCTTGCGCTCCGTGCTGAGCTGCTTGATCGCATAGAGAAGGCCCGGCTGCTCATGCCCCATATGGTTCCTTCGCTGGAGGTGCGGCTCCGCGATGTCCAGAAGGACGCCGATGCAATCGAACTGCGGCGGAAAATTCGCAATGGAACGGCGCAAGCCCCCGCCTCTCCTGGGCTTGCCTTTGCCACCAGCAGCTATCCGGGAAAGCCCCCCGCCTTTGGGGATTATAAACATCCTGAACCACTCGCCGCCGCTCCCGACGTGCTGCCATTATACCCTGCGCCAGGAACACCTTATTCTTCCGGTCTCCCCGCTGGTGGTGAGGGCGCTTTGGGCGTTCCCGCCCAAGCCTTTGCTCTCCCCCTTACGCAGGTGCCCGCGCGCGCTAATTCCGCTGTCGGCGCGCCGGCGCCTGCGTTCGCTCCGCCGCCCGCGCCCGCGGCGCCGCAAGTGGATCTCGAATCCCTCAATCTGGCTGGGGAGAAGGCGCGCGATGTGGGCGAGATGATGAAGGAATATCTCGGCGTCAGCATCGCCCCCACCGTCGACACGGCGAGCATGATGCAGGCCCTCGATCTTGCGCGGCAGCTCAATGCCGAGCTTGCCCGCTCCGGCACGCTTGCGGCGCAGGCCGAGGCCGCTGGGCGCCAGAAGATCAAGGGCTTCAACGTGCGGGGCAGCTTTGCCCCCATCTATTGAGGAGGGGTGAGTGGGACCCGTCACGCTCGCCTTGGGGCCATATATTTTCACCGCCATGGGCTTCGGCTACCAGGAAATCGATCGCGAATTGAGCACGCCATGGGCCTCCAGCGATGTGGTCGACCGCATGGAGGCCCTGCAATGGATGGGGCCAACCTCCGACGAGGTGAATATTCGCGGCGTGCTCTTTCCGCTGGAATTCGGCGGCATGGGGACGCTCGATGGTCTCCGGTCGGCCGCGCTCTCCGGCCAGTCGCTCATGTTCGCCTCGCTGGCCGGGCGCATTTACGGCCGCCATGCCCTGGTTGGGGTAGGGGAGGAGCGATCCCACCACATCGCCGCCGGCACGCCCGGCCGGCTCGGCTATCGCCTGCAACTGCGTCGCCACGATGCGTCCGGCATTTCAGCCGGCGTCAGCATCCGCCTGTTCTGAAAAGTCCAATCAAGCCGGAGGCTCCATGTCCACGCGCTATCGCACGCAGCAGGGCGACATGCTCGATCTCATCTGCCTGCGCCGCTACGGGCGGCATGCGGGCACGGTGGAGGCGGTGCTTGCGGCCAATCCCGGCCTCGCCTGGCTTGGGCCGGTGTTTGCCGCCGGCGTCGACATCCTGCTGCCCGACCTGCCGCAGGTGAGATCCGCGCCCGGCGTAACGCTGTGGTCCTGACGCCATGAACCCAATGGCATCGCTGAGCGTGGACGGCACGCCGGTCACCGGCGCGTTCTGGGCCTCGCTGATCGAGCTTTCCATCACCGACCACGCCGGGGATGAGGCGGACGAAATCCAGACCCATCTGCACGATGACCCGTTTTTCGCCATCCCGCGCCGCGGCGCCGTGCTGAAAGCGGCGCTCGGTTATCGCGAAACCGGCCTGATCGACAAGGGGACCTACACCGCCGACGAGATCGAGCTCGAGTGCCTGCCTTATTCCATGCACATCCGCGGCCGCGCGGCCGACATGCGCGAGGATCTGAAAACAGATCGCGAACGGCACTGGGACAATAAGAGCCTCAAGGAGATCGTCGAGGAGGTCGCGGGGGCCCACGGGCTGAAGGCGCAGGTGGCGGAGAGCCTGGGCGCGATCCGCCTGCCGTGGCTTGGCCAACAAGACGAGAGCGACCTCAACCTGCTGCACCGCCTGGCGCGGCGCTATGGCGGGCTGTTCGCGGTCAAGGACGGCAATCTCGTGATTGCCGAGCGGGGCAAGGGGGAATCCACCTCCGGCGCCGCCCTGGCACCCCTGGTGATCACCCGCAACATGATCGTGCGCGGCTCCTGCCGCGTGCGCTTTTCCGATCGCGAGCGGCACAAGAAGGTGGTCGCCTATACCGACGACAAGGGTCGCCAGCACCGCAAGGAGGTGGAGGTCGAGAGCGATGCCGGCGCCGCCGCCATCCTGCGCATTCCGACCCCGTTCGGCACCGAGGATGAGGCCAAGCGCGCCGCCAAGGCGAAATCAAAAGAACTGGAAGATGGCGCGGCGACGCTGAGCTTCACCATTGAGGGAAACCCCAGCGTCATTGCCGGCGCGCCGCTGCGCCTCGCGGGCGTGCGCCCGGGCGTCGACGAGATCGATTGGACCATCGAGACCGCGACGGACCGGTTCCGCAAGGACCGATACATCACCGAGATCGAGGCGAAGCGCGCGGCGCCCGCCGAAGGCTGAGCCGCCCACGTTCCAAGAGGCAGAGATGGCAGACTTTCCTCAATACCGGGACCTCCCGGTATGGAGCGGCGATGCATTGCGCGTGCCGCTGGCTTTTACCGTTCTGGACGGGGCGGGCGCCCGCCAGCCTTTGGATCTTACCGGCGCGCAGGTGACCTTTTCGGTCGAGTGGGCCGATGGGGGCTTGAGCAAGTCCTGGCCCGGGGACGGCGGCATCCTTGTTCCGGATCCGGCTGCGGGCGCGCTCGTGCTCACCGCCACCCCGGAAGAGACCCTCGCGCTGCCGATCGGCGCACGCGCCCGTTTTTCGCTCGCCCGGACCATCGCCGGGGCGCCGGACACGCTGCTCTACGGGCGGCTCATCGTGAGCAAGTGGGGAAATCATGGCATCGGTTGAGGTTTTTCTCCCCGTCATCCAGGGGCCGCCGCCGTTTGTCCATCGCGGTGCGTGGCAACCGGGGGCTTATCTCGCTCGGGATTCGGTGGGGCATCTCGGGTCGACCTGGTTCGCGGAGCGCGACACGGTGGAGGCACCAGGGCCTGGGGCCGCCGATTGGTCGATCCTGCTCGATGGTGCCGCCGCGCAGGCAGACCGGGTCGCGGCGGCAGCCGCGGCAGCGCTCTCTCAGTCTGCGGCGGCGAGCGCAGCGTCCGCGGCCTCGACGAGCGCCACGAATGCAACCGTAGCGCTCCAGGCCGAGACTGGCGCCATGGGCGCGCGGGGCGCCTCCGAGACCGCACGCGATGAGGCACAGGACGCTGTCGCGCCGGTGCTGCCGATCGTCACGCGCATCCACCAGACGACGGCCGACCGGACCAACGTCACGGCGGACATGATCATCAACCCGGCCCTGCTGCTCACCATCGACGCGGCCTGACATCCCTTATTGCCGGCGCGCTGCCATCCCTCCGGAGCGTCACCACCATGAGCATTCAGACCATCAATACCGGCTCCGCCGCCAACGACGGCACGGGCGACAGCCTGCGGTCGGCATTTGGCAAGGCCAACAGCAATTTTGATTATCTTACCGGCCGCATGGCCGGCCTACCGCTCCAGCCTCCGCTGCCGTACGGCGCGCGGATCGCTGGCGTCGGATCGAGCAGCATGGAGGCCAATGCCGGCGCGCTGTCGGCAATCCTGATGGTCACGTCCGCCGGTGGCTTTGTCACCCGCGCGCGGCTCCTGGACCCGCGATTTGAATTCGACTGCTGGTACGACGCCACAAAACCCAACAACATCGGCGGCGCCAACAAGGGCGTCGGGGGCACGACATACGCCGCTCAGGTGACGCAGATCGAAGCGGCGCTCTCCGAGGATTATGCCGCGATCGTGCTCTATACCGGCCCCAATGAGCTGGTCAGCCTGACGCCGCAGGTCGCATTTGCCGGCATTCGGGACAATGTGCAGCGGGTGCTCGACGGCGGCGCCATACCGATCCTCTGCACGCCCAATGCGCGCGGGACCAGCGGCGCGAACGCGCTGGCGGCGAACAGCGTCGATCGGCGCAAAAAGATGAGCCTGGACGACAAGCTACGGGATTTTGCCGCGCAGACGAGCGGCGTGTATCTCGCCGATCTGGCGACCGCATTCGCGGATCCCATGTCGGCTATGCAAGAGGCGCTCGCCGACACCACACTGGACGGGCTGCACGCTCTGCCGCTGGGGGTGACGGCCGACAGCCTCGTGTTTTTGGATACCATCCGCCGTGTCGTGCAGCCCCGGCCGGATGCGGATTTCGCCGGAACGAACCTATACCAAAATGGCAACCTGACCGGGACCGGCGGCAACAACGGTGTCGCCACGACGCTCAGCGGCACGCTGCCGAGCTATATCCGCGTCGGGTGCAGTGGCGGCACGCCCGCGTCGAGCGCGGTCGCGTCAACGATCACCGATCCGGGCGGCAAAGCCGGGGTACGGGTGCTCATCACGGCATCTGATGAGACGCCTGTGACGTGGTGGCCGCTGTTTTCCGACACCTCAGGGTCAGGCAATTCCAGCATTGCGGCGTCCGCCTATGACGGGCAGTGGGTGCGCGCCGAGGCGCTGGTCTGGCTCTATACAGGTGGTGAGCTACTGCGCGGCTGGTCGCTGCAAGTCGAGTCCCGCACATCAAGCACGGGGGCCGCAACGTCTGCGGTGAGCTCCAACTATGTGGCGGACCTCACGACACCCATCGGAGATGTCCGGCTCAATGGGCACCCCTATTATTTCCGGACACCTCCATTCCAGATCCCGGCCGGCACGACGCACCTCAATTTCAAACACATCTGTTCCCACGTCGGTACGGGCTCGATCCTCTATGAGGTGAGCCGGCCCACTCTGTATGTGGTGGACGATCCTCGGGTCTGACCTCCGAAAATATCCCGCCCGTCCGCCGCCCGCTGAGGCGGCTTTTTTGTGTTCATTCCACATCATCGGAGATGACTATGCCGACCTTCAGCGCCCTGAAGGGCGAATATGCACGCCTATGGTTGAGCATGACCATTCGGCCGGAAAAACGCGCGGCGGCCGATTCCGTGGCCCGAAAGATCCTCGCCGGCAAGGACCGCTATGCAGCGGTCGAGGCGGCGACGGGCGTGCCTTGGAAGGTGGTCGGCGTCATCCACGCCATGGAATGTGGGCTGTCCTTCAAGGGGCATCTTCACAACGGCGACCCGCTGACCGCGCGCACCAAGCAAGTGCCGAAGGGTCGGCCTACGGCGGGCAGCCCTCCCTTCTCGTGGGAAGAAAGCGCAATCGACGCCATGCGCTACGACGGTCTCGACAAGGTCGACGACTGGAGCCCAGAAAGCATCGCCTTTGAGCTCGAAGGGTACAACGGATGGGGATATCGCAACTATCACCCGACCGTGCTGTCGCCGTACCTCTGGAGCTATTCCACCCACTACACCAAGGGCAAGTACGTCACCGATGGTCACTGGGATGCGAGCGCGGTTTCGGGGCAGTGCGGCGCCATGGTGCTGCTGGCCCGCCTGGACGCGCTTGCCGCCGCGCCGCCGGCTCCGCCCAAGATGGATACGACCACCAAGACCGTCGTCGCGACCGCGGCTGTGAGCGGCACCGTCGCCGCCGTCCACTGGTGGGATTCCATCGCCTCGTTCTTCACCAATCTCATTGGGGGCTGATCATGCACATCCTGCTTGCGCTTTCCTTGGTCTGCGTCGCGTTCGCGGCAGCATGGTTCCTCGCCCCGCGGGGCTGGCGGACGTTCGCCTTCAACGTGCTCAACGCCCTGGCCTGCCTGCCGCCGATCATTGCTGCCGTGTTCGACAGCGTGTCCGGTTTCGACTGGACGCAGCTCATGGACAAGACCTCCGCGGCGACCGTGACGCTGGCGGTGACAATCGGCAATGTGGTGTTCCGGGCGGTGACCACCACGCCCCCCGGCCGGCGGGACCGGCCGTGAGGGTGCGCGCGATCCTTGTCGAGGATATCGACGCACCTGACGCGCCACCGGGCGCTTTCGAGTTCTTCGCCGCTGCCGATCGTCCGACGGCGGGGATGCTTTATGTGTGCCCCTGCGGATGTGGCCGGCACGGCGCGCTCCCGTTCCGGCCAGATCCATCACCCTCATGGGAGTGGGATGGGAATCGGGATAGTCCGACCCTCACCCCAAGTGTGCATCATGTCCTCCGGCTGACCGCCGGCGGAACAGGCACGCACTGGCATGGATTCCTGACCGCAGGGGAGTGGATCTCATGCTGACGACGCTCTTCACCACCCTCCTGTCGTGGCTCGGCGGCGGTGTCGTGGACAAGATCCTCGATGCCCTGAACAAGCGTGTCGATGCGCAAACCGAGGACCAGCGCATCCGGTCCCAGGTCACCATCGAGGCGATCAAGTCCGAGGTGGCGGCGCAGCAGGCCGGGCGCGACTTGATCATCGCCGAGCAGGGGCGATGGTATTCCGCCCTGCCCAGGCCGCTGTTCGCCGGCATTTTCATCCTGTACGTCGGCAAGGTTGTGGTGTGGGACAAGGTGCTTGCCCTCGGCACGACCGATCCGCTGAGCCCGGAGATGACCAACCTCATGGGAATCATCGTCGGCGCCTATTTCGGCGGCCGAACCATCGAGAAAATCGCGAGCACCTGGGCATCCACTCGGGCGTCGAGAGGTGGTCAGTGATGGCGGACCTTCCCCCCGATCCCCTGGCGACCATCCTGGGCGTCAAGGTGACCCACATCGTCGCCGGCGCCGCCGGCGGCATCGTCCGGTCGCTGTCCCGGCCCGGCGGGACCTGGCCGCGCCACGTCGGCACCGCCATCGTCGGCACCTTCGTGGCTGGCTATGGCACGCCGGTCGGCGCGGTCCTCGCGTCGCGATATATGGCGGCGCCGGACATTCCGTCGACCTCGGTGGAGGGGATGGTGGGGTTCATTCTCGGGCTGATCGGCATGAGCCTGTGCGAAGCGCTGCTGCGCTGGGCCCGCGCCTGGCGCGACGGCCCGCCGCCGCCGATCCCGCCGCTGCGAGGGTAGGTCACCATGATGCCCCGCCTCATCGGCCTCATGGGGTATGCCGGCGCCGGAAAATCGGAGGTGGCCCGCCATCTGTGCGCGGCGCACGGTTTTGAGGCGCCGCACATCAAGGCGCCGTTCGCCGCCATGTTCGCGACCCTGCTGCGGGAAATTGGCTATGGCGAGGAGATGATCGCCCGCATCATCGACGGCGATCTCAAGCGTGAGATCGTGCCCGAGCTCGGCGTGACCTCGACGCAGGTGCAGCAGGATCTTGGCACGGCGTTCGGGCGCAACTGCATCCGCCCGACCATCTGGCTGGACCTGTGGTGCGCGAAGGTGGACCGCATGCTCGCTGCCGGCACCCCCGTGGTGCTGGAAAGCTGCCGCTTCGCCCTCGAGGCGGACGCCATCAAGACGCGCGGTGGCGTCCTGGTCGAGATCCGCCGTCCCGGCGTCGGCCCGGCCAACGGGCACGAGAGCGAGCGCGTGCCGGCGCTAGCTGATTTTGTGCTGCACAATGATGGCACCTTGGACGATCTGCGCGCGCGGGCGGACCGATTGGTTCGACCGGGGTAGGGGTGGCGCTCCCTCTCGCTCGTCCCGTTACGGGATTCCCGATGACGCCGCCCGTCTCCCCCACGGGAGGCGGGTAGCGTCGGGTTGGTTCATCCCCGCACATGCAGGGAACGCACTGACATCCTCAAGGATGCCTCCCCTATACAGGGTTCATCCCCGCCAATGCAGGGAACATTCTAAAGGCGGGCATCACGTCGTACCCGGGTCATCCCCGCATTAGCGGGGAACGGGCGTCAGGATATCATCTAGGCGCGAGGACACCGGATCATGCCCCAGCATGTAGCTCACGGCAATAGCAACCGGCCCCGACACCCTGTCGCGCCGTTCCATCTCGCGGATGGTCGCGCCTGGATCGCGCCCCTGCAATTGCAGGGCGCGCCCCATCTCGCTCATGCGCAGCGGCCTGCCGAGACCCCAACGTTCACCGAGCGCGGCGCGCGCGGCGCGCAGATCGTCGCCTGTCACGATGCCCCCATCACTCTGTAAATCGCGGCGTGGCGATCCGTCCCGCCGGCCTGCATTATCTCCACTGCGGCGAACGTGCGGGTATCGCACTGCCGCGCGGCCTGATACCCCACGATTTCGACGAAACGCGCCCACGCCCGAACCGCCTCATCAATGAAGCGGCGTGAGCGAGACGATAAATCATCGTCGTATCCGTATAGCTGGTGCAGTCCGAGCGCGATGCTATCCGCATAGGCGTCATCCGGTTGATCTATCCGGAGCGGGTCGTATATCCCGGCCAGGATATTGGCGAACGTCCGGGCGGCCTCAACATTTTGTGCAGACATATTGAGGCTGCGAGCGGCTAGCTCGACACACATCTGCCTGATTTTTTCGTTTCGCGTGGTCATTGTGCACCCTCCCGCTGCCGGGCCAAAATGTTCACGTAGCTCAGTAGGTGGTCTACCGCACCTAATACCGCCTTCCGCTCAACGCCGAATTTCTCGCGAATGATTTTTTGCCGGTTCACGTCAAGCAGTATCCTGCCGCCCCTGCTGTCGATCCAGAATGACGCGTCCTCAATCGTGGCGGCATATTCGACAATGCCGCGCAGAATCACGATGGGGGCGGCATCGGGTGATGGCGCTTTTGCCGACGCAGCAGCGACCGCCTCATTCCACTGCGCAATCAGGGCTGGCCTGATTTTTTCAGCCCAAGCAATTTGTTTCTCTGACCCGATCATCGGCTTGTCTCCCGTGAGAGTGGGGCGTTGCCCCGTGGTGATATTGTGATACAGGTTTTTCCTGTATCAGTCAACGATGGCTTTTCGCCCGACTGGCCCCGCATCCCTCACGGGGAGACGGGGCTTTTTGTTTGGCGTGTCAGGCTTCGTCGGGCGCGGAGCGGCGCTCGAGTTCATCAGCTAGTGCCTTGGCGGTCTCGGATTTGTGGCGCAGCAACGCCATTGTGTCCGCATAGATTCCGGCCGGGATCGGGCGGGCGCCGCTTAAAAACTGTCTGATGCGCGCGCTGTCGCCGAACCGGAGTGCCTGGGCCATTTCGGTCTGCCAACGGGGTCCATAAAGCACCTCGCCGATCCGGCGGAGATCCTCGACGGCCAGGCGTGAGGCAAGCGCTGCCGTCGCACGCTGGTGATAATATCCCAGCCAGTAGGGTCCTTGCGCCTCGCCTTTGAGTGGGCCTTCAGCGCCTGGATCGAGCGCCTCGATGATCTCCTCGACATCGGGGCTATTGTCCAGCCGGGGGCGGAGCAGCGCGAGGCCGGCCATGGGGCTGCGAAATATGGCCGCAACCGTCGTGGGCGGGATGTCTGCCACGCTATCGGGATAGACCATGGCGCAGAGCCTCCCCATCAAGTATGCTGGATTCGTCGACTTGGTGTCGAGGGGCATGATCTGCTCCTTGTGGATTGAAATATTTCAGGCCGCGTGAAACGCGCATGGGCGGCCCTTCGTGGCCGCCCGCCTCACCATCATTTGAAGGTATAGCGAGCGTTGAGCGAGTCCGAGTAGCCGTAGGTCTTGGTGGCGATGCGCTCGATGTCGGCGATGAAGATGTCATAGGCAGCCGACATGGTCGGGGACATGGAGCCCTTTCCCGCGTCTACAATCAGCTCATTTCCGCTTATGAAAATCTTGAGGGTACGGTCGCCGGAGAAGCTGGTGTTGCGGCCCGAAAGGTCAATATAAAACCTTTCCTTCCATGCGGAGACTTTGGCGACGCTCGGAAATGAGCGGATCATTTCGGCGCGGATTTCGATCATCTTGATCATGGCGGCTGTCCCTTCCGACTTGCCCGGCGGCCCTAGCGGCCATCCGATGTGTCTAAATATAGGAGCGCAGAGGTGCGGCGTCAAACGGATATTTTGGCGCTTGGGTCTGATCTCCCAGATCCATCTCCCCTCACCGCGGGGTGGAGCTTTTTATTTGTGTCCGCCATGCCGGACGGCTTTCGATCCGCCGCGATCCGCAGCGCGAGCATCGGAAACGTCGCGCCATCGTCGGCACGAACATGTGGCCGGGAAATCGGTCCACATTGACCTCGGCCGAGTGATTGCACCCGAGGCAGGACACAAGGATGTGTCTGACGCCGTTTTCGCGCATGTTCGTGAGGTTCATGGGGGGGTGCTCAGGTGAGGGCATCCGCCGGCCGATCGCTCTTTATCCGTGGTTGCAAATTGCTCACGCGCTTTACGCAATAAGAATGCATCCCCACCCCGCTCTAAGGTGTTGCGGGACACCTGCACCCGGCCAGAAGGATAGGCCGGTGGGGCCTCAAGGCGCGACAACGCCTCTCCGCTGCGGGTCCATTCCTGGCCGAATCCCCGCCCAGCCTCAGGTTTCGTGAAAGCTGCCCACCGTGCGCACCGGTGCGCACGCGCAGGCTAGCGTGTTCGCGGAATGTTCTCAATGTCTCACGATTTATTGCGCAATGTTACGCCGGTTCGCCCGGCTGCCCCTTACATTGGTGGCAAGCGACAGCTGGCCTCCCTTCTGACCGATATGATTGATGCGGTACCTCATCGAACCTATGCCGAGCCATTCGTGGGTATGGGCGGCGTGTTCCTGCGCCGCCGGCGCGCGCCGCCTTGCGAGGTGATCAACGATCTCTCCGGCGACGTGGCGACCTTTTTCAGGATCCTTCAGCGCCACTATCAGGCGTTCATCGACATGCTCAAATGGCGGCTGACCAGCCGAGAGGAATTCGCCCGCCTTCTCGCCACGCCCCCGGACACGCTGACCGACCTCGAACGCGCAGCGCGATTCCTTTATTTGCAACGCGCCGCATTCGGCGGGAAGGTTGAGGGGCGATCGTTCGGGGTCTCCAATGGGCTACCAGGGCGCTTCGATGTGGTGCGCCTGGCGAGCACTCTAGATGATCTCCATCATCGTTTGTCGGGCGTCATCATCGAACGTCTGCCCTATGGCGAGTTCGTCGCCCGCTACGACGGACCCGAGGTCCTATTCTATCTGGACCCGCCCTATTTCGGCTCCGAGCGCGACTACGGCGCGGCGGCCTTCTCTCGGAGCGAGTTCGCGCAGATGGCAGGGCAGCTCGCGACAATCAAGGGCCACTTCATTTTGTCGATCAACGACGTACCCGAGACCAGGGAGATCTTCGCCGCGTTTGACCGGCAGGAAGTCGAACTCGTCTACACGGTTTCAGACGGGCAGCCGAAAGCGGCACGGGAGCTGATCTTCACATCCCCGGGCCTGCCCACTCCGGGGGATCGCGCGCCGCGGCTGTTCGCCGATTGAGGGGGGGCAACCTTGTGACACTTTGGGTAAATTTGGGGCTGCCTCCAGCCCTTGTACGTGTCACACGGCGTTGAAAAGACAAAAGCACCTCTGGCCTGTCACGCCGGAGGTCGCGGGTTCGAGCCCCGTCACTCCCGCCATTCCATTCTTCAGCACAAAATCACCGGCGGTATCGCTTCACATCTTTGAAGCGCAGGTGTCGTGCGCCTTCCCATCGCGACCGAAGTTCGCGGGCCCCACGGATGCCCACAAAAGGCGCGCAGCTGATGGCGTGCCGGGGCGGCCTCTATGCCGCATGCCATCTGACTATTGTCCTATGTGCGATGCAAGCCCTGAGCATGCCGGTATTTAACAGCTTCCTCTGGTGCAAAATCGACCAAGGTTGGGCCTCCAGATGAATCTGCATTCCATTAAAATTAAAGTCATTGCATTGTCATCTCTGGGGGTCATCGCATCGTCCGCGGCTCTGGTTGGGTTCGGCATCGTATCAGCGCGCGAAACCTCATCTTATGTAGTTGAAAATGTCGATGGTTTGCTTGACGGGATAAGTAAGGACTCACTTCAGAGACTGGCCACGGTCCAGGCGCGTACCGTGCAGACCGAGCTTGATATTGCCTTCGAGGCAGCACGAACCATGGCCATTGGCCTGGAGGTGATCGCCGCTCAGGACAACGACGCGTCCGCCCCTGAGAACCGCCGCGCTCAATTGAACGGCATCCTCTTGGGCGTGCTGAAAAACAATCCGCGTCTTAACGGCACTTACAGCGCCTGGCTTCCGAATGCGCTCGATCAGAATGATGCGGAGTTTGAGAACAAGACCAGCATGGGGTCCGACGCAACCGGCCGGGCCTTGCCGTATTGGACCCGTGACTCCGCTGGAAAAATCGCGTTGCAGCCCTTGGTGGAATACGACAGCCGCGAGCTGCATCCCAACGGTGTGATGAAGGGCGGATGGTTCCTCGGTCCCGAAAGCACCGGCAAGGAGAGCATCCTGGCGCCGCTGCCCTATATCGTCCAAGGCAAGCCGGTGTTCCTCGCCACCCTCTCCGTTCCCATCATGATCGGCGGCAAGTTCGCGGGTGTCGCGGGCACCGATTTCGACCTGTCCTTCGTTCAGACCCTCGCCAATAAGGTGAATGAATCGATCTATAAGGGGCAGGGGTCGGTGGCCATCGTGTCGAGCGCCGGACTGGTGGTGGCTTCGAGCGCCGACGCGCGTGCGATCGGTGGTCCCCTGAAGGCCATCGATCCCGAGGCGGAAAAGGACATGGCGCACCTGAGCGGCGGTGTTCCGGTCGTCGAAGTGGATAAGGTGCGCGATGCACTGAAGGTGTTTTCGCCCGTAACGCTCGGCCGCACCGGCTTGACCTGGTCGGTCCTCATCACGGTGCCGCGCGCGGTGGTTCTGGCCGACGTCGAGCGTCTGAAGCTGCAGCTTGAGGCCAAGAGCAGCAATTCCATCTTCTGGCAGATCGTGACCGCCCTTGGCGTGACCGCCACGGCGCTGATCGTGACCTCCTTCTTCGCGTCCGGCATTTCCGGTCCCATCACGCGCTTGACGACTGCATTGCGTCGCATGGCGAACGGAGAGCCTGTCGCGGAAATCGCCGGCGCGAGACGCAAGGACGAAATCGGTGACATTTCCCGTGCTGTCGATCAGATCCGTGTCGGCATCGCCGAGGACGCGCAACGCAAGAGCGTCGAGGCGGAAGTCACCCGGCAGGAGCAGGATCGCGAGCGCCGCGCCGCCATGCTGAAGCTTGCCGACGGGCTGGAAAGCGCCATGGGCAACGTGGTTCTGGGCGTCGGGTCAGCATCCGAGCAGTTGCAGAACGCAGCGACCACGATGACGTCGGCGACGGTCAAGGTGGCGGCCCAGTCGGAGACGGCCGCAGGTGCATCCAACGAAGCGTCCGCCAATGTCCAGACCGTAGCGTCCGCAGCGGAAGAGCTGGCGTCCTCGATCATCGAGATTAAGCGTCAGGTGGACGAGTCGGCCCGTATTGCGGCCTCCGCGACCGTCAATGCGAAAGCGACGGCCGGGACGGTTCAGGAATTGTCGCTTTCGGCGGACAAGATCGGGCAGATCGTCGATCTGATCCGGAACATTGCGGGGCAGACCAACCTGCTGGCGCTCAACGCCACCATCGAAGCGGCGAGAGCCGGGGAGGCCGGCCGGGGGTTTGCGGTCGTCGCCTCTGAAGTGAAGCAGCTGGCGTCGCAGACCTCGAGCGCGATCGCCGAGATCGAAGCGCAGATATCCGACATCCAGACGGCAACGAAAAGTTCTTCGGACTCGATCGTCAGTATCACCGACGTTATCGGTCAGATTAACGAAATCGCCACTTCGATCGCATCGGCCGTGGATCAGCAGGGCGTGGCGACGCGGGAGATCGCGCACAACGTGGCGCGCGCTTCGCAGGGCACGCAGCAGGTGTCCGAGAATGTCATCGGCATCAACGGGGCCGCGCAGGATTCAAATCGCGCCGCCAATGTTGTGCAGGAAGCGGCGGGCAGCCTTGGAAAGCAGTCGGAAACCCTGACCGTGGTCATGAAGCGCTTCCTGGAGACCGTCCGCGCAGCGTGAACAGGGGCGATGGAGCATCCATTGCCCGCAGCAGGGGGCTCCGGCTCAGCGAACGGTTCGATGTGAAAGAGCGACGGCCGCCTGTGGCGGCTGTCGCTAAAGCGGCGCCTCTCAGAAAGGGCATCAGGCGGCCGCGGCGGGGGAAAGACAGAAGAGTCTTCTTGTTCTCTTTTTGTTCTTGTGAAATGAATAGGCCCCGACCGATGAGGGGCGACCTATGCCGCGCGAGCCGAAGTCCACCGATACCCTCAACTCCGAGGTCCAGCCCGCCGACCCTGCGGATTTCGACGTCAGCGAGCAGGACGTGGACGAGGCCATCGCGGCCTGCGAGGGGGATGCGCGCGCGACCATCCGGGCGCTGCTGGTGGCCTATGCGATGCTGGAGCGGGACATGAGCCTGCGCGCGTCCGCCGGCTTCGTGCGCCGTCCCACGCGCGCCCGCAGGCCGGCGGGGTGAGCTCATGCCCGCCACAGCACGCCGGAATCGATCTGCGCCAGGCTGGCACGGCCGGTGAGGGCCATGGCGACTTCCAGCTCCGCCCGCAGCAGATGGACCGCGTGCGCCACCCCCGCCGCGCCGGCGACCGCCAAGGCGTGGATATGGGGCCGGCCGATGAGCACGGCGCTCGCGCCCAGGGCCAGGGCCTTGAGGACGTCGGTGCCGCGCCGCACGCCGCCGTCCAGCAGAAGGGGCAGGGCGCCCGCCACCGCTTCAGCGATGCGGGGAAGCGCCTCAATGGTCGCCGGCACCGTATCGAGCGCGCGGCCGCCATGGTTGGAGACGATCAATGCGGATGCACCGGCCTCCACCGCGCGTCGGGCATCGGCGGGGTTGAGTATGCCTTTCAGCACGAGCGGCAAATCGGTGAGCCCAGCGAGCCAATCCAGATCGCGCCACGTGGGCGCACCCTCCAGGAAGCCAGAGAACAGCGGGCTGCGGCCGATCTCGGCGCAGGCGGGCGGGCCGGGGCGCATGCCGCGCAGGTTCACCGGCTCGATGCCGGGCGGCAGGCGGAAGCCGGAGCGTTGCTCGCGGTTGCGCAGGCTCGCCGGCGCGTCCACCGTGACCACCAGGGCGCGATAGCCGGCGGCCTTGGCGCGGGCCACCAGATCGGCCGTGAAGCCCCGGTCGTGCTGGATATAGAGCTGGAACCACAGCGGCCCGGTGGCGGCGGCGGCGATGCGCTCCAGGCTCTCGCTGGCCTGGGTGCTGACCACGGCCAGCGCCTTGGCTGCGCCCGCGCCCATCACGCTCGCGATCTCGCCCTCCGGATGCACCAGCCGATGATAGGCCACCGGCGCCAGCGCGATCGGATGCTCCAGGGCGAGCCCCAGCAGCGAGAGGCGGGTATTGGCGGCGGAAAGGTCCGCGAGCACGCTGTTCTGAAGCTTCAGGCGGGCGAAGGCGGCGCGGTTTTCCCGCAGCGAGATTTCATCCGCCGCGCCGCCATTCACATAGGCGCGCGCGATTTCGCTCATGCGCTGTTCGGCGCGCGCTTCATAATCGGCGAGGGCGACGGCGGGAGCTGAGAAATCCATGCCCCGTTTCATACACCAGCCGCGCACGCGATGCGCGGGCGCCTGGCGAGAGCGCGGCCCGGCGGCTCAGGCCTCATCGCGCAACGGCACCGCCGCGGCGGTGTCATCTGCGGCATCCGCGCGCGCGGCATCCGCACGCGCGGCATCCGCACGCGCGGTACCGGTCGATGCCCGGATCACCGCGAAAATGTGGCGCATGGCATGTTCCTCCGCGCTGGTCAGGCGACCATCCCGCTTGATCATGCCCATCAGCAGCGGCAGGACGACGGACATTTCCTCCGGGTTGGCGGCAAGGCGTCTGGAGGCCGTGGTTGCCCCTTTCTGGCTTCCGGGAAGGGCCATGGCGCTTGCCCGAAGCGCGTCGCGCAGGTTGCCATCCAATGGCAGCCGCAGGATGCCTGCCACGTGGGACGAATAGGCGTCGAGTGTCGCCATCTGAACATCGGCTGGCACATCGGCTCCGGCTGCCACGAAGCGGATCACCAATTGGCCATCGCGCGCATGCGCCACGGCGTTTCTCACCCACCGGCGCGCGTCGGCTGCGGTCTGTTGTGCCGGCGGGGAGGCCGTGACCGGTGCGGCCCGCCAGTTCGATCCCTTGGGCGAGCGGCGGGGCAAGGGTGCCGGTGGGCGAGGCGGGGCGGGCAGGAGATTTGTTGGCGACGGCCAGGGCAGCGGCCAAGGGGGAATCGCGGCGCGCTTCAGATGGAAATAGAGCTGCGCCGTGAGGAAGGCGTCCTGGAACGCATCATGGCGCGCGGCCTGAGATCCAAGTCCGAGCCGGCTCACGCAGGCCGAAAGCTTGGCCGAGTGGCCCGGCCAATGGCCGTGGGCCGCACGCATGGTGCAGAACACCTGCTTTTCGACCGGCGGGCGCTCCGCTTTCCTCAGCTCGCGCGCCACATAATGCATATCGAAATCGGCATTGTGCATGATCAAGCAATCCGCCCAATCGAGCCAAGCGCGGATCTCGTCCGCTTCCTCGGCGAACAGAGGTTGGAAGCGGAGCAGCCAGTCGTCCCAACCATGCACCTCCAGTGCGCCGGGATGGGAATCCTTGCGCGGGTCGTAGATGCGGTAGATGTGATCCACATAGGTGCCATGGTCGAACCGAATGGCAGCCAGGGCGACAAGCTTGTCGTAAGGCAGGACCCCTGTGGTCTCGGTGTCGAGGACAATGACGCGTTGATGTGGCATTGGGCCCCCGCAGTTCAGCGAAAATATGGGGCAGGCAATCTCAGATTGTCCAGATCACGGCCCGCCCCGTACACCCGGTGCTTGGGGCGGCATGGGGCGAAAGGGCGGGGACTGGCAATGGTACAGGTGGGTGGGCTCGAACCACCGACCTCCGGTTCCACAGACCGGCGCTCTAACCAACTGAGCTACACCTGCGAAGCTCCGGCGCGCGGGGGCGCCGAAGAGAGCGCGGAACCTACTCGGGACGTTCCGGCATTTCAAGGGGGGCAGCGCGGATTGTCCAGTGCCGTTTCACGCTTTCCTGCCGCCGGAAAACGCCGGGTCGGCGCATCTTCTGCGCGGGCAGGATCTGCGCCAGCCGGCTCGATGCGCGGAGAGGGATTCGCCGGTAATCCCGCGTGTCGTGGGCGCGCACGGTAGCTTGACCTTCGCCGGCTAGCTCCTGAATTTGCCGTACGACAAAGCGTCACGATTGACGACGCCAAATAAAAACTTAAACAAAATCTACCCGATTGGGGGAATTATGGGGGGAGGTAATGAAATACGCGTTTCCAGGTCTCTGGTTTGCTTTGTCCTGTTTCATGATGATCGCTGCACCTGTGCATGCGGCTGGAAAGCAGGATTTCGTGCTCGTGAACAAAACCGGCTATGACATCAGTCACGTCTATGTCTCGCCGGTGAAGTCCGATGACTGGGAAGAGGACGTTCTCGGTAAGGACGTTCTGGAAGATGGCGATACTTGGACGATCAAGTTTAACCGCAGCACAAACGCCTGCAAATGGGACCTGAAAGTGGTCTATGACGACGATGATTCGACCGCAGTCTGGAAGAATATCGACCTTTGCAGCGTGTCCAAGATTACGATTCGCTATAATCGCAAATCGGATACCACAAGCGCCACGTTCGACTGACCGGAACGATTTTCCGGGTCTGGCCCCGCCCTGTGAAGGGCGGGGTTTTCTTTTGCGGCGCGGGCGCTCAGGCCGAGGGCGGTTCCGCAACGTCGGGCGCGGGGGCGTAGATCTTGCCGCCGCCGTCCCGGAATTTCTGCGCCATTTCCGCCATGCCCGCCGCCGCCTGGTTGTCGGCTTCGGCGCGGGCGATGTCGCCGGCCTCGATTTTCAGCTCCTGGGAAATCTTCATGGAGCAGAATTTCGGCCCGCACATAGAGCAGAAATGCGCCACCTTGGCGCCTTCCGCCGGCAAGGTCTCATCGTGGAACTGCTCTGCCGTCTCCGGGTCCAGGGAGAGCGCGAACTGGTCGCGCCAGCGGAACGAGAAGCGGGCCCGGGAGAGTGCATCGTCCCGGATGCGCGCGGCTGGATGCCCCTTGGCAAGATCCGCCGCATGGGCGGCGATCTTGTAGGAGATAACGCCGGTCTTCACATCGTCCCGGTTGGGCAGGCCGAGATGCTCCTTCGGCGTCACGTAGCAGAGCATGGCGGTGCCGAACCAGCCGATCATCGCCGCACCGATGGCCGAGGAGATGTGGTCGTAGCCGGGGGAAATGTCGGTGACCAAGGGCCCGAGCGTATAGAAGGGGGCCTCGTGGCAGATCTTCAGCTGCTTTTCCACATTCTCGCGGATGAGGTGAAGCGGCACATGGCCCGGCCCCTCGATCATCACCTGGCAATCATGCCTCCAGGCGATCTCGGTGAGTTCGCCCAGCGTCTCCAGCTCGGCGAACTGGGCGGCGTCATTGGCGTCCGCGATGGAGCCGGGGCGCAGGCCGTCGCCGAGCGAGAAGGCGACGTCATATTGGGCGAAGATCTCGCAGAGTTCCTCGAAATGCTCGTAGAGGAAGCTTTCCTTGTGATGCGCGAGGCACCATTTGGCCATGATCGAGCCACCGCGCGAGACGATGCCGGTGACACGATTGGCGGTCAGCGGCACATAAGCGAGGCGCACGCCGGCATGGACGGTCATATAGTCCACGCCCTGCTCGGCCTGCTCGATCACCGTGTCGCGGAAGATCTCCCAGGTGAGGTCCTCGGCGACCCCATTCACCTTTTCCAGCGCCTGGTAGATCGGCACCGTGCCGATGGGCACCGGGGCATTGCGGATGATCCATTCGCGGATGGTGTGGATGTTCTTGCCGGTGGACAGGTCCATCACCGTGTCGCCGCCCCAGCGGATCGCCCACACCAGCTTGTCCACCTCCTCGGCAACCCCCGAGGTGACGGCGGAATTGCCGATATTGGCGTTGATCTTCACCAGGAAGTTCCGGCCAATGGCCATCGGCTCGGTTTCGAGATGGTTGATGTTGTTGGGGATGATGGCGCGGCCGCGCGCCACTTCCTCGCGCACGAATTCCGCCGTGATGTCGGTGGGAATGGCGGAGCCGAGGCCCATGGCCTTGTGGTGCGGATGGGCGCCGCCATTGGCGCGTGCGAGATTTTCGCGCGCGGCCACATATTCCATTTCGGCGGTGATGATGCCGGCGCGGGCATAGGCCATCTGAGTCGGCCGCTTGCCGGGCTTCGCCTTCAGCGGCTTCCTGCCGGTGCGGTCGAACGCCGGGAGGTGGCTGGTCTGGCCCGGCTTCAGGCCGTCGTCTTCCGGCTTCTGCGCGCGCCCTTCCACTTCCTCGACATCGCCGCGCTCGAGCACCCAGCCGCGGCGCAGCTCGGCGAGGCCCTTGGTCAGGTCGATCAGGGCAGCGGGATCAGTGTAGGGGCCGGAGGTGTCATAGACGCGCACCGGGCGTTCGGCGGGATCGGACAGGCTGATCTCCCGCATCGCCACCTGGACGTCGGGACGGTCGGCGGGAATGAACACCTTGCGGGATTGGAGCAGGGGGCCTGTCGTCACCTTCAAGGATGAGGTGGAGGCTTCGTCGAGCATACGGATCTCCTTCAAGCTCGCGCTTCAAATGAGATCCGGGAATTCGAGCTTAGGAGACGGGTGGCCTCCGGGTGGGATTCGCGGGGCGAATCGTGGCGGAGGCCTATTCCGATCCCTTCGCCGGCATGACCCGGATCAGGTTCGAAGGGTCATCGCGGCGCCGGCGGTCGTGACGACCGATCCGGAAGGCGATCTCTCAGCCCCCTCGCGGGGCTCCCCTTGGAATGCGTCCACAGTGGGCAGCCGATTGATCCATGTCAACGCTGCGACGCAGCGAAGCTGGAGCGAAGGGATATTGCGTCGCAACACGAATTTGTGTGGGTCCGGAGGCGGCTTCGCGACCTGCGGCGATGACTTTTCCTGGTGGAGTGCATAAATCTCGCGGAGAAGCACGGAATTGGGACGGAGAAGGGCTGAGATGCGCCAGTACCACGACCTTCTTCTGCGCATTCTGGCCGAGGGCGTCCGCAAGGAGGACCGGACCGGCACCGGCACGCTCTCCGTGTTCGGCCATCAGATGCGGTTCGATCTGGCCGAGGGCTTCCCCTTGGTCACCACCAAGAAGCTGCATCTGAAATCCATCGTCCACGAGCTGCTGTGGTTTCTGGCGGGCGACACAAATATCAGATATCTCAAGGAAAATGGCGTTTCCATCTGGGACGAATGGGCGGATGCGACCGGCGATCTCGGCCCGGTTTATGGCCATCAATGGCGCTCCTGGCCGACCCCGGACGGCGGGGTGATCGACCAGATCGCCCAGGTCATCTCCGACATCAAGCGCAATCCGGATTCTCGGCGCCTGATCGTAACCGCCTGGAACCCGGCCGATGTGCCGAAGATGGCGCTGCCGCCGTGCCATTGCCTGTTTCAGTTCTATGTCGCGGAAGGCAAGCTTTCCTGCCAGCTGTACCAGCGCTCCGCCGACGTATTTCTCGGCGTTCCTTTCAATATCGCGTCCTATGCCCTGCTAACCTCCATGGTCGCGCAGGTGGCCGGACTGAAAGCTGGAGAATTCATTCACACGTTTGGTGACGTCCACCTTTATTCCAACCATATGGAACAGGCGCGGGAGCAATTGTCCCGTCCCCTGCGTGCCTTGCCGCGCCTGGTGCTGAACCCGCAGGTGCGCGACATCTTTGCATTCCGCTATGATGACGTGGTGATTGAGGATTATAATCCTCATCCTGCCATCAAGGCCCCCGTCGCTGTATGATGTGCGGCCTCACGGGCTTGTGTCATGATGGGTCGTAACTTTGGCGCGGCGTTTTGCGTATCTTGAGCGACAGCGAGAGAATACGCATCATGGCTTTGTTTCACGAACGCAACGGCAAATTCAGCCCGGAACTGACGCTCACTCTTCTAGGGGCGGCGATCCCCGTACTGTGGTTGGCGGGGTGGGCGCTGGCGGGCGATCTCGGGGGGCGGCCGGTTGCGGCGGCGATCCATTTCACCGGCCTGTGGGCGGTGCGTTTCCTGCTCCTGAGCCTCGCCGTCACCCCGGTCCGGCGCCTGTTCCATTGGCCGAAGCTGGTCCTGGCGCGCCGCAATCTCGGTCTCGCGGCGCTGTTCTATGCCGTGTTGCATCTCGGATTGTTCGTGGTAGATCAAGGCTATAGCTTTACGGCGGCGGGGCGTGAGATCGTCTTGCGCTTCTATCTCACCATCGGGGCGGTGGCGGTTGCCTTGCTGCTGGCGCTGGGGGGCACCTCGTTTGATCGCATCATCCGCCGCATGGGGGCAAAGCGCTGGAACGCCCTGCACGCCAGCGTCTACGCCATTGCAATCCTTGCCATTGCCCATTTCCTGATCCAGTCGAAGCTGGATGTGACCGAAGCCGTCATGATGGGCGGCCTGCTGATCGTGCTGTTCGTCTATCGCATCGTCTTCCATTTCTCGAACCGTGTGGGACCCCTGCTGTTCGCCGGCGTGACGGTGCTCGGCGCGGTGCTGACGGGGCTCGGCGAAGTCGCCTGGTACGGGCTGCTGACCGGCGTGGATCCCTGGCTGGTGGCGGCGGCGAATTTCCAGCCGCAGCTTGGGGTTAGCCCTGCCGCATGGGTGCTGATCGCGGGCCTTTCGCTGGCGCTGGCGGCAGCGGTGCGGCAGCTCCTGTTTCCACCGGCAAAGGCCGCGCGGGCCAGCAAGCCGGCGGCCGCGAAAGCCCCGTCGCCGCAGTCCACATTCGCCGGATAAGCCTCGCCGCGATCCGTTTCGGCAGGCCCACCGGTAGGCTAAGCTCGCACGGGATCGGGGGTGGGACATGGACAAGAAAATTAAGGGAATCCTGTGGTGGGCGTGCCTTTGCGCGGCACCCCTTGTTCTCGCCGGCATGGAGCTTTTCCATCCGGCGGGCTTCACCAGCAGCCCGGGCATGTATGCCTATCTGTGCACGTCCCAGCCGTTTGACCCGCGCTATTGGGCGCTCGGTTATTTCGGGCCGACCTGGTGGTTCACCATGCACATGGTTCAGCTTCCGATGCTCGGGCTGGTGTCGGTGGGGCTCTGGATGGCCGTGGAGGGGATTGAGGATGGCCTTGCCTGTCTCGCGGCCTGGGTGTCGCGCGTGGCGACCTTCCTCTTCCTCATCTGCTACACGGCGCTCGATTCCATCGGCGGCATCGGTCTTGGCCGCAGCATGCTGAACATCGAGGCGATGCGCGCGGCCGGAACTCTGACGCCGGAGCAGGCACAAGGCGCGATTGCGCTGCTCAATGCGGATTGGGTGGACCCGTGGGTGGGTGGCGTCGGGTCGGTCATAAGCCTCACCGGCTCATGGATGGTCCTCCTTGCCGCTGTGAGCGTGGCCCTTGCTCTCCACCTCACCCGCCGTACCCCCTGGCCGGCACTGGTTCTGCTCATCGCGTTCGGTTGGGAGATCCAGACCGCCCACGCCAGCCCGCACGGGCCCATCGGCTTCCTGCTGCTGGCGGTCGCCGGCGCATGGATTCGCTTGGCCGGCAAGCCAGCCCCGGCACACAGGAACCTTGCGGCCGCCTGAGCGCATCAGGCGGCAATCTCGTCCAACAGGCTGTCCAGGGCCGCGTCGGGCGACGTGCGAGGCCATTCGGGCATCTGGTGGCGAAACCAAGTCTCCTGCCGCTTGGCATAGCGGCGCGTGTCATTCTGGCCCAGCGCGACCGCTTCGGCGCGGGCCATCTCGCCGGCCAGATGGCGCATCAGCGGGGGCACGCCGCAGGCCTTGAGCAGCGGCCGGTCGGCGGCCAGATGGCGGGCTGCAAGCCGTTCCACCTCTTCCAGGGCGCCGGCCTCCATCATCGCGTCGAAGCGCCGGTCGATCCGGTGGCGCAGCACCTCGCGATCGAGATGAAGCACCCGCCGCACCACCCCTTCCGCGGGCAGGGCGGGCGGCTGCGTGCTGCGCTGCCAAGCACTGAGCGAGCGCCCGGTCGCCTCGACGACTTCGAGCGCGCGCAAAATGCGCTGGCGATCATTGGGCGTGAGGCGGAAAGCAGTCTCCGGGTCCAGCGTCGCAAGGCGGCTATGGAGCACGGGCGCGCTCTCGCCTTCGGCCGCGGCACGAATGGCGGCCCGCATGTCTTCGGGAATCGGGGGAATGGCCGCCAGCCCCTGGGTCAGAGCGCGGAAATACAGGCCCGTGCCGCCGATCACGATGGGAAGCTGGCCGTCCTGACGCGCCGTCGCAATGGCGGCGACCACCTCGCCGAGCCAGCGGCCGACGGAATAATCATCCATCGCCGCAGCATGGCCGTAGAGCCGATGGGGAACCCGTGCTTCCTCCTCAAGGCTGGGCCGCGCGGTGAGAATGCGCAAATCCCCGTAAACCTGCATGGAATCAGCGTTTATCACGACCCCGCCCGTGCGCTCGGCAAGGGCCAGCGCCACCGCGGACTTGCCGCTGGCCGTTGGACCTGCGATGAGCACCGCCGACGGTTTCAAGCTTTCCTCATTGGACAGACCATGGTGTATGTCGCGACTCTTATCGCAAATCCCTCTGACGCGACCTTAACGCGCGAAATGGTGCACGCGGCGCGTTCCGTCCTTCCCGGCGCGGAGGAAGAGCGCGTTCTTGCGGCCGACGTGGCGGTGGACATTCCCTTCGACCCGGAACTTGGGGCCGACACGCGCATCCTTGCCGACAGCGTGCGGGCCGCGCTGGCCGGCGCGCCGGTGGACGTGGTGGTGCAACTAGCCGCCGCCCGGCGCAAGCGATTGTTCATCGCCGACATGGATTCCACCATGATCGGCCAGGAATGTATCGACGAGCTCGCGGATGTGATCGGCATCAAGGCCCATGTGGCGGCGATCACCGAGCGGGCAATGCGCGGCGAGATCGCGTTTGAACCGGCCCTGCGCGAACGCGTGGCCCTGCTGAAGGGCCTGTCGGTTGACGTGGTGGACGAGGTCCTGCGCAGCCGCATTTCGCTCACGCCCGGCGGCGCCGCGCTGGTCGCCACCATGAAGGCGAACGGCGCTTATACCGCGCTCGTGTCCGGCGGTTTCACCCTGTTCACCACCGCGGTGGCAGGGCTGCTCGGTTTCGACGAGAATCGCGCCAACCGGCTCGTGGTCGAGGCGGACCTGTTCGTGGGTCTGGTGGAGGAGCCGATCCTGGGTCGCGATGCCAAGACCGCGTCCCTCGTCGAGCTGCGGGACCGGCTGCATCTTTCCCCGTCCGAGACCCTCGCGGTGGGCGATGGCGCGAACGATCTCGGCATGCTGGGCGAGGCCGGGCTTGGAGTTGCCTTCCACGCCAAGCCGAAGGTGGCGGAGGCGGCCCATGCCCGCATCGACCATGGCGATCTCACCGCGCTATTGTATCTCCAAGGCTATTCGGCCGAGGAAATCCGCAGCGCCTGAACTGGTCCGCAAACTATGCGAGTAAAAAGGCCCGGCGTGTCCGGGCCTTTCGATTCATGAGGCTTCAGCTCAGTTCAGCGGGATGGCCGCGAACTGGACCTGACCGTCGGCATCGGAAATTAGCAGGAGGGCGGATTTCTTGCCGTCCTTCTTCAGCCCCTCGACGCGTTTTTGCACATCGTCGGGGCTGGAGACCGCTTCCTGGCCCACTTCAACCACGATCTGTCCGGGTTTGAGGCCTTTGTCAGCGGCGGGCGAATTGCGGTCCACGTTCAGGATCACGACCCCCTTGACGGTGTCCTTGATCTTGAAGCGCTTGCGCAGATCTTCGCTCATGGGCGCAAGTTCCAGGCCGAGCGACTTCTTGGCTTCGGGCTTCGCCGTATCGGCGCCAGGCGCCTTGGCCGCGGCTGCGGCCTTCTCGTCGTCGGGCATGCGCGCGATTTTCAGGCGCAGGGTTTCTTCCTTGCCCTTGCGCACGACCACCACATCCACCTCCTTATCCACCGCCGTATCGGCGACGAGACGGGGGAGGTCGCGCATTTCCTTCACGTCCTTGCCGTCGAAGCGCACCACGACATCGCCGGCCTTGAGGCCGGCTTTCGCGGCCGGTCCGCCGTCGTTGACGCCGCCCACCAGCGCGCCGCGGGCCTTACCGAGGCCGAGGCTCTCGGCGATTTCGTCGCTGACGCTCTGGATGCGCACGCCGATCCAGCCGCGGCGCACTTCCTTGAACTGTTCGAGCTGGGCGATCACCGGCGTGGCGGTGGATGCAGGAACGGCGAAGCCGATGCCGATCGAACCGCCCGAGGGGGAGATGATCGCCGTATTGATGCCGATGACCTCGCCATCCATGTTGAACAGCGGACCGCCGGAATTGCCGCGATTGATGGCGGCGTCGGTCTGGAGGAAATTGTCGTATGGGCCGGCATTGATGTTGCGGTTGCGCGCGGAGACGACGCCGACCGTCAGCGTGCCGCCAAGGCCGAACGGATTGCCGATGGCCATCACCCAGTCGCCGACCCGCATCTTGTCGGAATCGCCGAACTTCACGAAGGTCAGCGGCTTGTCGGGCTTCACCCGCAACAGCGCGAGGTCGGTCTTCGTGTCGCGCCCGACCAGTTCGGCCTTGAGCTTCGAGCCGTCATTGAAATTGGCATAAATCTCGTCGGCATCGGCGATCACGTGATTGTTGGTCACGATCAGGCCCGAGGGGTCGATGACGAAGCCGGAACCGAGGGACGAAACCTTGCGACCGCGCCCGCCGTCGCGCTCGCCATTCTGGTCGCCGTCCTGCTGCTGGCGGCGCTTGAAGAATTCGTCGAAGAAATCCTCGAACGGGGATCCCGGCGGCAGCTGCGGGGTCGGCACGCTGCGCGAGGCCGCCACATTCTGCGAGGTGGATATATTCACCACCGCGTCCATGACCTTCTCAGCCACGTCGGCAACGGTATCGGGGCCTTTGCCCGGAGCCGCGAGCGTCGGCGCCGACCAGGCGAGCGGGGCGCTCAGCACCACTGCGAGCAGCGGTATCTTCAGCGCGCCGAGAAGGCGAGCGGACATGAAACGAGCGGACATGGCCTCTCCTCAGGGGCGGGGTAAAACAAATACCCAGGCAAAGCCGCATGAAACGGCGGTGGCCCTTAGGCCTCGCCTGCCAATGCGGCGGAAACGCGACGCCGCGTCAACTGGAGCGCGCAGTTTATCCGCGGACCAGCCAGACCAGAACCACCCCCACCGCCCCGGCCACCAGCCCGGCAATGCGGACCGGCGTTTCCGGCGCTTGCAGCACCGCCTTGATGGCGCTGCGCCACGCCGCCGGGAAGGCGGCGAGGCAAAGACCCTCGATGACGAGGACCAAACCGAGGGCGGCTACCAGATCGCGCATCGACCCTCGCGCCGCGATCAGCGTGCGGGCGCGGGTTGCGCCGGGGCGGCCGCCGCTCCAGCGGCCGGTGCAGCCGCAGCCGGGGTCGGGACCGGCCTTCCGCCATTGCCGAACGGATCGACGAAATAACGGAAGAAGGTCGAATCCGGGCTGATCAGCAGACGCGTGTCGCCGGGCTTGAGGCTCGCCTCGTACGCCTGCATGGAGCGATAGAAGGCGAAGAAGTCCGGATCGCGCCCGAAGGCGTCGGCGAAGATGGCGTTGCGTTCCGCATCGCCCTGACCGCGCAATTGCTCGCCGCGCGAGGTTGCCTCGGCCACCACGATGGTGGCTTCCCGCTCCGCCCGCGACCGCAGGCGCTGGGCCGCTTCCGCACCCTGCGCCCGGATTTCGGCCGCCTCGCGCTGGCGTTCCGTCTGCATGCGCTGGAACACCGCCTGGCTGTTCGCTTCAGGCAGGTCGGCACGGCGGATGCGCACATCCACGACCACGATGCCGAAGTTGGAGGCTTCCCGGTTCACCTGCTCGGCGATCCGGCGCATCAGGCCCTCACGATCGTCGCGTACGACGCTGGTGAAGGTGCTTTCGCCGAGAACGCGCCGCAGCGACGAGTTGAGCACCGTCGCGAGCCGGGAATTGGCGGCCTCGATGCTGCCCACCGCCTGATAGAACCGCAGCGGGTTCGAGATGCGATAGCGGGCGAAGGCGTCCACCACCAGGCGCTTCTGGTCCGAGGCGATCACTTCCTGGGACGGATTTTCCAGGTCGAGGATGCGCTTGTCCAGATAGACCACGCTGTCGATGAACGGGATCTTCCAGTGCAGGCCGGGGCTGGTGATGGGGGTCAGCGGATCGCCCAGCCGCAACACCAAGGCCTGCTGGGTCTGGTTCACGATGAAGGCGGACGAATAGAGGCCGATCAGCACGACCACGGCGATGACGGCAAGGACGCCGCCGAGAACGGGATTTTTCATCGGGCGGCTCCTTGGGGCTGGGTGGTGCCCTGGGGCGCCGTCGATCTGCGTCCGATATCGCCGAGCGGCAGCACCGGCACCACGCCGCCTTCGCGGGCGGTGGAATTCTGATCCACCAGCACCTTGTCCATGCCGCCGAGTACCCGCTCCATGGTTTCGAAATACATGCGCTGGCGGGTCACGTCCTTCGCCTTCACATATTGCTCATAGATGCTGAGGAAGCGCTCGGCCTGGCCCCGGGCTTCCACCACGGTGCGCTCGCGATAGGCCTGCGCCGCGTTGTCGATCTGCGCCGCCTGTCCGCGCGCCTCGGGGAGGACGCGGTTGGCATAGGTCTGCGCTTCGTTCTGGGCGCGCTCCGCATCGGCGCGGGCGGCCTGGACGTCGCGGAAGGAATCGATGACCTGGGAAGGCGGATCGACCTTCTGCATCTGCACCTGGGTGATCTGCACCCCTGCGCCATAGCTGTCGAGGGTGCGCTGCATGAGGTCATGCACGTCCTGCTCGATGGTCTGGCGGGCGCCGGTGAGGATGGGCTGAATATTGGTGCGGCCGATCACCTCGCGCATGGCGCTTTCCGCCACCGCCTTGATGGTGCCTTCGGGATTCTGCACGTTGAACAGGAATTTTTCGGCGTTGTTGATCACCCAAAACACGGCGAAATCCACGTCGACGATGTTTTCGTCGCCGGTGAGCATCAGGCTCTCTTCGGGAATGTCGCGCATCACGGTGCTGCCGCGGCGCGCATCCTCGGTGAGGCGCATGCCGATGTCGAGTCGATTCACCCGCGTCACCTTGGGCGTGATCACCGTCTCGATGGGGTAGGGCAGGTGGTAGTTGAGGCCCGGCTGGGTGATCTCGACGAACCGGCCGAAGCGGAGCACCACGCCCTGCTCGTCGGGCTCGACCCGATAGAAACCCGACAGCAGCCAGCCGGCCACCACGAGGGCCACCACCAGAATCGCTCCCTTGGTCCCCATGGAACCCGGAAGCATGTTCTTGAGCCGGTCCTGACCGCGCCGGATCAGGTCTTCAATGTCCGTTGGCGTTGGTCCCGAAGAGGAAGGCCCCGTACCCCAGGGACCGCGAGGCCCGCTTCCCCATGGGCCACCGCCCTGATTCTTCCACGACATCCGCCGTCTCCCGTTGGAGCGCCACACACGGGCGGTCCACCACAATCGAAACCGCCTGCGTCCTGAAGCTCCAGCGACTCGCTCAAAAAAGCGCGCCTGGATCGACCGACTGGCAGCGGGTTATAGAAAGGCACGCGCCACGTTTCAACGCAGCGCGTGCTTCACAAGAGAGTCAGATAGGGGGCCGACCAAGCTTACGCAACGGGAGTTCCGCTTGCTCCAGTGCGGTCGGCGGTACTCGAGGCGCGACTGGGTGCCGCATGACCCCGGTAGTGATCAAGAACGAAGAGGCGGATCGCGGAAGAAAGATTCCCCTGCGTGCGCGACGAGTCGATGGTCGCGACAAGGTCAGACAATGTCAGGCGGCGACTGCTCGCGATTTCCTTCAAGGCATCCCAGAAGGCATCTTCGAGGCTCACGCTGGTTTTATGACCGGCGATCACGATGGACCTTTTCACAACGGGGCTTTTCATGTGTTTTCCCTCTTCGTGAGCAGATGGTCTTCAAGACGCAGGGCTTTATTCCGCTGTTCTGCGGCCTCAGCTTCCCGCTCAGCCTTGGTGCGTCCAAACCGAATCCGGTTCTCGGCGGCCTCGGCCTGCGCCTCGCTGCGTGCGCGGTCTTTGCGCACACGCCGAAGATTCACGATCTCGCTCACTTCAAGCCTCGACAGGCGGCATGGTTCCCCCCAAACCGAGCCGAGTTTCACGAGCTTCGGGGTGGACGAAGCGTTGGTCCATCCATCCGAAAGCACGATCAGGTAACAACACGCCTGATCCTCGGCGAACCTATGGCAAATCCAGTGAGAACCGCCCTCCTCCGATACCTTCTTATAACTATTTTACCATTCGGCGGGCCTCGGCCTCGTTCCGGGCTGTGCTAAAAGCCTCCTCGCTCCCAGAATTTGGCGACAGGGAACCTCCCATCATGACAGCGACCCGTACCGAGACAGACACGTTCGGCCCCATCGAGGTGCCGGCAGACCGCTATTGGGGCGCCCAGGCCCAGCGGTCGCTGGGCAACTTCAAGATCGGCTGGGAGCGCCAGCCCCTGCCCATCGTGCGGGCCCTCGGCATCGTCAAGCGCGCGGCGGCGGAAACCAACATGGGTCTCGGCCGGCTCGACCCGGCACTCGGCGCCGCGATCGTCGCCGCCGCCCAGGAAGTGATCGACGGCAAGCTCGACGATCATTTTCCGCTGGTCGTATGGCAGACCGGATCCGGCACCCAGTCCAACATGAATGCGAACGAGGTGATCTCGAACCGTGCGATAGAGATCCTCGGCGGCGAGCGCGGCTCCAAGAAGCCGGTTCACCCGAACGATCACGTCAATATGAGCCAGTCGTCGAACGACACCTATCCCACGGCCATGCACGTGGCCTGCGCGGAAGAGATCGTTCACCGCCTTCTGCCCGCCCTCAGCACGCTCCATGAGGCCCTGGATGCGAAGGCGAAGGAATGGTCCACGATCATCAAGATCGGCCGCACCCACACCCAGGATGCGACGCCCCTTACGCTCGGCCAGGAATTTTCCGGCTATGCCCAGCAGGTCGGCAATGCCATCGCGCGGCTTGAATCCACCCTGCCGGGCCTGATGCAGCTGGCGCAGGGCGGCACGGCCGTCGGCACCGGCCTGAATGCCCCGGTCGGCTTTGCCGACAAGGTGGCGGAACAGATCGCCAGCATCACCGGCCTGCCGTTCACCAGCGCACCCAACAAGTTCGAAGCCCTCGCCGCGCACGACGCCATGGTGTTCTCGCACGGCGCCATCAATTCGGCGGCGGCCGCGTTGTTCAAGATCGCCAACGATATCCGCCTGCTGGGCTCGGGCCCGCGCTCGGGCCTCGGCGAACTGTCCCTGCCGGAGAACGAGCCCGGCTCCTCCATCATGCCGGGCAAGGTCAACCCGACCCAGTGCGAGGCCATGACGCAGGTGTGCGTGCAGATCTTCGGCAATAATGCCGCGCTGACGTTCGCGGGTAGCCAGGGCCATTTCGAGCTGAACGTCTATAACCCGTTGATGGCCTATAATTTCCTGCAGTCGGTGCGGCTGATGGCGGATGCGGCGAACAGCTTCACCGAGCATTGCGTGGTCGGCATCGTGCCGCGCGAGGACAATATCAAGGCGGCGCTCGAGCGGTCCTTGATGCTGGTCACCGCGCTCGCCCCGAAGATCGGCTACGATAATGCCGCTAAGATCGCCAAGACCGCGCACAAGAACGGCACGACCCTGCGCGAAGAGGCGGTCGGCGGTGGTTATGTGACGAATGAAGAGTTCGACGCGGTGGTGCGGCCCGAGCAGATGATCTCGCCGGGCTGATCTTCGCTTCTGCCTTCACAGCAAGATGGACGGGTCGCGCATGGCGCGGCCCGCAATTCAGAGAGGGGCCATGGGAAATCGCACGATTGCGATCGACGATCTGCATCCGACCCAGCTCACCCTCGGCATGTCCGAGGTGACGCGACGCGCCAAGCGCATGGCCGCGCTGGACAAGGACGATCTCGACGACCTGGTCCACAAACGGCCGGTGCCCTGCGTGATCGGGCCCAAGGGCCAGCTCTATATGATCGACCATCACCATCTGTGCCGCGCGCTGCTGCTGTGCGGCCGCACGACGGCGGTGCAGGATATCGCCGGGACGCTGGACTGGTCGCACATGAATGCCGACGAATTCTGGCCGGCGATGGATCGCGCCGGCATGTGCTGGCCGATCGATGCTGACGGGAACCGGCGCCCCTATGTGCGCATTCCGGGCCACGTGCGCGAATTGACCGATAATCCCTGGCGCACCCTTGCCCGTGGCGTGCGCGGCACGGCATTCCGCGACGATGACGACACGCCCTTTAAGGAATTCATGTGGGGCGAGTATTTCCGCACCTTCATGAGCAAGCGGCTGATTGAGACCAGCCTGGACCTGGCCGAGGATCTGGCGCTCAAACTGGCGCTGCTCGACGAGGCGCAGGATCTGCCGGGATATATCGCCAAGGGAAAATAGGATCGGGCGTCTCGGCAAGCCGCAGACGCCGCACGTTCATCCACCATCGCTATGATCGTCCGCACCAGACGGTTTGCTCGAGAAAGGCTTGTCATGTCCTCCATCAGCGCATTTGCCGATCGCGTGAAAATCCCGTCCCTGATGGTGCTCGTGGCGCTGGTCCTGGCCGGGTGCGGCGTGAACGCAATCCCCACCGAGGAAGAGCGGGCGAAGGCGGCCTGGAGCGAAGTGCTCAATCAGTATCAGCGCCGCTCCGATCTCATCCCGAACCTGGTGGAGACCGTGAAGGGCTATGCCGCCCAGGAGAAGGACGTGCTCACCTCCGTGGTCGAGGCGCGGGCCAAGGCAACCTCCATTCGCGTGGATGCATCCACCATCACCGACCCGGCGCAGTTCAAGCAGTTCCAGGACGCCCAGTCGCAGCTGTCCGGGGCGCTCGGCCGGCTGATCGCCGTATCGGAGGCCTATCCGGATCTGAAGTCGAACCAGAACTTCCTGGCGCTCCAGTCGCAGATCGAAGGCACCGAGAACCGCATCGCGGTGGCGCGGCGCGATTATATCGAGGCCGTGCGAATCTATAATACCGAGCTGAGGACCTTCCCCGGTTCGATCTGGGCGGCCACACTGTATCGCGCCAACAAGCCCATGGAGACCTTCACCATCTCCGAGCAGCAGATGCAGGTGCCGAAGGTGAAGTTCAACTGAGGCGGACGGAGGGCGGCGCCATGGGCCAGAGCCATCCCTTCGAACCCGCGGCCCGGCGCGTGCAGGCCCGGCGGGGATGGGTGGGCCTGTTGCTGGTGTGGGCCTTTCTCGCCTCCAGCACGGCAGCTTGGGCCGAGCTGAGCTTTCCGCCCCTGAGCGGGCGCGTGGTGGATGCGGCGGGCATTCTCGACGCGGCCACCGTGCGCAGCCTTGATGCGAAGCTGGCGGCCCAGGAGGCCAAGGCGACCGACCAGTTCGTGATCGCGACCGTGCCCTCGCTTCAAGGGACATCGATCGAGGATTATGCGAACCGCCTGTTTCGCTTCTGGCAGATCGGGCAGGCGCGCAAGAATAACGGCGTGCTCCTACTGGTGGCGCCGGCCGAGCGCAAGGTCCGCATTGAGGTGGGCTATGGGCTTGAAGGCATCCTGACCGACGCGGTGTCCGGCACGATCATCCGAACCGCGATCCTGCCGTCCTTCAAGGCCGGGAACATGCCCGCCGGCATCGAGGCGGGGGCCGCCGCGATCCTGGAGATTCTCAATCTCGACCCCGAGGAGGCGAAGGCGCGCGCCAAGGGCGCGGAGCCGCAGACGGGATTGAGCGAGGACGACTGGGTGCAGATCGTCATTTTCGCGATCATGGTACTGCTGTTCCTCTATTTCATTTCCCGCGGCTCCGGCGGCGGGCGCGGACTGGGCGGGCGACGACGCGGCGTATTCGTTCCCGGCCCCATGTCGGGCGGCTGGGGCGGCGGTTCGGGCGGCGGCGGCGGCTTTTCCGGCGGCGGGGGCTCGTCGGGCGGCGGCGGCGCCTCGGGAGGATGGTGAGATGAGCCGCGGAACCACCGGACGCTCTTCGCAGCCTTCGCCACCCATCCTGGCCCAAGAGGACCTGGAGCGAATCTCGCAATCCATCGCGCACGCAGAGCAGGTGACCCGTGCCGAAATCCGCGTCGCAGTCTCGTCCGGCAGAGTGGTGGGGCATTCCTTTCACGGAATCATGTGGGCGGCCCTCGCGGCCTTGATCGCGCCCTGGGGAATCATGGCCGTTCTGCCGATGCGCCCGGTGTCGCTTCTGGCGATCCAGGCGGGGTGCTTCATCGTGCTTGGCCTGTTGGCGACCCGCCCGCCGGTTGCGGCCCGCCTCGTTCCACTCGCCGCGCGGCGCCATGCGGCCCGTGTCAAGGCGCTTGAGCTTTTCCACGCTCATGGGCTTCACCAGACCGAGGCGCGCAACGGCCTGCTGATCTTCCTGGCCCCACGGGATCGCCTGGTGGAGATCGTCGCGGACGAAGGGGTCCAAGCGGCAATCCCGCACGAGGCCTGGATTTCGCTCTGCGGCGCGGTGGTGGAGCGGGCGGGCGAGGGGGCGCTCGCGGAGGGAATCGCGGCGGCCGTCACCCAGGCCGGCGCCCTGCTCGCGCCGCATCTCCCGGCGCTACCGGGAGACAAAAACGAACTCTCCGACAGGGTCGTGTTAATATAATATGACGTGCAGGGCGGTTTTGGCCCCGGAAGCGGGCCGAAACTTGCAATAA
The DNA here is from genome assembly GCF_043195105.2 of Roseixanthobacter finlandensis. Taxonomy (NCBI): domain Bacteria; kingdom Pseudomonadati; phylum Pseudomonadota; class Alphaproteobacteria; order Hyphomicrobiales; family Xanthobacteraceae; genus Roseixanthobacter; species Roseixanthobacter finlandensis. Next base: position 2,751,650 of record NZ_CM195536.1, on the reverse strand, counting down.
AGCTGTCACGAAGCTTGCGAGCCCTTGACGCACGGCGACTCTGCGGCTACATCACGCTCCACTTCCACGGCAGACGTTCGCGTCTGAGCGATCGGAGCAGTTCTCCCGGCATCCGGGACGCACCGATCAAATAGCCAAAAGCTGCCTGGAAGAGCACTGCGAGACAAGGGTGCACGATCGCGGCGCCAATCTCCGCAAGGAGATGGAGTGGCGTGATCCTCTGTCGCGAACGAAGCGGGATGCTGTTGATTCAGCGCTCCATGCTTAGGCGTTTGCGGTGCCGCTGAAGGGCGAAAGCCTTTCGGCGTCGAAACTGTTTTGTGGCGGCTTCGGCCGTTAAATCGTAGCGATCCCCGAGGGGGTCGCAAAATTCATGGATGCGGCGAAAGCCGCAGGTCAGGACGAGGCGAAGGCGTACATGCCGACGATCAACCAGCTGATCCGGAAGCCGCGGGAAGCGCAGAAGGCGCGGGACAAGGCTCCTGCTCTTCAGTCGAGCCCGCAGAAGCGCGGCGTTTGCACCCGCGTTTACACCACGACCCCGAAGAAGCCGAACTCGGCGCTTCGTAAGGTCGCCAAGGTGCGGCTGACCAACAGCTACGAAGTGATCGGTTACATCCCCGGTGAGGGACATAACCTTCAGGAGCACTCGGTGGTCATGATCCGCGGCGGCCGCGTCAAGGATCTGCCCGGCGTGCGTTATCACATCCTCCGCGGCGTGCTGGATACCCAGGGCGTGAAGAACCGCAAGCAGCGCCGTTCGAAGTACGGCGCGAAGCGGCCGAAGTGATCAGGGGAGCTTGAGCTATGTCTCGTCGTCATAAAGCCGAGCGCCGCGAAGTCATTCCGGACGCCAAGTACGGCAGCCTCGTGCTCAGCCGTTTCATGAATTCCGTCATGCGTGACGGCAAGAAGTCGGTTGCGGAAACCATCGTGTACGGCGCCCTCGACGTGGTCGAGTCCAAGGCCAAGCACGACCCGGTCGAGGTGTTCGTCACCGCGCTGGAAAATGTCGCGCCGGCCGTCGAAGTGCGGTCCCGCCGCGTCGGTGGCGCCACCTATCAGGTGCCCGTCGAAGTGCGCGTCGAGCGTCGCCAGACCCTGGCGATCCGCTGGCTCATCGCGTCGGCCCGTGCCCGTAACGAGAAGACCATGGTGGAGCGTCTCTCCGCCGAACTGCTCGATGCCGCCAACAACCGCGGCAACGCGGTGAAGAAGCGTGAAGATACGCACCGGATGGCCGAAGCCAACCGTGCCTTCTCTCATTATCGCTGGTGATCGGAGAGGACCTCAGTCATGCCGCGCATTAACGCCGTCGAGGACTACCGTAATTTCGGCATCATGGCCCACATTGATGCCGGCAAGACCACGACCACCGAGCGGATTCTCTATTACACCGGAAAGAGCCACAAGATTGGCGAAGTCCATGATGGCGCCGCCACCATGGATTGGATGACGCAGGAGCAGGAGCGTGGCATCACGATCACCTCTGCTGCGACGACCGCCTTTTGGAACGGCAAGCGCCTGAACATCATCGACACCCCAGGCCACGTGGACTTCACCATTGAAGTCGAGCGTTCGCTGCGTGTGCTCGACGGCGCGATCTGCGTGCTCGACGGCAATCAGGGCGTCGAGCCACAGACTGAGACCGTGTGGCGCCAGGCAGATAAGTACAACGTGCCCCGCATCGTGTTCGTCAACAAGATGGACAAGACCGGCGCCGACTTCTACCGCTGCGTCGAGATGATCATCGACCGCGTGGCCGGTAACCCCGTGTGCTGCCAGTTGCCGATCGGCTCGGAGAACAATTTCAAGGGCATCATCGACCTCGTCCGCATGAAGGCGGTCGTTTGGGAAGACGAAGCCCTCGGCGCGAAGTTCCATGACGAGGAGATCCCCGCGGATCTCGCCGACAAGGCTGCTGAGTACCGTAATAAGCTGGTGGAAGCCGCCGTCGAACTCGACGACGATGCCATGGCTGCTTACCTCGATGGCACCGAGCCGGACGAAGCGACCCTCAAGTCGCTGATCCGCAAGGCGGTCGTGACGCGTAAGTTTAACCCGGTGTTCTGCGGCTCGGCCTTCAAGAACAAGGGCGTTCAGCCCCTGCTCGACGCGGTAGTCGACTTCCTGCCGAGCCCGATCGATCGTGGCGCGATCAAGGGCATCGACTTCAAGACCGAAGAAGACACCGTTCGTCTGCCGAACGATGACGAGCCTTTGTCGGTTCTCGCGTTCAAGATCATGGACGATCCCTTCGTCGGCACCATCACCTTCTGCCGCGTTTACTCGGGCAAGCTCGAGACCGGCATGGCGCTGCTGAACTCCACCCGCGACAAGCGTGAGCGCGTCGGCCGGATGCTGTTGATGCATGCCAACAACCGCGAAGATATCAAGGAAGCCTATGCCGGCGACATCGTCGCCCTGGCAGGCCTGAAGGATGTGCGCACCGGCGACACGCTGTGCGACACCATCAAGCCGGTTATCCTTGAGAAGATGGAATTCCCGGAGCCGGTGATCGAGATCGCCATCGAGCCCAAGTCCAAGGCGGACCAGGAAAAGCTCGGCATCGCGCTCTCCAAGCTGGCGGCGGAGGATCCCTCCTTCCGCGTGTCGACCGATTTCGAAAGCGGCCAGACCATCCTCAAGGGCATGGGCGAACTGCATCTCGACATCAAGGTCGACATCCTGCGCCGGACCTACAAGGTTGACGCCAATATCGGCGCCCCCCAGGTGGCCTATCGCGAGACCATCACGAAGAAGACCGACGTCGACTACACCCACAAGAAGCAGACCGGCGGTACCGGCCAGTTTGCGCGAGTGAAGTTCACGGTCGAGCCGAACGAAGTGGGTAAGGGCTTCAGCTTCGAGAGCGTGATCGTCGGCGGTGCGGTGCCGAAGGAATATATCCCCGGCGTCCAAAAGGGTCTCGAAAGCGTGCTCGGTGCGGGCGTGCTGGCGAACTTCCCGGTAGTGGACGTGAAGGTTCAGCTCACCGACGGCGCGTATCACGAAGTGGACTCGTCCGCTCTCGCGTTCGAAATCGCCTCCCGTGCGGCGTTCCGCGAAGCCCTTCAGAAGGGCGGCTCGGTGCTGCTGGAGCCGATCATGAAGGTCGAGGTGGTGACGCCGGAAGACTATACGGGTTCGGTGATCGGCGATCTGAATTCGCGCCGTGGCCAGATCCAGGGCCAGGACATGCGCGGCAATGCGAACGTCATCAATGCGATGGTGCCGCTGGCCAACATGTTCGGCTACGTGAATACGCTGCGGTCCTTCAGCCAGGGCCGCGCCACCTTCACCATGCAGTTCGACCACTATGAACAGGTGCCGTCGAACGTCGCGCAGGAGGTTCAGGCGAAATACGCCTGAACTTCATAACCGAACCCTGATCGAGAAATCGCCAGAGAGACCCAACGGAGAGTCCCATGGCCAAAGCAAAATTTGAACGCAACAAGCCGCACTGCAACATCGGCACGATCGGTCACGTTGACCATGGCAAGACGTCGCTGACGGCCGCGATCACGAAGGTGCTCGCGGAAGCGGGCGGCGCGACGTTCACGGCGTACGACCAGATCGACAAGGCGCCGGAAGAGAAGGCGCGCGGCATCACGATTTCCACGGCGCACGTGGAATATGAGACCACGAACCGCCATTATGCGCACGTGGATTGCCCGGGCCACGCCGATTATGTGAAGAACATGATCACCGGCGCGGCGCAGATGGACGGCGCGATCCTGGTGGTTTCGGCGGCCGACGGCCCGATGCCGCAGACCCGCGAGCACATCCTTCTGGCCCGTCAGGTGGGCGTGCCCGCCCTGGTGGTGTTCCTGAACAAGTGCGACATGGTCGACGATCCCGAGCTTCTGGAGCTCGTGGAGATGGAAGTGCGCGAGCTTCTGTCGAAGTATGATTTCCCGGGCGACGACATCCCGATCATCCACGGTTCGGCGCTGATGGCGCTCGAGGGCAAGTCTCCCGAGCTCGGCCATGACGCGGTGCTGAAGCTGATGGCGGCCGTCGACAGCTACATCCCGCAGCCGGAGCGTCCGGTTGACCTGCCGTTCCTGATGCCGATCGAGGACGTGTTCTCGATCTCTGGCCGCGGCACGGTTGTGACGGGTCGCGTCGAGCGCGGGATCATCAAGGTGGGCGAGGAAGTCGAGATCGTCGGCATCCGCCCGACCACCAAGACGACGGTGACCGGCGTTGAAATGTTCCGCAAGCTTCTGGACCAGGGGCAGGCGGGCGACAACGTGGGCATCCTGGTGCGCGGCACCAAGCGCGAGGACGTGGAGCGCGGCCAAGTCGTGTGCAAGCCGGGTTCGGTGAAGCCGCACACGAAGTTCAAGGCCGAAGCCTATATCCTGACGAAGGAAGAAGGCGGCCGTCATACGCCGTTCTTCACCAACTACCGCCCGCAGTTCTACTTCCGCACGACGGACGTGACGGGCATCTGCACGCTTCCCGAGGGCACCGAAATGGTGATGCCCGGGGACAATGTTTCGATGGACGTGGCCCTGATCGTCCCCATCGCCATGGAGGAGAAGCTGCGCTTCGCCATCCGTGAAGGTGGCCGGACCGTCGGCGCTGGCGTCGTCGCTTCCATCATCGAGTGAAATAGAAGTTTGAACGGGGGCGCGTGGTTCGCCCATGCGTCCCTCTTTCGTGGAGCCCTAGAGCCATGAACGGCCAGAACATTCGAATCCGCCTGAAGGCGTTCGATCATCGCATCCTCGATGCGTCAACACGCGAGATCGTCGCCACGGCCAAGCGCACGGGCGCGCAGGTGCGCGGCCCGATTCCGCTGCCGACGCGGATCGAGAAGTTCACCGTCAACCGGTCTCCGCACGTCGATAAGAAGTCGCGCGAGCAGTTTGAGATGCGTACTCACAAGCGGTTGCTCGATATTGTCGATCCGACGCCCCAGACGGTGGACGCGCTGATGAAGCTCGACCTCGCCGCCGGCGTTGACGTCGAAATCAAGCTCTGAAGTGAGGCGAGGAGACACGACCATGCGGTCAGGCGTCATCGCCCAGAAGGTCGGCATGACACGCATCTTTACGGATGCTGGTGAACATGTCCCGGTCACTGTGCTGAAAGTTGAGAGCTGCCAGGTGGTTGCCCACCGCACGCTCGATAGCAACGGATATGTCGCGGTTCAGCTCGGTGCTGGCCGTCGCAAGCCGAAGAACACCACCCGCGCCGAGCGGGGCCACTTTGCGGTGGCCGAGGTGGAGCCCAAGCGCAAGCTCGCGGAATTCCGCGTGGATGCCGAAGGCCTCATCCCGGTCGGTGCCGAGATCACTGCTGACCACTTCGTTGTGGGCCAGTATGTGGATGTCACTGGCACCACCATCGGCAAGGGCTTTGCCGGCGGTATGAAGCGGCACAATTTCGGTGGTCTGCGGGCCACCCACGGTGTGTCGATTTCGCATCGCTCCATCGGTTCGACCGGTGGTCGCCAGGATCCCGGCAAGACCTTCAAGAACAAGAAGATGCCGGGGCATATGGGCGACGTCACCGTCACCACCCAGAACCTCAAGGTCGTGATGACCGACGTCGAGCGCGGCCTGATCGCGGTCGAAGGTGCGGTTCCCGGCCACGCCGGCGGCTGGATCACGGTGCGTGATGCGGTGAAGAAGCGTCTGCCCACCGAAGCCCCCAAGCCCGGCGCGTTCAAGCTGCGCGACGGCAATGGCGGCGCGGCCGAGGTGCAGGCTGAAGCGACGAACGGGGAGGGCGTGTGATGGAAATCGCCGTCAAGACGCTCGATGGTGCCGACGCAGGTTCGGTGACGCTCTCGGACGAGATTTTCGGTCTCGAACCCCGTGCGGATATCCTGCATCGGTGTGTCACCTGGCAGCTGTCGCGCCGCCAGGCCGGTACGCATCGCACGAAGGGTCGTTCGGAAATCAACCGCACGTCCAAGAAGCTCTATAAGCAGAAGGGCACGGGCAATGCGCGTCACGGTGCGGCGTCTGCGCCGCAGTTCCGTGGCGGCGGCCGCGCCTTCGGTCCGGTCGTGCGGTCCCACGCCATCGACCTGCCGAAGAAGGTGCGCGCCCTGGCGCTGAAGCATGCGCTTTCGTCCAAGGCGAAGGCGGAGCAGATCGTCGTTCTCGACCACATGTCGCTGACCGACCCCAAGACCAAGGCCCTGAAGGAACAGTTCGCGAAGCTCGGTTGGGCTTCGGTGCTGATCGTGGACGGCTCCGAAGTGGAGGCGAACGTCGCCATGGCGGCGCGCAACCTCCCCTACGTGGACGTGCTGCCGATCCAGGGCATCAATGTTTACGACATCCTGCGGCGTGACACCCTGGTCCTGACCAAGGCAGCCGTGGACGCGCTGGAGGCGCGCTTCAAATGAGCCCGCAGCGGAACATCGAGCCACGTCATTACGACGTGATCCTGTCTCCCGTCATCACCGAGAAGGCGACGGCGGCGAGCGAATTCAACAAGGTCGTCTTCAAGGTCGCCCGCACCGCCACCAAGCCTCAGATCAAGGAGGCGGTGGAGAAGCTGTTCGACGTGAAGGTGAAGAGCGTCAACACTCTGGTCCGCAAGGGCAAGGTGAAGATCTTCAAAGGCCGCAAAGGTGTGCAGTCCGACGTGAAGAAGGCGGTCGTGACCCTCGAAGAGGGCCAAACCATCGACGTCACCACGGGCCTGTGAGCAGAGGGACGGGAATAAGACCATGGCGCTGAAGCATTTCAAGCCGGTCACGCCGAGCCTCCGCCAGCTCGTGATCGTGGACCGCTCCGGCCTCTACAAGGGCAAGCCGGTGAAGACGCTGACCGAGGGCAAGAGCTCCTCGGGTGGCCGCAACAATAACGGTCGCATCACGGTTCGCTTCCGTGGCGGCGGCCATAAGCAGACCTATCGTCTGGTGGACTTCAAGCGCACCAAGCGCGACATGGCGGCCGTGGTGGAGCGGATCGAATACGATCCCAACCGTTCGGCCTTCATCGCCCTGGTCAAGTACGAAGACGGTGATCTGGCTTATATCCTGGCGCCGCAGCGCCTGGCGGTGGGCGACAGCGTGATCGCCGGCGAGCAGGTGGACGTGAAGCCGGGCAATGCCGGGCCGCTGTCGAACCTGCCGGTCGGGACGATCGTGCACAATGTCGAGCTGAAGATCGGCAAGGGCGGCCAGATGGCCCGTTCCGCTGGCGCCTATGCGCAGATCGTCGGCCGCGACCACGGTTATGTGATCGTTCGCCTGAACTCGGGCGAGCAGCGCTTGGTGCACGGCGCGTGCTACGCGACGGTGGGTGCGGTTTCGAACCCGGACCACATGAACATCTCTCTGGGCAAGGCGGGTCGTAACCGCTGGCTCGGACGCAAGCCGCATAACCGCGGCGTGACCATGAACCCGGTCGATCACCCCCACGGCGGTGGTGAAGGACGTACCTCGGGCGGCCGTCATCCGGTCACCCCGTGGGGCCTCCCGACCAAAGGCAAGAAGACCCGCAACAACAAGGCGACGGATCGGTTCATCGTGACCAGCCGTCACAAGCGGAAGAAGTGAGGGCCTGACTTATGTCAAGAGCGATTTGGAAGGGCCCGTTCGTCGACGGCTATCTGCTCAAGAAGGCAGACACCGCGCGTGCTTCGGGTCGCAACGATACGATTAAGATCTGGAGCCGTCGCTCCACGATCCTCCCCCAGTTCGTGGGCCTTACTTTCGGCGTTTATAACGGCCAGAAGCACGTCCCCGTTTATGTGTCGGAAGACATGGTCGGCCACAAGTTCGGCGAATTCTCGCCGACCCGTACCTATTACGGGCATGCGGCCGACAAGAAGTCGAAGCGGCGGTGATAGGCCATGGGTAAGCAGGCAAAGCCCCGCGCTCTCGCGGACAATGAAGCCAAGGCGGTTGCGCGCAATCTGCGTGTCTCCCCCCAGAAGCTGAACCTCGTCGCGGGTCTGATCCGCGGCAAGAAGGTGGCGACGGCGCTCGCCGATCTTGAGTTCTCTCGCAAGCGGATCGCCCGCGATGTGAAGAAGTGCCTCGAGAGCGCGATCGCCAATGCCGAGAACAACCACGAGCTGGACGTCGACGATCTGATCGTTGCCGAAGCGCATGTGGGCAAGGGCCTGGTGATGAAGCGGTTCTCGCCGCGGGCGCGCGGTCGTGCCTCGCGCATCGAGAAGCCGTTCGCGCAGATCACCATCGTGGTGCGTGAAGTTGAGGAGCGGGCCTGATGGGTCAGAAGGTCAATCCGATCGGGCTGCGGCTCGGCATCAACCGCACGTGGGACAGCCGCTGGTTCGCCAACAAGGGCGAATACGGCCAGCTGCTCCACGAGGACATCAAGATCCGCAAGATGCTGTTCAAGCTTCTTAAGCAGGCCGCGGTGTCCAAGGTTGTCATCGAGCGTCCGCACAAGAAGTGCCGCGTGACGATTCATTCCGCCCGCCCGGGCGTGGTGATCGGCAAGAAGGGCGCCGACATCGACAAGCTTCGCAAGAAGGTTGCCGACATGACCAAGTCGGAGGTCTTCATCAACATCGTCGAAATCCGCAAGCCGGAAATCGATGCGCGGTTGGTGGCTGAATCCATCGCCCAGCAGCTGGAGCGCCGCGTTGCGTTCCGCCGCGCCATGAAGCGCGCCGTTCAGTCGGCGATGCGTCTCGGCGCCGAAGGCATCCGCATCAACTGCTCCGGCCGTCTCGGCGGAGCTGAGATCGCGCGCCTGGAATGGTATCGCGAAGGTCGTGTGCCGCTGCACACCCTGCGCGCCGATGTGGATTACGGCACCGCCACGGCCTTCACGACCTACGGGACGTGCGGCGTGAAGGTGTGGATCTTCAAGGGTGAAATCCTCGAGCACGATCCCATGGCCCAGGACAAGCGCCTGGCCGAGAGTGACGGCCCGAGCGGGCGTCCGCCCCGGCGTGAACGTGATCGCGACCATGGTCGCGACCGCGATCGCGACGCCGCCTGACGCTCGAGCAGAGAGAAAGGCGATAAGCCATGCTGCAACCCAAGCGCACGAAATTCCGCAAGCAGTTCAAGGGACGCATTCACGGCGTCGCTAAGGGCGGCACGGAACTGAATTTCGGCGAATTCGGCCTGAAGGCGCTCGAGCCCGAGCGCGTGACGGCCCGCCAGATCGAAGCCGCGCGTCGCGCACTCACCCGTCACATGAAACGTGCCGGTCGCGTGTGGATCCGCGTTTTCCCCGATGTGCCCGTGACCTCCAAGCCCACCGAAGTTCGTATGGGTAAGGGCAAGGGCGCTCCTGAATATTGGGCGGCCAAGATCAAGCCCGGCCGCATCATGTTCGAAATCGACGGTGTCAGCGTCGAGACGGCCCGTGAGGCTCTCACGCTCGCCGCCGCGAAACTGCCCATCAAGACGCGCTTCATTCAGCGCATCGCCGAGTGAGGAGAGGCTCATGAAAGCCGAGGACGTTCGGGCCCTCAGCCCCGATCAGCTCGCCGATGAGCTGCTGAAGCTGAAGAAGGAACAGTTCAACCTGCGCTTCCAAAAGGCGACGGGTCAGCTGGAGAACACGGCGCGGTCCAAGGAGATCCGTCGCGACATCGCGCGGGTCAAGACCGTGCAGACCACCAAGCGCGGCGCGGCCGCGTCGAAGGCGAAGTGAGGGAACGATGCCGAAGCGCGTGCTCCAAGGCGTCGTGGTAAGCGACAAGCAGGACAAGACGGTGGTGGTCCGGGTGGAGCGTCGCTTCACTCACCCGCTGCTGAAGAAGACCGTTCGTCGGTCCAAGAAGTATCACGCGCATGATGCGGAGAATTCGTATCACGTGGGCGATATCGTGTGGATCGAAGAGCATCGGCCTCTGTCTAAGCTGAAGAACTGGATCGTGATCCAGGGTGAGAAGCGGGCCGAGGTCTAGTAACGAAGCGCTCCGATGCTGGGTCCGTCGAGTTCGGGACGTCTGGACTGAGTGGAGACCGCATCGCAGTGAGAACCGTGTACCGATGAGCGGGCACGGTATGTGGAACGGGCAATGCCGGCTTGCCGGCGGCGCTGGATGACGAGAACAGGTGCGTCATGATCCAGATGCAGACCAATCTCGACGTGGCGGACAATTCCGGCGCGCGTCGCGTCATGTGCATCAAGGTGCTAGGCGGGTCCAAGAGGAAGTATGCTCACGTTGGCGACATCATCGTGGTGTCAGTCAAGGAAGCCATTCCGCGTGGCCGCGTTAAGAAGGGCGATGTCATGAAGGCCGTCGTGGTGCGCACGGCCAAGGACATTCGCCGCGTCGATGGTTCTGTGATCCGCTTCGACCGCAATGCGGCCGTGCTGATCAACAATCAGAAAGAGCCGGTGGGCACTCGTATCTTCGGACCGGTTCCGCGCGAACTCCGCGCCAAGAACCACATGAAGATCATCTCGCTGGCGCCGGAGGTGCTGTGATGGCGGCGAAGATCAAAAAGGGCGACAAGGTCGTCGTTCTCATCGGCCGCGACAAGGGTCGCTCCGGCGAGGTCATTCAAGTGATGCCGAAGGAGGAGCGTGCGCTCGTCCGTGGCGTCAATATCGTCAAGCGCCACCAGCGCCAGACAGCGGACAAGGAAGGCGGGATCATCTCCAAGGAGGCGCCCGTCCATCTGTCCAACCTTGCGGTCGCCGACCCCAAGGATGGCAAGCCGACCCGCGTCGGCTTCCAGGTGCTGGAAGACGGGACGAAGGTCCGCGTGGCCAAGCGTTCCGGGGAGAGGATCGATGGCTGAGGTGAGTTATACCCCCCGGCTACGTACGCACTACGACGAAGTCGTGCGCCCGAAGCTGATCGAGCAGTTCGGCTATAAGAACCCGCTGCAGGTTCCGACGATCGAGAAGATCGTCATCAACATGGGCGTTGGCGAAGCCACTGCCGACACCAAGAAGGTGACGACCGCCGCCGCGGATCTCGCGCGCATCGCCGGACAGAAGCCGGTTGTGACGCGGGCCCGCAAGGCGATCTCGAACTTCAAGCTGCGCGAAAACCAGCCGGTCGGCGCGAAGGTCACCCTTCGCAAGGTGCGCATGTTTGAGTTCCTGGACCGGCTCGTGACGATCGCGCTGCCACGCGTTCGTGACTTTCGTGGTCTGAACCCCAAGAGCTTCGATGGCCGCGGCAATTATGCCATGGGCATCAAGGAACACATCGTGTTCCCCGAGATCAACTATGACCAGGTCGAGCAGATCTGGGGCATGGACATCATCGTGTGCACGACGGCAAAGACGGACGATGAGGCGCGGGCCCTGCTGCGCGCTTTCGACTTCCCCTTCCGCCAGTGACGGTATAGAAGAGGCGATTCGCGCTTGGGTCGGGATATTCCTGCCGGGCGCGTTTCCCTCTCAAATCAAGAGAAGGTTGTGATTTTCCGGCTGTGGAGGGGTTTTGGCCTCTTCAGACGCGGAGAACAGGAGCAAGACATGGCGAAGAAGAGCGCGATCGAGACAAACGAGCGTCGCCGCAGGCTCTCCAAGAGCTTGGCCGGCAAGCGCGCGGGTCTGAAGGCGATCGTGAACGACAAGACCCTGCCGATCGAGGAGCGGTTTGCCGCCACCCTCAAGCTCGCGCAGATGCCGCGGAATTCCGCGCAGATCCGCGTGCGCAACCGGTGCGAAGTCACTGGCCGCCCCCGCGCGTTTTACCGCAAGCTCAAGATGAGCCGTATCGCGCTGCGCGAACTCGGGTCCCAGGGACTTGTCCCGGGCCTCGTGAAGTCGAGCTGGTGAGGAGAGGCTCATGTCCATCAACGATCCCATCAGCGATCTGATCACCCGTATCCGCAACGCCCAGATGCGGCGCAAGGAGAAGACCTCGACGCCCGGTTCGCGCCTGCGCGCCAGCCTGCTCGACGTGCTCCGCGACGAAGGGTACATCCGCGGCTATACCTCGACCGATCACGGCAACGGCCGGACAGAGTTCGAGATCGAGCTGAAGTATTTCGACGGCCAGCCGGTGATCCGCGAGATTAAGCGCGTCTCCAAGCCGGGCCGCCGGGTCTATGCGTCCGTCAAGACCCTTCCGCGCGTTGCGAACGGTCTCGGCATCGCAGTTGTTTCCACGCCCCAGGGCGTGATGGCTGATCACGACGCCCGCGACAAGAATGTCGGCGGCGAAGTGCTCTGCACGGTGTTCTGAGCGAGCGACGGAGAGAAACATGTCGAAGATCGGCAAGCATCCCGTCGCCATTCCCGCCGGCGTCAATGTCAGCGTGGACGGTCAGACGGTGAAGGTGAAGGGCCCCAAGGGCGCCCTCGAATTGACTCTCGTGGAAGAAGTGCTGGCGGAGCTGAACGGCGCCGAACTGCAAGTCTCCATGCGCGGCGAGACGCAGCGGCATCGGGCGATGTGGGGCATGTCCCGCACGCTGGTCGCCAACCTCGTCGAAGGCGTGACGAAGGGTTTCGAGAAGAAGCTCGAAATCACCGGCGTCGGCTACAAGGCCGCGGCTGCCGGCAAGAACCTGAACCTGTCGCTCGGCTATAGCCATGACGTGATCTATGCGATCCCCGAAGGGATCCAGATCGTGACCCCGAAGCCCACGGAAGTGTTGGTTTCGGGCATGGACAAGCAGAAGGTCGGTCAGGTCGCTGCCGAGATCCGCGAGTTCCGCGGCCCCGAACCCTACAAGGGCAAGGGCGTCAAATACGCAGGCGAATTCATCTTCCGCAAGGAAGGCAAGAAGAAGTAACGGAGGCGAACCATGGCTAAGGATTTGGAGGCGCTGGCGCGCCGCAAGGCCAAGGTGCGCCGTGCGATTCGCGTTGCGGCCAACGGGCGTCCCCGCCTGTCGGTGCACCGCACCTCGCAGCACATCTATGCGCAGATCATCGACGATGCGAAGGGCGAGACCGTAGCGGCCGCCTCCAGCCTCGAAAAGGACCTGCGCGGCACCCTGAAGACCGGCGCAGACACCGAGGCCGCCAAGGCCATCGGCAAGCTGGTTGCTGAGCGTGCGGCGGCGAAGGGCGTGACCGCGGTCGTGTTCGACCGTGGCGCATACATCTATCATGGGCGCGTCAAGGCGCTCGCTGAGGGCGCCCGCGAAGGCGGCCTTCAGTTCTGACGCGAAGGACGTAGCGAAATGGCCCGTGAACGGGAACACCGCGGAGATCGCGAGGATCGTGACAACACGTTCGTGGACAAGCTGGTCCACATCAATCGTGTCGCGAAGGTTGTGAAGGGCGGACGGCGCTTCGGTTTCGCCGCCCTGGTTATCGTCGGCGACCAGAAGGGTCGCGTCGGGTTCGGTCATGGCAAGGCGCGTGAAGTGCCTGAAGCCATCCGCAAGGCCACGGAAAGCGCCAAGCGCGCGTTGATCCGCGTGCCGCTGCGCGAAGGCCGGACCCTGCATCACGACGTGCATGGGCATCACGGTGCGGGCAAGGTCATCCTGCGCGCCGCCCCGGCTGGTACCGGCATCATCGCCGGCGGCCCGATGCGCGCTGTGTTCGAGACGCTCGGCATCCACGATGTCGTCGCCAAGTCGTTCGGGTCTTCCAACCCCTACAACATGGTGCGCGCCACGTTTGACGCCCTGGTCAATCAGGACAGCCCGCGCTCCGTCGCTTCGCGCCGGGGTATCAAGGTGTCGCAGCTTCAGTCCCGCCGCCGCGTCGAAGACGCGGAAGCGACGGACTGAGCCAGGCAGCAACCATTAGGAGCGCGCCATGGCTAAGGCGACCGAAAAGACGGCGGCTTCGACCGCCAAGACCGTAACCGTGGAGCAGATCGGCTCGCCGATCCGCCGTCCGTTCTCGCAGGAGGCGACTTTGGTCGGCCTCGGCCTGAACAAGCGGCATCGCCGCTCCACTCTCCAGGATACGCCGGCCGTGCGCGGCATGATCGCGAAGGTCGGCCATCTCGTCCGCGTGGTCGAGGGCGAGTGAGGGCCATCAGATGAAGCTCGACGAGATCAGAGACAATGTCGGCGCGCGCAAGAAGCGCATGCGCGTCGGCCGGGGCATCGGCTCCGGTAAGGGCAAGACCGCTGGTCGCGGCGTCAAGGGTCAGAAGGCCCGTACCGGCGTTGCGATCAAGGGCTTCGAGGGCGGCCAGATGCCGTTGCATCGTCGCCTGCCGAAGCGGGGCTTCCACAACATCTTCGCCCTCGACTTTAACGAAGTGTCGCTGGGCCGGTTGCAGACCGCCATCGACGCTGGAAAGCTCGATGCGAACGCGACAATCGATTCGGCGGCGCTGGTGGCTGCTGGCGTCATCCGCCGTGCCAAGGATGGCGTGCGCGTGCTGGGGTCGGGCGAACTGAAGGCGAAGGTTTCGCTTGAGGTGGCCTATGCCACCAAGTCGGCGGTTGAGGCGATCGAAAAGGCGGGTGGCTCGGTCACCATGTCTGCGGTTGCGGTAGAAGCTGCGTGATTTCTGATGACGGCGGGGCAGGGCTGCTTCGCCGTCGTTGCCTGTGCGGTGTGTTAAAAAATCATTTCGTTTCAAGAATTTAAGGCCCCACCGGGCATGGGGCCGAAATTAGAGGCGGTCGTTCCGCCTCATCGCGTAGGCCCGGCGCGTCATCTCGCCAATGGTCTGCCGCGGCGAGTGCGGGTATGACCGATGGAAAGATGCGGTGCGTGCCGGCTCTCGCCCTGACGCCGCGCGCTCCCGCTTCTCATGGATAGGCCGTTCCCACGCGGATGGCCCAAGCGGAGCAAGGCATGGTCTCGGCGGCGGAACAACTCGCAGCGAACCTGAATTTCGGTGCTCTCGGCAAGGCCGAGGAGCTGAAAAAGCGCATCTGGTTCACCCTCGGCGCCCTTCTGGTGTATCGCCTTGGAACCTATATCCCCCTCCCGGGGATCAATCCCGATGCGCTCTCGCAAGTCTTTCACGGCGCGCAGAATGGCATTCTCGGCCTGTTCAACATGTTCTCCGGCGGTGCCGTCGAGCGCATGGCGATCTTCGCGCTGAACATCATGCCGTATATCTCCGCTTCGATTATCATTCAGCTGCTGACCACCGTCTCGCCGACACTGGAAGCGCTGAAGAAAGAGGGCGAGAGCGGCCGCAAGCAGATCAACCAATATACCCGCTACCTCACGGTGGTTCTGGCGCTGTTCCAGGCCTATGGCATTTCCGTCGGTCTCGAAAGCTCGGGTTCGGTGGTGCAGGATCCGGGGCTCTTCTTCCGGATTTCGACCGTGATCACGCTGACCGGCGGAACGATGTTCTTGATGTGGCTTGGTGAGCAGATCACGTCTCGCGGCATCGGCAACGGCACGTCTCTGATCATCTTTGCGGGCATTGTTGCAGAACTTCCGGGCGCTTTCGTCCGCACCCTGGAACTCGGCCGGCAGGGCGCGATTTCGACCCCCATCATCCTGCTTGTGCTGGTGATGGTCATCGGCCTGATCGCTTTCATCGTGTTCATGGAGCGGGCTCAGCGGCGGTTGCTGGTGCAATATCCCAAGCGCCAGGTGGGCAATCGCCTCTATGAGGGCCAATCCTCGCATCTGCCGCTGAAGTTGAACACTTCGGGTGTGATTCCGCCGATTTTCGCCTCTTCTTTGCTGCTGATCCCCACGACCATCGCGAGCTTCATGCAGGGTTCGGGTCCGGAATGGCTCGGCGTCGTCACCACGCAGCTGGGCCACGGCCGCCCACTGTATATGGTCTTCTATGTCGCGCTGATCGTGTTCTTCTGTTTCTTCTACACCGCGATCGTGTTCAATCCGGTGGAGACTGCGGACAATCTGAAGAAGCACGGCGGCTTCATTCCCGGCATCCGCCCGGGTGAGCGGACCGCCGAATATATCGACTATGTGTTGACCCGAATCACTGTCGTCGGCGCCGCATACATTGCGGCAGTGTGTCTCTTCCCCGAACTGCTCATTTCCTACGCGGCCGTTCCGTTCTATTTCGGAGGGACGTCGTTGTTGATCGTGGTTAGCGTCACGATGGACACCGTATCTCAGATACAGGGACACCTCTTGGCCCACCAGTACGAAGGACTGGTTAAGAAGGCCAAGCTGCGTGGGGGGAGACGGAAATGAGATTGATTCTGCTGGGACCTCCCGGGGCGGGGAAGGGGACTCAAGCCCAGCGACTGGTGGCCCGTCACGGGATCGTCCAGCTCTCCACCGGCGACATGCTGCGTGCCGCCGTGGCTGCTGAAACGCCGGTGGGGCTGAAGGCCAAGGCGGTGATGGAAGCGGGCGGCCTGGTGTCGGACGACGTGGTCATCGGTATCATCGCCGAGCGGCTGGAGCATGCGGACGCGCAGAAGGGGTTCATCCTCGACGGCTTCCCGCGCACGGTCGCCCAGGCCGAGGCGCTCGATCACATGCTTGCCGACAAGGGCCTGAAGCTCGATGCGGTGATCGAACTGGTGGTGGATCAGGCTCTGCTGACGGATCGAATCATGCGCCGGGCCGAAGAGACCAAGGCGCGCGGCGAGCCGGTGCGCAAGGATGACGATCCGGACGTGTTCCGCCATCGGCTGGAGGCGTACAACCGTGACACTGCGATCGTCGCGCCTTATTACGCTGCGCGCGGCCAGTTGCAGCAGATCGACGGCATGCGGCCCATCGACGAGGTGACGAAGGCCATCTCCGAGGTGCTCGAAACGGTCTGACGGGAACCGGCTGGGAGGCGTGACTTGACGTCTCCCACATAAGCGTGTATCAGCGCTCCCTTCATCCGGCATCCGTGCTGCCCGCGCCGCTTTTGGCGACGTGGGACGTGCGGGTTTTGTTTTATCTCCGCATGGGCCGGCCTCCACCGGACGCGGAGACACCGCCTGCATCTGTAGGCGGTCCACATGGAGAGACACGTGGCTCGTATCGCTGGCGTCAACATTCCGACCAACAAGCGCGTGATCATCGCGCTTCAGTACATCCACGGCATCGGCGCGAAGAAGGCCGAGGAGATCGTGACCAAGGTGAACATCCCGGCCGAACGCCGCGTGAACCAGCTCACCGATCAGGAAGTGCTTCAGATCCGCGAGACCATCGACCGCGATTATATCGTGGAAGGCGACCTGCGCCGCGAAGTGTCGATGAACATCAAGCGCCTGATGGACCTCGGTTGCTACCGCGGCCTGCGCCATCGTCGCGGCCTGCCGGTGCGCGGCCAGCGCACCCACACCAACGCCCGCACCCGCAAGGGTCCGGCGAAGGCGATCGCCGGCAAGAAGAAGTGATCTGCGCCTAGGTGCAGTGGGGAGGCCGGTGCGCCGGCCTTCCTTTTTGTGTTTCGCTCGACCCGCTCCCATGAGGGAGCACCCGTCCCGAGCGCCTGGTGTTACGGGCGCGCCTGAAGGATCAAAGTACAGATGGCCAAGGAAGCTACCCGCGTTAAACGTCGTGAGCGCAAGAACATCGCCTCCGGCGTCGCGCATGTGAACGCCTCGTTCAACAACACCATGATCACCATCACCGACGCGCAGGGAAACACCATTTCTTGGTCGTCCGCCGGTGCCATGGGCTTCAAGGGCTCGCGCAAGTCCACCCCGTACGCCGCGCAGGTTGCCGCCGAAGACGCGGCCCGCAAGGCTGCTGAGCACGGCATGCGCACCCTGGAAGTGGAAGTCTCCGGTCCCGGTTCGGGACGTGAGTCCGCCCTGCGCGCCCTTCAGGCCGCTGGCTTCATGGTGACCTCGATCCGGGACGTGACCCCGATCCCGCATAACGGTTGCCGTCCGCGCAAGCGCCGGCGCGTCTGAGCGTTCCATTGGCTCGCCGGCCCGGTCGGCGAGCCTTCTGCCCGGTTCCTCCCCCCGCATACGGGACGGGTCGGCGCCTCGCGGTCAGAGATCGCACCTGAGTGCAGCGGCCCGGTGAGAAGGCAAGGTGACGCAAGTGATTCAGAAGAACTGGCAAGAACTGATCAAGCCCGAGAAGTTGCAGGTCACGGCGGGCCGCGATCCCAAGCGCCTCGCCACTGTCGTGGCCGAGCCGCTGGAGCGCGGCTTCGGCATGACCCTCGGCAATTCGCTGCGGCGCATCCTGCTGTCGTCGCTCCAGGGCGCGGCAGTGACCTCGGTGCATATCGACGGCGTGCTGCACGAGTTTTCGTCGATCCCCGGCGTCCGCGAGGATGTGACCGACATCATTCTCAACATCAAGGACATCGCCATCAAGATGCAGGGCGAAGGCCCCAAGCGTCTGGTTGCGAAGAAGACCGGCCCCGGCGTGTTGACCGCTGGCGACATCCAGACCGTGGGCGACATCCAGGTGCTCAATCCGCACCTCGTCATCTGCACGCTGGATGACGGCGCCGAGCTGCGCATGGAGTTCACCATCGACACCGGCAAGGGCTATGTGGCGGCAGACCGCAATCGGCCGGAAGATGCGCCCATCGGGCTCATCCCCATCGACAGCCTGTATTCGCCGGTCCGCAAGGTCTCCTACAAGGTCGAGAACACCCGTGAGGGTCAGATCCTCGACTATGACAAGCTGACCATGCAGATCGAGACCGACGGGTCCATTTCTGCGGAGGATGCACTGGCTTATGCCGCGCGAATCCTGCAGGACCAGCTTGAGATCTTCGTGAACTTCGAAGAGCCCAAGCGCGAGAGCGAATCCACCGCCATCCAGGAGCTGCCCTTCAACCCGGCGCTGCTGAAGAAGGTGGACGAGCTGGAGCTTTCGGTGCGTTCGGCGAACTGCCTGAAGAACGACAACATCGTCTATATCGGCGACCTGATCCAGAAGAGCGAGACGGAGATGCTCCGCACGCCGAACTTCGGGCGCAAGTCGTTGAACGAGATCAAGGAAGTCCTGGCTTCCATGGGTCTGCATCTCGGCATGGAAGTGCCGGGCTGGCCGCCTGAAAACATCGAAGAGCTGGCGAAGCGCTTCGAAGATCATTACTGAGCTTTCCATACGCGGCTCGAGCCGCTCAACCATAAGCCGGCTCGAAACGCCGTCGGATTTTAGGAGTTCGCCGTCATGCGTCACGGCAAGGTACATCGCAAGTTCAACCGCACCTGGGAACATCGCAAGGCGATGTTCATGAATCTCAGCGCGGCGCTCATCACCCATGAGCAGATCGTCACCACCCTGCCCAAGGCGAAGGATCTTCGCCCGGTGGTGGAAAAGCTCGTCACGCTCGCCCGTCGCGGCGATCTGCACGCGCGCCGTCAGGCCATCGCCGAGCTGCGCGACGTCGCGGTGGTGAAGAAGCTGTTCGACGTGATCGCGCCCCGCTATCAGGCGCGTCCGGGTGGCTATACCCGCATCGTCAAGGCAGGCTTCCGCTATGGCGACTCGACCCCGGTTGCGGTGATCGAGTTCGTCGATCGCGACGTGGACGCCAAGGGTGCTTCCGATCACGCGCGCACGGCGGCCGAGGCCGCCGCCGCCTGAGGTTGGATCTGTCTCGGTTTCCAAACGTTTTGGAAGGGCGGCCGCTAGGTCGCCCTTCTTTCGTTTCAGGCAGGCTCTATATGTGGCATGCGGCGCCGTTTGGTGCGGTGCGGACCTAAGGTGGCTCATGGCTTCTGGCATCTCCCACTTTTTTCAGCTGAAACCCTGGGCGCAGACGCTGGCGTTCCGGCAGGTGCGGATGCGAACTTTGCTCGCCTGTGCGGGCGTGCTTGGCCTCTTGGCGCTCGCCGCGGTGGGAGACGCGCACGCCCAAACCGCGCCGGCCGCGAGCCAGACGCAGCGCGCGCAGGTGCCGGTCACGCGCAGCGAAATCACCCTCAGTTTTGCGCCGGTTGTGGCGCGCACGGCGCCGGCGGTTGTAAATGTTTACGCGCTGAAGAGCGCGCCGCGCACCAATCCGTTCTTTGACGATCCTTTCTTCCGGCGCTTTTTCGGCGGCGGACAGGGCGGTGATGCCCCTGGCCTCGGCGGACCGGAGCGGATGCAGCGTTCGCTGGGCTCAGGCGTCATCGTCGATCCGAGCGGCCTCGTGGTTACCAATCACCATGTGATCCAGGGGGCGGACCAGATCCGCATCGCGCTCAATGACAAGCGCGAGTTCGATGCCGAGCTGTTGCTCAGCGACCCGCGCACGGATCTCGCGGTGCTGCGCATCAAGGGCGATCAGAAGAGCTATGCGAGCCTGGAGCTCGGCAATTCCGACGATCTTGCCGTCGGCGACCTGGTGCTGGCGATCGGCGATCCGTTCGGCGTCGGCCAGACGGTGACGCAGGGCATCGTCTCCGCGCTCGCACGCACGCAGGTGGGCGTGTCGGATTATCAGTTCTTCATCCAGACCGATGCGGCGATCAATCCGGGCAATTCCGGCGGTGCGCTGGTGGACATGGCCGGGCGGCTGATCGGCATTAATACGGCGATCTATTCGCGGTCCGGCGGATCGCACGGCATCGGCTTTGCCATTCCCACCAATATGGTGCGGGTGGTGCTTGAATCCGCGAAGGCCGGCTCCGCCACGGTCCGCCGGCCCTGGCTCGGGGCCAAGCTCCAGCGCGTGACGCCGGAGATCGCCGAGGGGCTCGGCATCGCCCGGCCGACCGGCGTTCTGGTACAAAGCGTGCTGGCCGCGAGCCCTGCCGCCAAGGCGGGAATCAAGACCGGAGACCTGATCGTCGCGGTGGAAGGGCAGGGGGTCGATGACCCCGAATCGCTGGGCTATCGCTTCGCCACCCGGCCAATAGGTGGTACGGTCACCTTCACCCTCAGCCGGCAGGGCCGCGAGACACAGGTGAAGGTCGCGTTGGAGCCGGCGCCGGAAAGCGTGCCGCGTGAGGAGATCGTGTTGCGCGGCCGCTCGCCCTTTGCCGGCGCGCGTGTGGTGAATGTGTCTCCCGCCGTAGCGGAAGAGATGCGGGTGGATGTGGACGATACTGGCGTCGTCGTTGCCGACGTGGCGGAGAATTCCCCTGCCGCCGCCGCCGGCTTCCGCCCGGGCGACGTGATCCTAGCGGTCAATGGTGCGAAGATTGCCCGCACCGCCGATCTGGAGCAGGCCACGCGCGCCCCGATGCGTGCCTGGCAGGTGAGCGTGGCGCGCCGCGGGCGCGTCATCAATGCCGTGATCGGCGGCTGAGCGCGGACGGGATCCGGGGCGGTTCATGGCGACCTTGTTTGAAGCGGCCGGACTGGAACAGGGGGCGCCACGCCCCCTGGCGGATCGCCTGCGCCCCGAGAAGATCGCGGATGTCGTGGGGCAGGACCATCTGGTCGGTCCCGACGGCGTGCTGACGCGCATGCTGGAGGGCCGTTCGCTCGGCTCGCTCATCCTGTGGGGGCCGCCCGGCACAGGCAAGACCACCGTGGCGCGGCTGCTGGCCCATGCCACGGACCTGCATTTCGAGCAGATATCAGCCATTTTCTCGGGCGTCGCCGATCTGAAGAAGGTGTTCGAACAGGCCCGCCATCGCCGGGCGACTGGGCGGGGCACGCTGCTGTTCGTGGACGAGATCCACCGCTTCAATCGCGCGCAGCAGGACAGTTTCCTGCCTGTGATGGAGGACGGCACGGTGACCCTGGTGGGCGCCACCACGGAAAACCCCTCCTTCGAGCTGAACGCCGCTTTGCTTTCGCGGGCGCGGGTGCTGGTGTTTCGCGCCCTGGACGAGGGGGCCATCGCGCGCCTGCTGGTCCGTGCGGAGGAGGTGGAAGGTCGCCCCTTGCCGCTCGACGCCGAGGCGCGGGACGCACTCGCCCGCATGGCGGACGGCGACGGTCGCGCCGCGCTGACGCTCGCCGAGGAGGTCTGGCGCGCCGCGCGCCCTGACGAGGTGTTCGATACCGCCGCCCTTCAGGACGTGGTGCAGCGCCGCGCGCCGATCTACGACAAGAGCGAGGACGGGCATTACAACCTCATCTCGGCCCTGCACAAATCGGTGCGTGGCTCGGATCCCGACGCGACGCTCTATTATCTGGCCCGCATGCTGGATGCCGGCGAAAGCCCGCTGTTCCTCGCCCGCCGGTTGGTGCGCATGGCGGTGGAGGATATCGGGCTCGCCGATCCGCAGGCGCTCGTGGTGACCAGCGCGGCGAAGGACGCCTACGACTTCCTCGGCTCGCCGGAAGGGGAGCTTGCCCTTGCCGAGGCCGCCGTCTATCTGGCCACCGCGCCGAAATCCAATTCGGTCTACAAGGCTTGGTCGGCGGCCATGCGCACCGCAAAGGCCGGCGGTTCCCTTGTGCCGCCGAAACATATCCTCAATGCCCCCACAAAGCTCATGAAGGGCGAAGGCTACGGCAAGGGCTATCGCTACGACCATGATGAGCCCGATGCGTTCTCGGGGCAGAATTATTTCCCCGAGCAACTGGGGCGGCAGAGCTTCTTCCACCCGGTGGAGCGCGGCTTCGAGCGCGAGATCAAGAAGCGCATGGACTATTGGGCGCGATTGCGGGCGGAGCGCGGGGAACCGTGACGCCGGGGCATGTACTGCAATGCAAAAATCCCGGTGCGCACCCTTGATGCGGGGCGGCAGGGACCGCTAAGACGAAGCGGGTCCCTCAGTCTTGCAGGTGCAGCCATGATTCCCGCTCTTCTGGTCTTCGTCGGGGCGGGCCTGGGCGGCCTGATGCGCCATCTTTTCAATCTGGCGGGCATGCGCCTGCTGGGAATGGTGGAGTTTCCCTATGTCACGATGTTCATCAACGTGCTGGGATGCTTCATCATGGGGCTGGCGACCATATGGTTCGCCATGAGGTCCGGGGTGAGCTGGTCGCAGCCCACGCGCCTGTTCCTGACCACCGGGGTCCTGGGCGGATTTACCACCTTTTCCACGTTTTCCCTGGAATTCGCCCTGCTGATGGAGCGTGGCGTCTGGGGGCATGCGGCGATCTATGCCATCGGCTCGCTGGTGCTGTGCATCCTCGCCGTGACCGCTGGCATGGCACTCATGCGCGCCCTTACGTGACAGACGGGCGCGGGACGCGTAAATCTGCGCGCAAGTTCCGACCGTTTCGAGGATGTGACCCATGGCGGTCGAGGTAAAGCAGGTGAGTGCGGACGAGGCCGGGATGCGCCTCGACCGCTGGTTCAAGGCCCATTTCCCGGACCTGTCGTTCGGCCATCTCCAAAAGCTGGTGCGAACCGGACAGGTGCGCGTGGATGGCGGGCGCGTGAAGACCTCCACGCGCCTGGATCCGGGCCAGGGCGTGCGCATTCCGCCGCTCGGCGTGGATGCCGATGGGATTGAGCCGGTGGATGCGGCCGATGAGGCGGCGCGGGCCGCCGCACCAGGTGGCGAGGCGGGTGAGCGCCCGGCCGCGCCGCGCGGCGTGATTGCTGCCGCTGCCCGCCGCGAGAATGAAGATCTCACCGCGCTGAAGGCCATGATCCTCTATGAGGACAAGGATGTGATGGTGCTGAACAAGCCCATGGGCCTCGCGGTCCAGGGCGGTTCGGGCACCTATCGCCATGTCGACGGCATGCTCGATTCCATGCGCGACCGCGACGGGCAGAAGCCGCGCCTCGTCCACCGCATCGACAAGGACACCGCCGGCTGCCTGCTGATCGCCAAGACCCGGCTTGCGGCGTCCATCCTCACCAAGAGCTTCCGCTCGCGGGAGGCGCGCAAGATTTATTGGGCGCTGGTGCCGGGCGTGCCGAAGCCCCGGCAGGGGCGCATCTCCACCTATCTCGCCCGCGAGGAGAGCGAGGAGCGCATGCGCGTCGCCCGCCATGGCGAGGACGAGGCGAGCCACGCGCTGACCTATTATGCGGTGGTGGACCAGGCTGCGCAGAAGATGTCCTGGCTCTCACTGAAGCCGGTCACCGGCCGCACCCATCAGTTGCGGGCGCACATGGCGCACATTGGCCATCCCATCGTCGGCGATCCGAAATATTTCAACATCGAGAATTGGGAATTTCCCGGCGGGATGCAAAACAAGCTGCATCTGCTGGCGCGCCGCATCGTGATTCCCCATCCGCGTGGCACCGGCGTGATCGATGTCTCGGCGCCTCTGCCGCCCCACATGGCCCAGTCCTGGGCGGTGCTGGGCCTCGACGCCACGCAATATGATCCGATCCTGGAAGCGCCCGAAGCCTAATCCGGACGCGCCGTGCGGCGGCTTGGCATTCGTGCTGGGCCGCCCAGCTGCGGCCGGGCAGGTTTCCCCTGCGGACAAACCGCGCTACATGGATGCCGGGGGCGCGCCATCCAATCGAGTTACGGAGACGACGCATGAGCCGACAGCCAGACTTGTGTCCCGGCTGCGGAGCACCGACGCATCCCCACGCACATGAATGCGCCGAATGCGGTGCCGTCCTGCCGCAGCGCCGCTCGATGCTTCCTCTTATTGTCGGCGCCGCGGGCGTTCTGGTCGCGCTGCTGGCGGGTGCCGGCGTGTGGATCATGCTGAGCCCCCCGCCGGACGGCACGGGGCAGGAAGCGAGTGCGCCGGCATCCGCGCCGGCCCAGCCAGCACCGGCTCCCGCGCCAACGGCATCTGCCTCGGCAAGTTCGGCCCCCGCGATGCCCGAATCCCAGCTCGTGGCTCCCCAGCTCGTGGCTCCTCAGCTTGTGGCCCCCCAGCTCTTACCGTCGGCGTCCGCTCCGTCCAGCGCACCGGAAGCGGAGGCCGCCTTGCCCACCGCTCGTCCGGGCGTGCCGCAGCCGACGGCGGACGAACCGACCCGGCGCGCGTTCGCAAAGACCACCCAGGACAATTTCGTCCAGAACGGGCTCGATCTTCAGGTCACTACCAGCGGGCCGGAAGCGACGACCATCGCCATCAAGTTCAATTTTCCCGCCAAGACCGCCGTGGAACTGATCGCCTCCGGTCCATTTCCGCGCCAGTGCAAGCAGCGCGGCTTCAAGACCATTCAATTTCTCGATCCCAACGCCATATCCTGGACCTATGATCTCGCCACCGACAAGCTGACCCAGAAATGATGCCCGAAGACCGGCTTCCCTCTCTCATCCTGTTCGATTGCGATGGCACGCTGGTGGACAGCCAGCATGCCATCGTCGAAGCCATGAGTGCGGCCTTCGTTTCATGCGGCGTGACCCCGCCGACGCGGGAAGAGATGCTCTCCGTGGTCGGCCTGTCGCTGCCCGAGACCTTCGCGGTGCTGTCTCGTGGGGCCGTGGATTTCCCCGCGGTCGCGCTGGAGGCGGCCTATCGCTCCACCTACCGCACGCAGCGCGAAGCCGCGCCCACCGAGCCGCTCTATCCCGGCGCGCGCGAGACGCTGGAAGTGCTGCGTACCCGCGCCGACCTGCATTTGGGCATGGTGACGGGCAAGGCGCGGCGCGGCGTGCGGCGCGTGCTGACCGGCCATGCGATGGAGGGCTGGTTCGCCACCATCCAGACGGCCGACGACGCGCCCTCCAAGCCCCATCCCGCCATGGTGCTCCAGGCGATGGCCGAGATGGGGGCGGAGCCAGCCTTTACCGTGGTGGTGGGCGATACCACTTACGACATGGAGATGGCCAAGGCGGCCGGCGCCTTCGCCATCGCGGTCGGCTGGGGCTATCATGAACCCGGCGCCCTGCTGGCGGCCGGCGCGGATCTGATGGTGGAGCGGTTCGCGGATCTGCCGGCGGCCATCGACACCGTGTTCGCGCGCGTTCCCGCATGAGCCTGGCTGTTGTTTTGATGCGTTTTCTTGACGCAAAATCGAAATCCATTTTGCTGAAAACGCCTAGCCGAAAACACGAGACCCCCCATGCGTGATCTTCTGGAAGGCATCGAAACCACCGGCATCGACCCGGCTGAATCCGTGCGCGCCGCCCAGCGGGTGACGCTGCCGAAGCGCTTCTACAAGGCCGCGGGCGTCGGCGCCGAGGAGGAGGGGTTCACCATTCTTCTGGACGGGCGACCGGTGCGCACCCCGGCGCGCGATATCCTGCGCCTGCCCACGCGCGCCCTCGCCGAGGCGGTGGCCGCCGAATGGGACGCGCAGGTGCGTGAGATCAACCCGCACGCCATGCCGCTGACCCGGCTCGTCAACGTGGTGCTGGACGGCGTGATGCGCGATCCCGCCGCCTCAGCCGCCGAGGTGGTGAGCTATGCCGGCACCGATCTGCTCTGCTATCGCGCCGACGGACCGGAGCGGCTGGAGGCGCTGCAGGCGCAGGCCTGGGACCCGGTGCTGGACTGGTTCCGCGATCGGCATGGCGCCCGCTTCTTCCTCAGCACAGGCGTGCGCCATGTGAAGCAGCCGGACGAGACCTTGGCGCGCATCGCCGAACTGGTGCCGCGTGAGCCGTTCCGCCTTGCGGCCGTCACCTCCATGACCGCGCTCACCGGGTCGGCCCTGCTGGCGCTGGCGGTGGCCCATGGCGCCATCGACGCGGAAACTGCATGGACCGCAGCCCATGTGGACGAGGCGTGGAACCGCGCCCAATGGGGCGAGGACGAGCTTGCGGCCGCGCGCCATGCCGCCCGCAAGCTGGAGATGGACGCCGCCGCGCGCCTGCTCGCCCTGCTGGATTGAGGCCGGGCGAGATCCTCAGGCGGCGGCTTGGGCCACCATGCGCTGCTTCACTTCATCCGCCATGCGGGCGAACACGGCACTCCAATCGCCCGGCGCATCCTGGCGGAACAGGCGCACGCTCGGATACCATGGGGTATCCTCCCGCACCGCTAGCCAGCGCCAGTCGCAGCCGGCGATCAGCGCCAGCAAGGCCGGGCGGCCGAGCGCACCGGCCAGGTGGATCATGGCGGTGTCGCAGGAGATCACGAGATCGCAGGCGGCCAGGATCGCCGCGCTGTCGAGGAAGGTCTCGCCCCGCGGATCGATTTCCCCAATGGGCTCGACCGCGAACGGCAGGTCCGCCGCCTGCGCCTGCTCTTCGCCCGGCCCCTTCTGAAGCGAGATGATGCGCACGCCTTCCAGAGCCGCGACGGGCGCGAGGGCGGCGAGCGGAAAGGCGCGGCTCATGCCGGCTTCGCCCTTGGGATTTCCGGCCCAGGCGACAGCGATCTTGAACCCGCTTTCTCCCAGCCTCTGCCGCCACGCCTCGGTGCGCGCGGGCTGCGCCTTCAGATAGGGCGCAAAAGGCGGAAGGGTCTGCGGCGTCAGATGGAGCAAATGCGGCACGCTCATCAGCGGCGCCCAGCGCGCCGGCTCGCGCAGGCCCATGGCCTGCTCGATGGTCATGACGCCGGCAATGCCTTCGATCCCCGAGAGGAGCGGCAGCATCTCGGGTGTCGTGGCGAGCGCCACCTTATGGCCCAGGCGGGTGAGCAGCGGCGCGAAGCGGGCGAACTGGATGATATCGCCGCGTCCCTGCTCGCCCTGGAGCACGAGCAGGCTCTTCGGGTCCGGCTTGTCGCCGGTCCACCGCGGATAGGGAAATTCCGCATAGCCTTTCTGGCGCAATTCGTTGCGGCGTTCGAACAGCGGCAGGCCGCGCATCCAGTCGCCGCTGCGAAGCCGCGCGGTGGCGAGCAGGAACGCTACTTCCGGATGGGGAGGCGCCGCCTGGACTAGGGTGTCCAGATCCTGCCGGCCGGCATCGAGCCGGCCAAGATCCATCTGGAGCTGGGCACGCAGAATACGCGCGCGGATGAAGGCGGGATCGCGGGCGAGCGCGCGATCGAGCTCGGCGATTGCTTCCCCATGCCGCCCGACGGTGGAGAGCAGCAAGGCGTGGGGATAGAGAATCTCCGCGCGGTCGGGCGCCAGTTCCACCGCGCGGGTGGCGCTCTCCACGCCTTCCGCGAAGCGCCGCAAGTCCAGCAGCACGCTGGCGCGGTTGGCATGCGCCTGCGCGGCGGCGGGATCGCGCGCAAGCGCCCGGTCGAGCAGCTCCAGCCCCTCCTGCGGGCGGTCCAGATTGCGCAGGGCGAGCGCGGTGTTGGACAAGGCGTCCACATTGTCCGGCTCCGCCGTCAGCACGATCTCGAACGCCGCGAGGGCGGGCGCGTAGCGCATGAGCGCGCTCAGCGAGACGCCCCGATTGAGATGGGCGGCGCCCATGCCGGGGGCCATGGCGAGCGCTGTGTCGAAGGATTTGATGGCGTCCTCGTGCCGCTCCATCTCCTGCAACAAAGCGCCGCGATTGAGCCAGCCTTCCGGGCGGCGCGGCGCGAGGCGCAGGGATTCGTCATAAGCGCGCAGCGCCTCGGTGCGGCGGCCGAGGGCGCCGAGCAGGCCGGCGCGGCTGTCCCAGGCATCGGGATTTTCCGGAGCGAGCGCGATCGCTTGGTCATAGGCCGCGAGCGCTTGCGTCAAGCGGCCGAGCCGCTCCAGCGCCAGGCCAAGAAGATCGAACGCCCGCGCATCCTGCGGTGCCGCCTGCGTCGCCTCCGCGAGCAGGCGTGCGCCCTCGTCCAATTGCCCTTTCTGGCACTGGAGCCGGCCGAGCCGGAACAGCGCTTCGCCCTCGCGCGGGTTTGCGCGCAGAACCTCGCCATAGAGCCCCGCCGCCTCGTCCAATTGGCCGGAATCGTGAAGGGCGATGGCTTGGTCGAGAAGGGAAGAGGATGCGGGCATGGTCCGACGCTGCCGATAAGGGAGCGGCACCATATTCATTCGCGCGGCGCGCCGGAACCCCACATGCGCAATGCCGAACTTATTGCATCGTCCCGCGTTTGCCTTTTCAATCCCATCAAACAGCAGCGAGGCCTTGGCGATGGATATCGATACCGAACACCTGGGCGATGTGGCGGTCCTCTACGGCCTGAACGTGCTCTATGCGCTGATTCTTCTAGCGGTTGGCTGGTGGATCGCGAAGACCGTCGAGGGCCTGCTGATGCGCGGCCTGAACGCGACCGGGCGGATCGACGTGACTGTGGCGAGCTTCCTCGCAAGCCTCGCCAAATATGTCGTGCTGGTATTCGTTCTGGTCGCGGTGCTCCAGCGCTTCGGCATCCAGACCACCAGCATCATCGCGGTGTTGGGCGCCGCCTCCCTTGCCGTAGGCCTCGCCTTGCAGGGTACCTTGTCCAACATGGCAGCCGGGGTGATGCTGCTGGTCTTCCGTCCGTTCCGCGTCGGCGACACTGTCGAGGTCGCCGGAAAGGCCGGTACGGTGAAGGCTCTGACGCTCTTCACCACGGAACTTGCGGGTGCCGCCAATGTGCAGATCCTGATCCCCAACGGGCAGGTGTGGGGGGCGGCGATCCTGAACAAATCCGCCTATCCCGCCGGCGATTCGACGGTGTCGGTCGCGCTGGAGGTGGCGACCAGTGTGGATGTGGACGCGCTTCGCGCCAAGGCGCTGGCATTCCTTGAGCAGGATGCCCGCGTGCTGGCGACGCCCGCGCCGAGCGTGGTTCTGGGCAAGCTCGGCTATGATCGCATCGAGCTGACCATTTCAGCGACCACCAAGCCCGCCGATGCGGCAGGCGTGAAGGAAGAGCTGCTGGAGCTGCTGCGCCCTCTCATCTATGTATCGCCTGCGGAAAAGCCGGCGTTGGTTTCGCCTTAGACCTTCTCCTCGCCCTCGGAAATGCCGTGACTGCAGACGACATCCGCGAATTGTTCGCGTCCTTCGGCCCGGTGGCGGTGCGCCGCATGTTCGGCGGTGCCGGGGTCTATGCGGACGGCACCATGTTCGCGCTGGAGGCGGGCGGCGAACTCTATCTGAAAGTGGATGACGGCTTCGCCTTGGATCTGGCGGCGCGCGGCTCGGTGCCCTTCAGCTATGAAGCCAAGGGCCGGCGCACCATCATGTCCTATTGGAAAGTGCCGGAGGCGGCGCTGGACGATGGGGAGGATCTGGCCGCGCTCGCCGGCCGCGCCCTGGACATCGCCAGAGCGGCGCGCCGCGCAAAGCCCGCCGCGTCGGGGCGCCGCAGCACCTCCGCCGCCAGCAAGGCTGCTCCCGCAAAGCGCGGAAAGCCGGTGCGCGGCACGGCGGGCGGGCACTGAAGGCAAGTAATACCGAAGGTAGGGACGAGAGCCCCATAAGGCCGGAGAAAACCTCATTCCGGCGGGGTAAACCTTGTGGGGCGGGACCGATATGGCCCACGCCCCGAGGGGTCAGCTCGTGGCCTTCACGCGCACCGGGCGCAGAAGGAAGGCGGGGAGGTGGGACATGTCCGCCGGCTCGTTCACCGGGGGACGCTCGCGACGCGGCGGACGGCCGGATTCGCGGGCTTCACGGGGCGCGCTCTCACGCGCCGCGACCTCGCGGGCCGGCGCCTCGCGCGGTTCCCGGGGCGGGCGCGGCTCGCGCGGGGGACGGGCTTCGCGCACCGGCGCTGCCGCGATCTCGACAGGTGCCGCCTCTTCGCGGGGCGTTCCCTCGCGTGGCTTGCGGTTGCGGGTGTTCTGACGCTCGGTGCGCGGCACATCACCCTCTTCCGGGCGGGCGGCGCGGCCCTTGTCGCGACCACGGCCACCTTCGCGACCGCCTTCGCGGCCCTTCTCGCGACCACGCTTGTCGCCGGCACCGGTGCGGCGCTCGCGCGGCGGGGCTTCGCCAAGCGGCTCGCCCTGCCAGGGAATGGGATTGCCGATCAGCTTCTCGATGGCGGCGAGCGACTTCAGGTCGTCATGGGTCATCAAGGCGATGGCCATGCCGCTACGTCCCGCGCGGCCGGTGCGCCCGATGCGGTGGACATAATCCTCCGCATGGTGGGGCACGTCATAATTGAAGACATGGCTGACGGCCGGAATATCGAGACCGCGCGCCGCGACGTCGGACGCCACCAGCAAGGTGGCCTCGCCGGAGCGGAACTGGTCCAGCGCGGTGGTGCGCGAGCGCTGGTCCATGTCGCCGTGCAGGCACACCACGTTGAAGCCGTGCTTCTGGAGCGAGCGGTGGACCACCGAGACTTCGCTCTTGCGGTTGCAGAAGATGATGCCGTTCTGCAAGCCGTCGGCGCCGCGGATCAATTCGCGCAGCATTTCGCGCTTCTCGTAATCCTCGCGTCCGGTGGCGACCAGGACCTGGGTCACCGTCGTCGCGGTGGACGCGGGCTTGGAGACTTCCACCCGCACCGGATTGGAGAGGAATTGCGACACCAGCCGCTGGATTTCAGGCGGCATGGTAGCCGAGAAGAACAGCGTCTGCCGCGTGAAGGGTACCAGCTTACAGATGCGCTCGATGTCGGGAATGAAGCCCATGTCCAGCATGCGGTCGGCTTCGTCGATGACGAGCACTTCGATGCCGGAGAGCAGCAACTGGCCGCGCTCCACATGGTCGAGCAGCCGGCCGGGGGTGGCGATGAGCACATCGACGCCGCGCACCAGCTTGGTGTTCTGATCGCCAAACGACACGCCGCCGATCAGCAGCGCGACATTGAGCTTATGGTTCTTGCCGTAGCGGGCGAAGCTGTCCTCGACCTGAGCTGCGAGTTCGCGCGTCGGTTCGAGGATGAGGGTGCGCGGCATGCGCGCCCGTGCCCGGCCCTGCTCCAGCAGGGTCAACATGGGAAGGGTGAAGGCGGCGGTCTTGCCGGTGCCCGTCTGCGCCAAGCCCAGCACGTCGCGCCGGGCGAGAACATGCGGAATGGCTTGCGCCTGGATGGGCGTGGGCGTGGTGTAGCCGGACGCCGTGACGGCCGAGAGGACTTTTTCGCTCAGGCCGAGTTCGGAAAATGACATATCGTCGCTTAATGCGGCAGCGCTCCGCTTATCGCAGGCCCCGTGCCGTACGGGGCTGGGCGAGCGGTCGTCGCTCGGCGCGCTTGGATTCGAAATAATCGGACGACACGTTGTAAAGTAAGGATTTTGTGCGCTGTGTCAATGCTTGTCATTGAACCTGCCATGCGCGTGGCGAATTGCAGCCGGCAGCGCCATGCGGCAGCGCCCTTGACCCCTTGCGGAATGACATTCAAGGAAGCCGCCCGCGCCCGCCTGTTTCCGGTCGGCGTCCCGCCTCCGTCCGGCAGTGCCGACATGCCCTTTCTCCTGGTTCTCGGTCTCGCCGGGTTCGCCAGCGCGTTCTCGATGCGCGCGGTGGACCCCATGCTGAATCTGCTGGCCGCGGACCTTGCCGTCACGCTGCAACGCGCGGCATTGCTCGCCAGCGCCTTTTCGCTGCCGTACGCGGCCATGCAATTGGTGTTCGGCCCTATCGGCGATGCCGTGGGCAGGGTGCGGCTGATCCGCGTGACGCTGTCCATGCTCTGCCTCGGGCTGATCGGCTGCGCGTTGGCGCCAAGCCATGACGCACTGCTGGCGGGACGCATCTTTTCCGGCGGGTGGGCCGGCGGGGTGATACCCGTGGCGCTGGCGACCGTGGGGGATCGCGTGACCATGCAGCAGCGCCCCCAGGCGCTCGGCCGGCTGCTCATGGCCATCGTGCTGGGCCAGCTCGGCGGCGCCATGGCCTCGGGCATGATCTCGACCCTGATCGGATGGCGCGCCGTGTTCTGGTGCACGGCGGCGGTGGCGGGCACCGCGGCGCTTGGCGCGATGTTCTTCCTCAGCGAGACCGCGATCCCGCAACGCCCGTCCGTACGCGGGGCGCTGGAGCGCTACCGCGTGGTGTTTAGCAATCCGCTCTCGATCCGCCTGTTCCTGGTCGCCGCCATCGAGGGGGCGCTGATCTTCGGCGTGTTCCCGTTCGTCGCCGCCCACATGGTCGGCCGTGCTCTGGGCGATGCGGTGGAGGCGGGGTTCGCGCTCGGCATGTTCGGCGTGGGCGGCGTGATCTACACCTTCCTCGTGGCGGTTCTGGTGCGTCGACTCGGCCTGTCCGGCATGGCCGGGCTCGGCGCCACGGTGGCGGGCGTG
This sequence comes from Roseixanthobacter finlandensis, assembly GCF_043195105.2. Taxonomy (NCBI): domain Bacteria; kingdom Pseudomonadati; phylum Pseudomonadota; class Alphaproteobacteria; order Hyphomicrobiales; family Xanthobacteraceae; genus Roseixanthobacter; species Roseixanthobacter finlandensis. The sequence goes on along the minus strand of NZ_CM195536.1, from coordinate 2,719,148 downwards.
TGCCTGATCGCCATCGCGCTGGTGCCCTCGCTCGGCCTGATGCTGGCTCTGTTCGGCGTCCTCGGCTTCGGCTTCTACATGATCCACAACACCTTGCAGATCATGGCGACCGAGCTGGTGCCGGCCGCGCGCGGCTCGGCGGTCTCGCTTTATGCGACCTTCTTCTTTTCCGGCCAGGCGCTGGGGGCTCTGCTGGCGGCGCAGCTCATCGGTCTCATCGGGCCGGTGGAATTGTTCGCCGGCGCGGGCGTATGCCTGATCGCGCTGGCCTTCCCCGCCTCGCGCCTGCCGCGCCGGCTCAATCAGGTGGAGCCAGAGCCCGTCGACCTCTCCGCCTGAGGGCGCACGCGTCAGATATCCAGCAGATCCTCGCCGGCGAACGCGGCGCGCTCGGAGATGAAGGCGAAGCGCGCCTCCGGCTTGTTGCCCATCAGGCGCTCCACGAGGTCCGCCGTATCGGCCTGCGCGGCCGCCTCGATGGTGACGCGCAGCATGGTGCGCGTGCGCGGACTCATGGTGGTTTCCTTCAACTGCGCCGGCATCATCTCGCCGAGACCCTTGAAGCGGCCGATATCGACCTTGCCGCGGCCGGAGAATTCCTTCTTCATCAGAAGGTCCTTGTGGGCATCGTCGCGGGCATAGAGCGTTTTCGCGCCCTGGGTGATGCGGTAGAGCGGCGGTACCGCCAGGAACAGATGGCCCTCCTCGATCAGCTTCGGGATCTGGCGGTAAAAGAAGGTGACGAGAAGCGAGGCGATATGCGCCCCGTCCACGTCGGCATCGGTCATGATGACCACCTTCTCATAGCGCAGGTCCGCTTCGCGATATTGGGCGAGCGTTCCGCAGCCGAGCGCCTGAAGCAGATCGGATAATTGCTGGTTCTGGGCGAGCTTGTCGCGCCCGGCGCTGGCGACATTGAGAATTTTGCCACGTAGGGGAAGAACCGCCTGGGTCTTGCGGTCGCGCGCCTGCTTGGCCGAGCCGCCCGCCGAATCGCCCTCGACGATGAAGATTTCAGACCCGGCCGCCTCGGTGTTGGAGCAGTCCGCGAGCTTGCCCGGCAGGCGCAGCTTGCGCACGGCGGTCTTGCGGGAGACCTCCTTCTCCTGCTTGCGGCGCAGGCGCTCTTCCGCGCGCTCCACCACATGGTCCAGAAGCCGGTTCGCCTGCACCGGATTGGCGGCGAGCCAGTGGTCGAGGGGGTCGCGCAAGGCCTGCTCGACGATGCGCGAGGCTTCGGCCGTGGCGAGGCGGTCCTTGGTCTGGCCCTGGAATTCCGGCTCGCGCACGAACACGGAGAGCATGGCCGCGCAGCCGGTGGTGACGTCGTCGCCGATCAGGATGGCGGCGCGCTTCGCCTGGCCGATGCGCTCGGCGTAATCGCGCAGGCCCTTCAGCAGGACAAGGCGAAGCCCGTTCTCATGGGTGCCGCCGTCGTGGGTGGGGATGGTGTTGCAATAAGAGGAGATGCCGCCGTCGCCGTCGGCGACCCAGGCCACCGCCCATTCCACCGAGCCGTGGCCGCCCTGCTTCTGAATGCGGCCGGCGAAAATCTCGCCATGCACCAGCGTCTGGCCTTCCAGATCGCCGGCCAGATAATCCTTGAGGCCGCCGGGAAAGCGGAAGGTCATCTTCTCCGGCACGCCGGTGGTACCCACCAGAAGCGCGGCATCGCACGACCAGCGGATTTCCACGCCGCCGAACAGATAGGCCTTCGAGCGCGCCATGCGGAACACGCGGGCGGGATCGAAATGCGCGCCGGCGCCGAAGATTTCCGGGTCGGGATGGAAGCGCACCTTCGTGCCGCGCCGGTTGGTGATGCGACCGACCTCGGCGAGCGGCCCGAGCGGTGCGCCCTTGGAATAGGTCTGGCGATACAGGGTCTGGTTGCGCGCCACCTCGATTTCGAGATGGTCGGACAAAGCGTTCACCACCGACACGCCGACGCCGTGCAGGCCGCCCGAGGTCTCATAGACCTTGCTGTCGAACTTTCCGCCCGCGTGCAGGGTGGTCATGATGACTTCGACGGTGGACTTGCCGGGAAACTTGGGATGCGCCTCCACCGGAATGCCGCGCCCGTTGTCGGTGACGGTCAGGGTGCTGTCGGCGGCGAGATGCACTTCGATGAAGGTGGCGTGGCCCGCCACAGCCTCGTCCATGGAATTGTCGATCACCTCGGCGAACAGGTGATGCAGCGCTTTGACATCCGTGCCGCCGATATACATGCCGGGGCGGCGGCGCACCGGCTCCAGCCCTTCCAGCACCTCGATATGGGCGGCGGTATAATCGCCCGCCATCTCGGGCACGGCGGCGGGCGCCTTGGCGCGCGGGGTCGCGGCCTTGCGGGCAGGGGCGGGCGCGGCAAACAGATCGTCGTTATCGGACATGAGGCTCTTTAAGTCGCTTCAGGGCGAATCGCCGCCGGCCATCATGCCAGGGCGAGGGGACGAAAGGGAACATACCGGAAACGCGCGCAGCGCGGGACTGGTCACTTATCCCTGTCTTTCGCCTGATATGGGATCGGTGTACAGACCCCCGACCGAACACACCCGCGCAGCGTTCCGCGCGCGAACGCGTTCGGCCAACGTCGCACAGCCCTTGCGGGCGGGAGAAGGACATGTCGGATACAGCAAAGGCACGGATCGCGGTTCTTGGCGCCTCGGGTTACACCGGGTCCGAACTCGTGCGCCTTCTGCTGCGCCATCCCCGTGTTGAGCTTGTCGCCCTGACCGCGGACCGCAAGGCGGGCCAGTCCATGGCCGACGTGTTCCCCCAGTTCGTGCCCTATGCGCTGCCCAAGCTCGTGACCATCGATGAGGTGGACTTCAACGCGGTGGACCTCGTGTTCTGCGCCCTGCCGCACGCGACCACCCAGGAGGTCATCAAGAAGGTGTTCGAGCAGGCGCCCAAGGTGAAGGTGGTGGACCTGTCCGCCGACTTCCGCCTGCGTGATCCCGGCGCCTATGAAAAATGGTACGGCCATCCCCACGGCGCCCTCGATCTCCAGAAGGAGGCGGTGTTCGGCCTGGTCGAGATTTATCGCGACGAGATCAAGAAGGGCCGGCTGATCGCCAATCCCGGCTGCCACACCACCACCTCCATCCTGCCGGCGGTGCCGCTGCTGGAAGCCGGCGCCATCGAGCCGGAAACCATCGTCATCGACAGCAAGACCGGCATGTCCGGCGCCGGGCGCTCGGCCAAGGAAGCGATGCTGTTCTCCGAGGTGTCGGAAGGCATCCACGCCTATAGCGTCGGCTCGCACCGGCACATGGGCGAACTGGACCAGGAATTCACCAAGGCCGCCGGCCGCCCGGTCGCCCCCATGTTCGTGCCGCACCTCGCGCCCATGAACCGGGGCATCTATGCCACCCTTTACGTGCGCACCACCGGCGCCAAGGCGGAGGATCTCCACAAGATCCTCGTGGACTTCTACAAGGGCGAGCCATTCGTCCATGTCCTGCCGTTCGGCCAGGTGCCGCAGTCGCGCCACGTGCGCGGCTCCAACATGGTGATGATGGGTGTCGTCGCCGACCGCGCGAGCGGCCGGGCGATCGTGCTCTCCACCCTGGACAATCTGGTGAAGGGCGCTTCCGGCCAGGCGGTGCAGAACATGAACCTGGTGCTGGGCTATCCCGAGACGCTCGGCCTGGAGCAGATTGCGCTTATGCCGTGAGCGACCTGCCGTGACCGACTTGTGGTGACGGCGCGCGGGCTGCCGCTGCATGCGGCCCGCGCTTTCGCGCCGTGCGCCATTGCCTCGCAATTCCCCGGCTTGCTATAGCGGCGGGGAGGGGCGCGGGCGGCGCGCGGAAAATTGCAGCGCTCGCGTTCGGAACATGGTTCAACCGCTTGCGGTTGAACCATCTGTCGGCACCGCCCGTACAAAGCGGGGCGGTGCGTGCTGGGAGCTGTCCATGTCCGTCGATCAGGCGACCGTCCGAAGGGTTGCGCATCTGGCGCGCATTTCGGTGCGCGAGGAGGAACTTGCGCCCCTTCAGGAGGAATTGAACGCCATCCTCGCCTTCGTCGAGCAATTGTCGGCGCTCGACGTGTCCGGCGTCGAGCCCATGAGCGGCGTCATTCCGCTCAGCCTGCCCCTGCGCGAGGATGTGGTGAGCGACGGTCATTATCCCGAAAAGATCCTCGCCAATGCGCCCGATGCCGAGGGTGGCTTCTTTACCGTGCCGAAGGTGGTGGAATGACCGCGCTTAATCAGCTGACCCTCACCCAGGCGCGTGAAAAGCTGGCGCTGCGGGAGTTCACGGCGGTCGAACTGACCCAGTCCTATCTCGACGCCATGGCGCAGGCGCGCGGCCTCAATGCCTATCTGGAGGAGACGGCCGAGAAGGCGCTCGCCATGGCGGCGGCCAGCGATGAACGCATCGGCAATTCCGAGGGCGGTCCGCTCGAAGGCATGCCCATCGGGGTGAAGGACATGTTCTGCACCGACGGTGTCGCGACAACCGCCGGATCGAAGATCCTTGAGAATTTCGTCCCGCCCTACGAATCCACCGTCACCGCGCAGCTCTGGCGCGACGGGGCGGTGATGCTAGGCAAGCTGAACAATGACGAGTTCGCCATGGGCTCGTCCAACGAGACCTCCGCTTTCGGCCCCGTGGTTTCGCCCTGGCGGCGCGATGGGGACACCACGCCGCTCGTGCCCGGCGGCTCCTCGGGTGGCTCGGCGGCGGCGGTGGCGGCGTTCCTGTGTGCCGGCGCCACCGGCACGGACACGGGCGGATCGATCCGCCAGCCCGCCGCTTTCACCGGCACCGTGGGCGTGAAGCCGACCTATGGGCGCTGCTCGCGCTGGGGCATCGTTGCCTATGCCTCGTCCCTCGACCAAGCCGGCCCGTTCGCGCGTTCGGTGAACGACGCGGCCCTTCTGCTGCGTTCCATGGCCGGGCACGATCCGAAGGATTCCACCAGCGTGGATCTGCGCGTGCCCAATTATGAAGATGCGGTGGGCGCCTCTGTGAAGGGCAAGCGCATCGGCATTCCGCGCGAATATCGCGTGGACGGCATGTCGCCGGAGATTGTCGAATTGTGGGAGCAGGGAGCGGAGATGCTGCGCGACGCGGGCGCGGAGGTGGTCGACATCTCGCTCCCCCATACGCAATACGCCCTGCCAGCCTATTATATCGTCGCGCCCGCCGAGGCGTCCTCGAACCTCGCGCGTTATGACGGCGTGCGCTACGGCCTGCGGGTTCCGGGACGCGATGTCGCGGAGATGTACGAACGCACCCGCGCGGCCGGCTTCGGACCGGAGGTGCGTCGGCGCATCATGATCGGCACCTATGTGCTCTCCGCCGGCTATTACGACGCCTATTATCTGCGCGCGCAGAAGGTGCGCAGCCTTATCAAGCGCGACTTCGACGATGTGTTCGCGCAGGGCGTCGATGCCGTGCTGACGCCGACCACGCCCTCGCCAGCCTTCGGCATCGGCGAGAAGAGCAAGGCCGATCCGGTCGAGATGTATCTCAACGACGTGTTCACCGTGACGGTGAATCTCGCCGGCCTGCCGGGCATTTCGGTGCCCGCCGGCTTCTCGGCGGATGGCCTGCCCCTGGGCCTGCAGATGATCGGCCGCCCGTTCGAGGAGGAGACGCTGTTTTCCCTCGCCCAGGTGATCGAAGATGCTGCCGGCCGCTTCCCGGTGGAAGACCTGTGGTGGGCCAAGTGAGCCCCGGCGCGCGGCCGCAGCGGGAGGGTATTCCCGAAGCGCTTGCGGACGCGCGCGACGCCATCGATGCCATCGACGATCAGATCGTGGATCTGCTGGTGCAGCGGCTCGCCGTGGTCAAAAACGTGGTGATCGTGAAGGAGCGGGAAGGCATTCCGGCCCTGCTCCCGGATCGGGTGGAAGAGGTGGTGGAGCGCGTCGGCCTGCGCGCCGCCGCAGCCGGCTTGCCCCCGGACCTGACCGAGCGCGTTTGGCGCGACCTCATCGAATGGACCATCGCCTACGAAGACAAGCATCTCGGCGCACCAAACTCGGGTGAATAATATTTTCTCTTTACGAAACTTTTTATCCCTTTAAGACATGAATGGCGGCTCCGCGCGGGGGCTGGACCGATTTGTCTTGAACGTCGCGCGACATCTACCGACAAGGCGCGCAGCGTGTCAGTCTGCGTTCGCGGGGGACGATTGTGATCGAAACCAAGCTTATCGATGGAAAGGCCTTCGCGGCCGATCTGCGGGCCCGCATCGCGATCGAGGTCGCGGATCTCGCCGCACGCGCCGGCGTGAAGCCCGGCCTCGCGGTGGTGCTGGTGGGGGAGGACCCCGCAAGCCAGGTCTATGTGCGCAACAAGGCCGCCCAGACCGCCGAAGCCGGCATGGCCTCGTTCGAATTCAAGCTTCCGGTGGAGACCGCCGAAGCCGATCTGCTGGCGCTGGTGGCCAGACTCAATGCCGATCCGGCGGTGCATGGCATTCTCGTGCAATTGCCCCTGCCGGCCCATATCGACACCAATAAGGTCCTCTCCACCATCGATCCGGCCAAGGATGTGGACGGCTTCCACGTGGTCAATGCCGGCCGTCTCGCCGTGGGGCTCGATGCGCTGGTGCCGTGCACGCCGCTCGGCTGCGTGATGCTGCTCAAGCACCATCTGGGCAATCTTTCGGGCCTCAAGGCGGTTGTGGTGGGGCGCTCCAACATCGTCGGCAAGCCGGCGGCGCAATTGCTGCTGCGCGAGGATTGCACGGTCACCATCGCCCATTCGCGCACCCGCGACCTGCCCGGCGAGTGCCGCACCGCTGACATTCTGGTGGCCGCCGTCGGCCGGCCGGAAATGGTGCGCGGCGACTGGATCAAGCCCGGCGCCACCGTGATCGACGTGGGCATCAACCGCGTGCCCAAGGGCGATGGGAAGACCCGCCTCGTGGGCGATGTCGCTTTTCAGGAGGCGCAGGGCATCGCCGGACTGATCACGCCGGTTCCCGGCGGCGTCGGCCCGATGACCATCGCCTGCCTTCTCCAGAACACCCTGACGGCGGCCAAGCGGCAACACGGTCTGTGAAAGTGAACCGGGACGGGTTTGCGCCGGTCCCGGATGATGTTAGCTCTATTCCCAAGAACGGACGCATGGCCCGGACATCCGGAGCACTGCAACGACAAGCGGGTAACCGCCGCAGCGTCTTGATCGGGACCCCCCGCTGAAGGAGGCGCGCGACATGCCTGTCGACCGCAAGAAGACCTATTCGTCCGAAGACATCATCACCCGTCTCGCGACCGATCTGCCCCATTGGCGGCTGGAAGACGGCTGGATCCGGCGCACCTACCGCACCAACAGCTGGAAGGGCACGCTGATGGTGATCAACACCGTCGGCCATCTCGCGGAAGCCGCCTGGCACCATCCCGATATCACCGCCTCCTATGCCTGGGTCGAGGTGCGCCTCATGTCCCACGACGCCAAGGGCATCACCGAACGCGACTTCGCCTTGGCGCGGAAGATCGAGGAGGTGGTGCAATGGCAGCCCGGCGCGGAGGAGGGCGGGCCGCTGGAGGGGACGCCGGCGACCGATCTGCGCTTCGCCTATCTCAAATATGATTGACCCGGCCATGCCCCCTGTTGCGACGTCTCCCGCCGCGACGTCCTCCGCCGCGACATCCCGCATCGTCACCGACCTGGTGTGCGGATTCTGTGGCCTGGGGTGCGACGACCTCGAAGTGAAGGTCCAGGGCCGCGCCGTGCGCCCGCGTTCCGCTTGCCCGGAGGCAGCCGCCCTGCTTGAGCGGTCCGACGGTGAGCCGCCCGTTCCACGCGTAGCGGGACGGGAAACTTCGCTGGAGGAGGCCGCCGCGCGCGCCGGCTCGCTGCTCTCTGGGAGCCGGTCCGCGGTTTTCTCCGGGCTCGGCGCGGATGTGGACGGGCTGCGCGGTGTGTTTGATCTCGCCATGCGGTTCGGCGCCAGTTTCGATCATGCCGCGTCCAGCGGGCTGTTTCGCAACCTGGACACGCTCCAACGGCGCGGCTGGATCGCCACCACGCTCGCGGAGGTTCGCAATCGCTGTGACCTGCTGGTGGTGGTGGGTGCGGACCCGACGCCCGACTTCGCCCGCTTTTTCGAACGCGCCCTGCCGGCGGCGTCGAGCGATCCGCAGGATTCCGACGCAGCGCCGTTGTTCACGGGCCGCACCTGCGCGCGTCGGGTGGTGTTTCTCGGGGATCTTGCCGGACCCGCCGCGCGCGCGGCCCTTGCCGGCAACGAGATTTCGCATATTCCCGTGCCGCCGCCGCTGCTCGCGGACGCGATGGCCGGCATCAACGCATTCGTGGACGGGCGCTCCGTGAAGACGCTGGGTGGCGCTTTCGACGGCGCGCTGGGCGCGGCGCTCGCCGAACTGGCGGGCGCGCTCAAGGCGGCGCGCTATGGCGTCCTCACCTGGAATGCCGGCGCGCTCGATCCCGCCGAGGGCGAGCGCATCGTCGGCCATGCCGCCGCCATCGTCGCGAAGCTGAACGAGACCACGCGCGCGGCGGTCTTTCCCTTGGGCGGGCGCGACAATCTCATCGGCGCGCATCAGATGGCGCTCTGGCGCTTCGGCTATCCGCTACGCACGCTCGTGGCGCACGGCGAAGCCAGCCACGCGCCGGGCCTTTACGCCACCAGCCGGGCGGTGCGCGATGCCGACCTGCTGCTGCATGTGAGCGCCTTTCGTCCCGATCCGCCGCCAGCCTTTTCGTCTGGCCCGCTGATCGCGCTGGCCCATCCCCATACCGAATTTCCCCGCGAGCCGGACGTGTTCATCCCCGTGGGCACGCCGGGCGTCGACCATGCGGGACAGGTGTTCCGCATGGACAGCGTGGTGTGCCTGCCGCTCGTGAAACTGCGCGAAGCCGGGCTGGCGAGCGTCGCCCAGGCGGCCGCCGCGATCCTCCAATCGGTGAGGGCGCCATGAGGGTGCGCATCACGAACGGGCGGATCTTCGATCCGGCCTCCGGCATGGTCGACCTGCTGGGCAATGTCCTGATCGAGGACGGCCGCATCGTCGCCGACGATCCCACCCTGCGCGCGGACGAGACGCACGATGCCGCCGGTTGCGTGGTGATGGCGGGCGGCATCGATCTGCACAGCCATATTGCCGGCGGAAAGGTGAACCTCGCCCGCCTGCTGATGGGGGAGGATCGCCGCGCCAATCCCGAGCCGTTCGGCGCCTTCTGCGGGTGCGGCGGCGGCGTTGCGGCGCCGACAACCCATGTCACGGGCTGCCGTTATTCCCAGATGGGCTACACCGCCGTGTTCGAACCGGCCATGGTGGGGGCCAATGCGCGCCATGCGCACCTGGAAATGGCAGACATTCCGAACATCGACACCGGCGGCTTCCTGGTGCTCGGCAATGACGATTTCCTGCTGCGCCTGATCGCGCAGGGCGAGAGCCAGACGGCGATCAACGATTATGTCGCCTGGATGCTGTCGGCGACCCAGACTTGCGCCATCAAGATCGTCAATCCCGGTGGGATTTCCGCCTTCAAGTTCAATGCCCGCAGCCTCGATCTGGACGAGGCCGGCCCGCATTACACGCTCACCCCGCGCCGGGTGCTGCAGACGTTGCAGCGCGCGGTGACGGAACTGGGCATTCCCCATCCCATCCATCTGCACGGGTGCAACCTCGGCGTGCCCGGCAATGTGGCGACGACGCTCTCGACCATTGGCGCCACCGAGGGCTTTCCCCTTCACCTCACCCATGTGCAATTCCACGCTTATGGGACGGAAGGCGACCGGCGCTTCTCGTCCGGCGCGGCGGAAATCGCGGCGGCGGTGAACGCAAATCCCCATATTAGCGTGGATGTCGGGCAGATCATGTTCGGCCAGACGGTGACCGCCTCGGCCGATCTGATGGGGCAGTATCGCAACCACTCCCTGGCCAGCCCGAAGAAATGGGTGGGCATGGATATCGAGTGCGATGCCGCCTGCGGCGTGGTGCCGTTCGCCTATCGCGACACCTCCTTCGTCAATGCCCTGCAATGGGCCATCGGCCTGGAATTGTTCCTGCTGATCGAGGACCCGTGGCGGGTGTTTCTCACCACCGACCATCCGAACGGCGGGCCGTTCACCTCCTATCCCCATCTGATCCGCCTGCTGATGGACCGCGATTTCCGCGACGAGCAACTGGCGCGGCTGCACAAGGCGGCACGGGCGCATACCAACCTTGCCGAGCTGACGCGCGAATACACGCTGGAGGAGATCGCCATTGTCACCCGCGCCGCGCCGGCGCGCACGCTGGGCTTGAAGGATCGCGGCCATCTCGCGCCCGGTGCCGTCGGTGATGTGGTGCTCTATGCGGACATGGCGGATCGCGAGGCCATGTTCAGCGCGCCGCGCCTGGTGCTGAAGGATGGCCGGACCATCGTGCGCGACGGTGAGATCGTGGATCTGGTGCAGGGGCGCACCTATGCGGTGAAGCCGCCGTTCGATCCGCTCATGGACAAGCGCATGGACCGCTGGTTCGACGAGGCCATTGGCCTCAAGGCCAAGCATTTCCGCATTTCGGACGGGGAGATCCGGGGCGGGCAAGGGCCCAGCATCGTGGAGTGCGCGCCGTGAACCTGAACGGGGTCGAGATCCGCGACAGCTTCGCCGAAGCCTTTCCCATGGCGGGCACGCGGCTCGTCATCACCGCCGACACGCGGCGCTGGGCGCGTACCGCTGCCGCGTCGCTCACGGGTTTCGCCACCTCGGTGATCGGCTGCGGCTGCGAGGCGGGGATCGAGGGGGAGATCGCGCCGGAGGACTCGCCCGACGGGCGGCCAGGCATTTCCGTGCTCATCTTCGCCATGTCGCTGAAGAATTTGAAGAAGATCGTGCCGGCGCGGGTCGGCCAGTGCGTGCTGACCGCCCCCACCTCGGCCTGCTATGCCGGCCTCGAGGAGGGGCCACGCGTGCCGCTCGGCCGGGCCCTGCGCTATTTCGGCGATGGGCACCAGATCGCCAAAAGCATCGAGGGCCGCCGGTTCTGGCGCATCCCGGTGATGGAAGGCGAGTTTGTCTGCGACGACGTGACCGGCAGCAGCACGGCTTCGGTCGGCGGCGGCAATTTTCTCATCCTGGCGCGCTCGCGTGCGGCTGCGCTGAACGCGGCCGAACAGGCGGTCGACGCGATGGCGCGGGTGAAGGGCGCGATCCTGCCGTTTCCCGGCGGCGTCGTGCGGTCCGGCTCGAAGATCGGCGGCAAATATCCCGGCATGATCGCCTCCACCAATGACGCCTATTGCCCGACCCTGCGCGCGAGCGTCGAGAGCGCCTTGCCGGGGGATGTTCAGAGCGTGCTTGAAATCGTCATCGACGGTTTGTCGGCCGCAGATGTCGGCGCCTCCATGCGCGCCGGGATCTCCGCCGTGTGCACGCTCGGCGCGGCGGCGGGCATCGTCGCCATCGATGCGGGAAATTACGGCGGCAATCTCGGCCCGTTCCATTTCAAGCTGCGGGAGCTGATGGCGTGAGCGGCTATGAACTCAGGTTGCGGGCATCGCTTGCCGCGCGTCTCGACCTGTCGGGGCTGACGCCGCACGCGCTCGCCGGACTCAGCGGGAGCGAGGTGGAGCACCTACCGCTTCCCTATGGCACCGCACGGGTGCCCCTCGGCGAAGTGTTCACGCTCATGCCCGCCTCGGACGGCGCGCTCCTGATCAGCGGCGATCCGCGCATGGATTTCGTGGGCGCGGGCCTGGCGTCCGGCGAGATGATGGTGTCCGGCCCCATTGGCGTGTGCGCCGGCGCGCAGATGAGCGGGGGCTGGCTCACCATCGAAGGCGATGCCGGCGAAGGCGTCGGGAGCGGCATGTCGGGCGGGCGGATCGAGGTGCGGGGTCAAACCGGCGCCCGGCTGGGCGGCCCGCTGCCCGGCGCACGCACCGGCATGACGGGCGGCACGATCGAAATTTTTGGCGATGTCGGGCCGCTCGCCGGCGCGAACATGCGCGGCGGGCTCGTGCTCATTCACGGCGACGTGGCCGAGCATGCGGCGCGCGACATGATCGCCGGCACCATCGCCATCGCCGGAACCCTCGGTCCTCAGGCCGGCGCCGGCATGAAGCGCGGCACGTTGCTGCTGGCGCGCGAGCCGCTTTTGCTCGGTCCCGGCTTCGGCGATACGGGCGAGCACGATCTCGTCGCCCTGCAGCTCCTCGCCCGTCGTATTCCGCAGCTCGCGGAGCTCTTGGGGGGCGGCATTTCCGGGCGGGCGCGGCGCCATGTGGGCGACCGGCTCGCGGGCGGGCAGGGCGAATTGCTCTGGCTGTATTGAACCGGCGGCTCAGGCCACCGGCTTTTGCAACTCGGCAGCTTCCTTCAGCGCGGCGAGTTCCTTGCGCAGCTTCTTCGTTTCCTCGAAGCGGGCGTTCACGTCGCGGATGGTGGACACCATGCCCACGACCCGGCCGTCGGCGTCCTTCAGCAAGACGATGGTGAATTCGATGGAGAAGCGCCGCCCGTCCTTGTGCAGGCCCGGAACCGCGAGCAGGTCGCCCGCGCCATAGCGGCTGACACCGCTCGCCGCCGTCTGGTGATAGCCCTCCCAATGGCGGGCGCGGAACGGTTCCGGAATGATGATATCGAGGGATTGGCCCAGCGCTTCCTGCTCGGAAAAGCCGAAGATGCGCTCGGCACCCGGATTCCACAGCACGATCAGGCCCTCCCGATCGCTCGCGACCACCGCGTCGGCATTGCTGTCGATAAGGGCCTGGGCGATGTGATCGGCAGTGAGGGTGCCGGGAGAAAACGGCTTGGCATGGGTCATGGGGGCCACCTTGGCACCGGGAGAAACAGCAGCGGGCGCGGGTTGGGTCTGCGGGTCCAGCAGCTCTTCGATCGGCCCGAAAAATTCGAAGTGAATGCGCTCCCGCGGCACGCCGCGTGCGGCCAGCCCCTGGACGAAATGGCGCATGAAGGGCAAGGGGCCGCAGATGAAATAATCCGCCTGCGCCAGCGGGGTGTTTTCCGCCAGCCAGTCGAGATCGATGAAGCCCGCGCGATCGAAATCGCGGCCTGCCACATCGCCGTCGCGCGGGCGTTCGTAGAAGATCGTCGTCGCAAGGCCCGGGCGCTGTGCGGCGAGGCGCTTCACATGGCTTGCGAAGGCGTGGGTCGTCCCGTCCAGCGTGCCATGGATGAAATGAGCAGGCGTGCCGGGCGTTTGCGCCGCCAAAGCCTCCAGCATGCAGACCATCGGCGTCAGGCCGACCCCGCCCGAGAGCAGAACCACGGGGCGCTCCTGGTCTGCCGGCAGGACGAAGGTGCCGGACGGCGGCATGAGCTTCACTCGTGTTCCGGCATCAGCCGCATCATGCAGCCAGCGAGATGCCGCGCCCTGGGCCTCGCGCTTGACCGAGATGCGATAGGTCTCGCCATTGGCATGGCCGGAAATCGTGTAATTGCGCTTCAGCGCGGGGCCATTCTCGGGCTCGATCAGCAAAGTCAGATGTTGCCCCGCCTGGTGGCGCGGCACGCCCTTGCCGTCCGCGGGGCGGAAGACGAAGGAGGTGATGATCTCGCTTTCCGGTATGCGGCTTTCAATGATGAAGTCGCGCCATCCGGTCCAGGTCTCGCCGGTCCAGGTCTCGCCGGTCGCTGTGTCTGCCATGGCGTTGCGGTCTCCCTGACCTGACTGCGCCGGGACTCGGCCGCTCGCGCCGGCCCGGTCTGATTGTTCTGGTTTAATGTATGCCACCGGCACCCAGCTGGCGAGCCCGCCGAGGCGGAATGTCACTTCATGCGCAAGGACAGCCAGCGCTTGAGGAACGAGCGCCGCATCTTGCGCAGCGCGGCGGCAAGCGCGAGGTGGAACGGCGCCTGTGCCTTGGTGACTTGGATCCGCAAGGCATTCAGTTCCGCCGTGCCCGCGCGCGCGCCTTCCACCAGCGCGTCGAGGCTCGCCAGCACCCGCCGATAGGGATAGGTGCGGGCGAGATCGAGATAGCGCGGCGTCGCACGGCGCTGGACGAATGGCCGCACCGAGACCGGTCCCTCGAGCTGGGGAATATAGGCGAGCAAAAGCTGATCCGGCCGTTCCAGCAGCAGGCCGGGTTCCTTCATCAGCGCGCGGGCGCCCTCGATATGGTGCGAGGCGGTGGACGCCTTGTAGTCCGGCCGGGCGCGCCAGCGGATGTAGCTGACCATGCATTTCGCCACCAATTGATCGTCCGACCGCACCGGGAAATGGGCGAGGTCCGCGGTGGCGAGCAAGGTCACGGACTGCTCGGCGTGCCAGCGGCTGATGATGTGGTTGCCGTCCGAGATCAGGGTTTCGGGATGGGCCGCGAAGGCGCCGGGCACGATCACCTTGCCGTTGCCGCGTGGCAGGTCCAGCACATGGGTCAGGCGCGACAGGGGGTTCGGGTCGGTGGCGTCGTCATCCGCGTGCGGGAAATAATTGGTCACGGAGAACGCGCCGATTTTCGGCTCCGGCAGAGCGTCCAGCTCCGCTTCCAGGGTCGCGCGGTCGGCGATGGCGATGAATTCGTCGGCGTCGAGGGCGAATATAAAATCCCACGCCTCGTCCCGCATGGCCCGATGCATGAGGCCGGTGGTGCGGCGGCCCTGGTTGTAGGCGGCGTGCGCGCCGTCCTCGATCCGCACCAGGGGCAGGCCCTCGCCCTGGAGCAGATCCAGGATGGCGCGGGTCGCATCTGTGCTGCCGTCGTCGATGATGTACATGCAATCGACGAAATGCAGGTTGTGCCGGACGAAGACTTCGATGATGTCCGCTTCATCGCGTGCGAGAGTGACGGACGCCAGACGCATATTCTTCCCTTCGCGCGCTCGAACCGTTCGCAAACCGGTTGCGGCTTAGCACGGGCCGGGGAGGGTGGAAACGTCGCACGCGGGCGCGGCGGCGCTCAGCGAAGCGATCGCGCCCTGTGCCGGGGCTGCCACGGGCCGGCCCTTCGCCCCGGTTTGCCGGTGCTCCGGGAGCGGCTGCGCAATGCTCCCAAGGTTGCCAGAGAGCGGGTCGCGGGAGTAGGGACACACATCACCTGCGGCATATGCCGCGCCAGTTGCGAAGGACCGCGATGACCGCTCACGTTCGACCCGCCGATGCCAAGAAGCTCATTCGTGGAGCCACGGGCGATTGGGAGGTGGTGATCGGCATGGAAGTGCATGCTCAGGTGGCTTCCAACGCCAAACTCTTCTCCGGCGCCTCCACGCAATTCGGCGGGCCGCCCAACGACCATGTGTCGCTGGTGGACGCGGCGATGCCCGGCATGCTGCCGGTGATCAACAAGGAATGCGTCGCCCAGGCGGTGCGTACCGGGCTCGGCCTGAAGGCGCAGATCAATCTGCGCTCCGTGTTCGACCGGAAGAATTATTTCTATCCCGATCTGCCCCAGGGCTATCAGATCAGCCAGTTCAAATATCCCATCGTCGGCGAGGGCGAGGTGATCGTCGATCTGCCGGACGGCGAAAGCATCAGTGTGGGCATCGAGCGGCTGCACCTGGAGCAGGACGCGGGAAAATCGATCCACGACCTGTCCCCCTCGCTCTCGTTCGTGGACCTGAACCGCTCCGGCGTGGCGCTGATGGAGATCGTCTCCCGCCCGGACCTGCGCTCCTCCGAGGAGGCGCGCGCCTATGTGACCAAGCTGCGCTCCATCCTGCGCTATCTCGGCACCTGCGACGGCGACATGGAGAAGGGCAATCTGCGCGCGGACGTGAACGTCTCGGTGCGTCGCCCCGGCGAGCCGCTCGGCACCCGCTGCGAGATCAAGAACGTCAATTCCATTCGCTTCATCGGCCAGGCGATCGAGGTGGAAGCCCGCCGCCAGATCGAGATCCTTGAGGACGGTGGCAAGATCGACCAGGAAACGCGCCTGTTCGACCCCAACAAGGGCGAGACGCGGTCCATGCGCTCCAAGGAAGAAGCGCATGATTATCGCTATTTCCCCGACCCGGACCTGTTGCCGCTGGTGCTGGAAGAACCCTTCGTGCGTTCGCTCGACGCCGCGTTGCCGGAACTGCCGGACGAGAAGAAGGCCCGCTTCATCGCCGATTACGGGCTGACGCCCTACGACGCCGCCATTCTGGTGGCCGAAAAAGAGACGGCGGACTATTTCGAGGCGGCGGTGAAGGCGGACGGCGCGAGCGCCCGCAATGCCAAGCTGGTGGCCAATTGGATCATGGGCGATCTTTCCGCCTATGCGAACACGGCCGGCTTGGCGGTCTCCAGTGTGCACGTTACTCCGGCCCAGATCGCCGGCATCGTGGACCTGATCTCGGACAACACCATTTCCGGCAAGATTGCCAAGGATGTGCTGGTGATTCTGCTGGAGGAAAAGACCACCCAGCACCCGCGCGAGATCGTCGAGGCCCGGGGCCTGAAGCAGGTGACCGACACCGGCGCCATCGAAAAGGTGGTGGACGAGATCATCGCCGCCAATCCGGACAAGGTGGCCCAGGTGATCGCCAAGCCCACCATGCTCGGCTGGTTCGTCGGGCAAGCCATGAAGGCGTCGGGGGGCAAGGCCAATCCCCAGGCGCTGAACGAGATCCTCAAGAGCAAATTGGGCATCTGAGGCGCTCCGCCCCGTGCGGAGGCCGGTTGCAAGGAGCAGGGGCATGCGGAGCGCGGGTGTGGCGGCGGCGGTTCTTCTCGGGCTGCTCGGGCCGGCATATGCGGCGGATGCGCCGAACATCATCGGCCTGTGGACGGCGGTCGCGCATGCCGGCTCCAATCTCAGCATCGCCCCCATGGACGATATGCGGCTGCGCGTGGACACGCCGCATTTCTCGAACCGCCCCGGCACCGAAGCCTGGAACGTGCGCATCGACACGCAGAGCGACCGCGCCTTCGGCGGCGCGGTGGTCTCCAAGGGCGGCAAGGAACAGGTGCTGCTGGGCACCTTCC
Organism: Roseixanthobacter finlandensis; assembly: GCF_043195105.2. NCBI lineage: Bacteria > Pseudomonadati > Pseudomonadota > Alphaproteobacteria > Hyphomicrobiales > Xanthobacteraceae > Roseixanthobacter > Roseixanthobacter finlandensis. The sequence goes on along the minus strand of NZ_CM195536.1, from coordinate 2,702,302 downwards.
GCAGCGATGGCAAGCGCGTGGTCTATGCCACCGATTTCAGCTCGGGCGACGGCGAGGTGAGTGCCGACAGCATGGAATTGTGCTGGATCGATTCGGTGCCAAATTATATCGCCACCGCCTGCACCACCTATGAGCGCGCCAAGCCCGCGCCGGCCGTTGCGCCGTCTGCACCTGCTGGGAAATAGCGCTCCACCTGACGCCTGCGCTTCAGAGCGATGCGCTGGCCGGGCAGGTCGCACCGAAGACTTCCTCGAACGCGATCCGCAGAACGCTGTCCACCTCGGGTAGACTGGCGAGGTGGCCGAGGTCCTCCAGGCTGGTCACGCCGTGCTCGCGCACCCCGCAGGGCACGATGCCGCCGAAATGGGTGAGGTCGGGGCTCACGTTCAGTGAGATGCCGTGGAAGCTCACCCATTGGCGCACGCGAATGCCGATGGCGGCGATCTTTTCCTCCCGGCCCGGCCGTGCCACCCATACGCCCACTCGGTCCTCGCGCCGTTCCGCGCGGATGTTGAAGGCGGACAGGGACGCGATGAGCCAAGTCTCCAGCGCGCTGACATATTGGCGCAGATCGGGGCTGCGCTGCTTGAGGTTCAGCATCACATAGGCCACCCGCTGGCCGGGGCCGTGATAGGTGAACTGCCCGCCGCGCCCGGTCTCGAACACGGGGAAGCGCGCATCAATCAGATCCTCGCGCCTGGCGCTGGTGCCGGCGGTGTAGAGCGCGGGATGCTCCAGCAGCCATACCAGCTCCGGCGCGGTTCCGGCGGCGATCGCGGCGACCCGCGCTTCCATGGCCGCGATCGCCTGCGGATAGGGCACGGGGGCATCGCTGACGCTCCATTCCACCGGCGCCGCTCCGGCGAGATGGGGCAGGAAGTGCGTGGCGAGCGTGGACCGGGCGGGCGAAGGGGCGGCCGGCGATGGGGAAGAATGAGCGGTCATGGCGACTTCATACGGCTTTGACGGCGCGCGGGACACACGCCATCCACAGGCTACATATAGTTGGCGCATGATCCGCTGTTGAGGCCTTGTGGCGCCCTGGGCGATCTGTTAGACGATGGCCCCCGGCGCCACGCACCTCAGGGTTCGCGGGCGCCGAGCCATCTCTGACTGCGGTCGTGGCGGAATTGGTAGACGCGCTAGCTTGAGGTGCTAGTGGGGAGACCCGTGGAGGTTCGAGTCCTCTCGTCCGCACCAGAAGATGGGGCCGCAAAGGCCGACGCAAAACGGCGCCTTCGGGCGCCGTTGTCGTTTGCGGACCGGCGTCGCGCGTCCGTTGCAAGATCGTTCGTGCAAGATCGTTCGCGCCAGATCGTTTGGCCAGGATCGTTCGCCGACGATCCCGCCGCGCCAGCCGCCTCGGATGCCCAATAAAAAGCCGCCCGGCCGAGTCGGCGGGCGGCTTCTCAATCTTGGGAAAAGGCCGCGCCGCTCACTGGGTGGACTGAAGGTTCTTCGGCAGGATATCCGTCAGAATGCGCGGCCAGGACAAGCTGAAGGGCTGTTCAGCGGCCGGGGGATTTGCCTGCGTCGGCGCTGCGGTGACGGCGGCGGGCGCCGGTGCGGGCAGGGGCACGCGGCTTGAAGGCGTGCTGCCGGCCGCGCTCGCGGTACTGGTCGCGCGAACGGGTGCGGTGGTCGGCCTAGCCTGGGCTGCCGCAGGCGCGCCGAAGGTTGCTTGCGCGGCGGGATGGGAGGTCGCTGACTGAGCCGCAACCGGCTTGGCGGAAGCGGGTTTCGCCGCCGTGCCGGGCGCGGAGACCGCCGCCGGAAGCGCCGCGACGGCGTCGGGACCCTCGCCATAAATCATGTGAACCACCTTGAAGCCGCGTGTCTTCAACTCGTGCAGCAGGGTCGGGAGCATCACGGCGGTGGACGGCTGGATGTCGTGCAGCAGCAGAATGCCGGACCCGCGCGCCTCCAGACGGTCGAGTGCACGCTTGAGGACTTCATCGGGCTTCAGATGCATCCAGTCGTCGGCCACCAGATCGACGCTGAACACGGCGATGCCGTGCTCCTGGGTATAGGCCTCATAGAATTTGGTGCGGCCGAGGCCGGGGAAGCGGAAGAACGGAACCGTGTGGGCGCCGATCGGGGCAAGCCCCGCATTGACCGAGGCAAAGCCCTGCTCGATCTCGCCGATTCCCGCCGGATGCGTCAGCTTGGGAAAGATCAGCGGGTGCGTTTGGCTGTGCGAGCCGATGGTGTGGCCGGCTTCATAGACTTCCTGAAGCACGGTCGGATAGGTGGAGGCCATGCGTCCGACACTGAAGAACGTGGCCTTCACGCAATTGGCGGCCAGTGCGTCGAGCACGCGATGGGTCATCGGGGGCAGGGGGCCGTCGTCGAAAGTGAGAATCACTTCGCCTTTCTGCAACGGCACGGTCTGCTTGTACTGAAGGCGCCCGAAGAAGGGCGTCTGCTTTGGGTCGATCTTCACGATGCGCGACGTGCCGAGCGCATCGGGATTGCCGGGGCAGGCCGCGCCGGGTGGCACGGCGGCCGAGGTGGTGTAGGAGGCCGGATGCGGCGCAGGCGGCAGGAGCACGGGCGCCACCGCCTGAACCGGCGCGACCTTGGGCGCGGCAATCGCTGCGGGCTGGCTCGGAACAATCGCTGCGGCGCCGGGCGGCACCGAGGATGCGGTCGTTGGGGCGGAGCCGGCGAAAGGCGGGTCGCCAGCCGCCTGGGCGGCGCCCGCCAAGGCAACGAGGGCTCCCGCAAGGATAATCGACCGCATTCCTGTAACTCTCGTGACGTCCCACCGGGACGGATCCCAAGGATCGAAGCCCTGACACATCACCAGATTCGAACCGTCCCCAAAAATAGGGTTAATCTCAACGGCCGGATGACCGGGTCGACGCGGGAACGATGTGAACGACGTGATATCCACGCTCCGCTAAAGCCTGCAAGAACGCCGGAATCATGGCTGCAGTATAGGTTTTCGTGTCATGAAATAGAATGATACCGCCTCCGGCCGCGTCGAGACGGCTGAGGACCAGGGCAAGTTCTTGCTCGGGCGTCATTTTATTCCAGTCGCTGGCCCAAAGATCCGCCCCGAAGACAGAAATGCCACGCTGTTCAAGATAAGCGAGCAGTTCCGGCGTGGAGGCAAAACCGGGAAAGCGGAAGAACGGCACGCGCGGCATGGCGCCAGTTCCGGCACTGCCATAGGCCGCGGCATCGTCGGCGGCGATGCCGCGCTCGATCTCCGCCACGGCGGCGGCGTAGGGCAGATGGGCGAGCGTCGCATCCGGATGGGTCATGGAATGATGGGCGATGGTATGTCCCTCCGCCAGGGCCCGGCGCACCAGTTCCGGCCGGGCGCGGGCATTCTCCCCGATCAGGAAGAAGGTCACCCGCACGCACTGCGCCTTGAGCGCGTCCAGCACCGCCGCCGTGGTCTTGGGCCAGGGGCCGTCGTCGAAGGTGAGCACCACTTCCTTGGGCTTAAGGGCCAGCGTCTGAGGGAAGGATTTCGTCCCGACGCGCACCCCCGCCGGCACCTCCATCACGCGCGCTGTGCCGAGGGCCGAGGGGCGGCCTGGGCACCCTTGTGCCAGCGCGGTAAGCGGCACCAGCAGGGCGGCCAAGGCCCCCATGGTCAAGGCCAAGGTGATGCGGATCTTCATGAATCGGATTTTCCGGCTGGAGCGTTTGCGTTCCTGCCCTCGTATGCCTAGAAGCGCGTGAGCGGACTCCCGGCGGCACGCCGTGGTTTCCTGGCTCTCAGCGACAGCAAGCGAAGAACGGTGCGTTCAGGTTGGCAGCAACCTAGTCCGAACCTGTGCCGGTTTCCATCCATGATGCGGGGTAAACGATGCGCGAGGAAAGTTCCGCCGCCGCAGACGAGCATCCCCCCCTGTCGCCCCGCAATGCGGACGGCGCGATCGACGATGCCTTTCTGGCGCAGGTCCAGCACGCGGTCGCGGCATCGAACGGCGAGCATCTACGCCGGCTTATTCGCGGGCTGCACGAAGCCGACCTGGGCGACATCATCGAGGCCCTCGATTCGGAGCAGCGGCCCCGGCTGATCGAACTGGCGGGCGGCGAATTCGATTTCACCGCCTTGACCGAACTCGACGAAACGGTGCGCGTCCAGATCCTCCAGGCGTTGCGGCCCTGGACCGTGGCGGAGGGCATCCGCGACCTCGATTCGGACGATGCGGTCTACATCCTGGAAGACCTGGATGAGGACGAGAAAGCCGCCATCCTCCAGCACATTCCCGCGCCCGAGCGGGTCGCGCTCCAGCGTTCGCTCGATTATCCCGAGGAAAGCGCCGGCCGGCGCATGCAGACGGAATTCATCGCGGTTCCTCCGTTCTGGACCGTCGGCCGCACCATCGACCATATGCGCGAGACCGATGACCTGCCGGAGACCTTCTATGAGGTGTTCGTCGTCGATCCCGCCTATCGGCTCATCGGGTCGGTGCCGCTCGACCGCCTGCTGCGGACCAAGCGCGCGGTGCTGCTGACGGCGGTGAAGAGCGACCAGCGCCACATCGTGAAGGCGTCTGAGGACCAGGAAGAGGTGGCTCGCATGTTCGAGCACTATAATCTGGTTTCCGCCCCGGTGGTGGACGATGCCGGTCGTCTCGTGGGGGTCATGACCATCGACGACGTGGTCGACGTGATCCAGGAGGAGGCGGACGAGGATCTGCGCGCGATGGCGGGCGTGGGCAGCGATGAGGAACTCTCCGACACCGTCGCTTATACCGCCCGCGGTCGCCTGCCCTGGCTTGTGGTGAATCTTGGGACTGCATTCCTCGCCGCTTTCATCATCGGCCTGTTCTCCGCCACCATTGAGAAGATGGTGGCGCTGGCAGTGCTGATGCCGATCGTCGCCTCCATGGGTGGGAATGCGGCGAACCAAACCATGACCGTCGCGGTCCGTGCCCTCGCCACCAAGGACATCAGCTCCCACAACGCGCGTCGCGTCGTGCTCCGAGAAGTTTTGGTTGGTTTGGTAAATGGATCGATCCTGGCGGTCCTTCTCGGTGTCATCGCCGCCGCTTGGTTCTGGAATTTGCAACTTGGCGGAGTGATCGCGAGCGCGCTCGTGGTCAACATGCTGGCGGCAGGACTGTTCGGAATCCTGGTTCCGCTGGGGATCCACAAGCTTAAACTCGACCCGGCTGTTGCCTCGGGTGTATTCGTCACGATGGTAACAGACAGCGTCGGATTTTTCGCGTTTCTCGGCCTGGCCTCTCTGTGGTTTGGGGGTACCTAAGAGGAGGAGCACCTTTCGGGGCGCTTGCGCCGGCTGCGCGGGCGTACGAGAAAGGTCGGCGGCGACATTGGGTCGATCGCGCGGCCTTTTCGTGGCCCTCGGTCGGGAGGCTAATATTCCTAGACGGGCGGGCGCTGCAGCGCGCAGCTTCTCGGTGGCGACCATCGCTGCGGTGCTGGTCGTCGTAACGTGCCTTTGCGCGGTCCTGGCGTTTGCGACCGCCAGCAATGATGCCCGCTCCAACGCATTTGAGCGGCAGGCCGTCCGTGCGGCGCTGAGCGATCATGCCGCCCTCATGAAGCGTACGGTAAGCCTGATCGAGCCTGACGAGGAAGTCAGCGCGCGGGTAAAGCAGAATGATCGCGCCTGGCTGCACCAGAACCTGGGACGCTCGCTGAATAATCACTTCGGCTATGAGCGGACCTTCCTGCTCGACCGGCAAAACCACGTCCTTTACGCTTATTCGCTGGACCAGGAAGTGGACCAGCATCAGTTCGATGCCCTGCGCCCCGCCGTCCAGCGGATGATACGCGACCCGCAAAACCGCGACGCGAAAGCAGCGGGCGAACCTCTTTCCGGATTTGTCGCGACCGGCGACTTCGCCGGCCTTGCGGTGGTGCGTTCCATTAAAAGCACCGAAACGATCGGCGGCGGGCCGGACGTGCTGCAATCGGTGACGGTAGATCTGCTGGATGACGCGTTTCTCGGCGAATTGGCGCGCAGGGTCAAATTGGCGGGCTTCCGCGTCTATCGGGGAGCGGTGCCGAACGACCGGGAAAATTTCATCACGCTGACCAATTTCGCCGACGGCAATGCGATTGTGCTGGCCTGGATGCCGGAGCGTCCCGGAGTGACGGCGCTCCAGCGCATCGCTCCGCTGGTCGCGGGGCTCTCGCTGACGCTGCTTGCCATTTGCGTGATGCTGCTGGTGCAGTCCCGCCGCACCCGCGCTGCCCTGGTGGCCAGCGAGGCGGAGGCCAAATCACTGGCGATGGAGGATTATCTGACGGGGCTGGCCAATCGCGGCGGCTTCGTTGGTCGGCTTCAGGCGCGCGTCGCCGCCCTCACTCGCAACGAGATCCTGGCCATGGCCTATCTGGATCTCGACGGGTTCAAGGATATCAACGACACGCTCGGCCACGGTGTTGGCGATGAACTTTTGTGCCTGATGGCCTCGCGGGTCCGCCAGACTTTGGGCGACCGAGGCCTTGCCGCGCGGTTCGGCGGCGATGAGTTCGTGCTTTATCTGATCTGCGCCGAACGGGCCGAGGTGGAGCCTTTCCTCGACACATTGCTGAGCGTGATGCAGCAGCCGGTGCGCCTGGAGGGCCATGAGCTTCAGATCGGCGCGTCCATTGGGGTTGCTTTCGCGCCCGAGCACACGGACGATCCGGGCGAGCTGATGCGCCTCGCCGACATTGCATTGTATCGCGCGAAGGCCGACGGGCGCGGGCTGGTGCGGTTCTTCGCGCCGGAACTGGAACAGGACATTCGCAACCGCCGCACGGTGGAACTTGAATTGGCGGAAGCCATTGATCACGGGCAGATGGCGCTGGTTTTCCAGCCGCAGGTGGATGTGGAGAGCGAGCGCATCGTCGGCTTCGAGGCGCTGGTGCGCTGGGATCATCCCGAGCGTGGGCGCCTCCCCCCGGAGACCTTCGTCCCGGTCGCCGAGCGCAGCCGCCTGATCTGCCGACTCGACAATTGGGTGATGCGGCGGGCCTGCGAGCTGGGGCGGCGGCTCGACGATGTGACCGTCTCGGTCAATATGTCGCCCATCAGCCTGCGCCAGCCCAATATCGCCGACCTCATCCTGGAGAGCCTCGCCGAGACCGGCTTCGAACCTTCGCGGCTGGAGATCGAAATTACCGAGAGCGCCATCATTCAGGCCGATGTGGAAGTGAACGCCGCGCTCCTGCGCCTGCGCGAGAGCGGGGTGCGCATCGCGCTCGACGATTTCGGCACCGGGCATGCCTCACTGGTGCATATCCGTCGTTTCCCGGTGACCAAGATCAAGATCGACCGCTCGTTCATCTCCAATCTCGGTACGGAGCGCGATGCCGCAGCGATCGTGGAATATGTGGTGCGGCTCGGCCGTTCGCTGGGCATCGTATTGACCGCCGAGGGGGTCGAGACGCGCGAGCAATTGCGCTTCCTGAGGGCGTTCGGGGCCCAGCAGGCACAGGGCTTCCTGTTTTCCGGCCCGGTCTCCATCGACGCGGCCCAGGCCATGCTCGCGGATCAGAATGCGCCGGGCGGGCGCCCCCGGCCGCCGGGCATGCGCCGCAATGTGGATGCCTGAGCGCCGCTCATATTCCTGTTGAATAAACGGCCATCCGTTTTATTCTGCCCCATCCGCTTCCGGGCGTCGCTGTGTGCCGGCGGGGAGCGGGGACACCATTGCCATTGGTTCAGCGCGCGTTCCTCAAGAAGACCACGGCGGCCGGGCCGCGCAGAATGGGCTTCGACGCGGCCGGGAGGAAGATCATGTTGCCCAACGCCCATCGCGGTTTCGATTTCGATCTCGGCGAGACCGCCGACATGCTGCGCGACACCGTGCGCGCCTTCTCCCAGGACAAGATCGCCCCGCGCGCCGAGGAGATCGACCGCACGAACCAGTTTCCCCGCGACCTGTGGCCTCAGCTCGGCGCCCTCGGCCTGCATGGCATTACCGTGGAGGAGGAATATGGCGGCTCCGGGCTCGGCTATCTGGAGCATGTGATCGCCGTGGAGGAGATCAGCCGCGCCTCGGCTTCGGTGGGGCTCTCCTATGGCGCGCATTCGAACCTCTGCATAAATCAGATCCGCCGCAACGGCAGCGAGGCGCAGAAGCGGCGGTATCTGCCCAAGCTCATCTCGGGCGAGCATGTGGGCGCGCTGGCCATGTCGGAGCCGGGCGCCGGTTCCGACGTGGTGTCCATGCGCACTCGGGCGGAGAAAAAGGGCGACCGCTACATCCTCAACGGCAATAAGATGTGGATCACCAACGGTCCCATCGCCGAGACGCTGGTGGTCTATGCCAAGACCGACCCGGCCGCCGGCGCGCGCGGCATGACCGCCTTCCTGATCGAGAAGGGGTTCAAGGGCTTCTCCACTGCGCAGAAGCTGGACAAGCTCGGCATGCGCGGGTCCGACACCTGCGAGCTGGTGTTCGAGGACTGCGAAGTGCCCGAGGAGAATGTGCTGGGAGAGGTGGGGCGCGGCGTCAACGTGCTGATGTCCGGCCTGGATTATGAACGCGCGGTGCTGGCGGCGGGGCCGGTCGGCATCATGCAGGCCTGCATGGATGTGGTGATGCCCTATGTCCACGAGCGCAAGCAGTTCGGCCAGCCCATCGGCACGTTCCAGCTGATGCAGGGCAAGCTGGCCGACATGTACGTGACGATGAATGCCGTGCGCGCTTATGTCTATGCCGTTGCAAAGGCTTGCGATCGCGGCGCCACCACGCGCGAGGATGCGGCCGGGGCGATCCTGTTCGCAGCCGAGAAGGCCACCTGGATGGCGCTTGAGGCGATCCAGACGCTGGGCGGCAACGGCTATATCAATGATTATCCCACCGGCCGCCTGCTGCGGGACGCCAAGCTCTATGAGATCGGCGCCGGGACGAGCGAGATCCGCCGGATGCTGATCGGCCGGGAATTGTTCGACAAGACCGCCTGATGGCGCTTTCGCGGGGCCATCCACGCCAAAATCGGAAACGCGCGGGCGCCGGCGGGCGGCTCGCGCGCTTCTACATCTTCGCGCTGCAATAAGACTAGGCTATTGCTTGGTTGAAGAGGAGCGCACATGGACGATTTTTACACGCTCTCGAAGATTCTCGGAATCCTGGCAGCTCCGTCCAACATCTTGGTGCTGCTGGCTGTTTTCGGCGTGATCCTGCTGCTGACGGGCCTGCGCCGGACGCCGTCGCTGATTCTCGCCTTCGCGGTGCTCGGCATGTTCCTGACCGGCTTCTCGCCGCTGGCCAATTATCTGGTCTCGCCGCTGGAGGAGCGTTTCCCGCCTTATGTTTCCGACGGAAAGCCCATCGACGGCATCATCATGCTGGGTGGCGCGGAGGTGCCGGACGTGGCGCTGGCGCGGGGCGTCACGGCGGTGAATGATGCGGCGGAGCGGATCATCGTGTTCGCGGCCCTGGCGCGGCAATATCCCGATGCCCGGCTGGTGGTGGCGGCGGGCTCAACGGCCGTGGGCGAGAGGGTGGCGCCGGAAGCGGAGGCTGAACGCAAGGCCTTGCAGGATGTGGGCGTCGATCTTTCACGGGTGGTGTTCGAGCAGCGCTCGCGCAACACCATCGAGAATGCCGCTTTCAGCAAGGCGTTGGTCGACCCGCAGCCGGGCCAAAGATGGCTGCTGGTGACCTCCGCCTTCCACATGCCCCGCGCCATTGCTTGCTTTCGCGCGGTGGATTTTCCGGTGATCGCTTATCCCGTGGACTATCGCACTGTCCGCGCGGATGTACTCGATACCCCGTTCACGCGGGTGGCGCAGGGGCAGGATCTGATGGACATCGCGACCCGCGAGTGGGTGGGCCTTGCCGCTTATTACCTCGCCGGCAAGACCAAGGTGCTGTTTCCCGCGCCCTAGGATGTACCGCTCTGGCGGCGCCCTGGCCCCATACGGGCAAAATGTTTCACGTGAAACAACGGCTTAGCGCGGACGAACAATGGTTTCGTGAGGCTTCGCCGCGCCTTGGCGGCACACCAAACCGGCATTTCGGCCGAATGTTCGCCCGGCAATTTCGGCGACCGTGCGCGGCTCGCGAAACGGCTCAATCCTCGCGCGGCAGGCCGAGCCGGTAGACGCCGCGGAACTCCTGCGGGTCCACGGGCTTTCCCTTGCGATAGATCACCAGCCGGCCTTCGAGCGCGAGCCGCACCGCGACCCGGCGCACCGCCGGAAGGGCGCGCTGCCACTGCGCGGGGCCCATCAAAGCGAGGGCGGCGTCGGCCGGGGCGATGGTCTTGCCCGCCTCCTTTGCGGCGAGGGTGAGAATGGCGTGGGCCACGTCTTCCTCGGCGGGCAGGGCGGTGTCTGCGGTCTCGGCCGCGTGCGGGTTCTGCGCATTGGTCATGGCCTGCTGTCGCATCGCCGCCAGCGCCGCGCAAGCCCGGGCTGGTAGGAACGGGCAGCGAAGGGCAGCCATGCGCATATGTCAGGTGCGGCGCAGCAAGAGGGCCTTGCACATTCGTTAGGAATTTCTTAGGTATTGTGACGAATGCGTGGCCGAAATGCGCCCCATCCGAAATCCTGTGTCAGGACACCTTTCTTTCCCCCCTTCAAGCCATAGACAGTCATCATGACCGTAAAGACCGAACGATCCTGCTGGTGCATCGCACGCACCGCTTTGGGCGTTGTTGTTGCGACCATCGCCGTGGTCTATCTCTTCGGCGGGTTCGATCCCGTCATCGTCGCTTCGATCCGCTGACGGCACGCGGCCCAGTCCCGTAGGGTCCTGGGGAAAACGACCGCCATGCCGCTGAAGCTGATCATTGGAAACAAGAATTATTCCTCCTGGTCGATGCGCCCATGGCTCGCGTTGCGCGCCGCCGGCATCGCCTTCGAGGAGCAGCGCATCGCCATTGGAACGGATGCGTTCAAGGCCGCGCTGGCGCCCCTCGGCACCGCCGGCCGGGTTCCGGTTCTGGTGGATGGCGAGATTCCGGTGTGGGATTCCCTCGCCATCATCGAGCATGTGGCCGAAACTCATCCGAGCCGCCCGCTCTGGCCGGCGCGTCCCGCCGCGCGGGCGTTTGCCCGGTCCGTCAGCGCCGAGATGCACGCCTCCTTCCATCATCTGCGCCGCCATCTGCCCATGAATCTGTGGCGTCCGGTGGAGCCGCGCGACCTGCCCGAAGGCGTGGAGCGCGACGTCGCCCGCGTCACCGCCATCTTCCGCGAGGCGCGCCAGCGCTTTGGTGGCGGCGGGGATTTCCTGTTCGGCGCGTTCTGTGCGGCGGATGCGATGTTCGCCCCCGTGGCGACGCGCCTGCGCACCTATGCGGTGCCGCTCGACGAGGTGAGCGCAGCCTATGTGGCGGCGGTCCATGCCCAGCCCGATTTCGTGGCCTGGAAGGCCGAGGCGCTGCGCGAAAGCGAGGTGCTGGCCGAAGACGAGGTGGATTGGCCGCAGGTGAAGCGGGAACCGGCCGCCACCGCATGAGCGCGAAAACCCCCGCCAAATCCGCAGCTGCCAAATCTCCCGCTGCCAAATCCCCGGCGGCGAAGGCCAAGCCGTCGCCGGCCGCCCCGTCCGGGTCCGTCATGGTGGCGGGCCGGCCGCTGCATCTTCTCAAGCTGTGCGTCGGTGCCGAATCGATCGAAGACCTCACCGACTGGATCGCCGAGCGTCTCGCCGACAAGGCGGCGCGCGGCCTGCCTGTGGAACATGGGCATATCACCCGCATGGTGCCCACCCGCACCGAGGAATTGCTCGGCGGCGGTTCGCTCTATTGGGTGATCAAGGGCGAGATCTTATGCCGGCAACGGCTGGTCGACATTCGCCCGTTCGTCGATGGCGAGGGTATCCGCCGCTGCACTTTGGTGCTGGACCCGCAGGTGGTGCGCGTGGCGCCGCGTCCGCACCGCCCGTTCCAGGGCTGGCGCTATCTCAAGGACGCGGATGTGGCCGCCGATCTCGACGCGGCGGGCAAGGGCGCGGCCGGCCTGCCGGCGGAGATGGAACGCGAATTGCGGTCGCTCGGGCTGCTATAAGCGCGGCCGCGTCGCCGCCGCGCGCTTTTTTCCTCGATCTTTCCCCCTCCCTAACCCTCCCCCGCAGGCGGGAGAGGGGATAAGGCGGTGTCGCGGGAAAATCCCTTGTCGCGAAGAGCGATGCGCTCCCTCTCCCGCTTGCGGGGGAGGGCTGGGGAGGGGGCTTTCCAAGCGAGGCTGGGGAGGGGCCTTCCAAGCGAGGGCCGGGGTTTATTCCGCGCCGGTCGCCACCGGCTTTCCGGCGGAGGCCCATTCGGCCCAGGAGCCGTCATAGAGCGCATGCGGGCGCTTGCCGATGCTGTCCAGCGCCAGCCACAGGATGGCGGCCGAGACGCCGGAGCCGCACGAGGTGATCACGGGGCGGGACAGATCCACGCCCGCGCTTTCCAGGGCCGCGCGCAAGGCTTCGGGCTCGGCGAGGTGACCGTCCTTGATGATTTCGCCGAACGGCAGGTTCAGGCTGCCGGGAATATGGCCGGAGGCGATGCCGGCGCGCGGCTCCGGCGCCTCGCCCCGGAACCGGGCGGCGGGGCGCGCATCCAGCACCTGGCTGGTGCCGGCGGTCAGGGCGCGCTCCACCTGGGCGATGTCGGCGATGATGGAGCGATCCAGCCGCGCCATGAAGGTCGCCGGCTGGCGGGCGGAGGGCCCGCTTTCGGTCTCGCGGCCCTCGGCCAGCCATTGCGGCAGGCCGCCATCCAGAATCATCACCTCTGCCACCCCGAAGGCGCGGAAGGTCCACCACACCCGCGCCGCCGAGAACAGGCCGAGCTGGTCATAGACCACGATCCGCAGCCCGTCGCCGATGCCGAGCTTGCCCACCGCCGCGGAGAAGGCGAGCGCATCCGGCAGCATGTGGGGCAGGTCGCTCGACTGGTCGGAAATCGCGTCGATGTCGAAGAACACGGCGCCGGGAATGTGATGCTCCAGGAACTCCGCCTTGCCGTTGCGTCCGGTCGGCGGCAAGTGCCAGGAGCCATCGACGATCATCAGGTCGGGGGCGCCGAGATTATCCGCGAGCCATTGCGTGGAAACGAGGTAAGGCGAGGAGGTCATGAACAGGATTCCGCGTTGGAGGAGGGGCGGCGAGGGTCACACGAGAACGTTCGGCACCTCGCTCTTGCGTTCCAGCCAGCCCGGCACGGGCAGATCCTTGGAGCGCAGGAATTCGGGATTGAACAGCTTCGACTGATAGCGCGTGCCGTAGTCGCAGAGAATGGTGACGATGGTATGCCCCGGCCCGAGATCCTTCGCGAGGCGGATCGCGCCGGCGATATTGATGCCCGACGAGCCGCCGAGGCACAGGCCCTCATGCTCCAGCAGGTCGAACACGATCTGCACCGCCTCGGCGTCCGGGATCTGGTAGGCGAAGTCCACCGGGGCATCCACGAGGTTCGCGGTGATGCGCCCCTGGCCGATGCCCTCGGTGATGGAGGAGCCCTCCGCGTGCAGCACGCCGGTGGTGTAATAGGAATAAAGCGCCGCGCCGAACGGGTCGGCGAGGGCGATCTTGATGTTGGGATTGCGCGCCTTCAGCGCGATTCCGACGCCGGCCAGCGTGCCCCCTGTACCGACGGCGGAAACGAAGCCATCCACCTTGCCGTCGGTCTGGTCGTAGATTTCCGGGCCGGTGGTGTCGATATGGGCTTGGCGATTGGCCACATTGTCGAACTGGTTGGCCCAGATGGCGCCGTTCGGCTCGGTCTTGGCGAGCGCCTCGGCGAGGCGGCCGGAGACTTTTACGTAATTGTTCGGGTTGGAATAGGCCACCGCCGGCACTTCCACGAGCGTGGCGCCGGCGAGGCGCAGCATGTCCTTCTTTTCCTGGGACTGGGTCTCGGGAATGACGATCACGGTCTTGAAGCCGAAGGGCGCGGCCACCAGCGCGAGGCCGATGCCGGTATTGCCCGCCGTGCCTTCCACGATCACGCCGCCGGGCTGGAGCGTGCCCTTCGCGATCGCATCCTGGATGATGCCGAGCGCCGCGCGGTCCTTCACGGATTGCCCCGGATTGAGGAATTCCGCCTTGCCCAGAATGGTGCACCCGGTCTCCTCGGACGCCTTCTTCAGGCGGATGAGCGGGGTGTGGCCGATGGATTCAACAAGGCCGTTACGTATATTCATGGAATAACCGTGCTCCAGATGGCGAGGCGAAGGTTACCGAACGCGCTCACCACCGGCAACCGGCGCGGCTTGCGGCTGTCATCGCGGCACCGGGGCGGGGCGCGGGCTCCGGCGCAGGAGCGCGCTGCGCAGGAACCCGTTCATAGGCAGCTCGATGCAGCGATAGGTCAAATAGCCGAGCGCCAGCGCCGTGCTGGTGACCAACAGGAAATAGAACCCGAGATAGTGCCCGCCCAACAGCTTGCGCCACAGCGGATCGACGAACAGAAATATGAAGCTGTGGCTGAGATAGAGGCTGTAGGAGGCATTTCCCAGCACCACCATAATCCCCACCGCCGGCCGCGCGGGATTGGCATCCACGCACAGCACGCATAGCCCCACGGTAAGCATCGCCACCAGCGTATGCGCCGCTGGCACCGCCAAGGGAAAGGCCGTGACCGCGACAATCAGCGCCAGGCAGGCGGGAATGGCATGGCGAAACGCCAGCACGCCGCGCCCGTCGCGCATCAGGTGCAGTTTCACCAGGGCGAGCGCGATGCCGATGACGAATTCCAGCAGGATCGGATGGGTCCAGGCGCGCATGACGTCCTGCTGCCAGTCCAGCGTGCCCGCCACCGTCAGGCCGAGCAGCGCGGCGACCAGCACGAGCAGGCCCAAGGTGCGCCGCAGGAACAGGCTGGCGGCGAAGGCGAGATAGAAGAACATCTCATAGTTCAGCGTCCAGCCCTGGGACAGGATCGGCCGGTGTTGCGCGTAGAGATTGAAGTAAGGGATGAAGAAATAGCTCTTCACCACTTCAGGTACAGAGAGGAGCGCGGCGCCGGAGGGGTCGCCGAGGCGCGCGAGCAGCAGGAAGACGAGGATTTGCAGCGTCGTCAGCAGCCAATAGAGCGGCACCACCCGCACGATGCGCGCCGCCAGGAACCGGCCCGGCGCGCCCGGCTGCGCGAAGGCATCATGGGCGATATAGACCATGATGAAGCCGCTGATGACGAAGAAGATGCGCACCCCGAGATCGCCCGAAATCCCGAAGATGAGCACCTCCGCCCCATAGCGCTCGCGAAAGCCGGAAAGGCTGTGCTCGACCTGGGACAGCATGACCAAAGCCGCCGCGAGAAAGCGCAGGATCTGCAAGGAATAGAGGGTTTCCCGCATCGCTTGATCCTCGCCGAAACATTCCCGCCGGCGCGGCCGGGGCGCGGCCGTCTCGGTTCTGAGTCGCCAGCGCGTCCGGTGTAGCGGGAAGCCTGCGGCCGCGCCATAGCTTGGCCCTGCGGCGCGGCGCCGGGGCGCTCATCGCGCCTTGATCTGCTGGAACGCCTCCAGCGCCCGTGCGCGCGCCAGCGCATGGTCCATGATCGGGCGGGGATAATCGCCGCCGAGCCGCACGCCGGCGCGCGACAAAGCGGTGGCATCGCCGGTCCAGGGCTTGTGAATCAGCGCCGGCGGCAGGCGCGCCAGTTCGGGCACGTAGGCGCGCACATAGGCCCCGTCGGGATCGAATTTCTCGCCCTGCAACACCGGATTGAAGATGCGGAAATAAGGCGCGGCATCGACGCCGCTGCCGGCGACCCATTGCCAATTGCCGGGATTGCTCGCGGCGTCCGCATCCACCAGCGTGTCCCAGAACCAGCGCTCGCCCGCGCGCCAGTCCACCAGCAAATGCTTGGCGAGGAACGAAGCTACCACCATGCGCGTGCGGTTGTGCATCCATCCCGTCTGCCAGAGCTGCCGCATGGCGGCATCCACGATGGGATAGCCGGTGCGGCCGCTCTGCCATGCCGCGCATTCCTCGGGCGCGTCCCGCCAGGGAAAGGCGTCGAAGGCAGGGTTCAGGTTGCGCGTCGCGAGGTCCGGCGCCGCGTTGAGGATGTGATGGTTGAACTCGCGCCAATAGAGTTCGGCCAGGAATTTCTCGCCGTCGCGCGGGGCGAGCCCCTCCGCCTCCACCGCATGCTGCGCGACATGGGCCACCTGCCGGGGAGAAATCTCGCCCCAGCGCAGATGCGGCGACAGGCGCGAGACGTGTTCGCGGTCCGGCCGGTCGCGCAGATCCGCATAGCCGCGCAGGCCGGCGGACAGGAATGCGTGCAGCCGCTCCCGCGCGGCGGCTTCTCCGGCCCGCCATGTGGCGCGCAAGCCCTGCGCCCAATCGGGGCGGGAGGGTTCGAGCGCCCAGGCGGCGAGGTCCTCGCTTGCCTCTGTGTGGCGGGCGGCTTCCAGGCGCGGGGGAAGGGGCAGGGGCGGGCGCGGGGTCCAATCCTTCAGGGCGGCCCGGTGAAAGGCGGAAAAGGTGCGCGGCAAGGTGCCGGCCGCCGTGCGCACCGATCCCAATTCGTGCAGCACATGGGCGTTGAACAGGCGCACCTCGCCGCCCTCCGCCCGAAGCGCCGCCGCGACCTGCTCGTCGACCATGCGCTCGGCCGCGCCCGGCCGGCTGTTGAAGGTGAGGAGCCCGGCCCCGAGCGCCCGCGCCAGCGCCGGGACGATCTCGCCCGCCCGTCCCCGGCGCAGGATCAGGGGAATGCCGTGCGCGCCGAGGTCGCGCATCAGTGCTTTCAGAGACTGGGCCAGCCACCAGCGCGCCGCCCCGCCGAGCGGCCGCACGCCGGGCGAGGCTTCATCCAGCACATAAAGCGCCGCCACCGGCCGCCCGTCGCGCGCAGCATGGGTGAGGGCGGGATTGTCGGCGAGCCGCAGATCGTCGCGGAACCAGACCAGGGCAGGGGAAGGCGGCATGACGCACCGAACGGGAGAAAAGCGGGTGCGCAGCATAGCTGCCGCATTGCGGCCGGCTACCCTTCGCGCCTGCGAGAGTTATAGTCGACATGCGTGCAAGGGGAGGACCGGGGTGTCGGATTTCAAGCCGGATTTGAGGCAGGTGGTGGCGGACATCGCCGCCGACATGGCGCAGCGCACTGATCGGGGAGCGGTGGCGAGCTATATTCCCGAACTCGCCAAGGTGCCGCTCGACCAATTCGCCATCGCCGTGACCACGGCCGATGGCGAGATGATCTGCGCGGGGGATTTCGAGACCGCCTTTTCGATCCAGAGCATATCGAAGGTGTTCACCCTCACCCTGGCGCTGGGGCAGCTGGGCGACAACCTGTGGAACCGCGTCGGCCGCGAGCCCTCCGGCAATGCGTTCAATTCCATCGTCCAGCTGGAATATGAGAAGGGCAAGCCACGCAATCCCTTCATCAATGCCGGCGCGATCGCCGTGACCGACGTGCTGCTCTCCGGCCATCAGCCGCGCGAGGCGCTCGGCTCGATCCTGCGCTTCATCCGCTTCGTCGCCGACGACGAGGATGTGGCCATCGACGAGAATGTCGCCCGCTCGGAGAAGCAGACCGGCTTCCTCAACACCGCGCTCGCCAATTACATGCGCGCGTTCAAGGTTCTGGAGCATCCGGTGGACCACGCGCTCGGGGTCTATTTCCACCATTGCGCGATCACCATGACGGCCCGGCAATTGGCCATGGCGGGCCGCTACATCGCCTTCGGCGGCAAGATTCCCACCACCGGGCGCTCGGTCGTCACGTCCGAGCGCGCCCGCCGCATCGCGGCCCTGATGCTGACCTGCGGCCATTATGACGGCTCGGGCGATTTCGCCTTCCGCGTCGGCCTGCCGGGCAAGAGCGGGGTGGGCGGCGGCATCCTGGCGGTGGCGCCGGGCAAGGCCTCGATCGCGGTCTGGTCGCCGGGGCTCGACCGGTTCGGCAATTCGGTGCTCGGCTCGATCGCGCTGGAGCATTTGGCGAAGGCCATGCGCTGGTCGGT
This sequence comes from Roseixanthobacter finlandensis, assembly GCF_043195105.2. Classification (NCBI taxonomy): domain Bacteria; kingdom Pseudomonadati; phylum Pseudomonadota; class Alphaproteobacteria; order Hyphomicrobiales; family Xanthobacteraceae; genus Roseixanthobacter; species Roseixanthobacter finlandensis. Next base: position 2,684,451 of record NZ_CM195536.1, on the reverse strand, counting down.
GTTCGGCGCGGGATGAGCGATCTCGCCGGGCGCCGCCGCTCCAGAAACGAAAAGGCCGCCCAATTGGACGGCCATTTTTCAAGAACTGGCTCCCCGGGCCGGATTCGAACCAGCGACCAACCGGTTAACAGCCGGTTGCTCTACCACTGAGCTACCGGGGATCAGGTGCTCACTTGCGAGGCCGGCGATATAGCAACCGTGTGCCGGCTTGTGAAGACATAAACCGCGATAATTGCGCGGGGCTTGTGAAAAGCCTGGGGGTATCTCCCCCAAGCCTTTGTTTTTAAAGGCGTCAGGCCGAGAGCAAAGTCGGCGCCTGGCCGGCGGTGTCCTGGAGCGCGCCGTTCTGTTCGCCTTTGTGCTCACCCTTGTGCTCGTTCTCGTGGGCGAACTGCATCTGATAGAAGCTGTAATAGCGCCCGCGCTTGGCCATCAGCTCGTCGTGCCGGCCGCTTTCCACCACATGGCCGCCGTCGACCACGCAGATCTTGTCGGCGCGCACCACGGTCTGGAGGCGGTGGGCGATGACGATGGTGGTGCGCCGGCTTTGCAGGGTCACCAGCGCCTTTTGGACTTCCGCCTCGGATTCGCTGTCGAGCGCGGCCGTGGCCTCGTCCAGCAGCAGGATGGGGGCATCCTTGAGGAAGGCGCGGGAGATGGCGATGCGCTGGCGCTGGCCGCCGGAGAGCTGGGCGCCGTGCTCGCCCACCTGGGTGTCGTAGCCGTGCTCGAAGCCCATGATGAAGTCATGGGCGTGGGCCGCCTTGGCCGCCGCGATGATCTCGTCCTCGCTGGCGTCCGGACGGCCGAAGCCGATATTCTCCTTCACCGTGCCGGAGAACAGATAGACGTCCTGGCTGACGAGAGCGGAGGCGGCGCGCACCGAGGTGCGCTTGAACTGCGTCACGTCCTGCCCGTCGATGGTGACGACGCCGGAAGTGGGCGTATAGAATCGCTCGATCAGGCTGATGATGGTGCTCTTGCCGCCGCCGGACGTGCCCACGAGGGCGGTGGTCTGGCCGGGCTCGGCCGTCAGCGAGATGCCGCGCAGCACCGGTTCGCCGGGGCGATAGGCGAATTCCACATCCTTGAAATCCACCCGGCCCGGACCGACGGGAAGCAGCGGCATGTCCGCCGGCTCCTGCTCGGCGCCGGGGGTGTCGAGGATCTCGAACAGCATGTTGGTGCCGACCATCATGCCGGCCAGTTCCACATTGAAGCGCGCGAGACGCTTCGCGGGCTCATAGGCCAGCAGCAGCGCGGTGAGCACCGAGAAGAATTCGCCGGGCGTCTTGTTCAGCACCACCACGTTGTAGCCGGCATAGAGAATCACGCCCGCGATGGCGAAGCCGCCGAGCGTCTCCATGAGCGGGCTCGACTTGGCCTGGGTCTTCATCAGATTGTTGGAGGCGCGCTCCACATCGTCCACATAGCTGTAGACCCGGCCGCGCATGATGGTTTCCAGCGTATAGGCCTTCACCGTGCGCACGCCCTGGATGAATTCCATGGCGGTGGTGTTGAGCTTGATGCCGCTGGCGAACTCGCGCTTGAAGATGTTCTTGGCCTTCTTCACCAGCTTGCGCGTGCCCATCACCGCGATCGGCATCACCACCAAGGCGACGATGGCGAGGAACGGGTCCTGGAGGATCGCGACTGTCACCAAGGCGATCAGCGAGAGCATGTCGCGGCCGATGGAGGTGATGACGAGGTTCAGCGCGTCGCGGGCCGAGTTCGCGCCGATGGAAAAACGCATGGTGATGTCGGCGGTGTGGCGCGCGGCATAATAGGTCACGTCCTGGTCGAGGAGGCGATTGAAGATCCGCTTCTGGTTGTCGGCGACGATTCGGTTGCCGACCTTGGCCATGGTGACCGACTGGGCATAGGCGGAAATGCCCTTGACCATGGAGAGCAGCATCATGGCGATCGCCACCGCCCAGACCGCTTCGGCGGTGGGGTGGACGAAGATCGAATCCACCGCGGACTTCATGAGATAGGCCATGGCGCCGGTGGAAGCGGCCATCAGCCCCATGAAGGAGAACGCTGTCGCGTATCCTTTCCAGTGACGGCGGCCGTCGGAGATGAAGAGGCGATGGATGAGCCGCATGGTCTCATCTTTTTGCATATAGGCGCCGAGGCGCTTCAGCGGCGAAATGCTCATCAAGATCTCCGGGCACCAACCGCGTGCCACGCCCATGCTTCGCCACTCAAGCGGCGGTTCAGTTTCGTGCATCCGGGCGAGATGGGCATCGCAAAAGGGAAAGTGCCGCGCACGAAACTGGAGGCCACGCCCGGAATCGAACCGGGGTGCACGGATTTGCAGTCCGCTGCGTAACCACTCCGCCACGTGGCCTCGTAGCGGCGCTAACTAAAGCAGTCGGCCGCTGGGGGCAAGGGGGCCTGTGGGTAGCCTCCTTTCATGCCCTCTTGCGCGATCCCCCACGTGGGTCCGCGCCGCCGTCGCGCGGGGCTCGCCGGCGGCGTGTCGGAGAGCGGCCGGGGGCGCGACGACAAAGCTCAGGCTTGGCGCTTGCGCGAGACCTGACCATGCGGCAAGCCAACCCGGCTCCGTCTCGCAGGAAGACGGACACTTCGGGAGACCAGGCCCATGACCATGCGCAAACTCCTCACCGCCGGCGCGCTTGCGCTGCTGCCGACGCTCGCCCTTGCCGCCGATCCGATTCTCACCGTCGCCTTCGTGGTGAAGACGACGATCTCGGCCAAGGTGTCCGCCGTGGATGCCAAGACCCGCATGATCACCCTCGTGGGTCCGGAAGGGAACTGGGTCGCGCTGAAGGCCGGCGAGGAGATGCAGAACTTCCCGCAGATCAAGGTGGGCGACATCGTCACCGCGGGCATGGAGCAGGTGACCGAGATCCAGGTCGTGCATCCCAACGACGGCACGCCGATTCCCGTTGACGTGAAGACGCTGGACGGCGCCCCCGCCGGCGCGCGGCCCGCCGCGATCGTCACCGACCGCCGCGAAATCGCCGCGACCGTCACCGCCGTCGCCCTCGACACCCGCACCGTCACGGTCAAGGGGCCGGGCGGCAACGAAGTCGCGGTTCAGATTCCCGAGGGCCGGGACGAGTTCAAGAAGATCAAGGTGGGCGATCACGTGATCTTCCGCCAGATCACGATCGCCGGCATTGCCGACACGGCAGCCAAGTAAGGCACCGGCACTTGAGGCGCTGAAACACCGCCGGATGCCGGAACGCGAGCCGCTAAGCTCGCGTTCCGGCGACTTGCAAAAGTGGCAGGTCTGTGGCTCTTGCAGGTGAGGGTTAAACCGTCACGGCTGCGGTCGGAGGGCCAGACATGATCGATTTCGCCGAATTGCGTCGCGGCATGGTGGACGGCCAGGTCCGCGCCAATGATGTGACCGATCCGCGGATCGTCAGCGCAATGCTGGAGATCCCGCGTGAGCGCTTCGTGCCCTCGGATCTGAAGTCCCTCGCCTATATCGACGACGATCTGGTCATCCGCCCGGCCCGCGCCGGTTCGCCCGCGCGCTATCTGGTGGAGCCGATGGTTCTGGCCAAGCTGCTCCAGCTCGCCGACGTGCAGCCGGACGACCTGGTGCTCGATATCGCCGTCGGCACCGGATATTCGGCGGCGATCCTCGGACGGCTGGCGGGGCAGGTGGTCGCACTCGACGACGATGCCGAGCTGATCGCCGAATCAACCGCGATTCTCGCCGACCTCTCGGTTGCCAACGTCGCCGCCTTCCAGGGTCCGCTGACCGCCGGTTGGGCGCCCGAGGCTCCTTACGACGTGATCTTCATCAACGGATCGGTCGAAGTCGTGCCGGAGGCGCTGTTCGCCCAGCTGAAGGAAGGTGGCCGACTCGTGACCGTGGTGGGTCGTGGCGGCGCCGGCCGCGCGGCCGTGTTCACCAAGGTGAACGGCGCGATGAGTGAGCGCGTCGTATTCAACGCCGCGGTGCCCCTGCTGGCCGGCTTCGAAGCCCCGCCGCGCTTCACTTTTTGATCCACCTGTGGCGCTTCTGCCGCGGTTGTGCGGAAAAGCGCCGAGGTATCGAACCGGTCGGTTCCCTCCGACCGGACAGGCAGTTAAGGTCAGCTTAAGTTCCGCGCGTCAGGCGCCGCACTCTTTGTCGTGCGGCCTCGCGTTGGTCGGGGAGATATTCATGTCGCTTGCGACACATGTTCGCCGACGCATCCTAGTGCTGGCCGCCGCCTCCGCCCTTGGCGCGACGGCGTGGTCTGCCAGTGCGTCCGCTCAAACGCTCGAAGCCGCTCTGGCTGCCGCTTACATCAACAACCCGACCTTGAATTCGCAGCGTGCCGGGACGCGGGCCATCGACGAAAACGTGCCGCAGGCCTTGTCCGGCTATCGGCCCAACATCTCGGCCGGCGTGAGCGCCGGCAGCGAATATGCCCGTTCCAAGTCGGCCGGCCTGAGCACCACGGGCACCCTCGTGCCGCGCTCCGCCAACCTCACTGTGACCCAGACGATCTTCAACGGCTTTCTCACCGCCAACACGACCCGCAATGCCGAATCGCAGGTGAAGGGCCAGCGCGAGCTGCTGCGCAACACCGAGCAGAGCGTATTGCTGAACGGCGTGACCGCGTTCATGGATGTGATCCAGGGCATCGCGCTTCTGGAATTGCAGCAGCAGAATCTCGCCGCCCTGAACCAGGAACTGCGCGCGACCCGCGACCGCTTCAACGTGGGCGAAGTGACCCGCACCGACGTGGCGCAGGCCGAGGCGCGCGTTGCCAGCGCGCAATATCAGGTGGCGCAGGCGATTGCGAACCTCTCCTCCTATCGCGCGGTCTATCATCAGGTGATCGGCGTGGAGCCGGGCAAGCTGGTGCCGCCCACCACCGCCGTGGAACGCCGCCTGCCGGCCAAGCTCGACGGGGTGATCGGCGCCGGACTGACGCGGAATCCGGCGATCCTGGCCTCGCAATTCGCCGTGGACGCAGCGAACTTCAGGGTTCGCATGGCGGAAGGCGGTCTTGCGCCGAATCTCAACGTGCAGGGGCAGGTGCTGCAATCCTACGACCAGAGCCAGTCGGTGGATTCGGCCTTCGGTGCGGCGGTGACGCTCAACCTGTCGGTTCCGATCTATCAGGGCGGCGCGGAATATTCCGCCATCCGCCAGGCCAAGGAATATCTCTCCCAGGCCCGCATCGAGGTGGATGTGAACCGCGACGCGGTCCGCACCCAGGGCGTCCAATATTGGGGCGCGCTCGAAGCGGCCAAGGCGCAGATCGAGGCGGCGCAGTCTCAGGTCGCCGCCAATACGCTCGCCCTCGAAGGCGTGCGCGAGGAATGGCGCGTCGGCCAGCGCACCACCACCGACGTGCTGAATGCGCAGACCGACCTGACCAATTCCAAGTCGGCCCTGGTGATCGCCCAGCGCGACCGGGTGGTGGCGGCTTATTCGCTGGTGTCGGTGATCGGCAAGCTGGATGCGGTGTCGATGGGGCTAAAGGTTCCGGTCTACGACCCGAAGGTGCACTATCAGCAGGTGCGTGACAGCTGGTTCGGGCTGCGCACACCCGACGGAAAATGAGCCGGATGCGCCGGCGGGCTTGATCGCCGGGGCGCGTCGTGATGCCATGCTGAAAGATAGGTGCGATTCTGGCGTCCCTGATTAATCGTAGCGTTGCGCGCGGTTTGAAGGACGTCTTCGGCCGAGGTCGAGACATGTCCGCAAACCCGAAGCCGCAAGAACCCTCCATGGACGAGATCCTGGCCTCCATCCGCCGGATCATCTCGGACGACGATTCCCCCACCCGGCGCGAGGCCGCTCCGCCCGCAAAGGACATCCCGCCCCGTCGCGGGCTGGGCGACGACACGCGCTTCGCACCCTCGGCCCGCCCGGAGCCGCCCCGTCGCGGGGAGGCTTCCCGCCCCGAATCTGCGCGCCCCGATCCGCTGCGTCAGGACGGAGGCCGGCAAGATTCGGCGCGGCAAGAGAGCGCCAGACAGGAGCCCTTCCGCCAGGAGCCCAACCGGCAGGATTTCGCACGGCCGGACGCCTCCAGGCCGGACATGCCCCGCCAGAATGGCTATGGCGCGGAGGATGCGCGTCCGGCGGTGGCCCGTCCCCAGCTGCCGCGAGACGCGGCCACCGGCCGCGAGAGCGCGACGCGCCATCTCCCGGAGGCCGACCCGTTCGCGGACCCGTTCGCGCCCGGCCTTGATCGCTATGACGATGCGGCCGGCGGGTGGGATGAGATGGACGCCGGAGCCGCCACACCGTATCGCGAGGATGAGGACATGGCCGATTATCCCGCTTCAGGTGGCGCCCCCATTCGCACGCCCCACACTCAGCCGGCGCAACCCGCCGCCCCCCGTGGCGACGGCGCAACCCGTCCGGTCGCGCCGCGCGCTTCGGAATCGGCAGCCCGCCCGTTCGGCGATGCCCCGCGCCGCAAGGATCTTCTGTCGCCCTCCGTCGATGCGGTGGTGGCCGCCGCGTTCGAATCGCTGGGCGACATGGTGCTGCCGGCGCATGAGCGCACGGTCGAGGATCTGGTGAAGGAGATCCTCCGGCCGATGCTGAAGGAATGGCTGGACGCCCATCTTCCCGACATCGTCGAACGGCTGGTCCGCGCGGAAATCGAGCGGGTGTCGCGCACCGCGCGCTGACCGTTTCGCAAGCCCGTAATTGCCCCTTGTGCGGCGGCCCCGTTGACGGCGGGGCCGCCGTACGGCTTTAAGGCGCACGTCTCAAGATCACGATGCCGGGCGCGGCGCGCCCGTGGAGCTTTGCGCATGCTGGAAAAAGTGTTCGATCCCGCCGCCGTGGAAGCACGCATCTCGGCCGCCTGGGAAGAGGCGCAGGCGTTCCGGTGCGGGCGGCCCGAGCGCAAGGATGCGCCCGGCTTTTCCATTGTCATCCCGCCGCCGAACGTCACCGGCTCGCTGCACATGGGCCATGCGCTCAACAACACGCTCCAGGACGTGCTGGCGCGCTATGAGCGTATGCGCGGCAAGGATGTGCTCTGGCAGCCGGGCACCGATCATGCCGGCATCGCCACCCAGATGGTGGTGGAACGCCAATTGGCCCAGCGCCAGGAACCGAGCCGCCGCGAGATGGGCCGCGCCGCCTTCATCGAACGCGTGTGGGCCTGGAAAGAAGAATCCGGCGGCACCATCGTCAACCAGCTGAAGCGCCTCGGCGCCTCCTGCGACTGGTCGCGCGAGCGCTTCACCATGGACGAGGGCCTCTCCCGTGCCGTGCTGAAGGTGTTCGTGGAGCTGCATCGCGCGGGCCTGATCTACAAGGACAAGCGGCTCGTCAACTGGGACCCCAAGCTCGTCACGGCGATCTCGGACCTCGAGGTCCAGCCGGTCGAGATGAAGGGCAATCTCTGGCACCTGCGCTATCCGGTGGAGGGCGAGGACGGCCGCTTCATCGTGGTCGCCACCACGCGCCCGGAAACCATGCTGGGCGATACAGCGGTCGCGGTGCATCCCGAGGATGAGCGCTATGCCGATCTGGTCGGCAAGTTCGTCATCCTGCCGCTGGTGGGCCGGCGCATTCCCATCGTGGCGGATGAATATTCCGATCCCGAGAAGGGCTCGGGCGCGGTGAAGATCACCCCGGCGCACGATTTCAACGATTTCGAGGTGGGGCGCCGGCATCATCTTCCAATGATCAACATCCTGGACGCCGAGGCGCGCATCGACGTGTCGGGCATACAGGATGACTTCGCCGCCCGCCGCGACGCTTATGTGGACGATCCCGATTTCGGCGGCGTGCTCACCCTGCTGAACGGCACTGATCGCTTCGTCGCCCGCAAGCAGATCGTCGAGTTGCTGACCAATCTGGATCTGCTGGAGAAGATCGAGCCGCATCCCCATGTGGTGCCGCACGGCGACCGCTCGGGCGTGGTGATCGAGCCCTGGCTCACCGACCAATGGTATGTGGACGCCAAGACGCTGGCCCAGCCGGCGCTTGCGGCCGTGCGCGAGGGGCGCACCGGCTTCGTGCCGAAGAATTGGGAAAAGACCTATTTCGAATGGCTGGAGAATATCCAGCCCTGGTGCGTCTCGCGCCAGCTCTGGTGGGGCCATCAGATCCCGGCCTGGTACGACCCGTTCGGTAATGTGTTCGTCGAGCTGGACGAGGACCAGGCGTTCGAGGCTGCGCTCGCCCACAATGTCGGCGCGGAAAACCTCACCGGCGATGAGGCGCAGGCGCTGATCGACGATGCCGAGAAGCGCGCCGCCTTCCTCACCCGCGACGAGGACGTGCTCGACACCTGGTTCTCCTCCGCGCTCTGGCCCTTCTCCACCATGGGCTGGCCGGACGAGACGCCGGAGCTCGCCAAATTCTACCCGACCTCGGTTCTGGTGACCGGCTTCGACATCATCTTCTTCTGGGTCGCCCGGATGATGATGATGGGCCTGCATTTCATGCCCGACGTGCCGTTCAAGGACATCTACATCCACGCCCTCGTCCGCGACGAAAAGGGGGCGAAGATGTCGAAGTCCAAGGGCAATGTGATCGACCCGCTGGACCTCATCGACCAATATGGCGCCGATGCCCTGCGCTTCACGCTCGCCGCCATGGCGGCCCAGGGGCGCGACATCAAGCTCGCCACCTCGCGCGTGGAGGGCTACCGCAATTTCGCGACCAAGCTCTGGAACGCGGTGCGCTTTGCCCAGATGAACGGCTGCGAGCGGGTGGAGGGGTTCGACCCCGCTAAGGTGGACGGCACGCTCAACCGCTGGATCATGGGCGAAGCCGCCCGCGCGACGGCCGAGCTTGAGACCGCGCTCGCCGCCTATCGCTTCAACGATGCCGCCGGCGCGGTCTATCGCTTCATCTGGAACGTGTTCTGCGACTGGCACCTGGAACTGGCGAAGCCCGTGCTCTCCGGTCCCGACGGCGCGGCCAAGAGCGAGACGCGCGCCACCACGGCCTTCGTGCTCGATGTGGCGCTGAAGCTGCTGCACCCCTTCATGCCGTTCCTGACCGAGGAATTGTGGGCCCGCACCGGCGAGCAGGGCCCGGCGCGCGCGGGGCTCCTCGCCCTTGCCCCCTGGCCCGACCTCTCCGGCCTTGAAGCGCCCGATGCGGAGGCCGAGGTGGGCTGGGCGGTGGATCTCATCACCGAGGTGCGCTCCGTGCGCGCCGAAATGAACGTGCCCGCCGGCGCCCAGGTGCCGCTGGTGCTGGTGGAAGCCTCGGCCGCCACCCAATTGCGCGCGAAGGTGTGGGACGATGCCATCCGCCGGTTGGCGCGGCTGTCCGACATCACGCTCGCCGATGCCATGCCCGGCGAGTCGGTGCAGATGGTGGTGCGCGGAGAAGTGGCGGCCCTGCCGCTCGCCGGCATCGTCGATCTCGCCGAGGAGCTGACCCGCCTGCGCAAGGAAGACGGCAAGCTCGACCAGGAAGTCGCGCGCATCGACGCCAAGCTTTCCAATGCTTCGTTTGTCGCGCGGGCGCCCGAGGAGGTGGTCGAGGCCGAGCGCGAGAAGCGCGAGGAATATCTCGCGCGCAAGGAGAAGGTTCTCTCCGCCATCGCGCAATTGTCCCGCACCGCGTGACGTGATTTCGGCCCGGTTCGTCCGGGCCGAAAACTGTGACAGGTGAGCAACACCTGGAAGCATTCCAGCCACGGACCCGGCCTGCGGCGGCGCGCGCCGCGAAGCCGCCACAAAACCGCGTGTAATCGAAGCTCTGCACGTGGCGCGTTCAGTTGCTCGGAAAGTCTTTCCGGCCGCCACGTCGAGGGTGATCCCGGATGACAGGGCATAAGGCCGGTTGCGGTCTATTGATTGCGGCAAAAGCACAGGGGCGCCCAGGAGAATCCTCGGCTTGGCCTTGGCGCGGCCCCGATCTCGCCCCCCCGCCATGGCATCTTTCCGCGATCATGGTTAGCAAGAGCCAGTCCCTGCTGAAGCGTCGCGCGTCCCGTGTCGGGCGTTGCATCTGCGCGTCCCAGCCGGAGAAACGTCCGTATCGGGAGACGTTCGCGGCGGCGCTGCTGCTGTGTGGCGTGCTGGCGAGCCCCGCGCTCGCGTTCGACGGCAATGCCCAATCGGACCACACCGTGCCCGAGCAATTGACGCCGCCGGCCAATGTGCCCGTCACCCCCGGCGTGCGGCCGGTGGACGAGGCGTTCCGCTCCGGCGCGCAGGCGCTGCGGCTCGGCCAGACCGCCAAGGGCGTGGATGCCCTGCGCTATGCCGCCGACCAGGGCCACCCCGCCGCCCAATGGAAGCTGGGCCGCATGTATGCCGACGGCGATGGCGTGAAGCGCGACGACATCAAGGCGTTCGAATATTTCAGCCGGGTCGCCAACAGCCATGCCGAGGATTATCCCGGCACCGCCCAGGCGCGGTTTGTCGCGAGCGCGTTCGTGGCGCTCGGCGGCTATTATCTCCATGGCATACCCAATTCGTCGGTGCGGCGGGACGCGGGGCGCGCCCGCGACATGTATTCCTATGCCGCATCCTATTTCGGGGATTCGGAAGCCCAGTATCGGCTCGGCAAGATGTATCTGGACGGCGTCGGCACGCCGCGCGACCCACGTCAGGCGGCGCGCTGGCTCATCCTGTCGTCCCAGAAGGGGCAGTATGAGGCCCAGGCGCTGCTCGGCAACATGCTGTTCCGGGGCGACGACGGCATCAACCGGCAGGGCGCCCGCGGCCTGATGTGGCTGACCCTCGCCCGCGACGGGGCCGCTGCCCCGCAGGACAAATGGGTGGTCGACCTTTATGAGGACGCCTTCGCCGAGGCGACGCCCGAGGAACGCGCACAGGCGCTACAATATCTCGAACAATGGCTGAAGACCGCACAGCGCTGAGCGCGCGACGCGGTTTGAGCGCCGGGTAGGGCGGTTTTGCCCCGAAACCGCTTCCCCAGCGCCGAGCCCGCGGTGTGATCAGGCCGCGATCTTGAGATCCACCCACACCGGCACGTGATCGGACGGCTTTTCCCAGGCCCGCACGTGCTTGTCGATGCCGGCCGCGATCAGCGTATCGGCCGCCTGGGGCGACAGCAGCAGATGGTCGATGCGGATGCCGAGGTCGCGCTGGAAGGCGCCGGCCTGATAATCCCAGAAGCTGTAGAGCTTGGCGCTGTCCGAGGTCGCCCGCACCGCATCCACCAGCCCGAGATGGGTGAGCGCGCGGAACGCCTCCCGCGTCTGCGGCAGGAACAGGGCGTCATTGACCCAGGCGGAAGGGTCCGCCGCATCGGCCTCGGCCGGAATCACATTGAAATCCCCGCACAGCAAGAGCGGCTCCTCCAGCGCGAGCCGGTCGGCGGCGAAGGCGTGCAGGCGCTCCATGAAATTGAGCTTGTAGGGATATTTTTCCGTGCCGACCGGATTGCCGTTGGGCAGATAGATGCAGCACACGCGCACCGCGCCGCCCTTGGTGGAGATGACGGCCTCGATGAAGCGGGCCTGGACATCCTCTTCATTGCCGGCGAGCCCGTGGGTCACGTCCTCCAGCGGCAGCTTGGAGAGCATGGCCACACCATTGAAGGTCTTCTGCCCGTGCACGGAAACATTATAGCCGAGCGCCTCGAACGGTTCGCGGGGGAAGGCCTCGGTCTGGCACTTGATTTCCTGCAGGCACACGACGTCGGGCTGCGCCTCGCCCAGCCAGCGCACGGCATGGTCCAGCCGCTGGCGGATGGAGTTTACGTTCCAGGTGGCGATACGCATCGGTCACACTCCCGAGAGAATAGGCAGGATAGTGCAGAGCTGCCGTCGCGCAAACTAGGATTGAGGCTTGCCTGACGGGCGAAAGGATGCCATTTCGGACCCCTTCTCGTGACCCTGCCGGCCCCGATCGTATGACCTTCGCATCCATTCAGTTTCTATTCTATTTTCTTCCGCTCTTCCTGCTGCTGTATTTTTCGGCGAAGCAGATCAAGACGAAGAATTTTATTTTCGTTGTCTTCTCGCTGATTTTTTATTCAGTCGGATACACGCCGCACCTTTTGATTCTGCTGTTTTCGATCGCCGTGAATTATTATGTCGCTTTGGCGGTCGACAAAAATGAGGGCGCGCGGCGCAAGCGTTTTCTCATTCTGGGCGTGATCTTCAATGTCCTGATGCTCGGATTTTTCAAATATACCGGATTCTTGATCGACAATCTCGATTTCCTCCTGCATCCGCTTGGAATTTATATCGTAAATCCAAATATTGCCCTGCCGCTTGGTATTTCATTCTACTCGTTCCATGCGATTTCCTACATCGCGGATATCTATAAGGGCCGGGTGCGCGCCAATCGTGATCCGTGGGAATTCATTCTATACATGACCATGTTCCCGCAATTGGTGGCGGGTCCGATCGTGCGATATTCGCTTGTCGCGCATCAATTGTCGGACCGGCGCACCACCTGGGGCCGCTTCTCCGCCGGCGCGCGGCTGTTCGCGCTCGGCCTCGCCTGGAAAGTGCTGATCGCCGACGAGGTCGCGCGCATGGTGGACGCCGTGTTCGACGGCACCTCCCATCCGACGCTGCTGGAGGCGTGGACCGGGGTCTATGCCTACGCGATTCAGATCTATTTCGACTTCGGCGGCTATTCCGCCATGGCGGTGGGCCTGGGCGTGATGGTGGGATTCACCCTGCCGCGCAATTTCCGCATTCCCTACGCCTCGCTCAGCATCACCGATTTCTGGCGCCGCTGGCACATGAGCCTGTCGTCCTGGCTGCGGGACTACGTCTACATCACGCTCGGCGGCAACCGGCGCGGCGTGGTGCGCACTTATGCGAATCTGTGGGCGGTGTTCCTGCTGTGCGGCCTGTGGCACGGGGCGAGCTGGAATTTCGTCATCTGGGGCGCCCATCACGGCGCCTTCCTGGTGATCGAGCGCGCCGGGCTCGGCAAGATATTGAAGCGCATGCCGGCCGCATTCGCCCATATCTACACGCTGCTGGCGGTGTTTCTCGGCTGGGTCTGGTTCCGCGCCGAGACCTTCGATGGCGCCATCGCCATGTTCCAGGGCCTGTTCGGCTTCAATGGCGTGGGCGGATACAGCGTTGCGTTCGGCTTCGGCCTGTATCCGCTGTCGATCGCCGCTCTGGTGGTCGGCGGCATCATCGGCCTGTGGAAGTGGCCGCGCATCCGCTGGTCGCCGGCGATGAAACCGCTGCTCGCTGTCGGCGATTATGTGATGATCGCCCTGCTGATGCTGTTCAGCGTGGTGTGGATCGGTGGCGGAATGGGCACGCCCTTCCTCTATTATCGGTTCTGAGGCATGGCACTGCTGGTCTCCTATCGCCGCTACATGGGTGCCCTGGTGATGGGCATCCTGACGCTGCTGCTGCTCAGCAATCTCATTCCCGATCCGCTGGGCTTCCACACCTGGCGCGGCCTGCCGCGCGAGGATGCGGGATTCTTCCAGCGCCTCCACGGCAATCTGCGCAGCTTCGGCTTCTATCTTCAGGATAATTTCGGCTTTCGCGCCTCCATGCCGGTGGTCCGGCGGACCTTGCGGGATCTGGTCTGGTCGCCGGACACCACGATCCTCTACATCGGGCCCAACGGACAGATGTTCTGGTCGGGCGAGCGCGCGCCGGAGCAGACCGCCGGGCAATTGTACCGGGTGCACGCGGTGGAGCGCTTCGTCGCCCTCATGAAGGCGATGCAGGACCGGCTTCCCCACACCAAGCTGGTGGTCGCCATCCCGCCCAATGCCCAGACTGTGGACGTGAACGATCTGCCCACCTGGTACAAATATGTGCGTCCGCGCCCGACCGAATATTCGCTCATGCTGGCGGACCTCCAGAAGGACGGCATCACCGCCGTGGATCTGCGCGCGGTGCTGAAGGCCGCGCCGGGCGTGCGCCATTACCTGCCCAACGACACCCATTGGACCCATATGAGCGCGGCCATCGCGTTCAATGCCACCATGGTGGCCGCCGGCCATCCCGACTGGCAGGTGGATCTGAGCAAAGCCGTGGGGCCGATGGAGCCGATCCCGCAGGGCGATCTTGCGCGCCTGCTGCGGATCAAGACGCCCCTGGCCGATGAAAACCAACGCCTCAATTTCGATCCGGCCTGGGTCAAGCGGCCCCATCCGGCGCTGCGCCTGAAGACCGAATCGCGCCAGTTCACGCCCTATGCCATCCGCTTCCGCGAGAGCGGACCGCGCGTGCTGGTGGTGGGCGATTCCTATACCGCCACCCAATGGCCCGGCCTGTTCGGCTTTACCCCGGTGGCCGAGGTGGGGTGGATGCACTTCAGCCGCTTCTCCTCGGGCGCCTGCGATTTCGATTTCGCCGATATCCGCGATTTCAATCCCGACGTGCTGATCATCGCGCGCACCGAGCGGCTGTTTCCGTGCCTGAAGAACAAATGGCCCGACAATCTGCCGCCGCCGCCCGATTGAGGCCGTTTACACCGCGGGAAACACTGTTTGCATTCGGAAACCAGAGGATTGTTGATCTTTGTGCCGATGACGGCCCATGTGAATGAGGCTTTGAGGCCGCATATCGCGGCTTTGGCGTCGGCATCCTGATCCGTGACTGTGAGGCTTTGGCTTGCTCGTTTCGTATCGCCGCTACATGGGCATCCTCATCATGGGTATCCTTGTGGCCCTCCTGCTGAGCAATGTGGTGCCGGATCCTCTCGGCCGCGGCATCTGGCGCGGCGGTGCCAAGCCCGATGCCAGCTGGTTCGGCCGCATGCACGGACAGCTTCAGGCTGCCGGGCTTTATCTTCAGGACAATTTCGGATTCCGCGCGACCATGCCGATGGCCCGCCGGGAATTGCGCGACCTGGTCCATTCGCCGGATACCAAAAACGTCTATTTCGGCCGCAACGGTCAGATGTTCTGGTCCGGCCAGCGCGCGCCCGAGCAATCGGCCGGACAATTGGTGCGCACGGGCGCGGTGAACCGCTTCGTCGAGCTGATGGAAAGCCTGCGCGACCATCTCGCGCCCCATGGCGTAAAGATGGTGGTTGCCCTGCCGCCCAATACGCAGTCGGTGGATACGGAAAATCTGCCCGCATGGCAGGACCGCGTGCCGCAACGCACGACCGAATATACTCTTATGCTCCAGGGGCTCGCCAAGGCCGGCATCACGGCCGTGGATCTGCGCAAGGTGCTCAGGGCCTCGCCCGACGCGCGCCGCTATCTGCCCAATGACACCCATTGGACCAGCCTCAGCGCGGTCCTGGCCTTCAACGCCACCGTCGCGGCGGCTGGGCATCCCGATTGGCAGCTCGACGTGAAAAAGGTGATCGGTCCGCTTCAGCCCATGCTGATAGGCGACCTCGCGCGCACCTTGCGCCTCAAGCCGCCCTTGCCGGACATGAACTATGAATTGCGCCTGCCGCCCGGCATCAAGAAGGAGCCGGACCCGGCCCTGCGGCTCCAGCACGAGGCGCGCGGCTTTAATGGCTATGTGATCCGCTACCGCAAGGAAGGCCCGCGCGTGCTGGTGGTCGGCGATTCCTACACGGTCGACATCTGGCCCGCTTTGTTCGGCTACACCCCCGTCTCCGAGGCCGGGTGGATGCATTTCAGCCGCACCACCTTCGGCGCGTGTGATTTCGATTATGCGGACATCTATAATTTCAAGCCGGACCTGCTGATCATCGCCCGCACGGAACGCATGTTCGCTTGCCTGAACGGCGCCTGGCCGCTGCACCTGAAATCGCCGGACTGAGCCGCCCGGCGGATTTTTCGCGGCGCGGCTGATGCGGCGCCGCGATTGGTGCTAGGTGCTTGCTTCACGCACGGTGAATCGCCGCGCGGGCAGACAGCGGGGCGAGCGTGGGCGGCGAACCGGCACAGATTTCCTCCGCGCCGGACCCGGCGGGCGGCATGCTGTCCGGCCATGCGCTCAATGCCAATATCCAGGGCGCGCGCGGCCTGTTCTGCGCCATGATCTTCTTCTATCACGTCATCAATTCGGCCCTGCCGGCGCCCGCCGCCGTGACCGTCGGTCCGCTGCATTTCGCCCTGATGAGCCTGTCCCACTCGGTGGAATTGTTCTTCGGCATCAGCGGTATCGTGATCATCGGGTCGCTGCGCCGTTCGCGCAGTGCCGCCGCTTTCCTGTGGAATCGCTCCACCCGCATCTTCCCGGTGCTGTGGGTGACGGTGGTGATCTTCCTCGCCATGAATATCGCCGGCGGGCGCCCGGAAGGGGTGCCGCCCATGGCATTGATCGCCGCGCTGCCGGCGAACCTGCTGGCCATGCCGCCGGTGGTCCCGGTTCCGCTGATCCACCCGGCCGCATGGTCGCTGAGCTACGAGTTCGCGTTCTATCTTGTGTGCGCCTCTGGCTTTGCGCTGTATGCGCTCATGGGCCGCTGGGGCTATGCGCTGCCGATCGCGGCGGCCGCGCCGCTGCTGTGGATCCACACACCGGCGCTGATGTTCATTCCCGGCGTCTTGGTCGCGCTGAACGCCGTGCCGCCGCTTGCCCGCTGGGCCGGTACGCGGTTTTCGCTGCTGGCGCTGGTCGCGTTCCTGGCGGTCTGGCACACGGTGATCGAGATCGCCGCGACCAAGAAGCTGACGCTGCTCGCCTTCCTCACGTTTGCCGACTGGCGCAGCCTGCTGATGCCGCTCTCGCTCCTGCTGGCCTATATCCTGTTCATCGGCATGTCGTCAGGCGCGGGGGTTCTCGGACGCATCCTGCGGACGCCGGCCATGCTGTGGATGGGCACCATCAGCTACAGCTTCTATCTCTGGCACCCCATCGCCATGGCGTTCGTGAAGCTCGGCCTCTACAAATCCGGCGTGGTCGCGCTGGCGGGGAACTGGTCGATGCCGATCTTCTTCGCGCTCGCGCTACCGCCCAGCCTCGCACTCGCCTGGGCAAGCCAGAGGGTGCTGGAAGTGCGCGTGACCAATTGGCTACGGCGCAAAAACGCCAAGCCCGCGACCGCCGCCGCGACTTAAGACTTCATCGCGCTGGACGCTTGCCCGCGAACGCGGCGGTGCCGCGAAACGCGGTGCCCCGCGCCCGGAATCAGAGCGAAAAGCTGGTGCCGCAGCCGCAGGAGGAGGTGGCCTGCGGATTGTCGATCTTGAACGCCGCGCCGATCAGGTCATCGACGAAATCGAGGCGCGAGCCCGCGAGATAATCGAGCGAAACCTTGTCCACCAGGATGGTGGCGCCCGCGCGCTCAATCACCAGATCCTCGCTGTCCCGATTTTGCGTGACATCGAAGCGATATTGGAAGCCCGAGCAGCCGCCGCCCTCGACGCTGACCCGCAGCGCGCTTTCCGGCGCTTCGCCAGCGAGGATCTGCGCCACGCGGCGGGCCGCGCTGTCGGTGACGATGAAGGGACCCGGAGCGGGCGGGGGAGAAGAAGCGGTCTGTGGTGTCACGGCGCTGGACATGGCGGCCTTCGACGGTTGATCAGTGTTCGACATGATAGTTAAGTGCGGCCGCGCGTAAATTAAAGGGCATAGGGGTGGTGATGGCGGTTTTGGGATCGACCCCGCGCGTATCCTACGCCAGTGACCCCCTGCGTTCCCGTGGCCGGCTGCATCCCGAGCCGGAGGGCAGCCGCAATGTGTTTCGCCGCGATTGCGACCGCGTCATCCATTCCACGGCCTTCCGCCGGCTGAAGCACAAGACCCAGGTCTTCGTGTTTCATGAAGGCGACCATTTCCGCACCCGCCTCACCCATACGCTGGAAGTGGTGCAGGTGGCGCGTTCCATCGCCCGCGCGCTCGGGCTCGACGAGGATCTGGCGGAGGTGCTGGGCCTTGCCCATGATCTCGGCCATCCCCCGTTCGCCCATGCTGGGGAACGCGCGCTCGACGTGTGCCTCCAGGCCCATGGCGGGTTCGATCACAATGCCCAGTCGCTGCGCATGGTGACCCGCCTGGAACGGCGCTACGCGGCCTTCGACGGGCTCAATCTCACCTGGGAGACGCTGGAAGGCATCATCAAGCACAATGGCCCGATGACCGACCGGCAGGGCAGGGGCATCGGGCGCTATGCCGCCGGCCTGCCCCATGCGGTGACCGTCCATTCCGCCGCCCAGGATCTGGAATTGTGGAGCCATGCCGGCCCCGAGGCGCAGGCCGCCGCGCTCGCCGACGACATCGCCTATGACGTGCACGACATCGACGACGGCCTGCGCGCCGGTCTGTTCGCGCTGGAGGATCTCGCCGGCCTGCCGCTGGTGGGCGACGCGCTCGCCGAGGTGCGTGCGCTGTGGCCGGCGCTCGACAAAAACCGCACCGCCTATGAGATGATGCGCCGGGTCATCACCCGCTTCATCGAGGATGTGGTGTGCGAGACCGACCGGCGCGCCGCGGCGGCGGGGGTCGCCAGCGTCGAGGAGGTGCGGGCGCTGGGCCGGCCGCTCGTGGGCTTTTCCGCCGAGGTGCAGGCGGCGGAGGCGGCGATCAAGGGATTTTTGTTTCCGCGCATGTATCGGCATGAACGCGTCAACCGCATCATGGCCGACGCGGCGCAGGTGGTGCGCGACCTGTTCGCCCATTTCCTGAGCGCCCCGGACGACATGCCCCCCGACTGGCGGCGCGACATCGACCCCTCCGACACGCCCCGCCTGATCCGCCGCGTCGCCGATTATATCGCCGGCATGACCGACCGTTATGCCCTGGACCAGCACGCCCGCTATTTTGACTCGACGCCGGATTTGCGTTAGGCGCCCCGTGCTCTCACCACATTGGAATGCCCCATGAACGTCTACGCGATCTTCGCCGATCACGTGCGAGAAGCCGTCGCCGAGCTTGCCCGCCAGGGCCAGTTGGGGGAAGGCCGCACGCCCGAGGGTCTCGATCTCGGCCGCATCGTGGTGGAGCCGCCGCGCGATCCGACCCATGGCGATCTCGCCACCAATGCCGCAATGGTGCTCGCCAAGGACGCCGGCATGAAGCCGCGCGATCTCGCCGAGCGCATCGCCGCCAAGCTCGCCGCCGTGCCGCGCGTGGCCAAGGTGGATGTGGCCGGCCCCGGCTTCATCAACCTGACCCTGGATGCCGCCTTCTGGCCGGTGGTGCTCGCCGCCATCCTGCGCGCGGGTCGCGATTTCGGCCGCTCCACCATGGGCGATAACGTTCCGGTGAACGTGGAATATGTGTCCGCGAATCCCACCGGCCCCATGCATGTGGGCCATTGCCGCGGCGCTGTGTTCGGCGATGCCATGGCGAGCCTGCTGGCGTTTGCCGGCTACAAGGTGACGCGGGAATATTACATCAACGATGCCGGCGCCCAGGTGGACGTGCTCGCGCGCTCGGTGTTCCTGCGCTATCGCGAGGCGGCCACCGGCGAGGCGGCGGAAATTCCCGACGGCCTCTATCCGGGCGACTATCTCGTTCCCGTAGGCCAGGAACTGGCCGGAATGCACGGCGGCGCGTTCCTGGAGGCGCCCGAGAGCGAATGGCTTCCGGTGTTCCGCAGCTTCGCCATCGGTGCCATGATGGTGATGATCCGCGCCGATCTCGCCGCGCTGGGCATCGAGTTCGACGTGTTCTTCTCCGAGCGCTCGCTGACCGTGGGCGCCGACCGGGTCGGCCTGATGATCGAGCAGCTGCGCCGTTCGGGCGAGGTGTACCAAGGCCGCCTGCCGCCGCCCAAGGGCGCGCCGATCGAGGATTGGGAGGATCGCGAGCAGAGCCTGTTCCGCTCCACCGATTTCGGTGACGACGTGGATCGCCCGCTGGTGAAGTCGGACGGCAGCTACACCTATTTTGCCGGCGACATCGCCTATCACAAGGACAAGTTCGATCGCGGCTTCCGTCGCATGATCGACGTGTGGGGCGCCGACCATGGCGGCTATGTCAAGCGCATGCAGGCGGCGGTGAAGGCCGTGACCGGCGGCCAGGCGAGCCTGGACGTGGAATTGTGCCAGCTGGTGCGGTTGTATCGCAATGGCGAGCCGGTGCGCATGTCGAAGCGCGCGGGCTCCTTCGTCACCTTGCGCGAGGTGGTGGACGAGGTCGGCCGCGACGCGGTGCGCTTCATGATGCTGTTCCGCAAGAATGACGCGCCGCTGGACTTCGATCTCGCCAAGGTGATCGAGCAGTCTCGGGAAAATCCGGTCTTCTACGTGCAGTATGCGCACGCCCGCGCCCATTCGATCCTGCGCAAAGCCAAAGAACAGATTGCATCTTTGCCGGAAACAGCGGAAGTTTATGCCCACGCTCCGCTGGAGCGGCTGGACGATCCGGGGGAGTTGGGGCTACTCGCGCGCCTCGCGGCATGGCCGCGGCTCGTTGAACAGGCCGCCGCCGCGCGCGAACCCCACCGGATCGCCTTTTATTTGCACGATTTGGCCAGCGATTTTCACGGGCAGTGGAATCGCGGAAATGAATTGCCACATTTACGCTTCATTATGGAGAATGATCGAGAATTGACCTTAGCACGTCTGGCCTTGGTTCACGGCGTGGCAGCGGTGCTCGCTTCCGGGCTGTTGGTGCTGGGGGTTGAGGCTGTTCAGGAATTGAAGTGACCGCGTCGTCCGTTCCGACCCGTGTGCCGTAAGGTTGGGTTTGGAGGGTGCGGAGTTCCGGTCCTACCAAACACGATTGAGGCCACATGGGCGACGAAAGCAGCTTGCGCTACCGGCGCGATGACGAATACGCCAGTCAGGCGCCGTCGGCGGCCGCGACTCCCGCTTCTCGCCGTCCGCGCAATGAAGACGCGCTGGCGGAACTGGCACGGCTGATCGGCGATCAGGACCCGTTCGCCGATTTCGCGGAGATGGGGCAGGACCAGCCGCCCCCGGCGCCCGCGCCCCGCGCCCGCGCGGCCCGTCCGGAGCCTGCACAGGCCCCGCAGTTTCCCGCCCCGCCGGTGGAGCGCCGGTTCGAGGATTGGCAGCCGGGCCGCCGTGGCGCTCGCGACGGCGCCGCTCCCGAGCCCTCCGGCCGCGCCACGCCGGCCGAGGACATGGCGCCCCGCGCCCGTAGCCAGGATCCGCGTCAACAGGATCCCCGCCTTCAGGATCCCCGCGCTCAGGATACGCAGGCCAGCTGGGAAGCGCTGGAGCAGGAGGTCGCCGCCGAGCAGAGCCGCACGTCGGTGCGCCTCGGCTATGGTTCGCTCTCCCGCCGCGCCGAGGGCCGCCAGCTTCAGGACGAGTACGATCCCCGCCCGGCCGCGCCGTCCCGTCCGAGCGAGCCGCCCGCGCCCGCCGCCCGCTATGCGGACGAGGAGGAGGACGCCCAGGCCGGTTACGCCTATGGCGGCGCCGCCCAGGGTGACGGCTATGAGGATTATGACGACACCTACGACCCCGCCTATGGCGAGGAGGGGTACATGCCGCCTCACGCCGAGGAGGTCTATGAAACCGAGCCGCGCCAGCGCAAGGGCCGCATGGCGCTGATCATCGTGGCGTCCGTGGTCGGCATCGGCGTCGCCTCGGCGGGGGGGCTGTTCGCCTATCGCATGATGGGAAGCGGCGGATCCTCGACGAGCGGCGAGCCACCGCCGGTCATCAAGGCGGACAGTGCGCCGACCAAGGTGGCGGGTCCCACGCCCACGACCGGTGCCGACGGGCAGAAGCTGATTTATGACCGCGTGGGCGGTGCGCCCGGCACGGAACGCGTCGTGCCCCGCGAGGAGCAGCCGATGGACGTGAACGCCGCCGCCGCAGCGGCAGCTGCCGCCGCCGGTGCGCCGCCGGCCGCCGCCGGAACCCCGTCGACCGAGCCGAAGCGGGTGAAGACCATGGCCGTGCGGGCCGACGGCAGCCTGGTCGAAAACTCCGCTCCGGTCGCTTCGGCGCTGCCACCCGGAATTGCGCCCACGGCCTATGCGCCGATGCAAAATCCGCTGCCCACCGGCGCCCCCGCGCCGAAGACCGTCACCACAGCGGCCGTCGGCGCGGCTTCCGCGGCTGCGCCCGCCGCCGCCGCTCCTGCCGCAGTCGCCAATGGCGCGTATGTGGTGCAGGTGTCCTCGCAGAAGTCCGAAAACGACGCCATGGGCTCCTGGAAGGTGCTCCAGGGCCGGTATCCTCAGCTGCTCGGCAGCTATAAGGCGACGGTCCGCCGCGCCGATCTCGGCGACAAGGGCATTTATTACCGGGCCCAGGTTGGCCCGTTCTCGACGCGCGAGGAAGCGAACAACCTCTGCAACGCGCTCCAGGCCCAGGGCGGCACCTGCATCGTCACCCGGAACTGAGGCTGTTTCGGCTGCACGCAAAAGAAAAGGCCGGCTCCTGCGAGCCGGCCTTTTTCATGGGCGGCGGCGTCAGCCGGCCGTCGGGGCGAGCGCCACGCCGAGCTGGCCGGCGAGATCCTGCACGAATTGCCAGGCGGTACGGCCCGAGCGCGACCCGCGCGTGGTCGCCCATTCCAGTGCCAGCGGACGCCATTTGTCCTCGGTCATCGGAATCTTGTGGTGCGCCACATAGGCGGCGACCATCTCCAGATATTCGTCCTGGCTGCATTTGTGGAAGCCGAGCCACAGGCCGAAGCGATCGGAGAGCGAAACCTTCTCCTCCACGGCCTCGCCGGGATTGATGGCGGTGGAGCGCTCATTCTCCATCATGTCGCGCGGCAGCAGGTGGCGCCGGTTGGACGTGGCGTAGAAGATCACATTGTCCGGCCGCCCCTCGATGCCGCCTTCCAGCACCGCCTTCAGCGACTTGTAGGTGGTGTCGTCGCCATCGAAGGAGAGATCGTCGCAGAACACGATGAAGCGATGGTGAGAGCCGCGCACCAGCGACATCAGGACCGGCAGGGTCTCGATGTCCTCGCGATGGATTTCCACCAGCTTCAGCCGCCGCCCGCCGGCTTCAGGGCCGAGCACGGTTTGGTTGATATGGGCGTGGGAGGCTTTCACCAGCGAGCTTTTGCCCATGCCGCGCGCGCCCCAGAGCAGGGCGTTGTTGGCGGGCAGGCCGCGGGCGAAGCGCTCGGTGTTGTCCACAAGTTGGTCACGCACCCGGTCGATGCCCTGAAGCAGCTCCATGTCCACGCGATTGACGTGCTTCACCGGCTCGAAGCGGTTCGGCTGGGTGTGCCACACGAAGGCGTCCGCCGC
Organism: Roseixanthobacter finlandensis; assembly: GCF_043195105.2. Lineage (NCBI taxonomy): Bacteria > Pseudomonadati > Pseudomonadota > Alphaproteobacteria > Hyphomicrobiales > Xanthobacteraceae > Roseixanthobacter > Roseixanthobacter finlandensis. The sequence continues at coordinate 2,661,510 of NZ_CM195536.1, read as the reverse complement.
TTCGAAATCGGGCGTGAGCAGGGATGGCGGCGCGAGACGCTCAAGGGCGTCGGCGATGCGCAGCAGCAGGGCATGGGTGGCGTCGGCAGAGGGTTCGCGGGGTGGCGTCATTTTTGTCTCCTTCGGGCGGGGATAGCCGCGCCAGCGCGTCCCAGCAAGTTGGCCGCGCGGGCGCCGTCGGCGCGAGACATGCGATCGTTGCATGGGCGCTCGGTAATGGGGCGCTCGGCAAGGAGCGGGGGATGGGGCTGGGGCATATTGCGCTGCGGGAAGATTCCTTTAACCTGCCTCTGGCCTATTGGGGTGGGCTGGGATCTGGAAGTTGAGGCAATGCTGCGTGCCCTCGGGCCGTGGCGGTGCCGCATCGACGGAGACGACATGCCGCAAGCCCGTTTGCCCCGTGCCTTCGCGCCCGTATGCGTGCCCTTGCTCCTCGTGGCCGTGGGCAGCGCCCCCGCCGCCGCGCAGGAGGTCTCGACCCGCGTTTCGCGCACGACCAATGCCGATGGTTCCGCCTCGGTGACGGCGGCCGGCGCGCTCAACGGATGGAGCGCCGCCGAGTTTGGCGTCGACCTCTCCGTTTCCGCCGCTCCGGTCACGGTGGTGCAGCCGCGTTCCAACCTGCCCTGGAACGCAACCGACACTTCCGGCGCGGTCGCCTGGGCGAAGGTCGCGATGCCGGGCGTCTCGAACCTGCTGTTCTGGGACAAGGGCGCGGTGGACGTGCGGCTCGACCCGCTTCAGGACAAGAGCCAGCTCGGCACGAGCTTTTCGCGCGAATGGGACCTGGGCGGCCATATCAGCGCGCAGGTCAGCGACAGCTATGCTGTGACGCTCGCCCCCACCTCCTCCGGCGAGGGGTGGAGCAGCGATAAATCCCTGAGCCTCAACGTGCACGAGACCGGGACCCGGTTCAGCCTCGGCACCTCCGTCGCCAGCGATCGCCACACCTGGCTGCCCTCGCTGAGCGCCCAGCAGAATCTGATCGGCCCGCTGGTGCTCACCACCACCGTGGCCGACACCGGCACCGAGATCAATCGCAGCATCACGGCCGGCTTCCACAGCACCTGGTGAAGGCGGGGTCCGCTGAACCTATCCCAGCGGACCTATCCCAGGATGATGGCGATGAGGAACCGCAGCGCCATGACCAGCAGGAACAGGCCGAAGCCCATTTCCAGCGTTCGGCGCGACAGGCGGTGGGCGAGGCGCGCGCCGAACGGCGCTGTCAGCGCGCTCACCGGCGCCATGCAGGCGAAGCCCAGCGCCGAGACATAGCCGATGGAAAAGGGTGGCAGGTCCGACATGTGAGGCCAGCCGGCCACCGCATAGCCGATGATGCCGGGAATGGGAATCAGCATGCCGATGCCGGCCGAGGTGGCGACGGCAGCATGGATGGGCACACCGTACAGCCCAAGAATGATGCTGGAGATGCCGCCGCCGCTGATGCCGATGAGCGAGGCCGCAAGGCCGATGAAGAAGCCGTAGCCCCACATGACAGCCCTGCCCGGCAATTGGGTGCCGAGGCGCCACTCGGCGCGGCCGAGCAGGGCCTTGAGGCCCATCAAGCTCGCGATCACCACGAAGGCCGCCTGGAGAATCCAGCCGTCGAGGAACGCCGCGATGGCGCTACCCGCGATAATTCCGAGTATAGCCGGCAGGCTCCAGGTCTTCAGCACGCCTTCCATCACCGCGCCGCGCGCCTTGTGGGCGCGATAGGACAGGAGCGAGGTGGGCACGATGATGGCGAGCGAGGTGCCGACGCACAATTGCATGCGGATGTCCTCGGCGACGCCGATGATGCGAAACACCTCATACAGCACGGGCACGATCACCGCGCCGCCGCCGACCCCCAGAAGTCCGGCGAGCAGGCCAGTCACAATCCCACCGACCAGCAGTGCCAACGTCAGATAGGCGAGTTCGCTCCAGGGGATGGAGGAAAGCATGAAGGCGGCCTCGAAGGGAGGGATGCGCGGGGGAAAGCCGGCGGGATGGGGCGCCAAACTGCGCCCGAACCGACGGTCCTGTCCAGATGTCAGGCGGCAGCGCTGCGCGGCGCGCGACGTACGTCGTTGAGCGCGGCGCGCAGCACCTCCAGCCCGGCGCCGGGCGCGATCCCCTCGGTGGACAGCCGACGGCGGAAGGTGCGGGCACCGGGCTTGCCGGTGAACAGGCCGAGCATGTGGCGGGTGATGTCGTGCAGGCGCCCGCCGGCTTCCAGATGGGCGGCGATATAAGGCTCGAAGGCATCCACCGCCGCGAAGGCGTCGGCGTGCGGGGGCGCATCGCCATAAAACAGCGGATCGACCCCAAGCAGCAGTTCCGGATTTTGATAGGCCGCGCGGCCGAGCATCACCCCGTCGAGCCCCGCGCTTTCGGCCTGGGCCTGCTCCAGCGTCGAAAGGCCGCCGTTCAGGGCGATGGGAACATGGGGCAGGCGCGCCTTCAGGCGGCGCACGCGGTCATAGTCGAGCGGGGGAATGTCGCGGTTCTCGCGCGGCGAGAGCCCTTGTAGCCACGCCTTGCGGGCATGGACGATGAGCGCGTCCGCGCCTGCCGCGATCACGGCATCGGCCAGGGCGTCCAGGGCGATTTCCGGGTCCTGGTCATCCACGCCGATGCGGCACTTGACGGTCACCGGGACGGCGACCTCGGCCTTGATGGCGGCAACGCAGCGCGCGACCAGCTCCGGCTCGCGCATGAGGCAGGCGCCGAAATTACCGCCCTGCACCCGGCCCGAGGGGCAACCCACGTTGAGATTGATCTCGTCATAGCCGAAATCCGCGCAGATGCGCGCGGCCTGCGCCAATTGCGCGGGATCGCTGCCGCCGAGCTGCACCGCGACCGGGTGCTCGACCGGCGCATACCCCAGCAGCCGCTCCCGGTCGCCATGAAGCACCGCCGGGGCCGTGACCATTTCCGTATAGAGCAGCGCGCGCGCCGACAGGGTGCGATGGAACGCCCGGCAATGGCGATCCGTCCAATCCATCATAGGGGCTACGGAAAATATAAATGATTGATATGTCATAGTATTTCGTAATTTTAGAACGTTGATGGCCGGCGCTCACAGGCGATTTTACCCCACGCGGCGCACCATTTCCGGCATTTCCGACACGGCTGCACATGCGGCCGGCGGATTGGCCGTCTTCCCTAAACCAAAATCGGGCGCCTGGAGAGTCCCGGTCGGCAGGAAAGGGGCAATACGTCAACGAGACGTTCCTGCGCCGCAAGGATGCCGAGGCATGGGCGCTCGACACGGAGCGCCGCATCGGTCGCCAGGAACCCGGCGTCACGCGCAGGTCGCGCGACGTGTTCCTGTTCCTGGTCGGCGACCTGAACCCGATCGAGGCCGGGCGTTTGCCCGACGGCTCGCCGGACCTCTATTTTCGTGGCTTCTATTGCTGGAATTCGGAGGTGGGCGCCAAGACGCTCGGCATCGCGAGTTTCTATCTGCGTGCCGTGTGCCAGAACCGCAATCTCTGGGGCGTCGAGGACTTCCAGGGATCACCATCCGCCACTCCAAATACGCCGCCTCCCGCTTCGCCCATGAGGCGGCACGGGCCCTGATCCGCTTCGCCAATTCCTCGCCCATGCCCTTCGCCAACGGCACCAGCGCCGCGCGGGACAAGATCGTCGCGCGCACCGACGAGGATCGCAGCGACTTCCTGCGCAACCGGGGCTTCTCCAAGGCCGAGACGGCCAGGATCATAGACACTGTGCTGGCCGAGGAAGGGCGCAAGCCCGAGAGCATCTTCGACTTCGTGCAGGGCATCACCGCCGTCGCGCGCGACAAGCCGCCCACCATCGGACGCTTCTTCTCGGTGGTGCCCCTGATCTACCTCCATGCGTTCGTCTCGGCCCGCGCCCAGGGTTGGGATGTTGGCGCGCCCGCCGACCCGTCACCCTGAACAGGTGCTCCGCTCCAGCACCAGCTGTGGCCCTCCACGCGAACCCGTTCATGCTGCTGACCTGGTTGATTATGCCTGCGATGCCGCTTTGGATGGTGCGTCCATGCGAGCCATGGGCCGGTGCGGCGCCAGGGCAGGGTGGTTGCCGCGTGCACAAAAACTGCACACGAACATCTTGTAACTCTTTGATAACACGGAGCGCACACGGATTTAGCCACCATCACTAAACTAAAATCCGGCTCCTGGAAGGTCGCGGCCGCCGGAAGGGACAGTACATCAGCGAGACGTTCCAGCGTCGCATCAGTACGCGTATGCGCGCTCCATGCGGATGTCGGTCCCGCGATGACCGCGACGGCGATCTCCGGATGTCGCCCGAATTCTGCCGCGGCTTATTGATCGCGGGCTGGACCCACCTGGACCATGGGCATTGAGATCGGGCGCTCACGCAGCGGTACCCACCTGGATCGGCTGTAAGCGGGCTTCAGGTGGTCGGATGTGGGTTAGGCTAAAGCCTCGTCGCGCCACGTCACCTTCGACCCGCTGGCAATCCGGCGCAGCCCACCGATGACCCGAAGAAATGGCGATTTTTCATGTCGCGGCCTTTTTCTCGGAGCCGGGTCGCGGCCGGCCCGCCCCTTTGGGTACGGCGCAGAAGGCGGCGTGCAGAGCCTCCACCACGACGAGAACCTCCGGCCGGCTGATGCGGTAATAATGGGTCGTGCCCTCCCGGCGCGCCTCCACTAGCGCATCCGCCCTGAGTCGCATCAATTGTTGCGACATGGGAACCTGCTCAATCCCCAGCTCCTGACGAAGCTGAGCGACCGATTTCTCTTCCTTCCCCAAAGCGCAAAGCACCAGAAGGCGTTGCGGATGCGACAAGCTGCGCATCAGCTCGGCGGCCTTTTCCGCGGCGGGGATCATTTCCATGACATTCATGATCTTGAATTTAATATCCTTGAATGTTATCTGCAACCGACAATGCCAACGGCTTCGGACCGGAGGCTCCGCCGACGATACAGGGTAGGCCACACGAGTGGAGACGATGATGCAAAAGCGCAATTGCCGATGCCACGGCTTTTTTCATGCGCTGCAAGTGAACATGCGCGGCGGCGGCCGGCCTGGCCGGAAGACAATGGCCGCATCTATTTGAAGAACCTGATCGGAGCGTTGTGATTTTCATTTGGATTTCATTGAGCCCGATCAAACGCTTGCACGCGGCATCCTGCGAAAATAAAGAAACTTGGCCAGGATCAAAAATAATCGCGCGAAGCGGCTCTGACAAAGACTCAAAAACCGGCTGGGAAACGGCCGGATCCCAAGGAGGAAAGTCCATGTCGCATATCGTTGTGCTCGGCGCAGGTCTTGGCGGGGTCATCATGGCCTATGAAATGAAAGATCTGGCGGGTCCGGGTGACAAGATCACCGTCGTCAATCTTGGCACGACTTATTCTTTCGTGCCGTCCAACCCCTGGGTCGCCGTCGGCTGGCGCGAGCGGCAGGACATCACGGTCGATCTGACCAACATCTTTGCGACGCGCGGCATCAGCCTGAAGCCGGAAGGGGCGAAGCGCGTGCATCCGGAGCAAAATCAGGTCGAGCTCAACGACGGCACGTTCCTGGCCTACGATTATCTCATCCTGGCCACCGGCCCAGATCTCGCTTTCGACGAGGTTCCCGGGCTCGGCCCGTCCGGCTATACGCATTCGGTCTGTCACGTGGACCATGCGCTTGAGGCCAAGCGGGCATTCGATGCGCTGCTGGCCGATCCGGGTCCGGTCGTGGTCGGGGCGGTGCAGGGCGCATCATGCTTCGGCCCGGCCTACGAGTTCGCCTTCATTCTCGATGCCGCCTTGCGTCAGGCCAAGAAGCGCGACCGCGTGCCCATGACCTTCGTGACGCCGGAACCCTATATCGGCCATCTCGGGCTCGACGGCGTCGGCGACACGAAGGGGTTGCTTGAGAGCGCCATGCGCGAACACCACATCAAATGGATCACCAATGCTCGGGTGGCGAAGGTGGAACCGGGCCGCATGTTCGTCGAGGAGGTGAACGAGGACGGTTCGCTCAAGACGGCGCATGAACTGCCCTTCGCCTTTTCCATGATGCTGCCGGCCTTCCGCGGCGTGTTGGCGGTGCGCGGCATCGAAAACCTCACCAATCCGCGCGGATTTGTCTTGATCGACAAGCATCAGCGCAATCCGGCCTACCCCAATATCTTTGCCATCGGTGTCGGTGTCGCCATTCCACCCGTCGGCAAGACGCCGCTTCCCGTGGGCGTTCCCAAGACCGGCTTCATGATCGAATCCATGGCCACCGCGACGGCCCAAAATATCAGTGCTCTGCTTCACGGACAGGAACCGCATGCCGTCGCAAGCTGGAATGCGGTGTGTCTGGCCGATTTCGGCGACGGCGGCATCGCCTTCGTCGCGCAGCCTCAAATCCCGCCACGCAATGTCAATTGGTCGGCCCAGGGCAAATGGGTGCACGCGGCCAAGATCGGCTTCGAGCGGTATTTCCTGCACAAGATCCGGACCGGGAAGTCGGAGACATTCTACGAGAATATGGCGCTCGACCTTCTCGGCATCAAAAAATTGAAGGACGTCCGGCTCGATACCGCAAAATAAATATCACCGCAAAATCAAAGGAGTATGTCGAAATGACCGTCGATCGCGCCGTCCTCATGTTTGCCGGGCTTATGGTCCTTGTCTCTCTGGCGCTCGGTTTCTACGTGTCGCCCTATTGGTATTTCTTGACCGCCTTCGTCGGGCTGAACCTGATTCAGGCGTCGGTAACCGGCTTCTGTCCGGCCGCCCTCATCTTCAAGAAACTGGGCTGCAAGCCGGGCGTCGCTTTCGAATAGACGAGCCAGGACCCACACGCAGCCATCCTCCGGCCGGCGGCAGACGTACGCCGACCGTGCCGAAGCTCCAGCTTGCCCCCTCATTCTCCGAGCCTTTCATGCCCCGAACCAAAGTCCACGTTCCCGCCTTTGTGCTGGCCTTGCTTCTCGCCACAAGCGGGGCAGGCGGGCAAGCTTGCGCCGCATCCACGGACGCGGAACTGACCGTCAAGGCGATTTCGGTCCCGGAACTGAAGGCGGTGTTCGGCCAGGTGGAAAGCCGCACTGTCGTGCCGGCGCGCGCGCGCATCGGCGGCACGATCCGCCAGATCGGCGTCACCGAAGGCAGTGAGGTCAAGGAGGGAGAAACCATCGCGCTGGTGGTGGACGACAAGCTCGCCCTCGAGCTCAACGCCGCCGAAGCGAAGATCAAGGAACTCAGGTCCCAGCTGACCAACGCCCGCAGCGAACTGGACCGGAACCAGCAGCTTCTTGCGCGCGGTGCTGTCAGCCAGAGCCGGCTTGACCAGATGCAGACCCAATTCGACGTGGTCGCCAATCAGGTCGCCGCCGCCGAGGCCGATAAGGCGGTTATCGCGCAAAGAGCCACCGAGGGGGCCATTCTCGCGCCGGCGACCGGACGGGTTCTGACAGTGCCGGTAACGCTCGGGTCGGTCATCCTTGCGGGCGAGGAAGTCGCCCGCATTGCAAGCGGGCAGTATTATTTGCGCCTGTCCCTACCGGAACGCCACGCCGCGGAAATCAAGGAAGGCGACACCGTTCTTATTGGACAGCGCGGCCTCTCGCCCGCCAAGAGCGGCGACATGGCGACCGCGCGGCCGGGCCGGATCGTCAAGATCTATCCGGAGATATCGGACGGCCGTGTCATCGCCGACGTGGAGGTGGCGGGGCTGGGCGACTATTTCGTGAATGAGCGTACCCTGGTCTGGATCCCGGTCGGCAAGCGGACGGTCATCGCCGTTCCCTCCGAGGCGGTCACGACGCGCCACGGCATCGACTATGTCCGCATCACGGCGCCCGATGGCCCGCTCGACGTGGCGGTGATCCTCGGCGAGACGTTCCCGGACAATGGCGGGACGCGGGTGGAAATCCTGACGGGGCTCAAGGACGGCGACCGCGTCGTCCTGCCGGGACGTGCGAAATGAAGCTCGGGATCGCCGGAAACCTGACACGCGCCTTCATCGGCTCGCCGCTCACGCCCCTGTTCCTGCTTGCCGCCTTTGCGCTCGGCATCGTCGCCCTCGTCACGCTGCCGCGCGAGGAGGAGCCGCAAATTTCGGTGCCGATGGTCGACATCCGCGTCGAGGCCAACGGCCTCAAGGCGGAGGATGCGGTCAAGCTCGTCACCGAGCCGCTGGAAACCATCGTCAAGAGCATCGACGGCGTCGAGCACGTCTATTCCCAGACCGAGGATGACGGCGTCGTCGTCACCGCGCGCTTCCTCGTCGGCACCAGCTCCGATGCCGCGATCCTGCGCGTGCATGACAAGGTGCGGGCGAATCTGGACCGCATTCCGGTCGGCATTCCCGAGCCCCTGATCGTGGGACGCGGCATCGACGACGTGGCCATCGTGGTTGTGACGCTGGCCCCCGCGCCGGCTGCCGCCGTACGCTGGACCGCGAACGGGCTGACCCGTCTTGCCCGCGAGCTTCAGGTGGAAGTGGCCAAGCTGCCGGATATCGGCCTGACCTATATCGTCGGCGAGCAGCCGGAGGAGATCCGGGTCGAGCCGGACCCGGAAAAGCTCTCGCTCTACGGCATCACGCTTCAGCAGCTTTCGGCGAAGATCGAGGGTGCGAACCGTTCGTTCCAGATCGGCAAGGTGCGCGAACAGGGCCAGCAGCGCACACTGCTCGCCGGCCAGACGCTGCAGACGGCGCCCGAAATCGGAAATCTGTTCCTCACCGCCCGCGACGGCCGCCCGGTCTATGTGCGCGATGTCGCCAACATCGTGCTCGCGACCGAGCCCAACGAGGCGCGCGTGACCGACGTGCGCAGGAGCTCGGCCGGCCTCGAACGCGTGCCCGCTGTGTCGCTCGCGATCGCCAAGCGGCCGGGGACCAATGCGGTCGTCATCTCGGATGCGGTCGCCCGTCGCCTGGAACAGGTGCGCGGGCAAATCCTGCCGCAGGATGTCGAACTGACGGTCACCCGCAATTACGGCGAGAGCGCCAACGAAAAGGCGAACGAACTCCTGTTCCATCTGGGGCTTGCCACGGTTTCAATCGTAGTGCTGGTTGCGTTCGCCATCGGCCGGCGGGAGGCGCTGGTGGTGGCGGTGGTGATCCCCACCACCATCCTGCTCACGCTTTTTGCCTCGCGGCTCATGGGCTACACGCTCAACCGCGTCAGCCTGTTCGCGCTTATTTTCTCGATCGGCATCCTGGTGGACGACGCCATCGTGGTGATCGAGAATATCGCTCGCCATTGGGCCATGCGGGACGGCCGGGCGCGGGAGCAGGCGGCGATCGAAGCGGTGGCGGAGGTCGGTAATCCCACCATCGTCGCGACGCTGACGGTGGTGGCGGCCCTGCTGCCCATGCTGTTCGTCTCCGGCATGATGGGGCCCTATATGAGCCCGATCCCCGCCAATGCCTCGGCGGCGATGCTGTTCTCCTTCTTCGTCGCCGTGGTGCTGACGCCGTGGCTCATGATGAAGCTGGGCCGCAAGGGCGATGCGGCGGCCCATGGGCATGATGCCGCCCACGGGGGCTGGCTCGGGCGGGCCTATGTGGCGGTGGCGGCGCCGATCCTCAAGACCAAGGCCCGGTCCTGGACCTTCCTTCTGCTGGTCGGTTTCGCCACGCTGGCCTCGCTGGGGCTGATCTATACCAAGCACGTCACGGTGAAACTGCTGCCGTTCGACAACAAGACCGAGCTCCAGGTGGTGGTCGACCTGCCGAAAGGGTCGTCGGTGGAGGACACCAACCGCGCCCTTCAGGCGATCGTCGACCGCCTCGCCCCGATTCCGGAGACGATCTCGTTCCAGACCTATGCGGGAACGTCCGCGCCGTTCAATTTCAACGGCTTGGTGCGGCACTATTATCTGCGCTCCCAGCCGCAGCAGGGCGATGTCACCGTGAACTTGCTGCCCAAGGGCGAGCGGGACCGGCCGAGCCATGCCATCGCCCTCGACATCCGCGAGCGCCTGCGAGGGCTCGATCTGCCGGCGGGCACGGCGGTGAAGGTGGTGGAGCCGCCGCCGGGGCCGCCGGTGCTCGGAACCCTGCTCGCGGAGATCTACGGCCCAGACCCCGCCACCCGGCGCGCGGTGGCGGCCAAGGTGCGGGAGACGTTCGAGAGCGTGCCTTTCATCGTCGATGTAGACGACAGCTACGGCATCCAGCCCGAGCGCGTGCGCATCGCCATCGACCAGGACAATCTCGAATATTACAAGGTCGAGCAGGGCGATGTGTACGATGCCATCCGCGCCTTCTATGCCGGCTCGACGGTGGGCTATTCGCATCGCGGCGGTGGCCGCCAGCCGATCCCGATCCGCATCGCCTTGCCCAAGAGCGCCGAGGTTGTGAACGAACGCACGCTCACCACTCCGGTGCCGGCCAATGCGCTGCCCGGGGCCCGCGGGGTCGTGGAACTCGGCGATGTGGTGACCGTGACGCGCGAGCCGGCGTCCTTCCCGATCTTCCGTCACAATGGGCGCGCCGCCGAAATGGTCACGGGCGAACTCGCCGGCCAGTTCGAGGCGCCGGTCTACGGCATGATGGCGGTGGCGGACGCCATCGAAAAGGCGGACTGGGGAGATGTGCCGAAACCCGTGATCGCGCTCCACGGCCAGCCCGAGGACGAGAGCCATCCGACGCTGCTGTGGGACGGCGAGTGGGAGGTGACCTGGGTCACGTTCCGCGACATGGGGGCGGCGTTCGGGGTCGCGATCCTCGGCATCTATATTCTCGTGGTGGCCCAGTTCGGCTCCTTCAAGGTGCCGCTTGTGATCCTGACGCCGATCCCGTTGACCTTCATCGGCATCATGCTCGGCCATTGGATGTTCGGGGCGCCGTTCTCGGCAACCTCGATGATCGGCTTCATCGCGCTCGCCGGCATCATCGTGCGCAATTCGATCCTGCTGGTGGATTTCATCCGCCATGCCCGCACGCCTGACCGGCCGCTGGTGGATGTGCTGCTGGAGGCCGGAGCCATACGTTTCAAGCCGATCCTCCTCACCGCGCTCGCCGCGATGATCGGGGCCGCGGTGATCCTGACGGACCCGATATTCCAGGGGCTCGCCATCTCCCTCCTGTTCGGCCTTGCCTCGTCCACGGCGCTGACAGTGCTGGTCATTCCGGCGATCTATGTGGTGCTGCGGGGCGGCAGGCGCGCAGGTGAAAGGACAGGGGAGGGGACGCAAGCCCAGGGTTCGGAGCGGGTGTGACCGACGCTTGCGAAGGCTGATGGGCGGCGGCGTGCGCTTCGCCCCCCATATGGAACCACCAAGTGGTTCCATATGGGGGGATCGCGCTCTTTATCTGGTGGATCAGCTTTTCGAAACGGATGGATACCATCCGTTTCGGTTGATCCATTAGCCGGCGCGCGCTCCAGCTTTCAAACCTTACTGTTTCTTGCCGTCGGCGCCGAATTGCGCCAGGAACGCGGTGAGATCCTTTATTTCCTGCTCGTTCTTGAGACCCGGGAACGCCATCTTGGTGCCAGGAATCTTCGCGCGCGGATCCTTGATATATTCGGCGAATACCGTCTCGTCCCAGGTGATCCCCGAATTCTTGTTGGCTTGCGAATAATTATAGCCGGGAACCGTGCCCGCCGGGCGCCCGAACACGCCATTCAGCGTTGGGCCGACTGCATTCTTCGCAGTCTCTCCCACCTGATGGCAGGCACGGCATTTGTTCCAGACCCGCTCGCCTGCGGAAATGTCCTGCGCCACGGCGGGCACCGCGCTCAGCGTGGCGAGGGAGAGCAGAAGAACGGAAGACGTCAAGCGCATCTTGAATGACCTCGATCATTGTGGTGGCCGCGTGTGACGCAGCAAGGGAAGAGCGGCTGCTTCAGCTAAAAGACAGACGCGGCGATCATCCGAAGATGTCGGCGGTGATTGCGGCGTACCAGCCGATGTTCTCGGCCTCGGTCTGCTTGCGCAGGTCGGCGCTTTCGTCGGTCTTGGAGACGAAGCCCTCGATTTCCTTGATGCGGCCGTCGGCCGGGGCATAGCGCCCGCCCACCTTCACCGCATCGTCGGTGTCGATGAGGCTCCAGCACGTATTGGCATAGCGCGCGGGAAAGGCGCGGGCGCCGGTCAATTGGGCGCGCACCGCCATGGCCGCCACCTTTGCCTGACTGTTGGCGGCGAAGGCGGATTTCGGCATGTCGCCGGGAATGGCGGCATCCCCCACGATGAAGATGGCGGCGTCCATCGCCGAGGCCATGGTCTGCGGATCGATCGGGCAATAGCCGGTGGCATTGGCCAGCCCGGCGTCGCGGGCGATGCGCCCGGCCATCTGGGCGGGAATGACATTCACCAGGGCCGCGTTCTTATAGGTTTCGAAGCCCGTGACGACCGTGCCGGTGGCAGGATCCACGGACTTCAGCCCGTCATTGATGGCGGGGGCGATCCATTCGACCATGCCGGGATAGTGGCTTTCCCAGCCGGCCTCGAACAGGCCCATCTTGGAGAACTTCTCCTTGGGATCGACGATGATGATCTTGGCCTTGCCGCGCCCCGTGGTCTTCAGCACATGAGCCATCATGGAGGCCCGCTCATAGGGCCCCGGCGGGCAGCGATAGGGATTGGGCGGGGCGATGATCACGATCAGTCCGCCGTCGGGCACCGCATCCAGCTTCTGCTTGAGCAATCTGGTCTGCGGCCCGGCCTTCCAGGCATGGGGCATGAGTTCGGCCGCAGCCTCGCTCCAGCCGGGCACCGATTGATAGTTCAGATCGATGCCGGGGGAGAGGATGAGGCGATCGTAGGAGAGGCTTGAACCGTCGGCGAGCTGTACCTGCTTCTTCTCGCGATCGATGCCGGTTGCGGCCTGGTGGTTCAGCGCCACGCCCTGCGCCGCCAGCTTGTCGTAGCTCTGCACGAGGGAATCGAAGGTGCGGTAGCCGCCGAGATACAGGTTCGAATGGAAGCAGGTGACATATTGGCGGCTTGGCTCCACCAGGATCACCTCGATCGCCCGGGCGCTGTCCTTTGCCACATAGCGCGCGGCCGTTGCCCCGCCCGCGCCGCCGCCCACCACCACGAGGCGGGGCTTGGCTTGGCCAAGCACGGCGGGGGCGCCGAGCGGAACGGCGAGCGCCGCCGCACCCGAGCCGATCATGAAGTCTCTGCGATTGATGGGCATGGTTTATCCCTCCCGCGCCGGCCTGTTGCGCTCAGCCGATCTTGATATAAGCGAAGCCCTTGTTCTGGAGCGCGGCGACGGTGGCGACGCCCGAGGGCACGAAGGCGATGAAATCGGCCTTGCGGACCTTGTCGCGATTGAGCTTCAAGCGTTCGAAGGTGATCGAGCACAGATAGACCTTGAGCCCGTTCTTCGCGACGCTCTCCACCTTCTCGAAGATCTGCGGCACCATGACTTCATCGCGCCAGGTGGTGTCGTCGAGGGATTCGAGAAAGAATTTCACGCCCGGTCCGTGCGCCACCAGTGCGATCTGGATGGCGAAAGGGTCCGCGCCGTACGCGGAATAATGGTTGGAGATATTGGTCAGGGTCTGGACGAATCGGGGCGGATCTCCGAAGTCGCAATGATAGAGGCAGGCACTGTCCGCCTCCTTGGAGATGTCCTTCAATTGCAGGCTTTGCGCGGCGGAGGCCGCCACCGGCGCCGCCCCGGCAAGCGCCAGGCTTCCAAGAAAGGCGCGGCGATCGAAAATGGCCATGGGCTTCTCCCCTGATGACGGGCACCTGTTCCGGCGCCTCGTTGAATCTTGCGACGGTGTTTAGGGCCCGCCTGTGGCCTTCAAATCCCCGAAATAGGCGGCGAGCGCTGCGATCTCCTCATCCGACAAGGCGGCCGCCACGGTGCGCATCACCTCGTTGTCGCGCTCCTTGCGGCGGTAGGACGTCATCACGGCAGCGAACTGGTCCGGCGGCCAGCCGACGATCGCCGGCACGCCACCGGCGCTCTTGCCTGTCGCCTGATGGCAGGTGACGCATTGGGACGCGAGATAGGCGCCATATTCGCGATCGCCCTCGGCCCGCGCCGGCCAGCCTCCGGCGCAGAGGATCGCCACCGCCAAGCCCGCGCACCGTGCATGTCGGGTGCGCGCTTGCCGGGTGCGTGCGTGCTCCCGCCTTGCCTGGGCCGGGCGTTGGTTCACTCAAGATTGCCTTTCGGTTCCTCGCCTTCCTTCGGCGTCACGTTGAGAATGCGGGCGTGTCCGGTCACCTTCACCTCGCCGGAGCAGTCCTTCATGCAGGGATTGGCGTTCCAGAAGGCTTTTTCGGCCGTTTCGCGGTCGTCATCATAGAAGGCGCCCACGTTGGGCAGCGTCACCTTCGGGAAATTCTCCCGGCTCAGGACGAAATCATCTTTAACCACGTCGTTCAGGTTCAAGAGATAGGCGACGATGGCATAGACTTGGTTCGGCTCCAGGGATTGGGCATTGCCGAACGGCATGGCCCGATGGATGTAATCATAGGCGGTGGAGGCATAAGGCCAGAAGGAGCCGATGGTTTTTTCCGGCCGCTCGGATTTGAGCGAGCCCTGTCCGCCCGCCAGCACGGGCCAGCGGCCGGCGCCCTCGCCGAACTCGCCGTGGCACACGGCGCAATTCTGCAGGAAAATTTCCTCGCCTTCCTTCACCGAGCCCTTGCCGGGCGGCAGGCCCTGGCCATCGGGGCGCACGTCGATGTCCCAGGCGGCAATCTCCTCCGGCAGGGCGGGCCGGCCGACACCGGCGGGGCCCGCCAAGGCGGGAAGCGCGGGGAGGGCGGCGAGCGCGATGGCGAACAGGAGCGCTTCAGCCGACTTCGACATTTTCCGTCTCCCCGTTCGGCCGCACCAGCCACGTCTGGATGCCATTGTTATGATAGATGGAATTCTCGCCGCGGATCGCCCGCAGGGCGGTCTTGGTGGGCTGCACATAGCCGGTCTCGTCCATGGCCCGCGACTGGACCATGAGTTCCTGCCCGTTCCAGTCGAAATCCAGATAGAAGCGCGCCATGGACATGGGCAAAGCGGCGCCCTCCAGGCGCGCCGTGGTCCAGTTGCGCCCCCCGTCGAGGGAGACGTCCACCCGCTTGATGGTGCCGCGCCCCGACCAGGCGATGCCGGAAATCACATTGGCGCCCTTGTGGCGCAGCGGCGCCTGCGGGCTCGGGCTGGTGATGACGGATTTCGCGTCCATCACGAAGGTGAAGCGGCGCGAGCGGCCGTCGGCCAGCAGGTCGGTATATTTCGAGGTCTCCTCACGCTGCTCCCAGGGCTCGTCGCCCACCTCGATCCGGCGCAGCCATTTGATCCACATATTGCCTTCCCAGCCCGGCACCACCAGGCGCACCGGATAGCCCTGCTCGGGGCGCAGCGCCTCGCCGTTCATGGCGAAGGCCACCAGGCAATCCTTCATCGCCTTTTCCATGGGAATGGAGCGGGTCATGGCGGCGGAATCCGCGCCCTCGGCAAGCAGCCATTTGCCCTTGGGCTTCACGCCCGCCGCATCGAGGAAGGCTTTGAGCGGCACGCCGGTATAGATCACATTGTGGATCATGCCGTGGGTGAACTGGCAGCCATTGAGCTGGGCCCCGCGCCATTCCATGCCGGAATTGGCGGCGCATTCCAGAAAATAGGTGCGGTTCACCCGCCCCGGCATGCGCTTGATGTCGTCGAGCGTGAAGACCAGCGGCTTGTCCACCATGCCGTGGACCATGAAGCGATACTTATCCGGATCAATCTCCGCTTCGCCGCCGTGGTGGCGCACGAAGCACAGGCCGTTGGGCGTGATGATGCCGTCCAGCGCATAGAGCGGGGTGAAGCTCACCGAGCTTTCGCGGCTGGCTGTCAGCCATTCCACCTCCCGGCGCACCACGTCCTTCTCGAACGGGGAGGGCTTGCCATAGGGATTCACATTGACGCCTTGGCCCAGTGTCTTGGTCCAGTCCGGCACCGGCACGATATTGGGGTCGGGCGTGCCGGCGGCGGCGGCCTTGGCCGCGATTGCGCCGGCACCGGCGGCGCTGGCGCTGAGCGCCATGGCGCCAGCCCCAAGTCCCGCCGCCGAAAGGAAGCGGCGCCGGTTGAAGGCGGCGGGTGGGGCTTTGGCGGTGTGATCGGACATCATGTCCTCCGATACATTCTTTAATTCGTAGATTTGAATATGATTGAGACTTCCCGGCGCCCGGCGCTGCATCCCTCTCAGGCGCCGGTGACCTTCACGGAGGTGTTGGGCGCGACCCGCACGGCCTTGGTGCGCGCCACGTAGCGTTCCACGATTTCCCAGACCGGCGGACCTTCGACCCCCTGGTTCACGCTCGCCCAGCCGGCGACCGAATAGGATTTTCCGGCCTCGATCGGCGTCCCGGTCTTCAGGTGCGTGAGGCCGGAAATGCGCTGTCCCGCGCCTTTCGACACATCGATGGAATAGCCCATGCCGCCGACGCGGACCATGTCGCCGCCGCCCTGGAAATAGGGATCGGGGTGGAAGATGTTGTCCGCCACATCTTCCAGCACATCCTTGATCTGCTGGCCGCTCATGTTCATGCGGTAGCACGCGGGATAGGTGATGGCGGTGGCGTTGGCGATGGCGTCGAAGGTGATGGGATCGCCCGGCAGCAGCGTCCCGCCCCAGCGGAAGCCGGGGGAGAGGGCGATCTCCACATCGCGCTCCTGAAGCATGGCGTCGCAGATCATGTCGTCCAGCGTGCCGTTGAAATTGCCCCGGCGGTAGAGAATGCTCTCCGCCCGGCCGATCTCGCGCGACAGGTCCTTTTCGAACGGCGCGCGGATCTCGGCCACCAGCTTCGCCATCTCCGGGTCGGGCGCGATGGCGTCCGAGAACACCGGGATGAGCTGGAAGCGATAGCCCGTGACCTTCTTGTCGGCCACGTCGAGGTCGAGGCGCGAGAGGAACTTGCCGTGCGAGCCGGTGGCGATCAGCACGGTCTTGCCGACGATCACCGACGCCGGCATGGCATCATGGGTATGGGCGGTGAAGATGACGTCGATGCCGGAAACGCGGGACGCCATCTTGCGGTCCACGTCGAAGCCGTTGTGGGAGAGCAGGACCACCACGTCCGCGCCCTCGGCACGGGCGGCGTCCACCTGCTTCTGCATATCCTCCTCGCGGATGCCGAACTCCCAGTCCGGGATCATCCAGCGCGGGTTGGAAATGGGGGTGCGCGGAAAGGCCTGGCCGATCACCGCGATCTTCGCGCCGCCCTTCTCGAACATCTTGCGCGCCTCGAACACGGGCTCCTGCCATTCGACGCTGCGGATGTTCTGGGCGAGGAAGGCGAACGGCGCCTTCTCCTTGATCTCCAGCACCCGGTCGGTGCCGTAGGTGAATTCGAAATGGCCGACCAGGGCGTCGAGCTTGAGGGCCGAGAGGACGCGGACCATGTCCTCGCCCTTGGTCTGCAGCGAGGTCCAGCTGCCTTGCAAGGCATCGCCGCCGTCCAGCAGCAGCACCTTGTCGTCGCCCCGCGCGCCGCGGATCGCCTTGATGAGGGTCGCCATGCGGTCCATGCCGCCCATGCGCCCATAGGTCTTGGCGAGCGCGGCGAAGTCCTCGCTGGTCATCGCATAGGCATCGGCGCTCCCGGCGGGGATATTGAAGTATTTGAGGAATGCTGCTTCGGTCAGATGCGGCGGTAGCCCTTTCGCCTCGCCGACGCCGAGATTGACCGACGGTTCGCGGAAATAGATCGGCATCAATTGCGCATGCAGATCGGTCATATGGAGCAAGGTCACGGTGCCGGGGGCGCCGAACCGGAGCAGGTCATCCTGCGTCAGCTTCTGCCCGCGCACCGCCTGCGCCAAAGCGGCGGGGCCGTGGGCCGCGAGCAGGGCCGCTGTGGCCACGCCGGCGGTGAGGAAATCGCGCCTCGAAATCATGAGCGTCAACCGTCCTGCGGAACATGGCACGGCATTCCGCCTCCCGGTTCAGGGATGCGGGGCCGCGTCGGAAAAGGCGGGACGCACGCGCGTCCCGGAGCGGGAACGGGCGCCGTCAGCCCACGGTCAGCTTGGCGGTGGCCTTTTGTTCGGCGCCGCCGTCATCCTTCCAGGTGAAGGTGAATTCCCCGCTCTCGCTCGCCTTGAAGAAGAACGACTGGTAGGGATTGGCCGAGATGGCGGGAAACCAGTCCGCCTGAAAGAATTTCTTGCCGTTGAACGCGGCCGTGAACGTATTGATGATGTCGCGCGGCACGGGTTTCCCGGCGGAATCCTTGCGCTGCCCGCTTTCCATCTCGTGGGAGATGAGGGTCTTGATCTCGATGATGTCGCCGGCTTTCGCCTGCGCCGGAACGCGCACGCGAGGTGCGGATTTGATCGCCATGATGTGTCCTTCCCGTATCGTCGCCGCCGTATTGCCTGAAGGGATCAGCCGCCGCAGCCGCCGATGGTCACCTTCACCTGCGCCTTTGTCGTGTAGAGCGTGCCGTTCGACATCTCCGCCACGGCGATCACATTCTGGGTCTGGGCGAGGCGCATGCGGGCGGAGGCGGCGGCGCGGCCGCTGGCCGGCGTGAAGTGATAGGACACCACCTGCGGCAGCGGGTTGCCGTCGGCGAATACATGGACGCTCTTGACGTAATCAGCATCGGTCATGGGGCTGTCGACGTCGAGATTGATCGGCACGACGAGGCCGTTCTCGGCGATTTCGGGCAGGTCCAGCTTGACCTTGCCTTCGCCCATCGGCTTGCTTCCGAACAGCTTCTTCAACTCGTCTGCGACCTGCGCCTCGGTCGCGAACGACAGGCGCGGTGCGAGCACGGCGGCAAAGGCCGACAGTGCCGCGACCTGCAGCGCCTGGCGTCGGGTGGGGGCAAATCCCCATGCGGGGGCATTTCCCTTGGGCGTCATCCGTTTCCTCCTGGAAGTCCCGCGACAAGCAGGCGGGACCTTGGCGTCATTTGTTTTTTGTTTCGAACCGGGTTTTTCCCGGCCGATCAATTTCACATATTGTGATATCGAATTTTTTGAATGTAAAGTGGCTCCAAGCTGGTGATCATCGTTGCAGTGCAGCGCTGGAGCATTGGCCGCGGCGGTTCCGGTAAAGGCCTCTCAAGACGGCCGGGGATCGCTGCGCAACAAGATCGGGGAGGACCCATGCCACCGAAAGCGACAATCCTCACAGGGCTCTGCGCGCTCGCACTGATGTGCCTCGCGAGCAGCTTCGCCGCGGCCCAGGACGATGCCAGCGAGAAGGAAATCGAGCGCTACCGCAAGATGATCGAAGATCCCATGGCCAATCCCGGCTACCTCAGCGTGGACCGGGGCGAGGTGCTGTGGAGCGAGAAGCGCGGCACCAAGAACGTGTCGCTGGAGACCTGCGACCTCGGCCAGGGACCCGGCAAGCTGGAGGGGGCCTATGCGAGCCTGCCCCGCTATTTCGCCGACGCGGACAAGGTGATGGACCTGGAACAGCGCCTCCTGTGGTGCATGGAGAAGATCCAGGGATTCGACACCAAGGGCATCATCGCCAAGCCCTTCTCGGGGCCGGGACGCTCCTCCGACATGGAGGATCTCGTGGCCTTCATCGCCAATAAGTCGAACGGCATGCCGATCGCGGTGCCGCTCGCCCATGCCAAGGAAAAAGAGGCCTATGCCATCGGCGAGGCGCTGTTCTTCCGCCGCTCCTCGATCATGGATTTCTCCTGCTCCACCTGCCACGGCGAGGCTGGCAAGCGCATCCGCCTGCAAGGGCTGCCGCAGCTCGACACTCCGGGCAAGGATGCCCAGGCGACCATGGCCTCCTGGCCAACCTACCGGGTCTCGCAGAGTTCGCTGCGCACCATGCAGCACCGCCTGTGGGACTGCTATCGCCAGATGCGCATGCCCGCGCCCGATTACGGTTCTGAGGCGATCACGGCTTTGACCGTCTATCTCAACACCCAGGCCAAGGGGGGCGAACTCAATGTCCCCTCCATCAAGCGTTGAGGGGGAGAGGTCCATGAAGCGATATCTGATTGCCGTCGCCGCAGCGCTGCTGCTCCCCCAGCTCGCCGCCGCCCAGCAGGCCCCGGTTGTCGACACCGCGCGTGTCGATGCGGTGGTGAAGGAGAGCTTCACCAAGCTTCCCGAAGGCTGGGCCGAGCGCCTGATCCAGGATGAAACCATGCGGATCTGCTCGCAGACCCGCAACGCGCCTTCGCCCGCCCAGGCGGAGGCGATCGTCGCACGGGAGGCGGCGCTGGTGAAATTCCCTGCCGATGGCGTGATGGGGAATTGGAAGGACGGCGCCAAGATCGCGCAGAACGGACGCGGCGGCCAGTTTTCCGACCCGCCGGGAACCGTGAGCGGCGGCAATTGCTATGCCTGCCACCAGATGGACCCGAAGGAAGTGAGCTATGGCACGCTGGGGCCGAGCCTCACCAACTATGGGCGGGACCGCAAGTTCGACCCGGCGGACGCGAAGGCGGCCTATGCCAGGGTGTTCGATCCCCAGGCGGTCTTCGCCTGCTCCAACATGCCGCGCTTTGGCGTGCACAATGTGCTGAGCGAGCAGCAGATGAAGGATGTGATCGCCTATCTGTTCGATCCCGAATCTCCGGTGAACAAGCCGGCGAAATAAGCCTCGAGGCCTGCGGCCGATGGCGCTCGATCATCGGCCGTTGGTCCAAGCCCGCGCGGCGCTTGAGCGAAACCCGCTCGGCTCCGGTCCGGAGGACCGGGGCCGTTGGTCCAAGCCCGCGCGGCGCTTGAGCGTACCCGCTCGGCTCCGGTCCGGAGGACCGGGGCCGTTGGTCCAAGCCCGCGCGGCGCTTGAGCGTACCCGCTCGGCTTCGGTCCGAAGGACTGGGGCCGTCAGCTTTTCTGTGGCTTCTGGCGCGCGAGCCAGTCCGCGAACGACCCCTCGGCATAGCCGCCGGCGGCGACATAGCGGAACATGGCGGAAAACTCTTCCGGCCCCAGCAGGCCTGGCATGCGCGCGACTTCCCGCGTCGCGCCGTTCTCGATCGCGAAGAATTGGAACGTGGGCGTCGCGCGAATGCCCTCGCGGGCGCCGAACGCCTTCTCGGTCAGGCGGGCGCCGTCGAAGGCTATGACCTCACGGGCGCCGAACAGATCCAGATGAACGATGTCGAATTGCGCCTTGATGGGCGTCTCGATGGCCGGATCGGCGAAATAGACCGTATGCAGCCGCTTGCACAGCGGACAGCCGCGCTGGCTCCATTGCAGGGCGAAGTGCCGGTTTTTCTGGGTGGCGGCGGCGAGATCCTCCGAAAGATCGAGGAAACTCTCCACATACCAGTCCTCGGTATAGAGGCCATCGTCGCCGATGCGCGCCGCCGCCATCGCGGACCGGGGCAGGGCGGCGGGGGCGGCAAAAAGGGCGGCGAGCATGACACGCCGGCTCATTTGAACATGTCCCATGGGCCCGTCCTCCTCGGGTTTGCGCGCCTCAGCCGATGGTGCCGAGCGCGGGAACTGCATCCAGCAAAAGTTGCGAAACCTCGGGCATCAGGCCCGCCATGAAAACCACGCCGGTGGCCACCAGCAGGGCACCGGAAATCTTTTCGATCAGGCCGAGCCGCGTCTTCACGGCCAGCGCCCAGACGAGGAACGGGCCGGCGAAGGCGGCGGCGGCGAGAAACGGAATGCCGATGCCGGCGGCATAGAAAGCCAGCAGCAGCGCGCCCCGCCAGAGCGAACTCTCGGCGCCGGCGACGATCAGGATCGCGGCCAGCACCGGGCCGACGCAGGGCGACCAGCCGAAGCCGAAGGCAAGGCCCACCAGATAGGCCCCGAGCAGGCCGGCCGGTTTCTGCGACACTTCCAGCTTGGCCTGCCGGTAGAGCCAGGAGACCTTCACAAGGCCCAGCAGATGCAGGCCGAATAGGATGAGCACCGCGCCCGAGACGACGCCGAGGATGTCGGCATAGCGCGTCAGCCATTGGCCGATGCCGGAGGCGGTGGCGCCCAGCAGGATGAAGATGGTGGAAAAGCCGAGCACGAAGGCGCCGGCGATGGCGATCACCCGCCCGCGTCCCAAGCGCGCGGCCTCTGGCGTCGCGCTCCCTTGTCTCGCGCTCCCTACCGCCGTCGTCTCCGCCGCCGCGCCGGTGAGAAAGCCAAGATAGGCCGGCACGAGCGGCAGCACGCAGGGCGATGCAAAAGAGAGGAGGCCAGCCAGGAAGGCGCCGGGCAGGCTGATATCCAGGGACATTGATCCCTCCCGTTTCCCGCGTGCCGAAGCCACGGGTTTCATTCTTGCTACATTTATATTCGAATGCGATGATATGTGCCAAGGAACATTGTCACCACCAGGGTTTTGCATGGCATCATTGTCCCTCTGCGCGCGCCGTGCCGTCGCTTTTGGCGCATGGGCCGCGCTCTGCGTTCTGCTGCTGGCCAGCCCCTCCGGCGCGAGCGAACTGGTCATGTTCGAACGCAGCGGCTGCGCGTGGTGCCAGCGCTTCGATGCCGAAATATCGCCGGTCTACGACCGGACCGACGAAGGGCGGCAGGCGCCGCTGCGGCGGGTCAACATGCGGGCCGGCGTGCCGGGCGACCTGGTGCTGGCGGCACCGGTGCGGTTCGCGCCGACCTTTGTATTGGTGGAGGAAGGACGCGAAGTTGGCCGCATAACCGGCTATATGTCGGATGACGCGTTCTGGGGCATGCTCGGGAGCATGATTAACAAGCCGGCGCAAAGCCAATAGGCCCGCCGCGCGCGGCGGCGTGCTGATGCCGCCAGAAAGAGGATACGGGAAATATGTCGGCCATCGTCTCATCGCGGATCGAGGACGAACTGCGCGACGGCCCAGAGATCTCGGCCGAGCTGGACCAGTTGATGCGCAATGCGCGCAAGGCGAGCGACTTTCTGAAGGCCCTCTCCCATGAAAACCGGCTGCTGCTGCTGTGCCTGCTGGCGGAACGCGAGCGCTCGGTGACGGAGCTGGAGAACATCCTCTCCCTGCGCCAGCCCACCGTGTCCCAGCAATTGGCGCGCCTGCGCCTGGATGGCCTCGTCACCACGCGCCGCGATGGCAAGACCATCTGCTACAGCCTCGCCAGCGACGACGTGCGCCGCGTGATTTCAGTGATTTACGACATCTTCTGCGAGCCGGTAGACCCGCCGAAGACTTAAGACGCGTAGCGCCGGGCCGGCGACGGGGCATCCATAAGCCCCGCGCCGGCCGTTTCAGGGAGGATCGGCGCATGGACATCGAAAGCCCGTGGTGGAGCGCGCTCGCAGGCCTGTTGATCGGCGCGGTCGTGGGCTTTGCCGTGCGGCGCGCCCGGCTGTGCACCTTCGGCGCCCTGGAGGACGCCATGGTGGGCGGCGACATGCGCCGCCTGAAGGTGTTCGGCCTCGCGCTCGGCGTCGCGCTCGCGGGCACCCAGGTGCTGATCCTGACCGGGCTGTTGTCGCCCGAGCGGAGCAATTATCTGCCGGCGGCCCTGCCATGGTTCGGCGTCGCGTTCGGCGGGCTTCTGTTCGGCCTTGGAATGGCCCTGGTGGGCACCTGCGCCTTCGGCTCGCTGGTGCGCCTGGGCGCCGGCGACCTGCGCAGCCTCGTGGTGCTGCTGGTGTTCGGCGCGGTGGCCTATGCGACCTTGCGCGGCATCCTCGCCACCGTGCGCGTGGACCTGATCGAGCGGCTGGTCGTGCCGGTGCCGGGGGGCGGGCAGGGCGATCTGCCGACCCTGTTCAACCGCGTGGTGGGCTTCGACACGCGGGGAGGGCTGGCGCTGGCCGGCGCAGTCCTGCTCTCCAGCTTCGCCTTTCTCGATGCAAGATTGCGCCGCGCGCGCCGCCTGATGACGGCTGGCGTGCTGCTCGGCCTCGGCGTGGTGGCGGGATGGCTCGCCACCACCCAATTGATGGATGAATTCGCCCGTCCCGGCGCGCCCCAGAGCCTCACCTTCGTCTCCCCTGTCGCGCGCGCCCTGTTCGGCCTTCTGTTCGATCAGGCGAGCCTTGCGGAATTCGGCGCCGCCAGCGTCGCCGGGGTGGTGCTGGGCGCGGCGGCGGCGGCGCGAACTGGAGATGAATTCCGCTGGGAAGCGTTCGACGATCCACGGGAGATGAAGCGCCATCTCCTCGGCGCGGCGCTCATGGGGATGGGCGGGATCATCTGCGGGGGATGCACCATCGGCCAGGGCATCACCGCCGGCTCGCTCATGGCCCTGTCTTGGCCGCTGGCGGTGCTGGGCATGGCGGCGGGGGCGCGGCTCGGCATCGCCTTGCTGATGGAAGGCTCACTCACCGATTTCGCCCGCAGCGCCGTGAGCGCGGCCCTCGGGCATCGGGCGGACCGGCACCTCTAGAGTATCCGTTATGGGCAAGGTCAGGCGGCGCGAAACGCCTTCAGATAATGCTGCTCGAACATCCGCTTGGCCGTATGGAACAGGCCGAGGCGGGGCAAGGCGAGCGTGAACCGCGCATCGCGGAACACCAGCATGCCGGCATCCAGCGTATCGACGATGCACACCAGCTCCGGCTTGAAGGCGAAGATGGCCGGCTGACCTTTCAGCTCGGCCGCCATGTTGCGGGCGGCGGCGACCGCCTGAAGGTCCGCCTGATGGGCTTGCTTCGGCATCCAGTCCGGCCCGGGGAAGCTGCCCGCGTCGCCTGCCACATAGACCCGCTCCAGCCCCGGGACTGCGCAGGTCGCGCCGGCTGAGATGAAGCCGCCGGGCGAACGGGGCAGGTCGCTGGTATTGAGCCATGCGGGTCCCGTCAGTCCGGGCATGAAGAGGATGAGATCGGCCGGGATCTCCCCGCCTTCGGTCACCACCCGATCGGCCTCGAAGCGCACCATCTTGTGCCCAAGGTGGGTGCGGATGGCGCGCTTTTCCATCTCCTTGAGCAAACCGCTCACGGCCCGCGCGCCAAGGCGCTGGCCCGGCGATTGCGAGGGATTGAAGAAGACGAGATCGAACGCGGCGCGCCGTCCCTGCCGGCGCAGCAGGGTATCGATCCCGAACAGGAATTCGAACATCGGGCCGCCGCGCACCGCGGAGGGCTCCTGCGGATTGGCGGCGAAGCCCACGGCGATGGTGCCGCCCTTCAAGGCCGCGAGCCGGTCGCGGATGCCTTCCGCCGCCGCCACGCCCTCGCAAGGGATGGCGGCATGATCGATGCCCGGCAGCTTGCGGATGTAACGCCCGCCGCTGGCGATCAGCAGCATGTCGTTGGCAACCGGCCCGGCGCTGGTGCGCACCGTGCGCCCGCCATCGCTCACGCCTTCCACCCGCGCCCGATGGTGAACGACGCCATGCTTGGCGAAGAAGCCGCCCAGCGGCACCCGCAAGTCGGACCCCGCGCGCAAGCCGGCGGGAATCCAGATCAGACTTGGCAGATAGGTGAGCGCATCGTCGGGGGATATCACCGTTATCGGCGCGGCGACGCCCTGGCCTCGCAGTTCGCGAACGGCGGTGAGGGCGGCGAAGCCGGACCCGAGGATGGTGATGCGGGCGGACTGGACCGGCGGCATCGGGTTCATTCCGCCGGCTTGAGGCGCGAGGCCGAAGCATCCGACGCGCGCTGTGCGGGGGCGAAATTCCCATCCACGTCGGCACCGAGATCGGCCCGCCACGGCCGCCATTTTTCCAGGGCGATCAAGACCACCACCAGGAGCGCGGCGAACCCGAGCGCCAGCATCCAATAGGGCACGTCGGTGAAGCTCATCAAGGTGAGCTTGCCCGGCCCACCCGACAGAAGCAGCGGCGCGAGGGTCGGTTCGGCATAGCTGAAGGCCATCGCCCCGAACAGGCCGCCCACGAGGGTGAAGATCGCGTCGCGATAGCCGACACCCACCTGGGCGAGAACCGTGCCCGGGCAGGCCCCGGCCAGCGCGATGCCGGCGCCGAGGACGATGCCGCCCAGCACGTCGGCGGCGAAGAAGGTGGCCTTCGGCGCCAGCTTGATGAGGCCGAAGCCGTGCAGCGCCGCCAAGACCACGGCGCCGGTGGCGACCGCGGTGAGGAAGACCTTCAGCATGATGAAATTACGCAATTGCATCTGGCCGACGATCATCCCCGGCTCAAACACGCGGGACTTCTCCAGCGCGACGCCGAATACGATGCCCATGGCGAGGCCGATGAGAATGGCTTGAAGGAGGGACATGGCTGATCCTATCCGGGCGCGTCAGATGCGGCGCAGGAGGAGGAAAGCGGTGGCGATGCCGCCGACGAACATGAAGGCCACCGCGATGGTGGAGGAGACCGCAAGCTGGGCCATGCCCGAGATGCCGTGCCCCGAGGTGCAGCCATCGGCGAGGCGTGCGCCGAACAGCATGAGGAAGCCGGCGCCGAAGGCGACCAGATAGCGCACCGTCGGGCTGGAGGTGCCAAGCGCCCGCGCCCAGATCGGCGAGATGGCTTTGCGCCGCGCCCCGGAAAGCGACATGGAGATCATCGCCCCGAGCGCAATGCCGACCACCAGGGCGACCTGCCACCAATTCTTCGCGGTCGGCGTGATGTGCTTGGCCACATAGGCGATCTGTGTCACCGCCGGATCGATCAGCGCGGCAAGGGTGCCGCCCACGGTCACATAGGAGGACGAGGCCCCGAGCGCGGTGTCGATCAGGAGGAAGGCCGGAACCTGAAGCAGGCCGATCAGGATGCCCGCCACATAAGGCGACCAGGCCCGAGCCCGAAGTGAGCATGCTCTCATGGTTCGCTCCCACTGAGGCTGGCCCGGACCAAGCGTCGGGCGGGCCACGGCCCCATTTTTCGTTGCACCCGATGGTGAAATCGAAGTTTAGACATTCATAATATTAAAATTAGGATATTTGAATATATTGGCAACGGGCATTCTGTCGCAACACGTGTTCGACGGCGTCCGGTGGCGTCCGGCAGGGGCCGGTCGGGCTCGGGGCCGACTGTCCCCCGTGGGCAGCGCGTTCCTGATCGCTCCCGCCCTTGCTCCGCCGGCGGCACGCCATCGAAGGCGCGCCGCCGATGCGTTCAATGGAGCGCGATGGGCCGGGCCTCGTCCTTGTCGTGCAGCGCGAAGCGATCCACCAGGGTCGCGCTCGCCGCGTTGAGGCCGAGCACGCTCACCTGCGCGCCCGACTGCCGGAACTTCAGCACCGCCTTGTCGAGGGCACCGATGGAGGTGATGTCCCAGAAGTGCGCGTGCGTCAGGTCGATCACCACCTCGGCCGGCTTCTCCTCAAAGTCGAAACCACGCAAGAACACTTCTGAAGAGGCGAAGAAGATCTGCCCCAGCACGGTATAGATAACCCGCCCGTCGGCCTCGCTCCGGTTGACCGACACCATCCGCGCCACTTTCCCGGCGAAGAACACGCCGGACAAAAGCACGCCCACCAGCACGCCCTTGGCGAGGTCGTGCGTGCCGACCACGGTGATCACCGTCGCCAACATGACCACCGAGGACGGCATGGGATTGCGGCGCAAATCGAGGATCGAGCGCCACGAGAAAGTGCCGATGGAGACCATGATCATCACCGCCACCAGCGCCGCCATGGGAATGATGCGCACGAGATCGTCCAGCACCAGGATCAGGAACAGCAGGAACGCGCCCGCCACGAAGGTGGAGAGCCGCCCCCGCCCGCCGGACGTGACGTTGATCACCGACTGGCCGATCATGGCGCATCCCCCCATGCCGCCGATCAGCGCCGAGGCGATGTTGCTCGCCCCCTGGCCAAGGCATTCCTGGCTCTTGTTGCTCAGGGTGTCGGTCATGTCGTCGACGATCTGGGCCGTGAGCAGGGATTCCAGCAGGCCCACGGCAGCGAGCGTGACCGAATAGGGGAAGATGATCTGCAATGTCTCGAAGGTCAGCGGCACATCCGGCAGCATGAAGGCCGGAAAGCTGGACGGCAGTTCGCCAAGATCGCCGACCGTGCGCAGATCCATGCCTGACCACCAGGCGAAGAGTGTGAGAACCGCGATGGAGACCAATGGCGCGGGCACGGCCTTGGTCAGATAGGGAAACAGATAGATGATGGCGAGGCCTGCGGCGACCATCGCATAGGTCTGAACCGGCACGCCGATCAGTTCCGGCAGCTGCGCCATGAAGATCAGAATGGCGAGCGCATTGACGAAGCCGGTGATGACCGAGCGCGAGATGAAGCGCATCAGCCGGCCGACCTTCAGAAGACTGGCGGCAATCTGCAACAGCCCCATGAGGATGGTGGCGGCAAACAGATATTGCAGGCCGTGATCCCGCACCAGGCTGACCATCACGACCGCCGTCGCCGCCGTGGCGGCGGAGATCATGCCGGGCCGGCCGCCGACAAAGGCGGAGACGCAGGCAATCGCGAAGGAGGCGTAGAGCCCGACCTTGGGGTCCACCCCGGCGATGACGGAAAAGCCGATGGCTTCGGGAATGAGTGCCAGCGCGACGACGATACCGGCGAGAATGTCGCCGCGCGGATTTGAGAACCACGCGCGAAAATAGGCTTTATGCTTGGTCATGTCTGGGATTTCCGCAATGGACGGCCACGCCGCGCAAAGGCGGTTGGGGCTACGCTGTCATATGCGTTGTCCGGCGGATTGGCGGCCGGAAGAGCCACCCGGGCTTGCACCGGGTCCAGATGAATACCCTTTGTTACAGGCGGGAATACCGCACCGCAACATTTAAAGCTGAGCGCGCTCGGAGCGCACCGGCCGGTGGCGTGGGGCTGTTCCCGGCGATGTCGGGAGGGGCGGGTGGCCGACGGCGGGCGCGCGGGGAGGCCACCCACACAGCCCGGCCGCCGGCCGAACCCCACGGACCCAGGAGATGCGGCGGACCTGAGCACTCCGTAGGGTATTTCCGAAGCGGGGCCGCGCCCTGCGCAGCCGCCTGCTTCACGTCCCGACAAAGGGAAGTTAGCGGAAGCGGGCGCGATGTCAAAGCACCCGATTCGCCTCCGAAGCGGTCATCCCCCGCTATAAATGCGGACCGTCTCCAGGAATTTGGCGACCGATATGGGCTTGGAAAGATAGGCTTCGCACCCGCCCGCGCGAATGCGCTCCTCATCGCCCTTCATGGCGAATGCGGTCACGGCGACCACGGGAATCGCGCGCAGCTCGGGGTCGGCCTTCAGCCAGCCGGTCACTTCCAGGCCAGAGACCTCGGGCAGCTGGATGTCCATGAGGATCAGGTCCGGCTTGTGCTTGCGTGCCAGCGGCACCGCCTCCACACCGGTGCGGGTCTGCACGGTCTGATACCCGTTGGCTTCCAGCAGATCGTGGAAGAGCTTCATGTTCAGCTCGTTGTCCTCCACGATCATCACCGTTTTCGGCATACCTCTGTCCCCGCCCATGAGGTCCGCCTCCGCGCCGGTGGCGCGGCTCCGAACATCGTGCTGCATGCCGACCGCTTCGCTTTTCGCGCCAGGATCGGACATGATGGCTCAAGCTAGAGACCATTCGTTGCGGAAGCGCAAATGCCCATCAAAGATCATTCGAACACGCCGGCCCGGGTGCAGCAGGCCGCCGAGGCCGTCGCGGTGTCCGCGCTCGGCTTCCTGGCGCAGGAGCCGGACCGCATCGGCCGCTTCCTCGCCGAGACCGGGCTCGGCCCGGCGGAGCTGCGCGCGGCGGCGCGCGAGCCCCATTTCAATGCCGGCCTGCTCGCCTTCCTGCTGGCGGACGAGCCGCTGCTGATTGAATTCTCCGCCCATGCCGGGCTGAAGCCGCAGGATGTGGCGCGCGCCCACGACGTGCTCAATCCGCCGTTCGACCCCGACGCGCCGGCGCGCCGCGAGCGCTGAGGATCCATGGCCGCGCCGCTGCCGGGCTTCTGCCGCGATTGCCGCGCCGATGCGGGAAGCGGGCCGAGGTGCGTTGCCTGCGGCAGCCCGCGCCTGGTGCGCCACGCGCAGATCGATTCGCTCACCGTCGCCCATGTGGATTGCGACGCCTTCTTCGCGGCGGTCGAGAAGCGGGATGATCCGAGCCTTGCGGACGTGCCGCTGATCATCGGCGGCGGCACGCGCGGCGTGGTCTCCACGGCCTGCTATATCGCGCGCATCCATGGGGTGCGATCGGCCATGCCCATGTTCAAGGCGAAGGCGCTGTGCCCGCAGGCGGTGGTGCTGAAGCCGAACATGGAGAAATACCGCATCGCCGGCCGGCAGGTGCGCGCGCTCATGCAGGCGCTGACCCCGCTGGTGGAGCCGCTTTCCATCGACGAGGCCTTCCTCGACCTTGCCGGCACCGAGCGGCTGCACCGCCTCTCGCCGGGCCGCGCGCTGGCGCGCTTTGCCCAGCAGGTGGAGAAAGAGGTGGGGATTACCGTCTCCATCGGGCTCGCGAGCAACAAGTTCCTGGCCAAGACCGCGTCCGAGCTGGACAAGCCGCGCGGCTATTCGGTGCTGGGGCAAGAGGAGGCGCCGGAATTTCTCGCGCCCCGGCCGATCACCTTCATCTGGGGGGTCGGGCCCGCCTTCGGCGCGAAGCTGGCGCGCGACGGGCTGAACCGCATCGCCGACATCCAGCGGCTCGGCGAGATCGACATGCTGCGCCGCTATGGGGCGGAGGGGCAGCGGTTGTGGCGGCTGTCGCTCGGCATCGACACCCGCAAGGTGGAGCCCCATCGCGCGGCAAAAAGCGTCTCCGCCGAAACCACATTCGACACCGACATTCGCGAGTTGCGCCCGCTGGAGCAGATTCTCTATGGCCTGTGCGAGGAGGTGTGCGGGCGCCTGCGGCGGGGTGAGATTGCCGGGCGCACGGTGACGCTGAAGCTGAAGGGCGCCGATTTCCGGGCCAGGACCCGCTCGCGCGCCCTCGAAACGCCGACGCAGCTCGCCGCCCGGCTCTATGAGGCCGCCCATGACCTGCTGGTGAAGGAAGTGGACGGCACGCCCTTCCGCCTCGTGGGCGTGGGCCTGTCCGAGCTCGTGCCGGGCGTCGAGGCGGACCCCGCCGACCTCGTGGACACGAAGACCCCGCGCCTCAAGGCGGCGGAAGACGCCATGGAGCAATTGCGCGCGCGGTTCGGGGCCGGGGCCGTGGATCGCGGTATCCTGCTGGGAGCAACCCCGCGCCATCGCCGCCCGCCGCGCCCGCGCTGAGCTGCCGTCCGTTCCATTTCGGGACAGGTGCTGAGCTGCGGGGAGAACGGGCCGGGACCGAACCGTGTCCGAATCGCCCGCGGCCGCGTGTTCCGCCTGCGTTCCTTTAAGGAGACAAGCGTCATGCACGGGCTTGCCCCGTGCATCCACGCGGCCCCGCTGGCGCCGGCTTTTCAAGGATCGTGCAGTCGGCGCCGCGTGGATGGCCGGGACGAGCCCGGCCATGACGAACGAGGGGGGCGACCGAGGGGGGACGAGCGAAAGACGCAGGAAAAGGGCGGGCATCCGCTTTCGAATGGCCCCTGCATTGAACGTCGATCCGGCCTAATCCGGCAGCTCTTCGTCGGGTGCGTTTTCGTCGGCGATGCGGCCGAGGAAATCCAGTGCGCCCTGGAGGATGAAGGCGGCGGCGTGCTGGTCGATCACCTGGGCGCGCTTGGCGCGGCTCGCGTCCGCCGCGATCAGCGCGCGCTCGACGGCGGCGGTGGAGAGGCGCTCGTCCCACAGGCCGATGGGCCGTTCGCTGATGCGCGCGAAATTGCGCGCGAAGGTGCGGCTCGCCTGGGCGCGCGGGCCTTCGCTGCCGTCCATGTTGAGCGGCAGGCCGAGGATGAAGGCGACGGCGTTGCGCTCCTTCGCAAGGATGAGCAGGCGCGCGGCATCGGCGGTGAATTTGGTGCGCCACACGGTTTCTACCACGGTCGCGAGGCGCCGGTCGGGATCGCAGCTGGCGACGCCGATGGTCTTGGTGCCAAGGTCGAGCCCGATCAGCGCGCCGCGCGGCGGCAGGAGGCCGGCAAGATCGACAAGCGGCAGCACGCGGGCGGCAACAGGGGCGGGGACGGCGGGCGGATCCTTGGTCATGCCTCTGGCTAGCATGGGGGACACGGCCTCGCCACACATGCGCGAGCCGCATGCCTTGTGCGTTGCGCCGGGGAACGGCTTTCGCGATACTCTTTCGGTAGCCCCAGGGCGGTTGCCGGCGCAAATGATGCGTCCAGCGCGAAAGCCCGGGGCCGGACCCTCCTTTCCCCACGGCGGCGGGCGCCGCGCCCATCCGCCTGCGGATCGACTTTCGAAGGCCATTTCATGAAGATCACATGGTTCGGACATGCCGCCTTCCGCCTGGATTTCGCGGACAAGGCCGTGCTCATCGACCCCTTCTTCACCGGCAACCCGTCGTTTTCCGCCGGGCGGCGCAATGCGGTGCACGGTGTCACCCACATTCTGCTGACCCACGGGCATGGCGATCACATCGGCGATACGGTGGAGATCGTGAAGGAAGCCGAAGCGGCGCGGCGCGCCATTCCGGTGGTCTGCAATCCTGAGATTTCCGCCTTCCTCGGCGGCCAGGGCCTGACCAAGTTCGAGATGATGAACACCGGCGGCACCATCGATCTCGGCGGCTTCACCGTTTCCATGGTGCGCGCGGATCATTCCTCGGGCGGCGGCGGCGCGCATCCGACCTATCTCGGCAATCCCACCGGGCTGATCGTCAAGGCGCACGGCGAGCCGACGGTGTGGCACCTCGGCGATACGGATATTTTTTCCGACATGGCGCTGCTGAGCGAGATTCACAAGCCGAAGGTCGCCTTCGTGCCCATCGGCGACCGGTTCACCATGGGGCCGGATACGGCGGCGCTGGCGGTGAAGCGCTTCCTGAATGTGGAAAACGTGGTGCCGTGCCATTACGGCTCGTTCCCCCCGCTGGTGAAGGATGCCCGCCGCTTCGTCGCGGCGCTGGAAGGCCATTCCACCAAGGTGATCGTTCCCGCCAGCGGCGGCAGCTTCGAGCTGTGAGGCGCTGGCGCTGAAGCGGGACGGGGCGGGCGGGCACGGCGCCGCGTTGCCGGCGCGCCCGCCCGCGCTATAAAGGGCCATGTCCGCCGCCCTGCCGCTTGAGTCGCTGAAGGTTCCGGCTTCGTCCAAGGACCCGCGAGAGATCCTGCGTCATGTCTTCGGATATGAGGCGTTTCGCGGGCCGCAGGCGGAGATCGTCGCGCATGTCTGCGCGGGCGGCGATGCGCTCGTCCTCATGCCGACTGGCGGCGGCAAGTCGCTGTGCTACCAGGTGCCGGCCCTGGTGCGGCCCGGCACAGGCATCGTCATTTCCCCGCTCATCGCCTTGATGCACGACCAGGTGCAGGCGCTGCGCCAGCTCGGGGTGCGCGCGGCGGCGCTGAATTCCTCTCTGCCGCCCGGCGAGGCGCGGCAAGTGGAACGGGCGCTCGCTTTGGGCGAACTCGATTTGCTCTATGTGGCGCCCGAGCGCCTTTTGACCGACAGTTTCCTCACCTTGCTCCAGGGCGCGCGGATCGCGCTCTTCGCCATCGACGAGGCGCATTGCGTGTCCCAATGGGGGCACGATTTCCGCCCGGAATATCGCCAACTCACCCTGCTGCACGAGCGCTTCCCGGGCATACCGCGCGTGGCGCTCACCGCCACCGCCGACGGGCCGACCCGGCGCGAGATCGTCGAGCGGCTGGGGCTGGAGGAGGGGCGCGTCTTCCTCTCAAGCTTCGATCGGCCGAACATCCGCTATCGCATCGCCGCCAAGTCCAATCCCAAGGCCCAGCTGCGCGCGCTGCTGGACGAGCACGCGGGCGAAGCCGGCATCATCTATTGCATGAGCCGCGCCAAGGTGGAGGCCACCGCCCAGGCGCTGATGGACGAAGGGCGCATGGCGCTGCCCTATCACGCCGGCCTCGATGCGGAGACCCGCGCCCGCCACCAGGACCGCTTCCTGAAGGAAGACGGCATCGTGATGGTGGCCACCGTCGCCTTCGGCATGGGCATCGACAAGCCGGACGTGCGGTTCGTGGTGCATCTCGACCTGCCGAAGAGCATCGAAGCTTATTATCAGGAGACCGGCCGCGCCGGCCGCGACGGCCTGCCCTCCGAAGCGCTGCTGCTCTACGGCGTCGAGGATGTGGCGAAGCTGATCCAGTTCGTGGAAGCCTCGGACGCGCCCGAAGCCCGCAAGCGCGTGGAGCGGCAGAAGCTCGATGCCCTGCTCGGCCTGTGCGAGACCGCCAATTGCCGGCGCCAGGTGCTGCTGTCCTATTTCGAGGAGCAGCGCGACGAGCCGTGCGGCAATTGCGATACCTGCCTGGAGCCGGTGCGCACCTATGACGGCACCCAGGCGGTGCAGAAGCTGCTCTCCTGCGTCTATCGCACCGGCGAGCGCTTCGGCGCCGGCCATGTGATCGACGTGCTCGTGGGCGCGACCACGGAGAAGATCACCAAATTCCGCCACGAGGCGCTGAGCACGTTCGGCATCGGCAAGGAAACCTCGCGGGACGAATGGCGCGCCATCGTCCGCCAGGTGGTGGCGCTCGGCCTGTTGCAGGTGGATGTGGAGGGGCATGGCGGCCTGTCTTTGTCCGCCGCCTGCCGCCCGGTGCTGCGCGGGGAACGGCGCATCGAGCTGAAGGTGGAGGCGCGCACCCGCGCGGCGCGGGTCACCGGCGGGGCGCGGGCGCCGAAGGCCGCGCTCTCCGATCCGCACGACGAGGCGCTGTACCAGAAATTGCGCGCGCTGCGCCTGGAGCTGGCGCGCGCGCAGGGCGTGCCGCCTTATGTGATCTTCCACGACACGACGCTGATGGAAATCGCCCGCGCCCGCCCGCGCTCGCTGGCCGGGCTCGGCGATGTGTCCGGCGTCGGCGAGGCCAAGCTGGAGCGCTACGGCCCGCAATTCCTCAAGGCCGTGCGCGAGGCGTAGGACCGATCGCCATTCAGGGTTCGGCGCGATTGTAGCAGAGCATCGTCATGCACGGGCTTGTCCCGCGCATCCACGCGGTAACGCAGGCGCCAGCTTTGCAAGCCTCGTGCAATCGGCGCCGCGTGGATGGCCGGGACGAGCCCGGCCATGACGAACGAAGGGGCGATGACCGAAAGACATAGAGAAAGGGCGCGCACTCAGAGGCCCCACGTCACTGAATGTCGATCCGCCCTCTAACGCGTTGAATAGGTGGCGTTTTCGGCCGGGCCGTGCGGGCCGCCCCCCGCGCTTAAAGCTTTTTCTGAAGACACGGGCGCAACAGCACCCTTCGCAACGAAAAAGGGCGCAGCTTGCGCCGCGCCCTTTCCGTGATCCAACCGCTGGAAAGCGATCAGTAATCCATGCCGCCGCCGGGCATCTGGGGCATGGCGGCCCCGCCCTTCTTGGGCACTTCGGCGATCAGCGCTTCCGTGGTGATGAGCAGCGAAGCCACCGAGGCGGCATCCTGCAGGGCGGTGCGCACGACCTTGGTGGGGTCGATGATGCCGGCCTTCACCATGTCGACATATTCGCCGGTCTGGGCGTTGTAGCCGAAAGAATATTCCGGGTTTTCCAGGATCTTGCCGACCACGACCGAACCATCGTCGCCCGCATTCTGGACGATCTGGCGGGCCGGGGTCTGGATCGCGCGGCGCACGATCTCGATGCCAGTCTTCTGGTCGGGATTCTCGACCGTGATGCCAGCCAGCACCGCGATGGAGCGCAGCAGCGCCACGCCGCCGCCGGGAACGATGCCTTCTTCCACCGCAGCGCGGGTGGCGTGCAGGGCGTCGTCGACGCGATCCTTCTTTTCCTTCACTTCCACTTCCGTGGAGCCGCCAACGCGGATGACGGCGACGCCACCGGCGAGCTTCGCCAGACGCTCCTGGAGCTTCTCACGGTCGTAGTCCGAGGTGGTCTCCTCGATCTGCGCCTTGATCTGCGCCACGCGGGCTTCGATGTCGGCCTTCTCGCCGGCGCCGTCCACGATCGTGGTGTTTTCCTTCTCGATCACGACCTTCTTGGCGCGGCCGAGCATGGAAAGATCGACGCTGTCGAGCTTGATGCCGAGGTCTTCCGAGATCGCCTGGCCGCCGGTGAGGATAGCGATATCCTGCAGCATGGCCTTACGGCGATCGCCGAAGCCGGGAGCCTTGACGGCCGCGACCTTGAGGCCGCCGCGCAGCTTGTTCACGACGAGGGTGGCGAGGGCTTCGCCTTCCACGTCTTCCGCGATGATCACGAGCGGCTTGCCGGACTGCACGACGGCTTCGAGAACCGGCAGCAATTCCTGGAGGCCCGAGAGCTTCTTCTCGTTGATGAGGATATAGGGATCCTCGAACTCAACGCGCATCTTCTCGGCATTGGTGACGAAATAGGGCGAGAGATAACCGCGGTCGAACTGCATGCCTTCGACGACGTCGAGCTCGCTCTCGGCGGTCTTGGCTTCCTCGACGGTGATCACGCCTTCGTTGCCAACCCGCTCCATGGCCTCGGCCAGGAACTTGCCGACTTCGGCGTCGCCATTGGCGGAGATGGTGCCGACCTGGGCGATCTCGGCGTTCGAGGTCACCTTCTTGGAATTGGCGGCCAGATCCTTGACGATGGCGGCGACCGCGAGGTCGATGCCGCGCTTCAGATCCATCGGGTTCATGCCGGCGGCAACCGACTTGGCACCTTCGCGGACGATCGCCTGGGCGAGCACCGTGGCGGTGGTGGTGCCGTCGCCGGCCAGGTCATTGGTCTTGGAGGCGACTTCGCGCAGCAGCTGGGCGCCGAGGTTCTCGAACTTGTCTTCGAGCTCGATTTCCTTGGCGACGGTCACGCCGTCCTTGGTGATGCGCGGGGCGCCATAGGACTTCTCGATCACCACGTTGCGGCCCTTGGGACCGAGGG
The DNA here is from genome assembly GCF_043195105.2 of Roseixanthobacter finlandensis. NCBI lineage: Bacteria > Pseudomonadati > Pseudomonadota > Alphaproteobacteria > Hyphomicrobiales > Xanthobacteraceae > Roseixanthobacter > Roseixanthobacter finlandensis. The sequence continues at coordinate 2,624,965 of NZ_CM195536.1, read as the reverse complement.
TGACCTTCACGGCGTTGGCGAGAATGTCGACGCCGCGCAGCAAGCGATCGCGCGCATCAACGGAGAATTTTACTTCTTTGGCAGCCATGTGCCGTCTCCTGAATTTCGAGGAACGTGGAGGGAAAGGCGAATGCTCAGGCGATCACGCCGAGAATGTCGCTTTCCTTCATGATGAGCAGGTCCTGGCCGTCGATCTTCACCTCGGAGCCGGACCACTTGCCGAACAGCACGCGATCGCCGGCCTTCACGTCGAGGGCGACAATGGTGCCGCTTTCGTCACGCGCGCCAGGGCCCACGGAAACCACCTCGCCCTCCTGGGGCTTTTCCTTGGCGGTGTCGGGGATAATGATGCCGCCAGCAGTCTTCTGCTCCGCTTCAATGCGCTTCACGACCACGCGGTCATGTAAAGGGCGGAAACCCATCGGGAACCTCCGGTTCAATGTTTGATCTTTTTCACGGGCGCGGCATCACGGCCGCGGCCCAGCCTGATCTAGGAGGGGCTCCATCCCCTCGCAAGGGCAGACGCGCGGATTATTAGCACTCTTCGATGGTGAGTGCTACCGGCCAGGATCAGACTGGCCTGCCGCACTCAGCATGGCGCTGGTTCAGGATGCGCGCGCACCCGGTTGCGCCCGTCCTTCTTGGCCATGTAGAGCGCCGCGTCGGCGCGCGCCAGCATGGCATCGAACGTCTCGTCCTCCGTGCGCATCGCGGCGATACCGACGCTGATGGTGAGGCTGATCACATCCGCGCAGCGGGAGGAGACGCGCAGCTCCGAGATGCGGGCGCGGATTTGCTCGCAGCTGGTCGCTGCCGCCTCCGGGGTGCGCCCGGCGAACAGCAGGGCGAATTCTTCCCCGCCGGTGCGGGCGAACACCGCATTCGTGCCGATCATGTCGGCCACGGCGTGGGCAACGCACTGAAGCACCTCGTCGCCCGCGGCATGGCCGTGGCTGTCATTGATGTGCTTGAAATCATCCAGGTCCATGACCGCGACGCTCAGCGCCGTCGCGTCGGCGCGGGCGCGGGCGAAGGCTTCGCCCGCCAGTTCCAGAAACCGCCGGCGGTTCAGCGCCTGCGTCAGGTCGTCGGTGGTGGCGAGCTTGGAGAGGCGGCTTTCCAGGCGCCGGCTCAGCTCCATCTCGCGCAGCAGCTGGCGGTTCAGCCGGTAGAAGCGCTGGGCGAGGAACGCCGCCACCAGCACCAGCGCCGTCGCCGCTGTGAGCGAGAGATAGAGCCAGCGCAGGCTCGGCCTCGGGGCCTCGAAGATGAAGCCGGCGAGGGGGAAATGCTCCGGCATCATGCCCGCGTCGGCGAACTGGTCGGCGATCCGGCGCCAGCGCGCTTCGCTCTGATAGCCGAGGTCCACCACGTCGGCGATGATCAGCGGGCGCATGGCGTCGGCCTCGAATTCCAGCCGGCGGCGCTCGAAGCCCGGTGCATAATCGCGCAGGATCAGTTCGATGATCTCCTGCTGATGGTCGAGCGCATATTGCCAGCCCCGCAGGGAGGCATCGCGCACCGCCCGCGCAAGCTCCGGCCGGTCCCCGGCGATGCCCGAGGTGGTGAACAGGGTGTCGCCGTAGAAATCGATTCCCAGCTCGCGCGGGTTGAACGTCTGGTAGGGCACGTCGTGGCGCAGCAGGGTGAACGGCTCGGTGGAGGTGTAGGCATTGATGGCGGCGATATCGCCTTGCGCCAGCACCAGCGGATCGCCGCCGTACGGCAGGAGCTGGAGCTTGTTCGGCCACAGGCCGAGCGCATGCAGATAGGCGAGCACCTCGGCGGAGTGCTCCTCGATCATCACCTTCCTGCCGCGCAGGTCGGCTGGCCCGTTGATGCCGTCGCCGCGCCGCGCCAGCACCACAAACGGCGAGTGCTGGAAGATCGCGGCCAGTGCCACCAACGGGCGCCCTTTGGCGCGGTCCACGATCAGCGAGGAATTGCCGACCCCGAACGCGGCCGCCCCGGACAGCACCGCGGCGACGGGATCGATGGCGGGGCCACCCTCGATCAATGACACGTCCAGGCCCGCGTCCCGGTAGAAGCCCTTCGCAACAGCGGCGTAGAAGCCGGCGAACTGGAATTGATGGGACCATTTCAGCTGGATCCGCACCGGCTCCAGCCCGGAAGGGCTCGCCGCCGACTGGGCGTGCGCCGGCGAACAGGCCGTGAGGCAGATGAATGCGACAAAGCCGGCCAGGATCGAAGCGCTGAAGCACACCGCAAAAGGGCGCGGCATTGTTTTTGTCCCACGCGAGCGTGAAATGTTACCGCTGCCCCTGCGCGACGTCCATGGAAACCGCCATATCTCCGTCATCCCTGTCAGCAGTCTCCCGCCTTCGCTGCTAACGCCTTGAATTTGAACTCATATACCAAATTTTAGTCTGGCTCGCGCAAGGTTGCGAGCCGACAATCCTTTGGCCCATGATCGATTGGGGCACCGCACGGAGGTGTCGAATATGGTTTGCGAGGGTTTTGCCAAACAGATGGCCGGCTACGGCCTGGCCACCGCCCACATTCTCTATCGCATGCCGGATCACCCGGCGTTCTTGCAGAGCTTCATCTGGCAGCAATATGATTTGTGCCCGAAATTTCCCGAATTGATGAAATTCCTCGCATTCTGGGAACGCGACCTGGACGGCAAGCTGCATTCGGTGGAAGTGACCCACCAGCAATTGATCAAGCCCGCGGAGCTGCGCACCGTCAGCGGGATGTTCCTGCTGCACTGAGCGGCAGCGATGTTCATGTGGCGCTGAGCGAGAGCGCGGTGGAACGATCCACGGGAGCACGGCCGACGGGCGGGCGCGATTGCAGCTTATGCCCTGACAGCGCCGCTTTCCCGGTGCTAAGAGGAAGGCCTGAAGGACCAGAGGCCCCCGTGGATCATCGCACACCGCGCACGTCTGAGCTGCTCGCCGCCGTTCTCGCCGCCCAGGAAGGAGAGCGTGTCGCCATTGGCGATCTGATCAATGCGCTGCGCAACCGCGCCTTCGGCATCACCTTCCTGCTGTTCGGCATTCCCAATTGCATTCCCATGCCGCCGGGCATTCCGGTCATCTGCGGCATCGTGCTCGGCCTCATCGGCCTGCAAATGGCCATGGGCCGGCAGGAATTATGGCTGCCGGACCGAATCTCCCGCCAGACCTTCTCGCGTAGCATGCTGGATGCCATCGTCACCCGGTCGCGCCCGACCATCGAATGGTTCGAGCGCTGGTCTCGCCCACGCCTGGCTCAGTTCGCCGGGCCCACGGCCCGCCGGGTGGTGGGCTCGGTGGTGGTGCTGCTGGGCTTCATCCTGCTGCTGCCGATTCCCTTCCTCGGCAATTTGCCGCCGGGCTTTGCCGTGTGCATCTTCGGCCTCGGCCTCGTGGAGCGCGACGGCGGGGTGATCCTCGCCGGCTTCTTCGCCACCGTGCTTGGCATCCTCGTCACCGCCGGCATGAGCTGGGCTATCTGGCAGGGCGCCGTCGCCATCTTCTGAGCGACCGTTTGATGGTTTCCCTTCCGGCCAATCCGAATTAGGAAGGCGCTCCCGCCGCATGGATCGCGGCGCATGTGGGTTTCATGCGCGTAGACGCCTTTGATTTCGAACTGCCGCCCGAGTTGATCGCGCTCCGCCCCGCCGAGCCGCGCGCCGCCGCACGCCTGCTGGTGGTGCGGCCGGGCGATGCGCCCGAGCTGGAAGACGCTCATATCGCCGACCTGCCGCGCTTCCTGCGACCGGGCGATGCGCTGGTGATCAATGACACCAAGGTCATCCCCGCCCGGCTCGACGGCACCCGCGCCCGCGCCGGCGGCTCCATTGTGCCCATAGAGGCGACCTTGGTGAAGCGGCTTTCGCCCGAAAGCTGGCGCGCCTTCGTGCGTCCCGCCAAGCGCCTCGCGCCCGGCGACCGGGTGCGCTTCGGCGGCTCGGGCGAGACCTGCGCCCTCGGCACGCTGGATGCGACCGTGCTGTCCAAAGGCGAGGACGGCGCGGTGGATTTCGCCTTCGACCTCTCCGGCCCGGCGCTCGATGGCGCCATCGACGCGGTCGGCCACATGCCCCTGCCGCCTTATATCGCCGCCCGCCGTCCGGAGGATGCGCAGGATCGCACCGACTACCAGCCAATCTTCGCGCAGGTGGAAGGCTCGGTCGCGGCGCCCACGGCGAGCCTGCATTTCACCCCCGCGCTGATGGACGAAATCCGCGCCGCCGGCGCCAGCTTCCATAAGGTGACGCTGCATGTGGGGCCGGGCACCTTCCTGCCGGTGAAAGCGGACGACACTTCCGGCCATCGCATGCATGCCGAATGGGGCGAGGTGAGCGAAGACACCGCCGCCGCCCTGAATGCCGTGCGCGCCAAGGGCGGGCGGATCATTACGGTGGGCTCGACGCCAACGCGCCTGATCGAGAGCGCGGCGGCGCCCGACGGGACCTTGTCTGCCTATCGCGGCGAGACCGACATCTTCATCACGCCCGGCTATGCCTTCCGCGCCGTGGACTCGATGCTGACCAATTTCCATCTGCCGCGCTCAACCCTGGTGATGCTGGTGGCCGCCTTGGTCGGCCACGATCTCCAGAAGCGCGCCTATGCCCATGCCATCGCGGCCGGCTATCGCTTCTATTCCTATGGCGACGCCTGCCTGCTTCTGCCCGAGCGCCCGCACACATGACCGACGCCTTTTCCTTCGCCCTCCACGCCACCGACGGCGCCGCGCGCACGGGCGAAATCTCGACCCCGCGCGGAAACATCCGCACGCCCGCCTTCATGCCGGTGGGCACGGCGGCGACCGTGAAGGGGGTCTATCCCGAGCAGGTGCGCGCCACCGGCGCCGATATCCTTTTGGGCAACACCTATCACCTCATGCTGCGCCCCGGCGCCGAGCGGATCGCCCGGCTCGGCGGGCTGCACCATTTCATGCGCTGGGAGCGGCCGATCCTCACCGATTCCGGTGGCTTCCAGGTCATGTCGCTCTCCGCCTTGCGCAAATTGAGCGAAGACGGCGTCACCTTCCGCTCCCATATCGACGGGGAGGTCCACGAGCTGACGCCGGAACGAGCGGTGGAGATCCAGGGCCTGCTGGGCTCCGACATCCAGATGCAGCTGGACGAATGCGTGCGCCTGCCGTGCGAGGATGCCGAGGCCGAGCGCGCCATGCGCCTCTCCCTGCGCTGGGCGGAGCGCTCCAAGCGCGCGTTCGAAGCACAGCCGAAAGGGCGTGCGCTGTTCGGCATCGTCCAGGGCGGGGCGGTCGAGCGCCTGCGCATCGAATCCGCCCGCGCCTTGGCGGACATGGATTTCCCCGGCTATTCCATCGGCGGCCTCGCGGTGGGCGAGCCGCAGGAGGTCATGCTGCGCATGATCGAGACGGTGGAGCCGCATTTGCCGTCCACCAAGCCGCGCTATCTCATGGGCGTCGGCACCCCCGACGATCTGCTGGAGGCGGTGGCGCGCGGCATCGACATGTTCGATTGCGTCATGCCCACCCGCTCGGGCCGGCATGCGCTCGCCTTCACCCGCTTCGGCAAGATCAATCTGAAGAATGCCCGCCACGCGGAAGATCCCCGTCCGCTGGACGAGGAGAGCGACTGCCCGGCCCTGCGGGATTATTCGCGCGCCTATCTCCACCACCTCATCCGCTGCGGCGAGATGCTGGGCCCCATGCTGCTGTCCTGGGCGAACCTGCATTATTATCAGGATTTGATGGCGGGCATGCGCCAAGCGATCGCCGCCGGGCGGTTCGAGGATTTTCGGGCGCAGACCAAGGCCGGCTGGGCGGCGGGCGATATTCCCGAGCGGGGCTGAGGGTCGGCGGATTCATCCGCGCCGAACATTCGGCCGAAAAGGCGGTGCCATCGGCCGGAGAAGCACGGAGAAGGGCCAGTAAACCGCTGTTCGTCCGCGCTAAGCTATTGTTTCACGTGAAACATTTTGCGAAAGACCGGCCCCGGAGCGCCGGTCCGGCTGGCCTGTATCCATCGCCTGTCGCACCCGCGCCAAGGCTACGGGATCAAGCGCATCGGTCCGCGCCCCGCCGCAGAGCGCGCCGCGAAAGCCGAGATAATCCGGGCAAAGCGCCTTGAGCGCGACGATATCGCCAAGCCGCAGCGATCCCGCAAGCCCGGTGAGAAGGCCGAGCGCGCGGGCCCGCGCCACGAAATCCCGCAGGCGGGGCAGGGGCAGATGGTCGGTAAGGCGGCCCGCGCCCTTGTCCGCCGTATCCAGCATAACCCCATGAAAGCCGGCGGCTTTCAGCGCCGGCAGAGCGGAAAAATCCGGCGCCCGGTCAGCGAACAGAACCGCGATCAGCCGATACTCCCGCGCCAGCGGGGCGAGGGCGTCGAGGCAATTGGACAGGCTGGCGCCGGGTTGCGGGAAGAATCCGATCTTCACCAGCGGCACCCCGGTCGCGCCAACGCTCCGCACCGCCTGCGCCAGCACCTCCGGCATCGGTGGATGGTCGCCCACGGTGGCGCTCAAGAGCGGGCGACCCGGCGGCATGGCCTGCCAGCGCACCATCGCCGCCTGAAGATCGGGGACCGCCCAAGCCCCAAGGGCGCCGCGCGCGGGGTCCTTCAGGTCCACGATATCGGCGCCCCCAGCCAGCGCGCAATCCATCTCGGCAAGGGTGGCGACACTCGCCAGCAGGCCGGGAACAGGAGGAGCAGCAGCGGAAAGGGCCGTCATCGCGCCGCCTCGCGCCCCGGTATCGCGGCACGAAACTCGGCCACCGCCTCGCACAGCCATTGCCACGCCTCGCGCTCCTGCGGCCCGCCGGTTTTCTCAATCGCGATGGACAGATAGGCCATGTCCCGGTCCACCTTCTCGGCCTCCAGCAAGGCGAGGCGCGAGACCAGGACCGCCCCTTCCACCACCGCCGCCACCGCGCGGTTGAGGCCGCAAAAGGTGCCGGCGGCGGCGCGATGCACCACCCGGCAGGTGAGGCGCGGGCGCTGGGGATCGTCAACCACCTCGGTCACCTCGAATTCCTCATAAGCAAGGGTCTGCGCCAGCCGCACGCCGGAAATCACGTCCGCCGGGACAATCGGCCAATCGCGCTTGCGCCCGGTGACGCAGCCGGCGAAAATCCGTGCTTCATCCGTGAGATTGATCACCCCCGCGCGGCGCGCCAGCAGATTGTCCAGCGTGCGCGAGGGGCGAAACGGCAGCAGCAGATAGCCACCTTCGATCAATGTCGCCCCCATGGGCGCCACATGCGGTTCGCCTTCCGCCGACAGGGTGGTGAGGATGGTTTCGCGGATCATGCCTCGTCGTCCCGGACCGGCCGGGCCTTACCGCCAAGCGTCGCACCGCGCTCCTTGAAGGCGAGGCGGTGCGCCTCTTCCGCGCTGGCGGCGGTCTCGCCGATGACGCCCCATCTCAGCGCCTCGTCCTGGGCATAGCGCTTCCCGAGCATCAAGGCGATCTCAGCTCGCGCCGTCTCGACGCCGAGATAGAAGGCGTGTGCGCCATCATCCTCCACCTTGAGATGGGGAAACAGGCCATAGGGATCACCAGCCACATGGTGGCCGTCCCGATTATAGGCGTGGATGCCCTGATCCGTGACGGCGATGCGGAAATTGCGGTCGCGCACCTCGCCCGCAAGCCGTTCCACTTCCTCGGGCGAGGCGCTGAAAGGCTTGCGGTCGCGCAGCGCCATCAGCCCACCGCCGAACCCTTGGGGCAGGGCACCGGCCCTGCGGGCGGCGAAGAATTCCCGCCGCGCCCGGTCGAACTCGCGCACCGCCGTGCGGCAATGGGGGCTCACCTGAACCGCCAGCACCGCGCCGATATGCAGCTCGGAAATCACGCCCATGAGCATGGCATTGATGCCGGTGGTGTCGGCGTCGGTCAGCTCGGTGAGATTGCCGATGCCCATGAGGATCGGCACCTCCGGCATGCGGCGGCGCAATTCGGCATAGCGCACCAGGGAAGCGGTGAAGCCGAAATGGATAGGGTCGAGGATGGGATCGGCGAGAAAGTCCCGCCCCTTGGCGCGGCAGGCTTCGATGGCGCGGATGAGCGATTCGAGGTCGCCGGGCTTGGCGGGCACCAGCACCGGAACCGCCGGGCCTTCGTCGAGGATCGCGAGTGTCTCCTCGTTCAGGCTCAGCAGATAATCGGCGCCGGCACGGGTGGCGCGGGACAGTTCCTGCGGATCGAAGGAATCCACGCTCACCTTCATGCCTTCCCCGTGCAGGGCGGCGATGAAGGCTTCGAGATGGGGGAAGGCCTGGTCCGGCAGGCTGCCGAGGTCGATCACATCGGCCCCGTCGGCCGTCAGCGCCCGCGCCCGCGCCAGAACCTCATCGAGGGTGAGGCGGGTGGCATCCACGATCTCGGCGAAAATGGTGACGTCGTGCCGGGTCAGATCTGCCGGCCCGCCGCCCTTGCCGAAGAAATCGGGAATGTCCGCCGCCTCGTCCGGCCCGCGCAGGAAGGGCACGCCGAACTTGGAGGTGAGCCGGTCCAGATCGCCCCGGAACCGGCCGGGCATCACCACCCGATCCGCGCCCTCGGGCAGCACGAGCCGGCGCTCGACGATGTCCGCTGTCATCAGGGCAGCCACCTTCACCCCGATATTGACCACCAAAGGCTCCAGAAACGCGTCGGCAATCTCCTCCGCCGCCTTGGCGACGCGCGGCTGCGCCAGCGAGCCGGTGAGGAGGACCACGCGCTCCGCCATCCCTAGCGGGCCGGCTCGGAGACGCGCGCGTCCAGCTCGGCCTTGCGGGCGGCGATGGCGGCCTTCAGCTCGGTGAGGGATTCGGCCACCGTGGTGGCCTCGAAGTCCTTCAGCTTGCGGGTGTTTTCAAGGTCGATCTTGCGCGGAAAGACCGGCACCGGCCCGCTGGGTGCCATGGTGATCAGCTCCGGGGCGGTATCGCAGGCAAACACGATGCCCGGCACCCGGCACTTGCCGGCCTGGGCGAAGCAATTGGTCACCAGCGTGTCGGAAATGCCGTAGACGCATTTCGCCACCGTGTTGGACGAGGCCGGCGCCACCACCAGCGTGTGATATTTGCCCTCGTAGAACATGCCCACGGGCGCGGCGCTCGCGGTGGTGTCGCGGAACACGTGGGTGTTGGCGGGCAGGGGGCTCTTGTCCTGCTTGTACATGCGCAGCACCTCTTCCGCCGCCGCCGAGACGAACAGATCCACATCGCCGAGCGTGTGGATCAGCTCCAGGCTCTCGGTGAAGAAATGCCCGGAGCCGGAGAGCGCCCAGGCCCAGCGGGGATAAGCACCCTTGCTCATGCAGCGCTCGCGGTTCGAGGGGAGGGAAAGAGCTGGTCGAGAGCCGGCGCATCGTCGGCGGCCACGAGGCGAATAATACCGCGAAAGCGTGCGGCAAAGGCGGGAAAGGCGCGATCCACCACCCCGCGCGCGCTCCAGTCGGCGAGGCTGTCGCCCCGCACATGCGTGCGAACCGGCGCGCCGGCGGCCTTCACGAGGGTGAGACTTGGCGCGGCGAGACGGGTCGCAAGCCAGCAGGCCAGGCTGTCCGAGGTGACATCCCAACTCTCGGTGATGTCGGCGGCGCCGAGCAGCAGGGTCGCGGGAAACCAAAGCGCGGCACGGCCGGACGCCGTCTCAAAATCGTCCAGGGCACGGCAGGGCACCAAGGCGGGGGCGCAATCGGCGAGGGCATGGGCCATCTGCTCCATGGCCAGGATCGCCATGGCATGGCAGGCGCGATCGGAGAGGCCGAGGGGATCTTGCGCCGTGCGGACCGCGTCGGCGAAGCGCCCGCCGCCGGGCACGATCACCACGCCGGGCCTCTCGGCGAGCCGGCCCGCCAGCGACCTGATGTCGCCACAGCGCTCCAGGCTGCCGCCAAGCTTGACCACGTGAAACGCCATGGCGAACCTCTGCGCCTTCCCCGAGAATCCTTCAAACCATGATGTTAGCCGAGCCGATTGTCCCCTCCAAGGGGCTCGGGTTGCGTTGCAGCATTGACTGACCAACGGTCACCCGCGCGCAAATGGCCAATTGGAATGTCTCCAGTGCGGTTCTTATGTCGCCGCGCGGAGTGCGGTCCGGCGCCGGTGCCGCTTCTGTTCGAATATGCCTCAGGGAAAACGTCATGCCTCGTCTTTTGCTTTCGGCCCTGGCCGCTCTGGCCGTTTCCAGCACGCTGGCTCATGCCGATCCGGACCTCGCCAAGGGTGAGCAATCGTTCCGCAAATGCATGGCCTGCCACATGATCGGGCCGGACGCCAAGGTGAAGGTCGGCCCGCCGCTGAACGGCATCGTCGGCCGCAAATGGGGCGCCTATCCGGACTATGCCTATTCCGACGACATCAAGGCGGGCGCTGCCGCCGGTAAGGTCTGGGACGAAGCCACGCTCAATGCATATCTCGCCAATCCCAAGGCGGTCGCCCCCAAGGGCAAGATGGCCTTCTTCGGCATCAAGCCGGAAGGCGAGCGCGCCGACCTGATCGCCTATCTCAAGCAGTTCAACGCGGAAGGCGCCAAGCAATAATTCCCTTGCGCCGACCGGCTTGTGTTCTCGCCCGGGCCATGGTGTGGCTTGGGCGGGAGGGACCTTCATGTCCGATCATCCTTCGCGCCTCCAGCGCGTGTTCGTCGACGAGGATCTGAGCGACGGCGCGCAGATCCTGCTGGCGGTGGAGCAGGCCCATTATGTGGCCAATGTGCTGCGCATGCAGGTGGGCGGCAGCCTGCTGCTGTTCAACGGGCGGGACGGCGAATGGCTGGCGCACCGCATCGAGGGGCACAAGCGCGAGGTGCGCTTCGCCGCCGAGCGCCAGCTGCGACCCCAGCCGCCCGCAACCGACCTGGAATATGCCTTCGCCCCGCTGAAACACGCGCGGCTGGATTATATGATCCAGAAGGCGGTGGAGATGGGCGCCGGGCAACTGACTCCGGTGATTACCCGCTATACTCAGGTGACGCGGGTCAATACCGAGCGCATGCGGGCCAATGCGGTGGAAGCGGCCGAGCAATGCGGCATCCTCGCCCTGCCAGCGGTGCGCGAACCGCTTGCCCTCAACAAATGGCTCGCCACGCTGCCAGCTGAGCGGGTGCTGGTGTTCTGCGATGAAAGCGCGGCCCTCAGCGATCCCATCGCCACCCTGAAGACGGCCGCGCCCGGTCCGATGAGCGTGCTGATCGGCCCGGAAGGGGGATTCGCCTCCGAGGAGCGGCGCATGCTGCATGCCCATCCCGGCGTGGTGGTGCTCTCGCTCGGCCCGCGCATCCTGCGCGCCGACACGGCCGCCGTGGCCGCGCTCACCCTCGCTCAGGCGGCGCGGGGAGACCTTGCGGGGGCCGGCCCTGCCTGACGCGCGCACGGCAGAACAGCCGCGCTACCGTTGAAAAGAGGCGTGAAACGCACCGGCGCGGATTTTGTTCCTGGTGTCTCGCCCTTTTAATTTCTCCCGGCGTAACGCATTCAGGATGCGGCTTAATTTTATTTAGAAATATTCACAAATAAGGGGAATTATTCGACACGCTCCATCCGTCGCATTTACGTCCCAATTTTCTTCACTCTCTCGGCAACCGAACCCCCATTGTTGCGTTATAGGCTCACGTTGGGGTGAGGTGCGGAGGGAAGATCAATGTCGGAAGAATATAGATTCGGAATCGAGGAAGAGTTCTTCGTGGTCGATGCCGAATCCAAGGCCATACAAAGGCGCATGCCATCGCGATTCTTCGACGATCTCTCGCACCATCTGGGCAGTGCCGTGACGGTGGAACTGCTGCAATCGCAGCTGGAGATGGCCACCAGCCCTGCCACGCAGGCTGGCAGCGCCCTCGATGAGCTCCGGGAATTGCGGGGAAAGGCGGCGCAGGTCGCCGGCGAGCACGGGCTGTGCTTCATCGCCGCCGGCACCCATCCCACCGCCACCTGGGAGGGCGTGCGCCATACCGAGGCCAATCGCTACAACGGCATGATGCACGATCTGCAAATGCTGGGGGAGCGCAACATGGTCTGCGGACTGCACGTGCATGTGGAACTGCCGCATACCGACCAGCGGGTCGACGTCATGCGCCGCATCCTGCCCTATATCCCGCATTTCATCGCGCTCGCCACCTCGTCGCCCTTCTGGGGCTCGAAGCAGACCGGGCTGATGGGCTATCGCCTTGCCGCCTATGATGAATTGCCGCGTACGGGGCTGCCCGAGCTGTTCGAGGACAGCGCCGATTACCAAGCCTATGTGGACGCCATGGTGGAAGCGCGCGCGATCACCGATTCCAGCTATGTGTGGTGGGCGATCCGCCCCTCCTCAAAGCATCCGACCCTGGAATTGCGGGCGCCGGACAGCTGCACGCGCATTCAGGATACGGTCGCGATTGCAGCGCTTTACCGCTCCCTGGTACGCTATCTCGTGCGCCATCCCGAGCATAATGCGAAGATCGGCGCGGTGGACCGGGCGATCGCCAATGAGAACAAATGGCGCGCCCAGCGCTACGGCATCCACGGCTCGTTCGTGAATCTCGCGGAACGTCGCGCCGTGCCGGTCACGGATGCGGTGGAATCGCTGATCGCCATGGTCGGGGACGATGCGGACGCCCTCGGAGCGCTTGATGCGCTCCTGCACCTGCGGGCCATTTCCCTCGCCGGCACCAGCGCGGACATGCAGCTGGCGGTGTTCCAGGAAGCGCACCATCGCACCGGAAATCGCGGCGAGGCCCTGAATGCCGTGAAGACCTGGCTCGCCCACGCGACCCTGCAGTGAGCGTCGGCGAGAAAAGGGCCCCTGCGGAGGGGCCCTCTTGGACTTAGCCCGCGAAGGGAACCACCGTCTGCTGCTGTTCGCCCAGGCCCGCGATGCCAACCTTCATCACGTCGCCGGCCTTGAGATAACGTGGCGGCTTCATGCCGAGGCCGACGCCGGGCGGCGTACCGGTGGTGATGATGTCGCCGGGGTCCAGCACCATGAACTGGCTGATGTAGGACACCAGATAGGCCGGATCGAAGATCATGGTGCGGGTGGAGCCGTTCTGGACCTTCTCGCCGTTCACTTCCAGCCACATGGCGAGATCGGACGTGTCGCTCATTTCATCCGAGGTGACGAGCCAGGGGCCGATCGGTCCGAAGGTCTCGCTTCCCTTGCCCTTGGTCCATTGGCCGCCGCGCTCGATCTGGAACGCACGCTCGGACACGTCGTTGCACACGGCATAGCCGGCCACATGCTTCAAAGCGTCCTGCTTCTCCACATAGCGCGCGCGGGCGCCGATGACGATCAGCAGCTCCACTTCCCAGTCCAGCTTGGTGGAGCCCTTGGGAATCATCACGTCGTCATTCGGGCCGACGACGCAATTCGGCGCCTTGTTGAACAGCACCGGCTCCTCGGGAATCGGGTTGCCGGTCTCTTCCGCATGGTCGGCGAAATTAAGCCCGACCGCGACAAAGTTTCCCGGCCGCGCGACGCAGGATCCGAGACGCACGCCTTCGGGCGCGAGGGGGAAGGCCTGGGGGTCGGCGGCGCGAATCCGGGCCAGTCCCTCGGGTGTGAGAACGTCGCCCGAAATATCCTGAACCAGGGACGAAATGTCCCGAATTTTGCCGGTTGAATCGATTAAACCAGGCTTTTCTCGCCCTTTTTCCCCGAAGCGAACGAGCTTCATCGGACCTCTCCCTGAGCTGAGTGATGATGCGGATACGGAACCGATCCACTGCCGCGCAAGCTGGCGCGCGGAAGCCATTTGGTCAATGCTTCGGATGCTGGATCGTGCCGATTCGCACTCCGGCCCCCTTTCCGTAAGGGGGTAGGGAAAGGTGGTCGGCTGATTATGTTGCTGTGCAGTAAAATCCGAGAAGTTGTTCGCAGTGGCGTCATAAAAGGGATACACGACTCCGGCTAAGTCCGTCACACTGCTCTCAGGGAGCAATTTTCCGCAGAGGCCATGCCGTGAGCGACAGCCCTGAAGCACGCAGGTACAGAGCTCTGTTCATCTCCGACGTCCACCTCGGGACCAAGGGATGCCAGGCCGACCTTCTTCTCGACTTCCTGAAATTTCATGACGCCGATACGGTTTACCTGGTCGGCGACATCGTCGATGGCTGGCGCCTGCGCAGCTCCTGGTATTGGCCGCAGAAGCACAACGACGTGGTGCAGAAGCTGCTGCGCAAGGGCCGCAAGGGCACGCGCATGGTGTACCTGCCCGGGAATCATGACGAATTCCTGCGCGATTACTACGGCACCCATTTCGGCGGCATCGAAGTCGTGGAAACCGCCATCCACGAGGCGGCGGACGGCAAGCGCTATCTGGTGATCCACGGGGACGTGTTCGACGTGGTGGTCCGCCACGCCAAATGGCTCGCCTTCCTGGGCGACGGCGCCTACACGCTCGCGCTCGCGATCAACACCTATGTGAATCTCGCCCGCCGCAAGCTCGGCCTCACCTATTGGTCGCTCAGCCAATGGGCGAAGCTGAAGGTGAAGAATGCGGTGAATTACATCGGCAAGTTCGAAGAAGCGGTTGCCGACGAGGCCAAGCGGCATAAGGTGGACGGCGTGATCTGCGGCCATATCCACCATGCGGTCATTCATGACCAGTTCGGCGTGCGGTACGTGAATTGCGGGGACTGGGTCGAAAGCTGCACTGCGATCGCGGAGCATGAAGACGGGCGGATGGAAATCATTTCCTGGACACGTCGCCTTGAGGCGGAACCTGAATCCGAAGTCGAGGGGGCGCGCGCGGCGGCCTGATGCGGGTACTTGTCGCCACGGATGCCTGGCACCCCCAGATCAACGGGGTTGTCCGTTCGCTTGAACACACCGCCCGAGAGGCCGAGGCGCTCGGTGCGGAGATGATGTTCCTGAGCCCCCAGGGGTTCAAAACCGTTCCTCTCCCCACCTATCAGGAAATTCGCCTGGCGCTCGCAACGCCGCGCATGATCATGCGGCGGATCGAGGCGATGCGGCCGGACTTCGTCCATGTGGCGACCGAAGGGCCGATCGGCATGCTGGTGCGGCGCGCCTGCATCGCCAGCAAGCGCACCTTCACCACCAGCTATCACACCAAGTTTCCCGAATATCTCTCCGCCCGCGCGCCGGTGCCGGAACGCCTGACCTATGCCTGGCTGCGCAGCTTCCACAATGCCGGCGGCGGCGTCATGGTCTCCACGGCGACCCTGGAACGCGAACTGGATGCGCGCGGCTTCAAGCGCCTGATGCGCTGGTCGCGGGGCGTGGATGCGGAGATGTTCCGGCCGCGCCCGGAAGTGGATCTCAATCTGCCGAAGCCGATCTTCCTGTTCGTCGGCCGGGTGGCGGTGGAAAAGAATATCGAGGCCTTTCTCGCCCTGGACCTGCCCGGCTCCAAGGTGGTGGTGGGCGGCGGGCCGGCGCTGAACAGCCTGCGCGAGCGCTATCCCGACAGCCATTTCCTCGGCCCCCTGGAAGGCGAGGATCTCGCGCGGGTCTATTCCGGCAGCGATGTCTTCGTCTTCCCGAGCCGCACCGACACGTTCGGCATCGTGTTGCTGGAGGCCCTGGCGAGCGGTCTGCCGGTCGCCGCCTATCCCGTGACCGGGCCGAAGGATGTGCTGGAAGACGCGACCGAGCCTGTCGGCGTGCTGGACGAGGATCTGCGCAACGCGTGCCTGAAGGCGCTGGAGCTATCGCCGGTCGCCGCACGGGAATTCGCGCTGCGCCATACCTGGCGCGAATGCGCCCGCCAGTTTCTCGACAATGTGCTGATTGCGCACGATTTTGGGCCGGTGGCCCGGCGCTTCCGCTTGCTGCGCAGGACGCGTATCGTCTCCTCCGCATGAATATGATTCCCCATCTCCCCACCGCTGCGGATGTCGATGCCGCGGCCGTTCGCTTGGCCGGCGTTGCCGTGCGCACGCCGCTGGTGTTTTCCCCGGTGCTCAGCGAGCTGACCGGCGGGCGCATCTTCGTGAAGCCCGAGACGCTCCAGCGCACCGGCTCCTTCAAGTTCCGCGGCGCCTATAACCGCATGTCGCAGATTCCGGTGGAGCTGCGGGCGGCCGGGGTGGTGGCCTGCTCCTCCGGCAATCATGCCCAGGGTGTCGCTGCCGCGGCGAAGCTGCTCGGCATGCCGGCTGTGATCGTCATGCCGACGGACGCGCCGTCTCTCAAGCGCGAACGCACGATCGCGCTCGGGGCGCAGGTGGTGGATTACGATCGCACCACCGACGATCGGGACGCCATCGCCAATGCGATCGCCGCCGAACGCGGCGCGATCTTCGTGCCGCCCTATGACGATCCCGACATCATCGCCGGCCAGGGCACGACCGGCCTCGAAATCGTTGCGGACCTTGCGGCCCAGGGCCTGGCGCCGGATATCGTCAGCGCCAATGCCTCCGGTGGCGGGCTGATGGCGGGCATCGCGCTCGCGGTGAAGGCGCGGGTGCCTGATGCCCGCATCATTGTCGCCGAGCCGGCCTTGTTCGACGACCATGCGCGCTCGTTCAAGTCCGGTGTCCGGGAGCGCAATGCGAGCGCCACCGGCTCCTTCTGCGACGCGCTGCTCGCGCCCACCCCCGGCGCGCTCACGTTCGAGATTACCCGCACGCTGTCCGGGGAAGCGGTCTCGGCCACCGATGCGGAAGTCGCGCGGGCGGTTGCCTTCGCGTTCCGCGAGCTGAAGCTGGTGGTGGAACCCGGTGGTGCGGTCGCGCTCGCCGCGTTGCTGGAAGGCCGCTATGACGCACGCGGCAAGGTGGTCGCCATCGTGCTGTCGGGCGGCAATGTAGACGTGGCGACGTTCCAGGCCTGCCTGCAAGCCTGATCCGGACAGAGAGCGTTCCCGGCGCGAGCCGGCGTGCCCCGCCGGCCATCCCGCACCCAGCACGACGACGCCCGTGGGAGATCCGGATGAGAAAAGGCGAGGAGGACGCGCGGCCGGTTCAGCTGACCTTGGCCTGCGCCTTCGGCGCCCTCTATTTTTCCCTCGGCATCTACATGCCGTTTTTTTCGCTCTGGCTCATCGCTCGCGGGCTCGATCCCGATGAAATCGGCGTGGCGCTTGCCGTGCCGCTGGTCACCCGCCTGATCGCGACGCCCATTCTCGGCCTGCTCTCGGACCGGATCGGGCGGCCCAAGGCGATCCTGATGTGGCTCGCCCTTGCTTCGAGCCTCATGATGGGTGCGCTCGCCTTCAGTCACGGCACCTTGGCCATTTACGTGGTGCTTGGCATCACGGCCATGGCCTGGAACCCGTCCTTCTCGTTGCTGGATGCCTATGCGACCCGGCAGGCCCGGCGCGGGGCGGTGGATTACGGCCGCAGCCGCCTCTGGGGCTCGGCGGCCTTCGTTTGCGCCAATCTGCTGGGCGGGCTGCTGGTGGCGCAGGCCGGTGCGGGCATCGTGGTGGTGCTCATGATCGCCGGGCAGGTCGCCTTGTTCGCCGGCACTTTGGCGCTGCCGGAATTGAAGCGTCCACCCGAAGCGGCGGCCTTGGGCCTTCCGCGCTTGCGGGTGCCGCCGGTCCTGATCGCCGGCATCGCCGCCGCCGCGCTGGTTCAGGCGAGCCATGCGACGCTTTATGCCTTCGGCTCGCTACATTGGGCGGCGACCGGCATTTCGCTCACCACCATTGGCGCTCTGTGGGCGATCGGCGTCGGGGCGGAAATCGTGTTCTTCCGGTTTGGAACGCGGGCGGTCTCCCGCCTCGGGCCCTTGAACCTGATCGCGCTCGGCGGGCTGGCGGCGGTGATCCGCTTTGCGTCCTATGCGTACAATCCGCCGCTGCCGATGCTGGTGGTGCTGCAATTGCTGCACGGCGCGACGTTCGGCGCGACCTATCTCGGCATGGTGGAGCTTGTGGCCCGCACGACGCCGGAGCACCGGGCGGCAGGCACCCAATCCATCGCGGCCTGGGCGGTCAGCCTCACCTTGTCCGGGGCGAGCGCGGCGGCGGGCGCGTTCTGGACCGAATATGGCGCGCTCTGCTTCCTGGCGTCCGCGGTGCTGGGCGGCCTCGGCGGCGTGCTTGCCCTCGGCACCCTCTGGCTTCAGCCCCAGAGCGCGGGGGCGGGCGGAAAGGCGCGGGCGCCCTCATAGCGCAAGCCCGGTTCGCGATCGCGTGCCAGCAGCAGCGGCCCGTCCAGATCCACCACCTGCGCCAGCTGCGCCACCAGCATGGCCGGCGCCATGGCGAGCGAGGAGGCGAGCATGCAGCCGACCATCAGGGTGAAGCCCTGCGCCTTCGCGGCCCCGGCGAGCGCAAGCGCCTCGGTGAGGCCGCCGGTCTTGTCGAGCTTGATGTTTACCGCATCATAGCGCGTGCGCAGCTCCGCCAGCCCGGCGCGGTCATGCACGCTCTCATCGGCGCAGATCGGCACGACATGGGCGACGCGGGCCAGGGCTGCGTCATCGTCCGCCGGAAGGGGTTGCTCGATCAATTCCACCCCCGCCCGCGCGCAGGCCTCGAGATTCGTGACGAGGTCGTCCGTGCTCCAGCTCTCGTTGGCATCGACGATCAGCCGGGCGCCGGGCACCGCCGCCCGGACGGCGGCGATCCGTTCCACATCGCCGGCGCCGCCGAACTTCAGCTTGAGCAGGGGCCGCCCGGCCGCCGCCGCCGCTTTGGCCATGGCGGCGGGCGTGTCGAGGCTCAGCGTAAAAGCCGTCGTCAAAGGCGCGGGCGAGGGGAGGCCGGCGAGGATATGCGCCGGAACGCCCGCCTGCTTCGCTTCCAGGTCCCAGAACGCGCAATCGAGCGCATTGCGCGCCGCACCGGCGGGCAGGCGAGTCTGCAGGCCGGTGCGATCCAGCCCCGCGTCAAGCTCCGGCGCCAGGGCCCGCAGGGCATTCGCGACGCCCTCGACGGTTTCGCCATAACGCGCATAGGGCACGCATTCCCCGCGCCCCACATGGCCCCCATGCCGCAGCTGCGCGGCCACCACAACCGCTTCGGTCTTCGAGCCGCGGGAAATGGTGAAGGTTCCCGCGATGGGAAAGCGCTCGATCTCGACCGTGAGGGATGGCATATTTCGTTAACGCTGTGGGCCTGTTGAAGGAACGGCCGGACCACCGGCCGAAGGGTCGGCGATTTTGCACCCTCGACGCGGTTCGGCGGGCCGAGTATGACCATGGTGCTGCGCACACTCAAGCGCGCTCGTTTTCCGGAGACCTGAGTGGCCAACGCCTCGCTCCTCGATGTCACGCCCGCCGATGGCCGCCTGATGGTGGTGGGGCGCGGCCTCTGGACATCGGACCGGGCGGACGATCTCGAACATCTCGTGGACGAGGCCACCAGCGCGCATCCTCGCGCCGGCAATGTGGACATCGACCTTTCCGGCATCGAGCGCATGGACACGTTCGGTGCCCTGCTGCTGGAGCGCCTGCGCCGCGCCTGGGCGGTGGATGGTGTGGAGCCCGAGGTGCGCGGCCTGAAGCGCCGGTACCGGGTGCTGCTCGAAGAGATGAAACGCACCGGGCTCGAGCCCCAGCCGCCGGTGCGGCCGCACGATTCGATCCTCGAGCGAATTGGCCGCGAAGTGGTGTCGATCTCCATCGATGCCATGGCCTTGCTGAATTTTATCGGCGCCTCCATCGCAGCCGGGGTGCGCATGACGGGCCGTCCGCGCACGTTTCGCTTCACCTCCATGGTCAATCAGGTCGATCGCGTGGGCTTCCGCGCGGTGCCGATCATCATCCTCATCACCTTCCTGATCGGCTGCATTCTCGCCCAGCAGGGTATCTTCCATTTTCGCCGGTTCGGCGCCGACATCTATGTGGTCGACATGGTGGGCGTGCTGGTGCTGCGCGAACTTGGCGTGCTGATCGTGTCCATCATGATCGCCGGGCGTTCCGGCAGCGCCTATACCGCCGAACTCGGCTCCATGCGCATGCGCGAGGAGGTGGACGCCCTGCGCGTGATGGGCTTCGACCCGGTCGAAATCCTGGTGGTGCCCCGCATCCTGGCCCTGATCATCGCCTTGCCGCTGCTCACCTTCATTGGTTCCATGTCGGCGCTCGTCGGAGGCGGGCTGGTGGCGTGGACCTACGGCGGCATCGCGCCGGACGTGTTCATCGACCGCCTGAAGGACGCGATCTCCATTGATCATTTCCTTGTGGGCATGATCAAGGCGCCGTTCATGGCCGCGGTGATCGGCCTTGTGGCGTGCCTGGAAGGGCTGAGCGTGGGCGGCAGCGCCGAATCGCTCGGCAATCACACCACCAAGTCCGTGGTGCAGTCGATCTTCCTCGTGATCGTCATGGACGGCGTGTTCGCGATGTTCTTCGCCTCGATCGACATGTGAGGCCCGATGAACACCACCACGCTTGAAATGCGGCGCAGCGGCCTTCAGGAGATGGAGGGCTATCGCGAACCCATCATCCGAGTGCGCGACCTCGTGGTGGGCTTCGGCGACCGAATCATTCTCGATCACCTCAGCCTCGACATCCTGCGCGGCGAGATTCTCGGCTTCGTCGGCACCTCCGGCGGCGGCAAATCGGTGCTCACGCGCACCATTCTCGGCCTGGTGCCGAAGCGCTCCGGCCATGTGGAGGTGTTCGGGCACGACATCGACACATTGAGCGAAGCCGAACGTTCCGCCATGGAGCGGCGCTGGGGCGTGCTGTTCCAGCAGGGGGCGCTGTTTTCCTCGCTGACGGTGAAGCAGAACATCCAGTTTCCGCTGCGGGAGAATCTCAAGCTTTCCCAGCGCATGATGGACGACATCGCCTATGCGAAGATCGAGATGGTCGGTCTGAAGTGCGATGTGGGGGAGAAATTGCCGTCGGAGCTTTCCGGCGGCATGATCAAGCGTGCGGCGCTTGCGCGCTCGCTTGCGCTGGATCCGGAAATCCTGTTCCTCGACGAACCCACGTCCGGCCTCGATCCGATCGGGGCCGGCGACTTCGACGAGCTCATCCAAACCCTTCAGCAGACTTTGGGCCTGACCGTTTTCATGGTAACGCACGATCTGGACAGTCTGCACACGGTCTGCGATCGCATCGCAGCCCTCGCGGATGGCAAAGTTATCGCCCAGGGCACGATCGAGACGATGATGGAAGCGCAGCATCCGTGGCTGCGGGCGTATTTTCACGGAACGCGCGCCCGCGCGGTTCAGGCGAAACGGTGAGGTGGGAAGGTAAGGATGGAAACCCGTGCCAACTACACCACCATAGGCGCGTTTACCCTGATCGTGATCGTTGCCGCGTTCGCCTTCGTCTATTGGTTTGCGCGCCCGCAGGATTCCGAAGGGCGCAAGACCTATGAGATCGTCTATTCCGGCACCGTGAGCGGGTTGCGGCAGGGCAATAATGTGCTGTTCAACGGCATCCCCGTCGGACAGGTGCTGCAATTGGGACTGGTGCCCGGAGCCCCCGACGAGGTTCTGGTGCGTGTCGGTGTTCAGCCCAATGTGCCGATCCTGGCGGATGCGCGCGCCACCCTCGAATCGCAGGGCCTCACCGGCATCGTGGCGGTGAGCATTCGCGGCGGTGAGGCCAATGCGGCGCCGCTTCCCATCGGCCCCAACGGTTTCCCCCGCATCGAGGCCGAAGGCGGCAGCGGCATGGCCAGCCTGATCGAGACCGTGCAAGGCGTGGCGCGGCGCGTGAACGCGGTGCTGGAAGCCATCGACCCGCAGAAAGTGGCGGCCATCGTCGCCAATGTGGACACCTTCACCAAGGCGGTTTCGGACAAGTCCGAGGATGTGGGCTCGTTGCTGAAGCGCGTGAACGATCTGTCCGGCCAGTTGAACGATCTCGCCAACAAGGCCGACAGCGTGCTCGACAATCTCAAGCGCGCCACCGGTGACAAGGACGGGATGGTGCAGCAGGTGTCCGACGCCGCCGCCTCGGTCCGCCGCCTTTCCGACAATCTGGATAAGCGCACCGCCGATCTGGCCGGCCAGATCGAGAAATTCACCGGGCCTGGCCTGCGCCAATATGAGGCGCTGGCCACGGACGGGCGTCGCACGCTTTCGGAAATCGAGCGCGTCTTCAAGAATCTGGAGCGCAATCCCCGCCAGTTCATCTTCGGCGGCAGTTCCGTTCCAGAATACAGGCGGTGAGCCGTGATGATCCGCGAGCCAAGGGTGAGTAAATTGTCCCTTTCTCCGCGCCTCCCCGTGCGGCCGCTGCTGGCCTTGATGGCAGCGCTGGCGCTGGCGGCCTGTGCGTCCGCCCCGGTTCCGACATTCGATCTCTCCGCCCCCGGCAATTTCACCGCGCGGGGCGCGGGCAGCGGGCAGATGGTGGTCCCGATCCCCACGGCCCTGGCCGCGCTCGACACCGAAAAGATCCTGGTGGAACCGGCACCGGGCCAGATCACCTATCTCGCCGATGCACAATGGGGCGATCGCCTGCCGGCGCTGCTCCAGGCCCGGATGATCCAGGCGTTCGAGAACGGCAGCAAGCTGCGCCGCGTCGCGCGTCCGGGGGACGGGATCACGGCGGAATATCAGCTCAATATCGACATCCGCACCTTTGGCGTGCGGGTGGAGAACGGCACCTCCACCGCGGTCGTGGAGCTGTCCGCGAAGATCATCGGCAATGCCGCCGGCCGCATCCTCGCGGCGCAGGTGTTCTCGGCCCGCGTGCCGGTCGCGACCGTCAATGGCGCCACCGTGGCGGCAGCGTTGGATGCCGCATCCAACCAGGTTCTGGTCGAGATCGTCCGCTGGGCCTCCGTGCGCTTCTGAGCGCACGCTTTCACTTTTCTCTCTTTGCCGTCATCCCGCCGGACCGATCCGCCCCGGCGGGATAGGCCGCGCGCGGCGCCGCCCCGTCCCTTAGGACGCGCCCCCCACAGACCTCGCCCCCGCCGTACCCGACATGAAAAAGGGCGGAATCGCTCCCGCCCTTTGATGTCTTCATCTGGGTTCGGCTGGCGTCAGTCGAAGCGCCCCGCGGCATGGGCCAGCATGGTGTAGACCTTGCCGGTATCCGAGGTGAGATAGGTCTTGGTGAGGACATTGCCCCGGTCGTCTGCCGCCACCTGATCGAGCAGGCGCTCGAATTCGGCCACATAGCGGTCCACGATCTCGTGGAATTCGGCGTCGGAGCGATATTTGCGGCGCAGTTCCTCGAAAGTCTGCTGACCCTGCATCGTATAGAGCTTGCGCGTGAACACGTTGCGCTCGCCGCGCTTGTAGCGTTCCCACAGCTCCACCGCCGCCTGGTGATCGATCATGCGGGCGATATCGACCGAGAGCGAATCCAGCGACTCGATGGTGTGATGGTGGGGCCGGTCACGGGCTGGGCGCGGGGCGGGACGCACCGGCTCCGGCTTCGGGTCCAGCTTGGCTTCCGCCAGATCTCCGGACGCGCGCGCCAGAAGCTCGGAGAGCCAGCCTTCGCGGGTCGTGTCCTCGTTCTCGCGCTGTTGCGGCGCGCGGGTGGCGGGGCGGGGGTCCTGCGCCCGCTCGGGTGCGGGTTCCGGCCGGCGGGATGCCGGGCGGCGGTTCGGCTCGAACGGACCGACCGGGACACTTGGCGGCTCGGAGCGCGTGCGGGCCGGCGGCACGGGCTCGGGGCGTGCCTCGCGCGGGGCCTCGCGGACCGGCTCGCGGCGCGCTTCGCGCACGGCGGTGTCGCGCACGGTGGTGTCGCGGCCGATGGGATCGCGCGAGGCGCCAACGGGTGCATTCTCCCGGGCGATGACGCGGCCGGCGGGCGCGGCCACATCGGCGGACTGGCCCTGCCGCGCCACGATTTCGTTCAGCTCCGCCAGCGCCTTGATCTGCTCGGCCACGGCGCGCCGCATGGTGGCGGCGCTGGCCTCGGTCTCGGCCGGCAGTTCGAGAATGCCGCGCTTCATTTCCTCGCGCGCCAGCTCGATGGACTGTTGAACTTCCTGCGCCGCACCCTTGAGTTCGCGGGCGACATCGTTGAAGCGGCGGCCGGTATCCTCGAACAGGCCGTTCACGTCGGTCAGCGCGGATTGGTAGGTGCTGGTCAGCGCCTGCATCATGCGCTCGCGCTCGGCATCCGAACTGGTGCGCATGCGCTCCATCTGGCTTTCCAACGCCTTGGAGGAACTGCTGGCCGAATCCGCGACGATGGCGGCGATTTCCCGGGCCCGCTTCTGTGCGGTCTGGAGCGATTGTTCCAGCGTGCCGTGGAAGCCCTGAAGCCGGTCGTCGAGATCCTGCACGCGCTCGGTGAGGGAGGCGGCCAGCTGCTCGATGGCCACGCGCCGGTTGGTGAGGGTCTGGTCCACCTGTTCGTGGCTCTGCCCCAGCGTCTCGGACGCGGCGCGCACCAGGCGGCCCTGTTCCTCGAAGCGGGTGGTGAGGCCGGCGATATCCTTCAAGGCGCCCTGGGTGAGGGTCCGCAGGGTCTGAACCTGCGCATCCATCTGCCCCAGCGTCGCGCTCGCCGCATCGCCCATCAGCCCCACGGAGCTTTCGAGCGCCTTCACCTGATCGGCAAAGCCGCCCTCGAACTGGGTCAGCGAGGCCACCACATTGCCCATGGCCTGCTGGAAGGTGCCGTTGGCGGTGTTGAGCCGCTCCACGATGCCTTCCACGTCGGCCTGGAGCGTGCCGTGGGTGGAGGAAATCTGCGCGACCGCGCTCTCGCCGGTGGTCCGCAGCGCGGTGACGAAGCTGTCGCTCTTGGAGTCGATGAGATCGCCGATCTCGTTGAGGCGTGCGCCGAGAATGGCCGAAACGCTGTCGGCCTGGAGCGAAAGGCCCCGCCCGACATTGTCCGCCAACTGCACCAGATTGCGCTCCACCGTACCGGCTTCGCTCGACATCTGGCTGGTGACGGCCTCCACGCGGCTGGCGAGGCTTTCCGCGACGGCGAGGCCGCGCTGTTCCAGCCCCTCGGTCACCTCGGCCAGGCGGCCGGTCACCAAATCCTCAATGCGCGCCACACGGCCGTCGAGCATGGCGGCGATTTCATCCGCCCGCGTGCCGATGGTGCGGCTCGCAAAGTTCGCGCGCTCGCCCACCATGTCGCTGAGGGCGCGGCTGCGCGTCGCGAAGAAGGAGTCGAGCTGGTTGAGCGACTGGTCGAGCGCCGCATTGGTGGCGTCCGTGCCTTCGGCGAGAGCCTGGGTGATATGGGCGGTGCGCGCGGCCACCTTCTCGGCGATGCTGTCGGCCCGTTCGCCGAAGAAGGCATCCAGGGATTCGAGCGACTGGTCGAGCGCCGCGCTGGTGGAGCGGGTGCCTTCGGTGAGCGTGCGGGCGATCTCCGCGGTGCGTGTCGTCAGCGTGTCGCTCAGAGTCTCCGAGCGCTGGTTGAAGAAGACTTCCAGTGTATCGAGCGACTGTTCCACAGCCGCGTGGGTGGCGCGGGTGCCCTCGCTCAAGGCGCGGGTGATTTCCGTGGTGCGGCTCGCCAATTCCCCGGTGAGGGTCTGGCTGCCCTGGGCGAACAGGCCGTTGAGCGTCTCCAGCGATTGTTCGACCGCCGCCTTGGTGGTGCGCGTGCCCTCGGCGATCGCACGGTCGATCTGGCTGGCGCGGCTGTCCAATGCATCGGTGAGGCTCTGGCCGCGCTCGGCGAACAGGCCGTTGAGCGTCTCGAGCGAGCGTTCCACCGCCGCGTGGGTCGAGCGAGTGCCCTCGGCGATCAGGCGGTCGATCTCGCTGGTGCGGTTGTCCAGCGCGTCGGTCAGGCTCTGGCCGCGCTGGGCGAGCATGTCGTTCAGCGTTTCGAGCGAGCGTTCCACCTCCGCGTGGGTCGAGCGGGCGCTTTCCGCGATGGTGCCGCTGATCTCGCTGGTCCGGTTCGCCAGTTCCTCGCTGAGCGCCTGGGTGCGCTCGGTGAAGAAGGTATCGAGGGTCGACAGGGTGCCGTCGAGCGCGACCTGGCTGGAGCGCGTGCCGTCCGCGAGCAGCTTGGTGATCTCGGCGGTCCGGTCGGCAAGGGCGTCGGTCAGGCTTTCGGCGCGCGCGTCGATGGTCTGGGTGATGCGGGCCACGCGCTCATCCAGGCTTGCCGTTGCCGTCTGGGCGGCCGCGCCGAAGCGCTCGTCCATGGTGTCGAGCGTGCCGCGCAGGGTCACATTGAGGGCGTCCACCTGATTGGCGATGCCGTCCACCAGCGCCGGCGCATGTTCACGGAGCGCGCTGTCGAAGGTGCTGACGCCATCCCGCACGGCCCGGGCCATCAGCGTGCTGTCGCGCCCGATGCGCTCGGCGAGCTCGCCGCCGCGCACCGTGATGGTTTCGTCCAGCGCCTTCAGGCGTCCGTCGAGCATGTCCTCGATGGCTTCGCTCTTGGCGGTGATGGTGGTGACCAGCAGATCGGCGGTTTCGCCGAAGGCCTGCGTCACCTTGCTGCCGCGCGCGCCGATGGCCTCGGTGACCTCGGTGCCGACGGCGCCGAGGCGGTCGGTCATGTCGGTTCCGGCGCGGGTGAGGGATTCGGCGATCTCGTCGCCCTTCTGCACCAGCGATGCGGTCACTTGGACTCCGCTCCGCTCCAGGGCCTGGGCCAGCCGGTCGCCGGTGTCGGCAAGGCGATCCTGCAGCGCGTCGCTCTGGGTGGCGATGGTTTCGTGGATGCGGTTGCCGGTGGTCTCGATGCGGTCGGCGAAATCGCCGCCGTGGAGCGAGATGGTCTCGGCCACGCGGGCGCCGGTCTCTTCGAGCTTGCGCACGATGTCGCCGCCGCGGGTGGAGAATTCAAGTGCCATGGTGTCGCCGGTACGCCGCAGCGTCTCCGTCACGTCGCCGACGCGCTGGGCGATGTCCTCGGTGATCTGGGCGCTGTTGGCGGTGAGGGTCTCGGCGATCACGGTGCGGGTGGATTCGACGCCGGAATAGACCTCGTCGCTCCAGCGGGAGACCAGAAGGGAGACTTCCGTGGTCGCCGACATCAGCGAGGCGCTGAGATCGTCGGTCCGCGTCTTGAGCGTGGTTTCGAGCTTCTCGCTGGCCTGGGTCAGGTCGGCGCGCAATTCCGTGCCGGTCATCTGGAGGCGGTCGATCACCTCGTTGCTCTTGGCATGGATGCCGTCGGCCACCGTGTCGCCGACACGGGTGAGGGTGTCGACCATCTGCTCGCCCTTTTCGGCGAACATCTCGCTGGTGCGGTCGGCGGCCGCGAAGATGTTCTCCTGCATGCGGTCGGCGGTATCGTTCATGTCCGCCACGCGCGCCGCCATGTCGGCGTTGAGGCGGGCGCTGTTGGCCGCGAGCGTGTCGGCGATCACGGTCCGCGTGTTCTCGACATTGGTGCTGACGTCCTCGCTCCAGCGGGAAATCATGCTGGCGAGTTCGCCGCTGGAGCTGAGAAGGCTCGCGTTCAATTCCTCGGTGCGGCTCTTGAGCGCGCCTTCCAGCTTTTCGCTGGACCGGGTGAGGTTGTCGAGGATTTCCCCGCCGCGCTGGCTGAACACGTCGGTGACGCGCTCGGCGGCGGTGAGCACGCCGCTTTCCACCCGGTCGGCGATGTCCTTGATGTCGGTGGACAGCAGGCTGTCGGCATCCATGATGCCTTCGCGCAGCCGGTCGGTGTGGATCAGGATGTTCTGCCGCTCGGCCTGAAGCTCCTCGATCAGGTTGCGGATCCGGATCTCATTGCCTTCATAGGCCCGCTCCAGGATCGAAACCTCGTTGCGGACCACGGCTTCCAGCTCGGCGGCGCGGGCCACCGCGCGGTCGAGACCCTCGCCCATGGCCGCGACTTCGCGGCGCACCGCCTGGCCGACCGACACCACTGCGTCGGTGCCGAGCGATTCCGGCTGCGCGAGGCGCAGGGCTACTTCCGTCATCGAACGGGCGATCAACTGCAGGTCGCGCGAGCGGCGCACCATCGCGGCCATGGCGAAGAAGGCGAGGGGCGGGAGGATCACGCCCGCGAGGATCGTCAGGAGCGCGGGAGACGCGAGAATGGCGTTGATGCCGCTCGCCTCGGCGAAGGCGGTGGAATGGGAGGCGAAGGCATAGGCGATGCCGAAGACGATCCACACCACCGAGGCCGCAAGCGCCCACCAGAGCGGCGCAGCCGAGGAGCGGCGCTGCAACTGGCTGAGCAATTGACCCACCGTCTGACGATCATCGTTGGCGGCGCGCCGGCCGGCGACATCGACCCTTGGACGACGTCCGGGCGACCTTCCGTCCCGCGCTGGCGGGGCCGGCCGCTCGTCCGTGGGAGGGGCAACCTCCGTCTCGTCGAGGGGCAGGGTCAACGCCTCCTGGATCGCCGAGAGGGCGGCCTCCGTGGGATCCTGGATCTTCTTCGGGGTCTTCATGGTGGCCGTTCGCCTCTGTCGCGGGGATGGATGCGCACGCACGTCCATCGTCCGAACTTCGCTCGAAATCGTCGGGTCGCGGTCAGCAAGCGCTTTCCAGAACCAGACGGTTTACCTTACCTTATCTTAACTATGACCGGGTGGTGATTGGAACCATGCCCGGCCACACATATGAAGATATCGTTAACAAGCGCGCCGTCTTAGGTCTGGCCTTGCAGATCGGCGGCGGTTATAGCCGCCCCAGCGGGCGTGCACGCCGCGGCCTGCTGCGGAACCTGTGAGACTGAGCGAGACATGCCGCGCATTACATTCGTTTCCTTCGATGGTGTCGCCCGCACCTTCACTGCGCCGGAAGGCAGTACCGCCATGGAGGTGGCTGTCCGGCATCTCGTGCCCGGCATCGACGCGGAGTGCGGCGGCGCCTGTTCCTGTGCCACCTGCCATGTCTATGTGGACGAAGCATGGCGCGCGGCGGTGGGGGAGCCGCAGGGCATGGAAGAGGACATGCTCGATTTTGCCCGCGACGTGCGCCCGACCTCACGCCTGTCCTGCCAGATCGTGCTGGATGCGAAGCTCGACGGGCTGGTCCTGCACACCCCCGAATTCCAGGGCTGACGTGGCCCCGGCGGCTTTGTGGGCCCGCGCCATGGTGGACTGACGGCGCCGGTGCGCGCGCCGCTCATCCTTCTTTTACGTCTCAAGGCCACAATATCGCCCGGGGCGACGAGGATACACCATGGCAAAAGTCACCGCTTCGGCCGAGAGATATGCTGCCGTGCCGTCCTTGAGTTTTCATCCGCCGACTATCCTGGTGTTCGATTCCGGGCTTGGTGGCCTGTCCGTGTTCCGTGAGATCACCCGGCTGCGGCCGGACGCCCATTATGTGTATGCGGCGGACGATGCCGGGTTCCCATATGGCGCCCTCAGCGATTCAGCCCTTTCGGGCCGAGTCTGCGACGTGATGGACGACCTGTTGCCGGCGGTGCGCCCCGATATCGTGGTGGTCGCGTGCAACACCGCCTCCACCTTGGCCTTGCCGGTTCTGCGGGCGCGCTATGGCGTGCCCTTTGTCGGCACCGTGCCCGCCATCAAGCCGGCCTGCGCCGCCTCCGTGTCGCGGCGGGTGAGCGTGCTCGCGACGCCCGGCACCGTGCGGCGCGACTATACGAGCGCCCTGATCCGCGAATTCGCCAGTTCCTGCCAGGTAGCCCTGGTGCCGAGCGAGCGGCTGGCCGGCCTCGCCGAATCCCTCATCCAGGGCATTCCGGTGGACGACGCCGACATCCGCGCGGAGATCGCGCCCTGCTTCGTGCGTGACGCGGGTGGGCGCACCGACACCGTGGTTCTGGCCTGCACCCATTATCCGCTGATCCTCGACCAGCTGCGCCGGCTCGCGCCCTGGCCCGTCGCCTGGGTCGATCCCGCGGAAGCGATCGCGCGGCGGGTCGTATCGCTGCTCGGCCCCACGGCCTTTGCCAGCAGTCCAAGCCCGGTTCGCCTCATCTCCACGGGCCGCGCGCTGGATGCGACGCTGGTCGGCGCGCTCGTTCAGCGCCGGGTCGAGATGCCGGAGATTTTGCCCACGCGGCTGGCTGTGGCATCCTAGCCGTCAATCAGGAACACCATTGTGAGCCTCAAGCTGGACCGCCGCACCTTTACGACGGGCCTGATCGGCGCAGGTCTCGCAGGTGTCCTTGCGTCACCTTCGCTGGCGCAAAGCGCGGCCCAGCCGTTTGCCGTCTGGGTGCAGAAATTTCGCGCCCGCGCCCAGGCGCGCGGCATTTCCGACCAGGTCTATGACCGCGTGTTCGCCGAGGTGGTGCCGGACAAGAGCGTCTACGCCCAGGATCGCTCGCAGCCGGAATTCCAGGAGGAAACCTGGCAATATCTCAACCGCCGTGTCTCCGACTGGCGCATCGCCACCGGCAAGAAGCGGGCGGCGGAATATGCGGCGCTGCTCGGGCGGATCGAGGCCGATTTCGGGGTCGATCGCCGCATCATGCTCGGCTATTGGGGCATGGAATCGGCGTTCGGCGACGTGGTCGAAAATCCCAAGCACATGAAGCCGGTGTTCAATTCGCTCTCGGCCCTGGCCTGGGGCGAACCGCGCCGGCGCAAATATTGGGAGACCGAGCTTCTGAACGCGCTGGTGATCGTCCAGCGCGGCTGGGGCACGCCGAGCGAAATGGTCGGCTCCTGGGCCGGCGCCATGGGACATACCCAGTGGATGCCGGAAGTCTGGCTGAACATGGGCGTGGATTATGACGGCAACGGCCGCATCTCGCCGTTCGGCAAGCCCGACGATGCCTTGGCCGGCACCGCCAATTATATCCTGAAGCGTGGCAAATACCGGCGTGGGGAGCCGTGGGGCTTCGAGGCGCGTCTTCCGGCCGGCTTCGCCATGGCGCAGGCCGACGGCAAGACCACGCGCACCCTTGCCGGCTGGGGCGGGCTCGGCGCCACCACCATCGATGGCCAGTCGCTCGCCGGCTATGACGACAAGGCGCGGCTCTGGCTGCCCGGCGGCCCCGGCGGGCCGGCGCTGCTGCTGCTGCATAATTTCTATGCCGTGCGCTCCTATAACCCCTCGTCCAATTATGCCCTCGCAGTGGTGCATCTCGGCGACCGGGTGATGGGGGAGGGGCCTTTCGAAACCCTCTGGCCCGGCGGGGAGCGTCCTTTGACCTTGCCGGAGATCCAGGAGACCCAGCAGCGCCTCACCGCGATCGGCTTCAACACCGGCGGCACCGACGGACGGGTGGGGCAGGACACCATGCGCGCGGTGCGCGGTTTCCAGCAGAAGGTCGGCCTCTCGCCGGCGGACGGCTATCCGGGGATCGCCGTGCTGGAGGCGCTGCGCAGGGCGCGGTGAGCTTCCACCACCGCGCGGAAATTGCGATATAGCCGTTCGGCCTCCGCCTTGAAGAGTGGCAGGAGGTGCGCGACATCCTGCTCCAGGATCGCCTGCCCACCTTCGCCGGTGAGGCTTTCGAGCGCACAGCGATATTCGTCGATAACGCCCCATTCGGGGACCGTCTCTTCCGTCAGTTCCACGTGATACTGGATGCCGAAGGCGGTTGCCCCCACTTGCAGGGCCTGAATGGGGCAATGAGCATTGTTGGCGAGCACGATCGCCCCTTCGGGCGGCGCGGTGACGGCGGCGCCGTGCCATTGCAGGGTTGGAAAGCGCACCGCCATGCCCGCGAACAAAGGCGAGGCCGCGCCGGCCGGCGTGAGCGCCACGTCGCGAACCCCGACTTCCGGCGTGACCATCAGGTCCACGGTGCCGCCCAGGGCATCCGCCAGCAATTGATGGCCGAAACAGATGCCGAGATAGGGGCGGCCCGCGCGCACCCAGTCGCGGATCGCCTGTTTTTCGGCGATGAGCCAGGGATGTTCCTGTTCCTGCCACACGTCCATGGGGCCGCCGAGCACCATGAGCGCGTCATAGGGCGCGAGATCGGGAACGGCTTCCCCTGCGTCCAGCTCGACCGCGTCCCATTGAACACCGTCGGCATCCATGAACTCGCGAAAACTGCCAGGGTGCTCGGCGGCGGCGTGCTGAAAGACCAGGATCTTCATGTCGGCGCATTCCCGTGGCGGTGTTGCTGCGTTGCAAAATATGATGGGTGCGGGCGCCGGCAAAGCACCATGCGTTGACAACGCCCCCATCTGCGACTAGAAGCCCCGTTCTCGCTGGGTGAGCAATCCCCCGGCGGGAAGGCTATTTGGCGTTTCACGCACCCGTGGACCTTCGGCAGCGCGCCGCAGGACCTGTCAGTGGATTTCGAACCTGTTCGAAAGCCGCAGAGGAGGGGTCGCGATCCAAACCCAATGAAAACGAAACTAAGGATCCGCGTTACATGAGCAAGCGCATTGCGGCGAAGCATAAGATCGATCGCCGTATGGGTGAAAACATTTGGGGCCGCCCGAAGAGCCCCGTGAATCGCCGCGAATACGGCCCCGGCCAGCACGGCCAGCGCCGCAAGGGCAAGCTTTCGGACTTCGGCGTGCAGCTGCGCGCCAAGCAGAAGCTGAAGGGCTATTATGGCTCCATCGGTGAGAAGCAATTCTACGCCGTGTATGTGGAAGCCTCCCGCCTCAAGGGCGACACCGGCGCCAATCTGATCGGCCTGCTCGAGCGTCGCCTCGATGCGGTGGTCTATCGCGCGAAGTTCGTCCCCACCGTGTTCGCCGCCCGCCAGTTCGTGAGCCACGGCCACGTCAAGGTGAACGGCCGCCGCGTCAACATCCCGTCCTACCTGGTGAAGGTCGGCGACGTGATCGAGGTGAAGGATTCCTCCAAGCAGCTCGCTCTGGTGCTGGAAGCTTCCCAGCTCGCCGAGCGCGACGTGCCGGACTTCCTGGAAGTCGACCACAACAAGATGGCTGCCACCTTCGTGCGCATCCCCGAGCTCAATGAAGTGCCGTACCCGGTGCAGATGGAGCCCAATCTGGTCGTCGAATTCTATTCGCGCTGATCGAAACCGATCGCGAGATTTTGGGAAAGGCCGCCCTCGGGCGGCCTTTTCTGTTTTGAGTTCCCCTTCCAGGGGGCGCCGCGCGCGCCTCAGGTTCCAGCGGGGCGCCGCGCGCCCTCAGGCTTCCCAGTCCAGCTGGAGCACGCCGGGCTTGGCGCTCAAGACCTCCAGCATGGGCGGCAGGTCGTGGACGCTGCGCGCGCTCCACCACAATCGATAATGCAGTTCTCGCTGTCCGCTGACGGGTTCGATTCGTAGGGAATACTGACGCACGCGCATGGCGTCCTTCGCCAGCAAGGCGCGCACGCTGGCTTCCGAGGGCCCGTCGCGGCCGAGCACGAGGCCGAGTTTCACCGGGTGCTCGCGGCGCATCGCGTCTTCGAGATATTTCAGGCCCAGCAAGGTGAGGAGCCCGAGGGCGAGCCCCAGGGCGCCGAGCTCGAATTGACCGGCACCGAAGCACAGCCCCAAGACGGTCACGTACCAGAGGCTCGCGGCTGTCGTCACGCCGAGGGTGAGGCCGCCGCGGCGCAGCACCGCCCCTGCGCCGATGAAGCCGACGCCGGTGAGGATTCCAAGCGGCAGGCGCATGACATCGGTCTGCACGAAGGAATCGGGGGACTTGCCGTCGAGGGTCAGCATGAGGTTTGCGCTGATCATGGCGATGCAGGCCGCAAGCCCGACCATGATATTGGTGCGCAGTCCCGCGGCGCGTTTCGGTGAACTGCGATCAAGCCCAATCAGCCCGCAGGCGACAAAGGTGCAGGCGAGCCGCAGGGCGATATCCATCCAGTCCGGGTGCAACGGCATGACGGTCTCCCGTGATAACGGGACCATCATAAGCCCATCCCGCTGCGTCCGAACCGCCTACCAGGACCAGACGCCGAAGCCGATATAGGGGCCGGGCGCCGGGGGCGGCCCGTAGAAGCGGGGCGGGGGAGGGTAGAACAGCACCGGCGGCGGCGCGGCATAGACCAGCGGCGCCGTGGGCGGCGCGATCACGATGGCCGGCGCGACCGGCACCGGGGACGGGCCGGGAACCACCACAACGGGACCGGGCTGGATATAAGGCGGGGGGCCGTCGAAGCCGAGATAGGCCGCCGACACATAGGCCGGACCGCGCCAGCTGATGTTGCACCAGGCCGGTGTGCAGCTGAGGACCTGCACGTTCATGCCGCGCACCAGGCTGCCGATGACCGCATAATTCGTGCCCGGGCCGGCGCGGACGTTCAGATCGCCCAGCACCATCGCCGAATCGGCCCGCGCGATGGAAACCGGCGCGGCGACACCGAGCACGGCGACCAGGATGGAAATCCACGCCTTCATGATTCACGCTCCAACATTGCGCGCCGCGGCACCTTGCTCCGCCGAGACGGCGGTTGGCCGACAGCCGGGGAGCATCCGGTCCGTTGGGACGGGCTGCTCCCCATTTGCATCGGGAACACTGCGTGAAGCTTGCACCTCAGCTGGAAGCGCAAAGAGGGAAGGCTTAGCCTTCCGAACGCACTTCCAGTACGGCCTGGGCAAGGAACTCGTCCATGTTCCTGCGAATCTGGTGCTCGGAGACCTCGACGCCCTTGGCATCGAAATCGGTCCGCAGCTTGCGATAGACGTCTTCGTCGCCATGCTCTTCGAGATCGGCGACGACCACTTCCTTGGCATAGGCCTGCGCGTCTTCCTCGGACAGGCCGAGCTTTTCCGCGGCCCATAGGCCGAGCAGCTTGTTGCGCCGCGCCACCGCCTTGAAGCGGATCTCTTCGTCGAGCGCGAATCGCTTTTCGAACCCCTCCTCGCGCTTGTCGAACGTCGTCATGGCAGCCCTCATCTTGACGTTTCCGTGACCGGGGATCGCTCATATCCGAACGTCACCGTCGCGGCCCTTGAATATAGGCGCTGCCTTCCCAGATCAATGTGACGCAACGGACCGGGACGGCTCATTGAGCCTTGCAGACCCAATACGTTGTATCTGGCGCGCCAATCGGCTAGTGTTCGATCAGGCGCGTTCTGTGCTGCGAAACAGCCCCAGCGCGCCCCGCCAAGGAGCGTCACCGAAAACGGAGCCTTGGCAAACCCATGGATTTCCTCAATCGACGGTATACACCCATGAGCCGCCGCCGCCGCATTTACGAAGGCAAGGCGAAGGTCCTCTATGAAGGCCCCGAGCCTGGAACACTCATCCAGCACTTTAAGGATGATGCCACCGCCTTCAACGCTAAAAAGCACGAAGTGATTGACGGCAAGGGTGTGCTGAACAACCGCATCTCCGAGTATATCTTCTCGCGGTTGAACGACATCGGCGTGCCCACGCACTTCATTCGCCGTTTGAACATGCGTGAGCAGCTCATCCGCGAGGTGGAGATCATCCCGCTGGAGATCGTTGTGCGCAACGTCGCCGCCGGCTCGCTGTCCACCCGCCTGGGCATCGAGGAAGGCACCGCGCTGCCGCGTTCGATCATCGAATTCTACTACAAGAACGACGCGCTGAACGATCCGCTGGTTTCCGAGGAGCATGTCACGGCTTTCGGGTGGGCGACCACCCAGGAGATCGACGACATCATCGCTCTAGCGATCCGCGTGAACGATTTCCTCTCCGGCCTGTTCCTCGGGGTCGGGATTCGCCTGGTCGATTTCAAGATGGAATGCGGCCGGCTGTGGGAAAACGACATGATGCGCATTGTCGTTGCTGACGAGATCAGCCCCGATTCCTGCCGTCTGTGGGATGTGAAGTCGAGCGACAAGCTCGACAAGGACCGGTTCCGCCGCGACATGGGCGGGCTGGTGGAAGCCTATACCGAGGTCGCGCGCCGGCTCGGCATCATCGCCGAGAACGAGCCGATCCAGGGAACTGGACCGGTCCTCGTCAAGTGAGCTTGTGACCTTTGACCCTAGCTGCTACGCGGGGGCCGAAAGGCCCCCGCTTCTGTTGTGAGTGATGTTCCATGAAGGCGCGCGTTATCGTCACGCTGAAATCCGCAGTGCTCGATCCCCAGGGAAAGGCCATCGAGGGCGCGTTGCGTTCGCTCGGCGTCTCCGGTGTGCAGAGCGTGCGGCAGGGCAAGGTTTTCGACGTGGAACTGGCCGGCAACGACCGGACCTCCGCCGAAGGGGCCTTGAAGGAGGCGTGCGACCGCCTGCTCGCCAACACCGTGATCGAGACCTATAAGGTCGAGTTCGCAGAGTGAGAGCGTTTGTTGTCGTCATCGCTCGCCTTGGACGCGAGTGCAGGACTCAACAGGGGACCCAACGGGGGATTCATGGCCGATCTTCCCATCGCCCGCCGCCGCGAATGCCAGCGCGTGCCGACCGGCCCAGCGGCGGCTCTGGCGGGCTTGGTTTCGTGTCCCCATATTGAATTTATTATAGTCTCCGGCCCCATTTCAGCCAGCATGGCCGCTTGTGCCCCCTGCCGGTTTGAACGCGCGGATATGCACTGATCCCATGAAATCAGCAGTTATTCTCTTCCCTGGATCGAACCGCGAGCACGACGCCGCCCGCGCGCTGAAGCTGGTCGCCGGCTCCAATGTCAACATCGTCTGGCATGGGGAAAGCGAACTGCCCAAGCACACGGACCTTGTCGTCCTGCCTGGCGGCTTCTCCTATGGCGATTATCTGCGCTGCGGCGCGATCGCCGCGCGCGCCAACATCATGGGGGCGGTGCGCGCCCATGCGGAGAAGGGCGGGCTGGTGCTCGGCATCTGCAACGGCTTCCAGATCCTGTGCGAAGCCGGTCTGCTGCCGGGCGTGCTAGTGCGTAATGCCAAGCTGCGCTTTGTCTGCCGCGAAGTGTTCCTGCGGGTGGAACGGGCCGATACGGCCTTCACACGCGCCTATCGCAAGAATGAATTGCTGCGCATCCCCATCGCCCATGGGGAAGGCAATTATACCGCCGACGAAACCACCATCAAGCAATTGGAAGCGGAAGGGCGCGTTGCCTTCCGCTATGCCCGCGCCGACGGCCAGATCGACCAGGCCGACGGCCCGAATGGCGCGATCAATGGCATCGCCGGCATCTATTCCGAGAAGCTGAATGTTCTCGGCATGATGCCGCACCCGGAAAACAACATCGAGGCTCAGATCGGGCGGACCGACGGTCGGGGCCTGTTTGAAAGTCTCGCCGCTGCGCTGAAAGCGGCGGCATAGCCGCCCCGCGCCCTCGGATTGGATCGCACCCGTGAACATGATCCCGAATACCCCGCGCATCACGCCCGAACTGGTGGCCGAGCATGGCCTCAAGGCGGACGAGTATCAGCGCTTCCTCGAATTGATCGGGCGCGAACCCACGATCACCGAGCTCGGCATCGTTTCCGCGATGTGGAACGAGCATTGCTCCTATAAATCCTCGAAAGTCTGGCTGCGCACCCTGCCCACGAGCGGGCCGCGCGTGATCCAGGGACCCGGCGAGAATGCCGGCGTGGTGGACATCGGCGACGGGCTCGCCGTGGTGTTCAAGATGGAGAGCCACAACCACCCCTCCTTCATCGAGCCCTACCAGGGTGCGGGAACGGGTGTCGGCGGCATCCTGCGCGATGTCTTCACCATGGGCGCCCGGCCGATCGCCGCGCTGAACGCCCTGCGCTTCGGCAATTGTCACCATCCGCGCACCCGCCAGCTGCTGGCGGGCGTGGTCGCGGGCATTGGCGGCTATGGCAATTCGTTCGGCGTGCCGACCGTGGGCGGCTCCATCGGCTTCCACGGCCGCTACAATGGCAACATCCTGGTCAATGCCATGGCGGTGGGCCTCGCCAAGACCGATGAAATTTTCTACGCGGCCGCGGCCGGCGTGGGCCGCTCCATCGTCTATCTGGGCTCGAAGACCGGGCGCGACGGCATCCACGGCGCGACCATGGCCTCGGCCGAATTCGGCGCCGATGCCGAGGAGAAGCGCCCCACCGTGCAGGTCGGTGACCCATTCGCGGAAAAGCTGCTGCTGGAAGCCTGCCTGGAAATCATGAAGGCCGGCTGTGTCGTGGCGATCCAGGACATGGGCGCCGCCGGCCTCACCTGCTCGGCCGTCGAGATGGGCGCCAAGGGCGACCTCGGCGTGGAATTGAACCTCGATGCCGTGCCCTGCCGGGAAACCGGCATGAGCGCGTATGAAATGATGCTGTCCGAGAGCCAGGAGCGCATGCTCATGGTGATTGCGGACGGCAAGGAGGCCGAGGCCGAGGCCATCTTCAAGAAATGGGGCCTGGACTTCGCCGTGGTGGGCAAGACCACCGACACCTTGCGCTTCGTGGTGAAGCACAAGGGCGTAGTGGAAGCCGATCTTCCCATCAAGGAACTCGGCGACGAGGCTCCCGAATATTATCGCCCGTTCAACGAGACCCCGGAACGCCCCGTCCTGACCCCGGCGGACGTGCCGACCAGCGTGACCCTCGCGGACGCGCTGGAGCAGATGCTTTCCTCGCCCGATTTGTGCTCGAAGCGCTGGGTGTGGGAGCAATATGACCATCTCATTCTCGGCAATACGGTGCAGAAGCCCGGCGGCGACGCAGCCGTGGTGCGGGTCGAGGAGGGGCCGAAGGCGCTTGCCCTCACCACGGACGTCACGCCGCGCTATTGCGAGGCCGATCCCTTCGAGGGCGGCAAGCAGGCGGTGGCCGAGGCGTGGCGCAATCTCACCGCCGTCGGCGCGACCCCGATCGCCGTCACCGACAATCTCAATTTCGGCAATCCCGAGAAGCCGGACACGATGGGCCAGTTCGTCGGCTGCGTGAAGGGCATCGGCGCGGCCTGCGAGGCGCTGGATTTCCCGGTCGTCTCGGGCAATGTCAGCCTCTACAACGAGACCAACGGCAAGGGCATCCTGCCGACCCCCACCATTGGCGGCGTCGGTCTGATCGACGATTTGTCCAAGACCATGACCCTCGCCTTCAAGGCCGCCGGCGAGCCGATCTATGTGATCGGCAAGACCGAGGGCTGGCTCGGCGCCTCGATCTATCTCGGCCTGATTTGCGAGCGCGAGGAGGGGGCACCGCCCCCGGTCGACCTCGTCGCGGAGAAGCGCAACGGCGATTTGGTGCGCGCGCTGATTCTGGACGGTCTGGTCAGCGCCGCCCATGACGTCTCCGACGGCGGGCTTCTGGTGGCGGTCGCGGAAATGGCCATGGCGGGCAATCTCGGTGCCGCCGTGGACAGCCATTGCAACATGGCCCCCCATGCCTTCTGGTTCGGTGAAGATCAGGCGCGCTATGTAGTCACGGCCGCCCACGGCCAGGGCAGCGAGATCGTGCGGCGGGCGGAGGCGGCGGGCGTGCCCGTCACCAAGATCGGCAAGACCGGCGGCGACCGCTTGATCCTGCCGGGCGACCGCTCGATATTCGTGGAAGCCTTGCGCGATCGACACGAAACTTGGCTGCCCATTTACATGAGCTCCATGTCCTGAAGGCCGACGGCTTCGAGAGCGGCGCTTCCAGTTAAGGAATAAACCCATGGCCATGGATTCTCGCGACATCGAGCGGCTCATCAAGAGCGCGCTGCCCGACGCCCAGATCTCCATCGAGGATCTTGCCGGCGACGGTGATCATTATGCGGCGACCATCGTGTCGGAGGCGTTTCGCGGCAAGAGCCGCGTGCAGCAGCACCAGATGGTCTATGCCGCGCTCCAGGGCAACATGGGCGGCGTGCTCCATGCCCTGGCGCTGAAGACCTCGGCGCCGGCGACCGCCTGAGGCGATCTGTGGGCGCGGGCGCAAAGGACTAAATCCGGTGGCATCTTGCGCTTTGCGCGGCGACCACCGATCTTCTCAGGCAGGACGGTCATCACGCCGCCACCAGTGTGGAATTGATCCATGAGCATTCGCGAATTCATCGACCGTGAGGTCAAGGACAATGACGTGGTCGTGTTCATGAAGGGCACGCCGCAGTTTCCCCAGTGCGGCTTTTCCGGCCAGGTCGTGCAGATCCTCGACCATGTGGGCGTCGCCTATAAGGGCATCAACGTCCTGGAATCCGACGAGCTGCGCCAGGGCATCAAGGAATATGCCAGCTGGCCGACCATTCCCCAGATCTATGTGAAGGGTGAATTCCTCGGCGGCTGCGACATCGTCCGCGAGATGTTCCAGGCCGGCGAGCTGATCCCCCTGTTCGAGGAAAAGGGCGTGCCGGTGCGCGACCGCGCCATCGGCTGATTGCCCGCTTCCCCGCTTGTGAAAATGAAAATGCCCGGGCTGGACCCGGGCATTTTTGTTGTTCGGCCTGACGCCAGAAAGATCCCGACCCGCCCGTCAGGCGCGCCCGAACACGCGCTTGAAGATCGTATCGGCGTGCTTAAGGTGATAGCCGAGGTCGAACTTCTCGTTGATGTCGTCTTCGCTCAGATAGGCGCGCACATCCGCGTCGTTCAGCAGGAAGGTGCGGAAATCGCCTTCGCCGCGCCACACGCGCATGGCGTTGCGCTGGACCAGCCGATAGCTGTCCTCGCGGCTCGCGCCCTTCTGGGTCAGCGCCAGCAGAACGCGCTGTGAGTGGATCAGCCCGCCGAGCTTATCCATGTTCTTCTGCATGTTGTCGGCATGGACCACCAGCTTGTCCATCACGCCGGCGAGCCGGGCGAGGGCGAAGTCCAGCGTCACGGTGGCATCCGGGCCGATCATGCGCTCGACCGAGGAGTGGGAGATATCGCGCTCGTGCCACAGCGCCACATTCTCCATGGCCGGCAGCGCATAGGCGCGCACCATGCGGGCGAGGCCGGTGAGATTTTCGGTGAGCACCGGGTTGCGCTTGTGCGGCATGGCCGAGGAGCCCTTCTGGGCCTCGGAGAAATATTCTTCCGCCTCCAGCACCTCGGTGCGCTGAAGATGGCGGATTTCGGTGGCGAGCCGCTCGACCGAAG
This sequence comes from Roseixanthobacter finlandensis, assembly GCF_043195105.2. Lineage (NCBI taxonomy): Bacteria > Pseudomonadati > Pseudomonadota > Alphaproteobacteria > Hyphomicrobiales > Xanthobacteraceae > Roseixanthobacter > Roseixanthobacter finlandensis. Next base: position 2,584,547 of record NZ_CM195536.1, on the reverse strand, counting down.
AGGCGATCACGCCGAGCGTGGCGAAGAACATGGCGTGCCGGTCGCGCGGGATCACCTGGGTGGAGACCGTCTCCACGCTCAGGCCCATCTTGGCGGCGACATGCTCTTCCACGCGCGGGTCGATATGGGCGAAGGTGCCCACGGCTCCGGAAATGGCGCAGGTCGCGATTTCCGCCCGCGCCGCCACAAGGCGCACGCGGGCGCGCTGGAATTCGGCATGGGCGATGGCGAGCTTAATGCCGAAGGTGGTCGGCTCGGCATGGATGCCGTGCGAGCGGCCGACGGTGGGGGTCAGCTTGTGCTCGAACGCGCGCCGCTCCAGCACCGCCAGCAAATGGTCGATGTCGGCGATCAGCAGGTCCGAGGCGCGCGCGAGCTGCACCGCGAGGCAGGTATCCAGCACGTCGGACGAGGTCATGCCCTGGTGCACGAACCGCGCCTCGGACCCGACGATCTCGGACAGATGGGTGAGGAAGGCGATGACGTCATGCTTCACGTCGCGCTCGATGGCGTCGATGCGGTCCACGTCGAATTCGGCGTCCCGGCCGAGTTCCCAGATCTTGGCGGCGGCGTCCTTGGGCACGATGCCAAGCTCGGCCATGGCGTCGGCGGCATGGGCCTCGATCTCGAACCAGATGCGGAAACGCGCTTCGGGGGACCAGAGGCTGGCCATTTCCGGGCGGCTATAGCGGGGGATCATCGCGGCGCTCTTTTCATTATCGGCAAGGCGAGCCCTGTATCAGATCGACGCCGCTTTCGGTAGCGTCGCGGACGCTGTGTCCATGTGCGCATTTGCATGGCGGCGGGCGCGGCGGGCTGGCTTCACGGCGCAATGCCGGATAAGACGCGGCGCACAGGCGGGGCATCGTTGAGGCCGCGCCTTCCCGCAACGGCTTCGCGGGGTTAGGTTGGGGGCGTCCGAGGACGCCGATGCCCGGAGAACATGAGTGCTGTACGTGTCCACGCGCGGCGAGGCGCCGCCTTTGTCCTTCGCCGATGCCCTGCTGGCGGGCCTTGCCCGTGACGGCGGTCTTTATGTGCCGGAAAGCTGGCCGACCCTCACGGCCGACGAAATCGCGGCGCTGGCGGGCCGACCCTATGCCGAAGTGGCCCGCAAGATCATCTCTCCCTTCGTGGCCGGGGCTATCCCCCAGCCCGCGCTCGATCTGATGATCGAGGACGCGTACCGCAATTTCCGCCACCCGGCCACCACGCCCCTGGTTCAGCTCGGCCCCAACCGCTTCGTGCTGGAGCTGTTCCACGGCCCGACCCTGGCGTTCAAGGACGTGGCCATGCAGCTGCTGTCGCGGCTGATGGACCATGTGCTCTCCGCCCGCGGCGCGCGGGCGACCATCGTCGGCGCCACCTCGGGTGACACGGGCAGCGCCGCCATCGAGGCGTTCCGCCATTCCGATGCGGTGGACGTGTTCATCCTCTATCCCCATGGCCGCGTATCGGAGGTGCAGCGCCGGCAGATGACCGGCGTGGGCGCGCACAATGTCCATGCGATCGCGGTGGAAGGCACGTTTGACGATTGCCAGGCCCTGGTGAAGGGCATGTTCAACCACCACGGCTTCCGCGACCGCATGGCGCTGGCGGGGGTGAATTCCATCAATTGGGCGCGCATCGTCGCCCAGGTGGTCTATTATTTCTATGCCGCCACCGCCCTCGGCGCCCCGGCGCGGGAGGTGTCGTTCGTCGTGCCCACCGGCAATTTCGGCGACATCCTGGCCGGCTGGGTCGCCAAGCGCATGGGATTGCCGATCCACGATCTCACCATCGCGACCAATGTGAATGACATCCTCGTCCGCACGCTGGAGAGCGGGCGCTATGAGGTGCGCGGGGTGCTGCCCTCGTACTCGCCGTCGATGGACATCCAGGTCTCGTCGAATTTCGAGCGCGTCCTGTTCGAGGCGCTCAACCGCGATTCCGCCGCCCTGCGCCAGCTGATGGCCTCGCTGGCCCAGTCCGGCGCATTCACCTTGCCGCGCGAGGCGATGGCCACCATCTGCGGCGAATTCTCCGCCGGCCGGGCGGACGAGCCGGAGACGCTCGCCACCATCACCCGCACCTATCGCGAAGCGGGCTATGTGATCGATCCCCACACCGCCGTCGCGCTCGCCGTGGCCGGCAAGGTGGAGCACAATTCCCGCATTCCGCAGGTGATCCTGTCCACCGCCCATCCCGCCAAATTCCCGGATGTGGTGGAAGCTGCCACCGGCAAGCGCCCCGCGCTGCCCGCCCACATGGCGGACCTGATGACCCGCAAGGAGAAGACCACCATCTTGCCCAATGATCTCGCGGCCATCGAAAGCTTCATCTCCGCCCATTCCCGCATCACATCGGGCGCCGCGGCATGAGCGTGATGCGGACCACCCTGGACAACGGCATCACCGTTCTTTCCGATCCCATGCCGCATCTCGGCACGGTCTCGCTCGGCATCTGGGTCGGGGCCGGCGCGCGGGACGAGCAGGAGAACGAGCACGGCATCTCCCATCTGCTGGAGCACATGGCGTTCAAGGGCACGCGGCGGCGCTCCGCCCGGCGCATCGCCGAGGAAATCGAGCAGGTGGGCGGCGATATCAATGCCGCAACCTCCGTCGAGCACACCTCCTATAATGTGCGCGTGCTGGGCGAGGATCTCGGGCTCGGGCTCGATATCCTGGCCGACATCCTCACCGAGCCCGCCTTCGCGCCGGACGAATTGGTGCGCGAGCAGAATGTGATCGTGCAGGAAATCGGCGCGGTGCAGGATACCCCCGACGATCTCGTGTTCGACCTGTTCCAGGAGCGCGCGTTCCCGGACCAGGCCATCGGGCGGTCCATCCTGGGCACGCCGGAGACGGTGCGCGGCTTCAATCCGGCCGGGCTCGGCGCCTATCTGGAGCGCAGCTATCGCGGGCCGCGCATGGTGGTGTCGGCTGCCGGCGCCGTGGATCACGACCATCTGGTGCGCGAGGCCACCGAGCGGCTGCGCGCCATCGGCCCGGGGCAGAAGCCGGCAACGCCGCTTGCGGCCTATGGCGGCGGCACGGTGCTGACACCGCGCGATCTGGAGCAGGTCCACATCGTGCTGGGGCTCGCGGGGCGGTCCTATACCGACCCCGGCTATCACGCGCTGCAAGTGCTGACGAATGTGCTCGGCGGCGGCATGTCCTCGCGCCTGTTCCAGGAAGTGCGCGAGACGCGGGGCCTGTGCTATTCGATCTACGCGTTTCACTGGGCCTATGCGGACACCGGCCTGTTCGGCATCTATGCGGGCACCGACCAGGGCGATGTGGGCGAATTGACCGATGTGGTCATCGACCAATTGCTCGCCTTGGTGGACGGCGCCAGCGAAGTGGAAGTGAATCGCGCCAAGGCGCAGATGAAGGTCGGCGTCCTGACCGCGCAGGAAAGCTCCGGCGCGCGGGCCGATCAGGCGGCGCGGCAGATCCTCGGGTTCGACCGGATCATTCCGGTGGAGGAGATCGTCGCGAAGGTCGAAGCCGTCACGGTGGAGAGCGTGCGCGCCAGCGCGCGGGACCTGCTGGCCCATGCGCGTCCCACCTTATCGGCGATCGGCCCGGGAAAGGGGCTTGAACCGGCCGCGCGGGTTGTGGAACGTTTGACGTTGCGGTGACGCACATCAGTCCTCGCTGTGGCGGACTCGCGCATGTGGTTGTTCAGTTCTGTCTTCGAGCAAAGCGTGTTGCATGCGATCATGGGCGAGGGCGTCTATCTGCGTGTGCCGCAGATGAAGGACTTTGCGAGCTGGCAGGCTCTGCGGGAAGAAAGCCGTGACTTTCTCTCCCCGTGGGAGCCGCTCTGGCCCGTGGACGACCTGACGAAGGGCGCCTTTCGCCGCCGTCTGCGGCATTATGCGCGCGATATGCAGCGCGACGAAGCCTATCCGCTTTTCATTTTCCGCGCGGCGGACGATTGCCTCGTCGGCGGGCTCACCTTGTCGAATGTGCGGCGCGGTGTGTGCCAGGCCGCGAGCCTCGGCTATTGGATGGGCGCGCGCCACGCGGGACAGGGCTATATGACGGCGGCCGTCGCCGCCCTGATCCCCGTTGCGTTCGACGTGCTGCACTTGCGCCGCATCGAGGCGGCGTGCATGACCAACAATGTCGCCTCGATCAAGCTGCTGCGAAAACTGGGGTTCGTCTCCGAAGGCCTAGCGCGCGAGTATCTCTGCATCAACGGCACTTGGGAAGATCATTTCCTGTTCGCACGTTTGCGAAGCGATGGTGCGGAGCTCCGGCCGTCCCGGGAGGCGCCGTCCCAGGATGCGCCGTTCGCGCCGCGCCGCGAACCCTCCAGCCGGCCGGCGCCCGACGTCCCCGCCGAGGGGTGAGTTCAGTTCGCGGGGAGGGTGACGGACGAGGGCTTCGCCAATTGCTCGATCACCGAGCGCACGGCGGCTTCGCCGGAGCCGCGCGCGCGCACCGCATCGAGCAGGGGCTGGGCCGCACCTGAGCGGCGAATGAGGCTCTGCGGGTCGATCATCACATTGGGGCTGGTCCAGGGACCTTGAACCAGGAACGGCAGATCGAACGCCAGCTTGTCGCCGCTCGCACCCGCCGCGGGAATCAGGCCCGCCTGGCCGTGCAGATCCAGGTCGCGCAGAATGACCGAGACGGTGCCGCTGACATTGATCCGCACCTGCTTGGCCTCCAGCCGGCCTTCGTCCACATTGGCCATGCCCTTGGCGATCGTCAGCTTCGCCGCCAGCGCGTCATAGGCGGTGCGGCCGCCGCGCAGGTCGCCGCCGGCCGAAAGCGGGCGCTGCTCGATGCGCTTGAGCACCTGCGCCACATCCAGCCCCACCACTGCGCCGGCCTTGCCCGAAAGCGCCACGCGGCCATGCAGGCTTTGGGCGATCTCGAAGACGCTCTCGCCGGATCCTTCCAGCAGCAGTTGAAGGTCACCCTTGCCTTCCAGCCTGCGCAGGCCGGCCAGATCGTCGAGCGCCTGGTCCAGCGCGACATCCATGGCGTCGCCTTCCAGATGGACCAGGATGCCCTCGGCGGCATCGGGGCGCGGGGCGAGGGTGAGGGAAGCGCGCACCGCGCCGCCCCAGGCCTGCACATTGCCCAGCGCGAGAACCAGCCGGCCGGCGCGCAAGGTGGCGCTGGTGGCGACGCGCTCGAACGTCCGGTCCTCGGCGCGCACGGTTCCGGCGGAGAGCCGCAGGTCCACGTCCACCGCCTTGAGGCCGTTGGTGGAGAGCGGGCCGCGATCCCAATTGGTGCCGCTCTCGTCGGTCAGGACCAGCCGCCCGTACGGCGTCACGTTCAGGCTGTCGGCGGCGAACGTGCCCTGCACGGAGGGGCGCGGACCATCGAGCTTGACCGAGAGCGCGCCCTCGCTGCGATTGCCGTCCAGCTCCGCATTTGCGGGTGTCAGGGAGATTTCGCGCGGGTTCGCGGACACCTTGCCGGAGAAGGAAAAACGCCCGAACCCGCCCGAGGTGGGCGTCGGCAGCTCGACCCAGTCGAGCAGGCCGCGCAGCGCGCTTGTCTCCCCGGAGGCGTCGCCGAGCAGGCTTGGCGATGCCCCGCCCGCGGCCAGCCCGCGGAATCGCACCCAGGAGGTTCCGGTGGAAAGATCGACCCGGCTTTCGCTCGCCCGGCCGGCGAGAAAGGCCGCGGCGTCGGCGATGGCGATGCGGCCTTCGACCTCCCGGTCCCGCCACGTGAAATCCAGCGTCAGCGCGAGCGCCGAGCCGGACGAGCGGTCGAGCGAGGCATCGATGTCGCTGATCAATTCCTGGGTGAGGCCCTCAGGGCTGCGCATCGCGATGGTGCCGCCGCGCAAGCGCAATTCGGGAACGTCCATGTCTCCCACCAGCGGGCCGAGGCGCAGGGCGCGGGGCAGGTGCTTGCCGGTCATGAGAAGGGTGGGGCGCAGCAGCGTGATATCCGCCACTTCCATCTGGCCGAGCAGCAGCGGCAGCAGGCGCAGCCGCGCCACCGCGCCTTCGGCATCGAACACGGCGCCATCGCCGAGTGACACCGCGAACTTGCCGAGGATCAGGCGTGGCGACGGCAGCAGGGCAACTCCAGGCGCCTCCGTATCCACATTCGCGTCCGCATCGGCGATCCGGGCGACTCCTCCGGTCGCGCGCAACAGGGCTTCATCCGCAAGGCGCCGCACTTCTTGGGCCGGCACCAGTGCGGGAACGAGGACCATCGCGGCGATGCAGACGGCGGCGAGCACACATGCGGTCGCGGCCAGAATCAACATCACCCGCCGGGCCGTTGCAGCGAAATTCACCACGTATTCATCCGGTCTTCGGGTTTGGAACTGGGCTCGTGCCGCACCGAGCCGCATGCTTCTATCACTTCTTCCTGGGAGCGGGGACATTCTTCGGGGTCTGTGTCGGTTTGATGGCTGCGCCGCCCGATGGATCCGCTAGCAGATGGCTTATCCAGGGGCTATGTCTTAGGCAGCATCCAACCGCCGTGGCACGCGGCGACAAATTCAGGGAGGGCATCGTGACTCAACGGGAACACCTGCTGTGGAAACCGGATGCCGAGCGCATCGCTCGCACCCATGTCACGGCGCTGATCGGCGCGGTCAACAGCAAGCACGGCCAGTCTCTTGCGTCCTATGCCGACCTGCATGCCTGGACCATCGCCAACCCGGCCGATTTCTGGGACATGGTGTGGGATGACTGCGCCGTCATCGGCGAAAAGGGTGTCCAGCACCTTGTCGACGGCGACAAGATGCCGGGCGCGCAATTCTTTCCCGATGCCAAGCTGAATTTCGCCGAAAACCTGCTGCGCAAGCGCGGCGACGAAACCGCGATCGTATTCCGCGGCGAGGACAAGGTGAAGAAGCGCCTGTCCTTCGATGAATTGCACGCCTTGACCTCCCGCATCCAGCAGGCGCTGAAGGCGGAAGGGGTCGGCGTGGGCGACCGGGTCGCGGCGATGATGCCGAACATGCCGGAAACCGTCGCCATCATGCTCGCCGTCACCTCGCTCGGTGCGATCTTCTCGTCGTGTTCTCCCGATTTCGGCGAGCGCGGCGTATTGGACCGGTTCGGCCAGATCGAGCCCAAGGTGTTCTTCGCCTGCGACGGCTATTGGTACAATGGCAAGCGGGTCGATATCGGCGACAAGCTGGTGCAGGTGGCGGCCGGGCTGCCCACCGCCCAGAAGGTCGTCATCGTGCCTTATCTGGATTGCGCCGACGAGGTGGCCGCCAAGCTGCCGCGCGCCTCCAGCTTCCCCGCCTTCATCGCGCCGTTCACGGCCGCTGCGGTCACGTTCGAGCGGGTGCCGTTCAACCAGCCGCTCTATATCGCCTTCTCCTCCGGCACGACGGGCGTGCCCAAGTGCATCGTGCATGGTGTCGGCGGCACCTTGCTCCAGCATCTGAAGGAGCATCGCTATCAGTGCGATCTGAACGCCGGCGACCGGCTGTTCTATTTCAGCACCTGCGGCTGGATGATGTGGAACTGGCTGGTGTCCGGGCTCGGCATCGGCGCTACCCTATGCCTGTTCGACGGCTCGCCCTTCGCCCCGAACCCGCAGGTGCTGTTCGATTACGCCCAGGACGAGAAGTTCACCTTGTTCGGCACCTCGGCCAAATATATCGATTCGCTGCACAAGGAAGGCGTGCGGCCCTGCGACACCCATGATCTGTCGTCGGTGAAGCTGATCACCTCCACGGGCTCGCCGCTGGCCCCCGAGGGCTTCGAATACGTGTACGACGCCATCAAGAAGGACGTGCATCTCGCCTCCATCTCCGGCGGCACGGACATCATCTCCTGCTTCGTGCTCGGCGACCCGACCGCGCCGGTGTGGGCGGGCGAGATCCAGGCTGCGGGCCTCGGCATGGCGGTGGACGTGTGGTCGGAAGAGGGCGTGCCGGTGCGCCAGGAGCGCGGTGAGCTGGTCTGCACCAAGCCCTTCCCCTCCATGCCCGTGAAATTCTGGAACGATCCGGAAGGCGCGAAGTATCACGCCGCCTATTTCGAGCGCTTCCCGAACATCTGGTGCCATGGCGATTTTGCCATGTGGACCGAGCACGGCGGCATCATCATCCTCGGCCGCTCCGACGCCACGCTGAACCCGCAGGGCGTGCGCATCGGCACGGCGGAAATCTACGCCCAGGTGGAGCAGATCCCCGAGGTGATGGAATCGGTCGCCATCGGCCAGGATTGGGACAATGACGTGCGCGTGGTCCTGTTCGTGCGGCTGCGCGAGGGCGTCACGCTGGACGATGCCCTGATCGCCCGCATCAAGGGCCAGATCCGCACCGGCGCCAGCCCGCGCCATGTGCCCGCCAAGGTGGTGCAGGTGGACGACATTCCCCGCACGCGCTCGGGCAAGATCACCGAGCTTGCGGTGCGCGAGATCGTCCACGGGCGGCCGGTGAAGAACACCGACGCGCTCGCCAACCCCGAGGCCCTGTTCCAGTATCAGGACCTGCAGAGCCTGCGCAGCTGAGCGCCTTTAAGCTGAGAGAGCGCGCAAGGTGAGAAAGGGCGTGTCGCGGGTGATCCCTGCGGCACGCCTTTGCGTTTGAGAGAGTGGGCCGCGCCGCACGTCCGTCAGCGCGGATCGGGGGCCGGGCTTGGGCTCACGGGGCTGCGGCTGCTGGAGGTGGGGACGCCGGCCCGCGAGACCCGCGCCAGCAGGATCACCGGCGCCAGTCCCACCAGCACGATCAGCAGGGCCGCCAGCGCCCCGTCCTCATAGGTGCTGCGGGCGGCTTCCGCATAGATGTGGGTCGCCAGCGTCTCGACCCCGAGCGGGCGCAGCAGCAGCGTCGCCGGCAATTCCTTCATGCCGTCCACAAACACCATGAGGGCGGCGGTTGCGAGCGCCGGGCGCAGCAGCGGCAGATGGATGCGCCGCACGATCGCCCGCTGCGAGCAGCCGAGGCTGCGCGCCGCCATGTCCAGATGCAGCGAAAGCTTGGAATAGCCCGCCTCCAGCCCGCCGATGGGGATGGTGAGGAAGCGGATGGCATAAGCGATCACCAGCGCCGCGCCGGAACCCGAGAGCAGCAGGCCGGTGGACACGCCGAACAGGGAGATCATCGCCCGGTTCACCGCATTGTCGAAGGCGGCGAGCGGCGTCAGCAGGCCGATGGCGAGCACCGTTCCCGGCACCGCATAGCCGAGGCCGCCGATGCGCGCGAACCACACCGCCAGCGGCGAGCGCGTCAGCCGCTGGGCCATGGCGACCACCGATCCGAGCGCCAGCGCCACCAGCGTGCCCGAAAGGGCGAGCAGGGCGCTGTTGCGCGTTTCAACCAGAATGCCGCTTGAAAATCCGCTGAACTCGATGCGCTGCGCCGCGGCGGTCGCCAGATGGAGCACCGGCACCACGAACCCCAGCAGGATCGGCAGGCAGCAGAACGCGGTGGCGGCGATCCCTGTGCCCCCGTTCAGCCGCAGCGGCGCCTGCGGGCGCGTCGAGCCGGTGGCCACATAGCGCGCCCCATGGCGCGCCCAGCGCTCCGTCAGGATCACCGCGAGCACCAGCACCAGCATCACCAAGGCGATCTGCGCCGCGCCGGGCAGGTTCGCCCGGTTCACCCAGGTGGTGTAGATGGACACCGTCAGGGTGCGCATGCCGAGGAATTCGGAGGCGCCGATATCGCCCAGCGCCTCCAGCAGCACCAGCGTGACGCCGGCGACGATGGCCGGGCGCGCCAGCGGCAGGGCGATGCGCAAAATGGTGCGCATGCGGCTCGCCCCGAGCGTGCGCGCCACTTCCAGCGCCGCCGCCGACTGCACGATGAAGCTCGCGCGGGCGGAGAAATAGACATAGGGATACAGCACGCAGCTCAGCACGAAGATGCAGCCGCCCACCGAGCGCACATCCGGCAGATGCAGGCCGCGCGGGCTGGAAATGCCGAGCGCCCAGCGAATCGCGCTCTGCACCGGGCCGAGGGGGTGCAGCACGTCGAGATAGGAATAGGCGACGATATAGCTCGGCACCGCGAGGGGCAGCAGCAGCGCCCAGTCGAGCAGCTTGCGGCCGGGAAAATCGCAGGTCGCCACCAGCCAGGCGCACGGGACCGCCATGAAGACGGTCGCGATGCCCACCCCTACCAGCAGGGTCAGGGTTTGCCCGAGGGCGACCGGCAGCACCGATTCGACGAGGTGCGGCCACAGATCGCCGGACCCCTGCAACGCGATTTCGACCAGCGCGACCACAGGCAGCAGCACGAAGCCGGCCACCGCCCCAGCCCCGAGCAGAAGCCGGGACACCTTTGCGGTGCCCGGCAGCTGAAGGGATTTGTGCCCGGGCAGGGTCCCTGGATTCTGCTCGAAGGTCGCGTCGCTCACGATGGTGCGTCGATCAATTGTCGAAGCCGACCTTGTCGATCAGCTCGCTGGCCTTCTTGCGCGCCTTGGCGATGTCCACCAGCGAGATGGGATCCACCTTCAGCGGGCCGAGCTCGCCGATGATGGGGTCCACCTTGGCGCCGGCGCGGATCGGATATTCCATGTTCTGCTGCGCATAGATGTGCTGCATGTCGGGCGAGACGGCGAATTCCAGCAGCTTGATGGCATTGGCCTTGTTGGGCGCATTCTTCGCGACCGCCGCGCCGGAGACGTTCACATGGGTGCCGCCGCCCTCGAAGGTGGGCAGCACCACGTCGATGCCGTCGCCCCACTTTTTCTGGTCCGGGCCGCCCTTGCCCGAGCGCATGAGCCCGACATAATAGGAATTGCCGACCGCGATGTCGCAGATGCCGCCGAGGATGTCGCGGGCGCCTTCGCGGTCACCGCCGGTGGCCTTGCGGGCGAGATTGGCCTTCAGGCCGCGCAGCCAGTCCTCGGTCTTCGCCTCGCCGTGATGGACGATATAAGCGGCGGTCAGCGCGACATTATAGGGGTGCTGGCCCGAGCGGATGCAGATCTTGCCCTTCCATTTGGGATCGGCGAGGTCCTCATAATGGAAATTGGCCAGCTTCACGTCCTTGGCCTCATAGACCAGGCGCGCGCGCATGGAGAGGGCGTACCAGTTTCCCGCCGGATCGCGCAGGTTCGCCGGCACGGCGGCGGTGAGGGTCGCGGTTTCCACCGGCTGGGTCACGCCGGCGTCCACCACGTCCAGCAGATTGCCCACGTCCACGGTCATCAGCACGTCGGCGGGGGAGGCGGCGCCCTCCGCCTTCACGCGCTCGGCCAGCCCGTCCTTCACGAACACGCTGTTGACCGTGATGCCGGTGGCCTTGGTGAAGGCCTCGAACAGCGGCGCCGAAAGGCCGGGCTCGCGGGTCGTGTAGACATTGACCACCTCTTCGGCCGTCGCCGGCGCGGCGGATAGCATCGCCCAGCTGCAGGCGGCGAGAAGAAGAGGGGACCAAGATTTCTTGGACCGAGTTTTTCCGGACATGAACACGCCTCATCAAGCGATGCGACAGCGGCACGCGCTGCCAATCTCAGCTTGATCGCTAACGCGTCACCCTACGCAGCGTCAACGAAAGAGCGTGTGAAGACAAAAGGTTAGAGTATGTCTAAACAAGATGTTGCGGAGCCCAAAAAGAAAAAGCCCGGTGTTTCCACCGGGCTTTCAGAACATGGGAAGCAAAAAGGCTCAGTGCTCGTCGAGCTCGCCAATGTGATGCTGCGCATAGAGCGGCAGGCCGAGCTTCGCGACGAGGTCGAGCTGGGTTTCGAGGAAGTCGATATGGCCTTCCTCGTCCGTCATCAGCTCTTCGAACAGGTCGCGGCTCGGGAAATCCTTTACGGAATGGCAATAAGCCGCCGCTTCCTGATACAGGGCGCGGGCTTCCTGCTCGGCGGCCAGATCGGCGTCGAGAATTTCCTTCACGTCCTGGCCGATGCGCAGCGGGTCGAGCACCTGCAGGTTCGGGAAGCCGTCGAGGAACAGGATGCGGTCCACGAACTTGTCGGCGTGCACCATCTCCTCGATGGATTCGGCGCGCCACTTCTTGGCCAGGGCCTTGTAGCCCCAATTGTCGAGCATGCGGTAATGCAACCAGTATTGGTTGATCGCGGTGAGCTCCGAACGAAGGCCCCGGTTCAGATACTCGATGACCTTGGCGTCACCCTTCATGTCCACAACTCCTTAAAGCGGCGCCGCGTGGCTCCGTCTCACTGGAAATATAGTTAGAGAAGTTCTAAACTAAGAGCAAGCCCACGGCTACTCCGGGTTTTCCCTCATTCCGCTGCGATAAGCCGGCCGGTGAGTGCAGCCGCCGGGCATTCGGCGGGGCAAGAAGAGCAGGAGCTTTGTACCTGATCCATGATGGCGCGAATAGTACGCGCACAGCGTCCGCACTGCGGCGAACAGCCCAGGCAGCGATACACCTCGCCGGGCGAACGGGCGCCGCCCGAGGACGCCAGGGCGTCGCGGACCTGATGATCAGAAAACACGTTGCACGAACAAACGATCATGGCTCGACCAAGATCTCCGTTGCTTAGAGGGACTCTAAACAACACCGTAACTGTGTTATTTCTGGCAGACGCCTGCGCGCCTCGTCAATGCCATTACCCCTCCAATGTGGGATCGGCATGCGACATTGGAAGGCTTTAAAACTAAACCTTCGAATAGTTCTATTTTGCGTGCACGAGGACTACGCAGCGGAAATGGCGGCCGGCATTCACTTCGGCAGGCGCAGCTCGCTGAGCATCCCGCCCTCGATACCGCGCCGCAGGTTCAGCGTTCCGCCGACGCTGCGCGCCAGTGTGGCAATCCGCGCCATGCGGAACGGCAGGCCGGCGGTTCCGAAGCGGTCCGCGACGGCGGCATGGCGGGTCACGTCGAGCGCCTGGGCGATTTCCTCTTCCGAGAGGCTGGCCCCCTCGTCGCGGATCAGCACCGCCACGGAGGTCATGGCTCCTTCCGTCTCGCTCGGCTCCGCGAGGGTCGAGATGAGGACATATTGCCCTTCCGGCGTGCCGCGCAGGGCTTCTTCCAGCAGCAGGCGCAGCATCTGCGCGGTGCGGGCGCCATCGCAGCGGATGGTGGCTTGCGGGTTGAAATCGCGCCGGATCAGGATGCGCCGGCGCTGCGCGGTTCCCGCCAGATGGGCGACCGCCTCGTCCACCAGCGCATTGACGTCCAGCACCGTGCGGATGGGTTCGCCGGGGGGCGCGATCAGGCCCTCGATGTCCTCGAGTGTGGCCATCAGCTGCCGTCCGGCGAGCACGGCGCCTTCCGCGAGCTTGCTGTAGCGGCGCGTGCCGACGGCGCCGAACGCACCGGAGCGGACCGCTTCCACGAACCCGAACATCACGTTCAAGGGCTCGCGCACCCCGTGGGAGAGCCGGCGCAGCAGCGCGTCGGTATCCTGCAAGGGCTGCGCCGCCCTGGCATCCTGGGGGGCCGCGCTCTCGCGGAAGACGGCGCAATAAACCGGCAGGTCGTCGGGAGAACGCTCGGTCCGCGCGATCGTCACGTCGAGCGCCGGACGGCCCGCGCCATCCTCAAGCCGAACGCCGGACGCGCTGACGCGTCCATCCTGCGCGCCTGCGGCGGAGGCGAACAGGGCCTCCACCAGAGGCCGGTCGTCGGTGTGGAAAAGGGTGGCGAAGGCGGTGCCGACGCGCGCGTCGCGGTCGAGGCCGCCCATGCGGAGCGCGGCCCGGTTCAGATGGTCCACAATGCCCGAGGCATCCAGCAAGGCGACCGGCACGGGAATGAGGTCCAGCGCCTCATGGCGCACCCGATGCCGCGCCAGCGCGCGGGCGGCCGGCCCGTCCGGCGCCGCGGCTTCGATCGCCCGCACCAGGTGCACGAGGGCCGTCTCGCCGTTCCAGGGCGCGGAGACCAGGCGCACGTCCACCGGCAGCGCCTCGCCCTCGGCGCGCGCGAAATGCAGCTGGCCGTCGGTGCCCTCGCGCCACAGGCGCGCGGCGACGCCGCCGGTGCGTTGGAACTCCTGCACATCCGGCACGCCCGCCCAGGCGAGGATGGTGCGATTGACCCGCACGAAGCGGCCCTGCTGCTGAACGGCGATGCCGAGCGGCAGCCGGTCCAGCAGGCTGTCGGCGGATTCAACGCCACCCCGGCCCACGGCAATGCTGGCGATCTCATCCGGGGCCGAACCAGGGAGCGCCGGACCCACGACAGGCGGACCAAGGTAATTCGGCGAAAGGGGAGGGGGAGCAAGGACCGCGTCGGGCGCCACCTCGGACGGCGAAGCATGCCGATCCGCGGCATCCATTCGCGATGGCGCGTCCCCGGCGGTATCCGGGTCGTCCGCGCGGGCGCCGCCGTGTTGGCTGGCGATCTCTTCGTGGGCGTTTCCCTCGCGGGCGACGTCCGGCGCGGGGCCGTCCTCGTCGTCGTCCCGAGGGTATATCGTGCGGCCATCGCGCGCCGGCTGCGGCGCGTTCCAGCCGTTCACCGCCTCGTGGAGGGTGCGGGCGATCTCGTGAAACGCGGAGCGCTCCCGCTGCGTGAGCGGACCGCCCCGCAGCGGCACGACATTCACCGGCGCATCGTCGCGCTCACCACCCTTGCCCATGCCGGCGGGCGTATCATCGAAGGCGGTGCGCGGCCACAGGATTCCAAAGCCGCGCACGCCGATGCGGCGGCGCGTCCCATCCAGCAGCGGCATGCCGCCGAGCACGATCCGGCGCGGATACGGCTCCTGCGTGTGGACCAGCACATCGGCGAAGCTCGCGCCAGCCTCGATCGCCGCGTCGATGGCGGCGCTGTCGCGCAGCAGGCCGGCGTCCGCCAATTGCCGGAAGCTGCGCCCGAGCCACCCGCCCAGCCGCAGGCCCAGCCCGTCGACGGCGGATTCCGAAAGAAAGCGGATCACCCCGGCACCGTCCGCTTCCCATGTGAAGCGCACCGGGCGCGGCTCCTGCGTCATGTCGCGCGCCTCCGCTGCGGGCGTCTCGTGCGTGGGCGGGGTGGTCTGCGGCGCGAGGGCTTCGGGATCGACAAACAGCACCAGCCGTCCGAGGGGCGAGGAGAGGCAGGCGCAGGAGAACATGCGCGCGGTGAGTTGCGCCGGCAGACGGACCCGTTCCAGATGTCGCACGCCGTTCGGGTCGGCGGCGACCTGCCGCATGATGTCGAGCACGGATTTCGGCGCCGGCTGATCTTCGCGAAGCCCAAGCTTTGCGCAGGCGGCCGTGGCGGCGATGATCTTGCCGTCCCGGATCGACACCAGGAACGAGGGAAGATCGCCGCGTCGCAGGGGAGCGAACGCCGGTTCGTTCAATGCCAAGAGGCGCGACGTGTGTTCGCTCATCACCGCGAATGACACCCCTTGTTTTTCGGCCGTACCATCTCGACCTGGATCCCAGCAACCTGCATTCTATGCTGGCAGATAAACCTTAACAGTACCGCAAACCCGTAGCCGTCGCATTAATGTTTCATATTGCGGTGCATAGGCTGAGATAGACTAAGATGCGGTTGGAGCGGCCGGCGCCGTTGGCTGATCTCCCCAAAAGCCCGAGGAGTGACGACGATGACCACGAAACTGGGTCCCGATCTTGAGCTGCCCGCGGAATTGAGGGCCATTGCCGAAAAGAACGTCACGCAGGCGCGCCAGGCCTTCGATACCCTGTTCGATACGGCCCGCAGCGCCGTGAACGAGTCGGAAGGGCGGATCGAGGAAGTACGTTCCGGCATGCGGGAATTGCGTCAGAAAACCCTCGGCCTCGTCGAATCCAACGTGAATGCCAGCTTCGACTTCCTGAACAAGCTGGTGCGCGCCAAGAACCCGCAGGAAGTCCTTGCCTTGCAAGCCGAATTCGTCACCGCGCAGGTTCAGGCCGTGGCCAGCCAGGCGGCGGCTCTCGGGTCGGACGCGCGCAACCTCGGCGAATCCACCGTGCGCTCGCTCGACGAGCACGCCCGCGCGCTGGCGGAACGGGTCCAGGCCCTCGGCGCCGCTGCGGCGCAGCATGCCAAGTCCGGCGCCGAATCCGCCCAGGCGGCCGGCACCGCCGCCGCCCATGATGCGCAGACCGCGACCCAGCAGGCCGCCAGCCAGTTCGAGCAGCCCAACGATCCGAACCGGACCTACTGAAGAAATTCGGCCGAAGTCGTTGTGCGGCGCAAAAACAATTTTTGTGCCGCACACTTTTGAGCTATAGTGTCGCGGGGTCGAGGCTGAGGGCAGGAAAGTCGCTTTGGCAGTGTTCGAGCGCGCTTTTCGGCCTGCGCGGGCCTGAATTGAAGCCAAGCCACCGCACCGAGGGAACTATGAACGACACCTTTGCCAAAGCCTTCCAGGACCAAATGAACGCCGCCAACGGCGCGTTCTCCAAGATGGAAGTTCCGGCCGCTTTCCGCGAAATGGCGGAAAAGAGCGTCGAGAGCTATCGCGACAATTACGAAAAGCTCAAGGCTGCCGCAACGCAGACCAGCGACATCCTCGAAGACAGCTATTCGACCGCGAGCAAGGGTGTCTCCGAATACAATCTCAAGTCGCTCGAAATCCTGCGCTCGAACGTGAATGCCGCGTTCGATTTCTTCGCGTCGGTGGTTTCCGCGAAGTCGGCGGCCGAGGCGGTGGAGCTTTCCACCTCGCATCTGCGCCACCAGTTCGACGCGCTTTCCGGCCAAGCGAAGGAATTGTCGGCCCTCGCGCAGAAGATCGCGACTGAATCCTCCGAGCCCATCAAGGCCGGCGTGGAAAAGACCCTCAACAAGGCGGCCTGATCGCACGTCTTCGTTTGAATGCTTCGAAGAGGCGCCGGTCTGCCGGCGCCTTTTTATTAGAGCCTTTCTTATCGCGGATTTTTTTTGCTGCCGCGCACTCCGGCTTCATCCGCGCCCCGCCTGCGCGCCGACGGTCCGATCGTGCCGCCGCCCGCACGCCGTATCCGGCGGCTTTGCCTATCGTCACGGGATCGCGCCTTGACGGGCACCGCGCGTCTTGCCAAGACGCGCGGGTCCAAGTGAGCACAAAATGCGCGCCATCGGTTCCTATTCGCCCATCCTGCTTGTCGGCCCGTCCTGGGTCGGGGACATGGTGATGGCGGCGAGCCTGATCGAAAGCCTGCGCATCCGCGATCCCGGCCGCCCCATCGACGTCATCGCGCCACCGGCGTCGCTGCCGATCGCGCGGCTGATCCGGGGCGTGCGCAGAACCATTCCCCTCGGCCTCGGTCATGGCGAGTTCGGCCTCATGGAGCGCTGGAAGGCCGGGCGCGCGCTGCGCAAGGAAGGCTATGGCAAGGCCATCATCCTGCCCCGCGCCTTCAAGGCCGCCATCGTGCCCTTCGCCGCCGGCATTCCCGAGCGCATCGGCTATGCCGCCGAGGGCCGCAGCCTGCTGCTGACGGATTCGCGCCCCGACCGGGATCGCAAGACCGCGCGCACAATCGACCGTTTCGTCGCCCTCGGCGCCCCGCGCGGCGACCAACTGGCCGCGCCCCGTCCCACCCTGTTCCTGCCCGACGGCGCGCGCGAGGCGGCGGCCGGGCGGTTTCCGCTCGCGGGGGAGGGGCCGGTGATGGCGCTCTGCCCGGGCGCGGAATATGGCCCGGCCAAGCAATGGCCGGCCACCAAGTTCGCCCGCCTCGCCGCCCGCGCGGTGGAAGCGGGCTATCGCGTGCGCATCCTCGGCGGGCCGAAGGATGTCTCCATCGCGGCGCAGATCGTGAAGCAGAGCGGCGTGCCGGTGGACAATATCGCCGGCAAGACCACGCTGATGGATGCCGCCGCCCTGCTGGGCCTGGCGGATGTGGTGGTCTCCAATGATTCCGGCCTCATGCACGTGGCCGGCGCGCTCGACCGGCCTTTGGTGGTGATCTACGGCTCCAGCTCGGAAAAGATGACGCCGCCCACCGGCCCCCGAGCCCGCGTGGTGGCGCGCGAGCTGCCCTGCCGCCCCTGCCACAAGCGCGAATGCCCGCTCGGCACCCTGGCCTGCCTGGAAGTGATCGCCCCCGAAGAGGTTCTGGCGGCGGCACGGGCCGTGCGGGTATGAAGGTTCTGGTGGTCAAGCTGTCCTCCCTCGGAGACGTGGTGCACACGTTCCCGGCGGTGACGGACGCCATGCGCGCAGTGCCCGGCCTCACACTCGATTGGGCGGTCGAGGAGGCGTTCGTTCCCCTGGTGGAGACCCACCCCGCCGTGCGGCGCGCCATCGCGGTGCCGCTGCGGCGCTTGCGGAAAGCGCCCGGCGAAGCGCTGCGCAGCGGGGCCGCCGCGGCGATCCGTGCCGCCTTGCGCGCGGAACCCTATGATGTGGTGATCGACGCCCAGGGCCTGATGAAGAGCGCCGCCGTCGCCCTGTTCGCGCGCGGGCGGCGCCATGGCTTTGCCCGGGGCAGCGCCCGCGAGGGTCTCGCGACCTTCGCCTATCACACCACACACGTGGTGCCGGAAACCGAGCACATGGCGGTGCGGCTGCGCAAGCTGTTCGCCGCAAGCCTCGGCTATTCGCTCCAGGGGCTCGCCGCCGATGCCGGGCTCGCCGCGCCGGTCGAGGCGGAAGGGCAGGCGGACGAGCCGCCTTATATCGTCCTGCTGCACGGCACCACCTGGCGCACCAAGACCTGGCCCGTGAAGCACTGGCGCGATCTCGCCCTGACGGCGGCCGAGCGCGGCTATGAAACCCGCATCTTCGCCCAGGGTCCGGAAGAGACCGCGCGCGCCACCGCCATCGCGGCCCAGATCCCATCAGTGCGGATCGTGCCGCCCGGCCCCATCACCGCGCTCGCGCCGGTGATTGCGCGGGCGCAGGCGGTGGTGAGTGTGGATTCCGGCCTCGGCCATCTCGCGGCAGCGCTCGCGGTGCCCACGATCGGGCTTTATGGCCCGACAAATCCGCGCCTCACCGGCCTTTTCGGGCCCAAGGCGCTGGAATTGAAATCGCTCCGTCCGTGCGCGCCGTGCGAGCGCGCCCATTGCCGGATCGCGCCCGATCTGGTGGAAGGCCCGCCCTGCCTCACGGATTTCAGCGCGCGGGATGTCTGGCGCGCGCTCAATGTCCTGCGCTTCGGCCATGCCGATGCGATGGACAAGACCGGAAGCACCGTGGCACACGGGGGCACATCACCGCCTTCGCCCTGAATGGTAGCCTGAATGATCCGCACCGCCCGTTCCGCCCGCGATACCATCCTTGTCACCGGGGGCGCCGGCTTCATCGGCTCGAACATCGCCCGCGCGTTTGCCGCCGACGGC
This sequence comes from Roseixanthobacter finlandensis, assembly GCF_043195105.2. NCBI lineage: Bacteria > Pseudomonadati > Pseudomonadota > Alphaproteobacteria > Hyphomicrobiales > Xanthobacteraceae > Roseixanthobacter > Roseixanthobacter finlandensis. The sequence goes on along the minus strand of NZ_CM195536.1, from coordinate 2,565,465 downwards.
TGGCGGGTGGTGGTGGCCGATTGGCTGGAGGACGGGCCGAAATGGCTCAATCTGCGCGACATCCTGCTGGATGACGTGATCCGGCCGGAGGCGGTGCCCGCCTTCGTGGAGCGCGAGGGCGGCCGGCTTGGCGCGATCGTCCATATGGGCGCCATCTCCGCGACCACGGAGCGGGACGGCGACAAGATCGTCGCCCGCAACATCCGCCCGACGCTGGATCTGTGGGACCAGTGCGCGCGCAAGGGCATCCGCTTCCTCTATGCCTCGTCCGCCGCCACCTATGGCGACGGCACGGACGGTTTCAGGGACGAGGAGGGCGCGGCCGCGCTCGACCGCCTGTCGCCGCTGAACGCCTATGGCTGGAGCAAGCTGATGGCGGACCGCCGGTTCGCGGCGGACGTCGCCGCCGGCCGGCCGGTGCCGCCGCAATGGGCGGGCCTGCGCTTCTTCAATGTCTATGGTCCGGGCGAAGCCCATAAAGCGGACATGCGCTCGGTGATCCACAAGATCTATCCGACCGCCGCCGCGGGCGAGCCGGTGACGCTCTTCAAATCCCATGATCCGGGCTATGAGGACGGCGGGCAGCTGCGGGATTTCGTCTATGTGGGCGATTGCGTCGCGGTGGTGCGCTGGCTGGTGGAGACGCCCACGGCGAGCGGCATCTTCAATGTCGGCACCGGGCAAGCGCGCAGCTTCGCGGATCTCGCCAAGGCGGTGTTCACGGCGGCCGGCAAGGATCCGCGCATCACCTATGTCGATATGCCGGTTTCCATCCGCGACGCGTATCAATATTTCACCCAGGCGGACGTCTCGAAACTGCGGGCCGCGGGCTTTACCCGCCCGTTCACCGCGCTGGAGGAGGGCGTGCGGATCTATGTCACCGAGCATCTGCGCGGCCGCAATTCCGCGTCGTGAGCGGGACGCTTTCCATCGCAACGGCTGATCTTGCCCCAGGATACCGGCACCATGCTTCCTGATACCAAGCCCGGTCCCGTCGCCGTCATCGGCGATGTCATGGTGGATCGCTACATCCTCGGCTCGGTTTCGCGCATCTCGCCCGAGGCGCCGGTGCCGGTGCTGCTGCATGGCGCGGAACGCATCGTGCCCGGCGGGGCGGCGAACGTCGCGGCGAACGCCGCCGCCATGGGCGCGCCGATCCGCCTCGTGGGGCTGGTCGGGGCCGATGGGGAAGCCGACCAACTGCGCTCCGCGCTCGCCCCTTATGCGCTGATCGACCTGTCCGGCCTGGTGGTGGACGCCACCCGCCCCACGGTCACCAAGACGCGGGTGATGAGCGGGCGCCAGCAGATCGTCCGCATTGATGCCGAAATGTCTTCCCCGCCGTCCGCCGCCGTCGAGGACGCTCTGATCGCGGCCGCAAGCCGCGCCATGGCCAGCTGTTCGGTGGTGGTGCTCTCCGATTATGCCAAGGGCGTGCTCGGCGACCGTGTGGTCGCCGCCGTGCTGGCCGAGGCGCGGACGCTCGGCGTGCCGGTGATCGTCGATCCCAAGCGCCGCACCTTCGAGGCCTATCGCGGCGCGACTTTGGTGACGCCCAACCGGCGCGAATTGAGCGAGGCCACCGGCCTGCCGGACGAGACCGATGCCGACGCCGAGCGTGCCGCGCAGGCGGCGAGCGCCCAGTTCGGCGGCGATGTGCTGGTCACCCGGGCGGAAAAGGGCATGACGCTCTGGCGCCGCAACGGCACCGTGCTCCATGTGCCGGCCGAGGCGCGCGAGGTGTTCGATGTGTCCGGCGCCGGCGATACGGCGCTGGCGGCGCTCGCTTTGTCGCTGGCCTGCGGGCTCGCCCTGGAAGCGAGCGTGCCGGTCGCCAATGCGGCCGCCGCCATTGCCGTGGCCAAGCTCGGAACGGCGGTGGTGACGCGCGCGGAACTCACCGCCGCGCTGCATCGCTCGGTTCCCCAGCTGGAGCCGGCCGGCGCGCTGGTGGCGCGGGACAAGGCGCGCACCATCATCGATCGCTGGCGGGCCAGCGGCGCGCGCATCGTCTTCACCAATGGCTGTTTCGATCTGCTGCATCCCGGCCATGTGGGCATGCTGGAAGCGGCGGCCGCCCAGGGCGACCGCCTGGTCGTGGGGCTCAACACCGACGCCTCGGTGCGCCGCCTCAAGGGCCCGACGCGCCCGCTTCAGGACGAGACGGCCCGCGCGCGGGTCATCGGCGCCATGCGCTGCGTGGATCTGGTGGTCCTGTTCGAGGAGGACACCCCGCTGGAGATCATCACGGCCCTGTTGCCGGACGTGCTGGTGAAGGGGGCGGATTACAAGCCCGAGGATGTGGTCGGCGCCGACATCGTCATCGCCAATGGCGGAAAGCTGGTGCTCGCCGATCTGACGCCGGGCCAATCCACCTCGACGCTGGTGGCGAAAGCCCGGAGCTGACATCGCGCGCAGCCGTGGGCGGTTGCGGCGCGGGGCTGCGGGCTTATAGTCGGCGCGTCGTCGGTTCCTTCGGGATCAAAAGGGAACGCGGTGCGGGAGGGTTTCTCCTTATGCCGCGGCTGCCCCCGCAACTGTCGGCGGAGAGCAAACCCACGAACCACTGGGGCCAGCCTCGGGAAGGGTGGGGGCGCACGGGTCTGCGAGCCAGGGGCGCTATCCGCGAGCCAGCAGACCTATCCGCAAGCCAGGAGACCTGCCGAGGACGCACAGCCCGTTTCGCGGGCGCCACATGCCGGCTCTCGGAGGGAGGGCCAGGGAGAGGGTTTGATGTTCGGTCCGCGCACTGCGGCCAATGCCCTGCATTTTCATCGCCTTCGGGGATCCGAGGTGCCCGCTTGAGCGCGATCGCGGCCGGCGCGCGGGGCCGGATCGTGCTGGTGCTCGGCGGCGCGCGCTCCGGCAAGAGCCATCATGCCGAACAGCGGGTGGAAGCCGCCACGCCGCCCTTCGCTTATGTGGCGACGGCACAGGCCTTCGATGCCGAAATGAGCGAGCGCATCCGCCTGCACCAGGCGCGGCGCGATGTGCGCTGGATCTCCCACGACGCGCCGTTCGACGCCGCCGACCGCGTGCGCGCCCTGCCGCCCGACACGCCGCTGCTGCTGGATTGCCTCACCTTGTGGCTCACCAACCACATGCTGGCCGAACACGATCTCGCGGCGGAGGAAGATCGCCTCGTGGAAGCCATCACCGCCCGCACCGGGCTGAGCGTGCTGGTGGCGAACGAAGTGGGGCTCGGCATCGTGCCCGACAATGCCCTCGCCCGCCGGTTTCGCGACGCCGCCGGCCGGCTCAACCAACGCATGGCCGCCATGGCCCATGAAGTGATCTTCATGGTCGCCGGACTGCCCATGATCGTGAAGGACACGCCCCGATGAGCGATGAAACCGAAACCGGCCTCGACGCGCAGGCCGCCCGCCATCGCGAGAAGATGGCCAAGCGCAAGGCGGTGCAGGATGCCGAGGTGGCGGAAAAGACCCTGGAGAAGGGATTGCTGATCGTCCACACCGGCCCCGGCAAGGGCAAGAGCACGGCCGCCTTCGGGCTGGCGCTGCGCATGCTCGGCTATGGGCGGAAGGTGGGCGTGGTGCAATTCATCAAGGGCGCCTGGCACACCGGCGAGAAGGACGCCTTCGCGGCGTTCGGCGATCGCGTGCGCTGGCACACCATGGGCGAAGGCTTCACCTGGGAGACCCAGGATCTCGCCCGCGACACCGCCGCCGCCGCGCGGGCCTTCGACAAGGCGCGCGAATTGCTGGCGGACGAGAGCCTGTCCCTGATCGTGCTGGACGAACTCAACATCGCCTTGCGCTACGGCTATCTCGATCTCGCCGACGTGGTGGCGACACTGAAGGCGCGCCGGCCGGACCTGCACGTGGTGGTCACCGGCCGCAACGCCAAGCCGGAGCTTCTGGAGGCCGCCGACCTCGTGACCGAGATGGGATTGGTGAAGCATCACTTTTCCGCCGGCGTGAAGGCGCAGGCCGGCATCGAATTCTGATGGCCGCCCGCGCGCTGATGTTCCAGGGCACCGGCTCCGACGTGGGCAAGAGCCTGCTGGTCGCCGGCCTTGCCCGCGCGTTCGCCAATCGCGGGCTGCGCGTGCGGCCGTTCAAGCCGCAGAACATGTCGAACAATGCCGCCGTCACCGAAGATGGCGGCGAGATCGGCCGCGCGCAGGCGCTTCAGGCCCGCGCGGCGCGGGTGCCCTTGAGCGTGCACATGAACCCGGTGCTGCTGAAGCCGCAGAGCGATGTGGGCGCGCAGGTGGTGGTGCAGGGCCGGGTGCTCACCAACGCCAAGGCCAGCGCCTACCAGGGCCTGAAGCAAAGCCTCATGCCCGCCGTGCTGGAGAGCTTCGCGCGGCTGAAGGGCGAGGCCGACCTCGTGTTGGTGGAAGGGGCGGGGAGCGCCTCGGAAGTCAATCTGCGCCGCAACGACATCGCCAACATGGGCTTCGCCCGCGCCGCCGACGTGCCGGTGGTGCTGATCGGCGACATCGACCGGGGCGGCGTCATCGCGAGCCTCGTCGGCACCAAGACGGTGCTGGCTATCGAGGATGCCGCGCTGATCGCCGGCTTCGTGGTGAACAAGTTCCGGGGCGATCCCGCCTTGTTCGCCGACGGCATGGCGCTGGTGGCGCAGCACACCGGCTGGGCGGCGCTCGGCCTGATCCCGCATTTCCCCGCCGCCGCCCGCCTGCCGGCGGAAGACGCGCTGGCGCTCCAGGGGCCGCCGCCGGCAAAGCCGCACGCCAAGGTGCGGATCGCCGTGCCGATCCTGCCCCATGTGTCCAATTTCGACGATCTCGACCCGCTGGATGCCGAGCCGGCGGTGGAGGTGGTGCGCCTGCGGCCGGGCGAGAGCCTGCCGGTGGATATCAGCCTCGTCCTGCTGATCGGCTCCAAGGCCACGGTTTCCGATCTCGCGGCGCTAAAATCAGGCGGGCTGCACCACGACATCATCGCCCATGCCCGGCGCGGCGGGCGGGTGCTCGGCCTGTGCGGCGGCTATCAGATGCTCGGGCGCTGGGTGGACGATCCCGACGGCATCGAGGGCCCACCGGGCCAGGCCGAGGGGCTCGGCCTGCTGGATGTGGAAACCATTCTCTCGGGCGAGAAGCGCCTGGTCGCCGTGGCCGGGCAATCGTGCCTTCAGGCCCCGTTCGCGGGCTATGAGATGCACATGGGGCAGACCACGGGCGCGGACACGACCCGCCCCTTCGCGCGCCTCGCCACCGGCGATGCGGATGGCGCCACCTCGCCGGATGGGCGCATCATGGGCAGCTATGTGCACGGGCTGTTCGCGGACGATGCCCAGCGCGCCGCCTGGCTCGCTGCGCTGGGGGCCGGCGCGCCGCAAATCTCCTACGAGGCGCAGGTGGACGAGACCCTGGATGCGCTCGCCGCGCATCTGGAAGCCCATCTCGACCTCGACCTCCTGCTCAGCCTCGCGCGATGACCACCAGCACCGCGCAGAACAGGGCAAGGCCCATGAGCAGGCGGCTCGCGATCCGATAGAGATATAACGCGGAGCGAATGTCGGCGGCGCCGATCTCGCGCCGGCCGTCGCCCATGAAGGGCAGGTCGGCGGGCACGCCCGCATAGGTGCGCGGCCCGGCGATGGCGATGCCGAGGGCGCCCGCCATCGCCGCTTCCGGCCATCCGGCATTGGGGGAACGGTGCTTGCCCGAATCACGCCGCACCGCGCGCCATGCTCCCATGGGCGATGCCCCCTGCATGAAGGCTGCGGCGGCGATGATCAGCAGGCCGGACAAGCGCGAGGCGGGCAGGTTCACCAGATCATCGAGCCGCGCCGAAGCCCAGCCGAACGCCTCGTGGCGCGCCGTGCGATGGCCGATCATGCTGTCGGCGGTATTGATCGCCTTATAAGCGGCGATGCCGGGCAGGCCGGCCATCGCCATCCAGAACGCCGGCGCCACGACGCCGTCGGAAAAATTCTCCGCCAGGCTCTCGATGGCCGCGCGGGTGACGCCCGCTTCATCGAGCTGGGCCGGGTCGCGGCCGACAATGCGCGAGACCGTGGCGCGTCCGGCTTCGAGCCCGTGGACCTCCAGCGCCTCCGCCACCGCAGCCACATGCTCATGGAGCGAGCGGCGGGCGAGCAGCGAAGAACCGACAATGGCGGTGAGGATGAGGCCGCCGGGAAACAGGTCGAGCACATCCGCGATGAGGGCGGCCGGAATGGCGGCGCTCGCGATCAGCACCGCCAGCGCCAGCACGCCCCGCATGCGCCTTTTGGCAAAACTCAGCTCGGCCCGGTTCCAGGCGAGGTCGAGGGCGGAAATCAGCCGGCCGATCCAGATCACCGGATGGCCGATCAGGTTCAGCAGGCGGACCGGATAGCCGAACCACGCCTCGATGGCGAGGGCCAGGAAAGTCAGCAGGAAGGTCAAGCGATCAAGCCCGTTGGTAGCGGGCCGCATGCGCGCCGCCCAGGTCTGGTTTAGACCAAGGCCGGCGGGCGAGGAAAGCCCCTCGCCGGTGCATGGACGAGGGAGCGTCCTAAAGTGGGCGAAGCCGACGAACTTCGCCGAAATCACCCGAAATCGCGCTTATTGGGGAGGCTCGCCGGAAAATCGGTCGAAATGACGGTGTCATCGGCCGAAGAGGCGCGGAAAGGCGGCAGGAAACCCCTGTTTGTCGACGCGGATTTTATAGCGCTGCCAGGAATAAACGGGGCAGGCCGCGCTTCGGCGGTATGATATACTTTAGATGGTCCAGTCCCCAGCATCCTCGTCGCTATGCAGATAATTGCGCTCGGAGAGATAGTTGAACACCTGTTCCGCCAATTCCTCCGCCGATTTCTCGCCGCCGGAAAGGAGAATTTCCGGGTTTTCAGGCGCCTCGTACGGGCTATCGATGCCAGTAAAATTCGCGAGAAGTCCCTGCCGTGCCTTTTTGTACAATCCCTTCGGATCGCGTTTCTCGGCGATTTCAATCGGCGTATCGACGAATACCTCGATAAACTCGCCCGCACTCAGAAGCTCGCGGGCCATCTGCCGGTCCGCCTTGAACGGAGAGATGAAGGAAACCAGAACCACAAGCCCAGCATCCACGAACAAACGCGCCACCTCAGCCACCCGGCGGATGTTTTCCACCCGATCTGCGTCCGTAAATCCAAGATCCTTGTTGAGCCCGTGGCGGACATTGTCGCCATCAAGCATGTATGTGTGGCGCCCGGCCGCATAAAGCTTCTTTTCCACCAGGGACGCGATGGTGGATTTACCGGAGCCCGACAGTCCGGTGAACCACAATACCGCCGGCCTCTGATGCTTCAGGGCCGCTCTTGCTTCCTTGGAGACGTCGAGCGCCTGCCAATGCACATTAGTGGCCCGCCGCAATGCGAATTGCACCATGCCGGCACCGACCGTCTGGTTGCTGAGCCGGTCGATTACAATGAAAGCACCGGTCTCCGGCACATCCGCGAAGGCATCGAAAGAAACCGCGTCGCGACTGGCCACATTCACCACGCCGACCTCGTTCAGCGTGAGCGTCTTAGCCGCGAGTTTCTGGAATGTGTTGACATCGACCTTGTGCTTTATTTCCGTGAAGGTCGCGCCGACGGTGCGGGTACCCACCTTGATCAGATAAGGCCGGCCCGGCAGCAGTGGTTCGTCATGCATCCAGATGATCTGGGCCGCGAACTGGTCCGCCCGCTCCGGCCGGTGGACCGCGTCGGCGAGAATATCCCCGCGCGAAACATCCACTTCATCTTCCAATGTCACCGTAACCGCTTGCCCCGCAACAGCTTCCGCAAGATCTCCGTCACGTGTGACGATGGATTTGACATGTGTTGTGCGGCCCGAACCGGCGACAACAACGCTATCGCCCGGGCGCACCGAGCCGCTCACGATAGTGCCGGCAAAGCCCCGAAAATCCAGATTAGGCCGGTTAACCCATTGCACCGGCATGCGGAATGGGCGCGCGACAGCCTTCTCGGCGACATCTACATTTTCCAGATATTCGACCAAGGCTGGCCCCTGGTACCAGGGCGTTCTGGCGCTGCGGGCCATGATATTGTCGCCATAGCGGGCAGAAAGAGGCACCGCCTGGAAGGTCTCGAAACCGAGGGGCGCGATCAGCTTGGTATAGTCCGCGACGATGTCCTCGAACCGGCTCTGCGAAAACTCCACCAGATCGATCTTGTTCACCGCCAGGACCACATGGCGGATGCCCAAAAGCGAGACGATGAAGGAATGGCGGCAGGTCTGGGTCAGCAGACCTTGCCGCGCATCCACCAGAATGACCGCCAGATCCGAATTCGAGGCGCCGGTTGCCATGTTGCGGGTATATTGTTCATGCCCGGGCGTATCGGCGACAATGAACTTGCGCCGCTCCGTATTGAAGAAGCGATAAGCGACATCTATTGTGATGCCCTGTTCGCGCTCCGCCGCGAGACCGTCCACAAGCAGAGCGAAGTCGAGTTCGTCGCCTGCTGTGCCATGCTTGCGTGAATCCTTGGTAAGAGTCGCGATCTGGTCGTCGAACAGCAGCTTGGTATCGTAAAGCAGACGACCGATGAGCGTGGATTTTCCATCATCCACGCTGCCGCAGGTGAGGAAACGCAGCAGGCTCTTGCTTTCGGTTGCGAACAGTTCGGTGAGCGGAGCGACGTTCATCAGAAATAGCCCTCGCGCTTCTTCTTTTCCATCGAGGCGGCATCGTCATGGTCGATCAGGCGGCCGGATCGTTCCGAGGTCCGCGCCACCAGCATTTCCTGCACGATATCTTCCAAAGTGGCCGCAGTGCTGTCGATGGCGGCGGTCAGCGGATAGCAGCCGAGTGTGCGAAAGCGGATCATGCGCTGTTCCGGCGCCTCGCCGGGTAAAAGCGGCATGCGCGTATCGTCCACCATGATCATCTGCCCGTCGCGCCAGACAATCGGGCGCTCTGCGGCGAAATAGAGCGGTACGATGGGAATGCGTTCCGCCAATATATATTGCCAGATATCCAGCTCGGTCCAATTGGAGAGCGGAAATACGCGGATGGACTCGCCCGGCTTTACGCGAGCATTGTAGAGGTTCCACAATTCCGGTCGCTGATTCTTCGGATCCCAGCCGTGATTGGCAGTGCGAAACGAGAACACGCGCTCCTTGGCGCGGCTTTTCTCCTCGTCGCGCCGCGCCCCACCGAAGGCCGCGTCGAAGCCATGCCGCGTCAGTGCTTCCTTCAGCGCGTCGGTTTTCATGACGTTGGTGTAGAGAGAAGAGCCGTGATCAAAGGGATTGATGCCCTGCGCCAGGCCTTCCTGGTTGGTATGGACCAGAAGATCGAATCCAAGCGTCTTCGCCATTTCATCCCGGAAGGCGATCATCTCGCGGAATTTCCAGGTGGTATCGACGTGAAGCAGAGGGAAGGGCGGCTTGGAAGGATAGAAGGCCTTCATCGCAAGATGAAGCATCACCGCCGAATCCTTCCCGATCGAATACAGCATGATCGGATTGCGGAATTCGGCCGCGACCTCACGCAGGATGAAGATCGATTCCGATTCAAGACGCTGGAGATGCGTCAGTCGATTGGACGACACGTTCGGCATTCCTTGTTGTCTCGGCCGCCGTCCGGGCTTAATGACGGCTCAGCCGCCAGCACGGGCCGGCGTAAGCCGCACCAGATTGCGGTCGCCATAGGCGACGAAATGGGGATTGGCGAAGGGCGCATCCCCCTCCTGAACGCACCGCCCATAGGTCAGCGGGCGGCCGTCCAGGGTGGTGACCACACCCCCGGCCGCGCGCAGCACGGCGTCGCCGGCGGCGGTGTCCCATTCCATTGTGCGGCCGAGGCGGGGATAGAGATCCGCCGTGCCTTCCGCGAGCAGGCAGAATTTCAGCGAAGAGCCTGCGGCGACGAATGATTCCACCGGAAATTGGCCGAGCCAATCGCTGGTTTCGGCAGTCGCGTGGGAGCGGCTGCCAATGGCGGCGAGCCGGGCAGGGGCCTCGCGCACCTTGATCGGCACCAATGAGGTCAGATGGTCGTCGCGCACCTCGCCCTTCCAGGCGCCGGAGCCGACCGCACCGGCATAGACCACGCCCAGAGCCGGGGCATACACCACCCCCGCCCTCGGCGCACCCTGCTCAATGAGGGCGATATTGACCGTGAATTCGCCGTTCCGTGAGATGAACTCTTTCGTTCCATCAAGGGGATCGACGAGGAAGAAGCGCTTTCCCGCATCCGGAATGCGGCCGGCTGCCGCTTCTTCCTCGGCGACCACGGGAATATCGGGATGGAGGCGCGCCAACCCGTCGAGGATCACGGCCTCGGCATCATGGTCGGCCTGCGTCACCTGCGAGGCGTCGGCCTTTTGGTGCACGGCGAAATCGGTGGCATAGATATCGAGGATGACACGGCCGGCGCGCAGGGCCAGCGAGACAAGCCCCGAGACAAGTTCGGGAACGGGAGATACCTGAGCCATGGTGCGCGCTGAAACCAATCCTGATGCCCGCAAACTAATCGTCCCTTTCCATCTTTGCAATGTGGATGTGGGAAATTAAATATATAACATATTTTTCATGTTTATTGTGAAATTCGAACCGCGATTTCAAGAGGGCCGGGGCCTCGTTCTGCGCCGCAGACCATGCCATAACGCCGCCGCGGGACGGGCGGACCGAACAAGTGGCGGTCTGAGCAAGTGGCGGATAGAGCACGTACAGGAGACACGCGCGTGAGCAATGACATGGTCCCGAACGCGGTCGTTGAGGTTGGCGGCCTGAAGATTTCGAACCGGACGCCGCTCACGCTCATCGCGGGGCCGTGCCAGATCGAAAGCCGCGACCATGTGCTGGATGTGGCGAAGGAGCTTTCAGCGATCACCACGCGTCTCGGCATGGGGCTAGTGTTCAAATCCTCGTTCGACAAAGCCAACCGGACCTCGATTTCGGGCGCCCGCGGCATCGGGCTGAAGGCGGCGCTGCCCATTTTCGCGGAGATTCGCGAAACCATCGGTGCCCCGGTCCTGACCGACGTCCACGAAATCAACCAATGCGCCCCGCTGGCCGAAGTGGTGGATATTCTCCAGATACCCGCCTTTCTGTGCCGCCAGACGGATCTTCTCATTGCCGCCGCGCAGACCGGCCGGGTGGTGAACGTCAAGAAGGGCCAGTTCCTGGCGCCCTGGGACATGAAGAATGTGGTGGCCAAGCTGACCCAGTCCGGCAATCCCAATGTGCTGGTGACGGAGCGCGGCGTTTCGTTCGGCTACAACACTTTGGTGTCCGACATGCGCGCCTTGCCCGAACTGGCGGCGACCGGCGCTCCGGTGGTGTTCGATGCCACCCATTCGGTGCAGCAGCCCGGAGGGCAGGGCGCCTCCTCGGGCGGACAGCGCGAATTCGTGCCCGTTCTTGCCCGCGCGGCGGTCGCGGTGGGCGTGGCGGCGGTGTTCATCGAGACCCATCCCGACCCCGACCATGCGCCATCGGACGGCCCGAACATGATCGCGCTGCGGCATATGGAACCGTTGCTGCGCGCCCTCCAGGCGTTCGACGTTCTCGCCAAGGGGCCGCTCGTGTCCGCCATCGCCTGAGGGCCGCGGCACGCGAACGCGGGATCGAAATCCGTCACCGGCACGATTGCCTGCGTGCCGGGATCGTTTAAGGAAAGGCGCTGTTTCCTTGCCGCATCACAGCGCGAGCTGGCGCGATGTTGTAAGATCTCGGCTCCATTCGGCGAAACTGGGACATTGGCGCACATGCGCATTGCGATGATTGGAACGGGCTACGTTGGGCTGGTCTCCGGAGCCTGTTTTGCGGACTTTGGGCACCGTGTGACGTGCATCGACAAGGATGCCACCAAGATCGCGATGCTGGAGAAGGGCGAAATCCCGATCTTCGAGCCCGGGCTGGACGAGCTTGTGCACCGCAATGTGGCCGCGGGCCGGCTGGATTTCGCCACCGACCTGACGGAGGCTGTGAAAGAGGCGAATGCGGTGTTCATCGCCGTCGGCACGCCCTCTCGGCGCGGCGACGGACATGCGGACCTGTCCTATGTCTATGCGGCGGCGCGGGAGATTGCGGCAGCGGCGGACGGCTATACCGTGGTGGTGACGAAATCCACGGTGCCGGTGGGCACGGGCGACGAGGTGGAACGGGTGATCCGGGAGGCCCGCCCCGATGCGGACATCTCGGTCGTGTCGAACCCGGAATTCTTGCGCGAGGGCGCGGCGATCGAGGATTTCAAGCGGCCGGACCGGGTTGTGGTGGGGAGCGAGGAGCCGCGGGCGCGCGAGGTGATGGCGCAGGTGTATCGTCCGCTGTCGTTGAACAATCTGCCGCTTCTGTTCACCAGCCGGCGCACGTCGGAGCTGATCAAATATGCCGGCAACGCGTTTTTGGCGATGAAGATCACCTTCATCAACGAGATCGCGGACCTGTGCGAGGAGGTCGGGGCGAACGTGCAGGAAGTGGCGCGCGGGATCGGGCTCGACAATCGCATCGGCGGGAAGTTCCTGCATGCGGGGCCGGGCTACGGCGGGTCGTGCTTTCCGAAGGATACGCTGGCACTGACGCGCACCGCGCAGCAGGCGGGCACGCCGCTGCGGATCATCGAGACGGTGGTCGCGGTGAATGATGTGCGCAAGCTTGCGGTGGGTAAGAAGGTGATCCGGGCGCTGGGCTCCGACCCGCGCGGCAAGACGGTGGCGGTACTTGGGCTGACGTTCAAGCCGAATACCGACGATATGCGGGAGAGCCCTGCGATCGCGATCGTGAACACGCTTCTGGACCGGGGTGTGAAGGTGCGGGCCTATGACCCGGAGGGGATGGAGGAAGCCAAGAAGGTGCTTCCCGCGGGCGTGCACTACGGCACGGGTCCATATGAGATCGCGGCGGGGGCGGACGCGATCGTGATCGTGACGGAATGGGACGCGTTCCGTGCGCTGGACTTCGCCAAGCTGAAGGCGATCATGGCGCAACCTGTGCTAGTGGACCTGCGCAACATCTACCGTCCCGACGAGATGGCCGACCTCGGCTTCACCTATGACAGCGTCGGGCGCCCGGGCAAGCATGTGGGCGCAGGGGCCGCCAACGCCGCGGAATGAACAGCGCTTTGCGGCCAAGGATATGAGCGCCGGCGGTCCGCCCCCGTTCTGCGGGCGGACGATCGACGCCCGTGGATTCTTCTGAAAATGAAAATCGAAACGCGGGGCAGGGCTCGTTGGCGCGCTCTTTGGCTCGGCGCCCGACCGGTGCTTGGACTGGTGCCGTCAGGCCGGGAGACGCGCCATCCGGTGCAATACGGCAATATATAAATCGCAGAAGAGATATTATGGAACTATCTTCAATGGTGGGAATGGGGCTTGAGGCTGACAAGCTGACAATTTGAGGTTGGCTAACCCGGTCCCCGTGGATGATCCACACAAGAAAGCCGGTACCGCTGGCGGCACCGGCCTTGATCTTCCGGCCCTGGGTCAGAGAGCGCCGGTCAATAGCGCCACGCCCGCAAGTGAAATGGCGGCACCCGCGCCGCGCACCCAGGCTTGGCCCGAGGTTTCACCGAGCCGGCCAATGGCAAAGCCAAGGCCGAGGCCGGCGAGATGCAGCAATGCGGTGGCGAGCATGAAGCCGAGGCCATAGGACAGGCCGCCGGCGGTCTCGGGCATTTCGGCGCCGTGGGCGTGGCCGTGGAAGACCGCGAACATGCCAACAAGGCCCATGGCGAAGGCCAGCGGCGCCTTCACGCCCATCGCCACCGCGGCTCCCAGAACGACCACCGACAAGGCGATGCCCGTCTCCACATAAGGCAGGTCGAAGCCGCTCATGCCGAGCGCGCCGCCCACCGCCATCAAGGTCACGAAGCTGGCGGGCAGCAACCAGATGGCGCGCCCGCCCATCTGCCAGGCAAGAATGCCGACCGTGACCATGGCCAGCACGTGGTCCAGGCCGGTCACGGGGTGCATGAAGCCGTGCACGAAGCCGTGCGTGGCTCCAACGCCGGTATGGGCGAAGGCCAAAGAAGGCGCCAGGGCCAGGGCGCCGGCGATTGCGAGGACACGAAAGGCGGGACGGGTCATAAAGCCACTCTCCTGAAGGACGGGTTCATCTTTGGTGGATGGGTCGCAACGCACAAGTCATCAAGCTCAACAGATCCGGGGCAATTGATCGCCCACCAGCATGTCCACGATGCGCTCGCCGCCGAAGCGCGTTTCCATCACGACGCGGCCGGGCCGTTCCGCCACCACGGTGCCGATGGCGACAGCCCCCTGCCCCAGGGGATGCAGATGCCATGCCGAAAGCGCGGCCGTGGCCTCCTCGGCCGGGACCACCGCGATCAGCTTGCCCTCATTGGCGAGATAGAGCGGGTCGAGGCCGAGAATTTCGCAGAAGCCGTTCACTTCGGGGCGGATCGGCAGATCCATTTCGCGCACCCGCACGCCCACCGCGCTCGCCTCGGCCAGTTCGTTGAGCACCGCCGCCGCGCCGCCGCGCGTGGCGTCCCGCATCATTCGAACGCCCGGCGCCGCCGTGATTAGAACATCCACAAGCTCGTGCAACGGCGCGCAATCGCTGGCGATCGTGGTTTCGAGCGCGAGATCGCCGCGGGCGTTCAGGATGGCCGCCCCGTGGTCGCCGAGCAGGCCGTTCACCAGCACCACGTCGCCCGGCCGCGCACGGTCTATGCCCACATGGAGGCCGGCCCGCACCACGCCGATGCCGGTGGTGGTGATGAAGAGCTTGTCGCAGGCTCCGCGCGCGACCACCTTCGTGTCGCCGGTGACGATGGAGACGCCGGCCTCGGCCGCCGCGCGCGCCATGGAGGCGACCACCGCGCGCAGGGTCTCGACCGGCAATCCTTCCTCGATGATCACCGCGCACGACAGCGCCACCGGCCGCGCTCCGCCAACGGCGAGATCGTTCACGGTGCCGCAGACGGCGAGGGTGCCGATGTCGCCGCCGGGGAAGAACAGCGGGTCGACCACGAACGAATCGGTCGTGAACGCCAGCCGATCGCCGAGCGCCGCCAGCGCCGCAAGATCGAACCGCGCCTGATCCTCCGGGGCGGGGTGCCCTGCCCCGGCGAAGGTCTCCAGGAACACGTCCTCGATCAGATCGCGCATGGCCGTGCCGCCGCCCCCATGGGCCAACGTCACGGTGGCTTGCGTCACCCGGCGGGGCCGGCGCACGGGCCGATCAAAAGGAATGTTCATGCCGCCCCCTTCATGCCGCCATATTGATAATAAGCAGCGCATGCGCCTTCGGAGGAAACCATCAGCGCGCCGAGCGGCATTTCGGGCGTGCAGCCGGTGCCGAAGACCGGGCAGGCCCAGGGCTTTACGGCGCCGGTGAGCACCTCGCCACAGCGGCAGGCGTCGGGGTCGGCGACCTTCACATCCGGAACGGCGAAGCGGCGTTCGGCATCGAACCGGGCATAGGGTTCACGCAGCCGCACGCCCGATTCGGCAATGGAGCCGAGCCCGCGCCATTCGAACGTGGGGCGGGTTTCATACACCTGCGCCACAGCGGCGAGGGCGGCCGGATTGCCGGCATCCGGCACCACGCGGGCATATTGATTCTCGATCCGCGCTTCGCCCACCGCGAGCTGGCGCAGCACCATCAGCAGGGATTGCAGCAGGTCGATGGGCTCGAACCCGGCCACCACCAGCGGCCGGTGGAACTCCTCGGCGATGAAGCGATAGGGCGCCGTGCCGATGACCATGGAGACATGGCCCGGCCCAATGAAGCCGTCGATGCCGAAGTCCGGCTGCTCCAGCAAGGCCCGCAGGGTCGGGATGATGGTGATGTGGTTGCAGAACAGGAAGAAATTTGAGATTCCCTCGCGCGCGGCGCGCAGCACGGTCAGCGCCGTTGAAGGCATGGTTGTCTCGAACCCAAGGCCGAAGAACACCACCTCGCGACCAGGATTGCGCCGCGCCAGCTCCAGCGCATCGAGCGGCGAATAGACCATGCGCACGTCCGCGCCGTCGGCCTTTGCCTGGAGCAGGCTCTTGCGCGAGCCCGGCACGCGCATGGCATCGCCGAAGGTGGCGAAGATCACTTCCGGCCGCTCGGCGATGGCGACGCAATCATCCACCCGCCCCATGGGCAGGACGCAGACCGGGCATCCCGGCCCGTGCACGAATTCGATGATATCGGGCAGCAACCCTTCCAAGCCATAGCGGAAGATGGCGTGGGTGTGCCCGCCGCACACCTCCATGACCGCCACCGGATTGGTGCGCCCCCGCTCCAGCCGGACCGCGAGCGCGCCGATTTCCCGGATCAGTCCGGTTGCGAGGGCCGGATCGCGGAATTCACTGACGAAACGCATGATCGCCCCCTGCCCGGCCCGTGCCTGCGGGCTCGACGCTGCCGGTGCGCATCGCGTCCATCTCCGCGTCCATCTCGCCGATCTCGGCGAGCACCTTTAGCGTGGCTGCGGCTTCCGCCTCGTCGATGCGGCTCATGGCGAAGCCCACATGCACCAGCACCCAGACGCCGATCAGCGCCTCCAGCGGCGCACCCGGCTCGGCCACGCACACGACGTCGACGCTGCGGCGGACGCCGGAAACATCCACGATCGCCAGCATCGCGTCCGCGTCCGCAATGGCGACGATCCGACCGGGAATCCCGAGGCACATGGGTTCGTCTCCTCAATGGCGCGCGAAGGTGCGACCGCGGGCGATCCCGTAGCGGTCGATCTTGGCCCGCAGGCCAACCCGGGACAGGCCGAGTTCCTCGGCCGCCCGGCTCTTGTTCCAGCGGCAGCGCACGAGCGTTTCCATGAGGATGGACGCCTCGATGCGCTCGATGCGGTCCTTCAGCAGGCCCCCGTCGGGCAAGGCGATCGGCTGGGACGCGCCTTCCGGCGCGGCGGCGGCACGCACCACATGGGGCGAGAGGAGATCGGCGCCGAGCTGGGGTCCGGTGGACAGAACCAGCATGCGCAGCACCTCATTCTGCATCTCGCGCACATTGCCGGGCCAGTCATAAGCCTCCATGCAGGCAAGCGCTTCGTCGGTGAAGCCCTTCACCAGCTTGCCGTGGAGGTTGCACAGCCCATCCAGAATGGCGGTGGCGAGCACCCGAAGATCATCGCGCCGCGCGCGCAGGGCCGGCATTATCAGCACCATCGCCGACAGGCGGTAATAAAGATCCTCGCGGAACCGGCCGCCCGTGATCTCCTGCGTGAGGTCGCGATGGGTCGCGGCCAGCACCCGGACATTGACGCGCTTGGATTCGTTGGAGCCAACGGGCCTGATCTCCCCCTCCTGGAGGAAACGCAGGAGCTTCACTTGAAAGGCGGGCGAAACATCGCCGATCTCATCTAGAAGAACCGTGCCGCCGTCCGCTTCGTCCAGCAGGCCGATGCGGGTGGTGTGAGCGCCGGTGAAGGCCCCCTTCTTGTGCCCGAACAATTCGGATTCCAGCAATTCGTCGGGAATTGCCCCGCAATTGACCGCGAAGAACGGGCGCTCCGAACGCAGGCTGGAATAATGGATCGCCCGCGCGAGCAATTCCTTGCCAGTGCCGGTCTCCCCTTGGATCAGCACCGGAACGTCGAACACGGCCACCTGGGCCGCGCGCCGGCAGGTTTCGTTCAACGGGCTCTCGGGACTGCGGATCAAGGTGTCGAAATGGAAATTCCGCGCCACGCGCTCGTGCTGGGCGGCAAGGCGGGCCTGCGCCACCGGGGCGGCGAGCTTCAATTCCAGCGAGAGGCGATGATGATCGCGTTGCAGGGCGAACAAATGAGCCGCATTGCGCGCCACCAGCAGCAATTGATCCGGATGCCAGGGCTTGGTGATGTATTGATAGATGCCGGCACCGTTGATGGCGCCGATCATGTCTTCCGGCTCGGTATAGCCGGTGACGATCACCCGCACGATTTCCGGCCAGCGCTCGCGCACTTCGGTGAGGAAGGCGACGCCCGAGACTTCCGGCATGCGCTGATCGCAGAACACCGCCTGGACCCACTCGCTTTCCAGAATGCGCCGCGCCTCCGCTGCGCCGAGGGCGGTGAAGACCTCGAATTCCTCGCCGAGCACGCGCGCCATCACTTCCACCGAGCGGGGCTCGTCGTCCACCAGAAGAAGGGCGGGGCGGGTGCTCACCACCCTACTCCGCCGCCGTATGGACGGCGCCGCGCAGCGCCTGTGCCCGCTGTTCGGCGACCCCTGCCAGCTCTTCGAGCCGCATGCGCCGCGCGCTTTCCAGCCATGCCAGCCATTCCGCAAATCCGGCGCCCGACCGGGCGGACACGGTGATTACGCGCGCCATGGGATTGATGCGCGCGACATTCCCGGCGATGGCGTCGAAATCAACGTCCAGATGCGGCAGCAGGTCGGCCTTGGTCAGCAGGACCAGATCGGCGCCCTGGAAGATATCGGGATATTTCAGCGGCTTGTCCTCGCCCTCCGTCACGGAGAGGAGGGTGATGCGCTTGTCCTCGCCAAGATCGAAGGCCGCCGGGCAGACCAGGTTGCCGACATTCTCGATGAACAAGACCCCGCCGGCCGGAAGTGGCAGCCGGTCCATGGCGTGGCCCACCATGTGTGCGTCCAGGTGGCAGCCCTTGCCGGTATTGATCTGGACGGCGGGAAAGCCGACCGCGCGGATGCGGTCGGCATCGTTCGCGGTCTGCTGGTCGCCTTCGATGACGGCCGCCGAAACGCGGCCGACGAGCGCTTTCAATGTCTCGACCAGCAGCGTCGTCTTGCCGGCCCCCGGACCCGCCAGCAGGTTCAGGGCGAAGACGCCGTCCGCCGCGAGCCGGACGCGGTTTTGTGCCGCGAAGCCGTCGTTCTTGGCCAGGATGTTCTGCTCGATCTCCACCATGCGGCGCGCATCGAGGCCGGGCGCGTGGCTGTGCTGCGGCTGCGCCGGTTCGCCAGGATCGTGGGAATGGGAGTGCCCGTGCGCGTGCCCATGCTGGTGCGCCCCGTCGTCCGGCGCTCTCTCATGTGAATGGGAATGGGCGCCCTGCCCCGCCTGTGCGGCATCGGGACCGGACAGGGTGACGGCATCGGATCCACAACCGCAGGCGACGCACATCACACGACCTCCAGGTCTTTGATTTTCATCTCGGTGCCACCGTTGGGCACCAGCCGTTCGCCGCCGCAAACCGGGCAGGGATCGAGCCGGTCGGCAAGCGGCACGGTGGTTCCGCAGGCGAAGCACCAGGCGGTTCCGCCCTCGGTGATCATCACCAGTTCGGCGCCTTCGGCGAGCGACCCGCGCATCACGACGTCGAAGCCGAAACGCAAGGCCTCCGGCTCGACGCCGGCAAACGCGCCGATCGCCAGGCGCACCCGCGTGACGCGTGAAAAATTCTGTGCCTGCGCCGCCTCTTCCATCGCGGCCCGCAGGCTTTCGCAGAGCGCCATCTCGTGCATGTCATGCCTCCGGTGCAAAGTGGAGGGCCAGCGGGACGCAGGGATTGACCGCGCATTCGGCAATCCGCGCCAGCATCTGCGCCTCGCGCCGCGCCGGCAAGGCCACGAGCATCTGGGCGAACAGGCCACCCGGCGCCAGGTTCCAGGTGCTGGGGGTGCGGATCCGATAGGCGAGGACATGACCGTCCTTCACCTTCGCCCGGTGCACGAGGATCCCTCGTGCCGCCTGCGCATAGCCGACCCCTGCCCCGGCTTGCCCTTGAAGCCGCGCGTCGTGGCCGCCATCCGCCATCCAGAGCAGATCCACGATCCGCGCGAGCAGGCGCACGAACAGGCTTGCCCCTTGCTCGATGAGCATCGCGCGGATCACCGGCGCGGCGCGCACGCGTGCAAGGACTGTGGCTTCGCACCGGGGCGAAGGCGCGTGTTCCATCAGGTCTGCACCGAGGGCGTCCACATCTAGGGCTGGAAGGGTGGCCCGCCCCCATGCGGGATCCAGACGATCACGCAATTCGCGCAGCAAGCCTGCGGCCGGCGTCGCTCCGCGGTCCAGCCAGGAGGCCAGATCGGGCACGGAGAATTCCGGCAGATTGTCCCCGCCGCACACATGCCGGGCAATCTCCGCCGGCGTGCCGCGTCCGAGCAAAGCAAGGCCGGTACGGTCGGACGCAGTGCCGAGCACGCCCGGCCATAGATGAAACAGCGCCACCCCATGGTCGCGCACGGTTTCGGCCCGCATCGCGGCTGCGTTTTCCGTGTCCGGCAATCCAAGTGCATGGCTTGCGGCTGCGCGATGGGCGGCCCCACAGAGATTGAACAGGCGCGGCAACAACTCCAGCGCCTCTTCCACGCGCCGGCCCACCAGCAGCGGCTCGGGATCGAGCATTGGCGCGCTAGTGAAGTGCCAGCTTGCCGCGACACCGGGCCGCGCGATGGTCAAGGCTTCGCTCATGCCGGCTCCGATGCCGGACGCGCGCCGGCGGTGGGGCCGAAGATCAGCTCGCGGCGCGTGGGCTGGGGCGAAAGCACAGGCCGTTGCTCCGCCCCGTCCGGCGGTGCAGCGTCATCGCCTAAGGCCACGGCTTCCGCAGCCTCAAGCGACGCCAGTTCCTCGGTGCGGCGGCGGCGAATCTCGGCCGTCGGCGCGCCTTCTTCCCGATGCGCGGGATCGAGCAAGGCGATCAATGCCGCCTTCGCGGTTTCCGTGGCCTGGAGCATCGAGGTGAAGTCGAACATGGGCGAAAACAGCGAGCAGGCCTTATAGGGGCCGGTTTCCGGGCGGTTCGCGCCGAGAAATTCGTACCAGCCCGAGGGGAAGGCGATCAGTTCCTTCGTTCCGGTGGCAAGGCGCGTCCAGTCGTCGTCGGGGCCGGGCAGCAGGACGAGGTTCATGAACCAGGGCGTGACCAGCATGCCGAATACCCGTCCCTCGTGGACGCGGAACCCAACGGCCTTCACCGACAGCGTCTCGTTGACGATCGGCACGCCCCGCATCTGCCCCGCGTGAATCTCGCGGAACGCGGCTTCCAGGCGCAGCGGCACGGTGCGGACGATCTCATCCAGGCGCGGATCGACCGCCGGCGCGGGCGCGGCGGCGATCCCCTCGCCCTGGTCGAGCACCATGAATTGCTCGCTGTCGCCATCGCACACCGGGCAGCGCCAATGGTCGGGCAGGTCCACGAACGCGGTGCCGGCGGGCACCTGCCAAGTCTCGCACCCCTCGGCGGGATCATAGACGTGCCAGCACACCTTGCATTCGAGGCGGGTCTTCGGATCGAGCCCGCCGTTCGCGCCGCGAAAGGAGCCTTCAAACCGCATGATCGGTCCTCATCGCATGGCCCCGAGCACTTCGGTCAGCCGTTCGGCGGAATCGGCGATGTCTTCCGGCGCGGCACAGGCCACCTCCGGCAGATCGGTGATTTCGAGCGTGTCGAGGATCAGCATGTCGGTGGAGTTGTAATAGCGCACGCGCCAGACATCGCGCCGCGCGGTCGCATCGATCCGGCAATTTCCATAGCCGCGCGAGAGGATGGTCAGCCCGCCGATGCCGACCGCGGCATCGATGAGCGCGAGATCCTCGGGCGTGTGCGGCAGAAGGGAGAAATTGATGACATGGGCCGGCGTTCCCGGCGCGCGCTGTTCGGTGCGATGGGCAATCTCGGCGATGATCGGCGGCGCATTGACGACGCCGGTTCGCGGCCGCGCGGTGTCCGCAAGATCGATCTTCCACTGTGCGGGAAAGGCACGCAGAAGAGCGCCGCGCGGAAACGCCCCGACCTCGATCCGGTCCACTCCCTCCGCGCCGCGCACCCGCCAGACCCCGGCGAAGGTCGCCTCCTGGATTTCCAGGGGTGCACCGCCGCCGCTGACGCGCACGGCAACTTCGCCCTCGCCCAGCGCCTCGTCGATCAGCCGACGGTTCGCCGCGTCGAAGCCGGCGAGCGAGACGCTCGCATGATCGCCCGGCTTCCAGGTCTCCAACGCGCGCTGGACCTCCTCGAGGGCGGCGAAGGCCGGCGCGTGGCGCGCCTTGTCGTCGACCTCGGGCAGATGGGGTTCATAGACGCGCATCCCTGAGGGCATCGGCAGATAGGCGAGGCCGTCGGCGCCCTCGGTCTGGCTGCCGGGACCAAAGCCGATGGGCGGCTGGGTGGCGATGGGAAGCGATGCCATTCCTCAATCCTCAATGGGTCACGCAGGCATCGGCCAGCACCGTGCCGAGCCGGGCGAGATATTCGTCCCAATCGCGCATGCGGGCGATGGACCCGATGGGCTCCCCGTCGCGCAGCACGACGATGGCCGGCAATGCGAGGGCCATGGCCTCGCGCAGGATCCGTTCGATGGCGGGGCCGGCCACCGCGCCGGTCAGGGGGCGACGCCCGTGATCCAGCACCCGGACCAGCTCGGGCAGCACCACCGCGATGTCGGGCGTCTCCATGTGGGATTTTCCGTGCGCCGGCAGGAACAGCAGCCGGTCGCGCGGATCGGTGCCGAGATCCTCGGGCGTGTCCACATAGGCATAGCCATGGGTGGTTATGAGCCGCTGAACCAGGGGATGGAGCGCCGCCGCGGCGGGAGGGACAAGGGATGCGATTTCAGGCATCAGGCTTCCTTTCGGCCGGCGGCAAGGGCGGCGGCGAGATGCGGCGGCAATTGCGGCTCGCGGTCGAGATCGGCGAATGCCGCATCCAGCGCCGAGGCCGGGCCGGCGCCGGTGATGACAGCGGAAAGGGCGGCGAGCGCATCGGCGATCAGGCCCGCCTCGCGCGCATCCAGGACGCGCCGGCCCGCCCCCAGAAAGACGAGGACATGGTCGCCGACCCCGGCTTCCGGCACCAGGGACAGGTCGACCCGCTCCGGCCCCGCATCGCTTTCGCATCGGGCAAAGTCACCGGAGCGTTCAAGGATGCGCATGGGAATGCCGACGCACATGCTCAGGCCCCGTCGCTTCTGAGCGCCAGGACGCGCGCATCGCCGATGCGGCAGGCGTCCGCCGCGCTGGGGCGACCGGCTTCATAGGCTTGTCGGGCGATCGCCGGGGTGAGCACCGCGTCGTCGGTCTGGGTGCGCGGCAGGAGCGTGACGCCGAATGCGTCGCGCAGCAATGCCACTACGTGCGCGGCAGCGGGCGCCACCTGCGCCGCCACCACTTCGGTCAGGCCACCGCCGTAATCATCCAGCGTGTGGGGCTGCACCCCCACCAGACGCAGGACACGGGGCGCGCAGCCGCGCAATTGAAGCAAGGCCAGGACTTCCTGGAAGCCGGTCTGGTGCAGGCTCACCTTGCGCGCGCCGAGCACTGCGGGAACTTCGTCATCGCTGAGCAGATGCAAGGTGCCCGGCGGCAGGCCGTAATCGACCGCATCGACGATCACCACGATGTCGGCGTCTTCCAGATGTGGGAGCAGATAGAGGCCCTGGGTGCCACCATCCAGCAGTGTGACAGTGTCGGGCATGACGAAATCGCGATCGATCGCCTCGACGACCCGCACGCCAAACCCTTCATCCGCCCACAGGATGTTGCCAATTCCAAGCACGAGGATGCGATCGTCGGCCATGCGACGCCTTTCTCCCTGGGATGCTCCCGATGCGGTCTGACGCCGCGGCTTTTTCGAATTAAACCAATACAAGAGACGTGCCAGCGTGGGGTCGGATCGCAAATCGAGCGCCGGCAAGGCTCAGCTTCCGGCTCCCGGTCACCACTTTGCCACCAATTGGCTGAAATCCTTCCAGAAATGTTGGAAGTTGGAAGGAGTGCTTCCAAATGAAAAAGGCGCGACAAAAGCCGCGCCTTTCAAGATGGGTTCTGAGCTGCCGCTATTCAGGGTCGTCGTCCCGGAACGTGCGGTAGCCATTGGTGATGGCTGAGACCATGCTCTGGCGGGACATGATGTCCTCACGGATCACCGAATAGACGTGGATGATCACGAACACGATGAACACCCACATGCCGAGGTGATGGAAGGTGTGCACATTCATGCTTCCGCCCAACGCGGGGATGATCCAGCCGAACAGCCGGTCCTGCCAGCTGCCGAGCCCCTCGCCCTCGGAATAGAGCGCGAACCCCGTTCCGATCATGAACAGGCCGCCCACCACCATCACCCAGAACATGAACACCTGGGCGAGCGGGTTATGGCCGACGAACTTCAGCGGGCGCGGCTTGAGAAAGGCATACCATTTCACCTCGATGAACAAGCCGCGCCAGAAGCTCGCCTTCCAGAACGGAAAGGTGAAAAGCTCGCGCGCATATTGGTTGCCCACCAGCGCCCACAAGGCCCGGCCGATAAAGCCGATGGCAAAGATATAGCCGGCCGAAAAATGCAGGAAGCGGATGGTGCCCATCATGTAATGGGCGCTGGCCTCGCCCGACAGCGTCGGCAGCGGCGAGCCGATGAGATAGCCGGTGACGCACAGCACCAGGATCGAGAGGGCATTGACCCAATGCCAGAGGCGTACCGGCGCCTCATAGACATAGACGGTGGTCAGCTTCCGCGCTCCGCTGATCGGCGGGGGGGCACCCGCCGGGGATGCACCCGCCGGGGCGGCATGGGAGGGCGCTCCGGCGCCGAGGGACGTGTCGGTCATTGCCCCCTCCCCTAGCGGACGGTGACGCGGGCGAGTTCCTCGCCGCCCGGCGCCAGCACATGGGTGGAACAGGCCAGGCACGGATCGAACGAATGGAGCGTCCGCAGGATCTCCACCGGCTCGTCCGGCCGCTCCATGGGCGTGTTCAGAAGCGAGGCCTCGAACGCGCCGATATTGCCCTTCGGATCGCGCGGACCGCCGTTCCAGGTGGTCGGGACGACGCACTGGTAATTCTCGATCCGCCCGTCCTTGATCTTGATCCAATGGCCGAGCCCGCCGCGCGGCGCGGCGACCGTGCCGACGCCCTTCGCCTCCTTCGGCCAAGTTGAGGGGTCCCATTTCTCCACATTGGCGGTGGTGCTGTCGCCGGCCTTGATGTTGGCGATCAGATTGTCGAAATCGGTCAGCATCATCTCGGCGCAATAATGCGCCTCAAGCGCGCGCGCGAGCGTGCGGCCGATGGTGGTGGGAAGCGCCTGCTTCGGCGTCAGGTTCGTGCCGGCCAGCGTGTTGAAGCGGCCGAGCGCCTCATCCACCTGCCCCTTCACATAATCCACCCCATGGGCATAGGCGAGGGTGTAGCGGGCGAGCGGGCCGACCTCGCACGCATTGCCCTTCCAGCGCGGGGCCTTGATCCAGGAATATTTCGCCGCCTCATCCACGGCTTCGATATTGGTCTTGGTGCCCTTGGCCGCCGGGCCGAGCTGGTAGTTCGGCTCCGTGACGCCGTCCCAGGGATGCAGGCCGACGTCGTTCTTGCCGGCGCCGTAGGTGTACCAGGAATGGGTGACGAACTCCTGCACCTGCTCGGGGTCGCGCGGGTCGATGGGGTGGATCTCGTTCCAATTGCCGTTCAGGATCACGCCGCCCGGCAGGCGATCGGTGGATTTCTGGCCCTGGATGGCTTCGTAATCGCCATAATCCATGACGTTCGTGGCCGAGAGCCCGCCGCCATAGAGCCAGCCCTTGTAATAGCTGGCGATGGCGATGACATCCGGCACATAGACGTTCTTGGAGAATTCATAGGCTTCCTGAAGCTTCAGCTTCACGAAGTTCAGGCGCTCCATGTTCAGCGGCGCGCCGGCCGACATGTCGCCTTCCATGTTGATGGCGCAGGGCACGCCGCCCACCATGTAGTTCGGATGCGGGTTCTTGCCGCCGAAGATGGTGTGGACCTTGACGATCTCGCGCTGGAAATCGAGCGCCTCGAGATAATGCGTCACCGCCAGCAGATCCGCCTCGGGCGGCAGCAGATAGGCCGGGTTGTCCCAATAGCCGTTCTTGAAAATACCGAGCTGCCCGCTCTCGACGAATTTCTTCAGCCGGTTCTGCACGTCGCGGAAATAGCCGGGGGAGGATTTGGAATGGTCGGAAATCGCCTGCTGGAGCGCCGACGTCGCCTTCGGGTCCGCCTTCAAGGCATTGACCGGATTCACCCAGTCGAGCGCATGCAGATGGTAGAAATGGACCACGTGGTCGTGCCACTGCAGCACCTTGGCCATGATCTCGCGGATCAGGAAGGCGTTGTTGGGGATCTTGATCTGCAACGCATCTTCCACCGCGCGCACCGAGGTGAGCGCATGGCAGCCCGTGCACACGCCGCAGATGCGCTCCACGAACGCCCAGGCGTCGCGCGGATCGCGGCCCTTGAGAATGACCTCAAGCCCGCGCCACATGGTGCCGGTGGAGACCGCATTGCGGATCACATTGTTGGCGTCCACATTCACTTCGCAGCGCATGTGGCCTTCGATGCGGGTGACCGGATCGACGACGATGCGGCGCCCGGCGGTGTCCAGGCTGAAGCCGTTGGGGGTCAGGATGGTCACTTGGCGTCTCCCTTATGCTGGGCGCGCTTCAAGGCGCTGACCGCCGCATGCAGCGCCACGGCGCCGCCCACGACGCCCGCAGCCGCGAGCCCGATCTGATCCGCATTGGCTTCCACACCGAAGCCCTTGCCGTTGATGTCCGCGAGGCGCGCATACCAGGACCCCTTGTCCCAGAAGCCGTCCTCGGAGCAGCCGATGCAGCCGTGGCCGGCCTGGATCGGGAAGGAGACGCCATCGTTCCAGCGCACGGTGGAGCAGGCGTTGTAGGTGGTCGGGCCCTTGCAGCCCATCTTGTAGAGGCAATAGCCCTTGCGGGCGCCCTCATCGTCGAACTTCTCGACATATTGGCCGGCGTCGAAATGCGGGCGCCGGTAGCATTTGTCGTGGATGCGCTGGGAATAGAACATCTTCGGCCGGCCCTGGCGGTCCAGCTCGGGAATGCGGTCGAAGGTGAGCATATAGGTGATGACGCCGGTCATCACCTCGGCGATGGGCGGGCAGCCCGGCACCTTGATGATGGGCTTGTCGAAAATCACTTCATGCACCGGCGTGGCGCGGGTGGGATTCGGGCGCGCGGCCTGCACGCAGCCATAGGAGGCGCAGGAGCCCCAGGAGATGATGGCCTTCGCGTCCTTGGCCACCTTCTTCAACTGGTCCACGAACGGCTTGCCGCCGATGATGCAATACATGCCGTCTTCATTGAGCGGCGGATTGCCTTCCACCGCGAGGATGTAATTGCCCTTATATTTGGTCATCACCTCGTCGAGGATGGCTTCCGCCTGATGGCCCGCCGACGCCATGAGCGTGTCGTCATAGTCCAGCGAGATCATGGAGAGCACCACATCCTTCACCAAAGGATGGGCGGAACGGATGAAGCTCTCCGAGCAGCAGGTACATTCCAGCCCATGCAGCCACAGCACCGGAAGGCGCGGCTTGGTCTCCATCGCATAGGCGATCTGCGGCGCGAGTTCCGGGCCGAGGCCGAGCGCGGCGGCGGTGAGCGAGCAATATTTCAAGAACGAGCGGCGGGTGATGCCCTGCCGCCGCATGACATCATAAAAGGTTTCGAGGCCGACCATGCGGCGTCCCTCCTGGTGGTGCTCTCACGCCGTCGCGTCGAGGCGATGCGCTCAGGCTCCATCAGCAACCCGCGTGCCAGTTTTTATTTTTAAGAATATCAAAGTGTTGGGCGAATGCGTGGGCATCCGGGGCGGAAAGTGACACCTCACTTTCCAGCTGAGGCGGAAAGCGCGTGACCGGTTTCCACGTGCGCCGATTCCACGTCTGCCAGAATCCGGGCCGCCGCCACCGCCGCCTGCCCGAAGGCCAGTCCGCCATCATTGGCTGGCACGTCGGCGGGCGCCATCACCGTGTAGCCGTCAGAGACCAAGCGTGCGGTGACCGCTTCCAGCAGCACGCCATTCTGGAACACCCCTCCCGAGAGAGCCACATGGCGCAGGCCTTCGGTGCGGGCGACGTGCGCCGCCGCATCCGCGAAGGCGATCGCGACGCCGGCGTGGAAATTTGCCGCGCAGGTCTCAATGCCGACCTTGGCCGCGCGATCCACCAGCGCGGCGCGCCAGAGCGGGCTGGGGTCGAGCTCCAGCAGGTCGCCGCAGTCCGACATGGCGAAGGGATAGGGCGCTGGCGCCTCCCGCCCTTCGGCGCGGGCTTCCAGCGCCATGGCAGCTTCGCCCTCGAAGCTCAGGCGATCCGGCGCCAGACCCAGCAGCGCGGCCATGGCGTCGAACAGCCGGCCGGCGGAACTGGCAAGCGGCGCATTCACCTGCCGCGCGATCATCGCCCGCAGGGTGGCGATGGGCTTGCCCGCAAACAGCTCTTGCGGAACGGCATTTGCGCCCACGGCCGCATCGAGATGGGCCAGCAAGACGCGCCAGGGTTCCCGGCTCGCGCTGTCGCCGCCGGCGAGCGGGATCGGACGCAGCCGGCCCCGCCGTCGGAACGTGAGATAGTCGCACAGCAGGATTTCGGCGCCCCACGCGGTGCCGTCGGCCCCAAGCCCGAGCCCATCCAAAGCGATGCCGACCACCGGCCCGGCATCGCGGCGCCAGCCGTTTTCGGCCATGGCGGCGGCGATATGGGCATGGTGATGCTGCACGCCGACCACCGGCAGGCCACGGGCTTCGGCATATCGGGTCCCGAACCGGGTGGCGCGATAATCGGGATGAAGGTCCAGCGCGACGGCCACCGGGACGTGGGAGAAGACGCTTTCATAATCGGCGATCGCGTCGGCGAACTCATCCTCGACCGCCGGCGCGTCCAGTTCGCCGAGATGATGGGTGAGCAGCGCCTTGCGGCCATGGGTGAGGCAGGCCGCGCTTTTCAGATCGCCGCCGATTGCGAGCACCGGCGGCGCCCCGGCGAAATCCTCCGGCAGATCGAACGGGCGCGGCGCCTGCCCGCGTCCGCGCCGCATCACGCGCGCCCGTCCTCCAACGATGCGGACGACGCCATCCTCCAGGCGGCGGGCGATCGGCCGGTCGTGGCCGAGAATGCCGTCGACGATGCCGGCGAGTATCGGCGCGGCCTCGTCGTCACGAAACACCTGAGGTGCATTCGCGCGATTGGCGCTGGTCATCACCAGCGGCCGCCCCACGCGGTTCAGCAGCAGATGATGCAGGGGCGCATAAGCGAGCATGAGGCCGATCCGGCCCGGCGCCGGGGCAAGTCCTGCCGCCAACGGACCGTCCTGCCGTCGCTCCAGCAGCACGATGGGTGCCGCCGGGTCGCCGAGAGCTGCCGCCTCACCGGGGGCGAGATGACAGAGCGCAGCGGCGGCGTCGAGATCCGCCACCATGATTGCCAAGGGCTTGGACGGCCGGTGCTTGCGCCGCCGCAGTTCGCTCACTGCCGTGCCGTCTGTGGCGTCGCATGCGATATGGAAGCCGCCGATCCCCTTCACCGCGATGATGCCGCCGGCGCTCAAGGCGGCCGCCGCCTGGGTCAGGGCATCGCCATCGCCGCGTGCCGCGTCCGGCAGCGGCGCCAACAAGGACGTCCAGCTCAGGCGCGGCCCGCAGGTGGGGCATGCGATGGGCTGGGCGTGGAAGCGCCGGTCTTGCGGGTCCTCATATTCGGCCCGGCACGCATCGCACAGGGGAAAGTCCTGCATGGTGGTGCGGGCGCGATCATAGGGCAGGCCCCGGACGATGGAAAAGCGCGGACCGCATTCGGTGCAATTAGTGAAGGCATAGCCGAACCGGCGCGCGGCGGGATCGGCGATTTCGGCCCGGCAGACCGGGCAGGTGGCGATATCCGGCACGATGCCGACCGAAACCGCCCCTGCCCCGCTCGCCACGATGTGGAACCCGCCCCCCTCCGGCGGCGCCGTGGGATGCGATGTGATCGCCTCCACCCGGGACAGGATGGGCGCCTCATCGCGCAGCGCCAAGACGAAGTCTGCCAGCGCCTCCCGCGCGCCTCCCGCATGGATGAACACCGCATCGCCGGTATTGCGGACTTCCCCGGAAAGGCCGAGCCGCTGGGCGAGGCGCCACACGAAGGGCCTAAATCCCACCCCCTGCACGATCCCGCGCACGATGATTTCAGCGCCCTGGATGTCGGACATGGGCGCCTCAGTGCACCGTGCACACCATGCAGGGATCGAACGAGCGCACGATATGCTGCACGCTCAGCGGGGTCGTCTCGTCGCGATGCACGAGGGCACCCACCAGGGCGGCTTCCAGCGGGCCAGGCACCCCGGCGGCATCGCGCGGCGAGAAATTCCAAGTGGTCGGGGCGATGATCTGGTAGCGCGAGATGCGGCCGCCCTCCACTTCCACCCAATGGCCGAGCGCGCCGCGCGCAGCCTCGGTCAGTCCGGCGAACCGGCCTCGGGCGGGCATTTGCCCCTGGGCGCACCAGGAGCCCTCCGGCTCCAGCGTCCGCACCCAGCTTTCCATGGCGATGAGGGTGCGGGCGCTCTCCACCAGCCGTGCGATGACGCGGGACAACACATTGCCTCCGCCCGATGCCACGAGATCGCGGATGAGGGGCTGGCCGTCGATGACCTGACGCGCGAGAGCGCCGGTTTCGAACGGCAGGCCGTTCAGGCGCGGCGCCTTGCACCATGTGTACCCGGTCTCGTCCGCCCCATCGGGCACGGTCGAGCCTTGGAATGGATGATGCGGATGCGCGCGCTCCTCCATGCGAGAGAAGGTATGATCCTCCGCGATATCCGCCGGATCGAAGACACCCGTTTCTCCCGCGACATGAACGCCGGCGGGATAAAGCGCGCCCTCCTGCGCGGGATACGCGCCATAGGAGAGAAACCGATCATAGGCGCGCCCCTGATGCGCCAGATCGAGATCGGCCGCGATTTCCAGGAACAGGCGGAAATCGCCGTCCGGGCCACGGGCGCGCCAGGCGTCCAGCTCGGCGCGGCCGGCAAGCGCGGCCACCTGTTCCAGCTTCGCGCCGAAGAGTTGATCTTCCAGCACCGCGCGCACCGCGCCCAGCGTCGCCAGGAGGCGGACCTTGTCGCGGGATTCCGCGCGCTTGGTCACGCCGCCCGGCTGGATCGCCAAAGTGTGCGGCCAGCGGCCGGCGAGCAGGCCGAGGACATGGAGCAAGGTCGCCCGTGCCTGCAGCAAGCGCCGCGCGCTGGTGCCGCGCCCGGCCTTGAAGCGGGCTTCCGCCTTCGCGAACCACGGGCGCCCCGCATAGGCCGCGCGGGCGAAATCCGGCATGAAGAAGAGATGGAAATGGGTGAGATGGTCGGCCACATTCTCGGTGGCGACGATGAGATTGGTGGCGATCCGCCCGTTGCGCGTCGGCTCCAGCCCCTGCAACCCGGCGAGCGCCAGCGCTGCGGCTTGCGACTGGGAAACCGAGCAGATGCCGCAGATGCGCGGCGCGATCACCAGCGCATCCATCGGGTCCCGCCCTTCCAGGATGCGCTCGAAGCCGCGAAACAGCGGCGAAGAGACATGGGCCTGCGCCACCGCGCCATTGGCGATGTCGAGACGCACCTCGAGATCGCCTTCGACGCGATTGAACGGCCCGACTATGAGCCGCGTGATGCCATCGCCCGCTGAACCTTGCGCTTCGCTCATCGCCGCTTGATGTCCCGCACCGTGGGCGGCACCACCAGATGATCGCTCACCGCATTGCGCCGCAGCCGTTCCGGCGTCGCCGCCTTGGCGAGGGAGGACAAGGCGATGAACCAAGCCTTCGGCATGTCGGTCGGCAGGCCCACGGGAATTCCGGCAACTTTCGGGGTTTCCAGGAAGGCGTGGCCGGGCTCCTCGAATTCGGGGGCCGTGCAATTGATGCAGGCATAGCCGCCGCGGGTGCAGGAGCCTTCGCCGTTCCAGGATCGCGTATTGCAATCCGCATGGGCCTGGGTGCCGAGGCAGCCGAGATGCTCCATCATGCAGCCGAGGTCGGAGAGCTTCTCCGCGCTGGCCTTGAACTCGTAATATTCGTTGCGCGGGCAGCCGTGGTGCACGAGATGGTCGGCATAGAAGCGCGGCCGGCGATAGGCGTCGAGATCCTGCGCGCCGAGCAGGCCGGCGGCGAGCAGCATCAAGGTCTCGGTGACCCAATTGGGATGCGTCGGGCAGCCCGCCACATTGATCACGGGCAGGCCCGAGCGGGAGCGGAATTGGGCGCCCAGCGCCCCGCCCTCGCGCCGTCCGTCATATTGCAGGCCGCAGGCATCGGCGGGATTGATGCCGGCGGCGGTTACGCCGCCATAGGCGGCGCAGGTGCCCACCGCGACCACATGCTCGGCGAGCCCCGAAAGCTCCCGCACCCATTCGATCGTAGGCCGGCCCGTGCCGGCGAGCACATGGAAGCGGCCGGTTCCGTTCGGCCCGCGCAGGAGCGAGCCTTCGACGCACAGCGCATCGAGGCGCAGCGCGCCCGATCGCACGCGCTCGAACACCGCCAGGGCCTCGCTTCCGGTTTCCTCTGAGAGCCCCGGATGCCAGAGCATGCGGATGCCGGCGCTGTCGAAGGTGGTGATGAGGTCCGGCCCCTCGGCGCAGAGCAGGGACATGGTGCAGCCGCCGCAGCCGCCGGATTGCAGCCAGAGAATGTTGAACGGGGCGCTCAAGGCTGCTTCTCCATTGGAGCCGCCGGCAAGGTCACGCGCATGACGGCGCCGCCTCCGGGATGATTGCCGGCCTCCAGCAGGCCGTCGTGCTCCTGCACGATGCGATAGCTGATGGAAAGGCCGAGACCCGTGCCCTTGCCGACCGGCTTGGTGGTGAAGAAGGGATCGAAGATCCGCGAGGCAATCTCCGCCGAGATGCCGGGCCCGCTGTCCTGAACGCTGATCACCACGCGGTCGCCGCGCCGCTCGCCGGCGATCAGCAGCCGGCGGTCGCCGGCGCCTTCCATTGCATCCACCGCATTCTGGATGAGGTTCATCATCATCTGGTGCAACTGGCCGGGATGGCCAATCACGTCGAGCGGCCCCACCAGCTGAAAGGTGGTGTCCACCGCCGGGCTCTGGGCTTTCGCCACCCATTCCAGGGATGAGCGCACCAGGGCCGCCATGTCGACCGGCTCGGACGCCTGCCGCCGGTCGGACGAGAAGCGCCGCAGGTCGGCGACGATGTCGCGCACGCGCTCGGCCCCTTCCAGCATGCCGGCGATGGTCGGGGCCATCTCCCGCAATGTGCGGTCGATCTTCAGCTCCGCCCGCAGGTCGGCACGCGCCGGTGCCGGGCCGTGAAGCGCGTCCACATAGCTCACGAGCCGCTCGCCATAGCGTTTCAAGGCGTGGGCGTTGCCATAGACGAAGGAGATGGGATTGTTCAATTCGTGCGCGACGCCGGCGACCAGGCGGCCGAGCGAGGCCATCTTCTCCGCATGCACCAATTGCTGCTGGGCCTGCTTCAGCCGCTCGTGGGCGGCGGCGAGGTCGCTATAGGCTTTGCGCAATTCGCCGATCGGGCGGCCCATGAGGACGATGCCCACCGCGCGGCCCCGCGAATCGAACCGGATCGCGCCGTTCACCGAAACCGGAAGCGGACCTTCCGGCGTGGCGAAAGCAAAGTCGCGGTCCACGATGCGCTGGCGCTTGGCGACGATGGCCAGCACGTCGGCGAAGCCGGTCGGCGTTTCCGGCGCCAGGAGATCGGCGAGTCGCAGCTCTAGAAGGTCCGATCCCGACCGGCCGAGCAGCCGCTCGGCGGCAACGTTGACCTGCTCGATGCGGCCGGTGAGGTCGCAGGCGATCAAGGCGTCGGTCATGGAGGCCATCACCCCGGCGATGAAGGCCTGGGCTTCCTCCAGGGCGGCGTTCTTGTTCTCCAGCTCCACCTGCTGGGTCACCAGCTCGGCGTAGGTCTCGTCCATCTTGCGGATGACGGCGATCCAGGCCTGTTCCGCGTCGGCGCTGAGCGCGGCGGCCGCATCGATCCCAAGCCCGCCGGCGGCGGGATCGTGCGCACGGCCTTTGCTACCGGATGCGGACATGGAGACGGGAACCAGGCTGGACGAATGAACGGGCATGCTAAGCCCGCCGTGGCCCGGATCACAACAGAGGATCCGCCGCGCGCGGCGCGAGCGGCAAGAATCGTCTTTAATTCACAAATTAACACCCTGAATTCAATAAGTTGATGGCGTGAACCGACTTCATGAATCAGATCGGCCGCCTCACCCCTCGAAGGTCATGCCGTCGAACGCCGGGATGATGCCTTCCGGCAGGATGTCCACAAGGCGTCCATAATCCAGATCCGTATGGAGATTGGTCAAAATGCTGCGGCCCGGCTTCATCCGTTCGATGTGGGCCAGCGCCTCGCTTAGGCTGAGATGGGAGGGATGTGGCGCTTCACGCAAAGCATCAAGAATCCAAATATCTAGATTTTCTAGATATTGCAATGAGTTATCTGGAAATGCGCTGACATCGCTTGAATAAGCGACGCCCTCGAATCGGAAGCCGAACGAGTCGATTTCGCCATGATGCTGGCGAAACGGCAGCGCGACAATGGGCCCGCCCGGCCCATCGACCTGCACCGCCCGGCCCTCGTGGAACCGGTGCTCGGTCAGGATCGGCGGATAGACGCCGCCGGGCGGCGTGCGGAAGCAATAGCCGAACCGCAAGTGCAGGGCCGCCGAGGTGTCCTCATCGATATAGGCGTCGATGCGCTGGCGCTGCTGGATCGCCAGCGGGCGCACATCGTCGATGCCGTGGGTATGGTCGGCATGGGAATGGGTGAAGAGCACGCCGTCCAGCCGGTCCACCTGGGCATCCAGCAATTGCTCGCGCAGGTCGGGCGATGTGTCCACCAGCACCGTCGTCACGCCGTCCGGCCCGTGCCGGCGCACCAGCAGCGAGCAGCGTCGCCGCCGGTTGCGCGGATTGGTGGGATCGCACGCGCCCCACCCCTGCGCCACGCGGGGGACGCCGCCCGAGGAACCGCAGCCGAGTATGGTGAAGGT
This sequence comes from Roseixanthobacter finlandensis, assembly GCF_043195105.2. NCBI lineage: Bacteria > Pseudomonadati > Pseudomonadota > Alphaproteobacteria > Hyphomicrobiales > Xanthobacteraceae > Roseixanthobacter > Roseixanthobacter finlandensis. The sequence continues at coordinate 2,530,828 of NZ_CM195536.1, read as the reverse complement.
CAGGCCCATGGGAAGCTTCCGCACGCTGTCACCCAGGAGCCTTACCGCCGCCGGCGCGGATCACCAAGGCTCTCGCGCCGGACGGGCCCGATTCTCCCCAGCCGCGGCGCCCGCTTCCGCACCGGCCCCGTGCGACGCAACCAAGATTGCCGTGCGGCGTTGTGCACTCACAGGTCGGCTGGCGGGCCGGGCGCATCATGGGGGCAAGGGATATGGATATGCTGGTATCGGACGCGGCTCCTCAGGTGATGAAGGCGTCGCGGGTCCGGGAGGGAAACCCGTTTCCTCTGGGCGCCACCTGGGATGGGCTCGGCGTGAACTTCGCCCTGTTCTCCGCCAATGCCACCAAGGTGGAGCTGTGCCTCTTCGATCCTGACGGCGAGCGCGAGGTGGAGCGCATCGAGCTGCCCGAATATACCGACGAGGTGTGGCACGGCTATTTGCCCGATGCCCGGCCCGGCCTCGTCTATGCCTATCGCGTCCATGGCCCCTACGAGCCCGCGTCCGGCCATCGTTTCAATCCCAACAAGCTGCTTCTTGATCCCTATGGCAAGCAATTGGTGGGGGGATTGACCTGGAACCCGGCCCTGTTCGGCTACCAGATGGAGAGCAAGGACAAGGACAAGGATCTCACCTTCGACACCCGCGATAGCGCCACTTTCATGCCGAAATGCCGGGTGATCGATCCGGCCTTCACCTGGGGCATGACGCGCCGCCCCCTGGTGCCATGGGACCGCACCATTCTCTATGAGGCCCACGCCCGCGGCTACACCATGCGCCACCCCCAGGTGCGGGAGGATTTGCGCGGCACGTTCGCCGGTCTCATGGCGCCGGAAGTGATCGACTATCTGAGAGACCTCGGCATCACCGCCCTGGAGCTGTTGCCGGTGCACGGCTTCGTGGACGACAGCTATCTGGTGGAAAAGGATCTGCGGAATTATTGGGGCTACAACACCATCTCCTTCTTCGCCCCGCATCCGCTCTATCTCGCGAGCCCGAACGTCAATGAGTTCAAGGAGATGGTCGCGCGTTACCACGCGGCGGGCATCGAGATCATCCAGGACGTGGTCTATAACCACACCGCCGAGGGCAACGAGCTTGGCCCGACGCTCTCGTTCAAGGGCATCGACAACGCCTCATACTACCGTCTGCCCGAGGACAAGCGCTTTTATATCAACGATACCGGCACCGGAAACACGGTGAACCTCTCCCATCCGCGCGTCCTGCAGATGGTTACGGACAGCCTGCGCTATTGGGCCACCGAGATGCAGGTCGATGGGTTCCGCTTCGATCTTGCCACCATCCTCGGCCGCGAAGCCCATGGCTTCGACGAGGGCGGCGGGTTCCTCGATTCCTGCCGCCAGGATCCCATTCTCTCGCAGGTGAAGCTGATTGCCGAACCTTGGGATTGCGGTCCGGGCGGATATCAGGTCGGCGGCTTCTCGCCGGGCTGGGCGGAATGGAACGACCGCTATCGCGACACGGTGCGCGCCTATTGGAAGGGCGATGACGGCCAGATCGCGGAACTCGCCACCCGCCTCACGGCCTCGGGCGATTTCTTCAACCGGCGCGGCCGCAAGCCGTGGTCTTCGGTGAATTTCATTTCCGCCCACGACGGCTTCACCCTCGCGGATCTGGTCTCCTATAACGACAAGCACAATGAGGCGAACGGCGAGGACAATCGCGACGGCCATTCCCACAATCTCTCATGGAATCATGGCGTCGAGGGCCCGAGCGAGGATCCGGAGATCTGCGCCCTGCGCGCCCGCCAGATGCGCAACATGCTGGCGACGCTGCTGTTTTCCCAAGGGACGCCGATGATCCTGGGTGGCGATGAATTCGCGCGCACCCAGGGGGGCAACAACAATGCCTATTGCCAGGACAATGAAATCGGCTGGATCGAGTGGGATTTCACCCCGGCCGGGCGCGAACTCCACGCCTTCGTGCGCAAATTGATCGCCGTGCGCCAATCTCACCCTTTGCTGCGTCGAAGCCGTTTCCTCAGCGGCGCCTATAACAAGGAGCTCGACGTCAAGGACGTGTGCTGGCTCGCCCCGGACGGGACCGAAATGGGCGAGGAGCAGTGGCAGGATGGCCTGAGCCGGTGCATGGGCGTGTTGATGGACGGGCGCGCGCAGCCCACCGGCATCCGCCGCAAGGGGACCGACACCACTTTGCTGCTGATCGTGAACGCGCATTTCGACGTGGTGAATTTCACCCTTCCCGAGGTTGTGGGCGGCAAGGGATGGCGCCTCGTCGTCGATACCAACGCCCCCGCCCCGGCGGCGCAGCCCACCTTTCCGTTCGCCCATGTCTATGAAGTGACAGGCCGTTCGCTCCTGCTGCTCGAAGTGGCATCATGAGCGAGGCGGAGGGCAGTGGGCCGGACCGCACGGCCCATCCCATCCTTCAGCAACAGGTGGTGCCGCCGCGCGCCGCCGTCATTCCGCTGGGTTCGGGCGCCGTCGGCACGCTGCTGGCGACGAGCGCCATCATCGCGATGCTGTATTTCGCCCGCGAAGTGCTGGTGCCGGTGGCGCTCGCCATGCTGCTCAGCTTTGTGCTCGCGCCGGTGATTGTGGTGCTGCGACGGTTGAAAATTCCGCGCACGCTGGCCGTCACCAGCGTCGTCGTGCTCACCTTCCTCGGCCTCATCTCGCTGGGGGCGGTGGTGGCGAGCCAGGTTGCGGAGCTCGCGGGCGATCTGCCGCAATATCAGGTGAATATCCGCGACAAGATCCGCTCGCTGCGAGGTGCGACCGAGGGGTCCGGCACGCTGGAGCGCGCGGCGCAGATGCTTCAGGACCTCGGCAACGAGCTTGACCGGCCGGCACCCGAAAGCCGGACTGGAAGCCCGAATGCGGGCACCGCCGAGCAACCGCCCCTGCCGGTGGAGATCCGCCAGCCCAATCCCGGCACCTTGGGCATGCTCGGCGCGGTGATGACACCGCTGGTTCACCCGCTCGCCACCACCGGCATCATCTTCATCTTTCTCATCTTCATCCTGTTGCAGCGGGAGGACCTGCGCAATCGCTTCATCCGCCTTGCGGGGGCGAGCGACATCCAGCGCACCACCGCCGCGCTCGACGATGCGGCCCGCCGCCTGTCCCGCTTTTTCTTGATGCAGGTGATGCTGAACGCCGGCTTCGGCACCGTGATCGGCCTCGGCCTGTGGGTGATCGGTGTGCCGAGCCCGCTGCTGTGGGGGCTGATGGCGGCGGTGCTACGCTTCGTTCCTTATATCGGCGCGATCATCGCCGCTTTGCTGCCGATCGCGCTCGCGCTCGCCGTCGATCCCGGCTGGAGCATCGTGTTATCCACAATCGCCCTGTTCGCCCTCGTGGAGCCCCTCGTCGGCCACATCATCGAGCCGCTGGTCTACGGGCGGAGCACCGGGCTTTCCCCGGTCGCGGTGGTGGCATCGGCCACCTTCTGGACCTGGCTGTGGGGACCAATCGGGCTGGTGCTCGCGACCCCGCTCACGCTCTGCGCCGTGGTGCTCGGCCGCCATGTGGACCAGCTGGAATTTCTCGACGTGATGCTCGGCGACCGGCCGCCGCTCAGTGCGCCGGAGCTGTTTTACCAGCGCATGCTGGCGGGCGACCCGACCGAGGCCACCAGCAAGGCCGAGGAATTCCTGAAGGAACGTAGCTTCCTGGCCTATCTCGACAATGTCGCCCTGCCCGGCCTGCGGCTCGCGCAGCAGGATCTTTCCCGCGGCACCCTGGACGACGCGCGGATCGCGCGGCTGCGCCTCAGTCTCGGGGAATTGCTGGAGAATCTGTCCGATATTCCAGACGGCATCCCCAAGGGCGAAACCGATGAGCGCGAAGCCGAGGCCGCCGTTGCCGCAAGCCCGGCGGGCGGCGCCTATCCCGTGGTCGATGCCGAGACGCTGCCGCAGCGCTGGCGGGGCGAGGCTCCCATTCTCTGCATCGCGGCGCGGTCCGGCCTCGATCTCGCGGCGGCGGACCTGTTGGCGCATCTGCTGAAGCGCCATGGGCTGGCGGCGCGCGTCTGCGGTCCAGAAACGCTGACCATCGCCAATCTCGCCAATCTCAGCGGGTCCGATCTGGCGCTGACCATCCTGTCGTCGCTTGAAAACGCAGGCACGGCGCACATGCGCTATTCCAGCCGGCGGCTGCGCCGGCGATTGCCGCAGAGCGAAATCCTTCTCGCGGCGTTTGGCGCCCATGACGATGGCGCCATGCGCGCCGCCCTCGAAAGCCAATCCGGCAGCAATGCGGTCGCGACAAGCCTCGAAGAGGCGTTGGCGGCCTGCCTGATCGCGGCGGGGCGCCCCGAATCCTCCGACGCCGACGATACCGCCCACCCCGTGCCCGAAAGCTCTGCGGTTCCCGCACAACCCAGGCCGGCAAGGGCGAGCGCCTAGAATGCGGGCCTAGCCCCCAAGCGCCTTCAGCATCAGCACTGCGAGGAAGCCGAGGAAAAAGGTGGCCGCAACGAAGGTCGTGTCCTCGCCGTCGGCGTGGGCTTCCGCCAGCAATTCCTCGGTCACCAGATAGATCAGGGCGGCGGTGGCGAATGCGAGGATGCCCACCTGCCAGAGGTCCGGGAGGGAGAGGAACGCGAGCGCGCCGCTCGCTCCGCCGATCGGCACCAGCGCGGCGAGCGCGCACGCCTTCATCACACCCCCTGCCCCGGCGCCCGGTCGGCTGAGGGAGACGCTCGTGGCGAGGCCGAGGAAGAAGACCTCCAGCGTCAGGGCCGCGACGATCACCAGTCCGCTTTCCGGCGCCGCCGCGAGCGCGACCGCGCACAACAGGCCGTCGATGAACAGATCGACGCCGACCGTCACCAGCAGGCCGGTATTGTTTCCGCCCGGCTTTTCGCCAGGCGCCTCCTCTTCCTTCTCGTCCGCCTCGCCAATCCACCGCTTGATGGCCAGCATGAGCGCGCCGCCGAGCGTGAAGCCGATGGCGATGCCGAGGGGATGGGCGCTTCCGAGCTCCGGCAGCAATTCCGCGCCCACGGCCGCCATCACCACGCCGGCGGTGAAATGCTGCACGGCGCCACGGATCGTCGCGCCGGGACGCCAGACAAAACCCAGCAAGGCGCCGGCGATGACGGCCCCGGCGGGGATCAAGGTCAAAAGAACCGCGTTCAGCATGCTCGGCGCCCCGCTCAGACAGCCATCGTCTAGGGCTTCACCGTGACAGAGCGACGAAGCGCGGGCTTTTGAGATTCGGGATGCGTGTCGGGCCGATGCGCCGGTCCTGGCGCCCGCGCGTCCATGGTCTGCGCGCCCATTGGACGTGCCTCCCCGCTTTCAGGCGGGCCGAACCATGGGGCTATTTCTTGGGATGTGAATGGTCGGAGCGAGAGGATTTGAACCTCCGACCCCTAGTCCCCCAGACTAGTGCGCTAACCGGGCTGCGCTACGCTCCGACGTGGAGGGGAGGCTTAGACCATCGCGTTGGCGGCTACAAGAGTGAAATGCGGCGCTATCCACCGCCCTTCGCGACCCTCAATGAAAACCCGCGTTGCGGGCCTGACGTGCCGGCCTGTCCGGCCGACGCTCCAAAATGACAGAGGACGGTACTTTGGTGCTATGGGGCGGAAATCGGGCGCGGAGCCGAACACGGTTTCGCGACTTTGGCATATGACATTTTTATTTATCAGTAAAAGGTTGCCGCAAACAACAAGTGCGGTCGAATAGCGACGTTATCTTGATGGAAACTTTGCGTTAACTTTGATATATATTGTTCCAATCTGATACATTTTTCAAGCTTAGCAGTAAGATATCATGATTTCGCCGCGGAACAGTGACATTGTCGCCCCAATAGAACGTCATTCGCCGATCTCCCATCAACAACAATGGAGGTCGAGGGAATGGAGATCCAGAAGGGGTTTCTGATTGGAACATTTGCGCTGACGCTCGGCGCGTTCTGTACACCAGCCAAAGCCGATGCCGGACAGACCGGTGTTGCTTCTTATTATTGGCAGGGACGGGGCACCGCAAGCGGCGAACGTTTTAATCCCAATGCCCTGACTGCGGCCCATCGCTCGCTCCCCTTCGGAACGAAGGTTCGCGTGACCAACCTGCGCAATGGCCGCACAGTGGTGGTCCGCATTAACGACCGTGGACCGTTCGTCCGGGGTCGCATCATCGACGTCTCGCGCGCCGCGGCGTCAGAACTCGGATTCACCAGCCACGGCCTGACGCGCGTCTCCGTCGCCGTGCTGGGACGCGAACAGGTGGCCGAAGCCGCCCCGGCCCAGGACAAGGCCGCGGCCGCTCCCGCACCGATCAATCTGTTCGCGTGGCTCCAGCAGTCTCAGGCGGACGAACCCGCGAACTGAGCGACACGGGGTGCCGTCGCCGTTCGTACGGCACCCTCTTCCAGACGTGCGGGAAATGCCGCGCCAACGGCGCACGGGCAGCTTATTGGGACGAATCGTCCGGCCGTTCCACCGCTCCGCCCAGCAGGCGGCGGCATTCGCCCAATTCATAGAGCGTCGCCTGAAGGCGATGCACGTCGTCGCGGGATAAAACCGGGATCGGCACCGGCGGCGCGCCCACCAGGCGCGGGTCGGAACGCAGATGCGGCGGCAGATATTGCTCGGGCGGACCCGGCCGATGCGGCTCGCGCGGTGCGGATTCCGGCCGGAAGCCCTGATGATGATCCCACCGCAACGGCTCCGGATCCTCCAATTCGAATTCCTCCACCGGGCCGGTCAATGGCCCCAGCCGCAATTTACCGATCGGCTCGGCGGCAGACGCCGCTGGGGGCCGTGACGGCGTGTAGGCCTCGGCCCGGCGGGCGTCACGCCGATCATCCGCGCGCAAAGGCGGGGTGCCGGGGTGCGCAGAGCGCGGCTCGGCACTCAGGTCCGCCGCGAATCGCGGCTCCTCCTCGCGCCATTCCCTAGGCCAATCGTCCGCCGGTGGGGCGATCCCGCGCGCTGGGCCGGGCGGCGGCCGGCGCTCGCCATCGCGCATGTCCGCCCGGAACGTCACCTCGCGGTCGTCCTCGCGCGGGATTTCAGCGCGCGAGACTTCGGCGCGGGTTTCTTCACCACGCGACGCCTCCGTTCGGCGCGCGCGTGCCGGGATATAGTCTTCCGGCGGTCCGGGCGCATGCTCCTTCAGGCGGCGGATGCGGGCGTCCAGGGGCTCGGAAATCTGCGGGCTGTCGGGACCAAAGGCATCATCGTCGAAGAAGGGCAGCAGGGGATCTTCCAGTTCGGGAACCGGCGGCGGTTCGGGCAGACGCGAGGCCGGTCCGCGCGTCGGCCGACGCTGTGGCACGACGGGCCTGTGAACCGCTTCGGCCGCGCGACGGGGCTCGGGCGCGAACGAGGGCGCGGGACGGGGCGGCGCATAGGGTTCCGCCGGGTCGTCGTCCTCTTCGTCCTCGTCCTCATAGGCGGGCTCAGGCATCCGGCGATAGAAGCTTTCGTCGTCCCGGACCAGCCGTGGCTCAACCGGTGCCACAGGCGCGCCGGTGCGGCGCTGCGCTGCCGCCGGGCGGACAGATGCAGAATGCACAGGCGCCGGCCGGGCGGGCGCTGGCAGCGGCTCGAGGCGCGGCTCGACAGGCCCTTCATGGCGGCGGGTATGCTGGGAAAATTCGGGGAACGGCAATTCCGCGATGACCGGCGATTCCTCGACGGGCGATTCGGCGCGCGCCTTGCCACGGCGCGGCAACAGGCCAAGGAAGCCGCCAAAGCCGCTCTGGCCGCCTTCGCCCTGCCCCCGCACGCCGGACCGCCGGCGCGGCTCCTGATCCATGTCGCTTTCGTACGGCGCTTCGTCATGGGGCTCCGGCGCGGCCGCTTGCCGGCGCTGCGCTTCCGCGCGCGGCGCGACAGGCGGCGGCATCGGCTGAAAGCCGGCCGCCTCTTCCTCTATGGCGAGATCCTGGACGTAGTGAATCCCCTGCTCTTTCAGGATTCGCTGCACACCCTTGATGGTGTAGCCTTCGCCGTAGAGCAGATGCCGCACGCCCCGCAGCAGATCGACATCCTCGGGCCGGTAGAACCTGCGGCCTCCGGCCCGTTTGATGGGCTTGATCTGCGTGAAGCGGGTTTCCCAGAAGCGCAGGACGTGCTGGGGCAGCTCGAGATCCTCGGCCACCTCGCTGATGGTGCGAAAGGCGTCCGGTGACTTGTCCGTTTGCCTCGCTCCGGACACGTGCGCTTGCCTCCATGCACTGCGGGCAATTTTGCCCACACCAGCGGATCAGTCGCGATCCAGGCCGTTTTCTGTGCGCCCGTTTATGCGATTCTTCAAGATGCTGGACGGCTTGAAGACCATGACGCGGCGAGGCTCGATGGGCACTTCTTCCCCGGTCTTCGGATTGCGGCCGATGCGCTGCCCTTTGGAGCGCACGACGAACGAACCGAAAGACGACAACTTCACCGTCTCGCCTTTGGCGAGGCAGTCGGCGATTTCGCTCAGCACGAGCTCAACAAGCGCTGCGGATTCCGTCCGCGACAGGCCCACCTGTTGGTAGACCGCCTCACAGAGATCGGCACGCGTTATGGTCTTACCAGCCATATGTCTCCCCGGCCCCAACAGAGAGGGTCAGCCGCCGTGACCCTATCCACTCAGGGCGAGGCTGGTCAACGTCATTAATGATTTACCTACCATCGGATTAGAGCGGAACCCCAGGTAAAGCCACCGCCCATGGCCTCCAGCAAAACCAGGTCACCGGATTTGATGCGGCCATCCTTATGCGCCGTGTCCAGCGCGAGGGGGATCGAAGCCGCAGAGGTATTCCCGTGGAGGTCCACGGTGGTCACAACCTTGGAGGGTGCGATTCCAAGCTTCTGCGCACTCGCATCGATGATTCGGCGATTGGCCTGATGTGGGACGAACCAGTCGATCGTGTCCGCCGAAGCGCCGGTTGCGGCGAACGCATCCTCGATCACATCGGTGATCATGCCGACCGCATGCTTGAAAACCTCACGGCCTTCCATGCGCAAATGCCCGACGGTCTGGGTCGAGGACGGCCCGCCATCCACAAACAATTTGCTTCTGTGGCGGCCATCCGAGCGCAGATGCGTGGTCAGAATGCCCCGGTCGCCTGCTTCGGCCGCATCGCGCGCCTCAAGCACCACGGCGCCGGCGCCGTCGCCGAACAGCACGCAGGTGCCGCGATCCTCCCAATCGAGGATGCGCGAGAAGGTCTCGGCGCCGATCACAAGCGCCCGCTTGAAGCTGCCGGTCCGCAAATGAGCATCGGCCGTGGCGAGGGCGAACACGAAGCCCGAGCACACCGCCTGCAGGTCGAATGCCGCGCCGTGGAGGATACCGAGTTCCGCCTGTACGGTTGCAGCCGTGGCCGGAAAAGTCTGGTCCGGGGTCGAGGTGGCGAGGATGATCAGGTCGATGTCGCCGGCCACGAGCCCGGCGTCGGCCAGCGCGCGGGTCGCCGCGTGGCGCGCGAGATCCGACGTCAGCTCGCCGGTCGCGGCGATATGACGCTCGCGGATGCCGGTCCGCTGCACGATCCATTCGTCCGAAGTGTCAACCGAGCGGGCAAGTTCGCTATTGGTGAGGACCCGTTCCGGCAGATAGGACCCCACGCCCCGGACCACGGACTTAATTAAGCTCACGATTGACCTTCCGCTTCTGCCGGTAGCGTCGCGCCCGTCCCGTCGGACGAAGGCACGCGCGCGAGGAGACTGGTTTTGATGCGCGACAGCAATTGATGCCGCACCATGTCGTAGCCAAGATCCACGGCCGCGGCGAAGCCCTCAGCATCGGCGCCGCCGTGGCTTTTGATCACAACGCCGTTGAGGCCGAGGAAAACCCCACCGTTCGAGCGGCGCGGGTCCATCTTTTCCCGCAGGACGCGAAACGCGTCGCGCGCCAGCAGATAGCCGAGCTTGGTACGCCAGGTCCGCCCCATGGCGGCGCGCAGATAGCTCGCCAGCTGCTTGGCGGTGCCTTCGGCGGTCTTCAGCGCGATGTTGCCGGAAAACCCTTCGGTCACAACCACGTCCACCGTGCCCGCGCCGATATCATTGCCTTCCACGAAGCCGTGGTAGAGCAGGTCGGTGGCGGTATCCTCGCGCAGCAGGCGGCCGGCTTCCTTGACTTCCTCGACGCCCTTGATCTCTTCCACGCCCACGTTCAGCAGGCCGATGGTGGGGCGCTCGACGGCCAGCACGGACCGCGCCATGGCGGATCCCATGATGGCCATTTCGACGAGGCTTTGCGCTGTGGCGCCGATCGACGCGCCGACATCAAGCACGATGCTTTCCCCGCGCAGGGTCGGCCAGATGGCGGCGATCGCCGGCCGGCCGATGCCCGGCATGGTGCGCAGGTTGAACTTGGCCATGGCCATCAGCGCGCCGGTATTGCCGGCGGAGACCGCCGCATCGGCATCGTGCGTCTTCACCGCGTCGATGGCGCGCCACATGGAGGATTTGTATCGACCGTTGCGCAGCGCCTGGCTGGGCTTGTCGTCCATGCCGACGACGATCTCGGTGTGGACGACGCGCGAAGCGGCGGCGAGGCGCGGATGCGCTGCCAGCACGGACTGCAAGCGTTCTTCGTTCCCGAACAGGATGAAGTGCAGGTCCGGGTGCCGCTCAAGCGCGATCGCGGCACCGGCGAGAACGGTCTCGGGGCCATGGTCTCCGCCCATGGCGTCAACGGCGATGCGAACGGGCACGGTCATCGAGGCAAACGTTCCAGTTTGTTCCGCGGACGAGGCACCCGCTTCAGAGCGGCCGGACAATAACCACTCGGGCGCACACCGCAATATTTGACGCAGGCAATCAAGATTTGTCTTTCAGGCGGGCGAGTTCGGCAAAGGGAGAGAGCGCTTCCGGCGCCTCGGCTACGGTTTCGAATTCCTCGCCTGGCATGCGCGGATAGGGATCCAGCGCGAGCGAGAGGAATTCCGTTACGAGATGGCCGAGGTCGATACCGCCGTCGACGATGGCATCGGGCTGGTCCAGCTCGGCTTCCGGGTCATCCACATCGACGGCGCGCGCCGCAATGGCTTCCTCGGGCGCGAAATGGACGTCGATCTCCTCGTCGAGGTCGGTGTCGAACGGCTCCAGGGAGACCACGGAGATTTGGCGCACCTGCGCCTTCAGGCGCCCGGTCACATGGGCGCCCGCCCCCACCGGGGAGATCCGCAGGTCGGCGGTCAGGCTGTGGACGGCGGGAATGTCCACGAACCGCGCCAGCGCCGCCCTCTGGGCTTCGTCGGGCACGAGGGCCACGGCGAGGCCGTGGGCCGGCACGTCGTCCAGGGACACGCGATGGATATAAGGAAGATCAGTCATGGACGGCACCCTCGCCTGCATTCGGGGCGGGAAAATGAACCTCGCCGCGCGCGAACACCTCGGCCGGTGTCGCGGCGAGCCCCGCGACGGCCTGTCGCACATAGGCGGCAAGCGCCCGGCCCGGCGCGCCGAGCGCGGCCGGCTCGACCTCATACACGTTGCGGGCGACCGCCTCGTCCAGAGCGTCGGGCGCGGCATCCGCCTGCAAGGCGGCATCGAACACGCCGGCGCGGCCATAGAAGGCCTGGCCGATCTTCTTCATGCGCTTGGGCACGGAAAGATCGCCGACGCCCATTTCGCGCAAGGTGCGGTCCATGTCGTCGAGAAACGCGTCGAACACCATTTGCGACATGTCGCGGCTGGCCTCGTCCCCGCTCTTGAGGCGATGGCAAACCAGAAATGTATGCAGCAACACCAATTCGAACCGCCCCTCTATGGTATCGGGCACGGCAAAGTCGGTATAGAAGGCGGGCTGCCGCGCCTGCGCCACGATCACGCCATAGAGGCGCTGGATGGTCGCTCGGCGCTCGGGTCGACGAAACAGATTCAGCATCACTTTTTGCGGGTCTGTGCGTCGCTCGTTGGCAAGACGCGGATGAGCATGGGGCGTAGCGCGCTGGAGGCGTCGTGGCAAGGGCAGTGGCATCTGCAGGGGCATCGTTCAGGGATCAGGCGGCATGTGCCGCACGGGCTGAAATCGAGGGAATCGGCGTGGCGTCATCGCAAGTGAGAAGTTCCGTTTCGCGCAGCTACGCCCGCAGACCGGTCTGCGCAGCGCTCGGACTGGTGGTGATTGCCGGCACATTGTCCGGCTGCGCGAACTTCGTTGGCGGCACCGGCACGTCCATCAGCGGCGTGGTGCGCACCTACCAGCGCGGCTATGTTCTGAGCGAGGGCGCCCTGGAACAGGTGCCGGTGGGCTCGAGCCAGGAGCAGGTGCTGCTGGTGCTCGGCACGCCCTCCACCGTCTCCACCGTGCAGGGCGACGTCTTCTATTACATCTCCCAGGTGGAGAAGCGGGTCGCCTTCTTGAAGCCGGAGATCACCGAGCAGAAGGTGCTCGCGATCTATTTCGACAAGAATCGCCGCGTTACCCGCATCGCGAATTACGGCCTGCAGGACGGCAAGGTGTTTGACTTCGTCTCGCAGAAGACCCCGACCAGCGGCGAAGAGCTGAGCGTCATCAAGCAATTGCTGAGCGCGACGAACTTCTCGCTTTAAGAGAGTGGGCGCGGGTTTGAGGGGCGTCCAGCCCCTCAAACCTGCCTCTCGAACCAGCCGCGTTGCGGTGGCGCCCTAGAGATAGGCGCGGGCGATCGCCAGGAAATCGGCGGCCTTCAGGCTCGCCCCGCCCACCAGGGCGCCGTCCACATGCGCGGCGTGGAGCAGGACAGCTGCATTTTCCGGCTTCACCGAGCCGCCATAGAGGATGCGCACCCTTTCCGCGTCTCCACCGAACCGCTCCCGCAGGACGGTGCGAATCTCGGTGTGCACCTCCTCGACTTCCTCGACCGTCGGGACGCGGCCGGAGCCGATCGCCCACACCGGCTCATAGGCGATCACGAGCCGATCCGCCGGAGCCTCCGCCGGCACCGAGCCGCGCACTTGCCGCGCCACCACCTGGAGGCAGGCGCCCGCATCGCGCTCCGCCTGCGTCTCGCCGACACAGACCACCGGCACGAGGCCGGCCCGCAGGGTGGCGGCGGCCTTGGCGCGGACCATGTCGTCGCTCTCGCCATGGTCGGTGCGCCGTTCGCTGTGGCCGACGATGACGAAGGTGCCCCCGGCATCCGCGATCATTTCCGCCGAGATATCCCCGGTATGGGCGCCGCAGGGCTTGGCGTGGCAATCCTGCGCGCCGATCGCGATGGCGGCGCCGGCGATCTCGCCCGCCAATCCGGCGATCAAGGTGACCGGCGGGCAGATCAGAAGGTCGACGCGGGCCTGCAAGGCGGCGTCATAGCCATCGACCATGGCCAGCAGTTCCGCCCCCGAATGCCGCAACCCGTTCATCTTCCAGTTTCCGGCAACGAGCGGGCGGCGGGCAACGGGCATGAAATCCTCCAGGACAGACGCGGATGGACAGGGAACTTTCCGACCGGTTATCAGAGGGCGCGCAACACGGCAAACAGCACCGCCTGCGCCGTTGCGGCGCGGGGTGCCGCTCCCTATGATGCGCGCCTTCTGCGTCGGGGCCGCGCCCCTCCTCAAACCAGACTGAGCAATGGTACTTCAGACTCTCCGTAAAGGCGCCTCCGGCTTCATCGCCAAGGCTTTCCTTCTCCTGCTCACCGTCAGCTTTCTCGTTTGGGGCATCGCAGACGTGTTTCGGGGCCAAAGCGCCCGCGCTGTCGCGAAAGTCGGGGACACCGAGATTTCGGCCGACGCATTCCGCCAGCAGTATCTGGACCAGATCCAGCAGATCGGCCGCCGCACCGGGCGCCCGTTCACGCCCGAGCAGGCCCGCGCGTTCGGCCTCGACCGGCAGGTCCTGAACCAGATGGTGGCCGAGGCGACCCTCGACGATACCGCCAAGGCGCTCGGCCTGGCGATATCCGAGGAAGAGGTCGCGCGCGCCGTGCGCGCCAATCCGGCCCTGCGCCGGCCCGGCGCGACCGAATTCGATCCCGCGTATTTCCAGCAGCTCCTGCGCGCCAACAATCTCACCGAGCCGCGTTTCCTCGCGGCGGAGAAGCAGCGCATGCTGCGCCAGCAGATCGCCTCCGCCCTCGGCGGCGATGTTGCCCCGCCGGCGGTCCTGCTGGATGCGGCCCATCGCTATGAAAGCGAGCAGCGCGCGGTGGCCTATATCGCCGTCGGCGCGACCGCCGCCGGTGCCGTGCCGTCGCCGACCGACGAACAGTTGCAGGCCTTCTTCAACGCCCACAAGATCACGTTCCGGGCGCCGGAATATCGCAAGATCACCGCCCTCGCCCTCACCCCCGCCGCCCTTGCGCCCTGGGTGCAGGTGGCGGACGCGGACGTGAAGGCGGCCTATGACCGCAACACCGCCCGCTTCGGCACGCCCGAGCGCCGCGCGGTGCAGCAGATCGTGTTCTCCAACGCGGACGAGGCGCAGCAGGCGGCGGACAAGATCAAGGCCGGAGAGACCTTCGACCAGATCGCCGCCGCGCGCGGCCTCAGCCCCAAGGACATCGACCTCGGCACGGTCGTGCGCTCCGACCTGATCGACCCGAAGATCGCGGAAGCGGCCTTCTCCCTGCCGCTGGACGGCACCAGCGCGCCCATTCCCGGCGCGTTCGGTTCGGTATTGGTGCATGTGACCAAGATCGACCCCGCCCAGATCCAGCCGTTCGAGCAGGTGCAGGACGTGTTGCGCAAGGAACTCGCGCTCGATCGGGCGCGCCGCGAATTGCTCGACAAGCATGATTCCATCGAGGACGAGCGCGGCTCCGGCGCCACGCTCGCCGAGATCGCGCAGAAGCTCGGCCTCCAGACCGAGACCATCGATGCGGTGGACCGCTCCGGCCGCGATCCCACCGGCGCCGAAATCCGCGACCTTCCGGGCGTCGCCGATGTGGTGGCTGGCGCCTTCGCCACGCGGCCCGGCGTCGAGACCGAGCCGGTGCAACTGCCCCAGAACGGCGGTTATGTCTGGTACGACCTCAATGAGGTGACGCCCGCCCGCGAACGTCCGTTCGACGAGGTGCGCGATCAGGTGCTGGCCCGCTGGACCGAGGACGAAACCGTCAAGGCGGTGGATGCCAAGGCCAAGCAATTGCTGGCGGAGCTCCAGGCCGGCCAGCCCCTGGTGCAGGTCGCCACCAGTGCCGGACTTGAAGTGAAAACCGCACAGAACCTGCAAAGAGGCCGTGCCACCTCGGATTTCTCGGCTGACGCCGTCGCCAAGATCTTCGATGTGCCGCTGAATGGCTTCGGCCTCGCGTCGGGCACGGTGCCTGCCGAGCGCATCGTGTTCCAGGTCACCGGCATCACGGTGCCGCAGGTGACGCCGGCCGAACAGCAGGCCGCCGCGCGCATCGGCCAGCAGATCGAAACCGACCTGCTGCTGCAATATCTCGCCCAGTTGCGCAGCCAGATTGGCGTCTCGGTGAACGAACGCCTGCTTCAGCAGGCGATCGGCGCCGGCACGAACTGAACCCGAAGATGATGAACGCTCCCACGGATTTCGACGCCTTCGCCCAGCGCTATGCGCGCGGCGAGGCGCAGGTGGTGACCACCACCCTGATCGCGGACCTTGAGACGCCGGTCTCCGCCTTCCTCAGAATCGCGGGCGAGAAGCCCAATGCGTTCCTGCTGGAATCGGTGGAGGGCGGCCAGACGCGCGGCCGCTATTCCATGATCGGCCTCGACCCCGACGTGATCTGGCGCGCCAATGGCGATGCGGCGGAAATCAACCGTTCGGCGCTCATCGACACCCGTGCCTTCGAGCCGTGTGCCGAGCCGCCGCTCGCGGCGCTGCGCAGCCTGCTTGCCGAATCGGCGATCGACCTGCCGCCCGGCGCCCCGCCCATGGCGGCCGGCGTGTTCGGCTATCTCGGCTATGACATGGTGCGCCAGATGGAGCGCCTCGCGCCGGCCAAGCCCGATCCCATCGGCGTCCCCGAAGCCCTGCTGATCCGCCCGACGTTGATGGTGGTATTCGACGCGGTGAAGGACGAGCTTACCGCCGTGACCCCGGTGCGCCCGCAGGAGGGCGTTTCTGCCCGCGCGGCGTTCGAGGCGGCGCTGGCGCGGCTCGACAGCGTGGTGGCGGGGCTCGACCGGCCCATGGCCCATCCTGCGCCGGAGCCGTTCCACGCCCATGTGGAGCCGGTCTCCAACACCACCGAGGCCGAATTCTGCGCCATGGTGGAAAAGGCGAAGGACTATATCCGCGCCGGCGACATCTTCCAGGTGGTGCTTTCCCAGCGCTTCGAGAGCCCGTTTGCCCTGCCGCCGTTCGCGCTCTATCGCGCGCTGCGGCGGGTCAATCCGGCGCCGTTCCTGGTGTATCTGAACTTCGAGGGCTTTTCCGTCGTCTGCTCCAGCCCGGAAATCCTGGTGCGGCTGCGGGACGGCAAGGTCACCATCCGCCCCATCGCCGGCACCCGCAAGCGCGGCGCGACCCATGCCGAGGACGAGGCGCTCGCCCAGGAATTGCTGGCCGATCCCAAGGAGCGCGCCGAGCATCTCATGTTGCTGGACCTCGGCCGCAATGATGCCGGCCGGGTCTCGCAGATCGGCAGCGTGGAAGTCACCGACAGCTTCTTCATCGAGCGCTACAGCCAGGTGATGCACATCGTCTCCAACGTCGAGGGCAAGGTCGATCCGCGCTTCGACGCTCTCGATGCGCTGGCGGCGGGCTTTCCCGCCGGCACGGTCTCCGGCGCGCCCAAGGTGCGGGCGATGGAGATCATTGACGAGCTGGAAAAGGACAAGCGCGGCATCTATGCCGGCGCCATCGGCTATTTCAGCGCCAATGGCGAGATGGATACCTGCATCGTGCTGCGCACCGCCGTGGTGAAGGACGGGCGCATGTATGTGCAGGCCGGCGCCGGGCTGGTGTATGATTCCGTGCCGCTGAGCGAGCATCAGGAATGCATCAACAAAGCCAAGGCCTTGTTTCGCGCCGGCGAGGAAGCGGTACGCTTCGCCGCCCATGCCAAGAGGGGCCAGTGACCATGGCGCGTCCCGCGTGCCTCCACGAGCGATGGCGTGAGGCTTGACCCTTCCGTCACCCCCGCGCTTTAACTCAGGGGCAGCTCCCACATCTTCCGCGAGGAGCGCGCCTGCCCGGATCCGCCGGGCCTGGAGCCACGATGACCGCCGTTACGCTGATCGATAATTACGACAGCTTCACTTATAACCTCGTCCATTATCTCGGCGAGCTGGGCGCAAACGTCACCGTTCACCGCAACGATGCGCTGAGCGTCGATGAGATTCTGGCGGAAAAGCCCGATGCCATCGTCATTTCCCCCGGCCCGTGCACGCCCACGGAAGCCGGCATCTGCTGTGATCTGATCGCCCGCGCCAGCACCGAAGTGCCGCTGTTCGGCGTGTGCCTCGGCCATCAGGCGATCGGCCAGGTGTTCGGCGGCGATGTGGTGCGCGCGCCCATTCCCATGCATGGGAAGATGTCGCAGATCCATCATGAAGGCCGCTCGGTGTTCCGCGGCCTCAACCATTCCTTCCTCGCCACCCGCTATCACTCCTTGATTGTCGAGCAGAACACCTTGCCCGACGCGCTGGAAGTCACCGCGCGCACCGAGGACGGCCTCATCATGGGCCTTGCCCACCGCACCCTCCCTGTCCACGGCGTGCAGTTCCATCCCGAGAGCATCGCCTCGGAAAACGGCCACGCGCTGCTGCGCAATTTCCTTGAGATCGCCCGCGCCTTCAATGAAGGCCGGCAGGCACGGAGCTGACGCGATGGAACAGTTCCGCCCCCTGCTCGGCAAGGTCGCGACCGGCGCGGCGCTGACGCGCGAGGAAGCCGCCTATGTCTTCGACAAGATGATGTCGGGCGATGCCACCCCCTCGCAGATGGGCGCGCTGCTCATGGGCCTGCGCGTGCGCGGCGAGACCGTGGAGGAGATCGCCGGCGCGGTCAGCGTCATGCGCGCCAAGATGCTGCCGGTGGAAGCGCCCGACGAAGCGGTGGATGTGGTCGGCACCGGGGGCGATGCCTCCGGCTCCTACAATATTTCCACCTGCGCTTCCTTTATCGTGGCGGGCGCCGGCGTGCCGGTGGCCAAGCACGGCAATCGCGCGCTCTCCTCCAAGTCCGGCGCCGCCGATGTGCTCGCAGCGCTGGGCGTGCGGCTGGACCTGACGCCGGAAGGTATCTCGCGCTGCATCGCGGAAGCCGGCATCGGCTTCATGTTTGCGCCCTCCCATCATCCGGCCATGAAGCATGTGGGGCCGACGCGGGTGGAAATGGGCACGCGCACCATCTTCAACCTGCTCGGCCCGCTCTCCAATCCGGCCGGCGTGAAGCGCCAGATGGTGGGCGTGTTCGCCAAATCCTGGATCGTGCCGCTGGCCGAAGTGCTGCGCACGCTCGGATCGCAACGCGCCTGGGTGGTCAACGGCTCCGACGGGCTGGACGAGATCACCTTGTGCGGCGTCACCCATGTCGCCTCGCTGGAGGACGATCGCATCCACACGTTCGAGATCGCGCCCGAGGATGTGGGCCTGCGCTGCGCCGCGCCCGAGGCCCTCAAGGGTGGCGATGCCGCGCACAATGCCATCGCTTTGCGCGCGGTGCTGGATGGCGAAGCCGGCGCCTATCGCGACGTGGCCGTGATGAATGCGGCGGCAGCATTGCTGATCGCCGGCCGTGCGGCCGATCTGACCGAGGGCGTGGCCATGGCCCAGACCTCCCTCGACACCGGCTCGGCGCGCGCGCGGCTGGAACAGCTGGTCATGGTTTCTGAAAAAGTCGCGCCCCCGGTGAAGTCATGAGCGATATTCTCACCCGTATCGAAGCCTATAAGCGCGAGGAGATCGCCGCCGCCAAGGCCGCCCGTCCGCTCGCCGAGGTGGAAGCGGCGGCCCGCGCGGCGAGCCCGGTGCGCCCGTTCGCCGGTGCCCTGCGCGCGGCGCTGGACGCGGGGCGTACCGCTTTGATCGCCGAAATCAAGAAGGCCAGCCCCTCCAAGGGCCTGATCCGCGCCGATTTCGATCCTCCCGCGCTCGCCCGCGCCTATGAGGCGGGCGGCGCCACGTGCCTCTCCGTGCTCACCGACACCCCTTCGTTCCAGGGCGCGCCGGACTTCCTGATTGCGGCCCGCGCGGCGGTCTCGCTGCCGGTGCTGCGGAAGGATTTCATGTACGACACCTATCAGGTGGCGGAAGCGCGGGCCTGGGGCGCCGATTGCATCCTCATCATCATGGCCGGCGTGGACGATGCGCTCGCCCGCGACCTGCTGGACGCCGCGACCGCCTATGGCATGGACGCCATCGTCGAGGTTCATGACGGGGAGGAGCTGGACCGCGCGCTCGCTTTGCCCTGCACCCTGGTCGGCATCAACAATCGCAATCTGCGCACCTTCGAGACCACACTGGACACCAGCGCGCGCCTCGCCCCGCGCGTGCCGAAGGACCGGATCTGCATCGGCGAGAGCGGCATCTTCACTCCGCAGGACGTGGCGCGCCTCGCGGGCATCGGCATCGGCACGATCCTGGTCGGCGAGAGCCTGATGCGGCAAAGCGATGTCGCATCCGCGACGCGCACGCTTCTTGCGGCGTAAGCTTGCCGTATACGTCACCCTGAGGTCTAATGGCCGCGCATCGGCCCAGAAACGAGGCGGATGCGAGGAAACGATCAAGGGAGAATGCTCATGAGGACGCTGCTTCTGGCGGCTGCGCTGTCGATCGCCGCCGTGCCCGCCTTCGCCGCCGATGTGACCGGCAGCTGGGCCACGCCCACGAAGAATGGCATCGTCGAAATCAACAAATGCGGCAATTCCGTCTGCGGCCGGCTGGTGTCTTCCGACGGCATCAAGGCCGATCCGGCGCTGAAGGATGTCAATAATTCCAACGCGTCGCTGCGCAGCCGCCCGCTCAAGGGCCTGCAGATTCTCCAGGGCTTCTCGGGCGGCCCGGCCGAATGGACGGGCGGCGAGATCTATAATGCCGAGGACGGCAAGACCTATAGCGCCACATTGACCCTGGACGGGGACAATACCCTCAAGGTACGCGGCTGCGTGATCGTGCCGTTCTGCAAGACACAGACCTGGACCAGGAGCCGCTGACGCCATGACCGAACTGACCCATCTGGATGCCCAGGGCGCCGCGCGCATGGTCGACGTCTCGCAGAAGGCGGTCACCACGCGCGAGGCATTGGCGGAAGGGCGGGTCGTGATGGCGGCGCCGACGCTGGAGCTGATCCTGTCGGGCAATGCGAAGAAGGGCGACGTGCTCGGCGTCGCCCGCATCGCCGGGATCATGGCCTCCAAGCGCACCCATGAGCTCATTCCCCTGTGCCACCCGCTGATGATTTCCAAGGTGGAAGTGGAGATCGAGCCCGATGCCACCCTCCCCGGCCTCGTCGTGCGCGCCCGCGTCAAGACTAGCGGGCAGACTGGGGTGGAGATGGAGGCGCTGACGGCGGTTTCCCTCGCTTGCCTGACCATCTATGACATGGCCAAGGCCGCCGACCGCGGCATGCGCATCGAGGGGATTCGCCTGCTGGAGAAAGCTGGCGGCCGCTCCGGCGAATGGCGCGCCGACGACGCCTAAGGCGCCTGAGCTAAAAACTAAATCGGGAGCAGGGCGACATGGCATTGATGCCAGTGGATGAGGCCCTCGCGCTTGTGGTGGCCGGCGTTGTGCGATTGTCCGTGCAATCCGTGCCGGTTGCCGAAGCCACGGGCCGCGTGCTCGCCGCCGATCTTTGGGCGCGGCGAAGCCAGCCGGCCGCCGACATGTCGGCCATGGACGGATATGCGGTGGCCGCCGCCGATATCGCGCAGGTTCCCGCCACCTTGCGCGTGATCGGCGAATCCGCCGCCGGGCGTCCGTTTGCGGGCACAGTCGCGCCGGGGGAAGCGGTCCGCATCTTCACCGGCGCGCTCCTGCCCACGGGGGCGGACACGGTGGTGATTCAGGAAAATATCGCGCGCGAGGGGGATCTCATCACCACCACCGCCGCCACCGCGCCGCTGCGCAACGTGCGCAAGGCCGGGTTCGATTTTCCCGCCGGCAGCCTGATTCTTCCCGCCGGGCGCCGCCTCACCGGTCGTGACGTGATGCTGGCGGCGGCGGCCGACCATGCCACGCTCGACGTTATCGCGCGGCCGAAGGTGGGCATTCTGCAAACCGGCGATGAACTGGTTCGCCCCGGAGAAGGCCGCGGCGCGCTCTCCGACGTCGTGGTGTCGAATGTCTATGGCCTCGCGGCGCTGGCGCGCGCCCATGGGGCGGATGCGGTGGACCTCGGCCTTGTGGGCGATTCCCTTGATTCGACCCGCGCCGCCATCCGCGCCGCGGCCGAATCGGGAATAGACGTGCTGATCACCTCCGGCGGCGCCTCGGTGGGTGAGCACGATCTGATCGCGCCCGCCCTGCGCAGCGAGGGGGTGACGCTGACCGTCCACAAGATCGCCTTGCGGCCGGGAAAGCCGCTGATGTTCGGCGCGCGCGGCGCCATGCGCGTGCTGGGCCTGCCGGGAAATCCGGTGTCGGCTTATGTCGGCGCCGTGTTGTTCCTGGTTCCGCTGTTGAACGCGCTCCAGGGAGCCGCCACTCAGGGCCCGCACCTGCGCGCGGCGCGCCTCGGCTGCCCGGTGAGAGCCAATGATTCCCGGGTGGATTATATGCGCGCGACCCTCTCGTTCGCCGACGACGGAGCCTTGGTCGCGACGCCGCTGCCGATCCAGGACAGCTCGATGCTCACCACGCTCGCCATGGCCGATTGCCTGTTGATCCGGCCCGCTTTCGCACCCGCCGGAGAGACCGGCGATGCCTGTTCCGTGCTTCAGCTGCCCTCCTGAAATACCGTTAACGCGATGTTCACCCTTGCGGAACACAAAAGGAACAGCTAATGCTTGTTCATGATTTGTTTCGGTTTCAATGATCTCTTGCGGGACATCGCTGCCGAGACGGAAGCGGGATGGGGACGGGTGAGACCATGCTGACGCGCAAGCAATATGATCTGTTGCGTTTCATCCATGAACGCCTGAAGGAAACCGGCGTCCCGCCCTCCTTCGACGAGATGAAGGAAGCACTCGACCTTCGCTCAAAGTCCGGCATTCATCGGCTGATTACCGCCCTGGAAGAGCGCGGCTTCATTCGCCGCCTGCCCAATCGCGCCCGGGCGCTGGAAGTGGTCCGCCTGCCGGACAGCGCAGCCCCCGGCCTTGCCGCGAGCCGTGCGGCCACCGCCGGCGGGCGCGGCTTCTCCCCGAGCGTGATCGAGGGCAGCCTCGGCCGTGTGCGCCCGCCGTCGGAGGATGAGGAAACCGCGCCGACGGTGACCGTGCCGGTCATGGGCCGGATCGCCGCCGGATCGCCCATCTCGGCTATCCAAACCCGCAGCCACACCTTGAACGTGCCGCCCGAAATGCTGGGCACCGGCGAGCATTTCGCCCTGGAGGTGCGCGGCGACAGCATGATCGAGGCCGGCATCCTGGATGGCGACACGGTGCTGATCCGCAAATGCGACAGCGCCGAGACCGGGGACATCATCGTCGCCCTTGTGGACGATGAGGAAGCCACATTGAAGCGCCTGCGCAAGAAGGGCGCATCCATTGCGCTGGAAGCCGCCAATCCGGCCTATGAGACCCGGATCTTCGGCCCGGACCGTATCCGTGTGCAGGGGCGTTTGGTCGGCCTGATGCGCCGCTATTGAGTTTTCCGGGTTCAACCTGATTTCGGTCCTCACTTGGCGGCGTCAGCGGGCGGCATCGTCCTCGATCTGTGAAGCGGACCCCGCTTCTCTTTCCCCCTCGGTGACCGGCGGAAGAAGTGGCATCCACGGGCGCTGCTGACGTGCGGACCGCGCCGGGACGATGCGCCATCCCTCAAGCGATGCCTGCCCCTCGGGCGCACGAAACAAGGCCAGCGTGCCGGTATTGGCCATGTCTGTGGGCGTGACGACCCTCGCCGGGCATTTTTTCGGCGCCGGGTGGGGGCTCACGATCAGCGCCGCGTTCAGGCAGTCCGCCTCAAGCCCCTCCGGCCGACGGGAGACGGCGAGCACGCCGCCCGAGGTGGTGGCCGTGCATCCCAGCCGGTCGCAGCGAAACGCGTCGGCAAGGCCCTCGGACTGCGCGGTGCGGCTATCGCTCTCCCGGCTCAGCCATTGGTCCGCCACCATCCGATTGGAAGTCGCCCCGAGGATGGAAAGCCGCCCATCGCCCGCGCGCACCGCCACCGTGCGCCCGTTCGGCGCGATCAGAATGTCCGGTCGCGGCGGCGCGCCGCCGAGGCCGAGGGCCACGAGCGCCGGAACAAGCGCGATCGCCGCGAGCCGTCCCCGCAGCAGGCACAGGCACAGCAGGGCGAGGCTCGCGGCGAGCACCGAAGGCGGGTTGAACCAATCGGTCCGCAACCCGGCGCCCGGCAGCGCGGCCACCTTGTCCGACACGCCCACCATGATGTCGATGCCGAGCCCCATGATCGGCCAGGCCAGCGAATCCAGTCCGAACGGCAGCAGCAGCACGCCGAGCAGGCCGAACGGCATCACCAGGAAGCTCACCGCCGGCATGGCGGCGAGATTCGAGAGCAGGCCATAGGCGCCGATGCGCTGGAAATGCAGGGCGCCATAAGGCGCCGTCGCGAGGCCCGCGACCAGGGAGGTCAGCGCAAGGCCGCCCACGAACAGGGCGATCTTCAGCGCGATGCGCGCCACCGGCCCTTCGGCCGTCCATCCCAGGCGCAGCGGGCGCAGCCGCTCGAACGCCGCCACCAGCGCGAGCGTCGCGGCAAAGGACATCTGCATGCCGGGATCGAGCACCGAAACCGGCGCCGCCGCCAACACCAGCACCGCCGCCACCGCGACGCTGCGCAAGGTCAGCGCGGCGCGCCCCACGATCACCCCCAGCAGCACCAGGCCGAGCATGAGGAACGAGCGCTGCGCGGCGACATCATTGCCCGACAGCACGAGATAAAGCGCGCTTCCGGTCAGCGCACAGAGCGCCGCGAGCGATTTGACCGGCGCCCCGAGCGCCAAGGGCGGGAACAGCGCCAGCAGCCCGCGCACCAGCGCGAACAGCGTGCCCGCCACCAGCGCCATATGGAGGCCGGAAATCGACAGCACATGGGTGAGGCCGGACAGGCGCATGCTTTCTTCCACCGCCGGCGCGATGGAGGAGCGATCGCCAGTCACCAGCGCCACGGCGATGTCGGCGGCGGCACCGCTCAGCACCAGGCGGATGCGGGCGGCGAGCGCGACCCGCACGCCATGAACCAGGGCTGCGATGCGCACCGCTGTCGGCGGCGCTTGCGCGAGCGGCGTTGCTTTCGGCGGACCGAGGGCGAAGCCCACCGCATCGATGCCGGCGAACCAGGGCGCCCGGCCGAAATCATGCGCCCCCGCCATGGCCGGCCCGAGGGGCGGCAGCAGGCGCGCGGAAACGCTGATCCCAGCGCCGACACTGGGCGCCGATCCGCGCGGGAGGGAGAGGCGCACCCGCTCGGGCTTGAAATCCAGCCCCTTAGCCTGCGCGGTCTCCACCCGCAGCAGGATGCGGTCGGCGGTGGCGCGTTTTTCCAGATGCTCGACGAATCCGGTCAGCCGCACGCTGCCCGCCGGCGGAATCAGGATCGGCCGGGTGATGCGGGCGGTCTGCAGGCAGGCGAGCGTGAAGCCGCAGGCGAGCGCCGTCGCGCCCGCGAGCACCGCGAAGGAAGAGGCGCGCGCCCGCGCCGCCAGGGTTGCGGTCAGCATCACCGCCGTCAGCAGGAGACATGCGACGAGCGAGGGTTCCTGGTCGGCACCGAAATAGAGCAGGATGCCGGCGGCGAACAGCACCGGCAGCCAGAGCACCAGCCGCCCCGCCTCCGCCTCGGCGCGGATATCGGCGGCGATGCCGGTGAACAGGCGGGCCCGCAGTGCCTCCAGGGCACCGAACGGGCGCGGCGCGGCCTGCCCCGCGCCCCAGACAGCCGCCCGCGCGCCGCGCATCTCTGCGCGCGGTGGTTCGTCCTCGCCGGTGTTTGATGTTCCCGCCATGCCCCCGCGTTCCCCAACGCGCGCGCCTATGCTACACGGGCGCCGCCCGCGCGCCATATGCCGGCGGTGCACACAGCATCCCGGCGGCGCGCCCGCCCCGCTCCAGCCCCCTTTTCGGCGGACCTTCATGTCAGAGATCGTTACGCGCTTTGCTCCTTCTCCCACCGGCTTCCTGCACATCGGCGGCGCCCGCACCGCCTTGTTCAACTGGCTCTATGCCAGGGCGAAGGGCGGCAAGATGCTGCTGCGCATCGAGGACACGGACCGCCAGCGCTCGACGAAGGAAGCCATCGACGCGATCCTCGACGGCCTGACCTGGCTCGGCATCGAATGGGACGGTGACACGGTCTATCAGTTCGCCCGCGTCGCGCGGCATCAGGAAGCGGTGGCGCAGATGCTGGCGCTGGGCAATGCCTATCCCTGCTATGCCAGCGCGGAAGAGCTGGAGGAGATGCGCGAGACCGCGCGCAAGGAGGGCCGCCCGCCGCGCTATGATGGCCGCTGGCGCGATCGCGATCCCGCCGAGGCGCCGCAAGACCGCAAGCCAGTGATCCGCCTGCGCGCCCCGCAGGAGGGCGAGACCGTGATCCACGATCTGGTGCAGGGCACCGTCACGTTCCCGAACAAGGATCTGGACGACCTCGTCCTGCTGCGCTCCGACGGCACGCCCACCTATATGCTGGCCGTGGTGGTGGACGACCATGACATGGGTGTCACCCACATCATCCGCGGCGACGACCATCTCACCAATGCCGCGCGCCAGACCCAGATCTATCGCGCGCTCGGCTGGCCGGTGCCGGAGATGGCCCATATCCCCCTGATCCACGGGCCGGACGGCGCCAAGCTCTCCAAGCGGCATGGCGCGCTCGGCGTCGATGCCTATCGCGCGATGGGATATCTGCCGGCGGCGCTGCGCAATTATCTGGTGCGCCTCGGCTGGAGCCATGGCGACCAGGAGATGTTCTCCACCGAGGAGATGATCGCCTTGTTCGATCTCGACCATGTGGGCCGCTCGGCCGCGCGGTTCGATTTCCAGAAGCTGGAAAACATCAACGGGCATTACATCCGCGCGAGCACCGATGATGAATTGTTCGAAGCGGTCATGGCGCTCATCCCCTATCTGCCGGATGGCGCCGCGCGGCTCGCCAAGATGACGACCGAGCACAAGGCGCAGCTGCGCGCCGCCATGCCCGGGCTGAAGGAGCGGGCGAAGACGCTGGTGGAATTGCTCGACAATGCCGGCTTCATCTTCGCCGAACGGCCCCTGCCGCTGGAGGAGAAGGCGAGCGCGCTGCTCACCGGCGAAGCGCGCGCCCATCTCGGCGCGCTCCTGCCCGCGCTTGCCGCCGCCGAATGGACCGTGCCGGCCACCGAAGCGGCGGTGCGGGCCTATGCGGAGACAGCGGGCATCAAGCTCGGCGCGGTCGCCCAGCCGCTGCGCGCCGCCCTCACCGGGCGCACCACCTCGCCGCCGATCTTCGATGTGTTGTCGGTGCTCGGGCGCGAGGAAAGCCTTGCTCGGCTCAAGGAGCAGGCCGCGTGATCGGCCCGTTTCCGCGCAAGGCGCCGTCGGATGGGCCGCAGGCCGGCCCGTGCGACGTGCATCTCGACCTCAAGGGGCTGAAATGCCCCCTGCCCGCTTTGCGCACCCGCAAGGCGCTGGCGACCCTCGCGCCGGGAACGCTGCTGATCGTGACCTGCACCGACCCCATGTCGGTCATCGACATTCCCCACATCGCCCAGCAGACGGGCGATGTGTTCGAGGGGCATAAGGTGGAAGCCGGGGTGCTTGAATTCCGCCTGCGTAAGGCCAAGTAATCGCGGAAAGCAAGGTGTGATCGCGGTCCGCGAATCATCGCGGAACCGCTCGACGCAGGGCGCCGCCGCGGCTCAGGCCGGTTGCAGCGCGGTTTCCACCAGGCGCACCCAATAGGACGCCCCGAACGGGATCGCCGCATCGGCGAAATCATAGGCGGGATGGTGCAGGCCGGCGCTCGGGCCGTTGCCCACGAAGATATAAGCGCCGGGGCGGGCTTCCAGCATATAGGCGAAATCCTCGGCTGCCATCAGGGGTGGCGCGGTCCCGTCCACCTGCGGCGCGCCGGCGACGTCCTCCGCAACGCGCTGGGCGAAGGCGGTCTGAGCCGGATGGTTCACGGTGACGGGATAGCCCTCGACGAACCGCACTTCGGCTTGCGCGCCGAACGCACCGGCCACCCCTTCCGCGATCTGCTTCACCCGTTCGCGCAATTGCAGGCGCACGGCGGGAGAGAGGCTGCGCAGCGTGCCGGTGAGTTTCGCGCTCGGCGGCAGCACATTGTCCGCCTCGCCGGCGTGGAACATGGCGATGGACACCACGCCCGAGTCCAGCGGGTCCACATTGCGCGCGACCACCTGCTGCAAGGCGGTGACGATGGCGGCGCCGGTCAGCACGACATCCACGCCCTCATGGGGCTTGGCGGCGTGGGAGCCCTTGCCTTCGATGGTGATTTCGAGATGATCGGCGGACGCCATGATGGCGCCCTCGCGGATGCCGAAACAGCCCACCGGCAGGCCCGGCAGATTGTGCATGCCGTAGACTTCGTCGATGCCGAAGCGCTCCATCAGCCCGTCCTGCACCATGGCGCGGCCGCCCGCGCCGCCTTCCTCCGCCGGCTGGAACACCATGATCGCCGTGCCGGCGAAATTGCGCGTCTCGGCGAGGTGCCGCGCGGCACCCAGCAGCATGGAGGTGTGCCCGTCATGGCCGCAGGCGTGCATCTTGCCGGGGGTCTTCGAGGCATAGAGCGCGCCGGTGCGCTCGAGGATCGGCAAGGCGTCCATGTCGGCCCGCAGCGCAATGGTGCGCCCCGCCCCGCCCGTGCCGCGGATCACGCCCACGACGCCGGTGCGCCCGATGCCCGTGACCACCTCGTCGCAGCCGAACGCGCGCAATTGCTCGGCGACAAAGCCCGAGGTGACGGGCAGATCATATTGCAGCTCCGGGGTTTGGTGGAGCTGCTGGCGCCAGGCGGTGAGTTCGTCCGCCGCATCGGCGAGACGGTTGATGACGGGCATGAAGGGCCTCCTTCTCGGGCGGATGGTGCGCGCGGGCGCGGGATGCGGTCAATACCGCCCAGGCCGGTAATCGGGCGCACACGGGGGCTGCGCACAGGCAGTTTCCCTTAGCCACCTTGACCCTGCGGCCCGCGCGGCCTAACACCCATGCCCAGTGAGCCCGTAGCTCAGCCGGTAGAGCACGTGACTTTTAATCATGGGGTCTCGGGTTCGAATCCCGACGGGCTCACCATTCAGACCAGCGGCCTGACACACAAGCAGCTAGGTTTCAGCAGCCTGGTTTCGCCCCGCGCCGCACGCGTGGCCTGACAGCGCCTAGGCGACGTGGAGTTCGAGCCGGTCGCGGCCGCTGTTCTTGGCGCGATAGAGCGCTTCGTCGGCATGGCGCATGAAGTCCACGACGGTGAGATCAGTCGCGTTCCTCGCGGCGCAGATGCCGATGCTCGCGCTGACGGACGTCAGATAGGGATGGATTTCGCTCCAGGGCTCGCGGGCCATGGACGCGCGGATGCGCCGGCCGACCGCGACGGCGCCCTCGGCGGTGGCATCCGGCAGCAGCACCGCGAATTCCTCGCCGCCGAAGCGGGCGGCGAGATCGATCGACTGGCGCACCGCCTCGTGGACGATCGTGGCCGTGCGTCGCAGGCAATTGTCGCCGACCACATGGCCGAAGCGATCATTGACCGATTTGAAATGATCGATATCGATAAGCAGCAGCGAAATCGCCCCCCCCTCGCGGCGGCAGCGTTGCCAGGCTTCCTCAAGCCCGGCGTCGAACCTGCGACGGTTGGGAAGGCCGGTCAGGCCGTCGGTGGCGGCCATCGCGGCGAGATCAGCCAGTGCGCGTTTCAGCACCGAGATGTCGGAATGGGTGAAATAGCCGATGCCGCTCGCGGTGCGGCGCGCGATCACGCGGCGCCAACGCCCGCCCGGCAGCTCGACCTCGAACGGCGCGCCGGCGAAGCGGATATTGTCGAGCACGGACGCATCGACGACGCGGCTCAAACTCCCCGCCTTCGCCCACGCGCGCTTGACGATATCAACCAGTGTCAGCCCGATGATCGGTTCGCCGGGCGCGATGTCGTAGAGCGCCCGGAACTCACTGTTGACGGCGATGATCTTGTCGTTCTGGTCGAGCACCATCGCACCGTCGGCGATGTAATCGAGTAGATCGATGGGAAATTCGTTCCAAACGGCCGGATCCGGTGCGTGGTTGTTGTCATCGGAAAGTTCATGCCAGATTCGGATGCGGCCGCCATCCGGAGTCTGAAGAGATGCCACGCGCAGACGACGACCATTGTGCGTGAAAACGAAGGGCCGTGTCTGATTGCGATGCCGATCCACGCCCTCGTCAATATAGCGCTCTATGTTCAACATCTCTTCTTCAGACAATCTGCCAGCATAAAATCGACGCAAGTTTTCCCTATAGGGCTCGCCAGAATAGACCTGCCCATGATGCTCGGGAAAAAACCGTGTGAATGCAGGATTCCAAAAAATAGTGCGGTCTTCTGAGTCAAAAAGACATACAGCTATATCTATAGTGTCCAGCAATGTTGATATAAAGAAATAACCACTTTGTTCAGACACGGGTATGCTCTAAAAGTTTTCGCTGCGTCCAATATTAGGTCATCCCGTATGGTGGTAACAAGCGCTTCTTTCGTCGCGGTATTATGGTATTGACGCGCTATCACTTTTACGATTTTTAGAAGATATTTCTTCGCAATCCCCGCAAATATGTCCTTTCCATTTGAAGCATTCTCGGTGAAACTCAGGCAAGAAAATGCCATAAGGACATTATGCTTGCCTGCTTTTTCAAAATAACTCCGGTTTGTGACAAAGTATTAACGCGTCGATTCCGAAGCGTCTGCCAGGAGGGCGGCCATTTCTCCGTTCAACCGCTCGGCGAAATGGGAAACCTCCGTGGCGACGCTGCGCGCCTGCATCGCGCCCGAGCGAATCTCTTTCGTCTTGCCGGAAACCTGGGTGATCATCTGGCTCACGGAATGAGTCGTTGCCACCTGCTGTTGAACGCCGGCGGACAGGGCGACAAACACTTGGCTCACCTGCCCGACATTGCCGGAAATATCGCTGACGGCGGTCGCGGCTTCGGTGCTTGTGGCTTGGACCGCTTCCACCTGTGTCCGGATCTCCTTCGTGGCATTGGCGGTCTGCACGGCAAGCGCCTTGACCTCCTGCGCCACGATCGCAAATCCCCGCCCGGCTTCTCCCACGCGCGCCGCCTCGATGGTCGCATTCAAGGCGAGCAAATTGGTCTGGGCGGCGATCTTCTCGATCAGCGCGGTCACAGCGCCGATGCGCCCCACGCTGTCGGCCAGTCCGCGCACCAGGGTGTCGGCGGATGTGGACCGGTCGGCCGCGTCCTGCGCCATAGTCGCCGCGTGGTGGATCTGCTTCGAAATTTCGTCGAATGAGGCGGCCATTTCCACGGCCGCGGCGCTGACGGAGGAGGCCGCGCTCTCCGAGCCCTCGCTCAGCTCCAGCAGCGTGTCGCTCTCCGCGCTCATGCTGGTGGCGGTCTGCCGCAGGCCGTCGACCACCTCGGTCACCCCTGCCGCGACTTCGATGCTCTTGGTGATGACCGACCAGGTCAGGATCGGGCCGAGATAGGCGCCGTGCGAATCGTGTGCCGCCGACACCCGCAATTGCAGCGTCTCCGGGCCCACGCGAATCTTCGCCGAATGGGGCAGGTTCTTCGGATCCGCGAGCATCGCGCGCTGATGCTCGGGATGCTTGTGGAAAATGTCGATCGAGGTGCCGACCAGATCATCCGCCTTGATCGGCAAATATTTCTCGATGCGCCGCAGCGTCTCGAGGCTTGCCTTGTTGGCGTAATTGATCTTGAGATCTTCTTTTTCGCACGTCATCACATTGATCGGCAGTTCGTCGATCATATTGAGCAGATGCTCGGCCTTCTGTTTTTGATCCAGAATCTTCGTGACGCGGTTCCAGGTGAGTTGCGCGAAACGATATCTTCCGCGTGCATCCAGGATCGCGTTGATGTTGAGATCGAGCGTCTCGTTGCCGGCGCGGATGACTGTCTGGTACGGCAGCTTGCTGGGATCCTGGACGATCCGGCGGGCGTGCGCGGGCTGCGCGTGAAAGACATCCAGCGAAGATCCGACCACCGAATCGGGCGAAACATGCAGCACGTGCTCGATTTCCCGCAGCAATTCACGAGACTTATGGTTGGCATATTGAATGATGCAGCTGGTCGGATCGCACAGCATGATGGCGAAGGGCAGATGGTCGAGAAATTCCATGCCCGCAAAGTTGGAGCCTGTCGTGCGTGGCATGGCGATAACTTGAGCTTTGGACATTGCGTTTCCTTCTGCCTTGGTCCCCCCAAGCACAGGCCATGACCAATTTGCCATGCCGGGCGAAGTAAGACCGCGCAGCCGCAAAATCCCTTTGAAAGCTTGTGTCTGGCTGACTTTACCGACGCGCGCGCGGAAAACCTGCGATCCGGTGGACACGAGGTGCGCCACCTTCTTCATAAAACTGATTTTATTGATCTTGCTCAAATTTTTGAGGCTAAAAGAAACGGTGCGCTCAGATCGGCACCGCAAGGAATGGGACGGCAAGGAATGGGCATGTCACATCGGCAATTCGCCATATCTCTCGGCATCGCCGCGCTGTTCGCTTCGGGTGCCGCCTTCGCGCAAGGCGAATCACCGGTCGTGGTGAAGCCGATCGCATCCTCGACCACGACCGCGTCGGGCCAGCCGATCCATTTTCCGCCCGGCGACGCGCGTGTCACCTTCTCGGAATATGTGATTGCGCCGGGGGCGCGGCTTCCGGCGCACAAGCACCCCTATCCGCGCTTCGCCTATGTCCTGGCCGGCACGTTGTCGGTGACCGTGGAAGCCACGGCGCAGACCTTCACCTATAAGCCCGGCGACGCCATCATCGAAGTGATCGACCAATGGCATTTCGCGGTCAATGACGGGCCGGAGGCGGTCCGCCTGCTGGTGGTGGACACCTTGCCCGACGGCGCCGCGAGCACGATCATCAAGCAATAGCCGACACGCAGGCTAGAGGGCGCAGCGGGTCTGCGCTGTCAAGCCGTTGGGCGCGCCCCATTCGTTGGACGGCAGGGTGGCGAAGGCGCCGTCGAACACCTGCCGCTGCATGGTGAAGCGCACCGGCTTGCCGTCGGGGTCGAGGTCCACGATCCAGAAATAATCATAGGTCGCCGAAGGCCAACTGGCCGGAACATCCGGCAGCGCGCCAAGGTGCAGCAGCTGGCGCAGCGTCACCTCCTGGCCGGGGTTGGCCGCTTCCAGGGCCGCGTCGGCGATGTGATCGTGCTCCCACACCATCACGACCGTCTGGCCGGTGAAGCGCGGATCGGTCAACACATCGTGCACGGCCTGCTGGGTGCGCGAGGTGACAAGCTGGGTGAAATCCGCCTTGCGGGCGCGCTTCCCCGGATCGCGCCCGCCCGTCTTCGGCTTCTGCTCCGTGGACGCGGCGGCGGGCGCGGAGGGGGGCGGCGCCGGCGGGGCGATTGTGGCGGCCGCCGCCTTCGCGCGCTTCTTGCGCGGGCTGGTGGGGGCCTCGGGAAGGGCGGTATACATCACCACCGGCAAAGCCCAGGTGGCGGCGGCGGGCGCGGCGAGCTCCATGGTGTGCAGCGTCACGGCAAGGATGGCGGCGGGCGCCGTGCCGGCGGGAAACAGGCTGTCCTTCGCGCCCTTGCCGAGATACTGCGCCGCGAGCGCCTGGGCGCGTTCATTGCCCACCGGGCACAGCCGATAGGCATCCTGCTTCTCGCCATGGCGCAGGATGATGATGCGCGCGGGCGCAGCGCTCGCCGGCAGGGCCGCGAAAAATCCCGCGCCGGTGAGGACGAGGGTCAGCAGGCTGCGAAAAGCGAGGCGCGAGAAGCAAAACGCGGCCATGAAACATCCCCCGGTAACGGTCCCGCCGGACCTTACCAAAAGTCGCGGCATCCGCCATGCTCCTGCCATAGCTTGCCAATGTCCCCGCCCTCGCCTATGCGAAGCGACGCCATTGTCGGGGGGTTCCATGCAGAAGGTCTGGTCTTGGGTCGGAGGCGTCGCCATCTGCACGCTCGGCGTGGCGATGGTCGCGGCGGTGGCCGATCCCGCCGCGGCGCAAAGCTCCGCGAACCCGCCGCACATCACCATCCAGCCGCACAATCCCAATGTGATCCACCTGCCGGTCATTCCGCAGGGCAGCTATCTGGACCCCGGCCCCGGCGCGGCGATCAAGCCCGACGTGGGGCTCGGCGACGATCGCAACGAGGATTATGTCTTCCCGCCGAATATCGACGGCTATATGGGCTCCTCGCCTCCGGGCGATCCGACCGACAACGGCCAGTGGAGCCCCCTGCCCGGCGATACGCCGAGCTTCTGAGACGCGCGCCCCGGTGACGGGGCGCCGGTTTCGGGTCGCGATCCGCGCGGCTTTTGGGCGCGGGACACAAAAAAGGCGGCGGGGAAAACCCCGCCGCCTTTTTTGTTTGATCCCCGAAGGGAAAAATCAGCGCTTCGAGAACTGGAAGCTGCGGCGAGCCTTGGCACGGCCGTACTTCTTGCGCTCGACCACGCGGCTGTCGCGGGTCAGGAAGCCGCCCTTCTTGAGCGGGCCGCGCAGCTCGGGCTCGTAATAGGTGAGCGCGCGGGAGATGCCGTGGCGCAGCGCGCCGGCCTGGCCGGAGAGGCCGCCGCCGGAAACGGTGCAGACCACGTCATACTGCTCTTCACGGGCCGCGGCCTGGAAGGGCTGGTTGATCATGAGGCGCAGAACGGGACGGGCGAAATAGACCACCACGTCGCGGTCGTTGACCGTGATCTTGCCGGTGCCGGGGCGGATCCAGACGCGGGCGACCGCGTCCTTGCGCTTGCCGGTGGCATAGGCGCGGCCGAACTTGTCCAGCTTCTGGACGTGGACGGGGGCCTCCACGATGCTGCTCTGGTGAGAATCGAGCGCGTCGAGGGACTGAAGAACCTCAGCCATGATCAGTTCCTCACATTCTTGCGGTTGAGGCTGGCCACATCCAGCGCCACGGGCTGCTGCGCCTCATGGGGATGGGTGCCGCCCTTGTAGACGCGCAGATTGCCCATGATCTTGCGGCCGAGCGGGCCACGAGCGAGCATGCGTTCCACGGCCTTCTCGATGACGCGCTCGGGGAAGCGGCCTTCCAGCAGGAACTTGGCGGTGCGTTCCTTGATGCCACCCGGGAAGCCGGTGTGGTGGTAATAGACCTTCTGCTCGCGCTTGCGACCGGTCAGAACCGCCTTCTCGGCATTGACCACGACGACATTGTCGCCGCAATCCACGTGCGGGGTGTACAGCGGAAGGTGCTTGCCCTTCAGGCGCATGGCGATGATGGTGGCGAGACGGCCCACGACGAGCCCGGTCGCGTCGATCACCACCCATTTCTTTTCGATTTCGGCAGGCTTGGCCGAATACGTCTTCATGGATCGGTTTCCGAATGAGAAAGCCGGTCCCCACGAAAAGATCGCAAGGCCTCCGGCAATGGACGGGGCTTGTAACCCAGAGCCGGCGCATCGTCAACGCGGCGGGCTGCCAATTTATCCATATGTTTCAATTGCTTATTAAAATGGTGTCATAGCACCACATTTCAAGCCTCTTTTCCGGCGCGATAAAGCCCGCTCCCTTCGTTCAGCGCGCATCCCGTCCGAGCGCCTCGACCTGGCGCAGCCAGCGGGCGCGCTCTTTCGGAGTTGCCGCATCCACCAAGCCGAAGAGGCTGTGGCGCACCGGGGTGATGCCGACGAAATCCAGGATGTTGCGTTCCAGCCCGAGCACGCCATGGGCGAAGAAATACCAGCGATAGATCAGCGCCGGCATGCCCATGGTCACGATCACCCGCGCCGAGCGCCCGCCGAGCAACTTGTGGGGAAAGCCCGGCCCGGCCTGGATGAAGGCGAAGCCGGGGCGCATCAATTGCTCCAGGAACGCCTTCAGCAAGGCCGGCATGGTCCCGAGCCAGAGGGGAAACAGCAACACCACGTGGTTCGCCGCCAGCAAGGCGTCGCGGGCGGGCAGCAGGTCGTGCGGCATGGTGCCGGTCTCGAAATCCGCCTGGGTGCGCATCAGCGTGAAATCGAGCGTCGCCACCTCCACCCGCTCGACGCTATGGCCGCCGGCGCGCGCGCCGCACGCATAGGCCTCCGCGAGCGCATGGCACAGGTGTCCGCCGTGCGGATCGGGATGCCCCTGTATGATGAGGATGGATTTTCCCATGGCGTTCCCCCTCGTGCGCACCGTGCGGGGCGGAGGGGGAAAGCGCATTGATCCGGATCAGGGCGCGACGTTGCGGAAGCGGCCTTTCCGGCGGGCGGGCGTTTGCCGGGCTTATTTCGCCGGAATGGAATAAGTCGCCACGCAATGGGCGACCAGGTCCGCGCTGCCGGGGCTGTGGAGGGCGACATCGCCCACCGCCAGGCGCTTGCCCAGCTTGATGATGCGCGCATCGGCGAGAATCGGCCCCGGCGCCGGCTTGCGCAGGAAATTGATGGAGAGGTTTGTGGTCACCGCAAGCGCCACCGGGCCGATCTGCGCCAGCAGCGCGGCATAGACCGCGACATCGGACAGCGCCATCAGGGACGGGCCGGAAACCGTGCCGCCGGGACGCAGATGATCGTCCCCGGCATCGAGCTGCACCGTCGCCGTCATGATGCCGGTGGAGATCACCTTGTGCGCCTTGCCGGGGCCGAACGCCTGGGGGAATTCCTCATGCAGAAACGCTTCCAGCTCCTGCGGCGACATCTGCACCTGCCCGTCCCCCATGGTCTTCTCCCCGCATCGCGCTTCACACCCGCAACCTGCATAGAGTAGGGTGCGCCAACAACAAAGCGCGCGACGCGCGCGAGGGAGATCCCATGTCTTCTGCCGCATCCCCCGTTGCCGCCGCTGTCGAGACTCCGGCCGAACCGGCGGTGCTGCGCAGCGATGCGGACGGCGTTGCGCTGGTCACGCTCAACCGCCCCGCGCGCCGCAACAGCCTTTCCGAAGCCATGATGACGGCGCTGTCCGAGACGCTGACCGACATTTCGGTGGATCCGGCGGTGCGCGCCGTGGTGCTGAGCGCGAACGGCCCGGTGTTCTCCGCCGGGCACGACCTCAAGGAGCTTCAGGCCCATCGCGGGGACGAGGATCGCGGCCGGCATTATTACGACATGGTGATGCGCCGCTGCGCCGCCCTGATGACCGCCATCGTCCGCCTGCCCCAGCCGGTGATCGCGGCTGTGGATAGCATGGCGACCGCGGCCGGATGCCAATTGGTCGCGAGCTGCGATCTCGCGGTGGCCGGCGCCAAGGCGCGCTTCTGCACGCCGGGCGTCAACATCGGCCTGTTCTGCCACACCCCCATGGTTGCCCTGTCGCGCACGGTGTCGCGCAAGCACGCGCTCGAAATGCTGCTGCTGGGCGAGTGGGTGGAGGCGGAGGACGCCCATCGCATGGGCCTGGTGAACCGGGTGGTGGCCGATGGCGAGGCGGTGCCCGCCGCGCGCGACCTTGCCCTGCGTATCGCCGCGAAATCGCAGGTGCCGGTGAAACTGGGCAAGGCCGCCTTCTATGCCCAGTCGGAAATGACCCTGGACAATGCCTATGCCTTCGCCTCGCAGGTGATGACCACCAACATGCTCGCGCGCGACGCGGACGAGGGCATTTCGGCCGTGCTCGACAAGCGCGCGCCCCAGTGGGAGGACCGTTGAGGGCGAATTGATCGCGTCCTTTACGTTCCCTAAACCATAAAGGGCTTTCCTATTGTCCTGGCCGGCATGATGCCGGCGGCGAGGGACGGCGCGATGACCGACAGCCTGGGCCGCGAAACGCTCTTTGATCCGCACGCCGAAGGGCTGCGGGTTCGAATGCGTCGCGTGCGGGTGTGCGCCGCACTTGCCTTGCTCCTCGCGGCGGCGCTCCTGCTTCTGCCCTTGCGTTATACCGCCATCGCTTCCTTGTCGTTCGATGTCGCCTCCCAGCCGCCGACCGCCAGCGTCCGCGGGGTGGCGCAGGTGCTCGGCGCCCGCGAGATGGCGCAGGATGTGTTCGCGCGTCTCGATCCGGCGGACCGCGCCGCGCTCGCGGGCGCGAATCGCAACTTCTCGCTGTCACGCTGGCTGGCCGCCGATACGCCGCGCGCGCCCGCCGATATCGGTGGTGCGACGCTGGTCTCCGGCCTCGCCGTTACCCCGCGCTTCGGCGGGCGGGTGCTGGAGCTATCCTTCACCGCCACGCGGCCGATGCTCGCTGCGCGGGTGGTCCAGGCCTATGCCGACGCCTTCCTCGCGCTCGATGCCGAAGTGCGCGCCGACCCGGACGGCCCGGCAGCGGCCCACGCGGCGACGCCGCCGATGCGCATCGCCGCCGCCGCAATGGCCCCGGTGATGCCCGATGTTCCCGCGCCCCTGCGCCTGATCCTGCTGGCGCTGGCGACCTTTGCCCTCGGCTTCATCGTGCTGCGGTTCGGCCGGCCGGCCCGGCTGGTGATCGATGACGAGGAGAGCGCGCGTCTTCCGGTCCAGCTCACAGACGGGCGCAGCGTCGCCTGGATGGATGCCGGCCACGGCCGGGGCATGAGCCAGGACGAGGCGCTGGCGCGGCTGCTCCAGGTGCTGGAGGAATTGTGCGCGCGGCCCGCCGATGCCGGGCACCTCGTGGTGCTCACCGCCGATACGCCGTTCGCTCGGTCTGCCGCGTGCGCGGTGGCCTTGGCGCGCGCGCTCTCGCTGGGCGACGCGCGGGTGGCGCTGGTCGCTCTCGACGGCGACGCGCCGGAACTGAGGGGCCTGGTTGCCGATCCCTGGGCGGCCGGCGTGGACGAGATGCTGTTCGGCGTCGCCGGCTTCGGCGAAACCATCCACCGCGATTTGGTGTCGCGCGCCCATATCATCCCGCCCGGTCGCGGCGCGCGGGGCGGTGCCGGCGTCGCGACCGCTGATCGCCTGGCGCTTATCCTGCGCGCGCTGCGCCAGACCTATGATTGCGTGATCGTCGCCGCCCCCGCCGCGCCCCATCTGGTGGCCGCGTCCGGCCTCGCCGCGCTTCAGCCGCTGCTGGTGTGCATCGAGGACATGGGCGCGCCCGTCGGCTCGGGCGTGGAGGCCTATGCCGCACTCGCGGCCACCGGCTTCAACGACGTGGTGATGCTGCGCCTTGCGGACAGCGACGCCCCGGCCTCGGCGTCCGCGCTGCCGGCACTGGAGGCGGAGCCGGTGCGACTGAGACGTGAGCCGGCTCCGCGCCACCTCGCACCCGCCGCTTGAAGTTCCAGTGGAATCTGACTTCTGACAAGTAGAATATCGTGATTAAAAACAATAAGTTATCGCGATATTTAAAAGTCAGACATTACGCGAATCGCAAGTGTTTAGCCGGCATCATGTCTTCGTGTCGGGCCGCTCCATCCAGCGAATGAGGAAGGCAGCGGGCACGATCCAGAGCGATCCCAGCAGCACGTAGGACACGGTCTGCCACGCCCAGGGCAGCTCGGTGACGCGGCCTTGCGCGATCGCCATGGCCCCGAGCGCCCACACCACCACCAGGATCAGCATCAGAATGGTGCCGATGAACTTGCGCAAACGCATGGGCATCGCGCCCTCCTCTATTGTCCCGCGCGGGCCGCCCGCATCAGGCACGCCGCCCGGCTCCGTAGCGGCAGCGACGCCGCGCCGTCTTGCACCCGTGTAAGCCGCTGTATATCGGATCCTCGGGGAGGGCCATATTCTGGAGCAGGTTCAGATGCCGCAGGGTCGCAGCGCGATCGTTTCCGCCGATGCCTCGGCCAGCCATGGATATCGGGCGGTTCGCCTGTGGCTTTATGCGGTCGCCGCGCTGATCGTCCTGATGATCGTCGTGGGCGGCGCGACCCGCCTCACCGAATCCGGCCTCTCGATCACCGAATGGAAGCCGGTCACCGGCGCCCTGCCCCCGCTCTCGCAAGCCGACTGGCAGGCGGAGTTCGAGAAGTACAAGGCCATCCCCCAATATGAGATCCTCAACAAGGGCATGGGGCTGGAGGGCTTCAAGCGGATCTTCTGGTGGGAATGGGGCCATCGCCTGCTGGGCCGCCTGATCGGCTTCGCCTTCCTGCTCCCGTTCCTTTATTTCGCCGTTCGCGGCGTGCTGCGCGGCCCGCTGCTCGCCAAATGCCTCGGCCTGTTCGTGCTCGGCGGCCTCCAGGGCGCGGTGGGTTGGTGGATGGTGGCCTCCGGCCTTTCCGCCCGTACCTCGGTGAGTCAATACCGGCTGGCGGTGCATCTCACCCTCGCCTGCTTCATCCTTTCCGCCATCGTCGCGGTGGCGCGCAGCCTCACGGGCGCGGGGAAGGAGAAGGTGCCGGCGCCGCTGCGGACCGGATCGCTCCTTCTGCTCGCGCTGGTGCTGCTGCAAATCTTCGCCGGCGGGCTGGTGGCGGGGCTGGATGCCGGCATGACCTTCAACACCTGGCCGCTGATCGACGGACATTTCATTCCCGCCGCCGCGCAGCTCGGCGCGCTCGATCCCGCCTGGCGCAATCTGTTCGAGAATGTGCTGACGGTGCAGTTCGTCCACCGCATGATCGCCTATACGCTCCTCGCGGCGGCGCTGGCGCATGCGCTCAACGCCCGCCGGTTCGGCGGCTGGGTGGCGCGCGAGGCTTGGGGGGTGTTCGCGCTTGTCTGCTGCCAGGCGCTGCTGGGCATTCTCACCCTGGTGTTCGTGGTGCCGATGGATCTCGCGCTCACCCACCAGTTCGGCGCCGCATTGGTGCTGATCGCGGCGAGCGTGCACGCCAGCGATGTGGCGCGCAGCGGCCATGCACTAGACCCTGATCCTGTCAGATTGAATCAAGCGGATCGGATTAGTGCCTAAACCTCTGATGGAGAACGTTTTACCAATCTGATTGCTGCGCAGCCGGATCGGAACATGCTCCGCCGCCCTGCCCGCGCGGCCCGCGCGGGCCTGAGGCTCAGCGCAGCGCGATCGTGACCAGCGGCCCGAGCAGCAGGTTCACGAAACCGGCCAGGATCATCACCAGGCCGGCGATGGAGCCTTCCTCGCGCCCGATCTGGTGCGCCTTGGCAACGCCCGCCCCATGGGCGCCCATGCCGAACAGGGCGCCGCGCGCCAAGGTGGAGCGCAGCGGCAGCCATTTCAGCATCACTTCGCCGAGCGTCGCCCCGCAGATGCCGGTGACCACCACGAACATGGCGGTCAGATCGGGAATACCGCCGATCTCGCCCGACATGCTCATGGCGAACGGGGTGGTGGTGGAGCGCGGCATCAGGCTGCGGCCGAGCACGTCCGGCAATCCCAGCAGATTGGCGAGGCCCCAGGCGGTGCCGAGGGCGATCGTGCTGCCCGCAAGCACGCCCACCAGCAGCACCGGCCAATGGCGGCGAATGGTGGCGCGCTGCTCATGGATGGGGATGGCGAAC
The DNA here is from genome assembly GCF_043195105.2 of Roseixanthobacter finlandensis. Classification (NCBI taxonomy): domain Bacteria; kingdom Pseudomonadati; phylum Pseudomonadota; class Alphaproteobacteria; order Hyphomicrobiales; family Xanthobacteraceae; genus Roseixanthobacter; species Roseixanthobacter finlandensis. The sequence goes on along the minus strand of NZ_CM195536.1, from coordinate 2,490,421 downwards.
GCCACCGTCGCCGGCCCGAGCATCAGCACCAGCCAATGGGTGCCCCGCAGGTAATCGGCATAAGTGGTGTGCAGCAAAGCTGTGAGGCCGAGAATCAGCACCGGCGTCAGCAGCAGCGGCGCGGTGAACCAGCGGGCGAACCTGCGGTTCAGCACCCGCGCCAGCGCATAGAGGCCGATGGTGGCAACGGGCCAGAACACCAGCCAGAACAAGGGGCCGGGCTCAGGCATGTCCCGCCTCCCCCGCATGGCGCGGGCTATGGCGCAGGCTGAAGCGATAGGCGAAATCCACGATCAGCGCCGTGGTGCCCATGACGGCCACGGTGCCGATGAGGATCACTGCGCCGATCTTGAGCCCCAGCGTGCCGACGAATTCGCCATGCTCCATCACCGCCATGACCGCAGGCACGAAGAACAACAGCATCTCCGCCAGCAGCCAATAGGCACCGAGCCGCACGTTCGCCGCCCGCAGGACGCCGGTGGCGAGAAGCACCAGCAGCAGCCCCATGCCCACCACCCCGCCCGGCAGCGGCAGATGCAGCCAGCGCACCAGCGTATCGCCCGCCAGCCAGAAGCCGAGCAGGACCAAAATCTGGAGCACACGCGTGCGGCGCAGCATGAGGCGGAGGCGGGTGAGAATCCCGGACATGGGAACGATCCACAAACAGAAGCGGCAGGAAGTGGATTGAAGCTTAGGGTGCAGTGCGATATTCGTAAAATGAATTGAATGAATAATGTTCAGTCCAAATTGGAATGGTGGTCATGGAGCTTCGCACCCTGCGTGCCTTCGTCGAGGTGGTCCGCCAGGGCGGCTTCTCCCAGGCGGCGAAGACCGTGTTCGCGACCCAGTCCACCGTCAGCAAGGCGGTGAAGCATCTGGAAGAGGAACTGGGCGTCACCTTGCTGGATCGGTTCGGCCATCGCAGCGAGCTGACCGCCGCCGGCGAGATCGTCTATCGCCGGGCGCTCACCATGCTGGCGGAGCGCGAGGACCTCACCACCGAGCTGGATGAATTGCGCGGGCTGAAGATCGGCATCCTGCGGCTCGGCCTGCCGCCGCTCGGCAGTTCAACGCTGTTCGCGCCTTTGTTCGCGCAATATCGCAGCCGCTATCCCGGCATCGAGATCCGCCTCGTGGAACAGGGCAGCAAACGGCTGGAAGAGATTCTGCTGGCAGGCGAAGTGGAGCTTGCGGGCTCACTTCTTCCGGTGGCGGAGGCGTTTGCCGCCCAGCCGGTGCATATGGAGCGTCTGGTGGTGCTGATGCCCGAGAGCCATCCTTTGGCGCAGGCGCCGCGCCTCACGTTTCCGGAGCTTTCGGCCCTGCCCTTCATCCTGTTCGAGAGCGGGTTCGCGCTCAACCAGGTGATTCTCGATGCCTGCGAGCGGGCGGGCGTCTCGCCCACCATCATCGCCCGCTCGGGGCAGATAGATTTCATCGTGGCGCTGGTGGGCGCGGGGCTCGGCATCGGGTTCCTGCCGCGCGCCATCGCCGAGCAGCGCCACCATCCCTCGGTGGCGCTGGTACCCCTGGACGAGCCCAGCACCGATTGGCACATGGCGCTGATCTGGCGCCGCCGGGCCTATCTCTCCCACGCCGCCCGCGCCTGGCTTGCGCTGGCGCGGGAATATTATGGCGACGCGGGGGAGCCGACGGTCAGGCGATCGCCAGCGCCTGCTGAAGATCGGCGATGATGTCGGCCACGTCCTCGATCCCGACGGAGAGCCGCACCACCTCGGGCCCGGCGCCGGCCGCGACCTTGGCCTCGTCGGAGAGCTGGCGATGGGTGGTGGAGGCGGGATGGATGATCAGCGAGCGCGTGTCGCCGATGTTCGCCAGGTGCGAGAACAGCTCCACGTGGGACACCAGTTTCACGCCCGCCTCATAGCCGCCTTTCAGGCCGAAGGTGAACACGGCGCCGGCGCCCTTGGGCAGATATTTGCGGGCGAGCGCGTGATATTTGTCCTCAGGCAGGCCGGGATAGCTCACCCATTCCACAGCCGGATGAGCGGCGAGGAATTTCGCCACGGCAAGAGCGTTCTCGCTGTGCTGCTTCATGCGCAGGGTGAGCGTCTCGATGCCGGTGAGGATGAGGAAGGCGTTGAACGGCGAGAGCGCCGGGCCGAGATCGCGCAGGCCAAGCACGCGCGCGGCGATGGCGAAGGCGAAATTGCCGAACGTTTCGTGCAGCACGATGCCCTGATATTCCGGCCGGGGCTTGGAAAGGAAGGGATAGCGGTCGGTCGCCGACCAATTGAAGGTCCCTGCGTCCACGATCACACCGCCGATGGAATTGCCGTGCCCGCCCAGGAACTTGGTGGCGGAATGGATGACGATGTCCGCGCCATGCTCGATCGGGCGCCACAGATAGGGCGTGGCCAGCGTATTATCGACGATCAGCGGCAGGCCGGCGGCCTTGGCGATCTGCGAAATGGCCGCGATGTCGGTCACCACGCCGCCGGGATTGGCGATGGATTCGGTAAAGATGGCCTTGGTCTTGGGCGTAATCGCGCGCTCGAACGAGGAAATATCGTCCGGATCCGCCCACGCAACATTCCAGCCGAAGCTTTTGAAGGCATGGGTGAATTGGTTGATGGAGCCACCGTACAGTTTACGTGAGGCGACAAATTCATCCCCCGGCGAGAGCATGGTCTGGAACACCAGCAGCTGTGCCGCGTGGCCGGACGCCACCGCGAGCGCGGCCGTGCCGCCCTCCAGCGCCGCGACGCGCTCTTCCAGCACGGCGTTCGTGGGATTGCCGATGCGGGTATAGATATTGCCGAAGGTCTGGAGGCCGAACAGCGCCGCCGCGTGATCCACGTCATCGAACACGAACGAAGTGGTCTGGTAGATCGGCGTCGCCCGCGCGCCCGTGGTCGGGTCGGGCTGGGCGCCCGCATGAATGGCGAGGGTGGCGAAGCCGGGTTCGCGATCGGTCATGGCTGGTCTCCTCCGAGTCCCCGGCATTATGCCGTGGTGTTGATGTTGTTTTCTAGTTCATCCATCGAAAAAATGTCTTTTTAATTTTTACCATTTTTTGCGTGTACAAATAGCTATTGCACGTCGGCCGGCGGCTTCGGCGTGCGCGACAGCGACAGGCGCTGCACCCCGCTGCCCAGGCGCTGGGGGCGCTTTGAGGAAATGGTACGGCTGTTGACGCCGGTCCAGCCGATCTCGCCGGAGAGCCGGCCGTATTCGATCTTCGGGCAGCGATCCATCACCACCTGGAGGCCGGCCGCTTCGGCCCGCGCGGCGACTTCGTCATGGCGCACGCCCAGCTGGAGCCAGAGCACCTTGGGCAGCGGCGACAGCGCGAGCACCTCGTCCAGCACCGCGGGCACGAAGGCCGGGGCGCGGAACACATCCACCATGTCGATGGGCACCGGCACGTCCGCGAGCCGGCCATAGAAGGCGCGGCCAGCGATCTCCTTGCCGATTTGGCCGGGATTGATGGGATAGACCTCGAACCCGCGCTCGGCGAGATATTTGGTAACGAAGAAGGACGGGCGCGCCGGATTGGGGCTCGCTCCGACGATGGCGATGGTGCGGCAGCGGCTCAGGATGTCGCGGATATAGGCGTCATCATAGCGATCGTGATTCATGAGGAGGATCCCTGCCGCGCGTTCCGCACGCCTTGCTTAAAGGCAGAATGGCTCAGGCGCGCCGCGCCTTCGAGAACAAGGTGAAGAAATTCTGCGTGGTGCGCGCGGCGATCTCTTCCAGCGAGGTGCCGCGCGCGGCGGCGAGAACCGTCGCGGTCTCGCGCACGAAGGAGGGCTCGTTGCGCTTGCCGCGATGGGGCGTCGGCGCGAGGAACGGCGCATCGGTCTCCACCAGCAGGCGCTCGGCCGGGAGCGCGGCGGCAAGCTCGCGCAGGGCGGCGCTGTTCTTGAAGGTGATGACGCCGGAAAAGGAGACATAGCCGCCGAGCGCCACCGCCCGGTGCGCGAGGTCTGCGCCGCCGGTGTAGCAATGCAGCAGGAAGGGAAACGCGCCCTTCGCGCTCTCCGCCTTCAGGATCGCGGCGACATCCTCGTCCGCCTCGCGGGCGTGGATCACCAGCGGCAGGCCGGTTTCGCGCGCGGCGGCGATATGGGTGTGGAAGCCGTGGGCCTGCGCTTCGCGCGGGCTGTTGTCATAATGATAATCGAGCCCCACTTCGCCGATCGCCACCACCTTGGGATGGGCCGCGAACGCCACCAGCTCCGCCGTCGTCACGTCCGGCTCTTCCGCCGCCTGGTGGGGATGGGTGCCCACCGAGCAGAACACATTCTCGAACCGCTCGGCGATGGCGCGGATCTGGTCGAAGCGCTTCACGCGGGTTGAGATGGTCACGAGATGGGAAACGCCGGCTTCGCGCGCCCGCGCGACGATTGCGGGCAATTCCTCGGCGAAATCGGGGAAATCCAGGTGGCAGTGGCTATCGACGAGCATGAATGAGGGCCTTCACAACAGGCCCCTCACATAGGCATTCGGCGCCACCACGTCGAGCCGCTACGTTGAGCCTTCGCGTTGAGCCATTGCATTGACTCGACGTGCGCGGGTTCAGCCGGCGGGGTGCATCTGGAAGCAGAAGCAGGAGCCTGCCTTTGCCTCCCACCCGTCATGGCCGGGCTCGTCCCGGCCATCTATGCCGCGCCGACCGCGCGGGCCTTGACCAGCCGGTGCCAGCGGTGCCGCGTGGATGCACGGGACAAGCCCGTGCATGACGATGCTCTGCTGCAAAGGCAAACGCGCCGGACCCGGACGGTCGATTCCCCCTAACCCACTTCCTCGAACAGGGCCCGCTCGCGCCGGAACAGATCCAGCAGCGCGTCGGACACCAGGCGGAAGCGGGCGTCGGTGCGGGCGTCGGCGCGTGTGAGCAGCCACAATTCGCGCGCCGGCGGGCGGTGCGTCAGATCGAGAACGCAAAGGGCTGGATGGCCGGCGGCGAGGAAATGCGGCAGCAAGGCGATGCCGCACCCAGCAGCGGCCGCCTGCGCCTGTCCCGCCTGGCTGTTGGTGCGGAAAGAGAATCGCGCGCGGGGAAATTGGCGCGTAAGCCAGAGCGCTTCCGGCAAATGCCCCGCCGCCTCGTCGAAGCCGACGAAATGCGGCGCCTCGCCTTGCGTGATCCTCGCCTGCCATTCCGCCGTTCCATAGAAGGCCAACCCGACGCCGCACGCCCGACGCGCCAGAAGGTCGCCATCCTGCGGCCGGGCGAGGCGCAGCGCGATGTCGGCCTCGTGGCGTTGCAGGCTCACCGCGCGCCGGTCGGCGATCAGTTCCAGATCGAGCGCGGGATGCCGCCTCTGGAGCGCTGCCAGATGCGGCAGCAGGAACACATCCGCGAGGCTCGCCGTCGCGGTCACGCGCACACGGCCGGCATAGGCATCGCGCGGCGCCTGCTCCTGCAAGGCCTGGGCGGCACGCTCCATCGCCATCGCGACGTCGAGTGTGTGCCGGCCCGCATCGGTCAAATCATAACCGGCGGCATTGCGCACCAGAAGCGGCGCGCCGATGGCCGCCTCCAGCCCTGCCACATTGCGCGACACCGTGCTGTGATTGACCCCCAGCACCCGCGCCGCCGCCGAAAGGCTGCCGTGCCGCGCGAGCGCGGCGAAAACGCGGAGCTGGTCCCAATCGAGGTCTGTGCGAAAATGAGCGGCCATTGCGCAGTTTTCGGGAATTTTCGCGCCGATGGCCAGCGCCTAATGCGTGCGGCGAACCGTGCGTCCTCAGGCGCCCCCGGCGCACCTCCCGCGATGCCCCCCTTTGGAGAGCTGATCCCATGCCTTCGCCCGCCCCCATCCGCCTCACCCTCGTCGGCGGCCCGACGCTACTGATCGAAATCGCCGGCTTTCGGCTGCTGACCGATCCCACCTTCGACATGCCCGGCGATTATGCCTCCGGCACCATCACCCTGCACAAGCTCACCGGCCCCGCGATCGCGGTGGAGGAGATCGGCGCCATCGACGCAGTGCTGCTCAGCCACGACCAGCATGCGGACAATCTCGATCGCACGGGGCGCGCTTTCCTGCCAAAGGCGGGCACCACCTTCACCACCCACATCGGCGCCGAGCGGCTCGGCCTCGGCGAGGGCCTGGCGCCCTGGGACACGCGCGAATTGAAGGGACCGGACGGCGCGCGCCTGTTCGTGACCGCCGTTCCCGCACGCCACGGGCCTCCAGGCATCGAACCCATCGCCGGCGAGGTGATCGGCTTCGCCCTGGGCGTGGATGCGCCGGGGGATGCGCTCTATATCTCCGGCGACACGGTCTGGTACGAGGGCGTGGCCGAGATCGCGCGGCGCTTCTCCCCCCGCATCGCCGTGCTGTTCACCGGCGCCGCCAAGCCGCGCGGGGCGTTCCACCTGACCATGGATGCCAATGACGCGCTGGAGACGGCACATGCCTTTTCCGGCGCGCGCATCGTCGCGGTGCATAACGAGGGCTGGGGTCACTTCAGCGAGGCGGAGGACGAGTTGGCCCACGCCTTCACGGCGCTCGGTCTCGGCGACCGGCTCGCCCGTCCGCAAAGGGGCGAGGCGCTGTCGCTTTAGGGCGCCCCGTCACCCGTCACCCGCGCGAAGAGGCCGCCGGATTCATGCGCGGCGAACATTCGCCCGAATTGGCGGTTTATTCCGCCGCAGAGGCGCGGCGAACAGCCAGGAAACCACTGTTCGTCCGCGCCAAGTCATTGTTTCACGTGAAACATTTTCGAAAAACGCTGGGCCGGAGAGGCTCAGCGGCACAATTCGCTGTCGGCCGGAAGCGGCGTGATCTGCCAGAAGCTTTCGCGCCGCGGCTTCAGCCAGGGAGACCACCATTTGGCAAAAATGTCGATGGCCGTGCCTTCCATGCGCGCCGGGGCATAGACGCCGAAACCGTTGGCGACGCCGGTCACCTGCCCGCAACCGGTGGACGGCCGCGCCGGCGGGCGATAGCCGAACTCCCGCACGATCACCACCCGCGCTTCCGGCACCGCCGCGCGGATGCGGCCGGCGGACATGCGGTCGGCGGCGATCAGCGTCGGCGCCGAACCCAATTGCGCCAGCACCACCGGCCGCAGCTTGGCCAAGGGCTCGGCCGAGACGCAGCGCCCGCACAGGCGCGGATCGGGATAGACGGTGACCGCGATGCGCACCGCCATGACCCCGATCGCCAGGGCGGCCAGCAGGCCGAGATAGAGCTTCACCCGCCGCTGCCACCCGCCCAGCCGTTCCAACTCGGCGAACACATAGACCGGGGCCATCAGGAAGAAGACGTGGAAATAGCGGTCGCGCAGGCTGATCGATCCCATCGCCAGCACACCGACCAGGGTGACCACCGTGCCGATGAGGATCATGGACCGCAGCAGATGGCGGATCGCAGCGCGTTCCTGTGTGCTCGCGCGCCCGCCCTCGCCCCGGTTGAGCGGCAGGAAGACCAGGGCGACGATGCCGATCAGCGGCAGCAGGTAGCCGATCCAGGCGCCGGCGAAGACGTCGAGGACATTCGACCATTTGGACTTCGCATTGGCGGCGATCACGTCGGCGGTTGCGAAGAACACGTCCTGCTTCATCACCACGAGGACGATGGAAAACAGGATGATCGGCACCGCCGCGACGCCGAGCGTGATGGCGATGCGCCGGTCCAGCCACACCCGGCGAAAGCTTGGCTCCAGCAGGCAGGAGATCAGGATCGCGCCGAAGAAGGCGACATAGCCGAACTTGCTGAGCAGGCCGAGCGCGATCCAGCCGCCAAGCGCCGCATACAGCCAGCGCGACGGCGCAGCGCGCAGCGCGATCAGCGTCACCATCGTGCCGGCGATGGCGACGATCATGGCGTTGGAATGGGTCAGGATGCGGTGGCTGTGATAGCCGATCACCCACAGCGCCGAGAGCGAGAACACCGCGAGCGCCTGGAGGCGCGGATCGGCGATGGCCCGCACCGCCACGCGATAGACAAGCATGGCGCAGGCGAACAGAAGCGAATAGCGCAGGATCGCGAAGCTCAGCGCCCCCGGCCCGGTGATCTTCTGGATGCCGTAGAGCAGCCAGTCGAACACCGGCGGATTGCGCGCCACATAGCTGATCTCGAACGACTGAACGAGATAGCTCTCGATCGCGTCGTCCACATTGATGGCGCTCTCGAACACCACGGCGATCAGGGCATGCAGAACCGCCCAAAGCGCGACGATGAGGGCGATGCCGCTGGGCCGCGCCCACCAGGGCGCCGACTCAACCGGATCGTAGGGGCCAAATTTGGACGGCGTGTTGGCGGGGCGGCCGGCACTCGGGTCCGCCGAAACAGTCGCGGACACAGGGGTACTCCGCAGTCGGATCAGGACCTTTTCTATACGCGCCGATCCAGCCCATGACCATCGCGCCGACCCGCCTCGGTGCATTTGCGCGCGGCGCTGTAGCGGGAATGTTACAGGGTGGGCAGCACCGCGAAGCGGCCCCAGCCGCCGCTGGCCGCGAGCGCGGTGTCGGCGGCGTCGTAGCGCCGCAGCGCATCCACCCGCGCCCCGGCAGGGCCGGCGCCGCATGCCTGCACCATCTCGTCCACGGCGGCGTCATCCGCGCCCGCCAGCACGGCTTCGACGCTGCCATTGGTGCGATTGCGCACCCATCCCGAAAGGCCGCGCGCCTTGGCGCCATGGGCGCACCAGGCGCGATATCCCACGCCCTGAACCCGGCCTTCCACAATGAGATGCACCACTTTCACGGCACCCTCCCGGCGGCGCGCGACGGCCCGCGCCTCACTTGTCGCATGGTGCGCTCGCCTTCAGCGGCTCGAATTGCTCCATCCGTCCGCGCAGGACGAAGTCGTTATAATCGATCGACAGCGCGCCGATGACGCCATTGTCATAGAGCGAGAAGCTCATGACATAATCCGGGGTCTGGTCCGAGCCGCCCGGCTCGAAATAGCTGACGCTGGTCTGATGATAGGTGTGGCCGGCCAGCGCCACCTTGGCGGCTTCGGGCAAGCCGGGCTCGTCCTTGGCGGCGCGGCCGATCACGGCGAGGGTATCGAACACCTTCACCCCATCGTCCGAACCGTCGAACACGCGCGCCTCCAGCACCGTTTCGCCGGCCTTCGCGGCGGCGATCACCCTTTGCAGATGCTCGGTGGGCAGCAGGATCTTGCCGGTCAGTTCCACGGTCGCCTTGCGGGGCTTGGTGATCTTCACGCTGAGCCCGGTATCGGTGCGGGTGGCGGTGGCGTCGACATCCGACTTCACCTCGTCCCGCTGGCGACTCAAGGTCTTGAAGCGATAGGCGGCGGCCGAGCCGCCCTCCCAGCTGGTGGAGAGCATCTCGCTGCTGACGGAAGGGCCCTCGCCGGTATCGAGCTGGTTGGTCTGGCGCAGCTTCACCGTATAGCCCTCGCAGGCGTCGCCGCGCATCTCGTAATCAATCCGCCCGTCGGCGCCTTCCAGCTTCTGCGAGGGACGGGTTCCGTCAAGCGAGAGCACATAGCTCGTGCGATGCGCGAGCAGCGGATCGGCATGCGCGAGGCCGAGAGGCACGGCCGCCAGCCCCGCAGCCAGGGCGAGCCTTGCGAGCATCCGCGAGCGATCCACCATTCCTGTCTCCTTATCGTCGTCCGGACGACTTGCGCCCCGCCCCTGGTTCGGCGAAGAAGGCGCACATTTACGCGCAAGGTGTGGCAGGAGACGAGAATGTCGCAAACCATCGAGCAGAAACTCGCGGATCTGGGAATCACGCTTCCCACCCCCACCGCCCCGCTCGCCAATTATGTGCCCGTCGTGCGCACCGGCAACCTCCTGTTCGTGTCCGGCCAGGTGTCGATCGACGGCGCCGGCAAGATCACCACCGGAAAGCTCGGCGGCGGCGTTGAAATCGAGACCGGCCGCGCCGCCGCGCGCCAGTGCGCCATCAACATCCTCGCCCAGGTGAAGGCCGCCATCGGCGATCTGGAAAAGGTCGTGCGGGTGGTGAAGCTGGTCGGCTTCGTGAACTCCACGCCGGACTTCGTGGATCAACCCAAGGTGATGAACGGCTGTTCCGATCTCCTGGTGGAAGTGCTGGGCGACAAGGGCCGCCATGCCCGCTCCGCGGTCGGCATCGCCGCCCTGCCGTTCGACGCGGCGGTCGAGGTCGAAGCCGTGGTCGAAGTGGCCTGATCCCCGCACCAAGATGGGCGATCTGTCCTGGCTGATCCAACGACCCGTCGCCCATCGCGGCCTGCATGATGCGTCATGCGGGGTGATCGAGAATTCGCCGAGCGCGGTGGAAGCCGCGATCGCCGGCGGGTTCTCGGTTGAGGTGGACATCCAATTGGCCCGCGACGGCGAGGCCATGGTGTATCACGATTTCGCCCTGGATCGCCTGACGCAGGGGTCCGGCCTGCTCGCGGACCAGCCGAGCGCGCAATTGGGGCAGGTTCGCTTCCGCGCCACCGACGATCGCATGATGAGCCTGCCGGACCTTCTGGCTCGGGTGGACGGCCGGGCACCGCTGCTGATCGAGATCAAGAGCGCATTCACCGGCGACGTCCGGCTGGCGCTGCGTGCTGCGAACCTTCTGGCAGGCTATCGCGGTCCGGTGGCGCTGATGTCGTTCGACCCCGAGATGATCTCGGCGGTCCGCGAAGCGGCCCCCGACATAGCGCGCGGCGTCGTCGCGGAATGGCGCTACGCTGATTCCGAATGGAACGATCTCTCGGCGGGCACGAAGCACATGCTGCGGCATCTCCTGCATTGGCCCAAGACCCGGTTTCAATTCGTTGCCTACCGCGTGGCCGACCTTCCCGCCCCCGCGACCCGCCTCGCCCATGCCCTTGGCTTACCCGTGCTGGCCTGGACCGTGCGCCGGCAGGCCGACCGGGAGGCAGCGAAGAAATTCGCCGACCAGATGATTTTCGAAGGTTTCCGCCCCTGAGGCGAGACGCCCGGTCCGGGCGGTGCATTCGCTGATGCGTCCCCCAAGGGGATGGGCTAAGAGCTCGGAGGAACGGGCGCCGGCCGGCTTCTGACGGCCGACAGAGCTTCGCCCCGGAGGATCGCACCGTGCCGACGCTTCGCTCAGCCCTGTCCATCGCTTCTCTGACCTTCGCCTGCGCGTCCGCGTTCTTCTGCGCCGGGCCCGCGCGCGCCAATGATTCTTCCGCGGAGCTCTCGGCCGGTGGTCTGGTTCTTATCCGCAATCTCGATGTTGAGATGCGCTCGGAGGATCTGTTCATCTCCACCGGCGAAGTGCGGGTGCGCTATGTGTTTCACAACGCCAGCGACAAGCCGGTGACCGGCCTCATCGCCTTCCCCATGCCGGACATCACGGCAAGCGAAGCGAATATTTCGATCCCGACCGAAGACCCGGTCAATATTCTCGATTTCAAGACCCGCGTGAACGGCACGCCGGTGCGCACCGATGTGGAGCAGAAGGTGTTCGTGCTCGGCATCGACCGCACCGCCATGCTTCTGGATCAGAAGGTGCCGCTCGCCCCGCACCTGCAATCCACCCGCAAGGTGCTGGACGCCCTGCCGCGTCCGCTCTGGGACGAGTGGGCGAAGATCGGCCTTGCCCGCGTGGACGAATATGATGTCGGCCAAGGCATGAAGGAACATCTGGAGCCGCAATGGACACTCAAGACCACCTTCTACTGGATGCAGACCTTCCCGCCGAAGGCCGACACCATCATCGAGCATGCCTATAAGCCGAGCGTCGGCGCCTCGGTGGGCACGGCGATCGGGATGGCGACGGGCGACAACGCTTTTCTCCAGCGCGAGCAGCGCAGCTATGAGCAGAAATTCTGCATGGATCGTGCCTTCCTCTCCACCGTCCAGGCCGGTGTGAAGAAGCGGAAAGACGGCATCGCCTTTTCCGAGGAGCGCATCGGCTACGTCCTCACCACCGGGGCCAATTGGTCCGGCCCCATCGGCAAGTTCAAGCTCACCGTGGACAAGGGCGCGCCGAACAATCTCGTCAGTTTCTGCGGCACCGGGGTCAAGAAGACCGGCCCCACCACGTTCGAGATGAACGCGACCGACTTTTACCCTACGGAAGACCTCTCGATTTTGATCCTGAAGCCCAGTCCCACCCCTTGATTGCACCGCACCATGCCGCCAAGTTGAGGGCATGGGCGATATTGCATGACCGAGGCCTGCGTCCGCGTCCTCTCCGCCTTGACGGAGATCACCGCCAGCGAATGGGATGCCTGCGCGGCCGGTGAGGCGGCGCGGCCGGAACCCTTCGTCTCCCACGCCTTCCTCCAGGCGCTGGAGGAATCCGGCTGCGTCGGCGCACGCACCGGCTGGCTGCCGCAACACCTCCTGCTTGAGGGGCCGGATGGCTCGGCGGCTGGCGTCGTGCCCGCCTATCTCAAGTCCCATTCGCGTGGCGAATATGTTTTCGACCAGGGCTGGGCTGATGCCTATGAGCAGGCCGGCGGGCGCTATTATCCCAAGCTCCAGGTCAGCGTGCCGTTCTCGCCCGTCACCGGCCGCCGCCTGCTGACCCGGCCGGGCCCGGACGCGGCCGGCCATGCGGATCTCCTGGGCGCCGGGCTGGTGCAACTCGCGCGCCTGCATAAGACCTCCTCGATCCATGTTACCTTTTCCTCCGAGGCGGAATGGGAACGGCTGGCCGCGCTCGGCTTTCTCCAGCGCACGGACCAGCAGTTCCATTGGCGCAATGCGGGCTATGCTAACTATGAGGATTTCCTGGAGGCGTTGGCCTCCCGCAAACGCAAGGCGCTGCGGCGCGAGCGGCGCGAGGCGCTCTCAGGCGGCATCGAGATCGAATGGCTGACCGGCAGTGACCTCACCGAAGCGGCGTGGGATGCCTTCTTCGCCTTCTACATGGATACCGGCTCGCGCAAATGGGGCCGGCCCTATCTCAATCGCCAATTCTTCTCGCTGCTCGGCGAGCGGCTATCCGATCAGGTGCTGCTGGTGATGGCGAAGCGGGAGGGGCGCTACATCGCCGGCGCCCTCAACATGATTGGCGCCGAAACCCTCTATGGCCGCTATTGGGGCGCGATCGAGGAACATCCGTTCCTGCATTTCGAGGTCTGCTATCATCAGGCGGTGGACTATGCCATCGCCCATAAGCTCAAGGTGGTGGAGGCAGGCGCGCAAGGGGAACACAAGCTGGCGCGCGGCTATCTCCCGACCCCGACCTATTCCGCCCATTGGATCGCCGATTCTGGTCTGCGGCGCGGCGTCGCGCATTATCTGGAGCGCGAACGCGCCCATGTGGCGGAGATGGGGGAGGAACTGATGGAGCTCGGCCCGTTCCGTCGCGGCGGTGTCCCGGAAGGCGATTAGCGGCATTCCTGCCGCGCCTGCGCCAAAAGGCGGACAGAATTGCCCAGGGGGGCATAACGCTGATTGCGGCACGCGGGGTAGGCTCGCTATAACTCCCGGCCTGCGGTGGGGGAAGGTGATGACGTATTGTTGCGGCGTGCTGGTGCGGGACGGTCTGGTGATGATCGCGGACACGCGCACCAACGCCGGCCTCGACAACATCTCCACCTTCCGAAAGCTCCATGTGTTCGAGGAGCCCGGCCACCATGTTATCGCCATCGCTTCGGCCGGAAACCTGTCTGTTTCCCAGTCGGTGCTGAGCCTTCTGCACGAGGGTGTTGAGGACCATGAGGCCGGCGAGCGTCAGCAATTGCGCGACGCTCGCACCATGTTCCAGGCCGCCCAATTGGTCGGCCGCGCGATCCGGCAGGTCCACACGGTGGACGGCAATGCGCTGGAACAGAGCAATGTCAGCTTCGACGTGTCGTTCCTGCTGGGCGGCCAGATCATCGGCGGGCCGCTGCGCCTGTTCATGATCTATTCGGCTGGAAATTTCATCGAATGCACCACCGACACGCCGTTCCTTCAGATCGGCGAACACAAATATGGCAAGCCGGTGCTCGACCGCGCCGTGACCTTCGACATGGAAATCGCCGACGCGCTGAAAACCAGCCTGATTTCCATGGATTCCACCATGCGCTCGAATCTCGGCGTCGGCCTGCCGATCGATGTGCTGGTGCTGTGCCCCGATACGCTGGAATCCGAGCTGAGCTATCGCATTGAGCCAGGCGAGCCCTATTTCCACGACCTGCGGGAGCGCTGGTCGGCGGCGCTGCGCTCGGCGCACACCTCGATCCCGCGCCCGCCTTATCTCAAGCACGGCCGGCGCGGCGAAAACGGCCAGGGCTGACGCCTGCATCGGCCTGCGATGTATCTCCCTCCCCGCAAGGGGACCAGAAACAAAAACGCCGGCATCGCTGCCGGCGTTTCCGCATCTGGGCGTGAAGCTCAGGCCGCCGCGGGCTGGAGCTTGGCGGAGACAATCTTGTCGGGATCCTTCACGGGCTCGCCGCGCTTGATCTTGTCCACATTCTCCATGCCGGAGATCACCTGGCCCCACACCGTATACTGGCGGTCGAGGAAGCCGGCATCGCCGAAGCAGATGAAGAACTGGCTGTCACCCGAATCCGGGCTCTGCGCGCGGGCCATGGAAACCGTGCCGCGCTTGTGCGGCTCGGCGTTGAACTCGGCCTTCAGCTTCTTGCCGGAGCCGCCCATGCCGGTGCCGGTGGGATCGCCGGTCTGCGCCATGAAGCCGTCGATGACGCGGTGGAACGGCGTACCGTTATAAAAGCCTTCCGCCACCAGTTCCTTGATGCGCGCAACATGGCCGGGGGCCAGATCGGGACGCAGGGCAATGACCACCTCGCCCTTGGTGGTTTCGAGAACGATAACCTCGTCGGCCATGGCCAGTCTCCTTGGTTGGTCGATGGTGTCGCGGCGTTTTGGTGCCGCGCTCTACAGAGCGGTTGCGTGAGAGGGCGCCCTTACTTGGCGTCCGCAGCCACTTGCATCTTGATGATCTTGTCGGGGTTCGCGACGGCGCCATTCTGGCTCGCGGGACCCTTCTTGATCTTGTCCACGAACTCCATGCCCGACACCACCTTGCCGACCACGGTATATTGGCCGTTCAGGGAGGGGGTGGCGTCGAAATTGATGAAGAATTGCGAATTGGCGCTGTCCGGCGAGGACGAGCGGGCCATGCCCACGGTGCCGCGCTCGAACGGGACCTTGGAGAACTCCGCCGGCAGGTTGGGATATTTGGAGCCGCCGGTGCCGTTGCCATACTGGCCGTCGCCGGTCTGCGCCATGAAGCCGTCGATGACGCGGTGGAAGGGAACGCCGTTATAGAAGCCTTCGCGGGCGAGCAGCTTCAGCCGCTCCGCATGCTTGGGCGCGATGTCCGGGCGCAGCGCGATCACCACACGGCCATAGGTCGTGTCGAGATAAAGGGTGTTCTGGGGGTCGATCTTGCTCTGCGCGGCGGCGGGCAGCACGAACATCAGCGCGACGGCAAGGCCGGCCAGGACGCGGCCGAGAATGCGGGGCATGGGTTTCTCCTTGGAACCGATCAGCTGTTGGACATCAGCGTTTGGGAAACTTCGCGTGCAGCCGCGCAAGCACGACCGGCGGCACGAAGGCGGACACGTCCCCGCCCATGGACGCGATCTGCCGCACCAAGGTGGCGGTGATGGGGCGCACCCGCGGGGACGCCGGCAGGAACACGGTCTGGATGTCCGGCGCGAGCGTGCCGTTCATGCCCGCCATCTGCATTTCATAGTCGAGGTCCGTGCCGTCGCGCAGGCCGCGGATCAGCAGGCCGGCTCCGGTCTCCTGCGCCACGCTCACCACCAGCTTGTCGAAGGTGACCACTTCGAGAACCGCCCCCTCCTCGGCCGCCACCGGCCCGCAGACCTCGCGCAGCATGTCGAGCCGCTCGGCCGCCGTGAACAGCGGCGTCTTGCCGGGATGGATGCCGACCGCGAGCACCAGCCGATCGGCCAGGCGGCACGCGGAGCGCACCACGTCCAGATGCCCGTTGGTGGGCGGATCGAACGAGCCGGCATAAATGGCGGCGCGGGTGGTGTGGGCTTGCTGGGCGCTCATAGGGCGCAAGCGTTATCGCGCCCCGCGCCCACGCGCAATGGGGCGGCGCCACACGGCACCGCCCTTAGGGTCACAGCGCAGGCATCCTCACAGATGGATGCCACCCGACACCTCGATGCGCTGGCCGTTCACCCAGCGATTCTCTTCCGCCAGGAAGGTCGCGATCATGGGGCCGATATCCTCGGCCACGCCGACACGGCCGAGCGCCGTCTCGCCGGCGATGATCGCGTTGACCTGCGCATTATCGCGCACCAGTCCACCGCCGAAATCGGTCTCGATGGCACCGGGAGCGATGGTGTTGACGCGGATGCCGCGCGGACCCAGTTCCTCGGCCATGTAGCGGGTGAGCACCTCGATGCCGCCCTTCATGGCCGCATAGGCGGCAAAGCCCGGCATGGTGAAGCGGGCAAGTCCGCTGGACAAATTAATGATGCGCCCACCGTCGGCCATCAACGGCAGCAGGGCCTGGGAGAGGAAGAAGGTGCCCTTCAGGTGGATGTTCGCCAGCTGGTCGAACATCTCTTCCGTGGTCTCCATGAAAGCGGCATGGATCCCGATGCCCGCATTGTTGACGAGGACGTCGAACCGTTCGCCGCCGAACGTCTCCTTGAGCGCCGACTGCACGGTCTGGGCGAAGGCCGGGAAGGTGGCCGAGCGCGCCGTATCGAGCTGGAGGGCAAGGCCGGTACGGCCCAGCGCCGCGATCTCGGCGCGCACCGCCTCGGCCTCCTCGGCGCGGGAATGATAGGTGAAGATTACATCCATGCCTCGGCGCGCCAGGGCCAGCACGGTGCTGCGCCCGAGGCCCCGGCTGCCGCCGGTGACGAGAGCGATGGAAGGGAAAGAAGCGGGGGTATGGGTCATGACACGATCTCCATCAGCGATGGGAGACTTGTAGAGCCCGGCCTTCCGCACCTCTTGCCGGATGCTGCCGAAGGCTTGCCAATTTCTCCAAACCCGCTTCTCCCCTGCCGCCAATAGACTATGCTTCCCCCTGCCCGGCTTCGCGTGACGCGGCGCGGCGCCGCGCCATGCCGCCCCACGGGCCAGGGAAGAACCCGCCATGACCGAGGATCTGCGCGCCGCCGCCACACGCCACACGGCGGGACTGCAAGCGCCCGAGGGCCTGCTTCTGGCGGAGGCCGGAGGCATCGGCTTTGCCTGCGCCCGCGCGCCCACGCCTTATGTGCATGCCCTCTACCGACCCCTGCTTTGCCTGGTTCTCCAAGGGGCGAAGGACGTGACCTCCGGAATGCAAACCTGGTCGTTCAAGGCGGGGGAGACGCTGATCGTGGGCACGGACCTCGCCGTGTCCGGCCGGGTGCGGCAGGCGAGCCCCACGGCACCCTATCTGGCGGTGGCCCTCGACATCGACCTGCAACTGCTGCGGGAGTTGATGAGCGAGATCGCTGCGAGGTCCCCGCCTCAGCCGGTGGCCCGGGTTGCCGTTGCTGAGACGCAGGTCGCGGTGCAGGACTGCGTCGCCCGGCTGGTGCGGCTCGTGGACACGCCCGACGCACTCGCGGTGCTGCGCCCCTCCATCCTGCGCGAAATGCATTACTGGCTACTGCGCGGCCCCCACGGCCCCATGCTGCGGCAACTCAGCCTGCCGGACAGCCATGCGGCACGGATTTCCCGGGCCGTGGCGCTGCTGCGCGCGGACTATGCCCGCCCGCTCCCGGTGGGGCGGCTCGCCGAGGCGGCGGGCATGAGCGTCTCGTCCTTCCACGCGCATTTCAAGGCGGTGACGTCCCTCTCACCGCTCCAGTTCCAGAAGCGGCTACGCCTTGTAGAGGCGCGGCGGCGGCTGCATGGGGAAAGGGTGGCCATTTCCGAGGCGGCGTTCGACGTGGGCTATGAGAGCGTGTCCCACTTCACCCGCGACTATGCCCGCCTGTTCGGCGCCCCGCCCCGCCGGGACCTGGAGGCCCTCTCCCTCAGCGACGGCCCGCCGCCAAGAGGATCGCGGCGCCCCCCGCCAGGATCACGGCGGACACTCGATCCGCCACACGCGCGAACCGGCCCTTGAGCGCGGTGCGCGCGTGATCGGCGGCGATTGCCCAGAGCATGTCGCCGACCAGCGCGATCATTGCGAAAATCCCCGCCAGCAGCGCGATCTGCGGCACCGGATGGGCCGGGTCGGTCACGAACTGCGGCAGGAAAGCCGCGTGGAACAGCAAGGTCTTGGGATTGGCGAAGGCCACAGCCAAGCCGCGCGCGAAGGCGGCCCGGCCGGAGGGCGCGGCTTCCTGCGTTCCCGCGCCAGCCTGCCGCCATTGGCGCACCGCGAGCCACACGAGATA
This sequence comes from Roseixanthobacter finlandensis, assembly GCF_043195105.2. Classification (NCBI taxonomy): domain Bacteria; kingdom Pseudomonadati; phylum Pseudomonadota; class Alphaproteobacteria; order Hyphomicrobiales; family Xanthobacteraceae; genus Roseixanthobacter; species Roseixanthobacter finlandensis. The sequence goes on along the minus strand of NZ_CM195536.1, from coordinate 2,472,215 downwards.
GGCGGCACCGACATAGCGCACGAGATCGAAATGACGGGCGAAAATCTCCACCAGCCAGGCGAGCCCCGCCGCGACGACCGTGAGCTGAAGCACCAGCCCCACATTGACCCCGGCGGCGGAGAGCATGCCGGCGCGGCGCCCGTGCTTGAGCGCCGTGGCGACAATCAGGGCCACGTTGGGCCCGGGCGTCGCGGCGAGCGCCACGCAGGCGAGCGCGAACAGGGCCAGGTTTTCAGCCGAGATGAGGCCCCCGCCCGACATCAGGCTTCACCGCCCTCCGCCGGGCCGGCGTCGTCGGACGGGCCGTTGTCTTCACCCGGCTCGGCGGAGAGGCCGGTTGCCTCCTCGTCCTCGCTGATGTGCTCGACCGAAACGACGTGCTCGTCGTCCGCCGTGTTGAACACGATGACGCCCTGGCTGGAACGGCCGACGATGCGGATGCCTTCCACCGGGCAGCGGATCAGCTGGCCGCCATTGGTCACCAACATGATCTGGTCTGGATCCTTCACCGGGAAGGAGGCGACGAGCTTGCCGTTGCGTTCGTTCACCGCCATGGCGACGATGCCTTTGCCGCCGCGGCCGGTCACGCGATACTCGTAGGACGAGGTCCGCTTGCCGTAGCCGTTCTCGGACAGGGTCAGGATGAACTGCTCCAGCGCCGCCATCTGGATGCGCTTGGCTTCGTCCAGCGCGCCTTCGCTCTGCGCGCCCTCGGTCACCCCCTCTTCGGCATCGGCCTCGATCGCTGCCGGCTCCTCGGCTGCGGTGCCGGCGGCGCCACCCAGCGCGCGCCGTTCGGCATTGGCCATGCGCAGATAGGTGGCCCGTTGCTCCGGCGTCGCATCCGAATGGAAGATGATCGCCATGGAGATGATCCGATCCTCTCCCTCCAGCCGGATACCGCGCACGCCCACCGAATCACGCCCCTTGAACACCCGCACATCGGTGACCGGGAAGCGGATGCAGGCGCCGTTCGCGGTGGTGAGGAGCACATCGTCCTGCTCCGTGCAAAGCTGGACCGAGGCGATGGACTCGCCTTCCTCCAGCTTCATCGCGATCTTGCCGTTGCGGTTGACCTGGCTGAAATCCGCCAGCTCATTGCGCCGCACCGTACCGCCGGTGGTGGCGAACATGATCTGCCAGCGGCCATGCTCCTCGCTCTCCTCCGGCAGCGGCACGATGGAGGTGATCCGCTCGTCGGGATCCAGCGGCAAGATGTTGATGAGGGCCTTGCCGCGCGCCTGGGGTGCAGCTGCCGGCAGGCGCCACACCTTGAGCTTGTAGACCTGCCCCTTGGAGGAGAAGAACAGCACCGGGGCATGGGTGGAGGCGACGAACAGGCGGGTGACGAAATCCTCGTCCCGCGTCTGCATGGCCGACCGCCCCTTCCCGCCGCGCCGCTGGGCGCGATAGGTGGAAAGCGGCACGCGCTTCACATAGCCAGCGTGTGAGACGGTGACGACCATCTCCTCGCGCTGGATCAAATCCTCGTCGTCAAGGTCGCCGAAACCCTCGACGATCTCGGTGCGGCGCGGCGTGCCGAATTCGGCCTTGATGGCATTCAGCTCGTCGCGAACAATCTGCTGAATTCGCGCTCTACTAGCCAGAATTTCGAGGTAATCGGCAATTTCGACGGCAAGTTTGTTGAGTTCGTCCGCGACCTCGTCACGCCCTAGGGCGGTCAGGCGCTGCAAGCGCAGATCGAGGATGGCGCGCGCCTGTTCGAACGAAAGCCGATAGGTGCCGTCGGCAGCGAGCGTGTGGCGCGGATCGGCGATCAGCTCGATCAGTGGGGCCATATCCTTAGCCGGCCAATCGCGCCCCATGAGGGCTTCGCGCGCACTTGCAGGATCGGGCGCGGCCCGAATTAAGCGAATAACTTCATCGATATTGGCGACGGCGATGGCCAGGCCCACCAACACATGGGCGCGATCGCGCGCCTTGCGGAGCAGGAATTTCGTACGCCGGCTCACCACCTCTTCCCGGAAGGAAATGAAGGCTGTGAGCATGTCATGAAGCGTCATGACGGAGGGGCGACCGCCGGACAGCGCCACCATGTTGACGCCGAACGAGGTTTGCAGCGGCGTCATGCGGTAAAGGTTGTTCAATACCACATCGGCTTGGGAATCGCGTTTGATTTCAATGTAGACGCGCATTCCCTCGCGATCGGATTCGTCGCGGATTTCGGCGATGCCTTCGAGGCGCTTCTCGCGCACCAACTCCGCGATCTTTTCGATCATCGTCGCCTTGTTCACCTGATAGGGGATCTCGGTGATGATGATCGCTTCGCGGTCCTTGCGGACGGTCTCGATGGAGACCTTGGCCCGCATCATGATCGAGCCGCGCCCCGTCAAATAGGCCTGACGGATTCCGGAACGGCCGAGAATGAGGGCGCCGGTGGGGAAATCCGGACCGGGCACGACATCCAGCAAAGCCTCGGGATCCAGCAAAGGATCGTCGATCAGAGCCAGCGCGGCGTCGATGATTTCGCCAAGATTATGCGGCGGGATATTGGTCGCCATGCCGACCGCGATGCCGCCGGCGCCGTTGACCAGCAGGTTCGGGAACTTGGCCGGAAGGACCGAGGGTTCGCGCTCGCTGTTGTCGTAGTTTTCCTGATAGTCGACAGTGTCCTTGTCGAGATCGTCCAGCAGCGCGTTGGCGACCTTCTCCAGCCGCACCTCGGTGTAACGCATAGCGGCTGGCGGATCGCCGTCCACGGAGCCGAAATTGCCCTGGCCGTCCACCAGGGGAAGCCGCATGGAGAAGCGCTGGGCCATGCGCACCAGGGCGTCATAGACCGACTGGTCGCCATGGGGATGGTACTTACCGATCACGTCGCCAACCACGCGAGCCGACTTGCGATAGGATTTGTTCCACTCGTAGCCGTTCTCGTGCATGGAGAACAAAATGCGCCGATGCACCGGCTTGAGCCCGTCGCGCACGTCCGGCAGCGCCCGCGCGACGATCACGCTCATGGCGTAGTCGAGATAGGAGCGGGACAATTCTTCGGTGATGGATACGGGCCGGATGTCGGAAGGCAGGTCGCCTCCCTGTCGCGGCGTCTCGTTGTCAGCCAAAAGACGGGTCTCTCATAATGAGCTTGTAAGCCCTGTCTTTTAGCCGATTCACAGCTGTCACGCCAGCGAAAGACCGTCGGCGCGGGTATAAATATCCTCGATTTTACAATGCCTTATAGCGGTGGTCTCAAGTTCTGCACCGCCGTGCCCCCTCTTGTACCGCCACAGCACCTCCAAACGGGGGGAAATGCCCGAGCTGGCGGGCGCGCCATCGCCTCCCCGCCAGTTCGGAACCTCTTGGAAATCCGGAGAATTAAAAACCCGGGAAGCCACAGATCCCGGTCAGAATGGGATTTCGTCATCCATGTCGTCGGAGGGGCGGCTGCCGCCCGAACCCGAACTCGAGCCTGCACCACCACCGGACCGGCGCCCCCCGGAACCGCCCCCATAGCTGCCGCCGCCACCTCCGAACGAACCGCCGCCTGCACCCATCGGGCTTGATGAGCCGAAATCGGAGCCGCCGGCATATTCGTCGCCGCCGCCCTCGCTCGAACCGCCGCCGCTACGCCCATCCAGAAGGGTGAGCTCGCCGCGATAGGGGCGCAGCACCACTTCGGTGGTATATTGCTCGCGGCCATCCTTCTCATATTTGCGGGTCTCGAGCTGGCCCTCGATATAGACCTTGGAGCCCTTCTTCACGAAGCGCTCCACCACGCCAACCAGATTTTCGTTAAGCACTGAAATGCGGTGCCATTCGGTGCGCTCCTTGCGCTCGCCCGAGGCCTTGTCGCGCCAAGTCTCGGACGTGGCGATGGAGAAGCTCGCCACCCGCCCGCCGTTCTGGAAGGAACGGATTTCCGGGTCGCGGCCCAGATTGCCGATCAGGATCACCTTATTGACGCTGCCGGCCATCGCCCGCTCCCTGTCTTGCGTGCCGGGCGATGCCGGCTGAACCGAAGCTGCACCCTAGCGCCCCCCTTGTGCGAAGCGAGGGGCGCCCGTGCCTTTTCCACCAAAAGGTCCCTAAGGCCGAAGCCTGAATGCAAATGTTCTTGATCTGTTCTAGCAATCGCGCACACTGGCCGCAAGATGAGTCTGAAGCCTGTGCATTCCTTTTTTCGGTTTTGATACCTATGTTCGGCTTACGTTCCCTACCGCAGCGCACACCGTGTCCTAAATTAACCAAGGTGGCGGGCCGGAAGACGCCGCGCTCCGCTTGCCGGACGCTTTCGCCCTCACTGCCCCGCTTACCCTAAGCCCGAGCCTCATGACTGATCGCGCGCCCCCTCCCCGCATGCCCTCTTCGCCGTCCGAGCGCCGAGATGCCCGTCTGCTTTCCGTACGCGGCGCGCGCGAGCACAATTTGAAGAACGTCGACCTGGATATCCCCCGCGATAGCCTCGTCGTTTTCACGGGCCTGTCCGGCTCTGGAAAATCCTCGCTTGCCTTCGACACGATCTATGCTGAGGGCCAGCGGCGCTATGTGGAAAGCCTCTCGGCCTATGCCCGCCAGTTCTTGGAGATGATGCAGAAGCCGGACGTCGACCAGATCGACGGCCTCTCGCCCGCAATTTCCATCGAGCAGAAGACCACCTCGAAGAACCCGCGCTCCACCGTGGGCACGGTGACCGAGATCTACGACTATATGCGCCTGCTCTGGGCGCGGGTCGGCATCCCCTATTCGCCCGCCACCGGCCTGCCCATCGAGAGCCAGACCGTATCCCAGATGGTGGATCGTGTGCTGGCCCTGCCCGAAGGCTCCCGGCTTTATCTGCTGGCGCCGGTGGTGCGCGGGCGCAAGGGCGAATATCGCAAGGAACTGGCGGAGTTCCTGAAGAAGGGCTTCCAGCGCGTGAAGCTCGATGGCACGTTCCACGAGATCGCCGAGGCGCCCGCGCTGGACAAGAAGTTCAAGCACGACATCGATGTGGTGGTAGATCGCCTAGTGGTGCGGGGCGATATCGCGACCCGCCTCGCCGACAGTTTCGAAACCGCGCTTGGGCTCGCCGACGGCATCGCCGTGGTCGAATTCGCCGACGAGAAGGACGAGGACGGCGCGCCCAAGCGCATCATGTTCTCGGAAAAGTTCGCCTGCCCGGTCTCCGGCTTCACCATTTCGGAAATCGAGCCGCGGCTGTTCTCGTTTAACAATCCGTTCGGCGCCTGCCCGGCCTGCGACGGGCTCGGCGTCGAGCAGACCATTGATCCCGATCTCGTGGTGCCGGACAAATCCCGCACCCTGAAGCAGGGCGCCATCGCCCCTTGGGCGAAATCCACCTCGCCTTATTATGGGCAGACGCTGGACGCGCTCGCCAAGCATTACAAATTCAAGCTCACGGTGCCGTTCGCCGACCTGCCGGAAAAGGCGCGGGACGTGATTCTCTACGGCTCCGGCGAGGAGCAGATCGCCTTCGCCTATGACGACGGCCTGCGCGCCTACGAGACCCACAAGACCTTCGAAGGCATCGTGCGCAATCTCGACCGGCGCTGGAAGGAAACCGAAAGCGACTGGGCGCGCGAGGAGATTTCGAAATATTTCTCCACCGTGCCCTGCGCGGTCTGCCACGGCTATCGCCTGAAGCCGGAGGCTTTGGCGGTGAAGGTCGGCGGCATGCATGCCGGCGAGGCTGGCGCGCTGTCCGTGCGCGCCGCGAGCGCATGGTTCGAGGCGCTGCCCGCGTTGCTGAGCGCGAAGCAGAACGAGATCGCGGTGCGTATCCTCAAGGAGATCCGCGACCGGCTGCGCTTCCTGATGGACGTGGGGCTGGAATATCTCACCCTCGCCCGCTCCTCCGGCACGCTGTCCGGCGGTGAGAGCCAGCGCATCCGCCTTGCGTCCCAGATCGGTTCCGGCCTCTCCGGCGTGCTCTATGTGCTGGACGAGCCGTCCATCGGCCTGCACCAGCGCGACAACGCGCGCCTGCTCGAGACGCTGAAGCGCCTGCGGGAGCTGGGCAATACCGTGATCGTGGTCGAGCATGACGAGGACGCCATCCTTGCCGCCGATTATGTGGTGGACGTCGGCCCCGGCGCTGGGGTGCATGGCGGGCGCATCGTCTCCCAGGGCACGCCGGCGCAGGTCATGGCTGACCCCAATTCGCTGACCGGACAATATCTCACCGGCGCCCTGTCCGTGGGCGTCCCGACGCGCCGCCAGCCGAACCCGCGCAAGATGCTCGCGGTGGTCGGCGCGCGCGGCAACAATCTGAAGAATGTGCGGGCGGAGATCCCGCTCGGCCTGTTCACGTGCGTGACCGGTGTTTCGGGCGGGGGCAAATCCACGCTGCTCATTGACACCTTATACAAGGCCGTGGCGCGGCGGCTGAACAATGCGAGCGAAGCGCCGGCCCCGTTCGACAAGCTGGAGGGGCTGGAGCATCTCGACAAGGTCATCGACATCGATCAGTCGCCCATCGGCCGCACGCCGCGATCCAATCCGGCCACCTATACCGGCGCCTTCACGCCCATGCGCGAATGGTTTTCCGGCCTGCCGGAGGCCAAGGCGCGCGGCTATGGACCGGGCCGCTTCTCCTTCAACGTCAAGGGCGGGCGCTGCGAGGCCTGCCAGGGCGACGGCGTCATCAAGATCGAGATGCATTTTCTGCCCGACGTGTACGTGACCTGCGACGTCTGCAAGGGCAAGCGCTACAATCGCGAGACGCTGGAAGTCACCTTCAAGGACAAATCCATCGCCGACGTGCTCGATATGACGGTGGACGAGGGCGCCGATTTCTTCAAGGCGGTGCCGAGCGTGCGCGAGAAGCTGGAGACGCTCTCGCGGGTCGGGCTCGGCTATATCAAGGTCGGCCAGCAGGCCAATACGCTTTCGGGCGGCGAGGCGCAGCGGGTGAAGCTGGCCAAGGAATTGTCCAAGCGCGCCACGGGGCGCACTCTCTATATCCTGGACGAGCCCACCACCGGCCTGCATTTCCATGATGTGGCGAAGTTGCTGGAGGTGCTCCACGAACTGGTGGAGCAGGGCAACACCGTGGCAGTGATCGAGCACAATCTCGAGGTCATCAAGACCGCCGACTGGGTGATCGACATCGGCCCGGAGGGCGGAGACGGCGGCGGTGAAATCGTGGCGGTGGGTCCGCCCGAGGAAATCGCCCGCTCGAAACGGTCCCACACGGGCGCCTTCCTGGCGGAGGTTCTGGCGCGGCGCCCCATGAAATCCAAGGTTCCGGCGCTGCCGCCGAAGGTCAGGCGCGGCCGGCGGCAGGCGGCGGCGGAGTAAGCCGCCACCGGTTTTCCCAGCTAAGATCAAGGTCGGGCTTCATCCCGCCGGCACAATGATGCAGTGCAACGGCGGTGGGCGGTTGGGCGCGCTTTACCCTCCGGGCGAACCGGCGGGTGCACGCGATCGTCGATTGGCGGCCCCCGCGAAAAGCCTTGGAGTTGGGCATTTCTAGCCATGCGCCTGCCACAAAAGTTATCAGCTGGTATAAATTATATGCGATTGCCGCAATGCTGCGTTGCGGCAACATGCATTGGCTATGGCTCCGAACAGGCTTATCTCTTCCCCAACGATGCGGAGCACGAAAGTGCCGGCCGCACAAAGGAGAGAAATCATGTTGCTTTGGGGTCTTCTTGCCCGCCAGGTTCGCCGTTGGCAGGCTTATAATCGTACGGTTGCCGAACTGTCCCAGCTCGATGACCGCGCGCTTGGCGATATAAATGTCAGCCGCTCGGAAATCCGTTCTATCGCGCGTCAGGCGTCCCTCGCCGCCTGATCCGTCCGCCTAGACGGACGACAAGGGCCCCCGATTCGGGGGCCTTTTTCGTTTGAGGGGCGTTTTTCCCCCATTCCGGCGATGTCGCGGAGGGATGACGCGTGCGCGCATCTTGAAGCTGCCGCCATGTTCGGGCATTGAGCCAGATCGGCTTTTCGGGCGCGCTTCAGGCGGCCCCGCACCGGGATGCTTTGCCCGGTTTCAGGACGGCTCATGACGGAACAACGCGTGGTGCATGTGATCGGTGGCGGCCTCGCCGGCTCGGAAGCGGCGTGGCAACTGGCGACGCGCGGGGTGCCGGTGGTGCTGCACGAAATGCGCCCGGTGCGCACCACGGAAGCGCATCACACGCAGGCCTTGGCGGAATTGGTGTGCTCCAATTCCTTTCGCTCGGACGATCCCAAGGGCAATGCCGTGGGCGTCCTCCATGCGGAGATGCGCCGCGCCGGCTCGCTGATCCTGAAATGCGCGGACGCCAATCAGGTGCCGGCGGGCGGCGCGCTCGCCGTGGACCGTGTGGGTTTTGCGGAAGCGGTGACGGCGGCGCTCGAATCCCATCCGCTGGTGGAAATCCGCCGCGAGGAAATCGCCGGCCTGCCGCCCTCGGAGTGGGACAAGGTGATCATCGCCACCGGCCCCCTCACCTCGCCGGCTCTGGCGCAATCGGTGCTGGAGCTGACGGGCGAGACCGCCCTCGCCTTCTTCGACGCCATCGCGCCGATCGTTCATTTCGACAGCATCGACATGAGCAAGGCCTGGTTCCAGTCGCGATACGACAAGGTTGGCCCCGGCGGCACGGGCGCCGACTATATCAATTGCCCGCTCGACAAGGACCAGTACGAGGCCTTCATCGACGCCCTGCTGGCCGGAGAGAAGGCACCGCTCCGCGATTTCGAAGCCAAGACGCCCTATTTCGACGGCTGCTTGCCCATCGAGGTGATGGCAGAACGCGGGCGCGAGACCCTACGCTTCGGCCCGATGAAGCCGGTCGGCCTGACCAATCCCAATGCGCCGGACGTGAAGGCCCACGCCATCATCCAACTGCGCCAGGATAACAAGCTCGGCACGCTCTATAATATGGTGGGCTTCCAGACCAAGCTGAAGTACGGCGAGCAGGTGCGGGTGTTCCGCACCATTCCCGGACTGGAGAATGCCGAGTTCGCCCGCCTCGGCGGCCTGCACCGCAACACTTATCTCAATTCGCCGCGCCTGCTGGACGGCACGCTGCGCCTGAAGGCCGATCCGCGCTTGCGCTTCGCCGGCCAGATCACCGGCTGCGAAGGCTATGTGGAAAGCGCGGCCGTCGGCCTGCTGGCTGGACGCTTTGCCGCAGCTGAGCGGCGGGGGGAGGAACTGAGCCTGCCGCCACTGACCACGGCCCATGGGGCGCTGCTCGCCCATATTACCGGCGGCCATATCGAGACCATCGACTCCGGCCCACGCTCGTTCCAGCCCATGAACATCAATTTCGGCCTGTTCCCTCCGCTTGAAATCAATCCCAAGGGGGAGGACGGAAAGCGTCTGCGCGGCACGGAAAAGACCCTGGCGAAAAAGCACGCCATCGCCGCGCGCGCGCTCGCGGACCTGGATGCCTGGCTCGACAGCCCGGCCGAGGCGGCTTAAGAGGCGCACATGCCCAGGCACCTGCGCCCTTTCACCCCGGTCGAGCACAAGGCCGACCTCGCCCGCTTCACCGTGGATACCGTGCTCAAGCGCGACGTATTCTCGACCGTCGAGCGCGGCACCTGGATCGACCAGTCAGGCGCGGAACATCCCGCCGTTCTGCGTCGGTGGAATGCAGTCTCGCCCTGGTTCTTTCCGATCGCCGCGCGTCTCGCCGCCGGCGAGGTGAAGGCCCTGGAACGCGTCAGCGCCACGGGCGTCACCACGCCCCTTCTGGCGGTGGGGCGTCGCTTCCTGGTGCGCGGGTGGATCGAGGGGGCGCCGCTGCAAATCGCGCGGCCCTATGGCGATCTCGGATTCTTCCGGTCCGCCAAGGCGGCGCTGCGCACGCTGCATGCTGCGGGTTTCGCCCATAACGACCTCGCCAAGCAGCAGAATTGGCTGCGCGGCGCGGATGGCGAGGCTTGGCTGATGGATTTCCAGCTGGCGCTGCCGATATCGCGCCGCTCGCGGCTGGGCCGCATCCTCGCCTATGAGGACGTGCGCCATCTGCTCAAGCACAAGCGCACCTATTGCCCCAACGCGCTGACCGCGCGCGAACGCAAGATGCTGGCGACGAAGAGCGGCTTTGCCCGCGTGTGGATGGCCACCGGCAAGCGGGTCTACCGCTTCGTGACCCGCCGGCTCATGTCCTATTCGGATACCGAAGGACGCGGGCCGCGCGTGACGCAGGTGGGGCCGCGCATCGCGGAGGCGCTGCTGGCCCATCCGGCGGTGAGCGACGTGCACATGGCGGATTTCCAGACGCTTGGCGGCAAGGTCGGCCTCTATGCCTTCGTCGAGGCGAGCGGCGATCTGACCGCCGAGGCGCTGCGCGCCCATTTGGCCACGGCCTTGCCCGACCGCTCGCATCTCGACCATTTGCAACTCGTGCCGTTGCTGCCGCGCGATAATAATGGCGTGGTGCGGGACGATTTGCTGCTGCTGGTGGCGCGTAACCAGATCGAGATGCTGGAAAGCCTCTCCGGCTCGCAGGTCACCCGCGAGCTGGTGGATCAGATCGCGCGCGGCAGGCTCAACCTTACCGACCGGATAACGCGGCCGGCGGCTTGATCCAGTCGCGGCCGGCGCGCGCCTTCGCGGCCGCGCGCCACAGCGTCCAGGCCCGCACAAAGGGCGGAAGACCGACGATGCGGGTGAACGGATCGCCGGCCCGCGCCAGCGCCTTCATGTCACCGGCGACCAACGCCAGCGGCAAAAAGGCGGGTACCGCCTGCGCTGGCACGCGCGGCAAAGCGGCGTGCGCCGCCTTCAAGTGATGGGCCACCCGCGCGCGCAATTCGGCGAGCACAGCGGCAATGCCGGGACCCGCTTTTCGCCTCACCACATCCTCGCGTGTGAGGCCATGGCGCTGGAGCACGTCGAGCGGCAGAAAGCACTGGCCGCGCGCCGCATGCAGCGGCAGCGCCCGCATCAGGCCGGTGAGCGCGATCGCCACCCCCGCATGGCCGGCCGCATCGGCGAGGGCGGGATCGGCGCGGCCCAGAAGGATCGTCGCGCCGAGCTGGATCAGCACCGACGAGGTTTCACCCGCATAGCCCTCCAGGTCGTGGAGCGTGGGCATGGCATCGTCATAAAGATCGAAGGTGCGGGCATCGATCAGGTTCAGCAGAGCGCCGCGCGGCAGGTCGCAGACGGCGATGGTGTCGAGCATGGCTGCCGCGACCGGATGGCCGGAAACATCGCCACGTCCCAGCCCCTCGATGATTTCGCGCCACCATTGCAGGCGCATTTCACCGGGCAGCGCCTCGCGCACCACCTCGCGGACCCGCGCCACTTCCAGGTTGAAGGCATAGAGCGCCATAAGGTGGCGGCGGGGCGCCGAGGCGGCGAACAAAGCGGCGAGAAATCGGTCGCGGTCGTGAGCGCGAATGAGATCGGCGCAATGGGAATAGGCGGTTTCCAGATCAGGCGCAGCGAATGCGCCGGAATCTTCGCTCATGACGCGCCTCAAGGTCTCAGAATGCGATCAACGCCGCGCCCACGCGCCGGCCTTCGGCCAGCAGCACATTATAGGTGGAGGCGGCGGCCGGCGTCGGCATAAGTTCAAAGCGCAGGTGCGCTGCGCGCAACCGCTCCTTCAGCCGCTCCGGCAGATGCGCCGGATCGCGGCCCGTGCCCAGGAACAGCAGCTCGAACGCCTTGGCTTCCGCGATGATCGGCGCGAGTGCCGCCGCATCGAGGGAGGAGAAGGTCTCGACCGCCCAGGGCCGGATCCCGGACGGCAGTGCCAGGATCGACCCTGAATGGGACATGCCGGAAAAATGAAAGAAACGGTCCCCATAGCCGTCGATGGGAACCTGGCGGGGCAGGAACGCCTCGGTTTTCTGCTCCGCCATCTTGGGCCGCCTCGCCTGCTATTTGCGCGGCTTGCCGCGCGAGCGTGCGCGACTCGCCGAGGGAACGGGTGCGGGCTTCGGCGCATCGGGGGTGGCTGGCAGGATTTCCGCCTCCTCCGTCAAGGGCGCCATCACTTCATCGACCCGCGCGGCGATGCCCTGCGGCTTCTTCTCGCCCTCCACCGCGCTGGGGCGTAGGCCAAGGTGAATCAGCATCGGCGCCGCGACGAAGATGGTGGAATAGGTGCCAACGATGATGCCCACTGCCATGGCGAGGGAGAAGCCGCGCAGCACTTCCCCGCCGAAGAAATAAAGCGCCAGCGTCGCCAGGAAGGTGGTGAGGGAGACGATGATAGTCCGCGAGAAGGTCGCGTTCACCGAGAGGTCGAGCATCTCCGGCAGGGGGATGCGCTTATAGCGGCGCAGCATCTCGCGGATACGATCATACACCACGACCGTATCGTTGAGCGAATAGCCCATGATGGTGAGGATGGCGGCGATCGAGGTCAGATCGAAATCGATCCCGAGAATCGAATAGATCGCCAGCGTCACGAAGATATCGTGCGCCGTGGTGGCAATAGCGCCCACCGCGAACTGCCATTCGAAGCGGAACCACAGATAGACCAGCACCGCCACCGCGCCCAGCAGCAGGGCGATGATGGACTGGCGCACCAGCTCCGCCGACACGCTCGGGCCCACCGTCTCCACCCGGCGGATGGTGTAGTCCGTGCCCAGGGCGGAGGAGATCTTGCCGACGATCGCCTGCTGGGCGGCATCAGAGGTGCCGGCCTCGCCGACGCGGATCAGCACGTCGCGGGGGGAACCGAATTCCTGGATCTGGACATCGCCCAGCTCGAGGTCGCCGAGATGTTCGCGCAGGCCGGAAATGTCGGCCGCCGCCTGGCTGGTCTGCGCCTCCACCAGCGTGCCGCCCCGGAAATCAATGCCGAGGTTGAAGCCGAAGGTGGCGAAGCACACGAGAGCCAGCACCATCGCCGCCGCCGAAAGCGGAAAGGTGACATGGCGCAGGCGCATGAAACCGAAGTGGGTCTGCGCCGGGATATAATCGATCAAAGGCATTTACGGCGCACCTTCAGATGGGCAGCTTCGCCGGGCGCTGCCATTTCACCCACCATGCGATCATGAGCCGGGTGAGGGTGTAAGCAGTGAACACGGTGGTCAGAAGGCCAAGGATATAGGTGACGGCGAAGCCGCGCACCGGGCCCGAGCCGCCCAGCAGGAACAGAATGGAGCCCGTGGCAAGGGAGGTCACGTTGGCGTCCATGATGGTGCCGAGCGCGTGGGTGAAGCCCTTGTCGATGGCGGCGATGGCGGAGCGGCCCTCGCGGGCCTCGTCGCGGATACGCTCGAAGATCACGACGTTGGAATCCACCGCCATGCCGATGGTGAGCACCACGCCGGCGATGCCGGGAAGCGTCAACGTCGCGCCGAGTACCGATTGCAGGGCGAACATCAAGGTGACGTGCACCGCCAGGGCGACCAGCGCGAAAAGGCCGAACAGGCCGTAGACGGCAACCATGAATACCGCGACCAGCCCGGCGGCCACAAACGCGGCAAGCTTTCCGGCCTCGATGGAATCCTGCCCGAGGCTGGGGCCGACGGTGCGCTCCTCCACCACCTTCAGCGGTGCCGGCAGCGCGCCGGCCCGCAGCAGGATGGCGAGGTCGTTGGCCTGCTGCACGGTGAAGGAACCGGAGATCTGGCCCGATCCACCAAGAATCGGCTCGTTGATACGCGGCGCTGAGATCACCTGATTGTCGAGCACGATCGCGAATGGCTGGCCGACCGCCGCCTGCGTGGTCGCGGCGAAGCGGCGGGCGCCGTTGGAATTGAAGCGGAAGGTGACGATGGGCTGACGCGTGTTCTGGTCGAAGCCGGGCTGGGCATCCACCAGATCCTCACCCGAAACGCGAACCTGCTTCTCCACCAGGTAAGGAATGCCGTCCTGGCCCTGGAGCACTTCGGAATCCGGCGGCGCGCGGCCTTCCAGCGCCTGCTGGGGCGACATGGATTGGTCCACCATGCGGAACGACAGCTTGGCGGTCTGGCCCAGCAGGGCCTTCAGGCGTTGCGGGTCCTGAAGGCCGGGGACCTGCACCAGAATGCGGTCCGCGCCCTGGCGCTGGATGTTTGGTTCCACAGTGCCGAGTTGGTCGATACGGCGGCGGATGATCTCGATCGACTGATCGACCGCCGAGCGGATGCGGGCGGTGAGCCCCGCATCCGTCAGGGTGACGGTAACTGCCCCCTCGCTCGCGCTGGAGACCGTGAGGTCCATTTCGCCGGTGCTACCGCCGAGCAGGGTATTGGTGATGGGCGCCGCGAGCTTGCGCAGCTCCGCCACCGCCTTGGTCGTGTCGTTTGGATCGCGCAGACGAAGCTGGATCGCGGTGTCGCGAATCGTCAGCCCGCTATAGCCGATGCGCTGCTCGCGCAGCACATTGCGAACCTCGTCCCGGATCTGCTCGGCCCGCTCCTTGCGCAGGGCCGCGCCGTCCACCTCCAGGAGGATGTGCGAGCCGCCCTGAAGGTCAAGGCCGAGCGTCACGCGGCTTGACGCGAGCCACGACGGCAGCACCGCCAAGGCGGCTGGCGGAAGCAGATTGGGAAGGGCGAACAGAATACCGATCGCCGTGATGACGAGAATCGCCGTCGTCTTTAGCCGGGAAAAGTGCAGCATCGTCTTGCGATTCTACGGCCTCAGGAGGCCGCCTCATCCTTAGCGGGTTCGGCCTTGGACCGTACGACTGTGATCTGCGAGCGCAGCTGGCGCACCTTCACATTGTCGGCGATCTGCAACTCGACCTCGGCCTCGTCGACCACACGCGCAACCTTGCCAACCAAACCACCTGCCGTGACCACCACGTCGCCGCGGCGCAGGGAGTTCACCATTTCCTGATGCGCCTTGGCGCGCTTCTGCTGGGGACGCAGGATCAGGAAATACATGACCACGAAGATCAAGAGGAACGGGGCAAGCTGAATGAGCATGTCGGTCCCGCCGCCGGCGGCCGTGGCGCCCTGGGCGAAAGCGGGCGTAATGAACATGTGCATCCTCGTTCTATCTGAAGAAAGGCCAGGCCGCGCGCAGGTGGCACAAGGCCGGGCGAAGCGGCGGGACTATACCGGCCGAGCAGCCGAATGCAAACGCGACGCGCCAGCTTGTGCGCACCTGCTTGACCCAAGGCGCAAATAAGGGTCCCAAAGAGCCGCCGCCGAACTGCGCGGCCGTACCGGATCCGGCGCATGACCCGCAATCGCCTCGTCGAGGACCTGTTCGTCGCTCTGCGCTTCTTCTCGCGGCTGCCTGTGCCGGCCCGGAACGGGGAGGACATGCCTTTCGGCGCGCCGCCTCTCGCGCGCATCGCCTATGCGATTCCCTTGGCCGGTGCCGCCATCAGCCTGTTTGGCGCCGCGGTGCTGCTTCTGGCGTCGGCCCTCGGCTTCCCGCCCTTTCTCGCCGCATGCCTCTCCATCGCCACGTTGGTGCTGGCCACCGGTGCCTTCCATGAGGATGGTCTCGCCGATACGGCGGACGGCTTCGGCGGAGGCCGTGACAGGGACCGGCGGCTTGAGATCATGCGCGACAGCCGCATCGGCACCTATGGCGCGTGTGCGCTTGCTCTCTCACTTTTGATCAGGGTTGCAAGTCTCGAGGCGCTGCTGGTGCTCGGCGGGCCGGTGCGCGCTGTGCTTGCGCTGGTCGCGGCCGGCGCGGCCTCGCGGGCGGCGGGAATTGTTCTGCTTCAGGTTTTGCCGCCCGCGCGTGTGGATGGCGCTTCTGCGGGTGCGGGACAGCCCGGCGCCGATGCCGCAATGGCTTGTGCGCTCATGGCCGCGCTCGTCGTGGCCGTCCTGCTGGTGCCGAGCTTCGGCGTGAGCGCCACCTTTGCGGGTCTGATCGCCCCGGCCCTGGCCGGATTTGCGATGGCACGGCTTTCAGCGCGCCTGATCGGCGGCCAGACGGGCGATGTCGCGGGTGCCACGCAGCAAGTGGCGGAGATTGCCTTCCTGCTGGCGGTGCTTATGTTCGCGAAGGCCGTTTGAGGCATCCGCCACCCCGGTTGAGCGGCCCGCGACGGCCCGAAGAGCGCAGATGAGCGACGCCAAATCCGTTTTCCCCTCCCCCTTCCCTGGCGGACCTGCCGCCGCATCGCAGGCCATCGCGACGCCGTGCGTGAAAATCTGCCAAGTCGATCCCTTGTCCAGCCTGTGCCTGGGATGCGGGCGGACGACGCAGGAGATCGGCGCCTGGATCTCCATGTCGGCCGAACGGCGCGCCGCCGTGATGGATCAATTGCCGGCCCGGCTTGAACGCCTGCGCCAGCAACGCCCCGAAGCCTTTGCGGATTGAGACATGCGCGGCGACCGTCTTCTGTGGATTCTGCTGCTGGGCCTGTTCGGCGGCGTGATCGTGCTTGCCGTCCATCATGAGCAGGGCGAGGTGGCGGGGCTCGACCTGAGCCAGTTCGCGAGCCTGATTTCGAAATTCGCGATTCTCATCTTCGTCGGCGCGGTCGCGTGGTCGATGTTCCGCGGCCGCATCGGCGAAGCGCTGATGGCGGCTCTGTTCTGGGTGATCGTCGCTGTGGTTCTGGCCATGGGCTACACCTATCGCGACCCGCTGCGGCAGGTGGCCGACAAAGTGCTGGTGCAGCTCATTCCGGGCTATGTGGGCGCTGGCAACGGCCCGACCGCGACAGTGGAGATCGCGCGCGGCGCCGACGGGGATTTCGCTGTCCGGGCCGCGATCAACGATTCGCCGGTGCATATGCTGGTGGATACCGGAGCCTCCTCCGTGGTGCTCACGCTGGAAGCGGCGCGTTCCGCCGGCCTTCCGGTGGATTTCCTGAAATATGACGTGCCGGTGGACACCGCGAACGGGCGCACCAAGGCAGCCTCGGTGGTTCTCGACAAGATCACCATCGGCACCATCGTGGAACGGCGGGTGCCGGCCCTCGTCTCGCCCGCCGGGGTCCTGCGCACCAGCCTGCTGGGCATGAGCTTTCTCCAACGGCTCGACAGTTTCGAGATTCGCGGCGAGAAGCTCGTGATGCGCGGGCCGCTGGCGGTTCGCTGATGGAAACGCTCTCCCTCCTTCGCCTGCCCAGCGCGAACGAGCGCGACGCCGAGCGCGCGATCCTCATCGCCATCCTGCTCGATCTGAGCCTTGCGGTTCCCTATGGAATCGCCGCGCTGGTCATCGGCTCGCTGTCCATGCTGTCGGAGATGCTGCGCGGCACGCTGCTGCTGGTAGTCGCCACGGCCTCGCTCCAGACCCTGCGCAACCTGCATCGCGGCCGGGTTTCAAGCTATGAATACGGCATCGGAAAAGTGGAGCGCGGCCTCGGCTTCTTGATCGGCGTCCTGCTGGTGCTGGCAGCCGGCTTCATCGTCAGCCGGGCCTTCGGTGAAGGCGGCGGAGAGCCCAAGGACGATTTTTGGGCGGGCGCCGCCATCGTGCTCGTAGGCTATAATTTTCTGGTGAACGCGGGACCCATCGTGCCTTTGTGGAAGGCCAGCCGGGCTGGCGGGTCGATGATCGTGCAGGCCCAGTTGCGCGCCCATGTCGCCAAGGCCGTGGCCTCTTCCCCGGTGGTGGTGTGCGTCGTCATCGACGCGCTCTCATCCGATCCCGCCATCGCGCGCACGGCGGATCTTATCGGCGGGCTGATCGGTGCCGGCTTCATGGCTGTGGTGGGGGCGTCCATGGTGCGCGACGCCCTGCCCGATCTGCTGGACCGTTCACTCGCCGAGCCGATCCAGCACAAGGTGAACCGGGCACTCGCGCTTTTCTTCGACGATTACGATGCCCTGCTGGGTGTTCGAACGCGCCGCTCCGGGCGCATCGCTCATGTGGAGATCACCGTCGGGTTCGCGCCAGAGCGGAGCATGGGCGAAGTCTCCCAGGTGCTGGCCCGGATGGAAGGCCAGCTCAAGCGCGATATTCCCGACATCGACGCGGTCCTGATCGCCCGCGCTCTGCCGTAACGCCCGCGCCTCAGAGCATTTCCAGGCCGCGCTTGCGGGTGGGCGGGCGGAATTCCGCGTCGATGGCGGCCAGATCCTCGGCATCCAGCACGATGTCGGCGGAAGCGATATTGGCCCGCACATGATCCGGCGTTCCGGCCTTGGGAATGGCGATTACATCCGGGCGGCGGATCACCCAGGCGAGCGCGATCTGGTAGGGATCGACCCCATGCTTGCGCGCCACCACACCGAGCGCGCCCGAGCGAGGCAGCCGCGCCTGCTCGATGGGGCTATAGGCCATGATCGGGATTTTGTGCTCTGCCAGATATGGAAACAGATCATATTCCGCACCACGGCGCGTGGGGTTGTAGAGCACCTGATCCACCGCGCAGGCACCGCCGCCCTGTTCGAGCAACTCCTCCATGTCGTCGGTATCGAGATTGCTCACCCCCCAATGGCGGACTTTGCCCGCCGCCTGGAGCGCCTCGAACGCGGCGACAGTGTCCTCAAAGGGATGGCTGCCGCGCCAGTGCAACAGATAGAGATCGATGCGATCCGTGCGCATGCGCTTGAGGCTGCGTTCGCACGCCTCGACCGCGCCGCGCCGGCTGGCATTGTGGGGATAGACCTTGGACACCAGGAACACCTTGTCCCGGTAGCCTTGAAGCGCCTCGCCGAGCATGTCCTCGGTGCGGCCGTCGCCATACATTTCCGCGGTGTCGATGAGAGTTGCGCCGAGGTCGACGCCAAGGCGCAGGGATTCGATCTCCTGCGCGCGCCGGGCTGCCTGCTCGCCCATGAACCAGGTGCCCTGTCCGATGGCCGGGACGGTCTCACCACCCGGAAGCTTTACAGTTTTCGGCATTTTGTATCCCCGTTTGGGCCGAAATCTAGCCGACATGCCACGGGGTGAAAAGGCACCCGCTGCGGCATGGCAGCGGGTGCGGGGCACTATACCGGCTCAGAAATTGCCGAAGATGTGGCTGAATTCATAAGCGGTCTGCTCCACGCCGCTGCCGAGCGGAGAGACCACGCCGACCGTGCTGCCATTGTCGCGGCCGAGCGACCACATGGCGAGGCGGGCGATATCCGGATTGCCGTCCGCATAATCCAGCAATTCCTGCGCATCCTGGAGCGTGAACACCTCGCTGCTCACGTCATTGATGCCGATCATCGGCGTGATGCCGAGCTTGGCGTCGATGCCGATTTCCTTCAACTGGGCGAGCGTGGCAATCGCGGCGGAAATCGCATCCTTGCCCATGTCCCCGCTGTCGACCGAAGCGCCGTAATCCATCGCCATGATGTTCACCACGTCGATGTGCACACCGTCGGCGGCGGCCTGCTTCAGCAGGTTGATTCCATCCTGCGTGAGGCCGGTGGGCAGCACCGGCAAGGTGAAGGAGATCGTGAGATCCGGGTTCGCCTGGTCGAGCGCCACCAGCGCCTGGTCGCGCAGATGATTGGCGGCCGTATTGGTGACAGCCGCGCCCTCGATATCGAAATCGAGGGAGTTCACATGATAGCGGTCGATGACGGACTGATATTCCGCCGTCAGCTTGGCCGCGCTGGTGGCGGTGAGCGCAGCTTCCTGGCCGTTGGCGCCGCCGAACGAGACGGTGATGTTCCCGCCGGCCGCCTGGATCGACTCGATCTGCGCGAGCATGGTGGAGCCATTCCAGAGCGTATCGTTCTCAATGGTCCCAGTGCCCTGCCAGCCGATCTGGTCGGTGCCGGAGCTGAGCATGAAGGCCAGCGTGAAATCGAGCACGCCGGAATTCTTGGCAATGGCGAGCAGATCCTGGCTGGTGCTCAGGGACATGTCCACATAGGGCGAGAAATCCTGGTCGAGAGCGTCGGAGCTGCCGGCCAGCCCGGTCGTCACATGGAGCGGGCTTGTCGCGGACGAGGTTCCAGCCTCGTCGATCGCCACCACGGTGAAGTCATAGCTGGTGGAGGCGTCCAGGTCGGCGACCTTGTAATGGGTGTCCGCGGTGGTCGCGATGAGCACCCCGTTCATGTAGATGCTGTAGCCCGTCACCGTTCCGACGCCGGAGACAGTTGCCGCGTCCCAAACCAGCACGGTCGAGGTGTCGGTGGTGCTTGCCGCGAACAGGTCCTCGGGTGCGTTCGGAACCACGGGTGTGCTGTCCAGATAGCCGACGAAGGTCCACACTTCGCCGCTGCCTTCGGTGCCGTGGTTGGTGGCGGGATCGCTGCCCTGTGTCCACCAGCTGGCCTTGTAGACGATGCCGTTCTCGCTCGCGAGATCGCCGCCATTATAGACCTTGGTGGCGGACCAGGGGTCGGCATAGATGGTGGTGTCGCCGCCGGTACCGGTGCCGCCAGATCCGGTATCGCCCGAACCCGTGCCGCCGGTGCCAGAATCGCCGGTGCCGGAATTTCCCGTGCCTCCAGAACCGGTGCCGCCGGTCCCTGTTCCACCTGTTCCACCCGTTCCGGTGCCGCCGGATCCGGTGGTGCCGGACAGCGCATCGGTCCACTCGCTGACGGCCGAAGCGTCCTTGGCGACGATGTTGGCCAGGCTCAGGTCGGCGAGCGTAACGCCCGTGAGGGTATAGGTCTGGTTATTGCTCGGAATGGAGATGACCACCGACCCCGCGACTTCGGCGACGGTGAAATTGTCGGCGGAGAACCAGCCGAAATCCAGCTTGTCCAAGGCCGTGTCGAAATTCAGCACCGTGTTGGTGCCCCAGGCCCAGGTGATGGTGGTGACCGTGGCCGCGCCGTCGCCAACATGGCCGGAGCCGGTCTCCCCGCCCGTGCCAGTTTCGCCGCCGGTGCCGGTGCCGCCACCCGAGTCCCCACCCGTGCCGCCGGTGCCGCCACCTGCTGTGGAGCCACTTCCGCCCGTGACCGTACCGCCACCGGCGATCGCGATGTCGAAATCGATGATCTGGGAATCCGGCACAGTGATGCCGAGTTGATTGTCCAGATGGTCCTCGCGGACCTCGGTGAAGGTGAATTCAAAATTCTTGGACGAGAGTTCGGCGATGGTCACGCCGAGGAGCACAAGCTTTTCGCCGGTCGCGCCATCGGCGATCACCACGCCTTCGCTGCTGTCGGTCATGGAGAGCCGCTCGCGGCTCGCGAAATATTTGAAGCTCACCACGTCGGTCGCGGGATCGAAGGCGACCTTGTCCACCTGCCCGACTTCATGGGAGCGCGCATAGACCGTATGCGGCTCCGGCGTGATCCCCTGTTCCCAGGCCAGCGCGCCGCTCACCGCCTCGCGCAGATGGGCGTTCTCGATATAGCTGAAATTGTCGATGGTCAGATCGGCGAGGGCGACGCCCTTGATGATCTGCATATCGCCGTTCCAGGGGTTCATGAACCCGACGCCATCAGGCGTGTCCACGATGATGAAGGCGTGGATCGTTTTCGCACCCGTGTCGATCTTGTCCTTGGTGATGTCGAAGCCAGTGATGTCCGCCCCGCCGAGCGAGACGGCGTACACGGTGCCTTCCGCGCTCCCGCCAGTACCTCCTCCGGTTCCGGTGCCACCACCCTCGCCCGTTCCACCGCCCGTCTCGGTACCACCGCCGGTGCCCGTGGTCGCGAGGGCCGTGGTCCATTCCGCGAGCGCGGTGGAATCCTTGGCGGTGATGTTCGCCATCGTCAGCTGAGACAGCTGAACGCCTTCCAGCGTGTAGGTCTCGTTATTCGAAGGAATGGAAATGACGACGGAACCGTTCACCTCCGTCACCGTGAACTGATCGGCCTGAAACCAGCCGAAATCCAGCACGTCGGTGGCGGGATTGAAGGCCAGAACGGTGTTCGTGCCCCAGGCCCAATTGATCGCGGTCGTCGTTCCCGTTGTCATCACACATCCTTCTTCACGCCCACGGTCCCTCGCGCCCCGCGAGACCCAGGGTATTTCGCAGGTCAGGCTTTCTCATCTGCCTGTCATGTTCAAGCTGAACTTAGTTCACAATGGCCGAATTTATGATGGTCCTCGATAGATCCCTCAATCGGCACGCTCATGTGGAGAAAACGCCCTTTAAGGATCGCGATTTGTCGGCCATTTGCGACATTTTACCATGATAATATATGAAGTAGTGACCGAATCATTTCATCCTTTTTTTGTAAATACATAAATATACCGTCGGTATCGCACATGAATGCACCAGTTGAGGCGCAAAGTACAAGGTCGATGTACTTCTATTGGTTTGCCGGCATATTATCTTCGGCATCCCTATCACGCTGCGACCTGGCGAAAGCCCAGAGCGATCGTTCCCCATTGCCCGCGGGCTGCCGATCCCGGAATAGGCCGGCACAATTTGAACGCGGGGCGCAGAACGGTATCGCTGCCGCAGGCTCTCGGCCGGGCCCTTAAGCATGCCCCTTGACCCGCATCGCAATGGTCTTCAAGTGGCATCTCTCGCCGTCGGACCTCCCGCCGCGCTGAAGTCTCAGGCGTCGTCGAGGGCGGCGGCAAGGGCGGCGGCGTGGCCTTGATCCATTCCGGACCGACAAAGGGAGCCCTGCCCGTGACGATTGAAGCGCTTGACCTTGCGGAGCGGCACGCGCGCGACGCGACCTGCGGCTGGAGCCTCGGCGTATTCGGTGCCGTGGCCGAGTTCATGCGCGACGCGGATGAAGCCACCGCCATTGATCGCCAGCCGAGTCGGCTTGAACTCTCCACCGCGCGCGGCGCCCTGCGCCTTGATGCCCATCCCGCCATGCAGGTGATCACCTATGAGACGCCCTCCAGGCACGCGGAGCGGCGCCGGCCGGGCGTTGCGCTCTGCCTGCCCCAAGATCGAGCGCAACTTGCCACCCGTGCAGTCCTCACCGCGCTCGGTCCGGACGCGCAGGCGATCCGCCCGGAAGAGCGCGCCGGCGAATTGTTCGATCTCGGACTCGGCACGCCAACGCTGGATGCCCTGATCCGCATCACGGACGCCGATCTCATCGCCGCCTTGCGCGCGGCCGAAGGCGCGACGTTGTTCGCGCGCCCTGACCTGCTGGGGCAAATCGCCGCCAGTGAGTCACATCGTGTCTTCCTATCGGCCCTCGGCCGCATCGAGGTGTTCCAGCCGATCCCGCCGCCCGATGGCACCAGTCCCAAAGGCCCGCATACCCACCTGTTGCCGAAGCTCCTGGCCCACAAGCTCGGCCATGCCGCCAACCTGCCGATTCCGGACGGACTCGCGGTTTGCCTATCGATCCACCCGCACGCAGAGACGCCGGATCATTAAGGGCGCTCCGGCAGAGGCGGACGCGGGCATTGGCTCCCGCGTTGTGCCTGGGAGCGGATGAGCGGCTTCGGCGATCCCGCGGCGGCACGCGGGGCCGCTGCTGTTCGTCATGAGATTCTTCAAAAGAAAAGGGCGCCCCGAGAGGCGCCCTGGTCAGTCACGATGAACAGGTCAGATCACTTGATCTTCGTCTCGCGGAACTCGACGTGCTTCTTCGCCACCGGGTCATACTTCTTCAGCACCAGCTTGTCGGTCTTGGTGCGGGAGTTCTTCTTGGTGACATAGAACACGCCCGTGTCCGCGCTGGACAGAAG
Source organism: Roseixanthobacter finlandensis (assembly GCF_043195105.2). Taxonomy (NCBI): domain Bacteria; kingdom Pseudomonadati; phylum Pseudomonadota; class Alphaproteobacteria; order Hyphomicrobiales; family Xanthobacteraceae; genus Roseixanthobacter; species Roseixanthobacter finlandensis. The sequence continues at coordinate 2,448,919 of NZ_CM195536.1, read as the reverse complement.
CTTGATCTTAATGGTTGCAGCCTTGGCCATGGTCTATCCTTGATGCCGCTACGGCGCGCGAACCGAAAGCGGTCGCGGAAAAGAAATACGCTCGCGCCACCGCTTTGGCGGCACGTGGGCGCGGAAATTCACTCATCCCGCCCCAAATGTCAAGCGTGGGCACGCTTTTCCACCATCAGGTGGCTTGCCACCACCAGCACATACATGCCCAGCATGCCGGCCATCACATAAGCAAAACCATACGGATTGTAGATGTCCATGCCGAGCCCGACCAGTGGAGGGCCGATGATGAGCCCGAGCGAATAGAGCATCACGAACGCAGCATTGGCGGCGGCAAGATCGGCGCCATGGAATCGCGCCCCGAGATGGGCAAGCCCTACCGTATAGAGGCTGCCCACGACCCCTGTGGCCAGAAACACTGCAATCTTGAAGGCCAGCGTATCCACCGCGATCTGCACCATCACCAGCGCCCCGATGGTGCCGAACAGTGCGCAGCCGAGCAGCAGGATGCGGCGGTCGATTCGGTCGCTGACGAGGCCTAGCGGGATCTGGAATAACACATTGCCCAGGACCGCAATGGTCAGCAGCAGCGAGGCACCGCTCTCCGGTAGGCCGAGTCGCACGCCATAGAGCGGCAGAAAGCTCATGACCGCGGTTTCGATGGCGCCAAACACCAGGGCCGCGAGCGTCGCCACGGGCGACAGGCGGATGAACATCAGCACGCCATGATGGTCGCCGTCTGCAATCTTGGGCGTCATGCCGCGCGCCATGAGAATGGGGATCGCACCCGCCGCGAGCATGATCGCCCCCGCCACATAAGGCGGCCAGCCGCGCGTGCCGAGCAGGCCGAGAATCGCCGGCCCGATGGCCGCACCCACGGAAAGACCGGTGGCATAAATCCCCATGATCAGCCCGCGCCGGTGCGGCGGGGCCACCGCATTGATCCAATATTCACTCACCGCGAACAGGATGCAGAGCGCGGCACCGAAGGCGAAGCGCAGCGGAAACCATAGCACGAACGACGGCACGAGCTTGAACGCCAGCAGGCTCACGGCGGTCACCGCGATCGCAAGCGTCAGCAGCGCCCGAACGCCGAGCTTGCGCACCATCAGCGGCACGAACGGCGCAGTGGCGACCGTCGCCACCCCGGCGACCGCCGTGTTGATGCCGATCCAGGTGTTCGAGATGCCACGCGATTCCAATTCGAGCGCCAGGAGCGGAATCGACAGGCTGATACCGATGCCGACCACCGATATGGCGGAGATCGCTGCGGTAATTGAGGCAGACCGGCTCATGGGAGCGCCGGACTGCTGGGGGGCATGCATGAGAATTCCTGAGACGTTCCTGAAGAGTGTCCCGCCGCCGGCGGCTTAATCGAGCAGGGTGCGTACGAATTTGCCGTAGCGCACGCTGTAGAACGGCACCGGTGTTTCGCGCCGGAAGCCGGCGTCCAGCCGTGCCTGCACCTCTTCCAGGATGACGCGGGTGATGGCGGGAAGTTCCGCCTTCTCGGTTTCCTTGAAGGTCAGCCAGCGGGTTTCGATGAGTTCGGAATCCGGTCCCACCATGCCGTCCACCTTCTTCGCGATGGCGCTGACATCGGCCGCGAAGAAGCGCGTGTCGAAGCGCTTGGGGCGGCGCGGCGGGGTGATGGCGCGTAGCACGAAGGTCAGCGATTCCAGATTGGGGAACACGCCGTGCTCGCGGAAGGCGTCCCAACCCTCGGCCGGGCTTTCCGGCGCGCCGGCCTCGGTGGTGCCGACGAGAATGCCGGTTTCCTCATACATCTCTCGGATGGCGGCGGCGGCGAGCGCCCGGCTGCGCTGGGCGCTCGCGCGAGGCGTCTGGTCCTGAAGGCGGCGCTCGCTTTCATTATCCAGCATGCCAAACACCGGCATGGCGCGATCGCTCGCCTCAAGGCTGCCGCCGGGAAACACGAACACATTGGGCATGAAGCGGTGGCCGGGATGGCGCAGCCCCATCAGCACGCGCGGTTCCTTGCGGCTGCGATCGAGCAGGATCAGCGAGGCCGCGTCGCGCGGCCGCACGTTCGGGCTGGTCTGCTGGCGTTCGACAGCGGAAAGGCGTGCAGCAAGATCAGTCATTGTGTGGCCGTTGGAAGAGCGGAGGGACGCGGTTCGCGTTCGGGACTGTTCGGGTCGAAGCCATGCATGCGCCGCGACCATTGCAACGCTATGAGAGCCCCCTTCAATACCGGGAGCAGCAGCAAGCTCAAGACCAGAGTGAGGGGAAGAAAGGTGACGAGGTGGACCCAGACCTCCGGGCGGAACACTTCCTCGACCAGGACCAGCAATGGTACGACGATATGCCCCACCACGAAAATCACAGCATAGGGTGGCGCGTCGTCGGCGCGGTGATGGTGGAACTCCTCATCGCAGACCGGGCACGCCTCGTGCACTTTGAGATACGAGCTGAACATGCGGCCGGTGCCGCATTGGGGACAGCGGCCGAGCGCGCCGCGCGCCAGGGCACGGCCGAGCGGACGCTCGCCGCCGGGCACTGGAGCCACCTTCCCATAAGCATAGGATGGGCCGGTCGGATCAATGGCACTCATGGTCGTTTGCGTCCCCCGCCCGCCCCCGACGGGCCCGACTTGGATGGTCCAAGCTTACCAGATCCGGTTTTACCCGTTCCTGGCTTGCCCCGCCCTGGCGTCCCCTCGCCTCTGCGCGCCGGGCCGGTGGCGTCGCCCGCCGGCTTCAAGCTGCGCGCCTTGCCCGGACCAGGCCGCCGGCCGGAACGAACCCCGGCGCGCGCGCCTCTTACATAGGCGCCCTCCGACAGAAGCTCAAATCGCAACGCGCCAGCGACGGGAGCCGCTTCCACCAGCTTGACCTCGACCCGGTCGCCAATGCGGTGCATTTCCCCCGTGCGATCGCCCACCAGCGCCTGCCGCGTCTCGTCGAACCGATAATAATCGGCGCCCAGCGTTGAAGCGGGGATGAATCCGTCCGCTCCGGTCTCATCGAGTGCGACGAACAGTCCCGCTTTGGTGGCCCCGGTGACGCGGGCGGAAAAAGTCGCGCCGATCTGGTCGGCGAGATGATGGGCGATCAGGCGATCCACCGTCTCGCGCTCCGCCGCCATGGCGCGGCGCTCGGTGCCGGAAATGGCGGTGGCCACCTCGGCCAATTGCTCGGGCGTGGTGCCTTCCGGAAGGCCGTCCTTGCCGAAATGGTGCGCACGCACCAGACCGCGATGAACAATCAGGTCCGAATAGCGGCGGATCGGCGAGGTGAAATGCGCGTAGCGCCGCAGGTTGAGGCCGAAATGCCCGTAATTCTCGGGCGAATATTCCGCCTGGGACTGGCTGCGCAGCACCACCTGATTGACCATGGGCGCGATATCGCTGCCCACCACCTGCGCCAGGATATGGTTGAAATTGGAGGGCCGGACCTGGTCGCTCTTGGGCAGCTTGATGTCCAGCGTCGCCAAGAACTCCCGCAGGATCGAGAGTTTCTCCAGTGTCGGGCCGTCGTGCACGCGATAGACCAGCGGCGTGCGCTTCTCCTCCAGCGTCTCCGCCGCCGCCACATTGGCGAGGATCATGAACTCCTCGATCAGGCGATGGGCGTCCAGGCGCTGCGGCACGATCACCCGGTCTACGGTGCCGTCTTCCTTCAGCACGATCTTGCGCTCGGGCAGATCCAGATCGAGCGGCTGACGGGCCTCGCGGGCGATCTTCAGGCAGGCATAGGCGGCATAAAGTGGCCGCAGGACGCCTTCCAGCAGCGGGGCGGTGACATCGTCCGCCTGCCCGTCGATGGCCGCCTGGGCCTGCGCATAAGCCAGTTTCGCCGCCGAGCGCATCAGGACGCGATGGAAGGTGTGGCCGCGCTTGCGCCCGTCGGCGCCGATGACCATGCGGACCGCCAGTGCCGGACGGTCCTCGTGCGGGCGCAGCGAGCACAGATCGTTGGAAATGCGCTCCGGCAGCATGGGCACGACCCGGTCGGGGAAATAGACCGAGTTGCCCCGCAGCAGCGCCTCGCGGTCCAGCGCGGAGCCGGGCGGGATATAGGCCGCCACGTCGGCAATGGCGACCGTGAGAATAAAGCCGCCCTTATTGGCGGGGTCTTCGTCCGCCTCGGCATGGACCGCGTCGTCATGGTCCTTGGCGTCCGGCGGGTCGATGGTGAGGAGGGGCAGCTTGCGCCAGTCCTCCCGTCCGGCAAGCTTTACCGGCTTGGCGGCGGCGGCTTCCTCAAGCACCGCTGGCGGGAAGACATGGGGAATGCCGTGGGCGTGGATGGCGACCAGCGAGATCGCCTTTTCGGTCGCCAGCGAGCCGAGCCGCTCCTTCACCCGCGCCGTGGGCAGGCCGAACACACGCTGGCGCATGAGTTCGACCGAGACCAAATCGCCGTCCTGCGCCTCCTGCTCGGCGCCGGGCGGCACCTGCAATTCACGGCCGAGATTTTTCTTGTCCACCGGGATGATGCGCCCGCCGCCGCCGTGCGGTGCGGCGCGGAAGATGCCGATGGTCTGCTTTCGCGCCTTCTCCAGCACCTTGATGACCCGGCCGGTGGGCAGACCTTCCTGCGCGCGGTCATCGAAAATGCGCAGCAGCACGCGATCGGAGAGGCCGGGCGCCGGCCCCTGCCCGCGCCGGGCCATGACGACGCGGATGCGCGGCGGCTCGCCGTGCTGCTCCTCGTCCCATTCCACCGGAACGGCAATCAGATCGCCGTCGGCGTCGCGGCTTGCGATATCCGCCAGCAGCACGCCCCCAAGTGCACCGGGCACATGAACCTTGCGGCGGCGGCGCTCCACCGCTCCATCTTCGGCGAGATCGCGCAGCAGCGCCTTCAGTTCGATCTTCTGCGCGGAATCGAGCCCATAGGCGCGGGCAATCTCCCGCTTGTCCACTTCGCCGCCGCGCGCCGCGATGAAGGCCGTCAGCTCCGCTTTGGTGGGTACCTCGCCCTGACGGGCCGGCGGCACGAAGGCCGCGCGCGCCTCCGCCTCGACCGCCGCGAGTCGGCGGCCGGCGCGCGTCTTGCCCCCGGCCTTTGGGCGGGGACGGGGGGAACGGCCGGCGGGAGTTGAGGATTTCGGCAAGGCAAGGGTCCAATGATCGGGCCGAACCTACCTGAGCGGACCGCCTTCTGCCAGCGTTTGCCCATGCGTGCCGCGCGGCCCTGCACGCCCAGCCGATTTTTCGGACACAACGCCATCAACCCACATTCCGTAGGCGCCGAAAGCTGTCACGAAACGGCGAGTTCGAAAACTTTCGTACCTAAAAGCCGCTTCGGGCGTTGAACGAAAGGCGCAGCAGGCCGAGAGTGCGGCGCTTTCCCGCCCGCCTGCATTATCCGGGCTCGCGGCTCAGCCGCTTTGCGATGAGTGTTTCATGAGCGCACCGACCGAACCGTCCAGTCCCGCCCCGTCCCCCTCCGCCGCGTCCCTGAGCCATGCGGAGATCCTGACCATCATCATCGGCATTACGCTGGCGATGCTGCTGGCCGCGCTGGACCAGACCATCGTTGCGACCGCCCTTCCCACCATCGGCTCGGACCTGAACGATTTCGCCAATCTGTCCTGGGTCGTCACGGCCTATCTGCTGAGCTCAACCGCAGTGACGCCGCTCTATGGCAAGCTGAGCGACGTGTTCGGGCGGCGCGTGGTGCTGCTGTTCGCCATCGGCGTGTTCATGCTGGGCTCGCTGGCCTGCGCCCTGGCGCCGAGCATGCTCGCGCTGATTCTGGCGCGCGGCCTTCAGGGATTGGGCGGCGGCGGCTTGATTTCGCTGGCGCAGACCATCATCGCCGACGTCGTCTCGCCCCGCGAGCGGGGACGGTATCAGGGCTATATCGCCAGCGTGTTCGCGGCCAGCAGCATCGCCGGTCCGGTGCTGGGCGGCGTGATCGCCGATCACCTCCACTGGTCGCTGATCTTCTGGATCAACCTGCCGCTCGGCCTTGCCGCTTTCCTGATGACCGAACGGACCCTGCGCCGCCTGCCGCGCCACGAACGGCGCCACAAGGTCGACGTGCTGGGCGGCGCGCTCATGATCGCCGCGGCCACCACCTTGCTGCTCGCCCTCACCTGGGGCGGCGTGCACTATCCCTGGGACTCCGCGCCCATCCTCGGCCTGTTCGCGGCCGCGCTGGTGCTTTCCATCGCCTTCGTATGGCGCATGAGGACCGCGCCGGAACCGTTTCTGCCGCTCTCGATCCTCGCCAACCGCGTGGTCAGCATGAGCGTCAGCTCGGTGTTCTTCGTGGCCGGCATCATGATCGCGCTGTCGATCAATGTGCCGCTTTATTTCGAAACCGTGCGCCTGTTCACGCCCAGCCAGTCGGGCCTCGCCCTCATTCCGCAATCGGCGGGCGTGGTGCTGGGCGCGACCATCTCCGGCCGGGCGATGGCACGGCTGACCCATTACAAACTGCCGGCGATGATCGGGCTGTCCATCTCGTGCGCGTGCCTGGTGGCGTTCGCCCTGCTGCCGGACCACGTGCCCACGGCGCTGCTGCTGGTGATGCTCGGGCTCATGGGCATCGGCATCGGGACCGTGCTGCCGGTGTCCACGGTCGCGATCCAGAACGCCGTTTTGCCGCACCAATTGGGCACCGCCACCGGCACGTCGAATTTCTTCCGCGCCCTCGGCGCGGCCATCTTCGTGGCAATGCTTGGCGCGGTTCTACTCGGGGCGCTGGGCGTGTCCCAGCAGGGCGATATCGCGATGCTGGTGCACGATTCCGATCCGGCCGTGCTGAGCCACGCCTTCCATTTGGTGTTCGGAGCGGCGGCGGTGGCGATGCTGTGCGGCCTCGGCTTCCTGATCGCCATGGAAGAACGACCGCTGCGCCGCACCGTCCGCGACGCAGAAGAGGTGCCCGCCCTCGCCGAGTGAGGCGCCGGCGCTGAGCCGGCATCTTCAGAAGAACGAGGCTCCTGACTGGGCGGTCAGGAGACTACCGGTCAGGAGGCTTTCGACTTGGCCTTCGCGGTGGTCTTGGGGCTCGTGGCCTTTTTGGCCGCGGGCTTTTTCGCCGCAGCCTTGGGCTTTGCCGCAGCCGACTCGTCCCCATCCTTGACAGTCGCTGCCTTGGCCTTGGGTGCCGCCGCCTTCTTTGCCGGAGCCTTGCGCGCCATCTTGCCGGCGGGCGCGGTCGCGGCCTTTGCATCGATCAGCGCGATCGCCTCCGCCAGCGTGAGCTGGTCGGGATCGAGCGCCTTGGGCAAGGTGGCGTTGATCTTGCCGTGATTGACATAAGGCCCGAACCGGCCCGGCCGAACGGTAATCGCCCCACCGCTCGGATGATCGCCGAGATTGCGGCCGGCCGTGGCGCCACCGCGCGCGCCCCTGCCCTTCGATTGTTTCTCGGCCAGGAGGGTGATCGCGCGATTGAGTCCGATGGCGAGAATATCGTCGCCGTCCTCAATGTTCGCATACACCTTGCCGTGCTGGATATAGGGCCCGAACCGGCCGATGCCGGCGAGAATGGGTTCGCCATCCTCCGGATGCACCCCGATGGGGCGCGGCAGCGCGAGCAGCGCAAGCGCTGTCTCAAGGTCCACATCGGCAGGCTTCAGGCCCTTGGGCAGGCTGGAGCGCTTGGGCTTGGCGCCGTCCACGCCCTCCCCCAATTGCAGATAGGTGCCGAAGCGCCCGTCGCGGATCGTGACTTCGAGCCCAGTCTCGGGATCGGCGCCGAGCTTGCGGGTGCCCTCGCCTTCCTGCGGCGCTTCCCCGCTGAGGGGCTGGGTATGGCGGCATTCGGGATAATTGGAGCAGCCGATGAAGGCGCCGAACTTGCCCATCTTCAGCGAGAGCCGGCCACTGCCACAGGTGGGACACAGGCGCGGATCCGTGCCGTCCGCCTTCGGCGGGAAGATGTGCGCGGTGAGCATCTCGTCGAGCGCATCGAGCACCTGCGAGACGCGCAGGTCCTTGGTGGCATCGACCGCCAGCGAAAAGTCCGCCCAGAATTCGCGCAACACCTGCTTCCAGTCCACCTCGTCGGCGGAGACGCGATCCAGCTTCTCTTCCAGGTCGGCGGTGAAGTCGTATTCCACGTACTTTTTGAAGAAGCTCTCCAGGAAGGCTGTCACGAGCCGCCCCTTGTCCTCGGCGACGAGGCGCTTCTTCTCAAGCTTCACATATTCGCGGTCCTGCAAGACCGCGAGCACCGCCGCATAGGTGGAGGGACGGCCGATGCCGAGCTCCTCCATGCGCTTCACCAGCGAAGCTTCAGAGAAGCGCGGCGGCGGCTCGGTGAAATGCTGGGCGGTCACGATCTCGCGCTTGTCCAGCTTTTCCCCAGCCGACATGGCGGGGAGCCGGCGGCTCTCCTCGTCCTCGTCGTCGTCGTCCTTGCCTTCGCGATAAAGCGCGAGGAACCCGTCGAACTTGACCACGGTTCCGGTGGCGGTGAGATCCAGCGTACGCGCGCCGGCCTGGGCGATGATGTCGGCCGTGGTGCGCTCCAGCGCCGCAGATTCCATCTGGCTCGCTACCGTGCGGGTCCAGATCAACTCATAGAGCCGAGCCTGGTCGGCATCGAGATGGCGCGCCACCTCGCGCGGGCTGCGATGGGAATCGGTGGGGCGGATGGCCTCGTGGGCCTCCTGGGCATTCTTGGCCTTGGTGGTGTATTTGCGCGGAACGGCCGGCAGATAGCGGTCGCCGAACTGCTTGCCGATGGCACTGCGTGTCGCCGCCACGGCTTCCGGCGCCATGTCCACACCATCGGTTCGCATATAAGTGATGAGACCCACGGTCTCGCCGCCGATGTCCACGCCCTCATACAGGCGCTGGGCGATCTGCATGGTGCGGGCCGGCGCGAGGCCGAGCTTGCGGCTCGCTTCCTGCTGGAGCGTCGACGTGGTGAAGGGTGGCTGGGGATGCCGCTTGAGCGGCTTCGCCTCAACATTGCGCACCGAGAAGGCGGCGCTCTCCAGCGCCGCGCGGAAGGCGGCGGCCTCCTCGGCGGTGCCGACCGACAGGCGCGTGATTTTCTTGCCGTCGGCGCCCGAGAGGCGCGCTTCGAACGTTTCGCCGCGCGGGGTCGCGAGCTGGGCGGCGATCGACCAATATTCGCGAGCGACGAAGGTCTCGATCTCGCGCTCGCGGTCGCAGACCAGACGCAGAGCCACGGACTGGACGCGGCCCGCCGAGCGGGCGCCCGGAAGCTTGCGCCACAGCACCGGCGAAAGGGTGAAGCCCACCAAGTAATCCAGGGCGCGTCGCGCGAGATAGGCGTCCACAAGCGCGATATCGACCGCGCGCGGCTGCTTCATCGCTTCCAGCACCGCCTGCTTGGTGATGGCGTTGAACACCACGCGCTCGACCTTCTGGCCCTTGAGCGCCTTCTTCTCGCGCAGCACCTCGAGCACGTGCCAGGAAATCGCCTCGCCTTCACGATCCGGATCGGTGGCGAGGATCAGCCCATCGGCCGCCTTCACCGCCTTGGCGATGTCGCTCAGGCGCTTCTGCGATTTCGGGTCGACCTCCCAAAGCATGCGGAAGTCGGCCTCGGGATCAACCGAGCCGTCCTTCGATGGGAGATCGCGGACATGTCCGTAGGAGGCGATGACCTCATAATCCGGACCAAGATATTTGTTGATCGTCTTCGCCTTTGCGGGCGATTCGACGATGACGACCTGCATGACGGCTGCTGTCTCTTGAAATCGCCGCGGCCCCTGGCGGCGGCGGCAACATGGGGTGCGGCGCACGGCCTGTCAAATCCGCAGACCGCGACCTGCCTTCCAAGCCATCCTTTCGTGAATACAACCCTGAGTAGCTTGTTTAACCACTCCCAACTCGCAGGATGCGCGACTGTGGACGGGGCAAGAGGATGTCGGGATGTCTGGGGCGCGTGAAGACTTTAACGAGGATCAGGCTGCCGAGTTCGCGGCCTATGTGGCGTCGTTGACAGCCGAATTATCGCGCCTGGCACGCCTGCACCGGCTGTCCACTCTCGCCTATCTGCTGGAAATGTCTAGAATGGAAGCGCGCGGCATCGCCCAGCCACGGCCGTTGGGCAAGACCCAGGAGGCGAGCGAATAGCTAACGCAGGCTCACCAATCCCCCGCCATGCCGCTCAAGCCGTCCCGCCAGATCCAGTTCCAGAAGCACCCATTGCACATCGCTGACGCTCGCACCGGAGAACCGTACCAGATCGTCCATGGGAGTCGGCACCGGCCCGAGCAGTTCTGCGATACGTGCGCGCACCGAGTCGTCGGGAGGGGAAGGCTCGGTTGGAGCGGTGGGCGCTTCGAGATCCTGTGCGGGCAGATGCGCGAACAGGGGAGTCAGCGCTTCCACCACGTCGCCGGCGCACGTCACGAGGGTTGCCCCCCGCTTCAGCAGTGCATTGGTGCCGCCGGCGCGCGGATCCAGGGGAGAACCGGGAATCGCGAACACCTCTCGCCCCTGTTCGGCGGCAAGGCGCGCGGTGATGAGCGAGCCGGAGCGTTCCGCTGCCTCCACCACCACGACCCCCAGCGCCATGCCGGAGACGAGGCGGTTGCGGCGCGGAAAGTCCCGTGCGCGCGGCTCCCAGTTGAGTGGCATTTCTGACACCAGCGCGCCCTGCTCGGCGACCGCCTCAATTAATTTGAGGTTTTCCGGCGGATAGGGCCGCGCCAACCCGCCGGCAAACACGCCGATGGTACCGCTTGCGAGACTGGCTTCATGGGCGGCCGCGTCTATGCCGCGCGCGAGGCCCGACACGATCGCATAGCCCGCCGCCCCGAGATCGCGGGCAAAGCGGCCGGCCAGCGTTCGCCCGGCGGCCGAGGCATTGCGGGCGCCGACGATGGCGATCTTCGGCAACCGCAATGTATCGCCCGTGCCGCGCACACACAGGAGCGGCGGCGCATCGTCGATTTCCTGGAGGGGATGGGGATAATCCGCCTCGCCCATGGCGACCAGCCGGCCGCCGATGCGCGCAAGGGCCGCGATTTCGTCCTCGGCCTCAGCCAGCGTCGGAACGCGGGGAGGAATGAGTCGTCCGCCTTTGCGCGCAAGGGTCGGCAGGGCCTCAAGCGCGGCGGCGGCCCCGCCGAATTGGTTGATGAGGGCTCGGAACGTGCGTGGCCCCACCTGTTCGGTGCGAATCAGCCGAAGCCAGTCGGCGCGCTGCCGGGGCGAAAGGGTGACGCCCCGTCGTGCCATTCCCTTAATCCTTCTGGCCGATACGGCCTTCGGTGCCGGACAGCAGGCGGGCGATATTGGCGTGATGCTTGGCCCAGAGCAGCACGGCGAGGCCCGCCATCAGCAGGCCCATCTCGAGCCCGCCCACGAAATAGGCGGATAGCGCAGTCGCCGCCGAGGCGATCAGCGCGGAGAGTGAGGAATAGCGCGTCAGCGCAGCAATGCCGAGCCATGCCAGCGCGAACACCAGGGCAGATGCCCAGGCGAGCCCGAGCGCCACGCCGAGGAAGGTCGCAACTCCCTTTCCTCCTTTGAATCCGAGCCACACCGGGAACAGGTGGCCGAGAAATGCCCCGAGGCCTGCGACGAGCGCGGCGTCCTGCCCCAGCCACGCACGCGCGACGAGCACCGCCGCCGTGCCCTTCAGCGCGTCGCCCAGCAAAGTAAGCGCGGCAAGATCCTTGCGGCCGGTGCGCAAGACATTGGTTGCGCCGATATTTCCCGAACCAATGGTGCGGATGTCGCGGGTGCCGGCAAGGCGCGTGATGATGATGCCGAAGGGGATCGAGCCCAGGACATAGCCGAGGGCCAGCGCCGCCAGGGTCCAGGGCAAGGCGAGAGTCCAGGAAAGCTGCATGCACAAGCCCCACGTGCCGGCCCGGCCGGCCAATCAAACGTATTCGTATACCGTGCGCCCGGCAACAAGTGTTCGCAGCACGCGCCCGCTCATGCGGGCTTCATCGAACGGCGTGTTGCGCGAGCGTGAGTTCAGCTGGGCGGGATCCACCAGCCACGGCATGTCCGGATCGAACACCACGAGATCCGCCGGCGCACCGGGGCGCAGGGTTCCCGTGGGCAGGCCGAGCAATTCCGCCGGCCGGGTGGACAGCGCGCGCAGCACGTTCACGATGTCGACCTGGTCGGAATGCACCAGCCGCAATGCCGCCGAAAGCAGGGTTTCCATGCCGATGGCGCCGGGCTCCGCCTCCGAGAAGGGGAGACGCTTCATCTCCACGTCCTGCGGGATGTGGTCAGACACCACGACGTCAATGAGGCCGGACGCGAGCGCATGGATCAGCGCCTGCCGATCCTCCTCACTCCGCAGCGGCGGGTTCAATTTGAAATAGGTGCGGTACTGGCCGATATCCAACTCGTTGAAGCTGAGATGGTTGATGCTCGCCGAGGCGGTGACTGGCAGCCCGGCATGCTTTGCCCGCGCCAGCACTTCCAGCGATTCGGCGCATGTGAGAGCCGCGGCGTGATATCGCCCGCGCGCCCCATCCACGAGTCGCAGGTCGCGTTCCAGCACGATGGCTTCGGCGGATTTCGGATTGCCCGGCAGGCCGAGGCGGGTGGCGAAGGCCCCTTCGTTCATCGTGCCCTGCGACATCGAGGCATCTTCGGTGTGATGGACGATCAGGGCATCGAAATCACGGGCGTAAGTCAGGCAGCGGCGCAGCACCTGCGCGCTCTTCAGCGAATGCGGCCCATCGGTAAAGGCCACCGCGCCGGCCGCCTGAAGCAGGCCGATTTCGGTCATTTCCTCACCCTTGAGCCCTTTGGTGAGGGCGGCCATGGGGTGCACGCGCACGATTGCTGTATCGCGGGCCCGGCGCAGGATGAAGTCGACGATCGCGGGATCATCCACCACCGGGTCGGTCTCCGGCTGGCAGACGATGGTGGTGACGCCGCCCGCCGCCGCCGCACGGCTCGCCGTGGCCAGGGTCTCACGATGTTCCGCGCCCGGCTCGCCGACAAAGGCGCGCATGTCGACGAGGCCCGGCGCGACGATGGCGCCCCGGCAATCCACCACTTCCGCCCCATCCGGAACGCCGGCGGCGGCGATACCAAAGGCGCTGTCCTCGATGCGCCCCTCGATGATCAGGACGTCGCCGTGGAAATCCGAACCTCGCGAGGGGTCGATGACCCGCGCGTTCGCGAGAACCACCGGGCGGATATCGGACGGGCGGACGGTCTCACGCATTGGGCAGTTTCCGCGCCAGGGCATCGAGCACCGCCATGCGGACCGCGACGCCCATTTCCACCTGTTCCCGGATCAGGGATTGCGGCCCGTCGGCGACGCTGGAATCGATCTCGACGCCCCGATTCATGGGACCGGGATGCATCACCAGGGCATCGGGCTTGGCGCACCGGAGCTTGGCTTGGTCGAGGCCGAAATAATGGAAATATTCCTTCACCGAAGGAATGAACGAGCCGGCCATGCGCTCGCGTTGCAGGCGCAGCATCATCACGATGTCCGCCCCCTCCAGTCCGCTGTCCATGGAGCGGTGGACCTCGATGCCGAACTGCTCAATGCCGCTCGGCAGCAGGGTGGAGGGCGCGATCACCCGCACTTTCGCGCCAAGCGCGGACAGCAAATGAATGTTTGAGCGCGCCACTCGCGAATGCAGCACATCGCCGCAGATCGCAACGGTCAGCCCCTGGATGCGCCCCTTGTTGCGGCGGATGGTCAGCGCATCCAGCAGCGCCTGGGTGGGGTGCTCATGGGCGCCGTCGCCGGCATTCACAACGCAGCAATCCACCTTGCGCGCCAGCAGCGCCACGGCACCGGAGGCATGGTGGCGGACCACCAATATATCGGGATGCATGGCATTCAGCGTCATCGCGGTGTCGATGAGGCTTTCGCCCTTCTTCACCGACGAAGTTCCCACCGACATGTTCATCACGTCGGCACCCAGGCGCTTGCCGGCGATCTCGAAAGAAGATTGCGTGCGGGTGGAAGCCTCGAAGAACAGATTGATCTGCGTGCGCCCGCGCAAAGTGGTGCGCTTCTTCTCGATCTGCCGGTTGAGATCGACGAATTCCTCGGCAAGATCCAGCAGGCCGACGATCTCGCCGGCTGAAAGACCTTCGATGCCGATTAGGTCGCGGCGATCAAGGGTGAAGGCGGGAGAAGATTGCATGGCAGGCGGCAGGCTTAACCACACTCGGCCCCAGCCGCAAGGGTAGAACGTGCGCGGGCCACAGGCCATTCGGCGATGCCCGTGACCGTGGGCGGTCCCATGTTCGCCGGGAGAACAGAAATTTGACGTTTCCGTGCCATTGTTCATTCACAACGCATTCACAGCGTGCGGCGCAGTATTGAGGCTCGAAAGCGCAGACACAATTCGGCTTAGATCGTGGCCGATACCAATCGAAACGGTTCTCGCGCCTCAAGTTTCGAGCGCGGGACGTCGCAACGTTCAGGAGATGTTCACCATGTCCATTCTCACCAAGCAGGTCGCGGCACTGGGGCTGGTGGCGGCCCTTGGCGTGATCTCGCTGACACCGGCCATGGCCGGGGCGATCGGCACCGGCGCGGCGAGCCTCTCCGCAGCCGTACCGAATGGCGTGACCCAGGTTCAATATTGGGGTCCGCGCTACGGCTATGGTCGTGGCGGCTGCTGGAATTGCGGCCGCTATTACAACAATAACAACAATGGCGCGGCGGTCGGGGCGGGCATTGCGCTCGGCATTCTCGGCGCGGCGGCGATCGCCGGCGCGGCCAGCGCTCCGCCTCCGCCACCGCCGGTCTATTACGCTCCGCCCCCGCCGGCCCTCTATGCCCCCGCCCCGCCCGTGGTTTATGCCCCGCAGGCCCGTGGCGGATGCTGGTTCCCGACCGACACCCACGGCAACGGCTATTGGGGCGCCTGCTGAGGCTTGCGACACGGACGAACATGCAATCAGGGCGGCTTCGGCCGCCCTTTTCCGTTGTTCTCTCCGCATGAAACCGCGATTTCGCCCGAACATCGGGCGCGGCATGTTTCATCCGCCAATGACGAGTGCCGCGGCGACTACGAGCGGCAATGTCAGCGCGGCGACCACCAGTTGCAGCGTCAGGATCTGCGCCAGGAGAGGGGCATCGCCGCCCATCTGGCGGGCCAGGACGTAGCCGGCCGGCGCCGAGGGCACGGCACAGATGACCGTGACCACCACCAGCTCCATGCCCTTGAGCCCCAGCGCCAGACCGAAGGCCAGCGCCAGCGCCGGCTTCACAAGCAGACACAGCCCAATGGAATAAAGCGCGCCGGCAGCCGGCCGCACCAGATGCCGCACGCTGACACCCGCCCCCACCACCACTAATCCCACGGCCAGCGATGCGCGGCCGAGGATGTCGGCAACCTCCAGCGCCATATGCGGCACCGGCACATGGGAGATGTTGATCGCCGCGCCCGCGAGGCAGGACACGATCAGCGGATTGCGGATGAGCTGGCGGACGATGCGCCCGGCGGTGGGCGCCTCGGCACCGGCGTAGCGGGCCAGGACCGCCACCACCACGACATTGATCGCAGGGATCAGGCACACCAGCATCACCGCCGCGACGGCCACCCCCGGCGTGCCATAGAGCCCATCCGCAAGCGCCAGCGCCACATAGGTGTTCCAGCGCACCGTGCCCTGGAACACGGAAGTGAACGCCGGTCCATCGATGCCGTGCAGCCGCATCAAACGGGCGCGGGCCACCAGCAATCCGGCGCACAGCACAGCGAGCGAGAGGCCCATGGCTCCAACCGTGCCGATCACGCTCACGCGCGACATGTCCACCCGGATCGCCGAAACCAGCAACAGGGCGGGAAACAGCACATAGTACGTGATCTGCTCCAGGCCGACCCAATGGGCGGGATCCGGCAGAACCCAGCGCCGCAGGCCCGTCCCGAGGGCGACCACGCAGAAGACGGGAAGCAGCGCTGAGAGAATCGTTTCCATGGGCGACCGGTGAGGCAAGGAGGAGTGCGCCGGTCGGCGCGGCTGGGAGGCGCGCGAGGCGAATCTCGAAGCACTTGCGTCGCGCGGCGCCCCATCCATGCGCCCGCCGGCCTTCGGACTCAAGCCGGCCCGCGCGACGGTTCGTGGCGGCGCGCATGCAATTCAACATGCAATCTGCGCATGCCATTGGCGTATCGTTGCGCCGGGTCCGGAAAGCGGAGCCATGGCCCCTGAGACATTTTCGCCGGCAAGCCTTTTCAACTCTCGCAGACGCGCGAGGATGCTTGCATTTGACGACGGTATATTGTTGAACTCCTGAAACTTATGGGTGCACCGGGTTCGGGGAACGGGGCCGCATGTCAGATCGTACGGCTGCCGGCATCGCCGAGCAGATGCTTGATCTTTTGCCTCCGGATGGCGCGCCCGTGCTGAACCGGGTGCTGCGGGCCATGCTGTCCCAGCACCTCGCCCAGCCGGTCTCCACCGAGGATTTCTTCTTCGCCCGCGACCTGCTGCTGAAACGCGGCCGAGTGGGCCGCGAGCGGGGCCAGGGCGGCAAGATCTTCCTTCTGAAGACTCCGCCCGCCGTGCCGGTGGCTCCCGCAGTGGCTCTGGCGTCGCCGACGGCGCCGCTGGAAGCGGAATTGATGGCGCCCGTGGCGCGCTATCTCTCCACCATCTTCGTGCGCAATCTCGATCTGCCGAAGGGCGCGCTCGCCCTCATGCAAGACATTTCCGCCATCGGCCCTAGCTCCGGCCAATGGGCGCAGCCGGATTTCATGCTGGTGAGTCTGATGCGCTTCACCTTCATGCCCGGATCGCAGCTCGATGTGCACGCCTTCGAGCTGAAGACCGAAGCTGGCGGCTCGATTCAGGCCGTGCATGAGGCGCTGGCGCAGACACACTTTACCCATTTCGGCCATCTCATCTGGCACTTGCCGGAGGAGTCCCGGGCGCGGGCGCGCCTGCCGGACGTGCAGAAGCAATGCGAGGAGCACGGCATCGGCCTGATCCTCTCGGTGCGCCCGCAGGACCTCGAAAGCTATGAAATCCTGCTCGACCCCAAGCGCAAGGCGACGCCGCCGAAGACGGTGGACGGGTTTCTGGAAAGCCGCCTGAACCCGCACAACCGCGCCGCGCTCAAGAAAGCCCTGAAGGAGGACGCCTGATGCCCCGGCCTGGACGCGTGATCGCCGTCGCCAACATGAAAGGCGGCGTCGGCAAGACCACCACGGTGGTGATGCTAGCGGAAGCCTTGGCGGCGGACGGAAATCGGGTGCTCGTCATCGACCTCGATGCACAGGCGAGCGTTTCGTATTCTTTGGGGGGAAACGCCCTTCTACGCCAATTATTTTTAGAAGAACGTACAATTAGCTACTTTTTAGAGGATGTATTTGTTGATGGAAAACAAAGAAAAATCACTCAGTTTATTAGAAATCAGGTAACAACAACTACATATAAGGCTAATTTGTTAAGTGTCTCTTTAATTGCTGCCGATCCAACGCTTAGATATGTTGAGCGATATCTATTAAGTGCTCTGATTAAAAAAGGGTTTGACATCGACGCTCTGTCAAAACGTATTTGGACCCGAATGGAACGGGAAATTCCGCCACTGCAACAAGAGTATGATTATATTTTCTTCGACTGCGCACCGGGCATCTCTCTTTTAACCGAGGTCGCCATCCGCGGTGCCGACATGGTTCTGCTTCCGACCATTCCCGATTCAATGTCAACGCTCGGCTTATCGGCGTTCTCCAATAGTTTTTGGCGCGGGCCACTTGCCCAAAGCACCTCGCTCCCGATGCCCCGACGGTTGCCGTATGTCCTTTTTTCGCGGTGCCAGAACATTCGCATCCACAATCTCACACGCGAGCGAATGCGCTTGGAAGCGGCATCGATGGATCCACCATATTATCTTTTCAAAACAGTTATTCCTCAGGCTGCAATCCTGGCCGACGTCTGCACCGACCAGCCGGGACGGACCTTTCAGGCCAAATATGGACCGGTGATCACCACAGCGCTTAACCAACTTCTCGGCGAAATGAAGGACATTCTCGATGGCCATCCATCTTGACGGGCATGCCGTCTTCGCGGCGATCGGCGCCCATCCGGCAGCTTTCCCGGACCTCTCAACCGATGTCGCGGTCGCTGCCGAGAAGCTGCTGGTTAAACAAATCAAGGCCAAGGGGCTGACGCTCGACGGCCTGCGCGCGCTGTTCAAGGCCATCGGCAGCGATCTCGCGACCGTGCTTCTCGATACGCTGAAGGATACTGAAGTTGCGGCTCTGGTGAAAAAGCTGGATAAAAACCGCGCTGGCTTGGAAGCATCACCAGCTCGAGTTCTCCTCTATGAGCTTGGCTTTGGCATAAAGGAGCCAGAAGCGGACGCACCCAAGAGCAAGGCGAAGACGAAGGCCCCGGCAAAGAAAAAGCCGGCACTAGAAGGTCTTATGAAGATCACAGATGCCTTTGAAGTGGCACATTTGAGAGAGCGATCGCCCCTACCGAAGAGTTCCGCCAAGCCGCAGGCCGAGGTACCGGCCGAGACGCCGGCGCAGACGCCGGCACCAAAGCCGAGCGGCCGGGGGGGGCGGGCGAAGAAGGCGTAGCCCGGGGATTTTGCAAGCCGGTGGATTCAGGCACCGAGACCTTGGGCCTTGTCGCCTGCCGCTTTGGCGAAAAATGAGGGGCAGCGGGGCGACGGCGTGAGGGAAAGCGGAAACGGCGCTTGACGGAAATTGCAGCGCCCCCGCCCGCTCACCCCTGCCCGTCCGGCCCGGCCTGCGCGATATCGCGCAGGCGCAGGGTCACGCGGGCTTCGCCTTGCCAATGGTCGAGATCCAAGGATCCGGCCACGTGCACCGTGCGTCCACGCAGCTCCGTCAGCGCCCGGCCGAGGGGCTCCTCCGCGCAGCGGAAGGCGACGGCGCGCAAGGTCGTGCCGTCGCGCGCGGTGAGGCGGGCGCGCATGTGGCCGGCGCCGAACGTCTCCACATAGGAAAGGCGATGGGAGGGAAAGGCGAACACCGGCTCGGGATTGCCGGCGCCGTAGGGTCCCGCCTTGGCCACCAGATCCACCAGAGCCGGCGTTGCGCCGGACGCCGTCAAAGCGGCATCGATGGTCAGCGCGCCTTCCGAGCGCGCACGCTCCACCGCTTCGCCAAGCTCGCGCTCCAGATAGGCGCGCAGATCGCCGAGCTGCTTGCGCTCCACCGTGAGGCCCGCCGCCATGGCATGGCCGCCGCCTTTCACCAGCAATCCGGCCTCCACCGCGCCCCGCACCGCGCGGCCGAGATCGACGCCGGGAATCGAGCGGGCCGAGCCGGTGCCGGTGTCGCCGAGGAACGCGATCGCCAGCGCCGGGCGGTTGAACCGCTCCTTCAGGCGCGAGGCCACCAGCCCCACCACGCCGGGATGCCAGCCGTCGCCGCTCACCACCACGGCGGCCCCCGCCTCGTCGCCATGGGCCGCGAAAGCCTCGGCCTCAGCGCTGGCGAGGATGGCGCGCTCCACCTCCTGCCGCTCGGTATTGAGGCGGTCG
This sequence comes from Roseixanthobacter finlandensis, assembly GCF_043195105.2. Classification (NCBI taxonomy): domain Bacteria; kingdom Pseudomonadati; phylum Pseudomonadota; class Alphaproteobacteria; order Hyphomicrobiales; family Xanthobacteraceae; genus Roseixanthobacter; species Roseixanthobacter finlandensis. Next base: position 2,429,543 of record NZ_CM195536.1, on the reverse strand, counting down.
AGTTCGGCCGCCATGATCTTGGCTTCCATGGGATCCTGCTCCAGCAGCAGGCGCGTGCCGAGCGTGGCATCGCCGATCCGTCCGCCGGCATTGATGCGCGGGCCGAGCAGGAAGCCGAGATGCCAGGGACGCGGCGGTCCGTCGAGCCGCGCCACGTCCATCAGCGCGGTCAGGCCCGGCCGCTGGCGTCGGCGCAGGGCGATCAGCCCTTTTGTCACATAGGCGCGGTTGAGGCCGATGAGCGGCACCACGTCCGCCACCGTGCCGAGCGCCACGAGGTCGAGCGCGGCCAGCAGATCGGGCGCCGGCTGCTCCGCGGTCCAGTGGCCTTCCTCGCGCAGCCGGCGCACGAGACCCACCATGGTGATGAACACCAGGCCCACCGCGCACAAATGACCGAGGCCGGACAGATCGTCCTCCCGGTTCGGGTTCACGATGGCATCCGCCTCGGGAAGCGTTTCGCCAGCCTGGTGATGGTCGATCACCACCACATCGAGCCCAAGGCGCCGCGCGGCGGCAAGCGGTTCGAGGCTCGTGGTGCCGCAATCCACCGTCACCAGCAGCGTGACGCCGCGCGCCGCCAATTGCTCGATGGCGCCGACGTTCGGGCCATAGCCTTCGAAGATACGGTCGGGAATATGAAACAGCGGATCCAGCCCGCCGGCGCGCAGCACGCTCACCAGCAAGGCGGTGGAGGTGGCGCCGTCCACATCATAATCGCCGAACACCGCCACCGTCTCCCCGGTGCAGACGGCGGCGGCAAGACGCTCCACCGCCCCTTCCATGTCGGTCAGCGTGTTGGGATCGGGAAGCAGCGTACGAATGGCGGGGTCGAGATAGGCCGGCACCTCCTCGATGGCGACGCCACGCCCGGCCAGGATACGCGCCAAAAGCTCCGGCAGATCATAGCGCTGGGTGATGGCGAGCGCGCTCTGGGCGGCGCGCAGGTCCAGCCGGTCGCGCCACGTCCGCCCGGTGGCGGAGGTGGTGACGCCGAGAAAGGGGCGATTCGTTGGATGCACGCTCACGCCCCATGAAGCCAGAGCCATGCCCCGGCGTCGAGAGCGCTCATGCCAGCAGCGCCAGCGCGCCGCCTATCGCCACCGCGATGCCGGTGGGCACGGCGAGGCGCAGCGCGAAGGCGGGCGGGCCGGCGCCGGCACCATAGGCCGCGCGGGCCAATGCGTTCACGCCCAGCGCCGCGAGCACGGCGTGCGCGGCTTCGCTCACCGAAATGCCGTGGCCGGCGAGACGCGCGGCATTCAGCGTCGCAACATCCACATCGGCAAGGCCGGCAAAGGCGCTGACCAGCAGCAGGCTGCCGGCGCCGCTCGCCTGCAACAGCCATGCGCTGAGCACGGCCACTCCCGCAAACCCTGCCGCGAAGATCAGAAGCGGCTTGAGATCGAACGGATTGCCCAGCCGTGTGCCCTTCTGCATCCTCCCTCCCGCCTGCCGCATCAGCCAGAAGCCGGAGAGCGCGAGGACCAGGGCCGCGGCGCCGGCGGATGCGGCCATCTGCGCCAGGACGGCTGGGGCGAGAAGGGCAAGCAAGGTCAGCACCCGCAGAATGGAGACCATGCCGGCAAGGCATGCCCCGCCGGCCAGCAGCGCCGGCGGCTCGCCGCCCGCCGCGCGCCGCGCGAACACCACGGTGACGGCGGTGGACGAGACCAACGCCCCGGCAAGTGCGCTGAACAGGATGCCCCGCTGCGGCCCCGCCACCTTCACCGCGAGATAGCCAGCATAGGAGATGGCGGCGGTGAGGACGGTGAACAGCCAGATTTCGCGCGGATTGAGGCTGTGGAACGGGTCGATGGTGCGGTCGGGCAGCAGCGGCAGCACGATCACCGTCATGGCCAGCAGCACGAGTGCCGAGCGCAATTCCACCCAGGTCAGCCGCTGCACCATGCCGTGCAGCATGCCTCGGCCCGCAAGCAGGCCGGCGCTGGCGATGGCCGCCCCTCCGGCGAGCCGCGGATCGCCCACCACGGCGAATGCGCCGAGCGCGAACACCAGCAGGCCGGCCACCAGCCCGGTCATCGAGAACGTGCGCTGACGCTCCAGCTCCCGCCAGGTGAAAGCGCCGAACGCGAGGGCGAACACGAAAAAGCCGGTGGCCAGAATCAGCGGGCTTTCCAGGGCCTGCGCAAGCACCGCGAACACGCCGCCCAGCAGCCCGGCGAGGGAAAAGGTGCGCACGCCGGCGGTGCGGCTGCCGGCCGGCCGCTCGCGGGCCTGCCAGCCGCGCTCGATACCGACGATGAGGCCGATGGCGAGCGCCGTGGCAAGCCGCAACAGCAGATCCTGCATCGCGCCCTCTCCCTGTCGCGGAACCGCCCGCCTTGGGACCGGAACGCGCCTTTAGAGCATTTTCGAGCGAAGTGGACACCGGTTCGCGTGAAGAAAAAGCGACACCGCAATGAGTTAGAGCATTTCGTCGTTTCCCGTGAAACGATGAAATGCTCTAGAATACGAACTTGGAAAAATCCCGGTGCTCGGTCTTCACGCGCCGCACGGTTCCGGTTGAGGAGCGCATGAGCACCGTGTCGGTCTCGATCACCTCGCGGCCGAACCGCACCCCCTGAAGCAGCGCGCCGTTGGTCACGCCGGTGGCCGACACCAGGCAATCCCCGCGCACCAGGTCCGAGAGCTTGTAGATGCGGGAAAAATCGCGAATGCCCATCTGCTTGGCCTTGGTGCGCTTGGCCTCGGTGTCGAGCACCAGGCGACCTTCCATCTGGCCGCCGATGCAGCTGAGCGCGGCCGCCGCCAGAACACCTTCGGCGGCGCCACCGCTGCCGAGATAGATATCCACGCCGCTGTCCTGCGGATTGGTGGTGTGGATGATGCCCGCCACATCGCCATCGGTGATCAGTTTCACCGAGGCCCCGACCGCGTGCACGGCCTCGATCAGCCCGGCATGGCGCGGACGGTCGAGCACCAGGGCAGTGATTTCGGAGGGCGAGATGCCGCGCGCCTTGGCGAGTGCCTGAATGTTTTCCTGCGGCGTCGCGGCCAGCGAGACGATGCCCTCGGGATACCCCGGGCCAATGGCGATCTTTTCCATATAGACCGGCGGCGCGGCGAGGAGCGAGCCGGTCTCGGCGATGACGATCACCGAAATAGAGCCGGGCATGTTCTTGGCGCACAAAGTGGTACCTTCGAGCGGATCGACGGCGATGTCCACTGCATCCCCGCCCTCGCCCACCTCCTCGCCGAGGAACAGATGGGGCACTTCGCCTTCCAATCCCTCGCCGATCACCACCCGGCCGCTCAGCGGCATTTTCGACAGCTCGCGATAGGCGGCGGCGCTCGCCGCTTCATCGGCGGCCTGCTCGTCGCCGCGCCCCCGCAGCCGCGCCGCCGCCACCGCGGCGCGTTCGGTCACACGTGCGAGCTCCAGGGCAAAACGGCGATCCAGCACCTGGGCCGCGCGCGTTTCGGGCATGGATCAGTCCTTCTCGATGCGGATCACCTGGGGCGGATTGGCGATGACGCCTTCCGCCTCGATGGCCGCCACGGCGCGCCGCACGGCCTCTTCCGTCGTGGCATAGGTGATGAGGATAACCGTCGCCTGCTCGCCATCGCCCTTGCGGGTGGGGCGGTGTTGCACGATGGATTCCAGCGAGATGCCCTCGTCCGCCATGCGGCCGGCGATCGTGGCGGCGGTGCCCGGCTTATTGACCGCAGCAAGGCGGATGTAATAGCCGCCCTCGTGCAATTGCATCGGCGCGCGGCGCGGTACCTGGAGCGCCGCGGTCGGCAGGCCGAACGGATAGCCCTGCGTGCCCCGCGCCAGATCGACCAGGTCCGCCACCACGGCGGACGCCGTCGCAGCGCCGCCCGCGCCGGGGCCGACCAGGGTGAGCGCAACCGCATCGCCGTCCACGGCCACGGCATTGGTAACGCCGGAAACCTGGGCGATGGGCCAGTGCTTCGGCACCATGGTGGGATGAACGCGCTGCTCGATTCCATCGTCGGTGCGCACGGCGACACCCAGCAGCTTCACCTTGTAGCCGAGTTCATCCGCCGCCTGGAGATCGGCCAGGGTCAGCGAACGAATGCCTTCCACATAGATCGCGTCCGCATCCACCTGCGTGCCGAACGCCAGCGAGGTGAGAAGGGCCAGCTTGTGGGCCGTGTCATAGCCGTCGATGTCGAAGGTCGGGTCCGCTTCCGCATAGCCGAGGCGCTGGGCCTCCGCGAGGCAGGTTTCAAACGACAGCCCCTCGTCCGCCATGCGGGTGAGGATGTAATTGCAGGTGCCATTGAGAATGCCGGAGACGCGGGCGATGCGATTGCCCACCAGCGCCTCGCGCAGGGTCTTCACGATGGGAATGCCGCCGGCCACCGCCGCTTCGAAATTGAGCGCCACGCCGGAGGCCTCGGCGCCAGCGGCGAGCGCCATGCCGTGCTTCGCGAGCAGCGCCTTGTTGGCCGTCACCACCGGCTTGCCGGCCGCCAAAGCGGCGGCGACCGCCGCCTTGGCCGGATCGCCTTCGCCGCCCATGAGTTCCACGAACACGTCGATGCCGGAATCGTTCGCGAGCGAAACCGGATCGTCGTGCCAGCGCACGGCCGACAGATCGATGCCGCGATCCTTGGCCCGGTCGCGCGCGGCCACCGCCACCACTTTCACGGTACGGCCGGTGCGGGCCGCTATCTCTGCCGACTGACGCTCCAGCATCTTCACGACGCCGACGCCGACGGTGCCGAGGCCAGCCAGCCCCACGTTCAAGTCACTCATGGGAAATCGGGCTTCCTGTTTGATCAGCGGGCGGCGCTCAACGGCACGACATTATGCAATGTGGTGCCGGCAGTCTCAAAGAAGCGGCGCACATTGCGGGCCGCCTGGCGGATGCGCTGCTCATTCTCCACCACCGCGATGCGGACGAAATCATCGCCGTGTTCGCCGAAGCCCACGCCCGGCGCGACCGCGACCTCTGCCTTTTCGATTAGGAGCTTGGCGAACTCCACGCTGCCCATGGCCCGGAACGGCTCGGGGATCGGGGCCCAGGCGAACATGGAGGCCTCCGGTACCGGTATGGTCCAGCCGGAGCGGCCGAAGCTCTCCACCAAAGCGTCGCGGCGGCGCTTATAGGTCTCGCGCATCTCCGCGACACAATCCTGCGGACCGTTCAGCGCAGCCGTTGCCGCGACCTGGATCGGGGTATAGGCGCCGTAGTCGAGATAGGATTTCACGCGCGAAAGCGCGGCGATCAGCCGCTCGTTGCCCACCGCGAAGCCCATGCGCCAGCCGGCCATGGAATAGGTCTTGGACATGGAGGTGAATTCCACCGTCACATCCATGGCGCCCGGCACCTGCAACACGGACGGCGGCGGATTATCGCCGTAATAGAGCTCCGCATAGGCGAGGTCGGACAGGATGATGAGGTCGTTCTTCTTCGCGAAGGCGACCACGTCCTTGTAGAAATCGAGGCTCGCCACCGTCGCGGTGGGGTTGGAAGGGTAACACAGAACCACCGCAATCGGCTTCGGGATGGAATGCTGCACCGCCCGTTCCATGGCATGAAAAAAGCCGGCGTCCGGCTCCACCGGCACCGAGCGGATCACGCCGCCCGCCATGAGGAAGCCGAAGGCGTGGATCGGATAGCTCGGATTTGGCGTCAGGATCACATCGCCCGGCGCGGTGATGGCCTGCGCCATATTGGCGAAGCCTTCCTTCGAGCCGAGGGTGGCGACCACCTGACGGTCCGGGTCAAGCTTCACGCCGAACCTGCGGGCATAATAGGCGGCCTGGGCGCGGCGCAGACCGGGAATGCCCTTGGAAGCGGAGTAACGATCGGTGCGCGGCTTGCCGATGGTTTCCTTCAGCTTCTCGATCACATGGGCCGGCGCGTCGAGATCCGGATTTCCCATGCCGAGGTCGACGATATCGGCGCCATTGTTGCGGGCGGCGGCCTTCACACGATTCACCTGCTCGAACACGTAAGGCGGCAGCCGGCGAATGCGGTGGAAATCGGTCATCTCAGTCAAGCTCCCAAGCCGCGCGCCCTTCTCTCCCGGCGCGGCGAACGAGCGTTCTACCACTGTTCGGTGAAGGAAAAAGTGCTCATCGAATGCTGCAAGTGCGAGATTTGCATCAAAAGCGCATCTTCCACCGTCCGCATTGAGATTTGCGAGAGGTCAAGGCTGCCCTGCGGTGGACGCACCTCTCGCACGCAAGCGTTGCTCGGGCCTGTGATGGCGCAGACGGTTGGGCCGAACAGGCCGACGCAGGGTACATCCAGCGCCGCCGTCATGTGCAATATGCCCGAATCGTTTCCCAGCAGCACGTTTGCGCTCGCAGCCTGAAACACCGCCTCCTCCAGGGGCGTCGCGGTAAAATCACGCACCGGGGCCGCGGCGGCGATGATGCGGGCGGCCTCCGCCTCCGCCGGCCCGCCCAGCACCCACACCGCGAAGCCCCGCGCGGCGAAGGCCGCGGCGATCTCGGCAAAGCGCTGCGCCGGCCAAAGCCGCTTCACATTATAGGCGCCGGGCGCAAGAGCGATCACCGGCCGGCCGTCGGGGACGGCCTGGGCGCTTTTCTGCCAAGCATAAAGATCGGTCGGCTCGACCTTGAGGCGTGGCGGAAGAATGGCTTCCATCACCTCGCCGGGCTCGCGCGCCAGGGCGCAGACCTTCTCGGTTTCGCCATGGATCTGCCCCTCGCCCCAGCGCACCTGATTGATGAGGAACAAGCGCCCCTCGCCGAACCAGCCGACCCGCTCGGGAATGCCGGCGAGGAAAGGCACGATGGCGGCCTTATAGGTGCGGCTCACCACATAGACCCGGCGATAGCGTTCGCTGCGCAGCCTTTGGGCGAGATCGAGCTTCTGCCGCAGGCCGAGCGCGCGATGGGGCGTGTTGTCGACCCACGCCTTGCGCAGTTCCGGAACGAAGCGCACCAGCCGGTCCGTGGGGCTGCGGCACAGGAAATCGATCGCCACCCCGGGAAACCGGCGCGCCACATGACGGGCCAGCGCGAAACAGCGGACATGATCGCCGATCCCGCCGAAGCCCGCGATCAGGAACGCCTCGCCACTCCCCCGTGCCCTTGCGGCGATCTCGGATCCCGGCGCGCCGCCACCTTCGCCTTCAGCCGGGGACGTGCGGGCGGCAAGGCTCACGGCTGATCTTTCTGGGCGTCCGCATCGGCCTGCTGAAGCCGGCGCTGGGCGTCATTCGCGGCATTCTCCAGTTCGGCCTGAACCTTCGCCAGTTCTTCCGGCGACATGGCCGGCGGGCGGGGGGTGGGCGGAACGCTGAAATTGGGGAAATTCCCGGCTTCCACCTTCGGCACATCCGGCACCTTGGGTTCCAGGAACGGAATGCCCGATTCGCCGGCGCACCCCGCGAGGGCAAGCCCCAGGAGCAGGCCGGACATGGCCGCGCAGACGCGCAGGGAGGAGGCCGCGCGTGCCCGCATGGCCGAAAATGTCTGGCGCCCGGCGCTATTCATCTTTTCCCCGCATAAATCTTCCATACCGCTCATCCGCCGCAGACGAAGCACCTCGCCCCTCGCCATGCGGCCCGCTAATATGCCCGAAGCAGGAAACGCGAAACAGGCCCCGTCACGATCTCTGAAAAAGATCCGACATTTGGCGGGGCGCCGCCCAAGGATTGACCATGTCCGCGCCAAAGGACCTCACACCCGCACCCCGCGCCGGCCGGCTCGATATGGACGCCTTCGCGCGCAACCTTGCTCAATTGATCGAGGAAGGCGGCAAGGCGATGGCGGCTTATATCCGACCGCGCGAGGCCGGCACCAAGAAGGACGACATGGCGGACGACATCGCCGACGCCTTCAAGACATTCGGCCAGGTTGCGGAATATTGGATGGCCGACCCCCAGCGCACGGCCGAGGCGCAATCCCGCCTGATGACCAATTACATTTCCGTCTGGTCGGCGGCGCTCAAGAAAATGTCCGGCGAACCCGCCGAGACGGTGACCACCCCCGACCCCAAGGACGCGCGCTTCAAGGATCCGGAATGGAATTCCAATCCGTTCTTCGACGCGCTGAAGCAGACCTATCTGGTCACCACCCACTGGGCCGACGCCATGGTGAAAGAGGCGGACGGCCTCGACCCCCATGTGAAGCACAAGGCTGAATTCCTGGTCCGCCAACTCACGAACGCCATTTCCCCATCCAATTTCATCCTGACCAATCCAGAGCTGCTGCGCGAGACGCTGAACTCCAACGGCGAAAATCTGGTGCGGGGCATGAAGCACTTCACCGAGGATTTGATCGAGGGGAAGGGCGACCTGCGCATCCGCCAGACCGACCTCTCCGCCTTCGAGGTTGGCCGCAACCTTGCCACCACGCCCGGCAAGGTCGTATTCGAAACCGAGCTGATGCAGCTCATCCAATATGCACCCACCACGCCGAGCGTCAAAAAGCTGCCGGTGCTGCTGGTGCCGCCGTGGATCAATAAATTCTACATCCTCGACCTGAACCCGGAAAAATCCTTCATCAAATGGCTGGTGGACCAGGGCTTGACGGTGTTCGTCGTCTCCTGGGTCAATCCCGACGCGCGCCTCGCCGCAAAGGGGTTCGACGATTATATGCGCGAGGGCATCCTGGCCGCCCTCGATGCGATCGAGAAGGCGACCGGCGAGAAGCAGGCGCACACGATCGGCTATTGTGTCGGCGGCACGCTGCTCGCGGTGACTCTGGCCTATATGGCCGCCGCCGGCGATACCCGCATTCCGAGCGCGACCTTCCTCACCACCCAGATCGACTTTACCCATGCCGGCGATCTGAAGGTATTCGTGGATGAAGAGCAGCTTGCGGTGATCGAGCGCAAGATGCAGGAGACCGGCTATCTTGAAGGCCGCAAGATGGCGTCCGCCTTCAACATGCTGCGCTCAAACGATCTGATCTGGCCCTATGTGGTGAACAATTACATGAAGGGCCAGCAGCCCTTCCCGTTCGACCTGCTTTATTGGAACGCGGATTCCACCCGCATGCCGGCGGCCAATCATTCCTATTACCTGCGCAATTGCTACCTTGAAAACAACATCGCCAAGGGCCTCGCGCGGATCGCCGGCGTGCCCATCGACATGCACAAGGTGAATATTCCGGTCTATGCGCTCGCCACCCGCGAGGATCACATCGCCCCGCCGAAATCCGCCTTCATCGGCGCGGGACTGCTGAGCGGCCCGGTGCGTTTCGTGCTGGCGGGCTCGGGGCACATCGCCGGGGTTGTAAATCCGCCGGCCAAGGTGAAGTACCAGCACTGGACCGGCGGCGCGGTAGGCGGCGCTTATGAAGAGTGGCTCGGCGCAGCGCAGGAGCATCCCGGGTCCTGGTGGCCGGACTGGGTGCAATGGTTCAGCGCCATGCACAATGAAGAGGTTCCGGCCCGCGAACCGGGCGGCGGCCTTCTACAACCCATCGAGGACGCTCCGGGCCGATACGTGCGCGCGCGCTCCTGAACTTCTTATCCTAACGTAATAAAACCGCCGCAACGCTGAAGCTTGACAGCAAGCGGCAAAATGCGTGGCCCTCCTTGGCGTCTATCCTTGCGTCAACCGGGATGGCGTCGTTCGGCATCCTGTAGATCGGCTTGCACATATGTCGCACGCCGGTCAGGTTAGCCCGCTAGTGACGGGTGTGCAGGTGCGAACGTTCGCATCTGCACACCGTCGACGGCGCGCCGGGGGGCTGGCGGCCGGCCATTGTCCTCAGGGCTTAAGGGATAGACGATGAGTTTCCTCATCTGCCTGGGCGCGCTCGCGTTTTTGATGTTCGTCGCGTATCGCGGCTTCAGCGTGATCCTGTTTGCGCCCGTCGCCGCGCTCGGCGCGGTGCTGCTCACCGATCCCGCCGCCGTCCCCATCATCTATTCCGGCCTGTTCATGGATAAGATGGTGGGCTTCATAAAGCTCTACTTCCCCCTGTTCCTGCTCGGCGCCGTGTTCGGCAAGGTGATCGAGCTGTCCGGCTTCTCCCGCGCCATCGTCTCGGCCATCATCGGCATTCTCGGCGCGGGCCAGGCCATGCTCGCCATCGTGCTGGTCGGCGCGGTGCTCACCTATGGCGGCGTCTCGCTGTTCGTGGTGGTATTCGCGGTCTATCCGTTCGGCGCGGAACTGTTCCGCCAGGTGGGGATCCCGAAGCGGCTGCTGCCCGCGGCCATCGCGCTCGGCGCCTTCGGCTTCACCATGGATACGCTGCCGGGCACGCCGCAAATCCAGAACATCATCCCGACCACCTTCTTCCACACCACGGCCTATGCGGCGCCGATCCTCGGCCTCGTGGGCGCGGTGTTCATGCTGGTGGTGGGCCTTGCCTATCTCGATTTCCGGCGCCGGCAGGCGGCGAAGGCGGGCGAGACCTATGGCGACAATCATTCCAACGAACCCACGGTGCGCGCCGACGAGCCTCTGGTGAACCCCTTCATCGCCATCTCGCCGCTGGTGGTGGTTGGCGTCTCCAACCTGTTGATCGGCTGGGCGATCCCGCTGGCCTATGGCGACACGGCCCGCGCGGCGCTGACGCCGGGCACCCCGGAAATCAGCCTTGCGGTGAATTCCGTCGTGGCGATCTGGTCGGTGGCCGGCGCGCTGCTGCTGGGCATTCTCACCGTATTCGTCTTCTCGTTCCGCCGCGTGGCGGCGCAGTTTGCGGACGGTTCGAAGGCGGCGGTCGCCGGCGCGCTTCTCGCCGGCCTCAATACGGCGTCGGAATACGGCTTCGGCGCGGTGATCGCCGCCCTGCCCGGCTTCCTCGTGATCAAGAGCGCGCTCACCGCGATCCCGAACCCGCTGGTCAACGAGGCAATCTCGATCACGGCGCTGGCGGGCATTACCGGCTCCGCATCCGGCGGCCTCTCCATCGCGCTGGCGGCCATGTCGGAGCAGTTCATCGCCGCAGCCAATGCCGCCGGCATTCCCATGGAAGTGATGCACCGCGTTGCCGCCATGGCGTCCGGCGGCATGGACACCCTGCCCCACAACGGCGCGGTGATCACCCTGCTCGCGGTGTGCGGCCTCACGCATCGCCAGTCCTATGGCGACATCTTCGCCATTACCCTGGTGAAGACCGCCGCGGTGTTCTTCGTGATCGGCTTCTACTACCTGACCGGCCTGTACTGAGGCTCGGTCAGGCCGAGTCGGACGCGATCCGGCTCGGCAGCAGGTCGCCGCTCTGTTCCAGCACGGGATAGGCGGCGGCCGCCACGATGTGGCTGTTGATCTGCTTCATGTCGCTCAGCAGGTCGAGATGCAGCGAGGAAGTCTCGATGGAATCCGTCTGGCCGTCCCGCATGCGCTCCAGATGGGATTTCGTGCCCTCCGCCTCGGCATTGCGGAATACCGATTTTTCCTCGGCCAGCATGCGCGCGGCGCGCGGGTCCTCGGTCATGAACAAGGAGGAGGCCAGGCGCAGATTGGTGCTCAGCCGCTCCATGAGCGCGCGCACGTCCGCCTCGCTCTGGGGTGAGAAGGCGAGCCCGCGCTTCACCCGTTTGTCGGCATGGATCAGAAGATTGCTCTCCACCATGTCGCCGGCCTGCTCCATCTGGGTGGAGAAGGTGAGCACCCGCTGAAGCCGGGCCTGATCGGCCTCGGACAAATCGTGCGGATCGAGCCCGGTGAGATAGCTGCGGATCGCCGAGTTCAGGCTGTCGATGATGTCTTCGTTGCGCTTCACCTGCGCCACATGGCTCAGATCGCCGTTGACCACGGCCGCCTGCGCATCCTTCAGCATGGCGTCCAGCAGGTCGGCGAGGCGCATGGCTTCGCGCGCGGCGGCGCCCAGCGCCACCACCGGCACCTCCCGGGCGGCCGGATCGAGATAGAGCGGGCGCGCGGGATCGGCCAGATCCACATGGGCCGGCATCAGCTTTTCCAGCAGCTTGGCGAATGGGCCCAGGACCGGGAAGAACAGCAGCGCCAGCGCCAGGTTGAACAAGGTGTGGAAATCCGCGACGGCCCGGCCGTTATCCGGCTGAAGCACGACCATCAGTTCGCCGATCGGGCCGAGAAAGGCCAAGGCGATGACCGTGCCGAAGATGCGGTTGAGCAAATTGCCCACTGGAAGGCGGCGCGCCGCCGCCCCGCCTCCGGACGCACCTTCCAGAACCGGATTAATGGCCGAGCCGATGTTTGCCCCGAGCACCAAGGCGAAGGCCGCTTCTGGCGGTACCACGCCCTTGCTGGCGAACGACATGATGAGCAGGATCACCGCGACGCTGGAATGGGCGGCCCAGGTCACCACGGCCGCGAGCAGCACATCGATCAGCGGTATGGTGGCGACCGCGCCGAGGAACATGCGCAGGCTCGGCGCATCCTCGTACGGCGTCATCAGTTCCAGCAATTGATGCAGCGCCAGGAGCATCAGGCCAAGGCCGATGAACACCCGGCCGATGTCCCGCGTGCGCTCGACGCTGCCGCGCCGGAACATCATGACGCCCACCAGGATCAGGGCCGGGGAAAAGGCCGCGCCGTCGAAGGAGAGCACCTGGACGATCAGCGTCGTGCCCACGTTCGCGCCCAGCATCACCGCGAGCGCCGGCACGAGGTCCACAAGGCCGGCGGCGGCAAAGCCCGAGACCATCAGGCCGGTAGCGGTGCTGGATTGGAGCACGGCGGTCACGCCGAGGCCGGCGAGAAAGGCACGCGGCTGGCTCTTCAGCGCATTGCCCAGCACGCTGCGCAGCTTCGGACCGAAGGTGCGCTGGATGCCCGATTGCACCATGTGCGTGCCCCACAGGAGCAATGCGATGGCGCCGGCGAGGTTCAGAAGGGTGACCGAAATGTTCATCCTGGATGGTCGCCTTGTTCGGTTCACAGGCACCCGCGCCGGCCCGGCACCAGCTGTCTCCACGACATGCCGCCCGCGTCCGGAGCGTTTCACCCGCAGCCGCCGCGATCAAGCGGCGACCGTACCATTTCGATAGGCGCGCCTCAGGCGGACGGAGCGGCCTCGCCCTCCGGCTCCACATAGCGCGGAAAAATGCCGACGGGCGGGGGAATGACGATACCGCCGGCAAGGCGGTGCGCGCCGCCGAGGCGGGAGAAATCGCGCTCGTCCGGCGGCAGCACCAGCAGGTCCAGCATCCGGCCGGCACTCTCCGGCATCACGGGTTGAGCGAGGATCGCCACTTGCCGGATCACCTCGGCGGTGGTCCAGAGCACGGTCTTCATGCGCTCGGGATCGGTCTTTCGCAGCGCCCAGGGGGCGGCGGCGGCGAAATAGCGATTGGCGTCGGCCACAACCGCCCACACCGCCGCCAGATAATGATGGATCGCCTGCACATCCATCGCCTCGCGCGCCTTGGCGAGCATGTCGTCGGCCGCCGCGAGGATGGCCTCGTCTTCCGGCGAGAGCGGACCGGGCGCGGGCACCACGCCGTCCAGATTCTTCGAGATCATGGACAGGGAGCGCTGGGCAAGGTTGCCGAGATCGTTGGCAAGATCGGCATTCATGCGGGTGACGATGGACTCATGGCTGTAGGAGCCGTCCTGGCCGAACGAGACCTCGCGCAGGAAGAAATAGCGCACCGCGTCCACGCCATAGGCTTTCACGAGGTCAAACGGATCGACCACATTGCCCACCGACTTGGACATTTTCTCCCCGCGATTGAACAGGAAGCCGTGGCCGAACACGCGCTGCGGCGCGGCGAGCCCCGCCGACCACAGGAAAGCCGGCCAATAGACCGCATGGAAGCGCGTGATGTCCTTGCCGATCACATGCACGTCCGCCGGCCAGTATTTCGCGAACAACTCGCCCTGGACGTCGGGGTATCCGAGCGCGGTGATGTAGTTCGTCAGCGCGTCCACCCACACATACATGATGTGCTTGGGATCGCTGGGCACGGGAATGCCCCAGTCGAACGTGGTGCGCGAGATGGAAAGATCCTGAAGCCCGCCCGACACGAAGCTCACCACTTCGTTGCGGCGCGCATCCGGGGCGATGAAGTCGGGATTCGCGGCGTAATGGTCCAAAAGTTTCTGCTGATAGGCCGAGAGACGGAAGAAATAGCTCTCCTCCTCCACCCATTCCACCGGCGTGCCCTGCGGGCCGAGGCGCACGCCATCGGCATTCAGCTGGGTCTCATCCTCGGCGTAATAGGCCTCGTCGCGCACCGAATACCAGCCGGCATAGGTGGACTTATAGATGTCCCCGTTCGCCGCCATTTTCTCCCAGATCGCCTGGCAGGATTTCTTGTGGCGCTCTTCCGTGGTGTGGATGAAATCGTCGATGGAGAGGCCGAACGCCGCTACCATGGCCTCGAAGCGCGGCACGTTGCGCGCGAGCAGCTCGCGCGGCGTCAAACCCGCCTTCTGGGCGGTCTGCAACATCTTGATGCCATGCTCGTCGGTGCCGGTGAGAAAGCGCACGTCGTAGCCATCGAGCCGCTTGAAGCGGGCGATGCAATCAGTGGCGATCGCCTCATAGGCATGGCCCATATGGGGCACGCCGTTGGGATAGGCGATGGCGGTGGTGATGTAGAACTTCGGCTTCGACGACATGGCGGCCCGCTTGGATGCGCGAGGAGGCTCGCCTTGGTTCGCGCTCAGGCGCGCGCGGCCTCGGCCAGCTCGGTGAAAATGCGAAAGACCAACGCCTTGCGGTCGAGATTGAACGTGTCCGCCTCGCCCGCCGCGCGCCGAACCTTCTCCCACACCTCACCCAAGCGGACAAGGCGCCCGCGCTCCCATTGCCCGCCGGTCGCGGTTTGCGCGATCCAGTCGCTGACCGCCTCGACGAACAGGTCGAAGCCGTCACCCCGGTCTCCCTGGAGCCGGGCGCCGAGCGCGTGCATTTCCTCGGGCCGGGCTTTCGGCAATTGGTCCAGCAGCCGCAAGGTGGCGGCGCGCACCTCCATGCCCTCCCCGCGCGCCAGGATCAAAGCACGCCGCACGCTGCCGCCGCTCGCTTCCGCCGCCTGCGGCAGGCGCGCGGCCTCAAGCTCGGGAATCTCATCCTTGAGATGATCGAGCGCGACCAGCACATCCTGCGGCCCGAGCGCCCGCAGCCGCACCAGCCGCGTGCGCGAACGGATCGTCGGCAGCACCCGCCCCGGCGCATGCGACACCAGCAGGAACAGCGAGCGTGGCGGCGGCTCCTCCAGCGTCTTCAGCAAGGCGTTGGCGCCGGCGGCATTGAGGTCGTCCACCGCATCCACGATGCACACCCGCCAGCCACCGGATGACGCCGTGGCGCCGAAAAAAGTGCGCACCCGCCGCACCATCTCCGCGGGAATCATGGTGGGGATCTTGTCTTCGCCCGCTTCCGGCACGCGGCGGATGGCGAGCAGATCCGGATGGGTCAAGGCCGCCACTTGCCGGGCCACCGGATGGTGCGGATCGACGGCGAAATCGTGCCGGTCCGGTCCCGCCTGCGCCCCGGACAGCACGAAGCGGGCGATGCGATAGGCGAGCGTCGCTTTGCCGATGCCTTCGGCGCCGCCGATCAGCAGGGCATGGGGAAACCGCCCGGAGCGCCAATCGCCGAGAAGGTCCGCCTCCACCGCCTCATGGCCGAACAGGAGCGATTGTTCGCGCGGATGCAGCGCACCCGCCAAGCGATCACCCTCCACCGGGGCGGTCATGCCGGCGCACTTTCGGCGACGGCGGGCAAGGCGAGGCGCGCGCTCACGGCCGACAGAATCTGCGCGGCGACGCTTTCCACGTCGCCCCGGGCGTCGATCACCACGCATCGCTCCGGCTCGGCGCCGGAAAGCGCCAGGAAAGCGGCGCGAATGGCGGCATGATAATCCGCGCCCTCGCGCTCGAAACGGTCCACCGCCGCGCCTTTTCCGCGTGCGACGGCGCGGGCAAGGCCGATCTCCGGCGGCACATCGAGTACCAGGGTCAGGTCCGGCACGCGCGCCCCCACGCTGACGCGGTCAAGGGCGCGCAGCAGGCGCGGATCCGCCTTGCCGACGGCGCCTTGATAGACCCGGGTGGAATCCGTGAAGCGATCGCAGATCACCCATGTGCCCGCCTCCAGCGCCGGAGCGATGGTCTCGCGCACATGGTCGGCGCGGGCGGCCGCAAACAAGGCCGCCTCGCCTTGCGGGCCGAGGGGCTGGGCGAGGCCGGACAGCAGGACCTCGCGCACTTTCTCCGCAAAGGGCGAGCCGCCGGGCTCACGCGTCACGCGGACAGAGACCCCGCGCGTTTCGAGCGCCGCGGCGAGGATGCGAGCTTGGGTGGACTTTCCCGTGCCCTCGCCGCCTTCCAGCGAGATGAAACGGCCGCGCGCGGCGGTCATTTCTGGATCTTGGCCAGCAGCTTGGCGCCCAGGTCGCGGGCCGTGTCGCCGACCAGCACGCCGGCACCATCAAAGGCACGCTGCCACATGGTGCCGACGGGTACGTCCGCCGTCGTAACCAGCGGCACGTCCAGCACCTTGAGCTGGCCGCGCGTGATCTCCATCTGCGCCACCTCGGTGCCCTTCGCGACCGGCGCCCGCAGCGGCCCGTGATAGGTGATGCGCGCCACCAACTTGTCCTGGCTGTTGCGCGGCATGAGCAGGGAGATGGGTTCGCGCGCCGCAAGGCCGACGGAACCGGTCTCGCCGCCGAACACCGCCGCGCGGGCAAGTTCCGCATCGGCCGCGAACAAGGCGCGATGCTCGAACGAATGGAACCCCCAGTCCAGCAGGCGGCGCATCTCTTCCAGGCGCACCTTCTCCGAGGACGCCCCCATCACCACGGCGATCAGGCGCTGGTTGTTCTGCACCGCCGAGCCCACGAGATGATAGCCCACGTCCTTCACCCAGGACGCATGCAGCCCATCGGCGCCGACGCCCGCATCTAGCAAGGGATTGCGGTTGCGCTGCTTGATCTTGCTCCACTCGATGCCGGGCACCGCGAAAATCGGATAGAGGTTCGGGAAGGTGCGGATGATATAACGCGAGAGCTGCGCCATGTCGCGCGCGGTGGTCACTTGCCCGGGATCGGAAAAGCCCGTGGAATTGCGGAAGGATGTGCCCGTAAGGCCGAGTTCCTCGGCCTTGGCGTTCATCTTCACGGTGAATTCGCCTTCGGTTCCCGCCACGCCCTCGGCCAGCGCGATGGCCGCGTCATTGCCCGAGATGGCGAGCGCGCCGATCAGCAGATCGCCGACGCGCACATTGCTCTTCACCGCCGCGAACATGGCCGCGCCGCCCGAGGGACCGCCACCGCGCCGCCAAGCATTCTCACTTACTGTGAACAGCGTGTCCTGCGTGATCCGGCCGGAGCGGATTTCATCGAATACGATCGCGCCCGTCATGATCTTGACTATGCCGCCGGGCGCGACGCGCTTTTCCGAGTCCTTGTCGAACAAGATGGCGCCGGTGGAGAAATCCACCAGGATCGCGCTCGGCACCACGGTCTGGAACGTGGATTGCGCGTGGACAGGGCCGACACTCGTCGCCGCGCCCAGAATCGCAAAACCTGCCGCCAGGGCGGCAGGCTTGGAAGCAATGGATGTCAGGGAACGGCTCAGACGAGCGAGGGTGCCGATTGCGCGTGTGAGGATGCGACGGTCGCGCCCGCCGAAATTATCGCCCAGAGCCATCGGTTGCCACACCTGCGTAGCTGAGGCCGCTCACGGGCGCCGCGCCCACGCTCCAGCCGGAAGAAGGAGCTGTATTGCGTGCCACAGGCTGCGCCTGGAAGGCAACACGTTGCTGAGCGGCCACGGGTGCGGGCGCCGGAGCGGGGAAAGCCGCACGAGCCGGAACCGTGGCGGATGCGGTGCGGACCGGAGCGGGCGCCGGCGCGGCTTCGGCCTGGCGCACGACGGGTGCGGCGGTCTCCTCGCCATCCTCGTGCCCAAGATCGAACGGGCGCTGGAGCGGCTCGGGAATGGCGCCGGAACTGGTTGTTTCCGGCACGGCGCGCGGCAGGGCGGGCACGAACGGGGTCGCGGACGCCACCATGACAGCCGATCCGCTCGGCACCTGCGCCGGCTCGTTGATGCTGAGCGAGGCCGACAGGCGCCGGTCATCGGAGCCATCGATCGGCGCACGCGCCACATATTCCACCTTCACCTTCGCGACGCCCTTGCTGCTGAAGCCCAGCAGATCGGCGGTGCGATGTGAAACGTCGATCACCCGGTCACGATGGAACGGCCCGCGGTCATTCACGCGCACGATGATCGAATGATTGTTGTTAAGATTGGTGACGCGCACATAGCACGGCATGGGCAGCGTGGGATGGGCGGCGGAAATGGATTCGCGGTCGAACACTTCGCCATTGGCGGTGAGGCGCCCGTGGAAATCGTCGCCATACCAAGAGGCGATGCCCTCGGCCTTATAATGAGGGTTTTCCGCCGGCACATAGGTGCGCCCGGCAATCACATAGGGCTTGCCGATACGATAGGCGCCGCCACCCTTGGGCACGGACTGGCCATCCGCCACCACGCGCGGGCTGGCCGAAACACCGTATTTCGGATCGACCGTGGAGCCGAGCTTGTTTGCACTGCTGCAACCGGCAAGAACAAGGCAGACCGCGCCAAGGCTCAAAGTGCCGCGCCAGATGCGGAGCCGCGATGCGATCGTCTGCTCTGTCGTCATGTGCGCCCTGTCTCACCGACGTGCCGAAACCCGACTCGTCGTCCGCCCCATGGATCGCCGTCACTATGTCACGGCAGGCTTCGATAAGACAGAATTGGACTGGAGAACACGGCGAAAATGCGGCGCAGCTACGGCTATGGTTAATGTTCTGTAATGAAACGTTATCTGCCAAGGGTTTGAAAGCACAAGCTTCCTTAGCGGCAAACGGCGAAGACGTCGCCATTTTTCGCCGATCCCCTTACGGCATGCGCCGCCACACATCGGGACGCAAGAAGGGCGGCACACGCCGGCCGCCCTTGATCCCTGCCGGCCTCCGGATCGGCCCTGCCTCACGCCGCGGCGCGAATGGTACCTAGGAAGCGTTGCATCTCCCCTTCAAGGCGCGCGGCCTGATCGGTCAATGCAGCGGAAGCACTGAGCACGAGCACGGCGGCGGATCCGGTCTCATCCGCCGTCTTGGCGACGTCGGAAATGTGGGAGGTCACCGAATTGGTGCCGGTCGCCGCCTGATCCACATTGCGCACGATCTCCTTCGTCGCCATGCCCTGCTCCTCCACGGCCGCGGAAATCTCATTGGCGACATCGCTCATCTTGCGGATCTGAGTCCCCACGCGCTCGATCACCTTGACCGCCTCCTGGGTACTGTCCTGGATCGCGGTGATCTGGGCTTCGATCTCCTCCGTGGCTTTCGCGGTCTGGGTCGCCAGGGCCTTCACCTCCGAGGCGACGACCGCAAACCCCTTGCCCGCATCGCCGGCGCGCGCCGCTTCGATGGTGGCGTTCAGGGCCAGAAGATTGGTCTGCGAGGCGATATTGGAAATCAGCACGATGAAATCGCCGATGCGGGATGCCGCCTGCGACAGCTCGCGGATGACATCGCCGGTCTTGGCGGCCTCGTCGACGGCGGAGGCCGACATCTGGGCGGAATATTCCACCCGTCGGGCGATCTCGTCCACGGAGGAGCCGAGCTCTTCAGCGGAAGAGGCTACCATCACGACATTCGTCGAGGCTTCTTCCGCGGCGGCTGCAACCGCGGTGGAGCGCGAGGAGGTCTTGTCGGCCGCAACCGTCATCTGCTGTGCGGTCTGATGCAATTCGGCCGACGCCGAGGACACATTGCCGATAATGCCGCCGACCGCATTTTCGAACCGCGCTGCCAGATCGTTCATGGCACGCCGCCGCTCCTCATCTGCCACCTGGCGATTGTGCTCGGCGGCTTCTTCCAGTGCACGGGTGCGGGTGAGGCTTTCCCTGAAGACCATCAAGGCTTTCGCGATGGCGCCGACCTCGTCGGTCCGCGCGATATACGGGACATTGATGGTCAAGTCCCCACCGGAAACCTGGGTCATTACGCCGGTCAACCGGCTGAGCGGCCCGGTGACGCGACGGACCACCACCACGAGGCCGGCAACGGCCAGCGCAACTGCGGCGAGAAGAACGAGGCCATAGCCCGCCAATTGGCGCTCTGCCTCGGCTTCCGCGAGCGTCGCCCGGACCGCGATCGCGTCAACGGCAGCTGCCGCGACATTCGCGATTGCCGTCTGCCCCGGCTCCGAGCGATCCCGCCACGCCTGGAGCGCGATGCCCGCCGGCCGGCCATTGCTGACATTGGCGATGACCTCATCGCGCAAGGTCTTGTAGGGACCCGAGAAGAAGGCATTCTGCGCCGCGTCGACCGCGGCCTTCAAGGCCGGCGGAGCGTTCGGGGCAAGGCCGATCTCGCGGACCGTCGCCCAGGAGAAGGTGAACCGCCCATTATTGATGAGAAGCGTCTTCCATTCCTGCTCATTCAAGGGGCGTCCTTCACCGACCACCTCGTTCAGCATCAGGTTTCCCGAGCCGACCTCGGCGCGCGTCGCCCATGCCATCGCACGGGCAAGAATGAGCTGCGACAGCGCCGGATCGATGCTGCGGATCTGCGCTTCCACGGCGGTGGATGCTTCCTCGAGGGTCGCGAGCAGCCCGGCGCCTTCGGTCAGCATGCGCTGGGCGATGCGCGTGTCGCGCTGCTCCCGCGGACGGGCAAGCTGTTCGTCGATCTGCTGGCGAAGGATCTTGAGCTGCTCGTAGCCGCGCCTGAGCTGTTCGAACAACGGCTTCAGCGCGGGGTCGATGTCGGCGTCGGCCCCGGCCAGGGCGGCGTTCAGCGCCAGGGTAACCCGCTCCCGCCGCTCGGCCAACTGCTTCAGGCCCGCGGGATTGTCGCCGTTGGGCAGCGACAAGGCGCTCACGCTCCCACCGCGCTCGTACCGAAACACCGACAATGCCTGGAAGAGATTTCGCTCGATGCTCGCATACAGCGAAACACTCTGAGCGGCCGTAAAGCTGCGATAGGCGTTGATCAAGGCACCGCTGCACAGCACGGCCACCATCAGGCTCATCAGGCAGAAAAGGGAGACCAAGGTGGTCTTGATGGAGATGCGCATGGGTCTTCCTGCCTGATGTATGAGCTCTGAGGCAGATTGGGTCCGCAAGCTTGCCTGGACCTTGAGGCAGAAGGTCCCAGACGGTCGCCCCTCTGCCCGCGCGAGGGCGTGTTGGCAGTCCGTGCCGGGCGTAAATTGCAAATTTTGGAAATATATTTCCCGCAGAGGGAGCCGGCGTCGAGTCAGCTCTCATGAGCTCCGCAATCAAAACGGGATTATGAATAAAATACTCTCAATAATTGCATTCTTTATCATCATCCTGTCATTGCGATGTCGACTGGCGCAATTTCCCACGCTGCCCCATCGACTTTCACTTCCCGCGACAATTTAAAGACAATTCCTTGAGCCGGTGCCATATGCACGCCGCAGGCGCAGTGCAGCAAAAGCAGATTGCAGAATACATCGGCAACACGTGAATACGACATATTAGAATACCCTTTTTCCGAGAAAAATTTGCGTTCTACGATTGCAGATTCGTGTTTCTACCTCTTTTTCAGGACTTGCTTACCTCCCTGCTGCACTGCAATCAGTACGCAGCGTAAGGGGGCACTCCATGACACGCATAACGTGCGTTGATGATGGATCGAAGAGCGTGAGCGTACGCTGTTCGGCATGCACCCCGGCCAGTTTGCATCCGCCAGCGGGGCGGACGGATCCACTCAATCTCAATTGAGTCATCAGGGGGCACCCATGTCCATTAACCTCTCCGTATCCGGCTCCCCGGTCGTCCGGACCTCAGATGGCGTTATAGTCGGCCTCCATTCAACGTCAAATAATGTCCAATACTTTGGGACGTCTAACAACAATATTGGAATTACCGCCCTCTGGGAGAATGCGGGAGTCTACGAAGGAAAACAAATAAGCCTTCGAGCAACTGTTCTTTCGATTGGCGAACCGAACGATATTGTCACATTTGGTACGAGCGGAGATGATTTTAATATTTTGATAAAGTCACAGTCTCTCGCTTCCAATCAAAATTCAAGTGCTACGATAAAATGGGAAATTATTGATACCGCGACACAGAAGGTCATTTCCGGGGACGTCGGCCTTCAGATCGGCGACATCGACGGTTTAGACGGACAGGCGCACACACGCGAAACCGTGTCCGCATCTCAGGACTCTTTGACATCCTTCGTCACCAATAATACTACGTCGATTCAGATAGATACGTCGAACAATAGTGTGGATGCATCGGGTACTCAGGATAATAATGAGCCCACCGCCCCCGCCAGCTCGTATGTCGGGTTTAATTTTTCGAGCGCAAACTCATTTGTTCTGACTTACAGCCTCGCGGCGAATTCCTTTACTTCCCAAGCTCTTTTTTCTCACGACGGCGATTTCGATATCACCATTAGTGATCCGAAGACCACTTATACGCCGCGCATCGACCTGGATGCTGACAATTCGAGCGGAGCGACCGAAAACGCCTTTGCGACGCATTATGCGCAAGGGAGTGCAGGAGTAGCCATTCTAGACGCCGACGCAAGCCTCGCCGGCCCTTCCTCCTTCACTTCGGCAAGCATCACGTTAACTAATCGCATGCCTGGCGACAGACTGAACCTTCCGACTTTGCCGGCAGGCTTCTCAGCGACCACGGACACCAGCAGTTCTGACAAGATCGTCTTGACCCTTTCGGGAACCGGCAGTGCGGAAACCTATCGTTCGCTGCTCCTCGGCATCACCTTCGCCAATAGCGCAGATGAACCCAATACCGAACCGCGCCTGATCGACATCTCGCTTTCCGATGGCACCATCCATGGGAATGTGGCGACCACGACGCTGGCGGTGATCCCGACGCGGACGATCGACCTCGGCACCCTCGCGCCAGAGGAAGGCGCGACGATAACTGGCGCGGCGGCTGGCGATTATGCCGGTTATTCGGTGAGCAGCGCCGGAGATGTGAATGGCGACGGCATCGATGACATCCTGGTGGGTGCGCCCAACAATCACGCCAGCGAGAACGGTTCGAGCGACCCCGGGAATGCCTACGTCATCTTCGGTCGCGAAGGCGGGCTCGGAACGATTGATCTCGCGGCGTTTGACGATGACGACGCCTCGAACGATCCCGGCATCAAGATCACCGGCGCCCACAACGCCGACTTCGCCGGCTGGTCGGTCAGCAAGGCGGGTGACGTCAATGGCGACGGTGTCGCGGACTTTATCGTCGGTGTTCCCTATTCCGATGTCGGAACGGCGGCCGACGACAATGGTGGGAATGCCTATGTGATCTTCGGCAAGACCGATGCAGCCGGCGGCCTCGGCCCGATTGATCTGTCGGTGTTCGACGGCGATACGCCAGTAAACTCTACTGGAATCAAGATCTCCGGTGTTTCCGGCAGCCTCGCCGGCGTGTCCGTTAGCAATGCCGGTGATGTCAATGGCGACGGAGTCGACGACCTCCTCGTGGGCGCCAACAATTCCGATCCGAACGACAATAGTAATGCCGGAAACACCTACGTAATTTTCGGCACCACGCAGGAGGCCGGCGGCCTCGGCAACATCGACCTCGCGATGTTCGAAGACGAGGATTCCTCAAACGATCCCGGGATCAAAATCTCCGGTGCGGGTGCTGACAATTTCAGCGGCTATACCGTGAGCGCAGCGGGCGATGTGAACGGCGACGGTGTCGACGACCTGATTCTCGGCGCGCCACAAGCGACCATCGGTACGAACGGCTACGCCGGCGCGAGCTATCTGATCTACGGGAAGAAGGTGGCGGATGGCGGCCTCGCCAGCATCGAACTCTCGGCGTTCGACGACGATGACCTCACCAATGATCCTGGATTCAAGATCTCCGGCGGCGAGGCCTTTAGCTTTTCTGGTTACAGCGTCAGCGGCGCCGGCGATGTGAATGGTGACGGCGTCGCCGACCTGATCGTGGGATCAAACTGGGCGAGTGCACTTGGGCGCGCTCAATCTGGCACAGCCTATGTGATCTACGGCAAAGTCGGCGGGGTCGGAAACATTGACCTTAGTGGCCTCTCTCTCAATCAGGGCTTCACCATCTCAGGCGCAGCAGCGCAGGCTTTTACCGGTGTCTCCGTCAGTGATGCGGGGGATGTGAACGGAGATGGCTACGACGACGTCATCGTCGGCGCCTTCTATGAAGGCACTGGCGGTACTCAGGCGGGCGCGAGCTATGTCGTCTTTGGCAAGGCGGACGGTCCAGGCAATATCGATCTTGCTGCCTTGAATCGCTCCCAGGGCTTCAAGATCAATGGTGCTCAGCCGGGCGATCAGAGTGGATATGCCGTCAGCGCCGCCGGGGATGTGAACGGCGACGGCTTCGCAGACGTGATCGTCGGCGCCTATGGCGCGGACACCGCGGGCAAAACCGACACGGGCGCGGCCTATGTCGTCTATGGCGGCGCCACCAGCGGCAGCCCGGACATCGTATCCGTCTCCTCAACCGCCGCCAACGGCCGCTATGACGTCGGCGCCACCATCTCGATTATCGTCACATTCGCGAATCCGGTGGATATAATACATATCAACGCCACCGGCGGCCCCCGCATACTGTTGGAAACGGGAGAAAGTGACCATTACGCCACTTATACCTCGGGCTCTGGCACTGCGAGCCTGATTTTTACTTATACGGTCGTCTCAGGCGACGTTTCCGCGGATCTGAGCTATGCGGGACCGAATGCTCTGGACCTGAATGGTGCGCGCATCGTCAGCGTGACCACCGGCACTGACGTCACAGTCGTGCTTCCTGTTCCCGGCGCAACCGGGTCTCTCTCGGCGAGCAGCGATATTGCTCTCGGCCCCGATCCTGTGCCGGTCGTCACACTGCCCGACGCCAGCGCCGGCGCCATCGACTATGATGAACAAGCCGATGCCGTTTCGGTGTTCGGAGGCCTCGATCTGAGCGATGGGGATGGTACTTCGCTCGCTTCCGCGACCATCCTCTTCGCCAATTTCCAGGTCGGCGAGGACACCCTCGCGTTGGCAGCCAGTAGCGGCATCGGCAATATCGCAAGCAGCTTCGATGCCGCCACGGGCAAGCTCACGCTCACATCGGAGGGATCCAGCGCCTCACTGGCCGAATGGCAGACGGCGCTTCGCTCCATCGCGTTCGAGAACAGCTCGGATAACCCCGACGTCACGCAGCGAACGCTTTCCCTGGTTGTGAGCGACGGGACCCACGAGAGCAGCGCCCTCGTTCGCCAAATCGATGTCCACGCCGTCAACGATCTCCCGGTGGCCGGAAACGACAGCTTCTCAATCGATGAGGACACAGCCACGACGTTCGATGTCCTCGTTAACGACAGCGACGTGGATGGAACCCGCTTGACCATTCGCGCCATCAACGGCGTGGCCGTCAAGGCAGAGGCCAAGGAAGAAAAGAGATTCGCTGAAGCAGTTGCCGAGGCAAGCACCTCCGCAAGCGCGGCTCAGATATTCTCTGTCGATCATGGGACCGTTCAAATTAACTCTGATGGCGGACTGAAATTCACGCCAGATTCCGATTTCACCGGAACCACGTCGTTCACCTATACGGTGTCCGATGAACGTGGCGGCGCACAGACCGCAACTGTCACGGTGAACGTCCTTCCCGTCAATGACGCCCCGGTAGCGGGAAACTATGAATATGCGGCACAGGAAGACGAGGCGCTGGTCCTCGATGTGGTCGCGCAGAGCACGGATGCGGATGGCGACGCGCTCCAGATCTCCGCGGTGGACGGCAAGATCCTGACGGCGGATGGCGTCCAGGTGACCGGCGGGCTCGTGACACTAAACGACCAGGGTGCCCTGCTCTTCACGCCGACCGCGAATTATAACGGTCCAGTCAACTTCACCTACACCCTCAGCGACGGAAATGGCGGCCTCGGCGACGGCCGGGTCGACATCACCGTGCAGCCGGTCAACGATCTCCCCATCATCGGTGCCGACAAGTTCACCGTAACCGAACGCGAAACGGTCGTCCTCAACCTGCTCGCAAATGACAGCGACCCGGAAAATGACGCCCTGAAGATCACGAGCATCAACGGAAAGCCGGTGGCGGCGGCCGGGACAACCGCGAGCTTCAATATGGCGGTAGTCGGCGGCTCGATCAGCCTCGGAAACGACGGCAAACTCACCTTCACCGCCGCCGCCAATTACGGTGGTAACGTAGCGTTCACTTACACCGTCTCGGACGGTCGTGGCACGAGCACCGGCACCGTCACCGGCACTGTGGTTTCGGTCAATGAGGCGCCGGACGCCGGCAACGACACCTTCAGCGTCGCCGAGGATGGTATCTCCACCCTCCCGGTCCTTTCGAACGACAAGGACGTCGACGGCGACGTGCTGCGGGTGGTGGCCATCGATGGCCAGCCACTCACGACCACAGTGGGAAGCAACGGGATCGTGTCAACGACCCCGGTCAATGTGGCCAATGGTTCCGTGGTGGTGAACGGTAACGGCTCTGTGGTCTTTACGCCAAAGCCCAATTTCAATGGCGCGACCAGCTTCACCTATACGGTCTCGGACGGCCAGGGCGGCACCGATACCGCCACGGTCAATCTGAACGTCATACCAATGAACGATGCCCCAGCCGCGGCGAACGACAGCTTCACCGTGGCCGCGGATGTGGGCACCACGCTGAACCTTCTCGCCAACGACAGCGATATTGACGGCGACACGCTTCGGATCGTCGCCATCAACGGCGTCCAGATCAATCCCGATCAGGGCGAGGCCGCGGTAAAAGCCAAGTCGAGGGAAGCGGTGGCCTCCACGTCCACATCGGCTGACGACACCGCCTCCACCGGCTCGGCTTCGACGCCGACCACGACGACGCCGGTCAGTTCAACGCAGGCGACCACCATCAAAATCGCCGACGGCACGCTCGTCCTCAATGCCGATGGCACGGTTCTGTTCACGCCAAACGCCCATTTCAGCGGCAAAACCAGCTTCACCTACACGGTGTCGGACGGCCACAACGGCACGTCCACCGCCACCGCCGTGATAGATGTCGCTCCCGCCATCGCTACCCCGGTCGCGACCGTTGACACCTTCACCGTCGCCGAGGATGGCGTAGTGGTCCTTGATCTTCTCTCCAACGACACGGGCGATGGAGCGCTCTCCCTCGTGGAGATCAATGGCATCGCCTGGAAGGAGGGGGCGCAGGCGGCGCTTGCCGGTGGCATCGTGAGCCGCAGCACCAACGGTGCCTTGCAATTCCAGGCTACCGCGAACTTCTCCGGCGACGTCGCCTTCACCTATGGGATCGTCGACAGCCACGGCACGCGCGCCACCGGGCGCGTTTCGGGCACCGTCACGCCGGTGAACGATGCTCCCACTGCCTCCGACGTGTCGTTTGCGGTTGCCACCGGCATCAAATCCCAGCGCATCGACGTCGGCGCCGGCACCAAGGATATCGATGGCGATCTGGTTCGCGTCCTCGCGGTGGACGGCAAGGTGATCACCGCCAGCGCTCCGGTCGCGCTCGCCAGCGGCATGGTATCGCTTGCGGCGGACGGCAATCTGATCTTCAGCCCGCTGGCCACATTCTCCGGCACCGCCAGCTTCGCTTATACGCTTACCGACAACCAGGGCGGCACGCACAGTGCGCAGGTCACCGGAGAGGTACAGGCGGTTGAAAGCTGGGCCAGCTTCGGCACCCAGCTGGATCTCGTGCTCGGCGACCTTGGCCTTTCGAAACCCAGCAATTTGAACGATCTTCTCGCAAAGGCGACCTATCTGGCTCCGGCCGCTTTCGCCACCGCCGGTGCGGGCGCCGGCCAGGTCCCCATGGGCGGTTATCATGCTGCGGCCGGATATGATCTCGACCTCAATACCGCGACTCCGGACGCGGGCGCCTTGTCCAAGGCCTTGGCGGCGCTGATCAACGGGCAGACTTATTTCAACACGCCTTCGGTCGCGAAGATGGACGAGAAAGGCGCCGTGACAAGCGCGGTCGATCAAAGCCTGCTGTTCCAAAGCTATCTGAAAAGCAGCGCCGAGGTGCAGGTCGATGATGGGAGCGGCGTACAGAATTTCGCAGCAATCGCCTCGGCCGAACATGCCTGGTCGAAGGCCTTCGCCCAATCGGTCTTGAGCGCTGGCTTCGCCGCCGACCAGGTGACGAAGTACGATCATCAATCCCAGGCAAAACTGCATCAGACAATAGTGGAAAGGGACGCCGCGCTCACCGTTAAGCTGGATGGCGTCGCGACCATTGCCTCCAAGGCCGCCATTGATTCGAAGGCGGCGGAGTTCGTTTCCGACGACGGCGCCAGCGCCGTGGAAATCGCCCGCCCGGTGGCGGTGGCGGAAACGGCGGGCGCGGCCGACGACCAGAATGCGGTGGTTCGGATGCGCCAGGTTGGCGCCAACGACTCCTCCGTGATGTTCTACAAGGTCGATGATTTTGCCGGGACGGTGAACGGCCTGAAGCCGGGAGACGCCGGCTATGACGCCGCCACCAACGCTCACGCCTACCAGACCGACACCGGAAGTACCTGGGTATCCGGCAGCGGCTATGGCAAATATTCCGAAGCCACCCTCACCCACATCAATGCCAATGATCTCATCGCCATGAAGTTGTCCTCAGGCGGATCGACTTTCTACGCGTTCGCCGATGCCAATGAGATCGTGGGCGGGCAGCATGTCGCCCATCTGTGGAGCTATGGTCTCAACACATGGGGGTGGGAGGATCTCTACGGCGGCGGCGACTCCGACTTCAACGATATGGTCGTTCAACTGGATTTCCTCGCCGTTAAGACGAGCCAGGACCAGATCCTGTGATGCCGATGTCCGGGCGTTCGGAGAGCTTCTCCGAACGCCCGGAACGGGTGTGAACCGCCTGCCCGCTGACGGTGCCTGCCTCTGTTGCTTCCAAGGCAGGCTTTGGCGCCCCGGACTTGGCACGACACTTGGCACGTCACTTGGCGCACTTTCTGCAACGTGGCTGTGGCCCGGAATGGTCCGGGCCCGCGGCCATGCGCCTTGAGCGGATCTGTCCGCGACGACGCCTGTCCGCGCAAGGGATCATCGGCGGCGCCCTGTCGCCGACCGACACGCAGAGGCGCGGATATGCCGCTTTACAGCTTCCATTGTGCGCAATGCGACAAGGATGTCGAATTGCTGATCGGCTACTCGGAGAAGCCGACTTGCCCCGCATGCGGCGCGGCCGACATGCAGCGGCTGATGTCGCGCGTGGCGCCGGACGGCAAGAGTGCCGGCATCGTCAAGTCGGCGCGGGCGCAAGCGGCGCGCGAGGGGCACCTGAGCAATTTCAGCCGCTCGGAACGGCGCGGCTGAACTTGCGCGCGGCGCGCGCCGGCAAGGATCAGCGCGGGCGCGCGGCTCAGTCCGCGGAGGTCGCCTCCCGCAGCGTGGTCGATCCGGCGGCCGCATTCGGATCGCCGGGCGCGGTTTCCCAGGCAAGGCCGGGAATGGCCACGATGCGCCGTCCGCGACCATCGAGACGGCACACGATCACCCGCTGCTCCTCCATATAGGCCAGAAGGCGCCGGGCGCGGCCGGGCGAGCGGCTGCCATAGGCGTGGGCGACATCGGCATCAGACGGGCATGGACGCCGATCGAAGGCCGCGCGCGCCAAGGAGAGGAAGACCCCCTGCATATCCTCCGGCAGAGCCCCGGCCATGGTGAGGACTTCCGCCCAGGGCGAATCTTC
The DNA here is from genome assembly GCF_043195105.2 of Roseixanthobacter finlandensis. Lineage (NCBI taxonomy): Bacteria > Pseudomonadati > Pseudomonadota > Alphaproteobacteria > Hyphomicrobiales > Xanthobacteraceae > Roseixanthobacter > Roseixanthobacter finlandensis. Next base: position 2,399,971 of record NZ_CM195536.1, on the reverse strand, counting down.
AGCTTCCGCCTCGGCCATGTCGATGCCGGCATGGGCCACGGCGAGCCGGCGGCGAAAAGCCGAGAGACTGAGCGGCTCGCCGCCCACCCGTCGAATCCGGCACCGCACGAGGAAATCCTGATACAGCACGGCGATCGTGCGAAAGCCGGCATCGCTTTCGCCGAGGATTTCCCGCAACGCCATGTCGATGGCCGCCTGGCGCTGCTCGGGTGAGATGCTCGGCGCCGGCTCGGTGGCCGCAGGGGCGGATGCGGGCACGCTTCGGGAAAGCTGCGCCAGCACATCGGCCGTGGGCGCCACCGCCGGCGGCCGGCGCGGCACCAGCGGCCGCGCTTCGTCGGCTCCGGGGGTGAAGATCAAATCATGGGCATCCTCGGCCGCGGCGGGGTCCGGCAACGGCACAAGCTTGGGGCTGGTGGTATGCGCCGCCGTCTCCACGGAACCAATCCGCACCGGCAGGGGCCGGCGCGCCAAGGCCGGGCCGAGGGCGATGAAATTGCCGCTTTCCAGGTCGCGGAACGTCTCAGCCTGCCGCCGCTCCATGCCCAGCAGATCCGCCGCGCGGGCCATGTCGATATCCAGAAAGGTGCGGCCCATGAGAAAATTGGAGGCCTCGGCGGCGACGTTCTTGGCCAGCTTGGCGAGGCGCTGGGTGGCGATGACGCCGGCGAGCCCGCGCTTGCGCCCGCGGCACATGAGATTGGTCATGGCGGCGAGCGACACCCTGCGCGCCTCGTCCGAGACCTCGCCCGCAGCGGCAGGCGCGAACACCTGCGCCTCATCCACCACCACCAGCATGGGATACCACACGTCCCGATCGGCATCGAACAACCCGCCGAGGAATGCGGCGGCGGCGCGCATCTGCTGGTCGCTGTCCAGCCCCTCCAGATTGAGCACCACGGAAACGCGATGCTGGCGCACCCGCGCCGCGATGCGCTGGAGATCCGCCTCGCCGCGCTGGGCATCCACCACCACGTGGCCGAAACGCTCCGCCAGCGCGGTAAACTCGCCTTCGGGATCTATCACCGCCTGCTGCACCCAGGGCGCGCTCTGCTCCAGAAGCCGGCGCAGAAGGTGAGATTTTCCGGAGCCGGAATTCCCCTGCACCAGAAGGCGTGTCGCAAGCAATTCCTCGAGGTCGAGCACGGCCGTGCCCCCGCCTGCGCGGGTGCCGAGGTCGATGGCCACCTTGGCGGGCGCCGTCATCGTGGCGACCGCCCGGCTGTGAGCGGGGAAAATTTCATGGCGCGACTCCTATCGATTCCCGCGGCGTATTCAACCGCGCCGCAGGACCGAACAGGCAATCTCCTCGAAATGCCCCGCCGCTTCATGCACCGGGTGAGCGTTGAGGCCGAGATGTAAACGCGGACCTCAGCATGGGAATGCGCCGTTGTCTCGCTCAAGGATCTGCGATCGCGTGCTGGCGTTGTTCTTGGTCCTTGATCTCCCGAACGGTCGATTTCACATCACCCGTTTCGCCGCCCAGGTCGGCGGGCTGAAAGCCCTTCCCTCCTGAAGCAGCAAGGAAGCGTCCGATCCCTTGCCAAGCGGCAGTATCTCAACGGGATTTGACGAAACGTTCCAGTTTGCCCAGCGTTTGCTGCCCCAGTTCCTCGGCGCCGAAACCTTTCGCCTCTTGGAATTCGGCCTCGGCGCTGAACACCATGCCAAGCGTCACTTTCGTTGCTCCGTCCTGATCCTCGAATGAAGCCCAGGCATCGGCGTGCTTCGGTCCGTTTTCGCCCCAGAGCAGCGTATAGGCGATCCGCTCCTCGGGCCGGACCTCGGTATAGACATGATGGTTCGGGAACACGGTTCCGTCCGGCGCGATCATGTCGAAAACCCATTCCCCGCCGCTTCGCAGGTCTATCCTCGCCGTGCGACAGGAAAACCCGTCCGGCCCCCACCATTGCGGCAGCGTCTCGGGGTTCATCCAGGTACCCCAGACGAGGCTGCGCGGTGCCTGTATCAGGCGTTGCAGCACCATGGTTCGCTTGGCTGCTCCGGCGAGATTGTCCAGTCCAGCGCCGAAGCCCTGTCGGTAGCCGGCCGCCATATCCTCGGCCAGCGAGGAAAGCTGCACCGTCACGACCAGCCGGCCGCGCTCGTCCGTGCCGGAGAAATCAGCCGTCACCAGCGCGGCCGATTGAATCACGCCCCCGGCCGAGACCACTTCGTAATTCACGCTGCGCAGCGCCGGCTGCACCTCGAGCCAGCCACACTCGCAGCGGATATTCGGCTGCCCCTCGACCTTGCAGAGCGAGACTTCGCGTCCGCCCACCCGGGTGTCGGCCTCCAGAAACTCCACCGTGACCGACGGCGTGGGCGCTGCCCAGACCGCCCGTGCAGCCGGATCTGTCCATACTTGCCACAGCACCGACAACGGCACGCCCACGTCCCTCTCGAACGTCAGCGTCGCAAACCGGCTCTTCGCGTGATCGCGCGCCACAGGCGTCCCGTCGGGATTGGAGTTCGATGTCATTCCGTGCGCTCCTTCATCGCCTTCAACGCGAATGCCTCCAGCCGGTCGAGGCGGGATTCCCATCTGGCGCGCTGTTCATCGAGCCATGTCCGTACCGGCTCCAGGGCCTCGGGTACGATGGCGCAGGTGCGGACCCGCCCATCCTTGGAGGTGGCAATCAGCCCCGCCTCCACCAGGACCGAAATATGCCGCATTACCGTGGGCAAGCGCAGGCCTGTGGGGTCCGACAGGTCCGTGACCCGCATGGGCCCTTCCGCCAGCCGCGTCAGGATCGATCGACGGGTCGGATCCGCCAGCGCATGGAACAGCAGCGAGAGCTCGGGATGATGCTTAGTCATGTTGCTAACTAATATCTCAAGTGCGATCCATGCAAGAAAAACTTCGTCAACCAGCTAAGTTTTCAGCGCCGCCACCCCGCACGCGAGACCGCTCCGGCGGGGCGCAAGACGGGATTCGGTTGGCGGAAGGGGTGGGATTCGAACCCACGGTGGGCTTGCACCCACGGCGGTTTTCAAGACCGCTGCCTTAAACCACTCGGCCACCCTTCCCGACGCGTTGTTTCGCGCAGTGCCATTCAGCCTCATACCTCAAGCCGGCAGCCGGCGTCGAGGGCGGCCGCACGGTGCTCATGTGCCATCCCCGATTTCCCACCGCCCCGATCGGCGATAGGTTGGCTCCTCACCAGGGAGATCTGAGCCACAATGACCGAAATGCGAGCCGAGCTGGTGCGCAAGCTATGGCACGGCAACGACCCGTTTGATGGCTTCGATCCCACGGGAATCAAGGTGGACAAGCAGGGCTGGGGCTCCACCCATCCCTACCTTGTCACAAGCATATATGAGATACGCCCCATTCTCATCGTCGAGATCGGCGTGTGGAAGGGTAGATCCGTCATCACCATGGCGAAGGCGCTGCGCGCGCTCGGCATTCCCGGCCTGGTGCTGGCGGTGGACACCTGGCTTGGAAGCTCCGAACACTGGGCCATTCCGCACATGTTCGCCGATTTGCATCTGAAACAGGGATATCCGAGCCTCTATCACACATTCATGGCCAATATCGTTCAGGACGGCTTGCAGGACCTGGTGCTGCCGCTGCCGCTGGACAGCGTGAACGCCAGCATCCTGATGCGCGCCCACAAGATCCGCCCGCAAATGATACATATCGACGGCGGCCATGATTACCGATCGGTCGCCACCGATATCTTGCAATGGTGGCCGCTGCTGGACTCCGGGGGCATCCTCGTCGGCGATGATTATCGCGTGGACGGCCATTTTCCCGGTGTGCGGCGCGCGTTCGATGAACTGGCGGCGGTTACCCGCCTGGAGCTGGAGCATTCGCCCACCAAGTGCCGCATCCGCAAACCGTGACCCTTGGCCCGAAGGATGGTCACAAAGGCACCGCTCCGTGGGCGTATGAAGATGAATGCGGCGCCGCCGCGCCGAAATGCCCAACAGGAGGAACCCCATGGCTTCGTCTCACGGCCGCTTTGTCTGGTATGAACTGATGATCCCCGACATGGACGCCGCCGTCGCCTTCTATGGCGATGTCGTGGGCTGGGGCGCGCAGAAGCTCGACATGCCGGAAATGCCCTATACGCTTTTCACCACCGACGCGGGTCCCATCGCCGGGCTCATGACGCTGCCGCAGGACCTGCGCGACCAGGGTGTGCCGCCCCATTGGACCGGGTATGTGCATGTGGACGACGTTGACGCGACCGTCGCCAAGGCAAAGGCGCTTGGCGGCGCGCTTCATATCGAACCGCGGGATATCCCCGGTGTCGGCCGCTTCGCGGTGATCGGCGACCCGCAGGGCGCGGTGATCTCCCTGTTCAAGTGGGAAGACGAAAGCGCCCATCCGCTCCCCGACCAGATGGCCAAGGGCAATATCGGCTGGCACGAGCTGATGGCCGTCGATTGGGAGGCCGCCCTGCCCTTCTATGCCGAGCTGTTCGGCTGGAAGAAGGATCAGGCCGTGGATATGGGGCCCATGGGCACCTATCAATTGTTCGGCCTGGGCGGCAATGCGTTCGGCGGCATGTTCACGAAGCCCGAGGCGGTTCCGATGCCGTTCTGGCTGTATTATTTCGTCGTTGGCGATATCGATGCCGCCGGCGGACGCGTGACGGCGGGCGGCGGACAGGTGATCAACGGGCCCATGCCTGTTCCCGGTGGCGCGTTCATCCTCCAGGCGCTGGACCCGCAGGGCACCATGTTCGCCCTGGTGGGCTCGCGCGAAGGCTGAAGAAAATCGCCTCCGCGGCCCAATCGGCGGCGGAGGCCTACCACCCGACGATGCGGTTGACGATGAAGCTGAGGACGAAGGACGCAACGAGCGCGATGGCGATCTTCGGCACGAGGCCGAGATTCAGCGCGCCCGCCCGCGCGATGCGGTGAAGATGATCGGCCGCCGCCGCGACCGCTTCCTCGGCGGTGGTCGCGACGGGTGCGCCGGGATGGGCGATCATCAGGTTTTCCACATGGCCGAAATCTTCCACCAGGTGCCCGCCTGAATCACGCAGACCAGATTCGCCAGCCAGCGCGTCGATCCGCGCCACCATGGGGCGGGGATCGTTCGTCCAGAGGAACACCGGCAGGCCGCGCGCCTCGCCATACCCCAATTCCCACGCCGTGCCCGGGTCCATATGGGCGCCACGGAAGGGCGTGATGTTGGCGATGATGCCATCGGCGCGATCCAGCTGGGAAATGCAGCGCGCGCGGATCTCGGCGGACGTCACGGCATTGTCCTGGTCGCCGCCTTCGAACGGATGGAGCGCCTTCAAGCCGTGCCGGGCGCACAGGGCGACCAGCGCGTCATAATGCTGGGCAGCATCGGCCCGGAACACGTCCGGTCCTGCGAGATAGACGCGTACCATGGTCGTTTGCGTGCCTTGCCTGCTGATGGCGCGCCGGGGGCGGGGCGTGCCAGCTCCCTTATACAGACGTCATATAGCTCGCGGCAAAGCCGATGATCACGAGCACCAACCCCACCGCGAGAATGGTGACGATGCGCCCCGAGGTGAGGCCTTGCCTGGCCTTCGGGGCCGGCTTCACCACTTCCCCCTCGGCCCCGCGCTGGTCGGCCACGCGGAAGGCGGCTTCCTCGCGGCGTTCGGTCTGGTCTTCCATGTCACACCTCCCATTCGTCTTGGAGATGTAACGCCGGACGCGGGTTTCGGTTCGCCGCGCCCGGCATCCCTCAGTGCAGGATCTGCGAGAGGAAGAGCTTGGTGCGCTCATGCTGGGGATTGGAGAAGAAGGCGTTGGGCTCGTTCATCTCGATGATCTGGCCGGCGTCCATGAAGATCACCCGGTCCGCCACCTGCCGGGCAAACCCCATTTCGTGGGTCACGCACAGCATGGTCATGCCTTCCTCGGCGAGGCTCACCATGGTGTCGAGAACCTCCTTCACCATTTCCGGGTCGAGGGCGGAGGTGGGCTCGTCGAAGAGCATGATGCGGGGGCGCATGCACAGCGCCCGCGCGATGGCGACGCGCTGCTGCTGACCGCCGGAAAGCTGGCCGGGATATTTGTTCGCCTGCTCGGGGATCTTCACCTTGGTGAGGAAGTGCATCGCCACCTCATCCGCCTCTTTCTTGGGCATTTTGCGCACCCACATGGGGGCGAGCGTGCAATTCTCCAATATGGTGAGGTGCGGAAACAGGTTGAAATGCTGGAACACCATGCCAACTTCGCGGCGCACCTCGTCGATGCGCTTGAGATCATTGGTGAGTTCGATCCCGTCGACGACGATGCTGCCCTTCTGGTGCTCTTCCAGGCGGTTGATGCAGCGGATCATGGTCGATTTGCCGGAGCCGGAGGGTCCGCAGATGACGATGCGCTCGCCGCGCTTCACCGTGAGGTTGATATCCCGCAGCACATGGAAATCGCCGTACCATTTGTTGACGGCGACCAGTTCCACCGCGATGGTGGGCGCATTCGCCTCGACTTCGGCGATGAGCGGATCTTGGGTATGAGAGACTGAAGACATGGCACGCTCCCTCAATGACGGTTGGACCGGTCGAGCCGCTTTTCCAGCGCCATCGAATACCGGGACATGCCGTAGCAGAAGACGAAATAGACGAGCCCGGCGAAGCCGAAGCCGGTGAACAGCGTGGTCGGCGTCGCCCAGGACGGATCGGTGAAGGAGGCGCGCAGAATGCCCAGCAGATCGAAGATGGAGACGATCAGAACCAGGGTCGTATCCTTGAACAGGCCGATGAAATTATTGACGATTCCAGGAATCACTAGTTTCAGCGCCTGGGGCAGAATGACGAGCCGCATCATCAGCCCGGACCGCAGGCCCATCGCCTGCGCGCCCTCATATTGGCCCTTGGGTATAGCCTGGAGCCCGCCGCGCACCACCTCGGCCATATAGGCGGAGGCAAACAGCGCCACGCCCACGAGCGCCCGCAACAGACCATCGATGCTGAAGCGTCCCGGCAGGAACAAAGGCAGCATGTAGGTGGCGAAGAACAGCACGGTGATGAGCGGCACGCCGCGCCAGAACTCGATAAAGACGATGGACGAAATCTTCACCAGCGGCAGGTTGGATCGCCGCCCCAACGCCAGAAGAATGCCGAGCGGCAGCGACACGACGATGCCGGTGACGGCGATGACCAGGGTGACCAGCAGGCCACCCCATTGGCGCGTTTCCACTTCCTGGAGGCCGAAATCCAGGTCCATCGCCAGCAGCACCAAAGCGAGGATGCCGAAAGCGGAGAGCGTGCCGTGCACCGCCCCGCGCCGGCTACCGCCGAACACCGGGGCCGCCAGGGCCGCGATGCCGCAGGCAATGCCAGTGACGATGATGAACTGCACCCAATAAGACAGGCGCAATCCCGCGAACGAGCCGTTCAGGTTTTCAAGCCCGGTGCCGCCCAGCAGGAAATTATTGAACGAGAGATTGCCGCCGGTGAGCAGAACAAAGCATACGACCGGATAGACGCAGAAGAAGGCCAGGGCGTTCAAACGCTTGTAAGGCACCTTTGGAAACAGCAGCGGGGCGAGCAGCGCCGCGCCCAGGAAATAGACCACATTCACCCGCCAGCGTTCGCTCTCCGGATAGAAGCCGTAGAGGATCTGGTTGAACTTGGCATAGATGAAAGGCCAGCAGGCGCCGACCGGCCGGCCGATCTTTTCCGGCAGGCACGCGTCGCGCCCGGCACCGCTCCAGACCGCATCGAAGATGAAGAATTTCAGCAGCGGCGGAATGGTGACATAGACCACGAAGATGCCCAGTAGGGTCAGCAGCACCTGCCCGACCGAGCCGAACAGATGGGCGCGGGACCAGCCATAGATTCCGCGATTGGAGACCGGCGCCGGCTCTTGGGGGCGCAGGTCCTTGGGGGCGACAAAGGCCGCCTGGGGTGCGGGGCGCGTTGCGGTGTTCATGGCACCCTCACCGTTCCACGAGCGCGACGCGCTTGTTGTACCAGCCCATCAGCATCGAGGTGAGAATGGAGATGGTGAGATAGACCGCCATGGTGATGGCGATGATTTCAATCGCCTGTCCGGTCTGGTTCAGCGTCGTGCCGGCGAAAATGGCGAACAGGTCCGGATAGCCCACCGCGACACCCAGGGTCGAGTTCTTGGTGATGTTGAGATATTGGCTGGTCAGCGGCGGCACGATCACGCGCATCGCTTGCGGAATGACCACGAGACGCAGGGTCGGCCCTGAACGCAGCCCGAGGGATTTCGCTGCCTCGGTCTGGCCCTTGGACACGGCCAGGATGCCGGCGCGCACGATCTCGGCGATGAAGCCGGCCGTATAGATCGACAGGGCCAGCAGCAGCGACACGAATTCCGGGATCACCCGGATGCCGCCGACGAAGTTGAAGCCTTGCAGATGGGGTGTTTCCAGCGTGACCGGCACGCCGAGGGCGAAGCAGGTGACGATCGGCAGGCCGACGATGAGACCGAACCCGGTCCAGAACACCGGGAATTGCTGGCCGGTCGCCAATTGCCGCGCCTTGGCCCAGCGGGCGATCAGCATCAATGCGACGATCGCGACGAAGAATGCCACCACCACCCAGACGAAGCCGCTTTCAAACACCGGGCGGGGAACCACGAGGCCGCGATTGTTCACGAACACCGACGGACCCGCGACGTCGCCAGCTAAAGCCCGGAACGTGGACGAGAGCGGCGCAAGGCCGATGCCGGCGAAGCTGTCGGCGAGGAAGTTGAACAGGGGCTGAAGTCCGAAGCCCCAGCTCTGGCGCGGGTTCGGCATGGCCGCCAGCACCGCGAGGTACCAGAACAAGATCTGGAACAGCGGCGGCAGGTTGCGCGTGACCTCCACATAGGCGGAGGCCAGCGCCTTGATGACCACATTCTCGGAAAGGCGGGCCACACCCACGAGAAAGCCGAGGATGGTGGCGAGAATGATGCCCAGGAACGCCACCAGCAGCGTGTTGAGCAGGCCCACCAGGAAGGCCCGGCCGTAGCTCATGGATTCCGAATAGGGAATGAGCGTCTGCGTGATGCCGAAACCGGCGGAATTGTCGAGAAAGCCGAAACCCGATGCGATGCCCTGCCGGGCAAGGTTGGCCTGGGCATTGGCGAAGAACGACCAGGCGAGCCAGATGAGCGCGATGCCCAATGCGATCTGGATCACTGCGGAACGAAGCGCCGGGTCGGTCCACGACCATCGCCGGCGCGTCGGAGCGGGCTCCGACCAGCGTGCGTCTGTCATCTAGCCCCTCAAGATCCGGGACTCTGCGGCCCCTTTGGGAAAATGCAAAAAGAGAGAAAGGTCGTTCCGCCGCCAGCCGCAGCCGTACCGGCGCCGAGGGTTCGGCGAAAGAAATCCGGCGCCCGCAGGGGCGCCGGATCATCGCATCAGCGGACGGGCATGCCGTATTGAAGGCCGCCTTGGGTCCACAGCTTGTTGGGGCCGCGATTGATGGCGAGCGGGGTCGCCGGGCCGAGATTGCGGTCGAAGATTTCGCCGTAATTGCCGACCTGCTTCACGATCTTGACGACCCAATCGTTGGGCACGCCGACCGCTTCGCCATACTTGCCATCCGAACCCAGGAGACGCTTGATCTCCGGATTCTGGGAATTGACCATCTCGTCGACATTCTTGCTGGTGATGCCGAGTTCCTCAGCGTTGAGCAGCGCGAAATAAGTCCACTTGATGAGGTCGAACCACTGATCGTCGCCATGACGCACCAGCGGTCCGAGTGGCTCCTTGGAGATGACTTCCGGCAGAACGACGTGGTCATTCGCGTTGGTCAGCTTCAGCCGCACCGAATAAAGCTGCGACTGGTCCGAGGTGAATGCATCGCAACGGCCGGAATCATAGGCCTTCACCGTCTCGTCGATGGTGGCGAACGCAATCAGCTCATATTTGAGGTTGTTGGTGCGGAAATAATCGCCAACGTTCAGCTCGTTGGTGGTGCCGGTCTGCACGCAGATCGAGGCGCCCGCCAGGTCCTTCACGGACTTGAGGTTGAGCGACTTGCGCACCAGGAAGCCCTGGCCGTCGTAATACATCACGCCGGCGAAGTTGAAGCCGAGGGTGGTGTCGCGCGACATGGTCCAGGTGGTGTTGCGCGAGAGCACGTCGATGCCGCCCGACTGGAGCGCCGTGAAGCGGTCCTTGGCCGAGAGCGGAGAATATTTCACCTTGGTGGCATCACCAAAGATGGCGGCCGCGACAGCGCGGCAGAAGTCCACATCGATTCCGGTCCAATTGCCCTTGTCGTCGGGATTGGAGAACCCCGGCAATCCTTGGGTCACGCCGCAGTTGAGAGCGCCACGCGCAATCACGTCTTTAAGAGTGCTAGGCTTTTCATCGGCCGCTGCCGCCGCGCCGACGCCGAGCGCGATCAATCCAGCCACTGCACACAGGATGCGTTTCACGGAAGGTCCCTTCTCTTGTTGCACCTGAATCCAATCGGACAACGTCCCGCGGTTCGGGATCGACGCCGTTGTCCGGGACGTCGTATGGGATACATCTCAATCCCTCACGACCGGGTGGTCAATAGCATGCCGCGTGCGTGGGCAGATGCAGGATTAGGCATTTCGGAGCATCCAATGGCGCCCACTCAAAGTAAAGCAAGTTTCGAGCCAGAGACTGAAGTTGTCCGCCTCGGCCGCGACCCGTTCCGTTTCGATGGCTTCGTCAATCCGCCGGTGGTCCGCGGCTCGACGGTGCTCTATCCGAGCTATGCCGATCTGGCTGCCCATCGCAGCCGCTACAGCTACGGCCGGCGCGGCAATCCGACCACCGAAGCGCTTGAAATGGCCCTGAAAGCCCTTGAAGGTTCCGATGGCGTGGTGTTGACCCCGTCGGGCCTCTCTGCGTGCTCGATCGCCCTGCTCAGCGCGCTTTCCGCCGGCGACCATCTGCTGATGGTGGACACGGCCTATTATCCCACCCGCCGCTTCTGCGACACCGTGCTGAAGAAAATGGGCGTGGAGACAAGCTATTACGATCCCCTGATCGGCGCCGATATCACCAACCTTTTACGGGACAACACCCGGGCCATTTTCCTCGAAGCACCCGGCTCCCAAAGCTTCGAGATGCAGGACATCCCGGCCATCACCGCCGTCGCCCGCGCCCGCGGCATCACCACGCTGATCGACAATACCTGGGCGACGCCCTTCTTCTTCAGGCCGCATGATTTCGGCGTGGATATCTCGATCCAGGCCGGCACGAAATATATCGGCGGGCATGCCGACCTCAATCTCGGCACCATCTCCGCCGTGGGGCCGAGCTGGAAGCGCGTGCACGATTTGCACGGCGACATGGGGATTTGTATCAGCCCCGATGATGCCGCGCTCGGATCGCGCGGTCTGCGCACGCTCGCGGTGCGGCTGGAGCGGCATCAGGATTCGGCGTTGAAGGTGGCCCGCTGGATGCAAAGCCTGCCGCAGGTTTCCCGGGTGTTGCATCCCGCGCTCGAGAGCGACCCTGGCCATGCCATCTGGAAGCGCGACTTCAAGGGATCCTCGGGCTTGTTCAGCGCGATTCTGAAGCCCGTTTCGGATCAGGCCCTGGCGGCCTTCTTCGATGCGTTGGTGCATTTTGGCATGGGCTATTCCTGGGGCGGCTACGAAAGCCTCATCATCGCATTCGATTGCACCAGCTATCGCACGGCCACCAGATGGCACGCGGAAGGCCCTGCGATCCGCCTGCATATCGGCCTCGAAAATACGACCGACCTCATGGCGGACCTGGAGCAGGCGTTCGCAAAGATGTCGGTGGCATAGGCCAGGGTTCCCGATGCCCCCTCTCCCCGGGTGTGGGGAGGGGCGGGCAGCGGCAAGGAGGAGAAAGGCTTCAGGTCGCGGCGCGATCCGCCCGGCGCTCGCGCAGCGCGAATTGCAGATTGCGGATGTAGATGAAGGTCGAGAGCGCCTGCCCGGCGATGAACACCGGGTCCTTGCGATACAAGGCATAAATCAGCAGCAGCGTGCCGCCACCGAGCGAGAAGGTCCAGAACGCGAACGGAATCACCGATCGCCCGGCCCGCTCGCTCGCAAGCCACTGCACCACGAACCGCATGGTGAACAGGAGTTGGGCGACGAACCCGAGGACAACCCACCAATCAAGCTGCGTGACGAACACGTCGTGCAGATAATCCCCGGCGGCTTGGACCAGTTCAACGAGCATTCGGATCAACCTCAACCAGTTCCGGCACGCGACGGCGCCGGATCAGCCACCAGACCCCGAGCAGATCGGCGATGCCGACCCAAAGGCGGTCGAAGAAGCCATATTTGGATTTGCCGTGCCAGCGCGGCCGGTCCACCACCGGATATGTCACGACGCGATACCCTTCACGCGCGACAAGCGCGGGCGTGAAGCGGTGAAGCCCGTCAAATACCGGCAGGCGCAGATAGAGTTCGCGCCGCACGACTTTCAGGCCGCACCCTGTATCCTTGGTTCCGTCCTGCAGCAATCCCCCCCGCACCGCATTCGCGATGCGCGATTGGACGCGCTTGAAGGCGGTGTCCTTGCGCCCCTGCCGCTCGCCCTGCGCCATGCCGACGCGGGGGCCGCCCTCGTCTAGCGTGCGCAGCAGCTCCGGCAGATAGATCGGATTGTTCTGCCCGTCGCCGTCGAGCAGCAAAAGGATCTCGCCGGTCGCCGCCCAGGCGCCCGTGTTGACACCTGCGGATTTCCCGCAGGCCTTGGCATGGCGCAGGATGCGGACATAAGGCCGTGTCGCGGCGACGGCGTTGAGCTGCGCCAGCGTATCGTCCGCGGACCCGTCGTCCACGAAGATCAGCTCGAACGGCTCCTTGAGCGCGGCGTCGATCTCGGCAACCAGAGGAGCGATGTTCTCCGCCTCGTCCTTGACCGAGATGACGACCGAAAGGCGTGTATTGTGCGGGGTATTGGGCGCGGGGGAATTCAAGATCTCGCCTCTTCGAGCGCGGACATGCGTGCGGATTTAGGGATAAGACGGATGAGCCTGTGTGCGCCCGGCCCCGCCATGGGGCGGATGGTTCCGTCCCCCGCCACGGCGAAGACCAGACGGCGCGCGGCGAACAGCTTCACCAGGAGGATGGTCGAAACGCTGGCCAGCGCCGCGCCCGCGAGCACATCGCTGGGATAATGCGAGCCGAGCACAACGCGCGATACACCGACAAGAGTCGCGACCGCGATCAGCGCGCCGCGTGCGCGGGGAAAGAGGGCGGCGAAAGCCAGGGCCACGGCGAACACCACGGTGCTGTGTCCGGAGGGAAAAGAGGAGAAACTGGCGCGCATGGCAAACCAGTCGAACGTCAGCTGCGCGTTCGGCCCGGTGAGGTGAAGCGCCATGTAGGGCCGCGCGCGGCCGAGCAGATATTTCACCACCAGCACCGCAAGCCCGACGCCGGCGACATTGAGGAACACGAAGCCGACCCGCGCCACCACGGCGGCCGCGATGCGCCGGCCCATGTCGTCGAGACGAGGCTTGAGCGCGAGCACGCCCAGCAGGGCAAGGCCAAGCGGCCACAGAATCACGCCCCCGAGCCCGAGCACGGTGATCCGCTCGAAGAAATGCACCACGCCCATCGGCGTCTTCAGCCGCAGGCCGGGGATCAACGGATCCACAAGGATCATCAAGGCGGCGATCATGCTCACCACGAGAATGGCGAGGGACACCCCTTCCACCGCCCCGGCCAGCCCGATCCGCGGCCGCGGCCCGCGCACGGGTCGATGCCAAAGATAGCGCCAGGCGCCGAGCAGGCTCGCGACTACCGCCAGAAGATCGGCGAGCATGCGCGCAAGGCGGCCATTGGCCCCGCTCTCCCGCGGCGCAGCGGCGGTCATGGCGTGCCCTCCGCCGGCCGGTAAGCGGTGATGCTCACCTTGCGGCCGCCATTATAGGTGAAGCCGTCCACGGTCGCGGTGGCGCGGTAGGCCAGGCCGATATCGCGGGCGTGGGCCTCGAACAACGGCTTCATATCCGCCCCGATGAAGGCGATCGCGCAGCCGCCCTTCTTGAGCAGGTCGCCGGCCTGATGGGGATCGGTGAACTTGATATCTGTCCCCACAAGGAACACGAGGCTTGGCTCCTGATAGGGGACGGTCGCGACATTGGCCGCCGGGCAGCCGCTTTCGTGCACGATCTCGGCGAGGCGCTCGGAAATCCACACGCCGCGCATCTGCGGCAGCAGCACGCCGAACACGCCCCAATACAGAACCAGGGCGCCCAGCACCGCGACGAGGAAGGCCGCCTGCGGTCCCGGCGCGGCAATGCTGCGCGCGGCGATCACCAGCAGCACCACCGCCACCGCCAGCAGCGGCCAGGCGGCAAGCCCCAGCCCGCTGCCGAGATAATGGAAGCCGACCACGAGCACGATGAATAAAAGGCCGCCGAGGATCGGCCAGAGATTGGCGAAATCCCGCATCCGCCGCCCCTGCCCCGCGAGCGCGCCGCGCTCCATGGCCAGAGCGGCGAGGATGGCAAGGCCGGGATAAAGCGGCAGCACATAATGCGGCAGCTTGGTCGCGGTGATCTCGAACACGATCCAGGCCGGGACGACCCAGGCCAGCAGGAAGCGTACCGCGCGGTCCTTGCGGGCGCGCCAGGCAAACGGCACCGCCATGGCCACCAGCGCAATCGCGGGCCAGAAGGTGCCCCACATGGCGAGGAGATAGGTGCCCGGCGGGCCCCAATGCCCCTCCTGCCCGTCCGTCACCTTGCCCAGCATGTCGACGCCGACCGCGAGCTTGTAGAAGGCGCCGTTGGTGACGAAATAAATGGCGATGAACCACGGCAGGCAGATCAGCGCGCACCAGGCCAGCCCCGGCAGCGGCTTCAACCGCCGAAGGAACCCGCCGGACCGCTCGATGATCACCAGAACCAGGATCGGCAGGCCCACGAACAGGGGCGCCATAGGTCCCTTGATCATGATGCCGACGCCGAGCCCGGTCCAGAACAGCGCCGCCCAGCCGAAATCGCGCGTCCTGTCGCCGTCGGGCCGCACATAGATTCGCGCCAGGGCCGCCATGGAGCAGAGCGTGGTGAACAGCAGCATGGCGTCGGTCTTGGCGAGGCGCGCTTCCACCCCCAGCAGCACGCAGCTCGCCATCATGAGGCCGGCCAGCAGGGCGCCACGCCGCGACACGAAATTCAGCGCCGCCCAATAGGTCAGCAGCACGGCGCCGATGGCGGCGAACAAGGACGGCAGGCGATAAAAGAGGATGGAGGAGCGCGCCGACGGGCCGACAAGGGCCTCGCCGAGGGTCACGCTCGCGGCCTGGAGCCAATGAATGCCGGCCGGCTTCTTGTATCGCACCTGGTCGTGGAAGCGGATGTCCACATAATTCCCGGTCTCGAGCATCTGCTTGGTGGCCTGGGCGAAGCGCGCTTCGTCCCGGTCGATGGGCGAGATGGTGGAAATGCCCGGTATGAAGGCGAGCAGAGCCACCACCACCAGCGCGAGCATGGCGCGCGCATGGCTTGCGGCCATGCGATCGAGGCCTTCGCTCAGGAAGGTCCCAATATCGATGGCCCGGGTGCGGCGCGTGCCGGCGGGCTCGGAAATGGCCATGCGTTCAGTCGGGTCCGGTCGTTCAGGGCGCGGGACCATAGCAGAAACGCCCGCGCCGGAAAGAGCCACCTCCCCGCTTGGCCACGACCATGTTCCCCATGGTCTGCACTGGCGGAGCAGATGGGCGGAAGAATGGCGCTCCGCCCCACTCCGCCTCAGGCAGCGTCGCCGAATTCGTCCCAATCGAGATCGGCGCCGAAGGCGAGCCAGCGGGCATTGGCGCCGAGCACGCCAGCCAGAGCGGCCCCGTCGGGAATCAGGAGAGGTAAAGCGGAGAGAATGACGTCTGGTCCGGCGGAGCCGCCGCCCCAGACCATGCGCTGCGGACAATGGGCCAGCAAACCGCGCCCCGCCCGCTCCAAGGCCAGCGGGCAGGTCTCTCGGGAAAGCCGCAAGCGCAGCCACAAATCGGTGTGGCCAACCTGCTCGATCTCGGGCGACCCACCGCTCTCCCGCCCGTCACCGATGCAATAATCGATCAGCACGGGCACGGCGTGTCCCAATACGAACGGCAGGGCGCGGCGCGCCTCGGTGCCGGAAAGCTGGAGGTGAAGCCCGAAGGCGCCGAGGCGCCGCATCAGCACGCCGGCGACAGCCTGCCCCGCGGCGGCGAGGTCCGCGCCATCGATGGAAACCGCCACCACACCGTGTCGGGCCATCTGCGCCAAGGTTGCCGCCTCAAGCCAGGCATTGCCGGGAACCACCGCCCGCAAGCGAGTGGGTGCCCGCGTCACGATCCATTGGACATCGCACAGGAGCGCTGGCGCGGGGACCCTTATCACGGCAGCGGACGTGCCCGTCAGATCCATGTGGCGGAGCAGAAAGCGCGCCAGGACCTGCGCCTGTTGCCCGCCTTGAGGCGCGGAAGCGGCAAGCGTATCGCAATCCGGCACATGCAGACCCGCATCCACCAGATCGATGCCGCCTGCGGTCCCTATCCCCGCATGAAGGGTGCGTGCGTCGATCGCTTTCATGTCTTCCGTCTCGGCCTTCGCGTCCGGCATTGTTTTCGCGGATCTATGCGAGGACAATAGCCGGCAATTCGAAGATAACGGAAGCCATCTTAATGATTATTGCATCCAGACTGGAGACCGATCCTGCCGCCAGTTTTATTGCGATGCATTATTTTGTCAGAATCAGCTTCCCCTGCGAGGTGAGGCGCAGCTGGTAGACTTGCTCTCCGTGCGCGATGGTGATGACGCGCCCCGCAGCAAACAGATCCCGGCTGTCGAGCTGCAAACCGATCATCGGCACAGCCCGCGCCTTGTTTTCCGCGCCCCACGCCGCACCGCCATGTTCATGCTTCGCCATTTTTAATTACTCCAAATCGAATTCTCGCACAGAATGGCTTAGAACAAGTTTTTCTGCTCCTTAGAACCATTCAATATTAAGTCGTGACTGCATGAACGTTCAGTAATACATTAGGACATGCAAATCAACGCAGGCGCGTCAAAGCGTTTCGCAATGCACGCGACGTTGCGGCGAGTTGGATCGAAAAGAGCTTGGAAGACTTCTGGAAAATCAGCGCCGCCGGGCCGATCTGGCCCGGCATTGGAACAACACTAAAGTGCGCTGCTTGGCCGGGAGCACTATTCCGCCGGCGCGGGTGGAGGCGCCGGCCGCGGATCCTCGCCGCCGGAGACCGCGCGGGTCACGATCCGGTCGAACCGGTCGAGATAGAGATAGATCACCGGCGTGATGTAGAGGGTGAGCAATTGCGACACCAGCAGCCCGCCCACCACTGCGATGCCGAGCGGCTGGCGCAGTTCCGAGCCCGCCCCTGCGCCGAGCGCGATTGGCAGCACGCCGAAGATCGCGGCGAGCGTGGTCATCATGATGGGACGGAAGCGCATCAGGCAGGCTTCGCGGATGGCGTCCTGCGCCTCCACGCCTTCGCGCCGCCGGCCGAGCGCGAAGTCGATCATCATGATCGCATTCTTTTTCACGATGCCCACCAGCATGACGATGCCGATGATGGCGATCACCGACAATTCCATGTCGAAGATCATCAGGGTCAAGATCGCGCCGATGCCCGCGGACGGCAGGCCGGACAGGATCGTCAGCGGGTGAATGAAGCTTTCATAAAGGATGCCGAGCACGATGTAGATCACCACCACGGCGGCGAGAATCAGCAGCGGCTGGTTAGAAAGCGAATCCTGGAACACCTGGGCGGTGCCCTGGAAGCCGGTATAAACGCTCGCCGGCAGGTTCGACGCCCGTTCCGCGGCGCGGATCTGGTCCACGGCCTGGCCGAGCGAGGTCCCCGGCGTGAGGTTGAACGAGATGGTCACGGACGGCTGCTGCTGCTGGTGGGCAATCTGTAGCGGACCGACCGTGCGGCGAATCTCCGCCACCGATTCCAGCGGCACCACCCCGCCCTTCGAGGTGCGCAGATAGACCTTGCTGAGGTCGTTGGCATCGCGCTGGAAGCGCGGCTGCACCTCGGCGATGATCGCATATTGATTGGTGGAGGTGTAAAGCGTCGCCACCTGCCGGGTACCGAACTGGGTATAGAGTGCGTCGCGCAATTGCGCTTCGGTAATGCCGAGCGCGGCCGCCTTGTCCTTGTCGAGGTCGATGGTGAGCTGCGGATTGGAGATCTGAAGATCCGAGGTCACGTCGCGCAGGCCGGGCAGCTCCGCGAGCCGGTCCAGCAGCGCAGGCGCGGCAGCATAGAGGGCGTCTGTGTCCGAGCTTTGCAGCGTGTATTGATACTGGCTCTTGGAAGCGACGCCGCCGATATTGATGTTCTGAACCGGCTGGAAGAAGACGTTGACGCCAGGGATCACCGCCATGCGCTTGCGCAGGTCCTGGATGATCTGCGTTGCACTTTTGCTGCGCTCCGCGCGCGGTTTCAGCGCCACGAACAGGCGGCCGGTATTGGTGGTGCGGCTGATGCCGGTGGCCCCGGCGGTGGAGACGAGATAGGCGACATTCGGATCCTCGCGCACCGCATCGGCGACCCGCTTCTGCCGCTCGACCATGGCTTCGAACGAGGTGTCGGTCGCCGCCTCCACCGTGCCGGTGATGAAGCCGGTGTCCTCGGTGGGAAAGAAGCCTTTGGGGATCGCGATATAAAGCGCCACGGAAGCGAACAGGGTCGCGAACGTAACGCCCAGCATGAACGGGCGATGGCGCAGAACGAAGTCCAGGCTGCGCCGATAGCCGTCGAGCCAGGCTTCGAACATGGCCTCGGTCACGCGGAAGAAGGCATTGGGCTTCTTGTGATGGTCCACGGGTTTGAGGACGCGGGCACATAGCATCGGCGTCAAGGTCAGCGAGACGAAGCCCGACACTAGGATGGCGATGGAGATGGTCACCGCGAACTCGCGGAACACCCGACCCACCACGCCGCCCATGAACAAGACCGGGATGAACACCGCGACCAGCGACAGCGTCATGGAAATGATGGTGAAGCCGATTTCCCGCGCGCCGAGGATCGCCGCCGCGAACGGCTTCATGCCGTTCTCGATGTGGCGATAGATGTTCTCCAGCACCACGATGGCGTCATCCACCACGAAGCCGACGCACAAGGTCAGCGCCAGCAGCGTCATGTTGTTGATCGAGAAGTTCAGCATCCACATGGCGGCGAAGGTGGCGATGATGGAGATCGGCAGCGCCAGCGCCGGGATGATGGTCGCGCGCACGTTGCGCAGGAACAGGAAAATCACCAGGACCACCAGCACGATGGCTTCCATCAGCGTCTTCTGCACATCCGCCACCGCATCGCGGATGGACACCGAACGGTCGTTCAGCACCTGGATATTGACCGAGGCGGGAAGCTGGGCGCGGTATTGTGCGAGATGGCCGCGCACTTCGTCCACCACGGCGACTGTGTTGGCCTCGGGCTGGCGCACCACGGCAAGAACGATGGACCGCTCGTCGTTGAACCAGGAGGCGATGCGCTCGTTCTCGACCCCGTTGGTGATGCGCGCGATCTCATCCAGCCGCACCGGCGCGCCGTTGCGCCACGCCACCACCAGCCGGCGATAGACGTCCGCATCGGCCTTGGGGATGCCCATGTCGATGGTGATCGACTGCTTGGGCCCGGACAATTGGCCGATGGGGGTATTGGAGGCGGCGGCCTGGATTGCGCTCTGGATGTCGGAGGCGGAGATATTACGCGTCGCCGCCGCGGCGGGATCGACGCGGATGCGCACGGCATATTTCTGCGTGCCATAGATCTGGACCTGGGCAACGCCCGGCAATTGGGAAATCTGCTGGCCGATAATGGTGTCGGCGTATTCGTTGACCGAGGACAGGGGCAGCGTGTCGGAAGAGATGGCGAGCAGGATGACCGGAGCGTCGGCGGGATTGACCTTTCGAAAGCTCGGCGGCGTGGTCATCTCGTCGGGCAATTGCCGCTGGGCCACCGAAAGGGCCGACTGCACATCGAGAGCCGCCGCATCGATGCTGCGGGACAGGTCGAACTGGATGGTGATCGAACTCGAACCCTGTGTGCTCGACGAGGTAAGCGAGGTGATGCCGGAAATCGTCGAAAGCTGGCGCTCGATGGGCGTCGCCACCGCCGAGGCCATGGTTTCCGGGCTGGCACCGGGAAGGGTCGCGGTGATGTTGATGGTGGGAAAGTCCACCCGCGGCAGGGCCGCTACCGGCAGAAGGCGATAGGCGAACAGGCCGGACACGATCAGCGACAACATCATCAGCGTCGTCAGGACCGGCCGGCGGATGCACAGTTCCGCGAACATGGCTCAGCTCCCGGCCGGCCGCTGCGGCGCTATGGTCTTCACATCCACGCGGCTGCCGGCGCGCAGCGAAAGCTGGCCTTCCGTCACCACGGTCTCGCCATCGGAGAGGCCCTTCGTGATCACCGCCTCGCCGTCCACCGTGCGGGCAACGGACACCGGGCGCACCTGCGCCAAGCCCTTTTCGATCACGAACACAAACGTGCCTTTCTGCCCGTTCTGCACCGCTTCAGCGGGAATGGCGATCACGTCCGGCTCCATGCGCAGGGTCACCGAAACGTCGCCGAGGGTGCCCGGCCACAGGCGCTCATCGTCATTGGCGAACAGCGCCCGCACCATCAGCGTGCCGGTCTGGGGATCAATCGTATTGTCGATCGCCACCACGCGACCGCCGCCTATGCGGTCGTTGCTCCCCTGGAGGCGCAGATCCACGTCCGCCTTGCCCATGGCCGCGCGCACTTCGCCCACATAGCGTTCCGGAACACCGAAGGTGACATAAATCGGCTTGAACTGGCGGACGGTGGCAAGCGTATCGTCCACTCGGATCACCGCGCCGGGGCGCACGCCGGAAATGCCGATCCGGCCCGTCACCGGCGAGGCGATCTCATAATAGGTGCGCTGTACGCGCAGGTTCTGAAGATTGGCCTCGTCCTGCTCGACCGTGGCCCGTTGCATGTCAGCGGTGGTCTTGGCGTCGTCGAGCTGGACCTGGGATACCGCGCTGCGGGCGAGCAGGCCGCTGTAGCGCTCCACATCCCGCAGCGCCTTATCGAGCTGCACCTTGTCCTTGGCGAGGGTCGCCTCTGCCTGGCGGATCTGCGCGTCGACCTCGCGCGCATCGAGCACCAGCAGGACATCGCCCTTTTTGACCGCGGCACCATCCTCGAACAGCACCTGCTCCACCCGGCTGGTCACGCGGGCGCGGATGGCCACCGTTACCAGGGGTTCCACGGTGCCCAGCGCCTCAAGGCGCAACGGCATGTCCTTCTGGATCGCCGGCGCCACCAGAACCGGAACCCGGCGTTCCTGCTGAGCCTGAGCGCTCGCGGCTCCGCCTGTTTTTCCGATCAGACCATGGGTCCACGCATAGGCCACCGCGCCGATCGCGGCAAAACCGAGAACGACCATAAGTATCCGGCGCCCGTTCGCACTGCGTCCCAAACCCATAAACACCTCAATGCGAATGCCGCACATCGCAGGTTCGAGCGAAATCGGCCCGACCTTCCGTAAGCCGACCTCCATTTGACCCTGATTGGACGTTGAGGAAAGCGACTTTTGGCCCTCTGCGCCCGGCTTGACGCATCCGTGATCGGTCAAAACCACATGACGTTCGCGGGAAAAGATCGCTCACCCATATACCGTCATCGCCTTTTCCAGGCGCTCAAGGGCCGCATCGAGGGTGGCGTCGCGCTTGGCGAAGCAGAAACGCACCACCGAGCGCACCGCGTGCTGTGCATAGAAGGCCGACACCGGAATTGCAGCGACGCCATAGGTGCGCACGAGATCCAGGCAGAATGCCTCATCGTCCAGCCCAGGATCGAGGGCGGCAAGGTCGATGGACAGGAAATAGGTGCCGGCGCTCGGCAGCACCGGAAAGCCGAGCGCGGAGAGGCCGCCGGCCAAACGGTCGCGCGCGCGCTGGAGTTGGGCGCGCATGTCCTCGAAATAGCCGTCGTCCTTGCCGAGGCCATAAGCGACCGCCGCCTGGAGGTTCGGCGGCGTGGTGAAGGTGAGGAATTGGTGGGCCTTGGACAGAACGCGCATCAGCTCCGGCGCGGCGCAGACCATGCCGACCTTCCAGCCGGTCATGCCGAAAATCTTGCCCGCGGACCCGATCTTGACGGTGCGTTCCCGCATGCCCGGCAGCGCCATGAGCGGCAGATGCCGGCGTCCGTCGAACACCACATGCTCCCATACGTCGTCGCAGACCGCGAGCGCGTCGAAGGCGATGCAATGATCGGCCAGGAGCTGAAGCTCCTCCCGGCTGTGCACGACACCCGTGGGATTGTGCGGATTGTTGAACAGCACCAGCTTGGTGCGGGGGCTGAATACGCGTGACAACTGCTCGGCCGTGATCCGCCAGGACGGTGGCTCCAGGCGAACCAGGCGCGGTACGCCGCCGGCCCGCAGCACCAGCGGCAGATAGGCGTCATAGAGCGGCTGAAAGAGCACCACCTCGTCGCCCGGCTCGATGAGCGCGAACAAGGCCCCCGCCAGCGCCTCGGTCGCCCCCGAGGTCACCATGATTTCGCTTTCGGGATCGAGATCGAGCCCCTGCCAATGGTGATAATGCACCGCCGCCGCCTGGCGTAATTGCGGAAGGCCCATCATGGGCGGATATTGGTTCCAGCCGTTCAACACGGCGTCTGCCGCCGCCTGGCGGACATCGAGCGGACCTGGATCATCGGGAAATCCCTGGCCCAGATTGACCGCCTCGTGGGTGCGGGCAAGGCCCGACATGACCTCGAAGACGGTGGTCGGCAAGTCGGTATAGACCGGATTGAGGCTTCGCCCGGCGCGGAGCGGGGCGGCGGCTGGCTGGGTCATGATGGGACACACGCGATCGTTCTGGGAATGGGCATTCAAACCGGCGCGTGGCAAAGCGGGAATCCGGGCACCAGTCAAGGCGCACGCTCAAATTCCGCCTCATGCCTATGCGCTACGCGGTTTTCACCTCGGGGGCGGAAAGCGGGACCAGTGCGGTTGCGAGTTCCTCGTCGGTCACGGTGGAGAGGGGCTTCAGCAGCTTGGCCGCCCGCGTGCGCTCGCCAGCCCGCATGACGAGGATCACGGTTTCGGCGCCGCCGCAGGCGGGGTCCCCGCAGGCAATCTCGCTCACCGAAACCGAGGCATCCTCATCGAGACTTAGAATGCGTCGGACGCTTTCGGCGAGCGTGCGGCTCGCATCGCGCGCGCCCTGCCCCTCACTGCGTCCCCGCATGAACAATCGCACCATCCGGTACCTCCCTGGCTGCGCCGCGGCCGTTCCGCGCCGCACACGTGGCGCTCAAAATGTGTCCGACTGATTGCGGCCTTTGCGAGCCAGGCGCAGAAATCCCTGGATGAATTGCGTCCCGCGTCCGGCATCCTCGCGCTCGAGACGCAGCGCCGCCAGTGTCACACGGCCATTTTCCACCTGCCGCACCTCGATGGCCGCATGGCCGAACACGATCCGCATGCCGGGCGCGGGGCGATCGTCGGTGCGGTCGGCAAAAGCAGCCGCAACGGTGAAGTCTTGATCCCTCAGGGGAATCGGCAGGCCGTAAAGCTCGCCAATATCGCCCAAACGAATCTCGCCGGCGAATGGGAAGGCGGCATCCTGCCCCCAGACCAGTTCCTCCAACATGAACAGCCGATCCAATTGGTGAACCCGCTGTGGCGGCGTCAGCAGATAGACATAGTCGCGCGCCAGGAGGAGACCCGCTTCCTCCGGGCCGAGGACCTTGCCCTCGCGCACCACCAGGACCATGCGCGCCCATTCCGGCAGCAGGTCGGCGCGGATGCCGACGGTTCCCGCCGCGACGGGATAGGCCACGAGCTCGTGTTCGCTCTGACCCGGAAGGTCGATCTCGAAGCGCTGCGGCTCGCGCAGCGGATCGGCCAGCGCCACGTCGAGCCGTCGCGCGGCAAGCGCAAGCGTCCAGCCGTGCAGCAGCAGCGAGGTCACCACCACGATGAAGGCGATGTTGAAATAGGTGTGCGCCCCCGGCAGGCCGGCGAGCATCGGGATGGTGGCCAGGAAGATGGAGACCGCGCCGCGCAACCCCGCCCAGGAGACGAACAGCTTCTCCCGGAGCGAAAATCCGAATGGCCACAGGCACAGGAACACCGTCGCCGGCCGCCCGAGCAGGATCAGGAAGGCGGCGACGCCGAGCCCCGGCAGAATCGAATCGACCAGGCTATGCGGCGAAACCAAGAGGCCGAGCATCACGAACATTACAATCTGGCACAGCCACGTCACCGTATCGTGGAAGCTGGTGATCGCCGCCAGCGCCCGCACCGGGCGGTTTCCCAC
Organism: Roseixanthobacter finlandensis; assembly: GCF_043195105.2. Classification (NCBI taxonomy): domain Bacteria; kingdom Pseudomonadati; phylum Pseudomonadota; class Alphaproteobacteria; order Hyphomicrobiales; family Xanthobacteraceae; genus Roseixanthobacter; species Roseixanthobacter finlandensis. The sequence goes on along the minus strand of NZ_CM195536.1, from coordinate 2,375,776 downwards.
CACGAGGCCCGCCAGATACACCGCGAGGAAGCCCGAGCCGTGCAGCACGGACGTGAAGGCGAAGATCACGATTGCGGAAGCGACCACGAACACCGGATGCAGGCCCGCCGGCAGATCCACCCGATTGATCATGAAGGTGAGCAAGAATCCTCCGGCGACGCCGAACACAATGCCGAGGACCAGTTCCTGCCCTGCCCCGGCCAGGATGTCCCAGCCCGCGTGCGTCGTGCCCGCCATCATCAATTCCACGAGCATGATGGTGAGAAAGACGGCAGCGGGATCGTTGGTGGCCGATTCGATCTCAATCACCGCACCCACCCTGCGGCCGAGGCGCAGCCCTTGGGCCCGCACCAGGAACAGGACGGCCGCGGCATCGGTGGACGCGACGATGGCTCCGACCAGCAAGCCCTCGAGAAAACCGAGGCCCAGCAGCACCATTGCCGCACCGGCCACCAGCGCGGCCGTGATGAACACACCGGCCGTGGACAACAGGAAGGCCGGGCCCAGCGCGCCGCGCATGGTGGTCGCCCGCATGCGCAGGCCACCGTCGAACAGGATCACCGCCAAGGCGGCGGAACCCACGATATAAGTGGCCCCATAATCGCTGAAATGTATTCCGCCCGGGCCATCCTCGCCGGCGAGCACGCCGATCAGAAGGAAGATCAGCAGCAACGGAGCGCCGAAGCGGGCGGCCAGCAGGCTCGACAGCGTGCCGACCACCACCAGGGCCGCGCACACCAACAGCACCAGATTCGATAGGCCGATCACTTCCATCCGTGCCTGAATCCCTGCATTCGTCTCAGTCCTGGGGCATGCAGCGCTTGCCTGTAGCCCGATTGCGACACTGGGCGTATAAAAACCTCATGTGACGCCAAGGCCAACACACCGTGCCGCGGCAGATCAGCCGAAGATGGATACGACCCATGCCGTCAGATTTCGCTGCCCATGCCTTTCTGGTCAGGGCATGCTTGCGTACCGCATCGGGCGCCACCGTACTGGAGCCTGATACTGTCTGTTTCGATCTCGAGCTGGCATTGCAGATCGCCGACGACGATCTTCCCTTCGTTGCGGGGGTCGCGGTGTTCGCGCTGGATGCGGATGGGCAATTGCTGAGCCGGTTTCCCCTGCTGAGCAAGGGCGTTCAGATTGCAGCGCCGCAGCCGGTCGCTTTGGTCTGGCCGACCCCCACCACCAGGAAAGCCACCGCCGCGGCCTGAGGCGTGCGGATCGCCGGTCAGCCGCGATTCGCCATGAAGCGCACCGCTTCGATCGGCGACGTGAAATTGTAGATGCGCACTTTCTTGCTGCCGCAGAGGTCGCAGCGCAGGCTGATCGGCGGCGGCGCCTTTTCGTCAACGGTTTCCGATGTCTGAAGGCGCGGCATCTCAGAGGAGATGATGGAGCGGCGGCGGCATCTTGGGCATTCGGCACAGATCATTTTGCATTCTAACGCCAAAGCCGCCTGCAATCATAGCGATCCGCGCGCAACGCGGGAATTGAGGAAGAGACCGGCCCAGGCTTGCGGCGGCAGCGCGTCGCGCAGACCGATCGACTCGAGAAAGCCGGGCACGATCGACCCCTGCGCCTTGGTCACCGCATCATAATCAAGCACCGTGACCTGTTCGCTTCCGAAAGCCGCCCGGAACGGCGCAAGGCGGGCGTCATAATCCCAGAGCCAGGAATCGTCTTCCGTATAATTATATTCATCGCGTTGGATGATGCCGCCCCACATGTGCCTGACTTTTTCGAGCTGCGCGCGATAGGAGGCCATATAGGCCGCCTTTTCCCGCAGACAGGCGATGATCCGCACCGGCCGGGGCAGCGCATCCCGCAGCCACGCGACTTCGTCTTCATGCCGCAGCAGGCACACCCCCTCGGCCGAGAACAGGCAGGTTTGTCCGGCGTGGGCCACACCGAACGACGCAAGCTCCCGCGCCACGGTGCGTCGATAGGTTTGGTCAAAGACCAGCCCGCTGCCGAGGCGAAACGTGGATGGGCGATGCGGGCGCATGGCGGCGGCGTGCAATTCCACATGATTATCGGCCATGTGGCGGCCGGCGTAATAAGCGCATCCAGCCTGCAGCAAGGCTTCGCGCCCGCACCCCAGCACATGCTGAATCGAGGTCGTGCCGGTCTTGTGGAAGCCGATATGGACGATGCTGCCGGCGCGCTGAATCACCTTCGCGGTCTCCGCTCAGGACCGGCTCGCATCCTGGCTTTCTCGGCGGCCCTGTGCACCTTGGGACGCAGCATGCAGATTTGCACGGGAAACCTATCGTCCGATCAGGAATCCGCGCGGCCCGAATGTGACGGTCCGGAGGCGTCGCATTGGCGACCCCGGCAGGGCTCGAACCTGCGACCTGCCGCTTAGAAGGCGGCTGCTCTATCCAGCTGAGCTACGGGGCCGGCGCAGCCGTTCTTCTAACATGAACGCGCTGCGGTTTCGCCCCACGGCGCGCCCTCATCCACCGATGGCGCAGACTTCAATGAGTCCACTGACCCAAGCGGCGGAAGGCAAAATTGTCCGAATAGGCGATCTTGCGCCGCACCGGCTCGTGGGGCTCGAACACCTGGTAGGGAATGGCGCGGCGCTCGGCATAGGCCACCGCTTCTTCCTTGGTCTCGAAGCGCAGATTAATCTGGCTCTTCATATCGGCGGAGCTGGTGTAGCCCATCAGCGGCTCGACCGACCGGGCACGCTCCGGCTCATATTCGAGCACCCAATGCTTGGTCTTGCCGACCCCCGACTGCATCGCATTGCGCGCCGGCTTGAAGATGCGTGCCACCATTGCTCGCTTGCCCCGATGTCTCGCCGGCCCGAAGCCGGAGGCGCGCCCCCGACAGGCCGCGCCGCCGAAAATTGGTAAGTTGAGATGCTTCTAGCGTGGCGCGCTGGCGCTGGCAATGCTGCGCCAGCGCCCCGCCGCCGGCGACACCGGCAGCGGGGAATTGGTCGTCAGGATCAGGAATTGATCATCTTGAGGCAGGTGGCCGCGGCTTCGGCGGAGGCGCGTGCCGTCCCCTGGTTGATCTGGCCAGACATGACCAGGCTCTTGGTCTGGGCGGTGATGACGGCGCGCGCATCGACGCCGGGCTTGATCTGCGGCGCAGCGGCGGCATAGATCGCCTGCGAATCGGCCGCGAGGCCGGCCGCGCATTTGTTGGCCGCGGGGCGATCCGCGAACACCGAGGTGGAGACCAGGCAAAGGCTCAGGGCCGCGATCGTCTTCAAGGTCACAGGCTTCTCCATCGTGATGGCAGGGGGCCGGCTCAGCGGACGCCGACTCGGTTGACTGGCCCGCCGGCATTGACACCATATCCCGGCGCGCCGACACCAACACCAGGCGCGACGCCGACACCCGCCGCGCCGGCGCCAACACCGGGCCGCACGCCGACCCCGGTGCGGTTGGCGACACACCCAGCCGGATAACCGGGCCGGGTGCAATAAACCACGCGGGGCGCGGGGCGCACCACGCAACCGCGAGGAACGCCGGGGCCGCTGCAATAGACGACGGCTTGGCTCGGAGTGGGCACGACCGCACCGGCGGCCAGTGCCAAAACGGCGGCGGAAAGCATGACGGCGAGGCGAGACATGGCTCAACTCCCAGAGAAATCGGGACTAAGGGTTAGGCGTGCCGATCGAGGTTCTCAATGGCGATTCTTGACCCTTCACGGCAATAAATGGGGAAGATTTCCCCGGACATGACTCGCCCCCTGACGCAGGCGTGCTAAACGACGATATTTCTTACTGCTTGTCTCAAACTTGCCGCAGGCCGGAGACCGAGGCGCGGAATGGACGAAAACCAGCGATCCTCTGCGGGCGCGCCAGGCGAAGCGGACTCTGCCGCAACGTTTGACGACGCTTTCATGCACATGGCGGCGCTGCGCCAGCAGCCCGGCTTCGTGATGGCCGTCGATCAGGCCATGCGCGGCCTCTTGGGCATGTATCGCGGCCACCTGCTTCCCAACCGCATTCTCAACGATCGCGGACGTCTGGCGCTCGCCTTGTGCACGCTCTATCTGCACCACGAGCCGGACCGGAACGGCGTGGGGCTTACCGTCACGCGGCTGACCAATCTGTGCCAGGATACCGGCATTTGCAGTCGCGGGCGCGCGAAGGCAATGATCCTGCTGATGCGCTGGGCCGGTTTTCTAGAAGTCGGACGCACGTCGGACATTCGCGCGCCCAGTGGCCGTACGCGTCCCTTGGTGCCCACGCAGCGTCTCGTGGACGAGCAGACTCGGCGCTGGTTGATTTTGAGTGGCGCGCTGGCGCGGCTCGATCCGCTGGGCGGCCTCCTCCTCACCGGGCTTGAAAATCCAGGCTTCTTCGGCGCGCTGATCCGGCAACTGGGCCGGCGCTATGTGGCGGGCATTCGCCTGCTCGACACCGCCCCCGCGATCGCCCTGTTCGCGGACCGGGACGGCGGGTTAATGATGGCTTTCCTCCTGGCCAAGGCAGCGAACGATGCGCTGGCGGCCGGCAGCGAGGCGTCAGCCACTGTATCCATCTCTGCGCTGGCGCGGGGATGCAATGTTTCGCGTGCCCACGTTCTGAAGCTGGTGCGGGAAGCGGAGGCGGAAGGGCTTCTGCGCCGACTTCCGGGGCCGGAAGGCGGGATCTTGGCCACATCCGCGCTGCATGCCGGCATAGAGGATTTCTTCGCCGCCGCATTTTCGGTGCTCATGTGCAGCGGCCGCGATGCATTGGCCGAGATGGAGGCCCGCACGCAACAGGAAGCGGACACGATCGCCCGCCCCCCGCTGATCACAACACCTCTCCGCCCCAATTGCGGCCCCGACATCAGGCCCTGACCTTGAAGAGGCGCGCCATCCTCAGCGGTCACCCTGCACGGCGCTGATCCAGGCGCGAGCCTTGGCGAGATCGGATTGCGAGAGCCCGTGCCCGGCGGGAACCGTGACATGCTCCACCCCCGCCCCATTCGCCGACAGCATGCGCGCGAGCGTTGCGGCATTGTCCGCCGGCACGATCGGGTCCATGGCCCCGGAGAGGATCAGCACCGGCGCTCCGGCAAGATCGCCCGCCGGCGCCAGATCAAGCGGTACCATGGCGCGCAGCAGCACGGCGCCCGCCAGGGCTTCCGGCCGAAGCAGCAGCATGGCGGCGGCGATGTTCGCGCCGTTGGAGAAGCCAACCGCCACCGGCGCGGCGAGGCCGTAGCGCGCGCGGGCTTCCCCGACAAAATCGGCCAGTTCGTTGGCGCGGCGCTTGACGTCGTCCTGGTCGAACACGCCTTCCGCGAGCCGGCGAAAGAAGCGCGGCATGCCGCCTTCCAGCACCTTGCCGCGTGGCGAAAGCAGCGCCGCATCGGGCGAGAGCGCGCGGCCGAGTGGCAGCAAATCGTTCTCATCGCCACCCGTGCCATGGAGCAGCAGCAGCGGCGCGGCACCGGGACGAGGTGCCGGCTCGAAGCGATGGGTGAAGGCGAGCGCGGCATCCGCGTTCAAAGTGGAAATGGTCATGACAGACCTCGCGTGGCTTGCCCCGCGCCGATCCGCGGCGCGGGGTGCGGGATGGTTTTCAAGGATCAGACCAGGGCCGGAAGCACCTGTTCGATGACTTCCCGGCGCGGTTCGAGGAAGGACGGCAGCTTCAGCGCCTGTCCCAGCTGTGCCGCCGGCTCGTCCACGGCAAAGCCGGGAATATCGGTGGCGATCTCGAACAGGACGTGACCGGGCTCGCGGAAATAGACCGAGCGGAAATAATTGCGGTCCTTCTGCTCGGTCGTGTGGATGCCGTGGTTCTCCGCCAGCCGCTTGACCATCTCCGCCTCCGCCGCGTCATCGGCGGCGCGGAAAGCGATGTGGTGCACCGAGCCGGCACCGGCCCGCCCGCGCAGGAAATCCCCGGCCACACGCAGATCCACGATGCCGCCGATGGCAGCATCGGTCTTAAAGCGCACGAGGCTGCCCTCGCGGGCGGTTTCGGCAAAGCCGAGCACATCGGTCAGGATCGCCCCGGTCGGAGCGGCATCGGCGACCAGGAGGCTGACACTGTGAAAGCCGCGAATGGCCACCTCGGCCGGGATCTCACCGGCGCTCCAGGCCGGCTCCTTCTCCGCGCCCGGCACGCCAACGAGCGCAAGGCGGGTGCCGTCCGGGTCGCGAAAGCTCAGCACGCTCTCGCCGAAGCGGCGCGCCGGGGCATCATGCGTCACGCCCTTTTCGACGAAACGGTGCGCCCAATAGCCGATCGCGCTTTCCGGCACGCGGAACACCGTCTCCTGCGTCTCGCCGACGCCGAGGCGGCCCGGCGCGGCATGTTCCCAGGGGAAGAAGGTGAGAATGCTTCCGGGCTGGCCGACCTCATCGCCATAATAGAAATGATACGTGCCCGGATCGTCGAAATTGACGGTCTTCTTCACCAGCCGCAGGCCGAGCGTGTCGGTGTAGAAGGTCTTGTTGCGCTGGGCGGGACCGGAAATCGCGGTGACGTGGTGGATGCCGTGGTTGGTCATGGCTGGCTCCTGTGAGCGAAAATTCTGTCTCCCTTGAGATAGAGCAAGCCGATCATTCTTCAACGCGCACTTCATTGCATGGATGCAAGCTAACTTTGCCCTTTGGGAAACGGCCAAGGCCCGGTACATGCGCACGCTCACCTGCGTGCTGGACCGGGCCGCGCGCGCATGCTATCCGCCGGCCTCCTTTTGCTCGGGTCGGACCCTTTATGAGGCAGATGCAGCAGCGACGACGATCTGTAGGTGCGCGCCGAACCGGCGCGTGATCGTCGACGCCTGCCCGCGCGCCCGGCCCATCGCCGGCGCGGCCCCCTGCTTCCTGCCTGGCTTCTTCCCATGACCGAACTTCCCGTCACCATTGCGCTCGAATCCCCCGCCGACGCATCGGCCATCGAAAAGCTGCACCGGCGCACCTTCGGGCCCGGCCGCTTCGCCCGCACCGCCTTCCGGCTGCGGGAACAGGCGCCGCATGACCCTGCGCTGTCCTTCGTCGCCTATCTCGGCACCATGATGGTGGGTTCGGTGCGCCTGACCCCCATCGCGATCGGCAGCCATCCCGCCTTGCTGCTCGGGCCTCTGACGGTGGAACCGCCGTTCCAGTCGGTCGGTATCGGCGCCCGGCTCATGCAGGTCTCGATGGCGGCCGCGCGGGAGGCGGGCCACGGGCTGATCCTGCTCGTCGGCGATGCGCCTTATTACGAACGGTTCGACTTCAAGCCCGTGGCGAGCGGCCGCGTGACCCTTCCCGGCCCGGTGGATCCCGGCCGGCTGCTGGTGGCCGAGTTACAGCCCGGCACATTCGAGGGCGTCACCGGGATGGCGCGCGGGCGCCCCTCGGCGTAGCGGAACGTCCTTTCGACAAAACCCTGAGGTGGAAACAAAAAACGCCCCCGGACATCTCCGGGGGCGTCTCTCGTCTTATGTCAGCGGCGAAGGGCCGGCCGCCTCACTCGGCAGCGGCGGCATCCGGGCGGGCGCGCGCCTGGCGTTCCCGCTTCAGCAGCTCGGCCACCAAGAAGGCCAGCTCGATGGACTGCTCCGCATTGAGGCGCGGATCGCAATAGGTGTGGTAGCGATCCCGCAAATCCTCATCCGAAATGGCCCGCGCGCCGCCGGTGCATTCGGTGACGTTCTTGCCGGTCATCTCCAGATGCACGCCGCCGGCAAAAGTGCCTTCCGCCGCATGCACGTCGAAGAAGGTCTTGATCTCCGACAGGATACGGTCGAACGGGCGGGTCTTGTAGCCCGAGCCGGCCTTGATGGTATTGCCGTGCATGGGATCGCACGACCACACCACGGTACGGCCTTCCTTCTCCACCGCCCGGATCAGGGCCGGCAGATGCTCGCCCACTTTGTCCGCACCGAAGCGGCAGATCAGCGTGATGCGGCCGGCCTCATTGTCCGGCTGGAGAATATCCAACAGGCGCAGCAGTCCGTCTGCGGAAAGCGAGGGTCCGCACTTGATGCCGATCGGGTTACGGATGCCCCGGAAATATTCCACATGGGCATGGTCCGGCTGGCGCGTGCGATCGCCGATCCACAGCAAATGGCCGGAGGTCGCGTACCAGTCGCCCGAGGTCGAATCCACCCGGGTCAACGCCTGTTCGTAGCCCAGCAGCAGCGCTTCGTGGCTGGTGAAGATGTCCGTGGTCCGCATCTCGGGATGGGACTGGGGATCGATCCCGCAGGCGCGCATGAAGTCGAGCGCCTCGGTGATGCGGTTCGCCAGCTCCTGGTAGCGATGGGACTGCGGGCTGTCCTTCACGAAGCCCAGCATCCACTGATGGGCGTTGGACAGGTTGGCATAGCCGCCGGTGGCGAACGCGCGCAGCAGATTCAGCGTCGCCGCCGACTGGCGGTACGCTTCGATCTGGCGGCGCGGGTCCGGCAGGCGGGCTTCCGGCGAAAAGGCGATGTCATTGACGATATCGCCGCGATAGCTCGGCAGATCCACGCCGTTCACCGTCTCGATGTCGGACGAGCGCGGCTTGGCGAACTGGCCGGCGATGCGGCCCACTTTGACCACCGGCACGCCGCCCGAGAACGCGGTGACCACCGCCATCTGCAGGAACACCCGGAAGAAATCGCGAATGTTGTCGGCCGAATGCTCGTCGAAGCTTTCCGCGCAATCGCCGCCCTGGAGAAGGAAGGCTTCTCCCTTTGCCACCTTGGCCAATTCGGCCTTCAGGCGGCGCGCCTCACCTGCAAAAACAAGCGGCGGATAGGAGGCAAGCTTGCGCTCCACCTCCTTCAGGGCTTCCGCGTCGGTATAGTTCGGCATCTGCACGACTGGATAAAATCGCCAGGAATCCGGACGCCAGCCTTCGGCGCGGCGAGAGGAGGTCTCGGCGCCAGGGTTGCGGTCGGATGCGAGGCGGGTCGTCATGATACTCTCCATCTGGTCGGTCGTCCGGCGGCCTGCCCGGTTCTTTCGGGCAAAGCCAACCCCATGATGCGGTGCCGGAATGCGGGCTTATACACCACCAGCCGGCACAGCGTAAGAGAAGCCCGCGCCGGCCGCCGGATCGGCCTCATATGGGGATATTCCGCAGCGAAAGCAGGGGTAGCGTTTGCAGCCAAAAGGATTATCTTTACTGACGATTATTGGGAATTCGGCCATGCCGGCCGGCGGTGGGGCCAGGGAGCGGCGGATGCCGAAGCTCGTGATCTTCCTCGCCAAGCACGCGGCGCTTGGCTTTGTCATCGCCGCGGCTTTCGTGGGCGGGCTGGTCGCGCTGGACATCGGGCATTTGCGGACGCTGCTTGCCGGCAGCGGCAATGCTTGGCTTCCGGCCTTTATTTTGACGTTCGCCATGGGCCTGACCTTCTCAAGCGTGCAGATGGGTGTGGCCGTCATGCTGCTGGCCGAAGAGGAGCCGCGGCAGCCCGCCAAGCCGAAGGGTGGCCGGCGTGCGCGCGACCCCGGCTTCGCCGCCTTGCGCCCGGCGCCTGCCCGCGTGCCGGCGCGCCGCTGATCCGAGGACCGCAAGGTCTCGCGAAATGCCGCATCAACGGCAGTCCCCTGTCGACCCCTGAGCCCGATGGATAAAGCCGTGCGCCTCTGCGCGGTTGACCCTTGTTCGCGAACGACCCAAAAGAGGGCAAGGGGACAAGCATGCTGACAAAAAAAGGTAAGTATGGGCTCAAGGCAGCGGTTCACCTCGCCCGCCTCGCCCCGGGAGACTCGGTTCAGGTGGCCGATATCGCCGAGGCGAACCAGATCCCAAAGAAATTCCTGGATGTCATCCTCGGCGAATTGCGCAACGCAGGCATGCTGTCCAGCAAGAAGGGGCGCACCGGCGGATATCGCCTCGCCAGGCCGGCGGAGGATATCATCGTCGGCGATCTGATCCGCGCCCTGGACGGCCCTTTGGCTGCCCTGCCCTGTGCCAGTCGAAACGCGTATGTGCCGTGTGAGGACTGCGACATCGCCCATTGCGAGGTGCGCCTGCTGATGGTGCGGGTGCGCGACGCCATCGGCACCGTGCTCGATACCTACACGCTGGCACAGATGCGCGATCTCTCGGCCGACCAGCTCGGTTCGTTCGTAGATTATATCTGAGCGCGTGGGATCAGCGCCGGTTGGGCCCGAGATAGGGCGACGGCGGCTGCGCCGCGAAACGCTGAAGATCGTATTGCGGAAAGGTGCGCGCCAATACCTTCATATCCGCCGGGGCGTGCCCATCCACCGCATAGACCAGCTTTCCGTCCGCCAGTCGATCGACCCGAACCTCGTGATTATAGGATCTTAGCAGCCCGACCATGTCCCGCGCGGCATAAGGCATGACGCGCTCGACCTCGGGAACCTTGATTCGCTCGTTGAAATAGATCCAGCCGCTGGGGATAGCGAAACAAACGAGCAGAAGCACAAGCCCCTTCGACATTTGAACGAAGCGCGGGCCACGCGCCGCATAATCCTCTCGGATATTGATGCGGTCTTCAAAGCTGAAACCCATCCGCCCCCCCGCAATAGGCGCGCGTTTGCGCCGTGCGCCAGACGGTAGATATGAAATAATAGAGTTAACGAACATAGCTGCCCGATGCCCGTTCGTCACCTCATTCTCCTCCGCCACCGTCGCCAGGATGGATCTAAATTCTATCCACCGCTGATGGCGGTCAGTACAAAGACATCCATTCCTTGTGCCAGGGGCGTTGCCAGGCCGGCGCGCCGCCCACCGACGAAGATATTGATGTGTCGGCGCACTGCCGGAGTGGTATCGCACAGGCGATCGCGCATTCCGGGCCAGCGGGCATCGAGCGCATGGAGCATCTCGTCCACCGTCGCCCCGCGCAGCCACACCCGCCGCTCCGCGCCGGGAAAAAGCCGCACCAGATGGTCCGGCAGGCGCACCAGCACCTCGGGCCTGGTGTCCGTGGCGCTCATTTCGGCCTCATCCATGCGCATTACCTCGCCGCGAGATCAGGCCTCGACCACCAGGGTTTCCACCGAGGTGATCAGCGGCAAATGCGCCGCGATACAGGTCCACCGGCCGCCCTCGTCGGCGCTGGCGTACAGCGCCCCGGAATTGGTGCCGAAATAGACCCCGGCGGGTTCCAGCGCATCCGTGGCCATGGCTTGGCGCAGGACGTTGAAATAGGCCCCCTTCTGCGGCAGGCCATCGGTGCGCTTCTCCCAGGAAACACCGCCGTCCGTGGTGCGCCACACCGCGGCCTGCGCATCCGGCATGAAGCGCCCCGCGGTGTCCCCGTTCAAGGGGATCAGATACAGCATCTCGTCGTCGCGCGGATGCACGGCGGCCGGAAAGCCGAACGACGACGGCAAGCCCGCCTCGATGCTCGACCAGCTGCGGCCACCGTCGTCGCTGCGATACATGCCACAATGGTTCTGCTGGTACAGCCGGTCCGGGCGATTGGGCGCCATGACCAGGCAATGAACACACTGGCCAAATTCGGGATAATTCTGCCCCTCCGGCATGTAATCCGCTCGCGTGCCGCGATTGCGCGGCTCCCAGGTCTCGCCCCCGTCGGCCGAATGAAACACGCCGGCCGCCGAGATGCCGACCCAGATCCCGGCATTGTCTTGCGGGTTCAGTACCAGCGAATGCAGGATCAGCCCGGCCCCGCCGGGATGCCAGTCGGGGCGGGAGGGATGGTCCTGCAATCCGGGCAGATGCGTGAAGCTCTCGCCACCGTCAGTGCTGCGGAACAAGCCGGCAGGCTCGACGCCCACATAAAGCGCGTCATTGCCATGGGCGAGGCTCCAGGCGGCCTTCACCGGCGGCGCGCCGGCCTCATAGGCGAGACCTTCGCTCGAATGGGTCCAGCTCTCTCCGAGATCGGTGGATTTCCACACCGCCGGGCCGAACCATTCGTTTCCGCCCGCGGCGTGAATGGCTCCCGTGCGCGGATCGCCGACCACGTGATTGAGCGGCCACGTCTCGCAGAATGGTCCGCGCACCTCCCAACTCATGCGCGCGCTGTCGCTTTCCGCGATGAAGGCGCCTTTCTTCGTGCCGACCAGAACCAGGACTTTCTTCGCCATCGTCTCCTCCATGCCCAGCAAGAGCTTGTCCCGGTCTCACGGCACCAGATTGACCATCCAATTGATGCCGAAGCGGTCCGCGACCATCCCGAAGCACGGCGAGAAAAAGGTCTTTCCCAACGGCATCTGGACCTGTCTGCCCTGCGAAAGCGCGGTAAAGACGCGATGCGCGTCCGCTTCGCTCGCAACGGCAAGGGAGAGGCTGAAACCCTGGAAGCTGGTGCTGTTCCGACATCCCCCGTCGGAGGCCATGATGGTGCTTTCGCCGATCTTGAAGCTCACATGCATGATCTTGTTTTCAGAGCCGGGGGCGACCATGTCCGGCGGCGGTGCCTCGGGCGCCTCGCTGTACCGCATCAGCAATTCCACTTGGGCGCCGAGCGCGGCCTTGTAGAATTCGAGGGCTTCTTCGCATTTGCCGTCGAACGTCAGATAGGGCTGGACCAGCATCGCATTCTCCCCGGTTATCCTGCGGCGGCGCGGAGGCGTCGTCGCGATCAGATGCGCGTCGCGCACCCGTCACGGGCAAGGACGTATGGCTTTCCATGCGGCCGACAGGCTGCCGCGACTTTTTTTGCCACCGGGAGAACCAGGGGTCACGCCCAGCCCGGTTGGTCCAGCGGGCGCGCGGGCGGGGCCAGCGTAATCAGATTGGCAAGATCCGCACCTTGTGGCGAGATAGCCATGGGACAGGCGATGCCGGGCATGGCCACCACATCGAACAATTCGCGGATCGCCCCCTCCAGGCGGATCCATTCGACGATGTCGCCGCTTGCAAGATGGACCACGACCACCCCGCACCATGGCTCCGCGCCCCGTGCCTGCAGTTCGCCGTCCAGGGGCAGGCCCTTGAAGTTCAGATAACGCGGCAGCGAGAGGGTGATGATCGCGTGACCATCGTGGAACGCGAGGCCGCGCATGAAGCCGGGGCAGAAGGCGACATCCTGGCGGACGCCGGTCTGCGGATCAATGCGCACCAGATAGCCGCGTCCGGAATCCAAAACCCAGAGCGCGCCCGCATACAGACGCGGGGAATGGGGCATCGAGAGCCCGTCGGCGAGGATCGCGTCGTCTTCCACGCGGATGACCAGTCCCCCGCCCGAGCGATGCGCGCGCCAGCCATCCACGATATCGCTGCGCCCCACCACGGTGACATAGGCCGCGCGCCCGTCCGCCATGCACAAGCCATTGAGGTGGCAGCGATCCTCGGCCGCGAGGCGGGAAATGAATTTCGGCTTCCAGAGCGGCTCGAAGCTGTGTTCCAGGCTGAAGGTGGCAAGGCAGGAATATTTGGTGTTCACGAACACCAGCCGCCCGCGCCCGTCCACCGCCATTTCGTGCACGTCAATATCGCCCGTGATCCTCGCCATGCGCGGAACGAACAGGGCATCGAAATGGCCGTTTGCCCGTTCGTGGGCGGCGAGCACATTTTCCAGCCGCCACACCTGGAGCAGGGAGCCGAGGAACAGCCGGCCGGGCTCATACCACAGCCCCATGGCGCGCACGAAATCGCGCTGATGGAAGGACATGGCGTTTTCGGGCGTGCGCCCGATGAGAAACAATTGCCCGGTCTGATAGGACGAGAAGGCAAGGCTGAGCTGATGCTGCGCCAGCCAGAATGAGAAGCCGCGCGAACAGGTGAGGTCCGTTGTCAGGTCCGCCGGCGCCGGGCTGGCCGGAGCCGCGGCCAGTGGAGCATCGCTCTTAGGCGCACCATCGGGCGCACGCTCAGGATCGGTCAAGGTTAAGCCTCAGAAATGCACCGCGATGCGCGCCATCCCGGCCTGGGACAGGAAATCCTGGCCGACGCTGACGCCATAATCCAGTTTGAATTCCCAATTCTTCGCCGTCACCAATTGCAGGCCCATGTCGAAATTGCCGAGCATGTCCGGGGTGTAGGTGACGGTGTCGAATGTCCCGGTGCCGACCGGCGCTCCGAGCAGATAGGAGGTCGTGATCCAGCTGCCGTTGGACAGGAAGCTGGCGCCGAGGCTCGCAAACGGACGCAGGACCGTGCCGTCGGCGAGATCGACGCGGGTGCCGACCTCCACCGTCGGGCTGACGATGAAGGTGGTCTGGCTCGCGCCGAGCACCCGCAATTCCGCCCCGCTGATGCCGGCTTCGCTGTAGCCGGGGACGTTCATATAAGACACGTCCAGGTCCACATAGGGCCTCACATACCAGCCCGTCTGCGGCATCTCGTAGGCAAGGCGCAGGCGGCCCGTGACGTTATAGACGTCGATCGAGCTTTCAGGCGCCGCGGCCAGCGCCGTGACGACGCGCTGGCTGTCGATGTTCACCCAGCCGAAATCCACCGCCCCGGAAATCAGCCAGGGGCCGATCTGGCGCTTCAGCGCGGCCGTCACATCAAAGCCGCTGCCGCTCGCGGAGCTGATATCGGCCGAGGAACTGGTCCAGCTCTGCTGGTAGGCGCCGGACAGGGCGAAGAACCAATCCTGCTGCAATTCGCGCTGCACCCCGGCCTGCAAGGTGACTGTGTCGGTCGAGAAGCCCTGGTTTTCGAAGGTGCCGGACTGGCTGGTCCGGCCGACGATCACCCGCGCCCAGCTGCATTGGTCTTCCTGCAACAACAGGCCGTCGCCCGCGAACATGGGGCAGCTCATGGTGCGGTTCAGCACCGCCCGGCTCTCCATGATGCGACTGGCCGGGCCCGCGCCATTGAGTTCCGGCGACAGCGCTTTGAGCGCCTGACGATATTGCGCGTCCGTCGCGGTGTTCAGCAATGTGTTGAACAGCGATGCCGTAGTCCCGAGCGTGCCGCTGTTCCAGATGCTTTGCAGATGGTTGGCCGCCGCCGCGCCATTGGCCGACAATTTGCTGCCCGGCGGCGTGAAATCGGCGCTTGGAGAGAGCGACACGCTGTTCCCAGCCACCGCGGCATTCCATTGATAGACCAGGGAATTGTCCACAACGCTCGCAGTGAACCCGGCGAGCGTCCCGGCCTCAAGCACCGTGAACGAGGTGTTTGGCGCGATGCTGAGCGGGTTCGCCTGGAGCGTGCCGGCCACGTTCGCGGTACCGGACACGCTGAACAGGTCCGAGCGATGGGAGGTGGCATCCAGATCCAGCGCGATTGCCCCGGTGGAGACGAAATTGCCCGCGAGCGTGCTGGTGGCCAAGGTGCCGAGCCCGCCCGGGCTGAGCGTGCCCCAGTTGGTCAGGATGCCGCCGTTCAGATTGATGGTGCGGCCTGAATTGAAGACGCCGCCAGCCTGGTTGATGAAGCTGCCGGCGCCCGTCCCGAGGTCGACACTGCCGGTCACTGTGCCGGCATTGGTGACGATCTCATTTCCGCCGCCGGCGAGAATGGCGACATTGCCCAGCGCGCTGACTGAGGCGCCGGAGGCGATGGTGATAGTGTTGTCGGCGCCGCCCGAAAGCATGATGCCCGCGCCGCGCTCATCCTTGCCGCCGATCACGGTGCCGCCGCCGAGGATGTCGATGGTGATCGGCCCGGCGCCGCCCGGCCCGGTGGAAAGCGCGAAGATGCCGGGTGAATTGGCGCCCGTTGCGACGACAAGGCCCGAAACCGTCACGTTCACGGCCCCGCCGATGCCGGAGCCTCCAGCCGAGCCGTTCATCGCCTGCGTGCCGGACTGCGCGGTTCCGCCCCCGCCGCCGATGGATTGCGCGTTGACCGCCGCCGCGTTCGCGCCCGACGTGCCGACGCTGCCGCTGACGGTCAGGTTCACCGTGCCGCCGTTCCCCGTGCCGCCCCCGGTGCCGGCGGAACTGTCGGCGACGGTGAAGAATGTACTGGATGCATCGCCGCCGAGCCCGCCGCCGCCGCCGATCGATTGCGCGAACAGGCCGCTCGCTCCGGCGCCCTGCGTCGCCACGATGCCGGCGAGCGTGAAGGAGACCTCTTCTCCATTGCCGCCCCCGCCCCCCGCGCCGCCGAATGCAAGGCTCGCGAGGCCAGTGGCGCCGCTGGTGGCGGCAAGCCCGCCGCCGCCGCCGATCGATTGCAGCAGGATGCCGTGGGAATTCACGCCGCTGGTGCTGATGAAGCCGGTGCTCGCGAGCGTGCCGCCCACCTTGCCGCCGTCATTGCCGCTGCCACCGGAACCACCCAAGGTCAGCGCCAGAGAGGCGGTGCCCTGCGCCGCGCTGGCGCTGGTCAATGTTATGCCGCCGCCGCCGCCGATGGATTGGGCGAGCACGCCGATGGCATTGCGGCCCGAGGTCACGATGTCGCCGTTCAGCGTCAGCGCGACCGTGCCGCCGATATTGCCGCTGCCGCCCCTGCCGCCGAGCGACAGCGATCCATTCACGCTGCCGTCGGCGGCATCCGCGGACACCGCCGAGGCGCGGCCGCCGCCGCCGCCGATCGACTGGGCGACCACGCCATTGGCACCCTCGCCGGCGGTCGAAATGAGGCCGGCCTGTGTGAAGCTGACCTGTTCGCCCGCGCCTCCGCCTCCCCCGCTGCCGCCGAGGGCGGCGCTCAAGGTCATGTCGGTTTTCTGGCCCTTCACGATGCTGGTGGCGAGCACGGCATTGCCGCCGCCGCCGCCGATAGATTGCAACAAAACGCCGTCGGAGCCGGCGCCCGTGGTCTGGATCGTGCTGTTGAGGGCGACCTTGACCGCGCCCCCATTGCTGCCGGAACCGCCCGCGCCGCCGACGGTGGCGGACAGGCTCGCGATGCCGCTGCCGCCGGTCGTCGAGCTGGAGGACGAACCCTTGCCGCCGCCGCCGCCGATGGACTGGGCGACGAGGCCTGCGGCATCGTGGCCAGTCGTGCTGATGGAGGTTCCGGCCTGCTGCGCCGTACCGATATTGATCGTGACGAGGCCGCCAGCGCCGCCGGAGCCGCCACCGCCGCCGACGCTCACGCCCAGCGACAGGCCATTGCCGCCGCCGCCATCCGCATCGCCTTTGCCCGCCGCACCCACGCCGCCGCCGCCGCCGATGGACTGGACGAGGATAGCATCGGCCGCGTCGCCGCTGGTGGAGAGAACACCCGTGCCGGTGCTGGTGAGGCTGACTCCATAGCCGGCCCCGCCGGCCCCACCGCCCCCGCCGATGGATGCGCCGACCGCGATCTTGCTGCTCGCCGCATGGGTGGCGCTGCCCGCAACGCCGCCGCCGCCGCCGATCGACTGGGCAAGGATCGCGCTCGCACCATGGCCCTCAGTCGAAATCGAGCCGCTTTGCGTGAGGGTGATTGCGCCGCCATCGCCGCCCGTGCCGCCATCGCCGGCCAGCGCGAATGCCACGCTCGCCTTGCCGCCTGTGCCGGTGGCGCCGGTGGTCGCCGCATTCCCGCCGCCGCCGCCGATGGATTGGGCAAGAATGCCGTGGCTGAAATCGCCCTTGGTGGTGACGACCGAACTCTGCGTCACATAGACCCCGCCGCCCACACCGCCCGTGCCGCCGGCCCCGCCGAGGGTCGCGGAGAGATTGACGTCGCTTTTCTGGTCCTTCGCGATGCTGCTGGACAGCGCTGCATTGCCGCCGCCGCCGCCGATGGACTGCGCGACGATGCCGTTCGCATGGGCGCCGAGCGTCGCGATGGTATTGGCGTTATCCACATGGACCGCGCCGCCGGTCGCGCCGGTTCCACCCGAGCCGCCGAGGCTGGTGGAAATGGTCGCCGCGCCGGAACCGCCGCTGGTCGAGGAGGCGCCGCCGCCGCGCCCGCCGCCACCGCCCACCGATTGGGCCAGGATGCCGTTCGATCCGTCACCGGACGTGGAAATGGCCGCGCCCGCAAGGCCAAGGCCGCCGTTCGTGACGATCACCTCGCCGCCGGTGCCCCCGGTGCCGCCCGACCCTCCCATGGTCAGCGTAAGACCGAGGCCGTTGCCCCCTGCCCCGTCCGCCTTGCCGCTGCCCGCTCCCCCATTGCCGCCGCCGCCGCCGATGGATTGGGCGATGATCGCGTCCGCCTGGTCGCCTGTCGTGGCGATCTGGCCGGAGGTCTGGTTCTGGATCAGAACCTGGACTTTGCCGCCCGATCCACCGACCCCGCCCGCGCCGCCGAGGGCCGCGCCGAGCGAAATCTTCGCCGTCGCGCCATTGTTGGTGCTGCCACCCGCACCGCCGCCGCTGCCGACCGACTGGGCCAGGATCGCCGTCGCATTCGCGCCCGCCGTGACGAGCGTCCCCGAACTGGTCACCGTGACCGCGCCCCCGTTGCCGCCATATCCGCCCGTGCCGCCAAGGCCGAGCGTGACGCCCACCGTGCCGCCGCCGGTGCTGTCATGGGCGCCGCCCGCGACACCGCCGCCGCCGCCGATGGATTGTGCCAGGATCGCGCGCGAGAACGCGCCTTCGGTCGCGATGGTGCTGATGTTGTTCACCACCACAGCGGCGCCATATCCGCCCAGCCCGCCGGTTCCGCCGAGCGTCGCGGAGACATTGGCATCGCTCTTCGTGCCGCTGGCGTCGGAACTTGCCAGATGCGCGCTGCCGCCGCCCCCGCCGATGGATTGGGCGAGAATGCCGTCCGCATGGGCTTCGATGGTGGCGATGAAATTGTTGTTTTTCACCGTCACGGCGCCGCCGTTCCCACCCGCGCCGCCGCTGCCGCCGACGGTCGCGGAAATCGCCGCGACGCCGCCATTCGAAGAAGTGGAAGTGGAGGATGTCGCCCCGCCCTTGCCGCCGCCCCCGCCGATCGACTGGGCAAGGATGCCGGCAGCCCCGCTCCCGTTGGTCAGGATGCCGCCGTCATTGGTGACCGTCACCGTGCCGCCGGTCCCGCCCGATCCCGCGCCGCCGCCGATGCCGATGGAAAGAGACGCCGCGTCCGATCCCGTCGCCTTGCTCTTGCTGGAGCCGGATCCCGCGTCGCCGCCGGCCCCACCGATGGATTGGGCGAGAATGCCGTTGGAATCCTGTCCGCCCGTGGAGAGGAATCCGCCGCTCGTGACCGTGACCGTGCCGCCGGTCCCAGATCCACCACCGGTGCCGCCGAGACTGCCGCCGATATCGAGCTTCGCGCTGGACGCCGCATTGGCATTTCCGCCGCTGCCGCCGCCGCCGCCCACCGACTGGGCAGTGATGGCATTGGCATTGCGCCCGGTGGTGGTGATTGTCGAAGCGGCCCCGGTCGTGGTGACCGTGACCGTGCCGCCGTCGCCCGCACCGCCGCCCGCACCGCCGAGCGCGATGGCGGCAGACGCCTTGCCTCCAACCGCCGATGCGCCGGAACTTCCCGCCCGGCCGCCGCCGCCTCCCACCGACTGTGCGAGAATGCCCGTGCCATTGTCGCCGGCCGTGGAAATCGCCGCCGAGCTGGTGACGATGACCGTATTGCCATAGCCGGCGCTGCCGCCGGAGCCGCCAAGGTTTGCGGAAAGCTGGAACGCCGAACTGCCGCCGGTCGCATCGGTTGCGCTGGCGCCGCCCTTGCCGCCGCCGCCGCCCACGGATTGGGCGAAGAGGCCGACGGAATCGTCCCCCGACGTCTTGATGATGGCCGCGTTTGTGAGGGTGATCGTGCCGCCATTGCCGCCCGCGCCGCCCGACCCGCCCAGAGCCAAGGCGGCGCCGAAGGTGTTGCTGTCACCCGAGCTTTTCGTATCCGTGCCGACCGACGAGCCGGTCCCGCCGCCGCCGCCGATCGACTGGGCGATGACCGCGTCCGAGGCCGCGCCGGAGGTGGAGAGCGTTCCGCCGGTCAGCGAGACGATCACGGTTCCACCGTCGCCGCCGGGCGTGCCATTCGCCCCGACCGAGGCGCCGAGGCTGATCTTGGATCCTGATGCGGAGCTGTTGGCGTTTCCGGCCATGCCGCCGCCGCCGCCCACCGATTGCGCGATGATCGCCGCCGCATCGGCGCCTGCCGTGGAAATCGACCCGGAATCATAAGCCGAAACCGCGCCGCCCGCGCCGCCGGCCCCACCGGACGCACCGAGCGTGAAGGATAGGGAAACGACACCGCCAGATGATTTTCCGGCCGCCGCCCCCGCTTTGCCGCCGCCGCCGCCGACCGATTGGAGCAGCATGCCGGTGGAATGCTGGCCAGATGTGACGAGGGTGCCGGAATTGGTCACCGTCACCGCGCCGCCCGCCCCGCCGCCGCCGCCCGAGCCGCCCATGGTGGCGGTCAGCGAGAATTTCGCGTTGCTGCCGTTTGAAGCCTTGCTCACGGCATCGCCCGTGGCACTGCCGCCGCTGCCGCCGCCGCCGCCCACGCTCTGGGCAAAAATGGCATCCGCATCGCCGCCGTGGGTGACGATGCTGCCCGAATTCGTGACAGTGACGCTGCCGCCTGCATTCGCCGTCGCGCCCGACCCGCCCATTGTCAACGTCAAGGCCGCGGTGCCGCCGGAGGCCGAGGCGGTGCCGCCGCCCGCATTGCCGCCGCCACCACCCACCGACTGGGCGACCACGCCGCGCGACCCTGCTCCATAAGTCAGCACGTTCCCGGAATTGGTGACCGTCACGGTGCCGCCCGCGCCGCCGGTTCCACCCGAGCCGCCGAGCGTGAAGGTGACGCCGAAAGCCAGCCGCGCCTCGGACGACCCATCCGCCGCGCCCACCCCGCCGGTGCCACCGCCGCCGCCCACCGATTGGGCGAGAATGCCGTCGGCGAAATTGCCGCTCGTCTTCACCAGGCCTTTATTGGTCACATAGGCTCCGGCACCCGCCCCGCCGCCGCCGCCCGTTCCCCCGAGCGACACCTCGGCGGAGAAGGAAATGCCGGCATGGCCCGGAACATAGGACGCCGCCGACGCGGTGGAATCGCCGCCTGCGCCGCCACCGCCGCCGATCGACTGGACAAGCATGCCAGTTGCCCCATCGCCGCTGGTGACGATCTTGGCGCCGCTCTCGTTGATCACCGTCACATTGCCACCACTACCACCGCCCGCACCAGAGCCGCCGATCGCGGCCGATACGGAGATGGACGGCACGTCCGCAGTGCCGACCGTGACCACCTTCGCCGCCGCCGATCCGCCATTGCCGCCGCCGCCACCGATCGACTGGGCGATGATGCCGAATGCGTCAGCACCCTGGGTGGTGATGGAGCTATAATTATAGACCTGGACGGTGGTGCCCGCCCCCGCTCCGACGCCGCCGGACCCACCGATGCTGACACCGAAGCTGATGCCGACGCTCGCCGACAGATCATAGGCCGCGCCGCCGGTGCCGCCGCCGCCGCCAACCGATTGCGCGACAATGCCGCTGGAGCGGCCGCCCTGGGTGACGATGGCGCCGGCATTGTTCACCTGCACCGAGCCGGAATCGCCGCCCGAACCGCCCGATCCGCCAAGCCCAAGCTGGACCAGATCAAGCCCGAATCCCTCGGCATCGCCGCCATTGCCGCCGCCGCCGCCGATCGATTGGGCGACGATGGCATTGGCGCTGCTGCCGGACGTCTGCAACGATCCGGAATTGGAAACCGTGACCGCGCCACCGGCGCCGCCCCCGCCGGCACTGCCGCCGATCTGGGCGGAGCCGAGCACAGAGACCGCCAGGGTCCCGCCGCCATGCCCGCCGCCGCCACCGATCGACTGGGCATGCAGCGCGATCGAGCCATCGCCCGCCGTCGTTACGGTGGCCGCGTTGACGATATGCGCGTATCCGGCATTGCCGCCGGACGCGCCATCCCCGCCGACGGCGACGATCACGGCGTCGGCGGAGCCGGCGGAACCACCGCCGCCGCCAATGGACTGCACCAGGATGCCGGCCGAGGCCGCGCCCTGGGTCAAGATCGTCACGCCTTTCGCCGCCGAGGCATAGGCCGTGCCCGACGTGCCGCTGACGCCGTTGAGGCTGACCGGGGCCTGCGCGCTGAGCACGGTCAGCACGCCGCCACCGCCGATGGATTGCACCACGACCGCTGCGGCATAGGCGCCGCTGGTCGTGACGCTGCCACCCGTGAGAACGGCGCTCGCCAGGGCGCTGGTGCCGCTGTCCCCGCCCGAACCGCTGGTGGAATCGAACACTGCGTCCGAACTGCCGCCTGCCCCGCCGCCACCGGCGATGCTTTGCACGACAATTCCGGAAGACCCCTGGCCGCTGGTGGAGACCGTGCCCGCACTGGTCACATAGGCGTTGCCGGCATTGCCTCCGGTTCCGCCCACCGCGCCCTGGGAATTGCCGAATGCAATCGCCTCCCCGCCCTGGGCGCCAAGTCCGCCGAGGCTCTGTGCGGCGAGACCGAAGGCGCTCGCACCCGTTGTCGTCACCGAGCCGTTGGCATTCAGCGTGATGCTGGCGTTTCCACCGTTTCCGCCGTTTCCGCCGTTGCCGCCCTTGGCTTGGTAGGGGCTGCCCGCATTGCCGCCCGCCCCGCCGGCGCCGCCTTGGCTGCGCGCCTGAATGCCGTAGACCGTGCCGCTGCCGGTGTTGCCGACGGTGATCGTGCTGCCGGTGGTGACGGTAGCCGAACCGCCGCCGCCGCCATTGCCGCCCTGACCGCCAATATTGATTGTGATCGTGCCGTTGGTACCGGCATAGGCACCGGCACCCCCCGTGCCGCCGACCGAGGCGATCGTGATGCCGCTCCCGGAGGTGGCGGAAAAGACGCCATCGCCCGACACGCTCACCGTGCCGCCGGTGCCGCCGTCCTGTGCCGATCCGCCAACGGAGAAATTCCCATCGGAATTGGTGACACCGCCCGCACCGCCCGCACCGCCCGTGGAAACGAGCGCGGCGGCCGTGCCGACGGTGGTCACGTTCACCGTGCCATACAGTTTCAGGCTCGCAGTGCCGGCATTGCCGGCATAGCCACCGTTATACCCCACGGCATTGCTTGAATTGCTTTCGCCTTTCCCGCCCGTGCCTCCGGTACCGCCGGTGGATGCGATGAGAATGCCGGCGCCCGCGGTCGAGGTCACCGTTGTGTTCGTCAGCGACAGGCCCACATTGCCGGCCGCCCCGCCGCTGCCCCCCTTCGCGCCGTAGGAATAGTTCGTCGCGCTGTCGCCCATTCCGCCGGCACCGCCGGCGCCGCCCACCGAAACAATGGTGATGGCGGTGCCGGCCGCGGTCACGGAAGAGCCCGTGAAAGTGCCATAGGCCGTTCCGCCCGCCCCTCCGGTTCCCCCGGCGCCGCCGCGCCCATTGTCGGTGTCGCTGCTGCCATAGCCTCCCACGCCGCCGGCACCGCCGGTGGACTGGAGCTGAACGCCGCCGCTGGTGCCGCTGACACTCGCCGCCGTCAGCGTCAACGAAACCGCGCCACCCGTACCGGCATTGCCGCCGGCGCCGGCGGTTCCGTTCCATGTGTTGGAATAGGCCGCGCCGCCCGCGCCCGCGAGGCCGCCGATCGAATTAATGGCGATGCCCACGCCGCCCGAGGCAGATATGGTCGCATTGGAAACCGTGAGGCCGGCGGTCCCGGCATTGGCTCCAGCGCCACCCGCACCTCCGAAGGCAAGACCAAAATGGCTGGAGCCCTTTGCTCCGCCCAAGCCCCATCCGCCGGTCGAGAGCAGGCTGACGCCGGTGCCCGCGCTCGAAATCGTCGAATTGCTGATCTGGCTGGATACGGCGCCGCCAGCGCCAGCCGTGCCGCCGGCACCGGCGGTTGCCGTGTCCGTGGTGCTGCTGGCCGTGCCACCGGAGCCGCTGACCTGTCCCGACGATTGCAGGCTGATCGCCGCCCCGGTGCCACCCGTTGTTAGGGTGGAGCCGCTAAGGTTGAGGCTGACCGTGCTGCCGACGCCGCCGTTGCCACCGTTGCCGCCGCCCGAAACGTTGCTGTCCGTATCGCCCGAAGCGCCGCCGCCGCCATTGCCGCCCATGGCGAGCAGCACGATGCCGGACTGGCCGGTTGAAAGAGTGGTTCCGGCGACGGTGACGGCGATCGCGCCGGATCCACCGGCATTGCCGCCCGCACCGCCCTGTGCATTGGAGGTGTCGCTGCTGCCATAGGCGCCATTGCCGCCATTGCCGCCGTACGACTGGATCAGAACCGCGGTATTGTTGGTGCCGGCGTTAACATTGGTGATGGAGACCGTCTGCGCGCCACCCCCGCCACCCAGCCCGCCGGGGCCGCCCGTGCCGCTGCCGGTATCGCTGCTGCCATAGCCCCCATAGCCGCCGACGCCGCCGCGGCTGAGAATGGTGACGGCCGAAGCAAGCCCGGTTCCCGTGCCGACGACGGTGATATTCGTAGCGCCCAGCGTCCCGCCATTGCCGCCGGCGCCACCATACGCATCGGAGGTGTAGTCATCGACCGCATTTCCGGTCCCGCCGTTAAAGCCGAGCTGAATCGATGTGTAAGGCACATTGGCCTGGGCCTGCGCCAAAGCTGGTGCCACGCCGCCGGCAAGGAAGGCGATGCCGCACAGGGTCGTCGAAAGGGCTGTCGACAGGCGCAGCCGCGCGCTGGACGCGCCATAGACGGCACCCACTGCTTTTCCGCAGGCTGACCGCCCCGCAAGACTCTGTGTCATGACCCTGCGCCCCCCGGCGGCTCTGGAACATTGGCACCTTTCCATTTGAGGTATCACATTGCTGGCGCGACCCGCAATTACCTCGAAGCCTCGTTCTTCAACGCCTTTCGTCATATAAATGACGTCTTGCATACCTCTTCAAGACAATTTGACCCCAAGTGTACGCCAGCACTTCTAACGTATATTTCACAATTACAACCAATGATCTATGACCCGCGCGGCCTTGAAGCGACATCAAGGGGCGAAAGGCCTTTGGGCGTGCGCGAACCCTTCGAAAATCAAGAAGATTGATGATAAACCTTGCGGCAGGTGACCAGCGGCGCCGGCTCTCGGCTTCATTCGGCGTTGAGAGGCTTGGCCACCGCCAGTCAAAACCGGCTCAGGACCCGGAGCGCAGGGTCGTAACGGCCACGCAATTTTCGCCAACCGGCAGGAACAAGGTCTGTTCACCGGTGGGAAGCGCGTAGAAGGGCAGGTCCGACAGGGGCGACATGAGCTTGGAGCCGGGAGGCAGGAGCGAAGGCGCATCCTCGCAGCGCTGTTTGATCGGCACGACGCGCACCAAATTGCCTTCACAGGCGCTTGCCGTGGGCGCCACCAGGATCACGCCGGCCGCCTGTCCGGCCAAACGCGAACTGGCGCCGAATCGCATGCCGACCGTGCCTTGCACCGCATGCTGGTTGGGGGCGGTTTCCGCCACCTGGGTCTGGAAGGCATAATTCGCCCCCGTGGTCAGCGCCTTGCCGAGCATCGCATAGGTGGCGGCGCAGGTTTTCACGCCATTGGCCAAAGCATGGGCGGTGAACAGATCCTTGCCATCGCGCGCGCCCGACGGCACCTGATCTGACCGGCCCAGGAAGCCCGAGATGCCGCTGTGCTGCGAAACCACCACCCCGAGGCCGAAACAGACGAGGAGACTGGCCGCCGCCCCCGCCAACAGAAGAACGCGCCGCGTGGGAAAAAAGCGCCTCCGGCCAGCGGGATCGACGGGAGGCGTTCGGCTTGGCCCGATGATGCGTTCGTAGACGCTTTGTTTTTCAGTCATAAGCGTGGTTCCACAATGGCCCTGATGCGCGGAACGTCGCGCCATTCGTCTCGGCTCAGATCGCTGAAAGCGCCTGGGTCAGGCCGGCGAGCGGCGCGCGAAAAGACTCGTGCCGCGCCGAGCCATTCTCCTTGAGATCATAGGTAATTCCGATCACCCGCTCCGCCTCGATCGCCGCGCGCAGGCGGGACTCCAAGGACAGATAGGCGATACACAAGCGCTCGTTGCACCCATAAACCGGCACTGTGACGGGGGGCTGACCGTCACGAAGATCGAGCGCGACCGTCCCGGAACTGGCACCGGTCGGCGTCCGCAAAATCATGACCGGCCGGCCGTCGTCCATGGCGGCAAGCGACCAACTGAAGACGATTGCGCCCGAGGGTCCCAGGATCTCTTGCGAAATGTTGCAGACTTTCCGCTTCTTGACCCGGTTCTCATCGCAGATCAGCGTCCAGTTGGGGAACGGACGGATGGTTCGCAGATATTGGCCGAGCGGCACGTCCGGCGGCGGCACGACATCGGACGGCTTCACGAGGTAACCCTGCGAAAGCTCCTTTGACGCCGGAGGCTTCGCCGGTTCGCCCTTCTTGGCTTTCTCAGCGGAAAGCGCCGGGCCGCACCATATCAGCTGGAGCATGAGAGCCGAGGCGCACATCGCGCCCCGACGTCCCTTGGTGACCCACATGACTCGACCCGATCAGTTGAGGGTGAGACTCAGCCCGCCGCCGGCGCCCCAATCCCCACCGGCGGTACTTCCCGAGATATTCATGCGCATCCTCTGGTCCGGTGTCGTGTAGCCCAGACCCATGGCGAAGGCACTCTCGCCGCCCCACGCGCCGGCCCCGACTGCGGCGCTGACCTTGCCCGGCCGGTCGTCGTAGCGCAGCGATCCGGCCGCAAGGCCGACGGCGGCGGCCTGGCGCGCCTCGGTGCGCGCGGTTGCGATCGAACTGTTGAGGCTGGCGAACTTCTGGTCCGTATAGGCATTCGCCTGTGTCAAGGTCTGATGCGATTTGGTGTCGGTGTAGGTATTGGCCGTTGCTATGGCATAGGACGTCTTTGAATCGGTGTAGGTATTGGCCGAGTTGAGAGTTTCGCTCAGGCCCGTCTTCATCTGAGCAACGTTCACAGCATCCTTGCTTGCGACGCCCGCCGCGACATTTGAGATCACCACCGGTGCATTCGCGTCGCCACCAGCCAGCGTGATCGAGTTGAGCTTGTTGCCACTTGCGTCGGTGTCGTACTGCACCGCGGCTTTGCTGAGCGCGCCGATGCTGCCGGCAGCCGCACTCAGAGCTTGGTTGGTGGCGTAGAGCTGCGAGCCATTAACCGCATCGGTCGATGTCGCGCTGACCTGGCCGGCCGCCAGGTTGGTGATGGTGCGCTCGGCCCCGACCGATCCCACGGAGACCGTGCTGGTCGCCGTTCCCGCGACCGCATAAGTGGTTCCGTTCACGGTCATGGTGGAGGTCTGAACGGCGGCAGCCGTGGTCGAGCCCGATCCGAGTGCGACATCCCCCGCATTGCTCGCGCTGGCGCCCTGGCCGATTGCCGTGGAATTGGTGGCCGCCGCCTGGGCGGCGGAGCCAATGGCGATGCTGTCGGCACCTGTCGCCTGGCTGACGGTCCCGCTGGCATTGACCTGGAGGTAGGGCGTGTTGCCTGCAACAACGTTTACGATGGTCGAATTCAAGCTCGACAGCTTGGTGTCGACTGCCCCGATGGCGTCGCCAACATTATTGTAACTCACATGATCGACGAAGTAGCTGGGGGCGATGAGGGTGCCGTCGGAAGCCACCGACGCACCGCCGCCGAACACCGTCGCGACGCTTCGCGACACGCCAAAAAGCTGCGCCCCGTTCACCGCATCGGTGGACGTGGCCGAAACGGCGCCCGCCGTCACATTGGTCAGTGTCGTGCCGCCGCTGCCTGCGAGGGTGATAGTGGTTTTCGGGTCTCCCGTCACGCCATCATAGAGCACGGCACGATCCGAGAGATTGGCCACGCCGGCCGAAACCGCATTGACCTGCCCCACATTGGCCGCGTCCGTATCGGCCGTGCCGGCCGCGACGTTGGATACCTTTTGCGGCGATCCGCTCCCGTGGCTGGCGTCATACGCGCCGAGGGACGAATTCCATTTCATAGCATCGGAGCCGAGTGCTGCGACGGTCTGGTTAGTGGAATAAAGCTGCGACCCGTTCACCGCATCGCTGGACGTGGCGGAAACCGCGCCGGCCTTCACATTGGTCAGGGTCGTGCCGCCGCTGCCTGCCAGAGTGATGGTGTCCTTCGCGCTCCCCACCGCGCCATCATAGACCACGGAGCGGTCCGAGAGATCGGCCACGCCCGCAGTAGCCGCCTTGACCTGAGCGACGTTTGCCGCGTCGGAATCTGCCGTTCCCGCCGCCACGCCGGTGATCTGGCGAAGCTGCCCGCTCGCGGCGTTCCCGACAGAGACTGCGGCCAAGGTGCTCCTTGTGGCTTCAATGGCGCTGGCCGAATTCGTACCGGCAGGTATGTAGCCATCAATGCCGGCAACGGTATTCGCCACCGAGTTCTGGCCGAGCGCAATGCCTCCGGCAACACCCACGGTGGCGCCGGTGCCGAGCGCAATGCTGTTTGATACGGTGCCGGTCGTGGCCCCCGCGCCGACCGCAATCGACGAAGACCCGGTGGCACTCGTGGATTGCGTGCCGATCACGATCGACTGCGCTCCCACGGCACCGGCGAGATTTGTCGCCTGGACCGCCAAGGAATTCCCGACAACCCCGGACACCCAGCCGAGCCCGCCACTCGCTGTGCCGACCTGACAACTCCAGGCTGCAGAAGAGGATGAAGGATCGTCGAGCGTGAGGCAGAGATTGCTGAGCCCGGCATTGCTGCCGGCACCGCTGCTGCTTCCGATCACATAGCCACCGGCATTGGCGACCGACGCGAGACTGAAAAATCCCGCCGTGGCCGTACCCACCCCAATCCCAAAGGCAAGAGAATGGCAACGAAAATCAAAAATTCTATGTGCAAGCCGCAAAGTTAGAATAAGACGCCTGCAATCAGAAGATCTCATAGAGGCAATCCCGAACTGGGACCACCCATGTTTACGCGCGATACTCAAATACGACACAGTATCCCCCCAAGATAATGCGATAGAAGTCCTCCTTACAAGACCCCCAACTCCGCAGACTGACGCAGAAATGGAGATGGCGTTTTCATGCGCCCACCATCATGACGACCCGCCTGCTCCGCAGCCTCCACCGCACGCGCCAAGCCGCCCTGCCCACCCGGAGGAACGACGTGAAGAGCACGGACAGCCTCTTCCCTTGGAATTTCCAGCTCCGCCAAGCGCTGAATACAATTCATCTGCGTCTCCGGCAGCGATTTATCAAATAATGATACGACGAGACCCATAATATAATGAACGAATATTAGATTTATATCTAACTCACTCCACGTATCAAACCGTTCTGACATGAGGTTATTTCGGAATCCCACAACGCAATCCGACAAATAGGTCATAACTACTATATTACCGTCCTTATGCTGAACGTCAGCATCAATCGACATCATGTTTCCTTATCAATCGATGGCGGCACTCTCGCAGGACGCAAAATACGAACCGATTCTTGCGAAATCCCTAAAATGCGGTTCGTTAAAATGTTATATTAATATTCATTGTTTCGTCGGCGCACTATGTCGGCGCACTATCCTGTCACCGAGATCGCATTAAAACTCAAAGCCTTAGGCTTCTCATCCGCAAGCCATTGGCGCGGCATTTCGAGGCCGCGGGTTCAAGGCGGCAGGCGGAAGATCGCGCTTGGGAGCACGCTCGCCGACGCCTCGCATCAGAACAGCGCGGGCGTTGCGCCAGCTCCGCACACCCACGGCCAAAAGCGTTGGAAAAATCATCTTCCAAGGCCGAACCGGAACGGCGCTCCCCGGGCAATCGGGTTCTGAATGGTGGCGGAGACGGAGGGATTCGAACCCTCGAGACCCTTTTGGGGGTCTGCTCATTTAGCAAACGAGTGCCTTCAGCCTCTCGGCCACGTCTCCATTGCGCTCACCTATGCCGAACCAAAGACGGCTTTGCAAGCCGCCGCCGCCCTTGTCCTCGCAATTAAGTGCCGGCGTAGGATTTCTCTTCCACAAACAGCGAGCCGGAACGGACGTTGATTTCCTTCTTGATCGCGGCCCGCCGATCATTGGTCACATAGACCGCGCGCGCCAGCTCAACGAACCTTTCGTCGAAGCGTTTTTCCGTTTCCAGTTCGCGCAGCGCGTCTTCGATCTCCCAGAGCGCCTCGTTCACGCTCTTGATTTCGACCGTCAGATCCTCGAACCCCACGCTCAACGCATGAATGTCCCGCAGCTGCGCCAGGGCGGTCAGTTCCCGCACCACGTTCGCGCGCTTTGCCGGATCGGCGATGCGTTCCGCCTTGATTTCGAGAATGGTGATCTTGTCGATCAGCTCACCGGCGGACACCGGAGCGAGAATCTCCACCGGAGCCGGCATCGCTTCACTTGTGCTCATGATTTTCGGCCTTACCCATCTCCACACCCGCCGCTATCGCGGTGAACACGCCGCCCCATTGTCCCGGCTGCTCCTGGCGAACGACGCGCACCGAGGGATAGAACCCATTGTCCGCGCCATCGCCAGCGAAGGCGAAGTGGGTCCCTCCGCTTGCCGCGAGCAACACCGGCCGGTTCATCGCGGCCGCAAGATGCGCCAGCGGTGCATCGACACTGACGAGCAGGTCCAGGTGGTGCAGCAGCGCGGCGCTGTCGAGAAACGTGCCGTCAGCGTCGAAGTCACTCTCAAGGCGCAGAATGCGCCCGCGGAACGGCACGCGGTCCATCTGCGCCGCGGCCGGGCCCTGCTGGAGCCCAACGAGCCGCACCCCCTCGATTGCGGCGAGCGGCGCAAAGGCGTCCAGCGATGCGCTGCGCAGGGGCTCGACGCGGCCGGCATCCTCGCTCTGCCAATGGATTCCGATCACCAGATCGCCGGCGGACCGCGCATGGCTCCAGGCTGAAAGGCGTTCCGTCGGCGCATGCAGGTAAGGCACGCGCGGCCAGAGGGCAGGATCGGGCGCAACGAGTTGCGGCAAGCTGGCCAGGGCGACGCCCAGCATCCCCTCTTCGGCGGGGTCGATCCGCGCCGGATCGGGGAGAATCACGACACGCGGGTCCAGCGAGGCGAACAGTGCAGCGTCCGCCGGGTCGGCAACCAGCAGGCGCGGTTCGATCCCTCGGTCGGCCAGCAGCGGCAGCAGGCGCGCCAGCGCGATCGTGTCCGAAAGCCGCTCCCCGGCGGCCACAACGAGGACACGCGGGCTCCCGGTCCCATCCCAGATCCCGACGTTGCGGGCCGCAAGACGGGCGCGCGCCGCCTGGGCCGCGGCATCGAGCGCAGCCCAACCCTCGGCCCAGGTACCGCGGGCCAGAGCTTCGTTCGCGCGGGCGTCGAGCGCATGGGCATTATGAGCGTCGAGGTGAAGGGCCTTGTCGATGCTGGCGCGGGCATCGGCGCGGGCACCGAGATGGGTCAGGAGGCGCGCCCGGGCAAGCAGGACTTCGGTGAAAGGCGGTTCCTTCGCCAGCAGGGCGTCGAGATCTTCCAGCGCGCCCGCAGCATCGCCCAGGCCCTCGCGCGCCATGCCGCGCTCGAACAAGGCGGCCGGATTGCCCGGTTCGGCCTCGAGCACGGCGGCGCTTTGCTCGTGCGCCTCCGCGAATGCGCCAAGGCGGCGCAGGAGAAAGGCGTAGCGCAGACGGAAATCCGCGCGCAGCGGAGCGCGCGTCACCGCCTGCTGATAGGCCGCGCACGCGCCCTCCAGATCACTGATGAGAAAACAGCACTCCCCCAGCAGATGGTGGGCATCGACGAAATCGGGTGCCAGGCTAATCGCTTGCTCGGCAGCGGCACGCGCCTCGGCGGCCGCGCCACGCTCCAGCAGGATGAAGCCCTTGTTGACGGGGTGGACCGGCGACCAGGGCTGCAATTCCAGCAAGCGTTCGCAATCAGCGAGCGCCGCGTCGGGATGGCCCGCGCGCACCAGGGCCACGGACCGGTTGGCCAATGCCTCAACCGCCAGCGGGTCGAGCTCCAACACCCGCGAATAGGCCTTGGCGGCCGCGTCGTGGCGATTAAGGGCGCCGAGCGCATTGGCGACCTGGAAATGGGCCTCGCCCAATTGGGGCGCCAGCTTGATGGCGCGCTCGGCGGCGGCGAGCGCCTTCTCGAATTGGCCGACGCCCTGGAGCGCCACCGCGAGGAGAATCGCCGCGTGAGGATCCTTCGGCACCAGATTGGCGGTGCGTCGTGCGCTCGGCAGGGCCTCGTCCGGCTGGCCCGCCTGGATCAGCGCCATGGCCAGCATGCGATGCCCATCGACCAGGGCGGGTTGAAGTTGCACCGCGAGGCGGAAACCCTCGATGGCCTTGTCCATCTGCCCCGCCCGGGCGAATGCGGCGGCTTGGCCAAGTATCGTGCGCGGATCGGGCGACATGGAAGAAGCAACTCCTGGACCTTGCTGCCGCGCATGGTCCGAATGCCCGTCCGCGGGCGCCACGTCCGGTGGCGGCGCTCGCATCTAAGCCGAGCGCGCGCAAAAAGCGAGAGGGTGGCTCTAGCCTTCAGCGTGCGCGCTGGCCGAACAGGATGCTCTGGGCTTCCTTGTCCCTGGAGAGGTCCGGCTTGCGCTCCTCGGCGCTCACCGCAAGGCCGCGCTGGACGGCGGGGCGCATCTTCACGGTTTCAAGCCAGCGCTGGAAATGCGGAAATTCCTCGATCTTCTGGCCCTGGCGCTCCCAGAGCTTCGCCCAGCCGACGCAGGCCATATCGGCGATCGAATAATCTCCGGCCAGGAACTCGCGATCCTTCAGGCGCGTGTTCATCACGCCATACAGGCGATGCACCTCGTTGGTGTAGCGATCAACGGCATACGGGATCTTCTCGGGCGCATAGATGCGGAAATGGTGGGCCTGCCCGGCCATGGGGCCAAGGCCGCCCATCTGCCAGAACAGCCACTCCTCCACCTCCACCCGCTTGCGCTCTTCGGCGGGATAGAATTTGCCGGTCTTGCGACCGAGATATTGCAGGATCGCGCCCGACTCGAACACCGAAATGGGCGCGCCGTCCGGACCGTTGGGGTCGAGGATCGCAGGAATCTTGTTGTTGGGCGAAATGGCGAGAAATTCCGGCTTGAACTGATCCCCCTTGCCGATGTTCACCAGCTTCACGGTGTAGGGCAGTTCGCATTCCTCGAGCATGATGGCGATCTTCCACCCATTGGGGGTGGGCCAGTAGTGAAGCTCGATGGGTTGCTGGATTTCGGCCATTTCAATGCTCCCCGCTCGACCGGGCAGACCCGGCGAAGGCGCATACAGGTATTCCGACGCGCGCCTCCCGGCAAGTATCGCGCGCGTGTGGCACCCCGGTCCGGCAAAAATGCGCCCTGCCGCTCCCCATACCCAGAAACGCGCGGGCCGGTTTTGGCCGCAAATCCGAATATTTTTGACTGAACTAGACTAAAGTCTATTGCCGTACGGGCATGACGTAGCGTCTGCTAGGGCGTTCGGGGGAATGGTGCGCCAACACCGCTATGGTTCCAGAGAGAGCCGTACCCCCTTAGGGAGGATACATTGACTGACACTTCCAACGTGAACGATTCCGCACGTCCGTCACGACGCGGCTTTATCACGGCTGCTGCCGCCACGGCGGCGGGTGCCGCCGTCATCGCCGCCCCCGCCGTCCACGCCCAGGCGCCAATCAAGCTGAAATTCCAGTCCACCTGGCCGAACAAGGACATCTTCCACGAATATGCGGGCGATTTCGTCCGCTATGTGAACCAGATGGCCGGCGGGCGCGTGGAACTGGAACTGCTCGCCGCAGGCGCCGTGGTTCCCGCCTTCCAGGTGCTGGACGCGGTCAGCTCCGGCATCATCGACGGCGGACACGGGGTCTCCGCCTATTGGTACGGCAAGAACAAGGCGTTCTCCTTGTTCGGCACCGCGCCTGCCTTCGGCTGGGATGCCGATGAATTGCTCGGCTGGGTGCGGTATGGCGGCGGCCAGCAGCTCTACGACGAACTGACTCAGCAGATCCTCAAGCTCAATGTCGTGGGCATGCTCACCGGGCCGATGCCGACCCAGCCGCTTGGCTGGTTCAAGGCGGAGATCACGAGCCCCGACCAGATGAAGGGCATGAAATACCGCACCGTGGGCCTAGGAGCCGACGTGTTCAAGGAAATGGGTGTCGCGGTCACCATCGTTGCCGGTGGTGAAATCGTGCCGGCCATGGATCGCGGCCTGCTGGAAGGGGCGGAGTTCAACAATCCCTCGTCCGACACCGTGCTCGGCTTCCCCGACGTGGCCAAGGTCTACATGGTGCAGAGCTATCATCAGGCCCTCGAATGCTTCGAGGTCCTGTTCAACAAGACCAAGTTCGAGAGCCTGCCGAAGGATGTCCAGGCGATCATCCGTGGCGCAGCGGATGCGGCTTCCTCGGATATGATGTGGAAGGCGCAGGACCGCTATTCGAAGGACCTTGAGGCGCTCAAGGCCCGGGGCGTGAAGGTCATCACGACGCCGAAATCGGTGCTGGAAGCCCAGCTCAACGCCTGGGACAAGGTGATCGCCAATCTTTCCGCCGACCCGTTCTTCAAAAAGGTGGTCGACAGCCAGATGGCGTGGGCCAAGCGCGTGGTCGGATTCCGCCTTCAGTATGAGGCGGATAGCGCCTTCGCCTACAACCACTTCTTCCAGAAGGCCTGACGCCGGCGCGGTACCGCGCGCCGGGCGCCCGCGCCCTCGTCTCGAAAGCTGCAACCGCCCCTGGCCCTCGCCATGGGCGGTTGTGCGCATGAGGCGGGGATGGGCGCATCGAGGTGCACGCACCGCGAGGACGAGGAGGCACCGTCACGGCTGCCGAAGCGGAGAATTCGCGCAATGCAAGCGTTTCTGATCGGTATCGATAAGTTCAATACCTTTGTTGGCAAGTTATTCGCCTGGGTCATCGTTATCCTTACCGTCGCCATCTGCTACGAGGTCTTTTGCAGATACGTTCTGCGGTCCCCCACATCTTGGGCCTATGACGTCTCTTACATTCTGTATGGCACTTTGTTCATGATGGCGGGCGCCTACACGCTCTCGCGCAACGGTCATGTGCGCGGTGACTTCCTGTATCGCAACTGGCCTCCGAAGCGGCAGGCCGCGGTCGATCTGGTGCTCTATTTCCTGTTCTTTTTTCCTGGGATCATCGCCCTCATCTACTCGGGCTGGGGATATTTTTATCTCTCCTACCTACTCAACGAACACTCTTCCTTCTCGCCCGACGGGCCGAGGATCTGGCCCTTCAAAGGGCTCATTCCCATCACTGGCGTGCTCATGTTCATGCAGGGCGTGGTCGAGGTGATCCGTTGCATCATCACCTTGCGCACCGGAGTCTGGCCGGATCGACTGCACGATGTGGAGGAGATGGAGAAACTCATTCTTGAAGACGCCGCCAACAAGGCGGATGCCGAAGCCATCGGTAAGGGGGCACTGTGATGTTTTTGTCGGATCCCGCCCTCGGAATTTTGATGCTCGTTCTATTCCTTGTCTTCCTCATGCTCGGATTTCCCATCGCATTTACGCTGATGGCTCTTGGTGTAGGCTTTGGATACATCACACGCGGCGATACGGTGTTTCAATTGTTCGTCCAGCGCACCTACAGCGTCATGGCGAACGACGTCCTGATCTCGATCCCCCTGTTCCTGTTCATGGGCTATGTGGTGGAACGAGCGAACATCCTCGATCGCCTGTTCCGGGCGATCCAGCTGGCAGCGGGCTGGGTGCCGGGATCGCTCGCGGTGGCCACCCTAATCACCTGCGCCATGTTCGCGACCGCCACCGGCATTGTCGGCGCGGTGGTGACGCTCATGGGCCTGCTGGCTTTTCCGGCCATGCTGCGGGCCGGCTACGACACCAAGATCGCCGCCGGCGTGGTGTGCGCGGGCGGTTGCCTTGGCATTTTGATACCTCCCAGCGTGATGCTGATCCTCTACGGCGCGACTGCCGGCGTTTCGGTGGTGAAGCTTTATGCCGCCGCCTTCCTGCCCGGCCTCATGCTGACTGGCCTTTACATGGGCTATGTCATCATCCGCGCGATGCTGAACCCGGCGCTCGCGCCGAAGCTGCCTCCGGAGGCAATGGCCCGCTCGTTCGGTGAGATCGCGTTCGCCCTGGCGAGCTCGTTCTTTCCCCTCGCCCTCCTGATCAGCGGCGTGCTCGGGGCGATCATCTTTGGCCTCGCGACGCCGTCCGAGGCGGCGGCCATCGGGGCGGCGGGCGCGGTTCTGCTCGCCCTCGCCTATCGCACCTTCTCGTTCAACAAGCTGAAGGAGAGCGTGTTCCTCACCGCACGCGCCTCGGCCATGGTGTGCTGGCTGTTCGTCGGCTCGGCTGTGTTCTCGGCTGTGTTCGCATTACTGGGCGGGCAGAGGGTGGTCGAGGAATTCATCCTCGCGCTCAACCTCGGGCCCATCGGCTTCCTGCTGCTGACCCAGGCCATCATCTTCGTTCTGGGCTGGCCGCTGGAATGGACCGAGATCATCGTGATCTTCCTGCCCATCTTCCTGCCGCTGCTGGACGATTTCGGCGTGGACCCGATCTTCTTCGGCATCCTCGTCGCGCTCAATCTCCAGACCTCGTTCCTTTCACCGCCCGTTGCCATGGCCCCCTTCTACCTGAAGGGAGTGGCGCCGAAGAACGTCTCCATCGATCAGATTTTCTCCGGCGTGATGCCCTTCCTCTATCTCGTCATCTTCGCCATGATCATGCTTTACGTCTTCCCCGGCATCGCCCTGTGGTTGCCGAAGGCGCTCTACGGATGAGGATCGATGGCGAAAACCAAGGCGACCGAACTCTTCACGGTCGGCTATGAGCAAACGACGTCCGGCGCGTTTCAGGACACCCTGACCCGTGCCGGCGTCGATCTCCTGGTGGACGTGCGCGCGGTCGCCGCCTCGCGCCGTCCCGGCTTCTCGAAAACCGCCCTGGCCGCGGGTATCGCGGAACACGGCATCGCCTATGTGCACCTGCGGGCGCTGGGCACGCCGAAGGAAGGCCGGCTCGCGGCACGCTCGGGCGATCACGACGCGCTGATGCGCATTTACGACGCTCACCTCGCGACCGACAAAGCCCGGGAAGCGCTGGATGAATTGGCGACGCTGGCGCAGGGCCGGCGCATCTGCCTCATGTGCTACGAGCGCCATGTGGAAGGCTGCCACCGCCTGCGCCTCTCGCAATTCCTGTGCGAGCGGCTCGACCTGCCGGTCACGCACCTGGTCGCCGACCCGTTCTGAGCCCGCCAGCGCTGGCTCAACCGGGATCGAACGGTCCGCGCGCAGCGCGCACGGACCGAGGCCTTGGTGTCAGGCCCGCGTGCGCGGCAAGCTCATCACCAGGCAGAACGACAGCAGGCAGCCGATGGCGCCGGCAAGGAACATGGAGCCATAGCCGAAGCTCGCCACCAGGACACCCGCCACCGGACCTGTGACGCCGAGCGCGACGTCGAAGAAGGCCAGGAACCCGCCCACCGCGAGGCCCCGGCTCTCCGCCGGCACGCGCCGCACCGCCTCGACGCCCAGGGCGGGAAAGATCAGCGAGAATCCGATGCCCGACAGCGCCGCGCCGGCCAGCGCCAGGCCCGGTCCGGACGCGACCCACAGCATGAGCTGCGCCGCAGCCAGGATCAGCAGCGATACGGCGGCGACGCCCCGGCCACCGATCCGGTCCGGCAGATGCGCGAGGAACAGGCGCACCCCGATATAAGTCGCGCCGAACAGGAACAGCCCCGCCCCGGCATGGGGCCAGCCTCGGCTGGCGAACACCAGGGCCAGGAAGGTGGCTAGCACCGCGAACGGCGCCGTCGCCAGCGCCAGGGCCACGCCGTGGCGCCAGATCAGCCCCAGCACATGGTGAAAACCAAGCCTGCGCCCGGGCATCGTTGGCACGGCGGAGACCAAAAATACCATCGGCAGGGCCACCAGAGGCGCAATGGCCGCCACCACCGCGACGCCGGCAAAGCCATAGGCGGCGTGGATGGCGAGGCCTATCGGCGCACCCATGCCGATGGCGGCATAGAGCGCGATGCCCTGCCAGGCCATGACCCGTCCGGTATTGGCAAGGCCCACGCGGCCGATGCCCCATGCCATGGTGCCGGTGAGGAACAGGCTTTCCGCAAGACCGAGGCACAGTCGGCCGGCGGTCAGCACGCCAAGGCTTGCAATGGGCGCCGAGGTCTGGAGCGAGCCGAGATAGAGCAACCCGGCCACCACCGCGAGCGGCAGGCCCACGATCACCGCCATCTTGGCCCCGTAGCGATCGACCGCCGATCCGGCGAACTGGCGCGTCAGCAAGGTTGCGAAGGACTGGATGCCGACAGCAAGCCCCGCGGTGGCAATGCTGAAGCCGAGCGTTTCATGCACGTGCAAGGCCAGCACCGGCAAAGGCACGGCGAGGGAGAGGGCGCTGAAGAACACGATCCACACCAACGGCAGCAGGCGCAGCAGAACCGTGCGGGACGACAGGGGCGCGAGCCCGGAATCGGAAGTATTGGGAGGATTCAACATCAAATCGCGCTTTCGGGTAGGGCGGCCGATATTGCCGCACCA
The DNA here is from genome assembly GCF_043195105.2 of Roseixanthobacter finlandensis. Taxonomy (NCBI): domain Bacteria; kingdom Pseudomonadati; phylum Pseudomonadota; class Alphaproteobacteria; order Hyphomicrobiales; family Xanthobacteraceae; genus Roseixanthobacter; species Roseixanthobacter finlandensis. The sequence goes on along the minus strand of NZ_CM195536.1, from coordinate 2,337,719 downwards.
CGTTGCGCGTTGGTTGACGTCAGACGCTTACGGAGGGAATTCACCCTCATGAGCGGATGTCTAGGACTTGGCATTTGACGGGTCAAGCGCGTCGGTCTCCTGCGCGGTCATCTGCGAGAACGCGTGCTCGGGTGCTGGCTCTAGCACCTGCGCGCGGGCACGCGACAGCGCCTCCGGCGTGTCCACGTCGAGGAAGGCACCCGGCCCTTCCACCTCGATCTCCACTACGGCCTCGGCGTGCGCGGCGATCAGATGACGGGCGCCCACGTCCCCTTCCAGTTTCGTAAGGGCATCGAAGAAACGCCGGTCCCACAGCACGGGATTGCCGCGCCGCCCGTCGGCCACCGGCAGCACGATTAGGCGACCCGCATCGGGATCGAACGCAGACATGAGCGCATCGAGGATCTGCGGCCCCACCAGGGGCATGTCGCCGAGCATCACCAAGGCCGCTCCTGCCCCGCCCGGCACCGCCGTGATACCGGCACGCACGGAGGTGGACAGACCCTCGGCAAAGGCCGGATTGTGCACGAAGATCACCGGCAGGCCGGCGAGGATCCGTTCCACGCGCGCCTGCTCGTGCCCGGTCACCACCACCACAGGGGATGCCCGCGCGACCAGCGCGGCTTCCACCACGCGGCGCACGACCGGGCGGCCGCCCACATCCTCCAACAGCTTGTTCGGGCCGCCCATGCGCGTGCCCCGGCCCGCCGCCAGCACGATGGCGGCCACGGGCGGCTTTTCGTCGGCCATATCGTCCATCCCGGTTCCGCCGCGGGGCTGAGGCCGCGTGATGATCTCACCCAACAAGCCACCAACGCCCCAGCCGCCGATGTCGGACGCCGTGAGCGGCACATCCGCGAGACACCGCATCAGCACCCAGTCGAAACCGTTCTCCTTGGGGCTGCGCGCGCAGCCGGGCGCGCCGAGCACCGGAATGCCGTCGAGAACGCCCAGCATCAGCAGATTGCCGGGGTCCACGGGCATGCCGAGCCGCTCCACCCGGCCGCCGGCCGCTTCAAGCGCGGCGGGAATCACGTCGCGCCGGTCCACGATGGCGGACGCGCCGAACACCACGACGCAATCCGCCCCTTCGGCTCGGACCTGTTCAATCGCCACGGCCAATTCCGGAGCCGCGTGCGGCACGCGCACATCATGGCAGATCTCGGCGCCGGCCGGGGCTAGGCGCTGGCGCGTGACGCGCAGGGTCTTTTCCACCACCTTGTCGGCGAGGCCCGGGAGCAGGGTCGAAATCACCGCCACCCGCTGGCGACGGAACGGAGCGATGCGAACCGCCGGGCGCGCCAGCGCCGCCGCCGTTTCCATCAGCGCCGCCGGGATAGCGTAGGGAATGATCTTCACCGTCGCCACCATGTCGCCCTCGGCGATGGTGCGGAACGGCTCCAGTGTGGCGAAGGTCACCGCCTCGTCCAGCGCATTCAGCGCATCGACGGCGGCACGGTCGATCTCCAATATTCCGGCGCGCGTGGCGAACAGATTGGCGCGGCCGGTGAAGGCCGAAGCCGCACGCAGCCCGTCTCCACCCAGGCCTGCGGCGAGGCGGTTGGCGGCGAAGTCCTCGGACACGTCTTCCGCCTCAAGCCGGGCCACGACCACTTCGGCCAGCCCCGCCGCCTCAAGCGCGACCACCTCGTCCGGCCCGATGCGCGCGCCCTTCTTGAGGGTAAAATGCTGCGTCCGCACCGAATGGGCGAGGATGGCGCCCTGCGCCAGCGCCGGCGGAACGGGTCCGAATTTCACGCGGCAGCCTCGGTCTTGGCCGGCACAAGGCTACCCTTGCGCAGCGCGCCGATGATCTGGGCGAGAACCGCGACCGCGATCTCCTCCGGGCTCGCCGCGCCGATATCGAGGCCGATGGGCGCATGGATGCGGCCGATTTCCTCTTGCGCGATTCCGAGCGTCGCAAGGCGCTCCACGCGCTTGGCATGGGTACGCCGCGAGCCGAGCGCGCCGACATAGAAGCAGCCGGCCGTCAGCGCGGCTTGCAGCGCCGGCTCGTCGATCTTCGGATCATGGGTCAAGGCGGCGACGGCCGTGAAGGCGTCTAGCGGAACCTCTTTGAGAGCCTCGTCGGGCCATTTGGCGATCACCGTCGTATCCGGAAAGCGCTCGGGGGTCGCAAAGGCGGTGCGCGGGTCGATGACGGTGATGTCATAGCCCGCGATCCGGGCGAGCGGCGCCAGCGCCTGGGAGATATGGACCGCTCCGATCGCCACGATACGCGGCGGCGGCACCTGGACCGTCAGGAAGACCCGTCCGGACGGCGTTTCGAGAATGCCGCTCTTGCCGCTCGCCAGCGCGGCGCGCAACGAGAGCTCAAGCGCATCGCCGGAAACAGCTTCGCCGGCCACCAGGCGCTGGGTCCCGGTTTCGAGTTCGGTGACAAGCACGGCGGCGCGGCGGGCGGCGCGCGCGGCGGTGAGCTGGGCCAGGATTTCGAGGTTCATGATCGCGCTTCCTAAGCTGCGGGACAGGGCGACGCGGCTCAGTCCACCCGCTCGACATAGACGCGGATGGCGCCGCCGCAGGAGAGACCGACGCGCCACGCCGTTTCGTCGGCAACGCCAAACTCCAGGATGCGCGGCTTGCCGGATTCGATGACGTCCATCGCCTCGCTGACCACCGCGCCTTCCACGCACCCGCCGGAGACGGAGCCGAGGAATCCGCCGTCCTGGTCCACGGCCAGATGACTGCCCACCGGCCGGGGCGCCGAGCCCCAGGTTTCCAGGACGGTCGCGAGCGCGACTCCCTTGCCTTCACGGCGCCAGCGCAGGGCGCCTTCGAGGACATCCTCGTTCGAGCTGGTCATTGAATCCTCCTGCGGAGTGCGATTCTGGCAATCAGGCCGCGTTACCTATATAGGGGCGGCCCCCGCGTATTGAGCATTCAGACGCCACATCACGGAAAATTTCCGTCGGAAAAGCCCATGTCCACCCTGCGCACTGCCGACGACATCATCGCGGCCGGCCTCGCTCCCGAGGCGCGGCGGGAGGATCTGGCACGGGTCGGCGCGCGCTATGCGGTGGCGATCACGCCCGACCTCGCGGCATTGATCGCGCGCGACGATCCCGCGGACCCCATCGCGCGCCAGTTCGTGCCGGACCGGGCCGAACTTGATGTGCAGGCGATGGAATTGGCCGATCCCATCGGCGATGAGGCCCATTCCCCCGTGCCGGGCATCGTGCACCGCTATCCGGACCGGGTCTTGCTGAAGCTGGTGAGCGTCTGTGCCGTCTATTGCCGCTTCTGTTTCCGGCGCGAGATGGTGGGGCCGGGCGGTGAAACCGCGCTGAGCCCGACGCAGTTCGATGCGGCCCTCGCCTATATCGCGGCCACCCCGGCGATCTGGGAAGTGATCCTCACCGGCGGCGACCCCTTCATGGTCTCGCCCCGCCGCATGGCCGAGGTGGTGCAGCGCCTCGCCGCCATCGAACACGTGAAGGTGGTGCGCTTCCACACCCGCGTGCCGATCGCCGCGCCCGAACGGTTGAGCGATGCGCTGATCGCCGCCCTCAAGGCGCCGGGCGTCGCCTCTTATGTGGTGGTCCATGCCAATCACGCGCGCGAGCTTCAGCCGAGCGTACGTGCGGCGCTCGCCCGCCTCGTGGACGCCGGGGTGCCGGTGCTCTCGCAATCGGTGCTGCTGAAGGGCGTGAATGACGACGCGCAGGCGCTCGCCGATCTGTTTCGCGCGTTGGTGGAATGCCGGGTGAAGCCGTATTATCTGCACCATCCCGATCTTGCGCCCGGCACGGCCCATTTCCGATTGCCGATCGCGACCGGCGTGGCGCTGATGCGCGCCCTTCGCGGCCGTCTCTCCGGCGTTGCGCTACCGACCTATGTGCTCGACATCCCGGGCGGCTACGGCAAGGTTCCGCTCACCCCCGGCTATCTCGAGTCCGGCGGGCGCACCGTGCGGGATCATTGCGGCGAGGTGCATGCTTATCCACCCGCCATGACCGAGGAGGCGTGACGCCGGGTGCCGCGCCCGTTTGCCCCCCGCGCCCTCTCGTCCGCCTCCTCGGCGAGCGCCGCGACCAGGGCCTCCAGGCTCGCCAGATTATGTACCGGCCGGAACGCATCCACATGGGGCAACATCGCCCGGATGCCGCGCGCCTTGGGTTCGAAACGGTCGTAGCGCAGCAAAGGATTAAGCCAGATCAGCCGGTGCCCGGACCGGCGCAGGCGATCCATTTCCACGTCGAGCATGGCGTCGGCGTCGCGCTCCAGCCCGTCGGTGATCAGCAGGACGATGGGATTTTGCCCCATGACCCGGCGCGACCAGATCTTGTTGAAGGCCCGCAGCGAGGCGGCAATGCGCGTGCCTCCGGCCCAGTCCCGTGCGGTCTGGCCGGCCTTCTCCAGGGCCTCGTCCGGATCGCGATGGCGCAGCACGCGCGTCACATTGGTGAGCCGCGTGCCGAAAAGGAACGTATGCACCCGCCCGCGCCGCTCCGTGAGCGCATGGAGGAAATGCAGCACCGGCCGCGAATAATCCGCCATCGAGCCTGAAATATCCACCAGCGCCACCACGGGGCGGGGCCGCGCCCGCGGCCCGCGCCTGCGCAGTGCCATGAAGGCGCCGCCGCTCGCCATCGAGGCGCGCAGGGAGGCTCGAAGATCGAACGCCGTGCCCTTCTTGTCCGCCTTCAGGCGGCGGGTCTCAATCTCGTTGTCGGGAAGGCGCAGGCGGGCGATGCGGCGGCGCGCCAGCGCCAGTTCCTCGGCGCTCATCTGGGCGAAATCCTTGGTGCGCAGCACATCCGCGTTGGAGGCGCTGAAATGGGCCTCAACCTCGATCTCGCTCTTCTTGGCGCGGTGCTCGCGGCCCACCCCGGCGAACAGCGCATCCTCCACGCGCTTGCGCACTTTCGCCTTGTCCTTCGCCTCAGCCCCCGGTGCGGGCGGCGAGAGCATGGCGATCAGCCGCTCGGCCTGGGCGCGCCGCCGCCAGAACAGCTGGAACGCCTGGTCGAACACCTCCTGATGTTCGTGGCGGCTGACGAACACCGCCCGCAGCACATTGTAGAAATCCTCCCGCGCGCCGATGCCCGCGGCGTCCACCGCCTGGACTGCATCGAGCACCGTGCCTGGGCCCACCGGAAGGCCGGCGGCGCGGAGCGCGCGGCCGAAATAGGCGATATTGTGGGAAAGCCGGCCCTCGCTCCCGGCAGCCGGCACGGCTTCGCTCATTCGCGCGGCCGCAAGGCCTCGCGCGTTTCCGCGATCAGCCGTTCGATCCGCCCGGCATCCGTGCCGGCGATATCGTCCTGATATTTCAGGAGCACGCCGAGCGTATCTCCCACCACGGCGGGATCGAGCACCGCGGCATCGAGTTCCACCAAAGCGGAAGCCCAATCGAGGGTTTCCGCGACACCGGGCACTTTGAACACATCTTCCTTCCGCAGCGCCTGGACGAACCCCACCACCTCGCGCGACAGGCGCTCCGGCAAGCCCGGCAGGCGCGCCCGCAGGATCGCCAGTTCGCGCTCCGCGCTCGGGTAATCGACCCAATGATAGAGGCAGCGCCGCTTCAGGGCGTCGTGGATCTCGCGGGTGCGGTTGGAGGTGAGAATGATCAGCGGCGGATGGGTCGCCTTGATGGTTCCAAGCTCCGGTATGGTCACCTGAAAATCGGAGAGCACTTCGAGCAGGAAGGCTTCGAACGCCTCGTCGGTGCGGTCCAGCTCGTCCACCAGGAGCACCGGCGGGCCGGCGGCATCGGGCATCAGCGCATCCAGCAGCGGCCGGCGCAGCAGATAGCGTTCGGAAAACACGTCCGAGGCGATCACCCCCTTGTCGCTTTCCCCGGCGGCTTCCGCGAGGCGAATGGCGATCATCTGCGCGGCATAGTTCCATTCATAGACGGCGGCGGAAAGATCGAGCCCCTCGTAGCATTGCAGGCGGATAAGCCGCCGCCCCAGCGCCTTCGCAAGGGTGCGCGCAACCTCGGTCTTGCCGACTCCGGCCTCGCCCTCCAGCAGCAGCGGTCGGCCCATGCGCAGCGCGAGGAACAAGACCGTCGCGAGGGCACGGTCGGGCACATAGCCGGCGCCAGAGAGAAGGGTTTCTGTCGCCTCAATGGAGGAGGGAAGCGCAACAGCGGTCATGGGGCCAGCCTAGGTCTCAGCATTCACTCTTGTCCCGATGCTGTGGCTGGCCTGGCCAATTTTCGCAAGCGACACCAGTCGATCGACAGCGCCCGAGCGGCGTCAAACCGGACAGAATGTGGGGCGACCCGGCGGAGAAACGCCGGGATCACCGACACCTCAGCTGGCGATTGCCGCCACCGCGCGCTTGGCCATCACCTTGACGAGTTGCGCGCGATACTCCGCGCTGCCGTGCAGATCCGCCATGACGTCGGAGGGATCGAGCGTCAGCGCATCCAGCGCGGCCGGGGAGAAATCGGCCGACAGGGCCGCTTCCGCATCGCTCCAGCGGAACACGCCGCCCTGCCCGGCGCCGGTCACCGCCACGCGCACGTCGCCGTCGCGCGCGGCCACGAACACGCCGGCCATGGCATAGCGCGAGGCGGGGTTGCGGAACTTGCGATAGGCGGCGCGCGCCCCGACGGGGAATTCCACCGCCAGAATCACTTCATCCTCGGCCAAGGCGGTTTCAAACAGGCCGATGAAGAAATCCTCGGCGGCGATGCGGCGGGCGCTGGTGACGATGGTGGCGCCGAGCGCGAGGCAGGCGGCGGGATAATCAGCGGTCGGATCATTATTGGCGATGGACCCGCCGATGGTGCCGCGGTTGCGCACCGCCGGATCGCCGATCAGGCCCGCAAGATCGGCCAATGCGGGAATAGCCTCCGTCACCATGGGCGAGGCCGCGACATCGGCATGGCGCGCCATGGCGCCGATGGTGAGAAGATCCTGGCTGTGCTCGATGCGACTCAGCTCGGGAATGGCCGCGAGATCCACCAAGGCGGAGGGCTGGGCGAGCCGCTGCTTGAGGGTCGGCAGCAGGGTCTGGCCGCCTGCGAGCAGCTTCACGTCTTCTCCCGCGCGCAGGGCGGCGAGGGCTTCGTCGAGACCGGCAGGGCGCTGATAATCGAAGGCATACATGGTGCGTCTCCCTCACTCGGCCGCGCGGCGGGCGATCTGGTCCTGCGCGATCTTCCACAGCGTCGCGGGCGTCGCCGGCATGGGTATATCCTCCGTGCCGAGGGCATCCGTCAAAGCATTGATGACCGCCGGCGGCGCGGCAATGGCACCGGCCTCCCCGCAGCCCTTAATACCAAGCGGATTGGAGGGGCAGCGGGTCTCGGTCATGCCGACCACGAACGAGGGCAGATCGCCCGCGCGCGGCATGGTGTAATCCATATAGGAACCGGTCACGAGCTGGCCGTCGGCATCATAGCGCACGCCTTCCAGCAGCGCCTGGCCGACACCCTGGGCGATGCCGCCGTGCACCTGCCCTTCCACGATCATCGGATTGATGATGGCGCCGAAATCGTCCACCGCTACCCATTTGATGATTTCAGTGGTGCCGGTCTCCGGGTCCACCTCAAGCTCGCAGATGTGGCAGCCGGCGGGGAAGGTGAAATTGACGGGGTCGTAGAACGCCCCTTCCTTCAGGCCCGGCTCGATCTCGGAAGTTGGGAATTTGTGCGCGACATAGGCGTTCAGCGCCACGGCGGCGAAGGCCAGCGAACGGTCGGTGCCGGCGACGGTGAACTGGCCGTCCTTGAACTCGATATCCCCTTCAGAGGCTTCCAGAATATGGGCGGCGATCTTCTTCGCCTTGGCCTCCACCTTGTCCAGGGCCTTGGAAATGGCGGACATGCCCACCGCGCCGGAGCGCGAACCATAGGTGCCCATGCCGAACTGCACCTTGTCGGTGTCGCCATGGACAATGGTCACATGGTCGATGGGGATGCCGAGGCGGGCGGAGACCAGCTGCGCGAACGTGGTCTCGTGCCCCTGTCCGTGACTGTGCGAGCCGGTCAGCACTTCCACATTGCCAGTGGGGTTCACGCGCACCTCGGCGCTTTCCCACAGTCCGACGCCGGCACCGAGCGAGCCGACGGCGGCGGACGGAGCAATGCCGCAGGCTTCGATATAATTGGAAAGCCCGATGCCGCGCAGCTTGCCGCGCCGGGCGGCTTCCGCCTTGCGGGCGGGGAAATTGGCATAATCCGAAAGTTCCAGCGCCTTATCGAGCGAGGCCGCATAGCCGCCGATGTCGTAGGACAGGATCACCGGCGTCTGGTGGGGGAAGCTGGTGATGAAATTGCGCCGGCGGAATTCGGCCGAATCCTGGCCGATCTCGCGCGCCGCTTTTTCCACGATCCGCTCCACCAGGAAGGTCGCTTCCGGCCGGCCGGCGCCGCGATAGGCATCCACCGGCGCGGTGTTGGTATAGACCGCGTCCACTTCGCAATAGATGGCCGGAATGTCGTATTGGCCGGACAGCAGCGTCGCGTAGAGATAGGTCGGAACGCAAGAGGCGAAGGTGGAGAGATAGGCCCCCATATTGGCGGCGGTCTTGACCCGGAAGCCGATGATCTTGCCCTGCGCATCCAGCGCCAGCGCGCCGTGAGTGATGTGGTCGCGCCCATGGGCGTCGCACAGGAACGCCTCGGAACGGTCGCAGGTCCATTTGACGGGCCGCCCGACGTGCTTGGAGGCCCAGGCGCAGACCGTCTCCTCCGCATAGATGAAGATCTTCGAGCCGAAGCCGCCGCCCACGTCCGGCGCGATCACGCGCAGCTTGTTCTCGGGCGCCAGCCCGACGAAGGCGGACAGCACGAGGCGCGCCACATGCGGGTTCTGGCTGGTGGTCCACAGCGTATAAGCTTCATCACCCGGATCATATTCGCCGATGGCTGCGCGCGGCTCCATGGGATTTGGGGCGAGGCGATTATTGACGAGGTCGATGGTCGTCACATGGGCGGCGCGGGCGAAGGCGGCCTCGGTGGCGGCCTTGTCGCCCAATTCCCATTCGAAGGCCGTGTTGCGCGGCGCCTCGTCATGGATCTGCGCCGCGCCGGCCGCCTGCGCCGATCCGAGATCCGCGGCGGCGGGGAGCACCTCGTAATCCACCGCGATGGCGGCCGCCGCGTCCTTGGCGGCGTTCAGCGTCTCGCCAATCACCACGGCCACATGGTCGCCCACATAGCGCACCTTGTCCTTGGCGAGGGCGGGGTGGGTGCCGGCCTTCATGGGCGAACCATCCTTGGAGTGGATCATCCAGCCGCAGATAAGGCCACCGAGCCCATCCCGCGCGAGATCCTCCCCGGTCAATATCGCCACCACGCCCGGCATCCGCGCCGCCGCCGAAATATCGATGCCGCGAATGCGGGCATGGGCATAAGGCGAGCGCAGGAAATAGGCATGGGTCTGCCCCGGCCGGGCGAGATCGTCGGTATAGCGGCCCTTGCCGGTGATGAAGCGACGGTCTTCCTTGCGGCGCACCGGCGCGCCGAGCGGTGTCACCTTGCTGGAATCGAAGCTGTTGGCGTTCATGGCGTCCTCCCTGGGGGACTGGCGGAACTTGGACTCCGGTCCGTGCGCTCGCGTCTTGGCGGCCAGCGTCGCGGCACCGGGGCATAGGCAATCGGGCGGAGGCCCGGCGGTGTCGGGCCGTGGCCTTACTTCGTGGCGTTACTCAGCGGCGTGCTTCAGCGCGCCGCCCATGGCGTGTGCGCCCGCTTCCACCGCCTTGACGATATTGTGATAGCCGGTGCAGCGGCACAGATTGCCGTCGAGATGGGCGCGGATGGTCGGCTCGTCGAGATCGGCGCCGTGGTGCGCCACGAGATCGAGCGCGGTCATGATCATGCCCGGCGTGCAGAAGCCGCATTGCAGGCCGTGATGCTCGCGGAAGGCTTCCTGCATGGGATGGAGGGTCGCCCCGTCGGCGATTCCCTCAATGGTGGTGACGGCGTGCCCGTCCGCCTGCACGGCGAGCATGGTGCAGGATTTTACCGCCGCACCATCCAGATGCACCACGCAGGCCCCGCATTGGCTGGTATCGCAGCCGACATGGGTTCCGGTCAGCAGCAGGTTTTCCCGCAGGAATTGAACCAGAAGGGTCCGCGGCTCGACATCCGCTGAAACCGCCCGGCCGTTCACTGTCATGGCAATTTGCGTCATCCGCGTCCTCCCGCAGCGGGCGTGACGCCCGTGCTCGCTCGCGCTTTGGCCCACCCGCACCTTTTATTTGTTCCAGTGTGGGTCGGCCAAGGCGACGCGGTCAAGGGCGATCGCGAGCGCCCAAGGGCGAATCCGGATCGATCACCCTGTCCTCGGCCGGCCAGCGCAAGGGATGAAAATCATGTGACGGGGCGCGACCAGCAGTTGCGCCGCGCCGTGCCTGTGGGAAACTCGCCCGAACGCGCACACAGCCTCGTGCCGATTTGTTTCCCGCGCCGGCCCGCGCTATGAGTCGAATGGAAAGCGCCCAAACTCCAGGCACGATGAAGAAATAGGCGCACTCAAACACAGGGGCATCGGACGGATGGATATCTTCCTCCAGCAGCTCATCAACGGGCTGACGCTCGGCTCCATCTACGGCCTCATCGCCATCGGCTACACGATGGTCTTCGGCATCATCGGCATGGTGAACTTCGCCCATGGCGACGTGTTCATGGTGTCGAGCTTCATCGGCCTCACCTGTTTCCTGCTGCTGACCACCGTGCTCGGGATCACGTCGGTGTTTCTGGTGCTGGCGATCGTGCTTGTGGTGGCCATGATCTTCACCGGCCTCGTGAGCTGGACCATCGAGCGCCTCGCCTATCGCCCGCTGCGCGGCTCGTTCCGTCTCGCGCCCATGATCTCCGCCATCGGCATGTCGATCCTGCTCTCCAACTTCGTGCAGGTGGCGCAGGGCCCGCGCAACAAATCCATCCCGCCGCTGGTGACGGACGTGATGGTGCTGATCGACCGGGACGGCTATCAGGTCACGCTGGCCTACAAGCAATTGATCATCATGGCGGTCACTGCCGTGTGCCTCGGCATCTTCTGGTTCGTGGTGCAGAAAACCTCGCTCGGCCGCGCCCAGCGCGCCTGTGAGCAGGACCGCAAGATGGCGGCGCTTCTGGGCGTGAACGTGGACCGCACCATCTCGCTCACCTTCATCATCGGCGCCGCCCTGGCCGCGGTGGCGGGCACCATGTATCTGATGAATTATGGCGTCGTGAACTTCTCGGACGGTTTCGTTCCGGGGGTGAAGGCGTTCACGGCGGCGGTGCTGGGTGGCATAGGCTCGCTCCCGGGCGCGGTGCTGGGCGGCCTGCTCATCGGCCTGATCGAGACCTTCTGGTCCGCCTATTTCAGCATCGAATACAAAGACGTGGCGGCTTTCTCCATCCTCGCGATCACACTCATCTTCATGCCCCAGGGCCTGCTCGGCCGGCCGGAAGTGGAGAAGGTTTGATGCAGGCCGGTGTGTCTGCGGGACGCCGCGAGGCCGTGTTGCCGGTCGCGCTGAAGGACGCCGCCATCAGCGCGGTTCTCACCTTCCTGGTGCTCACGCCGCTGGTGGGGCTGCGCGCCACGGAGGATTCCGGCGGCCCGCTCATTCTCACCTATCGGTTCGGACTGGTGCTCATTTTCGCCGCCATCGTCGCGGTGCTGCGCTTCGTGCTGCATCTCACCCTCTGGCGGCCGGGGCGGATCAAGGGCGGACGCGGCAATGTGACGCTTGCCGCGCTCGCCACAAAGGCGGAGCCGCTCGCGAAGCCGGTGTTCTTCGCCTTCGCCATCGCCTTTCCGGCCCTGGCGATCCTGGCCGCCGGCGATCTCGGCGCAAGCCGCTATTATATCGACCTCGGCGTCTACATCATGACCTATGTGATGCTGGGCTGGGGCCTTAACATCGTGGTGGGCCTCGCCGGCCTGCTGGACCTCGGCTATGTGGCCTTCTATGCGGTCGGGGCCTATGCCTTCGCCCTGCTGTCCACCAGCGTGCCGCTGAACGATTTCCTGGCCGGCCATCTCGGCGAAGGCTTCTGGTCGGCCTGGGCGTTCTGGCTGTGCCTGCCCATTTCCGGCCTGCTGGCCGGCTTCTGGGGCCTGATCCTCGGCTTTCCGGTGCTGCGGCTGCGGGGCGATTATCTCGCCATCGTCACTTTGGCGTTCGGCGAGATCATCCGCCTCGTGCTGATCAATTGGGTGGATTTGACGAATGGCGGGGCCGGCATCTCCTCCATTCCCGCCATCACCTTCTTCGGCATTCCCTTCACCTCGGGAGACGACGGGTTCGCGGCGCTGTTCGGCCTGCCATTCAATGCCATGCACCGCATCATCTTCCTGTATTTCGTGATCCTTGGGCTTGCCGCCCTCACTGCGCTTGCCACCGTGCGGCTGCGGCGCATGCCGGTGGGGCGCGCATGGGAGGCGCTGCGCGAGGATGAGATCGCCTGCCGCTCGCTCGGCATCAACACCACGCTCACCAAGCTGACCGCGTTTTCAATCGGCGCCATGTTCGGCGGCTTTGCCGGCGCGTTCTTCGCGGTGCGGGTGCGGTTCGTTTCGCCGGAATCCTTCACCTTCATGGAATCGGCGGTCATTCTGGCGATCGTGGTGCTGGGGGGAATGGGTTCTCAAATGGGGGTTGCCGCCTCGGCCATCCTGCTGATCGGCGGCATGGAATTGCTGCGCAATCTCACCTTCCTGAAGGATCCCTGGCTGCTTGGGCCCGATTTCGATCCCACGCTCTACCGCATGCTCATCTTCGGCTTTGCCATGGTTGCGGTCATGGTGTGGCGGCCGCGCGGGCTGGTCTCCAGCCGGCTGGCCACGATCTTCCTGAAGGAGCGCAAGAAGGTCTCGGGCGATCTCGTGAAGGAGGGCCACGGATGAGGCCCTGGGAGAGCGACCCCATCCTTCTGGTGGACCATCTGAGCATGCGTTTCGGCGGCCTCGTTGCCGTCGGAGACGTCTCGCTGCGGGCGGGGCGGGGCGACATCACCGCCGTCATCGGCCCCAATGGTGCCGGCAAGACCACGGTGTTCAATTGCATGACCGGCTTCTACAAGCCGAGCTCGGGCCGGCTCGCGCTCGCCCATGGCGGGGCGCCGACTGCGGCCGAGATCGACGCCTTGACGCGCAACGGCCTTGCCGCCGCGCGCACGCAGGCCGGCGCCCTGTTCCTGCTGGAGCGCCTGCCGGACTACAAGGTCGCCTCCCAGGCCAAGGTCGCCCGCACGTTCCAGAACATTCGGCTGTTCTCGGGCATGACGGTGCTGGAAAACCTGCTGGTGGCCCAGCACATGAGCCTGACCGAGACTGGGCTTCTTTCGCCCTCGGCGCTTTTCAACCTGCCGAGCTGGCGCAGGCGGGAAAAACGGGCGGTGGACCATGCGCTTCACTGGCTGGAGCGCATCGCCCTGGTGGATCGCGCGGACGATCCGGCCGGAGACCTGCCCTATGGCGACCAGCGGCGCCTGGAAATCGCCCGCGCCATGTGCAGCGAACCGGCGCTGTTGTGCCTGGATGAGCCGGCCGCCGGCCTCAATCCCCGAGAATCCGCCGCGCTGAACGCCCTACTGCTGGCGATCCGGGAGGAGAAGACATCGGTGCTGCTGATCGAGCACGACATGTCGGTTGTGATGGAGATTTCCGACCACGTCATCGTGCTGGAATATGGCCGCAAGATCGCGGACGGCACGCCCACCGAGGTGCGGTCCGATCCGCGCGTCATCGCCGCCTATCTGGGCGTGGACGAGGATGCGGTCGAACAGGTGGAAGCGGAGGTGGGCCGATGAGCGCCCTGCTCTCGCTTGCCGGGGTCAAGACCTTCTACGGCAAGATCATGGCCCTGCGCGGAGTCGATCTGGAGGTCAACGAAGGCGAGATCGTCACCCTGATCGGCGCGAACGGGGCGGGCAAGTCCACGCTGATGATGACCATCTGCGGCGCGCCGCGCGCCCAGGAAGGCACCATCCTGTTCGCCGGGAAGGACATCACGCGCCTGCCCACGCACGAGATCATGCGGATGAACATTGCCCAGTCCCCGGAAGGGCGGCGCATCTTTCCGCGCATGAGCGTCTATGAGAATTTGCAAATGGGCGCCGCGCTCCACGGCGGGGTGCATTTCGCGCAGGATCTGGAACGCATGTTCGAGATGTTCCCGCGCCTCAAGGAACGCCTTCACCAGCGCGGCGGCACGCTTTCTGGCGGCGAGCAGCAGATGCTGGCGATCGCCCGCGCGCTCATGAGCCGGCCGCGCCTGCTGCTGCTGGACGAACCCTCCCTCGGCCTCGCGCCGCTGGTGGTGCGGCAGATTTTCGATGTGATCCGCGATCTGAACCAGACCGAAGGCCTGACCGTGTTCCTGGTGGAGCAGAACGCCTATCACGCGCTCAAGCTCGCCCATCGCGGCTATGTGCTGGTGAACGGCACCATCACCATGGCCGGCACGGGCCGCGATCTGCTGGAGCGGCCCGAGGTGAAGGCCGCTTATCTGGAAGGGGGCGCGTGAGCCATGGCGAACCTGCCCCATCCCGGCCGTCCCTCCTCGCCCATGATCCTGCTGCCGGTGCTGGCGCTGGCGGGCATGCTGGCGCTCTTCATCGTGCGGCCGAGCGCGGTGGTGGAAGTCTCCACGGGCGATTTCATGCTGGTGACGCTGTTTCTCGGCGGCGGCGCGGCCTGGCTCACGGGGCGCGCGGTGGCGAAGGGGTGGAAGCCGTTTCCCCTGGTTCTTGCTTATTCCCTGCTGCTGACGGCGGCGGTGCGCTTCTGCCATTTCGCTTTGTTCAAGGGGACGCTATTCGCGCTCGACTATTATCTCGTGGAAGCGGTGCTGCTGTTCGCCATCGCCACGCTCGGCTTCCGATCGGTGCGCAAGCAGCAGATGACCGCGCGCTACGATTGGCTCTACGAATCCGCCGGCCCGCTTTCCTGGCGCAACAAGGCCGGCACGGATGAAACGGCGTGATCCATTTGGCGTGTCGACAGGGAACGGGAAACCGGCACAATGGCTGCCGGACGCACGCTCTGCCGGCGCGGTGAAGGTTTTCGGCGCCCGGTATAACCAGAGGAGAACAGGATGAGGAAGCTGTTACTTGCCGGCCTCGCGGTCGGTGCCGGCCTCGCCCTTGCGGCGGCCGGAACCATCGCCTATGCGCAGACGCCTCTCAAAATGGGCGCGGGCGGTCCGATGACCGGCCCGAACGCCGCCTTCGGCGCGCAGATCAAGACCGGCGTCGAACAGGCGGTGACGGATATCAATGCCGCCGGCGGGATCAATGGCCAGAAGATCGAACTCTCGATCGGCGACGATGCCTCCAAGCCAGAGCAGGGCAAGTCGGCGGCGAACAAGTTCATCTCCGACGGCGTGAAATACGTGGTCGGCCACTTCAATTCCGGCGTCTCGATCCCGACCTCGACCGATTACGAGGAATCCGGCGTTCTCCAGATCAGCCCGGCCTCGACGAACCCGCAATTCACCGAACGCAAGATGTGGAACACGTTCCGCACCTGCGGCCGCGACGACCAGCAGGGCGCGGTTGCCGGCGACTACATCGTCGCCAATTTCAAGGACAAGAAGGTCGCCATCGTCCACGACAAGACCCCCTACGGGAAGGGACTTGCCGACGAAACCCAGAAGGCCATGAACAAAGGCGGCGTCAAGGAAGTGCTCTATGAGGGCATCAATCCGGGCGAGAAGGATTATTCCGCGCTGGTGTCGAAGCTGAAGGCGGCGGGCGTGGACCTGGTCTATTTCGGCGGCCTGCATCCCGAAGCCGGCCTGATCGTGCGTCAGATGCGCGACCAGGGCCTGAAGAGCGTCCTGTTCTCCGGCGACGGCATCACGGACAAGGAATTCTGGTCCATCGCCGGGCCCGGCGCCGCCGGCACGCTGATGACCTTCGGCCCCGATCCGCGCAAGAACCCGGCCGCCAAGGAGGTTGTGGACCGCTTCAAGGCAAAGGGCGTCGATCCGGAAGGATATGTGCTGTACTCCTACGCCGCCGTGCAGATCATCAAGCAGGCGGCCGAGGCGACCAAGTCCACCGACCCGAAGAAGCTCGCCGACTACATGCATTCCGGCGCGACCTTCCAGACGGTGCTTGGCCCGCTTTCCTTCGACAAGAAGGGCGACATCACCAAGAAGGATTATGTCGTCTATATCTGGAAAGACGGCGCCTATAGCGAAATCTGACCGCGCCGCGGCCAGCCCATGAAAGGCCCGCGCTTCGGCGCGGGCTTTTTTAATAGCGCACCGCGTATCAGACGCCGCTGCACTGACAAGAGGACACGCCATGCTGAAAATCTGGGGACGCCTCAACTCCACCAATGTGAAAAAGGTGGTGTGGGCCGCGCGCGAATTGAACCTGCCGTACGAGCACGCGAACGCAGGCGGCCCGTTCGGCATCGTGAACGAACCGGACTATCGCGCTCTGAACCCCAACGGCCTTGTCCCCTGCATCGAGGACCAAGGCCTGGTGTTGTGGGAATCCAATGCCGTGGTGCGTTATCTTTCCGCCCGTCACGGAGCCGGCACGCTGTGGCCGGAAGATCCGGCGGTCCGCGCCATCGGCGACAAATGGATGGATTGGGCCTCCACCTCGTTTGCCGGGCCGTTCCGCGATGTGTTCTGGAACATCGTCCGGCTCGGTCCGGAGCAACGCGACATGGGCGCGGTGGAAAAAGGCCTTGCCGCCTGCACCGATTTGCTGGCGCGGGTGGACGCCGCGCTCGCGCACCATCCCTATCTGTCGGGCGACGGGTTCGCCATGGGCGATATTCCGCTTGGCTGCTTCGTCTATGCCTGGTTCGAAATGCCCATCGCCCGCCAGCCGATGCCCCATCTGGAAGCCTGGTACGCACGCCTGAAGGACCGGCCGGCCTATCGCGACGCGGTCATGACGCCGCTCACCTGAGCGGTTCAGCCGATGGTGGAAAGCGCCGGGAACGTCTCGATCAGCCAATAAGAGACGCTGGCGATCCAGCCCGACATGAAGGCGATGCCGGTGAGCACCAGCATCGCCCCCATCACCTTTTCCATCACCGGCAGCAGGCGGCGCATGTGGCGCAGGCCGTCCAGGAACGGCCGCACCGCCACCGCCGCGAGCAGGAACGGCACGCCGAGACCGGCAGAATAGATCGCAAGCAGGCCCGCCCCCTTCGCGACCGTCGCCTCCGACCCGGCGACCGCAAGGATCGCGCCCAGCACCGGGCCGAGGCAGGGCGTCCAGCCGAAGGCAAAGGCGAGGCCCATCACGAACGCGCCCCACAGACCGGTGGGTTCGTTCACATGCGGCCGGGCGGTGCGCGAGAGCAGATGAATCTTGAACACGCCGAGAAAATTCAGCCCCATCACGATGATCGCGACGCCGGCGATGATGGACAGAACCTCCTGGTGCGCACGTAGCACCTCACCCACCGCCGAGGCGCCGGCCCCCAATGCGACGAACACCACGGTAAAGCCGCTCACGAACAGCAGCGCGCCGAAAATCGCGCGGCGCCCCACCTGCTGCAACGGTTCCGCCTTGGAGAGGTCTTCCAGGGTCGCGCCGCCGAGGAAGCACAAATAAGGCGGCACCAGGGGCAGGACACAGGGGGACAGGAAGCTCGCAAGGCCCGCGGCAAAGGCGGCAGGCAGCGTGACATCGGCCATGGGAGGGTTGCACCCTTCGTACGCGAAACCGGACCCCGCCACTGTCTCAAGCCGGCGGAGCTTTCGCCGCATGTCATGGGCCGGAACGGCGCCACCGCACAAGAGGGCGCGCCCCTCCCCTCCCCGCCATGTGATCTGCCGGTTTGCCGCAGGCGCGCGCGGCGTGGTCCTCGCGTGGCAAGTGTGGACGCGGGGGCCGGACCTGCTCTAAGAGCTTAGGCACGGTAGCCCGCTGGTCCGGACGTGACATGCTCAACCTCCTCACCGATGTGCCGGGCCTCCAAATTGGCCACGCAACCGACCTCAGGCTTGGATCGGGCGTGACGGCGGTACTGTGCGACGTGCCGACCATCGCCGCCGTGGACGTGCGCGGCGGCAGCCCCGGCACGCGCGAAACCGATCTCCTCGCGCCCGGCGCCAGCGTGCAGCACGTGGATGCCCTGTTCCTCTCCGGCGGCTCGGCCTTTGGCCTCGACGCGGGCTCGGGGATCATGTCCTGGCTTGCCGAACAGGGGCGTGGGCATCCCGTGGGCTCCGTGCGGGTGCCCATCGTTCCCGGCGCGATCCTGTTCGATCTCCTCAATGGCGGCGACAAGGCCTGGGGCCGCCATTCGCCCTATGCCGCCCTCGGCTATGACGCGGCGGCCGCGGCGCGCGCCGGCAGCTTTGCCCTCGGTACGGTCGGCGCCGGCACCGGCGCGACTACGGCCCATGTCAAGGGCGGGCTCGGCTCGGCTTCCGCCATGACACCGGGCGGTCACGTGGTGGGCGCCCTTGTGGCGGTGAATGCCGTGGGCAGTCCGCTCATCGGCGGCGGACCCCATCTGCGCGCGGCGCCGTTCGAGCGCGATGGCGAATTCGGCGGGTGCGGCATGCCGCAGCATTGGCCGGACGACGCCTCGCCCCTCACCATGAAGGGCGCCACGCCGCGCGCCAACACCACCATCGCGGTGGTCGCCACCGATGCCGTTCTCACCCGCGCGCAGGCGCGCTCCTTTGCCGTGATGGCGCAGGATGGCTTGGCTCTGTCGCTGTTTCCGGTACACACGCAACTCGACGGCGATTGCGTGTTCGCCCTGGCGACCGGGCGCAAGGAACTCGACCCGATCCGCCACGCGGAGGCCGAGCTTGGCGCGACAGCCGCCTGCGTGCTCGCACGCGCCGTCGGGCGTGCCATATTCGAGGCCACCACCTTGCCTTATCCCGGTGCCCAGGCCGCCTGGCGCGACCGCTTCCGCTGAAGGACACCCGATGCCCCGCCTCCCTTCCATCCGCCCGATCCGGCACGATAATGACGATGCGCCCCGGCTCTCCGGCCTCCTGGCGATCATCTTCTGGTGTGCGTGCGGCATCACGGCGGTGCCGCTCGCCGGCATCTTCACGCTGATCTCGGTACTCGGGCCGCAGGCGGCCTGGTCGGCGATCGCGGATTCGCTGTCCGCGCCCGGCGCCTCCTCGCAGATGCTGCGGTTCGGCCTGTTTCCGCAGGTCGTGCTGTTCGTCTGGGCGATCGGTTTCGTGATTTTGACGGTGCGGCGCTCCGCGCGCACGCGCGCCCTTACCCCGGTCGCGCTGGTGGTGTGGCTGATCGTGACCGCCTTTAGCCAGTTCGCCATCCGCGACCTTCTGGCGCCCGACGGCCTGACCGTGGGCGATCTCGCGGCCCTGCTGCCCGCCCTTCTTGCGCAAGGCGTGGGGGTCGCGGGCTTCGTCGGCTACATGCGCGAGGGCGAGCGCCCGCGCCGCTATTACCGATCCTGAGGCGCGGTCACAGCAGCCCGCGACGCCGCGAAATGACGAACGCCACATAGACCCCGGCGAGCGTCACGGCGAGGCCGTACCAGGTCAGCGCATATTCGAGGTGCCGGTTGGGGAAGGTCAGCCGGGTCTCGCCGCCCTGGGGCAGGCCGCCGGGATTGGCGCTGGCGTCTGCGTCGATGATGAAGGGCGCCACCTTGGCCAGCCCGCGCGCGGCGGCGATCTCGCCCGGATCGCGCCGGAACCAGGCATTATGGGCGGGATCGTTCGCGGGCACGAACCAGCTCGCCTCCTCGGGCATGCGCAGCAGGCCGGTGACAGTCACCGGCCCCTGGATCTGCCCGTCCCGGCGGCTGTCCGGCGCGCGGCGATCTTCCGGAACGAAGCCGCGATTGACCAGGATCGCCGATCCGTCGGGCAGCATCAGCGGCGTCAACACCTGGAATCCGGGCCCCTTGAACGGCCCTTTCGGGTCGGACAGGACCGTATAGATCAAGGTCTCCTTGCTGTGATCGAACGTGCCGGTGGCCCGCACCGGCTGATATTCGTCCACTTCGCGTGTCACGCTCGGCCATTGGGACGCGGGCAGCACGGGTTGCGGCGGCTGCGCCGCGCGCGCCTCGACCTGGGCGACGAGGCCATTCTTCCAGCTCAGCCGCTCCAGCTGCCAAGTGCCGAGGGCGAGCAGCGTGGCGAACGCGACGAAGGTGGCCAGGGTGGGCAGCAGCAGCCCGCGACGCAGCGACCCGCTCATTCGCCGTCGCGCTGCTCCAGTCGCCCTTCGGACGCCCGGTTTGCATATTGCATGGCCACGAGCACGCCCTTGAACGGGCGAAGCAGTCCAAGGGTGACGATCAAGATGCCAGGAATCCACAGCAAGGCGTGCACCCAGAGGGGCGGTTCGAACGTGACCTCCACCCAGAAGGCGAGTGCGACCACCAGGAACCCGCCGATGAGGATGACGAACACCGCTGGCCCGTCCCCGGCATCGATGAAGGAATAATCGAGGCCGCAGGCGTCGCATTCAGGAGCGAGCTGGAGAAACCCCTTGAACAATTTCCCCTTGCCGCAGCGCGGACACCGGCAGGACAGGCCCGCGACGATGGGCGAGACAGGGCTGTAATAGGGTTCCATGGATATCCCCGTTCCGCGGCCGCGGCCGTGCGCCAAACAAAACGGGGCGGCTCGCGCCGCCCCGCCGATTCCTGAGAAACCCGTGGGGCCCTGCAAACCTCAATGGGCGGACGTGCCGGCGCCCCAGACATAGATGAAGGCGAACAGGAACAGCCACACCACGTCAACGAAATGCCAGTACCAGGCAGCCGCCTCGAAGCCGAAATGCTTCTGCGGGGTGAAATCGCCGGCGACCGCACGCAGCAGGCACACCAGGAGGAAGATGGTGCCCACGATCACGTGGAAGCCATGGAACCCGGTCGCCATGAAGAAGGTGGCACCATAAATATTGCCCGAGAAGCCGAAATGCACGTGCAGATATTCGAACGCCTGGCAGGTCGTGAACAGCACGCCCAGCACGACCGTGAGCAGCAGGCCCCACTTCAGGCCCTGGCGGTCATTTTCCAGCAGCGCATGATGCGCCCAGGTGACCGTGGTGCCGGAGGTGAGCAGCAGCAGCGTGTTGAGCAGCGGTAGGTGCCAGGGATCAAGCGATTCGATGCCATGGGGCGGCCACACGCCGCCGGTCACCTCGAAGCGCGAATAATTGATCACCTCGCCGGAGAACAGGGCCGCGTCGAAATAGGCCCAGAACCAGGCGACGAAGAACATGACTTCGGACGCGATGAACAGGATCATGCCGTAGCGCAGGCCGATCTGCACCACCGGGGTATGGAAGCCCAGATGGCCCTCGCGGATCATGTCCCGCCACCAGCCGAACATGGTGTAAAGCACGCCAAGGAAGCCGATCCCCATGGGGATGGCCGTGCCGCCGTGCATCCACACCACCGCGCCCCCGGTGAGGATGAAGGCCGAGATCGAGCCCACGATGGGCCACGGGCTCGGCTCCACCATGTGATAATCGTGCTGCTTCACGTGTCCCTCGGCCATTTGAAGCGGCCTCCCCTTCCAGCATTAAAATTCTACCAGGACCTGCCGCCCCGCCGCAATGCGACGGTTGTGTCCAGCCCCACCAACCAACCGCCCGGCCTGCCGGGCTTCATCACGTGTCCGCCCCGCTGCCACCGGCCGGGCGCAGGCTCACAGAGCCTTTTTGGAACTCTCGCCGGCCGGCTCGGGCGCGCGCGCCACCGGCGCCGCAGGCTTGGGCGCCGGGAAGAAGGTGTAAGACAATGTGATGGTCTTCACATTGTTGAATTCCGGATCGTCCGCGATGGCGGGATCGATGAAAAACACCACCGGCATATCCGCCTTTTCATTGCCCTGCATGGTCTGTTCGGAAAAGCAGAAGCACTGCATCTTCACGAAATAGGCGCCCGCGGGGGCCGGCGTGACGTTATAGGTCGCGTTGCCATAGGTCTCAGCCGACGAGAGATTGCGGGCGAGGTAATAGACCATCTTGGTCTCGCCCACGCGCACATTCACATCCGCCTGTTCCGGCTTGAATTCCCAGGGCAGGCCGGGCGCGATATTGGAATCGAAGCGTACCTGGATGGTGCGGTCGAGCACCTTGTCTGGCACGGCCGTGCCCACCCGCGTCGCCCCGCCGAAACCGGTGAGCGAGCAGAACATCGCGTAGAAAGGAACGACCGCATAAGCAGCGCCCACCATGCCGACCGCGAACGCAAGGCAGGCCAAGGCCACCGGCGTGTGCCGGAGGCGGCGCCGCTTCGGGGCAGCGGAGCCCGGTTCGGGCAAGGGGGGCTGCGCAGCTGTGCTCATTCCATCCTCACAGCGGCCGGTTCAACACGGCCGGACCCATCTTCACGATGGTGACCACGTAGAAAAGGATCACCAGGAAACCCAGCACCGAAGCGATGGCCACCGAGCGCGCCCGGCGCCGCCGCTTCTGCTCATCGGTCAGCACGATGCCCTCACCCTCGGGCGTGCGCTTTTCCTTCTCATCCACCACGCATCACACTCCCACCAGCGCTTCGACCAAAAGCGAGGCGAAGAGCAAAAACAGATAGAGAATGGAGAAGCCGAACAATTGTTTGCTCGCCTTCACCGCCGCCGCGCCTTCGCGCACGCGATAGACTTTCACGGCGAGCCAGAGCATGCCCGCGCCCAGAACAGCGGCCACCGCGCCATAGCCATAACCGGCATAGCCCAGCACGACCGGCGACACAGCAAGAGGCACCAGGAACAGCGTGTAGAGCAGGATCTGCCGGCGCGTCTCGTCGGGCCCCGCCGTCACCGGCAGCATGGGCACACCGGCACGGGCGTAATCATCGGCGCGATAGAGCGCGAGCGCCCAGAAGTGCGGCGGTGTCCAGAAGAAGATGATGGCGACCAGCAGCAGGCTTTCAAAACCCACGGAGCCGGACGCGGCCGCCCAGGCCACCATGGGGGGAAACGCGCCGGCCGCGCCGCCGATCACGATGTTCTGCGGCGTCGAGCGCTTCAGCCACATGGTGTAGATCACCACATAGAAGAAGATGGTGAAGGCCAGCAACGCACCGGCCAGGATATTCACCAGCAGGCCCAGCACCACGACCGAAAAGGCCGAGAGTGTCAGGCCGAAGGCCAGGGCTTCCTGCGGCGTCACGCGGCCACCGGGAATGGGACGGTTCTTGGTGCGCGACATGACGGCGTCGATATCGGCATCCCACCACATGTTCAGAGCGCCGGCCGCGCCCGCGCCCACCGCGATGCACAGGAGCGCGGTGAAGGCGATGACCGGGTGCACATGGTCCGGTGCCCGGACGAGGCCAACCAAAGCGGTGAAGATCACCAGCGACATGACGCGCGGCTTCAGAAGCGACAGGTAATCGCGCGGCGAGGCGAGGCCGAGGCCCGCTTCGCCACCGCCCGTCGTCTGGTTCAAGCTCACGCTCACGTCACTCATGCGCACTCGTCCTGTCATACTGATCTTGCTCGGAGCCCGCCCCGTGGCGTTGCCCCTTCATACGCGCCAACTAAGCCGGCCGTGCGGCACCATATGGCCCGTTAGCTACCGCCGGGCAGGTCGCCGCCGGGAAGACGGCGGACACCGCTGAGATGAACACCGGGCCATTGTTCGTCCGCGCGGTCAACGCATCGAAACTAGAGTCGTCTTGCCCGGACCTCAGCTCACCCACCCCTTGTCTCGAAACGGAACCGGCGCGGGACACCGCGCCGGTTCGCCCCGAGGGAAACGCCGACGCTCACTTGATGCGCGGCAGAACTTCGAACTGATGGAACGGCGGCGGAGACGTGAGCGTCCATTCCAGGGTGGTCGCACCGGGACCCCAGGGATTGGGGCCGGCCAGTTCCTTGCGGCGGAAGGCAACCACGATGCCGGTCAGGAAGATCAGCACGGCGAAGCCGGAGATGTAGGAGCCGATGGAGGACACGTAGTTCCAGTGCGCGAACGCATCGGGATAGTCCACATAGCGGCGCGGCATGCCGGCGAGGCCAAGGAAATGCTGCGGGAAGAACACCAGGTTCACACCCACGAACGTGACCCAGAAGTGCAGCTTGCCCCAGAATTCCGGGATCATGTAGCCGCTCATCTTCGGGAACCAATAATACCAGCCGGCGAAGATGGCGAACACCGCGCCGAGCGACAGCACGTAGTGGAAGTGGGCGACCACATAATAGGTGTCATGCAGCGAGCGGTCGATGCCGGCGTTCGAAAGCACGACGCCGGTCACGCCGCCCACCGTGAACAGGAAGATAAAGCCGATCGCCCACAGCATGGGGGTTCGGAACTGCACCGAGCCGCCCCACATGGTGGCGATCCAGGAGAAGATCTTCACGCCCGTCGGGATGGCGATGATCATGGTCGCCGCGACGAAATAGGACTGCGTCGAGGCGGAGAGGCCCACCGTGTACATGTGGTGCGCCCACACCACGAAGCCGACCACGCCGATCGCCACCATGGCGTAGGCCATGCCGAGATAGCCGAACACCGGCTTGCGCGAGAAGGTCGAGACGATGTGGGAGACGATGCCGAAGCCCGGCAGGATCAGGATGTACACTTCCGGGTGGCCGAAGAACCAGAACAGATGCTGGAACAGGATCGGATCGCCGCCGCCGGCCGGATCGAAGAAGGTGGTGCCGAAATTGCGGTCCGTCAGCAGCATGGTGATGGCGCCGGCGAGCACCGGGAGGGACAGCAGCAGCAGGAAGGCGGTGATGAGCTGGGCCCAGGCGAACAGCGGCATCTTATGCAGCGTCATGCCCGGAGCGCGCATGTTGAAAATGGTGGTGATGAGGTTGATCGCCCCGAGGATCGAGGACGCGCCGGCGAGATGCAGCGCGAAGATCAGCAGGTCCATGGCCGGGCCGGGATGGCCGAGCTTGGAGGACAGTGGGGGATAGATCGTCCAGCCGCCGCCGAAGCCATTGGAGCCCGCGGCACCCTCGACGAACAGGGAAATAATTGCCAGTCCGAAAGCCGGGGGCATCAGCCAGAACGCGATGTTGTTGATGCGCGGGAAGGCCGTGTCCGGCGCGCCGATCATCAGCGGAATGAAGTAATTGCCAAAGCCGCCGATCAGCGCGGGCATCACCATGAAGAAGATCATGATGAGGCCGTGGCCGGTGGTGAACACGTTGAAGGTCTGCGGATTCTTGAAATATTGGAGGCCCGGCTCCATCAGTTCCATACGGATTCCAATGGACAAGGCGCCGCCCACGATCCCCGCCACGATGGCGAAGATCAGGTACATGATGCCGATGTCCTTGTTATTCGTCGAGAACACCCACCGCTTCCATCCCGTGGGATTGTGCTCGGCATGTGCCGCGTCGTGCGCGATAGCCTCGGTGGCCATGAGTCTAGTCCTCAATCTCTTGACGTTGCCGTCTTATCTTTAAGCGTCGGGTCGTGTCTGGTCCGCACGCGGACCCTTCGATTTCGTGCGCGAGGCGGCACCAGGGCCACTCGCGCGGTTTTCTTTCGGCTGGCCCCGGCCAGGTGCCCAATGCGTCCGCGGCGAACGCCTCAGTTGGCCGCATCCGCGAGCACAAGCGTGCCAGTGGCCGGCGCTTGCACCGTTTGGATGGACGCGGGCGCCGCCGAGAACTTCTGCTTGGCCTGGGCGATCCAGGCATCGAATTCGGCCTGGCTCACCACCCGCACCGCGATCGGCATGAAGGCATGGTCGCGGCCGCACAATTCCGAGCACTGGCCGTAATAAACGCCTTCCTTGGTGGCCTTGAACCAGGATTCGTTCAGGCGTCCCGGCAAGGCGTCGATCTTCACGCCGAAGGAGGGTACCGCGAAGGAATGAATCACGTCGGCGGCGGTCACCTGGATGCGCACGGTCTTGTTGACCGGCACGATCACTTCATTGTCCACCGCCAGGAGGCGCGGCTGACCGGCCTTCAGGTCCTTTTCCGGGATCATCAGCGAATCGAAGCCGAACCCGCCGTTATCGGGATATTCATAGGACCAGTACCACTGGTGGCCCGTGACCTTCACGGTCATGTCCGCCGGCGGAATGTTCAGCTCCAGATGGAGCAGGCGGAACGAGGGGATCGCGATCGCGACCAGGATCATCACCGGGGCGACGGTCCAGATGACCTCGATCAGCGTGTTGTGGGAGGTCTTGGAGGGAACCGGATTTGCCCGCTCGTTAAAGCGGACCATCACGATCGCCAGCAGCACCATCACGAACAGCACGATGGCGACGATGATGGCGAGCACGAAATTATTGAACGAATGGATGCTGGCCATCACCGGCGTCGCGGCATCCTGGAGGCCGATCTGCCAATCGGACGGCTGGCCCATACCGGCCCACGCAGCCGAGCTCAGCGAAATCGCGGCGACCATCGCGGCCACGGCGAGAGCACCGGTGCGAATGAACGAAATCATGGTAATCTGCTCTCCCTGCGCGGCGCCGTCGCTACCGCAAGCGCAGCGGTGATCGGTAGTTGGCGAACGCCGTAAGCACGCCCGGTTGGCCGGCGCATTCTTGACTTAAATCAAACACAAATCACCGGACCCCGCAATTGCGGCGCACAGGCGCACGATGCGACACAAGGTCGGACTCCCCCCTTCGCCAACGTGCCGGCAAAAGAATTCCACGACCGGATGTCCGCCCGCCCGGAAGCCGGACATGGGCCATTCGCGCCCACCGGAGCGGGCCGGCGGCCCTTGGCCCTGCCCTTCTCCATCAATTCTCCGTTTTATTCCGCAAAGCGCCGCCGCATTCTTGACATGGACGGTCAGCCTTTTAAGCCAAAACGCACGGGCGGCACGCTACGCCCGCATTTGACAGTCGCGGCCCGTTTTGGATCGCCGCCAGTTTTCGGAGCCGGTGCCCATGGAGTTCATGTTGTCGCGGGGCCTCGCCCGCACGGATCGGCGCCTTGATGGCGCTCGCATGGTGCTGCCCGGCAAGGTGTTCTGCGCCCTCTTCCTCGCGGCGTTCGGGTTTTGCGCGCTGCTCGGCCTTTCGGCGCCGGCGGCGGCGCAGGGGGTTGTGAAGCAGGTTTATGGCGACTGGCAGATTCGGTGCGACACCCCTCCGGGCGCGCAAAGCGAGCAGTGCGTGCTGCTGCAGAGCGTCCAGGCGGACGACCGGCCGAACGTTGGCCTCACTGTCATCATCCTGAAGACCGCCGACCAGAAGAGCCGCCTGCTGCGCGTGCTGGCGCCCCTCGGCGTGCTGATTCCCTCCGGCCTCGGCCTGAAGATCGACGATACCGACGTGGGTCGCGCGGGCTTCGTGCGCTGCCTGCCCAATGGCTGCGTCGCCGAAGTGGTGATGGATGATGCTCTGGTGAGCAAGCTGCGCCAGGGCAAGCAGGCGACCTTCATCATTTTCCAGACCCCGGAAGAGGGCATCGGCATTCCGCTCGGCCTGAACGGATTCGGCCCGGGATTCGACGCGCTCAAATAGGCCCGTTGCCGTAACGCAACAGGCCACCGCAAGCGCCTGCGCAGTGTCACAATTCTCTTGGTGCCCGAAGCTGGCCCGCCTTTAATGACGGATGGCCCAAACGGCATGGTTTGGCCATTGTTGCTCTGCACAAGAGCGGCCGGCGCGAGCTTGGCAGAAGGCATGGCGGATGCACGGAGACGACCACACCCTGTTCATCAGCGCCCTCGCCTTCCTGGTGGCGGCCGTGGTGGCCGTGCCGGTGGCGCGGCGGCTGGGTCTCTCGCCCGTGGTCGGCTATCTGGCGGCCGGCATCGCCATCGGCCCGGCGGGCTTCAATGTCGCCGATCCGACCACGGTGATCGCCGTCGCCGAACTCGGCGTGGTGCTGCTGCTGTTCCTCATCGGGCTTGAGCTTCAGCCCTCGCGCCTGCTGTCCATGGGGCGCTATATTTTCGGCCTTGGCACCGCGCAATTGCTGATCACCGGCATGGTGATCGCCCTTGTGGCTTGGCTGCTGGGCTTCGGCGTTGCCGGCGCCATCATCACCGGCATGGCGCTGGCCATGTCGGCGACCTCGATCGCCCTGCAATTACTGGGCGAACATAACGATCTGTCCTCCGGCTACGGCCAGCGCGCGTTCTCGATCCTGCTGTTCCAGGATATCGCCATCGTGCCGCTGCTCGCTTTGGTACCGCTGCTGGCGCCGGGCGAGAGCGATCTTGGAACCGATGCGACGGCGACCCTGCTGAAGGCGGCGGCGGCGCTTGCGGCGGTGAGCGTGATCGTGGTGTCCGGCCGGTTCCTGCTCAACCCGCTGTTCCGCCTGCTGGCCCGTTCCGGCGCGCGCGAGGCGATGACGGCGGCGGCGCTGCTGGTGGTGCTCGGCGCGGCCGGCCTGATGGCGACCGTGGGGCTGTCCATGGCCCTCGGCGCGTTCCTGGCCGGCCTGCTCTTGTCGGAAAGCACTTTCCGCCATGAGCTGGAAGCCAATATCGACGCCTTCCGCGGCCTGCTGCTGGCAGTGTTCTTCATGGGCGTGGGCATGTCCTTGGACCTCACGGTCCTGCTGCCGCACATCCTCCCCGTGGTGCTCGCCGCGCTGATGATAACCGCGATCAAGTTTTTGGTCGTTTTCCTGCTCTATCGCACCGACCATCGCACCGACGCCGACGCGCTGCGCGCGGGAGCGGTGCTGATGCCGGCAGGCGAATTCGCGTTCGTGCTATTTCCTCTGGCACTCGCCAACGGCATTCTCAATCGCGAGCAGGCGGAGCTTCTCACCGCCACCGCCGCGCTGACCATGATGATCGGGCCGCTCGTGTTCGCCGGCATCGGCCGCCTGCTGCCCCGGCTTCGCCATGCCGAGCCGGAGCCGGAACCGGACGATTTCACCGACGCCAACGGGCGCGTGCTGGTGATCGGCTTCGGCCGCTTCGGGCAGATCGTCTCGCAATGCCTGCTGGCGGAAGGCGTGGGCGTCACCATCATCGACAATGACGTGGAGATGATCCAGAGCGCCGGGCGCTTCGGTGTCCATATCTATTATGGCGACGGCACCCGGCTCGACGTGCTGCGGGCGGCGGGCGCCGACCAGGCGGAAGTCATCGCCGTGTGCGTGGACGACCGCGAGGCGGCCGACCGCATCGTCGATATCGTGCAGGCCAACATGCCCAATGCCCGCCTGCACGTGCGCGCGTTCGACCGTGTCCACGCCGTGGCGCTGCTGCGCAAATCGGTCGCTTATGAAATGCGCGAGACGCTGGAATCCGCGTTTGCGTTCGGCGGGCGGACGCTGGAGGCGCTGGGCGTCGACCAGGAGACCGTCGCAGCTTTGGTCGCCGATGTGCGGGCGCGCGACCGCCAGCGGCTCGAGCTTCAGGTCCAGGAAGGGCTTTACGCCGGCATCGAACTGGCGGGCCAGAAGGTGGAGCCCGAACCCCTCACCGATCCCAACAAGCCCGCCAAGCCGCTCAATCCCGAGGCGCAGGACGTGCTCGCCCACGAAACCGAATTCTCCGGCTGACGGTTGGGCTTGGGATAGCGGATGCGTCGGGCTGAAGGCTGCGTGCTGGACCGCGCGCCGTCTCGGCCAAGTCTTGGCGCAAGATCGCGCCGCCTGACCTGAAGCGTTTCCCCGTGGCATGGCCGCGGGCAAACGCTCCATCTCATGAGCCAGCCGCGCTTTCAGCAGGGGAACCGATTTCCGCCGCGCTGGAAAACACCCTAGAACGGGCGTCGTGCCGTTCGCAGGCGGGTGCGATTCGCCCGCGTGCAGCCTCCGTCCACCACAGCCCGAACGAGCCCAACGGACCGCATGAGCGCAGCGCCAGCGAAATTCCTCCAGGGGTCCATCATGCGCCACGTGGCGGTGATGGCCGCCACGGGGTCGATCGGCCTGGTCGCCGTGTTCCTCGTGGATCTGCTGAACCTGTTCTACATCTCGCTGCTCGGCGAGGCGGAACTGGCTGCCGCCATCGGCT
This sequence comes from Roseixanthobacter finlandensis, assembly GCF_043195105.2. Classification (NCBI taxonomy): domain Bacteria; kingdom Pseudomonadati; phylum Pseudomonadota; class Alphaproteobacteria; order Hyphomicrobiales; family Xanthobacteraceae; genus Roseixanthobacter; species Roseixanthobacter finlandensis. The sequence goes on along the minus strand of NZ_CM195536.1, from coordinate 2,307,940 downwards.
ATGCCGGGACGATGCTGTTCTTCACCACCTCGGTGGCGCTCGGCATCATGATCGCAGGCTCGGCCGTGGTGTCGCGCGCGCTTGGCGCGGACAACCGGGAGGATGCCCGCGCGCTCGCCACCATCGCGGTTCTCTACATGGTGCTGGTGTGCGTGGTCCTGACCGCGATCTCGCTGCCGCTCATCCGGCCGCTGCTGTCGCTGCTCGGCGCCCATGGGCGCACGCTCGACATCGCCGACCGCTTCCTCGTCGTGGTCACCCTGTCGACGCCGCTGCTGGGCATCGGCATGGTTACATCTGGCCTCCTGCGAGCCACCGGCGATGCCGGACGGGCCATGTGGGTGACGCTCGGGGGCGGCCTGCTGACGGCCGTGCTGGACCCTGTTCTCATTCTCGCCCTGGGCCTGGGCGTGGATGGGGCGGCGATTGTTTCCGTGGTGTCGCGCCTGTTCATGACCCTCTACGGGCTGCACGCGTGCCACCGCAGGCACAATCTGTTTCGCCGACCGACGCTTGCCATGTGGCATCGCCATGCCGGGCCGATCTCGGCGATCGCCATTCCCGCCATCCTCACCAATGTCGCGACGCCGGTGGGCAATGCCTATGTCACCGCCAAGCTCGCCCCGTTCGGCGATGGCGCTGTGGCGGCGTTCGCGGTGATCGGGCGGGTGATTCCCGTGGCCTTCGGCCCGCTGTTCGCGCTGACCGGAGCGGTCGGGCCGATCTTCGGGCAGAATTTCGGCGCCGGGCTGTTCGACCGCCTGCGCACGACGCTCCGCGACAGCCTGATCCTGACGCTGCTCTATGTGTGCGCCGTGTGGGTGCTGCTGGCCCTGCTGCGCAATTCCATCGCCTCGGTATTCGGCTTGACGCCGGAGGGTCAGCAGATCGTGGCCTTCTTCTGCCTCGTGACCGCCGGCAGCTTCATTTTCCTCGGCGGATTGTTCGTGGCGAATGCGGCGTTCAATAATCTCGGCGCCCCGCTGCTCTCCACATTCTTCAATTGGGGGCGCGCCACCGTCGGAACCATTCCCCTGGTCTGGATCGGCAGCGATTTAATGGGCGCGAACGGGGTGATTCTCGGCCAGGCGCTCGGCGCGGTCGCGTTTGGCATCGCGGCCATGGTTTTTGCGTTCCGCGTGATCGAAAAGATCGCCGCAGCGCCGCCGCCGGTCGGCGATCGGGGGCCCGCGCCGCATCTTTCCACCGTGGAATTGCCGCCATTGTCTTCGCCGCAGGATGCAACCGCCATCGAGCCGTGATTTTGGCGAGACGATGGCGTAGAGTCGCGAACTCGGGAGGCCGTAAAATGGACCAGTTCGTGCAATTGCTGAGGGCTGCTCAAGGCGGGCAGGGCCTTGAGAATCTCGCTCAGATCTACGGCCTCACGGCACAGCAGGCGCAGAAGGCCGCGGAAGCCGTCATGCCCGCCTTCGCGGCCGGCATCCAACGGGCCATGCAATCGCCGGAGGGACTCGCCAACCTCATGGTGCTGATGATGCGCGGCCCGTATGGCGGCCTCTACGATCGCCGCCCCGCCGCGCCCGACCAATTCTCGCAGGCCGGCGCCAATGCGCTCGACGCGCTCTTCGGTTCGCCGGAGATCAGCGCGGCGGTGGCGAATCATGCGGCGGCCAGCAGCGGCCTTGCCACCGCGGTCGTGCGTAAGATCATGCCCGATTTCGCAACCCTGGTGATGGGCGGCCTCACCAAATCGCTCGCCGCCTCGGGCGCCATGAACCAGATGCTCGCGGCCATGTTGGCGCGCGCCAACGGGCTCCCCGTGCCCACCGGCAATCCCTGGGTAGACGGACTTGCGACCTGGATGAACAGCGCCATGCCGCGCCAGTCCCAGAGTACCGGCAATCCCTGGGTGGATGCGTTCGCGCAGATGATGCTGCAATCCCCCTGGACCGCCGGCAATGCCGGCGCGTGGGGCCAGCCCGGCATGGGCGCGTCCATGGGCGCGTCCTGGCCCGGTGCCGCGCGCGCCCCGGCAGGCCTCCATCGCGGACCGGCGGAGCGGGCCGGCGCGGCGAGCCAGGATCTTTACGGCAATGCCGCCAATGCGTGGCAGGAACTTATTGCCGCCATGATGGAGACCATGGCGGCGGTTTCCGGCGAGGCGGCGGCGCGCCAATCCGCTGCCCGGCAATCCGCCCCGCACCAGGTCGCTACCGCGAAACCCCTCGCCCTGCCGCCTCCCCCACCTCCGCCGGAGCCCCCGGCGGCGTTGGGGCAATGGCCGATGCAGGATTATTTCGCCCAATTGTTCGCCCAGGGCTTCCCGCCGAACGCGAGCACCGGCGGCCACGATCCGGCCGCCCCGTTCGCCAGCCTCGCCGCCTTCTATCCGTTTCCCGATTTCTGGAGCCAGATGCTCGGTCGCAGCGCAGCCCACGGCCATGCCTCGCCGCCGAAGACCGGCACGCGGCCGACCCGCAAGGGCTGAGGGCGGGCGGATAAAAAAGGCCCGCGCCGGTTGCGGCCGGCACGGGCCCAGATGGGCGGTCGCGAGGGGCTTTGACCGCCAATCGAAAATCTGGCGCGATCAGCGCGCGCGGCGCGTCTTGAGCCATGCCGCCGCGCGGCGCTCGACCGCGCGCCGCACCAGCAGGACCGAGGGATCGGCCCAGAGCGGTTCAGCCGCCGCGTCGCGCACGTCGCCGCGCGTCAGGCCGATGTCGCGCAACATATGATCGTCGAGGGCGCCGAGGGCGCGTACGGCGCGGCGATGCTCCATGGCGCGGCTCACTTTCAGTCCCTGGCTGATCACATGCAGCAGGACCGCAGCCAGGACGGCGCCGAAGGGCGCGACACCAGCCGTGCGAATTTCGCCATGCGTATTCATCGTCATCTCCATCTCCCGACGTCTGACCGTTCTGCTCCCTGAAGCTTCGGGGGGACCACCCGATCTCGCCGCACCGCGGCCCCCTGCTTGTGCGACGGTACGTAAAATCACGCTAGCGAATGTTATTCATCTGAAATATCATTTCTGCTGATACATCGAGATCGCCCATGACCATCTTGCTCGACACCGATCAGCTGCGAACCTTCGTCGCCATCGCCGAGACCGGCAGCTTCACGCGCGCGGCCGAAGTGGTTCACAAGACCCAGTCGGCGGTGTCCATGCAGATGAAGCGCCTGGAGGAGCGGGTCGGGCGGCCGGTGTTCGCCCGCGACGGACGCGCCTCGCGCCTGACGGACGACGGCCAGCGCCTGCTGGACTATGCCCGGCGCATCGTGAAGCTCAATCTGGAAGCGGTGGCGAGCTTCGCCGATGCCACGCTGTCGGGCCGCGTCTGCCTGGGCGTGCCGGACGATTATGCGGATCGCTATCTGCCGGAAATCATGGCCCGCTTCTCGCGCACGCATCCTTCGGTGGAACTCACCGTCATCTGCGAGCCGAGCTGCGAACTGGTGGAGCGCATCAAGGCCGGCACGCTCGATCTCGCCATCATCACTTATACCGAGACCTCGGCCCGCGATTCGCAGGTGATCCGCCGCGAGCGGCTGCTCTGGGTCGGCTCCGCGCGGCATGCCGCCCATCTCGAAACCCCGGTGCCGCTCGCCCTCGGCCGCCCCACCTGCGTATGGCGGGACGCGGCGGTGACGCGTCTTGCCGCCTGCGGGCGCGCCCATCGCGTGCTCTATACCAGCCCCAATGCCGGTGCCGTCTCCGCCGCCGTCCTGGCGGGCCTCGCCATCAGCGTCTTTCCCGAATCGGCTTTGCGGCCGGGCATGCGCGTGCTCGGGCCGGCGGACGGCTACCCGCCCCTTCCGCCCTGCGACATCGCCTTGCTGCGCAATCGCCACGAGCCGAACACGCTCGCCGACGCGCTCGCGCTCCACATCATCCAGGGGCTGGACAATGTCACCGAGTCCGACGCCGCCGAATAACCTCAGCGCGCCGCCGCGCGGCCCTTGGTCAGCACCACCACATTGCCCGCGAGCACCAGGGCGACGCCGAGGCCGGCTTCCAGCGTCCAGTGATAGCCCTCGAACACGGTGGAGATGACGAGCGCCACCAGCGGAAACAGCACCGTGCCATAGCCCGCGCGGCTCGCGCCGATGCGGCGAATCAATTGCAGATAGATGGCGAAGCCGAGCAGGGTCGGCCCGACGATCAGATAGGCGAGCGCGCCGAGATAGCGCGGCGTCCATTCCACCTGGACCGGCGCGCCGGAGACCAGCGTCGCCAGAAAGAACACCAGGCACCCATAGGCCATGCCCCAGGCGGTGGCGGAAAACAGCGGCAGGCCGTGCCGCGAGACCACGCCGGTCAACAGGCTGCCGAGCGAGAACAGCACCGTGCCGGCGATCGCGAGCGCGAGCGCGATGAGAACCGGCCCGTCGAAGCCGGTTTCCACAAGGCTCGGCTCGAACACCAAAGCAATGCCGCCCACGCCGAGCAAGGTGCCCACCAGGATGCGCGCGGTCAGGCGGGTGCCGAATATCGCCGCCGACAGAACCGGGATGCACACCGAGGCGAGCGAGAACACCACCGACATCACGCCGGATTTCAGATGGTAGCCGGCATAATAGAAGGTGAGGAAATTCAGCGAGAACAGGCACGCGCCGAGCCCGGCGAACAGCAGATGATCGCGCGGCCTAAAGGCGAGCCGGCCGCCGGAAAAGCCCACCGCCAGGAACATGATCGCCCCGGCGACGAGGAAGCGCAGCATGCCGGAGACCTCCGGCGCGACGACGCCCAATTGCAGGCGCAGGGGTAGCCAGCCGGTGCCCCAGAGCAGCACGGTCGCGGCATAAAGCGTCGCCTCCACGGGGCCGAACACGGTCGGGGCGGCGGGAGGCGGAGGCGCGGCCATTGAATTCCAAACTCCGGGAGATGGTCCGTTAGACCCCACCCGGACGCTGCGCGAACCACCCGCCCGCGCATGGCCGCCATGCGCGAGGCACATATGTACCGCCGTACCCGGGTCGGTCGGCTCAGTAAGCGAGCGCCGTGAAGGCCGGCTCCACCGATTCGTTCCAGGGGCCGAGATAGAGGTCGCGCAGCTTTTCCGCCGGGGTCTTGCCGCTGGCGAGCACCTCCTTCAGCGGGGCGAGGAAGCGCGTCTCGTCGCGGCCCTGGCTGTCGAGATGCCGCCGCCGCTTCAGGCCGGCCTCGGAGAGGGCCACCATGTCGGCGGCGATATCGCGCACCTTGCGGCCGGCGATGCTGGCATCGAGCGCGAGGCGGGGCACGTCGTCGCGCAGCGCCTGCCGCTCGGCCTCGGTCCAATTCTTCACCAGGTCGAGCGCGGCATCGAGGCTGACGGAATCATACAGCACACCGGCCCACAGCGCCGGGAGGGCGCATAGTTCCGCCCACGGCCCCGCATCCGCCCCGCGCATCTCCAGAAAGCGCTTCAGCCGCACTTCGGGGAAGATGGTGGAGAGGTGATTGACCCAATCCGACAAGGTCGCGGTCTCGCCCGGCAGCGCGGGATGGCGCCCGGCGAGAAGATCGCGGAAGGAGGAGCCGGCAACATCGATGTAGGCATCGCCGCGCTTGACGAAATACATCGGCACATCAAGCGCATAGTCGACGTAACGCTCGAACCCCATACCGGTTTCGAAGGCGAAGGGCAGCATGCCGGCGCGCTGGTTGTCGGTGTCGCGCCAGATCTGTGAGCGGAATGAGAGAAAGCCGTTCAGCTTGCCTTCGGTAAAGGGGGAATTGGCGAACAAGGCGGTGGCGATGGGCTGGAGCGCGAGGCTCGCCCGCAGCTTGCGCACCATGTCCGCTTCCGAGGAATAATCCAAATTCACCTGGACGGTGCAGGTGCGGAACATCATGTCGAGGCCGAGCGTGCCGACCTTCGGCATGTAATTGGCCATGATCTTGTAACGGCCCTTGGGCATCACCGGGGTCTCGGCGCGGGTCCATTTCGGGCTCATGCCGATGCCGAGAAAGCCGATGCCGAGGGGCTCGGCCACCTGGCGGACCTGCGTCAGGTGCGTGTTGATCTCCGAGCAGGTCTCGTGAATCGTCAGGAGCGGCGCGCCGGACAGCTCGAATTGCCCGCCCGGCTCCAGCGAGATGGCCCCGCCGCCGTCGGGGTCGGCAAGGCCGATCAAGGTCTCGCCTTCCAGGATCGGCTCCCAGCCGGAGAGCTTTTGCATGCCCTCCAGAACCGCCCGGATGCCCGCTTCCCCCTCATAGGGAACGGGTTCATGCCGGCCGAGGGTGAAGGGGATCTTCTCGTGCTCGGTGCCGAGCCGGAAGGCAGATTCCGGCTTGTTCCCCTGTTCGATCCAGGCGACCAACGCGTCGCGGGATTGGATCGGGGTCGCATCCAGCATATCGCGAGCCATGCGCGCATTTTCCCTGGCACGACCGGGAATGGGCACAAGATCCCCTCGCCGGAATGCGTACCGCGTAAAGAGGTTGGATCATGCCGCGCACCGGCGCTGCGGCGCTGGCGGGGCATGGTCGAGAACGGGCGCGCGAACATACACGGCGCCCACGCCACCGCAAACAATCCGATGCGCGCGGGTTTCAAACGCGCCTTATGGTCGCGCTCAAGCTGCTTGCGCCCGCCGTGCACGGCCTTCGCACCAGCGCCCTCAGGCCGGCGGCGTGCCGTTTCCGGAACCTTCTTGCCCAGAAACCTCTTCCACGGCCGCGCCCTGCCCCGCCGGACCGGCAAGCGCCTCGCGCCGCCAGACCGCGAACACCACCACCGTCAGCGGCGTCGCCAGCAGCACGCCGAGCGGTCCGAGCAATGTGCCGAACGCCACCACCGCGAACAGGCTGACCGCCGGGGGGATGGAAACCATCTCCTGCTGCAACAGCGGGGAAATGACATTGCCTTCCAGTTGCTGCACCACCACGAACAGAGCGAGCGTCCAGGCCGCCTCCTCATAGCCCACGGTGAAGGCGAGCAGCAACGCCGGCACCGCCGACACAACCGGACCGATCATGGGAACAAATTCCGCGAGCCCGGTGAACAGGCCGAGCGCGAACGCTGAAGGTATGCCGATGATCGACAGGCCGACGCCACTCAGCACGCCCACCAGAATCATCGCCAGGAGCTGCGCCTTAAGGAAATTGCGCAGGCCGAGATTCGCCCGGTCCAGCGCGGTGTCGACCTGCAGCCGCCAGTCTTCCGGGAACACGAGGAGAATGCCCCGGCGGTACAGATGCGGCTGGATGGCGAGATAAATGCCGCCGACCACCACCAGGAACAGGCCGAGGAAAACGTTGGCGACATTGCTGGTGAAGCCGCGCAGCGCGGTCAGCACCGTCGTGCCCGACGGCACCGCATTTTCCGCGCGGCGAATCAGATCGTCGGTCAGGCCCTGCAATCCGAAGCGGTCCCGGAACTCTGCCCAGGCCTCGGGCAGGCGCTGCACCAGTTCAATCACCTGAGCACGGATGAGGCTGCCAAAGAGATAGAGCGTGAGCCCGATGACTATGGCGACCAGAAGCGCGGCCACCGCGAGCGCGCCCCGTTGCGGCAGCCGGGTGGCGCGCGCGATCGGCTCGGCCAGGGCATGCAGCGCGACCGCGATCAGCACTGCCGCAAAGATCAGCAGGATGAGATCGGACACCAGCCAGGCGACCAGGAAGCCGGTGGCAACGAGGCAGCCCACAGCCACCCCGCGCGCCACGCGTGTTTCAAAGCCCATATGCGGTGTCCATCTGCGGCGTCCTTCCCTCGGCGGCGCTATGCCTCTCGCTTCCGCAACGCCGCTGGCCGTGGGGTGTTCCCGCAGCATCCTACCCCACCGCGCCGCCGCCCCGTGGAGCATTTCGGCGCAGCGCGCGGCGCCATCCGCGCTCGGGCCTGAGCACTCTGGCCTGCGCACTCAGGCCTGGGCGTGCTTGCGCCGCTCCTCCTCCACCAGTTCCTTCTTGGAAAGCTTGCCCACCAGGGTCTTGGGCAGGGTGTCGCGGATCTCCACGTCCTTCGGCATTTCGATCTTCGAAACTTGCTCGGCCAGGAAGGCGAGCAATTCCTCGGGCGTCGCGTGCGCCTCCGCGCGCAGGGTCACGAAGGCCTTGGGGCTCTGGCCGCGATATTTGTCCGGCACGCCGATCACCACGCATTCCGCCACCGCCGGGTGCAGATAGAGCGCTTCCTCGATCATCCGCGGATAAACATTATATCCGCCGCACAGGATCACGTCCTTGATGCGGTCCACCAGGAACAGATAGCCGTCGGCATCCAGATAGCCGACATCGCCGGTGCGGAACGCGCCGTCCACGAACGCGTGGGCGGTTTCCTCCGGCCGGTTCCAATAGCCTGCCATCACCTGCGGGCCGCGTGCGCAGACCTCGCCCTTTTCTCCCAGTGGAACCAAGCGGGTGGGATCGGCGAGATCGCGAATCTCGATCTGCGTGCCGGGAACCGCGGTGCCGACCGACCCGTCCTTGATGACGCCGAGCGGCGGATTGGCGGTGAGCACCGGTGCGGTCTCGCTCAGCCCATAGCCCTCCACCAGCTTGCAGCCGCTCAGTTCCTCGAAGCGGTGGCGCACCTCGCCCGGCAAGGGCGCGCCGCCGGAAATGCACAGCCGCAGCGAGGACAAATCATATTTGGCGAGGTCCGGCGCATTATTGATCGCCGTGTAGATGGTCGGCACGCCGGGAAACAGGGTCGGCTTCTGCGCGGCGATGGTGGCCAGCAGGTCGCCGAGATGGAAGCGCGGCACGAGGATGATTTCCGATCCGGCGGCGATGGGAATGTTCATCACCGTGGTCATGGCGAATACGTGGAACAGCGGCAGCACACCGAGCACCCGCTCGCCGCCGACTTCCAGGCAATTGACGTGCGCCATCACCTGGCGCGCATTGGCGACCACATTCGCATGGGTCAGCATTGCGCCCTTGGGAATGCCCGTGGTGCCGCCGGTATATTGCAGCACCGCGACATCGCGCAGCGGATCGACCGAGATCGGCGCCGGCCGGCCGACATCGCGCACTAGGTCCTGATAGCGGATATGGCGGCCATCCTCGCGGGAAAATTCCGCCAGGTCCTTGCGCCGCAGCAGCGGAAACAGCAGCCCCTTCAACCAGGGCAGAACCTGTGCGAACGGACAGACGATGATCGACTTCAGACCGGCTTCCGCGGCGACGGCGGCGACGCGGGAATGGATCACCTTCAGGTCCGGGACCACCATGATCGTGGTGCCGGAATCGCGGATCTGGTTGGCCAGCTCCCGCTCCACGTAAAGCGGGCTGAAATTCACCACGATGCCGCCGGCGCGCAGGATCGCGTAATAGAAGATCACCGAATACGGCGTATTGGGCAGGCACAGGCCGACCCGCGTCTCCTTGCGCACGCCGAGGCGCTGGAGCCCGGCGGCGGCGGCATCGACCATCGCGCCCAGCTGGGCATAGGTCCATTTGCGGCCCATGAAATTCATGGCCGGGCGCGCCCCATGCTCGGCCACGCTGACGTCCAGCAGGTCGTTCACCGGCGCTGCCGCGATGCCTGCGTCCTGATTGCGATCAAGCATCTCTGTTTCCCCTCTCGATGGAGGCGCACTTCGCCGTGTGACACGGCGCCGGCCTCTCTTGCTTGCGGGGCGCCTGAAGGTGCCACCGCGCGCATCATGGGGCGCAATTGCGCCGGGAAAGCGAAGCCTGGTACGCTTTCCCGGCCGCGCCCCGCTCACCTCACTTGGTGATGAGGGCGGTCTTCACCGGCACAGAGTCGAAGCGGTAGCGCACGCCGACCGACACGATATCCACATAGGCGTTATTCACTTCGGCGACCAGCACGCCACGGGTGAGATTGGCCGTATCAAGCGGGGACAGGTTGATCGGGCCGCTGTCACCGAAGATGTGAGTATAGGCGAGATCAATGCTGAGATTATCCGTCCACGCATAGGTCAGACCTCCGGAGAGCCAAAGGCGATTGCTGTCCGGCAGGCGCGGGGTGCGGTATTCGTCGGTGACAGGGGAAATTTCATAAGCAAGACCGGCGCGTAGGGTCAGCTTGGGGTCCCACTGATATTCGACGCCGCCGGAGAAGAACCATCCATCCTGCCAATGCAGCGACAGGATCGAGGGAGCAGAGGGGACCGCGCTGTTCGGCTGGATGACCAGCTGCTGAAGGTTGGACCAGTTGGTCCATTCAACCGTTCCGAGCACGGTCCAGCGCGGATCGAGCTGCGAGCGCAAGCTGGCGGTGATCTGGTCCGGCAGGTTCAGGCCGGCGGTCGCGGGCGCCTGACCGGCGATCGTGCCGATGGGCAGAGACGAGGTGACGGAGCCGCTGAGATTCTGGTCGACGGCCGAGCGATAGCCGATGCCGAGCGTGGTGCCGGGGCGCAAGGTAAACAGGGCGCCGAGGGTGAAGCCGACGCCGAAATCGTCGCCGTTCACTTCGGCGGAACCCTGAAGATAGGACGGCGCGCCGGTGAGGATCTGCGCCTGGTTCAGCTTGGCGTCGATGTAATTGATCACGACACCGCCACCGAGGGTCAGCCAGTCGTTGACCCTATAGGCCACCGATGTGGTGGCGTTCATGTCGAAGATGCGGCTGTAGCAGCCATAATAACGGCCGGACCAGTTGCACGGCGCGTCGGTGATGAGGCCGTAGGGCGAGGTCACGGCGAGGCCCACCGCCCAGCGATCCCACGCATAGCTGATATAGCTGGTGGGGAGCGTGCCATTGTCGACGATATCGCCGACGCCCACATTTCCCAGATTGGTGCCGAGCGCGCTGCGGGCGCCGATCACGTCGATCGAGGCATGGGGGGCGATATAGGTGACATTGCCTTCCACCGAGAGGCCGGGGGCAAAGCCCATGGCCGCCGGGTTCCAATACATGGAGGCAAGGCCCGCCCCGCCCGCGGCGTTACCGGCGAACGATGTGCCCTGATAATAGGCGCTTTGCTCGCGCAGGCCGAACCCGCCCGCCGAGGCGGTTGAAGCGCCCCCCAGCAACAAGGCCGGCATCATCAAGGCGGCGGTACCGGTGCAGGCGATAGCGTGACGTTTGGACATGATGCCCCCTAAGGTTGCGTTTCCGACAGGCATCCCGTCTTTGTGCGGCGCACGTATCAGTGCTTGCGATGCCCTATACGTCAACAAAGATGCCTATTCGGCTGGCAGCGTCAACCGGACTATCGCCCTATGATGTCCGAAAATGACTTTAACCACCCTTCTGTGGCAGACGTGCAACGTCTCCGAGATAGATGTCTCCTTCTGAACTATTGAATTCCGATCGGATCGATAGTGATACGACAGCTGGATTGACCTTTTTCCACTGGAAGAGGGTGCCTGGCACAGGTTGAGTCATTGTGCATCGCCCTGATGAGCGATCCGAATCTTTCGCATCGCAATATTGGCATAAAGCTCACCAAACCCATGTCTTCCGGGCCGCGCGGGCAGGGGCTTGCGCCCAAGGTTAAAGCATGTATCCTGCCGTTCGTTGGATGACGTATAGGTAAGGGTGCGACAGTGGTAGTTAAGCGCGGCGCCTCCGGTGCCATAACCGACACATTCTTCACCGTGACCGAGCTGGCGCGCGATCTCGCCGTCACGGCCCGCACCATCCGCTTCTACGAGGACAAGGGGCTCATCACGCCCCGCCGTGCCGGCAATATCCGCGTCTATACCAAGCGCGATCGGGCGCGAATGGCGCTGATCCTGCGCGGCAAGCGGCTCGGCTTCAGCCTGCGGGAAATCAAGGATTACCTTGACCTGTACGATGTCGATCCGACCCAGATCGAGCAGATCCGCCTGCTGCTGAAGCAGGTGCGCACGCGCCTGGAGATGCTCGAGGACCAGCGCCTGGCGCTGGAGGAAACCATCGTCGAGCTGAAGGAGATCGAGGCGCAGACCGAGGAGGCCCTGAAGCAGGAAGTCGCCTCCAAGCGCATCGCTGGCTGAGGCACCGCGCTCCGTCCCGGTGCCTCAGCCCGGGCGCGCCATTGCGGGTCCCTGCCCGCGCGCCGCAAATGTCAGCGGGCGTCTATCGGGCGTCATGAATGGCGCGCCATGATCGGGCAGACCCGCCGCTGGTCGCTTTCGCACGAAACGCCCTGGCACCAGTTCAAATATTGAATGTGTGCGACGATTTATTTGATGCCATACGCAAGAACATCCGACACCTAACAAGAACACTTGATATCCGAACAAGAACACTTGGCAACAAAAGACATCTGGTAGGAGAGCCCATGCAGAACGTGGTTATCGCAGGCTATGCCCGCTCGCCTTTCGCGCCCGCCAAGAAGGGGGACCTCGCGCGCGTCCGCCCGGATGACATGGCCGCCCAGGTTGTGCGCGAGCTGATTGCCCGCACGAAGGTCAATCCCGAGGACATCGAGGATCTCATCGTCGGCTGCGCCTTTCCCGAGGCCGAACAGGGCTTCAACGTGGCGCGCCTCATCGGCATGATCGCCGACCTGCCGCAATCGGTCGCCGGTGTCACCGTGAACCGCTTCTGCGGCTCCTCCATGCAGGCGATCCACATGGCCGCCGGACAGATCCAGCTCGGCGCCGGCGAGGTGTTCGTGTGCGCGGGGGTCGAGAGCATGAGCCGCGTGCCCATGACCGGCTTCAACCCGATGCCGAACCCCGCCCTTTATGAAAAGAACCATGCCGCCTACATGGGCATGGGCGACACGGCCGAAAACGTCGCGCGCAAATGGCAGATCAGCCGCGCCGATCAGGACGCCTTCGCCCTCAAGAGCCAGCAGAAGGCCGCGAAAGCCCAGGCCGAGGGTCGGCTGAAGGATGAGATCGTCGCCATCCGCATCAATGGCAAGAGCGTGGACGTGGACGGCTGCATCCGCACCGAGGCCAAGGCCGAGGATTTCGCCGGCCTCAAGCCTGCTTTCGATGAAAACGGCACCGTCACCGCCGGCACCTCCTCGCCGCTGACCGACGGCGCTTCCGCCGTGCTGGTCTGCACCGAAGCTTATGCCGAGAAGCACGGCCTCACCCCGCTCGCCCGCCTGCGCGGCGTCGCGGTGGCGGGCTGCGCGCCGGAAATCATGGGCATCGGTCCCGTCGCCGCCACCCGCAAGGCGCTGGCGCGCTCCAACATCCATGTCGGCGATCTCGACGTGGTGGAGCTGAACGAAGCCTTCGCCTCCCAGGCGCTGGCCTGCATCAGCGATCTCGGGCTGCGCGAGGACACCATCAATATTGACGGCGGCGCCATCGCCATCGGCCATCCGCTCGGCGCCACCGGCGCGCGGATCGTCGGCAAGGCGGCCGCCCTGCTCCAGCGCGAGGGCGGGCGCTATGCGCTGGCGACCCAGTGCATCGGCGGCGGGCAGGGCATCGCCACCGTTCTCGAACGCATCTGACCGGGAGCGCGCGAGATGAACGAAATCAAGAAGGTCGCCGTCATCGGCGCCGGCGTCATGGGCGCCGGCATCGCCGCCCATGTGGCCAATGCGGGCATTCCGGTGCTGCTGCTGGACATCGTCCCCGAGGGTGCGATCAATCGCAATGCCATCGCCGAAGGCGCCATCGCCCGCCTGTTGAAGGCGGATCCCGCCGCCTTCATGTCGAAAGCCGCCGCCAAGCTCGTCACCCCCGGCAATACCGAGGACCATCTCGACCAGCTCGCCTCCTGCGACTGGATCGTGGAAGCGGTGATCGAGCGGCTGGACATCAAGCAGGCGCTTTATGCCAGGATCGAGGCCGCCCGCACACCGGGGAGCGCGGTGTCGTCCAACACCTCCACCATCCCCTTGGGCGATTTGACCGCCGGTCTGCCGGAAAGCTTCGCCCGCGATTTCCTCATCACCCATTTCTTCAATCCGCCGCGCTACATGCGGCTGCTGGAGATCGTCGCCGGGCCGCACACCGACCCCGCCACCGTCGCCAAGGTCTCGGCCTTCGCCGACGTGAAGCTCGGCAAGACGGTGGTGACCTGCAAGGACACGCCCGGCTTCATCGCCAATCGCCTCGGCACCTTCTGGCTCAACCTCGCGGTGGGCGAAGCGATCGAGACCGGCCTGAAGGTGGAAGAGGCGGACGCCGTCATGGGCCGCCCGTTCGGCATTCCCAAGACCGGCATTTTCGGCCTGCTGGACCTCATCGGACTCGACCTGATGCCCCACGTCCAGGGCAGCCTGGAGCGCGCGCTTCCCAAGAGCGATGCCTTCCATGCGACCCTGCGCGATATCCCCCTGGTCAAGACCATGATCGAGACCGGATATACGGGCCGCAAGGGCAAGGGCGGCTTCTATCGCCTGAACCGCGAGAATGGCGGCAAGCTGAAGGAAGCCATCGATCTTTCAACCGGCGAATATCGCCCGCAGGAGAAGGCGGCGCTGCCGGAGCTTGAGGACGGCGGCGGCAAGGATCTCCTCGCCCTTCTCTCCGCCCCCGGCGCGGCCGGGCGCTACGCCTGGGCAGTGATGGGGCGCACCCTCGCCTATGCCGCCCGCCTGGTGGGCGAGGCTGCCGACGATGTGGTCGCCATCGATGAGGCCATGCGCCTCGGCTATAATTGGAAATGGGGGCCGTTCGAGCTGATCGACAAGATCGGCGCGGCAAACCTCATCGCCCGCCTGAAGGCGGATGGGGAAGAGATTCCCGCTTTGCTCGCCAGCGCCGAGACCAAGCCCTTCTACCGGGTGGAGAGCGGCAAGCGGCAATATCTCGGGCTGGACGGCGCCTATCATGACGTGGTGCGCCCGGACGGCGTGCTGCTGCTCGCCGACATCAAGCTTCACAGCGAGCCCTTGATGAAGAATGGCTCGGCGGCGCTGTGGGACATCGGCGACGGCGTGGTGTGCCTGGAATTCACCAGCAAGGGCAATTCGCTGGACGAAGGCATCATCACCTTGCTCGGCAAGGCGACGCGCCTGGTGAAGGACAAGTACAAGGCGCTCGTGATCTATAACGAGGGGACCAATTTCTCGGTCGGCGCCAATCTCGGCCTCGCTTTGTTCGCCTGTAACATCGCGGCGTTCGGCGAGGTGGAGAAGCTGGTCGCCACCGGGCAGAAGGCCTATCAGGACCTCAAATACGCCCCCTTCCCCGTCGTCTCGGCACCTGCCGGCATGGCGCTCGGCGGCGGCTGCGAGATCCTGCTGCATTCCGATGCGGTGCAGGCCCATGCGGAAAGCTATATCGGCCTCGTGGAATGCGGCGTCGGCCTGCTGCCCGGCTGGGGCGGCTGCAAGGAGATGCTGACCCGCTGGCAGAATGCCAAGGGCATGCCCAAGGGGCCCATGCCCGCCACTTCGAAGGTGTTCGAGCTGGTGAGCGTCGCCACGGTCTCGAAATCCGCCGCCGAGGCGAAGGAATATCTGTTCCTGCGCGAAACCGACGGCATCACCATGAACCGCGACCGCCTGCTGGCGGATGCCAAGGCCAAGGCCCTGGCGCTGGCGGAAAACTACGTGCCGCCCAAGCCGAAGGACCTCACCTTGCCCGGCCCTTCCGGCAAGACCGCCCTGGTGATGGCGGCGGAGAGTTTCCATAAGCGCGGCATGGCCACCAAGCATGACCTGGTGGTGGCGGGCGCGCTCGCGGAGGTTCTGTCCGGCGGCAAGGCGGACCATATCGAGCCGGTCACGGAAGCCCAGGTGCTGGAGCTTGAGCGGGCGAACTTCATGCGCCTCATCAAGACCAACGCGACGCTCGCCCGCATCGAGCACACGCTGGAAACCGGCCGTCCGCTGCGGAACTGAGCCGTATCGCCTGAACGGTCCCCTCTCCCGCTTGCGGGGGAGGGCTAGGGAGGGGGAAGGCGGACGATCGCAGTTTGGCAAATGGTGCCCTGCTTGATGGCCCCCTCCCCGCCCCTCCCCCGCAAGCGGGAGAGGGAGCTTTTCGCAAAGTCAAAAATCACGGGAGAGCGACCATGCAGACGTATCAGCCCCCGCTCCGCGACATGCGCTTCGTGCTGCACGAACTGCATGGCAGCGAAAGCCTGAAGGACATGAAGGGCCTCGAAGAGGTCACACCGGATCTCATCGACGCCGTGCTGGAGGAAGCCGGCAAGCTGGTGACCGAGGTGCTGGCGCCCATCAACATGGCCGCCGACCAGGAAGGCTGCACCTATGAGAACGGCGTGGTGCGCACGCCCAAGGGCTTCAAGCAGGCCTATGACACCTATCGCGAGGGCGGCTGGAACGGCATCGCCTGCGATCCGGAATGGGGCGGCCAGGGCCTGCCGGCGAGCGTGACCAAGTTCATCGAGGAGATGATGTGCTCGGCCAACCTTGCCTTCGGCCTTTATCCCGGCCTCACCCACGGGGCCTATATCGCGCTGAAGAACCACGCCTCGCAGGAGTTGAAGGAACGCTATCTGCCGAAGATGGTGGAGGGCAGCTGGACCGGCACCATGTGCCTCACCGAGCCCCATTGCGGCACCGATCTCGGCCTGCTGCGCACCAAGGCGGAGCCGCAGGACGACGGCAGCTATTCCATCACCGGCAACAAGATCTTCATCTCCGCCGGCGAGCACGACCTGACCGAGAACATCATCCACCTGGTGCTGGCCCGCCTGCCGGACGCGCCCAAGGGCATCAAGGGCATCAGCCTGTTCCTGGTGCCGAAATTCCTGCCGACGGAAGATGGCCGGCCCGGCATGCGCAACGGCGTGCAGTGCACCGGCATCGAGCACAAGATGGGCATCCACGGCTCGGCGACCTGCCAGCTCTCGTTCGACGATGCCAAGGGCTGGCTGGTCGGCGAGCCGCACAAGGGCATGCGGGCCATGTTCTCCATGATGAATTCCGAGCGCCTCTCGGTCGGCACCCAGGGGCTCGGCGTCGGCGAGGCCGCCTATCAGGGCGCCGTCACCTATGCCAAGGAACGTCTCCAGGGCCGCGCGCTGACGGGGGCCAAATATCCCGACAAGCCCGCCGACCCGATCATCGTGCATCCCGACGTGCGGCGCACGCTCATGACCATGCGCGCCTATAACGAAGGCTGCCGCGCGCTGTCCGGCTGGGTGGCGCGCAACCTCGACCTGATGGAGCGTTCCAACGATCCGGAGGAGCGCCAGCAGGCGGAGGATTTCACCGCCCTCATGACCCCCATCGTGAAGGCCATGTTCACCGATCTCGGTTTCACCAATGCCTCGCTCGGCGTGCAGGTCTATGGCGGCCACGGCTACATCCGCGACCACGGCATGGAGCAATATCTGCGCGATGCCCGCATCGCCATGATCTACGAGGGCACCAACGGCGTGCAGGCGCTGGATCTGGTGGGGCGCAAGCTTGGCGCCCATACCGGGCGCTATCTGCGCGCCTTCTTCCATCCGGTGCTGAACTATATCGACGCCAAGCTGGACGATCCCGACCTCGGGCCACTGGTGGGTCCGCTCGGCAAGGCGTTCGGCGCGCTCCAGCTCGCCACCGCCCATATCGCCCAGAAAGGCATGCAGGATCCGGACGAGGCGGGCGCCGCGGCCACGGAATATCTGCGGCTGTTCGGGCTCGTGGCGCTCGGCTACATGTGGGTGCGCATGGCGGAAGTGGCGCTGCAAAAGCGCGGCGAGGCCAATGGCGAGGCCGCCTTCTACGAGGCCAAGATCGTCACGGCGCGCTTCTTCATCGATCGCCTGTTGCCGGAAGTGGCGGCCCTGTGGGGCTCCATCAAGACCGGCAAGGCATCCATGATGGCGCTGGACGACGCGGCCTTCTGATCCTAACCCAGGGCGTGCCGAGGGCGCGCCCCCTTCTTTGGACGCGGCGCAGCGGCACCGCGCCCCGCATTTCAGGACCGACCATGGCAGACCTTTCCTCCCTCATCGAGCTCATGAACGATCGCGCCGGCGCCTTGAGCGAGCTCGGCTATCGCGTGCGGTTCGAACTGACCGACACCGACGAATCCATCCTGCTGGATGCCACCGGCCCGGCCGTGGAGGTGAGCGAGGGCACCGGCGAGGCCGATGCCGTGCTCAAGCTCTCCACCGACACGCTGGACAAGCTCATCACCGGGCGCATCGGCCCCATGCTGGCCTTCTCCACCGGGCGGCTGCGGGTGGAGGGCTCGCAGGGCGTGGCGCTGAAGCTCGCCGGCCTGCTGGACAGCTGAACGTGACGGCGGCGACTTCCGCCGCCTTCGCCTTCCCAGGGAAGCACCCAGTTTCTGGAAGTATTCGAGTCTGTGGCAAACCTGATCGAAGGTTGCGCACAAGTTCATTTAACTGACACATGCCGCGCCGGCGACACCAAAACGCAATGCGATCTTAACCATAAGCCGGCAAGCATTTTTCCCGCCAGCAAAAGGCACGAGAGCTCTGGTAAAGCGCGGGCGCGGTGGTAATGTGCGCGTGTAGTGCGGATTCACCCTGCCCGGGAGAGATCGATGAAATCTGTGATTTTCGGCGCGCTGTTCGCGATGGTCGGTGCCATCGGCATGGCGAATGCCCAAGGCGCAAAGCCAGCCAATACCGAGGAAATGAAGCCGGCCAACTGGTTGTTCGTTCAGGTCGCCGATTCGGTCACGGTCGACGACAAGACGATCACCCTGAAGGGCGTCGCGCCCCAGACCCTCATGTTCTCCGACCGTCCCGAGCGGATGACCGGCGATGCGCCGACCGCGAACTTCGTGAAATTCTGGAACACCGGCAAGGACAGCTTCCAGAAGGACGCCCCCAACGCCACGCTCTCCGTGACCGTTGACGGCAAGCCCGTGACCGCCGTGGTGGAACTCACCAACCCGGTGCTCACCGGCGACACGCTGGTCTATAATTACAAGCTGCTCAGCGACGAGAAGCCGGTCTCCGGCACCAGCGCCAGCCTGTTCATCGACTGGTGGTACGGCTACGGCCCCTATTGGCGCCCCGGCGCGTGCTGGCGCGGCCCCTACGGCGGCCTGCACTGCCGTCCGGGCTGGTGAGCCCTCGCCTTTCTGACGTCTGAAACGAAGACCCCCGCCCGGCTCGGCCGCGGCGGGGGTTTTCTTTTGTGGCGTGAGGGCGGCGGCCCTTGCGGAGGCCGCCCCCCCGACGCGAGATCGCTCAGGCGATTTCGAGGCCCACGTCCACATTGTTGCGGGTCGCGTTGGAATAGGGGCAAACCTGATGCGCCTTGGCAACCAGATCCTCGGCCTGGGCGCGCTCGATGCCGGGCAGCGAGATCTTCAGCGAAGCGGTGATGCCGAAGCCGCCTTCCGAGCGCGGGCCGATTCCGACCGTGGCGGTCACCGTGGCGTCGGCGGGGATGTGCACCTTTTCCTGACCGCCGACGAACTTCAGCGCGCCAAGGAAGCAGGCGGAATAGCCGGCCGCGAACAATTGTTCGGGATTATTGCCTTCGCCGCCAGCGCCGCCGAGCTCCTTCGGGGTGGTCAGCTTCACGTCGAGCGTGCCGTCGGCAGTGGTGGAGCGGCCATCGCGGCCCCCGGTGGCAGTGGCCTGGGTGGTGTATTTCACATCGACAGACATGGGATGTCTCCTTTGAAAATCCGTTTCGGACGCTGCGGCAACCACCCCTCTCGCCATGTGCGAGCCCAAGCGGCAACCCCATGACCATTCATATAGCTCACGATTAAATCGCGCGCAATATATTTTTTGATCCGCCTCTGATACCGCCGTGCCACACCTTCCGCGCAAGCGCTCCGCACGCCCCGGCCCGCCATTGCCTGCGGGCAAAAAGCTCCCTATCCAGAAGCGGTTGCAGCGGACGGGGCCGCACGGCCCATGGAGAACGCGATGACCGAAGCCGCGCATATGGACGCCAGCCTGCCCCGCAAATCCCCTTCGAAGGCCGCCACGGTATTCCGCGTCACCAGCGGCAATTTCCTGGAGATGTTCGACTTCTTCCTGTTCGGTTTTTACGCCACGCATCTGGCCGCGGCGTTCTTTCCGGTGCACGACCCGTTCGCCTCCCTGATGCTGACTTTCGGCACCTTCGGCGCGGGCTTTTTGATGCGGCCGCTCGGCGCCATCATCCTCGGCGCCTATGTGGACAAGATCGGCCGTCGCAAGGGCCTGATCCTGACCCTGGTCATCATGTCGTGCGGCACCATTCTCGTCGCCTTCGTGCCGGGATATGCCACCATCGGCCTGCTGGCGCCGCTGCTGGTGCTGATCGGCCGGCTGCTCCAGGGCTTTTCCGCCGGCGTGGAGCTGGGCGGGGTCTCGGTCTATCTGTCGGAAATGGCGACGCCCGGCCACAAGGGCTTCTATGTGAGCTTCCAGTCGGCGAGCCAGCAGGTGGCGATCATCGTCGCCGCCGCGCTCGGCTTCGCCCTGAACGAATGGATGAGCCCGCAGATGGTGTCCGACTGGGGCTGGCGCATCCCCTTCTTCATCGGCTGCATGATCGTGCCGTTCATATTCGTCATCCGCACCTCGCTCCAGGAGACCGAAGAGTTTCTCGCGCGCAAGCATCGCCCCGACGCCAGCGAGATTTTCCGCTCCATGCTCACCAACTGGCCGCTGGTGCTGGCGGGCATGATGCTGGTGGTGATGACCACCGTTTCCTTCTACCTGATCACGGTCTACACTCCCACCTTCGGCCGCGCGGTGCTGAAGCTGAGCGCCGCCGACAGCCTGATCGTGACCTTCTGCATTGGCGTATCGAATTTCTTCTGGCTGCCGGTCATGGGCGCGCTGTCGGACCGGGTCGGGCGCTGGCCGCTGCTCGCGGGCTTTTCCCTGCTCGCTTTGGTGACGGGCTATCCCACGCTCGCCTGGCTGGTGAGCGATCCCACCTTCGGCCGCATGCTGCTGGTGGAGCTGTGGCTGTCGTTCCTGTACGCGAGCTATAACGGCGCCATGGTGGTGGCGCTCACCGAAGTGATGCCGGTGAACGTGCGCACCTCCGGCTTCTCGCTCGCCTACAGCCTCGCCACCGCTCTGTTCGGCGGCTTCACGCCGGCCGCCTGCACCTGGCTCATCGAGGCGACGGGAGACAAGGCCGCGCCCGGCCTGTGGCTCGGCTTCGCCGCCCTGTGCGGCCTGCTGGCCACCGCCGCGCTCTATCTCCGCCGCGACGGCCGCAGCCTCGTGAATGCGGTCTAGAGCCGGATCGGCATGCATGGCTTGGCGCGATTGCAGCAGAGCATCGTCATGCACGGGCTTGTCCCGTGCATCCACGCGGCACCGCAGTACCGGCTTTCAAGGCCCGCTCGGGCGACCCGGCGTAGATGGCCGGGACACGCCCGGCCATGACAACCGGTGAAAGAAAGGCAATCGTGCGCATGTGCCGTGAGGCGCCTCGACGATACACCAGGCCGGTGAATGTCGATCGGACCTAGCGCGCGTTTGCGGGCGAACGGGGCTCCGGTTCGCGTAACGAAGCGGCAGACGCAACGCGATGCCGCGTTGAGTCACGAGGCATCGCGGTCCGCCAAATCCTGATGTTCGTCGACAGCGGGCAGTTCCACCCGCTGGATCAGGCCGCCGGACGGCTTGTTGGCGAGCACCAGCTTGCCGCCGTGCCGCTGGATGATCTCATGGGCGATGGCGAGCCCGAGGCCCGCGCCGGGAATCGTCACCTGGCGCGCCGGATCGGTCCGGAAGAAGGGCTCGAACACCTGCGCCATCAGATGTTCGGGAATGCCGGGCCCGTCGTCCTCGATCAGCAGCAAGGCACACCCTGCGCCCGCGCGCAGATAGACCCGCGCGCCGCGCCCGTGGGTGGCCGCATTGACCACGAGATTGCGGATCGCCCGCTTGAGCGAGAGCGGCTTGCCGGCGACGATCAGCGGGCACATCTCCACGAGATCGGCGTTAAGGCCGCTTTGCCCGGTCTCGCGCACCACGGCCTTAACCACCTCGTCGAGCGACACGTCCTCGTCGGGCGTACCGCTGACCTCCTCGCGCACCAGGCGGATGGCACTGTCGGCGATGTGGTCGAGCTCGGCGAGATCGTTGAACCAGCGCTCCCGCTCTTCGTCGTCCTCGATGAACTCCGCCCGCAGGCGCAGGCGCGTCAGCGGCGTGCGCAAATCGTGCGCGGCTGCCGCGACGATCCGCATGCGGCTGTCCATCGCCATCTTCAGGCGGTGGGAGAGCAGGTTGATGGTGCGCGCCGCCGCGCGCACCTCGGTGGAGCCGGTTTCGGCGAGCTGCGGCAGCGAACCGTCCACGCTCACCTGATCGACCGCCTGCTCGATGAGCGCAAGCGGCCGCAGCAGACGCTGGACCGCCACCGCCACCACCACCGTGACGCCAAGCGCGACCAGGGCGAACCAGCCCAGCACACCGTAGGGAATCGCGGGCGGCGGGGGCAGCATGAGCTGCTCGATGGGAAATTTCAGCCACCGGCCGTCCTTGAGATGGACCAGCGCCAGATGCCCTCGGCCCTCCTCGTCCGGCGGGCCACCGGAGGGCGGCGCGCCCTCGCGCGCGGTCCCCGGGCCGAATTCCGAAACCACGGTCACGGCGCGGGTGACGCCCAGTCGCCCCAGAGCCTCGGTCAGCATCCGGGAGGCAAATGGATCGGCCATGCCTTCGGGCGGGGTGTCGCTAACGATGTCCGGGCCCGCGACGGCATCCGCCCCGCTCTCGACCATCTTCAGCACCAGCGCGAGCTGGCTCGCGGTCGCCGCCTTCTCGAACAGCGGGCGCGGGCGGCCGTTGACCAGAAGAAACACCGCCGTGGCAAGGACGAGGACGAGGAGGATCGCCACCACCAGAAGCGCCGTCACCCGCGCGCGCAGGGATTTCACGATGCGGTCTCGAGCGTCTCCACCCGCGCGGCAAACTGATAGCCGCCATTGCGCTGGGTCTTCAGGATCTGAAACGTACCGGCGTCCCCGAGCTTGCGCCGCAGCCGGCTCACCAGCACGTCGATGGAGCGGTCGAAGGGACCCGCCTCCCGGCCCTGGGTGATGTCGAGCAACTGATCGCGCGACAGGATGCGGCCGGGCCGCTCCAGGAAGGCGAGCAGCAAGTCGAATTCGGCGGCGGTGAAGGCCAGGTCCACGCCCTGGGCATCCAGCACCTGGCGTGCGCTGCGCTCCACCGTGAAGCCGCAGAAGCTGTATTTCTGCGCGAGGCCGGGGTCGGGCGGCACATCGTGCATGCGCCGCAGCACCGCGCGGATGCGGGCCACCAGCTCGCGTGCATTGAACGGCTTGCCGAGATAATCATCCGCCCCGACTTCAAGGCCGATGATGCGGTCCACCTCCTCCTTGAGCGCGGTCAGGAGGATGATCGGCACCCGCGAGCGCGAGCGCAGCGACCGGCACAGATCCAGGCCCGAGGCGTCGGGCAGCATGAGATCCAGCACGACGAAATCAATGCGGTTGGTGGTGAGCTTTTCTTCCATCTCCCGGCCGCTCGCGGCCAAGGACACACGAAACCCCTGGCTCGCGAGATAGCGACCGAGCAGTTTTCGGATTTCATGGTCGTCATCGACCACGAGAATATGCGGCGCCGCTTCCAACTGAAAGTTTCCCGTTGCTGACCCCATCGCTCTAGCGCAGGCGGCGCAAAGATCCGCCAGCGGATTGCAATTTTCCATTGCCATCATGCGCACAGCAATGGCCGCTCACAAATCCCCGATTTTCGGAAACATCCAGAAACCAACCGCCATACCGGGGCAATTGCAGAGGCGCAGCGTCCGGTCATCGAAAACGACTTGAGGACGACGCACATGTTGAAACGGGCCATTCTCGCCCCCTCGGTGGTGCTGGCGCTCGGCATCGGCGTGGCCGGCTTCGCGGCCGGCGGCCTTGCCTTCGCCGATGGCGCCACCGTTCCGGCGAAGAGCACGGACCGCCTTTCAGCCCGCGAAGGAACGAGCCAGTTCGCCATGACCGCCCGCGCCGTGCAATTGGCCGAAGCGACTCCGCCCGGTCCGCGTGACCGGCAGCCCGGCGTCACCGGGCGACCGGGCGCACCTGAGGCGGCACAAGACGTCGCTCCTCATGCCGGCCCGTTCGCCGGCCCTCCACCCCTGGGCGGGCAGATGGTCGCTTCCGCCGCGCTCGCGGCGATGGAGACCTTCATCGGCATCCGCGCCGACCAGTTCGATGTGTGGCGCGCCTATACCAATGCGGTGTTGGCGCTGCTCCAGCCGCCCAAGCCGCCGCAGGACGAGCCGAAGCCCGCCGCCTTCCAGCGTGCCGAGGCCATCGCGCACCACATGGCAGAACAGGGCGCCAAGGCCCAGGCGGTGCTCGACGCGCTCACGGCGCTGAAGGCCAAGCTCAGCGAAGACCAGCTCCAGCGCGCTGCCGATCTTTCCGCGGCGCTGCCCCCCGGCCCGCCGCGCGGCCCGCTGGCCTTCGCGTTCGGCGCGCCGCTCGCCCCGCAGATGCCGCCTCCCGGTGCCGAGCGCTTCCACGGCGGTGGACATGGCCCGCAGGCTTTGCCCGACCCTTCCGACACCGACGAGGACGCAGCGCCCCGCCGCCCGCGCCCCGTACTCTGAGATCAACGGGCGGGGGCCCACCTGAGGACGGACGCAGTCGCGCCCGTTCCCGGTTTCACAAGGAGCCCACATGACACCGACGCACGCGGCACATGCAGATATCGCACAGGGCGACGTGACGGAATTCGTCGCGAAGCTGATCTATGAGCGGACCTATAACCGGGTCTGGGAAGATGCGACCCAATGGGCCCGCAAGGACAGCGTCTCCTGCGCCGAAACGGTGGTGGACGCGCTGCGGCACGCGGCGCTTCTACCCGGCGAAACCACCCCGGCACGCCCGCACGCGTCCCGGTTTTGAACCGGCGCGCGCTCAGGGCTGGAATTCAGCCGTGTGGGTCCGCCAGGGCCAGCAGCGCGGAAAGCGCCTCGCCATCGCCAAGGGCCGCCGCCTTCTCCCGCGCGGAAAGCGCGCGGAGTGCCTCCGGCAGGCTCGCGGCATCGGCGATCTTGGCTCGCGCCACCAGGCGTTCGGGGGAATGATCCCCGCGCCGGCGCGCGCCACCGTCCGGCAGGAAAGCAAGATGCGCCGCCCTCAGGCCGGCATCGCCCCGCAGCCGGGCCACCGCCTCGCCCTCGCGCAGCTCCACGGCGAGCCGTTCGGCGATGGCGCCTGCCTGTTCCAGCACCTGCGGCGGCGTGCGCTCCTCGGGCACCATGAGCAGGCCGAGCCGGCGCAATCCCGTCCCCGCCCCGCGCAGCGCCGTGAGCGCCACCAGCGGCACCGCCAGCACGAGGCCGAGAATGACCGGGCTCATCCACCAGAACAGCGGCGCGGCAATCAGATAGGCCACCACGCCGAGCGCGATCCCGAGCAGCGTATGAAAGCCGTAGCGCTGCAACAGGGCGCCGAGCGGCACCGAGCCATCATCCCGCCGCTGTGGCTGCCAGCCGGAATCGCGGCCCATCAAGATGCTCGCCACCGCCGCCGACTGGATGATCATCATGATCGGCGCCATCAGGCCGGAGAGCAGAGTTTCCAGCAGCACGCCGAGAAACGTCAAAATGCCGCCGCCGAACCCGCGCCGGCGTCGGCCATCCAGCAACATCAGGACATAGGCGATAAGCTTGGGCGCAAGGAGCACCGACATGGTGCCGACGAACACCCAGGCCGCGCGCACCGGATCCTGCGCCGGCCAGCTCGGGAACAGGGAGAATTGCGAGGGGAAATAATCCGGCGGCACGAAGCGCCCCTGCAACGACACCAGGAGGCCGGCGGTCAGCATGGCCAGCCAGAGCGGCGCCGTGATGTAGGAGCCTATGCCGGTCAGAAGATGCAGGCGGCTGACGAAGGCGAGCCCGCGCCCCGGCAGCACGGCGGCGTGCTGCAGATTGCCCTGGCACCAGCGCCGGTCGCGCACCGCAAGGTCGGTGAGGGAGGGCGGACCTTCCTCATAGCTGCCCTCCAGGCCCGGCACCATGTGAACAGCCCAACCGCCACGTCGGATCAGCGCCGCCTCGACGAAATCATGGCTCAGGATATGTCCGCCGAACGGCTTGCGGCCCTTCAGATGGGGCAGGCCCGCGCATTGCGCGAAGGCGCGGGTGCGGATGATGGCGTTGTGGCCCCAATAATTGCTTTCGCTGCCATGCCACCAGGAAAGGCCATGGGCCAGCAGCGGCCCATAGAGCCGCCCCGCGAATTGCTGGAGCCGCGCGAACAAGGTGCGCCCGCCGACGATGATCGGCAGGGTCTGGATCAGCCCCACCCCCGGATTTTGCTCCATGGCGGCGGCGAGGCGCACGATGGCATCGCCGGTCATGACGCTGTCGGCGTCGAGCACGATCATGCTCTCATAGGCGCCGCCGAAGCGCGTGACCCATTCGCCGATATTGCCGGCCTTGCGGTCGATATTCTTCGCCCGCCGCCGGTAGAACAGATGGCCCTCCCCGCCGGTGCGCGCGCGCAAAGCGAGATAGCCGGCCTCTTCGGCGACCCACACGTCGGGATCGGTGGTGTCGGAGAGGATGAAGACGTCGAACCTGTCCCCCTGCCCGGTCGCAAGCAGCGATTCGTACGTGGCCTGGAGCCCCGCCATCACCCGCGCCGGGCTTTCGTTGTAGCAGGGCATCAGCAGCGCTGTGCGCGCGGACACCTGCGGCAAGGGCGCGTCGGGATCGATGCCGAGCGGCCCGGCGCCGGCATGCAGCAGGGAAAAGATGCCGCTCAGCGCGCTGGTGCAGGAAAAGGCGATCCAGGCGAATAGGATCACGAACAGCACCAGCACCACGCCTTCCAGCCAGGAGAGCGAGCCCACCGAGAGCACCAGATACATTTCCCACGCCGCATAAGCGGTCATGGCGATGGCGCCGCCGATCACCAGCACCCGCCGCCAGGCGAGCCCCGCCGGCGCGGTATCGGGCCGGCGCGTCACATGGGGGCGGATCGAGAGCGACTGCACCGGCATGGCCAGCGGGGATTCGCGCGGAAGCGCCGGCACGATCGCCTCGGGCAAAGCGGCCTCGTGCGGCGGCGCGTCCGCCGGAACGGCGCGCGGGTCAACAGTGCGCCGATCGGTCAGGCTGTCCATCGATAGACCCACACTTCCGACACCACATCCGTGTCGCGCAGGATCTGCGCGCGCAGCTCGGCGAGCTCCGCATTCTGCGGATCGAGCACGAACGAGAGCCGCCAGCCCTGAATGTCGGGGTTGGGCTGCAACACCACGTCCTTCACGGTGCCGGCGCTGGTCGAGACGTCGGCGCGCAGGGTGGTGATGTCCATGTCCTTCAGCGTGTCGCCCACCACATCGACCACGAACAGGCGCCCGCCGCTGGCCGCGCCGCTGCGGGTGGCGCCGAAGCGCGCGGGCGGTGCGGCCTCCGCATGATCCCAGGCCCAATACAGGCGATAGGTGAAGGCATATTCTCCGCCCTTACGCAGCGGCTCCTTGGGCCGCCAATAGGTGACGACATTGTCATGCACCTCCTCGCGGGTGGGGATCTCGATCAGGTGGACCGCCCCCTCGCCCCAATCGCCGATCGGCTCCACCCACACGCTCGGGCGCTTCTCGTAGCGTGCCTCCAGGTCCTGGTAATCAAAGAAGGAGCGCTGGCGCTGCATCAGGCCGAAGCCGCGCAGGTTCGAGTCCATGAACTGGCTCACCTGCAGCCGCTTGGGATTGGTGAGTGGCCGCCACAGCCGTTCGCCCCGGCCGTTGACGATGGCGAGGCCTTCGGCATCGCGCACGGCGGGGCGGAAATCATCCACGTCGTTGCGGTCATTGGGGGCGAAGAAGAACATGGAGGTGAGTGTCGCAATGCCGGCCTGCTCCATGTCGGTGCGGGGATAAAGCGTCATCTCCACCGCCATGGCGGTGGGATCGCCGGGGCGGATGGTGAAGCGGAACGCCGCCGCCGCGCTCGGGCTGTCCAGCAGCGCATGCACCACCACCGAATCCGTGTCCGGTCGCGGCCGCTCGATCCAATAGGCCACGAACAGCGGGAATTCCTCGCCGCCCGGATCGCCGGTCTTCACCGACAGCCCGCGCGCCGAGGTGCCATAGACCTGTCCTTTGCCGACGGCACGGAAATAGCTCGCGCCCTGGAAGGCGGCGACCTCGTCGAAATAGTCCGGCCGGTTGATGGGCGCATGCAGGCGGAAGCCGGAAAAGCCGAGATTGTCCTTGGGATCGGGCGCTGCGACATTGTGCTCGAAATTGAACAGATCGGGCGAATAAGCGAGCGGGCGCGCCTTGCCGTCGGCGACGATCGAGATATCCACCCGGTCGCGGAACAGAAAGCCGCGATGGAACATCTGCAATTGGAACGGCAGCTTCTCGCCGCGCCAAAGCGCCTTGTCCGGCTTGAAGCGGATGTTGCGGTAATCGTCATAGCTCAGCTTGTCGAGCTGGGACGGCAGCTTCTGGTCGCCGGCCTTGTAGGGCTTGGCGGCGCGCTCGCGGGCCAGCTGGCGCACGGTATAGGCATCGAACGGCGTGCCCTCGCCCGCCGGCGCCGGGGTCTGCGCATTGGCCGCCAACCCGCCGAAGAACGAAGCGCCCAGCGCCCCCATCAGCGGAAAAAAAGCGGCGGCCTGGACGACCTGGCGTCGATGCATGAACGGGCCTCATAGGTGAAGGTCGGGCCGCAACCCGCCTCCGTGCGGGAGTGCGATGCCGCAGCTTAACGGTGGGCAAGGGGATTGGTTCCGCAGTGCAATGGCGGGATCAGGGCGCGCGCGCGACCGCACTGCGGCGGTCCTCAGAAATGGCTGAAGCTCAGCTGATCCAGCACGATGTGAGTGCCGTCCGGGCCTAGCAGATCCAGCCCGCCTTCCGCCCGCGTCTCGCCGATCACCGTGCAGGGAATTCCGGCCTCCCGCGCTGCCGCGAGAAAGGCCTCCACCTCGGCAAGCGGGAGGGTCGCGGCGATCTCATAATCGTCGCCGCCGGTCAGCGCCGTGGCGAACAGGGCGGGTTCGGCGGAAATCGCCGCCCGTGCGGCCAAAGAGAGCGGCACCCGCGCGGCGAAGATCCGCCCGCCGCAGCCGGAGGCCGAGAGCATTTTCGCGACATCGCCGACCAGCCCGTCGGACACATCCATGCCCGCCGCTGCGTGGTCGCGCAGCGCGCCGGCCAGCGCCAGGCGCGGCTGGGGATGCAGATAGCGGTCGGCGAGATGGGCGATATGCGCGGGATCGAGGGCGGCAAAGCCCGGCCGCGCTGGATCGAGCCGCCATTGCAGGCCCAACGCCGCATCGCCGATGGTGCCGGACACCACGATCGCCTGATCCGGCCGGGCCCCGGTGCGCGGCACGAAGCGCCCGCGCGGCACGGCGCCGAACGCGGTGATGGAGAGTGTCAGCGGCCCCGGCGTGCGCACCGTGTCGCCGCCGAGAATGGGACAGCCATAAAGGTCCGCATCGGCGCCGAGGCCGGCGGAGAAGGCTTCCATCCAGGCGCCGGTGACATCGCGCGGCAAGGCCAGCGCCAGCAGCGCGCCGAGCGGGCGCGCGCCCTTGGCGGCAAGATCGGAGAGGTTGACCCGCATCACCTTGCGGGCGATGGAGGCCGGCGGATCATCGGGAAAGAAATGCACCCCCGCGACCACCGCATCCTTGGTCAGGACGAGGTCGCAATCGGCCGGCGGGGTGAGGATGGCGGCATCGTCCAGCAGCCCGCGCGCGGCGGCATCCTTGGCGATGGGCCGGAAGAACCGGCCGATGAATTCATCCTCGCCCGAACCGCCGTCCGCGGCCATCTCAATCGGTTCCGCTGCGGGCGAACTCGCTGGCGCGCAGGTCGCGGGCGAGCGCGTCCAGCACCGCATTGACCATGCCGGTCTCGTCGCGGTCGAGGAACGCACCGGCGACATTGACATATTCGGCGATCACGACGCGGGCCGGCACATCCGGGCGCGAGGAAAGCTCGAACGCGCCCGCGCGCAGCACCGCGCGCAGCACCACTTCCACGCGGCGCAGCGGCCAGCCGTCGGAGAGGGCCTTGTCCACCATGGGGTCGATGGTGCGCTGGTCGCGGACCACGCCTTCCACTACGTCCTTGAACAGGGTCACGTCGGCGTCGGGATATTGCGTGCCCTCCACCTCCTGCCCGAGCCAATGGCTCTGGAACTCGGCGAAGATCTCGTTCACCGGCGTGCCGGCCACGTCCATCTGATAGAGCGCCTGCACCGCGCCCAGGCGGGCGAGGCTCTTGCGCATGGGTTTCGGCGCGGTCTCGCTCATTCCGACACCCGGCGCTTGAGGCGCAGCAGGTTCAGCGCCGCCTCGGCCGCCCCGCCGCCCTTATTGCCCTCGGAGACGCGCGCGCGCTCCCAGGCCTGCGCTTCGGTATCCACGGTGAGAATGCCGTTGCCCACCGGCATCGCATGGGCGAGGCCGAGGTCCATGAGGCCGCGCGCGGATTCGCCGGCGACGATCTCGAAATGATAGGTCTCGCCCCGGATCACGCAGCCGAGCGCCACGATGGCGTCGATGGGCTCGCCGCTGATTTCCGCGCCGTCCATGGCGATTTCGGCGGCGATGGGGATTTCCAGCGCGCCGGGCACCGTCACCACCTCGACCGCGACCCCGGCCGCTTCCAGCGCGGCGCGCGCGCCGGCGAGCAGTTCGTCGGCCAGGGCCTCGTAATAGCGGGCTTCCACGATGAGCACCCGCGCGCCGGAAACCGGCTCCACCGCGGTGCCCGCGCGCTCGTTGCGCGTGCTGACCATGTCAAATCACTCCTGAATTGGGCGCGAGGGGTACGCGCCGCGAGGGAACTCCGCAAGTCGCGCCGCATAGCGCGCCATCAGGTCCACTTCCAGATTGATGTCGTCGCCGGCTTTCACGCCCCCCCAGGAGGTGACCGCCAGGGTGTGGGGAATGAGCAGGCAGGTGAAGAAAGTGCCGTCCACCGTATTCACCGTGAGCGAGGTGCCGTCGAGGCAGACCGAGCCCTTGGCGGCGATGAAGCGGGCGAGATCCGCCGGCGCCTCGAAGGTGAACTTGGTGGTCTCGGCGAAATCCTCGCGCGCCGAGACCTTCGCCATGGCGTCCACATGGCCGGTCACGATATGCCCGCCCAGCTCCGCGCCGATGGCCAGCGCGCGCTCCAGATTGATGCGCCGCCCCGCCTGCCAGTGCGCGACCGTGGTGATGGCCAAGGTCTCGGGCGCCGCATCCACCGTGAAGAGGCTGCGCCGGGGTCCGCCTTCGCGCACGCTTGTCACCGTGAGGCACACGCCGGAACAGGCGATCGACGCGCCGATGGCGATGCCGGCGGGATCATAATCCGAGGCGATGGCGAGGGTGCGCACCTCGTGATGCGCGGTGACCTCGGTGAGAAGGCCGAGATCGGTGACGATGCCGGTGAACATGGTGTGCGTCCAAATCCCTCTGCGGGCCGTTCCCTCTGCGGGTCACGCCGCAAAAGCCAGATGTCACGCCCTTAGAGCATGTCGCGGCGAAAATCGCGTCCCTTTTTCGCGAGGGCGCGCGCGGCGGCGCATGGCGCCCTTGCGTCTGGCGCGGGCGGCGGACCTTGTGGCCTCAGCGCCGGCGCAGCCGCGTCAGATGGTCGGGGCCAAGGTCCGCATGCTCCACCTCGACGAAACCCACCGGGGCGGAAAGGCGCTCCAGCGCGCGGCCCGGCACGGCGTCGAGCGCATCGGGGCCGAGCGTCCCCGCACCCCGCAGCAGCGCCACTTCATCCACGAGGCCTGCATCCAGCAGCGCGGCAGCGAGGTGCGGGCCGCCTTCCACCATCAGGCGCGTGACGCCCAGCAGGCCGAGCAGATGCAGGCTCGCACCGAGATCGAGCCGCCCGTCGCTCGCGCGCGGCACCCGCAGCACTTCAAGGCCGAGGTCCACCAGGACGCGCTCGGGTCCGAGCGGGGCATCCTCCGCGCAGATGACCCAGACCGGCACCTCCTGCGCGGTGCGCACCAAGGCGGAAGTGGGCGGCAAGCGCAAATCGCTGTCCAAAACCAGACGCACCGGCGAGCGCCCTTCCAGGCCCGGCAAGCGGCAGGTGAGCATGGGATCATCCGCCAGCACGGTGCCGATGCCGACCATGATGGCATCGCTATGGGCACGCATGAGATGGACGCGCGCGCGCGCCTCCTCCCCGGTGATCGCCGCCGGGCGCGGGCCGGGCAGCGCCGCCTTGCCGTCGGCGGAAACCGCCATCTTCAGCAGCACATGGGGCCGGCCGCGCGTGACGCGGCTGATGTGGCCGGCATGGTCCTCCAGCGCCTGTTCGGCGCCGACCCCCACCGTCACCCAGATGCCGGCGGCGCGCAGGCGCGCGACCCCCCGGCCCTTCACGCGGTGGTCGGGATCCTCGATCGCCGCCACCACCCGGCGGATGCCGGCGGCGACCACAGCGTCCGCGCAGGGCGGGGTGCGTCCGTAATGGGAACAGGGTTCGAGCGTGACATAGAGCGTCGCGCCCCGTGCGCCCTCCCCGGCCTGCGCCAATGCGAGAGGCTCGGCATGGGGCCGCCCGGCGGGCGCGGTGCCGGCGGCGCCGAGGATCTTCGGGCCGTGCTCCGTCTGCCGCACAACGATGGCGCCGACCGAGGGATTGGGCCAGGTGCGGCCGAGGCCCTCCTGTCCCACCCGAAGCGCCTCCGCCATCAGGCGTTCGTCTTCCTGCGGGGAGATGACCGCCTCAAGGGCTGCCATGGGATCAGTCCTCGCGTACCGGGGGGACCACTGGGGCCGCCCCGCTCTCGCCGCGCGGCGCTTTCGCCTCGCCGGGGAAAGGCTTCGCCTCGCCTGGGAAAGCCTTGGCCCCGCCTGGGAAAACTTTGGGCTCGCCGTCGTTCGACAATTCGCCGAGCAGGCTCTCGAAATCCTTCGCCTCGCGGAAATTGCGATAGACCGAGGCGAAGCGCACGTAAGCGACGTCGTCGATCTGCTTAAGACCTTCCATCACCAATTCGCCGATGGTCTGCGATGTGATGTCGCTGTCGCCGAGGCTTTCCAATTGCCGCACCAGGCCGGAGAGCATGCGCTCCACCCGCTCCGGCTCCACCGGCCGCTTGCGCAAGGCGATCTCCACCGAGCGGGCGAGCTTGTCGCGGTCGAACGGCACCCGCCGGCCGGACCGCTTCAACACCATCAGCTCGCGCAATTGCACGCGCTCGAACGTGGTGAAGCGGCCGCCGCAATCGGGACAGACCCGGCGGCGGCGAATGGCCGTATTGTCCTCGGTCGGCCGGCTATCCTTCACCTGGGTGTCCAGGCTTCCGCAGTACGGACACCGCATGTTGGATAGCCCCCCGGCGCCCCCGCGCTCAGCTGTAGATCGGGAAGCGCGCGAGAAGCTCGGCCACTTTCCCGCGAACCGCCTGTTCCACCAGGCTATCCTCGTCCGTGCCCTTCTGCGAGAGCACGTCGAGGACTTCCGCGATCATGTGGCCCACCTGCTGGAATTCCGCCACCCCGAATCCGCGCGTCGTGCCCGCCGGCGTGCCGAGACGCACGCCCGAGGTGACGAACGGCTTTTCGGGATCGAACGGAATGCCGTTCTTGTTGGTGGTGATGTGGGCGCGCCCGAGCGCCGCCTCGGAGACCTTTCCGGTCAGCCGCTTGGGGCGCAGGTCCACCAGCATGAGATGGGTGTCGGTGCCACCGGAGACGATGGCGAAGCCGTGGCCGCGCAGCGTTTCGGCGAGCGCCTTGGCGTTCTCCACCACATTCTGCGCATAGATCTTGAACGAGGGCTGGAGCGCCTCGCCGAACGCCACCGCCTTGCCGGCGATGACATGCATCAGCGGGCCGCCCTGGATGCCGGGGAAGATCGCCGAATTGATCTTCTTGGCCAGATCCTCGTCATTGGTCAGGATCATGCCGCCGCGCGGGCCGCGCAGGGTCTTGTGGGTGGTGGTGGTCACCACATGGGCGTGCGGGAACGGGCTCGGATGCGCGCCGCCCGCGACCAGGCCGGCGAAATGCGCCATGTCCACCATGAGCTTGGCGCCCACCGAATCGGCGATGGCGCGCATCTTCGCGAAATCGATGATGCGCGGGTACGCCGAGCCGCCGGCGACGATCACCTTGGGCTTGTGCTGGTCGGCGAGCTTGGCGACCTCGTCATAATCGATGCGCTGGTCGTCCTGGCGCACGCCATAGGGGACGGGGGTGAACCATTTGCCGGACATGTTCACCGGCGAGCCGTGGGTCAGGTGTCCGCCGGCCGCGAGATTGAGGCCGAGGAACACGTCGCCGGGCTGCATCAGGGCGAAGAACACCGCCTGGTTCGCCTGGCTGCCGGAATTGGGCTGCACATTGGCGAAGCCGCAGCCGAACAGCTTCTTCGCCCGGTCGATCGCGAGATTTTCCGCCACGTCCACGAACTGGCAGCCGCCGTAATAGCGCTTGCCGGGATAGCCTTCGGCATATTTGTTCGTGAGCACCGAACCCTGGGCTTCGAGAACCGCGCGCGAGACGATGTTCTCGGATGCGATCAGTTCGATTTCCTCGCGCTGGCGACCGAGCTCCGCGGTGATGGCGGCGGCGATCTCGGGATCGCTCTCCGAGAGCGGCGCGGAGAAGAAGCGGTTCAGATCCTCCGTGACGGAGGCGCGGTTCGCGTCGAGCGAGGCCATGAAGGTGGTCTCCGAGGGTTTCGCTGCGCCGGCTCGCGGCACGGCTGGCGCGAACTTGGGCAGGGGTGGTCGCTTAGCACAGGGTGGCGGCCAAGTCCAAAGCCGCGCCCCACCTTTCCGGCACGGCTGGCCTGCGCGGGCGGCGGGGGCGCGCGGGCGGAAGAGCGCGGCGGGTTGGGCGCGGGCGGAGAGGCACGGGCATGCCCGCCCTTCCCGGCCCGATACGCCGTAGCTTCAGCGCGGGTTGAAGTTCACCGGCACCGTAAGGCTGATGGTGCTGCCGCCGATTTCCGGCGGCGGCGCCGGCACCGGGGACGCGCGGTGGATCAGGGCCAGCACTTCCCGGTCCAGCACGGCCGATCCAGCCGAGCCGGCAAGGCTCGCGGATACGACCCGGCCCGAACGGTCGATGGTGAAGCGCAGGCGCGCCATGCCCTTGTCGCCATTGGCATCGGAGGGGTAGCGCTTATAGCGGTTGAGATGCGCCATCAGCTGCCCGCGCCATGTCGCCTGTGCCGCCGACCTTGCGGAGGAGGCACCGATGGCGGGAGCCGCAGCGGTGGTGGCCTCCGGCGCATCGGTCTTCGGCGCGGCGGTGGTGGTCGGCGCCGCCGGCTTGCGGCTGGCCTTCTTTTTCGGCGGGGCGGGCTTTTCCTGCGGCTTCGGCTTTTCCTTCACCTCCTCCACCGGCTTCTGCTGGGGCAGCATCACTTCGGCCATGGGCGGGGGCGGGGGAAGCTCGAACACTTCCTCCACCTTCTCCATCACCTGCGGCTCGGGCGGCGGGGGCGAATCATCCGGCGTCTCGGGGGCATCGGGCACCGGCTCGGGGGCCTTCACCATGGGCGGGCCGGGCGCGATGTCCGGGGTTTCCGAGGGCGAGGACACCGCGAGATCGGCCAGTTCGATCACCATGGCGGCGGCCGGAAGGTCGCCCTCCTGGTCGCGCTGCCAATAGAGGCCGATATAGACCAGCGCCCCGTGGATGAGGAAAATCACCAGCGCCGCCAAGGCCCAGCGCGCGATGAAGGCCAGAACCTCGGCGCGCGTGGGATGGTGCCAGTGGAAATGGGGATGGTGGACCGACGTCACCGCCCTGCCCCTGGCGTGGCGGATGCGGGTGCGGCGGATGCGGGCGCTGCGATTGCAGGCGCTGCCCCCGGAGCAGCGGGCGCGGCACCAGCTGGCGCAGCAGCACCCGGAGC
Source organism: Roseixanthobacter finlandensis (assembly GCF_043195105.2). NCBI lineage: Bacteria > Pseudomonadati > Pseudomonadota > Alphaproteobacteria > Hyphomicrobiales > Xanthobacteraceae > Roseixanthobacter > Roseixanthobacter finlandensis. The sequence goes on along the minus strand of NZ_CM195536.1, from coordinate 2,272,409 downwards.
GGCAGGCGTACCCGCCGGAAGCGCGGGCGCGGCGCCTTCCAGGCCCACCAGCGCCACCTTCAGATAGCCGGCGTTGCGCAGCAGGTTCATCACCTCCATCACGTCGCCATAGGGCACGGACCGGTCGGCGCGCACGAACACGCGCTGCTGCTTGTCGCCGTTGGAGGCGGCGTCCAGCACCCGGCCGAACCCGTCGCGCGGCACCTGGTCATTGCCGAGTGACAAGGTGAGATCGCTCTTCACCGTGAGAAACAACGGCTTGTCCGGGCGCGGCTGAGGCTGGGCATTGGAGGTCGGCAGGTCCACCTGCACGTCCACGGTGGCGAGCGGCGCCGCCACCATGAAGATGATCAGCAGCACCAGGATCACGTCGATGAAGGGCGTGACGTTGATTTCGTGGTTCTCGACGAGATCGTCGCCGCCGAGATCGAGCTTCGCGGCCATGGCTCACTCCGCCGCAGCGCGCAGGGACGGCACCACGATGCCCGCGTCCTGCCGGTCGAGATCGCGCGAGAGGTGGCGCAGCACTTCGGAGGAGGAATCCCCCAGCGTCGCCCGGTAATTGGCGATGGCGCGCGCGAACACATTGTAGATCACCACCGCCGGTATGGCGGCGACCAGGCCGATGGCGGTGGCGAGCAGTGCTTCCGCGATGCCCGGCGCCACCACGGCGAGATTGGTGGTCTGCGCCTTCGAGATGCCGATGAAGCTGTTCATGATGCCCCAGACGGTGCCGAACAGCCCGACGAACGGCGCCGTCGCGCCGATGGTGGCGAGAAGGCCGGTGCCCACCTGCATGCGGCGCGTGGCATAGGCGTCGATTCGGCTGAGCGAAATCGCCACGCGCTCCTTGATGCCTTCCGCCGGAAGGCCGCGCGAGGCCTCAAGCTCCGCCAGGGCAGCGCGCACCAGGCGGTTGGTGGTGGTCTTGGCGGTGCCGAGCGCGCCGGCGGCCGGCAGCAGCCCGCTGGCCTGCCGCAGGATCTTCAGGCCGCGCCGGGCCTGCCCCAGCGCCATGAAAAGTTCGAGCACCTTCACCACCGCGACGGTCCAGGTGACGACGGAGGCGAAGGCAAGGCCGAGCATCACCGCCTTAACCACCATGTCCGCCGCCATGAACATGCCCCACGGCGAAAGATCGTGCGGCAGGATGAGCGATGCGGACGTGGCCATGGGCGCGGCGCCGGGCGCGCCGAGAGCAGGCGTGGCGGGGCTCGGTGTGCCGGTGCCGGGGGTGCCTTGGACGGGTGAGGCAGGGACGGAAGTGGCAGGAGCGGACGGTGTGGCGTTCGCCGCGGCGGGTGCCGGGCTCGCGGGAGCCGCCGGCAAGGTAGGTTGCGCGGGCAAAGCAGGTTGCGCCGGCAATGCAGGGAGCGCGGGCAAGGCGGGCTGCGCTTGCGGCACCGCCGGGGCGGATTGCGCCTGCGGCGTCGGCTGCTGCTGCGCCATCCCCATGCTGGGCGCCGCAAAGGCACCGGCCAGGACCAAAGAAAGGATCGAACCCCAACGGACGCACGCGCGGGGCATGCATGAAAATTCGCGTGTCGTCATCGCGCTTCACCGGCAAGAAAAAAGAAAGCTGGTTTGGCTGGCGACCCGCTTCGGGGATTGGCTGGCTGACTCAACTATTACGCCATCAAAGGAGGTACGTTAAGCTTTTTTCTCTCCTGCGACCATGCGCGCCGATACCGCTGCGTCATGCCACCTCATGTTTCGGCCTTCGCGGGCGGCGGGCAAAAAGGGCGGTGGCGGGCCCGCCCGGCGCCGCCTGCTTCCCGTCTTCGTGTCCCGGCGCGGGATTGACGCCGCCCCCGTCCTCGCTTAACGCGTCGGCGCTCCTGACACTGATGGAAACGCGCCCCGCGCCATGGCCGAACTCGCGCCGAAGACTTCGCCTCGCATTTCGTTCGTCTCGCTTGGCTGCCCGAAGGCGCTGGTGGACAGCGAACGCATCATCACGCGCCTGCGCGCCGAAGGCTATGAACTCTCCCGCGGCCATGACGGCGCGGACCTCGTCATCGTCAACACCTGCGGGTTTTTGGACAGCGCGAAGGCCGAGAGCCTCTCGGCCATCGGCGAGGCGCTGGCGGAAAACGGCAAGGTGGTGGTCACCGGCTGCATGGGCGCCGAGCCCGAGCAGATCCGCGCGGTCCACCCGAGCGTGCTCGCCATCTCCGGTCCCCAGCAATATGAGAGCGTGCTCGCCGCCGTGCACGAAGCGGTGCCGCCGCAGCACGATCCGTTCCTGGATCTCGTGCCCGAGCACGGCATCAAGCTGACCCCGCGCCATTACGCCTATCTGAAGATTTCCGAAGGCTGCAACAATCGCTGCACCTTCTGCATCATCCCCAAGCTGCGCGGCGATCTCGTGAGCCGCCCCCTCGCCGAGGTGATGCGCGAGGCCGAGCGCCTCGTCGCCGCCGGGGTGAAGGAATTGCTGGTGATCTCTCAGGACACCTCGGCCTATGGCGTCGACATCAAATATGCCGAGAGCCTGTGGCGCGACCGCGAGCGCTCCGCCCGCTTCTTCGACCTGGCCGAGGCGCTGGGCGAGCTTGGCGCCTGGGTGCGCCTGCATTATGTCTATCCCTATCCCCATGTGGACCGGGTGATGGATCTGATGGCGAGCGGCAAGGTGCTGCCCTATCTGGATATTCCCTTCCAGCATGCGAGCCCGACCGTGCTGAAGCGCATGAAGCGCCCGGCTTCCCAGGAAAAGACCCTGGCGCGCGTGCAGGCGTGGCGCGCGGCGGTGCCGGACCTGACTTTGCGCTCCACCTTCATCGTCGGTTTTCCCGGCGAGACGGAAGCGGAATTCACCGAGCTTCTGGATTTCCTGAAGGAAGCCGAGCTCGATCGCGTGGGCTGTTTCAAGTTCGAGCCGGTGGCGGGCGCCCCCGCCAACGCCCTCGCCGACCCGGTGCCGGACGAGGTGAAGGCCGAGCGCTACGACCGCTTCATGAAGACCCAGCAGGCGATTTCCGCGCGCCGCCTCAAGCGCAAGGTGGGCACGCGCCAGCAGGTGATCATCGACAGCGTCGGCCCTTCCGGCGCCATCGGCCGCACCAAGGGCGACGCGCCGGAAATCGACGGGCGCGTGCACATCGCCTCGCGCCGGCCGCTGCGGGTGGGCGAAATCACCTCGGTGAAGATCGAGGCGGCGGACGCCTACGATCTGCGCGGCACCGCGGTGGGCTTCTGACGTCGGTCGCGCCTCAGGGAAAGCGGACAAAAGAAAAACGCGGCCGGGAGGTGCCGACCGCGTTCAAAATCTCGGAAATCTTAGAGCAGCGAAGGGGTTCAGCCCTCGCGGGTCAGCCCTCGTCCTCGTCATTGTGCTCGGGCGGCACGAGGCCCTGGAGGCCGGCGAGGAGCTCTTCCTCGGTCATGCGGTCGAGCACGATGTCGGTGTCGTCGCTGGAACCGACGCTGGAGGCGATCATCGGCACCGTCTCGGGTTCCGGCTCGTCCACCTCGGTGTATTTCTGCAGCGTGTGGATGAGGTCTTCCTTCAGATCCTCGGGGCTCACCGTCTCATCCGCGATTTCACGCAGGGCAACGACGGGATTCTTGTCGTTGTCGCGGTCGATGGTGATCGGCGCCCCTGAGGAAATCATGCGGGCGCGGTGGCCGGCGAGGAGAACCAGCTCGAAACGGTTGTCGACCTTGTCGATGCAGTCCTCAACGGTGACACGGGCCATGGGCTCGGCACTCCCTCGTGCGCGGTAGAATAAGGTAGGATATTAGTCTGAAGAGGCGTTGTTTACATGAAAGCTCGGGACGCGGCAAGGGCACGCAGGCTTTTCACTTGCGCTCCGCTTAAGTCTGGCCGAGAAAGGTCACCATTACCATTTTATACCCATTCCAGCTTGTACACTCTCCCTCTTGGTTCTGGACGCCCTTTATGAATGGACTGGAAAAGATCGCGCTGCTTATTGATGGCGCCAATCTCTATTCAGCGACGAAGGCTCTTGGTTTCGACATCGACTATAAGCGCCTCTTGAAGGAATTTCAGTCGCGCGGATATCTCCTGCGTGCATTTTATTATACGACCTTGATCGAAGATCAGGAATATTCTTCCATCCGGCCGCTGCTGGATTGGCTCGACTATAATGGCTATTCCGTCGTCACAAAGCTGGCACGCGAATTCACGGACTCCCAGGGCCGCCGCCGGGTGCGCGGGAACATGGACATCGAAATCGCCGTGGACGCGATGGAACTCGCCGGCCATGTCGATCATATCGTGCTGTTTTCCGGCGACGGGGATTTCCGCTCCCTGGTCGAAGCCTTGCAGCGCAAGGGCATTCGGGTCAGCGTCGTGTCCACCGTCTCCACCCAGCCGCCCCTGATCTCGGACGAATTGCGGCGGCAGGCCGATATTTTCCTGGATCTCGTGGACCTGCAATCGAAGATCGGCCGCGATCCCGCCGAGCGGCAGGGGCGCATGCATGAAACGCCCCGGTTCCTGGAGCGGCGCGGCTCCCCCCTGCCCGACGCAGAAGAGCCCTGATCCTGCATGGAACGCCAGCCGGGGCATGATTGCCCCCTGTGCCCGCGCCTCGCGGCGTTTCGCGATCAATGGCGCGCGGCCGAGCCCTCCTGGTTCAACGGCCCGGTGCCCGGCTTCGGCCCGCACGATGCCCGGCTTCTGATCGTCGGCCTTGCGCCCGGCCTGCGCGGCGCGAACCGCACCGGGCGCCCGTTCACCGGCGATTTCGCCGGCGACCTGCTCTATCAGACCTTGCTGGATTTCGGCTTCGCCACGGGCACTTACGGGGCGCGCCCCGACGACGGGCTAAACTTGCGCGATGCCCGCATCGTCAATGCGGTGCGCTGCGTGCCGCCGGAGAACAAGCCCACCACGCAGGAAATTCGCACCTGCCGGCCGTTCCTCCATTCCGCCATCGCGGCCATGCCGAACCTGAAGGCGATCATCGCGCTCGGCAAGATCGGCCATGATTCGACCGTCGCCGCGCTCGGCGAAAAAATGTCGCGCGTGAAGTTCGGCCATGGCGCGCAGGCGCAGATCGGCCCCCTGCGCCTGTTCGGCAGCTATCATTGCTCGCGCTACAACACCAATACGGGCGTATTGACGCCGGCCATGTTCGCCGACGTCTTCCGCGCGGCAAGGTCTTATCTGGCGAGCGCCGAGATTTCCTAGCTGGAAACGTGACGTCGCAGGAATTCGAGCACGTTGCCGGCGTTCTCATGGGGCGGGAATACCGGGTAGAAGACGTGTTCCACCACGCCGTCCTCGATGATCAGGGTGATGCGCTTCAGCAGCACCTTGCCGTCCACCGTGAAGGTTGGCATGTCCACCGCGCGGGTGAATTCCAGCGCGTGGTCCGACAGCAGCGGAAACGGCAGATGGAGCCGCTCGGCGACTTCGCGCTGGTAGTCGGTATCCTGGGTGGAGAGGCCGAACACATGGTGCGCCCCCACCTCGATCAATTGCTCGAAATGGTCGCGGAAGGCGCAGCTCTGCGGGGTGCAGCCGCGCGCGCCGGGAATTTCGTCCCACCCTTCCGGGTTCGGCGTATCCGGCTGGCCGGTGCGCGGATAGCAATAGACCACGATGCGCCCGGACAGGGAGGAGAGATCCACCCGCCGCCCGTCGGTGGCCGGAAGCGGGATGATCGGCAGTTCCAGGCCCGGCAGATGGCTTGCCTTGCCATCATCCTCGGGGGCGGGAAGGTTTTCGGGAAGTTCGCTCCAGTCGGCCACGGCTGCGTCCCTGTCTTGCCCGGAGCAAGGATTGCCTGGCCCCGGCGTGTTGATTGGCCCCATCCTAGCAAAGCCACGGCCGCGATACAGCTGCGGCGCGGACCTGCCCGCCCAGCCTAACCGCGATCGCGCAGGAGGCGGGCCTTGTCGCGGCCCCAGTCGCGTTCCTTCACCGCCTCGCGCTTGTCGTGGGTCTTGCGGCCCTTGCCGATCGCGACCTCGACCTTGGCGCGGCCCTGCTCGTTGAAATAGATCTTCATAGCCACGATGGTCATGCCCTCGCGCTCCACCGCCTGGGCAAGCTTGCCGATCTGGCGCTTGTGCATCAGCAGCTTGCGGGGGCGGCGGGTCTCGTGGTTGAAGCGGTTGGCTTCCAGATATTCGGGAATATAGGCGTTGTAGAGCCACAATTCCCCGTTCTTGGCGGCGGCATAGCTCTCGCCGATGGTGGCCTTGCCGCTGCGCAGGCTCTTGACCTCGGTGCCGGTGAGCATGATTCCGGCCTCGAAGACCTCGCCGATCTCATAATCGAAGCGGGCACGCCGATTGTCGGCGACCACTTTGCGCGGCAGTTCTTTCTTCTTTTTTTCTGACATTTGCTTTTGGGGACGGCGGCGGAAGAGCGAACCTCTTCCGCCGCGCGCTGTCCCTCAACCTCAGTTCAGGAGGCCCGCGTGGGCCATCGCGCTGCGCACGACCGCACGGGTGGTTTCGGAGACCGGCACCATGGGCAGGCGCACGTCCTCGGCCATCTTGCCGAGCAGCGAGAGCGCGAACTTGGTCGGCGCCGGATTGGTCTCGACAAACAGAGCGGTGTGCAGGGGAAACAATTTGTCCTGCAACGCCAGGGCGGCCTTGAAGTCGCCCGCGATACAGGCGCCCATCAGCTCGGAGGAGAGACGCGGCGCCACGTTGGAGGCCACCGAAATGCAGCCGTGGCCGCCATGGGCCATGAAGCCCAGCGCGGTCGCGTCCTCGCCCGAGAACTGGATGAAATCCGCCCCGAGGGTCAGGCGCTGCTGGGACACGCGCGCCAGATTGGCGGTGGCATCCTTCACGCCGACGATGTTCTTCAGCTCATACAGCCGCGCCATGGTCTCGACCGACATGTCGATCACCGAGCGGCTCGGAATATTATAGATGAAGATCGGCAGGCCCACCGCGTCATTGATCGCCTTGAAGTGCTGGAACAGGCCCTCTTGCGTGGGCTTATTGTAGTAAGGCGTCACCACCAGCAAGGCGTCGGCGCCCACCTTCTCGGCGTGGCGCGAGAATTCGACCGCGCTCTCGGTGGAATTGGAGCCGGTACCGGCCAGGACCGGGACGCGTCCCTTCGCCTGCTCGACGCAGATCTCGATCACGCGATTGTGTTCCGCGTGGCTGACCGTCGGGCTCTCGCCCGTGGTGCCGACTGGAACCAGGCCGTCGATGCCTTCGGCGATCTGCCAATCGACGAAGTCGCGGAACGCTTTTTCATCCAGCGCACCATCCCGGAAAGGAGTGACCAGGGCCGTGAACTGACCCCGGAAGTGCGGCAGGGACGAAGAGGAGGACATGGCAGGTGCCTTGTTGTGAATCACGATTCGCGCACACCTGATTTCGGCGGGCGGATCGCATCAGATAAACTGTTGCGAGCCGGCCGGAAAGGGTTGCGCGGGCTTCGGCCCTCGTTTTGCCGGTTTCGTGAGGCTGGTGGGCGCGTGAAATTTGCGGCGGGGGCTGCTTAGCATTTCGTCAAGGCACATGGCGAACAATAGGGCGGAACATCCGGCCTCGAACACGGTCGCACGGCAACAGGCTCGCCCGAGCCCCAGCCAGGACGTGAGGAACGAATATGTCGCCTGCCCACCGCCTGATCTCCCGCACCGCCCTGGCGATCGCGCTCGCCTGGACCGCGCCGGTGATGGCCGCATCCGACACCACCGATTCGCCGCACCCCAAGCCCGCGAAGAGCGCACCCGCCAAGCCGACGGCGAAGCCGGCCGCAGCCAAATCGGACCCCAAGAAGACAGACTCCAAGAAAACCGAAGCCAAGAAAACAGACTCTAAGAAGACCGCCGCCAAACCCCATGCCAAGCCGGCGAGCGCCGCGCGCACCTCCGCGTCCGCTGGCGCGCCGGCGGTTTCGCTCTCGGGCGAGCTTGGCCAGCTGCGCTCGGCCGTCACCGCCGCCAAGAACGGGCAGGGCACCCAGGCCCTCGCCATGGCGCGGGACTTGAACGATCCGGTGGCCCGCAGCCTTGTGACCTGGCTGGTCATCCGCAATGCGCCGAACGACATCGGCTTCGACGGCATCAACGCCTTTCTCAAGGACAAGCCCGGCTGGCCAACCCAGAGCACGTTGCGCCGACGCGCGGAACGGATGCTGCTGGTGGAAAATCGCAGTCCCGACGTGATCCGCGCCTTCTTCTCGCAGGCCGACCCGCTTTCGGGCGAAGGCAAGATCGCGCTCGCGCGCGCCTTCGCCGCCTCGGGGGACCGCACCACCACGGCCGCCTTGGTGCGCGAGGCGTGGCGCGAGGATGATCTGAGCGAATCGGTCGAAAAGACGGTCATGACCGAATTCGGCACCTTGCTCACCCGTGCCGACCATAAGGCGCGCGCCGACACCTTCAGCTACAAGCCGGATACCGACCGCGCCATGCGCGCCGCTGCCCGCGCGGGCAGCGATGTGGTGGCCCTCACCCAGGCCCGCCTCGCCATCGCCCGCAAGGACCCGAACGGCGCCAAGCTGCTGGCGGCGGTGCCGTTCACGCTCGGCAACGATCCGGCCTATCTGTTTGCCAAGTCCCAGCTCGCCCGACGTGCGGATCGTCCCGCCGAGGCCGCCCAGGCGCTGCTGAGCGCGCCCGACACCCGCGCCGCCGTGGGCGATGCGGACGAATGGTGGATCGAGCGCCGCCTCGTGGCGCGCGAGCTGCTCGACAATGGGGATTTCAAGACCGCCTATCGTGTCGCCGCCCATGGGGCGACGCCGACCGCCGACAATTACCGCGCCGAAGAGGAATTCACCGCCGGCTGGATCGCGCTGCGCTTCCTGAAAGACCCGCGCACCGCCGCCCAGCATTTCGCCCGCATGGAGCACGAGCAGAAGCACCCGATCACGCTTGCCCGCGCCGCCTATTGGCAGGGCCGGGCGGCGGAGGCCATGGGCGATACCGGCACCGCCCGCGCCCGCTATGAATCAGCGGCCCGCTTCAGCACCACCTATTATGGGCAGATGTCCCGCGCCCGCCTCGGCCTGCCGCCGGTGGCGCTGCGCCGCCAGCCGGAAGGCTCCGCCCATGCCCGCGCCACCTTCGACCGCATCGAGCCGGTGCGCGCCATCCGCCTGCTCTATGCCATCGGCGAGCGCGATATTCCGCTGACGATCTATTACGACCTCGCCTGGCGGATGGAGGATTCCACCCATCTCGCCATGGTGGCGGAGCTGGCGCAGGCCAATAACGACACGCGCGGCGTCATGGTGGTGGGCAAGGAAGGCTCGGCGGAGGGCCATCCCCTCGATGTCGCCTCTTTCCCGACGTTTGGCCTGCCCTCTTATACCTCCATCGGCAATCCGGTGGACAAGGCGGTGATTTATGCGGTGGCCCGGCAGGAGAGCCAGTTCAACCCGCGCACGCTCTCCAGCGCCAAGGCCATGGGCTATATGCAGGTGACGCCCGCCGCCGGCCGCGAGGTGTCCAAGCAGACCGGCGCGCCCTATAGCGAGGCGCGGCTGATGAGCGACCAGTCCTACAATGTCCAGTTCGGTGCGGCCGAGCTTGGCGAGCTGGTGAGCAATTATGGCGGCAATTATGTGCTGGTGTTCGCCGCCTATAATGCCGGGCGCGGCAGCGTGCGCAAATGGATCGAGCGCTATGGCGATCCGCGCGACCCGGACGTGGACGTGGTGGACTGGGTGGAGTGCATTCCCTACTCCGAGACCCGCAATTACGTGCAGCGGGTGATGGAGAATTACCAAGTCTACAAGCAGCGCTTCGGCGGCGCCGCCCGGCCCCAGCTGGAGGCGGATCTGCGCGGCACGACACGCTGAACGAGGGCAGAAGGGGAATCGCCGGGGCGGCGCTGGGTTGACACAATAAAGTGCGGGCGCTCCCCGCAGCGATCGCCTAGAAGCGGGCGCAACGCCCTCCCCTTGCGCCGTCTCCCGGCGCGATTTCGAGCCATTTTCCCATGACGAAGCGCAACAGCGACCCGGCCCGGCCGGGCGCACCGGCACCCGGCTTCATCGAATTCGTCGCTATTATCGCCCTCATGATGGGGCTGACCGCCTTCTCCATCGACAATCTGCTGCCCGCCTTCGAGCCCATCCATCATTATTTCGCGGTCGCCAACCCGAACGATCTCCAGCTCGTCATCTCGGCCTATCTGATCGGGTTTGCGGTGATGCAGATCGTGTTCGGCACGCTGTCGGACGTGTTCGGCCGCAAGAGCATGCTGATGATCGGGCTGGCGATCTATTGCGCCGGCTGCGTGATCGCTATGACGGCGGACAGCTTCAACACGCTGCTGTTCGCCCGCGCGGTCCAGGGCATGGGCTGCGCGGCCGCCCGCGTGCTGTCGGTGGCGATCGTGCGCGATCGCTTCCAGGGCCGCGATATGGCACGCGTCATGTCGTTCGCCATGATGGTGTTCCTGGTGGTGCCCATCCTCGCGCCGGCCGCCGGCGGGGTGATCCTGCTGCTGGGCAATTGGCACGTGATCTTCGGCGCCATGCTCCTGCTGAGCCTCGTGCTCGCCACCTGGTTCGCGCTGCGCATGCCGGAAACCCTGCATCCGGAATATCGCGTGCCCTTCTCCGTGCGGGCGATCCTCGCCGGCCTGCGGATGACGGTCACGAACCGCCGGGCGTTCGGCTATGCCAATGCCATGGGCCTGATGCTCGGCTGCCTGATGGGCTATGTGGGCTCCTCGCAGCAGATCTTCGAGACCGAGGTCTACCAGCTCGGCCGGCTGTTCCCGCTGGCGTTCGCCGCCATCGCCGGCGTGATGTCGGTGGCGTCCTTCATCAATGCCCGCCTGGTGAACCGGATCGGCATGCGGCGGCTGTCGCATTTCGGGCTCTGCGGCTTCACCGTGGTGGGCGCGTTGCAGGTGGGGGCGGCGCTGGGGTTCGAGGGGCGCCCGCCGGTGCTGCTGTTCTGCGTGCTGGTGGGCCTCAATCAGGCGCTGTTCGCGCTGACGGTGCCGAATTTCAATTCCATCGCCATGGAGCCGCTCGGCGCGGTGGCGGGCACCGCCTCGTCGTTCCTCGGCTTCTACACGACGCTGATGGGAGCCTTGCTGGGCATGGGCGTGGGCCGCGCGTTCGATGGCACCGTCCTGCCGCTGGGCCTCGGCTATTTCGTGCTCGGCGCGCTCGCCATGGTGGCGGTGCTGTGGGCCGAGCGGTGGCGCCTGTTCGGCAGCACGCCCGGCCATTAGCGCAGTGCATTTGCAGGGCGCATTGGCAGAGTGCGCCCGCCCTTTTCCCCGCCAAGGCGGAGAAAGCCTACTTGCCGAGTTCCTTCTGGCAATCGGCGATGGTCTTGCCGAGCTTGGCCCGGCTCGCATCGGACTCGGTGGTCTCGCGCAGGGTGCAGGCGTCGAGGCTGTCGAAGGCGGTCAGGTTGGCAAGCTTGGCGCCGGTGAAGGCTTCAAGCGTCGCCTGGCGGTCGTCCGGGCCGAGGCGCTGATATTTCAGCACCGATCCGGGCTTGTCCTGGGCGGGGGTGATGGGGTCGGCGAAAGCCGAGGCTGGCGCGAGGACGAGCGCGCAAAAGAAGAGGACGGCGACAGGGCGCTGCACGTTGGAGCTCCAGGCTGGGGCTGCGTTAGGCCTCTATTTGCACCGCTCGGAAATAATCGTCCAGCATGTCTCTGGGGAAGGCCGGCAGGTTTTCGAGGCCGATGTTCCGCAGCAGCGGTGGCATGGGCACATCCGTCATCACCTCGGCCTCGCGCTTGAGCTGCCGGGCCGCGCGCAGCACGCTTTGCGACTGGTCGCGGATCACTTCGGCGAGAGTGGCCGCGTCCTCCAGGTCGAACAGCGCAAGCATCACCTGCGGGTCGGCTTCCATCTGGTGATGGAACACGGTGCGGTAATTATTCGGCAGTGCGCGGATGCCTGGCGCCACACGGGGCGCATCGGCGCGGCGCTGGTCCACACTGGCGGAAAGCGGGGCGCGGCCCGTGCTGTCCACATCAATCTGGGGAATCTCAGTCATCACGCGTCCTCCGGGGGTGCACTGCGGGGTGCCTTGCGGCGATCCCTCCGGCGCAAATTTCCGCAGGGATCGGGAAGACAACGCGCCGATGCGCCGTCCGGTTCGCCCGGCGCGCCGGTTTATGACGCCTTTGTCCGCAACGTCACCAATTCCTCGGCGGAGGTGGGATGCACCGCGACCGTGCGGTCGAAATCCGCCTTGGTGGCGCCGAGGCCGAGGGCCACCGCCGCGAGCTGGATCATCTCGGATGCCGCCTCGCCCAGGATGTGGCAACCGAGCACCTTGTCGGTCTGCGCATCCACCACCAGCTTCATGAAGATACGCGACGGATTGCCCGAAAGCGTCGCCTTGAGCGGGCGGAAATCGGTCTTGTAGATGTCGAGCGCGTAGCCGGCCTTGCGCGCGGCAGCTTCCGAGAGGCCGACGGTGCCGATCTCCGGCTCGCTGAACACGGCGGTGGCGATCAGGGAATGATCCACTTGCCAGGGCTTGTTGCCGAACAGGGTATCGGCGAAGGCGTGCCCCTCGCGAATCGCCACCGGCGTCAGGTTGATGCGATTGGTGACGTCGCCCACCGCATAGATAGAGGGGACATTGGTGGCGGAATGGGCATCCACCTTCACCGCGCCCACCGCATCCAGCACGACGCCCGCGCTTTCCAGGCCGAGATCGCGCGTGTTGGGCACGCGGCCGATGGCCAGCATGACCTCGTCCACCTCGACCTCGGTCTCGTCGGAAAGCCGAACCCGCTTGCCGCCCTCCACCGCCGTGATGGAGGCGAGCGTACGCCCGCACAGCATGCGGATGCCGGCATGCTCCATCTCCTTCGCGAGATGGGCGCGAATCTCGTCGTCGAAGCCGCGCAGGATCACCTCGGCGCGCTGCACCAGCGTGACCTCGCAGCCGAGCGCGTTGAACAGGCCGGCGAATTCCACCGCGATATAGCCGCCGCCCTGGACCAGGATGCGCTTCGGCAGCGCCGGGAGATGGAACGCCTCGTTCGAGGTGATGGCGAGTTCGCAGCCGGGAATGGAGGGGCCGAGCGCGGGATGGGCGCCGGTGGCGATCAGGATATATTTCGCCCGAACCCGCTCGCCGGTGGCGAGGATGTGAACCGTGTTCGGCCCTTCGACCACCGCGCGCGAGGCGACGATCTTCACGCCCGCCGCTTCCGCATTGCGCCGGTAGATCGCTTCGAGGCGGCCGATTTCCGTGTCCTTGTTGGCGATCAGGGTCGGCCAGTCGAAGCGCGCGCCCTCCACGCTCCAGCCGAAGCCCGCCATGTCCTTCAGGTCCTGGGCATAGCGGCCGGCATGGACGAACAGCTTCTTCGGCACGCAGCCGCGAATGACGCAGGTGCCGCCCATGCGGTATTCTTCCGCCAGCATTACCTTGGCGCCGTGCTGGGCGGCGATCCGGGCGGCGCGCACGCCACCGGACCCGCCACCGATGACGAAGAGGTCGATTTCGGTGTCGGACATGGCGTGCTCCTGTTGGCCTTCACGGCTGGGCCTTCGCGGCTGGGACCGCGCGACCTTGCCGAGATGTAGCCACGCAGCCTGCGCCGTCAAGCGCGCGCAAGGCATGGCTGTGCCCGCGCTTGCGGGGCGCTGCCAGGGATGCTTCAAGACCCGGAACGCTCCCCGCCGACCGAGGCAGACCGCATTCGAATGTCCGCAGAGATTTCCCCGCTCTGGCTTCGCGCCGAGGATACGCAAGACGGCGACCGGCGCTTTTTCCTGCCGTGGCTCTGGCGCGCGCGCCTCGCCGCCGGAGACGGCGTGTTCGCGGTGGAGCTGGCCCGCGACACCGCCGGGGATTTCGAACCGCTGGACCTGACCTTCCTCGGTCTGGACGGCAGGGTGCTCGGCCATGGGACGATCGCCGCGCCGGTGGCCGCGCTGGCGCTCCCACGCGGCACCGCGACCCTCGTTGCGGCGCGCGGCGCCGGCCTGCGCCTCGGCCTGTATCCGCGCGGAAAACTGTGGCTGAAGCTGCATGCCTTCGCCCATGGCCGCTTTCCCGCCCTGCCCCCGCACCAACGCTGGCGGGCGGCCGGCGCGGCGGCGCGCGACCTGCGCGGCATGCACGCCTCGCTGTTCGCCGATTCGCCCGCCCGGCAGATCCAGGCGGCGCGGCGCTATCGGCGCTATCGCAAGGAATTCGTGGAGGATTTCGCCGGGCCGCTCGCGCCCGCAGGTGCGATCCTGTCGTTCCTCAGCGTGCTCGATGCCGGCACACGCGCGGAAGACCTTGCCGCCTGCCTCGCGGCCCTGCGCGCCCAAGGCGACGCCGATTGGGAATGGCTGATCGGCCTGCCGGACGATGGAGGGGATATCCCGGCCGAACTGGCGCGCGAACCGCGCGTCCGCGTCCTGCCCGGTGCGGGAACCGCGCCGCTCACTTTCAATGCGCTGCTGGCCGCCGCCACGGGCGAGACGGTCGCCCTGCTCGATCCCTCAGGCCGCCCCACCCGCGATGCCGTGGCGATGATCCGCGCGGCGTTCGCGGCCCATGCCGATTGCATGCTCGCCTATACCGACGAAGAGATGCTGGACGAGGGCGGCGCGCCGCGCGACGGCGTCTTCAAGCCGGCGTTCAACCGCCATCTGCTGCGGGCGGTGGATTATTTCGGCGACCTCGTGGCGCTGCGCACGGCCCATGCCCGCGCCATCGGTGGCGCGCGGGCCTATCTGCCGCTGGCGTGGCGCTATGATCTGCTGCTGCGCGCCGTGGGCGCCCTTCCGACCGAGGCCATCCGCCATATCCCGCGCGTCGCCTTTGGCCGGCGCGGCGCGGGCGGCTGGACGGGCTTTGCGTCCGCCGATCAGGCCCGCGAAGCCGCGCGCGCGCTGGAGGATGCCACCGGCGCGCCGGTGGAGATCCGCGCCGATCTGAAGCTGCGCCCGCATTACCGCCTGCCGGACGTGCCGCCGCTGGTATCCTTCGTCATCCCCACCCGCGATCGCGCCGATTTGATGGGCATGGCGCTGCGCTCGCTGATCGCGCACACGGCCTATCGCAATTTCGAGATTGTCATCGTCGATAACGGCTCGGTGGAGCCGGAGACCTTCGCCTTGTTCGCGGAGATCCAGGCCGCCTGGCCGCGCACGATCGTGGTGCGCGACGATGGCGGATTCAATTATCCGCGCATCTGCAACGCCGGCGTCGACGTCGCCTCGGGCGAGCTGATCTGCCTGCTGAACAATGACATCGAGGTGGTGGACCCGGGCTGGCTGCACGAAATGGTGTCGCTCGCCGCCTTGCCGGGCACCGGCATCGTCGGGGCGAAGCTCCTGTTTCCCGATCGCACGCTCCAGCATGCGGGCGTGATCGCCGGCCTGTTCCGCTATGCCGCGCACTGGTTTTCCCATGGCGCCGAGGACATGGCCGGCCATCTCGGGCGGCTGCAGGCGCGCAACAATCTCAGCGCGGTCACCGGCGCCTGCCTGATGATCAGCCGGCAGTGCTGGGACCGGATCGGCCCGCTCGATGCCGAGCGCTTCGCCGAGGATTGCAACGATATCGATTTGTGCCTGCGGGCCAGGGCCGGCGGGTTCGAACTGGTGTGGACGCCGTTCGCGCTGCTGCTGCATCACGAATCCGCCTCGCGCGGGCGCCGGCGCAGCAAGGCCCATCGCGAGCGGCTGAAGGCCCAGCGGGCGCGCATGGAAGCGCTCTGGCGCACCGCAACGCTCGTGGACCCGCACTATAATCCCAATCTGGCGCGCAACAGCCTGCACGCCGGGATCGCGAAGCGCCCGGAGGGCAGCCGCGCCCCTCGCACCGACGCCATTCAGCCGCCGGATGTGGGATCCTGAGTCACCCGCACGCGACGCCCTCAGGCGCCGCGCCGTGCGTGTCTCAGATCACAGATCGTAGCCGCGCTTCTTCATTTCGACGCGAATCCGCTCCATCGCGTCGGAATTGAGCTGGGCGCTCCAGGCCTGGATGCTCTGCACCGCCTGCTGCACGATGGCGGGGCGGTCGTTCACCAGCTTCTGCCCGGTGGGCGACTTGTAGAACGCCAGCGCCTCCTTCAGCTCGGTCTCGGTGAAGCGCTGGGCATAGGACGAGGCGACCATGTCGATGATCTCGGCCTGGCGCTTCTCGAACTCCGGCCGCAGGGCGACGGCCACATCGCGCAATTGCGGGGCGAGGTCGGGATTGGTTTGGAGGAAGCCGAGCGCGGCGCCATCGACCAGGTTCGCGATCACGCCGTTGAACGCGCGGGCCTCGCCGTTCGCGTTCACGAGGTCACGGGCAGTCTGCATCTGCGTCGCCGAGGGCTGGACGGTCAGCTGCGGGGCCTGCTGGGCAAGCGCGAAGCCGCCCGAGAGCGAGAGGGCGAACAGGCCGGCGCCGAGGCGTTGGGCAAGCGAGGGGCGCATATTCTTCTCCGTTGGATTGGGTTCAGGCAGACCGTTCGAGCAGCTCGATGCCGCCGGGACCAGCCAGGATGACGCGGCGCGCGAGGCCGAGGAAAAGTCCGTGTTCCACCACGCCGGCCACCTGCTCGATCTCGCGGGCAAGCGCCGCCGGATCGGGGATGCGATCGAGATGGGCGTCGAGGATGAGATTGCCCTGGTCGGTGACGAAGCGCGTCGTCCCGCCCACCCGGCGCAGCACCAGATCGCCGGCGCAGTCCGCCGCCTTCAGCGCGCGCGCCAGGCGCAGTGTGATGGCGCTGACGCCAAAATCCACCACTTCGATGGGCAGCGGAAAGCGGCCGAGCATCGCCACATGCTTGGAGGCGTCCGCGATCACCACCATTTCGCGCGCGGCGCTGGCGACGATCTTCTCGCGCAGCAGCGCCCCGCCGCCGCCCTTGATGAGCGCGAGATCGGGCCCGACCTCGTCGGCGCCGTCGATGCACAGATCCAGTTCGGGCAGTTCGTCCAGCGTCGCGAGCGGCACGCCGAGCGAAAGCGCCTGCGCGCGGGTCTGTTCGGAGGTGGGCACGCCCACGACCTTCAGGCCCTCACGCACCCGCACCGCGAGCAGATCCACGAAATGCCGCGCGGTGGAGCCCGTGCCGAGGCCGAGGCGCATGCCGTCCGTCACGAACGTGAGGGCACGGGCGGCGGCGGCGCGCTTCAGGTCTTCGGCATCGGCCATGGGGGCGTCCGGTGGCTGGCGGTGGCTGGCTGAACGGTTGCTAGCCCTGATCGGCCTCGCCGACAAGCGGGGAGGCCGGCGACAGATGGCTTCACGGTTACTTTGCCTGCGGCGTGCACAGCACCATGGGTTCCGCTGCGCCGCCGCCACCGCCGCTGCCACCGCCGCTCTTGGGCACGTCGCGCACATAGCACACGCTCATCTCGCCGGTGTCCGCATTGACGCGGAAAATGCCGGTCTCCCCGGCGAAGCGGGCGGAGACCAGGGAATAGGCCCCGGCCTTCTGTGCGCCGGCGCCCTCGCCCTTGGGGAAGCAGCGCGTGATGCCCACGAGCGCGCTGTCGGGCCGCTCGAACTGGCAGGCGGAGACCTCGCCGGTCTGGCGGTTGACCGAATAGACCCGGTTGGCCTGCACCGAGGGCGGCGCCTCGAAGGCGAAATTGCCCGCGCCGGGCGCGGTCTGCGCCCTGGCGGCCGAGCCGCAAAGCACGCCCGCCGCAAGCACGCCCGCCACAAGACCGGCCGTCGCCAGAATCCCGCGACCCGCCCAAATCCCGCGCGCCACCCTGCCCGTGCCGCGTCCGGACCATTCCGCCATGTGTCGTCTCCTTCGCGCCGCGCCCCGTGCCGGCGCCATCATGGGACGCTGGACATGAAAAGCGGCAGGATTGTAGGCAGGGGGCGAGACAGCCAAGAAATGCCACGCCCGCTCCCCCGCGGGGATTGTTTCCAAGGATTGTTCCCCATGCCGCACCCGCGCCCCGTCATCGCCTTCGACCTCGACGGCACGCTGGTCGATACCGCGCCCGACCTGCTGGCGACCCTGGACGCGGTGCTTGCCGATTATGCCATCGCCCCCGTGGACCGCGACGCCACACGCAACATGATCGGCGGCGGCGCGCGCCTCCTGATCGTGCGGGCGCTGGAGCATAACGGCATTATCGCCCCCAAGGACGATCTGGACGCGCTGACCGCCCGCTTCATCGCCCATTATGCCGCGCATATCGCCGACCATTCCCGGCCCTTCCCCGGCCTGCTGGAGGCGCTCGACGCCCTCGAAGGGGAAGGCGCCTTGCTCGCGGTGTGCACCAACAAGCTGGAGCGCCTCGCCCGCCTCCTGCTGGACCGGCTCGACCTGACGCGGCGCTTCGTCGCCATCACCGGGGCGGACACCTATGCCAAGTCGAAGCCCGATCCCCTGCCCCTTCGGTCCACCTTCGCGGCGGCCGGCGCGAGCGGCGGATTCGGGCTGATGGTCGGCGATAGCGCCACCGATGTCGCCACCGCCAAGGCCGCCGGCGTGCCGGTGATCGCGGTTTCGTTCGGCTATACGGAGATCGCCCCCGCCGAACTCGGCGCCGATGTCCTGATCCATCATTTCGACCAGTTGCAAGGCGCGGTGCGCGATCTGCTGCGCCAGCCGGCCCGGTGAAAGGCGGGCGCCAAAGGGGGGGGGCGGGCGGGGCGGGCGGCCTGTGGATAGATCCCCCTGCCCTTGACACCCCCGCGCTGGGGCACTAAATCACTGCCTCCTGCCAGACGGCAAACGAAATGGCCGGTCGATTAGCTCAGCGGGAGAGCACTCCCTTCACACGGGAGGGGTCGTAGGTTCAATCCCTACATCGACCACCATTCTTCTTCCCCCATTTCGCTGACGATCTCCGCGCACGATCGCACGCGACTTCACGATCCCGCGCGACCTGCGGCGGTGTTTCTCGTCGCACGATCTCGCGCGACCTGCGGCTGTGTGTTTGGCCGGGTCGGCCGTCTCCGCTCCCTTTTCTTTTTTGCCGGCGTTCGAATACCTCCGGCACGCCCTTCGGATTCATTCGCGCGGAACGTTCGGCCGAAATCGCGGTTTCTTGTGCCGGAAAGCCGGCGCGAACAGTCACGAAACCGATCTTCGTCCGCGCTAAGTCATTGTTTCACGTGAAACATTTTCGGACGATTGGGCGGCGGACGCGGCTTTCACCACCCCCACCGCCGGTCGCGTTCCGGCTCATAGCAGGTGTAGCCCACGAAGCATTGCGGATTGTCGCGGGTGCGCACCCATTCCGGCCGCAACGCCTCCCCCGGCATGCAGAAGGTGACGTCCCGGACATAACGGTCGAACGTGGTGGGCGAGGTGTCGAGCAAGGCCGCGCCCCGGCTCTGCACCAGGCCCGCCGTGGCGGCACACGACATCTTATAGCTGGCCGGCCGCGCGGATGCCGATTGCGCGACCGCGAGCACCAGCAGAAAACCCAGAAGAATGCGTTTCATCGCCTTGCCTCCCTGGCCGACATTCCCGAGGGCGCTGTCCCCCAAGGGCGCGGCAGGCCAGCTGCGCCGCGCTTCTAAACAAGCCGGCGTGAGCGTCACAGTTCCCGCCGGACGTGGTAAGAGCGTCGTGATCGGGACGCCGGGCGCAGGGGGCGCCCGCGCCGGCCCGCGCTGGAGCATGGCAGATGGGAGTTTTTGAAGGAATCACCCGCTCTTTCAAGGCCTCCATCGGCGAAATCGTGTTCGGCATGGAAGACGGCACGGTCTCCATCTTCGGCCTGGTGTTCGGCGTCGCCCTCACCACCAATGACGCCAAGACGGTACTGATCGCCGGCGCCACAGGGGCCGCCGCCGCTGCCGTCTCCATGATGGCGGGGTCCTATCTCGATGCCGAATCGGTGCGCGATGCCCGCCGCGCCCGCGCCCAGGCGGCCCCCGCCGAGCGCCGCGCCGCGCTCGCCGAAAGCCTCACCGCCATCCGCAACAACCTGCGCGCCGCCGGTGTCGCGCCGACCGATGTTGACCAGATCAGCGCCGCCATCAGCCGCAGCCCGCAGGCCGTGCTGGCCCTGCGCGCCGCCCTCGCGCCGGACGCCAACGACGACGCCTCTCCGGCCGCGCACGCCTTCTGGATGTTCGTGTCGGACCTGTTCGCGGGCTTCACCCCGGTGATCCCGTTCGCCTTGCTGCCCATGGAACAGGCGCGCATCGTCTCTCTCGCGGTGACCGCTCTGCTGCTGCTGGCGCTCGGCATCGGGCGCGGCCTCGTGGCCAAGCGGCCGGTGGCCCGAACGGCGTTCGAAACCCTGTCCGTCGCCACCTGCGCGGCCCTGGCGGGCATCGCCATGGGCCATTTCCTGTCCTGAGGCCCCATGCGCGATCCCGTCACCCTCCTGCCCCACCGCTCCACCCATGTGATCGCGCCGGACGGCGTTTCCCTGGCGGTCCAGGAATGGGGCACGGCGCTCGGACCGCCGGTGCTGTTCATCCACGGCTACAGCCAGAGCGGCCTATGCTGGCGGCGGCAGGTGGAGAGCGACACGCTGGCGCATCTGCGGCTGGTCACGTTCGACCTGCGCGGCCACGGCGCCTCCGCCAAGCCGCTGGAACCCGCGCATTATCAGCAGGATAGCCGCTGGGCGGGCGACATCGCCGCGCTCATCGACCAGCTCGAGCTGGAGCGGCCGGTGGTGGTGGGATGGTCCTATGGCGGGCGGGTGATCTGCGATTATCTGCGCCATCATGGGGACGCCGCATTGGGCGGACTGGTGTTCGTGGACGCGGTGGTGGCCACCGAGCGGGCGCTGTTCGGCACCTGCAACAATCTGATGCGCCTGATGGGTAGCGAGGATCTCGCGACCAACATCGCCGCCACCCGTGCCTTCCTGCGCAAATGCTTCGAGATCCCGCTCGATGCCGAGAGCTTCGAAATCACCCTCGCCGCGAACATGATGGTGCCGCCCCAGGTGCGCGCGAGCATGGGCGGCCGCCCGGCGGACTACGCGCCGGAGCTCGCCGCCCTCACCCGCCCGGTCTTGGCGGTGCACGGGCGCAAGGACCAAGTGATTCTCCCCGCCATGTCGGACCGCATCGCCGAACACGCCCGAGGCGCCGAGCATGTGGTGTTTGAAACCTGCGGCCACGCGCCATTTCTGGAGGCGCCGGAAGCCTTCAATGCCCTGCTCGCGGGGTTCATCGACGTGGCAAGACATTCCCCAAAGTAAGCAATGCCCGCGATTGCGACGTTCGATCACAGGTGCGTTCCGTGGGGAACCTCGCTGCCACAAATCGGTTGCATGAGCGCCGCATTTGAGGCGACATCCCCTATGACGCCGGTGGACGCTGCGTTCCCGGCGACATTATTGACCGAGGTGGGTCCCCATGGCTTTCAAGACCTTCGCCGTCGCCAGTTTCGCCGCCCTCGTCATCGGCGCGATGCCCGCAAAAGCCAACGACAATTTCGACATCTTCGGCTTCACCAAGCTGTTCGGCACCTCGTCCATGGGCGTCACGGCCGGCACCTCGCCCATCCCGCGCCAGATGGTGGCGATCGACGGCAAGTATAAGCCGGGCACGATCATCATCCGCACCAACGAGCGGCGCCTGTATTACGTGACGGCGCCGGGCCAGGCGATCCGGTATGGCATCGGCGTCGGCCGCGAGGGCTTTCAATGGTCCGGCGTGAAGACCGTGAGCGCCAAGAAGGAATGGCCCTCCTGGACCCCGCCGTCGCAAATGCTGAAGCGCCGTCCTGATCTTCCGCGCTACATGCCCGGCGGCATCGACAATCCGCTCGGCGCGCGCGCCATGTATCTGGGATCGAGCCTGTATCGCATCCACGGCTCCAACGAGCCGGACACCATCGGGCAGGCGGTCTCGTCCGGCTGCATCCGCATGACCAATGACGATGTGACCGACCTCTACAATCGCGTCAGGATCGGCGCCACCGTCTATGTGATGCGCTGACCGCAGGATCGCCGGCGGCTTCGGCGCGCCGGCCCCGGACACAAAGCGGACAAAGAAAAAGGCCGCTGCGGCACAGGCCGGCGGCCGAGAGTCCCGTCTGGTTCGCCCGGACAAGGAAACCGATCCGGCTTTACCCGGACAGGAGAAGAACCGATCCGGCTGAAGCCGGACAGGAAAAGACCGATCCGGCCAGGGCCGGATCGGCGGGCAGCCTCAGAGGGCAGCGAGGTTCGAAGCCTTGGACTTGCCGCGGTTGTCGTCGACCACGTCGAACGACACCTTCTGGCCCTCGTTGAGCGTGCTCAGTCCCGAGCGCTCGACGTCGCTGATGTGGACGAACACGTCGGCGCCGCCGCCATCCTGCTGGATGAAGCCGAAGCCCTTCTGGGTGTTGAAAAACTTGACAGTACCTGTGGCCATATCGGCCTCCGTTCAGACGTTGCATTTGCTCCGCGCTTGACACGCGGGAGCCGGGCAGTCCGAAGGGAATAGGCTTGAGATCGCGGCCCGAAGGGAACGAAACAAGGCAGGCCGCACGAACTGTCCCAGCCCCTTTCGCGCCGCGGTCTTCACCGCCGGCCGCGAAAAAGCACCCAGCCAGAGCAGGGGACCGGAGTACATCCGTCCGCGTCCCCATTCCGCGCTCGCGCGCAGGACGTCTGTCTGGGATGGGTGCAACATAAGCACAAACTGCGACGCAACAAGGGCATCGGCGCACTTTCTCGCCGCCGCCGCCCCGCGCTCCACGCGGTGCCCGCCCAGGGCTCTTGCTTTGCCGATCGAAATCAAGGGCTTGGCGAAACCCAGACGGACGGGCGCCGGGCATATTTCTTCTGTGCGTGGCGCTCGCTCCAGGGCTATTTCGAGGTTTCGGCCGCCTTGGCGACGAAGCGGCCGTCGAATGTCTTCGGCAGGTCGATTTTCGCTGCCTTCAGCTCGGGGTCGAATTCCACCAGCATGTTCAGCGCGTTCTTCATCCCGCTCTCGGGAATGATGCCGGTCTGCGAATAGATCGGCTTCGACGCCTTCACCGCCGCGAGATAAAGCGCCGGATCGCCGAGCAGATACTCTTCCGGCACCACCTTCGCCACATCCTCGGGCGTGGCGGTCTTCAGCCACATGAGGGCCTTGTAGAAGGCATTCACCAGCTTCTGCGTGGTGACCGGATTTTCCGCGATGAAATCGGTCTTCATATAGAGCACGGCGGCCGGATTGGTGCCGCCGAAGATCTTCTGGTTGCCCTCTTCGGTGCGGCTGTCCGCCAGCACCACCACGTCGCCGTCGCTCTCCAGCTTGGTGATGACGGGGTCGAGGTTCGACAGGGCGTCGATTTCGCCGCGCTTCATCTGCGCCACCGCCGAGGCCCCGCCGCCGACGCCCACGAACGACACGTCCTCGGGCTTCAGGCCCTCTTTGGCCAAAAGAAAATTGACGAAGAAGTTCGTGGAGGAGCCGGGCGCCGTCACGCCGATCTTCGCCCCCTTCAGGTCCTTCACGCTCTTATAGGTGCCGGCCTTGTCCTTGCGCACCACCAGCACGATGCCGGGATAGCGGCCAAGCTCGATCACCGAGGTGATGTCCTGCCCCTTGGCCTGCATGCGGATCGTGTGCTCATAGGCGCCGGTGACCACGTCGATGGAGCCGCCGATCAGCGCCTGGAGCGATTTGGCCCCGCCGCCGAAATCATTGATGGTGACGTCGAGCCCCTCGTCCTTGAAGAAGCCTTTCCGCTCCGCGATGGTGAGGGGGAGATAATAGAGCAGCGGCTTGCCGCCGACGCCGAGCGTCAGGCTCGGCTTCTCCGCCTTCTGCGCCAGCGCGGGGGCCGCCGCGCCGAGCGCCAGCAAGCCGCAAAGCGCCAGCCGGGCCAGCAGAAACGCACGTCTCATGGGATGTCCTCCGTCCTGTTATCTTTGGTTTGACGCGGCGGTGGGGCGCCACACCATCAGGCGATTCTCGATCGCGCTCACGCACGTGTCGATGATGATGACGAACACCGCCAGCACCAGCATGCCGGAAAACACCCCGGTGACATCGAACACCCCTTCGGCCTGATGGATGCGATAGCCGAGCCCCGCCGCCGAGCCGAGATATTCACCCACCACCGCCCCCACCAGCGCGAAGCCGACCGCCGTGTGCAGGGAAGAGAACATCCAGGAGAGCGCGGACGGCCAATAGACGTGGCGCAGCAATTGCCTCTCGCTCATGCCGAGCATGCGCGCGTTCGCAAGCACAGTGGGGCTCACCTCCTTCACGCCCTGGTAGACGTTGAAGAAGACGATGAAGAACACCAGCGTGACCCCGAGCGCCACCTTCGACCAGATGCCGAGCCCGAGCCACAGCGCGAAGATCGGCGCCAGCACCACGCGCGGCAAGGCATTGGCCATCTTCACATAAGGGTCGAACACGGCGGCCACCCTCTGCTGACGCGCGAACCAGAAGCCCACCAGTACGCCGCCCAAGGCGCCGATCAGGAAGGCGAGCACGGTTTCCAGCAAGGTGATGCCGAGGTGATACCAGATCACCCCGGTCGCGAAATCGCGCCATGTGCGCTCAAACACCGCAAGCGGCGTCGAGAAGAAGAACGGGTCCAGGGGATAAAAGGCCTTGGCGGAAACCAGCCCGGCCGGAATCTTGATGGTGGAGGCAAAATGCCAGATGGCGATGAGAACAACCGCCACCAGCACTTGCAGCAGGTGCAGCACCAGGCGGTTCATGCGGTCACACCCTCGGACTGGAGATAGCCCTTCACCACTTCCTCCTTCAGCGCCGACCAGATCTCCCGATGCAGGGCATGGAAGACCGGATCGAGGCGCACTTCGGCGATATCGCGCGGGCGCGGCAGCTCGATGCGCCATTGGCCGATGATGCGGGAAGCCGGGCCGGCGCCCATGATCACCACCCGGTCGGCGAGCGCGATCGCCTCTTCGAGGTCATGGGTCACGAACAGCACCGCCTTGCGATCGGCGTTCCACAGGTCGAGCAGCAGATTGCCCATGATCTGGCGGGTCTGCGCGTCGAGCGGGCCGAACGGCTCGTCCATCAGTAGGATTTTCGGATCGCGGATCAGCACCTGCGCGAGGCCCACGCGCTTCCTCTGTCCGCCCGAAAGCATGTGGGGATAGCGATCGGCGAAGGCGGCCAGCCCCACCCGCTTCAGCCACGCCAGCGCCCGTTCGCGCGCCTCGCCGGCCGGAACGCCCGCGACATCGAGGCCGATGGCGACATTCTCGACCGCCGTCTTCCAGGGAAACAGGGCCTCGGCCTGAAACAAATATCCGGCCTGGCGGTTCAGGCCGCCGAGCGGAGCGCCGAAAATGGAGACCGTGCCGGCGCCGGGAATGAGCAACCCTGCGGTGGCGTTGAGCAAGGTGGATTTGCCGCAGCCCGTGGGACCGACGATGGCGACGAACTCCCCGTCGGCCACCTCCAGATCCGCCCCCTCGACGGCGATGAAGGCCGTCTCGCCCTTGGCGCGGGCGGGAAAGACGATCTGCACGCCCGCGAGTTCCACCGCGCAAGGCGGCGCATCACCCGCCGACGCGCCCTCCTGCGACATCGACCCTGCCATCGGTCCTCCCGCGCGCCGGTGATCCGGCTTTGTTTGGAGCGGAGGGTAAGGGGATTTTTTGCCGATGGGGAGGGCGTGCCCCAACGAAAACGCCGCCATCCCTGGGGATGGCGGCGCATATCAAGCGGGTCCGGCTGTCGGCAGCGCGCGCCAAAGGCTGCGCCCGCCGTTCGAAGGGCGGCCGCGAGACGTGGCACTCCGCGAAACGGTGCAGGCCGAAGCCCGCAGGCGCATCAGCGGCGGCGGAAATTCTGCTGGCGGCGGGCGCCGGGCGGGGGGGCATTGCCTTCCGCCTTGTGGCGGAAATTGATGCGACCGCGATCGAGGTCGTACGGCGACATCTCGACCACCACCCGGTCCCCTTCAATGGTGCGGATGCGGTTCTTCTTCATCTTTCCGGCCGCATAGGCCAGGATCTGATGATCATTGTCGAGCCGCACACGGAAGTTGCCGTCTGGCAGGACTTCCGTGACCGTTCCTTCGAACTCCAGCAATTCTTCCTTCGCCATATAGTCTTCTCCAGCTACCCCAGATTTCAACGCGGGCGCTTGAACGCCGTGCCCGGCTTGCCACCGCCGGCAGGCCCGGAACCGGTGCGCATGAAGCCGACCGCACCGATTTCCGATGCGCCACGTTGGCCGCCCGGGGCGCGAACCGCCCGTTGATCCTGCCGCGCGCCCGTGCGCGGCGATTCAGCAGGGCGGCCCGAGGGCGCGCCCGCATTGCGAGATTCATTGGACCGCCCCTCGTGGGAGCGTCCGTCCTGTCCGCCGCGACCCTCATGCCCGCGATGATCGCCACGATGATCCTGGCTGCGGCCTTCCGGACGCGGCCCGCGACCCTGGCTCGGCGCGCCGCTGCGGCCACCGGCCGGCTTGTTGCGCGCGGGTGCCCCGGCGGTGGGATCGACGATCGGCGCCGTGCCGGGCGTCGAGCGCCGGTCGGTCAGCGGCAATTGCATGCGGATCAGCTTTTCGATGGACCGCAGGTATGCGCGCTCCTCGCCGTCGCAGAACGAAATCGCGATGCCCTCGCGGCCGGCGCGCGCGGTGCGGCCGATGCGGTGGACATAGGATTCCGGCACGTTCGGCAGGTCGAAATTGAACACGTGGCTGACGCCCGTGACATCGATGCCGCGCGCGGCGATATCGGTGGCCACCAGGGTGCGCACGGTGCCTTCGCGGAACGCCGCGAGCACGCGGTCGCGCTGGTTCTGCGACTTGTTGCCGTGGATCGCCTCGGCGGCGCGGCCGTATTTGGCGAGCGCGCTCACCACCTTGTCGGCGCCATGCTTGGTGCGGGTGAAGACGAGCGAGCGCTCGACCCCCTCGCCGCCGAGCAATTCGGCCAGAAGCGCCGGCTTGCCCTGCTTTTCCACCAGCATCACATGCTGCTCGACCCGGTCGGCGGTCTTGGCCGCTGGGGTCACCGAGACCGTCACGGGATTGCGCAGCATGGAGCCGGCAAGGTCCGCGATGGCGGACGGCATGGTAGCGGAGAAGAACAGATTGTGGCGCTTCGCCGGCAGGCGGCGGATGATGGCACGGATGGCATGGACGAAGCCCATGTCCAGCATCTGGTCGGCTTCGTCGAGCACGAACACTTCCACCGCGTCGAGCTTCACGGCGTGGTTTTCGGCGAGATCGAGCAGGCGGCCGGGGGTGGCCACCAGCACGTCGACGCCGCGGTGCAGGGCGCGGATCTGCCGGCCCATGGGCACGCCGCCGATGGCGAGTTCGACGGTACGGC
Organism: Roseixanthobacter finlandensis; assembly: GCF_043195105.2. Lineage (NCBI taxonomy): Bacteria > Pseudomonadati > Pseudomonadota > Alphaproteobacteria > Hyphomicrobiales > Xanthobacteraceae > Roseixanthobacter > Roseixanthobacter finlandensis. The sequence continues at coordinate 2,245,310 of NZ_CM195536.1, read as the reverse complement.
CGGTGTGGCGGCCGAACTTCTCGAAATTCTCCACGATCTGGCCGGACAATTCGCGGGTCGGCGACAGCACCAGCACGCGGACGTGCTTGGGCTCGGGCCGGCGCGGATGGCGGATCATATGGTCGAGGATGGGCAGCGCGAACGCGGCGGTCTTGCCGGTACCAGTCTGGGCGATGCCGATCAGGTCATGGCCGGCGAGGATCTGGGGGATGGCCTGCGCCTGGATCGGCGTCGGGGTAACATGGCGCTCTTCGGTGAGGGCCTGGACGATGGGTTCGGCAAGGCCGAGTTCGGAAAAAGAGGTCAAGCTCTGTCTTTCATGCGGCGAACGCCACCCGGGGCGCGGGACAAGGTCCACGCGCCACGCGCATTCGCGGGGGGTGTGTGACACCCCGCGTGGCCTGGGCTGTCGAATTCTGCAAAATGAGTATCGGGCTTAAGCCGACGGGAATGGAGCATTCCCGGAGCGTTCCGCTACGCGGCCCGAGAGCGACCTGCCCGGCATCATCTGCGCCGCCGGCCGCTACAGCCCGCCATATGGCCCAGATCCGTGATGATTTCAAGGCAAAGCCCGTGCACAGCCGCATTTTGTGCCCCACCTCCCCCTTGCGGGGGCCGCCGACATCGCCGAAATAGCGCGGCGGAGGCCTTATGATCGATTTCGACGCCTATGCCGCGCCGGTGATGGATTTCATCCGCGCGCGCCAGTCTTTTGCGCCGGCTATCGTGTTTGCTTTGGCCTTTGGCGAATCCATCGCCTTCCTGTCGCTGCTGATTCCGGCGACCGTGCTGCTGCTCGGCATCGGCGCCCTGATCGAGGCCGGCGGGCTGGATTTCTGGTCCATCTGGTTCGCCGCCGCGTGCGGCGCGGTGCTGGGGGATGCCCTCTCCTATTGGTTCGGCCTGCACTTCAAGCAGCGCGCCAAGACCTTCTGGCCGCTCTCGCGGCGCCCGGACCTGGTGCAGCAGGGGGAGAGCTTCTTCGCGCGGTTCGGCATCTGGGGCGTTGCGGTGGGGCGTTTCTTCGGCCCGGCCCGCGCGGTGGTGCCGCTGATCGCCGGCATCCTCGCCATGCCGCAGATTCCGTTCCAGGTGGCGAACGTGCTGAGCGCGCTGGTCTGGGCCTTCGTGATGCTCGCCCCCGGCGCCGCCGTGCTGAAGGCGCTCGGCTGGTAACCGCGCGCCTGTCCCCTTTGGTCTTGAATCGAAGAGATGGGCCTTCGGGTGAAATCCCTCTGGCCGCCATGGGAACAGGGCTGCGGGCGTGGGGGTTGGCTTCATGGGTATCCGCTGGGGGAAAAGCCCGGACAGGAGGCCAAATGATCCATCGCCCACCCCATCATCGAGACGTCCACACGCCCCGCCCTCGCGGGACCCATCGCCGCAGCGCCCTCCCCGCCGCGCTGGTCCTGGGCCTCGGTCTTGTCCTGAGCCAGGCGATTGGGGCCACCGGCGCGGCGGCGCAGGTGGGCAGTGATCCGCGCCGGCCGGATGCGCCGGGGCCCACCCTGCCCGCGCCGCGCAGCGATGAAAACCTCAGCGAGCGGCTGGATCGCACGGAAGGTGTCATTCCCCCCGCCCGCAATCTCGATCCCGAACTGACCCATCCCGCGCCCGACGTGGGAACGATGCCGGTCATTCCCCCGCCGGGCAGCCCGGGCGGAAACCAGCAGGTGCAGCCGAAATAGCCGGGATCAGGCGGCTTTGGGCTCAGGCGGCTTGCGCCGCGCTCAGAACCTCGATCGCCAGCACGATGTGATAGAGGCTGCTGGCGCGCGTGGGCTCGATGATCGGCTGGCCATTGCGGTCGATATGCTCCCACCAGGCACCCGCCACCGGATGGGCGAAAAACCGCATCATCCCGCGCGCCGCCTCGGCGATCTTGTCGGCGGCGGCGGTGCGTTCGCCGGCATCGCGGGCGAGCGCCTGAAGCGCCACATGGGCTTTCAGCCGCTCGGTCTGCGGCCAGAGGCGGGCGCGGGCGTCGCGGATCGTCAGGTTCGCGTCGAGCTCGTTCACGGCGAGGCCGAGAGAGGGGTCGACGCCATGGGCTTCGGCAAGGGCGACCAGCCGGCGGGCGGCGGCGATGGCGTCCGGCCTCTCCCGCAGCGTGCCCCAGCGGATCAGCAGCCACGCCCATTCGAACTGATGTCCCGGCTCGACGATCTTTTTGTCTCCGGGCAACGGGCGCCAGTCAGGATCGAAATATTCGTAGAGCGCGCCCGTGGCCGGATCGATGAACGCGGCAAGGGAAAGCTCCGCGATTTCGTCCGCGAGCCGGTCCCAGGCCGGATCCGGCGCGGTCTGCGACCAGGCCAGGCATGCCTCCAGCAGATGCATGTGGGGATTGGCCTTCAGCGGCAGCGTGGGCGGGCTGGCTTCCTCGAAGCCAGCCCGCGGATGCGCGTAATGCTGGCGCATCGTCTCCAGCAGGCGATGGGCGCGCACTCCCGACGCCTCCTGTCGCTCGCCGCTGGCGTGGGCGGCCGCCAGGGCAAACAGAACGAAAGCGTGATCATAGGAATCGAATGCGCCGTTGAGGGTCTCCCCCTCAGGGGTGCGCGTGGCGATCAGCGTGCCGTCCGCGGCGAAGAAGCCGTCGAGCGCGGTCAGGCCATGGCGCAGGATCGGCCGGGCCGGCCCCGCCCAGCCGAGCCGCTCCGCCGCCGCGAAGGCATAGATCTGGCGGGCCACAAGGCGCGCGCGGCGCGGCTCGGGAAGGATCGCGCCGGCTGGATCGAACCGCTCGTAAAAGCCGCCGTGCAGGCGATCGACGCCGCGCGTCGACCAGAACGGCAGGGCCTGCTGGAACAGCCAATTGAGCAGCATTTCGGTTTCCGGCACGGTCTGGACCTCGCTTCGCGCGCGTCTGGCATAATGACGCCCCCCGCATTCGTAAAGTTTGCGCGCCCGGAACGGCCGGCGGGCGCGGCGCACACGCCATATTCGCAACCGTCCCCGGTTCGGATAAGGTCCGGCCCACTCATCTCTTTGCTGGGCATCCCCTTATGACGGCACATGCGCGCGACCTTTCCGCACCGATTGACCCGGTCCAGCTCGACCGGCTGGCCGAAGTGGCGGTCAAGGTGGGGCTCGACCTTCAGCCCGGACAGGATGTGTTCCTCACCGCCCCCCTCGCCGCGCTGCCGCTGGTGCGGCGGATCGCCGAGCATGCCTATAAGGCCGGCGCCGGCCTCGTGACCCCGATGTTCTCGGACGAGGAGATGACGCTCGCGCGCTATCGCTTCGGCGCCGATGCGAGCTTCGACCGGGCGCCGGGCTGGCTTTATGACGGCATCGCCAAGGCGTTCAGCGCCAATACCGCGCGCCTTGCCATCGTCGGCGACAATCCGATGCTGCTCTCCGGCCAGGACCCCGCCAAGGTGGCGCGGGCCAACAAGGCGAATTCGCTCGCCTATCAGCCGGCGCTGGAGAAGATCGCCGGCTTCGACATCAATTGGAACATCATCGCCTATCCCACCGCCTCCTGGGCCAAGCTGGTGTTTCACGGCGATGAGGAGCCCGTGGCCGTCGCCAAGCTGGCGCAGGCGATCTTCGCGGCGTCGCGGGTGGATGGCGACGATCCGGTGGCCGCCTGGAGCGCGCATAATGCCGCGCTGCGCACCCGCACCGAATGGCTGAACGGCCAGCGCTTCGCGGCCCTGCATTATTCCGGGCCGGGCACCGATCTCACCATCGGCCTCGCCGACGGGCACGAATGGCAGGGCGGCGCTTCCACGGCGAAGAACGGCATCACCTGCAACGCCAATATTCCCACCGAGGAAGTCTTCACCACGCCCCATGCCCGGCGCGTGGAGGGGCACGTCTCCTCCACCAAGCCGCTGTCCTACCAGGGCACGCTGATCGACGAAATCCAGGTGCGGTTCGAGGCAGGGCGGATCGTCGAGGCCAAGGCGGCGCGCGGCGAAGAAGTGCTGAACAAGGTGCTGGATACCGACGAAGGCGCGCGCCGGCTGGGCGAAGTCGCGCTGGTGACGCATTCCTCGCCGATCTCGAAAAGCGGCTTGCTGTTCTTCAACACGCTGTTCGACGAGAACGCCGCCTGCCACATCGCGCTCGGCCAGTGCTATTCCAAGTGCTTCCTCGACGGCGCGAACCTTTCGTCCGAGCAGATCGCGGCGCAGGGCGGCAACAAGAGCCTGATCCATATCGACTGGATGATCGGCTCGGACCGGATCGACATCGACGGCATCACGAGCGACGGCGCCCGCGTGCCGGTGTTCCGCAAGGGCGAATGGGCCTGAGGCAGGCCAGCACCTGAAAAGCCGGCGGCGGCGCAGTCCCGTCGCCGGAGGGTTCTCGCTCAGCGCAGGTTGAACCCCTCGATGAAATAGCGCGCCACCGGCGAGAGCGGCGCGCCGCGCCGGGTCACCAGCTCATAGGGCTCGCTGCGCGAGCGCAATTGCAGCGGCAGGATCGAGGTCATGCCGAAGCTGGTGCAGAATTGCGCCACCTCGCTCGACAGCAGCGCCACGAACGAGGGCTCCCGCTGGAGCAGCGACAGGGTGGCGAAGGCCGAGGTGGTCTCCACCAGATAGAGCGGAAAGCGCAGCCCCGCCTGCTGGAACTCGCGCTCCAGCAGTACGCGCATGGGCATGTTGGCGGAATAGACCACCCAGCGCGCCTCGGCGAGGTCCGCCAGCTCGATCCGCTTGCGGGTGGCCGCGGGATGGTGGGTATTGGCCACCACGGCAAGGGTTTCCTCGCGCACGATCACGCTGTCATAGAGGTCCGGCCGCTCGCTGATGGTGGTGCGGCAGATGGCGATATCTAGCCGCCCCTGGTCCAGCAGGCGCAGCAATTCGGCGCTGGTGTCCTCCACCAGTTCGATCGAGATGGCGGGATGCGCCTTGATAAGGCGCAGCATCATTTCGGTCAGCAGCGGCACCGCGCCCATGATGACGCCGAGCGCCAGCTTGCCGCCGTGGCCCTGGAGCAGGCCTTCCATCTCCTCGCGCATCTGGCCGAGATTGGTGTGGATCAACCGCGCATAGCGGATGACGCACAGGCCGGCATCATTGGCCACCAGTCCGCGATTGGTGCGGGTGAACAAGGTGGCGCCGAGGGTTTCCTCAATCTCCTGCAACGCCTTGCTGGCGCCCGGCTGGCTCAATCCCACCTGCTCCGCCGCCTTCAAGAGCGAGCCGAGATCGTCCAGCGCGATCAACAACCGCAGATGCCGCAGATGCAGGCGCGAGACCATGGAACCGAGGGAAGGCAGCATGTCTTTGTATTACTCCGGGATATAGCTGTATCAACTCTTCTCAGTTTTCAAAGAAAACCCCCTCACATATCCCTTTGCAGCAGCGCGGCGTCGTAAACCGCCGCCAACTTACGCTGCACTGCAATATAAAAAGATGCGAGTCGCGCCACAACCGGGCGATTTCGTGGGGGAAATACTTGAAATGGCTCTGATCAACTACCTCACGCGCATCCAGTTCGGCTTCGGCTCCGTCTCGCTGCTGCAGGACGAGTGCGACCTGATCCCGATCCGCCGCCCCTTGATCGTCACCGACGCGGGCGTGCGCAAGGCTGGCATTCTCGACACGATCCTGGAACAGCTTTCTGCCAAGACCATCGTAACGATCTTCGACGCGACGCCGCCCAATCCGAACGAAGCGGCCGTGCGCGCCGCCCTCGCCGCCTATCGCGAAGGGGAATGCGACGGCATCATCGCGGTCGGCGGCGGCTCCTCCATCGATCTCGCCAAGGGGGTTGCGGTGTGCGCGGCCCATGAGGGTCCGCTGAAGAGCTTCGCCGTGATCGAGGGCGGGGTGGAGCGCATCACGGCCGCGACCGCGCCGGTGATCGCCATTCCCACCACCGCCGGCACCGGCAGCGAGGTCGGGCGCGGCGCGATCCTGATCCTGGACGACGGGCGCAAGGTCGGGGTGCTCTCGCCCTATCTCATTCCCAAGGTGGCGATCTGCGATCCCGAGCTGACCTTGAGCCTGCCGCCTCTGCTCACGGCGGCGACCGGCATGGACGCGCTGTCCCATTGCATCGAGACCTATCTCTCCGCCGCCTTCAATCCGCCCGCCGACGGGATCGCGCTCGAAGGCCTGCGCCGGGCCTGGACCCATATCGGCCGCGCCACCCACGACCCGAGCGACCGCGAAGCACGGCTGAACATGATGAGCGCCTCCATGCAGGGCGCCATGGCGTTCCAGAAGGGGCTCGGCTGCGTCCACAGCCTCAGCCATTCGCTCGGCGGCATCAATCCGCGCCTGCACCACGGCACGTTGAACGCCATCCTCCTGCCGGCGGTGCTGGACTTCAACAAGGACAGCGATTCGGCCCGGCACGAGCACAAATTGGAGCGCCTCGCCCAGGTGATGGGCCTTGGCGAAGCCGATGAGGTCGGCCCCACCCTCCGCGCCGCCACCGAGCATCTCGGCCTGCCCGCCAGCCTCGGCGCGGTGGGCGTCGGCGAGGATCTGTTCGCCGGCATCATCAAGGGCGCGGTGGCCGACCATTGCCACAAGACCAATCCGCGCGAGGCCACGCCGGACGATTACGCGCGGATGCTCACGCAATCGCTCTGAGGCCGGCGTCCCCGGTCTTCGAAGGGCGGCGGCGCATACGCCAGGGCGCCGCCTGCGCAACGATCTAATTGATTTAAAAACAAATCTCGGTTCGCGCTCAGCGCGTCGAAGAACAAGAGTTATCGGAGGGAACCTGACATGAATATCAAGACGTCCGTCGGCCAAACTGCCGCCTCGGTGGCGCAGGCAACCGATGCCGTGATCCGCAAGGCGGGATGGCGCATCGTGCCGCTGTTCATGGCGTGCTTCGTGGTCGCCTATCTCGACCGCGTGAATGTCAGCTTTGCCAAGCTGCAGATGCAGAGCGAGCTGGGCTTTTCCGAAGCCGCCTATGGCCTTGGCGCGAGCATCTTCTTCATCGGCTATTTGCTGTTCGAGATTCCCTCCAACATGATCCTCGCCAAGGTCGGCGCGCGGCGCTGGATCGCGCGGATCATGATCAGCTGGGGCATCGCCTCGGCGGTGATGATGTTCGTGAAGTCCGAATACGCCTTCTATGCGCTGCGCTTCCTGCTCGGCGTGCTGGAGGCGGGGTTCGTTCCGGGTGCCGTATATTGCTTCACCCATTGGTTCCCCGCGTCCCAGCGCGGCCGCATCAACTCGCTGTTCTTCATGTCCATCGGCATCTGCGGGCTGATCGGCGGGCCGATCTCGGGCGCAATCATGAAGTTCATGGATGGCGTGAGCGGCCTTGCCGGCTGGCAATGGCTGTTCCTGCTGGAGGGCATTCCTTCCGTGGTGCTCGGCTTCGTGGTGCTGATGGTGCTGGACGACCAGGTGGACGACGCCAAATGGCTCACCACCGAGGAAAAGGCCCTGCTGAAGGCCCGCCTCGCGCAGGACCCCAAGGTGGGGAACGCCCATTCCTTCGGCGCCGCCTTGCGTGAGCCGGTGACCTATGTGTTCTCGCTGATCTATCTCGGCCTCGCCATGGGCATCTACGGCATCATCTTCTGGATGCCGCAACTGGTGAAGACCGCCGGCACCACCGATACCTTCGTCATCGGCATCCTTACCTCCCTACCCTATCTGATCGCGCTCGCCTTGATCCCGCTGATCGCCCGCAGCTCCGACCGGTCCGGCGAGCGGCGCTGGCATCTCGGCGCGTGCGCGGTGGCCGGTGCGGTCGGCTATGTGATCTGCGCCGCGTTCGGCGATAGCCTGGTCGCGCTGCTGCTCGGCCTCACCATCGCGGCGACCGGCATCATCGGCTCGTTCGGCCTGTTCTGGCTGCTGCCGCAGCGGGTGCTGTCCGGCCTTGCTGCCGCCTCCGGCATCGCGCTGATCAATTCGGTCGGCCAGATCGGCGGCATCATCGGGCCCTACATGGTGGGCGTGGTGAAGGATGCCACCGGCAGCGCGTCCATGGCGCTGTATGTGATCGCGGCCGTCTGCGGCGCCTCTGCGGTGCTGATCATGTGGTGCCTGCCGCGCAAGCTCTATCTGCGCGACACCCAGGTGCGCGCCGCCGGTGCCGACCTGGAGTCCGGCCTGCTTGTCGCCACGCCGCGCGAGATCTAGAGCGCGATCTGCCCATATGGGCGGATCGCGCTCTAAGGCGTTCTCGTGCAAGGCGGTTCGCGTGCGGGAACGCACCTGCGCACCGCGATGGGGCATTGTCCCGCGTCCATGAAGCGGGGCAATGCCCGAGCCCCTTGAACCGTCGGCGCGGGTGCGCCGGCGGTTTGTTCTGACATTGGGAGGTGCCGGCATGTCCGGAATTGAACGCTTCAGCCTCGCGGGCAAGGTCGTGATGATCACCGGCGCCAGCAAGGGACTCGGGCGGGCCATCGCGCGGGCCTGCGCCGCCTGCGGTGCCGATGTCGTGCTCGGCGCGCGCGATCTCGTGCAGACCGAGGCGGTGGCCGAGGATTGCCGGGCGCTCGGACAGCGGGCCTTCGCCGGGACGCTCGATGTCACCGACGCCGCCGCCATTGATGCCTTCCTCGCCGCCGCCCTCCAGGCGATGGGGCGGATCGACGTGCTTGTGAACAATGCCGGCTTCACCATGGTCAAGCCGGCGGTCGAGTTCACGCCCGAGGAGTTCGATCGCATCAGCGACATCAATTTCAAGGGTGCGTTCTTCGTCGCGACGGCGGTGGCGCGTTCGATGATCGCGCAGAAGGTGCAGGGCGCGGTGATCAACATCAGCTCCCAGGCCGGGCATGTGGGCGCGCCGTTCCGCGCCGTCTATGCCGGCAGCAAGGGCGCGCTCAATCAGCTGACCACCACGCTCGCCGGCGAATGGGCGCCCCACGGCATCACCGTCAACGGCGTCTCGCCCACGTTCACGCGCTCGGACATGCTTGAAAAGGCCATGGAGAACCCCGACTTCCGGGCGATGGTCGCGCGGGTGCCGCTTGGCCGTCCGGCGGAGCCCGACGAGATCGCCTCCGCCGTCATCTTTCTGGCCAGCGGCGCGGCGCGCATGGTCACCGGTCACACCTTGCTGGTCGACGGCGGCTATACGTCCATCCGAAGCTAGGGATCAACCGAACCAGATCGGGCCGCCCGTTTCGAAAAGTTGCTCCGCCAGATCAAAGAATTGTGGTTCGACCTGTGCGCGGCAGATGGGTTCCATCTGTCGCGGTCGGGCCACGAGGCCGCCATGTCCCGCCGCTCCCGCGCCTCTTGCGCCAGTCCCGCGTTTTTCAGTCCGACGTTTTCCAGTCGTGCGTCTTTAAGTTCCGCGTTCCCTTGCCCATCCCCCGGACCGCCGCGGCGCCCTCCGCGCGCGGCGATGCCTGATCGAGGAGTCTCCATGACCACCACGCTGTTCACGCCCCTTGCCCTCGGCCCGTACGAGCTCGCGCACCGCATCGTGATGCCGCCGCTCACCCGCATGCGAGCCGGCCCTGGCGCCGTGCCGCGCGCCCTCAATGTGGATTATTACGCCCAGCGTGCCACCCCCGGCGGCCTGATCATCGGCGAAGGCTCGCAGATCTCTCCCATGGGCCAGGGCATGCCGGGCACGCCGGGCATCCACTCCCCCGAGCAGATCGCCGGCTGGAAGCGCGTCACCGACGCGGTGCATGCCAAGGGCGGGCTGATGTTCCTGCAATTGTGGCATGTGGGCCGCATCTCCCATTCCTCCCACCTGCCCGGCGGCGCGCTGCCGGTGGCTCCCTCGGCGATTGCGGCGGCGGGCAATGCCTTCACCTCCACCTTCGAGCGGGTGCCGTTCGAAACCCCGCGTGCCCTTGAGACGGATGAAATTCCCGCGCTCTTGGAAAGCTATGCCCAGGCCGCGCGCAATGCGCTTGCAGCCGGCTTCGACGGGGTCGAGATCCACGGCGCCAACGGCTATCTGCTGGAGCAATTCCTTCACGCCCGCACCAATCACCGCACCGATGCCTATGGCGGTTCCATCGAGAACCGGGCGCGCCTGGTGGTGGAAGTCGCCCAGGCGGTGGCCGCCGCGGTCGGCGCCGAGCGCACCGGCATCCGCCTGTCGCCCTACGGCATCGCCAATGACAGCGGCGAGCCGGAGCCCTTGCCGCTCTACACCCATCTCATCGGCGAGCTGGCGAAGGTGGGACTGGCCTATCTCCATCTCATCGAGCCGCGTGCCAGCGGCGCCGGCCAGGCCGAGGTGGACCATAAGGACGCGCCCTCCGCCGCCGAGCTGTTCCGGTCCGTGTGGCCGCGCGTGCTGATCGCCGCCGGCAATTTCAAGCCGGAGGGCGCGCAGGCCATGGTCGCCGCCGGCACCGCCGACGCCATCGCCTTCGGCCGCCTGTTCATCTCCAATCCCGACCTGCCCGAGCGCATCCGCCTCGGCGTTCCCCTCACCCCCTATAATCGCGCAACCTTCTACGGCGGCGAAGAGGTCGGCTACACTGACTATCCCCGGCTCGGGGACGCCCAGGCGGCCGAATAGCGGCGCGCTCCTGGGGGTTGCGCGCAGGCGCCGCCCCCACCCACCCTCCCCCGCGCGACCGGGTCCCCCCCTCTCCCGCGTACGGGGGAGGGTCAGGGGGGTGTGGCGGTTGGGGTGGGTGGTTCGGGGATTTTGTGGGTCTCGGGCGTCACCGACTGTCCCGCTGAAGCATGAAAGGACCGCGCGCGGATCCCTTCTCCCCGCGCGCCCATTGCCGATTATATCCGCGTGATTTTGTGCGCAGACGCGGCACCATGCCCGTGGACGACGGGCGGCGATGCCTGCGGGCGACGCGCGACGGTGAAATCACCGCTTGGCCGACGAAGTCCGTGATTTTTTCTCGGAAAAGAGGCGAATCTCGCGGTCATCGTGCGGAGATTGCCTTCTCCGTCCGATTCGTCCGCAAAATGGCATGGCGCGCCCTAGGGGAGTCGAACCCCTCTCTCCACCGTGAAAGGGTGGCGTCCTAACCGATAGACGAAGGGCGCAAAGCGCGTGGCCCTTATAGGGGCAGGTGTTCCGGTGGGCAAGACCTTACCCGCCGAAACACCTCAGCCTGTGGATGACCGCCGGAAAGAGCCAGCGGCAGATCCTAAAACATGCTTATCATCAATTACTTACGTAACGCTCTGTAGATTTTTCCGGTGCGCCGGCGGTGAAAACTCACCATTTGCCAGTGTTGGGCATCGAGGCCCAAGGTTCCTGCGGCGGCTTGGGGCCGCCTTTTTGCAGCAACTCGATCGAGACATTGTCGGGTGAGCGCACAAAAGCCATGTATCCGTCGCGCGGCGGCCGGTTGATGGTCACCCCGCCAGCCTGGAGTCGCTCGCAAAGTCCATAGATATCATCGACTTCGAAGGCGAGATGGCCGAAATTTCGACCTTCCCCGTAGGGTTCCTTGTCCCAATTGTAGGTCAGCTCGATCTCGGCGATATTCTCCTGGCCCGGAGGCGCAAGGAAGACCAGCGTATAGCGGCCCTGCGGCACCTCCTTGCGGCGCACCTCGTGCAAGCCCAGCTTATTGCAATAGAAATCCAGGGACTGGTCGATGTCGGTCACACGGACCATCGTGTGGAGGAAGCGCATGGCTGGTCCTTGTCTGAACACAGGAGTGCCGGCAAGCGGCACGCGCAACGTATGACTTTGGAAGCCGATCTCAAGACCGCCCAGGCCCGGCTCGCGGAATATCTCGCCGAAGCACAGCACGCGGTCGCCTTCACCGGTGCCGGACTTTCCACCGAATGCGGCATTCCCGATTTCCGCTCCCCCGGCGGATTGTGGACGCAGAACAAGCCGATCCCGTTCGAAATCTTCCTCGCCCACCGCGCCGCCCGCACCGAAGCTTGGCGGCGCAAGTTCGCGATGGATGCAGCCTTTTCGAGCGCGAAGCCCGGCCGCGGCCATCTCGCCCTTGCGCGCCTGCTCCAGGGCGGGCGGCTCGGCGGCATCGTCACGCAGAACATCGACGGGCTTCACCAAGCCTCGGGCGTGCCGGCAGAGGCCCTCGTGGAGCTGCACGGCAACGGCACCTATGCCACCTGTCTCGACTGCGCCGCGCGCTACGAACTGGACTGGGTGCACACCCAGTTCCATGCCCATGGCGAACTCGCGCCCGATTGCCCGGCCTGCGGCGGCCCGGTGAAGAGCGCGACCATCTCGTTCGGCCAATCCATGCCCCAGGGGGAAATGCTGCGTGCCAGCGCCATGACGCGCGCCTGCGACCTGTTCATCGCGATCGGCTCCTCGCTCGTGGTCTATCCGGCCGCATCCTTCCCGATTCGGGCGAAGCAGAACGGCGCGCGGCTGGTCATTCTCAATCGCGAGCCGACGGACCTCGACGAACTGGCCGACCTTGTGGTGCGCGCCGAGATCGGCGATGTGCTCGCGCCATTTGCCTAATTTCGCCCCTGCCTGCTTTTGCGGCGCGGAATCTACCCCGCGGCGCGCTGGAAAGGGTGTGCGAGGCGCGCATGTCTTGCTATTCTTGGCACCTGAATCGATGGCCCGTAAGCGTAACGGTCGGGGTAGACATGGGCTCCTACGGACAAGGGCTTGGGCCACATCCCACCGCCCCGTCAGAGGATCTGGCGGAAACCCCGGTGCGCCTCATCGAGGTGGCCGGTGCAATCAAATGGTTCGACGTCACCAAAGGGTACGGTTTCATCGTGCCCGACAGCGGCGGCCCGGACATCCTCGTTCATGTCACCTGCCTGCGGCGCGGCGGCTTCCAGACCGCGATGGAGGGCGCCCGAATCGTCTGCGAGGCGATCGAGCGCAGCAAGGGGATGCAGGCGTTCCGCGTGGTCTCGTTGGATCTGTCCACCGCCACGCCCCCATCCCTGCCGGCAACCCGCGCCCGCGCCACGATCGAGCCGAGCGGCGGCTTCGAGACCGCTACGGTAAAATGGTTCAACCGCCTGCGCGGCTTCGGCTTCCTCACCCAGGGCGAAGACAGGCCGGACATCTTCGTCCATATGGAAACCCTGCGCCGGCGCGGCCTCACGGAATTGCGACCGGGGCAGGACGTGCAGGTTCGCTATGGTGACGGGCCGAAGGGCCTGATGGCCACCGACGTGAAGGTCGAGGACGGCCTGCCGGAAAAGCATTGAGGATTTTTTATGCTGCGTTTGACTTGGGCAGCCCCCCTGCTGCCCGCGCGCGTCCTGTCCGCCTGCGCCGCCGTGCTGTTGGCGCTGATGGCGGGGCTTTCGCTTGCCCGGGCGGCGGATGCTCCCCTTGAGGCATTGGAAATCGCGACCCGCAAGGGCGTCGTGGTGCTGGAAGTGGAAGTTGCCCGCACCGAGCAACAACGTGAGACCGGCCTCATGTATCGCAAGGAATTGCCGGAACGGCAGGGCATGCTGTTTGATTTCGGCAAGAGCGAGCCGGTCTATATGTGGATGAAGAACACATTTATTCCGCTCGACATGCTGTTCATCCGGGAGGACGGCACCATTGCGCGCATCGAGGAGATGACCACGCCCTTTTCCACCCGCACCATCTCTTCCGGGGAGCCGGTGAAGGTTGTGGTGGAGATTGCCGGCGGCGCGGCGAAGCGCCTGGGCATTGCTCCGGGCGACCGGCTCTCGACTGGGCTGTTCAGCGGCAAATAGGCGTCACGCCGGCTTGCTCCCGACGCGCGCCGCCCCAGCGCGCACCTTGAATTTGCCAGCTTATTGCGCGTTATTCCCGCCTGCCCCTTGCGGGCCTTCGTTTATAAAACTAAGGAAGGCGAAGGCGCTTCGCCCGTCGGAGCATAGCGCAGCCCGGTAGCGCATCTGCTTTGGGAGCAGAGGGTCGCAGGTTCGAATCCTGCTGCTCCGACCATCTTCTCATTCGTGGCGCGGATCCAGGGCGCCGGGCGCTGCGATCAGGCTGGGGCGATGTTCGCTGCACACTGCCCGAGCGGGAGACCCGCCCTATCGCCCCTATCTGAGCGCTCAGGCCATCGGATCCGGCGGAACGGACGTGGAGCGGGCGCGCGCCTGGCCAATCCAGTCCTCGCGCTCCACGCGGCCGCGAAATCCGAGGAAGGCCCCGATCCAACGCGCTTCGTCCGGCGTCCAGGCCGCAATCTGTCGAAAATGGTAAATGCCCAGGGCGTTCAACTTGCGTTCGTTCAAGGGTCCTATCCCCTTGATCTGTTTGAGATCATCCACTCCCGCCGCATCCGGTTGGGCTGCGGCTAGCGGGCGCTGCCCCGGCAAATTCGCCTCCCCAATCGCCGGGCCAAGTGGCGAAGCGGACAGGCTGGGCTGATCACCCGCGCCGACCGTTTCGGAGGAACCTACGTCCGGAATCCCGAGGGTGAGCTGCGATGAGAGGCCACGCCGTCTGGCTTTGGTTGCTGCGGGACTTGCGGGAGGCGTTGGGGCTGGCTCCGGCGGACCCACGGGGCGGGAGCCGATGCCCTCTGGAGCAATGGGAGACGGCGCCCCCTCGTCCGGCGCCTCACCCGGCGGAGCGGGCTTATCATCCTCGTCGGGGGATAGCTCCGCAGCATCGCCCCTCAAAACCGCGGCATCTATCCCCGGCCCTGATTCATCCAGGGGAAGAAAGGTTGTTTGAGCGAACAGAGAAATCCTCCGGCGCTGCTCGGCCCGACGGCGCAGAAACAGGCCGAGCGCAATGCCGAGCGCACAGGCCAGCACGAGCAGCAGGGCGGTTTCAATCTCGAAGGACATCATGGCTGCGGCCTCCGCGTGGCCGGTGGCAGGGCATATCCGACGGCGAGGCCCAACATGAATGCACCCAGCACATAGGGCCAGAGGGTCAATGCGAGGTAGGCCATCTTTTCCGTCCTCCCGAGGCTGCCGCGCCAGCCGGTGGATGCGATCTCACCGCAAAACCGGCTCGGGAACCGGGTCGCCGGCCGCCCTGACATTCACCTGAACACTGCCGCGCACGAGCCCCGACGCAGGATCGAAACCCGGCGCCGGCCCCCCTGCCCCGGTGCCCACGAACACCCGGCTCGTCGCCACGCCGGCCTGTTCAAGATAGCTGGAAATGGTATCGGCCCGGGCGCGCGACAAGGCAAAATCGCCGCCGCCACTGCCTTCCGGGACCCCCAGAACATCGACCCGCGTGGTCGGGCAGCGCTGCACCGCATAAACGATGCGATCCAAGGTGGGCGCGCTCTGCGCGCTGAGCCGAACGCTGTGTCCCTCGAACAGAAGCGGCATATGGGCGAGGATCTGCTCCACCTCGCGGGTGCATTCCTGATCGGATTCCGGCGTTCCAGGAGGCGCCCGCTCGATGGAGATTTCGCTGGTGAAGCCACGCGGCAACGCCTTACGCACATTCGCCGCAACCTGCCCCACCGCCGCCGGATGCAGCGCCGCGCCGGACAATTGAACCTGCCCGTCGACGATCCTCAACTCGGCCGTTTCCAGCCGCGCCATCTGGGAGATGACCTTGGGAAGCGTTTCGGAAAGCCCGGCGGGTGCACCGGCCCCGACCGCACTCACGTCATTGATCCGCGCCTCGGGGTAGAGATTGAGGATGAGCGCGCGCACCGCGGCCTGGGTCGCCAGATCGGGAAAAAAGCCGGACACAGTGACGCCTTCGCCATCGCGGCGGACTGCAAAGACATAAGGGGAGATCAAGGGCGGGCGCAGGGCGGAGACATCCAGCAAAATGCCCGGCGGCGGCGCCTGGGCGGCGGTACGCACGGTGACATAGGCGCTGGAATCGGAAGCTTCGCCCGACAATGTGATGCGCGTGCCGGAAAGCTCTGCACGCCCCTCCCGCAGTTTCGCCAATTGCGCCAACGCGAAGTTCGCGGCATTCACCCAGGCATCGGCAGGCGGGCCGCCCGAGGCCAGCTTCGTCTCATCCGCAACCGTGATCCCCGGCAGGGCGCTGCGCGCCGCCTCCACAATGCCGCGGCCCGCCTCTTCGCTCGGCGCCACGCCGGTGAGCTTCAGCGTGTCGCCGATCAAGGTCGCTGCCCAGAGAAAAGGCGAAACACGAGGCGGCTCCACGAGGAAACGGGCGAGCGTGAACCCCTCGGGCGGCGCGCGGCGCGCGGCCATAAGCGCATCGAACGACCCATAATCCGGGCTCGCCCCCTCCAGCGTGATTGACGTATCGGAGATCAGCACCCGTCCTTTGGGCAGGCGCGCCAATTGGCGAAGCGCATAGCCCACGGCCTTGACCCAGCGATCCACGCTGGGCGCGCCGTCCGCGAGCTGCATTTCGTCCACCACCCGCGCATTGTCGATGGCCCCGCGCACCGCCGCAAGCACCTGCTGGCGGGCCTCCTGGGATGGCACATGCCCCAGCAGGTGAATCTGGTCCGCGTCACGCACCGCCGACCACATATAGGGCGTGGCAACCGGAGGCCGCACCGCGAAGGTTCCGACGCGAAAGCCTTGGGGCAACGGGTCCTTGAAAGTGGCGGCGAGGGCATCATAGGTGGCAAGATCCGGGCTACGGCCTTCGATGGTCATCACATCATCGGAGAGGGTCACCCGGCCGGCCGGCAGACGGATCAATTGCTGGAGCGCAAAGGAAACCACGGCCGAAAAATCGCCCGCCGGCGCGCCGCGTGCGCGTACCAGCCGATCAAGCCCTTGAACCGACAGGCCTCCTGGTAGGGCGCGCGCGGCCTCGCCAATCCTCGCTAAGGCATAGGCAGACGGAACATAGCCCGACACAAGCAAAGTGCGGCCATCGCGGACCGCGGTGAAGGTGAAGGGGCGGCGTTCGGGGAGCATGACGATGGAATCGCTCACCTGCCGGACGCCGAACAGATTTTTCAGCGCCGCCAATACCTTGACGCGCGGCTGCTCGGCCAGGGCCTCGCCCGTGATCACGGCGTCACGGCCATTGAACCGCACTTGAACCCAGGATTCGCCGGTATTCCGCAAGGCTTCAATGGCACGTTCTTCGAGATCGGCCTCGATCGCGGGACGCTGCAGCAAGGCGAGCCACCAGAGCAGAGCAAGGCCGGCCAGTGCGAGCGCGATCAGCCCGAAGGCACGCCAGCCGAGCCAGCCTTCGGAGCGCAGGCGTGGCAGATCTTCACCCGCTCCAGCTTCCATGCTGTGTCTCATTCCTCCAGGGATCCGGCACGGGAGGCCGATGGTCTGTGATCCCATGGATCGGCGGATGGGTAAAGCCTATCCGA
Source organism: Roseixanthobacter finlandensis (assembly GCF_043195105.2). NCBI lineage: Bacteria > Pseudomonadati > Pseudomonadota > Alphaproteobacteria > Hyphomicrobiales > Xanthobacteraceae > Roseixanthobacter > Roseixanthobacter finlandensis. The sequence goes on along the minus strand of NZ_CM195536.1, from coordinate 2,228,233 downwards.
CATGTGCGGGCGTTCGCGCCGGCCAACTCCGGTATGCCAGCGATACCGGCAGAGGATGTGGTGCTTCGCGACGGGAGAAAATCGGACCCGCCTGGCAGCGGGCATCGCCATGTGCAAATAACAAAAAGGCCCCGGTGGAAACCACCGGGGCCGATCTCAAACCGACGAAGTGTCGATCAGAAGTTGCGCTGGGCGCGGAGACCACCCGACCACACGTCGGTGGAACCACCAACGCCGGAGGTGACCGAAGACAGCGTGCCAACGGCAGTCGGGAAGTAGGAGACGTTGTTGGCGAGCGTGTTGTTGCCGCCTTCAACCTTCGAGTAGAGGACTTCAAGACCGAGGTCGAGGTTCTTGACCGGCGACCAGATGGTGTTGAGGCCGACCTGCCACATCTTCACGTCGGCAGCGCCAACGGTGTTCTGCGGCACGGACACGTCAACATAACCGGCATACAGAGCCGAACGCAGGTTCGGCATCCAGTAGTGGCGATACTGACCCTGGAGGGCCCAGCCGGACTCGGTGTCGAAGCTGAGGTTCGAACCGTTCCACACGGCATCGGCCAGCGGGTAGAACGCGCCGCCATACGACACGAACGAGCCGAAGGTGTTGATGTCGGTGGAGCCGAGGCTGGTGGCGCGGCCCTGGGTGGTGCCCGAGAGGCCGAGGTAGCTCAGAGCGCCGTCAGCATAGTTGGCCTGGATGTACAGGCTGTCGCCGGGGGAGATGACGGGGAGCTTGATCTCCACCGAACCACCGAGCGCCCAACCCCAGGTCGTATCCGTGCTCTGGCCGATATAAGAAACGCCAGTGGGATAGGACGCCGAGTTGAGGGGGGTGATGGCAACCACCTGGTGCAGGGCACCGGACAGCTGAGCCGAACCCCAAGCCTGGTCGACGCGCAGGTTGCCGACGATGTCAGGAGCCTGCGTGCCACCCTGGTAGTTGGTGTAGCCGCCGAGCGCACCAATCGTGCCGGGCGTGGAGGCCAGAACGCCAGTGGCGGTGCCCTGAACGCCGGTGATACGGTTGGCCGCATCTTCCAACGCCAAGCTGGCAGAGAAGCCGTTGCCGAACTGCGCGGTGTAGGCGACGACGGTGTTCCACTGGTTGGAACCCGCATACGGGGTCGTCAGCATGTAGTTGATACCCGTGTCGAAGAACGACTGGGTATAACCGAACGTGAAGCCAGCGAACTGGATGAACACGCGTTCAAAATAGAGGTTGTTACCGCCGTTGGACGGGGTGGCCGAGGAGCCCGAAGCGCCCCAGGAGTTCCACTCGATGCCGCCACGGACATACGAACGCAGAACACCGTAGTCAGTCGCGGTGCGGGCGTCGAAGTCGAACACGCCGCGAACGCGGGTCGTGTAGTTGGGGCTACGGTCGGTCTTGAAGGGGTAGGCAGCGCCAGCGATACCCGGGTTGCTGAAAGCACCGCCCGAAACGCTGGAGATCGCCGGGTTGAAGGTGCCAACGCCGTTCACATAATAATCGGCGCGCGCATAGCCACCGATCTTCAGGCAGGTGTCGGTGCCCGGAACATAATAGTAGCCGGCGCCGTAAGCGGAGCAGACCTTCACATACTCAACGGCCTTCGCCTTAACAGGCAGATCGGCGGCGTTCGCTCCAGCGACCGCGACGAGACCCGCCGCGCTGCCGAGGAGAAGGCTTTTCACCATCTTCATCGTGTGACCTCCAAGTTTCGTTCCGAGGGAGCTAGCGCCGCTTCGTCGGTGCCACTGCACCCCGAGAGGGTTCTTGCCCCGATTCCCCACCACGCTCGGGCCGAAGCCGCAAACACAGGAAGGGCGACCGGGGACTGCCCCCCTTCGTCGCAAAGCAACCATACAAAAGGCTCATCCCGGATCAACGCCTGTATCGCTCGGAAAGGGTCTTGGACACTGGATTTCCAGGCAGTGTTGCAGGATTAACACGCCTTATTTTAACTACCATAATACCGTACGTATGCCGACAAATCGTGGCCAGCGTTGAAGCTCTGCGTCGCCGGCTGACGAAATTTCGCCCTCCGCCACAAAATCGGGCACCGCCCCGCCAAGGCCTGAAGCTTGACCCATGCCGGACCTCCAGGCGTCGAATCGTGCCCGGAACTGCCGGCGGGCGGGGGAGGGATTCGCCATTTCCCGCCGCGTGACCCCCCTGCACTGGAATCGAACCGCCGAATGTGGTGAAGACACGCGCGCGCCCGGTTGGCCTTTCCCTGGGCGTGCGCTCAGCGTTCGGCGGCCCGACGAGACATCACTCATGCGGATCTTGATTACCGGCACCGCCGGCTTCATCGGCTTCCATCTGGCGCGCCTGCTGCTGGGGTCGGGGCACGAGATCGCCGGCATCGACGGGCTCACCCCTTATTACGATGTCGCTCTGAAGCGCCGGCGCGAGGCCTTGCTGCTCCAGAACGCCGGTTTTCAGGCCCATGAGGTGATGCTCGAGGACAGCCTCGCCCTCAATGCCATCGCCGATGCCTTCCAGCCGGAAGCGATCATCCACCTCGCGGCCCAGGCGGGCGTGCGCTACAGCCTGGAAAACCCGCGCTCCTACGTGGAGGCCAATCTGGTCGGCACCTTCAATGTGATGGAGCTGGCGCGCCTTCATGCGGTGAAGCATTTCATGCTCGCCTCCACCAGCTCGGTCTATGGCGCCAATAAGCTGATGCCGTTCGTGGAAGATGAACGCACCGATTTCCCCCTCACCCTCTATGCCGCCACCAAGAAGGCGACCGAGGTGATGAGCCATTCCTATGCGCATCTGTGGGGCATCCCCACCACGGCCTTCCGGTTCTTCACGGTTTACGGGCCCTGGGGCCGGCCGGATATGGCCCTGTTCAAATTCACCAGCAGCATGCTGCGCGGCGAGCCCATCGACGTCTACAACCACGGCGACATGTATCGCGACTTCACCTATGTGGACGATCTGGTGAAGGCCGTCGCGCTCCTGCTCGATGTGGCGCCCACCCGCGCGGACGCGGGCACGAGCGACGATTCGCTGGGCACCAGCCCGGCCGCTCCCTTCCGCGTGGTCAATATCGGCAAGGGCAGCCCGGTGCGCCTGCTGGATTTCATCGAGGAGATCGAGCGCTGCGTCGGCCGCCCGGCCATTCGCAACTATATGCCCATGCAGCCGGGGGACGTGCCGCACACCTATGCCAATGTGGACCTGCTCGAACGGCTGACGGGATATCGTCCCGATACCGGGGTTGCCGTGGGCGTCGCCGCCTTCGTTGCCTGGTACAAGGATTATTATGGCTGCTGACGCCGGTAAGCCGTGATTGGCCTTGGGTGAACCGCCCGCGAAGGTCGATGAACGAAGCCGTGCATGCCGCCCCCGTTCATCGAGATTGCCCTGAACTTGACGCTGCTACCTGAAGTTCGGGGCCTAAACCCGAACCTGGCTCAGGCCTTGCCGGGCAGCGTCGGAGCGGTCGGCAGCGGGGTCGCAGCGAGCGTCGCCAGGTTCGACTGAAGGGTCGCGGCGGCGCTGTTGATGGCACTCAGGTCGGGGCTGGCCACCTTGGCCGGAACGGCCGGAACGGTCGCCGGCTTGGGAGCGGCAGCGGCCTTGGCAGCGACGGCGGCAGCCGAGGCCTGCTTGAGCTGGGCGATCCGGGCGGCGGCGGAGGTGGGGGCGGAAGTGACCGTGGTCATGATTGTCTCCATATTGGTCTGAATCACCCGTTTGGAATGATCCACCGGCACCTAAGCGCACCGGCCTGTCCCGAGGCTTGCCACCGCATCAGAGCACCTCCCCTTCGCTGGACGTGAGGATCCGCCGCGATCCCGGGGCCGCGAATCCAACCGCTCGGAATAGCTGGCGCGAAGCATTCATGCGACCGGCTGCACCTCGCTCCGCCAGCGCTCGATTTCGGCGAGCTCGGCCTCGGGGCGCTCCTGCTCCACCCGTCCCTGCCCGAGGAACAAGGCGCCGGCATCGGCATCAAGGGTCAGCCAGTCGCCCTGGCGCAGCAGGGTGGTTCCGACCAGCGCCGTCTGGGCCACGGCATCGATCTTCAACGCCGCGCAGCCGACGATGCAGGGCTTGCCCAATTGACGCGCCACCAGCGCCGCATGGGCGGTGCGCCCGCCCACCGCCGTCACGATGCCATTCGCCGCCGCGAACCCGGCCACATCGCTCGTGCTGGTATCGGGACGAACCAGCACCACCGGCGTCCCGGCGGCCGCAAGGCGCACCGCGCTTTGCGAATCAAAGGCGATCCGCCCGACGGCAACCCCCACCGATGCGCTGATGCCGCGCGCCACGGGGGCGCTCACATTCACCAGCCGCTTCGTGACCAGGCCTGCGAGGTCCACGTCGGCGAGCCGGGCCAGCCCCTCGGCCGGGGAGATGAGGCCCTCGGTCACGAGATCGATGGCGAATCGCAGGGCGGCGCGCGGGGTCCGCTTGGCGGCGCGGGTCTGGAGAATCCAGAGCACCCCTTCGTCGATGGTGAATTCCACGTCCTGGATGTCGCGAAAGGCCTGCTCCAGCTGTGCCAGCCGCGTGCGCAGATCGCGCGCTGCCTGGGGCGCCGCCCGCAGGATCGCGGCCTCGGTGTCCGGGGTGCGGCTGCCGGAGACGACATCCTCGCCCTGGGCGCCGAACAGCACGTCGATCACCGGCTCGGCCCGGCCGCTCGAGGGGTCGCGGGAGAATGCGACGCCCGCGCCGGAGGACAGGCCGCGATTGCCATAGACCATCGCCTGAACGGTCACCGCCGTGCCCTGCAGATCCTCCAATTGCTGAAGCCGGCGATAGGTGGTGGCGCGATCGCTGGTCCAGGAGCGATAGACCGCACGCGCCGCCGCCTCGACCTGCGCCTGCGGATCGCCCGGCAGATCGAGGTCCGCCGCGTCGATCAGCCGTTCATACGCGCCCGCCAGCCGCTCCAGCGCCTCGCCGTCCAGATCCGCCTCGCTCGCTGCCCCCTCGGCGCGCGTGATGGTCTCGCGAGCATGGGCGAACGCCGCGCCATCCGCCCCCAGCACGACGTCGGCGAAGCTCTCCAGGAACCGGCGCCGGCAATCCCAGGCGAAACGCGGGTTGCCGCTGGTGCGGATCAGACCCTGGACCGCTTCTGTGGTGCAGCCGACATTCAGCACCGTATCCAGCATGCCCGGCATCGACCGCGCGGCGCCCGACCGGACGGAGACCAGAAGCGGCTGGCGCCGGTCGCCGAACACTTTTCCAGTGGCCTGCTCCAGGAACGCCAGACCCTCCCGAAGCCCGTCCTTGAGCTTGTGCAGGGCATTGTCTTCACCCCGCACGATGGCGGCGCACAGATCCACCGGCAGTACGAAGGCGGGCGGAACCGGCAGGCCCAGGGCCGCCATGCGCGCCAGATTGGCGGCCTTGGCGCCGATGATGTCGGCGGAAGGTGTCGCGGTGGACCCGCCACCGATGCGTGCGATGTGCATCATACCCTCCTAGTCACTTTGAAAGATCGGCGAGCACATGCTCGCGCAACACATGGCCGAAGGCGGCCAGCCGGTCGGTGGCGCGTTCCAGGGTCCGCGCGAGATCGAGCGCGCCGAGCGCGGTCTTCAGATCGTAGGTCTCGGTAAGCACCAGAGCGGTCACCGCCCGCTCGGCCGCGTCACCCGCATGCTCTTGCTCGATCAGCCGGCCCACGGCGGCCAATGCGTCTTCCGACTCGATGCGCTGCCCCTCCGGCACATCGGCGGCAGCAAGGGTGCCACTGGCTGCGGCCCCCGCTCCCGTCACCGCCGCCGCGCACAGGTCCGCGAGCGGCTTCAGCAAAGCGGAAGGAAGCCCGTCCGGCACCAGGGAGGCGACGAATGCGGCCTGCTCCAGCTCGTCGATCGCCTCCTCCATGCTGTTCACCAGGCGCACGATGGCCGGATCGGCATCGAACCGCGCGGCGGTATTGCGCGCCTCCAGGGCGATGCGGTCGGCCTTTTCCTCGATTCGCCGCGCCGCGTTCGCCAAGCGGTCGCGATCGAACGGGCGCTCCGCCTGCTGCTCCGCAATCCCATGAGCGATGGCGACGGCGACTTCCCGCGCCAACCCCGCCTGACGCACCACGATCGCCAGCAAGGTAGCCTCGACCCGCTGCATGTGCCGCACCAGATCGGCCTCGATCTGATCGCGCGCGAGCCGCACCGAGCTGCCGTTCAGCAAGGCTTGCGCGGAGACCTTCAGAACCGTTTTAAGAAAATCCACGGCGGCATCGCGCCCCAGCGCGGCGTCGAGCCGCTCCCCGAAGCCGATGCGCGTCGGGGCCGCGTGATGGACGGCGGCGGCCACAAGCTCGCTGCCGCCCAGCTCCAGGAAACCGCGCTGCCCCACCTTGTTGCGCGCCGCCCAATCGAGCACTCGCACCGCGTCGGCCTTGGTCACCCAGTTGCGCAGTACCTTGCGCGCCTTGTTCCAGTCGATCAGGAACACGAGCGAGGCGCCGACCTCTGCCAGAAAGGCGTCGCGCGCCGCCGCATCGCCATAGGGATAACGGCCGGTAACGAGATAGAACACGCCGTCATCACCGAGCGCCTCCCCGCTCTTGCGCTCCAGCCCGCTCCATTGGGCGGGGAAATCCCGCAACAGGCCGGTGAAGAACTTGGCCCGTGCCAGATGCACGTCGGTATAAGTGACGGTGACGGCCCCGCCTTCCACCGAGATCACCACCACATGAGCGTCGGTCTCGCCGATATCATTCTGAAGGGTGAGGCGCGTGCCGGAGCGCGCCGCGGTGGTGGACAGGCCCGGATGATCGAATTTGAGTGCCTGCGTCGAATCTAGTCCCCGCATGAAGGCTTCGACCGCCGGGCGATCCTCAGGCAGCAGCCCGAAGGCATGGGCGCCGGCAATCACTTCTTCCGCATGCAGCGCGGACAGGCGATTGAGCGCCCTGTGCAAATCCATCACCAGCCGGTGCAGGCTTTCGCCACCATGCTCCGACAGGCCGGTCAGCTGGGAAATCAGCGCGAGATCCAGGGTATCCTCGACGCCGAGCGGCAGCGCCGCCTTGAGCCCCCCCAGCCGGGAGAGGCCGGCATCGCCCTCCACCTTGTCGCCGGCGGCCACGCAGCGCGCCATGGTTTCCACATCATTCCAGATGGCGAGGCCAAGATCGCCCAGGCCCGGCGCATGGACCCGCCCTTCGGGAAGCAATGCGGCCGCGCCGATCAGTGCCTCCATGGCCGCCGCGTCGAGCCCTGCGGCCCGGCATTCCTCCGCCAGGTCGAACGGCGCTGCCTGCGGCGTGCGGGCATGGCGTCCGGCACCCTGGAGCACGCTGAGGCGCGCCTTCACCTGGTCATTCGCGCGCAGGCCCTCGGCGATAAGCGCGGGGAGAAGGATGTCGCCCTGCCCCAGGCGCTCGATGATTTCGGTTTTCATGACTGCCACCCTCGTCGGTCGCCTGGGACCAAAGCATGGGGGGCCAGAGATGTGATTGCGGCAGGTCAGTCATGAGGATGTCATGTTTGTTCAAGACCTGACGGACCACGGCATCGCTCCGCGAGGCGGTAACGCCCTTCCGGGGGGCACCGCGCCTTGATCGCAGTGCAAACTGCTGCCATAAAATACCCTGTGAATCCGCGAAAGGCTCAGTACGTTTTCGACCTGGGTCCTTTGTGCGTTCGCTGAATCTGCACGTGCGGCGGCGCGCAAGGCTTGGCGGCCTGCGAATTCCGCCCACAATCGAGCCACGAGGACCGGGCTGGAAAGAAGCCGGGCCGCACCGCATGGCCCTATCTGACGCGGCAGCGGCGCGCGTCCTTTCGCGCCCGCCCTCAGCCGCCCGACAGGCTATTGTGCAACGAAGGCGCCTCGATCGGCGCGGGCAATGATAAAAGAGACGAAGACCTTGCGTTTATCTGCCACCACCGCCCCGGAGAGGATAAGCGCCACCTTGGCGTCCGCAGTGCGGGCCGTCGAACTGGAAGCGCGCGGCCTCGCGCAATTGGGGGCGATGCTGCTGGGACCGCTCGGCGCCGCGTTCGAGAAGGCTGTCGACTTGGTTATGGCCTCGCGCGGCCGCGTGGTCATCAGCGGCATGGGCAAAAGCGGCCATATCGCCCGCAAGATCGCCGCCACCATGGCTTCGACCGGCACCCCGTCTTTTTTCATGCATCCGGCGGAAGCGAGCCACGGCGACCTCGGTATGGTGACGAAGGACGACGTGCTGATCCTCGTCTCCTGGTCAGGCGAAACCGCGGAATTCCGGCCCGTCATCGAATATGGCAAGCGCTTTTCCATTCCGATGATCGCGCTGACCTCGAGGCAGGACAGCACGATCGCGCGCGCAAGCGACGTCGCGCTCATTCTTCCCTCGGCGGAGGAGGCCTGCCCGAACAAGCTGGCCCCGACCACCTCCACCACCCTTCAGCTGGTTATGGGGGATGCGCTCGCCGTGACGCTGCTGGAGCGGCGCGGCTTCTCGCCGGAGCAGTTCAAGGTGTTCCACCCCGGCGGAAAACTCGGAACGATCCTGATCCGCGCCGCCGACCTGATGCATTCCGGCCCTGCCCTGCCCGTGGTGACGCCGGATACGCCGGTGCCCGAGGTTCTCCTTGCCATGAGCGCGGGCCGGCTTGGCTGCGTGCTCGTGAAGGCGGAGGACGGCAGCCTTCGGGGAATCGTGACCGACGGCGACATTCGGCGCGCAGTGACCGAAGGCGATCTCGCGGGCCTTGTCAGCACGTTCATGACCAAGTCGCCGGTGAGCGTGCCACCGTCCACGCTCGCGAGCGAATGCGTCGCCTTGATGAATGAGCGGCGTATCACGGTTCTCGTCATCAGCGAGGGCACAAAGCCGGTCGGCCTCCTTCACATGCATGACCTCCTACGCGCCGGCATAGGCTGAGGTGCGAAGGTCGCACGCTTGTTGATACTCCCGTTCGTGAGGCGCGACGCGCTTTCCGGACATCCGTTGGTGCGCGCCGAATGCGGCGGCGGCCCCTCCCTTGTGCATGGGCGATCCGCTAACGTGCAACCGGATTTGGAACGGACCGCACATGCCCTATCCCCCCGGCACCACCGCCATCTTCGGAATACGGATCGCCATTGCCTGTGCCGGGCTGCTGTGCCTGCTCGCTAGCGCGCGTGCCGAAGGTCCGGCGGCGCGACAATCGGAACCGCAGTCGAATATCCCGACCGCGCCGCAGGTCTGGGATGGCCACCACTGGGTTCCGCCGGACCTGTCGTCCGGCCGCACCCTGCCCCCGAAGGGAGCGCTGCCCCGCACGACGTCTGCCCGCGCGGCCGACCGCTTCGATGCGCGAGACTATGGGGCGGTTTGCGATGGCAAGTTTCATTCGGCGCAGGCAGCTCTGGGCATTGCAACACTGGCTGAGCTCACCGGATGGACGAACGAGTTCGGCGCAAAGCCCTATGCGGCTCTTGCCTCTTATCCTTATGGCACCCTGTTCAACCTGCCTGTCTCTTTGGACGCCGCACCCGGCACCACGACCCTGGCCTTCTCGGTATCGCGGAAGTCCGGTCTCGTGCTGACCACGACGCAGGCGACGGCTGCAGGCAAGGCCGTCTTGAGCTTTACCGGGCCCTGGGGCATCCCCGACGGCACCCCGGTAACGGGAGAAGGGCTCAAAAGCGGGACCGTGGTGGATCAGGTGTTCACCTCGCAACTGACCATCACCCCGCCGGCGGCGGAGCCGATCGCCAAGGGCACGCCAATCACTTTTGACGTACAGGGCGTCGGAACTCCGGTGAAGACGGCGCCACTTGTGCTGACTGTCGCGGCGCCCGTCCCGGTCGGGTCCGCGACCATCACCTTGAGCAGCCCTCCCGGCGCCATCCGCTCGGGTACCGCTATCGCGGGCGCCGGTCTTGCGGCTCAGACGTTTGTCCGCAGCGTCGATGTCGCACGCGTGACAGTATCGCCGGCCGCGACGGCGGCAATCCCCGCGGGCTCGACATTGTCCCTCGAAGTTGCGGGGCTTGCAGGGTCAACGCGCGTGCGAATAGCGCCAGCGGCCCTCCCAGGAACCTTTGTTCCTGGCAGTAGACTTGAGGTCAGGCAGGCAGGGACACCGCGCGGCGGCGTGCCCATTGCCCAGGCGGATCTGCCGAAAGGCATCATCACACTCGCACAGCCACTCGAAGCCGACCTTCTCGCCGACACGCAAGGCACCCTGACAAGCGGATTCGCGCTCTATCTCCAGGATGTCGGCGGCATCACCGCCGGTATGCTGGTCACCGGCGCTGGAATTCCGGCAGGAACCTATGTCGAACTGGTCAACCCGTCGACGCAGGAGGTGCGCCTGTCGGGAAATGTGGGCGTCGTCGCGGCCGGGACGGACCTGACGTTTTCCTGGCCTTGGCTCGCCAACATAAGGGCGGGCATGCAAGTCTTTGGTCCCGGCATACCCGATGGAACACAGGTGGAAAGCGTGGATGTCAGGACCGGCATCGTAACGCTGTCCGCCGCATCGACGACACCACTCAAGGCCGCCACCTCAAATTTCGCAGAATCTCCCGCCAATCGCGGCACGGAGATTACATTCTATGCGCCATTTACCGATGCCGAAGCCGCAGCTCTTCAGATGGATAGCCTCGGCATCATCGCCGCCGTCAAGTCCGCCGAACAGGGCGGCGGCACGGTGCGTTTGCCGCCTGGCCACTGCCTGACCGACCAGCCCATCATCGTGCCGGTGCTTTCGCGACGTGATAATATACGTTCCAATGTGGTTTCGATTGTAGGAGACGGCATCTACTCTTCTTATCTTGAGCCCATCCGCGATTTCGGTCCATCGGGGTTTGTTCTCTCGTGCGGCGATCCCACCGGAAATATGGACAATTTACGCGGCATGTATTCGGATGGCGGCACATATTGCCACGGCCACTTTCGTGACTTTCACGTTCGCATGCCCGATAGCAAGCTGACACCTGGGATGCGTCCGAAAGTTGCCGGCGTTCCTGTCATGATGAGCGGCATCCGCGGCGGACCGCGGCGTGACATGGAAGATCTGTTCATAGAGGGATTCAACACTGGAATTTACTGGCTGGCGGATCACACGACGCTGCGCCGGCTGTGGATTGTCAGCAACTTCATCGGCATCCGCAACGGCGAACCCATGAAGGTGCTGTTCGGCGACAACGTCTGGGACGCGGTCGAGATCATCGCCTCCGCCTGGGCGCACGTGAGCGTGCATCCTCAGAGCTTCCTGAACACCGCAATGCTGAAGTCCAATTTCGGGTTCGCCCCCTATACAGTCTGGTGCGAACCGGGTCTGCCGAGCCCCGGCATGTGCATGCAAGGCTCAACGATTATCCAGCCCAATTGGGAAAGCACCGGCTGCGCCGCCATAGCGGACGGCAATATCCGCCCGACCAATTCGCCCGATCGCGGCGCGCGGCGGTTCATCCTCTCCGTTCGATTCGAGAATTTCTATTGGTGGGGACAGGACCCCCGCTTCCAGCCGCAAGGCGGGTGCAAATGGAATGCCTATATTGACCTGCAATCCATGCAAGGTGTGACATTCGACAGCATCTGGCCCAATACGATGGCGGTCGTCAAAGGTGCCGCGGGCCTGTTCCGCATCGACCGCTCCAATAATTACGCCGCCAATACCGGAGGCATCCGCATGAGCGGCGACGGGCTGCTCAATATCCTGAAGCAGTACGCAGGCGCCTGCCAAGAAGTGCTCGCAGGAGTTGGCGGCCCCTTCGCCTCAACGGCCTATTTCACCCGGGCCGAGCGACGGGTGACACTGGAGGTTCCCGGCACGCTGAACATGCGTCTCAACACCCTCATGGATGCCACGGCCACCACGCTGCAGGCAGGTTCCGTCATGGCAAGCACACAAAATTCCAACAGAACCGGCGTACGCTTGGCGCGCCAAGGTGAGGGTGGCGAAACCAGCTTCGCCGGCATCGTCCCGGTCGCCTATCCCTGCCCAATGACCGGCCGGTCTATTGTTGTCGCAACATCTGGGACGGAAATCCCCGTCAGGGTCTCCAAGTCGATAACAATCGGCGCCAATGTTGCCGTCGGCCCTGTGCCGGGCATCGCAATTCAAGACGCCGACAAACAAAACAGGGCCGTGATCGGGCGGGTTGTGGGTTCGAGCGAAAGGGATCCGGGACTCGCATATCTGGAGAGGTAGCGGCCGCTGCCGATGCACTCAGGCGTCCGGCACCGTCTTTGCCGCCAGCAGGTCGGCGAGGAAAGGCACTGCAAGCCGGTGCAGTGCCTGCCAATCCATACTGAAATTCGCCCGCGAGGCAACGCCGAGCCGCTCCTGCACGTCACGCACGTCCTCGGGCGCCACATGGACAGCGGCGACCGCGCCTTCGCGGAAATGATCATACAGGCGCCCGTCAAAGCTCTGGGCCTGAGAGAACGCAACGTTGGAAAATGCAACGCCTGGAAGGTTTGCGATCCACCGATATTTGGCCATGCCAGCACCCACGGGCGCGATGAAGCAATCCGCCAGGTCCGCCAACACGAGGCTCTCCGCGATTGTGCAGCCGATGGAATTGAAAATCCGGCCGTCATCGCCGCAGGCATCGACGATGGGATCCGAGATTTTCTCTTCCGCCTCCAGTGACATCAGCGCATGGGTCCAGCCTTGCACGGTGCCCCTGTTGAGGCCATCCAGCAAGAAGCCGATGCGCGGAAACTCCCCTTTGAGTGCCTTGATGAGTTCGATCCACCCGGTGCCCTGCTCGACCCAGCATCGATTGTCGAGACGGATAGTGATCAGCACCATGGGCTCGCACGACGCCCGGAAAGCACGCGCCTTTGTCAGGAACTCTTCGGAGCAATTGCGATAAGCCCATTTCACCACACGTGTGGCGAGATCGGCGGAAACAAAGCGGTTCTTGATGGTGAGCAGCAGCGCGCCATGCCGGAGGATCAGATCTACAGGATCTTCGTTCGGCCGCAGCGCCTTAACGCCGAGGGGGGACTTTGCCACCTCGTCTTCATAGAGTTCGCCGACGCTGCCCAGCATTCGAACATGATCATGTACCACATAGAAATCTGTGAGTGCCGCTCCGCCATGGCGGAAGAACGGGTCCCAGCCGGAGACGCAATTCCAAATATAATGTCCAATGTGCGGGCACATGAACTCGCTGACGGCAATCGTACGGGGAGGCGCCGAAAGATAGGCCCTAAACTCGTCTTCGCGCGCAAGCAAGGCTGAAAAAACCCCAAACAATTGCGGAAAGAGAGATTTAGGCTGAACACGCTGGAATGGAAAAGCGATCACGATTCCCTTGGCGGGGAACACCCAGCAATGGTCGGCCGAAGCTTGATCGGTATCCGTCCACTGGATGACCAGACAAACATTGCCACCCTCGCTCAGCAGAAAACATTCCGGCGCAAGGCTGTGCGTAGAAAAACCGACATTTCCGCTAAAGGGTGAAAGGACCGGCTTCGCCCGGCCGTAGACACTCTCCAGCACATCTCGGACACGCGGTTCGGCAGCCGGATCAGACCACCAGGCCCCTTCGCCGCCATCGCGCAGCGACGACGCAGCCAAGTTGCGCGGACCGGCGGCAGCGGCATCTAGAAATGCAGGCGCAATCCCCAGTTCCAACAATGTCGCGCGGTCAGCCTCGCTCAGGCTTGTGGGACAAAAGAAACGAAATCCTTGCAATAATGTCGCCAGCCCCGCGGATCGGGGCGCGGTAGCTTCCCCCGCGCCCAGCGGCGCCGCGGCAGTGCCCGCAAGTATTGCAAGGATGCGTTGACGGACCTGCTCAGACCATCCACGCGCCACATCCGTTTCTTCTTCATGCTCGTCGCCGAACTGTCCGTATGCATCGAGCATCATATGCTCGACTGCAGTCTCGAGGTCGGGTCGAGCCTCCAGCATATCGGTAAGAACCGGTCGCAGGGCGTCGAAATGCCGGGCTTTATGAAGCAGTTGAGCCAAAGCGAAATAGGCAGAGCCGAGGGCCTGCTGACCGCCCGGCCGTCGCTTCAACTCGGCGATGGCCTCCCCGAAGTCCTCCCTGGCTTGTTCGATCTTGCCGCTGCCCTCGAGGATGAAGGCATAGGAAACGTAGAAGCTTCCGAATAAATCTGGATCGAGCTTGAGACCGCGACGAATAAGCTTCATCGCCCCATCGTCCGGCCCCTCGGCGTACAGAGATAATCCAAGGAAACCCGTGAGCGTCGCGTCCTCCGGAAAGTACGAGAGCGCCTGCCGTCCCAACGACGAGGCAAGATGGAAGGCCTTTTGTTCGTACGCAAGAACGACCGCTTTGCGATATTGCCACACGTGTTGCGTGGGATTTATTTCTAGTGACTTTGCAAAAGCGCGTGCCGCAGCAAGCGGCTCACGGCTCTTCCACAAAGCATCCCCAAGCAAGCCGTGCGCCTGCTCGCACTCGGGCCGCGCATCGACGGCAGCGCGGGCCAGTTCGAGGGCGGCGGCAACTTCATTATTGGCCAGATGATGGAGGATCCGTTCGTCCCAATTCGAGGGCATGGCCACGACGCTTTCAAATTCTTTCGTCATCGTCGGCAACCTCAACAGATCAAATCTTAATTTATCGCTCGCCCTGACTTACGACAAGGCTCGCTGTGTCTGGCTCAGAAACAGACGAACGGAGGCATCGCTCCCTACAGCGCGATGTCAACTTCCCCGATAGACGCCGGCGACAACAGACAGCGCCTCGTCGAGCGCATCCAGCCCATCATTCCCCTGCTGGCGCATTTCGATGACCACCCATCCGGGATAGGACACCGCGCGCAAGGCGGCGCCGGCGCCGGCATGGTCGCAGCGCGGATGGCTAAACGGGCCGAGATCCGGCTCGGCGCAATGATAATGCACCGTCAGCCGCGCATAATCCCGGATCGCCTGCACCGGATCGTCCCCGCCCAGCATGATGCAGGCGCAATCCAGATGGACGCGGATGTTGGGATGCGCGCACCGCTCCACCATCGCGGCGACATCGCGCACCCGCGTCAGGAAATCGGCGCCATAATATTCCGGTACCGGCTCGATCCCGAGGGTCAGTCCGTGGCCACCGGCGATGTCGCCGAGGAGACCGAAGCGCTCCGCACCGAGCGCCTCGGCGTCCGCTGCCGAAAGGTCCCCCTTAAGCCGGTTGCGAGGCGCCCCGAAGACCGCGACCGTCGCGCCAAGCGCAGCCGCGATCTCGCCCACACGCCGGGTGTGGTCACACATCACCTTGAAATCCTCGGCGGATCCCAGCAATTGCGCCTTGGGCTGATTGAAATAGATGGCTTGGAGCGAACTCACCACGATGCCGTCGGCATCGCAGCGACGCCGGAACGCCTGCAGGTCCGCGTCGCCGAGCGCATCCCAGTCGGCGATCCGGGTTGGTGCCACCTCGATGCCGGAAAAGCCCTTTGCGCGCAGCAGCGCGATCGCCCGCGGCTCCGCCTCCTTCGCCCAAGCCAGATTGCTCACCCCGAATTTCATGCCGGCTGACCTTGTGTGCGGCTGATTTCTGCGTGCAAGAAGCGCTCCAGCGCGGAGAATACCGCGGGCCTGTCGAGGATATAGCCCCCCGCCCCGCCGAACAGCGCGGCGTGCAGGGTGCGAAAATCATAGAGCCCCGCGCCTGGCGCAGCCGGCCCGAGGGAGGCGCCGGGGAAGAAGCGCGCGCGGATGTCCTCCATGGACACCGGTTCCGTGGCGAAATTGACCAGGGGAATATCGCTCTGCTCCACCAGGGCCAGATCCGCCGAGAGCCGGTCCAGCGGATACCATTGGAACCGCCCGTCCGGGTTGATCGCCTCGGTCCGGTTCTGGTGGATCAGATCGTAGATGGCGTTCTTCTTGAGCCCGGTGCCGAAGAGGGCTGGCAGGCGCACGATGCGGTGGTTGGGAAAGCGAGCGGCGACGAAATCCTCCAGCTGCAAGCGATGCAGGCCGTAGGGGTGCAGCCCTTGCCGCTCCGGCAGGGCATCTTCGCTCACGCCGATCGGCCGCCCGTAGACGTCCACGGTCGAGATCAGGGTGAACAGGTCGGCCTCGACATGCTCCAGCTCGGCCATCAGGCGCTCGATTCCCGCGAGGTCCTGTTCCGGGTTCTGGTTCGCCCACCATTTGACGGCGCTGACACCCGCGCACACGATCCGATCGAAATGCCGGCCGCGAATGTCGCCTATGTTGGAGGAATTGAAGCCAGCATCGAAGGCACTTTGCGCGCGCAGGTTGGAACCGACGAATCCCGTGTGGCCGATCAGCGCCTGCTGCATCACCGCTCCCCTCCAGCCGCCGCGGCGATCTCCTGGCGCAGCAGGCTTCCGCCGAATTCGGAATAATCTCCGGCACCCGCTTCGATGAAGCTCAGGACCCGTTCCACCGCAAAGAAAATGGTATCGATCTTCCCTGACATCACCGTGAAAACCCGTCCGCGGCGGAAAACGTAGCAGCTGCGATCGTCGAACTTGCCCACCGGCTTGGTCTTGATGGCAAGCTGCGGCCCGAGGAAGCGGAAGCGATCCCTGAAATCGGGAAGATAGCGCGAAATCTGATCTTCCATCGCCGCGCATTTCTCGGCCACCACATGGCCGGTCACGGCATCCCGAGCGGCTCGGGCTTCGGCGGAACTGTCGAAACGGCCGAGGGGGGTATGGGGCACGCTGGACAGCGTATATATGTTCGGATCCTCCGTCGGATAAACGGAGCACAGCGGGCCGTCCACCATGGTCACGGCCGGAAATGGCACGTCGCATTCATAATAGAGCAGAATCGTCGGCTCGTAGAAAAAGCGGATCGGCAGGCCGCCTCGATGGCCCCACGTGCAATCAATCAGATAATCGAACGGCTCCCCGTTCACCACCACGTGCGCGCCGACACTTTCCACCGATTCAACTTCGGTTCCGAGATGCAGAACCCCATCGAGATTCTGCTTGAAATATTGACGCGCCCGCTCGATCAGCAACACACGCTCGCCGGTGAGGAGCATGCCGTCGACGCCGCGCAACCCGGCTGAATTCTCACGCAGCTCGCGAAATTCCAGGCCCGACGCCGTCATCACCAGACGATAAGTGGGAAAATCGATCAGGCTGTCCTCGCGGGGGACGGCATAGATGTTCTCAGCCACCTCGCGGCTGAGATTGGGATAGCGCTCCATGAAGCGCATGAAGCCGTCGCGCGACTGCAGCCGCGTGCCGTGGTGGCGTGCATAGTGAAAGCCCAGATGGAGGCGGAACTGGTTGTTTCCGGACGCCTCATTCAGCAGTCGATCGTGCCGCTCAAAAATCTGGACGTCAAAGCCGAGCCCCTTGAGCGAAAGGCCCATGTGACACCCATACCACCCGCCCCCGATGACAGCGACCCGCAACGCCATGACCCACGATCCCCCGTATTTGCCACGCTGCGCCGCATTCGGCAGACACCGTCATAGACGGACCTCATACGCGATATCGGTGGATTTTGCCTCCACTTTCGACGCACGCATCAATGTGACCACGCCGTCTACGACTTATATACTTGCCCCTTATATTTCGAATTTCGCGCTCGAGCCAAATATCTCTCCGGAATCACGATGACAACATTTTCGTTTGGCTCAATATCATGGGACACGGGAATGATCTGTCCGTCATGCGAATTTTGTGAAAAGGCCTGACCCAGAAGAAGCGAAAGCATCACGGCCGTCGAATGCCCATGAATCCGCAACGTCTGCGGCAGACCAAATATGTTATTGCGATTTGACGTCTCGAAATCACCAACTCCGCTGACATAAGGAGCCAAAGCATGGAATTGTAAGGCTACAGCATGTGTTTGGCTCTTGGTATTTGTACCAAGATCACCCTTGAAGTCAGCAACAAAAAAACCTATGTCTTCAATTTTAGGCCACAAGGACGGAGGAACACGCAACCTCTCAAGCAACGAGCAGCCCGTTACATAAGCCCCAAGCGCGTTCATATGTGTATCATTTGATAAGAATTTGCGCTGGTGTGGCAACCCCTGCAACAAAGCAGAATGATTATATAAAAAACTAGATCTAGCAAGAGGACTCAACGCGTTAAACACCTGATATACAGGACGCGCAGCTGACACCTCGAAATCACCCCCGGCAAATTCCACGACTTCCTTTGCCGCCACAACAAGAACCAGAAGATTTGCCGAAACAGCCTTCGCGGAAGCCGCCAGCGCCTCTATATTTTCCACCCAATACCTCAGAACATCATCCTCCAACGGCTGGGTGGCATTCAGATGCACGAGATTACTATTTGTGCCACCTCTTAAATAAACGCGCGCGTCGTCACGCACCGAAACAACAGGGCCAACATCAAATTTGACGAGACTTTCCGCCATCGCGGCCTTTCTCAAGACACGATAAAGATGGTGACCGACGATGAGGGAACGAGATCGGCCCGCGAATGATATCTGCACCCCGATATCGCGCACGCCGTCGCAAATGAGCCGCAGCAGAGCTCGATATGTATCCGGTTCAATGGGAATCTCGAAGTGCGCGCAATCCCCATATGGAGACGGTAAACTTGCTTGGCTCGAAGAGGTCTGTGTAATTATTTCGCCAGAAACAGCATTCCTTAATGAAATATCGACGGGCTTGCCTGGTGCGTCGGTCTCGATCGCCCACCCCCCCAACGTCTTTGCAGAAAGCCATTGAATATCCCCAACCAACATCTCAAGCCTCAGAATTAATATTAATTTGATACCGGCCGCGCCTTATCGGGAAATCGCTTATTCATCAAGGCTGTAAAAGCTTCAAATGAGCGCTCCCAACTAATAGTCAAAAGCTGATCCATTGCCGCAAGAGCCATTTTTTGCCGTTCATCCCGATCTCTCTGCAACATCGCCAGCGCGCCGACGAATCCCAGTACTACGGAATGATCGTCGGAATTTGGTATCACAACACCGTTTTTTCCGTTTGAAATCAACTCACTGACTGCGCCAACGTCGGTCGCAATGGGAATGCATCCCGCTTGCTGAGCCTCCAAGATAACCAGCGGCGCGCCTTCCCAGCGCGACGGAAGAATCATCACGTCAGCCTTGGCAAAGGCATTCCCCAGCTTGTCGGCTGAAAAGACGGGCGGCTCGAACACGATATTGGCCCGCTGCATGCTATCGCGCGTAGCAGTGTTCACGCTGCCCTCGACAAGATTCGCCCCGATGAAGCGAAAATTCGCCTTCAGCCCCGCATTGTTGCAGTGAACCACAATATCGATAATACGCTCCAACCCCTTTTGCGTATCCATACGACCGATATAAAGCACATTTAGGGTTTCGGTGGCTTCTTTTCTCTTCGCGCGGATCGATTTTAACTTATCGGCGGATAGGGAGAAGCTGGGCGCATTCTCCACCGTCATCATCTTCTCCCGCGGGAGCCCCAGTGCATACAGACGATGCCGCAGATTGTGCGAGCACAGCAAGAACAGGTCATAGGCATGCTCGAACAGCAGTCCGAGGAAGGGATGACCGACCTCGCGACCCAGGTCGCTGCGATCAAACAAATGGATATAGGAGATGGTCATGATGCCCATCGCCCGCAGTTCGCCGATGGCGGCGTTTAGTGGCGCTGCCTGGCAGTTGACGACCACGTCCATACTGGCGAGCAGGCCTACCAGCAGGGGAGTCCTCATTTCAGGCTCTGAGGCCACGCCGAATTCGGTTCCGCGACCGGAGCTTCCCCCACCCCATAGCGCCGGCACTTCATTGCCGATGAGGTTCACCGTATCGAATGCATCGTTGAACTCGGGAATAATCTTGAAACCGGAGCCGCCGATGACGAACAGGTGGGTGCGAAACCCGGCCCTGCGTAATTGCTGCGCGCAAGCATAGCCGACTTTTTCCGAGCCGCCGAACGATCCGAACGGCACCACGAACGCGACGTCCGCCCGTGCCGGCTCCTGAACGCGCGGCAGCAGAGTGCCGGAATTCAGGTGTCGCTCCAACAGGGCGGGATACTCCCGCATGGCAGGAAACAGCCGCGACCGCCACGCCCACCGGACGTTCAGGGCGGTGCGGTACGACGAGTTATGGATATGGGACACGCTCAGTGCCATGGCACCGACAAGCGAGGAGAGAAGCTGTGTCTGCCGACTGACGTCAACGGGCGCCGCGATGGTTATCTCCATCGCGCTCGGCCCCGGCTCCTGCGAAGCCAGGGACATCAGCCACCCCTGGTCTGAGGAATTGGCACAGCTTCGCAAAATGTCGTGGCGCCCCGCGATCAGGATCAGGCGGTCCGACAGGCCCGCCCCCGTGGCGATAGCGCGGAAAGAGACTGAAATCTCACGTGTGTTCCGCGCGAGCGTTACTGCGACGAACTGATGCGCCTTCAGTTGGCGCTCGATAAGCCAGAACAGCGTGTGCGCAAGCCCGACGCCCAGGAGTTGCTGAATGACGTGAGAAGATCCCCAGAACATCAAATCGGGAGTCAGAAATTTGTCGGGTTCCTCCTGTGCTGCCCAGAAATTCCGACAGAAGTCCTTCAACACGTAAGATTTCGGCGAAATGGCCGGATCTGTGAACATGTTTATAGCCATGCTCTCGGTGTCGAACCAGCAATAACGCGGGGACTCCTCATGCTCATAACCGAGCAGCTTCCGCGGCGTGAATTTCTTTTTGTAGCGGTCTTTCAAATATTTCGAAATGGACGTTCGATCGCGACCCACTTCCTTGCAACGACTTTCTGCACGGTTGCGGTATTCGAGACCGAACAGATCGCTGCACATACCCTTGTAACCACGCGAGACCGCATCCAGCCAGAAGTCCCAGTCCTCGAAACCCGACGTCGCATCGACGTTGAACCGAAGGTGCTTCAACAATTCCGCTCGGATGAGACTTCCCGTATCCGAAAGATTTTCATAAACCACATGCAAGAGTCGAGAATAAGGAATCGAATAATCGCCATTCCACTCGACCTCGAACGTATTGATGGCGGGAAACAACCAGCCGACGTCCGGATGCTTTTCCAACAATGCCCAGCCGTGCGCTATAGCATGGGGAGACAGACGGTTATCTGCATCGAGAAAGAAGGCCGCCTTCAGATTCGGGTAGACGTTGACAATATAGTCTATACCGAAATTACGCGCAGAACTTGGCCCACCGTTTGGCTTGTTTAGATAAACTACGTTTTCATAAGCCTGGGCCAACAGAAAACACAACTGGTCGGTTTCCACGTGCGGGCAGCCATCATTCACGATCACCACCGCAAGCCGCCCGTCCACCACCTGCTGCAAGGCGGATTCCACGGCCTCGATCAAGAGGATCGAATGCTTATAGACCGGGATCAAGATCGCGAATTGAACCGTTCCGTCCGGCCTCGGCTCGATATCCTCGTCATTGGGCTGTCGTACGCCGAGGAAGGGCGCCAGTGGCGTCGCCAATACGGGACCGCGCGGACGCGCATCGTTGAACAAGATCTCCTGCAACATCTGTGCAGTCTGTGGAACGTTTGGAACATCAGCGGGCTCGCTGCCGGGAAACTCCGCCGCCGGAGGCAGCCGCGGCTCCCGCCGCGCACCAGACGTCTTTTCGGGCACATCTCTCCGATCGTCGGAGCGAATGACGTAAACTTGGTTATCGCTCGATTTCGACATCATAGAATCTCGCCCACGCAAACGCGTTCGACCGATTTTGCTCCATTCGCGTCAGCAGGAACAAGGTCCGAGGAGGATGACCGGAACGCTCCTCAGGCGTCAGAAAAACGGAAAGCTGATGGGGTTGAGTCGGCGCCACGGCCCGCCAACCAGACCAGTCGACCACATTCGTCAGTTGCGGCACCTCGCTCCACGGCACGCCCGCAGCCTGATCCGCCTCAGCCACCACCAGCGCAAACTCGACCGGCTGCGCTCGCTCGCTGGCGACGAAGCCCTTGGCGCTGACGCTCATCGCGGCGGCAGGAACCAGATCCTTCAACACGCCGATGCAGATCCCTTTCTGCGGGGGGTGAACGGTAATTTGTTCCTCCCCGGAATGGAAGACCACCTCGGCGAAATTCGGCAATTCCGCCGCAGTCAGGAGCATCTCGACCCTCTGCAGACTCGTCGGCGGCACGCGGCAGGAGGTTTCCACCGCAGTCGGCAACGCCTCGGCCAATACGACATTGGGCAGGCGCGGGGTAATAAAGCCCGGCGGCGCCTGCCAGATGCGCATCGCAATAGGCCGATTACCCACCACGTGCCCGCTGCCGGCTCCGTAAGGACAATAGCGCTCATTGGCAATGATCCGGGATGCTCCCAGAGAAACCGCCGATGATGAGCCGCCCTGGACCTCGAGATGAAGGATCGCGCTGCGCGACATGCCGTCAAGCGCCTGCGGCAGACTGAGGGTGATCCAATCCTCTTTCTGGCCGACGACATCGGGTATCGGGATAACCCAGGTTGCATGGGCCTCTGCGGAATCGCCAAGATACAAGGCCGCCTTTAATGAACCGCCGGTTTCGCCGCCGGAAAAACGAACCAGGAGATCAATGGCACAAACCCCCTTGGAGGACACAGGCAGGAGCTGACGGATCGCACTCGCAGCCACATCGACGACCATCGCCGATCCATTGGTCAAACGGTCCGGCGCGACGAACATCCTCTGCCGAACCAGCTTGACACCCGCCTGCTGAATATACGTCTCTAGAGCGGAAAATTTGAGATGCTGAACTTCGAAATCCTTACGGGAGGCAGAAAGTGCGTGAGCCTGCTCAAGCGCATACGCAGCCAACGGATTCAAAAAGCCTGAGACTACACCCAGGATTTGAACCAAAATACCGCGCACATCATCGATATCGCCAAGATCAACGACCGCAGCATTATTGAAATAATTGCGTAACCTGGCATTTGCCTTTAGTTCTTTAATAAAATTCACGTTCGCAGATTTTTGACTTATCAATGCTACAAACACCGGATTTCGCGCCACATCCGTACCAATACAGTCAGATAAAACAAGATCCCCATCCGCAGACACAGATGCACTATAAATTGCGAAATGATCTTTCAAATATTTAAATTTAGCCCAAAAAGCATGCTCCGCTGGCGGAACTGCGATCGCGAGGAGATGATCCTTATTTTGTTTATTCAAGATTTTCATGGATTATTACATAATCTTTCGCGCGCGAACGCGGTTTAATCTAGAATTCCGAATAAAAACAATATCCCACCGCACTGCACACGGCTCAAGCGAAAATTCCGATGAACGACTTTTTTTTTGGCCTTTAGAGGTTTCAACCCACCTCTCATCGAAAATGTGGCGGGTGATTTTTTGTGCGGTGCAGCAGGCGCCGTCCGCCATCAATCCCTGCCGACACGCGCCGGCGGCAAAGGGCCGCCTCGATCTTCGCCGGACTCGACGCCCCTTGCCGACCGTGCAATGAAACATTCAACGGGAATGGATGGAGCCGTTTGCGATGCGGGTGCCAGCAAGTAAGATTGTTCCAGTCGTTCTGGCCGGCGGCACCGGTACCCGTCTCTGGCCAATTTCGCGCAACACGCTGCCGAAACAGTTCCTCACCCTGGTTACCGACAAGACCCTCTACCAGGACACCCTGCTGAGGACCCCACCGGGAGCGGCCTTCCACCCGCCGATCGTCATCACCAATGACGATTTTCGCTTTTTTGCCCGCCGGCAGGCCAGCGAGGTGGGCATTGATGCCACCGTTGTGCTCGAACCGGCGCGGCGCGACAGCGCCCCCGCCCTGATCGCTGCGGCGGCCATGGCCCAGAGGCTGCACGGGGACGACGTGCTTGTTCTGGCTCTCGCGGCCGACCATGTGGTGCTCAAATCCAAGGCATTCCTTGAAGCGGTCGGAAGGGCGGCGGAGGTCGCGGCCACAGGCAAGATCGTGACGTTCGGCATCGTCCCGGATTCGCCGCGCACGAGTTATGGTTATATCCGCCCCGGCGCGCCGCTTCCAGCCGGCGGCAATGCGGTGGCGGCGTTCGTGGAGAAACCCGACCGAGAAACCGCTTCTCGCTACATGTCCGAGGGATTTCTCTGGAATTCGGGTAATTTTCTGTTTCCCGCGGCCCTGATGATCGCCGAAGCCGAGCGTTTCGAGCCGGCGCTGACCGAGGCCGCCCTGAACGCGGTCGCGAGTGCCACCGACGATCTCGGATTCATTCGTCTCGGCCGCGAGGCGTTCGAGGCGGCACCTGCAAAATCGATCGATTTCGCGGTGCTTGAACATACCGCCAATGCGGCGGTGGTCGGCGGTGATTTCGGCTGGTCGGACATCGGCTCGTGGGATGCGGTGCGCGAGATTGGCACGCCGGATCCGGAGGGCAATGTGCTCAAGGGATCGGTTGCGCTGCTAGACAGTCACAACTCCTATGTGCGCTCGGACGGTCCGCTCGTAACCGGCATCGGCCTTGAGGGCATGTCGGTGATCGCCACCGAAGATGCGGTGCTGGTCATGCCGTCGGATCGCAGCCAGGACGTGAAGGCCCTCGTGGCCTCGCTCAAGTCCGCCAGGATCAATGCCGCCGATGAGCATTTGAAGGTGCATCGGCCCTGGGGCACCTATCAGACCATCTGTCGCGGCGAGCGCTTCCATGTGAAGAAGATCGTAGTCGAGCCGGGCGCCAAGCTCTCCTTGCAAAAGCACCATCATCGCGCCGAACATTGGGTTGTCGTGCGCGGCACGGCAGAAGTTACGGTGGACGACCGGACCTTCACCGTGCGCGAGAATGAATCCACTTATATTCCCCAGGGCGGCGTGCACCGTCTGGCCAATCCCGGCCGGATCGATCTGGAATTGATCGAAGTACAGACCGGCTCCTATCTCGGCGAAGATGATATCGTTCGCATCGAGGATATTTATCATCGCGCATGATGCATTGCTGCGTGCATCGGGGCCGGATCATCCTTGCTGAAAGCCCGGCCCACCCTGAAAATGCTGCGTCTGCTCATTGACCTTGCGAGGGGGCGAGGCTAGCTTCCCGTCACATTTTTGCAACGGGGCAACGCGCGTCCAATGACGTCTTTCACACCACTGGCGATCCCCGAAGTTATGCTGATTATTCCGCCCCGGTTCAACGACCCGCGCGGTCATTTCAGCGAAACCTATGTCGAGGCCCGATATCACGCGAACGGTATTTCCGCCCGTTTCGTCCAGGACAATGAGTCCGTATCGGTTCCCGTCGGGACGATCCGTGGCCTGCACTTCCAGATTGAGCCATTCGCCCAGGCCAAGCTGATGCGTGTTCTGGCCGGTGCGGTGTTCGACGTGGCGGTGGATATCCGCAAGGGCTCGCCGACCTACGGCCACTGGGTGGGCGCCACGCTGACCGAGGCAAACCGCGAGCAATTGTTCATCCCGCGCGGTTTCGCGCACGCCTTCTGTACAATAGAGCCGAATACCAAGGTGGCCTATAAGGTGGACGGTGTGTATTCGCGCGACAGCGAAGGCGGCATAGCGTGGGATGATCCTGATCTCGCGATCGAATGGCCGGTCAAGGACGCCTTGCTGTCCGACAAGGATCGCGAATGGCCGCGTCTGAAGGATTATGATAGCCCGTTCACCTACGCGTGACGGCACGACGGGGCGAAAATGGCACAACGCATTCTTGTTACCGGCGGGGCAGGCTTCATCGGTTCCGCTCTGGTGCGCTATCTCATCGCATCCACGTCCGCGGATGTGCTGACCTATGACAGCCTGACCTATGCGGGGACGCTGACCTCCCTGGCGCCGGTGATGGATAATCCGCGCCATAGCTTCGTGCAGGCGGACATTTGCGATGCCGCGGCGTTCCAGGCGGCGCTTGAAACCTTCCGCCCCGACCGCATCATGCATCTTGCGGCCGAAAGCCATGTGGACCGCTCGATCGACGGGCCTTCGGCCTTCATCACCACCAATGTCATCGGCACCTATACGCTGCTCCAGGAGGCCCTGCGCTATTGGCGCGGGCTGGAGGGCGCGGCGCGCGATGGCTTCCGCTTCCAGCACATTTCCACCGACGAGGTGTTCGGTAGCCTCGGTGCCGAGGGCTTCTTCCGCGAGGAGACGCCGTACCAGCCCAATTCGCCCTATTCGGCCTCCAAGGCATCGTCGGACCATCTGGTGCGGGCGTGGCATCACACCTATGGCCTGCCGGTGGTGATGTCCAACTGCTCCAATAATTACGGGCCGTACCACTTCCCGGAAAAGCTGATCCCGCTCATCATCCTCAATGCGCTGGAGGGCCTGCCGCTGCCAGTCTATGGCGCGGGCGAGAATGTGCGCGACTGGCTGTTCGTGGAGGATCATGCCGAGGCGCTCCATCTGATCGGCTCCAAGGGCCGGATCGGCGAGAGCTATAATGTGGGCGGCGCCAACGAGCGGCGGAACATCGATGTTGTGCGCACCATCTGCGCCATTCTCGACGACATCCGCCCGGACGCCCGCATCGGCAGGCGCGAGGATCTGATCCGCTTCGTCACCGACCGGCCGGGCCACGACGCGCGCTATGCCATTGATTTTTCCAAGCTAAACGCCGAATTGGGCTGGTCCCCGCGCGAGACTTTTGAAACCGGCCTGCGCAAGACCATCGAATGGTATCTCGCAAATCCCGGCTGGTGGGAGCCGCTGCGCACCCGATATGCCGGCCAAAGGCTGGGGCTCGCTTCCTGATGCGCATCGTCCTGTTTGGCGCCAAGGGCCAGGTCGGCCAGGAACTCACCGCTCTCGCGGCCGCGCGCGGCGTCGATCTTGTCGCCTTCGAGCGCGCGCAGGTGGACATCTGCGATCCTGCTGCCGTCGCCCGCGCGCTGGAAGCCAAGCGCCCGGACCTGGTGGTGAACGCTGCCGCCTATACCGCCGTGGACAAGGCGGAGAAGGAAGCGGAACTCGCCACCCGCGCCAATGCGCAGGCCCCCGGCCTGCTGGCCGAGCGCTGCGCGCGCTATGGCACCCCGCTGGTCCACATCTCCACCGACTATGTGTTCGACGGCACCAAAAAGGGCGCCTATGTGGAGAGCGATCCGATCGCCCCCCTCGGGATCTACGGACGCACCAAGGCGGCCGGCGAAGCCGCGGTGCGGGCGCAGAACGAGCGCCATCTGATCCTGCGCACCTCCTGGGTGTACGGACAGTATGGCGCCAATTTCCTCAAGACCATGCTGCGCCTTGCCAGCGAGCGCGACCGCCTCACCATCGTCGCCGACCAGCACGGCTGCCCCACCGCCACGCGCGACATCGCGGAAGGCATCCTGTCGGCCGCCGAGGCCATCGCGGGCGGGACGGCGCGCTGGGGCACCTATAATCTGGCGGGCAACGGCGCCACCACCTGGCACGGCTTCGCCAGCGAAATCGTCGCGCAAGCGGCCCGCCATACCGGCCGCACGCCAGACGTCGCGCCCATCACCACCGCCGATTATCCCACCCCCGCCCGGCGGCCCGCCAATTCGGAACTGGATTCCAGCCTGTTCGAACGCACGTTCGGCTATCGCGCGCCGCCCTGGCGCTCGCGCGTGGCCGAAGTGGTGGACGGACTGCTCGCATCGACGCTCAAGGAGCCCACGTGAAAGGCATCATCCTCGCCGGAGGATCCGGCACCCGGCTGCATCCCATCACCCTCGTGGTCTCCAAACAGCTGCTGCCGGTCTACGACAAGCCGATGATCTATTATCCCCTGTGCACGCTCATGTCGGCGGGCATCCGGGACATACTCATCATCACCACGCCCCAAGACAGCGCGCTGTTTCAGGCGCTGCTGAAGGACGGCAGCCAGTTCGGCATCAAGATCACCTATGCCGTACAGGATCAACCGCGGGGCCTCGCCGATGCTTTCATCGTCGGCCGCGATTTCATCGGCGACGAGCGCGTGGCGCTGGTTCTTGGCGACAATCTGTTCTTCGGCCACGGCCTGCCCGAACTGCTCCAGGACGCCGTTTCCCGGACCGACGGCGCGACCGTATTCGGCTATCCGGTGAATGATCCCGAGCGCTACGGCGTCGCCGAGATCGACGCCACCGGGCGGGTGATCTCGCTGGAGGAAAAGCCGGCGGTGCCGCGCTCCAACCTCGCGGTGACGGGTCTCTATTTCTACGATAACCGCGTGGTGGACATCGCCGCCAATCTCAAACCCTCGCCGCGCGGCGAGATTGAGATTACCGACGTCAACCGCGCCTATATGGACCTCGGCGCGCTGCACGTCAGCCTGATGGGCCGCGGCTTCGCCTGGCTCGACACGGGCACGCCGGATTCCCTCGTGGAAGCCGCGCAATTCGTGCAGATCCTGGAAAAACGCCAGGGCCTGAAGATCTGCGCGCCCGAGGAGGTCGCGTACCGGGCCGGCTTCATCAATGCCGATGCATTGCGGGCCCAGGGCAAGGCGCGGGCGAAATCGGCCTATGGTGCCTATCTGCTCCGCCTCGTCGACGAAGATATCTGAGCCGCGCCGGCGGCGGTCCCCTGCCCTTTTGGTTTGATCTGGCGCATGGTCGCTCCCCGCCGGCCCTGTCACATCTCGTCGATGATGCGGCGCAGCAGTAGCGCGCTGCCTTCACATGAATTACAGTGGAACACGATATCCCACAGTGAGACTGGGTTAAACGCGCGTTCAGCGTGGATTTCCCGCTCCGTTCCGCCTTCCTCCTGACTGGCCGACCATGAGCAATTTCAACGAAGAAACGGTGAAGAGCGTCCACCACTGGACCCACAATCTGTTCACCTTCACCACCACGCGCGACCCCGGTTTCCGCTTCCTGAACGGTCAGTTCGCCATGATCGGCCTGATGGTGGAAGGCAAGCCGCTGCTGCGGGCCTATTCCATGGCCAGCGCCAATTATGAGGAAGACCTCCAGTTCTTCTCCATCAAGGTGCAGAACGGCCCGCTCACCTCGCGCCTCCAGCATCTCAAGATCGGCGACAAGATCCTGGTCGGCCGCAAAGCCACGGGCACGCTGATCCAGGACAATCTGCTGCCAGGCAAAAATCTGTATCTGCTCTCCACCGGCACCGGCCTTGCGCCCTTCCTCTCGGTGGTGAAAGACCCTGACGCCTATGAGCGGTTCGAGAAGATCGTCCTCATCCACGGCTGCCGCACCGTGGCCGAGCTGGCCTATGACGATTATCTCACCAAGGAGCTGCCGGAGAATGAATTCATCGGCGACGAGGTGAAGGCCAAGCTGATCTATTACCCGACCGTCACCCGCGAGCCGTTCCGTCACCAGGGCCGCATCACCTCCTTGATCGAGAACGGGCAATTGTTCGCCGACATCGGCCTGCCGCCCATCGACCCGCAGAACGACCGGCTGATGCTCTGCGGCAGCCCGGCGATGCTCAAGGATCTGGTTCAACTTCTGGAATCGCGCGGCTTCCAGGAAGGCAGCCAGTCGCAGCCGGGCCATTATGTGATCGAGAAGGCGTTCGTCGAGCGCTGAAACCGGTCGCGACGCACGCCCTCTTCGGCGACTGTGGCCTTGTGGCAACAGCTATTCGGTTTCGGAAGCGCGTAGTCACCTATATGATACCGCTCGCTTGTGTGCGCATGTGAAAAGCTGCAACTTCCCCATGGGTTGGGGAGGGTGGCAATGCTCAGTTTCTTGACTGTGGCGGACGATCGCAAAAGCATCGATGCAGATCCCGCCGGGACGTCGCGACCGGGCCAGCGGCTGTCACGCGTCACGGGGCTCGCCGGCGCCCTGATGGCCGGCGCAGCGGCGACCGGTCTCTCGCTGGTCTCCGTCACCCCGGCGACCGCGCAGAACGTATGCCTCACCCCGGCCTGCATCGCCGCGCAGAGTAGCGGCCAAATTGGCGCGCTTTCGGCTTTCTCGACCTTGCTTAACACGGCGGAAAGCCAAGCCTTCCTGCAAGCTGTGATGGCAAAAGATGTCGAGATCTACTTCAGCTCGACCTATGATCAGAAGAATCTCGCGGTGCAGAATTCCATCGACGCCTTCGTGCCGAACGGCGTTTCCGCGAACGTGTGGAACATGGTGAATACGCCGCTCGGCCCCACCATGGCGCAGAACGCGACCAACAATCAGTTGCCCGCCAGTGTCGGCAACCTGCTCAATGTGGTGCTGAACGATACGCTGCAGGTCGGCCCACTAAAAAGCGCATATGCCGCTACCAATATCTACGGCATCGCCTATCAATATAACGTTCCCGGAAGCGTCGGCGACCCGCGCCCCTTCCTGACCTCGCCGAGCATAGCGGCAAACCCCTGGACGACGGGCCAGGCGGACGCCAATTCGCTCACCGGCCCGGCCTCTCAGGCCCAGCAATGGATCGACAACACCGCCTCCCCCGCCTTTCCCAGCGGCCATTCCTCCGCCGGGAACAGCACGGCGCTGACCTACGCCTGGATGATGCCGGAACAATATCAGGCCCTGCTGGTAGCCGCTCAGGAATTCGGGCTCAGCCGCAACATCCTGGGCGTGCATTACCCCACCGATGTGATCGGCGGGCGCATCGCGGCGATGTATAATCTGGTGCAATTGCTCGCCAACAATCCCGACTATTCCAGCAATTTCTTCGAGGTCGCGACCGCCGCATCGGCGGAGCTGCACGTCCAGCTCGGCAGCGCGCTCGCAGTGCCCTATGCCGGTTGCGCCGGAAACGTGGCGAGCTGCATCGCGGGAGGGATGTTCCCCAGCGCCGCCGCCTTCAGCGAGGCCCGCCAGCAATATATCTCCTCCATCACCTACGACCTGCCTTCCGTCGGCTCCACCACCGACGCGCCGATCGTTCCGGTGAATGCCGAATTGCTGATCTCCACCCGTTTTCCCTATCTGTCGCAGGACCAGTGGCGCGACGTGCTTGCGACCACGGAACTGCCCTCCGGCGCGCCGCTGGACGACCACCAGACCGGCTGGGCGCGACTTGATTTGTATTCCGCAGCCGGCGGCTACGGCGCCTTCAACCAGAACGTGACCGTCACCATGAATGCCGCGGCCGGCGGCTATAACGCCATCGACGTGTGGAGCAACGACATTTCCGGCACGGGCGGGCTCACCAAGCTCGGCACCGGAACGCTCGTGCTCGCGGGCACCGACACCTATACCGGCGGCACCGTGGTGGGCGGCGGCACGCTCGCCGTCACCGGCTCCATCATTGGCGATCTCTCCATTCTGGCGGGCGCGAATTTCGTGAGCGCGGGTGGCTATAGCGTCGCGGCGAATGCGCAATTGCTCAATTCCGGCACCTTCACCTCGGTAAATGCGCCGCTGTCCAGCAGCGGCACATTGATCAATGGCGGCGCCCTCGACAGCGCCGTGATCAATTCCGGCACCATGGCCAACCTCGCCGGCGGCACGGTCACGGGCGCGATCACGAACAGTGGCGTGCTGACCAATAACGGCACCGTCAAGGGCGACGTCACCAACACCGGAACCTTCAAGGGCACCGGCGTGCTCAACGGCGCCCTGGCCAATTCCGGCATCGTGGCGCCGGGCAATTCCATCGGCACCCTCACAGTCAACGGCGCCGTCAGCTTTTCCGCCGGCTCCACCTATCAGGCGGAGATCGGCGCGCCGGGCCAGAGCGACCTGATCGCCGCCACCGGGCCGATCACCATTTCCGGCGCCGCGCTCACCATCATCGCGGGAGTCGGGGCGACACCGCAGCTCGCCAGCTACACGCTGCTCACCTCGGGCGCGGGCATCACCGGCGCCTTCGCCAGCGTCAACGACCCGTTCGGTACGGCCTATCCGTTCCTGGACCTGACGACCACGCTCTCCGGCAACGCGCTCAGCCTGAACGTGGTGGCCGATGCCACCGCCCTCGCCACCGCCGGCCGCACGCCCAATGAGCGCGCGGTGGGTGTCGCGCTCGGCGCGCTGCCCGCTTCCAACAGCGTGCTGCAAGCCGTGGTCGGGCTGAACGGCGCCACCGCGCCGGCCGCGTTCGACGCCCTCTCGGGACAGATCTACGCCTCCGCCGCGACGGTGTTGCAGCAGCAATCCCTCTATCTGCGCGAGGCGATCGGCGGGCGCCAGCGGCAAGCCTCCGGCAGTGCAATGCAGGCGGGGCCTCAGACTTCCCAGCTCGCGCCCGGCCTTGCCGCCACCGCATGGCTCCAGGGTTATGGCGCCTGGGGCAGCACCGACGCCAGCGCCAATACCGCCGGCCTCTCACGCTCCATCGGCGGCGTCATCGCCGGCATCGATACGCCGGTGGGCGACGCCTGGCGCCTCGGCATCGCCGGCGGCTACAGCCAATCCACCTATGATGTGGATGCCCTCTCCTCCTCCGGCACCAGCGACAATTACGACCTCGCCGCCTATGCCAGCACCCGCTTCAGCGACATCGACCTGCGGCTCGGCGCCGCCTATGGCTGGCACGATCTGTCCACCAGCCGCACAGTGCTGTTTCCCGGCTTCCTGAACGGCCTTTCTTCCGACAGCAAGGCCGGCACCACGCAGGTGTTCGGCGAGATCGCACGGGGGTTTGCCGCTGGCGCCACCCAGTTCGAGCCCTTCGCTGGCCTTGCCTATGTTCATCTGGACATGGACGGCTTCACCGAATCCGGCGGCGCGGCGGCGCTCACCTCCGGCGGGCTGACGCAGGACAACAGCTTCGCCACGCTCGGCCTGCGCGTCAGCCAGAGCATGGCCCTCGGCACCGGCACGCTGACCGCACGCGGCGGGCTCGCCTGGCAATATGCCTTCGGCGACATCAATCCCGACATAGGCCTTGCCTTCGCGGGCGGCGGCGCGCCGTTCACGGTGAGCGGCGCCCCCATCGGGCGCAATGCGGCGCTGGTGAATGCGGGGCTCGATTTCCGCGCCACCGCGAACATGGTGCTCGGCATCAGCTATGGCGGGCAATTCTCCGACCAGGGCATGGACAATGCGCTCAACGGGCGCCTCGCCATCTCGTTCTGAACCTTCCGCCGGCCAGTCCTTCCGCCCGCGCAAATCTCCGGCGCTGTTTTCGCTGCGTCGGAGGTTTCATTGCTGATTTGTAATAAATCCGCGCGGACGAGCGGAGACAATCCGGCTTTCCACTCTGGATTTATAATCATTCCATTCATTTGCACCCGTATTGAGGAACACAAGTGCGGTTGATATGCCATAGCCTGGATTTTTACTGCCGCTAACGCCCGCGCGGCTCCAGGATATTGAGCATGTTGAAGGTCGTCTGGTTTCAGATTCATTGGTTCCTCGGCGTCACCGCTGGCGTCGTGCTGGCGGTGGTGGGCGTCACCGGGGCCATGCTCTCGTTCGAGGACGACATCCTCGCCGCGCTCAATCCCGGCATCATCACCGTACAGGCCGCGCCCACCGGACCGCTGGCGCCGGACCAATTGCTGGAACGCATCCGCGCCAATGCGCCGGGCAAGACGCCCACCGCCTTGATGGTTTCGGCGGACCCGACGCGGGCGGCGCGCGTCACCTTCGCCCCGCCGCCGCAGCCGGCCGGTGCACCTGGAGGGGGGCCCGGCGGGCCGCGTGGCGAAAACCGCTATGTGAGCCCCTATGACGGCACGCTGCTGGGCGATGTTCAGGGCCAGGCATTCTTCCGTTTCGTGATGCAGGTGCATCGCTGGCTGGCGGCCGGCGATGTCGGCAAGCAGATCGTCGGCGCCTCCACCATCGGCCTGATTGTGCTGTCGCTCTCGGGCCTCTATCTGCGTTGGCCGCGCCGGGCGCTCGACTGGCGCAACTGGCTGCGGCTGGATTTCGGCCGGAAGGGCCGCAGCTTCCTGTGGGAATTGCATTCGGTCATCGGCACCTGGGTGCTGCCCTTCTATCTGCTGGCCTCTCTGACGGGCCTCTATTGGTCCTACGAGTGGTATCGCGGCGCGCTGTTCGACCTCACCGGCACCCCGCGCCCGGCACAGCAGGGCCCGCGCCCGGCTGGAGCGCCCCCAGCTGGCGCGCCCTCGGGGCCGCAGGCTGGCACACCGCCCGGCGCCGCCCCGGCCATGCCCGGCGAGCGGGGACCGCGCGAGGGACGTGAGGCGCGCAACGCGGCGCCGCTGAATCTCGCCGTGCTCTGGCCGGCGTTCGTGCGCGAATCCGGCGGCTACAGCATCGCCACCGTGCGCCTGCCCCAGGGCAATGCGCAGATTCTCACCATCACCTACCAGCCCGTGAACCCGGCCCATGAGCGGGCGAACAACACCCTGGTGCTGGATGCTGCGGGGCAGGTGCGCGAGCATCGCCGCTACGATGATCTGCCGGCCGGCCAGAAGCTCATGGGCAGCATCTTCCCGCTGCATTCCGGCAGCTTCTTCGGCTTTACCGGCACGTTGCTGATGATGATCGCGAGCCTGCTGATGCCGCTGTTCGCCATCACCGGCTGGATGCTCTATCTCGACCGCCGCAAAAAGAAGCGCGCGGCCCGCGCCGCCGCCGCACCGGTGGGAGCGACGCCCGTGAGCGAGGCCGCGCCAGTGCTGGTCGCCTATGCCAGCCAGACCGGCACCGCCGAGCGCCTCGCCTGGCAAAGCGCGAACGCGCTCCAGGCTGCCGGCCTGCCCGTGACCGTCGCGCCCCTGGCGGGCCTTGCGCCTGATGCCCTGGCGAAGGCGAAGCGCGCGCTGTTCGTGGTCTCCACCTTCGGCGCCGGCGAGCCACCGGACGCCGCCCGCGCCTTCGCTCGGCGCATGGGCGCGCGGAACGCGCAGGACAGGCTGGCGAATCTCGATTACGGCGTTCTGGCGCTCGGTGATCGGTCATACCCGCATTTCTGCGGGTTCGGCGCGGACCTCGATGCCTGGCTGCGCACCCATGGCGCAACGCCGCTGTTCGACCGTGTCGAGGTGGACATGGAGGATGCGGGCGCGCTGCGCCATTGGCAGCAGCAGCTTGGCACCTTGTCGGGCCTGACCACCTTGCCCGACTGGAGCCAGCCCCATTATGAGGATTGGCGCCTCGTCAGCCGCCGCCTGCTCAATGCCGGCAGCGCGGGACTGCCCACCTTCCATCTCGCGCTGGAACGGGAAAGCGAGGCGGCGAGCTGGGCCGCCGGAGACATCGCCGAAATCGGCCCGCGCCTCGATCTTGAGACCGTGCAATGCACGCTCGATGCCCTCAAGCTCGACGGAGACGCGCCGGTCATCCATGGCGGGCAGACCCTGGCTTTGCGCGAGCTGCTGGCGCGCAGCCTGCAACCCGCCGCGCAGGATCATCCCGCCGCCAGCGCTCAAGCGCTCGCCGACCGCCTCAAGCCCCTGCCCCATCGCGAATATTCCATCGCCTCCATCCCCGAGGACGGGCGGCTGGAACTGCTGGTGCGCCAGACCCGCACACCGGAAGGCGGCTATGGCCTCGGCTCCGGCTGGCTAACCCGCCATGCGGCGGACGGCGCGCGGATCGCGCTACGGATCCGCTCCAATCCCGCCTTCCACGGCCCGGAGGGCGCCCGGCCGCTGATTCTGATCGGCAACGGCACCGGCCTTGCGGGCCTGCGCGCCCATCTCAAGCGGCGCGTGCGCGCGGGACATGATGCCAATTGGCTGATCTTCGGCGAGCGCAGCCAGCAGCACGATTTCTATTTCCGCGACGAAATCACCGCATGGCAGAGCGCCGGCGCACTCGCCCGGCTGGATCTCGCCTTCTCCCGCGACCAGGCGGAGCACCTTTATGTGCAGCATCGCCTGAAGGAGGCGGGTCCGGAAGTGGTGCGCTGGATCGAGGACGGGGCCTCAATCTATGTGTGCGGCAGCCTCCAGGGCATGGCCCCGGCGGTGGACCATGTGCTCAGCGAGCTGATCGGAACCGAGGCGCTGGAACAGCTCGCCGCGCAGCGCCGCTATTGCCGCGACGTGTATTGAGGGGGAGAGCGAGGGGCGGGACGCACCCACCCCTCAGTCAAGCACGGCGGCCTTCAGCAGGCAGACCATGAAGGCTGTGGCCGGCTCCGGGCCGAGGTTGCGGATGACGTGGCGGCGGTCGCAGCGATAGCGCACCGTCTCCCCCGTCTTCGCGGTCTCGGTCACGCCGTCCACCTCGATCGTGAGCGTGCCCGCTGTCACGGTGAGGCATTCGATGGAGCCGATCTGATGGCCGTCGGACTCCAGCTCACCGCCCGGCTCGGCGCGGAATTCGTAATATTGCAGCCATTCCACCGTCTTGATCCAGCCGATGATGGAGAGACGGCACAAGCCGTCCTGCGACACCAGGATCGGCGTTTCGGCGCGGGTCAGCTTCTCGATGAACGGCGCCTCGTCGGAGGCGGCAAGCACGCGCTCCACTGTCATGTCCAGCGCGTGGGAGAGCCGCCAGACGGTCGCGAGGGTGGGATTGGTCTCGTTGCGCTCGATCTGGCTGATGATGGATTTCGCCACGCCGGACTGCTCGGAGAGTTCGGACAGCGAGAGATTATAGGCCTTGCGCAGCCGCTGGATGGTCTTGCCCAATTGGCCGGTCATCGCCTGGGCGCCATCCTCCGGACCCCGCTCGGTGCCCTTCTCCCGCTGCTGCGCCATGCCTCATCCCTTTTGCCGAACGATCGTTCGCCGCACCGGACGATACTGTGAAAAGCCGGTCGTGCAAGGCGGTTTCGGCGCGATCCGCTCAATTGGTCCAGAGGGCATGGAAATGGTGCACGGGGCCGTGGCCATGGCCCACGTCCAGCTCATCGGCGGCGGCGATGGCGCCGGTGATATAGGCCTTCGCTTCCCGCACGGCGCCTTCCAGATCCGCGCCTTTGGCAAGGCCCGCGGCGATGGCGGAGGACAGCGTGCAGCCGGTGCCGTGGGTGTTGCGCGTGGCATGGCGCGGCGCGGCGAGGCGCAGCATCCCGTCCTGGCTCACCAGCAGGTCGATGCTCTCCGGTCCCGAGCCATGGCCGCCCTTCATGAGCACCGCGCCGCAGCCGAGCGCCAGCAGCGCCTGGCCCTGCGCCAGCATCTCCGCCTCATCCTGCGCCGGGGGAAGATCCAGCAAAGCCGCGGCCTCGGGCAGGTTGGGGGTGATGAGGGTGGCGCGCGGCAGCAGCACGTCCTTCAAGGTGGCGATGGCGGCATCCTCCAGCAGACGGGCGCCGGAGGCGGCGACCATCACCGGGTCCAGCACGATGGTGCGGGCCTGGTGCCGCGCCAGCCCATCCGCCACCGCCACGATCGCCGCCGGGCGCGACAGCATGCCGATCTTCACCGCCGCGACCGCAAGATCGCTGAACACGGCGTCGATCTGCGCGCCGATGAAGTCCGGCGGCACGTCGTGGATGGCGGTGACGCCCATGGTGTTCTGCGCGGTCAGCGCGGTCAGCACGCTGGCGCCATAGACGCCGAGGGCGGAGAAGGTCTTCAGATCCGCCTGAATACCGGCGCCGCCGCTGGAATCCGAGCCGGCAATGGTTACGGCGATGGGGATGAGGCTCTGTGGCACGCGGCAGCTCCGACGGGCATCGAGGATGGCGCAGGAAGCCGGAAGATGCGGCACAGATGGGCGACCCAACGGCCGCCCTGCGCGATCTCGGTTTCCTTCGCCGGCATGATCCGGATCAGGTTCGCGGGTTGGACTGGCCTCTCAGCCCCGCATGATGCGGGACACCCCGACGAGATGGCTTAGATGTAGAGAACCCCTGCCCACCCATCAAGCCCGCCCCTCAAGCCCGGCCTGTCCCGAGCGGTCGATCCCCTTGCAAGGGCGCGCCCTTTTCGCCACCTTGGCGCCGCCCCGACGGGCCGCGCCAAGGAGAGTTTCCGTGATCGTCTTCTTCGTCCAGATCAAATGCCAGCTTGGGAAATCCTATGAGGTGGCCAACGCTTTGGCGGATGCGGAGATCGCCTCTGAAATCTATTCCACCGCCGGGGATTTCGACCTGCTGGTGAAATTCTATGTGCCCAAGGACACCGACATCGGCCATTTCGTGAACGAGAAGGTGCAGAAGCTGGAGGGCATCCAGGACACGCGTACCCTCATCACCTTCAAGGCGTTCTGAGGCTTCGACCGCCCCACATCCTGAAAAATGTTTCACGTGAAACAAGGACTTAGCGCGGACGAACAGCGGTTTACTGGCGCTTCTCCGAAGCTCCACGGCGGAAGAAGCCGCGATTTCGGGCGAAGGTTCGCCGGTGAATTTCGGCGACCCGCCAAAGCGCCGGCAAACCCCGTCCTGCGCCGAAATTCGTTTCGATCCTACACCAGCCCGGCGAGGCCCAGCACGCCGCCCACCCCGATCAGCCAGATCGGATTGAGCCGCGTGGTCAGCGCGCCGACGGCGGCGAAGGCGGTCAGCCCATAGGCCAGCCAATGGGTGTCGGCGAGGCGCATCAGGATATAGGCGCTCGCCAGCACGATGCCGATGGTCAGCGCCGCCAGCCCGCGCTGGATGGCGATGCGCAGCGGTGCGTCGCGGAAGCGATTTGACAGGCGCGACATGCCATAGGCCGCCACCCCCGCCGGCACGCACATGACCAGCGTCGAGGCGATGGCGCCGGGAATGCCCGCCACATACCAGCCGATCAAGGTCACCAGCAGCACGTTCGGGCCCGGTGTCACCTGGGCGATGGCGAACAGGTCCGCGAACGTGTCGCCGCTCATCCAGCCATTGGCCTCCACCGCCATGCGGTGCAGCTCGGGGATCACCGCGTTCGCGCCGCCGATGGCAAGGAACGAGATCACGAACATATGGACGACCAGATCGCCCAAGGGATCGCCCAGGGGATCGCGCCCGCTCATCGCGACCACCGCCACGCGGCGAGGATGGAGAATGGCGCCAGCACCAGGATCACCAGCAGCAGCGGAAAGCCCATCAGCCCGGCGCCGGCGAAGGCGAGCGCGGCGAACACCAAAGCGATGGGATTGCGCCGCTCGACGAAGCCCATCTTCAGCCCGAGCGCTACGAACAGCCCGACCGCGGCCGCCGAAATGCCGCGCAGCATGCCGGAAACGGCGGGCAGCTGTCCGTAATGCACATAAAGCGTCGCCAGCGTCACGCCGATGATGCAGGGGGCGATGATGAGCCCGCCGAAGGCCGCCGCCGCGCCCGCGAAGCCGCCGAATCGCGCGCCGACGCAGAACGACATGTTCACGATGTTCGGCCCCGGCATGAGCTGGCAGATGGAAAGCAGTTCGTTGAACTCGCGCGCGCCCAGCCAGCGGCGCTGTTCCACCAGCTCGCGCCGCGCGAACGGCAGCGCGCCGCCGAAGCCGGAAAGCGCAATGCGCAGGAAGCCGAAGAACAGCTCGGGCACGCGCGGCGGCGTCCCCTCGCCCATCTGCGAGAGCAGGTCGTCGGGGACGGAGTCTCGGGGGGGCGACTCTTGGGGGGCCGACTCTTGGGGAGTGGAGTCTTGAGGGGCGGGGCTCATGGTCTTGCCTTCATGGGCCGGTCGTCTCCTGCCCCATATGCCGCGCGTCTTTCCGCGCGCGGGCGCCATTTGAGATGCCTAAGGCGCGGTGCGCGGCGCGCGCCGGTGTTCCCGCCACGCCAGGCCCGCGCCGGCGGCCACGACCAGCGCGGCGCCGCAGAACATGAGCGGATGGGGCCATTCATGGAAGAAAATGGCGCCGAACATCACCGCCCACAGCAGCGTCGCATAATTGAAGGGCGCCACCACGGAGGCCGGGGCATGGCGGTTCGCGGCAGTCAGGAAAATCTGCCCCAAGCCGCCGGCGATGCCGATGCCGGCAAGCGCCACGCCCTCGCGCCAGCTCGGCAGTGTCCAGCCGAACGGCGCGGTGGCAAGGCCGGCGAGGCTCGCGACCGACGAGAAATAGAACACGATGGCGCCGGTGGTCTCGGTCTGGGTCAGGCGGCGCACCTGCGTCACCGCAAAGCCCGCCCCCACCGCGCCGGCCAGCGCGAAGCCGACGCCGATCACCACGCCCTCGGTGCGCAAATCGCTCGGCGAAAACGCCGGCCAGAGCATGACCAGAATGCCGAGGAACCCCACCGCCACCGCGCACCAGCGATAATTCGGCACGCGCTCGCGCAGCAGCAGCGCGGCGAGCACCACCGCCACCAGCGGTGTCACATAGGTAATGGCCACCGCCTCGGCGAGCGGGATGAAGGCAAGCGCGGCGAACCCCGCCCACATGGCGGCGACGCCCACCGTGCCCCGCACCACATGGCCGAAGGGCGAGCGCGTCGCCAGCGCCGAGCGCAATTCCCCGCGCCACGCCAGCCACACCACCACGGGCAGCAGGCCCACGAAGCTGCGGGCGAACACGATCTCGCCGCTCGGCACGTCGTCGGCCACGGCGCGCACGAGCGCGGACATGATCGCGAAGGCGAGGGTGGCGCCTAATTGAAAGAGGATACCGGCGATGGGGTTCATTATGAGTCTTGTCTGGCGCGCTGCACCCGACGGACGCACCGCCATGGCGAGACCGCCATATAGCGTGGAGACCGGTAAAGGAGTCATGCCCGATCCACATGCCGCCGGCACGAGCATTTCCCCCAGCGCCGGGCAAAACGTTAACAACAGCGTGACCTTGGCGTCACGCGCCGGCAAAGCACCCCATGCATGGTGGACTTGGCGCGCCGGCACGGGCATCAGCGCTGAACGGGTGCCATGCCCGGGCGAGAATGGGACGGGGTCATGAACGTGCGATCAGCTGGAGAGCGGGCGGACGGCACCGGCACGGCGCCGATGCGCAAGGTCGTGGTATGGGATCTGCCCACGCGCCTGTTCCACTGGTGCCTGGCGGGGTTGATCGCGGGCGCGTACGTGACCGCCAACCTGGGCAAGATCGACCTGCACTTTCTGTGCGGCTACGCGATCCTCGCCCTGCTGCTGTTTCGCTTGGCGTGGGGCGTGATCGGCAGCGACACCGCGCGCTTCGCGCGGTTTCTGCAAAGCCCCCTGGCCGCGCTGAAGCACCTCTCGCATTTCAGGCGGCGCGAGCCGGATACCGAGGTCGGGCACAATGCCGCCGGCGGGCTGATGGTACTGGCGATGCTGGCGCTAATCGCGCTTCAGGTGGCAACCGGCCTGTTTTCCAACGATGGCCTGTTTTCCGAAGGGCCGCTGGCGAAATATGTCTCGCCCGCCGTCAGCGACCGGCTGAGCAGCCTGCATGAATTCAATTTCAACCTCATCCTCGCCGCCGTCGTGCTGCATCTCGGGGCGATCCTCGCCTATGCGTTGGTGAAGCGGCACGATCTGGTGCGGCCCATGGTCCTGGGCTGGAAGCGCCTGCCGGCGAGCATTCCCGCGCCGCGTCGCGCATCCCTCGCCCTCGCGGCCCTGGTCTTCGCGCTGGCCGCCGGCGCCGCATGGGCGCTGGCGGCCTTCGTCTGAACGGCCTCCTTCTGAAACGCAGCACCGCCGCCGAAGCGCGGCGGCTGGCTCAGCGCGCCTTATAGGTGCGGTGGCAGGAGCGGCAATCCTCCGCCACCGCGGCGAACGCGGTCTTGAAGCCGCTCTCGGTCCCGACATTGGCCGCATTGTCGGCCACGGCCTTGTTGAAATGCGCCAAAGCGGCGTCGAA
Source organism: Roseixanthobacter finlandensis (assembly GCF_043195105.2). Taxonomy (NCBI): domain Bacteria; kingdom Pseudomonadati; phylum Pseudomonadota; class Alphaproteobacteria; order Hyphomicrobiales; family Xanthobacteraceae; genus Roseixanthobacter; species Roseixanthobacter finlandensis. The sequence goes on along the minus strand of NZ_CM195536.1, from coordinate 2,187,026 downwards.
GCCCGCGCGGTCGCTCCAGATGGCGGCGGTCGCCTTGGTGTCGCCGGTATCGGAGCCGGCGGGGAACAGCGCGCCGAACTTGGCGCCATTCTCGGAGAACGTCTTGAAAATCGCGGCGGCCTTGGCGGGATCAAAGGGCGCCTCGCCCTTCAGCATCTTCGCGCCGATGTCCGTTTGATCGCCGATCTGCTTCATCAGATCCTTGCGGAGCTTGATGGGATCGGTCTGCGCAACCACGACGGTTGCCGCAAGGGGAAGAAGGACCGTGGCCAGAATGGCAAGACGCATGGATAGCTCCGCATTTGAGAGAAATCTCAGGGGGCGGAGCTAAGAAGAATTCCAACCAAGTCGCCAGGGGGCCAACGGTCACGCTCGCGTTTACACCCGCCGTCCCTGCCCTGCCGGCACGCGGCATGCTGCCGCATCCGCGACCGGCACCGGGGCGTCAGCCGGCTTGCGCGGCTTTGATCGCGGCGAACACGGCGGCGGGGGTGGCCGGCATGTCCATCTGGGCGATTGCGTAGCGGCGCCACAGGGCGTCCACCACCGCATTCATCACCGCCGGGCAAGAGCCGATGGCCCCCGCCTCGCCCGCACCCTTCACGCCCAGAGGATTGGTGGCGCAGGGCACGTTGCGGGTTTCGAAATGGATCGGCGGCAGGTCTTCCGCGCGCGGCAGGGCGTAATCCATGAAGCTCGCGGTCAGAAGCTGGCCCTCGGCATCATAGACCGTGCGCTCCAGCAGCGCCTGGCCGATGCCCTGCGCCACCCCGCCATGCACCTGCCCTTCCAGCAGAGCCGGGGTGATGACAGCGCCGAAATCGTCCACGATCACATAGGAGACCAGTTCCACCGCGCCGGTGTCGGGGTCGATCTCCACCTCGCAGGCGTGGGTGCCATTGGGATAGGTGGCTTCCGGCGGGGCGAAGGCATCCTGGGCGTTCAGCAGCTCGGGCGTGGCGGCGGGATGCAGCGCCAGTTCGGCGAGCGACAGGCGCCGGTCCGTGCCGGCGACTTCCACGCCGCCCGCTTCCAGCTCGATATCTCCCACATCGGCTTCCAGCGCCTCGGCGCCCAGCTCCCGCAGGTTCTGCGCGAGCCGGCGCGCGGCCCCGGCCACCGCCGCGCCGCCGACGGGAATGGAGCGCGAACCGCCCGTGCCGCCGCCGGTTTTCGTCGCATCCGTATCGCCCTGGTGCACCACGATCTGCTCCAGCGGCACCTTCAGATGGGCGGCGGCGAGATGGGCATAGGCGGTCTTGTGGCCCTGCCCGCTCGATTGCGTGCCGATGCGGACCGAAATGGTGCCATCGCCCTCCAGCCGCAGATAGGCCGGCTCCGGGGAGCCGCCGCCGCAGGCCTCGATATAAGTGGCAAAGCCGAAGCCGCGCAGCTTGCCGCGCACCTGCGCCTGCGTCTCCCGCGCGGCGAAGCCGGCCCGGTCCGCCACCTCCAGCGCCCGCGTCATATGGCCGTCGAACTCGCCGCTGTCATAGAGCCGGCCGGAACAGGTCTGGTAGGGCATGGCGGAGGGCGGGATGAAATTGAGCCGCCGCAGCTCCTCCGGCGCCATGCCGGCTTCGCGCGCGGCGGCATCCACCAGCCGCTCGATCACATAAGCCGCCTCGGGACGGCCGGCGCCGCGATAGGCGTCCACCGGCACGGTATGGGTATAGATGCCCCGCACCCGCACGTGAAACACGGGAATGGTGTAGAGGCCGGGCAGCATGCTCGCCCCGCCCACCGGAATATAGGCGCCGTAATAGGCGATATAGGCCCCGAGATTGGCCAGCGTATCCACCCGCAGCGCCAGGAACCGGCCGTCCTTGTCCATGGCCAGCTCGGCAGAGGTGATGTTGTCGCGGCCGTGGCTGTCGCCCTGGAAGTGCTCGCTGCGATCGCCGATCCAGGCCACCGCCCGGTTCAGCCGGCGGGCGGCGAGCGCGGCGAGCGGATATTCGCCGAACGGGAACATCTTGGTGCCGAAGCCGCCGCCCACGTCCGGGGTCACCACGCGCAGATCCTCGCGCGGCCAGTTCAGGATCTTGTCGGCGATGGCGTCGCGCAGAATATGACTGCCCTGGCTGCCGAGGGTGAGGCGCACGCGGCCGCCCTCTTCTACCTCGGCCAGCACGCCGCGCGTCTCCATGTAATTGGTGACGAGCCGGTTGTTCACGAGCCGCACCTTCACCACGCGGTGCGCCTTGGCGAAGGCGGCATCCACCGCCGCCTTGTCGCCCAGCTCGCTGGTGAAGGCGATATTGTGCGGGCGCTCCGCGAACAGAAGCGGCGCGCCGTCGGCGATCGCGGCCTCCATGTCGGCGACGGCGTCGAGCGGCTCCCAGTCGATCTCGAGCGCTTCGGCGGCATCGCGCGCGGCATCCAGCGTCTCGGCGACGATGAAGGCCACCGGCTCGCCCACATGGCGCACGCGGCCTTCCGCCAGCACGGGATGATGGGGCTTCCACATATGGGCTTCGCCCACCACCGCGACGCTGGCCGCGATGGGCAGGCCGCCGCAGCCCGCGAAATCATCGGCGGTCAGCACCAGGTGCACGCCCGGCATGGCCTTGACCGCATCGAGATCGCCGAAGGCGAAGCGCGCATGGGCATAAGGCGAGCGCAGCACATAGCCCTGCAACGCAGCGGTCCGGGCCGCGATATCGCCGACATAGCGGCCGGCGCCGGTGAGCAGAGCGGGATCTTCCAGGCGGGTGAAGGGCTGGCCGTGGCCGAACTTGAGGGCAGTCATTCAGCATCGCTCCATGCTCGCCGGGCGGCGAAGGCGAAAGGGATCGCTCGAACCCCGTCAAGACATGCGCGCCACGCCCGAGCGGCCGGCGGCGTCACCGGCAGGGGACAAGCGGGGCAGCGGGACGCAGACGGGATGGGGCGCTCTTCAAAGAAATGATGGCTCATCCGCCCGTGCGCAAGCACGGAGGCAAATGAACTGTGCGGCGCACCATAACCCTCAGGCGCGGGCGCGCGCCAGATCCGCCACCATGCGCGCCACCGCATCGCGCGCCGCATCCACCACCTGCGGGTCGCGCGAGCGCACGACGATATTGGTGTTGGGCCCGCTCTCGTCGAAGAACGGATAGGAGCCGATGGTCGCCTCGGGATATTGGTCCGCGATCGCCTTCAGCGGCGCGGCGATATCGCCTTCCCGGGCATCGGCACGCACGGTCTGCGACAGCATGGGCGCGTTGGAGCGCAAGGTGGGGATGATCTCCTCCAGCATCGCCTGCATGATGCGCGGCACGCCGGCCATCACATACACATTGCCGATGTTGAAGCCGGGCGCCTTGGACACCGCGTTCACCACCAGCTCGGCGCCGGCGGGAATGCGCGCCATGCGCAGGCGCGCTTCGTTGAGATCCTTTTCGGCGATATATTCCAGCAGCATGGCGCGGGCGCGCGGATCCACGTCGATGGAAACGCCGAACGCCTTGGCCACCGCGTCGGCGGTGATGTCGTCGTGGGTCGGGCCGATGCCACCGGTGGTGAAGACATAGGTATAGCGCGCGCGCAAGGCGTTCAGCGCGGCGACGATGTCGTCCTCCACGTCCGAGACCACCCGCACTTCCCGCAGATCGACCCCCACCTCGGTGAGTCGCTCGGCGATATGGCCGATATTCTTGTCCTTGGTCCGGCCGGAGAGGATTTCATCGCCGATCACCAGGAGAGCCGCGCTGACAATTTGCGCGCCGAGTGCTTCGCTCATGTCGCCTTCCCTTGCACCGCCCAATGACAATCGGCGGGTTTTTGCCTAAAACTTAGTCACTGCCATTCAGCCGCAGAGGCGAAGGTTGGACTTGCTGCCATTATCTCTTCCTTGGCACGATGTTTGTACATAGGATTCAATCAAGCGGAGTGGCAGTCCCAATGCGGCGCGCGTTCGACGAGATGTCCTGTGAAGACGGCACGGTCCGTCAGGCTTACGATTCGCTCAACCGGTGGTTGAGCAAGGTTCCCCATGAGGTTCTGGACCAGCGCCGGAAGGAGGCGGAGTTTATTTTCCGGCGCATCGGAATCACGTTCGCCGTCTATGGCGAGCAGAATGCGCAAGAGCGGCTGATCCCGTTCGACATCGTTCCCCGCATCATCACCAATGAGGAATGGGGCCGGCTCTCCAAGGGGCTGGAGCAGCGCGTGAAGGCGCTGAACATGTATATCAGCGACGTCTACGGCAAGCGCGAGGTGCTCAAGGCCGGCATCGTGCCGGAGGATCTGGTCTATCAGAATCCCGCCTTCCGGCCGGAGATGAACGGCCAGCGCGTGCCGCACAATGTCTATGTTCACATTGCCGGCATCGACATCGTGCGCACCGATCCGGACACCTTCTACGTGCTGGAGGACAATGCCCGCACCCCGTCCGGCGTCTCCTACATGCTGGAGAATCGGGAAATCATGCTGCGCCTGTTCCCCGAGCTGTTCGCGCAGCATCGCGTGGCGCCGGTGGAGAAATATGCCGACGACCTGCTCGCCACCCTGCGCTCGCTCGCCCCGCGCGGCGGCAGCGAGCCCAATGTCGCGATCCTGACCCCGGGCATCTATAATTCCGCTTATTACGAACACTCCTTCCTGGCCGACAAGCTGGGCGTCGACCTGGTGGAAGGCCGCGACCTGTTCGTGAAGGACAATGTGGTGTTCATGCGCACCACCGAGGGCCCCAAGCGGGTGGACGTGATCTATCGCCGCCTCGACGACGATTTCATCGACCCCCTCGCCTTCCGGCCCGACAGCGTGCTCGGCGTGCCCGGGCTGATGAGCGCCTATCTCTCCGGCAACGTCACGCTGACCAATGCGGTCGGCACCGGGGTTGCGGACGACAAGGCCGTCTACAGCTATATGCCGGACATCATCCGCTTCTATCTTGGCGAAGAACCCCTGCTGCCGAACGTGCCCACCTGGCGCTGCCGCGAGCCGGAGCATCTTTCCTATGTGCTCGATCATCTGAGCGAGCTGGTGGTGAAGGAAGTGCACGGCTCCGGCGGCTACGGCATGCTGGTCGGCCCCATGGCCGACAAGGCGCAGATCGAGATTTTCCGCGCCAAGCTGAAGCACGACCCGGCCAATTTCATCGCCCAGCCGACGCTCGCCCTTTCCACCTGCCCGACGCTGGTGGAAAAAGGCATCGCGCCCCGTCACGTGGACCTGCGGCCGTTCATCCTGACCGGCAGCGACAAGGTGCGGATCGTGCCGGGCGGGCTCACGCGCGTCGCCATGAAGGAGGGATCGCTGGTGGTGAATTCCAGCCAGGGCGGCGGCACCAAGGACACCTGGGTTCTCGACGCCTGAACCGCGGCTTCGACATGTCTCGCGGTGCCGCACCCGCGGCACCCTTCTCATCCTTCTGCCAGATGGGCTGACCATGCTCTCCCGCACCGCCGAAAACCTGTATTGGCTGTCGCGCTATGTGGAGCGCGCCGATTGTCTCGCGCGTATCCTCGATGTCGCCCAGCGTCTGTCCTATACGCCCGTGCCCGCCGAACGGCCGACCAATGAATGGGGCTCCGCCGTGCTCACCGCCGGCTGCGCCGAGGAATTCGTCGCCCGCCACGGCCCGCTGGAGGAGGCGAGCGAGGACCATGTGGTCTCCTTCCTCGCCTTCGACCTCGAGAACCCGAGCTCCATCCGCAACTGCTTCGAGGTGGCGCGCACCAATGCGCGGTCCGTGCGCACGGCGCTGACCTCGGAAATGTGGGACGTGATCAATTCGTCCTGGATCGAATTGCGCTCCTTCCCAGACAAGGCGCTGAGCCGCGAGGAGCTGGCGCGGTTCTTGGCGTTCGTGAAGGAAACCTCGCTGCGCTTCGACGGCGCCACCTTCCGCACCATGCTGCGCAACGATGCCTATTGGTTCACCCGCGCCGGCGCCCATGTGGAGCGCGCCGACAACACCGCCCGCATCCTGGACGTGAAATATCACGTGCTGCTGCCGGAGCAGGAGCACGTGGGCGGGCCGCTGGATTATTTCCAATGGGCCTCGATCCTGCGCTCGGTCTCCGCGCTCACGGCGTTCCACTGGGTCTATCGCGACAGCGTGAAGCCGTGGCTGGTGGCGGATCTTCTGATCCTCAACCGCGCCATGCCGCGCTCGCTCGCCAGCTGCTACGACAATCTCTCGCGCTGCCTGGACGACATCGCCGGCGCCTATGGCCGGCAGGGTCCCGCCCAGCGGCTCGCGCGAACCACCCAGGCGCGGCTGTCAAACCGGACCATCGAGGATATCTTCCAGAGCGGCCTGCATGAATTCATCAGCGAATTCATCACCGACAACAACAAGCTGGCCGCCGAGATCACGGAACAATATCTCGTCTGACGGCCGGCTTTGCCGATCAGGATTGGATGAGGCGAGGGCAGAACAATGCGGGTTCGCATTTACCATCAGATCATCCACAAGCTGGAACCGGGGCTGCGGATCGCCACGGCCACCATCAAGCTCACCCCCCGCAATCACGAAGGCCAGCACATCATGCGCTGGCCGCTGGATGTGCAGCCCGATTGCCGCCTCTATCCCCATGAGGATGCGTTCGGAAACCTGTGCCACACGTTCTCGGTCGAGGGGCCGCTGGATCACATCACCCTGCTCGCCGAGGGCGATGTGGAAACCCGCGACATGACCGGCGTGGTGCGCGGCACGGTGGAGCGCTTTCCCCCCTCCCTGTTCCTGCGGCAGACCGATTTCACCATGCCCGACGCGCAGATCGAGGCCATGGCGGCCGAGGCGGTGGATGCGGACGGCCCGCTGGCCCAGGCCCACGCCCTGATGGGGCTGATCCACGAGGCCATCACGGAAATTCCCGTCGAAAGCGCGGCGGTGGCCCGCGCGGCGAGCGCCGTGCTTGCGGGCGGGGAAGGCACATCGGGGGAGATCGCCCATGTGTTCACCTCCGCCGCGCGCCATCTGCGCATCCCGGCCCGGCACATCTCCGGCTATGCGACCGAGGACGATGCGCCCGGCACGGCGCGCGAATTGGCGGAAGTGCATGTGCCCAAGCTCGGCTGGGTCGCGTTCGACTGCGGGCGCAAGGTCTGCGCCACGGAAGAACATGTGCGGGTGGCGGTGGCGCTGGATTCGCTCGGCGTCGCCCCGGTGCGCGGCACCGGCATCAATGCCAGCGAGGAGGCCAGGGCCAATGCGGTGACCCACTCCTCGCACCACGGCCAGAGCCAGAGCCAGACCCAGGAATGAACCAGACCCAGGAATGAACCAGACCCAAGAATGAACCAGACGCAGGACTGAACCACGCGCCGGGGCTGAACCGGCATGGGCTGGTCGCCTGCGGGTGGTGTCCCGCATGCCGCGCCCGCCCGTTTGGGCTTGACCCCGGACGCATCCCTTGCGATGCGGGCGCACCACATCCGGCACCGGAGGCATTCATGAGCGAGACGCCCGCCTACGATCCCGCCAACATCTTCGCCAAGATCCTGCGCGGCGAACTGCCGGCGCATAAGATCTATGAAGACGAGCGCGCCCTCGTGTTCCTCGACATCATGCCGCGCGCCCCCGGCCATGCGCTGGTGATTCCCAAGGCGCCGGCCCGCAATCTGCTCGACATCGCGCCCGACGACCTCGCTTATGTGGCGCAGATCGCCCAGAAGGTGGCGCAGGCCGCCATGGCCGTGTTCGCGGCGGACGGCATCACGGTGCAGCAATTCAACGAGGCCGCCGGCGGGCAGGAGGTGTTCCACCTGCATGTGCACGTGATCCCGCGCCACGAGGGCGTCGCGCTGAAGCCGCCGGTCTCTTTCCGGGAAGACAATGCGGTGCTCGCCGAACAGGCGGCGAAACTCAAGGCAGAACTCGCCCGGTGACCGTCGGTCACGCCGTCCCCGGCGCCGGCGTGCGCATTCACGCGCCGGCGCGGCTGCATCTCGGCTTTCTCGACCTCGGCGGCGCGCTGGGCCGGCGCTTCGGCAGTCTCGGCCTGACGCTGGAGGCGCCGGAGACCTGCGTGCGCGTTGAGGCGGCGGCGCACGACAGCGCGGCCGGTCCGGACGCCGATCGCGCCGCGCGGGCGCGGGATGTGGTGCGCGCTGCGTTCGCCATCGACCTGCCGCTTGCCATTACCGTCGAGGGCGCGCTTCCCGCCCACGCGGGCCTCGGCTCCGGCACCCAATTGGCGCTGGCGGTGGCGATGGGGGTGGCGCGCCTCGCCGGCCGGCCGCTGGAGGTGCGCGACGCGGCCCGCCTGCTGGAACGCGGACGACGCTCGGCCATCGGCATCGGCGCTTTCGAGACCGGCGGCGTCATTCTCGACGGCGGCAAGCCGGTCGTCTCCACCGCCCCGGACGTGGGCGCCGCGCCGCCTCTTCTCGCCCGCCTGCCGGTGCCCGAGGCGTGGCGCATCCTGCTGGTGTTCGACGCGGCGAAAAGCGGTCTCTCGGGCGAGGCCGAGACCCGCGCCATGGAGACGCTGCCGCCGTTCGCCCAAAGTCTGGCCGCCCATCTGTGCCATCTGGTGCTGATGCAGGCGCTGCCCGCCCTTGCGGAAGGCGATGCAACCAGCTTCGGCAGCGCAATCGGCGCCGTGCAGAAACATCTGGGCGACCATTATGCCGCGGCGCAGGGGGGCGGGCGCCACACCAGCGCGGATGTCGCCCACGCCCTTGCCTTTATTGAGGAAAACGGGATTCCCGGGGTCGGCCAGACCTCCTGGGGGCCGACCGGCTTCGCCATTGTGGGGAGCGCGGCGCGCGGCGAAGCGCTTTTGCAGGCGCTGCGCACTCGCTATGCTGATTGCGCGAACCTCTCGTTCGCTTGCGTGCGGGGAAACAACCGCGGCGCCACGATCGTCGATCTGCCTTAGGCCGTTCGGCGCACGGGGCGCGGCCACCCGCTTTCCTGTTTCCCCGGACGGAGCAAGACGGCCATGGCCACCGCCGCCCCCATTCTGCACATGATTTCGCCCCTGCCCCACGTGAGCCCGTTCGACGTGAACATGGCGGTGGACGCGGGCTATGGGCATCTGATGCCTTATTCGAACGTGACGCTGGATCAGGTCCGCGACCTGACGCAGGATATGATGTTCTCCCGCGCGCCACAGGCCGCGCCGCGCACCGGCCTGTTCATCGGCGGTAAGGATGCGGGGCTCGCGCTCGATATGGCCGATGCGGCGCGCGCGGCGCTGTTTCCGCCGTTCGAGATTTCGATCTTTCCCGATCCCGCCGGCTCATTCACCACCGCCGCCGCCATGGTGGCTTTGGCGGAGCAGGAAGCCGCGCTGCGCGGCACGCCGGGCCTTTCGGGCGCGCGGGTGCAGGTTTACGGCGCCACTGGCGTCGTGGGCGGCATCGCGGCCGTGCTGGCGGCAAAGGCGGGCGCGCATGTGGTGCTGGTGGGGCATCGCGACATCGCCAGCGTCGCCACCAAGGCGGATGATTTCCACGAGCGCTTCGGTGTCGCCCTCTCGGCGGTGGCCGCCCGCACGGACGCGGAAAAGCATGCCCTGGTGGGCGAAGCCGACGTGATTCTCGCCGCCGGCCGGGCCGGGGTGGAGATCCTCTCAGCCGCGCACCTTGCCTCCGCGCGGGAGCTGAAAGTCGCCGCCGACGTGAACGCCGTGCCGCCGGCCGGCATCGCCGGCATCGGCCCCCATGACAAGGGCGTCGCATTGCCTCATGGTGTCGGAATCGGAGCCCTCGCCATCGGCAATCTGAAATACCGGGTCCAGCATGCGTTGCTCCGGCGCATGCACGAAACCGACACGGCCCTCTTCATCGGCCTCGACGAGGCCTTCGCGCTGGCCAGACAGATGGCCGCGGCGTTGCAAACTGCGGGTTGAGCTTATGGATCTCGCCGTCATCGCCCTGTCCGCGCGCCCCCTGGCGGCGAGCGCCGCGCGCGCCGGTTTCGCGGCGCTTTCCCTCGACCTGTTCGCCGATCTCGACACCTGCGCCAATGCCGCGCGCTGCGTGCGCGTGCACAAGAAGAACGGATTTTCCTTCGACGGCGACGATCTCATCCAGGCGCTCGCGAACCTCTCGCCCCCCGGCCTGCCGGTGGTGCTGGGCGGCGGGTTCGAGGACGACACGCCGCTGATGACCCGCATCGCCGAGCGCAATCCCATCCTCGGCAACATGGCCGAGACGGTGCGCGTGCTGAAGGATCCGCTGGCGCTCGCGGCCCTGTGCGGCCATCTCGGCATCGCCTTTCCGCCGGTGACGCTGGACGCGCCGGACGGCGCGCTGGCCGAAGCGCCGCTACTGGAAAAGAAGATCGGCGGCGCCGGCGGCAGCCATATCCGCCGCCGCGCGCCGGAGGAGACCGGGCCGCCCGCGCCGGGCCATTATCTGCAACGTGAAGTCAGCGGCACCGCTTATTCGCTGCTGATCCTTTCCAATGGAAAGGAAGCGCTTCCGGTCGGCGCGAGCTGGCAATGGTCGCATTCCGATAGCACCCATCCGTTCCGCTATGGCGGCGCGGTCGGCCCGGTGCCTCTGCCCGCCAAGCATGCGGCGGCGATCCTCGCCGGGGCCCTGCGCATCGCCACCGTGTGCGGCCTCGTGGGCCTGATCTCGGTGGACGTGCTGGTGGAAGCGGACCGCTGGTGGCTGGTGGAGATCAATCCCCGGATTGGCGCGAGCATCGACATTTTCGATGTGGACCCCATGCCGCCCTTGCTGGCGCTGCATTTGGCGGCGTGCGGCGGCAAGCTGCCCAAGGCCCTGCCGCAGCCTAAGGGCGCGACCGCCGCCGGCATTCTCTATGCCGAACGCGACGTGATGATTCCCGCCGGCGCCTGGCCGAACCATGTGTGCGACCGCACCGCCGCCGGCACAATCATTCCCGCCGGCGCCCCCATCTGCACCGTGAAGCGCACCGCGAGCGACATGTCGGCCGCCGTGGCCCAGGTGCGCGGCGGCCTGGCCGAAATGCGCAATCACCTCGGCCTGCCGCAAAGCCAGCAGGTGGCGAGCAGCGAGGCATGAGCCGGCCCGATCTGTCGCGGCGCGCCGCCGGCCTGGTGGAGGCGCTGATCAATGATGCCGATGCGCTGCGCCTTGCGGTCTCCACTGGGCCGCACGGCGCGCGGATCGTCGATGCCGGCATCGACGCGCGCGGCGGGCTGGAGGCAGGACGGCGGATCGCGGAAATCTGCCTCGGCGGGCTGGGGCAAGTGGCGTTCCAGACCTGCGACCGCTTCGCCCCCTGGACCACGCTCGTCACGGTGGGCACGTGCGACCCGGTGCTCGCCTGCCTCGGCAGCCAATATGCCGGCTGGCAGCTGGCGGCGGGCGATTTCTTTGCCCTCGGCTCCGGCCCCGGCCGCGCCACGGCGGCGAAGGAGCCGCTGTTTGCCGAGCTCGGCTTTCGCGAACAGGGCGCGGACATCGTCCTGGTGCTGGAAACCGGCCAGATGCCGCCGGCCGAGGTGATTGAGGATATCCGTGCCGCCACGGGGGTCGCGGGGGAGAAAATCACCCTCATCCTCACGCCCACCAGCAGCCTTGCGGGCGGAGTGCAGATCGCGGCGCGGGTGCTGGAAGTGGCGCTTCACAAGGCCCATGCCCTGCATTTCCCACTGGATCGCATTCTGGACGGGCGCGGCAGCGCGCCGGTGCCGCCGTCGGCGCCGGATTTCATCGTCGCCATGGGCCGCACCAATGATGCGACGCTTTACGGCGGCGAGGTGCAGCTTCATGTGAGCGGCCCGGCGGACGAGGCGCGCGATCTCGCGCAGCGCCTGCCGAGCTTGACCTCGCGCGACCATGGCCGGCCGTTCGCCGAGGTGTTCGCGGCCTATGCGTGTGATTTCTACCGCATCGACCCGCTGCTGTTCTCGCCGGCGCAGGTGCTCGTGACCGCCGTGGAGCATGGCGTGAGCTTCACCGCCGGGGCAGTCGATCCGGCCTTGATCGCGCGCTCATTTGCCGGCTGAACATCCATGGCCGCCGCATTCGATCCCCGCATCGCCATCTTCGCCGAGCGGGCGGACTGGCACACCCGCCGCCTCATCGCCGCGCTGAAAAAGCGCGGACGCGCGGCGCGGCTGCTGTCGCTGAAATCCTGCGGCTTCGCGGTGGGCGCGACGCCCCACGGCCTGCTGCTGCCGGGGTTCGAGGAGGCGCTTCCCCAAAGCGCCTTCGTGCGCATCATGCCCGGCGGCACCACCGAGCAGATCACCTTGCGGCTCGGTGTGCTCCATGCGCTGCGGGAATCCGGCGTCAGGGTGATGAACGATGCCCGCGCCATCGAGCGCTGCATCGACAAGAGCATGACCACCTTCCTGCTCGCCCGCGCCGGCCTGCCGACCCCGCGCACCTTGGTGCTGGAAGACCCGCAGGCGGCCCAGATGCTGATCGACGCGGCGCCGGGCGACACGGTGCTGAAGCCCTTGTTCGGCGCCCAAGGGCGCGGCCTGCGCCGCCTCGCGCCAAAGGAAGCGCTGCCGGGCGCGGAAGAGATGGACGGGGTCTATTATCTCCAGGACTTCATTCCACCCGCCGACGCGCGCCATTCCGATTACCGTGTGTTTGTGGTGGGCGGCCGGGCGGAAGGCGCCATGCGGCGGGTCGCCAGCCATTGGATCACCAATATCCACCAGGGTGCGACCGGCGAGCCTGTGCCCGCCACAGGCGCGCTCGCCGAAATCGCCGTCGCGGCGGCGCAGGCGGTGGGCGCCCATTTCGCCGGCGTGGACCTGATCGCCGACGCCGCCGGCCGGCTGCTGGTGCTGGAGGTGAATTCCATGCCGGCCTGGAGCGGCCTTCACGCCGCGACTGGGCTGGACATGGCCAAGCCGCTCGCCGCCTTGCTGGCCGGAGAAAGGGCGATGGCATGACGCCGGAGCGCGCCGCAGATCTGTTCGAGCGCGCCTGCCGGGCCGAGCTGCGCGCGCTCAAGCCTGGCAATGTGCATGTGCACGCGGCCGGGCACGGCATGGAGGTCGCCCAGTTCGAGCGCGCGGCGGCGGCGGCAGCGCCCGTCCTCTCGGCACCTCACATCTCAGGGCTTGGGCTCGGCATCGGCGCGCGCATCGAGGCGGCGGTGTCGGCGTCGCTCGCGGCGGCCGGCTGCAACACCAATCTCGGCATCGTGCTGCTGTGCGCGCCGCTGGTCCATGCCGCGCTTTCCCCGCCCTCCGGCGATCTGCGTGCGCGCCTGAAGGCGGCGCTGGAGGCGATGACGATCGAAGACGCGGCCTGCGCCTTCCGCGCCATCGCCGCCGCCAAACCCGGCGGGCTCGGCACGGCGCGCGCCGATGTGCGCTTCCCCGCTGCCGTCGATTTGAAGGCGGCCATGGCCGAAGCCGCGCCCCGCGACCGCATCGCCTTTCAATATGTGAACGGCTTTGCCGACGTGTTCGAGATCGGCGTCGCACGGCTCCGCGGCTGCGCGGACCCGTTTGCTCCAGAGGTCGTGCAGGCGGTCTATCTGGATTTCCTCACGGCCTTTCCCGACAGCCATATCGCCCGCAAGTTCGGCGCGGATACGGCGCTGGCGGTGCTGGAGGAGGCGCGAGAGACGGTCCGCCTCAGGGCCCCCCTCAAAAGGTGGGAGTCGCGGCACATCTCCTTGCTGGCCTACGATACATCCTTGAAACAGCGCGGCCTTAATCCCGGAACCAGCGCGGACCTGACGGTGGCGAGCGTGCTCGCGCACGCCCTGGAGCGTGAGGGGTTGGAGCGTGAGGGGTTGGAGCGTGAGGGGTTGGAGCGCGACGGCCTTGGCTGAGCGCCGATCAGACAAAGCGCGCCAGATCCTCCCCCAACAGGCGCCCATCGTGCAGCGCGGTGGCAACGAGGGCGCCTTCCACGCCCTTTGCGGCCAAAGTGTCGAGGTCCCCCACATGGCGCACACCGCCGGCGGCGAACAGGGCGATCGCTCCGCCGGGTGCAGCGACGGCTTCATGGCGCGCGCGGATATCGGCGAGCCGCTCAAGATCCGGCCCGGCGCCCGAGCCGACTTTCGCGAGCGTCATGGCGATCACCCGGCGCGGCCAGAGGGCGGGCGTCGCATGCACCTCTTGCGGGCCGCGCGGCCCCTGCGCGTCATGATCGAGCGAGAGCACGAAATCCAGTCCCGCCATGCCGGCCAGGGCCCGCGCATCGGCCAGGGTCTCACTGCCCACCACCGGGATGCCGGCATCGGCGGCGTGACGTGCCGCGAGCGCGGCGGCGCTGTTCTCGCCCGCGTCCACCCACAGAGCGAGAGCGGGAAAGGCCGCGCGCAAATCGCGGATGGCGGGCGCATTGTCGCCCTCCCCCGCGATGGCGTCGAGGTCGGCCACATAGAGGGTCGTGAACGGCGCGAGCGCCAGCAGCGCCGCCACGATAGCGCGCGGCGCGCTGCCGGCCGCCAGCGGCGAGACGATGGGCGCATAAAGATGGCGCGCGCCCTGGCGGGCATGCACCACACGCCCTCCCTTAAGATCGATCACCGGGATAACCTGCATCTTCGTGTCCGAGCCTGATACGGGAAGGAAAGCGCATGCGCGTCTTTGTCTGCGAGTTCGTGACATCCGGCGGCCTGCGCCACAAGGCGCTTCCCGACGCGTTGCTGCCCGAGGGCACGCTGATGCGCGATGCCATGGTGCGCGACCTCGAGAATATTCCCGGCGTCCAAGTGCTGCTGTGCCACGACGACCGCCTGGCGCCGCCGCGCGCGGACAGCATCGCGGTGGGTGAAAAGGATGATCCCTGGGCGATCTGGGAGCAGCTTGCGGGCGCGGCCCATGTGGTCTGGCCCGTGGCGCCGGAAACCGACGGCCTGCTGGATCGCCTCGTGGCCCTGGCCCGCACCGGCACGGCGCGGGTGATCGCGAGCGATGCGCCGGCGCTGCGAATCGCCGGCCGCAAGAGCCTCACCGCGCAGCATCTCGCGGCGGCGGGCATTCCCCATATCCCGACCTACCCGCTGGAAGCGATGCCGGAAAATCTCGCGGTGCCGCTCGTCACCAAGCCCGACGATGGCGCGGGCGCCACGCAAACCCACATCTGGCGCAGCCGCGCGGCTCTGCGCGCGGCGCAGTTGCCGCCCGCCGGCCTCATCGTCCAGCCCTATGTGGCGGGCGTCGCCGCCAGCCTCACCGTGCTGTGCCGGCCCGATGGCGTGACCCTGCTCACCACCAATCTCCAGGAAATGGCCGAGGACGAAGGCCGCCTCTCCCTGACCGGGCTCACGGTCGGCTGCCTGCCGGACGCGGTCGGCAAGTTCGCGGCGCTCGCGCGGGCGGTGGTCGCTGCCATGCCGGGGCTGAGCGGCATCATCGGCATTGATCTGATCGTGACCGAGGAGGGGCCGGTGGTGGTGGAGGTGAATCCCCGCATCACCACCTCTTATGCCGGTCTGCACGCGAGCCTCGGCATCAATCCCGCCGCCTTCCTGCCGGAACTGATCCGCGACGGCCGGCCGCCCACCCTGCCGCACCTGCCCATGGCCGTGCCGGTCCGGGTGAAGGTGCGATGAGCGATTTCGCCTTTCTCGGCTGGGATGTGGGCGGCGCCCATCTCAAGCGCGCCGCTTTCGATGAATCGGGCCGCCTGCGCGCCGTCGACATGGCCCCGTGTGCGCTATGGCGCGGCATGGACCAGCTTGATGCCGCGCTCGCCGCCCTCGACCCGCTGCCGCACCGGCCCTCCGCCGTGACCATGACCGGCGAACTGGTGGATCTGTGGCCCGACCGCCCCACCGGCGTCACGGCGCTCGCGGCCGCGCTCGGTGCGCGTCTCGGCCCCGGATGCCTGATCTATGCCGGGCCAGACGGCCTCGTGCCCGCCTCGGCGGCGAGCGCGCGTGTGGAGGGCATCGCCTCGGCGAACTGGCATGCCACCGCCGCCGCGCTCGCCACCGAATTGCCGTGCGGCGTGCTGGTGGATATCGGCTCCACCACCACCGATCTCATTCCCTTTTCAGGCGGCGCGGTCGCCGCGCGCGGCTTCAGCGATGCCGAGCGTCTCGCCAGCAGCGAGCTGGTCTATGGCGGCGTGGCGCGCACGCCGGTGATGGCGCTTTCGCCCGCGCTGCCGTTCGCCGGCGGCTTCGTGCCCCTGATGGCGGAGCATTTCGCCACCACCGCCGATATCTACCGTCTCATCGGCGACCTGCCGGAACATGGCGACCTGCATCCCGCGGCCGACGGCGGCCCAAAGACGCTGGACGCCAGCGCGCGGCGTCTGCTGCGCATGGTGGGGCGCGATCTTGGCCCGGCGACACTGGAACAGGCGCGCCAGCTCGCGGCCTATGCGGCGGCGGTGCAATTGCACATGCTGCATGGCGCGCTCGCCTGCGTGCTCTCGGGCGCGACGCTGCCGATGGACGCTCCGATCGTCGGCGCCGGCATCGGCCGGTTCCTGGCCGCGCGGCTCGCGGCGCGGGTCGGGCGCCCCTATCTGGATGTGGGCGCCGTCTTCACCGACGAGCCCGCCCTTGCGGCGCGGGCGGCGGATTGCGCGCCCGCCGTCGCGGTGGCCCGGCTTGCGTTTGCCCGGCTTGCTTTCGCGGGCGCGCCCTCGCACCCTCGCCCCTCCTTCGCCACCCCGAGCCCCGCGTGAGCCCCATGATCGATCCCAGCGACCCGGAAGCCCTCGAAGCGGCCGAGGTCGAGCCCGCCGCCCCGGCACCGCGTCGCGACCGCCTGTTCCTACGCGCCTTGCCCTTCTTCGCCCGCCATGGCGTGTTCGATGCCGAACAGCAGCTCGGCCAGCGCTTCGTGGTGGACGTGGATTGGTGGCTCGACACCCGTCCCGCCGCATGGGCCGACGATCCCGCCCTCACCGTCTCGTACCAGACGGTGTACGAGCATGTACGGGCGGTGGTGGAGGACGACATCGTCCATCTGGTGGAGACCCTCGCCGAGCGCATCGCCACGCGCCTGCTGGATCATTTCCCGCAGATCGAGCAGGTGCGCGTGGTGGTCCACAAGCCGGGCGCGCCGATCAGCGGTGTGTTCGGCGACGTGGGCGTGGAAATCCATCGCGGCCGGTGAAGAGCACGCGCCAAAGCTCGACGGCTCCCGCGCCGTGCGCCATAAGAGCGCCGGATCGGCGGGATATGTCCCGCATGCGCACGTAGGAGATACAAGGTGAGCGACGTCGTGACCCTGCAAGGCTATCTCGGCACCTGGGCGGCCGAGGATGACACCCGCAAGGCCGTTGCCGCAGCCGTGGAGCGCATGGCGCAGGCCGGCGTTGCGATCGCCGACATGGTGGCACGCGGCCCGCTCGCCGAGCATTTCGCCAGGATCCGCGGCGAGGACGCCAATGCAGCCGGCGATGCCCAGAAGGAACTGGACGTGATCGCCGAAGAGGCCATCGTCTCCGCCCTGAAGGCCGCGCCGGTCGCCTTCCTCGGCTCGGAGGAAAGCGAGACCCCGATCCCGCTGAACGAATCCGGCACGCTGGTGGTGGCCGTGGACCCGCTCGACGGCTCCTCGAACATCGACACCAACGTCTCCATCGGCACCATCTATTCCGTGCTGCCCTATAGCGCCGAAGCCTTCCCCGATCCGGTGGAGGCGCTGAAGCAGAAGGGCACGGCCCAGCTCGCGTCCGGCTTCCTGGTCTATGGCCCCTCCACCCTGCTGGTCTCCACCGTGGGCGCGGGCACGCAGGTGTTCGTGCTGGACCGGGCAAGCGGCGATTTCATCCTCGCCCGCGCCACTGTCGAAGTGCCCGCCGCGACGAAGGAATATGGCATCAACCAGTCCAACCTCCGCCACTGGGCGGCGCCCACGCGCGCTTATGTGGACGATTGCCTCGCCGGCAAGGACGGCCCGCGCGGGAAGGATTTCAACATGCGCTGGGTCGGCTCCATGGTGGCCGATGCGTTCCGCATCTTCACCCGCGGCGGCGTGTATCTCTATCCCGGCGACAGCCGCAAGGGCTATGGCGAGGGCCGCCTGCGCCTGATCTACGAGGCCAATCCGGTGGCCTTCCTGGTGGAACAGGCGCAGGGCGCCGCCACCGACGGCAAGACCCGCATCCTCGACATCGTGCCGCAGAAGCTGCACCAGCGCATTCCGCTGGTGTTCGGCTCGCGCGAGGAAGTGGAAAAGATCGCCAGCTATTATTGAAGGATGTGGTGGCGCGCCCACCCGTTCCCCATATGACGGGCGCCGCCGTGAGCCGCCGCCGCGCAGGAGTTGATGCCATGACTTTCCCGCTGATCGCGCCCTCGATCCTCGCCAGCGATTTTTCCCGCCTCGGGGAAGAAGTGCGCGACGTGGCGGCGGCCGGGGCCGATTACATCCATCTCGACGTGATGGACGGCCATTTCGTGCCCAACATCACCTTCGGGCCGGACATCATCAAGGCGCTGCGGCCCTACACCGACAAGGTGTTCGACGTGCATCTGATGATTTCGCCGGTGGAGCCCTATCTGGAGGCCTTCGCCAAGGCGGGGGCGGACATCATCACCGTGCAGGCGGAAGCCACCGACCATCTGGACCGCTGCCTCCAGGTCATTCGCGGGCTCGGCAAGAAGGCCGGCATCGCGCTGAACCCGGCCACCTCCGAGCGGGTGCTGGACTATGTGCTGGATAAGACCGACCTGATCTGCGTTATGACCGTCAATCCCGGCTTCGGCGGGCAGGCCTTCATTCCCGACGTGCTGCCCAAGATCGAGCGCATCCGCGACATGATCCGCGGCCGCGACATCCGCCTGGAAATCGACGGCGGCGTGAACCCGCAGACCGGCGCCCTGTGCGTGAAGGCCGGCGCCGACGTGCTGGTCGCCGGTTCCGCCGTGTTCAAGGGCGGGATCGAAGGCTATCGCACCAATATCGCCGCCATCCGCGACCAGGCTGCGCAGGCGCTCGGGCTGGTGGCTTGAAACCATAGGCGCCGCACCGCCCCCTCACCCGGCCACTGAGCGGCCGACCTCTCCCCGGCGGGGAGAGGTGAGGACAACGGAGAGTCAGGACACCGCTCCGCAATGCCCCCTCTCCCCGACGGGGAGAGGGCTGGGGTGAGGGGCTCGCCCCGCCCGACCACCCCCCTCCTCCCTCACCCGGCCGCTTTGCGGCCGACCTCTCCCCGGCGGGGAGAGGTGAGGTCAAAGGGAGAGGTGCGGACAAGGGAAGACGGCCGGGTCCATCTTGACGCGGGCATTAAAAAAACGTTCGATCGTTTCCCATAATGCCCGGATCGCATCCTATCGCGTGGGACGCAGAAGCCGGCGGGAGGAAACATCATGCTGCGCCCGGCTTCGACTTATGACGCCCTCGTGCGTCACTTTCGCTGGGAGATTCCGGCGCGCTTCAATATGGGCGTCGCCTGCTCCGATGCGCACGCCACGGGCGCGAACAAGCCGGCGCTAATCTTCGTGGAGGAAAGCGGCGCGTTGACGCGCTATTCCTTCGAGGATCTTTCCGCCCTCACCAATCGCTTCGCCAATGTGCTGACCGCCTGCGGCCTCGCGCCGAGGGACCGGGTCGCGGTGTTCCTGCCCCAGGCGCCGGAAACCGCCATCGCCCATATCGGCGCGTTCAAGGCGGGCATGGTCTCGGTGCCGCTGTTCACCTTGTTCGGCGACGAGGCACTGGAATTTCGCCTCAATACCTCCGGCGCCAAGGTTCTGGTGACGGATCTGGCTGGCTTCGCCAAGCTCCAGCGCATCCGCGACCAGCTTCCCGCCCTCACCCATGTCTTCGTCATCGGCCCGGACAAGGGCGATGCCGCCACGCTGTCCTTCGACGAGACGCTGGCGCGTGCGAGCGACCGCTTCACCGCAATGGATACCGGGCCGGACGATCCCGGCATCATCATCTTCACCTCGGGCACGACGGGAAATCCCAAGGGCGCGCTGCATGGGCATCGCGTGCTGCTGGGGCATCTGCCGTGCATCGAATTCGTCCACCAATACATGCCCCAGCCCGGCGATCTGCATTGGACGCCGGCCGACTGGGCCTGGATCGGCGGCCTGTTCGACGTGCTGTTCCCGAGCCTTTATCTCGGCGTGCCCGTGCTCGCCTATCGGGCGAAGAAGTTCGATCCGGACGCGGCCATGGCGCTGATGGCAGACCATCAGGTGCACAATGTGTTCCTGCCGCCGACCGCGCTGAAACTGCTGCGGCAAGCCGATGTGCGCCGCCCGGCGGGCCTGAACCTGCGCTCTTTGCTCACCGGCGGCGAGACGCTGGGCGCGGAACTCGGGGATTTTGTGCAAGAGCGCCTGGGCGTGGAGGCGCGGGAAATCTACGGCCAGACCGAATGCAATCTGGTGGTGGGATCCAATTCCAATTTCTTCCCCATCCGGCCCGGCGCCATGGGCAAGCCGATCCCCGGCCATGATGTGCGGATCGTCGACGATGCCGGCAATGTGCTGCCCACGGGCGCGGAGGGCCATGTGGCCGTGCGCCGGGGCGATCCGGTGATGATGCTGGAATATTTCAACAATCCCAAAGCCACGGCGGAGAAATACACGGGCGATTTCCTGCTCACCGGCGACATGGGCCGGCAGGATGAGGACGGCTATCTCTGGTATGTCGGCCGCTCGGACGATGTCATCACCTCGGCCGGCTATCGCATCGGGCCGGGCGAGATCGAGGATTGCATCCTGCGCCACCCCGCCGTCGCCTTCGTCGCGGTGGTGGGGGTGCCGGACCCCGTGCGCACCGAGGCGGTGAAAGCCTGGATCGTGCTGAAGGACGGCCATGCTGGCAGCGAGGCTCTGGTGGCCGATATCCAGCGCCATGTGCGCGAGCGGCTTTCCGCGCACGAATATCCGCGCCACGTCGCCTTCACCGACACCCTGCCCATGACCGCCACTGGCAAGATCCTGCGGCGCGAGCTGCGCGCGCGGGGCTGAGGGCGCACGGCTGAGGGCGCGCAAAAGAAAGACGCCCCGCGACCGAATCGCGGGGCGCCATGGGCTTCAGACGCGTAGCCCGTTCAGTCTCACTTGCCGCGCTTGAACTTGCTCCAGGTGCGGGTCACCACGCGCTGGATATCCATCGGATAAGTGGTGACGGTGAACAGCAGGTCGAAGGTCGCCTTGTCCGGATAGATGGCGGGATTGTCCAGGATCGCCTTGTCGATGAACTTCTGCGACGCCAGGTTTCCGTTGGCATAGGAAATATAGTTCGAGTTCTTCGCCGCCACTTCCGGACGCATCATGTAATTGATGAAGGCGTGGGCTTCGTCCACATTCTTCGCGTCCTTGGGGATGGCGAAATTGTCGAACCACATCAGCGCGCCCTGCTTGGGAATGGCATAAGCGAGGGTGACGGGCTTCTTCTTGGTCTTCTTGGCGGCTTCCTCGGCGCGGGTCTTGGCCTGGAACACGTCGCCCGACCAGCCGACCGCGATGCAGATGTCGCCGCGCGCCAGCGCATTGATGTAACCGGAAGAATCAAACTTGCGGATGAACGGGCGCACCGTCATCAGCAACTCGCCGGCCTTGGCAATATCGGCCGGGTTCTTCGAATCGGGATCGAGGCCGAGATACCGCAAAGCGGAGGGAATGACCTCTTCAGGGCCATCGAGGAAATAGACGCCGCAATCCTTCAGCTTGGAGAGGTTCTCCGGCTTGAACACGATGTCCCAGGTGTTAATCGGAATGTCGCCGAGCCGCTGCTTCACCATGTCCACATTGTAGCCGATGCCCGTGGTGCCCCACATATAGTTCACGGCATAATCATTGCCGGGATCGTAGACCGCGAGGCGCTTGGTGATTTCCGGCCAGGCATATTGAAGATTCGGCAGCTTGGACTTGTCCAGCTTCTGGAACACACCCGCCGTGATCTGGCGCTGCAGGAACGAGCCACTCGGCACCACCACGTCATACCCGGTCTTTCCGGCCAGAAGCTTGGTTTCCAGCACCTCGTTACTGTCGAACACGTCGTAGCGGACCTTGATGCCGGTCTCCTTGGTGAAGTCCTCCAAGACCGACTCGTCGATATAGTCCGACCAATTATAGACGTTCACCACCTTCTGTTGTGCCAGCGCGGGCATGGCGCCGAAGGCGACCATCCCGACCGCCGCGGCGAGGGCAAGGCGACGCATCATTATTCTCCTCTGGAAGACCCCGCGAAGCCGTTGTCCGGCTTCATGCCGCTGAGGCTATTGCGCCCGCGTCATCGGCTCAACTCCCAAAACGTCGCTTGCCGCCGCACCGCACGCGCATCACCGGCGCGCGCCCTTGAATGCGCCGCGCCGGACTGTACATGCCCTTAGGTAAGAAGGAAGGAGGGCAACAGCGACGCCGAGCCGGTCGCCTCGCCGAGTAGCACGAAGGCCAGAAGCACCAGCGCCGCCAGGGCAATGAAGATTCCAAACAGCACGAACGAAATGCGGCGCGCGACCGCCGACACGTTGAAGAATCCCATTGCCCCAGCGATCATGGAAATCACAAGGAAAATGATAGCGTATTTGAGCATAGCCGCACTCCACAGAAGGCTTTC
Source organism: Roseixanthobacter finlandensis (assembly GCF_043195105.2). Classification (NCBI taxonomy): domain Bacteria; kingdom Pseudomonadati; phylum Pseudomonadota; class Alphaproteobacteria; order Hyphomicrobiales; family Xanthobacteraceae; genus Roseixanthobacter; species Roseixanthobacter finlandensis. The sequence continues at coordinate 2,164,674 of NZ_CM195536.1, read as the reverse complement.
CGCCGTGGAACCACAAAGGCAATGCTTTCGTTCCCCCCGTGCGCTCCGCTCAACGCGCATCCGCCCATTTGCGGATTTCCTCCTTCAACCGGCGGAAATCCCAGAAGGCGGCTCCCATCAGAACAAACGGCACCGCAGCCAGGATGAGCGAGGTGGTCTGCGACCAGCCGACCGCGTTGCGCAGAAAGTCATAGGCAAGATATGTGGTCAGCAGCGTCAGCACGGCGGCACCGGACAAATACATGGCCCGCGTCAAGCGCGCCACGCCATAGCCCAGAAGAAGAGCGAAGACGAACGCCAGCCCGAGCGCCCACAGCCAGGTGAGCCCAAACTGTCGGGCGACGAAATTTCCGCCCGAAATGCTGAAGAACACCAAGGCCACCAGCAGCAGCAAGCCGGCGCGCAACCGGAAAATCCATGGCCGCGCCTGCGTTCCCTCAATGTTAGACATTCTCACAGCCCCTATCGCCCTTAGCCAAATCATACGCCCGCTTTGATGCTGGCGGCACTCGGAGACAGAACATGGGGCGAACCCTGGTGGTACTCAATGCAAAAGCCGGCACCGTGCAGGATCTTGGCGCCGAGCGTCTGCGCCAGGAGGTGGACGAGGCCCTGACCGAGCCGGGCAAGGACATCGACGTGGTGGTCCTTCAAGGTGCGGAGATGATCGAGGCGATCCGTTCCGCGCGCCGCAAGGGCTATGATGCGCTGGTGGTCGGCGCCGGGGACGGCACGCTGAGCTATGCGGCCTCCGTGCTTGCGGAGACCGACACCGCGCTCGGCGTGCTGCCGCTCGGCACCATGAATCTGCTCGCCCATGACATCGGCCTGCCGCGCGACCTGCCAGGGGCGCTCCAGGGCCTGCGCGAGGCCGAGCCCATGCGGGTGGATGTGGCGACCCTGAACGGGCGCGCGTTCCACGGCGTCTCCGGCGTCGGCTTCTTTTCGCAAATGGCGCTTGCCCGCGAGGCGGTGCGCGATTCGCGCGGGCGCATCCTCGGCTGGCTCATGGCGCTCGGCAAGGCGCTCACCCGCTCCGGCCGCATGTCGCTGGAAATCGAGATCGAGGGCCGGCGCGAGCCCATCGACGCCTATGCGGCGCTCGTGACGAACAATGCCTTCGACGCGCCGGGCTGGCATCGCTCGCGTCTCGATGGCGGGGAATTGGAAATCCACATCGCCGAGGAGCGCGGTGCGCTGGCCAAGATCCGCGTCGGCGCCGATCTGCTGGTGGAATCCTGGCGCAACAATCCCGGCATCCACTCGTTTCGCGCCAAGGCGCTCACCATCCACGCCCCGCGCCGGCGCCGCGCCTGGGTGGCGACCGACGGCGAAATCACCCGCGAGACCATGCCCCTACACTATCGTATCATGCCGGAGGCACTCACTTTGCTGCTGCCTCCCAATTCACTGCAGCGGGCCGCGAAAGCCCGCCGCGACGATATCACCTGAGCGGCGACAGGCGCCGGCTCAGCGCGGCTCGGCGTCATAGACGATGGTGATCTGGGCGCGGGCGGTGGTCTCCCCTGCCTGGATCGGCACCGCGCGCGCATCGGCCTTCATCATCATCGGCGCGGCGGCGACCGGGCCCATGTCGGGCTGCGGGCTGATGCGGCGAATGCGCACGAGGCGCAGCCCGGCCGCATCCGCCAGGCTCTGCGCCTGGGCCTTGGCATCCGCCATGGCCGCAAGGCGGGCCTGCCGCTCGATCGCACGCGGGTCCTGGAGCGCGAAGCTCATGCCGCTGACCTGATTGGCACCCGCCTGGACCAATTTGTCCAAAAGCCCGCCGAGCGTCGACAGATCGCGCACCTTCACATTGACCGTGTTGCGCACTTCATAGCCGGTGAGACGCGGCGCTTCGCGCTGGCCCTGCTGGGGATAGACATATTGCGGCTGGATGGAGAAGCCCGAAGTTACCAGGTCCTTCGGCTCGATACCCGTTGCCTGGAGTGCGGCGATCACATCCGCCACGCTCTTGGAATTGCCGGCGAGGGCGTCCTCGGCGGTCTTTGCCACGGTCACGACGCCGGTGGACAGGCTCGCCATGTCCGGCGCCGCGCTGGCTTCGCCCTGCCCGACCACGGTGAGGGTCGCGCGCGACAGATCTTCCGCCCGCGCCGCCGGGACATCGAGGACAGCGCAAATCGCCAGGGCAGCGAGGAGGCCGCCGGAAAAGACGCGGCGCCGGGACAGGGGAAAGGACATGGAACGCTCCGCTGGGTATGTGCCGCCACACAGCACTGTGGGAAGGCGGCGCCAATGGGGCGAAGCCGCGCTTGTCCCGGTTGTTCACACGGCTAGGGATTGATAGGAACGTGCGGGGGGCCTGTAGCTCAACGGTTAGAGCTGACCGCTCATAACGGTCTGGTTGCAGGTTCGAGTCCTGCCGGGCCCACCAATAAAATCAATATCTTATAATGAAAATACGGACTTCTTTTGTGTCGCGTTGAACCTGCGGCATTGATCGGCGGAACCCGCGCGCGCCACGTCCCGAACGTGGTGTTCTACACGGAAACCCGCATGAATGCGTGATTCCTGGCCGCGTAAAACGCCGTTTATCTCGGTTTGTTCACGGTGTATCTGTCCCGTTTCTGTCCCCCGAGCAGATTATGGACTCCAGGCTATCGAAAAAGCCCAGGCCAAGCCGGTTCTCGATCCTCACATCCGGCTTGAACGGCATGGCCTCGCTGATATGTGCGGCGCCTATCGCCGCGCCAGCGCCCGGCCGGTGGATCTCCACCACGAGCCCGCCGCGCGCACGGATCGCATCAGCCTCGTTGGCGAACCGAACGTCATCGGCCACAATGCGCGGCGCCGTTGCCGCGGAATTCCATGCCCGCGTCCAAAGGTCGGGGGCGATCATATCCCGGCCCCATTCGGTTCCGAGCCACTGCATCGCTTGGCGCGGCGTCTTGCCGCCTAGAAGATCGCAGGGGGTTTCCTTAAGGTGCCCGTCTATCTCGTCCTGCGAGCATCCGAGCGCCGCCATCATCGCCTTGAGCGGTCCGGCGAACCGAATGCGAACGAACCCATGCTCGCGCTCTAGATACTCTGCCGCCGTCGTCTTCCCCGCGCCAGCCAGACCGCATAACCCGATGATCAAGGCAGCGCCTCCATTTCCACGATAGGTTTGCCGGCGGCCTGGAAGAACTCGGCTTCCATCGCCATGCCCATGCTCTCCTTCCATCCATCCATGCGAACAGCGACCATCGCGGAAGCTGCATCCATGAACGGCTGGTTTTGCTCCATCCAAATCTCATGCGAGAGCGGGTCTATCCCGCCGACGCGGGCGATGGTGTGGGAATGGGCGATGGGGGAGAACACCCGCAATCCGAGCCCGATCAAATGGGCCGCGTGTCGCTCCGCATCATAGGCCGCACTGGCGAGCCCCCAACGGTACCGGCTGTATGGTGTGGCGAGATAGACAAAGCTCGGGAGCCCGCGAAGATCGTCCAGGGTCATAAGGGCTTTGCCTCCATGGCATCGGCCTTGGGCACCATCGCGATGATGCGGGCGCTTGGCGGCGTTAGGTGGAGCATCAGTGCTTCAGCGGCCTCGGTGGCGAGGCGCCGGCCGGCCGGTGTTTTGGCTGTGTCCACAAGCTCGATCATGGCGCGCAGCTCGGCAGCGATTTCCCATAGGCCGCCGCCGCATTCGAGACCATCATCCTCGTTCATGCTGGCACCCCTATTGCATCCATGATCGCGACGCGGGCGCGCCCGATCTCGCCAAACGACTGGTGATAGGTGATTGCCTGGAGGGAGCGCCCGGACAGAAAGCCCGATCCGAAATGCCACGCATCCTGTGCGACAGGACTCTGGTGGATCTCGCAGATCACCCCCTCGCCTTCGGTCGCGGTCTTGGAGGAATGATGGAGGTGGAACCCATGGACGTAACGGAATTGGGTTGCGCCCCAATCCTCCGCCCGCCGGTGCGCCATGATGGACGGCATCTTGCCGATCTTGACCATGTGGCCGTGCGTGGCGCCGAAGAGCACGCGGCCGAACCGCATCCACCAGAATAGAGACGGATCAACGTCCACGGTCACGCGGGGCTCGTTGCGGTACCATCCCAGGAGGAAATAAGCGATAGCGACGCTGGCGTGTTCGTCGTGGTTCCCCTTGAGGATGCGCACAGTCACGTTTCGGTGGCGGGCGAGGCAGGCATCAACGGTGCGCACCAGGAGCCTGGAGGCGACGCCAATCACCTTGTCATAGCGCCCATCCACGTCCAGCGTGTGGCCGGAGCGGGATGTGCGGTTATCCCCGTTGTCCGCGTGGATGAGGTCGCCACCACCCAATACAACGGCATCGCCAGACGATGGCGAGCGCGCCACAAGATCGGAAACCGCATCGCCGATGGTCGTTTCGGCGATCTTCAGATCCCAATTGGTCCCGGTCTCTCCCCTCCATGCGAAAAGACCTATGTGCCAATCCGCAAGAGGGTACAAAGTGAGAAGTTCGTTGCTTGTTTGGTGCGGCGCCGGAACGGAATCAGCCGCCCCGCTGTAATCGAGAAATGCGCACTTGATTGCATCGGCAATGGCAAGCGGGTCTAGTTCACCCTCTCGCGTTTTGATCCATTGCCCGATGACCCTGTTGTCTGCGTCAACATAGGCCGATATGCCCTTGACCACGTGCCCGGCTGGAATTTCGAACGCCTCTCCAGGCCCTGGCTCTTGCTGCACCCACTGGCGCACGACATTTTCTGCTTCGTCGAGTTCTGCCGATGTCTTCGTGATGACAAAGCCAGGGAGGACTGGTTTTGTGCCCATCATGCCCAGGACCGCGGCATTGTTCAGCCGCTCCCGGAATGATTGCCGGGATATCCCAAGTTCCCGCGCCGCAGCGCTCTTGTTATCGGGGTTGCGCGCTAGAGCCTCAACCGCCTCTCGCGCTTTGGCCTCGTCTTTGGGCACGCCCATGCGACTACCTCACTGCTAGAGCGACGGGTCAGTGACCACGGATAAACATGGCGATCTTCTGGAGGCTTTCTCCCAATGCGGCGACTGCGACCACAAGGCCGAATGCAGAAATGATCACCCACTTGATAACCGTCGCTGTTGCTGCGATATTGCGGGTCAACTCCATAGACTTTTCCAGCAACGGAACGTCTTCAGCGTCCAGGCGGGAAAGGAATGCCGCGACGGCAGGGTCCATGCTTTCCTTTGGCCCCTCAGTCATTCCGGCCTCCAGCCACAGAGCTTTTCACCGAATCGATTGTGCGCGCGCATCTGCTCTTTGGATTGCCGGTCCTTGACCGAATATTCCGCCGACGTCGGGCGGATCGGAGTGTTGGTCTGGCACCAGACGTCCGGCCTAGGGCTGCTTACGCACCCAGCGAGCGTTATCCCGATCAAGAACATCATCGGATAGATGAGCCGTTTCATCGTCGATCCCCTTCTTTTCCTCGATCATCTTCCGCGTCGCTGCGTCTTGCTTGGCCCGCTCGCGCTCCACTGCACCAGTTGCGCCACGGTTGCGGCCTGCGAGATAGGCCAGGATCGCAGCGCCGATGGCGAGCAATACCGCCTTTACGGGTGCGGGAATGAGCGCCCAAATGGGCATCCAGAGCTGATATGTGGCTGCCAGAGCAGCGGCAGCGGCAATCGCCCACGCCCACCACGGCGTGTTGTCCAGGACGATGCCGATAAGCCAAGTCACGAAAGCACCACAGGCTTGGGCTTCCAGATGGCCGGGATCACGTAGGATCGGACCAGCCCGAACGCGACCCACCCGCCGCCGATGACGGTCAAGCCGAGCATGCCCCACCGGACATATTCGGATAGGTCTTGGTAGGGCGCGAGCGCCGCGCCGGCCTGCCGCGTAAGCTCGGAGAGCCCAATCGTTGCGGTACCGCCCACAATCTCCTTCACAGGCGCCTGCGGGACGATGGAGGCCGTTGGCAGGCTGGGCTTGGTTGTGGCAAGGCGCTGCGCGATAGCGGCCTTTGTCTGCTCGCCTGCGAGCCCGTCCACCTTGAGCCCATTTGCCTTTTGGAAAGCAGCGACGGCCGCTTTGGTTTCAGGCCCCGTGCGGCCATCGACCTTCAGAGTCGCGCCTAATTCATTGAGGTCTCGCTGAAGCTTTTCGGTCTCCGCGTCGCCGGACGCAACGGACCAAGACGCATCGTCCGAGCCGACCAACTTCCAGATTTTGTTGAACCAGTTGATGCGGTCCTCGTACCCGTTATATCCGCCGTTGATCTTCTTGGTGATGCTGCGAATATCATTCTTGTCGGCAAGGTCGTTGCAGTTCCCCGCCACCCATTCCGCCAGCGCCGGCTTCAGCGCGTGTTGTGCGCTCGTGACTTGATCGGGGGATACTTCGAACAGATTCCCGAGTTTGCACCGCTCGCCCATCTCCCGGTGATTGGCGCGGCCCGTGGTCTGGAGGATTCCGTTGCCGCGGTATTTCCATCCGTCTCCGGGATTGATGTTTCCGAGTTCCTTAGCCTTCCGGGGATTGCCGAGCCCATAGACGCGCTCGAACAGGGCCGGGCCATCGCCAGCGAGCTTCGCGGCTTCCGACTTCGTGACGGCCGCCGAATGGACGTTGACGCCGAAGATTTCCATGATGCGGGAGGCGCTGTATTTCCCGCTCTCGCGCCGGATCGTGAGCCCACCGGATTCGTGCATCACTTGCGCCAGGAAATGAGCCAAGCGCAGGGGAGTGGAAACGCCTGCCGCATCAAGCTGCGTGTCGCCGCCATCGAAAGCGGCCAGGTAATCGTCGAGTGCCGATGGCGCGAGTTTGTGCACCACGTCGATTGCTCGCATGGGTCTCTCCAGGGATTGGACACAAAAAAGCCGCCTCAGCGGGCGGCGGGCGGGATATTTTCGGAGGTCAGACCCGAGGATCGGCCACCACGTACAGAGTGGGCCGGCTCACCTCATAGAGGATCGAGCCCGTCCCGACGTGGGAACAGATGTGTTTGAAATTGAGGTGCGTGGTGCCGCTCGGGATCTGGAATGGCGGTGTCCGGAAATAGTAGGGATGCCCGTTGAGCCGCACATCTCCAATGGGTGTCGTGAGGTCCGCCACATAGTTGGAACTCACCGCAGACGTTGCGGCCCCCGTGCTTGATGTGCGGGACTCGACTTGCAGCGACCAGCCACGCAGTAGCTCACCACCTGTATAGAGCCAGACCAGCGCCTCGGCGCGCACCCACTGCCCGTCATAGGCGGACGCCACAATGCTGGAATTGCCGGACCCTGAGGTGTCGGAAAACAACGTCCACCACGTCACGGGAGTCTCATCCGCAGCAGTGATGAGCACCCGTACCCCGGCTTTGCCGCCCGGATCGGTGATCGTTGACGCGACCGCGCTCGACGCGGGCGTGCCGCCACTGCACCCGACGCGGACATAGCTCGGCAGCGTGCCGCTGAGCGTCGTGGCGACACCGTTGTTGCCGCCGGTCCCGGTCAGGTTGCCATTTTGGTATAGGTTTGTTACAGAAAAATCCGCATCCGGCCGGGGCTGCACGACACGGCGGATGGTGTCCAGAAATACGAGGCTGTCGGCCGTCACCCCCAGCGGCAGAGCATGCAGCCCGTCCAGCGTGGTGTCGGCGAGCGCCTCTTGCATGGCCGACGTGGGATCAGCAAAAGCGGTGGCCAGATCGGCGAGATACACGCCGCTCGTCTGCGCGGCGAAATCCCTCAACTTGTCGTCCAGACTCATCTTTTTGCGTCGATCGACGCTGTTTGACGTCAGCGCGTTGGCGCCGCTTGTCCCGCGTGCGTTGGGCGTGCACAGGATCGGTATCGCGCCGCCGTCGAGCACCCGCTGCACATTGTCCCGGATGCCTGCAAATGCGACCTGCGGCGTCAGGCTGACCAGCTCATTGGGGCCGGTATAGAGCACGATCGCGGCATAATCCTCGGAGAGCGCCGCTTCGATCTGCGTCACCTGAGCGGCGTATGTCGTGCCGCCCACCCCCTTGTTGGCGCCGCCGATGTTGTTGGGTTTTGTGGCGTCGTACCAGCAGTCGAATTCAAATCGCGGGTCCAGGAGCCGCGCGCGGGTGACAAAGCCACTGGCGGACGTGACCATCAGGGTTGACGACAGCGCGCCGGCATTGGCCTGCATGCTGCTTGATCCGACGCCAGCGATCCGCGCTCCGTAGGCCAGCGGGGGCTGGAGCGGGAATCCGGTCAGGCGCCCGTTGACATACTCATAATCCACGACAGCGGCAGCAGCGGAGGCCGCAGCAGCAGTTGCCGCAGTTTGCGCAATCCCTGCGTTGGTCGCCGTCGCGCTGGCATCGGAGGCCGCTGAAGCCGCTGATGTAGCCGCCGCCGTCCGGTCTGCTGCCGTAGCCTCCGCAGCAGCAACCGCCGCAGCGGCAGCGGCGATGCTCTCGGCATTGACCTCGCCGGGGGGGCCTTGAGGACCCTCAACCAGCACCTCAATAACGGTGTCAGTCATCGTTCAGCCCTCCCTGGCCCTTAATGATTCCCTCCAGACACAGGCGCTGGCCTCCGCCCGGCTCGATCTGTTCCAGCTCGTAGGAGGTGAGCGCGCCGCTCGGGATCAGCCGGCTCTGCTCGACGGTGCGGGCCCATGTGACGGTGGTCGTGGTGACGCCATCCACAGTCGCGACGGTGGCAGTCAGTGTGCTGTCCTCGGTAGACAGCTCGATCCGCTCGCCCCGCGATGGCAGTAGGGTTAGCCGCCATTCGGAGCCCGTGCCGTCGAGCAGAAATCGGAATTGGAGGCGCGGGACGGTCGAGCCTCGATCGATTACGATGTCGTCGTAGCGCATGACCATGTGGCGTTGCTCCGGGCACAAAAAAGCCGCCCGAAGGCGGCAAATGGAGATGGCGGCGGGGCCGGCATCAGAGATTGAGCGTCACGGTATTTCCGCTTCCGAGATCAGATATAGCAGCCATAGCGGCAGTGTTGACATTATTCAGGGCAACCTGATTTGTTGTTGCTCCAGATGTCAACAAAATTGAATTTGTCGCGGTTCCGTCTAGAATGTTGCCTGTAACAACATTCCGGAAGCTGGAACCCCGCACGTGGATGACCGTATCAGCCGGTTGACTTGACAGGTTATACGTTTTGTTAGACCCCACGCCAGTGAGCCCGGTATCCAACAGATCCACAGATTTGCGGCAGTTGCGGAATTGATTGCCATCGATCGCAGAGCGGGAGCACCCGGACAAAAGCGCGCCGATATGATTGGCGTAGTTCGGGCCGCCGAAAAACTGGTGATTTCGGACAGACACACCGCTGCTCGCGGCAGCAATCAACCCATAGGACGCAACGCCCGTTGCCTCTCCAGAATTAGACCAGCCGCCGTTAATATTGACCAACCCCGTCGTTCCGAGATTGCTGATGTTGATGCAGGCCAGCCAAATTGTATCGAGAATAGGCGCTTCGATGTGGATGTCAAAATTTGGATTGTCTGCGGATCCAGAAATATTGATCCCGTATGTGCAAGACGCAACCTCGGGATTTAGTAGGAACGCGTCCTTGATGTCATCACCGATGATGGTAAATCCGAGCGAGTTGACATCGCGCACAAAGCAAACTGCTTTGCAGCTATCAACAACCATGGTTGGGTTGGGGGAGCCAACGGAGCTGTCGAAATACCACCCGTAAAACGAGTCGCCCTCCTCACCAATATCCCGGATTGCCCAGCAGTCGCGCGCGAGGGAATTTCCGGTGCCTTTAAAGTGGAACCCATATACTGAATTCCCATTTACCACGTTAAACAGGCGGCAATGCACGGTGTATTCCATGCGGATGCCTGTAGCGGTCCCGGTCGGGTTAACGCTCCTGTATACGAGTAGGTTTTTAACGGTCGGATATGGTAGCCAGTGCGCATAATCCGCACCATATGCGTGGATGATGTCTTTGTCCGCGACGGTCATATTGATGATTGTGCTGCCAGGGTCAACGCCGGAATATCCCTGCCCGGTCTGCGTAATGGATAGGGTGTCCGTCACTTTGTAGGTTTTAGCGTCAAGCATAAGCGGGCCGGGGCCAGCCGTTTTACCCGCCCGCAGCGGGATCGTGTCATCTGTGGTGTTGTCGCCGGCCGCGCCAAACCATTCGGCATACCGCTCCTGCCCCGACGCAAAAATAATAGAACCGTCGGCGATTGACATAAACAAGTTCTGGCTACGCCCAGCCCTCACGCCAGCGACCGTGATCGTCGCACTTCCACCGCGCTTCAGAACCCCCCCGCGAAAATCGAGCACGGACGCAAACGTGATGCTGCTGTCAATCAGATAGGTCCCATAGGATACAACCAGACTCACACCGGCCGCGGCGGCATATGCATCAGCATTGGCGCATGCGGTCCTATCTGATGTTGACCCATCTCCCGTCGCGCCGAATTTGCGGAAATTCGCGCTATTGCCGCGCCGCTCCCAATAATCGGAGCCGACATTCACAGCACCCGTGACGTTGGAGCCCCGCCCGAACACCTGCCCGCCGCCGTCATTGGCGGCATAATAGCCAAGGATTTCCACGGTATCGATGCTGGACGCGATGGTCGCCGCCACGAAATCTCCGTAGGTGCGAAAGAACACCTTGCGCGGTGTGCCGTACGCCGCCTCAAGCACCTCGACGCGATCCGGAAGCGTCTCGCTCTCGATCGCCGTCACACGCCCCGTGAGGGCAGTAAGGTCTGGAGAATAAGCCGTCGCATCCGTGATGTCCTGGATCGCGATCACCTCCACATCCGTCGCGCACAACGTCCCGAATGTCTGGACGAAAGGACGGAAATACACCGATCCGGAGGGCGAAAGCGCCGTGACGCCCGTGCCCGCCGCCGTCGAGATCACCATCTGGTGCTCAACCACACCCGAGCTGGTGGTCAGGGTAGTGAGCGAGGTGGAAACCGTGGTGCTCAGGCCCGCCTTTGCCTGCGTCAACCACCGGATCGAGATGTTGACTGCATCGCCCGCAGGGTCGGATGTATTGATCCTGCGCCGCACCTTGACGCGGACCAGATACCGACGCCCAGGCTCCAGCCGCTGCGCCGCGCGCGGGGCGCAGACTTGCGCACCAACGAGGCGCGCCACGGAGCCATCCGAATCCACCACGGAGTCGGTATAAATCGCCATGTCATCAGGATTGCCGTCCGTGCCAGGGGACCACAGCGCCGGCCGTTCGCCGGGCCGGGAAAGATCCGCGATGGCAGCGAGGTTTGCATCTCCGCCGATAGCCTCCAAAGCCGCGATCCGATCCAGGATCTGCGTCGTGGATAGCGGGGCAACCCATGTCCAAGAGCCGGAGCCTGACGCGCCAATCTTGCGGTAGATTCCGTTGTTCGCATCGGTCGAGTCCGCCCATACCTCGCCACCGGTATTGGCCGGATAGGCAAGGCTTGCGTTCATTTCTGAAAGGGTCGCGAACACCACATGCGTGCCGTAGGGGGCGAGAATGTTCGCGAAATTCCCGACCGGAATCCTGACCGTCTGCAATACCCCGCCGCCAAGATCCTTGTTCCCAAGGACTTCGGTAACGATGGTGCTGCTGGGCAAATTGGTGCTACGCACGCCGGTATCGGGCATGTTGGGGTACTCTCTCAGATGTGAGGAGGATCAGGCCGTGACGGTGATCAGGACCGGGGTTCCAAGGTCGCCCGCACCAGTCACGGTGACAGCGCCGAACGTGTAGCTTTCAGTGGGCGCCAGAGGCGGCGGGACGCTCATGTCCCAGGGGCTGACGATCAGCACGCCGGTGTGCAGCGGCTCCAAATCATCCCAGGCCAGGCTGGTACCGGAGCCGTAACGGATCTTGATCCCGGCGGCTTCGTCCATGCCGTCTGCCAAGGTCTCAAACGCCCATTCGTAGAGCCACGTGCTGCCGTTCCACGCCGCGGAGAACGTATCCACGTCCTGGATTGTCGGGTCGGTTGCTCCAACCTCATGCGTGACCGTGGCGGAATATGCGGAGGAGATCGCGGACGCGCTTGTGGCCCGCGCCGATAGGTCGATATCATCGCCCTTGGCATAGCCGGTGATATAGGCCCCGCCGTCGCCTGCGGAGATCGTGACCGGGCCGGACCAGGAGCCCGCACCCGTGAGCCGGTGTCGGATGTCGTAGGAGACCGGGACCACGATGCCGGAGCCTGGTATGACACCAACTACGACGGCATCCGCGCCGGCCAGGACGCCAGAGACGACGCTGGAGATGACCGGGACGCCAGGCGCGACCGTGCTCGGATCGAGTTCCGTGCCCACGCGTCCGTTCCAGGCCGGCGGGGTGTCCGCATCGGTCAGGGTCTGGATTTGCGGGGCGTGATCGACATAGGTGAGCTTCGCGGTCAGATCGTCACCAACCTCGACGCCCTTCACAATGAGATCGAAGGTTTCCTGCGAGGAAAGTCCGAAGAACGCAAGGTCTCCAACCTCAGGCATCGCCCCGGAACCCGTCAGGCGGATTGTCTGCGTCGTGCCTGGTCCGGTATAGACGCTCCTTAGGACAGACGTTCCATCCGAAAGCCGGAAGCGGCAGGCATATCCCAACCCGGCTTCCATGGTCACGAGCTCGTCCAACTCGACGAAATCATCGACCACGAATTTGACGCGGGCCGCGATCTGCGTCCGGTCGAGAACGTCGTGGCTCAATTTCACCAGATCGCCCCTGGTGACCACGAGGTGCTCGAAGTCCTGATAGGCCTCATAGGTGTCGGCGCGGTGCTGGAGCTCGTAGAACCGGCGGCGCGCCTCTTTCCAAATCAGGTCAGGATTGGTGATGCCAGGAAGCGAAAGCTCCTCTGTCACCTGCGGATCGCCCACAAATCCAGGGCGCGGGACAACGCGCTCGGCATCCACGTAGCCGAAGGTTTCATCCTTGAATTTCACGCGGAAGGCATCCGGGAGCCGAACGAAGGACCGGCTGCCCTTGAATCCCCAGGAGTTGCGGGGGGACACGTGGCCCCGCACAATATCCTGGATCTGATCAATCACGACGCCCCATTTGGAGCCCCGGTCCTGCGGGACGGCCCGGCCGGCGGCGGCGATATCCCCCAGCACATCGCCCACTGAAGCCTCGTAATCGTGCACGCGATCGTAGGTCAGGCCTTTGTCATCACAAAATTCGTGCCAGTCCTCAAGCGCATCCATTTCCGATGTCGAAAAGGGATATGCGATGGCGTTGCCTGTGAGGACGTGGCGAAAATGAGCGGCGGGATTACGCGTCTCTCGCGTCACCCACGCCTGCGTTCCGGTGTCCCAATCGGGCAGGATCGAGCAGGCTTCCGCGTTGAAGGAATCCAGCATCCCGTTTAGCTGGTCGGTGGCTTTGATCCGAACGGCTACGAGTGCCATGGGCTTGTCGAAATTGAGCGGATATTCCGGCCGATAGGAGCGGAGCGCGGTCCAATCCGAGCGGCCCGTTGCCTGGAGGATGGTGGTCGTATCGAAGTCGATCGTCTGCCGCGCGGTCTCCACCTCATATTGCCCACGCGCGGGAAATGTCCCGCTATAGGACCGGGAGAAGGGCTGCTGGGCAATGCCAACCACCACCATGGGCGGCTCGGTGGTCCACGCATCGTCGCTGCCCGCCGGACGATAGCGAATGCCGATCTGCACGACAGCCGGGATCTTGGCGCCAGATTTATTGACCGCGAACAATCCCTGACCGAACCCAATATCCACTGTATATTTTGTCACATCGGATGCGGTAACGCGGACATACGGATCACTATCCGCGCGGACGTTGATCGACAGCGCGTCCTCGATCACCTGCTGAGGGTAGAGGCTTAGCGGGTCATCGTCTGGATACCCTTCGCGAACTTCAATTTCAACGCCCACGAATTCATCGATCGGTGTATCCCCGATCTTGAAATTTCGCAGCGCGAGCGGGCCGTAGCCGAAATTAAACGAAGCTATGACATAGCGATCGTTGCCGATCACCTCTGTATAAGGTGTGGCGGCATAAACCGGGGCGTAGCGCATTTCCCCAAGAAGGCGGGGGACGACACCATCGGGGTTGGCGACGTTCTTAAGCCCCTGGATCGAATAGGTTGGGCTGCTGGCTGTTTTGTCGATGCTGTCTTGCCGGATCGGCACGAGGGCGTTGACGAGGATGTTGCCGGCGATAGCGGTGCCGGCGGCAGCGATGGTCGCACCGATGGAGCCTTGCGCTAGAGCACCCCCTAATCCGAGCGACGTACCGAGGGGCGCAAGTGCGCCACCAGACACAGCCGCCGCCGCAATCACCACCGCAATCATGAGGGCGCTGCGCAAGAGCCCGTTATCACCAGGGATCAAGCGCACGATCACCTGTGCACCCTCCCTCGGAGTCACGCGGTGCCACACGGCCTGCTCGATCACATGATCGCCAATGGTCACGCGCACAGCCGCGCGGCGCGCCTCCTCAGGCACGGCAATCGCGACAATCTCGCCAATGGTGGCGCCAGCCGGGACGCACAGCGACACGCGCTGCGCAACGTCCAAGCCAGGGAGAAGCATTACTGACATTGCGATATGTGCCTGTAAAATCCGAGGAGGCGGGGCTTCCAGCGGCCATCGCGGTAGGATTCAACCCGGCTCTCGATCCCGGAAGAGACGTGGAGCATCAGCCCCTTGCGGACCACCAATCCGACATGCAGCGGATCGCCCATCGCCCTAAACATGGCGACGTCGAATTCCTGTTCTTCGGTGACCGCGCGCCAATCCGCTCCGGCGCTGGCCTCGTGCATGGCGGCAGCGATTTCCCGCCGCTCCGCCACGCTGGCATAGCGCTCCGTGTAGCTGGGCAGCGCGACGCCGCGGACTTCCTCGAACACCAGGCGCACAAGCCCCCAGCAATCGAGCCCGCTGCGGTCGCGGCCAAGCCCATGGAAAGGCAGGCCGATAAAGGCCGTGCTCCAATGCATGGTATGCTCAACCCCTCAGAAGCTTGAGAGGGGGAAGGCCATGGCCAAGAGAGAGATCAATGATCCGCAGATGAAGGCTCTCTTCATGGAGGTCGCGGCGACGAAGTTGATCCTTCGGGCGCTCGTCGAAAGCGCTCTCCCTGAGGACCAAGCCGAGGCTTGGGAGGAGATCGAAGGGCTTGTGGGCCGCATTGAAACCATCGCGAAGGCGAGCGTCATTTCTGGGATGGAATCCCAGTCGTCCCAATTGATGATGAAGGTAGCCACGGAGACCGCCTCGACCTTTGTTCGCGCGATCGGGCCTAAGCCCAAGAAGCAGTGAGCGCTTCATAGTGGCCTCCTTTGGTGATTGGACAATGTGATGTGAGGTTGCGTAAGGTCGCCGCTCGCGACTGGGGGGGCCGACATGCCGAAACGCGTTATGATTTTAGTGTTGGCCCTTGGGCTGTCGGCGTGTGCCTATTCACCTAGGTCATCTGCCCCAATCGCATCCCTTACCTCACCACAAGGGGTAGATGATGAAGCGAGATGCATTATCCAAAAGTTGAACGCATTGCCTGGGAATAGCATCGGCAGGATGGCGCCGGTAACACACGCGCTTTCAACTACCGATCCTGTAAGGGTCTATGAAATAGCCCCGCAACAAACGCTCGTGTCCGGCGGCGAACTCTATTTCGTTCGGTTAACTAAAGAGGATGGCGGAACCCGCGTCGAGTTGTTTGCCCCCGTTGGGGCGGCAGATATCACATCTGCCGTCAAGTCTTGTCCTTAAGAAAATATATTTCTCAAAGGCAGATCGCCGGGGAATGATGTTATGCGCGCCAAGTGGATTATACCGCTCGCATGGATGATACTTGTTACCGCAGCTCATTCAGAGCCAGACATGATAAGTAGCACGACAACTCCTAAGATATTGTCGGCGTTCCGCGGTTACGCTTTAAGGCGCGATTACAATTGCCCCGTGGCAAAAGTCGTCGCACATTACCCGCCTGACGAGTACGGCGACGTATTTCGCCTTTTCTGTAAGACAAACCCGGAAACAGATGACGTTCTGGATTTCCGCATTACGATCACACCTAAGGGGAACTACATCGTTCGAAAGTGGTGAATATAGTTTCGGTCAGCCATTCTTGTATGCTCCCGCCATCGGGTGGCTCATTCGGGCATGAAAAAGCCGCCCGAAGGCGGCTTTGGTTGGTGTGAATGGTATCAGAAGTGGACACTAAAAAGGCGGCTATGAAGCCGCCTTAAAGTTAGTCCTATACCCCTACTCCGCCGCACGCATCGGCGGATGATCCAAGGGTAATTCAGGCGGCCCGACTGCTGGCATGAGGTCATTGTTTTCCTCAATCCGCAGCATCCGCACATCGCTAACAGCGGCAGCGAACCAAGGGCATGTCTTTGATACGTCTTGCACAGCCAGGACGCACCTTACCGGGTCCACATTCTCGTCACCGAAATAGACGCTACCCTGCTGCCGCGTGAAGCCGTGTCGCGCCAGGACCCGTCCGATGTCCGCGTAGCCGTTCTCCCACGAATCGTTGTGGTACATATTCTTCAGCGTCTCTGTGTCCAGATCAAAACAGATTGCGTACACGCGCTTCCCCCACACCGGACGGTTGGAAATGTAGCGCGGCTCAGCATTGATGTCTGGACGATTGGCCATAAATGGCCTTCGTTTCGCCCGCGTTTTCATTGCGATCCCCATCGCCGTTTGATGCAGGAGAACGCGAAATAACAGCGCGGTCAAGGCGACATGGTGTCAAATGGTACCATTGTGAGAATGATCGGCGCGATAGGGCCGCCACCGTTTCCGCTGGCGAGCCCCCGTTTCCTGTGGCCGGCTCGATTTTGAACGGCTCAAAATTAATGACTTAACCTGACTGGGGGGCAGGTTATTGTGGGATTTTCCCACGATAACCTCCAAATGCTCAATGAATTCAAAGGACGCGGGCAGGCGCTGCCATTGAGCTGGCGCCTTTGATAATGTGCCCCTCAGCCATATTATGCATGTCGGCCACAGCAGCGATGAAGTCGGTACCCTCTCCACCGCGCTCGGAGGCGATCAGAGCGTTGTGAGAAATTCCCACAACGCTCATGAGGTGATCAATCTGGGAATTTCCCAGGATGAAATGGATGATCCCTGATCAGGCTCCTCAGGCGCCGATCGGATTCGATGCCACCAGCACCGGACGCGGGCGCGCCACGCGTACTTCCGTCACCTTGCCAAGAATGACGCAGGTGCGTTCAACGGGCATCGGTTGTTTCCTGCCCGGCACATATTCGGGGATCGGAGAGGTCAGCGCCCCACGGGCGCCGAGCATAAATTTGGCATTGCCCCGGCGGTCTGGGGTATCCACACAGACCGCCCCCACGCTCGTCACCACGACGGCAGGTCCGCCGTCTTCGACCGCGATATCCGACGTGTCGAACATCACGAGCTTCCCATCAAGAATGATGACCCCGGCTCCTTCCGGCATATCCTGAGGCAGGTAGCGTTCAGCGGCGATGCGGGAGAGTGCAAGACGGCCCTGCCCTTTCCGCTCCGCGATCTTCATCTCGACAGCGGCCTTGCCGCCGTTCTTCAAATAGGCATCGGCCCGGTCGGGATCGAACAGCCGATAATAGGCCATGCCGCTGTGCCCATTCCCTTCGACGCGGCACCCCGCCTGCTCAAGGCGATTGCCAAACCATTTGGCGAGGTTCTTCGGCGCATCGGTGAACCCGGCCGCTGAGAGGATTTCACCAGCCGACTTGCCGGGGCGGTACACGCCGGGGACGCCGGGAGACACAATGGCGGTCAGCGCAGTCATGGCCTGCACCAGCGTGGCGATGTCCTTACCCTGTTCCGTGACCTTGTGGGACAACTGGCGGGCGATGCCGTCCGTGCGGCGGATTTCCTCCAGCACGTCCGGGGCGAGGGAGGCGATCTGCTCCACCATAAAGTAGCGGTCGATCATCTCGCCCTGGACCTCCCAGGCGCGATCATCGCTCATGGGCTTGACGAGTTTGAGGTAGCCTCGGCGGGTGATGAGAATCACGGAGGCTGGCGTACCCCCCTGCGGGCGTGAAAAACCAAGCGTACGTATTTCGTCCGGTTGGTTCAGCGTAACGAAGTCCTCGCCCTCCACGAATCGAGCCCGGTGCTCATTGAAGGTGCGGCGCCCCGTGCCATCAGGCCGCTTGTGGATCTCGTCCACCATGGCGAACGTGACGACGGGATCTCCCTTATAGAGCACCTGCTGGACGTCGGTGCCGGCGATGGAGACCATGAGTGGCTTGCTATTCATCACGCGTCCTCCCTCACCTTGGCAGCGACGCCGCCGGTCAGAACCGGAAGCTTCGGGTTGGCCTTCACCAGCGCGGGGCTGGACGGGGGCGTGATCAGAAGACCCTTCAACAGCATGACGCCAAAGGCGGCGGCATCTTCGGGACGGCGGCGAGATGTGGTAGGCTGGTTCTTAGCCTGGTCCATGGAAGCACTCCTTCCGTAGGCTGGTTAGGGCCGATGTGGAAGTTCCCGCTTCCCATCGGCCTGCTACTTTGATATCAAAAACGCATGCCAGACGCAATAGATAATATCAAAGTATCAAAATCGGGGCGCCCTAAGGCGAACACGGAGCCGGTGATGGTTCGCCTTCCATCGGCACTATTGGCGCGCATCGATGAGTGGCGCGCCAAGCAACGCCCAATCCCAACACGCCCCGCTGCGATCCGTGCTTTTGTGGAGGCCGGGCTGCACTTAATGGGAGACTCCTCTAAAGGGTGATACGCAGGTAGCCTGCGGCCTCATTAGTTGGGAGGAGCGCTTGACCTGCACCCGTAAGCCATATCGTCTTTTATTGGGATGTGCTGTTCTAATCCCGCTTGTCCATGGCACAGCTTGGTCAGACCCCGCGACGCGCGCTGCCGCAGAACAGGCCGCCAGAAAAATGGTGGAAGACGCCTCCGTTTACCTCGGCATCGCGTATCTCTGCGAGAACGCGCTTGGTTCATCCCATTATTATGCCGCGCTGGCATCGTTGGAAGCGGTCGCCATCATAGGCGGTAAATCTGCCGATGATGCTGCAATCCTTGCCGACAGCGTGGCCACAGCCATAAAGAGCGACGTAAAAAAGAAGGCCCCCTTATCCAAGGCAAGCGCTTGCCTAGATAGGATGCTTGCAGCTCAGGCAAGCCTTCGCGTTTCAACCGCAAAATTCAAGAAGGCCGCTGCCGCAGATTCAACTAAATAGACGCTTGTATTGCCAGCCCAGACCCTACCGATGCAGGCCAGGGAACCGCGCTTTCGTCATCCGATCACAGGGCCACGGCTCCGAGGCGACGGGCTCTCGTGAGATTTCCATGGAGATCTGCCCCGCGTCGTAATCCACGCGCCCGCCGTTCAGCCCGGTAAATTCCACCTCAACCGCATCGGGACTTGAGGCCATCACGACATAGAGACTCACGGTCGCGACTTTGAACGGGGACATGCTCCGCAGCACCGCAACCTGGCCCTGGTCCACGTTCTCAAACACGATGGTCGTGCGCGGGGGCGAGCCCTCTTGATCGTCCGGAAGGTTCGCGCTCATTAGCGCAAACTGATAGGTGTTCCCGTTGCTCACCGTCCCAAATATCAGGGGTTCAATCGACAGCGTTTCGGTGTAATCTGCGGAGAGCCGAACAGGTTCCGGCAAGTCCTCGTGCTCGATCACCACCAGGGTGATGGGCGTTGCGCCGGTGGCCGGCTTGTTCATTTCCTTGCGGGCGGCAAGCGAGATGTTCCGGCTCATGGCATCACCATCAAGTCAAAAGACACGCGGAAGCGGTAGGGGTCTCTGTCAATGGCATTCGGCGTCGGCACGCTGTCTCCGAACTTAACCAGCCACCACGATGTGGTCAGGATCGGATGCCCGTCCGCGTCCAGCAGAGAAAACCCACCATCGGTGAGAATGCCCTGGCCATCCCCCGTCTGCGCGGGGATGAAGAATGGCAGCGTCCCGCCGTCCGTCTCTTCGTTCCAAAACCGTTCCAGCCGGAACTTTTCGTCCATCGTCACAACGATGCCGGCGGCAACTTGCTTGATGCCAATGCCCCGGCGGCGGGTTTTCGATGGCCCCTTCTCCATAGGCCGGGACAAGCGTCCATCCGGGAGACTTTCGGAATACCCATCCCGCAACACGCGCTGCGGCAGATCGGCGGGCCAATAAGGGATGCTCATCGGCGCGCCGTCCTGACATTGGCCCCATACTGAGAGCGCAAGACCCTCTGCGGTTCTGACCCGGTGCGGGAGAGCGTGCGGGCCACCTGCTTCTCCAGGTAGATGTCCACCCGCTGCCCGTCCTCGGACGTTTCCGTGCGCGTCTCCGCAGGAGCCCCATAGATGTTGATCAGCGGCGCGGCAGGAGCGTTGGAGTTTGATGCCGCCGGGGTTCGCGCGAACGTCCCGACATAGCCCCCGTCGCGATAGCCCTTGGCTTGGCGGTGCATGGCTTCCAGGTTGTTGACGCCAATCGCCCGCGTGGCCGCAGCCGAGAAGACGTATTCCTTGCCATGCACGATGCCCGCGGCCTTGGAGACCGGGCCGTCGCCGGTGTACCCTCCGGACGAAAGGCCGATGCTGGCGCCGGTCGTCGCACCAACCGTGCCCCCGCCTCCTAGGCCGGAGAACAGGGAGGACAACAGCCCCCCAATCCCGCCGCCCCCGTTCGATCCTGCCCCGCTTCCTGCCTTCCCGACATTGAACAGGGAATCGACCAATTCGCCTTCAAGCTTCGAGACGATCTTATCGACGACATTGCTTACGGCATTGCCGAACGCCTGCATGACGCTCTGCCCGCTCTGCAAGCCCTGGCGGAAGTCGGAGAGGAATCCCTTAGTCGCGTCCTTGGCGAAGTCGAACGCTTCCTTCACCTTTTTCGCAGCGGTTTCGACTTCTGCCATGGTGGCGGCCTTGGCCATCAGTTCGGCGCGCTGGGCTGCGGACAGGGTGATGTCGGCTTGCTGCGCCTGGTTCAACAGATCCTGCTCATAGCGCAGTCGCGACGCGGCCTCTTCGGTCAACCCGAGCCCCGCGGCTTCTGCCTGGAGGGAGGCTATGCGGCGATCTGCACCGGCGATGATGCCCGCATACTTGTCCTTGGCGGTGCGGCCGGACTTCTTGTCGGCGTCATCCACCTCAAGCAGCCCCTTGGCGAGTTCCTTAAGCTTGGCGGCAGCGGCCGTGGCCCCCGTCGCCGCGGCGGAAGTCAGCCCACCAAGATAGTCCCTGGAAAGGTCTGCCTGTTGCCCTTGCGCGCGCAGCGCTCCGGCTTTATCCGCCGCGGCGGCAGACGGGTTCGCCAAGCGGTTGAAGCTGACGGCTCCAACCTCCGGGAGCGTCGGAGCGCCGATCTTCTCCAAACCGGTATTCGCGGTGCGGATGAAGGCGTTTAGGAGTTCGCCCCCTTTGTTTATCATGGTCTCCATGGCGCTGAGAACAGCATTCGCCGTTCCGATTGCCGCAGCCCCCATGATGGTCGGGAAGGTATTCCAAAGGAACTTGATATCGTTGAAGGCCGCGACGAATGCGCCTATGATGTAATTCACTCCGCGCTTGACTTCTGCGACGATATCCACGCCGAAAATCTTGGCGAGTTCCTTTTGGAACACAGCCGCAGCGGTGACCGCCACAGCCACGCCAGCCACAAAGGCTAGTGCGGGATTCGCCGCAGCCATGGCGATGGCCGCGGCACCGGCTGCGAGCGCCAGGCGGGCCATCAGCGCGACGAGTTGCACCGCGCCAGCGATGATCTGCGGGGCGAACATCACCGCAAGCGCCGCGCCCGCCACCGCGGCATAAGGCGCGATCTTTACGATGACGGAGGCGAGTGCGTTCAGGACAGCCGCGCCAACCTTCGCCCACTCGATCATCTGAAGGCCAGCTGCAACGAGCGCCACAAGCGTGATGATCAGGAGGCTCAAGGGTGAGAACACAGACACGAACGCCTGCCCAAGCGCCTGGACGGCGCCGGCCGCCCCAAGCGGACCCAAAGCCGCGGAAATCTGCGTACCCTGCTGTAGAGCGATCTGAAGCGGGTTCATGGACATTGCGGCCGTTACGCCGATGTCTTGGAACTGCGCTGCGAGGTTCGCCGTGGGAAGATACGCCGCCTTCTGCACCTTGGCATTGTCGTTCACGGCGCCGGCGAGGCGCGCGCTGGCATTTGCCGCCCGTGTTGCGGCGGATGCCTGTTCGTCATAGGCGCGGGATGCGGCAGCGGCGGCATTGGAGGCCCCGCCAGCAGATTTGCCCGCGGCAGCATAGGCGGATTCGAGCGCGCTCGCGGCGCCCTCCGCCTTCTTCGCCGATGTCGAAAGCTTGTCGAGAGAGCGCGCGCCCTTTTCGACGTCTGCGCTATCGATCGCGAGCCCAAGCGTGGCAACGTCAGCCATTATTTCCCTGCCTCCCGCTTGGATTGCGCGTCGAGTTCGATGGAAAGCGCGCCCCGGAATGACGCGTCCATCGCGAAGATGATCATTGCCTCGTCTCGGGTGATGATTTCACCAGAAACGGCGCACCAAGACGCCAGATAGTCGGGGCTGATTGGAGCACATCCATTGAATGAGTCGGGCCGGCCCATGGAAAGGCGGTAGAACCATTCAAGGATGTGTTCGCCATATTCTGGCGTGGCATCTGGCGGATTGAGTTCGGGGCTTCCGAACTTGATGTTGCGCTGCCGACGCGTCTCGCCCTTGCTATCCGGCGTGTCGTAGCGCGCCTTTTCTGCGACGAAAGCGCTTAGTCTTTCGCCGAGCCGGTCGAAAAATTTGCGAGGTTGTTCGTCGCCTCGCTCACCTGCGCGTAGATCCAGTCTTCCGCTTCCAGGATTTCAGCCGCCTTCTTGAGCGAATATTCGGGCGCTTCGCCCTTGTAGCTGTTCCCGCCCCAATCCCATGAGGCGATGGAGGCCGCGACCTTCTCCACCTCATGCTTGATCAGGGTGTCCCCCTTGACCAGCTTGCCCCGCTGAGACCGCTCCGTGCGTTCGTCGAGATGCTTGCGCACGATCTTCTTCACTTCGTCGGACGATGCCGACCGCAGATTGAAGACGATGCCGAGCGGGGCTTCCGTCGTGGGGTGCTTCAGATGAAGCGGGAACAGCGACTCGTGGCTGAAAAGAGATGCGATATCCATGCTGGGCCTCACGGAATCACGGTGGGATCGACGACGACATCACGCTGGTTCATGGCGAGCGTGAACTGTTCGAGGATGAAGTCCTCAACCCCACCGCCGGGCTTGCGCGGGCCGGTCACGAGGCCGCAATTGTACATGATGGTGTTGGTGTAGCCCGCGCTGGGAGCGTCGGCATATTCCACCTTGAACGCATAGTCATAGCCGGTCAGGGCCGCCGCGCGCATCGCCGTCTGTCCGGCGTCGTCGTAGACTCGTGCGACTTCGATGGTCCAATCGCCGCCGTTCGTCACACCCTTGCCCTTCTGCGAAACGTCGGTGTCGAGGGTGTCGTAGTTCACGATGTTGGTATCGGTGCCCATGTCGCTGATCTGCCCAACCTTCTTGACCTGGACCCACGTCAGGGCGGCGAAGGCGGCGGCGTCGAGAGGAAGGGCCGTCTGCGGCGCGGTGCAGACATAGAGCTTTGCTCCCGCCTGCGTGTCGGGTTTTCCAACCATTGGTGTCTCCTGGGATTTAGACGAATGCTTGCCAGCGCACCGTTACTGGCGTGCGCAGGTATGGAGGGTCTTGGAGCGGAGCCGAGACCGAAGGCTTATCGGGGACGCGAACCTTGAATGAGGCGCCGTAGAGCGTGGTGCCCTTCGCAAAGTGGCTGGCGATCTTGCCTGCGAGATCGAGAGGCGCGCTTCCGCCCCTCCCACGCGCTGAAACCAGGGTGATTTGCATCAAGCCCCGATGCATCGTCTCGTCGTCATTGGCGAGATACAGATCCACGTTGGTGTTCGGCAGATATGCGATTTCCAGCCAATCGCCCGATGCGGGAGGTGTGAAGTCCACGTTCGGATAGGCGACAGGGAGCGCCGGGGTATTTGTGAAGCTCGCCACCCGCGCCATAAGAAGGTCGTGGATTAGCGCTTCCGCGAATGTCGGCATGCCGCTATCCTGTTCCGATGCAGTTGAGCGATGACGAAGCACACAACCGGCTTGTTGCGGCGCGTGAGGCGCTGGGAGACGATGCCGGGGCATCCGTCCCCGCTAACACCGCGTTGGAGGCCGCCAGGAAGACCCTGGTGCTGCTACA
The DNA here is from genome assembly GCF_043195105.2 of Roseixanthobacter finlandensis. NCBI lineage: Bacteria > Pseudomonadati > Pseudomonadota > Alphaproteobacteria > Hyphomicrobiales > Xanthobacteraceae > Roseixanthobacter > Roseixanthobacter finlandensis. Next base: position 2,140,591 of record NZ_CM195536.1, on the reverse strand, counting down.
GGTTGCGCTCGTTGCGGCTATGGAGCGCGCCGGCTCTTCAGGCGAGCCACCACAGCGTTGACGATCTGCGGCCATTTCTGCGCGGCCAACCCAACGAACTGCCGCGGCGCGCGGCCCCTCGATCCGTAATTGACGTGGCCGGCATAATTGGCGCCATAGCTCGCAGTGATCGTGTCCCCTAGCGCCGCCCCTGCAATCACAAGGTCGGTGGCTGGCGCCGTGAATGAGCCGCCTGGGTTCGCGCGATCGAGCGGCACGGCCGGGGTATTGATCCCTACCTGCAAGGAGGCGCGAAGGAACCCCGTATCCACCGGCATGTTCCCCCCTGCTCCTACAGGCTTCTGCATCTCCGAGATGACGTCAGACGCGCTCTCACGGAAGACCGCCGTCAAGCGCTGGTCCGTCTCCCGCGTCCATGCATCGACTTGAGCCGCGAAAGAAAGCCGGTTCACAGCCATCAAAGCACCTCGGCTAGGAAATCCATCTTGACGTCCACGTGGCAGCGGCAAGCCACAATCTCACGGGCCGGCGCGTTCGGATCGCCGGGATATCGCAGGCGAGCACCCGAAGGGCTCACGAAGATGCCTCGAAACGGAACCTTCTGCCCGTTCAGCACCGTGTGTGTGTGGCGCACCTTGTTGTCGCCGGCCGAACGCCAAATCTTCGTGACGACGCGTTCTTCGACCTGCCCTTTGGCAATTGCTTGGGACCACGCCTCGTCCTGCGCCTGGTGTAATGACGTCATCGCTTCCGTGCGGCCAATGGTTTCGGCGCGATAGAGGACGGCACGGTTTTTGTATGTCTGCACCATCTTGTCGATGGACGCGGCGGGGATCGGTTCCCCGTTGCGGATTGCTTTTTCCACAGAGCGGTCAAAGCGCTTGTCCCGCAGGCTCATGCCGAGGGCTTCGCGCATCTGCACGGGATCGCCGGAGCGCAGCCGCTCGGAATAGGACCGGACCCACTCCTCTTGAGAGGATGTGAGCCCGATAAGCCCGCCCTCGCGCCGGCCGGTGGCCTTGTTGATCTTCCCCGCGATGTCCAGCGCCACGGTGCGCGGGTTCTGCCCCGCCTCCATCCCAGCGGTCAGACGCTGTCGGAGCATGGTCCGCGTGTCCTCGACGATCTCAGTAACGCGCTGCGAGCTATGGTCAGAGAGCCACGCTTCGGCCGCAGGATTGCGCACGTCGAACAGCACTTTCAGGACGTGCCCGCTTGCCTCTCTCAGTGCGGGGATAGAGCCCGATGCATTTGCCCCGCCGGCCTCGAAAGCCTGGGCAAGCGAGGCGTCCAATCCACGCAACAATACCGGATCGAGGTTCACGGCCCGAATGGCCCCGTCCACGTCCCCGCGCTCCAGCATGGTCACGAGCAACTCGACCTGCACGCGGTCCCGCATGGCATAGACCGCGTCGAGAAAGGCTCGGCGCAATTGAGGCGTCCAGTCCTCAATCAACTTGTCAATCGATCGGTTAGACGCCATCACTTCAAGCCAGTGGCAATGCCGCGTGTATCGGCATAAGCTTTGCAAATCTCCATGACGATGTTCTGCATCGCATAGGCCTCAAATTCATGAGATGGGCGGTCTTCACCGATGTCGTTTTTGATCGCCTGCCAGACGTGAGCCGCTTCATGGGTCACGAGTCCAAGCACGCCGATTGGATCATCCTTGTGGTCGATCCGCTCCGAAATGGTCACGATGACGCAAAGCTTGCCGGCCTTGGTGTTTTCGAATGTCGTGCATCGTCCGTCAGACGTTGGATACGGTTCGGCAGCACCGAGGCGCTTCATTTCCTTTTTCCAAGCCCGCTTCGAAGGGCAGAACCCGAAATAGGTCGGAAGCCAACCGCGATCACACCACACCACCTCGTGCTTCACACGCGCCCCCTGCACATCCAAACCGCCGTCGCTGGATCGGTCGTGACTGCGGGCTGAGATCCGCCGTCAGAAACCAGCGTCAACGTCGCGCCCTGGATCGTGATGCGGTCGCCTTCCTGCGGCGTCACAGCGAGCGTGGACGCCAGAATGAGGATCTTGCGATCTGCGCCTGCCACAAGCCCTCCAGCCCGCTGGTAGCTGCTCCAGGCGTCGTTGAGGCCCTTGCAGGCATATTCCGTTGTGGTGATTGTTCCAGGCGTCCAGGCGTTCGCGCCGGCCGCGGCAACATCGCGCGCAAGAACAGCGTCGAAGAACACCCCGGAAAGCGCCTTACCGATTGTCTTGGGGAGGCCGATAAGAGGTGACGCCATCAGCCCCTCACCGCCCGCCCCGAATAGGGCGATTGAGCCACAAGGAGTGAGCCCAACACATTGTCGATGGTCGTGAACAGCGTCCCCGCGATGGAGTTCGCGCCGTATTCGATCTCAACCGATCCGGCCTGGATGCGCTTGATCGCCCCGCCGCGCTCAAGATCGGGCGCGAGGATTCCGGGTTCCGTCAATTCGCGCTGCGCCGCCTCGCATGTGGCTGCGATAATCTCGCTCGGGACGGCATCGTGAGCCACAGCCCAACCGGCATTATCGCAGGCGCCAGAGCGAGGCCATTCGAGAGCCTGCAACCGGCCTTGCAGACGTTCCCCCGGAAACCGGCTGCGATACCGCGCATCCACCCACATGGTGGCGCGCCGAACGGCCTTCTCTCGGTCCTCGATCACGAATTGTGCATCAAGGGGATAGCGCGCCGCGAAATAGCTGTCGAAGCCGGCCACAGACACATAGGCATCGGCGTTCGCCAGTCCTGCGCCCGTCTCCACCACAAGTGTCATGATCAGCCCTCAGCCCGTCGCGCAACTTCCGCCGCGATCACAGCGTCGGCCACATCGACCGGCTTCTGGCCATCGGCCGGCGCAAGAGCACGGTCGCCGGTCAGCTTCTCGGCAAGCGCCATGCGCTGCTTCCAGTGGAGCGACTGCCAGTCGGCGGGGATGCCGATCATGGGCGGCGCAACGATAGGCGCCGGTTCGGCCGCATCGCTCGCGAAAAGAACATGCTTGTCCGGATCGAAGTCGGATTCGTTGATGAGGCAGAACCCATCTGGGAGGTTCGCCTTGACCCGCACGGTGGGGCATGTTCCGGACATATCGATCATCCTTCAGAAGAGGCCGGGCGAGACGAGCCCGCCCGGCTATTTGGATCAGGCGCCGATCAGCACGCCGGCAAAGCGCGGCATGACCATCTTCACGCCCCACGCGAGGTTGACCTCGTAGCGGACCTGGCGCTTCTGCTTGTAGACGCAGAACTCGTAGGCGATCCCGCTGATGGGATCAGTCAGGATCATCACGTCGTCCGCGGCATCCCCTTCATCGGGCATGGCCGGCGCGCGGGTGGCGAGCTGGATGGCCGAGCGGTGGAAGAACATGTTGCGGGTGGTGGCGGCAATGGTCGTGATGACCGTCGCAGAGGCGGGGATGGCAACGCGAAGGCCGGGCTCAGCGATCACGATAGAGCCGCCGCCGGACACGTCCGTATCGCCGGTGACCACCAGATACTTGTTGGTGTCGCCCGCAAACGTGATGATGTCACCCGCGATGATCGTGCCGGTTCCCGCCGATCCGAGAGCGATAGTCGTTGCTCCGACTGCGAACCCCGCGTTGGTCGTGGCCGCAGAGCCGTTGTTGGTGCCCGCGGTCACAGCAGTCTTGACCTGACCAGAGTTGTGGATGTCCCACCCCTCGACCATGCCGATGACGCCGCGGCGCAGCATGTCGTCGGTGCCGGCTTCGTTCGCCTTGAAAAGCACAGACTGCTTGCCGCGGATGTTGGCGACGGCAGAGCCGCCGAGCACCATCTGAAGGTCGGACTGCGGAACGCCGTTTTCGTCGAGAATACGCCGGGTCTGGGCAAAGTCGGAGAAGTCGCCGGCCGTACCGAACGGGGTCGCATTGTACGTGCCGTAGGCGCGGCTCGCGTAGATGTGCAGCGCCGCAAGATCCGCCTCGACCTCGTTGGTGAGAGTCCGAAGTGCCTGGGAGATACGATCCCGATTGATGGTCGCCAGAGACTGATTGACGCTCAGAGCATCTTCCCCGGTGATACCGAAGGAGACGGAACGCGCCCTGCTGATCGTCATGTCCACGTAGGCGATCGTCTGATCAGGGGCGGACGCAGCCACGTTATCGACCGTCAGATTTTCAGCGGCCATGGCGCCGACGATCGGAGAGCGGATGGTCTGGTTGAGGGCCGCGCGCTCCGCAGAAGCGTCCTTGGACACGGCGGGGATGAACCCAACCTGCTCACGGGCCACGCGGTCGAAGGCTTCATAGATGGTGGGCACGAGGCCCGTAAGGGTCGTGGTGGTAGCGGCCAATGTGGCCTCCTATAGATGGGGAATGATGAAAGGGGCGATTGCTTGCTTGGGCTATCCGGCCCGGTCACCGCGCCCCATCCAGGGCGCCGGCATCTTGGCGCGCGATGCGCCAGTTACGCGTCGGTCAGGGTGAATCCGTCACGGATCTTCGATGCCCGGTCGGAAGGTCCGAGCCGCTCGAATTCCCCGCGAGTGATCGTCTTTGCGCCAGGCGCGCCGCCGGTGCCGGGCTTCTGCCCGCCGCCACTCGCGCCGCTGCCCTTCAGGATCGCATCCTTGTGAGCATATCCGCCGATGATGGTTTCCAGCGCCTCGTCGAAGTCTGCGAGTTCGCCGGGCTTGGACAGGGAATAGATCTGGTTTCCCGCCGCGTCGTAGGCGACAGTCTTGCCGTCCTCGACCTTGAAGCGGGAGCCGAACTGCGCCTGAAGAAGATCGGCCGGAATGGCGACCTTTTCGGCGATGAACTTGGATCGGCTGAACGCGCCGCCGATCTTCTCTCCGTAGAGGTCTTGCTTCAGCTTGTCGCGCTCGGATTCAAGCGCCTTCAGTTGTTCCGCGCTGGCCTTGGCATTGGCGGCCACCTGGTCTTGCGCGGCCTTGGCGGCAGCGGCTTTGACCTCTTCCATCTTGCCGGCCGTGACGAGTTCGCCGGCATGGAGGTTCTCGACGGTTTTCAGCGCCTTGCGGGCCGCTTCAGCGTCTTCGATGCCATCGAAGGCCTTGAGCTTCGCCTCGAAGGATTCCTTGGCTTCGCGATGACCCTTGGCCTCGGAATTCAGCCGGGTGATCGTGGCGACCGTGGTCGGAGCGTCGAACGCGACCTCCTTGCCGTCCGCGTGCACGTACACAGGCTTCCCATCGCTGACCACAACGTGGCCATCGGAATCTAGTTTCAGTCGCATGTGGACCTCTGGGCATCCGCCCTATGGAAGAGCCATCCGGCTCGTTGCGCCCTTGACCGTCCGGCCGTAGGCATTAAAAACCGCTCGAACGCGGGGAACCCTATGCTGCCGCGGCGCGCCCGAACGGCTCGCCCGTAACAGGATCGATCTCGTCTTCCGGCTCCAACCCTTCGTTCTGAAGGGCAAGCCGCTCGTCTTCCTCGTCCTGGTCGTGATCGTCTGCCAGGATGCCGCGGCGCTTGAACTCCAATGCCACGGTGCGCTTGGAGATGACCCCCTGCGCTTCTGCCTTCAGGAGCGCGTCGAGCTCCTTGCCCTCTCCGGTCTCTACTGCAAAATCAGTGTAGACGACGGCCTCGGTTTGATCCGGGATATTGAGCCACTTGGACGTCAGTGCGAGGGCGCGATCCAGCGTATCCTTGAACAGGATCGCCCAAGCCTGCACCTGCGAGCTGGCCTTCTTCGACACGTTCGCCGCCGTGATGATGGTCATATTGGCAGCCATGAGGGGCTGCATGCCGAGGTCGCGCATTTCCTGCCGATGCGCGGCAAGATCATCCTTCAGAAACGTGAGGGACGAAGCCGAAGGCTCGATGAACACCCATTCGCCGTGGCTCCCGTCCATGCCTGGAGGGGCGAAGAGCACAGAGCGAGGGCCAACCGGAACAACGATGCTCTTCCCGTCCGCGCCGGTGCCGGGGACACCATTGCCCGCCAGCATCGGGAAAGCCGTGAGCGTCTTCGTCGCCTTAAGGTTCGATTCCTGCTGGAATTCCTCAACCTGCATATAGGCAACATCGCGCAACGGCGGATCGACCACGAACGACGTTCCGTGCCGCTCGCCTGGGATGAACGGCACCATGGGGATTTCCCCGATGGTGTATTCGCCCTGGTCCTTGACCACCCACGATTTCGTGCCGTTGGGCTTGTCCTCGATTTCCTCCCACAGGGTCCAGATGGCCCCGCCCAAGGAAACCGGCATGTCATCCGGGCCGATCTCCGTCACAATGCGATCGAGAACGCGGACGCAGCGCCGCGTCACCTCCTTGAACCCTTCCCTTACGCGGGACACCTCAAGAAGCCTGACGTGGGCGAGCACTTCCACACCTCCCACAAACACGCTGTAGGCGGCAATGACCTGTTCCGGCGGCACGTGCACCCAATAGGGGCGAAGCTTCTGTGCGGTTTCCTCTGCCCGTGTCAGGGGGCGCCCGTCAGGATTCGGCCTCGATCGCGTATAATCGACCAAGATCCAGGACAGACCCTTGTCCATCCCGGTCTTGAATGACTTCGACGCGAAGACGTGCAGGCTGTTGCTCTGCCCATCGATGTTATCCACCAGGCCGCCGGAGCGCTTCTTGCTCGCGTCCATGGTGCCGACCATGATATCCGGTGCGCCCTCGGCAAGAACCGTCTCCTTGGAGAACGGCTTCGACGCGAGGTTACGCGAGATATCGGCATAGATGTTCGTGAACGGCGCGTGCTCGACGCGGATCTTATAGTCCTTGTCGCCTTCGTTTTCGAATTGCGGCAGATAGTTCTTACATGCCGAACGCATGGCCGGCGCGCCACCGAGGATAGCGGACACCATTCCCCAATATGGTGCCATGGCGGAATAGTCAGAGGACGGCGCGCTCGGATCGGGCTTATCGGTCATTTATCTTTGCCCATAGGTTCCGAAGATCGGTGCGGCCGGCGGTGCTGTAACCATGAGGTCAGTGAAAGCCCATACACGGGCGTCCAAACGGTCAGGCGACCTAACCCCGGATAGAGGTTCCCACTCGCAAAGCTGGTCTTCCAATTTTGGGAATGACCCCACATGATGGATCTTATGTTGCTCGTCTAAAGCCGCGATCGGTTCCGCCCGCGCCTGCTTCCCCCGGCTCGCGTGAACGGCGCGGTAAGCAACGCTAGGAGACGTCCTCAGCCCCTCTAGACGCATGGTCTTCGCGGTCAATTGGATTGTCTGCCCGATCCACTCACCACCGTTGTTCACCTCGCCAACCACGCGATCGGCCTGCCAGTCGTCATAAGCCTGGATGGCCCTGCGAGCCGCCTTGTCAGGTGACAGGCGTTCGGACAAGTCCGCCAGCACAACGCCGTGACCGTCTGCCCTGAGCCCCGCGACGATGATGCCCATCTCGTCCGCGCTGTCCGAGGACGTCGCGGCGGGGTCCATGGCGACAACGATGCGAACCATGCTCGCGATAAGCTGCTGGCGTTCGTCCTCGCTCGCCCATTTCGGCAGGCGGTTTTCCTCAATCAGCCCGCGCGTCCAAAGCGCGCCAGGAACATCGTCGAGAATCTCTGCCTCGATCTCCTGCCGTCCAAGGCGCGTCCCCATCAAGGGGGCAATCACCTCGCGATAGAAGACCGGCGACAGGTTCTCCTTGTTGTCCCAAGTCGAGCCACGCGTAACCAGCGTTGACGGGCGCGCCAGAAGTTCCTTTAGCAAGGCCGAAGGCCTCGGTGTCGTGGTCACAATGCCGCGCGGGTTGCCCTCACGCATGCCGAACAACATATTGTCCCAGCCGGCGCGTGCGTATCGGCTCTTTGCCAACTCGTCCCACCAGAAGAACGAACCCGATGCGCCGCGAAGCGTCTCAGGGTCTTCCGCCGAGAACAGCAACGCCTTACACCCATTGGGCCATGTCAGAGTCTTTTTGGATGGCTCGTGCAGCGGCCGGTATTCCGGCGGCCCAACCTTCAGAAACCCGGACGGCCCCTCAATCGAGTATTGCCGCAGATCGAACGGCGAATCCGCGATGATGGTCATTACGGCCGGCGCACCAGGTGGCGCCTTCATCGGGGTCGGCCCGCGCAACATGCGAGCGATATTCTCAACCGCCGTTCGCGTCTTGCCCCAGCCACGGCCCGCGAGGATCATCCACACGAACCAGTCGGCGCCATCAGGCATCGTGCTGGGCAATTGCTGGTCTGGCCTACCCCAGAACCCCCAATCCAATTCGAGGAACGATAGCTCCTCAGGCGAGAGGCCCTTGAGGAACCTATTCCGCTCCGCCAGAGGCCGAGATGCGAGCCAGCTTGCTTTCGATTGAGGCCTCGATCTCTTCGAGCTTTCGATCTGGGGCTGGGCTTGCTCCTGCATCGGCATCCAGATTGTGAGCCTGTCTCTCCAGCGGGATAAGCCGGGCCTTCACGCGGGCGAGCTTTTCGAACAGGTCCCCGACGCTCTCTTTCTCGCCAATGAAGGGGCCGTCAGTATCCTCCTTGTTCAGGAAGGCTGCGAGGCGCGTCGCGAGCAGCGCTCCAATAGCTCGAAGCTGCTGGAGGTCTTTCCGGTGTGTGAGTTGGACTTCCTTGCCGAGTTCTGACGCGGCATCAATGATGTCTTCGTCACTCGCACGTGGCTTTTGCGTACCGTCGTTGCGTACCAGCTTTTCGCGTACCGCAGCGCGTACCTTGTCGGCTAGAGGGCGCTCCCACCCTTCAGCCTTGGCCTTCTTGCGGATGGCGCCTTCTGAGACGTTATGGCGGCGGCCGATCTCGCGGGCGGACAACATGCCGGCGCGGTACTCGCGCTCGATCGCCTCCCAGTCTGTTCGTGGCTTATCGGCCATCAGTGCACCGCTGCGCCTTCCAGCATCTCGTCTTCGTCCCCGTCGAGAGGAGCAAACAGCTCCGGCGCGATGGCGTTAGCCTCTTCCATGAGGTGCGCAGCGAAGTGCTGATCATCCATCCCGAGTACGGCCTGGGCAGCAGTGAGGAGGGCAGCAGCAGCGGCACGACGTTCCATGTTGGTCATCGGCGCTCGCCCCTTGTGTCCAGATACAGAGCGATAGCCACCACCAGGGCTATCCACCATAGGGTGTGCCTGGATAGGTGGTGCATGGGGTTAGGTGTTGGGGCGGGGCTCACGCACGCCAGCGGCTCGGAGGAGCGCGTGGGCGAGGCGGATGATGGTGGACCAGAAGAGCTTGCTCATTTCGTCACCTGCCCCACACCCTTGGAGATGCCGGCCCAATCCGTGCGGGGCGAGGCACAGCCGGAAAGAGAGAGCGCAACAAGGGACACGATGCACACGGCGAACAAGGTCGCGTCGATAGCCGCGCTCTTCATGGTCAACCCAACTTCGCCCGCACGAGGCAATCCTTTGCCTCCAAAAGCTTGCGCAGACCCGCCGACTTCTCGGCTCCATCGGGCAGCACTTCATCCATTTGGCGCGCGAGGTCGCCGATGGGCTTACTCACTTCCTGAAGGAGCGAAGGCAGGTGCTCGTAGGCGAAATATTTCATGATAGGAGAAGCCATTAGGCTTGCCTCTCTGTATGGGGTTCGGAAGGCGCGGCTCCTAGAACGTCGGGTAGACGTGCGCCCTAATGGGCTAGAGGAGGCGTTCCGCGCTCTTCCGAATTCGGGATTGTGTGGTGAGCCGCAGCGCCTATCGGAGCCTTGCGGGATGGGAAAAGCTAGGCGCGACCGCGAACGATAACGATAACGATAACGGTCCAACCCATCCACTGCGGTGTTGCTTTCGAGAGATGCGGCTACTTCCGCATCTCCTCTTCAGGCGCAGCACGCCAGAAATGCTTGCCGTCCTTCTCCGAATCCCATGGGCTGCCGAAGGCTTTGGCCGGCGCGGGATCTTCGCCAATACCCAAGCTGACCCTAGCGCACCGGCGCGCTCTTCGGTTTTCGGCGCGCTTGAACTCCTTATCGCTCTCGGCTGTCGTGTTGCCGAAGATCGGGGTTCGCCTTTTTGATCGCGCCATGGGAAGGCTCTCGAAATGTACCCTCGCGGGCCGGTTCGCAACTCCCGGCTTACATGGCGGTTTCCTCGCACAAGCCTACGAGGCCCCATCGCTCAGCGAAAGCCGCCGCGAGATCAGGGAGGGGGTGACATGAAGCCATCATTCCATGTCTGAGGCGCTTGATGCTTGCGCCCCAAGACACCCCCGCAACTTACTCTAGCGGGCCGGTCGGTCACTGGCTCCGATCACAGCCGTCACCTCACCTATCCGACACGGACCCGACGACGGGGTTCCGCTAGAACTGGTCCGTGCAGTCACGCCCACGGCGGCATCTAACAACGCCCTGAGGGGTGTGCCGGGGCAGTGACCGTTTCTCAGGGCTAAAACTGGAGGAGGGCGGAGGGATCGAACCCCTGACCGTTAGGTCACCCTAGTTTTCGAGACTAGTTGCCGGCCATTCAGCGGCACCCTCCTGAACTTGGCGGAGGGGGCCGGGATCGAACCGACGCATCCTTTCGGGTTCACCGCCTTAGCACGGCGACGCATTACCGCTCTGCCACCCCTCCGCAACCTGATGAGCTGTAGGATGACATGGCGGCCTCTACGAATTGTTTCGAGCCGTGCGCCTGCGGGCGCGAATCTGGCTCATATTCACTTTGTCCCACAGTCGCGTACTCGGCGTCAATGGTCTTTTTGCAGTGTGCCCCAAAAAATTGCGAGACGATGCAGCCCCTCGGACAGCCGGTCCACAGCAATAGCCCGCCCGCGATCCAGATTGGAGTGCCCGCTGATCATGCAGCCGACTTCCGCAGGGTCTTGCCAATCAAGGATAATCGGATCGAGCACGCGATAGAAATACATGCCCAAGCAATCTCGCGCGCCGCGAAACTGCCCCCTGTGATAAGCTACTCGCTCGCTGCTGGGCATTGCACTTGGAGGCAGGGTTAGACCCTCGCCCTTTGAGCCGGCGCCGTAGTCAATCGCTCCGAGGCCATTAAGCCCAGACAGGTACCAGTGGGAATAATACTGGTCTCCCGCCTGATGCAGGATCGTATTGTGGTCCTTGTTATTCCGGTCCAGGCATTGGCGAGTGGCCAGCCGAAAGAGGGGCTCGTCTTCCATTCGCCGGACGCCATCCGCGCCTACGCGCACGTCGCCTCGTGCATGCGCGAGGCGCTCGGGTGTCGGGACCGGGATTAAAGCGGCGCGCTCTGCCGCCCGGTCGATGATCTTGGGCTTTTGCTTCAGTGCTGCCTTGGCCATGGTCAGTCCTTTCGCACCTGGATGATGCAGTAACGCCTGCCCCGTATTGAAAACTCCCCGTCACAGATCCACTGCTCAACCATCCTTACGGTGCCAATAGCGCACAGGATGAACCCGCCCGCGCCGGCGCCAAGAACGGTAGTGATTACCAGGGCGGCTAAGGATAGTTCGACCATCGTCACAACCCCGCTAAAACAGAGGAGCACGACTGCACAGCCGGCGCAGGCGCATGAGCGAAGCCCGCGCCGAACAACATCGACGCCGCCGCGATGAACGCCGCCGCCGCGCCAAGGCCCAACTTCTCGACTATCGTCATTGGCTCACACCTTCCGCCGTCTCGCATGTTTCTCGCGTGTCTTGCGCCAGCCCTCCCTTGAGCGCCGCTCGCATCTCCTGCACCAGGGCAAGCTCTGCCTCATGCCGCTGGGCTGACTCGTCGTTGCCCTCAGATTCCATTCGCTCGACCCTGCGCCCTAAGACGGATGCCCGGCATCCGAGGGCGGCTATCAGAGCGTCACGCTCGGCTTTGGTGCCTCGGAAGAGCATGTGTTAGCGCCCACCCGGCCTGAGAGCGGCGGGGATGCCAAGCGCGCGGCGGACTTCCTCCTTCGCGTCCTCTGCGCCTGCGCGCACCCCTTTGCGGTATCCGCTCTCCCACATCTCAGCCATGACCGTCTGGAGCCCGTCTGCCCAGGCGGTAGCGAGCACCTGAGTGCCAGACTGCGTGACCATCTCGTAGACGATCATGTGCCCGTCGTTGGCGCTAAGGACTGGGGTTTCGTCGGGGTGGCGGAAGCGGTAGAGCCATCCTTCACACCACTCGTCGAGTTTCGGTGTGCTGTTGCGACCCATCTCCTATCCCTCCCCCTGGTTGGAGAGGTCGGGGATATCGAGGGCGGCGAGGACCGCTCGGGCCGCTAGCAAACCATCTTCCATGGTCGCCGATTTATCGTCTGCTCCGCTGCGCCAGTAACGACCCAAGTCGGTACGCCCGTCGCCATCATCTCGTTTCGCAAAAGCTTCCCGCACGACCTCCACCGCATTGATGCCCATGGGGGCAGCAGCGGGCTCGATCACCAGGGCAGAGCGGATGCGCTGCTCATAGTCGGATTGAGCGGCGGCTTTGGCGTCTGTGAGGCTGGCGTACCGCGAAAGATCGATCCGTGACCCTGAAAGCAAAAATGGCTGACGGCCGTCCAGATCGACTGACGAGCGGTCAGATTGATCGTCGATGAAATAATAGCCGAAGGCCGTTTCGGCTCGGAACGGATTCCACTCCAGCGGCTTCACCTTAGGAGGGGGCGAAAGAGCCGCGCGGGCTTTCCATCCCTCCCAGGCTATAGACCTCGGATGGATCGCGGGAACATTTTCCCACCACCACTTCTCGAACGCCTCGCGTTCTGCGCCCTCGTCCATCAGCGCACCTCCGGTGCAAAGGGAATTTCGTCGTCCATATCGTCGCTGATCGGCCGCGAACCAGCCGAACCCGACGCCCGCTCAGATCGGCTAGGAGCCTCGTCAGCGCCCGCTTCACGCTCCGATGAACCCATCCCGCTCAAAATGGTCAGTTCGCCCCTGTACGGGCGCAGGACGATCTCCGTGGTGTATTGCTCGCGGCCATCCTTCTCGTACTTGCGGGTTTCCAACTGGCCTTCGATGCACACCATCGATCCCTTCTTCAGAAACCGCTCGCAGACGGAAACAAGATTTTCGTTGAGCACCGAAACACGATGCCACTCTGTGCGCTCTTTCCGCTCGCCGCTCTGCTTGTCGCGCCAAGACTCACTGGTTGCGACGCTTAGATTAGCAACCCTTCCGCCGTTTTGAAAGCTGCGGATGTCCGGATCACGGCCCAAATTCCCAACAATAATTACACGATTCACAGACCCAGCCATTTCACCACCCGCCCTTGTCTGCATGATTTACGCCCGCAGGATTGCCGGTGCGCCGTCTCGTTACTGTCGGGAGCGCGGCCACGGCCGCTGCCGTGATTTCAGCAGCCCGATCGAAGCTCGGACGATCCAGTTCGCGCTCCACCTCGGCTTCCAACAGCCTGCGAAGCTGAACGGCATGCCATCGGGCCGGAAGGGATATTTCATCCACCAGGGCTCGCAGCTCCGGCGGCGCGGGAACAAATTTCTTGCTACACCCCGTCCTCGCCTTGAGGATGCGCCTAACAGCCTCTTGGAGGGCGAATGCTGGGGCGTCTTCGAGCGCGATCAAGAACCCCTCGGCATTAGCGTCCACCAATTCGGGCTCAAGATCGCGGGTATACAGGCTAGCTTGCAGAACGGCGCACCATTTGCCGCTCTCAGCGGGCGAAGCCGGCGCCAGATGTGAGGCTAAACGGGATGACGTCTCCTCCACAAACCGACGTTGGCTCGCCGTCAATGCTCGCACCTCCGGAATCCGAGGGCGGAAATCCTGGGTCAGTGCGGCGAGCGACTGCCTCAGCCAAAGCGGCGACATTTCGAGCGGCTCCAGAAGGGCGGCGCGGGTGTCTGTCGTCTGCCGGGCGGGCGCTGTCTCTGCGGTCATAACTGCCCTCCAGGAGCTTTGTGAATGACTTGGCCTGCAAGAAGAAATCCAGGCTGGCACGCCAGCCGCGGTCGTTGTCGCCGGTCAGGAACGGAGAGCCTCGCGCTCTGGCTATGGCGCCCCGCCAGCCCTCCAGGCCGCCGCAATCCGCCAACCTCTGGCGCAGGGCAGACCGGCGCGGCGCGGTGAGCCGCTGGGCAACAGGCCATCCGGCTTCCTGGGCAACGTCGTTGTATGCCTCGACAGCCAATTCGCAATCGTCTGGGGCATTTTCCTTAGGCGGGGTGGGGTGAGCATCCGAAGGATGCGATATCTCTAATTCTGTCTCTGTCTCTGTCTCTGGGGCGTTACAGTGCGTTACAGGTGCGTTACAGGATTCTGTAACAACCTCTGAAACGGCCTGTAACTTTCTCGCGCGATAGTCCTTAACCCTCTGGCGACTATCATCTTCTCGCCTCGGCTGCCGCTTTTCCCATGCAGCTATCCGGCCACCTTCGATCAGGCTTTTATCGCGCATCGCTGCGATAATCGCATCGACTTGCTGCACATCATATCCGAGCACGACAGCGCACTCTTCGCAGTCCGCCGCTGAAATATCGCCTTCGGCGGGCTTAGCCAGCTCCAAGAGATAGGCCCAAACCGCCACACAATCCCCGGCGCGGCAACCGGCGCGTGCCGCCACGATGCGCCACTTCGGATCGTTGACCGTCCCAGCCCACCAGCGCAGCCAGCTCATAGGGCACCCCCGCGATTGCTTGACCGGAGAAGCGCCGCCATCTCCCGCGCCGACTGTCCAATGCTGATGCTCGTGGGGTACAGAGCGTGTCTTTCGTCCGCCCGCACACCGATATCAGCCAAGGCGCTAACGAATTCGGCGAAGCGCTCCCCAGCCACACAGCCGTCTTCCAGCGATAGTCTAGCCTCTGCCGCTCGCTTTGCTTTGATGTAGGCTTCACGCGTGGCCCTGACGCGAAGATGCTTCACGTCGTCTGCGCGCTTCCGGCGATATTCCAGGGAGATTATCTCTGCGCTCATGCCGCCTCCCGGGCTTGCTCTGCCTTATGGATGGCCAGAACTGTGGTGCAGATATTCGTCCCGCTTTCCGAAAACGAACCCACAGGAAGGTCATGCCAAGACCCGTCCAGGAGTCCATGGTCGTAGCGCGCCGTCGCGGGAAGGATCGCCGTCAGGGTGCCGCCGGGGCGCAGGAATTTCAGCGCGTGCGCCACGTGCTTGGCATAATGCTTGCCGGCGAAAGGCGGGTTCATAACCACGCGGTCAAAATCTCCAGTCGGCTGCGTCTCCAGGAAATTCGCCGTCAGGACACTGTGGCCCTTAGCCCGGCATTGTGCGGCCCGGCCGGCATCGTACTCGACGCCATAGACGATCGCGCCAAGTGCCCGCAGTCCGTCCAAGAACCGCCCGCAACCGCAGGACGGCTCTAGCACGCGCTCGCCCGTCTTGATGTAAATCTCTCCAAGCACCCGCTCCACAACGGAGACCGGCGTCGGGTAGTATTGCAGATCCTTGGAAACCTCTGTCCCGGCGCGCGGCTTGGATGGGCGATCTTCCGCGGCATCCGGGAGCACGTCGCCATAGTATTCCGCCAATGCGCGATTGACATCCTCTAAGGCCACCGGGCCGAAGAACAGATGGCCATTGCCGTTCTGAAACCGGCGCAGCCACACGCCGCGCGCGATCGCCTCGAATGTGCGGGCTTCGTCGCGCCGGTTATTTGGGTCCGGGAACTCGCCTCCTTCGTTGAGAGCATCGCCGTCCTTCTGGATCAACCGCAGCTCGTCATGGGTCAGAAGCGGCTTTCCTTGGTAAGCGGCAAGAGCATTCAAGACATCCCGCATACGCTCCATGCCGTAGCAGCTGGAATATTCCGAGAACCCGTGTAGAATAACACGCTTCGGCAGCCCCTTGGCTCCGATCTTCACCTTTTCGTGGCTCTTAAACACGGGGTCAAGATCGGCGAATGCTTCCGCCAACCCCCGCAGGATCGAGCCCCAAGGGTCAAGAATATACGCGCCGAACTTGTCGCGGATGTTGTCCACGGTGAACGGTGGCGGCGCTTCGAGCATTTGCTGTATGCGCTTCTTGTCCGCCGCCGTTGCGAACGTCTCCAGGGAATAGAGCTTGTAGCAATGCCGCCATGCGGAACGCAGAAGGCTGGCGCGCATGTCCCGCTCGTCGATATCGCCCGCCTTGAGGGTGTAGTTGCCCCATTCGCCGCCGATGGTGCTCGCCATCTTCACGTCGGTTTGGGCCGCTCCGAACGCGGAAAGCGCATCCGGGATCGCCGCGCACTTGGCGTCGTATTCCGCCACCAGGTCGGATGGCTTGCGCCGGCCGGTCGTGACCTCGCTCCCTTGGAGGATGTGCATGGTCACGCGGCAGGCTCCCCAATTTCGAAAAGAGGTCCGGCCGGGACATCCCCATGGCGAGCCTTTATGCTTTCTCTTTTCTTTTCTTCCGGGCCGGCCAAGCACAGCGCCATTCGGCGGCGGACATCGGCCTGATAGGCGGGCTCGCGCTCGATCAGGACAGCCGAAAACCCTTCGCGCCACGCCGCTTCGCCTGTCGTGCCTGTGCCCGCGAACGGATCGAGCACCGTTCCGCCCGGCGGCGTCACCAGCCGCACAAGCCAGCGCATCAGATCGACAGGCTTGACCGTGGGATGCTTGGAGCCGATGCGGTCATCGGCATCAGCTTTGGCGGAATAAAAGAAGCGGGCGGCGGAACTCGTGTCGCCGCGCGGTGCCATAAAGGGGCGAGGTCCCATCCCTTGGCCATAGACTTGCCGCTCTGATGTCTGCCCATCCACGACCCCGCGTTGCCCGAGGCTTTCCGGGAACGTCGCCAATACTTCGTCGCTGCCGTCGTGCATGACATTGGCAGGCCAACGGCCGAGATCGTTACCGGCAGACTTCCGAATCCTGCCTTTGCCATACACATTGTTTTCAATTTCAGCGCCCATAACACCGCCAGAACGTGCTCTCTGAATGGCAATGTCGTCAGCGCTCGCAGGAACCCGGCACCCATCAATATTCAGCGCACCCGTGCCGTGCTCCAGCACGTTCTCGGCCACCGTGCCAGAAAGAGGCTTGCGGGCGAGGATGATCGGTTCCCACGCCGGCTTCAGCGCGCCTCCCCACGGCCCGGCCGGATTGCCATCCAAATCCTTGAAGATGTAGCCTTTTTTATTAAACCCCGTGCCATACACCCAGGCCAAAAGCCCCTCGATCCCGAGCAGGTCCATCACCCGCAGGAAGGCGGAAAGCTGCGCTTCGTCCAGCGATTGCACGAACGCGCGCACGATGGGATCGAGGCTCACCAGCTCCAAGATGGAATCGCGGATCTCAAACCCCGCATCCTCGATCGCGCAGGTGAGCCGGTGATAGGAGCGCGTGCCGCCGAAGGCCAAGACATGCCCACCCGGCTTCAGAACCCGCAAGACCTCGCGCCAGAATTCCATGGCGAACGCCGTCTCGCCCGTGTCCCACCCCTGCCCCATGAAGCCTGCGGCTGCGCGCGCATAGGCGCCATCCACACCATGCTTCGCCGGTGCCGATCCCGGCTTTCCAAACCGCTTTTGGATCGAGACGAGCGCGTAAGGCGGATCGCACACCACGCTGTCGATGCTCGCATCAGGCAGCGTGCGCAATACGTCCCGGCTGTCACCACAATGCAGCGCCACCCGGTCATCAAGGAAAAGCTCTGGTGTGCTCATGATCCGCCCCGCTCATTGGCACGGATCTTCACCGCCGCATCGCCAAGACGCTTCGCCGCGCTCACCACGCGAGCCTCCAGGAACTCAGCCGTCGCCTTGAGCGCGCGGTTGCCCTTGGCCTGCCGATGCAATTCCAGGATCGCGTTGGCTTCCTGCTCTAGGTCGTGGGCTTTGTCGCTCATGTGGAAAGACCCTCGACCTTGGTGCGAAGAGCGGATATTTCCATGGCAAGACCGACGTCACTGCCAATCAGGCCGTCGATCTTGCGCACCGCGTGCAGAACCGTGGTGTGATCGCGCCCGCCGAACCGGCGGCCGATCTCCGGCAGGGAGCGCAGGGTCAGCGTCTTGGCCAGATACATGGCGATCTGGCGCGGCTTAACCACATTGGCGGTGCGGCGCTGTGACAGAAGGTCGGCGCGAGAGACGTTATAATGCATTGCCACGACGCGCAGAATCTCGTCCACCAGAACGCGCTTGGGATCGCACGGGCGCACGAGGTC
The DNA here is from genome assembly GCF_043195105.2 of Roseixanthobacter finlandensis. NCBI lineage: Bacteria > Pseudomonadati > Pseudomonadota > Alphaproteobacteria > Hyphomicrobiales > Xanthobacteraceae > Roseixanthobacter > Roseixanthobacter finlandensis. The sequence goes on along the minus strand of NZ_CM195536.1, from coordinate 2,122,631 downwards.
GCGCACGGCGTTCTCGGCCATTTCCATGGTCACCGGCTCGCCAGTGAGCTTGTTGAAGGCGAGCAGCTTGTTCAGCGCGCCATCCAGGCCGCGCCCGCTCTGGCCGACCGTGCGGGCCAGCAGTTCCAGGACATTGGCGGGAACCGAGAAGCCGCGATGCTGCTCGGCGAGGGCCGAGGAGCGGGTCTTGAGGATCTGAAGGCGCAGGTCCTCTTCCAACTGGCCGAGTTCCACCACGAGGCCGCCGGCAAGGCGCGAGCGCACCCGGTCGTCGAGCGCGTCGAGCTCGGACGGCGGACGGTCGGCAGCCACCACGACTTGCCGCCCGGCATCCATCAGGGCGTTGAGCGTGTGGCAGAATTCCTGCTGCATATTCTTGCCGGTGAGGAATTGCAGGTCATCGATCACCAAAGTGTCGATGGAGCGCAGCGCATCCTTGAAGGCGATGGCGGCATGGGTCTTCAGCGCAGCGACGAAGCCGTACATGAAGCGTTCGGCGGTGAGATAGACCACGCGCCGCCCGCGGCTCGCGCCGGCCCAGGCCACCGCCTGAAGCAGGTGCGTCTTGCCGAGGCCGACGGCCGCATGAAGATAGAGCGGGTTGAAGATCGGCCCGGCCCCGGGCACGGCCTCCGCCACCTGACGGGCGGCGGCATGGGCGAGCGTGTTGGACTTGCCGAGCACGAAGGTCTCAAACGTGAGGCGGGCGTCGAGCGGTAGCCCCGCGTCCGAAACAGGCGGGGCGCTTCGCACCAGAGCTGGGGCTTTCTGTTCCGATACGGGGTTCGCGACAGGCGGGTCAGATATGAGCCTCCCAGCGGGCTGCCTTGCCGGCGCCCCGGGCCACAGCTTCTCCCGCCGCACGAGGTGCGCTTCGTGCTGGCGCCTCTGTTCGGCTGTATTGATGTCATGCGCGAGCATTTCCAGCCCCCCGCGTCATCACTGCCCGGTCAATCAAAGCCCGCGTTTCAGCGTCCACAGACCGCGCGGGAGGGGAGAACATGCCGAGTTGAGGAAAGAAGACAATCTTCGTTGCCTGCCCCGTTTCAGCAAGAACCTTGCCGGCCTTTTCGCGTCGCCGAAGGTTGACCATCGCCTTGCGGGCTCCGTCCCGGCGCTCGCGCGTCTGCTTTGACATCTTGCTCATGATCTAAAACTCTCGGTTAAATGCTTGCCGTAGCCTGCGATGCGCCGATATCCGACGTGCGACACTTCTCATGCTTGTTGATGACTTCGGGCACATTCGTCTTTGCCCATGCGCTCAAGGCTTGCGGGGATACCTTCCGGCACTCGATATTCTCAAGTTCCGCAGCAATCTTTTTCCAGCTGCGACCAGATTTCCTTCCCGCACGAACGATATCTTCACGATGTGATAAGTCGCGCCACCGGCCATGTCGCGACTCAACGCCACTTTCCTTCAGTCGACGCGCAAGCCTGCATAGTGGAATATTATCCGAAGATCCCACCTTGCGGATAGATGCGCCAGATTTCACCCGCGCCGCCGCCTGCATCAGCTTTATCTCTTCAGATAACGTCAGGCGATTTGCTTTAATGTCATTTTCTCCCAAAATAACCGAAACAGCAGTCACACAGACGCCAATTTCGGCCGCTATCTCAGGGTTTGTTTTGCCAGCGCCCCACGCCTCGATAATTCGTTTCCTGCGCGTTTCCGTCTTATCCATGATCAGCGGGAGGCGCGGCTTTCGCCCATTTTCGGCAGCGATCTGGCGGACACGTTCGCGCGTTAGGCTGAATTTCTGCCCGATAGATTCCAGCGTCTCCCCTGCGTCGAACAAGGACAGAATTTCGAGATTTCGGGCGGAGATGGATGTCATTGATCCTGTCCCAAGAATTGAGCCTTCGCGTGTTCAGCGCATTCGAGCACCCGCGCAGCATCCGAAAGCCGGAGAACAATCAGCGGGTCTTTGCGATCCGCCTTGATGACGAGACCGTAATTGCCTTCAAGCCATCCGTAGATCATCGCGAAACCTGACGATCTCGCCTTGACTTCGATGCGCTCGTCTTGTCCGAGGACCGGAACATGAACGTCGCCACCGAAGCGATCCGAAGCGCGAGCGATTGCACCCTGACCGGAGAGCGGGACGCGTTCTGCGCACAGCCCGTGATCTTGGAGGATCTTGACGATAGCGCGCTCGATGCGGGCGCCCTTGTCGCGGGATTTCTTTCCCATCACAGAAAGATGCCGAGGGCCTGGGCATAGAGGTCAACGATGGCCTCGTGCTCCTTGCGATCATCCACGTCTTCCTTGCGGATCTTGAGGATGGCGCGCAAAGCTTTCACGTCGAAGCCGTTCGCCTTGGCCTCAGCGAAGACATCGGAAATGTCTTCCGTGATGCCCTTCTTTTCTTCTTCGAGCCGCTCAACGCGTTCGATGAAGGACTTCAGCTGCTCTTTGGCGAACCCCGCAGGAGCATCGGAGGAATCAGAGGCGGACGTGTGGCGTGCGGTATCGTCGAACATTGGAAAATCTCTCTTGTTCAGGATGACTTGTGGGTGGCGCGGCGGGCGGCGCCGAAATCAATCACGCCCTGCCCGCAGGCGGTGGCGTTGTGCCCGCTCACCAGTGCCGCGCCCCGGCTATCCATGTAGGCGGCAGCGAAATCGCGAGGGAACAGCCACACATTGGAGTGCGGGCAGCGCCGCAGCGACACCGGAGGATTGGATACGGCGGCCCGGCTGCGCAGCTCGAAGCCGATCTTGACGTTGACGCCGCGCCGGCCCTTCTGGATCGCCTTGGCATCGTCGAGAAGCTCGCGCACGGACACATAGTCCAGCACGGCCCGGCGCGGGTCAGATGCGATCGCCTGTTCCACCTCGTGGCCGATCATGAGTGGGACGGCGCGCTCGATCTCAGTCACCTTGCGGGCGAGCATCTTGATCATGCCGTTCATGCGCTGGATCATCTCGCTGTCAGGCAGCGGCGCCGGCTTACCCTCCATGTAGCCGCGCACGATGGTGTTGCACCAGACGTGGAATTCGGGGGACAGATACTTGGCGTAGGCGATGCCGATCTGCCAATGGGCAAAGGTGGTGCCGCCCCGCCCTTGGTCGGTTTGCAAAAGGTGGGAATTTCCCACCATTGTCTCCAGATGCTCGATGAAGTCCCGCGCGGCCTTGGAGCGGAGCCATTCCACTGGGCGCTTGGACATATCCGATCCGGCGGCGCGCCACATATCGGTCAGGCATAGCCGGTCGTCTTCCGCCTGGATCGCCCGCCCCTGATAGGACAGAGCGGACGGGCGCGGCATGGCGATGTGGCCGATATCATCCGAGACAAAGGGTGCGGGCTCCGCAACCGGTGCGGCGGCCTCAGAACCCCATGCCCGCAGTTCTCGGCGCAAGTTCGCCGCCGAAATGGTCGGAGACCTCCGGCTACTCGGGGTGCCCGCGAACATCACTTTGCGTTCCTTGCCTGCGTATTCGAACCGCAGGCAAGGATGCGGGCGCCGATCCTCGACCTCGTGGCGCTCCACGCCGTACTCCAAGAGCACGCGATGTAGCGATTTATACACGTCGTTGTTGCGGATTTTCGAGAGAACATCTTTCGACATCAATCCCTCCTGCCGAGCCAAGCGCTCAAATCCATCCACCGGCCGGCGAACCTATTCGCCCGGCGCTGTCCCCATTTGCGGACAGGCCAGGGCAGCCTGTTCCTCAAGACGCGCAAGACGCGCCCGCAACTCCGCAATTTCCCCATTGATTTGTGCCTCTTCGTGAGCACGCATCAGGCCCCGCACCCGATCAAGCTCTTCCGCGCGGACTCGCCCGCGCCCGTACCAAAGGTCAAACGCTCGGCTGTAACCAAAGCCAGTCTTGCGCGCGACCTTGATGATTAACGCTTTTACGCTCTCACCAGCACTGACCGGTTCGGCCAAACGCCGAAGGCCAGTGCTCATCTCCATGGAAACAGACGACGCGGTCATATCGCGCTCACAAGGATTTTGGGAAAAACCCCAAGGATTTTGGGAAAACTGCATCTCTGCCTCCGGTAGCTTCTAACCATCGACGGAGACAGAGAAAATGCTTACGAAGACACGCACCACGACTGAACTTGCCGGGACGGACGCGGCGCGTGCGAAGAAAGGCCCCAGCCCGAAGGCCGGGGAAGTTGGCGCGGGGGAGGAAATCCGCGCCGGGGGATGGCAGTCCATCGGCGCCCTTGCGGCATCCGTTATGGACAAATTGAGGTTGCCAGCGGATCGCACCGCCGCTGGCGCCGGCTGTGAAACGGAAATTCCGGCACGAGGCGTCGGGCTTCCCGCTGCGATCTGGAATGGAGGTTTCGGACATGCCTAACCCCAATACCGGAAATAGAAATAGGCGAATTCGGACAGGACAAAGCCGGCGACAAAGACGATGCCGGCGTGCCGGTGCCGCATGAGCGTGCCGATGGTGATCGGCTCTCGTTGCATGGCGCGGCGTGCGGGCGCGGGCTTGAGAGCCGGGCCGGATAGGTCGTCTAGGAGCTGGTGGCGCGCGAGGATGCTCATGACGCACCGCCGCGCGAACCAGAATTCATCCGAGCGTAATGTCCATCACAAGCGCGCAAAGCAGCAGCAAGCCGACGCTGATGTTTCTCGAACTTCGTGCATCGCACGGAGTGGTCGGAGAGTTCATTCAGGCTCGCGTTGATCATTGCCCGCGTCGGAAACTTGGGCGCAATCAGTAGGTTTTCATTGGCGAGGATGCGAGACAGCGCGGAAACGCTCACGCCAGCGCCGGACTGGATCAAAATCCAATCGAGTGTTCCTGCTGGCTTCTTCTTATCGACGTAGCTGCGGGCGCCGTCCCAAATCTCTCGCACCAATTGATGCAGAGCGCGCGGGGACTTTACGCCGGCCTCCCGCGCCGAATGGACAATCGCGTAGCCGTACTCATGGACACATGCGCGCCACTCCGGCGTCATGCTGTCCATATCCGCCCATGAGCGTTCGCGGCGCGCGCCTTGGAGAGGGATATCGCCCATCATGCTGCGCCCTCCTCACGTGCACGTGCACGAGGGGCTGCGAAGAAGATGGCGTCCTTCAGCTTGACGCCCCGTTCGTGAGCCGCCGCGCGGATGCGCTCCAAGTGCGTCAGATCCGGAGACGAGCGGCCGTTCTCCCACCGGGAAACGGTCGCCTGCGTTGTTTCAGCAATGCGCGCCATCTCGGCTTGCGAGATTTTGAAAAGCTCGGTTCTGATATGAAGCAATGCACTCATACATCCATATACGCATGCGTATCGGCGTATGCAAGCAAAATATGCGTAAGCGTATTGGACGTTTTGCGGCGCCGTGGCGTATAGCGCGAGGATGGATGTGCCCAAGACACTTCTGACGATAATCGACCGCACCGGCTGGAATCAGGACCGGCTTGCGGAGCGTCTCGGCACCACCCAGGCGACTGTTTCCCGTTGGATGAGCGGCAGCGACCCGAGAGGTGCCAAGCGAGACGCCATTCGTCGTTTGCTAATCGAGGTATCGGCGGGTGATTTAGACAGCATGGATGTTGCCGCACTCAGCGGTGCAGGTCGTCGCCCGGCCGACCGTCAGATTCCCGTCGTTGGATATGTCGGCGCTGGTTCCGAGGTCTTCACTTTCGACGATCACGAAAAGGGAGGCGGGCTAGACGAAATTGAAGCTCCGCCAGGCGCATCCTCTCATGCTGTCGCCGTCCGCGTCCGGGGCGAAAGCATGCTGCCAGCCTACCGCGAAGGCGACCACATCATTTACGACGAGCTGGCGACGGGCGCCGACATCGCTCGCTACATCAATAAGGAGTGCGTCGTTCGGCTCACTGACGGGCGCACGTTCATCAAAACGCTCGCGCGCGGTTCAGAGGACGATTGCTGGACTCTGTGGAGCTACAACGCTCCGCCAATGACCGACATGCTCTTGGAGTGGGCGGCTAAAGTCCGATGGGTTGAGAAGGCGTAGCCGCTCGACTTTTCTCACTCTCTGCGCAACCATAGAGCGCAGGGAATGAGGGGCATATTATGTTGCGAATTTTGGGGGTGGCCGCTCTGGCTGCCGTGACCGGCGGGTGCGCCACGCTCACGCGAGGCACTACTGACCAGGTGCAGGTCTATTCCGACCCACCAGGCGCCGACGTTAAAACGTCAATGGGATTCACGTGCACCACGCCGTGCACCATCCAGACCAATCGCAAGGACGAATTCACGGTCACGATAACGAAGCCGGGCCACGAGCCTGAGGCCGTCGAGGTGAAAACGCAGGTCGCGGGGGCGGGCGCGGCTGGGTTCGCCGGCAACGTGATTATCGGCGGCGTCATCGGGATGGCTGCTGATGCGGCGACGGGGGCCACCCTGGAGCACGTCCCGAACCCCGTGAGGGTGAAGCTCTATCCGACCGGGAAGCGCCCACCAGATGCGAACCCGCCTCCAGCTCGCGAAGCGCCCGCGGGGGCTGAGGAGACGCAAGGCGCCCCATCGACATAACCACCACGGCGCGTAAGACTGACGGCCACAACGAGCCCGCCCTAGCCGGCGGGCTTTTTCATGCCCTCACAACAGGGAGGCGCACCTGCCGCGATGGCGTTCGAACATTTTTATACGTTTGCGTATTTTTCCTCTTCCAATCCTCATACGCATGTGTATTATGAGGGCATCGAAAGAGCGATGGGGATCGCGGACATGATGACCAGGGACCAGGCCGCGAAGGCCACCACCACCGAGATCAAGGCCCGCCTGCGGGAGATCAAGGCGCAGATCGCCAGCCTCACCAAGGTGCAGGAGAGCTCGGCCAACTCCTACAAGTCCGAGCACGGACGGATGCGGGCCGACAGCATCACCATCATGGGATGGGAGCGGGGCTGGCTGAACAAGGAACTCGCGACCCGCACCACCAGCCGGGACGCTCTCCCGGTAGCGGCCTGAGGAGGGCGAAATGGACAACATCCCCCACACCCGCCGCGTCCTCGGCAACCGCTCCCTGGAGATGACCGAGCCCAACCCGTTCAATCATGCCGCCATCATCCGCGTGACGCGCTCCGACAGCGCGGCTGTGATCGCGGATCTGGTCGAGGCGCTGGAAACGGCCCGCAGGCAAATCGTCCTTTTCGGCCGGGACACCGACAGCATTCATGTCGCGGTCCTCGAACAGATCGACGCCGCTCTCTCCAAAGCACGGGGGGAGTGAGATGAAGATCAAGGGATCTGAACTCATCCTGTTCACCGAACAGGGGTGGCCGGGCGCTGGAACGGAGGCGGCAGAAGATTGGTATTGGGATTCGCCCTTCGAAGAAATCGAGCCAGATCAAACGTACGATACGAGTGATTTCGAAGAGATCCGATACCAGGGTCGAGGTGAAGACCCAACCTCTGGTGAAGGGTACGACGTTACGAAGTCTATCCGTGCGTGGCGGAGGTCTCGCGACTTTACCACTCTGACCGTTACCGTCACGAAATCCGCAGAGGCGGATCTTCGCGGAGCACTTTCCGCCATCGGCGCAAAAATCATTTCGGAGGGTTGAGCCATGAGCACCGAACGCGCACCCACGCCCGCCGATATCTGGCGCGAGTTCGTCGCGGCCATTGAAAAGCTCCAGCGCTCGCGACCCCGCAAAGTTCGGACAGCGACCGTGGCACCCAAAAAGACGGAGGATTGAGTCATGCACGAGATCATCCACCAGATCAGCCGGCGCTCGAAGAAGTTCCGCGCCGCCCGCAATTCCGGCCGCCGCCTGGGCCGCCGCTTCCGCATCGAAATCGACAGCCTGCGGGCAGAGTATTGGGAGACCGCGTGATGTCCTCCGCCTCCGAAATCACCGAAGCCCGCGACGCCCTCGCCTATCAGTGGCGCGAGAGCCGCGCCGCGCTCCTGGCGACGGCCAAGGCATCCTGCCTTCCGACCGAACAATACAACGCCGTGCTCTCGGCTGTGCACCTGATGAGCGCGGTGTTTCAGGAAGACATCTCGGACAAGCTCGAATCATCCGCTACCCGCGCCGAAGACGAAGATACCGCGATGATCGAGAACCCGCGCCGCGAACACGGCACCTACTTCACATCGAACGGCATGAGGGCGGCATGAACGCCCACAGCATCAGCGACGACCTGCTCACCATCATCGGGCACCTCGGAGCGGCGGAAATCCAGAGCCTTCCGACCGACGATCAAATCATCATGGACCACGTCCGCGACGCGCTGGAAATAGCCCGCGCCGCCTATTTCCAAGCCATCCAGCCGGAGCCGGTGCAATGAGCGATGTCACGATCCTGCGCCCCAAGCGCCCCCGCAAGCCAAAGCTGGTTCCAGCGGTCGCCGTCCTCGCCCCGCGTGAGCCCGTGGCCACACCGCCGCGACCTGCCCCGCGCCGGCCGGCAACGCCCGCTGATTTCGCCGCCGCGCTCTTCGGGTGCGCCGCGATCATGTTCGCTACGCCGGTTCTGATCGGCACGAGCTTTCTCAAGGGATGGAGCGCCTGATGGCCAAGATTATCCGCACTCCCACAAAAGCCGCTGGCGGCGTTACTCCAGAAGAACTGGAGAAGATGCGCGCCCACACCGAAATGTGGATCAAGCGCGCTTTCCGCACCGATCCGATTGACCCCGACAAGATCGTCCCGGCGATCAAGGGATTATACGCCGCAGCCGGCTTGAAAGAGCCGAGGGTTGTCATCGCCACTTCGCCGCTGGCGATGGCCTTCGCATACGGAGCGTCTGCGGCAATCTGGCATAATCGTGGGCAGCGAGGCGCGACCCGCAGCGCGACCGACAGCGCGACCGACAGCGCGACCCGCAGCGCGACCGACAGCGCGACCCGCAGCGCGACCCGCAGCGCGACCGACAGCGCGACCCGCAGCGCGACCTACAGCGCGACCGGCAGCGCGACCGACAGCGCGACCGACAGCGCGACCCGCAGCGCGACCTACAGCGCGACCGACAGCGCGACCCGCAGCGCGACCGACAGCGCGACCGACAGCGCGACCCGCAGCGCGACCCGCAGCGCGACCGACAGCGCGACCCGCAGCGCGACCTACAGCGCGACCGGCAGCGCGACCGACAGCGCGACCGACAGCGCGACCCGCAGCGCGACCTACGGCGCGACCGACAGCGCGACCCGCAGCGCGACCGACAGCGCTGAAAAAGATGCGGAACTAGCATGCTTCGAGCTTGCGGGAGAGTTCGGCCTCATGTGCGCAGCCCGGTGGGGGAACGTCTATCAGGGTGGAAATATGTGGGCTGCATACGACAGTTATCTGACTGCTATGCGCGACATCATCGGTCTACAGCTTCCAGAGCATACGGCTTATGCGAGCTGGGAGCATGCGGCGATCGAGGGTGGCTTTCGGGTAATGCATCCCGAGTTTTGCATCGTCAGCGACTTCCCGGAATTCATTCGGGTCGACGATCGGCGCCGGCCACACTGCGAGGATGGACCCAGCCACAGGTGGCGGGACGGATGGTCTCTCTACCACTGGCATGGCACGCGCATCCCGGCCGAGTGGATTGAGCGGAAGGACAAGCTCACCGCGAAGATTGCCTTGAGCCAAGAAAATCTGGAGCTGCGGCAGTCCGCCATCGAAATCGTCGGCTGGCACCGCGTGCTGCGCGACCTTGGCGCCAAGGTGATCGACGAACATCCCGACCCCCACTGCGGTGCCCTGGTGGAAGTGCAGCTTCCCGACCTTGATCGCAAGAGCCGGTTCATTCACGCGCGCTGCGGAACCGACCGCGAGTTTGCGATTGGCATCCCACCCGAGTGCTCGACGGTGATCGAGGCGCAAGCGTGGCTGACGGGACTCCCCGTCTCCGAATTCCAGTTTCCCTCAGTGAGGACGTAACAGGTGCGCCGCCTTGACCTGATGGGCCAGAAGTTCGGCCGTCTTGCAGTTGTTTCGTGCGGCGGCCCCGATGAGAGAGGATCAATTACATGGGTCTGCGAGTGCTCGTGCGGATCGTCAAAGCGCGCCAGGGGCGCGGATCTGAAGCGTGGGTTTGTTCAGAGTTGTGGGTGCTGGCGCCGCCAGATGCCTGCGACGCGCTCAACTCACGGAGGGTCGAACTCTCGGATTTATAGAATATGGCAGGCAATGCGAGATAGGACACAGAATCCTCGCGCCAGCAGATACGAGTACTACGGGGGCAGAGGAATATCAGTCTGCGCCGAATGGGAAGATTTCGAAGTCTTCCGAGCATGGGCATTGTCTCATGGGTACGCCTCAAACCTATCAATTGACCGCATCGACAATGATGGAAAATACGAGCCCGAAAACTGTCGGTGGGCCACACAGAGAATGCAAGTTCTTAACCGTCGAACACGCCATCAGATGATGAAATAGGAGCATGAAATGAAAATCTTGGAAACTCTTGGAGCCCAGGGCGAAGTGCGCATCTATCGCATTGATGCGATCCCTTCTGGCGCGAAGCCTATGAAGAAGGAGCGCGGACACTGGATCATTGGCCAGTCCGAGACGCACCATGACCATGTACTCGTGGCTGACCGGGCGCAGGTCTTCGAGGCGGACACCGCTCCGGAGGGCATGCGCATCCTCTATGCGGTTCTGGACAGCGCCGGAACCCTGGAGCACCTGCGCGGGCACGATACGCATGCCCCGCACGCATTCGAGCCCGGCGACACGATCATGTTCCGGACGGATCGCGAATATGACCCGTACGCGGAACTCGCCCGCCGCGTCGCGGACTAGCCCATGACCGGCGACATCATCCTCATCTGCATAGGCGCCGTGTGCGCCTACCTGATCCTCTCGCCCCTGCTGCGGAGGCGGGCACAACGCGACCCACTGGACGATGCCCATGGGGATGTCCCGCACTGGACACCGGAGATGGGCGATGACTGAGGCCGCTCTCTCCCGCCTGGAGCGGGACGTTATCACCGCAAGCGCCGATGCGATTGTCCGGCTGCTGCTGACCGTCGCAATGATCAAAGGAGGCCGCCGTGGGTGAGGCAGCATATCTCGACGAAATTGACCAGCTCGACTTGGCGCCGCCGGCGCGCTCTGACCGGGGCGGGGTGCCCGCGGTACGGGCGGCTTCTCGCGCCGTTGCTCAACGCCGGGTTTCATCCCCGAAGTCTGATGCCGGGTCGATTCTTGGCGCCATCATGCAGGCCGCGGCCAATCCTGCGATCGACGCCGATAAGGTCGAACGCTTGATGGCGATGTATCGCCAGATCCGAGCTGACGAGGCCCGGCAAGCATACCTCGCGGCCCTGCCCCTCATGCAGAACGAATTGCCGGTGATCGACCAGAACGGTCGCATCGTCATCAAGGAGAAGGGGGGCGAGCGAGTGGTCCAAGAGACCAAATATGCTCGCTGGGAAGACATCAACGAGGCGATCCAGCCCGTCCTATTCCGGCACGGCTTCGGCCTCTCCTTCCGCCTCAGTGCGGCGCCGGATGGAAAGCAGGTCGTAACCTGCGTCCTGAGCCACCGGGATGGCCACCAGGAGGAAACCTCTATCACCCTGATGCACGACAGCACCGGGAGCAAGAACAGCGTCCAGGCGGTCGGCAGCACCATCAGCTACGGGCAGCGCTATACGGCGCGCGCGCTGACGAACTTCCAGATCCGGGCGCGCGAAGATCGCGACGACGACGGGCAGACAGCCGGCGCAGGCGAGACCATTTCGGCCGGGCAGGTGGATCAACTCCGCCTGCTGATCGATGACACGGGGTCCGACATCCGCCGGTTCTGCGCCCATTTCAAAATCGGCGCCCTGATCGATCTGCCCGCGGGCGAATTCAGCTGTGCGCTCACCATGCTCAACGCCAAGCGAAAGGCCTCGTGATGGACCTCGAACTCATCACCATTGAACCGACGAGCGCCCTCGTCGTTTTCACCACGCCCAAGGCAATCGAACCCTTCCTCGCCAAGGTGAGGGAGGAAATCGACGGGTTTTCCGGCGACATGATGACGGCCAAAGGCCGCGCCGAAATCAAGTCGATGGCTCACAAAGTCACCAAGGTCAAGACCCGGCTTGAGGCCATCGGAAAGCAGCTCGCGGACGATCAGAAGGAAATCCCGAAGAAGATCGACGCCACGCGCAAGCTGGTGCGCGACACGCTGGACAAATGGTCCGACGAAGTGCGCAAGCCGGTCACGGAATGGGAAGAAGCTGAAGAGGCGCGCATTGACCGCCACAAGGGCACCATTTCCCGCATTGAACAGCTTGCCGGCATTGCTCACTTGCAGATCCCAGCCGAGCAGCTGCGTGATGCGCTCGCTGAAGTCGATGCCGTGACGGTAGGCCCCGAGTGCGAGGAATATGAAGCCGCATATGCCAAGGCCAAGGAATCCGCCGTTGCGGCGCTAACCACCGGCATTGCCGCGCGCGAACGCTACGACGCCGAACAGGCAGAGCTTGCGGCCCTGCGTTCCGCCGCAGAGGAGCGGGCCAAGAAGGACCGCGAAGAGCAGATCGCCCGCGACGCCGCCGAAAAGGCAACCCGAGATGCTGAGATCAAGGCCGCCGCTGAAAAGCAGGCGGTAGAAGATGCCGCCAGGCGAGAGCGTGAAGCATCCGAAGCGCGCGAATTGACGCTGAAACGGGCGGCCGAAGACGCAGAACTCCGGGCCGCTGAGGCCGAAGCGAATGCGCTGCGCCGGCAGGAACAACAGCGCCTCGCCGAACGGGCGGAAGCTGATCGCCGCAAGCAGGACAAGGAGCGCCGGAAGACGATCAACGGCGCCGCCCTGGCTGCCCTGGTGGCTGGCGGCGTCGCCGACGAAACCGCGCGAACTGTCCTGAAGCTCATCATCACCGGCGCTGTGCCGAACGTTACCATCACGTATTAGGAGGGCTGCCTGTTGATCACCCAAGCTGCCTTAGAAGAGATGTTCGTCATCGACACCGAGGGCGGTCGTCTCTTCTGGAAAAAGCCTCCTTACAATCACCCTCGGTTGCTGGGATGCGAGGCCGGCACCAGACGCGCTGGCCGGGGAGGAAAGACCTATTGGGTGGTAAAAATTGGACGCCAAACTTTTCGACGCGGGCGGCTGATCTATCTCGCCGTGCACGGTCGCTTTCCTGAGCCGTGCGTTGACCACATCAACGGCGATTCTGTTGATGATCGCATCTGGAACCTTCGCGAAGCCACCGTCACCGAAAACGCTTGGAACCACAAGACCCGCAAGCGTCGCCATGATCTGCCGATGGGCGTACGTCTAATTCCTAAGTCAGGACGATTTGAAGCGCGTATTTCATGCCACGGCAGGCAATTCCACCTCGGAGCGTACGACACACCGCTAGAAGCCCATGGCGTCTATCTCGCCAAACGACGGGAGCTCTTCCATGAGTTCGCTTAAGATTATCGATTGCGCGCAAAATTCTGAGGAATGGCTTCGCGCCCGCGCAGGCATCCCTACCGCCTCTGAATTCTCGACGGTCATGGCCTCCGGCCGGGGCGGCGGAGAGAGCAAGACGAGACGGACTTACATGTTCAAGCTCGCAGGCGAAATACTGACTGGTGAACCCATGGAGCGGTTCACGAACGGCGCCATGGAACGTGGCCACGCCATGGAAGACGAAGCCCGCAGCGCCTACGCCTTCATCAAGGACGTGGAGCCGGTGCAGGTCGGCTTCATCACCAACGGGCAGAAGGGTTATAGCCCCGACAGCCTCATAGGGGATGACGGCCTCTTGGAGATCAAGACGGCGGCGCCGCATCTCCTGATCGACAAGCTGCTGTCCGGCGAATTTTCCCCCGAGCACAAGGCGCAATGCCAGGGCGGCATGTGGGTGGCGGAGCGGGAATGGATCGACCTTGTCACCTATTGGCCGAAGCTTCCGCCGCTGATCGTTCGGGCCGTCCGTGACGAGGTCTATATCGCCGGACTCGCGCGCGCCGTGGCGCAGTTCAACGAAGAACTTGCCGAGGTGGTGGAGCAGATCCGCCGCTATAGCGATGGGAAGGCCGCAGCATGACCATGATTTGCGACCGCTGCGGAACCGCAACAATCACGTGGCGCGGCCCACTATCCGCCTTGACGCACACCGAATGCTCGTCCTGTGGCGGCATGAACTGCCAGCGCGTCGAAGATATATACGACGCCGATTATGACGATGGCGAGTGCTGGAACTGCGGCGGCGAAGGCTACGTCTTCGACTGCATCGATGGTTTTTGCGCCGATGCCGAGGCCGGCTGCGACCTATGCACCCGCCGTTGTGACGTGTGTAACCCCACTACAACTTCGACGGGGACCGCAGCATGAGCGACGCCTTCGAAGACCAGGCGCGAGCCCTGGCGCACAGCATCCCTGTCTGCGACCTCGGATCGACAGCCGGAATTCGGGCGATTGCCATTGGCCTGCGGGAAACGTGGCGGATGGCGCGCGAGTCCCGAGATGCAGAAGTCGCCGCTCTTATGGAAAAGGCCGACGCATTTGATCGCGCGGCGGTCCAGAACTATCGAGAGATGGAGCGGCTACGTGGAGTGATCCGCCCATTCGGAGAGGCAGCCAGGCATACGTTCGTAATTCTGCGCGAGAGCAAGCCTGCATCATTGGCGATCTACGACCGCGTGGCCGCCTATTACGTTTCATGGGTGGATTACAAAAGAGCGTTGGACGTCATGTCTGGCATGGGGCAGGAGCCCGCGCCGGCTCTCTCTGACGATGATCTAGCACGGAGCGTCGGAATATGAGCGAACAGCAGGCGCCGGTATGGGCACGCTTGGCCCAGGATGGACATGGCTTTTGGACCACATCAGAGGCAGAAGCCAATAGCCACAAGTACATCCGTGAGGACATCGTTGCGGCGGAACTGACCGAGCTGCGCACCAAGATCGCCCTCCTTGAGCAGACCATACAGAACGGAGCGGAGATGATCCGGGCCGCACATGCGCGGGCGGAAGCCGCGGAAGCGGGGCGGGATCGGCTGGCGGCGTCGCTGAAGGGGATGACTTGCGTGTGCCCGGAATGCGGCGGAGACGGCAAGGAAACCTGCAATAATCCGGACCATGGTTTTATTTCGGCGATGCCCGGAGATATCGGACGATTAGGCTGCCCGGTATGCGGGCATGACCCGGCACATAAGGTTCTAGGCGGAGGCCCGTGCGATCTATGCTCGGGTGATGGAGTTGTCTCTTTGGCTACGGCCACTGAATATTGTGGAGATCTTTTCCAAGAGTACATGGAACAAAACGAAGATCCGAGCCGCGTGCCCGCGCTAGTCGCTTCCGCCGCCGCCCTTTCCGCCCTCTCCAGCACCACGGAGTCTCAGACATGAGCAGCGAGAAGAAGGACGGTGGGGCGCATACGTCCACCCCATGGGATTTTTGCGACGAGGCAACCGAGAATGACAATTTTGCTCGGACAATCTATGGGCCGCGAGGAGATTATGACGCTTTGGCAATAGCCCGAGTTGATCAGAATGGCGCGCACAACGATGCGGAATTCATCGTCCGCGCCTGCAACGCCCATGACGATCTGGTGGCGGCGCTGCGTGATCTGGTGATTGAGAGCGGCGGGAGTGCTATCCCGAACTCTTCCCTTACTGCCGCGCGGGATAGGGCTATCGTGGCCCTCGCCGCCCTCTCCTCCTACCGTAAGCAGGGAGAGTGAGACCATGAGCACACCGTGCCCTTTCTGCGGCGCCTACAGCCCGCGCTCCTGCGAAAGTCCAGATCCAGACTTCTGCCAATGGGAGGCCGCTATGGACGGCGAATGCGAAACCTGTCGCGGCTCCGGCGTCATCGTCAAGCGCGTCACGGTCTATGAGGCCGGCTGCGGCTTCCCCCACGATGACGGTGAAGAGCGGCCGTGCCCGGATTGCTGCGGCCCCGATCCCGACTTGCTCCGTGAAGACCTCAACGAGCGGCTCCGTCTGGCAAAGGAATATCCCGATGCCGAATGAGATCACTCTGGAGCAGGCCCGAGCCATTATCGATGCGCGGGACAAGCTGACCGGCGCCAGGAAGTGCATCGCGGCCCTTGCCGGTGCGACCAACGTCAAGGTCGAGGCAACCTACGCTGCCCCACAGAGGGGATACCACAGCAACACGGAAACCCTTCGATATGAAGGGCGATGCCACCTCGATCAACTTTCACGGTCGATGGTCGACGGCATCCGACAGCACTGGGCACGCAAGGAGTCAGAGGCCATCCGCACGCTGCGCCAGCTCGGAGCGGAGGTGCCTTCGTCATGAGCGCCACTGCCCCGATTCCCTTTCGCTGGGATGGCGAAAGCTTCACGCCCTATAATCAGCGCTTCGCCCGCATGTGCGACAAGCATTTCACCGTGGGCGAGGTGTATCCGCTGGTGGTGGAAGAGCCGCGCTCCGGCGTCTCGCATCGGCACGAATTCGCATGGCTGCGCGAAGCATGGCGCAGTCTGCCTGAAAGCCTGTCCAACCTCTATCCCACCGAGGAACATCTTCGGAAACGGGCGCTGATCGAGGCTGGCTATTGCACCGAAGTGCTGGTCGATGCCGGCTCGGCTGCGGCGGCCCGCAGGATGGTTGCGGCCATGACCTTCCTGGACGAGTTCGCATTCGTTCAGGTTTCCGGCTCCGCCATATCGATCAAGCGGGCCAAGAGCCAGAGCCATCGCGCCATGGGCGCGCGCGAGTTCCAGCAATCCAAGACCGCCATCCTCGAAATCATCTCCGGGATGCTTGGCGTCTCGCCCGAAACGCTGCGCAAGCAGGGAGAAGCCGCATGAGCACCGAACAGAATTCGCCGGGGCAGCCCAGCCCCATCGCACACCCCGGCGATAGGGAGGCCGGGTCTCCCCCAGGCCCGGCCTCCCGCACCCTGAGGGAGAGAGTGGCGGCATCGATCGCGAAGCAGATCCGTGTGGATGCAGCGCCGCCTCCGATCAACCATTACATTTTCGGCATCGAAGAAGCCGCAAACGCCGCCATTGCAGAGGTGATGGCGTGGCAGCCTATCGAAAATGCGCGGAAAGACGGCACGCCGATTTGGGCTGTATTGCACTCGGACATTTATCCGAGGATCGAGCCGGGCCGCGAAGACCTGATGCGCTGGAATGGGCTTCAGCTTCCCATCCGACACGCAGGCCTCTGCGAAGACGGGTTTGATATCGGCTGGGGTGTCGCCGCGCCGGTAGGACACGGTGGGTTTCCGGACGAATGGATCGCCGGATACCTGCCCCTCCCCTCTCCTCCCAACAGAGGAGAGAAGTGATGGATAGGCCTATTTTGTTCAGCGCGCCGATGATCCGCGCGATCCTGCGCGAGATCGAGCACCCAGGCACGGGCAAGACGCAGACGCGGCGCATCCTGACGCCGCAGCCGTATAATTTTGTCACCGACGGGAAGCACTACTGGAACGCCTCTGGCATGGTCGGCGGGCGCATCTGCATCAGTGACCGCGCCCTCTTAGACCTTCATCGCAAGCCTTCTTCGGGCGACCGCCTCTGGGTCCGGGAGGAATGGAAGACCACGAAACTCTACGACCCGACGCCGCCGCGTGATCTGCCGCGGTCGGCTCCGATCCATTACACGTCTCACGATCGACTATGGCCCGTCGCGCGGTATCGCGCCTCCATGTTCATGCCCCGCTGGGCCTCCCGCATCACCCTCTACGTGACCGAGGTGAGGGTGCAGAGATTGCAGGACATCAGCGAGGCGGATGCGATTTCCGAAGGCATAGTCGAGGATGACGGAAGCGAACCTGACATCTTCTATCTCCCCGGCGCTCATCGTCTGGCGGGCGTCAACGCCAAGAAGGGCGCTCTCCCCATCAACAGCCACCCCGACCCGCGTCTGGTCTATCGCGATCTGATCAATAACCTGCACAACGGTGCCCTTTGGTCCGAAAATTCATGGGTCGCCGCCTACAGCTTCGTGCCGCGCCTCGGGAACATCGACGCCGTGCCGGCGACGCTTACGGAGGCCGCATAGATGGCCCGCACCACAGACGAGTGGATCGGCGCCAGCGCAGACACGCAGATCCCGCCCCGCGTCCGTGTCCGTGTCTTTGAACGGGCCGGCGGCTGCTGCGCCGTCTGCATGCGCAAGCTCGGACCCGGTGACGCATGGCAGGCGGATCACGTCGTGGCGATCATCAACGGGGGCGAGAACCGGGAGGCAAATCTCAGGCTGGTTTGCGACTGGTGCCACAAGGGCAAAACCCGCGCCGACGTGGCAGAGAAATCCCGCACCGCGCGGGTACGTTCGAAGCATCTCGGGGTCAAAAGACCGTCCCGGTTTTCCGCGAGCAAGGAAAGCAACGTCAAGAAGAAAATTGACGGGACTGTTGTGGATAGACGCACCGGAGAACCGATTACGAGGCGATAATGGGCTATAATACTGGAATAGAGCCAGCCGTCCACTTCGTCGGCTTCCGTAGCGAGGAATACTGGAGCGCCGTCCGCATTTGGGGCCGCCCCGGCTTCGTTCATCGCAAATGGGACCAACGCGCCCGGCGTGATATCGCAGACGTAGACACCATTGTCTTTGCGACGGGAGATGAGCATCAGCCTGTTGCCGCAAGGAACGCACCAGACATCACGGAGAGCACCAATGACCGATGAAGAGATCAAGCGGTTCGGCGCCGATATCGCCACGGCCATCCGTTCACGAGGGCAGGTGCTCGCAGATGCGGCCCGCGCACAGGGCCTTGGCCCCGGCGGAGACATGCTGGCGGCGATGTTCGAGCAGGCCGCGCAGGTGGCTGAATTGCGCACGCAGGTTGCTCGAATGAGCAACACGGAGACGGGCCGGTCGAACGCAGGGAGGGCCGTGCGGTGAAGCCGGTCAAAGCCTTCGCCCTGGTGACCCTGGATACTACGGAGACCGGCCATGAATGAGAATGCAGAGCGCGAGGCGTTCGAGAAGTGGGCCGTGGAATCGTTTCCAATCGAAAAATCCAGTGATGGATACTACCACAACCACTACGCTCAGTATTTGTGGTGCGGATGGAAAGAGCGCGCGGCCCTCTCATCCACTCATATATCGGTAGAAGTGAATAACGCCTCGAAGTTTTATCGAGCCGCCAAAAAATTGTGCGATAATATCAACGAGTTCGGACAGGTATCCGACTGTGAGATTTATGACAATATCGAATCTGCTCTCGCTAGGGTAGAAGGCCATTGCGCCATCTCCACCCGTGACTGCGAGATAAATGTGAGGTTGCTGGAGTGGGAATGGCGTTCCGATACCAACCCGCGCTTCTGGCGCGCCCAAACGACTTTCGATTGGGGGTACCGGATTTATGAGGGTGTTGGAGATTTCTCCACAACCTTAGGAAATGAGCGCTTCTCAACATCAGAAGCTGCTATGGGCGCATGCCAGGCCGACTATGAACAGCGCATCCGCTCCGCCCTGATAGAGCCCGCTCCCACCCCTGCGGGCGTCAATCAGGATGATCCAGACGAAGCCTATGAACTAGGCAAGCGAGACGGGCGCGAGGACGCTGCGCAGGAGATTGACCGTCTTACCGGGGGTGATGGGGAGTATAGCTTCTCGACCTTCCAAGGCGAAGGATGCTCGACGCCTGAAGCTATGATCCAGCGCATTGTTGATCGGTTCAGCGCTCTGGAAGAATTCGAGAAGCTATACCTCGCACACGTGATGTCACCCGCCCCTGCGGGAGTTGATGCGGTGACCTCGACGAAGGCCGCATTCGAGGCGTTTTGCCGGCATCCGGATCCAGTCGTTGACGCCTATCATCGGGGGACGAAGCGCAAGGCGTTTGAGGCGGGTGCCCGCGCCGCGCTTGCCCATCTCGGCGTTCCCGACCTCTCCAAGCAGGAGGGATAGGAGATGGCGCAAGAGCAAGACTTTCAGCCGATCGATACCGCGCCGCGCGACGGCACGAGGGTTCGCGTCAGACGTGCGGGATGTCTCGATCATGGGGCTACCGGCGTCTTCATCAATGGCGCCTGGGTATGCTCGGAACTGTTCATCGAACCATACGCCTGGAGGATCTTTCACCAGCCTGATCAATGGGCGCCGGCCCCTCCCAAAGGGGAGGAGTGAGAGATGAACGCCCCTATTTTCGTCTTCGGCTCGAACCTAGCCGGTCGCCACGGCGCGGGCGCGGCGCTATGGGCGCGGCAGAACCGGGGCGCTGTCTACGGGCAAGGGGAAGGACTGCAAGGGCACAGCTACGGTATCCCTACGAAAGACGGAGCGCTGAAAACCCGCAGCCTTTCGGCAATAGACCGCAGCGTGCGGACCTTTCTTGAATTCGCCCGTCGCCGTCCGGACTTAACGTTTCAGGTTACTCCGATCGGATGCGGACTCGCCGGATATCGACACGAAGATATCGCGCCCATGTTCCGCGACGCGCCCGAAAACTGCACGCTTCCAGATGAATTCAAGGCGGTGCTTTCCGGCCGCGCCGCCCTCAAGCAGGGAGGGGAGTGAGATGGACGAAATTGAATGCGCCCGTCTCCCGAAAGACGAACTCTTTGAGATGCTTGATGTCATCGACGAGATGGTGGGATTCTGCTCCTGCCATATGCCCGCGCCTCGATACTACGCCGTAGCGAATGCCGTTTGGGTTATTGCCAACCGGGCGGCGCAAAATGATGCCAAGGCAGATGAACTAAAGGGAGAATTACTCAAGCATCGCGCCGCTTATTTTGCCGCCGCCGACGCGCGCGCCGCCGAACTCAAGGAAGGGCAAAAATCATGAGACCTATCCGCTGGTGGATATTCAAAAAGCTGTCCTGGCTGGGGTGGAAGGTTTGCCCGGAACCTGATCGGTCGATGCTTCAGAGCATGATGCCGACGCGATGTGAATGGGAGTCCCATCTTCGCGCTCTTAAGGAAGGACAGAAGTGATGCGCGGGACGGTAAACGATCGATTAACCCAGGCATTCCGCCGATATTTTGGCGTCAAGGGCGACCTCAAGCACTGGCATATGGGAGATGGCCTTTGGCGCGTGGACCATCCGTCATCTGGCGCATGGGCCGAATTCGACGATGCAGCCGGCCGGCTGCGACGCGTGTCTGAAAGCGGCCCCGGCAAGGAAGGGCAGAAGCAATGACCGACATCGTAGAGCGCATGCGAGCGCACATCACCAATCGCGGGGGTCTGTCTCGGGATGCAGACGGGAAT
The DNA here is from genome assembly GCF_043195105.2 of Roseixanthobacter finlandensis. NCBI lineage: Bacteria > Pseudomonadati > Pseudomonadota > Alphaproteobacteria > Hyphomicrobiales > Xanthobacteraceae > Roseixanthobacter > Roseixanthobacter finlandensis. The sequence goes on along the minus strand of NZ_CM195536.1, from coordinate 2,101,617 downwards.
CCTGTCGCACCGAATGGGGCGTGGGCGATGATGCTGGAAGCGGCAGACGAGATCGAGGCGATGCGGCGCGAGTGGCTTCGCACCTTGAAGGACCACATCTTCCGCGCTGAGGCCGCGGAAAAGCGTGCTGACGAAATCTCCACCGCTATCGTCGAAAATGTATCGCCCAATCTTAGCGAAGACGGCGTCTGGACCGGGTCCCCGATTGACGCATTGATCGCGACATCCGCCCGCATCGATGCGCTCACCGCATGGAATGCCGCCCGCGCCATGGACATTGCGGATCTTGGTGGAACGGTCGGAGACCTTACCACGCGGCTTAAGGAAGCCGAGGCGCTCCTCAAGGGGCGGGCGTGCCGGACTGACTGCAACGAGTGCGACAGCGACCACGATATCACGTGGTGCGGTGCGGATTTCCGCGCCTATTTCGAGAAGCACAAGGAGCCGGCGTAATGAGCCCGATCGCTTATTTCCAGCCGCCGCTGGGAGGGCCGTCTGAAGCGGAAGTTTCCGCAGCTAACGAAGTCCTTATAAGGAACGGAGAGGCGCGTCATAGGCAAATTGAAAACACGCTCCTCACATGTACGGGGAATGTGCACGGAAGAGGATGCGGAGAGTTAAGCTTTATCAAGGATACAGAATTCAGGCAGACGTATTACGACCATTCCGGAGACGGCGATACCCGTATGGGGGAAGGAAACTTCATATGCCCTAAATGCGGTCATCGTAACAGGCTTTACGATACTCCTGAAATTGAAAAGTTGAAACGCTTCTTCCGAACGGTGATTGACGATGAAAAGTGATCAACACATCCTCCCACCGAACCCAGGCTCCGAGCTTGCCCAGGCTATGGGGGGCGTTTGTCCGATGATCGACAACCACCATGGGCAGGGCTGGCGTGGGCGGGATGGGCTCTTCGTTTTCACAGTTGGCTGCCCCGTGCACGCGCCGGAGAATGCCGAGGCCGTAGATGCGCGGCGAACTGGCGAGGAGGGCTGAGGGCATGTGCACGACAATGTATTGCGAAGCCATGCAGCAAGAGGTGACGAGCATCAGGGATCTGGAATCGTTCATCCCGGACGAGGCTATTGTCCTTCTCGGCGATTATGCCGCCCCTCCGGAGGCGCGAGAAGGGTGTCTCGCTCGGCTGAAGCATGTGTGCCTATGCCCTGTGGATCTTCGCGCTTCATTCGCGGGCGACGACAAGTGGCGCTTGGAACCTGATGACAATATGCCAGGAGACTGGCTGATTGTTCCCAAATACGGCACGGCGGAGGGCTAAAGGCATGGTGGGCACCCACTGCCTCACGGCAGAAACGATCCTCACAGACCGGCCCATGCGCCCGCAGCAGGTGGCGGCGCGCTGGGGATGCTCGGAAAAGCACGTTCGCAATTTGATCCGGGATGGCGCACTAGGGCACTTCCGCCTGGGCGGCCGGCTCCTTAGGATCCCCGCCTCTGCCGTGGAGGAATACGAGCGATGCAAGACCCAGAATACAAGCTCGGACGGCTCAACGGCCGGTGGGTCGTCTCCTGGTGGGAAGACGGGAAGCGAAAGCGATACCGCCTTGACGCGGGCACTCGCCAAGAGGCAGAGCGCACAAAAGCAGATTTCGTCCTAGGCCTCAGCCGGCGCGACGGCGTGACCGTCGAAGAGTTGTGGCGCGCTTATCTGAAGGAAAAAGAGGGCCGGCGCGTGGTGCGGTCCATGGGCTTCGAGTGGCCTTTTTTAAAGCCGACCTTCGGCCACCTGGAGCCGAAGCACATCACGATAGACCTCTGCCGCAGCTACACCGCCAAGCGGCGCGTTACCGGAAAGCGCGGGGCGACAGCAGACGGCACCATCTGGACCGAGCTCGGCCATCTGCGCACGGTCCTCGTATGGGCCGCCGATAGCAAGCTGATCGAATATGCCCCCCGGATCGAGCGCCCGTCAAAGCCGAAGCCGAGAGAGCGCTATCTGACCCGCGCGGAGGCCGGCAAGCTGCTTGAAGCGGCAAGCGCCCCCCATATCCGCCTCGCCATCATCCTCATGCTCACGACCGCGGCGCGCGTCGGCGCGGTGCTGGACTTGACATGGGATCGCGTTGATCTGGAGCGCGAACAGATTCGCCTCGCTCTCCCGGACTCCATGACCCGAAAAGGACGCGCCACGGTGCCGATCAACGGCACCCTGATGGCAGCGCTCCAAGAGGCGAAAAAGGGAGCCCTGACCACCCACGTGATCGAGTGGAACGGAGAGCCGATTGCGTCGATTAAGACCGGCTTTGGAGCGGCTGTGGAATCCGCGGGACTTGAGGCTGTGACGCCGCACGTGCTGCGCCACACCGCCGCCGTTTGGATGGCGGAGGATGGCGTGGATATTGAGGAGATCGCGCAATATCTCGGACACGAAGACAGCAGGATCACCCGGCGCGTCTACGCCCGCTTTTCTCCGAGGCATCTCCAGAAGGCCGCCGCGTCGCTCGATTTCGTCAAACCACGGCAGGTGTCTGCGAAATGACGGTTTGCTTGCCGGTTCGATGAACATGGTCATTGGGGCCGGTAATGGGTTTCTCGGTCAAATTGAGCCTTTTGCGGACAGGTCTTTCCCAATAACGGCGCCACTTTCCAAGACACGAAGAAAGCTCATAACGGTCTGGTTGCAGGTTCGAGTCCTGCCGGGCCCACCAGTTTTTCGCTTCACCGATCGCCCCGCCCGGTAGGCCCTACCGCGCTCCGGCGGCATCGCAGCGCACCATCTTTTGTTTGAAATTGCGTTTGAATTTTCTTCCTCGCGGGTGGAACCTAAGGATCACACGCGCGTTTAAGCCGTGTTGTCCCATAGGCGCGATACCTGTGGGCACGCACTCCTTTGCTGGCCAGATTCCGCTTCGCGCTTGCGCGCGAGCGGCGGGCATTGGGCGGCAGGGGAACGGCAAAGCGCGACCTTGGAGGGAATAAGATGCAAACACAATCCCCAAGTAACGTGTTGCGTCCGCTGCGTATTTTCATTGGCGGGGAAGACCACCATGTCCGCGGCCTGGAGGATGCCATCGGCTTCCTGCACGCCCATGAGGCGGACGAAGTGGGAGAATATGCCGAAATGCTCCTGGCCCAGATGGAGCACGCCCGCACGCCGGAAATGCGGGCCCGCGCCTGGGTCGCGTTCGAAACCTGGTCGCAGGCGTTCGGGCTTTCGGAGCATCGGTTCGGGGCCTATTCGCACGCCGCCTGAGCGCGCGGCCCCTCCTGCGACAGCGCCCGTCACGGCGACGCGACGGGCAACCGCTCGGCCTTAAGGCGGAACAGTCGCCCCCTCACCCTTCAGCCCCGTCACCCCATGGCGCCGGCGCGATAGCCGATGCCCGGCTCGGTGAGAATGAGCGCGGGCGCGCTCGGGTCCAGTTCCAGCTTCTGGCGCAGCTGCCCCACATAGACCCGCAGATATTGGGTATCCTGCCCATGGGCCGGCCCCCATACGGTGGTAAGCAATTGGTGGTGCGTCACCACCTTGCCCTCATGGCGCGCGAGAAACACCAGAAGATCGAACTCCTTCGGCGTCAGCTTTACCTCCTCCCCGTCGCGGGTGACGCGATGGCGTGGACGGTCGATCTCGATCGGACCCACGCGCAGAATCGGATCTTCCGAGACATCGCCGGCGCGATGGCGCAGGGCGGCGCGAATGCGCGCCATCAATTCGCCAATGCCGAACGGCTTATTGACGAAATCATCGGCGCCGAGATCCAAAGCCTCGATCTTCTCCGCCTCGCGGTCGCGCGCCGACAGCACGATCACCGGCACCTGCGACCAGCCGCGCAGGCGGCGGATCACATCCTTGCCGTCCATGTCGGGCAAGCCGAGGTCGAGCACCACGGCGTCTGGCGGATGGGTGGCGATCTCGCGCAAAGCGCGGCCGCCATCCTCCGCCGCCGCCACCTCATAACCGGCCGCCATCAGCGCCGGGGCGAGGAAGCGATGGATCGCCGGCTCGTCGTCCACCACCAGGATCTTGCCGAGGCTCATGACGGTGTCTCACATTGCCGCGGCGGCGGGCGCGCCGCCGATGGGAAGCGAAAAAATGATCCGCGCGCCGCGCCCGTCGCCATCCACCGGGCTTTCCGCGCGCACGCTGCCGCCATGGGCCTCGACGATGCCCTTGGCGATGGCGAGGCCCAGCCCGGAGCCTTCCCCACCGTCCGCGCCCTCGCGCACGGCGCGCACGAATTTCTCGAACACATGGGGCAGCAGATCGGGCGCGATGCCGGGACCGTCGTCGGTGACGGAGATTTCCAGCAGGTCGCCAGCGCGCCGCGCGGCGAGCACCACATGGGCGCCGGGCCCGGCATAGCGCACGGCATTGCCCACCACGTTCGCAAGCGCCTGGTTGAGCAGGATCTGGTCCGCGAACACCAGCGGCAGGTCCTGTTCGCTCTCCACGGCGAACAATTGGGTCGCCCCGCGCCGCTTGGCGAGGGCGACCGCCTGGTGGATCACTTCGTTGATGTCGGTCCAGTCGCGCCGCAGATCGAGCGCGCCGGCTTCCAGGCGCGTCATGGACAGCAGGTTCCGCACCATGCCGTCCAGGTGCTCGGCCTCCTCGCGCACTTGCGAGAGCAGGTCGCGCCGCTGCTCGGGCGCGATGCGGGTGCCGTAATCGATCAGCGAGGTGGCGGCGCCCAGGATAGAGGATAAAGGCGTGCGGAAATCGTGGCTGATGGAGGCCAGCAGGATGTTGCGCACCCGCTCGGTTTCCGCCGCCGATTTCACGCCGGCCATTTCGTCGGCGAGTGCCGAGCGGTCGAGGGCGACCGCGGTCTGGTCCGCGAGCGTATCGAGCAGCACCGCCGATTCCGGATCGAGCGGACCGGACGGTCCCGCGCATTCGATACCGATCACGCCCACCTGCGTGTCGCGGGCGCGCAACGGCAGGAACAGCCAGGGCACGCTCGGCAAGGTGCCGGTGCCGGCGCCGGCCGGCTCGTTGCGCTCCAGGGCCCAACGCGCCGCGCTCATGGATGCGGTGTCGAGCCGGTCTTCCGGCGGCCAGGCTGCCGCCAGCGTCATCTGCGTCCCGTGCGGCACCAGAATGGCGGTGGAGCGGCCGAGAATGGTCTGGATCTCGGAGGCCGCCGCCTCCGCCACCGCGCCGGACTCCACCAAAGCGGAGAGCTTGCGGGTGAATTCGTACAGCCGCCGTGCCGCCCGCATGCGGATCGCCGCCGCATCCGCCCGCTCGCGCGAGCGCCCGGCCACCGCCGAAATCAGCACTGCAATGATGAGGAAGATGGTCAGGGCCAGCAATTCGTGCGGCCGCGCAATGGTGAAGGTGTAGACCGGGTCGATGAAGAAGAAATTATAGGTCAGCGCCGACAGCAGGGAGGCGAACACCGCCGCCCGCACGCCGAATTGGATCGCCGGCACCAGCACCGCCAGCAGATAGACCATGGAGACATTGGGCAGCGCCACCAAGTCCGTGAGCCCCTCCCCCGCCACCGTCGCGAGCGCCACCGACCCCGCCGCGACCACATAGCCGATTGTATCGCCATGGGGCGCGGCCGGTCGGACATGGCGGACCGGCGCCGCCTCGCTCTCATCGCCGAAAGTGACCACATGCACCGCGATGCCCCGCGCCTTGCGCACCAATGCATCGGCGAGGGTACGCCAGAACAGGCGGTTGAGGCGCGAGGGGCGCGCCTGCGCCACCACGATCTGCGTCACATTCTCGAACCGCGCGAAACGCAGCAGCTCGGCCACCAGATCATTGCCCACCAGCGCCCGCGTCTCGGCGCCGAGGCTCTCCGCGAGGCGCAGCGCCTCCTGGATGCGCTGGCGCTCGGCGAGGCTCGGCAAGGCGCCGGGGCGCTCCACGGTAATGGCGAACCAGGGCGCATCGGCAAGATCGGCAAGGCGCTTGGCCTCGCGCACCACCCGCTGGGCCGAGGCGTCGGGGCCGACGCACACCAGGATGCGCTCGCCGGCCGCCCACGGCCCCTCGATGGCGCCGCCCTGCATATGCTCGACGAGATCGCTGTCCACCCGCGCCGCCACCCGGCGCAGGGCGAGCTCGCGCAAAGCGGTGAGATTGGTGGGCTTGAAGAAATTCTCGATCGCCCGCGCGGCCGTATCCTGGATGTAGATCTTGCCCTCGGCGAGCCGCTTCAGCAGCTCGTCGGGCGGCAGGTCCACCATTACCACCTCGTCCGCCTCCTGGAGCGCGGTATCGGGCACGGTCTCGCGCACCCGCACGCCGGAGATGCGCTGCACCACCTCGTTCAGGCTCTCCAGATGCTGGATGTTGAGCGTGGTCCACACGTCGATGCCGGCGTCGAGGATGTCGCGCACGTCCTGCCAGCGCTTGGGGTGGCGGCTGCCCGGGACGTTGGTGTGGGCATATTCGTCCACCAGAAGCAGCGCCGGGCGGCGCGCCAAAGCGGCATCAAGATCGAATTCCGGCACCAGTCGGCCGCGATAGGCGATGGATTTGCGGGGCAAGGTCTCCAGCCCCTCGGTGATCGCCTCGGTCTCGCGGCGCCCGTGGGTCTCGACGATGCCGATCACAACGTCGGTGCCGCCCTCTTTCGCGGCCCGCGCCGCCTGGCACATGGCATAGGTCTTTCCAACGCCCGGCGCGGCGCCGAGAAACACGCGCAGCTTTCCCTTGCCCTCGCGCGCGGCCTTGGCGAGGAGGGCATCGGGAGACGCGCGCGGCTTGTCCTGCACTTTCAAGTCCCTTGCTGATGCGCTGCTCTGGGGCGGGCTTGCGGGAATGGATGGGCCGATCCTTCGCGAACCGGCCCACCCGTGGCAATCATTTTTGCGCGTCCAACGCGATGTTGAGTTTCAGCACGTTCACGCGCGGCTCACCGAAAACGCCGAGTTCGCGCGACTCGATATTCTGCGCCACCACCTGGCGCACCTTGTCTTCCGGAAGATTGCGGGCGGCGGCGACGCGCTTCACCTGGTCCTGCGCATAGGCGGGCGAGATGTGCGGATCGAGCCCGCTGCCGGAGGTGGTGACAGCATCGGCGGGGATTTCGCCGGTGATGCCCTCCGCGCGGAGCGCCGCGACATCGGCGAGGATCCGGTCCTTCAGCTTGGCGCTGGTGGGCGCAAGGTTGCTGCCGGAGGAGTTGGCGGCGTCATAGCCCTCTCCCGCCGCCGAGGGCCGGGGATGGAAATAGCCGGCACCCTCGGTCTTCTGGCCGATCAAGGCGGAGCCGACGACGACGCCGTTGCGCTCGATCCGGCTGCCGTTGGCGGCGGCGGGAAAGGCCAGTTGGGCGATGCCGGTGACGGCGAGCGGATAGGCGAGGCCCGTGATCACCGTGAACGCGGCGACCAGGACGATGGCGGGACGAAGCTGGGTCAACATTTGCGCCTCCTTCAGGCGAGGCAAAGTTCAAGCAAGGTGAGTTTCAGGCGAGACCAAGGGCGGTCACGGCGAGATCGATCAGCTTGATGCCGATGAACGGCACCAGGATGCCGCCGAGGCCATAGATCAGCAGGTTGCGGGCCAGCACGCTTTCCGCGCTGGCGGGCTTGTAGGGCACGCCCCGCAAGGCCAGCGGGATCAGCGCGATGATGATCAGGGCGTTGAAGATCACCGCCGAGAGAATGGCGCTCTGCGGCGTCGACAGGCCCATGACGTTGAGCACGCTCAATTCCGGGATCGCGACGATGAACAGCGCCGGGATGATGGCGAAATATTTCGCGACATCGTTGGCGATGGAGAAGGTGGTCAGCGAACCGCGCGTCATGAGCAGTTGCTTGCCGATGCCGACGATCTCGATGAGCTTGGTGGGATCGCTGTCGAGATCCACCATGTTGCCGGCCTCGCGGGCGGCCTGGGTGCCGCTCTGCATGGCGACGCCCACGTCCGCCTGCGCCAAGGCGGGCGCATCATTGGTGCCGTCGCCGCACATGGCCACCAGCCGGCCGCGCCGCTGCTCGTTGCGGATATAGCTCAGCTTGTCCTGTGGGGTGGCCTCGGCGATGAAATCATCGACGCCGGCCTCGGAGGCAATGGCGGCGGCGGTCACGGGATTGTCGCCCGTCACCATCACCGTGCGGATGCCCATGCGGCGCAATTCGGCGAAGCGCTCCTTGATGTCCGGCTTCACCACGTCCTTCAGATGGATGACGCCGAGCAGGCGCCCGTTTTCCGCAAGCCCCAGCGGCGTGCCGCCGGAACGCGCGATGCGATCCACCGCCGCGTTGAACTCGGCCGGCTCGCTCGTCTTGCCCGTAAGGCCTTCCGACACGAAGCGGCGCACCGCGTCCACCGCGCCCTTGCGCACCTTGCGGCCCGCGAGGTCGATGCCGGAAATGCGGGTGGCGGCGGAGAAGGGCACGAAGCTCGCCCCGTCCGGCACCATGGTCACGTCGATGCCGAAGGTCTCCCGCGCCAGGGCAAGGATGGAGCGCCCTTCCGCGGTCTCGTCGGCGAGCGAGGCCAGCACCGCCGCCTGCGTGGCGTCCCGCGCACTCACGCCCGGAACCGGGATGATCTCGGTCGCCATGCGATTGCCGAAGGTGATGGTGCCGGTCTTGTCCAGCAGCAGCGTATCCACGTCGCCCGCCGCCTCCACCGCGCGGCCGGACATGGCCAGCACATTATGGCGCACCAAGCGGTCCATGCCGGCGATGCCGATGGCCGAGAGCAGGCCGCCGATGGTGGTCGGGATCAGCGTCACCAGCAGCGCCACCAGAACCGGCACCGCCAGCTTGGTGCCGCCATAGAGGCCGAGGCCATAGAGCGTCACGACGGTGATGAGGAAGATCAGCGTCATGCCCACCAGCAGGATGGTCAAGGCGATCTCGTTCGGCGTCTTCTGCCGCTCGGCGCCTTCCACCAAAGCGATCATGCGATCGAGGAAGGACGAGCCGGCGGCCGCCGTGATGCGTACCACCACATAGTCCGACACCACGGTGGTGCCGCCGGTCACGGCCGAGCGGTCGCCGCCGCTTTCGCGGATGACGGGGGCGCTCTCGCCCGTGATGGCGGCTTCGTTCACCGAGGCGATGCCCTCGATGATCTCGCCGTCGCCGGGCACGAGGTCGCCGGCTTCCACCAGCACCAGATCGCCCACCTTCAGGTCCAGCGCCGAGACGCGGGTGAAGCGCTCGCGGTTCCTGGGGTCGGCGAGCTTCTTCGCCATCGTATCGGTGCGCGCGCGCTTGAGGCTTTCCGCCTGGGCGCGGCCCCGCCCTTCCGCCACCGCTTCCGCGAAATTGGCGAACAACACGGTGAACCACAGCCAGCCCATGATCTGGCCGGTGAAGGACACCGGCGCGCCGGTGAGCAGGTCGCGCAGGAAAATGGCGGTGACGAGCGTCGCCACGACTTCGGTGACGAAGATCACCGGATTCTTCATCAAGGAGCGCGGATTGAGCTTCTTGACGGCATCGATCGCGGCCCGGCCGATCAAATCGGGGCTGGCGATGGAGGAGACGTTTTTTGCGGACATTTCTTTCTCCGTTCCTCAGAAGGTCTTGCCGGCCAGCATCTGCACCTGCTCGGCGATCGGGCCGAGGGCGAGCGCGGGGAAGAATTGCAGACCACCGAGGATCAAGATGACGCCGATGAGGAGGCCCACGAACAGCGGCCCATGGGTCGGGAAGGTGCCGGTGGAGGCGGTAAGGCGCGGCTTGGCGGCGAGCGAGCCGGCAATCGCCATCATCGGCACGATATAAGCGAAGCGGCCGAACAGCATGGCGATGCCGAGCGTGGTGTTCCACCAGGGGGTGTTGGCCGAGAGCGAGGCGAAGGCCGAGCCGTTATTGCCGGTGCCGGAGGCATAGGCATAGAGCACCTCGGTCAGGCCGTGCGGGCCGCCATTGCCGATACCGGCAGCCGGTCCCGAAAGATTGGCGGCGAGCGCGGTGAAGCCGAGCACGAAGATGGGCAGCACGAGGCTCGCCAGCACCGCCATCTTCACTTCCTTGGCCTCGATCTTCTTGCCGAGATATTCCGGCGTGCGGCCCACCATGAGGCCGGCCACGAACACGGCGATGATGGCCATCACCAGCAGGCCGTAGAGGCCCGAGCCGACGCCGCCCGGCAGGATTTCGCCGAGCTTGATCAGCACCAGCGGCACCATGCCGCCGAGCGGCGTGAAGGAGCCGTGCATCGCATTCACCGCGCCGCAGGAAAGCCCGGTCGTGACCGCCGCCCACAGCGCCGAGAGCGCGATGCCGAAGCGCACTTCCTTGCCCTCCATATTGCCGCCGGCCGGGTCCAGCCCCGCGTGCTGCAGCACCGGCGTACCGGCCGCTTCCGCCCAATAGGCCACGGCCACGCCGACGATCAGCAGCACGAACACGACCGTAACCAGCGCCTTGGCCTGGCGCTTGTCGCCCACCAGATGGCCGAAGGCGAACATGATGGCGGTGGAGACCACCAGCATCTGCCACACTTGCAGCATGTTGCCGAGCGCGGTCGGATTCTCGAACGGATGGGCGGCATTGACGTTGAAGAAGCCGCCGCCATTGGTGCCGAGCTGCTTGATGGCGACCTGAGAGGCGACCGGGCCGATGGAGATGGTCTGCTGCGCGCCGTCGAGCGTGGTGGCCGTGAACGACCCGTCCAGCGTCTGCGGCATGCCGCTCGCCACGAGGATCAGGGCGGTGACGAAGGCGAGCGGCAGCAGGATGTAGAGCGTCGCGCGGGTGGCATCGACGAAGAAATTGCCCACCCCCGCCGCGCCGGACCGGGCAAAGCCACGCACCAAGGCGATGGCGAGCGCGATGCCGGTGGCGGCGGACAGGAAGTTCTGCACCGTCAGCCCCACCATCTGGCTGAAATTGCTCATGGTGGTCTCGCCGCCATAAGCCTGCCAATTGGTGTTGGTGACGAAGCTCACCGCCGTGTTGAAGGCGAGATCCGGCGACAGGGCGCCGAAGCCCTGCGGGTTCACCGGCAGCACCCCTTGCAGGCGCAGGATCGCATACAGCAGCGCGAAGCCGGCGGCATTCAGCGCCAGCATGCCGAGCGTATAAGCGACCCAGCCCTGCTCCTTGTCGGGATCGACCCCGGCAAGGCGGTAGAGGCCGCGCTCGACGGGGGCGAGCACGGGGGAAAGAAAATTGCGTTCACCCGCGAACACGCGGGCCATGAAGCGACCGAGCGGGATGGCGCATGCCACCACCGCTATGAAGAGGATCGCGATCTGAAGCCAGCCGTTGGAGGTCATGGCGTTGCATCACCTGAGAAAAGCGTTTGGGGGGATCGGGCGGAGCTGCGGTCAGAACCGCTCGGGGCGTACCAATGCGAAAACGAGATAGGCGGCGAGCGAGAGGCTCACCGCCGCACCGAGAACGAGGTCGAGCATGGGTTCCTCCTCAGGCCTGCGCCACGAAGCGCAGGTAGAGCGCCATCAAAGCGAAGAAGGCGAAGCCGAGAACGAGGTAGATGAGGTCAAGCATGGAGCACTCCTTGCGTAGGGGTGTCCTAGACCCACGGCGCATAAAGCCGCGATCCGGGATTTGCCGGTGGGCATAAGGATTCCATCAAGATGAGCCGGCGCATGCGCCTCCGCCCCGTGCGGCTCCAGAAGGGCAAAGACGAGCTTGCCCCTTGTTCCGCGCCGGCCCAATGAGGCGTATCAAGGCGGCCGGCTTCCGGCATAAGGATATTCAGGCATTCCCCGGCACGCGGAGCTTTGGGCCATGGACAGCCATGTGGTCGCGGACCAGAACCCGGTGTTCGCCTTCCTGGCAGATCCGGAAACTCACGGCGGCGCGCCGGTCTCGCGCATCGACACCCATGGCGCCGCCGTCTTCCTCGCGGGCGATGTCGCCTACAAGGTGAAGCGCGCCGTCGCCTTCCCCTATATGGATTTCTCGACCCTGGAGAAGCGGCGCGCGGCCTGCGAACGCGAGCTGGAGGTGAACCGCGCCAATGCGCCGGGAATCTATCTCGGCGTCGTGCCCATCGTGCGCACGGCCGACAGGCGCGGCACGGGCGGGCTTGCCCAGGATGGCCTTGCCTTGGGGGGCGCCGGCGTGCCGGTGGATTATGCCGTGAAGATGCGCCGCTTCGACGAGACCCGCACGCTCGACCGGCTGGAGAAGAATGCCTTCACCCCTGCCCTCCTCGCCGCCCTCGCCGGCGCGGTGCATGCGGCCCATGCCCGGGCGCCGGTGATCGGGAACACGGCGGACGCCGCCGCGCCGCTCGCCCGCATCGTGGAACAGAACGCCGCCGATTTCGCCGATAATCCGGAGCTGTTCGCCCCGGATGCGGCGCGCGCCCTCACGCACGCCACGTCCGACGCGCTGGCAGCGGTGGCGCCGCTGCTGCGGGCGCGCGCGGCGCAGGGCCATGTGCGGCGCTGCCATGGCGATCTGCACCTGCGCAACATCGTGCTGCTGGAAGGCACGCCGGTGCTGTTCGACGCCATCGAGTTCAACGACGACATCGCCATCTGCGACGTGCTCTATGATCTCGCCTTTCTGCTGATGGATCTGTGGGAGCGCGGCCTTCCGGGCGCGGCGAACGCGGTGCTGAACCGCTATCTGTGGGCGGGACCGGCGGAGCATTATGCCGGGCTCGCGGCGCTGCCCTTGTTCCTCAGCCTGCGCGCCGCGATCCGCGCGAAAGTGCAGGCGGCGGGCCTCGCGCATCTGCCGGACGAGCGGCAGGCGGCGGCGCGCGGCGAGATCGCCCATTATTTCGATGAGGCGCGCGCGTTCCTGGCCCCGGCGAAGCCGGTCCTGCTGGCCATCGGCGGATTGTCGGGCACGGGCAAGAGCACGCTTGCGGCCGCGCTCGCGCCCGGCATCGGACGGGCACCGGGGGCCGTGATCCTGCGCAGCGATATCGAACGCAAACGCATGGCGGGCGTCGGCGAAACCGAGACGCTGCCGCCGCACGCCTATACGTCCGAGGCAACGCAAGCGGTGTACGAGCGGATGCGCTCACGGGCGGCGCTGGCGCTGGCGGCGGGCCAGGCCGTGATCGCCGATGCGGTCCATGCACGGCCGCAGGAGCGCGAGGCCATCGAAGCCGTGGCGGGGACAACGAGCGCGGATTTCCTCGGCCTGTGGCTGGACGCGCCGGTCGATACCCTCGTCGCGCGGGTCGAGCAGCGCCGGGGCGATGCCTCCGACGCCACGGCCGAGGTGGTGCGCCGGCAGGCCGATTATGACCTCGGCGCCATGTCCTGGCACAGGATCGAGGCCTCGGCGGGGGCCGAAGGCAAGGCGCGCGCCGCTCTCGCGGACGTGTGCCGATCCTCTGGAACGCAAGAGATCTGAGGCGGCCTCAGCAATCCTTGCGGCTCGGTCCGACCACGGACGGATTGACGCCCTGCACCGTCGCCGGATGGTCCGTCGTCGATCCTGATGAGCCGGACGGGTGGGTGCCGATATAGGATCCGCCCGTGCCGCCCGACCAGCCGGTCGATCCCGCGCCGCCCGGCGCGGTGCCGGAGCTTTCGCCCTGCGCCGGCGGCGTCGCCGCGGCCGTCGCATCGCAGCCCTGGTCGGCATTGAGCGGCTGCCCGGATTTCTCGGCCGGCACTTGCGGACTCCCCGGCGGAGGTGGGCTCACAATAGCCTGCGCGAAAGCTGTGCCCGACAGCGGCGGCGCCATGCCGACACCGAGGGCGAGAGAGACAAGACAAGCGGCGAGAGATGTCGCCGACGCAGTGGAACGGATCAAGGCGCGCCCTCCGGGCTGTGTGTTTTCACACCTGCCAACGCCCGATGGGGGATCCGCGTTCCCTTTCGTCCGACAACCGCACGGTGCAAGGCCCGATCGGCGAGACGTCAGGCGTCCACCCGAACCTTCGCCTCCCCCGCCTCCACCCGGCCGATGCGGCGCGCGGCGGGATAGCCGGCGGCGAGGATCTCGCCCAGCACGCGGTCCGCTTCCTCCTGCGCCACCGACACCAGCAGCCCGCCGGAAGTCTGCGGGTCGGTCAACAGATGGCGCTGCCAGTCCTCCATCCCCGCCGGCAGCTCGATGCCCGCGCCATAGCTGGCCCAATTGCGATGCGACGCGCCGGTGACGAACCCTTGCCGAACCAGGGCCTCGGCATGGGACAGCACCGGCAGGGCGCCGCCCTCGATGCGCAGCCGCACGCCCGAGCCGCGCGCCATTTCGAGCCCATGGCCGAGCAGACCGAAGCCGGTGACATCGGTAACGCCGTGCACCGCCTCGTCCTGCGCCAGCGTGGCGCCGACCTTGTTGAGCAAGGTGGTGGAGGCGATCATCTCCTCATAGGCGTCGGGGGAGAGCGCCTCTTTCTTGAAGGCGGCGGAATAGATGCCGATGCCCAGCGCCTTGGTGAGAATCAGCGCATCGCCGGGCTTGGCGTCGCTGTTGCGGCGGATCTGGCTCTTGCGCACCGTGCCGATGACGGCGAGGCCATAGATGGGCTCCCCGGTGTCGATGGAATGGCCCCCCGCCACCGGAATGCCCGCCGCCGCGCACACCGCAGCTCCGCCCTGGAGGATCTCGCGGACGATCTGCGTATCCACCTTGCCGAGCGGCATGCCGAGGATCGCCAGCGCCATGATGGGCGTGCCGCCCATGGCATAGACGTCTGAAATCGCATTGGTGGCAGCGATGCGGCCGAAATGGTCGGGATTGTCCACCACCGGCATGAAGAAGTCGGTGGTGGCGACGATGCAGGTCTCGCCGTCCAGGTCCCAGACCGCCGCATCGTCCCCGGTTTCCGTGCCCACCAGCAGCTTCGCGAATGGCTGCGCCAAGGGATGCGCCAAGGGATGCGCAATGGGCTGTCCGCCCAGAAGCTCCTGGAGCACGGAAGGGGCAAGCTTGCAGCCACAGCCGCCACCATGGGCAAGGCTGGTGAGGCGGAAGGCGGTCTCGGTCATGCGGGGCGTCTCTCACTCACGGGTCCGACGATACCCCCGCCGCGACACGACGGGGGCTCGGCGGGAGACAGGCTCAGACCGAAATCTCGGTCGCGCGGATGGAATAGCGGAAGGTGTCGGGGTCGAGGCAATCCAGCCGGCCGGCCACGGTCTCCGCCTGCGGATACATGAGGAAGCCCACTTTCGGCCCCTTGGAGCCGGGCAGCGCCACGTCGTGAGCGTCATTATAGGCCATCCAATTGCCTTCCCAGGCGCCGAACAGGGTCTTGCGGGCGGCCACCACCTTGGGATCGTCGATGCCCAGCTTGCCCGGCGGCTCCTCCAGCACGACCTTGCGCACATCGGCCGGATCCATGGGCACCCAGCCATAGCCGGTGAGGAACACTTCCGAGCGGCAATGCTGCGCCTTCGTCACCACTTCGGAATTGGCGCCGAGGCTCTTGTAGCCGAATTTCGAGGGCGCCACCCGCAGGCCGTAGACATCGCGGGCGGGAATGCCGGCTGCGCGCACCAAGCCGACGAACAGGGCATTCAGATCGGCGCACTTGCCGCCAAGGTCCCCGCTCTTCAGCAAGGCCGCGATATCGCCCACCCCGCAGCCGCGCGTGGCGGCGTTGCGATAGGTGTTCTCGACGATCCATTCATAGATGGCGCGGACCTTCGTGATCTCGTCCTTGGCGCCGGAGGTGATCTTGTCCGAGGTCTGCTTGACGATGCCGTCGGTGGGAATGAGGTCGGTGGCGGCCAGGAACATCACGCGCTCCTTGTCCCCGAGCGGGGCGGCGGTGCCGGGCTTGGAGAGGTCCACCGCCCGGTTGCGGGTCGCGATCTTGCTGTTGATCTCCACCGAGGGCGCCGGCTCGCGCGCCGACCATTCGAGCGCCAGCATCTGCGCCCCGAACCGCGGATCGCCGACCACCTCGGCGGTGGCGGCATTGGTGGACCAGGTGCTGCCGCCGGGGCGGAACCATTGGTCCTCGGAAAAGGCCGGCAGCGGCACCCAGGCGCGCACGAGCCCGTCGGTCTTGCCGTCCGGCTTCGCCACATCCAGGCGCGTCACCACCTGGAAATTGCGCCACGCCCCCGGCTGGGGCGCGAACACGGTTTGCGCCCAGGCTCCGGCCGGCAGCAAGGCGGCGGCGGAGAGGGCTGCACCGGAAACCACAAAGTCACGACGCGTAATCATTGTGTGGGTCCTCCTGAGGGTGGATTGATCGGCTCTTGGGCTTGGCGGTTCACATCGGCGGAAGCAAACAACGTAGCGATGGTCTGGTCGGTCTCGGCGCGGTCCCAATCCACCGGCCCCTGCGCCTGTGCGCGCACGTGCCCGTCCGGGCCCACCAGAATGCTGGCGGGCAGCACGCTGACATCCCACGCGCGCGCGGCCAGCCGCTCGCGATCCATCAGGATGGGAAAGGCGACCGGCGTGGTCGCGATGAAGCGGCGCACCCGCGCATCCACCTCCCCCACATCCACGGCGAGCAGGGTCAGCGGCCGGTCGGCGAAGCGCGCCGCGAGGCGATTGAGCGCCGGCAATTCCTCCCGACAGGGTTCGCACCAGGTGGCGAAGAAATGCACCAGCACCACGCGGCCGGCGAACATTCCGCGATCCACCTGCCGAACCGGCGCGCCCACGGGGGCGAGCATCTCCAGCGCCAGGGGCGGCGCGGGCTGGCCGGCGGACGGCGCGGCATCGGCCGAAAGCGCTGCGTGCGGAGGTTCAAGGCGGAGTCCGGCATCGCCCTGCGCCGCAGCGCCCCCCGAGACCAGCAGGGCCCAGGCGCACAGCGTCGCGAAGATGCTCGGGAGGCGGGAGGTGCCTTGGAAGGGAGAGGCGAACCGAAGCGGGCACGCGGCAACGCTCCCCGCGCTATGCCGGCGGAGAATTTTCGCGTCCAAAATATCGCCCCGACCCTCGGGAGCCGACGTGAGGTTCACGGCGATGATCGTGCGCCGTAGCCTCGGGCCGGTCAATCTGTCCCCAATCAATATTTCGTGGTCCAAACGAAAAGGCATCGGCGAATGCCTCCATCATCTTCGCATTTGCAGCATATTTTTCGATTTTTATTTCGCTGACGCAGCGTCGCCTTGAAAGTCGTGGCGAGTAAAAAGCAAATAAAGCCGTCTTATTGTCTTGAAACACGTGCATTTGTGCTCGCGAAGTTTGACATGGTTCCAATTCCAAAATACCGTTCTGACGAGCCGGAATCCCGGACAGGGGTGATTTTCCCCCTTTTGATCGTCCCCCGTTGGGGGCGCCTATCGGAGGTCTTCTTCGATGAACATGGAGCTCTCGCGGCGCCAGTTCTTGAAAACGGCGGGTGCGGGGATCGCGGGCACGTCTCTTGGAGCTTTCGGCTTCGGAGGCATAGAAGAGGCCTACGCAGATTCCATCCGCCCGTTCCGCCTTTTCAATACGACTGAGACGCGCAACACCTGCACCTATTGCTCGGTGGCCTGCGGCATCCTGATCTATTCCAAGGGCGATCTGAAAAAGGGCGAAAAGGCCGAGATCACCCATATCGAGGGCGACGTCGACCATCCCACCAATCGCGGCACCCTGTGCCCGAAGGGCGCGGCCCTCCTCGACATCGTGCACTCCAAGACCCGCCTGCACTATCCCATGCTGCGCAAGGCCGGCTCGGACAAGTTCGAGCAGGTCAGCTGGGACGTGGCGCTGGACAAGATCGCGCGGGTCCTCAAGGACGATCGCGACAAGAATTTCATCGCCAAGAACAATGACGGCGTGACCGTCAATCGCTGGGTGACCACCGGCTTCCTCGCCGCCTCGGCCACCACGAACGAAACCGCCTGGTGCACGTACAAGGTCGTACGCAGCGCCGGCATGCTGGTATTCGACAACCAAGCCCGCGTTTGACACGGCCCGACGGTGGCGAGTCTCGCCCCAACTTTTGGCCGTGGCGCAATGACCAATTCGTGGACCGATATCAAGAACACGGATTTGGTCGTGATCATGGGCGGCAATGCCGCCGAAGCGCACCCGTGCGGGTTCAAATGGGTTACGGAGGCGAAGGCCAACCGTGGCGCGAAGCTCATCGTCGTCGATCCGCGCTATACGCGGTCCGCGGCGGTGTCGGATTATTACGCGCCGATCCGCCAGGGAACCGACATCGCGTTCCTCAATGGCGTGATTAATTACTGCATCCAGAAAGACAAGGTGCAGTGGGAGTATGTGAAGGCCTTCACCAACGCGACCTATGTCGTGAAGGATGGTTTTGAATATAAGGACGGCCTGTTCACCGGATATGACGAAAGCAAGCGGGACTACAACCGCTCGACCTGGGATTACCAGATCGGCGCCGACGGCTATGCGGTGGTGGACGACACGCTGGAAAACCCCCGGTGCGTGTGGAACCTGCTGAAGCAGCATGTCTCCATCTACACGCCGGAGATGGTCGAGCGCATCACCGGCACGCCGAAGGACAAGTTCCTGAAGGTGGCGGAGATGATCGGCGAGTGCTCGGCGCCGAACAAGACCATGACGTCGATGTATGCGCTTGGCTGGACCCAGCATTCCAAGGGTTCCCAGAACATCCGCACCATGGCGATGCTCCAGCTCATCCTGGGCAATATCGGCGTGCGCGGCGGCGGCATGAATGCCTTGCGCGGGCATTCCAATATCCAGGGACTGACCGACATCGGCCTGATGTCGAACCTGATCCCCGGCTATCTGACCTTGCCGACCGAGAAGGAAGCCGACTTCCCCACCTATATGTCGACCCGCGGCTTCAAGCCGTTGCGGCCGAACCAGATGAGTTACTGGCAGAACTACAAGAAGTTCTTCGTCAGTTTCCAGAAGGCCATGTGGGGACCGTCGGCCACCGCCGAAAACAACTTCGCCTATGATTACCTGCCGAAGCTCGATGTGCCCGCCTATGACGTCCTGCGGGCCTTCGAGCTGATGAAGCAGGGCAAGATGAATGCCTATTTCTGCCAGGGCTTCAACCCCCTTCAGGCGTTCCCCAACAAAGCCAAGCTCGCCGAGGCGCTCGGCAAGCTGAAGCTGCTGGTCATCATGGACCCGCTGGAGACCGAAACCGCCCGGTTCTGGGAAAATCACGGGGTCTATAATCCCGCCGATCCCGCCAAGATCCAGACCGAGGTGATCCAGCTGCCGACCACCTGCTTCGCCGAGGACGAAGGCGCGCTGGTGAATTCCGGCCGCTGGCTCCAATGGCATTGGGCGGCCGGCACGCCTCCGGGCGAGTCCAAGACCGACTCCTGGATCATGGCGCAGATCTTCCTGCGGCTCAAAGCCCTGTACCAGAAGGAAGGCGGCGCGTTCCCGGACGCCATCGTCAACCTGCAATGGAACTATAAGAACCCGAACGAGCCCACCCCCGAGGAGCTCGCGAAGGAAATGAACGGCTATGTCGTGAGCGACGTGGCCGATCCCAACGATCCGACCAAGAAGCTGCTCGAGGCCGGCAAGCAATTGCCGAGCTTCGCCGCCTATCGCGACGACGGCACCACCGCCGGCGGCTGCTGGATCTATTCCGGCTGCTTCACCGAGGCCGGCAACATGATGGCGCGCCGGGACAATAGCGACCCCGGCGACACCGGCGCCTATTCGAAATGGAGCTTCTCGTGGCCGGCCAACCGGCGCATCATTTATAATCGCGCCTCGGCCGACATCAACGGCAAGCCCTGGGACGACACCCGCAAGCTGCTGTGGTGGGACGGTGCAAAATGGACCGGATACGACGTGCCGGACATCGCGCCCACCGCCAAGCCTCAGGATGTCGGCCCGTTCATCATGAACCCGGAAGGCGTGTCGCGCCTGTTCGCCCGGGGCATGATGCGCGAGGGTCCGTTCCCGGTGCATTACGAGCCGTTCGAAAGCCCGATCGCCAATGTGATCGCCCCCAAGGTGCGGGGCAATCCGGTGGCGCGCGTGTTCAAGGACGATTTCGCCCAGTTCGCGGACGTCGGCTCGCCGGACTTCCCCTATGCGGCGACCTCCTATCGCCTCACGGAGCATTTCCACTATTGGACCAAGAACAACCACGTGAACTCGGTGCTTCAGCCGGAATTCTTCGTGGAGATCTCGGAACAACTGGCGAAGGAGAAGAACATCGCCAATGCGGGCTGGGTGCGCGTGTGGTCGAAGCGCGGCTCGGTGTTCGCCAAGGCCTATGTGACGAAGCGCATCAAGCCGCTCATGTGCGACGGCAAGACGGTGCACATCGTCGGCATCCCGATCCATTGGGGCTTCGTGGGCGCGGCCAAGAAGGGCTTCCCCGCCAACGTGCTGACGCCGTTCGTCGGCGACGCAAACATCGAGACGCCGGAATACAAGGCGTTCTGTGTCAACATCGAGCCCACCACCGGGCCGGTGGCGTGAGGGAGGTGAAATAATGTTTCCCCCAGCCCCAAATCCCCCGGTTGCCCCCGTTGCCCCGAAATACGGGCAGCAGGATCTGATCCGCCGGTCGGCGTCCACCATAGCGCCGCCCGCCCAGACGCAGACCCCCGTGGCCAAGCTCATCGACGTGTCGAAGTGCATCGGCTGCAAGGCCTGCCAGGCGGCGTGCCTGGAATGGAACAATCTCCACGAGGAGATCGGCACCTTCAACGGCAGCTACACCATTCCGCCGGACCTGACGCCGAACACCTTCACGCTGATGCGATTCACGGAATGGACCAATCCGGAGACGCAGAACCTGGAATGGCTGATCCGCAAGGACGGCTGCATGCATTGCGCGGATCCCGGCTGCCTCAAGGCCTGCCCGGCGCCCGGCGCGATCGTGCAATATTCCAACGGCATCGTGGATTTCGACCACGATAAGTGCATCGGCTGCGGTTATTGCGTGAAGGGCTGCCCCTTCAACATTCCCCGCATCTCGCAGGTGGATAACAAGGCGTATAAATGCACCTTGTGCTCGGACCGTGTTGCGGTGGGCCAGTGGCCCGCCTGCGCCAAGGCTTGCCCCACCCAGGCGATCGCCTTCGGCACCAAGGACGAAATGACGAAATGGGCCGATGGGCGCATCAAGGATCTGAAGTCGCGCGGCTATGCCAACGCCGGCCTCTATGATCCGCCGGGCGTCGGCGGCACCCACGTCATGTACGTGCTGCAACATGCCAACACGCCGGAAATCTACGCCGGCCTGCCCAAGAACCCGACCATCAGCCCGGTGGTCGAGATCTGGAAGGGTATGACCAAATACGTCGGCTTCGCGGCGATCGGCCTCGCGGCCGCAGCGGGCGTGCTCCACCATCTCGTCGCCGGCCCCAACAAGGTCAGCAACGAGGACGAGGAGAACGCCGAAAAACTCACCGGGAGTGACCCGCGATGAGCAATGATTATGACGTCGAATCTGGCGACGGGGTCCACAAGGGCCATCCTGTCACCGTGGACCGCTATACGGTTGGCGCCCGCATCAACCATTGGATCACGGCCATCAGCCTGATCCTGCTGGCGCTGTCCGGCATGGCCCTGTTCAGTCCCTCGCTGTTCTTCCTCACCAATCTGTTCGGCGGCGGGCAGTGGACGCGGGCGATCCATCCCTGGATCGGCGTGGTCCTGTTCTTCTCCTTCGCCGGGCTGTTCCTGCGCTTCTGGCGGGCGAACCTGTGGAAGGCGGAGGACGGCACCTGGCTCGCGCGCATCCGCGACGTGCTGGGCGGCCATGAGGAGCGCTTGCCGGAAGTGGGCAAGTATAATGCCGGCCAGAAATTCGTGTTCTGGGCCATGTCGCTGCTGATCATCGTGCTGATTTGCAGCGGCTTCGTCGTGTGGGACCAGTATTTTTCCGCCTTCACCACCATCCCGCAGAAGCGGGTGGCGATTTTGGTGCATGCGCTGGCCGCGGTCGCCATCATCTGCGTGTGGATCATCCACGTCTATGCGGCGATCTGGGTCCGTGGCACCATCGGCGCCATGACGAAGGGTCAGGTGACCGGCGGATGGGCTTGGCGTCACCATCGCAAATGGTTGCGCGAGCTGGTCTCGAAGGACAAGCCCGGCAGCACGCCGGCGGAGTGACGCGTCGGCGAAATCCGTCGAACGCGGCCGGGGGTGGCGTTTCGCGAGGGAACGTTTTGCACGCGCCCTCTTGAACGCGCGGCCGCCGCACATAGCTGAAAATCGACCGGGGCGGAGCGGCGACGAGGCTGCTCCGTCTCCTGCTTTCGCTTCATGTCCTTAAGCTTAACCACGTGGCCCGTGGGGTTCGTGAGGATTGGCATGTCAGAATTTTCCAGCGGTCCGGGCGCGATTGAACCCGATCCGAGTGTCATTGGCGGCATCGCCCAGCCTGCCCTGGCCGTTCTTCCCGATCCCTCCGCACTGTTCGCCACGCGCGCCCAGCGCTTCCGCGATCTTGCCCCGCACAGTGAGTTGCGGCCCTATCTGCTGTTCCTGGCCGATCTGGTGCAGATCCAGCACGATATCCAGGCCGGCCTGCCCGAGCCGCTGTTGCCGGACGTGGCGGCGCGCAAGCGCGCGGCGGAATTCGCCATGCCGCCTTTGGACCGGGCGCAATTCTCCTATGACGATGCGTTCGGCACCACGTTCGACCGACTGCTCCGCGCCATGCAGCCGGTGGAAAAGCCCGATGCGGCGGCCGCCGCGCTTGATGCGGTGATGCGCGCGCCGCCGATGGCGCGCGAAGCCATGATCCTGAACGTGCTGGCCGATTCCATTCCGGTGGAAGCCATGGCGGAGCACATTTATGTTGCCGCCGCGCTCCAGGTGCATTTCGCTCGGCTTTCCGCCCGCCTCGATGCGAAAGCCCTGGTCCCGCTCGGCGACGGCATGTGCCCTTGCTGCGGGGGGCCGCCGGTCGCGAGCCTGATCGTCGAATGGCCGAGCGCGCCGGGCGCGCGCTATTGCGCCTGCTCGCTGTGCGGCACCTTGTGGAACCAGGTGCGGGTGCGGTGCGTGCTGTGCGGCTCCACGAAGGGCATCGGATTGCAGGAGGTGGAGGGCGCCTCGGGGGCCGCCAAGGCCGAAACCTGCGATTCCTGCCACGGCTATACGAAGCTGTTCTACCTCAGCAAGGACCCGGCGGCGGACCCGGTGGCCGACGATGTCGCCTGGCTCGGGCTCGACCTGCTGATGCGAGACGGCCCGTATCGGCGCGGAACGTTCAACCCGTTCCTGCTCGGCTATTGAGGCGGCGATCATGAACGGTCCCGCCATCGCCGCCCGCGAAGCCCTGCGCGCGCTTCCCTCCGTGGACCAGGTGCTCAAGCAGGAGGCGGGGCGCGTCGCGCTGGACCATCACGGCCGCGCCGCTACCACCGAGGCGGTGCGCGCCGCGCTCGATGCCGCCCGCGCGGCGACAAGGGCCGGCACCCCGCCCGCCGGCGCCGATGCGATCGCGGGCGCGGCCCTGCGGGCGCTGGAGGCGCGGGCGCAACTCAGCCTGCGTCCGGTCTTCAATCTCACCGGCACGGTGCTTCACACCAATCTCGGGCGCGCCATCCTCAGCGAGGAGGCCATTGCCGCCGCAACCGCCGCCATGCGCAGCGCGGTGGCGCTGGAATTCGACGTGGAGAGCGGCAAGCGCGGCGAGCGCGACGATCATGTGCGCGCATTGCTGTGCGATCTCACCGGCGCGGAGGATGCGACGGTGGTGAACAACAATGCCGCCGCCGTTCTGCTGGTGCTGAACACGCTGGCGCTCGGCAAGGAATCCATCGTCTCGCGCGGCGAGCTGATCGAGATCGGCGGCGCGTTCCGCATGCCGGACATCATGGCCCGCGCCGGCACCACGCTCGTGGAGGTCGGCACCACCAATCGCACGCACCCCAAGGATTATGCCGGGGCCATCGGCCCGGACACCGGCCTTGTGGTGAAAGTGCACACCTCCAATTACCGCATCGAGGGGTTCACCGCCGAGGTCTCGCCGCGCGATCTCGCCGACATCGCCCATGAACGCGAAGTGCCGCTGTTCCACGATCTCGGCTCGGGGACGCTGGCGGACCTCGCGCGCTATGGGCTGGTGCACGAACCGACCGTGCGGGAAAGCATCGAGGACGGCGCGGATATCGTCACTTTCTCCGGCGACAAGCTGCTGGGCGGCCCGCAGACCGGCTTCATCGTCGGCCGGCGCGATTTGATCGCCGCCATCAACAAGAACCCCATGAAGCGGGCGCTGCGGGTGGACAAGATCCGCCTCGCGGCGCTGGAAGCGACCTTGCGGCTCTATCGCGACCCGGACCGCCTCGCCTCCCGCCTGCCGACGCTGCGCCTGCTCGCGCGGCCGCTCGCGGAGATGCAGGCGCTGGCGCAGGCGCTGCTGCCTCTGTTCGCCGAGCGGCTGGGCGATGGGTTTTCGACCTCCATCATTCCCTGCAAGAGCCAGATCGGCTCCGGCGCGCTGCCGCTGGAAACCTTGCCGAGCATCGCCCTCGCGATCACCCCCGCCGACGGCAGCGGGCGCGCGCTGGATGCGCTGGCGCGCGCGCTGCGCGCCTTGCCGGTTCCGGTCATCGGTCGCATCGCGGATGGCGCGCTGGTGCTGGATTTGCGCTGCCTGCTGGACGAAGCCGGCTTCCGCACCGCCATCGCCCAACTCAGCGTGCCAAAAGACGGGCCGGCCCATGGGATGGCTTGACCTGCTGCGCGGGCGCAAGGCCGCCCCCTCCGCATCCCCGCAGGACCCGCAGGCGGCGCCCACCGATCCCGACGCCCGCATGGCTGAGGCGCTCGCGGCGGCGCAGGCGGGCGATTACGAGACTGCTTTGTATCTCTGGGAGATGTTGGCGCGCGCCGGCATCGCGCGGGCGCAAAACAATATCGGCGCCTGCTTCGCCGAGGGGCTGGGCGTGGAACGCGATCCCGCCCTCGCCTTCCGCTGGCTGCATCTCGCCGCCGAGAGCGGCGATCCCGTGGGCCAGCGCAATCTCGCGGCACTTTATTTCAAGGGCGAAGGCGCGCCGCAGGACTATTTGCGCGCCGCCGAGCTCTATCGCGCCGCCGCCGACCAGGGCGACGGGCCGGCTCAGGATATGCTGAGCTGGATGCTGCTGGAAGGCGAGGTCATCCCCTTCGACGCTGCCGCGGCCCGCCGCTTCGCGGAGCTGGCGGCGGAGCAGGGCATCGCCTCCTCAATGACGCGCCTCGGCATGCTCTATCATAATGCCCTGGGCGTCGAGCGCGACCCGGCCGAAGCGGTGCGCTGGTGGCGGCGCGGGGCTGAGCGCGGCGATGCCGACGGCCAGGCCATGCTGGGCGCCGCCCATCATATCGGCTCCGGCGCGCCGCGCGATCCGCTCGCCGCCTATGAATGGCTCCTGCGCGGCTATCAAGGCGGCAGCGGCCTTGCCGCGCCGTTCATGGACGCGGTGCGCGCCACGCTCTCGCAGGACCAGGCGGCGGAGGCCGAGCGGCGCGCCGCCTTGCCCCTTCCCGCCCCTGACCCCTTGCCGGCTCCGGAGCCGTTGCCATGATCATCGGCACCGCCGGGCATATCGACCACGGCAAGACATCGCTGGTGCGCGCGCTCACGGGGGTCGATACCGACCGCCTGAAGGAGGAGAAGGCACGCGGCATCACCATCGATCTCGGCTTCGCCTATCTGCCGCTGGAAAACGGCGCGACGCTGGGCTTCATCGACGTTCCCGGCCATGAGCGCTTCGTCCACACCATGCTGGCCGGGGCGAGCGGCATCGATTTCGTGCTCCTGGTGGGGGCGGCGGACGACGGGGTGATGCCGCAGACGCGCGAGCATCTCGCCATCGTCGATCTGCTCGGCGTCTCCCACGGGCTCGTCGCCCTCACCAAGGCGGATCTCGTGGACGATGCGCGCCGCGCCGAGGTGACGGCGCAGATCGCGGCGACGCTCGCGGGAACGGCGCTTGAAGGCAGTGAAATCATACCCGTGTCGACCGTCACCGGCGAAGGCGTGGCGCAGGTGCGCCAGCGCCTCGTGGACGCGTCCGAGCATCTGGCGCAGCGCGCCGCCTCCGGCCGGTTCCGCCTCGCGGTGGATCGCTCCTTCACGCTCTCGGGGGCGGGAACGGTGGTCACCGGCACGGTGCTTTCGGGCGTGGTGCGGGTGGGAGACCGGGTGGTCGTCAGCCCGTCCGGCCTTGCCGCGCGCGTGCGCTCCATCCGCGCCCAGGACCGGCCGGCGGAGGAAGGCCGGGCCGGCGACCGCTGCGGGCTCAATCTGGTTGGCGACGGCATCACCAAGGACGCCATCGCGCGCGGCGAATTGGTGCTCGATCCGAGCCTGCACGCGCCGTGCGACCATATCGACGCCACCCTGGACGTGCTCGCCAGCGAGGCGAAGCCGGTAGGCCAATGGTTTCCCGTGCGCCTGCACACCGCATCGCGGGAGGTCGGCGCCCGCGTGGTGCTGCTCGGCGAAACCCTCGCGCCAGGGGCGAGCGGGCTGGTGCAATTGGTTCTGGAGCATCCCATCGCGGCGGCGGCGGGCGATCGCTATGTGGTGCGCGACACCTCCGCCCAGCGCACCATCGGCGGCGGGCGGTTTCTCGATCTGCGCGCGCCGAGCCGCAAGCGCCGCAGCCCCGAGCGCATCGCCCAGCTCGCCGCCCACGCGCTGCGCGACCCGAGCGACGCGGTGCTGGCGCTGTGCGAGAGCGCGCCCTTCTATCTGGATCTGCCCGCCTTCGTGCGCGATCGCGCCCTCGCCGCGTCAGAGGCCGATACCATCGCCGAGGCGCTCGGGCTGGTGCGCCTGCCCATGGGCGAGACGTCGCTCGCGCTTTCCGCCGGGCGCTGGCAGGCCCTGCGCGAGGCCCTGATCGCGCGGCTCGATGCCTATCACGCGGAAAATCCCGATCTTGCCGGCATGGGGCGCGAGCGGCTGCGGCTTGCTTTGTCGCCGCGCCTGCCCGCCCCCGCTTTCCTCGCCGCCTTGCAGATGATGGCGCGGGCCGGCGATATCGGACTCGACGGCGCCTGGGTGCGGCGCGCGGATTTCGAGGTGCGGCTGACCGCGCGCGACGAAGCCTTGTGGAGCGAGGCGCGGCCCCTGCTCCAGGGCGCCGAGCGCTTCCGCCCGCCGCGCGTGCGCGACATCGCCAATCTGCGCGCCCAGCCCGAAGCGGACGTGCGGCGCATGTTCAAGCTGCTCGGGCGGATGGGCCGCGTGGACGAGATCGCCCACGATCATTTCTTCCTGCGCGCCACCGTCGCCGAAATGGTGGAGATCCTGACCCGCCTCGGCGCCGCGCACGGCAGCTTCACCGCCGCGCAATTCCGCGACGAGGTGGATAGCGGGCGCAAGGTGGCCATCCAGATCCTTGAATTCTTCGATCGCCACGGCGTGACCTTGCGCCGGGGCGATCTGCGCCGCATCAATCCCCATCGGCTGGACCTGTTCCGCCCCATAAGCGATGATGCGCCGGCGCAGGAACCGGCGGCAACGCCGCACGCCATTGGAAGAGAAGCGTCCCTGGTGGGGCGTCCGGACTTCAAATCCGGGAGGGGCCGCGAGCCGGTCCTTGGTGGGTTCGACTCCCACTCTCTTCCGCCAAATCCAAATCCGCAAAAACCAAATCCGCAAAATCCGGGGCCGCAAAATTCGCCCGGCGGTCCATCATCCAAGAGCCCAAGCCCGAAAGCCGCAAGCCCGGCGGCACCCGGATCAAAAGCCGCCACAGCGGCGCGAGGACGGCGATGACCACGCTTTCAGCTTATCTGGCGAGCCTAGAGACGGCCGCGGCCGCGGCGGAACAGGCCGAAGCCGATTTCCGGCGCGAAACCGAGGCGCGCGCGGCCGCCCTCGCTTATGCTCGCGCCCATGCCTATCGCCGCAGCAATCTGGTGGCGACCCTCGCCACCCTAGCCGAAGGCGCGGAAACGCCGGAACTGGCGGTGGCGGCGGTGCAGGCGCATCTGCGCGCACGGCTCGGCTGGGACGATATGAGCGATGCCCGCGACGCGGTCCTCACAAGATTCGCGCCGGTGGCCCTCGCCCTGTTTTCCGCCGCGCATCCCGTCGCGGATGAGGACCCGGCCAAGACGCCGGAAGGCGCGGCTCCCGATCCCGCCGGCGCCTTGGCGGCGTTCGAGGATTGGTACGCCGAGACCCGCGAAAGCCCGTTCTGGTATCTCTTCGAGCACTACATACCGGAGACGCCCCGTGTCGATTACTAGCCGCAAGGGCGCGGGCACGAAGGGTGCCGGCCGGCACGATCTGACCGAATTCGACCTCTGGCTGCGCGAGTCCTTCGCCGCGCATGGCGCCTTCACCGCGCTGGTGGTGCTGGTGAAGATCGGCGGGCTGGAGGTGGCGCCGCTCGCCTCCACCTTCTTCAACATCATCGGCGACGAGATCCGCTGGCCGCAGATCGTGGCGCTGTTCGCCGGCTCGGGCAAGCAATGGGACGGCGCGGCCTTCTTCCCGGTGCTCGATTCCGGCGGGCCGCTATTGAACGGAGAAGCCCGCAGCCGCCTGCGCGCCCTCGAAGCCCGCGTGAAGGCCGACCGGCTGGTGCTCAACGAGGGCCATTTCTTCGATGCCTGGGGCCGGCGGCTGAAGATCGAGGAAGCCACTGCCCATTGAGCGCGGCGCCCGCGCGGCGCGCCTTCAGCGAATGGGAAAATCGAAATAGGTGTCGGGAAACGGCTCGTTCGCAAGCGTGAAGTGCCACCATTCCTTCTCAAACGGCACGAAGCCGTGGCGCACCATTGCGTCCGCCAGCCGCCGCCGGTTCGCCCGCTGCTGCGGCGTCACCGAGGTGTCTCCGGGCCAGGAGCGCGGGCTGAAGAGATCGAACGGCGTGCCCATGTCCAGCTCTTGCCCGCTCGCCGCCTCGACCAGCGTGAGGTCGAGCGTGGAGCCGCGTGAATGGCCCGACCGGGCGGCGATATAGCCTTCGGCGAACAGATCCTTCTTGTCCACGTCGGGATAATAGCGCGGCTTGGTGTGCTGGTCCGCGAGGTCCGCCGCCCAGCGCGCGAAATGCGCCACCGCGCGGGTCGGGCGGTAGCAATCGAAGATCAGCAGGTCGAAGCCCGCCGTGCGAACGTCCGCCTCCACCCGGGCAAGGGCCTCGCCGGCGGGCCGAGTGAGATAGCAGCGCGCCGCCTCATAGCCCTCCACGCGCGTCCCGACGAAATTCTCGCTGCCGTGATAGCGCACGTCGAAGCGCGCGCCGGGCACGAGCGACGCCACATCGACGAACGCGGCCGGCGGAGCCTCCAGCGCTTCGGCGGCGGGTGCAAGACCCATGGCAATGGCGAGGGCGGCGGGCGTGACGATGCGGTCGATCATGGACATCCGAACAGCAGGAGGGCGATCGGCGGCAGGATAGACCCACCGCGCGTGCGCGCGGAAGGGCAACGCAAACGGCCTTGAAAGAGCCCGCCGGCGCCTCGGCGGAATCGCGCGCCGCGGTTCCGGCATGGCGGCCCCGCGATTGGCCCGGGCCGCCGGCCATTGCAAGGGCGGGAGGGCTCTGGCATGTGATGGGCGAGTTTCGCACCCATCTGATCGGCGCCGGCCATCCATGAAGACCATTATCGTCACCGGAGCCGCAGGACTTGTCGGGCAAAATCTCGTGCCGCGCCTGAAGGCGCGCGACTATCGGGTGGTCGGCATCGACAAGCATCCGGCCAACACCGCCCGGCTGCGGCAGCTTCACCCCGACATCGACGTGATCGAGGCCGATCTCAGCCGCGCCGGCCCGTGGATGGACGCCTTCGCCGGGGCCGATGCGGTGGTGGTCAACCAGGCGCAGATCGGCGGGCTCGACCATTCCGAATTCGTCGCCAACAACGTCACGGCGACGCAACACATCATCGATGCGGTGCGCCGGCACGGCGTGCCCTATTTCGTCGCCATCTCCTCGTCCGTGGTGAATTCGCAGGCCAAGGACTTCTATGTGGAGACCAAGACCGCGCAGGAGCGCTTCGTCGATACGGTCGAAACGCCCCACGTGGTGCTGCGGCCGACGCTGATGTTCGGCTGGTTCGACCGCAAGCATCTCGGCTGGCTGCGTCGCTTCATGGATCGCGTGCCGGTGTTCCCGATCCCCGGCTCCGGCAAATTCCGCCGCCAGCCGCTCTATGCGGGCGATTTCTCCGCGATCATCGCTTCGGCCATCGAGAGCCGCATCACCGGCACCCACGACATCTCGGGGCGCACGGAAATCGACTATATCGACATCATCCGGCTCATCAAAAGCATCACTGGCGCCAAGGCGCGGATCGTCAGGATTCCCTATGCCGCCTTTTATGTGCTGCTGAAGACCTATGCGCTGGTGAACACGAACCCGCCGTTCACGGTCAACCAGCTGCAGGCCCTGGTGATCCCGGAAGTGTTTCCGGTCATCGACTGGCCGAAGATCTTCAACGTACCCGAGACGCCGCTGAAGCAGGCGTTCGAGGAAACCTTCCTCGATCCGCGCTATAGCTCCATCGTCCTCGACTTCTAGGAGCGGCCCGCATGACGAAAACCGTCATCATCGGCGCGGGCGCCATGGGTCTGGCGGCGGCGCATTACGCCCTCAACCTCGGCCATGAGGTGAATGTGGTGGAAGCCGACACGGTCGCCGGCGGCATGGCGGCGCATTTCGATTTCGACGGCCTGTCCATCGAGCGCTTCTATCATTTCATCTGCAAGCCGGACGCCCCCACCTTCGCTTTGATGGCGGAGCTGGGCATCGCCGACAAGATGCGCTGGCGGCCGACCTCCATGGCCTATTTCAAGGATGGCGGCCTGCACAAATGGGGCGATCCCATTTCCCTGCTGGCCACATCCCTGCTGAATCCGCTGGAGAAGCTGCGCTACGGCTTGCAGATGTTCATGACCTCCAAGCGTCGCGCCTTCGACGATCTGGAGACGGTCTCGGCCCGTGACTGGATCGAGAAGGGGTCCGGCGCGAGCGTCTATGACAAGCTCTGGCGCCGCCTCATGGAGCTGAAATTCTACCAATATGCCGACGACGTCTCGGCCGCCTGGATCGCCACCCGGGTGCGGCGCATCGGCAATTCGCGCAAATCCCTGTTCCAGGAGGAACTGGGCCATATCGAGGGCGGATCGCAGACCCTGGTGGATGCGCTGATGCGCTCCATCGAGGGCCGCGGCGGGCGAGTGCACCTCTCGACACCCTGCGAACAGGTGGAGAGCTTGGACGGCAGGGTCACCGGTGTTCACGCCGGCGGCCGATTCTTTCCCGCCGAGGCCGTCATTTCCACGGTGCCGACACCGTTCGTCTCGCAATTGGTCCCGAGCCTGCCGCAGGCCTCGAAGGACGCCTATGATGCAATCCGCAATATCGGCGTGATCTGCGTGCTGCATAAGCTGAAGCGCTCGGTGACGCCGCATTTCTGGGTCAATATCGTCGATCCCGAAATCGAAATTCCCGGCATCATCGAGTTTTCAAACCTGCGGGCCATGCCGGATACGGTGGTCTATGTGCCCTATTACATGCCGCACGACCATAAGAAGTGGCAATGGTCCGACGCGGAGCTGATCGCCGAAAGCTACAGCTATCTGCGGCGCGTCAATCCGGCCTTGTCCGAGGGCGACCGCCTCAGCTCGCGCGTCGGGCGGCTGCGCTATGCGCAGCCCTTGTGCGAGCCTGGATTCGCCGCGAAAATCCCGCCGATCCGCGCGCCGATCGCCGGCCTTCAGATCGCCGACACCTGCTTTTATTATCCCGAGGATCGCGGCGTTTCCGAAGGCGCGCGGCTCGCCCGGGAAATGGCGGCGGCGATTGGCACCGATCATGTTCCCCGCCGCGCGCCGGTCTTTGGCTGAGCCGTGCCGCAGCGATTGAAGAGACGAGATGCAGCGCCTGATCGCCCTTTACGTGAACGGCCAGTTCGGCAAGTTCCTGCTCGCGGGCGGGCTCGCGGCGGTAACGAATTTCGCCAGCCGGTTCGGCTTCGATCTGTATTTCAATTATCGGGTCTCGGTCAGCCTCGCCTATCTGGTCGGCTTCCTCACCGCCTTCACGCTGAACCGCCTGTTCGTGTTTCCCGCCTCTGGCAAGGCGTTGCACACCGAAATGTCCTGGTTTTTCCTGTTCAACGCGCTGGCGTTTCCGGTGGTGCTCGGCGCGTCGGTGGGGCTGGACCGGCTGTTCTCCCCCTTTCTTCCTGCCGCACTGGCCCAGGCTGGCGCGCATGCCATCGCCATCATGCTGCCGGTGTTCGTGAATTTCGCCGCGCATAAATTCATCACCTTCCGCAGCCGGGGCTGACCGCGAAGGGCGCGCGCAAAGCTGTGGCTCGCGTCCCGGCGCGGCCGCTCGGAGATTGCTGCGCATGCGAAGCGCGACGATAATGATGAATGGTTCAGCTTCGCATTCATCATCGCACCACCTATTTCTATCGCCACCGGGTCGCCCTCGGCGCGCATCGCCTGATGCTGCGCCCGCGCGAGAGCCTGGACCTGCGGCTCATTTCCATGAAGGTCGCGACCTTCCCCGCCAGCGTGCTCAGCTGGACTCAGGACGTGTTCGGCAATGCGGTCGCCACCGCTTCCTTCCGCGAGAGTTCGGAAACCCTGACGGTGGAAAGCTCGGCCGAGCTTGAGCATTATGCCTCCGCATGGCCGGTGTTCGAGATCGCGGGCTCGGCGATGCATTATCCGTTCCGCCATTCCAATGATGAATGGACCGACCTCGGCGCGCTGACGATCCCGCAATATGCCGATCCCGCCGGGCGCCTCCACGCCTGGGCCCGCAGCTTCGTGCGCTCCAATCCCACCGACACGCTCTCCTTGCTGAAGGACATGAACGCGGGCATTCCCGCGCGCATCCGCTACCAGAGCCGCGACGAGGAGGGCACGCAACCGCCGCTCCACACGCTGGATCGCGGATGGGGCTCGTGCCGCGATTTCGCCGTGCTGCTGGCGGAAGCGGCCCGCAGCCTCGGGTTCGGCGCGCGGATCGTCTCGGGCTATCTGCACACGCCGGGCACCCTGCTGGTCGGCAATAGCGATGCCGGCACCACCCACGCCTGGACAGAAATCTACGTGCCCGGCGCGGGGTGGATCACCTTTGACCCGACCAATGGCGGCGTCGGAGCGTCGAACCTCGTTCCGGTCTCGGTGGCGCGGACCATCGAACAGACCGTCCCCGTCTCCGGCACCTATGTGGGCGCGCGCGACGACTGCCTCGGCATGTCGGTGGAGGTGCGCGTGACCTCCTGAGGCGCAGGTCTGCCGGCGCACAGGCCCGCCCGCGCCACGGCTTGCCTAGACCCGCAGCACGATCTTGGCCGCGGCGGCGCGGCCCGCGTCGATATCCTGGAAGGCGGTGATGCCCTGCGAAAGGTCGCGCTCCTCGAACCAGTCGAGCGCGCCGAGGCGGCCCGAGGCGAGGGCGTTCACGGTCGCGCGGAAATCGGCGGGCGTATAGCAATAGGTGCCGCTGACGATGATCTCCTGCAAGGTGATGCGCCGCACGTCAAACCCGTCCATTCCCGGCAGAAGCCCGGCATGAACGATCACCCCGCCCGGCCGCACCAGCGCGCTGGCGCTCGCCCGCGTCGCGACCGCGCCCACCGCGTCGACGACAAGGTCGATGCTGCTCTCCTGCGGCGCACCGGCCTCGCCGGGCGCGTAACAGCGAAAATCCCCGGCCCGCGCGACTGTCGCCCGCCGCCCGGCATGGGGCTCGGCGACGAAGATTTCCGCCGCCCCCTGCATGGCGAGAACCAGCGCCGCCGCAAGGCCGATGGCCCCGCCGCCGATGACCAGGCAGCGCGCTGCGGAGAGCGGCATGTCCAGCAGCCGCGCGCCCTGGTTCACCGCGTGATAGGACACCGCCACGGGCTCGGCCAGAGCCGCCTTGGCAATGGGAAAATCCTCCGGGATCGCCACCAGATTGCGCTCCGGCACCCGCACCAGTTCGGCGAAGGCACCGGGGCGCGGCGGCATGGAGAGGATTTGCCGCGAGGGACACAGATGCGCCCTGCCCGCCTCGCAGGCGCGGCAGGTGCCGCATACGACCAGCGGATTCACGGTGACCCGCTCCCCCGCGCGCGGCCCGCTGGCGATGCGCCCGGCCGCCTCGTGGCCGAGCACCAAAGGGGCGGGACGGCGCGCGTCGTGCCCGTGATAGGCGTGCATGTCGGACCCGCAGATGCCCACCGCCTCAACCCGCACCAGAACCTCGTCATTGCCGGGCACGGGCTCGGGAACCTCGCCCAGTTCCAGGGAATGGGGGCCGGTATAGACCAGCGCTTTCATGGCAAAGCCCTCATTTGGCGGTGAAGCCGCCATCCACCGCGAGCACCTGCCCGGTGACGTAAGCGGAGGCGTCCGAGGCGAGAAAAACCACGGCGCCGTGGAGATCCTCCAGCGCGCCGTTGCGGCCGATGGCGGTCTGCGCCGCATTGCGGGCGGCGCGCACATCGTCGTCGAACACCGCCTGGGTGAGCGGGGTCGGGAAGAAGCCGGGCGCGATGGCGTTGCAGGTGATGCCCTTCGGCGACCATTCCTCGGCCATGGCGCGGGTTAATTGGGCGATGGCCCCCTTCGCCGCGCCATAGGGGGCGGAATTGGGGAAGGCGCGAAACGATTGCAGCGAGGCGATATTGACGATCCGCCCCCAGCTGCGCGCCGCCATCTCCGGCGCCAGCAGTTGCACCAGGCGGAACGGCGCGCGCACATGCACCGCCATGTGCAGGTCGAACGCGTCCAGCGTCACGTCCATGAACGGCTGGCGCAGATTGAGGCCGGCGGCGTTCACCAAGATGTCGGGCGCACAGCCGCGCCGCACCAGCTCCGCGGCGATGGCGTCGGGTCCCTCGGCGGTGGCGAGATCGCCGGAAATCCATTGGCTGGCGATGCCCTGGTCCTGAAGCTGGTGGTCGGCGGCGGCCAGACCGGCGGGGCGGCGCGCCACCAGCACGACGGATGCCCCGGCCAAGCCGAGCGCGCGCGCCAGAGCGAGCCCGATGCCGGAATTGCCGCCGGTGACAAGCGCCGTATGCCCGGTCAGGTCGAACAACGCCTGAAGGCGGAAGCGCGAAGAACTCTCAGGCATCGACCGGCACACCCATATCGAAATTATGGCCGGGGAAATATTTCGCGAGCCGCACGTCGGCGGTGCGCGCATGGGCTTCCATGCCTTCCAGCCGGGAAATGCGCGCGGTCGCCTGGGCGATGGTCTTGCAGGCGTTTTGGTCCATGCGCTGCCAGGTGAGCGGCTTGAGGAATTTATGCACCGAGAGGCCGGCCGAATAGCGGGCGGCGAACTTGGTGGGGAGGATATGGTTCGGACCCGACGTCTTGTCGCCGAACGCCACGGTGGTTTCCTCGCCCAGGAACAGCGAACCGTAATTGGAGAGGTTCGCCAGCCACCAGTCGAGATCGGACGTGTGCACCTCCAGATGCTCGCTGGCATAGCGGTCGGAGACCTCGACCAGCTCCAGGCGGGTGTCGCACACGACCACCTCGCCATAATCGTTCCAGGCGGCGGTGGCGGCATCGCGCGCGGTCGGCGGCAGTTCGGCGATCAGGCCGGGGATGCGCCGCATTACGTCTTCAGCCAAAGCGCGGGATGAGGTGAACAGCCACGCCGGGCTTTCGTGCCCATGCTCGGCCTGCCCCACCAGATCAACCGCGACGATATGGGCATCCGCCGTCTCGTCGGCGATCACAGCCACTTCGGAGGGGCCGGCGAACACGTCGATGCCGACCTTGCCGAACAGCATGCGCTTGGCTTCCGCGACGAACTTATTGCCGGGGCCGACAATGATGTCCGCCGGCTTGCCCGTGAACAGGCCGAACGCCATGGCGGCGATGGCCTGCACGCCGCCCAGCGTCATGACGATGTCGGCGCCCGCCACCTTCATGGCATAGAGCACATAAGGGTGGATGCCCTGCCCGCGAAAGGGTGTCGAGCAGGCCACCACGGTCTGCACGCCTGCCGCCTTGGCGGTGGCGACCGACATATAGGCGGAGGCGATATGCGCATAGCGGCCGGTGGGCACATAGCAGCCGGCGACCGTGCACGGCACCAGCTTCTGCCCCGCGACGAGGCCGGGCAGCAATTCCACCGAGAAGTCCTGCACGCTGTCGCGCTGCGCCTCGGCGAAGCGGCGCACCTGGGCGGCGGCGAAATCGATGTCGCGGCGCACGCTCTCCGGCACCTCGGCGGCGCGGCGCTCCATCTCCTCGCGGGTGACGAGGATATCCCCGTCCCATTTGTCCAGCTTCAGCGCATACTCGCGCACCGCCTGCTCGCCGCGCCGCTCGATCTCGCCGAGCATGTCCGTGACCACCTGGCGCGCGGTGCCGGTTTCGCTCTCCGGGGTCTTGGTGGCCCGCTTCAGATACTCGATCGCCATTTTCAGTCTCCATGG
This sequence comes from Roseixanthobacter finlandensis, assembly GCF_043195105.2. Lineage (NCBI taxonomy): Bacteria > Pseudomonadati > Pseudomonadota > Alphaproteobacteria > Hyphomicrobiales > Xanthobacteraceae > Roseixanthobacter > Roseixanthobacter finlandensis. Next base: position 2,065,520 of record NZ_CM195536.1, on the reverse strand, counting down.
GGTCCGGCCAGCGGCGCCGGGTGTGGGTCAGCGCAGTCCGGCGCCGCTGCGTATGGCCGATGCGTTCGGCGCATCGGCCATTGGCGTCAGTTCGACTTGTCGAATTCGGTCGCGAACGCCTTCAGCTTGGGATCGGCGCCCACCTGCTTCATGAAGCTGTCGCTCACATAGGTTTTGGGGTCCGGCGAGGCCGAAATGGTGCCGACATCGCTCATGAAGGTGCCGATGCGCGACAGCCAGCCGTCCAGTTCCGAGGCGCCCTTGCTGCGATCCATCAGGTGCAGCTGTTCGGCGAGGGAGAAGGTGGGGCGCAGGGCAAATTCCTGGTCGATCGCGGCGTCCGATGCCTCGACGCCGCCCTGGGCATAGAATTGCTTGGCGAGCGCCTTCGCTTCCTTGGGGTGCGCCTTGGCCCAGCCCCAGGCCCGCACATAGACCGCGAGCACCTTCGCCACCGCCTCGGGATTCTGCTTGGCATAATCCGCCCGCACCACCAGCGCGCCCGGCACCACCGCACCGGCATCGGCGCCGGAACACAGCACCTTGGCGCCGGCCTTTTCCTCAAGCGTATAAGTATTGGGCGCCCACACGCCGACCACATCGCCATTGTTGGAGATCATGGCCGAGATGATCTGCGCCTGGCCGAGATTGACGAACTGCATGTCGGAAGAGGAGAGGCCCCACTTCTTCAGGCAGTTGCGGGCGGCATAATCGGCGGTGGAATTGGTGGTCAGCAGCAGCTTCTGTCCGGCCAGCTTCTTCGGGTCCTTGCGCAGGGCCTCCACTTTGTCGCCGCGCGCCATGATGGCATTGGTCTTGGATTCGTCGTTGGTGATGCCGATGGTCATCAGGCCGAAGCGCGCCGCGCCGAGCACCGCCGGAACCGATCCGGTGCCGCCGACATCCCAGGAACTCGCCTGCGCCGCCGCCACCTGCGGCGCGCCGGCCGGGAAGGTGGCGAACGACGGGGCAAGGCCCACCTCCTTCCACCAGCCCTTTTCCGAGGCGATGTAGAACGGCAGCGCCCAATAGAGCGAGGGCTGGTAGGAGATGTTGATCTTCTGCTCCTCGGCACGTGCCGCGGGCGCGATCGCGGTGGCAAGGCCAAGGGCCAGGACCGCAGCTTTCAGGCTCGTCTTCATGTGATTTTCCTCCCAGATCGGCCGCTTTGCGGCTCTCGATGGCGGCCCGTCCTCAATGGCCGGTGCCTGCCTTTTCTTCGCGCAGTGACTTCCAGATGTGCGTGCGCAGATGAACGAAGGATTCCAAATCCATCACATCTTCGATGCGGCTGTGGCGTTCCCAATTGTCGGCAAGCCGCACTGATTTAACGTCGATGATTTCCTTGATGCGCCCGGGGCGCTTGCTCATGATCGCCACCCGGTCGGCGAGATAGACCGCCTCCTCCACGCCATGGGTGATGAACAGCACCGTGCGCGGATTGCGGCGGGCGAGGCGCACCAGCTCTTCCTGCATCACCACGCGGGTCTGCGCGTCGAGCGCGCCGAACGGCTCGTCCATCAGCAACACTTGTGGGTCGAGCACATAGGCGCGGGCGATGGCGACGCGCTGCTGCATGCCGCCGGACAATTGATGCGGATAGGCCTCCTCATAACCGCCGAGGCCGATCATCCCCACCGCATCGGCGACGCGGGTGCGGCGCTCCTCCTTCGCGACGCCCTTGTTGCGCAGGCCGAGTTCGATGTTCTCGGCCACCGTCTTCCAAGGGAACAGCGCGAACTGCTGGAACACCACGGCCCGGTCCGGTCCCGGCCGCGTGACCACGCTGTTGCCCACGAGCACCCGGCCGGAGGTGGGAAACTCGAACCCCGCCGCAAGCCGCAGGCACGTGGTCTTGCCGCAGCCCGAGGGGCCGACGATCGCCAGGAATTCCTTGTCGGCGACGTCGAGATTGATGCCTTCGAGAACGTTGACCGCGTTTCCAAAGCTCTTGCCGACGGCATCGAAGCGGATGCTGCTCATCGTTTTCTCTCACACTTGTCCGAGCCGGCGGCGGATGCGCGCTTCGACCATACGCAGGGCGACGTCGATGAGGACGCCGACGAAACCGATGGCCAGCATGCCGACCATCACGGTGGTGGTTGAAACCGAGCTTTGCGCCTGCACCATCAGATAGCCGACCCCCGTGGAGGCGACGATCAGCTCCGCCCCCACCAGCGATTGCCAGCCGAGCCCGGCGCTGATGCGCAGGCCGGCGACGATGGAAGGAACCGAGGCCGGAAGGAGCACCTCCAGGATGATCCGCCAATTGGGAGTGCCGAGCATTTCAGCGGCTTCCAGATAGCGGGCATCCACATAGCGGGCGCCGCGATAGGCATTGATGAGGCACGGCGGAAACGCGCCGGAGAAGATGATCAGCACCGGCCCGCCGAAGCCGGTGCCGAACCACAGGGCGGCGAACGGCACCCAGGCAATGGGCGCGATGAAGCGCAGCGCATCGAACAGCGGGGTGACGATATCGTCCAGCAGGCGGAAGCGGCCCATCAGCAGGCCGAGCGGAACGCCCACCGCCACCGCCAGCAGATAGCCGCTGGCGAAGCGCTGGAGGCTGGAGGCCAGATGCAGCTGAAGCGTGCCGCCGGCGAACGGCGTCGTCAGCAGCGTCAGCAATCGCGCCACCACGGAGACCGGGCCCGGCAGGAAGAGCGGGTTCACGAGGCCGCTCGCGGAAATGCCGGCCCAGAAGGCGAGGAAGGCCAGGAACCCGACGATCCCGAGCGTGAGACGATGGAGCGGCGAGAGGGTCGCGGTCATGCGCCGGCTCCCTTAACCCGCACCCAGGTCACCACATGCCGCTCGGCATAAGCGAGCAGCCCCGTGGTGAGCGCGCCGAAGATGGCGACCGAGATCATCCCCACCAGGATCATACCGGGGAAAAGATCCTGCTGGGCCACGTTCAGCACATGCCCGAGGCCAGCCAGCGCACCCACCAGCTCGGCGGCAACAAGGGTGGTCCAGCTCGCCTGGAGCGAGAGGCGCAGGCCGGTGAAGATCATGGGCGCGGCGCCGGGCACCAGCACCTCGCGCACGAACCGCCACCGCGGCGTGCCAAGCATCCGGGCGGCCTCGATCAGCGGCCGGTCAATATTGCGCACGCCGGCATGGGTATTGATGACCGAGGGGACGAAGGCGGCGAAGAAGATCACCATGATCTTGGCGGCATCGCCCAGCCCCAGCCAGAGAATGGCGAGGGGAATCCAGGCCAGCGGCGGGATCGGGCGCAGCAGCAGGAACACCGGGTTCAGCAGCGCCTCGGCCACCGGGTTCCAGCCCATCAGCAGGCCGAGCGGCACGCCGACCGCGATCGAGGCCAGGAAGCCGAACACCACCAGCTTCAGCGATTGGAGGACATGCACCGGCAAGGTCGCATCCGCATATCCCCGCCCGAGCGACTGCATCGCCGCGGCCCAGGTGTCGCCGGGGGCCGGAAATCGGCCGGGTGAAATCAGTCCGGTTGCGCTGGTTGCAAGATACCACGCCGCCACGAAGGCGACGATTGTCGCAAGACCAACCGCGGACCTGCGGTCGAGCGGCATTCCGTCCTCCCTATTTCGGCGCCTCATCTGCGGAGGCGTCCGGGCGCGACATCGACGAGCGAATGTAAGCGCTTTCATTGGAAGCTATCAGACCGCGATTGCCTGTCAACCGGCGAGGCCCTATTTTCCGGTAAGTTTCCCGTTGCCGTTCAAGTTTATCGGCGGAATTGTGCCGAAATGCGAAATAAATCGCCCGACAAGTTGCGTAGAAATGGCGAGAAGACCATGAATTCCAAGGGCAAGGCGACCCTCGACGATGTCGCCCGGCTGGCTGGCGTTTCCTCCGCCACCGTGTCGCGCGCGCTCTCGCGTCCCGACCTGGTCCAGCCGGACACGCGCCAAAAGGTAGCCGATGCCGTACGCCGCCTCAACTATGTGCCCGGCGGCGCTGCCCGCGCCCTCGCCTCCGGCCGGACCCTGACCATCGGCGCGGTGGTGCCCACCCTCGACCATGCCATCTTCGCCCGCGCGATCCAGGCGATGCAGACCGAGCTTGCCGCCAATGGCTACCAACTCCTTGTTGCGGCACATGAATATTCTCCGGAGCAGGAGGCCGTCTCGGTCCGCGCCCTGCTCGCGCGCGGGGTCGATGCGCTGATGGTGGTGGGCGCCGACCATTTGGAAGAGACCTGGAACCTGCTGGGCGCGGCCACGGTTCCGGTGATCCTCAGCTGGTCCTTCGACCCCCGTCTGGCCTCCATCGGCTTCGACAATGAAGCGGCCGGACGGCAGGTGGCGGAACATTTGCTTGCCCTCGGCCATCGCCGCTTCGGCGTCATCTCCGGCTACACCACCTCCAACGACCGCGCGCGCCTGCGGGTTGCCGGCGTGCGCGCCGCCCTCGCCGCCGCCGGCCTCGATCTTTCGGAGAATTGCGTTGTCCAGCAACCCTTTACGCTCACCGGCGGGCGGGCGGGCATGGATCAGCTCATGGGGCGTGAGGCGCCGCCGACGGCGATCATCGGCGGCAACGACCTGCTGGCGGTGGGCGCGTTGTTCGAAGCACAGGCCCGTGGGATCGCCGTCCCGCAGGCGGTGTCCATCGTCGGCATCGACAATCTGGAGATCGCCTCCCACGTCACCCCGCCGCTGACAACCATGCACCTGCCCACGGCGCAGCTCGGCCGCACCGTCGCCGCCCACCTGCTCGCCGAACTGAAAGGCGTGCGGCAGCAAAAATGGACCGAGCTGCCGATCGAACTCGTGGTGCGAAAATCCACCGCCGCTCCGGTTGACGCGATCTGATACCCGATTGAATTTCCTAGTTAATCAGACCACCCCAAGGCCGCGGATGAGCGCGATGCTGACACCCAGCAGCAGCAGGAGCGAGAGCGTCACCACAAGCGTCGCGCGCCCGCCAACCCGGCTCAAAACCCGCAGGTCCACACCCAGGCCGAGCGCCGCCATCGACAGAACGGTGAAGATCGTCGTCACGAAGGCGAGCGGTGCCAGAAGGGCTTGCGGCAACAGGCCGAGCGAGCGCAGGAGCGCGAAGACGACAAAGCCGATGATGAACCAGGGAATGAGCTTATGTATCGGCAAGCGCTGTGGCCGCGCCACCACCGAGGCGCCCACCGGCACGGCCCGTGTCGCGGCAAGGGATTGGCCATGGGCGATCGCGGCGCAGAACACCACCGGCCCCAGCAGCAGCACCCGCACCAGCTTGACCATTGTACCGATCTGCAAGGCGAGCGGACCCACCGGCGCGGTTGCCGCGAGCACCTGCGGCACCGCATAGACAGTGAGGCCAGCCAGCACGCCATATTGGGTATCGGACAAGGCCAGGATGGGGATGAGCAGCGGCAGGCTCAACACAACGATGACGCCGAGAATCGCGGTGAAGGAGATGGAAGAGGCGACATCGTCCCCGTCCGCATCGATCACCGAAGCCACGGCGGCAATGGCGGAATTGCCGCAAATGGAATTGCCGCAGGCGATCAGGAGGGCCATTTTGTGCGGCAGGCCGAGCAACCGTCCAAGCCCATAGGATGCGAACAGCGCCACCGCGACCACCGCAGCTATGCCCACCAGCAGTGTCGGCCCCGCCGCTGCTAGTGCCGCCGCACTGAGCGAGGCGCCGAGGAACATGACGGCGATTTCCAGCAAGATCTTTCCCGAGAACGCGATTCCCGGCTTGAAACGCGGGCCGGGCGCCCAGAACGTGCGCACGATTGTCCCGATCAGGATGGCGAGCACCAAAGCTTCCACATAAGGATGCCCGCTGATGCGCTCCTCCACGATCTGGATGAAATAGGCGATCCCGGTCACGGCTGCGCACAGCACGATTCCGGGGGTAACATCCAGCGACCAGCGAACGGCTCTCGACACAGCTCAACCCACGTTCTTTTTCTTCGAAATTATTAGTGCGCGCAGGCGGGCCAGAAGCGCAAATACAGTTTGCTCACTCCATCATGAAGTGCGGTTATGGCGATAAATCTCCATCTTCTTCGTCTATTTACTACAGTTGCGGAGCAGCACGGCTTCTCCCGCGCGGCCGAGGTGCTCAACATCAGCCAGCCGGCGGTCTCCAAAGGCGTGCGGGAGCTGGAAGCGCAATTGCATTGCGTGCTGATGGAGCGCAGCCCGGGCGGGGTTCGCCTGACCGAAGCCGGCACCGTGCTGCTCTCCCATGCGACTGCGCTGTTTGCCGCCGAACGGCGGGCGGAGGAGGAGCTTCAGGCCCTGCGCGGCCTGACGCAGGGCGAATTGCATGTCGGCGCCAGCACCACGATCGCCACTTATGTCCTGCCGCGCCTGCTTGGCGCATTCCAGGATATCCATCCCGATCTGCATCTGCGCCTCACCAGCGCCAATACCCAGGATATCGCCGAGCGGCTGCTGGCGCGCGATATCGACGTGGCCTTGGTGGAAGGACCGGTGGAGCATCCGAACCTCATAACCCACCCCTGGCTGACGGACGAACTGGTGGTGATCGCCGCCGCCGACCATCCCCTGGCGCGGATGGAAGGGCCGATTCTTCCGTCCGATCTCGCCCAGGCCCGCCACATCGTACGTGAGGAGGGATCCGGCACCCGCGAGGTGGTCGGTTCGGCGCTGGATGGGTTCGGGGTCCGGCCTGCGAGCATCATGGAAGTCGGCAGCACCGAAGCCATCAAGCAAGTGGTGGCGGCGGGCCTCGGCATCGCCATGGTCTCGGCCGCCGCCGCGAAGGACCAGATTGCGCTGGGGGTGCTGAAGGTGGTGCCGGTGCAAGGCCTGTCGGTTGAACGCCCGCTCTACAGGCTGACGCTGAAGGGGCACAATCTGCGGTTCGCCGCCGAGGCGTTCGAGCATTTCATCTGCCAGACCGACCTGCGACCCGTGGCCCACGCCCCAATGGCCCCCGCTCCCCCTGCAGGACACCGCTAATTTAACTGATTAATTTTGTTATTTTTTATATCCACATAACTTGCTAGGAATATTCCTGGATGGTGTTTCCGGAATTGTGCTTTATCGCCCATGACAAAAATCGCCGTACAAAATCTCTTTGCCTCCGTGCTGGACACGTGGGGCGTACGCGCCTCTTCCGGGCCGGCGATACGTCACGATGGGCGCGCCGGCGGTTCGGGAGCGAACCGTACGCCCGCCGCGTCTGATCCGGCGGCGCCGTCCAGCTTTGAAATCACAGCAATATGCGCGCCGGACATGGTCGAGATCGAGGATGTGCACGCGGTGCGCCAGCGTGTCGTGCTCAGCTATGGCGCGCGCGAAATGCTCGATCTGGCCATGAAGCGCGAGCGCCGGGACAGCCTTGTGGGCCTGCGCATCAAGCGCGAGGCCTTCGAAGTGGAAGGCCTTGCTTTCACCCGCTGGGCCCTCGCCGATTGAGGTCGGCCCACCGGCGCGGGGGATTTCCCGTCGTCACGTAGTGAATAACGGCGGCGGGTGCCGCCGCTTTCCGGATCAAGCCCGCCCGGCGCGCCGCAGCAGATCGGCCAAAATCTCCGGATCCACCTGAATGCCGTCGCGCTCCGCCCGCTGGCGGGCCGCAATCCGGCGCTCGCCGGGCAAGCGGGTCCCGTCCTGGCCGAGAATTGCGGACAGCAGAATCTCCAGCCGCGCGGGAAAATCGGCGCCGCCGAGACGCACCGGATCCAGCGCCAGGAACAGTTGCCCGATGCGCGGCGCCGGGCCTTCCGCCGTGAAGAAGGAACTGGCTTCGAATCCGAACTGCCCCCCAGTGAGCACGGTGGCGAGAATTTCCACCATCAGCACCAACGCCGCGCCCTTGGCATCGCCAATGGGCAACATGGTGCCCGCGAGCGCCGCCTTGGCATCGCCGGTCGGCTGGCCCTGCGCATCCAGCGCCCAATCGGACGGGATCGGCGTACCCTTCTGCGCCGCGATCATGATCTTGCCCCGCGCGACCTTGCTCAACGAGGCATCGATGACCAGCGCCGGCCCCTCCCCGCGCGGCACGGCGAAGGCAATCGGATTGGTTCCGAAAACGCCCCGCGACCCGCCCCACGGCGCGATGGCCGCAGGCGAATTGGAGAAGGCGAGCCCCACCAGCCCCTGGTCCGCCAGCCATTCCACATGATGCCCCATGACGCCGGCATGATGGGAGGCCCGCACCGCAACCGCCACCACGCCGGTTTCCCTGGCGCGCGTCGCGGCGGCCGCCAGCCCCTGGCCGATCGCGGGGAAGGCGAAGCCGGTTCGTGCGTCGACCCGCAGGGTTGCGGGCCCGGTCCAGTCCAGCACAGGCTCGGCAAACCCGTCGATTTTTCCCGAGATCGCCTGCTGCGCATAGGCCGCGAGGCGCGCGAGGCCGTGACTTGCGATCCCGTCCGCTTCCGCCGCCACGAGGGCCGCGGCGGTGACGCGGGCATTATTCTCGCCGGTGCGCGAAGCCATCAGGGCATCGGCGGCGAGCGCACGCGCGGCATCGAGCGCAAGCGGAGCCTTGGTGGCGGTGTTCATCGTCGCGGTATTCATGACCGACCTTTCAGGGCTTGGCTGACCTTCGACGCGATGAGGGCGCTCACCCGGACGTTGGATTCCTCGGTGACCCCCGCAATGTGCGGCGTTAGAATCAAATTGGGCATGTCGCAAAGGGCGCTTCCCGCCCCAAGTGGCTCGGCTTCGAAGACGTCCAGCATCGCGCCGCCGATGGCACCGCGCCGGAGCGCTGCCGCAAGCGCCGCCTCATCGACGACACCCCCCCGCGCGGCATTGATGAGCACCGCGCCGGGCTTCATCCGGTCGAGAGCGGCGGCGTCGATGAGATTGCGGGTCTGAGACGTCAAGGGCACGTGAAGGCTCACCGCGTCGCTTTCGGTCAGAAGATCGTCGAGCGAACGCGGCCCCACGCCGTGGGTGCGCCAGGCCGGATCGTCGGCCGCCACGAACGGATCGAAGGCCACTACCTCCATGCCGAGCGCGCGGGCGCGCTGTGCGGTCTCCCGCGCGATGGCGCCGAAGCCGATGAGGCCGAGCCGCTTCCCGCTCACCTCCCGCCCCATGAGGCGGGTGCGCGGCCAAGCACCGGCGGCGACCTCCCCGCTCGCATGATACGCGCCACGCAGCAGCATCATCACGCCGCAGATCACATATTCCGCCACCGCCACATCGTTCGCGCCAGTGGCCGGATAGACTTGGATATCCCGCGCCCGGCAGTCGTCGACATCGATATTATCGAGCCCGACGCCCAGCCGGCCGACAACGATGAGGTTCGGCGCATTGGCCAGCAGGCCGGCGCGCACCTGGGTGCGATTACGAACGATCAGCGCGCGGGCCCCCTGCGCGAGGTCTGCAAGGACGTCGGCCTTGTCCACGAGCGAGGGATCGTAATGGACATCGTGATCCACCCGCAGCGCATCGAGCGCGCCTGCGTCCATGAATTCGGTGACGAGGATTTCGGGCATGGAAGGTCCGTGGGGTTTCGGCGGCGCATTCACCGGCGCGCGCCGCTGCTGCAGATGCTGGATGCGCTAGCGCTCAATATGAGATAGGCTATTATATATAAGACAGATGACACAAGATAAAATCGACACATCCCGGGCCCTGGTGCGAGGCCCCAACCTCATGCATAAATGGAGGATCATGTGAGAATCGACGGGAACGGGATGGCACGGGGCACCAGCGCGGACGTGGCGGAAAAGGTGGAGAGCCTTGGGTTTCGGCCGCTCTATCGCCAGGTGCGCGAGACCCTCATTCGGCGCCTCGTGGATCGGGTCTGGGCCCCCGGACAACCCCTGCCGAGCGAGATGCAGCTGGCCGCGGAACTCGGGGTCAGCCAGGGCACCGTGCGCAAGGCGCTGGACGAGATGGCCGCCGAAAACCTGGTGGTGCGCCGCCAAGGGCGCGGCACGTTCGTCGCGAGCCATGACGAGGACCGCATCCTCTTCCAATTCTTCAAGCTGGTCGCCGATGACGGCGAGCGCCGCTTTCCCGAAAGCCAGGTGGTGAGCACCGCCCGGGGTCGCGCAAACGCCGCCGAGCGGGAAGCCTTGAGCCTGCCCCGGGACGGGAAGGTCATCCGCATCCGCCGCATCCGCAAGCTCGATGGCGCGCCCCTGATCGTCGAAAATCTCGCTCTCCCCGAGAGCCTGTTTCCCGGTCTCGGCGAAGCCCCCATACCGAATAATCTCTATGGCCTCTATGCTAGCAAGTTCGGCATCGGGGTCGGCCGCGCGCGGGAAAAGCTGAAGGCGATCGCCGTTTCGGTGGACGATGCGGCCGCTCTCGGCGTCGCGGAGGGAACGCCCGCCCTGCTGATCGACAGGCTTGCGCTCTCCCTGGAACAGATCCCGGTGGAATGGCGCGTCAGCATCTGCCTGACCGAGGGTTTTCACTACCTCTCCGAACTCAGCTAAAACCCGCCTCGGCGGTTTTTTTCGCCGCCGGGTTCGCGCCCGATTTCCGCGTCGACGCACCCGATCCTCCCCGAAAACCGTTGCAGCGCCTCATTAAGGGGCTTTGCGTTCCCTCAAGTCTTATAAATGATATTAGACCACTTTACATCTGCGGCAGCCTCCGTTAGCGTCTGATGGACGATAGGCGAACGAGCATGCAGGGGCCCGCAGAAGAGGCCCATCGCCACGCATGCTCTGCCGCTCGACGAGGGAAAAGGGTGACCTGATGCCAACGCCGACGCACCGCCCCGCTCCTTAAGTTCATTGCGAACCAGACACAGCGACACGATCCGCAGGACACACCGATTCCGCTCCCGCTTGTTCCAAATTTTCGCGCGGGCGCCACACAATCAAAAGAACAAGGCAGAAAAATCTGCTTTATCCTAGGGAGGTCCAGAATGGACGCGCAGGAACCTCTTCTGGAGGTCAAAGGCGTAACGCTGCAATACAAGACGCCGCATCTTTTGATCACGGCGACCTATCGGGTCGATTTCAACGTGATGAAGGGCGACCGCTTCATCCTCCTTGGCCCCTCGGGCTGCGGAAAGTCCACCCTGCTCAAGGCTGTGGGTGGCTATATGTCGCCCACGGAAGGCGAAATGCGTCTGAAGGGGCACATTATCCGGACGCCTGGCCCCGACCGCATGATGGTGTTTCAGGAATTCGACCAGCTTCTGCCGTGGAAAACCGTGCGGCAGAACGTGGCCTTTGCGCTCGAAGCCTCGCGCCGTCTGCATGGCCGAGAGGCGGATGAACGCGCCATGCACTATATCGAAAAGGTCAATTTGATTAAATTTGCGGACAGCTATCCGCATATGCTTTCCGGCGGCATGAAGCAGCGCGTCGCCATCGCCCGCGGCATGGCCATGGAGCCTGACATCCTGCTGATGGACGAGCCCTTCGCGGCGCTCGATGCCCTGACCCGCCGCAAGATGCAGGACGAATTGCTGATGCTGTGGGAGGACACGAAGTTCACGGTGTTGTTCGTGACCCATTCTATCGCCGAGGCGATCAAGATCGGCAACCGCATCCTCCTGCTTTCGCCACACCCTGGGCGGGTCAAGGCCGAGCTGAACAGCGCCGCCGAATCCCCGGCCGCCGCCCAGCTCGAAAGGCGCATCCAGCACATGCTGTTTTCTGACGAAATCAAGGAGACGGCCGATGCGTGAATCCGTAAATGTCCTTTCGAACGTGCATGCGTTGCGGCCAGAGATCGTGCGCGAGGAAGAGCCCATCGCGACGATGACCATCGTCGAGAAACCGCTCTCGACGTTCGAGATGATTTATAATATCTCGGTCGTCCGCAAGATCATGATATTGATCGTTCTCGCCGTGATTTGGGAAATTTACGGGCGCGTCCTGAACAATGATCTTCTGTTTCCCACATTCAGCGCCACTATTTCGGCCTTCTTCCAGAATGTGATGAACGGGGTTCTGCCGGCGCGCGCCTGGGCCTCGATCAAGGTGCTGCTGGCAGGCTATGCCCTCGGGGTGATGCTCGCCGCCTTGCTCACCGCCATCGCCATCGCCTCGCGCATCGGCACCGATTTTCTCGAGACGATGACGTCCATGTTCAACCCGCTGCCGGCGATCGCGCTGCTGCCGCTGGCGTTGATCTGGTTCGGCCTTGGAAACGGCAGCCTGGTGTTTGTCCTGGTCCATTCGGTTACCTGGGCGATCGCCCTCAACACCCATTCCGGCTTTTTGTCGGTGAGCAAGACGCTGAAGATGGTGGGCCGCAATTATGGCCTCGGCGGTCCGCGCTTCATCTGGAAAATCCTGATCCCGGCAGCATTTCCGAGCATCCTCACGGGCCTGAAGATCGGCTGGGCGTTCGCTTGGCGCACGCTGATCGCGGCGGAACTGGTGTTCGGCGTCTCCTCCGGCTCCGGCGGACTCGGTTGGTTCATCTTCGAGAACAAGAACATGTTGGATATTCCCAATGTATTCGCGGGGCTGCTCACGGTCATTGTCATCGGCCTCGTGGTGGAGAACCTGATCTTCCAGACCATCGAGCGGCGTACCATCGCCCGCTGGGGCATGCAGGCGTGATGTGACGTGCGGCGGAGGCCTTGCTGCCGCACGGTGCGATTTAAAAAACTCTTAAATCACAAGAAGCTGCGCAAAGCGTGGCATGGGAGGGACGCATGACCAAGGACTTCTTGAAGACGCTGGGCCTTGCCGCCGCCTTCGCGGTGAGCCTGGCCGGAGCCGCCGCGGCGGAGGTGGATACGGTCCGCCTCGCCAAGCAGTTCGGCATCTCCTACCTGCCACTCACCGTAATGGAGGAGGAGAAGCTGCTCGAGAAGCACGCCAAGGATCTCGGGCTCGACGTGAAGACCGAATGGCTGCGCTTCACAGGCGGCTCGGGCATGAACGAAGCGCTGCTCTCGGGCAATCTGGACTTCGCCTCGGGCGGCGTCGGCCCGATGCTGACCATCTGGGGCCGCACTCAGAAGAGCATCGGCGTGAAGGGTGTCGCAACGTTGAACGCGATGCCGCTCTACCTTGTCTCGGTGAATCCCAACGTGAAGACCATCAAGGACTTCACCGACAAGGATAAAATCGCCCTGCCGACCGTGAAGACGTCGATCCAGGCCGTCACGCTCCAGATGGCGGCCGAGAAGGCCTTTGGCGCGGGACAGCAGAACAAGCTGGACCCCCTCACCGTCTCCATGGGCCATCCCGATGCGCAGGTGGCGATGATGGGCGGGCGCTCGGAGATCAACGCACATTTCGGCTCCTCGCCGTTCCAGGACCTGGAATTGAAGGACCCGCGCGCCCACAAGGTGCTGGACAGCTATGACGTGCTCGGCGGTCCTCATACCTTCAACCTGGTGTGGACCACCACCAAGTTTGCCGAGTCCAACCCCAAGGTGATGAAGGCGTTTCTTGCGGCCCTGGAAGATGCCATGGCCCGCATCAAGGCGGACCCGAAGGGGATCGCCACGCTCTGGCTCAAGGCCGAAAACTCCAAGATGTCGCAGGACGAGGCGGTCGCGCTGATCACCTCGCCGCAGAACCAGTGGACGACCACGCCCCAGAAGATGATGACCTATCTCGACTACATGAACCGGGCGGGCCTCGTGACTGCGAAGGCGAAGGACTGGCGCGATTTGTTCTTCGCTCCGATCCACAACGCTTCGGGAAGCTGACCGCCGTGCAACGGGCCGCCGTCCGCGGCGGCCCTCATTCCAACCGAAGAAGACAGATGAACACTCGAACCTCCACCGAAACCGCCCCCTCCGGCGGCGGGGACCTGATGGTGCGCGTCTGGCGCGGGGCGGAAGCGGGCGGATTCCAGGATTTCGCAACGCCCCGCCGCGCCAACCAGACGGTGCTCGATGTCGTCACCGAGATCCAGCGCGAGCAGGACCCGACGCTCGCCTATCGCTTCGCCTGCCGGGTGGGCATGTGCGGCTCCTGCGCCATGGTCGTGAACGGCCGCCCCCGCTGGACCTGCCGCACCCGCGTCGCGCAAGTCGAGGAAGACGGCCTGCTCACCCTGGAGCCGCTACGCAACCTGCCGGTGGTCAAGGATCTGGCCGTCGAGATGGAGCCATTTTTTCAAAAATGGACGCAGGCCCATGGCTATTTCGAGCCGGGCGCGCATCCGGCTGCGGATTTCGCCCCCGTGGCGCCCAGCGCGCCGGAGCGGCAGGAAGCGGATGCCGGCATCGAATGCATCAATTGCGGCGTGTGCTATTCGGCTTGTGACGTGGTCTCCTGGAACCCGGACTATCTTGGGCCGGCGGCCCTCAACCGCGCCTGGACACTGGTGAATGACGTACGCGACCAAGGCCAGGCCGCGCGGCTTGCCGCGGTGTCGGGCGATGCCGGCTGCCATTCCTGCCACAGCCACATGAGCTGCACCGAATATTGTCCCAAGGGGCTGGCGCCGACCTTCTCCATCGCCGGGCTGAAGCGCGCCACCACGAAGCGCATCTGGAGGGGCGGACGATGACACCGCTGCTGTATCTTGCCCAGCGCGCCACCGCCCTCATCCTCGCCGTGGCCGTCAGCGTGCATCTCGCCACCATGATCTATGCCGTGCGCGGCGGATTGTCGGCCGGCGAGATCCTCGCCCGCACGAACGGCAATCGCTGGTTCCTCGCCTTCTACGCCCTGTTCGTCGTGGCCGCATCCATCCACGCGCCCATCGGCCTGCGCAGCGTGCTGCGCGAATGGACGGGATGGCGCGGGCGCTCGCTCGACCTCGCCATGGTCGCGTTCTGCCTGCTGATCCTCGTGCTCGGCCTGCGGGCGGCGTTCGCGGTGTACCGGCCATGAGCATCGCCCACACACATCTGCGCGCCGCACGGCGCAAGCCCGGCTTCCTCGCCGCCGTCCTGCATCGTGCCTCCGGCGTCGCCCTGGCGATTTTCCTCCCCATGCATTTCATCGCCCTCGGCACGGCACTCGGCGGGGCGGACAAACTCGAATCCTTCCTGGCGATCACCCATTATTGGCCGGTGCGGGTGGCGGAATGGGGCCTGGTGAGCGCGCTCGCGCTGCACATGGCGCTTGGTCTGCGGGTGCTTGCCATCGAGTTTCTCTCCCTGCGGACCCGCACCGGCGCGCTCGTGGGCGCGTGCTGTGCGGCGGCGATCGCTGTCGGCCTCGCCTTTCTCCTGAGCGGGGCATGACCATGATGTTCGGCGTTCCGCTCGCCACCCTTTCTGTGCTGTGGGCCGGCGCGTTCATCGGCGCGCTTGCGGCCGGGGGCGCGGGCTTTGCCTTCGCGATCGCCGCTTCCGCGATCTGGCTGCATGCTCTCGACCCCATCCAGACCACGGCGCTGATCGTGGCCTGCGGCACGCTGCTTCACATCACTTTGGTCTGGCCGATCCGCCGATCCATTGACGGCGTGCGCCTCACCCCGTTCCTGATGGGCGCGCTGATCGGCGTTCCCATCGGCGTGGTGATGCTGACGCGGGTCGATCCCGGCTCCCTCAAGCTCGCCCTCGGCATCGGCATGGCGCTTTACGGGCTCTATGCCTTGCTCGCCCCGCGCCTGCCCCATGTGTCCGGCGGCGGCCGGGCGGCGGATGCGGCCATTGGCTTCTTCGGCGGAATAATGGGGGGGCTGGGCGGCTATTCCGGCGTGCTGCCCACCATCTGGACCCAATTGCGCGGCTGGCCGAAGCCCGTGGCGCGGGGGGTCTACCAGCCCTTCATCCTGTTCGCCCACGTGCTTACGCTCGCGCTGGTGGGTGCTTTCGCCATCGATCAGGATGGGCTCGTTCTCTTCCTCCTCGCGCTTCCACCGCTGTGCATCGGCGCCTTCGTGGGCCTGCGCATCTACGGGCATCTCGACGAGGTGCGCTTCAAGCAGATGCTGGCCGCGATGATCCTCGCGTCGGGCGTGCTTTTTCTGATTTAGGAGTGATCCCATGGACTTGGACATGAGAGAGGTCGAGGCTATCTGCGCGGCATTGTACGTGCAAGCGCTCAAGATCCTGCCGCCGGACATCAAGGCCGGCTTCAAGACCCTCGTGCAGAGCGAGACCGACGCCACGGGCAAGACCATTCTCGGCACCATGGTGGAGAATATCGCGGTCGCCGAGCGCACCAAGAACATCCTGTGCCAGGACACCGGCATTCCCATCTACAATGTCACCATCGGTCGGAACGTCACTTTCGACGGGGCCGAGCTGAAGGCGGCGATCCGGCGCGGCTGCGAGCGGGCGACGAAGGAAAATTCGCTGCGCTCCTCGGTGGTCCATCCCATCACCCGCAAGAATGACCAGACCTCGTGCGGCATCCGCGTGCCCATCATCCATGTGGATTTCGATACCCGCGAGGAAACCGTCGGCATCGAGATGATCCCCAAGGGGTCGGGCTCGGAGAACGGGTCGTTCCTGAAGATGCTGCTGCCCTCGGAGGGCATCAAGGCGGCGAAGCGCTTCGTGATCGACCGGGTGGTGGAGCTCGGCGGCCGCGTCTGCCCGCCCACCATCGTCGGGGTCGGGCTCGGCGGGACGTCGGACCTGTGCATGCACCTCGCCAAGATCGCCGCCACGCGCCCCCTGCGCACCGTCTGTTCAGACGAGGAAGGCGCGAAGATCGAGGTGGAGCTGTCGCAGGCCGTGAATGAATTGGGCATCGGGCCGCAGGGCCTCGGCGGACGCTCCACCAGCTTCGCCGTGCATGTGGAAGTGGCCGCGACCCACATCACGCAGAACCCCGTGGCCGTGAACATCCAATGCCATTCGGCGCGCCGCGCCCTGGCGACCGTGACACCCGGCGGCATCGCCTTCAGCTGAGGATCGCCCCATGACCCATCATGTCCTCGACATGCCGATCGACGCAGATGTCGCGCGCAGCCTCAAGATCGGCGATACGGTCACCTTGCGGCGCACGCTGTATGGCATTCGCGACGCGACCTTGATCCATATGTTCGACCGCGACCGGCGCACAAGGCTGGACCTCAACGGCCATGCCGTCATCCATACGGCACCGAACGTCCATAAGGTGCCGGCCTCCGCGGAGGCGCCGGTGGGCTACACGCCGTTCTGCATCGGTACCACCACGTCCATGCGCATGGAGCGCTTCACCCGAGCCCTGATGGAGCGCGAAGGCGTGCGCCTCATCATCGGCAAGGGCGGCATGGGGCCGGCGACGCTGGAGGCGTTCCGCGATCTCGGCGGCGCCTATCTCGCCATCGTCGGCGGTGCGGCGGCACTGGAGACAACCTGGATCGAGCAGATCGAGGATATCGATATGGACGATCTGCATCCCGAAAGCCTTTGGCGCTTCCGCATCCGCGATTTCGGCCCGCTGCTGGTGGGCATGGATTCCCATGGCGGCTCGCTGTTCGCCAATGTGCAGGACGCCGTGGCCGCCCGCCGCGATGCGGTTCTCGCCAGCATCGGAGCCAGCGAATGACCCCCGCCCTGCGCATGGTGGAAACCGACATCCTCATTCTCGGCGCAGGCGGCGCCGGCCTGTTCGCCGCGCTCCATGCCAAGAAGACCGCGCCCGACCTCGACGTGACGGTGGCGGTGAAGGGGCTGCTCGGTAAATGCGGCTGCACCCGCATGGTGCAGGGCGGCTATAATGTCGCCCTCGCGCCGGGGGATTCCGTCGAGCGCCACTTCATGGACACCATCGAAGGCGGCAAATGGCTCAACAACCAGGATCTCGCCTGGACCCTCGTCACCGAAGCGCAGGTGCGCATCCGCGAGCTTGAGAATGAGCTGGGCTGCTTCTTCGATCGCAATCCCGACGGCAGCGTGCACCAGAAGGCCTTCGCCGGGCAGACCTTCGATCGCACCGTGCACAAGGGCGATCTGACCGGCATAGAAATCATCAACCGCCTGTCGGAACAGGTGTGGCGGCGCGACGTTCGGCGGCTGGAGGATCATCGGGCGCTGGACCTGATCCCCGCCGCCGACGGCTCGGGCCTTGCGGGCGTCGTCATGCTGGACATGCGCACCGGCGAACCGGTGTTCGTGCGGGCGCGGGCCACCCTGCTCGCCACCGGCGGCGGTCCCACCATGTACAAATATCACACTCCCTCGGGCGACAAGACCTGCGACGGCCTCGCCATGGCCCTGCGGGCGGGTCTGCCGCTGCGCGACATGGAGATGGTGCAGTTCCACCCCACCGGCCTGCTGGCGGGGGAGGACACGCGCATGACCGGCACGGTGCTGGAGGAGGGCTTGCGCGGCGCCGGCGGCTGGCTGCTGGATTCCACCGGCGAACGCTTCATGCACCTCTACGACCCGCGCGGCGAGCGCGCGACGCGCGACGTGGTGAGCCGCTCCATCATCCGCCGCATCCGCGATGGCTATGCCACGCCGAATGGGGGCGTTCATATCCAGATGAGCCATCTCGGCCCGGCCCAGGTTGCGAAGAATTTCAAGGGCATGGTGGAACGCTGCGCCGATTGCGGCTTCGATCTCGCCGGCGGCCGCGTGGAGGTGATCCCCACCGCCCATTACATGATGGGCGGGGTGGAGTTCGCTGGCGATTGCCGCACCGAAATGCCGCGCCTCTATGCCGCCGGCGAGGATACCGGCGGCGTGCACGGCGCGAACCGCCTCGGCGGCAATGGGGTGGCCAATTCCACCGTCTTCGGCGGCCTCGCGGGGCAGGCGATGGCCAGGGCCGTCACGCGCGAAGGCAGCTTCGCCGATCCCGACCGCGCGGCCGTGGCGCGCAGCTTGGAGCGTGCGTTCGGGCCGCTCGGGCGCCCATCCCGCGACCTGCCCGCCATCCGCGCCGCACTTTACGACACCATGTGGAACGATGTGGGCATCCTGCGTACGGCGGAAGGCCTTGAGCGGGCCGGTGCCGCGCTTTCGGACCTCGCGGCAGCGGTCACGCGCTGCGGCGCGCCGGACAGCGAGCGGCGCTATAATCTCACCTGGATGGACCGGCTGAACCTGGAAAATCTGGTGGCGGTGAGCCAGGCGATATGCGCCGCAGCGCTCGCGCGCACGGACAGCCGGGGCGCCCACTTCCGCGAGGATTTTCCCGAAACCTCCGACCTTGCGACCTCGCGCTACACCAAGGTGCGGCGTGACGGCGATGATCTTTCCATCACCACCGAGCCGGTCGCCTTCACGCGCGTGCGTCCGGGGCAATCCTTGCTCGAGGAAGCGGCCTGAACCGACGGCGCGCTCACCCGCGCGAAGACCAAGATGAGCGCCCCGGCACGGCGGCCAATGCCGCCTGAATGATTGAACGCGCGCCTTTGCGCTGGTGTGGCGTATCCGCGCTGCGCGGGCGAATGATGGCGCGCGCCCAAGCGATCGGCCGCCGCGCGACAGGCGGGAAAAATCCTGTTCCACGCACCGGTCCCGACACGCCGGAGCGCTGCGTTTCAAAACCTTTTCCAGCCCGCCGGCGGCCTCGGCCGCACAAAGGCAATTGACCTTTTATCATATCTTATGTCTTATAAAAGACATGGGAACGCAGGGCGAGCCCTGGACCCTCGGCCGGCATAGGAGGACCTCAAGAAAATGAGCGCAAATCAAGAAACGCGAGGCAATGGCGACGGCATCCCGCACGTCCTCGCCCATAGCCCCAAGGACAATGTGGCGGTCGCGGTCGTCGAGGGTCTCGGCGCCAATACGCAGGCCTTCGGCGTCATCACCGAAGACAATTCCACCTTCGAGGTGTTCGTGAAGAGCGACATCCCGATCGGCCACAAAGTGGCGCTCGTGGACCTGAAGACCGGCGATACGTTGATCAAATACGGGCAGGACGTCGGCCGGATCGTCGCCGACATCGCCAAGGGCGAGCACGTCCACGTCCACAATGCCAAGACGAAGCGCTGGTGAGGCCGAACATGTCCGAAAACATCACGATCAACGGCGAAAGCCCCACCAATCCGTTCGTCGGCAGCGCGCCCGACCAGTTGGTGACCCCGGCCCTGTCGGCCGACCGGGCTTCGAGCGACTATGCGAATGCCACGGTCATGGGCTGGCGGCGCGAAAATGGACGGGTGGGCGTGCGCAACCACGTCGTCATCCTGCCCCTCGACGATCTTTCAAACGCGGCCTGCGAGGCCGTGGCGAACAGCGTGAAGGGGACGCTCGCTTTGCCGCACGCCTACGGGCGCTTGCAGTTCGGCGAAGACCTTGAAATCCACTTCCGCACCCTCATCGGCATCGGCTCCAACCCCAATGTCGCCGCCGTTGTCGTCATCGGCATCGAGGACCAGTGGACCAACCGGGTGGTGGAAGGCATCGCCAAGACCGGCAAGCCGGTCGTGGGCTTCGGCATCGAAGGCCATGGCGACATCGCGACCATCGCGAAGGCCAGCTACCAGGCCAAGCGCTTCCTGCAGTGGGCAACCGAGCTGCAGCGCGAGGAATGCCCGATCACCGATCTCTGGATCTCCACCAAGTGCGGGGAATCCGACACCACCACGGGCCTTTCCTCCTGCCCCACCGTGGGCAACATGTATGACAAGCTGATCCCGCACGGCATCTATGGCGTGTTCGGGGAGACCTCCGAGATCACCGGCGCCGAGCATCTCTGCAAGGACCGCGCGGCTTCGCCGGAGATCGCGGACAAGTGGTTTAAGATGTGGAAGGCCTATCAGGACGACGTCATCGAAGCCCACAAGACCGATGACTTGTCCGACAGCCAGCCCACCAAAGGAAATATTGTCGGCGGCCTCACCACCATCGAGGAAAAGGCGCTTGGCAATCTGGAGAAGATCGGCCACGAGTGCACCTATATCGATGCGCTCGAACCCGCTGAGGCACCCGCCAAAGGTCCCGGCCTCTATTTCATGGACACGTCCTCGGCAGCCGCCGAATGCGTGACCCTGATGGCGGCCGCCGGATATGTCGTGCACACCTTCCCCACCGGGCAGGGCAATGTGATCGGCAATCCCATCGTGCCGGTGATCAAGATCTCCGGCAATCCGCGTACCGTCCGCACCATGGGCGAGCATATCGACGTGGACGTCTCCGGCGTCCTGCGCCGTGACATGACCATCCCGCAGGCTGGCGATGCGCTGATCGACATGATCGTGCGCACCGCCAACGGACGCCTCACGGCCGCCGAATCCCTCGGCCACCGCGAATTCGTCATGACGAAGCTGTATCGCAGCGCCTGAACGACGAAGGACGGGCGGCTCGCGGGCCGCCCGTCCCTCTCCCGCCGCGCGGCGCGACTGCGCGGGTCCGGGCCGGCATGAGGCATGCCGGAGCCATGTCCAATCTCCATTCGCGGCGCGTTTCACTGGCGCGCACACACTTCACTGACGCGCACACACGGATCACCGCCTCGGTGGTCCCTTGGCGTTCCGGCTCTCGGAACAGCGACCGGGCAAATGACCCGCCTGGAATGGTGATACGGCGACCCATTTCCACATTCAGACGCCTTAATGTCGACTGGCGCATGATTGAAACTCATGAATGAAGGCGTACGCCTTCTGCGATGAAACGGCGCCCCGCGCCTGGGACGCGGCGGCCTCCTTCGTCGCGGGCAATGGCCCGCCGGGACCGCAGACATCAAGATCGACCGCCAACGCGGCGACGCCAGATGCAAACACGATGGCGGTCGCGAGCGCCAGCTACCTGAACACGGGCTGTTTCTCCTGCATGGCTTTTCACGCCAACAGGAAGGTTCGGAGCTTGGCCGTTCCTGGCACCCCTTTCCGTCATGCGCTCCTGTTCTCTCGAGATCGGCCCGGCGAACGTCATTCCAGTGACACGATTCGCCTATAACCATCTGTCCACGCCTATCGACATATTGACTCATTTGGGGGTACAATCCCCTCTGAGTGTCGCAAAGGGCACAAGGGAGGCCTGCCGTGAACCGCATTCTCGCTTTGACTGCCACAGCTGCGTTTGCTGCCATTTCCATCCTCGCGCCTGCCGCGCATGCGGCGGAAGCGCGCGGCGCCGGCTCCACCTTTGCTTATCCCATCATCTGGAAATGGGCGGAGGCGTTCCGCGAACGCACGGGTGACCTCGTCGAATACCAGTCGGTGGGCTCGTCCGCCGGCATCAACCGGATCCAGGACGGGGTGGTGGATTTCGGCGCGTCCGACAAGCCGCTGAAGCCCGAGGAATTGGCGAAACGTGGCCTCGGCCAGTTCCCCATCGTATTCGGCGGCGTCGTGCCGGTGGTGAATCTGGACGGCGTTGATGCCGGCCAGATCCGCTTCACCGGCGCCCTTCTGGCGGACATCTATCTCGGCAAGGTCGCGACATGGTCGGATCCCGCCATCAAGGCGCTCAATCCCGAGCTCAAGCTGCCCGATGCGAAGATCGTGGTGGTGCATCGCTCTGATGGATCGGGGACCACGTTCAACTGGGTCTCCTACCTCGCCAAGGCAAGCCCGGAATGGAAGCAACAGGTGGGCGAGGGCAGCGCAGTGGCATGGCCCGTGGGAACCGGCGCGCGCGGCAACGAGGGCGTGTCAACCGAGGTCAAGCGAGTCAAGAATTCCATCGGCTATGTGGAATTCACCTACGTGGTGCAGGCGAAGCTTGCCTACGGCTTGGTGCAGAACCGGGCGGGCAAGTTCATCGCGCCGAGCGCGGCGTCGTTCCAGGCTGCGGCCTTGAGTTTCGACTGGGCAGCGGCGAAGGATTTCTTCGTCATCATTAACGACTCTCCCGCTGAAGGCGCCTACCCCATCGCCGCGACCACCTTCGCGGTCATGTACAAGGTGCCAAAAGTCCCGGCGAACAGCCAGGCCGCCTTCGCGTTCTGGCGCTTCGCTCTCGACGATGGCGAGAAATTTGCCTCCGAGCTCGGCTATGTTCCCTTGCCGCCGGTTCTGGTCCAGCAGGTGAAGGACTATTGGGCAAAGACCTTCAAGGGCGGTGCCTGAGGCGCGCGCAGCACTTGCACCCATTCAAACGGTGAGACGAGATGGACGAGACGAAGCTGAATGCGGAAGACGCGACGCGGATCTTCGATGCGCTGTCCCAGGGCACGCGCTTCGAGACCTATCGCCTCCTGCTGCGCTATGTGCCCTACGGTCTGCCCGCGGGCGACATCGCCCGGCTGCTGGCCGTGCCGCACAACACCATGTCGACCCATCTCGCGCTCCTGGAGCGCGCGGGCCTGGTCACCGCGCGGCGGGATGGTCGGTCCATCATCTATGCGGTCAATCTTTCGGGGGCGGGTCCGGTGCTGAGCCAGCTGATGGCGGAAATGGGCTTTTCTGTCACGCCCCGGCGCGGCAACCTGACCGCCGCCTTTCCGCAGCTTCGCCCCGGTGCCGCGAACGATCGCGTTTACAACGTGCTGCTGGTCTGCTCGGCCAATTCGGCGCGCTCGCTCATCGCCGAGGCCTTGCTCAACCGCGAGGGACGCGGCCGCTTCCGCGCCTATTCGGCCGGCAGCCGGCCGAAGCGCAAGCCGCACCCCATGGCCCTCGATCTGCTCGCCTCGCTCGGCTACGACACGGCGGAGCTCGCCTCCAAGAGCTGGGACGGCTTCGCCGTGCCGGACGCGCCGCAGATGGATTTCGTCATCACCACCTGCGATGCCGCCGCCGGTGAAACCTGCCCGGCCTTTCCCGGTCATCCCCTACATGCGCATTGGGGCCTGCCCGACCCGATCCTGGTGAAGGGAACCGAGGCGGAGCAGAAGGCGGCCTTCCTCGCCACCTATCGCCGGCTGGCGGGGCGCATCTCCGCCTTCGTCAACCTGCCGTTTGAGCAACTCGACCTTGCTTCGCTCAAGGAACGCATCGGCGAGATCGGGCGGATGGAGGGCGCGACCGACCTCACGCTCTCGGGACAGGCCGCGTGAACCGTCGTCCTCCTGCAACAGACCTGGCCCACGCTGGCGCCGCCATCGGCAGCAGATTGCGGTCTTGGGAGATCCTGCACCGTGTCCGTATTTGAACGCTATCTCACGCTCTGGGTGTTCCTGTGCATCATCGTCGGCGTCGCCCTTGGCGCGCTGGCGCCCTCGCTGTTCCAGGCCATCGGGGCGCTGGAGGTGGCCCAGGTCAACCTGCCGGTGGCGCTCCTCATCTGGCTGATGATCGTGCCTATGCTGGTGAAGATCGACTTCGCGGCACTGAAGCATGTGGGCCGGCACTGGCGCGGCATTTCGGTGACGCTGCTGGTGAACTGGGCGGTGAAGCCGTTCTCGATGGCCCTGCTCGGCTGGCTGTTCATCGGCTATCTGTTCCGGCCCTATCTGCCGGCCGACCAGATCGACAGCTATATCGCCGGCCTGATCCTGCTGGCGGCGGCGCCCTGCACGGCCATGGTGTTCGTGTGGTCGAACTTGATCAAGGGCGAGCCCCATTTCACTCTGTCCCAGGTGGCGCTGAACGACGCCATCATGATCGTGGCGTTCGCGCCCGTCGTCGGACTGCTGCTCGGGCTCTCCTCCATCACTGTGCCGTGGGATACGCTCTTCCTTTCGGTGGTGCTCTATATCGTCGTGCCGGTGATCGCGGCGCAGCTTCTGCGCGGGCGCATCCTGGCGAGCGGCGGACAGGCCGGGCTCGACCGCCTGCTCGGCGTGCTCCAGCCGCTCTCTTTGGTGGCGCTGCTGGCCACCCTGGTGCTGCTGTTCGCCTTCCAGGGTGAACAAATCCTCGCCCAGCCCCTGGTGATCGCGCTGCTGGCGGTGCCGATCCTGATCCAGGTCTATTTCAACTCGGGACTGGCCTATCTGCTGAACCGAATGTCCGGGGAAGCCCATTGCGTGGCGGGCCCCTCGGCCCTGATCGGGGCGTCGAACTTCTTCGAGCTGGCGGTCGCTGCGGCCATCAGCCTGTTCGGCTTCAAGTCCGGAGCGGCGCTGGCCACGGTGGTGGGCGTACTCATTGAGGTTCCGGTGATGCTCTCGGTGGTCTGGATCGTGAACCGCTCCAAGGACTGGTACGAGGCCGGCACCATCAAGGTGAAGGATGCCGCCGACCATCCTCCGGCCTGACATCAATGCGGCGCAGCCGCACGTTCTTAAGCTTGCAAGGAATGACGTTGCCATGAGAGTGGGGATCAACGGCCTCGGCCGCATCGGACGGCTGTCGCTGCGCGCGGCCCTGGGAGCGGCCTATCGCCCGGACAATGATCCGCGCGGCAACAACCGGCTCGACATCGTCCATCTCAACGAGATCAAGGGCGGCGCTGAAGCATGCGCCCACTTGCTCGAGTTCGACAGCGTGCAGGGACGCTGGCGGGCGCCCATCTCGCACGATGAGGGCAGCGTGCGCATCGGCGAGCATGTCATGTCCTTCTCGTCTCATGCCAAGCCGGACGACATTCCCTGGGGCGATCTCGGCGTGGATGTGGTGCTGGAATCCACCGGCAAATTCCTCACGCCGCAGGTGCTCGAAGGCCATCTGAAGCGGGGCGCCAAGCGCGTCATCGTCGCCGCGCCGGTGAAGGACCCCTCGGTGCTCAACGTGGTGGTGGGGGTGAATGAGCATCTCTACGACCGAGAGACGCACCCTATCGTCACGGCGGCGTCCTGCACCACCAACTGCCTCGCGCCGGTGGTGAAGGTGGTGCACGAGGCGATCGGCATCCGCCACGGCCAGATCACCACCATCCATGATCCCACCAACACCAATGTGGTGGTGGATGCGCCCCACAAGGACCTGCGCCGCGCCCGCTCGGCCATGCTCTCGCTCCAGCCCACCACCACAGGCAGCGCCACCGCCATCGCCCTCATCTATCCCGAGCTGAAGGGCAAGCTGAACGGCCACGCGGTGCGCGCCCCGGTGCTCAACGCCTCGCTCACCGACTGCGTGTTCGAGCTCAATCGCGAGACCACGGCACAGGAGGTGAACGCCTTGTTCGCCGAGGCCGCCGCGGGATCGCTCAACGGCATCCTCGGCTTCGAGCCGCGCCCCCTGGTGTCGGCGGACTATGCCCGCGACACCCGCTCCTCGATCGTGGATGGCCCCTCGACGCTGGTGACCGACGGCACCCTGCTGAAGGTCTATGCTTGGTACGACAATGAGATGGGCTATGCCTGCCGCATGGTGGACCTAGCCTGCTATCTCGAACAGGCGGGGCTGTGATGGCAGCCCCCTCCTCCGCCGGCATCCGCAACTATGCCATCGTGACAGCCGCCTATTGGGGCTTCACGCTGACCGACGGCGCGCTCCGGATGATCGTGCTCTTCACCTTCTTCAAGCTCGGCTATTCGCCCTTCACCCTGGCCTTCCTGTTCGTGCTGTACGAGGCTGCCGGTATCGGCGCCAACTTCATCGGCGGCTGGCTCGCGGGCCGCTTCGGCATCACGCGCATGCTTACGGTCGGCCTGACGACGCAGATCTGCGGCTTCCTGATCCTGTCGGCGGTCTCCCCGTCCTGGGAGACCGCGCTTCTGGTCCCCTGGGTGGTCGCCGCTCAGGGCATCTGCGGCGTCGCCAAGGACCTGACCAAGACCGCGTCCAAGTCCGCCATCAAGGTCACCGAGGCCGATGCGAAGGGCGGCAATGCGAACAGCCGCCTGTTCCGCTGGGTGGCGTGGTTCACCGGATCGAAGAACGCGATGAAGGGGTTCGGCTTCCTGCTCGGCGGCGCGCTCCTGGAACTGATCGGCTTCCGTCCTGCCCTGTGGCTGATGGCGGGCGTGCTCGCCCTGGTCCTGGTCGGGGTCGTCCTGTCGTTGCCGCCCATGCTCGGAAAGACGAAATCGAGTAAGAGCATGAAGGAGCTCTTTGCCAAGAATCGGGGTGTCAACCTGCTCGCCCTGGCCCGCGTGGCCCTGTTTGGCGCACGCGACGTCTGGTTCGTCGTTGGCGTGCCGGTCTTCCTCTATGGCTCTGGCTGGACCTTCATCATGGTCGGCGGCTTCCTGGCCCTGTGGACCATCGGCTACGGCTTCGTCCAAGCGGCCGCACCCGCCGTTGTGACCCGCAGCGCGGACGGCCTCTCCCGGGAGGTCCCCGCAGCGCGATGGTGGGCGCTTGCCCTTACCCTGGTTCCAATCGCCATGGCGGGCTGGCTTGCCTTCGCACCACCCCATGCGGACGTCGTGCTGGTGGCCGGCCTGTCGATTTTCGGCATCGCGTTCGCCGTGAACTCCTCCCTGCACTCCTACCTGATCCTGGCCTATGCCGGATCGGAGAAGGCCGCCGAGGACGTCGGCTTTTACTATGCGGCCAATGCCGCCGGACGGTTCATCGGCACGTTACTTTCCGGCCTGCTCTACCAGATTGGCGGAATCTTCGCCTGCCTGGGTGGATCGGCCCTGATGCTCGCCGTCTGCTTATTCACGACCTTGCTGCTGCCCACCCATGCCAATCCCGCTGAGAATACAAACCCGCGCCGCGCCCCGACGGGCGGCTGATCCCGCTGCATCGTAGTCGGCACGTCACACGACAGTCGTATTGAATCTGCAATCCAATCGGAGATGAAGCCATGTCGCTCCTGCGCTCCATGACCTGTGCCGCCATGCTCGCGGCGACCATGCTGGCCCCCACTCTTGCCCATGCCGAGTTCAAGCTCGACCCGCGCTTTACCGACGCCAACGGCGACATGGTGGCGGATGCGCCGTCCGACCCGGCGAAGCAGCTGGACCCCGACACCCTCATCTTCGCCTATACCCCGGTGGAGGACCCCGCCGTCTACGCTAAGGTGTGGCAGGAATTCCTTGATCATCTCGCCAAGGTGACGGGCAAGAAGGTGCAGTTCTTCCCCGTGCAGTCCAACGCCGCGCAGCTGGAAGCCATGCGCGCCGGGCGCCTGCACGTGGCCGGTTTCAATACCGGCTCCAACCCCATCGCGGTGGCCTGTGCCGGCTTCGTGCCCTTCGCCATGATGGCGGCGAAGGATGGCGCCTACGGCTATGAGATGGAGATCATCACCTATCCCGGCTCCGGCATCACCAAGGTCGAAGACATCAAGGGCAAGAAGATGGCCTTCACCTCCGAGACCTCGAACTCGGGCTACAAGGCGCCCTCCGCTCTGCTGCGCACGGAATTCAAGCTGGAGCCGGGCAAGGATTACGAGCCCGTGTTCTCCGGCAAGCACGACAATTCCATCATCGGCG
Organism: Roseixanthobacter finlandensis; assembly: GCF_043195105.2. NCBI lineage: Bacteria > Pseudomonadati > Pseudomonadota > Alphaproteobacteria > Hyphomicrobiales > Xanthobacteraceae > Roseixanthobacter > Roseixanthobacter finlandensis. Next base: position 2,037,655 of record NZ_CM195536.1, on the reverse strand, counting down.
TCGCCAACAAGGACTACCCGGCGGCGGCGGTGGCCAATTCGGTGATGAAGCGGATGATCGCGCGCGACGTCATCAAGGCGGATCAGGTGGTCTCCATCTACAAGTCCCAGAGCTTCCCCACCACCGGCTACGGCTACGTCTACAATTTGAAGCCGGAGCTGGCGGCGAAGGTGAAAGAGGCCTTCTTCACCTTCAACTGGGAGGGCACCGCCCTGCAGAAGGAGTTCAAGTCGGCCGAGCCGCCGCAGGAGAAATTCATCCCCATCACCTTCAAGGAGAACTGGGCGGTGGTGCGGCAGATCGACGACGCCATGGGCGTCAGCTACACCTGCAAATAGACTCCGGCTGCTGGGCCCCGGCAAGAGAAAGACTGCGGGATGCTGACCATCGCCGGCCTGTCCAAGCGTTACGCCAAGGGGGACAAGGCCCTCGAAGACGTATCTCTCAGCATCCCCGCAGGCCAGGTGGTGGGACTGATCGGTCCCTCAGGGGCGGGCAAGTCCACCCTCATCCGCTGTGTGAACCGGCTGGTGGAGCCGACCTCTGGCTCCATCCGCCTGGGTGACACCGAGATCACCGGCCTCGGCGGGACGGGCCTGCGGCGCGCGCGGCGGCGCATGGGCATGATCTTCCAGGAATATGCCCTGGTGGAACGCCTCACGGTCATGGAAAACGTGCTCTCCGGGCGGCTCGGCTATGTGGGCTTCTGGCGCGCCTTCCTGCGCCGGTTTCCGCAGGCCGACATCGACCGGGCCTTCGCCGTGCTGGACCGCGTCGGTCTCCTCGATCATGTGGACAAGAGGGCGGACCAACTCTCCGGCGGCCAGCGCCAGCGGGTGGGCATCGCCCGCGCGCTCGTGCAGGAGCCCGACATCCTGCTGGTGGACGAGCCCACCGCCAGCCTCGATCCCAAGACCTCCCGCCAGATCATGCGCCTGATCGTGGAGGTCTGCGCCGAGCGCCAGCTTGCGGCCATCGTCAATATCCACGACGTGGCGCTGGCGCAGATGTTCGTCCAGCGCATAATCGGCCTCAAGGCCGGGCGCATCGTGTTCGACGGCCCGCCGGACGCGCTCGACACCGCCGCCCTCACCGCCATCTATGGCGAAGAAGACTGGTCGCGCACCATCCGCGAGGCGGAGGACGATGCGGTGGAAGAAGCTGCCGCCCAGGATGCCGCTCGCCTCGTGCGCGCACAGGCGACGCCCGCCGCCGTGGCGAGGGCGTTGTGAGCGCCAATCCTGCCCCCGCGCGCCGCTGGCGCCCTTCACCGTTTATCGCCAATCCCTGGCTGCGCTACGCCCTGCTCGCTGGGGCGGCGCTCTATCTGGCGCTGGCGCTGGGCAGCATCGAGGTCAATTGGGCCCGCCTCTCGGACGGCTGGGCGCGCGGCCTGCGCTTCGTGTCGGGCTTCCTGGAACCCAATTTCTCGCGGCGTTGGGACGATATCGTCCAGGGCATGATCGAAAGCCTGACCATGACGGTCACCTCCACCGTGATGGGCATCGCCATTTCAGTGCCCATCGGCATCGGCGCCGCGCGCAACGTGGTGCCGCGCCCGGTCTATTTCATGTGTCGCGCCATCATCGCCGTGTCGCGGTCCCTGCAAGAAATCATCGTCGCCATATTGCTGGTGGCCATGGTGGGCTTCGGCCCGTTCGCCGGCTTCCTCACCTTGTCCTTCGCCACCATCGGCTTCCTCTCCAAGCTGCTGGCGGAGGACATCGAGGACATCGACCCCGCCCCGGTGGAGGCGATCCGCGCCACCGGAGCGCCCTGGCCGTCGCTCATCGCCTTCGGCGTGCTGCCGCAGGTGGCCCCGCGGCTGTTGGGGCTTTCGCTCTACCGGCTCGACATCAATTTCCGCGAATCCGCCGTGGTCGGCATCGTCGGTGCCGGCGGCATCGGCGCCACGCTGAACACCGCCATCGACCGCTACGAATTCGACAGCGCCGCGGCCATCCTCATCCTCATCATCGCCATCGTCATGGCGAGTGAATATATCTCCGGCCTTGTGCGCGGGCGGGTGAAATAATGCCCGTCACAGCCCTTCCCGAAGGCCGCAGATCCTGGCAGCGCCGCACCCCGCGGGGACAGATCGCCGTGTGGTTCGGCTGGCTTCTCGCCGTGGCCTTCACCGTGTTCTGCTGGCGGGTGATGACGCAAGGCACCATCTGGGCCTTCGTCCTGGATGCCCCCACCCAGGCCGCCGACATCGGCGCGCGCATGGTGCCCCCGCGCTGGTCCTATTTTCCATCGCTGCTCAAGCCCTTGTGGGATACGCTGAACATCGCCACCCTCGGCACGCTCGCCGCCATCGTGCTGTCGGTGCCGGTGGCCTTCCTCGCGGCGCGCAACACTACCCCCAGCGCCGCCTTCGTGCGGCCTCTGGCGCTGTTCGTCATCGTCGCCTCGCGCTCCATCAATTCCATCATCTGGGCGCTGCTGCTGGTGGCGATCCTCGGGCCGGGCGTGCTGGCCGGCATCGTCGCCATCGCGCTGCGCTCCATCGGCTTCATCGGCAAGTTGCTCTACGAGGCCATCGAGGAGATCGACGAAGCCCAAGTGGAGGCGATCCGCGCCACCGGCGCCTCGGGCGCGCAGACCCTCGCCTATGGCATCGTGCCGCAGATCATGCCCGCCTTCGCCGGCATCAGCGTGTTCCGCTGGGACATCAACATCCGCGAATCCACCGTGCTCGGCCTGGTCGGCGCAGGAGGGATCGGGCTCAACCTGGAAAGCTCGCTCAATACCCTCGCCTGGCCGCAGGTGACGCTGATCCTCCTCCTCATCCTCGCCACGGTGGTTGCGAGCGAATGGGTATCCGCCAAGGTCCGCCACGCCATCATCTGATCTTCGGAGCCTGAACGATGACCGAGCCCCCCCTTGTCACCATCTGGCACAATCCGGCCTGCGGCACTTCGCGCAACACGCTCGCCATGATCCGCAATGCCGGCATCGAGCCGAGGATCGTCGAATATCTCAAGACGCCGCCTGCGCGGGAAGAGGTCGCCGCCGCCATCGCGGCGGCGGGCCTCACGGTGCGTGCCGCGACCCGCCAGAAGGGCACGCCCTATGACGCGCTCGGCCTCGGCGATCCCACCCTCTCCGACGACGCCTTGCTCGATGCCATGATGGCCCACCCCATCCTCATCAACCGGCCGTTCGTGTTCACGCCCCTCGGCGTGCGGCTGTGCCGGCCATCGGAACGGGTCCTGGACATCCTGCCCACGCCGCAGAAGGGGCCGTTCACGAAGGAAGATGGAGAGCTGGTGATCGATGCCGACGGCCGGCGCGTTCGCTGAAGCGCGGGTCCCTTCAAAGCAGACCTTGATGGCCACGCGTTGATGATCAGTACACCGCCCGCCAAACGGTCGCCCGTGCGGGAAGTCATCCTGACGCCCGACGCTCGGTATTAAGTTGCAACTCAGTCGCACTTGCAAATGTGCTGTACATTCCGTAGTGATGCAATTGCAATTCATTCTCAATAAGGAATCAGCCATGCTTGACGGGGCAAGGCGGTCATTTCTGGCCGGAATGATGGGAGCGGCCTTCTCGGTCGTGCTGACCATGGCGCCGGCCGCCGCCCAGGAGAAATTCAAGGCCGTCACGACCTTCACGGTCATCGCTGACATCGCCAAGAACGTCGCCGGCGATGCGGCGATCGTGGAGTCGATCACCAAGCCGGGTGCAGAGATCCACAATTACCAGCCGACGCCGGGCGACATTCAGCGGGCGCAGGGTGCGCAGTTGATCCTCAGGAACGGCCTCAATCTTGAGCTCTGGTTCGAGAAGTTCTTCCAGAATCTGAAGAACGTGCCGGGTGTCGTGGTATCGGAAGGTGTCGATCCGATGGGCATCGCCGAGGGCCCCTATACCGGTAAGCCCAACCCGCACGCCTGGATGTCGCCGCAAGCGGCGCTGATCTATGTCGACAACATCCGCGACGCCTTCATGAGGTATGATCCCAAGAACGCCGAGACTTACAAGGCCAATGCCGAGACCTACAAGGCCAAGATCCGATCTGTCATCGATCCGATCAAGTCGGAGCTCGCCAGGGTTCCGGAAGAGAAGCGCTGGCTGGTGTCGAGCGAGGGGGCGTTTTCCTATCTCGCTCGCGATTTTGGACTGAAAGAACTCTACCTCTGGCCGATCAACGCCGACCAGCAAGGCACGCCGCAGCAGGTTCGAAAGGTGATCGACGCTGTTCGCAAGAACAAGATCGCCGTTATCTTCTCTGAAAGCACGATCTCGGCGGCGCCGGCCAAGCAGGTGGCGCGTGAGACGGGCGCCAAGTATGGCGGTGTGCTCTATGTCGACTCGCTGACCGAAGCCGACGGCGCGGTGCCCACCTATATCGACCTGCTCCGCGTCACATCGGACACGATCGCAAAGGGGCTATCACAGTGACGGCGCCCGTAACAAGCCTCGGTCGCCCCGCATCTCCGGATGCGGGGTCAGGGATTGCGGTGAAAGGTGCGACCGTCACCTACCGCAACGGCCACACCGCACTGCGGGACGCGAGCTTCCAGATCCCGACGGGCACGATCGCAGCACTTGTCGGGGTCAACGGCTCCGGCAAGTCGACTCTATTCAAGGCGATCATGGGCTTCGTCCGGCTGGCTAAGGGCGAGATCCGGGTCCTCGGCATGCCGGTCGAGGAGGCATTGCGTAAGAACCTCGTCGCCTATGTCCCGCAGGCCGAAGAAGTCGACTGGAATTTTCCGGTTCTGGTCGAGGACGTCGTGATGATGGGCCGTTATGGCCACATGGGCATGATGCGCCTGCCGAAGGCGGCAGACCACGATGCGGTCTCGAAGGCGCTCGCCCGCGTCAACATGAGCGAATTCCGCAAGCGTCAGATCGGCGAGCTTTCCGGCGGCCAGAAGAAGCGGGTCTTCCTCGCCCGGGCGCTGGCTCAGGACGGCCGCGTCATCCTGCTCGACGAGCCCTTCACCGGCGTCGACGTCAAGACCGAGGATCAGATCATTAAACTGCTTCGTGAACTGCGTGACGAAGGCCGTGTGATGCTGGTCTCGACGCACAATCTCGGCTCCGTGCCCGAGTTCTGTGATCGGACGATCCTGATCAAGGGCACGGTGCTCGCTTATGGCCCGACGGTCGAGACCTTCACGCAAGCGAACCTCGAGCAGACGTTCGGCGGCGTGCTGCGTCACTTCGTTCTGAACGAAGCCGATGGCGGCAAGCCGCACGCGATCGGCGTCATTACCGATGATGAACGTCCGCTGGTGCTACAGGACGGCAAGGCAGCCATACGAAAGCCGGAACAGGGTAACGGAGGCCGGGAATGATGACCGTCCTCCTCGAACCCTTCACCTATGACTACATGCTGAACGCCATGTGGGTTTCCGCGCTGGTTGGCGGTGTCTGCGCGTTCCTGTCCTGCTATCTCATGCTCAAAGGCTGGTCGCTGATCGGCGATGCGCTCTCCCACTCGATCGTGCCGGGCGTGGCCGGCGCCTATATGCTGGGCTTGCCGTTCTCGATTGGCGCCTTTTTCTCGGGCAGCCTGGCTGCCGCCGCGATGCTCTTCCTCAATCACCGCACCAAGCTGAAGGAGGATGCGATCATCGGCCTGATCTTCTCGGCCTTCTTCGGGCTCGGCCTGTTCATGGTCTCGATCTCTCCGACCTCGGTGAACATTCAGACCATCGTGCTCGGCAATATCCTGGCAATTACGCCCGGCGATACGATCCAGCTCGCGATCATCGGCTTCGTCTCACTCGCCATCCTGCTGGTGAAGTGGAAAGACCTGATGGTCGTCTTCTTCGACGAAAGTCATGCGCGCTCGATCGGCCTCAATCCGACCGCCCTCAAGATCATGTTCTTCACGCTGCTGTCTGCCTCGACGGTGGCTGCGCTCCAGACGGTCGGCGCCTTTCTCGTCATATGCATGGTCGTCACGCCCGGCGCGACCGCGTATCTGCTGACCGACCGCTTTCCGCGGCTGCTGGCCGTCGCGGTGGCGATCGGGGCGATCACCAGCTTCACCGGAGCCTATGCAAGCTACTTCCTCGACGGCGCCACCGGCGGCATCATCGTTTGCCTCCAGACGCTGATCTTCCTGATCGCGTTCCTGTTCGCTCCCAAGCACGGAATGCTGGCCGCCCGCCGCCGCGCCGCGCAGGCACTGGAGGCAGGGCTATGAGTTTTGTTAACACGCTTCTCATCCCTTTCCAGTTCGACTTCATGATCAATGCGCTCGTGATCTCGGTGCTGGTTGCGATCCCGATGGCGCTCTTGTCCTGCTTCCTTGTTCTCAAGGGTTGGTCGCTGATGGGCGACGCCATCTCGCACGCCGTGTTTCCCGGCGTGGTGATCGCCTATATCGTCGGATTTCCTTATGCGATCGGCGCCTTCGTCGCCGGGATGCTCTGCGCCATCGCCACGGGCTTCGTGAAAGACAACAGCCGCATCAAGCAGGACACCGTGATGGGGATCGTGTTCTCCGGCATGTTCGGCTTCGGCCTCGTTCTCTACGTGAAAATCCAGTCGGACGTGCATCTCGACCACATCCTGTTCGGCGACATGCTCGGCGTGTCCTGGCGCGACATCGGCGAGTCCGCCCTCATTGCCATGATCACGGCTGGCATCATCGGCATTAAGTGGAAGGACTTTCTGCTGCACGCCTTCGATCCGGCGCAGGCCAGGGCGGTGGGCTTGCGCGTCAACTTGCTGCATTATGGTCTGCTCTGCCTGATCTCGCTGACCATCGTCGGGGCGCTGCAGGCTGTCGGCATCATCCTGGCCATCGCTATGCTGATCGCGCCAGGCGCCATCGCTTTCCTTCTTGCCCGGCAGTTCAGCACAATGCTGATCCTCTCCGTCGTCTTTGCGGCAGTCGGCTCGTTCCTCGGCGTCTATCTGTCGTTTTTCATCGACAGCGCACCGGCACCAACCATCGTGCTTCTGCTCTCCTTCACCTTCGTGCTGGCGTTCATCCACGCCACCCGCAAAGCCGCAAGGATCGCGGCGCAGGCAGCGGTCTGACGACACCGCTGAGATCAGGGAGCTGCGCTGTCGTTCATTGTCGGCGCCTTGGTCACACTCCCTGCGCCCCTGTGCCATATTACGGACTGCCGGCCGTTGCCGTAACGGCACTCAGGCTTGTGCCACGTTTTGGCTGGGAAAGCCCCGCGGACGCGCGGCGGCAATGATCGTGGTGGCAAGGGATGGCAGGCTGCAGATGAGGAAATCCGAATCATCTGCCCCCAGCCGCAAAGCGGACGCGAATCAACCGGGATCTATGCGTGTCGTGCCCACGGACGAACTGGCGCCTATGGCATGGCACGCCAAGAGTGTGGAAGACGTCGTTGAATACCTGTCATCCGGCCCGCAGGGCCTCGACGGCGAAGAGGCCACGCGCAGGCTTTCCATCCACGGCCTCAATCGGCTTCCCAAGGCGCGCCGTCGCAGCGCGCTTGCGCGCTTTCTCGGGCAATTCCACAATGTTCTGATCTACATGCTGCTCGCCGCGGCGGCAGTAACGCTCCTGCTCGGCCACCTTACCGACAGCCTGGTGATCGGCGGCGTCGTGTTGGTGAATGCCGTCGTGGGCTTCGTCCAGGAAGGACGGGCGGAGCGGTCCATCGAGGCCATCCGGGCAATGATGGATCCGCATGCCAGCATCATACGGTCCGGCCACCGCCTGTCGGTCGCGGCTGAAAATGTGGTTCCGGGCGATATCGTGCTGCTCGAGGCCGGCGAGCGCGTGCCGGCGGACCTGCGGCTGCTGCGCGCGCACAGTCTCACCATCGATGAGGCCTTGCTGACCGGAGAATCGGTGCCGGCGACCAAACAGGTAGACCCGGTTTCCGCCGAGGCCCCCCTGGGGGACCGAGCGTCGATGGCTTATTCGGCGTCCCTCGTCGCCGCCGGTCACGGTATCGGCGTCGCTGTGGCGACCGGCCGTGCGACCGAACTCGGGCGCATCAGCGCCATGATCGGCGCCGTGGAAAGCCTTGCAACGCCGCTCACGCGCGCCATGGATCGGTTCGCCCGGCAGGTCTCGGCCGCCATTCTCGGCATATCGGCCCTGGTGTTCGCCATCGCCGTCCTGTGGCGGGACTACACCCCGGACAATGCGCTGATGGTGGTGGTCGGACTCGCAGTGGCCGCCATTCCCGAGGGCCTTCCGGCAGTCATGACCATCGCGCTCGCGGTGGGCGTGCGCCGCATGGCACGGCGCAACGCCATCATACGCAGTCTCCCAGCGGTGGAGACGCTTGGGGCCGTCTCGGTGATCTGCTCCGACAAGACCGGCACACTGACCCGCAACGAGATGACGGTGCGCAGCCTTTATACCGCGGATGGTGCGGTGGCGGTGGTGGGCGTCGGCTATGCCGCGCAGGGCGATTTCAAACGCGATGGGGTGCACCTCGAGCCCGCCGCCGACCCGGTCCTCGCCGAGCTGCTGCGTGCCGCCGTGCTGTGTAACGACGCGCAACTCACTATGCGCGACGACGCATCAACCGTCGTTGGGGACCCGATGGAGGGGGCTCTTCTGGTTCTTGCGGTGAAGGGCGGGCTCGATCCCGCCCGTGCGTATGCCGACCATCCGAGGCGTGACGAGATTCCCTTCGACGCCCGCCATCGATACATGGCGAGCCTCAACAAGACGGACGGCGGGCTGATCGTCTACATCAAGGGCGCGCCGGAGCGCATTCTCGACATGTGCATCGACGTGGCCGCTGCGGCGGGGCCCCAGCCGCTGGACCGGGCGACCTGGGATGCGGCGACGCGGCGTGCTGCCACCGAGGGGCAGCGTGTCATCGCGCTCGCCTGTCGACCTGTGGCGGATTCCGAGGATCGGCTGTCGCCGGGGCGGGTGGAGGAGGGACTGACCCTCCTCGGGCTCGTCGGCCTCATCGATCCAGCCCGGCCGGAGGCGGAGGAGGCGGTGCGGGAATGCCGGGCGGCCGGCATCGCCCTCAAAATGATTACCGGCGACCATGCGGAGACCGCCCGCGCTATCGCTGCCCATCTCGCGCTGGCGGATGATCCCAAGGTGATCACCGGCGCCGAGCTCGACCAGATGGACGACGACACGCTGCGGACCACGGCCGCCGCGACGACGGTATTCGCCCGCACCTCACCCGAGCACAAGCTGCGCCTCGTCAGCGCCCTTCAGGCGGACGGGTCGGTCGTCGCCATGACCGGCGACGGTGTTAACGACGCCCCGGCCCTCAAGCAGGCCGATATCGGCGTCGCCATGGGCGGCAAGGGCACGGAGGCGGCCAAGGAAGCCAGTGAGATGGTGCTGGCAGACGACAATTTCGCGACCATCGTCGCCGCCGTGCGTGAAGGCCGGACGGTCTATGACAATCTTACCAAGGTGCTCGCCTGGACCTTGCCCACCAATGGGGGCGAAGCCCTCACCATCGTCTTCGCGGTGCTGTTCGGCCTGGCGCTGCCGGTGACGCCGATTCAGATCCTCTGGGTCAACATGGTCACCGCCGTGGCGCTGGGCCTCACCTTGGCATTCGAGCCCACTGAGCCCGGTACTATGCGCCGCTCGCCGCGTCCGGCACGAGCCCCGCTCCTGTCCGGCAGGCTCTTATGGCAGATCGCATTCGTGTCGGCGCTGATGGCGGCGGGTGCCCTCGGTGTTCATGCGATCGCCGAAGCCTGGGGACGGGATGCCGAGACGGCCCGCACCATGGCCGTGAACACGCTCGTCGCCATGGAGGTGTTCTATCTTTTCTCCGTCCGCTTCATCCACGGCACATCCCTGACGTTTCAGGGCCTGCTGGGGACGCCGGCCGTGCTGCTCGGACTGGTCGGCGTGATCGCCGCCCAAATCGCCTTCACCTACCTGGCGCCAATGCAGGCCATCTTCGCGACGCGGCCCCTCGGCGTTTCCGACCTCGGTGTAACTGTCGGTGCCGGAGTGGTGCTGCTCCTTGTGGTAGAAACGGAAAAACGCTTGTTCAAACTTGGCAGCCATGTCCGTCGCCCCTCAGTCCACAAAAGCGGTCCACGGAGGAAATCAGAATGATGAAGAGCGCATTGCTCCTGCTCGGCGAGAGTCCTTCCAGCATCGCCGCCAGCGCTTACGCCCGGCGGCTCGTCAAGAGCAAGACGGCGCATCTGACGGGTCTTGCGGGTAGCGACCTCACTTTCATCCAAGCGCCTATGCCCGGGACCATTGGCGGGGCGGCTTATCACGCGCAGATGGAAACCGGCCTCAAGGCCGAAGCAGAGAAAACGCGCCAGCGGCTTGAGGAAACCTTCCGTCGAGATTGCGTTGCCGATGGGCTCGCACTCGCAAGCCTCAGTTTTGCGGGCGACCCCTTTGAGCAGATCACTGCCGCCAGCGCCACCTGCGACCTCGTGATTGCCGGCCACGACGTCACCTTTAGAGGCGTGAAGTCGGAGGCCAACTCGCAGACGCTGACACAGCTCCTGTCCGCAACGCCGCGGCCAGTCCTCATCTGCCCGGATACCTTCCGATCCGAAGGCGACGTGATGATCGCCTATGACGGCAGCCTGCCGGCCATGCGGGCGCTGCAGCTTTTCGCCCTCTGCGGCGGTTGGGCGGACAGGCATGTCCATGTCTTGAGCGTGGACACGCAGTTGGAGACGGCCGAGCGGCTCGCCGACGATGCGGCCGCCTATCTGCGGCTCCACGGCTATGACGTCACCCTTTGTCCTATAGGTTCGTTCGAGGCGCCATCCGAGGTGATTCAGGCCTATGCGGCACGCAGCGACATCGAAGTCCTGGTGATGGGAGCCTATGGCCGTCGCGGACTGAAGGAGTTCTTCTTCGGCTCCACCACCCAGAGCATCATCGGCGCGCCGAGATCCTGCATCTTCGTCTATCATTAGCGATGCGGTTGCCCGGGTGCGGGTTTTGGCGCGGAGGAATGATCGGGAGCGCTGCGAGCGTATTAGGTCGCCACGTTCCATCGGAGTTCAAGCCGTCAGGGCTCAAGCCGCCGGGGCTCAAGGAGCCTCATCCACCTGGCCCAAGCCGGGCGTGACGAGGCGTCCGGCCGTGACTTTGCTTTTCGTTATCCTCATTCCGCTCCTCGGGGCTCTCATTCCGCCTCTGATGACCCGCTCCGGGCGCAATGCCTGCGCCGCGGCGACCGGTGGCGTGACGCTGCTCGCCCTCGCTTTACTCATGTCCGATGCGCCGGCGGTGTTCTCGGGCGCGGTCCCGAGGCCGGGTTGGCCTGGGTTGTTGCGGTGACCTGCTCTGGTCAGCGCTTGCGGAAGCAAAAAAGCCGCCCGTTGGGGGCGGCTGATCTGCGCGATTTTGTATCGCAATTTGAGATGGTTGCGGGGCACACAACCATCTCAAATTGCTGTTTCGAGCCGCAGCGCAGTGACGTGCTGCGCATTTTCCTGGATTCCCGGCATCGCGCGGCCCAGCGCCAACGGGCCGACCCGCACGCGCTCAACGAAGACGTTTTCGCGCATGAACGGGACGAGGACGGCCAGGTGGTGCTTCCTATATTGCAGCTCGACAGGTTCGCACCGCAGGTGGCGAGCCTCTTCGACACCATTTCCGCGAAGGCGGCGCTCGTCGCCGCTGGGTGAAGCCTATGATAGATGGGGCTGAATATTATTTATTATCAATGAATTATAAGGCGTCCGCGGGCCGTTTTCGTGCCCGCGCGGCAACTCCCCTGCCCTAGCGCCGAGCCGACACACGGTTCGCATCGACGCGCCACCCAACGCGGCATCGCAGACATAATCAATCAGGAAAGAGCCGCGACGGCCGTCGCTCCAGCGTTGCGAATTTCCTCCACGAGCCAACGCAGCCCAGGGTCTCCGTCGTCGCGCATGTGCCAGACGATGTCGATTTGCGCCGCGCCTCGCTCCAGCGCGAGGTCCAACAGGACCAGCCCGCCACCCGCCACCGCCTCGCGCGCGAAGCGGTACGGGAGGGACGCCACATAGTTCGAGACGCGCAGTACCGGCGGCACGGCGGAAAAATAAGGCACCGTCACGGCCACCCGCGCTGCGGCCTCCCGACCGCGGCGCGTATCCATGAGGGTCTGCTCCATGCGGATGCGACGCACCATCCCGCGGTCCTCGACAAATCCATCGCCGCGTTCCGGCGCGGTACCGGTGAACTCGACGACGATATGTGGAAACGCCAGAAGGCGTTCGGACGTGACCTCGCCTTCGGTCAAGGGATGGCCCGTACGCACCACGATGGCTCCACGCTCCTCGACGAACGGCGCGCGCCGCAGGAAGCCGGGCAACTTGTCGAACCAACCGATGACGAGGTCGAGGGTCCGGGTTTCAAGCTGGCGCGCGAGGTCGAGGCGGCTGACAGGGAATATCTGAAGGTCCACCTGCGGCGCCGTCGCGCTCAGCCGTTGCACCAGATGCGGCAATGCATAGATGGCGAAGAAATCAGAGGCGGCAATCCGAAAGCAGCGCGGCGATTTGGCCGGATCGAAGGAGACCGCCATCAGAGCGGCTTCGAATTGCTGCAGGCCCTTGTTCACGCGCCCGGACAGTTCCATCGCGCGCGGCGTGGGCTGCAGGCCGGTGTCGCTCCGAACGAAAAGATCGTCTTGGAGCATCTGGCGCAGCCGGGCCAAGGCATGGCTCACGGCGGACGGGCTGAGCGAGAGTTCCGCGGCGGCGCGCGCCACGCTCCGGTGCTTCATGATAGCGGCGAACACATGGAAAAGGTTCAGGTCAATCTGACGACTGATCTTCATGTTCGCCCGACCTTTCGCGACCCCTGGCATACCTCCTAACAATATTTGCCCAAAGCGGGAAACGATGTTTCGCCCCGAAACAGACAATGCACCATATTCAGCAGCCCAACTGAAGAGTCATCAGTTGCAGGGAGGCGCTGTCGACAGCATCGTTGTCGCGCACGCGCCTGCCGCCATGGTCCGGGAGCGGCTCGCACGAGGATATGTCGCGCGGCAGCCCGCTGAAGCCTTTCGCGAGATTTCATGAATGACAACCGAACCAATCCCTCTCAGATCGCTCCAGAGGTCTGCGATGATGACGCGCGTCGGCCCCGACCGTCGATAGAGACCATGGCGCAATGATGGAATCGGTTGAGTCCGCCATCGAACTTTATCCATGGCTCGACAGCGTGATGATGCTATTCGTCCTGCTCGTGACCGCCTTTGTAGCGCAGATCGTCTTCAAGCGGGTCCTGCTGGACGCCGCCGAACGCGTTCTGGGACAGACATCGTTCGGCCGCGATGGGGCGGCGACCCGCGGTCGCGTGGTCCGGCGACTGGCCAGCATCTTGCCTGCAATCGTGATTTCGGCGGGCATCGGGCTGGTCCGGGACCTGCCCGCCTCCGTCGTGAGCGTGGTCACCAACGTCTCGCACGCGTTCATCGTCCTGACGGTGGCGATGACGCTCGCCGCCGTCCTCGACCGGGCGGACCAACTCTATCATCGACGCCCCGAGACCCACTCAAGGCCCATCCGTGGCTATTTCCAGATCGCCACGATCGCGATCTATGCGGTCGCCGCGATCTTGATGATCGCGATCCTGATCGACCGCTCTCCGGTCATCCTGCTGTCGGGCCTTGGGGCCATGGCGGCGGTGCTCATCCTGGTGTTTCAGGATACGCTTCTCTCCTTCGTCGCCAGCATCCTGATCTCGTCGGGCGACATGGTTCGCGTGGGCGACTGGATCGAGATCCCCAGTCTGAACGCCGACGGCGACGTGGTCGACATCTCGCTCCATACGATCCGCGTCCAGAACTTCGATAAGACCATCACCGCCATTCCGATCCGGAAGCTGGTGACGGATTCCTTCAAGAACTGGCGTGGCATGGAGGAAGCGGGCGGGCGCCGCATCAAACGCGCCATCTATCTCGACCAAACCAGCATCGGCTTCCTGGCACCGGAGGCGATCGAGAAGCTGAGTTGCTTCCAGCATCTAGAGCCCTACATGCTGCGCAAGCTGGAGGAACTCAGGGATTGGAACGAGCGGCTGGGAGAGGCGGGCCGCATCAGCGCAAACACGCGCCGCATCACCAATTCGGGGACATTGCGCGCCTATCTGACCGCCTATCTGCGCGCCCATCCCTCGATCCGCCAGGACATGACACTCCTGGTAAGGCAGTTGCAGCCCGGGCCGGAAGGACTGCCCATCGAGATCTACTGCTTCACCAACACGACCGACTGGAGCACCTACGAAGCCGTACAGGCCGACATTTTCGACCATGTCTTCGCCCTACTTCCGGAATTCGACTTGGCCGTTTTCCAGAAACCGAGCGGAGCGGATCTCTGGAACTGGCGGCGCCGGGAGGGCCCCGCATCTTCTGCTCCCTCGCACCGGCCGTCGGCGCGAGCCTGACACCGCCCCCGCATGACGGGTGCTGCATGGCATGCAGGTGTCTTGCTGAAGAATGATCATTTGCCGCCACCTCCACAGGCACGGCATCTCTAGGCTGGGGCGGCGGCTTTCACCTGCGGGCGCAGCGATGAAACGGACCCGGTTCGTCGGCGGCACCTGCGCGCCAGCGAACACCGGATGCCTGGGGGGCTATCATGGGAATGATCAATGCGCGTGTGATTCTGGCGGCGGCCGCCACCAGCTTTGGCGCGGCCACTGCGCTCGCGGGCAACGATCCGGTGATCGATGTGATCGGTCAATCCTCCTGCAGCTATGATTCTTCCTCTGTCACCTATACCTGCACCGCAAGCAACGCGGACGAGACGACCGCCGTCAACGTGAATAATGGACAAGTATCCGGAGACACCATCACGACATCGACGGATGTGACGATCAGCGGAACGGGTAATTTTGAAGCGAGCACTAATTATAATACGGGATTTTTCTATGCCGGATGGGGACAGCAGAAGAACACGACCTATGGCGGGAACAATGGGTACACGGATGGCGGCAATATAACGATAAGTGCCAGCGGGTCGCAGACCGTCTCGCAGTTCTACGCCATGAACCTCCAATACTCCTTCGAGGGGACGACGGGCGACGGGAATCAAAATGTCTATTGGGGTTCCGGGGTCGGCGCCCTGGTCGGGCTATCCATCGGCGGCGGCGGCGTCACCGAGAATAGCGACACCAACACCTCTGATTATAACGGCGGCAGCGGCGGCAGGGTCGAGATCACCAATACCGGCAGCTTCACGGCCGTGTTCGGCTCGCAGTACGTCACCAACTCGAACATTCCCAATATTCCGATCTCCGGGAACGCCATCGCCGCCCTGTCCTTTGGCGGCAACGGGACCAACAACAAGACAAGTGATACGGATTTTGCCGGCGGCGGCGGTGCCGGTGGCGCGGTGACGGTCACCAATGAGGGTACGGTTGTTGCCTCCAGCGCGCTCAGCGTTCCGACCATCGGTATCCTCGCCGTCTCCCAAGGCGGCGTCGGCAGCAACCAGAAGAGCTACGCTTCCGCCCCCGGCGGCAATGGCGGATCCGTCAGCGTCGTCAACGACGGCTCGATTTCGATCGACGCCCCCGAAGCGATCGGAATCGTCGCCGCTTCGCTCGGCGGAAACTCCAACTTCGACACCGACAATAACGGCGAGGACGCTTCCGGGGCCGGCAATGGCGGCAGCGCCAGCGTCACGCTGAATTCCGGCTCCTCCATCACCTTCGCCGCCTCGGGCAGCACCGGCATCGGCGCCATCGCCGTGAGCGCGGGCGGCAATGCCAACAACAGCGAGGTCGGCCAGGGCGGCAGCGCCACCGTCACCGTCAATTCCGGTGCCACCATCGACACCAGCGGCGCCGGCGGCGACGTCTCCATCGGCGCCATGGCGGTGAGCGCCGGCTCCACGGGCAGCCTTTTTCTGCAGACCCAGTCAAGCGGCTACAACGCCGACTATCCCGGGAGCGCAGGCGATGCCACCGTCAACAATTACGGCACCATCAACACCAAGGGCACGCTGGCCGTGGGCGTCGCCGCCCTCTCCATCGGCGGGGCTGCCATCGTCTCCGCTTCCGACGTCGGCCCCGCCACGCTTGGCAACACCGGCGCCCAGCAGGGCGCGCTCGGCGGCAGCACCGCCACGGTGAACAATACCGGCGCCATCACCACCCTTGGCAGCGCCGCCTATGGCATCCTCGCCGCCTCCATCGGCGGCGGCGGCGGAATCATGGACCTTGAGAGCTCGGACCAGACGGCCACCCTGGGCAGCGCCACCGATGGCGGCGGCACCGGCAATGGCGGCTCGGTCGTCGTCACCCATTCCGGCTCCATCGTCACCGGCGACGGCTCGGGCACCGGCGCCGGTGCCGTCGGCATCGTCGCCCAGTCCATCGGCGGCGGCGGCGGCAGTTCCAGCGCCGGCAGCCTCAATATCGGCGCCCAGGACAAGAGCGGCTCCGGCGGCGGCAAGGGCGGCTCGGTCTCGGTCACCCTGTCCGATGCCGCAACCATCGTCACCCAGGACGATAACGCGCTCGGCATCCTTGCCCAGTCGGTGGGCGGCGGCGGCGGCAATGGCGCCAGCAATGCGGGGCTGTTCTCCTCCACCGGCGGCGCGGGCGGTAATGGCGGGGCGGGCGGGGCGGTCACCGTCGATCTTGAGAATACCAGCGGCTACATCCTCACCTCCGGTCTGTTCGCCGGCGGCGTCTATGCCCAGTCGGTGGGGGGCGGCGGCGGCAATGGCGGCGCCTCCACTTCCTTCGGCACCATCATTTCCGATGCCATGGGCGGAACAGGCGGCAGCGGGGGCGCCGGCGGAACGGTGACTGTCACCAACGACACCGCCATCATCAGCCAAGGCAACCAGTCCCTCGGCATTCTGGCGCAGTCAGTGGGCGGCGGCGGCGGCACCGGCGGGGCGGCCAATTCCTACAGCGCCGGCGTGCTGACCGTCTCCCTCGCCGTGGGTGGCGCCGGTGGCGATGGCGGCGCCGGCGGCGCCGTCACGGTGACCCATGAGGGCGCCATCTATACCGGCTGCTCGGACTCGAGCGGCTGCGTCTATGAGATCGCGGGCGCGCCGACCCCTGAGGCGGCGGATTCCATCGGCATCCTCGCCCAGTCCATCGGCGGCGGCGGCGGCGCGGGGGGCTCGGCCACCGCCTATGGCCTGTCCTTCTCCACTGAGGAAATCCCGGTGAACTTCACCTTCACCTATGCGGTGGGCGGCAGCGGTGGCTCGGGCGGGGACGGCGGCACCGTATCGGTGAACCAGGCCGGACGTATCACCACCGGGGCCGACGGCGCCTTTGGCATCCTTGCCCAGTCGATCGGCGGCGGCGGCGGCATTGGCGGCGACGCGAGCGCCTCGTCCTATGCCCTCGAGACCGGGATAGCGACCGTCAAGCTCGCCTTGTCCTATGGCGGCACGGGCGGGGACGGCGGCTCCGGCGGCGATGTGAACGTCACCGTCGGACCCACCGGCGACTGCTCGACCTGCAACGGCACCATCGTGACCTACGGCCATTATGCCCACGGCATCCTCGCCCAGTCGATCGGCGGCGGCGGCGGCGCGGGCGGCGCGGGCGACGCCAGCGCCTCAAGCCCCAATACCGGCGGCACAGGCACTTCCGTGACCTTGACCTACGGCCTCGGCGGAAACGGCGGCGGCGGAGACGATGGAGGCGGCATCACGGTGACGGTGGACGCCGGCAGCGCCATCACCACCTATGGCTCCAGCGCGAGCGCGATCCTTGCCCAGTCCATCGGTGGGGGTGGCGGCATGGCCGGAGGCGGCTCCGCCTCCGCCTCGGGGGATAGCTACGAGGCGAACATCGCCGTCGGCGGCCTGGGCGGCACCGGC
The DNA here is from genome assembly GCF_043195105.2 of Roseixanthobacter finlandensis. Taxonomy (NCBI): domain Bacteria; kingdom Pseudomonadati; phylum Pseudomonadota; class Alphaproteobacteria; order Hyphomicrobiales; family Xanthobacteraceae; genus Roseixanthobacter; species Roseixanthobacter finlandensis. Next base: position 2,019,928 of record NZ_CM195536.1, on the reverse strand, counting down.
AGCGACGGCGGCACCGTGAGCGTCAACAATGCCGGCACCATCTCCACTGGCTCGGTCTACACCAACAGCTCGAATCTCTCCGTGGTGATGGGCGGTGACAGCTTCGGCATCTTCGCCCAGTCCATCGGCGGCGGCGGCGGTTCTGGCGGCACCTCGGACGCGGCCGCCAACATCGACCTGCTGAGTCAGGTGCAAGATGCCATCAACACACCGTCCGCGAGCTATTCGGCCGATATCTCGCTCGGGGGCTCGGGCGGAGCAGCCGGTGACGGCGGGGCGGTCAATCTCACCAATTCCGGCAGCATCACCACCATCGGCCAGCGCGCCTTCGGCATGTTCGGCCAGTCCATCGGCGGCGGCGGCGGCTATGGCGGCGCGGCGACCTCCACCTCCAATTCGGTGATCGGCGGGCCCAGCGCGCCCGGGGCCGGCACCTATTCGGCGGACCTCGCGGTCGGCGGCAACGGCTCGGGCGGCGGCGACGGGGGCGCCGTCTCCTTCACCAATTCCGGCGCCATCACGACCTCGGGCTATGGCGCCCATGCCATGTTCGCCCAATCCATCGGCGGTGGTGGGGGCTTCGGGGCGGAGGGCACGGTGGACAACATCACCACCGTGGGCCTCGGCGCCAGCTATGCCGGCAGCGGCAGTTACGGCGGCGATGGCGGGCAGGTGAGCGTGACCGACACCGGCACGTTGTGGACCGCCGGCGATGACGCCTTCGGCATCTTCGCCCAATCGGTCGGCGCCGGCGGCGGCTCGGCTGGGGTGGGCTGCTCCAACTCGGTCCAGGTGGGGCCCATCGGCAACAGCCAGTCTTTGTGCCTCGGCAACAGCCAGGTGGGGGTGACCACCTCCACCTCCATCTTCAACGATGCGTCCGACTTCACCCTCAACGTGGGGGGGCAGAACGGCCTGTCCGGCAATGGCGGCGACGTCACCATCGCGAAGACCTCGGGGGCCATCATCACCGCCGGCGCGCGGGCCTTTGGCATCGCGGCCCAGTCCATCGGCGGCGGCGGCGGCCTCGTCTCCGCCGCCTCGGCCAATGTGGGTTCGGTGACGTTCGATGATGGCGACCAGGGCGGGGTCGGCGGCGCCTCGGGGTCGGGTGGCACGGTGAGCGTGACGCTCGGCGACGGGGTCGCCGTCACCACCTACGGCGCCGGCGCCTTCGGCGTCTTCGCCCAGTCCGTTGGCGGCGGCGGCGGATTCGCGGGCGATGCCTCGCTTGCCCTCGCCACCACAAACGTCAACAACCTCTCTTATTCCGGCCAATTCAACACTGCCGGCGCCATCACGGTGACGACGTCGGCGGACATCGCCACCAGCGGCGCAAATGCCCATGGCCTGTTCCTGCAATCCATCGCCGACGCCTCGGGCGGCGCCATCGGCATGGGTGACACGCTGACGGCGGGCGGCAACCTCTCCGGCACCCTGTCCACCAGCAACGGCACCGGCGGCTCCATCACCGTCAACCAGGACGGCGGCAGCATCGTCACCTCCGGCGCGGGCGCGGTGGCCATCTTCGCCCAGTCCAGCGGCAACGATACCCACCAGAACCCCATCACCATCAACATTTCCGGCCTCGTCCAGGGCGGCACCGGCGCTTCGGCGGCGGGCGTCTGGCTGTCCGGCGGCATCTCCGGCGGCGGCGAGAGCGAGGTCTCAGGCGTCGCCGCCAACACAATCACCATCAATGAAGGCGGCTCGCTCTCCACGACGGACGGCATCAACGGCCGTGCCATCCTCGCCCAGCAGTCCATCACCAACGTCTTCAATTCCGGCACCCTGACCGGCAGTGTCGATCTCGGCCAGGAATCCTACGACAGCAGCGCGGTGGTGGGCACCATCACCAATTACGGCCTGTTCAACGCCGGCAGCGCCATCACCGCCGCGAGCCTGAGCAACAACGGCACGTTGGCTCCGGGCGGCGTCGGCACGGTCATGGCCACGACGCTGAGCGGAGGCTTCACCCAGTCGTCCAGCGGCATCCTGGCTGTAGACATCAATGCCACGGCGAGCCCAGAGGTGGATCTCCTCCTGGTGGGCGGCACCGCCAGCATCGACGGCACCATCGATCCCACCGCCTCCGCCCTCCTGCCGGGCAGCTACGAGATCGTGCAGGCGGCCAGCCTGAGCACGACCGCAACGACCTCCGCCTCCTATCTGTTCACCTGGGACGTGACGGCCACCACCACGAGCCTGTCCATATCGCCCGATGCGAACTTCACGCCCTCCGGCGCGGGCCTTTCCACCAATGAGCAGGCGCTCGCCAATTACCTGCAGGCTTCGTGGAACGCGGGCGGATCGAGCGGGCTGGCGCCGCTCTACGGCACGCTCTCGCAGGTGGAGAGCGCCAGCGCCTACGCAAGCGATCTCGACCAGATCATCGCCAACGTGTCGGCGGCCGTCACCAACCAGGCTCTCGCCAGCACGTCGGCGCTGGATTCCGCCTTCTCCTGCCCCGTCTTCGAAGGCACCGGCACACTGCTGGGGGAATCGAGCTGCGCCTGGTCGAGCGTGACGGGCAGCACGGCGAGCCTGGGCGGCGGGCGCGAGAGCCCCGCGCAGGACCTCAGCACGCTGACCTTCCGCCTCGGCGGCCAGAAAGAGATCGCGCCGGACTGGTATCTCGGCGCCACCGCCGGCTACAGCTGGAGCTGGACCGAGACCTCCGGCACGGGTAGCGGCGACGGGCAGCGCGGCGATGCAGGCCTCGCACTGAAGCACACCATGGGGCCCTGGTACTTCGGCGCCGGCTTCAACTTGGCCTATGGCCGCACCACCAACGAGCGCTCCATTGACCTGATCGGCCCGGCATTGCCGGCCTCCAGCGCCTCGAACGTGTTCACCGCGTCGGGGCGGGTACGGGCGGCCTATGAGTTCGCCTTTGCGAACTGGTATCTGCGGCCCCATGTGGACCTCGACGTGATCTATGTGGACGCGCCGGGTTACAGCGAGGCCAGCCTCTCGCCCCTCGCCTTCGACGTGTCAGGCCAGTCGGACACTCTGTTCGGCCTGTCGGCGATGGTGGAGGCCGGCGGGCGCGTGAACCTCGATTCAGGCTGGATCCTGAGACCCTATGCGGCGGTGGGGGTCTCCCTGCTTTCGCAGGACACCTGGACCACGCAGGTGAAGCTGCAGGGCGCCCCCGCGGGCCTCGGCACATTCGACATGGAAAGCGACATTCCCGACGTGCTGTTCCGGCTCGACGCTGGCTTGCAGCTCTATCAGCAGACCGGGGCGGAGCTGAAGGCCATCTACGGGCTCTCGGCGGGAAACGACTATCTGTCCAATACAGGATCTCTGCGCTTCAGCTATCGGTTCTAGTAATCGCAGGAACATCCGGCGCGGTCGGTTCGAAGCGCGCGTCCTGAACGCGCTGCGCCATCACCTGATGGACCCAGCGCTGTTCAAAGAATTCTGCGAGGAATTCACCCGCGAGATGAATCGGCTGCGCATGGAGGGGCGTTCATCCATTGATGCGGCCGAGGCCGAGATCAAACGGATCGACCAGGAACTGGGCAAGTTGATGAAGCTCATCCTTGCGTCTGATAGCGACGACGCTCCCACCCGGATGATGAAGCAGATAAAGCAGCTTGAGGCTCGCCAGAAGGAGCTGAAAGCGTTCCTGCAGGACGCCCAGGAACCGCCGCCCCTCCTGCATCCGAATATGGCGCATCACGACCACGTTCAGGTGGACGAACTGTATGCGGCGCTTCAGGAGGATTCGGAGGAAAAGCGGATGACCGCGGCCGACCTGATTCGATCGCTGGTGAGGGATATCATCCTGACGCCGACAGAAGGCGAGTTCCAGGTCGAGGTGCACGGCGATCTGCCTGGAATTCTTGCGATTGCCCTCAAAAGCAAACGGCCCGCCGAAAAGGCGAGCCGTTTGCAAGTCGAGTTGGTTGCGGGGACAGGATTTGAACCTGTGACCTTCAGGTTATGAGCCTGACGAGCTACCGGGCTGCTCCACCCCGCGTCAGAGCTGACAATTTGCCGGCGAACCGGCGTCAGTGACGTGTATGTAACAACGCCGACCCGGGAAGGAAACCCCTCGCTCCAAAAAAAGCGCCCGGATTTCATTTGCCTGTGGACGGCGGCGCTTCACGCCTCCCCTTCCGGCGGCGAAGATCCAGGGCCAGCAAGGGCGCGCGCGCGTTTCTGGGCGGCTTTCTCGTTGCGCTCGCTTTTGCGCTTCTCCCGGCCGATCCGGCCCTCCACCAGGGAGGTGATCATCCCATGCAGGGTTGCAAGGTCCTGTTTGGAGAGGGCGATGCGGTGAAAGATGTTGCGGATGTTCCGCGTCGTGGACGGCTGCTTGTCGGGCGAGCGAAAGAAGGCGGCCGCCTCCAGCTCGCCTTCCAGATGGTCGAAGAAGGCCATGAGATCCTTCTTCTCGGCGACGGGGGATTTTTCAGCCGACGCAAAGGGCAGCGCGCCGCCGCTCGCCCGCTTGAACCATTCGTACGCCACCACCGAGACCGCCGTTGCGAGGTTCAGCGAGGCGAAGGCCGGGTTCACGGGCAAGGTGAGGATGACGTCGCACAGCGAGACTTCCTCCGTATAGAGGCCGGTGCGCTCGCGCCCGAACACAAGAGCCACATCCTCCCCCTGCGCGAACCGGGCCGCCGTCTCCGCCGCCGCCTCGTCGGCGCCGAACACCGGCTTGGCCATGCCGCGTTCGCGGGCGGTAGCGGCAATGGCAAAATTCACATCCGCGAGCGCCGCGCGCAAATCGGGAAAAAGGGTCGCCTCTTCCAGGATGCGATCGGCGCCAGCGGCGAAGATTCGCGCCCGTTCGTCCGGCCAGCCATTGCGCGGATTGACCAGGCGCAGGCGCGAAAGGCCGAAATTGCCCATGGCCCGCGCCGCCGAGCCGATATTGTCGCCGAGCTGCGGTTCCACCAAAATCACCACCGGACCGCCGCCGATCCAGGGCTTCGTGCTGTCAGTTCCTGCGCCGGGCATCACTTTTTCCCTTTATCGGCTCTCTAGCCCGTGGGCACGGCCAAAGTCGAGGTGTCATGCGCTTCTTCTTCTGCTGCGTGAATGCTATAGCGGCCTCGCCGGGCGGGATGTCGTCGGCGCCAGCGGGGCGCGGGCCGATACGGCATCTCCCATAGACCCTCTTTACGCTCTCAGAGCGCCCCGAAAGGTCGTCCACATGGCGAAGATCAAGGTGGCAAATCCTGTCGTCGAACTCGACGGCGATGAGATGACTCGGATCATCTGGCAGTATATCAAGGACAAGCTGATCCATCCCTATCTCGATATCGACCTGGAATATTATGATCTCTCGGTCGAAAATCGCGATGCCACCAACGACCAGGTGACGATCGACGCGGCCGAAGCGATCAAGAAGCATGGCGTCGGCGTGAAATGCGCCACCATCACGCCCGATGAAGCCCGCGTGAAGGAATTCAACCTGAAGGAAATGTGGAAGTCGCCCAACGGCACGATCCGCAACATCCTCGGCGGCGTCATCTTCCGCGAGCCGATCATCTGCAAGAACGTTCCCCGCCTCGTGCCGGGCTGGACGCAGCCGATCATCGTCGGCCGCCATGCCTTCGGCGACCAGTACCGCGCCACCGATTTCAAGGTCCCCGGCAAGGGCACGCTGACCCTCTCCTTCGTGGGCGAAGACGGCACCAAGATCGAGAAGGAAGTCTATAAGTTCCCCGGCGCCGGCGTCGCGCTCTCCATGTACAATCTGGACGAATCGATCCGCGATTTCGCCCGCGCCTCGCTGAATTACGGGCTGAACCGCAATTATCCGGTCTATCTCTCCACCAAGAACACGATTCTGAAGGCCTATGACGGCCGCTTCAAGGACATCTTCCAGGAGATATACGACGCCGAGTTCAAGGAAGAGTTCGAGAAGCGCAAGCTCACCTACGAACACCGCCTGATCGACGACATGGTCGCCTCGGCCCTCAAGTGGTCCGGCGGCTATGTGTGGGCCTGCAAGAATTATGACGGCGACGTGCAGTCCGACATCGTGGCCCAGGGCTTCGGCTCGCTCGGCCTGATGACCTCCGTGCTGATGACCCCCGATGGCATGACGGTGGAAGCGGAAGCCGCTCACGGCACCGTGACCCGCCATTATCGCGAGCATCAGAAGGGCAAGGAGACCTCCACCAATTCCATCGCCTCCATCTTCGCCTGGACGCGGGGCCTCGCCCACCGCGCCAAGCTCGATGGCAACGACGAACTGGCCAAGTTCGCCGACACGCTGGAAAAGGTGTGCGTGGACACGGTGGAAGCCGGCGACATGACCAAGGATCTGGCCTTGCTGGTCGGCGCCGACCAGAAATGGCTCTCCACCACCGGCTTCCTCGACAAGGTTTCTGACAATCTCAACAAAGCCATGGCGGCCTGAGACCCCGCTGGACGGGGCGCCCTGCGGTGCCCCGTCCCTTCAAGCCTCCGGTCCGGGCTGACGGTCCGCCTCGTCGAGCTCCTCCGGCGAAATGTCGCCGCGCGGCCGCAACGAATGCGGCGCCTCCTCGCGATGCTCCAGATCGGCGATCCGGTCCGCGATTTCCGGCCTCCGCGCCAGAAGATCGGTGAAATCCTTTCCGTCCAGGATCAGCAATTGCGTACGCGAGAGCGCCCGCACCGTGGCGCTGCGCAGCCGGCCCGTGCGCAAGGCCATCTCGCCGAAGAAATGCCCCTCGCCCAGGCGCAACGGGCCGGATTCCAGCTCGATCTGAACCTCACCCGAGAGAATGAAGAACATCGAGCGCGCGACATCGCCGCGCCGCATAAGCACCTCACCGGGCTCGGCCGTGTGGGAGGAAAGAAGGCGCAGGATTTCCCCGATTCCCGCCGCGTCCAATTCCGCGAACAGCGGCACGCGCGCCACCATGCCCCAGCTCACCACGAACTCGCGGCGGCGGATCACATCCGCGAATGCCGATGTGATGATGCCCACCGGCAGGGCGAGCATGACGAGGCCGGTGATCATGGTGACGCCCGCCACCATCCGCCCCGCAAGCGTGACCGGCACCACATCGCCATAGCCGACCGTCGTCACCGTGACCACCGCCCACCAGGCCGCGAGGGGGATGGAGCCGAACTTGTCCGGCTGTGCCTCGTGCTCCACCACATACATCACCGAGGCGGCGAGCAGCACCACGGCGGCGATGATGCCGAGGCACGCCAGCAGCGCATGCCGCTCGATCCGGATTGCCTCCAGAAGCGATGCGATGCCCGGTGAATAGCGCGCCAGCTTCATGAACCGCACCAAGCGGAACAGGGCGAAAATGCGCAGGTCGGCGTTCAGCAGCAGCACGAGGCCGAACGGCATGACCGCCAGCAGATCAATGATGGCGGCCGGCGTCGCGGCATAGTTGAGGCGCGCGCGGCCCGTCGGCATCCCGCGAAACCGTGGATTTTCCGGCGCCGCCCACAGGCGCAGGCCATATTCGATCGCAAAGATCACGAACGACGCCAGCTCGAACACGTGCAGGCTCGAGCGATAGGGCGTGCCGATGCTCGGCACGGTTTCGACGATGGCCGCGAAGGTGTTCGCGAGGATGAGCGCGATCAGAAGGGTGTGCACGACCTGCGCTGTGGGATCGCGGACGGCGTCGCGCTCCAGGATGGCGAACATGCGCTTGCGCATGGCGTGCCGCGGCAGGCGCCAGAGGGAAAGCGACGGTGGTGGCTTCTGCCCTGCGGCCGGCATCTGTGGCCGGTTCTCCCTTAAAGCGTGGCGTCGCGCCCTAGGGTGGAGCGACCTAAAAGCGCGACGCCCCATCGTGACACGATGTCAAGCGTGCCCACAAAGCCAAATTCAAGCAGCCCCACGCCGAACCGCGGAATGGATAACGCAGCGCTTCCCGGCTGCGCCGGTGCGCCACGGCGCATATGCCAGCGCCGAGGATACCAGCCGGCGCCGACCCCCAATGGCGCAAACAACACATGCCAGCCCCGGCGCAAACCCGCCCCGAGCAAGTGCCGGCTTCCAGGCCCGCACGCCGACGCCAAAACCGCTCACCTTCCACAGGCCGCGCCCTTTGGCCCACGCCGCTTCGTTGCCAACCGCGACGAAGCCCCAGAACGCCCTCAACCCGCCAGGGCGCTTTCGATCGCAGCCAGGGCTGCATCCGCCTTGGCCGCATCAGGACCGCCGCCCTGGGCCATGTCGGGGCGCCCGCCGCCACCCTTGCCGCCCAGCGCCTCGACACCGGCGCGCACGAGCCTCTGCGCATCGAACCGCGCGACGAGATCGGCCGTCACACCCACCACGAGGCCCGCCTTGCCGTCATCGGTGACGCCGACGATCGCGACCACCCCAGAGCCCAGGCGCTTCTTGCCCTCATCGACCAAACTCTTGAGATCCTTGAGCTCGATCCCCGAAACCTGTTTCGCCATCAGCTTCACGTCGCCAACGGTGCGAAGCGGCTCTTCGCCACCGGCCCCGCCCATGGCGAGGCGCTTGCGCGCGTCCGCAAGATCTCGCTCCAGCTTGCGTCGTTCGTCCACCAAGGCGGTGATGCGTGCATCCAGATCCGCCGGCACGGTCTTCAGGCTCGCGGCCGCCGACTGCAAGGCGGCATTGGCCGCATTGAGATGATGGCGGGCGGTGGTCGCAGTGAGCGCTTCAAGGCGCCGCACGCCGGACGCCACCGCGCTTTCCGAAACGATCGACACGATGCCGATATCGCCGGTGCGCGACACATGGGTGCCGCCGCACAATTCCACCGAATAAGGCGCGCCATTGCCGGGGTCGGTGCCCATGGAGACGACGCGAACCTCATCGCCATATTTCTCGCCGAACAGCGCCCGGGCTCCGGATTCAATGGCTTCGTCCACCGCCATGAGGCGCGTGTCCACGGGCTCGTTCCGCAGCACATAGGCGTTGGCGATGTCCTCCACCTGCGCCAGCTCGGCCTGCGAGAGGGGCTTGGGATGGCTGAAATCGAACCGCAGCCGGTCGGGTGCCACGAGCGAGCCCTTCTGGGCCACATGGTCACCAAGAACGCGCCGCAACGCCTCGTGCAGGAGGTGGGTGGCGGAATGATTGGCCCGGACTGCCGAGCGGCGCTCATGATCCACCGACAGCGCGACCGCAGCCCCGACCCGCAGCGCCCCATCCTTCACCTTCACGTCGTGCACGAAAAGGTCGCCCAACTTCTTCTGAGTGTTGAGGATTTCGGCGGCGACACCGCCCTCGCCCGCGAGACGGCCGCTGTCGCCCACCTGTCCGCCGGACTCGCCATAGAAGGGGGTCTGGTTGACCACCAGCAGCCCCTGCTCGCCCGCCTTGAGTTCGTCGACCTCGACACCGTCACGGACCAGCGCGCGCACCACGCCCTCGGCGCTTTCCGTATCGTAGCCGAGGAATTCCGTTGCCCCCTCGCGCTCGCGCAGCGCGAACCAGACCGCGTCCGTCGCCGCCTCGCCCGAGCCCTGCCAGGCTGCGCGCGCGTCCGCCTTCTGCCGCTCCATGGCGGTCTTGAATGCGTCGGTATCCACATGAATGCCGCGGCCGCGCAACGCGTCCTCGGTCAGGTCGAGCGGAAACCCGTAGGTATCGTAAAGCTTGAACGCCACATCGCCAGGGAAGCTCGCGCCGCTGGTGAGGCCTGCGCTTTCCTCCTCCAGGATCAGCAGCCCGCGTTCGAGCGTGCGGCGGAACCGACGCTCCTCCAGAAGCAGCGTCTCGGTGGCGAGCGCTTCCGCCCGCACGATCTCGGGATAGGCCCGGCCCATTTCGCGCACCAGGATCGGCACGAGGCGATGCAGGAGCGGATCACGCGCGCCCAGAAGCTGGGCATGGCGCATGGCGCGCCGCATGATTCGCCGCAACACATAGCCGCGCCCTTCGTTGGACGGGAGCACACCATCGGCGGTGAGGAAGACCGAGGCGCGCAGATGATCGGCGATGACGCGATGGCTGGCCTTCTGCGGTCCATCCGGGGAAACGCCCGTCAAGTCCGCGACCTCGGCGATGATCGCCCGCATCAGGTCTGTTTCGTAATTGTCGTGCGTGCCTTGCAGCAGGGCGGAGATACGCTCGAGCCCCATGCCGGTGTCGATCGAGGGGCGCGGCAGCGCCAAGCGCTCCCCGCCCGGAAGCTGCTCATATTGCATGAACACGAGATTCCAGATCTCGATGAAACGGTCGCCGTCCGCATCGGCGGAGCCCGGTGGGCCGCCGGGAATGTGCGCGCCGTGATCGAAGAAAATCTCTGAACACGGGCCACAGGGGCCGGTATCGCCCATGGCCCAGAAATTGTCTGAGGTGGAAATTCGGATGATACGCTCGTCGGGCAGGCCGGCGATCTTCTTCCACAAGGCGTGCGCCTCGTCGTCCTCGGAATAGACCGTGACCAGGAGCCGGTCCTTCGCCAATTCGAACTCGCGGGTGACAAGGTTCCAGGCCAACTCGATCGCGCGGTCCTTGAAATAGTCACCGAACGAGAAATTGCCGAGCATTTCGAAGAAGGTATGGTGCCTAGCCGTATAGCCGACATTGTCCAGATCATTGTGCTTGCCGCCGGCGCGCACGCATTTCTGGGAGGTCACCGCCCGCGAATAAGGGCGCTTCTCCATGCCTGTGAAGACATTCTTGAATTGCACCATGCCCGCATTGGTGAACATGAGCGTCGGGTCGTTACGCGGTACCAGAGGCGAGGAAGGCACCGCCTCGTGGCCCTGCTTCACGAAATAATCGACGAAGGTCGACCGGATCTCATTCACGCCGCTCATGTGCCGGCCACCATACCCTTGACTGGATTTATCCCGACGCGCGGACGGGCGCGGCGTCGGTTCTCGCACGGCCCGGACAAACGCCAAAGCCCTCATGCGCAAGCGAAGATCGTTTAACGATGCCGTTTCCGCTTGTCCAGAAAAGCGTTTCCGGCGCCTCCGCTCCAGGCTGATCGCGCCCCGCCCTCCGCTTCGCGCCGCAAGTGAGGCAAACTCGCCCCTGCGGCGTCAAAAGGCGGAGCCGGGCTCCGCCTCCTTATCACCGGAACTCTAGGCGGATCCTCAATCCTCGGCGGCCTCGGCGGATCCTTCATCGTCGGGACCGGCGAGGATCTGCTCGGCGATCAGACCTGCGTTCTGGCGCACGGCCGCTTCGATTCGCCCTGCGACTTCCGCATTCTGCTTCAAGAATGCCTTGGCGTTCTCGCGCCCCTGGCCGAGCCGCTGGCTGTCGTAGGAGAACCAGGAGCCGGACTTTTCCACCACTCCGGCGCGCACGCCGAGATCAAGCAGTTCGCCGGTCTTGGAGACGCCTTCGCCATAGATGATGTCGAATTCCACCTGCTTGAACGGGGGCGCCAGCTTGTTCTTCACCACCTTCACGCGGGTCTGGTTGCCGATCACCTCGTCGCGCTCCTTGATCATCCCGATGCGGCGGATGTCGAGGCGGACGGACGCATAGAATTTCAAGGCGTTGCCGCCGGTCGTGGTCTCCGGCGAACCATACATCACGCCGATCTTCATGCGGATCTGGTTGATGAAGATCACCATGGTGTTCGACTTGGATATGGACGCCGTCAGCTTGCGCAGAGCCTGGCTCATCAGGCGCGCCTGCATGCCGGGCTGGCTGTCGCCCATCTCGCCGTCCAGTTCGGCGCGCGGGGTGAGGGCGGCAACCGAATCGATCACCAGCACGTCCACCGCGCCGGAGCGCACCAGCGTGTCGCAGATCTCGAGCGCTTGTTCGCCCGCATCCGGCTGGGAAATAAGGAGATCGTCCAGATTCACGCCGAGCTTGCGAGCATAGATGGGATCGAGCGCATGCTCGGCGTCGATGAAGGCGCAGACGCCGCCCTTTTTCTGAGCTTCTGCAACGGTATGCAGGGCCAGCGTGGTCTTGCCGGACGATTCGGGGCCGAAGATCTCGACCACCCGTCCGCGCGGCAGGCCACCGATGCCCAGCGCGATGTCCAGCCCCAGCGACCCGGAAGGAATGCTTTCAATTTCAATGGCTTTGCCGCTCTTGCCGAGCCGCATGATCGAGCCCTTGCCGAAATGCCGCTCGATCTGTGAGAGCGCGGCGTCGAGCGCTTTCGTCTTATCCATGGAGGAACCTTCGACGAGTCTGAGTGTGGACTGAGTCATCGCTGTGCTCTCCGCCGCGCGCAAGGATTATTCGCTATTCCAAATTCGTACCTGTTTTGTTCGATGTTCGCAATATGTTCTCGTTGAGTTCGGCGCTTATCGCTAAGTTTCCGTGAACCTTCGCCGCGCCGAAATGTCGGGGCCGCTTTTCGCCCCCGAAAAGCGGGTTGAAGCGGATTTGCCGGCGGGACGGCACAGCCGGCCCAACCGTGCTGCGCGCCGCCTCCCTTTCCCATCGCCCGCCGTGCCGACCATGCGCGGCCGCCGCGTCATACGGCTGTAACATCGCGGCCCTACGAGAACCGTGTAAACGGTTACATACTCAATTCGGGGAGCCGCCTTGGCACGCGCCGTTACCATCCGCACCGTCGCCGAGCGCGCCGGCTGCTCCATCGCCACTGTCAGCCGCGTCATCAATGGCACGGCGCGGGCAAGCGCCGATGCAGAAGCGCGCGTGCGGGCAGCCATCGCCGAACTGGAGTTTCGGCCGAGTGAGATCGGCCGTTCGCTGAAGACCCTGCGCACCCGCACCGTCGGCGTGGTGATCCCGAGCCTGACCAATCCCGTGTTTGCCAGCTCGGTCGCCGGCATCGAGGCGGAAGCGCGCGTGCGCGGCCATGCCCTGCTGGTGACCGCCACCGATTATGACCCCGCCCGCGAACGCGCGGTGGTGGATACGCTGGTGGCCCAGAGCGTGGCCGGGCTCGTGCTCACGGTTGCGGACCCCGACTCCAATCCCACCCTCGACATGCTGGATGCCGAGGGCATCCCCTATGTGCTGGTCTATAACGAGCCGCAGCGCATTCCCCGCCCGGCCGTGACGGTGGACAATGCGGGCGCCACCCGCGCGCTCACCGAGGCGCTGATCGCGCATGGGCACAGGCGCATCCTGTTCATCGCCGGGCGCTTCTCCTCGTCCGATCGCTCGCGCCTGCGCCACCAGGGCTATCTCGCCGCCATGGGCGCGGCAGGCCTTGTGCCCGAGCCGGTGCTGGAACTGGACTATATCGCCGACGCCCCGGCCCATCGCGCGGCGTTGGAAAGCCTGTTCGGGGCGCGGGCGCGGCCCACCGCCATGATCTGCTCCAACGATCTGCTGGCGCTCTCCATCATCGCCGCCGTGCGCGCCATGGGGCTTTCAGTCCCCGGCGACATGTCGGTGGCCGGGTTCGACGGCATCGCCATCGGCCGGCTCGTGACGCCGGAACTCTCCACCGTGGACCAGCCGACTCGCCTCATGGGCGCACGCGCCATCGAGCGGCTGTTCGACATGTTCGAGGGCGCGACGGGACGGGCGGTGGAGCACCTGCCCTATCATCTGCGCCTCACCGGCACCCTCGCCGCCGCGCCGCCGGACCCCGGCGCCGCCTCCCCTCTCCCCGGTCCGCCCGCAGGCGGATCGTGCGCCCCGGCCGCCTGAGGCCCGCCTTTCGTACCGCGTTCCCGACCCGTCCGGCTCCCTGGCCGGGCACCCCTTCGTGCGACCACATGAAAGACCAAGGCATGAATTTCTCAGCCCTGAAGTCCCTGCTCGCCGTGCCGCTGCTCGCGGCCGCCCTGCTGCCCGCCACCCTCGCACCCGCCAAGGCGGCGGATGCCATCTGCTACAATTGCCCCACCGAATGGGCCGATTGGGGCAGCATGCTCAAGGCCATCAAGGCCGACACCGGTGTCGAGGTGCCGCCCGACAACAAGAATTCCGGCCAGTCTTTGGCCCAGATGATCGCCGAAAAGGCGAGCCCCGTGGCGGATGTCGCCTATCTCGGCGTCACCTTCGGCATCAAGGCCAAGGATGCCGGCGTCACCCAGGCCTATGAGCCGAAGAATTTCTCGCAGATCCCGGCCGGCCTGAAGGATCCCGAGGGCCATTGGTTCACCATCCATTCCGGCACGCTCGGCCTGTTCGTGAACAAGGACGCGCTGGGCGGCGCGCCGGTGCCGGCCTGCTGGTCGGACCTGCTGAAGCCCGAATACAAGGGCATGGTCGGCTATCTCGACCCCTCCAGCGCGTTCGTCGGCTATGTGGGCGCGGTGGCGGTGAACAACGCGCTCGGCGGCTCGCTGGACAATTTCAATCCCGGCCTCGACTTCTTCAAGAAGCTCGCCGCCAACCAGCCGATCGTGCCGAAGCAGACCTCCTATGCCCGCGTGGTCTCCGGCGAGATCCCGATCCTGTTCGACTACGACTTCAACGCCTATCGCGCCAAATACAGCGAGAAGGGCAATTTCGCCTTCGTCATCCCCTGCGAGGGCTCGATCGTCGTTCCTTATGTGATGACCATGGTGAAGAACGACCCGCATCCCGAAGCGGCCAAGAAGGTGCTGGACTATGTGCTGTCCGACAAGGGACAGGCCATGTGGGCCGCCGCCTATCTGCGCCCGGTGCGCGACGTGCCGCTGCCGAAGGAGGTCGCCGACCGCTTCCTGCCCGCCGCCGATTATGCCCGCGCCAAGCCGGTGGACTACGGCAAGATGGAGACCGTGCAGAAGGGCTTCGCCGACAAGTATCTCGCCGAGGTGAAATAGCCCGCAAAGCCCTCTCCCGCTTGCGGGGGAGGGTTGGGAGGGGGCAAGCGACATCCCCCGGCGTGCAAGGAGTACGCCGCGAGAGCTGCGCCCCTCACCCCAACCCTCTCCCCGTCGGGGAGAGGGGGAGCAAGGTGCACGCCGTAAGGCTTTGTCCCGATGCGTCATCGCACCTTGCAAGCACATCACCTCTCCCCGACGGGGAGAGGTCGACCGCTCAGCTGGCGGGGGAGGCGCCGGCGCCCAAGAACGAGCGCTGCCCCCTCATCCCAGCCCTCTCCCCGGTGGGGAGAGGGGGCAAAGCGCACGCGGCAAGGTGGTGTCCCCGTCTGGACGTGTCGACGCCGCTTTGCGCATCACCTCTCCCCCACGGGGAGAGGTCGACCGCGCAGCGGGCGGGTGAGGGGCCGGCGCCCAAGAACAAGCGCTGCCCCCTCATCCCAGCCCTCTCCCCGGTGGGGAGAGGGGGCAAAGCGCACGCGGCAAGGTGGTGTCCCCGTCTGGACGTGTCGACGCCGCTTTGCGCATCACCTCTCCCCCACGGGGAGAGGTCGACCGCGCAGCGGGCGGGTGAGGGGCCGGCGCCCAAGAACAAGCGCTGCCCCCTCACCCCAGCCCTCTCCCCGGTGGGGAGAGGGATCACCCATAAACCGAGACCTTGGAAAGCCATGAACAGCGCCGATCGCCTGGCCAACATCCTGCTGCTGCCGCTCGGCGTGTTCGTGCTGGCCTTCTTCCTGCTGCCGCTGGTGCGGGTGGTGGCGGTGGCCGGCGCGGGGCCGAACGGGATAGCGGAATATCTCGTCATCCTCACCAATCCCCGCCATTTCGCGACCCTTATCGCCACCCTCGCGCTCTCCGCCGGGGTGACGCTGGCGACGCTCGCCATCGGCACGGTGGTGGCGCTGTTTTTGGCGCGGAACCGCTTTTTCGGCCGCGCTTTCCTTGTTTCCATGCTCACCCTGCCGCTCGCCTTTCCCGGCGTCGTGGTCGGCTTCATGATCATCCTGCTGGCCGGCCGGCAAGGATTGCTCGGCGGCATCACCCAGAGCCTTGGGCTCGGCAAATGGGTGTTTGCGTATTCCATGGCCGGCCTGTTCGCGGGCTATGTGTATTTCTCCCTGCCGCGCGTGCTGGTGACGCTGATGGCGGCGGCGGAAAAGCTTGATCCCGCGCTGTCGGAGGCCGCGCGCTCACTGGGCGCGGGGCGGTTCGAGGTCCTGCGGGATGTGATCCTGCCGGGGCTCGCGCCGGCGCTGATGGCCTGCGGCGCGATCGCGTTCGCAACCGCCATGGGGGCCTTCGGCACCGCGTTTACGCTCGCCACCCGCATCGATGTGCTGGCCATGACGATCTATACGGAATTCACCCTTGCGGCGAACTTCTCCAGCGCCTGCGCCTTGTCGCTGGCGCTCGGGCTGATCACCTGGGGTGTGCTCGCGGCGACCCGCAATTTCGCCGGTGCCGGCGTCGCGGCGGCGGGGTGAGGAGCATGCGCGCGAACCCTCTCGTCTTCGGCTTCCAACTGCTTGTGACGCTGCTTGCGGCCGCTTTTCTGGTTGTACCGGCCCTCACAAGCATACTTGCAGGCCTTACAGTCAATTATTTCCAGGGGGTGCGCTCCGGCCTCACCCTGGAATGGGTGGCGCAGGTGTGGGGGCTTTATGCGCCCACGATCTTCCGTTCAATCCTGATCGCGCTCGGTACGCTCGCCGTGACCTTGCTGATTGGCGTGCCCGCCGCCTGGGCGCTGGTGAGGAAGCCGGGCCGCTTCTCGCGCCTGGTGGAGGAGATCGTGACCCTGCCCGTCGCCATTCCCGGCCTTGCGCTCGCCCTGGCGCTGATCCTCGCCTATGGCGGCATCCGCGCGTTCCGCGCCAGCGATGCCTTCATCCTGGTGGGGCATGTGCTCTACACCTTGCCCTTCATGCTGCGCGCGGTGATGGCGGTGCTCGCGGCGGTGGACGTGCGCACGCTGGAGGAAGGGGCGGCGAGCCTGGGCGCCTCGCCCTGGCAGCGTTTCATCCAGGTGGTGGTGCCCAATGCCCGCCCTGGCATCCTTGCCGGCGCGCTGATGGTGGTGACGCTCTCCATCGGCGAATTCAACCTCACCTGGATGCTGCACACCCCGCTCACCGCCACTTTGCCCGTGGGGCTGGCCGACAGCTATGCCTCGATGCGGCTCGAAATCGCGAGCGCCTATACGCTCGTCTTCTTCATCATGATCGTGCCCCTGCTGCTCGCCATCCAGTTCGTCGGCGGCGAGCGCCGGGCCATGGACCGGAAGACCCGCCCGTGAGCCAATCTCCCCTCCCCGCCCCGGCGCTCGCCATGCAGGGCGCCGCCATCACTCTGGCGCGCTGCGCGAAAACCTTCGCCGACGGCACCCGCGCACTGGAGCCACTAGACCTTTCCATCGCGAGCGGCGAAACCCTGGTGCTGCTCGGCCCCTCGGGCTGCGGCAAGACGACGACCTTGCGTATCATCGCCGGGCTGGAGGCGCCCGACGCGGGCGGCACGGTCACCTTCGACGGCGCGGACGTGACCGCTCTGCCCATCGAGAAGCGCAATGTGGGCATGGTGTTTCAATCCTATGCTTTGTTCCCCAACATGAATGTGGTGGAGAACGTCTCCTACGGCCTGCGCGTGCGCGGCGTCGCCAAGGCGGAGCGGCTCAAGCGCGCCGCCGAGGTTCTGGAGATGATGCGCATCGATGCCCTCGCCACCCGCCGCATCGACCAACTCTCCGGCGGCCAGCGCCAGCGCGTCGCGCTCGCCCGTGCGCTCGCCGTGCGGCCGCGCGCAATCCTGCTGGACGAGCCTTTGACGGCGCTCGACGCCGCCTTGCGCGAGCATCTACGCACCGAAATCGACGCGCTTTTGCGCAGCCTCGCGATCACCGCCATCTATGTCACCCACGACCAGGCGGAGGCGCTGGCGCTGGGCGATCGCATCGTGGTGATGCGCCAGGGCGCCATCGCGCAGATCGGCACGCCGCGCGACATCTATTTCAAGCCCGCCGACGCCTTCGTCGCGGCCTTCGTGGGCACCACCAACCGCCTGGAAGGAACGATCCGCGACGGCCGCTTCGAGACCGCCGCCGGCTTCCTGCCCCATGCCGGCGCGGACGCGGCAAAGGCGGCGCTCGCCTTCCGCCCGGAGGTGGCGCGCATCTGCGGCCCGGAAGAAACCGGGCTTCATTTCACCATCGCCCAGGTGCATTTCCTTGGCGCGCGCCAGCGCGTGGTGCTCACCGCGCCCGACGACAGCCGCATCATCGTGGAAACCGCGCCCGAGGAGCCGCTCGCGCTCGGCGCGCGCGTGGGCCTCGCCATCGATCCTTCCCGCCTCGTTCCGGTGTGACCTCATGCTGATTGCCCAGATGACCGATACCCATATCCGCCCCTCCGGCACGCTGGCCTATGGGGTGGTGGACACCGCCGCCCATCTGGAACGGGCGGTGGACCATCTCATGGCGCTCGCGCCGCGCCCCGACGTGCTGCTGGTGACGGGCGACCTCACCGATTTCGACCGGCCGGACGAATACGCCCGCTTCCGCGCGCTCACCGATGCGCTGCCCATGCCGCTGCTGCCGATTCCCGGCAATCACGACAGCACGGCCGGCGTTGCGGCGGCGTTCCCGCAGATCGCGGCGCGGGCGCAGGCGGGCAAGCTGAATTATGTGGTGGAGGACTTTCCCGTCCGCCTCGTGATGCTGGATTCGTCCGTGGCCGGCGCCTCCCACGGCGCACTCGGCGCGGCGACCCTCGCCTGGCTGGACGAGACCCTCGCGGCGGCTGCGGACCGGCCGACTTTGATCGCCCTCCACCATCCGCCGTTTCTCACCGGCATCCGCCATATGGACGTGCAGAATTTGCGCGATGCGGACGCGCTGGAGGCGGTTGTGGCGCGCCATTCCAATGTTCTCGCTGTGGTGTGCGGCCATGTGCATCGCACGGTTTTTACCCGGTTCGCCGGGGTGCCGGCCTCCATCGGCCCCTCGCCGGCCCATGCGGTAAGTCTCGATCTCGACCCCGCCGCCCCTCCCACTTTCCACCTGGAACCGCCCGCCCTGCACCTGCATCGTTTCGCCGGCGGACGGCTCGTGACCCATTTGAGTTTCATCGGAACCTACGCCGGGCCGCATCCCTTCTTCGGCCCGGACAAGGCCCTGCTGGACTGAACCGGCGGCGCGCGCGGAAGTATTTCATCGTTTCACGCAACGATGAAATACTTAAACTTATTGAGTTGTCGCATTTTCTTTACGCGAACTGGCGTCCACTTTGCTTGCAAACACTCTAAAGCTCGCTCTCCTGCGAGACGTCCTGAAGCCGGCGGAGCGTCAAGTCGAGATGACGCTCCAACACCAGATGCAATCTTTCCTTGTCCCGCGCTTCCAATGCAGCCGTGATCTCGATGTGCTGCTTGACCGCCTCGGTCCAGATCTTCGGTCTGTCGTTGCCGATGAAGCGCACCCGCCGCAGGCGCTCCTGCACGGTGCGGTGAAAGCGCGCGAGCGTCTCGTTGTGGGACATATCCACCAATAATTGGTGGAGCTGCTGGTTCAGCTTGAAATAAGCGAGGCGATTGCGCGCCTCATACTCGGCGACCATCTCGTCGTGTGTGGCGCGGAAGTAAGCGATCTCTTCGTCGCTGGCGATTTCGCACGCCATGCGGGCGCACGTTTGCTCGATCGCGCCAAGCGCGCGCATCATGTCGATGGTCTCGACCAGCGCGAACTTGCGGATGATGGCGCCCTTGTTGCGCACCAGATCCACCAATCCCTCGCTGGCAAGCGTTTTCAATGCCTCGCGCAACGGCGTGCGCGAGACGCCGAGCGATCTTCCCAGCTGAACTTCATTGATCCTGCTTCCGGGATCGAGGCGCCCTTCCACGATCATGTCGCGAATACGCATGGCGACTTCATCATGCAGCGTGCGCTGCTGAATCGGCACCTCCTGATAATCCACGGCGGCGGTCGGCCCACGGAGCAAGGTCACGGCAAACTCGAAGTTGTTCCCTCTCGTGTCTAGCGCAAAAAAAAATGCTTGCAAGCGGCTGCCCACTGCGTGCAGAACACTGTATGCACTTTGAGAGGGCGGCGACAGATCGCCCCTTGGGAGGAGCCGAGCATGGGATTTTCCACCGCCATCAGCGGGCGGGATCGGTGTGTCATGGGTCTCGCCATGGGCGATCCGGGCGGCATCGGTGCCGAGCTTGCCGCCATGATGCTCACCGACCCGGTGATCAGCGCTGCCATTCAGCTCGTTGTTCTCGGCAACCGGCGGATGCTGGAGGCGGGCGCCGCCACCTGCGGCCTCCGCCTCGATCTGCCCGGCCTGCCGCTCGCAAGCCTCTCGCGCGACGCGATCCTGGCCGAAGGCCGCCACGTGATGGTGGAGGTCGGCGACACGGCCGACCTATCCCACCTTAAGCTCGGCGAACCGACCCGCGAGGGCGGTGCCTTCGCGCTGGAGAATTTCCGCACCGGCATCCGCCTCGCCAAGGAGGGCGTGCTGGAGGCGCTGTGCTTCACGCCCTTCAACAAATACGCAATGCGCCTCGCCTACCCCTCGTATCAGGACGAGATCGTCTTCATCTCGGAGATCCTCGGCGCGGGAACCGGCGTCGCCGAATTCAACGTCGCCGACATCTGGACCGGGCGCGTCACCTCCCATGTGCCGCTCTCGCAGGTGGCCCCGCTCATCACCCGCGAGGCGGTGCTGGGGCGCTTGGTGATGACCGACCGCATCATGCGCGCCGGCGGCGTCGCCCATCCGAAAATCGCAGTGGCAGGGCTTAATCCCCATGCCGGCGACAATGGCAATTTCGGCCGCGAGGAAATCGAGGTGATCGCGCCCGCCGTGGCCGAGGGCCGCGCGCGCGGCATCGATTGCGACGGGCCGTTCTCGCCGGACACGGTGTTCGTGCGGGCCACCCGTGGCGACTTCAATTCCGTGCTGACCATGTATCACGACCAGGGTCAGATCGCGATGAAGCTGATGAATTTCGAGAAGGGCGTGGTCCTTTTCGGCGGCTTCCCCTTCCCCATTTGCACGCCGGCCCACGGCACCGCCTACGACATCGCGGGCGCGGGCAAGGCCCATCCCGGTGCCATGCGCGCGACGCTGCTGCTGGCCGCGAGCCTTGCTTCCGGCAGGGCCGCCCCTGCCCCCGTTGTGACATCAAGCGCCGCCGCCTCCGCCTGAGCGGACATCGAGCGACGAAGAATAAGGGAGGTTGTTGTCGTGGTGTCTTTCCCGATGGTAGACGCGCATGTCCATTTCTGGGATCCGACCACCCAGAATTACCCCTGGCTGTGCGAAAAGCCGCTGATTCCGTTCCGTTATGGCGATTACTCCGCCATTTGCCGCAAATATTATCCCGAAGACTATAAGAAGGACGCCAAGGACCACCAGGTGGTGAAGACCGTCTATATCGAGGCGGAATGGGACCCCACCGACCCCATCGGCGAGATGGAATTCATCGCCGAGATGCGCAAGCAGACCGGTTGGCCGAACGTCGCCGTCGGACAGGCCTGGATGGACCAGCCCAATGTCGCCGAAGTGCTGGAGCGCCTCGCGGCCTTCCCGTTCGTGCGCGGCGTGCGCCACAAGCCCCAAGGCAGCAAGACCCCCGGCACCTCGGTGCAGAGCACCATGATGGACAAGGTGTGGCGCAAGGGCTTCGCGCAGCTGAAGCCGAACGGCCTGCGGTTCGATCTTCAGACCCATTGGTGGCACCTGGACGATGCCGCGGACCTCGCCCGCGCATTTCCCGACACGCAAATCATCCTGCTGCATTCCGGCCTGCCGGCGGACCGCAGCGAAAACGGCATCGCCGGCTGGAAGGCCGCCATGCGCGCCTTCGCCAAATGTCCGAACGCGGCGGTGAAGATCTCAGGCATCGGGCTGCCGGGCATTCCTTGGACGGTGGACAATAACCGCGACATCGTTCTCTCGATCATCGACTTTTTCGGCGTGGACCGCTGCATGTTCGGCAGCAATTTCCCCGTCGATAGCGTCTGCGGCGATCTCGATACGATCTTCAGCGGCTACAAGACCATCACCTCCGGCCTGACACTGGAAGAGCGTACCAAGCTGTTCCACGACAATGCGATCCGCTTCTATGCCATCGACTAGGCTCACATTCGCCTATATCGGCGTTGGCCTGATGGGAGGCCCCATGGCCGCGCGTCTCGTGGCGCGCGGGCACGAGGTGCATGCCTACGACGTCAGCGCGGACCGGCTGGCCGTGGCCGTGGCTGCGGGCGCCCGGCCCGCGCTCGATCCCGCCGATGCCGTGGCGGGCGCGAATGCGTTGCTGCTTAATTTGCCGACCCCGGCTGCGGTCGAGCAGGCGGTGTTCGGCCCGGACGGCGTCGCGCAGGTCATGCGCCCGCCGCAGGTGCTGGTGGATTTCTCCACCATCGAGGTGGAGCGCTGCCGCGCCTTCGCCACGCGCCTTGCCGCGCAGACCGGCTGCGCCTGGATCGATGCGCCCGTCTCCGGCGGCCCGCCCGCCTCGGCGGAGGGAAAGCTCGCCGTGATGGCGGGTGGCCCGGCGGCGGAGATCGAGCGTCTCGCGCCGCTGTTCGCGGATATTTCCTCCGCCTTCACCCATGTCGGGCCCACCGGCGCCGGGCTGACCGCGAAGATGGTCAGCCAATTGATGGTGTCGTGCCTCTATGTGGTGCTGGCCGAGGGCGCCAAGCTCGCCGAGCAGGCAGGCATTGATGTGGCAAGCATCCCGGCCTGCGTCAGCGGCGGCCATGCGGATGGGGAATTGCTGCGCCAGATCTTTCCGCGCTTTGCCGAACGGGATTTCCGCCCGCGTGCCTATACCCGCCAGCTGGTCAAGGACATGCACATGGTGAAGGAACTGGCGGACACCGCCGGCGCGCCGACCCCCATGATGGACGAAGCCCTGCGGCTCTACGACCGTTATGTCGCCCTCGGCGGCAGCGAACGCGACACCTCGGCCATTCTCGAACTCTACGACCACGATGCGCAGCCGCGCCACGCTCCGGCGTGACGGCAGGCCTGGCATAAGGAAAACCAGCGATGTCTTCCAGCACTTCGAACCTTCCGCAGACCTACGGCTTCGTCGGCCTCGGCGCCATGGGCGCGGCCATGGTGGAGCGCGCGCGCGGCAAGGGCCTCGCCGTCCATGTCTATGATCTCGACCAGGGCGCCGTAGACCGCGCCGTCGCGCTCGGCGCAACGGCCGCCACCAGCCCGCGCGCCGTGGCGGACGTTGCCGAGATCGTGTTCTCGTCCCTGCCCACCCCGGCCATCGTGGAGCATGTGGCGCTGGGCGAGAACGGCCTCTGCGAGGGCAGCGCGCTGCGCCATTACGTGGATATGTCCACCATCGGCCCGACCATGATCCGCCATGTGGCGGAGGTGCTCGGCAAGCGCGGCATCGCTACCCTCGACGCGCCGGTGAGCGGCGGTCCCATCGGCGTCGTCAACGGCACGCTGGCGGTGATGACCGCCGGCCCGAAGGAGACGGTGGAGAAGGCCCGGCCGTTCTTCGACAGCTTCGCCCGCGCGGTGGTGGAGATCAGCGCCGAGGTCGGCCAGGCGCAGACGGTCAAGCTCGCCAACAACATCCTGACCGCCACCAACATGATCGCGGTGGGCGAGGCAATGGCGTTCGCGGAGAAGGGCGGTATCGACCCCGCGCTGCTGTTCCAGGTGATCAATGCCGGCTCCGGCCGCTCCTGGGTTTCGGAAGTCGCCTATCCCAATTTCGTCGTTCCGCGCACCTACAATCAGAATTTCCGCACCGAGCTCATGCACAAGGACGTGGTGCTGTGCCTGGAAGAGGCGGACCGCGCCGGCGTGCCCATGTGGCTCGGCTCCTCAGTGCGGCAGATGTGGCAGTTCTTCATGAGCCAGGGCATGGGCAAGGACGATTGCTCGCGCATTTCCATGGTGATCGAGGACTGGGCCGGCGTCGAGCCGACGCCCCCCAAGACGCGCGATGCGGCCTGAGCCGCAGCCTCTTCACACACCAACAGGCCACCCGAGGTGGCGGGAGCAGACCATGCGGATACTCAAGGAAGGGCGCCAGAGCGCCGACAAGGCCGCCGACCAGGCCAAGGTGCGCGCCGTGGTGGAAGGGATTCTCGCCGACATCGAGGCGCGCGGCGACGAAGCGGTGCGCGAGCTTTCGGTGAAGTTCGACGGCTGGGACCGCGCGGATTATCGCCTCACCGACCGTGAGATCCGCGACTGCCTGAGCGAGCTCTCGGCGCGCGATATCGAGGACATCAAGTTCGCCCAGGAACAGGTGCGCAATTTCGCCCAGCACCAGCGCGCCGCGCTCCAGGACATCGAAGTCGAGACCCTGCCGGGCGTGGTGCTCGGCCATAAGAACATTCCTGTGAATTCGGTTGGCTGCTATGTGCCGGGCGGCAAATA
This sequence comes from Roseixanthobacter finlandensis, assembly GCF_043195105.2. Taxonomy (NCBI): domain Bacteria; kingdom Pseudomonadati; phylum Pseudomonadota; class Alphaproteobacteria; order Hyphomicrobiales; family Xanthobacteraceae; genus Roseixanthobacter; species Roseixanthobacter finlandensis. The sequence continues at coordinate 1,995,881 of NZ_CM195536.1, read as the reverse complement.
TCCGCTGCTGGCCTCGGCCCACATGTCGGTGGTCACGGCGAAGGTGGCGGGCGTGCCCAATATCGTCACTTGCGCCCCGCCGTTCCACGGCAAGCCGGCCCCGGCCATCGTCGCGGCCCAGCATCTCGCCGGCGCGGACGTGATCTATTGCTTCGGCGGCGTGCAGGCGGTCGGCGCCATGGCCATCGGCACCCAGACCATTTCGCCGGTGGACATGCTGGTGGGCCCCGGCAACGCCTTCGTGGCGGAGGCCAAGCGCCAGCTGTTCGGCCGCGTGGGCATCGATTTGTTCGCCGGCCCCACCGAGACCCTCGTGATCGCCGACGAGAGCGTGGACGCGGAAATGTGCGCCACCGACCTGCTCGGCCAGGCCGAGCACGGACCCAACTCCCCCGCCATCCTCCTCACCAATTCGGAGAAGCTGGCGCGCGAGACCATGGCCGAGGTAGAGCGCCTGCTGACCATCCTGCCGACCGGCGAGATCGCCGCCAAGTCCTGGGCCGATTATGGCGCGGTGATCGTGTGCGACGATTATGAGGAAATGGTCCGCGAGGCCGACCGCATCGCCTCCGAGCACGTGCAGGTGATGACCCGCGACCCGGATTATTTCCTGAACAACATGCGCAATTACGGCGCCCTCTTCCTCGGCCCGCGCACCAATGTGGCGTTCGGCGACAAGGTGATCGGCACCAACCACACCCTGCCGACGCTGGGCGCGGCCCGCTACACCGGCGGCCTGTGGGTGGGCAAGTTCATCAAGACCGTCACCTACCAGCGCGTCACCACCGACGCCGCCTCGGCGATGATCGGCGAATATTGCTCGCGCCTGTGCATGCTGGAGGGCTTCGCCGGCCACGCCGAGCAGGCCAATATCCGCGTGCGCCGTTATGGCGGGCGCAACATCCCCTATGCCACGGCAGCGGAATAGGGGGCGGGCATGAACACGACCGATCACCACACGGGGGGATACGTCCCCGCCTTCGACCTCACCGGCAAGCGCGCGCTGATCTCCGGCGCAGGACGCGGCATCGGCCTCGCCTCGGCCCGCACACTCGCGGCCATGGGGGCCCATGTCACCCTCGCCGCCCGCTCGGCGGGCGAGATCAGCGCGGCGGCGGACGAGATCATCCGCGACGGCGGATCGGCCGATACGCTGACCCTGGACGTGAGCGCGGTGGAGACCATCCCCGCCGCGCTGGAGGGACGCGCGCCCTACGACATCCTGGTGAACAACGCCGGCACCAACCGCACCAAGCCGTTCCTGGACGTGCCGGTGGAGGATTTCGACCTCATCATGGGGCTGAACGTGCGCGCCGCCTATTTCGTGGCGCAGGCGGTGGCGCGGGGCATGGTGACGGCGGGCCGCGGCGGCTCGATCATCAACATGTCCTCGCAGATGGGCCATGTGGGCGCGGCGACGCGCACCGTCTATTGCGCCTCGAAATGGGCCATGGAGGGCATGACCAAGGCCATGGCGGTCGACCTCGCGCCCTATGGCATCCGCGTCAACACCTTGTGCCCGACCTTCATCGAGACGCCGCTGGCCGGCACCTTCCTCAGCAATCCCGCATTCCGCGACGACGTGCTGAAAAAGATCAAGCTCGGCCGCATCGGCAAAGTGGAAGACCTGATCGGCGCGGTGGTGTTCCTCGCCTCCGACGCCTCCTCTCTGATGACCGGCTCGTCCCTCGTGATCGACGGCGGCTGGACCGCCGACTGACGGCGCCGCCACCCAAATGGAGTGTGTTTCATGCTGCTCGAAGGCAAGATCGCGATCATAACGGGGGCGGCCTCCGAACGCGGGATCGGCCGCGCCACGGCCAAGCGGTTCGCCGATGAAGGCGCCAAGGTGGTGATCGTCGATCTCGACGCCATCGCCACTGAGGCCGCCGCGGCCGGCATCGGCGCGGCGCATCGCGGCTTTGCCTGCGACGTCGCCGACCCGGACCAGTGCCACGCGCTGATCGCCGCCGTGCTGGCGGAATACGGGCGGATCGACGTGGTGGTGAATGCCGCCGGCGTCAGCCAGAGCGACCGCCTGATGGAGATCACGCAGGCGAAGTTCGACCTCGTGATCGACGTGAGCCTGCGCGGCACGCTCAACATGAGTCAGGCGGCGGTGCCGCACATGCGCGAACGCGGCGGCAGCATCGTGTGCTTCGGCTCCATCGCCGCCCAGCGCGGCGGCGGGCTGTTCGGCGGGCCGCATTATGCCGCCGCCAAAGGCGGGGTGCACAGCCTGACGAAGTCCCTGGCGCGCGAACTCGGCGGGGACCGCATCCGCGTCAATGCCGTCTCGCCCGGCACCATCGATACCGACATCTTCCAGGGCAAGATGAGCGCCGAGCGCAAGGCGCAGATCGCCGCCGATATCCCGCTCGGCCGCCTCGGCACCGCCGATGACGTTGCCTGCGTCTGCCTGTTCCTGGCGTCCGATCTCGCCCGCTTCGTCACCGGCTCCATCCTCGACGTCAACGGCGGGCAATTCATCCATTGACGCGACCGGCCGGCGCACGCGCCGCCGGCCCAACAGAACATCCGCGCCAACGCGGTTCGCACCAACAGGGAGATGAAGACATGGCCTCAGTCGAAGTTCGTGACGTCAAGAAGCGGTTCGGCGCCGCCGCGATCATCGACGGCGTGTCGATCGACATCACCGACGGCGAATTCGTCGTGCTGGTCGGCCCGTCGGGCTGCGGGAAATCCACCCTGCTGCGCATGATCGCGGGGCTGGAGAGCATTTCCGGCGGCGAGATCCGCATCGCCGAGCGGGTGGTGAACGAGGTGCCGCCCAAGCAGCGCGACATCGCCATGGTGTTCCAGAATTATGCCCTCTACCCGCACATGACGGTGCGCGCCAACATGGGCTTCTCGCTCGATCTGCAGCGGGCGCCCAAGGCCAAGGTGGCGGAACGGGTGGACCACGCCGCCCAGATCCTCGGCCTCGGCGCCCTGCTGGACCGGTTTCCGCGCCAACTCTCCGGCGGGCAGCGCCAGCGCGTCGCCATGGGGCGGGCGATCGTGCGCGATCCGCAGCTGTTCCTGTTCGACGAGCCGCTCTCCAACCTCGATGCCAAGCTGCGCGTGACCATGCGCGCCGAGATCAAGGAGCTGCACCAGAAGCTCGGCACCACCATGATCTACGTCACCCACGACCAGATCGAAGCCATGACCATGGCCGACAAGATCGTGGTGATGCGCGACGGCCAGGTGGAGCAGATCGGCGCCCCGCTGGAGCTCTACGACACCCCGGCGAACCAGTTCGTCGCCGGCTTCATCGGCTCGCCGGCCATGAATTTCCTCAACGGCACGATCACGCCGTCCGGCTTCGCGCTGGGCCAGGGCATCGTGCTGCCGCTCCAGACGCGCGCGGCGAAGGCGGGGCCCGCGGTGTACGGCGTGCGGCCGGAACATCTGCGCCTCGATCCCGCAGGCGTGCCGGTGGAAGTGGTGGTGGTCGAGCCCACCGGCGCGGAGACCCATGTGGTCGCGCGCATCGCCGGGCAGGACATCAATTGCGTGCTGCGCGAGCGGCTCGCGATCGCGCCGGGCGACCGGCTCACGGTGGCGCCGGACGCCGGCGTCGAGCACCTGTTCGATGCGGATACCGGCACGCGCCTGAACTAGCTGCGCATCCAAAAGCTCAAAAACAAAGGATCTCGCTTCCGAAGATCCTGGTGGGAGGAAAGCCTGATGACACTGGACCGTCGAACATTCCTGACCGGGGCCGCCGGCGTCGGCCTGGCCGCGAGCACCGATCTTCTCTCGTTCGCAAAGGCCTGGGCCGCCACCAATTCCTGGAAGCCCGAAGCCGGATCCGAGCTGCGGATCACCCGCTGGCGCCGCTATCTGGAGGCCGAGGACAAGGCCTTCATGGCGATCACCGAGGCCTTCACCAAGGCCACCGGCACCAAGATCACGGTCGTCTCCGAGAATTGGGACGACATCCAGCCCAAGGCCTCCGTGGCGGTGAACGTGGGCAGCGGCCCGGACATGTTCTGGGGCCTGTTCTCGCTGCCCCATCTGTTCCCGGACCATGCGGTGGATGTCACCGACGTCGCCGACTATCTCGGCGGCAAGTACGGCGGCTGGATCGGGGCATCGCCGACCTTCGGCCGCAACGGCGACAAATGGATCTGCATTCCGGTCGCGGTGAACGGCAATTACATCAATTATCGCATCTCGGCGATGAAGAAGGCCGGGTTCTCGCAATTCCCGACCACCAATGCCGCCTTCCTCGAACTGTGCAAGGCGCTGAAGGCGAACAACACCCCCGCCGGCATGCCGCTCGGCCGCGCCACCGCCGATGCCAATGCCTGGCTGCATTGGGCGCTGTGGAGCCACAACGCCTCGCTGGTGGACGAAAAGGGCAAGGTCATCATCGACGCGCCGGAAACCGCCGATGCGCTGCGCTATGTGAAGGCGCTCTACGAAACCTTCCTGCCCGGCACCGCCTCCTGGCTCGATCCCACCAACAATGCGGCGTTCGCCGCCGGCGAATGCTATCTCACCAACAACGGCTGCTCGATCTACCAGAACGCGCTGGCGCAATCGAAAGTGCCGGAAGGCGCGGACGCCGGCGCCAAGGATCAGGCGGCGAAGATGGCGGCGCTCGCCGCCGACATGGACCATGCGGTCTATCCCATCGGGGTGGCCGGCAAGCCGACCGAACTGCAGCTCGCCTTCCCGCTGGTGGCGTTCAAATACACCAAGTATCCGCAGGCCTGTAAGGCGTTCATGGCGTTCCTGATGGAAGCCAACCAGATGAACCCGTGGCTGGAAAGCTCGCGCGGCTACCTGACCCAGACGCTCAATGCCTACGATTCCAACCCGGTGTGGACCTCCGATCCGAAGATCAAGATCTTCCGCGAGGCCACCGCCCGCAGCCTCTGGCCCGGCTTCCGCGGCGCGCTCGACCGGCGCGCGGCGGCAGCGCTGGCCGACTTCATCCTCGTCGACATGTTCGCGTCGGTCTGTACCGGACGCTCGAACGAGAAGGAAGCCATGGCGAACGCGGCGCGTTCTGCCCAGCGCATCTATCGCTGAGCCAGGACGCCTTTCGCTGGCCGCCCGACGCTCCACGCGCCGGGCGGCCCCGATGCCCGCGGACCGCGCAAAGAGCCAGGATGAGCCTCATCATGAACGCCCAAGACGCCATCGCGAACGTGGCAACCACGCCGGAAACGCCCGTCCGCCGCTCGCGGTGGATGGCGCTGAGCGGAAATCGAAACTTCCAGGCCCTCTGGTTCATGCTGCCGGCGGTGGCGTTTCTGATCCTGTTCCTGGCCTACCCCCTGGCCTATGGCGTGTGGCTGAGCTTCACCGACACGCGCATGGGAAGCCCGGGCGAATTCATCGGCCTCGGCAATTATATCTGGCTGATGGACGACCCGGTTTTCATCATCGCGGTGATGAACACTTTGATTTTCACGGCCGGGGCGAGCATCTTCAAGTTCGTCATCGGCTTCTACCTTGCGATCCTGCTGAACAAGCGGCTGCCCTTCAAGGCGCTGATCCGCGCGGTGGTGCTGCTGCCCTGGATCGTGCCGACCGCGCTCTCGGCCATCGCCTTCTGGTGGATCCTCGACAGCCAGTTCTCGGTCATCTCCTGGTCGCTGAAATCGCTCGGGCTGATCGAGCACAACATCAACTTCCTCGGCGATCGCGATCTGGCGCGCGCGTCCGTGATCTTCGCCAATGTGTGGCGCGGCATTCCGTTCATCGCCATCACCCTGTTGGCCGGGCTGCAAACCGTGCCGGTCTCGCTCTATGAGGCTGCGACCATCGACGGCGCCTCGAGCTGGCAGATGTTCCGCCGCATCACCTATCCCATGCTCACGCCCATCATCGCCGTGGTCATGACCTTCTCGGTGCTGTTCACCTTCACCGAATTCCAGCTGATCTGGGTGCTGACGCGCGGCGGCCCGGCAAACGCGACCGACCTGATGGCGACGCTCTCCTATCAGCGCGCGATCCTCGGCGGCCAGCTCGGCGAGGGATCGGCCATCGCGGTCGCGATGATCCCGTTCCTGCTCGGCGCCATCATGATCTCCTGGTTCGGCCTGCAGCGGCAGAAATGGCAGCAGGGGAACGACCAATGACCCATCCCACGGAGGCTACCATGGCCGACACATCGGCGGCCCGGCTCGGGCGCAAGATCAAGTCCGCTCCCGAGGGCGAGGGCATGGACTATCTGGAGACCCTGCCGAAGCGGGTGGTCTATCTCTATGTCCCGCTCACCATCATCCTGTTCGTGCTGCTGTTTCCGTTCTACTGGATGACGCTGACCTCGTTCAAATCGACGGCGGAACTCACCGATTTCAACACCTTCAACCCGTTCTGGGTGTGGCAGCCGACGCTGCAGCATCTCAAGGACCTGCTGTTCGGCTCGCATTATCCGCGCTGGCTGCTCAACACCATGATGGTCTCGGTGACCGCCACCGCGCTGTCGCTGGCCGCCTCGGTTCTGGCGGCCTATGCCATCACCCGGATCCGGTTCCGGGGCGCGCGCTTCGTCGGCGTGATGATCTTCTTCGCCTATCTCGTGCCGCCCTCGGTGCTGTTCATTCCGCTTGCGGTGGTGGTCTCAACCTATGGCCTGTTTGACAGCCCGCTGGCGCTGATCCTGACCTATCCGACCATCTTGATCCCCTTCTCCACCTGGCTGCTGATCGGCTATTTCAAGACCATTCCCTACGAGCTGGAAGAGTGCGCCCTGATGGACGGCGCCTCGCGGCTGCAGATCCTGCTGAAGATCATCCTGCCGCTGGCGGTGCCGGGGCTGATCTCGGCCGGCATCTTCTGCTTCACCTTGTGCTGGAACGAATTCATCTATGCCTTGGTGTTCATCCAGTCGGAAGCGAACAAAACCGTGCCCATCGCCATCGTCACCGTATTCACCGACGGCGACAATTACCGTTGGGGCGCGCTGATGTCCGGGGCGCTGGTGGGCTCGCTGCCGATCTGCATTCTCTATTCCTTCTTCGTGAACCATTATGTCTCCTCGCTCGCCGGCGCCGTGAAGGAGTGAGTGCCGGCCGGTGAAGCGACGACAAGAAAAAAGCCGGGGCGCTCGCGCGCTCCGGCTTTTTCATTTGAAAGGGGGTTAGCCCCGGCCCGCTCAGGCCGTGCCGGCGGTGAGGAATTCGTCCACCGCGTTCCAGAGCAGATGCCGCTTGATGCCCAGCGGGCTCACATGGGCGATGCCGGGCAGGCTGGCGAAGCGCTTATCGCCGCTCGGAAGCTGGCGGAAGAATTCCAGCAGGTCCTCGATTGTGGCGATTCCGTCGTGCTCGCCGCGCACGATCAGGGTCGGCGCGGCGATCTTGAGCGGATCCACCAAAGGCAGATTGGTGGTCATGTCGAGATAGGTGCCGGTCGGCACGCTGTCTCCCAGCGCCATCTGCGCTTCGGCACAGGCGGCGATGACGGCCGGATGGGTGGTGCCCGGCAGGTCGCGGGTGAAGATGCTCTCGATATAGGCATAGCTGATGGGCCGGCGGTTGCTGGCCCGGAACGAAGCGATGCCTTCCTTGCGCTTCGCGAGCGTGGGCGAGCCCTCCCCGGTCCACACGAAGGCATCGAGCACCAGGCGCTGCACCACGTCCGGCGCATTCTGCGCGAACAGCGCCGCCCGCAGGGCGCCGGAGGACATGCCGTAGACATAGGCATGGGGCGAGCCCGTCGCCTGCGCAATCACTTCATGCGCGGCGGCAAGATCTTGTGCGCCCGTGGCGACATCCGAATTGCCGTCGGTGATCGTGGAGCGGCCGTAGCCCTCATGGTCGAGCGTCCACACGTCCCAGCCGCGCCGGGCCAGCCAATCCATGAAGGAATAATCGCTCTGGCCCGGCACCTGGAGGTCGAACGAAGGGATGCCTGAGGTGGAGGAGCCGTGCACGAGGATGATCGGCGGGCGGCCGTCCTGTGCGGGTTGCGCCAGACGCTTGCGCCACAGGAACAGGGACACCGGGCCCTTTCGGGCCCAGTGCTCCTCGCTTTGGATTTCGCACGTCATTGCAGCCTCAGTTCTTAGGCAGGAAATCGTTCGTGAACGTGTTTTCGTAGACGATCGGCGTGGTGCCGGACGGCTGAAGGAAGTCGAACACCTTCTTCGCGCCGGAAAGGCTCATGCGGCCGTCCGTGCTCCAGATCTGGCGGACGATCTCATAGGCCTTGTCATTGGTGGCAGACGACATGTCGGGGAATTCCGTGGCCATGATCGCCTTGCCGCGCACCGGGTCGAGCAGGATCTTCTGCGCCTCGGCGAACACCGCCACCACCTTGCGCACCGTCTCCGGCCGCTCGCGCAGCATGTCGGGATGGGTGGCCAGCGTCATGAACACCAGGTCGCGGAACTCGGGGATCTCGCCGTTCATCAGATTGATGAAGATCTTGCCCAGCCCCTCCTGTTCGACCACGGCGCCCGCCGGCTCGAACGGAATGCCGGCATCGACCAGCTTGCCGCGGAACGCGCCCACATAGGAGGCGGCGTCCGTGCCGAGATAGACCAGCTCCACATCGCCCGGCAGCGCGAGGCCGTAGCGCTTCGCCAGCACGCCGAGCATCTTCTCGCCCGACCCGCCGGCGGAAGGCGCGCCCACCTTCTTGCCCTTCAGCGCCCGCACCTTCTGTTCGATGGTGGCGTTGGGATAGGCATCGAATAAAGCATTGGTGGCGATGAGATTGTTCAGCGGCCGCGTGGTGACGTTGAACACCGAGACGATGTTCTTGCCCTGCGCCGCCGCGGTGAGCACATGCTCATAGCTCAGCACGCCGAAATCGGCGCTGCGTCCAAGCACCGCCTGGAACACCAGCGCGCCGCCCTTGATGAAGGTGACGTCCGCTTTCAGCCCGTGCTTTTCGAACAGGCCCTCGCGCATGGCCACATAAAGCGGGCCGGCATAATAGCCGTGGCCGATATTGGCGATGCGCACGGTTTCCTGCGCGCGCGCCGCGCCTTGCCACAGAAAGCTGGCGCATAGCGCGGCCAACGCAAGTTTCAGGTGCTGTTTCATCTGTTCCTCCCAATGCGCCGGCCCCTTCTTTTTGCGGAGCTCGGCTTCTTCTTCTCTTCTTCCGGCTGAGCGGCGCAATTCAGCGGCTGATGACTTTCCAGCCGTCGAGCCGCGCCTGCACCGTGCCGACGATTTCGTTGAATATGACCGCGAGGGCAGCGATCGCCAGCAGCGCCGCGAACACCCCGGCGGTGTCGAAATCGCTGCCGGCGCGCTGCACCAGATAGCCGAGGCCCCGGTTGGCCGCGATCATCTCGCCGATGATGGTGCCGATCAGCGCGAACGGGACCGCCGTCTTCAGCCCGACGAAGATCCATGCGAGCGAGGACGGCAGGATCACCTTCATCAGGATCTGCCGCTTGGAGGCGCGCATCAGCCGTGCGCCGTCGATCAGGTCCTGATCCACCTCGCGCACGCCGGCATAGGTGTTCACGAACACCAGGAACACCACCAGGATGGCGGCCAGCGCCACCTTGGATTCGATGCCGAGGCCGAACCACAGGATGAACAGCGGCGCGAGCGCCACCTTGGGCACGGCGTTGAACGCCCAGATATAGGGGTTCAGCAGGCGGCTGAGAAACGGCGACAGGCCGAGCCATACGCCGCCGGCGACACCGGCCACCGCGCCGATGACGAAGCCGAGCACGGTCGCATACACCGTCGCCCAGATGTGAATGAAGATCGAGCCGTTCAGCGTCCAGGTCCACAGCCGGGAGGCGATGGAAATGGGGTTGCTGATGAGGAAATTATCCACCAGCCGGCCGGAGACGAGCTGCCAGACGACCAGCAGGGCGACCCCAAGCAGGACCTGAAACATCATCATCCGGCTGGCGCCCATGTCGGCCAGCCGATGAGGGGCGTCGGTGACGGGCGGCACGTCGCGGCCGGAGCGGGGAGTTTGCATGAGGCTGGTCTCCGGTTCTGCCGCCGCCTTCGCCGGGCTCATAGGCGCACCTCGTCATATTGGATGCGCAGGCGGTCCCACAGGGCATTGTGGATGCGGTGGAAGGGCTCCGTGAAGCGCACTTCGTGAACGTCGCGCGGGCGCGGCAGGTCGATAGCCTGGTCCAGCACGATGCTGGCAGGCCGGCGCGTGAACACCACCACCCGGTCGGCCAGCGTGATCGCCTCCACGAGGTCGTGAGTGACGAACAGGATGGTCTGCTGCTGCTCCTCCCACAGGCGCATCAGCAGCGCGTGCATGGCGATGCGCAATTGCGCGTCGAGCGCCGCGAACGGCTCGTCCAGCAGCAGCGCGTTCGGCTTGTAGATCAGCATGCGCGCGAGGCAGACCCGCTTGCGCATGCCGCCGGACAATTCGTGGGAATATTTCTGCTCGAAGCCCGAGAGGCCCACGAGGTCGATCAGCTTTGCGGCGGCGGCATAGCGTTCCGCCTGCGGCACCCCGGCGACCTCGAGGGGAAAGGAGACATTGTCCAGCACCGTGCGCCAGGGCAGCAGATTGTCCTTCTGCGTCATGTAGCCGACGTTGGTATTGACGTCGGTGACGCGCGCGCCGTCGTAGAACACCTGTCCCTCGCTCGGCGCATACAGGCCGGCGATCATGTTCAGCAGGGTGGATTTCCCGCAGCCGGACGGGCCGATGAGCGCGACGATGGATCGTGGTGCGATCGACAGGTTCACGTCCTGCACGGCATGAAGCGCACTCTCCTTCTTCCTGAACGTCTTGCTGATGTGCTGAAGCTCGATCATGCCTGTTTCCCGTTCAGAAGATCATGCGTTGCTGGCCGCCGTCGACGTCGATATTGGCGCCGGTCACGAAGCCGGCGCGTGCCGAGGCCAGGAAGGCCACGGCGTCGGCGACATGCTCGGGCGTGCACCAGCGCCCGAGCGGCGGGGCCGTGCCCCAGCCGCTCTCCTGCTGGCCGAGGCCACGCCCGAGATAGGGCTCGGTGCCGATCCCCGTGCCCGCCGCGCCGGGCGCCGCGGTGCCGACACACACCGCATTGACGGTGATGCCCAGGGGTCCGAAATGGTCGGACACCGATTTTACGAAAGCGTGCTGCGCGGCGCCAAGTACCGCAGCCGCCAGAAAGTCGCGGCTCGGGATCTTGCCCGCCGCATTGATCAGCAGGACGATGCGCCCGCCCCCGTCCTGCGGCATATGGGCGGCTCCTGCCTGCACGAAAGCCCAGAGCGCGACCAGCCCGTCCCGCAGATAAGCCGCGAGGCGCTCCGCCGTCACCGTGTCGAGCGTCCCTTCCAGCGGCTCGCACACATCCGCCACCAGAATGTCCGGCGCGCCGAAGGTGACGACGGCGGCCCGCACCATCTGGGGCATGCCCACCACCGGATCGCCCCCCGGCATGGGGATCGCCCGCGCCTCCCCATGCGCTCCGAGCGCCGCAAGCGTGGCCCAGAGCGTGCGCGCATCCTGTCCGCCGATGGCGACGCGCGCCCCCTCCTGGAGGAGCCGCACGGCCACCGCCGATCCGAACAGGGAGCACCCGTTCGACACGATGGCGGTTTTTCCGGACAAGCTCAGATCCATGGCGCCCGCCTATCCGAAAACATGGCGGTGATAGCCGCCGTCGATCGACACCGAGCTGCCGCTGACATGGTCCGCCCGATCCGACACCAGGAAGGCGACAAGGTCCGCCACCTCCTCCGCCGTGCCGAGCCGGCCGAGCACATTGGCACGGGTGAAGCCGGAAGCCGCGCTCGCGTAGTCGAGGTTGCGGTCGGCCATTTCCTTGGCGATGACGCCCGCGAGAATATCGGTCTCGATATATTGCGGGCACACCGTGTTGATGCGGATGTTCTCCCGCGCCAGCGCATCCGCCAGCGCCTTGGACATGGCCTGCGCCGCCGCGTTGGCGATGCCGGATGGCAGCCGGTCAGGATGGGGATGGCGCGTCGCCTGGCCGATGATGTTCACGACCCGCCCATCGCCCCGTGCCCGCATGCCCGGCAGCACCGCCCGGATCATGCCGAGGAAACCAAACAGCTTGTCGTCGAGCTGGCCTTGGAGCTGCGCGTCGGTCATATCGTCGATGGTGGCGCGCACATGCGTGCCCGCATTGTTGACGAGAATATCGACCGGCCCGAGCTGTTCCAGCGTCGCTGCCACCAGCCGGTCGCGGTCGGCGGGCACCGAAGTGTCCGCCACCACCGGGAGGACGGTTGCCCCCGTCCCGCCTCCGCCCGAAGCGTGCAGCCGTTCGGCCGCCGCTTCGAGCCGGGAGATATCGCGTCCGCAGATCGCCACGCGCGCGCCCTCCGCGAGCAGGCGCGCGGCGATGGCGAAGCCGATCCCGCGCGATGCCCCGGTGACGATCGCCGTGCGGTCTGTCAGCGCGAGATCCATGGGCTCACCAAAGACCCTTGAGACGGCCGCCGTCCGTGTTCAGCGAGACACCGGTGATGTAGCTGGCGCGCTCCGAGCACAGGAAGGCAATGGCATTCGCCAGTTCCTCGGGCCGGCCGAAGCGGCCAAGCGCGTTCTTCTTGGCGGCGAGCTGGCGCGCCTCTTCCGTCGACTGGACGCCGAGGTCCTTTTTCAGGCCCTCCTCGTTGCGCCGCCAGAGATCGGTCGCCACCCAGCCGGGGCAGATGGCGTTGACCAGCACATTGTCCGGCCCGAATTCGGTAGAGAGCGACTTGGTCATGTTAAGCAGGGCGCTGTTGGTGATGGCCGAGCCGAACATGTAGGGGTCCGGCTCCTTGCCCGCGCCGCCGATCAGGCTGACGATGCGGCCCCACTTCTTCTCCCGCATGATGGGTGCCACCGCGCGGATCGCCCGCATCCAGCCGAACAGCTTGGTGTTGAGCTGGTTTTGCAGGCCCTCGTCGGTCATCTCCTCGAACCGGCCGGAATACATCTCGCCGGCGCAGTTCACGAGGATATCGACGGTGCCATAAGCGGCGAGCGTCTCCTTCACGAGGTTTTCGACATCGGCCTGCTGGCGCGAATCCGCCTGGGTCGCGCGGATCTCGCCGCCGGTCTTCTGGGCGAGTTCAGCGGCGGTCGCCGCCGCCTGATCGCCATGACGCGAGGAGATCATGACCTTGACCCCCGCTTCCAGGAATTCGCGCGCCGCCTCGCGGCCGATGCCCCGGCTACCGCCGCTCACGATGGCCACCCGCCCTTTGATCCCAAGATCCATGTGTGTCGTCCTTTGAGGTGAAGAATCCAGCGGCCCATGGCCGCGAATTTCATCCGGCGCCGCGAAGCGCGCCGGAATGATCGGGGCATGCGCCCTCGGCCCCGAACCAGCCGGGCCGGAAACAAGCGCATGAAGGCATTGGCACCGCCGTCAGCCATCGCCGCCCAGGGGGAGGCGACCTGCGGAACACATGCGGTTCAGGAAAGGCTCTGCCTGCGCGCGAGGGCGCGTCGGCTGCTCAAGCCGGCACAGGCGCGCAACGCCTCAGATGGGGTGTGGAACCATGGGGCACCTCGATGGCCTTCGCGGGACGTGGCCCTGCGAGACGTGTCTTCGCCGGACGTGTCTTCGCTGGACTGCCCTTGCGGGCGGCGGCGTTTCTCTCCGGAGCTGCTGGCCCCACCCGGCTTTATGTTTGATTTAGTTTCAGCCAGGATTGTAGGATAATCTTGTTGGATAGATATCCTGTCAAGGCCTCTTGTGCTAATCCGGTCGAAGCGGTGAGAGGGTGGCGATGGAGCTGAATGGAGAGGGGCTGGATGCCCGGCACGGCCAGACCGTGGAACATACGGTCCAGCGGCTGCGCGACGCGATCTTCGCCGGCCGCCTCGTTCCCGGCCAGCGATTGATCGCCGGCGACCTGACAGCGGAGATCGGCATCAGCCGCGGCACGGTGCGCGAGGCGTTCCGGCGCTTGGAGGCCGACGGCCTGCTGGAGATCATCCCCAATCGCGGCGCGGTGGTGCGGCGGCTTTCGCGCGATCAGGTGCGCGAGCTGTTTCAGATCCGCGAAAATCTGGAGAGCCTCGCCGCGCGCCTCGCCGCCGCGCATATTGGCACCGGCACCAACCGGGATTATTTCACCGGCATATGGAACACGGTGCGCCCGTCTGGCGAGATGCTGAAGACGCACCTCTTCATGGAGCACAATCGGCTGTTCCACCGCAGCATCGTCAAGATCAGCGGCAACACCATGCTGTCCGACCTTATCGAAACATTGCACCTGCCGGTGGTGATGTTCCAGGTGGGCCAAGTGATGCAGCCGGAAAACATGGAAAGCTCGCACCAGGACCATGTACGGGTGGCGCAAGCCATTCTCGACGGCGATGCCGACCGGGCCGAGCAGGAGATGCGCCTCCATCTCAAGCGCTCCGGCGAATGGGTGCTGCGCCTGCCGAGCTTCGCCTTCAAGGGCGACCGCTGATCCCGGTCTTTCCCGAACGCGGCGCCACCGCTCTGGCTCAGGGTTCCAGGGACAGCGGCCACGCGGCGCCGGGTTTCCGAGCGCCCAGCAGGAACAGCCAGGCGCGCCCCATAAGGCCCCTTCGTCGCGGGCCGGGACGGTGGAGGCCAATGCCTTGGCGTGGACGTACCCGTGCCGGGCCGGGTCGTACAAATGGAGAATGAACACCGGCGTGTTGGGCGGGCCGGGGGCGCGGGGATTTCATCTCCAGCACGGCATAGATGACGTCGACGAGCGCGCCGACGGCCCGCGAGATCCCATAGAGCTTCATCACCCCTTCCGGGGGTTTCATGCCGGCGCGTGGCCGGCGGGAACGCCCCGCCGGCCACCGGCATCAAGCCGCCCCGATCAAGCCTTGATGAAGGCGAGCAGATCGGGGTTGATCACCTCGGCATGGGTGGTGAGCATGCCGTGGGGATAGCCCTCATAAGTCTTGAGCGTGCCGTTCTTCAGCAGCTTTACGGACAGGAGCGCGGAATCGGCGATCGGGACGATCTGGTCGTCGGTGCCGTGCAGCACCAGGGTCGGGACGCTGATCGCCTTCAAATCCTCGGTCTGGTCGGTTTCCGAGAACGCCTTGATGCCCTCGTAATGGGCTTTGGCGCTGCCGATCATGCCCTGGCGCCACCAATTGTCGACGACCCCCTGGGACACCGTCGCGCCCGGCCGGTTGAAGCCGTAGAACGGGCCAGCGGGCACATCCACGAAGAATTGCGCCCGGTTGGCGGCCAGCGCCGCGCGGAAGCCGTCGAACACCTCGATCGGCAGGCCGCCGGGATTGCCGGCGGTCTTCAGCATGAGCGGCGGCACCGCGCTGACCAGCACCGCCTTGGCGACGCGGCCGGCCGGCTCGCCATGCTTGGCGACATAGCGGGCAACTTCGCCGCCGCCGGTGGAATGGCCGATATGGACCGCGTTTTTCAGGTCCAGATGCTCGACGACGGCGAAGGCGTCGGCGGCATAATGGTCCATGTCGTGGCCCTCGCTCACCTGGGCCGAGCGGCCGTGGCCGCGCCGGTCGTGGGCGACCACGCGGAAGCCCTGGTTGACGAAGAACAGCATCTGCGCGTCCCAATCGTCGGACGACAGGGGCCAGCCATGGTGGAACACGATCGGCTGGGCGTCCTTGGAACCCCAATCCTTGAAGAAGATTTCAACGCCGTCCTTGGTGGTGACGAAGCCCATGGTATCGGTCCTTTCGCGTGTGGACTGGGAACGGGGTGCGGCCGGCGCTTGCGCGGTGGCACGTGTGGCCGGCAGCACCGCGAGAACGGCGGCGCCGGCACCGAACAATAGAAGATCCCGGCGGCCGGGATTATCGGGTTCGCACTGTGAGTGTGCGGTCATCCTGTGACGGCCCCATGTCGCCACGCGCGCGCCGCGCGTCCTTGAGGGAGGCCCATTTCAATGCGCCTCGGAGGCACCGAACATGCTCTTGGCGTAGATGATGCCGAGGCCGTAGCCGCCGCCATGCACCTTCGCGATCCCGGTGGTGAGCTCGTACGTCTCCCCGCGCGCCCAGTCGCGCTGGAGCTCCAGCAGATATTGCAGCGCCGTCATGGGGCGCGCGCCGGCCTGGATCATGCGCTGCATGGCGCGCTCGTGCGCTTCGTCCGAAACATCGCCGCAGGCATCCGCGATCACATAGACCTCGAACCCCTGGTCGATGGCCGACAGCGCCGGCCCGACGATGCACACCGAGGTCCACAGCCCGGCGAGCACGATCCGCCCCTTGCCCGCGGCGGTCACGGCGGCGGTGATGTTCTTGTCTTCCCAGCTGTTCATGCTGGTGCGGTCGATCGGCGCTGCGGTGGGGAACGCAGCCTTGATCTCGTCGAACATGGGTCCGGAGAAGGTTTTCTCCGCCACCGTGGTCAGGATGGTGGAGACATTGAAACCCGCCGCCGCCGCTGCCACCATGGCGGCATTGTTGCGCAGCAGCACCGCATCTATGGACTTGGTGGCGAACGCCATCTGGGATTGATGGTCGATCAGGATCAAGGTGTGGTCATCGGGCGAAAGCAGTCCCTTGCCCGGAACGGGGGATGCTTGAAGCATGCGGCCACCTTTTGGTTGCATCGGAACTTGGCGATCCAAGTTCCGCCCCTATGCGCCACAAATCGGTTTGGAAAAAAAGTAGTAACCGGGAAGATACTATGGATGAGACCGTGCTTGGCAAGAGCGAAACACTTGATGCGCCAGGCGGCTGCCAGCTTGATCATCTGTTGAAATTCCTCGCGCAGGAATGGATGAGCCATATCGTCTGGGCCTTGGGGCGCAACACGACGATGCGGTTCGGCGCGCTGCGCCGCGCTTTGCCCGGGCCGATCTCCGCCCGCGTCCTCTCCGCCCGCCTCAAGGAGCTGGAAGCAAACGGATTCCTCGTCCGCAGGGATATCGGCGCCCTGCCCCTGCATGTGGAATACAGCCTCACCGACCACGGCCGCCGGCTCGACGCCCTGCTCAGCCAAAGCGAGGCCCCCGCCCAAGATCTGCATTTGATCCAGATCAAAAATTCGTGATGCGCACACCCGTGTCGCCGCCGCGCGGCCGGCAGCGGCCTGCGTGCGCGGCATCGGGGCCTGAAGATCGCCCACGCCCGTTTGCGTGCCCATTTCTGTGCCAGGGGCCCGCCCCAACGCGGATGATGCGCCAGGCGGGCGACAAAGCCTTCGCCGCCAGCGCGGTTCGGCACCCGGCGGAAGCGAGGCGCCGAACCGGGCGCGCCTTCCGCGACGGCACGGCTTTGGTTGAATTCACGATGCCCGCGCCTTATGCGTGGCGCCATGGATACCCTGGCCCACGCCGAAAAAACCTCGACCGCCCTGCCGGCCCTGCGGATGCATTCCGGCTCGGCGGCGCCGTTCCTGCCCATGAGCCGCGCCGAGATGACGGCGCTCGGCTGGGACACCTGCGACATCGTGCTGATCACGGGCGATGCCTATGTGGATCATCCGAGCTTCGGCATGGCGATCATCGGCCGGCTGCTGGA
The DNA here is from genome assembly GCF_043195105.2 of Roseixanthobacter finlandensis. NCBI lineage: Bacteria > Pseudomonadati > Pseudomonadota > Alphaproteobacteria > Hyphomicrobiales > Xanthobacteraceae > Roseixanthobacter > Roseixanthobacter finlandensis. Next base: position 1,978,502 of record NZ_CM195536.1, on the reverse strand, counting down.
GGCCCAGGGATTCCGCGTCGGCATCATAGCCCAGCCCGATTGGCAGTCGGCGGAGCCGTTCAAGGCGCTGGGCAAGCCGAACCTGTTCTTCGGCGTCACCGGCGGCAATCTGGACTCGATGGTGAACCGCTACACTTCGGACCGCCGGCTGCGCCATGACGATGCCTATACGGCGGGCGGCGAAGGCGGCAAGCGGCCGGATCGCTGCACCATCGTCTATACCCAGCGCTGCCGCGAGGCGTTCAAGGATGTGCCGATCGTGCTCGGCGGCATCGAAGCCTCGCTGCGCCGCATCGCCCATTATGATTATTGGTCCGACAAAGTGCGCCGCTCGATCCTGGCGGACGCCAAAGCGGATCTGCTGATCTATGGCAATGCCGAGCGCGCCGTGGTCGAGGTCGCGAACCGCCTCGCCGCCGGAGAAGCGCCGCGCGAGCTGGAATCCATCCGCGGCGTGGCGCTGTTTCGCAAGGTGCCTGAGCATTACACGGAACTGCACGCGGACGATCTCGACTCCGCCGACGAGGCGGCCGCCCGCCATCCCGGAGACACTGTAATCCGCCTGCCGTCCTATGAACAGGTGGAGCAGGACAAGGAAGCCTATGCCCGCGCCTCGCGCGTGCTGCACCGGGAGGCCAATCCCGGCAATGCGCGCCCGCTCGTCCAGCGCCACGGCGACCGCGACCTGTGGCTGAACCCGCCGCCCATTCCGCTGACCTCCGACGAGATGGACGCGGTCTACGACCTGCCCTATGCCCGCGCGCCGCATCCCTCCTATGGCGACGCGAAGATTCCCGCCTGGGACATGATCAAATTCTCGGTGACCGTGATGCGCGGCTGCTTTGGCGGCTGCACCTTCTGTTCCATCACCGAGCACGAGGGCCGCATCATCCAGAACCGCTCGGAAGGCTCGATCCTGCGCGAAATCGAGCTGATCCGGGACAAGACGCCGGGATTTACGGGCGTGATCTCGGATATCGGCGGGCCCACCGCCAATATGTACCGCATGGCGTGCAAGGACCCGAAGATCGAGGCGGCCTGCCGGCTGCCGTCATGCGTGTTTCCCGACATCTGCCCGAACCTCAACACCTCGCACGACGATCTGATCCGCCTCTATCGCAAGGTGCGCGAGGTGGATGGCGTCAAGAAGGTGATGGTCGCATCCGGCGTGCGCTATGATCTGGCGGTGACGAGCCCCGAATATATCAAGGAGCTGGTGACCCATCACGTCGGCGGCTATCTGAAGATCGCGCCCGAACATACCGAGCGCGGCCCGCTCGACAAGATGATGAAGCCGGGCATCGGCACCTATGACCGCTTCAAGGAGATGTTCGAGGAAGCGGCAAAGCAGGCCGGCAAGAAATACTATCTGATCCCGTATTTCATCGCCGCGCATCCGGGCACGACCGACGAGGACATGATGAACCTCGCGCTCTGGCTCAAGAAGAACCGCTATCGCGCCGACCAGGTGCAGACCTTCCTGCCGTCCCCGATGGCCACGGCCACCGCCATGTATCACACCGGCATCAACACGCTGCGCGGCGTGCGGCGCGGGGCCAGCGACCAGGTGGAGACCATCAAGGGCGGACGGCAGCGGCGGCTGCACAAGGCGTTCCTGCGCTACCACGATCCCGACAATTGGCCGCTTCTGCGCGAGGCGCTGAAGGAGATGGGCCGCTCCGATCTCATCGGCTCGCGCCCGGATCAGCTGGTGCCGACCTTTCAGCCGCCAGGAACCGGCAAGGCCGCCGGCACGAAACGCCCCACGAGCCGCCCCATCGGCGCGCAGCGCTTCACCACCAAGGGCGTTCCCATAAGAAAGTGAACGTCCGCGTGGGCCGGCGGCGCCCGCGCTCAGTCAGCGGCGGGCATGTCCTCACGCTGCAGGACGGCGGCGAAAAAGCCGTCGGTCTCGTGGCGTGCCGGCGTCAGCGCCAGATGGTCGGGATGCGCCGAAACGCCCAGCTGCGGCGCCGCCTCGCGCACGGGCACCACGTGAAACGCCGGATGCGCCGCGAGGAAAGCGGCCACCTGCTCTTCGTTTTCCTCCGCCAGCAGGGAGCATGTGGCATAGACCAGCCGCCCGCCCGGCTTCACCAGCCGCGCCGCGCTGGCGAGAATCTCGGCTTGCAGCGGCAGGAGGTTGTCCAATCCGGGCCCAAGCGCGCGCCAGCGTGCATCGGGATTGCGCCGCCACGTGCCGGTGCCGCTGCACGGCGCATCCACCAGCACGCGATCGAACGCGCCCTTGTGGCGTTTCACCCAGCGATCCCGTTCGCTGGCGAGAAGGCGGGTCTCGATATTGTGCAAGCCCGCGCGGCGAAACCGCTCGGCGCTGCGCTTCAGGCGCGCGGCTGAGACGTCGCAGGCCATGACGTGGCCCTTGTTCGCCATCTGCGCGGCGATCGCCAGCGTCTTGCCGCCGGCCCCGGCGCAGAAATCGACCACGCGTTCGCCCGCGCGGGCGTCCACCAGCAGCGCGACCAGCTGCGAGCCCTCGTCCTGAATCTCGACCTCGCCGGTCTTCAGCATCGGCAGGCGCGCCAAGGCGGGCCGCTCCTTCACGCGGATTCCATACGGCGCCAGCGGCGCGGGCTCGGCCTGCAGGCCAAGATCCCGCAGCGCGCCCAGCATTTGCGCGCGCGTCGACTTGAGCGGATTGACTCGCAGATCAAGCGGGGCGGGCGCCAAAAGCGCGGCCATCTCGGACCCGAAAGCGGCTTGGAACCGCCGCCGCAAATGCGCCGCCGCCCAGGATGGGCACTCCAGACGCACCTCGTCCGGCATGGCCGGATGGTCGATGGTGCAGCCCTGCAATTTCATCAACAGCCCGCGCTCGTTCTCGCTCAGGACTGCGGGCGCGAATTTACCGCCATTGAACAGGCCCTGCACCTGATCGCGCGTCTTGCCGCCATCAAGCACCAGCCAGGCCAGCAGCCGGTTGCGCGGGAGATTTTCGCGCCCATGCTTCGCCAGCCACCAGCCCAGCCGCGCGTGATGCCGCAGCAGCGCATAGAGCAGGTCACAGATAGCACCGCGATCCGTTTCGCCGATATGGCGCCGGACGCGAAACCATGACGAGACGACAGCATCGGCGGGGCGCGCGATGCCATCGACCTCGTGCATCAGATCGAGGGTGGCTTGAAGACGGGCGGCGGGAGTCACGGGAAGAGAGGTCTGGCTGAAAAAACGGCGGCACCATAAGCGAGAGCGGTACCGTTGACCATGGAATCGTGTGCTTGACCGCCGCACAAACCGCCGCACGCGGCGCGGGCGCCGGGCGCCCGTTGTCCGGGTCCTTGTGCGTGCCCATCTATCCTGCACCATCACAAGACGACACCCAGCAGGTCCGGTCATGGCGATTGCATTCGAGAGCACGTACAGTTCGCTTCCAGAAAGCCTGTTCTCACCCGTGGACCCTAGCCCCGTCCGGCAGCCCGCCTTGATCCGACTGAACGAAAAGCTGGCCGACGAACTGGGCCTGGACGCGCAATGGCTGCGCGGCGCCGAAGGGCTCGCGGCCCTTTCCGGCAATGGGGTTCCGGACACATCCAATCCGATCGCGTTGGCCTATGCCGGACATCAGTTCGGCAATTTCGTGCCCCGCCTTGGGGATGGCCGCGCCATCCTCCTGGGCGAGGTCGTGGGCAGGAACGGCAACCGGCGCGACATCCAGCTGAAGGGCGCCGGGCGCACGCCCTATTCCCGTCGCGGCGATGGGCGCGCCGCCCTGGGGCCGGTGCTGCGCGAATATATCGTCAGCGAGGCGATGGCCGCGCTCGGCGTGCCGACCACGCGCGCCTTGGCTGCCGTTGCCACGGGCGACCGGGTCCAGCGCGAGACCGGGCTTCCCGGCGCGGTTCTCACCCGCGTCGCGGCCAGTCACATCCGGGTGGGAACGTTCCAATATGCGGCGGGACTGGGCGACGTCGAGGGCCTGAAAAGCCTCGCGGACTATGTCATCGCGCGGCATTATCCCGACGCCGCCGAGGCGGACAATCGCCACCTTGCCCTGCTCGATCATATCGTGCGCGCCCAAGCCAGCCTGATTGCGCACTGGATGTCGCTCGGCTTCATCCACGGCGTGATGAACACCGACAACATGGCGGTCTCGGGCGAGACCATCGATTACGGCCCCTGTGCCTTCCTGGACGCCTACGACCCCGCCAAGGTGTACAGTTCGATCGACGAGTTCGGCCGATACGCTTACGGCAACCAGCCCCGCATCGCGGTGTGGAACTTGGCGCGACTCGCCGAAGCGCTGCTGCCCCTCATCGACGCGGACGCCGACCGCGCAATTGCCTCCACCGAAGAGGTGCTGAGGGGGTTCGCACCGAGGTTCGAGGAAGCCCATCTTGGCCGCATGCGGGCAAAGCTCGGGCTCGCCACCGCCGTGGCGGAGGATGCCGGCCTCATCGACGACCTGCTGGCGACCATGCACGAAGGACGCGCCGACTTCACCCTAACCTTCCGCGCCCTGTCTCAGCACGCGAGCGACGACGGCATTCCCGCCGATCTCGCCGGCCTGTTCGCCGATCCGGAGCGGCTCACGGCCTGGTACGACCGATACAGGGATCGCCTGCGGCAGGAGCCGCTCTCTCCCGATGACAGGACGCAGGCCATGAGAGCGGTCAATCCACGCTTCATCCCGCGCAATCATCGGATCGAAGCGGTCATCCGCGCCGCCGTGACCGATGGCGATTATGCGCCCTTCCACGATCTCGTCGCGACCCTTGCCGCGCCTTTTTCGGACCAGCCCGGCAAGGAGCTTCATGCAACCCCGCCGGCCCCCGAGGAAGAGGTCCTGCGCACCTTCTGCGGCACGTGAGGCTGTCGCGCGCGCCTATGCCGAACCGGCTGCCGGCTTGCGGCCGACGCTGATCGGCCGGCCATGTCGGCTCGACATTCAGGATTCCCAAGGCAACAGAATGCTGATTCATAGGGCACCGTATTTTGCACGGAGCTCGACGATGGCCGCGATCCGAAGCGTCCGGTTCTCGATCCCGCAGCGCGGTGGGTGACGGGGCTTAAGGGTCAGTCAGGATTGGCGTTGGCTCATAAAGGGAACTTTTTGCCCGGTGTAAATGTTAAACTCGCTGGATCGATGAAAGAAAATGCTGGAATCTGAAATAGTAAGCCCATTTATACTTCTGAATGATTTTATGATGAATTATATCATATTATTAGTTGAATCCTTGTAACTTTACTATTTACGACTATCTCTGATCATAAGATTTCCGAATTTCCGAGCGCGTTTTTTCCGTCAGACAGATGGATTCTGGTGGGAGTTTGGCAGACACGCGCTTTCGCCCACCCTCGCGTACCGCGCCTTTCCTGATTTTGTTGCCGCCCTCGCAAATCGGACGCGCGACGGAGCGGTGCTACCTGGATCGCCGTCGAAAGAAGCGATGTCGTATCCATGGAAGCTAAGAAATTTATCCAATGTAGTGGAGTGTTTACCATGCGCTATATCGGTGGAGTTGCGGGCGAGGGCGTGCTGAGATGCGACGGGCAGGAAATAGGTCGCGCGACCTATGACTTCGACAGCTTCTTCAATGCACCCGTCGGCATCACCAGTTCTGGGGAAATCCGGCTTTCGCCGGCGGCCCTGCGTGGAGTGTTCGGTCGTCGGGTGGTTCAACTACTGACCGACGACGGGCGCCTGCTGAACCTGACCTTTTCCGATAAGGAGCTGCGTCTGGAGAGCGATGCAGCCCATGTGGACGTCACCGGCGACATTTCGTCCGCTGCGCCGAACCGGCGTCACTGACCGCTGCGGCTGGCGCATCGCGCCAAACGAATGAACATGCCCGGTCTCAGATCGTCCCGATCTCAGCGGCACGGTCAAGGAGACGATCATGGCAATCGAACGGGCCTTTATGCGCGTGGTTCGCAAGCCATGGGGCAGCAGCGACCTGCTGCCGTGGCGCGCCATCCCGCCTGTCGACGGCGCCGTCGGCGAACTCTGGTTCGAGCGCGCCGATTCGCATGCGCCCGAGACGGCGCTGCTGCTCAAACTGGTGTTCACCACTCAGCCCCTGTCGATCCAAGTGCATCCCGATGATGCGTTTGCGCGCTCCCTCGGCCAGGACCACGGCAAGGCGGAAGCCTGGTACTTCCTCTCCGCCCGGCCCGGCGCACAGGTGGCCATCGGCCTCAACGGCCCGCTTACGCCGCCGCAATTGCGCACCGTGATCGAAGATCGCTGCATCGCCGAGCGCATCCAATGGTGCGACGTGCTCAAGGGCGATGTGGTCTGCATCCCCGCCGGAACCATCCATGCGATCGGAGCCGGCCTCGTCGTCGCCGAAATCCAACGGCGCAGCGACGTGACCTTTCGCCTTTTCGACTATGGCCGCACACGCGTGAACTGCATGCTGACCAGGCGGTCGCCGCAACGCAAATGGCTCCCCTTTCCCCGCAAGCGGCGCCGCGCAAGACGCGGGTTCGCCGGTCATTCGATCATTCGGTCATTCTCACGTTCGGCCTCCTGTCTCCCAACAAGGGGGTCGAGGTGATGATTGATGCGATCCCGGCGATCCTGAAGCGGCGGCCGGATGCCGTCTATGTGGTGCTTGGCGCAACCCATCCCAATCTCGTGCGCACGCAAGGCGAAGCCTATCGCGAGAGCCTGGTGGCGCGGGTGCGGGCACTTGGCGTCGAGGGACACGTGGTGTTTCTCGACCAGTTCGTGGACCAGCCGACCCTGCTCGACTTCATCTCCGTGTGCGATGTCTATGTGACGCCGTACCTGAACGAAGCGCAGATGACCTCCGGCACCGGCTTACAGCTTCGGCCTCGGCAAAGCAGTGGTCTCCACCCCCTATTGGCACGCGCGGGAACTTCTCGCCGCCGGCCGGGGCGCACTCGTGCCCTTTGGCGATTCCTCCGCCATCGGCGCGGAAATCGCCGATCTTCTGACCGATGACGCGCGGCGTGAGGCCATGCGCCAGCGCGCCTGTGCCGGCAGCCGTTCCATGACGTGGGAGCGCACCGCCGAACGCTATATCTCCACCTTCGAGAGCACGCGGCGCGCGCATCGCCTGGATGTCATCGCCCGGTGCACTTATGGTGCGCCGGCGCGTGAAAACCGGGGCGGAGAATCCGTCGTGTCGTTCGCCCTGAGCGTGGTAGAGCTGCGCCAGCTTGCCCAGCTGCGCGGCGAGCAAACACAGGCAGCCTCGTTTCGCGCCTTGAGCGCCCGATCGCGAACCATCAACCGAACCGAGGCCGCCGTGTCCCACCCCATGGTTTTGAACCGGCAGGCGCTCTACCTGCATCCGGACGCTGCGCGCGTGGTCGTGCGGCCCTTCAAGGTGCTCGCGCGCGCGAGCCGCTGGTGCGGCCCGAACCGTGCGAGCGCGAGGGCCATGTACCGAATGTTGTCTATACGTGCGGCGCGATGCGCCACAAGGACCAGATCATCCTGCCCTATGCGGTGTCCGACACCTTCTCGAACTTCGCCACCATCAGGATCTCGGATCTGATGCGTCTCATGGAAGGGTAAGGGTCTGCGCGGGCGGGCTTTTAGAAGTCCGCCGCCGACAGACGGTGATGGCTCTGGCGGCGCTTGGCATAAGCGCTGGTCGCGACCTTCTGAATGCGGACGCGATTGCCGTCGAAGACCCGCAGCAGGGACTCTTCATCCTCCCGCACGTCGGACTTGATGCGGCGCAGCGCCCCCGTCTCCACCTGGAAGGCGACTTCGAAGGCACCGTCATAGCCCCAGAAGCAGACGCAGTTCCGCGCCATGTCGAGGCTGCGGCTCACGTTTGGGAAATTAAGCGCCATAATTGCTTCCACTCATGGTCCGAGCTTGCCGCCTGAGGCAGGATTGGCGTGCGGCAGCGAGGGCTCCGGCCTCAAGCGGCGGCCCCATAGCGGTCGAGGGCCAGATCTGCATGAATGATCGCGGGCGGCTTGCCGGAGATGATGTCCGCGATCAGGCTTCCCGAACCGCAAGCCATCGTCCAGCCCAAGGTGCCGTGGCCGGTGTTGGTGAACAGGTTGGCGAAGCTGGTCCCGCCGATAATCGGCGTGCCGTCGGGTGTCATGGGCCTGAGCCCGGTCCAGAACGTCGCCCGTTCCAGGTCGCCCCCGTTCGGATAGAGATCGAAAACGGAATGAATGAGCGTTTGGCGGCGAGGTTCGCGGAGAGAAAGATCGAACCCCGCCAACTCCGCGGTGCCGCCGACGCGGATGCGGTCGCCGAGGCGCGTGATGGCGACCTTGTAGGTTTCGTCCATGACGGTGGAAACCGGTGCCCCTGCCGGATCCACGATGGGCAGCGTGATGGAATAGCCCTTCACCGGATAGACCGGCAGCATGAGACCGAGCGGCCGCAGCAGGCCGGGCGTATAGCTGCCCATGGCGGCGACATAAACGTCGGCGGTCACCATTTCTCCGCCGGCCAGGGCGACGCCGGTCACGCGGTTCGCGTCCTTCCGCAGGGCCTCGATCGCGACTCCATAGCGGAAACGCACCCCCAGTTTCTCGGCGAGGGCGGCGAGCGCCTGCGTGAACAGGTGGGCGTCGCCCGTCTCGTCGCCCGGCAGGCGCAGGCCGCCCACGAACTTCTCCCTGACCCGCGCGAGGGCGGGCTCGGCAGCGATGCATCCGGCCGGGTCGAGCAGGTCGTAGGGAACGCCGTGCGCATCCAGCACCCGGGTGTCGTCATGCACGTGATCGAGCTGCTGTTGGGTGCGGAACAGCTGGAGCGTTCCCTTGGCGCGCTCGTCATAGGCGATGCCGGTCTGCGCCCGCAGCTCCTTCAGCTTATCGCGGCTGTATTCGGCGAGCCGGACCATGCGTCCCTTGTTGCGCGCATAGGCCTGCTCGGTGCAGTTGGCGAGCATCCGCGCAACCCAGGCATAGAGGTGCGGGTCCATACCCGGCCGCACCACCAGCGGGCTGTGGCGCATGAGAAGCCATTTCAGTGCCTTCACTGGAATGCCCGGAGCCGCCCATGGCGCGGAATAGCCCGGCGAGACCTGCCCGGCATTGGCGAAGCTGGTCTCCATGCCCGCGGCCGGCTGGCGGTCGAGCACCTCGACCTCATGGCCGGCTTGGGCAAGATAATAGGCCGAGGCCACGCCGACGACGCCGGCTCCCAGGATGAGAATGCGCATGGAGATGTTCCTTCACCCGCCGACATAGCGGCGATGAAAACGGCGACCGAGGCTGGTCAGGATTTCGTAGCCAATGGTGCCGGCCTCGGCGGCAACCGCATCCACGGGCTGGTGGGGGCCAATGAGCTCCACCAGTGCGCCCGGGCCGAGGTCGTCGGGGCTAAGCGCGCTCGCATCGAACACGGCGCTATCCATGGAGATCCGCCCCACCTGGGGCAGGCGATGTTCGCCGAACCAGGCGGCACCGTGATTGGAGGCGCTTCTGAGGTAACCGTCCGCATAGCCCACCGCGACGGTTGCAAGCCGCATCATGGTGTCGGCGTGGGCGGTGTGGCCATAGCCGATGCCGGCGCCGGCCTCGACCGTCCGCACCTGCACGACACGGCCTTCCAGGCGGACCACCTGCAGCATGGGATTCGCGCCGGGTTGGGGGGAGATGCCGTAGAGCGCAGCCCCCGGACGCACCATGTCGAAGCCGTATTGCGGGCCGAGAAAGATACCGGAAGACGCGGCCAAGCTCGCAGGCACGCCGGGAAACAGCATCCGCAATCGGTTGAAGTCATTGAGTTGAGCAGCGTTCGCCGGGTGGTGCGGGTCGTCGGCGCAGGCCAGATGGCTCATCACCAATTGAAGCTTGAACGCATCCAGCGTCGCTGCTTCCTCGATGAGGCGGCGGGTCTCCTCGGCCGAGAGCCCGAACCGGGACATGCCGGAATCGACCTGCAGGATCGCATCGAGCCTGCGTCCGAGCCGCCGCGCGCAGGCCGCCCAGCTTTCCGCCTGGGCGGGACCATTGATCACCGGCACGAGGTCGCAAGCGGCGAAGTCGTCTTCGGTTCCCGGCAAAGGCCCCGTAAGAACCGCGATGGAGGCCGCTTCGCCCAATAACGGACGTAGAACCAGGGCCTCTTCCAGATGCGCGACGAAGAAATGCCGGCATCCGGCGCGGAATAACGCTGGGGCGACTTCGGCAACACCAAGCCCGTACGCGTCCGCCTTCACCACTGCGGCCACCGCGGCGGGAGCGGCGCGGCGACGCAAGAGGGTGTAGTTTTGGACAATGGCGGAAAGGTCCACCGTCAACGTGCCACCGGCCCGCCTCTCGTCGTCGGCGGGCGGAAATGGCAAAGCGAAACCCGCGGGGGCATTCATAGCGAAACGGCCATCACGTTGTCGGAGAGGGAAATTCGTGTGCCGGCACCGGCGCCGGGCTACTTAAACGGTAGTTCGAATAATCGCCGATGTCAACGGCGGCGCAAAAGTCGACCACGGCGGCGGAGCAAAACCAGGCCAGTTGGTGAGGATGTGCGCCATGGCGCGCGCGCTTCCCACATAGCTGGCGCGTGCCATGGCGCGCTGGCCCGTCAGGGCCAGTAGTTGTAAGATGCCTGGATCTTGATCAGCGCCGCTTGCGGGCAGTGCTGTTGGCGAGGCGGTAACTTTCGCCGTTCATCTCGAGGATGCTGACGTGGTGGGTCAATCGGTCGAGCAGTGCGCCGGTCAGGCGCTCCGAGCCGAATGTCTCGGTCCATTCATCGAAGGGCAGATTGCTTGTGATGAGGGTCGATCCGCGCTCATAGCGCTGCGAGATCAGTTCGAACAGCAACTCGGCACCCGTTTTCGACAGGGGCACGAAGCCGAGCTCGTCGATGATGAGAAGCTTGTAACCGGCCATCTGCTTCTGGAAGCGCAGCAGGCGGCGCTCATCGCGGGCCTCCATCATCTCGCTGACCAGCGCTGCGGCGGTGGTGAAGCCAACCGAGAGGCCCTTCTGACAAGCGGCCCGCCCGATGCCGAGGGCGACATGGGTCTTGCCGGTGCCGGACGGGCCGAGGGCAATGACATTCTCGCGCCGTTCGATCCATTCGCACCGGGCCAGTTCCAGCACCTGCATCTTGTTCAGCTTCGGAATGGCCGCAAAGTCGAAGCTGTCCAGGCTTTTGACGGCCGGGAACTTCGCGGCCTTGATGCGCCGCTCGACCATTCGCCTTTCCCGGTCGATCAGTTCGAGTTCGACAAGCCGTGCCAGGTATCGGACATGGTCCAGCCCTTCCGCCGCGCATTGGCGGGCCAGCTTTTGATGTTCGCGCAGGAAGGTCGGCAGCTTCAGCGCTTTGAGGTGATGGGCGAGCAGGATTTCCGGGGCATCACTCATGCCGCATCATCCGACAGCAGCCGCATGTAAGACCCGGCCTTGGTCTTCTCGACCATCGCCTTCGGCAGGTAGGGATAGCAGTCGAGGTCCAGTCGCGGCGGACGACGCTCCACCCGGCACAGGAGAAGATGCTTCACCGCATCGAAGCTGAGCGCCCCCATCCGAAGAGCCTGGAGCACTGCCGCCCGCACGTCCGCCAGATCGAAGGCCTCCAACAGCCGCAGGACCTGAACATATTCGCGCCGACCCTGTCGGTTCATCCGCACCTCCATCAGGCGGCGCAAGGTGGCGAACTCCTCCGGCAGGTCCCAGCCCTGTAACGGGGCGGCTTGATCCAACGCATTGATCTTCTGCTCGATCAGCGGGAGGTAATGGATCGGGTTGAAGACCAGTTCGTCGCGATCCCAGCATCGGGGATGGCGGGCGATCACCTCGCCCCGGCAGCCAATCACCACCTCATGGATATAGCCCCGGATCCAGACATCCTGGTGGCCGTATGCAACCGGCACCGAGTAGTCGTTGGTCTTGTAGCGCACCAGAGATTGCGACGAGACCCGGCCGTTGTCCTGATCGCAGGCATCGAACGGCGCCGCCGGGAGGGCGCGCATCGCAGCAAGGTCACGCTGCAATCTCTCACCGATCGTCTCGCTTTCGCCGCGCAGGACTGCGCGCTGACGCTTGCGGCACTGCTCCTCCAGCCACAGATTGAACGCGTCCCAAGTGGCGAACTCCGGTAGCGGCACCATGAAGTTGCGCCGAGAGTAGCCCACCAGGCCTTCGACATTCCCCTTGTCGTTGCCCTTGCCCGGCCGGCCATAGCGATCCCGGATCAGGTAGTGCGACAGGAACCCGCTGAACAGCGAGGCACGCTTTCTGGTTCCATCCGGCAGGATCTTCGCCACCAGGCACCGGTCGTTGTCGTAGAGCACAGACTGGGGAACCGCACCGAAGAACGCGAAGGCATGGATATGGCCATCCACCCAGGCCTCGGCCACCGCTGCAGGATAACCCCGGACGTAACAGCCATCGCTGTGCGGGAGGTCCAGCACGAAGAAGTGTGCCTTCTGCTCGACCCCGCCGATCCGGACCAGGGCTTCGCCGAAGTCGGCCTGAGCGTGGCCCGGCGGATGCGACAGCGGCACGAACACCTCCTGGCCACGTCGCTCACGTTCCCGGATGTAATCCTTGATGATCGTATAGCCGCCGGTGAAGCCACACTCATCGCGAAGCCGGTCGAACACCCGCTTCGCCGTATGCCGCTGCTTGCGTGGCATGATCCGGTCAGCCTCCAACCACCCCTCGATGATCGGGATAAACGGATCGAGCTTCGGGCGGCGGACTTCGACCGTTCGACGGTAGCCGGGCGGAACCGAAAACGACATCATCTTCCGAACCGTGTCCCGCGACACATTAAACACCCGTGCCGCTTCCCGCTGGCTCATGCCCTCCGCACAAGCCTGACGAACTCTCAGATATAGCTCCACGCTGTAAATCCCCACGCCCTCCCTGCTGCCGCAGAAAGGGAAAACTGGACGACTTTTAAGCCGCCCGCAGCCGCATCATGCCGCCGCTACCGTGGACGAATTTCGCACCGCCGTTCTCAAGCTGCGGCGACTCGACGACTCTGCAATCGCGCGGTTTCCCAGCAATTCCTGGGTCGCGATGGACGATGTCCTGCAGAAGCGCCGGGCCGACATCGTGAACTTCAGCAAGGCCTACGCCATGGGGACCGCCTACGCCATCGCCCATCCCCGCGAGGCCATCAAGATGGTCTATGAGGTCTACCCGCAGACGAAACCGTCCAACATGGAACTGGAGGATGCGGTCACCTACGACATGCCGATCCTGCAGGATCGCATCAATACCTGGCACCTGGACAATCCCGCCACGGACAAATGGGGGAGCGTCGATGTCGCCGCCTTCCAAACCTACATGGACTGGCTCCATCAGTGGGGTCTGTTGCCCGGCAAGGTGGATGCCGCGTCGATCACCACCAACGCGCTGATCGACGATATCAACGCGTTCGACCGCAAGGCGATCGAAACCCCGTAGACGAGACTGGGAGCGAAGATATCGCTCCCAGCCTCTCATCTTGGAATGACGAGCCGCGGGACCATCTGCCTGCGCCGCAGCATCTCCTGGACTTTCGTCATGTTTCGAAGGGAGCCCTGCACGTGATCGCGCGCTGCCTCTGCGGCGGCCGGGGCATCGCGGGCGAGAATGGCGTCCGCGATTGCCTTGTGTTCGGCAAGGTCGGAATCCTCGAAGTCCACCAGCAGGACTTCGAGCCAAAGCGCCATTTGGAGCTGCTGGTAGATCTGGTCGGTCGCCCGGATGAGCGCGTCGTTGCGGGTCGCAGCGGCGATGACCTTGTGGATTTGGAGACCGAGATCGAGATCTTGCGAAGGGCTCGCCAGCTTGTCCTGTCCGCGTTCTCGCAACGCTTCCATTTGCTTGATGATGTCGCGGATGCGGTCGAAGTCTTCCTCGGTCGCGCGCTCGCAGGCGAGTCCAGCCGCGCACACATCGAGTGCCTGCCGGACGATGAGCAAGTCGCACACGGCGGTGACGTCGAGATCGGTCACCACGTAGCCGAGATTGCGCTGGCCGACCACCAGCCCCTCTTCCTCCAGCTTCATGAGGGCTTCTCGCAGCGGTGTGCGGCTGACGCCAAGCCGCTCCGCCAGCCGACTTTCCGAAAGCCGCTCGGACGGGCGGACCTGGCCGGTCAGGATGAGGGTTTTGAGATCGTCATAAGCCTTCTGGCGCAGCGAGTATGGCGCGCCTTTCTTCCGAGCGACCGCCTTGGCCATTCGACCCCTTCAGTGATGTTGCGTGTGTGCCGGGAATGGCGAAACGCTATCCGATCTTCCACGGTGGGCGAAACGAAAATCAGCGCTAAGCCGAGTATGCAATGATGTATGCGATCCTGCAACACGGGCGCCGCCACCGCTGCCTCGCTTCACTGGAGGGCGTTCAGGCTCTTCGACGGCAAGGTGAGAGGTAGACATGCATCCAAAATCGTATACAAGATAGTCGACAATCAATGCCGCCGTGCAGCCTTCCTGGCGGGAGCCATCGAAAATGAATGTGAACGTGAATTCTCTGCAGGCCCGCGATGTCGCCAACATCCTGCATCCCTATACCAATGCGGCGACGCACGCGAAGGAAGGGCCATTGGTCATCACGCGCGGCGACGGCATCTGCGTCATCGACGACGATGGCAACCGCTACATCGAGGGGCTGGGCGGGTTGTTCTGCGCCTCTCTCGGCTTCAGCGAGCAGCGCCTAGTGGACGCGGCGATCCGTCAGATGCGCGAGCTCCCCTTCTACCACACCTTCGGCGGCAAATCGCACGAGGCGGGGATCGAACTGGCCGAGCGACTCATCAAGCTGGCGCCCGTGCCGATGTCGAAGGTGTTCTTCGCCAATTCCGGTTCGGAAGCCAACGATACGGCCATCAAGCTTATCTGGTACTATCACAACGCCATCGGCAAGCCCGAGAAGAAGAAGATCATCTCGCGGGTGCGCGCCTATCACGGCGTCACCGTCGCCACCGCCAGCCTCACCGGCTTGCCGAACAATCACCGGGATTTCGATCTGCCGATTGCCGGCATCCTCCACACCGATTGCCCGAGCTTCTATCGCTACGGTCTGCCCGGCGAAACGGAGGAGGCGTTCGCGACGCGCTGCGCGGATTCCCTTGAGCAGCTCATCCTGAACGAGGGACCGGACACGATCGCCGCCTTCTTCGCCGAGCCCTTGATGGCGTCCGGAGGCAGCATCGTTCCGCCGGCCACCTATTATGAGAAGATCCAGGCGGTCCTGCAGAAGTACGATGTCCTGCTCATCGCCGACGAGGTCATCTGCGGCTTTGGGCGCCTTGGCGCCATGTTCGGCTCGGAGATCTTCGGGCTCAAGCCCGACATGATCTCGATGGCCAAGCAGTTGTCCGCCGCCTACATGCCCATCTCCGCGCTCATGGTGAACGAGAAGATCTATCGTGCCGTGGTGTCGGAGAGCGAAAAGATCGGCACCTTCGGCCACGGCTTCACCTATGGCGGCCATCCGGTCCCCGCGGCCGTGGCCCTGGAGACGTTGAAGATCTACGAGGAGCGCGACATCGTCGGCCACGTGCGAGATGTCATGCCGGTGTTCCAGGAGCGCCTGCGCGCCTTTGCGAGCCATCCCCTGGTGGGTGAAGCGCGCGGCGTCGGGCTCATCGGCGCGCTGGAGCTCGTCAAGGACAAGCAGACCAGGGAGACGTTCGATCCCGCGCTTGGCGTCGCCGCTTATGTGGGCCGGCGCGCGCAGGCCCACGGCGTCATCATCCGGGCCCTCGGGGACACCGTGAACTTGTGCCCGCCGCTCATCATCACCGAGAGCGAGATCGAGGACCTGATGGCGCGCATCAAGCTCGCGCTCGACGACACCTGGGATTGGGTGAAGGCCCAAGGCTAAGCGCCGGCTTCAGCCGGCCGAATGTCCGCCGGGCGCCGCCGGTGCCCGATCCGCCCTTTCATCGATACACACGACAAACGGCATCCCATGAGAGACTTTGAAGCTGGTGGCCGCTCCCTCGCCGTCGGGCGCAAGGGTATGGCGGCGACATCCCATCCCGACGCCACCTTGACGGCGGTGGAGATCCTCAAGGCCGGCGGCAACGCCATGGATGCGGCGATCGCCGCCTGTGCCGTGCAAAGCGTCGTCGAAGCCGGATCGACCGGCATCGGCGGCGACTGCTTCGTGCTCTATTCGCAAAAGGGCTCGACCAACGTCATCGGCTATAACGGCTCCGGCCGCACGCCATCGGCCGCGACGTTCGACTGGTATCGGCAGAACGCAATGACAGCGATCGAGCGCCAGTCGCCCCATGCGGTGACCGTGCCGGGCGCTGTGGAAGCCTGGGCCCGCCTTCTCGCCGACCACGGCCGCATGAGCCTTGCAGAGGTGCTTGCCCCCGCCATCGGGATGGCACGGGACGGCTATGGCATCACCCCACGGGTCGCCAGCGACATCGGCTTCCAGCTCGATCTGCTGCGCCGCGATCCGATGACGCGCCGGATCTTCCTCGACCGCGACGGCGCGCCGGCGGTGGGCAGCGTGCAGCGGCAGCCGGAGCTTGCCGACACGCTGGAGGCCATCGGACGGGAGGGACCCGATGCCTTCTATCGCGGTGCCATCGCCGAGGACATGGTGGCGTTCCTGCGCTCCGTCGGCGGCCTCCACACCAAGGAGGATTTCGCGAACACCGAAGGGGAATATGTGACGCCGGTCACCACCACCTTCCGTGGCCGCACCATCTATGAGTGCCCGCCCAACGGCCAGGGCGTGATCGCGCTTTTGATCCTGAACATCCTGCAGCGCCTCGAACGCAAGCCCGACCCCCTCGACATCGACAATCTGGTGGCGGAAGTGGAAGCCACCCGGCTCGCCTATGCGGCGCGCAATGCCTATATCGCCGACCAGCACACCGCCCACGTGCCCGTGGACTATCTCCTCTCCGAGAAACTCGCCGACGCGCTCGCCGCGCGCATCGACACCGCCTCCGCCATGACGGATCTGCCGGTGTTCGACACGGTGGAGCACAAGGACACGGTCTATATCTCGGTGGTCGATGGCGAGCGCAACGTCGTCTCCTTCATCAATTCCATCTTCCACCCCTACGGCGCCGTTCTGATGGCGCCCAAGTCGGGGGTGCTGTTCCACAATCGCGGCCAGAGCTTTTCGCTGCGGGACGGCCATCCCAATGCCATCGGCCCGAACAAGCGCCCCATGCACACCATCATCCCCGGCATGGCGGCCGAGGGCGGCCGGGTTTCGATGTCATTCGGCGTCATGGGTGGCCATTATCAGGCAACGGGCCACGCCGCGTTTCTGGCGAAGGTGCTCTGGAACGAATTGGACGTGCAAAGCGCCATCGACCTTCCCCGGCTCTTTCCCCAGCTGGGCACCGGCGCGGTCGAGATGGAAGCTCGGCTGCGTACGACGGTGGGTGCCGAATTCGAGCGGCGCGGCTTTAAGGTCTGCGCGCCGCGATGGGCCATAGGCGGCGCACAGGCGATCGCGATCGATTGGGAGGCCGGCACGCTGCTCGGCGGCTCCGACCCGCGCAAGGACGGCTGTGCCCTCGGATATTGAGGGGAGCGCGGTCTCGTAGCGCGGACGCTTGGTCCGTTCTGCAGGGTATTTTTCCCGCGTCGCAGCCATCTTGCGGAGGTCGGCGTTCAAGCATCAGACCATGGTCTGCTTGTGCGAAAGGTTTCGGATGCCGGCCCGATCACGAAGGCGGGCACGGGCGCGCGCACCGGCGTCGGAAAGCCTCCGGGGAAGGAAACCGCGGTCTGACCTGTGCGGCGGGCGAGGTCGTCGCGGCGCTATGGGGATATGACGCCGGCGGCGACGGGTGCGATGCCGAGCGAGAGGCGGATATTAGAGCGCATGACGGAGCCAAGCGGCTTCAGTCGTGTGCCGGTCGCGCGGCAGGGTCTTTGCGGTGCCACGACGCCGATGGACACGGCCTTGCCGACGGCAGAACTCATGCGGCCCCGATGCCCAAGATGGCACTGCCCGTGACAGGAGCCTGGTGCCGGGATCCCTGCAAATAAGGCAGCGATAAAAGCCAACGACTCAAATTGTATCCCTCGGCTTGTATCACCGGGGCTAAGTCATTGATTTATAAGGAAAATGGTGCCAGGGGCGGAATCGAGGTAGTGGATTAAGTCTATGATTTATAACATAAAATGCAGGTAGAAAATTTTTCATGCCTACAGACATGCCTACATTTTTCGCGGCTGCAACTTCGTTAGTTCGGTCCGCAAAAAGCGGAATCCCACTGCATTTCACCGCGTATCTTTGAGAGCCATAGCAGCCTCGCGCGCGCGAGGCCAAGCGATATTGAGCGCCGGGCCGCATTCGGCCGAATCCGATCGTCTGCGAATCGCAGTTCTGCATAAAACCGCGGATCGATCTCCAAAGCCGCTTGGTCTCCAAATATCGGCCATGACTTCCACAAACCACATCGATGATCAGAGATTAGAAACTCCGGACGGGCAAGCGGTGTAACTATAGGCTCAGGTTCTAGAACCAACAAATTCGATCTGACTCGAAGCCAAAGCCTCCCCTTGGCACGAGTTGCTTGACAAAACGACGGTATTATGATACAATACAGAGGCGGAGACTGCCGCCAGCCTCACGAAAGATCGCATCATGACTGTCAAATCTCAGGCCGCTTCCTCCGGCATTCTCGTGCTCTTCAATGCCACGCCGTCCCAAGCCGCAAAGTTCGAAGGTGAGGCCGCCGAAAAGGCGCGCGCTGCTGCCGAGGGCCTCGGCCATCGCTGCGTGACGCTGAACCCGACGAAGGACGCCAAGCTCATTGCCAGCCTGGCACGCGGCGCCTTCGACAAGGAGGGCGTTCCCTTGCTCGGCGCCGTCACGCCCCGCATGGTCAGTGAACTCTCGGCCGTGGCCGAGAGCGCGGCCAAGGCCGCGCCTGTCGTGCAACTGATTCCGAAGGCCGCTGAGGCCAAGGCGGCTGCGAAGGCGGCAACGCCAGCGCCGACTATCGAAACAGCCGCAGAGACGGCCTCGGGCGCCACGGACAAGCCTGTCTCTGGCGTGGCCATCGCATCGCAGAACAGGCTCGACGGCGGCAATCTCGGTGTCGTCAGTAAGGAGGTCGCCGTGGGGCTCTGGCCCGAGATTGCCAGCGGCCACCTCGTGCTGGCGCCCGACTATGAAGAGGGCGAATTCAACGGCTGGTGGCCGGCGGAGGTGATCAATCGCGACGCGACCCGGGCCACGCTCAAATGGCACGGCTTCGACGATCTGCCGGTGATCACGCGGCCGATCAGCCAACTCGCCCTCATGCATCCCGATTGCAAGGCGTGAGCGGCGAGGCCTGCTGAGCCAGACCGAGGGAGAAGGAGGGGCGCAAGCGCCCCTCCCGTCGCCTCGCTGACACGAGCCGATCGGTCCAGATTGGTGCCATCGGCCTTGCCTTGAAGATCGACCGACGTCAGGCCGTCTTGGGGCCCTTTTCCTGCTGCAGGCGCAGGATCACTTCGGCCTGTGTCACAGCGATCTCGAGTTCATAAGTCTCCAGATTGTTCACCACCGTGACGATGCGGTCGATCAGCATCGAGCGATCGGTTGGCGCGGCCATGTCGTCGGGCTCGCGTTTCACACCCAGTAACGCGTCGGGCGTCGTGCCGAGCGCTTTTGCGATTCTCACCAAAGTGGCCAAGTCAGGCTCCCTCGCTCCGCTGATGTAATGGGCATAGCGGCGCTCGTTGAGGCCGGCCCTGCGCGCGGCCTCAGCGTTGGAGATGCCGAGCTGTGCCGCCCGTGCCCGAATGTTCGCTGCGAAGAGATCCATGCGAACGAAATGTTCCGATCTGCCTTGCAGCGTCTACGAACAATTTGTATGTTACGTAATGTCCATAATGGATACAAGGCGCGTTCTCGCCGCGACTGAAATACCTCCACGCCTCAGAAAGGAACCCCTCCGATGGCCTCTTCCAGGCTGATCAGGACGCTTGCGCTGTGCGGCAGCCTTGGCCTGCTCGCCCTCCCCCACTCAGCTAAGGCCGAGTACGGCTACAAGGACCGGATCTTCGAGCAGAAGTACGTCCTTCCGGAAAAGCCGAGCGACAACGAGCTGGTTATGCTCCGCCTGTCGCTCATGATGATCGGCATCACCCCCGAGCAGATCGACGGCTTCTTCAGTGCGGAACTGGCGCAGGCCATGGGCGGCCTGTGCGATTGGGCGGCACTCCAGAAGAAAGCCGTGTCGCGGCCGCCCGCGTCGCCCGCACAAGAAATCATCGCGCAGGCGCCGGAGCCTTTGTCGAAACTTGACGCAAAGCCCCGGCCGCCCGAGGTGACCGGCACCGAGCTTTGCCTGGCGCAGACGGTGCTCTTCAAGAAGGCCTATGGCGATGGCCTCTCGACCGACCGGCAATTGAGCGATCTGGCAGCCGCGACCCGCAGGCGCTTTGCGGCGAACTGGATCCCGCAGGCCGAATTGCAGCGGACGGACGTGCAGACCGCCGCGCAGCGGCTCTGGACCATCCTCTGGCGCGTGCAGCGCCTGGCCGGTGTGGGCGTTGTCGTCCCCGCAGCCGATGGGGGTGCGCTGGAAGACATCCCCATCAAGGAGGCCTTGAAGCGGCTCATGGGGGATGAGCCCTACGCCACCATCGATCGCCGCCTGACCGAGATCGAGGAGGAGACGGCACGTGCCCTTCAGGCGCGCGAAGCGGCGCGCAAGCAGAAGGACGCACAGCGCCAGGAGGAGGCCCGCCTTCAGGAAGAAACGCAGCGCCAGGATGAGGCGCGCCGTCAGGAGGACTCGCGCGCGATGCGTGACGCGGAGGCGCGCGAGGGGCAGGCAAAGGCGCAAGCCACGGCTGCCGCCGATGCTTTGGACGCGGCTCAAGGGCGTGTCGCGCGCGCGCGCCAGTCCGTGCAGGCGGCCGAGCGGCGCTTGCAGGAGCGGTCCGCCGCGATCCAGGCCGATCAGGCGCGCCGCATGCAGAGCTTGGCCATGGGCATGGCACGGGGGCCGTCCGGCATGGCGCAGGCATTCCAGGGTCTGGCGGGCGGCGGCGGTCCCGATCCCCTGGAGGGCTTGCGGCGCGAGCGAGCACAGGCACAGCGCGAGCTCGACCAGGCCATGGCCGCGCTCGCAGCGCTGCGGTCCGCGCAAAAGACGGCTTCGGCATCGCAGGCCGCACCTGTGGGGCAGCCAAGCGAAGAGCGCTGCGTCGAAGGCGGCCGGTGCACCATCGTCGAGCGCACGGTCTTCTGCCGCACCCCGCAGCAGCTCGCCACCTTGCTCTCGGAACGGCCGGGACCGGCGCGGCGGCGCGTGCGCGACATCCTCACAGACGCCGGGGAATGCGCCGTGCTCGATGTCGGCGAAGCCCTCTCATGGACCGGGCCGCGCCTTGCCATCCAGCCGAAGGGCGAGGCGGCGGCAGCGCTGCTTCCCGTCCAGCTTGTCGATGGCCGCACCGGCTTCGTGCTCAGCGGCGGCGTGGGGATGTCAGCCCCCGCCACGGCGCAGCGCTGAGCCGCGATCTCACTCTCGTTTCCATCGCGTCACCACATCATCGCGTCATCTGTTGGGGGAAAGCATGAAAGTTCTGATGAAAAACCCGAAGACGGGCGAGCTCAAGCGCATCAAGGTCGGCTGGAGCTGGGTCCTGTTCTTCTTCTCCACCTTCTTCGGCATCCCGCTGTTCCTGCGCCGTCTCTATGTCTGGGGCATCCTGATCAATGTGATCAACTTCTCCACCAGCATCAGCCAGAGCCTGGCGGATCTGGAGCCGAAGGACGTGGCCCTGGTCGCGCTCACGGCCTGCATTCTTGATCTCACCTTGATGATCTTCTTCGGCGTCAAGGGCAACGAGCTGACGGCCAAGAATTATCTGGAGCACGGCTGGGTGTTCGCCGATCCGGACGCGCAGGAGACCTGGTACGCCAAGACCCGATGGAGCCTCGCCATCGACCGGCCGCCGTATCGCACTGAGCCGCATCCCGCCGAGCCCACTCGCACCGAGCCGACCATGCGGAGCGAGGGATGATTTTTCGCGCGAAACGCATCTTCGCAAGCCTCGCCGCCGTCGCCCTCCTGGCGCTGGCGGCTTCGTCATTCCAGGCATGGGCGGAAGAGCCGGATTGCGATGCGCCGGACTATCGCCCGGCCGATTTGCGCAAGCCCATGCGCTTCTTCTCCCCGCCGACCGCGATCTGCAGCGGCAATGCCGTCGAGCGCGCAGACCTCGCCGTCGGCATGATCACGCCGGACACGCCGCAGGCCTTCGCCGCCTTCGCCCGCGACAATCCCGATGGCGGCATGCTGCAGTTCGTCTCGCCGGGCGGGGATCTCGCCTCCGCAGCCAAGCTGGGCGAACTGATCCGCAAGGCGGGCTTCGGCACCAGCCTCGGGGAGGTCTGCATCGGCGCCTGCGCCTATGCCATCCTCGGCGGCGTGAAGCGCTACATGATCACGCAAGACCCCGGCGCCGAGGACCAGGGAGACCTCTTCGACCGCTTCGAGGGCGCCACCGGCACTCGCCTCGGCGTGCATCAATTCTCCTTCTCGGGCACACCCGCCTATGCCCAGCAGATCATGGGGCGGCTGATCGACTACACGCTGAGCATGGGCATCGATCCCCGCTTTCTGGCGCTTGCGGCCAAGACGCCGGAGGGCGCGCCCCACTGGCTCACCCCGGACGAGATGCGCGCCTGGAACATCGACAACACCGCGCGCCGCTATATCCCCCTCAGCCTAGAGGCCGCCGGCGGCATGGGCACCGATATCAGCGCCACTGCCGAAGTGGCCACCAGCCGCTTCGACGACACCACCCGCCTGCGCCTCTTCTGCCGCAAAGGCCGCAAGACGCCGCTCGTCGCCTTGGTGTTCCAGCCGGGCTCTCGCGACACAGCGTTGGGCCAAAAAACCAGCCGGACGGACGATGTGCTGAGCATGCTCGAAAACCTCGACATGGAGGTGCGCTTCGAGCGCGGCGGCACGCTCAAGGTCTCAACGCGCGTGCTCGACATCAAGCCCAGCCCCACCGCCGAGGCGCCGTTCCAGCTCACCGCCGTCCTGGAGCTCTCTGGCGTGTCATTCCAGGAACTGGAAGCCGTGGTCGCGGTCTCGCTCCTGGACGCCGGCGATCTCTCCCGCGCCGATTGGTCGATCCAGGACGCCCTGCGCTTCCGTGTCTTCGGAGATCGACGCTTGATCCACCTCGCATTGGCGAACTGCACTGAGTGAACTCTCCCGTCCGGACGCCTGACCCCATGGAGCAAGGTGGCGCGGTATCCGGGATCAGGCGATAGGAGCTTGTTCCAGATATTGGGCAGGGAGCTGCAGGTGCCGACGATCCGATGGCCTCTCCGCATCCTCGATTTTGAGGCGAGCTCTTTGGAGGATGGCGGATATCCCATCGAGGTGGGTGTTGCCGTCTGGCCGGCGCCGGACCAGCCCATCCAGGTGTGGTCGGCGCTGATCCGGCCGACGCAGGATTGGAACGACTTCGGCCATTGGAGCGAACTGTCGCAGGAGGTGCACGGTATCGACCGGGCCGAGCTTGCCACAGCCGAGCCGCCGATGGCCGTTGCGAGGAGCCTGAACACACTGATCGGCGACGGGCCAGTCTTGTGCGATGGCGGGCCTTTCGGCGCCTATTGGATGGACGCCCTGTTCGACGCAGCGGGCACAAAGCCCGGCCTCACGCTGCGCAGTTGGGACAGCCTGCTTCGCGAACTTGGTGATGAAGTCAGCGAGAGGGTACGGGATCAGCTGGAACACGCCGAAGTGCGGCACCGGGCTGGCGAGGATGCTTCAATGCTGATGGAGGCGCTTGCGGCTGGGTTGAAGCAAGATTGCTGATCGGCGGGGTGCCACGGATCTGGACAGCGGCGGCACGGCGCAAATGGCGCTGTTGACCATTTGCTGACCCTCGACTGCCCTTTTCAGCGATGCCCGCTTTGCGCCCCCATTTCGGCCATTGATCTGGCAACGGCGGCGGCCCAAAAGCGGGCATTAGCGAGGCAAGGCACGTCGGCGCCTTTCGCCCTCTTTCCGGTTATTCCGAGCCGAGGTCCAATCTCCCAGAAGCGGACTTTGCAATGAGGTTTCTCGCATCGATCACCAAATGCCCCCTTGCGATGAGAGCGTGGAATTCATCCAGCATATCAACTCAACTCGTCGCGAACGATGAACTGGGGCAGGCCCTCGGCCTGAAGCAGCGCCCGGATCGTGGCGCTGAACGGGGATTTCGACCGACTCGCCTCAATGAGGTCTTCTGCGATCCCCTTGAGGCTTCTCTGTTCACCTGCAGTCCGGGCCGGTGGAGCCTTTTTGGCGATATCCTTGTAGATTTCGATCGAGCGCCGGTAGGGTCGCACATGAAAGCGACGCGCGTCGTTGAGCTGGCTCTGCCGGATGCCCAGCAGATTGATCGCCCAATCTACTTGCTTTTGATAGTCCGGCTCCAGCGATCTATTGGGATGCACTTCGCCCGCTTCATTGAACTCAAGCAGATCCCCTGAGCCCTTGACCGTAGGGTCCAGCAGGATGGGCGCCTCACTGCTGATGTCGCGCGCGGCAAGGGTGGCCGCCTTCGTTGTGTCGTAGAGCGGAAACCAGTTCGCCTTGCCGACCGTCGATTCGGCGTATTCCCGGTTCGCCTGATTGCATAGAGCGCCGGCCAAGACATAGTTGTTTGGATCGAACGCGAGCCAAGAATAGCCCTCGCTGGTTTCGGTCTGACTGATCTTCGCTTTCCCCTTTGGACGGAAGTGATCGACATCATACCGGGAGACGGCTTCGAAGGCCTCCGAGTACCAGCATTTTCGATGGGACATTTCCAGCAAGGCGGGCCGGAACGCTGTCCAGATGCCGCTATTGTCCTTGATGAACGCCTTGCGTGCCGCCTCATCGGTGATGGCCTCCAGCGCGGTGGCTGCTGCTGCGGCGGCGGCGAGCACGCTTGCATCGACCTTGGTAAGGTCGCGTTTGACGTAAATCATTGTCCCTCGCGAATTTCCTTTACCAGCCTGTCGGACTCCTCAGAGATGGCTTGCAACTCTTCGGCGGTGAGGGGGTGATCTCTGCGCAGCTCGGCGGCATCGAACTGTTTGAGGAACTCCCGATAGAGAGCGTCCTTATGATCGTAGGTTATGCCCATCCTCGACAGTTCAAACGTCAGTTCCTCCCGTCTCGCATCCTGTTCGGGAGACGGGTCAGGCATCCGCATGAGGGCGTTGCGTTCGGCCATGAGCGCCTTCGTAGGCTCATCGACAGCGCTCGGAAGACCGAACACATCCATCAGGACGCCGGAGAAGCCAAGGCCCCTTGGGTCGACGCGGGGTTCGTAGGCCCGGATCGCGCCACTACGACCCGCCATCACTCGGACCTCCTCCTTGCGGAGCGCGGCGATGGTGAGAGGATTGTGCGAGGTCAGAATGAATTGGCAGTTGTCGGCCTCCTCACCCTCACCGGTCCACTTTTCGATCAGTTTCAGATAGTCGAGCTGCCACGCCGGGTTAAGATGGGTGTCCGGTTCGTCGAGTAGAAAGAGAACCCGCTTGCCGCGCGAGATTCGGGTCAGGCCCAGAACCATGAGGAGTTGGCGCTCGCCGTCCGAGAGTTCGGAGAAACCAACCTCGCCCTCACTGTCCGCGCGGGAAACCCAAAGCAGCAGATCTCGGAAGAGGTCGGATATGTCCGCCGCCTCCAGGGCTGTGAACATTTCGGCGTCGTTGGCATAGTTCGCCGCCAGCCGCGCCATGTCCCGCTCGGATCGGACAAAGCAGGCCAGTTGCGCTTCTCGCTCGTCCTTGTCGCGATAGTCGTCCTTTGGATTGTCTTCGAGGTCAATCGGGTGATAGGCGACGTCCAGCCATGCCCGCGCACAGGCACCTGCCGGTCCAGCGGCTCCCCAGAGCGTGTAGGGGTTGCGCACGGCGCGAGGCTTGGATTTAGCGAACCAAGGCTCCCGGAAATGCGCTAGGGCGGATCCGAAACGGCCGATCCGAAGCTTTTCTCCCAGGAGTGCCAGCACTTCATGATCGGGGAAGCCGAAGAAGGCCGCTAGGGCGAAGACCCCATGGATGGGTCGGCAGTAGAACAGCCGACGCTCGACCAGGGCCGAGCGGCAGGCCTCGGCGTCCTCGTTGGTCTTGATCGCATCGTAGTATCGGCGCTGGTGCTCGTCGAACAGTCGCTCCAGACGGCGGCTGCTGCCTGAATAATAGCCGAAAACCATGTCGGGCAGAATGTCGGCGCGACGCTCGTCGAAAACCGACCGTGCCCAATCCTCGCCGTTGAACTGGGCCACGATGGAGCCTGTCAGGTTCGAGAGGCTGACTTTGTTGGCGCCCAGCCGATACTCCACCTCGAACCTGAAATGCACGTTCGTGTTGAGATCGGCGGCCCGGAAGATCTCCACCAAGGCTTCGATGAGGTTCGATTTCCCTGATCCGTTTTCGCCAATTACGACCGTGGTCAGCCGACGCTTGTCGAAGGTGATCTCGAAGGCGTTCAAGTTGCGGAAGCCGTCAATCGCGGCCCTGTCAAGTCTCATGGGGCAGCCCGAAATCCGTCGCCGTTCTCGACTAGATGACGACGCCCCAGCTCCCACATCAGCTGCTTGTAAAAGTCGGCAACCGACAACTCTGTCAGGGCGAAAAGGGCTTTGGCGGACAGGCTTTCCTCATCGCCGGATTTCAGCAGGTCAGCCAGATAGGGCTTGTCGCGCACATCGGGGTCCAGAATGGATTTCAGGATACGACTCACTTTTACCGGTCCTTCCTGCTGAGGGCTGGCGGGAGCCGACGCCCAATCCTTCTCCGCGTTCACGGCCCGCAGCCGCAACTCCGCGAGCGTCGTTCGGCTCAACCCCTCCAGCGCATCCTTGGCGAATTCACCGCGAAACGCCAGCGATAGCAACGTTTCCCTCAACTTCTCAAGGTTGTCGAGCGCCTGTGTCGCAATCTTCGTCAGCGCATCGATGCGGCCAAGCGATCCGTGCAGAATGCGGACAATTTCACGTTGCTCCTCGATCGACGGCAGGGGGAGCTTGTGGTCAACGACGTCGGCTTGCCGGATTTTCCAGATTCCCGTCGTGGTCCTAGCTTTGCGTTCGATCCGGCGCCGGACCTGAGGCGCGTTCCAGACGAACGCCAACCAAGCCGGATGCACGCGCGTCGGATCCGTTCTCAGCCGAAAAACGGTGTCTGGATAGATGGTCAGCTCGTGCGGCGCTTCCGTCAGTGATGCACGCCCCACCAGCGACTTGGTTCCGTTGCCTCGGCTGATGAGAACATCTCCGGCCGCCAACTCATATCGCGTGGCGCGTGCCGTCGGGATGGGAAGATATCGAACGTCATCCAGGTCAACCCGCATTGATCGCAAAGCGCTGAGGCGCAAGGCGCGAATACCTGGCGGTGTGTCCTGTCCCCGAATGGACAGACCGTTCTGGATGGGAATGGCGAGCATTTCGGAGACCTCCACCTCTTCAAACGCGAAGGCCCCGCTGTCGGTGGATGTCTCCGAGCCAGCCTGCGTCGCGACGCCGGTCTTTGCGCCCGCGCGACGGCGCCAGGTTTCGGTCAAGCGTCCGTCATGGGCCTCCGAGAGAAGGCGTTCCGTTTCGGAGTTGCCCATGTGAGGGACCGAGTGAAGCAGGCCCTTGATCGTCTCGATTTTGCCTAGCAGATAATCGAGAGCGACCACAATGACCGCCTGCTCCTCCGGCGGCGGGAGCGGAACCGCCACGGTTTTCATCTTCGCGGCGGACAGCTCCAGGAACGTCGTGCCGCTCGCCAAGCTCTCCGCATAGGCCCGCGAGTGCCGCAGGTAGAGCATGAGATATTCAGGCACATGCTCCGGCCTCAGCACGACATTCTTGCAGCCTTGGCTGGTCGTGATGGGATTTGCGGAGACGGCGCAATAGCCGATAGGCGCGCGCGACGAAAAAATGACTGTGCCGGACGGCAGAAGCCGCGCGGAGGATTTACTCAACCCAAGTTGGCTGAGATTGCGTCGCCCCCGTCGTATGTAAGCGCCCGTTCGGCCCGACATATCTGCCGGCGTCACCCAGGGTATGCTTTCATCATCGGAGAAATTGGCGGCTTGGCGCACGGGCGGCGTTCCACCGCCATAGACCTCGCCGATGTCGGCGATCGTCACCCAAGCCCAATGCTCGGGAACGGGCCAGCGCGGCTTGCTCACGTTGCGGTCGGATCTGCGGGCGAACGCAGACTTGCCAGGTCTAGGCCGAGGCTTTCGGCCTCGCTCAACGCCTCTCGAAGCTGTTCAGCGATCATACTGACGAGACCTCCGACATCAGCATCCACGACATCGCCGACTGGATCGCGAACCAGATCGAGGTCGTAGTTCCGGGCGACTATCTCCTCGCGGGACCAGGAGTTGAAGGCGGGGCCGGATTCTGGGCGAGGAGCTCGGCCGAGAGGATCGACGCCGTAGAACGCCTTGAATCCGGACAGGCTTGCCGCATCAAAAGGAACCCCACGTCCATAGCGCTGGGCCGTCCTTCGCAGATCATAAACCCACAGCCGGTTCCCAATCGGTCGGTCCGTTGGCGCACGACGCGTGAACATGAGGACCACAGTGCTAACGCCCGTGGCGTAGAAGATGCCCACGGGCAGGCGCAAGATGGTGTGAACGTCCGAGGTCTCGAACAGTTCCTGGCGCACGCGCCGCCCGGCGCCGGCTTCGAACAGGACGTTGTCCGGGACCACTACGGCGGCCCGGCCGCCGGGTTTAAGCGACCGGTAGATGTGCTGCAGGAACAACAATTGCTTGTTAGAGGTGGCTATCGCGAAATCATCGCGGCGCGCCCGCGCGCCGCCGCCCGTGCTGCCGAAGGGCGGGTTTGCGAGGATCAGGTCGGCCGGCTTGAGGCTCAAGGCGTCATCGGTGAGCGCATCGCCGTTAATGACCCGGCCGTCCATGCCGTGCAGGAAGAAGTTCATCAGGCAGAGGCGGCAGGTGTCACGCTCGATCTCGACGCCTTCGAAGATCGCAGGGGGCCCATCCTCGGCAGCCGCGAGCAGGTAGCGCTGCGCCGAGACTAGGAAGCCGCCGGTGCCCGCGGCCGGATCTTGTATTACCTCACCTGGCACCGGTCGCATCAGCTCGACTAAGCAATCAACGAGAGCGCGCGGCGTGAAGTACTGGCCCGCGCCCGCCCGCCCCTCCGAGCTCTCACGCAGGAGATATTCGTAAACGTCTCCGAACCGATCCGACCCCACCGCGTGCCAGTCGAGCTCGTCCATCGACCGAAACACCTTTGCGAGGTTTTCGTCGTGAGAAAAGACCGTAGTCGGGAATGCGAAGATACGGCTGATATCGTTGTTGCCGACATCCTCGCCGAGATTGGTCAGCATCTTGCGATAGAAGCTAAGCATCCCTGGGCCGGCGTGAGCGCGCAGGTCGCTCCAGCGGCAACCCTCGGGCAGCTCGTCCTCGGCGCTCGTCTCCTCCGCGATTTTGAGGAAGAGCAGATAACTCAACTCAGCCAGATACTTATGATAGACAATGCCGTCGTCCCGCAGAACGTGGCAGAGGCTCCATAGCTTCGCTCCGAATTCCGCTATTTTCACCCGCTGCGCCTCTGACCCTTTGTACCGAACCCATTTAGCCCATCGCAGAAGCGCTGCAAAGGGACGACGTCTGCAAGACCGCTTCTGCGCGGAATGGCGGGATTGATCTTACGTGCTCCGATAGTCTTGCCTACAACCGGCAGTGTGGTCGGTTGATGCCATTGACACCCTTCAGATGGATATAACTTGCGGTCCGGCGTTCCGCCTGAGGGTCAATTCCAGACGCCGGCAGCAAAGGCTCCGATGCAGCTATTGGTATTGGGAAATCCGGCAGCGGACCGTCCGCTCCCGGCCCCGCATTCGTCATGACCGATGGCAGAAAGCTATCGGGTAATGTGACCAGTTGGGTCATGCCATGCTCGCTTTGTGTTGGTCGACCGCGACCCCCGCTTCGATCAACTCCTTGATCAGACGCCGCCTCCATCCGCCGTATTCGTCGAAGTTCTCCCACACCATCCCGATGAGGTCCGAAGGCAGCTCCACATGGCCGCGCTTCAGCGCGCAGACGTGCGACCGGCCGAGCCTACCGATAAAGTAGCCCCACTCAAGTATGACGTTCTGTCGGGCGCGCCCATCACCCCCTTGGGGGCTGTAGTCATCGGGCGAAAGTAGCACGACAGCGTAGCCGACATCAGCATCACGTTCGAACTTTTCAATGATCGTTTTCCCGGCATTCACCTGGTCAGCCAGAATGACTGGCTCCAGACCGATGGCCATCAGAAAGTTGGAAACGGACAGCTTCATGTTGTCGTCGTGGCCGTGCACAATGAAGACACGCTTCGAACGCTCTGGTTGCGCCTTCGGCGCCCATTGAGACTGCTGGCCTTTCATCGGCGCCGCTGGCCTTCTTTCCACGAAACCGTCGCGTATGCTGACGACATCCTCGCCGGACTCGGTCAAGTCATTGAGGCTGCCATCGCGCGACGACGCGAGCTTGAAGGCCTCACGTTCCTTCTCGCCGATATTCACCTGGATGCCGCTTCGATAGTGCTCGCCTGCTCGCGCGACGATGGCGGATTGCAGTGGGATGCCTTCGGGGGTGCGGACCTCAGGATTTTGCAATGCGTAAGTAGCCAGGGACGTTGCCCGCGCCATCAATCCTGAACCCAGTCCGGCGTCGGTATGCTGAAGATCATACTCCAGACGAAGGGCTTCGAAGCCCGAGTGACCTTCGGCCTTCAACATGTTGGCTGCAGCGATCACGGTTGCACGGGAGGGGAACGGCGGAAGCCTCTTGACTCGGACCTGGTCGACCACGAAGCCCTCCTAGGTGTGATAAAGGACGTTAACACACAGAACTGGTGGTTTGACCAATCAACCCCGCAACAAGTCCGGCCTAGGCAAAAGATTTCCGGACGTCCGCTTTCGACGCTCATCGCCTACAAGCCGCCAGTCCGCTCACGGCCCCAAAGCGGACCTAGAACCGCAGATCAAGGTCGTCGAAGCGGCTGACATGGCCGCTGCCGAGTTTTCGGTTCGCGATCTAAAGGCCAGACGCCAACGCGTTGGTGTTGACGATTCCACACCAGGCCGCGGATAACCGATTCTTATAGGACAATCAGGTTCCTGCAGTCGCGACGGACTTCCGGATGCGGCACTCGGAGTGAACGATCTCGACGCCGTTATAGCCGTTTGCAGCCAGCATGCCGGCGACATCATCTATGGACAGAGTGCACTTCGGACCGATAATTACCCGCTCGATCGCGCCACGATGCTTGTCGTCGCCGTCCCGGTACCGACCGAATTGGAACGGCAGGTAGCTCACCTCGCCACTGGCCCCGGTGCGGGTAAAAGGGGTGATCCACTCATTGACCTCGCCGTCATCGGACACCAAGACGCCGTCCCCCGGATTTGGCTCCTCCTTGGTCTGCAAATGAATCATCCGGATTTCGCGTTCATAGGCCCAGGTGTGATGCTTGAGCGCAGTGATGGCCGCAAAGGCGCCCACGGAGGCCTGCGTCCAGAACTGCTCATTCGCAACGCCATCACCGCGATCGAAAATAGCCGCTATCTCGAGAACCTTCGACCGGAAGGCTCCCGGTGTGTTGTCAGAGAGGTAGTTTGCCTGCTGCAACCGGGCTTGTATGTCATTCATCGCGGTCGGCTTGAACCCGATCGATAACCCGACATATCCAGTATACTCGTTCCACAATGGGAGTTCGTCCTCGACCAGAGAAAAGCAACAGCAGAAAGCTTGATGGCTTTTTCGCAATGCCGTCAGCCTGCCGGCCAAGATCGACAGGAAGAAGCCTCGATGACCTTTGTATTCGTTATGGCGGACCGCCTTGAGCGCTTCAATGAATTGTTCGAATCCTAACTCCAACTCCCGAGGGTCGTTCATCTGCGTCAGGTCGTTGAACCAGAGCGCCTTCGATTTCAGGATACCTTCGAAGCCGGCGGGACTAGTAAAATGATAGAGGGGCTGACGGGGCCGGTATTCGAGTAACGCCATGGACTATTCTCCGTCGACCGTCAGAAAATCTATCATGCGCTTCGTGTCCGCCGCCAGGATCGGGAAGCTACCGGGGTCCAGTGCGGTCGCGCGGCACTGGTTAGACTGCACCGAGGATCGAGCGTCCCACTCGACGAACGACCAGTTGTCGCCGATTCAAGCCTCCAACCGTTCGACATATGTTAGTCCTGCACCAGCGCTAAAAAGCCGACAGTCTGCATCCGGCCCCAAACCGGTCATTCGTCATCGTCGCAGCGAGCTTCTGGCGCAACGGCGAGCTCACTCAATGGGCCCGATACGGCTGATGGTGGCTTTGCTCACGCCTGTGATTCGCGCGAGTTCGCGCACACTCTCTCCTTCCGCCCTTCGCTTGGCAACGAAGGCACGCTGATCAGCCGATAGCGCATGCTTACGGCCGAATCGCACGCCGCGCGCCTTGGCGCGAATGCGGCCTTCTCCTGTGCGTGTTCTGATCAGCTCTCGCTCGAATTCGGCGAGGCCACCAAGTACGGTGAGCATAAGACGGCCATGCGGTGTCGTCGTATCGGCCCAGCCGTCGCCGAGGGACTTGAACGCGGCGCCGCGTTCGGCGATCTCAGCGAGAATATTGAGCAGATCGCGTGTCGAGCGGGCCAGGCGATCAAGCCGAACGACGAGAAGCGTGTCACCGCCTCGCAAGGCGGCTACGCATTTTCGCAGCTGTCTTCGGTCAGTTTTGGCGCCGCTTGCCGTCTCTTGGAAAAGCTTCTCGCAGCCGGCGGCCCTGAGGTGTTCGATTTGGCTATCTAAAGTTTGTCCATCAGTTGAGACGCGCGCGTAGCCAACAATCATTTATGTATTATGAGACTATATTATGAGACAGTCAACGTATTGAAATTTCAGAGCATAAATATCGTCTCATATATTTTGATTTATGAGACGGGTTGGCAGAGATTGCCGTATTTTGTGAGCAGAATAGACTTCTTCTGGACGGCATGGTGGCTAATCGCGTAAAAGCCAATTTCTGCTCGGGAGTGAAAGTCCTCCCGGATCGCACCAGCGCCGTAACTGCAGCGACCTTATGGGGCCCAGCGGTATTTAAATGATGCAGAGAAATATTGAATTTACGTATATTTGAGTCGCGAAAATGCCCCCCAACTCAATAACCCTAGGGGGCGGCATAAACTCCCATTGAAATTGATCTCGGCGGATTTACCTGCATTCAATCACAACACGTCCATGCAGCGGAGCATGCCAGTCATCGGCATGCAGCAGTCCCCCACTGTTGATTCAAAAAAATTAATACCTGAGCTAGTGTAGCCTCACAGATAGGCTGGATCAATTCGGATCTTCAAGATGCTGGGATCCACGGGGTTCTCTCGGATACGACCGGCGCCGCTCTGATTCAGCAGCCAAAAGCCGTTCCCGTCTTCACAAGCGGTCTCGCTTTCAAGCTCTCGCAGCCACTGCACCATTCGGGGAAAATGGCGGTTCGCACCGATGTTCATTCGCCGCTTCCACCCCATCGTGCTCCCGACCCTGTTGATCACGCCACGCAAAAATTCGTTCAGCGGCAGGTCGTATACATCACCGCGGCTACGATCGCGCGCCTCCTCGCGGCAGGCGTTCTTGAAGGCATTCGGTGAAGCGTCGTCAATTTCAACGGGGACGAGGATCTCGCGATGCGTTGAAGATATGGATTCTGCTGAAAGCAGTCCATCATCGATCATTTCTGCAAGGATCGGCTGTTGAGACGATGTCGAGCGTAGGGAGTTGATCAGATTATTTGATTCATTTTTGTTCACCTGAATTTCGTCGATGTAATGATTTAGGATTTTTTTAAATCGTTCAATTGCGGTCAAATCGGAATATTCGGGTAAAGACCTGCCTGTGGCTTCCTGAAACGCCTTATTCATATCATTGATAATTTTCGAGTAAGCCCTAAGGCCGGCGTTTGAGTTATCGTAATTGGACATCGGACCAAATTTCATAGCTACGCTCCCCTCGACTCCACGCCATTTACCGCTGGCATTGCCGCGTTGCAATGATATGGGTGCTCAGGAATGGAGAACGCGTAGCGTCACGATGGTCCCCGCGGCTGGTCCCATTCGACCGAACCCAGCCCGGAAAGGCCGCACAAGGCGGGCATTGAAGAAATCGGCGCGGCAGATGTAGTCCGGCGGCGTGCGATTCGGCCGCAAGCATGTGCTCTCGGCCGATCAACGTGCCTTCGTTGCCGAGCGTAGGGCGGAAGGAGAGAGCGTGCGCGAACTCGCGCGAATCACAGGCGTGAGCAAAGCCACCATCAGCCGTATCGTTCCCATTGATTGAGGTCGCCTCGCGCAAGAGCCAGAAGCTCGCTGCTACGACGACGAATGACCGGTTTGGGGCCGGCAGCGGACTGGCAGCTTGTGGTCAAATGCCCTCGAAAGTAGACGTTGACTGGCTGACAGGTTGATTTGCGACGCCCGTCACTCCTTTGGCAAGCGTGCAGCTCGCGAAGGTTGCTGGCGAGCTGTCGACCTTCGTCTGGACCGCCCTTGTAGATATTGTCCACCTTCTCGCAATACGCATGGAGAACTGCCCCGCCGGACATGCCCTCCGCCGGGATGGACCTTCTCCGTGGTCCGTCACCTTCCGGTCGCTTCGGCGGCGATAGCGCCGTCCCGACCGTCAGTGCGACCTTGCGAATTGACCTCGAAGCCTTACCATCCGGCCCGAATAGGGGGGTGGATGACCTGGCACATTACGGCGCGCATGGCGTGGCACGACCGCGGCTGGGATGGTCGCGTATGTGACGATCCGGCGGGAAACAGCTACTGCACGGGGAGCCATTCGCTGCTCTCGGAGCGGCTGGCCCGCGAGAAGCGCGTCGAGTGCGAACGCCCCTGCGCGGCGCTGGACGCCGACCTGCCCGACTACCAGCCGCCGTGCTTCTGGACGTCGTCAGCGTTCTCGCCCGCGCCGACCGCGACGTTGCACCGGCATCCCTTCGCCAGATACCGTGACGATAAGCGCATCGAGGGTACGCTTCCGCCGGCCTCGCTCTACACTTGGCCGTTCCGCCTCTCGATGACCCACGCCTCCTACAAGAGGCACGGAAGCTATTTTCCCGACATTGAGGACCGCATCGCCCGGTTCGTGGCGCGCCTGAAGGCCGGCAGGTCGCTGGTCTTCCTCTACCTCAACTACGACAATCCGATCTCGGCGGACGAGTACAAGTATGCCCTCGTCGGCTGTGCGCGGCTTACCGAGCTGGCCGGCTCGGGCGATTTCGCCTTCGACGACGAGGAGCTCGACCGCCTTCGCGGCGGCGACGGGATGAAGAACTTCCCGACGATGAACTGGGCGATCCGGCTCTCGCACGAGGGCGTGGCCGGCGTCCGGCTGCCCTACCACGAATACCTGGGGCACATCGCCGCCCATCCCGAGGACGAGGGGAAGCTCGCCGAGATCCGCGTGCTGATCGACGAACCCGCGCAGCTTCCCAACTTCAAGTATGTCTCGGAGCAGGTGCACGACGACCACGCGCTCGCGCTCCTCTACAAGCTCAAGCGGGCGCTGGCCCGCGCCCAGGAGCACGGCATCGCCGACGTCGACGGCATGGTCGACCGGGTCGAGGACTACATCGCCGAAGCCTGGGAGGACCGCGGCCTCTACCCGGGGCTCGGATCGGTCCTGAACGTACTCGCCGACCTATCCGAGGGCGAATACGAGGTCGAGGGGTCGCGGGGGCCCGCCCTGGCGGACGCGCTCCGCACCTCGCTGCCCGCCGGCGCCGACCTGCTTGACACCGCCTTCGACTTGATCGCCGCCAAGGGCGCGGTGCCCGATGCGCTCGCCGGCCACAAGGCGACGATCCGGGACGCGCGCGCGGGCTTCCGCGACAACCGGCACCTGTCCGGGCTGCTCCGCAAGCTCACCCTGTTCACGCTCACGCCGCGACAGGTGGGGCGCGTTCTCTTTCCCGAGGACGATGGCCCGCACGCCTTCGGGGGCCTAGCGGTCTCGCCCGGCGACATCGTCGCGAACCCCTATGTCCTGGCCGAGAGCTACGTGCCCGCGACGGACGATGGCGACGAGGATCGCGAGGACCTCGACCGCGAGCAGCGGAGCGACGGACCGATCGACTACGCGGTGATCGACATCGGCATGTTCCCGGATCATCGCTACCTGGATCGCCGCGACGATCTCCACGACCTCACGGTGACTGGACCGGAGCGGCTGCGCGCGTTCGCGCACGAGGCGTTGGCCGCGGCGGAGGACCAGGGGCACAGCTTCATGTCCACCGCCGGCCTGGTCGAGCATGCGGCCGCCCATCCGCTATTCTACCGCGACAGCCTCAAGGTCACCCAGGCGCAATTCCTCTCGGACAGGCATCTCGCCCACTTCCGGCAGCGGCTCCACGTCGAGTTGGTGGACGGCGGCCACTACTTCTACCTGCAGCGCGCATGGGACGCGGAGCAGGTCGTGATGCGTTTCGTAACGGGCCGGCTGGGGCAGAAGCCGGTCAAGGCCGACCTGACCTGGATCGGCGGCTACGTCGCCGCGGAGTCGGCGGCGCTCGCTTCCGGGATCAGGGATTTCGACGTCGAGGGCTTCGCCGCGGAGCGCATGTCTATGATGAACGGCGCGATGACCCGGCGCCTCTACTGCGCCACGGGGCGTCCGGGTTCGGGCAAGAGCCAGGCCGTGGCCGAGCTGCTCAGGCGTTTCGACGCCGCGAACGAGCGTACGATCGTGCTGGCGCCCACGGGCAAGGCGGCCCTGCGCCTGAACGAGGCGGCACCCAACGACGCCGGTTGGCAGGCGGAGACGATCGACCGTTGGATCTGGCGCTCCGGACTGCGTGATTATTTGGACGGTGGCGCGGATCTGAAGTCGATGACGCGCTCGAAGGGCTTCGAGCCGTTCGACAATCTGGTCGTCGACGAGATGTCGATGGTCAACCTCTACCACCTGGCGCTTCTGTTCCGGGCGATAGAGGTTCACCAGCCGACCACGACGCTCCGGGTGATCCTGGTCGGGGACGAAAACCAGCTCCCGCCGATCGGTTGCGGCAAGCCCTTCAACGACGTCATCTCGCACCTTCGCCGGACACCCGAGTATCAGACCGAGAACACGATCCGGCTGACCGCCAACTGCCGCCAGCGACACGATCCGACGGTATTGGAGGCCGCCCATCTCTTCGCCGGCGGGAACCGCTACCATGAGGAGCTCTACGACCGCATGCGCAAGGGCGGCCGCATCAGCGACTGCTTGGAGCTCCGGTACTTCTCGGACGCGGCGGAGATGCAGTCTCACGTCAGGGACTTCGTCACCGCGACGATGGACCAGGCGGTGCCCGACCACGCGGCGCGTTCGCCGCAGGAGGCGTTCAATTTGCTCCTCAACCTCTACGATGGTGGGCACGTCCCGAACAACGACGCCGCCGCGCTGGCGCTTGATCGCGTCCAGCTGCTCTCGCCGTACCGGGGTGGCGTGACAGGCTCGTTGGGATTGAGCAACTTCATGCGCGATGCCTATCGGGCCGACGCGAAGGCGGATCAGCGTCGCCAAGCGGACGGCTTCGTCCATTCGGACAAGGTTGTGCGGATCAAGAACCTGTATTGGTATGACCGCGTTACGCGGCAGATGGACCTGAAGCTTTCCAACGGCTCGGTCGGCGTTCTGTGCGGCGGTGCCAAGGGCTGGAAG
The DNA here is from genome assembly GCF_043195105.2 of Roseixanthobacter finlandensis. Lineage (NCBI taxonomy): Bacteria > Pseudomonadati > Pseudomonadota > Alphaproteobacteria > Hyphomicrobiales > Xanthobacteraceae > Roseixanthobacter > Roseixanthobacter finlandensis. The sequence goes on along the minus strand of NZ_CM195536.1, from coordinate 1,940,941 downwards.
GCGTTCTTCCCGGAGAGCGAATGGTGGTTCGACTGGCAGCGCATGGACGCGGAGGACTTCGAGCTCGCCTACGGGCTGACGGTGCACAAGGCGCAGGGCAGCGAGTTCGAGGAGGTGCTGGTCGTCATTCCCGAGCGGCGCGCTCTGCTATCGCGCGAGCTCGTCTACACCGCCATGACCCGCTCGAAGACGCGCCTGACCATGCTGGTCGAGCGGTCCGACCGCGCCAATCCGCTCGCCGTGGCGCGCGAGCGCTCGGTCCTGGCCCAGCGGAACTCGTCGGTGTTCGCGCGGCCGTTCGATTCCGCGCGCCTGTTCGAGCCGGAGCAGGGCGTACGGGTCCGGTCGAAGATCGAATACATGATCTACATGGCCCTAGTCGCCGCCCGCGACGCCGGTCAGCTAACCTTCACCTACGAGGGATCGCTCGTGCTGCCCTTCGACGGGCGCGACGTGACGGTCCATCCCGACTTCGTCGTGCAGGCGCACGGAAGGACCTATTACTGGGAGCATCTCGGCATGCTCGATCGCCAGGACTATGCGCGCGACTGGCGCGAGCGCCGACGCGCCTACGCCGCTGCCGGCCATGAGGACGCGCTGCTCACCACCGACGACATGACGGGCGTGCGGGCCGAGCGGCTTGCCGAGGTGGTGGCCGACATCGTCGCCGGGACGCCGGCCGGACGACCCGACACGGGGTGGTCGCTGCACCACTATCTGCTCTGACGCGCCGATCAGGTCCTTAACGAATCCTCCGGCGAGGCGGAACATATGAGAACATATAATTCTACGAGTTCCCATGCCCCTCGCCTCTCCCGACCGCCGATCGCGATGCCAGCCTTCGTCCCGGTGGCGCGATCGATCTCGAGGTGTGGAACGTGTTCGCGGCGGATCGGACCGGGCTCGCCGCCGAGGATTGGATCCCGGGCTGCACAAATGAACGGCGGCTTATGGGGATCGATCTCGCGGGTTTGGATGACCGGGATTAGGCGGCGCTTTGCTGACAGACGGCTCCGGGGCCGATTGCGGACTCGCAGCTTTCGATCACTCACATGCGAAAGCGGACATCGCCCGTGCGGATCGATTGAGACGGGCTGATCACGCTGCTGGACGCACGTTCGCATTGTCGCGCATGCCGCACCTAATTCTATCCGCCCAGCTTTTTGGGGCTGGGTCGCAGCTCTCAAACTCGGTTTCAGAATCGCTTGCCATGCAATGAAACGCGCGGCAATTTTCGAGAAACGGGGGGATGTTACGATGAGGCTGGTTTCGCTGACACTTGAGAACTTTCGAGCCTATCAGACTGCGACGACTATCGAGTTTTCGGAGCTGACCACGATCATCGGGCGGAACGACATCGGTAAGTCTTGCTTGCTGGAGGCGTTGGAAATCTTCTTCAACGGAGATGTCGTAAAGATCGATCAGGCCGATGCCAACGTCTTCACCGGTTCGTCACTCGTTAGCATCACTGCTGAATTTGCGGATCTCCCAGAAGAAATCACACTAGATGCTGGGGCGCCGACGACACTCCGTGACGAATACCTCTTGACCGGCACAGGCACCCTAAAGATCGCGAGAGTCTACGATTGCTCAAAAAAGACGCCGACATGCGAAACATTTATACTCGCCCAACATCCGAGCACTGCGGGGGTGGATAACCTCCTTGAACTAAAGGAGAAAGAGTTGCAGGCGCTTGTGAAGGCGCAGTCGCTGGACGTACCGCTAAAAGGCAATCCGGGCATGCGTCGGGCCCTTTGGCGAGCTTGCCCTGAACTTGATTTGGTCGAAGCGCGCATCCCTGTGTCGAAACCCAAGGAAGATAGCAAGCGTATCTGGGATCAGTTGGAGCTGCACCTTCCGATGTTCGCGCTATTTCAGAGCGATCGTCAAAGCCGCGATTCCGATGGCGAGGTGCAGAACCCGCTCAAGGGGGCCGTCGCGGCGGCCATCTCCGAGGCTCAGGAGGCGATCGAGTCCATTCAGAATCTGGTACAGGCGAAGGCGGAGGAGATCGCGAAGCTCACGCACGAGGCTCTTAGGAGCATCGATCCCAAGCTTGCGAATTCGCTTTCACCGAAGTTCGTCCCGCCCACCGCGTCCAAGTGGATGGGCCTGTTCTCGCTCGGCATGGACACAGATGACCGCATTCCCTTGAACAAGCGCGGCAGCGGTGTGCGGAGACTCATCCTGGTCAGCTTCTTTAAGGCAGAGGCCGAGCGCAAACTGTCAAGTTCCGCAAAGCGAAATCTGATCTATGCGATCGAAGAGCCTGAGACGTCGCAGCATCCCGCGAACCAGCGGGTACTCATTGACGCGTTCAAGGAGATAGCGACGGCGCCTCATTGCCAAGTTATCCTCACGACTCACAGCCCAGGGCTGGCAGCCGACCTTCCTATCGAGGGCATCCGGTTCGTTTCCAGCGAAGGACCGCCGGCGACTCCTGTGGTCCAGGCCGGGGTCGACGTGTTTGACACCGTGGCGAGAGCTCTCGGACTCACGCCGGACAGCCGCGTACGCGTCCTCATCTGTGTTGAGGGGCCAACGGACGTAACAGCCCTGAAGTGCCTGAGTTCCGCATTGCACGCGGAAGATGACTCCATTCCGAACCTTATGACTGATGAGCGCTTCGCCTTTATTCCGGCGGGCGGGTCGACGCTCAAGCACTGGGTGACCGAGAACTACTTACGGAACATGCAGCGACCCGAGGCTCACATCTACGACTCCGACGTGGCTAAGTATGCGGCATCGGTCGCCGAGGTGAACGCGCGCACCGACGGCCTTGGGTCCTGGGCGGTCCAGACTCAGAAACATGAAATCGAGTGCTATCTACACGCTGACGCGATTAAAGCTGCCTTCGATGTCGATGTGGTCTGCGTGGATCATCCCGCCAATGGAGTGCCCTCCGTGCCAGAAACCTTCGCGATCGCGCTCTCGACTAAGCGAAATTTCGACGGAAGGATGGGAGCCGACAAGGCAAAGGGGTATTTGTCGAAGGCCTTCAGCCACATGACCGCAGCGCAAATTCGCGCACGCGATCCGGCAGGCGAGATCGAAGGGTGGCTTCGACGCATGAGCGCGCTTGCCTGATATATGAGGGCGTGCTGCTCGACAGAGACACGGCGATAGCGCGGCAAAGGCTGAGAAATGCTCGCGTTCATGATCGAAGCGATGACATTAATCCGCGCGCATCACCAACTGTCCTCACCGCTTATTCAGCTCCAGCACTTTAGCCGTGTATACCGCCCTCGATCAACAGCCGGATGCGTGAGTACTGGCACGCGAGGCGATCGGCAGTAGTATATTGTTTCACCAAAAATGCACCCTGCCGAAAGGGCGGGCGGAGTAGCCAGATTTGACGTTCAGTTTCGACGCCCTCTCTCCTGCCGATTTCGAAGATCTGTCCCGCGACCTGCTCGGCTGCGAACTTGGCGTCCGCTTTGAAGCCTTTGGGCCCGGGCGCGATGGCGGTGTCGATGGGCGGCATGCCGCGGCGGGGGACATGACGATCTTGCAGGCCAAACATTACCGGCTGTCCGATTTCGATGCGCTGGCGCGCACGATGCAGAAGGAACGGGCATCGATCGATGCGCTGACCCCGAACCGGTATCTGCTGACGACATCGCGACCGCTGACGCCGCCGAACAAAGACCGGCTGGCGACGATCATCGGACCTAGCCTCCAGGGCACGTGGGATATCTTCGGCAACGACGACATCAATGGGCTGCTGCGAAAATACCCCGATCTCCAGAAAAGCCATGTCAAACTCTGGCTTTCGGGCGCCGGGGTGCTGGAGCGCGTGCTCCATGCCGCGACGCATAATTTCACGTCGCTGACGCGCGATGACATCAAGGCCAAGCTTACCGTCTATGCCGAGAATCCCAGCTTCAAGACCGGTCGCGACATCCTTGAGTCCATCCACGTCCTGATCGTGTCCGGTCCGCCCGGTGTCGGCAAGACCACGCTCGCCGAGATGCTGAGCTATGCCTATCTTGCGGAGGATTGGGAGCTGGTAGCGATCCGCAGCCTGAACGATGCATTCACCCACATCGACGACACCAAGCGTCAAGTCTTCTTCTTCGACGATTTCCTAGGCCGGATCGCGCTCGATGCCCGCGCCCTTTCGAACCAAGATTCCGATCTTGCACGGTTTATCGGCCGCGTTCGCCGCACGTCCAACGCGCGGTTCATCCTGACCACGCGCGCCTATATCTACGAGGAGGCGCGGCTTCAGTCGGAAGCTCTGTCGACCGGGGCCTTCGACGTCGCCAGCTATGTGCTGGACGTCGGCATTTACACCCGGCGAATCCGGGCACGCATCCTCTATAATCACTTGATCGTTGCCAGAGTCCCTGAAGCGCACATTCAGGCGCTGGTCGAGCAAAACGCGATCAAGAAGATCGTCGATCACGACCATTACAATCCGCGTATCGTCGAGACACTAACCAATGCGGACCGCATCGAGGAAATCGCTCCCACCGACTACCCTGCCGCGTTCATCGCCGCGCTCGACGATCCGCTGAGCATCTGGGACAAAGCGTTCCGCACGCATATCCCAAGCCGCTGCCGGCATTTGCTGTTTGCGATGTATATCAGCGCTGAACACGGTGCCGAGATCGAGGATCTCGAGGAGGTCTACAACCCGTTACACCAGGCGCTATGCCGCCGCTTCTCGCTGTCGTCGGGGCCTAAAGATTTTGAAGAGAGCGTGCGAACGCTTGAGGGTAGCTTCGTTACAATCTCGAACGGCCAGGTATCGCTGATCAATCCGTCGGTTCGCGACTATCTTGCGCAATATCTGACCGACAGTGCGCTGCTTCGCGCCATGGCGGAGGGGATGGCTACTCTCCGCGCCGCACGGGCGCTCTACGAGCATTTCAAGAAGGTGCCGGGGGTGAGCGGCGAGGACAAAGCGGCTTTCTTGATTTCATATATAACCCTCGCGGCTAACGCTGTGAATGAGGAACCGTGGAAACCGATCCGGGGCGAACCGAACCGGCGGCGATGGATAGGCATGTCCTATTCGGGTCAAGTCGAACTTTTGCGGGATTGGTGGAAGACCAGTAAGCGCCAAGAATTCCTAGATGCGGCACTGGTCGTTGCATCCAACAGGGACAACTGGTTCAGTTCCTGGGCTGATGGCCGTATAATGCCGCGGCTGATCGCCAGCTTGCGCGCCGCCCCCAAGGCCGAACGCGAAAATACCACGGCCTTGGTCGAAGCGCTGGAGGAGCGGCTGATTCAGATCTTGGATTCTGCTCTCGATCTCGACGATGTTCACCGTATCCGCACTGAAGTACTTCCACGCAAAGGGCATTTGGCGCAGCGTATCGGCTGGAGTGCCGATTCAGCGGCGCACCGCGTGATAGCCGAGCTTCCTAACAGTCTCGAACACGTGGATTCCGAATCCACGCTCGACGACTTTAGGAAGCTGGTCGATGAGCTTGGCCCCACTGTTGGCGCGACACCCGCCGAAATGGTCCGGGCGAAGGACGCTATATCCAGCCGCGCCGACCGCCTGCGCGCGGAAACCCCCGGGGAAGACGCGCTGTCGGTACGCGGCCACAGCACCATCGAGACCGATTGGTTCACTGATGAAGATCTGCGTAACCTTTTTGCGCCGCTGCTCTGGTCTGGAAAATAGTCGCGCCCACAGGCGAACAGCGCCATGAACGCGCAGGAGGACCGCACTACCAGACATCGGTGACCCATCGCCTTTTGCTATCGTGCATCTGCGCTGAAGACGCTTCGCCTTCATGGGCTCCGAGCACTTCTGCCCGCGAGCAAGCATGGTCCCGCACAGGAATCGTCTTCAAGTCCTCGACACTGGGATACCCCCCTTGGGGTGGACGTCTGACACCCCTCAAGCAAACGGCAGCTTTCAGGGGCACTGGACAGCCCGCTCGACGACCCATTTGGCGGCGCAAAGCGGACGTTCGCAACGGCCTGTCGGGAACGTCGCCGTGGGTCAATAGCACTATTTGCGCAATAGCACCTGCGGCATCGGTTCCGTTCGCGATGGTCTCAAGTTGAGACCATTGACCATCCCTCAGAAGGGCTTCCAACCGGTTCGCATTAGGCTCGCTCCTCCTTCACGACGGCAAGCCTCATCATAGCCGCGAGCCGTCGTGTCCCGCCCGCCATTTCTCTCACGAGGTAGCAGCAGGAGGGAATCAGAGGAAAGCCGGGTCCCAACCGCCTTCAGGGCATATTGGGTCATGTGATCGGGGGTTGCGAACACGCGCCCGACCCATATGCGCCGCACGCGCGTATCCCTAATCAGAGCAGCATTGTTTTCAGTCGCCCAGAGATGGAATTCCTCCTGGAAGCGAGACTCAGGCGGCTGCAGAAATATTGCATGGCAATGCAGGCCGTCATTCAGAGTGACATCCTTGATGTCGACTTTGGTGTGTTTTGGAACAGGCAGATCCGGCGCAACAAGCATCAATGGCAGCTTATGGCGCTCCTGAGGGGTATTTGGCCTACGGGCAAAACGCGTGATGATCCCGGAATATATCCGCTCGATATCAGCATGCATCTGATCGATTATTTTCGCACGGTGCGAAAAGCCGAGAGGGTGAAACATGAAGCTCATGAAGAAGGGCTGATACCCTTGCTCAGCTTTGTCTGAGACCCACTTTCCATAAGCAAGCTGAAGCTCCTTGGCAGGCGTTAAAGGAACTCTCTGATGTCCGAGTTTAGAAGACATGATATATACCTCATATAAGCAGATAATTGATACATTGCATAATTGACAGACATCTCATCATCGAATGTCTGTGTTTGTGAGATAGACAATTGATGATGTTGATACATGTCAGAGATGCTGATTGTAGTGTCTAAATAGGCATATACTTTATAGCCATTTAGACATGACTATTCATATGCAGTGCGATTTTGCACCACATTGAATAGGCGTGAGGTCGTTGCGATTGCGTTCGGGATTGCCACGGCGCCCGCTGGCGACGTGAACAATTAACAGTATTTTATATATTACCCGTTCACTGAACTTTCAGCCGCGAACGCAAGATAAATCTACTCAATTGAAATTCGATCTGCCCGCCGTTGGAAGGGCCCCGCATGCAATGCGAGGCCCAAACCATTTGTCTCTTTAGCCTTTAACGATCGTCACTTTCTCCGCCTCGAAGAGGGCAAGTCGATCATCAAGGCGTGTGACCACGAGTTTGGCGGATGCGCCGATTTCCATGCCCATCAGTCGCCCATAACGTGCGGCATTCATTTCAACCGTAATGGTCGGTGTCTGCTCAGGCTTAGAAGCTCCTTCGGGTTCTTCAGAATCCCACTCGTCGGACGTTATTTGGGCATCCTGCGCCAGATCATGAATAGCAGACGTGATTGCATTCCGACTCCCTCGATCTTTGACCGATTTATTTACTTTTTTCTTACTGTCATTAAGCGCCTTTGCCATTTCGTAGATTGCGGAAATTCCGCCCATCTCTACGATTTTTTCCGCCACGGTGTGCGTTTTTGCCCCTTCATTTTCATGCAAGTACCGAATTACTACGGCATACTTCCATGCCATTTGTCGTTGGCTTGTTCCCCTCGCGTCTGTGACATACATCATTACAGAGGTCGCCATATTTTTTGGGAATTTTTTCTTTGATTCCCAATATTTAAGCTCCTTGAATTTTTCATACACCTCGGGCCTCTTCTTCATAAGACTTGCGAGATGATACCCCTCTGCCAAATCATTGTATCGGTCAAGCCGGTATCCTTCGCGACGCTTCTTGTATTTAACTCTCAGATCACGCAGAGATTTAATGATCTGAGGCTTAACCTTGCGCACTTCGCTTCCCGTCGAATTGGGCATATAATTTCCGATCGTTTTTAATTTAGGTATTCGTGATTTTCATATCGATTGATATAGATAGACATAAATCTATTGTTATTTTCTGCCATTTTATTGATTTTTTATTATTCATTATCTTTGAAGAGGCCATTGATGTCGGATTCACGCCATACCGTAATGCGCATTCCAATCTTGATAGGCTGCGGATAGCGGCCGCTCTTCACGCCGCGCCACCATGTGCTCTTGGATACGGGAATCGGCCCTTCCGGAGAGAGGACTTGCGATAACCGCAACAGCCGCTCGGAGGGCGCTTTGAAACCTTCCATCATCGGATTTCTCCTAAATAGTTTGATGATCTGCGTTTGGTAGCGACAGCTGATCCTGATTGGGCGGGCCTCGGATCCTCTGTCGGCGTCGGCGTCCTCCAGAGCAGTCAAATTGGCTGTGCATGGGGCTCTCGTGGCTTTCCAGGCATGCGTCATCGATCTCGCAAACGGCGAGGGATGGCTGCGAACCGGGACTTGGTTGATGTGCGGACGTGCGGGGGCTTTCGCGGCGCCCGTCATGGAGGCCGCGCAGGCAAGCGTCAGGGTTCCGTCCTGCACTCCCGCAGGACGGACATCCGATAATCAGTGGGAATTAGGTGATCGGAGGCGCGTCAACGCCGCGCCGCCTTCGAGCCCTTGAAACTTGACCCGATCGTCTTGGACGATGATGGCTAACGCCGTTGTTGGCGGGCCTAGCCCTTGACGAGAATCTCGATGCTTTCCACCGGAACGCCAAGAGATCTCGACAGTGCTTCCTTCGCCTGCGGGATGGTCAGGACCGGCAATTTCGCCTCCTCAGGCAGGTCGTCCTCTTCGCGCCCGCGTGCGTCGTCGGAAAGGGTGTCGATCTCGGCCACTTCACCCGACGCAGCCTGGCCGAGGCTGATGAAGCTGTAATCCCAACGAAAGCGGGATTTCGAGCCGCGGCGCCCGAGAATGAACTCGCCGCACTCCGCTTCCTGGAGTTTTCGCGCCAAAGCGATCGCTTCGCTGCGATCGATTCTGGCCTTCACCGCGATACGGTCGATCGTCGTGAATTCCGTCTCTCTCTCCCGGCTTGCCCCCCAATCGAAGATGAGGCGGGCTGCCGCGTCATTCTTGTACAAGGCGCGAATTTTCTTGACCACTCGCTGCTTGACGTCGCTCGCCATGACCTCACCGATCCGCCCTGCGCCGAAGCGCTTTCGATGAGCATCATGTAGGGTGCTAGCCCCTGTTATTCAAGCGCTATTTTCTCTTATTCTGGTCTTTCAGCTATTTAAGAGCCAAAAATTGCGAAAATTTGTTTGTTTACAATGGGTTATAAAACGGCAAATTTTTGCATCAAATCAAGCCTAGGGTTTCAACGCCCGAAACTCATCCAGCATGTCCGCCCAGGCCTGCATGAGCACCACCCGCTCCGGCCAATAGGTCGCCCGATTATAGGCGCGGCGGATTTCATTCTGATCAATATGGGCGAGCGCCGCCTCGATCACGTCCGGCGAGAAGCCGCGCTCGTTCAGAATGGAGCTCGCGGTTGCGCGAAAGCCGTGGGCGGTCATCTCGTCCTGCGTGAACCCCATGCGCCGCAGCGCCGAGTTCAAGGCGTTCTCGCTCAGCAGCTTTTTGTTCGAGCGGATGGAGGGGAACACGAGTTCCGCCTCGCCCGTAAGCGGCCGGATCTCCGCCAGCACTTGAAGAGCCTGCTTCGAAAGCGGCACCTTGTGCGGCCGGCGCATCTTCATGCGCTCGGCGGGGATGCTCCAGACCGAGGTTTCGAAATCGAACTCGGCCCAGCGTGCGCCGCGAACCTCGCCAGGGCGGCAGAAGGTGAGAGCCGTGAACAGCAGGGCGGACCGCAATGTCGGCCAGCCATCATATTCGTCGATCGCCCGCATCAGGCCGCCCAGCGCTTGCGGGTCAGTCAATGCCGCCCGATGGGTGACTTTCGGCCGTTCAAGCGCATCACGAAGAGGGAATGTCGGGTCCGTCTCGGCCCGCAATGTCGCGATGGCGAAGCGGAATACGCTGCCAATGGCGGCGCGCATCCGCCGGGCCGTCTCACGCCGACCACTGCGTTCGACTTGCTGCAGGACGGCGAGAATCTCAACTGGGGTGATCTGAGCAATGGGGCGATTCGCCAACGCCGGTCCGGCGAGAGTCTCTAACATCCAGCGGTTCTTGCTCATCGTGGCGGCGGCGGCTTCGCGCGCCTCCAGCCTTGCCAGATATTCCGCTGCGATCGCGCCGAACGTATTCTCCGCCGCCACGGATGCCGCGACCTTATCGAGCTTGCGAACGGTGGACGGGTCCTCGCCGTTGAGCAACTGCTTCTTGGCCTCATCGCGCTTGAGGCGCGCATCGGCCAGCGACGTGGTGGGATAAGGCCCGAAGGAAAGCTGCTTCGGCTTGCCGGCGAACCTATAGGCCAGGCGCCAGATGCGGCTGCCGTTCGGGCTGACGAGAACATGCAAGCCGCCGCCGTCGAATAATTTGTAAGGCTTGTCCTTCGGCTTGGCGTTGCGAAGCGCGAGGTCGGTGAGCGACATGTGTAGGCATCTCTTTTGTAGGCACACGGCCGATGCCTACGAACATGCCTACAAATCGATGAGATGCAACGGCACGGCGAGAGACGCCGCGACCCCTCGAAAGGGGTTCAAGTCGTTGATTTTAAAAGATTTTGAAGCTTTGTGAGACGCTCTGAAAAGAGCAAATGGTGCCCAGGGGCGGAATCGAACCACCGACACTGCGATTTTCAGTCGCATGCTCTACCAACTGAGTTACCTGGGCGTCCGTAAGGCCGAAACCTCTTGGAGACGGGTGTGTATAGTGTCTCCCTGGCGCGCATTTCCCTATCTTCTGACTTAGCCCTCGGATCAGTGTTTGTATCCCTTTTAACGCTCCCCCTGTATCCCTGCTCTGATGCGATTTGGAGGGAATTCAGGCCGCCTTTCCGGCGGGTTACGGCCACGGTCAACCAAGCGCTGGCTTAGAGTTCAGAACCCCAAGTGAGCGAGCGAATTATCGATCATCTTGCAAAGGGCATTTCGGGCGTCCGCCGGAGATTCTGTTGTATTCAGCCACTTAAATACGCCCGTGGTGATCCTTCCTATTTCCTGTTGCCCTTTATCTCCATAGGCAGCAGCAATTGCTCCTTGGATAGCTCGGTTATTTTGCTTTTCATATGCGCTGCCACGCTTTCCCAGGCCGCACATTTGGGCATATGAAACCATGACGATCGTGTTTTGGGCGATGGCTTCGGCATTGCTCTTTGGCTTGCCAATGATGGCTATGAGGCCTCCCAGCGCGCCCCTCTCGCTTTGTGTGGGCGCCGTTGACTTCCCGCCGGAATTAGCCGAGGTGCAGCGCATAAAAGTTCTGTCGGCACTCTTAAGCTGGCCTTCGTGCAGAGTGAACGTCTCTTTATAGGCCTCGTAACCTGCCTCTTCCGCCCTGCAACGTGTAGATATGGTTAGGCTATTCCCCTTCAGAGTGTAGGTGGGAGCCTTGCAAAGCCCGCCGCCCTCAGACGTAAAGGACTTTTCCTTGATCTCAAACCACGGTCCTTCCGTCCGCTGCTTGTAGCTTCGACATGCATCCGTCACGTCGCTCCAGGCACCGATGAAATCTGAAAGCTTAGGTGATGTGGCCGGTACGGTGGGGGCCATTGGAGTTGAGACGGCGGCTGGTAGCGTTGTGCTTGGGGTGGGTGTTCCTGCGGTCTGCGATGCCATAGCCGCCCATTGGTAGGGCTTGGCATTGATGTCGGCGATAACTCCGGCTTTGGACGCCTCTTCCACCCGACCAGCGCATTCCTTCTTAATTTCCTCCGGCTTTGCATTCTGGAGATAGTCGGCGTTCGCTCTCTGAACGGAGCCGAGGAGGAACTGACGATAGTCATCAGCCATCGTCGTGAAATGCGTGACAATCCAGGAATCCAGGTCAGCAAGATAGTCCGCCTTGAGCTGCACGCCGCATATGTTCTGCGTCGTGAGCCAATGCCTTGCCTCTTGATCGCGCTTCTGGCCGGCGGCATCGTCCCTCCAACTCCAGGCGCCTGCGGGCGTGGAAATTGACACAGTCGAAAGCCATGCCATTAACAATGCGCCGGCTATTGTTCTTTGCTTCGACATTAACTCGTTCTCCTGCGATGGATCGGTTCGCCCACCGAATGTTCGTCGACATTAGGTCCATTCCCAAGCTGATGCTCACGAAATATTCGGATCCGAACTATTCGCTCATCAATTGAAGATGAAGGACGAGTAATTGAATAAAATAGTTCCGATATATATGATTAGACTAACAAAAATAAGATACAGCTTTGAATGTGTTACGATGTATCGAACTCCAAAATAGACCGGAGGAATTAGTAATACTGCTAAGAACATTAAAGTTCCGGTTGCGATATTCAAGCTCACCGGTAATGACCGAATATCTCTAATCGCTTGCGTAATATACCGAATTAAAAATCCTAAAGATGATACGACCACAAAAAATGACAGAAGCCCTGCGTTTCCTTTGGTGATGTAGCCTGCCTTAATCAGAAAATATGGTATGAATATAATTATCGAGTAATATAGTGGAATTAGGCAAAGTTGCGAAGGATCTCCATCGGCCTTTTTTGTCGTGTATTTAACGGACCTCGCCGATAGGCCGTTGGGTGGCGGGTTTAGATGGATGCCTGAAGGCGCCCGAATCTCTTCTTCCCGAGGAGCATTATATTCGGTCATGGCTGCAACTAATCCCCTTTTTAGATCAAAATAGATTAATTCGCTTTTCGGATTTCCCGACGCCCGAGAAATGCGAGGACGGCAAGGACGCATGAAATCCCCGCCCAAATTTGCAAATCGCGAAAGATCGATGCGGAGGCCAGGGCAAAGCCGAGAAGGCCGGCCGCCAGAAAGATCGCTGCGGAGAAGCGGGGAAGGCCCATGGCGAATGCACCGCCGAGCACGAACATAAAGGCCATCACAAGGCCAGCGGCACCGGCTTGGGAGGTCGTCTGATCGCTGGTGAGGTTGCTGCCGACCATGACGGCGCAGGACTGAAGGCCGAGGACGGCAACCAAGCACAACGAGATAACGAGAACGGCTATCCGCATTCGAGCCCCCCAGCTCTGATGGATCCAGGCCGCAAGAGGCCGGCTTTCTCTAATTTATGGGCTATAGTCCATAGATTGTATCCCCGCAAGGCGTTGCCCTGCGAGGATGAAAGCGAAGCGTTTGGTGGCGTGGAATCTGAGGAGGCTGCGGGTGGAGAAGGGGCTCACGCAGGAGGCGTTAGCGTTCTCAGCCCAGGTCGATATGTCGTATTTGGCGAGCTTGGAGGTTGAGCGCGCCAACGGATCGGTGGACCTGCTGGAACAAATCGCTCAAGCGCTCGATGTGCATATTTCCGAGCTGTTCCAGCCGTTTCCAGAAGGGGCCATCAAACCGGGGCCGCTTCGAAAAGGCCGAAAACCTCTACGTCTTCAGCGTCGGACTAACACATAACTCCCTCGCACATCGGCGAAAACCATTCGGCAGCAACCAGTCTCAAAGTCGACAAGTGTGCGATGGGCGGCAGTTTCCGGAATATTTTCTAAAGACGCTTCAGCATCGCGTCTTGAAACATATCAGCGATAAGAAGCATCAAATCATCGACTAATTTTACGTGCTTTTCGATGTCTAACGATCTAAGATCCGGTTGGTCACCGTGCGCTATTGCGTGTCGCCAAGCAACCACTTGAGTATCTAATCTTATCTTATATGCATTTATTGGAGTTGAATCAAAGCTCATAATTTTAAGATTGTGATACAAAGTTGCGCAATTAAGATTGGATTTTGCATAAACAACTTCAGACCTAAAACGATCATATCCACAGTCAATTATATCATAGAGTTTTTCAACAAATATGCGGCGAGCTTCATTGGAATGATTTCGATCCCTTAAGGATTGAAGTTCATCTACCATAACTCCGGTAAGCATCATCCAATCTTGATCCTTTATTTTTCCCCCTTTTGCTTTTAAAAATTTCGTATATGTGTTAACGCAATCGTTGTAAAATCCCTCCCAATGGGAGTAACTCAGAACAATTGCTGCTTTAGAAGCAATTCCAAAAGGATCCGAGTGTCCAATAACAAGATTTTTGAGCTGTAAAAGTTCCTTCGCACGTCTAACGCGACTTGCATCAATTTCATCGAAAAACTCATCAATTTGAGGCATGCGGGTCAAACCATCTTGTACCAAATGGAATCGTGCGTTGAAGGCGCGTTGTTCCGGTAAGACCAGGGGTCGCCATCTTTCGAACCTCTGGCTGTTGCCAGAATGCCGCAATGCGCACTTTCGCAAAATCATCTGGATTTGGCAGAGTTTCTATAGCCGCCCTGTGGCGTGCAAGACCGACGACAACCCCTTCCAGCGCTCGAAGAGAAAAACGGTTCGCGAGCGAGTCCCGGACATCGACCGGAGGAAGGAGAGCTTCGCTACCAAGAGATTGAGAAAGCAGATTAACTACCCATTTAACAGTATCCAAAACCATGCCAATATCAAACTCGTCAATAATTTTCAGTATAGATGTATCTAAAAAGGCCTGGACGTCCTTCCCGGGATGATAATCAATAAATGTATGCACAATGATGCGAACCGCATATTCAATATCCTTCTGTGACTCTCTTTGAATTTGCGTAATTTGAAATACTTCCTGAAATGCATTCTCTCTACATATTTCTCTAATGCTTTTTGTGAACGCCGGACTTGCCAAAACCATAGAGCAAGTGCGAACTTCCTGTTCATTTGCGTAAGCACCTCCTCGATTTAACCTCTGAAAAAGATCAAATTTCGTCTTAGGATCGCTCGGATACTTTAAGATTTGAAAATCAATTCTATGTCGTCTAAAAAATAATTGCAGTGCTTTATCGAGTGGATTCTGTTTAATTATATCCCCCCCCAGTGTCACTTTCGATTAGATAAAGACCGGGCCCGCCTTCATTAGAGGTCAAGGATATATCATCAGCCTCCGGGCTTTCATAAGATTTTAATGATAGTGGCCTGCCGTTTGCCTCCCAAACAACATCATTTAGAGACGGCAAATATTTGGTAGATATCAATTTAGATCTTGCTATCTCGCCCGTATCAGGATCTTTCAATACGCCCATAAACTCGAGAATTGTTGAAATTCTCTGGAGACCATCGATAAGATCCCACGTTCCATTCGAATTTTCATAAGCAAATGCCGGAGGTATCGGGATGCCTATTAGGATCGATTCAACAAAGTTAGATTTCTTTGTTAAGCTCCATCGAAATAATCGTTGAAAATCTGGAAATATATTAAGCTCTTGATTCATATACATATTGGCAACTTCGCCAATTGTTATTTGAACGCTTTCAGTGGTAACAGTCCGTTTTGCATTATCAATCTCATCGCGAAGCATCTGATATCTCTTTCTATAAATCTAACTTGGATTTTATCATCAGAGTGAGCTTCTTCCAATCTCCGGTTTTAAGTGTAAGGCGGATACTATTTTCGAAAATTCAAAATCGGAATGCCTTCTTAAGAATTTTTTGCCCCAAAAGTAAATGGCCGGGGCGACCGCTGGCTGAAGCGCAAACATGAGTGAGGGAGTCCTATAGCAATCCTCTCAATACTGGTGTCGAAACTTTCGAACGATGTTCGATAGCGCATGCCCTAATGGACACTTAGTCAGCGCCCATTTCAAGTGTCCGTAAGGGTTGATTTTTGCATTTCGGACATATATTATACGGACATCATATCAACGGACGTTTTGGGGGAACGAATTGGCGACCATTTTTTATGCTCGTGTTTCGACCGTCGATCAGACCATCGCTCACCAGCGCAAGCATGCGGAGCAGGCGGGCTTCAAGATCGATGAGGTGATTTCCGACGAAGGCGTATCCGGCGTCAGCACGAAACTGAGTGAAAGGCCCCAAGGCCGGAGGCTTTTCGACATACTCCGAGCCGGTGACACATTGCTCGTGCGGTGGGTCGATCGCTTGGGACGCAATTATCAGGATGTGACGGACACCATTCGGGAGTTCATGCGGCGAGGGGTAATTATCCGAACGGTGATCAATGGCCTCACCTTTGATGGCGCTACCAGGGACCCCATGCAGCAGGCCGTTCGGGATGCGTTGATCGCATTTATGGCCGCTACCGCACAGGCGCAGGCCGAAGCGACAAAAGAGGCGCAACGCGCTGGCATCGAGCATGCCAAGGGGCGAGGGGATGCCTATCGAGGTCGAAAGCCCAGCTTTACAGCGGAGCAATTCGAAACGGTAAGGGATTCTCTATCTAAGGGAGTTGGCGTAAGTGAGATTGCGGCGATGACCGGTCTTTCGCGCCAATCGGTTTATCGTATTAAGGATGCGCCAGAAGCTGCGGCGGCTGGGTTGGCGCGATGGGGCGGTTGAATGCCGTAGGGACGAAGGTCGCCTCACCTTCCAATAGCTTATCATGTCGATTGGGAGGTGGGGCAGATGTTTCGGATTGGCTTCGATACAAAATCGGATATTGACTATATAAGTGTGTTGATTGCGATCAATATCGAAACTATTTCATCTGGCGTATATGCATATATCGAAAATTTATTATAAAATAAATACATGTAATATATTGATTTGAGCGGCTTCTTAAGCAAGGTAAGGGGCTGCATTCAATTTGGCAGCTTCATTGCGAGATATTGAGGGGCGTCAGAATATCGTTTCTGGAAGTATTTTGAGGCATATCCAAAAACATTTCCGATCTGGTCATCGGGTATCGGACGGCAGTGATAATTGCCCCGTGGTTCGATATGATACCATGAGAAGTCACCGTTCCCGGAAGTAAGCCATTGATGAATGCGGGAATTCTTGTCTTCTGGCACCCACATTATTCCATGGACGTGAGGGCGTGGGCTGTCGTCGCTCTTGTCATCAATATAGCAGACAAATTTTGGTAATATTTTCTGTTTATTTGGTCTATTGAAATGCGGGATAGCATGCCTCAGCAGACCGTTCACATACCATCCGCGAACGAGGTCGAATAATATCGGAGTGATATTGTCGATATTTTGATATCTTTGCCTATATGATGCTCCATAGAAACTCGCTGATGAAAATCTATTTTGGTTAAAAGTAAGAGTTATGTGATATATATTTGATTGTGATTTGCAGCGTTTCAGGGAGCGAAACTCCTCAATGTCGCCGTCAATCAGAATCCTGTTTGTAATATAATGTATATTATTTTTTGTTATATCTATATGGTTCATATATACTGTTTCCTTATAATTTATTGTTTAATTATGTTCCTATTGTTATAGGCAATATTCTACAAATGCCCTGAAATGTGAATTTGCAGAGGCTAAATACGTGCAGGGTGTTTTTTGAGTTTCACGTTCATATGCGGCGAAATGCGCTCGCTTATGTATTTCATAATGTCGATATTAAATGTATCATTCTCTTGAATGAATTGAATTTAAGATATCGTTTCCAACTCGGCATGACGATTAAATTCATGCCATATCAATAATCGAATAATCTTACTGTGATCTGAGTCGTCTCGCTTAGCGAGCGTCGATAACGCTAATACGGTGTCGGGGTCGACCCTCACTCTGAGGGTTAGGCTGAGTTTTTGTTTAGTTTTCATTCATTGTTGCCTCCTTTCGTTATTATTTATAATTTTGTGGACACAGCGGGCGGCGCGATGCCTTGCTATCAGCTTGCTGGTTTGGATGAGACCCGTTCGTTCACAGGGCAATCCGATGTCCGTCCGCCATCCAATAGACGACGCTCAAGATCTCTGGGGTTGATCGCTCTCTGCTGTCTTTGTTTCAGCTAAATGGCAAGTTTATACATATATCATATCACATTGTTCTGGGTATTGTCAATGTAGTTATGGTTTTCTTGCGGAGAAATCCACTAATTTAAGAATTTTGTATTTTTAAATACACTTTCGATCCAAAAAATCATTTGT
Source organism: Roseixanthobacter finlandensis (assembly GCF_043195105.2). Lineage (NCBI taxonomy): Bacteria > Pseudomonadati > Pseudomonadota > Alphaproteobacteria > Hyphomicrobiales > Xanthobacteraceae > Roseixanthobacter > Roseixanthobacter finlandensis. Next base: position 1,923,159 of record NZ_CM195536.1, on the reverse strand, counting down.
TTAAGGGAGTGGCCAAGCCCGTAATTCTCCGCAATATCTCCCGAGGCGTGGCCCTGAATCGCATCCCTGATGTCCTTAGGGCACCCGGCTTCCCGCAACATCTGTTTCAGAGCGTGGCGTAAGGAATGAATTGATTTCCGAGCATCAGTGATGCCGGCCTTCCGAAGCGCCTTCATCAGGGCCGCAGATGCAGCGTCCGAGCCACCAGGCCTTCCATATCGGGGGAAGACCGGAGCAGACGGCGAAGGTGTGTCTGAGATCATTTTACGGTATTGGAGTATGGTATATTCCGCAACGGAAATCAACGGGACGGTGCGCCGGCTATTGGCAGTTTTGAGGCTGCGCACGGCGTTTGCTCTGATTTCGATATGCGCAATTTCCTGGCCGGCTGAAGAAAGCCGAATGTCCTCCCACGTCAGGCCGGCAATTTCGTTCAGGCGAGCGCCGGTGAAGGCCAGGAGCTTGACGATGGCTAATAGCTCGTCGTTCACCTTGAGCCGCAGAACGGTGTCGATTTCCTCCGTGCTGAGGGGAAGGCGGGCATCTCGATCAGCAATCTCATTGGCCACATGGAAATTGTGGAATGGGTTTCTGAGTGTGAGCTGATACTCGATCAGCGTGGTCTGTATGATCGCAGCTGCAATTTTTATGTTTTTATTGATGGAGCCGGGGGCGAGTCCATTGCCCCTGAGGAAATCACGGAAGCTTCTGGCGTCCTCCCGTGTGAGGGAGACCACCGCTTTATCGCTCCCCAGCGCTTGCGTGAGATATCTGATTACCCGGTGTTTTTCGTTCAGCCGCACTTGCCTTTGCCGGCCTTTGAAAGTGGCGAATTCGTCCTCCTTATGGGTCAAGTAGAGGGCAAGCGCACCGCTAAGCGTGACCGGATTCAGTTGGTTTGCGTTGGGCGCCTGGGGCGCCATTGGGGGCACAAGCTGGGCACTTGAAGCGCCCTGAGGCTGCAAGGCGGTCCTAACAGGCGTGTCCAAGCTGCGGAAGGGCCAGGGCAGCGGCTCGATTGGCGCATCAGGCCGAAGGGCTCTCAGCCACGTTTCAGCGTCCAAATGCGCTTGCAGAAGGCGCAACTCCGCGTCCGCTGGATTTTTGGTCCGCAGCGAGGTGAGGATTTCCCGCTTCCCGGCTGCTCCCCTGAGCGTCAAAGGAACCGCCCGGCGATAGCGAAAGACGCCATGCCGGGACCTCTGCAAATAGGGCAGCGATAAAAGCCAACGACTCAAGTTGTATCCCTCGGCTTGTATCACCGGGGCTAAGTCATTGAATTATAAGGGAAATGGTGCCCAGGGGCGGAATCGAACCACCGACACTGCGATTTTCAGTCGCATGCTCTACCAACTGAGCTACCTGGGCGTCCGCGAGGCCGAAACCTCTTGGAGACGGGTGTGTATAGTGTCTCCCTGGCGCGCTGTCCATAGCCGGCAGAAACGACAGGCGCGCCTGTGGATGACAGGCGCGGCAATCCTTGCGCGGAATGGGTTTGCGACGATCGGGGCCGGCGCCGCACGGCGCACGACGGCCCCGCGCGCGTCAGGAGGAAAGGGTGAACACCACCAGCAGGGCGGCGTAGATGGCGGCGATGATCGCCGCGCCGCGCAGATCCACCCCGCGCGCGGGCGCGGCCGGGCTGAGCCACCAGCCGAAGCGGCCGCTCGCCCACGGCACCAGATAATTCAGCAGCGCCACGCTCACCACATTGCCGATGAACAGCGCGACGGGAAAGGCGAGCCCCGCCCACCCCATCAGCACCGGGTTCTGCACCGCGATGCCGAACAGATAGACCACCGGATAGAGCAGCATCAGAACGATCATGTTCTGCTTCCACACCGCCGGCGGCGGCCCCTTCGCGCTGCCGCCCGCGAACCATTGGTCGAAGCCGGACCGGGCGATGCGGGCGTGGAACTCCTCGGTGAAGGGCTCCGCTTCCGCCAGCAGCGCCTTGCGCTCGGGGGAAGTGAGCCAGGCCTGAAGATTCTCCTCGCTGTCGAAGCGCAGGATCGAGAGCCAATCGTCCTGCACGCCGGGGATCGGCGGCTCGAAGCGATAGCCCTGGAAGCCCGGCGCCCGCGTCTGGGCGGAGGCGATGCGCTGTTCCCAGGCGCGATAGGCCAGTTCCTGCCCCGGCTTGATGCGCGTCGAGATCACCGCGGACACCGCCGCCGGCAGCACGCCGGAGGCGCCGTCCGGCACGATGTGCACGTCGTCGCGCCCCACCAGCATGGATTGGGCGCCAGCGATGCGCGCGAGGCGGGCCGGTGAATTCAGCCAGGCGATGGCGGCGGCGCTGCTTTCGAAGCGCTGCAGGATCACCCAATCCACCTGCGCGGGCGGGCTCGGGCGCATCAGGGTCTGGCCGAGAAATCCCGGCAGCGCGGCGATGGAGGCGCTGGTCTGCTCCTGCCAGACCGCGAACGCCTCCTCGAAGCCGGGCAGCACGCGGGTCTGCGTCACGATGGTGACGGCGGAGGATGGATTGGGCGGGGCGCTCATGTCCGGCGCGCTCATGGGAGGGGCTGCAACTGGTCGAAGATGCGATCGGGCGTGAACGGCAGGCTGGCGAACCGCACCCCCGTCGCGTCGAACAAGGCGTTCGAAACCGCCGGCGCGATGGGATTGATGGCGCATTCCCCCTGCGCCTTGGCGCCCAGCGGGCCGATGGTGTCATAAGTGTCGGCGAACAGGATCTGCGTGCGCGGCGCGTCGGCGAAGCTTGGAATGCGGTAATTGCGTAGCGCCGCGTTCTTCATATGGCCGCTCTCGTCATAATCCATATGCTCGGTCAGCGCCCAGCCGAGCCCCATGAGGATGGAGCCGTTGATCTGCCCCCGGCATTGCATGGGGTTGATGAGACGCCCGATATCGGCGGCGTGCACGCTTTGCAGGATCTCGATATCGCCGGTGATGCGATGCACGGCAAGGCGGATGCCCTGCACGTTGAAGGCGACCGTGCGCGGCGCGAGATAGGCCTTGCGCTTGGCCTGGAAGCGATGGCCCGCCGCCGTGCCCGTTGCGTGAAGCTCGGGCAGCGCGATGCGGGTGTTGCCGTTCACCACCGCGCCCGCCTCCAGCATCCAGTCGCCGGGCGCGGTGCCGGTGATGCGGGCGACGTAGGAGAGGATGTTCTGGCGCAGGGCGGTCGCGGTCAGCGTCACCGCCTGCCCGGCCACCACCGTACCGGTGCTGGCGAAGGTGCCGGTGTCGAACGGGGCCTTGTCGGTGTCGGCATTGATGATGTCGATGGCGTCCGCGCGTGTGGCGAGCACGCTCGCGGCCAGTTGGCGATGGGAGGTCACCGAGCCATTGCCCATTTCGGTGGAGCCGACGGCGAGGTGATAGCGCCCGTCGGGGAGCAATTCCATCACCGCGCCGGAGCGGTGCTCCGTGGGCGGGCCGGATTCCAGCATGGCGAGCGCGATGCCGGTGCCCTCGGCCCAATGCTCACCCTCGGGCTTGGGGCGCCGCTCGCCAGTGGCGAGGGCGTTTTCCACCAGGTCCATGCACTGGTCGAGGCCGTAGCTGCCGAACTCCACGTCCGACACGCCGCTCCAGATCGCCTCGATCCAATCGTCGGCGGTCACCATGTTGCGGCGGCGCAGGGCGAAGGGATCGATGCCGAGCAGCTTGGCGAGGTCGTCCATGGCGCATTCGATGGCGAATGTGGTCTGCGAGGCGCCATAGCCGCGAAACCCGCCGCCGGGCACCATGTTGGTATAGACGACGAAGCCCTCGCCCTTCTTGTTGGCGCAGCGATAGGCGCTCATGGGGCTGGAGAGGGAGGCGGCGAGCGTCTCGCTGCCATGGCCGCCATAGGCGCCGGTGTTGGACACGACGCGAATCTCGATGGCCGTCAGCGTGCCGTCCGCCTTGGCGCCCAGCTTCACGCGGGTGGTCATCTGGTGGCGCGTGCTGGCGCCGATGAACTGCTCCTCGCGGGTGTATTCCCACTTCACCGGCCGGCCGAGCTTCAGCAGCGCGAGGACGCAGAGATCCTCGGTCAGCATCTCTTGCTTGCCGCCGAACCCGCCGCCGACGCGCTCGGTGAAGACGTGCAGGTCGGCGGGGATGAAGCCGAACAGATGGCACAGCTTCTCGTGGGCGATGAACGGCGCCTGGGAGGAGGTGCGCACATGGATGCGCCCGTCTTCGCTTTTCCAGGCGATGGAGCCGTGGGTCTCCAGATGCACATGCTGGACCCGCGAGGTGGTGTAGGTGCGCTCGTGGATGGCGTCGGCCTCAGCGAAGCCTTCGGCGATGCTGCCCACCTCGCCGCGGATTTCGGCGAACACGTTGCCATGGGCCTCGCCGCCCTTGTGGTGCAGCACCGGCGCCTGCGGGGCCATGGCCAGTTCGGGATCGAACACGGCCGGCAGCACGTCGTATTCCACCTTCAGCGCACGGCAGCCGGCTTCCGCCGCCGCCTCGCTCTCGGCCACCACCGCCGCCACCCGCTGGCCGACGAAGCGCACAATATCGTCGAGCATATAAGTGTCGTCGGGATCGACCAGATGGTCCTCGTGGGTCGCGGTGCTGTAGAGCCGGCGCGGCACGTCTTCCCAGGTGAACACCTCCAGCACGCCGGGCACCGCCAGCGCGGGGGCCTTGTCGATGGAGAGGATGCGGGCATGGGCGTGCGGCGCGCGCAGCACCTTCAGATGCGCCAGCCCAGGCACCTCCACGTCCATCGTATAGCGCGCATGGCCGGTGACGATGCCCGGCCCGAACGGGTTCGGCAGGCTCGCCCCGCAGGCGTTGCCGGCGATGTCGTCGCTCACATTCACCACGCCGTCGATGGCATCGTGGATCGCGGCATAGCCGGTGCAGCGGCACAGATTGCCCTTGAGATGGCGCGGCAGGTCGGCGCGCTGCGCGTCGTCGAGGGCGGCAATGGTCATGATCATGCCGGCCGAGCAATAGCCGCACTGGAACCCCTGGGCGTCCAGAAAGGCCTGCTGCACCGGGTGCAATTCATCGCTGTTCGCGAGGCCCTGGATGGTGGTGACCTTGCGATCGGCGGCGCGGAACGCTGGCATCAGGCAGGAATGGATGGGCGCGCCGTCCACCCACACGGTGCAGGCGCCGCAATCGCCCTGGTCGCAGCCCTTCTTGACGCCGAAATCGCCGCGCTCGCGCAAGAACGTGCGCAGGCACTGGCCGGGGCGCGGCTCGACGGAGAAGCTGTGTCCGTCAATGGAGAAGTTCATGCGGCAGCTCCCGGCCCGGCGAGTTCCGCCCGGATTTCCTCGGCGAAGTGAAAGGTGAGATGCCGCCGATAGGCCGGCAGGCCGTTGACGTCGTCGAAATAGCCCTCGTGCGGGATCGCGGCGGCGATGGCGTGGCGCAACTCCTCCACGCTCGGCGAGGCCGCGAAATGCAGCTGCACCGGGCGGAAGGTGGCGGCGGTGATGGTCAGCAGCAGGTCGCCATCTGGCCCGCTGGTGCCGATCAGCAGCGCCGCCGAGCGGCCGAGGTGATAGAGCGAGGACCGGCGGAAGGCGAAGCGCTTCTTCAGCGCCGCGGCCGGCAGATGGATCGCGCGCAGCAATTCGCCCGGCGCCAGGATATTGGCATGGTTGCCGGTGACGAAATCCACCGCCTTCACGGTGCGCGGCGCGCCGTCGCGCGGCCAGAGCGTATAGGTGCCTTCGAGCGCGACGGTGAGCGAGATCATGGCGCCGGCCGGCAGCGACATGCAGATATTGCCGCCGACGCTCGCCTCATGGGCGATCTTGAACGACATCAGCAGCGCCCGGCTACAAAGCTGGAGCAGCGGCCCGGCGGTCCATTCCGGCGGCGTCACAAGGGCATCCAGCGCGCCGATGCGGGCGGTCGCGGCGATCTCCAGCCCATCCGGCCCCACGGTCAGGTCCGGCCAATCGAAGGCCCGCAGGTCGATCAGCGTGTCGAGGGCGGGCTGGGGCTCGGAGAACAGCCAGGTGCCGCCGGACAGCCAGGCGAAGCCCTCGCGCCAATGGGTCACCTCGGCGGCGGAGCGTGGCCGCTCGATCTGACGAATGGTGTTGATGTCCATGACAGGAACAGCTCCGTCGCCGATGCGGGAGGATTTCGCAAACGAAACCGGCGCGCGGTGGGCGCGCCGGGTTCGCGTCAGGGCAGTTGCGACAGGGTCGCCGGGCCGGGGCCGGGGGTGATCAGCGTCGGCCATTGCTTGGAGCCGAACGGCACCAGGGGCGGCAGGAACGGCGTCATGCCGCGCTTGGTGGCGTCGGCGATGATGGCATCGCGCGCATCGCCGCCCATCAGCTCGTAATCCATCACCGCATTATTGCCGAAGAACAGGCCGCCCACGGTGCGATCCGCGATGATGCGGGTCAGCGAGCCCAGCATGTCTTCCGGCGTGGTGGTGAAGGAGACGGTCTCGATCAGGATCAGGCGCGAATTGATCGCCTCCGGGCCGAAGAATTGGGCGAGCACGCTGTAGAGGATGTTGTTCTGCCGGGCCACATAGATGGTGTTGCTGGCGGCATAGGTCTTGTCCCAGTCCGGGCCGAGCATGGCCTTCCATTCGGCGACAACGCCCATCCAATGGGCAACCTGCGTCTGCGCGGCCCAGGCGATGCTCTTCTTCAGCTGCGGCCCCTGCTTCTTGGTGAAGGCGGCCAAGGCATCGAAGGTGATCACGCCCTTCTTCAGGCTCTCGTCCATGAAGGCGATATTGTCCTTGAGGATCTGCGCGTTGTTGGGGCGCCATTCCGCGGGCATGGTGGTCTTGTCGAGGCTGTCCAGCGCCGCCTGCATCTGCGCGCGGAACGCGGTCATGGGCGACACCCAGCTGAGGTCCGTGGGCTTGTCCAGATGCGGACCAGCGAGCACCGAGAGCACCATGGTGCTGTGGCCGATGGATTTGAGCAGCTGGTACACCTCCGGCACCGGCGGCGCCTCCAGGCGCGGCTGGCCCGGCCGATACAGCAGGAAACGCCCGCCGGCCCCGGAGAACAGTGCCAGGATCACGGGATGCTGGGCCAGGATATTCTCCGAGATGATCCGGCCGGAATCCCCATAGAGCGCGAACATCGCGGTGTTCAGCGCCAGAACGTCCTGCTTTGCCGTCTCGGCGGCGCTGGGCGCGGCCCCGCCGACAATGATGTTCATGAAGGGCGGCGCTTCGGCGGCTAAAGCAATGCTAGAGCTTGCCCCGCCCAGCAGCGCCAGGCATGAAACCGCGAACGCCCGCAAGGGTCGCTTGTATCGTCCCATATTCCCCCCAAGAATTTCCGCTGAGAAAACCTCACCGCGCCACACGAAAATCAGGGCGGCGGGCCGGTATTTTTCTATTTGTATCGACAATACTAGCGTTTCACCGCGCAAATTGCACTGCGCTTTGGACAATCGCGCGAAAAATTCTTGGGGTGGGGAAGGTCCGATCGCGGCGTCTCTTGCTCCCTTCGACGCCGGTATTTGGATGACGCGTATTCCCAGGGACGTGCGTCTGCACGACGAGACGTGAGATGCCGTGAAGCGGGCGGGCGGCGGACAGCGCTGTGGCGATCCGGCCGCACGGGAGCGCCGCAACCCCTCTTTCCGCTCGGCGAAGTTCATCGGCCGAACGTGCGGCCGAAATGGCGGTTTCAACCGGCGGAGAGGCGCGGAGAAGGGCCACAAAACCCCTATTCGTCCGCGCTAACCCATTGTTTCACGTGAAACATTTTTCAAGTGCCGGCGCCTGAAACGGCCTGTTTTCAAAGAAACAGGCCCGAAGCCGGGGCAAGGCGGACGATCATGTCGTTATAGTCGAAATCCGACCCCTGGTTGTAGGCGAGATCCTCGAACCCGAAGGTATTCTCGCCATACATGCGCACCTGTTCGCGCCCGCCGGGATTATTCTCGCCGATGACGAAGGTTTCCCCCGAGGGGGTGAGCAGCACCGGCGCGTAGAAGCCGGTCGTCCCCGATACCGTCCAATGGAGGGTCTGGTTGAAGGCGCCGCCGCTGGTCGCCAGCAGGCCGGGATCGAGATGGCTACGCACCGCCGAAAGATAAGCCTCGGTATCGCCCGCCGGCACCCCGCCGACGCTCCAGTCGCCGGTCGCGGCATCCACGTCGATATGCACGAAGCCCAAGCTATTGGTGTTCGCGCTGCTGCCCGTGACCTGGACGTCGAGCGTCTCGCCATGCTGGAGATAGACCACCGGCAGGCCGCTCATGCGCTGGCTGCCCGCGAGCACCGCCGCGTCCGCCAGGGTATTGTCGGTGGTGGCGTTGAGTTCCAGCCCTGCGACCGCGATATGCAGCCCGCCGCCCGGCGCGCTGGACACATCCACCGCCGGGGTGGGGTTGAGCACATGATCCCCGGTCAGGACCGCGAAGCGCAATTGCTCCCCCACCCCGAGCCAGACCGATTGCCCGCCCTTGAGCAGGTTCACCCCATGGTCGTCGGGCGCGGCGCCGACCCGCGCGAGGATTGCATCCTCGAGCGTCACGGCGCCCCCCACCGTGCCGTCGCGGCCGATCAGCTGGCCGGTCGCGTCCACGGCATAGAGCAGCAGCGTGGCGCCGGTCGCCTGGGCCGCCTGCAGCACGTCGAGCCGCACCCAATTGCCCGCCGTGCCGCCGGCCGCCACCAGCGAGAGCCCGCCATTGCCCGCCGCCTGAAGCGCCAGATCGGCCACGTTGACGGTGAGGGTCAGCGGGCTGGAGACCGGGCCGAGCGGCGTCGCAAAGCCGGTGTCGGAGGCGGAATATTCATGCATCGTAACGGCATAAGTTCCATTGCCGAACTGCTGCATGGCGGAGGTGACCCACTGGCCGTCGATGTCCGCGACCGCCGTGACCGGTTGCGGCCCGCTCACCCCCTGCCCGGCGAAGCTGATCTGCGCCACGTTGAGCGCACCGATCTTATTGGTATAGCCGGACACCCAGGAGGGGGTGCCGGTCGCCGAATTCAATCCCGTCCAGCCGAACGCCACCTCCGCGTCGCCGACCGTGATGGTGTTGGTGACCTGGCTCGCCTGGTTCGCCACCGCCGTGAAGACATCCCCCGCCAGTGTCCCCGCCACCGGGGCATTGGGCGCCGGCAAGGTGGCGATGAAGTTCGTATTGGTGTTCGGCACCAGCAGCGAAGGATCGAGCGTCGTGGTGCCGCTATAGGCGAAGCTGAGGGTGAAGGTGGGAATGGTCTGGGCGCCGGTCGACGGCGGCGTAACCAGCGCCAACCCGTCGACGGCGAGGCTGCCCTCTTGCCCGACATAGTCCGGATTGAGGAATTGCGAGCCCGACATGGTCGTATAGAGATTGAACGTCTTCTGCGCGTCGCCCTCGCCCACCAGCAGCTGATACCAGGCAACCCCATCGGCGGCCTTGGGAATCTGGTTGATCAGGATGCTGCCTTCGGGCTGGGAAGACCCCGCCTGCGGGCTCGCGGAATAGGTGCCGGTGGCGGAATCGTAGGCGAGATTCCAATTCTGCCAAAGGGTTGACCCGGCCGGCGGGGTGATCGTCACTTCCTGCCACTGGGGAATGGAATTGCTTTCGCCGGCATAGAATCTGAGCGTGATGGGCGTGCCGTCCGCCAGCACCATGTTCTGGTTGGCGAACGACATCACGATATTGGTGCCGTCGCCCACCCACACCGGCTCGGCATAGCCCCCCTGCCCCGGCGCGATATAATTATAGATGACCGGCGGAATATAGCCCTGCGGCTGCTCGCCATCATCGTACAGGGTCAGGTTGATGGTGGAGACGTTGGCGCCCAGCGCGGGATCATAGACCGAGATCAGCGGCCCGCCGACGCTGTACTGCTTCATCAGATTGTCGGAATAGCCGGACCCGTAGGAATTGGAGTTGAAGTAATAAATCTCCGAATAGGGGTCCATATAGGTCGGCGTCACCCCGCTCGTGAGGTTCTTTCCGAAGGCGTAGGTCGGGTCCCAGTTCCAGTTGGAATTGAGATCGATGGGGGCGGTGATCCCGGAATTATAGGATTGGCCGGTGGTATTGTAGAATCCGGCGGTGAACCCGGTGAGGAATTGGGTGAGAACCTCGCCCCACTGGTTGTTCTCACCGGTATTCATCTCCGGCGAGGGGTCGCCATATATCTGATAGGGCGTGGCATCGGTCTGGTTGGTATAGATCTCGACCGAGCCTAGGGTCGAATAGATGCTGTTTTCCAGGTTCTCGGGCGAGATCTTGATATAGCCCTGGATCTGGCTGCTGGCGTCCGGCGCGAGCCAGAAATTCGTGCCGTCCCATTGCAGGGAATAGGAGAAGAAGCCGGCATTGTGCCAATTGCCGTTAGCATCCGGCGCGCCGTTGAAGAAGCCGGCGACGGAAATCGGCTGGTTCGCGACACTGGTTTCAAGGCTCGTGACGTAGCCGTTCCAGTCGGACGCGCTGAAGCTGTTGGGCGCGTTCACGCTGACCGCCTGGGACGGCGAAATGCCGGCGCGAGGGTCGCCCTGCAACGGCCCGCTGGTATAGTTGTAAACGTAGGTGTTGCTGGAATTGATATCGGCGATGGCCTGGAACAGGCTGGTGCCGGTGATGCCATAGCCGCGGGTATCGGTGGTCGCGCTCCCGCCGGTGCCATAGGTGACGGCGAGCTGCATCGGCAGGCCGAAGCCTTCCACCGAGGTCAGGTTGCCCACGTCCCCCGGCTGGTCCTTCAGCGTCACCTCGAAGCTGTCGTAGCGGAAATCATAGGCCGCAGCGCTGTTCCAGGAGATGTCCTGCTCACCCGTGATGAGCGTCTGAAGATTGTTCGGCTGGGAGGGATCCTGGCTTTGAACCAGAAAATAGATTTTGCCGCTGTTATAGGGCTCCGGCAAAACGATGGCGCTGCTCGCGGTGACTGCGCCGTTCTCGACCAGGGTGGTCCATTGCGGGGCGCCGCTGGAATCGAAATAGACCGAATAGGCCCACACGCCTTGTTGCCCCAGCGTTTGTTGCAGCTGTGCGCTGAGGTCGACATTCAAAGTGGTCATGTGGCACCGGCCGGAAAGACAATCTGGTGCTATATAGCCACGGGGCCTGAGCTCTGATCAATGCCCGTCGGACGTTGCGGCAGGATTGTTTTATCGCCCTAGCAGACCCTAATACCAGCCGCGCGCATGGGCTCGCCAGGCGCGCGGAAAATCCAGGAGCCGCCGCCCCCCGCCGCTTCAGGCCGCGGACGCAGCGTGGGCGTGGCGCAGGAAGAAGCGGACCATCTCGCGGCTGGCGTCGGGGCCGCGTGGATCGGTGAAGCTGCCTTTTGTGCTGCCGCCGGACCACGCATGGCCAAGGCCGTGCAGCACCCAATGTTCCAGTGCCACGCGGCCGCGCGGATCGGTCAGGATGGTGCGGCTGTAGCTGGTGCCGTCCGGGCTCGTGCCCTTTGTCACCGCCTCGTCCAGCTCGGCACCGCCGCGCGACTGGATCACCACGTGGTCGCCATTGACGGGATGGACGGTGTTGTCCCGGTCGCCATGGAATACGATGGTCGGCACGATGCCGTTGCCGTCGCGCGCGCCCTGGGTGCGGGCGACGAACGGCACGGCGCTGCCCTGGCGCATGGCCATGAAGGCCGACGACATATCGCTCGCCGCCCCGCACGCCAGCCCGGAATGCACGCCGATGGCCGAATAAAGATCGGGATAGGTGGTGCCCATGATGGCCGCCACCGCGCCGCCGGCGGAAAGGCCGGCCACATAGATCCGGCCGGGCGCCACCTCGTATTGCTGCATCACCTGGCGGGTGATGCCGGCGATCAGCGATGGCTCGCCCTGCCCGCGCTTCTGGTCCGCCGTATTGAACCAGTTCCAGCATTTCGAAGCGTTGGCGGATTGCACCTGCGCGGGATAGGCCACCAACAGGCCGTGCTCCTCGGCGATTTCGTTCATCCGCGTGCCGGCGGCGAAATCGTCCGGAGACTGGGTGCAGCCGTGCAGCATGACGATCAGCGGCAGGCGCTGCCCGCGATACAGGGTGGGCACATAAAGCTTGTAGCTGCGGCTGCCGGCGGCATTGGAATAGAGATGCTCGTCGAACGTCCCTTCTTTCTCCGACGGGGCGGATGGCGCGTCCGGGGAAAGCAGGCCGCGCAAGGCCTCGGGTAGATAATCGGCCACCGATTTCCCGGTGTGCGCGCCAGAAGAGGCGTCGAACGGCAGGGACCATGCGCCGCCGTTACGCGGCGGGGAGAGGTCGATCCCCTCGCGCCCCGGGCCGGACGCGCCGGTTGGCGCGGGCCGCGCATGCCCCTCGGCGATGGCGCCGCGCAGAATGGCCATGGCCTCTTCCAGCCGCCCTTCCCGGGTCAGCCGCGTGGCCTCCAGCATGTCGATCTTGGTGGGCATATGCATTGAAAACGTCCTGGACTGAAAGGCTTCCGACACGCGCGGAGCGCCTTCCTGTTGGAAGCAAGAGACGGCCCAGGCTTGCGCGCGGGCAAAAAGGGGAGCGGAACCGATCAGCGCATGCGGTCGCTCAGCGCCGCCTTCACCGCCGGGCTGGCCTGGAGGGCACCGAGGATATGGAGGGAGGAAATGGTCCCGCGCGCCAGTTCCGGCGGCACGTCGGGCGCGATCACGGCGAGCCCCAGCACCTGGATGTCCAGCCGCTCGCCGGCGGCTTGCACGCTTTCCAGATCCTGGCGGCTGAAGTGGCGCAGGCCGAGGTCGAGCTGATTGCGCACCACCGACTTCTGCACCGTCTCGGCATGGCGATCCAATTGGTTGCGGATCGCGGTGCGGATGAAATCGGTCCGGTTGGAATAGAAATTCTCCTGCACCAGCAGGTCGATATGACCCAAGTCCACGAAGCCGAGATTGATCGTGATCTTCTCGGTGTCCGGCGCCTTGGGCCGAATGTCCTTGGCCAGCATCGTCATGGCAACCATCCCTACACCATCCAGCTGGATGGCAGATGGGACCTCTCTTGCTGCATCGCAATAGCAAATGCCATGGAAAATGATGCGACGCAGCAGATATTTTCGCGCGCCTAACGCCCCCGCTCAAGGCGCCGGCTTCAGATCTCCGATCAATGTGGGAATGAGTTCCGACACGGTGGGATGGATCGGCACGGCCCATTGCAGGACGTCGTAGGGCTGGTCGGCGTTCATCATGTCGAGAATGCCGTGGATCGCCTCGTCGCCCGACGTGCCGAGGATGGCCGCGCCGAGAATACGTTTGGTCTGCGCATCGGCGACCATCTTCATGAAGCCGATGGTCTCGCCCTTTTCCACCGCGCGCCCGACCCGCGCCATGGGCCGGGACGAGACCAGGAGCGGCCGGCCGCTCGCGCGCGCCTGTGCCTCACTCATCCCCACGCGGCCCAAGGGCGGGTCGGTATAAAGGGCATAGGCGGGAATACGAGCCGACAGCCGACGATCCGCGCCGTCCAGCAGGTTGGCGGCGATGATCTCGAAATCATTGTAGGCCGTATGGGTGAAGGCGCCGCGCCCGTTGCAATCGCCCATCGCCCAGACCCCGCTCACATTGGTCTGCAAGGCATCGTCGACTGGGATATAGCCGCGCGCGTCCCGCGCGATGCCCGCCGCATCAAGCCCGAGGTCGCCCGTATTGGGTACCCGGCCGATGGCGACCAGCACATGGCTCGCCTCCAGCTCCGGCGGCCCGCCATCCCCTTCCGCGCGCACCTGCACGGTCTCGCCCGCCTTGGCGAAGCTCAGAGCGGCGATGCCGGTGCGCACGTTGATCCCCTCGGCCGCGAGGAAGCGCGCGATTTCCGCGGAGATGTCCTCGTCCTCACGGGCGACCAGGCGCGGCCCCTTCTCCAGCACCGTGACTTCGGCGCCGAAGCGTCGGAAGGCCTGGGCGAATTCGAGCCCGATATAGCTGCCGCCCACCACCACCAGATGGTGCGGCACCACATCGAGATCGAGCATGCTGGTGTTGGTGAGATAATCGATGTCGGCAAGCCCCGGCATGTCGGGCACCAGGGCGCGGCCGCCGACATTGATGAAGACGCGGGGCGCGCAGAGGAGATCTTCGCCGACCCGAACGGCGGTCGCGCTCTCGAACCGGGCATGGCCGTGGAACAGGGTGAGGCCCGCCATGGCCTCCATCCAGGCCGTGAGGCCGTTGCGCGCGTTCATCGTCACCTGATGGGCGCGGGCATGGACGCGCGTCATGTCGATGCCCACCGCGCCCGGCACGATCACGCCGAAATCCGCCGCGCGGCGGGCCATGTGGGCGGCATAGGCGCTCGCCACCAGGGCCTTGGTGGGCATGCACCCGGTGTTGACGCAGGTGCCGCCGATGAGATGCCGCTCGATGAGCGCCACCTTCATGCCCGCCCCGGTCAGGCGGCCCGCGAGCGGCGGACCGGCCTGTCCGGCGCCGATGATGATGGCATCGAAGGTCTGGTTCATCGCAAGCTCCCGAGGATCAGCAGGGCACCGAAGACAGCGATCGCATCCTCGATCAAAGCGGCGGGAAGGTCACGACCGAACCGCGCGGCAAGGCGCGTCCGCACCGCCGCGCCACCTAACGTGCCGATGACCGCGCCCGCAATGCCCAGGGCGACGCCGACAAAGACCAGTCCGGCGGGGGTCGCAAGCGCCGCGCCGCACACGGCACCGCTGACGATGCGGGCGCCGAACTGCATGGGCACCTTGCGGCTCGGGGTGAAGGGCAGCTTGTCCGCCACCAATTCACCGAGGGCGAAGATCGTCAGCACCCAGACCGCCACGGTGGAGCCGAGAAAGGACAGCCAGGAGCCGTCGAGCGAAAGCGCGCCGGGCGCGGCCGCCCAACTGACCATCGCCAGCGGCGTCATGGTGCGTAATCCGCACAGGATCCCTGTCAAAAGCGCCAGCAGAAGCAGTGTCATAGGGGAAACCCTCACGTGCTGCGATGAAATGGGAGGCAGGCACCGAACATGCCGCCGGGCCTTGCTGCCGCACCCTCGGCTGCGAAGCCCGTGAAAAACAAACACGCGTGCGTATCGGTAAAGTCGTAGCCCTGCGAGCGCGAAGAGCGTATAGTATTTTCATGTCAATTCATAAATTTTCACTCGGCGACCACGTCGAGCTTTCCATTGGTCCGTTTTACCGGGCTACAGCGGGCGCATACGATATCGTTGCGCTGATGCCTTTCGAACGAGGGGAATGCTCGTACCGCGTGCGCGCCTCGGCCGAAAAGCATGAGCGCGTGGTTCTCGAAAGCGACCTCCGCCTCATTCCCCGCCCTGAAGGCATGCCAGTACAGATGCCGAGCATCGCAATCGGCAAGAAGCGCGCCTGACGGACGCGCCTGAGGCGCGTTTCGTTTTCCACCTTTCTTTCCTTGGATGCACCACCCGCCACGGCTTCGCCGTGCGCGGGTGCTTGCCGTGTCCTGTCGCATTTTGCTCCGGCGTTTCCACATGGGAATGCGAAGAAGTTCCAGTTTTAATTCCGGGCGCCTGTCGGCTGAGGGTAAGCTTGCCCGTCTTAGACAGGACGAGGACGCTGCCCGATGCTCTATGCCATTCTTTGCTATCATTCCGAGGATGTCGTCTGTTCCTGGTCCAAGGAGGAGGATGACGCCGTCATGGCCAAGCTCATGACGGTGCATGAGAAACTGGAAAGGGACGGCCGGCTGGGACCGGTGGCGCGGCTGCTGCCCACCACGGCCGCCACCACGCTGCGCAAGGACCAGGACCCGCCTCTCGTGATCGACGGGCCGTTCGCCGAAACCAAGGAGCAGCTGCTCGGCTTCTATGTGGTCGAGTTCGACACGCTGGAAGAAGCGCTCGATGCCGCGCGCGATCTCGGCCGCGCCAATCCCGGCGGTGCCTATGAGATCCGCCCCATCGCCTTGTTCCATCCCGGAAGTGTCGGTCCATGAGCGATCTCGCCTGGATCGACGCGACGCTGGCCGCCGCGCGCCCACAGGCGGTCGCCGCCCTGCTGCGCTATTTCCGCGATCTGGATTTCGCCGAGGAAGCGGTTCAGGAAGCCTGCCTGCGCGCCCTGCGCACTTGGCCCAAGAACGGCCCGCCACGCGACCCCGCCGCCTGGCTCATCATGGTCGGACGCAATTCCGGCATCGACGAGACCCGGCGGCGCGCCAAGCTCGCCCCGCTGCCGGCGGAGGAGCATCTTTCCGATCTCGGCGACGCCGAGGACAGCCTCGCCGAGCGGCTCGACGGCGATCATTATCGCGACGACGTGTTGCGCCTGCTGTTCATCTGCTGCCATCCCGAACTGCCAGCGACGCAACAGGTCGCGCTGGCCTTGCGCATCGTCTCCGGGCTCAGCGTGCCGCAGATCGCCCGGGCGTTCCTGGTGAGCGATACCGCGATGGAGCAACGCATCACCCGCGCCAAGAGCCGCATCGCACGGGCCAGTGTCCCCTTCGAGACGCCCGGCGCGGTGGAGCGCGCGGAGCGCCTCGCGGCGGTCGCGGCCATGATCTACCTGCTGTTCAACGAGGGCTATTCGGCCACCGGCGCCGATGCCGATGCCCGCCGCCCCCTCTGCGACGAGGCGATCCGCCTCGCCCGCCTGCTGCTGCGCCTGTTCCAGACCGAGCCGGAGATCATGGGCCTGCTCGCTTTGCTGCTGCTCCAGCATGCGCGTTCGGCGGCGCGGCTGGATGCGGACGGCGCCATCATCCTGATGGACGACCAGGACCGCAGCTTGTGGAATCCGACCATGATCGCGGAAGGTCTCGCTTTGATCGACAAGGCGATGCGCCACCACCGGCCCGGCCCCTATCTGGTGCAGGCCGCCATCGCAGCATTGCACGCGCGCGCGGAACGCCCGCAGGATACCGACTGGGGCCAGATCGATCTGCTCTATGCCATGCTGGAGCAGCTCCAACCCTCCCCGGTGGTGACGCTCAATCGCGCCGTGGCGGTTTCAAAGGTGCGCGGCCCTGGCGCGGCGCTTGCGATGATCGAGCCGCTGGGCCAGCGCCTTTCGGGCTATTTCCACTTCTTCGGACTGAAGGGGGCGCTGCTGTCGGACCTCGGCCGCACCGAAGAGGCGCGAATCGCCTTCGGCCAGGCGATCGCTCTGGCGTCCTCGGCGGCCGAAGCCGCGCATATCCGCCAGCATCTCGACCGCTTGCAACGCGAGAGCGAGAAGCCTTCGCACGCCTCGGGCTCCGCCGCCTGAAATCCTATGCCGTTCGGCGCAGCCGGATGGCCGATGCGGCGGTGCACGCAGAAACGCTAGCCATTGCGCCCAAGACACGGGAAGATACAGAGGAAGGACACTTCCGCGGGACTAGGGGCAAGAGAGTGGCAGAGCGCAAGACAAAGGCCGCAAGCGAGGCCGCCGAGGTCATCGACTATCAGACCGGGTCGGGCGCTCCCGCGGCGATTGCCAGCACGTTGGAAGATGCCCTCGGCATTCAGGTGCGCGCCATCCGCCGGCAATTGGATCTCACCGTTTCCGATCTGGCGGGCGCGGCCGGCATCTCGGTGGGAATGCTGTCGAAGATCGAGAACGGGCAGATTTCCCCGTCCCTTGCGACGCTCCAGGCCATTTCCAAAGCGCTGAACGTGCCCATCACCACCTTGTTTTCCACCTTCGAGGAGCGCCGCGACTGTTCCTTCGTGCGCGCGCACCAGGGCGTCATCATCGAGCGGCGCGGCACCAAAGTGGGCCATCAATATGAATTGCTCGGCCACGGGCTGGGCGGCGATATCGTGGTGGAGCCCTATCTGATCACACTGTCCGAGGAGGCCGCGGCCTATACCGGCTTCCGCCATGCCGGGGTCGAGTTCATCTATATGCTCAGCGGCGAGGTGGTGTATCGCCATGCCGACCGCACCTATCACCTGCGTCCGGGAGATTCCCTGATGTTCGATTCAGGTGCCGCCCATGGGCCCGAGGATCTGATCGTGACGCCCATGTCCTATCTCTCGGTGATCGTCTATACGCGCGACCCGCGCTGACCCTCTCCCACCAGCATCTTTTTCCTAGAGAGAAAATTTTATTCCGCCCGCGTTGACGGGGCGGCGCTTGCGGCGTACCACTCTGGAGACGGCCATGTTTCGGCCACCGGAGTTCAGCCATGTGCGGCATCGTCGGTATCTTTCTGAAAGACCCCAAGCTCGAGCCAGAGCTTGGGCAAATGCTCTCTTCCATGCTGTGCGTGATGACCGATCGCGGGCCGGACAGCGCCGGCTTCGCCATCTATGGCACCGGCGCGGCGAACCATGTGAAGCTCTCGCTGCGGGCCGTGGAAGGCTATGATTTCGAGGGCCTCGCCCATTCGCTCTCGGTGGTGGTCGGTGGCGATCCGCGCCTCGTGGTGCGCGCCAGCCATGCGGTGATCGAGGTTCCGGCGGACCAGGAAGCCGCCGTGCGCGCGGCGCTTGCTGCCCATCACCCGGAGGTCGCCATCGTCGGCACCGGCGCGCGCATGGAAATCTTCAAGGAAATCGGCCTGCCCAGTGAGGTCGCCAACCGCTTCGACCTGCCGAAGATGAGCGGCACCCACGGCATCGGCCACACCCGCATGGCCACCGAGAGCGCGGTGACCACCGCCGGCGCCCATCCCTTCTCCACCGGCGCCGACCAGTGCCTGGTGCACAATGGCTCGCTCTCCAATCACAATGACCTGCGGCGCCAATTGAAGCGCGAGGGCATCGCCTTCGCCACCGAGAACGACAGCGAGGTCGCCGCCGGCTATCTCACTTGGCGCATGAAGAACGGTGCCACCCTGGGCGAGGCGCTGGAAGCCGGGCTCAAGGATCTGGACGGCTTCTTCACCTTCGTCGTCGGCACGGAAAGCGGCTTCGGCGTGCTGCGCGATCCCATCGCCTGCAAGCCGGCTGTGATGGCCGAGACCGACCAATATGTGGCCTTCGCCTCCGAATACCGCGCCCTGGTGAACCTGCCCGGCATCGCCGATGCCCGCGTGTTCGAGCCCGAGCCTGCTACCGTCTATTTCTGGGACCGCGCCGCATGAACGCCTTCAGCCCCGACATCACTTTCGACCTCGCGCAAAGCGAGCTGCGCGAGCTGAACGGCGCGCTGCACAAGGCGACCGGCGAGACCAATGCCAAGCTCTGGCGCGTGCTCAACCCCAACGGCCGCCATGCTTTGGCTGCCGGCGTGGACGCTCCCCTCACCATCCAGGTGGAGGGCCATGTGGGCTATTATTGCGCTGGCATGAACCAGCAGGCGAGCATCATCATCCACGGCAATGCCGGGGTGGGCGTCGCCGAGAACATGATGAGCGGCTTCGTCCATGTGCTGGGCGACGCCAGCCAGGCGGCCGGCGCCACGGCCCATGGCGGCATGCTGCGCATCGACGGCAATGCCTCGGCCCGCTGCGGCATTTCCATGAAGGGCGTGGACATCATCGTGAAGGGCTCCATCGGCCACATGAGCGCGTTCATGGGCCAGTCGGGCAATCTCATCGTGTTCGGCGATGCCGGCGAGGCGCTGGGCGACAGCCTCTATGAAGCCAAGCTGTTCGTGCGTGGTTCTGTGAAGAGCCTGGGCGCCGACTGCATCGAGAAAGAATTGCGCGACGAGCACAAGCAATTGCTCAGCGACAAGCTGGCGGCAGCGGGTCTTTCCGGCAGCATCGACGTGTCCGAATTCAAGCGATACGGCTCGGCGCGCCGGCTCTACAATTTTCACATCGACAATGTCGATGCCTATTGATGCGTGAGGACGATCCCATCATGAGCGCCCACTCCAACGTCCCCCGCACCCTGCCCCGCTTTTCCGCGACCTTCGATCCGCACACCTTGTCGGAGATCCGGCGCGCGGCGGCCACCGGCATCTATGATATCCGCGGCGCCGGCACCAAGCGCAAGCTGCCCCATTTCGACGACCTGCTGTTCCTCGGCGCCTCGGTCTCGCGCTATCCGCTGGAAGGCTATCGCGAAAAGTGCGGCACCGACGTGGTGCTCGGCACCCGCTTCGCCAAGAAGCCGATCACGCTGAAGACCCCCGTCACCATCGCCGGCATGAGCTTCGGCGCCCTCTCCGCCCAAGCGAAGGAAGCCCTCGGGCGCGGCGCCTCGGCGGTCGGCACCTCCACCACCACCGGCGACGGCGGCATGACGAGCGAAGAACGGGGTCATTCCCAGACCCTGGTCTACCAATATCTGCCCTCCCGCTATGGCATGAACCCCAACGACCTGCGCAAGGCGGACGCGATCGAGATCGTGATCGGCCAGGGCGCAAAACCCGGCGGCGGCGGCATGCTGCTGGGACAGAAGATTTCCGATCGCGTGGCCGGCATGCGCAACCTGCCGCAAGGCATCGACCAGCGCTCGGCCTGCCGCCATCCCGACTGGACCGGGCCGGACGATCTGGAGATCAAGATCAGCGAATTGCGCGAGATCACCGATTGGGAAAAGCCGATCTATGTGAAGGTCGGCGCCTCGCGCCCCTATTATGACATCTCGCTGGCAGTGAAGTCGGGCGCTGACGTGGTGGTGCTGGACGGCATGCAGGGCGGCACGGCGGCGACGCAGGACGTGTTCATCGAGCATGTCGGCCTGCCGATCCTCTCGGCCATCGGCCCGGCGGTTCAGGCGCTGCGCGATCTCGGCCTGCACCGCAAGGTGCAGCTCATCGTCTCCGGCGGCATCCGCAACGGGGCGGACGTGGCGAAGGCGCTCGCGCTGGGGGCGGATGCGGTCGCCATCGGTACCGCGGCCCTGGTGGCGCTGGGCGACAACGACCCACAATATGAAGCCGAATATCAGGCCCTCGGCAGCACCGCCGGCGCCTATGACGACTGGCACGAGGGCCTGGACCCGGCGGGCATCACCACCCAGGATCCCGTGCTCTCGGCGCGGCTCGATCCCGTCAAGGCGGGACGCCGGCTCGCCAATTATCTTAGCGTCATGACGCTGGAGGCGCAGACCATCGCGCGTGCCTGCGGCAAGAGCCATCTGCACAATCTGGAGCCGGAGGACCTCGTCGCCCTCACGGTGGAATCGGCCGCCATGGCTGGCGTGCCGCTTGCAGGCACCAACTGGATTCCCGGCAAGGGCGGCGCCTACTGATCGCCCGGCCGGACCGGTGCGCCCTCGCAGGGCGCACCGGCGATAACGACAAGACAAGACCTTCCCAGAGGATTTGACATGATCCGCTTGCCCGAAATGACGCGCGAAGCCGATGGCCGCGCCGCAGTCGCCGCCCTCGCCCCCGATGCCGATCTGGAACAGGTCGCAAAGGAACGGGGCATCAAATATTTCCTGATCTCCTACGTGGATCTGTTCGGCGGGCTGCGGGCGAAGCTCGTGCCCACCGCCGGCATCGCCGACATGCAGAAGAACGGCGCCGGCTTCGCCGGCTTCGCCACCTGGCTGGACATGACCCCGGCTGATCCGGATCTGTTCGCCGTGCCGGACCCCACCTCGCTGATACAGCTGCCGTGGAACCCGGAAATCGGCTGGCTCGCCTCCGACCTCTACATGGAAGGCAAGCTGGTCGAGCAGGCGCCGCGCACGGTGCTGAAAAAGCAGCTCGCCGCCGCAGCTGCGCTCGGCTTCGAGATGAAGAGCGGGGTCGAGTGCGAATATTTCCTCACCAATGCCGACGGCACGGGCATCCATGATGTCGCCGACACGGCGGTGAAGCCCTGTTATGACCAGTCCGCCTTGATGCGCCAATATCCGGTCATCAAGGAAATCTGCGATGCCATGCTGTCGCTCGGCTGGGGCGCCTATCAGAACGACCATGAGGACGCCAACGGCCAGTTCGAGATGAACTGGAATTACGACAACGCCCTCGTCACCGCCGATCGGCACGTGTTCTTCAAATTCATGGTCAAGAGCATCGCCGAGAAACACGGCCTGCGCGCGACCTTCATGCCGAAGCCGTTCATCAATCTCACCGGCTCCGGCTGCCATGTCCATGTCTCGCTGTGGGATAAGAACGGCAAGAACGCCTTCGCCGACAAGGCGGGCAAGCTCGGCGTGTCGGACCTTGGTTACAGCTTCATCGGCGGGCTGATCCACAATGCCGACGCGCTCTGCGCGCTCACCAATCCGACGGTGAATTCCTACAAGCGCATCAATGCGCCGCGCACCATTTCCGGCGCCACCTGGGCACCGAACACGGTGACCTATACCGGCAACAACCGCACCCACATGATCCGCATTCCGGATGCGGGCCGGTTCGAGTTCCGTCTGGCGGACGGCGCTGCCAACCCCTATTTGCTCCAGGCCGGCGTACTCGCGGCAGGGCTCGACGGCATCACCAATGCGCGCGATCCTGGCGAGCGGCTCGACATCAATATGTATACCGACGGCCACAAGGTGGAGGGCGCGAAAAAGCTGCCGCTTAACCTCCTGGACGCGCTGCGGGCGCTGGAAACCTCGTCTGTTCTCGCCGAGAGCATGGGGCCGAGCTTCGTCACCGGCTTCGTGAAGCTGAAGATGGAGGAATGGAACGCCTATTCCCGCCATCTCACCCAATGGGAACGCGAGACGACGCTGGATATCTGAGACGCGGCGGATTTGCTGAAATCATATCGCAAGGCCCGGCGCCATCACGCCGGGCCTTATGCTTTGCGCGAGGGCGGACCACCGCGCCAGCTCCAATCCCCCAACCGACGCCGATGTTTTTGCGCGGCGCACCTTATCTCGGCATCAGCGGTGTCTCTGCCAGCCACGGCATCGCCGCACGCAGCTGCGGCCAGCACCTCTCCTCCAGATGCGCCCGGCAGAAGGCGGCCACATCGCGCGGCAGGCGGCCGAGTTCCTGGCGGCGGGCGATCAGAGTGAGGCTGCGCTGGAACGCCGGGCCGGGCAGCGGCCAGCAGGCGAGCTGTGCCATGGGCACCACCGCTTCCAGCAGGCACAAGGGCGTGGTCACCGCAAAGCCCGCCCCCTGCCCCACCATGGCGGTCACGCATTGGGGCGTGTCGAATTCCAGCCGGCGCGGCAAATCCAGCTTCAGCCGGCGCAGATGGCGTTCCACCTCGATGCCGGTCTTGGAGCGGGCGGAAAAGCGCACCAGGGGCAGGCGTGCCGCCAAATCCGCAAGATCGTCCACGCGTGCCGGCTTTGGCGTGACGGCGGGCGCGATCAGGATATAGGGCTCCATCAGCAGAGCGAACCGCTCCAGCCCCTCGATCTCCTCCAGTTCGTCCGGCGCCAGCAGCAGGTCCAGCTGCCGGGTGAGCAAGGCCGAGGCGTGGGAGGCCGTAAGGCCGGAGAGGATCGACACCTGGTCCGCCAGCGCCATCAGATGGGCGCCGAGGGGCGCCGCCAGGGCACGCGAGAGGGAATCCACCAGCCCCACCCGAAGCAGCGGCAGGCGGCTATGCGTGGTTTCGTGCAACATGGGGGCGATCTGCCGCGCCTCGGACAGCAGCGCGCTCGCCCGCTGGCGTAGCACGCCGCCGGCCGGGGTGAGGCCCAGCGGCCGCACCGAACGGTCGAACAGGATCGCGCCGGTGCGCGTTTCAAGGTCCGCCACCGCCTGCGACACCGCCGGCTGGGTGAGGCCGAGCTGGCGCGCCGCCCCCGCCATCGCGCCCTGCTCGCACACCGCCAGGAAGACCTCCAGCGTGCGCAGATCGAACGGCAGGGACTCCGCCCGCTGGGGCGTGCTCCGCAAGGCCATGGCTTCGGCTCCGACAGTATAAGTAATAATTATATCATACCTGATTTTAAGGTGCGGTATGGATTCTCAGAAGGGCGATCCGCCCGCGTGAGTGAGCCGCACGGCATGTCGCATTATTCCGTCCTCTCCATCCTCGCCAATGCCTTCAACGGCCAGAAAGGCTGGACCCCGGCCTGGCGCGACGCGGCCCCTAAGCCGACTTATGACGTGATCGTGGTGGGCGGCGGCGGCCATGGGCTCGCGACCGCTTATTATCTCGCTAAGGAGCATGGCATCCGCAACGTGGCGGTGCTGGAGAAGGGCCATGTCGGCTCCGGCAATGCCGGGCGCAACACCACCATCATCCGGTCCAATTACCTGCTGCCGGGCAATGAACCGTTCTACGAATGGTCCATGAAGCTGTGGGAGGGCCTGGAGCAGGACCTCAATTACAATGCCATGGTCTCCCAGCGCGGCGTGCTGAATCTCTATCATTCCGACGCCCAGCGCGACGCCTATGCGCGGCGCGGCAATGCCATGCGGCTGAACGGGGCGGATAGCGAATTGCTGGATCGCGAGCAGGTGCGCGAGATGGCGCCATTCCTGAATTTCGACCAGTCGCGCTTTCCCATTCAAGGCGGCCTGCTGCAAAAGCGCGGCGGCACGGCGCGGCATGACGCGGTCGTGTGGGGCTATGCGCGCGCCGCTGACAGGCTCGGCGTCGATATCATTCAGAATTGCGAAGTCACCGGCTTCATCCGCGCGGGCGATGCGGTGGTCGGCGTCGAGACGACGCGCGGGCCGATCCGCGCCGGCAAGGTGGGCCTCGCGGTGGCCGGCTCAACCTCGCGGCTCACCCGGCTGCTGGACATGCGCCTGCCCATCGAGAGCCACGCATTGCAGGCGTTCGTATCGGAAGGGCTGAAGCCGCTGGTGCCGGGGGTGATCACCTTCGGCGCGGGGCATTTCTACATCAGCCAGTCGGACAAGGGCGGCCTGGTCTTCGGCGGCGACATCGACGGCTATAATTCCTATGCCCAGCGCGGCAACCTTCCGGTCATTGAGGATGTGTGCGAAGCCGGCATGGCGCTGTTTCCGCGCATCGGCCGGTTGCGCATCCTGCGCCATTGGGGCGGCATCATGGACATGTCCATGGATGGCTCCCCGATCATCGACAAGACCCATCTGCCGGGCCTCTATCTCAATGCCGGCTGGTGCTATGGCGGGTTCAAGGCGACGCCTGCCTCGGGCTGGTGCTTCGCACACACGCTGGCCAAGGACGCGCCCCACGCGTTCAACGCCGCCTTCCGCCTGGACCGTTTCCGCACTGGCCATCTGATCGACGAGAAGGGGGTCGGCGCGCAGCCGAACCTGCACTGACATGCGTATTCCCTGCCCCTATTGCGGCCTGCGCGATGCGCACGAATTCTCCTATCTCGGTGATGCGACCGTCTCGCGCCCGGCTCCTGATATGCCGGACGCGGAAGAGACGTTCTTCAACTACGTCTATCTGCGCGACAATCCGGCCGGGGCCCATGAGGAGCTGTGGTATCACGCCGCCGGCTGCCGCCAGTGGCTAGTGGTGAGCCGCGACACCCGCACCCACGCGATTTCCGGCGCCCGCTTCGCCCGCACGGCCAAGCCCGATGCCCCCGAGCCGGGCGCGCTAAAATCCGAGGTGACGCCGTGAGCCGCCTGTCCTCCGGCGGCCTGATCGACCGCTCGACGCCACTCGCCTTCACCTTCGACGGCAGGTCCTACACGGGCTTCGCGGGCGATACGCTCGCCTCCGCCCTGCTCGCCAATGACGTGCGGCTGGTGGGCCGCTCGTTCAAATACCACCGCCCGCGCGGCATCTTCTCCGCCGGCTCGGAGGAGCCGAACGCGCTGGTGGAATTGCGCTCCGGCGCCCGCCGCGAGCCCAATACCCGCGCCACCATGGCGGAGCTGTACGAGGGGCTGGAGGCCACCAGCCAGAACCGCTGGCCTTCGCTCGCCTTCGATCTGCTAAGCGCGAACCAATGGTTCTCCGCCTTCCTCGGCGCGGGCTTCTACTACAAGACTTTCATGTGGCCGGCCGCGCTGTGGGAAAAGCTCTACGAACCCGCCATCCGCCGTGCCGCTGGGCTTGGGCGGGCGGCGGAAGAGGCGGACCCGGACAGTTATGAGAAGGCGTTCGCCTTCTGTGATGTGCTGGTGATCGGCGGCGGCCCGTCCGGTCTTCTGGCCGCGCTGACGGCGGGGCGTGCCGGAGCGCGGGTGATCCTGGCGGACGAGGATACGATCCTCGGCGGCCGGCTGAACAGCGAGCGCACCGCCATCGACGATGCCGCGCCCGATACATTCCTCGCCAAGGCGCGGGCGGAACTGGCTTCGCTCCCCAAGGTCCGCGTGATGCCACGCACCACCGTGTTCGGTGTCTATGACGGCGGCACCTATGGCGCGCTGGAACGGGTGAGCGACCATCTGCCGGTGCCGGCGCCATTCCAGCCGCGCCAGCGCTATTGGAAGATCATCGCGCAGCGCGCCGTGCTGTGTGCCGGCGCCTTCGATCGGCCGATCGTGTTCGGCGGCAACGACCGGCCAGGCGTCATGTCGGCCCAGGCGCTGCGCAGCTATGCGGTGCGTTATGCGGTGGCGCCCGGCAGCAATGCCGTGGTGTTCGCCAATAATGACAATGCCTGGAGCGCCGCCTTCGACACGGCCGATGCCGGGGTGAAGGTCTCGGCCATCGTGGATGTGCGCGAGACCGTGCCGGCCGCGCTGGCGGAAGGCGCCAAGGCCCGCACTATCCGCGTCATCACCGGCGGCGAAGTGATCGCCACCTCGGGCAAGTGCCTCTCGGCCATCACGGTTCGCACCAGGGGCGGGACCGAGACCCTTCAAGCCCAGGTGCTGGGCATCTCGGGCGGGACGACGCCAAATCTCGCGCTGACAAGCTATTTCGGCGGAAGGCCGAAATATTATTCAGCGCTCGCCGCCTTCGTGCCCGACACGACCCCGCCGGGGCTCAGCGTGGCCGGAGCGGCGGCGGGACAATTTTCGCTCGCCCAATGCTTTGCCACCGGCACCGCGCAAGGCGCTGCGGCGGCACGCGATGCGGGCTTCGCGGCCACTCCGGCGCCGCTGCCCGAGACCGGCGAGACGCCGACCGCCCTGTCCGCCTTCTGGCATGTGCAGGGCTCGAAGGGCCTCGCGTTCGTGGATTTCCAGAACGACGTCTCGGCCAAGGATATCGCCATCGCCCATAAGGAAGGCTTCCGGGCGGTGGAATTGCTGAAGCGCTACACCACGCTCGGCATGGCCACCGACCAGGGCAAGTCCTCCAACATGGCGGGGCTCGCCATCATGGCCGAATTGACCGGCCAGGGCATCGGCGAGACCGGCACCACCTTATTCCGCCCGCCCTTCACACCGGTGGCCTTGGGTGCGCTGGCCGGCCACCATCGCGAGAAGGATTTCCGCCCCACGCGGCCCACCCCCACCCACGACTGGGCGCGCAAGCAGGGTGCCGTGTTCGTGGAAACCGGCCTCTGGCTGCGCGCGCAATATTTCCCCAAACCCGGCGAAACGGATTGGCTGGAAACCGTCACCCGCGAGGTGAAGGCGGTGCGCTCGTCCGTCGGCCTGATCGATGTTTCCACCTTCGGCAAGATCGATCTCCAGGGGAGCGATGTCGGCGCCTTTCTCGACCGGGTCTATATCAACACCTTCTCCACCCTCGCCGTGGGCAAGGCGCGTTATGGCGTGATGCTGCGCGAGGACGGCCTGGTGATGGACGATGGCACCACCGCGCGGCTCGCCGACGACCATTATGTGATGACCACCACCACGGCCAATGCCGCGAAAGTCTATCAGCACCTGGAATTCTGCCTCCAGGTGCTGTGGCCGGATCTGGACGTCCAGCTCGCCTCCATCTCCGAGCAATGGGCGCAGATCGCCATCGCCGGGCCGAAATCCCGCGCAGTGCTGGCCAAGGTGGTGGATGCGCCGCTCGACGTTTCCACCACCGGCCTGCCCTTCATGGGCGCGGTGGAAGGCCGGGTGATGGGCGGTGTGAAGGCCCGTATCTTCCGCCTCTCCTTCTCCGGCGAACTGGGGTACGAAATCGCCGTCCCCGCTCGGCACGGCGCGGCGCTGACGCGGGCGCTGATGGCGGCCGGCGCGCCGTTCGGCATCACGCCCTATGGCATCGAGGCACTCGGCGTGATGCGCATCGAGAAGGGCCATGTCTCAGGCAACGAACTGACCGGGCAGACCTGCGCGCGCGATCTCGGCCTCGGCAAGATGGCGTCGACGAAGAAGGATTATATCGGCCGCGTCATGGCGAGGCGGCCCGCCTTCGCCGATCCCGATCGCGCGACCTTCATCGGCTTCAAGCCGGTGGATCGCACCCAGCGGCTGCGGGCCGGCGCCCATTTCCTGCCCCTTAGCGCCGCGCCGGCAATGGAGAACGACGAGGGCTATATGAGTTCGGTTGCCTATTCGCCCACCCTCGGCCATTGGATCGGCCTCGGCTTCCTCAAGGGGGGACGGGGGCGGATCGGCGAGAAGGTGCGCGCCTATGACCCTGTCCGCGGCGGCGACATCATGGTGGAAGTGTGCGATCCGGGCTTCGTCGATCCGGAAGGGGAGCGGCTGCGTGTCTGAGCTTCTTGCAGAAATTCCCGCAAGCGCCTTGGTGCCCGAAGGGCATTACGGCGCGCGCACGCCCGTGCCCGGCGTCGTGGCCGCGCTGGTCGGCACGCTCGCGCTTGCCACCATGGTGGCGCGCCGGGATGCGCTCGACTCTGTGGCCGAACTTGCGCTGGAAAAACTTGGCCTGACGCTGCCGCGCGGACCGGACACCGCGTCCGCTGGCGATCTGACGCTGGTGGGCACCGGGCCGGGGCGCTTCCTGGTGGTCGGCGAGGGCATCACCGGCGCTCCGCTGCTGGAGCGTCTCGGGCATGCCTTCGGCAAAACCGCGGCGCTGACGGACCAGAGCGACGGTCAAGTGGTGATCCAGCTTTCCGGCCCGCGCACGCGCGACACGCTGGCCAAGCTGGTGCCGGTCGACCTCGACCCCAGCGTCTTTAAAGCCGGCGATGCGGCGGCGACGCTGGTGGCGCTGATCCCCGTGCTGATCTGGCAAGCGGACGCTGCCCCTATCTATCGCTTCGCGGTGCCGCGCTCCTTCGCTCCGGCATTCCTGCGGGCGCTGGTTGGAGCCGGTGCGGAATTCGGCCTCCAGCTCACGGGCACGGGGCGAGGTTGAAGGCGGCGCGCCGCGCGCTTTCCGCTCCTCCGCCCGCAATCCCCCTTCGACGTGATGGATATTCCATGACCACGCCTTCCGACCAATTCGTCCTCGCCTTTTCCTGTCCCAACCGCCCCGGCATCGTGGCGGGCGTCTCGACCTTCCTGTTCCAGCACGGCTGCAACATCCTGGAGGCCCAGCAATTCGACGACACGGAGAGCGGCCGCTTCTTCATGCGCGTCGTGTTCAACGTGGTGGAGGGTGATGCGACCCTGGCCACCATCCGCGCCCAGTTCGAGGAGGTGGCGCAGCCGCTGAACCTGCAATGGACGCTGCGCGCGCCGAACGAGAAGCGACGCGTTCTCCTGCTCGCCTCCAAGTTCGACCATTGCCTCGCGGACCTGCTCTATCGCTGGCGCATCGGCGAAATTCCCATGGAGGTGACGGGGATCATCTCCAACCATCCGCGCGAGACCTATGCGCATCTCGATTTCGACGGCATCCCGTTCCACCATCTGCCGGTGACCAAGGCGACCAAGCTGGAGCAGGAAACCGAGATCTGGAGCCTGTTCCAGTCCACCCGATCGGATCTGGCCGTGCTCGCGCGCTACATGCAGGTACTCTCCGACGGGCTTTCGGCCAAATTGTCGGGCAAGTGCATCAACATCCACCATTCCTTCCTGCCGGGTTTCAAGGGCGCCAAGCCCTATCACCAGGCCCATTCGCGCGGCGTGAAGCTGATAGGCGCCACCGCCCATTACGTAACGTCGGATCTCGACGAAGGCCCGATCATCGAGCAGGACGTGGAACGCATCAGCCACCAGGACAGCCCGGACGACCTGGTGCGCAAGGGCCGCGACATCGAGCGCCGGGTGCTGGCGCGCGCGCTCTCCTGGCACGTGCAGGACCGCGTGATTCCCAACGGACACAAGACCGTGGTCTTCCGCGACTAAGCCTGCACGCGGCGCCCGGCCACCGCCCTGCCTGCCGACGCAATGAACCAGACCGCTCCTCCAGCGTTTATGACCTTAGGTCAAACAGCTCTGGAGGAGCTTCATGTCTCGCGGCACAACCCTCACCCTGGGCGCCGTCGTGCTGGTCGCGGCCCTGACGGCGGCGGTCCTGTTTTCCGGACGCGGCACGCCCGACCCGACCGAAACCGCACCGGGCAACGTGCCTGCGGTCACCGATCCCGCGCCCCCAACCACCTCGCCCGCCACGCCGCCGGGGGTCACGCCGTCCAGTCCTGTCCGGCCGTGATATGCATGCAATGGCGATTTATTAGATTAATTATTAGGCAATAGTCTAATTATTAGACATAAAACGAAGGCATCTAATGTGCCACTCCGCCGCTCGGCACGGCGTGCGGCACTTGCGAGCGGTTCGCTCTTCCTGTTGCCATGCGCCTTTGCGGGGGTGCGCGGCAACAGGTTGCTCGGCGCCCGGTCTGGCCCGGTTCCTGCTTATCCCGTGGCGAATGCGCTTCGGAGTTCGGCATGCAAACGGTCGCCAGTCTTCTCGCCGCCCACCGCCAAGGATTGCGCTCGCCGAGCGACACCGTGCGCAGAACCTATGCGCGCATCGCCGCCCATGACGACCCGGCGATGTTCATCACCCTGCGCCCGCAGATGGATGTGCTTGCGGACGCCGCCGCGCTGGAGCGCGCCGGGGATACCAGCCTGCCGCTCTACGGCATTCCCGTCGCGGTGAAGGACAATATCGACGTCGCCGGCCTGCCCACCACCGCCGCCTGCCCGGCCTTCGCCTATCAGCCGGCGGCCGATGCCACCGTGATCGCCCGGCTGAAGGCGGCCGGCGCGCTGATCATCGGCAAGACCAATCTTGACCAGTTCGCCACCGGCCTCGTGGGCACGCGCTCGCCCTATGGCATACCGCGCAATGCCTTCAAGGCCGATCTTGTGCCGGGTGGCTCCTCTTCTGGCTCGGCCTCGGCGGTCTCCGCCGGCATCGTGCCGCTGGCGCTGGGCACGGACACCGCCGGCTCGGGCCGGGTTCCGGCCATGCTTCAGAACATCGTCGGCGTGAAGCCGAGCCTCGGCCTCGTGCCCAATACCGGCCTCGTACCCGCCTGCCGCACGCTGGATGCCATCTCGATCTTCGCCCTTACCGTCGATGATGCCATGGCGGCACTTGAGGTGATGGCCGGCTTCGATCCTGCGGACGCTTTCTCCCGCGCCCTGCCCCTCGGGCCGATGGCCGCGCCGGCGGCTCCGCTGCTCGGCATCCTGCCAAAGGCGCAGCGCGAATTCTTCGGGGATGAAGACGCCGCCAAAGCTTACGAAGACGCGCTCGACCAGATCAAGGCCCTCGGCGCCAAGCTGGTGGAGTTCGACTATGCGCCGTTCGCCGAGACCGCGCGGCTGCTCTATGAAGGTCCCTGGGTGACCGAGCGCTGGATCGTCGCCGAAAAGCTGCTTACCACCAATCCCGAGGCGGTGCATCCGGTGACGCGCACCATCACGGAAGCAGGCGCCAAGCCGAGCGCCGCCGATCTGTTCCGCGCCCTGTATCGGCTTCAGGAATTAAAGGCCAAGGTGAAGCCCGTGCTCGCATCGCTCGATGCCATCGTGCTGCCCACCGCGCCCACCGCCTATACGCTGGAAGCCGTGCTGGCGGACAATATCCGCCTCAATTCGCACAACGGCACTTATACCAATTTCGTCAATCTGCTGGACATGTGCGGCACCGCCGTGCCGGCCGCCATCGCCGGAACCGGCGTGCCCTATGGCATCACGCTTCTCGCCCCCGCCGGGAACGATGCCAAGCTCGCCGCCATCGCCCGCGCCTTCGCCGCCGCCACTGCCCTGCCGCTGGGCGCGACCGGCGAAACCGCCCCGCCGCTCGCGCCGGCGCCCCCTGCGGTTGAATCGGACAGGCTCGATATCTGCGTGTTCGGCGCCCACCTTTCCGGCATGGGACTGAACGGGGAGTTGCTCGCCCTCGGCGGGCGGCTGGTGAGCGCGGTGAATACCGCCCCGCTCTATCGCATGTCGCTGCTGTCCGGCGGCGTGCCCCGGCCGGGCGTCACCCGCGTCGGCGAAGGGGGCGCATCGCTTGCGGGCGAAGTGTGGTCCCTGCCGTTCGAGGGCGTCGGCCGCCTGCTGGCACAGATCCCCGCGCCGCTTGGCCTGGGCAGCGTCATCCTGACAGACGGCACGACCGTCGCCGGCTTCCTGGCCGAGGCGGCGGGTGTTGAGGGCTGCACCGATATCACCGCCTTCGGCGGCTTCCGCGCCTATGTGGAGAGCTTGGTCGCAAAGTCCGCCTGATCCCGCGATGTGAGGGCGCCCGGCGCGGCCTCACACGCTTTCCGCGTAACGCTCGTAGGCGATCTCGACCGTGATGATGTGCGCGCGCATGGCATGCGCGGCTTCGGCCTTGTCGCCGCGCAGGATCGCCGTCACCACTTGGTCGTGCTCGGCATAGGACAGCGCGAGACGGCCGAGATTGCGGAACTGCGCGCGCCGGAAAGGCTGGAGCCGCGCCCGTGTCGCAAGCGTGATCTCGGCGAGATAATCATTGTGCGCCCCGCCATATAGGAAGGTGTGGAAGCGCTCGTTCAGGAAGGTGTAATTGGTCTCATCGCCCCTGCGGGTGAGGTCGGCGAGATCAGCGTGGATGGCCTGGAGCTGGCCACGCTCCGCCGGCGTCATATGGAGCGCGCACAGGCCCGCGCACAGCGCCTCCAGCTCCGCCATCACATCGAACATGCCGCGCAGTCGCTCGAAGCTGGGCTTTGCCACCAACGCGCTGCGATGGGGCCGCGTCTCCACAAGGCCGGAGGCGGCAAGATCGCGGATGACCTCGCGCACCGGCGTGCGGGAGACGCCGTAGCGGCGCGCGATTTCCATCTCCTCCAGCGGCGTACCGGGCGCGATGCGGCCACCGACGATGTCGTCGGCGATTTGCAGGCGCAATTCCTCGGTGCGCGTGACGCCGCGCGTCTGGGCCCGGCGCCGGCGGGGCCGCGCGATGCGGGCAGCCGCCTCGGTGGAGGATGCTGGAAGGCTCATGACGCAACGCTACCGGATTCGCGGGACACGGGGAAAACACCTTGCCTGAAGCACTCAGAATGCATCGTCGGGCGGCCGGGGAAGGCTGCTGACATGGGCCGCGACCACTTTCCACCCTTGCGGAAAACGCACCCAGCTCTGCTGCTGGCGGCCGATCTGCCCCGGTGTCGAGTCCCGCGCGAACAGAGTGGAGGCGATGGCGAAATCCCGGCCATAGGTGGTGATGACGGTTTGGCTCAGCGCGCGCATGAGCCCGGCCGGCGCACGCGCCCGGCGAAACGCGCGGATCGCGTCCATGCCATAGAGATTCTCACCGCCGCCGTATCGGATGGTGCGGGGATCGTCAAAAAACAGATCCTCCAGCGTCGGCACGTCATTGCCCACCAGCGCCGCCTCATAGCGCGCGAAGGCTTCCGCGACCTCGGCCACGACTTCGGGAATGTCGATCTCCATGCGCGCTCCTAAAGCGATGCGACGGGCGCGCGGGCGATGCCGCGCATTTCGAGTTCATGGGCGACCCGCAAGGCGAGATCCTCGCGCCAGGGCGGCGCGATCACCTGCACCGCGAGCGGCAGGGCATCGTCGGGCCACACCGGCACCGCCACCACCGGCAGGCCGATGAAGGAAATCGGCTGGGTGAACAGGCCGAGATTGGGGCGTACCGGCAAGGTCACGCCATCGAGCACAAAAGTCTTCTGGCCGAGCTTGGGCGCGCGGGTGGGCGTCGCCGGCGCGAGCAGAATGTCCACCTCCTCGAACAGCGCCAGCATCTGCGCGCGGAAATGGCGGCGGAAGCGCTGCGCCGCATTGGTCCAGGCGGCGGGAATGGCGAGGCCCGCGATCAGCCGGTCGCGCACGGCGGGGTCATAATCCTGCGGACGGGTGCGAAGGCGCTCGGCATGGAGCGCCGCCCCGTCCGCCGCCGTGATGATATAGGCGGAGGCGCGGGCGCGCGCGGCGTCCGGAATATCCACCATGCGTCTCGCGCCCAGCGCCTGCGCCACGCGATCCACCGCCGCCAACGCCTCAGGCATGGCGCGCTGGCGGAAATAGCCGCCGGCGACCGCGATGCGCAGCCCGCCGACGCCCTGCATCAGGCTGGGAAACGCCGACTCAACCGGCTGGTCCGCGACGGCGGGATCATCGCCATCAGCCCCCTGCATGGCGTCATAGGCGACCGCAAGATCCGCCGCCGAGCGGGCGAATGGGCCGAGATGATCGAACGCGGTGACGAAGGGAAAGCTGCGCGCCCGCGAGAGCCGACCATAGGTGGGCTTCAGCCCGAAAATGCCGCAGAGCGAGGACGGCACGCGGATCGAGCCGTTGGTATCCGAGCCGAGGGCAAGCGGCACCTCGCCCGACGCGATCGCCGCGCCCGAACCGCCGGAGGAACCGCCCGTCATATGGTCCAGCGCATGGGGATTGCGCGAGGCGCCGTCATGGACATTCTCGCCGGTGAAATCATAGGCGTATTCGCCCATGTTCAACCCACCCACCAGCACCGCGCCGGCCGCCTCCAGCCGCTCCACAAGCGTGGCGTCGCGGGTGGCGGGCGCAAGCTCGCGATTGATCTTCGAGCCGGCGCGGGTCGGCAGGCCGGCGATGTCGAACAGATTCTTCACCGCGAACGGCACGCCAGCGAGCGGGCCGAGGCTCTCCCCCCGCGCCCGGGCAGCGTCCAGGGCATCGGCGCGGGTGTGGGCACGCCCCGCCGTTACGTCGGTGAAGGCGTTCACCTTCGAGTCGGTTGCGGCGATGCGGGCAAGCGCGGCGTCGATGACCGCGCGGGCCGAAACGGTGCCGGCCTGAACCGCAGCGGCGATGTCGGCGGCGGTGGCTGCGGCGGAGAGCAGATGCGGGTTTGCCGCGGAATCGGCGGTGGCGATGGATGCGTCGGTCATGGGCGATAGACCGGCGCGGGGTCGAACTCGTCACCGAGGTCGATGCTGCGGACGAACTGCGCCGCATCGGCGATGGTGCGCAGGTTCACGAGCGCCTCGGCGCGCCAGTCCGGCTCCACCTTCAGCGCAAAGCCCGCGAGGGCGCCGTCGAGCATGAGTTCCAGCGCGGCATCGGGCACGGGCGGCACCGGACGTTCGGTGACATGGGACATGGGACCTCCTCACACCGGCGGATGGGGAATGGCGGCGATCAATTCGCGCGTATAGGCGGCCTTGGGGGCTTCCAAGACCTGCTCGGACGTCCCCTCCTCCACCATCTTGCCCTGGCGCATGACGATCACCCGGTCGCACAACAGACGCACCACATGGAGGTCGTGAGACACGAAGAGATAGCTCATGCCGAGCGTCTGCTTCAGCTCTTCAAGCAGGTTCAGCACCACCGCCTGCACCGACACGTCAAGCGCGGCGGTCGGCTCGTCGAGGATCACCAGATCGGGCTTGAGCGCGATGGCGCGGGCGATGCCGACGCGTGCCTTCTGGCCACCGGACAATTGGTGCGGAAAGCGGTCCAGCAGATCCAGCGGGAGGCCGGCCATGGTGGCGAGCTCCTCCACCTTGGCGCGCATCTGCGCGGCGCCGCGAATGCCGAACTGCTCGCCCATGCGCACCAGCGGATCGGCAATGGCGCGGGCGGCGGTGTAGCGCGGATTGAGGCTGTCGGTCGGGTCCTGAAACACCATCTGGATGCGCCGGCGCATGGGATGGTGCGCGAACTCCTTCGCCGGGATCGCGCCGATATCCATGCCGTCGAAGGTGATCTTGCCCGAGGTGGCATCGATCAGCCGCATGACAATGGTGGAGGTGGTGGACTTGCCGCATCCGCTCTCGCCCACGAGGCCGACGCTCTCGCCTTTGTTCACCTCGAACGAGAGCCCGTCGACGGCGCGGAAGATGGCCTCCTCCGGCGGCGCTTTCTTGCCCATCAGGCCGGCAAAAAAGCCCATCGGCACGCCCTGGCGGGGATATTCCTTCAACAGGTTTTCCACCTTCAGGAGGGGCGCTCCGGGGGCGGGCATTTGCGATGAAGCCGGTGCCGCCTCACCCGCCGCCTGCGGCGCCGAACTCTCCCCCTCGGGGAGAGGTGTAGAAACGGCGGGCACCTCCGGCAGCAGGTCGCTCAGCGCAATCCCCGGACGCGGCGTGGCGCGCACCAGTTTCTGCGTATAGGGATGCTGCGGCGCGCGGAAAATCTGCTCGGCCGGCGCGGTTTCCACCACCTTGCCCTTTTCCATCACCACCACCGTGTCGCAATAGGTGGCGGCAAGGCCCAGATCGTGGGTGATGAGAATGGTGGACATGCCGCGCGCCCGCGTCAGCTCGGTCACGAGGTCCATCACCGCTTTCTGCGTGGTCACGTCGAGGCCGGTGGTGGGCTCGTCGGCGATCAGCAATTGCGGCTGGCAGGCGAGCGCAAGCGCGATCACGATGCGCTGGCACATGCCGCCGGACAATTCGAACGGATAGGCATGATAACGCTCCTGCGGCTGGGCGATGCGCACCTGCTCCAGGATTTCGATCACCTTCGCCTTCACATTGCGCGGCTCGGCCTGGAGATGATGCAGCAGCACGTCGCCGATCTGGTCGCCGACCTTGCGGATCGGATTGAGCGCCGCGCGCGGGTTCTGGAAGATCATGGAGATCTCCCGCCCGCGCAGGTCGCGCATGGTGCGTTCCGTGGCGTTGGCGACGTCGATGCCGGAGAAGGTGATGGTGCCTTCCGCGATCCGCCCCGCCCGGTCGAGGATGCGCATCAGCGTGTAGGAGGTCACGGACTTGCCGGAGCCGCTCTCGCCCACGATGCCCAATGTCTCGCCCTTGCGGACCGTCAGGTCCACCTGCTTCACCGCGGTCACGATGCCCTTGCGGGTGGCGAACTCCACCGTGAGGTGATGCACCTCCAGCAACGGGCCGCGCGCTTCCTCGGCGGGGGTCGGGGTGGTGGCCTGCGTCATATCGATCACACCGTGCATGGCGCGCCCCCTCAGGTGCGGCGCTGGGGATCGACGATGTCGCGCAGACCGTCACCCAGCAGGTTGAAGCAGAACACCGCGAACATCAGCGCGAGGCCGGGAAACAGTGCGATCCACCATTCGCCGGAAACGATGAAGGCCGAGCCCTCCGCCACCATGATCCCCCATTCCGGGGTGGGCGGGCGCACGCCGAGGCCGATGAAGGAGAGGCCAGCGGCGTTCAGGATGGCGTAGCCCATGGTCAGCGACATCTGCACCATCATGATGGGCAGGATATTGGGCAGGATCTGCGTCAGCAAAAT
Source organism: Roseixanthobacter finlandensis (assembly GCF_043195105.2). Lineage (NCBI taxonomy): Bacteria > Pseudomonadati > Pseudomonadota > Alphaproteobacteria > Hyphomicrobiales > Xanthobacteraceae > Roseixanthobacter > Roseixanthobacter finlandensis. The sequence goes on along the minus strand of NZ_CM195536.1, from coordinate 1,886,165 downwards.
CCGCCATTCGCTGTTGCCGGTGAGCCGCGCCGCCTGGATGAAGCCGGACTGCCGGCGGATCGCCGCTTCCGCCCGCGCCACGCGCACATAGAGCGGGAAATTGATGATGGCGGTGGCGATCACGATGTTCGTCACCGTATTGCCCAGCGCCGCCACGATGCCCATGGCCAGCACGAACAGCGGAAAGGCCATGATGGTATCGGAGATGCGCCCGACGATGCGGTCGGTCCAGCCGCCGAAAAAGCCGGCTGCAATCCCCGCGATGCCGCCCGCCGCGAACACCAGGGCCACTGAGAAGATGGCGATGCCCATGTCCAGCCGCGTGGCGGCGATGACGCGGGAGAACATGTCGCGGCCGAGCTGGTCGGTGCCGAACCAATGGGCCCAGGAGGGCGCCTGGAGCGCCGCCTTGGTATCGCTCGCGAGCGGATCGTACGGCACGATATAGGGGCCAATGGCGGCCGCCACGATCAGCACCAGGAACATGCCGAAGGCGAGCCCCGTCACCGGGTTCTCGGAGATCACGTATTTCGCGTGGCGCAGCGTCGCCGCGAGGCCGCTGGAAGACGGTGCCGATCCGCGATCGGCCGGGGTGGCGAGGGTCATGCTTCGCTCCGTGCGCGCGGGTCGATGACGCCATAGGCGAGGTCGATCACGAGATTGAGGATGATGTAGAGGATCGCCATGGCGAGCACGAAGCCCTGCACCGGCGCATAATCCGAGGAGATCAGCGCCTCGACCGCGTAGGAGCCGATGCCGGGCCAGGCGAACACTTTCTCCACCAGCACATTGGCGCCCAGCAGGAAGGAGAACACCATGCCGAGCGTGGTGATCACCGGCAGCATCGCGTTCCTGAACGCGTAGACCATGATGACCTTGTAGGGCGTCAGCCCCGCCGCCCGCGCCGTGCGCACGAATTCCGACGACAGCACCGAGAGCATGGAAGCGCGGGTGATGCGGGCGATCGGCGCCAGCGCGAAGATGGCGAGCGTCACGGTCGGGATCGCCAATTGCGCCGCCGCCGAACGGAAGGTTTCAAGATCACCGGCGATCAGGCTGTCGATGAGATAGAAGCCGGTGACCGTGGGTGGCGCGGTGAAGAACACATCCAGCCGGCCGAGCGGCGCCGGCGCCCAGCCGAGCTTGAAATAAAACACATAGACCAGCAGCAGGCCGGTGAAGAACACCGGCAGCGAGACACCCGCCGTGGTGATGACACGGCAGGCATGGTCCACCCACGTGCCCTGCTTCACCGCCGCCATGATGCCGAACGGAATGGCGATGGCGAGCGCCAGGATGAGGCCCGAAAGGGTCAGTTCCGCCGAGGCCGGAAGGCGGCTCGCGATTTCGGTCGTCACCGGCTGGCCGGTGGAGAGCGAGGAGCCGAGATCCCCCTTAGACAGCGCCGTCACATAATCCACGAATTGCACCGGCAGCGGCTTGTCGAGGCCGAGCTTGGTGCGGATTTCCGCGATCGCCTGCGGGGTCGCGGCGGGGCCGGCGAAATAGGCGGCGGCATCGCCCGGCAAGACGCGGGTCAGCATGAAGGTCACGATCACCACGCCGATCAGGCTCGGAATCGCGGTGGCGATGCGGCTGGCGATGAGCTTCAACATCACGGCTTCCTTTCGACCTGGCGCGGGATGCATGCCCGCCTGCGGCGCCCCCATCCTCCCCCGCGAGCGGGAGAGGGCGTGCGCCTTTGAGCGCGACCCTCCCTCTGCACCGTGTGCATTCCCTCCCCCCAATGGGGAGAGGGCCAGGATGAGGGGAAGTTTCGTCGGTTACCTGCGAAACCTTCAGCTTTTCACGAACGAGCGATAGTCGAGCCGGCGGTGGAACCAGTATTCGTAGCCGGTGACGTTCTTCTGCATCGCGATGTTCACATAGGGCTGGTAGAGCGGGACGCGCGGCACGTCGGCGAAGGCGAGGTCGATCATCCCCTTCACGTCGGCATCATAGGCCGCTTTGTCGCCCTTCGCCGCCGCCGCGCGGGCGCCGTCGATAAAGGCGTCCATCGCCGCCGACTTGTAGCTCATGGTGTTGAACACGGAATTTTGCCCGTGATAGCACCAGAAGAAGAAGTATTCTGGATAGTCCAGCCAGCCGGAAAACACGTTGGTGAAGAGCGGAAGATCTTTCTTGTTCAGCTCGGTGCGCCAATTGGCGCCGGGGATCTTGTTGATCGTCGTCTTGATGCCGAGTTCCTGCAGGTTTTCCTGCAACAGCACGCACAGCGGCTCGTTCACCCCGGCAAAGCCGAGATCGAACGAAATGGTGGTCTCAAGCCCGTTGGGATAGCCGGCCTCGGTGAGCAATTGCTTGGCCTTGACGAGATCGGTGGTGAACGGAGCGGGCTGCGGCCACACCGCCTCTTTCACGCCGCCTGGAGCCGCACCGAACATGGGCTTGCCGAGGCCGAACAGAACCGCATCCATGATCTTCTGATACGGGATGGCATAGGCGATCGCCTGGCGCACCTTCAGATTGTCGAACGGCGGCTTGGTGACGTTCATGCCGATATATTGCAAGCCGTTGGAATAAGGCGTGGAGATGATGGTCAGCTTGCCGCTGTCCTTCAATTCGACGAAGTCCTTGTTCGGCAGATCATAGGAGATATCGGCGTCGCCGCGCTCCAACAGCGCGCGACGATTGCCGGCGGAGGGCACCATGCGCCAGATCACCCGCTTGATCTTCGGCATCGGGCCGCCGACCCATTTGTCGTTACGCTCGAACACCACTTCGGTGCCGGGGGTCCATTTGGTGACCTTGTAGGCACCGGAGCCAACAGTGTTCTGCTTGACATATTCCAGGCCCCACGGGTCCTGCGCCGTGGCATTCTTCTTCACCAGCTCGGAATTCATGATGCACGGCACCACCACCGCGAGATCGGGAATGGTAAGGCGATCCTTACGCAGGAAATCGACGCGGAAGGTGTGGTCGTCCACCACCACGAACTGCTCCGGCTTCTCCAGCGAGCCGGCCTTCATCTGGAAGGTGGGGAAGCCGCCGACGCTCACCGCCCGGTCCATGGACCATTTCACATCTTTGGCGGTCACCGGCGTGCCGTCCTGGAAAGTCGCGTTCTTCTTCAGCTTGAAGGTCGCGGACATGTCGCCGAGCGTCATGTCCTCGGCCAGCTCGCCCTCGATCTTGTCGCGGTCGTAATAAGGCGTGCCGTTCACATCCTTCATGGGATGGGTGATGAGGCGATCGTAGCAGTTCCAGCTCACTTCATAGCCGGGCACGTTGGAGCCAACGCCCTGAACGTCGAGATTGTTCGGCCCGCTTTCAGAGACGATCAGCAGGGTTTCCGCGCGCGCCTGCGCCTGGGCCGAGGAAAACACCGCCGGCGCCGCCACGCCCGCTGCGCTGGCGGTGGCCGTTACGGAAGCCGTTTTGAGAAACTCGCGACGATTCATGCCTTGGATCCCCGTCTGAAAAAGCGTGCCTGCGCTCTTTCATTCAAGGGATATGCCAATTGCATACCATTTTTTTAATATCATTGTTTTTCTGATACTTAAGATGATATGGCGGCCACCTTATGCGCATATCACCATTCCATTTTGCACGCAAAATAGGCACATATGGCGCTATTGCATGCATCTGCACGCGAGTGTCGAGATGCGAATATCCTATAAATAGGACTATCGCGACACAACACTCTTCGCCGCGCGACGCCAAGCCGCGCGGCGGATTCCGCCGGTCGGCTACAGCTCGGACGGCGGTGGAGCGGCTTTGGTTTCCGCCATGTGCGCTGCCATCAGCCGGCGGTAGCGCAGGAAGGAGAAGGGCAGGAAGCCGAGATACAGCAGGCTACAGACCGCCAGCACGGTCCAGGGGTAGCTCGCGAGCAGGCCGACGAACATCGCCACCACCACGAACAGCGGCAGCACCATGTCCCGCCGGACCCTTTTGCCCAGCGTCTTGCCGGAATAGGCGGGCACCTTGGAGATCATCAGCAGGCCAATGCCGAGGCAATAGACCAGCGCCACCGGGGCCGTGGCGGCGCCGCGCGGCAGGCCGAGCAGGTCGAGATAGACCGGCAGCAGCGCGACGATGGCGCCGGCGGGGGCCGGAATGCCGGTGAAGAAATCCGCCGCGAACCCCGGCCGGTTCGGGTCGTCCAGCATCACGTTGAAGCGGGCGAGGCGCAGGGCGGCGCAGATGGCGAAGATCAGCACCACCAGCCAGCCGATGGAGCCCACCGTGTCGAGGCCCCACAAATACAGGATCAGCGCCGGCGCGCAGCCGAAATTGACGAAGTCGGCGAGGCTGTCCAGCTCCGCACCGAAGCGCGAGGTGCCCTTCAGCGCGCGGGCGAGGCGGCCGTCCACGCCGTCCAGGATGGCGGCGAACACGATCGCCGCGAGCGCCAGTTCCAGCCGCCCCTCGATCGCCATGCGGACCGCGGTCAGGCCCGAGCATAAAGCGAGCAAAGTCACGAGGTTCGGCAGCAGCACCCGCACCGGGATCTTGCCCAGGCGCCAGACCGGCGGCGCGCCGTGAGGGTCGAGCGGGGGGAGGGAAGCGGCCATGTTTCAGCTCACGCGATAAGCGGTGTCGCGCGCACCCGGCGCGGCGAAATCGGCGATGACGGTCTCGCCGGCGGTGGTCAGCTGGCCTTCCGCCACCTGCACCCGCGTGCCGACGGGCAGATACACGTCCACCCGCGAGCCGAAGCGGATCAGGCCGAAGCGCTCGCCGGCGCCCAATTCCTCGCCCTCGCGCACGAAGCACACGATGCGCCGGGCGATCAGGCCGGCGATCTGCACGCAGCCGACGGGGCCGGCGGCGGTGCGGAACACGAGGCCGTTGCGCTCATTGTCCTCGCTCGCCTTGTCGAGATCGGCATTGAGAAAAATGCCCGGCTTGTAGGCCACGCGTTCGATGCGGCCCGAGACCGGGGCGCGATTCACGTGCACGTTGAACACGTTCATGAAGATCGACACGCGCAGCAGCGGGGTGTCGGAAAGGTCGAGTTCGCGCGGCGGGATGGCCAGCGAGATCTGCGACACCGTGCCGTCGGCGGGGGCGACCACGAGCCCCTCGCGCAGCGGGGTCACGCGCGGCGGATCGCGGAAGAACAGGGTCGTCCACAGGGCGAGCCCCAGCGCGATCATGCCGAAGAAGGTGGAGACCATCAGCAGGCCGAGGGCGATCACCACCGCGATGGCGATGAAGGGATAGCCCTCGCGATGGATGGGAACGAGGCTCTTGCGGACGGACGCGACGATGGACACTCAAGTCTCCAGATCAGGCCGCGCGTTCGGGGCGCGGAGGAAACAGGTAGTCACCCCCTGCCCCGCCGTCAAATGGCGATCGCGCGGCGCGCCCTCTCCGGGCGGGCTGGCGGAAGGTGCGGGGGAAGGGTGCCGGGTTTTTTCGCGCGGGCTTTTTTCAGGCCGTTCGGCGCGGGGACGGCGGGAGGCGGCGGGAGGCGTTCCAGGCCCGGCGCGGCTTTTGGCAAAATGTTTCACGTGAAACCAAGGACTTGTCGCGGACGAAGAGTGGTTTCGTGACGCTTCTCCGCGACGTCTCGCCGGACCACACCGCCGTTTCGGGCGAATGTTCGGCGCCAATTTCGGCATCGCGCACGCAAGTCCGGAGCGGCCGGTATCGCGCGGGTGGCGGGGAGGCGCGGGGAGGCAGCGCCTTTAAATTGGGCAGGTGGTCCCCGGTGGAGGGGAGACACCCCCCTCACCCGCCCGCTGCGCATCACCTCTCCCCAGCGGGGAGAGGTGATGCGCCGGGCGGCAAAGCGCCGGGCGGCGGCCCGAAAAGCCCCCTCTCCACGTCGGGGAGAGGGTTGGGGTGAGGGGGCGCGGCCGGAGAAAGGGCCGGCGCTTCGACGACGAGGGTGCCCCCTCACCCGCCCGCTGCGCGGTCGACCTCTCCCCGGCGGGGAGAGGTGATGCGCCGGGCGGCAAAGCGCCGGGCGGCGGCCCGAAAAGCCCCCTCTCCCCGTCGGGGAGAGGGTTGGGGTGGGGGGGCGCGGCCGGAGAAAGGGCCGGTGCTTCGGCGACGAGGGTGCCCCCTCACCCGCCCGCTGTGCGGTCGACCTCTCCCCGGCGGGGGAGAGGTAAAGCGCCGGGCCGGTAAGGCGCCCGGCGTTCCGAAAAGCCCCCCTCTCCCCATCGGGGAGAGGGTTGGGGTGAGGGGGCGAAAGGCACCTTTTTCAACCGCACACCGCAATCTCTGCGACGCAGTCTTGCGCACCACCTCTCCCCAAGGCGAAACTGAGACGGGGACAGGGCTTTGGGGGATATGACCTCTCTCGTCACACGCGCGAGACGCTTGCGTCACGAACAGACATCGGCCGAAGCGGTGCTCTGGCGCCTGCTGCGGGGGCGTCGGTTCGTGGGGTGGAAGTTTCGCCGGCAGCATCCCGTCGGCCCGTTCGTGGTGGACTTTGTCTGCCTTGCCGCATCGCTGGTGGTGGAGGTGGACGGCGTCACCCACGATGGCGTCACGGAGCGCGACCGCGATAGCCGACGCACCGCCTACCTGCATGCGTGCAGGTTCAGGCTCGTGCGCGTGTCGAACCAGGATGTGTACGATAATCTGGATGGCGTCGCCGAGATGCTCCGGCTGGAGCTGGAATTGCCGTTTCGCTGAGCCCCCTCACCCGCCCGCTGCGCGGTCACCTCTCCCCGTGGGGGAGAGGTGAAGGTCCCATCGGTGCGGCAAGTGGCGTTCCGAGACGCCCCTCTCCCATGGGGAGAGGTGATGAACCGGGCGGTGCTTTCCAGACAGGGGTGATGCGGGCAGGAGAGCGCAAAAGCCCCCTCTCCCCGCCGGGGAGAGGGTTGGGGTGAGGGGCGCGGCCGGCGCGGCTGGTCTCACTGGGCAGGCTCGGCCCCCTCACCCGCCCGCTGCGCGGGCGACCTCTCCCCGTGGGGGAGAGGTGAAGCGCCGGAGTGGCATTTCCCGGTGGAGGGCTGATGGGCGTGGGAAACGCAAAGCCCCCTCTCCCCGCCGGGGAGAGGGTTGGGGTGAGGGGCGCGCCCGGCGCGGCCGGTCTCACCGGGCGTGCTCAGTCCCCTCACCCGCCCGCTGCGCGGGCGACCTCTCCCCGTCGGGGAGAGGTAAGGGTCGGCCACTGCGACGCCCGGCGGCCCAAGAGGCCCCCTCTCCCCGCCGGGGAGAGGGTTGGGGTGAGGGGCGCGCCCGGCGCGGCTGGTCTCACTGGGCAGGCTCGGCCCCCTCACCCGCCCGCTGCGCGGGCGACCTCTCCCCGGCGGGGAGAGGTGAAGGTCCCCGGCGGCAAAGCGCCCGGCGTCCCGAAAAGCCCCCTCTCCCCGCCGGGGAGAGGGCTGGGGTGAGGGGGCGCGCCGGAAAACGCGCCCGGCCCCGCCCCGCTCACGCCGCCGAGCTCGCCTCGTCCTCGTGATGGTCCACCAGCCGCACCACCGGCACGGCATCCTTGTCGAGCACCGGCACGTCGCTTTCCTGCGCGGCGGCGAGTTTTTCGCGGGCGTCGTCCGCTTCGCGCTGGCGCCGCCAGAGCGCGGCATAAAGGCCGCCCTTGGCCAGAAGCTCGGCATGGCTGCCGCGCTCGGCCACCGTGCCTTGAGACAGAACCAGGATTTCGTCGGCGCCGATCACGGTGGACAGGCGGTGCGCGATGACCAGCGTCGTGCGCCCTTCGGAAACCCGCTCCAGCGCGTTCTGGATTTCCTTCTCGGTGTGGCTGTCCAGAGCTGAGGTGGCTTCGTCCAGCAGCAGGATGGGCGGCGCCTTCAGGATCGTGCGGGCGATGGCGACGCGCTGCTTCTCGCCGCCGGAGAGCTTCAGCCCGCGCTCGCCCACCTCGGTCTTGTAGCCCTTGGGCATGGCGCGGATGAAGGGGTCGATCTGGGCGAGCTTCGCCGCCTCCTCCACCTCGGCCTCGGAGGCATCCTGCCGGCCGTAGCGGATGTTGTAGGCGATGGTATCGTTGAACAGCACGGTATCCTGCGGCACCATGCCGATGGCGGCGCGCAGGCTCTCCTGCGTCACCTCGCGAATGTCCTGCCCGTCGATGGTGATGCGCCCGCTCTTCACATCGTAGAAGCGGAACATGAGGCGCGAAATCGTGCTCTTGCCGGCGCCCGAGGGCCCGACGATGGCGACCGTGCGCCCGGCCGACACCTCGAAGGAAATGCCCTTCAGGATCTCGCGGTCGGTCTCATAGGAAAAGCGCACATTTTCAAAGCGCACCGTGCCGCCGTTCACCTGGAGCGCCCCGGCGCCTAGCTTGTCCTCGATCTCGGGATCGCGCGAGAGCACGGAGAACATGGCCTCGATATCGACGATGGCCTGCTTGATCTCGCGATAGATCATGCCGAGGAAGTTCAGCGGCTGGTACAGCTGGATCATCATGGCATTGACCATGACGAAGCCGCCGAGGCTCTGGCGGCCCGCGCGCACGTCGAACGCCGCCAGCACCATGGTGGAGGTGAGCCCCAGCGTGAAGATCGCCGCCTGCCCGGCGTTCAGCCACGCCAGCGAAGTGAAGGTCTTCACCGTGGCGTTCTCATAACGCGCGACCGAGCGGTCATAGCGCTGGGTTTCCCAGCGCTCGGCGCCGAAATATTTCACGGTCTCGTAATTGAGCAGGCTGTCCACCGCCTTGGTGTTGGCCTCGGTGTCGCTCTCGTTCATGTCGCGGCGGATTTGAATGCGCCATTCGCTCGCGGCATAGGTGAACCAGGTGTATAGGCCCACCGTCACCGCCACGACGGCGACATAGCGCCAGTCGAAGGCGACGGCGAGGACGATCAGCACCAGCACCATTTCCAGAACCGTCGGCGCAAGCTGCAGCACCAGCATGCGCACGATGGTCTCGATGCCCTCGCGCGCCCGTTCCAGAACGCGGGTGAGACCGCCGGTCTTGCGCTCCAGGTGGAAGCGCAGGGACAGCGCATGCATATGCTCGAAGGTCTGGAGCGCCAGTTTGCGCACCGCATGCAGCGCCACCTTGGCGAAGATGCCGTCGCGCAATTGGGTGATGCCGGCCATCACGAGGCGCGCGCCGCCATAGGCCAGGGTCAGCAGCACCGGGGCGGCGAGAAACCAGGCGATGTCGATGTCGCCCTGCCCGTCCGGCCGTGAGGTGAGCGCGTCGGTCGCCCATTTGAAGAAGAACGGCACCGCCATGGTGGCGAGCTTGGCGAGCACGATCAGCGCGCTGGTCGCCACCACCCGCGCCTTGAGATCGGCACGATCCTGTGGCCAGAGATAGGGCCACAGGGCCGCGACGGTCTTCGTCAGAGCGCCGCCGGCGGCCGCGACCGCCTTGAAGGCGCCGCGTGCATGTTCCCGCGCGGCGCGGGACGTTGAAGTATCGGACATCAAAACCTACTTAATCTTGAAGCGCTGCCGTGCGCGCGGCATCGCCCGCCGGAGCGAGCGCGGCGAACAGGCCATCGAGACGGCCGCGCAAGGCGCCAAGCGCCGCGTGGTCGATGCAATAGCAGGAGCGCGGGCCATCGACCGTCACGCGGATCAGGCCCGCTTCCGCGAGAACCTTTATGTGTTGCGACACGGTCGATTGCGCCAGGGGCAGACCGGCGACGATTTCCCCGCATACGCAGGTTTGGTGCCGCGCGAGGGTTTCAAGCACCTTGAGGCGCGCGGGATGCGCAAGCGCCCGCAATTGCGCCGCCAGCAGCTCCGACTCGGCCGGGGAAAGGAAAGCATCAGTCATCGGCCATCGGCGATAAACGATGATCTGAACCAAAACAAGGCGGAGACGTTGTTTTCTCCCGCGTCACGATTTCGTCGCGGCGCATCATCAATTTAAAGGAGCCGGCGGGTAACGTCGGCCATGTGAGACACAGTGAACAGACATATCAAAGCAGGCCCCATGGCACGTATCGAAAGCGTGTGCGTCTATTGCGGTTCCTCTCCGGGCTCGGACCCGATCTTCGTGGAGGAGGCGCGCCGGTTCGGCGAGATCCTCGCCCGCAACGGGGTGCGCCTCGTCTATGGCGGCGGCGGGGTGGGGCTGATGGGGGAAGTCGCGACCGCCGTGGCACGCAATGGCGGGGAGGTCACGGGCATCATCCCGCAATTCCTGATCTCCCGCGAACGCGCCTTCGACCATGGCGGCGAACTCGTCGTCACCACCGACATGCACGAGCGCAAGAAGCTGATGTTCGAGCGCGCGGACGCCTTCGTCGCCTTGCCGGGCGGGGTGGGCACGCTGGAGGAATTGGTCGAGCAGCTCACCTGGGCCCAGCTCGGCCAGCATCAAAAGCCGATCCTGGTGGCGAACATCGCCGGCTTCTGGGACCCGTTCCTGTCGCTGCTGGACCATATGCGGGCCAACGCCTTCATTCGCGGGACGGCGCCGGTGAACGTGCTGGTGGCGGAGGATGCCGGGCAGATCCTGCCCATGCTCCAGGCCGCCGCCGCCGGGGTGAAGGAAGCCGATATCCACGCCGCCGCGAGCGCGGCCATCGAGGGCATGTGAGCGCTTAAAACACGCCGTCCGGCGCCGGCCTGGATCATTCAACAGGCGATGGCGTCCCGCAGCGCCGCGAACGGGGCGGCGCGGCATAGGGTTAGGCGCCGCTCGTGACCGCGCCCGTCATGAGGATTTGGCCTTCAGCTCCGGCAAGGTCTTCTGCATGGTGGTGTTGCCGAGCCAGGCATTGCCAAGCGTCACCGTATTGCGCCGCTGGGGCACATAGCCGCGCCGGGCGAAGAAGCGCTGGGCGGTGTCGCTGGCATCCACCGTCAGGGTTTCCTTGCCGCGCGCCTTGGCGATGGTCTCCGCCGCCTCGCACAGCATCGTGCCGACGCCCTGCCCCGTCACGCCCGGATGCACATAGAGCATGTCGATCAGCTCATCGTCCTTGAGCGCGATGAAGCCCACCGGCGTGCCGCCCATGGTGGCCACCAGGGTCAATTCCGCCGCGAGGCGGGCGCCGAAGGCCCCTTCGTCGTCGGCCGCGCCGATCCAGGCTTCCTGCTGGTCGGTGTCGTAATCCTCGCCGGTCAGCTCCTCGATGGAGGCGCGGAAGAGCGCGGCGAGTGCTTCGGTGTCGGCGGGGAGGAGCGGCCGCAGCGCCGGACGCGGCAAGCCTTCCTCGGACGGGGCGTGCGGGGTCTTGGCCATCAGCGTGCAACCTCCCAGGAGGTGGTTCCGTCCTTATTGTCCATCAGCACCACGCCCTTGGCCGCCAATTGCTCGCGGATATGATCCGCCGCCGCGAAATCGCGGCCCTTGCGCGCGGCATTGCGGGCGGCGATCAGCTCTTCGACCATCACCGCGTCCACCGCCGCATCCTGGGCCTGGCGCGCGCGCCATTCGCTCTCGGTGTCCTGCAACAGGCCCATGAGATTGGCCGCCGCCTTGAACCGCCGCTTCAGGGCGGAGGAGGTGTCCACGTCCTCCGCAACCTCGGCGAGGTGATGCAGATGGGTGATGGCGGACGGGGAATTCAGATCATCCCCCAGCCGCTCGGCGATCTCCGCCTCGAACGGATTCTCGCTCTCGCCCGCGCCCTGCGCCGGCTCGTCGCCGATGATGCGATACCATTTGTCCAGAGTCTTGGCGGCAAAACCGATGCCCTGGCGGGTCCAGTTGATCGGCTGGCGATAATGGGTGGAGAGCATGGCGAGGCGCAGCACCTCGCCCGGCCAGTCGTTCAGCAATTCCCGGATGGTGACGAAATTGCCCAGCGACTTGGACATTTTCTCGCCTTCCAGCATCAGGAAGCCGTTGTGCATCCACACCCGCGCCATCACGCCGCTGTCGAAGGCGCAGCGCGACTGGGCGATCTCATTCTCATGATGGGGAAACACGAGGTCGATGCCGCCGCCGTGGATGTCGAACGTCTCGCCGAGATGCTTCCACGACATGGCCGAGCACTCGATATGCCAGCCCGGCCGCCCCGGCACGTTTATGCCGCAGGGCGAAGGCCAGCCCGGCACGCCCTCGGCGCTCGGCTTCCAGAGCACGAAATCCATGGCATCGCGCTTATAGGGCGCCACATCGACGCGGGCGCCGGCGATCATCTCGTCCAGCGGCCGGCGCGACAGGCGGCCGTAATCGGGCATGGCCGGCACGTTGAACAAAACGTGATCCTCGGCCACATAAGCGTGACCCGACGCCACCAGCCGCTCGATGAGGATCTTCATCTCGGCGATATGCTCGGTGGCGCGCGGCTCGACCGTCGGGCGTAGGCAGCCCAGCTCCGCCGTATCCTTGCGGAACCAGTCGTAGGTCTCCTCCGTCAGGTCGCGGATGGAGATGCCGCGATCGGCGGCGCGCGCGTTGATCTTGTCGTCCACGTCCGTGATGTTGCGCACATAAGTCACCTGCTCCGCCCCGTAGGTGCGTTGCAGCAGGCGGAACAGCACGTCGAACACGATCACCGGCCGCGCATTGCCGATATGGGCGTGGTCATAGACCGTGGGGCCGCACACATACATCCGCACATTGGCGGGATCGATGGGCCGGAACGGGTCTTTCGACCGGGTCAGGGTATTGTAGAGCCGCAGCTCCATGGATCGTGTGCTCCCCTTTGGACCTTATAGGACGCGCAAGCGCCGCTCCGGTGCCGGCCGGGGCGTCCAAACTCCTCAAGAGGGGTGCAGCATAGGACGGCCGCGGCCAGCTGTTCGGGCTAACCGCAGATAATCGACAGGTGGGCGCGCGGACGCGCTGAGATCTGGCCGTTCATGGCGCGGGACAATGGGAGGCGATCACGCAAGCGTCAAGCCGATTTCGCGCGCCGATGCCCGCTTTGTGGCGCCGCCGCCCCATTTCGTGTCCCAGCGGGAGGCTTGACCGAAATGCTGCGACGCGGCTATGCCAATCCCGCTTCGGTATCGCGTATCTGTTTCGCGCGTCATTCCTGCGGCCCCCGCGCCTGATGTTGCTCAGGCCCTCGGGTCCCTCAGAGGTCCCCGACCTGCCCATGCAGAAACCCGCCTTGCTTCTCGCCGCCGCTTTCATGCTCGCTTCGAGCGCCGCGTCGGCGGAGACGCGAATCTTCCTGATCGAGAATTCCGACGCCTATGGCGTCGACATGTGCCTCGCAAATGGCGAACGCTGCGGCGAACAGGTGGCCACCGCCTGGTGCCGCACCCATGATTATTCCCGCGCGCTCGACTACGGCAAGGTCGCGGACGCCAGCGGCATCGTGCCCATCGCCAGCACCCAACAGACCCCCCGCGCGGTGTGCACGGGGCAAAGCTGCCCCGCCGTGGTCGCCATCACCTGCACGCGGTGAGTCCTGCACGCGGTGAATCCTGCACGCGGTGAATCCTGCACGCGGTGAATCCTGCACGCGGCGAATATTGCACGCGCTGATTCCTGCGCGCGCTGATCATCCGCATTCGCGGGGCGCGCCGGAAACTCCGACCGGCTATTTCAGGAAGTCGGCGCAGCGCGGCACCTCGCCGGAGGTGCCCCAGGGCATGATCGGCACGGTGGAGGTGGAATTCTTCGGGCTGCCGTCGATCAGCTTGTCGGAATAGACGAGGTAGACCAGCACGTTGCGCTTGGCATCGCAGCCCCGCACGATCTGCATCTTCTTGAAGAAGAAGGAGCGGCTCTCGCGGAACACCACGTCGCCCTGCTCGAACTTCTTCGTGAAGGCGATCGGCCCGATCTGCCGGCAGGCGAGCGAGATGTCGGACACTTCTTCCGCCATCCCGACCATGCCCGAAATCCCGCCCTTTTCCGGCGTCGTGTAATGGCAGGCGACACCCGACACCACCGGGTCGTCGATGCCATAGACCGCGAGCTTGTCGTCGGGGGTGAGGAATTTCCACACCGTGGACTTCTTGAAAATCAGGTCCGGCTCCTGCGCGCGCGCCGCGGAAGGAGCGGCAATCGCGAGCGCCAGCAAAGCGGCAATCCAGGTCGGCCGAAACATAAGCTCAATCCTCACAGAGGGCGCGCCTCACAGACGGCGCGGGTTCACGATGCTGCGATGCGGCGCACGGACGCCGCGATTGACGCCATCGCCCCGTCGTGACACCTCTCCCGCGACAAAATCAAGACGCCCCAAACCAAGACATAAGAACGAAGACGCCAGGAGATCCCCATGGATACCGCACGCCGCCGCTTCCTCGGCGCTTCCGGCACCGCGATCGCCGCGACCGCAGCCACCACGCTTGCCATGCCGGCCCTGGCGCAGAGCCAGCCTGAGATAAAGTGGCGCCTGACCTCTTCGTTCCCGCGCTCGCTCGACACCATCTTCGGCACCGCACAGACGCTGTCCAAAATGGTGAGCGAGGCGACCGACGGCAAGTTCCAAATCCAGACCTTCCCGGCCGGCGAGATCGTACCCGGCCTCCAGGCGCTCGACGCGGTGCAGAACGGCACGGTGGAATGCGCCCAGAGCGCCACATATTTCTATATCGGCAAGGACCCGACGCTGGCCTTCGGCACCGGCGTGCCGTTCGGCTTCAATTCGCGCCAGCAGCAGTCCTGGTGGTTCTTCAGCGGCGGCGCCGACATCATCAACGGCGTGCTGGCGAAGTACAACACGCTCGGCATTCCCATGGGCAATTCCGGCACCCAGATGGGCGGCTTCTTCCGTAAGGAAATCAATACGCTAGAGGATCTGAAGGGGCTGAAATTCCGCATCGGCGGCATCGGCGGGCAGGTCCTGGCCAAGCTCGGCGTGGTGCCGCAGCAATTGCCGCCGAGCGACGTCTATCCGGCGTTGGAGCGCGGCACCATCGATGCGGCGGAATTCGTCGGGCCCTATGACGACGAGAAGCTCGGCCTCGTGAAGGTGGCGAAATATTATTATTACCCCGGCTGGTGGGAAGGCGGCGCCATGCTTCACCTGCTGATCAACAAGGACCAGTGGGAGAAGCTGCCCAAGCATTACCAGGCGATTCTCGCCAATGCCTGCGAGGCCGCGAACAATTGGATGCTGGCGAAATATGATGCCGTGAACCCGCCCGCCCTGCGCCGGCTGGTGCAGCAGGGGGCGGAATTGCGGGCCTTTTCCACGCCGATCATGGAAGCGGGCTACAAGGCTTCGTTCGAGCTTTACAATACGCTGGCGGCGCAGAATCCGAGCTTCAAGCAAGCGCTGGAAAGCCTGATGAGCATTCGCTCCGAACAGCTGCTGTGGTGGCAGATCGCGGAATATTCCTACGACAGCTTCAACATCCGCATGCGCGGGCGCTCGTGAGGCAGGATCGACTTTTCCAGCCACGATCAAACTTTCGTCACCATTGACCGCCCCGAATGGCGCTATAAGGGCCCTCGGTGATCGGCCTGGGTGGGTCCGAACAGGGTTGAGAATGAAATCGGTTCGCGTGTTCGGCCTTTGCCTGGCCCTCATGTCCGGCCCCGCGTTGGCGCAGGCCCCCGGCCAAAGCTATGGGGCGCCGCCCCCCGGCTATGGTGGAGGCCAGCAGGCGCAGGCCGGCCCCAGCTGCGTGCAATTGGAAGGCGCCCTCGCCTCGCTCGACCGCAGCACCAACGATCCCAATAACGGGCGCGCGGCCCAGCTGGCGCGCATGCGCAGCGATCTGGACCGGCTGAACAGCCAGGCCAAGCAGATGAGCTGCGATGCGCCGCGCGGCTTCTTCATCTTCCAAGGGCCGCCGCGTCCGCCCCAATGCGATGTCATCGACGACCAGATTTCCCGCCTGCGCGCCTCCATCGCCAGCGTCGATCGCGGCGGCGGCGACCAGGACGGCCAGCGCCGCCAATTGATCCTCGCCCTGGCGCAGGCCAATTGCGGCCAGCAATATCGCGCCGCCGCCCAGGCCATGGGCGCGGGCCAGCCGGCGCGCCAGCCGCCACGCCAACGCAATTTCTTCGAAGCTTTGTTCGGCGGCCCGGTGAACAGCGAGCCGGAAGAAGGCGGTCCCGGCCTCGACGTCGCGCCGATGGAGCTGCCGAAATCCTCCACCTATCGCACCGTGTGCGTGCGCACCTGCGACGGCTTCTATTTCCCGATTTCCTACGCGACCGTCCCCTCGCGCTTCGCCAGCGACGATGCCCAGTGCCGGCGCCTATGCCCGGCCACCGAAGCCCAGCTGTTCAGCTATCGCAATCCCGGCGAGGACATTCAGCAGGCGACCTCGATCACCGGCAAGCCCTATATGTCGCTGCCGACCGCGCTCATGTATCGCAAGCAGCTGGTGCCGTCCTGCTCCTGCCGGGCGCCCGGCCAATCCTGGGCGCAGGCGCTCTCGGGCCTGGAGGATGCCTCCACCCTGCAAAAGGGCGACATCCTCGTGACCGAGGAACAGGCGAAGGAAATGTCCCAGCCGCGCCCGGCCAGCGATCCGGCAACCGCCGGCGCCAAGGGCAAGGCGGCGGCCGCCACACCCTCGCGCCCCGCTGCCGCCCCGCTCGACCCCGTGCCGCCCACCTCGGCCGCGCCCTTGGCCCCGGCCGCCGAACAGCCCGGCCGACGGCCGGTGCGGGTGATTCCGGCGCCCGGAGGGTCCGGCTCCACCGGCCAATGAGCCGCCGCACGGCCCGCCCAAATGCGCGCGGGCACGCCCTGGACGCGCGCCTTTGACGCGCGGCCCGTCACACGCTGCCCGTCACACGCTGCCTATGACATGAAGACCGCGCGGTTGCGCCCGCCATGCTTGGCGGCATAAAGCGCGCGATCGGCCCGGGCGAGCACGTCGAACACGCTTCCATCCTCGGCGCAGCGTGCCGTGCCGCCGATGCTCAGTTGCACGGCGATCGGCCGCCCCTCCGCCTCCACCGGCGCGCGCGACACCTCGGCGATCAGCTGGTCGGCGAGCGCCATCGCCATCTGCGGCCCCGCCTGCGGCATCAGCACCGCGAATTCCTCCCCGCCCATGCGCGCGATGCTGTCCTCGCCGCGCAGCACCTGCCGGCACAGCTCGGCGACAATGGAAATCACCGCATCTCCGGCGGCATGGCCATGGGCATCGTTGATGGATTTGAAATGGTCGATGTCCAGCATCAGCATCGACAAGGCCCCCGCCTCCCGCGGCGCGGAAAATACCGCTTCCGCCTGCTCCAGGAACCGGCGGCGGTTCAGCAGCCCGGTCAGCGGATCGGACCCCGCGAGGCGCCGCAGATCCTGTTCGAGCTGGCGCTGGGCGGTCACGTCCGACACCACCAGCACATAGGTCTGTCCCACCCAGCGAAAGCGGAACTGCACCGCCCGGTCCACGCCGTCGCGGCAGCGCACCACCCATTCCGTCTGCTGGATGGAGTCCGGCGCGCGCTCGGCCGCGGCCATGAGTTGATGCCATTCCTCCACCACCCGCGCCCGCACCTGCGGATCGGGAAAGCCGAGCACCCACCAATCCTCGAAATGCACCACCGCATGCTCCTGGTACAGGAACAGATCGTCCGATGCCTTGTTGTAGAACAGCGCGTTGAGGTCCCGATCATAGAGCTCGACGCCGACGGGAAGGGCATGCAGGATTTCGGCGAACGATCCCGGCCAATCGCCCTGCCCCACCACGGCGGGCGTGACGGTGGCGAGCCAGCGGCTCGGCGCGCCCGGCAAGGCGGCGAGGGAGAAGGTCAGGGTGCGATTGCCGTGCGCGGTGCGGCACGGCCATCGCAGCACCGCGTGCGTGTCCTCGCGCCGCTTGGCACCCTGAATTACCGTGCTGAGGGCCAGCGGCACCGTGGCGCCGAGGATCGCGGCCGCGCAGGGCAGCGTGCCGAGTTCGGGACCCAGCAACCGCGCCGCCGCCGGATTGGCCGCCTCGATCGTCATGGACCCGTCCCCGAGCACCAGGAGCGCCGCGTCCACCAGCTTGAATAAAGGGCTTTCCCCCCAGAGCTTCACCCCGTCCACCTTAGGCCACACCCGCTTCGCCTCATGTCCCGGAGGTTGAAGTGTAGTGCCAGCAAAGGATCGGGGGAATGTAAATTTGTCGGTATAAAAACACCTCTAGGCCACCGGGACCCCGGCTATTCTCGCCCCGCCCGCGGCTTGCGGGCCCGCTCATGTCCAGATGGAACTACCATGCCGTTTTCCGCCACCGCGCTCCTGCCGATCGGGATGCTGATCGCCTCCAACGTGTTCATGACCTTCGCCTGGTATGGCCACCTGAAGTACAAATCCTCTCCAATCCTGCTGGCGATCGTCGCGAGCTGGGCCATCGCCTTCTTCGAATATTGCCTGGCCGTGCCGGCGAACCGCATCGGGTCCGCGGCCTATTCCACCGCGCAGCTCAAGACCATGCAGGAGGTCATCACGCTGGTGGTGTTCGCGGGATTTTCGGTGCTGTATCTGAAGGAGCCACTGGGCTGGAACCACGCGCTGGGGTTCAGCTTCATCGCGCTCGGCGCCTATTTCATCTTTCAGAAATTCTGACGGATCGCACGCGGCGTGTCGAAGAGCGGCGGGCCGGGCGGCGGCAAGAGTGCCACGGCATTCCGGGGCGCTGCGGGTGGGCGCTTTGATATGCATAAAGCACGGCCGTCGGCCGCGCGAGAGGGGCCGCAAGCCAACCCCGGACGATCCAGAAACCGAAGATCAGCGCGGCAGGCGGGGACGGGACGCGCGCACCCGAACCGGCTGGAGACGCGCGACGCGCATGCGCGTCAACATCGCCGCACCCGCGAGGACCACGAGGCCGAACAGGGAGAGGGACAGCAGCGAACTGGAGAGGAGCGAACTGGACATGGTCGCCTCCGCGGCGTTGAGGACCGAAGCGCTTGCGCGATCGAACGACAGTACCACGGTTACGGCGCAAATCGCCAACATCAACGCAATCGTGAGCGCGACTTGCGCCATGGCGTCGCCCGCCTTGTGCTTGCGCACCGCGCGCGCCAAGGCGTCGGGGTCGGCGGAGGAAACACCGTTCTCAAGTACGGCAAACTCACGAAACTCAGACATCGCTTCGCCTCGGACGGTTCAACTGACCTATAGAAGCCGGGATGCCGCGAATCGGTTCCCTGCGACTCACCAAGAGTTGCTCTTCAAGCAAGCCGCGATTGTGGCGACGCCACGGCATGTGCTGGAATAAGCGTGGCGTTTTCGTGACTTAGATCACGCGGGCGCGAGACTTTACGCTGGATAAGGTTGTAGCGCGCGCGATGTGATTCTTTTGCGCGCATCCTCACATTATCCGCTGAAGCTTGCGTCAGGCTGCCTGCTCCAGCGGGCGCCAGTCGATCTGGACGTGACCGGGTTCGCGCTCGACCCGCCTCAGCCACGCCCGCACGGCGGCAAAGGGGGAAAGGTCGAACTCGCCTTCGTGGGCGATGTGCGTGTGGGCGTAGAGCGCGATATCGGCGATGGTCAAACGCTCGCCGACGAAGAAGTCGCGGCCCTGGATGTGGCGTTCCATGACCTTCAGCGCGCCATAGCCCTCCTCCATCCAGCGGTCGATGTCGTGGGTGCGCAATTCGCGCCCGCCGCGCACCTGCTGGAGCCAGAACCGCGCCTGCCCGATGCCCGGCTCGTGGTTGTTCTGCTCGAAGAACATCCAGCGCAGGGTCTCCGCCCGCGCCAGGGGCGCGGCGGGCAGCAAGGGCGTGCCGTCGGCGAGATAGAACAGGATGGCGTTCGACTCAGCCAGGGTCGCGCCGCCGGGCAGTTCCAGCAGGGGCACGCGGCCATCGGCATTCTTCGCGAGGAATTCCGGCGTGCGGTGCTCGCCGGAGAGAATATCCACTTCGGTCAGGCGGAACCGCAGGCCGAGCTTGGCCAGCAGCATGCGCACCTTGTAGGAATTTCCCGATGCCTGGGTGGAATAGAGCGTCAGCACGGCGTCTCCCTCTCGGCCCCCGCCTAGATGGAGGCTTGTGTCGTGCCCCGCAAGACGGGCCGGAAGGTTATGCGCCGGCAATCCATCAGTGCATTGCGCCCCACCCATTCACAATGCTTGCTTGTTCGGGAAATCGCCCTCGACTAATAAAGTGCCGCATGCCGGCCTGCCTCGCGGCGGACCGGCGCTTCGTCTCACCCTTCGCGTCCGACGGCACCAGCGCATTCGCGTGCGGCACCGCCGGCCTGCGTCCGGAGTCAAAGGCCATGAGCCTCCTTTCGCCCGCTTTGATGCGCATCAAGCCCTCGCCGACCATCTCCATCTCCAACAAGGCGCGGGAGCTGAAAGCGGCCGGCCGCGACGTGATCGCGCTCAGCGCCGGCGAGCCGGACTTCGAGACGCCAGAGAACATCAAGGAAGCCGCCATCGCCGCCATCCGCCGGGGCGAGACGCGCTATACCGCTGTCGACGGCATTCCCGAGCTGAAGGCCGCCATCGTCGCCAAGTTCAAGCGCGACAACGCCCTCACCTACAAGCCGAGCCAGGTGTCGGTCGGCACCGGCGGCAAGCAGGTGCTGTTCAACGCGCTGGTGGCCACCGTCGGCCCCGGCGACGAGGTCATCATCCCGGCGCCGTACTGGGTGAGCTATCCCGACATCGTGGAATTCTGCGGCGGCACACCGGTGAGCGTGCCCACCACGCTGGAAGACAATTTCAAGCTCCGCGCCGACGTGCTGGAAGCCGCCATCACGCCCAAGACCAAGTGGCTGATCTTCAACTCGCCGTCCAACCCCTCGGGCGCCGCCTATACCCATGACGAGCTGAAAGCCATCACCGACGTGCTGGTGCGGCATCCCCATGTGTGGGTGCTCACCGACGACATGTACGAGCACCTGGTCTATGACGACTTCAAGTTCGCCACCCCGGCCCAGGTGGAACCGAGCCTGTACGACCGCACGCTCACGCTGAACGGCGTGTCGAAGGCCTATTGCATGACCGGCTGGCGCATCGGCTATGCCGCCGGGCCCGAGGCGCTCATCAAGGCCATGGGCACGCTTCAGTCGCAGTCCACGTCGAACCCCTCCTCGATCGCCCAATGGGCGGCGGTGGAAGCGCTGAACGGGCCGCAGGACTTCATTCCCCGCAACAATGCGGTGTTCAAGGAGCGGCGCGACCTCGTGGTGTCCATGCTCAACCAGGCGAAGGGCCTCACCTGCCCCAAGCCGGAGGGCGCCTTCTACGTGTTCCCGTTCTGCTCCGGCGCGATCGGCAAAAAGGCCCCTTCGGGCAAGGTGATCGCCAACGACGAGGATTTCGCGACCGAATTGCTGGAAGCGGAAAACGTGGCGGTGGTGCATGGCTCGGCCTTCGGCCTCGGCCCTGCATTCCGCATCTCGTATGCGACCGCCACGACGGACCTGGAAGAAGCCTGCACGCGCATCCAGCGCTTCTGCGGCGCGCTCAGCTGAGCCTCTCCAGAGGTCAGGCGTGACTTATTCGTCGCAGGGCGCGCGGAATCTTCATAATCCGCGCGCCCGGCATGGAACCTGAGCCTTTCGTAAGCGTTGGCGGAACACTTGGTCCAGGCTAAGGCTTAACGGCGCCGGCCCTGCCCCCCCGCCAGCCGGCGTTTTATTGGAGGAAGCACATCATGAAGATTGCTCTGAAGGCCGGCTTCGCTGCCGCTTTGGCCGCGTCTGCCCTCGCGCTCGGCGCGGCACCCGCCGCCGCCCAGACCCGCATCCAGGTCGGGACGCTGGTCTGCCAGATGGCGCCGAATGTGTCGTTCATCATCGGCTCGATCCGCGAGATGTCCTGCACCCTGCGCCCGGCGTTCCGCGGCGTTCCCCGCGCGTCCTACACCGGTCAGGTGCGCCGCTTCGGCCTGGATATCGGCGTGAACGGCCAGGGCACCCTGATGTGGACGGTGCTCGCGCCGACCCGCAAGATCAGCCCGAACGACCTGCGCGGCACCTATGTGGGCGCTTCCGCCAATGCCTCCTTGGGCGTCGGCCTCGGCGCCAACGCGCTGGTCGGGGGCTCGCGCAACACCATCGCGCTCCAGCCGCTTTCCGTCGAGACCCAGACCGGTGTCAATCTCGCCCTCGGCATCGCCGACATGACCCTGCGCTGAACCTGACGGCCCCGGCGCGACGGCGCGCCGATCGTCGCAGTTCCACCCCGCCGCTCCGGCGGCGGGGCCTTCCGGGCCGCTCGTCCGGCACCTCGGGACTATTCCGCTATTGTACCCCTTCCGTCGCGGACGTAGGACTAACGCGTCAGACATTTGGGGGATTCCATGCGAATCTATACGGTACTTGGCGCCCTTTTGGCCGGTGGCCTGATGGCAACCTCCGCCCAGGCGCAGACCGCACCGAAAATTCAGGTCGGCGTGCTGCAATGCAAGGTCGCACCGGCGGTCGGCTTCATCATCGGCTCGATGCGGGATCTGAGCTGCCAGTTGCTCACCGGCACGCCCACCGCCCCGGTGGTGCACGCGTCCTATAAGGGCACCGTGGCACGCTTCGGCCTCGATATCGGCGTCACCAATGCCGGCACGCTGAGCTGGGCGGTGTTCGCCCCCAACACCGCGCCGGCCGCCAGCGATCTCGCGGGCAAATATGTCGGCGTGAGCGCGGATGCGGCCTGGGGCCTCGGCGGCGGCGCAAATGTGCTGCTCGGCGGCTCCAAGAGCACCATCGCACTCCAGCCGCTGTCGCTCCAAGGCACCACCGGCGTCACCATCGCCGCCGGCATTTCCGACCTGACCCTGACCCCGGCGAAGTGACGCTGAACGGAGGACACGACATGGCCTCGATCCTCCGCTCCCTTCTCTTCGGTTCGGCCGTGATCCCGGCGCTCGCTGCGCCACTCTCGGCCGCGCAGATGGAACTGGTGCCGGGCGCGGAACAGCCCGCCCCGGCCCAGACCACCGTTCAGCTGCCCACCATACAGGCGGTCCAGGCGCCGCTTCCGGCCCCCGCTGCCCCATCCGCGACCGCTCCATCCGCGCCTGCGCAGCCCGCGCCCGCCCAGCCGGCGACGGAGCCGGCGAAGACCGACATGCAGAAGGTGGAATCCGGACTGCTGGAATGCCGAGGCGAATCCGCGATCGCCTATGGCTTCGGCTCCACCCGCAAGGTCGACTGCGAGTTTCGCGCCACCCTCGGCATGAACCAATATTACACCGGCACGCTCGAGCGCGCGGGCCTGGATTTCGGTGTCTCGGACCAGGGCAGCATGCTTTGGGCGGTGCTCGCCACCACGCCGAAGCTCGGGCCGGGCGCGCTTTCCGGCCAATATGTCGGCTTCACCAGCGGCGCCGCGCTCGGCCCCGGCTTCTCCGCCAACGTGCTGATGGCGAAGGACGCGAAGCTCGGCATCGCCTTGCAGCCGCTGAGCGTTTCGGCCGATAGCGGGCTGAGCATCTCGCTCGCCGCCGCCACGCTGACCCTGCGCGCCACCTTGCCCCCGGTGCGCACCAACGAGCAGGTGCTCTCCCGCTGAGAAGCCCGCCGAGGATGGCGGCGCGGAAAGCGAGGCGCGGAAAGCGGCCAAGGCCGGCGGAGGTCTCACGGCACCGTGAGGCCTATATCTTGATACCTTCCACACGGGCGTTTGAATTGCCTCCCCCTGCGTTGGCTCCAATGCTGCGCCGCGATGGAGGCCACTCATGCTCATTCGACGTAAACGCGGCTGGGAAATCCCCGAAAGCCAGGCGACGCCCGAAAGCGTCTTTCTCTCGCGGCGCGCGCTCCTCGGAGCGGGCGCGGGATTGATCGGCGCCGGGGCGCTTCCCGGCCTCGCGGCAGCGCAAGGCGCGGGACCGGCCGACCCTTCGGCCAGCCTCTACCCCGCCAAGCGCAACCCGACCTACACGCTCGACCGGCCGGTGACGCCCGAGGCAGCGGCCAGCACGGTCAATAATTATTACGAGTTTGGCACCAATTACGACGTGGCCAAGGCCGCCGCCAAGCTGAAGGTGCGCCCCTGGACGGTGCGCATCGAGGGGCTCGTCGAGCAGCCGCGCGATGTCGCCATAGACGACCTGCTCAAGGCCATGACCCTGGAAGAGCGGCTCTATCGCCATCGCTGCGTGGAAGCCTGGTCCATGGCCGTGCCCTGGACCGGCTTTCCCTTAAAAGCGCTGGTCGATTACGCCAAGCCGCTGAGCGGGGCGAAATATGTGCGGTTCGAGACCTTCCTCGACCGCGACGTGGCGCCCGGCCAATATGGCCGCTTCTATCCCTGGCCCTATGTGGAAGGGGTGACCATGGCGGAAGCCACCAACGATCTCGCCTTCATGGTCACGGGCATTTACGGCAAGCCGGCGCCCAACCAGTTCGGCGCGCCGCTGCGCCTCGCCCTGCCGTGGAAATACGGCTTCAAGTCCATCAAGGCCATCGTCAAGGTCTCATTCGTGGACACGCGGCCAAAGAGCTTCTGGGAAGTGGTGCAGAGCGCGGAATATGGCTTCTGGGCCAATGTGAACCCAGCCGTCCCCCATCCCCGCTGGAGCCAGGCGACTGAGAAGGACATCGCCACCGGCGAGCGCCGCCCCACCTTGCTCTATAATGGCTATGGCGAATATGTCGCCTCGCTCTATACCGGGCTGCAGAAGGAAAAGCTCTATATGTGAGCGCCTTACCCGCGCGGCGGCACGGGTGCCGCCGCGGGGGTCGAAAGCGGGCCGGGCGCGGGCGTGGTGAGTTTCAGCCGCGCCATCTCCTCGGCGGTGAAATAGAACAGTTTGTCCTTCGGCGTCTCCATGGCGCGCAGCCACACGTCCAGATCCACCCCCATGTCGCGCAGATAGCGCTGGCATTGCGCCGAGACCTGCTGCGCCTGCGCCATGCCGTCCGGCGGCGCGGTGCCGGCGGGCGGAGGCGCGCCGTAGATCTGGTGCACGCCGAGCGCCGCATTGCGGCCCGCGCGCCGCTCCACCCCGCCGGAAAACACCAGCGGGCAGGAGGAGGCGCAATAGGCGCCCGCCGGCACTTCGGTGGCAAATCCCCTGGCGCGGATCAGCCGGCCCATGGCGAGCGCATCCTGAACCGAGCCGCCGGGCGAGCGCAGCACAACCGTCCGCACATAGGAGCCGCGCTTCTCCACCTCCGCCGCGAACAGCGCCGCCGTACCGGGCGCGATGGTGCCGGTGGCGGCAAGGCGGCCGTCGCTCTGGAGATCGAACGTCATGGGCGCGTTGAGGGCGCCATCGGGCGCGGGCGCCTCCGGCCCGCCCTCCCGCGCCGGGCCGAGGGGCGCGGCGGGCGGCGCTTCCACTTGCCCCGGAACAGGGGCGGAAAGCGCGGCCTGGGCTTTGCGAAGCTGGCCGAAATCCTGCACCAGCATGGCGGCGCTGGCGATCAGCAGCACCGCGAACAGCAGATGCAGCAGGGCATCGTCGGGGCGCCGGCGCCAGTCGCGCAGAGCCTGAAGGAAGACGGCCGGGGTCATGGCGATCAGTCGCGCTTGGCGGGGCGCAGGCTGTGGCCGTGCAAGGTCGTCACTTTTTCCTCGTCCGCCGGCTCGGGTGGCGCCGGTTGAGGCGATGCCTCCTCCTGCCGAGCGATTTCAGCGCCGTGCGGCGCGGCTGGCATAGCGGCGAGGTCCGGAACCAGCGGCGCGCGTAAATCCGCGTGCGCCAGTTCGACCGCGCGGGCCATGCGCAAAGCGGCGAGCAGTTCGCCGGCGGTCATGGTGTCGGTCCCCGCCTGGGGCTGGCCCTCGCGCCGCAGGCTGGCGTGGACGATGCACAGGATGAACACCAGCACGGCGGGCAGAAGGTCGATGGAAATCGCCCCGGCCCAGCTCGGGATGAAGTCGGAGGCATAGCGCAGCACGGCTTCGGCGGGCGAGATGTGCGCGAAGCGCGGCGGCACATAGGCCGGCATCGCGATCACCTTGTCCGCCGCGCCCGCGAGCGCTTTCGACTGCGCCGCGACCGCCCCCTGCACCCGCCCCACGACCTCGTTCTGCCGCCCGACCACGTCGGGCGAGCGCCCATCGGCGGCGGGGGCGATGAAGCCGGAGGCGAAATCGGTTGCGGCGCGCTTCACCGCGGGCGCGATCGAAGCCTGCTGGAGCGCGGTCAGCACGCCCGCGAGCGCGGTCGCCTCCCCACCGAACGCATCCGCGCGCGGCGTCACGCGGCCCGCCCCGGAGGCGAGGTCCCGCATGGCGGCGAGATGCTTTGCGCCCTGGTCATAGGCCTCCTTCACCTTGTCGCCGGAGGCCGCGACCTCCTTGGAAAGCGCGCCGAGCTGGCTCGCCATCTGGGTCAGCAGCTGCACCACGGTGCCGGACCCGGTGGTGCCGGTGAGCGAGCCGGTGCGCTCGGCATCCGCCAGCTGGGAGAAGCGCGCCGCCGCCATGGCGATGTCGGGCGCCAGCCCCTGCGCGGCCAGCGCCTTGCCGTGATTTTCCTCTAGCGCCCGGTCGTAATCCTCGATCGCCCGGCTCATATGCTGCTCGATGGCGGCGGAACCGGCGAGCGCGCTCGCGTTCAGCCACGAGCACATGGCGACGATCATCACCGAGCCCAAGGCCATGGCGCCGAACATCAGGGCCCGGCTCGCCGCATCCTCCACATGGGGCAGGAAGCGCATCATGAAGGTCCAGAAGGCATAGATGCCCACCGACACCGCGACCGAATAGATGATCGCCGCGAAGAACACCGCCGTGGCGCTGCCATCCAGCAAATCCCGCACGCCGATATAAGTATAAACACCGCTTGCAAGGGCAAGCACCATCAAGCAGATGCGCGCCGTCGTCTCAAGCTGACGCACACCATCCCGCAGGGCCGTGGCCATGGCGATCTCCATGCACGCCCCGCGAGGCGGCATCAATGTCTGTAGGAACAGTCGGATGAGGCAGGATTAACCATGAAATCGGTCGGCAATTTGTTGCCATTGCGCCGATTTCGGCCGTGCGAAGGTCACGCTTCCTCTACGTTCGCTCGCCGCTCCGGCTCGGCGAAGCCGGCCACCGTTCCATCCGCCTCGAACGGCCGCGCCACCTCCACGAAGGTGTCGGGATAAAAGCCGTTGAAATGGGTGCGTAGGGATAGCGAATAGGCGCCGATATGGCCGATCTCGATCCAGTCGCCGGTATCGATGCTCTCGGGCAGGTAGAACGGGCGCGAGAGCACGTCCACGCTGTCGCAGGTGGCGCCATAGATGCGAAACGGCACCACTTTGTCCGAGGCCCCGGCGCGGCGCCGGCGGGCGGGGTCGGGGATATGGCGGGCCGGCAGCAGGATCTTGCCGGTCCAGCTGTCCGACAGCGAGGCCCAGATGCCGTCGTTGATATAAAGCCGCTGCCCCTTTTTCAGCAGCACCCGCACGATCACCGAAAAGGCGCGGGCGACGATCACGCGGCCCGGCTCCGCCACCAGCGGGGTATCGGCGAAGCCATGGCGCTTCACCGCGTCGAGCACGATGCCCATCAGCTCCGGCAGCGGGGGAAAGGGCGGCGCGGGGCGGCGCGGGTCCTCGGCATAATGGGCAGGAAACCCACCGCCGATGTCGAGCGCCGCGATCGGCACCTTGGCGATGTCCCGCACCTCGGCGGCGGTGGCGATGGCGCGCTCATAGGTCGTGGGGTCCACCATCTGGCTGCCCACGTGAAACGCGATGCCGCAGCGAAAGCCGATATGGTGGATGCGCTGGAGCAGTTCGGCCGCGTGCATGGGCGCCGCGCCGAACTTCTTGGAGAGCTCGTAGGCCGCCTCCCCCTTGCTGGCGATACGGACGAATAAGGTGATCTGCGTCGGGTCGAGATCGAGCGCGCGCACCATGCGCAGGATCTTGGCGACCTCGTCCTCATGGTCCAGCGCCAGCACGCAAATGCCGTAGCGCTCCAGGGCGAGGCGGATGTCCGATTGCGCCTTCACCGGGTGCATATAGAGCAATTCGGCCCTCGGCGCGGCGGCGCGGGCGGCGTGAAACTCCGCCGGGCTCGCCACGTCGAACGCGCCGATGCCGAGGCCGGCCAGGGTCTCCAGCACCATCGGTTCGCCATTGGTCTTCACCGCATAGGCGGTCTTGCCGGGAAAGGCGGAGAGGAAGGCGCGCGCATCCGCCCGCAGCACCTCGGGGCGAAAGCAATAGACCGGCTGGTCCGGCCGCAGGCGCAGCGCGGCTTCGCGCCCGGTCTCGAAGCGCTCCAGGCGCCCGGCGGTCCCTCCCACCGCTTGCGATGCACCGATGATCTCGGGGGCGAAGCGGGCGTGCGACATGCGGGCATCCATCTCGTTGACGCTGCGGGAGCGTGACGGCGCCCGGACGGGCGCAGGGTTCGGCCAAGGCGGCATGATGCCGGAATTTCGCAGCACAAGGATGGCGGGCCAAACGCTTTTTCGCCGGGTGTGTCTCTGCTGCGCTTGACCGGGACAATCGCCGGTTCCATCGTCCCGCCAAATATCGGATTGAAGTACGGGAGAGTGGGAATGGGTCGCACGATGCGCAGCGGGCGGGCTTTTGCCGGGATCGCGGCCCTGTTGGCCGGTCTTGCGGTTGGTGTGCCGGCCAAGGCCGCGAGCATTCTCGATAATTTCTGGCTGCCCAACGACAGCTATAGCGGCAACCTTCCCGCCTGCACCGAGCCGCTGGCGCTCGGCACCATCTCCATGCGCTTCGCCGAGACCGAGCGCATGTATTGGAACGCGCCGCTGAACATCCTGTCCTATTCCAACGTGCGTGAAATCGCCTTCCGTCCCTGGGGCGAGGCGTTCCAGCCGCGCCGCTATTGCACCGCCAAGGTGGTGCTCTCGGACAATAAAATCCACCAGATCGACTATTCCATCATCGAGGACTCGAGCTTCCAGGGCTATACCTGGGGCGTGGAATGGTGCGTGAACGGGCTGGATCGCAACATGGCCTATGCCCCCGGCTGCAAGATGGCCCGTCCGTGATTCGACGCCTCTGCGCCGTCGCGCTGCTGCTGCTCGCGGCGGCGGGAGCGGCGCGGGCCGCGCCGGGAGGCACGCCCGGCGCCTTTGATTTCTATATTCTCGCTCTGTCCTGGTCGCCGACCTATTGCGCGGAACAGACCCGCGCGGAGGGCGCCCAATGCCGCGCCGGCCGCCCGTTCGGCTTCATCGTCCATGGCCTGTGGCCGCAGAACGAGCGCGGCTATCCCCAATCCTGCCAGACGCCCGCGCCTTATATTCCCGCCGAGACGCTCAACGGCATCCAGGACCTGATGCCGAGCCGCGGCCTCGTGATCCACGAATGGCGCCGGCACGGCACCTGCGCCGGCCTTGCCCCCGAGGCCTTCTTCGCCAAGCTGCGGGCGGCGCGCGAGAAAATCACCATCCCGCCGGCGTTCATCGCCCCCGCCGAGGCCGCGACCGTGACCCCCGCCGAGGTGGAGGCCGCCTTCATCGCCGCCAATCCCGGCCTGACCACCGCGATGATCGCCGTCGATTGCGGCGCGAAGCGCTTGCGCGAGGTGCGGGTTTGCTTCAGCAAGGACCTCACATTTCGGCCCTGTCCCGAAGCGGACCGGCGCGGATGCCGGGCCGGGCGCACCCTGGAGGTTCCTCCGGTGCAGGCGCCGTCCGCGCGATAGGGCGCAGCGAAAGCCGACCTCGCCCATGACGTGCCGCCCCATGAAGTGCCGACAATGAATTATCGCCACGCCTTCCACGCGGGAAACGCCGCCGACGTGATGAAGCACGCCGCGCTTGCCCGCGTGCTCGCTCATCTAAACAAGAAAGACACGCCCTATCGCGTGCTCGATACCCATGCGGGTGCCGGGCTCTATGATCTCGGCGGCGTCTCGGCCCAGCGCACGGGCGAGGCGGAAGCGGGCATCGAGCGGGTGCTCGAGGCGGACCTTCCCGCCCCGGCGGCGGAATTGCTCGCGCCCTATCTCGACGCGGTGCGCCATCTGCGCACCTATGCCGGCGCGCGCCGCTATCCCGGTTCCCCGGCCTTGGCGCTGGCGCTCGCCCGGCCGCAGGACCGCTTCCTGTTCTCCGAATTGCATTTCGAGGAACGCGCGAAGCTGGAGAAGAATGTCGGCGACGATCCGCGCGTGAAAGTGCTGTCGCAGGACGGCTGGAACGCCATTGCCGCCCACCTGCCGCCGCGCGAGCGGCGCGGGCTGGTGCTGGTGGATCCGCCGTTCGAGGAAGGCGGCGAGTTCCAGCGGCTCATCGGCGCCCTCACCACCTTCCACGAGCGTTTCGCCACCGGCATCCTGATGCTCTGGTATCCCATCAAGGACCTGCGGGCGGTGGATGCGTTCCGCCGCGAGGTGGCCCAGGTGGGCCTGCCCAAGACCCTGCGGGTGGAACTGGATTTCGCCGAGGTGCGCACCACCACCGCGCTGTCCGGAAGCGGGCTCATCATCGTCAATCCGCCCTTCACCTTGGCGGACGAGATGCGCACCATCCTCACCGCGCTCGCCCCACTGCTCGCCCATGACGGCAAGGGGCGCGCGCGCATCTCCTGGATCGTCCCCGAGCGCTGACGGGCGCGCACCGCGCCGGCCGTTGCGAAAAAAACCGCAAGGCCCCTTCTCGCATATGGCAAAGGGGTTTAGCTCTGCTGCGGGATCCTCACGCCAGAAGAGCCAGCCTCATGCGCCTGCGTTACTCGCCCTCCTCCCCCTTCGCCCGCAAGGCGCGCGTCGCCGCCGCCCATCTCGGCCTCCCGCTGGAGCTGGAAACCGCCGACACCATGAATGCGGACGACACGGTCCGCCAACAGAACCCGCTCGGCAAAATCCCGGTGCTGCTGCGCGAGGACGGCCCGGCGCTGTTCGATTCCCCAGTGATTCTCGCCTATCTCGACCATGTCGCCGGCGGCGGGCGCATCGTTCCCGAGGAGGCCGAGGCGCGCTTTACCGCCCTGCGGCTGGAGGCGCTCGCCGACGGCATCATGGATGCCGCCCTGCTCCAGGTCTACGAAGGCCGCTACCGCAGCGCCGACATGCGCGTCGAAAGCTGGATCGCGATCCAGGCCGGCAAGGTGGCCCGCGCGCTCGCCGAGTTGGAAGCCGACCTGCCGAGCGAGGGCGAGCCCAATGTCGGCGACATCACGCTTGCGTGCGCGCTCGAATATCTGGACTTCCGCCTCCCCGGCACCTGGCGCGAGGGCCATCCCCGCCTGGTCGCCTGGCTGGAGCGCTTTTCCGCGCGCTGCCCGGTGTTTGCCGCCAGCCGGCCCAGCTGAACCGGTTGCCGCCGGTGGGGGCGCCGGCGGCAATGGCTCCAAAGCGGAAGCATCTCGCCTTGACCTCTCCTCGCTCCGGGTGCTGGCTGAATGTGGTTCGGCTTGCCGTTTCCGGCTGCGAGGAACCACGGTGCAGTTCGCTCAGGCGGAAGACCTGGAGGGCGGCTGAGGCACGGTGAGAACATGTCCCATCTGCTGATCGTGGATGATGAGCCCGAATATCTCGACGAACTGATCGAGGCCTTGGGGTTCGACGATCTGAACGCTCATTCTGCCCGCAGCGCGGCGCAGGCGCTGGAGCTCGTCCACACGCATCCGCAGATCAACGTGGTGCTGACCGACATCCGCATGCCGGATTTGGACGGCATCCGCCTGCTCAACGAAATCCAGCTGCGCTATCCCGAGCGCGCGTTCAAATTCGTCGTCATGACGGGCCATGCCTCCGCCGAGGACATTTCGCGGGCGGTGAACGCCGGCGTGGAGGCCTGCCTTCCCAAGCCGCTCGTGATGGAAGACCTTCAGCGGGTGCTCAGCCGTGTGCTCGCATTCGGCGACGGCGATGGAAAGGACTGAGGGCGTGCGCCCCATTCTCCCGCTCTTTCCAGCCCTGAATTTCGGACGTCGCGCCCTGTTGATCCTGGGCTCGATCATGTTGCTGGCCTCCATCACTTTGGTGGGGGCGGTCTTCATGTTCACGCTGCATCACAACGCAGAGGTCAAGGAATTCCGCGAACTGGCGCAGCGCAACGCCTATCTGGTGCTCAACAGCTTCGAGCAGACGGTCGCGCCCATCGACTCGGCCTTGCTGAACTTCGACCGGGAATTCTCCGCGAAATGGAACCGCCAGCAAGTCTATCACGCGGTGCGCGCGTACAACCTGCCGAAGTCGATCGTGCTGTTGAGCGTGATCGACCGCAACGGCAGGCTGGTCGCAACCAGCGCCGACGAGCCGGACTATACCGCGCCGCAGATGGACCTGTCCGATCGCGAGCACATACGCGTGCACATGGACGGCAGCGCGGGCGAAAGCATGTTCATCTCCAAGCCGGTGCTCGGCCGGGTGTCCAGACAATGGACGATCCAGTTCACCCGCGCCCTGCATGCGGAAGACGGCAGCTTTGCGGGCGTGGTGGTGGCGTCCTTCAACATTCAGGAATTCCTCAACCTCTACAGCCGCGTGCGCACGGAGCCCAATGCCCTGATCGCGCTGATTGGGTTCGACGGCATCGTGCGCGCGCGCGCCAGTGCCACCACCAGCTTCGGCGGAGATGTTTCCGGCAGCCCGACCTTCAAGCGCATGCTGACCATGAACGAAGGCGTTTACGAAACCAGCAGCGTCATCGACGGCATCGACCGCATCGGGTATTTCGCGCGCTCTCCGCGCTACCCCATCGTCGTGGTGGTCGCCTTCGACAAGACGTTCGTGTGGGCGCAGACGAATGATTTTCGCCAGGTGATCTGGGTCACCTTCATCGGCCTGTTCCTGATGCTGGCGGCGGTGGCGGTGATCGCGGCGCGCTATATTCAGCTACAGGACACGGTGCGCACCGGCGCCATCGAGGCCAGCGCGCGCCAGCGCGAGGTGATGTTCCTCCATGCCATCGGCCGGGTGCCGGGGGTGTGCGTGATCCATGTCACGGTCGATGGCGTGGCACAGGTGGGTGAGGACGAGGGCACGGTGATCGCCGAGTTGATGGAGGATTTCGTCTCCACCGACACCTTCCGCGCCACCCTCTCCATGCTGCGCCGGCCGCTTCTCAGCCTCGAGCATTTCACCCGCGAGGGTCAGGAGTACGAGGTCCAGGTGGTGATCGCGCCGCTGGAGCCGATCCGGCCCGGCGCAAACCCCGGCGCACCGCAGGAGGTGGTGGTTTTCGCGCTCGACCAGACCTCGCAGCGCATCGAGGCCAACAAGCTCTATCAGATGTCCAAGCTCGCCTCGCTCGGCGAGGTCGCGACCGGGCTTGCCCACGAAATCAACCAGCCGCTCGGGGTGATCCGGCTTGCGGCGGCGAACGGCCTCACCGGGCTGCGGCGCGGCCTCTCGCACGAGCATCTGGAATCCAAGCTCAACCGCATCCTCCAGCAAACCATCCGCATGAGCCGGATCATCGACCACATGCGCATCTTCGGCCGCACCAGCGACGAGGTGTTCGCCCCCTGCGAGCCGACCGAATCCATCGAGGGCGCGCTCCAGGTGGTCGGCGCGCAGCTGCGGCTGCAGAATATCAATGTCAAGGTGCAGGGCCACGGCAAGCATCCATGGGTGATGTGCCGCCAGGACCAGTTGGAACAGGTGCTCATCAACCTGCTTCAGAACGCCGCCGACGCGATCAACGAGAAGCGCGCGCGGGCCGGCGCAGACCAGGGGCTCGATACCATCGAGCTGTCGGTCTCAGAATACCGGCCGGAGGGCGCAAAGCAGATGGTCTGCATCCGCGTGAAGGACAATGCCGGCGGCGTGCCGGACGCGGTGATCGAAAAGGTGTTCCAGCCATTCTTCACCACCAAGCCGGTGGGCAAGGGCACCGGGCTCGGCCTGTCGGTGAGCTTTGGCATCATCCGCGACCACGGCGGCACGCTGAGCGTGGAGAACGACGCCACTGGCGCGGTGTTCACCATCACGCTGCCCGCCGTGCCTCCGGAAATGACCGGCGAGACCCAGCCGCACCAAGGGGCAAGCCCCACCATCAGCTGAACCGCATCCCGGCCGGAGCGAACGCAAAAAGGGCGCCCCAGCGGCGCCCTTTTCCTGTATCGCCAGCCGTGGCGCCCGTGCGCGGATCCGGCTCTAAGCGCCCGCCATGGCCGGCACGTTCGGCACATAATAGCCGGTCTGCGATGGCACCGAACGGAACGCGTCCGAAATCCCCAGCACGGTTTCCGCGCCACCCAGCAGCAGATAGCCGTCCGGGCGGGTGATGCGGGCGACCCGGCCGAGGATGTCCCTCTTGGTGGCGGCGTCGAAATAGATCAGCACGTTGCGGCAGAACACGATGTCGAACGCGCCGAGATGGCTGAAATTATGCAGCAGGTTCAGCTTGCGATAATCCACCATGGAGCGCAGGTTCGGCTTCACCTGCCAGTTGTCGCCGTCTTTCTCGAAGTATTTCAGAAGCAATTGCACCGGCATGCCGCGCTGAACCTCGAACTGGGTGTAGCGCCCCGAGCGCGCGCGCTCCAGCACCTCGCCAGACAAATCGGTGCCGACGATTTCCACCCTTCGCCCGCCCGTGAGGTGCGGGTTTTCCAGCAGCGTCATGGCGATCGAATAGGGCTCCTGCCCGGTGGAGGCGGCGGCGCACCAGATGCGCAGCGGCTCGCCCGGACGGCGCGTCGCGTTCAGGCTTGGCAGCATGATCTTGGTGAAGTGCTCGAACGGCGACTTATCGCGGAAGAACAGCGATTCATTGGTGGTCATAGCCTCCAGCACCGCCTCGGCAATGACGCCGGACGGCTGCTCGCGAAGGATCGCCGCCAGGCGGGCGAAATCGGCAAGCTCGAACTTCCGCAACAGCGGCAACAGGCGGCTTTCCAACAAATATTGCTTGTCTATCCCAAGGATCAGCCCGGAATGGAGCTTCAGGAACCTGGAAATCGACTCGAAATCGACTGCGGAAATCATGCCCGTCCCCCCATCAGCAGGCGCGTGACCTTGGCGCCGATATTGCTCACGGAAATCAGCTCGCTGGCGTTTCCGGCCGCATAAGTGGCCCCCGGCATCCCCCAGACGACGCTGGATTCCTCGTCCTGCGCGATCACGCTGCCGCCGGCATCGGCGATCATGCCCGCGCCCTTGGCCCCGTCGCTGCCCATGCCGGTCAGCACGATGGCGAGCACATGGCTGCCGTAGATCGCCGCCACGCTGTCGAACAGCGGGTCAACCGCCGGCTTGCAGAAATTCACCGCCGGCCCGTCCGACAGGCGGATCACGGTATCGTTGCCCGATTTGGCGACCAGCATGTGCTTGCCGCCGGGCGCGATATAGATCCGGCCGGGCTTGAGGACCTCCCCGTCCACGCCCTCGGCGGCCGTGCGGGCCGCTGCGCGTCCCACATGCTCGGCCAGGATGGCGGTGAAGGTGGGCGGCATATGCTGGGCGATCACCACCGGCACATTGGCGATGGCGGCGCCGAAATCGGTGAAGATGCGCGTCAGGGCCTGCGGCCCGCCGGTGGAACTGCCGACCGCGATGATCTCCACGGGCGACATGGAATAGGGGCGCTTGCGCACCGTCTTCGGTGGCGCGCCCGCACCGGTCACGGGAGGCGGGGCGGTGGAAATGGCCGGGCGTGTCATCGGCGACGGCGAGGGCGTAGCCGGCGCCTTGAGGACCGCCGGAGACACAGCCGGCGCGGAAACGACGGCGGATGCGGCAGCGGATACGGACGCCGCGAGGGTGCGCGGCGGTGCGGCGGCAGGGCCGCCCGCCGGGAACGCGCCGCGCCGACGCGCGCGATCGACCAGTCCGCGCAGCTTGCCGAGCAGTTCAGAGCGGAACTCCTCCGCCGCGATGCTGCCGCGGTCCGCATTCGGCTTGGCGAGATAATCGGCGGCGCCGAGATTGAGCGCCTTCATGCTGATCTCGGCACCGCGCCGGCTGAGCGCCGAGGCGACCAGCACCACGGTATTGGGCCGGCGCTCCAGGATCAGCGGCAGGGCAGTGAGGCCGTCCATTTCGGGCATCTCCAAGTCAAGGATGATGGCATCGGGCGCCGTGCGCACCACATCGTCCGCCGCACGCTTGCCGTTGGAATGGGTGGCCACCACCTCGAAGCTCTTATCGCTATCGAGCCAGCTGGAAATAATGCCGCGGACGAACACGGAATCGTCGACGATCATTACGCGTATGGGTCCACCGGCGGGCAGGGTTCCTGGGGTTGTCGACGCCTGCGGGCTCATGTCACTGCCTTTTCCAATGCGCCGACTTCCTCCAGCTTCTCGCGAAGCAGATCGAAATCGAAAGGTTTCATGATGTATTCGTTCGCCCCGGCAGCGATCGCCGTCGCGATGTGGTGGGGATCGTTCTCGGTCGAACAGAAGATCACCAGCGGGACCAGGCCCGCCGGCAGCGACCGCAGCCGCGTGAGGAAGCCGAGGCCATCCACCACCGGCATGTTCCAGTCCAGCAAGATGACGTCCGGCAAGGCGATGTCGCACGCCGCGAGGGCTTCGAGACCGTTCGCCGCCTCGGTCACGCTGAAGGACATATCTTCCAGCATGCGCCGCGCGACTTTGCGCACGACGCCGGAATCATCGACCACAAGGCAAGTCTTCATGGGTTCATCCTGTCGGGTGGCCGGGCATCACGCCGCGCGGTCGGTGGTGAGGCGCGCCAGGGCGAGTTCGACATCCAGCACCAGCAGAAGCTCGCTCGGCAGGCGATGCACGCCGGTGGCAAGCCCGGCCCATTGCGGGTCGAGATTGGTGGGGTTGGCCTCGCGCGAGGCGTTGTCGAGCATCATCACCTCGCCCATGGTGTCGATGATGAGGCCGTAGGATTCCCCCTTGTGCTCGATGCCGACGGCCATGCTCGCGCGTCCGCCGTCGGGGAGGCTCAGCAGG
The DNA here is from genome assembly GCF_043195105.2 of Roseixanthobacter finlandensis. Taxonomy (NCBI): domain Bacteria; kingdom Pseudomonadati; phylum Pseudomonadota; class Alphaproteobacteria; order Hyphomicrobiales; family Xanthobacteraceae; genus Roseixanthobacter; species Roseixanthobacter finlandensis. The sequence goes on along the minus strand of NZ_CM195536.1, from coordinate 1,849,725 downwards.
CGGCGCATGTTCACCATGGTGACGATGCGGCCGCGCAGGTTCAGCACCCCCTCGATCTGCGGAATGCAGAGCGGGACATGGGTGATGTGATCGGGCACGAACACTTCCTGCACCGCCTCGATGGGCAGGCCGAACAATTGCGGCCCGATGCGGACGGTGACGAATTGCGAGCCGCCGGGGCTCACGTCCTGCTTGATGACGACGTGCTGGCTCATGCCGCTTCTCCATGGATGGCGCCGGTGAATTCCTTGAGCGCGGCGATCAGGCCCGCGCGATCGGACTTGGCGATGTAGTCGGTGAAGCCGGCGGCACGGCCGCGCTCGACCAAATCGTAGGCCCCCTCGCTCGCCAGGGCGATGATCGGCACGTTGCGGATCTGCGGATCGCCGCGCACCGCCTGGGCGAACTGGAAGCCGTCCATGCCGGGCATCTCCACGTCGCTGACGATGATGTCGAAGCGGGTTTCGCCGCCGAGCCGGTCCAGCGCCTCGCGGGCCGAGCCGCACGCCGTCACCTCGAAGCCGTTGCCCTTCAGCACCGGCTCGATGAGGTTGCGATAGAAGGCGCTGTCATCCACCACCAGCAGCTTGCCGCCGGGCTTGTCCCGCGTGCCGGAGAGGCGCTTGAACCAGCTGCCGAAGGCCTGGTCGATATAATGGCCGACATCGAGGATCTCGGCGGCCTGGCCGTCGATGATCGCCGCGCCCAGCAGGTTCTCCGCATCCGAGGACAGCTGCATGTCAAGGTGGGCGTCCACCACGTCCACGATCTCGTCCACGACCAGACCCATGGTCTTCCCCTCGTCCGAGAAGATCAGCATCGGCTGGGTGCCGTTGGCGGCGCGCTTCACCTTCTCGTTGACATAGACGATCGGGATCAGGGCCCCGCGATACTGGATCACCGGGTGGCCGTTCACATGCTCCAGCTTGGTGGCCTCCAGTTCCTCCAGGCGCGTCACCAGCGAGAGCGGCACCGCCTTCAGTTCGTCCGAGCCGGCGCGGATCAGCAGCAGCGGCGTCGTCTGGCCCTGCGCGGCGGTCGCGGCGGCGGCGGTGTTGTGCAGGTCCGAGCCGAGGGTCTCGTCGGGCGAGGCGGCGACCTTGGCGAGGCCGACCGGGTCCACGATCATGATCACCCGGCCATCGCCCAGGATGGTGCTGCCCGACACCATGGGCAGCTGGCGCAGCACCGAGGCCATGGGCTTCACGACGATTTCCTCGGTGTGGGACACCGCGTCCACCACCACGCCGAACAATTGGTTGCCCACCTGCAAGACCACGATCAGCGCGTCATCGAACTTCTGCTCCTTGCCCTCGTCGGCGATGCCGAGCAATTGCGCGAGCGGAACGATGGGCAGCAGCTTCTCGCGCAGGCATAGCACCGGCGCATCCTTCAGGCGCTTCACCTGGTGGAAGGAATTGGGCTGCACGCGCACCAGCTCCACCACCGAGCTTTGCGGTAGGGCGAACCGCTCGCCCATGGCCTCGACGATCAGCGCCGGGACAATGGCGAGGGTCAGCGGGATCTTGATGGTGAAGGTGCAGCCGGCGCCGGGACGGGAGGTGACATCCACCGCCCCGCCGATCACCTCGATATTGCTGCGCACCACATCCATGCCGACGCCGCGGCCGGAGACATTGGTGATTTTCGCGGCGGTGGAGAAGCCGGCGGCGAAGATGAAGCGGAACACCTGCGAATCCGGCATCTTGGCCAACTCGGCGGCGGTGGCGAGGCCGTTTTCCTGCGCCTTGGCCTTGATCCGGGCCACGTCGAGGCCCTTGCCGTCGTCGGAAATCTCGACGATCACATGACCGCCCTGGTGATAGGCGGAGAGGCGGATCGTGCCCTTGTCGGGCTTGCCCGCGCGGCGGCGCTCCTCGGTGGTCTCCAGCCCGTGGTCGGCGGAATTGCGCACCATGTGGGTGAGCGGATCCTTGATCTGCTCCAGCACCTGCCGGTCCAGCTCGGTTTCCGCGCCGATCTGCTCCAGCTCGATATGCTTGCCCAGTTCCTGCGCGAGGTCGCGCACGATGCGGGGCAGCTTCTGCCAGGCATTGCCAATCGGCTGCATGCGGGTGCGCATGATGGCGCCCTGCAACTCGCCGGTCACGTTGGAAAGCCGCTGGAGGGCGACCTTGAAATCGGAACTCTCGTCGCGGCGGGCGATTTCGAGCAGCTGGTTCCGCGTCAGCACCAGTTCGGACACCATGGTCATCAGGTGTTCGAGCAAGGTCACGTTGACGCGGATAGACTGGTTGGAGACGCTGAGCGCATGGTCTTCCGCGCGGACGCTCTTGGCTTCGGGATCGGCGGCGGGCGCAACGTCGCGCACCGCGGGAAGCGCGGCGGACGCGGCGGCGGACGCGGCGGCGGACGCGGCGGCCTTGTCCAATTCCGCGAGCTTCGCCCGGGCGGCAGGCACCTCGACGGCGGTTTCGCGGAACACCCGTTCCAATTCATCCAGCGAGACTTCGCCCGGCTTCAAGGCGCGCTCCAGCTGGTGCATCACCGCCGCAACCCCTTGCCGGGGCTCGCTGACGGGCGCGGCGGCGCCGTTCATCATGGATTTGACGGGCGCGGCAACGGGCGCAGCGACGGGGGCGACGACAGGGTCTGCGGGCACCAGGGGCGGCGCGGCGACGGCGGCGGCCGGAGCGGCGGAGAGCGCGTCCAGCTGGGAGATCAGATCCTCATCCGAACCGGGCGGCTCGCTGCCCTCCGACGCCTCGATCTCGACCAGGATTTCCTTGATCCGGTCCACCGTGATCAGCACCAGGCCGACCGCCTCGGTGGTCACCGGTATCCCCTGGCGGAACTGGTCCATCAAGGTTTCGGCGGCATGGGCGAGCGTCGCGAGGCGCGACAGGCCGATGAAGCCGCAAGTCCCCTTCATGGTATGCACAAGGCGGAAGATATTGTTGAGAATCTGAGCGTTGTTCGGGTCCTGCTCGAACTTCACCAACTCGACGTCCGCGACGTCGAGGCTCTCATTCGTCTCAGTCAGGAACTCTCGCAGCAGATCGTCCATGGGTTCAACTCCGGGTCGAAGACAGGCAGTTCAGGCATCCCGCGACGCCGCCCGGCGACGCCGGAACAACGGCAAGGCCGGACCGCGCCGCGCGCCTCGCTTTGGAGACGCCCGGCGCACGGGAGCGTGCTCGGTGGAGGCCGGATCGCCGGCCTCGGATTTCGGTCGCGGGACGGGTGATGCCCGTCCCGCGCGAGACGGCAGGGCCGATCAGGCCGCCCGCACGCGCTCGATGAAGATGTTCACCTGCCGGCGCAGGGTCGCGGCCTGCGAGGACAGATCCGTGGCGGCGTGCACGATGTCACCGGAGACCTTGCCGGTGGTGGCCGCCACGGCACTGACGTGGGTGATGCTGGAAGACACTTCCTGCGTTCCACGCGCCGCCTGATGCACGTTCTTGGCGATTTCCCCGGTCGCCGCGCCCTGCTCCTCGATGGAGGTGGCGATGGCGGTGGAAATTTCATCGATGCGCCGGATGGTGCCGGAAATCCCCTCAATCGCCTTCACCACCTCATTGGTGGCGCCTTGGACGGCGGAAATCTGCGAGGAAATCTCGTCGGTGGCCTTGGAGGTCTGCTCCGCCAGGGTCTTGACCTCCTGGGCCACCACGGCGAAGCCGCGGCCAGCTTCCCCGGCCCGCGCGGCCTCGATGGTGGCGTTCAGCGCCAGCAGATTGGTCTGCGAGGCAATGTCGGTGATGAGGTTCACCACCTGGCCGATGCGCGCGGCGCTGGCGGCAAGGCCGCGCACCACTTCGGCGGTCTCGCTGGCCTGGTCGGTCGCCTCGCCGGCGATCTTCGCGGCGGAGGAGACCTGGGCGCCGATCTCACGCACCGAGGCGGCAAGCTCCTCGGCGGCGGAGGCGGCGGTCTGCACATTGCCGGTCGCCTCCTCGGCGGCGGCGGCGACGATGGTCGACTGGCGGCTGGTCTCGGCCGCCGAAGTGCTCATCGAGCTGGCATTGCGCTCCAGCAGGGTGACGGCATCCGCGACCGTGCGCACCACACCGGAAACCTCGGCGTCGAACTGGTCCGCGAGGCGCTCCATGGCGGCGCGCTTATCGGTCTCAACCCGCGTGGCGGTCGCCTCCTGATGCGCCCGCAGATCGTCGGCGGCCCGAAGCTTCGCGACCAATTGCTTGGTGCTGTTCCACAGATCGGCGATCTCATCCTTTCCGCGCGGCTCCTCCAGGGCGACGTCGAGCTTGCCGGAGGCGAGCGCGTGCAGCGTGCGGGACACCCGGACGATCGGCCCGCTGAGCATGCGATTGCCGATGAACAGGGCGATCGCGATGCCGACCGCGAGGCCGACGACGAAGATCGCGATGACTATCGCCTGGACGCTGTCCTGCACGGCCTCCTGCTCGGCGCGCATGGGGGCCAAGGTGCCCTGGATTTTTGCCGTAAAGGTGCGCAGGGATTCCTGCAATGCTTTGCGATTGCTTCGATTTTCCGGGGTATTGCCCTGGAGGTTCGCGGCCTGCGGACCCTCGGCCAGGGCGACGCGGACGGTCTCGGAGCGGAACTCGCGGAATTTGGCGAGATCGGCGACGGCGCGGGCGAAGGTCGCGGCATCGGCGGGCGGCGTCGAAGTCTTGAGCTCGGCCACCTTGGCGTCGATCCGATCCAGCGCACTGGTGAGGCCGGCGGCAAACTGCTTGACGCCATTTTGGTCCGTCGCCATGTACAGGCCGCGCGATTCCATCACCACAGCGGTCACGTCGCCGTTCAGCTGTTCCGTCAGGAACGCCCGGCGCGACGCCTGGGCGATGTTCGCGGCAATGTCCGCCTCCCGGCTGAGCCCCCAGAGGGAGACGCCGCACACCAGCGCTGTCGCGCACCCGAGCACACCGACGATGCTGTAGATTTTCCCAATGATCTTCACGGTTCGCCCTCGTATTGCTAGTGCGCTGCCTTGGGCGGCGCGGTGGATTCTGCCGGCTTCACGGGCGCATTGCTTCCACTTGCCGCCCGCATGTCGGTCTTGTCGATGTAATTGATGGAGTCCACGAGCACTTCTTGAATAACGTCGCCATTTAGATGCGCATTCGTGCTCGCTTTGATGCGATCCATCATGTCCTTGATATTGTATTTTGAGATTTTCCCGGTATCGATACGTCCGTTGTTGTAGATCTCCGAAAAGGCGTCGTTCACCACGAAGATCGCCGGATCCAGCGGCAGCTGGCGCAAGGCGGTCGCATCGGCGGTGAAGACCAGCTTGGCAAGCACATAGCCCTTCACCCGGCCGTCGATAATCATCGGCACGGTGATCGCAGGAAGACGCTTGTATTCGAGCCCCGGCATATAAGGTTCGGTAGATTTCGCCCTGGCCGCCCCGGCGGCCCAATAGGCGGCGCCGTAGCTGGAGCCGAGCGCGACCACGCAGACCCACAGGCCGATGATGATGAAGCGCACCATCGCTCAGGCCCCGTCCTTGGAAGGCGTGCTGGAATAGGTGCCGTCGGATTCCGCGTCGCGCAGCGCCGTGGCGAGGATGCCGCTGATTTCCTGCGAGGCCGCAAGATTGACCGACAGAAGATAGAGATTGCGGGCCAGCTTCTCCCGCACCGTGCCGAGCCGCAGGGCGACCACCGGATCGGCCTCGCGGGGCAGCGCCCGGCTGGCGCGGCTGAGCTCCAGCAGGCTGCGGCTCTTGCGGCGGTTGACCTCGTGCAGATCGATCGGCAGATGAGCTTCGAGAGAGCCCGTTTCCTGGTCGATGATCTCTTCGAGCCGGTCGAGGGCCGCGATCATGGTTTCGCGCGCGGGGCCTTCCGGGCTCAGCAGACGCGGCAGGACGGTGGACTCATCGTGTCTCATCTGGCGCATCCTCAGGCCGAGGCGGCGGAGCCGGTCGCGGATGCGACCGGGAGCGAGGGCGCGGCGGCAGCCGACGGGGTGACCCGCGCCTGGGCCGATGCGATGCGGTCCGCGATGCCGATGCCGCCATGCTTGGCCACCTGGTCGGCGACCTTCTCAGCCAGCATGGACTTCCAGATCTGCCCGGCATTGCCGCTGCCATAGACGGCGGCGGCATGGCTCGGCAGCATGGCCTGCACAAATTGCGACAGCACCATGCTTTCAAATTTGCGATAGGCGGTGGCCGCCGATCCGCCGGCGGCGGAGGTCTTTGTCAGCGCGGTCGCATTCTGAAGTCCGACCGCGGACGTGGGCGCATAGGCCAACCCGTTCGCCGGCCCGATCCCGCCCTCCTGGCTCATCGCCTGGGAAAAGCCCGAACCGAGCGCCTTGAGGTTCGATGTGATCTTCTGGGTGCGGGCCGGATTGCCGGCCTTGACCACGTCCATCACAATGTCTGTGGTGAGTTGAATGCCCATGGCCCGATCATCAAACGGTGTTTCGATCGGGGCAGTTTGCGGGGGCTTGCTTATGTGAGGCTTGCATCCTTCGATGCCGCCGCGCCGGGCCGCAGCGCCGCCGATTCCGTCAGTTCCTGAAAGGCCTTGCGATCCTCGTGCGCGCGCGTTTCGCGGACCACCCGCTCGGCCATGCGCTCGGCCCGTTTGAGCGCGAAAGCCTGCGCCTGCACGCGCTCGGCCTGCGTGGCCTCCTCGGCCGCGAGACGTGCCGCCTCCTGCGAGAGCCGCTTCAAGGTGCGCGAGACCATGTCCACCAGGAGCGGGCCGAACATGGCGCTGTTCAGCGTCTCCATGACGCTGGCGCGATTGCGCTCAAGCGCCGCCTGCTCCTGCCGGATGCGGGCGAGCTCCCATTCGGCGGTGCGGTGCATCTGCGCCCGCACGGCGACGATACGCTTGGTGGTTGCCCGACGATCGCCCATGGCGCCCCTGCCCTCCTCTTGAGCGCGATCCGCCCATAGGGAACCACTTGGTGGTTCCCTATGGGCGGTGAATCGCCCTCTCACTTATTGAATAGAGGCGGATTCACCGCCCATATCGACTCGCCTTGGGCGAGTCGATATGGGCGGATCCGGCTCTAACCGGCCGCCAGCCACTGGCTGAACGCCATCATGAACCCGGCGAGCAATTGATCCACGGTCGCATACAGCAACAGCATGCCGCCCGCTGTGATGAACGGCGTCGCGATGAAATAGACCGGAAGCTGAGGCGTGAACTTGTTGGTGATGCCCACCGCGAAATTGACGATGATGGAATAGACGATGAACGGGCTCGCGATCCGCAGCGCCAGCAGGAAGGCGGTGGTGAGCTGGTCCACCACGTCGCTCAGCCCGAGGCGGGCGGTGAACACGGTGCCGGGCGGAAGGCGGCGATAGCTGTCGAACAGCGCGCGGACCAGCTCGAGATGCTGGTCGCTGATGAACAGCAAGGTCGTCGCGCTGAACGCGAGCAAGGTGGCGACGGGCGGCAGCGCCTCGTCGTCCTCGATCATCGTCCCGGCCATGGAGGCAAGGCCAATCGCCTGGGCGATGGCGCTGGCCATGGATTGCAGGGCGAGAAAGAAGATCCGCGCCAGCAGGCCGATCATGGCGCCGGTGGCGGCTTCCGACCCGATCGCGCCCAGCAAGGCGAAGGAACCCGCCTCGCGCGCGAAGCCCTCGACGCTCGACTGGAGCAGGGGCACGAAGGCCAGCGACAGGCCGATGGCCAGGAACAGGCGGAACTGGGGGGACAGATGCCGCCCGCCGACCCCGGGCATCAGCATCAGGCAGCCGCCGATGCGGCAGAAGATGAGGAACGCCGAGATCACGCCCTCGGCCGCCAGCGCATTCATGAAATGGTCCCGAGGGACTGCACCTCCACCCCGCGCGCAATCTCAACGTGCGACAGCACCGGCAGCGCGGGGAACATGCGCTCGATGATCATGCGCACATAGGGGCGCGCATCCGGCGCGGTGACCAGCGCGAACGGGCGCCCTTCGCGCAGATGCTCGCGCACCGAGGTCGCGGCCTCCATGCCGAACTGCTCCACCAGGCGCGGGTCGATGTCGAATTCCACCACATCGCCCTTGGCGTCGCGCTTGAGGCTCTGATGGAAGGTGAGATCCCACTTGCCGCCGAGCCGCAGCACGCGCAGCACGCCGCCTTCGGCGAGATCGCCACAGATCTGCTGCGCCATGCGCATGCGCACATGCTCGGCCACCTGCTCGGAGCGGCGGGCATGGGGCACGATCTCAGCGATGGCTTCCAGAATCAGATGCAGGTTGCGGATCGAGACCCGCTCCGCCAGCAGCAATTTCAGCACCGCCTGGAGCCCGGAATAGGAAATCTGGGCCGGGCACATGTCATCGATCAGGCGCTTATATTCCGGATCGAGCCGATCGAGCAGGTTGCGCATGTCCTTGTAGGAGAGGAGCTGCGGCAGGTTGTTGGCGATCACCTCGCTGAGATGGGTGAGGATCACGCTGATATTGTCGATGGGGGAGAAGCCCTCGCGCTTGACTTCGCCGGCATAGGCCTCCGGGATCCACATGGCCTTCATGCCGAACGCCGGCTCGCGCGTGTCGTCGCCCGGCACGTCCGGCCGCGCGCCGTCGCCCAGCACCACCAGCAACTCACCGATGCGCATTTCCTGCGAGGAGACCACGGTCCCGTGGATGCGGATCTGGTAATTCTTGGCCGGAACGCTGAGGCTCTCGGTCATGCGGATGTCCGGCACCACGAAGCCGTAGCGCAGCGCAAACTTGCGGCGCATCTTGGCGATGCGGTTCTGCACCTCCACCGGCAGGCGCAGCACCTGGCCGGACAGCTGCTTGCCGATGCCGACCTCGATTTCCGCCGTGCGCAGGGATTCCTTCACCGAATTCTGTACGTCCCGCGCCGCCTGCTCGTCGCTCTCCTGCTGCTTGGCCTCTTCCGCGGCCCGCTGGCGCGCCAGCTTGCGGGGGATGGCATAGCCGACGAACGCCATGGTCGCGCCCAGCAGCGCGAATGGGATAAACGGCAGGCCCGGCATGATCGCCAGGCCGAACATCATGCCGGCGGAGACGAACAGCGCCCGAGGATAGGCCCCGAGCTGCCCAAGCACCGCGACTTCCGCCCGGCCGCGCGTGCCGCCCTTCGACACCAGAAGGCCCGCGGCGAGCGAAACGATCAGCGCGGGAATCTGCGACACCAGGCCGTCGCCCACCGAGAGGCGCGTGTAGATGTCCGCCGCTTCGCCGAGCGGCAGACCATGGCGCGTCACGCCGATGATGATGCCGCCGAAAATATTGACGGCGATGGTGATCAGGCTCGCTACCGCCTCGCCGCGCACGAATTTCGAGGCGCCGTCCATGGAGCCGAAGAAGGCGCTCTCCTCCTCCAGCTCGCTGCGCCGGGTCTGGGCTTCCTTGTCGGTGATGAGGCCGGCGTTGAGATCGGCGTCGATCGCCATCTGCTTGCCGGGGATGGCATCGAGCGTAAAGCGGGCGCCCACCTCGGCGATGCGGGTCGCGCCCTTGGTGATGACCAGGAAGTTCACCGTCACCAGGATCATGAACACCACGATGCCGATGACGAAATCGCCGCTCATGACGAGCTGGGAGAAGCCGTGAATGATATGTCCGGCCGAATTCACGCCATCGGCGCCCTTGGCCAGGATGAGCCGCGTGGTCGCCACCCCGAGCGCCAGGCGCAGGATGGTCGCAAGCAGCAGCACGGTCGGAAATGCGGAGAAATCGAGCGGCTTTTGAATCCACAGTGCGACCATCAGGATCAGCACCGAAATCGCGATCGACAAGGCAAGTCCGATGTCGATCAAGAACGGCGGGACAGGAACGAACAATACCGCGATGATCGCGATAACGCCGATGGCAAAGCCGATATCGCGCCGTGATTGCGCGGGCAAGGCGCCCCCCGTCCTGACCGGAACGTCAGACATCGTTACAAGCCCCTCCCCCGAGGCAGACATGAAGCGCCAGGCTGAAATTCAGACCTCGGCCGTGTCGTGATAATTTTAGAAGCCGGTGGCGATACGCCCGTAGATGCCTTCCGTGAAGGCGAGGATCTGCGAGCCCATGAAGGATGCGGTGAGCGCGGCCACCACGAGCACCGCGATGATCTTGGGTATGAAGGTCAGCGTGACCTCCTGGATCTGCGTCAGCGCCTGAAGCAAGGCGATGAGGATGCCGACGATCATCGCGGCCGCGACCGCCGGGCCGGCGGCGACGATGATGGTCCAGATCGCGGCATGGACCACGTCCAGCGCATCGGCCTGGTTCATGTCAGGACAGCGTGACGCCGGCGCCGAGGACGAGTGTCGAGCCGTTGGAGAGGGTCGCCACCGGGCCGGCGGAGGTGATCTGCACCGAGGCCACCTGCCCGCTCACGGAGCCGTCGGCCGAAGTCACCGTGCGGCCGAGCGCCCGGTCGGCGGTCTGGAGCGCGGTGGCGGAGAGCAGGGAATCGAGCTTGGAATTGCTCGCTATGCTCTGTTCCACCTGCGAGAAGGACGCCAGCTGCGACATGTAGGCCGTGGAATCCATCGGCGAGGTCGGGTCCTGGTTCTTCAGCTGGGCGACCAGGAGCTGGAGAAAGGAATTATAATCCACGCTCGCCGGCTTGCCGGAAGACGTATTGGCCGTCTGGTTGGTGCTCGCGGCGCCCTGAAGGCCGGAAATCGCTGTCATCTGAGATCCTCCTGCCCCTTCAATGCCCCATGAAGGTTGCGCGAGGCCGACTTCGGCCTCAGGCGGCGCGCGGCGGCAGGGCGCCGCGTCCCAGGATCTCGTCCTCGATCGGGAACAGGGTCCGCAAGGCCCGAAGCGCCTCGAAGGTGCGCCCGCCTTCCATCAGCTGGGCGATCCCGTCCAGCGCCAGCAGCACGGTCGGGTTCGAGAACGAGCCGAACAGCGCCGCCAGCTGCTGGAAGAACAAGGTGCGCGCGGTGGCGGCATTCACCGGGTCGACCAGGATCGCCTGGGCGACGAAATAGAGCTGCCGCAGCGGCGTCGTGGTGTCTTCCACCTGCATCACGTGGCTTTCCAGCAGGAAGGTCACGTCGTTCAGCAATTCCACGGTGACCTTGCGGTCCACCCGCAGCACGGCGCCATTGATGTAGATCTTCTCGCCCGGGCGCAGGCTGATCTGCATCGTCTTGCTCATCTCAGCCCGTCCCGGATGGTCCGGTTGATGTCGATCAGCCCGGCGAAATTCTGCGAGCGGTCCTGCACGATCTGGTCGGCTTCCTTCAGCATCCACAGGCCGATGGAAATGAGGTTCGCGCGCAGCGCTTCCGCCAGCTCGTTGTTGGGATTGGCGAGGTCGCGGATCAGGAATGCCCACAGCCGCTGGAGATATTCTAGCGCCGCGGTCGCCTCGCGCGAATTGGGGCCGGCGCTGGCGGCCACCGTCAGCAACTCGATCGCATGGTCGAGCGCCATGCGCTCGCGCTCGCGCGTGACGGCACCCGATTCTTCGAAGATCTCGTCATATGAAAACCGATACATCGCGCCCTCCTCCGGCTGCTTAGACGTAATTGAGAATGCTCAGTTGCATGAGCTTGGCGGTGGTGGCGTAGGACATCTGGAGCTGCGTCGTCAGCGTATCCATGCGTGTCTTGGCTTCCGCCGGGTCCACCCCTTCCAGGGCGGAAATCTGGGCCTGCGTCGCCCCCACCACCTGGATCATGCTCTCGTTCGAGGTGGCGACGCGCTGCTCGGTGACGCCGAGTGCCGCCTGGGTGTCCGTGACGCCGGAAATCGCCGCGCCCACGACGATGCGGGCCTTGTCGAGCACCACCTGAAGCGTGCTCGCGGACATCCTGCCGATGCCGAGTTCGCCGACCATGGCATAGGCCATGGCGAGATCGCGCATGGGCTGCGTGTTGGCATTGGTGGAGACGGTCGCCCGCTCGTTCTGCGAGATCCGGCTGGTGAGGTTTTCGCTCGACGCGGACGACCAGTTGGCGCCCCAGGCGGGATCGGTAAACATGGCCGCGAACTCGGTGTCGAGGAAGCTCGACATGGCGGCGGGCGCGATGGTCGCGATCTTCGGATCATTCTGCGGATCGACGGGATCGAGCCCGAACTTGGCGGCGAAGGCGACGTTGAGCGCGGTCTTCGGCGTGCCGCCGTAGTCCGCCACCGGCTTCACCGCGCTGTTGACGCCGGCGAAGATGAAGCGCTTGCCGTCGCTGGTGTTCAGCGTGGCGGTGAGAGCGCTCATGGAGGTTTTCCCGTGCGCCTCCAGCGAGGCCGCGCCGCCGGACGTATCGGGCACCGACATCAGGTTCTGAAGAAAGCTGTTCGCGGTGTTGGACACGTCGGTCAGCGCATTCTGCGTGAGGCTGAGCTGGTTCGTGGTCAGGGCATTGCCGTCGATCAGTGACTGAACCGCGGTTTCCTTGATGTGCAGATCCACGCTGCGGCCGGTGGTGATACCCAGCGTCAGCCCCACGTCGGCGTGGCGGCCGGTCGCGATCTCGGCGTTCACCTTGGAAATATCCGATTGCAGCTTCGGCAGCGTGTTCAGCGCGGTGTTCGTCCACGCGAGCGTGGAGATGTAGGAGCTCATCATCTCAGTCACCTGATGGCCGCGAAGAGGGAATCATAAAGCTGCCCGATCACGCCGATCAGCTTCGAGGAGGCCTGGTAGCTGCGTTCCAGCTCCAGTTGCGCGGCATATTCCTGGTCGAGATTGATGCCGGTGATCGTGGACAGGGCATTGGACGCCTGGGACAGCACGGCGCGCGCGCTGTCGGAGGCCGCGGACGCGCTCTGCCGCTGCGCCTCCAGCCAGCTCACCGAGCCCGCCGCGAAGGTCGCAAGATCGGTGCCCGAGGACAGCTGTCCGGCGGGATCGAAGCTCCGCGCCGCCTCCAGCGCCGTCACGGTGGCTTGCAGGCGGACGCTGTAGGCGGCGGCGGAGGTGGTATTGGCGACATAGGCCGCGCCGTTCGCGCCGCCGTCCCGCAGCAAAGCGGGGCTGCCGCCGACCGTCGAGTCGAAGGCCGAATTGACCGCGATCGTACCGGCAAGGCCGGGCGTGAGCACGCCCGGCACGCTCGCCGAGCCGGAAGTGAAGAGGCCGGGCAGCGTCGGCGCGCCACCGCCGGTCTGGTCGCTCTCGGCAAAGGTCGCGACCAGGCCGCGCGCCATCTCGTCCAGCTGGTTCTGATAGGTGACGGTCAGGGAATCCCGCACCCGCGCGAGCCCGGCGATTTCGCCGCTCTGCAAGGGCATGGCGGCCGAGGGGCCGCTGACCGATACGCCGTCCACGAATACCGAATTGCCGGTGGTGGCGGCATCGAACACCGGCGTGGACTTGAACGAGACGGCGCGGGCCGTGGTCTCGAACAAAGTGGCGCCGCTGTCGGTATAGACCACGATGTCGTTATGGGCGCGGGTCACCGTGGTGACGCCCATCTTCTCGGCGATCTGGGAGAGGATCGCGTCGCGCTTGTCGAGCGCGTCGGTCACGTCGGTGCCGTTTTCGCTGCCGAGCACCACCGCGGTGTTCTGCGCCTGGAACTGGGCCAGCAGGTCGTTCACCTGGCTCACCGCGTCGGCGATCTTGCTGTCGGAGGTGCCGCGCAATTGCTGCACGGTGGAGGTCGCGGCATTGAGGCCGATGGCGGCATCCTTGGCCGCCGTCACCACCGCCGTGGCGAGGGTGGTATTGTCGGGTGCGTTGGCATAGGTGTTCAGCGCATTGTCGAGCACGCCGAGCTTGGCCGCCGGCGAGGTGGTGTCCGTGGTGTCGCCCACGGTCAGCTTCAGCTGTCCGAGCCCCAGCAAGATCGCCTGCTGTCCCGCGCTGGCCGAGGTGGCGCCGAGCGTGCGCTCATAGAGCAGGTTGTCGCTGGCGCGCGTGATGTTGACGACCCGCGCCGACCCGTCCGCCGTGGTGGTGGTGACGGTGATCTTGCGCGAGGCCGCGGGATCTCCCGCGCCGGCCACGTTGCGGGCCGACGTGGAAATCTGTGTCGCCGTGGTGAGCAGCGAAGACTGCGCGGTATTGAAAGCCGTCGTCAGGCTCATAACGCACTCGCAGGGTCAGGAGGAAAAAGAAAGACGCTCACCGCTTCAGGTTCATCAGCACGTCGAGCAATTCCGTGCCGGTCTGGAACACCTTGGAGTTGGCCGTATAGTCGCGCTGGGCGACGATCATCTTGGTCAGCTCCGAGGCCATATCGACGTTGGATTGTTCGGTGGCGCCGGAAATGACGCTACCCACCCCGGCGGTCTCGGCGAAGCCGACCTGCGCCGCGCCCGATTCCTGGTTGGCGATGAAGGCATTGCCAGCCACCGGCGTGAGGTGGTCAGGGCTCTCCACCGTGGCCAGCGGAATCTTGAAGATGGCCGATTGGCGTCCGTTGGAATCGGTCGCGTAGACCGTGCCGTCCTTGTTGATGGTGACGCCGGCGACCGAGCTCGGCGCATTGCCGTTCACGCTCGCGGTCAGCGGCGTGTAATTGGCGGCGAGCTGGGTCATGCCGCTCATGTCGATGGCCAGGGTCTGGCCGCCGGGAACGCCAAGGCTGATCGAGCCGCCCGATGCGAGATTGCCATAGGTGTCGAAGGTCAGCGTCTGGGTGGCCAAAGCGGCGCTGGAATAGGGAAAATTGCCGGTCGCGGGGGCATCCGCCTGGTCGAACACGGCGACTTCCCAGGTGGCGGGCGTGGCCACCGTCTTGCTCATGAAGATGTCGAGCGTCACCTGGTTGCCCACATTGTCATAGGCCACAAGCGAGGACTTCTGGCTGAACGAGGACGCAACCAAATTGGCGCCCGCCGTCGGCGCCGCGACCACCGCCGCGTTGGACGGCAGATTGGCCGCGAACGCACCTGTGGTGGAGGGATTGGCGGCCAGCTTGGTGTTCTGCAGATTGATCGCCGCAAGGCCGCCGGCGCCGTTCAGCACCACGTTCGGGCTTTTGCCGTCCGCGATGTCGTAGCCCATCAGCGTCAGCCCGGCGCTGTTGGTGAGATTGCCGGTGGCGGCATCCACCTGGAACCCGCCGGCACGCGTCAGCAGCGTCTGGCCCGAGGGGTCCTGCACCATGAAGAAGCCGTTGCCCTGCACCGCAAGATCCGTGGACGTGCCGGAATAGGACAGGTTGCCCTGTTTGCTGATCGCGTGGCGCACATCGGTGACCACCGAGCCAGATTCGTAGGAAGAACTGTCGGTCTGGAGCAGCAGGGAGGAGAATTCCGTCGAGGAACTCTTGTAGCCGGCAGTACCGGAATTGGCGATATTGTCCGAAACCGTGCTCAGCAGGTTCGACTGGGCATTCATTCCGGACACGCTCGTGCGCAGCATTCCATAAAGGCTCATGTATCTCTGTCCTCGGTTTGGCGCGACGCCGGAACGGCCGGGCTAGCCTTGGGGGCCACCCTTCGGGCCATCTGATCAAAACTAGCTTGTGTGAAACTGCCGGGGCTCAGCCTTGGATCGCCTCGGCCAGCTCTCGGAACGGGTCGGTGCTAGGCGGCGAATGGGGGTCCTGGCGCAGGCTCTCGTAGATGCGCGGCACCAGTTCCACCGCGCGGTCGAGCTCGAGGTCGCTGCCGGGCTGGTAGCCGCCCATGAGCCGCAGGTCGCGCGTATCCTCGAACCGCGCGATCATGCCCTTGAGCTTCTGCACCAGATCCCGCTCCGGGCGGGTCCAGACCAGATCGGCGAGGCGGGAGATGGAGCCGAGCACGTTCACCGCGGGAAAGCGGCCCTGGTCGGCGATGGCGCGGTCGAGCACGATATGTCCGTCGAGCGTGCCGCGGATGGCGTCGGCAACGGGGTCATTGTGGTCGTCGCCGTCCACCAGAACCGAGAACACCCCGGAAATGCTGCCGGCGCCCTGCGGGCCGGGCCCGGCGCGCTCCAGCAGCTTCGGCAAGGTGGAAAAGACGCTCGGCGCATAGCCGCGCGCAACCGCCGGTTCGCCGGCGGCAAGGGCCACGTCGCGCGCCGCATGGGCGTAGCGGGTGACGGAATCGACGATCAGCAGAACCGATTCGCCCTGGTCGCGGAAATATTCCGCGATCCCCAGCGCCGCCTGGGGCGCGAGGCGCCGCATCATGGGGCTCTCGTCGCTGGTGGAAACCACCACCACCGCCTTGTCGCGATTGGGCGCGAGCGGACCTTCCAGGAATTCGCGCACTTCCCGCCCGCGCTCGCCCACCAGGGCGACCACCACCGTATCGAAGCCCGAACAGCCGGCAAACATGGACAGCAGCGTGGATTTGCCAACCCCTGAGCCGGCAAAGATGCCAATGCGCTGGCCCTCGCAGATGGGGGTGAAGATATCGATCACCCGCACCCCCGTGCGCAGTGGTTTTTCGATGCGGTTGCGGTTCATGGCGGCGGGCGGCTGGGCATCAAGCGGCATGCGCCTCGCGCCCCGGATCAACGGCCCGCGCGAGTCGAGAGGAACGCCGAGGGCGTTCACCACCCGCCCCTTCCAGCTGGAATCGGGGGCCAGGGTGAGCGGTCCGATGCGATAGGCCGTGGCGCCGACGCCGATGCTGGCGCGCTCGTCGAACGGCTTCACCACCGCGCCCGCATCGTCCACGCGCACCACCTCGCCGATGCGCATGCGCCCGTCCACGTCGATGCCGACGCGCTCGCCGAGTTTTACCAAATGCGAGAGGCCGCAGACGCGAAAATGGGTCGGCGCCACCTCGCGTACGACACCGCCGACACGCACCGGCGGGCTGTCCTCCAGCCCCGATTCCAGGGTCGCGCGCAGCGTCAGGAGGGCATTCATATCCACGTCCCCGCGCACGGGCGAAAGCAAGCGCGGGCGATCATGTCGGGCCGAGGGTGCGGATGGCCGAATCGGTGCCGTTTTCGCTCTGCTGGATGGCGGTCGCCGCCTGCTCGAACGCGCGCTGCACCATGATGAGGCGCGTCATCTCCATGATGGGATCGACGTTCGAACCCTCGACATAGCCCTGCGCGACCTTGTTGTGGGTGAAATCGCGCACCGGTTCTGTCGGGCCATCCGGGATGACCGTGCAGTTTTCACCACGCGTGAGCTTGGCCGAGGCGGGAATCGTGAAGACGCCGATCGAGCCCACGGTATTACCAGCCTGGGTGATGCTGCCATCCGAGCCGATGCCGATCGGCCCGGCCGCCGGATTGAGCGTGATCGGTCCGCCGCTATTGTCCAGCACCGGATAATTATTGACCGACCGGAGCTGGCCCTGGTCATCCAGGTGCATGCGCCCGTCGCGGGTATAGGCGGTGCCGTCCGGCCCCTTCACGGCGAGCCAGCCCTCGCCCTGGATCGCCACATCCAGTGGATTGCCGGTGTAATTCACCGGCCCCGACCGCAGCGAGGTATAGGTCTCGCCGGCCGAAGTGAACGCAACCGAACGTCCGCCCGCTTGGGACACCAGGGTCTCGAAGCGGATATGCTCGGCGCGAAAACCGGCCGTATTCGCATTCGCGATATTGTTCGCGACGGTCGAGAGACGACGTTCCGTCGCCATCTGGGCGGAAAGCGCGACATAGGCGCTTGACGACATGAGCTGCCTCCAGGGCGATTGCGGGTGGCCGTCCGAGGGTCAATCGAGCCCGCCGGACCTTCGCGTCGCCCGGACCTTCGCCGGTGAAGCTTGCTTGAGCCTTTGCAGGCGCCGCCAGCGCCTTAGCCGCTGATCAGCCGCCGCCAACCCAACGTCCCCGCGCCCTCTCCCGTTCCACCCGGCTGTGCGCCCGCCCACTCCAGCCTCGCGCAATCCACGCGCCGTACCACCGCATAACAGCACAGGAGGAGAAGCGCCTTGGGCGTCCTGATCGGCATCATCCTAGGCCTCGTCGCGACGTTCGGCGGCTTCATGGCCATGGGCGGCCACATCGATGTTGTGTGGCAGCCCTTCGAATACGTCATCATCGGCGGCATCGCTCTCGGCACCTTCATCATCGCCAACCCCGTGTCGGTGATCAAGGATACCGGCAGTGCGATCGTGCAGGGCGCGATGGGAACCGCGCCGAAGCGCAAGGATTTCATCGCCCTGCTCGGCCTGCTCTACACGCTGATGCGCGACATGCGCCAGAAGCCGCGCAACGAAGTGGAAGCCCATATCGACAATCCGGGCGAATCCACTCTGTTCGCGCACTTCCCGACCATCCTGAAGGACAAGGAGCTGACGCAGTTCATCTGCGATTATGCCCGCCTCATCATCATCGGCAACGCCAAGTCGCATGAGATCGAGGGCCTGATGGAGCAGGAAATCTCCACCATCAAGAAACACAAGACCAAGCCCGCCGCCGCCCTCAGCACGGTGGCCGAGGGGCTGCCCGCGCTCGGCATCTGCGCTGCCGTGCTCGGCATCGTGAAAGCCATGGGCGCCATCGACCAGTCGCCGGAAATCCTCGGCCATTATATCGGCTCGGCGCTGATCGGCACCTTCGTCGGCATCTATTCGTCCTACGCGATCCTCGGCCCGCTGGCGAACAAGGTGAAGATCACGCGCGAGAAGCAGTGCGCACCCTTCATCATCGCCAAGCAGACCTTGATCGCCTTCATGAACGGCGCCCTGCCGCCGATCGCACTGGAACATGGACGCAAGACCATCTCCGGCGGCGACCGGCCGACCATCGATGAAGTCGAGAGCGAGGTGATCTCCTCGGCGCCGTCCTCCTCCTCCGCGCCCCAGCAGCAGGCGGCCTGACCATGAGCGAACACAAGCACCAGGATATTCGGGACATGCTGCTGGACGCGGCCGGGCTCTCGCTCGACCGCCTGCCGATGCTGCACGTGATCTTCGACCGCATGAGCACCTTCTGCGCCGACAGCCTGCGCACGCTGGCCGCCTCGCAGGCTTATTATTCGCTCTCGAGCGTTGAGAGCGGACGCATCGGCGACGTGCTGGAAATGTACGAGGGCATGGCGGTGGCGGGCATTTTCCACGCCCCGAGCTGGGACAGCCACATCATCGTCGGCTTCGACCGCGACTTCATCTTCACCATGATGGAAGTGCTGTTCGGCGCCGATGGCTCCGAACCGCCGGTGGACGACGAGCGCAGCTTCTCCAACATCGAATCGCGCGTGGCGCAATTGCTGTTCGAGCAGATGAGCAAGGTGCTGCGCTCGAGCTTCGCGCCCGTCACAGACACCACCTTCACGTTCGAGCGCCAGGAAACCCGCATGGATTTCGCCGTGATCGGACGGCGCAACAATCTCGCGATCGTCACGAAATTCCTGCTCCAGGCGCTGAACCGCGGGGGCGAGATGTTCGTCATCATCCCGCAATCGGCCCTGACCCCCATGCGCCAGGCCCTCTCGCGCACCACCTCGGCGGAATCCAGCGGGCGCGATCCGAAATGGACGCAGCAGATCCGCGGCGAGGTCAATCGCACCCAGGTCAAGGTCCGCGCGATCCTGGAGGAGCGGCATTTCCCGCTCGGCGAAATCGCCGATCTGAAGGTCGGGCAGGTCATCAAGCTCCAGGCCACGCCGCGCACGCGCGTCAAGCTTGAGAGCAAGGATCAGCCGCTGTTCTGGTGCCACCTCGGCCAGGCGGAAGGCTCCTATGTGCTGCGGGTGGACGACCTCATCAGCCCAGAACAGGAGTTCCTGAATGACCTCTTTCCCCGCTGACCTACTGCTGCTGGCAGCCCTGCTCGCCACCACGGTCTGCGTGGTGATGGTGCATCGCAAGCTCAAGCGGCTCGATGTGCTGAACGCCGATTACGAGCGCGCGCTCGCGGATACCTCGCGCGCCCTGATCGCCGCGCGCGACGCGCTGGTGACGCTGGATCTCGACGGCAAGGAAACGCTGATCCTGCTCGCCACCCGCATCGACCAGGCTCACGCCCTGATCGACGAGATCGACCGCCGCGACGCCGGACAGGTTCCGGCCAGCAAAAGCGTGCGCCCGCCGTCCGGCGATGCGCGGCGCCGCTGAGGGCGCGATGACTTCAAACGACGCGCCTGCGTCACGCCAATGCTCAAAGGGGGAGTTCCCATGGCCAATCTGCCCGTCGATGAAATGGAATTGAACGAAGCCGCCGCCAATGCCCAGGACGAGGCGCTTCTAGCGCGCATGGGCGGCGTGCGCGAGGAAACGCTGGCCACCGGGCGCGGCCTGGAATCGGTCATGCGCATCCCGGTGCTGCTCCAGGTGGTGCTCGGCTCGGCCTCCATGCCGGTGTCGAACCTGCTGAAGCTCGGCCGCGGCGCCATCGTGCCGCTCGACCATCGGGTCGGCGAGCCGGTGGACGTGGTGGTGAACGGACGCATCATCGCCCGGGGCGAGGTGATGGTGGTGGAGGACGACAATTCGCGCTTCGGCGTCTCCCTCACCGAGATCGTCGGCCCGAGCGGCCCCGAAACCGCCTGATAGGGCCGCCCGATGCCCAACTCACCCCCCTCCTACGCGGCAAGCAAGAGCCGGCCGCTCCACGGCACCGATAAGGTGGCGGCGCTGCTCATGACCATGGGCGCGCCGGTGGCCAACCGGATCATGAAGCATTTCGAGGCGGACGAGATCAAACTTGTCACGCGCTCGATCGCCGAACTGAAGCCGGTCAGCAACGCGCAGATCGAAACCCTGATCGAGGACTTCGCGACCCATTTCGTCGCCGGCGCCAACCTGGTGGGCACGGCGGCCGATGTGGAGCGTCTGCTGACCGGCGTGCTGCCGCCCGAGCAGATCGCCGAGCTTATGATGGAGCTGCGCGGGGCGTCGAACCATACGATCTGGGATCGCATCTCCACGATTACCGAGAATGTGCTCGCCACCTATATCATGAAGGAGCATCCCCAGACGGCGGCCCTCATGCTGTCCAAAGTAAAGCCGGCCTGCGCCGCCAAGGTGATGAGCTTTATCCCCGAGGATCGCCGCAACGGCATCATGCGGCGCATGCTCACCTTCAAGCCGATCGTCGACAACACCATGCAGGTCATCGAAAAGACCGTGCATGAAGACTTCATGATGAACTTCTCGCGCAATGCCGGGGCGGATCCGCACGCCCGCATGGCCGACATCATCAACAAGATGGAGCGCGACGACATGGAGACGGTGCTCAACAGCCTCGCCGCCACGCGCCCGAAGTCCGCCGAGATCCTCAAGGGACTTCTGTTCACTTTTGACGACATCATCAAGCTGACGCCGAAGGCCCGCACCGCCTTGTTCGACCAGGTGCCGAACGACAAGCTGATCCTGGCCCTCAAGGGCACCGATCTGGATTTCCGCGAAATCATCCTGCAATCGCTCGGCGCCCGCGTGCGTCGGATGGTGGAGCAGGAACTTGGCGGCGGCGAGCCGGTGGCCCAGCGCGACGTGCAAGATGCTCGCCGCACCATCACCGACCTCGCGCTCGACATGGCTGGGCGCGGGGAAATCGAACTCAATTCCGGCAATGAGGAAGACACCTATGTGCGCTAGGGTGTCGGCCGATGTCTGAAGCCCCGGACAAGGAGAGCCAGACAGAAGAGGCGAGCGAAAAGAAGATCAGCGACGCCGTTGAGAAGGGCAACGTGCCGTTTTCGCGCGAAGTGACACTGTTCGCCTCCCTGGTGGGCATTCTCCTATGCCTGACCTTCTTCGCATCGAACCCCGTGCGCCGCCTCGCGGACGATCTCGCGCGCTTCATCGACGATCCCGCCGGCTTCCGCCTGGAGGAGAGCGGCGACGCGGTGGATCTGCTGATGAGCCTGCTCATGGTGGCGGCCCGCTTTCTCACGCCCATCGTCATCATTCTCGCGCTGGCCGGCGTGGTGGCGACCGTTTTCCAGAACATGCCGCGCATGGTGCTGGACCGCATCACCCCCAAATGGTCGCGGGTCTCTCCGCTCGCCGGCTGGTCGCGCATCTTCGGCACCCAGGGTCATGTCGAGTTCGGCAAATCGCTGTTCAAGTTCTTCTTCATCGGTCTGGTCTGCGCGATCCTGCTCTATTCGCAGCAGTATCAGATGGTGAACGCGATGTTCTCCGATCCGCTGCTGATTCCCTCGGTTGTGCTTTCCTTGTCGACGCGCCTGGTCTCGGCGGTGTGCATCGGCACCATCGCCCTGGTGGGGGCGGACCTGGTATGGGCGCGCTTCCGCTGGCGCGCCGATTTGCGCATGTCGCACCAGGAAGTGAAGGACGAGTTCAAGCAGGCCGAGGGCGACCCCATGGTGAAGGCGCGCATGCGCGCGCTCGCCCAGCAACGGGCACGCCAGCGCATGCTCACCAACGTGCCCAAGGCCTCGCTGGTGATCGCCAACCCGACCCATTACGCGATCGCCCTGCAATACGACCGCGCCAAGGGCGGCGCCCCGCTGGTGGTGGCCAAGGGCATGGACCTGATCGCGCTGAAAATCCGCGAGATCGCCGAGCGCAACAACATTCCCGTAATCGAGGACCGAGCCCTCGCCCGCGCCATGTACGACGCGGTTCAAGTTGATCAATGGATTCCCAACGAATTCTATCGCCCGGTGGCGAAGATACTTTACTTCATTTATTCGAGGAAGCCCAATGCGCCCCCGTAACGGCACCCATATCCTCGAGATCCAGCACCTGGAGCATGCGGAGATCGAGCGCTACGAGAAGCTGCTGGCCAATGCCCTCAAGCAGGTCATCACCGAGCTCGCGTTCACCAACGCCGGGCTGATGCTGTCCTATGTGAGCGCGGGCCAGGAAAGCATCATCGCGGATATCCTCGCCTCGTCGGCGGAGATGTCTCTGAAGCCGGGCATCCTGCGCTACGGGCATCAGGCCACAAGCTCCGCCGAATGGGGCGCCGCGCCGATCATGAGCCTCAGCCTGGAGCTTCATCACGCCAAGCTGAGCGCCTTTTTCCGGCTGGTGTTCGATCAGTTCGCCATCGGCGTGGACATCGATTCGATCCGCTTCGCCCGCGCCGCCGGCACGCCCGAGGAGGACCTCGCCTGCTTTGCGGCGGCGCTGGAAGACATGCGCATCACCACACAATAAGCCCGGCCCGGCGATCGCCAGCCTGGGGCAAGGTTCTCACCCTAGCGTGCGGACAGGTTATCCGGGAGGTCGGTTTGGAGCCCCTATTTCTATTCAGCCTCGCATCGCGCCACGCCCAATGGGCCTCGGTCCGTCAGGCCGCCATTTCTGGAAATATCGCCAATGCCAACACGCCCGGCTTCAAGGCCGCGGATGTGGAGCCCTTCACCGCGGTGCTCGACAAGACGCGTCTTTCGATGAACCGGACCTCGGCCCGCCATATGGACGTGGCCAACGCCGGCGCGCCGACCAGCAAGGTGAACAAGGCCGAAGGCTGGGATGTCAGCCATTCCGGCAACACCGTCAGCCTGGAGCAGGAAATGCTCAAGGCCGACGAGGTGAACCGCGCCTTCTCCCTCAATACGAACGTCGTGCGCTCGTTCCAGCGCATGATGCTCTCAAGCGTGAAGACCTGAGCATGACCGTCCTGACCCTCGATCCGCTGCGGGCCGCCTCCGGGATCGCCGCCGCCGGCCTGGAAGCCCAGTCCACCCGCCTGCGCATCGCGGCGGAAAACGTCGCCAACGCGCGCTCCACCGGCAATGCGCCCGGCGCCGATCCTTATACGCGCAAGACCGTCCAGTTCTCCGCCGAGCTGGATCGCGCGCTCGGCGCCTCCACCGTGCGCGTGAAGTCGCTGGGGCATGATCGCGCGCCGTTCCAGACCGAATACGATCCCGGCAATCCGGCCGCCGACGCCTCCGGGCAGGTGAAGATGCCGAACGTGAACACGCTGATGGAAATGGCCGACATGCGCGAGGCGGGTCGCTCCTATGAAGCCAATCTCCAGATGATCAAGCAAGCCCGCTCCATGGTGGCGATGACCATCGATCTCCTGAGGAGTTGAGCATGATCGACGCGGTCAATTTCAGCGCGCTCTCGCGCACCTCCAGCACCAGCCTCGGCGGGACGCGCACCGACACGCAGATGACGTCGCAATTGACGTCCAAGGTCGCGCCCGGGGCCGCCGCCGCCCCGTCCGATTTCACCGACATGCTCTCGCAGATGTCGTCCAATGCCGTGACCACCCTGAAGCAGGGCGAACGCGCGGCGATCTCGGGCATCTCCGGCAAGGCCTCGGTTCACCACGTGGTGGAGGCGATCATGTCGGCGGAACAGACCCTGCAAACAGCGATCGCGGTGCGCGACAAGGTTGTCGCCGCCTATCAGGAAATCAGCCGGATGGCGATCTGAGGATAAGACATGCGCGCCCTAGCCATTGCCGCTACCGGAATGTCCGCCCAGCAGACCAATGTGGAAGTGATCGCAAACAATATCGCGAACATCAACACCACGGGGTTCAAGCGCGCCCGCGCCGAATTCTCCGATCTGCTGTATCAGGCCGAACGCGCCCAGGGGGTGCCCAATCAGGATGGCGCGGGCCCAATCCCCGAAGGCGCCCGCATCGGCCTTGGCGTGCGCACCGTCGGCATCCGCAACCTGCACATTCAAGGGCCCCTCGCGCAGACCGGCAACCCGCTGGATCTCGCCATCAACGGGCGCGGCTGGTTCGAGGTCACGAGCCCGTCGGGCGAGACGCTCTATACGCGCGCCGGTTCCTTCAACAAGGGCCCCGCCGGAGAGCTCGTAACCTCCGACGGCTATGCGGTTATGCCGGCCATCACCTTTCCCGCCAATGCGACGGGGATCGTGGTCAATGATTCCGGGCAGATCTATGCCCAGATCCCGGACCAGCAGGCGCCGCAATTGCTGGGCCAGCTCAGTGTCGCGAACTTCGCCAATGATTCCGGCCTCGACCCGCTGGGCAACAATCTCTACCGCGAGACCACCGCCTCCGGCCAGCCGGTGGTGAGCGTCGCCGGCGACGTCGGCTTCGGCAACATCCATCAGGGCTATCTGGAAGGCTCCAACGTCGATCCGGTGAAGGAAATCACCGAGCTGATCTCCGCCCAGCGCGCCTATGAAATGAACTCGAAGGTGATCCAGGCCGCCGATGAAATGGCGAGCACGGTCTCCAAGGGTATCCGCTGATCGTCATGAGGCTCCCCATGTCCGCACATCGCCAAGCGCCGGCGCCGCTTCGCGCGTCCCGCACCGAAAGTGCGCACATGCCGTGGCGCTTCCCCCGCGTTTCGGCGCGCTGCGTCGCGCTCGGCCTGCTCGCGCTGTCCTGCATGATGCCGGCCACCTCCGGCGGCGCGCAGACCATCTCCGCCATGGCGGCGCAGGCGGAAGCCAGCCGCGAGCCGCCGCCCCCGGCGCCAAGCCCCGGCGCTGCCGTAGCGCCGGCCGCGCCTGCCCCGGTGGTCGCGGCGAGCGAGGATATTCCCGTGCCGGTTCCCGCCGTGACGATCTTCCCCGGCGATGTGATCACCGCCGGCATGCTCACCGAGCGCATGATGCCGCACGCCACCGTCGCCCGCTGGGGCACCATGGCCGGCGCGCCTTCGCTGATCGGTAAGGCCGCGCGCCGCCTGCTGGTGGCGGGTCAGCCGATCCCGCTCAATTCCGTTGCCGAGGTTCCCCTCATCATCAAGGGCGCGGCGACGCGGGTGCGCCTGGAAGAAGGCGGCCTTTCCATTTCCGGCTATGCGACCGCGCTGGAATCCGGCGTCGCCGGCGCCGTCGTTCGCCTCAAGAACATGGATAGCGGCCAGACCATCCTCGGCGTCGTGCAGACCGACGGCTCCGTGCGCGTGAGCATGAAATGACGGCGCGCGCCCCTCTTCGCACCCCGCTTCGCGGGCTCCTGCATGTCGCCGCCGCCCTCGCGCTGCTGCTGGCGGGTGGAATGGCGGGCGCCGATTGCGCCGCCGCCGGCACGCGGATCAAGGACATCTCCAGCATCCAGGGCGTGCGCGACAACCAATTGATCGGCTACGGCCTGGTCATCGGCCTCCAGGGCACCGGCGACACGCTGCGCAATTCCCCGTTCACCGAACAGGCCCTGCAATCCATGCTCGACCGCATGGGCATCAACGTGCAGGGGCTGCAATTGCGTGCCCGCAACATCGCCGCCGTGGCGGTGACAGCGAATCTCCCCGCCTTCGCCGCCATCGGCACGCGGATCGACGTCACCATCGCCTCGCTGGGCGATGCCACCTCGCTGCGCGGCGGCACCTTGCTCGCCACCCCGCTCAGCGGCGCCGACAATCTCGTGTATGCAGTGGCGCAGGGCCAGCTGGTTTCCGGCATCGCCATAACTGGCCAGGCGGAAACCCTCACCCAGGGCGTGCCCACCGCTGGCCGCATCGCCAATGGCGCTCTCGTGGAACGCCAGCTCTCCGGCCAGCTGCGCGACCTGCCCGAGATTGTCATCGATCTCAACAATCCCGATTTCAAGACCGCCGCCATGATGGCGGACGTGATCAACGCCTATACTCGCGAGCGCTACGGCCGCCCGCTCGCCCGCGAGCGCGACCTGCGCACGGTTGCGGTGCAGCGTCCACCGCAGGCCAATCCCGCGCGCTTCATCGCCGAACTGGGCGATCTCACCGTCAATCCCGACACGCCGGCCAAAGTGGTGGTAGACCAGCGCACCGGCACCGTTGTGATCGGGCGCAACGTACAGGTCTCAACCTTCGCCGTCACCCAGGGCAATCTCACGGTGCAGGTGCAGGAGACCCCGGTGGTGTCGCAGCCCGCGCCCTTCTCCTATGGCGAGACGGTGGTGGTGCCGCGCACCGACATCGAAGCACAGGAGACCGGCGGCCCGATCGGCATCGTCTCCGGCACCAATCTGCAAACCCTGGTGAACGGGCTCAACCGCTTCGGCCTGAAGCCGAACGACATCATCTCGATCCTCCAGGCGGTGAAGACCGCGGGCGCGCTCCAGGCCGAGCTGGTCTTCCAGTAAAGGCCGCTTGCCCCGCGCGGCAGTCAGCGTCGCGCAAGCCACTCCTCCTAGAACGGAATCATGGAGAGAGGCGGGACGTGAGGCGGCGCAAAGCCACCCGCGCGCAAGAATGGAACACCATTCTGCGGGACCTGCACGACAGCACGAAAAAGCTGTCTCGGCGACATCCGGCTTTGATCCTGAAACCCCGCGCCCTCTGCTGCCGGAGACGGCAACGGCCGCCCGCCGCCGCAGAGCCCGCGCCCGATTGAACGGGAGGATGCTCGATGACCGCAACCATGTCCGCTCTGCTTCCACCTCTGGTGATTTTCATGACCGGCCTCGTCACCGGGGCCGCCTGCATCTCGCTGCTGGTTCAAGCGCAGATGAAGCGCCTGCGGGAAGACAAGCGCTATCTGGTCGAACTGCTCGACGGCGCGATCCTGATGCGGCGCGATGCAGCCCAGAAGACCGGGCCGATGCGTGCGCGCGCCCTGCCCCTGCTGCTGGTGCTGTGTGCCGCGCTGGTCGGCCTCGGACGCGAGGCCCAGGCCCAGAGCGCGCCCGCGGCCAGGCCGATGGAAGTCGCGGCCGCCGATGCCAGCCGCGAGGACAATGCGATCCAATATTGCCGTTCCATCGTGAACGCCGCATCCGACGCCCGCTTCGCGCGGCAGAAGGAGGCACTGGCGACCATGGAGAAGGACATCGAGGCCCGCATCGCCGCGCTGGAAGCCAAGCGCGCGGAATATCAGGACTGGCTGCAACGGCGCGAGGTGTTCCTGAAAAAGGCCGACGATTCCCTCATTTCCGTCATCTCCCAGATGCGCCCGGACGCCGCCTCGGCGCAGATCTCCGCCATGGGCGAGGAAGCCGCCGCCGCCGTGCTCGCGAAGCTCACCCCGCGCGTGGCGAGCGCCATCCTCAACGAGATGGACCCGCCCCGGGCGGCGCGCCTCACCTCCATCATGGTCGGCCTCGGCCGCCGCACGGTCGACGGGCGGGCCAGCTGATGAACCTGATGCCGAATCGGCCGCGCGTCGCCCGCGTGGTTTCCGCCCTTGGCCTCGCGATCGCGCTGGCGGGCTGCCAGACGACCTATGACAGCCTCGCTTTCGGACCGGCCCTGACCCCGGTGGGAACCGGGCTCGACACCACGCGCCAGCCGGTGCCCATGGCGTTCCGCCAGCCGGCCCAGCGCAGCTTCAGGTCGACCTGGGATCAGGCCAACGGGCAGAGCATGTATCGCGACCTGCGGGCCTCCAAAGTGGGCGACGTGATTCGCGTGGCCATCGCCATCGACGACAAGGCGCAGTTCGACAATGCGACCGACCGCTCCCGCGATTCCAAGACCCGGCTTGGCGCCGAGGCCGCGCTGAATCTCTCCGGCTTCGGCAAGGGCGCCAATGCCGCTGCCGGCTCCGGCAATCTCGATACCAATTCCTCCACCAGCACCACCGGCAAGGGCACCATCGACCGGTCGGAGAAGCTGCGGCTTTCCATCGCCGTGGTGGTCACCGAGGTGATGCCCGACGGCAATCTCATCATCAGCGGCTCGCAGGAAATCCTGGTGAATTACGAAGTGCGGGTTCTGAACATCGGCGGCATCGTCAACCCGCTCGACGTCTCCGCGACCAATATCATCCCCTACGACAAGATCGCCGAGGCGCGCATTTCCTACGCCGGACGCGGTCGCCAAACCGATGTGCAGCAGCCCGCCTGGGGCCAGCGCATCTATGACATGGTCGTTCCCTTCTAGAGCGCGCGGCGATCGGCTTGCGTCGCAAGCTGATCGGATAAGGCGTTCTCTAACAATTGTTTAGTGCCTGATTCACCGATCAGGTTGTTTCAACCTGATCGGTTCAGGCCCTAAGTGGAGAAGACAGAAAAATGGCCGCCGCGCCCGCCAAGAAAGCCGCCCCGGACCCCGCCACCGCCCCCGCCAAGAAAGGCAGCGGCATGATTCTCGCGCTGCTCATTCTCACCGTGCTCGGCGTGGTGATGGGCGGCGGGCTCGGCTACCAGCTGGCCGACACGGTGGAGAAGGTGGTCGCCGCCAAGCCGCCCGTCGAGCCGGAAAAGAAACCGGAACCCCTCGCCTATACCGGCAATCTCTCCTCCCAGGCCCTGAAGCCGGTGGTGGTGAATCTCGCCGCACCCTCGGGAACCTTCGCGCGCCTCGAATCCACGATCATCTTCAAGACCGGCGCCCTGGCGAACCCGCAGGTCACCGCGAGCGAGATCCGCGAAGACATCATGGCCTATATGCGCACGCTCTCGCTCAGCCAATTGGAGGGGCCGAGCGCGCTTCAGCACCTGCGGGAGGATCTCAACGAGCGCGCCGGCATCCGCTCCGAAGGCAAGGTCAGCGAACTGCTGCTCGAAACCCTGGTGGTGCAGTGAACCGGCCGTCCCTGACCGCGCGGGCCCTGCCCGCGAGGGTTCCGCCCGCGAGGGTTCTGCCCGCTTGCGCGCTGCTGCTCGCCGGCGCCCTGGTGCTCGCCGCCGGCCCGGCCACGGCCCAGACCCTCAATCTCGACCAATTGCTGCCCGACAGCGGTGGCGGCAGCACCAGCGGGCGCATCATTCAGATGGTGGCGCTGCTGACGGTTCTTTCGGTGGCGCCGGGCCTGCTCATCATGATGACGAGCTTCACGCGCCTCGCCATCGCCCTGTCGTTCCTGCGGTCCGGCCTCGGCCTGCAATCGACGCCGGCGAACCTCGTGCTGATCAGCCTGTCGCTGTTCATGACCTTCTACATCATGGGCCCGACCTTCGATCGCGCCTGGCAGGAGGGCGTGCGCCCGCTAACGGAACAGAAGATCACCGAAGAAGAAGCGATCGCGCGGATCGCCGACCCATTCCGCGATTTCATGCTCTCCCAGGTGCGCGGCAAGGATCTGCAATTGTTCGCGGACATCGCCCAGGCGAATGCCGAGAAGCCCGACCGCAAGCTCGCCGCCCCGCTGCCGGTCCCGCCGAAGGCGGCGAACGCGCCGGAAGAGAAGATCGACATGCGCATCCTGATCCCGGCCTTCATGATTTCCGAGCTGCGGCGCGGCTTCGAGATCGGCTTCCTGATCGTGCTGCCATTCCTAATCATCGACATGATCGTGGCAACGCTGGTGATGTCCATGGGCATGATGATGATGCCGCCCTCGGTGATCTCTCTGCCCTTCAAGATCCTGTTCTTCATCCTGATCGACGGTTGGAACATCCTGGTGAGCGGGCTGGTGCGCTCGTTCTACTGACCGTGCGCCCGACTGCCCCTGATGAGGCTGACCTGCCCCTTTCCGGACAGCATTCATGGATGGCACCCATTGGGCCCGCCCTCGCCACTGACAAGCCCCGCCGCGTTTCGGCGGGGTTTATTTTTGCACGGTGCGCTGGGTTTGAAAGGCACCCGCTGCCATTGCCTGCGTGAGAACGAGCCTTGCGCAGACCGGGCGGACGATGGTCCTGGTGTTCAGGCGACACCGCGAGCCGGCAGGGCGCGCGCACCAGACGCGGCCCTTCCCCGAAGTGGGCACATCCATGCTGAAGACATGCGCCCCGCCGGACCACGCGAGGCTCTGCATTCACCAGGCCTGGACAGGCCAGCCTCCGGCTGGCGCGCGGGGACGTTCCGCTTGTCTGCCTCCCGCCGGACGGCCGAGGATGCGGCCGATCCTCGGCCTTGCATTCCTCGGCCTTGAAGACATCGGCGAACGGCGAGAGAGGGCGGCCGGCGCCCGTTTGGATCCGCCGGGAAGGACCCGTCGGGCTCGGTGGCGGCCCGACTGAGGCTTCGACCCCGCACATTGCGACCGGCGCCCGCCCTGTCCACGCGGGCAAAGGGTGGTGGCGCATCGGGCCGAATCGCGGCGGGGTGGGATCGAACACAGCGATAGCCGCCGCACGGGAGCCGGCGCGCCGCCGATCCCGCCGCTCAAGAGCGCAATGTCGGCATGCATCGCGCCGGCGGGCGAAACCATCGATGAGGATGGGGCACCGGACGCTTCCCGGCGCGATGGCGCAGATGGGAGACGTTCCGCGGCATCCCGCGCCCATCATGGGGCCGCTGCCGGACCGGGACGGCTGATCGTGTCGGGTTTCACCAGCGCCCGGTGCGGAGGAACGGAGGGACGCGGCGGCTTGCGAGGGGATTTAAACGCGTTGAAGGCGGCGCCACAGGGCGCCGCCTTGCTTCTTGGATGCGTCGCGTTCAGGCGGCGCGCAGGGAGCTGACGAAGCGGGTCACCTCGGTCTCCATAGAATGCGATTGCTCGGACAGGGCCGAGGACAGGCTCATGAGCTGGGTCGCGGCGGAGCCGGTGGAACCGGCGGCCTTGCCGACCTCGGTCATGTTGACCGTCACCTGGCTCGCGCCTTCGGCGGCGCGATGGGTATTGCCGGCGATTTCGCTGGTGGCGACACGCTGCTCTTCGATGGCGCTGGAAATGGCGCCCGTCACGTCCCGGATCGAGTTGATGGTGGTGACGATGGAGCTGATGGACGTCACGGTGGCGCCGGTCGCCTCCTGGATCTCGCCGATCTTGGCGGCAATCTCGTCGGTGGCCTTGGCGGTCTGTGCCGCCAGTTCCTTCACTTCTGCGGCAACCACCGCGAAGCCGCGTCCCGCATCGCCTGCCCGTGCCGCCTCGATGGTGGCGTTGAGGGCCAGCAGATTGGTCTGCTCGGCAATGTCCTTAATCAGGTTCAGCACGCCGCCGATGGAATTGGCAGCTGCTGAGAGGGCGCGGATATTGTCGCTGGTGCGCCCCGCTTCGTCGGCGGCGGAATGGGCGATCTTGGCGGAATTCGCCACCTGCTCGCTCACTTCGCGGATCGAGGCGGAAAGCTCCTCGGCGGACGCGGCGACGGTCTGCACGTTGCTGGATGCACCTTCCGCGGCGCTGGACACCGCATGGGCCTGGCGCGAGGTTTCCTCGGCGCTGGCGGAGAGCCCCCGCGCCGCATCGGCCACTTCGTTGGAGGAGGAGGCGAAGCGCTCGGCAAGACTGCCCATGGTCTGCTGGAACGCATTGGCGATGGAATTGCGCTCGGAAATGATCTTCGCGGTCATCTCCTCATCCTTGCGGATCTGCTCGAGGCGCAGCCGCTCGTTCTCGGCGAGATTGTCGCGGAACACGCTGAGCGCGCGGGCCATTTCACCGATCTCGTTGGACTTGGCGAGCCCGGCGATCTCGGTCTCAAGCGCGCCGCCGGAAATGCGCTTCATGGCGTCGGTGATGTTGGTGAGCGGCCGTGTGACCCCGAAGAAGATAAAGCAAATGGCACCGATGGCGATGGCCGTCGCGGCGCTGCTGGCGAGGATCATCGACAAGCGGCCATCCGTGAACGCCTCTTCTGCGACGCCGGCCGCAACGGCGGAGCTTTCGTTGTTCAGCTGAACGTCACGGTCGAGCGGCTCAAGCATCTTATTGAAGGCCTCCGCGGACTCGTTCAATAGAGCGACGGTGGTGTCGAGATCCCCAGTTGCCTGAGCGGCGAAAGCGCGACTGATCACAAGATCGTATTCGGCGAGCTTCTGTTCGACCGTGCGCCAGACCTCCGCTTCTTCCGGCGTAGAGACCAGTGTCTTATAGAGTTTGACGGATTCTTTTACGTCGCCCTTCGACTCAGCGATGGACTGGTCGGTTGATTTGATCTCGTCGGCATTCGTCAAGACCGACCTTCGGATCTGCGCGGCGCGGACGCGCGCCAGGTGAAATTTGATCTCGCCGAGCACCCGCACGCTGGGCAGCCAATTGTTGGAAATATCATGCGTTGCGACGTTCAGTCGGTTGAGCATGAGCGTGCCAATGACCGCCTGCCCCAAAAGGCAGACCAGGAGAATCAGCACGGTTCCGATAAGCGAAGTTTTGAGCGTGAGGCGCATGTGTCTCTCCGGGAAGGCAAGTCCAGGCGGTTTCCGCCGTCGCATGTGGAGGCCAGGATCGTCCCGGTATTAAACGCGGAAGCTGGACCGAAGCTTGCGGGTCCAACCCGGCGGGGGTGAGATAAGAAGCTGATCGAAAAAAGAAAAGCCGCCTCGTCGGGGGCGACGAGACGGCCAGTGCCGTCGGATCCTAGGAGATCAACCGACGAATTGATAACCGATGTAGCGCTTGGCATCGATCACGTCGTGGCCGAGGCGCATGCGCAGTTTCTTGCGCAGCTTGCTCATGTGGCCCTCGATCACGCTCTCATCCACGTCTTCGTTGAAGATACCGTAGATGGTATTGAAGATCTGGGTCTTGGTGACGCGGCGTTTGCTGTTCTTCACGAGATATTCGAGGATGTGGCGCTCGCGGCGGGGCAAGGACAGCGGCACGCCGTCCACCGCCGGATCACGGCCGTCGAAATACACGCTGAGCCGGCCGGTGGTGGCGGGGCCGTTATTGGTGTTCATGCGGCGCCACACGGCGTCCGACCGGGCGACGATCTCCCGGACATGAACCGGCTTGCGCACCACATCATCGATGCCAGCGGTATAGAGCTCGAGCGTCTGGGACAGCGACTTGATGTCTTCCAGCGCGATCACCGGGGCACGGGAGTGTGTGCGGATCATTTCCGGATAGGAATTGCGGGACTCGAAGTCGCCGAGCAAGAAACCCTGAACCGCGCCCAAGTCTTGATCGGAGGCGGACTGCAGCCATTCCTTGAATTCGCCGTGCCCAAAGCCGAGAGAGGAAAATCCTTCACGAGAAAAACCGGAAACATAGCTCTCAGCGACAGATGCGCGGGGATCGACAACCACATACATGGGACTGCTCCTCAGAATTTTGGCCGTTCAGGCTCAATCTTAATTCTTGGTTCAGAATGTATTTCCGGCGAGAGCCATTTGCTCCGCTTCCGTTGTTGAATTGGTATGAAGGAATTGCTTCCCCCACAACGAGAGTTGGTGCGGATTTGGAGCGCCATCAGCGGTGGTTTCGGCTTAGCGCTGCGATTTGGAGCGGGTTTTTCAGGCGAAACGGTATTTTGGTGAGGAGGGTGCGTCCGGCAGGCCATATGCAACAAGTCATGCGTCCGTTTCCGGGCCCTATTCCCTCCATTCTGGGGGGATTTAGAATGATTTAAAGGTGAGGTGGATGGATCCCTTTCCGGCCCCGCATGCAGGGCGGCCCGGCCAGTTCTGGAAGCGCCCGGGATAGAGGCAGAATCCAAACGCCCGGCACGAGGGCCGGGCGCTGGAGGTACTACTCTGAATGACTTTATTCATGAAGCGTACGTATTCGCGATGCGCTGAACACGGATCGGAAGATCAGGCCTCGAACACGGTGTCGATCTTGCCCTTCAGCGTCTGCGCGTTGAACGGCTTGACGATATAGTTGCTGACACCCGCCTTCTTCGCCGCGATCACATTTTCCGACTTGGCTTCGGCGGTCACCATGATGAACGGGGTTTCCTTGAGAACCTCGTCGTCACGCACGCGCTTGAGCAGTTCGTATCCAGTCATGGGCTCCATGTTCCAGTCCGAGATCACGAGGCCGTATTTGTTCACCTTGAGCAGCGAGAGCGCCTCGGTTCCGTCGGACGCCTCGTCGACATCCTCGAAGCCGATTTGCTTCAAGAGGTTCCGAATGATCCGGACCATGGTCTTGTAGTCGTCCACCACAAGAATTTTCATCGAAAGGTCTACCGCCATGGGACGCTCCGTTTGAGGGCATAAGAAATGCCGACCGAGAGATGTCTCATCGGCTCCGTTCGTTTCTTTTACCGGAGATCGCCTTGCGCGAAGCTTGCAACGCCGCGGGCGGTGGGCTGGTGTTCGGAGGGAGAGTTGAAATATAAAGAGACAACTTAATCTTCGAATACTGGAGGTCGGGATGTCCGCGAGTCGGCGACCGTTTCGCATTGAAGCTTCGACGCGCATGTCCGCTGATGCCGACTTCGGTCAGCACAGCCCGGTCGATGGCCAGCTGGACCGCATTCTGATCGAACTCGCCCAGATGCGGAGCGAAATCGAGACGTTCAAATATCGTAATCCGCTCATGGACAAGGAGCGCGATCGCAACGCCCTGTGGGCTGGTCTGGAAACCATCCAGGAAGCGATCCAGAATACCAAGTCCGAGATCGCGGCCTTGCATTCGGAAGGCGGCGGCGGCGAGCAATTGTTTCGCGCCACCGACGAGCTCGATGCGGTGGTGGCCGCAACCGAGACCGCGACCGAAACCATTCTGAGCGCGGCCGAGGACATCGAGGTTCTAGCCGCCAAGCTCTCGCGCTCGCTGGTGGGCGACGACCTGGCGCTGGCGGAGGCGATCCAGGCCCAGACCATCAAGGTCTTCGAGGCCTGCAATTTCCAGGATATTTCCGGCCAGCGCATCGGCAAGGTGGTGAAGCTGCTGCGGTTCGTCGAGGAGCGCATTTCCAGCATGGCGAACATCTGGGGCGGCGCGGCCGAGGTGGCCACCGCCAATTCCATCATCCCAGTGGTCCGCGAGGGCGATGCCGCCCTGCTGAATGGCCCCTCGCTCGCCGACGACGCCAATGTGGTATCGCAGGACGACATCGACTCCCTGTTCAACTGATCCGCTCAAATAAAAACCCCGCGTCCGCCGTTTTATAACGTGCGGACGCGGGGTTTTTCTGTTTGAAGGCGTGATCGTGATAGCGGCGAGGGCGTGCCTTGCGGGCGCCGCCTCAGCTGTTGCAGAGGGCGCGCGCTTCCGGCGTCCAGTCGCCCATACCCGTGCCCACGAGCCGGCGGATGACGGCGCAGACATAGCGCTTCTGCCCCGCCACATTGTGCTTGGAGGCATTGTAGCGCGCGACCGCCATGGTCCAATTGCCCTGGCTCTTGCGCCAGTCTCGCAATTCCTGCGCCGCCACCTCGACATTCAGCCGTGGATTGAACATCTGCTCCACCGAGCGGAATTTTTTTCCGTGATAATAATAATTCACCTGAAGACAGCCGACATCGATCAGCTTGATGCCTTGCGCCCGCGCCTCGTTGAAGGCGCGCATGGCGTCGGGAAGCGAGGTGGCAAGGTAATCCTTGCCGGCGACGTTCAACATATATTGCTGGAGATGTCCGTTAATCCCGCTCTCCTGCAAGCCCACCGCATAGAGCACGGGCAGCGGAATGTTATAGAGCGCCGACGCGCGCGCCAATTCGCGCTCGCACACATTCGAGGTCGAGGCCGCGTTGCGCTTGGGTTTGCCGGGCCGGGCCGCGGAGTTCGGACGCGCGACAGGCACCGGCTGTGCCGAATTCGCGAGCGAGGCCGGCTGTACCGAATTTGCGCGCGAGGCCGGCTGTGCCGGCTTGGCGGGCGCGCGGGGGATCGTGCCCAAGGGCGCCGCCGCCGGAGCTGAAGGCGGCGCGGCATTCTTCCGCGCGCCGATCGGCTCGGGAATGCCGGTGGAGAATGTTTGCGCGCATACGGGACTAGCGAGAGAAATCGCCCCGGCCAAAGCTGTCGCGATCACTCGCTTCATCGCGTCGTGCACCTTTCTGATCGGAGGAATCTGAGGGCTGGCGACCTGAGCCGCCGCCCGGCTGACGTTCACTGCCGCGCTCTTCGGGAACCGAGGGCCGCGCCGGCGCGAATGGCGTGGGCTCATGCCCCGTCAAGCCGGTAAATCCGCTGCCGTCGGTGGTGATGATCTGGATGTCGCCGGGCTGGTAGCCGGCGGAGCGCAGGATCTCACCCAAGGCGGCGCGATCCTGCTCCAACATCCGCGCGGTGTCGGGATTGCTGGCGCGCAAGCGCACCTCAAGCCCCTGAGGGGTCAGGCGCATGCGCACATTCACAGTGCCGAGGTCGTCGGGGTGAAGCTGGATCTCCAGTACCCGCACCGGCCCGGCGCGCAAGCCCATAGCCGTGTCGGCACTGTCCGGAGCGCCGAGGCTCGACATCTCGCTGGAAATCGCCTCGGCCACTTGGCGCACCGTGGGCATTTCGGCGAGCATCCGCATGCCGGGCTGCAGCGGCAGGGGCGCCATAGTGGCAGGCTGCGGCCCGGGCGACGGCTCCGCAGAGCTGCCTTGCGCCGAGGCTTCCTGCTCCTCCATACGTGCGGCGTGGGCATCCAGAACGCGGTCTGCCGGCGCGATTGCCCCCTCGTCGGCGATGTGACGCGCATCCGCCGCGCGGGCAGTGA
The DNA here is from genome assembly GCF_043195105.2 of Roseixanthobacter finlandensis. Lineage (NCBI taxonomy): Bacteria > Pseudomonadati > Pseudomonadota > Alphaproteobacteria > Hyphomicrobiales > Xanthobacteraceae > Roseixanthobacter > Roseixanthobacter finlandensis. Next base: position 1,812,980 of record NZ_CM195536.1, on the reverse strand, counting down.
GGCTCTGCCGGCCGGTGTCCATCGCGGAGCGCTCACGGGCGGCGATGCCCGCGCCGGGCGCGATCGGCGCGAAGGGTGCGCCACCCATCGGATGCGGCGCGGCGATGGGCTGTCCATCAAGGCCCGCGCGATCCGGTGGCGGCGGTTGTCCGGCGGTTACGGGGGGCGCCGAAGGCGCGCCGGAGACAGCGCCCGTCGGCAGGGTTCCCGCCTGCACGAACGGCAGGGCTTGGCCGGTCAGGCTGCGGATCGGCGCGAAATGGGTTTCCCGCGAGAGGACGGACACCTGGATCGGCCGCACCGCTTCCCCACCCGAGGCGTCGGGAAAGGGGGGGGCGGCGGTTTGGGCGGCCGTGAACCCAGCGCCCGCCTCGGATTGGCGTGTCGGCATCGCGCTTGCTGTCGCATCGGCCCGGCCGAGCGCCGTGGCGAATGCGGCCCCGGCGGCATCCTGCTCCGCCCGCGTCGGCGCATTCGGCCCGCCGGGTGCCGTGGGATCGTCCAACCCGGAGGATGTCGCCCGTGCCGCCACTACATCTTCCCCATGGGAGGCCGGGGGAGATTGGGACGGATCCTGCGGTGTTGCGGAGGGAGGAAGCATCGCCGAGTCCTGGAAGGTCGCGGGGTCCGGGAACGGTATAAGCTCTTGGAGCATCGCGGGATCCTGGAGCCTCGCCCCATCCCGTGCAGCCTGAACCGCGGCAGCGGCGAGGTCGTCCGCCGTGTCTCCATCCCCCGGCGCGGCGACGGTGGGCGCGCGAGCTGGGCGGCCCAGGGCCAGAAGCAATTGGGACAGCGAGCCTGGCCCATGGGTCGCAGCGACGCGGCCAGGGCGGGCCTGTCGGTCGCCCGCCGGCGCCGGGCCGTCATTTGCCGTCTCGTCCGGGGCGGGCATCGCGCTGTCCTCCCCCTGATGCGCATCCGAGCCGGGGCGAGACGTGTCGCGGCCCGCAGCGCCCGTGTCGCCGGCATCCGGAGCGGGCGAGGCGATCTGCTTGAATACCGCCGCAAAGCCGTGACCTGCCACGCTGTCCGCGCCGTCGGGGGGATTGCCCGGCGCTGCGCCGGCGCGCGCGGCCCCCTTGCCGGCGACGACATCACCGCGCCCGGCGCCCGGGCCGACGGAATAGTCCAGCGCTGTCATCGCGGAGCCTCCTTCAGAAGCTTGTCGATCTTGGCCAATGTGCCGCGTGCCTGCTCCTCGATGGCGGAGGGTGCGGGATCAGCCTGGGCGGTGGCTTGCGCCGGAGCGGCTTGCGAGGTTGGGGCCTGCGGCGCGCCGGTGGGTGTGGTGCCAGCTTGCGGCGGCGAGGCAGGCGACGAAGGGCGCGCCGCCGGGGACGCCACGGCTTGCGGCGCCGGGGATTGAGGCAGCCTCGTTTGAGGCCCTGCGGCCGGAGACGTCGCGGCTGGCGGCGCGATGGCGGAGGGCGGCGCAGCGATTGGCGCGGCGACAACCTGCGCCGGCGCGGCATCGGCGATTTTCGGCGCGGACGCAAGGCCCGCGTCCGCGACGTTCGGGGCGGTGCGCACCAGGTCGGCGGCCACAAGGGCGGCATCCAGCAAAGCCGCGTCCGGCGGCGTCAGCCGGCCGCGATCCAACGCCGCGAGGTCGATCTGGGCCTGTTGAAACCCGTCATGGGTCGCGGCCTGCGCGGCGGCCTTATAGAGGCGGGCGCGCTCGGCATCGCTGCTGAGCGGGGGGGCGGTGGCGAGCACGCGTTCGGCGGCGGTAATGGTGGTCTTGGCCTTGCCCTGGATGACCGCGCTGCGCGCCACCAGCAGAAATATTTCGCGCCGGCTGGCTTCGTCCAATGGTTGCAGCAAGCGATCGAGCCGTTGGAAACCATCCGCAGCGTCGATGAAGGGCATGCGGGTCAGCGCGGCGGCAAAGCGCTGGCGGAAATTGCCCGCATAGACCGAATGGGAGAAGCGATCGAGATATTGCCGGGAGAGGCGGCCGAACTGGTCGGTGTCGCCGCTCTGGCTCGCGACGAGGATCTGCCGGCGCAGCGCGGCTTCCTCGACCAAGGTACCGGGCATGAGAAGGCGCGCCAGATCGAGCAGCTTAGCGGCCCTTGCCGGGTCCTTGCGCACCGTGGTCGCCGCCTGGGCAATCGCCACCTGCGCGCCGAGCGCGTTCGGCAGGCTGCGGGCGTCGATCTCGCCGAACAGGCGCAACGCCTGCTCCTCGCGGCCTTCCACATAAGCGAGCGCGCCACGCAGCAGGCGCTCGTCGAGGGCCGGAAGCGGCTCCTGGGCAAGAATGCCGCGCAGCACGGCGGGATTGCCGCCACTGAGCACATGGATCACCAGCGCGCGGGCGTTGCGCGGATCCTGCCACACCGCCGGGGGCGCGGCTTTGAAATCCTTGTCGATCTGCGCCAGCATGCGCCGCTGGCCATCCACGGCTTCCACGGAGCCTGCGGCCACCTTGTCCTGCAAGCGTTGCAGGGCGCGAACCGCCTCCATGGGCGAAATCCCGTTCGCCATGACCGGCGGCAGGGTGACGACGACGGCCTTTACGGGCGGCGGAGGTGGTGCCTTGCCATCCGCCTTGGGGTCGCCTCCGTCGGCGGCCGCGTCAGCTGGGCCATGAGCGTCCTTCTCGGCCGGGCCGTGGGCGGCCGCGTCGGCGGGCGCCTTGGCATGAGTTTCGGTCTGTCCCTGGGATTCGGCGGCCGCCACGTGAGCCGGGTCGGCCGGAACGGGTTCGCCATGGCTCGCTTCGGCAGGGGGGACATCGGCTTGCGCGCCGTTGGGTTCCGTTTCGGCATGCCCTGGGGGTGCCTGCACCGTCTGGGCCTGCACCGGTTCGCCGGGAAGATCACGGGGCTGATCCGTGGCCACCGGCTCCGCGGCGGCAGAGGCTTGTGCGAGCGGCGCACTGGCGGCCGGCGGCTCAGGCGCAGTCGCGGCCGGGCTCGGATCATCCCGGTCGGGCCGGCTTGCTTCTTCGACAATGGCATCGGCGCTGGCGGCAAGGCTTGCGAAGGGCGCGCGCGTGGCCAGCTTGGGGTCGGGGAGCGGAGCATAAGGGCTCGAAACGCTCGGCGGCGGCAGCAAGGGCAAGGCTGCGGCGGGAAACCCGCGCACCAGCGCCTCACCTGCCGCGCGATCCATCGGCGTCGCCACCGCAGCGGGTGCCGTCGGCGCGACGGGTGCCGTCGGCGCGACGGGCGGCGGGCTCGGCGCAACTGGGGCGGCCGCAGGCGACTCGGCTGGATCGCTTACCGTCACGACCTCGGCGCGGCGAATCTCCACCGGAGCGGCGAGCGGCAGGGGGATGCGGGTTGGCGGCAGAGCCGCGCGCGCGGGCGGTGCCAAGGAAAGCGGAGCGCCGAGGGCGGCGGCGGGTGCGGTGACGGGTGCAGTGGATTCGCTTGCCGGAGACGCCACGGGCGGAGCGGGGCGCTTAGCCTGAACGGGCAGCTTTTTTGGCCAATCGGCGACCGGTTGCTCGCCAGGCGCGCGCGTGTCCGCCCAAGGGTCGAGCGCGGCAGCAGGCGCCGACAGCAGGCACAGCAGGCTCGCCCCCGCGAGCAAAATGCGTGCGCGCGCGCTCATTGCGCCGGCTCGCGCAGCAGGATTTCGATGCGGCGATTTCCGGCCGCATAAGGATCGGTGCGGTTCTTCAGATCGCGATCGGCCACGCCCTCGATGCGGCGCACCCGTGCCTCCTCCAGCCCGCCGCGCACGAGCATGTAATAGGCCATCTGGGCGCGGGCGGTGGAAAGACGCCAATTGTCATAGGTGTCAGAACGGAACGGGCGCCCGTCCGTGTGGCCGCGCAGGACGATATCTCCCGGGCGCGCAGCCACGATCTTCGCCACCTTCTCCATGGCCCGCACCAGCTTGGGATCCGGGATCGCCGAGCCCACGCCGAACATGGAATAGTCGATGTCGTCGGTGAGGTTGATGACGAGGCCTTCCCTGGTGGCCTTCACATCCAGATTCGGCGCATGGGACGGACCCATGGCGGCTTTCAGCGCCGCGCCCAGTTCCGCCTGAAGCGCCTGGGCGGCCTGGATCTGCCCCGGCTGGATCTGCGTAGCCTGACCTTGGCCGGACATTTGCTGCCCACTTTGGATTTGTCCGCTCTGCGCCTGACCGCTCTGGAATTGCCCGCTCTGCGCCGGACCGGCGGCGGAGCCGGCCTTGGACGCGGCGCCGGCGCCCTGCCCCTTGGCGGCGGATTGTGTCGCATCGGCGACCTGGGCCGTGTCCTTGTCCTGGAGCGGCTGCGCGTCGGCGCGCGGCGCGGTGGCGTCAGGGCGCGCGCCGGCGGGCGCGACATTGGATTTGACCGCACCGGGGGTATCGGTCTTCGTCTTGCGGGCGGCATTGGTCTGCCAATAGACCGGGTCGAACGGATCGCGCGACGTGTCGCCGGCGCCACTGCCGGGCGAACCGATATCGCCGATCGCGGTATCGGCCGTGACGTTGCCGGGGCTTGGATCGGCGTCGCCAGCGAGCTTGTTGAGCACCGCATAGGGGTCCTGGAACGCGCTACGCTCCTTGTCGCCCTGCTGGCGGTCAGCTCCCGCGCCGGACTTGGCGCCTGTGGTGTTTTTGAGTGAATTCTGTTTGTCGCCGTCCGCCGACGTTCCGTTGGCCTGGGTGTCGTCGGGATCGTTCAGGCCCTTGAGCTCAGTGATGGAGGAGGCGAGATCCACCGGGTTGAAATAATTGGCGATCGCCTTGCGCGTGTCCTTGTCGGTGGCATTGATGAGCCACATGATGAGGAAGAAGGCCATCATCGCCGTCATGAAATCGGCGTGCGCCACCTTCCACGCGCTCGAATGGGATTCATGCTCCTCTTCGTGGTGGCGCTTGATGATGATGATTTCGCCGTGCTCGGCCTTGTCGGACATGATGCTTCCTCAAGCCGGAATCGAGCGCAGGCGCTCGGACCAGGCGGCAAGCTGTGTTTCCATGAGCGTGTCGTCGGCGACGACGCGAATTTCGGGACCCTCCTCCTGCGCGAAGGCAAGGCCCGGCCTCTCACCCAAGCCGGCGCGCATGGCCTCGAGCAGATCCGCAGGAGCACTGATCCGCACCGCCGCGCCGGGCGCACCGCCGAGGCGGGTCCGCACCAGGGCGCACAGGTCGGTGACCGCCTTGGCGCGGATTTCGGTGTCCAGGAACGGCGTCAGCACATGGGCCACGGTGTCGCTGATACGATGCTCCAGCGCGCCGATCGCCTCGTTGATTTGATGGGCCAGAACATCGCCCTCCTCGCGGGCCCAGGCCACGCGCGCATCGGCGAGGCGGGCGTCGAATTCTGCCCGGTCCTGGATCCGGGTCTGGGCCGCAGCCTCGTTCGCCGCAGCGAGGGCGGCGCTCGCCTCGCGACGGGCCAACGCAACCGCCCGCTCCAGGTCTTCCGCCGTAATGCGGGGCGTGGGATCAGGACGCGGCGCTTCGCTCGCCGGCGCGGGAGCGGCAGCCTTCGAGGCCACGGCCGCCGGTGCGTCCGCGCCACCGGCCGTCGCCGCCCGACCGGCACCCGGCGCGGGCGGACGGGTCATGGTCTCGATCACGCTCGCGGCGCGCGCCTGGGGCGTGCCGGCATTGGCCCGCACCGGACCGAAATGGGGAAGGTGGCGCGACAAAGCGTGCATGATCAGACCTTCACATCCTGGTGCAACCATTGCCGCAGGATCGCCGCCGCCTGGGCCTCATCGAATTCGACGATCTGCTCCAAACGCTTCTGCGGCGAGCGGTTCATGCGGCTGGTGAGATCCTCGATCAGATTGACGGTGGTTGCGCCGATCGCATCCGCCTCGCCCTCCGCTTTCACCTCTCCGGGCAAGCCCGGCGGGCCGGCGACGGCGGGAACGCTCGGGGGCGCCAGCATGGCCGCCTCGATGGCCGCCGCATCCTCGCCGTCCGCCTCAATCTCGGGACGGGCCAGGATGGCGCGGACCGCCGGACGCAGCCCGAACCAGATCAGCAGGCCCGCGACAATCAGGATCGTCAGCGCATTGATCAGCGTGCCGGCCTGGCGCAGCAGCAGTTCGGTCCAGGGCAGCGGCGGGATGGGATCGAGCGCGTGGCCGCCATCGGCGAAGGAGACGGCGGAGACCTTCATCTTGTCGCCGCGCTCCTTGTCGAAGCCCGCCGCCGATCCGACCAATTGCTCGATTTCGTAAAGCTGCTGCTCCACCGGCACCGCATCCGCGCCTTGGGAGGCCGGGGCGGTCAGGCGATCCTTGTTCAGGAGCACCGCGATGGAGAGGTTCTGAAGCGAATAGCCTTCGTGAACGGTCTGGACCGTGCGGGAGGAAATCTCGAAATTCGTGATCTCTTCCTTGTGGGTGTTGTTCTCGTTGGAATCGGCGCTGGCGTCATTGGTGGTCTGGGCCGCCGGCACGTTTTGCTGCACCGAGGTGTTCGGCTGCTTCGTGCGGTTCTGCGACTGGCCGCTCTCCTTCACGGTGCGAATCGAGCGCTCGGATTTGGAGGCCGGGTCATAGATGGTTTCGTGGGTGGTGATCTGGTCGGTGTTGAGCCGCGAGGAGACGGAAATCTCGAAATTGCCGAGGCCGAGATACGGGATCAGCGTGCGGCGGATCTTCTCCTCGGTCTCGCGATTGACCTGCTGCTGCAACAGCGTCTTGCGACCCGAGGCCGCGCCTTCGCCATCGCTCGCGCCGAGCACCGCACCGTCGGTGTTGAGCACCGATACGGTGTCGACCTTCATGCCGGGGATCGCCGAGGCCACGAGCCGGCGGATCGCCTGGGCGGTGGAGGAGTCGTCTGAATTCTCGGTGCGGATCACCACGGAGGCGGACGCGGTCTGCTGGTCGCGGCGGAACGAGCCCCGGTCCGGCAGCACGATGTGCACCCGCGCCGCCTTGATGCCCTTCATGGTCTGGATGGTGCGCGCCAGCTCGCCTTCCAGGGCGCGCACGCGGGTCACTTCCTGCATGAACGAGGTGAGGCCGAACGAGCGCACGTCGTTGAACAATTCGTAGCCGGAATTGCTGCTTTGGGGCAGGCCCTTGACCGCCAGCAGCATGCGCGCGCGGGCGGTGTCCGAATGCCCCACCAGCACCGCCGCGCCGTCGGCGCTGACATCGAAGGAAATGCCGGCATCCTTCAGGGCGCCGCCGATGCGGCTCACATCCTCGCGGTTGAGATTGGCATAGAGCGTCTCGCGCTCCGGCTGGCTGAGGAAAAAGGCGCCGAGGCCCACAACCGCCACCACGGTGAGGCCGATCACGCCAAGCGCGATCAGGCGCCGGGCGCCAAGCGCCATCAGGTTGTTCCACAGGGCTGTCAATTGCTCGCGGCCGATCATCGGCGGGATCTCATCTCGATTGCATCCTTGGGAGCCCCGCGGCCGCCTCCCGGCGGGATGCGGACGGAGCCTTCGGGGGAGGTCGATCGGGCACGCGCGTCGGCCAGATGGCTTCGGCGCTGCATGTGCCTGAGGTGCAATCTCGGGACTTAATCTTGCCTGGACGTTGCAAACACAAAGGCCACGCTCCAGAGACTGGAACGTGGCCAAGTCGGCCGTCCGGGCGAGGACGGCAGAGGAGCTTCAAAATGCGCGGCGTACCGCGCAAAAAAACAACCGCGCAGAGAACAGCCGCGCCGGCGAGCGGCGCGGCGGCTTTTATGCGATCAACGGAACAGCGTCATCACGTTCTGCGTGGAGTTGTTCGCGATGCTGAGGGACTGCACCGCCAGCTGCTGCTGGGTCTGGAGCGCCTTCAGCTTGGTGGATTCCTCTTCCATGTTGGCATCGACCAGCGAGCCGATGGACGAGGTGTTCAGGTCGATCAGGCTCTGCGCGAAGGTCTGCTGCGAGGTCAGCCGGGTCGAAGTGGTGCCGAGCGTGGTGGCGCCATTCTGGAGCTGCTGCATCGTCGCATCGACGATCTTCACATAGGCCTGGATCTTGGCGAGATCGGCGTCGGTGTTGCCAAGCGCGGAGACGTCAAAATCCTTGATCGCCTGGGTTCCGGTCGTGGCCGTGCCGCCGATCACGTACTTCGTGTCCATGAAGCCCTTGAGGCTGCCGGCCGCCGTATCAACGGTCACCGTCGCGCCGCCCGCCACGTTGGCCGCCGTCGCGACCGCAGTCACCGCCTTGTCGGTGGTGGAGGAGGTGCCGGACGAGGTGGCTGCGGTCGCTGCGTTGTAGATCGCGAAGGCGCCGGTATCGATGGCGGTGGAACCCACCGTCACGCTGCTCCCGGTGCGCGAGAAGGACGACAGCAGGTTCTTGGTCCCGTTGAAGCCGGAGGCGCTGGTGTCGACGGAGAGCCAGTTGCTGCCGTTCATCACCGAGTTGTCGGAGGTGGTCTTGATCTGGCTGATGAAAGAGGCGATTTCCGTCTGCAGCTTGGTGCGATCGACGTTCGGCGACAGAGCCGCAGTCAGGTCGTTCTTGATGCTGCCCAGGGTGGAGATGATGGCATTGACGCCGCCGCTCGCCGCATCGACCGAGTTCTTGTCGAGGCTCATGGCGTTCTTCACCGCACCGAGCGCGCCGTTGTCGGAGGTCAGCGTGGTGGCGATGGACCAATAGGCCGCGCCGTCGGAAGCAGAATTGATGCGCTTGCCGGTGGAGACGTGGTTGTTGGTCGTGTCGAGCGAGGTATTGATGCTCCGCAGGGTCTGGAGAGCAACCATTGCGGAGGTGTTGGTGATCATGCTGGTCATGGCGAGATGTCCCTCGATTGGGTTTGATGAATCGGGTTATTTCGGGGGGACATGCCGGACTTCAACCGGCATGGAAGGGCGGCATCATGCCTTTGGGGCCAATCTCATTTTGATTGGCGCTCTGCTCGTTCAAGCAGTCAACCTTCCATGGAACAGACACTAGACCGGCAAGCTTGCGTGAAGCTTGCATCCGGCGCGGCTCCGGAGTGCGAGACGATCGCGGCGCGGGCGCGAACGGGAGCGCGGGGAATGTGATGCCGCGGCGCAGAACGCAAAAGCCCGCGCCAGGGCGCGGGCTTGGCAAATGGGGGCTGCGGTTTCGGCTTCAGCCGATCTTCAGGCCGAGCCGTCCCGCCTGCCGCTGGACGAAGGCCTCCATGCGTTCGCGGCCCACGTCGGTAAGCTCCACCAGGACACGGCGGCGATCGCCGGGATCTGGCAGCCGGTCCAGCAGGCCGGCGTCCTTCAAATCCTCGATGCGCCGCAAGGCGGTGGTGGTGGGCACGCCGGAGGCGATGCATAGGCTGGTCACGGAAATCGGCCGCCCCGTGGCCTCCGCCACCGCGAGATCGAGCAGCATGTCCCAGGCCGGATCGGAGAACAGACCGGCCTGGAAGATCGCATCCCGGTCCGCGCGCGCGGCGACCAGCGCCTTGAGATAATTCGGCCGCGCGGTAGGCATGACGATCGGGGCCTGCGGCGAGAGACTGGATTCGTCCTCGACCAGAGAGAGCGCGCGTTCCACCGCGTGCTTCACCTCTTCGGCCGACAAGGGCTTTTGCAGGAAATCCACCGCATGCAGGCGCAGTGCGCCCACGGCACGATCGAGCGAGGCATGGCCGGTGATGACGATCGCCGCGAGCGGCTTCACGCGGCGGCGCACCGCCAGCTTTTGGAGCAGCTCAATACCGTCGATCCGCGGCATGTGGAGATCGGTGACGATGACTTGAAGCTCATTGTGGCGGGCCACCAGGTCCAGCGCCTCCACGGCGGTCTCGGCGGTCCGTGTCGGCATGTCGAGCGCCAGCAGACCCTCGCTCAGCTCCGCAAGCACGTCCGGATCGTCATCGACCAGGAGAACCCGGGCTGCCGCTTCGATGTCCTGTTCCATAATCTAGGCCCCAGTCTTCGGCTCGCCGCCGGCCGCCTCCCGCGCTGCTTGTGCACTTAGCAGGTGCAACAATTCTGGCAGGGGGCGCTTGGGCGAAATCAAGTAACCTTGAACATAATCGATCGGGAAAGTGCGCGCGAGGTTAAGATCCTCGGGGAATTCAACACCTTCCGCAACCACCTTTATGCCCAGCTTCCGGCCTAATTCTGCGATCGACGCGAAGATATTTCGTGCCTTGGTCCAGGTTCGCGCGTCGCGCACGATCTGGAGATCGATTTTGATCTCCGTGACTGGAAGCGCGGAGAGCTGAAGCAGGCCGCTCTGGCGCCGCCCCACGTCGTCGAGCGCGAGGCCGAAGCCCGCTATGCGCAGCCGCGCCAGCATCGAAAGGGACTCAGCGCAGGAATCGTATAGCGAATCCTCGGTCAGTTCAAAGATGACGTCGGCCGGCGAAATATGGGCAGCCTCCACGGTCTCGATCAGCTTGCGCAGGCAATCGGGCTGGAGCACCACGTCCAGGGGCAGGTTGACGCTGATCGGGCCCTGCCAGCCGGCTTGGATCCATTGCGCGCAGCCGCGCGCGGCGACCCCGAGCACATATTGGGTCAGATCCACCAGCACCGCAGGATCCGATGCGGCCGCCGCGACGATGTCCAGGGGGCTGACCGGCCCCACATCGGGCAACACGCCCGTCAACAGCGCTTCCGCACCGGCGAAGGCGAGCGTCTGAACATCCACCTTCGGCTGGAAACTCACCGGCAAGGTGCCATTGGTGAGGCTGGCCCTGAGGGCGGGCAGAATCGCGCTCTGCGCCTGGCGCGGCGCGGCGGGCTGTTCCGCCCCGCAATCGGGATAGTCCAGCAGGCGCAACAATTGCTGAGGATCAAGGGGTTTCGTCAGCGCGCCGAGCACGCTGAGCTTCTGCTCGCCCGCTACCTGCGCCACCACGCGAAGCACATCCTCGCCCACCCCGCTGATGAAAATGAGCTGGGGCGTCTTCGCGAAAGCGGCGAGGCGGTTCATAATGTCGATGCCGTCCATGGCCGGCAGGCTCAGATCGAGCAGCACAACGTCGAACGCGGCAAGTTCGGACATGTCGAGCATGCGCGGATCCGTACCCCAGCGCGCGCGATGGCCGGCGGCCGAAATCAGCTCGCAGAGGTCCTCGCACAGGGGTTCTTCATCATCCAGAATGAAAACGGATCGCGCCCGCGCTGTCATTGCTACCTCGCTTCTACAAGCTGGTAGAGCCTGCAGCTTGCGCGAGGACGGCTTCTATCTGGTCGACCATCATGACGGGATCGAGAGGCTTCACATACAGAAGGTCGGCGTCGAAATCAGCTGCCTCTGCTTCGTTGACGATATGCCCCGTGATTATCACAACAACCTGTGGCTGCAAATCCTTTGGCAGCAGCCGCGCCGCCGTCACCAGTTCGGCGCCATCGTGCTCGCCGACCCGAAGATCGGTGATCAGGCAGAGCGGATGGTAACCTTCGAGAAGCACCATGAGTGCATCCGGCGCGGAATGGCAGGTCCGCACGGACCATCCGCCCGCGGCGAAGAATTCGCTGATCTCCTCCGCGAGCTCGGGCTCGTCGTCGCAGATCAGCAGGGTGCGGTAAATGCTCATTCCGCCATTTCCGGCGCGGGCACCACAAGCCGTGGCAGGTCGACCGTGAAGCGCGCGCCTTCCGCGAGATTGGCCGCGCTGATGGTGCCGCCCATGTCGCGCACCACGGTCCGCGACAGGGACAGACCGAGGCCGGTGCCCTTGTCCGCGGGCTTGGTGGTGGTGAAGGCTTCAAACAGGTGCGGCAGGATATCCGGCGCGATGCCGCCGGCATTGTCGTCCACCTCGATGAGGACGCGATCATCCTCGGCGCGGCAATGCACGATGACCCGTGGCGGATGCCCCAGCGACGCCGACGGACGGCTCTCGCAGGCATCGCGCGCGTTCACCAGGAGATTGACGATCAATTGCTCGAACATGGTCTGTTCGCCCACGACCATGACATCCGGCGACACATTGAACCGCAGCAGCAGATGAATGCCGGCGGCGCGATATTGCTCGGCCACAAATCCCGCGGCCAGCTCCAGCGCGGCGCGGATGGAAAAACTGCTGGATTGGTCGGTGGGCATGCGGGCGTAGCGGCGTACCTGGTCGGTGATGCGCTTGGCGCGATCCACCTGTCCCTGGATGCGCTCGAGCTTCGCCTGAACTACCGCCTGGCCGGCGCCCGATTGCACCAGGCGCGCGGCGTTCGCGGCCGCCATCTTGATCACGGCAAGCGGCTGGTTCAGCTCGTGGGCGATGGCTGTGGCCATTTCGCCCAGGGTCGCGAGCTTGGCCGCTTGCATCACCTGAAGCTCGGCATGGCGGATGCGGCTGGTATCGGCGACCACCAGAAGTGCTTGCGGAATGCCGTGCCAGAGCACCTCGCACAGATTGCCGCGCAGCGAGACGACATCGCCCTGCCGGCGTGAAAATGTCATGGTGATCCCGCCCCAGGGGTTGCCGTTGGTATCGACCGCGATATCGCGCGCCGTTCGGGTCAAGCGTTTCCAATCTGGATCGTTGAGCGGCGCATCCACGACCGCCAGCGCCGCCGGATTGACAAACCGCACCTGCTCGCTCTTGGGATCGAACACAATCACGCAAGCTGGCGTCGCCTGGATGACCGCCAGCAGGCTTGCTTCCATGGACTCCAACGCGGCCTGCCCCGCCATCACCTCCGCGAGGCGCATCTGTACGCGCCGCTCCATCGCCAGCAGGATGAGCACCAGAATACTGCCGGAGGCGAAGAGAAGCAGCAGCGGGATGCGGGCAGGGTTGGCATCGAGCTGCGCCTCGATCTGCGCCGTCGCCTCGTTATAGGAGACCGAGGACAGCAGGACGCGCTGCAACAGCCGCCCCAGGGGTTCCAGCTCGATATCCCATTCATGGAAGACTTCGTTGCCGCTGACATCGAACAGGTTCGGATGGGCAAGAGCGTCGATCATGCCGTCGAGCCGTTGCTCGAAAATCTGCAATTCCGGCTTGTAGCCCGCCAGCCCCGGTAACAGATCGGATTCATCGGATTCGTAGAGAACCGGCAGGCGCGAGCGCAGCAATTCCAGGCGTAGCTTCAGCGCTTCGAACTCACCGGGACTGGGCGAGACCGCGGTCAGACGCAGGCGTGACGTCGCCTTGAGGAATTCAAGCTGCGCCTGATAGACGATCCAGCCCGAATTATGGATCTTCTTGGCCAGCATCGAGCGCTGATTGTCGGTCGAATTGTAAACCATCACCGTCGCGACAAAAAACACGATCGTCGTCAACACCATGACGGCTGAAACGACGTGCATGCCGCGCGTTGTCAGTTTATGGAACGATAAATTCAATGGATTTGACCTGCCAGACCATGCGTTCGCGGAAGGTCGCGGAATTATACCTGGGCTCCGCGTCTATGGGATAGATGATCCAGAATGGTCCTTCGTCGCGGACCGGCATCGCAAGCTGATTGCGGCGGGTGGCCAGGATCGGGCCGCCATATGTCATGTCCTCGGCCGGGATGGCGGCGGAATAGTCGTTGAGCGCCTCCACCCGGGCCTCGCGGACATCCCCCGGCACAAGCCGCGACAAATCCAGCAGGCTCGGCCCGTCGAAGACCTGTCGGCCCAGCGTCCAGGGCGTGGCGGTATCGATCTGGAAGCGCGGAAAGGCATCCAACTCCGCCAGGGCGACCTGCCGCTCCGCAATGAGGACGCCGCCGCTGGTGCGCCAAGTGAGCGACAAGCTCTGCGCCGCGCCGGCGTCGTCCAGGCCCACAAGCGCACAGAGCAGCAGAACGACATGGACCCAGAATGTCTTCATCAATCTCATTCAGGGCAGCTGGGCGAGGCCATATCCCGTCCGCGGCCGACCCATTCTCCTCATGATGGCGATGGGTCCATCTTCACATAAAGACTACGAATCAGCGCGAGCAATCCCATCCAGTTTGGCGCTTCACCGCGCCCTCCCGATCCATATCGGATGCAATTTCAAGGTGCGCGCCCGAAAAAATCCCGGTCGGAGCGTCCGGCCGGGATTTTGGCGATGTTCGCATCGTCCGGCGCGCAAGTCCGCGCCGGATCTCACTTCGGCAGGCTCAGGGCGTGACGACCTGGATCACCTTGCGGCTGCCGCGATCCACGATCACGCGTCGATCATTGACGACGGTGTAGGCATATTCGTCGTGATTGGGCACCGAATAGATCTGGACGCTGGGCGGCAGCGGCTCACCCACCACCACTTCATGCTGGTAGCGCACCGAGGGACGGTTCTCCTGAATGACATAGGAGCGAACCTCCTGCGGGGGCTCGGCCGCCGCACCCATGGTGGCGCCCACCGCCCCACCGACGACGGCGCCGACCGGCCCCCCCACAACGGCGCCGACAGCAGCGCCGCCCACGGCGCCGGTGGCGGTGGACGCCTGGGCGAAGACGGCGCTCGGGGACGCGATGGCCAGAGCCAGGGCAGCAATATAGATCGGGGACTTCATATTGATCTCCTCTCGACGGTTGGTCGATGGTTCAAACGAAGCCCAACGCGCTTCGTTCCCTAAGGGAGAAAAACGTGAAGCGATGAAATATTCCGCCTTAATGCTTAAGTGGCGCTCAGCCCGTTTGCTTAATTGCCAAGCTTCTAAATTTGAACCCGCTGCCGCTCGACCAGCGCCGCAATTGCACAGCATCGGCAGCTTTGCAGTAGACGCGGTTCGAGCAGGGTTTCTTCTTCACATCACGCGGCCTTGAGCAGATCGCGCCGCTTGAGTTCGGCAAGCGTCAGGTCCAGCACCCGCCACGCCGTGGCCACGATCTGGTCGGCCTCGCCATAGCTCAGGGTGAACGGGGGCGCGAGGATCAGCCCATCGCGCACGGCCCGCATGACCAGCCCCTCGGCGAAGGAAAAATCGCGCGCGATGAGGCCGACGGTGCCCTGCTCGCCGGCGAATTTCGCGCGGCTCGCCTTATCCGGAGTCAGTTCCAGGGCGCCGATCAGGCCGATCATGCGCGCCTCGCCCACCAGCGGGTGCGCGGCAAGCTTCAGCCAGCGCTCCTGGAGATAGGGGCCGATATCATCCTTCACCCGCGCGACGAGATTTTCCTCATGCATGATCTTGAGGTTGGCCAGCGCCGCCGCGCAGCCGCCGGGATGGCCGCTATAGGTGAAGCCGTGGTTGAAATCGCCGCCGTGCGCGATGAAGCCCTCCGCAACCCGATCGCCCACGATCACCCCGCCCAATGGGAAATAGCCGGAGGTGATGCCCTTGGCGAAGGTGATCAGATCTGGCTCGACGCCCATATATTGGCAGCCGAACCATTCCCCGGTGCGCCCGAAGCCGCAGATCACCTCGTCGCACACCAGCAGCACGTCGCGTTCGCGGCAGATCTTCTGAACTTCCGGCCAATAATTGGCGGGCGGAATGATGACGCCGCCGGCGCCCTGGATCGGCTCGCCGATGAAGGCGGCCACATTTTCCGGCCCCGCCTCGTCGATGGCGCGGGCGACCTCGCGGGCGGCGAACAGGCCGAAGGCCTCGCGGTCCATGTCGCCGCCCTCGGCCCACCAATAGGGCTGCTGCACATGGATGATGCCGGGAATGGGCAGCCCGCCCTGGGCGTGCATGGGCTTCATGCCCCCAAGGCTCGCCCCGCCGACGGTCGAGCCGTGATAGGCATTGTGGCGCGCAATGAAAATATGCTTTTCCGGCTTGCCCATGGCGGCCCAATAATGCCGCACCATGCGAATGACCGTATCCACCGCCTCGGACCCGCCGGAGGTGAAGAACACGCGGTTCATGCCCTGCGGCGCGACCGCCGCGATGGCGGCCGCAAGCTCGGCGGCGGCGGGATGGGTGGTCTTGAAGAAGGTGTTGTAATAATCGAGCTTGCGCAGCTGGTCGGCAATCGCATCCACGATCTCGTGCCGGCCGTGGCCGACCTGGGAGCACCACAAGCCCGACATGCCGTCGAGGATCTTGTTGCCCTCGGAATCGAAGATGAAATTCCCCTCCGCATGGGTGATCACCCGCACCCCTTCCGCATTCAGCGCCTTCGTATCGGAGAAGGGATGAAGATGGTGCTCTGCGTCCAGATGGCGCCAATGGGCGGTCGAATTGGAGGGGGGAACGGACGTCACGATTGCGATGCTCCTTCAGAGCCGAACGACCGATTTTCCTTACGGCCGCGCTCCGGTTTTAACAAGCGCGCCTTTGCCGGCCCGGCGTCCGGCCGATGGTCCCGCCTCGGCGAACGGCAAGTTCCCGGCGCGGTCGGATATGCTAGGACACGGCCCAATACCATCGAGATGCGCGCACCGGAGACGACCTTATGGATTTGGATTTCTGGCGATCGAAGTGGGAAAACAACCAGATCGCCTTTCACGAAGGCAAGCCCAATGCGCTGCTGGTGAAGCACCTCGCCCAGCTCCAGCTTCGCCCCGGCGCCCGCATCTTCGTGCCCTTGTGCGGCAAGACGCGCGACATCTTCTGGCTGCTCTCGCAGGGCTTTGAAATCGTCGGCGCGGAATTGAGCGCATTGGCGGTGGAGCAATTGTTCGCCGACCTCGGCATTTCGCCCGAAATGTCCAAACTCGGCCCGCTCACACGGTGCAGCGCTCCGGGGATCGACATCTTCATCGGTGATATCTTCGAATTGACCCGAGAGACGCTCGGCACCGTGGATGCCGTCTATGACCGGGCAGCACTCGTCGCCCTGCCCCAGCCCTTGCGCGCCCGCTATGCGGCCCATCTCGTCGCCATCACGGCTGCCGCGCCGCAGCTGTTGATCTGCTTCGATTATGATCAATCTCTGATCGCCGGTCCGCCGTTCGCCGTGAGCCCCGAGGACGCCCGCGCGCTCTACGGGGCGGCCTATGACATCTCGCTGCTGGAAAGCGTCGAGGTCCCCGGCGGCCTGAAGGGCACATGCGAGGCAACGGAACGGGTGCTGCTGCTTCAACGCTCCTGAAGCGGGAGAGCCTTACAGCCGCGTCCACACGGTCTTGAGATCGGAATATTTTTCCAGAGCGTGGAGGGATTTGTCCCGTCCGAACCCGGATTGCTTCACCCCGCCGAACGGAACCGTCATGTCGTCGGCGTCGAAGCAATTCACATAGACCACGCCCGCCTTAAAGCGTCGGGCTACCTTGTGGGCGGCGGCGAGATCGCCGCTCCAGATGGCGGCGCCGAGACCATAGACCGTGCCGTTGGCGATCTTCACCGCCTCGTCCAGCCCGTCGAAACCGATCACGGAGAGCACCGGGCCGAAGATTTCCTTCTGCTCTAGCGATGAGCCAGGCGCGACATTGTCGAAGATGGTGGGCGCGACAAAGGCGCCGCCGGTCTCCTCGCGCACCGCCGTACCGCCCAAGACGAGGCGTGCGCCTTCCGCGAGGCCCTGGTCGATGGCGGAAAGAATGCGGCCCTGATGCGCGCGGCTCACCACCGCGCCGGCCTTGGCCTCGGGGTCCAGCGGGTCGCCGGGCATCCATTGGGCGGCGGCGGCGGCGATGCGCTCCACCAATTCGTCCTTGATGCGATTGTCCACCAGCAGGCGCGAACCAGCGGTGCACATTTCGCCCTGGTTGAAGAAAATGCCGGCCGCCGCCGCCTGCGCGACCGCGTCCAGATCCGGCGCGTCGTGGGCGACGACGAAGCCGGTCTTGCCGCCCAGCTCCAGGCCCACGCGCTTCAGATTGGTGTCGGCCGAATAGCGCATGAAATAGCGCCCCACCTCGGTGGAGCCGGTAAAGGCGATGGCGTCCACGTCCATATGCCGGCCAAGGGCTGCGCCCGCTTCCTCGCCGAGGCCGGTCACTACGTTGAACACGCCGTCGGGAATGCCGGCGTCCTGGGCCAGCTCCGCGAGGCGCAGCGCCGTGAGCGGGGATTCCTCCGCCGGCTTCAGAATCACCGAATTGCCCATGGCGAGGGCCGGCGCGAATTTCCACGCCGCCATGATCATGGGGAA
Organism: Roseixanthobacter finlandensis; assembly: GCF_043195105.2. Classification (NCBI taxonomy): domain Bacteria; kingdom Pseudomonadati; phylum Pseudomonadota; class Alphaproteobacteria; order Hyphomicrobiales; family Xanthobacteraceae; genus Roseixanthobacter; species Roseixanthobacter finlandensis. The sequence goes on along the minus strand of NZ_CM195536.1, from coordinate 1,795,201 downwards.
GTTCCACGGCGTCACGCAGCCCACCACGCCGAGCGGCTCGCGCAGGATCAGCGCGAGATCGTCGCCGCCGGTGGGCGCCACCTCGCCATAGACCTTGTCCGCCGCCTCGCCGTAATAGGCGATGCAATCGGCGGTGGCGCGCACGTCGATGAATTTCGCATCCGAGATCGGCTTGCCCATGTTGAGGGTTTCAAGCAGCGCCAGTTCATCGCGATGGGTGCGGACCAGATCGGCGAAGCGCACCAGGATGCGCTTGCGCTCGCCCGGTTTCAAACCCGCCCAGCGCCGATCCTCGAATGCCATGCGGGCGGCGGAAACGGCGCGATCCACGTCGATGCCGTCGCAGGCGGCGATCTGCCCCAGTTCCTGCCCGGTGGCGGGATTGATGGCGGTAAAACGCTTGCCGCTCGCCGCCGGCACGAAGCGGCCGTTGATGAAGGCATCGGTGCGGAAGGAAGGGGCGGCCGCTGCGGCGGCAAGGGTGCTGGCGCTAAGGGTGCTGGCGCTCATGGGCTTCATCCTTCAAGCGTGGCCGGGGCGTGGGCGGCACCCTCGCCTTTGTCACCTTGCCCCGTCAAGGCGGGCGCCCGGTCATCGGGTGGATTGCGCGGTGGTCCTGCAACGCCTCCCCCTCCCCAGCCCTCCCCCGCAAGCGGGAGAGGGGGCGTGCCGACGTCGTGGGAAATCCCTCCTCTCCCGCTCCGCCGGATTCCCTCTCCCGCTTGCTCCCGCTTGCGGGGGAGGGTTAGGGAGGGGAATCGGGGAAGGTCAGGGAGGGGAAGGCTCCGGAAGCCGGAAAAGCGGCAGTTGGCTCAAAAGATCGGAACCGGGCAAAGGACAACCGCCCCTTCAGCTCTCCCGCTCGGGTGCGCTGCCTTCTCCGTCCTCGTCCTCGTCCTCGACGACCGGAATGGCATAGGCGCCCTTCAGCCAGCGATTCAAGTCCACGTCGGCGCAGCGCTTGGAGCAGAAGGGGCGATAGCGCTCCACCGAAGGCTTGGCGCAGATCGGGCACGGCTTGGAGACGAACGGCACCGCGGCGCGCGCTCCCTTGGGCTGATTGTCGTTCACGCGGCGCGCTCCGCCCATCCGGCGCGCACGGGATAGCCCTCGCCCGTCAGCAGCGCGATGGTCTCGGCGAGCGGCAGGCCGACCACCGAGCTATAGGAGCCCATGAGCTTCACCACGAACGAGCCGGCAATGCCTTGGATGGCATAGCCGCCCGCCTTCCCACGCCATTCCTCGCAGGCGAGATAGGCGGTGATGTCGTCATGCGAGAGGCGGCGGAAGCGCAGGCGGGTTTCAACGAGGCGCGTGCGCGAACGCCCGCGTGCCGAAACCACGCAGAGGCCGGTGAATACCCGGTGCGCCCGGCCCGAGAGCAGGCGCAGACATTCCTCCGCCTCGCCCTGAAGTTCCGGCTTGGGCAGGATGCGCCGGCCCACCGCCACCACCGTATCGGCGGAAACCACGATGGCCGACATGCCGGCCTCCTTGGCGCGGGCCGCCACCAGTTCGCCCTTCTGCTGGGCGAGCCGCAGGGCGAGGTGGCGCGGCAACTCGCCCTTGTCGGGCGTCTCGTCCACGTCGGCGGGCATGAGCAGGTCCGGCTCGATGCCGGCCTGGTTGAGCAGAGCGAGCCTGCGGGGCGAGCCGGAGGCCAATACGAGCTTCACCCTGTCGTTCACGTCTGCGTCACCTCGAACCGGCTGAAAAGAAGCCGCGCGGCACGGGACACGCGGCGCGCGGACGCTAGCGCAAAGGGTTGCGCGTGTGAACGCCCGTTTGCGCGCATCAGGCCGGCACCCCTTGGACGGCAGCGGACGGCGCTTCCAGCATCCCGATGCCGCCCACCGTTCATAAAGCACTGCTAGAAGGCGCGCCGGGGGGATTTGGAACGAGGACACGCGCGATGCGCATGAGTTTCGCAGCCACCGGTCTCCTGCTTGCCCTTTCCGCGCTGCCGGCCGCCGCCCAGAGCGGCGTCGCCTATGGCCCGGAGCTGGAGGGCTTCGACTATCCCTATCCCGTGGGGCGATTCGACTTCACCTCCCAGCGCCAGCCGCTGCACATGGCCTATATGGATGTGAAGCCGGAGCAGGCGAACGGGCGCACCATCGTATTGCTGCACGGCAAGAACTTCTGCGGCGCCACCTGGGAAGGGGTGATCGCGCCGCTCACCAAGGCCGGCTATCGCGTGGTGGTGCCGGACCAGGTCGGCTTCTGCAAATCCTCCAAGCCGCAGGATTACCAATTTTCCCTGCATCAGCTCGCCGCGAACACCCATGCCCTGCTGGCGCAGCTCGACGTGGAAAAGCCCATTATCATGGGCCATTCGATGGGCGGCATGCTGGCGATCCGCTATGCCCTTACCTTCCCGCAGGACGTGTCGGGGCTGGTACTGGTCGATCCCATCGGCCTTGAGGACTGGCGCGAAAAGGGCGTGCCCTCGCTGACCGTGGACCAATGGCTCGTGGGCGAACAGCGCAACAATTTCCAGGGCATGAAGAAATACCAGCAGAACACCTATTATGCCGGCACCTGGAAACCCGAGTACGACAAATGGGTGGACATGCTGGCCGGCATGTATCTCGGCGCCGGCAAGGACAAGGTGGCCTATGACCAGGCACTCACCTCGGACATGCTGCTGAGCCAGCCGGTGGTGCACGAGCTGCACAACATCAAGGCGCCGACCTTGCTGCTGATCGGCATGAAGGACAATACCGCCATCGGCAAGGCAGCCGCACCGGCGGATGTGCAAAAGCGGCTCGGCAATTATCCCGAACTCGGCAAGGCCGCGGCCAAGGCGATACCCGGCGCCACGCTGGTGGAATTCGCCGATCTCGGGCACGCGCCGCAGATCCAGGACCCGGCTGCATTCAACGCGGCATTGCTGAAGGGGCTCGACCTGATGAAGTGAGCGCGGCGCGCGTCGGCCGCCCGCGCATCCAAACGGGAAAGCTGGCGCCGGCTCAACTGGTGCCAGCTCTCCAGGCGATCAGATCCGCGCTCTTCACCGCGCGCCGAAGCGGCGGCGCACACCCTGCCGCCCTCATCCCTGGCGGAAGCGGGCCCGCACGTGCCGTTCCAATTCGTCCCGCACGGTGCGATAGGCCTCCAGGCGCTGCTCGCGATTGCCGGCCTCAAGGGTGGGGTCGGCGGTCGGCCAATATTCCACGCCGAGGGCATTGGTGCGGGTGATTTCCAGCGCGCGATGGTGGGCGTCCGGCGACAGCGAGATGGCGAGGTCGAACCCCAGCCCCTCGAGTTCTTCCAGTTCCTCTACGCTCTTTGGGCGGTGGCGGCGCACGTCGAGGCCCACTTCCTCCATCACCGCGGTGACGAACGGATCGGCCTCGCCCGCGATCACGCCGGCCGAGCCGACATAAAGCGACTTGCCGAACAGATGCTTCGCCCAGGCGGAGGCCATGACGGAGCGCACTACATTCTGCCCGCAGATAAAGAGAACCGATTGCGGCCGCGCTGAGCGCGAAGCTGCCGCGGGAGGCGCGTCCAACTCATCCTCTCCAATGGAGGGCGCAGATCAGGGTGAACAGGCGGCGCGCGGTGTCGAAGTCCACCTCGATCTTGTCCTTCAGCCGCTCCAGCAACAGTTCGGACCCCTCGTTGTGGAGCCCGCGCCGGCCCATGTCGATGGCTTCGATCTGGGTCGGCGACGCAGTGCGGATGGCGTCATAATAGCTCTCGCACACCAGAAAATAATCCTTCACCACCTTCCGGAACGGGGTAAGGGACAGGTGGTGCTGAACTACCTGATCGCCACTCTCGCGCTTGATGTCCAGCACCAGGCGATTGTCCATGAGGCCGATATGCAGCGTGTACGGCCCCTCCCCCGGATCGGTGGCGAGCGCGAAGCGATTGTCCTCCAGCAGATCGTAGATGGCGGTGGCGCGCTCGTGCTCCACATCCGGCCCGCCACGACCGATGGAGGTGTCGTCGAGGGTGACGTTACACAGGCGGTCGGTGCGGGAGCTTTGCGTCATGGCGTCAGGCGTCCGGGCTGCCGGCGTTGGAACGGATGAGAACCGAGCGCCCATGGGCCTGGAGGCGCTCCACTTCGGCGAGACGCACCGCCGCCCCGCCGATCACCCGCAGGGCTTCCGGCGTGCATTTCAGCAGCGAGGTGCGCTTCATGAAATCCAGCACGCCGAGCCCGGAGGAAAAGCGGGCCGAGCGCGCGGTCGGCAGGACATGGTTGGTGCCGCCCACATAATCACCGATGGCCTCGGGCGTATAGGCGCCGATGAAGATCGCACCCGCATGGCGGACGCGGGCGGCAAGCGCCTCGGCATCCACGCTGTGGATCTCCAGATGCTCCGGCGCCACGCGATCCACCAGCGGGACGGCGGCGGCGAGGTCGTCCACCAGAATGATGGCGCCATGGTCGCGCCAGGAGGCACGGGCGATCTCGGCGCGCGGCAAGGTGGCGAGCATGCGTTCTACCGCACGCTCCACCTGTTCGGCGAGCGCGGGACTGTCGGTGACGAGGATCGACTGGGCGGCGGTGTCATGCTCGGCCTGGGCCAGCAGATCGGCGGCGATCCAGTCCGGATTGGCCTCCCCATCCGCCAGGATCAGCACCTCGGACGGGCCGGCGACCATGTCGATGCCTACCTTGCCGAACACCTGCCGCTTGGCGGCGGCCACATAGGCATTGCCGGGACCGACGATCTTGTCCACCGGGGCGATGGTCTGCGTGCCATAGGCGAGCGCCGCCACGGCCTGCGCCCCACCGACGCGATACACTTCGTCGACACCCGCAAGGCGGGCGGCGGCAAGGACCAGCGGGGCGATCTGCCCGTCGGGCGCCGGCACCACCATGACCACGCGCGGCACGCCCGCGACCTTGGCCGGCACGGCGTTCATCAGTACCGAGGAGGGATAGGCCGCCGTGCCGCCGGGCACGTAAAGCCCCACCGCATCCACGCTGGTCCAGCGCTGGCCAAGCTCAACCCCAACCGAATCGGTATAGCGCTCGTCCTGGGGCTTCTGCCGCGCATGATGGGAATGGATGCGGGCCTTGGCGAATTCCAGCGCCTCGCGCGTCTCGGCGGGGATGGAGGCGAGCGCGGCGTCGATTTCCGCATCGGTCACGCGGATGCCTCGTGCCGCGAGGTCCACCCGATCGAGCCGGGCGGAGATTTCGATCAGGGCGTCATCGCCCCGCGCGCGGATGTCGGCGATGATCTGCGCCACGACGGCGGCCACATCGGCGTCGGTTTCCCGCTTGCTGGCGAGAAACGCGGCGAAGGCGGCGGGAAAATCGCTCTGCTGAGTATGAAGACGGATCGGCATTCCGTCTCCCTAGAGCATGTGCCGGAAAAGTTGAATGCCTTTTCCGCTCCGCTCAGGTTCGGGGCGGGTGCGACGCATCATGTGACGCATCGCCCGATCCTCGCGCCGCCCCGTTCAGCCGGCCTTCATGTCCGGCAACGGGTCGTGCTTGGGGGCGCAGGTGCATCCCCAGGCGGGGCCGAGATCGCTGAGCCGCGCCTCAATGCACTCCACCGACAGGCGGATTTCCGCGCCGCCGGAGCAGGTCAGCAAGATGTGGCCGGAGGGCTCGTCCGTGGGCTCGAACGTCACCGCGAGCAGATTCAGCACCGTATCGCCCTTGCGCGGATCGAAGCCGCGCGCCTGCACGGCGCTGACCCGCTCGAAATGCAGCCCGGCACGGCGGCGCACCAGTTCGTCCGCGGTTTCCATCTGGTCCCAGTCGAACCGGTTGAGCAGCAAAGCGAACCGGCGACTGCTCGGCAAAAAGCCGATATCCTCCACCTTGATCACCGCATCCTGAAGATGAGCCGAGATGATGGCGAGGTCTTCGCCATCCATGGCGAGGAGCTTGAGACTTTCCATCGGCGTGCGGCCTTCTTATCGCTTCTTGTGATGAATGGCAGATGGCGACGCCCACGCCATCCATCAAGGGACGACGCGCATTTGCGTGCCGTCCCATCGCGGGGCGCAATGCTGCGCGCGCGAAATCCTCAGCCGCTGATGCGCTCGATCTGCGCGCCGCAGCGCGAGAGCTTCTCTTCCAGCCGCTCGAAGCCGCGATCAAGGTGATACACCCGCTGCACCATGGTCTCACCCTCAGCCGCGAGGCCGGCGATGACGAGCGAGACCGAGGCCCGCAGATCGGTCGCCATCACGGGCGCCCCAGTGAGACGCTCCGTTCCCTCGACGGTCGCGGTATCGCCGTCGAGATGGATCTTCGCGCCGAGGCGGGCCAGCTCCTGCACGTGCATGAAGCGATTCTCAAAAATGGTCTCGGTGATGCGCGAGCGGCCCTTCGCGCGGGTCATCAGCGCCATGAACTGGGCTTGAAGATCGGTGGGAAAACCCGGGAACGGGGCGGTCGTCACATCAACGGCGCTGATGCCGGCGCCATTGCGGCGCACGCGGATGCCCTCATTGGTGGCGTCGATCTCGGCGCCCGCCGCCCGCAGCGTGTCGAGCACGGTTTCCAGCAGGTCCGGCCGCGCGCCGGAAAGCATCACGTCGCCGCCCACCATGGCGGTGGCCATGGCATAGGTGCCGGTCTCGATGCGGTCGGGCAGCACCGCATGGCGTGCGCCGCGCAGGCGCGGCACGCCCTGGATTTCGATCCGCGGCGTGCCGGCACCGGAAATGCGGGCGCCCATCTTCACCAGGCAGTCGGCAAGATCGACCACTTCCGGCTCGCAGGCGGCATTCTCGATCACCGTGTCGCCATGGGCGACCGCGGCGGCCATGATGGCGGTGTGCGTGGCGCCGACCGAGACCTTCGGAAATACAATGCGCGCGCCATGCAGCCCCTTGGGCGCGCGGGCGAGCACATAGCCGGCGTCGATCTCAATCTCCGCGCCCAGCGCTCCCAGGGCGTCGAGGTGGAGATCCACCGGCCGGGTGCCGATGGCGCAGCCGCCGGGCAGCGAGACCTTCGCCTCGCCCATGCGGGCCAGCAGCGGCCCGACCACCCAGAAGCTCGCCCGCATGCGCGAGACCAGATCGTAGGGCGCCGTGGTGTCGACAATCACCCGCGCATCAATCTCCAGCGTCTGACCTGCGTGGGGATCATCCCCGTTGCGCTTGCCGTTGGTGGTGATGTCAACGCCATGATTGCCGAGGATGCGCTGAAGCAAGGCCACGTCAGCGAGGCGCGGCACATTCTCGAGGATCAGCTTCTCTTCAGATAGCAGGCTCGCGATCATCAACGGCAAGGCGGCATTCTTGGCGCCCGAGATGGGAATCGTGCCTTCAAGGGAAGACCCGCCGACGATGCGAATTTTATCCATGCGTTGAACGCTCCTGGTGCCCGGTGGCCGCCCTGCCCCTCGTCACGGCCGTCGAGTAAACGCGTTATCTAGCAAGGCTTGCCCTTGGGCACAATGATGGCCGGCTCCAATCCACCGGCGACCGGGGGCCGTCCGCCTTCCGAAACGGAAATTCAGGCCTTTTCGCCCTCATCCGGGGCGCGCTCGGCCCCTTCCTGGGCGGGCGCTTCCGGACCGGCGTGGTTTGCGGATCCTGGATTTGCGTCGGCCGGGTGGACCGTTTCCTCCTTGCGCGCACGCCCCTGCGCCTTGCGGCGGGCAAGATTGGCTCGCAAGGCCTGGGCAAGGCGAGCGGACTTGTCTTGGGCGGGCGTCTTGGGATCTGAGGCCATGGCCAAGGGTTAGCCGCGCCTGGATGAGGAGGCAAGAGCGGCCCTGCGGATGTTTTTGCCGGGGATGGCACGTGTGCCCCCGCACGGCGCCCTTGAATCTCACGACGGCTCCACGTATGAGAGGCGCCTGTTTCGGCCTTTGGGCTGCGTCGGCGCGTGGTCGCACGCAAGGCAACGCGGATTTTAGGGTTTTTCCGGCCCTCGCCCGAGACAGGAAGCCTTGAACGCTTCAGGGCCGCAATAGCTCAGCTGGTAGAGCACCTCATTCGTAATGAGGGGGTCGGGGGTTCGAATCCCTCTTGCGGCACCATTTCCTTGAAAAAATGTCTTTAATTTCAGATATTTGACTAACGTCCAGTTATTCCAGCCCACAAATCAGCCCACAAAATCACCTGGCTGTGCGCCAAAGGGAACTTTGGGATGGCGCAGAGACCGGCCGCATTGCGGCACCGTCGATCTGGAGCGCCTGTCGTTGCGACGTCGCCCGCGTGAATGGTTTGCCCGTTGAAATAGACCCGTGCCAGAGGTGACCGATCCGGATGATGTGAACGGGATCCGTGCCCTGCCCGACTGATGGGGCTGCGCCAACCTTCCATCGCCTAAGGGCTCGTCGCTCGTTTCGGGAGTGCGAGCCACGGCGGCCGAAATGTGAAGCTTCCGTTTGTCCGGCCTGCGCATCCCAGCTGAGAGGTCAAAGGCGGGCGATTTCTCGCCCGCCTTGCATGAATCGGACAGAAGCTAATCCGCCGGGTTGCGCTTGCGTTGCCAGGGTTTGTCGTAGTCGCCAGCCATCAGGCATCCCAAGGGCTCAATGGTGGCGATCACATCGGCGAGGCCATAATGCTCGATCTGCGCCCGCACCGAGGCCGCCGATTTGTAGGCCAGCGGCGACTCGGAAGGATCTGGCCGTCCATAGAAGAAGCGGACATCAAGACCTTCCGTCTGCGCCGCAACGATGTCTGAAGCGGCGGCATGATAGCGATCCGGCGGCAGGCCATGGATGCCCAGCTTCTTCAGCAGTGCCGTGCGCGACATGTTGCGGCCGGCGCCATGGGGGGCGAACGAACAGGCATGTGTGCCCGGACGAACGCAATATTCGCTTCTTCCTCCGGAGTTTCCGCGTGGATCGCGAGCGTATAGCGGCCGGACGGTCGCCGAGGGAGGATCTGAAGCGGCGGCAGAAGCCCCGCAAGAACCAGCTTGATGGTGGCTTCGTCTTCCCCATTGGCGTCCATCTCGGTCGCCTTGGCGAGAAGCTTGCGGAATTCAGGTCCGGGCTCAAAGCCCCAGGCGATAAGAGTTTTGCCGGTGATCGGCGTGCGGTGTGGTGTGGCGGGAGCCTCCTGATCGTTTGCTGTTTTCAAGATCGGAATGGGCAGATGATTGAGCGTGCAGTTTTTCAGAGCGTCGGGCGCGATGGAATGCCCAGCCATTCTTCAAGAAACACGGAGCGCGCGAAGGGAACATCGGGCATATCGTCATCGTGCCCGAAGCGGCTCCATTAATCCAGAAAGCGCTCGGGATCGTCGTCATGGCAGGCGAGCCACGCCCGATAGATCGCCCGCACCAAGGCCTTGCGCGGGATCACCACATCGAGCTTCAGCTTTGCGCCCACAATGTATCGAAGGATCACGCAGAGCCTGACATGGTCGCGGCGCGGCGGCCGCCAGGTGACACTGGGGGGAAATCGATCTCCCGGGAAAAGGTGAAGCTCGCCGAAGGATCCCTCTTCGCTGATTGCCACCCGCGGAAAGCCGCCGCGCGCCACCTCTTCAAGCCAAGCAACGATCTCAGCGCCAGAACTGTAGAGATAGCTGATGCGGATAAGCGCGACCTGCTTGTAGGACGCGAGCACGAAGTCGATCCAGCCCGCCTCGGGTGGCTCGAATGCGACCGCGAGCGTCTCGAACGACGTCGGATCGCCGAACGGCTGTTGAATGGGTTCGTCCGGTGCGCGCCAGACCCTGCAAAGTGGATCTTCCCACCAGCCCAATGAATGCGCACGCCAATGAGCTGCGAGGCCATCCCCCTCTTCGACGGGCGCACCAAGTTGGCGGATCTCGTCAACGTCATGGCCGCCGCGGCGGTACCAGTCGGCAATTTGCTCGATATCTCCGGGAGCGGAGCTTATGTGCCAGCCAGACTCGAAACGAAGACGGATGGCATAGATGATGACCGGCGGCGCCGGTTGCTTAGGCAGGTATTTATTGAAGAGAGACGCTCCGAAAGTGTGGAATGCAGACGGTCTTATCGCATGCAGCTCGGTCCGTCAGCCCCCTGGGTGAAGAGGCCGCGGAGGAGAAGACATGTCCGGAGGGCCTGATGCCACGTATCAGGCGTTAATGGCGTAGCGGCTGGATTTTGAGGTGTAAACGCGAAGGCGCGCCCTGCAGTGAGGACATCTGAGTGTCTCCGGCGTGAAGATCTGATCCAGGATGGCCTGGCGGATCTCCGGCAGGCTCGGCTGCGGTGGGGGGCGGAGATCCTTTTTTCCCCCGCTCGCCTGACCAAGGCGGCGGTTCTGCAGGAAGGCGTAGGCGATCATCGTCATCAAGGCGTGCCTGTGCAGGCCGCCCCAGGATCGGCCCTCGAAGTGGTCGAGCCCGAGTTCCTCCTTCAGTTGCTGGTGCGCCTGCTCGCAGGCCCACCGCGCCGGCCAGGCGCTTGAGAGGCGTATCGGCGGGAAGGTTGGAGAGATAATATTTCCGCTCGCCGGTGAGCCAGGTCTCTTCTCCCGGCAGATGCTGCTGGCTCATGGAACCGATCCTCTGGGGCGGCCCATCGGCCACCTTGATCCGCACGGCGGCAAAGCGCGCCTTAAGGTGCCCTTTGGTCCCGCGTCTCCAGCTCAGCGTGCGCCAGGGGGCGCTCGCCAGCGTCTTCTTCGCCGAAAGCGAGGTCGCGTCGGGCACGGGATTCTTGCGCGGCCGGCCACGCGCCGCCACAGGGAAGGTCAGGGCCACGCCGGCGGGATAGACCTTCTGGCGCCCGCCCCCCCCCACCGCCCAGGTGAGGCCACGCGCACTCAGGCCCTGGCGGAACGGGGCGCTCAGACCATAGCCGGCGTCGGCCAGCACACAGCCGAAGTGCACGCCTGCCGTCCGGATGCGGTCGATCTCCTCCAGAGCGATCTCGGGCTTGGTCTTGTAAGTCTGGTGTTCGCCCGGCACACGCGCCCGGATCATGCGGTCAGGGGCGCTGGTCCAGCTCTCCGGCAGAAACAGGCGCAGGCCCACCATGGCCGGAACCTCGTCGCGCGCCAGCGTGATGGAGACGAGGGTCTGGCAGTTCGCGTTCTTGCCGAGCGTGGTCGCGTATTGCGGGGCGACGCCCACCGAATGCTTGCCCTTCTTGGGCAGCACTGTGTCATCGATGATCAAGAAGGCGGCCTGGCCGCCCACCATGCGATCGGCCTCCTTCAGCAGAACATCCTCCAGCGGCGCCTGATCCCAGGTCCCGGCTGCCACGAAGTGATGCAACTGGTCGTAGCCGACGCCGCCTTCACGCGCCGCCATGGGCTGGATGCTTTTGCGATCTCCCAGACCGATCAGCCCCGCCACATACAAGGGACACAGCCGCGCCCGGACCTTATGACCCAGAGCGCTGAGGAACGGCGCCAGCCACTCTTCCAGATCCGCTTTCCAGCTTTCGTTCATGGTCGGCATTCCATAAGCCGACCACCCATGAATCACGCAATCCGTCCCGAGGGAATCCCAGGAGCGTTCCGATGAGCAAAATATGCCAAAGTAGTGCTAGGCGACCACCGGCGCCCAAACCGGCGGCGACCGTGGCCCTAAGAGCTGAATTCTAAGCGATTTGGTTCTAGGTCTAGGCTCAGGACTCACTAATCAGAGCCAGAAGATGACTGTTGCGGCGATGCGTAGCGTGTGGCGATGCGACGCCAGTCCTTGAGCTTGGCGAACAGGTTCTCGACCTTGTGGCGCTGCCGGTAGAGGGTTTTGTCATAAGGGAAGGGCCGCTTGCGGCTGCGCGATGAAGGAATGCAGGGATCGATGCCCCTGGCGGCCAATGCCTCGCGGAACCAGGCACTGTCGTAGCCGCGGTCGGCGATCAGGCTTCGGGCCGGCGGCAAGGCATCGAGGACGAGTGTTCAGTCCCGGACCCTGAGTGCTGCGCCGCCGCGCAGGCCGGTGCCGCAGCATTGAGCATGACGAGGGCATCGGCCGCCGCTACGCCCTTGCCGCGGGGGCGAACGAACAGCGGGTTGACGTCCAATTCCCGCACCCGGTCTCGTAGATCCCAGGCGAGACGGGAGATCGCCACGACGGCGTCCACCAATGCTTCGAGGTCGAGCGCGGGACGGCCGCGCACGCCGTCGAACAGCGGCCGGCCGCGAAGTTCATCCAGCATCGCCCGTATGGTGTGTCGATCACAGGGAGCGATGCGATAAGCGACGTCGCGCAGCACTTCGGTGAGCACGCCGCCGAGCCCCACAGCCACCACCGGTCCGAAGGCGGGATCATTAACCACGCCCACTAGCACTTCCAGAGCGTCGTCGATCATTTCCGAGACCAGGACACCTGCGACGCGGGCGCCAGGCCTGTAGGCACGGGCATTTTCGATCACCCGATCGACAGCCGCGGCGAGCGCCTCGACATCGGGGACCCCCAGCGCGACGCCGCCCGCCTCGGTCTTGTGGGCAATGTCGGGCGAGACCACCTTCGCCGCCAGAGGAAAGGCGAGATCGGCTGTCGCCGCCTGAAGGTCCGCGCCCACGGGCACAAACACCTCCTTTGGAGTCGGGATGCCATAGGCAGCGAGCAGCCGCTTGCCGGCTGCCTCGTCGAGGGCTCCGGCCAGCGGCGGCAGCAGGTCGCCTGCATGCGCCTCCGTCTCGCCTCCCCGCGTTATGGGGGCGCTGGGCGTGCGGCCGAGCGCGGCGGCACGCAAGGCGGCGTAATCGGCGAGCCCGGCTGCCGCGCGCGCGAGCCGGACCGGTGTGGAGAGAATAGGAATGTCAGCCGCTTCCAGCAGCGCATAGCCCCTCTCCGCGCGAGCGCGCCGCACCGACCAGCCAACAAGGATAGGCTTATGGGTGCCCGCCTTGGCAGCAACGATGGCCTGCGCGACCTGCGCGGCCACAGGGTCTGGTGCCGAGGCCAACAGCAGGCAGAGTTGGTCAACGCCGGGATCGGCGAGAACCGCGTCGATGGCTTCGGTCAACACTGCCACGTCGTTGAAGACAGAGGCGGTGACATCTGCCGGATTGGCCACCGAGCCGAAGCTTGGGATAATGCGGGAGAGCCGTTCTGCTGTCGCCGCTTCGAATTGCGGCAAGGCAAGGCCGCGGGCGATCGCGGCGTCGGCAAACACGATGCCGGTGCCGCCGGAGATGCCGATGACGCCGACATTGCGCCCGCCCGGCAGCCGCCCGCCGGAGAACGCTTGAACGAGATCCACGATCTCGTCCACGTCCTGCACCTCCATCAGGCCGGACTGGCGGCACGCGGCGCGGAAGATGTCGTAGCGGCCCGTGAGATTGGCGGTGTGGGAGGCGGCGGCACGCGCGCCGGTCTCGGTCTTGCCACCCTTCCACACCAGCACCGGCTTTCCGAGCGCAAGCGCCTTCTCTCCCGCCGCCATGAGCGCGCGTCCATCCTGTACGCCCTCCACATAGGTGCAGACGAGGCTGGTTCCTGGATCATCCAGCAGCGCATCGAGCAGTTCCGGCATCTTCACATCCGCCTCGTTGCCAGTGGAGACGCAATTGCGGAAGCCAATGCCCTGCATGTCGCACAGGGTGACGACGGCAAAGCCGACCCCGCCGCTTTGGAAGCACATGGAGACGGAGCCGGCCTTCACCCCGACCTCGCCGGAAATCGAACCGAATACTGCGAACACATGGTCGTGGACCGCCAGCATGCCCTGGCAATTGGGGCCGATGAGCCGCACGCGGGCCTCGCGCGCCGCCGCCACGAGTTGATCCTCCAATGCGAGGCCGGCCGGGCCGGTTTCTCGAAACCCGCCGCTCAAGATCACCGCGAAGCCGATGCCCTTCGCGCCGCAGGCACGCACGGCATCCGCAGCGGCGTCGGCGCGCACCGCCACTACGGCCATGTCACAGGGGCCGTCGATGGCTGCGATACTGGGCATGCACGGCAGGCCCGCTATGGCATCGTACTTGGGGTTGACCGGATAGATGCGCCCGGCATATCCGGCCGCCTTCAGCGCCTGGATGGGCTGGCCGCCGATTCGGCTGAGGTCGGCAGAGGCGCCGACGACGGCGATGCCGCGCGGCTGGAAAAGGGCTTGGAAACTCATGCTGTCCTCGCTCACAAGGGGGCCGTGCCGACGCTCGTTCCGCCGCACACGTAAAGCACCTGTCCAGTGACATAGGCCGCCTCGTCGCCGAGGAAGAAGGCGATGGACGCCGCCACTTCCTCCGGCCGGCCGAAGCGACGCATTGGCACGCGGTCCGTGACCCGGCGCAGGCTTTCCGCGTCGGTGGGATTATTCGTCTGGTAGAGTTCGGTCATCACCACGCCGGGGGCGACGGCATTGACCGTGATGCCCTTCTCCGCAAGTTCCAGCGCCCAGGTGCGGGTAAAGCCGATCAACCCCGCCTTCGCGCCGCCATAGGAGGTGCGCTGCTCCTTTCCGAGCACCGCACGGGTCGAGACATTGACGATCCGCCCGCGCCCCATCGCCGTCATGCCGGGCAAGAAGGCCTGCGCACATAGCAGGGCGGAGCGCAGATTGATGTCGATCGAGGCCTGAAATGCCTCCAAGGTCACGTCCGCCAGCCACTGGGGATGCGGTGCTCCGGCATTGTTGACGAGGTTCGTCACCGCATGACGCGCCGCCACCTCCCGGAGCCCCATACGGGCAGCCTCCAGGTCGGCAAGATCAATGGAGACGAACTCAGCGGGGAGCGGGGTTTCAGGCGGATTGCGCGCGATGGCGACCACATGGTGGCCCTGGCCGGCAAGACGCTCGACGAGAGAACGACCGATGCCACGCGTGGCGCCGGTGACGACGGTGACGGGGCGGGTCATCGGACGCGCTCAGGCGCGAGGAGGGAGAGGCCGAAGCCGGCGCGCCGGCGCAGCCACCCGCTCGCCCGGTAGCGCGGTTCGCCATAGAAAGCGTGCAGCCGGTCGAGGATTTCCAGCACCCGCGCAGGGCCGATCAGATCGCCCCATTCCAGCGGCCCGCGCACATAGCCGAGGCCGAGGCGGGCGCCGAGGTCGATGTCGGACGGGGGTGAAATGCCCATCTGGGCGATAGCGCATCCCACGTTCACGATCATCGCCACGACCCGCTGGGCGACGAAGCCCGGACTGTCGTTGAGTAACGTAACCGGGGCGCCGACGCCGAGCGCCGACAGGGCGGAGTCCCGGTAGCGCGGCGCGGTGGCGGGCGAGATCATGACCGAGCGGCGGCGATCGAGGCCGAACAACATGTCCACCGCGACGGTGCGAGCGGGATCGAGACCCTCGACGGCGATGGTTGTGGCCATGTCCGCACCGAGCGGGGTGACGAGGCAGAGATCGTCCGGCGCCGGCCGCAGGGCGGCATTGACCGGCACCTCGCCCAGGGCATCGCGCAGCGTCGCGGCAAACTGGGGATAGGCAGGGCTGATCCACACCGCCGGCATGGGGTCCGGACGCGGCGCCGGTGCAGGCTCGTCCGGCATTTGTGCCTGACCATTGTCGTACCTGTAGAAGCCGGCGCCGGTCTTCTGCCCCAGCATGCCCGCCTCCACCATGCGGCGCGCGGTCGGCGATGGGCGATACATGGGCTCCTGGTAGAATTGCGCATAGAGCGATTCCATCACCGGATGGGCGACGTCCCCGCCTACCATGTCGAACAATTGGAACGGTCCCATGCGGAAGCCGGCGGCTTCGCGCAGGATCCGGTCGATATCGCTGGCGGTGGCGATGCCCTCGTCGAGAATGCGCAGAGATTCCGGCACATAGGCGCGGCCGATGTGATTGACCAGGAAGCCGGGGCTGTCCGCCACCACTACTGGTTCCCGGGTCATACGCCGGCCGAGCCCGGTCAGCGCCTCCACGACCCAGGGCGCGGTGCGTGCGCCGCCGATGACCTCAACCAGCTTCATCAGCGGAACCGGATTGAAGAAATGCAGCCCGCCCACGCGCTCGGGCCGCGTGCAGGCGGCGGCGATGGCGGTGATCGAAAGGGAAGACGTGTTGCTGGCGAGAATGGCCTGGGGGGCGACCACCTCCTCCAGGGCGGCGAAAAGCGCCTTCTTGGCTTCGAGCTGCTCGACGATCACCTCAATCACCACGTCGCAAGGGGAGAGGTCGGCGAGGGTCTCCACCGCGTGAATGCGGCCGGCCGCGGCCCCGGCCTCCGCGGGCGTCATCTTGCCCTTTTCGGCGAGCCGCTGAAGCATCCCGATGACGGAAGTCCGGGCCTCCTGCGCTGCACCGGGGCGGGCGTCGTGCAGGCGCACGTCCATGCCGCCCGCCGCCGCCACCTGAACAATGCCGCGACCCATGGTTCCGACACCCACCACGCCAACAATGAGGTCTGGCTTGTCGATTTCGAGGTTCATTTTCATCTCCCGGAGAAATTCGGCGGACGCTTGTCCAGGAAAGCGCGCATGCCCTCCTTTTGGTCCTGCGAGGCGAAGAGGACGTGGAGCGCCTTGCGCTCCAGGCGAAGGCCCGCGTCCAGCGCCCCATCGGCGCCGGCGAGCGTCACTTCCTTGATGAGTTCGACCGCCAGCGGGGGATGGGCAGCGATGCGGGATGCGATCTCGATGGCGCGGGTTTCGGTCTGCGAATCCGGCACCACGAGGCTCACCAGGCCCATGGCGTCGGCTTGCGCCGCACCGAAGAGTTCGCCGGTCAGCATGAGGTGCAGGGCCTTGTATTTGCCGACCGCGCGCACCAGCCGCTGGGTGCCGCCCCCGCCCGGCAGGATGCCCAGTTTGACCTCGGGCAGGCCGAAGCGGGCACCGGCGCCGGCGACGATGATGTCCGCATGCAGGGCCAGTTCGCACCCGCCACCGAGGGCAAAGCCGTTCACCGCGGCGACGATGGGCTTGGGGCATGCGGTCAGCGCCTGCCACAGACCGTGCGGCGCGCGGCGCATCACCTCGATGGGGCCGGCATCGGCCATTTCGGCGATGTCCGCGCCGGCCGCGAAGGCTGTATCGCTGCCCGCGAGCAAGATGCAACGGACATCACCGTCGGCAGCCAGCGCGGCGAGGTGATCGCTCATCAGTCGGCGCACCTCCATGTTCAGCGCATTGCGGGCTTCGGGGCGATTGAGGCGCAGCAGCGCCAGACCAGCTTCTGGCCGTTCAAGCAAAACCGGTGGCATGGGGTTCCGTCCTGGGTGTCGTTTCACTATGCGAAACAGAATTTTATGTTGTTGACCCGGACATTACGTGCGGCCATAGTTGATGGCAAGATAAAGAAATGCGTAACGAGATGTTGCGCGGAGTGAAACGCCAATAACAAAACGCTCATGAGGGCGATAATCCGTTAAATCTGGTCATTACATGCTGCACTGCAAATGAAACGCTGCCGCAAGTGCGATGAAGATTTTACGGAACGAAGGGCTGGGCCAATGCCAAGCAAGGATGACGAGGGCAGCGAAAGCGAAGACCGTTATTTCATAACGGCGCTGGCGCGCGGGCTCGATGTGCTCGGAGCGTTCCGATCAGGCGACGACGCATTGACCAATGCGGAGCTTTCCCGCCGTACGAAGCTGCCCAAAGCCACCGTCACACGCCTCACACACACCCTGCGCAGTCTCGGCTATCTGAGCAATTGCGCGGAAACCGGCCGCTTTCGCCTGCATCCGCACATCCTCAGCCTCGGTTATCCGGTGCTGATCAACCTCGGGGTTCGCCAGGTGGCGCGCCCGCTGATGCAGGAATTGGCGGACTATTGCGGCGGCACCGTCTCGATCGGCGCCCGCGACGTGCAGCACATGATCTTCGTCGAGCGGGTACGCAACCGCTCCGTAATGACCCTGCCGCTGGATGTCGGCTCCTGCATTCCCATCGCGACGACATCTTGCGGACGCGCCTATATCGCCGCGATTTCCGAAGCGGAACGGCGAGATCTGCTTGCGGACATTGCCGCCTGCCATCCAGATGACTGGCCGCGCCTCAGCTCCGGTATCGAGGCTGCCCGCGCCGACTACAAGCGAAAGGGCTACTGCCAGTCCATCGGCGACTGGGAGAGCAACGTGAACGCGGTGGGTGTGCCGCTGCGCACCGCCGGCGGACAGGTGCTGTCCATCACTTGCGGCGGCCCAGCAAGCCGCATCCGGCCGGACATGATCGAGGATCTGGGGGCTCGGCTGCGCCACCTTGCTCAGGCCGTCGAGATGGCCCTGCGCATCGGTTCCGCTCCGCTTTGAAACCCTTGGGGGCAATGAGGAAAGACCAGGATGGCTTTGGATCAGGACACATTCCAGCAGTTCCTCGACACCATCGGCAGGTTCGTCCGCGAACGCATGGTGCCGAACGAGGACCGCCTCGAGGCCGAGGACCACGTGCCGCCGGAAGTGCTCGCCGAGATGAAAGATATCGGCCTGTTCGCGCTCACCATTCCCGAGCAGTATGACGGCCTCGGTCTGGGCATGGAGGAGGAGGCGCGGGTCCTGTTCGAGGTCTGCCTCGCCTCGTGCGCCTACCGCACCGTGTTCGCCACGACGGTGGGCATCGGCTCCCAGGGACTGGTCATCGACGGAACGGAAGAGCAGCGCCAGCGCTACCTGCCGCGCCTCGCCCGCGGCGAGATCATCGGCTCCTTCTGCCTCACCGAACCAAACGCCGGATCCGACGCGGCTTCGTTGCGCACCCGCGCCGTCCGCGACGGCGACAGCTATGTGATCAACGGCACAAAGCGCTTCATCACCAACGCGCCAGACGCTGGCCTGTTCACGGTATTCGCGCGCACCAACCCGGAGGAAAAGGGTGCAGCTGGCATCTCCGCCTTCCTGGTGGAAGCGGGCACCCCCGGCCTCAGCCTCGGCAAGCCGGACAAGAAGATGGGGCAGCGGGGCAGCCACACCTGCGACGTCATCTTCGAGGATTGCCGGGTACCGACCTCAGCCTTGCTCGGAGGGGTAGAAGGACAGGGTTTCAAGACCGCCATGAAGGTTCTCGACCGCGGGCGCCTGCACATCGCTGCCGCCAGCGTCGGCGCGGCGGAACGGCTGATCCGCGACAGCCTCACCTACGCGATGGACCGCCGCCAGTTCGGCCGCCCCATCGCCGAGTTCCAGCTCGTACAGGCCATGCTCGCCGACAGCCGGACCGAGGCCTATGCGGCGCGCTGCATGGTGCTTGATGCCGCCCGGCGGCGCGACGCGGGCGAGAACGTCACGGCACTCGCCTCCTGCGCCAAATTGTTCGCCACCGAGATGGTGGGACGCGTCGCGGATCGCGCCGTGCAGATCCACGGTGGGTCCGGTTACATCGCCGATTTCAAGGTGGAGCGCTTCTATCGCGACGTGCGCCTGTTCCGCCTCTACGAGGGCACGTCCCAGATCCAGCAGATCATCATCGCCAAAGCCATGATCAAGGACGCGGTCCATTGAGCCGCGCGGGAGAACAAAATCCGATGAATGCCTTGGACGAGCGTCAATTCGCAGGTCCCGGACCAGAGCAGGTGTTTCGCGCCGGGCTCACAGACGGGAAATTCCTGATCCAACGCTGCACGGTCTGCGCGGCCCACGTCTTCTACCCCCGCGCGCTTTGCCCGGCCTGCAAAGGTGGCCCGCTGGAATGCGTCGAAGCTTCCGGCGCGGGCGAGGTGTATTCCAGCACAATCATCCGCCAGCCTGCTGACAAAGGTGGCGACTACAACCTCGCCATGGTCACCCTGGCCGAGGGGCCGCGCCTGATGACCCAGGTTGTCGGCATCGCGCCGCAGGATGTGCGCATCGGGATGTCCGTGCGCGCCACCATCCGAAAGGCAGGCGAGGCGCCGGCCATCTTCTTCGAGCCGGTGTGAGGCACGCCATGTCCAAGAACCATCCCCTGCGCGGCTCCGCCGCGATCGTCGGCACCGGACTCGCCGGCCTTGGCGAGGCGCCCGGCCACACGCATCTGGAACTTTTAGCGGAAGCCACCGCCAAAGCCCTGGACGATGCCGGCCTGACGCTTGGCGATGTCGACGGCCTGTTTACCGCCAATCTCGTGAACTTCTTCCCCTCGCTGACGGTGGGCGAATATCTCGGCCTGCGCCCGAAGATCGCCGAGGCCACCAATCTCGGCGGCGCGTCGTTCGTCGACTATGCCATCAAAGCCGCGATGGCGATCCAGGCTGGCCTGTGCGACGTGGCTCTCATCTGCTACGGCAGCAATTCGCGCACCGGTGCCGGCAAGCACACCAGCGGGGCAGAGCTACCTCCCCACGAAGCCGCATACAAGCCGCGCTTTCCGGTCGCCGCCTATGCACTTGCTGCGGCGCGCCACATGCACGAATACGGCACCACGCGGGAAGATCTCGCGCGGGTCGCCGTGGCCGCGCGCCAATGGGCGCAGCTCAATCCGCTGGCCTACCGGCGCGAGCCCACCTCGGTGGAGGAGGTGCTTGCCGCCCGCATGGTCTGCGATCCCTTGACGACCCGCGACTGCTGTCTCGTCACCGACGGCGCAGGCGCCGTGATCATGGTCTCGGCACGGCGGGCCAGGGACCTGAAGGGCAAGCCGGTGTATTTTCTCGGCGGTGCGGCGGCGCAATGGCATCGACAGATCTCCGCCATGCCCGATTTCACCACCACGGCGGCGGCGGAATCCGGCCCGCGCGCCTTCGCCATGGCCGGGCTGTCGCCAGCCGATGTGGACGTGCTGCAGCTCTATGACGCTTTCACCATCAATGTCCTGATGTTTCTGGAGGATCTGGGCTTCTGCCCGAAAGGCGAGGCCGGGCGCTTCGTCGCCAGCGGGGCGATCGCGCCCGGCGGCTCATTGCCGGTGAACACCAATGGCGGGGGGCTCTCCTGCGTCCATCCCGGCATGTACGGTGTGTTCACCATGATCGAGGCCGCCGAGCAATTGCGCGGAACCGCGGGCGATCGACAGGTGACGGGCGCTGAGATCGCCCTGTGCCACGGTAACGGCGGCACGCTCTCGAGTCAGGTCACGGCCCTCTTCGGAACCGCCTCGACCGTATGATCTCGCACGCAAAGATGCGAGCAAACCAGGGAGGAAGAAATGGCAAGGAAATCAATTCTGCCGTGGGTCGTCGGAGCACTTGGTGCCGCTTTGGCCGTGCTTCCGGCGCAGGCCGAAGTCGCAAAGGTTAGGATCGCGCAGCAACTCAGCCTCGCGTTCCTTCCGGCCATGGTGATGCAGAAGGAGAAGCTGCTGGAGGCTGAGATGGAGAAAGCCGGCCTGAAGGATGTGCCGGTCGAATGGAGCACGTTCGCGGGCGGCAATTCCGCCATCGACGCCGTTCTGGCGGGCGAGCTTCAGTTCGCGTCCTCAGGCATCACCCCATTCATCACGCTCTGGGCCAAAAGCAACGGGCGGGTTAAGGGCGTCGCCGCCATGAGCGCGCAGCCGGAATATCTCAATTGCCGCAATCCGGCGCTGAAATCGGTGCGCGATCTCACCGCCAAGGACAAAATCGCCGTGCCGGCGATCAAGGTCTCCACGCAGGCGGTGTTCCTGCAGATGGAGGCGGCGCGCACCTGGGGCGACGCGAATTTCGAAAAGCTGGACCCGATGACGGTCTCGCTCTCCCAGGCGGATGCCTCGATCGCCCTGATGTCGGGGAGCAACGACATCGCCTGTACCTTCACCTCTCAACCCTTTACCTTCCTGCAGAAAAAGGACCCCGGCATCCACACCATCCTGAACTCGTTCGACACGCTCGGCGGGCCAGCGACGCTGACGATGGTCTGGGCAACCGTCGATTTCCAGAAAAACAACCCCAAGACCTATGCCGCCTTCCTGGCCGCGTATGAGAAGGCCCTAGGCATCATCCATAACGACAAGAAACGGGCCGCTCAGGTTTATCTCGACCTGTCAAAGGACAAGTCTCTGTCCAATGCGGACGTGGTCAGCATCATTTCTGACCCTCAGATCACCTTTGTAATGACGCCTGAAAACACCATGAAATCGGTGAAATTCATGAACCAAGTCGGCCGCATCAAGAAGATGCCAGCCTCGTGGAAGGAGATGTGGTTCGAGAACGTCCACAGCCTATCGGGAAGCTGAACGTGGGGGGAACGGCGCACGTGCGCCGTTCCCGCCCTGCAACGGGAGAGTAGAGAGATGCGAGTTGAGGAACGTGCCGCCTTGGTCACCGGGGCTGGCTCTGGCATAGGTGCGGCGATCGCCCGTCGCTTGGCCGGAAACGGGGCGAGGGTCGCCATCGTCGACCGCGACGGGGCCGCCGCTGAAGCTGCCGCGGAGGCCATTTGCGCTGATGGCGGTACCGCGTTCGCGGTCGCCGCCGATGCCACCGAGGCGGGTGAGGTGGAGCGTGCCGTGGCGCATGTGCACGAGCGGTTCGGCAGCCTCGACATCCTGGTCAACAATGTCGGCATCGTACGCGATAATTATCTGACCCGAATGCCGGAGGAGGATTGGGATGCGGTGCTCACCGTCAATCTCAAATCCTATTTCCTGTGTAGCAAGGCGGCCGCCGGCAGGATGATGGCGCAGCGACGCGGCCGGGTGGTGAACGTGTCCTCGCGCGCGTGGCTCGGCAATCCCGGACAGGCCAATTACTCCGCTGCCAAGGCCGGGATCGTCGGGCTCACCCGTTCCATGGCCATCGAATTGGGCAAGTTCGACATCACGGTCAACTGCGTGGCGCCCGGATTCATCGATACGCCTCTGACGCGGGCCCTGAAGCCAGAGGTGTGGGAGCGCATGGTAAAGGCCCAGCCCATCGCCCGCATCGGCACCGCCGAGGAGGTTGCCTATGCCGTGCAATTCTTCGCGTCCGACGAGGCGTTCTACATGAACGGCCAGGTGCTCTATGTCTGCGGCGGCAAGTCTCTCGGCGCCTTCGGCAGCGCCTGAGCGGGAGGCTGAGCCGCCAAACCCCTCGGGCTTGGCCGCCACGAAACGCTGCGCGCCTCTAGCAGGTCGGGCTAAAGGCAAGCGCCGAGGCGAAACCTCGAAAAGGTGGCGTCCCGCAGTATCCAATCTTATCAACGGCGACCCGAGCTGGACCCTGCCCAAGATCAACCCTCTCGGCGGCGGCTCCTGATTGGCGCACCTCACGGACCCGACGAACATCGCAGTGGAACGTGGAGTACACTCAGATATGCATCTCGGATCGGTCGTCCGATCGCGGTGCTTTGGCCCACGGGCGAGGTGACGAGGCCGATCCTCGCCGGGCCGCTGGAACCCGATCGATCTCCGGTGTCCCTCATGGCGCGCAGAACATCGACCATGCGTCCATGAGCTCCCGCCTCAGCTCAAGAACATCCGTTCGACGATAGGCCCGTTCCACGGCTGAACCGACGGAATGACCCATGGCTTCTTCGATGATCGCGTTGCGGAAGTTGCCGGCCTCCTCCGCCCACACGCGAAACGTCGCCCTGAAACCATGCGGCACGATCAGCCGGTCCTGATCGGGATCGATCCAGCGCTCCTCGTGCGGCGCAACGTTGTTCATGCGTCGGATAACCGTGGCCATTGCCATGTTCGACAGGGGGCGGCCCGACGACTGACCCGGAAACACATAGTCGGAGGTTCGAAGCTGGCGCATTTCCTGAATGATCTCGATCACGCGCGGAGCCAGCGGCACGCGGAAGGGGTCTTTTCGATGGATTCGATCTTTGAGCTTCGCGGGCGGGATCGACCAAACGGCGCCGACCAGGTCTAATTCCCGCCACTCCGCCCTCAATGCGGTGTCCGTTCTCACGTTCGTCAGGATTAAAAATTCCAGAGCCCGTGCAGCCGCTGCATCGCGCGCCCGCAAAGCCTGCACGAAGGATTTCATTCTCGGGTACGGCAGCGATGGATGCCGCCCTCGGGAGAGCTCCTTGGGTCGCGAGAAGCCCTGCGCCTTCAAGTCGACCCAGTTGGCAGGGTTCTCCAGCATCTGAATATTGTGCTTGGCCTTCAGCACCACCCGGGCGCGATCAAACACCCGGCGGATCGCTGGATGGAGCTTCCGTGCGACTTCCGGCTTTGCCTCCCACACCGACTTCAGGACCTCGGCCACGTCCAGAGTGGTGATCTCATGCACCGGCCGGTCGAGAAGCGGTCCGCAGAACACCGGGCCGAGATGGCGGGACCATTGATACTGTACCTTGGCATTCGTTGATTGGGCTTGGGCGTCGGCGATTACCAGCGCCGCGATATCCGCGAAGGTTGGCAGGCGGACAAGAGCCACTTCCCTCTGCCGCTCCACCTCGCGGCGCGCTTCGATGGGGTCTCTGCCCTCCGCCACCAGCTTGCGCGCTTCGAAAGCCGCATTCCGCGCCTCAGCAAGGGACACATCGGGATAGGTCCCCAATCCCATCTCGCGCGCTCGTCCCGCCACCATGAAGCGGAAGATCCATTTCTTGGCCCCCGAAGCGGAGACGACAAGCTGGAGTCCATCCCCATCCCCGAATTTTCCCGCACCTGCCTTCCGAACCTTCAGGTCTGTCAATTGCCCCATATGATCCCCTCGCCCACAATACAGCCCACAAATCGGCCCACAAAATGGAGCTGGATTGTAGCGAATAGACACGGACGAACAAGGACGACGGCTATAGAATATCGTTTGTTTTCAAATACATTTTCCGACACCGGCGGCCAAATATGAACCTTAGTCTGGTGCCCTCTTGCGGCGCCATTTCCTCATTTCAGACCGTTGACCTGAGACCCATTTCTCCTCCGGTCTGAGAGAGAGTCCTGGGTTTCATTTCTGGCCTCAGGCGGCCTGTTTTTCCAGCGAAGATTTGAGGGCGAACTCGGCTGGCGTCATGTTGCCGAGGGCCAAGTGCGGTCGGTGGCGGTTGTAGTCCTCCTTCCATGAGGTGATGGCGCTGCGGGCATCAGTGAGCGTCGAGAACTGCGTGTCGTTGAGATATTCGTCCCGGAAGCGCCCGTTGAAGCTCTCGACGAAGGCGTTCTGCGTCGGCTTGCCGGCGGCGATGTAATGTCACGCTACGCCGGTCTCTTGGCACCAGCGCAGGATCGCCATCGAGGTGAACTCGGTACCGTTGTCGGAAACGATCGCATCCGGGCGGCCGCGCAGGCGGATGATGCCATCCAGTTCGCGAGCCACGCCCAAGCCCGCGAGCGAGGTATCGGCGACGGGCGCCGGGCACTCGCGTGTGTAGTCGTCGACGATGGCGAGCACCCTGAAGCGGCGCCCCTCAGTGATCGTGTCGGAGAGGAAATCGAGGCTCCAGCCCGATCAGGCATGAGCATGGGTCTGCGCGTGCCCAGTGCCCGTTTGCGGCCGCCGCATCGGCGCACCTGCAACTTCTCCTCGCGATAGAGACGCCGCAGCTTCTTCTGGTTCATCTCGATGCCCTGGCGGTCCAGCATGATGTGATCCTGCGATAGCCGAACCGCCGGCGTTCCGTCGCCACGGTCTTCATCGCTTCGCGCAACAAGGCATCGTCGGGACGGGTGCTCGTGTAGCGCACCGTCGAGCGGTCGATCTTCAAGGCCAGGCACGCCCGACGCTGGCTCACTGCCTGCACCGTGCAGGCATGAGCCACCGCCTTCCGCTTCGCATCGGGCGTCACCATTTTTTTTGCGGCGACATCCTTCAGGATCGCGTTGTCGAGCATCTGCTCGGCCAGCAGCTTCTTGAGGCGAGCATTCTCGTTCTCGAGGGTATTCAGCCGACGCGCATCCGATACGACCATCCCGCCATACTTCGCCTTGAACTTGTAGAAGGTCGCCGAGGAGATGCCGTGCTTGCGGCAGACGTCAGCCGTTACCATTCCGGCCGCCCGCCGGCCGATGATCTGCTTCTGTATTCGGTCCGGTTTCGTCAAACCCGATGATGGCACGTCGCGGGTTCTTTGCTTCCGTCCGTGGTCGAGGATCGCCACATGATGGTGTTCGATGGAATGACCGGTTCAAACTCTTCTGCGTGCTCGGCCGCGTCAGCGGCTGCGACGACAGATCATGCGAGGTTTCCCATCTGCTCCATCACAACTCGCGCCAGGCCAGCGCTTTCAGCTGAGGTCGGGAAGCCGTTCGAGATGTTTGTCCAAGGTGATGGGATAGTCGCGCACCCTGACGCCCGTGGCGTTGTAGATGGCATTGGCGATGGCAGCCGCGACGCCGCAGATGCCAAGCTCCCCCACCCCCTTGGCCTTCATCGGTGAGGACATGGGGTCGGTCTCGTCGAGGAAGATCACGTCCTGGTGCGGGATGTCCGCGTGAACCGGCACCTCGTAGCCGGCGAGATCATGATTGACGAAGAAGCCACGACGTTTGTCGATCTTCAAATCCTCCATCAGCGCCGCTCCCACCCCCATGGTCATGGCACCGATGACCTGGCTGCGGGCGGTCTTGGGATTAAGGATGCGCCCGGCGGCACACACGGCCAGCATGCGGCGCACGCGCACTTCGCCGGTCACCACGTCCACGCCCACTTCCACAAAGTGACCGCCGAAGGTGGACTGCTGGTATTTTTCGCTGAGGTCGCCATATTCCATCGTATCCTCACCGGAAAGCCCGTCCTCACCCGCCGCCTCTGTCAGGGGAACGCTGCGATTGCCCAGGCGCACATCGCCATTGGCGAACACCGCATCGGCGGAATTGAAACCAAGCTTCTGGGCGACCGCTTCGCGCAACTTCACGCACGCGGCATAGACGCCGGCGGTGGAACTGTTGCCGCCCCATTGGCCGCCCGATCCGGCCGATACGGGGAAGCTGGAATCGCCGAGGCGCACGCGCACCTTTTCCAGCGGCACGCCCATCATCTCGGCGGCGGTCTGAGCGATCACGGTATAGCTCCCGGTGCCGATGTCGGTCATATCGGTCTCGACCGTGAGCATGCCTTTGTTGTCGAGGCGCACCCGCGCCCCGGACTTCATCACAAGGTTATTGCGGAAGGCGGCGGCCATTCCCATGCCGATCAGCCAGTCGCCGTCGCGCACGCTTCCAGGCTGCGCGGCGCGCGCGCTCCAGCCGAACTTCTCGGCGCCCTGCCGCAGGCACTCCACAAGGCGACGCTGAGAGAATGGCCTTTCGGGGTGCTCCGGGTCCACCTGCGTATCGTTGGCGATACGAAACGCGATGGGATCCATGCCGAGCTTTTCCGCCATCTCGTCCATGGCGATCTCGAGTGCCATCAGGCCCGGGGCCTCGCCCGGCGCGCGCATGGCGTTGCCTTCCGGCAAATCGAGCACCGCGAGGCGCAGCGCCGTCATGCGGTTCTCCCCGGCATAGAGCAGGCGCGTCTGCTGCACGGCAAGTTCAGGCCCGCCGCCCGGCAAATCGCCGGACCAGCTTTCATGACCGATGGCGGTGATCCTTCCGTCCTGCCCGGCGCCGATGCGGATGCGCTGGATGGTGGCGGGGCGATGGGTGGTGTTGTTGAACATCAACGGCCGGGAAAGCGCCACCTTCACCGGCCGGCGCGCCGCGCGGGCGCCAAGGGCGGCCATGAGCGCATCCGCCCGCAGAAACAGCTTTCCGCCGAAGCCGCCGCCGATGAAGGGCGACACAAGGCGCACGTTCTGCTTTGGAATGCCAAGGGTCTTCGCCATGTCGTCGACGCCCCAGGCAATCATCTGGTTGGAGGTCCAGAGCGTCAGCTTGTCGCCCGTCCAGGCGGCCAGGGTGGCGTGCGGCTCCATCATCGCATGGGCCTGGTCGGGCGTGCTGTAGGTCTCATCGAGCGTCATGGGCGCGGCGGCGAACGCGGCCGTGAAATCGCCCCGCTTGCTGTCCGCCTGGGTATCCGTCGGCGGGGTCGCACCCTTGCGCGCATCCGAAAGGTCGAACGCGCCGTCGGCCTCCACGTAATCGACGCGAATAAGCTGCGCCGCCGCCCGCGCCTGTTCGAAACTTTCCGCCACCACCACCGCGACCGCTTGGTGATAATGCTCGATGTCTGGACCGCCCAGCAGCTTTGCGGTGTTCTTAATGCCCTTATCCAACCTGCCGGCATTCTCAGCCGTGACGATGGCGATCACGCCGGGCGCGGCCTTGGCGCGCGACAGGTCCATGGAGGCGATCCGCCCCTTTGCGATGGCGGCACCCAACACATAGCCATAGGCCGCGTTCGCCAGTCCTTCGTGGTGCTCATAAGCGTAGGGCGCCGTGCCGGTGGTCTTCAGCGGCCCGTCGATGCGATCGAGCGGGTGGCCCACGACCTTGAGCTGGTCGATGGGATTGGTGGTTGCGGGCGTATCGAATTTCATGGGATCAACCCTTCGCCTCGGCAAGCGCGCTGGCCAGCGCGCGTCGGACCAATGGCAGCTTGAATGCGTTGTCGCTGGTAGGCTTGGCGTCTGCGAGCAGCCGCTCGGCCACCGCCTTGGCACCGCGGGGCATCTGTGCCTCCGCCGCTTCCACCCGCCATGGCTTGTGCGCCACGCCCCCGAGAGCCACGTGGCCCGTTCCGTCCCGCTGGACGATGGCGGCCACGGAGACGAGCGCAAACGCATAAGAGGCCCGGTCGCGCACCTTTCGATAGATGTGCGTCCCGCCGATCGGCTTCGGCAGCGTCACGGCGGTGATGAGTTCGCCCGCTTCCAGAACCGTCTCCTTATCCGGCGTATCGCCGGGAAGGCGGTGGAAATCGGCGATGGCGATGCTGCGCGGGGTGCCGTCCGCTTTCACCGTTTCCACGGTGGCGTCGAGCGCGCGCATGGCCACCGCCATGTCACTGGGATGGACGGCGATGCAGGCTTCGCTTGCACCCAGCACGGCGTGCTGGCGGCTGAACCCGCCGATCGCCGCGCAGCCGCTGCCGGGCTGACGTTTATTGCAGGGCATATTGGTGTCGTAGAAATAAGGGCAACGGGTGCGCTGGAGCAGATTGCCGGCCGTGGTCGCCTTGTTCCGCAACTGGCCCGAGGCACCTGCCAGCAGCGCCCGCGACAGGACGCCGTAATCGCGGCGCACGCGGGCGTCCGCGGCGAGATCCGTGTTTCGGACCAAAGCGCCGATGCGCAGGCCGCCGTCGCTGGTCGGCTCGATCTTGTCGAGCCCTAGACCGTTGACATCGATGAGGTGGGCCGGCGTTTCGATTTCCAGCTTCATGAGGTCAAGCAGGTTCGTCCCGCCGGCAATGAACTTCGCGTCCGGGACGCGCGCCGCGGCGGCGACGGCTTCGGCTGGAGATGCCGCCCGCTCATAGGTGAAGGACTTCATGCCTGCCTCCCGGCCACTTCGCTGATGGCATCAAGGATGTTCGAATAGGCGCCGCACCGGCAGATGTTGCCGCTCATGCGCTCGCGCATCTCCGCGGCCGTGACGTCAGGGGCAGCGGTCAGGTCGGCGCTGACGTGGCTTGGAATGCCGGCCTTGATCTCTCCCAGCATCGCAACGGCGGAGCAGATCTGCCCTGGTGTGCAATAGCCGCACTGATAGCCGTCGTGTTTCACGAAGGCGGCCTGCATGGGGTGGAGGTTTTCCGGCGTCCCCAGCCCCTCGATGGTGGTGACGTGGTTCCCTTCGTGCATCACCGCGAGCGTCAGGCATGAATTGATGCGCCTGCCATCCACCATCACCGTGCAGGCGCCGCACTGCCCGTGGTCGCAGCCCTTCTTCGTGCCGGTGAGGTGCAGATGCTCGCGCAGCGCATCCAGCAATGTGGTGCGATTGTCGAGTTCGAGATGCCGGGGAACACCGTTCACCTCGAACGAAACTTTTGAGTTCACGGAGTTCATGGAATTTCCGCCAGCTTGCGCGCGTGCTGCCGATGGCGTGGTGGAAGCGGTCACCGTCACGGACAGCGCGGTTCCGATCAGCAACGCACGCCGGGTGACTTCCAGGTTGCATGGAGTCTGCACTGGATCACTCCCTCATAAGGACGTGGGCCACAGACGCAGCCGCCTGTGAGCCTGTTGTCCCGGTTCAACGTGCGCTGCAGCGGTCAGATCCAGACGGGCACTTCACGATTCAGTTGATCAGGCACTCAGCCGAAACGTCGGATCGCCACCGACGGGCGCCCCATGTGCATGTCGAAGGCATTGCTGCGCCTCGCCACCGCTCCGGCAGAGGCACCCTTATTGCGAAGCCTCGGCCGTGGCCCCCATTGCCTGCGCAACTGGACCTTCAACGTCCGTAGCGATCTTCCCACCGGCTTGCATTGCCTCGCCCGGGTCTGGTGGCAGGAGGGAAAAAATCTCCCGCGAGCCGGGAATAATCGCCCCCCCGCGAAGTCCAACCTTCAAGGCGCCGTCGCGCCGGAGGAAGAGAGCCCATGCGACAACGACACCTCGCCTGCGCTGGCGCGCTGCTCGCACTATGCCTTGCTGGCAGCGCGGCCAGAGCGCACGACCAAAGCCATGGTGCCGGCACGGCTTCCGCCACCAGCGGTGAAACGCCGTTTCTCACCGAGAACGCCGCCGCCATGGACAAGATGATGGCGGACATGGAGGTGAAGCCCACCGGCGATATCGACGCCGACTTTACGGCGATGATGATCCCGCATCATCAGGGCGCGATCGACATGGCGGTGGCCTATCTGCGCTACGGGCAGAACCCGCTGCTGCGCCGCCTCGCACAGGAGATCGTGGTCGAGCAGCAACAGGAGATCGCCGCGATGCGGCTTGCGCTCGGCCAGCCGCTGCCGCCTTCCGCGCCGGCGCCGACCGAGCCCGATGCCGCGCCCCTATCCGACCATTCCACACAATCCCACAGCACGATGTCTGCCGGCAGCATGCCGATGCCGGCCAGCTCGATGCCAATGAAGTAGGAACGAACTGATGAAGCATCCTCTCCTCACCGGTCTGCTTGCGAGCGCCATGCTCTCCTGTGCCCTGCCCGCATTCGCCGGGCAGGCGCCGTTCGCAGCCTCGACCCCCGACATCCCGCTGAGCAGCCGCGACCGCGTCTATGCCGCCGAGCAATTCTCCAACACCATTTCCGTGACCAATCCCGCCACCAACACGCTGGTCGGCGTCATTCGGCTGGGCGAGCCGCAGCCGGTGAACTTCAGCCCGCTCTACAAGGGGCAGGTGCTGGTGCACGGCATGGGCTTCTCGCCGGATCGCAAGACCATCGCGGTGGTGTCGATCGGCTCGAATTCGGTGACCTTCATCGACACCGCGACCAATGCGGTGAAGCACACCACCTATGTCGGCCGCTCGCCGCACGAGGCGTTCTTCACGCCCGACGGCAAGGAAGTCTGGGTGACCGTGCGGGGCGAGGATTACGTCGCCGTCCTGGACGGGACGACCTATGAGGAGAAGACCCGCATCAAGGTGCCGAACGGCCCGGGCATGCAGATCTTCTCACCCGACGGCAAATACGGCTATGTCTGCTCCTCCTTCATGCCCGAGACCGTGGTGATCTCGGTCGCCGACCATATGATCGTCGGCCATGTGAAGCAGGAGAGCCCGTTCTGCCCGAACATCGCGGCGACGCCCGACGGCAAGCAGGTCTGGTTCACGCTGAAGGACATCGGCAAGACGCAGGTGTTCAACGCCCGGCCGCCGTTCGAGATCATCAAGACGCTCGACACCGGCCCGATTACCAATCACGTCAATTTCGCCCACAACGCCAATGGCACCTTCGCCTATGTGACCATCGGCGGGCTGAACCAGGTGAAGGTATTCCGTACCGACGACTTTTCTCAGGTGGCGACCATCCCGGTCGGCAATCTGCCGCACGGCATCTGGCCGTCGGGCGACGGATCGCGCATCTATGTCGGCCTGGAGAACGCCGACGCGCTGGCCGGCATCGACACGCTGACCAACAAGGTGGTTGCGACCATCCCGATCGGCCAGGCGCCGCAGGCGGTGACCTACGTGCCCGGCGCGGTGCCGGAGGGGGATGGCACGCAGAACCTTCAGCCGCTCGGCGTGGCGGGGCAGAGCGCGCATCTCACCCTCAGGCAGGATGGAGCTAAGGGAGAGGGCAAGGCCCCGACCAGCGTCTCGCTGTTCGATCAGGGGCTGATCCAGATCCTGCAGGCCTCCGTCACCGGGTTGGCGCCGAAAAAGCCTTACGTGCTCGCGCTGGCGAGCGAGGCGGATGGCAAAGGCAAGCTGGAGCCTCTTTCCGCCTTCATGACCAACCCGGCAGGGTCGGCCATCGTCAATGCCGCCGGTCCGATCCGCCAGATTGTGCAGAACGATGCGAAGGCGCAGCGACGGTATCTCGTCATCGCCGAAGGCTCGAGCGCACAGCCCGGAGCCGTGGTGCAGCGCCAGACGAGCGACTGACGGGCATGCCGCGCGCGAGGAGGGCGGACCCTCTTGCAACGGCCCGCCTTCTCGCCGAAAGGAGACTGCATGGACCAAGACATGGTGCGCCTCATCGAGCCGCTCATTCCCGCGCTTCGGCGCTATGCCCGCGCGCTGATGCGCGAGCGGGCGGCGGCGGACGATCTGGTGCAGGATTGCCTGGAGCGTGCCATCAGCCGCTGGCATCAGCGGCGTCACGAGAACGATGCGCGTGCGTGGATCTTCACGATCCTGCACAATCTCGCCATGACGCGGCTGCGCCGCGCGGCGCAGCGGCCGGTCCATGTCGCCCTTGACGATGTCGATGCGGCGCACCTGTCGCACGCCGCATCGCAGGAAGATGGGCTGCGCCACCGCGATCTGCTCGCAGCGCTGGCTCAGTTGCCGGACGAGCAGCGCACCGTGCTACTGCTCGTCACCGTCGAGCAACTCTCCTATGCCGAGACCGCGCAGGTGCTCGAAGTGCCGATCGGCACCGTGATGTCGCGGCTGTCTCGTGCCCGCGAGCGCCTTGTCAGGCTGATGTCGGCCGAACCGCGCGCGGCCCTCTCGCCGCCCTATCTCCGGAGCGTGAAATGAGCTCTCGCCCCATCACCGAAGACGACCTCAACGGCCTTTTAGACGGCACGCTCGATCCCCACCGCCATGCGGAAGTCAGCGCCTATCTCGACGCTCACCCGGATGTCGCGCGGCGCATCACGCTGTATGGCGAACAACGCGACATGCTGCGCTCCGCCTTCGCGCCGGTGATCGAGGAGCCGGTCCCGTCCGAACTCAGCCTCTTACGCATGATCGAGGACCGCCGCCGCGCGCGGCCGACACCGCGCTGGGCGATCGCCGCAGCGGCCGTGCTGCTGGTCTGCGCCGGCGGCCTCGGCGGATGGTCCCTGCGCGGCATGGGTCTACCCGCGGCGGCGGGCGTGCAGGCGCTCGCGCGTGAAGCGACAACGAGCTTTTCCGTCTATGCGCCGGACGACATCCACCCGGTCGAGGTCCGCGCCGAAGAGCGAGACGCGCTCCAACGATGGACGACAATACGCATCGGCCGTCCGGTCGCCATTCCCGATCTGACGGCGGCGGGTTACCGCTTCATGGGAGGGCGCGTCGTTGCCACGGAACACGGGCCGGCCGCCATGTACATGTATGACGACGACAGGGGAACGCGGCTCGTGATGCTCGTTCGTCCCATGCAGGCGGACCCTAAAGCGCCGATGGTTCTGCATGTGCAGGGCAATGTGAACAGCTTCAGCTGGGCCGACAATGGCCTTGGCTACAGTTTGGCCGGCGCCGCCCCGGCGGACAGGCTCCACCCCCTGGCGAATGAAGCGCGCCGCCAGGTCCGTGAAGAGGCCTGAGACGGGCAGCGATGCCGCGCGCTGATCCGAGAGCGCGATCCTGGTTGCGGACCGCATTGGCGGCGCGCCCGCGTCAAGGCGCGCCGGGAGTCTGGGCAGCCGAGGCTAAGAGGTGACGATCGCGCGGGCGGCGGCTATATTTCAAGGGGTGCAGCACCACGCGGTTGGCGCAAGATCCGCGCTGCTTTGATGTCCACCTGCCAGAATTCCCGGCCTCCGTTCCCCCACTCGCCACCAAGTTCCGCGGATCATGTCATGCTGTCCCTCTTCTCCTATCCCGAACTCTTTGGCGTCGCAGACAATAACGGATACGGACTCAAGGTCTTTGCCTATCTCAAGCTCGCCGGCATTCCGTTCGAGCATCGGCACGTCTTCGACGCCTCGGCCGCACCCCGCAACCAGCTTCCCTACATCACGGACGGCGACGAGAACATCGGCGACAGCGACGCCATCATCGCCCATGTCGCACGCAAGCATGGCCCGGATCTCGATGCGGACCTGAGCCCGGCGCAGCGGCACCTTGGCGTGATGCTGCGGCGAACGCTCGACGACCTTTATTGGGTGATGTCCTATTCCCGGTGGAAGGACGACGCGTTCTGGCCCGCCTTCTGCGCAGCCTTGCGCGCCCAGCATCCCGCGCTGACCGAGGCGGATCTTGAAAAAGCCCGCAGCTTCAATGCCAACCGCTATTATTTTCAAGGCATCGGCCGCTTCGCGCCGCACGAGGCCTATGCGCGGGGCCTTGCCGATCTCGCGGCCATCGCGGCGCTGGTGCCGGAGCAGGGCTTTGTGTTCGGGGCGCGTCCCGGCAGCGCGGATGCCGCCATTTATGGATTCATCGCCAATATTCTTTTCTATCCCATCGCGACGCCGCTGCGCGCCTTCGTCGTTGACCATCCGACGCTGGTGCGCCATTGCGAGGACATCCACGCCCTGATCGCGCGCGCCGCATGATGTCTTGCGAGCGCGCGGCCCGCCGCGAGCGCCACGACGCCTGATCCCGCCGGCGCGTCAGGACCACATCAGCGCCGCCCGGAGGCCTGGGCGTGCTTCCCGGTTCTCAAGTTCTATGCGCGCACCCAGCCGCCTGGCCGCCATGCTCGCGATGGTCAGGCCGAGCCCGCTGCCGGACGCGCTCTTGTTGCGCCCTCGAAAGAAACGCTCGGTGACGCGCGGCAATTCCTCCTCGGGAATGCCCGGTCCCTCGTCCTCCACGCACAACCCGTTCGGCAGGCGCCTCCAGATGATCGAGCCGCCCTCCGGCATATGTTCGATGGCGTTTTCGTGGAGGTTGCGCAGCACGAGGTGGAGCGTTTCGCGGTCTCCCTTCAGGCGGAGCGCGTCGAGCGCGGGATCGAGGCTGACGCCGATGCGCGCGGGGACCGCCGAGAGCTGCGCCACCTCCCGCAGCAGGGCACCGGCCTCCACCTCCGCCTTAAGCGCAAGGGGCGCGGAAGCTTCAAGCTTCGCCAGCGCCAGGAGCTGGCGCACGAGGCGCGCGGTTCGGTCCACGGACACCAGGATGCGCCGCAACGCGCCGTCGCGCGTCGCCGCATCCCCGGCCGCGAGGGCGATCTGCGCTTGGGTCTTCAGGCCCGCGAGCGGCGTGCGCAGTTCATGGGCCGCGAAGGCGGTCACGTCCCGCTCGTGCCGGCGGGCGGCTTCCACCTTGGCGAACAGGCCGTTGATGGCATCGATGAGCGGGCGGACCTCCGCCGGCGCCTCAGCCGGCGCAAGGGGGCGCATGTCTTCCGCGTCGCGGGCCGTGAGGTCGCGCGCCACCGCGTTGAGCGGCTTCAACCCGCGCCAGAGGCTCATCCAGATCAGCACGCCGAGCAGGGGCACCACGAGGAAGAGCGGCGCGAGCAGGCCCGCCACCAGGTCGCGCACCAGCCGGTCGCGCAGGCCGATGCGGTCGCCCACCATGACGCGGACGCCCTTTTCCGTGTCGAGGATGGTGTAGACGCGCCACGGTTCGCCATTGACCGTGCGCTCGGAATAGCCCTCGGCCGGGTCCCCGAGCGCCTCCTCGGGCGCGCCGCCGGACCGGGCGACGAGCCGGCCGTCGAGCGACCAGATCTGGCACGACAGCTGCCGCTCATAGGTGGTTCCGGGCACCTCTGCCGCCAGCGGCGTCGCGGCGATATTGCCGCCGGCCACCAGCGAGTGGACCATGCGGGCGGCCTCCTGGAGGCGGGCGTCGAGCACGTGTTCCAGTTCGCTGCGGCTGGAGAGATAGATCCAGCCCACCGCGCACAGCCAGATCGCACCGGTGGCGGCGATGAGGATCAGGAACAGGCGGCGCCTCAAGGAAGTCACGCCGGCCTCCGCACACGATAGCCGAGGCCGCGCACGGTCTCTATGAACTGGCGCCCCACCTTGACGCGCAGATTGTGGATGTGGACCTCGACCGTATTGCTTTCCACCTCCTCCTGCCAGCCATAGAGGCGCTCCTCGATCTCCGCCTTGGAGCGGATCACGCCCGGCCGCTCCATCAGCGCGGCGAGCACCGCGAATTCGCGGCGCGAAAGGCCCACCGGACGCCCCTCGACGGTGGCGGAGAGGGTCGCGGGGTCGAGCACCAGGCCGCCGGCCTTGAGCACCGGGCCGGCGCGCCCCTGCCCCCGGCGGGCGATGGCCCGGACCCGCGCCGCCAGTTCATCGAGGTCGAAGGGCTTGCCGAGATAATCGTCGGCCCCGGCATCGAGCCCGCGCACGCGGTCGGGCGCCTCGTCGAGGGCGGTCAGCAGCAGAACGGGCGTGGCATCGTCCCGCGCCCGCATGGCCGCAAGCAGGTCCAGGCCCGAGCCGTCGGGCAGCATCAGGTCGAGTACCACGGCGTCGAACCGGCTCGCCGCGAGGGCGGCGCGCGCGTCGGCGCAGGTGGCGACATCGTCCACCGTCGCCCCGGCAAGGCCAAGGCCCACCTTCAGCCCGTCCATCAGGATCGGATCGTCCTCGACCACCAATATGCGCATGCCCCGGCCTCCTCCGCCCCGACTTTCTACCCCGAGCTTAAGGCTGGCTTAAGGTGAGCGTTCGAGGGAGCGCGCCATGGTCACGAGACTCCTTCCCCGCGCCGCCGCGCCGCCTTTCACGGTCCTGATCGCAGTGCTGCTGGCGCTTGCCGCAACGACGTTCGCGTCCGCCCAGACCCGGCCGCTGATGGCGGACGAGGCCTTTCACCTCACCGCCACGCGCGCGGCGGACGGCACCTTATCGCTGCTCTGGCGCATCGCGCCCGGCACCTATCTCTACCGCGACAGCCTGAAGGCGCGGATCGACGGCGCCGCGGTCTCCCTCACCACCGCCGCCGGCGAGGAAAAAGACGATCCCAATTTCGGGCCGGTGGAAATCTATCATGGCCATGCCGAGGCGCGCGCGGCCGGCCTGCCGGCACGGGGCGAGGTCTCAGTGTCCTTCCAGGGCTGCGCCGAAGCGGGCATCTGCTATCCAATGGTCACGCGCCTGGTGGATCTCGCGACGCTGGCCATCGCCGCGCCACCGCCCACGGGAATGGACGCTGCCGCCGCATCGTCGGCGGAAGAGCAACCGGCCACGGCTGCCCCGGTGGCCGCATCCCGCATCAAGGAGCGCTTAGCGCTTATGCCGCCCTCCGGCGCGACCGCGCACGCTGCCGGAATCACAGATAGCGGAACCACTGGCACCGGCGCCAAGGCTGCGGGCACGAACGGCACAGGAACCGACGGCATCGGCGCGAAGGACGCCGGGACGGCGGCAGAAGAGACGGCGGGCTCCATCCTGGGGGGCGGGCTCGGCGCGCCGCTGGTGGCGTTCTTCGGCTTCGGCCTGCTGCTCGCCTTCACGCCCTGTGTGTTTCCCATGCTGCCCGTACTGTCCGGCATCCTCGCCGGTGGCGGCGCGAAGCCGACGCCGCTGCGCGGCTTCGCGCTCTCCGGCACCTATGGTCTCGCCATGGCGGCCGCCTATGGTGTTCTCGGGCTGGTCGCCGCCTGGTCGGGCGCGAACCTCCAGGCCGCGTTGCAGACGCCGTGGGCGCTGGGGCTGATGGCGATGCTCTTTCTGGGGCTCGCCGCCTCCATGTTCGGCCTGTTCGAATTGGCAGTTCCGGCGGGGCTCGCGGCACGGCTCGGACGCGGCGCGGGCGGCTCGATCGGCCAAGCGGCGACGCTCGGCTTCGGCTCGGCCCTGGTGGTGGGTCCGTGCGTGACGCCGCCGCTCGCCGGGGCCATGCTCTATGCGGCCCAGACCGGCGATGCGGCACGCGGCGGCGCGGCGCTGTTTCTGCTCGGGCTCGGCATGAGCGTGCCGCTGATCGCGGTCGGCACCTTCGGCGCGCAGATCCTGCCGCGCTCTGGGCCATGGCTGGAGCGGGCGAAGCAGGCGTGCGGCGTGCTGTTCCTCGCCGTCGCCGCCCTGCTCGCCGGGCGTGTGCTTCCCGCGCCCATGGGCGTGGCGCTCTGGGGGGCGCTGGCCCTCGGGCTCGGCGTATTCCTCGGCGGGTTCGACCGGATGGCGCGGCGCAGCCCGCCGACGGCCCGCCTCGGCAAGGCGGCGGGGCTCCTCGCCGCGCTCTATGGCGCCGTGCTCGTGGTCGGCGCCGCCGGCGGCGCGGACGATCCCCTGCGCCCGCTCGGCTTCCTCGCCGCACCGCCGGGTCCGGTTGCGACGGCGGCGGAAGAGGTGCGCGTCTCCTCGCCCGCCGCCCTCGACGCCGCCTTTGCCGAGACGCGGACCTCGGGCCGGCCGGTGCTGGTTTCCTTCACCGCCGGCTGGTGCACGGTCTGCAAGTCCAACGAGGCGGTGATGACCGAACCGGAGGTGCGGCAGCGCCTGGCGCAGGTGCCGCGCATCGCCGCCGACGTCACCAATTATGGCGCGGGCGAGCAAGCGCTCATGTCCCGCTATTCCGTCGTCGGCCCACCCACCTTGTTCCTCCTGGATGCCGCGGGACGCGAAGTTCCCGGATCCCGGCACATCGGCGCGATCACCCGCGCCGATCTCGACGGCCTCATGGCGAAGGCCGGCCTGTGACCCTCACCCCATCGACCGGAGATTTCATGCGACGCAGGGACTTCATCCGCCTCGCGGCGGTATCCTTCCTTCCCCCTGCCCTCGTGCTGGCGGCCGGACGGCCGGCCCTCGCCCAGGGCGTGGACGTGGACGCCATTCTGCGCGATCCCGATGCGCCCACGGCCGGCAATCCGCAGGGCGACGTCACCATCGTTGCGTTCCTCGACTATA
This sequence comes from Roseixanthobacter finlandensis, assembly GCF_043195105.2. NCBI lineage: Bacteria > Pseudomonadati > Pseudomonadota > Alphaproteobacteria > Hyphomicrobiales > Xanthobacteraceae > Roseixanthobacter > Roseixanthobacter finlandensis. Next base: position 1,756,651 of record NZ_CM195536.1, on the reverse strand, counting down.
ATTGCCCGTTCTGCAAGAAATCGGCCCCCGATCTCGCCCGGATCGTCGCCGAGGATGGGCATATCCGCCTCGTCTACAAGGATTGGCCGATTCTCACGGAAGCCTCGGTCTATGGCGCGAAACTGGCGCTCGCGGCCAGGTTCCAGGAGAAATACGAGTTGGTCCATGCGGCCCTGATGGGCATTCCCGGACGCAAGATTCCGCAAGAGCAGATGCTCCAGGCGGTGAAGGCGTCCGGTGTGGACATGGGCCGCCTGGAGATGGACGCGCAGCTCCACGGGGCCGAGATCGTCGCTTTGCTCAAGCGCACCAATGCGCAGGCGGAATCCCTCGGGCTCCAGGGCACGCCGGCCTATCTGGTCGGCCCCCTGCTGGCCTCGACGCTCGATTATGCCAGCTTCAAGCGGGCGGTGGCGGAAGCCCGGCGGCGGCAGGCAGCCGAGCAATGACACGCGACCGACGTGTGGCGCGCGACCCACTTGTGGCGCGCGAAAGACTTGTGGTGCGGGACGGATCCACGGTGCGCGGCGGAATTGAAAGCCGCCCGGAGCCAACCGCTCGCATCGCCCGTCGTCCCGTCCGCGCGCTGGCGTGCGCGCTCCTGCTGCCGCTGGCGCTCGGCGCCTGCGTCGCCGCGTCGAACCAACCGGCCCCCGCCGCGCAGGCGCCGCGCATCGCGCCGGCCGATGCGGCACGCTATGGCGCGCTGGAGGATGGGGGGTTCCACATTCCCGGCGTCGACCCCACCGAGATGAAGCCCCGCAACGTGCGCCAGCTGGTGGAGAACCCCACCAGCCAGCCGCCCGGCACCCTTGTGGTGGATCCCAAGAACCGCTTCCTCTACCTGGTGCAGGAGAACGGCAAGGCGCTGCGCTATGGCGTCGGCGTCGGGCGGGCGGGCCTGGAATTCTCCGGCACCGCCGCCATCGGCTACAAGCGGGAATGGCCGAGCTGGCGGCCCACCGACACGATGATCGCCCGCGAGCCGGCCAGATACCAGCCCTGGGCGGGCGGCATGGCGGGCGGCGAGACCAATCCGCTGGGCGCCCGCGCGCTCTATCTCTTCAAGGATGGGAAGGACACGCTCTACCGCATCCACGGCACCAACGAGCCGTGGTCCATCGGCGAGGCGGTGTCGTCCGGCTGCATCCGCATGATGAACCAGGACATCATCGACCTTCATCGCCGCGTTCCCGACGGAGCCAAGGTGGTGGTTCTACCCGGCTGAGATTCCCGCCCGTGCATCGTCCCGTGACGGGCGGGATATGCGGACGCCCGGGTCCTGCGCGGCCCGGGCGTTCGTTGCTTTCGTGGAAAAGATCAGTAGCGGGCGTCGGCCGGCTTCTTGTCCTTCGGCCAGTCGTTTACCTTGGGCGCGAAATCCGGGCGCGGCATGTGGCTGAAATACTCGGCCACGTCCACCGCCTCCTGATCGGAAAGGCCGCCCTGGCCCAGCGGGAAGCGCTGGTGAAAGCCCACCGGCATATTGCGCTTCACGAACGCCGCCGCCGTATAGGTGCGCGCCATGCCGGCTCCGATGTTGAAGGACAAGTCGCCCCATAGCGGCGGATAGACGAACGTGCCGCTCGCATTCTTCAGGCCTTCGCCGTTCTGGCCGTGACACACCGCGCATTGCGCGGTGTAGATGCGCGCGCCGTTCTCCGGATCGGGCTTGATCCTGGTGTCGATCTTGCCCACCCCCCGGCCCTCGACCTTGTCTTCCGGCCTGGTCGCGCCCTTCATCCAGTTGAAATAAGCGACCATCGCCTGCATGTCGGCGCCATCGGTGGCGAGCGGCTTGCCGTTCATGGAGCGCAGGAAGCAGCCGTTGATGCGGTCTTCCAGCGTGATCATCCGGCCGGCGCGCGGGGCGTAGCTCGGGAACATGGCCGAGACGCCGACATAAGGCGAGCCATCCGCCACCGTGCCGCCGTTGAGGTGACAGCTGGCGCAATTGAGCACATTGCCCACGTTCTTCGGCAGCAAGGTGTGGGTCTCGGTGTTGAGGCGCATGCCGCGGACCAGCTGGCCGGCGTTCGGCTCCGACAGCAGGTTGGCGATGCGCGGGGTCTCGAACCGGGAGGTGTCAAGCTGCGGATCGAGGGTGGCGCGCGCCGCCTTGACCTGCTCCGCCGACACGGGTGCAGCGGCATTGCCCCAGTTCGAGCGCACGAACGAGAGGATTTCGGCGATCTCCTGGTCGTCGAGGCGTGCGAAGCCGGGCATGGTGAAGACGCGGGGATGGGTCTGCGTCTCCGCCGTCTTCCAGCCGGTCAGGGTGATATGCACCAGGGTCGAGGAATCCTTCGCCGCCACCGTGGGATTCCCCGCGAGCGGCGGAAACACCTTGGCGACGCCGGCGCCATCGAGACGATGGCAGTCCGCGCAGAACTGCGCATAGGCAAGCCCGCCGCGCGTGGTGAACATAGGCTCGGGCACGGTGTCGTCACCCTTCGGCGGCAGGTCCTTGTAGGGGTGATCCGACGGCAGGGACTTCAAATAGGTCGCGATGGCGACGAGATCGCCTTCGGTAAAATTCTGCGTGGAATTGTGGATCACCTCGGTCATGGAGCCCGAGACCGTGGCGAAGCGGTTTTGTCCGGTCTTCAGCAACTCCACCGTATCGGGGACGGTCCATAGGTTGCGCAGATTGATGGCGTTCCATTCCTCCACCTTCGCACCGGAGACGAACGCGGCCCCGCTCGCGCCCCGCTCCGACATGGCGACCTCCTGGAAGCCGATGCCGCGCGGTGTGTGGCAGGCGCCGCAATGGCCGAGACCCTGCACCAGATAGGCGCCGCGATTCCACATCTCGTCCCTGTCCGCGTCGGCGACGAAGGGGTGGGTGTCGAGGAACACGAGGTTCCAGAACGCCAGCGACCAGCGCTGGTTGAACGGGAAGCCGATTTCCGACGGCTTGTTGGCGCTCACCACCGGCGCCACACCCTTCATCAGATAGACGTAGAGGGCGAACATGTCGTCCGGCGAGATCTTGGCGTAGGACGGATACGGCATCGCCGGATACATATGCGCGCCTTCGGCGGTCACGCCCTTGCGCATGGCGCGGTCGAAGGCGCCGAAGCTGTAGCCGCCGATTCCCGTCTTGGCGTCGGGCGTGATGTTGGTGGAATAGAGGACGCCGAAGGGCGTTTCCAGCGGTCGCCCGCCGGCCATCGAAGGGCCTCCGCCTTCGGTGTGGCAAGCGACGCAATCGCCGAGTTCGGCCATGTAGCGGCCGCGCGCGATCAGCGCCGGGTCCGCCGCCTCCGGGAGCGTGTGCCCGGCATCATCCACGCGCGGCGGGGTCACGACCCACCAAAAGATCCCCGCGCCCAATAGGGCGGCGACCGCCGCCAGCGCGCCCCATCTCTTCCATCCCGGTCGACGCCGGGCCGAAATAATATCGTTCATCGAACGACCTCCTGCTGCGCGAGGCAGTTCGATGAGCGCGCGCGATCACGATCGCAGACGCGCCCCTCGGCGCCCCTGCGTCCCGTCGCGGCAGCTCGTCCTGCTGCCTCCGTGGCTCGTCCCGCGCGGAGACCCTAGGCGGGTCATGTTGCGGTGCATTGAGGCAACGCAACTGTAGAATGCTGGAATGGCAGCCGACCCACGCTCTCATATTTCTCGAGAAGCGATACCGGCTGGGACCGCGCTTACGGCGATCAGGGCCTGCTCGGCCCGGTCGAGCGCCAGGAACTATTTGCTGGCGGGCCTGGGTGCCGGTTTCGACTATGCGCTCGGCCGGAACTTTACCGTGAGCCTTGTGGTCGGCATTGCGCTTACTGATGCCGTCTACACGCGAACCGGAGATGCCAAAGCGCAAGCGCGAGTCTGTGGGAGCTACTGAGCGCATCCGCCAAGCCTGGGCCAAATCCGGCCGCCTCGGATAGGGCGTCGTGCGGTGGGCCTTAGCCGGTTCAATCTGAACAATCATTCGCCGCCGCGCCAGGAGCCTGATGGCCTCCCGAAAGATCGGCGCCGGTCCGAGCCGCCGGCGTCGCGGACACGAAGGGGTCCCCGGCACGTCGGGCAAACCGTTCTCACCGATGGCCCGCACCGATGTTGGTCAGGACATCGCACCACGAGCAGTCAAATGGTTCCTGTGTCCTGCGCGATCTCCCGCACGTAGTCCAGAAAGGCCCGGACCTTCGCCGGGGGAAGGTGGCGCGAGGGGTGGTAGGCGTAGAGCGGATAAAGCTCCTCCGACCATTCCGGCAAGACAGGTACGAGGTCACCTGCTGACAGAAAGGGCGCGAGACCCACCGCGACGCTCTGGAAAATCCCCTGGCCCGCCACGCAGGCGGAGACCGCGACCGAAGGATCGTCCAGCACCAGTCGGCTGGCGACCTTGACCTCGACGCGCTCTGCGTCGCGATGGAATTCCCAGGGAAACGGCAGGCCGGTCTGAGGATCGCGAAACAGCAGCGCCTCGTGATGGACAAGGTCGTGCGGGGACCGCGGCACCCCATGTCGCTCCAGATAGGCGGGGGCGGCCACTGTCACCACGCGGGTCTCCAGCAGCTTGCGGGCGATCAGCGATGAACTGTCCGGCGGACCGAAGCGCACCGCCACGTCGAAGCCCGCCATCATCTCCTCGCGGTAGTTGCTGGTGGAAAAATCCACCGACAGCAGCGGATAGCGCCGCAGAAACTCCTGAAGCCGCGAGGCGAGGACCGTTCGCGCGAACCACGGGTCCACCGACACGCGCAGACGTCCGCGTACGACCGCCGCGGCGCCGGCGGCCTCGGCAGCGGCCTCGTCGAGGCCGGCGAGCAGCGGCATCACCTGCGCATGGAAGCGCCGCCCCTCTTCCGTCAAGCTGACTTCACGCGGGTTGCGATCGAACAGCCGCACGCCCACCCGCGCCTCCAGCCGCGCGACGGCCCGGCTCACCCCGGAAGGCGTGAGGCCCAGCATCTCGGCGGCGCGCGCAAAATTGCCGGTTTCGGTGACGGCAGCCATCACGCCTACGCCCGTCAGCAATCGCGTGTCGAACACCATGCGCGCGCGCTCCGCCTTCAGGTCAGCAGTGAACCGGAGTCAACGTAGCACTGATACTAATGCGCGGGAATCACGCCACGGCACCACATACAACCGTCTCCATCACGGAACGCGCGGCGGATCGGGCCCTGCATGCCTGAGCCGAGCGATCCCATAAGCTACGCTGGAGACCCACCATGTATGCCATCACCGGAATCACCGGCAAGGTCGGCAGCGCGCTTGCGCGCAGCCTGCTCGCCGCGAACCTGCCCGTGCGGGCCGTGCTGCGCGATGCGGCCAAGGCGGCCGAGTGGCGCGCCAGAGGCTGCGACGTCGCCATCGCCGAGATGGATGATGCGGCAAGCCTTGCCGCATCATTCAGGGACGCCGAGGGCGTGTTCATCCTGCCGCCATCCGAATTCGATCCGGAGCCGGGCTTTCCGGAAGCCCGCCGCGTCATCGACGCCGTGACGAAGGCGCTCAGCGACGCGCATCCGGCCAAGGTCGTGTGCCTGTCCACCATCGGCGCCGACGCCCCGCACGAGAACCTGCTGACCCAGCGCACGCTGCTGGAGCAGGCGGTGGGCGGGCTCGGCCTGCCGGTCACCTTCCTTCGGCCCGGCTGGTTCATGGAGAATGCGCAATGGGATGTTCCCGCCGCGCGCGATGAAGGCGTGCTGCGCAGCTTCCTGCAGCCCGCCGACAAGTCCTTCCCCATGGTCGCGACGCAGGATGTCGGCCACACCGCCGCCGCGCTGCTGTGCGAGGACTGGAGCGGAACGCGGATCGTCGAGCTGGAAGGTCCGGCCCGCGTTTCGCCGAACGCCATCGCCCGCGCCTTCGCCGCAGCGCTGGGGCACCCGGTTTCGGTCGAGATCGTGCCGCGCGAGACATGGGAGGTTTTGTTTCGGGCGCAGGGCAGCCGCAACCCGCTGCCGCGCATCCGCATGATCGACGGCTTCAATGAAGGCTGGATCGATTTTGCTAATGAGGGCCGCGCGGCGCGGAAGGGGGTCACAACAATTGAGAGCGTCATCGCCGATCTGGTGAAGGCCAGTGGCGGCAAGGCTGTGGCATAAGCCGCCGCCTCCACATGCCAGACAAGGAGAAGATCATGGAAACCATTGCTATTCAGGGCGTTGCGATCCCCCGTCTCGGCTTCGGCACGTTCCGCATGCCCGGCGCCGATGCCCAGCCCGTCGTCGAAAGCGCGCTCGCGCTCGGCTACCGGCATATCGACACGGCGGCGATGTATGAGAACGAGGCCGCCGTCGGCGCCGCACTCTCGGCGTCCGGCGTTGCCCGGGACGAATTGTTCGTCACCACCAAAGTCTGGCACGACCAGCTTGCGCCGGATGCGCTCCACCGGGCCTTCGACACCAGCTTGCGCAAGCTCGGCCTCGATCATGTGGACCTCTACATGATCCACTGGCCCGCGCCGGACATGGACATGGCGGCGACTCTGGAGGCGCTCATGTCGCTGCGCCAGCGCGGCCTGACCCGGGCGATCGGCGTGTGCAATTTCAATATGCCGATGCTTCGCCGTGCCCTGGAAGAGATCGGCGCGCCGATCGCGAGCGTCCAGCTCGAGTATCACCCGTTCCTCTCGCAGGCGCCGATGCTGGCCTATCTGCGGGAGAAGGGCATTCCGCTGACCGCCTATGCCCCGCTCGCGCAGGGACGGGCGGCGAACGACCCGACCCTTGCCGCGCTCGGCGCCAAGCATGGCTGCAGCGCCGCGCAGATAGCTGTCGCCTGGCTGCTGGACCAGCCGGGCGTCGCGGTGATCCCCAAGGCCGCCCGTCCCGAGAGCCAGAGGGCCAATCTCGACGCGCGCGCGATCCGCCTCGACGACGAGGACCGGGCGGCCATCGCCGCGCTCCCAAAGGACCAACGCTTCGTGCGCCCGCCCTTCGCGCCGGATTGGGACGCGGCGGCCGCGTAGCCAATCGACGGACGGGGAGCGCCAGAAACAGACCCTGGCTCGGTTAGGAGATCCGGACCTTCAGCGAGCGGCTACCGACCGAACGCTAAGTGTTCACTGAGCTTCCCAGGGAGATCGCCCCCCGTTCCATACGGTCTCCGCGCTGTTTACCTGGCTGACCGAGGCGGCCATCGGCACGGCGGTCTCCTTCCTGACCCATTTTCATCGGACGCAAAATCCTCAAGGTGTCCGGAGCGAGTAAACCGGATACGGAGCCAGCCTGAGGCGTTTCCTGCGCCTCCTCCAACGCGGGATCAACGTGCCTGGGCGCGCGGAACCCGCAGCGGGCTGCCGGCCCGCCACGGGCCTTAATCGAACGCACCAAAGTCGTGAGCACATGCACCTGCAGGTTTGCATTGAAGCTGCCGCAGGGACTTCCACATGGAACCGTTGGGTGATGGAGAAGCTCCCCGGCCGCCCCCCGGATCAAACACTTAGCCCATCTGCGGCACCGCTTTGCGACGCAGCCGCGCGACGAGATCCGAGATGGGTCCCCACAACAACAGCGCGAAGGCAAGGAGGATGAGGCTCGTCACAAGGCCGTTGGCAAAGAAGACGTTGAGATCCCCCTCTGAACCGATGAGGGCCTGGCGCGCGGCCTCTTCGGTCCGGTCACCCAGCACCAGGGCCAGCACCAGGGGCGCCATCGGATAATCCAGCTTCTTGAAGACATAGCCCACCACGCCGAAGGCCAGCATCAACCAGACGTCGAAGATGGAATTGGAGATCGTGTAGGCGCCGATGGCACAGATGATGAGGATGATCGGCGCGACCAGCGTGAACGGCACGCGCATGATCGCCGCAAACAAAGGCACGGTTGCAAGCACGATGATGAGCCCGGCAATATTGCCGAGATACATGGAGGCGATCAGCCCCCAGACGAATTCCTTATGCTCGACAAACAGAAGCGGGCCCGGCTGAAGCCCCCAGATCAGCAATCCCCCCAGCAGAACGGCGGCGGTGGCCGAGCCGGGGATGCCGAGGGCCAGCATGGGCAGCAGGGCCGAGGTTCCGGCGGCGTGGGCCGCCGTCTCGGGGCCGAGGACGCCTTCGATCTCGCCTTTGCCGAAATTATGCCCGCGCTTGGAAAAACGCTTGGCGAGCCCATAGCCCATGAAGGATGCGGCGACCGCGCCGCCTGGGGTCACGCCCATCCACATGCCGACGATGGCGGAGCGCACCAGCGTGCCCCAATAGCGGGGCAATCCGGCCCAGGTCCGCAGCACCACCTTCAGGTCGATGTCGGCCCGCTTGCCCTTGAACTGCAATCCCTCCTCCACCGTGAGAAGGATTTCGCCGACGCCGAACAATCCGATGACCACAACAAGGAAGTCGAAGCCGTGCATCAGCGCGGTGACGCCGAAGGTGAGGCGAATATCGCCGGAAACGGTGTCGACGCCGCAGGCAGCAAGCAGGAAGCCGAGGCACAAGGCGGCGACGATCTTTGCCCTGTGCTCCTTGCCCATGCCGACGAACGAACAAAAGGTCAGCAGAAAGACTGCAAAGAACTCCGCTGGTCCGAACCTGAGCGCGAATTGCGCGACCAAGGGCGCCACGAAGGTGATGAGGATGACGCCCGAAAGGGCGCCGAAGAAGGATGCGGTGAAGGCCGCGGTCAGCGCTTCGCCGGCCCGCCCCTGCACCGCCATGGGATAGCCGTCGAACGTGGTGGCCACCGACCAGGATTCACCTGGAATATTGAACAGGATCGAGGTGATGGCGCCACCGAACAACGCGCCCCAGTAGATGGACGACAGCAGAATGATGGCCGAGGTGGGATTCATGCCGAACGTCAGCGGCAGCAGGATCGCCACGCCATTCGGGCCACCCAGACCGGGCAGCACGCCGACGACAATTCCGAGCAGCACGCCAACCCCCATGAAGAGGATATTGTGCCAGGAGAGGGCGAGCTCGAAGCCTGCGAAGAGCGAAGAAAGATCGGCCATCCTTGGACCTCAATAACCGAGGAACGCTTCAAGCGGCCCTTTTGGGAGGGAGACGAGGAACTGGATTTCGAACACCCAGAAGCAGATGACCGGAACCAGGATGGCCGTCGCCAGAATGGAGAAGACATTCCGCGATCCGGCGACCAGCATGAAGCAGACGATGAACAGCGCCGACGAGACGTAGATCCCGATCGGCTTGATCAAGGCGACGTAGACGAGCAATGGCAGGAAGACGCGAGCAACCAGGGACAATTGCACCCAGGTCACAAAGATTTCAGGTGGGCGCCGAAACGCATCCACCAGGATGAAGGCGGAGCTGGCGAGGAAAATCCAGCCCACGCGGGCGGGAAAATAGCCGTTCTCCGGGCCCATATCCCACCCTGCCCCGCGACCATAGGAGTCAAAAAGCACGAGAACGGCGATGGCGATCAGGATTGCGGCGACCACATATTCCGCGGCGCGACGGGAAATTCCGCGCTCGTCCGCCGGGGCCACGGACTCGAGGTCCGTGGGCCCCTGGTTGGAGACGGTCTCCTCGGGAATACTAGGCATGGATGTCTCCTAAGATGATCGCGCCCAAGGGTTCCGGCGAACGCGAAGAGCGGACCGCACCGCGTCCTTCGATCGGCCGGCGCGGGCCGATCGCCCCGTGGCGCCATCTGGTGCCCTCTTGGTGCCGCGCATTGGCGCTCCGCATCAGTTGGCGATGCGGAATCCGGCCTTCGCCACCAAATCCTGATGCTTCTGATCGTCCGCCTTCAGGAACTCCAGGAACGCGGCACCTGTGCGGAAGTCCGGCACCAATGCATTCTGGGTGACGTAATCCTTCCACTCCTGACTTTCGGATACCTTCTTGAACATGTCGACATAGAAGGCGACCTGCTCGGGTGTCACATCCTTCGGCAGGAAGATGCCCCGCAGCATCTGGTAGGTGACATTCAACCCCAATTGAGGACAGGTGGGGATATCCGCCCACGACATGGTGGCGGTCACTTTGGCTTCATAGGGCAGGCGCGTCGACGAGAAGACGCAAAGCGGCCGGGTGAGACCGCCCCGCCAGTTCGCGACATCCTCGGAGGGATTGTTGAAATTGGCTTCGATATGTCCGCCCGCAAGCTGCGTGGACGCGGCACCACCGCCCGCATAGGGGATGTAATTGAGCTTGATGCCGGCGGCCTGCTCCATGGCGATCGCCAGCAGATGGTCCTCGCGCTTCGAGCCGGCGCCGCCCACCTTCAGGGCAGGCTTCGCATCCTTTGCCGCTGCGATGAAGTCAGCGGGGGTCTTGTAGGGGGACTTTTCACCCACCCACAACAGGAAGGCATCCTGCGCCATCAAGGCCACCGGCGTGAAGTCGCGCCAACTGACTTGCAGCTTCGTCGTGAGTGGAATGAGATAAATGCCGGACCAGCCCGCCATCAGCTTGTAGGCGTCGCCGGAGGATCCTTGCAGCTCAAGCATCGCTTCGCCGCCCGCCGCTGCGGGCTTGTTGACGACGACGACCGGCTGCGAGGTCAGGGCATGCTTTTGAATAATGCCCTGGATCACGCGCACCATCTGGTCGGATGCGCCGCCGGCGGCGAAGGGCACCAGGAACTCGACGGGCTTGGTCGGCTCCCAGGCGGAAGCTGCGCTGGCAGTGGCAAGCGACAGAGCCGCAGCAATCAACAATTGCGTCTTCAAGATCGATCCTCCCACGCGCTCTGGATGGCGCTTTTGGCAAGTTTATAGCCAGGAATGCTTTTGAATGCAATTTATATTGTCAAATCATGAGAGGGGCACGACATTCCGGCGACACACACTCAACATATTGAAATTATTTATTTTATTTGACGCGCTCTTTTACCTCACAAAATAGCGTCACGGCGATATAATCGTTTTGAATGCAATATTTGCCGTTCCGGAAGGCGACCGAACCTCGGCGCCTGCGCCGAAAAAAGCCGAAGCGAACCGCCCCGCGACGACCCGCATTCCGTTTCGCCTTCAGACCGATTCCGGGGGAGCTTTTTTCCTGCTGGCGGCTGCGCGCTTTCCTGCCTGGGGGCCCTTCGCGCCGGCGGCACTTTGCGCCGTGGGCAGCCGCTCGGCCTCCAGCACTTCCCTGGTCTTGCGCCATCCGTTGAGGTGATGGACCCGCAGCAGTTCGCGCAGCAACGCCCCCTCGCGATTGCGGATCGCGCCCAGGATCTGCTCATGCTCGCTCACAGCGGTCGCCCAGCGCGCGGCATTGCGATTGCCCGCCAGTCGATAGCGGCCGATTCGCGCGCATTCCGCCTTATAGATGCGTGAGAGCGGCGCGTTTCCCGCACAATCGACGATCTTCTGGTGGATCGACTGATTCAGATGGAAATATCCCATCAGATCGCCCCGTCGATGACAGTCCATCATCTTGAGATGATCATTCTCGATGGACATGAATTGCGCTGGCGTCACCTGCGCGCACGCCGGCTCGGACGCCACACCCTCAAGGCCGATGAGCACGGTCATCACCGCCTCGACGTCGCTCGGCGTCAGTTGCGTGACCACCGCGCCGCGATTGGGAACGATGCTGACCAGCCCCTCCGCCTCCAGAATCTTGAAGGCTTCTCGCAATGGCGTGCGGCCGACGCCCATCTGTTCGATGATGGTGCGCTCCGCGATCCGGCTGCCGGCCGCCAGCTCGCCGGCGACGATCAGGTCGCGAATCCGCTCCACCACGGCCAAGGCCCGCTGGCCGCGCGGGCCGATTTCAGCTTCTGCCAAAAGGGTCGAAATCGTCGCCTCCTCGTTTGCATGCAAAAGGTTTGATTTTTGCGTCTCATGATTTCGATTTGACATGTAAGACTCTTTATCGCATGCAATCTTCATTAAGAGAATGATCGACCGGCGCCCCTCTTCCTAATCGCGCGGGTCGGGGCTCGCCCGCAGCGCCGGGCCAGCACGGAGAGGATACGGCCAACGCGATGAACTACCATCGTTATTTCCCGTCCACCAAAGCGGTCGAAACCTGCATCGTCGGCACGGGTGGCTTTGGTCGCAGTTTTCTCGCACAGGGGCTGCATGTCCCGCTGATGAACGTGCGGGTCGCCGTCGATCTCGATGCCGATGCCGTTGCCCGAGCGATGCGGGACATCGGCATCGCGCCCGAGCGGATTCGTGTCTGCACCAATCCGCAGGAGGCGGCGAAGGCCTGGGCGGCCGGCGACTTCATCGCCGCAGCCGATCTCGGCGTGGTGATAAACCTGCCGTTCGACGTGTTGGTCGAGGCGACCGGGCATCCCGAAGGCGGCGCGCGCCATGCGCGCATGGCCGTGGAGGCAGGCAAGCATCTCGCCCTTGTCTCCAAGGAAGTGGACAGCGTCGTCGGCAGCGGCCTCGCGCATATGGCGGCGCAGCGCGGGCGGGTGGTCACCCCCGTGGACGGCGACCAGCCGAGCCTGCTCATCGGCCATGTCAGCTGGGCCCAGACGATCGGTTTCGAGATCGTCGCGGTGGGCAAGTCCAGCGAATACGACTTCGTGTTCGATCCCGCGGCGAAAACCCTCACCAGCAATGGCGTGACCATTCCGGCGCCTGACTTCGCGCAGGCCTGGGATCGCGGGGACCGCAGCGCTGCGGAGATCGCCAAGCTTCGGTCGCGCCTCGCCAGCGCCCTGCCGCAGCGGGCGGTGCCGGATCTGTGTGAACTCCTGATCGTCGGCAATGCCACCGGCTTCGCGCCGGACGTGGCAAATCTCCACGCGCCCATCGCCCGCATCAGCGAAGTGCCCGATATCCTGTGCGGGAAAGACGATGGCGGCCTGCTGGCCGGTCGCGGCTGTCTCGACGTCTTTCATTGCCTGCGCCGGCCGGAAGAGATCAGCTTCGCCGGCGGCGTCTTCGTCATCGTGCGATGCGACGACAAGGTCAGCTGGGAAATGCTCGCGGAAAAAGGCCATGTGGTCAGCCGCGACTTGAAGAATGCGCTGCTTTACCTGCCGCGGCACCTGCTGGGCCTGGAGGCGACCACGAGCATCTTGGAGGCCGCCCTTCTCGGCGCCTCATCGGGCGGGCTTTCCCCGCGCCCCCATCTCGATCTGATCGCCCGCGCGGACCGCGATTTGCCGGCGGGAACCCTGCTCGACATGGGCGGCCACCATCACAATATCGACGGCGTCGCGGCCGAGCTGGTTCCCGCTTCGGCCTTGGGCGCGGGCCGGCCTGCGCCCTTCTATCTCGCCGCGAACCGGCGCCTCGTCAGACCCGTCGCCAAGGGCGAGACCGTGGATTTCGATCATCTGGTCATCGAGCCGGACTCCGAGCTGCTCGCGTTGCGGCGGATTCAGGACGACATTTTCTTCAGCGAATCCAAGGCGGAAAATCTGGTGGAAGCGTCCTGAGGCGCTCCATCGGCGCTCGCCGGTCATAGTTGTTGCGTGCTTCAAAAAAAGTCCAAGGGAGATCTGCCGTGGGGCGTCCATTGATCATCGAGGTTCGGGTCAACGAATATGCGATGCGCCATTCCAACCCCAACGTGCCCTGGACACCGGACGAAATCTCGCGCGATTGCAAGGAGATCCGGGAAGCGGGTGCCGCCATCGTGCATTTCCATGCGCGCCAGGAAGATGGGTCTCCGGCCTTCGACGCGGAAAGCTACGCCGCATCCATCCGCAAGATCCGCGCAGGTTCCGATATCCTGATCGCGCCGACCATGGGCCAGATCCATGTGAGCGGCGATGCCACGCGCTTCCAGCATTATGTCGCATTGGAGAAGATGGGCCTGAAGCCGGACTTCGTTCCCATCGACACCGGCACCACGAATATCGACCGCTTCGATTTTTCGACCAATACGTTCGACACCAAGCACAAGGTTTACCTCAACACCACCGAGACGGTGGAGCGGTTTATCGGCTGGACCCATGATCTCGGCATGCGCGAGCAATTGTTCGCCTGGACCGTTCCCATGCTGCGCACCGGCCAGGCGCTCTATCGCATGGGCCTGTTGAAGTCGCCGGTGCACCAGACCTTCCTGCTCACGGAAGGCGGCATCCTCGGCGGACATCCGGGCACGGTCGCCGGCCTCAAGCCGTTCATCGAGCTGCTGGATCCGGCGGTGCCCATGGTCTGGTCGGTCGGCTGCAAGGAAGGCGACCTGCTCGGCCTCGTGCCCTACATCCTCGAGAATGGCGGGCACATCTCCATCGGCCTCGGCGATTACGGCTATCGCGAGCTCGGCACGCCCCGCAACGTGGACTTGGTGCGAAAGGTGGTCGAGCTGGCGCGCCAATATGATCGCACCCCCGTTACCCCCGACGGCGTGAAGGAATTGCTCGGCATGTGACCGCAGCCGTCCCCCGTCCGCTCCCACCCCTGCCGGAGGCCCCATGATTTCGACCATTGATCCGAAGGACCTGACCGTCTTCGTCACCGGCGCAACCGCCGGTTTCGGGGCGGCGCTGTGCCGCCAATTTCACGCCGCGGGCGCACGGGTGATCGGCGTCGGCCGCCGCCTTCAGCGCCTTGAGGCTCTGAAGGCGGAACTCGGCGCGCGCTGCCATGTCGCCGAGCTGGACGTCACCGACCGCGACGGCGTTTTCCGCACCATCGAAAGCTTGCCCGCCCCGTTCGACAAGCCGAATGTCTGCGTGGTCAACGCCGGCCTTGCGTTGGGGTCCGCGCGCGCCCAGGACGCAGACATCATGGCCTGGGAGCAGATGGTCTCCACCAATATCAACGGGGCCCTGAACACGGTGCGTGCGGTGCTGCCCGGCATGGTGCAGCGTGACGAAGGCCATATCGTTCTGCTGGGCTCGGTGGTCGGCGATTATCCCGGACCGACAACGAACGTCTACGGCGCGACCAAAGCCTTCGTGAAGCAGTTCGGCCTCAGTCTGCGCGCCGACCTGCTGGGCACGCAGGTGCGCGTGACCAATATCGAGCCCGGCATGTCGGAGACCGAGTTTTCCCTGGTCCGCTCGGGCGGCGATGCGGAGAAAGCTGCGGCGTTGTACAAAGGTGTCACGGCCATGTCGGCCGAGGATATCGCCGAAACCATCTTCTGGTCCTGCACCCTGCCGCGCCATCTGAATGTGAATCGTCTTCAGATCATGCCCGTGCAGCAGGCCTTCGGACCGTTCGCGATCTCCCGCCGAGAGGCGTGAAAAAGACAAGCGGAAGCGTGTGCCAAACAAGCCCGGCGCCAGGAACGGGCGGGCGCGATGACCTTGCCGCTTTTCCCGTCCGGTTCGGGAGAGCGTGCGAGGGGTGTTGTGTGGCCTCAGGCAGCCACGGTTTCCACTATGCATGGTGCGGCCGCGAGGTGGCGATCGCCACTGGCGACGGGTATGTTTTCAAAGGGGGTGGCACCAAGCGCGGATCATTTGTGTTCGCAGAGCATCCTGGCAGCGCCGATTTTCGCGCCTTCGTCGCGGACCATCCGACGCTGTTGCATCCCTGCGAGGACATCCACGCCTTGATCGCGCGCGCCGCATGATGTCTTGCGAGCGCGCGGCCCGCCGCGAACGCCACGGCGCCTGATCCCGCCGCCGCGTCAGAGCCACATCAGCGCCGCCCGGAGGCCGCGGTGTGCTTGCCGGTTCTCAAGTTCTATTCGCGCCCCCACCCTTGTGGCCGCCATGCGCGCGATAGTGAGGCCGAGGCCGCTGCCGGACGCGCGGGGCATAACTCGGGAACATGGCCGAAACGCCGACATAAGGCGAGCCGTCCGCGACCGTGCCGCCGTTCAGGTGATAGCTCGCGCAATTGAGCAGCTCGCCCACGCTCTTCGGCAGCAAGGTGTGAGTCTCGATGTTGAGGCGCATGCCACGGACCAACTGGCCGGTTTCGGCGACCAGACGAAGGGATGGGTGTCGAGGAATACGAAGTTCCAAAGCCGAGAGACCAGCGCTGGTTGCGCGCACCCACCGCCCGGTCTTCTTCCGCCCCCGTGACGGGGCGCCAAAGCCCTGCTATTCAAGGCTAAGCTTCCGCCGCCGGTGGTGTGTGGAAGGGGGGTCTTTCGGGGGCGAGAGATGGATTTGCCAATTTGGGTTCGGGCCGGCGAAGAGCGGTCCGCGCAGGCGTCGCGTTTTCTGGCATCCACCTCATTGGCATCGGTCTGTCTCGGCGGCTCGCTTGCGCTTCTGCTCTCCGCGAGCGGTGCGGCGGCGCAAGGCTTCAACTGCGTCGCCACTTCCTGCACCACCGACAATGCCACTTGGTACACGGCCAACAGCAACGGCACGCAGGGCACGAACTCGTCGGACAATGATTATCCCGGCGGACCGGGCAATCCTGGCGTCCTGGCCGAGATCGGCAATGCCTCGGTCACCGCGATCGCCATCTACGCCACCTCGATCGGCGGCCTGGGTGGCAGCGGCGCCGAGGCCGGTTCTGACGGCGATCATTTCCTGAATGGCCCCTCCAACGGCGGGGCGGGCGGCGCCGGGAACGTCGCCGACGCGACCAATAGCGGCATCATTTCGATTCCGGCGGGCGCTGCGACGGTGCGCTCGGCGGTCAATGCCATCGCCTCCGGCGGGGACGGTGGCGCAAGTCAAGGTGGATCGGGCTCGAACGGCGGTTCGGACGGCGGCTCCGGCGGCATTGGCGGCACCGCGACCGCCTTCAACAGCGGAAATCTGACCCTGGTGTCCAATAGCGCCAGCGGCCTCGTTTCCGTCGCCAATGGCGGCAAGGGCGCGATGGGCGGCGATGGCGGCTTCGCCTCCGGCGCGGGCAATGGTGGCGGCGGCGGCAATGGCGGAACGGCGAACGCCACCAATACCGCGAACGCCACCATCAGCACCTCCGGTTCGGATGCCGCGGCGATGCTCCTTTATGCGCTCGGCGGAGACGGCGCCAAGGGCGAGAATCCAGGCAATTCCTATGGCGCCGGCAGCGCCGGCAGCGGCGGCAAGGGCGGCACCATCGTCGCCGCCAACGACGGAATGCTGATCACCTCCGGCAATAGTTCCGCCGGCATATGGGCCGACGCCAGCGGCGGCAAGGGCGGAGCGGGCGGCGATGATGAAGGGTCCGGCTCCGCCGGAGGGGCGGGCGGGATCGGCGGCGCCGTCACGCTGACCAATTCCGGCGCCATCACCACCAGCGGGGACACGTCCTACGGTGTCGGCGCTGCCGCGACCGGCGGCCATGGCGGACACGGCGGCTTCGGCGACAGCGGACACGATTCCATGGGCTCCAGCGGCGGCGCCGGGCTCACGGGCGGCAGTGCGAGCGTCAGCACCACGGCCACATCCGCCATCGTGACGACCGGCGCCTCGTCCATCGGCCTTTATGCCCAGGCGAACGGCGGGGCGGGCGGCAATGGCGGCGGCAATGAAGCGGGGGTCGACTCACCGGGCGCCGGCGGGATCGGTGGAAACGCCGGAATGGCGGGCGTGAACGCGCTCGGCACGGTGGCAACGTCCGGAGCCCATGCCCCGGCCATCGCGGTCTATGCCCAAGGCGGCGACGGCGGCACCAGCGGCGCGGAGACCAGCGGCGGCGCGGGCGGCAAAGGCGGAACGGCGAGCGCGACGGTCAATCTCTCGGCCAATGCCAATGGCGCGCCGACCGCCTCCGGCACCGCCTCGGAAGGACTTCTGCTGAAGGCGAGCGGCGGCGCGGGCGGCGCGGCGGATACCGGCGGCATCGGCGGCAACGGTGGATCGGCGACGGCGGTGGTCACCGGCACGCTCTCCACCACCGGCGACACCGCCTCGGCGGCGGTCCGTGCGGTGGCGGACGGCGGCGCAGGCGGCGCCAGCACCGCCTCCCGCGCGGACGACGCCTTCCAGATCAGCGCCGGTGGAGGCACATTCATCTACTGGAATGGCCCCGTTCACATCGACACCGCGGGCTCGGGCAGCCTCCTCCTCATCGGCACGCCGTCCCTCACACTCTCGCCGCCGCTCGCGACCCCCCTTGTCGCCAGCACCCTTATGACCGCCTCCACGACCATCGCCATTACGACCAACCCCCCTCACACCATCATAATCGACGCCAGCCCGGGGAACGGCGCCCTCGGCGGAACCGGCGGCAGCGCCAGCGTCACCCTCGGCACCGCCCAAGGCGGGATCGCCCTGCTCTCCACCACCGGCGCCTCCTCCCCGGCCGCCGCCGCGACGAGCAACGGCGGGGCCGGCGCGGCGGCCGCGCCCGGCGACAATTTCGGCGATGGCGGCAGCGGCGGAGTGGGCGGCGGCGGCGGTTCCTCCACCCTGCTCGCCTATGCCGGAAGCACGCTGAAGACCGCGGGCGACAAATCGGCGGGGCTCCATGGGGCGAGCGACGGCGGGGCGGGTGGCCAGGGCGGCAGCTTTTCCAGCGGCGGCACGGGCGGCACCGGCGGCACCACGCAAGTCACCAACGCCGCGACGATCATCACCACCGGACAATCGAGCGAGGGCATTCGCGCCACCGCCAATGGCGGGGACGGCGGCAGCAATCCGCACCCGGATTCGAGCAATCTTCAGGGCTATGGCGGCGATGGCGGCGGGGGCGGATCGGTCACCCTCACCAATAGCGGCACAATCCTCACCTCCGGGGCCGATTCCCACGGCATTCTGGCGATGGCGAACGGCGGCAAGGAGGGCACGGGCGCGCTGGGCAAGGGTGCCGTGGGCGACGGCGGCTCGGTCACGCTCACCACCACCGCTTCCTCGGTGATCACCACCCAGGGCGCGGGGGCAAGCGCGATCTGGGCGGACGCCTCGGGCGGCACCGGCGGATCGGTCACCGTCACGGCCGGCGGCGTCCTTTCCACAACCAATGCCAATGCTCCGGCGCTGCGCGCCACCAGCTTCGGCGGCGACGCCAATAGCGTCGGCCTCAGCGGGGCGGGCGGAACGGTCAGCGTCACCGCCGATCTCGCCCTGCCCACGAGCGGCGCCACCACGGCGGGGCCAAGCTCCACCGGCCTGCTGCTCTTGTCCACCGGCGGCGCGGGGCGCGGCAATCATGCGGGCGGCTCGGGCGGCCCGGCGACGCTCAACCTCACCGGAAACGTGGTGACCGGCACGAGCCTCGCCGGCGCGGACTATTCGTTCTCACCGGCGGCCTGGGTCGCCAGCACCGGCGGCGCGGGTGGATCGGCGGCGGACGGCACCGGCGCCAATGGCGGGGCCGGTGGCGGGGGGGTCCCCGCCATACTGAAATTCGCCAACAGCTCCGGCGTGGCGGCCCAGGCGGTCACCTATGGCACCAGTTCGACCGGGCTCGGCGTCATCACCCAGGGCGGCACGGGCGGCAACGGCGCCTATGCCAATGCCGGGGACGCGGACGGCGGAGGGGGCGGAGCCGGCGGCAACGCAGGAAACAGCGAGCTGACCACCTATGTCGGCACCTCCGTGACCACCTACGGGGCCACCTCTTCCGGCCTCGTCGCGCTCAGCGTCGGCGGCAATGCGGGCACAGGTTCCGGCCAGAACGGCACCGTCGGCAATGCCGGCGACGGCGGCCAGGGCGGCAATGGCGGCACGGTGTACGTCAGCAATGCCGCCGCCATCACCACCTATGGCACCTCCTCCTACGGCATTTATGCCGCCGCGCTGGGCGGCAATGGCGGCGCAGGCGGGCTCTCCTCCGAGACCTTTGATTCCGATGGCGGCTCGGGCGGAGATGGCGGCTCGGGCGGCTCCCTCTCCGTGGACTTCGCGGTGACGGTGACGAGTTCCGGCACCATCACAACCAGCGGCACCGGCGGCTATGGCATTTACGGCGTCAGCCAGGGCGGCAGCGGCGGCGCCGGCGGGGCGGCCAACGGCCATGTCTATGAGCAAGGCGGCAATGCCGGAAACGGCGGCGCGGGCGCCGGCATTTCGCTGACCAATACGGGCATCATCACCACCTCGGGCGACCAGGGCTACGGCATGTTCGGCCAGTCCATCGGCGGCGGCGGGGATTCCGGCGGCGCGGTGAACGGGCTCGGGCCGATCTCCATCACGGTGGGCGGAAACGGCAGCGGCGGCGGCGCGGGTGGCGGGCTGAACCTGCTGAATTCCGGCCTCATCGCCACCACCAATGATTCCGCCATCGGCATCTATGCATTGAGCGTCGGCGGCGCCGGCGGGGCGGGCGGCACGGTGGGTACCACTTCGGCCAGCTTCGTGGTGCCCAGCGTCGCGGTGGCGCTCGGCGGCGGCGGCGGCTTCGGCGGCAATGGCGGCGCCATAGAGGTGATCAATGCCGCGACCATCACCACCCAGGGCCTGGACGCGGCGGGCATCGCAGCGCTCAGCATCGGCGGCGGCGGCGGATCCGGCGGCAATGCGAATTCCAGCTCCTACAGCCTCGGCTATGGCGAAATCCCGAACATCGGCGTCACCATCGGCATCGGCGGTTCGGGCGCCTATGGCGGCAACGGCGGCCAAGTCACGGTCGGCAACCTCAATTTCATCAGCACCCAGAGCGACCAGGCCTATGCCATCCTCGCCCAGTCCGTGGGCGGAGGCGGCGGCAATGGCGGCAATGCGGCGACGTCCACCTATACCTACGGCTCCTCGCTCGTGCTCGCCCTCTCGGTGGCGGTGGGCGGCGGCGGGGGTGGCGGCGGCATCGGCGAGAGCGTGAGCGTCTCGAATAATCCCAACGCCACGCTGAGCACCGCGGGCTTCGCGGCGGACGCCATCTATGCCGCCAGCATCGGCGGCGGCGGCGGCAATGGCGGCACCGGCACGGCGGCGACTTCGGTGAGCCTGCCCTGGTCCTGGTCGGGCCAGCAGGCCGGCGTCGATCTCAGCACCAGCATCATTCCGTTCTCGTTCAACGAATCCTTCGCCGCCTCCATCGGCGTGGGCGGAACCGGTGGTTCGGGCAATACCGGCGGCGCGGTCAACGTCACCAACAACGGCTTCATCACCACCTCGGGCGTGGATGCACGCGGCATCTTCGCCCAGTCGGTGGGCGGAGGCGGTGGCACGGCGGCGGCGGGCCAGGCGGCCGGGACCGATGATTACCAGCTCAACCTCTCGGTGGGCGGCAAGGGCGGGAGCGGCGGCGACGGCGGCGCGGTGACGGTGGCCAACAGCGCCGGCGCCAGCATCTCCACCACCGCCGACGGCGCCCACGGCATAGAGGCGCAATCGGTGGGCGGCGGCGGCGGCAGCGGCGGCACCGCTTCGTCCGACCCCGCGGGCGCGCTCGCCGGCGTGCTCGCCGACACCATCGAATCCGAGCTGAAGGCGATCCTCGCCGCCAAGCTCCCCCAATATGCCGCGTCCGAGGCCCTCAAGCTGTCGTTTCCGACCACCGAGGCGAATATTGCCGTCGGCGGCGCGGGCGGGGCGGCCGGCAACGGTGAAGACGTCACGGTCACCAATGCCGGCAGCATCACCACCCTGGGCGATGCCGCGTTCGGCATCTTCGCCCAATCCGTGGGCGGCGGCGGCGGCAATGGCGGGGGCGCCACGCTCTCCGGCAGCAATGTCATCAATGTGAATGTCGGGGTCGGCGGCGCCGGCGGCGCGGCGGGCACCGGCAATCTCGTGACCGTGGGCAACACGTCGCTCATCAGCACCCAGGGCGATTCCGCCTTCGGCATCCTCGCCCAGAGCGTGGGCGGCGGCGGCGGGGTCGGCGGGCTGGCGGTGGATTCCACCAGCCTTTCGCTCACTGCCTCCATCACGGTAGGCGGCTCCACGGCCGCGAACGCCAATAATAACAACGCCCAGCAAGGCGCCACCGGCGGTGCCGACACGGTTCAGATCACCAATTCCGGCACCATCAAGACGGCGGGCAGCGAAGCCCATGCCATCGTCGGACAGGCGATCGGCGGCGGCGGCGGCGTGTTCATCGTCAATCCCGAACAGGCCGGCCTGAACGGCCCGACCAATGCCGAAATCGCATCGCTCGAGAACCAGATCGTCCAAGGCCTCTTGGGCCTCGGGGTCGATCTCAACGCCATCGCCGCCGCCTATGCGCAGCAATTATATGCCGCGAACGGCACGCTTGCCCTCACCATCGGCGGCTCCGCGCTGACCAGCGGCGGCGGCGGCACGGTGAACATCACCCACACCGGCACCGTCACCACCACCGGCGACAATGCGTTCGGCATCCTGGCCCAATCCATCGGCGGCGGCGGCGGCTTTGCCACCGATGGCGCGGGCCCGACCATGCCGGTCACCGTCACGGGCGGCGTCGGCGGCAGCGGGGCCGGCGCGGGCGGCAATGTAAACATCCTGCTCGGCGGCGGCAGCAGCATCAGCACCACGGGCACCGGCGCGATCGGCATCTTCGCCCAATCCATCGGCGGCGGCGGCGGCTATAGCGGCGCCATGAACACGACGGGCATGAGCGTGCTGCCGCCGAGCGCAGACCCGGACGTCAATATGCTTGCCGGCGTCGTGAGCATCGCCATGGCGCCGAACACGCAGGGCGGCGCGCTGATCTCCACCACGGGGGCCAATGCGCACGGCATCGTCGCACAGAGCCTCAGCGGAGGCGGCGGCGCCATCGGCTCGACCCAGGGCATCGCGCTTCCGCCCGCGACCGGCCCCCTGCGTGGCGCTTACGGCTTGTTCGGCGGCGGCGGTGTGAACATCGACGTGACCGGCACCATCTCCGCCACCGGCGCAGGGGCCGCCGGCATCTTCGCGCAAAGCGGTTTCCAGGCCACGAATGGCGCCATCATCGGCGGCGGCGGCACGATCAATGTGAATTTCACCGGCACCTTGGTCGGCGGCAGCGGCTCCGGCGCGGCCTTGGTGCTCCAAGGCGGGAATATTTACAATACCGTCACGTTCGGCGCGGGCAGCAAGGTGAGCGCCCTTTCCGGCACCGCGATCATCGGAACGTATGAAGGCTTCACCATCACCAATGCCGGCACCCTCTCGGGCAATGTGGACCTGACGCAGGCCCTGGCCAGCACGTTCCAGAATGTGGCCGGGGCGCATTTCAATCCCGGCCCGCTGGTCGGGCTCGGCACCAGCACCACGTTCGAGGACGTCCCCTATGGCGGGTCATTGACCAATGCCGGGACGCTGAACCCCGGCGGCCGCAATGTGGAGCTTTCCACCATGCTGCAGGGAAACTTCACCCAGAGCACAGGCGGCGTTCTCGGCATCGACATCAATGCCGCCGTCAATGCCGGACAGACCAACGACGTGCTGAACGTCTCCGGCACCACGACCCTCGGTGGCAGCGTGCAGCCGTTGGTCGGCGCGAACCTGCTGCCGCTCACCTACACCATCCTCTCCAGCACCGGCGCGATGACCGGCAGCGCGCAGGTGATCCAGCCCTCCGCCCTGGGCGTCATCAGCTTCGGCCTGGACCAGCAGGACAATACCCTGCTGCTGACCCCGACGGCCAATTTCACCCCGTCGAACGTCTCCCTCACCGCCAATGAGGCGGCGATGGCGCAATCGCTCCAGCAGTCCTGGAACGCGACCTCCACCGGCCTGTCCTCGGTGTTCGCCAGCCTCGCCAATGTGCAGACGGCGGCCGGCTACGAGCGCGCCTTGCAGAATCTTTCCGGCGATCAGATGCAGGCCGCCGCCGTGAACCAGACCCGCGGCGCGCGCGCGTCTCTGAATGCGGCCCTGAGCTGCCCGGTTTTCTCCGGCACCGGAACCCTGCTGGCGGAGACCGACTGCACCTGGGCGCGCGTGATCGGCAGCCGCGCCGAGCAATATGCCGATAGCAACGGCAGCGGCTTCACGCTCGACGCCCTCACCTATCGCATCGGCACCCAGAAGGAAGTGATCACCGACTGGTTCGTGGGCGCCACGGTGGGCTATTCGGACACCTCTCTCACCACCAATAACGGCTTCGGCTCCTCGGATGGCGAGGGTGCAGACGGCGCGCTCTCGGTGAAGCACCAGGTGGGGCCGTGGCTGTTCTCGCTCGCCGGGCATGCCGGTTTCGGCAGCTATGACAACACCCGCAACATCTTCCTTGGCGGCAATCGCTGGATCGCCGAAGGCAGCGCCAGCGTGTTCACCGCCGGCGCGCGAGCCCGCGCCTCCTATGAGCTGGCGTTCGCCAATTGGTATCTGCGGCCCTATGCCGATCTCGACCTGCTCTACACCTATATGCCCGGCTATTCGGAAACCCAGGCCGGGCCGCTGAACCTCTCCATCTCCTCGCTGAAGGAATGGACGCTCGCCTTCAGCCCGGCGGTGGAGCTCGGCGCCCGCGTCGACCTCAGCCCGGACTATTGGCTGCGGCCCTATGGCAGCGTCGGCGTGACCTTCCTGTCCAACGACAGCCTGGCTTTCCAGAGTCGCCTTGCGGGCGCCGCGCCCTCCGTGCCCAGCTTCACCAATTCCGTGCCCCTGCCCGCGACGCTTTTGGACGTGACCGCCGGACTCCAGCTGGTGAACGCCAAGGGCTATGAGGTGCGGGCCGAATACAAGGCGCAGACTGGCAATGATTTCCTCGCCCAGGAGCTCAGCGCCCGCCTCTCGGTGCCGTTCTGACAGGCGGCAGCGCCCACGCCGGAGCCGGTGGAAAGCGCGGCCACAGGCTTTTGACTTGAATCATTCAGGCATGCGCGTCAAATGCCGTAGCGTAAGAATATAATGAATACAGTGAGGAGCAACGCCGTGACCTCTGTCTCAGATTTCAAGAGCATCCTCGTCGGCATCACGGAGGAAGGCACGGATCGCGCCAGCTCCGCATTGGCCTACGGCCTCTCCTTCGCCCAGGCGGCGGGGGCGCATATCACGGTGCAGGCGGCGGCGCTGAAGGTCAGCGTGCCACGCAGCGCCCTCGGTCATTTCGCCTCGGAACTCGCCGGCTCGGAAAACCGCCGGGTGCGCGAAGCAGCGGTCGCGACCTTGGAGCGCGCACGCGGCGCGGCCGATGCCTCGGGCCTCACCTGCTCGATCGAAAACCTGCAATTACCCCTCGCGGACCTGCTGGACGCTTTCGTCGGCCAGGCGCGCGTGCATGACATAACCGTGCTGGAAACCACGCCCGAGCCGATGGAAATTGGCCGCGACATCATCGAAAACGTGGTCACTCGCGGCGGTCGCCCGGTGCTGGCCGTGCCGCCGGGCTTCACCACCTTCCGCGCCGAGCGCATCGTGATCGCCTGGGACGGCAGCGAGCGCGCGGCCCGCGCGGTCGCCTTCGCCCTGCCGCTGCTGAAGGCCGCGCAGGAGGTGGAAATCCTCTGCATCAAGGGCGAGAAGGATCTGGCCCACGCCATCCCCGGCGCCGAGCTGGCGCCGAACCTCGCGCGACACGGCGTGAAGGTGAGCGTGAACGACATCAGCGTGCGCGATGGCGATGCGGCCGAGACGCTGCGCGGGCAAGCGGGCCTGTTCCGCGCCGATATGGTGGTGATGGGCGCGTTCGTGCACTCGCGGCTTCAGCAATGGGTGCTCGGCGGCTTCACCCGCGCCTTGATCGAGCGTTCGCCGGTGCCGCTGTTCCTGGCGCATTGAGCCTGGCGCAGGGAACTTGGCGCACTGAACTTGGTGCACTGAACTGGGCGCAGGGAGCTTGGCATTGAGCCCGGTCTCTGCGCGTGGACCCACTGACCGGCGCGCCCTGCGCCGGCTTTTCAAGGCCCGCGTCGTCGGCCCGGTGTCGATGGCCGGGACACGCCCGGCCCTGACGAACGAAGGACGAGGAAGCGAAAGACGGCGGAAGAGGGATGCACCTGCTTTCAGGAGATCCCCGGTAAATGTCGGCTGAACAGCTCGCGTGGAGGCTGACGCCGGTACCCCCAAGCCGTTGTCCACAAACAAGGTTAACGCAATCTTCAGCGACGCCTTGCAGCTGCCGTCGCGACTTCAAAGACTTAGGGCGCAGCGCCCATGCTGGAAGAGGTAAGGTGGCCTCCAAGACGGCGCGATCCCGCGCAAAAACGCCATAAGGCTCTGCCACACACGCCGCCTGCCGCCAGGGGGAATGCCTGATTCCGCCCGGTGCGCCGGACGTATTCAAGGATATCTCCCATGATCTCTCGACGGTCCCTTCTCGGCGGTCTGCTCACCGCCGGCATCGCCGCCGCCGCGCCCATTGCCGCGTCGAGCCAGGCCGATGCCCAGATCTTCATTCAGCCGCCGCCGCCGCCGCTGCGCATCGAGCGCCGCCCGCCCCCGCCCCGTCCGGGCTGGGTCTGGGTGTCCGGCTTCTGGACCTGGGATCCGCGCCGCCGCCGCTATGTTTGGGTGCCCGGCCGCTGGGTCGCCGGCCGGCCCGGCTTCCGCTATCGCGATGGCACCTGGGTGCGCCGGGGCAATACCTGGGTCTATCGTCCCGGCGGCTGGTGGCGCTGAGCGCATCGCCCGACATGAAAAAGGGACCGTTCGCCGGGCGGCGGACGGTCCCCTTATTTTAAGTGCGACGGCGCGAAATGCTCAGGCGGTCGGCGCGGCCGGGGCTTCGCCGACGGCCGGCGCCGGGGCGGGCTCGCCGGTGACCTCGCACGCCGCATGGGCGGCGAGCGCGTCGCGCAGCGCATTTTCCTTGGTATGGTCAAAAGACGTGCTCATCACCGTGCCACCGACGCCGCGCAGGTCTTCCAGCACCTTGTCGGTGGTCATCTTGCGGATCAGCAGGAACAGGCCGGCGGTGCCGGGCTGCAGCGCGCCGGCCGCATCCTTCACGAACTGGTCGTTGATGCCGACATCGGTCAGCGCGCCACCGAGCGCGCCCGAGGCCGCGCCGATGGCCGTGCCCACCAGCGGCATCATGAAGATGAAGCCGATCAGCGTGCCCCACAGAGCGCCCGACATGGCGCCGGTGGCCGTGGTGTTGATCAGCTGGTGCAGCTTGATGTGGCCGTTCTCATCCTTGACGGCGATGACCGCATCGCCGAGCTCGATGAGATATTCCTTCTGCATGCCCAGGATCTTGTCGCGAACCTCGACGGCCCGCTGTTCCGTGGGGAAGGCGATGAAGACAAGATCGCTCATGGCCGGTTTCCTTAAAGCTCGCTGCGATTAGGGGCCGCGCCCCTCTGGCACGGCGCGGCAGCTTCGGCCGCAGGCGCCGGCGGGATTTCGCCCCGCACGAAGCCCCCCGCGCACGGAAGCCGGGGCATGTGTGACATGGTTTCGTGTCATTTCAAACAGCGCAAGCGCAAGCGCAGCGATTGCGCGCGGCACACCCGAAGCCAGTCCCGCCGCAGGCGCCAGCATGACGCAAAGTAAGCCCGCACGGCCAGTATCGCCTAAGCCCGGCCCGTAGGCGTGGTGGCGCTCCTAAAGATCGGGCGCCATGCCGTCGCCGGGCCGCGTCGGGGAGCGATCACCCGCCGGACCCGCGCCCCCCGAGGTCTCCGCCAGCCCTGGTTTGCGCGCGGCTTTCTTGACGCTGGCCTTCTTGGCCCCCGCCTTTTTGGCCTCCGCCTTCTTGGCCTCCGCCTTCTTGGCCTCCGCCTTCTTGGCCCCCGCCTTCTTGGCCCCCGCCTTTTTGGTGTCGCGCTTCTCGCCATCGCGGTTCTCGCGACCGCGGTTCTCGCCCTCCGGTATCTTGCCCTCCGGTATCTTGCCATTGGACTGCTTGCCATTGGCCGGCCTGTCGCTGGCCGCCGTCGTGCCGTCGGCGTCCGGCAGCACCACGTGCGCGGGCGAGATCGAAGCAGAATCCACGCGCGCGCCGACAGCCGCCCACCGCTCTAGCGCAACGCCCCGCGCGCCCGTATCGTGCGCTTTCAGATTCTGCGCTTTTCCATCCCGCGCCTTGGCCGGCTGCTTCTTCGCCGGGGATTTCTCAGGCAAGGGTTTCTCAGGCAAGGGTTTTTCAAGCAAGGGTTTTTTGGGCGTCGACTTCTTGGCCCGCGACGTGTCCGTCCCGGCCTTTCCCGATACCCCAGCCAAGGCGCCCCCAGCAGGAGCGGCACCGCCTTCCCCATCCGAAACCGGTCCCTTCGCCGCGACCTGAAGCGGAATGCTCACCTTCTTCAGCGCGGCATTTTTCGCCTTGGCCTTTTTCGGCCCCGCCTCGCTGGGCTCCGCCTTCTTGGGCTCCGCCTTCTTGGCCTCCGCCTTCTTGGCCTCGGTTTTCTTGCCCACCGCCTTCCCTGTCGCCCCCTCAGCGACGGGCGCCAGCGCGATTTCAGCCGGGGCCGTTCCCTTCGCGGCCGCTTTCGGCTTGGCGGCGGTTTTCAGCTTGGCGGCGGCCTGGGCGGCGCGTTCCTCTTCCTGGGCGGCCATTTTCGCCGCGTGCCGCGCGGTGAGCGTGGCGGCGAACTGGAGGATAATCAGGGCGAGCCCCTCTTCCTGCACCGCGGCAGCGGCGCTCTCGGCACTGAACCAGAAGCCGACGCGTTCCAGCCGCTCCGGCCATTTTTTCACATAGCGCTTCACCTTCATGGGAAACACCATCACGTCGCACGGCACCGAGCGGGTGGGCGAGAGGCGCTTCTCATAGCTGTAGATGCCGGCCGCGGCAGGCGACATGGCGCCGATCAGCCCGGCTTCCTCATAGGCTTCGCGCGCCGCTGTCTGCGGCGGGGTCAGGCCCTTGATGGGCCAGCCCTTGGGCATCACCCAGCGGCGCGTCTCGCGCGACGTGATCAGGCGGATCTGCACTTCCCCATCCTGCCGCTGCCGGTACGGCAAGGCGGCATATTGCAGGCGGCGCAGCGAGGGTTTGTCGGACGTTATCGGCATTTTTTGAAATAGAATCTCCCTTGCTTCATTATGAAGCCAAGCCGCTGTCATAAGCGCACCGGCGACGAAAAAATTCCCGCCCCCCCTTTCGGAACCGGCGGGCGGACCCGACGTTGGACCCGATCAAGCTGCCGGTCAGGCATCACGCCGGCGGAAAATGGAGAAGCCCATGTCCTGGCCATCCCAGGCCGCGCCCGCCGCATCGCATGCCCGGACAGAAACTGCGGCAACGGCCCAGCGTTCCGGCCTGATCGCGGCCTATCGGTCCATACGCGGGGAAACCGAGCGGCGGTCCGCCCCCCTTTCCGCCGAGGACCAGATCCTCCAGTCCATGCCCGATGCCAGCCCCATCAAATGGCATCGCGCCCATACCACCTGGTTTTTCGAGCAATTCGTGCTGGGCGCGCATGCGCCGACCTATGTGCCGTTCGACGAGCGCTTCGCCTTCCTGTTCAATTCCTATTATGTCTCCGCCGGCCCGCGCCACGAGCGGCCCAAGCGCGGGCTGATCTCACGTCCGACCGCACAAGAGGTCGGCGCCTATCGCGCCCATGTGGACGCGGCGGTGATCGCGCTGCTGGAACAGGTGGAGGACGCCCGCCTCCCCGCCATCGCCGCCTTGATGGAGATCGGCTTCAACCATGAGCAGCAGCATCAGGAATTGATGCTGACCGACATTCTCCACGCCTTTTCCCAGAACCCCACCAACCCCGCCTTTGATCCCGCCTGGACCGCCCCGTCCACCGGGCCGGACGTGGGGGAGGATCCGCGCGAACAGGTGCTTTTGGCCGGCGGGATCTATCGCATCGGCCACGAGGGCACGGGCTTTTCCTTCGACAATGAGGGGCCCGCCCATCAGGTGCTGGTGCCACCGACGAAAATCGACCGGCATCTGGTCACCAATGGCGACTGGCTCGCCTTCATGGAAGCCGGCGGCTATGGCGACCCGCTGCTGTGGCTGTCGGAAGGCTTCGGCGCCGTCCAGGCCGGCGGCTGGGAGGCGCCGCTTTATTGGCGGCAGGTGGACGGGCATTGGTTCGCCCTCACCCTCGGCGGCCTTCGGCCAGTGGATCTCACCGCCCCGGTCTGCCACGTGAGCTATTACGAGGCCGACGCCTTCGCCCGCTTTGCCGGCAAATCCCTGCCGACGGAAGAGGCGTTCGAGGTGGCGGCCGGCAAGGGCCTCCTCGCCGATGCCTTCGGCGTGGTGTGGCAATGGACGCGCAGCTTCTATGGCGCCTATCCCGGCTATCGCGCCGCCCCTGGCGCGCTCGGCGAATATAATGGCAAGTTCATGATCAACCAGATGGTGCTGCGCGGCTCCTCACTCGCAACTCCGCAAGGGCATGAGCGCGCGACCTATCGCAATTTCTTCCATCCCCATCAGCGCTGGCAGTTCACCGGACTGCGCCTCGCCGACGAAGCGATCTGATCGAGGAGACCTCATGCCCCTGTCCCATGCCGCCGAACGCGCGGAGCCGCTGGCCCCGAGTGCGGAATTCGCCCGCGATCTCGCGCTCGCGCTGTCCGCCCGCACCAAGCGTCTCGCGCCGAAATATTTCTATGATGCCGCCGGCTCGGCCCTGTTCGAGCAGATCACGCAGCTGGCCGAATATTATCCCACCCGCACCGAGATCGACATCCTGCGCGACCATGCGGAGGATCTGGCGGTCCTGCTGCCGCCGGGCGGGGTGCTGGTGGAATTCGGCAGCGGCGCCAGCGTGAAGGTGCGCCTGCTGCTGGATCGCATTCCCCATCTCGCGGCCTATGTGCCGGTGGATATTTCCGCCGAATTCCTGGAGCGCACCGCCGCCGACCTGCGCCGCGCCTATCCGGGCATCGAGATCCTGCCGCTGGCGGAGGATTTCACCCAGCGCTTCGCCTTGCCGCAGATGACGCGGGCCCGCCCGCTGCTGGGCTTTTTCCCCGGCTCCACCATCGGCAATTTCGAACCGGCCGACGCGCGCGACTTCCTCGCCCAAGCCCGCGAAACCCTCGGCCCCGGCAGCCGCATGATCGTGGGCGTGGACCTGGTGAAGGACCCGCGCCGGCTCCATGCCGCCTATAATGACGCGGCGGGCGTGACGGCGCAGTTCAACAAGAACGTGCTGGTGCGCGCCAATCGCGAATTGGGCACCGATTTCGAGCTGTCGGCCTTCGTGCACCGCGCCTTCTTCAATGCGCCGGCGAGCCGGATCGAAATGCACCTCGTCAGCGCCGAGGCGCAGACCGTGCACCTGGAGGGGGCCGCCTATCATTTCGCGGCGGGGGAAAGCCTGCACACCGAATGCAGCTACAAATACACGCTGGATGGCTTCGCCGACCTCGCAGCCAATGCCGGCTGGCGGAGCGAGGCGGCATGGACCGACGCCGAGCGCCTGTTCAGCGTGCACCTGCTGGCGAGCCCCGGCTGAGAAAACCTGCGCCGCCGCGCTCAAGGGTTTGAGATTTTTCCACATTTGCCGCGCTGCACACCGCAGAGTGGAAGCAAAACCGCTTGGCCTGCCGATGGCTTCATGGGACCCTGTTTGAAACGGGTCGCATTGGAGCGGGGGACATGCTTATCGAGGATCGCGGACCCGGCTTTCAGGGAAAGGCATCCCTGCACGGCTGGATGATCTGGGGCACCGCGGCCCTGTTCTATCTGTATGAATTCTTCGTCCGCGTCGCCCCCTCCGCCATGGAGCCGGAACTTCAAAGCCATTTCGGCCTGTCGGCTGCCGCATTGGGCGCGGCGGCGGGCACTTATTATCTCGTCTATTCGCCCATGCAGCTCATCTCGGGCACCATCATCGACCGCTTCGGCGTGAAGCAGGTGCTGGTGGTCTCGGCGCTGATCTGCACCTCCGGCGCGTTCCTGGAGATCATCGGCTCCAGCAGCTTCTTCCTGGTGGCGGCGCGGTTCGCGCAGGGCTTCGGCTCGGCGTTCGCGTTCGTCGGCACCATGTATATCGCGGCCGAATGGTTTCCCCGCTCCATGCTGGCACGGCTCTCGGGGCTCACCACCTCGCTCGGCATGGCGGGCGCCATCATCGGCAATGCCGGCATCGCCCGCATGGTGGAAACGCTCGGCTGGCAGAGCGCGCTCGTGGGCGCGGGCTTCGTCGGCATCGGCATCACGGCGCTGATCGTGTTCGTGATCCCGAGCCGCCCGCCGGCGGGCACCGACGTGCCCCATCCCTACAAGCCCAACGTGCTGCGGGCGCTGCGCATCGTCTATGCGAACCCGCAGAGCTGGTATCTCGGCATCATCGGCGCGGCGCTCTACATGCCGCTGTCGATCCTGGGCGCGCTGTGGGGCGCGGAATATATCTCCGCCGTCACCGGCGCCTCGAAGCTTGAGGCCACCGGCGCGGTTTCCATGATGTATGTGGGCTGGCTGGTGGGCGGGCCGCTCGCCGGCTTTGCCTCCGACAAGCTCGGCATCCGCCGGCCGATCCTGCTCTACGCCAGCGCGGCGACGGTGGTTGTGACCTTCGTGATCGCGGTCATTCCCGGCATGTCGCTGCCGGTGGCCTATCTGCTGCTGCTCCTGCTGGGGCTGGCTTCCTGCTCGCAGGTGATCTGCTTTGCCACCGTCGTGGAGCACAATCCCCACACCGTCACGGGCACCGCGCTCGCCTCCACGAACATGATCATCATGCTCGCGGGCGGGATCGCGGAATGGGCGTTCGGCCTGGTGCTGGATCTGGTCGGCGGCTCGGGCGACACCGGGCAATATTCGGCGCAGGCCTATCATTATGCCATCCTGATGCTGCCGGCGATCTCGCTGGTGGGCCTGGCGGCGGCGACGATGGTGAAGGAAGCCAAGGAAACCGTCGGCGTGCAGGAAGCCGCCGCGCCGGCGTAACCCCGAAAAGGGCGGGGCCGCGCGGCCCTGCCCTGTTCGGCTCAGAGCGTGGTCAGTTCGCTCTGGATACCCTTGGAAAGCGCCGCGCCATCGTCGAGCGGGGCGAGATAGTCCACCGCCATCTGCCGGAAGCGTGGCAGGCCCTTATAGGCCTCGATGTCGGGATGCAGATCGCGCAGCACGCGATGCAGCCGCTTGCCCCATTTGGGCACCCGCGCCACCTCCTCCAGGCTGGCGAGATAGCAGCGGATGCCGAACAGGATCGCGTTCGAGCGCGGCAGGCGATACAGCGTCTGCAATTCCACCCGCAGATGCACCTTCTGCCCCACGTTCTCCGGCGTCACGCTCGCCTTGTCCGGCCCCCAGACGGGATAATTCTCCGGCGAGGTGTCGAGGCGCGGATTGATGGTCATGGTCCAGTTCAGCCGCCGCACCGGCGCGCCATATTGCAGGCGCAGCAGATATTTCAGCGCGCGGTCGAACACCCCCTGCTCATGCGCCAGCGGCACCGGGCCGTGCCATTCGTGGAAGCTCATGCCGATGTCGAATTCGAACGACCAGTCGGCCTGGGTGGTGACCATGCCGCCGTCCACATAGAGATTGTCCTCGCGCTGGTCCTGCAAGGTGAAATCGCCCTGGGCCTGGCGGGTGATATATTCGAACGGCGGGCACGGCAGGGTTTCCGCCTTGCCGAAGGTGAAGCTCTGGTGGAGGCCGAGCGGCCGGTTGATCCAGGTCCACAAATCGCCCGCCTTGGTGAGCGAGAAATGCTCGGGATAATCGGCGGCCAGATTCTCCATGATGAGTTCGAGCGTGTCCCATTGCGCCGCCATCATGTGCGGCAGCACCTGGCAGCGCTTGGGATCTTCCGCCAGCACCTGCGCGCGCTCGCGGCATTCGGCGACATAATGCTCGTCGACATCGAACACATGGTCATAGGCCGGGCTCGCGCCGCCCTTCACATGGGGCTCGATGTTCACCGAATACATGTACTGGTCTTCGGGGAACGGAAACGGAAAGTGCAGGATAGCCGCGCTGGAATTGCGATAGGTGAAGTCGCGGCGGAAGGTTTCATTGGGCTTGAATTGAAGGGTCATGGCACATCCTTCCGGTCACGAAGAAAGTCTGGGAACATCCCCTCTCCCGCGTGCGGGGGAGGGTTAGGGAGGGGGAACGCCGCATCCCCCGCAGAAGCATCGGCGCGGCGTGAGAAGCGCCCCCCTCACCCCAACCCTCTCCCCGACGGGGAGAGGGAGCTAGCCGAGCCCACCCGAAGAGGCGACCACTCGGTTTCACCTCTCCCCGACGGGGAGAGGTCGGCCGCGTAGCGGACGGGTGAGGGCGCAGAGCCTTTCCGGACGAATTCCAGCTCGCCGAAAGGGCCCCTCGCCCCTCACCCCAGCCCTCTCCCCCTCGGGGAGAGGGAGCTGACCGAGCCCACCCCAAAGAGGGGGCCGCCGGGGTTTCACCTCTCCCCGACGGGGAGAGGTCGGCCGCGTAGCGGACGGGTGAGGGGGCAGAGCCATTCCGGACGAACAAGGTCGCCGAAGGGGCTCTCTCGCCCCTCACCCCAACCCTCTCCCCATCGGGGAGAGGGAGACACTTTCAAAAATCCAGCACCACCTGCGCGGTGCGGGCGCGCGAGACGCAGGGCATCATGAATTTCTGCGAGGCCTTCTCCTCCGCCGAGAGGAAGTCGTCGCGGTGCTCCACCTCGCCGTCCAGCACATCGAGCTTGCATTCCCCGCACGCCCCGCCGCGGCACAGGCAGGGCGCGGCGATGCCCTGCGCCTCCAGCGCCTCCAGCAAGGTCTGGTTGTCGGCGACCTGAATCTCGATGCCGGATTTCGCCAGCACCGCCTTGAACGGCAGGCCGCCGGAGGCATCGCCGAAGCTCTCGCGGTGGATCTTGCCTGAAGGCCAGCCGAGCGCGGCCGCGCTCGTGATCACCGCATCCATCAGCGCGCGCGGGCCGCAGGTATAGACATGGGTGCCGAGCGGCTGGCGCGCCAAAATCCCGGCGAGATCGAACGCCGCGCGCCCGTTGCCGTGGATGAAGATGTCCTCTCCCGCCGCGTGGGGCGCCAGCAGCTGTTCGAACACCGGCGCCTCGTCCGCCGTGCACAGCTGGTGCAGCTCGAACCGCGCGCCGCGCGCTTTCAGCGCCGGCACATAGGACAAGAGCGGCGTGATGCCGATGCCGCCCGCGATCAGCAGATGCTTCCGCGCTTTGGCCGCAAGCGGAAACAGATTGCCCGGAACGCCGATCTCGATCACGTCGCCGCGCGCCACGCTCTGATGCAGAAACCGCGAGCCGCCGCGCGACTGGGCCACGTGCCGCACGATGATTTCATAGCGCGCCCGGCTCTCGGGCGGGGAGACCAGGGAATAGGCATTCTTCATCACCCGCCCCTCATGGCGCAGGGTGACCAGGACATGGGCGCCGGCGGAGGGCGTCGGCAGCGGCCCGCCGTGCAAGGGCGCGAAGGCGAAGCGCTTCAGCGTGGGCGAAAGCTGTTCGATCTCATGGATGCGGACCGGGATCGGACCTGAAGCAATCATGCGTAAAGCTCCTCGGCATCAGGAACCGCGCCGGGCACTTCGGCATCCACCTGCACGCCCATGAAGGCCGCGTGCCGGCGGGAGAAATGATCGCGCACGAACAGGTTCGCCCCGCAGCCGCCGCAGGTGAAGATGGAGGTGGTGACGCCTTCCCCATAGGTGCGGCAATGCACGCAGAACACCCGCCTGGCCTTGCTTCCGGCATGGGCGAGGCGGATTTCCTGGCGGCTCATGCCGGCCTTATCGGCGATGCGGAACACATCCCACAGAAACGGCTCGGAGCCGGTGGCGTAGAGGCGCAGGCCCATGGTTTCGCGCGCGAGACGCTCTTCCAGGGCCGAGAACAGATGGCCGTTGGCGCGGAACGGCCGCACGCTCTCGCCCTGTGCATCCACCACGGAGACGGGCAGCAGCGCGCTGCGGTTCACCACGGTCCAGGTTTCGAACGCGGTCGGCTCGAACCCCTCGGCCAGGGCCTCCGCAGGCAGCGCCGGACCGTCCACCAGCAGCAGATGATGCCGCCCGGCCAGGTCCAGTTCCAGCGGCGCATATTTGGGCCGGCTCTTGATGCCTTGATCGCTCATGATGCCTTTCCGCTTCAGGTCAAAATTCCAAGGCCCGACGCCTGCGCCGCCCCCCTCACCCCACCCCTCTCCCCAGCGGGGAGAGGGGGTTTTGCGTTCTCTCGCCCAAACACCCCTCGCCGGAACACCGCCCGGCCCCTCACCTCCCCCCACGGGGAGAGGTCGGCCGCGCAGCGGACGGGTGAGGGGCAAGGCCAGCCCATCGCCAAAAGCTCGCCCCTTACGCCCGCACCCGCGTCTTCTGCGGGTCGAAATGCGGGAACGGCACGATCTGCGCAGGAATGCGCTTCTGGTGGCCGTCCAGCTTGCCGATCTCGATCGGACCGCCCGCCTCCGCCGCCGCGATATCGAGCCGCGCCAGCGCTATATTCTGCTTCAGGATCGGCGACTTGGTGGCGCTGGTGACGACGCCCACCTGGGCGCGGCCGCTATAGATGGGGTCGCCATGGCCCACATCGTCATTGGAGCCGATGAGAAGCCCCACCATCTTGCGGGCCGGATTGGCCTTGCGCCGCAACAGCGCCTCGCGGCCGACGAAATCCTCGTCCTTGTTCGCGACCGCAAAGCCGATGCCGGCTTCGAACGGGTCGGTCTGGTCGCAGAAATCATAGCCGGCGAAGACAAGCCCCGCCTCGATGCGCAGCATGTCCAGCGCGGTGAGGCCGAGCGGCGTCATCCCCTTGGGCGCGCCGGCCGCCCACACCGCATCCCACAGCGCGGTCGCATCCTTGGGATGGCACCAGATCTCGAACCCGAGTTCGCCGGTATAGCCGGTGCGCGAGACGACCAGCGCCGGCCCCTGCGGCCCGCCGAGGCGGGCGATGGCGAAGCGGAACCATTTCAGCTCGGAAATCGAAGGCTGCACCGGCGAGGTCCAGATGATTTCGGCCAGGATCTCGCGGCTGAGCGGCCCCTGCACGGCGATATTGTGGAGCTGGTCGGTGGAGGATTTGACGAAGGCTTTCAGGCCCCATTCGGCGGCCTTGTCGCGCAGCCATTTGCCGGTGAATTCCTCGCCGCACACCACGCGGAAATTCGCCGGGCCGAGGCGGAAAATGGTGGCATCGTCGATCATGCCGCCGTGCTCGTAGCAGAGCGCGGTATAGACCACCTGCCCCACCGAAAGCTTGCGGATGTCGCGCGTGACCGTGCGCTGGAGCAGCAGTTCCGCGTCCGGGCCGGTCACCTCGAACTTTCGCAGGGGCGAAAGATCCATCACCGCCGCCTTCTCGCGGCAGGCCCAATATTCCGCGATCGGCCCGGCGCCGGTGAAGCAGGTGGGCAGCCAGAAGCCGCGATATTCCACGAAATTGCGGGTCTGCTCGGCGATCCGGGGGTGGAAGGCGCTCTCCCGCGTCAGGCGCGGCTCGGCTTCGGGGCTCATGCGAAACGCGGTTCCTTTGGAAATGGGGGTGCCGCCGTCATAGACGCGGACATGGATGTCGGTCGGATGCCAGGCATTGGCGGAATCGATGTCGTCGGCGCAGGAGGAGGAGGCGCAGACGAGGTCCGTCATGGCCCGCAGCAGCACATAATCGCCGGGGCGCGACCAGGGCTCGTCCATGGTCAGCGCATTTGAGGTTTCGACGCAGGTATTGAAGAAGAAATTGATCGCCGGCCAGCCGCGCTTCTCCTTGATGCCGTAAGGCTTCAGGACGAGGTTGAAATTGTCCGAGCAATTGTCGTGGCCGGGATAGCCCATGTCCTCGTAATATTTGGCCGAGCAGGCGAGCGCGAACGTATCGTGCCGGCCCACGGTGTCGCGCACCACTTCCACCAGCGGCATCTGGCGCTCGTCGAAATATTTCGAATGCAGGCCGGGGCCGGGGAAGGCCGAGCCCATGAGCGTGCGCGTGGTGGTGGAATCGAGGCCGTATTCCAGCCCCTCTTCGTCCAGCGCCTTGGCATCGAAGGCGAGGAAGTCGGAGCATTGCCGGCCTTCCACGTCGATGATCTGGATATAATCGCCGGCCTTCACGCGATAGGCCTTGGCGCGGGCGGCGGGAATGCGCAGGTCCAGCACCACTTCGCCCAGCGGCGGGGGAAGGTCCGGCAGGGAGCCGGCGACGCGGGAGACGTCGACCTTCAGCTCCGTCGGCGGGCTCTGCTCGTCGGGTGCCATCAGCGGGCCGCCGGCAGCGATCACCACCAGAAGATCCGTGAGCGCGGTCAGGCGCGCCTCGGCGCCCGGCGCATCGCTCTCGCCCAGCAGGATGCGCGCCGGCGCGGCGGTATCGATGCCGCGTTGCGCCAGCAGGCGGGCAACCTCCGCCCCACCCTCCCCGGCCAGGCGCGCGGAGAGCGGCGCGCCACGCGGGGCGGCGTCAAGCCCCAGCGCTGGCGCGGCATCCGCGCCTGTGCCGTCGAAAGCGAAGAGATCGGCGGCCTGGAGGCCCTCGGGATCGGTGATGCGGATTTCATCGCCCGCCTTCAGCGCGAAGGCGGCACAGCCGCCGCCCGGCACCACGCGGCGCTCGGCGAGCGAGCGGGGCGCCGAAGGCGGACCGGAAGAGAGGGGAGGCGCGGCGATGGCATCCATGGGCTTCAGTCCGGATCGGTCAGCGAGCGATAGCGCCCGCGGTAATAGATGAGCGGGGCGCCCTCGCCCTCGGCATGGAAATGCACCACGCGGCCGACGAAAATCTCATGGTCGCCGCCGTCATAATGGGCATAGGCGGCGCATTCGAAGGCCGCATGGGCCGGGCGCAGCAAGGGCGCGCCGGAATGGCCTTCGTGAAGCTCGACATTGGCGAACTTGTCGGCGCCGCCGCGCGCGAAGCGGTTGGACAATTCCTCCTGCCCCTCCAGCAGCACGTTCACGGTGAAGAATTGCAGCTTCTCCAGCCGCGCCAGCGACTGCAGCGAGCGCGCCATGGAAAACAGGATCAGCGGCGGGTCGAGGGAGACGGAGGAAAAGGAATTCACCGTCACGCCCAGCGGCCCCTGTTCGTCGCGGCCGAGCACCACGGCGATGCCGGTGGCGAACCGGCCGAGCACATTGCGCAGTTCGCGCGGATCGAAGCGGGCGTCGAGATCAATGCGGGTCATGGGTGGAAGGCGCTCCTTGCTCCCGCGTTCTCCGGCGACGGCAAGGCCGCCGGCACCGAGCGGAACGCCCGATGCCGGGAAGGTGACCGAAGCCGGCAGAAGGGACAAGCCTTGTCCCCCCTGGTGCGCATCCGTGCCGCGGCTTCCGGCGTCCGGCTGCATGGCGGCGCGGTTCACGCCACCTTGGCCGGCTGAAGCTCGGCGAGGAGCTTCTCGGCGAAGGCGCGCTTCTGCGCGTCGTCCATCTTCTTCACTTCATTGTTGAGCATGCGCTGGTTGATGGACTTGTTCCAGTAATCCAGGCTCTCGAAGCCCAGCAGCGAGGCCTTGCCGACGAACTGGCGCAGCACTTCATTGGTGGGGCCCATGACCCAGCCGGCCTTGCCGTCGCGCAGATAGCGCTCGATCTGCAGCGCCGGGCGATAGCCGGTGCCGCCGCAGGCGTGCAGCATCTTGTCGGTGACGTGGGTGACGTTCTTGGCGGCCTCGAACTTCACCTGCCACAGCCAATGCAGCAGCGCCGAGCGGGGCAGCGCGTCGAGGTCCTTGTGGATCGACCAGTCGCAATTATTGGTCACGCTGTCGAGCGCCTGGGCCATCTGGAAGACGAAGGCGCGGCACGCATTGGTGTCCATGATCGCCTCGCCGACATAATCCTGGATGGTCGGATAATCGGCGACGCGCATGCCCACGTCATTGTGGGTTTTGCGGGTGGTGTGGCGCTTGGCGATGTCGATCACCGCGAGCGAGATGCCGTTCCAGCAGGCGGAGGAGCAGGTGAGGAAGAACGGGTCCACCACCTCGTCATTGGATTTCGCGCCGTCGCCGATAGGGCCGACCATGGCGTCCTTGGGGATCACCACGCCTTCCACCTGGATCGGGCCGGACTGGTTGCCGCGCAGGCCGAGGCCGTCCCATTCGGACGGATTGGACTTCACGTCGTCCTTGAGCACCAGGAAGCAGGAGAGGTCGGAATAATCGCCCGAGAAGCCGGGGCTGGTGGTCTGGAGGATGTACCAGTCGGCAAACCCGCCGGAGGTGGTCCAGGAGGCCTTCTTGGTGATCTTCCAGCCATCCCCGAAGGCCTCGGCCTTGGAGGAGATGGGATACCAGAAGTGCGAGCCGGTCTCGGGATCGGAATAGGACAGGGTGCCGATCAGCACATCGGCGTCGAGCCGCTTGAGAATGTCGGTGAGGCGGACGTTGTCGTGATAGCGCAACAAGGCCGCCGCCACGGCGCCGAGGTGCATGGTGTAGCACATGGCGGTGGAGGGGCAGCCGTAGCGCGCGATGGTTTCCACCACCATGGCCGCGCAGACATGGCTTTCGCCGAGGCCGCCAAGGTCCTTGGGCACCGTCAGCGACAGCAGGCCGAGGGTGGCGAGCGCCTCGAAATTCTTGCGGGGATAGATGTATTGCGCGTCGCTCTCGATGGCGTTGGCGCGCAGCGTGGTTTCGCATAAAGCGATGAGCTTGGCCTGCAATTCCTTCTGGGCGGGGGTGAGGAGCCATTGCGGGTCCCACTCGAACCCGAGGCCCCAGAATTCCTCCTGGCCCCACATTTTGACTTGCGACATGACGCTTGCTCCGAACGCCCGGCGCCTCAGCACGCGAGCGGTGAATGTCCCCGGCGCGCTGTTCCCCTCAGTGAACTTTTTTGCCGCCGCAGAAACAGATTGCCAAATGCTCCGTCGGACGCAAGAACCAAAAGCAGGCACAGAAATGCACACAAAATAGGCGAGGTATGCGAAAGCAACGACTTACCATTTTTATGTCGCCTATTCTTTGGGCGCGTTAGTCAAAAGATTTCTTCTCAGGAAAAGTAATTGACAGAAAATGCCCCTCGCACAAGGATGACCCCGCCTTGCAGAGCCTGAGGGGACGCAAAGAATGAGCCCGACGCCATTGCGCCAGTCGATCCTGAACGAGCGTCACCGCGCGCTCGGATCGAAGCTGGAAGAATCCTGGAACGACACCGCCATTCCCCAGCATTACGCCACCGATCCCTATGAGGAGGTCGCCGTCGTGCGCACCCGCGCCGGCCTCATCGACGTGTCGGCGCTGAAGATCGTGAACGTCTCGGGTCCCGACGCCACCGCCTTCCTCAACCGCCTCGTCACCTCCGACGTTGCAAAGATCGCGCCCGGCCGCTCCATGATCTCCTCCATGGTCGGAGAAGACGGCGGGCTCATCGACGACGTGCTGATCTATTGCGACAGCCCCACCGCCTATCGCCTCTCCCATGGCGGCGGCGCCACCGAGGAGGTGCTCCCGCTCCTCACCGAGGGGCTGGACGTCACCTTCGCGCGCGACGACGACGTGCACATCCTCTCCCTGCAAGGGCCGAAGGCGCTGGAGATCCTCCAGCCCGGCACGCCGCTCGATATCGCCGGCATCCCCTATTTCGGCCATGCGCCGACCACCCTCTACGGCATCGCGGTTTCGCTCGCGCGCGGCGGCTATTCCGGCGAGCGCGGCTATGAGGTGTTCGTGAAGGCCAAGGATGCGGTCGAAGTGTGGGACAAGATCCTGGAGGCCGGCAAGCCTCACGGAATCATGCCGGTGTCGTGGGATTGCCTGGATTTCGGCCGGGTGGAAGCCGCCTTGCTGTTCTTCCCGTTCGACATGCCCCACAAGGACACCACGCCGTGGGAAGTGTTGATGGATTGGACGGTGGACCTCTCCAAGCCGGATTTTCGCGGCAAGGCGGCCCTGATGGCCCGCAAGGGCACCGAGCGCACCCACCAGGCCGGGCTCGAAGTGCTGCATTCCGCCGCCATCACCCCTGGCGCCAAGATCCTCAAGGACGGTCAGGAAGTGGGCACGGTGAATTCCACTGTATTCAGCCAGCATCTGATGAAGTCGCTGGCCCTGGTGTCGATCATCCCGTCGCTCACCACCCTCGGCACCGCCGTGACCGTGGTGGACGACGGCAAGAGCTATGAGGCCAATGTGGTGCGCACGCCGTTCTACGACCCCCTGCGCCTGCGCACCCACCCGCTCGCCGAGCGCGGCTGAGCCGCGCGCCTCCCCCTCACCCGTCCGCTGCGCGGCCGACCTCTCCCCGTGGGGGAGAGGTGAGCCACTCAAAGCCCGCCCTCCCCATCGCGCCCCCTCTCCCCCACGGGGAGAGGGCTGGGGTGAGGGGGCCATCCCATCCCGCAAACACACTGCGCCCCAATACGCGCGCCGCTTCCTATTAAGCATCTCTATGCGGCTAAGAATTGCCAATCGCCGCCCGGCCGGCGCTTCTGCTATGTTCAAGCACCGGAGCGACGGGGATCGGGGCGGACATTCAGTGATTTTCATATCCAGGCAGATTTC
The DNA here is from genome assembly GCF_043195105.2 of Roseixanthobacter finlandensis. Taxonomy (NCBI): domain Bacteria; kingdom Pseudomonadati; phylum Pseudomonadota; class Alphaproteobacteria; order Hyphomicrobiales; family Xanthobacteraceae; genus Roseixanthobacter; species Roseixanthobacter finlandensis. The sequence continues at coordinate 1,714,841 of NZ_CM195536.1, read as the reverse complement.
GCGCCGCGCCGGCAGCGCCGCAAGCGTGCAGACCGCGCGTGCCACGCCGCTCACCGCCCTGCCCCTTCTGGCCCTGCTTCTCGCCGCCGCGATCCTGCTTTCCGCCTGCGCCGACCGTCCGGGCGCCGATGTGCTGACCCCCAATCTCACCGAGGCGCCGGGCGCCAAGCCGCATACCATCCTCGTCGCCACTACCCGCGCGCGCGACCCGCGGCCCGGCACCCTATTCAGCGGCGAACGCGGGACCGGGCTCGACTTTGCCAATGTGACGCTGACCGTGCCGCCCGCGCACCAGCCCGGCGGCATCGAATGGCCGAAACAGGCGCCCGGCAACCCCGCAACCGAGATGGTGGTGCATGAAGCGGTCTATCGCGACACCGACCAGGATTTCGTGCGCGATCTCAATGCCCAGCTTGCCCGGCTGCCGGCCGGGAACCGCAATGTCCTGGTGTTCGTGCATGGCTACAACACCATGTTCTCCGAGGCGCTCTACCGCCTGACGCAGATGACCCATGATTCCGACGTGCCGGGCGTGCCGGTGCTGTTCAGCTGGGCCTCGCGCGGCAAGACCGAGGATTATGTTTACGACAACAACAGCGCCACCGCCGCGCGCGACAATCTAGAACGCACGCTCACGCTGGTGGCCTCCAGCAAGGCGGAGAAGATCACCATCATGGCCCATTCCATGGGCAATTGGGTGACCGTGGAGGCGCTGCGCCAAATGAAGATCGGCGGCAACGGCCTGCCCGCGAATCGCGTCGGCAACATCATCCTCGCCGCGCCGGATATCGACGTGGACGTGTTCAAATCGCAGCTGAAGCGCTTCGGCAAGCCGGAAAAGCCGTTCATCGTCATCGTCTCGCGCGACGACAAGGCGCTCGGCTTCTCCGATTTCCTGGCTGGCGGCAAGGTGCGGCTTGGCAATTACACCAATGACGACGAACTGGTGGCGCTCGGCGCCGTTGTGATCGACATGACCAATGTGAAGGCCATGGACCCGATGAACCACGGCAAGTTCGCCCAGCTGGCGCAGCTGGCCCCCGCCCTGCGCGGCCAACTCGCCGCCCATGGCGCACTGGCCGGCGCCAAGCCGAACACCATCGAGCTGGACGGCATCCAGATTTCCGGCGTCAATCAGAATATCGGCCTGCTGCCCGCGCTCGCCGCACCTGCCGGGGCCGCGACACCCGGCGTGGTCGCGACACCCGCCGCGCCGGCCCGATAGAGCATTTTCGAGCGACGTGGACACCGGTTCGCGTGAAGAAATGCGACACCGCCAATGCCCTAGCCGCCGGTCACCGTCAGGCTTTCGGTGCGCCCGCCTGCGGCGCGCCCGCCTGTGACGCATCGGTCTGCGGCAGGATGGTGAGCTTCTTCACCGTCAGCTCATCAATCGTGAGCGAGCGGATGCGCGCGCGCCCGATGGCGAGCCGGCCGATGGCCAGCGCCCCGATGGCGAGCGCGCCGAACGCCAGCGCCCCCACCGCGATGGCGCCCAGCGAGGCAGTGCCCACGGTGGAGGCGCCGATCGCGGAGGCGCCCACGGCTGACGCCTTGGTGCGGGACAGGGACATGGGGGACTGGCGCGGCATGAGGGGCTCTCCCGGTATGGCGTGGCGCGGACGGCGACGCAGCCGCCCGCGATCTTGCCCCCATTCAGCGCTCAGGCAACGCCGTATTGCTTGAACCAGGCGAGCATGCGCTTCCAGCCGTCCTCGGCCGCTTCCTTGCGATAGCTCGGGCGATAGTCGGCATGGAAGGCGTGGGGCGTATCGGGATAGATCACGATGTCCACCGTCTTGCCGGCGGCGCGCGCCGTGTCGCGCTGCTTTTCCACGTCGGCGACGGGAATGCCGGTATCGGCGGCGCCATAGAGGCCGAGCACCGGGGCCTTGAGGTCGGCGGCGACATCGGCGGCGGTCTTGGGCTGGATGGCGGTGCGCGCGCCACCGATGGGGCCGTACCAGGCCACCGCCGCCTTCAGCTTGGGATTATGCGCCGCATAGAGCCACACCGAGCGCCCGCCGCGGCAGAAGCCGGTGATGCCGAGCCGATTTTCATCGCCCTTGGAGCTTTTCACCGCCCAGGCCACCGCCGCATCGAGATCGGAGAGCATTTCCGCGTCGGGCTTCTTGGAGATGACGTCGCGGACGATCTGCTGGATGTCGGTCATCCCCGTGAGATCGCCCTGGCGGGCATAAAGCTCGGGCGCGACCGCGCAATAGCCCTGCTTGGCGAGGCGGCGGCAGATGTCCTTGATATATTCGTGGACGCCGAAAATCTCCTCCACCACGATCACCAGCGGGAACGGGCCGTTGCCCTCCGGCATGGCGCGATAGCCGGGCATGTCGCCGTCCATGGTGGGGATCTTCACTTCACCGGCGACGAGGCCGACGGCATCGGTGTGGATGGCCTGGGCTTCCACCGAGGTGGTGGCGAGCGTGAAGCCGGCGATCAGGCCTGTCATGACGAAGCCGCGCCGGGAGAAGGGTTCGCGCACCAGACCCTGAAGCCCGTCGAGGGCGGGATCGGCGGCGGGCGCGATGGGCGTGGAATCCATGGCGATATCCTCGTTCAGGCCGCAGGCACAGCGGCCGCGTCATTTGGCACGGGATCATGGCGGGAGGTAGGGGGGAAGGTTTTCTATTACCGGAAAGCGCGAACACCTGCGCGTGATCGGGGGGGGGCATTTGCGACAGTGGGGGAATTTGGTGGTGGCGTCGAGCGAAGTCGGTAGGAGTAATGACCCATACCGGACCTCGGCGTTGACAGAGTTGAAGGTCTGATCTGCGACTTGGAGCAGACGTATTGCCGGCGGCCACAACGTCAGTAGGTTGTGATACATCAATCTGTCGGGGGGAGCGGCAGTCGTCCTCAAGCGCCGACCTTCAGCCTCGTATCGGCTTGCGGCGCCCGCTTGCTCGGTGGAAGGTCGAACTGAAGCCGCCCGGCCCTTCGCTCTGCCATTGCGATTCTATTCAGGTGCGGCATCCTGGTGGAGATCTGTTCCATCAGTTCATACGCGAGCTTTCCGATCAAAGCCCAACCCTTCAGTGAAAATCGGCGTTCGGACGAAGGGCCACCACTGTGCTAGTCTCTGTCCACGGGGGAGCTCCTCGCCATACTCCCAGTGCTCGCCTGCGGCTGCGCGCAGCCCCGCGTGGCTCCGGTACCGAGACCGTCGACAGGGCCTGCGCTCCATAGCGTCGAGGTTGCATCGGGACGAGGGCATTATCCTTCGACCCATGCAACGCATGGAATATTCGATTCCTGTCTCCGGCAGGATCGAACAAGGGGCGGTTATTTTCTTCGGTCTATGGATCACAGCTTCGGAAGGGTTGGCTGCTGACGCGACTGAATATCTCGCAATGCACCATCGAACATCCATTGCGCGCTATACTTTATATTTTCACGTTGCGAAGTAATTTTTTCAATGATTTGATAATCAATAGCCGTTGTATTCATTGACTCAACCCTACCACCGCCCTTTTCTTCCTTGATTTCAAATATGATAAGCTGATCACATTCTTGGTCCAGCGACTGTCGTGTCGCCGCAAAGAAATCGTCATTGGACACAATTCGCTTTGTCTCACATTCCATAGGCGGAGTTAAAGATGGAGGAACCAATTTCGCGTCTTTCCAATAGAAAGATATAACATGTGTATCCGTGTTACTTATTTCGACTGACGGTGTCCCATATTTTGTTTTTATCTGCGTTGATAGCATTTCTAATGTTGGCGCAGTTTCCGGGAGGAATTTCATTTTCCTCTGAAGTGATGCAAGCCGCGATTTTGGCCACGGCGGGGTAAATACCATGGATAAATTTTCTTCAGGGTCTCCCTTACACGCAGCATGGATCGAGCCAGAAAATTCTTTATAAATAGTATTATCTCCCGGACGATATAATACAATTCCGTCTAATCTGAATTGAAATCCATCTAATATTTTATTTGACTCAGACACGTAAAATCCAATATTAGATAAATAATATTTCACAAAAACACCTGTATTTGGATTTACGCAATTTTTGAATTTATCAATCAAATTTTCTTTAGTCATCCCCAGATATAATGAATTAAAATCGACTGACCTGGAAATTTGTATTTGAAATTTGTTCTGAATATCGTTTTCTGGAATTTTAATATAGTTATCTGGCAATTTATATTTACTCGATTGCGCCTCTGCGAACGCCTCTGAAGAAATAAATGCAATAATAGCCGCCAATATAGTCGCATATCGCATCGAGAGCCCCCATTGGAATATAATAATTAGGCTAGGTGGTATTAGAAAACATCAACGCGTAGTGTCTGTAAAGGGGAGTAGCCAAAAGCACATGCCATACCTTATCGCTAACGCGAGGAATCTAGAAGGTCCTCGTCTTCTCTCCCCTATAGCCGGACCCTTAAGACGAGCCAACAGCTTTCGCCTCAGTTTCCGCAGAGGTTGTCGTCCACTGCGAATGGCGTCGCCGCAAGGGCGATAAGAAGTCTTATCGTGCGCCCCTCGCCTTCTGGTCATCTCTAAGGATTCGAGATCCGAAGCTTAACTGGTAGGATACCCCAAATTGGTGACGAGGATTCGACGTTCGCAAGAACAGTCTCAAGCGATGGTCCGCTCTCACTCCATAAATTGAACTTCGGAAATAGTCCGCGAACGGCCGCTCCCGCCCTCCCCCCTCACACCTCCACCGGCGCCCACAGCACATCGTCCACGCTGCGCGCGCCGCTCGCCAGCATCGCCAGCCGGTCCAGCCCCAGGGCGCAGCCGCTGGCGGGGGGCATGAGGGCGAGGGCGGCCAGAAAGCCTTCGTCCAGGGGATAGCGCTCGCCATAGAGGCGGGCCTTTTCCGCCATCTCCACTTCGAAGCGGCGGCGCTGCTCGTGCGGGTCGGTCAGCTCGCCGAAGGCATTGGCCAGTTCCACCCCGCAGGCATAAAGCTCGAACCGCTCGGCGACACGCGGGTCGGCGGGCTTGGGCCGGGCCAGCGCCGCCTCGCTGGTGGGATAGTCGCACAAAAGCGTCGCCCGCCCCCGGCCGAGATGGGGCTCGATGCGCTCCACCAGCACCTTGGAGAAGATATCCGCCCAGGTGTCGTCCTCCGCCACCCGCACCCCGGCCGCGCGCGCCGCCTGCGCCAAAGGGGCCGCCTGCGGCTCCTCCCCCGGCTGTGCCAGGAGCGGGGAAAGATCGATGCCGGCATGGCGGGCGAACGCCTCAACCAAAGTGAGCCGCTCGGGCGGGGCGAACGGGTCGCACTCCTGTCCGCGCCAGGAAAAGCGCGCCACGCCCCCCGCCCGCGCCGCCAGCGCCAGGAGCGCGGCGCAATCTTCCATCAGGGTTTCATAGGGTTCCCCCGCCCGATACCATTCCAGCATGGTGAATTCGGGATGGTGCGTGGCGCCCCGCTCGCGATCGCGAAACACGCGGGCGAGCTCGAAGATGCGCGTCTCCCCCGCCGCCAGCAGCTTCTTGGCGGTGAACTCGGGCGAGGTGCGCAGATAAAGCGGCGTGAGCGCCCCATCCGGCGCGCGCCAAGTGGTTGAAAACGCGTGCAGATGCGCCTCGTTGCCGGGCGAAATCTGGAGGATGGGGGTCTCCACCTCCGTGAAGCCTTGGGCCTCGAAATGGGCGCGGATCGCCTTGATGATGCGGCCACGGGCGGCGAGGAAGGGGCGCCGATCCTGGTGGCGATCCGGGCTCCACCAGGGGGAGGATGGGGCGCTCAAAGCTGTGGGCCGCGCGGAAAAACACTTGCGTCGGCGCACAAAAGCAGCCGGCAAGGGTGGCGAAAAGCGAGAAGATCGCTATGTTGCGGCCCGATCAAGGGCGCCCGGGCGCCCCAAGCCGTTCGAGGAAGACATACCGTGGTCAAGGTCATCGCCAGCTCTCTGCGCAAAGGCAATGTGGTCGAAATCGACGACAAGCTCTACGTCATCCTGAGCGCCGAGAACATCCACCCCGGCAAGGGAACGCCGGTCACCCAGATGGACATGCGACGCATTTCCGACGGCGTGAAGATCTCCGAGCGCTATCGCACCACCGAGCAGGTGGAGCGCGCCTATGTGGAAGATCGTCCGCACACCTATCTCTACCAGGACAGCGACGGCTACACCTTCATGAACCCGGAGAATTACGACCAGGTGGCCGTGCCCAAGGACGTGCTGGGCGACATGGCGGTGTATCTCCAGGAAGGCATGGAGTGCATGATCTCCATCTACAACAACATCCCCATCGCCATCGAGCTGCCCCAGCGCGTGACCCTGGAGATCGTCGACACCGAGCCGACCGTGAAGGGGCAGACCGCCTCCTCCTCCTATAAGCCGGCGATGCTCTCCAACGGCGTGCGCACCATGGTGCCGCCCCACGTCGCCACCGGCACCCGCGTGGTGGTGATGACCGCCGACGCCTCTTATGTGGAACGCGCCAAGGACTGACCCCTCCCCGGCGGGCGGATCGTCCGCGAGGCGGTGCCTTTCCGACCCGCGATTCGCGCGGGTCATTTTACGTATTTTGAATGTTGATATGCGCGCTGCCGGGCCGGGCGACGCGCATTTTCATTTCGGCGTGGAACGTTTCGCCGAATTTGCGGTTCAGCGCAGCGGAGATGTGCTGAGGAGCGGCTTTAAACATGAATTTGTCGGGCAAGCGCATCCTTGTGGCCGAGGATGAGATGCTGGTGGGGCTGCTTCTGGAAGAGGCGCTGGTGCGGCAAAATTGTACCGTCCTGGGGCCCATGAGCACCCTGTCGGAGACCCTGAAAGCGGCCCGCACCCTGCCCCTCGACGCCGCCATCCTGGATCGAAACCTGGGCGGAGAAGACGTGCTGCCGGCTGCGGAAATCCTTTACGGCCGGGGAATTCCCTTTTTGTTTTGCAGTGGTTACGGGCAGGATCCGCACCTGCCGCCGCATCTGCGCGCGGCCCCGGTCCTGCTCAAGCCCTACCTGGAGGCGGGCATGATCGCCGCCATATGCGGGCTTTTGCGCGAGCCTTGCCAGCTTCCCGGGCCGCCCGCTAATACCTTTTGAAATATGGGTTTTTCTTCTCGGGGCCAGATATTTCGCTGCGCCGACGAAGGACCTCTCGGCGAACCTGCACGCGTCATTGTCGCTGGAGCCCGGCCGTGAAGTCGTTTACCTTAAGGGTGCACAGGCCAAGTTCAACCCAATCCGGGCGGGGATAGTGGACCCGCCTCTTCCGCCGAAGGGGGAAGAAGCAATGGATCTCGATCCGGTCGTTCTGGCGCGCATTCAATTCGCCTTTACCGTCTCCTTCCACATTATTTTTCCAAGCTTCACCATCGGATTGTCGGCTTTTATTGCGACACTCGAACTCTTGTGGATCAAGACGGACCGCGACGTCTTCCATCGCCTGTCCCGTTTCTGGACCAAGATCTTCGCGGTGAGCTTCGCCATGGGCGTGGTGTCCGGCATCGTCTTATCCTACCAGTTCGGCACCAATTGGAGCCGCTTCTCGGAAGTCACGGGCAGCGTCATCGGCCCCCTGATCGGCTTCGAAGTACTGACCGCTTTCTTCCTGGAAGCCACCTTCCTGGGCGTGATGCTGTTCGGCTGGAACCGCGTGCCCCGCTGGCTACATGCGCTGGCGTGCGTGATGGTGGCGGTCGGCACCGCCATGTCGGCTTTCTGGATCCTCTCCGCCAATTCCTGGATGCAGACGCCGACCGGCTATGAGATGCGCGACGGCCTAGCCTATCCCCTTGATTGGATAGAGATTATCTTCAACCCCAGCTTCCTCCACCGCCTGCCGCACATGCTGCTTGCGGCTTATCTTACCACCTCGCTGGTGGTGCTGGCGGTGGGCGCGCGCTATCTACTGGCGGGCAAGTTCACCGAAGAAGCCCGCGTGATGATGCAGATGGCCATCGGCATGCTGGCCATCGTCGCGCCAATCCAAGCCTATGTGGGTGACTCCCATGGGCTCAATACCGCCAAGTATCAGCCGGCCAAGATCGCTGCCATCGAAGCACATTGGGACGGATCAAAGCCCGCGCCGCTGGTTCTGTTCGCGTGGCCGGATGAAAAGGCGGAAAAAAACCTGTTCGAAATCTCGATCCCGCGCGGCGCTTCCTTAATGATCACCCATTCCCTGGATGGCCTTTTCCCTGGCCTGAAGGATTTTGCACCCAATGACCGCCCCCCGGTCATCGGTCCATTCTTCGGTTTCCGCGCCATGGTGGGCATTGGCGTCGTGATGATCCTGTTCGGCTGGGTGGGCGCTTTCCTGCTCTACAGGCGCAAGCTTTATGAAAGCCGCTGGTATCTCTACCCGGCTCATCTTGCCTGGCCGCTGGGATTTATGGCAATTTTGTCGGGCTGGATCGTGACAGAGCAGGGTCGCCAGCCTTGGGTTGCCTACAATATCCTGCGGACCGCGGATGCCATCTCTCCGGTGAGCGCTGGCGCCGTCGCCTTCACCTTGGTCCTGTTCGTTGTCGTCTATGGCATCATCTTCTCGATGGGTATTTATTACATCAACCGCCTGATCGTGAAGGGGCCCGGCGGATCCGCCATCGCGCCCTCGGGCAATGATACGCCAAGCCGCCCCATCGCCGCCGCGCATGAAGCCGGCCGCGAAGCCATCGCATCCGGTTCGTGAGGAGAATGGGCCATGGAATGGTATCTCCCCGTCATCTGGTCGCTCATCATCGCGGTGGCGGTGGTTATGTATGTGGTGCTTGATGGTTTCGATCTCGGCATCGGCATCTTGTTCCCGTTCGCGAAGCAAGAGCGCGCGCGTGACCAGATGATGAATACGGTCGCCCCGTTTTGGGACGGCAACGAAACCTGGCTGGTTCTGGGCGGCGGCGGCCTTTGGGTCGCCTTCCCCAAAGCCTACGCGGTGGTGATGCCGGCGCTTTACTTACCCATCATCATCATGCTGCTGGCCTTGGTATTTCGCGGGGTCGCCTTCGAATTTCGCTGGGTGGCGCTCTCCAGCCGCCGCTGGTGGAACCTCGCCTTTTCAGGCGGCTCCACCCTCGCCGCCTTCTGCCAGGGCGTGGTTCTGGGCGGCCTGATTCAAGGCATTGATGTCCAAAACGGCCAGTTCGCCGGCGGCGCGTTCGATTGGGCGACGCCGTTCGCTTTCCTATGTGGAATCAGTGTGGTCGGCGGCTACGCGCTGCTCGGCAGCACCTGGCTCATCATGAAGACCGACGGCGCCGTCGCCATCCAGGCCCGCAAGACCGCGCTATTGCTGCTTCCGGTGGTGCTCGGCTTCATGGCCGTCGTCAGCCTGTGGACCCCTCTGGCCTTCGATCGCATCGCCCAGCGCTGGTTCGTCACGCCCAACATCTTCTATCTCGCCCCGGTGCCGGTGGTGACGGCGGCGGTAGCCTATCTGGTCTGGCGGGGCCTGAAGGGGACCGCGGAATACGCCCCCTTCTTCGGCTGCATCGCCTTGTTCGTGCTGGGTTTTCTGGGGCTCGGCATTTCCACCTTCCCCTATCTGGTGCCGCCCAGCCTCACGGTGTGGCAGACGGCTGCCGCCGCGCCGAGCCAGATCCTGATGCTGTTCGGCGTCATCTTCCTGCTGCCGGTGGTGCTCGGCTACATCGTATTCGTCTACTGGCTGTTCCGCGGCAAGGTGCGCGAAGGCGAAGGCTACCATTGAGCCGGCGGCACGCCTCAAGCCCGCGCCGTCAGGCCGCCCGCCGTCTCGATGAAGCGCGTCACAACCTCCACCCCGATACCATTTCGGATGGAGGAGAACACATAGGGCCGCCCAGCGCGCATGCGCTGGGTGTCCGCCTCCATCACCGAGAGGTCGGCGCCCACCATGGGCGCAAGGTCGGTCTTGTTCACCACCAGCAGGTCGGAGCGGGTGATGCCCGGCCCGCCCTTGCGCGGGATCTTCTCCCCGCCCGCGACATCAATGACATAGATGGTGAGGTCGGCCAGTTCCGGGGAAAAGGTGGCGGCGAGATTGTCGCCGCCGGATTCGATCAGGACGATGTCCAGATTGGGGAATCTGGCCTGCATGTCGGCCACCGCCCGCAGGTTGATCGAGGCATCCTCGCGGATCGCGGTGTGCGGGCAGCCGCCGGTCTCCACGCCGAGAATGCGCTCTGGCTCCAGCGCGCCGGCCACCGTGAGGATGCGCGCATCCTCCTTGGTATAGATGTCATTGGTGATGGCGCAGATATCATAGCGGTTGCGGAACGCCTTGCAGAGCGCTTCCATCAGCGCCGTCTTGCCCGACCCCACAGGGCCACCGATGCCGACGCGAAGCGGACCATGTGCTGACGTGCTCATGAGCGGAACAGCCTTGTATATTGGGTTTCGTGTCGAAATGAGCCAAGATCGGCGCGGAAGGTGGCGCTGCCGAGGTCGTCCAGGGTGAGCGTGCGGATGTCTGCAGCGAGTGCCCGCACCTTCGGGGCCAAGGCGGCCACCACCCGCGTGCCCGCCGTCTGGCCGATGGGCGCGAGGCGGATCGCGGCGGACACCAGATTCTGCATCATCGCCAAAAGGAAAGCCTCAAGCGCCGGTGCGGCGGGCACGCCATGGGCGGCGGCGGCGAGGCCCACTGCGACGGGATAGGCGACTTCGCCCTCGAGCACGGCAGCTTGCGCCAACAGCGCCGGCACGGGCCAGGCGGCGCACACGGCATCCAGAAAGCTCCGCCCTTGCTGGCAGGTCTCCAGCCGCAATTCTGCCGAGGGCGCGAGCGCGACTGCCAGCACATTGACCTCGGCCAGCCGCGCGCTGTCCCCCTCGTCGGTCGCCGCCAGGGCCTGCGCGAACAGGATGCCGTCATTGCGGCCGAGGCCATACAAGAGCAGGGTTTCCAGCCAGCCCGCGAGGTCCGCTTCGGTGCGGATGTCGCCTGCCTCCACCGCCCATTCCAAGGCATGGGAATAAGCATAAGCGCCGACGGGAAAGGCGGGCGACAGCCAGGTGAGCAGCGGCAGGATATCGACCGGGCCGGTCGCCGACCCGGTGTCAGGATCAGCCATGGCGGTGAGAGGTTTCCCCGCCGTGGGCGTGATCATGGGCGTCGGAATGGTCGTGTCCGCAATCCGGGCCATGAACGTGCGCCTGGGCGGAAGCATGGGCGTGGTCATGATCGTGATGGTGATCGTGGCCGCATCCGCAGGCATGGTCCGCCGCAGGAGCGCCCGCCTCCGCATGGGAATGCCTCTCCGCGTGGGAATGGGCCTCTGCATGGGAATGGCCATGCGCGGCATGGTCGTGATGGTCATGCCCATGATCATGCGCGTGCCCGTGATCGTGGGCGTGCCCGTGGGCCTCCGCCGCCTCATAGGCGCCGCGCTCGGGGCGGAAGGGCCGTAGCACCGGGGCGGCGCTAGCGCCGAGGCCGCGCACCATTTCCACCAGCACATGGTCATAGGCGATATAGAGCGCGTCCTCGGTGATCTCGGTCGGCACATGGCGGTTGCCCAGGTGCCAGCCCACTTTCATCAGCCGCAGCGGACTTCCCGTCTTCACCTCGATCAGCTTCTCCGGCGCCGCCTCGATGCGCACCAGGGAACCGTCTTCCAGCTTCAGCGCGTCGCCATGGTCCAGCAGGGTCGCCTTCTCCAGGTCCAGCAGGAAGTCGAGGCCCTTGGCGCCGGTCATGGCGACGCGGCGGCGATGCCGCGCCTGATGATCGAGCATGATGGTGTCCACCACCTTTTCCTCGCGAACGGCGGCACGGCGAACGACGGCGGTGGCACGAAGCATGGGAAAACCTCAGAACAGGAAATAACGCTGGGCCATGGGGAGAACCTCCGCCGGTTCGCAGACGAGCAATTCCCCGTCCGCGCGCACGTCATAGGTCTCGGCGTCCACCTCGATATGGGGCGTCGCGTCGTTCAGCACCATATCCTTCTTGCCGATGCCGCCGCGCACATTTTCCACCGCCACCAATTGCTTGGCGGTCTGGAGCCGCGCCGCCAGCCCGTCCTCGATCGCCGCTCTGGAAACGAAAATCAGCGAAGAGCCCGTCCGCGCCCGGCCATACGCACCGAACATGGGGCGGTAGTGCACCGGCTGCGGGGTGGGAATGGAGGCGTTGGGATCGCCCATCTGCGCCACCGCGATCACCCCGCCCTTCAGCACCAGGTCCGGCTTCACGCCGAAGAAGGCGGGCGACCAAAGCACGAGGTCGGCAAGCTTCCCCGCCTCCACCGAACCGATATGGCGCGACATGCCGTGGGCGATGGCGGGATTGATGGTGTACTTCGCGATGTAGCGGCGGGCGCGCAGATTGTCGTTGTCGCCGCGCTCCCCCGGCAGGGCGCCGCGCTGGCGCTTCATCTTGTCCGCCGTCTGCCAGGTGCGGATCACCACTTCGCCCACGCGGCCCATGGCCTGGCTGTCCGAACTCATCATGGAGAGGGCGCCCAGGTCGTGGAGGATGTCCTCGGCGGCAATAGTCTCCTTGCGGATGCGGCTTTCCGCGAAGGCGAGGTCTTCCGCGATGGAGGGGTCGAGATGGTGGCACACCATGAGCATGTCCAGATGCTCGTCGATAGTGTTGCGCGTATAGGGCCGCGTGGGATTGGTTGAGGACGGTAACACGTTCGGCAGGCCCGCCACCTTGATGATGTCAGGCGCATGCCCGCCGCCCGCCCCTTCCGTGTGAAAGGCATGGATGGTGCGGCCCTTGAAAGCGGCGATGGTGTCTTCCACGAAGCCGCTCTCGTTCAGCGTGTCCGAATGGATCATCACCTGCACGTCGAAGGCATCGGCCACCGAGAGGCAGCAGTCGATCGCGGCGGGGGTCGTGCCCCAATCCTCGTGCAGCTTGAGCGCACAGGCGCCCGCCCGCACCATCTCCTCCAGCGCCGCCGGCAGCGAGGCATTGCCCTTGCCGGCGAAGGCGAGGTTCATGGGGAAGGCGTCCGCCGCCTCGATCATGCGGGCGATGTGCCACGGCCCCGGCGTGCAGGTGGTGGCGAAGGTGCCGGTGGCCGGCCCGGTGCCGCCGCCCAGCATGGTGGTGACGCCGGAGGCCAGCGCCTCCTCGATCTGCTGCGGGCAGATGAAATGGATATGGCTATCGAACCCGCCGGCGGTGAGGATCTTGCCCTCGCCGGCGATCACCTCGGTGCCGGGGCCGATGATGATGTCCACCCCGCCCTGCACATCCGGATTGCCGGCCTTGCCGAGCTTCACGATGCGCCCGCCGGAGAGGCCCACATCGCATTTCACGACGCCCCAATGGTCCAGCACCACCGCATTGGTGATGACCGTATCCACCGCGCCATTGGCGTTTGTCACCTGGCTCTGGCCCATGCCGTCGCGGATCACCTTGCCGCCGCCGAACTTCACCTCCTCGCCATAGGTGGTGAAATCCTTCTCCACCTCGATCACCAAAGACGTATCCGCGAGGCGGATCTTGTCGCCCGTGGTGGGACCGAACATGTGCGCATAGGCGGAACGGGGCAGATGGGCGGGGGTGGACATGGGCTCATCCTGGTCAGAACCGAGGGCGACGGTTCATTGAAGGCAATGATCCGGCCTTTCAGGCCGTTGCTGCGGACGTGGCGGGCCTCACAATTTTCCCGAGACCGCGCCCCGGAAGCCGAACACCTCGCGCTTGCCGCCGAAGGGCACCAGCGTGATTTCCCGCGTCGCGCCCGGCTCGAAGCGCACGGCGGTGCCGGCGGCGATATCCAGCCGCATGCCGCGCGCCTTGTCGCGGTCGAAGGCGAGCGCCGGGTTTGTTTCGAAGAAATGGTAATGGCTGCCGACCTGGATCGGCCGGTCGCCGGTATTGGCGACCGTGAGCGTGACCCGTTCCGCGCCTTCGTTGAACACGATCTGGCCGGGCACGGTGGTGATCTCTCCCGGCACGTCGTCGGAGGCCTCTCCTCGAATGGGGTGATGCACCGTGACGAGCTTGGTGCCGTCGGGAAAGGTTGCCTCCACCTGGATGTCGTGGAGCATTTCCGAAATGCCGGGCATGACCTGCCTTGTGGTGAGCACATGGGCGCCGGCGGACATGAGGTCGGCGACCGTGCGCCCGTCCCGCGCGCCTTCCACCACGAAATCGGTGATCAGGGCCACCGCCTCGGGGAAGTTCAGCTTCACCCCACGGGCGAGGCGCTTGCGTGCCACTTCCGCCGCCATAGCGATGAGCAGCTTGTCCTTTTCGCGCGGCGTAAGCAGCAAGGCCGATCTCCTCAGGAAGCCCAGACGCGCGGCATGGGCGCGCCCCGGAAATTCATCAAAAACGAGGTGGCGTCCCGCCGCAACATCTCGATGTCCGAGGCAAGCCAGCGCACCACAAGAAGCCCGTTCCACGCGCTCGCCCCGCACTCGCTGGCGCAGGGTTCCAGTGCCGCGCGCGCCTGGTCAAGCCGCGCCTCGGCGTCGGGGGCGACATAGAGCAGGGTTGCCAGCGCATGACGACCGTTGGCGATCGCCGGCTTGGCCAGAAGCGCGCCGATGGGACCCGACAGCCGCAGCGCGTCGGCATAGATCAGCCCACCGCCGCGCCGCACCCGCCACTGATCCGTGAGCGATCCGCCAGACATGATTTCGCCCCGTGCCGCGCGCCCCAGAACCAGCGCCTCGAACGCGAGGAACTGGCTTACCGGCGCGAGGTCCACCTCGTAGCGGCGGGCCAGGCGGGCCTGGTCGAACAGGATTGTTTCCTGTGGCAACCAATGGAGAGCAGCGCCATGCCCGGCGGTAAGCCGCACGTGGATCGACGCCTCATCGGCATCAGATCGGTAAACCTTCTCCGCGGCAGGGGTGGACACGGTCAGCCGCGCAGCCTCGCGCGCCTCAATCTCGATGGCGAAGGTATCGCCGCAGGCGACCCCACCTGCGGTGTTGACCATCACGGCTTCCATGTCGCCGCCATCGCTGCGCGGCAGGCGCCCGCGCAGGGCGCCCTGTTCCTCCAGCTCCAGCAGGTGTGTGCGCCCACCCGCACCGGCTGCGACCAGCCGCAGGCGGCCCACGCTGCGCTGGCGCCTGGGTGCGCTCTTCACCAAAACGGGGGGCAAATCCTCAGATCGCCATGAGGCGGCGGACATCATCCCCATCAAGCCCGCTCCGGTCCCCGCTCGCCACCACCTCGCCGCGCTCCATCAGGATGAAGCGGTCGGCAAGGTCCCGGGCGAACTCAAAATATTGCTCCACCAGTACGATGGCCATATCCCCCTTGTCGCGCAAATAGGAAATGGCGCGGCCGATGTCCTTGATGATGGACGGCTGGATACCCTCGGTCGGCTCGTCCAGCACCAGCAGGCGCGGACGCGTCACCAGCGCGCGGCCGATGGCCAATTGCTGCTGCTGCCCGCCGGACAGGTCGCCGCCGCGCCGGCCCATCATGGATTTCAGCACCGGAAACAGCTCGAAAATCTCGTCCGGCACATATTTGTCCTTGCGGGCAAGGCGGGCGAAGCCGGTCTCGAGATTCTCCTTCACGCTCAGCAGCGGAAACACCTCGCGCCCCTGGGGCACGAAGCCGATCCCGAGCGCAGCCCGGTCCGGCGTCGGCAGGCGGGTAATGTCCCGCCCGTCGAAATTTATCGAGCCGCCGGCGATGGCGCGCTGGCCGACGATGGCGCGCAGCAGCGACGTCTTGCCGACCCCGTTGCGGCCAAGCACGCACGTCACCTGCCCCGGCATCGCCTCCAGCGAAACGCTGCGCAGGGTGTGGGCGGCGCCGTAATAGAGATCGAGGTTCTCGACCTTCAGCATGGGAAAACCTCCGCGCGCCATACCGTAAAAGCCCTCTCCCGCTTGCGGGGGAGGGTTGGGAGGGGGCCGGCCGATGGCCGGAAAGCGCTGAGACATGGGAGAAGTCGTATCCGCCCCCTCCCCAGCCCTCCCCCGCAAGCGGGAGAGGGAGCCAGCCCAGCCGATGAGGATGCACTGAAAACACCCATCCTCATCTCCCCAGATAGACTTCGATGACACGCTCGTCGGCGCTCACCTGATCGAGCGGCCCTTCGGCGAGGACAGAGCCCTCGTGCAGCACCGTCACCTTCACGCCGAGGTCGCGCACGAACTGCATGTCGTGCTCCACCACCACCACGGCGCGGGTCTGCGCGATCTCGCGCAGCAATTCGGCGGTGTCGGCGGTCTCCTGGTCGGTCATGCCGGCGGCGGGCTCATCCACCAGCAGAAGCCGCGGCTCCTGCGCCAGCAGCATGCCGATCTCCAGCCATTGCTTCTGCCCGTGGCTGAGCTCGGAGGCCTTGCGCGCGCGATGATCCTTCAGGCGAATGCGCTCCAGCAGCGCATCAATGCGCTCGCGCTCATGCGCGGTCCGGCGCCAATAGATGTTCAAGAACGGCCGCCGGTCCGCCTTCACCGCCAGCAGCAGATTGTCTTCCACCGTGTGCATATCGAACACGGTCGGGGTCTGGAACTTGCGGCCGATGCCGAGTTCCGCGATCGCCGCCTCGTCGAGCCGGGTGAGGTCGTGCACGCCGGCGAACAGGGCCTCGCCCTTGGTGGGGCGCGTCTTGCCGGTGATCACGTCCATCATGGTGGTCTTGCCGGCGCCATTAGGGCCGATGATGGCCCGCATCTCCGCTTCCTCGATGGTGAGCGAAAGCGCGTTCAAGGCCCGGAAGCCGTCGAACACCACCGAAACATTGTCGAGATAGAGCAGCGATTGGGTGAGGCTCTGGGAGAGGCCTTGGCTTGCTTCCATGATCCTCACTCCGCCGGCTTGGCCGAAGCCACGGCGCTGGGCGCGGGCTTGTGGCGTTTGGCCGAAAGGCTGCCCCACAGACCGAGCACGCCGCGCGGCAGGAACAAGGTGACCAGCACGAACAGCGCGCCGAGGGCGAACAGCCAGGCTTCCGGCAGCACGCCGGTGAACCAGGTCTTGCCCGCATTCACGATCAACGCCCCGAGCGCCGCGCCCACCAGCGTGCCGCGCCCGCCGACCGCCACCCAGATGACGATCTCGATGGAATTGGCGGGAGCGAACTCGCCGGGATTGATGATGCCCACCTGCGGCACATACAGCGCGCCCGCCGCGCCGGCGAGCATGGCAGAGACGGTCCAGGCCAGCAGCTTGTAATTGGCGACCCGGTAGCCGAGGAAGCGCGTGCGGCTCTCCGCATCGCGCACCGCCACCAGCACCTTTCCATATTTCGACGTCACCAGCGCTCGGCACAGCAGATATCCCGCCGCCAGCGCCACCGCCGAGAGCACGAACAGGGTCACACGCGTGCTGTCGGCGGAGATGGAGAAGCCCAGGATGTCCTTGAAATCGGTCAGCCCATTATTGCCGCCGAAGCCCATGTCGTTACGGAAGAACGCCAGCATGAGCGCGAACGTCATGGCCTGGGTGATGATGGAGAGATAGACGCCCGTGACGCGCGAGCGGAAGGCAAACCAGCCGAACGCGAACGCCAGCACGCCGGGCACCACCAGCGCCATGATCATGGCGAAGGGAAACCAGTCGAACCCATACCAGAACCAGGGCAATTCCTTATAGTTCAGGAACACCATGAAATCCGGCAGCACCGGATTGCCGTAGACCCCCCGCGCGCCGATCTGGCGCATCAGATACATGCCCATGGCATAGCCGCCGAGCGCGAAGAACGCCCCGTGGCCGAGCGAGAGCACGCCGCAATAGCCCCACACCAGATCCACCGACACCGCCAGCAGCGCGTAGCAGAGATATTTGCCCAGCAGCGGCACGAGATAATTGGAGATGTGGAAGGGGCTGCCTTCCGGCACCACCAGATTGGCGATGGGCACCAGAATGGCGGCGGCGACGAGGAGGATGAGAAAGATCGCCCCGGGGCGATCCACGATGCCGAGGCCTCTCATGATTCCACCGCCCGGCCCTTGAGCGCGAACAGACCGCGCGGGCGCTTCTGAATGAACAGGATGATGAACACCAGCAGGGCGATCTTCGCGAGCACGGCGCCGGCGAACGGCTCCAGCAGCTTGTTGGCGATGCCGAGGCTGAAGGCCGCCACCAGCGTGCCCCACAGATTGCCCACGCCGCCGAACACCACCACCATGAAGCTGTCGATGATGTAGCCCTGGCCGAGATTGGGGCTGACATTGTCGATCTGCGAGAGCGCGACGCCGGCGATGCCGGCAATGCCCGAACCGAGCCCGAAGGTGAGCGCATCGATGCGCCCGGTGCGGATGCCCATGGCGCCGGCCATCCGGCGGTTCTGCGTGACGGCGCGCACATAGAGCCCGAGCGAGGTGCGCTTCAGCACCACCAGCAACGCGAAGAACACGCCCAGCGCGAAGATGATGATGCACAGGCGGTTATAGGTGATGGACAATTGCCCGAGCTGGAACGCCCCGGACATCCAGGAGGGCGCGCCGACTTCCTTGTTTGTCGGGCCGAAGATGGTGCGCGTCGCCTGCTGCAACATCAGCGAAATGCCCCAGGTGGCGAGCAGGGTTTCCAGCGGACGGCCATAGAGGAAGCGGATCACCGTGCGTTCGATGACGATGCCGACGAGGCCGGTGAACAGGAACGCCAGCGGCAGGGCAATGGCCAGCGACCAGTCGAACAGATAGGGCGCCTTGGTGCGGATCAGTTCCTGCACCACGAAGGTGGTGTAGGCGCCCAGCATCACCATCTCGCCATGGGCCATGTTGATGACCCCCATGACACCGAAGGTGATGGCAAGGCCGATGGCTGCCAGCAGCAGCACGGAGCCCAGGGAGAGGCCGTACCAGATATTCTGCGCCACGTTCCAGAAGGCGAGCGAGCGATTGATCTTCTCGATCCCGGCATCGGCGGCGGTGCGCAGGGCGGGCGAGGCATCGGCTGGCATGCCGGCGAGCAGGGCCAGGGCCTCCTGGTCGCCTCGATCGACGATCAGCTTGGTGGCGGCGATGCGCTCGGGCTCCGGCGCATCGGCCTTGGTGAGGATGATGGCGGCTCGCGCCTGGGCGAGCGCTGCTTTCACGTCCGTGTCGCGCTCGCGGGCGATGGCGGCGTCGAGCGCGGGGAGAGCGGCGACATCGCGGGACTTGAACACCGCGCCGGCGGCATCGATCCGCTTTGCCGCATCCGGGCTGGCAAGGGCCAGTGCTCCGGCGGCGGCCTCCACCGCGCGGCGCACGCGATTGTTGAGGCGCACGGTCTTGAGATCGGCCGGGGCCGTCGTCACAGCGGCGCCTGTGGCGGCGTCGGTGAGGCCGCCGGCCTTGGTCTTCACATAGACCGTCTTGGTGGCGGGATCGAACATGAGGCGCCCGTCCCCCACCGCATCGACAATGGCGGCGGCCTGGGGATTGGGACTGAGGGCCAGTGCGGCGAGCCCGGCCTCGGTGTCGGAATAGCTATCGGCGGCAAACCGCGCCACGGCCGGCGCGATATCGGCGGCGCCCTGGCTGCGGCCTTCGGTCACGAAACCCGGCCCTGCGCCGAGGAGAACCAGCCCCAGCAGCGCGGATAGAACCAGCCGCATCAAGGAAATCGTCATGTCGGCCTCGCCTGGAGCGGCAGCGATGCGTCCGCCTGCTCCCCCCGAAGCAGACGGACGCCGCCGCGACTTGCCTTCTTTCGAAGACACACCCACCGCACGGAGCCGCGCGGTGGGACGGCATTTCAGAACGCTCAGGCGTTCACTTGGTCGCGGTGCCGAGGCAGACCTTCTTGACCGAATCGTAGTTGCCGCACTTCAGCTGCACCCAGTCGGCCACCAGGTCCTTCGAGCCTTCCAGCTGCTTGGACCAGGCTTCGCCGGGGATCAGGTTGTCGGTCTTCCACACCACGTTGAACTGGCCATTGTCCTCGATCTCTCCGATGAACACGGGCTTGGTGATGTGGTGGTTCGGCAACATTTCCGAGACGCCGCCGGTGAGGTTCGGCTGCTTGGTGCCGGGCAGTGCATCGATCACCTTGTCCGGATCGACCGAGCCGGCTTTGGTCACGGCCTGCACCCACATGTTGAAGCCGATGTAATGGGCTTCCATGGGATCATTGGTGACGGCCTTCGGATTCTTCATGAAGGTCTGCCACTGCTTGATGAAGGCGTCGTTTTCCGGCGTCTTGATCGACATGAAGTAGTTCCACGCCGCGAGATGTCCCACCAGCGGCTTGGTGTCGATGCCGGCAAGCTCTTCCTCGCCGACGGAGAAGGCGACCACGGGAATATCGGTGGCCTTGATACCCTGGTTCGCCAGCTCCTTGTAGAACGGCACGTTGGCATCGCCATTGATGGTGGAGACGACCGCCGTCTTCTTGCCCGCCGAACCGAACTTCTTGATGTCGGCAACGATGGTCTGCCAATCCGATTGGCCGAACGGGGTATAATTGATCATGATGTCCTCGGACTTCACGCCCTTGGACTTCAGATAGGCTTCCAGAATCTTGTTGGTGGTGCGGGGATAGACATAATCGGTGCCCGCGAGCACCCAGCGCTCGACCTTCTCTTCCTTGGCGAGATAGTCCACCGCCGGAATGGCCTGCTGGTTGGGGGCGGCGCCGGTGTAGAACACGTTGCGCTCGCTCTCCTCGCCTTCATATTGCACGGGGTAGAACAGGATCGAGTTCAGCTCCTTGAACACCGGCAGCACCGACTTGCGGCTCACCGACGTCCAGCAGCCGAACACCACGGCAACCTTGTCCTTCGTGATGAGCTCGCGCGCCTTTTCCGCGAACAAGGGCCAGTTCGACGCGGGGTCGACCACGACCGCCTCAAGCTTCTTGCCGAGTACGCCGCCCTTCTTGTTCTGCTCGTCGATCAGCATCAGCATGGCGTTCTTCAGCGTCGTTTCGCTGATGGCCATGGTGCCGGAAAGGGAATGCAGGATACCGACCTTGATGGTCTCTTGGGCGTTGGCTGCCCCGATGCTTGCCGCGAGGGCGGCCGCTGCCGCCAGCGCCCCGATGCCTTTGGTGGTCCGTCCCAGAAATTCGAGCATACGCTCTCTCCGTGTTCGTCGGCCGGCGCGAAGCCAGCAACCACGAAGAGCAAGGGGCGTGCCACAATTCCGACAAACCCCGGAGGGTTGCGCCGCGCGCACTCGACGCCCGGCACACCCCGCCTAATTTGTATACAGTCGAATAAATCTGATTATAAATTCACCAATTGATTAAAAAATAGCCCCTCCGGCGATGGGGCATTGCCCCATTGCCGCGGCGGTGGCCCGCTTTCCGATCGGATCACGGGCGGGCCGGTTAAAGAACGTTAAACAAGTAAAGCAGAACGATCACCGAAAACGGTACGCCCAGCAACCACAGTACAAAACCGCGCATCGTCTTTACTCCTTCGGGTTTTTACGCTCTGAAAGGAAAACGCCGCGCTTGCGGAAGCGTTCCCCGCACCGTACGCAATCCACCACGTTGCATCGCGGAAAACTTGACCGCAGACGCAGCACGCTCTTTTGTGGCGCGTTTGCACGCAGCGAGGAAAAGCATGGACACTCTGCTCGAAGGATACCGGCGGTTTCGCGAACTCTCGTGGCCCACCTACAAGGATCTGTTCGAGCGCCTCGCCGCGCGAGGCCAGAAGCCCCATACCTTCGTCGTCGCGTGCTCCGACAGCCGGGTCGATCCTCAGCTCATTTTCGATGCGGGCCCGGGCGAATTGTTCGTGGTGCGCAACGTGGCCAATCTTGTGCCGCCCTATGAGCCGGACGGGAATTATCACGGCACCAGCGCGGCCCTGGAATTCGCGGTGCGGGTGCTGGAGGTGGAGCGCATCGTCGTGCTCGGCCACGCCCAGTGCGGCGGCGTCCACGCCCTGCTGGAAGGCGCCCCCGCGCTTGCGCGCGATTTCGTAGCCAGTTGGATTACCATCGCCGAACCGGCGCGCGCGGAGACCCTGAACGCCAACTTGCCCCCCGCCGAGCGGCAGCGTTTCTGCGAATTGTGCTGCGTGCGCCTGTCGCTGCGCAACCTGGTGACCTTCCCCTGGCTCAGCGAACGAGTCGCCGCGGGCCAGCTTAAGCTGCACGGCGCTTATTTCGGCGTCGCCACCGGCAAACTGGAATTGCTGGGCGAAGACGGCGCGTTCCATGCCGCATGAGACGCGCGGCCAATGCGACGCACGATCAAGAGAGAGCCTGTCACACGCGCTTTACCCCTTCATCATACAGGCTTGATTTGACATCGGGCGTGGCGTCACACGCCGGGCTGGGAGCTCAGGATCATGAAGCAGGACACCATCGATCCGGTGCAGGCGACTCTGTTGCCTGAAAATGCCGGGCGCCGCCACGTCGCGGACATTGTCGAGTTCCTCAATCAGAAAGAGCTTTCCGAGGCGGTGCAATTCATCACCACCTTGCCGAACGAATGGGCGGTTGAGGTTCTCGATCAGCCCGACTTCGACCTTGCTTGCGAGGTCATCGAGACGCTGCCGCAGGATAAGGCAGTGGCTCTGCTGGAAGGCATGTCCAGCGATCGGGCAGCCGATATCCTGCGCTGGATCGATGATCCGGTGCGCGGCGAGTTGCAGCATCGCCTTTCGCCCGAAACGCGCGCGGCCATCGCCCATCTGCTGACCTATCCGGAGAATACCGCCGGCGGCCTGATGACCACCGAATATGTCAGCGTTCCCGCCGACTGGACCGTGGAACAGACCCTGGTCCATCTGCGCGAGGTCGAGGCCTCGCGCGAAACCATTTATGCCATCTACCTGCTGGACCCCGCCTCCAAGCGCCTGGTGAACGTGGTGCGGCTGCGCCGGCTGATCTCGGCCAATCCCGCCGACTCGATGCTTTCGCTGGCCCAGCCCTACGAGGTCATCACCACCAAGCCGCTCACCGACCGCGAGGACGTGGCGCGGCAGATGGCGAAATATGACCTCATCGCCCTGCCGGTGGTGGACAGCACCCACCATCTGCTCGGCATCGTCACCTTCGACGACATGATCGACGCCATGATCGCCGAGCAGACCGAAGACGTGCAGCGCATGGGCGGCATGGAGGCCATCGACCAGCCTTACATGCAGATTTCCTTCCTGCAGATGATCAAGAAGCGTGCCGGCTGGCTGTGCGTTCTCTTCCTCTCGGAAATGCTGACCGCCAGCGCCATGCAGGTCTATTCGGACGAACTGGAGAAGGCGATCGTCCTCGCGCTGTTCATTCCGCTGGTCATGAGCTCGGGCGGCAATTCCGGGTCCCAGGCCACCTCGCTCATCATCCGCGCGCTCGCCCTGCGCGAGGTCCGGCTGAAGGACTGGTACCGCGTGGTCTTGCGCGAAATCCCGACCGGCATCGTGCTCGGTTCCATCCTGGGCGTCATCGGCATCATCCGCATCGTGGTCTGGCAGGAGCTGGGCATTTTCGATTATGGTGAGCATTGGCAGCTGCTGGCGATCACCATCGGCGCCGCGCTGATCGGCATCGTCACCTTCGGCTCGTTCGCCGGGTCCATGCTGCCCTTCATCCTCAAGCGCGTCGGCTTCGATCCGGCGAGTGCATCCGCCCCGTTCGTCGCGACGCTCGTGGATGTCACCGGCCTGATCATCTATTTCAGCGTCGCCTACGCGATCCTGCGCGGCACGATCCTTTGAGGATGCGGCCGCTTCGCTGAACAAAAAGCCGGAGCCCCCTGCGGCGCCGGCTTTCTTTTCGACCTCGGGAAGCTCGACCGTGCGACGGCGCCGCGCGACGGACTCAGTGATTCACGATGAATTTCATCAGCGCGCCATAGCCCCCCTCGCCTTCGCCGACGGGTGTTTCGTCCCGCGCTTCGGCGGCGGCTGCTTCGGTCAGATCGCGGGCGGAGAGGTCGAAACCGCGCGCGGTGAGGAAGTTCACCGCATCGTCGGTGGTCATGAAATCCGTGACCGCCTGCGCCAGGGTCTCGCTCAAGGCGGTGTTCCCCGAGGCATCGGCCTTCAGCCGTTCAATATCCGTATCGCCCATTTTGGCCTCCGCTGCGTTCGTGTCATGGCTGGGAGGTCAACGGCGGAACCCTGGCCGTGTTCCCAATTCCCGCTCAAGTGCCTACCGCAATCGGCGCCACTGGACGCCCGAAGCGTCGCCAGCTACCTAAATATCTCACGTGCAAATGCACGCTGAAGGACTTCAGCCCAGAGGCGACGGGTCACGCATGGGGCAGATCGCGTTTCTTCTCATCGGTTCGGAATCGGTACGTCAACGCTGGTTCGTGATGGCGGGGCTCGGTGCCTTGCTCGCGGCCGCCGGCGGGTTCTTGATCCTGGATGCTCAGGACGGACAAACCCTGCTGCCGAATGGGGTGCTCGGCTTCGTTTTCCTTCTGGAAGGACTATTTGCAATCCTCACCGCGCTTGCGGGACAGGTCGGCGTCAGCCGCACCATCTCCACGCTCAAGGCGGCCGGGCTGATCGTGATTGGCTGCCTGATCATCCGATATCCCGACGCCAACACCTACATCGTCACGATCCTGTTCAGCGCCGCTTTCGCCGTCGACGGAGCCACGCGGATCGGCACCGCAAGCATCGTGCGCTTCCGCAATTGGCGGCTAGTGGTGGCATGGGGCATCTTCGAGCTGTTGCTCGCGCTGGTGATCGCCGCCGACTGGCCGATCCCACGGGCAAAGAACATCCATTTCTGCGTCGGCCTGCTGCTGCTGTTCTCCGGCTGGGTGTTGATCCGCATGAGCCTGATGATCAAATCGCTGGAGCCGGAGGCGGCGATCCTCACCTTGCCCATGTTCGGCGCACGCGCCTGGTATGACCATGCCCCAGTGCTGCTCGGAGACGATCCGCGTCCGAAATCCTCCGAAGCCATGGTGGTGCGGGTGTGGACGCCGGTCGGCTCGGCGGATGTCGCCAACCGGCGCGTCGTCATGGACCGCTATATTGCCGCGCTTGATCGCAAGGGCACCATATCCACCGGCCATGCCGCGCTGGACCTGCCGCCGGACGTCTATATCAGCCATTATCCCGCACAGGAGATCGAGCAGAGCGCCGGTGCGTTCATGAATGCGCTGCGCGCGACCGTCGACAACGATATCCCCGGGCGCTTCCAGCCTTCCTACGAGGTGGAGCGGACCGGTTGGTGCGACGCGGACGCCGAGGTGGCGTTCCGCAATTTCAACGCCCGCCGCCTGCGCGCCTTCTGGATCGGCTATCGCCAGGAGAACACGTACAATCTCACCAACCGCAATTGCTCGGTCGCGGTCGCATCGGCGCTCGATGCGGCGCTGGAGGGCACTTTGGCCTCGCCCTATCCCTGGCTGCGGCTGCTGCGCCTCATGTGCAATCCCGACCTCTGGGTCGCGGCCGCCATCCGCGCCCATGCCGAGGCCATGACCTGGACCCCCGGCCTGGTGCTGGATTACGCGCGCGCCCTCCATCGCCTCGTGGAACCGACGCGCATAACCTGGTTCGAGCGGCTGAAGGGCGCGCTCGCCATCCTTCTTCCCAGATCGAAAGCCCCTGCCGCATGACATCCCAAGAGGCCAGCGCACCTGCGCCCGCGCACCTGCTGTCGCGCGGCGCGGTGATTCTCACCGCCATGATGTTCGGCCTCACCTACAGCCTGAGTGCGGCGCTGATCGCGCTCGACCTGGCCGGGCGGGGCATTAGCGATGCCGTGATCGGCGCCAATGCGGCCATGCACGCGGTTGGCGTCCTGGCCACCGCCCTCGTCCTTCCGCGGCTCGTGGCGAGCGTGGGTCCACGCCGCCTCATCCTGACCGCCCTGGGGCTCGCGGCGCTGACGCTGATGGCATTCCCCCTCACACCAGCAATCTGGCTCTGGTTTCCGCTGCGCTTCGTCCTGGGCGCGGCCTCCGAATCCCTGTTCGTGCTGTCGGAGACCTGGATCAACAGCCTCTCCACCGAGCAGACCCGTGCCCGCGCCATGGCGGCCTATACCGCCGCCCTGTCCATCGGCTTCGCGCTCGGACCGCTGATCCTGTCCCTGGTGGGCGCACAGGGGATCTTGCCCTATGCGGTGGGGGCCGGCATGGCTGTGGCGGCCGCCTTGTTCGTCGCCTCCCCCAAGGTCGAGGCGCCGGTGTTCGAGGCGCCGAGCCATTCCGACCCCATGCATTATCTTCGCCTTGCCCCGCTCGCCATGTCGGCGACCGTGCTGAATGCCGCCATCGAGGCGGCCGGGCTCTCCTTCCTGGCGCTCTATGCCATCAATCTCGGCTGGGCCGAGCAGGAGGCGGCGCGGCTCATGTCCTGCATGATGCTGGGCGCGATCGTGCTCCAGCTGCCCATCGGCTGGCTGGGCGACAAGATGAACCGGCGGCATCTGGTGATCGCGCTGGCGGCGACGGCGACCGGCGGCGCGCTCCTGTGGCCCCTGGCGCTGCAAAGCCCGCTGGCGACCTATGCCCTGCTGTTTGTCTGGGGCGGCGCCTTCGTCGGCATCTACACCATCATGCTCACCGTCGTGGGCAGCCGGTTCCAGGGCAGCGCGCTGGTGGGCATCTATGCGGTGATGGGGCTCACCTGGGGCGGCGGGGCGCTGATCGGCCCGCTGGCGGCCGGCTTCGCCATGCAGATCACCTTGCACGGACTGGCGCTGTTCGCCGCCTTCGCTTGCGGCCTGTTTACCCTTGCGGCACTGTTCTTACGCAAGGAAAGCTGACCAACCCTACATCGAAACGCGGCGCGCTACGGTAACGCGGGCGCCGCGGACGCATCGCGTCTTGCGCGGGACTGTCACAGGTTCATGCTAGAACGTCACAATAACTTGAATTCGACAGGTTAAACCAGGGGAAGCGCGATGAAATCGATTTGGGGTGCCCTCCTACTCAGCCTGACCTGCGCCTTGTCGCCGGCCCTGGCCCAGGACGCCAAGAGCCTGCCGGCGAATTCGCAGCCGATGCCGCCCGCGAACTGGCTGTTCGTCCAGGTGGCCGATTCCGTCACAATCAGCGGCAACAAGATGACGCTGAAAGGCGTCGCGCCCCAGACCGTGATGTTCGCCGACCGCCCCGAGCGCATGACCGGGGACACCGCGACCGCCGATTTCGTGAAATTCTGGACTGTCGGCAAGGACAGCTTCCAGAAGGACCCGCCCAATGCCACCGTTTCGGTGACCGTGGACGGCAAGAGCGATGTTTCGGTGGTCGAGCTGACCGATCCGGAACTGACCGGGGACACCCTCACCTACACGATCAAGGTACTGAGCGACACCGCGCCCAAATCCGGCGAATCCGCCAGCCTGTTCATCGATTGGTGGGTCGCCGGCCGCGGCGGCTGCTATCGCGGCCCGTATGGCGGCCTGCACTGCCGCTGGTAGGCTCCAGCGCCTTTTTTGAAAATTGCAAACCCCGCCCGGTCATCCGGCGCGGGGTTTTTCTTTTTCAGCCCGCCGATTCGTGCCCTCACGCGGGCGATCACCTGCCCTGCGCGACGCGAATCATGCAACCCGCCCGGCCCTACCGTCGGCGATTCGCGCGGCGCTCGCCTCGTTCCCGGGAAAGGGCGGCAAAGCGCTTATGGGATAAGGATTATGTTGCCCCGCGGCTTTGCGGGGAAAACTGGGACGTGGATTTATCATTGAAGCGAACGGGCGGGAAACCGTTCAAAATCCTTGGTCGGAGTGGCAGGATTTGAACCTGCGACCCCCACGTCCCGAACGTGGTGCGCTACCGGACTGCGCTACACTCCGAACCAGGGCGCTGCCTCTAGCATGCGTTTTGGCAGGGAGGCAAGCGCGTTCTCGCGGAAGCTCGTCGTTTCGCCTTCGCTTGAACCCCCATCGCCCGCGTGCCATAGGAGGCCGCCTGTTACAGGACAACGAGTGAGGAGTGGTGGAATGTCGAGCGACAGCAACGCGAGCGGTCTCATGAAAGGCAAGCGCGGGCTGATTCTCGGCGTCGCTAACAATCGGTCGATCGCCTACGGCATCGCCAAGTCCGCCCGCGCCCACGGCGCCGAGATCGCCCTCACCTACCAGGGCGAGGCGCTGAAGAAGCGCGTGGAGCCGCTGGCGGCGGAACTGGGTGCCCATCTGGTCGGTCATTGCGACGTCACCGAGCCCGCCACCCTCGACGCGGTCTTCGCCGAAACGCAAAAGCTGTTCGGCAGCATCGACTTCCTGGTCCATTGCATCGCCTTTTCCAACAAGGACGAGCTGGACGGCCGCTACGTGGACACGACGGCGGACAATTTCGCCAAGACCATGTTCATCTCCTGCTATTCGTTCACCGCCATCGCCCAGCGGGCCGAGAAGCTGATGACGAACGGCGGCTCGTTGGTGACGCTGACCTATTACGGTGCGGAAAAATGGATGCCGCACTACAATGTTATGGGCGTCGCCAAGGCCGCGCTCGAAGCCTCGGTGCGCTATCTCGCCGCTGACCTTGGGCCAAAGAACATCCGTGTGAACGCCATTTCCGCCGGCCCCATCAAGACCCTGGCGGCCTCGGGAATCGGCGATTTCCGTTACATCCTCAAATGGAACGAGCTGAATTCGCCGCTGCGCCGCACCGTCACCACGGACGAGGTGGGCGATGCCGGCGTATATCTCATCTCCGATCTGTCGCGCGGTGTCACCGGCGAGATACATCATGTGGACGCCGGTTATCATATCGTTGGCATGAAGCATCCCGACGCGCCGGACCTCGCGCTTGTGCGGGAATGAGGAGACGCTGATGATTCGCTCCGCCAAGATCCACACCCGTGCACTCTTCCTGGGCCTTGCCCTGCTCGCTGGCGGCGGAACCGCCGGAGCGCAGACCCAGATGCAGATTCAGGTGCCGGTGGGCTCTGGCGGCGCCCCACCCGATTTTAACGCCTATCCGCTGCGCGACCGCCTGTTCGGACCCGGCGGGGCGATCTTCCCCGATTACGTCAACCCGCCGAGCGAGGGTGCGCCCGCGGGCAGCCCGCCGGCCTATGTGATCGGCGCCGCTCCGGGCATCCTGTTCGGCGCGGGCACGGCGGACCTCCTCTGCCAGCCCGCCGGCCGGCCGCAGATCCAGGTGATCAGCGCCCCGGCGGGAGCCAGGATTTCGGTCACGCCCGGTGCCTTCACGATAACCGGCACCGATGCCGGCTCGACGCTGTGCTACGGCCGGCCCATGGTCGGCAATGTCGTCCGCGTCTCCGGCAAGGGGCCGCGCGTTGGTGGTCCCGTGGTGCTGCGCGTGACCTATCCGCCGATCGGGGCGTGGTACGATCACCAGGTCATGATCCCGGCCCGCTGAGCCGCGCGCGTCCCGGCTGGGGAAGCGCGCCGGAGGCGGCGCACGAAGGAGGGGGCGATGCAGGGGCGGGCGAAAAGGGGGCTGATGAAGGCATTTGGATGGGCGGCGGCAGCCCTTTGCCTCGCCCTCACCGCGGCAAGCGCCCCCGCGCTGGCTGGCCCGGACAATGATCCCGATGCCTATGTCACCAATTATTTCACCGGCGGCGGCAGCGGTGGAATCCTGTTCGCGGCGGGCACCGCCAACCAGGCCTGCCTCAATATCGGCCCTCCGGCGATCGAGGTGATCAGCGCATCGCCCGGCGTTCGCCTGTCGATCCGCCCGGGCACGTTCATCGTGACCGGAACCGATTACGGCTACATGGTGTGCGAGGGCCAGCGCATTCCCGGGACCATCGTCACCGGCACCGGCACGGGGACCGCGCAGATCCGCGTCACCTATCCGCCGATCGGCCAATGGTACATTCACACTCTTACCCTACCGGGCCGGTGAGATGGCGCGCCTGTTCCTGGTCCGCCACGGGGAAACCGATTGGAATGTCGCCGGCCGGCTTCAGGGGCGGCGCGATATTCCGCTAAACAGTCTCGGCCGGGCGCAGTCTGCGCAGGTCGGCCGGGTATTGCATCAGCTGGCGGGCGACGTGACGCCGCTGACCTTCGTTTCCAGCCCGCTGATGCGGGCGGTGGAGACCATGCGCATCCTGCGCACCACGCTCGACCTGCCGGCCGCTGGTTATCATCTGGATCCCCATCTCGCCGAACTGTCGTTCGGGCGCTGGGAGGGCAGCACCTGGCCCGAACTGAAGCGGCGCGACAGCCTTGCGGTGCGCGCGCGGGAGCGGGCGCCCTGGACCTTCGTGCCGCCTGAGGGGGAAAGCTATGAAATGCTGTGCGTGCGCGCCAGCACCGCGCTGGACCGCCTGAAGGATGAGGATGCGGTCGTGGTGACCCACGGCGGCGTCATTCGCGCCCTGCTTCACACGAAGGCGGGCATGCCGCAGGAAGAAGCGGCGCTCCTGCCCGTGCGCCAGGGCGCGGTCTATGTGCTTGCGGGCGGCGCCTTCCGCGTCGCCGAATAACGCCGAGTTGGACAGCGGGCGGGTCGACGAGGCCCCGCCCGGCGCAGATCAACCGGCGCGGATCAGTGCGCTGCGCCGGCGGTCTTCTGCCGGTGCAGCACCGGGGGACGCGAGACAAGCAGCTTGTCGATCCGCCGCCCGTCCATGTCGACGATCTCGAAGCGCCAGCCAAGCGAATCGAACACCGCGCCCACCTGCGGCAATTCCTTGATCTGCGACAGCGCGAAACCGGCCACCGTGTGAAAGCCGCGGTCGACCGGGAAATTCAGCTGCAGCACTTCGCGCAACTCGTCCACGGGCGCATCGCCGGAAATCAGGAATGAGCCGTCCTGGCGCTCCACCACATGGGGTTCGTCGTGCTGGTTGTCGTCGGAGATCGACCCGGTGATGGCCGCCAACAGATCATAGCCCGTCACCACGCCGACCATGTCGCCATATTCGTCGACCACGATGCCCATGGGCACCTCGGCACCGCGCAAGGTGCGCATGGCCTCCAGCGCGCCCACGGTCTCCACCAGGAAGGTGACCGGCTGCACGAAGGTGCGCGGGTCGGGCGTTTCGCCCTTCAGATAGGCGTCGAGCAGGCGCTTCGCCTGGATCACGCCCACCGTCTCCTCCGGAGACTTGTCGCAGGCCGGCAGGCGGCTGTGCGGGGTGGACAGGATGATGTCGCGCACGTCCTCCGCGCTGCCGGAAATATCCACCCATTCCACGTCGGGCCGGGGCGTCATGATCGCAGTGACGGGGCGGTCCGCAAGGCGCATGACGCCGGAGATCATGCGCCGCTCGGCGGGCTCGATCACGCCGGCTGTCTCGGCCTCGTTGATGATGGCGCGGATTTCCTCGTCCGTGACGCCGCCTTCCTGGCCACCCGAATTGCCGAGCAGCCGGAGCACGCCGCGGGTGGAGACGTCGAGCACCCACACCACCGGCGCGCCGACCTTGGCGAGGCCGACCATCATGGGCGCGACGATGCAGGCGAGGCGCTCGGGATTCTGGAGCGCGAGCCGCTTGGGGATCAGCTCGCCCACCACGAGCGAGATATAGGTGATGCCCGCGACCGCCACGGCATAGCCGATCGGTTCGGCGAGCCGCACGGCAACGCCCGCGCCCTCCAGAACCTGCCCGAGATAGGCGCCGAGGCTTGCGCCGGAGAAGGCACCTGCCAGAATGCCGATCAGCGTGATGCCGATCTGAACCGTGGACAGGAAGCGGCCGGGCTCCGCCCCGAGGGCGAGCGCTGCCTTGGCGCCCTTGTGGCCATTGTCCGCCTTGTGGCGCAGCCGGGCCGGGCGGGCCGAGACGATGGACAGTTCCGCGGCAGCAAGAACAGCGTTCAGGAGAACGAGGAAAAGGACTATCAAAATTTCGATGATGGGCATGGCGGGAAAATCGGACCCTTCCGTCCGCCTCTCCATAGCACAGCCGCGCCGCAATGGGCGAGGCCGTGTGGTATTTTCGCGAAGCCGCGCGGCTTTATCGCGGCGGGCACGCAGCCGGCCGGCCCGCCGCAGACATTGTGCTTTTTCCTGGACCGACCTAGACAACCTCAGCACATCACACAGGCAGGCCATGTCCTTCAATACGTTCGGCCATATGTTCCGGGTCACGACCTTCGGCGAGAGCCACGGCGCCGCCATCGGCTGCGTGGTGGACGGCTGCCCGCCGGGTCTTCGCTTCGCGCTGGAGGACATCCAGGCCGCGCTCGATCGGCGGCGGCCCGGCCAGTCGCGCTTCACCACCCAGCGGCGTGAGCCGGACCAGGTGCGGATCATCTCCGGCACGCTAGACCATCCCGAGGGCGGGCTCGTCACCACCGGCACGCCGGTCGCCATGCTGATCGAGAATATGGACCAGCGCTCGAAGGATTATTCCGACATCGCCGGCAGCTACCGGCCGGGCCATGCGGATTTCACCTACGACATCAAATACGGGATTCGGGACCATCGCGGCGGCGGCCGTTCCTCGGCGCGCGAGACCGCAACGCGGGTGGCGGCCGGTGCGCTCGCCGCCAAGGTGCTGCCGCAGACGAATGTGCGCGCCGCGCTCGTGCGCATCGGCGAGATCGAGATCGACCGCGCCCGCTGGGACTGGGTGCAGGTGAATGAAAATCCCTTCTTCTGCCCCGATGCCGGCACCGTGCCCCTGTGGACCGACTATCTCGACGCCATCCGCAAGCGCGGCTCGTCCGTCGGCGCGGTGGTGGAAGTGGTGGCGGAAGGGGTGCCGGGCGGCCTCGGCGCGCCGCTCTATGCCAAGCTCGACGCCGATCTTGCCGCCGCCTTCATGGGCATTAACGCGGTCAAGGGCGTGGAGATCGGCGAGGGCTTCAACGCCGCCCGCCTCACCGGGGAAGAGAATGCCGACGAGATGCGGCTCGGCAATGAGGGGCACCCGGCCTTTCTGTCGAACCATGCCGGCGGCATCCTCGGCGGAATCTCCACCGGCGCGCCCATCGTCGCGCGGTTCGCGGTGAAGCCCACCTCCTCCATCCTCACCCCGCGCCGCACCGTGGATAAGTTCGGCGCCGAGACCGACCTCGTCACCAAGGGCCGGCACGACCCGTGCGTCGGCATCCGCGCCGTGCCGGTCGGCGAAGCCATGATGTCGTGCGTGCTGGCGGACCATCTGCTGCGCCATCGCGGACAGGTGGGAGCATCGCCCGCATGGCCCTTCCCGCAGGCCTGATTTCAGTCACAATGAATTTTCAGAAATTTCATTGTCACTGAAAATAAGTGCTGCTAGCGTCCCGGCATGAAGCTCGCGGAATGGCTCGAAAGCACCGGGACCAAGCGCAGCGCCTTTGCCAGGCAGGTCGGGCTTTCGCCCGCCAGCGTGACGGCGCTGTGCAATGACGCGCGCGCGTGGATCTCCCGCGAAACCGCCGAGCGGATCGCCGAGGCCACGGGCCACGCCGTCACGCCCAACGACTTTCTCGGCCTGCCCGCGCCCCGCATCCGAGGTTTGCCCGTGACCGATACCGTTCAATCCCGCGTTCAGCTTGCCATCGAAGCCATCGCCCGTGGCGAAATGGTCGTGGTCACCGACGACGACGACCGCGAGAACGAGGGCGACCTCATCCTCGCCGCCTCCCTCGCCACGCCCGAGAAGATGGCCTTCGTGATCCGCAACACCTCCGGAATCGTCTGCACCCCGGTGCCGGCTTCCGAGGCCAAGCGCCTGCGCCTGGAACCCATGGTGGCAAACAATGATGCCCCCATGGGCACCGCCTTTACGGTTTCCATCGACGTGCGGCACGGCACCACCACCGGCATTTCGGCAGAGGAGCGCACCAACACCGTGCGCGCACTCGCCAATCCCAACATGGGCGCGGGCGATTTCGTGCGGCCCGGCCATGTCTTCCCGCTGATCGCCAAGGATGGCGGCGTGCTGATGCGCTCGGGCCACACCGAAGCGGCGGTGGATCTGTGCCGCCTCGCCGGCCTGCCGCCCATTGGCGTGATCGCCGAATTGGTGAATGACGACGGCACGGTTCAGCGCGGGCCCCAGGTGACGGCGTTCGCCGAAAAGCACGGCCTCCACCGCATTTCCGTCGCCGACCTCATCGCCTATCGTCAGGCGCGCGAGAAGCTTGTCACCCGCTCGGCCGAATTCCCGGTGCCCACCAGCGTCGGCGAATTGCAGGGCTTCTCCTTCATCACCCCGTTCGATTCCGTGAACCATCTCGCGCTCGTCTACGGCCGCATCGGCGATGGCGAGAAAGTGTTGGTGCGCCTGCATCGCGCCGACCCGGTGGCCGATGCCTTCATGGGGGCCAAGGTGATCCAGAAGGCGCTGGAGCGCATCAAGACGGAGGGCCGGGGGGTGCTGGTCTATCTGCGCGACGGCACGGCCGGCGTTCCGCCCACCGCCATGGGTCCCGGCGAGAAGACCCCGAGCGAGCTGGAGCGCGATCGCCACTGGCGCGAGGTCGGCCTTGGCGCGCAGATCCTGCGCGATCTCGGCATCGTCTCCATTCGCCTGCTGGCCTCAAAGGCCCGCACCTATGTGGGACTGGCCGGCTTCGGCATCGAGATCGTCGAGACCGAGCACCTGGAAAGCTGAGGGTTCAGAAAGCCGCCGCCGGAAAATAGCGGCGGCTCACCTCTTTTGCACCGCCGGGGAAGGTGGCAGCATGCGTCGATCGTTCGTCGCGGCTGACACCTCCTGGAGGCGCCATGACACAGCGGATCGTGCGCCCGCCCCGCGCCCCGGCCCTTTGGCTTGCAATCCTGAGCCTGCTGATGCTGGCCCCGATACCGGCTGCCGCGGCGGATCTGCCGGTCGACGTCCAGCTGGTGCTGGCGGTGGACGTCTCCTTCTCCATGGACCCGGACGAGCAGGCGCTTCAGCGCGAGGGCTATGCGTCAGCCCTTGTCTCCGCTGAATTCCTGGATGCCCTGCGGCTTGGCCCCAACGGCCGGATCGCGCTCAGCTATATGGAATGGGCGGGCGAGCACGAGCAGAAATTGATCCTGCCCTGGCAGGTGATCGACGGGCCGGCGAGCGCGCGCATGGTCTCGGAGGCGATTCGCGCGGCACCGCTGCGCCGGGTCTACCGCACCTCCATTTCCAGCGGCCTGCTGTTCGCCGCGGATCTCTTCAAGGACAGCGGTTTCCGCCCCTTGCGCAAGGTGATCGACGTGTCCGGGGACGGGGTGAACAACCAGGGGCGGCCGGTGGAGCAGGCGCGCGACCAGGTGGTGGCCCGCGGCATCACCATCAACGGCTTGCCATTGCTGCTGAAACGGGCCGGAAACTCGCTCCTCGATATCGCCGACCTCGATTTATATTATGAGGATTGCGTGATCGGCGGTCCCGGCGCGTTCGTCATTCCAGTGCGGGAACAGGGCGAATTCGCCCGCGCGATCAAGACCAAGCTGGTGCTGGAGGTGGCGGGGGTGGAACCGCCCACGCCCCGCCTTCCGCTCATCAAGGTGGTGCAGCCGGCTCGCGTCTCCTGCCTCATCGGCGAGCGGCTGTGGCAGGAGCATTGGAACAATTGATCGTGCCGCAAAGCGGCCCCCGCCCCCCGATCGGCGGAAAATGTTTCACGTGAAACAATGGCTTAGCGCGGACGAACAGCGGTTTACTGGCGCTTCTCCGCCGCTTGGCGCCGGACCACACCGCCATTTCGGGCGAAGGTTCGGCCAACATTTCGGCGACGCCCGGATGCGCGGGAAAACCTGCCGCCCGGCTCGGATGCATCTTAGGTCGGATCGACATTCAGCGGCCTGGTGGATGGCCGCGCGGACCTTGAAGAGCCGGTACCAGCGATGCCGCGTGGATGCACGGGACAAGCCCGTGCATGACGGTGCGCTGCTGCAATCGCGCCAAGCCATGACTGTCGATCGGTCCTACCGAAAGAACACGCCCACCAGTTCCACATGGGGCGAATAGCGGAACTGGTCCACCGGCGTCACCGACCGCAAGGCGAAGCCGCCCTCGGCGAGGAGGCGGGCATCGCGGGCGAAGGTGAGTGCGCTGCACGAGACATAGGCCAGCCGCGCCACCTTTGAACGCGCGAGTTCGCGGGCCTGGGCCTCCGCCCCCTGGCGCGGCGGGTCGATCACCACCGCGTCGAACCGGGCCAGTTCCTCCGCCACCAAAGGCCGGCGGAACAGGTCGCGCACCTCGCCGTCCACGCCCTTGAGGCGCGCGGTGGCCTTTGCGGCGCGCTGCAGGGCCGCGACCGCCGGGGCGTTGCTCTCATAGGCGCTCACCCGGGCGGTCTGGGCGAGGCGAAGCGCGAAGGTGCCGACGCCACAGAACAGGTCGGCGACGCGCTTTGCCCCCTCGACCGCGCCCAGCGCCAGCCCGGCCAGCGTCTCCTCGCCCATCTGGGTTGCCTGGAGGAAGGAGGCCGGCGGCAGCTCGACGCGCGCCAGCCCCATGGTCAGCACCGGCGCGACGCGCTGGAGCACCAGTTCTCCATGGCGGGTCAAGCGGGCGAGATCGAAGGTTTCCGCGAGCGCGCCAAGCTCCACCATCAGGTCCGGCGGCAGCGGGCCGGAGCCGCGCACGTCGAGATCAAGCCCGGTCTCGGTGGCGGTGACATGCAGATCCAGCGGCTTCTTCAGGGGCGCCAGCGCATCGGCCACCGCCTGGGCGGCCGCGAGCGCGCGGGCAAGGCCCGGCGCCAGCACCGGACATTCGCGCAGGGCCACCATGGCGTGGGACTTGCGCTCGGCGAAGCCCACCACGGTGCGCGCGCCATATTGACGGGCATGGAAGATCGCCCGCCGCCGGCCGGCGCCATGGGCGTCCACCAGATCGCCCACCGGCGCATGGATGCCCTCGCGCGCCAGCGCCTCCACCACCAGGGCGCGCTTCCAGGCCTGATAGGGCGCGGCTTGCCAATGCTGGAGCAGGCACCCGCCGCACACGCCGAAATGGCTGCACACCGGCACCGCGCGGTCCGGGCTGGCGGAAACGATGGTCTCCACCTTCAGCCGGTCCTTCTCGCGCACGCCCGCGACGGTTTCCCCCGGCAGGGCGTAAGCGGCGAACAGCGGGCCGTCAGCTGTCTCGGCGATGGCATCCCCCTGGGCGCCCATGCGGGCGATGACGGCTTGCATCATGGCTTCACCGCCCCGATCAGGAATTCGTGATTGCCGTCGCCGC
This sequence comes from Roseixanthobacter finlandensis, assembly GCF_043195105.2. Taxonomy (NCBI): domain Bacteria; kingdom Pseudomonadati; phylum Pseudomonadota; class Alphaproteobacteria; order Hyphomicrobiales; family Xanthobacteraceae; genus Roseixanthobacter; species Roseixanthobacter finlandensis. Next base: position 1,678,103 of record NZ_CM195536.1, on the reverse strand, counting down.
CGGTGATGGGCGAGGGAATGAGGCCAACGACGCGCCAGCCCAGCGCCTCGACGCTCTCGCGGACGCGCGCGCACACGGCGGCATGGACGGTGGCATCGCGCACGATGCCCTTGCGCACATGGGCCGGGCCGGCCTCGAACTGCGGCTTCACCAGCGCCGGGAGGCGGGCGCCGGGCGCGGCCAAGGCGAGCGCCGCCGGCAGCACCAAAGCGAGCGAGATGAAGCTGACGTCGATCACCACCAGATCGACCGGTTCGGGCACCTTTTCGCGGTCCAGGCTGCGGGCATCGGTACCTTCCAGAAGCACCACGTCGGGATGGCCGCGCAGGCGGGCGTGGAACTGGTCGTGCCCCACGTCGACCGCATAGACGCGCCGCGCCCCGCGCCGCAGCAGCACATCCGTGAAGCCGCCGGTGGAGGCGCCGACATCCAGCGCCACGCATCCGGCGGGATCGATGGCGAAGGCCTCCAGCGCGGCTTCCAGCTTCAGCCCGCCGCGCGACACGAAGGGGTGAATGTCCCGCGCCTCGATGGCCGCATCCTCCGCGACCTCCTCGGAGGGCTTGGCCACCGGCTTGCCGTCGGCATGCACCTGCCCCGCCAATATGGCGGCCTGCGCGCGCGCCCGGCTGTCGAACAGGCCGCGCGCCACCAGAAGCTTGTCGATGCGCTGCCGCGCCATGACCCACACCCACCGTAATAAGGAACCGCACGCGCGCCAAAGGGACCGCACGCCACGAGGACAGCGCACCAAGGGAACCGCGCCCGCCTTAAGCCAGCCGCGCAAATCTGATCGCGCGCGGCCGGCCGGCCGTGATATGCGATGGCTGGGGGAGAGGCAAACGGCAAGCGACGGAGCGGGCGGCCTTTAGGGGACGCGCCGGCTGCCTGATGGGAGAATGTATGCGTATCGCCCTCGCAGCCTGCTGCGCCCTGGTGCTTGCCGCGGTGCCCATCGGGACCGGCGTTGCACAAGCCAACAGCTCTCAGGCCGGCACCGGCAAATCCAGTTCAGGCAAATCCGCCAAAACCAAATCCGCCAAGGCCAGCGCATCCAAGACCCAGCTGCCCCCCGATACGCGCGTGTGGAGCCTGGTGCGCGGGGATGACACCTATGTGCTGCGCTTCGGCCAGCCCCGCGCCGCCGATCCGGCGTTCGCCGCGACGTGCCAGCCCTCGGCGCAATTGCTTCAGATCGCGCTGGAGGTGAATTCCACCAAGATCCGGTCCGGCGACGGGGTCGCGCTGTCGCTCTCCAGTGGCAAGCGCCATCTGGAACTGGCGGCGAGCGCCTTTCTCGGCTCCAGCGACGGCCTGCTGGTGGTCGAGGCGGCGGTGAGCCTGGAGCCGCGCGTGTTCGATATTTTCCGCGACGGGGACACCCTCACCATCCGCCTCGCGGGCCAGACGCAGACACTGCCGCTCGCGGGCGCGCGGAGCCGGCTTCAGGATTTCGAGCGTGCGTGCCTGACGTCACGGTAACAGACAACCGAAATTCACCACGTCGGCACGCGCACCTCCCCGCCGGCTTCCCCTTTTCCGGCGGACGGCTATGATCCCGCGCCATTTTGTGAGGAATTGAGCATGTATCGTAAGGTCCTCGCGCTCGCGCTTCTCGCCGCCTCCGCGATGCCCGCGGCGGCCCAGGTGAAGATGCAATGGGCCAGCAGCAACAGCGATACCGGGGCGACCCTGACCTTCGGTGTGCCGGAGACGGACGAGGCGATCATCAGCTTCACCTGCGACAAGGGCAAGGAGATGGTGCTCGTCAGCTCCTATATCGGCTCCAAGGGGCTGAAGGCTGAGGAGACCGCCCGCATCGTGCTGACCGCCGGCAAGGTGAAGAAGGAGCTTCCCGGCCGCGCAATCGCCAATGAGGAAAACGGCGCCGTGGACGTGGAAGCCGGCGCCAAGATGACCGACGTCAAGGCCCTGCTCGCCGGCGGCAAGCTGCTGACGGTCGAGACCAAGGGCGTCAAGCAGCAGGTGGCCCTCGCCGGCGCGCCGGACGCCTTCGGCGCGTTCGAAAGCGCCTGCAAGACCAACTGACGCCGCGCGATCAGCCGAGGCGCAACATAAGGCCCGGCCGGCTCAGGCCCGCCGGGTCAAACCGATGCGGTCGGCGCGTTGCAGCACCGAAAGCACCTTCGCCACGATGCCGTCGGCGTCGAGGCCGGCCTGGGCGATCTGGCGGGAGGGGGTTTCCTGGTCGATATAGATGTCCGGCAGCACCATGGCGCGCAGCTTCAGGCCGCGATCCAGCGCCCCGGCATCGCTCAGGAACTGCATCACCTGGCTGCCGAAACCGCCGATGGAGCCTTCCTCCACCGTGATCAGCGCCTCATGCGCACGGGCCAGGCGGCCGATCAGGTCCTGGTCGATGGGCTTGGCGAAGCGCGCGTCGGCGACGCTCGCGGAAATGCCGAGGTCCGCCAGCCGCTCCGCCGCCGCAAGGCAAGCCGCAACCCGCGTGCCGAGGCCGACCAGCGCCACGTCCGTGCCCTCGCGCAGCAGGCGGCCGCGCCCGATGGGCAGCACCTCGCCCCGCTCCGGCCGCTCCACGCCCACGCCCTCGCCGCGCGGGAAGCGGATCGCGCTCGGCCCGTCGTCATAAGCGACGGCAGTGGCGATCATATGGGTCAGCTCGGCCTCGTCGGACGGGGCCATGATGGTGAAGCCCGGCAGGCAGCCGAGAAACGCGAGGTCGTAGGCGCCGGCATGGGTCGCGCCGTCCGCGCCCACGAGGCCGGCCCGGTCGATGGCGAAGCGCACCGGCAGGCCCTGCAGCGCCACGTCATGCACCACCTGGTCATAGGCCCGCTGGAGGAAGGTGGAATAGAGCGCGCAGAACGGCTTGTAGCCTTCCGCGGCGAGCCCGGCGGCGAACGTCACCGCGTGCTGCTCGGCGATCGCGACATCGAACGTGCGGTTCGGGAACGCCTGCCCGAACAGATCGAGCCCGGTTCCGCTCGGCATGGCGGCGGTGATGGCCACCACCTTGTCGTCGTGCCGCGCCTCGTTGATCAGGCTCTCGGCGAACACGCGGGTATAGGTCGGCGCATTGGACTTGGCCTTGACCTGCGCCCCGGTGACGACGTCGAACTTCACCACGCCATGATATTTGTCGGCGGAGGCCTCGGCGGGGGCGTAGCCCTTGCCCTTCTGGGTCACCACATGGACCAGGATCGGCCCGGTCTTGGCGTCGCGCACATTGCGCAGCACCGGCAGCAGGTGCTCGAAATTATGGCCGTCGATGGGCCCCACGTAATAGAAGCCCATCTCCTCGAACAGGGTGCCGCCGGTCCAGAAGCCGCGCGCGAACTCCTCCGCCCGCTGGGCGCCGCGCTCGACGAACTTCGGCATATGGCCGGCGAGCTGCTTGCCGATCTCGCGCAGGGAAAGATAGGTGCGCCCGGAAATGAGCCGCGCGAGATAAGCCGACATGGCGCCCGTGGGCGGGGCGATCGACATGTCGTTGTCGTTGAGGATAACGATCAGCCGGCTGTCCATGGCGCCGGCATTGTTCATGGCCTCGTAGGCCATGCCCGCCGACATGGCGCCGTCGCCGATGACGCAGACGATATTGCGTTCCTCGCCCGAGAGGTCGCGCGCCACCGCCATGCCGAGGCCGGCGGAAATGGAGGTGGAGGAATGGGCCGCGCCGAACGGGTCGTACACGCTCTCGGCGCGCTGGGTGAAGCCGGAGAGGCCCCCGCCCTGGCGCAGCGTGCGGATGCGGTCGCGCCGCTCGGTGAGGATCTTGTGGGGATAGCATTGATGCCCCACGTCCCAGATCAAGCGGTCGTGCGGGGTATCGAAAACGTGATGCAGCGCCACCGACAATTCAACCACGCCGAGACCCGCGCCGAGATGCCCGCCGGTGACGGAGACCGCGTCGATGGTTTCGAGCCGCAGCTCGTCGGCGAGCTGGGGCAGCTTTTCGTCCGGCAGGCGTCGCACATCAGCGGGGCTGCGCACCGTATCGAGAAGCGGGGTCTTGGAAGCGGTCACGGAACACTCCGCACATGCCGGCATCGCCGGCCCTGTTAATCTGCCGGGATCGCCGGCCCTGTTAATCCGCCGGCATCGCCGGCCCCATCATCCGCAAGTACCGCCGGTCCTCGCGCCGACCCGAACGGCTGAGCCGGGGATCGCACCCGGCGTATCCGGGCCAAAAAGCCTTACACATACAAATGGGCATGTGCAACGCACACGGCCAGGCCCGTTAACCATAGATGCGAGGGGCGGCGCGTCCCAAGGTGGGTCCTAAAGCTCGCGATCCCGCCCCGGCCCGGTGGGCGCCTGTGGCCCGTCGAGCAGGCCGGCGAGCTTGCCCGCGCGGATCATGAAGCGGTGCATGTCGAGGGTCGCCAGCGCCAGCAGGCACCCGCCGGCGAGGCGCAGGGCGTCCGTCGCCATCTGGGGCTGGCGCCCGTATTTGCGGCGGACATAGAGTTCCGAGCGCTTCTTGTAGCGATTGATGGCGAAGGTGGCGCCCCAGGACGGGGGGCTGGATTTCCCGCCGCTGTGGGACACTTGCGCCTGCGGCACCACGATGATGGGCAGGTCGCGCGCCAGCGCCCGCAAGGCCAGGTCGTCGTCCTCGTGATAGAGGAAAATCTGCTCGTCGAACCCGCCGAGCGCGAGGAATTCCGCCCGTTTCATGAGGAAGGCGGCGCCGTGCACGAAGCGCGTGCAATAATCGCCGGCGATCTCTTCCGCCTTGAGCCTTGCCGCGCGCGGCACCGGCTCAAGGATCGAGCCCTCCTTGCGCATGGGGCGTCCGGTGTCACTGAGGATCGAGGGCATGAGGATCGCCGGGCCATAGGCGCGTTCGGCCGCCACCAGCCGATCCAGCGCGCCCGGCGCCAGAGCCGCGTCGGGATTGAGGAAGAAGACATATTCGCCCCGCGCAGCGCGCGCGCCTTCATTGCAGGCGGTGCCGAAGCCGAAATTGCGCGGCAAGGCGATCAAGCGGGCGGACCGCGCGAGGCCATCCATGAAGCCGGTGCCCTGCGGGCTCGCATTGTCCACCACGATCACCTCGCACCCCTCGGGCACGGAGGCGATGGCGCGGCCGATCACCGCCCCGCTGTTGTAGGAAACCAGGATCACGCTCACCAACGGCGCTGCCGTGGCTTCAGTATCCGTGGCCTCAGTCTCGTTCGGGGTCATGGGTTCTCCGCGCGGCGCGTGCCGCTTGGTGGTAGCACCCCGCCGCGCCGCGCCACAACGCGCCATCCCCGGCCCGTGCGGGCGCGGGGCCTTTCATCGCGCGCCGCGCTCCGATAGAAGGCCAACGACCATGGCCGCGCACGAACCAGACCAGATGCTCCGCCGCCACTTCTTCTTCGTGGCGGGCTTCGATCCCATGAGCGCGGAAGGCCATCACAAGGTCTTCACCCGCGAGCTTGCCCGATTCGCCAAGGTCTGGAGCGTCGCGACCGGCTGCGATCCCGCCCCGGAAGCCACCCTCACGGGCGCCGCGTGGAATACCCACGCCAACGGCCCCGGCTGGTCCACGCGCACGCGCTTCGAGTTGCTCGCCTGGGACGAATTCGTGCGCGCCGACATGGCGCGCGGCCGCTGGTCGCACATTCTCGGCACGACCCGCGCGCTCGCCGACATGATCGCGAGCGGCACGGTGGTGCGCTATTTCCGCCTGAGCCACCGCTACGGCATCTTCTTCGTGCTCACCTATGTGGTGCTGCTGGCGATCACGGCCGCAGCGCTCGCCGCCGGCTATGGCGCGGCCAATTTCGCCACCGCGCCGCTCGGCCTGGTCCCGGCGCTGCTCCTCGGCGCGGTGGCGACGGCGGGGGTGTTCTTCGGCCTCATGGCGACGCTGGGCAAGCGGCTGCGCCTCAAGCAATCGCTGGATCTTGCGGAATTCTCGGTGGATTACGCGCGCGGCCGGCATCCCGCCATCGATGCGCGCATCACCGCCTTCGCGACGCGGGTGCGCGAGGTGGCGCGGCAGGGTGGCGTGGACGAGATCGTCATCGCCGGCCACAGCCTCGGCGCCATGCATGTGGTGAGCCTGGTGGCGCAGGTGCTGGCGCGCGAACCGAGATTCGGCGCGCGGATCCCGATCCGCCTGCTGACCCTCGGTTCCACCACCGCGAAATTCGCTTTGCATCCCGCCGGCACCCGCCTGCGGGCGGCCGCGCGCAAGGTGCATGCCGCCCCAGCGGTGGGCTGGGCGGAATTCCAGGCGCGCGACGACATCGTCAGCTTCTACAAGGTCAATCCGGTCACGCTCGGCCATGCCGGCAATGCGGACGGGCGGCGCCGGCCGTTCGTGCGGCAGATCACCATTCGCGGCCTGCTCACCCCCAAGACCTATGCCCGCTTCCGCTTCGACGTGATGCGCCTGCACTGCCAGTTCTTCCTCGCGAACGACCGCAAGGCGCCGTACGATTTCTACGCCTTCATCTGCGCGCCCGTGACCTTCGACGAGATGGTGCGCCAGATCGACGGGCCGATGGCCATCTTCGCGCCCGACGGCGCACTCATGCCCCTCGCCTATCGCCAGGCGACCGCGGTGGGCGGCGCGGCCGACACCTCGGCCGCATCGGCGACGAAAAAGCCGGCGTCCCTCAAGGCGCGCCCGAAGGCGGGCGGCCGCGCGCGGCAAAATCCCAAGAGACGGCAAAATCCCAAGAGCAGGAGCAGGACGCGCCCATGAGCACGCTCGCCATCGCGAAACTGGCCTGGGCGCTCGGCGTCATCGCCTGGTACGTCATCCGCATGCCGTTCGAGCGCAGGGCGCGGAAAGCCAGGGTTGCGGACCGGCGCCACCGCACCACGCGGGAAATGGTGCTGCTGTCCATCTCCACGCTCGGGCTCGGCATTCTTCCGGCGCTCTATGCGGCGACCGGCTTTCCCCGCGCGCTGAGCTACGCCCCCTCCCCGCTTCAGGTGGCGGCGGGCGTCGCCGTGTTCGCGTTTTCGCTCTGGCTGTTCTGGCGCACCCATCGCGATCTCGGCCGCAACTGGTCGGTGACGCTGGAGATCAAGGACGCGCATCAGCTGGTGACGTCGGGCGTCTATGCGCAGGTGCGCCACCCCATGTATTCCGCGTTTTTCCTGTGGGCGGTGGCGCAGGCTCTGCTGCTGCCGAACCTGCTGGCGGGATTTTCCGGCCTCATCGGCTTCGGCATCCTGTTCTTCTTCCGCGTCGGACAGGAGGAAGCGATGATGCGCGAGACCTTCGGCGCGCAATATGAGGCCTATTGCGCCCGCACCAAGCGCATCATTCCCGGCCTGTACTAAAAAGAACAAAGCCCGCACGGGGCGCGGCGTCCGATTCGGACCCGCTGTGTTCCCCGCCCGTTCGTTCCGGCGGCGAGGCCCTGTCCCGCGCTGGCACAGGTCAGCCCGGATCGAGCGGCGCCGTGCCGCTCGGGCGGCCGTCGGACTCGCGGGTGATGGTCTCGACCCGCGCCTCGGCCTCCTTCAGCAGCGCATCGCAGCGCGCTTTCAGCGCCTCGCCGCGCTCATAGATGGCGATGCTCTCTTCCAGGGGCACGTCGCCGCGCTCCAGGCGCTGCACGATCCCTTCGAGCTCGGCCAGGGCCATCTCGAAGGAGAGGCTTGCCACCGCCGGGCCGGCGCTGGCGCCTTTGGGCTGGGGGGCGGTTTTGGGAGCGTCAGCCATGGGCTTTCCTTTCGCGTGCGGCGGGCGGGCCTGCGGGCTGGCCCGCCGATTCCCTCGTCATTGCGCGCACCATAGCCGAGCCGGGCGCGAGGCTTAAGCGCCCATCGGGCAGGCCGGGGTGGCCTGAGGGCTTCGCCTTTGCTAGAAGCCGCGCGAACACTTGAGCCCTTATCCGGACCGCGGCGGACGAATTCCATGCCCTCCAAGGCGCAAAGCCGATTTCCCGAGCGCACAGGCCGCGCCCTGGACGATGCCCTTCTCGCACGCTACGAGGCTGCCGGCTTCGTGCGCATCGACACGCCTATTCTCCAGCCGGCGGACGTGTTTCTGGATCTTTCGGGCGAATCCATCCGCCGCCAGCTGTATCTGACCACCGACATGGAGGGGCAGGAACTCTGCCTTCGGCCGGACCTGACGATCCCCGTCGCGCGGCAGGTGCTCCAGTCCGGCGCGCCGCTGCCGACCTTCGTGAGCTATCTCGGCCCGGTGTTCCGCTTTCGTGGCGAGAGCTGCGGCGAGTTCCGCCATGCCGGCGTCGAATCCTTCGGCCGCACCGATCTTGAAGCGGCGGACGCGGAGATTCTCGCCCTCGGGCTGGAAACCTGCACCATCTACAACATGCCGGCCCCGGCGATCCGTCTCGGCGACGTGGCCCTGTTCGCCGCCTTGCTCGAAGCGCTTCCCCTGCCCCCGGCGTGGCGGCGGCGGCTGCTGAAGGATTTCGGCCAGAGCAGCCTGGACGCCGACCTCACCCGCCTCAACGCCGAGCGCGCGAGCAATGGCGCGAGCCATGCCGGCGTGCTGAACGCGCTCACCGGCTCGGACCCGGAAGGCGCGCGCGCCCTGATCACCGACCTGCTCTCCATCGCCGGCATCACCACGGTGGGCGGGCGCAGCGTTTCGGAGATCGCCGAACGGTTCCTGGAACAGGCCTCGCTCGACGCGGGCAACGGCCTGTCGTCGGAAACGGCTGTGATTCTCGGGCGCTATCTGGACATCACGGGCAATCCGGACGATGCCTCGGCCCGCCTGCGGGCGCTGGCGAAGGACGCCGGCATCGCGCTCGACGCCGCGCTCGACGCGTTCGACCGCCGCGCCGGCTTCATCAGCGCCCACGGCATCGCCCTTTCGGATATCCAATTCTCGGCCGCCTTCGGCCGGCCGCTCGATTATTACAGCGGCATGGTGTTCGAGCTGCACGATCCGCACGGGCGCGTGGACGGTCCGCTGGTGGCGGGCGGGCGCTATGATCGCTTGCTGGAGCGGCTCGGCGGCGCGGTGGTGCCCGCCGTGGGCCTCGCCGCATGGGTCGAGCGCCTCGCAAAGCTGGATGAAGCCGCGATGGACAAGGCCGCGGCGCGCCCGGCCGATGGGGAGGCGGGACGATGAGCGACACCTTGATTCTCGCCGTTCCCTCCAAGGGCCGGCTGCAGGAGAACGTGCAGGCCTTCTTCGCCCGCGCCGGCATGCCGCTGCTCCAGGCGCGCGGCGCCCGGGACTATCGCGGCGCCATCGGCGGGGTGGAGAATGTGGAAGTGGCCTATCTCTCGGCCTCCGAGATCGCGGCCGCGCTCGCCTCCGGCACCGCCCATGTGGGCGTCACGGGCGAAGACCTGGTGCGCGAGAACATCTCCCACGCCGATACCCGCGTCGCGCTGCTGGAGAAGCTCGGCTTCGGCCATGCCAATGTGGTGGTCGCGGTGCCGCAGGCCTGGATCGACGTGCGCACCATGGACGATTTGGACGATGTGGCGAGCCATTTCCACAGCCGCACCGGCCGGCGCATCCGCGTCGCGACCAAATATGTGAACCTCACCCGGGGCTTCTTCGCCCGTCACGGCATCGTCGATTATCGCATCGTCGAAAGCGCGGGCGCGACCGAGGGCACGCCGGCCGCTGGCAGCGCCGAGCTGATCGTCGACATCACCACCACCGGCGCCACCTTGTCCGCCAATGCGCTCAAGGTGGTGGACGACGGGGTGATGCTGCGTTCGGAAGCCAATCTGGTGGCCTCCCTCACGGCGCCCTGGACCGCGGGAACCCGCGCCGTCGCCCGCGCCATTTTCGACCGCATGGCGGCGGAAAAGCGCGCCCGCACCATGCGCGAGGTGCGCACGCGCTTCGGTTCGTGCGATGCCGACCTGGTGGCGCAGGCGGTGGAGCGCTTTCGCTGCGTGGCGCCGTTCGGCGGGCCGACCTCGTCCGGCATGCTCACCCTGCACTGCCCGCCGGACACCTTGCATGGCCTCGCCACCTTCCTGCGGGCGGAAGGCGCCAGCATGGTGACGGTGGGGGCGATGGAATATGTGTTCGCCTCCGACAATCCGCTCTATGAGGCGCTGGAGGCGCGGCTCGCCGCCAGCTGAGGGCGCCGCGCTTCAGAACCGATCGACATTCCTGGTCCGGCGCGATTCCAGCAGAGCATCGTCATGCACGGGCTTGACCCGTGCATCCACGCGGCCCCGCCGGCGCCAGCTTTTCAAGGCGCGCGCGGGCGGCGTGGCGTGGATGGCCGGGACGAGCCCGGCCATGACGGCCGGTGAAATAAAGACGATGGCGCGCACCGGCCGTCAGGCGCCTCGACGATCCACCCCGCGGCTGAATGTCGATCGGACCTAGATCGGGCGCGCCTTAGAGCCGGTTTGGGACATCGGCGGCCGAGGTCCGTCAGGGCGTTTTTGGCCTCCGGCAGCAGAAGACGCCGGCGCGATGGCGCGCATCGCGCCAAGGTTTCGGCGCACCGGGCGCCGGAACGGCCCGGCGGACCGAGCCGTCCGACTTTTCCAAACAGGCTCTTTGGAACAAATCCCTGCTGAAACGTCACGAAAGCCGTCTTATAAGCCGGAGCCGGACACATTCGCGTCCGATCCGTTTTGGAGCTCAGCCTCATGACACGTCCCGCCAAGCGTATCGCAGTGACCGGAGCCGCCGGCCAGATTTGCTACTCCCTGCTGTTCCGTCTTGCGCACGGCGACGTGTTCGGCGCCGACCAGCCGGTGGTGCTGCAGCTGCTCGACCTGCCGCAGGCCCAGGCGGCCGTGGGCGGCGTGGTGATGGAACTGGAAGACTGCGCCTTCCCGCTGCTCGCCGGCGTCACCATCACCGATGATCCCAAGGTCGCCTTCCGCGACGTGGATGCCGCCATCCTGGTGGGCTCGCGTCCGCGCTCGAAGGGCATGGAGCGGCGCGACCTGCTGCTGGCCAACGGCGAAATCTTCAAGGTGCAGGGCCGCGCCCTGAACGAAGCGGCCAGCCGCGACGCCCGCGTGCTGGTGGTCGGCAATCCCGCCAACACCAATGCCGCCATCCTGGCCCAGAACGCGCCGGACTTCCCGCGCGAGAACATCAACGCGATGCTCCGCCTGGATCACAACCGCGCCCTCTCCCAGCTGGCCGCCAAGGCCGGCGTCGATGTCGCCAGCATCCAGAAGATGGCCGTGTGGGGCAATCATTCCCCCACCATGTTCGCCGACTGGCGCTTCGCCACCTCCGGCGGCAAGAGCCTGCCCGAGCTGATCAATGACGAAGCCTGGTATCGCGACACCTTCATCCCCACCGTCGCCAAGCGCGGCACGGCGATCATCGAAGCGCGCGGCGCCTCCTCGGCCGCGTCCGCCGCGAACGCCGCCATCGACCACATGCACGACTGGTTCCAGGGCTCGAACGGCGATTGGGTCTCCATGGGCCTGCCGTCCGACGGCAGCTATGGCATTCCCGAGGGCGTCTATGCGGGCGTTCCGGCGATCTGCGCCAATGGCAGCTATGAGCGCGTCACCGGCCTGCCGATCGACGATTTCGCCCGCACCATGATCGACCGCACGGTCGCCGAGCTGACCGAGGAACTGGACGCGCTGAAGTCCTGACCTTACGGAAAGCCTGAACGCAAAAAAAATGGCGCGGCCGGCGGGGAGCACCCGCCGGCCGCGCCAGCTTCAAGCCACTGATGTGGGCTTATGTCATGTTAGAAACCCGCCGCGCCCGCACCTGGGCGAACGCGCGGCGCACCGCTTCCCCGCGCACCATGCGCTTGGCAAAGGCGTTGAAGGCGAGCCGCGCCGGCTCCTCGATGCGGGAATAGGTGAGCGCCGAGAGCGCCAGCACCACCAAAAGCACGCCCGCCAACGCCGCATGGCTCTGCCACACGCCGCCGAGATCGTAGAGCGTCTTGGCGTGCCCCTCCACCATCACCTCGCGCTCCAGCGCGACGCCGGCCGCGCCCGCAAGGCTCCAGGCCAGGAACGCCGCCGCCATCAGAACCAATTGATGGCTCATATAGATGGAATAGGACCAGCGCCCGAGCGCCGCGAACGGGCGCGCCCGCAACAGGCGCGAGATCGCCCCCTGTTCGCGGGCGAACACCAGCACCGCCGCGGCGAACGCCAGCGGCGCCGCGAGGCTGAGCGCGCGCACCGCATCCGGCCCGTGGCTCGCGCGAATCACGAACAGCGCCACGAGCGCGACGATGCCCGCTTCCCACGCCGTCGCCAACGGCAGGCGCCGGTGGCCCCATAATTCGTGCAGGCGATAGGCGACGACGCCGGTGAAGAAGCCGGCCACGCAGCGGAACAGGCCGAAATCGGCGGTGGAATTCATGTAGCTGGGAGCGACCATGGCCAGGAGCGCGATGCTCGCCAGCACCAAGGCGGCCGCGGCGAGGCTGAGACGCCGCAGCGTCAGCACGCAGACCGCGCCGAACAGCAGGTAAGTGTAGAATTCCGCGCCGATGCTCCAGCTCGGGGCGTTCCAGGCCATGCCGTGCAGATCCACCGCGTTCAGCAGCAGCAAATGGATGGGAATGGCGATGGCGGAATATTCGCTCGGCCCGAGCGTGAAGGCGAAACGCTCGGGGTGCGGCAGCAGGTTCACCAAAGTGATGAAGGCGATGAACAGCGCGAGCATGGCCGCATGCAGCGGCCACAGCCGGCCGAACCTGCGCACCACGAAGGCGCGCCACGATGGCGCATCCCCCAGCCGGTCGCGATAGGCATGGCACACCACGAAGCCACTGAGGACAAAGAAAAAGTCCACAAACAAAAATGCATTGGTGACGATCGGCGTTCCCATCAGCGGCGAACGGAACACGAAGCAGAAATGGAATAGAACCACCAGCAGCGCGCAGATCCCGCGCCAAGCATCCAGGGCTTTGAAGCGAACCATGAAACAGACCTCCGCTGCGGAAAAGCCGGAGACAGGCCTAAAGTTCCCGTGGGGAGAAGCCTTGTCTGAAATGCGGATACTTCATGGTCATGCGTTCTTGAATATTTCTACCTTGGCCGTTGCAACGGGAGAAACCCTCGCAGTTTCGCCCCTGCGCGCCCGCCCCTTCCCCCGCCCATTGCGACGGCCTAGTCTTCCCGCGCGCCGCAGGCGCTAGAGCACGCGCCGTTCAGCTTGCATCGCAAGCCGAACGGATAACGCGTTCTCTTTCCTCAAGTTTAGAGGGCGATTCACGAGCAAATTGATTCAATTTGCTCGGATCGCGCTCTAAGACCGTTGCTTGTCCCGGAGTGATCGATGCGTGAAGCCGAGCCCCAACCCGTGCGCCTGGCCGATTACCACCCACCCGAATGGCTGGTGGATACCGTCGATCTCGATATCTTGCTGCATCCGACCGCGACGCGCGTGGTCTCCCGCCTCGCCCTGCGCCGCAATCCCGCCGGCACCGCGGGCGCCCCCATCGCGCTCGACGGCGACGGCCTGACGCTGGTGCGCGTGGCGATCAACGGCGCGCCGCTGGCCGGTGGCGCCTATGAGGCGACGCCCCAGGCGCTGGTGATTCCCGCCCCGCCGGCGGATCGCCTGATGCTGGAAATCGAAACCCTGGTGGACCCCACCGCGAACACCCAGCTGATGGGCCTGTTCCGCACCAGCGCCAATTATTGCACCCAGTGCGAGCCCGAAGGCTTTCGCCGCATCACCTATTTCCCCGACCGCTCGGACGTGCTCGCCGTCTACACCACCCGCATCGAGGCGGACAAAGACGAGGCGCCGATCCTGCTCGGCAATGGCAATCTTGAGAAGAACGGCCCGATCGCCGGCACCAACCGCCATTATGCGGTCTGGCACGATCCCTGGCCCAAGCCGAGCTATCTGTTCGCCTTGGTCGGCGGCAAGCTCGACAAGGTGCCGAGCCATTTCGTCACCGCCTCCGGGCGCCCGGTGGAACTCGGCATCTATGTGGAGCCGGGAAAGGCGGACCGCGCCGCCTATGCCATGGACGCGCTGAAGCGCTCCATGCGCTGGGACGAACAGGCGTTCGGCCGCGAATACGACCTCGACGTGTTCAATATCGTCGCCGTGTCCGACTTCAACATGGGCGCGATGGAGAACAAGGGGCTCAACGTCTTCAACGACAAATACGTTCTGGCGACACCGGAAACCGCGACCGACGCAGACTATGCCAATATCGAGGCGATCATCGCCCACGAATATTTCCACAATTGGAGCGGCAACCGCATCACCTGCCGCGACTGGTTCCAGCTGTGCCTGAAGGAGGGCCTGACCGTCTTCCGCGACCAGGAATTCTCCTCCGACCAGCGCTCGCGCCCGGTAAAGCGCATCGCCGACGTGCGCCTGCTCAAAGCCCAGCAATTCACCGAGGATGCGGGTCCCCTCTCCCATCCGGTGCGGCCGCAGGTGTATCGCGAGATCAATAATTTCTACACGGCGACCGTCTATGAGAAGGGCGCCGAAGTGGTGCGGATGCTGAAGACCCTTCTGGGCGAAGAGGGGTTCCGCGCCGGCATGGATCTTTACTTCACCCGCCACGATGGACACGCCGCCACCATCGAGGATTTCCTGAAATGCTTCGCCGACGCCACCGGCCGCGATCTCGATGCTTTCGCGCTCTGGTATGCGCAAGCCGGAACGCCCCGGCTCGAGGTCACCGGCGCCTATGACGCGGCCGCCGGCACGTTCCGCCTCGATGTCGCCCAATCGACCCCGCCGACGCCCGGCCAGAGCGAGAAGCAGCCGCTGGTGATCCCGCTGGCGCTCGGCCTCGTCGGTCCCAATGGCAGCGACATGCCGCTGGTTCTGGAGGATGGCACCCAAGTGCAGGACGGCGTTCTGGAAATCACGGCGCCGCGGCAGAGCTTCGTCTTCACCGGCATCGGCACGCGGCCCGTGGCCTCGCTCAACCGGGGTTTCTCGGCGCCGGTGAACCTGTCGTCCAACCTCACCAGCGAGGATCTGGTGTTCCTGGCGGCCCACGACAGCGATCCGTTCAACCGCTTCGACGCGCTCCAGGGCTTGGCCTTCGCTTTGCTAAAGGATGGCGCGCGCACCGGCACCCTGCCCGATCCGAAAGCCCTGGTTGAGGCCGCGCGCCTGCTCCTGAGCGATGCGACGCTCGATCCCGCCTTCAAGGCGCAGGCTCTGGCCTTGCCGGGCGAAGCGGAAGTGGCGCGGGAGCTGGCGCGCAACGTCAATCCCGATGCCGTCTTCGCCGCCCGCAAGACCCTGCGCAAAGCGTTCGCCGAGGGCCTCGGTGATTTGTTCGCGGAGGCTTACGCGGCCCTTGGCACGCCCGGCCCCTATGCCCCCGACGCGGCGTCCGCCGGCCGCCGTGCCTTGCGCAATCTCAGCCTCGATTACCTGACCTTGCCCGGCACGCCGCAAGCGCTCGCCCGCGCCGTGGCGCAGTTCGAGGCGGCGGACAATATGACCGACCGCTTCGCCGCCCTCGCCGTTCTGTCCCAGCACGACACGCCCGAGCGCACGCAAGCCCTCGACGCCTTCTTCCGCCGGTTCGAGAACGATCCGCTGGTGATCGACAAATGGCTGAGCCTCCAGGCGATGATCCCCGAGACCGGGACGCTGGAGCGGGTGAAGCGCCTGTCGCTGATGCCCTTCTTCTCCATGACCAATCCGAACCGCGTGCGGGCCCTCATCGGCGCGTTCGCCACCGGCAATGCCACCCAGTTCAATCGCGCCGACGGGGCGGGCTATGATTTCCTCGTGGAGGTGGTCCTGGGGCTCGACGGCACCAATCCTCAGGTGGCCTCGCGCATGCTCTCCGCCTTCAAGACCTGGCGGCAATTGGAGGCGGGCCGCGCCGCACATGCGGAACGCGCGCTGCGACGGGTTGCGGAAACGCCCGGCCTGTCCGAGGATGTGGCCGACATTGCGATGAGATCGCTTGGGTAACGCAGAGATTATCGACAAAAACGGGATAATGAGCTGCGCATTTGGCGCATTATCCCGTCGTCGGCTAATGATTAGGTTCCCTGCATCAACACGCCGGTCCCGCCGGCTTCCAAATGCAGGAGACTTTCCATGCGCAATCTTACCCTTGCAGCCCTCGCCATCGGTGCGGCCCTGACCGTTTCCGGCGCCGCCAGCGCCGATGAATACGTCACCGCCATGAACAAGGAGGCCTATGCGGTCGCGGCCGAGTCGGCCCGCGAGGCGCAGGCCGCCGAGCGGTCCGCCATCGCCCCGCTCGGCTATGCGGAGGTCCCGACCGCCGGCCATTCGCTGAACGCCATCTTCCCCGCCCGGAGCGCCCAGCCCACCCGTACGAGCCAGGCCGAGTACAGCGTTGGCGGAACGGGCGAGTAACACCCATATCACGTTAAACGGTCCGGACCAGGACGCGGTGCGCGGCGATGCGCGCCGCGTCCCTTTCCGTCTGCAAGAGGAAGCAACGCCATGGCGCGCTTCGATGATATTGAGGTGTTCCTGCGGGTGGTCGAGCGCGGCAGCTTCAGCGCAGCCGCCGCGCAGCTGGGTCTTCCCGCAACCTCGGTCAGCCGAAAGCTGAAGACGCTGGAAGATCGGCTCGGCGTGCAATTGCTCCACCGCACCACGCGCCGGGTGTGGCCGAGCGAGGCGGGGCAAGCCTATTACAACCAATGCGTCGACGCGATCGCGGTACTTGACCGCGCCGAAGCCAGCGCCCGTGCCCTCACCAAGGAGCCGGAAGGCCCGCTGAAGGTGCTCATCACCTATGCGCCGGCCATTTTGATCCTGGAGCCGGAACTCGCGACCTTCCGCGCCCGCTATCCCAAGGTGCAGCTCAACCTGACCCTCGACAACCACCCGCTCGACCTTTCCGAGCACGGCTATGATGTCGCGGTGCGCCCCGGGCCGGTGCGCGATTCCAGCTATCATGTGCGCTCATTGGGATTGCAGACGCTGAGCCTGCTCGCAAGCCCGGCCTATCTCGACCGCAAGGGCCGCCCCTCCCATCCGAGCGAGCTCGGCCTGCACGACCTAGTGGCGGTGCGCTACCGTCCCGGGCCGCTGCATTGGGAGCTCGACGGGCCTGGTGGTCCGCTGGACCTGCAGATTCAGCCCGCCCTCGTCACCAATGATGCAATCATGGCCCTACGGCAGACCTTAGGCGGCGCCGGGATCCTGATGATGTCACGCTGCCTCGCCCGCCGGCGCATCGACGCCGGGGAATTGGAGGTGGTGCTTCCGGATTGGCAGCGCCGCGAACCGCTGGAGACGGTCGCCCTGTTCCCGGCCCGCGCGACGCAGGACCTGAAGGTGCGGGTGTTCGTGGACTTTATGGTTGAAGTCTATGCGCGATGGATGCGCCCGGCTGAATCGCCCGCGCTGACGCTGGCGGCACGGCAAAGCGAGGCCCGCACCCTCGATGCAGCTTGAGCGATGCCGCAGCGGATCCCACAACGGTAAAATAACCCGCGAAGTGCGTGAATTTTTGCGGTCTTGACTCTCCCGGACTCTAGACAACACCCCCCCGATTCGAGTCCAATCGACCCCGATTCGGAGAGATGCGGCACGTCCCTCCAAGTCTTGTGAGGACGATAGGTCGAAGGGCGTGGCCGCCCTGAGACCGGACACCGGAGGAGGGGCCGGCGATGGCACGCGCCAACGCTGAGAGCGTCGGTGTGCGCGGTCATGCCATAGGTGGATTGGCAAAATCCGTAGCACGACCCGCCTACCAGCGGCTTCTCGAAGCCGAGCCTTTTCTGCGCCGGATCGTCCCGGCGCTGATCATCACCTTCCTTCTCGTCATCGGCATCGGCGCCGTTGTGCAAGTGCACAGCCACCGACAGGCGGTGATCGACAACGCCAAGGACGACCTCAGCCTGCTCGCGCTCGCGACAGCCGAGGGGCTGAGCCAGCGCCTGGGCGGCAATCTTGCGCGCATCAGCCAGGCCTTGCAGGAATCCCTTCCGCCCCGCGCGACGCTGGGCGGACGCCGCATTTATGTGACCGATCCCCAGGGCCGCATCCTCGCCTCGGCGCCGCAGGGCCTGCCGCCGGCGGCGACGCTGGCCGATGTGCTCGATCCCTCCCAGCCGCTCACGGTCTTCGCCGAGCGCGCCGGCGTGCTGGAAATCCCGTTCGGCGAGGACAGTGCGCTCGCCACCGTGCGCAACCTCAACCCGCCGCTCGGCCAGATCATCTATATGCAGCCCATGGCGCGGGCGCTCGCCACCTGGTCGGAGAGCACCACGCTGACGGTGACGCTGTTCACCACCACCGGCGCGGTGCTGCTCATCCTCGGCTTCTCCTTCCACTGGCAGGCGAGCCGGGCGCGCGAGGCGGACCACATCTATGACACCGTGCGCGTGCGCATCGACACCGCGCTGAACCGCGGCCGCTGCGGCATGTGGGATTGGGACATGGCGCGCGGCCGCATGTACTGGTCCGACACCATGTTCGAGATTCTCGGGCTGGACCGGCGCGACGAGTTGCTCTCGTTCGGCGACATCGCCAAGCTGGTGCATCCGGACGACGTGAACCTCTACGAACTGGCCCAGGACCTCGCGGATCGCCCCGGCGCCTCGGTGGACCGGGTGTTCCGCATGCGCACCGCGCGCGGCGACTTCGTGTGGCTGCGCATGCGCGCCGAAGTGGTGCAGCAGGGCGGCGAGGACGGCCCGCACCTCATCGGCATAGCCATGGATGTCACCGAGGCCCAGCGCATGGCGGAACGCACGGTGACCGCCGACACCCGCCTGCGCGACGCCATCGAGAGCATCTCGGAAGCCTTCGTCCTGTGGGACAGCCAGAACCGGCTCGTGCTCTGCAATTCCAAATTCCAGAGCCTGCATGAATTGCCGGACGACGCGATCCAGGTCGGCACCTCGTTCGACACCATCGCCACCGTCGGCCGCCACCCGGTCACGCGCACGCCGCTGAAGCCGGAGGATAAGCCGGAAGAGGGCTCGCGGGCGTTCGAGGCCCAGCTCTCCAACGGCCGCTGGCTGAAGATCGCCGAGCGCCGCACGAAAGACGGCGGCTACGTTTCGGTGGGCACCGACATCACCCCGCTCAAGCGCCATGAGGAACGCCTCATGGACAATGAGAAGCGCCTGATGGCGCTGGTCGCCGACCTGCGCAAATCCCAGCAGACCCTGGAGCTTCAAGCCCAGCAATTGGCCGAGCTGGCGGAGAAATATTCGGAAGAAAAGAACCGCGCCGAGGACGCCAACCGCGCCAAGAGCGAGTTCATGGCCAATATGAGCCACGAATTGCGCACGCCGCTCAATGCTATCATCGGCTTTTCCGAGATCATGGAGAGCGGCATGTTCGGCCCGCTCGGATCGGAAAAATACGCGGAATATTGCGGCGACATCAAAGGCTCGGGCACCTATCTGCTGGACGTCATCAACGACATCCTCGACATGTCGAAGATCGAGGCCGGCCGCATGCAGCTGGAGCTGGAGGACGTGCGGCTCGACGAAATCGTCACGGATGCCCTGCGCGTCATGGCGCTCAAGGGGCAGGAGAAGCAGATCTCCGTCACCGCCGAGGCCGGCGAAGGGCTCGCGGTGCGGGCGGACAAGCGGGCGCTGAAGCAGATCCTGCTGAACCTGCTCTCCAATGCGGTGAAGTTCACGCCCGAGGGCGGGCGGATCGCCATCAAGGCGCGGGTGAACGGCGGGGCGGCGGTGATCGCCATCGAGGACAGCGGCATCGGCATCGCCAAGCACGCCCTGGCCAAGCTGGGCCGGCCGTTCGAGCAGGTGGAAAGCCAGTTCACCAAGACCCACAAGGGGTCCGGGCTCGGGCTCGCGATCGCCAAGTCACTGACCGAGCTGCATGGCGGCGCGATGCGCATCCGCTCGCAGGAAGGGGTGGGCACCACCGTCATCATCCGCCTGCCGCTGGACGGCGGCGCGGCCAATTCCAACGAAACCCCGCGCCTCACCTCGGTGGTGTGAGGCCGCACCCGCAGCAGCAGCGCGTAAGGCGGCCGCCGAGACCGGATCAACCTTCATGGCGCGACACCTGGGCATGCACATGATCATGCACGGGCTCGACCCGTGCATCCACGCGGTGCCGCCGGTACCGGCTTTTCAGGAATCGTGACGTCGGCGCGGCGTGGATGGCCGGGACACGCCCGGCCATGACGAAACGAAAGGCGAGCGGGGAAAGCGCCGCCCGCTTTCAGGTCCGTCCCCGCCAACGTCGATGGACCCTATCCCGCCGCCTGCTCCAGCACGCGGGTAAAAATCTCGCGCACCCGGTCCTGGGTTTCGCGCAGATGGGCGTCCAGGGTGGCGAAATCCGGCATCTCGCCGGCGCGGGCGAGGAGCGCCTTCAGGGCCGGGCTCGCCTCCGTCGGCAGGAAATGGGTGTCGAGCGCCAGCCGCAGCACCTGCGTCAGATCCTGGTAGAGCCGGCAGGCATTGGCGAGGAGAAGAATGTCCTCCGCCGGCAGCAGGTGCAGTTCGCCCGCCACCGCGATGATGCGCGCCGTCGCCGTATCGACGATCTGCGGATGCTGGGCGGCATGCACCAGCACCAGATATTGCGCCAGGAACTCCACATCCACCTGCCCGCCCAGGGCATGCTTGAGATTCCAGCGATCGGCCTCGCCCTTCTCGGCGGCGATGGCGCCGCGCATGTCGAGAATGTCGCCGGCGATGCGGCGCGGATCGCGCGGACGGGCCAGCACGTCCCGGATCACCGCTTCCACGCGGGCGCAGAAATCCGGCCGCGCCGAGATCACGCGGGCGCGGGTGAGCGCCATGTGTTCCCAGGTCCAGGCCTCGTCCCGCTGGTAATTCTCGAATGAGCGCAGCCGCGTCGCCACCGGGCCGGAGCGCCCGGAGGGGCGCAGGCGCAGATCCACGTCATAGAGCTTGCCGGCGTTGGTCAGGCTGGTGAGGGCGGTGACCAGGCGCTGGGTGAAGCGGGCGAAATATTGCGCGCCATGGAGCGGGCGCGGGCCGTCGGAGGATGGGTCCGCCTCGGGATCGAAATCATAGAGCACGATGAGGTCGAGATCGGAGCCGGCAGTCATTTCCCGGCCGCCGAGCTTGCCCATGGAGAGCACCGCCGTCTCGGCGCCCGCGATCGTGCCGTGGGCTTCCTGGAAGCGTGCCCAGACGCGCGCGTGCAGGGCGCGGATGATGACTTCGGCGAGGCCCGCATAGGCCTCGCCTGCGCGCGCGGCGGGCAGCGTGCCGGAGGCGATGCGCACGCCGATCAGCACATGCTGTTCCTGGCGGAAGCGGCGCGCGCGGTCGAGCTGCTCTTCGTCGCTCTCGGCGGTGTCGAGGAGGATTTCGAGATGCTGTTCCAGGCTCGCCTGATCGGGCAGCTTGTTGAAGAAGGCCGGATCCAGCAGAGCGTCGAGCAGGGAGGGCCGCCGCGCCAACGTCTCGCCGAGGCGCGGGGCGACCGTGAGAATGGTGGCCAGCAGCCGCACCAGATCGGGATGGCGCTGCAAGGCGTGCATCAGATGGCCGCCGGAAAGTTCGGCGAAGAAATTATCCGCCGCAATCAGCGCCCCGTCGGGATCGCCGCCGCGCGACAATTGCTCCAGCAGCAGCGGCGCGATGCTGGCGAGCTGACCCCGCGCCACATCGCTGCGCAGCACCCGGTGGCGCCCCGCCATCCAGCCGCGCACCACCATGCTGGCGGCGGGCGGATCGCGAAAGCCGAGCCGGCCGAGCACTGCCAGGGTCTGGCGGTCGTCATGATCGGGGGGAAACAGCAATTGCCCGTCCAGCACCGCGGGGGGCGGGCTGTCCTCGAACAATTGCGCGTAATGGTGCTGCACCCGCTTCAAGCGATCCACCAAAGCGGCGGCGAAGGCGTCGCGGGTCTCATAGCCCATGAAGCGGGCGAAGGCGCCGAGCGCGTCGGTCTGTTCGGGCAAGGTGTGGGTCTGGGCATCCGCCACCATCTGGATGCGATGCTCGACCCGGCGCAGGAAGATATAGGCCTCGGCCAGTTCGTCCCGCACGGCGCCGGCGATCCAGAAATCGCGCACCAGCGCGTCGAGCGCCTCCAGCGTGCGCGAGGACCGCAGGTTCGGATCCCGTCCGCCGGCGATGAGCTGCTGGGTCTGGACGAAGAATTCCACCTCGCGGATGCCGCCGCGCCCGAGCTTCACATTGTGGCCTTCCACCGCCACCACGTCGTGCCCGCGAAACGCATGGATCTCGCGCTTCATGGCGTGCACGTCGGCGATGGCGCGATAATCCAGCACGCGGCGCCAGACGAAGGGGGCAAGATCGGAGAGAAACTCCCGGCCCACCGCGAGGTCGCCCGCCACCGGGCGCGCCTTGATATAGGCCGCCCGCTCCCAGGTCGCGCCCTCGCGCTCGTAATAGGCGAGCGCGGCGGCGGTGGAGAGCGCCACTTGCGTCGAGCCGGGGTCCGGCCGCAGGCGCAAATCCACCCGCAGCACATAGCCGTCGCCGGTGCGCTCCTGGAGCATGCGCACCAAAGCGCGGGTGATTTTCACGAAGAAGGGGGAAGGCTCCACGCCCGCGGCGAGCGGCGCCACGTCGCGGTCATAGACCACGATCAGATCCACGTCGGAGGAATAATTCAGCTCGCGCGCGCCGTGCTTGCCCATGGCGATCACGGCGAGGCCGCAGCCGACCGCGGGGGTCGCGGGGTCGGGCGGCAGGAGCTTTCCGGCGGAAACCGCCTCGGCGAGCAGGAAATCCAGCGCCGCGCCCAGCGCCGTGTCCGCCACGTCGGTGAGCGCGCGCGTCACCTGCACCAGATCCATGGCGCCGCCGATATCCGCCAAGGCGATGGTGAGCGCGGCTTCCGCGCGCATCCGGCGCAGCGCGGTCATCGCCTGCGCCTCGTCAGCGGCATGGGCGACCGCCTGCCGGCAAGCCTCAGTGAGGGCGGCGATATGGGCCGCCGGCGCGCCCTCCAGCGCCCGCAGCAGGCAGCGGGGATCGGCGCGGATCAGGTCGTGGAGAAACGGCGAGAATTCCGAGACGCCGAGCAGAACGGCGCGCGCGCGCGGATGCTCCGCGAGAATGGCGTCGATGCGCGCGCGGCCCGCCGTGTCCAGGCCTTCGAGCGCGTAGCCGAGCTTGATCTTTGCCGCCTCAGCATCGCAAAGAACAGGGGCTTCCCACATCGAGGCGGCAAGCGAGGCGGCGGCAATAGGGGGCGAAGCGGAGGAAGCGGACATTTGCCTCACTTAAAGGCATGAGGCCATGCCTAAGCGCAAGCCCTTATGGCGTTTTCACGGGCAAACGAAGGGTCGCCCGCAGGCCGGGCGCATTGTCGGAAAAGGCCAGGCTGCCACCATGCAGCCGCGCCACGGCGGCAACCAAAGACAGGCCTAGGCCGGAACCGGGGCGCGAGCGGCTGGTGTCCAGCCGAACGAAACGCTCCACCACCCGTTCGCGATCCTGCGGCGCAATGCCCGGCCCGCGATCGCCCACCTCAAGCACCGCCTCATCGCCCACGCGGCGCAGGCTGACGCGGATCTCCCCCCGCTCGCCCTCGGCGACACGGCCGTATTTGAGCGCGTTATCCACCAGATTGGCGAGCGCCTGGGCGAGCAGTTCGCGCATGCCGTGAACCTCCACCGGCTGCGCGTCCACCCGCAGGTCCATGCCCTGCTCGTCGGCCAGCGGCTCGTACAGTTCGGCGACATTCTCGGCGATGGCGCCGAGGTCCAGGTCCACCATATTGTCCCGCGCCTGCCCGGCCTCCGCGCGCGCGATCATCAACAGCGCGTCGAAGGTGCGCATCAGGGAATCGCTCTCCTCGATGGTGGTCTCCAGCGCGGCCCGCCATTCCTCGTCCGAATGGGCGCCGCGCAGCGCTTCCTCCGCGCGGTTGCGCAGGCGCGTGAGCGGCGTTTTTAGATCGTGGGCGATATTGTCGGAAACCTCCTTGAGGCCGACCATGAGCGCCTCGATGCGATCCAGCATGGTGTTGAGGCTCTGGGCGAGGCGGTCGAACTCGTCGCCGGTGCCGTCCACCGCCAGCCGGCCGGAGAGATCGCCTGCCATGATGGTTTCCGAGGTGGCGGTCATGGATTCGATGCGCTTGAGCACCCGCCGGGTGACGAAGATGCCCCCCGCGATGCCGAGCACCAGGATGAGCACCAGGGCGCCCTGGGCCGGGCGCACCACCAATTGGCGCAGGGTATCGCGTTCCTCGATGTCGCGGCCCACCAGAAGGCGATAGCCGCCGGGCAGTTGGAACACCTGCACGAAGGCGAGAAATTCCTTTGCCCCCGGCTCGTCGGAGCGGCGATAGGGCGTGATGCGCGTGCCCGGCTTGTCCAGCAGCCCGATGGGCAAATCGGACACGTTGGAGGCCATCACCTCGCCGGTGAAATTGGTCAGCAGATAGATCGAGGAGCCCGGCCGGCGGGTGCGGCGGTCGATGACGATGACCAGGCGCTGGATGCCGCCAATGCGATATTGCTCGGCGAGGAAGCGCACCTCGCCTTCCACATTCTCCGCCACCTGGCTCTCGATCAGCGCGCGCGTGTGCCACGCCACATAGGCGATCATGGCGACCGAGAACAGCGCGAACACGACCAGATAGGCCGCCAGCAGCTTGAACGCCGTGGTGCGGACCAGTTGCAGCAGGTTGCGGGGCATCCGCATGGCGTCAGGCCAGCCGGAGCAAGAGGCGATGGCGCAGGGCCATCAGCGCAGCCCGACGCGAATCATATAGCCCGCGCCGCGCACCGTGTGCAGCAGCGGCACGTCGAACCCCTTGTCGATCTTGGAGCGCAGGCGCGAGACATGGACGTCGATCACATTGGTCTGCGGGTCGAAATGATAATCCCACACGTTTTCCAGCAGCATGGTGCGCGTCACCACCTGCCCGGCATGGCGCATGAGATATTCCAGCAGGCGGAATTCGCGCGGCTGAAGGGGAATGTCCTTGCCGCCCCGGCTGACGCGATGGGCGAGCCGGTCCAGTTCCAGATCGCCGACCTTGTAGATGGTTTCCGCCGCCTGCGGCGCACCGCGCCGGGAGAGCGCCTCCACGCGTGCCAGCAGTTCTGTGAAGGCATAGGGCTTGGGCAGATAATCGTCGCCGCCGGCGCGCAGGCCCGCCACCCGGTCGTCCACCTGCCCCAGGGCCGAAAGAATCAGCGCCGGCGTGGTATCGCCGCGCCGCCGCAGGTCGGAGACGATGGACAGGCCGTCCTTGAGGGGCAGCATGCGGTCCACCACCAGCACGTCATATTTGCCGTCGAGGGCGAGCGCGAGCCCCTCCTCCCCGTCGCCGGCATGGTCCACCACGTGGCCGGCCTCGCGGAAAGCCTTGCGCAGATAGTCCGCCGCGTCGCGGTCGTCCTCGATGAGGAGCAGGCGCATGGAGAAGGTCAGACCTTGTTCGAGATTCGCGTCCATCTCATCCTAGCGCCGAAAGCGAGCCGGGGAACGGCCTGAAGCGGCCGCGCGAAGAGGTATCGGACAAAAGCGCGGCGCGGGAAGCGCTCGGGCTTCCCGCGCCGCGGAGGTCGGAACGGCACAGGAGGACGGAAGAACAAATCCTGTGCCGCGCCGGAACGGCGGGCCGAAGCCCGCCGCGCACCTCAGACGCAAAGGTCAGACGCCGAAATCAGCCCTTGGCCTTGGCCTCGATGGCGATGGCGACGAAGCGCACACCCTGTTCGCCCTTCACCCGCATGAGCACCGCCTTGCGGTTCTCGGCCTTGGCGGCGGCGAGGCCGTCGCGCACGTCCTTCGGGCTGGAGACAGTCTTGCCGCCCACGTCCAGGATCACGTCGCCGGAGCGGATGCCGCGCAGGGCGGCCGGGCCGTTCGGCTCCACGTCGGTGACCACCACGCCGTCCGCGCCGGCACCCTTGACCGACTTGGCCGGAGCGAGCTGGAGGCCGAGGCGCGGCACGTCGGCGCCGGGGGCCTGGTCGCTCTCGCCCTGGCTCAGGCTCGCCTGCTGATCGTTGGGGATCTGCTCCAGCGTCACCGCGACATTGATCGGCTTGTTGTCGCGGATCACCGTCAGGTCGACATTGGCGCCCGGCTTCATCATGCCGATCTTGCGGGTGAGGTCGCGGGCGTCCTTGATGGTATCGCCGTTCACCTTGGCCACCACGTCGCCGCTCTTCAGGCCGGCCTTGGCGCCGGGGGTGCCGGGCTGGACCTGGGCCACCAGCGCGCCTTCCGACGTGCTCAGGCCGAGGCCCGAGGCGAGATCGTCGGTCACCGGCTGGATCTGCACGCCGATATAGCCGCGTGCCACCTTGCCGCTGTCACGCAGCTGGTTCACCACCGTCTTCACGGTCTCGGAGGGAATGGCGAAGGCGATGCCCACATTGCCGCCCGAGGGCGAGACGATCGCGGTGTTCATGCCGATGACTTCGCCATTGAGGCTGAAGGTCGGGCCGCCGGAATTGCCGCGATTGATCGGCGCATCGATCTGGATGAAGTCGTCATACGGGCCCGAGCCGATATCGCGGCCGCGCGCCGAGACGATGCCTGCCGTCACCGTTCCGCCGAGGCCGAACGGATTGCCGACCGCGATCACCCAGTCGCCGACGCGGGGCGCGCCATCGGCCAGCTTCACCCAGGGCAGGTTGTTCTTGCCGTCGATCTTCAGCAAGGCGACGTCGGTGCGCGGATCGGCGCCGATCACCTTGGCGGTATATTCCTTGCCGTCGGTTGTGGTCACGTCCACTTCGCTGGCGCCGTCCACCACGTGATTGTTGGTCACCACATAGCCGTCGGCGGAAATGATGAAGCCCGAGCCCTGGCCGACCACGCGGCGCTCACCCTTGTCGGCGCGCGGGCGCATCGGCATCTGGCCCTGCGGGCCGCCCTGGCCTTCCAGGCCGAAGCGCTTCAGGAAACGCTCGATCTGCGGGGGCACGTCGTTGCCGAACGGGCCATCCTCGCCCATGGCCATTTCCTGGGCGTTGACGTCCTTCTTGACCTTCACCGACACCACGGCGGGCGAAACCTTCTCCACCGTATCGGCGAAGGAGAACGTGCCTGCGGGCTGGCTGGTGGTGATCTGCGCGCTGGCCGGCATGGAATAGGGCGGGATGAACTGGCCGACAACGATGCCGGTCACAGCCAGGCCGAAGACCCCGCCGAGCAGAGCGGAGCGGCGGCGACGGATGAGGGTGGACTTGCGCGGGAAGCCGGTCATGGGATCGTTCGTCTCTCTTCTGTCTGCCCCCCGTGGGGCAAGGTCGAGAGCAAACATAGGGCGGGGAAACTTACAGCCGGCTGGCGGCTGGATTACCGATCGTTAAGGCGCGTCACGGCTGCGTGAGTTCCCTTAAGACGCCCTGCAACGGCGGGGGAGCCGCGCAAGCCCGCGCTCAGCTTCCGGCTGGCGGCGCGGAGGGTGGCTCCGGCGACGGCGCCGGCGCTGTTTCGGCAAGGATACGGCGCACCCGCTCTTCCTCGTCCGGGCTCAAAGGAACAAGGTCCGGCGCAGCACGGCGGCGGCGCTGGATGGCGAGATAGGCGGCAAGCCCGCCCGCCCCCAGAGCCACCAACGGCGCGCCCCACAGCAAGGCGTTTCGCCAGGAGAGCGCGGGGCGCATCAGCACGAACTCGCCATAGCGCGCCACCAGGAAATCGAGCACCTGCTGGTTGCTGTCGCCGGCTTTCAGCCGGTCGCGCACGAGCAGGCGCAGGTCCTTCGCGAGCGGCGCATCGCTGTCGTCGATGGACTGGTTCTGGCAGACCATGCAGCGCAACTCTTTAGAGAGCTCGCGCGCCCGCCCCTCCAGCACCGGATCGCCCAGCACCTCGTCCGGCTGTACCGCGAACGCCGGCGCGGCGCCAAGATCCACGAGGGTGCCAAGGACCCCGAGGGCGATGGGGAGAAAGAGGAGAAGGGCGAACAGGCGGCGCAGCATGGGCTTATTCCGCCGCCGCCGGCAGGGTGCCGCGCCGCATGCGCGCGGGCTTCGGCGCCCCGACGCGCAGCCTCCGGTCCGCCAGCGAGAGCAGGCCGCCGAGCGCCATCACCACCGCGCCGAGCCAGATCAGGGTCACGAACGGCTTCCAGGTGGCGCGCATGGAGAGGGCCCCGTCCGGATGCTCCTCGCCGATGGAGACATAGAGCTGGCTGAAGCCGAAGGTGCGGATGCCGGATTCGGTGGTCGCCATCTGGCGGGCGGCGAACTGGCGCTTGGCTGCCTCCACCGTACCCTGGGAGATGCCGCCGTCGCGGATCTCGAAGACCGCCACGCGAGAGGTGAAATTGGGTCCGGCGCGATTTTCGACCCGCGCAAGGGTGAGGTCGCGGGTGCCGATGGTCACCGTTTCGCCGACCCGCACGGCGGCGATCTTCTCCAGGCTCCAGGCGCTCTCGCTCACGATGCCCAGCAGGCAGATGCCGACCCCGAGATGGGCGACGGCGGTGCCGAAGGTGGAGCGCGGCAGCCCGGTGAGGCGGCGCACCGCCAAGCCGGCGGAGACGCGGCCGATGCCGGCACGCTCGGCGATGTCGGTCAGCGCCCCGGCGATGATGAACACCGCGAGGCCGATGGCGACCGGCGCCAGCACCGGCCCGCGCTCCTCGCTCACCGCCGCCGTCGCGGCCGCCGTCACCACCGCCGCGACCACCGCGAAGCCAGCCGCCAGCATGAGCCGCTGGGCGACCCCGAGCAGGTCGCCGCGCTTCCAGGCCAGCAGCGGGCCGAACGGCATGGCGAACACCAGCGGCAGCATCAGCCCGCCGAACGTGAGGTTGAAGAAGGGAGGGCCCACCGTGATCTTGTCCCCGGTCAGCGCCTCGAGCGCGAGGGGATAGAGCGTGCCGACGAACACCGAGGCGGTGGCGGCGGTGAGGAACAGATTGTTGAACACCAGCGCGCCCTCGCGCGAGATCGGCGCGAACAGCCCGCCCTGGCGCAATTCCCCGGCGCGCACCGCGAACAGGGCGAGGCTGCCGCCGATGAAGATCACCAATATGGCGAGGATGAACACGCCGCGCAGCGGATCTGTGGCGAAGGCATGCACCGAGGTCAGCACGCCCGAACGCACCAGGAAGGTGCCGATGAGGGAGAGCGAGAAGGCGAGGATGGCCAAAAGGATGGTCCACACCTTGAGGGCGTCGCGCTTCTCCATCACCACGGCGGAATGCAGCAAGGCGGTGGCGGCGAGCCACGGCATGAGGGAGGCGTTCTCCACCGGGTCCCAGAACCACCAGCCGCCCCAGCCCAATTCGTAATAAGCCCAATAGGAGCCCATCGCGATGCCGAGGGTGAGGAAGATCCAGGCGGTCAGCGTCCAGGGCCGCACCCAGCGCGCCCAGGCGGCATCGATCCGCCCCTCGATCAGCGCGGCGATGGCGAAGGCGAAGGCGATGGAGAGCCCGACATAGCCGAGATAAAGCAGCGGGGGGTGGATCGCGAGGCCGGGGTCCTGGAGCACGGGATTGAGGTCGCGCCCCTCGCCCGGCGGCGACAGCACCCGCAGGAACGGGTTGGAGGTCAGGAGGATGAACAGCAGGAAGGCGGTGGCGATGGAGGCCTGGACGGCGAGGACATTCGCCTTCAGCCGGTCGGGCAGATTGCCGCCGAACAGGGCCACCAGCGCGCCGAACACGGCGAGCACCAGCGCCCACAGCAGCATGGAGCCCTCGTGATTGCCCCAGGTGCTGGTGATTTTATAGACCAGCGGCATCTGGGAATGGGAATTCTCCACCACATTGGCGACCGAGAAATCCGACGTCACATAGAGCGCCACGAGGCAGGCGAAGGCGCCGCCCACGAACACCAGCATGGCCAGCGCCACCGGCGCGGCGACGCCCATCAGCACGGGATCGCCCTTGGCGGCGCCCCAGGCGGGCACCACCATCTGCACCAGCGCGAGCGCGAGGGCGAGGATCAGGGCGTATTGGCCGATTTCCGCGATCATTGCACGGTGCTCCGCCCGGGCGCCGGCGCGGGCGGGCCGCCGGGCTCGCCTTCCTTCCAGTGGCCCTGCTTCTTCAACGCGTCGGCGACCTCGCGCGGCATGTAGCGCTCGTCATGCTTGGCGAGCACCGTGTCGGCCTTGAACGAGCCGTCGGTCTGGACCACGCCCTCGGCCACCACGCCCTGCCCCTCGCGGAACAGGTCGGGCAGGATGCCGGTATAGGTCACCGGCACCTGGGCATTGCCGTCGGTGACGGTAAAGCGCACCGCCGTGCCTTGCTTGGCCACGCTGCCGGCTTCCACTAGCCCACCCAGCCGCAGACGCGCGCCCGGCGCGACCTTGTGCTCGGCGATCTCGCTCGGCGAGCGGAAGAACACGATGGTGTCGTTGAGCGCGGTCAGGATCAGGCCCGCGGCAAGCGCCAGCACGGCCAAAGCGGACCCGATGAGGATGAGGCGGCGGCCTTTACGCGTCACGTCGATCTGCTCCCGGAGCCCACGGCCTGAGACGGCGGCTCCCGCATGTGTCGGCTAAGATGGTACGGGGCGCGCGCATTCTCAATTGCCTGCCTCCGGTCCGATCTTCAATTCATCGGCAAGCGTGGTGAGGCGCGCCTGGGCGGGCGCATCGTCCGCGAACGCCGCGCGGGCGGAAGCGAGCGCCGCGACCGCCTTGTCGCGCTCCCCCAGCACGGTGCGGGCGCGCACCAGACGCAACCAGCCGTCGAGGTCCTTCGGGTCGGCATCGAGGCGCTGCTGAAGGCGGTCCACCATGCCCTGGATCATCTGCGCGCGGCCGGCGGCGTCGAGCTGGGCGGCTGCCTCCACATCCTGCGCGGTGGGACCGGGCGGCGTGGCGAGAGACGGCGCGGAGAGGGGCGGCGTGCCCGAGGCAGCGTCCCGGCGCATCACGGAACCGGAGGGACTGGCGGCCGAGGGCGGCGGCACCGGGGAGTCGATCCGCCCGAGCGCGGTGCGCACTAGGCCGAGCCAGGGTGCGTTCGGCGGAGAATCCTGCACCAGCTTGGTCCAGATCGCCGCGGCCTGGTCCTTGCGGCCGTCCTGCTCCGCGGCGAGGCCGAGGAAATAGCGGGCGCGGGGCGATGTCGAATCGAGCGCCAGCGCGGCCTGGAAGGCAGCGACGGCGTCCTTGGTCACAATGCCGTCGGCCTGCACCACCAGCGCCTCGCCCAGCGACGCGCGCCGCTCCGAACTGTCGCCAAGATAGCGGATCGCCTGGGCATAGGCGCGCACCGCATCGTCCACCCGGCCAAGCCGCAGATAGACCGGGGCGAGGATTTCATAGCCCTGCCCGTCGGTGGGATTGGCGGCGAGATGGTCCTCCACCTTGCGCACCAGGATCGCCACATCGGTGCGGTCCGGCGGCGCGGCGAGGCGCGCGGCGAGCGGCGCACCGGGCAGGCCGGGCGTGCCAAGCATCAGATAAAGGCCGACCGCCGCCAGCGGCACGCCCACCAGCGCCAAGCCGGCCGCAATGCGCCGGCGGGTGCGAGCGCGGACCGGATCCTGCGCCGGCTCGGGCGCGGCATCGGCGGCCGCGAGCATGCGGCGCGACACCTCGATGCGCGCGGCATCGGCCTGTGCGGCCGGAAGCCGGCCGGCGACCTGGTCGCGCTCCAGCTCGGTCAATTGGTCGCGATAGACCGCAAGGTCCGCCGCCTTCTCGTCCTTGAGCGGACGGCGGCGGGCCAGCGGCCATAGCACCGCCATCACCGCCGCGGCGGTCATGAGGGCGAAGGCTGCGAACAGGGAAGATGGCATCATCGTGCCCAGGCGTTAGCCGAGTAACGCGCCGCTGCAAAGGATGCTTTCCGTCGCGGCGGCGCCGCGCCGCAGGTTCGAAGCGGCCGGCCTACCGGCGGCAACGGTCGCGGCGCGGGCGGAGATCTGGTAAGGGAAGGGCGCACAGCCTTCCGGCCCGCACGGGCCGCACACAGGGGAACACCATGGGACTGTTCGATTCGCTCGGCGCGCTCGGCCAAGGCGGCGGCCTGTTCGGCGGCCTGCTGAACTCCGTCCTCAGCGGCGGTCTCGGGCAGAACCTGCCCGCCATGCTCAACAGCGCGCTCGCCGGCACGCCCTACGGCAATCTCGACGGCCTGCTGGAGCAGCTCAAGTCGGCCGGCCTCGGCGAGCAGGTGACGTCCTGGCTGTCCAATGGCGAGAATCTCCCCATCAGCGCGGCCGACCTCACCAACGCGCTCGACATGCCGGTCCTCGCGGAAATGGCCGGCCGGCTCGGCCTGCCCGCCGACATGCTGCCCAATCTGATGGCCCAGTATCTTCCCGGCCTGATCGACAAGCTCAGCCCGAACGGCGCGCTGGAAACCCCGCCGTCGGTCTGATCTGAGGGCGCTACGGCGCAACGGAAGTCCAACTGCCTTCGCGGGCGACGCAGGCGATGCCGCGCGCCGCCTGCGGCTTGCCCTGCACGTAAATGGTATGCGAGTAATCGCGGCATTTGAGATAGCCCGGCCGCGAATAGGCCGGACCGGCGATCACCGTGCCATAGGCGCCGCTGTCGCCGCGCCAGCCTACCGGCGAGCCGGGGCCGCCATTATCCAGGGCGTTCAATTCGGCGGCATAGGCGCGCGCGCGGTCCTGTTCGTCGAGACCGCGGCCCAGTGGGCCCCCCACAAGCCCGCCCGGCCCGCCTGAATCCCCGGCGCTGGTATCCAGCGACGGCAGCGCGAGCGCATTGGCCGCCGGCCCCCCCGTACCGCCGCTGCTCGCGCAGGCGGAGAGCCACAGGGCGGTCCCCAGGACGGCACTCAGCCTGGCGACCGCCATCCCCATTCGCACGCCCATGAAAGCCTCATTTCTCCGCAGCCACGGCCCGGCGCTGCCGCCGCAGGACAGGCGCAACGACCCAGGCCAAGGATTTAGGCGAATGGAAAACTTTGGCAAGCGCGGGCGTGCCGCACCCGGCCGGCGCCGCGCCGCGATCAGCGCATCTAGATCGCCGGCAGGATCAGTTCCGCCCGCAATCCACCGATAGGCGCGGTGCCGAGATCCAGCCGCCCGCCATAGAGCGCGGCCAGTTCCTGCACGATGGAAAGCCCGAGGCCCGAGCCGGGCTTGCTCTCGTCGAGGCGCCGGCCGCGCCGCCCCACCTCGGCGCGCTTGGCCGGGGTGAGGCCTGGGCCGTCGTCGTCGATGATGAAGCGCACATAAGCGCGATCTGCCGGCGAGGGGGGGAATTCGGCGAACATCTCCACCTCCACGCGGCTCATGGCCCATTTGCAGGCATTGTCCACGAGATTGCCGAGCATCTCCTCCACGTCCTGCCGTTCCCCGCGAAAGCGCAGGTCGTCCATGATCCGCAGGTCGATGGACAGGTTCCGGTCGCGGTGGATCTTCTCCATGGTGCGGGCGAGCGCCACCAGGATCGGCCGCAGATCGCAGACAGTGGTCGGCAGCGACACGCGTGCCGCCATGCGGGCCCGCTGGAGATGGTGGGAAATCTGGTCGCTCATCATGCCTGCCTGGTCACGCACGCGGGCCGCCAAGGGATCGTCGCGGCCGCCGGCCTCGTTCATCAGCACGGAAAGCGGTGTCTTCAGCGCATGGGCGAGGTTGCCCACATGGGTGCGCGCGCGCTCGACCACTTCCTTATTGGCGTCGATCAGCGCATTCACCTCCCGCACCAGGGGCGCCACCTCTTCGGGATAGCTGCCCTCCAGGCGCTCCGTGGCGCCCGAGCGCACCGCAGCCAGCGCCACCGAAAGCCGCGCCAGCGGCCTCAGGCCGAAGCGCACCTGGAACGCCACGATCAGCAGGAACGCCAGCCCAAGCACCCCGAAGGTGCCGAAAAGCGCCATATTGAAGCTTGAGCTCTCCTCGTCGATCTCGGAGGCGTCTCCCGCCACGGAGATGATGAAGCGCCCCTCTTCGCCAAGGTCGAGCACGCGTTCCACCACCCGCAGGCGCTGCCCCTCGGGGCCCGGCAGATAGCCTTCCTGGAGCCCCTCGGGCACCATGGAAAGGTCGGTGCCGCCAAGGGAGGGCAGCACGGTTTCCACCAGCGAGCGCGAGGTCAGCAGCCGCTGTCCGCCCCGGTCCACCCGCGCCACCTGCCAATACCAGCCGGAGAGCGGGAACAGGAACAGGGGGTCACCCAGGACCTGCGGCGGGGGCAATTCGCTGCCGACCGACGCCGGGCCACCGGCGATCTCCGCCACGATGGTCTTCAGATAGATGTCCAGCCGGCGGTCGAAGGCGCGCTCGGTGCTGCCGCGATAAAGCGAGGACAGCACGAAGCCGACGATCAGCAGCACCGCCGCCGTCACCACCACCGCGGACAGGAACAGGCGGAACGCCAGCGACCCGCTCGCGCGGTCCCGGCCCATCGGATCAGTCAGGGTTTCCACCACTAGAGCGCGATCCGCCCATATGGAACCATTTGGTGGTCCCATATGGGCGGTGAATCGCCCTCTAACTTATTGAATAGAGGCGGATTCACTACCCACATTGCATCGCCTCGGGCGATTCAATGTGGGCAGATCCGGCTCTAGGGACGCTCCGCCTCATCGCGGCACCTCCGGCGCCACGAGCAGATACCCGAGGCCGCGTACCGTCTGGATCAGGTCGCAATCGATCTTCTTGCGCAGACGGCCGACAAACACTTCGATCGTGTTGGAATCGCGGTCGAAATCCTGGTCGTAAAGATGCTCCACCAGTTCCGCGCGCGACACCACGCGGCCGGTATGGTGCATCAGGTAGGACAGCAGGCGATATTCGTGGCTGGTGAGCTTGATCGCGTTGCCCGCCACCGTCACCCGGCCCGAGCGCGTGTCGAGCCGCACCGCGCCGCACACCAATTCGCTCGTGGCATGGCCCGTGGCCCGGCGCAGCAAGGCGCGGATGCGGGCCAGCACCTCCTCCATGTGGAACGGCTTGGCGACATAATCGTCGGCGCCGGCATCGAAGCCCTGCACCTTGTCGCTCCAGCGGTCGCGCGCGGTGAGAATCAGCACCGGCATGGTGCGCCGGGCGCGGCGCCAGGCTTCCAGCACCGAAATCCCGTCGAGCTTGGGCAGGCCGATATCCAGCACCACGGCGTCATAGGGCTCGGTCTCGCCGAGATGCCGCCCTTCCTCGCCATCGAAGGCGGTGTCCACCGCATAGCCGGCCTCGCCAAGGGCGGTCACCAATTGGCGATTGAGATCCGGATCATCTTCGACCACCAGCAGCCGCACGCTGTTCCCCGTTTTCCCGTGTCCGCCCCACCATGCCAGAGCGCGGCCGCGATGTCAGGCGCATCACTGTATCCACGTCACTGCCAGCCGCACAGCGCGACTCCCACCGCATTGTGCGCCTTGGCCTGGCGGATGGTGGCGTCGGTGTCGGCGCGCGACCAGGTGATCGGCGCGGCGCTGGCGCAGAACACCTTAGTCTCGCCGCCACCCGTCGTCGTCGCGCAGCCGCCCAGCATCGCGGCTGCCCCGCTCAGCATCAGCACGCGCGTCGCGCGCCACATCAATGGCCCTTTGCGCATCGCGGTCTCCCTTGGCTTCGCGATCGGTCCAACCCTGCTGGGCGCCGCGGCGCCCGGCGATGAAGATAAGGGCGGCGATCCCCACCGCGAGCGCCGCCCGAAGCCCCAGGAACCAGGCGGCGGCCAGCGCGGCCCCAAGGCCGAGCAGCGCGAGCAGCCACCACGGCACCTGGTAGACGAGCGCTTCCGCGAGCAGGCTCATGGCCGCGCCCGCGCGCCGGCGCCCTCGCCTCCCGTCTCGGCGAGATCGAGCACGCCCGCCTGCCGGATGCGGGCGTGGTCCGCCCACCAGACGGCGCCGATCCCGAGGCACGTCAGCACCAGCCCCGCGAGGGTGAGGCAAGTTAACACCAGCGAAAGCGCGGGCGAGCCGCTCGCCAGCGGCGCCACCTGCCGCGCCGCCTCCGCGAGCGCCGAGGCCATCAGCCCGCCGGCGGCCGCGCTCGCACCCGCCTGCGGGCCGGGCAGCGGCGCGGCGCTGGAGGCCGGCGCCTTCGCCCCCGACGGCCCGGCATCCAGGGGCAGCACCGGAACCCGCGAAACGGCGGCGGCGCCAGCGTCCTGCGCCCAGGTCCGGCCGGCCTGCCGCACGTCGGCCACGCGCCGGCTCCATCCCGCGCCGAAGATCTTGAAGGTGGAGAGGCTCTTCAGCATCGCCAGCCGGCGGTCGCAGATCGTGTCCACCAATCCGGCCCGATCGGCGCAGGCGGCCGCCGCCGCGAGCGTCACCGCGCCGATGGCTCCATCGGCCGGAACGCCGAGCGCGCGCTGAAGCCATTTCAGCGATTGGGCGGGGCCGGAATTCACCGCGCCGTCGAACACCACATAGTCGATGCCGGGGGGTAGGTCGTCGGCGCGCACCGCGTCCCAATATTGCCGCCGGTAGATCTCGACAAGCTCGGCGCGCTCCAGCAGCCGCACCGAGCGGCGCGGCGCGGCCTTGGCGGTGCGATAGGCATCGTACACCCGCTGGATCACGCCCTGCATCGTGGGGCCGCCGGGATCGGCGGGGTGATCGCTGTAGCCGCCCTCATGGACGAGCACGCGCGCCAAAGCGGCGTCGAAACTGGACGCTACCATGCACAGCTCCTATAATTTTTCGTTAAGAACGGGGATTGATTGGCGCGGCGCGACCATTCCGGTCAGGGATACCGCTTCGCCAGTATTGGGGATATCTCGTGGAACATACGCTTGGCCGCACGTTTTTGATTTTCACGCTCATGTTCGTGAGTTTTTCATTTTATCTTGAAGTAAACTCAATCGGACTGGTCTATAGCTATCTGGCGCGCGACAATGAGCTTGATTGTTATTATTTCACCGGAACGTCCGTTTATAAAACAACTCAATACAACGGAAATCCCTACTGCAACGTCTGGCAGGACGTGTACTGAACCCCTAATCCAGAAGGGTCGGATCGGTTGCACACCACTCCTGCGGCAGCACGATTCGCATGGCGCAGGCGGCGAGTTGCGGCCGGCGCACGGCATGGGCGGGGTCATCAAGCACGCTTTCGGGTAAGACCCAGGTGGCGCCGTCGGCCAGCAGAACCGGGGCGAGCGCGGCGCCCGGCGCCGTCGGGCCGCGCACCTCCGCGGCCAGATCCGCGGTGAGCAGGAGACAGAGGTCGCTCATGATGCGGCTCCCAGGGCGATGAGGTAGGTCCGCAGCGCGGAATAAAGCGCAAGGTGCTGCGCCGCCGTGAGGGACGATCCGGCAAACGCCGCCGAGACTTGGTTTGCCGAACACGTCGCCCCAGCACGTAGCAACGCCAGATCAACAGGGAGCGAGGACGGCGCTTGCGTATCCGACACGACGAGCACCCCGTTTTTCCAACCCTCGCGCAGGTTTTCGGAGGGTCGGTTGGCCACAGTCAGGCCGACCGCAGTTGGCGCCGTGC
The DNA here is from genome assembly GCF_043195105.2 of Roseixanthobacter finlandensis. Lineage (NCBI taxonomy): Bacteria > Pseudomonadati > Pseudomonadota > Alphaproteobacteria > Hyphomicrobiales > Xanthobacteraceae > Roseixanthobacter > Roseixanthobacter finlandensis. Next base: position 1,640,962 of record NZ_CM195536.1, on the reverse strand, counting down.
CCGCGGTGCTCGTGAGGCCGGAGGGTGAGTTGATGCGTACGTTGATCTGATCGCCGGATGTGCGCGGGTTGATGGAAACACGGTTGTTTGTGTCGCCCAGGGAAAAGCCGGACGTTAAATTCAGTCCGGCCCACCCGCCATAGCTCGCGGAACTGAGGGTCGCCTTAGAGAAATCGACGCTCGGGTCGGCGTTCGTATCCAGATAACTGCTGGTACCGTTACCGCTATAACCGCGATCCACGCTGAACACCGGCGAATTGACCGCGCTGAGGTCGAACCGCGCAAGCGTCTGCACCTGCGATGCCGGCACCCCGCTGGTGGGGATGAAATTGCCCGGCACATCCATGCGCACCAGCTGCGGGGCGGCGATCCGCAGGGTGAGGTCGATGGCGCCGGTGCCGTGCCCAATTTCCAGCGCCGGCACCACAAAGGCCGCCGTTGCGCCCGTCAGGACGCGCGTGCCGGAAACGCGCGTCAGCGCCGATGTGAGCGTGATGGATTGCGCTGGAATAACATTATAGTCCGCCGCAACTACTGCGTTCGAAGCGTTATATTCGGTATAATTGACCCGGGTGAGGGTCGTGCCGTCCAGCGAACCTCCAATCAACGCCAGATAGAGCGAGACCGTCATGCGGCTGCCAACGACGCCGGGGCAGGCGTTGGTGGACGATAGCGGAATGCCTATGCCGCTGGCCGAAGCCGGCGTGCCTGAGAACCGAACGTCGATATAACGCATGCCGTTGACCGTGCCCACGCCAACGACTTGGCGCGTGATCCCGCCGACCATGAACACCGAGGCCCACCCGGTCGGCATGGTACCGGGAGCGCCGGTGGTGGCGCCGATCATCTCCCCGTTGGGCAGGAGGTTGGTCACCGTGCCGGTCCACGGCACGAGATTGAGCCGGGCCGCCTGGGCATCGTGGGCGGCGGTCAGGTAGAGGGCGTCGAGTTTCGTCCAGAGGCCGGCGGCGAGCAGGGTCTTCACCAGCGTGTCGATCTGGGTGCGCCGCGCCGGACTCGGCGGAACGCTCATGCGCGCCAGCAGACCCGCGGTCTCCGGCGCCGGGGGCTGGCCGCGCTGGCGATAGAGCGCGGCGCTCGGAAGCGACAGGCCGAGCCGCATCACAGGTCCGCCAGCGCATAGAGGGTGACGCCGGCGGTGGTGCCGGTGCTCCACACGCGGCGGATCTGCACCGGCGGCAGCGGCTGGAGGCCGCTCAGCGCGCGAAACTCCACGGTGTCGGCATCGTTCGCGGTGCCGGCCGCCGTGACGCGCACGCTGGCGACGCCCCCCGCCACATCCGGCGGCACGTAGAGCCACAGGCTCTTGGCATAGGGATCGAGGTCGAGAGTGTCGGACGGCACCAGCACGCGCACCAGGCGGGCCGGAGAGGAAGCCGAGGCGGCATGGCCGCGCAGGGGATCGCGGGCGGAATCATAAGCCATGATGGGGGTCTTTCCATTTGGAGGAGCACGGTGGCGCGATGCGGTTCGGCGATCAGGCCGAGGGTCCGGGACACAGCAGCAAGTGCAGCGCCAGGCGCACGCTGCCGCCGGTGAAGGCCCCGCCATTGGCGCTGATGCGCAGGGCGGTGGGGGCATAGAAGGCGGTGGGTCCGATCACCCCGCCGTTGGTGGCGCCGGCGCTGATGCCGAGCGAGCCGCCGAACTTCGCGCGCTCGGCGGCGATCCCGACATCGTAGGAGGCGGCGCCGATGATGGTGGTCAGCGTGCGGCTCGTCACGCCGAGCACGATGGCGCGGTCGGGAATGACCATGCTGGTGTCCACGCTGGCGCCGGAGAGGGTGCAATCCTCCTCCAGCACCTGCGCCTGGATGGCCGCGCCGTGCGGGCTGCTAGCGAGCAGGCCGCCGGTGCCGGCGAACGGCGCCGCCCACAGGCTACCGCCGAACATCGCCAGCGCGCCCTGGTCGGCCACATAGGCGAGAAAGCCGGCGCGGCAGGGCAGATAGTCCCATGCGCCGGTGTCATAGCTGGCGATGGCGCCCTCCTTGCCGCTCCACAGGCCGGTGGCGCCTGCCGGCACATACCAGCATTGCCCATCGGAGGGGGCACCGGGCGGGCTCGTCTGGGTCACGCTCTGGAGCACCAATTGCACCAGCGCATCGAGCGCGCGCACGGCGGCATTATGGGTGACATGCTTCTGCGCCTGCGCCGCCGCGAGATAGGGCAGCGCGAGGCGCGCGGACTGGTCGGACGACATGGGGCCTCCTTGGGGTGGGAAAGGAATGGGGCACGGGGCAGCCGCGCCGGGCCGCAGCGGGCGGCGTGCCTCCTCCCCGGCACGGGGGGAGAGAGGCCCGCGTCCGCGCCCCCATATCTCCCTCTCCCCGTCGGAGAGAGGGCTGGGGTGAGGGGCTGGCACCGCGCCGAACGTCCGGAGGCAACGCCTCACAACGCAAGCGTCGCCAGCGCGAAATCGCCGGCGCCGAGCACCGCCGAAAGCTGGGCGACGCGGAAGGTCAACGCGCTTTGTGGCCCGCCGAAATCCGCCGTCTCGTCGCTGGCCGCATAGGTGAAGGCGGGGGCGGCCACCTCCACCGCGCGGACCACCGACGCGCCCGACAGAATCTCCAGCCGATAGGCTTCCACCGCCTCGCCCAGCAGCACGTCGACGGCATCCCATCCATCGCCGTCGGTGCGGGTGCGGCGCATCCAGGCAAGGGCGATATCGCCGCCGTGCCGGCGGGCGGAAAGATGCACCGGCGCATAGGGCTTCAAGGCCGCGCCGCCCACCTGCCCGCTCACCTCGGAAACGAAGGCGTCGCCATGGTCGCGGTCCGCGCGGCCCACGCGATAGACATAGGCGCGGCCAAAAGCGGAAACGCCGCTCGCCACGCTTGCGATATTTCCGTCCAGCAGCACGAAGCCGGTGCCGGCAGGCCATGCGGCGGCGCCCGCAGCCTCGGTGCCCGCCTGTCCGCGCAGCAGGCCGGAGAGCGCGAACAGGCCGCCCTCCACCAGCTCCGCCTGGGTGAATTGCAGGATTTCCGGCGCCCGCCCCTCGGCCAGCAGAGCGAGCACGTTCGCCCCTTCCAGCACCTGTCCTTCGCTGGCGCCGAGCAACAGCCCGCCATCCAGCCGCACCCGCAGAATGGTGGAGCGATCGAACCGCCAGAGCGGACCGGGCGCGAGATCGTCCAGGGTCTCGCCCATGGTGCAGGAGGCGCTGAAGGCGGCCACCGCCTCAAAGCTCGCCCCGTCGGCGGAGCGCCACACGGCGAGCGTGCCGGGCCAGGGCACGGCGGCGGCGGCGAGCGATTGCAGCGGCACCGGATCGCCCGCCGCCAGCAGCGGCAGATCGAGCACTTGCACGGCCGGCGGGCCATAGGCCGGCGGCAGGGCCACGCTGCCCGCCGCCACGCCCTGGAGCGGGGTGTCGAACACCTCCGGCTCGATGGAGCGGGCGGTGATGGCGCGCGCTTCCGCATCCTCGATGCGGGTGATTTCCAGCACCCGCGTGCGCGCGCCGTCGAGGATTTCCACCACATCGCCGGGCACGAGGCCGATATGGGAGGGCGGCAAGGCGAAGGTGGCGCTCTCGCGCCCGGCCCACAGATCCTGAAGCCAGATGTCGGCCGCGCGCACCATCACGGCGTCGGAGGCGACGACCGGAATTTCGGTCTGCGCCACATGCCGGCTCGCGCCCACCAGGCGCCGCGAACTGACGCTGGCGGTGCGATAATCGGCGCCGGCATCGATGAAGCTCAGACCCACTTCCAGCGGCAATTCGCTTTCCTGCGCGCGCACGAGGGAGAGAGCCGCCCCATCCTCCCCCGCCACCAGGTCTGCGGCATCGATGCGCGCCGCGACCGCCCCACCGCGTGGGCGGAAGGCGAGGATGCCGCCCTCCTCGCGGGCATCGAAGGCGAAGGCGCGGGCCAGCGGTTCCAGAGCGCTGCGGGCCGACATGGGCCGGTCCACGATGAAGCCGCTGACCACGCCCAGCACGCCGGTCGCGGAAATATTCTCCACCCCGTGATCGGCGCACACGGTCTCGATGACGGCGGAGAGCGGCGCCGCGCCGAGCCGGCCGGTGAGCCAATGGCCGGTCTCCCAATTGGCGCCATCCGCCCACACGTCGCGGGCGAGCGGAAATTGCGGATAGGGCCGCGCATCCCAGGTCCACAGGAAGATACCGCCCTCTTCCACCATACGCCCGCCATAGGCCGGCGCGGGCGGATTGTCGGCATCGCCCGCGCCCGCGTCGGGATCGAAGGCGCCGAGCACCGCTTCCAGCGTGCGGCGCTGCATGAGATCGTCGCGGGCGCCGTTGGAGAAGGGCGGCAGGCTGCCTTCCACCGATTTGGCGTCGGGAAAGGTGCTCGGCCGGTTGGCGCCCTTGTCCACCGCCGGGCACCCCGCCTCGGTCAGGCGGAACGGCTTGGAGCCAGGCGTCCAGGCGGTCGGCGTCGCCGCGCGCACGCCCGCCGCGCGCTCGTAATGGGGCAGGCTCCAGAACGACCAGAGGTCCTTCTGGCGATAGATCCACGGCTCCCCATAAGCCCCGTCGGCGATGGGCGTGCGCGCCTGCGCGGCGCGGGCGGCCTCATCGGCGTAATACCAGTCGAAGGCCTCGCCGCGCCGGGTGTTGGCGGTGAGATAATTGAGGTCGTAGGGGCCTTCCGCCAGCGCCGCATCGAGATGGCCGCGGCCGTCGCGCCAGTCGGCGAGCGGGGGATAATAATCGACGCCGATGAAGTCCACGGCGGGCGAGGCCCACAGCGCATCCAGCGGAAAGCGCACATCGCCGTTCGGAAAGCTCTGCGCGCCATATTCGGTCCAGTCGGCGCCGTAGGACACCTTGGTGCCGGGGCCGAGCATGGCCTTCACATCCTGCGCCAGCACGCGCAGCGCCTGGGCCGCCGGAAAGGAGCCGCCGGCGCCGCGCACGCGGGTGAGCGCGGCGAATTCCGAGCCGATGAGGAAGGTTTCCACCCCGCCCGCCATCTGCGCCAGGAAGGCGTAATGCAGCACCATGCGGCGCAGGCTCCATTCGGCCGGACCCAGGTAGAGGATGCCGCCGAAATAATTGGAGAAATGCCCCGGCTGCGCGGTGCCGAAGAGCGCCGCGACTTGCGCATCCGCCCCCGCCCCGCCGTCGGGCGAACCGGAGCTCCCGGGCGCGGGATCGCAGGTGATGCGCCCGCGCCAGGGATAGGCCGGCTGGGAGGCGGCGCCGCTCCACGGATCGCCCCGGCCGTTGCCCGGCGCGATGTCCATCATCACGAACGGGTTCAGCGTCACCTTCAACCCGCGCGCGTTGAGATTTTGGATCGCCGCAATGACGCTGGCATCGCTCGGCGTACCGCCATAGGCCGGGCGGCCCTCGTGATCGCTGACGAGGGGTGCCAGCAGGCGCGGCAACCAGCCCACCGTCCAGCCATAAGGGATGGTGTCCTTCACCGTGCGCTCAACCTTGGGCCGCACGGTGCAAGCGCCGGCGCGCAGGTCATCGCCGAACCAGGTGACGACGAGGGAGACGCGCTGCAGATTGGGACAGGCCGCCTGGAGCTGATCGAGCGAGGCTTCCAGATCGCTCTCGGCGCTGGTGACATGGCGGTTTTCCGCGCCATAGGCGCCGCGCCCCAGCACCCGCTGCACCTGCCGCGGATCATAGCCGAATTCGGTCGAGCCGGGGATCAGCGTCACCGCCTTCACCAGCGGCTCGAGCCGCCCCACCGCGCGCTCCACTTCCACCGTGATCTGCGGCACGCGATTGCCGAATTTCGCCAGCGGCAGGTGCTCGAACACGAGATAGGCGAGGCCGCGATAGGCCGGCGCATTGCCCGCCCCTTGCTTCGCCTCGATCCAGGGATCGGGCGGCTGATCGGCGCTGCCGAGATAGGCGCGCACCGTGAGGCCCGAGGTGTCGAGCGGCTTGCCGTCGGCCCAGACGCGGCCGATGCGGGTCACCTCCCCTTCGCACAGGCCGAGGGCGAAACTGGCGAAATAGGCATAGGAAATGGTGGTGGTCGTCACCTTCTGCGCGCGGCTGGATTTGCCGCCGCTGGACTGCACCTTCGTGGAGACAACCTCCTCCAGCCGCGTCGCCCAGATCACCTGTCCGGCGAGGCGCGCACGGCCATAGATGCGCGGTACCGGCGCGCCGGCGCTGGAGGTCATCACGTCGAGGTCGGACAGGCGCGATCCCTGCACCACATTGGAGCGGCTGCCGCCAAGCAACGCGCCGTCCACCACCGATCCGCTGAGCGCGCCCAGCGCCCGCCCGGCGACCGCGCCGAGCGGCCCGAAAAACGCCCCGCCCACAAGTGAGCCGGCCGCGCCGAGAAGCAGCGTCGCCATTGAACATCTCCGATTGTGTTTGAGTCGTTTGGACCGGCACGAAACCGCCTGGTGCGCGGCTCGCACCGGCGGCTTTCCCCTCACCCCATCCCTCTCCCCGGCGGGGAGAGGGGGCGCGTTTGGCTTGCGAAAAGGGCAGCTCTCGCCGCCAACCCGGTAAGCCCCCACTCCATTCGCATGGCTCACCTCTCCCCCACGGGGAGAGGTCGACCGCGGAAGCGGGCGGGTGAGGGGGCGGCCGGTGCGTGCGGCGAAAATCTCTCGCCCCGACATCCCACAAGCCCCCTCTCCCGCGTGCGGGGGAGGGTTGGGGAGGGGGCACAGGAACAGCCGCGAGAGCCGGCCTCCGCGCCCTATTCCACGCCCGGAAATGCGAACGCATGGGCCAGATGCCGGCGCCACCAGGGCGTCAGATGGCCCTCGCACACGGCCACGCCGTCATAGGCGTGGATCATGAAACCGGGGGCGGAGAGAATGGCCGCGTGTTTGGCGGGAAGATGCGCGCGGAACCGGAACAACAGCACGTCGCCGGGTCGCGCCTCCGCCACCGGAACCGCGCGCAGATGACGCCCGGCGCAGAGCGCCAGGGTCTCGCTACGGGACGCCTCCGCCCAATCCGGCGCATAGGGCGCGAGCGGCTCCGGCTCGGTGCCGTAGAGGCCGCGCCACACCCCGCGCACCAGGCCGAGGCAATCGGCGCCCGCGCCCCGCGCCGAGGCGCGATGCAGATAGGGCGTGCCGAGCCAGGTCCGCGCCTCTTCCACCACGCGCGCGCGTGTCGGCGCGTGCGGGCTCATGAGAGCGCTCCGCCGTCGTATCCGCCCTCGCCCGGCACGGCGATGGTGATGACGAAATCATTGCCCGGCATATGCGGGCAGCCGCGAAAATTGAGCCCATTGGCGAAGCGGTCGCGGCAGGTGGAGAAGCGCTTGTCGCAGCCCGCCGTGAGCGCAACGCCATCGCCCGGCATGACGCTTTCCGGCGGTCGCTGCCAGAGCTGGAACAGCGGCGTCTCGCCCTGCGCCTCGTGCAGCTTCACTTCGGTGGAAAAGCCCGCATTGAGGCCCGACGTGAAGCCGAGCCGACCGGCCAGGAACGCCTGCGAGGCGATGCTTCCAAGGCCGGACAGACGCAGCCGGAGCGCGCTTTCCACGCCGGCCACGATGCCGGTGCGCAGATGGGGTGCGACGGCGACATCCACCCCGCAGCGCGCATCGCCGAGATCGGCATCGCACAAAGCGGAAAACAGCCGCCCGCGGGTCTGGTTGAGCGCATCGGACGGGGAGCGGATTTCGGCGGTGAAGGCGGCACCCTCGCGCCGCACCTCGCCGAGCGTTCCGCGCCGGAGCAGCAGGTGATTTTCCGGCGCGCTCCAGTCGATCAGCAGATGCTCGATGCGCGCCCCGTCGAAGCGGCCGGCGGCAAGGTCCGCCTCGCTCAGCGTGTCGGCGCAGAGCGCGCCGGAGACCTCCGCGCCGGTGACCCCGAGGCCTTGTCCGACAACGCTTTCGCTGCCGGCGATGCCGCCCGCCGCGTGGAACGTGAGGCCCTCCACCAGGAGGTCGCGATCATGGTCGGTGAAGCCGAGCGTGACGCCGTCGCGGCGGGCGATGCGCCAGCCGTGGCAGAAGGTGGTGGCGCCGCCGTCGAGGGCGGCTTGAAGGGCGGTGGGCACCGGGCGCATGGCGGCTCCTGTCAGCGGATTTCGATCACGGGAATCCGGGGGATGTCCCCGGCCGCGAAGGCGGTCAGATTGACCTCGAGAAAATCGGTGTCGAAGCGCACCGGCACGTCGAACTGAAACCCCGCGCTGACCCGCGCTCCGACCGTGGGAACATGCCCCGGCAGGAAGGTGACGCGGCCACTCGCGGGGTCGCACCCGAAGGCTGCGCCCTCCGCCTGCTCGACCCCGTCGACGGCCACCCGCACGGTGCCCGCAACCGGCTTGGCGATGGCCCGCGCATAGGGCGCGTGGAAGGCGCCGTAGGTCTTCGTCAGGGCGAACACGGCGCGCGCGCCGTCTCCGGTGCCGAGGGTCTGGTCGAGGGGCGAAATCGAAGCGCCCGGGGGGCACGAGGCATGGTCCAGCCGGTCGCGCCAGCGGAAGCCGTAAAGACGCCCGCGCCGCTCTTCGAAAAAGGCCAGCACATCGTGCAAGGCGGCGAGGGTTTTCACGCCGTATCCAGCATCGAACCGGCGCCGCGAATCAGCGGAACGGGCGTTGCGCTCCTCGCGTCCGGAGGCGGTCGTAACCACCTGCGTGACCCGCTCCGGCCCGCCGGAAGCGCCCAGGGCGACGTCCAGCGGGAACAAAACCTCATGAAAGGATGCCATATTGTTACAAAACCTCCCAATTCTGAGGTGTTTTCAGTATCCAGCGTCTTGACATAGATTAGTTGGAAGCTTTGACTTCCAACTCCTCGTTGAGGATGGAGCCGAAGCATGGCCACGAAGACCGCGAAAAAGCCCGCCGCCGCCGCCCCGGCGAAAGCGCCGGAAACCGCCGCAGCGAAGCCCGCGGCAGCACCCAAGTCCCCGGCGGTGAAATCCCCGGCGGTGAAGTCTGCGGCGAAGTCCGCAGCCCCCAAATCCGCAGCAGCGAAGCCGGCACCCGCGAAGGCCGCCGCCGCAAAGCCGGCGGCGGAGGCGGCACCCGTCAAGAAGCCCGCGGCCAAGGCCGCCACGCCGAAGGCAGCCGCGCCGAAAGCCGCCGCCGAGGTGAAATCCGCGCCGGCCAAGCCGGCTGCGAAGGCTGCGGCCAAGCCCGCCGCGAAGGCGAAAGCCGCGTCGGCTCCCGCCGTCGAGGCACCGGCCGAGAAGCCGGCTGCCGCCAAAAAGCCCGCAGCCAAGGCATCGGCTGCCAAGACACCGGCTGCCAAGCCCGCCGCGAAACCCGCCGCGAGCAAGGCGGCCGCGCCCAAGGCGGCTGCACCCAAAGCAGCCGCCGTGAAGGCTGAGGCCGCTCCGGCTGCGGCCCCCAAGGCGGCCCCGAAGGCGGCCAGCGCGAAGGCCCCCGCTAAGACCAGCACGGCGAGCAAGGTCGCCGCGATCAAGGCCGCAGCGGACAAGTCCGCCGCCGCCAAGAAGGCCGCCGAGCCCGCGCCCAAGGCGTCGGCCAAAGCCCCGGCAAAGGCGGCCGCCAAGGCACCCGCGAAAGCCGCACCCAAGGCCAAGGCGCCCGCCAAGAAAAGCTGAGGCCACCCTAGCCTTGGCGCGCGGTTTTCGCGCGTACCGCCGGCGTTGCCGCGCAGGCGGGGTCAAGACATCCGGCCGGATTGTCCGGCCGGTCATAGATGGGACCGCCCTGCTCGCGCGGGATCTGCATACCCGTCCTTCCTTCGCAAATGCGCCGGGCGGCCCGGAACCGGCAAGCTTGAGCCGGTTCGCCGGAGCGAGCACGCCTGGTTCGGCGCGCCGGGTTCACCCTCATCGGAACGGCGCGCGCAGAAAACGGCGAGCACGGGAGACGGTCGACGCGAGAGGCGGTGGACGCAGGATGCGTCCCATCGGCAACAGCCGTCAGGGCAAAGCCGGTCCGCCTCTCAAATATCGAAAGAGAAGTTTTTGCCGTTGAGAAGGTCATTCCGCCCGAACGGAACGTGCGCCGACCACAACAAGACCGCCCCGTCCAAGACCCCTCCAGACACAGCCCGCCGGGGCAAGGCGCGTCGGCAAGGTTCGCCATGATACGGCCTGCCGCGCGCCAAATTCGCCGGTGCGGTTTGGCGGCGGAGCTTTGAACCTGTCTCGCGCGCGCCGTCACCACCCGAACCGCTTTGGCTGAACGAACCGCCTTGGACGCGCCACGATCTGCCGGTCTAAACTGTGTGCGGGACGGTTCCCGATCTTGCCCGGCCGGGCCGCGTCACGAGGATGCCATGGGTCTTCCTTTCGCTCATTTCTTCCCCCCGCGCCGCGCCGGCGCGCCGGTTCGCGCACTGCGTGGCGGCCTCGCCCTGGCGGCGCTGCTAGGAACATTCGGCGCCGACTCCGCCCGCGCCGGCGATACGGCGAAGCCCGGGGCGAACCCCGGCGCGAACCCTTGCGCCCAGTTCGGGGCGGGGTTCCAGCGTGCGCCGGGCACCGATACCTGCATCAAGGTGGGCGGCGCTGTGCGTATGGATGCGGGATCGGGCAGCACGGTGGGCAATGCGCCCAATCCGGGCACCAGCGCCACCACCATCACCGGCAATTCCGGCCCCGCCTTCGACCCGTGGAAGACGGTCAAGTGAAACTGAGCAAGTGAAGCTGGGCGCTCAGGCACCGCGCTGCGCCCGCGCCACCGCGCGCGCCACGAGGCCGGAGAGATAGGCGTCCGAGCGGCGGAAGCTCGCCACGTCGGGTGTGCTGACATTCACCGTCACCGACGCGCGCCCGCCACCGTCCTGGGTGCGCACGCCGAGCGAACCGTCGGCGCCGCGCGCCAGCGGCAGGATGGCTTCCGCGCCGCGCTCGCCCATCAGGCCCGTGCCCGATCCGAGGGGAAAATAGGTCGGCGCCGCCACCACCCCGCCCTTGGCGAACGGGCGCACGGCGCCGTCTGCGACCACCCCTCCGCGCGCAAAGGTCGTGCCGCCCAAGATGCCGGAGAACAAGCTGGCGACGCCTTGCTCCACCGGCTTCAGGGCAAGGTTCAGCGCCAGGCTGGAAAGCCGCGTGCCGATGGTCTCGACCACGTCGCCCAGATCCTGTCCCTTCACGGCAATGCCGGTGAACGCGCTGGCCAGGGTGGAGGCGAAGCCGCGCGCGAGGCGCTCGCTGTCGGCCAAAGCATCGCGGAACGGGCGCGTATCGGCATCCACCTTGACCGAAATGCCATCGACGGGGGTCATGGGTCTCTCCTATTCAAGCGGTGTCGGGAAAACGGCGCATGAGGTCGGCGAGCCCGGCGCGATCGAGGCCGGCGCGCGGATCCGGCGCGAAGGCGGAAAGCGCGGCGGAAAGCTCGCGCGGCGTCATGCGCCAGAATTGGTCGGGAGGCAGCCGCAGAAGCCCGAGCCCAGCCCGCATGGCCTCCTCCCAGGGGAAGGGCCGCGCGGGCGCGCTCAGGCCGTCTGCGGCGGCTGAGGGCGGGTGTCGGCGGCGCCTCCGAAAGTGGCCGCGAGCAGGCGCGCGACGATGCGGGCATAGCCGATCGCCCCCTCCTCCGCCCGCATGGCGCCAACCTCTTCCTCGCTCACCGCGTCGCCCGCGCCGCGCAGGCCGGCGGCGATGATGCGCGCGGCGTCGCGGGCGGTCAGCCGCCCGGTCTCGAACCGTTCGGCGAGGGCGACCAGGTCGCTCGCGCCGAACGCCTGTTCCAGCTCCGCGAGCGCGCCGAGGGTCAGCACCAGGGTGCGCGGCCGGCCATCGAGCACAGCCTCGATTTCGCCGCGATGGGCGTTGGTCATGGGGATCTCCTCAAGGGATTTTCGTTCGCACCCGGCTCCCCCTCCCCAGCCCTCCCCCGCAAGCGGGAGAGGGAGTTGCGATGGGCCGGAGGGAGAGACCGTCTCGCCATCCACACCGCCATGCCCCCTCTCCCGCTTGCGGGGGAGGGCTGGGGAGGGGGAAAGCTGCGAGAGGGTTCGGGAGGTGGAAGACGCACGCAAAAACCCCTCACAGCGCGGCGAAGGTGATTTCGCCCGCGCTTTCCAGCGTCAGGTCGAAGGTCACTTCCCGGTCGTGCTCGGCCGCGACCTCCAGCGCCGTCACCTGGAACGGACCGGAGACGGTGCCGAAATCGGGGATCAGCACCTGGCAGTCGCGCAGCGCCCCGTCGAAGAAAGCGGCGCGCACCAAAGCGTCGGAAGCGGCATCCTTGAACACGCCGCTGCCGGCGATGCTGGCCCGCTTCACGCCGGCGCCGGCCAGCAATTCGCGCCAGCGCCCGGCGGAATCGGAATGGGTGACATCGACGCTCTGCGCGTTGAAGGCGAGTGTGCGCGAGCGCAGCCCCGCCACGGTGGCATAACTGGTGCCGTCGTGCATCTTCAGCAGCAGGTCCTTGCCCTTCTGCGCGGCCATGGAAATCTCCTCAAGCAGGTTCGGTGACGGCGCGAAAGCGCACCAGAGCGTGGAAGGTCCGCCCGTCCTCGTCGCGCCGCACCTCGGCGGTGGTGGCGCGCAGATTGGCGAGGCGGTGGCCGGCGAGCGCGAGCGGCACATCGTGCAGTGCCGATTGCACGGCGGCGGCGAGCGCGAAGGCTTCCGCCCGCCCGCTCTCGCGCGACCAGGCGTGCAAGGTCAGGCTCTGCTCGGTGCCGGCCTCGGTGGCGGTTGACCAATCGGCCACCACCGCTTCCCCGAGCGTGAGAAAGGGAAAGGCGGCGGCCGGCGGCGGCAGGTCATAGACGCGCGGCCCACCCAGCAGAGCGAGCAGCGGGCCATCGGTGGAGAGCCGCACGCGGATCGCGGTGCGCAGGGCCAGAGCGGGGCTGGTGAGGGGCGGGCTCATGGGGTGGCGCTCCGGCGCAGTTCGGCGAGGACGGGCGCGAGCCAGGGGGCCGCCGGCCGCGCCAGGGTGCCGGTCTCGCGCGCCACGGCAGCGGGATCGTCCGTGCCCACGAGGCGCGCCGGACCTTGCGGGCGGATATCGGCCGGCAGGCCGAGCGCGGGGGCAAGGCGCGCGGCGAGATCGCGCGCCGCCCCGTCCACCGCCTGTTCGGCGAGGCGCGGGGCAAATTGCGCCGCGAGCCGGCTGGCAAGGCCGTCGAGGCCGGAAACGGGATTGCTCATGTCTGCTCCTCCCGGCACAAAGCGCGCGTAAAGCGCCCGCGCCCGTCGGGATCGCTCAGCGCCTCGATGGCGAAGATGCGCGTGCCGAGCGTCAGCCGGTCGCCGCGCGACAGGGTATTGGGCGCCCGCACGGTGATGCGGTGGATCAGCGTCGCGAGGCGCCGCTCGGCGCTCAGCGAAGGATCGCCCGCCGGGCTCTCGATGCGCGCCCAGAGCTGGTCCACGGCGAGGAAGGTGGTGCTGGTGCCGCCCGCACCATCGGGCAAGGTCACCGCCGTCTCGTGGATCAGGCGATGGCGCAGGTCGCCGGCGCCGCTCACGCCCGCGCCGCTCACAGCCGCACCGAACGATAGGGGCGCAGCAGCGCCAGGATGCTGTCGGGCATGCGGCCCTGGTCGCCCGGCTCGTCGCGATGCTCGTAAAGGACCGCGACCAGCTGGCGCACCGCCTGGAGCAGATCCGCCGGCACCTCCGCCGGGGTCGCGCCATAGCCCAATTGAAGCTCCAGCACGATGCCGCCGAGCCGCCGCGTCGGCGCCGGGGCGCGGGCGAGATCCACCGCGATCAGCGGCGGCAGGCGCGCGCCGGCGAAGGTGAACAGGTCGAGCGGCAGATCTTGCGTCGTGCCGTCCTCGGCCACCATCCGGGCCGCCAGCACCGCCCGCACCGGGGCGAGCGGCACCGCGATGAGGCCGCTCGGCGGCCAGGCATCGCGGGTGAAGCGCCATGTCTGGAAAAGCAGGATGCGGCGCGTCTCGCTCTCCACCCATTGGCGGGCGGCGGCGATGAGCGCGGCCACCACGTCGTCCTGCGCGTCGGTGTCGAGGCGCAGGAAAGCCTTGGCCTCGGCGAGCCCCAGGGGCTCGGCCGATGGCCCGTCGATGCGTTCACACATGGGGATCTCCGCTGGAAGATAAGATTGCGGCGCGCGCGGCGCGGCATTGACGAACGGCCCGCCGGGCCGGCAGAAACGCGCCATGACCATCGACGCGACAGATCCCTCCCCCGCCCCCGCCCGCCGCGACCGCAGAGGAAACGGACCGGGGCTGCTCGCCGGCCTGCTGCTCGTGGGGCTGCTGAGCCTCGCCGCGCTGCCGGTGCATGCCATCGTCGGCGGCGAGCCGGCGAGCGACGACATCGCCGCGCACACGGTGCTGATCGTCTCGACGCGCGGCGCGTCCTGCACCGGCAGCGTGGTGGCGCAGGACCTGGTGCTCACCGCCGCCCATTGCGTGCAGCCGGCCGGCGATTATGCCGTGGCGCTGGTCGGCGAGGGCACGCCGCGCCTCGTGCCGGCGCTGCGCATCGCGATCCATCCGTCCTTCAACGGCGCGCAGTTCCGCACCCGCCGGCCGACGCCGGACCTTGCCCTGATGAAGCTGTCTGAGCCGCTGCCGGCGCGCTTCAGCCCGGCGCGGATCGCCAGCGGCGGCCTGCCGGCGCGCGGCGCGTTCTTTCTCATCGCCGGCTTCGGCGTCACCGCCGACGGCGCGGAGAAGAGCGCGGGCAAGCTGCGCACCGCGCTGCTGCCGTCCATCGGCACCACCGGCGGCATCATGGCGCGCCTGTCGCCGCAAAGCGGGCTCGCGGGCGGCTGCGTGGGCGACAGCGGCGGCCCGGCCTTCCAGGACGGCGAGATCGCGGGCGTCATCGGCTGGGCCACCGGCCCCAATGGCGCGCGCGGCTGCGGCGGCGTCACGGGCGTGACCCTGGTGGGCCTGCATCGCGACTGGATCACCGCCACCGCCCGCGCCCTCGGCAGCCCGGTGAAGGGCTGAGATGGCCCGCGCCCGCGCCTTCGGCCGCGCGGTGCGATCATTGCTCTTTGCATGCGTCGCGGCCGCGCTCGGCGCGCCTTCGGCACAGGCGGCGGGCGGGGAGAGCGTGGACCAGGCGCTCTGCCGCCTGATCGAAGCGGCGGCGCTGAGGGAGGCGCTGCCGGCGGCCTTCCTCACCCGCCTGATCTGGCGCGAAAGCTCGTTCCGCAGCCATGTGGTGAGTTCCAAGGGCGCGCAGGGCATCGCCCAGTTCATGCCCGGCACGGCCGCCGAGCGCGGCTTGAGGAACCCGTTCGATCCCGAGGCCGCACTTCCGGCGGCGGCAAGCCTGCTGGCCGATCTTCAGCGCCGGTTCGGCAATCTCGGGCTTGCGGCGGCGGCCTATAATGCCGGCCCCGCCCGCGTGGACGCGTTCCTCGCCGGCCGCTCGGGCCTTCCCTCGGAAACGCGCCTCTATGTGCGCCTCATCACCGGCCGCAGTGCCGAGGATTGGGCGGCGGCCAAACGCGGCGAAAAGCCGGCGCCGGGCGGGCCGCCGGCCGGCAAGTCCGGCGCGGACAAGAGGTCCGAGGCGGACAAGGCTTCTGAGGCGAGGGCGAGTTCAGACATGGCCACCGCTCCCGAGACGGAACGCAAGACCGGCGCGGCGCGGGGCTTCTCCGACGATGGCAAGTCTGACGATGGCAAGTCTGACTATGGCAAGTCCAGCGATGGCAAGACCGGCGATGGCAAAACCTGCCTCGGCGTCGTCGCCGCCCTGCGCCAGGGCGAGCCGGCACTTGCCGGCACGGCCGAAAGCCCGGATTTCGCGCCCTGGGGCGTGCAGGTGGCGGGCGCCTTCTCCAAGAGCGTGGCGCTCGCCGCCTACAGCCGCGCCGCGAACCGCTTCGCTGGCGTCATCGGCGAACGATCGCCCATGGTCATCGGCACCCGCGTGCCCGGGCGTGGGCGCGGCCCGTTCTATCGCGTGCGACTTCCCGCCCAGACGCGGGCGGAAGCGAACGCGCTCTGCGCCAGCCTCCACAAGGCGGGCGGCGCCTGCATCGTCCTCGCGAACTGAACGGCGGGGCCTGAAGCGCCGCGCGCGTCCCGCCCCCTCACCCCGACCCTCTCCCCGGCGGGGAGAGGGGGAACCAGGCTGGCAAAAAGGCATCTCCGCCCCCCGCCCCATAAGCCCCCTCTCCCCGGCGGGGAGAGGGTTGGGGCGAGGGGCTGCGGCGAAGACCGCGAGCCGCGACCAGCCGACACAAGGCTCCCGCGCCCCGGACCAGCGACGGCCCCGCTGGACCGCGGAGCCGGGACCCAGCGCGAGAAATCCTGCGCAGCAGGCAGGTGCGCGCTGCCCCCTCACCCCGACCCTCTCCCCGCCGGGGAGAGGGGGAACCAGGCCGGCGAAAAGGCATCTCCTCCCCCAGCCCATAAGCCCCCTCTCCCCGACGGGGAGAGGGTTGGGGTGAGGGGCTGCGGCGAAGACCGAGTACAGCGACCCGCCGACACAAGGCTCCCGCGTCCCGGACAAGCGACGGCGCAGCCGGAGCGCGGAGCCGGGACCCAGTGCGAGAAATCCTACGCAGCGGGCAGGTGCGCGCTGCCCCCTCACCCCGACCCTCTCCCCGGCGGGGAGAGGGAGGAACCGGCCCGGCGAAGAGACGTCTCATCCCCCCAGCCCATAAGCCCCCTCTCCCCGACGGGGAGAGGGTTGGGGTGAGGGGCTGCGGCGAAGACCGAGTACAGCGACCCGCCGACACAAGGCTCCCGCGTCCCGGACAAGCGACGGCGCAGCCGGAGCGCGGAGCCGGGACCCAGTGCGAGAAATCCTACGCAGCGGGCAGGTGCGCGCTGCCCCCTCACCCCGACCCTCTCCCCGGCGGGGAGAGGGAGGAACCGGCCCGGCGAAGAGACGTCTCATCCCCCCAGCCCATAAGCCCCCTCTCCGCGGCGGGGAGAGGGGGGAACCGACCCGGCGAAGAGACGTCTCCTCCACCAGCCCCATAAGCTCCCTCTCCCCGGCGGGGAGAGGGTTGGGGTGAGGGGGCCGCAAAGAAACCGCTGCCCCGCCCCTCCCCCGCAGCCTCAGCTCACAGCGAACTTCAGCAGCTTGGCGGCGTCGAAATCCTGGATCCCGCCGCCCACCCGCTTGGTGGTGTAGAACAGCACATAAGGCTTGGCGGAATAAGGATCGCGCAGCACCCGCACGCCGGCCCGGTCCACCACCAAATAGAAGCGGCGGAAATCGCCGAAGGCGATCGCAAACGCATCGGCCGCGATGTCCGGCATGTCCTCGCTCTCGGCGACCGGGAAACCCATCAGGCTTGCGCTTTGCCCGGCTACGGCGGGCGGCGCCCAGAGATAATCGCCGCTCTCGTCCTTCAGCTTGCGCACTGCCGCCTGGGTGCGGCGGTTGAGCACGAAGCTGGCGTTCTGGCGATAGCCGCCCTTCAGCGCATAGACCAGGTCCACCAGCGGATCGGACGGATTGGTGGCCGGAAGCGCACCCGAGACGCCGCTCGCCACATAGCCCACCTTGTCCCAGGTCCAGGCGCTCTCGGCCACCTTGGTATAGGCGAGGAAGCCCTTGGGCTTGGCGATGCCGTCGCCATTCACGAAGGCCGCGCCCTCCTGGTCGGCGAAGGCGCTGTCCACCTCGGCGGCGATCCATTCCTCCAGATTGACCTGGGCATCGTCCAGCAGGGCCTGGGTCGCCGCCGGCATGGCGTAGAGCTCCATGGCGGGGAAGGCGAGCTCGGCCAAAACCGGGCTGTCGGTCTGGGGACGGGCGGCGGTCTCGGCCGCCCAGCCGCTGACCGGGCCGCTCTTCATGAACGGCTTCTTGTAGGTACCGGAACCGATGGTGCGCACGCTGGCGAGCGCGCGGATCGGGGACAGCTGGGTGAGGCGGCGGGCGATCTCATGCTCGGTTTCCGCCGGCACCAGATAGCCGCCGTCGGCACCGCTGCCGACCGAAAGCGCCTTGGCTTCCAATGCCTTGAGCCCGCCGCTCTCGCCGGTGCGCACATAGCTCGAAAAGGCGTCGCCATGCTCCAGCGCAGCGCCCGAGCGCTGCTCCGGGGCGCCGCCGAGGGCGGGGCGGCGGCTCTTGGTGACATGGGCGTCGAGGCGCGCCTTCTGGCTGTCGAGGGCGGCATCGAGGCGGGCCAGCTTTTCCTGCGTCAGCGGATCAGCGGCGCGGCGCTCGATCTCGCCGAGGCGCTGCTCGTTGGTGGCCTTATAGGCTTCGAACGCGAGCATGAGGTCGAAATGAGCCTCGTTCGCCTCGGGGGCCGTCACCTTGGTCTCGGGGGCGCTCAGGGGATGGGTCATGGATCGGTCCTGTGGGAGGAGGAAAGGAAAGCGGCGGCCGGCGGCTCCGATCGCGGATCGGCGCCGGGCCGGATTTGCGGAAAGCAAGGCCGGCGCGCGGCCGGCATTTTTCGCGTCAGGCCGGCGCACCGCCGGCGGTGGGGAGGTCAGGCGGGCACGCGGCCAGTATTGGTGCGGCGCAGGTCGTCCGTGCGCGACGCCACGTCGGTGCGCGACGCGTCCTGCCCGCCGGGCGCGACGATGACGCGGGCGTCGGGCTGCATGGGGAAGGTGACGATGGAAATCTCCCACAGATCGATGCGGGAGATGCGGCGCACGCGGGTGCGCGGATCGGTGCGGGCGGCGGCGGCCTTGAAACCGATGGAGAGCCCATCAAGCGCGCCGAGGCGGATCAGGCTCGCCACCTCGCGCGCCCGCTCCACATCGCCCGCGAGCCGCCCGCGCACATAGAGCCCGCGCGCATCCTCGACGATGTGGGTCCACACGCCGATCGGCTCGGCGGGATCGTGCTGGTAGAGCATGCGCACCGCGCCCGGCCCGCGCGCGGCGAGGCAGGCGGCGAACGCGCCGCGCTCGATGATGTCGCGGCCGAGGTCGAGCATCTCGAAGCGGCAGGCATAGCCGGCAATGTCGGCGCCCGCTTCCCCCGCGCCGGGCGGGAAAAGCGCGATGCGCGCCGGGCTGCTCATGCGCCCTTCGGATCGGTGCCGCGCGGCTTGCGGCGCTTGGCGCGCTCAAGCTTTTCCAGCGCCGCGACGAACTCGCGGAACACCCCGCCGGGAGCCGGCGCGCTGGGCGCTGCGGTGGAGCGATGGAAGGTGGGGCCGAACGCACGGATGCGCGGCGTGGACGCCTTGCGGCCGGGAGCACGCATGGAGGATCTCCGGTTTGGGATGGGGGAATGGCGCGGAACGGTGATCGAACGCCCGCATCCCGGCCAAGCAGGACGCCACAGGCGGGGAGCGCGAGCCGGGACCCAGCGCAAAAAGCCGCCGCAGGCGCTTCAATCCAGATGCGCCGGCGCGGTCGGCTGCTGCGCAGGAGGTTTCGCGCTGGGTCCCGGCTCGGCGCTCCGGCGATGCGGTCGCTGCGCCGGGACACCCGATATCGCACTCGCATCCGAGCCAAGTGGAACGCCGCAGGCGGGAACCGCGAGCCGGGACCCAGCGCAAAAAGCCGCCGCAGGCGCTTCAATCCAGATGCGCCGGCGCGGTCGGCTGCTGCGCAGGAATCCCGCGCTGGGTCCCGGCTCGGCGCTCCGGCAAAGCCGTCGCTGGGCCGGGACACCCGATATCGCACCTGCGTCCCAGCCAAGCGGAACGCCGCAGGCGGGGAGCGCGAGCCGGGACCCAGCGCAAAGCGCCGCCGCAGGCGCTTCAATTCAAAATGCGCGCGGCGCACTCGGCTGCTGCGCAGGAATTTTGCGCTGGGTCCCGGCTCGGCGCTCCGGCAATGCCGTCGCTGGGCCGGGACACGGAGTGCGAAGGACAGCCGGGACAAGGAAGCGCTCACTCGCTCCCGTGGCGGGCGTTGAAGCGGGCCAGCTCGCGCACGAAATCATCCAGCCGCTCGGTGGCCTTCGCGAGCCCTGCCAGCGCGCGGAACGCCACCGCCGAGGCGCTGACCGCCCACAGCAGCAGCGCGAGATGGGCAAGGTCGCCGCGCTCGGCGAAGATGCGGATCAGCGCGTCCATAGTGACGCCTAACCGCCGGGCGCGCGGGTGCCGTAGCCCACGGCGGCGCGCTTTTCGGCATCGGTGAGGAAATCCGCCGCGCCCACCCGCGCCCACAGGTCCGAGCGCTCGGAAGAGAGCGCCTCCACCTGGTCGAGGTCCGGCACCAGGGCGAGACCCTCCCCATAGGCCGGCGCCAGCCAGGCGGAGAGCGAGGCCGCGAGCCGCTTCACCAGCGGCAGCACCGTGAGCCGCCACAGGGCGCGATGGGCCTCGGCATAATTGGCATAGGTGTTGTCGCCGGGAATGCCGAGCAGCATGGGCGGCACGCCCAGCGCCAGCGCGATCTCGCGCGCCGCGCCGTTGCGGGCGGCCTCGAAATCCATGTCCTTGGGGCTCAGCGCGAGCGGCTTCCAGTCGAGCCCGCCTTCCAGCAACAGCGGGCGCCCGGCATTGGTGGGCCCCTGGAAGCTCGCCTCCAGTTCGCCCTTCAGCCGCTCGAACTGCTCGTCGCTCAGCGATCCCGTCCCGCCATAGACCAGGGCGCCGGACGGGCGCGCGGCATTGTCCAGCAGCGCCTTGTTCCAGGCGGTGGCGGCATTGTGCAGGTCGAGCGCCTGGGCGGCCGCCTCCAGCGGCGCGAAGCCGTAATGATCATCCAGCGGATTGAAGAAGGTGAGATGGAGGATCGGCGGCACCCCGGCGGTATCCGCGCCATCCTGGTGGATGCGCAGGGTATGGCCGTCGAGCGTATAGTCGAACGCCTCCGGCCAGCCCTCCGGGCCGGGCACCACGCGCACCCGGTCGGGGCGCAGCACGTGGAGTTCGCGCACCGCGCCCTCCACCGCCACGGCTTCCAGATAGGCGTTTCCGGCCACCATGAGATGGCCGCACAGCGCCTCCAGCAGATCGGCGCCCTGGGCGCGCGGATTGGGCCGGGCGAGCAGATCCAGCAGCGGATGGCGGTCGAGTTCGCGCGGCCCTTGCATGAGCAGCAGCGGCACGCTGGCGGCGGCCTCGCTCACCATGCGCACGGCACGATAGGCGATGGCGTTACGCAAGAACCCCTCGCGCGCCAGCGAGCCATAGTCGCGCGGCGACCAGCGAGCCCGCCCCTGCCCGAAGAACGCGACCAGGGCCGCAGCCCGGCTGGCTTTCGCCTCCGCGGGGCGTGCGTGGCCCTCCGCGGGGCGTGCGCGGAACGGCGCGAGGAAGGACGCGAGCATGCGGAAAGCTCCTTTTGGGGCCGCCGGGAACGCGGCGGCGGTCAATACGTTGAGAGGCGAGCATCCGGGCGCGCAGATCGCGCGCGGCCGGATTTCACAAACCGGATTTGGCAGGCAAGATCCGACCGCCGGTCCCACGACGGCCACGCCGTCCGGGACCCCGCGATGCGAACCAGGAGCCGACCGCAATGACGACCACCGTGACCGCCCTCTACGACAGCCGGGACGATGCCGTCGCAGCGGTGCGCGCGCTCCAGATGGCGGGCATTGCGCGCGACGCGATCTCGATCATCGCCAAGAGCGCGGATGCCCCGCCGCAGGGCGCGGCGGATCAGGAACATGGGGATCAGGAACACGCCGAACAGGAACACGCGGACCGGGAACATGCGGACCACCTCGCCGAGGTGATCCACGATGCCGGCGCGGGCGCGGGCATCGGTGCCGGCATCGGCGGCGCGGGCGGGCTGCTGGCGGGGCTCGGCATGATCGCCATTCCCGGCATCGGCCCGGTGCTGGCGGGTGGCTGGCTGCTGTCGACGGCGGCCGGCGCGCTCGCCGGTGCGGCCGTGGGCGGCGCGGCGGGCGGCATCATCGGCGCCTTGATGGATGGCGGCGTTCCCGAGGACGATGCCCATGCCTGCGCGGAAAGCGTGCGGCGCGGCGGCGCGCTGGTGGTGGCGAAGGTGGACGCGGCGCGGCTCGATGCCGCCCGCACCATCCTCGCCGCCCCGCCGGCATTCGACCCCGCGGCGCGGGCGAACGATTACCGCAAGGATGGCTGGTCGCGCTTCAACCCGGATGCGCCGCCCCACGGCGGCGAAGGCGCCCCGCGCCGGGAGCGGCCGGACCGGCTGGCGTGAGACTCGCGCGCTGTCTCTTCCCCCTCACCCCAACCCTCTCCCCGCCGGGGAGAGGGAGGAGCGATGGCTCTGGCAGGGAAAGGAGGGTCTTAAAAGAGAACTTCCCCCGCAAACACCGCTCCGCCCCCTCTCCCCGACGGGGAGAGGGCTGGGGTGAGGGGGAAAGCTCTCATCGCGCAAACCGTGCCCGACGTCCCCCTGCGCCGGCCCAGCCAAAACGCAGAGCCGGGGGCTGGGGCAAACTCGCAAGCTGCAGGCAAGGCGACGCGCGCCGGCCCCCTCTCCCCGCCCCTCTCCCCGTCGGGGAGAGGGGGAGCGTTGGCTCTGGCAGGGAAACAGGAGTCTTAAAAGACAGCTTCCCCCACAAACAACGGCTCGCCCCACAACGCCGCGCACAACACTCCCCGCTACAATCCCCGCACTCGGGGCGGCGCGGTTTTCGCGCCGAGGGCCAAGGCGGTGACGGCCCACACAAGCGCATCCAGCCGGTCCGGCGAACGGCCGTTCGAGAGCCCATCCAAGGCGAAATCGCACATCTCGTCCTCCAGCGCCGAAAACGCCCCGGCATGGCGCACGCGGCCCTGCTCGTAGAGCGCGGCGACCGGCTCAGCGCGCAGGAATTTTCCGCGCGTGGCCCGCACCTGCTCGACCGGGACGGAAGGGTCCACCTCAGCGAGCACGGCGCTCACCATCTCGCCGCCCTGGTTCACCTCGGCGACGATGCGGTCGGCCGCGAATTTGCGGAACAGCGCCACCGCGCGGGCCGCCCAGAGCGCAGGGCGCAGGCCGCTTTCGCTCGCGTCCGCCAGCACATGGACGATGCCGGAGGCATCAATCCCGGCGCAGACCAGGCCGCAGGCATCGGCCCCGGCCCGGGAGGAGGCCGGCGGATCGACGCCCACGACGATGCGCGCCAAGGGCGGCGCCTCTTCCTCGCGCGCCGCTTCCAGGGCGGGGCGGGACCAGAGCGCGTCGGGCCGGTCCTCGATCAGTTCGCCGTCCAATTCCTGCCGGCCGAGCCGCGTGCCGCCATAGCGGGCCAGCACCGCATCGAGAAAGCCGGGGGCGAGATGCAGCGCGTTCTGCGCCGTGCGGGCGCGGCTGATGGCGGTGGACGGGTCCGCCAGCAGGCGCCGCAGCAAAGCGGAGGGGCGCGGCGTGGTGGTGATCATCTGGCGCGGCCGATCGCCCAGCCGCAGGCCGAATTGCAGCATGTCGAAGGTTGAATCCGCGCGGCGCCACTTGGCCAGCTCGTCCAGCCAGGCGGCCTCGAATTGCGGACCGCGCAAGCTTTCCGGATCCTCGGCGGAAAAGCCCTGGGCCACCGCGCCGTTGCTCCAGACGAGCCGGCGCCGGGTGGGCTCCCAGATCGGGCGTTCGCCCGCGGCATGGACGGAGAGCAGACCCGAGACCCCTTCCACCATCACCTCGCGCACGTCGGACATGGTTTCCGCCACCAAGGCGATGCGCCCCACCGGGCGCGCGGCGAACGGCGGGCGGCCGAGCGCGAGGCCGCGCACCCATTCCGCCCCGGCGCGGGTCTTTCCGGCGCCGCGCCCGCCCAGCACCAGCCAGGTGGACCAGGGGCCGCCGCCCTGGGCGGCATCGGGGGGCAATTGGTCCGGCCGGGCCCACATTTCCCAATCGGCGAGCAGCAGGCGGGCATCGGCCTCGGGTAGTTCAGCCAGCAGGCTCGGCGCCATCCCCGCCTTCGCGCAGGCGATCAAGGCGGCGCGCAAGCTCGCGGCGGAAGGTGTCGAGGTTTCGTCCACGCAGGCCCTCCTCCGATTGCGCGGCCGCGCCGCCTTTGCCCGTTGCCGGGGATTTTCCGGCCGCGCTCTCGCCATCGAGGGCGCCGAGTTCGCGCACCACACGGGCCAGGACGGCGAGTGCCTTCGCATCCTTCTCGCTGTCCCGGGCACTGGTTTCGCGCGCACTAGGTTCGCGTGCACCGGCATCGCGCCCGCCCGGGCGGGCAAGGGCGGCGTCCGGCGCGTCCAGAGCGGCGACGCGGGTATCGATTTCGTCCATCTGCCGCTCGGCGGCATGCCACAGGCGCGCCAGAAGCGCGCGCCGGCGGGTGCGGCTCGGCGGCTGTGTGGTGCGCCCGCCATAGCGGCGCTGGGCGGGCGCGTGATGCACCGTGCCGTCCTGATCGACGATGCGATCGGCCCAGAAATAGACGGAGGCGGAGGACAGGCCGGTTTCGGCGGCAATCTGGCGGATCGGCGTGCCGGCCTCATAGAGGGCGCGCGCCAGACCCGCCGCCTTGGGCGGGATGCGGGACATGGGGATCTCGCGTTTGGGAGGGGATCTCGCGATTAGGATGGGTCGTCCGAGGCCGACTGCGCCGCGCGCCGGCCGACCAGACCGCCGGCGCCAGACGCAAATCTCGAACATGAACTGACCATAGTCCTAGAGCGCAGCGCTGTCAAGGACTAATTTCCTATATATGCGCCGACGGCTTAGGCCCGAGCGCTATTCACGGCATGACGCCGTTGCAGCAGAGCATCGTCATGCACGGGCTTGTTCCGTGCATCCACGCGGCACCGCTGGCATCGGCTTTTCAAGGCCGGAGCGGGCGGCGCCCCGTGGATGGCCGGGACACGCCCGGCCATGACGGCTGGTGAAAGAAAGACAATGCCGCGCACCTGCCTTGAGGCGCCTCGACGATGCAACACGCCGCTGAATCTCGATCGGTCCTAGCGCAGGGAGGCACCCGTCTTCGGCCCGAGCGCCTCTTGCATCCGAGCACGCGCCCGCAGATGGGACATGGCCACCACGTTCGACGCCTCGATACAGGCGCGCTCGAACCGCAGCACCATGTTGCGATGGCAGCCACAGCGCAGGCAGAAGGCGGTGCCAGGGTCGAAATCATGGCTTTCCATAGGCGATGGCGCCATCGAGCGGGGTCCAGCGGGCGAGATCATGGGCGGCCCTCCTCGGGGGCGCGGGGTGCGAACCGAAACTGTCCGGCGGCATGGCGCAGGTTGGTCCCGCATCCTTGCCCCAGGCTGAGGTAAGCACACCGTGCGGCTTCAGGTTCCGCGCTCCGCCCGACGCCCGGTTCGGTGCCGCCTGCGACAGCCGCCATGCGCACCCGGCTTGCGCCCCGCCACGCCACGTGGCATGAAACTGATACAATATATCTCTCATAAGGAGCAGCCATGACCGCGACCGATGCGCGCCTTCCCGTCACCGTGCTGTCCGGCTTTCTCGGCGCCGGCAAGACCACGCTGCTCAATCACATCCTCGCCAATCGCGAGGGCCGGCGGGTGGCGGTGATCGTCAACGACATGTCGGAAGTGAACATCGACGCCGAACTGGTGCGCCAGGGCGGCGCCAATCTCTCGCGCACCGACGAGACGCTGGTGGAAATGACCAATGGCTGCATCTGCTGCACCCTGCGCGGCGACCTTCTGGCCGAGGTGAAGCGCCTCGCCGCCGACGGGCGCTATGATGCTTTGGTAATCGAGAGCACCGGCATCGCCGAGCCTTTGCCGGTGGCCGCCACCTTCGAGTTCCGCGACGAGGAGGGCTTCTCTTTGTCCGATCTCGCCCGCCTCGACACCATGGTGACCGTGGTGGATGCCGCCAACCTGCTGAAGGACTACGGCTCCAACGATTTCCTGCGTGATCGCGGCGAAGTCGCCGGCGCGGACGATGCCCGCACCCTGGTGGACCTATTGGTGGACCAGATCGAGTTCGCCGACACCATCGTGCTCAACAAGATTTCCGCCACCCCACCGGACCAGATCGCCGCCGCCCGCGCCGTCATCAAGGGGCTGAATCCCAAAGCCAAGCTGATCGAGACCGATTTCGCCGACGTGCCGCTGGGCGAAGTCATGGGCACCGGCCGGTTCGACTTCGAGACCGCCCACGAACACCCGCTGTGGTATCGCGAACTCTATGGCTTTGCCGATCACCAGCCGGAAACCGAGGAATATGGCGTCGCAAGCTTCGTCTATCGCGCCCGCCGGCCGTTCCATCCGCAGAAATTTTCCGACTTCCTGAAGACCGTGTGGCCCGGCCTGATCCGCGCCAAGGGCCTGTTCTGGCTCGCCACCCGCGATGCCTTCGTGGGCGACATGAGCCTGGCCGGCGCCATCTGCCGCACCGAGGCCATGGGCTTCTGGTGGGCCGCCGTGCCCAAGGAGCGTTGGCCGAACGATCCCGAATGGAAGACCGAGCTGAAGCGCCATTGGGCGCCCGGCTATGGCGACCGCCGGCAGGAGCTAGTGTTCATCGGCATGGGCCTCGACGAAGCCGCAATCCGCGCCGCCCTGGACGCGTGCCTGGTCGGCCCCACCGATCCGAAGGCGCTGGACTTCGCCAAGCTCAAATCCCTGCCCGACCCGTTCCCGAAATGGGGCCGCGCCGCCGCCTGAACCCGCCCCCGCACACCCGCCGGGAGGCCGCGCGAAAGCGGCCTCCCCCAGCGGCGATTTTCCGCTCCGGGGTACGGTGGAAAATTCCGCCCGGACTGCTAAGGCTGGGGTGGCTGGAGCGTCCGGGGTCGCGGAATCATGAAATTCGCTGAAACTTTTGATTTATTGCAGTTTTTTGACACGTTCATCAGCTTCTCCGCGGCCTTCGTCCTGGGCCTGCTGATCGGCGCGGAACGCCAGTACCGCCAGCGCACCGCGGGGCTGCGCACCAACGTGCTGGTCGCCATCGGCGCCGCCGCCTTCGTGGACCTGGCCCAGCGCATCGCCGGAACCGCCGAGGCGGTGCGGGTGATCTCCTATGTCGTTTCCGGCATTGGCTTTTTGGGCGCCGGCGTGATTATGAAGGAAGGCATGAACGTGCGCGGCCTCAACACCGCCGCCACCTTGTGGTGCTCGGCCGCGGTTGGCGCGTGCGCCGGCACCGACATGCTCGCGGAAGCCGGCCTGCTGACCGTTTTCGTATTGGCTGGCAACACCTTGCTGCGGCCGGTGGTGAATCTGATCAACCGCATTCCCATCAACGACAAGAGCGCGGAGCAGACCTACGAAGTACTCGTCATCACCACCAGCACGGCCCTGGACGAGGTGCGCGACTTGCTGGTGGAGCGCCTGGAAGCGGCCCATTATCCGGTCGGCGACGTGGAGGTGACCGAGCGCAGCAACGACAAGGTGGAAATTCTCGCCACGCTGGTCAGCACGGCCGTGGATGCCAGCGAGATCGATGCGGTGATCGCCGAAATCGAAAAGCAGCCGGGCGTCCTGCACACCACCTGGAGCAGCAGTACGCAGGACTGACCGGGCTTTACCTTTCAGGCCGGATCGCGCACCCCTCAGGCCGCGTTCTTGACCTTCATGCCGTCCTCAAACGACATTTCCTTATAATCCGAGAGGCTCGAATACTTCAGCCCCACATCGGCCAGGGCATCGAGCTTGGCGGAGGTATCGAACTTCTTCAGCTTGATCTTGTCGACATAGAAGGTGTCGATCAGTTCATTATAGACGCTGGTCTCGTCGATATAGATAGCGAACACCTTCACGTCGCCGAAGTGGATGTAGAAGCGGTTGCCCTGCGGCAGATCGGCGATATAGATGAAGTAGTTTCCGGCCCCGTCGAACGCTTCGCCAAAGGTCTCGACCAGCTTGGGCAGGCTCGCATACTCCTTGATGGAGCCGGCGAGGAATCCGATTGCCGGCTTGCCGCTCTCGCAGACCGAGAACACTTCCTTCAACAAGGTCTCTGGCCCGTCGAAGGAGATGTCGCCGCGATAGCCGAAGCGGCCGGCCACATGGGTATCGGCGCTCAACAGCGGCTTCAGCAGCCGCCCCTCGGTTTCGAGCTTGGCGAAAGGCGTGTCGGAAACGGCGGTCATAGGGGTCGTCCTTCGATGTGATCGACGGGGCTCGTCGAAGCGTGGCCGTCGTTCGCATCGGCGGATCAGAGCCGGGGCGACCCGCGACGTCGGGAGAAAGCGCGCCTGTCGCGGGGCGCAAAAGGGTCGCAAAAGCAAGGGGAAAGGCGGCACCGGGCGGCTCAGTCACTGGTGATCATCACCTCGGGAAAGGTGTCGGGCTCCTCGATGTCGAGCCCGTCCTCCTCGGCAAGCTCGATGCCCACCAGGCACACGTCGCCATCGTCGATCACGAGTTCCACCGGGGTGAGCGCCTTGCCCTGGCACGGCCCGATGAAGCAATGGCCGGTATCAAGGTCGAACTGGGCGCGATGCTTGCCGCAGGTGAGGAAATTGCCGTCCTCGTCCAGGAACTCGCCGGGAATGGTATCGAGCCGCGATCCCTGGTGCGGGCAGGCATTCTCGAAGCCGAAGAAGGCGTTGGACTTGCGCGTGACGAGGATCGGCCAGGGCTTGCTGGCCCCGGTCTCGTCCAGCCGCGCGAGCACGAAACCGCGCGCGCCGCCGTCGTCGATCTCATAGGTGGAGCAGATGGCGAACAACTCGGTCATGGTCCCAGCCTTTCAAAGTCGAATGCGGGCGGCGTGTGGGAAAGCGGACATTGTGCGACCGGCGCGCGGCCCTGTCGGGTTTGTCTCCCCGCGCCACCCCTCCCCGCGTACGGACCGCCAGGGCCGCGCCTAGCGGCGCGCCAGGGAACGCAAAAAGCCTTGATATTCCTCGGTCAATTCCATATCGACCGCCGGCGCCGCCTTCATCAGCAGGTTGGCGATGAAGGGCTGGTCGTTGCGCGGGTCTTCCAGGGCCTCGCGCAGCACCGGAAGATTGTCCTCGATATGATGCAGGAAGGCGGCTTCCTTCTCCGCGATCAGGCCCCAGCGCGCCCGCATCCAGCGCGCAAGGGGATAGATCACCTCCTGGATGAAATTGGATTGCCGGGCCTTCTCGAAGAAGCGCAGGCCGGTGTTCCAATCCTCGCGGGCGCGCATGGGCGGGGGCGGCCTGTCGCCTTCCAGCCATTTGCGCCCGGCGACACCGACGAAATCCTCCAGCAGGATGGGATTTTCATTGTTGGCGCGGAAATAGCCGACCGCGAGCGCGCCGGGATAATCCTCGCCCAGGCTCGATTTCAGCGCAGTGTCCACGGCATCCACCGCCGCCTTGTCGCCCTTCAGCGCCGCCGTCATGCAGAAAGCGAA
This sequence comes from Roseixanthobacter finlandensis, assembly GCF_043195105.2. Taxonomy (NCBI): domain Bacteria; kingdom Pseudomonadati; phylum Pseudomonadota; class Alphaproteobacteria; order Hyphomicrobiales; family Xanthobacteraceae; genus Roseixanthobacter; species Roseixanthobacter finlandensis. The sequence goes on along the minus strand of NZ_CM195536.1, from coordinate 1,612,004 downwards.
CAGCGCGTCGTTTCCGACATTGCGGACCCCGGGGCTTTTCAGATCCTCGGCGGTCAAAGCGGGCGTCACCCCGTCAGCGGGGATGGCGGCCGTGCCGGCGCGCTGGGCGCTGATGAAGGCGGTGATTTCCAGCCAGCCCATGAAGCTTGCGACAAATGCGTCCGGGTCCACATGCACCACGGCCAGATTGATCGGCTGCTTGCGCTTTTGCAGTTCGACCATGTCCGTCATGTCGTCGCCCCCGATCTTGCAGCGGATTGGCGCGTTTGCGTCAATTCCTGGCTCGAAGGGAGGCAATGCAAGCGCCATGCCGGAGATATTCGCGACATTCGGGAGCGGCGGCGCGGCGGCGCGCGCGACCAGCCGGGGCGCCATCCAGATCACATGCGCGGAATATTGGTTATATAATACCGATATCCTGATTTCACATTACATAAAAATCATCTGCCTGACGGTGCGGTGCGACGCAGCACTGGCTATAGAGTCGCAAACCCAGACCGGATTGACCCTTGATGAACCCCACCCGCGACGCCGCACACGCCCACCTTGCCCCCACGGCGGCCGCCTCCGACGACCTGCGCCTCATGGATCTTCACCTCCTGTTCGACCGCCTCGCGGCCTATATGAACACCTGCATCCTCGGGCAGCCCGCGTTCGTGGAACTGCTGCTGGTGGCGGTGCTGGCGGACGGGCATCTGCTGGTGGAGGGCGCGCCCGGCCTCGCCAAGACCAAGGCCATCAAGGCGCTGGCGAAAGCCATCGATTGCGACGACCAGCGCATCCAGTTCACGCCGGACCTTCTGCCCTCCGATCTGACGGGCACCGACATCTACCGGCCGGAGGATGGCTCCTTCCGCTTCCAGCCCGGCCCCGTGTTCCACAATTTCATCCTGGCGGACGAGATCAACCGCGCGCCCGCGAAAGTGCAGGCCGCGCTTCTGGAGGCGATGGCCGAGCGGCAGGTGACGGTGGGCGGCAAGACCTATGTGCTGCCCAAGCTGTTCCTCGTCATGGCGACCCAGAACCCGATCGAGCAGGAAGGCACCTATCCCCTGCCCGAGGCCCAGCTCGACCGCTTCCTGCTGCATGTGAAGCTGGATTACCCGGACATCGCCGCCGAGCGGCAGATTCTGCGGCTGGTGCGCGGCGAGGCGCAGGGCGAGGTGATCGATTTCGGCGAACGGGTTTCCCAGGCCGCCATCTTCGCCGCCCGGCGCGATGCGCTCGCCACTTATATGTCGGAAGCGGTTGAGGAATATATCCTGCAATTCGTGTTCGCCACCCGCACCCCGCAGCGCTACGACAAAAGCCTCGCCGGCGCGATCGCGTTCGGCGCCAGCCCGCGCGGCACCATCGCGCTCGACCGATGCGCGCGCGCCTTCGCCTGGCTGCGCGGACGGGACTATGTGGTGCCGGAGGATGTGCAGGCGATCGCCAAATCGGCGCTGCGCCACCGCATCCTGCTGACCTTCGAGGCCCAGGCCGACGGCATGAGCGCGGACGATTTCCTCGACACGCTGATCGCCCGCGTGCCGGTGAAGTGAACCGGCACGAGGACGCAAGATGAGCGATGCCCCCGCCGACGCCTATGGCCTCATCGCCCGCCTCGATGAATTGATCGCGGCGCGGCCGGAGGGCGGGAAAAGCGCGTTCGCGCCGCGCGGCAAGGTGCGCAGCCAGCAATTCGGCGGCTATCGCTCGGCGTTCCGCGGGCGCGGCATGGAGTTCGACGAGGTGCGCCTCTACCAGGCCGGCGACGATATCCGCACCATCGACTGGCGGGTCACGGCGCGCACCGGGCGCACCCACACCAAGCTGTTCCAGGAGGAGCGCGAGCGCCCGGTGCTGATCCTGCTGGATTGCCGCTCCTTCATGCGGTTCGGCACCCGCGACACGTTCAAGTCGGTGCTCGCGGCGAAGGCGGCGGCGGTGCTGACCTGGATTTCCATCGAGGCCGGCGACCGGGTGGGCGGGGTGATCGCCACCCCCTCCGGACTTCATTCCTACAGCCCGCAGCGCAGCCGCGCGCGCGTCCTCGGTTTCGTCAAGGCCATGGCCGACGGCACGCAGGAAGGGTTCGCGCTTTCGCCCTCGGCTCAGAGCGCGAGAAGCGCGACAGCGCAGCGTGGACCCGAACCCGCCCTCGCGGATGCCGTCGCGCGCCTGCGCCGCACCGCGCGGCCCGGTACCTTGGTGTTCCTGATCAGCGACTTCCACGATTTCACCGAAGCCGCCGCGCGCGAGCTGAGCCGCCTCGCGCTCCAGGCGCAGGTCACCAACATCTTCGTCCATGACGCGCTGGAAGAAGCCATGCCGGCGCGTGGCGCCTATCCGGTCAGCGACGGCGCGGCGGTGCGGCTGATGGATGGCGGCAACCGGGCGATGCGCGAGACCTATGCGGCCCGCTTCGCCGCCCGCCGCGCGGCGCTGGATGCCCTTTCGCGCCAGCGCGGCATGGCCTTCGTCGCGCTCCAGACCGGCGATGATCCGGCCGCGCTGCTGCATCCCGAGCGGCTGCGCGATGCCCGCCGGCAGGCCCGGAAGGCCGCCGCATGAAGCTGGCGCAGGCCTTCTCCCTTCCCGATGCCCCCGCGACGCTGCCCGGCGCGCCCGCCGCCGACCCGCTGGCGGGGCTGCGCGACATCCATCTGCCGGGGCCGGTCTCCTTCTGGCCGCTGGCGCCGGGCTGGTGGATGCTGGCGGGGCTGCTGGTGGTGCTGGGCTTGATCGCCGCGTTCCTGGAATGGCGCCGGCGCCAGACGCTGGCCTATCGGGTGGACCAGGAATTGAAGGCCATCGCCCGCGACACCGCGCGCCATCGCGATGCCCGCGCGGTGGCCGCCGCCGGCGCGCTGCTGATCCGCCGCATCCTGGTGACGCGCGCGGGCGATCCGGCGGCGGCGGCGCTCACCGGCGCGGACTGGGAACGCGTGCTCGCCGAGGGCAAGGGCGCGCTTGCCCCGCCGCTCGCCGCCTTCGTCGCGGCCGCGCCCTATCTGCCGGCCCATGCCCCCGGCGCCGACGGCGTGCCGCGCGATGCGCTGGTGGCGGCGTTGCGGCGCTGGGTGCGGAGCAACGCATGATCGAGTTCCAATGGCTCTGGGCGGCCGCCCTGCTCCCGCTTCCGCTCCTGGCGCGCTATCTCCTGCCCGCCGCCCGGCGCAGCCGCGCCGGCGCGCTGCGCGTGCCGTTCTTCGCCCAGATCGCGCCCCATGCCGGCGCGGGCGCAATCCTGCGGCGCGGCGGGAAGCTCGCCTTGCTGACCCTGATCTGGCTCGCTTTGGTGCTCGCCGCCATGCGCCCGAGCTATGTGGGCAAGCCGGTGCCGATCCCGGTCGAAGGCCGCGACCTGATGATGGCGGTGGATCTTTCCGGCTCCATGGCGCGGCAGGACCTGACGCAGGACGGCCTGCCCACGGACCGGCTCTCGGTGGTGAAGGCGGTGGCGGACGATTTCATCGCCCGGCGGTCCGGCGACCGGGTAGGGCTGATCCTGTTCTCCAGCCGCGCCTATATCCAGACCCCGCTGACCTTCGACCGCAAGGTCACGCGCGACCTGCTGTCGGAGGCCACCATCGGCATGACCGGGCAGGAAACCGCCATCGGCGATGCCATCGGCCTCGCGGTGAAGATCTTGCAGGACCGGCCCGAGGACAAGCGCGTGCTGGTGCTGCTGACCGACGGCGCCAATAATTCCGGCGTGCTCGATCCGATCCACGCGGCCGAACTGGCGCGGCAGGAGCATGTGAAGATCTATACCATCGGGGTGGGTGCCGACAGCCTCGCCATCGGCCAGCAGATCGTCAATCCCTCCGCCGAACTCGATGAAGCGGCGCTGGCGCAGATCGCCGCCATGACCGGCGGGCGCTATTTCCGCGCCCGCGACGGCGCCGGCCTCGCGGCGATCTATCACGAGATCAATCTCATGGAGCCGGCGGCGGGCGAGCCGCTCTATCTCGCGCCGACGATCGCGCTGTTCCACTGGCCGCTCGGCTTTGCCCTGGTGCTGAGCCTGATCCTCGCGGCCGTGCTGCTGGCGCCGGGCCTTGCCCGTGGCCGCGCCCCGCGCGCGCCAAACGCGGCACGCGCGGCGGCAGCACCCGATGCGGCGCCTGGCGTCGGGGGGCGGCCATGATCCCCGCGACACTGAACCCATTCTCGCTGAACCTGCCGGACCTGTTTGCCGGCGTGCTGCCCCCAGGCTTTCACTTCCTGCGGCCGGACTGGCTGTGGGCGATCGTGCCGGCGCTGGCGCTGGCCGCGCTCGCATTCCGGCGGTTCGGCGCGGGGAGCAACCCCTGGCGCCATCTGGTGGATGCCCATCTGCTGCGCCATCTCAGCGTTCAGGAGACCGCGCGGGCGCGCCGCTGGCCGGTGCTGGCGCTGCTGCTCGGCTGGGCACTCGCCGCGCTCGCCATGGCCGGGCCGGCCTGGCAGAAGCTGCCTACCCCGGCGCTGGACCGGCTCGATCCCACCGTGATCGTGCTGAGCCTCGCCCAATCCATGAATGCCACCGACCAGAGCCCCTCGCGGCTCGGCGCCGCCCGGCACAAGGTGGACGACATCCTCGCCCGCATGCGCGGCGGACAGGTGGGGCTGGTGATCTATGCCGACGCCCCGTTCGTCGCCGCGCCCTTGACCGAGGATGCACGCATCATCGCCCAGATGGTGCCGGAACTCTCCACCGAGCTGATGCCGGTGCTCGCGGACCGGGCCGATCTCGCGCTCGACCGCGCCACCGCCCTGCTGCGCGATGCCGGTGCCCCGGCGGGCCGCATCGTGCTGATCACCGACGGGGCGGGCGATGATCCCGCCGCCACGCTTGCCGCCGCGAAGGCCGCGGCGCAGGCGGGCTACCGGGTCAATGTCATTGGCGTCGGGACGCAGGCGGGGAGCCCGCTTCTGGCGTTCGACGGCGGCGTGCTGCGGGCGCGCGACGGCACCGTGGTCACCACGCGCATGGATGAAGCGCGCCTGCGCGAGATCGCGGCCGCCGGACGCGGCAGCTTCTCCGCCATGACGGTGGGCGACGGCGACCTCGACACGGTGCTCGCCAAGACCTCCGGCTCGGCCGCCCCGCTGGACACGGTGCTCCAGGACAGCGGCCTGTCCGCCGACCAATGGCTCGACATGGGTCCCTGGCTGCTGCTGGGCGTCCTCGCGCTGGCGCCGCTGGCGTTCCGCCGGGGCTGGATCGCGGTGCTGCTGGTGGCCGCGCTCGGCGGCGCGCTGGCCCCGCGCGATGCCCAGGCCCAAGGTGCAATCTCGCAAGGCGCGCCCCCGCAAAGCCTGGACCTGCGCGGGTTGGATGGGCAGAGCACGCAAGGTCAGAGCACGCAAGGTCAGGGCACGCAGAACCTCGGGGCGCAAGGCTCCGCCTCCGCCGGCGCCGATGCGGGCGGATCGCGCGGATGGGACGGCCTGTGGCGCACCCCCGACCAGCAGGGCGCCGACGCCTTTGGCCGCGCGGACTATGGCACCGCCGCGCGCAGCTTTGAAAACCCGCAATGGCAGGCGAGCGCGCTCTATAAGGCCGGCTCTTATGACGAGGCGGCGGCCGCCTATGCCAAGGTGCCGGACGGCGATTACAATCGCGGCAATGCGCTCGCCCGCGCCGGCAAGCTGGAAGAGGCGATCAAGGCCTATGACGCGGCGCTGGCCGCCCATCCCGGCCAGGACGATCCGATCCGCGCCGATGCCCTGTTCAATCGCGAACTGGTTCAGAAGGTGCTGGATCAGCGCAAGAAGGACCAGCAGAAAAAGGATCAGGACAAGAAGGACCAGGACAAGAAGGACCAGGACAAGAAGGACCAGAAATCCGGCGCCGACCAGAAGCCGAAGGACGAGCCCGGCAAGGACGAGAAGAAGGACAAGCCGCAGAAGCCGGACGACAAGAAGCCCGACCAGCCGCCGCCCACCCCGGACCCGAAGGGCACGCCTCAAAAGCCTGAGCCACAGAAGCCCGAGCCGCCGAAGGCGCCACCCAAACCCGAACCGCAAAAGCCAGAACCGCCCAAGCCCAATCCCCAGGACCAGAAGCCATCGGACCAGAAACCGCCCGAGCAGAAACCGCCCGAGAAGCCACCGGAGCAAAAGCCGCCCGAGCCGCCACCTCAGCCGCCCCAGCCGGGCGCGCCAAAACCCTTGACCGAGGAGGATCAGAATCGCGCGCAGACCCTGCGCCTGGTGCCCGATGATCCCACCGGCCTTTTGCGCGCCCGCATCCGCAGCCATTATGGCGGCGCGGGCGTCGTCGACCCGTCGCAGAACTGAGAGATGACAGCGCTCCGCATGCAGCTCGCCCCCCTGCTCCGCGCCCTGCCGATGCTGGCCCGAATGCTGGCCATCCTGCTGGTGGCGCTGGCGTGCGCCGCGCCCGCGTTCGCTGCCGGCCCGACCGCGCGCGTCGATCGCACCACCATGTCGGTGGGCGAAAGCTTCGAACTGGTCATCACGCTGGTGGGCGGCGATAGCGCCCAGCCGCCCGATCTGGCGCCGCTGGCGCGCGATTTCGACATTCTCGACCGCAACCGGGCAAGCCGGGTGGACGTGGTCAACGGCCGGCGCACCCAGGTCAATGAGTGGATCCTGACGCTCGCGCCGAAGCGAGCGGGCGCGATCAATGTTCCGGGACTGACCCTCGCCGGCCAGACCACGGCGCCGATCCGCCTGTCGGTGGATGCCTCCTCCGCCGTGGACCCGGCCGAGGCGCGCCCGCTGTTCGTGCAGGTGGAGCCTCTCGGCCCCGCGCCCTATGTCCAGGGCGAAATGCTGGTGGCGGTGCGCATCTACACCAATGGAAACCTACTGGGCGGCCGCCTGACGCCGCCGGAAGCGGTGGGCGCCACCTTCACCAAGGTCGGCGATCAGCGGGTGTTCGGCAAGGTGGTGGGGCGCCAGCGCTACACTGTGATCGAGCAAGGCTACATCATGCGCCCCCAGCGCAGCGGAACGATCGAGATCGGGCCGATCACGCTGGAGGCGCAATTGCCCGGCTTTGCGGGCGCAGGCCTGCCCTCGGACCTGGCGCGCCTGCTCGGCCGCAGTGGCGCCGTGCCGCTCGCCGGCGCGGATCCCGCTCTCGGGCGCGAGGTGACGCTTCATTCGGATCCGGTGCGCATCGAGGTCAAGCCGCGGCCGGCGGCGGCGGTGGGGTGGTTCCTGCCGGCGCAGGACGTCATACTCTCCAGCACCTGGAACCCGCCGCTCGCCCAGGCCAAGGCGGGCGAGACGCTGACGCGCACCCTGACCCTGGAAGCGGTGGGCGCCACCCCCAATCAATTGCCGCCCCTGCCCATCGTCGAGGCGGACGGCGTGCGCCAATACGAGGAATCCAGCCGTTCCGATCAGGCGCTGATCAATGGCAAGCCCGGCGCGGTGCTGATCAAGACCATTTCCGTGGTGCCGACGCGCGATGGCGCCATTACCCTGCCGGGCCTGGATGTGGGCTGGTGGAACACCGAGACCAAGACGCAGGAAACCGCCCATCTTCCGGCGGAGACCTTCACCGTCGCCGCCTCCGACCAGACGCGCCCCGCCGCGCCGCCGCCCCAAGCGCTACCTGCGGCGCCCATCGACGTGCCGCAGGCGCCGCCGCCGACGGTGGAGACGCAGCTTGCCTTGCCGGCGTGGCTGGCGGAAATGCTGAATTTGCGCACCGGCGCGACGCTGGCCGCGATCCTGCTGGTTCTGGGCCTGACCGCGCTGCTGCTGCGCCGCCGCGCCGCCCATGCGGCGCGCGCAACGTCTGGTGCCGCGCGCCCGGCGTATCGCAGCCGAGGCCGGGCGCGCATCAGCGCCGCCGCCGCGCTGGCCGATCTGCGCGCCGCCTGCAAGGCCGATAACGCGCTGGCCGCCCATGCCGCTTTGATCGCCTGGACGCGGGCCGAGGGCAGCCCTGCCCCCGTCGCCACCGGCCAGGTCCACCGAGACGCCTTCGACGCGCAAACTTTGGACGCGCAAGCTTTCGACGCGAATACCTTCCGCACGCCCGCCATGGCGAAGGCGGCAGAGGATCTGCGCCAACATCTCTATGGGGCAGGATCTTCGGGCCTCAAGCCTGCAGGCATCAAGGCTGCGCGCTGGCGCGGCGCCGCCTGCCTCTCCGCCGTGCGCGCGGAATGCGCCGCGCGCACCCGATCCGCCCCGAAGCGCCGCGGCGCCCGCCTCGCCCCGCTCTATCCCTAGGCGGGCTAGGACCGATCGACATTCACGGCTTGGCGCCGTCGCCAGAGGAATCGTCATGCACGGGCTTGTCCCGTGCATCCACGCGGCACCGTTGGTGCCAGCCGTTCAAGACCGGTGAGTTCGGCCCGGCGTAGATGGCCGGGACGCGCCCGGCCAAGACGCGCAAAAGGCGATCGACCGGTGAAAGAAATACAATCGCGCACACCGGCGGTGAGCCCCTCGACGATCACCACGCCGCTGACGGCCGATTGGTCCTGAAGCCCCGTCGGGCCAGCGCCGCGGAATCGTGCGGAGCCGAACCGCGCGGTCCGGCTCCGCCCCGCGCCTATTGGTTCGCTTTCTCGAACGCCCGCAGCATCTCATTGCCGCGCGATTGGGCGGCGGCGAGCGCTTCCTTCGGGGTCTTCTTGCCCGCGAGGGTGGCTTCCAATTCCTCCTCGATCACATCGCGGATCTGCACGAACGAACCGAAGCGCAGCCCCTTGGAATTTTCCGTGGGCGGGTTCAGCGTCATCTGGAGGATCGAGATGTCGGTCCCGGGGTTCTTCTCGTAGAAGCCTTGGCTTTTCGAGAGATCGTAGGCCGCCTGGGTGATGGGCAGATAGCCGGTCTGCTGGTGCCACCAGGCCTGCACGTCGGCGCGCGAGAGATAGGTGAAGAATTTCGCCACCCCGCGATATTCCTCCTTCGGCCGCCCGTTCAGCACCCACAGCGAGGCGCCGCCGATGATGGAATTCTGCGGCGCGCCCTTCACGTCGGGCCAATAAGGCATCATGCCGTAGCCGAGATCGAATTTCGCATTGGCGAGAATGCCCGCGCGCGCCGCCGACGAGCCGATGGAGATGGCGCATTCGCCGGAGAAGAATTTCGGATCCGCCTTGGACTGGCGTCCGCCGTAATCAAAGATCTTGGAGGTCTGCCACATGGCAAGCGCGGTCCAATGCTTCTCCACCAACGGATTGGCGATCTCCAGCACGGTGTCGAGCCCACCCATGCCGTTCTGCTTGGTGCCGATGGGAATATTGTGCCAGGCGGACAGATTTTCCACATTCACCCAGGACGGCCATTGGGTGGTGAAGCCGCACGGCACCCCCGCCGCCTGGAGCTTCCTGGCATCCGCCTCCACCTCGGGCCAGGTCTTGGGCGGCACGTTGGGATCAAGACCCGCCTTCGTGAACAGGTCCTTGTTGTAATAGAGGATCGCGGTGGAGGAATTGAACGGCAGGGAGAGCATGTTGCCCGCCGTGTCGGAATAATAGCCGGTGACCGACGGCAAATAGACCTTGGGGTCGAACGGCTCGTTCGCGTCCGCCATCAGCTTGTAGACCGGATACACTGCGCCCTTGGCGGCCATCAAAGTCGCGGTCCCGACCTCGAACACCTGCACGATGGCGGGATGCTGCTTGGCGCGGAAGGCGGCTATCGCGCCCGTCATGGTCTCAGGATAGGAGCCCTTGTACACCGGGACAATCTTGTATTCGCCCTGCGACGCGTTGAAATCGCTGGCGATCTTCTCCAGCTTCTCGCCCAGCGCGCCGGACATGGCGTGCCACCATTGGATCTCGGTTTGCGCGGATGCCGGGCCGGCGAAGGCCAGCGCGGCGGCAACCAGCGCCGACGGCAGGATGCGAGATGCCATATGTGCCTCCTCGAGTGCGCCATGCAGAGCGCCATGGACCGATCAGGCTCAACGCTTGATCGGTTAGCGTTACGTTTCCATGACAATCGGCGAAATCCGCTGCACGCGGCCGTGGACCGGTCCCTTAGGCCTGGAGCCCGCGCAGGATGGTTTCAAGATCGCGCGTCTCGTCTTCGCGCGCGCGCCGCGCCGGTGCCGGGGGGCGCGGCAGGCCGGCGAGCGCCGCGCTGCGGGCATCGCTCGGGCTGAAGCCGAATTCGCCGCGAAACGCCCGGCTGAAGCCGGAGGCATCGGCAAAGCCGAAAAATTCGGCGATCTGCCCGATGGCGCGCGCATCGGCCGGATCGCCGAGCGCGGCCAGCGCCGCCAGCAGCCGCTGGCGCTGGATGTAGCGCGTGACGCCGCCGAGGTCCTCGAACAGCCGGTAGAGGCGTGAACGGGAAATGCCGAGCACGCGGCACAGGCCGGCCGGCGTCAGGGTGGGGGAATTGAGATGGGCCTGAATCACCCGCCGCGCCCGCTCCAGCGTGGTGCGCGCCAACGGCGCCTGCGCCTGGGCCAGCGCGTCCGCGCTCGGCGCGATGCAGGCCGCCAGCAAAGTGCGCGTCGCCTCGGCGACAGCGGGCAGGTCCGCCGTGGTGAGGCGGGGCATCTGCTTTTCCAGGCTCAGCAGGTAATCGGCCAGCAAGCCGCCGAGCCCGGTGTCGGGGATGTCCGGTGGCGCGGCATCGAAAGCGGCGGCAGTGCCGGCGAACAGGTCGCGCGGAATGAACAGCGTCAGCACCCGCCGATCTGAGCCGCCGCCCACGAACGGTCGCGCCAGCGAACGAAAGCCCAGCGGGGCGCGGCGGCCGGGGATTTCGCTTTCGTAGAGCACCAGGCACCAATGATCGATCGGGTCCTTGCCGAGATGGCGCCAGCTGCGCTGATAGCCGGCGCCGGGCATGCGCGCCGAGGTCAGGGCGAAGCGGCCGAGATCCCACACCGTCTTGTCGGCCTCGAATCCCACGGCGGGGGCGGCCACCAGGGACAGGTCCACGGTGGAGGCGATGAAATCATGCCAGCCGTCGAACTGTTCCGCTTTCGGCAGATCAGCCGTGCTGAAATGCAGCGGCGCCAGCGGCGAAGGGGCCGCCGGATCGCCGGCCTCGGCACGCGCGGCAAAGGGCTGAGTCTGGTTCATCGCCACGAATGACACGTCGTTCCCGCCTGCTCCTCCCGGCTCCCGCCGGCGCATCCCGGCGACATGTTAGCGCAGGACCGGCCAAGGTTGAACGCTGCCGTTCCAGCTCGCTGCCGGGACATCGCCCGCGCGCATGGCGCGCGTGGGGGGCGCGAATGGGGATTGGGATCGAGCGCATGGAGGCGGGACGGCCTGCTCATCGCAAACGACGCCGACCGCGCTAGCCTTGCAGGTGTCCTGCGCACCGGTGTCCCCCCGACCCGCGCGGCGCAGGCCCTCGGGGCTCCCCCGCTCCGATAGTGCTTCCCGGAAAGAGGCCCATCCTTTCCGGGAAGCCGGCCATTTTTTCCGCGCCGCTCCGCCGACGCGCGCTGGAGGACGAAAGCGTGTTGTTCTGCTGCGCCCGCGCGCGGCCGTTCAGGCCGCCGTGATGAGCGCCTTGCGCAGCCGCTCTTCCGCCTCGTTGGAGAGTGAGGTCTTCAGGATGCGAGGCTTGTAGGGCTCGACCTCGGGCAGGACCTTGTCCTCCGTCACCGAGCGTACCAGCACGAACAGCGCCGAGGAATCGGCCGGAATGGTGCCGCCCAGGTCCTTGATGAAGCTGTCATTGATGCCGAAATCCACCAGCGAGCCGGACAGCGCGCCCGTGCCCGCGCCGGCCACCGCGCCGATCGCCATGCCGGCGAGCGGGTTGAGGAATAAAATCCCCACCAGCGCGCCCCACAGGGCGCCGGAGACGCCGCCGCGCGCCGCACCCATGGCGGTGAGGTTCACAGCCTGCTTGATATGGACCTTACCCTCCGCGTCGCGCTCCACCACGCACGCATCCTCCAGGTCGATCAGATGCTCGACATGCAGGGAGCGTAGCTTGTTCAAGACTTCGTCCGCGGCGTGAATGCCATCGAACCCAAAGACAACCAGATGACTCATGACGTTGATTCCGCGACCACGGAGGTTTTATAAAACCGCCAAAGGGATATTCGACCAGCGCGCAAGATGGACGGGCAGATTATTCGACGTCCTTCGCGGCGCGATATGACATCGCTGCCGCTGCCTATTGCCTGCTCGCCCAGTATTTGTGCGCCGGCCAAGCGAGTTATGCCGCATTCCGAGGGTCCGGCAATGGGCGCAGAATCCCGCGCCTGTTCCGCCCATCCCAATTTTCGGCCTGCTCAAGCGGACCGGCGGACCGGACCGGATCGAAGGCGGCCGTTGGCGGGCCCGCGCGTACCGCCATAAATAATTGAAACTATTTAGATTTTTTCGACGCGAACGATAATTGCGGCACGCGCGGGCCGAAACTGCCCCCAAGGCAGGCGGCGGTTGCGCCGCGCGCTTTGCGTGCAATGCGGGAGCGCGAGCGTTGCAACGCCCAAGGCCCGGCGATACAAGTTCCTAAGATCTTCTCGCAGCTTCCTGCGGTATCGCATCGATCATGCAGTGTCTGCGAGAGCATTTCGCCCCCTGGCAGTCCCGCCGGACGCTGCGTCCGGGACTGGAGAGACCGTCATGGGGCACATGCCGGACGGGCGGAAACCGGAAGGGCGGGAACCGGAATGGCTGAGCAGGCGGACCAGGCATTCCACGGCCCTGCCTTCGCCTGCCGCTGGCTGTGTTTTTTCCTGTTCTGGATCATGCTCGGCCGCGTCTCGGCCCTGGATCTCTGCGCGGGCGCGGTGATCTGCGCGCTGGCGGCAGGGGCGAGCCTTTCCCTGCTGCCGCCCGGCACCGCCCGCGCCAAGCCGGCCGCTTTGCTCGCCTTCGCCACGCGATTCGCCCGCCGCTCGGTGATCGCTGGGTGGGATGTGGGGCGGCGGGCGTTCCAGAGCCCGGTCCCGCTTCAGCCCGGCTTCCTCATTTTCGCGACGCGCTGCCCGCGCGGGCTGGCGCTTCAATCCTTCTGCGCCGTCACCGCGCTTCAGCCCGGAACCCTGCCGCTCGGCGAATCGGATGGCGGGCTGCTGCTGCATTGCCTGGACACCAGCGGCCCGGTGCGCGACGATCTCAAGCGGGACGAAGCGGCCTTCCGCGCCGTGATCGGGGACGGCGTCCGCGATGGCTGAAACCTTCCTCGGATGCGCCGCCTGCCTGCTGGCCTTCGCCGCCGCCGCCTTGGTGCGCCTGTGGCGCAGCCGGGGCATGGCCGACCAGATGATGGCGGTGCAATTGCTCGGCTCGGTCGGCATCGCCGTGCTGCTGCTCATCTATGCCGGTACCGGCGCGCCGGCGGTGCTGGACGTGGCGCTGCTGCTGGCCCTGCTCGCCGCCTTCGCCGCCGCCGCCTTCCACAGCGTGCGCGCGGTGCCGCAGGCCGAGCCGCCGCCCGACGCGTGGTCGCAGGACACGGCGAAAGCGCAGCGGAGCCCGGCCCCATGAGCCTCGCGCGCGATGTCTTCGCCCTCGCCTGCCTGCTGGCCGGAGCCGGCTTTTTCCTGGCCGGAACCTTGGGCCTGCTGCGCTTTCCCGATTCCCTCTCCCGCCTCCACGCCCTCACCAAGGCCGACAATGTGGGCCTGGCGCTGATCGTGCTCGGCCTGTTGCCCCAGGCCAGCAGCGTGCTGGATGGCGCGAAGATGCTGGCGGTCTGGGCGCTGGTGCAGATCGCCTCCGGCACCGTGGCGCAATTGCTCGCCCAGGTGGCCCATGGCGAAAGCCGCGGCGCCGGGTCGGGTGCGGCGGAGCAAGAGCGGGGAGGCACACCGACGTGAGCCTCGTCCTCGATACTATTCTCGGCCTGCTGGCGCTGGCGCTGGCCTTGCGCGTGCTGCTGGCGCGCGAAGCGCTCGCCGCCGCCATCGGCTTTGTCGGGCTCGGCCTGGTGCTGGCGCTGCTGTGGGTGCGGCTCGATGCGGTGGACGTGGCGCTCACCGAGGCGGCCATCGGCAGCGGCGTGACCGGGCTCGTATTGCTGCGCGCGGCCTCCGCCGCGAAGCCGGTGGCGCCGCAAGGGCTGGCGGTGCGCGGCCTTGCGGGCCTGCTCGCCTTCGCCGTCTTCTGCGGCCTCGCGGCGCTGGTGCTGACCTTGCCGGAACCCGCGCCCTCGCTGGCGGACGAGGCCGCCGCGCATCTGGAGGCGACCGGCCTCGGCAATCCCGTCACCGCCGTTCTGCTGGTCTATCGCGCGCTCGATACGCTGCTGGAAACCGTGGTGCTGCTGCTGGCGCTGATCGGCGTGTGGTCGCTCTCCGCCGACCGCGACTGGACCGGCGCGCCGCCGCCGCTCTGGCGATACGCGCCCACGCCGCCGCTGGTGTTCCTGGCGCGGCTGCTGCCGCCGCTCGGCCTTCTCATGGGGCTCTATCTGTTCTGGACCGGCGCGGACAAGCCGGGCGGCGCGTTCCAGGGCGGCGCGGTGCTCGCCGCCGCCTGGCTGCTGGTGCTGCTCGCCGGCCTGCGTACCCCGCCGGCCGCCGGAAGCCGCAAGCTGCGGGCGCTGCTGCTGCTCGGGCCGTTCTCGTTCCTCGCCGTCGGCGCGCTCGGCGTGGTGTTCGCCGGAGCGTTTCTCGCCTATCCCGAGGGCCTCGCCAAACCCATCATCGTCATCGTGGAAATCGCCATCACCGTATCCATTGCCGTGACGCTCGGCCTGCTGGTGCTGGATCCGCCGCAGGCGCAGGACGCATTCACCACGGACACGCCCGGCGCGCCGGTTCGAGACGGGCGAAGCGCGTTGACGCCGGAGGCGCCGGGCGCCCCATGACCGCGCTCGCCTCCACCCCCACCCTGTTCGGCCTCATCGGCGCGGCGCTGGTGGCCATCGGCCTTTACGGGCTGATCGTGCACGGCGACGCGCTGCGCCGCATCCTGGCGTTCAACATCCTGGGCGGCGGCATTTTCCTGCTGTTCGGCGTGATCGCGCGGCGCGGCGCGGGCGCCGGCTTCGGCGGCGATCCCGTACCCCAGGCCATGGTCATCACCGGCATCGTAGTCGCCTTCTCCGCCACCGCGCTCGCGGTCGCTTTGGTGCGGCGGCTCCAGGCGCTGCCGCCGGAGCCGGAGGACGAGGCCGAGCCCGGCGCCTTATCGCGCGACCGCGAGGAGGCGGCATGAATCTTCTCGCCTCCGCCAATCTTCTCGCCTCCGCACATGCCTCCCCGCTCGGCCTGCTACTGGTGCTGGCGGTCATCGTGCCGCTGCTGGGCCTTGCGCCCTTGCTGCTGCTGAAAGCCCGCCCGGCCGAGCGTTCGGCGCTGGTGGTCCTGGCCGCCGGGCTCGCCATCGTGTGCGCCCTCTGTTTCGAAGTGGCCCGAAGCGGCGCGCCGCTCGCCTATTTCCTCGGCGGCTTCCGGCCGCCGCTCGGGGTCGGCCTGCGGGCGGACGGGTTTTCCGCCTTCATGCTCGGCGTGACGGCGGTGGTGATGGTCGCCGCCGGCCTGTTCGCCATGACCGCGCCGGGCGCGAACACGCCGCGCATGCCGCTCGCCTTCTGGATGCTGCTGCTCGGCGTGTGGAGCGCGCTGAACCTCGTCTATGTGGCGGACGATTTGTTCGCCCTCTATGTGGCGCTCGAACTGCTCACCTTCGCCGCCGTGCCGCTGGTGTGCCTCGACGGGCGGGCGCAGACCATTGCGGCGGCGCTGCAATATCTGCTGTTCGCCCTGTTCGGCTCGGTGCTCTATCTGCTGGGCGCGGCGCTGCTCTATGGCACCTACGGCACGCTCGACATTCTCCTGCTGGCGCAGCGCGCCCATGGCGAACCGGCGCTGCTCGCCGCCCTGGCGCTGATGACCGCCGGCATGGTGGCGAAGGCGGCGCTGTTTCCCTTCTATCTGTGGCTGCCCGCCGCCCATGCCGGCGCCCCCGCCGCCGCCAGCGCCATTCTCTCCGCCGTGGTCATCAAGGCGCCGATCTTCCTGGTGGTGCGCTTCTGGTACGACATCGCAAGCCCGGCGCAGACCGCCGCCGTCGCGCCGATCCTGGCTGCGTTAGGCGCCGGGGCGGTAGTGCTGTGCGGCGTGTTCGCGCTGCGGCAGGCGCGGCTGAAGCTGCTGATCGCCTATTCGACGGCGGCGCAGATCGGCTATCTGTTCCTCATGTTCCCGCTCGCCGCCGCGAGTGCCGGCGCGGGCGTATGGGGCGCCATCGCCTGGACCGGCGGGGCGCTGCACCTCGTCTCCCATGCCCTGTCGAAGGCGGCCATGTTCATGGCGGCGGGCGTGATCGCCGAGACGCTGGGGCATGACCGCATCGCCCAGCTCTCCGGCGTCGGCCGCATCGTGCCCATCAGCGTATTCGCCTTCGGGCTCGGCGGCCTCTCGCTGATGGGATTGCCGCCGAGCGGCGGCTTCGTCGCCAAGGTCATGCTGCTCACCTCGGCGGTGCAGCAGGGCGCATGGTGGATCGCCGTCGTGATCCTCCTCGGCGGCCTGCTCGCCGCCGGCTATGTGCTGCGGGTGCTGCTGCCGGCGCTGCAACGCCCGCACGCGGAGCTGGTGCCGGTTCCGGTCGCGCGCTGGCGGGAGATGGTGGCCCTGGCCCTGGCGCTCGGCGCGGTCGCGCTCGGCTTCGTGCCGCTCCAGCCGGCGGCCTTCCTCGCCATCGGCCGGCCGGCGAGCTGGGATGGAGCCGTGCCATGAATGTCGCGGCCGCCCTTCTCATCGGAGCGCCGGTGGTCCCGTTCCTGCTGGCGCTGGCCTGCGCCTTCAAGAGCGTGCGCCGCTTCGCCCCGCTGCTGCTGGCGCCGGCGGCGGTGCCGGGGCTGCTGGCGGCGCTGGCGGTGCCGCGCGACGTGTTCGTGCTGGTCGCCCCCGCGCCGTTCCGCATCACTTTCTTCCTCGACGTGCCGGGCGCGATCCTGCTGGGTGGCGCCGCCTTGCTGTGGATCGCCGCCGGCGCCTATGCCGCGACCTATTTCGCCAAGGACCCGCGCCGGGGCGGCTTCTGCGTGTGGTGGCTGCTGACGCTTTCGGGCAGTTTCGGCGTGTTCATCGTGGCCGACGTGGCGAGCTTCTATCTCGCCTTCGCCCTAGTGAGCCTTGCCGCCTTCGGCCTGTCCGCCCATGACGACACGGCCGAGGCGCGGCGTGCCGGCATCGTCTATCTGGCGCTGACCCTGTTCGGCGAGGCGCTGCTGATCGCCGCCTTCGTCATGCTCGCCTCGGGCAGCCCGCAGGCCAATCCGCTGATCCGCGACGCGGTCGCCCAATGGCCGCTCTCGCCCTGGCGGGACACGATCCTCCTGCTGCTGGTGGTGGGGTTCGGACTGAAGATGGGGCTGGTGCCGCTGCATGTGTGGATGCCGCTCGCCCATTCGGTGGCGCCGGTGCCGGCCTCGGCGGTGCTAAGCGGCATCGTGGTGAAGGCCGGGGTGATCGGCCTGCTGCGCTTCCTGCCGCTCGGCGTGGCGCTGCCGCACTGGGGCCTGGGGCTGAGCATCGCCGGCATCATCACCGCTTATTATGGCATCGCGCTGGGGCTCACGCAGACGCATCCCAAGCGCGTGCTGGCTTATTCCACCGTGAGCCAGATGGGCGTGGTCGCGACGGTGATCGGCGGCGCGCTGGTGCAGGGCGATGCCGGTGCCGCCGCCATCGCCGCCTTCTATGCCGCCAACCACATCCTGCTGAAGGGCGCACTGTTCCTTGGCGTGGGCATCGCTGCGGCGAGCGCGCCGGGGGCGGTGATGCCGGTGCTCGGCCTTGCCGGCCTTCTGGGCCTCAGCCTCGCGGGTCTGCCGTTCACCGGCGGGGCACTGGCGAAGCTCGCGATCAAGGGCCCCATGGGCGAGGGCGCGGCGGGCTTCCTGCTCGCGCTCTCGGCGGCGGGCACCACCGTGCTGATGGCGAAGTTTGTGTTGCTGCTGCGCGACAGCGCCAAGGGCCGCGCCGCCTTCCCCCTGCCCTCCCAGCGCCTGATGGCACCCTGGATCGTGCTGAGCGTGCTCGCGCTCGCCCTGCCGTTCACGCTCTATCCGCTCGTGACCGGGGAGCGGATCGCCACCGCCTTCGCCTTGGTGAATGTGGAGAAGACGGCGGTTCCGGTGTTGCTGGGGCTCGCGCTCGCGTTCGCCTTGCACCAGCGCGGCCCGGCGCTTCCCGAGGTGCCGGCGGGCGATGTGCTGGTGCTCGCCGAGCGCCTGGGGCCGCTGCTGGCGCGCGGGCTTAAGGGTGTCGGCCGGCTTGACGACGTGCTGCGGCGCTGGGGGGTGGCGGGAGCGCTGCTCGCCGGCCTGGTGATCGCGCTTGCGGTCGCTGTGAGGGCCGCGCCATGACGGTTTCATCACGGTTTCCCCGCGCTGGCGAAACAAGATCAAGTCCATTCAAGCAATGGCTGCCCTCCCATAGGGCGGGATTGAATAATCCGAATGTAGATTGCCGCGCGGCGCATGTACTTCGCCTGCGTTACAACCCTGTCACCCCAATGCCAAGTTGGTGCTTTATGCGTGATGCCTCGGCGCGTCCCGGCATGCACTGGCCCGAAAGGAGCGTTCCGTGTCCGCTAGCAAACTGAAGACGCGCGCCACGGCGCACAGCACCGGACGGCGGCTCGCGCTGGCATTCGTGCTGCTCTCCCCCCTCGCCCTGACCGCCTGCGGCGGCGAGCAGACCGCCACCGCGCCGGAAATCCGGCCGGTGCGCGCGATCAAGGTCTCCACCCGCACCACGCCGGACGGCCTCACCTTCACCGGCCATGTGGAGGCGATGAACGAGGTCACCTACGCCTTCCGCATCGGCGGGCGGATCATCGAGCGGCTGGTGAATGTGGGCGACCATGTGGAGGCCGGGCAGGTCCTCGCCCGGCTCGATCCGCAAAATGAGGTCAATGCCCTGCGCTCGGCCCAGGCGGCGCTGAGCGCGGCGCAGGGGCAGCTTGGCGTCTCGCGCAACACCTATGAGCGCCAGCGCGCCTTGCTCGCCCGCGGCTTCACCCCGCGCGCCCAGTATGAGCAGGCCGAACAGGCCTATCTCACCGCGCGCTCGCGGGTGGAGGATGCCGAGGCGCAGGTGAAGATCGCCACCGACCGGGTGGATTTCACCGAATTGAAGGCCGATGCGCCCGGCACCGTCACCGCCCGCCGCGCCGAGCAGGGCGAGGTGGTTCAGCCCGGCCAGGCCATCGTCCAGGTGGCCCGCAAGGACGGCCGCGACGCGGTGTTCGACGTCTCCGCCCAGGTGCTGCGCGACATGCCCGCCGATCCCGAGGTGCAAGTGACCCTGGCGGACGGCAGCGGCGCCAGCGCCAAGGGCCGGGTGCGCGAGGTGGCGCCCCAGGCCGATCCCGTCACCCGCACCTTCCAGATCCGCGTGGGGCTGATCGACCCGCCGGAGGCGATGCGCCTCGGCTCCACGGTCAACGGCTCGGTGGCGGTGGACACCGGCCCGGTGATCGAGATTCCGGCCAGCGCCCTGACCCGCATCGACGGCAAGCCGGCGGTCTGGATCTTCGATCCCACCACAAAGACGGTGGCCCTGCGGCCGGTGGACATCGCCCGCTTCTCGCCCGCCACCGTCACCGTGGCCGACGGCCTCAAGAATGCGGAAATCGTCGTCACGGCGGGCGTCCAGGCGCTCCATCCGGGCCAGAAGGTCCGCCTGCTGGGGGCGAACCTGTGAGCGGCCTCAATCTTTCCGAATGGGCGCTGAAGCATCGCTCCATCGTCATTTATTTCATGGCCGTCGCGGTGCTCGCGGGGCTGCTCTCCTATGAACGGCTGGGCCGGGGCGAGGACCCGACCTTCATCATCAAGACCATGGTGGTGCAGGCCTCCTGGCCCGGCGCCTCGGTCGAGGATACGCTGAAACAGGTGACCGAGCGGCTGGAACGCACGCTCCAGGAAACGCCGAAGCTCGACTTCCTGCGCAGCTATACCAGCGCCGGCGTCACCACCATCTTCGTCAACCTGAAGGGCAGCGCCACCGCGCAGGAGGTGCCGGACATCTGGTACCACGTGCGAAAGAGCATCGGCGACATGCGCCACACCTTGCCGCAAGGCGTGCAGGGACCGGGCTTCAACGACGAGTTCGGCGATACCTTCGGCATCATCTACGGCTTCACCGCCGACGGCTTCAGCCAGCGCGAATTGCGCGATTATGTGGAAGAGGTGCGCTCCAAGCTGCTCCAGGTGCCGGACGTCTCCAAGATCGAGATCCTGGGCGCGCAGGACGAGCGGATCTTCGTCGAATTCAACATGCAGGAACTGGCGAGCCTCGGCATCGACCGCTCGGCGGTGCTGGCCGCGCTGCAAAGCCAGAACATCGTCAGCCCCGCCGGCAGCGTGCAGACCGGGGAAGAGGCGATCTCGCTGCGCGTCTCCGGCGCGTTCGAGTCCGAGCAGGACATCGCCAACGTCAATTTCGTCGTCAACGGCCGCGTGCTGCGGCTCTCCGACATCGCGACCGTGCGCCGGGCCTATGCCGACCCGCCGCAGCCTTTGTTCCGCGTGAACGGCCAGCCGGCCATCGGGCTCGCCATCGCCATGCGCGACGGCGGCGACATCCTGGCGCTCGGCGCACACCTGAAAACCGCCATGGCCGACATCACCGCCGATCTGCCCATCGGCATCGAGCCGCATCTGGTGGCGGACCAGGCGGTGACCGTGGACACCGCCATCGGCGAGTTCATGTCCTCGCTCTGGCAGGCGGTGGGCATCATCCTGGTGGTGAGCTTCATCAGCCTCGGCGTGCGCGCCGGCATGGTGGTGGCGCTCTCCATCCCGCTGACGCTCGCCGTGGTGTTCTCGGTGATGGAGCTGGCCGGCATCGACATGCAGCGCATCTCGCTCGGCGCGCTCATCATCGCATTGGCGCTCATGGTGGACGACGCCATGACCACCACCGACGCCATGATGAACCGCCTCGCGGCCGGCGACGACAAGGCGAGCGCGGCGACCTTCGCCTTCCGCACCTATGCCTTCGCCATGCTGGCGGGCACGTTCGTGACGGTGGCCGGCTTCGTGCCGGTGGGCTTCGCGGCGAGCTCCGCGGGCGAATATACCTTCTCTTTGTTCGCGGTGGTCTCCATCGCGCTCATCGTCTCCTGGTTCGTGGCAGTGCTGTTTGCGCCGCTGCTGGGCGTGGTGATCCTGAAAGCGCCGGACAAGACCAAGAAAAGCGCGCCGGAAAAGCCCAGCAAGGTGCTTGGGATGTACCGCGCGCTGCTAGAGCTGGCGCTGAAGGCGCGGTGGATCACGGTGGCCATCACAATCGGCCTGTTCGTGCTCTCCGTGCTGGCGATCCCGCTGATCCCGCAGCAATTCTTCCCGTCCTCGGACCGGCCGGAACTGCTGGTGGATCTGCGCCTGCCGCAGAATGCCTCGATCTATAACAGCGAGGACATCACGCAGCGCTTCGACGCCATCGTGCGCGCCGATCCCGATGCGGAGCGCTTCAGCTCCTATGTCGGGCGCGGGGCGATCCGCTTCTATCTGCCGCTCAACGTGCAGCTGCCCAACGACTTCTTCGCCCAGTCGGTGATCGTCGCCAAGGATGTAGCGGCGCGCGAACGCCTGCGGGTGAAGCTGGAAAAGGTGCTGGCGGAGCAATTCCCCAACGTGGTGGGCCGTATCTACCCGCTGGAACTCGGCCCGCCGGTGGGCTGGCCGGTGCAATATCGCGTCAGCGGGCCGGATATCGAGAAGGTGCGCCAGATCGCCTTCCAGCTCGCCGGCGTCATGGCGTCCAACGCCAAGATCGAAAAGGTCAATTTCGACTGGATCGAGCCCGGGCGGCAGGTGCGCATCGCGGTGGACCAGGACCAGGCGCGCCTGCTCGGCCTCAGCACCCAGGCGCTCGCCGGCGTGCTCAACACGGTGATGACCGGCACGCCGGTGACCCAGGTGCGCGACGACATCTATCTGGTGAACGTCGTCGCCCGCGCCACCGACGAGCAGCGCGTCTCGCTGGCCAATCTCGCCAGCCTGCAAGTGCCGCTGCCGAGCGGCCGCACCGTGCCGCTGAGCCAGCTCGCCAGCTTCGAATATGTGCAGGACTATCCCGTGGTGTGGCGGCGCGACCGGGTCGCCACACTCACCGTGCAGGCAGACGTGATCGCCGGCGCGCTGCCGGAAACGGTGGTGGATGCGCTGGCGCCGAAGATCCAGGAGCTGGCGAAGACCTTGCCGCGCTCCTACCACATCGTCACCGGCGGCACGGTGGAGGAGAGCGCGAAATCGCGCGCCTCGGTGCTGGCGGTGGTGCCGGTGATGCTGCTGATCATGCTCACGGTGCTGATGTTCCAGCTCCAGAGCTTCTCGCGGCTGGTGCTGGTGCTCTCGGTGGCGCCGCTGGGGCTGATCGGCGTCTCCGCCGCCCTGCTCGCCTCCGGGCGGCCCCTGGGCTTCGTCGCCATCCTCGGCATCCTCGCGCTGATCGGCATGATCACCAAGAATGCGGTGATCCTGATCGGCCAGATCGAGGCCGAGCGGGCGCGCGGGGCGAAGGTGCAGGATGCGGTGATCCTCGCCGCCTGCACCCGCTTCCGCCCGATCATGCTGACCGCCATTTCCACGGTGCTCGGCATGATCCCCATCGCGCCGACCGTGTTCTGGGGGCCCATGGCCTTCTCCATCATGGGCGGCCTGCTGGTGGGCACGATGCTGACCCTGATCTTCCTGCCGGCGCTCTATGTCGGCTGGTTCGGACCCGACGCACCGCCGGAGCCCGGCTCACAAGCGGTAACGGCATAGCCAAGACGGCCGGGCCGCAGCCTGCGGTCCGGCCGCGCACGACACGTGCGGGACATTGGAGAGCATCATGAGCGAACCCACCGCCAGCGGGCGCACCCCGGTATTGATCGACTTCGCCCTCCAGGGCGGCGGCTCGCACGGCGCCTTCACCTGGGGCGTACTTGACCGCCTGCTGGAGGAAGACTGGCTGCGCATCGACGGCATTTCCGGCACCTCGGCCGGCGCCATGAACGCGGCGGTGCTGGCGGACGGCTTCGCGGCGGGCGGCGCGCAAGGGGCGCGCGATGCGCTCGAAGCCTATTGGAAGCGGGTGGCGGAAGCGGCGCGCTTCAGCCCGTTCCAGCGCGGCCCCATCGACAAGATGCTGGGGCGCTGGACGCTCGACAATTCACCCCTGTTCGTCACCCTCGACCTCGTCTCGCGGCTCTATTCCCCTTATGACCTCAACCCCGGCAATTCCCACCCGCTGCGGAGCATCCTGGAAGACCTGATCAATTTCGAGCGGCTGAAAACCTCGCCGATCCGCCTGTTCATCACCGCCACCAATGTGCGCACCGGGCGCGGACGGGTGTTCCGCAATTCCGAGATCACCCCCGACGTGCTGCTCGCCTCGGCCTGCCTGCCCACCATGTTCCAGGCCATCGAGATCGACGGCGAGAGCTATTGGGACGGCGGCTATTCCGGCAATCCCACCATGACGCCGCTGGTGCGCGAGCTGGAGTCCGACGACACCATCCTCATCCCCATCAACCCGGTGGAGCGGCCGGGCACGCCCAATTCGGCGCGCGAAATCCTCAACCGCCTCAACGAGGTGTCCTTCAATGCGGTGCTGCTGAAGGAATTGCGCATGATCGCTATGCTGCGCCAGGTCGCGGACCCCGGCCACACCGAGGGCGCGCAATGGGCGAAGATGCGCATCCACATGGTGCCCAACGCGCTGATGTCCACGCTCGGCTATTCCTCCAAGCTCAATGCGGAATGGGAATTCCTTTCCATGCTGCGCGACGAGGGCCGCAAGTCCGCCGAGGCGTTCCTCGCGCGGGATGCCGACAATCTCGGCAAGCGCTCCTCCATTGATCTCGACGTGCTGCTGGAAGGCGTGTGAGCATGGGACTTCTCGGCATCCTCCTCGGCCTCGGGCTGCTCCTGTTCCTGGCCTTCCGGGGCTGGTCGATCCTGCTTTTGGCGCCCATCGCGGCGCTGGTGGCGGCGGCGTTCTCGGGCGAGCCGCTGCTCGCCCATTGGACCCAGACCTTCATGACAAACGCCGCCACCTTCGTGGCGCAATTCTTCCCGCTGTTCCTGCTCGGCGCCTTGTTCGGCAAGCTGATGGACGACAGCGGCTCGGTGACCGTGATCGCCGACACCATGACCGAAAAGCTCGGCGAAAAGCGCGCGATTCTCGCCGTGGTGCTGGCGGGCGCCATCGTGACCTATGGCGGGGTGAGCCTGTTCGTCGCCTTCTTCGTGCTGGCCCCCATGGCGATCGCGCTATTCCGCTCGGCCGGCATTCCGCGCCGCCTGATGCCGGCGGCGATCGCGCTCGGCACCTCCACCTTCACCATGTCGGCGCTGCCGGGCACCCCAGCGATCCAGAACGCCATTCCCATGCCGTTCTTCGGCACCACGCCGTTCGCAGCGCCGGGACTGGGCGTGATCGCCTCGCTGATCATGCTCGGCTTCGGCATGTGGTGGCTGATGCGGGCGGAGCGCGTCGCGCGGGCCAAGGGCGAGGGCTTCGGCGACGAGACCCCGCTCGATGCGGGCGTCGCCGACGACCAATTCATCCGCGAGCGCGCCACCGCCTCGCATGAATTCGACACGGCGGAAATCTCCCACGGCGCCCACAGCACGACCCGCCCCTCCTTCCTCGTGGCGGCAACGCCGTTGGTTGTCGTGGTGCTGGTCAACCTGCTGATGTCCATGGTGATCCTGCCCCGGCTGGACGTGAGCTTCCTCGGCGAAGAGCGCTGGGGCTCCACCACGCTTTCCGCCGTGGGCGGCGTGTGGGCGGTGGCGACGGCGCTGACGGCGGCGATCCTGGTGCTGCTGGCGTTCAATTTCCGCCGCCTGCCGGACCTGCGGGCCACCATGGACGCGGGCGCCAATGCCTCGGTGCTGCCGGCCTTCAGCGTGGCGAGCCTGGTCGGCTTCGGCGCCGTGGTCGCGGCCATGCCGGCGTTCGAGCTGGTGCGCACCTGGGTGCTCGGCATCCAGGGTGGGCCGCTGGTGTCGCTCGCCATCGCCACCAACATATTGGCGGCGCTCACCGGCTCGGCCTCCGGCGGGCTCACCATCGCGCTTGATGCGCTGGGCGCGTCCTATATGAAGCTCGCGGCGGAAACCGGCCTCGATCCCGCGCTGATGCACCGCGTCGCCGTGATCGGCGCCGGCACGCTCGACAGCCTGCCGCACAATGGCGCGGTGGTGACGCTGCTGGCGGTATGCGGCTCGACCCACGCCAAGAGCTATTTCGACATCGTCATGGTGGCGGTGGTGGGCGCGATCCTGGCGCTGGTGGCGGTGATCGTGCTGGGCAGCGCGGTCGGGTCATTCTGACCCAGGTCGCTCTGACGCCTTTGAAACACCGGGGCCGGTGACGTCCGGCCCCGTGTCAGTTCCGCAGGCCGCCGGTGAACACCGTGATGGGCGCAGTCACCACCCCGCCCACGGCGGCGCCAAGCACTTGCACGGCTTCCGCCCCGCCCCCGCCCTCCCGGTCGCCGAGGTCCTGCCCAGACGACAGGCGCGTACCGAGCAATTGCACCACATCGGGGCTGGTGGCGAACTTGGAATGATTGAGCGCATCGCCATTCTCAAGCCCGGACAGATCGAGCACCACGATGCCGGTGGCCTGCTCCAGCTGGGCGGCGTTGGCGGGCTGCGTGAGGTCGATCGCGCCCACCCGCGTCACGCCGCCGGCGATCAGCTGCGAGAGGCCGAGCGCGCGATCGTTGCGCGACACGAAGATGGTGATGCGCGGACGGTCCTTGCCCATCTCCGCCACCTGCCGGCGGAACACGTCGATATCGAGATCGGGCGAGGCCAGCACCACGTTGGAGATCTTCGCCGGGATGCGCCCGTCCTGGAGCGCGAGCTGGCGCAGGGATTCCACCGCGAGCCAGGCGCCCATGGAATGGGCCATCACCACCACGTCGTCCACATAAGGCGAGCGCGCCGCCGCCCGCATCACATAAGCGAGGTCGTTGCGGGAAAAATTCGTGCTCTCGCGATCATAGACATAATCCAGGATGCGCCCGCGCGAGGGCCAGGAGAACAGCACCGGCGCGATATCGGCATTCATGTCGTGCACGATCTGGGCGAAGCGGAACACGGCGGAATCAAAGCGCGTGTTGAAGCCGTGCACGAAGATCAGCACCCGCCGCTTCTTGCCCTTGGCGCCCTTGAACCAATCCAGGACGCCCGCGCGCGGCACCGGCGCCACCTCGGAAATCGCGAAATCGCGCGTCGGATCGGCGGTGCCGGGCTGCGGCCACTGGATCGAGCCCAGGGGACGGTTGGGCGGGATCGAGACCACGATATTGGTGAGCGAAAGCCCCTCGCCCCGTTCGCCGGTGAACAGGATTCCCGGCTGGTCGGTGGGCGCGCGGGTGGTGGCGGCGAGAATGTCCACCGTGGCGGCAACCGGGGTGCCCGCGGCGAGGGGCACCAGCACGCCCTCGGGATGGGGCGTGCAGCCGTTCAGCGCCAGCAGCGCCACAGCGCCAAGCAGAGCCGCGCGCATCCTCACCGCCATAAGGCCGGCTGCCCGCAAGGCGCTCGCTCGCGTGCCATCCGCCGCGCTCCGGCGCCCTGCCCTGCTCGATGGCGACACGCGCACCCCCCGGCTCGTCCCTTGACGCTTCCGCCGTCCTGCAAAGCGGAAATTCGACGCGCTTTCAAGCAAAACCGCGCGCCAGCCGGGCGCCTCGGGAATCTGCGGCGCCATCGGCGCCCGATCGGGTGAATTTCCGCCCCGCGCGAAATGGTGTAAGCCCCAGCTTGACCATGGTGCGCGGCGCCTGCCGCACAGCCCCCCGAAAGCTGCCGCCCGCTTGCCGGCGCGTCCTGCAAGGCGAGACCCGATGACCGCGACGCCCGGCGAAATCCACCTGCAATTGCGCAACCTCAAGAATTTCTTCCGCGTGCCCGAGGTCGACCCGTTCGAGGGGGAAACCATCGACCTGTCGGGCATCGACCAGGTGATGGACGCGCTGCGGGTGCAGAAGGATTGGCGCACCCGCCGAGCCAAGGCGGTGATCTGGCTTCCGGACGGCACCGACGACGACGCGCTGGTGGGCCAATTACCCCGCGCGCTCGCCACCTATTGCAATTCCCAGATCCTGTATTGCCGCCGCAAGATGCTGGAGCTGCGCCTGGAAGGGCACCGCGCGCTGCGCATCGGCGCGATCTTCCTCGCGGCCTGCCTCGCGCTGTCCACCGTGCTGGACAAATGGCTCGGCTCCGACAGCCTGCTCGGCTATCTGTTCGGCGAGGGCCTGCTGATCGCCGGCTGGGTCGGGCTGTGGCACCCGCTGGAGCTGCTGCTTTATTCCTGGTGGCCCTATTCCAGCGACATCAAGCTTTACGAGAAGATCAAAGGCATGGAAATCTCGGTGCGCCACGGCGCCATGCCGGAACAGGCGTGAGTTCCAAAGCAACAGAAGCGGGCACAGGGGCGGGAATGATCAAGGATCGCGCGGTCAGGATATTGGTGGGGATCGTCGCGGCGGTCCTCGTGTGCGCGGCCCTCTCCGAGGCCCAGTCGATCATCGCCCCGGTGGTGTTCGCGCTGTTCATCATCGCCATCGTCTGGCCGCTGCAAAAGGCGTTGCAGCGCTATCTGCCGGGCGTCGTCGCCGCGCTGGCGACGCTGGTGGTGACGCTGGCGGTGGTGGGCACCATCATCAGCCTCGTGGTGTGGGGCTTTGCCCATGTCGGCCAATGGGTGTTCGCCAATGCCGCGCGCTTCCAGGCGCTGTACGGGCAGGCGCACGACTGGCTGGAGGGCCACGGCTTCGTCATGGCCTCCATCATCACCGAGCATTTCGACGTGCGCTGGCTGCTGCTGGTGTTCCAGGATCTGTCGAGCCGCATGCAGAGCCTCGCCAGCTTCCTGGTCGTCACCTTCGTATTCGTCATCCTCGGCCTGCTGGAGGTGGACATCTTCAAGCGCCAGCTCGCCGGCCTGCGCGGCGGCACGTTCGGGCCGTTCATGCTTGCGGCGGGCGCCGACATCGGTACCAAGATGCAGCGCTACATGCTGGTGCGCACGCTCATGAGCCTGGCCACCGGCCTCGTGGTGTGGGGCTTCACCCTCGCCTCGGGCATGGAGCTGGCGACCGCCTGGGGCGTGATCGCCTTCTCGATGAATTATATTCCCTTCATCGGCCCGTTCGTCGCCACGCTGCTGCCCACCCTGTTCGCGCTGGTGCAGTTCGAATCCTGGCAGAGCGCGCTCTTCGTGTTCGTGTGCCTGAACGTGATCCAATTCCTGTCGGGCAGCTATCTGGAGCCGCGCATCGCCGGCAAGGCGCTGGCCGCCTCGCCCTTCATGGTGCTGTTCGCGGTGTTTTTCTGGAGCTTCCTGTGGGGCGTGCCCGGCGCCTTCATCGGCGTGCCGCTGCTGATCGCCGCGCTGACCCTGTGCGCCCACCATCCGGCCAGCCGCCCCGTGGCGGACCTGTTCTCCGGCCGCGTGCCGCCGGCCGAGACCGCGGCGAGCTGAGGGCCGCACCTGAGGGCCGCATATGGATCATTTTCCCCATTGGCGTCGTCCGGCGTTAGTGCGAAGCCTGTACGATCCGATCCAGTGATCGGGCATTTCGGCAACGACCGAACGGGGGAAGCGCCATGGGCGATGTATGCGGAGCCGAAGTGCTGGTGCGCAACCTCAAGGCGCAGGGCGTGAAGCATGTGTTCGGCATTCCCGGCGCGAAGGTGGACCGGGTCTATGATTGCCTGAACGGCTCGGGCATCGAGACCGTGGTCTGCCGGCACGAGCAGAACGCCGCCTTCATCGCCGCCGGCGTCGGCAAGATGACCGGACAGGCCGGCGTGTGCCTCGTCACCTCCGGCCCCGGCTGCACCAATCTCGTCACCGGCTTTGCCACCGCCAATTCCGAAGGCATGCCTCTCGTGGGCCTCGGCGGCTCCGTGCCGCGCGCCGAGATCATGAAGCAGACCCACCAGAGCCTGGACACGGTCAATCTGTTCCGCCCGGTGACGCGCTATGCGGCCGAGATCGAAGCCGGCGAATCCATCGGCGAGATCCTCGCCAACGCCTTCCGCGCGGCGGAATCCGGCCGGCGCGGCGCGGCCTATGTCTCGCTGCCCAACGACGTGATGAACGACCCCGCGCCGGACCGCGTGCTGACCCCTGCCCGCGTGCCCCGCCTCGGCGCCGCGCCGGAGGAGGAGATCGCCGAAGCGGTGCGTCTGATCGAGGCCGCCAGCCTGCCGGTGCTGCTGCTGGGCATGGATGCGAGCCGCCCGGCCAATGCCGCCGCCGTGCGCGCGCTGCTCTCGGCCCATCCGCTGGCGACCGTGTGCACCTATCAGGGCGCCGGCGTGGTGCCGCGCGCGGCGCTGGATTGCTTCGGCGGGCGCATTGGCCTGTTCCACAACCAGCCCTCGGACCGGCTGCTGGATGCCGCCGACCTGGTGATCGCCATCGGCTATAATCCGATCGAATATGACGCGGGCCTGTGGAACGCCGGCAAGACCCGCCCGGTGATCCATATCGACCATGTGATCGCCGCCGTGGACGTGGACTACCGCCCGGCGGTGGAATTATACGGCGACATTGCCGCGACCCTGGCGCGGATCGCCGCCGAATTGCCGCGCCGCCCGCGCCTCGTGCCCCATGCCGCGCTGGACGCGGCCCGGCGCGAGCTGGAGGAGGTGCGGGCCGCCGGCGCGCGGGAATCCGGCATGCCGATGCATCCTCTGCGCATCATCTCGGACCTGCAGCCCTTCATCACCGAGGACGTGACCCTCGCCCTCGACATCGGCTCCTTCTACATCTGGCATTCGCGGTATCTCTACAGCTTCCGCCCGGAGCAATTGTTGATCTCCAACGGCCAGCAGACCCTCGGCGTCGCGCTGCCCTGGGCGATTGCCGCTTGCCTCGCGCGGCCGAACGACAAGGTGCTCTCGGTCTCCGGCGACGGCGGCTTCCTGTTCTCCGCCCAGGAGCTGGAAACGGCGGTACGCCTCAAGTGCAATTTCGTCCACATGATCTGGCGCGACGGCAGCTACAACATGGTCGCGTTCCAGGAGATGATGAAATACCAGCGCCATTCCGGCATCGATTTCGGCCCGATCGACACGGTGAAATATGCCGAGGCGTTCGGCGCCACCGGCTTCCGCGTGGAGCATGCCGACCAGTTCGTGCCGATCCTGCGCAAGGCCATGGAAACGCCGGGGCCGGTGCTGATCGATATCCCGGTGGATTATCGCCACAACATCGAGCTTGGCGCCGCCATGCACGACAACGTCATCTCGTAAGCGGGGCTCCGCCATGCCGACCTTGAATTGCGAGATTTCCCAATCGCTGTGGACCGCCCTTCAGGCGGCCACCAGGGAGAGCGGGGAGACAATCTCCCACATCGTCTCGCGCGCGCTCGCCGATACGTTGCAGGTGGACCACGGCACGCTGTTCCAGGTGTCCACTTCCGGGGCGCTGGTGGAAGGGCTGTTCCAGGGCGTGGTCTCGGTGGGCACTTTGCGCGAGCACGGGGATTTCGGGCTCGGCACCTTCGTCGATCTCGACGGCGAGATGATCGCGCTGGATGGCGCCTTCTTCCAGATGCGGGGCGATGGGTCCATCCGCCGCGCGGAGGATTCCCAGCAGGTGCCGTTCGCCATCGTCACCCATTTCTCGCCCGAGGCGCTGGTGACGCTGGCGCCGTTCGCCTCCATCCAGGAGCTCGTCGCGCAGCTCGACGCGCTGCGGCACACGGACAATGTGTTCTTCGCCGTGCGCCTTTCCGGCCATTTCGCGCGGGTGCACAATCGCGTGGCCTGCAAGGCCGGCGCCCATGAGACCTTGGTTCAGGCGACGTCCCATCAGGCCGAGTTCGAATGCCGCGACGTGGACGGCGCGATGATCGGCTTCTGGACCCCCTCCTATGCCAAAGGGCTCGGCGTGCCCGGCTGGCATGTGCATTTCATCAGCGACGACCATCGCTTCGGCGGCCATGTGCTGGATTGCGCGGGCGAGGCCATCACGCTCGCCCTGGAGCGGATCGAGGATTTCCGCATCGCCATTCCCGAAAGCGCGGATTTCCTCGCCGCCGATCTTTCCGGCGATACCACGCAAGCGCTCGACACGGCGGAACGGGTGCAGAAGCGCGCCCCCACCGCCTGAAGCCGAAGCGCTCGGGACGCCGACCCGCTCAGGGCGCCGCCCGCTCAGGGCGCGAGCGGCTTGTCCTCGATGGACTCCACCCGGTCGGGATAGAAGGCCAGATGGCCGGCGATCTCAGCCACCGCCGGGTACGGCGTCTCATAGGTCCACACCGCATTTTCCGCCCGCGCGCCGCCGCCGGGAATGCTGAAATAGCTGCACTCGCCTTTGTAGGGGCAATAGGTGGCATGGGCGGAGCGTTCCAGCAGCGCCATATCCACATCCTTGCGCGGGATATAATGGACGGCGGGATAGGACGCCTCGCGCAAGGTCAGTGCCGCGCGCGTGTCGGCGATCACCCGCCCGCCGGCGGAAACCACGATCCGCCCCGGATGGTGCGTGACGGTGATGGGATGGTCGGGACCGGGCTGCCGGACGGAACGTTCTGCCATGGGATGGGCTCCCTCGTTTCGCGCCCGATCCTAGGGCCTGATCGGACCCGGCTCTAAACACGAGTTGGAGACCAGCTCGCGATGCAGGCTGATCGGCGTGCGCTCTGGGGCCGATCGACATTCATGGCTTGGCGTCGTTGCAGGAGACATCGTCATGCACGGGCTCGTCCCGTGCATCCACGCGGAGCCGCTGGCTCTGGCTTTTCAAGGCCCGTACGGGCGCCGCCACGTGGATGGCCGGGACAAGCCCGGCCATGACGGCTGGTGAACGAAACACAATGGCACGCACTTCCCGTCAGGCGCCTCGACGATGCGCCACGCCGCTAAATGTCCATCCCAGCCTTTCCGCGGCCTCTCGCGCGCGGCCGGATTCATGCGCGCCGAACATTCGCCCGAAGAGGCGGTTTGGTGTGCCGGAAAGCGGCCGAGAGGCGTCACGAAACCGCTCTTCGTCCGCGCTAAGCCATTGTTTCACGTGAAACATTTTGCGCATATACCCCGCCGCCGCAAGCTTTGGCGGGGCAGAAAATGCGGCGGGCGCGCCTTTCTCCCGATGCACGGTCCATAATGCCGCCGGCGGCCGATTCGACCGCGCCGGCCCGGAGAGAAAAGAAATGCGCCCGTGGGTGATGAAGGCGATCCGAGCGCTGGTGATCCTGCTCGGCGTCGTGGCAGTGGCGCTGTTCGCGGGGCGCGCGGTGGATTCCCTGCGCGGCCCGCCGCTTGAGCCATGGCATACCTTCGTGCCGAAGGAACTCAGCATCGCCGAACTCGACCGCGCCGACTGGCCGGCCTATCTCGCCGCCGAGCAGCGCCTGTTCGACAGCGTACGCACCCAAGTGACGGACAAGCTGCCGCCCCGCGACCGCGTCGCCTCCGACCGCTATTTCGCCGACAGCCCGATCTATCCCGGCCGGTTCGC
This sequence comes from Roseixanthobacter finlandensis, assembly GCF_043195105.2. NCBI lineage: Bacteria > Pseudomonadati > Pseudomonadota > Alphaproteobacteria > Hyphomicrobiales > Xanthobacteraceae > Roseixanthobacter > Roseixanthobacter finlandensis. The sequence continues at coordinate 1,579,648 of NZ_CM195536.1, read as the reverse complement.
GCAGGATTTCAACCGCTCCTTCGTGCTGGAGCCGGACGGGCCGGTGAAGGGCGTCGCGGTGCTGCTGCACGGCCTCACCGATTCCCCCTACAGCCTGCGCCATGTGGCGCGGCGCTATGCGGCCTCTGGCTTCGTGGCGCTCTCGATCCGCCTGCCCGGCCACGGCACCGTGCCGGGCGGGCTGACGGTCGCGGAATGGCCGGACTGGCTCGCCGCCACCCGCCTCGCCATGCGCGAGGCCAAGCGCCGGGCCGGGCCGGACCTGCCGATCCAGCTGGTGGGCTATTCCAACGGCGCCGCGCTGGCGCTCAAATATTCCCTCGACGCCCTCGACACGCCGGAGCTGCCGCGCGCGGACAAGCTCGTGCTGGTCTCGCCCATGGTGGGGATCACGCCGTTCGCCCGCTTCGCCGGCCTCGCGGGGCTGCCGGCGGTGCTGCCACCGTTCGCGAAGGCCGCGTGGCTGAACCTGCTGCCGGAGTTCAACCCGTTCAAATACAATTCCTTTCCGGTCAAGGCGGCGCAGGAATCCTTCCGCCTGACCCAGGTGCTCCAGGACGCGATCCGCGCCCATCTGCGCGACGGCCGGCTGGAGGGCCTGCCGCCCGTCCTCGCCTTCCAATCGATCCTCGACCATACGGTGAGCACACGGGCCGTCATCGACACCTTGTTCGCCGCCTTGCCCGCCAACGGCAGCGAGCTGGTTCTGTTCGACGTGAACCGCAATTCCACCTTCGCGCCATTCCTCTCCGCCGATGCCGATACCGCCTTGAGCCGCCTGCTGCCGCCGGCCCCGCGCACCTTCCGCACGGCGGTCATCGCCAATATCTCGCCCGCCACCGCCGAGGCCGAGGAGCGCCTGAGCGATGCCGGGGCAAGCGGCGAAACGCGCCGCCCACTCGGCCTGTCCTATCCGCGCGAGATTTATTCGCTCTCCCATATCGCCTTGCCCTTTCCGCTCGAGGACGGGCTCTATGGGCTGCGGCCGGACCCGGCGGAGGATTTCGGCATCCAGCTCGGCACCATGGCGCCGCATGGCGAATATGGCGGGCTGGATGTGGGCGTGGACATGCTTCTGCGCGTCTCCTCCAACCCGTTCGTTCCCTATATGCTGGAGCGTATCGGCGCCGGCCTGCCCGCCGCCGCGCCGCGCTGAGCCATCGCGCGGCCCGATCAGGAAGATCCTCCATGCGAGATTTCGAAACCCCGGGCCGCTCCCTCGTCATGGCCACGCAGGGCATGGCGGCCACCTCCCATCCGCTCTCCAGCCTGGTCGCGCTCGACGTGCTCCAGGCCGGCGGCAATGCCATGGACGCGGTCATCGCCGCCTGCGCGGTGCAGGGCGTGGTGGAGCCGGGCTCCACCGGGATCGGCGGCGACTGCTTCGCACTCTATGCGCCGCAGGGCTCGGATCAGGTGGTCGCCTTCAACGGCTCGGGCCGCTGCCCGCAAGCGGCCACGCCGGGCTTCTTCGCCGAACGCGGTTTTGGCGAGATCCCGCGCCACTCGCCCCATGCGGTCAACGTGCCCGGCGCGGTGGAAGCCTGGGAGCGCCTGGCGCAAGACCATGGCACCTGGCCGCTCAGCCGGCTGCTGGCGCCGGCGATCCGCCTTGCCGGCGAGGGGTATGCCGTGGCGCCGCGCGTCAGCCGGGACTGGCACGAGCAGACCGCCCTTCTGGCCCGCGACGAGGCGGCGCGGCGCATCTTCCTGCCCGGCGGCGCGGCACCTCTGGCCGGCACGCGCCATGTCCAGCCGGAGCTGGCGCAGACCCTGACGCGCATCGCCGAGGGCGGCAGCAAGGCCTTCTATGAAGGCGCGGTGGCACAGGACATGGTGGATGGCCTGCGCGCCCGTGGCGGCCTCCACACGCTGGAGGATTTCGCCGCCACCCGCGGCACCTATGTCACCCCCATCAAGACCGCCTATCGCGGGTTCGAGGTGCATGAGTGCCCGCCCAACGGGCAGGGCATCATCGCGCTGCTGCTGCTCAACATTCTCTCGCGCTGCGACGCCACGGGCGATCCGCTTTCGGCCGAGCGCCTGCACCTGGAGATCGAGGCCGCGCGCCTCGCCTATTCGGTCCGCGACGCGGTGGTCGCCGATCCCGAGCACAGCGCGGTGCCGGTGGACTATCTGCTCTCCGATGCCCTCGCCTGCGAACTGCACGGCCTGATCCGGCCCGACGCCCGCCAGGAGCCGCTGCCGGCGGTGGAAATGCCGGCCCATAAGGACACGGTCTATATCGTGGTCGTGGACAAGGACCGGAACGTCGCGAGCTTCATCAATTCCATCTTCTGGCCGTTCGGCAGCGGCCTCGTGAGCCCGAAGTCGGGCGTGCTGTTCAACAATCGCGGCCAGGGCTTCACGCTGAAAGCCGGGCATCCCAACGCCATCGGCCCGGCCAAGCGGCCGATGCACACCATCATTCCCGGCCTACTCACCCGCGCCGGCAAGGTGGCCATGGGATTTGGCGTGATGGGCGGGCAATATCAGGCGCTGGGCCACGCCCATTTCCTCACCAAGGTGTTCGACTACGGCCTCGATCTGCAAAGCGCCATCGACCTGCCCCGCGTGTCGCCCCTGTTCGGCACCGACGCGGTGGAGGTGGAAGGCAGCATGCCGCAGGAGACGCGGGACGGCCTGCGCCGCCTCGGCCACCGGATCGTGAAGCCCGCGCGCCCCATCGGCGGTGCGCAGGCGATCTGGATCGACTGGGAAAACGGCGTGCTGACCGGCGCGTCCGACCCCCGCAAGGACGGCTGCGCCCTGGGCTATTGAGGCCCCTCACACGCCCCTAGAGCCGGATCTACCCACATTGAATCGCCCAAGGCGATGCGATGTGGGTAGTGAATCCCCCTCTATTCAAGTTAGAGCGCGATCCGCGCCCACAGGCCCGCCGCGATGCCGGGCGCGCCAAGCACGGAGCGGCCCCGCCGGCCGCCCCACGATCACACGCGTGTGAGCCTGTAACGAACCGCCGCGCGCCCACGAATACCGATCGATAGCTGTTCAATCGATCGAGACATAAACCAGGATGGACGACCGGCACGTTCCCTCTCTGACGCGGCGCACCCTCGCCGCGAGCGCGCTGGGCGCTGGCGATCCGGCGACGCGCGGGCTTACCCCGCCGATCCATGTCGCGACCACCTTCATCCGCGACGCGGACAATGGCTACAGCACCGGCTTCGTCTATGGCCGGTCGGACAACAGATCCATCCATCAGGCCGAGGCGCTGATCGCCGAGCTGGAGCATGCCAGCGAGGCGATGATGTTCAGCTCCGGCATGGCGGCCGCGACGGCGGTGTTCCTGTCGCTCGCGCCGACCCACGTCGTCGCGCCGTCGGTCATGTATTGGGGTCTGCGCCAATGGTTGCAGGAGCTTCCGCGCTACGGCCACGCGGTGAGCTTCGTCGATATGTCGGACCTCGAGGCGGTCCGCGCGGCGATCATTCCCGGAAAGACCGGGCTGGTCTGGATCGAGACGCCCAGCAACCCGCTGTGGACCATCACGGACATCCGCGCGGTCTGCGGCATCGCACACCTCGCCGGTGCCATCGTATGCGCGGATTCCACCGTCTCCACCCCGATTCTCAGCCAGCCGCTCGATTGCGGGTGTGATCTGGTGGTGCATTCGGCCACCAAATATCTGAACGGCCATTCCGACGTGGTCGCGGGCGTGGTGGCGACGGCGCGGGTGGATGCGGCCTGGTCGCGGATCTACGACATCCGGCGGCACCACGGCGCCTTCCTCAGCCCGTTCGACGCGTTCCTGCTGCTGCGCGGATTGCGCACGCTCGACCTGCGCGTCCTGGCGCAAAGCCAGACCGCGACGCTCTTGGCCGAGCGGCTCGCGGTTCATCCCGCGATCCGTGCCGTGCTCTATCCCGGCCTTGTCGATCATCCCGGCCATGCCGTCGCCGCGCGGCAGATGAGCGGCGGGTTTGGCGGCATGCTGTCGATCCGCCTGGAAGATCGCGCCCAGGCCATCGCGGTGGCGGCCCATGTACGGCTGTGGCGCCGCGCCACTTCGTTCGGCGGGGTGGAGAGCTTGATCGAACACCGCGCCTCCATCGAGGGCGAGGATTCGCCCTGTCCCGAGGATCTGCTGCGCCTTTCGGTGGGGCTGGAGGATCCGGAGGATCTGTATCGCGATCTTCTCCAGGCGCTCACGGGAGTGATCTGACATGACGCACGGATCCAAGACGGCACCATCTGTCGCAATCGCCATCATCTGCAAGACGCCGAGCCCCGGCCGCTCGAAGACGCGGCTGTCCCCGCCCTTGCGGCCCGAGGAATGCGCCGGCATCTCCGCCTGCTTCATCCAGGACCTGGCGACGACCATCGAAAGCATGACCGGCACCGGCCGGGCGGAGGGCTATGCTGTCTACACGCCCGCCGGATCGGAAGCCCAATTGCGCCCCCTGCTGCCGGATGGTTTCGGCCTCGTGTTGCAGGCCGAGGGCAATTTCGGCGTGCGCCTGGAGACCGGGATCAACGATCTTCTGGCGGCCGGGCACGCCGGAGCGATCGTGATCAATTCCGACAGCCCCACCTTGCCGCGCGCCATCCTCGACGCGGCGGTAGAGGCGGTGCTTCGCGGCGACAATCTCGTGCTCAGCCCGGCACTCGACGGCGGATACACCCTGATCGGCCTCTCGCGGCCGCATCCCCATCTGTTCGCCGACATCCCCTGGAGCACGCCGGCGGTCTATGCGCGCACCCTTGAACGCGCACGCGAAATCGACCTGCCCGTGATCACGCTCGATGCCTGGTACGATGTGGACGATGCCGCCTCGTACGCGCTGCTGGAGCGCGAACTGGCCGGCACGCGTCCGCCCTTCGCCACCGGGCCGCTCCAGCGCGCGCCCCGCACGCAAGCCTTCATGCGGCAGCGCCGCGACGCGCTGGTGATGGCATGAGCATGCCCCTCCCCCACCGCTCCGCGACCGCGATCATCATCCCTTGCCTGAACGAGGAAGAGCCGATCGCGGACGTGGTCCGCGAGGTGCTCGCGCAGGGGATTGGCGAAGTCATCGTGGTCGACAACGGCTCGACCGACCGTACCGCCGCGCGGGCCGAGGCGGCCGGTGCGCGGGTGGTGCGCGCACCCATGCGCGGCTACGGCCGGGCTTGCGCCGCGGGCCTTGCCGCCGTCGGGCCGGGTACGGAAATCGTGTGCTTCCTCGATGGCGACGGCAGCGACGTGCCGGCCTTCATCGCCTCGATCATCGGGCCGATCGCGCGCGGGGAGGCGGATTTCGTCATGGGCTCGCGCCTCAGGGGAAAGCGCGAGGCAGGCAGCATGACGGCGCAGCAGATCGCGGCCGGCTGGCTCGCGGGCCAATTGCTGCGGCGGACCTACGGGGTGCAGTTCTCCGACATGTCGCCCCTGCGCGCCATGCGGGTGGAGACGCTGCGCGCGCTCGGCATGGCGGAGATGACCTATGGCTGGAACCTGGAAATGCAGATGCGCGTCGCCGCCGCCGGCCTGCGCAGCCTGGAGGTGCCGGTCGACCATCGCTGCCGCCGGGGCGGAGATTCCAAGGTCTCCGGCAATCTCGCCGCGGGTGTGAAGGCGGCCTGGAAGATCACCGCGACCTTCGTGCGCCTGGCCTGGACCCTGCGCCGGGCCGAAGCCGGCGCGCCACTTACCTCGTTTTCGGGAGGGCAGTGACATGCATGTGCTTCTGACCGGCGGTGCCGGCTTCATCGGCCAGCACGTCCTTGCCCGCCTGCGCACGCGCGGCCACGCGGTGCGGGTGCTCGATTCCCTGCGCGCCGACGTGCATCGCGGCAAGCCCTGGACGCCGCCCCCCGGCGTGGAATTTCAGCTTGGCGACGTGCGGGACGCGGCGGCGGTCGACACGGCGGTTCGAGGGGTGGATGCGGTGCTTCATCTTGCCGCCAAGGTCGGGCTCGGCGTGGATGTGGGCGACCTGCCCGATTATGTCTCCTCCAATGATTTGGGGACTGCGGTTCTGCTCGCGGCGATGGCGCGGGCCGGCGTGCCGCGCCTGACTCTGGCAAGCTCCATGGTGGTCTATGGCGAGGGCGTGGGCCTGTGCCCCGAACATGGCGTGGTGCGCCCGGCGCCGCGCTTCGAGGCGGCCCTGGCGGCGGGCGATTTCGAGCCGCCCTGCCCCCATTGCGGCCGCCGGTTGAGCACGCAGCTCGTCAGCGAAACGACCCCCTTCGATCCGCGCAACGCCTATGCCAGCAGCAAGGTGGCGCAGGAATTCTATGCCGCCAACTGGGCGCGCGTGACCGGCGGTGCGGCGGCGATGCTGCGCTATCACAATGTCTACGGGCCGGGCATGCCGCGCGATACGCCCTATGCCGGTGTGGCCGCGATCTTCACGTCCGCGCTCCGCAACGGGCTGGCGCCCCAGGTGTTCGAGGATGGCAGGCAAAGGCGCGACTTCGTCCATGTGCGCGACATCGCGGCGGCGACGGTCCAGGCCTGCGAAATGCATACGCAGGGCGTCGCGGCCTTCAACGTCGGCTCCGGCACCCCGCGCACCGTGGGAGAGATGGCCGAAGCCCTGGCTCGCTCGCTCAAGGGCCCCGCGCCAATCGTGACGGGGCGGTACCGACTCGGCGACGTACGCCACATCACGGCGGATTCCTCGCACCTGCGCGCCCAATTGGGCTGGCGGCCGACCATGGCCTTCGAAGACGGGATGGCCGAACTTGCCCAGGCATAGAAGATCATGAGCCGCCTGTTTCTGATCGCCGTCATCCTGCTCAGCGTCGCGCTGAATGCCTCGGCGCAGATCCTGTTGCGCTGGGGCGCGCGCTCCGGCCTCGGCTTCGAGGATGGCGCGACCCTCACGAACCTGCTCCGGGTGCTGGTGCGCCCAGGCATTTTCGGCGGCCTCGCCTGTTACGCGATCAGCGTGGCGGTGTGGGTCTATGTGCTGAGCCGGGTCGAGGCCTCCTTCGCCTATCCCTTCCTCGGCCTCGGCTTTGTATTCGTGGCGCTGGCCTCCTGGCAATTGCTGGGAGAACCGCTCACGCCGCAGCGCCTCGGCGGCACGCTGCTGGTGGGTCTCGGGGTGGTGGTGCTCGCGACGAGTTGAACCCCGCCCGCCGGGAAAAATCCCGCGCGATGTAACGATCCCCGCGTGGCCCGCGAACTCCTTTCAGAGCGTCATCTTTGCCGGCCCATGCGGCGGGGAGGATGCGACCAACCGATGGAGGTCCGTATGCTGGACAAACGTCCCTATGAGCCCCTCGATGTGGGCACCCTGCCCCGCCGGCTCGCAGCGGCGCCCGGCCTTGCCCATCGGATCGGCCCGGCCGAGCATTGGCGCATCCGCGAGGTCGGCGACGGCAATCTCAACCTCGTCTTCATCGTCGAGGGGCTGCTTGGGGCGGTGATCGCGAAGCAGGCGCTGCCTTATGCGCGCTGCGTCGGCGAGAGCTGGCCCATGTCGCTGGAGCGGAGCTATTTCGAATATCATGCGCTGGTTCGCCTGGGCCAGCGCGATCCCGGCCGGCTGCCGCAGGTCCATGTCTTCGATCAGGAACAGGCGCTGATCGTCATGGACTATCTCACGCCCCACGTCATCCTGCGCAAAAGCCTGATGGCCGGGGACGTGCTGCCGCAGCTCGACCGGCAGATGGGCCAGTATCTGGCGCGCACGCTGTTTCGCGGCTCGGATTTCGCCATGGAGACGGCCCACCGCAAGCGCGACCTCGCGCTGTTCGCCGGCAATGTGGAATTGTGCGGCATCAGCGAGGACCTGATCTTCACCGACCCGTTCTGCGTCTCGCCGCGCAACCGCGTCACGCCCGGCCTGGAAGAGGATGCCGCGGCGCTGCGCGCCGATCGGGCGCTCAAGCTGGCGGCGGCGGCGCTGAAGCGTAAATTCGCCACCTGCGCGGAAACCTTGCTGCACGGCGATTTCCATTCCGGCTCGGTGATGGTGACCGCGCAGGACAGCCGCGTCATCGATCCGGAATTCGCCTTCTACGGGCCCATGGGCTTCGACATCGGGGCGTTCCTGGGCAATCTGCTGATGGCCTATTTCGCCAAAGCCGGGCACGACGCCGAAGACCACGCGCGCGCCGCTTATGAAGACTGGATTCTCCAGCTGGTGGAGGGCGTCTGGTCCGCCTTCGAGGCAGAGTTCGCGCGGCTTTGGCGCACCGAGCGAACCGGCATGCTCGGCCTGGCCGAACTGTTCGAGGATGGCGGCGATGCCGAAGGCGCCGAAGCCGCCCTCGCCGCTCTGCTACGGGACATCTGGCGCGATACGCTCGGGTTTGCCGGCATCGAGATGCATCGGCGCATCCTCGGCCTCGCGCATATCCCGGAATTCGAGACCATCGCGGATCTCACCCTGCGCGCCACCTGCGAGCGCCGCGCCCTCGCCATGGGGCGGCGCCTCATGCTTCAGCCCGACACATTTTCCGATCCCCGGCACGTCAGCCGGCTCGCCCGTTCCTTAAGGACCGTTTGACATGCGCCGCGCTGCCCTGCCCCTGCTCCTCGCCTTGCTTCTGGCCCCGCTTGCGGCACACGCCGGCGGATTGCCCGGCGGCGCCCACTCCCAAGGCCAGCAGACCGTGAGCGAGGATGATCAGACGCCGGAAGAGCGGATGAATGCCCGTTTTCCCCAGAAGGTCCGCGTCGGCGATTTGATCGGCATCCCGATCCAGGATTTTGACGACCGCATCCTCGGCTATGTCACCGAAGTCGCCCGCAAGCCGGACGGCGCGATCGTTCTCGTGATGCCGGAAGGCGGATGGTTCGGCTGCGGCGGGCGGCCGGTGCCCATTCCCATCGAGACGGTCGCCATCCTCGCGCGTCATATCAACCTGCTCGATATCCCCCGCGAGGACGTTCCAAAACTCGCCACGTGGGACCCCGCCCAGGGCACACCCATCCAAAAGAACGACATCATTCGGATCGCAATCAGCCGCCGCTGACCCTGGCGCCCCACGATGAAACGGACCCACGGCGATGAAGATGCATCCCCTCCTCATACGCATCGTCCATTGGACCAATGCGATCGCGATGATCATCATGATCGGCAGCGGCTGGAAGATCTATAACGACGAAGTGCTGTTCGGATTTCTCCATTTCCCGCAATGGATGGTGCTCGGCATATGGGCGCAGCACGCCTTGCAATGGCACTTCTTCGGCATGTGGATCCTGATGATAAACGGCCTCGTCTATCTGGCCTACGGCGTGCTTTCCGGCCGGTTCCGTCGGATGCTGCTGCCCATCCGCCCGCGCGAGGTGATCACGGAAGCGATCGCGGCGCTGACCTTCCGCCTCAAGCATACCGATCTCACCCACTATAATGCGGTGCAGAAGGTGCTCTATGTGGGCGTGATCCTGGTCATCATCGTGCAGGTGATATCCGGCCTGGCGATCTGGAAGCCGGTTCAATTCTCTTTCCTGGTCGCGCTGTTTTCTGATTTCCAGGGCGCCCGTCTTGCCCATTTCATCGGAATGACCGCGATCTGCCTGTTCATGGTGGTGCATGTGATGCTCGCGCTGCTCGTGCCGCGAACCATCCTGGCCATGCTCACCGGCGGCCCGCGGGTGGCTGCCGGCCCCGCCCCCACCTCACCGACGCACTGAGCCGAAGGCCCGACGATGATCCGCTCCCGCACCGCTTCTCGTTTTCGCCCGACACTCCAGCCGGACCAGTCGCTACTGGTGGAGAACCGCAAGCTGGTCGCGGAGATCGACCGGCGCAAGCTGCTGCGCGGGGCGATGAGCCTCGGGGCACTCAGCTTCCTCACAGGATGCGACATTTCCGATCGCCAATCGGTGCAAAGCGCGCTGCGGACCGTGTCGTCCTTCAATGATCGCGTGCAGGAGCTGCTGTTCAATCCCAACAAGCTCGCCCCGACCTATTCCGTGGACCAGGTGGTGAAGCCGCCCCGCTTCAACGCTTATTATGAGATCGAGGACGTCAAGCCCATCGACCTTGCCACATGGAAACTGGAGCTTGCCGGCCTTATTTCCGACAAGCGGCCCTGGACCCTTGATCAGGTGTATGCGTTTCCCGAGCAGGAAGTCATCATCAAGCACATCTGCGTGGAGGGCTGGGACTATATCGGCCAATGGTCCGGCCCGAACCTGCGGAACTTTCTCACGCAGATCGGTGCGGATCTGACCGCCAAATATGTCGCCTTCCATGGCAATGACGATTACATGGAATGCATAGACATGCCCTCGGCCCTGCATCCGCAGACCATCCTCGCCACCAAATACGCCGGCGAGCCCATCACCGACCCCTATGGCGCGCCTTTGCGCCTGCGCACCGCCGTCAAGCTCGGCTTCAAGAATCCGAAATGGATCCGGGCCATTGAAGTCACCAACACCTATCCCGGCGGATTCTGGGAAGATCAGGGCTTCAACTGGTTCGCCGGTCTCTGATCGGACATCTAGAGCCGGATCCGATCAGGTTGAACCAACCAGATCGGTGAATCCGCCTCTAAAAAATTAATAGAGAACGTTTACCGTTCAGATGGCGATGCCATCGGAACGGAACGTGCTCTCGCCGCTTCCCTGCCGAGGCAGGATCACCGCACGGAACATCATGGCCACGCCGTCCGCCGCGATCCTCTGTGCCTTGCTGGCGCTCTTGCTCTGGGTGCCGGTCGGCTGGCTGATCGGCCGCCGCCTGCCGCTGGGACGCGATCTCGCCCTCGCCACGGCGCCGATGCTCGGCTGGGCGGTCCAGGGCATCATCGCGCTTCAAGTCGCGACGGCCGCCGGCTTCACGGTCATCATCATCCTAACGGCGACCCTCGCGATCGGCGGAGCCGCGCTCCTCCTGCCGGCCGCAGCAGAGGGCGAACCCGCCCCGCGTGCCCTGCCGCTCTGGATTTTCGCGGCGGCGGCGCTGATGGCGGTGGGGCCGGCGCTCGCCATCCTGCCCAAGCTCATGCCGGACGGCATCGCGCTGGCGAGCCCGATCTACGACCACGCGAAGATCGCTTTGGTGGACGAGATCGTGCGCACCGGCGTGCCGCCGGCCAATCCCTTTCTCGGCACGGCGCACGGGCCCGGCAGCACGGCTTATTATTATTTCTGGCTGTTCGGCGCGGCACAGCTGGCGCGCCTTTCGGGCGCGACCGGATGGGAGGCGGATATCGCCGCCACCTGGTTCACGGGCTTTGCCTCGCTCGCTCTGGTGTGCGGCCTCGCCTTTCGCCTGTCCGGTGGCCAGTGGGCCAGCGCGCTGTTCGTTCTCATCCTTGCGCTCGGAGGATCGCTACGTCCGGTGCTCGCGGCGCTGTTCGGCGCGGATGCGGTCGATGCCGCGCTGGAGCCCGCCACGGGCCTTGCCGGCTGGCTGTTCCAGACCAGCTGGAGCCCGCACCATGTCGCCGCGGGCGCAACCGTGGTGCTGTCGCTGATCCTGATGGAGCGACTGGCATGCGCGCCTTCCCTCCCGAAACGCGCCTCGCGCCTGCCCCCTAACCTGGCCCCGAGTTTGGCCCCGAAATTCGCGCTCGTGCTCGTGCTGGCGCTGCTCATCGCCGCCGGGTTTGAGAGCTCCCTGTGGGTGGGCGGCGTCACTTTCCTGTTCTGCGCCGGCGCGGCGGGACTCGTGCTCCTGCTCAGCGCCACGGCCGGCGCGCGCCTTCCTTTCGTGATCGCGATTGCGATCGCCGGCGCGCTGGCATTGGCGCTGGTCTTTCCCCTGCTGAGCCTGCAGCTCGCCGCTGCGTCCGGACGGGGTGGGGGCGTGCCGGTGCTGATCTCCCCGTTCGCGGTGCTCGGCCCCGCGGTGCCCGATGATTGGCGCCGTCTGCTCGACCTTCCGGCTTATTGGCTGGTCTTGCTGGCGATCGAGTTTCCCGCCGTCTGGATCATCGGCGCGGTTGCCGCGTTCCGCCTGAAGAACCCGCTGGTGCCCGCCCTCTCGGCGGCGGCGTTCGCCAGCTTGTGCGGCGGCTGGCAGCTGGTGAGCACGGTGGGCGAGAACAATGATCTGGGATGGCGCGCCGTCCTGCCCGGCCTGCTGATCCTCACCGCGTTTGCCGGCGCCGGTTTCGCCCGATGCCTCGCGCGGCACCGGATGGCCGGGATCGCCGGCGCGCTGGTCCTGGCGTGCCTCGCCGTACCGGACGGCCTCATTCTGCTGCGCAACAACAGCGTCGGAGAGCTCTCGCCGGACGGTGCCCGCTTCCGCGATGCGCCCGCCATGTGGGCGGCCGTGCGCCGCCATGCCACGCCGCAGGAGCGGATCGCGAGCAATCCTGCGATGACCAGCACCCTCGCGCCATGGCCCGTCAATCTGTCCTGGGCCTTGCTCGCGGATCGCCGCTCCTGCTTCGCCGGCAATGAGCTGACGCTTGCGTTCGCCACCTTGCCCGCGGACGCACGGACCCGGGCGGCCGATCTGTTCGAGCGGGTCTTTGCCGGAACCGGCAGCGCGGACGATCTTGCGGCGCTGGTGCGCGATTTCGATTGCAAGGTCGTGCTGCTCACCCCGCAAGACGGAGCCTGGAGCCGCGATCCGTTCGCCCGCTCGGCGCTTTTCACGCCCGCGGAGGAGGTTGCCGGCCGTTGGCGAATCTATCGTGCCGATGGGCCGGGCATCACCAGCGCAGGACCCGCGCGCCCATGAGATAGCCCGCCCCCACCACCATGGCGATGGCCGAGGAATACCAGACCGCGACGAACAGCGGGCTGTCGTCGGGGCAATGGGAGGCATACAGCGTGGCCGCGATGCCGCTGGCGGCAAGGCCCGCGACGGCGCCGGCAAGGCCCGGCCGGGCCGGCGCGCTCTCCCGCAGGGCAACGAGCAGGCAGGCCAAGGGTCCTAACGCCAAAATAGGAATGACGGTGAGGCAGAAAGCGGCATTCCGTCCGACCAGACGCACCCCCCAGAGCGCCGCCGGCGTCGCCATCAATTCCACCATGACGGCGAAGGCAAGCGCGATCGGGAGCGCGACCAGCACGAACGCCCATGGCCCGATCCGTGCGGCCGGGCGGCCAACCTGCGTGACGGCGCCGGCGGCGCCCAGCATCAATGCGAGCGCAAACAGGAATTTGAACAGAAAACGCGCGCTCCCGCCCACGGCCAGCAGGTTCGGGCGCACGCCGACCGCGAGCGCGAAGATGATCGTGGAGATCAGCGCGCCCAGGCTGAATGCCAGCGCCAGGCGGCTCGACAGCTTCCACGTGACAGCGGCGTCCTGCGCCAGCGCTCCGATCAAATCCTCAGTCTTCACACATTGCCTCGATATGCCGCCGCGAGTGTTCGCAATGCCCGATGCAATGCCACCCGCACCGCACCTTCGCTCATGTTCAAGCGACCCGCCGTCTCTCGAACGCTGGTCCCATCAACCGATATGGAGCGAACGATATCACGTTGTGGGTCCTTCAAGGTACTCAGGATTCGGTCGATATCGTGCGCCTGCGTTCCATCGGGGGGCTCGGCTGCTTCCAATATGTCGGAGACGTCTTCGATGGGAATATTGATGTGCCGGCCCCGGCGCCGCAAGGTATCCACCATCTTGTTGCGGACGATGGCCGAAAGCCAGGGACCGAGCGGACGGGCCTGATCCCAGGTGCCACGCTTCAGGTGGATCGCCAGCAGAACCTCCTGGACCACGTCCTCCGCATCGCTGCGCGGCGAGCCGTAGCTGTCGCAGCGGCGGCGGGCCATGGCGCGCAGATGCGGCGTCAGCGCTTGCAGGAAGTCGCGATAGGCGACGGCATCGCCCGCAATCGCGGCGCGCATCAAATTCGCCCACTCCTCTTCGCGCGATGCGAGTGTCATGCAAGCGGATCCTGCGCCGCTTCCCTGCCGTCGTCCAGCAGGGCCAGGGCCGGGCGCACCAGCCCTTCCAGCAAGGCGCGCTCCGGCCGGTTGCGCGCGAGAACGCGCAGGCCGAGCAGGACCCCGAGCAGCAGGCGCCCGATATCCTCGGCGGACTGGCGGCGGGCGATGGTCCCTTCCGCCTGTCCGGCCAAGGCACAGTGACGAAAAAAACCCTCCACCTGCACCAGGACTTCCGTCACCACGCGCTGGAACTCCGGATCATAAGGCGCGACTTCGAGCGCCGAATTGACCAGCATGCAGCCGCGGCGGCCCGTGTCCTCCACCGATCGGTCAACGATTTCCTTGAAGAAGGCGCCGATGGCCTCGCGCGGGGGCAAGGCCTGGAACCGGCCGACGCGATCCGAGAAGCTGAGCTCCACATAGCGGTCGAGCGCGCGGCGATAGAGCGAACGCTTGTCCCCGAAGGCGTTGTAAAGGCTCGCATTGGTGATCCCCATGCGGGTCGCGAGATCGCGCACCGACGTCGCCTCGTAGCCGCGCTCCCAGAAGCACTCGACGGCCGCGCGAAGCGCGGTTTCCTCATCGAACTCTCTGGGCCTGGCCATGCTGAAAGCCGCTCGCGCGCTGGAACACCTCGGTTTTAGAGCGCCAAATCTAAAATGCAACAAGCGCCTGCGCGACACCGCGCGGACAGAGCCGGATCGAGGGGGCGGCGCTCTAGAATTTCAAGCTGGCCGACCAGAGCATATTCTGGCTGCTGAGGTTCTGATTGCCGCCGAGCGCGGTGTAGGAAAACGAAGCGCTCCAATTGTTGCGCGACAGCAACGTGACGCCCACCCCTACGGCAAGCGTGTCGCGTAGCGGCGCGGCACTCCAATTGGCGAAAGAGGGACCACCTGCAAGACTTCCCAGGATGACATAGGGATCCTGGAGGAATTCATGCTGCCAGGCCAGATTGAGCTGAGGGACCGCCATCAGGTCCTTGTCGATCTGCCACCGATAGGCCGCATGCCCGCCCAGGCTGGAAATCAGGCTGCTGGTGTTCCATCCGGCGCTGCTGAAATTGAGACTGCCCGCGCCCGTTTCAACCACGCCATTTACACTGAAATACGTGTATTGCAGGCTCAGCGTTGGGCCAAACGTCCAATTTTCATGCTTGAAATCGTAACTTCCGGCCACCATCGCGTCGAATTCGCCCGCATCCGGACTGCTGATGGCGCTGCGGCTGAAGCCGGGAAAGGCGATGGCGCGGGTGACCTCATAGCTGTGCCCGGCTCCCCCCAGCAGCACCAGGGCGGACAGACCTTGCCCCGCCGCTTCGGCATAGGTCGCGAAGACGCCGAAGCGGGCGGTATCATCGCGCAGGCTGCTGGAATTGAAAGAGCCGTTCGGGCCGTAGCCGGTGTAGCTGTTTTCATACCCCCCATAAATGCCCGTCAGGACATTTTCACTCCATCGGTAGGTCAGGCCGGCCGTGATCCCCACGCTGCGGCTGTCATAGGTGGGGAGCATGCCGGCGCTGTCGGCGGTGGCGAAGACGCCGGTCTCGTCCACGAAGACGCGCCACGGGTTGTCGATGCCGGGCGGGCGCACATCCCGCGTGCCGGCGCCGCCGCGAGCGGAGGCCTCGCCCACCGCCAGGCGCTGGCTCCAGAGCGATTGCACCAATTGCGTGTTCTGGGCATTGGCGAGGTTGAAGGCGATCGTGCCCAGGCTCTGGTAGAAACTGGGCATGATCGCGTTGAAGGCCGCCCCGTATTGCGCCGCCGAGAGCGAATCCAGCGCGGTGGAAACCGCGAGCTGGTCCCCGCCGGTCGCGGAGATGAAATCGTTGAGCACCGCTGCCACATTGCCCTGGTTCGGGTTGCGCGCCACTTGGCTATAGGTCGCGGGCGCGATCAGGATCGAGGCCCCGGCATCCTGATTGATGAGCAGGCGCGGACGCGTGGTGGACGGCGTGTCGAGCAGGATGACGGACTCGTAGCTGCCCGAGACCTGCGACGCGGTCAGAAAATCGAGCCGCTGTCCGTAAGGGGCCTGAAAGCCGTCCGCAGGTTTCACAACCACGGTTCCGCCGAGCTGGGCGGCGCCGGCAACCTGAATCTGGCTGTAATTGGAGGCTCCCGCATTCTGGATCTGAAGGATCGTTCCGTTTGCCTGGCTGAAAGTCCCGCTCACGCTCATGTTTTTCTGAAGGTTCAGCTGTCCTGCCTGGAGCGTGACATCGCGCGTTGCCAATGTGGCCGCAATTGTGAGCGTGCCCCCCTCGATCGACCAGTTCGAAACGTCTTTGCCCGTCCCCGTGAGCGTCCATGTGCCCGCGTCGTGCTTCACATAATTGGCAAAGCCTGAATATTGGCCGAGATTGAGGGCGCCGGGGCTCGCGCCATTGAGTTCAAGCGTGTCATTTCCGGTCCCGGAAACAGCGCCGTTCATCTTGGCGCTTCCATAGAGCAGGAGCCTGTTGGTGCCCCCGGTGAAGCTGATGGCGTTGGCATAGGTTCCAGATGCGTTGAAGCCGCCGGAAATGACGCCCTTGCTGATTACCGTGAGGTCCTCTCCGGCAACGCCCGCGCCGCCGGCGCCTCCAAGGCCGCCGGTGCCGCCGGAAATGACGCCCTCATTCAGGATGATGGTGGCGTGGCTGCCGCTGATACCGGCCCCGCCAATGCCGCCGGCCCCGGCTTGTCCTGCGCGCGCATTGCTCTCGGCCGCCGCGCCGCTACCGCCTGCGGCGCCGCCGGAGCCGCCGGAAACGCGGCCGCCTTGCAGGGTGATCCGGGTGTCGCTTGCGCTGATGCCCGCCCCACCCGTGCCGCCATTGCCGCCGGTGCCGGCATCGGTGGAATTGTCCCCGTCTCCGCCTCGGCCACCGTTGCCCCCATTGCCACCGTTGCCGCCGCGCCCGCCGGAAACCAGGCCCTCGGTCACCTCGATGGTCGAAAAGGTGCCGCTGATGCCCGCGCCGCCGGCCGCGCCATTGCCTCCGGCGCCTCCGGTACTGCGGTTCTGCCCGCTGCCGGCGGCGCCTGCCGTGCCGTCGTTTCCGGTTCCGTTGCCGCCATTGCCTTCCCCGCCGCTGCCGCCCGTGCCGCCAGCGCCACCCGCGCCGCCGGAGATGACGCCGCCCCGGGTCTGAATCAAAACGTGCGCGCCACTGATGCCGTCACCGCCCGCGCCACCCGCGCCGCCGGTGCCTCCGAAGGCGCTATTCCCGCCCGCCCCGACCCCGTTGCCCCCGTTGTTGGCTCCGCTGCCAGCGCCGCTCTCGGAAAGGCCGTTGCCGCCATTGCCGTTGCCATTGCCGCCGTTGCCAGCGCCCCCGTTTCCGCCCGCGCCACCCGCCCCGCCGGCACCAGCGGAAACGATCGCGTTGTCGATCCGAAGGCGTGCATAGGTGCCGCTGATGCCCGCGCCGCCAGTCCCGCCGCTGCCGCCGGCGCCGCCATCTGCCCTGTTTCCTCCGGCGCCGACGCCGTTGCCCCCATTGTCATTGCCGCCGCCGCCGCTGCCGCCATTGTCGCCACCGGAATTGCCGTTGCTGCCGCCGCCGCCGTTGCCGTTGCCGCCATTCCCGCCACCGTTGCCGCCGTTGCCGGCCCCACCATTGCCCCCCGTTCCGCCCCCGCCGCCGGCACCGCCGGCAACCGCCCCATTTTCCAACAGGACGTCCGCATGCGTCACGCCTATGCCCGCGCCGCCAGCCCCGCCAGTTCCGCCCGCGCCGGCGTCGGCGATGTTGCCGCCGGCCCCGGCGCCATTGCCGCCGTTGCCGTCGTTGCCATTGCCGTTCCCGGGATTGAGGTTCCCGCCGCCGGCGTTTCCGTTGCCGCCATTGTTGTTGCCGCTTCCCCCGGTGCCATTGCCGCCATTGCCATTGCCGTTGCCGCCGTTGCCGGCGCCTCCGTTGCCGCCTGTGCCCCCATCGCCGCCGACACCGGCGGAAATGGAGCCGCCGCTCACCACGATCGAGGCATATGAACCGGCTATGCCGGCACCGCCGACGCCGCCGCCGCCGCCCACGCCCCCCGCAGCACTATTTCCGCCGGCGCCGACGCCGCTGGCCCCGTTATTGCCGTTATTGTTGCCATTTCCGCTGTTGTTATTGCCGCTTCCACCGTTGTCATTGCCGCCGTTGTTATTGCCGCTGCCGGAATTGTTGTTGCCGCCGCTGCCCCCGCCATTGCCACCATTGCCGGAGCCGCCGTTGCCGCCAACACCGCCGGCACCACCCGCGCCACCGGAAATGTGCGCGTCTTCGACGGTGACCCTGGCATCGGTTCCGCTGATGCCGGCCCCGCCGGCCCCGCCGGCCCCGCCCGCCCCGCCGTCCGTAGTGTTGGCGCCGGCCGCGACCCCGTTGCCGCCGTTGTTGCCATTATTATTGCCGTTGCCGCCCTGGTTGTTGCCGCCTCCGGCATTGCCACTGCCGCCGTTATTATTTCCGCTGCCGCCGTTACCACTGCCGCCATTGCCATTGCCATTGCCGCCATTGCCCGCGCCGCCACTGCTGCCGACGCCCCCCGCTCCGCCCGCGCCGCCCGACACACGGCCGCCCTGCACATCTATCGCGGCCTGGATGCCGGTGATGCCCGCGCCCCCCGCTCCGCCGGCTCCGCCCGCACCGCCATCGGACCTGTTCCCGCCAGCCGCATCTCCATCGCCACCATTATTGCCGTTGTTATTGCCGCTGCCGCCATTGTCATTGCCGCTGCCCCGATTGTCGTTACCGCCATTATTGTTGCCGCTGCCGGCGTTGTTATTGCCCCCATTGCCATTGCCGTTGCCGCCATTGCCGGAGCCGCCGTTGCCACCGTCCCCGCCACCGCCGCCCGCCCCGCCGGAAATCACGCTATCCCAGACGGAAACCCTGACATTTTCGCCGCTGATGCCGGCTCCGCCTGCCCCGCCATCGCCGCCGACGCCGCCGATGACGCGATTGTCTCCGCTCCCGTCCCCGTTGCCGCCATGGCCGCCATTATTGTTATTGCTGCCGGCATTGTTGTTGCCGCTGCCGCCATTGCCGCTGCCACCATTATTATTGCCGCTGCCGCCATTATGACTGCCGCCATTGCCATTGCCGTTGCCGCCATTGCCCGCGCCGCCGTGGCCGCCTGTGCCGCCGCTGCCGCCGGCGCCACCGGAAATGGCCGAGCCGCTCGCATCGAGCGTGGTATCTGACGCACTTACGCCGGCGCCACCGGCGCCGCCCCGCCCGCCGGCGCCACCATCGGCATTGTTGCTGCCCGCGATGCCACCATCGCCGCCGGTATTGTTGCCCGCCCCGGCATTGTTATTTCCACTTCCGCTGTTGTTATTGCCATCCCCGGCGTTATCATTGCCGCCATTATTGTTGCCGCTCCCGGCATTGCCGTTGCCGCCATTGCCGGTGCCGTTGCCGCCGTTGCCAGCCCCGCCATTGCCGCCGATGCCGCCATTGCCGGCCGCTCCACCGGAAATGGTCGCCTTGTCCAGCTGGATCCGGGCGAACGCCCCGCTGATCCCGGCGCCGCCGGCGCCGCCGCTTCCGCCCGCTCCGCCGAGGACCGTATTGCCGCCGGCCGCATTTCCATTGCCGGCATTGCTGTTGGATGCACCGCCATTATTATTGCCGCTGCCGCCATTATTGCTGCCGGTGCCGCCGTTGTCGTTGCCGCCGTTATTATTGCCGCTGCCGGCGTCGTTATTGCCGCCATTCCCATTGCCATTGCCGCCGTTGCCGGCCCCGCCATTGCCGCCCGTGCCGCCATGACCGCCGGCGCCGCCGGAAACGAGTCCGCCGGTCACGGAAATCTCGACATAGGCCCCGCCGATGCCGACCCCGCCGGCCCCGCCTTGCCCACCGGCTCCGCCATCGGCGGTGTTGCCGCCGCTCTCATTGCCGTTGCCGCCGTTATTGTTTCCGGTCCCGCCGTTATTATTGCCACTGCCGGCGTTGTCATTGCCATTTCCGCCATTCTGAACGCCGCCGTTATTATTGCCGGCGCCGGCATTATTATTACCGCCATTGCCCGTGCCGTTGCCGCCGTTGCCGGACCCGCCATTCCCGCCCGTGCCGCCAGCGCCGCCCCCGCCGCCGGATATATCCGCGCCCCGGATGTCGATAATCGCGGAGGCCCCATCGATGCCGGCCCCAAGGATGCCGGCTCCGCCGCTGCCGCCGGCGCCACCGGCCCCGCCATTGACCTTGTTATTGCCCGCCGAGGCCCCGTTGCCGCCATTGTTGCTGGCGCTGCCGCCGTTGTTATTGCCGCTGCCGCCACCGCTATTGCCGCTGCCGCCGTTGTAATTGCCGCCGTTATTGTTGCCGCTGCCCGCGTCGTTATTGCCGCCGTTGCCGTTGCCATTGCCCCCGTTGCCGGCCCCGCCATTGCCGCCGGTGCCACCCGCGCCGCCCGCGCCGCCGGAAATGCTTCCGCCTTGAACGGCGACGAGCCCCCGGGTCGTGTTCACGCCGGCGCCGCCGTCACCGCCCGCGCCACCGTCGCGACCATTGGCAGTGTTGCCGCCCGCGCCTACGCCATTGCCGCCGTTGCCGCTATTGCCGTTGGCGCTGCCGTCCGTGGCGTTGCCGCTGCCGCCATTGTTGTTGCCGCCATTATTATTGCCGCTGCCGGCGTTGTTGTTGCCGCCGTTGCCGTTGCCGTTACCACCATTGCCGGCCCCGCCGTTGCCACCGGTGCCGCCAGCACCGCCGCCGCCGCCGGAAACGGTTCCATCGATGATCCGGATCGTGGCCTGGGCCGCGCTGATGCCGGCGCCGCCCGCCCCGCCCTGGCCGCCGATCCCGCCATCATTGTTGTTGTCGCCCGCGCTCATACCGTTGGCGCCGTTGCCGCTGTTATTGTTGCTGCTACCGCCGTTATTATTTCCGCTTCCGCCGTTGTTGTTACCGCCGTTATTGTTGCCGCTTCCCCCGTTATTGTTGCCGCCGTTGCCGTCGCCGTTGCCGCCATTGCCGATGCCGCCGTTCCCCCCGGTTCCGCCGACGCCGCCGGCACCGCCGGAGACGCGCCCGCCATTGATGTGGATCGCTACATCCGAAGCGAGAATGCCCGTTCCGGCGTCGCCGCCGTCCCCGCCGTTGCCGCCGCTGGAAGTGTTAGCGCCCGCACGGTCGCCATTGGCGCCGTTGTTGTTCCCACTTCCACCATTGTTGTTTGAGCTTCCACCGTTATTGTTACCGTTCCCACCGTTATTGTTGCCGCCATTGTTGTTGGCGCTACCGCCATTGTTGTTTCCGCTGTTGTTATTGCCGTTGCCGCCATTGCCGCCCCCACCATTGCCCCCGGTGCCCCCGACCCCTCCGGTACCGCCGGCAATGTTGGTGTCTTGCGCGGTGATGGCGGCATGCGTCACGCTTAGGCCATTGCCGCCGGCGGCGCCCTGCCCCCCGCTTCCGCCATCGGCGAAATTACCGCCCGCACGGACGCCGTTGCCGCCGTTGCTGTTTCCCGACCGGCCGCTGTTATTGCTGCTCCCGCCGCCGCTATTTCCGTTCCCGGCATTGTTATTCCCGCCGTTATTATTTCCACTGCCGCCATTATTGTTGCCGCCGTTGCCATCTCCATTACCGCCATTCCCCGCCCCGCCATTCCCGCCATCGCCGCCGCGGCCGCCGGCGCCTCCGGAAATAGTGCTGCCCTGGGCGTCGATCTTCACATAGGTGCCGACGACGCCACCCCCGCCGATCCCACCGTCACCACCGCGTCCGCCATTGGCGGCGTTGCCGCCGGCGTTATCGCCATTGCCGCCGTTGCCGCCGTTGTTATTGCCGCTGCCCCCGTTGGCGTTGCCATTGCCGCCATTGTCGTTGCCGCCATTATTGTTGTTGCTTCCAGCGTTATTGTTGCCGCCATTGCCATTGCCGTTGCCGCCGTTGCCGGCCCCGCCATTGCCACCGACACCTCCCGCGCCCCCGGCGCCGCCGGAAATGATGCCGTCCTTCGTGCGGATCGAGAGCGAGGCGCCGCTGATGGCGGCGCTGCCGGCGCCGCCGCCACCGCCCGCGCCACCGTCGACGCTATTCCCGCCACCACCGCGGCCATTGCCGCCGCCATCTCCACTTCCAGCGGTATTGTTATTGCCACTGCCCCCATTGGCATTGCCATCGCCGCCGTTATTGTTGCCACCATTGTTGTTGCTATCGCCGGCATTGTCGTTGCCGCCGTTTCCATCGCCGTTGCTGCCATTGCCGATCCCGCCGGTGCCGCCGACGCCGCCTGCGCCGCCTGCGCCGCCCGAAACCGTGCTGTTTTCGAGCTGGATCCGTGCATGCGTAGCGCCGATGCCCGCGCCGCCGGCATTACCCGCGCCGCCGTTCCCGCCGATCGCCGTGTTCGCGCCTGCGTTCTCGCCATTGCCGCCGTTGCCGCCATTATTATTGCCGCTGCCGCCGTTGGCATTCCCGCTGCCGCCGTTATTATTTCCGCCGTTGTTGTTGCCGCTCCCGGCGTTGCCATTGCCGCCGTTGCCATTGCCGTTGCCGCCGTTGCCCGCCCCGCCATGGCCGCCGGCACCGCCGCTGCCGCCGGTACCGCCGGAAACGATGGCGTTCCTAATCTGGATCCGGGCATCGGCCGCGCTGATGCCCATGCCGCCCGCCCCACCGCTGCCACCAGCGCCGCCGTCGACGATGTTGCCGCCTGCCGCAACGCCGTTGCCGCCAGCGTCACCGGCATCGTTGCCGCTTCCGCCATTGAGGTTGCCGTCACCGGGGCTGCCGTTGCCGCCGTTGCTATTGCCGGCTCCGGCGTTGCCATTGCCGCCATTGCCATTGCCGCTGCTGCCGTTCTCGGTACCGCCCTCGCCGCCGGCGCCACCGCTGCCGCCCGCACCGCCGGAAACGATGCCACCTTCCACCCGAACCTTCGCGGACGCCGCATCGACGCCCGTGCCACCCGCCCCGCCCAAATCGCCGTCGCCGCCGCCGGCCGCATTGCCGCCGGCCCCGACCCCGTTGCCCCCAGTGGTCTTGCCGCCCTCGCCATTGGCCTTGCCGCCGTTCGCGTCCGGCCCATCGCTGCCGGTTGCACCAGCGGCGCCGCTCAGCCCGATGCTGGTGGTCGCGAGGATGTCGATGGCCATTTGGGGAACCGGGACATTCGCGCCACCGCCATGGCGGCCGGCGGTCTGCGCGAATCCAGAGCCGGCGGACGCCAGGCCGAGCACGAGAAGGATGGCGGACGTGAGCCCATCACGCAGGAGGCTTTTGCGATCCGCGCGGCGGAAGCTGACGAGAGGCATCACGGGTGCACTTTTCGGTCAGCGCAACCCTGCCGCCAGTCACGCAGGAGTTCAAATTCGAAGCGGCTCAGGCATATAACGCTCCAGTGCGACGCTTTCTTAAAGAGTTTCCTCGCGGGAAAACACCGTGCGGTCTTAAGGCACGCGTCGAAATCCAGCCTCGAAAGATGCACCGCCTGAGGACTTCGATCAGGATCGAATAAAAAACCCCGCCTGCCCGGCGGGTTCCTACTCAATAAGTCAATTCCGGCGCACGTCCGGGCACCATCAAGGTTCAATCCGGTGAATATTACACCCGAAACACGATCCGGTTCTATGACGGCGCGATCTGTTCGGCTTCAACCCATTGAAGCAGCGCGGAATCTGGGGCACAAGTAATATATTCGAAGCGCTGTCCGCCCGTGGAACAACAGTTCATATATGCACCCTCATATATAGCAGACGGCGTTGAGCTTATTGCCGTCGGGGTCGCGGACATAAGCGGCATAGAAGGTCGGACCATAATGCGGGCGCAGGCCGGGCTCCCCTTCATCGCTGCCGCCATGGGCGAGGGCGGCCGCATGGAAGCGGTCGACCGCCTGGCGATCGTTCGCAAGGAATGAAATCATCATCCCATTCCCGACCTTTGCAGCCAGACCGTCGAACGGGGGGCCCACCGTAATGTGCGGCCCGGGATCTGGTGCTCCCCAACTGGCCCAGCGACCGCCGTGGTCATCGCTGTAATCGTCAAGCCGGGAATGACCGAGCACCGCCATCACGGCTTCATAGAACGGGATGGCGCGGGAAAGATCGTTGGTACCAATCATCATATAGCTGAACATGGAATGCGCCTTCAAACTGGAGACGTGGCGGCTGAAATATTGGGACACGATCCGCCGGTTGCTGGAGCCCACGAGAAATTGGGCAATACCCACGTCCGGACGATTGCGCCATAGGCTATCGTTCGACAAGGCCTTCGTGGCGCTTGTCGGTGAATGTCTTGAAAAACGCCACCGGGCATCGATACTGCGGTCATCCGGGAACCGTCATGAGCGCCTTAAGGGAGATCGCGCGCGGAATTTCGGTGCCCAGGTTGGCCCCGTCTCCGGATTGATCTGCCGCGCCCGCGACGGGATCCGGGATCGGCGCCCGCAGGCAGCCGCGCGACATACCCCCGCCGGCGAGATCAGACCGGCGATGGTCGGATCGCCCGGCCGCTCATGCCAGCGCTTTCGCCGCCTGATGGATGGCCGCCTTGATGCGCAGATAAGTCGCGCAGCGGCAGATGTTCCCGCTCATCGCGGCATCGATATCGGCATCGCTCGGCGCGCGCGTCTCCGCCAGCAGCGCGCTCGCGCTCATGATCTGCCCGGACTGGCAGTAGCCACATTGGACCACGTTCAGGTCGACCCAAGCCTCCTGCACAGCCCTGCCGACCGCTGTGTTGCCGACGCCCTCGACCGTCGTGACCGCCGTTCCACGGACCCCATCCACGGGCAGGACGCAGGAGCGCGTCGCCGTTCCGTCCACATGCACGGTGCAGGCCCCGCACATGGCCATGCCGCATCCGAACTTGGTGCCGGTCAGCCCGAGCGCGTCGCGCAGGGCCCAGAGCAGCGGCATGTTCGGGTCGCCTTCGAAGGTGACCTCCCGGCCATTCAGCGTGAAGGCGAGCCGATCTGTCTGTCGGGTATCCGATGCCATGTCGAAGCCTTTCAAAGCCGTGCGGAGGAAGGATGGAGCGGAAGCTGGAGCGCGGCGTCCGACCATCCGAGCCGTGCGAGTGCATTCGCGACGGCGGGCCCGATCATCGGCACGCCCAGTTCCCCAACGCCCGTCGGCGCTGCGTTGGACGGAACGATGATCACCTCGACTTCCGGCATCTCGTCATGGCGTAGCACCCGGTAGTCGTGAAAATTCGACTGCGCGATGCGACCGCTTTCCAGGTCGATCTGGCCAAACAGGGCGATGCCGAGGCCATAGCCTGTGCCGCCCTCGATCTGGGCCTTGATGACATCCGGGTTGACCGCCATGCCGCAGTCGATGGCGCACCAAACCTTATGAACGCGCGGTCCGCCGTCCGGCCCGATCGAGACCTCCGCGATCTGGGCGACGGAGGTGGAAAAGGCCCTGCCGACCGCCACGCCGCGCGCCCGGCCATCGCCAACCATCGGACCGGACCAGCCGGCGGCCTGCGCCACGGCCCTCAGGACCCCGACCTCCTTCGGCTCCGCGCCGAGGAGGGCGACGCGGCCTTCGACGGGATCCTGGCCGAGCGCTTCCAGAACCCGGTCAATGAAGCGTTCGACGGCGTAGGCCGTATGTGTGCTGCCCACTGAGCGCAGCGAGGATGTCGGAACCTTGTCCCGCACGATATGCGCGTCGCACAAGAAATTGCCGACGCCGTAGAGCATGTTGGCGGCACCCTCGACCATCAGGGCATCGGCGCCGCTCGGCATTCGGGCGCGGAGCACGCTGTCGACCCCGAAGGAGTGACCGACGATCCTATCGTGCCAGGCGCTCAGCCGGCCATTCTTGATGGCTGCCCGCATGCGGTGGAGGATCATGGGCCGGTACCAGCCGCCGGTGATGTCGTCCTCGCGCGTCCACATCACCTTTACGCCCTGGCCCGGCCCGATCCCCTTGGCGGCGGCGGCCATGTCGGCGGCGAAGTCCGGGCCGAGGATCTCGTTGCCCAGGTCGATACGGCGGCCGAAGCTGCCGCCGGCATAGACGTTCTCAATCTCGACCTTCTCGACCGGCACGTCGAACAGGCGCGCGAGCTGGCTCTGGTCGAAGGTATGCATCTGGCAGCCGTAACGGGCCTTGACGCTCGCCCCGTCCCACATGATGAAGCCGCAGAGCGGCTCCATGGCCGCATGGGCGACATAGGGGAAGGTGAACTCGGCTTCGATGATCCTGTCGGCGGCGGCGAAAGCCGGCTCGACATCGCCGCGCTCCGCCGCGGTCAGGCCCGGCTTGCCGGCGACGGCGCGGAACGCCGCGAAGATGTCGGCGGTGCTGCGCGTCTCCGCCTCGCTTTCATCCCAAGTCACGTCGAGGGCTTCCCGGCCCTGGATGGCGGCCCAAGTGCCGGTCGCATAGACGGCAATGCCGGTATCGATCTGCCGGACCGCAACGACGCCGGGCACTTCAAGCGCGCGGGAGGCATCAAAGGTCCGCACCTTTCCGCCGAAGCGGGGTGGTTTGCGGATGACGGCGGTCAACATTCCGGGTTCGTGAATGTCCATGCCGAACACCGCAGTGCCGTCGCACTTTGCCCGCGAATCCACGCGCGGCAGGTGAGATGTCTTGCCGATCAGCCGGAATTCGGACGGCGCCTTGAGTTTCAGCGTCTCGGGATCCGGTGCCGGCAATGTGCTGGCCAGAGCCGCAAGCTCTCCGTAGCGTGCCGACTTTCCGGAAGGCGGGTGCAGCAGCACACCATTGTCGGTGCGAATTTCCTCGATCGGCACCGCCCAGTCCCTGGCGGCCGCCTCCATCAGCATGCGTCGGGCCATGGCGCCCATCCGGCGCATCTGCTCATGGGCCTCGCGGATCGCACTCGAGCCGCCGGTCCCCTGCCAGCCATAGATCAGG
Organism: Roseixanthobacter finlandensis; assembly: GCF_043195105.2. Lineage (NCBI taxonomy): Bacteria > Pseudomonadati > Pseudomonadota > Alphaproteobacteria > Hyphomicrobiales > Xanthobacteraceae > Roseixanthobacter > Roseixanthobacter finlandensis. The sequence continues at coordinate 1,553,057 of NZ_CM195536.1, read as the reverse complement.
TGCTTGTACACGGCGGTATTGGCCCTGGCGGTCTCGACGCGGATGGTCGACCAGTCCGCGTCGAGTTCCTCCGCCACCAGCGTGGCCATGCCGGTATGGGCGCCCTGGCCGAACTCGATATGCTTGCTCAGCACGGTCACCACGTCGTCGGAGCCGATGCGGACGAAGGCATTGGGTTCAAGGGAGGCGCCGGCAGGCTGCGGCTCGGCGAGGCTCTTCCTGAGGGGAAGCGCCGCGCCAATGACCAGCGTCGAAGTTGCGGCGACGAAGGCACGCCGCGTAAGCTTGACGTCGAGGTTGCGCATGGCCTCTCCGTTTGCGTTGGCGGTTCCGGCGATCGACGGCCTCCGGAAGCCTCTCGCGGCGCTGCCGCTTGCTTGCCATGACTGAACGTAAGAACGGCCAGTCTCCGCACGTTAGCCCGATGCTCCGGATTTCTTGCCCAATCCGCTCGATCGCACGGGGAGTGACGCGGTCGTGATCGCGTGCCTCGGATGTCAGGCCTGCTCAGTGGGCAGCACGAAGAGCTCTGCGACATTGACGTGAGCGGGCGCACCGGCGGCGAAGAGCACGGTGCTGGCAATGTCCTCGGGGTCAAGGAAGCGGATGGCCGCGCGGTAGGCGTCGAGCTGCCTGCGCCTTTCCGGGTTCGTCGTCTGCTCGGGCAGTTCCGTGGCGACCGCGCCGGGCTGGATGCATGTGACACGGATGTTATGCTTCTTGCCGACCTCCATGCGCAGCCCTTCGCTGAAGGCGCTGACGGCGAACTTCGTGGCCGAATAGACGGTGTATCCCGGCCCGAAGACCTTGCGGCCGGCAATCGAGGATGTGTTGAAGATGTGCCCGGAATGCTGGCGGATCATGTGGGGCAGGACCGCGGCTGTCGCATTGAGAACGCCCTTGATGTTGACGTCGACCATCGCATTCCATTCGTTGGTCTTGAATTCATCAATCTCGGACACGGGCATGACGCCGGCATTGTTGAAGAGGATGTCAATGGCCCCGAAAGCCTCGACCAGCCGTTCAACGCCGGCCCGAACCACCTCGGCATCGACGACATCGACTTCAAGAACGCACGCATCTCCGCCCCGGCGCACGATCTCTTCCTTCAGCGCCGCGAGACGGTCGGCCCGCCTTGCGGCGATCCCGACCTTGACGCCCGCTTGCGCCAGTTTCAGCGCGGTGGCCGCGCCGATCCCGCTCGACGCACCGGTGATGAGGGCGATTTTTCCGGTGAGTTCGGTCATCGATTTTTCCTTTGCAAGACACCTGTGCAAAACACCCGCGCGCGCTTCGACGGAATCGACCATGGGCCGCGTTCTTCCAATCGCCGGACGCAGGCGTTCCGGCCCTCTCCTGCAACCGCAGTGACGGCCGGGACAGTCATCGGCGCGATCTTGAGCCGCGCGTTAGCTCGAAACAGCCTGTTTCTTGCCTATTACGCTTGATCGCGGGTTTTTCCTTGCCGTCTGCGGAAGGGGTCTCGTTCAGGGCAACCTCGCTAGTGTTCCGGACGGCTCCGCGCTCCGCGCCAGGATCGCGGCGACATCACGCTTTGGCGGAGCCCCGAATGCACGGCGGTATTCCCGGTTGAACTGCGTGGAGCTCTCATATCCGACTTTTAATGCAGCGAGCCCGGCATCGATCCTGTCGTTCACCATGAGGCGCCGCGCCTCATGCAGCCTCAGTTGCTTCTGGTACTGCAGTGGGCTCATGGCGGTGATGGCCCGGAAATGGTGATGCAGGGTCGATTCCCCCATGCCCGCCATCTCCGCGAGCGCTTCGATCCTGAGAACCTCGGTGAAATTCTCGCGAATCCAATCGATGGCCGTGGCGACCCTGTTGGTGCGCGTTCCAAGCTGCACCACCTGGCGAAGACGGCCTCCGATGGGGCTCGTCAGGACATGATAGAGAATTTCCCGCTGCAACGGTCGCGCGAGGATTGGGATATCCTGCGGGGTGTCGAGTAGGTCCACCAAGCGCATAGCGGCCAGGGCAAGGGACGACGTAACGGGTCCGATCGCCATGCCCGTGCCGAAGGTCGCCAGCTCCGGCCCATATTGCGCAACCTCGGATATGAGCTCGCGCGCGAGGTCCAGGTCGATGTTGAGCTTGATGGAATAATAGGGTTCCGATGGCGAGGCGCCTAGAACCTGCACGATGGTGGGGAGGCCGACCGCAGTCAGCAGAAAATGCGATTCATCATAGACATAGCTTTCATTTCCCAGCACGACGCGCTTCGACCCGCGGGCGATCAGGGCGAAAGAGGGAGCGTAGAGGAAGGACGTCGGCTCGGCGGGCCCTGCCTTGCCGTGAATGGTCAGGCCCGCGACAGGCGTCTGCTCGCCCCGCTCGCCGACTCCCAGATGGCGCGCGACCATATCGGCGATCCGGCTGCGGGCAAACGCGACCATCTCATCCTGGCCAGCGGCTTTGCTTCCTGAGACGATCATCTCCGGCCTCCCGAACAGATCATTGGCGATGAATGGAGCTGCATAGGTTTGAAGATAGAAATGGGACCGCCCGACGCCTAGCCTGATCCGCTCCAATAATTGCCTATTCCTGGAGCGACAGTCCGGCCGAGAGGATGAGGGTCTGGTTCGTTGTGGCAGGCTGTGCAAGGTCCGTCGCGTTGGGAATGCCTGCCCCCACGGCGGCCCGCGTGTGGGTGCCCGTAGATGCTTCCGCACCTTCCGGCCGATGCCATGGCGGCTCCTCCCGCCGCAACGGAACCACCACCAAGGCCTGAGGGCCAGGGCGAGCTACGCCGGGCGGTTGCGCGGTTCCAACCTGCCGGACATGGCGACCTGTTCTCGCCCCCATGCCGCAGGCACATGGAGCAGGCACTCGCCCGGGTAACGGAGCAGGTATTCGATCTGCCCTTCTCCTCGGGGATCGGCGGGTTTTTCATCGCGGACGATGCACAGACATGGGTACTGCGCGAGATGCGGCTGGCATCGCAAAAAAGAGCGGCCTCGACATTTCGCAAATGTCGTCGATTTCATGAGGGAGGGGCGGCAGATGGAAAGAGCCCGCCTGTCGCGTTATCCGGTGGAGGGGAAGCGCCCATGGACGCCAAGAACGGGAAGCCGAGGTTCTGGGACAATCTGATCGCGCTGAAGGGGGGCCTGTTCGGCGACCAGTTGGCGGGCTGGACGCCAGGTCCCGCCGCAAAATCGGGGCTCGGCTGCCGCATCCTCGCAGATCAGACGATCGAGGTTGCCCCCTCCATCGCGCTGGCGACGGATGTCTATGTGCCGAAGGCGCCGGGCCGTTGGCCGGCGGTCATCGCCTTCGCGGCCTATTCCAAGGAATTGCAGGCGGCGGGCGCACCGGCCGGCAACAATGAGACCGGCAGCCCGCCGGTGTTCACCGATCGCGGCTATGCCCATCTAATCGTCACCCGGCGCGGCATGGGCCGCTCGGGTGGCGCCGACGCCGTCTATCTCAACGACACCGACGTCGAAGACCACGCCAAGGTGATCCAATGGGCCGCGGCGCAGCCCTGGTGCGACGGCCAGGTGGTGCTGTTCGGCACCTCCTATTACGGGCTGACCCAGCCGCAGGTGGCGCGGCTCCGTCCGCCGGCCCTGAAAGGCTTCTTCGCCAACGAGATGTGCACCGATTTCTTCCGCCACATCGCCATGTTCGGCGGCGCACCGCAGCCGGATTTCTTCGCGCTCTGGATGGGGGCGAACTTCACGCCCCTCCAGTTCCGCCTGCACGTGCCGCCGCTGCTACGTGCGGTGGTGAGCCACATCACCAACTCGCCTCTGAAGCGCTTGTGGTGGCCGCAGTTGAAGAAACGCATGACGCGGATCATGAAGGCCTTCCAGCGCATGACCCCCACACGTCAGACGCGCGAGCTGTTCGCCGCCCTCATGCTCGACGGTAAGACGCGGGCGACCAGCGCCCTGCCGTCGGGTCCGTCCGGCGTGCTGGGCGACATCGAGGTGCCGTTCGTCGTCGTACAGAATCCAGGTTATCTCAACCTGCACCAGTTCGGCGCCTACGACCTGTTCCAGAATGCCGGCACGCCGAAGGACAAGCGCTGGCTCATCATTGGCCCGGCGACCTATGATCTGCCGGTCTATCTCTGGCAGATGGAGGCACTCGCCTTCTTCGATCATCTCGTCTATGGCGCGGACAATGGCTATGCCGCGCAGCCGCGGGTGCGATACTGGACGGAAGGGGCGAAGGACTATCGCAGTGCTTCGGACTGGCCGCTTCCCGGCAGTGCACCGCTTCGCCTTTACCTCGCCTCAAGCGGCGCCGATGGCGCAACGCACCGGCTCACGCCCGCACCCGAACATACCGGGGCGAATCGGTGGGCGGCGGTGCCGCTGGGCGCCATCGTGACGGCGGGGTTCGACGAGGTGGAGAACCAGCAGCTCACCTTCGAGCTGCCGGTGCACGAGGAGACGGAGCTGACCGGACCCGTGACCTTGAGCCTTTCCTTCAGCTCGAACGAAATCGATTCCTACGTGGTGGCCCGCACCGGCATCGTCTCGGCCGATGGCGCCTACCAGATCCTCTCCATGGGCGCGATCCGTCCCGCCTGTCGCAGGATCGACGCCGCGCGTTCCACCGCCACCGAGATCGCCATCAACATCGATCAGCCCGAACCCCTCACGCCCGGCGTGCCGGTGACGCTGCGCTTCAGCCTCACGCCCCAGCCCGTGGTGCTGAAGCCGGGCGAGCGGCTCGTCCTTGACATCGCCAGCCGCACCGATGTCCTGCGGAGCGATGTCAGCCACGGCCACGCCCAGTTCGACATGCAGGTGCCACCTTATTACGCGCGCAATACGCTCCACTACGGGCCCGACACCTTTATCGAACTGCGCCTTGCCCCTTGAGAGGGAGGAATTAACCCCGCGGAATGCGCACATATCGGGGAAGTTCGGCGCTGCGGAGGCGGTGCGATTGGCGCTCATATGGGGCGTGCGCCTCTCCGCAAGCCGTGGCCATTCTCGGCCCATTGGGCCGCGCATTCGCAGGCGGGCGAAACAGAGGGAAGGTGCCGCCCCTGCCAACCCCTCCCTCATGAAACCGGGCTATAATTGCGGGAGGAGCCGGATAGCCATGAGCATCATCTTGCCGACGCTGCCGGACATCTCGAACAGGCGACGCGCATCGGCGTTGAAGCGGGACGGCGTCGCCGCCTCGATGTCGCGGACATCGTCCGCGTAGTCATGGTCAGAAGCGACGCGGAAGGGGTCATTGACAATGTCGGCGGGGGTGAAATCACCGCTCTCGATCCGCCGATGGATCGTCTCCGGGTCGTTGCTATTCCGAGATGATTAGCGAGATGCAGGTTGCCCGTCTTGTCGCGCCGCGCGAACAGCGAGAGCTGGGTAAAGGCCGAGCCGCGGTGGATCAGGGCACAGCCGAAATTGTTGCAGACGCAGCCGAACACTGATGCGCCAAGGCCCGCTACGACTTTGCGACCGCTCGGCCCGACCATCTGCGGCGCGCGAAGCTCGGCGCCGAGCTGGTTGCCGAGAACGACTTTCTGCACAGCGAATTCTATTGCGACTTCGCCCGGCACCATGGGCGCCGACATGTGATCGGCAGCATGGCCGCTGTCACCGAAGCCACCCCATCCTTGTGTTCAGGGCCGACGACGCGGGGCATTCAACGAAACCCACGTCCAGTTGCTCATGGCCTGGAGATTTATTCGTCGTCCAGGTACCAGAAGGCGCGCGCGATCAGGCGTTGGCGGCGTGGATGGCCTCCATCACGCCAGCGGTGACATCGGCCGTGCGGGCGGTGCCACCGAGATCGGGCGTGTGGAAGCGCTTGTCGCCGGTGACGCGCTCGATGGCGCTCATCAGCCGGTCGGCGGCGGGCTTCTCGCCCAGATGCTCCAACATCATCACCGACGACCAGAAGGTGCCGATCGGATTGGCGATGCCCTTGCCGGTGATATCGAAGGCGGAACCGTGGATCGGCTCGAACATGGAAGGGAAATTCCGCTCGGGATTGAGGTTGGCCGTTGGTGCGATGCCGAGCGAGCCTGCCACCGCTGCCGCGAGGTCCGACAGGATGTCGGCGTGCAGATTGGTGGCGACGATGGTGTCGAGGCTTTCCGGCTTCATGACCATGCGCACGGTCATGGCGTCGACCAGCACCTTGTCCCAGGTCACATCCGGGAACTCGGCGGCAACTTCGGTGGCCACCTCATCCCACATCACCATAGCATGGCGCTGGGCGTTGGACTTGGTGACGACGGTAAGATGCTTGCGCGGACGCGAGCGTGCGAGCTTAAAGGCGAAACGGATGATGCGCTCGACGCCGCCGCGGGTGAACATGGCGACATCCGTCGCCACTTCCAGCGCCTGCCCACGATGGACGCGGCCGCCGACGCCGGCATACTCTCCCTCCGAGTTCTCACGGACGATGACCCAGTCCAGCTCGGGGCCCTGCACCTTGCGCAGCGGCGAAGTGATGCCGGGCAGGATGCGGGTCGGGCGCACATTGGCATATTGGTCGAAGGGCTGGCAGATGTTGAGCCGCAGCCCCCAGAGGGTGATGTGGTCGGGAATCTCCGGGTGGCCGGCCGAGCCGAACAGAATTGCGTCGTGATGACGGATCAGGTCGCGGCCGTTCTCCGGCATCATCACGCCATGCTGCTTGTAGTATTCGCCGCCCCAGTCGAAATGATCGACCTGAAAGGAGAAGGTGCCCTCGCGGGTGGCCATGGCGTGCAGAACCTCCACACCGGCCGATATCACCTCGCTGCCGATGCCATCGCCGGGGATAGCCGCGATCTTGTAGGTCTTCATCGAAGGTTCTCCTGGACAGGATGTAAAATCAACGGTCGAAGCGGCACGCCGCGAGGAGCCCGGCGCTGGCGGGGGCGTCCGTCCCATGCAGCGCCGGGACAGCAAGGGCGCGACAGCACGGGCGTGACCTTCCGGAAAGTTGTGATTGGAATGGCGGGGACCAGCGTCGAAGGGCACGCCTCGACCGGCCTGCGTCTGTGCGCAGCATTTCGCCGTCCTCCCTCGGTCGTGATCGGCGCTTATGTTCACACCTGTCCCACCTATCCTAGGGCGGTCGCGGCCATCCTTTAATCGAGGCTGGATTATATAATTTATTGAAATAATCTGGCTGCCCCCAGAGAGATGGCCGGCCATGGATCTTCATCAGCTGAGATGCTTCGTCGCCGTCGCCGACGAGCTGCATTTCGGCCGCGCCGCGCGGCGCATGGACCTGATGCCTGCCGCCTTCGGACGCCATGTGCAACTGCTTGAGGAGTCGTTGGGCACGCGCCTCTTGGTGCGCACCACGCGCAGTGTCGCGCTCACCGATGACGGGGTGATGCTACTGGCGGATGCGCTGCCCCTGCTGCGGGCGGCCGACGAGATGACGCTCCGGTTCCGCGAGCGGGTGCGGCTGACCGCGTTGACGCTGCGCCTTGGCGCGGTCGATACCGCCGCCGCCGGCCTGGTGCCGATGCTGCTGCATGATTTCCGCGCCCAGCGGCCGGACATCGTGGTCGAGCTTGTGGAGGACAAGACCGTCGGCCTGCTGCCGCGCCTGCTGTCCGGGCGGCTCGATCTTGCACTGATCCGACCGCCGAGGCAGCTCGCCCGCCAGATTGAGCTCCGCCATCTGCTGCGTGAGAGCGTCGTGGTGGCGGTGCAAAGCGACCATAGCCTTGCCCGCCGCTCCTCAATCACGGTTCACGAGCTGGCGGAGGAGCAGCTTATCGTTCCAAACCGCAGGCTGCGGCCGCATAGCCACGACCTCACGATCAAGCTGTTCGCCCAGGCGGGGCTACGGCCGACCATCGCCCAGGTCGCGGGCGAAAAGCAGACCATCGTCGGCCTCGTCGCCGCGAGGCTCGGCGTGGCGCTGGTTCCGCGATGGACCGCGCGAATGAGCATTCCCGGGGTAGTCTACGTGCCCCTCGCCTTCCCCGGAGCGGAAGAGCTTGATGTCCTGCCGCTGGCGGCGGCCTGGACGAACGGCTCGCACGATCCCGTCCGCGACGACATGCTGGGCCTGCTGGAAAGCAACCTCCCGCGCTACCGAGCGGAAGCATAGCGCGGCCAGAGCGGTCTGATCCCGCGTAAGGAAATCGGACCGCTTGACGTTGGAGTGGCCTACTCCCGGTTCAGTGGACGCGGGGGTGAGCTAATTTGGCTCGTTCCTCGAGCTCGACGGGGCTCAGATTGCCCTGTGTCGAGTGCCTGCGTCGGCGATTGTAGAAGCGCGCGACGTAGTCGGGCGGGGCGAGCGCGCTGCTGGCCGTGAGTATCAACCCAGCCGCAGCCGCGACACGCCGCCCCACTTCCGCTGGCGTGGCGGGTGTTCAATGCGGCAGGTCAATGAGTTTTGAGTTGAGGGATCAATATCTGCAGCCGGACACGTCGCGTGTCTTCTTGACCCTGGAAGCGAGTTGCGGAGCTATCTCCGGCGGCGCCTGCGCGACGGGCACACGGCCAGCAACATGGTGCAGGATACCTTCTTGAACGTACAGGAGCATCCGGAAACCCGCATTCACGACCTTCGCGCCTATCTCTATGCCATCGCCAGCAACCTGCTGATCAACCACCACAAGCGCGAAGCCCTCCGACGGACGGAGACGATGGCGCCTGAAGCCTTCATGCAGATTGCGGCGGACGAGCCCTCGCCGGAGGATATTGTCGATGTTCGCCTCCAGCTTGAGCGCGTCCATGCCCTTGTGCAGGAACGGCCCCGGCGCACGCAGGAGATTTTCGTTCTGAACCGGATCGAGGGTCTCACCCATGCCGATGTGGCACGCCATCTGGGCATCTCGGAAAGCTCGGTGCAGAAGCATCTCGCCACCGCCTCGCCCATATGGCGCGCCGCCTGCGCGCGCGGTGAGGCGTGCCGGTGCGGGTCGATCCAAAATCGGGGGCGGATTACGGTATCGGCACCCTGCTCTCTATCCAGCGCGGAGCTCGCCCGGTCCAGGCCGCGGATGAAGCCGGCGGGATCGGATCGGGCGGCCTGGAGGACCGTTTGATCGTCGGGCATGACACAGGTCCGGCCGGCATCTCCCATTTTTCGGACAAGCGTGGTCTTGCCGGCACGGCGTGGGCCTACGATCAGGACCACCGGCGTATCAGAAAGGGCTTCCTATGCCCGTCGCTCCACAAACCGGGGCGCAGCCACGTTTCCCTGCACGGGACGGGCGGAAGTGGATGACGCATCGTCATGGATGCAGGCCGACGGAACCGCCTAGAGCACGCACTGATCAGCTTGCATCGCAAGCTGATCAGATCAGGCTCTGGTCACACCGATGGGCGTGGCTTTAAGTACATCGATAAAAGCACGAAGGCCGGCGGGCACCTGACGATGGCCAGGGTAGTACAGATACAAGCCCGGATAGGTCGGACACCAGTCTTGCAGCACGGCCTTCAACGCGCCGGCATTGATATAAGGTCCTGCCAGCGGTTCCGGCACGAAGGCGATCCCGAGCCCTTTCAGCGCCGCTTCGACCATCAGCTCGGTGCGGTTAAGAGTCAGTGGCCCGGTGACATCAAGATTCAACGCATGACCGCGCTGCTCGAACTCCCATTTGTATGGCCTGCCGTTCGGCGTGCGCGACCGGACACATTGGTGCCTGGCGAGGTTGTCGGGCGTAAGCGGCGCTTCGCGACCGGCCAGATAAGCTGGCGAGGCGACCGCGAGCATCCGCGACGGGCCGCCGAAGCGGACCGCGACCATGTCGCGCGGCACGGCTTCTCCCAGCCGAAACCCTGCATCATATCCTTCCGCCACGATGTCGACCAAGGCCGCCTCCGCAACGAGATCCACGGTCATTTCGGGATATCGTCCCAAAAATCTTGGTATGATGGTCTGCATCAGCAGCATCGAGACGGTCTCCGACGCAGTAAGCCGCAGCAGACCGTTCGGTTGCTCGCGCGTCGCGTCGACTTCGGCCAGCGCAGTATCAAGCTCACTGAGGATGGGCAGCAAGCGAGCGACCAGCCGTTCACCCGCTTGCGTAGGCGATACGCTGCGCGTGGTCCGATTGAGCAGGCGTGACCCGACCCGGGCTTCCAATCCGGTCAGCATATGGCTGATCGTTGACGACGCCATGTCCAGCTCGTCGGCCGCCTTGCGAAAGCTCCGATGCCTAGCGATGGCCGCGAGAGCCCGCAGCTCGACCAGGGTGGGCTGGTTATTCATGCGGATTTACCATCATGGCATGCCAAATTAGGCGGGTTATGGCGACTAATCCTAAGGCCTATCTTTCTGACGAACAACCTCGGTGGAAGGAATGAAAATGGCCCGCACCTGGCTAATCACGGGGATCAGCAGCGGCTTCGGCCGCGAGATGGCCGAGCAACTTCTCGCACGCGGTGATCGTATCGCCGGCACGCTGCGCAAATTGAACGCCGTGGAGGACCTCAAGGCCAAATACGGCGATCGTCTCTGGACCGCTCAGCTCGACGTGACCGACGTTCCGGCGATCCACGATGTCGTATCTCGGGCCTTCGCGGCGCTCGGCCGGATCGATGTGGTCGTCAACAATGCGGGCTATGGCCTCTTCGGCGCCGCCGAGGGGCTGACCGATGCGCAGGTTCGCCACCAAATCGATACCAATCTGATAGGTCCGATCCAGGTGACACGGGCCGCCCTGCCGCATCTTCGGGCGCAGGGGGGCGGTCGCGTCCTCGCTCTGTCGACTTATGGCGGGCAGGCCACCTATCCCGGTGCATCACTATATCATGCGAGCAAATGGGGGCTTGAGGGCTTCTTCGATTCCCTCGCCGGAGAAGTCGCGGCGTTCAACATCGGCGTGACGATCGTCGAACCGGGAGGTGCCCGCACAGCGTTTCGCAGCACCGCCAGCGCCCGCATGGGAGCCGAACCGGACGCCTATAAAGGGACACCGATCAGCATGATCCGCTCCGTGCTGGACGACCCGAAGCGCATGCCGAACGGCGATCCCATAAAAATGGTACGCGTGATGATCGATACCGTCGAACAGGAACCCGCGCCCCGCCGGATCGTGTTGGGCAGCGATTCCTATACGATGATTGAGAAAGCGCTCAGTGAGCGGTTGACGTCCGTGCAGACGCAAAAGGAGTTGGCCGCCTCCACGGATTTCCCTCCCGAAGAATGAGGGACTCGCAATCCAGTTCCGAGAGGAGTGTCGGCTCGATCCCGCCTATGCCTGGCGCGCTATGATGCGTGGTCAGGCGGCCAAACGCCTGCGGTGATTTGACTGGCCTGATCGGACGCGGCGCTGATTTGGTGCTCAGGTCATGATGGCTGCCGATACAGAATGACCAGGCGCGTGCAAGGGGAGCTTTGGAAACCTTGAAGCTTTCGACTATGATTTTAAGGAGGGCTTTATCAACCGCATCGCATCGCTCTTTGCAGCCAAGGGACGACTTGTAAACTTGGCATCGGGAGGGCACCGCTTCGCTGATGTCAATCTGGATAATCCGAATTTTGAGAGCACCGATTACGACCCTTGGATTGTGTATGCTCGCTCGAAGACAGCCAATGTACTGTTCACGGTGGAATTTGCCAGACGCTACCGTGGTCGCGGCGTGCAGGCCACCGCCGTCCATCCCGGTGCAATCAGGACCGTCCTGGCCCGGCACGCAGGCGAGGATGTACCCAACCAGATGATCGAGAATATCAATAAGGAAAAGGAGGCGAAGAGGGAACCTTTCTTACTTTGAGAAAACTATCGCATAAGGAGCAGCGACGTCACTCTAGGCCGGTATTCTCGCTCACGCCGACGAAGTCGGCGAACGCTACTGCGAGAATTGCCATGTCGCGACGGTTACCGAGGCGCAGCTTTCTCCCGACGCCGAAGGTGTCCGTCCCTACGCTCTGGACGCTGAACGCGCGAAGGCGCTGTGGGCCGAGAGCGAAAGAAATGGTCGGCGAACGCTTCTGGAATGTGGCGGCCAGGAGAAACGGTACAGTCGGCGCGCGACGGTTCGAGGTTGGAACCCGAACCTGTCATGCTGGCGGCTGAAGGAAAACCCGCGCCAAGCCGCCGTGTCCCTTCACGCCGGAGCGGCGGGCCCGCTCCAGTTTGTGGAGTTTGTGGAACAATTGGGACAGGCAGATTTACCGGTCTGCCATCTTCGATGATGCCCGGCAGAATTTCCGCGCATGGTCGGCGCCCCTGCCCGCCCGGTATGCCTCAAGCTTCGCTTCGATGAAGCGGGCTATTTCGGACAGGTCGGCGATCCTGCCCCGCATCGCCGTGAGCCGTTCCTCAAGAAAAACAATCGTCTCCGCATCGCTCAGCTGATGGTTCCCGAACGCCTGCAACAGCGGCATAATTTCCGCGAGCGACAGACCGAGATGCTGCGCCTGCTTCACCCGCTCGATCGCCGGAAGCACCGAAGCGTCATAGTCACGATAGGTACGAGTTCCGGCCCGGCGCGGGATCGAACCGATCAGCCCCAATTGCTCGTAATGACGAATGCCGTCCTTTGACAACCCGGATAGCCGGGCCACTTCTCCAATCAGCATCATCATCTCTTGACTATGGGGTTACCCCATAGCTTAGGTGAACGGCCGACTTGTTACAATGTCGGAGAACCCCATGACTTCAGCATCGCCTCCCGTCGCCCTCGTCACCGGCGCCTCCTCGGGCATGGGTGCGGATATCGCCAGCCGCCTTCTGTCCGAAAGGTATGTCGTCTACGCCGCGGCCCGGCGAACCGAGCGGCTGGCGACTCTCGCCGGCAAGGGCGCGAAAGCAATGGCGCTCGACGTGACCGACGAGGCGCAATGTGTCGCCGCCGTCGAGCGGATCATCGCCGAGCAAGGGCGGATCGATGTCCTCATCAATGCAGCGGGCTATGGCCAATATGGAGCGATCGAGGATGTGCCGCTCGATCTCGCGCGCCAGCAGATAGAGACCAACCTGCTCGGCCCGGCACGGCTGATCCAGCTTGTCCTCCCGCACATGCGCGGGCGGCACAGCGGCAAGATCGTCAACATATCCTCGAGCGGCGGCAAGTTCGCCTTCCCCTTGGGCGGTTGGTATCACGCCTCCAAATTCGCGCTCGAAGGCTATTCGGACTCGCTGCGCAACGAGGTCCGGCAGTTCGGCATCGATGTGGTCGTGATCGAGCCGGGCGGTATCCGCTCCGAGTGGAGCGGCATTGCGGCAGAAGAGAACCGGCGGCTATCAGGCGAAGGCGCCTATGCCGATCTTGTGGCCGCAGAGATGCGCCTGCGCAAGCAGGAGGCGCGCGCGCCGGGGCCGGAGGTGATCACCGACCTCGTGGTGCGGGCACTGCGGGCAAGGCGCCCGCGCCCGCGCTATCATGCAGGGCTCGCGGCCGGCCCCTTGCTGTTCCTTCGACGCCAACTTTCGGACCGGATGTTCGATCGGCTCATCATGATGGCCTATCGCGGCAGGGGCGAACCCTAGAACCTGATCCGTGAATCCGTCTCTCAATTATTGATGGAGAGCGATTCACGACTCGCATCGACGCACCGAAGCCACGCGACGCGCTCGGCCCGGACGGAGCCCTCGGCGCGCAACGACGCCCCGTTCTGGCCGGGCGGCCTGCCGCACATCCGGCGATATTCCCGGCTGAACTGTGAGAAACTATCATAGCCCACGGCGAGGCCGACCGTGCGATGTCCCCTGGCTTGCGCTCAGGCGCGCCCGTGCCGCCTGGAGCCGGAGCTTTTTCTGGTATTGGATGGCGTCAGCGACGTCGCGATGCGGAAGCGGCGATGGAACGAGGTGACGCTCATCCGAGGCGGCGCTCATCCGAGGCGGCGCCAAAGGGCATTTCTTCAACGTGGCCGACCTCGCCAACAAACAGGAAGTCCATCGCGCGGGTCGTTGCCACGTACCAGAGGCGCATCTGCTCCCGCTCCCTCTCAGCCACCTCGTCGGCGTGAATCGCCGCGTATGGGGGCGCGGCGATGCCAAACGCCTTCCCAGTAAAGATGCCAGCTGCGCGGTCCGGAATGGCACCTTCCGTCGCGGGCGGCGCGGATATCGTATTGATCGGAATAACCACAGGCCATTCCAGACCCTTGGCGGAATGCATGGTGATCAGGGAGACCGCATCCGCCTCGCTGTCGGGGCGCCCCTCGGCGGTGCGCTGGGCATCATCCCATCCGCTGCTCACGGACTGCGCGAATGCAGTCCAGCGACGCCGTGACTCATCTCCAGAAACCGGTCCACATTGGCCAGGGCGCGCTCTGCGCCATCGCCATGGCGGGCGGAGCAGCGAGCGAACACGCAGCTCCTCCACCGCTTGGATCAACAATGTATAGGGCGTATCGCTCGCGCCCCCGCACCCCTTCCCGCGCGGGCCTCCACGGGCTGATCACAGGCGATTGCGGGAGGGGTGCAAAGACTTGTGTTGAGCCGGGCAGAAAGTTTCGCCGACCGGCTTGTCTCAGGCGCGCGAGCCGCTATATTCCGCCGCCTTGCCAGAGCGTGGCGCTTCAACCGGCGTCGCACGTTTCACGACAGCTTCGGCGGGTATGCAGTGCATCGCGCCTGTGCTCTGTCCGTCACAACGGGCAAGACCGGGTGGTGCACGGAGGACGGCGGGCTCGGGACGGCTGAGGGCATGAACATGCTCCGATGCTTCCCCGCGCCGCTCCCCTGCATATGAGTTCCGCGCGCGCCTTCGGGCCGCGCCGTGGAGAGGTGGCCGAGTGGTTGAAGGCGCACGCCTGGAACGCGTGTATACGGGCAACCGTATCGAGGGTTCGAATCCCTCTCTCTCCGCCAATCATTGCGATAAGTCGTTGAAATTAAAGACTTATCTATCTCGAACGATGCCTCTCCCCACATTGCACCCCACATTCTGATCGTGCTGCTCTCGCGTGCGCGCGAGGCGACTATCTCGAGTTGATGAACACGTTCTGCGCCTCCGCGTTGAGCAGCGATCTCGATTGTATCGGGCGTCATGCCTCCCCAAAGCCGCTCTCGCGGGCAGATCAGATACATCGCCGCCTTGAGCCGCTGAGGGTCAAATATTCAAGCGCGATTTGAGGTTCGACTCGAAGCCAAAGCCTCCCCTCCGCACGAGTTGCTTGACAAAACGACGGTATTATGATACAATACAGAGGCGGAGACTGCCGCCAGCCTTACGAAAGATCACATCATGACTGTCAAATCTCAGGCCGCTTCCTCCGGCATTCTCGTGCTCTTCAATGCCACGCCGTCCCAGGCGGCAAAGTTCGAGGGCGAGGCCGCCGAAAAGGCGCGCGCCGCTGCCGAGGGCCTCGGCCATCGCTGCGTGACGCTGAACCCGGCGAAGGAGGCAAAGCTCATTGCCAGCCTGGCGCGCGGCGCCTTCGACAAGGAGGGCGCTCCCCTGCTCGGCGCTGTCACGCCGCGCATGATTAGCGAGCTCTCGGCCGTGGCCGATAGCGCGGCCAAGGCGGCGCCTGTCGTGCAGCTGATTCCGAAGGCCGCTGAGGCCAAGACGGCTGCGAAGGCGGCGACGGCAGCGCCGACGCTCGAAACGGCCGCTGAGACGGCCTCGGGCGCCACGGACAAGCCTGTCTCTGCCGTGGCCATCGCATCGCAGAACAGGCTCGATGGCGGCAATCTCGGTGTCGTCAGTAAAGAGGTCGCCGTGGGGCTCTGGCCCCAGATTGCCAGCGGACACCTGGTGCTGGCACCGGACTATGAAGAGGGTGAGTTCAACGGCTGGTGGCCGGCCGAAGTGATCAATCGCGATGCGACCCGGGCCACGCTCAAATGGCACGGCTTCGACGATCTGCCGGTGATCACGCGGCCGATCAGCCAACTCGCCCTCATGCATCCCGATTGCAAGGCGTGAGCGGAAAGCTGGGAGGCCTCAAGGCCTCCCAGCATTATCATCCGGTAGGCTTCCGACGAGGGGCGCGCTTTCGGATGGGGGGCGCTGGCTCGCTCGCCCCAGCGACGCTTACTAATGTCGACATCTCAACGCCAAGAGCCTGCGCGATAGCCCATATTGTAGTGAGTGTGGGATTTCTGCGCCCGCTTTCTAAGCCGCTGACGTAGGCACGATCGACGCCCATGCGTTCGGCCACCTCTTCCTGCGAGAGGCCGATCGCCAGACGGCAGCGTCGAACGTTTGCACCAAGCACATGTTGCGCATCCACCATGGTGCGATGGCGCGTCATTGTGCACTACTGTGCTACGCATTATAGTGCACGTTACGAAATTCATCTCCGCCGATGCCCGATTTTTCCAGGGCTTCGCCCCCTCAGAAAGGAACCCCTCCGATGGCCTCTCCCAGGCTGATCAGGACGCTTGCGCTGTGCGGCTGCCTTGGCCTGCTCGCCTTCCCTGCCGCGGCCCGGTCCGAGTACGGTTACAAGGATCGCATCTTCGAGCAGAAGTACGTCCTCCCGGAAAAGCCGAGCGACAACGAGCTGGTTATGCTCCGCCTGTCGCTCATGATGATCGGCATCACCCCCGAGCAGATTGACGGCTTTTTCAATGCGGAACTGGCGCAGGCCATGGGCGGCCTGTGCGATTGGGCGGCGCTCCAGAAGAAAGGCGTCTCGCGGCCGCCGCCGTCGCCCGCACAGAATCTCATCGCGCAGGCGCCGGAGCCTTTGTCGAAGCTTGACGCAAAGCCCCGGCGGCCTGAGGTGACCGGCACCGAGCTTTGCCTGGCGCAGACGGTGCTCTTCAAGAAGGCCTATGGCGATGGCCTCTCGACCGACCGGCAATTGAGCGATCTGGCGGCCGCGACCCGCAGGCGCTTTGCGGCGAACTGGATCCCGCAGGCCGAGTTGCAGCGGACGGACGTGCAGACCGCCGCGCAGCGGCTCTGGACCATCCTCTGGCGCGTGCAGCGCCTGGCCGGTGTGGGCGTTGCCGTCCCCGCTGCCGATGGGGGTGCCTTGGAGGACCTTCCCATCAAGGAGGCCCTGAAGCAGCTCGTGGGGGATGAGCCCTACGCCACCATCGATCGCCGCCTGACCGAGATCGAGGAGGACACGGCACGCTCCCTTCAGGCGCGCGAAGCGGCGCGCAAGCAGCAAAACGCACAGCGCCAGGAGGTAGCCCGCCGTCAGGAGGAAACGCAGCGCCAGGATGAGGCGCGCCGTCAGGAGGACACGCGCGCGGTGCGCGATGCCGAGGCGCGAGAGAGGCAGGCACAGGCGCAAGCCAATATCGCCGCCAGTGCTTTGGACGCGGCTCAGGCGCGTGTCGCGTGGGCGCGCCAAGCCGTGCAGTCGGCCGAGCGGCGCTTGCAGGAGCGCTCCGCCGCCATCCAGGCTGATCAGGCGCGCCGCATGCAGAGCCTGGCCATGGGTATGGCGCGTGGCCCGTCCGGCATGGCGCAGGCGTTCCAGGGTCTGGCGGGCGGCGGCGGTCCCGATCCGTTGGAGGGAGTGCGGCGCGAGCGAGCACAGGCACAGCGCGAGCTCGACCAGGCCATGGCCGCGCTCGCAGCGCTGCGGTCGGCGCAGAAGGTTGCCTCGGCGTCGCAGGCCGCATCGGTCGCGCAGCCAAGCGAAGAGCGCTGCGTCGAAGGCGGCCGCTGCACCATCGTCGAGCGCACGGTCTTCTGCCGCACCCCGCAGCAGCTCACCACCTTGCTTTCGGAACGGCCGGGACCAGCGCGGCGGCGCGTGCGCGACATCCTCACAGACGCTGGGGAATGCGCCGTGCTCGATGTCGGCGAAGCCCTCTCATGGACCGGGCCGCGCCTTGCCATCCAGCCGAAGGGCGAGGCGGCGGCAACGCTGCTTCCCGCCCAGCTCGCCGATGGCCGCACCGGCTTCGTGCTCAGCGGCGGCGTCGGGATGGCCGCGCCCGCCACGCAGCGCTGAGCCGCGATCTCACTCTCGTTTCCATCGCGTCATCACATCATCGCGTCATTCTGGGGGAAAGCATGAAAGTTCTGATGAAAAACCCGAAGACGGGCGAGCTCAAGCGCATCAAGGTCGGCTGGAGCTGGGTCCTGTTCTTCTTCTCCACCTTCTTCGGCATCCCGCTGTTCCTGCGCCGCCTCTATGTCTGGGGCATCCTGATCAATGTGATCAACTTCTCCACCAGCATCAGCCAGAGCCTGGCGGACCTGGAGCCGAAGGACGTGGCCCTGGTCGCGCTCACGGCCTGCATTCTTGATCTGACCCTGATGATCTTCTTCGGCGTCAAGGGCAACGAACTGACGGCCAAGAATTATCTGGAGCACGGCTGGGTGTTCGCCGATCCGGACGCGCAGGAGACCTGGTACGCCAAGACCCGATGGAGCCTCGCCATTGACCGGCCGCCGTATCGCACCGAGCCCAATCGCATCGAGCCCAATCGCATCGAGCCCAATCGCACCGAGCCGCCCATGCGGAGCGAAGGATGATCTCGCGCATCTTCGCAAGCGTTGCCGCCGTCGCCATCCTGGCGCTGGCGGCTTCGTCAACCCAGGCATTGGCGGAAGAGCCGGATTGCGATGCGCCGGACTATCGCCCCGCCGATTTGCGCAAGCCCATGCGCTTCTTCTCCCCGCCGAGCGCGATCTGCAGCGGCAATGCCGTCGAGCGCGCAGACCTCGCCGTCGGCATGATCACGCCGGAGACGCCGCAGGCCTTCGCCGCCTTCGCCCGCGACAATCCCGATGGCGGCATGCTGCAGTTCGTCTCGCCGGGCGGGGATCTCGCCTCCGCCGCCAAGCTGGGCGAACTGATCCGCAAGGCGGGCTTCGGCACCAGCCTCGGGGAGGTCTGCATCGGCGCTTGCGCCTATGCCATTCTCGGCGGCGTGAAGCGCTACATGATCGCGCAAGACCCCGGCGCCGAGGACCAGGGCGATCTCTTCGACCGCTTCGAGGGCGCCACCGGCACCCGCCTCGGCGTGCATCAATTCTCCTTCTCGGGCACGACGGCCTATACCCAGCAGATCATGGGGCGGCTGATCGACTACACGCTGAGCATGGGCATAGATCCCCGCTTCCTGGCGCTCGCGGCCAAGACGCCGGAAGGCGCGCCCCACTGGCTCACCCCGGACGAGATGCGGGCCTGGAATATCGACAACACCGCGCGCCGTTATATCCCTCTCAGCCTGCAGGCCGCCGGAGGCATGGGCTCCGCGATCGGCGCCACTGCCGAAGTCGCCAGCAGCCGCTTCGACGACACGACCCGCCTGCGCCTGTTCTGTCGCAAAGGCCGCAAGACCCCGCTCGTGGCCTTGGTGTTCCAGCCGGGCTCGCGCGATACCGCTCTGGGCCAAAAAACCAGCCGGGCGGATGATGTGCTGAGCATGCTGGAAAACCTCGACATGGAGGTGCGCTTCGAGCGCGGCGGCACGCTCAAAGTCTCAGCGCGCGTGCTCGACATCAAGCCCAGCCCCACCGCCGAGGCGCCGTTCCAGCTCATCGCAATCCTGGAGGTCTCGGGGGTGTCATTCCAGGAGCTGGAAGCCGTGGTCGCGGTCTCGTTCCAAGACGCCGGCGATCTCTCCCGCGCCGATTGGTCGATCCAGGACGCCCTGCGCTTCCGCGTCGCCGGAGACCGACGTCTCATTCCCCTCGCCATGGCGAACTGCGCGGAGTGACTTCCGCGTCCCTGCCCATCAAAGGAACCACAGATATGATTGCCGCACTCATGGCGTCCGTGCTCGCCGCAACGCCTGTCGCCTGGATCATCAAGAACGGTGTCGATGGACAATCCCGGCGCCCCTATTCCATCGCCATGTTGCCGAGCGACAAGGCTGTCATCCGATGACACGCTCGAAGATTGGAATCATATATGTCATCGTCCGGCCAAGCGAGGGGGCGCCACCTGGGTGGCGAGATATGGTTTTGAGGAAAGCGCACAGTCAGTGCTGTCGCGAACCCTAAGCCTTCGCTTCTTGATCCCGCAGCGCTGTGTTGGATGGCTCTTAAGGGGTAAGCCAAGGCTGGCGTTGGCTCATAAAAGGAACTTCTTACACGATGTAAATGTTGCATCACGCTGGAGTGGCGGAAGAAAAATTTGGAATTACGAAGAGTAAATATCTTTATTGTTCCGAACAATTTTCTGAAAAAATAAGCCTAAATTTCGATGAAAATCTTGTAATTTCGATGTTTCGGCTTACTATTGATAATATGATATTGGGACTTTCGTGTGTGTTTTGTCGTTTAGATATATAGATGCTGGCGAAAATCTAGCAGACGCACGCTTGTGCCAACCCTTGCGTACCGGTCTTTCCTATTTCTGTTGCCGTCTTCGGAAATCCGACGTGCGGTAGAGCGGTACTGCGTGGATCGCCATCGAAAGAAGCGATGTCGTATCCATAGGAGCAAGAAATATATCCAATGTAGTGGAGTGTTTACCATGCGCTATATCGGTGGAGTTGCGGGCGAGGGCGTGCTGAGGTGCGACGGGCAGGAAATAGGTCGCGCGACCTATGACTTCGACAGCTTCTTCAATGCACCCGTCGGCATCACCAGTTCTGGGGAAATCCGGCTTTCGCCGGCGGCCCTGCGTGGGGTGTTCGGTCGGCGGGTGGTTCAACTACTGACCGACGACGGGCGCCTGCTGAACCTGACCTTTTCCGATAAGGAGCTGCGTCTGGAGAGCGATGCAGCCCATGTGGACGTCACCGGCGACATTTCGTCCGCTGTGCCGAACCGGCGTCACTGACCGCTGCGGCTGGCGCATCGCGCCAAACGAATGAACATGCCCGGTCTCAGATCGTCCCGATCTCAGCGGCACGGTCGAGGAGACGATCATGGCAATCGAACAGGCCTGCGTGCGCGTGGTTCGCAAGCCATGGGGCAGCACCGACCTGCTGCCGTGGCGCACCATCGCCCCTGTCGACGGTGCCATCGGCGAACTCTGGTTCGAGCGTGCCGATCCGCATGCTCCCGAGACGGCCCTGCTTCTCAAGCTGTTGTTCACCACTCAGCCCCTGTCGATCCAGGTCCATCCCGATGATGCGTTCGCGCGTACTCTCGGCCAGGAACACGGTAAGACGGAAGCTTGGTACATCCTTTCCGCCAGGCCCGGCGCGCAGGTAGCCGTCGGCCTGAACGGTCCGCTTACGCCACCACAATTGCGCACCGCGATCGAAGATCACTCGATCGCCGAGCGCATCGAATGGCGCGACGTGCTCAAAGGCGATGTGGTCTGTGTCCCCGCCGGAACCATCCACGCGATCGGAGCTGGTCTCGTCATCGCCGAAATCCAACAGCGCAGCGACGTGACCTTTCGCCTTTTCGACTATGGCCGCACGCGTGAACTGCATGCCGACCAGGCCGTCGCCGCAACACATATGGCGCCGCTTTCCCCGCAAGCGGCGCCGCGTGCACTGGGCAACGGCCGGACCTTGCTGGCGGCCACGCCTTATTTTGTCCTTGAACGGGTCGATCTTGCCCCCGGCGTAGCCTGGTCGCTGGACGCGCCGCACGAGACCTGGATGCTGATGCTCAAAGGCAACGCCCGCGTCGGCGGCCTCGACGTGGCGGTCGGCGGCGCGATCTTCCTGCAGGGGGAATGCGCGCCGATCAAGGCCGGCCTGCGCGGCGCGAAGGCGTTGATCGCATATGCCGCCGATGCGCCGCAACCGGATCTGCTGGCTGCGCCCGAGCTGTCGGCGGCGGCAGCGCGGACCGCCGGTTTCGCCGCCCCGACCCAAGTTTTCCCTTCCCCAGCGGACACATCCTTCCGCGCTCCGGAGATGCGACCGTGACCCAAGTCAAGCATGTTGCCTTCATCGGCAATTCCCTGCCGCGCCGCTGTGGCATAGCCACATTCACCACCGATCTTCAGCATGCCATCGCCGCTGCGCCGGCGCAGATCACCACCTCCATCGTCGCCATGAACGACCATGATCAAGCCTATGATTATCCCTCCACCGTGATGGTCCAGATCAATGATGACCGGATCGAAGATTATATCCGTGCGGCGGAGACATTGAATCGCGCCAAGATCGATGTTGTCAGCCTGCAACACGAATTCGGCATCTTCGGTGGGGAAGCGGGCGCCTATATCGTGGCATTGCTGTCGCGGCTGAACATGCCCATCGTGACCACGCTTCATACCGTGCTCGCGGAACCCAACGCCGCTCAGCGGCGCGTGATGGAGCGTATCGTCAACGTCTCATCCAAGCTCGTCGTCATGGCCGAGAAGGGGCGCGACCTCCTGCTCGCGGTCTATCGCGTGCCGCCGGACAAGATCGAAGTCATCCCCCATGGGATTCCCGACTTTCCCTTCGTCGCGCCCGGCGCCGCGAAGGCAAGACGGGGGTTCGCCGGCCGTTCGGTCATTCTCACTTTCGGCCTTCTGTCCCCGAACAAGGGGATCGAGGTGATGATCGATGCCATGCCGGCGGTCCTGAAGCAGGGCCCGGACGCGGTCTATGTGGTGCTTGGCGCGACCCATCCCAATCTCGTGCGCACGCAAGGCGAAGCCTATCGCGAGAGCCTGGTGGCGCGGGCGCGGGCGCTCGGCGTCGAGGCGCACGTGGTGTTTCTCGACCAGTTCGTGGACCAGCCGACCCTGCTCGACTTCATTTCCATGTGCGATGTCTATGTGACGCCGTACCTGAACGAGGCGCAGATGACCTCCGGCACCTTGGCCTACAGCTTCGGCCTCGGCCGGGCGGTGGTCTCCACGCCCTATTGGCACGCGCGGGAACTTCTGGCCGCCGGCCGGGGCGCACTCGTGCCGTTCGGCGATTCCCCCGCCATCGGTGCGGAAATCGCCGATCTTCTGACCAATGACGCGCGGCGTGAGGCCATGCGCCAATGCGCCTATGCCGCCAGCCGTTCCATGACATGGGAGCGCACCGCCGAACGCTACGTCGCCACCTTCGAAAACGCGCGGCGCGCGCATCGCCTGAATGTTATCGCCCAACGCACGCAGGGTGCGCCGGCGCATGTGCGCCCGCCGGTGCCCACTCTCCATCTCAGCCATTTTCTGTCGATGTGCGACGATACCGGCCTCTACCAGCATGCCGTGCATGCGGTGCCCGACCGGTCCCACGGCTATTGCGTCGACGATAACGCGCGCGCCCTGCTGCTGGCCTGCGCCCTCAATGCCCCGGGCGAAGCACCCTTGACGGAGGTCATGACGACCCGTTTCGCGGCGTTCGTGCAACATGCCTGGAACCCGGACCTGCGACGGTTTCGCAATTTCATGAGCTTCGATCGCCGCTGGCTGGAAGAGAGCGGCTCCGAAGACAGCCACGGGAGGACCCTGTGGGCGCTCGGCACCTGTGCGCGCCTGGACGACAATGCCTCCCGCCGGCGCTGGGCGGCCGATCTGTTCTGCGCGGCGCTGGGCACGGTGGAAGGCTTTTCCTCGCCCCGCGCCTGGGCGTTCACCTTGCTGGGCCTCGATGCGTATTGCGCGGCACATGCGGACGACCCGGCGGCGAAGCGCATGCGGCTTCTGCTCGCCGACCGGCTGATGGTGCTTCTGGGGCGGGTGGAGACCAAGGATTGGGTGTGGTTCGAGGAAGGG
Organism: Roseixanthobacter finlandensis; assembly: GCF_043195105.2. NCBI lineage: Bacteria > Pseudomonadati > Pseudomonadota > Alphaproteobacteria > Hyphomicrobiales > Xanthobacteraceae > Roseixanthobacter > Roseixanthobacter finlandensis. Next base: position 1,529,672 of record NZ_CM195536.1, on the reverse strand, counting down.
CTCTCCTACGACAACGCCCGCTTGCCCCAGGCGCTGATCCTGACCGGCGTGTCCAGCGGCACGCCGGACTATGTGGAGGCAGGCTTGCGGGCGCTCCGCTGGCTGGTGACGCTCCAGACCGCAGCGACCGGCGTGTTCCGCCCCGTGGGGACCGAGGGGTTCGCGGATGTGCGGACGCCGCCGGAGGCCTTCGACCAGCAGCCCGTGGAGGCCGCCGCAACCATTTCCGCATGTCTCGCGGCATGGGATGCGGATGGCGATTCCACATGGCGGGAAGAGGCCGAGCGGGCCTTCTCCTGGTTCTTCGGCAGCAATGATCTTTCCGCATCGCTCGTCGATGTCGAAACGGGGAGTTGCCGCGATGGCCTGCATCGCGACCGGCCGAATGAGAACCGCGGCGGGGAATCCGTCGTGTCGTTCGCCCTGAGCGTGGTAGAGATGCGCCAGCTTGCCCAGATGCGCGGCGAGCAAACACAGGCAGCCCCGTTTCGCGCCCTGAGCGCCTGATCGCCCGACAGCGAACCATCAACCGAACCGAGGCCGCCGTGTCCCATCCCATGTTTTTGAACCGGCAGGCGCTCTACCTGCGTCCGGACCCTGCGCGCGTGGTCGTGCGGCCCTTCAAGCCCGCGACCGAGCCGCGCGACTTCAACCCGACCGACAAGACGCGGGCCAATCATATCGTCGACCGGGTGCTCGCCCTCGATGCGGAGACCGCCGAGAGCCAGCTCGCCGATGTGCTGGAGAATTTCCAGGGCCGGCACCGCAACCTGCTGGCCACATTCGATGCCCGAGCCGACGAAATGGAAGAGGCGCTCGCGGCGCACGACCTCTTCACGGCCACCCAGCGGCGCCTGGTCGGGGCCTATTTTCTCCACGAATATTCCTTCGAAGCCTCGGCCCTGTTCAATCCGAGCATCGTTGCCCACCCCGACCAATCGGGGGCGCCGGAAGGCGGGCGACGCTTCATCCTCAGCTTGCGGGCGGTGGGCGAAGGGCACATTTCCTCCCTGACATTCCGATCGGGAACCATCGCCGCCGACGGCAGCGTCAGCATCGATCCGACCGTGCGCCTGGCTTCCACCCCGACCATTCGGGCGCGGATGCCCGGCCCCGAGGGCGAGCATGTGGAGGTGATCTTCGGGGCGGAGGAAGACATCAGCGAGCGGGTGATCTTCCCGGTGACCGAAGCTCAATCCAACGGGATCGAGGACGCGCGCTTCGTTGCGTTCGAAGAGGAAGGGCAGCGCACCTTCTACGCGACCTATACCGCCTATAGCGGCAAGGCGATCCGCTCGGAGTTGCTGGAAACCCAGGATTTCGCATCCTTCCGCCTGACGCCATTGCGGGGCAGCGCGGCGCGCAACAAGGGCATGGCGCTGTTTCCGCGCAAGATCGACGGCCGGTTCGCCATGATCGGGCGCCAGGACAATGAGAATCTGTATCTCATCACGTCCGATGATCTCTATTCCTGGGACGGCGGGCAGTTGATCTTGCGGCCGCAGTTTCCCTGGGAATTCGTCCAGATCGGCAATTGCGGATCGCCGATCGAGCTCGACGAAGGCTGGCTGCTCCTGACCCATGGGGTTGGCCCGGTGCGCAAATACGCCATCGGTGCCGTGCTGCTCGACAAGGCCGACCCGTCCAAGGTGCTGGCCCGCGCGCGCGAGCCGCTGGTGCGGCCGGAACCGTCCGAGCGGGAGGGCTATGTACCGAATGTGGTCTATACGTGCGGGGCCATGCGGCACAAGGACCAGATCATCCTGCCCTATGCGGTTTCCGACACCTTCTCGAACTTCGCCACCATCAGGATCTCGGATCTGATGCGTCTCATGGAAGGGTGAGAGCCTGCGCGGGCGGGCTTTTAGAAGTCCGCCGCCGACAGGCGGTAATGGCTCTGGCGGCGCTTGGAATAAGCGCTGGTCGCGACCTTCTGAATGCGGACGCGATTGCCGTCGAAGACCCGCAGCAGGGACTCTTCATCCTCCTGCACGTCGGATTTGATGCGGCGCAGCGCCCCCGTCTCCACCTGGAAGGCGACTTCGAAGGCACCGTCATAGCCCCAGAAGCAGACGCAGTTCCGCACCATATCGAAGCTGCGGCTCACGTTAGGGAAATTAAGCGCCATTGTCGCTTCCACTCACGGTCAGAGCTTGCCGAGAGTGCGGCATCACAGCGTTTGGTCACGGTCCCTCATCAGCGCTGCATCGAGATCGTTCTGGCTGACCGGGACAATCTGGCCGGGCCTGTGCAACGCGGAGTCGGCAGGCAGGTGCAGGTTGGTCGCCACAAGCCGATAGGCGGCATGGGAAACGCCCGAAATCTGCTCGTTTTCAGTTTCCACTATGTTGTCCCCGGCGGCCTGAACACCGTCAATGCCGCGCACTTCGAACGGCTGAGAAGATGATATCGTTTTCTGCTTCATGAATGAAATAATCGCATCTTTTCCCAGAGCAATTTACCTATCTAAAAATGGGGTAAAATTCAATTAATGTAAGATGCCAGAAAAATAATAGTTTATTTCAAATTCGGGTTCGAATTTTGTCTGGATAAGAAAGTGGAGTCGGCTTCGTGCGATCTTGAGAATTTCCCACGCACGTGGCCTTGCGCGGAACCATCTTGTGGAGGGCGTCTGGCACTGCTTGCGACGGCATGCCAGCACGCAGTGTCCAAGCCTCGCCGAGGCGCCGTTCCAGCTCATTACCGTTCTGGAGGTCTCAGGGGTGTCGTCGTTCCAAGATCTGGAAGCCGTGGTCGCGCTCTCCTTCCAGGATGCCCTGCGCTTCCGCGTCTCAGGAGACAGGCGGCTCATCCACCTCGCCATAGCGAACTGCACCGAGTGAGCTCCCGCCAGTCCGGACGCCCGAGCCCATGGAGCAAGGTGGCGGTATCCGAGATATGGGGGTAGGAGGTTTCTCCAGATGCCGGGTAAGGAGCAGCAATTGCCGACGATTCCGTGGCCTCTCCGCATCATCGATTTTGAGGCGAGTTCTTTGGAGGATGGCGGATATCCCATCGAGGTGGGTGTTGCCGTCTGGCCGGCGCTGGAGGAGCCTATCCAGGTGTGGTCGGCGCTTATCCGGCCGACGCAGGATTGGACCGACTTCGGCCATTGGAGCGAACTCTCGCAAGACGTGCATGGCATCGATCGGGCCGAGCTTGCCACAGCCGAGCCGCCGATGGTCGTCGCCAGGACCCTGAACACGCTGATCGGCAGGGGGCCAGTTTGGTGCGATAGCGGCCCCTTCGACGCCTATTGGATGGATGCCCTGTTCGAAGCGGCGGGTATAAAGCCGAGCTTCACGCTGCGCAGTTGGGATGGTCTGCTTCGCGAACTCGGCGATGAAGTGAGCGAGGGGATACGGGATCAGCTGGAGCACGCCGAAGTGCGGCACCGGGCTGGCGAGGACGCTGCAATGCTGATGGACGCGCTTGCGGCCGGGTTGAGGTGTGGGTGCTGATCGGGAAAGGCGCCGAAGACCTCGACATCGAGTAGCACCGCGCAAATGGCGCTGTTGACCCAAAGCTGCCTTCCCGACACGCCCTCGCGAAAGGCCGCTTTGCGCCCGAGGCTGTGTGAAAACCCCTGATTATGCTATGTTTAGGCACTTCTTCGGAGGTGCCAGATGGGACGTTTTGTCGAGGCTGCCGACCGTCATCAGGCGAGCTTTCTGCCCGCTTGTTTGGAGGACTATGTCGATCCCGACAATCCGGTCCGCATCATCGATGCCTTTGTCGATGAACTCGATCTTGCCGAGCTCGGTTTTTCCCGCGTGCAGCCGGCATCGACCGGCCGCCCCGGGCACCATGCTCAAGCTCTATGTCTATGGATACCTGCATCGGCTGACCTCGAGCCGGAAGCTAGAGCGCGAGGCGGGCCGCAACATCGAACTGATGTGGCTGACCGGCAAGCTGGCACCCGACTTCAAGACGATCGCGGACTTCCGCCATGACAATTCCAGCGCGATCCAGATCGCGTGCCAGCACTTCGTCGCCATCTGTCGTGCACTGGGTCTTGTCGGTGGCGGCATGGTCGCAATCGACGGGTCACGCTTGCGCGCGGTGAACACGCACGAGAAGAACTACACCAAGGGCAAGCTGGCGCGCCGGAAGGCCCATGTCGTGGAAAGCATCGCGCGCTATCTCGCCGAGCTTGAGGAAGCCGACAGTGCGGAAACCGGACCGGCCACTCCTCGGATCCATCACCTGACCGAGCGACTGGCGTCGCTGCGTGGTCGGCTTCGCGAACTCGAGGAGATTGGCCAGCAACTGCAAGCCGCTCCCGATGAGCAGGTGTCGCTCACCGATCCCGATGCCCGTGCCATGGCGACCGGGAGCGACCATCGCGGGGTCGTCGGCTACAACGTCCAGGCGGCCGTCGATACCCGGCACCACATCGTCGTCGCCAATGCGGTGACCAACCGCGGTCATGACCGCTCGCATCTGCTGGAGATGGCCACAGCGGCCCAGGCCGAGACCGGCGCTGCCGAAATGATCGCCCTGGCAGATCGTGGATACTATGAGGGCGAGCAGATCCGCGCCTGCACCGAAGCTGGCATCATCCCGATGGTGCCCAAGCCAAATACCTCGCCGGCTCAGGCGCGTGGTTTCTGGAGCAAGGCCATGTTCGTACATGAGCCTGAGACCGACACCTACCGCTGCCCAGTCGGCGCACAGCTCCAGAAGCGCTTTGCCAGGGTGGAGGGCGGCAAGCTCATAAGCGTGTACTTCAACCAAAGGGCCTGTGGTGCCTGCGCATCTCGTGCGCTGTGCACGGCCGGCAAAGAGAAGCGTATCCGACGATGGGAGCACGAAGCGGTGCTCGATGCCATGGAGCGCAGGCTTCAAGCGATGCCCGAAGCCATGGCGGTCCGCCGCTGCACGGTCGAGCACGTCTTCGGCACCATAAAAGGATGGATGGGCGCCACCCACTTCCGAACGCGCGGCCTCAAGAACGTCTCCACCGAAGCCAGCCTGGCGATCCTGGCCTACAACATCAAGCGCGTCATCGCCGTCGCCGGCGTTGCATCGACCCTCAAAGCGATAACCGGGTGAACGGAGCTAATGCGCGCCGTGGCAACAACCTGAGCGACGAGCCATACTGAGTTCTCACACAGCCTCGGGCCCAAGTCGGTCGTTCAACGCGCTCATCGCCGCTCCGAAAGCTGACGTTAGGTCAGGTGGCGCCGACGGACACGACTGGTGGAGAGCGGACAGGCCGCTTTGGAGCGCCAAAGTGAGATAAGCGACCGCTTATTCACCTCCCGCTATCGGCAGCTAAACGAGCCGTCGTCGCCGATGAATTCGATTTGACACTCCTTCTTGAGCTCCAGCACCAGCTTGCCCTTGAAGGTGATCGAGCAGTCGCTCTTCACGATCCTGGCTGCGGCCGGCTGCGCCAGAAGCGCCATGGCGAGGCCAGTAGCGGCGAGTGTAACGATCCTAGCCTTCATCTTTCCGTTCCCTTCGAATGAGCACAACACATCAGCACAAGCGGCGCTTGAGCCCGACTGCGGATGCGCAAGATAAGCGCGCGGCTGAAGCCTAGCTTCGCCCGGGGTCAACTGGCAGGACAACGGGGCGCTTGTCGTCGCACCGGGTGTTGCCGAGTTGGCCCGCCGATCAAAGTGGCAGCTCGGACCCATTTGCCCCGGCCTGAGCGTTCGCATCGAACCGAAACGGTGCCTTCGATCGCTTGTCGGCAAAAATCCGATAGCCGGTGAACTGGATGATCAGTCAGGATGACCCGGACGAATGTCTAGTGGTGCAGCGGGTTCATCCAGCGGTTGGATGCGAGGGATTGCCGAGAAGTGCCTTGTTCAACCAGGGGTCCGATGATCAGCACGGGTGTCTTATGCTGGGAGTGCCAAAAATGATGGATATTGGCGCCGGCACTGTCAATCAACGCTGACTCTGCTTACTGCTCAACTAATCGCCTATGGCGCTGGGATTATTTGCTGAAACGCGCTCGACATGAGGCATCATCGCCGCCTTGGGAAGCGGCACGGCGCCGTTGGCATCGTCAGGGCATATTGTCTGGGTTGATGGTCATATCCTGACCGTTCTCGCCGACTGCCGGGGCTTTACCAACCACGTTCCTCGTTTCATCCTCCCGCGTGTAACCATTTTTACAGATGAGCTTGAAGTCAGCTGCGGTGGTGCCTTCGGGCGGCGCAAAACTTACGGTCGTGGTATCATAGGTGATGCCGGCACCCATGCCGAACAACGCCGTGAAATTGGCGGGCAGCGGCACCTCGCCATTCATGCCATCGGACGGATCACGCTGCATCGTGAACGTCACCGCATCGCCCCCTGGCTTACCGAGGGTTAGTTCGGTGACGCCGTCCTGAAACGCGATACCGGGGGTTGCCAGCAGAGTGCTTTTGCTCCCGGGTCGGCAGGTCAGTGTCGCGGTTACGTTGCCAGCCGGATCGGTCAGCGACATGCCGACGAAATCGGCAGCCTCACCCCCCGGAATGCCCAGTCCCCAGGTCAGGGTTGTCGCTGCGGTGTCAGCGTCCTTGCTTGTATCGCCACCCCCGCAGGCCGCCAGCGCAGCGAGAGCCCCACGCCCATCGCCGCTGAACGCACCATCGCAAATTTCGTCATGCGCCCCCCATTGCCTTGACCGAAGCGCACCTGCACGGTCGCTGGGTTCGCCTGTCAGCCGCCATTCGACTGAATACACTCGAAAAGGCGGTCCAGCGCCTTTGGCGCCGCTTTGTTGAGCGTCATTTCGCCGCCGCCGAAGCCGCCGTTCTTCAGCCGCACATTGAGGACGAAAGCCCCTTCTTGGGCGACCTTTTCCATATCGAAATCGACAAGCTGGAACCACATCCGACCGCCGTCGGACGTGACCGTCACATTGCGATTGCCGCTTGCCAGCACCAAGGACGAGCCCGGATATTGGCCCTTGGCGATGTTCCCGGCATTCACACTGACGTAAAAGCTGCCGCCGCTGGTCGAGCCGCCCATGACATAGGTTTGATTGCCGCTCTTGAGGATGGCCCGGCATTTGATCGCGCCGCCTTCGGGGGTCTGGTTGAAGGTCCAGCCGCCAACGGGCTGGCCATAGGGCTCCGACTGCGACCATGCTGTCGACGGTGCAACGATCAGGGCCAGGGCCGCGCAGGCTGTACGGAAGAGGGAGGTGTTGTGCATGGTTTTGCTATCCTGTTTGTTTGGGGTGGCAAATTTCAATTGAACGAGCGGCCCGTTCGGGGTCGCGCGCGGTAACGGGAAGGGCGCCCGATCGCTCGATCGGGGTGTGTCGCCCGCGGCGGCTAAGACGCCACCTGGCCCCATTCGCCCTTATCGTCCTTGGTCATAACGGTGAACGCCCCCGAATCGATCTCGAGCTGATCCTGACCGAGCTGATAAAACCACGAATAGCCCTGGAACACGCGCCAATAGGACATCGTACCGCCGTCATAGCCAAAGGAGCCGCATGCCGAACGCGGCTCGTCCTTGGGCGCCTTGGCGGATTCGGCGGCGCTCACATTTACGACCATCGCATCGGCGAGCCAGCCTTCGACATTGGCCTTGCGGACCTGGCATTTGGCGGCTTCGGCGGGAGTGGAGAAGGCCTCGCGCGCGACGCCCAGAATGGCAAGCTTCGGCTCGCCCTGGTCGGCGCCGCCGATCTTGACGACGGGCTCCTCCGATGGCGCGCCCTCGGCGAGCGCCGATGTCTCATAGCTCAATTCGGAAAGATGCGCACCGCCCGCGAAGGCCAGTTTGGCGGTCTTCTTGCCGCAACGCGCGGCGAGATACAGCACTACTTCGTCACCCGGCATCTCGGTTTCGTTGACCACCCACTCGCATCCTTCGGGCGCATCGGGGCGCTTGCCGTCGTCGAAGTTCAGATAATTGACCGCACGGCTCGCGCACAGTTTGGTGATCGGCAGACACGGGCCGTCATCGGCGCAGGGCAGACTTTCATCGACCACCGCCACGGATCGCGGCGCGTCGCTGTCAGCCTTGGTCGCATTGCCCATGGCGGTGTTAGCCGCAGGGTTGGCCGAATTGCCGCTGCATCCAGCCGCCACCCTATACGTTCGTCCAGCCGCAACTGGCCGGCTGGTCGGTTTCGGACTCGCCGGGCGCGCGCCTATTGCTTCTCCCGTCGTGGCACGATCCCGCGAGACGGAGCATTTCGCACGCCGAACGCGGTGGCTGGCCCATATCCGACGATCGCGCGAACCAACCGGAGGCTGAGTCCAATGAAGATCACGTCCAAACTGACGCTCGCTACGGCGATGCTGCTGTGCGCCAACGTCGCCTATGCGCAGGAAGTGCAGAAAGTCCGGGGCAACAAGACCTGCCCCGAAGCCGTCTAGAAAACTCGGGGCGGTTCAAAAGAGGATTGGCGCAATACACTGATTACCGAGCTTTCGAGCCGTACCGCAGGCTCGGTCGCGACCTATCAGGCGATGAACAACAATGCACTGGCTGGCGCCGGGGCATTGATGGTCTATCTGCGCACTGCCCATATACGCGATGACGCCACGATCAAGACGTTCAGCGTTGATGACATGCGCAACACGATGATCGCCGAGATCAACAAGGCGACCGGCAAGGCGGTGCCCGATCTCCAGCGGATGGGCAACTTCGCCCTGGTAAACCTCACCAGAGGGTAGATCACCTATTAACGTGAGCGCGTTCGGCCCGGATGGCGGTGAAGGTCATCGATATCCCGGCCGGACAGGCATTTGTCCTTGGATCAGCATAGAGCTTTCTGAAACCAGCATTGGTTTATCTGCTGCGCCGACGGTTGCTTCATATCCGACCGAGGGCATCAACAGCGCCTCAGGCATAACTCATACGTGGAGGATCGTCAGGGCTCAGGCCACCTGCCGACGCCGGCTATGGCAAAAGATGTCCGTTCAGGCGTGCGAAGCCCGGCTATACCGTGCTTGCCTGCCAGGACCTGCCTGTCGGCAAACGGTCAGGACTCTTCCGAAGGGCTTTGATGAATGAGTGTCTGACGTTAGGTGTGGGCAATGCGGTCGTGAATGTCGCCTTCTGGGTCTTTCTAGCTCCGAACCTTGCCGACCGAATGCCCGCATTGCACATCGGCCCGCCCAAAACCTGCCAGTCTGCAACCGGCCCCACACCGGACGTTCAGACGTGCAATCGGTAAGCTCTGCTTACGGCGCAGGAGGCGACTCGGATGCTCCTTCGATCAAAAGGAGAGGCTGTGTCTCAAAAATCAAAATATATGAGACGATATTTATGATCTGAAATATCAACGCGTTGACTGTCTCATAATATAGTCTCATAATGCACAAATGATTGTTGGCTACGCACGTGTCTCAACTGATGGGCAGACTTTAGATAGCCAGATCGAACACCTCAGGGCCGCCGGCTGCGAGAAGCTTTTCCAAGAGACGGCAAGCGGCGCGAAAACTGATCGCAGACAGCTGCGAAAATGCCTGGCGGCCTTGCGAGCCGGTGACACGCTTTTGGTCGTTCGGCTCGATCGCCTGGCACGCTCGACGCGTGATCTGCTCAATATTCTTGCCGAGATCGCCGAACGCGGCGCGGCCTTCAAGTCCCTTGGCGATGGCTGGGCCGATACGACAACGCCGCATGGCCGTCTTATGCTCAACGTACTTGGTGGCCTTGCCGAATTCGAGCGAGAGCTCATCAGAACGCGCACCGGAGAAGGCCGCATTCGCGCGAAGGCGCGCGGTGTGCGATTCGGCCGTAAACATGTGCTCTCGGCCGATCAGCGTGCCTTCGTTGCTAAGCGAAGGGCGGAAGGAGAGAGCGTGCGCGAACTCGCGCGAATCACAGGCGTGAGCAAGGCCACCACCAGCCGTATCGGACCTCTTGACTGAGGTCGCATTGCACCAGGAGATGACCTCGGCAGGAGTTCAGAAACCGGACACTCTTCAGGTCGAGGTAGTCGAACCTGCGAGAGGCGCCGCACCTGATGGCCTGGAGGCAGCGTGAAGCGGATACTTCTGACGTCAGAGCAACCTTCCGCTCCGAGCCTTTGTTGATGCCAGCTCTTCGAGACCACTCTGGCATGCAGATGCCGTGGGAGCCTCAGCTGACGTTCGTGAACTTTCGAGCAGCGACGACACTCAAAGCCATGCCAAAAGCACGACCTAAAGAGGCTTGGCGACGCCGATCCCATCGCGTTTGTTGAGGTCTTTGATAGATTCCTCGCTGCGTCATCGCTTTCGAGATCGCCTTCAGTGCCACGCCCTTCCTGGCGCGCCACTTTAGCTTCTCGAGTTCCTCATGTGTCCAGGGTGGGCGGTGCCGTTCAAGGTGGCGCGCGCATCGTCCTCGCGATTCCTTTCAATCTTTTTTCCATACCTGCATGCACTGATTGTATTGAATGCGGCAGTGAGTGAGCTCATGTTGCCGATACCATTTATACGTATCAACACAGGTCGTTCGCTTCTTTTCACAGTACATACGATGTTCTTTTGCGCTTGAATGCTCAGTATCTGCAGTTTGTGCGAATGACGCACTCACCATGATTAGGGAGAATCCAAGAATTACCGAGAGTTTCATGTCTGTCTTCCTATTGTGGACCAGTGCGGGCTTTGAGCCTGAAGGACGTCCCGTCTCCGCGCACTTCGCATCCGGCTGATCCCGAAGAGGCCAGGACGGCAGCGAAGCGCCCGGCAAGAGACGATGAGATCACTCTATTTCGCAGCTCCGCCGTGGCCGATCGACTGCGAGGTCGATGGCGAGGGGGAAAAGAACCCCGTAAAGAAGAACGGCGGCGGAGCCGATATCTAAGTGCTCTTCTCGTGAGTCGATGGATGACTGAGGCAGAGCTGCACATTCCAAAAGACATGCCTCTCCTTCGCCTTGTGACCTTGAGGCTTACCTTCTAGGGCGAGGGCCGGGATCGCAGATGCGATGAGCCCGATCGGGATCGTCGCCGCGGCCATGCGGTGGAAGATCTGGCATCCAGACATGATGAGCATCATTCCTATCTTCAGGGCGCGGAAAACTTCGCCTGGCCGGACTTTCCAGCGGCGGTCTTGATGACGAGGGTGACGACTGCGCCCTTCGCGATGGGAGCCGCAGCCTGGCCGGTGAGGGCGTTGCCGGAGGCGGCAAGCGGAAGGGTCCTGCGATCGCTGCCGGAGACGATCATCGCGGAACCCGTATAGCCCGTCGTGTCGACGGGTTTTCCGGCCTCGTCGAAGACATTGACCGTCACGGCCTGGCCAGACACCAGCAACTCCGCATGGACACCGGCGACGTCCTCCATGGGACCGCCATTGGGACCCTTCTGGTTGTCGTGGGCGTGCTGCGCCAAAGCGGGACCTGACAGTAGCACCGCAGCGGCGATGAAAATGGCTTTCAACATGCTTGTCTCCTTGTATTTGCTAGATTGAGGCGACCTCGGCAGCCGCAGTCGAAAGAGGTTCCGGCCGCTCGCTCTCACGCCGGAACAGGACGTAGAGCGCGGGCAGGACCAGCAAGGTGAGGATGGTGGAGGAGATGATGCCGCCAATGACCACGGTGGCGAGCGGGCGCTGCACCTCCGCGCCCGGCCCCGTCGCCAGCGCCATGGGCACGAAGCCGAGGGAGGCGACGAGCGCGGTCATCAGCACCGGCCGCAGGCGCGTCAGAGCTCCCTCGCGGACGGCATCGATGATCACCTTCCCCTCGGCCCGCAGGCGCTGGATGAAAGCGATGATGACGAGCCCGTTCAGCACCGCCACGCCGGACAGGGCGATGAAACCTATGCCCGCGCTGATGGAGAGGGGAATATCTCGCAGCAGCAGCGCCGCCACGCCCCCGGTAAGCGCCAGCGGCACGCCCGAGAACACCAGCAGGGCATCGCCCATGGACCCGAAGCTCATGAACAGCAGCAGGAAGATCAGCAGCAGCGCGATGGGCACCACGATGGCGAGGCGCTGGGTGGCGGAGACGAGTTGCTCGAATTGGCCGCCCCAGCCGATCCAGTAGCCCTCCGGAAGCTTCACCGTCTCGGCGACTTGCTTCTGGGCATCGGCGACGAACGAGCCGAGGTCCCGGTCGCGCACGTTGGCGCTCACCACGATGCGCCGCTTGCCGTTCTCGCGGCTGATCTGGTTGGGTCCGGGAGACACCGTGAGGTTGGCGATGGAGGAGAGCGGCACATAGCGGATCTGGGAGGTCGCAGCCGTCCCCCAGATCGCGCGTACAGCGTTGCGCTCGTCGTTCGCCGGTGGCAACGGGATTGGCAGGGCGCGCAACGCCTCGATGTCGGTGCGCAATTCCTCGGGCAGGCGTACCATGATGTCGAAACGCCGGTCACCCTCGAACAGGACGCCCGCCTCCTTGCCGCCCACCGCGATCTCGACCAGTTCCTGCACATCGGCGACGGAGACGCCATAGCGCGCCATGGCCGCCCGGTTCAGCGCCACGGTCAGCATGGGCAGGCCCGAGACCTGCTCGGTCTTCACGTCTGCCGCGCCGGGCACCGTCTGGAGCACCGCTTGCACCTGGCCGGCCACCTGGAGCAGGGTGTCGAGATCGTCGCCGAAGATCTTCACGCCCACGTCGCTGCGAATGCCGGAGATCAGTTCGTTGAAGCGAAGCTGGATGGGCTGGGAGAGTTCGTAATTGCTCCCCGCCACCTCTTCGGCGGCCTTCTCGATATCCTCCATCAATTCGGACTTCGGCTTCGATGGGTTCGGCCATTCCGAGCGGGGCTTCAGTATGATGTAGCCGTCGGAGATGGACGGCGGCATCGCATCGGTGGCGATCTCGGCCGTGCCGACGCGGGCGAAGATTTCCTTCACCTCCGGCACCTTCAGCAGGCGTTTTTCGAGAGCCTCTTGCATCTCGAGGGACTGCGTCAGGCTGGTGCCGGGCACGCGCAGCGCCTGGATGGCGGCATCGCCCTCGTCGAGGCTGGGGATGAACTCCCCACCCATGCGCGAGGCCGCGAGGCCGCTCGCGATCACCAGGGCGGCGGCCGCCGCGGCCACCACGCCGCGATAGGTGATGCAGGCATCCAGCAACGGCGTGTAGAGGCGCCGGGCGCCCCGCATGATGAAGTTTTCATCCTCGGAAACCTTGCCGGTCACGAACAGCGCGATGGCGGCGGGCACGAAGGTCATCGAGAACAGCGCGGCGCCGAGCAGCGCCATGAGCACCGTCACCGCCATCGGGGTGAACATCTTGCCTTCCACGCCCGTGAGCGTGAGCACAGGCAGATAGACCACGGCGATGATCATGGTGCCGAACAAGCTCGGCCGGATGACGTCCCTCGAACCCGCGAGGATGGTCTCGAACCGCTCTGCCCGAGTCAGGAGGCGGCCCCTCTTATGTTGCTCTTCCGCCAACAGGCGCAGGCAGTTCTCGACGATGATGACGGCGCCGTCGATGATGATGCCGAAGTCGATGGCCCCAAGGCTCATCAGGTTGGCGCTGACCTTGTTCTCCACCATGCCGGTGATGGTGAAGAGCATGGCGAGCGGGATGACGCAGGCCGTCACCAGCGCCGCGCGGATGTTCCCCAGCAGCACGAACAGCACGGCGATGACAAATAGCGCACCTTCGACGAGGTTCTTCTCCACCGTTGCGATGGTGGCTTCCACGAGGTGGGAGCGGTCGTAGACGGCGCGGGCGATGACGCCTTCGGGCAGCGAGCGGGAGATTGCCTCCAGGCGCGTCTCGACGCGCTGGGCCACCGTGCGGCTGTTCTCGCCAATAAGCAGCATGGTGGTGCCGAGCACCACCTCCTCTCCGTTCAGCGTCGCCGCGCCCGTGCGCAGCTCCTTGCCCTCGCGCACCTCGGCGATGTCGCCGATGCGGATCGGCGTACCGGAACGGCTGCCGATGACAATTTCCCGGATCTCGTCCGCATTGGCCACCTGTCCGGGCGTGCGGACGAGATATTGCTCGCCGTTCCGCTCGATATAGCCAGCGCCCACGTTCGCGTTGTTGGCGGTGAGCGCAGTCATCACGTCACGGAACGAGATGCGGTAGGCCATGAGCCGCGCCGGGTTCGGCAGGACGTGGAGCTCGCGTTCGTAGCCGCCGATGGTGTTCACCTCGACCACACCGGGCACGGTGCGGAGCTGGGGCTTGATGATCCAGTCCTGGATGGTGCGCAGGTCAGTGGGGCTGTAGGGCTCGCCGGACGGCTTCTTCGCCCCGTCCCTGGCCTCCACCGTGTACATGTAGATCTCGCCGAGGCCCGTGGAGACGGGCCCCATCGCGGTTTCGACGCCTGGCGGAAGCTGGTCCTTGGCCTGCTGGATGCGCTCGTTTACGAGCTGGCGGGCGAAATAGATGTCGGTCCCGTCCCGGAACACGACCGTCACCTGGCTCAGGCCGTAGCGCGACATGGAGCGGGTGTAGTCCAGCCCCGGCAGGCCACCCATGGCGGTCTCGACCGGGAAGGTGATGCGCTGCTCCGTCTCCAGCGGCGAGAAGCCGGGCGCGGAGGTGTTGATCTGTACCTGGACATTGGTGATGTCCGGCACCGCATCGATCGGCAAGCGCGTGAAGTTCCAGGCGCCGAAGGCCGCGATGCCGAGGCTGACGAGCACCACGAGCCAGCGTTGGCGGATCGAGAAGGCAAGGATGGCGTCGATCATCGCGACGCCTCCCGGGCCGCGCGTGCGCCAGCCTCGCGGATGCGGCTGAAGCCCTCGACGGGCGTCACGATGATGACGCCGTCCCCTTTTCGGCCGGTCCACCCGGCCTCTGCCACGATCCGGGAGATCGTCTCGACTGCATCCGTCGCGCAGACGATCTGCAACTGGAGGTGCCGCTGATAGACGAGGTCGGTTTCGCTCGCGAGATAAGTGCCGTCCGCCCCTTTCCCCCGGCCCTGGCCGCGGAGTTCAATTATGGAGAAGCCCGGGAATTCCGGTAGGTCGTGGAGCGCCTTCACGACGCGCGCCTCGAGGTGCGGATGGATGCAGGCGGTGACGAGCTTCATCTCAGTGCTCATGGCTGGCGCTCCCCTTGGCGAGCTCGGCCTTGATCACGAAGCTGTTGTTCGCTGCGTAGGCGTCCCCGGGCATCAGGCCGAACAGCACCTCGACCCGTTCGCCATCGCGCTCGCCCAGCTCCACGTCGCGGGGTTCGAAGGCATCGCCACTTCGAACGAAAACAATGCTGCGGCCGTCGATGGTCTGGAGGGCACTCAAGCGAACCGCGACATCAACGGCCTTCTCCGCCAGCACGATGGTGCCCACAGCGAACAGGCCCGGCCGCAGCCGCATCCCATCGTTGGGAATGGCCACGCGCGCCAACGCGCTCTGCGTGTCTGCGGCACCGATCGGCGAGACGTAGATGACCTGGCCCTGGATCAGCGCACCGCCGTCTTCGGGGTCGATCTGCACGGAATCGCCTACGCGGACCTTCGCGAAATCCTTCCGGTAGACGGAGAGATCCACCGACAGGGTGGAGAGCTCGGCGACGATGAAGGCGGGCTTCTGCTCGGAGACGTATTCTCCCAACGCCACGGCGCGATCCACCACGGTGCCCGAGATGGGGGACTTCAGATCGTATGTCGTGAGGCTCTGGTTGCTCTCGATGACGGCAAGGACATCACCTTTGTTGACCTTGTCCCCCAGGCGCTTGCGGACTTCCCGGACAATGCCGGGAAAGCGCGGCGCGACCTGGACGACGGCCTCCTGGTTCGGCTGAATCAACCCGTTCAGGCGGAGTTTCTGGCGCAAATGTGCCGGACCGGCGGTCTCGAGGCCGATGCTTGCGGCCGCGAGCTTGGCATCATTGAGCTCGACCGCTCCTTCCGCATGACCTTCCTCCTTTCCATGGTCACCCTCTGCGGCCTGGCTGGAGGTGACGGAGGCAGGTCGATCCTGCAAGAAATAGAGCGTGCCCGCCCCGGCCACGAGGCCGAGCAGAAGCAGCGCCATGTCGCGTCTCGCCGCGCGGCTCATTTGGATTTTCCTTTTGCGAACGTGACGGGCCGGCCCGTCAGCCCCTCGAGGGCGGCGAGGGCCGTGTGATAGGAAACGAGGGCATCGAGCTCGCGGAGCGTGGTTTCGGTTAGTGCTGACTGGGCATCCAGAAGTTCGAGCAGCGTGTAGCGACCCTCGGAATAGCCGCTCTCGATGCCCTGAAACGCGGTGCGCGCCTCCGGGATCGTTCCGGAGCGGAGGATCGCGATCTCGTCGTAGGAGGCCTTCAGAGTATCGTGGGCGCGTCCGATCTGTGAGATCAGGGCGCTGCGGACGACGGCCTCCTCGGCCTCCGCCTTCCGGAGGGATTCGTTTGCCTCAATGATCCCACCCTGGTTCTGGTCGAACAGCGGCAGCGGGACTGACAAGGAGAACACCATGCCGCTGTCCACGGTCTCGTTATAATGGCGATACCCGACGCCCAGAGTGACGTCGGGTATCGCCTTCGCCCGCGCGCCGCTGAGTTCTGCGCTCCGCTGAGCCTTGAGGGCCGTGAAGCGCGTGAGCTGAGGGTTTTCCTGGGATGCCTTGAGGATCCGCTGCAGCGGCGGGGGCGCGTTGACCTTGGCGAGGTTGCCCTTCACGGGGCCAAACTTCGCCTCGGACAACCCCATGAGAAGAGCGAGCTCCCTGCGAGACGTCGAAAGGGCAGCCTTGGCGCGGTCCATCTCGACCTTGGCGAGATCGGCGGCGACCCTGGCGCGTGAAATCTCCGCCGGTGAAGAGGCGCCAGCCTGGACGCGGTTCTGAAGGAGCGGCGCGAGACGTTCGATGGCGCCGACTTGTGTCTGGAGAACGTCGAGGCGCCGTTGAGCACTCAGTACAGCGACGAACACCGCGGTCGTCTCAGCGAGAACCTGAAGGCGCAGCGCTTCGCTTTCCCAGCGGGCGGCTCCCACTCCCGCATTCGCGGCTGCGATCCGGGCCTCCCGCTTTCCGCCGAGCTCCACAAGCTGGCTGACCTGGAGCGTCGTCTCGGCAAGATCGAGCCCCTGGTATGAATTTGTGCCGAAGGCATTCTCGACTTCGAGGGACAGGTTCGGATTTGGCAGCGCCGCCGCCTGAATGCTCCGGCCACCCGCGATGCCGATGTCACGCTCGGTGGCGGTCAGCCTCGGATTGGCGGCCAGGGCACTTGCCAGGGCCTGGGACAATGTGATGGGGCGCGGGGACGCGGCGAGCGTCTGCGGCGCATGAAGCAGCGCAAGCGCTGCCCCAAGCGCGAGCGCGAGGGCATGAAAAGACATGATCCGTTCCAAGCATGGGTCTGCATTAGCTGACGCAGAGCGTCAGCGCGCGACGTGCGGAAGGATCAGGCTCGGGGGGGACGCAGTTCGGTGCCGGGAACACGCCCCTCGACGAGGTTCTCGGATAGGATCTCGAGAACCATCGGGACGTGGGCGACCACAATCTCCAGGGGTGCATGGAGCACCGCTGCGGAGCAACCGTGGCAATCGTGGTCGGCGGAGGGCAAGGACGGCCCGTGGCCTGGAAGCTTCTTCTCGGCACCCTGGTCGAGTGCTCCGTCGCTCATCGAGACGAGGGCATCGACATCATCGACGTGGTGCGCAACCACCGGCTCGGCAAAGCCGCCGATAAGCAGGCAAAGCGTCACGGCGACAGCCACCATCCGGCGGATCGCCAGACGGGGAATCGCTCGCAAGGCATGTGCAAGGGTGCAGACCATGGACACAGGAAGACCCAAAGCATTGGATGGTGTCAAGCGACGAGACCGTTACGCGTCACTTTGACATGTGGGCACGCGGCCATCCGATCCGACGAAATACTCAGCCACTTCCAACGGCTTCGGCGTCATGGATGTGATGTCGGCATTCGCCGTGGTCGGCCAGGATCTCGATCACGCGGCATTCGGCGACCTTCCCGCGGGTGCAGCCGGCCGGCGCTTGATTTTCGAGGCACATCGGCTGCAGGGGCGTGTCACGATCTCGCGCTAAAGCGCAGTCGATCCCGGGTAAAAGCCGGGTAAGGCCGCCTCCGGAAACCGGGTAAAGGGAGGCCTGCAGAAAAGGAGACTATCGCCTTTAAGACCCTGAGAAACATGCCCCAAAAAATGTCACGCGATGCGGTCCAGCAGATCGACCAGACGCTGCAACGGATCGCGCAGGAGAACCACGCAAACATCGCTCTGGCCGTCGAATCAGGGAGTCGTGCCTGGGGTTTTGCCTCTCCAGACAGCGACTATGATTGCCGATTTATATTCATTCGGGGCATCGACCAGTATCTAAGGCTATCACCACCCCGCGACGTCATCGAAATTCCGATTGACCCCATATTTGATATCAATGGCTGGGATCTGGGCAAGGCGTTGAAGCTGATGCTCAAGGGTAACGCAGTCGTCATCGAATGGCTGCAAAGTCCGATTTCCTATTCCGGATCAGAAGAATTCAAAATCGAGCTACTTGCCTTCGCAACGAAATTTGCGAGCCGAGAGCTGATGACGCGCCACTATCTCCATCTTGGGCTTCGGCAGCGGCGCATGTACTTTGGAGACGGAAAGTATATTTCTTTAAAGAAGCTATTTTATGCCTTGCGTCCAGCAACGGCACTAAGGTGGCTGCGCTATCACCCCAGCGAGAGGGTGCCCCCTATGCACTTCCCCACGCTTATGGAAGAATCCGAGCCGCCGAAGGCGATTTGTGATCTGGTGAGTTCGCTAATGGAGCGAAAGGCGCAGACGCGAGAACTCGGCACCGAAATAATTCCATATGAAATATGTAGATATGTCGACGCAGAATTCGAGATGGCAACCCGCTTACTTGGCCCGTCAAGGGTGAGGCTCTCTCGGGAAGCGCATGAAGAGGCAGATGCATTTTTTTGCAGATGGGTTCGCAAATGCGCGACCATTTAAAATGGGACAAGCTCGACGCGCTTGAAAAGCTCGCGCGTTACTTCGCGCTATTCTCGGACCGAGTGCATAGGCAGGAAAAGGCCGAAAATCCGCAGACGCTGCTGATAAGTGAGCTTTAATGGCTCACGTTCTGAATGCGGCCGAAGGCAGGGCCGGAGAAACTCCCCGCGCACGCGTAAAGAGGGAAAGTCAGGACCGTCAGAGAGCACGGCCCTAGAACCGGTAATAAATCTGTCGAGGGTGTTCCTAACGGCAGCCTTGCCTTGACCATCCGTGGGCGCCGTGTGCCAACATGGGCAGAGGCGCGTTGAGCGCGGGTGGGCGGACCATTATGAGCGACGCGTTTTTCCAGTCTCCGATTCTCAACTCGCCCTATGAGGAACCCTCACGTCATTGGGAGCTGGATTCGGGAGGGCAACCCACAAGTGAGGTGGTCCTGAAACGCCGCACCAGTGCCCTGGTCTCGCCAATCCCTAAGCCCAAGAGGGTACGAGGAAGGGCGCTTCAAGCAGACCTTCTCGCTGACGAGCTCGGGCAGGAATACAATCCGACCGAAGTGATCAACGGCATCCGCTCTGCTGTCGAAAGCTGGCGCCGCCTGCCTGAAAGCCAATGGCAGGTGACGCCCTCGACCGCACGGCTGCTCCGGCATTGGCGCACGTACCCCTTCGCGAATCAGAAGCCGTTCTTCTGTCAGGTCGAAGCGGTCGAGACGGTCATCTGGCTGACCGAGGTGGCACCGAAGTCGTCGTCCCAGGGGCGCCGCTTCTGGACGCATCTGGAAGCCGCCAATGCGGCCTCCAATCCCGAGCTGATGCGCATGGCGCTGAAGCTGGCGACCGGCGCCGGAAAGACGACTGTGATGGCGATGTTGATCGCCTGGCAGACGATTAATGCGGTGCGGCACCCGAACGCCAAGAAATTCTCGCGCGGCTTCCTGGTGGTGGCGCCGGGCATCACCATCAAGGACCGCCTGCGCGTGCTGCAGCCGAATGATCCGGAGAGCTATTACAGCACCCGCGAGCTCGTGCCGGAAGATATGTTGCCGGACCTCGGCCGGGCAAAGATTGTCATCACCAATTACCACGCCTTCAAGAAGAAGGACGAGGTGCCGCTCAACAAGGTGCAGCAGGCGGCGTTGCAGACCACGCCCCGCCAAGAGAGTGATGGCGCCATGATCCGCCGCGTGGCGGGTGAGTTGATGGGGCTCAAAAATATCGTCGTGCTGAACGACGAGGCCCACCATTGCTATCGCGAGCGTCCCCTCTCCCCCGAAGAACTGGCGGCGCTGAAGGGCGACGAACTGGCGGAGGCGAAGGAGGCCAACGAGGCCGCGCGCCTGTGGATTTCCGGCCTCGAGGCGGTGAAACGCGAGTTGGGCCTCCAGATGGTCTACGACCTCTCCGCGACGCCCTTCTTCCTGCGCGGCTCCGGCTATCGGGAGGGGTCCCTGTTCGGCTGGGTCATGAGCGATTTCAGCCTCATGGATGCCATCGAATGCGGGATCGTGAAGCTGCCCCGCGTGCCGATCATGGACAATGTGCCCGGCGGCGACACGCCGATGTTCCGCAATCTGTGGGACTATGTGGGCAAGAGCCTGCCGAAGAAGGGCCGGGCGAATGCCAAGGGCTATGACCCCCAGAAGCTTCCCAATGAGCTGCTGACCGCCATCGACGCGCTCTACGGGCATTATGAGAAGACCCACGCTTTGTGGCGGGAGGCGGGAATCGGCGTGGACCCGGTGTTCATCGTGGTGTGCAACAATACCGCGACGTCGAAGCTCGTCCACGATTATATCGCCGGCTATCAAGTGGGGGACGCGCAGGGCAATCAGATGCTCATCGCGGGCAAATGCCCGCTGTTCCGCAATTTTGACCCTGACGGCGTCGCCATCCCGCGCATGCGCACCCTACTGATCGACAGCCAGGAACTGGAGAGCGGCGAGGCCATCAGCACGGAATTCCGCGAGGCCGCCAAGGAGGAGATCCAGCGGTTCAAGGACGAATTGACCCAGCGCACCGGAGACCGGTCGGCGGCCGAGAAGGTCGACGATGCGACCATCCTGCGCGAGGTGATGAACACCGTCGGCCGCAAGGGCGCGCTGGGCGAGGGCATTCGCTGCGTGGTCTCGGTGTCCATGCTCACGGAAGGATGGGACGCCAATACGGTCACCCATGTGCTCGGCGTGCGGGCGTTCGGAACCCAGCTTCTGTGCGAGCAGGTGATCGGCCGCGCGCTGCGCCGTCAATCCTACGCATTACAACCCGACGGTCTGTTCAAGGTGGAATATGCCGATGTGCTCGGCATTCCCTTCGATTTCACGGCCCAGCCCGTGGTCTCCAAGCCCAGCCCGCCGGACGACATGGAGCGCGTCTTCGCGGTCATCCCGGATCGGGACATGAGCGAGATCCGCTTTCCCCGCGTGGAGGGCTATCGCACCGAACTGCCGCAGGAGGTGCTCACTGCCGCATTCTCCGAGGATTCGACGCTGGAACTGACGCCGGATCTGGTGGGCGCGACCGAGACGGTCAATGCCGGCATCATCGGCGAGCAGGCGGACCTGACCCTGGCGCATCTGTCCGATGTCCGCCCCGCCACCATCCAGCTTCGGCTTGCCGACTGGATCGTCAAGCGCCGGCTCACCGATGCCGATGAGCAGCCCAAGGTGGGGCTGATCATGCAGTTGAAGCCCATCGTGCGGCGCTGGATGGCCGAGCATCTCACCTGCACCGGCGGCACCCAGCCGGCGCAATTGCTCTATTACGGTATCGCCGATCGTGTGGCCGACCGCATCATGGCGGCGATCACCCGCGCGCAGGATGGCGGGGGGCGCGTGCTGGCGCTGCTCGATCCCTATAATCGCGAGGGCTCAACGCGGCATGTGCGCTTCACGACCAGCAAGGACCGCTACGAGACCGGCCCGCGCTGCCACATCAATTATGCGGTGATCGACAGCGATTGGGAGGCGGAATTCTGCCGCGTGGCGGATCGGCATCCGCGCGTGCTCGCCTGGGTGAAGAACCACAATCTCGGCTTCGAGGTGCCCTATTCGGCCGGCGGCGAGGTGCGGCGCTATCGCCCGGACTTCATCGTGCGCATCGACGATGGCCGCGGCGCGGACGACCCGCTGAACCTCGTGGTCGAGATCAAGGGCGCGCGCGACGAGGCCGACAAGGACAAGGCGGAGACCATGCGCACCTTGTGGGTGCCGGGGGTGAACAATCTCGGCGGGCTGGGCCGCTGGGCTTATGCCGAGTTCAAGGATGTGTGGACCATCCGCACCGAGTTCGCCGCCAAGGTGGAAGCGTGGCTGGATGAGGTGACCCACGCCGGGGCACATGCCGATGGCTGATCGCAAGACCGCCGCTTATTCTATTGCCGCCTTCATTGTTTTGCCTGCGCCTTCAAGGAACGCCTGATGTCCAAGTCCCCTTTGCGCGTTGATGCGCTGACCCATGATGAGGCGACGCGCAAGAATGCGCCGACGGCGGAACTGGAGGCGTTCGTGCCGCCGGACATGAAGGCGCCGATCCGCGTGGCCTATGAGCGGCGCAATCCCGATCTCGATCCGCAATTGGTGTGGCGGGGCAAGGATGTGCTGGATTGGTCGGACCTCGTGGTGGAGGCGCCGCCGCTTTATATCCAGGAGAAGATCCACCCCAAGGCGCTGATCGAGGATCTCAAGCGCGCCAGCACGCGGCGCAAGGAGCCGGAGGAGGCGCCGGACCTGTTCGCGGATTTCAACGGCATCGAGCCGGAACAGCGCACGGAATTCTATGCCCACGACCAGCATTGGTCGAACCGCATGATTTTGGGCGACAGCCTGAAGGTGATGGCGAGTCTCGCCGAGCGGGAGGGGCTGAAGGGCAAGGTGCAGTGCATCTATATCGACCCGCCCTATGGCATCAAGTTCAACTCCAACTTCCAATGGTCCACCACCAGCCGCGATGTGAAGGACGGCAAGGCCGACCATCTCACCCGCGAGCCGGAACAGGTGAAGGCCTTCCGCGACACGTGGCGCGACGGCATCCACTCCTACCTCACCTATCTGCGCGACCGCCTCACCGTGGCGCGGGATTTGCTCACGGAGAGCGGTTCCATCTTCGTGCAGATCGGGGATGAGAACGTCCATCGCGTGCGGGCGCTGATGGATGAGGTGTTCGGGGATGAGAATTTTGTTGCACTGGCCACTATCGAAAAGACAAGCGCTCAAACGACGGATTTGATTTCCAGCAGCACAGACTACATATTATTTTATTGTCGCAGCCGAGGTAACGTTAAATTTCGTCAGCCACTGGAGGAGAAGGGCGCGACAGATAGTATGATGAATGAATATTCATTTTATCAAGATGAGAATATTAGTAGATTTTCTGTCCCAAATAACTTGTTGGCATCCGATTGGATGGCGTTAAATGAAAAGTATAAATTATTCTCAAAAGACAACACGACATCAAATAGGCCTCCGGGCTCTTTCCCTGTGCCATTTCGCGGTCGAAAATATACTCCAGGTGCGGGGTTCTGGAAGACCGGAGACGTGGGCTTTCAGCGTCTAATTAAGGCTGATCGAATCGAAACTCGCGGATCATCCTTGCGGTATGTGAGATATTTTAAAGATTATGCGGCTATACCTATAAATAACGTCTGGAGAGATGTGAAATTTTCAAGTCGAAGGGACGAAAAAACATATGTTGTTCAATCTTCATCTCTTCTGATCCAACGCTGCATCCTGATGACCACCGATCCCGGCGATCTGGTGCTCGATCCCACCTGCGGGTCCGGCACCACCGCTTACGTGGCCGAGCAATGGGGCCGGCGCTGGATCACCATGGATACCAGCCGCGTGGCGCTGGCGCTGGCCCGCGCCAGGCTGATGGGCGCGCGCTATCCCTGGTACATCCTCGCCGACAGCCGCGAGGGGCAGATGAAGGAAGGGGAGATCACCCGCACCCCGCCCCCCGACACGCCCACCTACAACCGCCTGCGCCACGGCTTCGTCTATAAGCGCGTGCCGCACATCACGCTGAAATCCATCGCCAACAATGCCGAGATCGACACCATCTGGGAGAAATTCCAGCAGGTGCTGGAGCCCCTGCGCGCCGCGCTGAATGCCGCGCTCGGCAAAGAGTGGCAGGACTGGGAAATTCCCCGCGCGGCCGGCACCGATTGGCCCGCGCCGGCGCGCGCGGCGCATCAGGCGTGGTGGGAGCAGCGCATCGCCCGCCAGAAGGAGATCGACGCCTCCATCGCCGCCAAGGCGGACACCGAATATCTCTACGACCAGCCCTATGAGGACAAGGCCCGCGTGCGCGTCGCCGGTCCCTTCACGGTGGAGAGCCTCTCGCCCCATCGCGTCGCCGCCGTGGATTATGACGACAGCCTGTTCGACGAACTGGAGGCCGCCGAGGGCCGCCGGCAGGCGGGGCCGGTCTCCGAGAGCGCGGATTTCGCGCAGATGATCCTCGACACGCTGAAGAAATCCGGCGTGCAGCAGGCCCACAAGGCGGACCGGCTGGTGTTCTCCGCCATCAAGCCCTGGCCCGGCCGCTTCGTCTGCGCCGAGGGCCGGGTGCGGCAAGCCTCCGAAGGGGAGAGCGCCACGCTCGCCGACAGCCCGGAGCGGCGCGCCGCCATCATGGTCGGCCCGGAATATGGCACCGTGGTGCGCCTCGACATGACCGCCGCCGCCCGCGAGGCCATGGAGGCCGGCTTTGACATGCTGATCGTCGCCGCCTTCAATTTCGACGCCCATGCCAGCGAGTTCGACCGCATGGGCGCCCTGCCCGTGCTCCAGGCCCGCATCAATCCCGACCTGCACATGCCGGATCTCGCCAATACCGGCGCCGGCAATTTGTTCACCGTGTTCGGCGAGCCGGACATCAAGGTGCATGAAGAAAGCGACGGCCGCGTTTCCATCGAGGTGGCCGGCGTCGACATGTACAAGGGCGGGCAGATCGAGAGTTCCAGCGCCGACGACATCGCGGTCTGGTTCATCGACACCGATTACGACTATGAGAATTTCCGCGTCCGCCACGCTTATTTTCCCGGCGCGAACGATCCCTACAAGGCGCTGAAGACCACGCTGAAGGCGGAAATCGACCTGGAAGCCTGGGAAAGCCTGAAGCGCACCCGCTCCCGCCCCTTCCTGCGCCCCGTGGGCGGCCGGGTGGCGGTGAAGGTGATCAACCATCTGGGCGATGAAGTGATGAAGGTGGTGGGGGTATAGCCGCGTGACCCTGCTCTATGCCTCCACCTTCACCAAGGCGCTCGGCCGGCTCGCCGCCGCCGAGCAGAAGCAGGTGAAGATCGCCACCGTGGATCTGGCCCTTGATCCCGGCGGCAACGGGCTTCAGATGCACCGCGTGGAGGCCTCTCCCGGCTTCTGGACCGCCCGGGTCTCGCAGGACATCCGCCTCGTGCTGCACAAGGACGGCGCGCATACGCTCCTCGCCTATGTGGGCCATCATGACGAGGCCTATCGCTGGGCCGAGCGCCGCCGCCTCGTGCCGCACGAGCGCACCGGCGCGATGCAGTTCGTGGAGATCGTGGAACGGTCGCACGAGAGCCTTATTCCCCCGGCGCCGCCGGATCAGCCCTCGGCCGCCCCCGCGCCGTTGCAGGTTCATCATCCCTTCGCCAGCCTGACAGACGACCAGATGCTCGATGTCGGCGTCCCCCGCGACTGGCTGGAGGCGGTTCGTTCGGCCGAATCCACCAGCGTGGACGGCCTGTTCGCCCGCCTCCCCGACGAGGCGGCGGAGGCGCTGCTCGACTATGCCACCGGCGGGCGGCTGGAAGAGCACATTGCGGTGCGGGCGCCCCTCGGTGCCGATCCCTTTTCGCACCCGGATGCGCAGCGCCGCTTCCGCATGGTCGAGGGCGTGGAGGAACTCAAGGCCGCGCTCGATGCCCCGTTCGCGCAATGGGCTGTCTTCCTGCACCCCACGCAACGGGTGCTGGTGGAAAAGGCCTGGAGCGGCCCGGCGCGCATCTCGGGATCCGCCGGCACGGGCAAGACCATCGTGGCGTTGCATCGTGCGGCGTACCTTGCCCGTCAGCCAGCCGCCCACGTCCTTCTGGCGACCTTTTCGGAAGCCCTGGCGGACACGCTCCGTAGCAAAGTCGATCTGCTCACCCAAGCCCATCCCGAGCGAGGGGATCGTGTGGCGGTCTGTTCCCTGGACCAAGCCGCCTATGAGGTCTTCACCGCAGCCTTCGGCGGCATGCGCCTCGCCAGCCGCGCGGACCTGCTTGCGGCCGTCTCAGCCGCCCAGGCGCAGCAACTGGGGGCCGGCCATTCTGCCGCGTTTCTCATGGAGGAATGGGACGAGGTGGCCGACGCCTGGGGCGTGTCCGATGCCAGCAGCTACGGCGCGGTCCCGCGCCTCGGTCGCAAGACCCGCTTGGGGGCAAAGCAGCGCGAGGCCGCCTGGGCGGTCTTCGCGTTCCTCCAGGCTTATCTGGCGGCGCGCAATCTTGTCACCCAGGCCCAGGCCTATCACCGGCTGTCCGATTGGCTTTTGAGCGGAGAGCGTCTGCCCTACACGCACATCGTCATCGACGAGGCGCAGGATCTTTCGGTCGCGCAGGTGCGCTTTTTGACGGCCGCCGGGCGCGGGAGAACCGATGCGCTGTTCTTCACCGGAGACATCGGCCAGCGGATCTTCCGGCTGCCGTTCTCCTGGGCGAAGCTGGGGCTGGATATTCGCGGCCGCTCCACGGTGCTGAAGGTCTGCTACCGCACCTCGCACCAGATCCGCTCCCTCTCGGACCGCCTGCTTCTGCCGGTCATTTCTGATCAGGACGGCATAAGCGAGAGCCGCCACGGCACCGTGTCGGTGTTCGACGGGCCAGAGCCCCAGGTCCAGCTGTTCGCGGACGAGCGCGTAGAAATCACGGCTGTTGCCGGATGGATCCGCGACTGCCAAGCACAGGGTATCGCTCGTGACGAACTGGCAATTTTGGTCCGCGGTCCCGGTCAGATCGATAGTGCGCAAGCGGCAGCAGATTTGGCAGGCTGCGCCGTGCCGATCATCCAGATGCACAACGCCAAGGGTTTGGAGTTCCGCGCTGTGGCCGTCATGGCGCTGGATGAAAATGTGCTGCCCGATCCTCAGCGGCTGAGCGAAGTGGGGGATTTGGCCGACTTGGAGGCCATCCAGGAGACCGAGCGCCACTTGCTCTATGTTGCCGCCACGCGAGCCCGTGACCGGCTGATGCTCTCCGGCGTTTCTCCGGGATCGGAATTTCTCGATGATATTCGGATGACGGTCAGTTGAACAGGCGAGCAGCGCCCCGCCACCGCAGTGTGCACGTGCGAATGGTTCAGAAGTGGCACGTGGAGTAAGCGGGGAGACTTGGTCGACGAATTGTCCCGGTATGGGCTTGTAGCGAATTGAGTTGGAAACGCTTCGGGATGGCACCGCGCAATCCGCGTTCCAGCGGGGCTAAGAAAAACGAATAGAGCCATCCCCTTCCGGCTCGGGAAGCTGAAGGCCTTCACGCAGGAAGGTGGCCGCCAGCGCCGCACGCAGCGGGTCCTGCGCGCGCGCCGACATCTCCGCGCCCAGCATCCGTTGCAGCTCGCCCACATCCGCTTGCGTGTCGCCCATGGGCCACAGCGCCGAGCGCGCCAGCCGACGCTTGCGCTGCATCAGGGAGTGCAGGAGGCAGTCGAAGGAATGCTCGCGGTAACCGGAATGGATCGCCATGGGCACATGCACGGTGAGCGGCTGGGTCTGGCCGATGCGATGCACCCGGTCGTTGCACTGCTCCTCCACCGCCGGATTCCACCAACGGGACAGATGGATGACATGGGTGGCGGCGGTCAGCGTCAATCCCGTTCCGGCCGCCTTCGGGCCCAGCACCAGCAGATCGAAGCCCGCCACGCCACTCCCCGCCTGGAACCGATCGACAATGGCCTGGCGCTTCTGGATGGGCGTGTCACCATTGATGAGATCGACCCGCTTGAGGCCGAACGCCGACTTCACCAGCTCGATGAAGCGATATTGCATCTGGCGGTGCTCAATGAACACCAGCGCTTTCTCCTGCGCAGCGGCAATGCTCCGAAGAATGGTGAAGGCCGCCTCCACCCGCCCCGAGGCGGCGATGAAATCCGCATCCGCATCTGCACCCTCTAAATCGGGATGCACCGACACCGTGCGGATATGATGCAGCGCTCCGGTCCGTTTCGAGCACACCGCTTCTTGGGATCAGGCTCACGTCTCGGTCCTCTCGATAACAAGTTCCGTTGTCGTCACAGCTCGCATCAAAGTCCGCAGCTCCGAATCTTCAGGGCTTCCGAAGGCCGCATCGAACCCGGCCTGCGCCCTCGCCCAAAATGGCCAAGCCTTGTCGAGTCGTTCCCGACCTAAATCCGTGAGATGAAGCTCCTTGCTCCGGCGGTCCACGGCTCCTTGCACGGTCCCCATGAGACCATCTCGCGTCAGCGGAAGGATATTCCGGCCAAGGGTTGTCCTGTCCATGACCAGAACGTCAGAAAGACTATTGATAGTCAAGGGGCCGTAAGCCTTCAACTTGGCGAGGATCGAGAATTGCGTAATGCGCAGCCCTGATGGTGCCAAGTGCTGGTCAAAATACTGACTGACGTGCCTTGCGGCTTGGCGGATTGCCAAGCAGGTACAGAACTCCGGAGAGGTGGGCTTCATAGAGCAACCTTGACAGCCTGGATCATATAGGCGTAATTGCGCATTTAAAGGCGTATATACGCTTATGTCCAATCAGTGAACCCGTAATTTCCGAGTTGTCAGGGAAATCTACCCGCGGACAACGAGCAGGCGGCCATGATCGAGAGCTTTACCGTTCAGCACTGCGAGCATGTCAGCCAGCGCTCTTTTGAAGATGTCGTTGCCCGATTTGAGGCTGAGATTGGCGATCTTGCGGATCCAGGCATCATTCCACGCGAAATCGCCACGGCGGCCAGCCCGGCGGACTTCGAGTTGCGGATAAAGGCGTATGAGGGTCGAAGCGGATTCATGCGCTTCCTCACCAACGACCATGGAGCCTGGATGGCGCGCGTCGGGGTGGACGCCAAGATCCGGTCGTACATCATCGGTAACCCGCTGGTGGCTAGAACCATGATCACGCACGACCCCGGCGTCGGCCTCAATGTTCCAATCAGAGTCGTAATCTTCCAGACGGCATCGGGCGAAGTGCGCTTGGCCTACGACTTGCCCTCGTCGTTGATGAGCCGTCTCCACAATGACCAGGTGTCCGCTGCCGCTCTCAAGCTGGATGCAAAACTCCGCAGTTTGGCGGAACTCGCGACGGGGGCGCCCGCATAGTGGCGACGGAGGAGCCACGCAATGCCGGTCGCGAATGGAAGGATAGTACGAACAAAGATTCTACGGGGACACAGGGTCCCCCGCTTTTCAACGGGTATTGTGTCAAGGCCCCATGTCTGCTGGCGATATCATCACATTCGGATCCTACCGGCTGATACCGGAAGAGCGCCTGCTGCTGAGGGACGGAGAGGCCGTCGACCTCGGCAGTCGAGTGCTTGATGTCCTCATCGCGCTCGTCGAATCGGCCGGCGAGGTCGTCGGCCAACGCGAATTGATCGCCCGTGTTTGGCCTAACGTGGTGGTGGGCGACGGCAGCCTGAGAGTGACGATCGCCAGTTTGCGCAAAGCGCTCGGTGACGGCGAAGGCGGGGCTAGATACATAGCCAACGTGACGGGCCGCGGATATTGTTTTGTCGCGCCTGTCGATCGTGCGGCAGCTCGACTACCTGAACCGGCGTCGCCACCCGTCCTCCCTTCCTCCCTTTCCGTCCCCAAACACAAGCTTCCGCCACGCCTAACGCGTATGGTCGGTCGTCAAGGCGCCGTGGAGGCGTTGTCCACACTGCTCGCCTCTCGGCGCTTCGTCAGCGTGGTAGGCCCGGGCGGTATGGGCAAGACGACGGTCGCCGTGTCCGTTGCCCACGCCCTGCTCGACCAGTTCGGCAATGCCGTCTTCTTTGTAGACCTCGGCGCGGTCACCGACGCGGCAGTCGTCGCGAGCGCGGTTGCGACTGCCGTGGGAAGCTCCGTGCAGACGCATGATCCTCTTCCCAGTCTCATCGCATTCCTCGCGGGCCGTCGAATGCTGCTGGTCCTCGACAACTGCGAGCACGTCATCGACGCCGCAGTTTCGCTGACGGAGCGCCTCTATAGCGATGCGCCGGAGGTGCATATCCTCGCCACAAGTCGAGAGGCGCTGCGCGCCGACGGCGAGCACGTTCACCTATTGGCGCCACTCGACTATCCGACTGCGCGAGAAGATCTGACCGCGGCCGAAGCCATGGCTGCGCCGGCGGTGCAGTTGTTCATGGAGCGCGCGGTTGCCAGTGGTCACACCGGCGCGCTGACGGACGCCGACGCGCCGACCGTCGCCGCTATCTGCAGCAGACTGGACGGTATTGCGCTTGCTATCGAACTCGCGGGAAGCCGAGTCGGCGCCTATGGCTTGCAGGGCACGGCTGACCTGCTCAGCAATCGATTCAAACTCCTCTGGCAGGGGCGCCGAAGCGCCCCGCCTCGCCATCAGACCCTCGCGGCGATGCTGGACTGGAGCTTCAATCTTTTGTCCGACTGGGAGCGGCGCGTGCTCAGGCGCCTTTCAGTTTTTGTTGGCGAGTTCACTCTGGAAGCAGCGCAGGCGGTTGCGGTCGATGACCAAACCGATGCGGTTGATGTCGCTGAGGCGATGTCCAGCCTGATCGACAAATCGCTGGTCTGGGTCGCGCCGTCCGGCAGGGTCGCACACCATCGATTGCTTGATTCGACGCTGGCCTTTGCGGCCGAGAAACTCGCACAAACAGACGAGGAAAACGCCGTCGCCAGACGACATGCCACCTACTTCGCGAATCGACTTTCGAGCGCGGCGGGCGAAGGAGTCGCGATCACCATTGAGGACGTAGCATTCGCCGCTCCGTACCTGGGCAACATTCGCTCGGCCCTGGAATTGAGCTTTTCCGCTGGCGGGGATGCGGCAATCGGCGTCGAGCTGGCGGCCGCAGCGGCTCCTTTATTCTTTAGTCTTACCTTGTTCACCGAGTGCGTTCGCTGGTGCGAACAAGGTCTGGCTGCGTTACCGAAGCAAGATCAAGGAAACGCTCCCCACCTGACGCTGCAGGCTTTTCTAGCTGTTTCGGCGATGTTTACCCGAGGTAACAGCAACGAAGTCGGGACAGCCATCGAGGCCGCGCTGAGTTTGGCAGAAGCGCGCGGCGACCAAGTATATCAAATGCATCTGATCGTCGGTTTGAGTATCTTCCTGACCCGCATCGGCGATTTTCAGGGCGCCCTTGGGGTCGCCCAACGCAGCATTCCAGTCGCGGAGGCCTCTGGCTTCCCCGGCGTTATCGCGACGGCAGAGTCAGTAGTTGGTGTTGCTTACCATTTGGCGGGAGATCAGATCGGTGCGTTGCGCCACTGCGAACGCGGCCTAGCGGTAGCTGAAGCTGCCGGCGCCGCGCACGTTGCCTTCTTTGGATACGACCATGAGGTTCGCGCCCTCCTTGCGCTGGCACGCTGCTACTGGCTAACCGGGTTTCCGGACCGTGCCGCAGATACCGCAAAGAGGGTGATCAAGCTGGCGACCGAGCGCGATCACCCCGTCAATCTGTGTATGACCTTGATCTTCGCGGCAACCGTATTCATCTGGCGAGGCGATTTCGATGAGGCGGATCAGCATGTCCGCCGCCTTCTTGCTCACGCGGCACGACATTCCCTCGGCCCCTATCACACCCAGGGCATGGCACTGAGCGGCGCCCTGGCTGTCGCGCGTGGCAATCCGGCGGAGGGCATAGCGCTCTTGAAACGCGCTCTTGAAGTGCTGCGCGTGCAGAAACATCACGCCCTAACACCGGCACTTTACCTAGCTCTGGCTGAGGGGTTCTTGAGAGCTGGGGAGTTCGAAGAAGCGGCCGCGACAGTCGACGCTGGCCTGGCCCTCAGCGAGGACTTCGGCGAAAACCTGAACGTTTCAGAACTGCTCAGAGT
Source organism: Roseixanthobacter finlandensis (assembly GCF_043195105.2). Taxonomy (NCBI): domain Bacteria; kingdom Pseudomonadati; phylum Pseudomonadota; class Alphaproteobacteria; order Hyphomicrobiales; family Xanthobacteraceae; genus Roseixanthobacter; species Roseixanthobacter finlandensis. Next base: position 1,497,891 of record NZ_CM195536.1, on the reverse strand, counting down.
ACGTGCGGAGATATTACTCCAAACGACTCCTCCCGACCCGGCTGCCGCGGAGCGCGTCTTTCAGCTCTCCTTGCACAAAGCAAGGGAGCAATCGGCTCTCAGCTTCGAATTGCGATCGGCTATGGGGCTTGCATGGCACTGGTACAGACGGGGCGAATTGGCGAAAGCCACCGACCTCCTGGAAGGTGTCCATCGACGCTTTGTGGAGGGGGGCCAGACAAAAGACCTAGTATACGCGCGAGAACTCCTGGCGCGCTTCGAACAATAACGCCCTTTAACAACTGATAACATGCTCCCAAGCGTCGCCTGCGCCAATATTTACTCGAAGTAATGCAAATAGGGCGTCGATTGATATGTCTCATTCCGATAAGCGGCAAGAGTCCACGACGCAGGATTCGCCCTCGAGTGCGCTGATCGCCAAGCTGCCACCATCGGTGGCCGCTTATGTTGGCGCAACGAACGCAGGCGATCTCGATGCTTTGTTGGAAACATTCGTCGACGACGCCCTCGTTAATGACCAGCTTGTCGATTACTGGGGGAAGAAGGCCATCGCGACCTGGGCGGCTCGCGACATCATCGGTGAGCGGTTGACGCTCGAGGTCGTTAAATTGGTCGAGCACTATGGGCACTCGATCGTGACCGCCCATATCGATGGATTGTTCGACAAGCGCGGGTTGCCAGATCCGCTCGTGCTTGCATTTTATTTTTCATGTCACGATGAGAAAATCGTTCAGCTCATCATTCTGCGCAATCAATCTGGCATCTGAATCGGCTTTGACGGGGCGCGAAGCCCTGCGAGGCGTGACCTGGAACCGCCCTTGGACGCGCATGTTTGACGCCCTGCCGACTCAGGACTCGAGATTGAGGATATCGGCACCATTGAAGTCCGGGCTGCACCGGCCGCCGCCGCCCTATCTCAGGCACCGACACCTTGAGCACTCCGTCGACGCTTCGGGCGTGAGGCACCAGGGTGTGAGGCACGGAGGGCCAGTGCACCATCGGCGCGGGGCCATGCCCCATAATATCCCTCTCATGACCATGGTATTTTCGCGGCTAAATGAGCGCCGCCAAGCGGGGCGCTAAAAAAGCATCCCTCCATCCGTACAGTTCACACGAATTTGTTACTCAAAAAGTGTTCAGACCGTACTTCATCATCAAAATTTCTTGATGACAGAACTTTTCACGAGCTTACGCCTCATAACATCCGATCCAATATCCGCCATGCCATCCTCTGTCGTGCCGCTCTAAACCAGAGATTTACTCTGAGCGCCTGGAGATGACATGACCAAACTGGATATCGCAAACCGTGAGGGCGCCACGCTGGAAACCGCGCCCACCCGTTACATCGAAGGTGGTGGCATCCGCTTCGCCTATCGTCAGCTCGGCCCGTCGACCGGAACGCCGCTGATTCTGCTGCAGCATTTCTCGGGCAATATCGACGCCTGGGATCCCGCCGTCGTAAACGCCCTGGCCGCCGATCGTCCCGTGATCGCCTTCGACAATGCCGGCGTCGGCCGTTCCACCGGCCAAACCCCCGACACTGTTGCGGCCATGGCCCGCGACGCGATCACCTTCATCAAGGCACTCGGCCTCTCCCAGGTTGACCTGCTGGGCTATTCGCTCGGCGGCTGCGTTGCCCAGCAGATGGCGGCTGAGCACGGCTCGCTGGTCCGTAAGGTAATCCTCGTCGGCACTGCGCCGCAGGGTGGCGAAGAGCACCTGCTGGCGGTTCTGAAGGATGCGTTCTCCCAAACCGAAGCGCCTGACGTGCGCCTGCCGCTGTTCTTCACGAAGACCTCTGCCAGTCAGGCCGCCGGCCGGGAATTTCTGAACCGAGTCTATGCCCGCAAGGAAGATCGCGACACCGATGGCGGCAGCGCCGTGACCGACCCGCAGGCAAAGGCCCTGATCACATGGTGCGCCACGCCTTCCCCCAAGAATACCATCCTGCGCGCCATCAGCCAGCCGACCCTCCTGGTCAGCGGCAGCCATGACACCATGCTCCCGGCGAGCAACGCCTACGCGATGTTCAAGGCCATGAGCAATGCCCAACTGCTCCTGTATCCCGACTCCGGCCACGGTGCCCTCTTTCAGCACCACGCGCTCTTTGTGAATCACGTCAGCACCTTCCTAAACGCCTAACCGAGACAGCCATGGCTCTGGCTCGGACATCTGGCGCCGGCTCGCGCCATCTGTGCCGAGCCGGGACCCTCCTTTTTTGAGGTGTGAGATGAGTGAAACATCCAATCTTGAAAGTCTCGACGCGGAGTTCGCCCGCAACGCTGAAGAAAACCAGCTTCGGCTTCGGGCCGCACTTCGCTCGAGCTACGACTTCATCGTGTGCGGTTCCGGTTCTTCCGGCTCTGTCGTGGCGCGGCGTCTGGCCGAGAATCCGGCGGTCTCCGTGCTGCTGATCGAGGTCGGCGGGAGCGACACTGCGCCTGAAGTGGAGATGGCGGCGGCGTGGCCGATGAATCTCGGCAGCGCGCGCGACTGGGGCTACACGGCCTTACCCAATCCGCACCTCAACGGGCGCGCCATCCCGATGAGCATGGGCAAGGTGCTTGGGGGAGGATCAAGCATCAACGTCATGCTCTGGGCGCGCGGCCACAAGAGCGACTGGGATTATTTCGCCGCCCAGGCCGGCGATCCCGCCTGGAACTATGACTCGGTTCTGGGCATCTTCCGCGAGATCGAAAACTGGCAAGGCGTGCCCGATCCCGCCCGCCGCGGACAGGATGGCCTGCTCTACATCACGCCCCCGATCGAGCCGCACCCCGTCGCAAAGGCGATGCTCGACGCCGCCGTCGAGCTTGATATCCCCGTCTTCGACGATGTGAACGGCGCCATGATGGAGGGGTCCGGCGGCGCGGCCTACTTCAACCTGCGAATTCGCGACGGCCGGCGGCAGTCGATTTTCCGCTCCTACGCCTTCCCGTTGATGAACCAGCCGAACCTGACGGTGCTGCCCGGGACCCTGGTCACGCGCGTGCTCATCGAGCGGGGAGCCGCGATCGGCGTGGAATGCATCCTCGAGGGCCGGAGCCGCCGCTTCCTCGCGTCGCAGGAAGTGATCCTGTCCCTCGGGGCCATCCAGACCCCCAAGGTCCTGATGCAGTCCGGCATTGGCGATGGCGAGACGCTGGCAGCCCTGGGAATCCCGGTGGTGCAGCACCTCCCGGGAGTGGGCGCCAACTTCCAGGACCACATCATGGTGACCAGTTGCATGTGGGAATACCCCGAGCCGATGCCCCCACACGGCAATGGCGGCGAAGCGACCCTCTTCGCCAAGAGCGCGCCGGAGCTCGACAGTCCCGATATCCAATTGCTCCAGATCCAGTTCCCGGTGCCAACCCCTGAACTTGCCGGGCGTTACGCCATTCCGGCTGGATCCTGGGGGATCTTTCCGGCGCTGCTGCGTCCTCACAGCGTGGGCCGCCTGCGGCTGACCGGAGCAAAACCCGAAGATCCGATCCTGATCGACTCGCAGATCCTCTCCGATCCGGCCGACCTGACAGCATTAAAGCGGTGCGTGGAGCTGGCGCGGGAGGTCGGCAACGCTCGAGCGCTTCAGCGCTTCGTGAAGCGGGAGGTCATGCCGACCGCGCTCGACGCTGCCGACCTGGACAAATTTATCCGCGATGGCGTGTCGACCATCTGGCACCAGAGCTGCACCGCCAAGATGGGACAGGACGACATGTCCGTCGTGGACAGCCGCCTTAAGGTCTACGGCGTCGACCGCCTGCGGATCGCCGATGCCTCCGTGATGCCGCGAGTTCCCCTGGCCAACACCATGGCCCCCTGCGTCATCATCGGCGAGCAGGCAAGCCGGGCAATCGCTCGCGAACGTCAGCTTTGATCCCCCGTCAAACTAGCAGAGAGAGAGACTTCGATGAAACTTATGACATACGTGAAACGTGTGGCATCGACCGCACTCCTGGCTGTCACCGCCGTCGGCATGTTGAACATGGCGGTGGGGACAGCTTCGGCCGCCACCCCGGGAACGGGGAAGCCCACCATTATTCTGGTCCACGGTGCGTTCGCAGACTCATCGAGCTGGGACGGCGTCATCTCCAGGCTTCAGGCTGACGGATATACCGTCATCGCCGCTCCCGATCCGCTTCGTAGCCTCAAGAGCGATTCCAATTATGTGTCCGGCATCGTCAAAAACACCAAGGGGCCGGTGGTCCTGGTCGGTCATTCCTATGGAGGTTCGATCATCACGAACGCCGCGACCGGCGCCGATAATGTGAAGGCCCTGGTCTATGTCGCGGCCTACGCGCCGGAAGCTGGCGAGAACGCCTTCGATCTCACCGGCAAGTTTCCGGGAAGCATCCTGCCTGACGCGCTGGCCCCACCGATTGCCCTCGCGGACGGCGCTCATGACCTCTTTGTCCAGCAGGGCAAGTTCCGGTCTGTATTCGCAGCCGACGTTCCCGAGAAGCAGGCCGAGCTGATGGCGGCTACCCAGCGCCCCGTGACCGACGCCGCGCTTAAGGGAGCCTCTGGGGCGCCGGCGTGGAAAATCATTCCCTCATGGTTTGTCTACGGTAGCGCCGATAAGGTCATCCCGCCGGCCGCACACGCCTTCATGGCGCAGCGTGCGGGTGCGAAGGAGGCCTTGGTCGTGAAGGACGCGCCTCATCTCGTCATGGTCTCTCATCCGGCTGTCGTCGCCAGACTCATCGAGAAGGCAGCGGCAGCGGAAGAAACCGCCAAGCAAGACTGATGTCCGACCCGGGCGGACCTTTCTCCAAAGGCCCGCTCGGCAACAGTGGCTCCCAGCCAGCGCGATCCGGCTGCATTGATGGGACGGGCGAATGGCCCGCGGCCAGATAGCGCCGTCATCCCGGCGCAAATTCGCCGCCGCCTTGCGCGAACAAATTTCTCCCTCACGATCAAAGGACGATCAATCATGATGATGAACAGACGTAGCTTCTCGGCCGCCCTCGTTGCCGGTGCCGCGGCTTCGCTGATCTCCACCCGCGGCATCGCCGCCACCAAAGCGCCGGCGAAGGCGCGCAACATCGTGCTGGCCCACGGGCTGTTCGCCGATGGGTCATGCTGGTCCGATGTGATCGCGCGTCTTCAGGCGGCGGGTCTCAATGCCACGGCCGTGCAGAACCCGCTGACGACGCTGCCGGAAGCCGTCGCCTCCGCCCAGCGCGTGCTTGATCGGCAGGACGGGCCAACTGTCCTGGTCGGGCATTCCTTCTCCGGCATGATCGTCTCAGAGGTCGGCGTGCATCCGAAGGTGTCGGCGCTGGTCTATGTGGCGGCGCGGGCGCCGGACGCGGGCGAGGATTACGCCGCTCTGGCGAAGACTTATCCCACGCCGCCGGCTTCCGCCGGCATCGTCTTCGACGGCGATGAGGGCCGCCTCACCGAGGAGGCGTTTCTGCGCGACTTCGCTGGCGATCTGCCGGAGGCTAAGGCGAAGGTACTCTATGCAGTTCAGGAGCCGTTTCACAGGGCACTGCTCACCGGCAAGACCACGCAGGCCGCCTGGCGCTCGAAGCCGAGTTTCTATGCGGTTTCCACCGAGGATCGCACGATCAACCCGGATCTGGAGCGCTTCATGGCCAAGCGGATGGGCGCAAAGACCATCGAAGTGAAATCCAGCCATCTTTCCCTGATCTCCCATCCCGATGAGATCACCCGACTGATTCTGGAAGCGGCCGGGCAAACCGCCTAACAAAAATGGGCGCAGAAATCACAACAAATTTTCCGTTCCAGCCATAATTCTACGAGGTTGGAATGTATAAGATTTTCGCATTCTAAATAAACAGAAAGTAATCTGCATGTGTCAGCTTATTTACTGCTGCGATAAAAATCACATTTCGCAGGTCTTAAACTTGCCTCCAACTCCCATCCGATGAAGCTCGATTTATAGAGCGATCGCGAACGCGAGCTTACGTCGTTGATGAACGCATCACCTCCGGCTGATCAGCGGGCAGACGAACGAAACTCCTTAGACGCAGGCGCACGTTGCGGAAACCGCCCGCTCGGTGGGCGGTAGCGCCGCCGCCGCAAGCTCTGCGCCGCCTCGCCCATCCGCTAAGAGCCTGTTTGGGAAATCGGCGGCTGAGGGCCGTCGAGGGATTTCTGGCGATCCGGCAGGAGAAAACGCCGGCTCGATGCCGCGCATCGGGCCAAGTTTTCGACGCACCGGGCACCGGAAAGATCCGGCGGACCGACCCGTCCCACTTTTCCAAACAGGCTCTAAGAGGTGATGGCGGCCCGACGCTCGCTGCCGAGCAGAAAACTGAATAGTGACTGACGCCAGGTATCGACTGGGGATGTCATAGTGAAATATGCCGTTCTCGGATCCTGTCATAAGCGCGGGGACGTGCATGGGGGCACCCTCTCGCTGGGGTGATGGCACAGCCATCTTAGTACCGTTGCTGGACGCAAGGCATAAAATAGCTTCTTTGACGGAATACACTTTCCGTCTCCAAAGTACATACGCCGCTGAGTACATGTGCCGCTGTCGAAGCCAAAGATGGAGATAATGGCGGGCCACCAGTTCTCGGCTCCCAAATTTCGTCACGAAGGCAAGGAGCTCGATTTTGAATTCTTCCGATCCAGAATAGGAAATTGGACTTTGCAGCCATTCGATGACGACAGCGTTATCCTTGAGCATCAGCTTCAATGCCTTGCCCAGATCCCCGCCGTTGATATCAAATATCCCGCCTATATTTACCCCTCAATCCGCTTTCCGTACGTCATGCCGCAAGCTGAAAACACAGCCCTCACCCGATATTCGAGTGTCGATGAGGAATCGCCGCGGCGTCAGCAGCCGGGCCTTGTAGGAGGTCGCCATCCCATCGCCGCCGCCCGCGCCGGTGACAGTATGATGATCGACCTGTGTCCATTTCGGGTGGTCGTCCTCGGGTCCCGGATTGGTCGCCGCCTGGAACACGTTCATGTCGAACACGCCCTTCCATGCGACCCGCGCCTTCATGCCCTTGCCGTTCATCATGGTGACAATCATGCCGCCGATCTGCCGGCACTCCGCCGCCCCGGAGACACCGCGTAGCGTGGTCGTTCCATCCCACGCCCCGTCTTCCGGGGTCCAGTCCTGGAACAGCTCAAGGTCGCAGGTGCCGTCGCCGCCGATAGCTGTTTCCGCATCGCGAATGCTCACCTTGGACCAGCCGATCTCGTCGCCATGGATCATCACGAAGCTTTCGGGATCCGCGGGAACGTCGGTACCGAGCAGGATGGCCATGTCATTCAGTGTCAGGTCGGAGAGATGGCAGCGGCATTCCTTGCCGCTGCAATCAGCGACCATGGCTTTCTTCCCACCGTTGGCCTGCGCAAGCGCGGCGCGGGGACATCCCACTCCGAGCACCAGGAGGATGGCGGCGATGATCCCGAAGCCTGAGTATTTCATGGATTAACCTCGTCTGCGGCGCCGCAGCGCGTCACTTGCCCACACGCGTGAAGTCGTAGACCGCCGTGGTTCGGCAGTTGGCCATGCCCAGTGCGCTGAGTGCGGCCGCGTTAGCCCCCGCGCCCGCGCCGATGCGCAGATGCATCGTGGCGGTGGCGCGCTCCGGAGTGAGCAGGGTCGATGTCAGGCCGATATCGACCTTCAGCATGCCGGTGTTCGGGATGTTGATGTGGCCTTTGAAGCGGCCCGGTGCAGTTTCGGTCCATTCGACCACCCGGGTCACGCCGCCGCCATCCAGCTTCGCGGGATCAAAACGCCCGTTCCAGGTGACCGGCACGGTGGCGCCCATGTCGTCGATGATCGGCGGGACCATCTCGGCCACCTGCGGCAGGCAACCGGACATGGAACTGACGCGAACTGAGCTCCGCCACATGCCGTCGAGCGGCGTCATGGGCTCGAACAGCTTTACCTCGCACCGTCCCGTCCCGCCCGCCGCGCGATGCACCTCGTCGGCGGAGCGTGGCGAGAAATAGGTCTTGCCCCCGACCGACACCAGCGTCATGCGCATCGCGCGGGCGGGAATGTCGGGCCCGAGCAGGAACGCCAGATCGTCCTGGGTGATGTCGACCAGTGCACAACGGCAGCCGCCCTGCGCGCAGCGGGCGACCATAAGCTCCTCGCCGCCATTTTGCTGGGCCTGCGCAGTCAAGGGCGAGAGGGCCATCATGGCCGCGACGAGCAGATGCCGGATCATGCGCGCCACTCCGTCAAAGCTGGGGAGCGAGGATTTCAAGCGGGTCGAGCCCGTCGGGAACCGTCACCTCGATGCCCCCGATCGCCTTGACCATGCCGGCAAGTGCCGCGCCTGCCGGGACCGCGCGGGTGTCGGAGGCGCGGGACGGCGGCCCGGCGACAGCCAGCGTCGCCGCGAGGATGCGATAGGCCTGCTGGTCGGCCTCGCTCATCGGCTCGGTGCGGCAGAGCCGGCCGATCGCGATGTCCTCGCAAGGGCCGAGCTTGGCATCCCATTGGCGGGCATTGAGTGCGATCATGGTCTCGTTGCGGTCCGGCCGTAGCGGCAGGAACACGGTGGAGGGATAGCGGGCGGCGACGCCGGCGGCGGTTTCCATCACCAGGGCGGCCTCCATGCCCCAGCCGCTGGGCAGGAGCAGGCTGAGGCCGGTTGTCGCGTCACGATGGAGGCAGGGCTGCGGGGCGTCGCAGACGCTGCCAAGACCATCGGTCCCCTCTGCCTTGCGTGCCGCGCGGGCGGGCGCGGGGACCGCGAGATCTTGCGGCGACGGCGACGGGGCGAACAGCTTCAGCGCCGAATGGCGGATGGCCGCGTCGCCGGCCGTCTTGCCGGTGATCAACCAGAGGCCGGGCTCGATCCGCGTCTCCCACGGTCCGTTGACCGCATCATTGCTGGCGACGGCAAGAGCGTCCCGACCATCGACGGGAAAGGCGAACCAGCGGACCGCTCCGCTCTCCGGCATCCCGGTGAGCCGCAGCGTCACCAGTCCGTCATCGGCGCGGGGCGCGTCCTCCCCGGCGGGGCTGCGCTCGCGCGAATGCGGGATGACGAAGCGGTTCGGCCTTCCCGCCACGACCGTGATTCGGCGGGCGAAGACGTTGTCCCCCGCCTCGCCGATGACATCGTACCGGCCGGGAAAGAACTCGGCCTCGACCGGATCCGCCGTTCCCTCATTCATCGCCCAGGCCTCGGGCGGCAGCTTCTGTCCGGGAACGGGTGTTGCCGACCACACCACGTTGAACCCCATGGTTCCCATGTCGGCCTGAAGGGTGACCGGAACGAGATCCCCTGGCGTCAGCGAGGCGCCGTCCTGCGACGCGGCTGTGCTCGCGGTCTGGGTCTGGCCGGGCTGAGCGGCGGGAGCGACCTCGACCTTCTCCAGCACCACGTCGATGGGCCGGCGCGCGATGACCTCGGCATCCTCGAACACATAGCGGAATTCGTAGCGCCCCGGCTCGTTCGGCATGCGGAAGGTCAGTGGCTGGTCCTTGACGTATTCGTAGGTGATGCGCTCGCCATCGCTCTGGCGCACCAGCTGGATGTTGTCATAGGTGGCCGCCGGCCCTTCCCACGCGACGACGATCTCGGAGCCGACCTGCGCCCGGTCGGGGGCGGTCAGCGTGACCTTGGCCTCGCTCAGGCTAATCGGCCGCGAGAAGATGGTCTCCGTGTTCTTGAACGAATAGACGAGCGTGAAGCGCCCGGGCGTGAACGGCAGGCGCAGACGGACCGGGTTGCCGTCGCTGATGGCCGCCTCGGCCACGCGCTCGCCCTTCGTGTCGAGCAGCTTGATGAAGTCGTGCTCCGCCGCAGGTCCAGTCCAGCCAATCTCGATCAGCGAGCCGGCTGGCGCGCTGTCGGGCGCGTTCAGCATGACCGCCGCCTTGGTCACGGTGAGCGGCCGGCGCGCGATGATGCCGGCCGAGTGGCTGGAATAGGCCAGCACGTATTGTCCGAGTTCGAAGGGCAGCCGGAGCGACAGCGGGTTCGCGTTGCCGACCGCAGCCTCTGCGACGCGCTCGCCTTTCGCGTTCAGGAGATGGATGTAGTCGAACTCACCCTTCGGCGCCGTGAAGCCGACCGCAAGCACGGACCCCGCGGGGGCGCTGTCCGCTGCGCTCAACGTGGCGGTGGGAGCGGCGGGCTCTGGGGCGGGAGGCGGTGCCGGCGCGGCCACCGTCGCGGCCAGCGCGTCGCGCAGGGCGTTGGCGTTCGACGCCTCGATATAGCGCCCACCGGTGTTCTCGGCGAGGCACGCGACCTGCGCGCCTTCCGCCTTGGTCAGGCCGAACCCGATGACATGGGCGGTGAAATTGAGTCCCGCCGCTTCCAACTCACGCCCCAGCGCGCAGGGGTCGGCCTTGCAGGTCTCCAGCCCGTCGGTGATGAGCACGACGGTGGCCGCCTCCTCGCCATAGCGCAACGCCTCGGCGGCCTGCCGCACGGCCTCGGAGAGCGGGGTCTTGCCGAGGAAGCGCATGGCTGCCACCCGTTCGCCGATGGTCTTCGCGGTGCCCTTGGCCGGCGCGACCATGAGTTCGATGTCGCGGCAATCGCCCTTGGAGCGGTGGCCATAGGCCATAAGCCCCAGTTCCTGATCTGCCGGCAGCGTGCCAAGAACCTTGGCCACGGTCTCGCGGGCGATGTCGAGCTTGGTCCGCCCGTCGATCTGCCCCCACATCGAGCCCGAACCGTCCATCACGATGATAGTGCGCGGCGCTTCCGCCTGCGCCAGCCCGACCGACAGCAGCATGGCGGCCGCTGCGTATGTGAAGGAACGCCTCATGTCGGTTCTCCTTTGGCCGAAAAGCCCATGCGCCCACCCACCCACGCGCAGGCGCGCTGGCCAAGGGCCTTGAACTTGTCGGAAGCGCGATCGAGCTTCGCTTCCCATTCGGGATTGGGTGTCTGGCCCGCGGTCACTTTGAAATAGGCCTGCAGCATGCAGGCGACGGCGAAGGGCTCGATAATGGTGGCCTTGATCGACCACGCGAACAGGGCGGCGAAGACGACGCCGCCCGCCGAAACCTGTCCCGGCATCAGCCACGCGACGGCCCCTGCCGGCGCCAGCATCACCAGAAAGACGAGAAGGGAGAACAGCCAGACCCAGGCCGTCACCCACGCCGCGCTGGTCATGAGCGGCCGCGCGTTCTGGGCATAGAGCACCAACGCCGCGCGCGAGGCGGTGTAAGGGTCCTGCCCGCGATTGTCGAAGCAATGGGCGAGCATCACCTCGTCCATCAGCCCGACAGCGATTCTCAGATAGGCGCGCAGGATCGAGGCCAGCCGGTCCAGACCGGGAAGGGGCAGGATCGACAGCACCCCCTCCAGCAGTCCCGTTACGGCATTGATCACGCCCTTGACCAGTTGATCGATGCCGAACAGCACGTTGGAAGTGCCGAAGCGCTCCGCCACCATGGCGCGGGCATGGGCGATCTGGCTTTGGCCGCCGGGAATCTCGCGGCCCCGCAACAGTTCGACCATCACCGCGATGTGGCCGGCCTTGACGATGTAGAGGATGTATTCGCGCAGCAGGTACAGCACCGCCCCGACCAGCCCGAAGCCGGCGGCCGCACCCCAGAATCCGGCCGACAGCCGGCTCTCATCCTCCCAAAAGGCGCCCACGCCATAGCCGATGCCGGCCCCGACACCCGTTGCCAGCACATAGGCCGCGGCAATGCCGACATAGACCATCAGGCGAACGAACAGGAAGGGCGCCGTTCGGCCCATCAGGGCGAACGAGGTGGAGACCTTGAAGGCTGACACTGTCGATTTTCCCGCTGTGGCCGCGCGGGTAACCTATGGGCATTCAGGAAGCGGGCAAAACTACCAAATGGTAAATTGCCTTGCCTTTCGGCAGTACCGCTCCTGATCAGGGGTCGAGCGTGTCCAGTCCCAGCCCGGTCTTGTGTCCCGCCGCCAGCACATGCCGCAGGATGACGGCGGTATGGCTCAGCGGGAGGGAGTGACCGCCGTGCTCGATCGCCCGGAAGCGGCCGTGCGGCATCTCGGCCGCAAGTTCCATGACCGCTCGACCCGAGACCGTGAGATTCTGCGTGCCGTGCAGGCAGTGGAACGGGACCGAGACCTGGATGGCTTCCGGGCGCCAGTCTTCATTGGTCAGCCGCATGTCGCTGCGAAAGCCCGCCCCCTGTTGCGACCATGCGAGATGGAACCCATCCTGAAGGGCCGCCTGGCAGTCCGGCCGGCGCAGAATGTCCTGATCGAAATCGCAGCCGTCGAAGACCAGCTTCGGCAGCACGTCGATGCCCTGGCGGGCAATCTGCGACAGGCCGAGGCCGACGATCTTGTCCATCAGGCCCGGAAGGTTCTGCGCCGCCCATGCATTCACCCGGTGACGGGTGGGCATGCCGGCGGTCTGGGCCCAGGTCTGCATGGGCGGCGTCGTCGAGGCGGCCACAACGGCGGCGACGCGTTCGGGCGCAAGGCGGGCGAGGCGCGCGGCAAAGCGGGTTCCGATGTCATGGGCCAGCACGACAACGCGCGACTTGCCGAGCGCGTCAAGAACATCCAGCGCCTGCGCGCAGGCCAGTTCCACCGGGTCCGCTTCGTCGGGCAATCGCGTATGCCCGAAGCCGGGCCGCTCGGGAGCGATGATGCAAAGCCCCAGCATGTCGGCGGCCCGCCGAAACTCGGCATGGCCGGCGATGCCGAAGATCGCGCCGTGGAACAGGAGAACCGGCATGCCATCCTCGGCGCCAAAGCAGTGAAGGCCCAGTTGACCATGTCGGCTGTCGAACAGCGTCGCCCCGGGCATGTCAAAGGTTGTCCCCTGGGCGCCGGCGATGCCGCGAGCCGGCGACTGGGTGCGCTCGAACATCAGCGAGAGCGCGTAAGCCGTCGAGATGAGCTGGGTCTGGGAATTGACCCCCATCTTGGCCATGATTGACTTGACCTGCTGGCGCGCCGTCCCCTCCTTGCGCGACAGGGCGGCGGCGATCTGGTCGATGGACTTGCCGTCCATCAGTCCCGCCAGCACTTCGGTCTCCGAGGGTATCAAGTTGATCGCGTCCGCCAGCCGGTTCAGGACGTGCCGGCCGATCCCGCGGCGGACCTCCGCCAGCGAGATGGGTCCCCCGGCCTCGGGCTGCGAGCCCAGCAGAAATAGCGAATGCCCGGCACGGGCTGCCACAGCGAGTGGAGCTGGCCCCTTCCCACATCCCAACATATCCAGAAATGCCGGCAGAGCCTGGGGCGTGAGGGCCGCTTCGGCGACCGATGCACCGATCGACAGGCCCAGCGCCTTTGCGGCCGCTGCGTTCTGGCTGATGACGATCCCCAGCGGGTCGATCATCAGGAGCATCCGACCGCCATCAGGCAAGGGCCGGTCGAGGTTGCGCAGTATCTCCGGCAGACCTTCGAGATGGGAGGCAAGCTTCTCGATGCCACCGGGGTCGTCGAGCGAAGCCTCTATTTCGTCGACCAGACGGATGTAATGCACCTCGCTTCTGCTGCTTCGCATTTGTCCATCCTTGTGGTTCGACCGCGACAGGTGGAACCCTTCTGTCACGGTCGCACCACAACTCTTTGATCCGGTGGATCAGTTTTTCAAAACAGATGGGTATCATCCGTTTCGGTTGATCCACGAGGCTGCTTCCACAGAGAGAAGAAGATTTATCCGGGCCCCCTCCCGCAGGGTCAAGGCGGAATGCGACTTATATTGCCGCACCCGTCACTTCCCGAAGTGACGGGGTCCCGCCGCCGCGAAGATCATATACACCCCATTCTCCGTGTATCTGATCACGGCGAAGGACAAGAGCATGTGCAATACGCTCGACCAATTGGCGGCGGAGAGCCGCTTGCACGGCACCACCGCCGACATGAAGGCCACATAGCAAGCCTCCGTTGGCGCGCTTGGCGCCGTGGTGCGCATCTGCGCGACCTCGAACGTGACGGCGTCACCACGACGGCGAGAAGCGCCGGGCGCACTCGGCCCTTGGTGACAAGGTCGATGCCAAAAGCCGGAGCTACGGGTGGGGTTGAAGGTGGGGTTGATGTAGTTAGGATGCGCCTCGCGGCCTTTGAGCTATGCGGCGCTTTGCGTGAAGGATCTGATGCGGCAGATCGCGGCCGGGCTGATCGAAACCGGCCAATGGCACAGCGCCCGTATGATGGCCGGCCCGGCGGCGCCGGTGCGCGCCGCGCGCGGCTGAGCAATGGGGCTGGGACGCGCGCCCATATGCGCCGCGTCGCCCCGCTTGCGCCGGGTCGAACGATTTTTCTACGCCATCAGGCGCGAGACCTCGCCGGCGACGTCCGCTGCGGTTTGCCTGAGGCGCTTCAGTGTCTGCACGGTCCGCCCGAGCACCGCTCCACCTATGACGAAGACCACGACGGGAAGGTCCGGCCGGCCGGGTTCGAACCGCACCAGAGCCGGATCGCCGGCCGGCCGGCGTTTCTTCCGCCTCCCGGTCAGGAGTGCGATCGGCCATCTCGGGACGGCCTCGGCGCGGGCGACATCCGGCTGGCCGGCAAGGGTTACGACAGCACCGTCGGGGCCCGCCCCAGATCAGGCGACCCGGTTGATGGCGGCCGCGAGGGTTTCTGCCATGCGTCCGATCTCGTCGGGCTGGACGATGAGCGGCGGGGACAGGGCGATGATGTCGCCCGTCACGCGGACCAGCAGGCCCTTGCTGAGGCAATCCACGAACACGTCGTAGCCGCGCGCGCCGACAGCACCTGGACGGGAGTCGAGCTCGATCCCCGCGACGAGACCGATGGTGCGGATATCGATGACATGGGCCGCCGCGCGCAGGGCGTGCATGGTGTCCTGCCACAGATCGGCCAGTTCCGCGCCACGGGTCAGGAGGCCCTCCGCCGCATAGATGTCGAGCGTGGCGAGGCCGGCCGCGCAGGCGACCGGATGACCGGAATAGGTGTAGCCGTGGAACAGCTCGATCGCCTCCTCCGGCCCCTGCATGAGCGCGTCATGCACCTTGCGGCTGGCGAACACCGCGCCCATGGGGACCGCGCCGTTGGTCAATCCCTTTGCCGTGGTGACGAGGTCCGGCACCACGCCGAAATAATCGGTGGCGAAGGGCGTGCCGAGGCGTCCGAACCCGGTGATGACCTCATCGAAGATGAGCAGGATGCCATGGCGCTCGGTGATGGCGCGCAACCGCTCGAGATAGCCCTTGGGCGGCAGCAAGACGCCGGTTGAGCCGGCCACGGGCTCGATGATCACCGCGGCGATGGTGTCGGCGCCGTGCAGGGCGACCATTCGCTCCAGATCGTCGGCCAGATCCGCGCCATACTCCGGCAGGCCCTTCACGAACCTGTTGCGGACGGGATCGTGCGTGTGCCGCAGATGATCGACGCCTGGCAATTGCGGCGCGAAGGCGCGGCGATTATTGACCAGCCCGCCCACGGAAATGCCGCCGAAGCCGACCCCGTGATAGCCGCGTTCCCGGCCGATCAGCCGGGTGCGCGTTCCCTGGCCGATGGCACGCTGGTAGGCGAGTGCGATCTTGAGTGCCGTATCCACCGATTCCGAACCAGAACCGGTGAAGAACACGCGGTCCAAGCCGGCCTCCGGCCCGCCCGGCGCCATGGAGGCGAGCCGGTCGGCGAACACGAAGGCAATGGGATGCCCCATCTGGAAGGAGGGCGCGTAGTCGAGCGTCGTCAACTGGCGCTGGACCGCATCGGCGATGCTTTTCCGCCCGTGCCCGGCATTCACGCACCAGAGGCCGGCCGTGCCGTCCAGCACCTTTCCGCCGTCGATGGTCGTGTAATACATGCCTTCCGCCCGGGCCAGGAGGCGGGGCGCCGCCTTGAACTGGCGGTTGGCGGTGAAGGGCATCCAATAGGCATCAAGCGAGGCATTGTGCCCCCGGGGGGCGGGCGCGACGACATTCATGGGCATGACTCCTGTTTCCCGAGCAGGGCCACGTTTCCCAAGGGCCAACAAGTCCTTTTCTTTATCTAATTAACCTGTTGATTTTATTGTACCGATAGGCAGGATGTTGCTGATCGAGAACACCTGAAACGGGCATTGTGATGACTGTCGATGTCGGCGCGCGTCTGCGCTTCGTCCGCATGCGCCATGGCTTGTCGCAACGCGCCCTGGCGAAGCGGGCCGGGGTGACGAACTCCTCCGTCTCCCTGATCGAATCCAACACCGTGAACCCGTCGGTCGGCGCGCTGAAGCGCATCCTCGACGGCATCCCCATCGGCCTTGCGGAATTCTTCGCCATCGCGCCGGACAAGCCCGCCAAGGCCTTCTATCAGGCCGAGGAACTGGTGGAGATCGGCAAGGGGCCCATCTCCTACCGGCAGATCGGCGACAATCTGTTCGGCCGTGCCCTGCAGATCCTGAAGGAGCGCTACGAGCCCGGCGCCGACACCGGGCGCGTGCCCCTGGTGCATGAAGGGGAGGAGGGCGGCATCGTGCTCAGCGGCCGGCTGGAGGTCACGGTGGACGAAGAGCGGCGCATTCTCGGTGCGGGCGATGCTTATTATTTCGAAAGCCGCCGCCCGCATCGCTTCCGCTGCGTCGGCCCGCACGCCTGCGAGGTGATCAGCGCTTGCACCCCGCCGACCTTCTGAGGGAACACCGCGCGGACGATGCCGATGTTCCCGGCGCAGGAACGGCGTCGGGATGGACGCGCCCTGTGGCTGGTGTTCAGGCTTGCGCCTATCCGATACGCGCGACCCGCAGGGCCTTCTGCGGCGTATCCTTCACCCGGAGGTTGGCCGGGTCATAGAATGGACGCAGCTGGACGTCCGCGGGAATGCGTTCTCCCGCAACCTCGATCTCATAGCGGCCTTCCTTGACGAAGGCCACAGTCGCGAAGCCTTGCGCGTTTTCTATGTAGCCCATGCCCAGCGGCTTGCCGATCGTATGTCCAAACATGCCGGAGGTGATGCGCCCGACCAGCACGCCATCCCGCCAGATAGGCTCGTTGTGATAGAGAAGCTTGCCGGGATCAGACAGCGCCACATTGACCAGCCGGCGCTTCAGTCCCCGCTCTCTCTGGCGCAGCAGGGCATCGCGCCCGATGAAGCCGCCCGCCTTTTCCCAGGCGATCGCGAAGCCGAGGCCGGCTTCCAGCGGCGTGTCCTCGTCCGTGATGTCGTGGCCCCAATGCCGATACGCCTTCTCGGTGCGTAGCGAATTCATCGCGTGGTAGCCCGCGAGGCACAGGCCCACGGCCGGTCCCTCCGCCGCGATCACATCGAAGACGCCCTGGGCGAATTCCGTTGGCACATAAAGCTCCCATCCCAATTCGCCCACATATGTGATGCGGCTGGCGCGCACCCGGGCATAACCGAGGTCGATCATGCGCGAGGTGGCGAACGGGAACGCTTCATTGGACAGATCGGCGTCGGTCAGGCGCGATAGCAGATCGCGCGATTTCGGACCCATGATGCCTAGGACCGCATAGGCCGACGTGACATCCACGGCGACCGCCCGCGCGTCCTGGGGCATATGGCGGCGGAGCCAGGCGAGGTCTCGGGTCTGGGTCGCCGCCGCCGTCACCACGAGGAAGCGTTCCTCCGCCTCGCGCGTGACAGTAAGGTCCGCCTCGATGCCGCCGCGCGCGTTCAGCCATTGCGTATAGACGATCTGTCCGACGGGGACTGAGACATCATTGGCACAAACGCGATTGAGCACGATTTCTGCATCGCCACCTTCCACGGTATATTTACCGAACGAAGACTGGTCGAATAGGCCGACGTTGTTTCTGACAGCGCGATGTTCGGCCGCGGAATGCTCGAACCAGTTCTGACGCCCGAAGCTGTAGCGATATTCGGCGGCAACCCCTTTGGGTGCGTACCAGTTTGGCCGCTCCCATCCCGCGACTTCGCCGAAGCAGGCCCCGCTCGCCTTGAGACGGTCATGCAGGGCGGAGCGCCTGACGCCACGCGCTGTCTCCGGCTGGCGGAACGGCCAATGCATGGCGTAAAGAAGGCCCAGAGCCTCGACCGTACGGTCTTTGAGATAGGTCCGATTGCGCTGGAAGGGCATGGCGCGGCGAATATCGACGTCCCATAGGTCCATGGGTGGGTGCCCGTCGACGATCCAGTCAGCCAGGACCTTACCCGCGCCCCCGGCGGACTGGATGCCGATGGAATTGAAGCCCGCAGCCACGAACAGGTTCCGCACCTCGGGTGTCTCGCCGAGCAGATAACGATCATCGGGCGTGAAGCTTTCCGGCCCGTTGAAGAAGAGCTGGATCCCGGCCTGCCCTAGGGCTGGCACGCGATGGATGGCGGCTTCGAGCAAGGGCTCGATATGTTCCAGGTCATCCGGCAGTTGATCGAACGAGAAGCTCTCGGGAATCCCCATCATGCCCCAGGGCTTGGCGACCGGCTCGAACCAGCCCACCAGCAACTTGCCCGCATCTTCCTTGAAATAGCTGCAGGCATCGCCGTCGCGCAGCACCGGGAGATGCTTCGGCAAGCCGGGAATTGCCTCGGTCACAATATAGAAATGCTCGGCGGCATGCAGGGGAACGGTGGTGCCGGCGGCCGCGCCGAGCCCGTGAGCCCACATGCCGGCGGCATTGACCACGAATTCGGCCCTCATGTCTCCGTGCGTCGTACGCACCCCGGACGCGCGCCCCTGCTCGACAAGGATCTGCGTGACGGCGACATTCTCGAAGATCCGCGCGCCGCCGTTCCGGGCGGCCTTCGCGAGGGCTTGGGTCGTATCGATGGGGTTGGTCTGACCGTCCTTGGGGAGATGGACCGCGCCGACAAGATCGGAGACATTCATCAGCGGCCACAGGTCGAGGGCCTGCTGAGGGGTTAGCACGTTCACGTCTAGGCCAAAGCAGCGCGCCATGGAGGCGCCTCGCTTGAGTTCCTCGAAGCGCTCCTCATTATTCGCTAGGGCAAGGGAGCCGATCTGGAGAAAGCCAGTTGCTTGGCCGGAGTCCCGTTCCAGGGATGCGTACAATTGGGTCGTATACTGGGCGAGGCGAGTCAGATTGTGGGTCGCGCGCAATTGGCCGACCAATCCGGCCGCGTGCCAGGTGGTGCCCGATGTAAGTTGCTTTCTTTCAAGCAGGACCACATCCCGATAGCCTCGGAGCGTCAGGTGATAGGCAATGCTGCATCCCACGATGCCGCCGCCCACGATAATGACTTGCGCCTGCTGCGGAAACTCAACCACGTCCGTCTCCCTCACTGGAAAGCGAGATCATAACTGTGAAAAATTATTCAATATTTTTACATTTGTGAATTCAACCTAGGCAAGGGAAAAGCCGTTGTCCATGGGTTTCAGGTGCCTGGAGCGCATGTCGGCCAGGTGTGCGAAAGCGGATGAAACGCCGGACTAGCTTATTTATATCATTTAATTTAAACGAAAATTTTAATCCATCTGCCCCGTTTGATCGAGCTCCGCTTAGCGTAGACGGCGATCCGTGAATGGGCAGCACTTTAGATGAGCAATCTGACCAAATTTTACACTTGTGAATGAATTTTTTTCGTGACAGATTTTTGCGGCCGGCAGACTGCGAACCACAACCGAAAAGTCTGTCTGCAAGTCTGTCCACTCGCGCTCTCACGTCGAAATCGAATTTCGTCGGACCCGGAGCCAATAAGAAAACACGCCTTCCACCCGTGCCGCTGCGTGACGCACCATCTTAGCTACTCGTCCGGCCGCGAATTCCGAGGGACAATAAGAATGCCAAACACCATCAGTAGGCGAGCGGTACTGGCTGGGATGGCCTGCGGAGCGGCCTCCACGGTGATTGGGAGGCCCGCCCTGGCTGCAGCCCCGGCACAATTAACAAGCTTTCGCTCCACCTCGAAATCGTGGCTTTGGGCGCCGGAAGATTACGGCATCGCGAAGGGCTTCTTCAAAGTACAAAATCTGGAAGTCACGGTCGTTGCGACTGAAAAGGCCCCTAATATCGATGCTCTGCTGAGCCGGGCCGCCGATATCGTGCTTACGCCGCCCGATCAGGCGATGCGGGTGCAGATGCAAGGTCAGCCGTTAAAGCTGATTGCCGGCATGGTCAATAAATATGCCAGCAACATCATCGTTCGGGCCTCACTCATGAAGGAACGGGGGGTGACCCTATTGTCGCCCGTCGCGGAGCGTGTCGCCGCCTTGAAGGGGTTGAAACTGGCGACCACGGGCGCGGGGGGCGCTCCGGACTCGCTGTTTCGCTTCCTGTTATGCGAGCATGGGCTGGACCCGGAGAAAGACGTTCAACTCGTCCCCGTGCGGGGCGGGGGCGCCGCGATGCTGGCGGCGTTCAAGCAGGGTGCGGTCGATGGTTTTGGATTATCGTCTCCGACATCGGATTTGGCGGTTGCAAAATTCGAGGGGGCCTATCTTTTCGACATGGCCACCGCGCCTCCGCCTTTCTTCGAAGACTTCCTCTATATCGCGGTCGCCACCAGCGATCGGTTGATCAAGGAACGCCCGGCGGATCTCGTTGCCTATTATCGAGGGTTGAACCAGAGTCTGATTTCTATCTCGCAGGATCCCGCATCCTTCGAGCAATGGGCACGCGAATTTTTTCCCGACCTCGAAGCCACCCTGTTTGCGCGCGCCTTTGCCAATAATTCCAAAATATACATGAATAACCCCCGCATCACGGAAGATCAGTTTCTCCGGAATATAGAATTTATGCACAAGCAGACGCTTGCGAAGCGAGACCCGCGCATACCCGACGGATTTGCCTTCATGAATGTGGTCGATCCGCAGATCGCGGACGCCAGCGATAAAAAATAAGAAGCCGTGACGTTCAATCATGGTCACCGGGGAGAGGGCAGTCGGGCGATGATTACGGTTTCCAATGTCTCGAAGACATTTCCCACAAAAGAGGGGCCGCGCGAAGTCCTGCTGCCGGTGGATCTGCGCATAGAGAAGGGGGAGTTCGTCGCCTTTGTCGGCCCGAGCGGGTGCGGAAAATCGACGCTGCTGAACATGATTGGCGGCCTCATCACGCCGAGTACGGGCGTGATTTCTCACCAGGGGATCAATGTGACGCGGCCGAATACCAATGTCGGCTATATGACGCAAGCGGAAAGCCTGCTTCCGTGGCGTACGGCTTTCGAGAATGTGGAACTCCCGCTGAAATTGAGGGGCGCACAGCCGACGAAGAGGCGCAAGCGCGTCGAACAGCTTCTCGCTTCGGTCGGCCTGTCGGATTTCGCCAAATCCTATCCAAACGAATTGTCCGGCGGGATGAGAAAGCGCGTCGCGCTGGCACAGGTTCTCGCCTACGATCCAGAGACCATTCTCATGGATGAGCCATTCGGAGCCCTCGACGCTCAGCTTAAAATGGTCATGCAGAATGAAATTCTTCAGCTTCACGAAGCATCACACAAAACATTTGTGTTCGTTACCCATGATCTGAGTGAGGCGATTGCCTTGGCGGATCGAATCATTATTTTTTCAGCGCGGCCGGGACACATCAAGGCGGAGCGGTCGATACCATTGAGCCGGCCCCGGGACGTATTCCGCGCCCGCTTCCACAGCGAATTTCAGGAAATTTACGAGGACCTCTGGAACCAGCTTGCGCCGGAAATTTCGACCAACTAGCCGCTAAACTGTATTCAGAGGTTAAATCAATGGCGTATAGGGCTTGGGTTCTGTTCCTGCAGGTCCTCCTTGGAGTCACCTTTATCGGACTTTGGGAGTTCGCGTCGGGGCGGCTGATCGATCCCTTCTTCATCTCGTCGCCCTCAGCCGTATGGCTCAAACTCGTTTCCTGGGCCGAGAGCGGAATATTGGTGCTTCATCTCAGCTATACGCTTTATGCGACGAGCGTGGGGTTTGTCATCGGCGCGTGCGGCGGTTTCGGCTTCGGTTTCGTGATGGGTCGCAGCCAGTTTCTGTCCGACGTCATAAGTCCCTATATTACGGCTCTTTATTGCCTTCCAAAGATCGCGCTCGCGCCGCTCATCATCATGTGGTTCGGCATCGGCATCGGGTCGAAAATCGCCATGAGCGCCATCGTCGTCTTCTTCCTCGTATTCTTGAACACCTATTCGGGTGTGCGCGAGGTGAATGTGGTCCACCTTAATGCGCTCCGCATCATGGGCGCCGGGGAAGGCCGCCTTCTGCGTTATGTGGTGGTGCCTTCTGCCATGTCATGGGTGCTCGCCGGCCTGAAGGTCTCGGTACCTTATGCCCTCATTGGTACGGTGGTGGGCGAACTGATGTCGTCGAACCGGGGGGTCGGTTTCCTGATTGCGCAGGCGTCCGGCATCTTCGATACGCCCGGCGTGTTCGCCGGGCTCGTCTTGCTGGCGAGCGTCGGCGTCATCGTCAATTCGGCGTTGAATGCGTTCGAAGCGCACGTGCTTCGCTGGAAACGGTGATCGGAATCTCCAGCTGCCTCATCTGATCTCCGACTCACGGACGAGGACGTCATGTCTATTGATTCAGTCTCACAATCCATTATCGCGCAGGAAAGTGCATTCAAGGCGTGGCGCCCGGTCATCACCGGCGCCACGCACGCGGTGTCCACGGGCCATTATCTGGCCAGCGAAGCGGCATTTCAGATCCTCGAACGCGGCGGGAATGCCATAGATGCCGGCGTCGCGGCCGGTCTTGTGCTTGCGGTCGTCCATAGCGACCAGGTGAACGTGGCCGGCGTCGCCCCCATGATCATCAAGCTGGCCGGCGTCGACGACCCCATCACGATCGACGGCCTCGGCACATGGCCCAAGGCGGCGACTTGTGCCTTCTATGAGGAACATCATGCCGGAGAGATCCCCGAAGGGGCTCTGCGCACGGTGGTGCCGGCGGCGCCCGCCGCTTATCTTGAAGCATTGAAGCGATACGGCACGCTGTCTTTCGGCGAGGTCGCCACCTACGCCGCGTGTTTCGCGTCCGAAGGCTTCTTCATGTATCCCTTTCTCCGCGAACAACTGGCTATCGTGGAGCAGAAGCTCCAGCGCTGGCCCACCAATCGCGAGATCTATCTGCCAGGCGGCAAGGTCCCGGAGGTGGGCGAACTGTTCATTCAGGCTGACCTCGGCCGCACCCTGCACCATATGATCGACCAGGAGCACGCCGCTCTCGCCGAAGAGGGCAGCCGGTTCGACGGACTCCAAGCCGTGCACAATGCGTTTTATCGCGGCGACATCATGCGCGCGATCATCGCGACCCAGGAAGAGCACGGCGGCTTCTTGACCGCGCAGGACATGGCGGATTTCCAGGTGAAGACTGCGCCCGCCTTGCGTACGGGTATGGCGGGCCACATCGTCCATACCTGCGGCTTCTGGTGCCAAGGGCCGGCCCTGATCCAGGCGATCAACCTCTTGTCCGGCTTCGATCTCATGGCGATGGGGCACAATTCGGTTGCCTATATCCACCATGTCGCCGAGGCGTTGAAGCTGACTTTTGCGGATCGCGAAGCGTTCTATGGCGATCCGGATTTCGTGGACGTCCCCGCCGAGATTCTCTTGTCGCAGGATTACGCAGCCTCTCGGCGGGAATTGATCCGGCCAGACACGGCCTGGCCGGAACTTCCCCCCAATGGGCTCGGGCGCGAAATCCCGAAGATGCCTTCGACACAGGCGGGTCCGCTCAACGAGGCCGGGCCGTTCGACACCTCTATCGTCACGGTGGTGGATCGCCACGGCAACGCCATCGCCATCACACCGAGCGATGTTGCCAGCGATACCATGGTGGTGCCTGGAACGGGGCTCGCGCCCTCGTCCCGAGGCTCGCAGTCCTGGGGCGACCCGAAGCACCCCTCCTGCGTGGCGCCGGGCAAGAGACCGCGTCTCACCCCCAACCCCGTCATGGTCACCCGTCCTGACGGCACGGTGATGCCGATCGGCAGTCCCGGAGGCGATAGCCAGGTCCAAGCGGTGCTGCAGGTGCTGCTGAACCTGATCATCTTCGGAATGGATCCCCAGAGTGCCGTCGAGGCTCCGCGCTTCATCACCTACAGCCACCCGGATTCCTTTGCGCCCCATGCTGCATTCCCAGGGCGATTGTGCGTAGAAGGCCGCTTACCGTTTGAAACGCTCCAGGGCTTGTCGGATCTGGGGCACGAAGTCGTCGTATGGCCCGAGCGCCTGTGGCGGGCGGGCGGCGTTTGTCTCGTACGGCGCGATCCGCATGGCAGAAAGCTTGAGGCGTCGGCCGATCCGCGGCGCGCGGCCGCCTATGCGCTCGGCTGGTAGCTGCGAGGAGGTTACTTCGGATGTCATCGAACCTTTCACCCGACAAACGCCTGGCACTGAAACAGCGGCTTGCCGCCGGCGAAAACCTCTGCGGCCTGTTTACGCGGCTGGACGCGAGCGAAGTCTACGAAGCGTTGGCGCTTAGCCCGATCGATGTTGTTTTCATGGATATCGAGCACGGCGCCTTTGATCGCGCGTCCCTCAGCAGATGTGTGTTCACAGCAAGGGCCGGCGGATTGCCGGTTCTCGCTCGCTTGGCGGATTTCAATCGCAGCGACATTCATCACGCTCTTTCCGTCGGCGTAGATGGTATCGTGTTGCCGCACGCCGCTGCGCCCGGCGAAATTGCGGAGGCGACGCGATTCGCGCGTGGGCCGGCAGTGGAGCGCGCCTATGCGGGAGTGAGTCGGGCATCGCGGTATCGAAGTATCTCGTGGACCGATTTCAAGACCGAAGCCGCTGAACGTTTGCTCATTTTCGCACAGATCGACGAACCTCCGGGTGTGCAGAACGCGGCCAAAATCTGCACTCTGCCTGGCCTGGATGGGGTGTTCCTGGGCAGCATCGGCTTGTCGCTGGCAATGGGCGAAGCCTCTCCCTCGGCGCGGGCTGTGACGGATGCGATTGAGGGTGTGTGTGTGGAGGCGCGAAAGGCGGGGCTTTTTCTCGGCCTCTCCCTGCCCGACCTTGCCACAGCGGCGGCGTGGCGTTCACACGGGGTCAGCCTATTTCTTGTCGATAGCGACCAAAGCCTTCTCATGAAAGCTGCACATGCCAGGGTCGAGCAGTTTAGGTCCCATTTTGCGTAGGCGAAGCAAGTGTCGCAAGGCAGGCGCCGTGGACGGCTTCGCTGGCCATGTGGCGCAATGCGGTTGCCAATGTGATAGGTGTATTTCAATCTACGGCTTTCTTTTGGAAAGTCCTTGCTCCTGGCGGTGCCTGGACGCAGCCGGCACCATCGTGATTTGACGGACGCATAATGTTGAAACGCCATCAATCGGAAACTGTGTCTGAGCAGCAACGCCTGACGGACGTGCGCGCCGGCGATCAAGAGGACGTCTTGATTGGAGAGCAAATTCGCGAGTTGCGGAAAATCAAGGGCCTTACACTGCAGGATATTGCGAATAAAGTTGGCGTCTCGGTCGGTTACCTGAGCCAAATCGAACGCAACCGTTCCAAGCTTCCTATCGGCGTTCTACGCCAGATCAGCGATGCCCTGGGTGTTCATATGAACTGGTTTTTCCAGTCCATGCCAGATACCCCACTCGATGAGCGCGATATTGTCGTGCGCAAGTCGAATCGACGGAAGCTGACATTTACCGGCCTTGGAATTGTTGAAGAGCTTCTGTCGCCCAATTTGAGCGGACCTCTAGAATTTTTGCTCAGCACAATCGCACCCGGAGCAGATAGCGGGAATTATACCCATGACGGCGCTGAAGCGGGCTTGGTCGTCGCCGGGACGATGGACCTGTGGGTCGGCGACCGCCATTTCCGGATCGAAGAGGGGGATAGTTTTTCGTTCCGGAGCACCGAGGTGCATCGTTGCGCCAATCCCGGCGATGTTCCC
The DNA here is from genome assembly GCF_043195105.2 of Roseixanthobacter finlandensis. Taxonomy (NCBI): domain Bacteria; kingdom Pseudomonadati; phylum Pseudomonadota; class Alphaproteobacteria; order Hyphomicrobiales; family Xanthobacteraceae; genus Roseixanthobacter; species Roseixanthobacter finlandensis. Next base: position 1,472,268 of record NZ_CM195536.1, on the reverse strand, counting down.
TGCCAGATTGTCTGGGTCATTACGCCGCCGCATTATTGAGCGCGGTCCGCCGTCATCTCCCCTTGGCATGTAACTTCCAGCAATCCGGAGGCATCCATCACTGCCGGTGATGGAGACCCGCTTCTCGAGTGCCCTGCCTGGCGACGGGGCGGCCACCGACGCGCGCGCCGCGAGCCCGCTCCGATCAGGCTCCTTCCGCAAAATCCGACATAGTCACGCCGGTATCCCTCTTGGCGTCTCGCTGTCGACGGGCACGCCTATTCCAGCACGCACATCTGCGCCTGCCATACCTGAACCGAAGCCCGTCTCCGCATGCGGGGTGGGGAGGCGCCACATCATGTCGCATTTGTACAACCACGTCGTCGTCTTCCTACGCGCCAAGAGATGATTTCCAACGCTATTGTTTTCTGTATCAAGAAATAAAATAAATCAGTACTTCCGCACAAAAATATCGGTTGGGGAACCGAAGGCACAAATCACCGTCAAAAAGCTCGGGTGCCCGAAGTGGTTCGTCTGCACTGCGCGTGTATCCTGCATATGCAGGAGGTCTGGAAATAGACTGGCCGAAGATAAGAACGCGCCATGCTGGCACAAACTGTCAACTGTGGACATGACGTGCCGGAAGTAAATTCGATAAGCAACAAACCAGAGGTGAAACATGCGATTTCTAAGCGCGCACAGGCGAGAGCACCTTCGGTGAGCGAGAATGTCAAACCTGCTCTCTCGGGTGCTCGGGCGGCCTCCGTCACGCTTCGCGATGTGACAAAGGCATACGGAAGCTTCGTTGCGGTCCACGATCTGTCTCTGGAGGTGCCGGCAGGGCAATTCGTCTCGCTCCTTGGGCCCAGTGGCTGCGGCAAGACTTCGTGTCTGCGCCTGATTGCGGGTTTCGAGACGCCGACCGCCGGCCGCGTTTACGTCCGTGGCGAAGACGTCACCAATGTTCCGCCCTATCGGCGCGACCTGGGGATGGTTTTCCAGAGTTACGCCTTATTCCCCCACATGACCGTGGCGGCGAACGTGGATTTCGGCTTGCGAATGCGCGGCATCCCGAAGCCCGACCGCAAGCCCTTGGTCGAGCGCACGCTTTCGCTCGTGAAGCTGACGCCGTTTGCGGATCGTTACCCCAAGCAGCTGTCCGGCGGGCAGCAGCAGCGCGTCGCACTGGCGCGCGCGGTCGTGTTCAAGCCCGGGGTCCTGCTGCTTGATGAATCCTTGGCCGCTCTGGACAAGTCCTTGCGCGAAGAGATGCAGACCGAATTGCGTAACCTGCAAAGACAATTGGGCATCACGGCGATTTTCGTCACGCATGATCAGGAAGAGGCGCTGACCATGTCGGATATCGTCGTCGTCATGAATGCCGGCCGCATCGAACAGAAGGGTTCGCCAGCCGAGGTTTACGAACGGCCGGAAACGGAATTCGTCGCTCGCTTCCTCGGCGCAAGCAACATCCTGAATGGACTGGTCACTGAGACGTCCGCGACGGCAACGCGGATCCGCGTGCTCGACCGGGACATCTCCCTTCCTCCTTGCGGTGTGGCAGCAGGCCAGCGCTTGCCGGTTTCGCTGCGGCCGGAACGCATTGGCCTCGTGCGGTCGTCATCCCTGGACGCGGGAGCCTACCAGGTAACGGACGTGGTTTATCGCGGTGCTCATCGACAAATTGCGATCTCCAGAAGCGGCGAAGTGCCTCTGGTGGTCGTATCGGCGAACACAAGCGCTGAAGCTGAAATCGAGCGCGACCATTGGGTGAAGCCGATGTTCGATCCCGCGAGCGTTATTCCCCTGCGCGCCACCGCCTCGAAAGTCTAGTGATGAAAAAGCCGATACCGATAAAGGATAGATCGGATCTGCGTGCCTATCGTCAAGCCGCCTTCTTGGGCGCGCCGCCGATCGCATATCTCCTCGTATTCTTTGCGCTACCGATCCTCTACCTTTTCGTGGCCGGTCTGAAGACCCCGGATCCGACCGCGTTCATCGGTGCGGATTGGACATTTGCGAACTACACCGACATCCTGTCGGATGGATATTATCTCGGTGTCATCGTCCGCACTCTCGGCTCCGGCCTGGGCATCGTTCTGATTGCCCTCATCATCGGCTATGCGGCCGCATACAAGATGGAATCCCTGAAGCCGCAGACGAGAACCTGGTTCCTTCTGCTGTTCCTCTTTCCGCTGATGGTCAGCAACGTGGTGCGCGCGTACGGCTGGATGGCCATTTTGGGTCGGACGGGGGTGCTCAACACCTCCCTGCGGGCCGTCGGCTACGACGGCCCGCCCTTGCGGATATTGTTCAGCATAGAAGCAGTCGTCATCGGATTGATGACGATCCTCCTACCATACATGGTGATCAGCGTCCTGAATGCCTTGAATACCATAGACCGTCGCTATCGCGAGGCCGCCGCATCGCTCGGGGCATCCCCGTGGCGCACCTTCTGGCACATAACCCTGCCGCTGAGCGCACCCGGCGTCCTGACCGGAACCCTGCTCGTCTTCTTGTTGACCTTGAGCGCTTACATCACCGTTTCGCTGCTGGGCGGCCCGCGCTTCAAGCTGCTGGTGAGCCTTGTGTTCGACGCGGTTCAGACGTTCCAATGGGCCAAGGCCAGCGTGCTCTCCTTCATCCTGCTTGCGCTCGCTCTGGGGGTCTCGGTCATTCTCATTCTGGCCCTTAGGCCTGCCGGTGCGGGAGGGCGCTCGAAATGAGCACGATCAATACCCTGCCGTCCGCGGTGCCCGCCCAGGGCCAGCTCCGACGCAACCTTGTCGCCGCCGCTTTCAACCTGGTTCTGGGGCTTTCCTGCGCCCTTGTGCTCGGCCCAATCCTCGTAATCGTGTTCGTCTCGTTCTCGAGCTCGGAGAATTTCGCATTTCCACCGCCCGCGTTGTCCTTGCGATGGTTCTCTCAATTCTTCACGACTCCGAGCCTGACCTCGGCGCTGCTGCTCAGCATGGAGATCGCCCTTCTCGCCGCGTCTGCCGCGACACTTCTGGCCTTGCTGGCTTCCATGGCCCTGATGCGGTTGCCTTCACCGAAGCTGTCCGCGTTTCTCCAAACTCTGTTCCTCGCTCCATTGGTGTTCCCCACCATCATTCTCGGCCTGTCGCTCCTTCTGTTCTACAGGGTAGCCGGAATTGACCTGACGTTCGGCCTCATCCTTGCGCACGTAACAGTCGCATTGCCTTATGCGTTCAGGGCGATCATCGCAGAACTGGCGGCCTTCGACGCAGGTCTTTCGGAAGCCGCGGCCAGCCTGGGCGCGCCTCCGCTACGGAGCCTGTGGCACGTGACCTTGCCGTTGATCTGGCCGGGCCTTCTCTCGGGGTGGATCTTCGCTTTCGTCGTCTCGATCGGCGAGCTGAATACCTCACTGTTCTTGACAGGGCCGGGCTTTACGACGCTGCCGATCGAGGTCTTCGGATATCTGCAATTCGAAGGGGCCCAACTCGTGATCGCAGCGGCATCGACGGTGCAGATCGGCATCATCGTCGTTCTCTTCGCGACGATCCAGAGCATCCGGCGGATCGCCGGGAAGTAACACATCAACCCACGACAGGAGACGGCTATGAGACGTCGCGATTTTTTGCTTGCGAGCGCGGCTTTTGCGCTGGCTGGTTCCAGCCGGGTGGCGGCACAGGAGAATGGAAAGCCCACCTCGATCGCCGTCATGACCTGGGGCGGTCAATTCGGCGACGCCGTCGCAAAGGGGGCGGACCGGGAGTTCGAAAGCCGCTTCGGGATCAAGGTGATTCAGGACCGGGGATCGACGCCGGTGGAGCGCATCACGAAAGTCAAGATCAACGAAAAGAAACAGATCTTCGATGTCATGCAATTGCATGACGGTTTGGTGCCTTTGGCTGTCCAGCAAGGTGCCTACGAAAAGCTGGATTTCTCATCGCCTCGGCTCTCCAATGCCAAGTCATTGATCGGCAACTTCGGTAACGACTATTGGGTTCCGTTCATCTTCTCGGAGATCGGGGTCTGTTACACCAAAGCGGACGTCAAGACGCCCCCGACGAAGTTTTCCGACTTCTGGCGGCCGGAATTCAAGGGGCGCGTCGTCCTTCCCTCCATCACGCACTCGATCGGTCCTTACATCATTCCGATCGGTGCCATGGCCGCCGGCAAGGACCCGAAGGATGAAGCCGCCGGCTTTGAGATGCTGCAGAAACTGGTGGATTTAAATCCCATCTGGGCACGAGATACCGACGGCATCATGAATGCGATGAGAAGCGGCGAGGCCGTGATCGGGCTTTTGTACCGATCCCAGACCCTTACGCTTCAGAACGGCGGGTCGGACGTGCAATGGATCGCGCCGGAAGAGGGAGCGATTCCGATTTCCTGGGGCGCGGGAATCGCGAAGGGATGCCGGAACCGTCCATTCGCGGAGGATTATCTCAACGTCATGATGGGTCCGCAGTGCCAGGCCGTATTTGCCGAGGCGTTCAACTATTCCGGCACCAATCCGAATATGCTTGATCTGCTTACGCCGGCACTGCGCGCGCGCGTGACCACCAATGCCGCGGCCATGTCCAAGCTCAGGCCGCTCGATCTTGCGTATATCGCCGATCGCCGGGCCGCGTGGACTGAGCGCTGGAATCGCATTGTTTCGGGTTGATCCCGCGCCACATCTGGATCGTTTTAGGAGGCATGCCGGTGAGCAATAATTTGGCTTTGGGTAATTTTCGCTTGAGCTACGGCCCAGACGCCGGCGAGCCGCCATTCACCACCCGGCCGGAGATCGTCGGAACGTTCGGCGTGGTCGCGTCGACGCACTGGCTGGGGACCGCGGCCGGCATGCGGATTCTCGAACGGGGCGGCAATGCCTTCGACGCCGCAGTCGCCGTCGGCTTCGCCCTGCAAGTGGTCGAACCCCATCTGAATGGATTTGGCGGCGAGGTCCCGGTGATCTTCTTCGATGCGAAATCGAACAAGACGCAGGTTCTTTGCGGCCAGGGAACGGCCCCCGCAGACGCGACCATTCAGCGGTTCAGTAATCTCGGCCTCGATATCGTGCCGGGAAGCGGCTTCCTTTCAGCATGCGTGCCCGGCTCGTTCGGCGCCTGGATGACGCTGTTGCGCGATTACGGGACCATGGGCGTCGCCGATGTCCTCGAGACGGCGATCGAATATGCCCGCAATGGCTATGTCATGCTGCCGCGGATCGTCGCCGCGATCGAGATGATCGAGCCGCTTTTCCGCACCGAGTGGACGAGTTCGGCAGACATCTATCTTCGCAATGGTATTCCGCGCGCGGGCGAGCTGTTCACCAATCCCGACTTGGCAAATACTTATGAGCGCATTGTGCAAGCCGCAGAAAACGCGGCAGGATCGCGCGAACATCGGATCGAAGCGGCCCGCAAGGCCTTTTACGAAGGCTTCGTCGCGGAGGCGATCGACAAATTCGTGCGGACGGAAGCGATGGACACTTCGGGCCGGCGCCATGCCGGCCTGCTGACCGGCCAGGACATGGCGAACTGGCAGCCGACCTATGAAGCGCCGCTGTCGCTGAAGTACGGAAATTTCGAAGTCATGAAGGCGGGCCCTTGGACACAAGGGCCGGTTTTTCTCCAGCTTCTTTCGCTGTTGAAAGGTTTCGACCTCTCGCAGATGAACCCCGTGGGGGCGGATTTCGTTCATGTCGTCACAGAATGCATGAAGCTTGCATATGCCGATCGCGAGAAGTTCTATGGCGACCCGACCTTTGTTGATGTCCCCATTGAGAGATTGCTGAGCGATGAATATGCGAACGAACGTCGGCGGCTAATCGGCGATGCGGCATCGATCGCGTTTCGACCGGGCAACATTGCCGGTTATGACCATGAGGTACCGTACAATATTGGCAGAACGGAAGGTGGGGTATCGGCGCTCGGCGCGGGCGAGCCCACGGTCGGCCCCAAAGGTTCGGTACGGGGGGATACTGTTCATATCGATGTCGCGGACCGATTTGGGAACATCGTCTCCGCGACGCCGAGCGGCGGTTGGTTGCAAAGTTCGCCCACCGTTCCCGGCCTGGGCTTTGCCCTTGGCACGCGCGCACAGATGTTTTGGCTCAAGCCGGGTCTGCCTTCCTCGCTCGCGCCCAAGAAACGTCCGCGTACAACGCTCTCGGTTACACTGGTTTATCGCGACGGTGACCCTTACGGAAGTTTTGGCACGCCGGGCGGCGACCAGCAGGATCAATGGAGCTCTGCGTTCTTCTTGCGTCATGCCAACCATGGAATGAATCTCCAGAACGCAATCGATGCGCCGATGTTCCATAACGATCACATGCCGAGTTCTTTCTTTCCGCGCCAGGCGATCCCGGGCTCGCTGACGATCGAGGCGAGCTTCGCGCAAGACGTTCAGGCCGACCTCATACGTCGCGGGCACCGGCTTACGACTGTCCCGGAATGGTCGCTCGGACGGCTATCGGCGGTGTCCCGCACCGGCCACATTCTTCGGGCGGCCGCGAACCCTCGTTACATGCAGGGCTATGCGTTCGGGCGTTGATGGAGATAGGCCATGAACAGGCGCGATTTGCTCAAGGCTGTCGGCTCCCTTCCGCTGACGTCCGCATGAAAGCTAGATCGACGACATAATATGGCTAAATGACACGCCGTACTCCACATGCATCGTCGCTGATTAACTTTGTCCATGCGGGACGTGGCTCACATAGGAGCCACGTCCCGCATAGACGTGATTATTGGGATCGGCGAAACATATATGTCTCGCGAATGTGAAAATATATCGATTTTATTCATATATGAAGATGGCATTTTTGCTCTACCCGCTTGAGCGCCGGAATCAGCGGATTGTGACGAAACAAGTGAACAACGAGAAGATATATTTATTTATTCAACATTTAAATCCATTTAAACCTGAATTAAAACGCGCGCATGCCTTTGCGTGCGAAGGCAAATTGCTTCGCTCGTTCGCCATGGGGAGCACGCTTGAATAAAAATATCACCATATTTTTTCACTTGTGAAAACATTTTTTCCATGAGAGATTTCTCGTCCTGTATTGAAGACCGATGCCGCGAACGCCAGGGTCGAGACGATTTAGGCAGGCTAAGGTCAGGCCATTGGGCTTGAATAATGAGTTGCGACATCACTTTATAAGGGCTGGAATTTGAAATATAACGCACAATAATAGCCAGTCTGCATTTAACGATGCTTTTGTATTTGAGAATGAAGCGATGATTTGCGGCGTGTAGTTAACGCAGAAATTTCATTTTCGAAAGAGGTCGACGTGGTGACTGGCGAGGCCTTTTTATCTTCCGGACTTTCCTCGGACGCGCATCGTGTCGGCTCGCCGCTGCGTAAGGATGCTAAATTGCGCATGGGATTCATTCTCATGCATAATTTTACCTTGGCGGCCTTTGCCAATTTTGTTGACGTATTGCGTCTGGCTGGCGACAAAGGTGACCGGTCCCGGCCTATCGATTGCTCATGGAAAGTCATGAACACGAGACGCAGTCCCGCGCGGAGCTCCTGTGGCATAGAAATTCAACCAACTGCGGAGCTTCTGGACCCGGCGCAGTTCGATTACATTGTAATTGTCGGCGGACTTCTGCATGGGATGCCGTCATTATCGGAGCCCATTGAAAAATACATTAAGACTGCCGCCGCAGCTGGCGTTCCTCTCATAGGCCTGTGCACCGGTTCGTTCGTCCTGTGTCGGCTTGGCTTGATGAACCAACGTAAATGCTGTGTCAGCTGGTATCATTATCGCGATTTTCTTGAGGAATTCCCAAAACTTGTGCCGATTGCGGACCGGTTGTTCGTTATCGATCGCGATCGCATTACATGCGCCGGCGGAACAGGGGTTGCGGATCTCGCGGCGCGTTTGGTGGCTGACCATCTGGGATCAGCATTGGCCCAAAAGGCGCTGAACATATTGCTGATTGATCGGCCGCGACCTGCCGAAAGCGCTCAACCGGCCCCGCGTCCCACGGATGATGCGGTCGATGACACCCGCGTTTCCCGCGCCCTTCTGTTGATGGAACAGAACATCTCGGAGCCACTACCCATTTCGGTTCTGGCTCATAGGCTTCATGTGGGTGTCCGGCAGCTGGAACGCATATTCGCGGAGCGTCTCGGTGAGACACCCCACGAGAGCTATCTGGCGCTCCGCCTAAGGCACGGACGCTGGTTACTGGCGAATACACCTTTATCGATTGGGCAGATCGCGGCGGAGCTCGGCTTTTCGGACGGGTCCCATTTTGGTAGGGCGTTCAAGGTTAAGTTCGGCACCACGCCGGCGGCGTTCCGAAGTGGTCCAACAGTTGGCCATGCGCGCGGGATGAATGAGAATGAGGACCGCCGCGTCTTCGAATAGGTTTGGCGGCTCGTGCGCCGGATCGAGACAAGCACAATAAGGAAACGTTACGCGAAGGACCGACCTTGGATAGCCGCCGAGGAGCGGGCGCTTTTTAAAACGATAGCGCATACCCATCGGCTCAATTCCACTCTTCGGGGAAAGACAGTGCCGCCAGGCGCCGAAGTGAGCGAAGTCCATTGGTCGGTGCTTGGAAGGGATGATCAGGGCGCGCCGCGCCTTTGCCCCAGTGCGCAGATGAGCGGCAGGAGAGGCAACATGGAAAAGAAGATAAGGCTAGGGCTCATTGGTGCGAGCGCGAAGGGCACCTGGTCCTCACGCTCGCACCTGCCGGCGCTTCAATCGAGCCGTGATGTCGAGCTCACAGCGGTCTGTACGACCAAGGCCGACAGCGCAGAAGCTGCGCGCCAGGCTTATGGCGCCCGTCTGGCTTTCGATGACTATCGCAAGATGGTCGCATCACCGGAGATCGACGCGGTCGCAGTGGTGGTGCGCGTGCCCTTACATTACGCCCCGACAAAAGCAGCCCTCGAGGCTGGGAAGCATGTCTACTGCGAATGGCCGCTCGGCCGCACAACGACCGAGGCCGAAGAGCTCTCGACATTGGCAGCGAGCAAAGGGCTCGTTACGGCCGTCGGTTTGCAGGCCCGCGTTGATCCGACACTGCTCTACATGAAGGAACTTGTCGACAGCGGCTGCATTGGCGAGGTGTTGGCTGTTCATGTCAGCCTCATGCGCGAAGGCGTGCTGTCGAGGCCGTCAAATCGCACATGGCAACGCGACGTCGAGCTGGGCGCAAACACATTGACCATCCCGAACGGCCACACGCTGGACGCGATGCGCTTCGTCGTCGGCGACCTTTCTCAATTGTCCGCCGTGGTGACGACGCAGGTGAAGCAATGGCTCGATACCGACGCCCGGACGTTGGTCAACGTCACCTCGCCCGACAACGTGTTGGTCCAAGGCCAGTTGAAGAATGGCGCGATGGCGTCCCTTCATGTGGCGGCCGTTCCGTTCGCCGGCAGCGGCTATCGCATGGAGATCTACGGCCGGGAGGGGACACTGGTGGTGTCGGGAGAGGAGTCTCCGCAGTTCTGCCGACTTTCTCTCCATGGCGCGCGCGGCGAAAACAAGCTTGCGCCCCTGCCTGCACCGGAACGGCTCGCCGCACCGGCGGATGACCCGTCCTTGGTGGAAGCGCTGAACGTCGGCCGTCTGTACACCTCGTTCGCTCAGACAATCCGCGGGGGAGAGGCCTCCCATCCGACCTTCGATACCGCGGTTGCGCTCCACCGCGTGATCGACACGATCGCACAGGCGTCGGCAAGCGGTTGCGCGATATCGCTTCCGTAGAGCGGATGGAGGCCGACATACTTATGCGCGTTATGATCGACGCCGGCCCTGTCATCGGCGTCGGTTGTTGAAGCAAACGATATTCCGCTCACGCCTGGGGTCTAAGTCAACATCCGGGCTATCTGCTCTGATATGCAGGCGATTTCCGAACCACAAAGGTTCTGCTAGTCTGCAAGAATGTTGCGGTCCATTCAACAGCTTCGGGAGACCTCGCCGCCTGCAGCCATGCTCGCAGCGGATGGTGACCAGCTTGCGCTGAGGGGGGGCGGCGGTGAGTATTTCATGCCGTGGCATTGGCATGATTGCCTAATGCTCTTCTTGCCCCGCATCGGCGCCGTCGATTTTCGCGATGAGACCCGAAAGTCCGGGGCGTGGCTGAGCGAAGACCGCTTCGTTGTGGTGCGACAGAGCTTGGCGCACCAGACGGCGGCGGCGCGCATCGGCAACAGTCATCTGGCGATCTACGCGAGCGATGATCAATTGGCGAGGATCGAGGCGCGCATTGGATCCCTGAGCCGCGTTCGGGCCAAGCTCGATGTTCCCGCCTTCTTTGCGGTCACCCCCGAGATGCGCTCGCTTCAAAGCCTGTGCCACGTAAGCGAGACCGACGACATGGCGTCCCGCGCGGTGCAAGGCCATATCGCGGCGGCACTCCTCATCAAGTGCCTGGCTCAGATTGAACGCAGTGAGCAGCTTTCCGCGGCCTGTCCGGAAGGCCACGGCGAAGCACTCATTGCCGAGATCAAGAGCTTCATCACAAAAAACGCGACCAGCGATCTGCCTCTGGACGCGATCGCCGAATTCTTCGGGCTGTCCAGACGCCATGCCACCCGATTGTTCCGTGAGAAGACAAGCATGTCGATCGCGGAGTTCCATGAGCGGGAGCGGGTCAGGCAGGCGCGCGACCTTCTGGTGGAGACAAGCCTGCCGGTCGGCGAGGTGGCTTGGCGGGTCGGGTTCGAATCCGGCTCCTCGCTCGCAAGAACCATGCGGCGGGTGACCGGCCTTACGCCGACAGACGTGCGCAAGAGCATGGCCCGCACGGTCAAGACTTAAGGCCCGTTCGGTCGCGCACCCGGTGGCGCTCGCCCTTATCCTCGGCTGAATTGCAGCACGACGAGGCTGAGGAAATCCACATGCACGATGTCCGGCCGGACGACTTCATCATATTTACTGATGTGGCGAAGAGTTTCCAGATTGGTACTCAAAAATACACCGCCATTCATGACGTCACCATGTCGATCAAGCGCGGCGAAATCGCCATGTTGCTTGGGCCTTCGGGGTGCGGGAAGTCGACGCTGCTGAATCTGACGGCCGGACTGATCGGGCCGAGCGCAGGGCAGGTGGTCTATGATGGCGCGCTCATTGCCGGCTTGAACGCCAAGGTCGCCTACATGACGCAGCAGGATCACCTGCTTCCGTGGAGGACTGTCGCCGGCAACATCGCGGTTCCGCTTGAAGTCGCGGGGCTCCCGCGGCGTGCGCGCGAGGCGCGGCTGGACGAGCTCCTGACGCTGGTCGGCCTGACGGACTTCGCCAAATCCTATCCGAACCAGATCTCCGGTGGCATGCGCAAGCGTTGCGCCCTGGCCAGGCTGCTCGCCGCCAACCGCGAGACGCTTCTGCTGGACGAGCCGTTCAGCGCGTTGGATGCGCAACTCAGGCTGACGCTCCAGGCTGAACTGCTCCGGATCTGCCGAAAGCTCAACCTGACCGTGATGTTCGTGACGCACGACATCGAGGAAGCGGCCGGCCTGGGTGACAAATGCGCGGTGTTCCAAGGCCGCCCGGGCAAGATCGCGAAGGTCTTCGACAATCCGCTGCCGAAAGAGCGCGATCTGATGCGCCTGCGGTTCGACCCGCGCCATCACGCCTTCACAAACGAACTTTGGGCGACGTTGACGCCAGATCTGCAGCCGCCCGCGTCGTCCCCGATCGCGCTGACGGCGTGAGGAAAGCCATTATGGAAAAAAAGCCATCACCCGCAACGATTCTGCTGGCCCGCCTCGGGCTGTTGCTTTCGCTCCTGGCCGTCTGGGAGGTCGGATCGAGCTGGGCGGGAAGCGAGTTCTATATCTCCACGCCGTCCGCCATTGCCGCAAGCTTCTGGATGATCTTGAGCAGCGGAGAACTCTTCTTTCATGCCTCGATCACAACCGTGGAAGCCCTGCTCGGGTTTCTGATCGGGGGAAGCGTCGGCATCGCCGCAGGTCTCCTTCTTGGTCGCTCGCGCATTCTCGCGGACATTCTGGATCCGTTCCTGACCGCTTTCTATAGCCTCCCGAAGGTCGCGCTGGCGCCGCTGTTCGTCCTGTGGCTGGGGATCGGCATCGAGATGAAGATCGTGCTGGCGGCGACCACCGTCTTCTTTCTCGTCTTCCTGAACACCTATACCGGCGTGCGCAGCGTGAGCCGCGAACAACTGGTTGTCATGCGCCTGATGGGGGCTTCGGAGCGCCAGTTGCTGAGCAAACTCGTGCTGCCGTCGGCGATCACCTGGGTTTTCGCGGGCCTGCGGCTGTCGGTGCCCTACGCCCTGATCGGGGCGATCGTCGGCGAGATCATCGCGTCCAATCGTGGCCTTGGCTACCTCATCTCCAACGCCGCGTCGAAGTTCGACACGCCTGGTGTGTTCGCCGCCCTGATCGCGATCGTCACCCTCACCATGCTGCTGAATCTGGCGGTCAAGACGGCCGAGCGCATGCTCATGCCCTGGAAGCGGGCAGAAGAGCATCGCGAAGCCACGGTTTAGCAGGTCGGACCCTGTCCATCTGATCGTTTATCTCGGAGACCGCCATGCAAGTCACGCGCCGTCAGGCAATCACCATTACCGGGGCCGTAATGGCCAATATTCTCAACATTCCTAGTCTGGCGATGGCACAGGCCAGGCAGAAGGTCATCCTTGGCCAGCCCAGCGAGGGGTTCATCTACCTCCCGATCTACGTGGCGCGCACCCGCGGTTTCTTCGAAAAAGAGGGGCTGGATGCGGAGGTGATCACCTTCTCGAAGGGGGGAGCCGAGGCGATGGCGGCGGTGTTGGCCGGCCAATCGGACATCTATGTCGGCAGCCCGACGGTTCAATTGAGGGCGCAGGAGAAGGGGCAGCCCGTCAAATCATTCGCCGCGGTCCAAACCCAATTCGGATCGGACCTTGTGCTTTCGGCGGACGCAGTGAAGAAGATCGATCTGGCCAATCTGAAGGACCCCAAGGCCAAGGCGGCGGCCTTGAAAGGGCTCACCATCGCCGTGGCCGGACCGGGCAGCTTGACGGACCTGATGGTCCGCCACATCGCCTTGTACGGCGGATTGAACCCCGACCGCGACATGACCATCACGCCGATCGGCGGCGGGGGCAACATGCTGGCCGCCTTCGGTCAGAAGCGCATCGACGGATACGCGCTGTCCGCGCCGACATCGACGACAGGCATCGAGCGTTTCGGCGGCGCGATGCTGTTTAATTTTGCGAAGGGTGAATATCCCCCGTTCGCGGATTTTCTTTTCTACACCTTGATCGCGCGAAATGACTGGATCGTCGGAAAGCCCGAGATCGCGCAAAAAGTGGTCCGCGCGGTGTGGAGAGGCCTCCTGTTCATGAAGTCGAATCCGGACGAAGCGCGGGAGGCGGTGCGGCCGTTCTTTACGCAGGTTCCGAAGGCGGAGTTCGACCTGGCCTGGAATCTGAGCCTTCCCGCGTTCAGCGACAGCCCCAGAATCTCCGAAGCCGGCATGATGAAGAATTACAGTTTCCTGCAAGAAGGTGAGCGAAAGTCCGTGGGCGTACCGATCGGGGACTCCTATACGAACGCCGTCGTCGATGCCGTTGCGCCTTCTCTGAAATGAGTAGCCTTATGACCGAAATCGAGCTCGTTAAAGTTTTCACGCATATGGGGCGCGGTGGCAATCCTTGTCCGATCGCGGTCGATGCCACGGGTCTTTCGGACGAACATATGCGTTCAGTGGCCCAGCACTTCGGGCATGAGTCGGGTTTCGTCCTGCCATCTCCGAATATCGACGCCAACTATACCTTCCGGTTCTGGGTCCCACGTCACGAGATGGAAATGTGCGGCCACGCGACCATCGGCGCCCTTTGGGTCCTGGCGACCAAGGGCGGCCTGGTCGCTGACGAGGTGCGCATTGAGACGCTCAGCGGGCCCGTGACAGGTTATGTTGATCGTCGAAACCCCGAGGATCCCTCGGTCGAGATCACCCAGCCGGTCGGCGAGGTCGTCGATTTGACGCCGAGCGAAGAAGAGGACGTCCTGTCGGCGCTCCACATATCGCGCGCCCATCTGCTCGATCTTCCACTCCAGAACGCCGTCACGTCGCGCGTGAAGACGCTGATCCCGATGAAGGATATCCGGTACCTCAATGAACTGGTGACCGATATGAAGCGAACCGAGCTGTGCTGTGAGCGGATAGGATCGACGGGCCTCTATCCCTATGCCATCGAGCATCAGGGCCAGAGGCGTTTCGAGGCGAGGCAGTTTCCCAAATCCTCGGGCTACCCGGAGGATGCCGCGACTGGCATTGCCGCCGCGGCGCTCGCTTTTGGATTGCTCAAGAACGGGCTCATCGAACCCACCAGCACGCGGATTACCATCTTCCAAGGGCGTGCCATGGATTCCCTTTCGGAGATACGAGTGCGCCTCGGCTTCGCCGATGGCAGGCCGCTGGGCTGCCTGCTCGGCGGCCGCGTAACGCTCGTGGAGTCGCATGAGTTGAGGCTTGCCGATCATCAAGCAGACGCTGCGCTGAAGCGACAGCCTCGGGCAACGTCGTCAGCGAGTTCTGAACGGCGGTGACATTGAGACCCCTCGGCTGAAGACGCGCGATCACCTCGGACCAGCACGAGGCGCCCGCAAACAGCCCATGCCCCACGACGAAGTTGCGTGCCCTGGTCGGCGCGGGAACAGCGGCCAACTGTCAGTTGCTCGAACGGCGCGAGGAATGGACCGGGGCGTCGCCGCAGTCACATCACCGAGTTGCGCAAGCGCCAGGTGGAAGCCGAGGCGAAGCTGAAGCGACTTTATGGGGCGCTCGAAAACCGTCTCGTGAACATGGCTGACCCTTCGCTGAAGGATCGGATCACGGAACTGACGGCGATTCGCGATCAATCCCAGGCCGATGCTGAGCGGGCGGCGGCCGCAGTCGAGCGGCTTGGGCCGGAGATCACGCCGGAGCGCTTGCGGCGGTTCGCACTCGCCGCGCGGCGCAAGCTCAAGAAGGAAGATGGAACATATCGAAGGGACCACCTCTGGGCTCTTGCGCAGCGGGTGGGGGTGGTCAGCCAGAGCGAGATTCGCTTGATTGGCTCGAAAACCGAGCTGCTGCGATCACTTGCCGCCGCTGCAAGCGTAGAATTGGCGGCTGCTGGAGTGCCCAGTTTTGTTCGGAAGTGGCGCACCCGAAGGGATTCGAACCCCTGGCCTCTGCCTTCGGAGGGCAGCGCTCTATCCAGCTGAGCTACGGGTGCTTGCACAGAGGGAAATCCTCTAACCCATCGCCCGGCGATTGACAATCGCCGGGGGCATCGGCCAGCGCCTTGTTCACATGGCACGCAGGCCGAACGGGGCGCGAGGCCGCGGGCGCGCGGCACTATTTCGGCGCGGCGCCGGTCCATTCCTGCGCCTCGGCGGTGCCAGCGCGATTGTCATAGAGGCAGGCGAAGGTTGCAGCCTGGTTCTTCATGTGCGGCTGCGGCCAGTGGCCTTTCACCAGAACCAGAACATGGGCGGCAAACATCACGGGCGCGCCTTCCACGCGAGCCTTCGCGAGCCCGCTCGCCGCGAGGCAGGCCGTGCGCGCCTTGCCCTCCAGCTCGGCCCAGGCGGCCGGCGAGGACGCCAGCACCGGATCGGCGACCAAAGCCAGCAGGGCGGCAAGGACCGGCAGGACGGCAGCTCGCCGAACGGCAGAGCCTCGGGCAGCCGCGCCCAGTGAACGGGTGAAACTCATGCGCGCGCATCCTCCAGGATCATGGCGGCCCCCTTCTCGCCGATCATGATGGCCGGAGAATTGGTGTTGCCGGAGGTAATGGTCGGCATGATCGAAGCATCCACCACCCGCAGGCCGTCGATGCCGATCACCCGCAGGCGCGCATCCACCACCGCCATGGGATCGGACGGCAGGCCCATCTTCGCCGTGCCCACGGGGTGGAAGATGGTGGTGCCCACATTGCCCGCCGCCGTCGCGAGCGAGGCATCGTCGTTCCCCACCGCCGGACCGGGCAGGATCTCTTCCGGGCGATAAGGCGCGAGCGCCGGACGCGAGACGATGCGGCGGGCGACGCGGATCGAGTCCGCCGCCACCGTGCGGTCCTCCTCGGTGGAAAGATACTGCGGCTGGATCGCCGGCGCGGTGGCCGCGTCCGCGCTCTTGAGGCGGATGGTGCCGCGCGAGGTGGGGCGCAGGTTGCACACGCTCATGGTGAAGGCGGGAAAGCGGTGCAGCGGGTCGCCGAACTTGTCGAGCGAGAGCGGCTGCACGTGGAATTCCAGGTTCGCCCGATCCTGCGTCGCATCCGATCGGGTGAAGATGCCGAGCTGGGAGGGCGCCATGGTCAGCGGCCCGCGCCGCAGGAACGCATATTCCAGCCCCATGCCGGCGCGCCCCAGCAGCGAATGATAGCGCTCGTTCAGCGTGCCGATGCCGGAGACCTTGAACACCAGGCGCAATTGCAGATGGTCCTGCAGATTGGAGCCGACGCCGGGCTTGTCCAGCACGGTTTCGATGCCATTCGCCTGGAGATGTTCGCCCGGCCCGATGCCGGAGAGCATGAGCACCTGCGGCGAGCCGAGCGCGCCGGCGCACAGCACCACCTCGCGCCGCGCCGTCAGGGTGCGCGTGCCGCCTGGGGTGCGCAGTTCGATGCCGGTGGCGCGATTGTTCTCGATCGTCACCTTCTGCACATGGCCGGCGGTGATGAGATCAAGGTTCGGCCGGTTCAGGACCGGCTTCAGGAACCCGCGCGCCGCGCTCCAGCGCAGGCCGCGCTTCTGGTTCACGTGGAAATAGCAGGAGCCCTCATTGTCCCCGGTATTGAAGTCCGGGATGGCGGCGATTCCGTCCTGCGCCGCCGCGTCGCGCACTTTGTCGAGAAGCGGCCAGGTGATGCGCGGAAACTCGACATGCCATTCCCCGCCCGTCGCATGATGGGCGTTGGGGCCGAGGAAATGGTCCTCGTGCTTCTTGTAGAGCGGCAGCACATCGTCCCAGCCCCAGCCGGGCAGGCCGAGCTGGCGCCAATGGTCGTAATCGGCCGCCTGCCCGCGCATGTAGATCATGGCATTGATGGCCGAGGAGCCGCCGATGGTCTTGCCGCGCGGATAGGAGAGCGCGCGCCCGTTCAGCCCGGCCTCGGGCTCGGTCTTGAAGCACCAATCCGCGCGCGGATTGCCGATGGCGAACAGATAGCCCACGGGAATGTGGAACCAGATCCAGTCGTCCTTGCCCCCGGCCTCGACGATGGCGACTCGCACATTGGGGTCCGCCGAGAGGCGGTTCGCGACCACGCAGCCCGCAGATCCAGCGCCGACAACGATGTAATCATAAGCATCCGCGCCCGTATCCGGGCGTCCCGGCGCCACCATGGCGGTCCCTCCCACTTTTGTTGAAACGGACTTTGGCGACGCGGCGCGCGGCCCGCAAGGGCGGCCTTCTGAGTCTTTGGCATGCCCCTGCCAAGTTCGTGTACCCTGCCCAAGTCCATGCACCAGGTCCGTGCACACCTAGGGCCGCTCGACATTCAGCGGCGGGATGTATCGTCGAGACGCCTGACGGCACGTGGGCGCTATTGTCCTTCTTTGACCGCTCGGCGCCCCTCGTTCGTCATGGCCGGGCGCGTCCCGGCCATCCACGGGGCGCCGCCCCCCGGTCTTGAAAGTCTGGCACCCGCGGCGCCGCGTGGATGCACGG
The DNA here is from genome assembly GCF_043195105.2 of Roseixanthobacter finlandensis. Taxonomy (NCBI): domain Bacteria; kingdom Pseudomonadati; phylum Pseudomonadota; class Alphaproteobacteria; order Hyphomicrobiales; family Xanthobacteraceae; genus Roseixanthobacter; species Roseixanthobacter finlandensis. Next base: position 1,454,681 of record NZ_CM195536.1, on the reverse strand, counting down.
GCCAAGCCCGTGCATGACGAGGATCTGCTGCAACGGCGTCAAGCCATGAAAGGCGATCGGCGCTAATCCAGGCCCTGGAAAGACGCGTGCCGCCCGGAGGCGCGAGCGTGGCTCCGGCCCGGGGCTCCGCGCACTCGGCCGCGCGACGCTTTCGCGCAGAGCATTCCGGACCGTCTCTTGCATCAATGTCGGGGTCGCGACAGTTCTTGCGAATTACTCGCAATAAAGTTGACAGCTACCGACAAGGAGGTCAGGATAATGCAATTCATTCGCAATCGCATTGTCCGACGCCTATCGGGCCGATGTATCGAACGAAACGCCCTCGGCCCGCGCGGCGCGCGGTTTTCCTCATCCGGTGCGCGGTGGCATCATGCTTGATCATTCACGGCAGGCGGGTTTGAACGGTTGGCGCCGCGAGCGGGGCGATCCCGCCTTGTCGGACGTGCATGGCACCATCGACGTCACCAAGCGCCGGGGTTTCTCCCGCCTGTTCGCCTTTCTCGGGCCGGGCTATCTGGTCGCCACCGGCTATATGGACCCGGGCAATTGGGCGACCTCGCTCGCCGGCGGGTCGCGCTTCGGCTATGCGCTGCTTACGGTGGCGCTGCTCTCCAATCTCATCGCCATCCTGCTCCAGGCGCTGTGCTCGCGGCTCGGCGTCGCCAGCGGGCGCGACCTCGCCCAGGCCTGCCGCGACAGCTTCCCCCGCCCGGTCGCCTATGTGCTGTGGGCGCTGGCGGAAGCGGCGATCTGCGCCACCGACCTTGCGGAAGTGATCGGCACCGCCATCGGCCTCAATCTGCTGTTCGGCATTCCCCTGGAGATCGGCGTCATCATCACGGCGCTGGACGTGTTCCTCATCCTGTGGCTGCAAAAGCTCGGCTTCCGCTTCGTGGAAGCGCTGGTGGTGGGGCTGCTCGGCATCATCGCCGCCTGTTTCGGCGTGCAGATCGCCTTGGCCGATCCCAATTGGGGCGATGTGATCCGCGGGTTTGCGCCGACCACGCAGATCATCACCAATCCCGACATGCTCTATCTCGCGCTCGGCATCCTCGGCGCGACGGTGATGCCGCATAATCTCTATCTGCACTCGGCGATCGTGCAGACCCGCAAGCACGACGGGACGGAAAGCGGCATCCGCCAGGCGATCCGCTATGCGACCTGGGATTCCACCTTCGCCCTGATGTTCGCGCTCACCATCAATGCCTCGATCCTGATCCTCGCGGCGGCAGCCTTCCACGGCAAGGGCGGGGAAGTGGCGGACCTCGGCAAGGCGCACGAATTGCTGAACCCGCTGCTGGGCAGCGCGCTCGCCCCCACCCTGTTCGCGGTGGCGCTTTTGTGCTGCGGGCTGAATTCCACCGTCACCGCCACCATCGCCGGGCAGGCGGTGATGGAAGGGTTCCTGCACATCCGCCTGCAACCCTGGCTGCGGCGTCTCATCACACGCAGCATCGCCATCGTGCCGGCGGCGGCGGTCACCATCGCCTATGGGGAGAGCGGGGCGTCCTCCCTGCTGATCCTGAGCCAGGTGGTGCTGTCGCTGCAATTGCCGTTCGCCATCGTGCCGCTGGTCATGTTCACCAGCGACAAGCGCAAGATGGGCGTGTTCGTGGCGCCGCGCTGGCAGACCTTCCTGGCGGCAGCGGCGGGCCTGTTGGTGATCTCGCTCAACATCAAGCTGCTGGTGGATTTCTTCACCGGCGCGTGAGGGAATCGCGGGGCGGCCCCCTCACCCCGACCCTCTCCCCAATGGGGAGAGGGGGAACCGCCGAAACCGTAGGCCCGCGTTCCCCGCCGGAGCCATAGGCTCCCTCTCCCCGCCGGGGAGAGGGCTGGGGTGAGGGGCGCGCGCCCGACCTCGCCGGACAGAATCGCAAGCCCCCTCCCCCGCAAACGCTCACCCCGCCCGCGCCACCACCTCCGCCTCGTCCTGCAAGGCGGTGATCAGCGACATGAAGCGCTCGCCCTGCACCAGCACATGGGCGTGCAGCGCCTCGGCGGCGGCCTCTCCATCGCCCGACAGCAGCGCCGCGAGGATCGCCTCGTGCTCGGCGAACGAGGCGTCCATGCGGCGCGGCACGCGCAATTGCAGGCGCCGATAGGGCTGGAGCCGCCGTTGCAGGCGCAGCGCCTCCGCCGCCAGCACGCGATTGCCGGTGGCGGCGTAAATGGCCGCGTGAAAGGCCGCATTGGTGGGATAATAAGCTTCCGGATCGCCGGCGCGCACCGCATCTTCGCAGGCGTGATGGGCGCGCTCCAGGGCGGCGCGATCCTCGTCCCCCATGCGCCGGGCGGCGAGGCGCGCGCAGGCGGCCTCGATCTCCGCCATCAGCTCGAAGGATTCGATCAACTCGCGCGGCCCGAGCAGCAACACGAAGGCGCCGCGCCGGGGGCGGATCTCCACTAGCCCCGAGGAGGCGAGCTGGATCAGCGCCTCGCGGATCGGCGTGCGCGAAACGTTGAAGCGCTCGGCGAGGCCCACCTCGTCCAGCCGCTGGCCCGGCCGCAGCCGGCCGGCGACGATGTCGTCCTCCAGCGCTTCCCGCAAACGTGGTGTCGCCTCGCCCCGCACGATCGGCCTCCCGAAATGGTGAAAGGAGTTTAGCAGGCGATAAGAATGCAGCCAGTCAAATCTTGCATACAAGATCATTGACAGGAAATGCAGGACGGGTTTTCATGACCCCGCCATTCAGGAAGGTCGCCGATGCCCACGCCCCCGGCCCATGCGTGCCTGCGTTTTCCGCGCTCCCAAGCGCGACTGCGCGTTCCGCACCAGGGACCCGACGGGCCGGCAGCGGCGCACGGGGCTTGGCACGGGGTCGCGCAAGGGCGGCGAAGGGTTTTCGCGACGTCAGGCATCGCCCCGCGCCGCGCATGCCCCCTTGCCAGAAGCGGCGGCGCCCTGTGTCATGGGCGGCGATCTTGCATTGCGGGAAGGCGGCCATGAGTTCCAACACCTCGTTCTTCGGCGACCTCCTCACGACCATCGCGGAACGCGGCCGCGCGCTGCTGGACCGGTCCGCCCGCACCAGCGGCGCCACCCGCGCCGCGACCCTGATCGACCGCTGCGAGGATCTGCTCTCCGGCCGCGGCGAAGCCTCCGGCGTGGCGCTGGCCACCGATATCCTCGACCGCTATTCCCGCATGAAGAGCGGCGAGCGCATCGCCTTGTTCGAGGCGCTCCTGACCACCTTCGGCCCGGACAAGGCAAAGCTCGATCAAGCCATCGCCGCCTATGGGGATGCCGGCGAGAATACCGATGCGGCCGAGGCCGCGATCGCCGCCATCCACCGCGCCAGCGAGCCGCGCCGGCAGGAATTGTTCCGCCGCTTCAACATGGCCGCCGGCGCCACGGCGAGCCTCGTGCGCATGCGCGAGCATCTGATGGACGCCATGGTCCACCGCCGGGACCTCGCGCCGGTGGACCGGGATTTCGGCCACCTCTTCTCCTCCTGGTTCAATCGGGGGTTCCTGGTGCTGCGCCGTATCGACTGGTCCACGCCCGCCAATGTGCTGGAAAAGATCATCCGCTATGAGGCGGTGCACGAGATCAAGGACTGGAACGACCTGCGCGCCCGCGTCGATGCCCCGGACCGGCGCTGCTACGCCTTCTTCCACCCGGCCATGGTGGACGAGCCGCTGATCTTCGTGGAAATCGCGCTGATGAAGGAGCCGGCCGCCGCCATCGCGCCGATCCTGGATCCGGAGCGCGGCCCGCCGCTCGATCCCGCGACCGCAACCACGGCGGTGTTCTATTCCATCTCCAACTGCCAGCGCGGCCTTGCCGGGGTCAGCTTCGGCAATTTCCTGATCAAGCAGGTGGTGGAAGAGATTTCGCGCGAGATGCCATCGCTCACCACCTTCGTCACGCTCTCGCCCACCCCCACCTTCCGCGCCTGGCTCGACGGCGAGCTGCGCAAAGAGGACAACCCGCTCCTCACGCCCGCCGATCGCGCCACGCTCAAATTGCTGGAAACGCCGGACTGGCAGGAGCGCGAGGAGGCCCGCGCCGAGCTGACGCCGGTGATCTGCGCCATGGCGGCGCAATATTTCCTGATGGCCAAGACCGCCAAGGGCCGCCCGGTGGACCCGGTGGCGCGCTTCCATCTCGGCAATGGCGCGCGGCTGGAGCGCATCAACGCCATGGGCGACCTCTCGCCCAAGGGCGTTGCCCAGGCCGCCGGGCTGATGGTGAATTATCGCTACGTGCTGGGCGACATCGAGAAGAACCACGAAGCCTTCGCCGGCAAGGGCGAGGTGGTGGCGAGCCCCGCCGTGAAGAAACTCCTGCGGGGCGAAACCGCCTCGCGCTCCCTGGTGCCGGTGCAATGACCAAGACCAACCATCTCTTCTCCGCCATGCGGGCCGCCATGCCGGCCCTGGAACAGCCGCTCGTGCTGCATCCCGACGGCGCGGTGGAAACCTATGCCGACGCGCTCGCCCTCTCCGCCCGCATGGCGAACCTTCTGGTCGCACTCGGCGTGAAGCCGGGCGACCGGGTGGCGGTGCAGGTGGAAAAATCCTGGCCGGCGCTGGCGCTCTATCTCGCCGCCGTGCGCGCCGGCGCGGTCTATCTGCCGCTCAACACCGCCTATACGCTGGCGGAACTCTCCTATTTCCTCTCCGACGCCGAACCGACCGTCCTGGTCTGCCGGCCGGAGATCGAAGCCGACGTGCGCGCGCTCGCCACCTCCCTCGGCGTGCCGCAGGTGGAGACGCTCGGCGCGGACGGCATCGGCTCGCTGACCGTAAAGGCGCAGGACTATCCCGACACGTTCGAGGATGTGGCGCGCGGGCCGGAGGATCTTGCCGGCATCCTCTACACCTCCGGCACCACAGGGCGCGCCAAGGGCGCCATGCTGAGCCATGACAATCTGCTCTCCAACGCCGTCACTTTGCGCGATACTTGGCGCTTCACCGCCGATGACGTGCTGATCCACGCGCTGCCGCTGTTCCACACCCACGGCCTGTTCGTGGCGAGCAACATCATCCTTTTGGCCGGCGCGCGCATGATCTTCTGCCCGAAGTTCGATGCCGCGCAGACCCTGCGCCTGATGCCGCAGGCCACCAGCCTGATGGGCGTCCCCACCTTCTACACCCGCCTGCTGGACCAGGAGGGCCTCACCCGGGAGGCCACCGCCCACATGCGCCTGTTCGTCTCCGGCTCCGCCCCGCTGCTCGCCGAGACCCATCGCGCGTTCGCCGAGCGCACCGGACAGGCGATCCTGGAGCGCTACGGCATGACCGAGACCGGCATGAACACCTCCAATCCCTATGACGGTGAACGGCGCGCCGGCACGGTCGGCTTCCCCCTGCCCGGCGTCGAGATCCGCATCGCCGATCCGGAGAGCGGCAAGGTGCTGGCGGCGGACGAGATCGGCGCCATCGAGGTGAAGGGGCCGAACGTGTTCAAGGGCTATTGGAAGCTGCCGGAGAAGACCGCCAGCGAATTCCACGATGGATTCTTCATCACCGGCGACCTCGGCAAGATCGACGAGCGCGGCTATGTGCACATCGTCGGGCGCGGCAAGGATCTGGTGATCACCGGCGGCTTCAACGTCTATCCCAAGGAAGTGGAAGGCGAGATCGACGCTTTGCCGGGGGTGGTGGAAAGCGCGGTCATCGGCGTGCCCCACAAGGATTTCGGCGAGGGCGTGACGGCGGTGGTGGTGCGCGCCGCCGACGCCAAGGTGAGCGAGGCCGATATCCACGCCGCGCTGGAAGACCGGCTCGCGAAGTTCAAGCTGCCCAAGCGCATCATCTTCGTCGATGATCTGCCCCGCAACACCATGGGCAAGGTGCAGAAGAACGTGCTGAGAGACACGTACAAGGACATTTACCGCAGCAACGTCGCCTGAGGATGCGCCGCCCGGCCTTGCCAGGGCGTCGCAGTGAATGAACCGCCGATCCCGGAGCAACCGGGACGGTTTCGAGGAAACGCCAATCGGACCGCTGACCGCGGCCATATAGGAGGACACCATGACCAAGATCGCTTCCCCGCGTTCGCGGGCCTGCCAGCGCGGTGCACTGGCCTTCGCCGCCGCGCTTTTGTGCGCCGCGCCCGTGGCCGCGCAAGACATCACCCTACGCGCCTCGCACCAGTTTCCCGGTGGCAAGGGAGATCCGCGTGACGAAATGGTACAGATGATCGCCCGCGACGTGGAAGCCGCCAATGTCGGTCTGAAGATCCAGGTGTTTCCCGGCTCATCTCTCTATAAGCCCAACGAGCAATGGGGCGCGCTGACCAAGGGCCAGCTCGATTTGTCTTCATTTCCGCTCGACTATGCGTCCGGACGTGTGCCGCAATTCTCAGTGACGCTGATGCCCGGCCTGGTGCGGAATTTTGATCGCGCCGAGCGCCTGAACAACTCCCCCTTTATGGCGGATATCAAGAAGATCGTCGAGGAACACGGCGCGATCGTTATTTCCGACGCCTGGCTTTCCGGCGCATTCGCATCCAAGAAGCAATGCATCACCAACCCCGACAGCATAAAGGGTCAGGTGACGCGCGCCGCCGGCCCGGCATTCGAGCAGATGCTGGCGAAGGCCGGCGCGTCCATCGCCTCCATGCCGTCGTCTGAAATCTATTCAGGCATGCAAACCGGCGTGCTGGACGCCACCAATACTTCATCTGAAAGCTTCGTCTCCTACCGCCTTTATGAACAAGTGAAGTGCCTCACGGCGCCAGGGGCGAACGCCCTGTGGTTCATGTACGAGCCGGTGCTCATGTCGAAGCAGGTGTTCAACCGCCTCAACCCGGCGCAGCAGAAGGCGATACTGGACGCTGGCAAGAAGGCGCAGGTTTGGTTTTCCACGGAAGTGAAAAAGGGCGATCAGAAGCTGATCGACACCTATAAGAAGGCCGGCGTCGAGGTGATCGAGATGTCCGCCGCCGATTACGACGCCTGGTTGAAGGTGGCTCAGGAAAGTTCCTACAAAAACTATTCCGAGAAGGTGAAGGGCGGCGACGAGCTGATCAAGAAGGCGCTCGCCGTTCAATGACGTCTGCCCACCCCCCGGCCCGTGCGCGGGCCGGGGGGTGGGAGAACCGCACGGCCGGCCCCTTCGCGGGCGCCGCCGGGTTGCCGTCTCTCGCACCAACCGGCCGAAAAACATGATCCGATCTTTTCTCGCCGCGGTGGATACCCTCTCCCGCATTGCCGCCGTCATTGCCGCGCTGCTCCTCTTCGGCGCCATGCTGGTGACGTGCGAGATGATTTTCCTGCGGTACGTGTTTCGCTCGCCAACCATCTGGCAAACGGACTTCGTCATCTTCGCCGCCACGGCCGCCGTCTTTATGGGTGCGCCCTATGTGCTGCAAACCCGCGGGCATGTCGGAGTGGACGTGATCGAGATCATGACGCCGGCGCCGGTGCGACACGCGCTCGGGCTCGCGGGCGCAACCTTCGGCCTGCTGTTCTGCATCGCCATGAGCATTGCGAGCCTGATCTTCTTCCACGAGGCCTATGTGAACGAATGGCGCACCTCAACGGTTGCCGCCATCGTGCTGTGGGTGCCGCTGCTGCCGCTGCCCATCGGCTTCGTTCTCCTCAGCCTGCAATATGTCGCTGAAATTCTGCGCCGGATCGGCGGAACCTATGGAGATGCCGCATGATCCAGCTTTCCCCCTCCATGGCCGGACTGACGGTGGTTGCGACCCTCGTCGTGCTGCTCGCAACCGGTATGCCGATCGCGTTCGCGCTGGGACTGTCTGCCATCGGCGGCCTGCTGATCGCGAATGGCTTTGGCGTGTTCGAGGTGCTGGCGGAGACCATGTTCGCAGGCATCGCCAACCTTGCCTATGTCTCGATCCCCATGTTCGTTCTCATGGGCGCGGCGGTGGCGGCGACGCCGGCGGGCAAGGACCTCTACGAAGCATTGGACCGCTGGCTGAACCGCGTGCCGGGCGGGCTGGTGCTGTCCAACATCGGTGCCTGCGCGATCTTCGCCGGAATGACCGGATCGAGCCCGGCCACCTGCGCCGCCATCGGCAAGATGGGCATTCCCGAGATGCTCAAGCGGGGCTACCCGTCCTCGGTCGCAACCGGCTCGATCTGCGCCGGAGGGACACTCGGCATCCTGATCCCGCCCTCGGTGACCATGATCGTCTACGGCATCGCCACCGAGACCTCCATCGGCCGCCTGTTTCTGGCGGGCGTCCTGCCCGGGCTGATGCTGACCGCGATGTTCATGGCCTGGGCCCTGTTCGACTGCAAGCGCAAGGGCTTCCGCTTCGACGAACAGGGCACGACCTTCACGATGAAGGACAAGATCGCCGCCCTGCCCCGGGTCACGCCGTTCCTGCTGATCATCGGCGGCACGCTCTATGTGCTTTACGGCGGCGTCGCCACGCCCTCGGAAGCGGCCGGCGCGGGCGCGTTCCTGACGCTGGGCGTGGTCATCATCATGTACCGGTTGTTCCGCCCAAAGCCGATCGTCGAAATCTTCAGCTCGACCATGCGGGAAAGCGTCATGATCATGATGATTATGGCCTCGGCCGAGTTGTTCGCCTTTGCCCTGTCATCCCTGTTCATCACCCAGAGCGTCGCCAGCGCGATCGCGTCGCTGGAGGTGAACCGCTGGGTGCTGATGGGCCTGATAAACGTATTTCTTCTGATCTCGGGCATGTTCCTGCCGCCAGTGGCGATCATCGTGATGTCGGCGCCGCTGCTGTATCCCATCGTCGTCAGCTCGGGCTTCGATCCCTATTGGTTCGCGGTCATCCTCACCATCAACATGGAGATCGGCCTCATCACCCCTCCGGTCGGCCTCAATCTGTTCGTGGTGAACGCGATCGCGCCGCAGGTTCGCACCAGCGAGGTGCTGTGGGGAGCTTTCCCCTATGTGATCGCCATGATGCTGGGGATTTTCATCCTCTGCCTGTTCCCGCAGATCGCCACCTGGCTACCGGACCTGGTGATGGGCCCGACCTGAACCCATGCGGTGGCGTCGGCCTTACGAGGCCGGCGCCACCGCATGGGGCCGTTCCACCGGCACCACATCCACCCCGACGGCGAGCAGGTGCTCGCCCGAGGCGACAATGACGCCGTCCACCGGCGCCACATCGGCATAATCGCGGCCGATGGCGAGGATGATGTGGTCGTTGCCGGCCGCGATCCCGTTGGTGGGATCAAGGCCGATCCAGCCCAAATCCTCCCCGCACCACACCTCCGCCCAGGCATGGGTGGCATCCGAGCCAGCGAGGCGCTCCTGTCCCGCCGGCGGCACCGTGCGCAGATAGCCCGACACATAGCGCGCCGAGAGGCCGAGCCCGCGCAGGCCGGCGATCATCACATGGGCGAAATCCTGGCACACGCCCCGCTTGGCGAGAAAAGCCTCGTGCGGCAGCGTGGTGACGTCGGTGGCGCCGGGCTCATAGGAGAAGTCGGTATAGATGCGCTCCATCACCTCCCAGGCGGCGGCGAGGATCGGCCGGTTCGGCGCGCAACTCTCCGCCGTCCAGTCGGTGATGGCGGGATCGAGCGGAATGGAGCGGCTCGCATAGAGCCCGTGCACCGGCGAACTCGGTCCGAGATCGGTGCTGGCGAACGCCGCCTCGCGCACCGCGTCCACCATCAAGGTGGTCTGGAGATCGGGCAGCGGCGCGGCTTTCACCTCGACCCGGCTGTGGGTGGAAATCTCCAGCCGGTCGTGGGGCGTATCGAGGGTGAGCCAGGCGATCGCATTGCCGAAGAAATCGAGCCCCTGTTCCATTTCGCTCGCGGTCGGATCGGTCGAGAGCGAATGGGAGAGCACATTCTGGTGATGCGGCCGGTCCACCGGCGTCATGCGCAGCACCTGCCGCGCCACGCGCACCTGCCCGCCGTAGAGATAGGTCGTGGTCTGGCGGATGTCATAGAGCATGGCGCCTCACCCCTGCCCCGGCCAGGCGATGTCCGCCGCCGGCCCCTGGATGAAATAATGGGCCGCGATTTCGTCCGACAGCTGGGCAAGATCGCCTTCCAGCGCGTCGAAATCCTCGATGTCGAAGGATTCGGCGGTGGCGGCCGTGAGATCGGCCCGCATGCGCGCGACGATCCGCTCCGAGCGCGGCGGCGGCTCGTCCGGATCGCGTCCCGGCAGCACCCGCAGATGGGCGGCGATGCGCTCCACCTGGAACGCCAGCGAACGGGGATTGTCCGGGTCCAGCAGCACCAGGTCCAGCACCGGCCCGCGCGCCTCGATCACCACATAGCGGCTGCGATAGGTGATCTGGCTGTCGGCGAGTTGCAACAGCACGTCGAGCGCGCCGCGCGGGGCGCCCTGCTCGGCAAAGGTGCGGGCGAAGCGCAGCAGCGCCATGCCCCGTTCGATGCGCCGGCCGAGCTCCAGAAAGCGCCAGCCGGTGAGGCGGTTCATGTTCTCGCTGGCGAGGCCGGAAAAGGCGGCGATGATGCGCAAGGCGGCATCCGCCCGCTCGTGGGCGTCCGATTCCGTCGGCGCCGTGGGCACCGGTGTATTGAGACAGGCTTCCAGATCCACCAGGGCGCGCCACGCATCGGGCGAGAAGCGGTCGCGGATCACGGACGCGGCGGCGCGGGCCGATTTCACCACTTGCGGCAGGCCGCCGGGCAGATCGTGCCGCGTTAGGGCGGCGATGGCATAGCGGCCGGGCGAGGCCCCGACGAAATCGCGCGGCATCGCGCCCCAGGAGGACAGCAGCGTGATCAGGCGCAGTACCAGCGGGCTGCTGGCGGGCTCGGTTTCCGCAAGCCGCCCCACCAGCGCCCGCACCAGGCGCAAGGTACCCTCGGCGCGCTCCACATAGCGGCCGAGCCAGAACAGATTGTCCGCCGAGCGGCTCGGCAGCGTGCCGGAGGAGCGGCGCACCCGCACATTGTCGGGGCTCGGCAAAAGGCTGGTGGCCGGCACCTCGCGATCCGCCAGCACCCACACATCCGCCGAGCGGTCGCCGCGCTGGATCGAGAAGGCGCGCGCGTCGAGCCGCTCCGAAATGCGGCAGAAGCCGCCGGGCATCACGGTCCAGCCATCCTCGGTGGCGGCCAGGAACACGCGCAGGGTGAACGGGCGCGGGGTGAGCTTGTCGCCGGTCCACACCGGCATGGTGGAGATGCGCGCCACATCCTGCCCCACCAGGTCGGCGCCACGGCGCGCCATGACCGCGGACAGCTGCCGCCGCTCCTGGGGGGCGAGATCCGCCCCGAGCACCGAGCCGCGCCGGCCGATGCCGGGCACCGGCGTGCCGAAGGCGGAGGCGACCACGAGTTCGTCCAGATGCTCCATCACCTGGGCGCGCTCGGCGCCCTGCCCGCACCACCAGGTGCCCACATGCGGCAGAGCGAGCGGACGGCCCAGCAGCTTGATGGCGAGGCGCGGCAGGAAGGCCATGAGCGCCGGCGCCTCCACGAGGCCCGAGCCCAGCGCATTGGCCAGCGCCACCCCGCCGATGCGCGCCACATGGGCAAGCCCGGGAACGCCGAGGCGCGAGCGTGCATTCAATTCCAGCGGATCGGCGAAATCCGCATCGAGCCGGCGCAGCACCACGTCCACGCGCTTCAGCCCAGCCACCGTGCGCACATAAAGCGCATCGCCCCGCACCGCGAGGTCCTCGCCCTCCACCAGCGAGAAGCCCATGTAGCGGGCGAGCAAAGCGTGTTCGAAATAGGTTTCGTTGAGCGCGCCCGGCGTCATCAGGCCGACCCGGCCCTCGCCGGTGCGGTCGAGCTTCAGGAGCGAGGTGCGGAAGCCCTGGAAGAAGCCCGCCAGCCGCTCCATGCGCATGGTGCGCGAGATATCCGGCAGGGCGCGCGACATGGCGAGGCGGTTTTCCAGCGCATAGCCGACGCCCGAGGGCGCCTGCGTGCGATCGGACAGCACCCACCAGCGACCATCGGGGCCGCGTCCCACGTCGGCGGCGTAGAAGCGCAGGAATTTTCCTCCGCGCGGCAGGGTGCCGACCATGGGGCGGAGGAATTCCGGGCTTCCGGCCACCGCGGCGGCGGGAAGCGCGCCCTGCTCCACCAGCCGCGCCGGACCGTAGAGATCGGCCAGCAGGGCTTCCAGCAATTGCGCGCGCTCCACCAGCCCGGCGGCGAGGCTGTCCCAGTCCGCCTTGTCCAGCAGCAAGGGAATGTGGCTGAGCGCCCACGGCCGTTCGCCGCCGCCCTTGTCGTCATAGACGCGATAGAACACGCCGCTGTCGCGCAGATAGCGGTCGGCCGCGCCGAAGCGCCGGCGCACTTCCTGCGGGCCGAGTTCCGCGAGCGCGGTGAGGAACGGCAGCCAATGGGCGCGCGGATGGCCATCGGCGCCCATCATCTCGTCGCGCACGCCGGGCAGCGTCTGGTAGCCGTCGAGAACGGCTTCCACCGCGGCAGCTGCGAACGGATCGCGATTGGTGTCCTCGGCCAGGCTCACTTTGTCCACGCTTGGCTTTTCCTCCCGAGAGCCCGCTCGTATGACTCATGACCGCCGGTTCGCGCGGCGCCGCCGTTCGCCGCATCACCGTTTGCCGCTTCGCTGGGCAGCTTTGGCCCATACGGACTTAGCCGATGCGGGCTTGGCCGATGCGGGCTTGGTCGATGCCGTTTCTTGCACGCACGGTGCAAGCCGGCGCTCCGCCGGCCCCGCACGCGAAACCGGCGATGTGCCCGCATGAGGCGGACCCATCGCCAGCGTCCCTAGAGCGCGATCCGCCCATGTGGAACCACTTGGTGGTTCCACATGGGCGGTGAATCGCCCTCTAACTTATCGAATATGGGCAGATCCGGCTCTAGCTTGACGAACTTTTCCCGCGAGGAAAGAACTTATCTGCGAATTGGAACGATTTCTTTTTCCGCCGGCAGGCGTTTGCCGCCGGCGGGGATGTTCAGATTCCGCCGGGCCGCCGCAGATCGAGGGTGGTGGGGAATTCGTCGGGCGCGGATTCCGCCGGCACATGGGGCACGCCGGGCGTATGGCCATGGTTCACGAACCGGGCGAGCCGGCGCGATTCCGCCTCGTAGGAATTCACCGGATAGGTGTCGTAGCTGCGGCCGCCTGGATGGGAGACGTGATAGACGAACCCGCCGCGCGAACGCCCGCTCCAGGTGTCGATGAGATCGAACACCAAGGGCGTGTGCACCGGAATGGTCGGATGCAAAGCGGAATAAGGATCCCACGCCTTGTAGCGCACCCCGGCCACGAACGTGCCGCTGCGCGCCGTTGGCGCGAGCGGAATCCGCCGGCCGTTGCAGGTCATCACATGGCGGGCCGGGTTGAACCCGTCCACCTGCACCTGCACGCGCTCCACGGAACTGTCCACATAGCGCACGGTGCCGCCGGCGGCGGCTTCCTCGCCGAGCACATGCCAGGGCTCCAATGCCTGGCGTAGCTCGATATCCACGCCCGCCCGCTGCACCTTGCCGAAGCTCGGGAAGCGGAATTCGAACTGGGCCTGGAACCACAGCGGGTCGAAATCATAACCGGCATCACGCAGGTCGCCGAGCACGTCCTGGAAATCGGACCAGGCATAATAAGGCAGCATGAAGCGGTCGTTCAGGGCCGTGCCCCAGCGCACCAGCGAGCCGGACAGCGGCTTGCGCCAGAGGGCGGAGATGAGCGCCCGCAGCAGCAATTGCTGGGCAAGGCTCATGCGCCAGTCGGGCGGCATCTCGAAGCAGCGGAATTCCACCAAGCCCAGGCGGCCCGTGGGCCCGTCCGGCGAATAGAGCTTGTCGATGGAAATCTCGGTGCGGTGGGTGTTGCCCGTCACATCGATCAGGATGTTGCGCAGCATGCGGTCCACCAGCCAGGGCGGCGGCGGCAGGTCGGTGCTCGGCGCGGGGAATTTGGAGAAGGCGATCTCCAGCTCGTACAGGCTGTCGTGCCGCGCCTCGTCGATGCGCGGATGCTGCGAGGTGGGGCCGATGAACACGCCCGAGAACATGTAGGACAGCGAGGGATGGCGCTGCCAATAGAGCAGCAGGCTCTTCAGCAGGTCCGGCCGGCGCAGGAACGGGCTGTCCGCCGGGGTGATGCCGCCCACCACCACGTGATTGCCGCCGCCGGTGCCGGTGTGGCGCCCGTCGGTCATGAATTTCTCGGTGCCGAGGCGGGCAAGGCGCGCCTCTTCATAGACGATGCGGGTGGTCTCCACGCATCCCTTCCAATCGGAGGCGGGATGGATGTTCACCTCCAGCACGCCGGGATCGGGGGAGAGGCCGATCACCTGCAGGCGCGGGTCGAACGGCGGCGGATAACCCTCCAGATGCACCGGCATCTTCAGCTCGGCGGCAACCGATTCCACGGCCGAGACGAAGGCGAGATAATCTTCCAGCGTGGTCAGCGGCGGCAGGAACACGCACAGCCGCCCGTCCCGCGCTTCCACCGACACGGCGGTGCGCACCGCCTGGTCGGCCGGCTCCGGCGCGCGCGCCAGATAATCGGACAGGATCTGCCGCGCCCGCTCGGCGGAGGGCACATGGCCGGTGGCCGCGTCGCGCTCATAGCCCTGCGCCATCTCGTCGGGATCGGGCAGCGGGCCGCGCGGCTCCATCGGGTCGGCGGGAACGGTGTGGGGATAGAGGATGGGCGAGAGATACGGCAGGGAATCCAGCGGCAGGCGGAAGCCGATGGCGCTGTCGCCGGGCACCAGGAACAGATGGCCGCGGCGGAATTTCCACACTTCGCTCAGCCAGCCCTGGCCGCCGCGCGCGTTCAGCCGCTGCACCGGAATGACGAAGCCGCGCGCATTGCCCAGCCCCTCGGCGAGCGCTTTCGCCAGGGTGATGCGGGATTCCGGGTCCGCCAGCCGCTTGTCGCCGGGCTCGAGATTCTCCGGCAGATTGGCTTCCTTGAGCAGGAAGTAGGCATTGTCCTCAAAGGCCGGCTGCACATATTTGCGGCCGAGGCCGAGGCGCTCGGCAAGGGCCACCGCGAATCGCTCGGCGTCGGCGGTGGTGACGCCGTGATCATGCGCCTCGTCGGCTATCAGCTTTTCGTCCTGCCAGATCGGCTTGCCGTCCTTGCGCCAGAACAGGCCGAAGGACCAGCGCGGCAGCGGCTCGCCGGGATACCATTTGCCCTGGCCGTAATGCAGCAGGCCGCCGGGGGCGAAGCGCTTGCGCAGGCGGCGCGCGAGATCGTCCGCCCGCACCCGCTTCTGCGGGCCGAGGGCGGCGGTGTTCCATTCGGCACCCTCATAATCGTCGATCGAGACGAAGGTGGGCTCGCCGCCCATGGTCAGGCGCACGTCGTTGGTGAGCAGGTCGGCATCGACCTTCTCGCCGAGCGTGTTGAGCGCGGCCCAGCTCTCGTCGGAGAACGGCAGGGTCACGCGCGGCGCTTCGGCGACGCGGGCCACCGACATTTCGAAATCGAATTCCACTTCCGCCGGCTCGACGCCGCCGGTGATCGGCGCGGCGGAGCGATAATGCGGGGTGGCGGCAAGTGGGATATGGCCCTCCCCGCACAGCAGGCCGGAGGTGGCGTCAAGGCCGATCCAGCCGGCGCCGGGCAGATAGACTTCCGCCCAGGCGTGCAGGTCGGTGAAGTCCACATCGGTGCCTGAGGGGCCGTCGAGCGCCGGCACGTCGGGCTTGAGCTGGATCAGATAGCCGGAGACGAAGCGGGCGGCGAGGCCGAGGCGGCGCAGCACCTGCACCAGCAGCCAGCCGGAATCGCGGCAGGAGCCGAGCTTGCTCTTCAGCGTCTCGTCCGGCGTCTGCACGCCTGGCTCCATGCGGATCACATAGCCGACTTCGGCCTGGACGCGCTGATTAAGCGCGACCAGGAAGTCCACCATGCGCGTCTTGGTGCGCGGCACGGCGGCGACGAAGGCGTCCAGCGCCGGCCCGCCATCCTCGAGCGCGAGATAGGGGGTCAGCTCGGCCTTCAGGTCGGCGGTATAGGTGAAGGGGAAATGGTCGGCATATTCCTCGATGAAGAAGTCGAACGGATTGATTACCGACATGCGCGCGAGCAGGTCCACTTCGACCTTGAACTCGGTGGTCTTCTCGGGAAACACGAGCCGCGCCAGCCAGTTGCCGAACGGGTCCTGCTGCCAGTTGATGAAGTGCTCGGCCGGCGTGATCTTCAGCGAATAAGCGGGAATATCGGTGCGGCTGTGCGGCGCCGGGCGCAGGCGCACGGTCTGCGGGCCGAGCATGATCGGCCGGTCATAGGAATAGCTGGTGACGTGGTGGAGGCTCGCTAGGATCGTCATTCAGGTCACCAGCTCCGGTTGGCACGGCATGGCTTGAGGTTAGACAAGCGCATCGGCCCAAGAAAGCGTGAGTTTGCGGCGCGTATTGCCTCATTTTCAGGCAGGACCGCACGGGCGGCCCTGCCTGTGCGCGGCATCAGGCAGATGCGGGGTGGCCGGGGACCGGGCCGGACGGGGGCGCGGCGGGGTCGTCGCTCTCCGGGGCGGCGTGGGGCTTCTTCTTCTTGTGCAAGTACTTCTCCTCGAAGCGCTGGAGCACCGTGTAGAAGGACGGCACGAACAGCACCGCGAGGCAGGTGGAGGCGAGCATGCCGCTCACCACCGCGATGCCGATGGACTTGCGCGAGTTCGCGCCGGCTCCGGTTGCGAAAACCAGCGGCAGCACGCCGAGGATGAAGGCGAACGATGTCATGAGGATCGGCCTGAACCGCAGGCGCGAGGCTTCCACCGCCGCTTCCATGATGTCCATGCCCTCCGCCCGTTTCTCGCGGGCATATTCCACGATCAGGATGGCATTCTTGGAGGCGAGCGCGATCAGCAGGACGAGGCCGATCTGGGTATAGAGATTGTTCGCGATCCCCAGCCCCACCAGCGCGCCGACGGTGCCGAGCAACGCCAGCGGCACCGCCAGGATGACCGAAAGCGGCTGGATCCAGCTTTCATACTGGCCGGCGAGCACCATGTAGACCAGCAGGATGGCGAGCGCGAAGACGTAGTACATCTGCGAGCCGACCTGCTTCTCCTGATAGGACATGGCGGTCCATTCGAAGCCCATGCCCGGCGGCAAGGTGGCGCTGGCGATCTGCTCCATCACGCTCAGCGCCTGGCCGGAGGAGAAGCCGGGGGCATTGGTGCCGACGATGGTCGCGGTCGGATACAGATTATACAGCGAGATCAGCGGCGCGCCGGGCATCACCCGGATGTCGATCAAGGTTCCCAGCGGCACCATGGTGCCATTGCTCGCCTTCACCTTCAGATTGTTGAGATCCTCCGGCGAGATGCGGGCCTTGGCCTCGGCCTGGGCATAGACCTGGAACACATTGCCGAACTTGTTGATCTGCGTGACATAGGCGGAACCCACATAGGTAGATACCGCGGTGAACACCTGGTTCACCGTGATGCCCAGCGTCTCCGCCTTGATGCGGTTGACGTCCACCTGCAATTGCGGCGCGCCCACCCGGAACGAGGTGGACAGATGCGACAGGGAGGATTGCGCCTCGCCCTTGTCGATGATCGCATTGGCCACGCGGTCCAGCAGCACATAGTCGAAATTGCCGTCGCGGATCTGCGGCTGCATGGTGAAGCCGGCGGCATTGCCGATGCCCTGGATCGCCGGGGGCACCAGCACCGCAATGCTGGCTTCCTGGATCTGGCCCAGTTCCTTGTTCAAGTGCGTGTAGATGGACAGGAGATCCTGGCCCTGGTGCTCTTCGCGCACGCTCCAGTCGTCAAAGGTCACATAGAGCACGCCGGCGCTGCTCAGGGTCGCGTTATTGTCCAGCGCCGAGATGCCGGTGATGCCGAGCACCACCTTCACGCCCGGGGTCTTCTGGGCGATGTCCGAGGCGCGTTCGACGATCGCCTGGGTGCGTTCGGTGGAGGCGCCATCCGGCAATTGCACCGCCAGCACCACATAGCCCTGGTCCTCGATGGGCAGGAACGAGGTGGGCACGCGGGTGAGGCCGTAGCCGGCAAGCGCGATCAGGGCGAGCGCCACCAGCACCATCAGGCCGGAGACGTGCACCATGCGCGAGATGAGGGCGGTATAACCCCGTTCGCAGCGGTCATAGATGGCGTTGAAGCCGCGATAGACCACGTTGCGCTTTTCCGGCGGCGTCGGCTTGCGCAGCCACAGGGCACACTGGGTGGGCTTCAGTGTCGCGGCATTGATGGCCGAGATGAAGGCCGTGGCCGCGATGACCAAAGCGAATTGCTTGAACATCTCGCCCGTCAGGCCGGGAATGAACGAGGCCGGCAAGAACACCGACATCAGCACCAATGTGATGCCGATGACCGGGCCGAACAATTCGTCCATGGCCTTTTCCGCGGCCGGCTGGCCTTCCATCCCCTCCTCGATGTGGCGCGCCACGCCCTCCACGATCACGATGGCATCGTCCACCACGATGCCGATGGCGAGGATGAGCGCGAACAGGGTCGAGAGATTGATGGTGAAGCCCATGGCCGCCATGGCGGCGAAGGCGCCGATGATGGTGACCGGCACGGTGGTCGCCGGCACCAGGGTGGCGCGCCAATCCTGAAGGAACAGGATGATGACGACCAGCACCAGGATGCCCGCTTCATAGAGCGTCTTGTAGACCTCGCCAATGGAGGCGGCGACGAACAGCGTGGTGTCGAAGGGGACGGTATAGGCGACGCCCTCGGGGAACGAGGTCTTCAGCTGCTCCATCTTCGCCTTGACTGCCGCCGCCACGTCGAGCGCGTTGGCGTCGGGCAATTGGAAGATGGCGATGCCGGTCGCCGGCTTGTTGTCCAGCATGAAGGTCTTGCTGTAGCTCTGCGCGCCGAGCTCGACCCGGCCGATGTCCTTCACGCGCAGGATGCGTCCGCCGTCCTGGTTGTCCACCTTGACGATGATGTTCTCATAGTCCGGCACATCGTTGAGGCGGCCCTGGATATTGACCGTATATTGGAAGTTCGTGCCCGCGGGGGTAGGCGGCATGCCCACCTGGCCGGCGGTGACTTCCTGGCTCTGCCCCTTGATGGCATTGACTACGTCCGAAGGCGTCAGGCCCACGGACTGCATCTTGTCCGGATCCATCCAGACGCGCATGGCATAATCGCCGGCGCCGAAGATGAGCACGTTGCCGACACCGCTGAGGCGGGCCAGCTCGTTCTGCACGTAGATGGCGGCATAGTTGGAGAGGAACAGGCCGTCATAGCGCCCGTCTGGCGAGGTCAGCGCCACGAACTCCAGGATCGAGGTGCCCTTCTGAAGCACCGTGACGCCCTGGGTCGACACCGCCGAAGGCAGCGAGGCCAAGGCGATGGAGACGCGGTTCTGCACCAGCACCTGCGCCATGTTGGGGTCAGTGCCGATGGCGAAGGTCACGACCAGCGTATAGGTGCCGTCGCTGGCCGCCCAGGACTGCATGTACAGCATGTCCTGGACGCCGTTGACCTGCTGCTCGATGGGCAGCGCCACCGTGTCGACGATGGTCTTGGCGCTGGCGCCCGGATAGCTGGTGGTCACGGTGACGGTCGGCGGCACGATATTGGGATATTGCGCCACCGGCAGGCGGATCAGGCAGACAGCGCCGATCAGGACAAAAAGCAGAGCGAGGACGTTGGCAAGGACCGGTCGCTCGATGAAAAAGCGCGAGATCATGTTCGCCGCCTGTGGTTCGAGGGATCGGCCGTCAGTTCTTCGGCGCCGCGGGTGTCGCGGCGGGAGGCGTGGTCGCAGCCGGCGGGGTCGCAGCCGGGGTGGTCGCGGCGGGGGTGGTCGCGGGCGTATTCATCGCCGGCGTGATGGGCTTCTTCTGCGCCGCCGGGGTCATGCTCCCCTTCTCCACCGTGACCTTGGAGCCCGGCACGGCCCGCTGGAGGCCGTTGACGACCACCTGGGTTCCCGCCGTCAGCCCGCCCGCGAGGGCGCGCAAGCCGTTGTCCTGCATCTGCCCGAGGTGAACCACCTGCTCGGCCACTTTGCCGGAGGCATCCACGGTCAGCACATAGCTGCCGCTCTGGTTGGTGCCGATGGCGGCATCATTGACCACCACCATGTCCGTCGCAGAACCCAGCGGCAGGCGCACGCGCGCGAACAGGCCGGGGATCAGCGCGAGGTCGTTATTGTCGAAGATGCCGCGCACCGTGAGCGTGCCGGTGCTGGGGTCGACCTGCGGGGAGACATAGTCGAGCTTGCCAGCGTGGGGATAGCCCTGCTCGGTCTGCAAGCCGATCTCGACCGGGATGTTGGCGAGGTCGCGCGACACCGATTGCAGGGTCTTGCCCTGCTTGGCGAGGCCTTCCTTGATGTTCAGGACCTGGGTCTCGGAGAGCGAGAACCACACATAGATGGGGTTCACCTCGACGATGGTGGCAAGCTTGGTGGGGCCGCTATAGCCCACCAGCGCGCCGATGTCCTGGAGATGGGCCGTCACCACGCCGTCGAACGGTGCGGTCACCTCGGTATAGCCGAGATTGATCTTGGCGATATCGAGCGCGGCCTGGGCGTTCTGCACGTTCGCCACCGCCTGGTCGCGCTTCGCGCGGGCCTGGTCGAGGGTCGCCTGGGAGGCGAAGTCCTGCTTCGCCAGCTGATTCTGGCGGTTGAACTCGGCTTCGGCCTGGACCTGAAGCGCCTGGTTGGCGGAGAGCGTCGCCTTCGCCTGGTCCAAGGTCGCCTTGTACTGGTCCTGCTCGATCACGAACAGGACGGTGCCCTTCTTCACCAGGGCGCCGTCCTTATATTTGATGTCGGTCAGGAAGCCCTGGACGCGGGCATTGAGGTCCACCGTATTGATCGAGGCGGTGTTGCCGGTGAGTTCGAGATACCGCACCACGGGCTGGGAGGTCGCCTCGGCGACGGTGACGGTGGGCGGCGGCGGGGCGACATAAGTGTTCTTTTCCTCGCAGCCCGCGAGGGCCACGGCGATCACCGGCAGCGCGAGCGCGATCCGGGCCGGAGTTCCAACCATACCCAAGCCTGCGCGCAGGCCAGCATTCAAGCCCACGCGGCAAACACGCGTTACCCGCCCCATCATCGTAAATCCCCCGGGACCTCAATCGTGCGGGATACTACTTAGCACCCTCGGACAAGTCCATGACAGCACGTGCACCGCAGTGCGGGATCGCGGGTTAAATTCGCGATGGCGGTTCCGCGGCGGGAATATCGGTCCGGAAGCGACGCCGTGCGGCCCGCTCTCATTGACAAGCCTGCGACCCGTTCATAAGTCTCCCGTCGTATCCCGGATGGGCACGTGACCCGTAACGGCCTTTCAGCCGGACGTGGGCGCGGTCGGCCCCGGATGAAGCGAATAACAAGCGTGGACTTGCTGGCGCCGCATTGCGCGTGTCGAACAGCGCGTTCATGGACCGGAGGGTCCGGCGGCCCGTCTCCGCCCCTCCGCTACAAGAGACGGGACGGAATAGAGACGTCACGATGCTAGGTGGACTTGCCCGCAAGATCTTCGGCTCCGCGAACGACCGCATGGTCCGCGGATTTCGCCCCATGGTGGCGGCGATCAACGCGCTTGAACCCGAAATCTCCGCGCTTTCGGACGATCAGCTGCGCGCCCGCACGGCCGAATTCCGCGCCCAGCTCGCCGCCGGCCGGAAGCTGGACGATCTCCTGGTTCCCGCCTTCGCCACCGTGCGCGAGGCCGCCAAGCGCGTGCTCGGCCTGCGCCCGTTCGACGTGCAGCTGATCGGCGGCATGGTGCTGCACAATGGCGACATCGCCGAAATGAAGACCGGCGAGGGCAAGACCCTGGTCGCGACCCTCCCGGTCTATCTCAACGCGCTCGCCGGCAAGGGCGTGCACGTGGTCACGGTGAACGACTATCTCGCCCGGCGCGACGCCGAATGGATGGCGAAGGTCTATAATTTTCTCGGCCTGACCACTGGCATCATCGTCCACGGCCTGGACGACGACCAGCGCCGCGCCGCCTATGCCAGCGACGTGACCTATGCCACCAACAACGAGCTGGGCTTCGACTATCTGCGCGACAATATGAAATACGACCGCGCGCACATGGTGCAGCGCGGGCATTTCTACGCCATCGTCGACGAAGTGGATTCGATCCTCATCGACGAGGCGCGCACGCCGCTCATCATCTCCGGCCCGCTCGACGATCGCTCGGATTTCTACAACACGATCGACACCTACATTCCGCGCCTCGGCAAGGAAGACTATGAGGTGGACGAGAAGCAGCGCACCGTCTCCATGACCGAAGCCGGCATGGAAAAGATGGAGCAGATGCTCTCCGCCGCCGACCTGCTGAAGTCCACCTCGCTCTACGACATCGAGAACGTGTCGGTGGTGCATCACGTCAACCAGGCGTTGCGGGCACACACCCTGTTCCAGCGCGACAAGGACTATATCGTCCGCAACAATGAAGTCGTCATCATCGACGAGTTCACCGGCCGCATGATGCCCGGCCGGCGCTATTCGGAAGGCCTCCACCAGGCGCTGGAAGCCAAGGAGCACGTGCAGGTTCAGCCCGAGAACCAGACGCTCGCCTCCATCACCTTCCAGAATTATTTCCGCCTCTACGAGAAGCTCGGCGGCATGACCGGCACCGCCAATACCGAGGCGGCCGAGTTCGGCGACATCTATAAGCTCGAGGTCGTGGAAGTGCCCACCAACGTCCCCATCGCCCGCAAGGACGATGACGACGAGGTGTATCGCACCGCCCATGAGAAATATGTCGCCATCATCGAGGTGATCAAGGATTGCTCGGAGCGCGGCCAGCCCGTGCTGGTGGGCACCACCTCGATCGAGAAATCCGAATTGCTCGCCGAAATGCTCAAGCAGGCCGGCTTGAAGCAGAAGGACTTTTCCGACCCCGCCGCCTTCAGTGGCCATGGCCACGAGAAGTCGTTCGCGGTGCTGAATGCCCGCTATCACGAGCAGGAAGCCTATATCGTCTCCCAGGCCGGCGTTCCCGGCGCGGTCACCATCGCCACCAACATGGCCGGCCGCGGCACCGACATCCAGCTCGGCGGCAATGTGGACATGCGCGTCGCGCAGGAATTGCAGCACCTGCCCGACGGGCCCGAGCGGGCCGAGGCTGAAGCGCGCATTCGCGCCGAAGTCGCCGAGATGAAGCAGAAGGCGCTGGCCGCCGGCGGCCTGTGCGTGCTCGGCACCGAGCGTCACGAAAGCCGCCGCATCGACAACCAGCTGCGCGGCCGCTCCGGGCGCCAGGGCGACCCCGGCCGCTCCAAATTCTTCCTCTCCCTCGACGATGACCTGATGCGCATCTTCGGGTCCGACCGTCTGGACGGCATGCTCCAGAAGCTCGGCCTGAAGGAAGGCGAGGCCATCATCCATTCCTGGATCAACAAGGCGTTGGAGAAGGCCCAGCAGAAGGTCGAGGCGCGCAATTACGACATGCGCAAGAACGTCCTGAAATATGACGACGTTCTCAACGACCAGCGCAAGGTGGTGTTCGAGCAGCGGCTCGATTTGATGAACGACGCCGATATCGCCGAGACCGTGGAGGACATGCGCCACTCGGTCATCACCGACCTCGTCGCCAAATACATCCCGGAAAATTCCTATCCCGAGCAATGGGATGTGAAGGGCCTGGACTTCGCCGTGCGCGACGTGCTGACCCTCGATTTGCCGGTGGAAGCCTGGGCGCAGGAAGAAGGCATCGCCGGCCCGGAAGTCACCGAACGCATCATCCGCCGCGCCGACGAATGGATGGCGGGCAAGGCCGGCCAATATGGCCCGGACCTCATGCGCTATATCGAGAAGTCGATCCTGTTGCAGACGCTGGACCATCTGTGGCGCGAGCACATCGGCATGCTGGACCATCTGCGCCAGGTGGTGGGCCTGCGCGGCTATGCCCAGCGCGACCCGCTGAACGAATACAAGTCGGAAGCCTTCCAGCTGTTCTCCGCCCTGCTGGGGCGCCTGCGCGAGATCGTCACCTCGCAGCTGATGCGGGTGGAGATCGTCACCTCCCCGCCGCCGGAAGAGGCGCTTCCGCCCATGGAAGCGCACCATATCGACGCCACCACGGGCGAGGATGAATTCTCCGCCTCCGCCGCCGCCATCGGCACCCGGCCCCGGCCGGACGTGGCGGGCGACATCGCGGTCGCCGCGCGCGACCCGAACGATCCCTCCACCTGGGGCAAGGTGGGCCGCAACGAGAATTGCCCCTGCGGTTCCGGCAAGAAATACAAGCACTGCCACGGCCGCTTCGCCTGAAGCGAAGTGCCTGAAGCGAAGTGCCTGAGGCTTGCGCCTCCCCTTCTGAACGAAAACGCCCGGTGCTGAGCCGGGCGTTTTTGCGTTTCAGAGGCGGATGAGGATGAGGATCCGGAACGGGGCGAGAGGGTCGAACCGACGGCCGTCCGAGGCCGAACCGAACCGGAGCATCCTCCGGATTCATCCTTGCCGAACCTTCGCCCGAAATGCAGGTTCGGTAGGCCGGAGACCTGCGGCGAAGCCTCAGTAAACCGATCTTCGTCCGCGCTAAGTCATTGTTTCACGTGAAACATTTTGCGTCCCAGCCGCCGCCGGCGGCGCTTCGGCGGCGGAAAAACCCGAGACGGCTCTAGCGCGTGCCGGAGGAGAACGTACCCGGCGTCATGATGGTCGTGGAGCCCTGCAAGACCGTTCCGGACGCAGTGCCCTGCCTCAGGCTGGCGGTCTGCTGCACCGATCCGGGCGGCAGGACGGAAGCGACACGCGGCCCGCTGCTCGTAGGCGCGGAGGCGGAGGTCGGATCCGCGCCCGGACGCACCGGCGCATTCGATTCGACTACCTGGCTTTCCGGAGAAATGCCCGGCGGGCGCGTGGTTTCGGGCATGGTGCCGGGCGGCGCCCCGTTCACGTCCACCGTGTAATCATTCGCCTCGGTGCCGACCGGGCGGAACTTGGCGAGGAACACCGGATGCATGCCCCCGTCGGTGCCGGTCTTTACCGGCGCCACGGGCAGCGATTTCGACAGCGCGGCGATCTGCAGGTCGTCGGCCATGCGCTTGGCGGCGACGGCGTTGGCGATCTCGGCGGGAACGGTATAGTTCGGGCAGGCGGCGGAAGCGTCGAAGCCGCGCCCCCCCTCCACCTGCGCGTTGAACACATAGTGCCGGTCGCACACGTTGACCTTCGGCTCCTGCTTCGTCACCTCGAAGCTGTCATAGCCTTCCTTCAGGTTGCGCCAGAAAGCCATGTTCGGGTTGGTGCGATGGCGGGCGAGGTTCTTCGGCGTCATGCGGAACGGCATGGCCTGCAATTGGAACGAGCGCTGGCCGCCGGCGAAGCTCTCGCGCGCCAAAGCGAAAATCTCGGCGATCTGCTGGTCGGTCATTGCGTAGCAGCCCGACGAGGAGCAATCCCCATGGATCATCAGGAACTCGCCGGTGCGGCCGTAGGACTTGTCGAACGCGTTCGGAAAGCCGGTGTTGATCGCGAGATAATAATTGGAATTAGGGTTCATCAGCGCCGGGGTGATGGCATAGAAGCCTTCCGGCGCCTGGCGATCGCCGATCTTCACCTTGGGGCCGAGCTCGCCCGACCAGCGGCAGATCGGATAGGTCTTCAGCAGCGCATAGGTGCCGTTGGTCTTTTGCTTCCAGACCTCCAGCTCGGATTCCTGCTTGAACAGGCGCACCAGGATCGGGCTGGAGGGCGTCATGCCCTTTTCCTGGATCATGGTGACCATCTGCGGCGACAGGGGCTGCTGGGAGCGCCGGGACAGATCGCCCTGGCCGTTGCAGCCGGCCAGCACCACCGCCGCCGTGGCGGCCAGTGCCGCGAGCCGGAGCCGGGAAATGAGGGGAAGCGGACGGCTCAACGCAGAACTCCAAGGTCCGTTTCGGGCGCACTAGAGCGCGATCCGCCCATATGGGCAGATCCGGCACTAAGAGCCATCATGCAAGCACCAACCTTGACGGGGCCTTACCATATGATGGCGGAAAAGCGATAAATCAGCGCCCCTTAGGCGCACATGACCGACCAATTGCGGCTGATATGAGATGGTTCCAGACAAACCGGCCGCCGTCCAGCTCCAGATGGTTCCAGATGGTTAAAGCGTGCGGCCGATCGCCAGGAACTTCGCCCGCCGCGCCTTGCGCACCGCCGCCGCATCCATGCCGGCCATGCCGCTCAAGGCTTCCGCGATCGCGTCCCCGGTCGCGGTGATGGCGGCCTTGGGGTCCCGATGGGCACCGCCGGTGGGCTCCTTGATGATCGAATCCACCACGCCGAAGCGCACCAGATCCTGGGCGGTGATCTTCATATTGGTCGCCGCCTCCTGTGCTTTGGCGGTGTCGCGCCACAGGATCGAGGCCGCGCCCTCGGGCGAGATCACGCTGTAGATGGCGTGCTCCAGCATCAGGACCTTATTGGCCGTGGCGATGGCGATGGCACCGCCGGACCCGCCCTCGCCAATCACGACTGCGACATTGGGCGCGCCGAGCGCAAGGCAGGCGTCGGTGGACCGGGCGATGGCCTCGGCCTGGCCACGCTCCTCGGCGCCGATGCCGGGATAGGCGCCGGCGGTGTCGACCAGGGCGATCATGGGCACGTTGAAGCGGTCTGCCAGCTCCATCAGGCGCGCGGCCTTGCGATAGCCCTCGGGCCGCGCCATGCCGAAATTGTGCCGGATACGGGTTTCCGTGGTGGAGCCCTTCTCATGGCCGATCACGCACACGGGTTCGCCCCGGAAGCGCGCGAAGCCGCCGATGATGGCTTCGTCCTCGCCATATTTGCGATCCCCCGCCATGGGGGTGAATTCGTCGAACAGGCCCTTGGCGAAATCGCCGAAGTGCGGCCGCGCGGGATGGCGCGCCACAAGGGTTTTCTGCCAGGGGGTAAGGGTGGAATAGAGCTGCGCCAGGGCGTCGGCGGCCTTGGCCTCAAGGCGCGTCACGTCGTCGGCAATGGCGACGCCGTCCCCGCTCGAAAGTGCCCGCAGTTCTTCCACCTTCGCCTCGAGCTCGGCCACCGGCTTCTCGAAGTCCAAATAGCTGCGCATGCCTGTCCGTGGGGTTTTGGGGAATGATGGACGGGTCCGTCCGGCACCTCATGGCGCGGGCGGAAGCTGCTCTTCGCGGCGCGGTAAGTCAAGGTGCGCCTGCCGCCGAGGCAACCGGATTTGCCCTGGCGCGTTATATCCCAATGGATTGCAGAGGAGAACCCCGCATGTCCGCGTCACCGCGACACCCCGCTTTCGATGAGACAAAGGCCGGCAAGGTCACCACCGGCGGCCCGCCAGGGTCATCGGAACCCGCTGGCAATCCCACAGCTGGCAAGCCCGCCGCCGGCAAGCCTGCCGCTGGCCCCCACGCCAAGCCGTCCCTGACCGATCCCGAGAAGACACCCGGAACCGGCGCCCTGCCCGATCCCCATCGACCGAACGAGGATGCGACCTCCGGCTGAGGAGAGGGCGAGGCCCCACACGCGGGGCCCTCAGAGCAAAGCGGCGCCATTCTCTTGCAGCACGGCGCCCGCCAGATAGAGCGAGCCGGCGATCAGCACCCGCGGCGGCGGCATCAGGGGGAAGGACGCAAGCCCATCGAGCGCAGCGCCCACATCGCGCGCCACCGAGCCGGACATGCCGAGCACGGCGGCGGCTGCCGCCACTTCCTCGGGCGAGAGGCCCTTGTGCTCGCCGGGAACGGGCACCGCGATCACCTCGCGCGCGAGCCCCGCGAATGGCGCCAGGAAGGCCGCGACATCCTTCGAGCCCAGCATGCCCACGATCATCACCAGCGGGCGCGCATAGCGCTCTTCCAGCTCCGCCAAGGCATTGGCGAGGGCGGCGCCGCCGGCGGCATTGTGTCCACCGTCGAGCCAGACTTCCACGTCGGCCGGCGCGCGCGCGGTCAGCGGGCCCGGCGCCAAGCGCTGGAGCCGCGCCGGCCATTCGGCCGCCCGCAATCCGGCCTCGATGGCGGCGGCGCTTACGCCCAATTGCGGCAAGGCCCGCAAGGTCGCGACCGCAAGCCCGGCATTGTCGATCTGGTGCGCGCCCATGAGGCGCGGACGCGGCAAATCGAGAAGCCCGGCCTCGTCGGAATAGACCAGCCGCCCCGCTTCCTCGTGCATGGTCCATTGCTGCCCGCGCGCGAACAAAGGCGCGAGCTTGCGCGCCGCAGCGCGCTCGATCACCGCCAGCGCCTCGTCCGGCTGGCCGGCGAGGATGACCGGCACGCGGCGCTTGATGATGCCGGCCTTCTCGGCGGCGATCAGCTCCAGCGTCGGCCCGAGAAAATCCACATGGTCGATGGACAGCGGCGTGATGACGCTGGCCAGAGGCGCATCCACCACATTGGTGGCGTCGAGCCGCCCGCCGAGGCCAACTTCCAGCAGCAGCACGTCCGCCGGCACCTGGGCGAACAGGACGAAGGCGGCCGCCGTCGTGATCTCGAACAGGGTGATGGGCGCCCCGGCATTGGCCGCTTCCACCTGGTCGAGGGCCTGCGAGAGCGCCGCATCCTCCACCAAAGCACTGGCAAGGCGGATGCGCTCGTTGAAGCGCACCAGATGGGGCGAGGTGTAGACATGCACGCGCTTGCCCGCCGCCTCCAGCGCCGCGCGCAGGAAGGCGATGGTGGATCCCTTGCCATTGGTGCCCGCCACGTGGATCACGGGCGGCAGGCGAAGTTCGGGATGATCGAGCGCGGTAAGCAGGCGATGGACCCGATCCAGCGAAAGGTCGATCCGCTGGGGGTGGAGCGCCGCGAGGCGCTCCAGAATGGCGTCGGGTCCGCCGACGGGGCGGGAGAGGGACATCGTCTTCTACCCCTGCGCGGCTTCGGCCGCGCGGCGCAATGGTTGGGTGGGCATCAGGCGGCGGCGGGACGCGGCAGGCGCCCCTTGGGCGGCACGGCCGGCGCCTTCACCAGGATGCGGCACAGGCGGCCCAGCGTCTCGCGCATCTGGTGGCGATGTATCACCATGTCGATCATGCCGTGCTCACGCAGATATTCGGCCCGCTGGAAGCCGTCCGGCAGCTTCTCGCGGATGGTCTGCTCGATCACGCGCGGCCCGGCAAATCCGATCAGCGCGCCCGGCTCGGCGATCTGGATGTCGCCCAGCATGGCGTAGGAGGCGGTGACGCCGCCGGTGGTCGGATTGGTGAGAACCACGATGTAAGGCTTCTTCGCCTCGCGCAATTCCTGGATCGCCACCGTGGTGCGGGGCATCTGCATGAGGGAAAGGATGCCCTCCTGCATGCGCGCGCCACCCGAGGCGGCGAACATGATGAAGGGCGTGCCCTTCTCGGCCGCCGTCTGGAGCCCCTTCACCACCGCCTCGCCGGCGGCCATGCCGAGCGAACCGCCCATGAAGCCGAAATCCTGCACCGCGATGGTCACGGGCAAGGCTTCCAGCAGGCCGGTCGCGACCTTCACGGCATCCTGCATGCCGGTCTTGGTGCGGGCATCCTTGAGGCGGTCGGCATAGCGGCGCTCGTCGCGGAACTTCAGCGGGTCGATGGTGACCTCCGGAAGCGCGACCTCCGCATAGGCGCCATCATCGAAGGTGGCCTTCAGCCGCTTCGTGGCGTCCATGCGCATGTGATAGCCGGAGCCCGGAATCACATAGAGATTGGCCTCCAGATCCTTGTGGAACACCATCTGCCCGGTTTCCGGGCACTTCACCCACAGATTCTCCGGTACATCCCGGCGCGCCAGGAAATCGCGGATCTTCGGGCGGACGACGTTGGAAATCCAATTCAAGGAGAATGCTCCGGCTGTGGCGCGCTCCATGTAATACCGAGCGGGCGGGAACGGAAGGGCGGTCGCGCTGCGCTGCGCAAATCCAGCGCCGCCGACCCTTGCGTCATCTCACCGAAGGGCTTGGGCGCGCATGGTGGCGAAACCACGGCGGAGGCAAGCTATTCCGTTAAGGAATGAAGATACACCCGACATTTTGATTGGACGGCGTTTTCTAACCGGTTTAATCGCCCCCTCGACTAACCTTCGGAAGGTTTCCCTAAGGTGCGACTCCTCCTGCTCTTGCCCTTCCTGGGGCTGCTATGGGTGCCGTTCTATAATGAACGCCTACCCGAGTTGTTCGGCTTCCCGTTTTTCTATTGGTATCAGCTCGCCTGGGTGCCGCTGACCTCCCTTTTGACCTTCGTGGTTTATAAGGCGACCAAGGAATGATCGGCGCCATAGATTGGACCGCGCTGTCGGTCTTCCTGTTCTTTTTTGTGCTGGTCACCGTGATGGGCTTCGTCGCCTCGCGCTGGAAGGCCGCCGATAACCATGCCAAGCTCGACGAATGGGGCCTCGGCGGGCGCCAGTTCGGGGTCTGGATCACCTGGTTCCTGGTGGGCGGCGACTTCTATACCGCCTACACCGTCATCGCCGTACCGGCGCTGGTGTATGCGGTGGGGGCCTACGGCTTCTTCGCCCTGCCCTACACGATCATCGTCTATCCCTTCATTTTCCTCGTCATGCCGAAGCTGTGGAAGGTCGCCCATGCCAGCGGCCATGTGACGGCGGCGGACGTGGTGCACGGCATGTATGGCAGCCGGGCGCTGGAGCTGGTGGTCGCGCTCACCGGCCTCATCGCCACCATGCCCTACATCGCGCTTCAGCTCGTGGGCATGCAGGCGGTGATCTCGGCCATGGGGCTGACCGGGGAATTCCCCATCATCGCGGCCTTCCTGATCCTCGCGCTCTATACCTATTCGGCCGGCCTGCGGGCACCGGCCCTGATCGCCTTCGTCAAGGACATCATGATCTATGTGGTGGTCCTGGTGGCGGTGGTGCTGGTGCCGATGGTGCTCGGCGGCTATGGCGCCGTGTTCCACGCGGCGGACCTCGCCTTCCAGGCCAAGGGCGGCGCCACCGGCCTCACTCTCCAGCCGCAGCAGATGCTGCCTTATGCGACGCTCGCGCTCGGCTCGGCGCTCGCCGCCTTCATGTATCCCCACACGCTCACGGGCGTGTTCGCCGCCAAGAGCGGGGATATTATCCGAAAGAACGCGATCCTGCTGCCCGCCTATACGGTGCTGCTGGGGCTTATCGCTTTGCTCGGCTACATGGCGCACGCGGCCGGTGTGAAGGTAACGAGCCCCACCGACGTGGTGCCGATGCTGTTCAAGACCCTGTTTCCGAGCTGGTTCGCCGGCTTCGCCTTCGCCGCCATCGGCATCGGCGCGCTGGTGCCGGCGGCGGTGATGTCCATCGGCGCGTCCAATCTGTTCACCCGCAACGTGTGGAAGGCCTATGTGAACCCGGCGGTCACCGACGCGGGCGAAGCGCAGGTGGCGAAGATCGTGTCGCTGGTGGTGAAGGTGGGCGCGCTCGCCTGCATCATCTTCCTGCCCACCAAATTCGCCATCGACCTGCAATTGCTGGGCGGCCTCTGGATCCTCCAGACCTTCCCGGCGGTGGTGTTCGGCCTGTTCACCCGCTGGTTCCGCGCCGGCGCTCTCCTTGCCGGCTGGGTGGTGGGCATCGGCGGCGGATCGTTCATCGTCTTCTCGGACGGGCTGGTGCCGGTGCACCGGCTGATCCTCGGGGGCGAGTCGTACACGATCTATGTCGGGCTGCTGGCGCTGGTCGCCAATCTGGTGGTGGCGGCTCTCGGCACGGCGCTGCTGGATCTGCTTGCGCCCCGCCGCATGGCGCGCGCCTGAGGGGCCGCCGGCGGTCGAGAGCCGCCGGCGTCGCGAAAGGGCCAGGGCTGGGAGCCATTCCGGCCCTACGGCGAGGCCTATGGCTTCCCCGGCAGGAAGGTGAAGGCCGGCGCCGCTTCGAACTGCGCCGCCGCATTGCCCGAATAGACCTTGCCGCCTTCCAGAATGAGCTTCTTCACTGGCGCACCCTCCTTGAGGTCGAGGTCGGCGAGCGGCACCCAGAAGGCGTTGGGACTGGTGGAGGAATCGAAGAAATAGACCTTGTTCTTCTGGTCCGCGACGCTGCGCCAGAGGGAGGAGGAGATGTTCGGCTGGTTTGGCGTGGTGATGCCGAGCGGCACGCCGACGCTGCGCATCACCCCGAGCACGCTGAGCGCCGCCTGATTGGCATAGCTCTGCCCCGGCACCGCCGAAATGAAGCGCGGATCGGCCTGCTTCGGCACCGCATGGATCAGGAACGAGGCGCGGGCGAAGCGATCCGACGCGCGGTTCGTGCCGGGCAGGAAGGTCAGCCCGCCGATCTCTTCCCAATAGGTGTTGAGCGCCAATTGCTGGTCGAAAATCGGCGAATTGGTCATCACCTGATATTGCTTGCCATGGTGGATGACGAGCTTGCCGCCGATATATTCCAGGATCGCGGAATCGCCGCTGGCGTCGGAAAGCGCAAGGTGAAGCTGCGCAGGGGACCCGTTCGGGAGCACCGGCGCGATGATGCGGAACGGCTCCTTCTCCAGCGCTGCCACGGCTTCTGAGACCGAGCCGAACATGTCGAGCACATATTGCGCCCAGACCGAAA
The DNA here is from genome assembly GCF_043195105.2 of Roseixanthobacter finlandensis. NCBI lineage: Bacteria > Pseudomonadati > Pseudomonadota > Alphaproteobacteria > Hyphomicrobiales > Xanthobacteraceae > Roseixanthobacter > Roseixanthobacter finlandensis. The sequence goes on along the minus strand of NZ_CM195536.1, from coordinate 1,422,424 downwards.
TCGACATGGGCGGCTTGCCGGTGTCGCCGCCATAGTCGGATTCATCGAGATAGAGCAGGTTCACCACCAGCCCGGCCTCGTTGATGCCGTCGGCGGTGCCGACATCATAGCCCGAGGCGATGAGGCTACCGTATTTCGAGACCCATTTCGGCGCCGTCGGCCCGGCAGCGCCGTCGCGCGCCATGCCTTTCGGGAAAGCCCACAGATTGGTGCGCATGTCCTCCGCCCAATCCATCGAGCGGCCGGTGATGACGAGGCCGTCAGCGCCGGTATAAAGCGCGCGGGTGCAGGCGGCGGCCGGATTTGCCGCCAGAAGCGTGCCGGCGAGCAAGGCGGCGATGAAACGGGTGACGCGCGAACCGGGCATGTCCATCCTCCCATGACGATGGAAGGAAGCATGAACCGCCCGGCGCGCGCCGCCATGAGGCGGATCAAGAGCGCCGCGCTTCACGCGCCTCGCGTGCCGTCACGCGCCCGCGGCCGGGGCGGCCCGGCCTATTATTCCGCCGCTTGGCGAGCAACGCCGCGCACCGCCGCGGCGAGATCGCGCACCAGGGTTTCCACATCCGTCACCGTACGGGGCGTCGCCGCGCCAGCCTCATCCAGCGAGGCGCGCACGACATCCACCAGGGCCGAACCGACGACGACGGCATCGGCGCCGGCTGCGATGGCTGCCGCCTGGGCCGGGGTTTTCACGCCGAAGCCGACCGCCACCGGCAGATCCGTATGCCCCTTGATGCGCGCCACGGCGGCCGACACCAGATCGGCGTCAGGCGTCGCGGAACCGGTGATGCCGGTGATCGAGACGTAATAGACAAAGCCCGCCGTATGGGCGAGCACCGCCGGCAAGCGCTTGTCGTCGGTGGTCGGCGTGGCGAGGCGGATGAAATCGAGCCCGGCGGCAAGCGCGGGCAGGCACAATTCGTCGTCCTCTTCCGGCGGCAAGTCGACCACGATGAGGCCGTCCACGCCGGCATCCTTCGCATCCGCCAGGAAGCGCGGGACGCCATAAATATAGATCGGGTTGTAATAGCCCATCAGCACGATCGGCGTCGCGCCGTCGCCGCCGCGGAAGGCACGGACCATGCCCAGCGTCTTCGCCAGCGTCTGCCCGCCCTTGAGCGCGCGCAGGCCGGCGGCCTGGATCGCCGGGCCGTCCGCCATGGGATCTGTGAACGGCACGCCCAGTTCGATCACATCGGCGCCGGCCGCGGGCAAGGCCTTGAGAATCGCCAAAGAGGTCGCGGCATCGGGATCGCCCGCCGTGATGAAAGTGACAAGGCCGGGACGGCCTTCGGCGGCGAGGGCAGCGAAACGGGCGGTGATGCGGGTGGTCATGATGCGTCTTTTGTTCGTCCCCCGCGAAGGGGGCCGGCCGCACGCGGCCGGGGAAAATGAGACCCGCTCAGTTCGGGCTGGTGATGGCGCAGGTCGCCGATACGGCGCTGGTGGCGCCCATCAGGCGCACCTGATCCGCCCCCGTGATGCCGGGGAAGGTGGAAAACAGCGTCGTGGACGAGGTGCCGAGCTTTTTCTTGCTCTTGGAGAAGAAATCGCAGGTCACCACGATCTGGCTCAGCATCAAGGTGCCGGTGTTGGCCACCTGCACGCTGATGAAGGCGCCGGTCGGATCGGTGATCACCGAACCCGTGGTCAGGGAGAGGCCGGCCGGCGCCGCACTTGCGGGCAAAACGGCCGGAACGGCGAAAGAGAGCGGAAGAGCGAGGCCCAGAGCCGCGCAAGCAGATGCAAATTTCATATCTGGCCCCCCAGAAGCTCTGCCACCGCGAAGATGTCCTTATCTCCACGGCCCGACAGATTGACGATCATGACATGATCCTTCGGCTTGGTGGGCGCGATTTCCATCACCTTGGCGATGGCATGCGCGCATTCCAGCGCCGGGATGATGCCTTCCTGCTTCGACAGCAGCATGAAGCCTTCAAGCGCCTCGGCATCGGTGCAGGGAATATATTTCACCCGGCCGATATCATGCAGCCAGGAATGCTCCGGCCCAATTCCGGGATAATCCAGGCCGGCCGAGATGGAGTGCGCATCCTTGATCTGCCCGTCGTCGTCCATCAGCAGATAGGTGCGATTTCCGTGCAGCACGCCCGGCCGACCGCCGATGATGGCGGCCGCATGCTGGCCGCTGGAAATCCCGTGGCCCGCGGCCTCGACGCCGAAAATCTCCACATCGGGATCATCCAGGAAGGCGTGGAACAGGCCGATGGCGTTGGAGCCGCCGCCCACCGCCGCGACCAGGGAATCCGGCAGGCGGCCTTCCATCTCCTGGATCTGGGCGCGCGCCTCGGTGCCGATGATCGACTGGAAGTCGCGCACCATGGCCGGATAGGGGTGGGGACCGGCGACCGTGCCGATGCAATAGAAGGTGTCGTGCACATTGGTCACCCAATCGCGCAGCGCCTCGTTCATGGCATCCTTCAACGTGCGCGTGCCGGACTGCACCGGCACAACGGTGGCGCCCAGCATGTTCATGCGGAACACGTTCGGCTTCTGCCGCTCGACATCCACCGCGCCCATATAGACCACACACTCCAGGCCGAAGCGGGCGCACAGCGTCGCGGTCGCGACTCCGTGCTGGCCGGCGCCGGTCTCGGCGATGATGCGCTTCTTGCCCATGCGGCGGGCGAGCAGGATCTGGCCGAGGACGTTGTTCACCTTGTGGGAGCCGGTGTGGTTCAGCTCCTCGCGCTTGAGATAGATTTTCGCGCCGCCGAGATGCGCGGTGAGGCGCTCGGCAAAATACAGCGGCGAGGGACGCCCGACATAATGGGTGAGATAGCCGTCCATCTCGCTCTTGAAGGAGGGATCGACCTTGGCGGCCTCATAGGCGGCCTGAAGCTCCAGCACCGCGGGCATGAGGGTCTCGGCAACGAAACGGCCGCCATGGATGCCGAAATGACCGCGCTCGTCCGGGCCGGTGCGATAGGAATTCAACGCAGTCACTTGGCTTGGCTTTCCACCCTGGAGGCAAGGGACGCCGCGCGCGCGGCGCGGACGAAGGCAAAGATCTTTTCCGTCGATTTCACGCCCGGCGCGCTTTCAACACCGGAGGAGACATCGACGCCGTCGACCCGCACGCGGGCAATCGCCTGCGCCACATTGTCCGGGTCCAGACCACCCGAAAGCATGATCGGGCGACCGGGGTCAAGGCCGTCGAGCACAGACCAGTCGAACACCCGCCCGTTGCCGCCGGGCAAAAGATCGTCCGGGGCGGGCTTAGCATCGAACAGCAGACGGTCGGATACGGCCGCATAGGCGGGGACGACGTCGAGATCGGCGGCGCGCGCGATGGAGAGCGCCTTCATCACCGGCAGGCCGAAGCGCGCGCGGATCGCCGCCACCCGCTCGGCCGTCTCGCGGCCGTGCAATTGCAGGATATCCGGCTTCACCGCTTCAAGAATATCGCCCAGCAAGGCGTCGTCCGGGTCCACCAGCAGCGCCACCTTAAGCGCCCGGCCATTGACCTGGGCGGAGAGCGCGGCGGCATCGGACAGATGGAGATGGCGCGGGCTTTTGGCGAAATGCACGAAGCCCACGAGATCGGCACCGGCCTCCAGCGTCGCGTCGAGGGCGGCGGCGCTGTTGACGCCGCAGATCTTCACCTCGATGCCCGGCCTGGACCCACCCGCAACCAACGCGCCCATGTCACCACCGTCGGGCGCGGCGCGCCGCACCTTGTCCCGTTTCAGATCCGCCTCAGGTCTCGATGCGGGTGAACTGTCCCGCCTTGCGGAATCGCCAAAGATAGCTCGGCAGCACGCTCGCCATGGCGGCGGGCAGGATGCCGAGATCCTGGATGGCGCGATGTTCCGCGACGGCGGCGTCCGAGACCACATTGTCGAAATGCAGCATCGCCACCTGATCGCGGGTCAGCAAGGAGCTGCCACCCGGGATCCAGCCGAGCACGCGGGCCATCAGGTCCGCCACGCCGAACGGCAGGTCCATCAGGATGCGATGGCTGCCGATTTCTCGCAGCAGCAATTCCATCAGCTCGCGGAAGGTGCGCACTTCCGGCCCGCCGAGTTCATAAATGGTGGCAGATTTCGCCTTGCCATCCACCGCCCGCTCGACGGCGGCGGCCACATCGGCCACGAACACCGGCTGGAAGCGCGTCTTGCCGCCGCCGATCAAAGGCAAGGCGAAGGCGAACCGCGTCATGGCGGCAAAGCGGTTGAAGAAATCGTCTTCCGGGCCGAACAGCAGCGACGGGCGCAGGATGATGCTGTCCGGCACGGCGGCGCGCACCGCCTCCTCGCCCAGCCCCTTGGTGCGGGCATAAGCGGCGGCCGCGGTCGAATCGGCGCCGATGGCCGAGACATGCACCACCCGCGCGCCCATTTCGGCGGCGGAGGTGGCGATGGCGCGGGCGCCATAGACATGCACCGCGTCGAAGCTCTGGCGGCCGCGCGCGGCGAGGACGCCGACAAGATTCACCACGAAGTCGGACCCCTGCACGGCCCGACGCACCGAATCGGCGAAGCGCACATTGGCCTGCACCAGCTGGATCTGGCCCACATAGCCATAAGGAAGCAGGAAATTCGCAAGATCGGGCCGCCGCACGGCCACGCGGATGCGATAGCCGCGGCGCGCCAGGGCGCGCACAACATAACGGCCGAGAAAGCCGGAACCGCCGAACACCGTCACCAAGCTGTCCGTCACGGGCCGATCGGCCACCGTCACTTCGCTCATGCCCTATTCCTCCGGCTCGCGCGCACGCGGCGACCTGCTCTATAGGTTTGTGCGTGACATACGCGATTGCGCGGGGCGTCGTCCAGTTGCCTCGGCGTCGCGGGACAGTTCGTCCACCCTCAGGCGCGGACCGCCGGTTTGGACGCTCCGCGCAAAAGGATTCGGACCGGCGCGCGTCAGGCCGGTGACTTGGGAGCCTTGGCGGCAGCGACGAGGGCGGCCACCTTGGCCTCGATGTCGTTGATGTTCTGGGTGAAGGCCAGCGGATCGAGCGCGGAACGCTGGAGGTCCACCGCCCAATTGGGATTTTGCAGCGTGAAGGTGGTGAAGGCGGAAGCGGCGCCGCTCCTGCTCAACACGTGGTCCGCAACCCGAGCGGGAATCGCTTCCTCGATGAAGAAGTCCAGGCCCGGATGAGTTTTCGCGAAGGCAACGAAGGCATCGGAGAGCGCGGTATATTGGTTGTCCTTCAGCAGAGCGTTCAGCGTCACGAGGAAATCCGATACGGCGGTCTCCGGCGGATGCTTGCGCGGCGGGATATTGGCAGCGGTACTGGATGCAACCATGGTGATTCCTCCGAAACGGTTTCGTGCGGCGGCGCGGGCGGGCGCGGTCCGCGGTCCCGCCCACGCTCCGCGCCCGTATTTTGTAGACCAAGCCCGCCGACGCAAGCCTCACAGCGCGTATTGAAGGGAAAGATCCGACGCGGCTGCATTTAATTGGATCAAATCGGCGCGGCTTGGGCGCCGCCGGCGCATCTGGAGTTGACTGCTGGCCATCCTCCTCCTATAAGCGCCGACACTTCGCTGGCGACCGAGGTTGCCGGCGTGTTCAGCCATTCAGACGCAGCGCAAACGGGCCGCATTGGCCATGGTTTGCGTGCGATAACGTGATAGAGGACGGCCGATGGCCAATACGCCCTCCGCCAAAAAGGCGGCGCGGAAGATCGAGCGTCGCACTGAGGTTAACCGGAACCGCCGTTCGCGCGTCCGCACCTTTTTGCGCAAGCTGGAAGATGCCCTCGCCACCGGCGACGCGACGGCCGCCAGCGCGGCTTTCAAGGTCGCCGAGCCCGAGATCATGCGGGCGGTGACCAAGGGTGTTCTTCACAAGAATACCGCTTCCCGCAAGGTTTCCCGCCTCGCGGCCCGCGTCAGCAAGCTGAGCGCGTGATGTGAGCTGAAGATCGCGGCGCACGTTGCGCCGCGCCGAAGCTTAGCAATAGAATGGCCCGGCATTGCCGGGCTTTTTTATTTTAAAGCTGCGCCGAAAGGGCGGACGCGGATCCCCGCTGCGGGTCCGCCGCCCGCCAGCCCTCCTCGCCCCCGAGGCGGGCTTGCCGGTACGGCATCGGAACCATATTCCCGCCTTAGCCGGCGAACACCCGCCGGCGATTTTTCCGCCAAAAAGCCCGTGATTCTCGTCCCGGCCGGCGCCTAGCCGTTAACCGGCGCGAGGTCAAGTCGAAGCCCATCCATACGAAGTTCGTCCACGCCTTCTGACCGATCAGGAAAAACTCATGAAGCTTAACGGGTTATGGGCCAAGGCGAGAAGTACCTCTACGGGAGGTCGGAATAGAGGTATCAAAATACTTCTTGATTTGAATCCTAGGACCGCCTCCTGAACCGTTAAGGATTGCGAATCTCGCAGTCGAGTCAGAGGTTTGCCGGCTGAACTAAAGCGGCGGGAGAAATGTGTTTGTCACCCGATTTCCACCGGATTGGGGTGCGACCGGGAAAGCCGTTGCACCCTCCCCATGCCCTGTGTATGTTCAATCTCACCTCTGAGGGACATCCCGAGGAAATCATCAATAGAGCAGCAGTTTCACGACTCTTCGTGGATGGAGGGAGGGTGTATTATGTGCGTTAGCGTCTCACCTCCCCTCCCGCGCTGCGTGTACATTTCACCTGCGTATTGTTCCGGTTTTTGGGATAGTCTGTCTTTGATCCTTTGATTGATCCAGGACAGAGAAATAAACAAAAAACTATTCTATCTATTGGAGAACCGGCGAACGTTTTGTTCGACGGCGAATGGGGCGGCCATGACTTCTCTCTCAGGCGCTAGACCTAGCGAAGACGCACTGCATTTTCGTCGCGAACAGGCCTTCGGGACCGTCGGCCGCGACCGGGATGAGCGGCTTCGTGATCGCGCCGTCGAGGACCCCGCCCGCCGGGCGCCCTCGTGACGAAAATGCGGGCTTAAGCCCACTTTCGTCGCTACACCTTCACCTTCTCATTCACTTGGACTAGGAGACGCGCCGTCACCGGCGCGAACGCTCTCCGCGTCGCAACCAGGGACCCGCCCCGGGCGGGAAAGACCCTCATGTTGAAACCGGAAACCGTGGACGTCGCGCAGTTTCGCCCCACCATGACCGCTCCGTCGGCAGCGGATTTCTGCGCGCAGCAATGGGACCGGGTTCGCCAGCGCCTGCGTGAGGAGATCGGCGAGGAATCGTACACCAGCTGGTTCGCCCGCATCGAGCTGGACCGCATCGCGGACCGCGTGCATCTCTCCGTGCCCACGCGCTTCCTGAAGGCCTGGATCCAGGATCATTATGTCGAGCGCCTCGCCGAGCTGTGGCAGGAGGAGAGCGGCACCGCGCGCAAGGTGGATCTGTCCGTGCGCTCCGCCGTCGCCCGCGCCATTCCGCTGAAAGCCGCCAATGAGCATCGCGAAGTCGTGGTCGAGCGCGCCGCCGAGCCGCGCCCCCAGACTGTCGCCGCTTCCGCCATGCCCGCCGACGTGGGCGCGGGCTCGCCGCTCGACGCCCGCCTCACGTTTGAGACCTTCGTGCTCGGCAAGTCCAACACGCTCGCCCATGCCGCCGCCCGTCAGGTGGCGGAGGCCGTGCCCGGGGCCGGGCCGATCTTCAACCCGCTCTATCTTCACGCGGCCGTCGGCCTCGGCAAGACGCACCTGCTTCAGGCGGTGGCCTGGGCCGGCGCGAGCCGCGGGCGGCGCGTGGTCTATCTCACCGCCGAGCGCTTCATGTACGGCTTCGTCGCCGCGCTGAAGACCCATGCCGCCATCGCCTTCAAGGATGCGCTGCGGTCCATCGACACGCTGGTGATCGACGACCTGCAATTCCTCACCGGCAAGAACATGCAGCAGGAATTCTGCCACACGCTCAACGCCCTGATGGATGCCGGGCGGCAAGTCGTCGTGGCTGCCGACCGTCCGCCGTCGGAGCTCGACGCGCTCGACGACCGGGTGCGCTCGCGCCTTGCCGGTGGCCTCGTGGTGGAACTCGGCCAACTGGAAGAGGACCTGCGCCTTCAGATCCTCAAGACCCGGTCCTCGGCCCTCGCCGAGCAGCATCGCGGCTTCTCGGTTCCCGCCAATGTCCTGGAACTGCTGGCCCGCACGGTCGGCCAGAGCGGGCGCGATCTGGATGGCGCGCTGAACAAACTGCTCGCCTTCAACAAGCTCACCGGCGAGCCGGTGACCATGGAAATGGCCGAGAACGCCGTTCGCGACCTCGTGCGCCCATGCGATCCCAAGCGCGTGCGGGTGGACGAGATTCTGCGCGTCGTGGCCAAGCATTATAACGTCTCGCGCGCCGATCTGCTGTCCCAGCGCCGCACCGCCAATGTGGTTAAGCCGCGCCAGATCGCCATGTATCTGGCCAAGACGCTGACCCTGCGCTCCCTACCGGAAATCGGCCGCCGCTTCGGCGGGCGCGATCACACCACGGTTCTGCATGCAGTGCGCAAGATCGACGGCCTGATCGCCACCGACCGGGCACTCGCGGAGGAGATCGAGGCGCTGAAGAAGCTCGTCAACGAGTGAAAGTTCTTGGGCCGGGGATGCCCCCTGCCCTCGCCCCTGCCCTTTGCCGCCGCGTCTGATCGAGCGCGGAAAAGCCGATCCGTGCGCCTGAAACGAGGCCGCACGGGGGCGCGAGGGGCGCGCTACGCGGGAATTGCCCGCCTTCCACGTCGGCAACGGGGAAAAAGCGGCCAGATGCCCTTGCTTTGGTGCAGCGCGGGCGGCAATGTCTGCGGCCCACGGGTTCGTTGTGAACGATCCGGTCGCGGGCCGCACTGGCGCCAGCCAGGGCGTGCTTAGTTTCCCCGCACGAGAGTTACGGGTCCGGGCCAATGAAGGTCACCGTCGAACGCGCCGAGCTTCTGAAGTCGCTCAGCCACGTCCATCGCGTCGTCGAACGCCGCAACACCATTCCGATTCTCGCCAATGTGCTCATCCGCACCGGCGCGTCGGGACTGGAGCTGAAGGCCACCGACCTCGATCTGGAAGTCGTTGAAACCGTCCCGGCCCAGGTGGACCAGGAGGGGGCCACCACCGTGCCGGCCCACGTCGTCTACGACATCGTGCGCAAGCTGCCCGAGGGCGCGCAGGTGCTGCTGGAATCCAGCGGCGACCGCGGCACCCTGGCGGTGCGCGCCGGCCGCGCCCGCTTCACCCTGCAAACCCTGCCGCAGGAAGATTTCCCCGATCTCGCCGCGGGCGAATTCACCCATGCCTTCAAGCTGAAGGGGGCGGAATTCCGCCGCCTGGTGGACAAGACCCAGTTCGCCATCTCCACCGAGGAGACGCGCTATTATCTGAACGGCATCTTCCTGCACGTGGCCGAGGCCAAGGGCGCCGGCAAGGCGACCCTGCGCGCGGTCGCGACCGACGGGCACCGCCTCGCCCAGGCCGAGCTTGAGGCGCCCGAGGGCGCGGCCGGCATGCCCGGCATCATCGTGCCCCGCAAGACGGTCGCCGAGGTGCAGAAGCTGCTGGAGGACAAGGACGCGGAAGTCACCGTCTCGCTCTCCACCACCAAGATCCGGGTGGCGGTGGGCGCCATCGTTCTGACCTCCAAGCTGATCGACGGCACCTTCCCGGATTACAACCGCGTCATCCCGGCCGGCAACGACAAGGTGCTGCTGGTGGACAAGGCGGATTTCGCCGCCGCCGTGGACCGCGTGTCCACCGTGTCGAGTGAGCGCGGCCGCGCGGTGAAGCTCTCGCTCACCGACGGCAAGCTGGTACTCTCCGTGACCAATCCGGATTCCGGCAGCGCCACCGAGGAACTCGAGGTGGATTATGCCGCCGAGCCGCTCGATATCGGCTTCAACAGCCGCTACCTGCTCGACATCACCGCCCAGCTCGAAGGTGACACGGCCGAGTTGAAGCTCGCCGATTCCGGCTCGCCCACGCTGGTGCGCGACAGCACCAAGAGCGATGCGCTCTACGTGCTCATGCCCATGCGGGTGTGAACCGAGGCGGGTGCGATTCAAAACAAGGCGGAGCGCGCCGTTCCCCCTGCCCCGCCCCCGCCCTTCGCCGTGGTGCCGTTTACTCCAGCGACCCTTGCGTCCGGCGCCCCTTGCGTCCGGCGCGGCGAGGACCATGTTCAGGTTTCCGCCCGCCGTTCCTCAACCGACTTGAGATCGCATGACCCGCGCGCCTGATGCCGCGTCCGGCGCCGCCGCTCCCGCCCTTTCACGAACCGGGCCGCGCGCTCTGGTCCGCAAGTTGATTCTCACCCGCTTCCGCTCCTATGGCTCCGCCCAGCTCAGCGTGGATCAAGGCCCCATCGTCCTCTCTGGCCCCAATGGCGCAGGCAAGACCAATCTTTTGGAGGCCATCTCCCTGCTGTCGCCGGGGCGCGGCCTGCGGCGCGCGGCGCTCGATACGGTTGCGCAGCATCCGGGCGATGGCTCCTGGGCCGTCGCGGCCGAGATCGAGGGCATCTGCGGCCCGGCGCATCTCGGCACCGGAATGGATGCAGGTGCGGGCGGCGCGCGCCGCTGCCGCATCGAGCGCGAAAGCGTAACCTCCGCCACCGCCTTCCTCGATCATCTCAAGGTGGTCTGGCTGACCCCGGATATGGACGGCCTGTTCATCGGTCCGCCCTCCGACCGGCGCCGGTTCCTCGATCGGCTGGTGCTGGCCGTGGACGGTACACACGGTACGCGAGTGAACGCATTGGAACGCGCGTTGCGCGCGCGTAATCGCCTACTGGAGGAAGGCGGCACCGCGCGCTTCCTCGACGCAGTTGAACGCGAATTGGCGGAGCTGGCCATTGCGGTTGCCGCCGCGCGGCTTGAGACCGTCGCCCGCCTCGCCGCCGAGATCGCCGCGGACCGCGACACCTCATCGCCCTTTCCGCTTGCGGCGATCGCCCTAGACGGAAACGTGGAACGCATGCTGTCCGATGCGCCGGCCTTGCGGGTGGAAGACAGCTACCGCGCACTTTTGCGTGACAGCCGGCCCCGCGACCGGGCGGCCGGCCGCACCCTGGAAGGGCCGCATCTGAGCGACCTCACGGTGGCGCATGCGGAAAAGGCGCTGCCTGCGGCGCGCTGCTCCACCGGCGAACAAAAGTCCCTGCTGATCGGCCTCGCCTTGTCCCACGCGCGCCTGGTCGCTTCCATGCAAGGCCTTGCGCCTATTGTGCTTCTGGACGATGTGGCGGCCTATCTCGACGCCGAGCGGCGGCTCGGCCTATTCGCCGCGCTGGCCCGGCTCGGGGCGCAGGTCTGGATGACGGGGGCGGATCCGAGCGTGTTCGCAGGGCTTGACGGGGCGCGGCGCTTCACCGTCAGCCCCGGCTCTGTCGTTGCGGAAGATTGACACGCCGCGCGCCCTCCCGGGACGAGCTTTTCGCAGGCGGGCCGTGCTTTTTCCCTCTGTGTGGCGCGTTCGCCACCCGTCGCGAATCCGCGCATGCTACCCAAGTGGACATGATTCGCAGCAGCTTCGGGGACCCATGCCCAGCGAAAGCCTTCCCACCGCCGTTCTGAGCCGGCGGCTCTTCGTTCTCGGCACACCGCTGTTCCTAGCGGCTTGCGTCACCGATAATAGCGGTGCCCCCTCCACGGCGGCGCTTTCAATGTACGGCCCGGTTCCTGGCGAGCCGTTCGAGGTGGATGCGGTGGACGTGTCGGAGATCGACCCGATCTACCTGCGCCAGATCGTCGACTATCCCACCAAATATCCGCCCGGCACCATCGTCGTCGATATCGAGAACAAGTTTCTCTATTTCGTCGAGAAGGGCGGCAAGGCGATCCGCTACGGCGTGGGCGTGGGCAAGCAGGGCTATAGCTATAGCGGCTGGGCGACCATCAAGCGCAAGGAAAAATGGCCGCACTGGACGCCCACGGCGAACATGATCGCGCGCCAGCCGGAACGCTATGGCCCCTATGCCGCCGGCCTGCCGGGCGGCGAGACCAATCCGCTCGGCCCGCGCGCGCTCTATCTCTATGACGGTGACCGCGACACCATGTTCCGCCTGCACGGCACCATCGAGCCGGACAGCATCGGCAAGCAGGTGTCGAGCGGCTGCATCCGCCTGCTCAACCAGGACATCATCGATCTGTACCAGCGCGTTCCGCTGGGCACGCGGGTCTATGTCCAGCGCTGAGACCCGCCGGTTCGCCTGAGGACCACTCCGGGACCCGCGCATTCACTGCGCTCCCGCCCCACTTGCTTGGGGCAGGTCGGAGCGCGGGCCTTCGTGGCCCGACATTTCCATTGATCCAGACCGCCCGTCCGGTGGCGTCATCCGCGCTTTAGCGGCACCCCGCCCGAGCGACCTGCCCGAGCTTGCCGGACCCCCCTCCGCCTGCGCGCGGCGTGAGGCGGACAATTGCGCCGCGAACAATCGCGCGCACCCAACGCGCCGCAAAATTCCCTCTCCCCCATCTGCCCCCTCTTCCGCGCTGGTCGTGCGCGGGTGCGCGGCACCGCACGGGCGTCGATCATCTCGCATCGCCTGCATCGCTGTGCGATCCCGCTGGTCCGGTGAGGCCCCCACGGTCGCCACCCAAAAAAGCTCGATCGGCGCCCGCACCGGCCCACCCCCCCGCTTCGGAGGCATGCAATGGCGTCCCGGCTGACTGGCGATCTTCGTTATTTTTGAGATCATCGTGAAGAATTCGATGTTCAAAATTGGCCCAATGGTGATTATATTAACGTCGCCCATTGATTCACGCTTGCCGGAACGTTCACCGATCCTATCCATCCCGCGCGCAGGATCTTCGCGTACACCTTGTCCCTTCCCGCGCAAGACGCTCCGGTTGTGTACATGCACGAGATCACCAGCGCCCCTTGTGCGGGCCGCCGATAAATTTTCCGGTTCCACACGGACATTGGCGGAGCCGGAAGGGATGCCCAGAGCTGCCGACGTAGGAGGCCGTTCATGTCGATCACCGCCGATCAAAATAGGCCTGCGATACCGTGCACATCACCCGCGCACTAAGATTTCGGAACATCCTGCAACCCGGGATTGCGCCCCTACTCCACGCGGGGGGACCGCGCCTTGGCTGAACATAGCGTCCCGGGCCAGGCGTTGGGCGAAGCGTTCCGCATGCCCGATACGCAGGCCCTGTTCGCCCCGCCCCCGCCTCATCCGCCGCGCATCCTGTTGCTCTATGGTTCGGCCGGATCGCGCGCCTACAGCCGCCTGCTGACCCTGGAGGCGGGGGCTCTGCTCGAGACGCTGGGGGCGGAAGTGCGCATCTTCGAGCCGCTGGGCCTGCCCCCGCCCGACGATACCGCGGCGGACCATCCAAAGGTCGCGGAGCTGCGCAGCTTGTCCGCATGGTCCGAAGGCCAGGTGTGGTGCAGCCCGGAGAGCAATGGCGCCATGACCACGATCCTCAAGGCGCAGGTCGACTGGCTGCCCCTGCCCCTGCTCCCTGCCCTGCCCCTTGCCACCGGCGCAGCCCAGCTTACGCAGGGCAGGACGCTGGCGCTGATGCAGATTTCCGGCGGCACGCGATCCTTCAACGCGGTCGATCAGATGCGCATTCTCGGCCAGCGCATGGGCATGATCGCCATCCCCAGCCAATACTCCGTCGCCGAGGCCTATAACGCGTTCGACGAAGAGGGACACATGAAGCCATCGTCCTCTTATGATCGTGTCGTGGACCTGATGGAGGAACTGATGAAATTCACTCTGCTGACCCGGGGCGCCTCGGCCTGTCTCACCGACCATTTCAGCGCGCGCAAGGATGCATTGACGAAGAAATCTCCGGCTGGCCGCTGATCCCGGCGGCGCGCGCGGAGCCCGTGGCGGCTCGGCCTGCTTCGCGCCGCGACAGCCACCCCCCGCGTGAGCCCCGGCCCGCGCGCAGAGCGACGCCTTGCCGGCTTGACGTTCGTCGCGCGCGGGCGCACACGTGCGTGATGGATTTGGCACGCCCTGCCCTTCTTGCCGCTGTTCTCGCATGCAACGCCGCCCGTTTCGATCAGGCGGTCCCTGCGCTGACGGCGCGGACCCTGGCACGCGGTCGCGGTGGCCATAAGATGGGCACTTGCCACCAAATAACCGCGGCTTTGCGGTAAAAGATATCCAAGCGTTCCAACGATTCGAGACACATCATGGCCGAACCCGCGCCCGCGGCATCCCCCGACGACTACGGGGCACAATCCATCCAGGTGCTGAAGGGCCTCGATGCCGTGCGCAAACGGCCCGGCATGTATATCGGCGACACCGATGACGGCTCCGGTCTGCATCACATGGTCTATGAGGTTGTGGACAACGCCATCGACGAGGCGCTGGCCGGCTATGCCAATGAAGTCACCGTCACGCTGAACGCCGACGGCTCGGTGACCGTGACCGACGACGGGCGCGGCATTCCCACCGACCTGCATCATGAGGAAGGCGTCTCGGCGGCCGAGGTCATCATGACCCAGCTGCACGCCGGCGGTAAGTTCAACCAGAATTCCTACAAGGTCTCCGGCGGCCTGCACGGCGTCGGCGTTTCGGTGGTGAACGCGCTGTCCACGGTGCTCGACCTCACCATCTGGCGCAATGGCAAGGAGCATTTCATCCGCTTCCGCCATGGCGACGCGGAAGCCCCGCTGGTGGTGAAGGGCGATGCCCCTCCCGGCAAGCGCGGCACCATGGTGACGTTCACGCCCAGCCCGGAAACCTTCACCCATATCGCATTCGATTTCGCCACCCTGGAACACCGTCTGCGGGAGCTGGCGTTCCTGAATTCCGGCGTCCGCATCCGCCTCACCGACGCCCGCACGCCGGACGTTCGTGTCGAGGACCTGATGTATGAAGGCGGCGTGGAAGCCTTCGTGCGCTATCTCGACCGCTCCAAGACGGCGGTGATCGCCAAGCCCATCGTGATCCGCTCGGAGCGCGACGGCATCCAGGTGGAAGCGGCGCTGTCCTGGAACGACAGCTATCACGAAACCATCCTGTGCTTCACGAACAACATCCCGCAGCGCGATCGCGGCACCCATTTCACGGGTTTTGCCGCCGCGCTAACGCGCCAGGTGATGGGCTATGCGGAAAGCTCCGGCATCACCAAGAAAGAAAAGGTCACGCTCTCCGGCGAGGATTGCCGCGAAGGCCTCACCGCCGTGCTGTCCGTGAAGGTGCCGGACCCGAAATTCTCCTCCCAGACCAAGGACAAGCTGGTCTCCTCCGAAGTGCGCCCGGTGGTCGAGGCGCTGGTGGGCGAGGCGCTGAATTCCTGGCTTGAGGAAAATCCGGCCGAGGCCAAGGCCGTGGTCGGCAAGGTGGCGGAAGCCGCCGCCGCCCGCGAGGCCGCCCGCCGCGCCCGCGAACTGACCCGCCGCAAGAACCCGCTCGACATCGCCTCCCTGCCCGGCAAGCTCGCCGACTGCCAGGAGCGCGACCCCGCCAAGTCGGAAATCTTCATCGTCGAGGGTGACTCGGCCGGCGGCTCCGCCAAGCAGGGCCGCGACCGCGCCTTCCAGGCCGTGCTGCCCCTGCGCGGCAAGATCCTGAATGTGGAGCGCGCGCGCTTCGACAAGATGCTGTCCTCCGAGCAGATCGGCACGCTGATCACCGCGCTCGGCACCGGCATCGGCCGCGATGACTTCGATATCGCCAAGCTGCGCTACCACAAGATCATCATCATGACCGACGCGGACGTGGACGGCTCCCACATTCGCACGCTGTTGCTCACCTTCTTCTTCCGGCAAATGCCGGAAATCCTGGAGAATGGGCATCTCTACATCGCCCAGCCGCCGCTCTACAAAGTGGCGCGCGGCAAGTCCGAAACCTATATCAAGGACGAGCGTGGGCTTGAGGATTATCTGATCAATGTCGGCCTCGACGATGCGGCGCTCTATCTCGCCTCGGGCGAGGTGCGCACCGGCGCCGACCTTGCCGCCGTGGTCGAGACCTCGCGCCAATTGCGCGGCGCGCTGAATGCGCTCCACCCGCGCTACAACAAGGCAATCGTGGAACAGGCCGCGCTCGCCGGCGCGCTCAAGCCGCATCTGCTGCGCGAGCGCGACGCCCAGGCCGAAATGACCGAGGTGACGCGCCGCCTCAACATGCTGGCCGAAGAGACCGAGCGCGGCTGGGCCGGCGTCGCCGACGAAACCGGGTTCCGCTTCTCGCGCACGGTGCGCGGCGTGCTGGAAACCAATTTCCTTGACGCCACCTTCCTGGTTTCGCCCGACGCCCGCCGCCTCGATACGCTGGCCACCGCCCTCGACGGGGTGTTCGCGGGTGAAGCGCGCCTGAAGCGCAAGAGCGACGAGACCGTGCTTCTGGGCGCGGTGGACCTGTTCGACGCGGTCACCGACGCCGGCCGCAAGGGCCTCTCGCTCCAGCGCTACAAAGGCTTGGGCGAGATGAATCCGGGCCAGCTCTGGGAAACCACGCTCGACATCAACGCCCGCTCCCTGCTCCAGGTGAAGGTGAAGGAAGTCGATGCCGCGGGCGATCTCTTCAACCGCCTCATGGGCGATGTGGTGGAGCCGCGGCGCGAGTTCATCCAGGAGAATGCGCTGAAGGCCAGCGTGGACGTGTGATCGCGGATCCTGCGCGAGCGCAGGGTGACGGCGGAGCCCTCCGCCCCCTCTGTCCGCCCTGCCCGCCGAAATAGCCGCAAGGCGCGGTTCGCCGCCTTGCGGGCGCCTCCTATCTCGGCTTTGCTGCGCCGCGATCCGGGGAGGACGGGCCCATGCAATTGCTGCGCATCTATGCGAGAGCCCTCAGCATGCTGGGGCCGTTGGCCAAAGTGGGCCTCGCGCTCGCCATCGGCAATGTGGCGCTGGCCATGGCCCAGTTCGCCGAGCCGATCCTGTTCGGTCGCATCATCGAGGCGCTGGCCGGGGCGCAGCGGGAGGGCAGCCCCTCGCTGGTCACAATTCTCACCCCGCTGCTCGCGGCCTGGGTTGCCTTCGGCCTGTTCAACATCGTCGCCGGCGTTTTGATCTCGCTGCATGCCGACCGCCTCGCCCATCGCCGGCGGCTGGGCGTACTCACCGAATATTTCGAGCACGTGCTTCAGCTGCCCCTCTCCTTTCATGGCGAGACCCATTCGGGCCGCCTGCTGAAGGTGATGCTCCAGGGCACCGACTCGCTCTGGAGCACGTGGCTGTCCTTCTTCCGCGAGGATTGCGCGGCGATCGTCTCGCTGCTGGTTCTCCTGCCGGTGGGCATCTACATCAATTGGCGGCTCGGCTTGGTGCTGATCGCGCTGATCGTGGTGTTCGGTATCGTCACGGCCTATGTGCTGAACCGCACCCAGGCGATGCAGCAGGAGGTGGAGGAGCACAATTCCAGCCTCGCCGAGCATGCCACCGACGCGCTCGGCAATGTGGCGGTGATCCAGAGCTATACCCGCATCGAAGCCGAGGTGAGCGGCCTGCGCGCCACAGCGACCCAGCTCCTGGCGGCGCAGATTCCCGTTCTGTCTTGGTGGGCGGTGGTGTCCATGGCCACCAAGGCCGCCACCACCTTGACCATCCTCGCTATCCTGCTGATCGGCACCTGGCTGCATCTCCAGGGGCTCGCGGCGATCGGCGATATCGTGACCTATGTGGGCTTCGCCACCATGCTCATCGGCCGGCTCGACCACACCGTGAGCTTCGTCAATCATCTGGTGATGAGCGCGCCGGGGCTCGGCCAGTTCTTCGAGGTGCTGGACACTGTCGGCGCCGTGCGCGAGCGGCCCGGCGCCCCGGACCTCGCGGCGGTGAAGGGCGACGTGCGCTTCGAGAATGTGTCTTTCTCCTATGACGGCAAGCGCTCGGCGCTGCGCGATGTGAGCCTGCACGCCGCGCCGGGGGAGACCATCGCTTTGGTGGGCACGACAGGCGCCGGCAAATCCACCGCGCTTGCCCTGCTGCACCGGGTGTTCGATCCCCAGTCCGGCCGCGTGCTGGTGGACGGCACCGACATCCGGGACATCACGCTCTCCTCGCTGCGGCGGCAGATCGGCGTCGTGTTCCAGGAGGCGATGCTGTTCAACCGCTCCATCGAAGACAATCTCCGGGTTGGCAAGCCCGATGCGACGCCGGAGGAGATGCGGCTCGCCCTGTCCCGTGCCCAGGCGCTGGAACTGGTGGAGCGCAATCCGGAAGGCCTGCACGCCCTGGTGGGCGAGCGCGGGCGGGCTCTGTCTGGCGGCGAGCGCCAGCGCCTCTCCATCGCCCGCGCTTTGCTCAAGGATCCGCCGATCCTGATCCTCGACGAGGCCACCAGCGCCCTCGACGCCACCACCGAAGCCAAGGTGCAGGCGGCGTTGGACGAGGTGATGAAAGGCCGCACCACCTTCGTCATCGCCCATCGGCTCGCGACCGTGCGCAATGCCGACCGTATCCTGGTGTTCGACGACGGGCGCATCGTCGAGGCGGGCAGTTTCGAGCAATTGATGCGGCTCGGCGGGCGGTTCGCGGAACTGGCGCGGGCCCAATTCCTGGACGATGGCACGCATGTGGTTCGTCCGCTCGCGGAAACGTGAGAACCGCCGCAATGCGGCGCGGCATCCTGCGTCGCCTGGAGACACGCGATTCAGGCGCCGTACGTGACCCCCGTCCAAGCTGACGCTTGCATGGCAGGGTCGCGCATGCCGCTTTCATCTTTCCGGATGCTCTGAAAAGAGCTAAGGAAAGCAAGGCCACGGGGGTCTTTCCAGCTACGGAGCCAACTTTGCCGGGCTTGTCCTGTCTGTCCGCGCGCGGCGCGCTGCGCCGCCTGACCCTCGCGATCGCCGCCCTCGGCGCGCTCGCGACCGCAGGCCACGCCACCCCGATCCTCCTGGTGGAAGCGGACACGGGCAAGGTTCTGGAACAGCAGGAAGCCGGCAAGCCCTGGTATCCCGCCTCCGTCACCAAGCTGATGACAGTGTATGTGGCGCTGAACGCCATGCGCGAGGGGCGCATCACCCCCGATACGCTGATGACGGTCTCGCCTTATGCCGCCTCCATGCAGCCCACCAAGATGGGGTTCGCGCCGGGCACCCAGGTGACGCTCGACAATGCTCTGAAGATGCTTCTGGTCAAATCGGCCAATGACATGGCGGTGGTGATCGCCGAAGGGGTGGGCGGCAGCGTGCCGTCCTTCGTCGCCGAGATGAACGACACCGCCGCCCGCCTCGGCATGGCCGGCTCCCATTTCGAGAATCCCAACGGCTTGCCCAATAGCGACCAGTTCACCACCGCCCGCGATCTCGCGGTGCTGGCGCGGGCGCTGATCTATCATTTTCCAGAACATGAAATGCTGTTCCGCATCCCCGCCATCAAGATCGGCAAAAGGGTACTGCGCAATTACAATCGCCTGATCGACCGCTATCCCGGCGCCGACGGCATGAAGACCGGCTTCATCTGCGCCTCGGGCTTCAATCTGGTGGCCACCGCCACGCGTGGCAACAAGCGGCTTATCGCAGTTATTCTCGGCGCGCCCTCGGGAGTCGCCCGCACCGAGCAGGCGGCGCTGCTGTTCGAAAAGGGCTTCCAGCCCTCCTGGTCCATCTTCGGCGCCGCCTCGCCGACGCTGGATACGGTGGTCGACACGGGAGGCACGCCCACCGACATGTCGCCCCAGATCTGCGGACGCAAGCGCGCCGTGCAGGCGGCAGAGAACGAGGACGAAAACGCGTACGGTGCACCCGGTTCCGGGCCGAACGCCTATGCAGTCTCGGCGGACCTTGCCGCCGGCTTGAGCAAGGGCGCCGGCGCAGCGTTGTTGCAAAACCTGCCGCCCTCCATGCCGCCGATCCCGGTGTTCGTCGGCCCACGCAACGCACCGATGTCCCCGGATACCGCCATGCCGGCGGAGGTGAAGCCCAAGCCGAAGAAGAAGCCCGCCGCCACCGCCAACGCGGACCCGCAGGCGCCTGCCGCCAAGCCGAAGAATGCCGCGGCAAAGAGCGATACAGAGGCCGAAAAGCCGGCCGCCAAACCTGCCGCGAAGCCGGCTGCAAAGCCCAAGCCTCCGGCCAAGGAAGCGAGCACCGCCACCAGCGCGCCCACGCCCGCCAAGAAGCCCACGCCCGCCGGCGCCACCGCCGCCGCCGAGCCGGCCTCCAAGCCGAAGCCGAAGCCGGCCAAGCCCGCCACCATCGACGCTGCCGATCCGCTCACCTTCGGCCCGCCGCCGGCCGCCCGCACCAAGCCCGGCGCCTGAGCTTTTGCGCCCCTTCAGGGCAGACGTCCGGCCGGATGGCCCAAAGCGGTTCGAGGCCGGACGCCCAAGACCGGACGCCCAAGGCCTGAAGGGTCAAGGCCTGAAGGGTCAAGGCCTGAAGGGTCAAGGCCAGGCGGCGCTGCGGTGGAACGCAGCCCGCATCTGCGGCGATTCCTGACTGCAACTATCCCTATCCGCGCCTATCCCTGACTGAGCTCATCCGCGTCGGACGCCCTTGATCCCGCCGGCTTCGCAGCCCGGCAGCGCCCGGAGCGAGCGACGCGCCCGGCCGCATGGATAGCGATCGCGCGGCGTACGTCATTTTGCATAGAGGGCGGCGCAGGCCCACATGACGGTGCCGCCCGTATGCAGGTCTCGCCCACAAGCCAATTCCGCCCGCATGCCGGTCTTGCCCCATGCCCTTGCGGCGGCGCGCGCCCGTCCCATCTGTCTTCATGGGCAAGGTACGAAGGCAAGGCACAAAACTCGCCTTGCGCCGGATGCTTTGACAGCCCTGCCGCAGAATCCCGCCGCGCTTCGTAAGCCACACTGGCCCGTCGCGCTTGGCCGGACAATCGGCGCCTGACAATCGGCGCCGCCGCCGCTTGGCCCCTCGCCCGCACTGCCCTATAGGCAAGGCGAGCGCGGTCCTGGTTCGGCGGCGCCCCTCTGAGGCGACCCGCCTCGCGGATGACATGACATGATTTCCTCGCCGCCGCTCCCCGAGGCCGCACCGGCCGCATCCTCCCCCGCGAAACGGGCGGGACCGCCCGAGCCGATCCCGGTCACGGTGCTCACCGGCTTTCTCGGCGCGGGCAAGACCACCTTGCTGAACGCTTTGCTGGCCGACCCCGCGCTCGCCGATACCGCCGTCCTGATCAACGAATTCGGCGAGATCGGCCTGGACCATCTGTTCGTGCGCGAGGTCTCGGAAGGCGTGGTGCTGCTGGCGAGCGGCTGCGTGTGCTGCACCGTGCGCGGCGACCTCGTCACCGCGCTGGAAGACCTGCTGCGCGGGCGCGACAACAACCGCCTGCCGCCCTTCTCCCGCGTGCTGATCGAGACCACCGGCCTCGCCGACCCCGCCCCCATCCTCTTCACCCTGATGACCCATCCCTATCTGGTGATGCGCTATCGGCTGGACGGCGTAGTGGCGGTGGTGGACGCGATCAACGGCGACGCCACCCTCGATGCCCAAGGCGAATCGGTGAAGCAGGCGGCCATGGCCGACCGGCTGGTGCTCACCAAGACCGATCTCGTGGAGACCGAGGCCCAGCGCGCCGCGCTCGCGGCCCTGAAAGCGCGGCTGCGCCAGCTTGCCCCCGCCGCGCCTTTGCTCGATGCCGCGAAGGGCGAGGCCACGGGCGAAGCCCTGCTCCAGGCCGGCCTTTATGATCCGAGCGGCAAAGTCCCCGATGTCGCCCGCTGGCTGGCGGAGGAGCGCATCGCCGCCGCCGAGGAAGAGACCGGCGCGTCGCATGACCCCAATCGCCATGACGAACGAATCAAGGCGTTCACCTTGGCGACCGATGCCGCCATCTCCGCTTCCACCCTCGACCTGTTCCTGGAGCTGCTGCGCGCCACCTATGGGGCGAACCTGCTGCGGCTGAAGGGCATCGTGAAACTCGCCGACGATCCGGACGCCCCCATCGTGCTGCACGGCGTGCAGCATGTGATGCACCCGCCCACCCGCCTGCCCGCCTGGCCGGACGACGACCACCGCACGCGGCTCGTGATGATCGTGCGCGATCTCGACCCGGCGGTGGTGCGGCGCCTGTTCTCCGCGTTTCTCGGCATCCCGCAGGTGGATACGCCGGACCGCGCGGCGCTCACTGACAATCCCCTCGCCCCCGCCGGCATGAGAGGCGCGCGATGAGCTTGCTGCCCACTCCGTCCGAGATCGTCGGCTTCTGGCGCGCCGCCGGTTATGATCGCTGGTTCTCCTCCGATCCCGCGTTCGATGCCGACGTGCGCGCGCGGCTTTTGCCGGCGCACGAGGATGCGGTCGCCCGTGGCGCAGGATCGAGGTTGCTTGCGGATTATGAGGACAGCGCCGACGGCGCGCTGGCGCTCGTGCTGCTGCTGGACCAGGTGCCGCGCAATGTCTTCCGCGGCACGCCGCGCGCCTTCGCCACCGATGCCGCCGCGCGCCAAGTGGCGGACCGCGCCCTGGTACGCGGGTTCGAGCAATCTTTCGAACCGGCGCTGCGCGGTTTCTTCTTTCTGCCGCTGATGCATGCGGAGGATTTCGCCTGCCAGCAGCGGTGCGTGGCGCTCTATGAGAAGCTGGGCCAAGAGAAGGAACTGAAATACGCGATCCTCCATCGCGACGTGATCGCCCGCTTCGGCCGCTTCCCCCATCGCAATCCCATCCTCGGCCGCACCATGACGGCGGAGGAAGCGGCCTATCTCGCGGCCGGCGGCTTCAGGGGGTAGCGCGCGCCGCGAGGAACGCCGAGATGCCCTCCGCCGCCGCCCGGCCGGTGGCGAAGCAGGCCTGGAGCAGATAACCCCCGGTGGGGGCTTCCCAATCCAGCATTTCCCCGCAGGCAAAAGTGCCGGGAACGGCGCGCAGCATGAAATGATCGTCCAGCGCATCGAAGCCGATGCCGCCGGCGCTCGAAATCGCCCGCTCCAGCCCCGCCACCGCGCGTACCTTGATGGGTGCGGCCTTGATCAGGCGCGCGAGCGCGGCCGGATCGGTGGGCAGTGTGACGCCCGCCGCCTCGCGCAACAGCCCCACCGCCACCGGCGAGAGGCCGACCGCCTTGCGCAGGCGGTTGGAGAGGGATTGCTTCAGCGGCCCGGTCGCCAGCCGCCGCGCGATCAGCGCCTGGTCGAAATCCGGACGTAGGTCGAGCCGCAGATGGGCTTCGCCCTCGGTCGCGAGGCGGTCGCGCACCGCGCGGGAGAGCGTATAGACCGCCCCACCCTCGAGCCCGCGCGCCGTCACCATGGCCTCGCCGCGCACCGGGCCCGCGCCGGCGCAGGAAAGGGCGATGCGCTTCAGCGGTTCGCCGGCAAATCGTTCGCGGAACGGTGCGGACCAGTCGATCTCGAGCCCCATATTGGCCGGCGCGAACGGCGCGAGCGCGATGCCGCGTGACGTCAGATGCTCCGCCCAGCCCCCATCCCCGCCGAGCCGGGGCCAGGAAGCGCCGCCGAGCGCGAGCAGCGTCGCATCGGCGGCGATCTCTTTAAGCCCGTCGGGGGTCTCGAACATCAGGGCGCCGGAGGGGGCCCAGCCGCGCCAGTCATGCCGCGTGCGCAGTTCCACGCCGAGCGTCCCGAGCCGCCGCAGCCAGGCGCGCAACATGGGCGAGGCCTTGAAGCTGTCGGGAAACACGCGGCCGCTGGAGCCGATGAAGGTGGATTCGCCGAGTTCCGCCGCAAACGCGCGTGTGGCATCGGGCGGAAAGGCGCGGATCGCCCCGTCCAGCAGCGGCGCGGTCTGTCCGTAGCGGGAGAGGAAATGTTCCAGCGGCTCGCTATGGGTGAGATTGAGCCCGCCCCGCCCCGCCATGAGGAATTTGCGCGCGGGCGATGGCATCTTCTCGAACACGCTCACCCGATGGCCCTGCGCCACCAGGCGATCGGCGGCCATGAGCCCGGCGGGGCCGGCGCCGATCACCGCCACATGGGTGGCGCCGGGGCGCGAAGACTCGTTCTGGGCGGAGGGCTGTGCGGGCGGTGGGGTCATCGCATGGGTGTAGAGGCCCGCCGCCCGGATCGGAAGCAAAAGCTATGTCTGGCCCCGGTGGGGACCAGACATATTACAGGAGCGGGTGCGAGGTGCCGGTGATAGGGGCCGGAACCTCGGGGCGCGGAATGGGAGCCCGCGCGGTCGCGATGCGGCCGGATCAGCCGGCGGCGATTGCTTCCAGCACGTCCTCGAAGCTGCGCAGGCCGGTGCGTGGAGCGTTCACCAGCACCGCCATGTTGCCGGGCGCATGCTGGTTCTTCCACATCTTGGTGTGCGCCATGGGAATGCGATCCCACGGGAACACTTCCGACATGCAGGGGTCCACGCGCCGGTCGATGATGAACTGGTTCGCGGCGGAGGCCTGCTTGAGATGGGCGAAGTGGGACCCTTGGATGCGCTTCTGGCGCATCCACACATAGCGCGCGTCAAAGGTGATGTTGAAGCCGGTGGTGCCGGCGCAGAATACGATCATGCCGCCGCGCTTGGCCACCAGGGTGGAGACCGGGAAGGTCTGCTCGCCCGGATGCTCGAACACGATGTCCACGTCGCGCTTGCCGGTGATGTCCCAGATCGCCTTGCCGAACTTGCGGGCTTCCTTGGTCCATTCGGTATATTCGGGCGAATTGACCTTGGGCAGCTGGCCCCAGCACTTGAAGTCCTTGCGGTTCAGCACGCCCTTGGCGCCGAGGCCGAGCACATAGTCGCGCTTGGTCTCGTCGGAAATCACACCGATGACATGCGCGCCGGAGGCGGCCGCGAGCTGAACGCCGAACACGCCGAGGCCGCCCGAGGCGCCCCACACCAGCACATAATCGCCCGGCTTCACAGCATGCGGGGGGTGACCGAACAGCATGCGATAGGCGGTGGCCATGGTGAGCGTGTAGCAGGCGGATTCTTCCCAGGTCAGGTGCAGCGGGCGCGGCATGAGCTGGCGCGCCTGCACCCGGCAGAACTGGGCGAAGGAGCCGTCCGGCGTCTCATAGCCCCAGATGCGCTGGGAGGGCGAGAACATCGGGTCGCCGCCATTGCACTCCTCGTCGTCGCCGTCGTCCTGGTTGCAGTGAACCACGACCTCGTCGCCGACCTTCCAGCGCTTCACCTTGGAGCCCACCGCCCAGACGATGCCCGAGGCATCGGAACCGGCAATATGGTAAGGCAGCTTGTGCACGTCGAACACGGAGATGGGCTCGCCGAGGCCGGCCCAGATCCCGTTGTAATTGACGCCGGCGGCCATCACGAGCACCAGCACGTCGGTCTCGCCGAGGGTCCAGGTGGGCACCACCTCGACCTGGAAGGATTCTTCCGGCGGCCCATGGCGATCGCGGCGGATCGCCCAGGCGTACATATTGGCGGGCACATGGCCCAGGGGCGGGATCTCGCCCAGCTCGTAAAGATCCTTCACGGCGGCGCCCTGCGGCGTGCTGGCGACTGCGCTCTGACCCATTGCTCCCGTCCTTCCTTCCTCCGGGGCCGTTTCGGCCGCATTTGTTTCGCGTTGCAGCGTAGCAGAGAAAATTCCGCTGGCGAGCCCCGTTTATAACGCGTCAATACTTTCCGCCTCCGGGCTGCAACCGCATGCAGGCCGGGCCGATAACGGCGCATGTGCCGGCATATGCGGGCAAGGTTGCACAGCACGGGCGCTGGGCGCGCCCCAGACTTTGGTCGAGGCCGCGACGAAAATACACCGTTTCAGGGCGCGGATGATGCACGCGCACACTCGACCGGCTCGCGGCTTTCAGGCAAAAATCCACGCCTCGGCGCGCACCCGCGCTTCCACTCGTTTTGTGAGGATCGCCATGATCGGCCTTATTGGAATGCTCCTCATCGGCGCAATCGCCGGCTGGCTCGCCGGCCAATTGTTCCGCGGTGTCGGCTTCGGCGTGCTCGGCAACATCGCGGTCGGCATCGTCGGCGCGCTGATCGGCGGCTTCCTGTTCGGGAATGTGTTCATCGTCGGCGGGCTGCTGGGCCAGATCATCAGCGCCACCATCGGGGCGGTGATCTTGCTGTTCGTCATCAGCCTCGTGAAACGCTGACCCAGCAGCGCCGAATGCAGCGCGGAAGATTTCTGCGCCGCTCCGCATATTTTCCAATCGACGACAGCCGCGTTGCAGCGCACATTATTGCAATTGTTGGGTGGAGAATGAGGACGTGACAATGACCAGCCGCGATAAACCCTGGTTGTTCCGCACCTATGCGGGTCATTCCACTGCCGCGGACTCCAACCGGCTCTATCGTTCCAACCTGGCCAAGGGCCAGACCGGCCTCTCGGTCGCGTTCGACCTGCCCACCCAGACCGGATACGACAGCGACCACCCCCTGGCGCGCGGCGAAGTGGGCAAGGTGGGCGTGCCGATTTCCCATCTCGGCGACATGCGGACCCTGTTCCAGGACATTCCGCTCGCCGAGATGAACACGTCCATGACCATCAACGCCTGCGCCCCCTGGTTGCTGGCGCTCTATATCGCCGCCGCCGACGAGCAGGGGGCAGATCGCAAGCAGCTCCAGGGCACCACGCAGAACGACATCATCAAGGAATATCTCTCGCGCGGCACCTATGTGTTCCCGCCCGCGCCCTCCATGCGGCTCACCAAGGACGTGATCGTCTTCACGACCGAGCACCTGCCGCGCTGGAACCCCATGAACGTGTGCTCCTACCACCTGCAGGAAGCCGGCGCGACGCCGGTGCAGGAACTCGCCTTCGCCCTCGCCAATGCCATCGCCATCCTCGACACGGTGAAGAATTCCGGTGAAGCCCAGGGCGCGGTGTTCGGCGAGGTGGTGGGGCGCATCTCCTTCTTCGTGAATGCCGGCATGCGGTTCATCACCGAGATGTGCAAGATGCGGGCGTTCGTGGATCTGTGGGACGAGATCTGCATCAACCGCTACGGCATCACCGACCCCAAGCAGAAGCTGTTCCGCTATGGCGTGCAGGTGAATTCCCTCGGCCTCACCGAGCAGCAGCCGGAGAACAACGTCTATCGTATTCTTCTGGAGATGCTGGCGGTGACGCTCTCCAAGAAGGCCCGCGCACGCGCCGTGCAATTGCCGGCCTGGAACGAGGCGCTGGGCTTGCCGCGCTCGTTCGATCAGCAATGGTCGCTGCGCATGCAGCAGGTGGTGGCCTATGAAACCGACCTGCTGGATTATGGCGACATTTTCGACGGCTCCACCGAGATCGCCAAGAAGGTCGAGGCGCTGAAGGACGAGGCGCGCGACGAACTGGCGCGCATCGAGGCCATGGGCGGCGCGGTGGCGGCGGTGGAAAACAGCTACATGAAGCAGGCGCTGGTGGAATCCAACACCCGCCGGCTGGAGAATATCGAGCGCGGCGAGCAGGTGGTGGTCGGCGTGAACCGCTGGACCGAGACCGAGCCCTCCCCCCTCACCACCGGCGAAGGCTCCATCCTCACCGTGCCCGAGCATGTGGAGCCGGAGCAGATCGCCCGCCTTCAGGCTTGGCGCGCGGCGCGCGATCCGGCGGCGGTGGATGCGGCGCTTGCCGGCCTGCGCAGCGCCGCGCAGGAGGGGCGCAACATCATGGAGCCCTCGATCATCTGCGCGAAGGCCGGCATCACGACCGGGGAATGGGGCGCGTGCCTGCGCGAGGTGTTCGGCGAATATCGCGCGCCCACCGGCGTCGGCCGCGCCGCGCGCATCGACACCCAGGGCTTGGACGAGGTACGCGCCAGCGTCGAGGCGGTCTCCGCCAAGCTCGGCCGCCGCATCAAGTTCCTGGTCGGCAAGCCGGGCCTGGACGGCCATTCCAACGGCGCCGAGCAGATTGCCGTGCGGGCCCGCGATGCCGGCATGGAAGTGGTCTATGAGGGCATCCGCCTGACCCCGGCCGAGATCGTCAACGCGGCGCTCGAGGAGAGCGTCCATGTCATCGGCCTCTCCATCCTCTCCGGCTCCCATGTGCCGCTGGTGCGCGACGTGATGGACCGGCTGCTCGCCGAGGGGTTGACCGACGTGCCGGTGGTGGTGGGCGGCATCATTCCGATGGAAGACGAAATCCAGCTGAAGGCCTTCGGCGTGGCGGCGGTCTATACGCCCAAGAATTTCGAGCTGAACCGCATCATGGCCGACATCGTCGCCATCGTGGATCGCGAGGCGCAGAAGGCCGCCTGAGCCACGGTCTTCCGCGCGCAGAACCTCCTCACCGCACAAACAAGAAGAGCGCCAACCGAGATTGGCGCTCTTTTTTTGCGGGCTCGCCGCCGGCTATTTGCCGAAATCGAGCACCGGGGGCGGCGGATCGCCGATATTGGGCGATATGCTGTCGAATTGCTGCTGAATCTGGTTCTGATCCAGCGACACGCCGCCCGCCTTGTAATGCGTCACCATCTGCGGAAACAGGATGACCAGCGCCACCATGATCATCTGGATGATCACGAACGGCACCGCGCCCCAATAGATCTGCCCCGTGGTCACCGGCTCCATGCGCAGGCCGGTCACGCGATCGAGATAGGGCACCTTCGGCGCCACCGAGCGCAGGAAGAACAGCGCAAATCCAAACGGCGGGTGCATGAACGAGGTCTGCATGTTCACAGCAAGGATGATGCCGAACCAGATCAAATCGATACCGAGCTTGTCGGCGGCGGGCCCCAGCAGCGGGATGATGATGAAGGCCAGCTCGAAATAATCGAGGAAGAAGGCCAGCACGAACACCAGCAGATTGACCACGATGAGGAAGCCGGTCTGGCCGCCGGGCACGGAGGTCAGCAATTCTTCGACCCAGCGGTGCCCGTCCACGCCGTAGAAGGTGAGCGAGAACACGCGCGCACCGAGCAGGATGAACAGCACGAAGGCGGAGAGCTTGGCGGTGGAATAGGTCGCCTGCCGCAGCAGGTCGAACCTCAGCCGTCCGCGCGCCAAGGCCAGCAGGATCGCGCCCACCGAGCCCATGGCGCCGCCTTCGGTCGGAGTCGCAACGCCGATGAAGATGGTGCCGAGCACCAGGAAGATCAGCGCCAGCGGCGGCACCATCACGAACACCACCTGCTCGGCGAGCTTCGAGAGCAGGCCGAGCCTGAACACCCGGTTGATGACCGCGACCACGAAGGCGAGGCCCACCGTCATGGACATGGTCAGCACCACGTAATCGGCGCCGAACTTCACGCTGCCGCGCTGCATGATGGTGATGGCGACAGCAATGGCGAGCGCCAGCGCGATGAACAGCGAGGGCGTCAGCAGCTTGGCGGTGCCGGACATCACGAAATAAAGCAGCACGAACGAGACCACGCCCCACACCGCCGGATTCGCGACGCCGGGAATGAAGCCGGCGGTCAGCCCCGGCAGCGAGCCGGTGGCGATCAACACCGAGAGGCCCGCCGCGGCGATGGCGCCGAGGATGCGCGAGGGCATCATCTTCTGCTGGGGGTCCCGCAGGTTCTGCGCTTCCAGCGGCAGGCCGGGGGTCGCTGTCGGGAACAGCGTGGAGACCAGGAAGATATAGCCCGCGTAAAGACCCGAGAGAATGAGGCCCGGCAGGAAGGCGCCGGTATACATGTCGCCGACCGAGCGGTTGAGCTGGTCCGCCATGACGATCAGCACCAGCGACGGCGGGATGATCTGGGCCAGCGTACCCGACGCCGCAATGACGCCGGTCGCGACGCGCCGGTCATAGCCATAGCGCAGCATGATGGGCAGCGAGATCAGGCCCATGGAAATCACGGAGGCCGCCACCACGCCGGTGGTAGCCGCCAGCAACGCCCCGACGAAGATCACCGCATAGGCAAGGCCGCCGCGGATCGAGCCGAACACCTGGCCGATGGTGTCGAGCAGGTCCTCGGCCATGCCGGAACGCTCCAGCACCAGCCCCATGAAGGTGAAGAACGGCACCGCGAGCAGCACCTCATTGTTCATGGTGCCATAGACGCGCTCGGGCAGGGCCTGGAGGAAATCCGGGCGGAACAGGCCGAGCTCGATGCCGATGAGGCCGAAGATCAGGCCGTTCGCGGCCAGCGCGAAGGCCACGGGATAGCCGAGCAGCAGGAACAGCACGAGCGCGCCGAACATGATCGGCGCCATATTGTGGGTGAACCAGCCGCGCAGGCCGGGTTCGGCGGCGAGTGCGAAATCGCTGGAAAGCCCAAGCAGGACCAGGGCACAGGCGAGCACAAGGCCGACCTTAAAGGTGCGGGACGCGGACATTCTTCTGTTCTCCCGCTCAGGCCTTGGGGGTCGGTTCGAGGGGGATGTCGACCCGGTCGGCATCCGCCAGCAAACGCTCCGCCTCGGCGGCGAGGGCGAGATGACCGCCCACATTCTCGTTGGGGTCCTCCATGCGCCCGGTGATGATGGCGACGCGCTTGATGAGCTCGGAAATCGCTTGGAGCAGCAGGAAGAAGAAGCCGATGGGCACCAGCGCCTTGGCCGGCCATTGCGGCAGGCCGCCAGCGTTCAGGGATTGCTCGTTGATGCCGTAGGAATTCAGCGCGAACGGGATCGAGGTCACGAGCAGCACGATCGCGAACGGCATCAGGAAGAAGATATGCCCGAAAATATCAATGCCGTCGCGGGTGCGCTTGGACAGGCGCGAGCTGAGGATGTCGATGCGGATATGCTCGTTGTCGATGAAGGTCCAGGACGCGCAGAGCAGGAACACCGCCGCGAACAGCACCCATTGCAATTCCAGCCAGGAATTGGAGCTGAGATCGAAGACCTTGCGGATCACGGCATTCAGCGCCGACACCAGCACGGCCACCAGGATCAGCCATGCCACCGCCTTGCCGATGCGGATGTTCACGGCATCGATCGCTCGGCTGAGCGCGAGCAGAATGTTCATTTGGGAGTGTCCCCGCATTTCCACTTGAGGCGATCTGATTTTCACGTCGCCATTGGCCGGGCACCATAAGGGAGCCCTAAATGCATTCAAGCCTCAACTATCGTCTAAGCGTCACAAGGCCTGCCGGGCACGGGCTTTCAACAGGATGAGGGCGGTCGCGTGGATGTGCCGGCGCGGTTTGCACGTGGATGTTTGCATCGCTGCAATGGCGCGGCGGCGAGCGCGTGCATAAGTTTGATGAAATAGATCCGCCGCGCGGACCCTCGATCCATCGCGCGCAGGCCTGTGCCCCGGCGCGCAGGAGCCGAGGCAGAAGCCGGCGCAGGAGTTTGCCATGTCTGTTTCCACTCTGTCCCCTCCCGTCGGGCCGCACGCCGGCCTGTCCGCCGCCTTGCGGCTGGGCGCGGTTCATCTGCGCACGCGCACGCCGGATCAGCTCGCGGCCTTCTATGAGCAGGTGGTCGGCCTCACCCGCCTCGCCCCGCAAGCGGGCCGCATCGTGCTCGGCGCCGGCGATAAGGCCATCATCGTGCTGGAAGACGCGCCCGATGCGGTGGCGCCGCCGGCCCGTGCGCCGGGCCTGTTCCACACCGCCATTCGCGTGCCCGACCGGGCCAGCCTCGCGGTGCGGATGAATGTACTGCGAGCGCACGGCGTGCCGTTCGGCGCCTCGGACCATCTGGTGAGCGAGGCGCTCTATTTCGACGATCCGGACGGCAACGGCATCGAGATCTATCGCGACCGCCCGAGGGCCGAATGGTTCGGGCCCGACGGCACGCTCCAGATGGCGACGCTGCGCCTCGACCTGACCAACCTCGCCGCCGAAAGCACGGACCTTGGCCCCGCGCCCGCCGGGACGGACGTCGGACATGTTCATCTGAAAGTGAACGACCTTGCCGCCGCGCACCGCTTCTGGGTGGAGCTGGCCGGGTTCGACGTGATGGCGCGCTATCCCGGCGCCTTGTTCGTGAGTGCTGGCAAATACCACCACCATCTCGGCCTGAACGTGTGGCACTCGCAAGGCACGCCACGCGTTCCCCCCAATGCCGGCGGCCTGGACCGGTTTGACATCGCGCTGCCCGCGTCGGACCTCGCAACCCTCCGGCAGAGGTTTGCCGCCGCGGGGTCGACGCTGGCGGAAGAGGCCGGCGCGGTGCTTCTGGAGGATTCCGCAGGAAACCGCGCAAGACTGTCCGTCCTTGGCGTGGACTGACAGCCTTGCGTCAACGGGTCCCCATGCGAGCCACATGAGGCCGGAAGGTGCCGCCAGCTAGGGCATTTCATCGTTTCCCGGAAACGATGAAATGCCCTAATTCATTGCGTTATCGCATTTTCTTCACGCGAACCGGTGTCCACTTCCCTCGAAAATACTCTAGGGTTAAAACCCAATCAAGCTCTTGAGCTGGAATGCCTGTCGTGATTCAAACTTCCAATCGAAGGAGCTTGGGTCATGGCAGGCGAATTCTGGCTAAGTGATCTGCAGTGGGCCGCGATTGAACCGCACCTTCCGCGTAATAGGCCTGGTGCCCGCCGTGTTGATGACCGTCGGGTGCTAAGCGGTATCATTCACGTCCTTAAGTCGGGATGCCGCTGGCAAGATTGTCCCGCGTTCTACGGTCCACCGACGACCATCTACAATCGGTTTCATCGCTGGTCCGGCCGTGGATTATGGCAGCGCCTCTTTCAGGCGCTCATCGTCGTGACCCCGGATGACGTGCAGATGATCGACAGCACGACTGCCAAAGCTCACCGCTCTGCAGGTGGGGGAAAAGGGGGGAGGCGGCGCAAGCGGTTGGTCGCTCGCGCGGCGGACGCACCACCAAAATCCATGCCGTCGTCGACGGCTGCGGACGCCCCATCGCCTTCGAAATAACGGCCGGCCAACTGGGTGATGTGAGGGCGGCAGCCGTTCTGCTGGCACCGCTGCCGCCGGGACGTATGTGTGCCGCCGATACCGCTTACGACAGCAATGGGCTTCGCCAGTTTCTGGTAAATCGCGGCACCATGCCGGTGATTCCGAACAATCCAACCCGGAAACACCGGCACCCCTTCGACCCGGTCGCCTACAAGCAGCGCAACCTCATCGAGCGCATGTTCTGTCGCCTCAAGGATTTTCGACGCATCGCCACCCGCTACGACAAGCTCGCCGTGAACTTCGCTGCCGCCGTCACGCTTGCCGCTATCGTCATCTGGTGGACCTGATTGAGTCTGGAGCCTAGAGCGCGATCCTCCCATATGGAACCACTTGGTGGTTCCATATGGGAGGTGAATCGTCCTCTAACTTATTGAATAGAGGCGGATTCACTGCCCATAGTGAAACGCCCAAGGCCATCCACTATGGGCAGATCCGGCTCTAGGGCTTGACGGTGACCGGCGCTGCGCCGGCATCGATCTTGGTGCTGTCGACAGTCTCGGCCACGCTCATGTCGGTCGTGGTCTTCAAGTCCGGCACGCGGGGGAAAACCTTCAGCTGCCCGGCCAGTTTGCCGAGATTAAGATAGCGATCCATCTCCGCCGGCGTCATGGCGACGCGCAGCGCGTTCACGTCCTTGACCGCCCATTGCGGATCATAGGCCGTCGCCGTGGCGACAACATCGGCCGGCAGCGACTTGGCGGCGGCGGAATCGCGGAACCAGGCATTCGCCTCGTCATGATGGGCGGCGGCGTAAGCCAGCGCTTCCTTTTGCGCCACCAGGAAGCGGCGGATCACGTCCGGCGACTTGGTACGGAAGTCGTTCCGGGCGGCCACGACCATGGTCAGCGAGGTGTCGGACGCGATGACCTTCGCCAAGCCCTTGCTGACGAAAAATTCGATCCACGGATCCCAGATGAAGACCGCATCGACACGCCCGGCCGCGATGGCGTCCGACAGGTCGACGAACCCCATGTTGACCACCTCGACATCCGTTCCCGCCTTCAGCCCGGCATCGGCAAGCATGGCCACCGCCGCAAGATGGATCGAGCTGCCGACCGGCCCATAGAGCTTCTTGCCCTTGAGGTCCTGCACGCTGGTGATGCCGCTCTTGCTGGTGGCGAGGATCGCGCCCCGGAATGTGGATTGGCGGGCGACGACCGTGGTCGGCGCCCCCGCGGCTGCAAGGGCGATGGACGGCAGATCGCCGATGAACCCGACATCGATCGCACCCGAAACCAGCGCCTCGTTCACGGCTGGCCCGTAGGTGAACATGATGAACTCGCCCTTGAGACCGTTGCGCTCAAGAATGTCCGTCCGCGCCAATGTGTTTGCGATCTGGCTGCTGACGGTCGACGTCGGTTGCCAGCCGATCCGTATGGTATCCGCGGCGTAGCTCCCGGTTGCGCAACCAACCGCAAACAGGCTCAAGACAAAACCCCATGCCCAGCGCTTCATGACAAACCCCCTTTTTCAGGCACGGGAACTGCGTGCGTGGATGAATGTGCTGGACCGCAGGCGCCGCTGCGCGGGCGGCCCGTCATCGCACCGGCTCAAACCGCCGCCGCGACCTGGCTTGCCTCGTGCTGCCAATCCTTGCGGAGGGACTCCCACAAGCCGTCGGCGAGCCGCCGGAATTCGGGGTCGGAGCGGATATCGGGCAGTCTTGGGCGAGACAGCGAAACGTCATGGAGTTCGCGAATCCGCCCCGGACGCGCGCTCATCACGACGATGCGGTCGCCGAGGAAGACCGCCTCGTCGATGGAGTGCGTGACGAAAATGATGGTCATTCCGGTTTCCGCGGAAATCCGCGCAAGCTCTTCCTGGAGCAGGACACGGGTCTGCGCATCGAGCGCGCCGAACGGCTCGTCCATGAGCAGGACTTCCGGATCCACGGCGATGGCACGGGCAATCGCGGCCCGTTGCTTCATGCCGCCGGAAAGCTCGTGCGGATAACGCTCCTCGAACCCGTTCAGCCGGACGGTCCGCAACACCTCGCGGGCGCGCCGGCGCCGATCGGCCTTCGGCACGCCCTTCGCCTTCAGGCCGAACTCGACATTCTCCTGGACGCTCTTCCAGGGAAACAGCGCATAATCCTGGAACACCACTGTCCGGCGCGGATCGGGTCGGCTGACGAGCGCGCCGTCCTGCAGCACCTCTCCCTCGGAGGGGGCAAGAAAACCTGCGATGATATTCAACAATGTCGACTTGCCGCAGCCGCTGGGGCCGAGCAACATCAGCACCTCGCCTTTGCGAACCTCGAGATCGACCCGGGCCAGCGCCAGGGTGCCGCTCGCGTCATCGTGGCCGGCAAACCGCTTCGAGACGCCGCGAATGGAAATTGCGGAGCTTGCCATCACGAGACCGCCTCGGACCGCCAGCGCATCACCCGGCGCTCCAGCATCAGCATCAGGCTGTTCGCGGCATAGCCGATGGCGCCGATGGTGAGCATTCCGGCAAGGACGCTCGAGGTCATGAGCATCATGCGGCTCTGCTGGATCATGTAGCCGAGGCCGGACTGGGCCGCGATCAGTTCCGCCGCCACGACGCACATCCAGCCGACCCCCAGCGCGATGCGAAGGCCCGGAAAGATCATCGGCAGCGCGGCCGGAACGATCACATCGGTGAGGATGAGCATCGGACGCGCCCCGAGGCACAGCGCCGCGTTGATCTGGCTCTTCTCGATGCCACGCACCGCGACATAGGTATTCACGAACACCGGGAAGACCGCGCCGATGAACACCAGGAAATAGCTCGGGGAATTGCCGACGCCGAACCAAAGGATGGCGAGCGGGGTCCAGGCGATCGGCGGGATTGGCCGGATGACTTCGATGATTGGCTTCAGCACCTCGGACGCAAGTTCCGACCACCCCAGGAGAATACCGAAGGCAATGCCGACGATGCTCGCCATCGCGAACCCGGCGAGCACCCGTTGGATGCTTGCCCAGCTGTTCTCCAGAAGACTTCCATCACGCAGCAGGTCGATCAACGTCACGGCGACCGCGCTCGGCGGAGGAAACAGAAGCGTATTGAGGTAGCCCAATGAGGAAAGCGTCTGCCAGACCACGACCAGCGTACCCAGACCGGCCAGCCTGAGGGCCCATCTGCGCAACCGGCGCCAGCCCGACCACATGACGCAAGCCCTCAGGGGAAGAGATAACGATTCCGCCATGCCAGCCATTGATCCCGA
This sequence comes from Roseixanthobacter finlandensis, assembly GCF_043195105.2. NCBI lineage: Bacteria > Pseudomonadati > Pseudomonadota > Alphaproteobacteria > Hyphomicrobiales > Xanthobacteraceae > Roseixanthobacter > Roseixanthobacter finlandensis. Next base: position 1,386,755 of record NZ_CM195536.1, on the reverse strand, counting down.
CTGAATGTGCATTCCTGCCGCCGCCGCTCAGATCGCGGCGTATTCGCCCCGCCCTCAAGCGCAGACCGAAGCCGGACTGCAAGCAATCCAAAATGCAATACCGAAACGCGCCCGCAACAGCAGGACTACAACTTAAGATTTCAGCGCACTGAAGCGCTGAGAAACCGGTTTTCCCTTACCCGACCGACAAGATCGTAAGCACACTGCATATTATTTTCAATCGTTGGCTATAAAACTATTGCTTCTATTTCAGGCATTATTTGCCACGATTATAGGCAAATGGAGCTACTCCGGCTACGTGCGAGGCAAAGTCGCCCGCGCCGGGCCGGGTACATCAATCTGGTGGCTCGGCCGCGCTGGAAAAATCAGCAGATGGTGATGAGGGCGCTTGTGGCCTCGTGTTTACATCCGGATCTCGATTCAGCTACCAAACCCAGGGATGCGCGGACGATCCGAATGCGAACCAAGGGCCCTTGAGACATGGATAATCTTGAGCGGGCGGCAACTCACGATCTCGGCGGCCAGTCGCGCTTCATGTGCCTGCCGGTCGAGAAAGATCCGCGCCCGGTTCAGCTGAATGATTTTGAGCGGCGCTGCGACGCGCTGCGTCTGGTGCTTGGTGCCAGCGGGATCATGACGGTGGACGAGCTGCGCCGCGGCATCGAATCCTTGAGCGTCGAGGACTATAATACGTTATCTTATTATGAAAAATGGCTGAGATCCATTATCCTGATCTTGGGCGAGAAGGGAATTATTGATCCGGACTTGTTTTTGAACATCGAATAGCGGCATCGAGAAGGAATGGCCTGCATGCTCGACCTTCCCCTGGACCGTGATGTCACGGTGATGGCCGACTGGCCCGAGGAACGTGGTCCCTGCCACGTGCGGACTCCGTCCTATCTCAGGGGCAAGCGCGGGCGGATCCTTGCATTCCTCGGCGCGTATGAGGATCCGGGCGATCTGGCATTCGGGCGGCCGACCGTGCGCCGGAAGCTCTACCATGTCCGTTTTTCCCTCGACGAGCTCTGGCCGGGGGAAGCCCAGGCGGGCGATTCCATCCTCGTCGAAGTGTACGAACACTGGCTCAAGGACTAGGAGCGCGCCATGGCCGAAACTGATCAGGACCCGCGCAGCGTCGTCATGCTGGATCGGCTCATCGCGCATCTGCAGGCTGCAGGCGTCGTCACCGAAGCGGCGCTGCGCGAGCGGATGGACGCTGCGGCTTTAGCTTCCCCGCGCAATGGTGCCCGCCTGGTCGCCAAGGCCTGGACCGACCCGGAATTCAAGGATCTCCTGCTGCGGGACGGAACCGCAGCCGCCGAAAGCTTCGGCTTCTATCCCGCCGGCGGGCCGCCGCTCGGCGTGCTCGAGAATACCCCGAGCGTTCATCATCTGGTCGTCTGCACATTGTGCTCCTGCTATCCGCGCTGGCTGCTCGGCTACCCTCCGCATTGGTACAAATCCTTTGCCTATCGCGCCCGCGCCGCCCGCAACCCGCGCGCTCTGCTGGAAGAATGGGGCATGCACTTTTCCCGGGAGACCGAGATCCGCGTGGTCGACAGCACTGCGGACTATCGTTGGATGGTCCTTCCCATGCAGCCACCGGAGACCCTGGGCTGGACGAACGAAGAGCTGATCGAGATCGTCACCGCGGATTCGCTCGTGGGCGCGGACGTGATCCGCTTCGACGCAGCGAAATTGAGCCCCTGAGGATTAAGCCACCGCTCACCCCCCAAGAGCGCTAAACTCTCGCTGCGGAATCGGCGCGCGGCGCGCACGGCCGGAATTGGCCCAGGGGGGCTGCGTCCATGATGACCTTGCCGTTTTTCGGTTTCTTCGTTGCGTTCGCGCTGATCCTCGCGGGCCAGCGCGTTCCCTCCATGCTGGTCTGGGGCTTGTCGCTGCTGGCGCTGCTGACGCTGTTCAAGATGCACGCCACCGATCCGCTCAACCTGGTGCTGTGAGGAAGCCGGCGTGACACCTTCCCTCTCCCGCACTCTCAATGCCCTCGGGCTGTTCGCGGTCTCCGCCGTATTGGCGGCGGCGTTCTTCGACCAGATCGTGTTCAACGACCTGCCCTGCCCGCTGTGCCTGCTGCAACGCGCCGGCTTCGTGGGCGCCGGCATCGGCCTCGCCCTGAACGTGAAGTTCGGCCCGCGGCCGAGCCATTATGCAATCATGATTCTCTCGGCCTTCGCCGGCGGCATGGTGTCGGTGCGGCAGACGCTGCTGCACATCATTCCCGGCGAGGGCACCTATGGCGATGCCTTCTTCGGCATCCATTTCTATGCCTGGGCGGCGGCGGTGTTCGGCGTGATCGCCCTCGGCGGCGCGATTCTGCTGCTGTTCGACCGCCAGTTCGCTCCGGAGGCGGTGCCCGGCCGCCCCACCCGCTTCGCCCTGGTCGCGGTGGCGCTCGCAACCGCGATGGCGTTGGCGAACGGGCTGTCGACCGTGCTGGAATGCGGCGGCGGCATGTGTGCTGACAATCCTACCTCCTACCAATTGCTCGATCAGCTGCTGGGAAAATAAGCGGCAGCTTGGCTATGGCGCAGGACTCATCAACGCTTGTGATGGGTCCTGCATCAAAATTCTCTTTTCCTGGCGTGTGAAATGCCTGAAAAGGCGGCACGCCAGGAAGCCCCATGTCCCCTCCGCCCATTCCCCAATCGCCCGTTCCCCACGCGCCCATGTCCCGTTCGCCCCTCGGACGGCTGGGCCACCGCATCAACAACGCGCCCTATCTGCTGCTGTCCATCACCGCCCTTCTCTGGGCGTGCAACATGGTGCTGGGCCGCTTCGTGGCGGGCCACATCCCGCCGATCACGCTCGCCTGCCTGCGCTGGGCGGGAGCAACGCTGATCCTGCTGCCCTTTTCCTATCGCCAGGTGCTCGGCGACTGGCCGCTCGTGCGGCGCAACTGGCTGTTCCTGATGGTCCTCTCGGCGTGTGGCATCGCCTGCTACAACGCCATGAGCTATTACGGGCTGCAATATACCCAGGCCCTGAACGGCCTGCTGGTGCAATCCTCCTCGCCCTTGCTGATCGCGCTCTGGAGCCTGTTGCTGTTTCGCGACCGGCTCTCGAAGGGCCAGATCGCCGGCATCATCATCTCGCTGCTGGGCGTGGTGGTGATCGTGAGCCGGGGCGACATCGACGTTCTGCTGCACCTCAAGCCCAATGTGGGCGATATCTGGATCATCGCGGCGCTCGTGATCTATGCCTTCTATGCCGCGAACTTGCGGCTGCGCCCGCCCATGCGCTCGCTGTCCTTCCTCACCGTGATCATGGGCATGGGCGCGCTGCTGCTCATCCCGTTCGCGCTGTTCGAGATCAGCCAGGGCCACGTCATCCATTTCAACCGCATGACGCTGTCCGTGCTGGGCTTCGTGATGACCGCGCCATCGCTGATCGCCTATATGGCGTTCAATCGCGGCGTGGAGCTGGTGGGCGCCAATCGCGCGGCGCCGTTCTTCCACCTCATGCCGGTGTTCGGCTCGGCGCTTGCCATCCTGGTGCTGGGCGAGCAGGTGGAATGGTTCCACGGGGTCGGCTATGCGCTGGTGATCGCCGGCATCATCACCGCCACCCGCGCCCGCGCACCCGCCCCGGCCTGACTCGCCGAACAGCAAAAAGCCGCCGGATGCGATCCGGCGGCTGTCTTATGCTTCAGCGTCCGCGCGTTTGGACAGCCCTCAGAAGGCGAGGCCCTTGGCGTGCTTCACCTGGGGCAGGGCTTCCACCTTGGCGATCACGTCGGCGGGCAGCGCGCCGTCCACTTCCACGAGCGCGATGGCATCCCCGCCTTGGCGATCGCGGCCGAGGGCGAAGGTGGCGATGTTTACGCCCGCATCGCCCAGCAGGCTGGCGAAGCGGCCGATGAAGCCCGGCTTGTCCTCATTGGTGACATAGAGCATGGAGGGCGCGAACTCAGCGTCCACCTTGATGCCCTTGATGTTGACGATGCGCGGGCGGCCATCGGCGAACACCGTGCCGGACACCGAACGCTCGAACGTGTCGGTGATGACGGTCAGGGTGATCAGGCTGTCATAGTCGCTCTCGGCGGCGCGGGTGGTTTCCTCGATCACGATGCCGCGCTCCTTGGCGACGCTCGGGGCGGAGACCACATTGATGTCGGCCAGCATCGGGCGCAGCAGGCCGGCGACCGCCGCGCTGGTCAGCGCCTTCACCTTCAGCTCGGCGACCGCGCCCTCATAGGTGATGCGCACGGTCTTGATGTCGGTCTCGGTGAGCTGGCCCGCGAACGAGCCGAGCTTTTCGGCAAGCTCGATGAACGGCTTCAGCTTGGGGGCCTCCTCGGCGGTGATGGAGGGGAAGTTCACCGCATTGGAGATGGCGCCCGACAGCAGATAATCGCTCATCTGCTCGGCCACCTGGAGCGCCACATTCTCCTGCGCTTCCGTCGTGGCGGCGCCGAGGTGCGGGGTGCAGATCACATTGGGATGGCCGAACAGCGGGTTGGTCTCGGCGGGCTCGATTGTGAACACGTCGAAGGCGGCGCCGGCCACGTGCTTGCTGTCGAGGGCGGCGCGCAGCGCCACTTCGTCCACCAGGCCGCCGCGCGCGCAATTGATGATGCGCACGCCTTTCTTGGTCTTGGCGAGGTTTTCCGCCGAGAGGATGTTCTTGGTCTTCTCGGTCAGCGGCGTGTGGAGCGTGATGACATCGGCCCGGGCGAGCAGGTCGTCCAGTTCCACCTTCTCGACGCCGAGGTCCTTGGCGCGCTCGGCGGAGAGGAAGGGATCGAAGGCAATGACCTTCATCTTCAGGCCGACGCCGCGCTCGGCGACGATGGAGCCGATATTGCCGCAGCCGATGATGCCCAGCGTCTTGGCCGTGAGCTCGACGCCCATGAAGCGGTTCTTCTCCCACTTGCCGGCCTGGGTGGAGGCATCGGCGGCGGGGATTTCGCGGGCGAGCGCGAACATCATGGCGATGGCATGCTCGGCGGTGGTGATGGAATTGCCGAAGGGCGTATTCATCACGATCACGCCCTTGGCGGTCGCGGCCGGGATGTCGACATTGTCGACGCCGATGCCGGCGCGGCCAATGACTTTCAGGCGGGTCGCCTTTTCCAGGATCTTCGGCGTCACCTTGGTGGCGGAGCGAATGGCGAGGCCATCATAATTGCCGATGATCTCGGCCAGCTTGTCTTTGTCCTTGCCAAGGTCGGGCTGGAAATCAACATCGATGCCGCGATCCTTGAAGATCTGCACGGCGGCGGCGGACAGCTTGTCCGAAATGAGAACGCGAGGGGCCATGGTGTGGGCTCCGGAATTGGGTTTGCGAGTGCGGCCGCGCACATGCGGCAGGCCGGGTCGTCAAAGCCCTCTCCCGCTTGCGGGGGAGGGTTGGGAGGGGGCTGGCCAAAGGCCGGAAGCGCTAAGAAAATAGGAGAGGCTGGCGTCTGCCCCCTCCCCCACCCTCCCCCGCAAGCGGGAGAGGGAGCCGATTGCGCTTAGGGGCGAACCCTCACGCCGCCTTGGCGAGCGAGCCCTTGGCGACGGCGAACGCCCAGTCGAGCCAATGGGTCAAGGCTTCCACGTCGGAGGCCTGCACCGTGGCGCCGCACCAGATGCGCAGGCCGGGAGGGGCATCGCGATAGGCGCCGATGTCATAGGCGATGCCGCCCTTTTCCAGGCCGGCGGAGAGCGCCTTGGCGAAGGCCGCCTGCGCGTCGGCGGGAAGGGAGGTCACGTCCGGATCCACCACCTTCAGGCACACGCTGGTGTTGGAGCGGGTGACGGGGTCCTTGGCCAGGAAATCCACCCAATCGGTGCGGTGCACCCATTGCGCGATGGCCTCGAAATTGCGGTTGGAGCGCTCCTTCAGGCCCGGCAGGCCACCCACCATCTTCGCCCATTCCAGGGCGTCGATATAATCTTCCACGCACAGCATGGAGGGCGTGTTGATGGTCTCGCCCTCGAAAATGCCCTCGATCAGCTTGCCGCCCTTGGTCATGCGGAAGATCTTCGGCAGCGGCCAGGCGGGCTTGTAGGTTTCGAGCCGCTCCACCGCGCGCGGGGAGAGGATCAGCATGCCGTGCGCCGCTTCCCCGCCCAGCACCTTCTGCCAGGAGAAGGTGACCACATCGAGCTTGGCGAAATCGAGCGATTGGGCGAACGCCGCCGAGGTGGCGTCGCAGATGGTCAGGCCTTCGCGGTCGGCCGGGATCCAGTCGGCATCCGGCACCATGACACCGGAGGTGGTGCCGTTCCAGGTGAACACCACGTCATGGGTGAAATCCACCGCCTTGAGATCCGGCAGTTCGCCATAGGGCGCGGTCATGATGCGCGCGTCGGCGAGCTTGAGCTGCTTGACGACGTCCGTCACCCAGCCTTCGCCGAAGCTTTCCCAGGCGAGCATGTCCACCGGGCGGGCGCCCAGCATGGACCACAGCACCATCTCCACCGCGCCGGTGTCGGAAGCGGGCACGATGCCGATGCGATAATCGGCCGGCACTTCGAGCACGTCGCGAGTGAGGTCGATCGCCTGCTTGAGCTTGGTCTTGCCGATCTTGGCGCGGTGCGAGCGGCCGAGCGGCGCGTCGCGCAGGGCGTCCAGCGTCCAGCCGGGACGCTTGGCACAAGGACCGGACGAAAAATTAGGGTTCTCCGGGCGGGTCGCCGGAGCGTCAGTCGTCGTCATGATGGCCATCCTTTCAGATGGGCGCTCCTCGTTGGGGAGGAGTGTCCCGCCGCGGGCAATAGGCCTTTCCGTCGCGCAAGGCAAGAGCAGCCGCGCTCACGAAAACTTTGGGCTTATGTCAGGATTGCTTCCCTGATTGTCCGTCGGGCGATGAATACATGTGCTGCTCTTACCTCCAGCGCGGGCACATGTCCGCGAAAAGACCCGCGCCCAGAGTGGGGCGCGGGGGTCCTGCGCGTGGGGGGTCCTGCGCGTGGGCTCGGTCGCCTAGCCTCAGCGCTTCAGGTCTTCGGGAACCTTGCCGCCGTTCTCGGCCAGCTTCGCCATCACCTGCTTGTGCAGCCAGATGTTCATGGTGGCGGAATCGCCCGTGTCGCCGGAATAATTCAGCTCGTGGGCGAGTTCCTTGCGTGCCGCGAGCGAGGAATCGAGGTCCAGCAGCTTCATCAGGTCGACGATGGAATGGCGCCAGTCCAGCTTCTCGCTGTTCTTGGCGGCAAGGCCAGTGAGGACAGCTTCCACGTCCACCGCCGGGGCGGCCGGGGCGGCGGGCGTCGCGCCGGGAACGGGAGGCGTAGCACCGCCCGAGGTGCCGCCGGGCGACGGCGCGTCAGCCGGGGCTACGGTCTCGGCCTGAGCCGAGTGGCCGAAAATGGCGGAAACGATCTTTCCAAAGATGCTCATCTGCTTCTCCTGCGTGCTCCGCCCAGAGAACGCCCCCGCTGCGGAATGGTTCGCATGCCGCCCGCCGAGCGCGCGATTGCGCGCAACGGACGAAACCAGCCTGTGCGACCATAGATGAACACGGCATGACAAACGGGGCATGACATTCGCGGCCTATGATGCCCGCATCCGTCATGGCGGCGGGAAATTTCCCGCCGCCCGCTCATTCCCCGGCCTGCGCCGCCGCCTTTGCCCCGCCGCCCCCGACGTCGATCAGCGCCGGCAGGCCGAGCAGATCGGCGAAACGCTCGCGCGTCGCCAGGGGAATGTTGCGGCGGAAATGATCGCGGTCGAAATACAGGAACTGCCCGTCGAAACGGGCCATGCACCCACTCTGGTCGCACATCTTGTCCGCCGGCACCGCCACCACCACATCGTCCCGCACCCCGCGCAGCGAGCGGAACATCGCATCCACGTCGCGCTGGTCCTGGCCGAACTCGGCCGGGGTGAGGCGGTCCACCTCGCGTCGGCAGGGCGCCCGCAGCAGCGAGCCGTCGTGGGCGGCGACGCAGGGCAGCGGGTCGCTCGCCCAATGGGGAATGTCCGCGAACAGGATGATCCTGCGGCCCGGCGAGGCGAGGCGCGGCAAGAGATCGAGGAAGGTTTCCCGCATCAGCCGCAGCCCCGCCTCGTGGCTGGTCGCGTCCCCCTCCCGGCGATAGACCGAATCCGGCATGAAGCCCCAGTTCGAGGCGAGCATCACCAGATTAATCTGCGGGTTCGCCTTCAGCATGGCGAGGGTGGCGCGATAGGTGCGCTCGCATTCCGGCGGCAGGCCCACCGGTTTGCGGCGCAACCCGTCCTCGGAGAAGATGGCCGGGCAGATGCGCAGCAGCGCCACCGCCGTGCCGGTCTTGCGCCCCGCGACATCCAGCAGATGCATCAGATGCTCGGCATGGCTGTCACCCCAGATCACGCCGCGCGTCTTGGCGCTCGCCCAATCGGCGCCGGCGACGCAGACGCTCGGCCCGCCATCCAGCGAGACCTGCTGCGGGCACGGCCAAGCCCACATGCGCGCGAGCGAGCCCAGATCCTCCAATTGCGGCGAGACGCGGCCGGAAATGCCGTCGGCGCGATAAATGCCGAAGGAGAGCGCGGCCATCAGCAGGCAGGCTGCGCTTCCCGCCAGCACCACTTTGCGCGCGGCGAAGCGGCGCACGCGGAACGGCTGTTCGACGAACCGCCAGGAGAGCCATGCCAGCAGCACGGAAGCCGCGAGCGCGCCGAGCGCCTCCCCCGTCCCCAGCGGATCGCCGTTCTGGTACTGGCGCGCGAACACCAGCACCGGCCAGTGCCAGAGATAGAGCGAATAGGAGATGCGGCCGATGAAGGGTAGCGGCGGCAAAGCGAGCAGCCGCGCGCCGAGGGTCGGGCCACGGGTCGGCATCAGCAGCAGCGCCGCGCCCAGCACCGGCGCCAAAGCGTTGAGCCCCGGAAACGGGCTGGCGGCGGTCAGCAGCAGCGCCGGCGCGATGATGAGGCCGAGGCCGGCGAGCTTCAGCCCCTGCGCCACGAAGCCGGGCAGCCGGGCGAGACGATCGCGCGCCAGCACCAGGGCGCCGCCCAGCGCCAATTCCCAGGCCCGGCCGAGGGGCAGATAGAAAGCGCTTTTCGCCCCTTCCGCCACCTTCTGCGCGGCGAGGGCGAAGCTCAGGCCCACCACCAGCGCGACCACCAGCGGCAGCAGGCGCGGCCAGCGCCTCGCGCCACGATAGGCGCCATAGAGCACCAGCGGCCAGGCGAGATAGAATTGCTCTTCCACCGCCAGCGACCAGGTGTGGAGCAGCGGCATCGCCTCGGCCGCGCCGTCGAAATAGCCGGTATTGCGGAAGAAGAAGAAATTGGAAATGCCGAGCGCCGCGAACGCCGCGCTGCGCCCGAGCACCGCATAGGCGCCCGGCGCGAGGATCAAAAAGCCCGCGCCCAGCGTCGCGGCGATCACCACCAGCAGCGCCGGCAGAATGCGCCGAACCCGCCGATCATAGAAATCCAGCAGCGAAAACGACCCGGCGCGCATCGCCTGGAGCAGATTGTCCGTGATCAGATAACCGGAGATGACGAAAAACACGTCAACGCCAATAAATCCGCCCGGCAGAAACGAAAATCCGGCGTGAAACACAAGGACAAGGGAAACCGCGATCGCCCTTATGCCGTCGATATCGGCCCTATACTGATTCATGAAGGGGCAACCCGCGGAACGCCGAGGGGTGCTTTTATCCCCCGCGCGCCCGCCGCACAATAGCGCCCGCAGGCGCCGCGCCGCTAACGCGCACCCTCACCAGCGCAGCATGCGCGGCCCCATGAGCCAGCCGAAGGCGGTGACGGCGGCAATGCCAGCCACGTACCACACGCCCACATAGACCGGCGTGTCGTTGAGGCAGTAGGCGGCATAGGCCAGCGCGCCGAGCCCGCCCGCGCACAAGCCTGTGAGCGCTCCGCAATAGCGCAGATGCGTCGGCGCCCCCTCGCGCACCACCAAGGTAAGCGCGACCAATGGCAAGGCCGAAAGCAGGGGAATGGACAGCAGGCACACCGGCCATTCGTAAAACAGCACGGTGGCGCGCCAGGAGGCGAGCGGAAGCCGCGCCAGCTCCAGCGCGCCGAGCATCCACAGCAGCACCAGCGGCACGCAGAGCAGGCCGAGCGGCACCGGATCCGCCGCCCCCGCGCGCGCGCCCTTCCGCAGGCCCCAGAGCGCGATCGCCACCAGCGTCACCAGGAAGCCGATTTTCATGGCGAAGCCGGCGGAGACCATGGCCTCCATCAGGTCCGCGCGCAGGCCCAAGGCGACGATCACGGCGGCGGTTGCGGCGGCGAACGACATGAGAAGCGCCGCCAGCGCCTGGCGATCCTGCCGATGCGGATCGACCGGCTCGACGCGCGTGGCGAGAAAGTCGATCAGGTCGTCGGTATTCATGGGCGTGCCTCCGAAAGGATGGCGGCGAGCTTTTTCATGCCGCGATGAATGCTGACCTTGATGGCGGCATCGGACATGCCCGTGCGGGCTGCCGCCTCGGCGATGCTGAGGCCCTCGAGCTTCACGTATTCGATGGGCAGGCGGAAGTTGTTCGGCAAGCTCGCCAGCGCCTTTCGCAGCTCGCGCGCCGTATCAATGCCCTCATATCCATCCTGTGCCGCCACATGCTCCGCATCCTCGATGGGCAGATGTGAGAATGATCGGTGCCGGGCGCGCAGGAAATCAATCAATTTGTAGCGCGCGATCCCATAGATCCATGCCAGCACGGGGGATCCGGGCAGATAGGCTTGCCGGCGCGTATGGATCACCAAGAGTGTGTCCTGGAGCAGATCCTCGGCTGCATCCAACCCATGGCCATAGCGCGAAAGCTGGCGGCGAAAATAGGCGCGCAGATGCGTCGAGGCCTGGCGCAGCAGGTCGTGATGCGCCTGTGCGTCGCCGGCCTGGCTGGCAATCATCAAGTGATCAAGATCCACATCGGCGCTCTGCATGCTGTCCTCATTTACGAGGACTTCGCAGCGGCACCGCGCTTCGTTACCGACATGACCATCACGAACCCGCGAGACGACTGCGGGTTTAGCGCCCATGCCTCGCCAAAAAGGCCCGCGAGCGCACGTGATCCGTGAAATTTCCGCAAAAGGTTACAGGCAAACATCTCACATGAGATTGAATTTGATTTTATCTGTACCTGTAACTGAAAGAGCACGGGCAACGGAATAGGGAGTGTAACCCACGAACACTAACCCACTAACACTTGGAGACACTTCGATGAACAAGTTCTCTTTCCCCCTGCTCGCGCTCGGTGCCGCCATCCTGTTCGCTGGCGCCGCGCGCGCCGACGAATATGAAGCCGCCATGATCAAGGAGAATTACTCGGTCGCCGCGCAGTCCGCCGCGAGCGTCGGCGAGATGCGCGGCACCGACACCGCCCTCGGCTATGGCGTGACCGCCGCACCGCATGGCGCGACCCATATCTTCGCCGAGCCCGAGACCCACGCGCTGTCGCAGAAGGACGCGCTGTTCCTCTCGCAGGGCGACCGCGGCATCGGCAACAACTGATCCCTCCACACCGCGCCCCGGCGGGGGGTTCGTCCCCCGCCCGAAATGCCGAAACCCACGCCCGCGACGCCGATCGCGGGCGCATTCATTTCTGCCGACATTGCGGGGCGGAACATGCCTTGCGCACGAATCGCACACGGCGAATGCAACCGCGCGAGCCACACAGGTTGCAAAACAGAAGCACACACTTAAAAGTGGTTGCTGTTGCCATGAAATGCTGCCTAGAGTTGCAAACACCGCAACGAGAACATTTCGCCGGAGGCGCCAATGAGCGATTTTTATCTGGGTGAAATCCGCATTTTTCCCTACGACCGAATCCCCTACGGATGGGCGAAATGCGAAGGCCAGCTGATGCAGGTGCAGCAAAATCAGGCGCTGTTCACACTGCTGGGCAACCGGTTCGGAGGCGACGGCCGCGCCAACTTCGCCCTGCCGGACCTGCGCGGACGGGTGCCCGTGTATTTCAATACCCAGCCCCTGGCTGACCGCATCACCGTTGCGCTCAACACGCCCATGGGGGTGGAAACCGTCACGCTCACGCAGGCCGAGCTGCCGGCGCATACCCATCTCTATTGCGTCTCAACCCAGCAGGGCACGGTGAACGCGCCGAACAACGCGGTGTTCGCCCAGGTCACCCAGGTCGACGCGAGCAAGCCGCAGGCCAATTATTACGGCGCCGCGACACAGCTGACTGCCGTGAAGGCCGACGCCATTCGCAATGAGGGCGGCAACGGCGCCCACCTGAACATCCAGCCTTCGCTCGCATTCAATCTCTGCATCGCGACCCAGGGCCTTTATCCCCCGCGCCCCTGATCCGCCGTGACGTGCTCTTCAAGGAAAGGATAGAAGCATGGCTGAATATTATATCGGCGAGATCCGCATGTTCGCCGGCCTGAAGCCGCCCAGTGGCTGGGTTTTCTGCGATGGAACGACGCTTCCGATCTCCGGAAACGAAGCGCTCTTCACGCTGCTCGGCACGGTCTATGGCGGCGACGGCAGAGTCAATTTCATGCTGCCCAAAATGAACGGCCGCGTCCCGCTCGGCACGGGCCATGGGACGAACCTCTCGACCTATACCCTCGGGCAGGCCGTGGGCGCCGAGAGCGTGGCGCTCACCAACGCCACGATGCCGACCCACAACCACCCGCTGCAAGCCAGCACCGGGCCGGGAACAAGCCGCGCGCCAGGCCCCGATCTGACCTTTGCCACCATCCCATCTCCCTTCGTCCCCTATACCAACCCGCCCGCGGGCGCCGCCACCACCGATGACGACTTCGCCAGCGTCGCGATCTCAGTCTCCGGCGGCGGCGCGCCGCATTCCAACCTCATGCCGGTGCTCGGCATCAATTACATCATCGCTTTGCGCGGGATCTTTCCGTCGGGATAATAACTCTCAGAAGTTCGTGGAAAATTCAAGAACGGGAGCGGCGACATGGACGGATATATTGGTGAAGTCCGCATTTTTTCAACAAATTACGTGCCACAGAACTGGATGTCCTGCGACGGGCAATTGTTGCAGGTGCGTGAATTCCAGGCGCTATTCACCATCCTCGGCAATACCTATGGTGGCGACGGAAGGAACGATTTCCGCCTTCCGGATCTGCGCGGCAGCGCCGCCGTCTGTACCGGCGTATCTGCCGGTGCCACGCAGACCTTTCAGCGAGGCACCCGCGCGGGCGCACCCGCGATCGCGCTCAATGAGACGCAGATGCCCGCCCACAATCACCTGACACACCGGGTGAACGTGTCCGGCAACATCGCCAACAAGACTGCGGGGCCGAGCAGCACCAGCTATCCCGCCGCCGTCACATTGCCGACGGGAACCACCAGCACCAACTGGCCGGCGCTCCAGACGCCCGCCAATCCCGACACCACGCTCGACTTCAGCACCATTTCCCCGGCCGGCGGCGGCGGCGCCCATCTCAATGTGCAGCCGGTGCTGTCCTTCATCTTCTGCATCTGCAACGAAGGCGAATATCCGGTCCCGGACTGAGCCGGCGCGCGCCCCATGACCGCGGGTACATTCGCCTTGCCGCCCGGCGTGCAGCAGCGCGCCGTGCGTGCGGAGGACCGGGCCTTCCTGGAAGACCTGTTCATCGGCGTTCGGCGCGACACGCTGGCCGCGGCGGGTTGGCCGGAGGCGCAATTGCGCGCCTTCTTGGCCGACCAGTACCGCTTTCAGCAACATCATTACGCAATCCATTATCCGGGCGCCGCGCAGATGATCATCGCGCGGGATGCCCGCCCCATCGGCCTGCTGCATCTCTTCGCGACGCCGCACGACCTGCGCGTGGTGGACATCACGCTTCATCCCGAAAACCGCAATGCCGGGCTCGGCTCCGCGCTGCTGCGCGCTGTCTGCGCGCAGGCGGCGGACGAGGGCCGCACGGTGAGCCTGCATGTGGCGATCGGAAACCCGGCCTGCCGGCTCTATCAGCGCCTCGGATTTCGGGCGGTCGATCCGGGCGACGGGGTCTATCAGAAGATGGTCTGGCCGGCCCCGCCCGCGCATCCCGGTGCCGAACTTCGGGGCTGATCGGCATTCAGAGGCGCGACATATCGGTACGGCGTCCAAGCACCAGCACAGTCTTCAGCGGCGGACGAGCGCGCGGCTCTCTCGCAAAAAAGCCAATGAAACCGAGATGATGGTCCAGATCCGCCAGATCCCGGCGCAAGCAGACCCCTTCTTTTATTGAAAAAACCCCGCACAGGATCCAGCAACGCACCGCCCGGAACGATCGGCCGATTGCCGTCCGTGGGTTGACACGTCGCGTTCGCCGATGGTTCATTTGCCGCAACCGCATCGTCATAATGTCCCTCTGGAAGGACATCGGAATGCGGATGGGAACGCGAGGCGGGTGATGAGCGAGCGTTGCGACGCCTATCATGCGGACAGGGTGTTTTCCACCCTGCGCGACGATGGGGCGACGGCACGTTCCGCAATTGCCGCTTCCTGGTCCCGGTCCCTGGTCCATTACGGGCTCGACCCCGCCAACGGGCGACCTCCGCGGCGATTGTCCCAAGGGGAATTTGCCCGCGCGTTCGAGCAGCTCGACCTGCTCGCCGGCCTCGCCGGGGGGGAATTGGACCGGCTGTTCCACATGGCCGGGGAAGCCGGCTGCTGCGTGATGCTCACCGACGCCGATGCGGTTCCCTTGGTCCGTCGCGGGGCGTCCGGCGACGATGTCGATTTCCGCCGGCTCGGCCTGTGGACCGGCATGGTGTGGAGCGAAGCCAGCGAGGGCACCAACGGCATCGGCACCTGTCTTGCGGAAGCGCGCGCCCTGACCGTCCACCGCGAGCAGCATTTCCTGGCCCGCAATATCGGGCTCAGCTGCACGGTGGCCCCCATATGGGACGCCCAAGGTCGCCTGGCGGCGGCGCTCGATGTCTCCACCTGTCGGTCGGACCTCACCCCGGCCTTGCTGAAGCTGATCGCCGCCGCGACCGTGGAGGCCGCGCAGCGGATCGAGCAGCGCCATTTCCGCGCCGCCTTCAGCCATGCGCGGATCCTGGTGGCGGATGATGATCGCGGGCCAAGGGGCCTGCTGGCGGTGGACCGGGAGGATCTGGTGATCGGCGCCAGCCGGTGCGCGCGCCTGGCCTTCGGCTTGACCGAGCAGCGGCTCGCGACGCCCTTTCCCGCCGACGATCTGCTCGGCCGTCAGGAGCGGGCGGACGATTTCAGCGCCGGCGAGCGCGGCGTGGTCCAGCGCGCCATGGCCCGGGCGCGCGGCAATGTCTCGGCGGCGGCCCGCATGCTCGGCATCTCGCGCGCCACGCTGCACCGCAAACTGTCCCGCCTCCAGCTCGACCGTCCCCATTGAGGGCCGGCACCTGTCGCATTCCTGCGACAGGTCGGGGCCGGGAAATGGCCCGCTTCCGCTGACAGCGGCAAATCCTTGCCCGATCCTCCGCAGACCTTGCCGCGCGGCAAGCGGCGGGTGCTCGCCGGTTCGGAACGCCCGGCGCTCCGCCTCCCGGCGCGCCTCGCTCCCGCAACGAAGAGATGGACCGGCCAGATCCGCCCGCGGGCGCTCCGGCCGTATCCGCCTCCCCCGGAGGAACCCCATGAACAAGCCGGAATTCATTCGCACCTCGTACCCGCCCTTCAAGGCGCGCTACGGCAATTTCATCAATGGCAAATGGGCGGAGCCGCTCAGCGGCCGCTATTTCGAGAACCATTCGCCAATCAACGGCCAGCTCCTGTGCGAGATCGCCCGCTCGGAAGCCGCCGACATCGAGGCCGCCCTCGATGCCGCCCATGCGGCGAAGGATGCGTGGGGCCGCACCAGCGTGGCCGACCGCGCGCTGATCCTCATCAAGATCGCCCAGGCGATGGAGGATAATCTCGACCTGCTCGCCCGCGCCGAAACCTGGGACAATGGCAAGCCGATCCGCGAGACGCTGAATGCGGACCTGCCGCTGGCCATCGACCATTTCCGCTATTTCGCCGGGGCCATCCGCGCCCAGGAAGGCGGCATCTCCGAGATCGACCCCGACACCATCGCCTATCATTTCCACGAACCGCTGGGCGTGGTGGGACAGATCATTCCGTGGAACTTCCCGCTCCTCATGGCGGTGTGGAAGCTGGCGCCCGCGCTCGCCGCCGGCAATTGCGTGGTGCTGAAGCCGGCGGAACAGACCCCGGCCTCCATCCTGGTGCTGGCCGAGCTGATCGCCGACATCCTGCCGCCCGGCGTGCTGAACATCGTCAACGGCTTCGGCCTGGAAGCGGGCAAGCCGCTGGCTTCCTCCAACCGGATCGCCAAGATCGCGTTTACCGGCGAGACCTCCACCGGCCGGCTCATCATGCAGTATGCGAGCCAGAACCTCATTCCCGTGACGCTGGAACTCGGCGGCAAATCGCCGAACATCTTCTTCCAGGACGTGGCGGCCGAGGACGATGATTTCTTCGACAAGGCGATCGAGGGCTTCGTCCTGTTCGCGCTCAACCAGGGCGAGGTGTGCACCTGCCCGAGCCGCGCGCTGATCCAGGAGAGCATCTACGACCGCTTCATGGAGGCGGCCCTGAAGCGGGTGGCGGCGATCAAGCAGGGCGATCCGCTGGACCCCGCGACCATGATCGGCGCCCAGGCCTCCGCGGAGCAGCTGGACAAGATCCTCTCTTATATCGACATCGGCCGAAACGAAGGCGCGGACCTGCTGATCGGCGGCGCCCGCGCCACATTGCCGGGGGATCTCGCCGGCGGCCATTATGTGCAGCCCACCGTGTTCCACGGCCATAACAAGATGCGGATCTTCCAGGAGGAGATTTTCGGCCCGGTGCTGTCGGTCGCCACCTTCAAGGACGCGGACGAGGCGCTCGCCATCGCCAATGACACGCCCTACGGGCTCGGTGCCGGGGTGTGGACGCGCGACGGCAGCCGCGCCTACCACATGGGTCGCGCCATCAAAGCCGGCCGGGTGTGGACCAATTGCTACCATGCCTATCCCGCCCATGCGGCGTTCGGCGGCTACAAGCAATCGGGCATCGGGCGCGAGAACCATTCCATGATGCTCGATCATTACCAGCAGACCAAGAATTTGCTGGTCAGCTATTCGCCAAAGAAGCTCGGCTTCTTCTGAGCGCCGCTGAAGTATTGGAGCTCCCGGTTCCGGGCGCGCGACCTTGGCGTCCGCTCCCGGGACCCTGCTCCCCCAGGAATTCCCGCCCACGTCGCGGGCGGGGATGGGAGGGCGCGCCGCGCGCTCCAGATGCGTGAAAAACCAGCTCTCAACGCCGGTCGCAGACAGCATGCGCCGGCTTCTAAAAAACCGGAGGAAAGTGCCATGGCGAAGACAATGAAGGCGGCGGTCGTCCGCGCGTTCGGTCAACCCCTCACCATTGATGAAGTCCCGATCCCCGAGCCCGGCCCCGGCCTGATCCAGGTGGCGATCCGCGCCTCTGGCGTCTGCCATACGGACCTGCACGCAGCCGAGGGCGACTGGCCGGTGAAGCCAAACCCGCCCTTCATTCCCGGGCATGAGGGCGTGGGCTATGTCTCCGCCGTCGGTGCCGGGGTGAAGCATGTGAAGGAAGGCGACCGGGTCGGCGTGCCGTGGCTTTACACCGCCTGCGGCCATTGCAAGCACTGCCTCGGCGGCTGGGAGACTTTGTGCGAAAGCCAGCTCAACACCGGCTATTCGGTGAATGGCGGCTTTGCCGAATATGTGGTGGCGGACCCGAACTTCGTGGGCCACCTGCCGGCCAATCTCGGCTTCGTGGAAATCGCGCCGGTGCTGTGCGCCGGGGTGACGGTCTATAAGGGCCTGAAGGTGACGGACACCAAGCCCGGCGACTGGGTGGCCATCTCGGGCATCGGCGGGCTCGGCCACATGGCGGTGCAATACGCCAAGGCCATGGGGCTCAATGTCGCCGCCGTGGACGTGGACGATGCCAAGCTTGATCTTGCCCGCCGCCTCGGCGCCACCCTCACTGTGAATGCCCTGCACGAGGATCCGGGAAAGGCGATCCGGCGCGAGACTGGCGGCGGCGCCCGGGGCGTGCTGGTGACGGCGGTGAGCCCCAAGGCGTTCGAGCAGGCCATCGGCATGGTCGGCCGGGGCGGCACGGTGGCCCTCAACGGCCTGCCGCCGGGCAGCTTCCCGCTCGACATCTTCGGCATGGTGCTGAACGGCATCACGGTGCGCGGCTCGATCGTCGGCACCCGCCTCGATCTTCAGGAATCGCTGGATTTCGCGGCCGACGGCAAGGTGAAGGCGACGGTCTCCACCGCCAGGCTGGAGGACATCAACACCATCTTCGACAAGATGCACAAAGGCCAGATCGAAGGCCGCATCGTGCTCGACCTCGCGGCCTGATCGCGCGACCCGCCACCCGCGCCGAGACCTCGTCCCGGCGCGGGTGCGCACAGCTTCATGATGTGCTCCGGCCTGATGCCGTCTGAGATGCGGCGTCTGCGCCAGTTCGAGGATGAGAACGCTAAGCTGAAGCGGATTGTGGCGGAGCTGTCATTCGCCAAGGCGATGTTGCAGCACGCGCTGTCAAAAAAGCGCTGAGGCCCACGCGCAGGCGCGAGCTTGTGGACCGGGTGCGCGAGGCATGGAAGGTGTCGGTTCGGCGTGCCCTGGATATCGGGCGAGGCTCGACGAGTCGTTGCCTGGCGACTTTGTGGAGCGCCTACTTGGCAAGCTTCTGGCCTTTGCCCTGCCCGTCGGCCTGCAGTGCCTGCCAGACGCAGCGGCCGCAACACGCGATTGGCCCCTGGACCTCAAGCGAAGAGGAGTGCGCAAATGGGCAAGCTCGCAGGGAAGACGGCAGTCGTTACGGGTGGCAACGCTGGGATTGGCCTTGCGATCGCCAAACTATTCGCGGCCGAGGGCGCCTTTGTCTTCATCATGGGACGTCGTCAGAAGGAGCTCGACGAGGCGGTCCAGGCGATCGGGCCGAACGCTGTGGGCGTCAACGGCGATGTATCCAAGCTCGACGATTTGGATCGACTCTACGAAATTATTGGCGCGCGAGGAGCTTTGGACATCGTCGTAGCCAACGCGGGTGTTGGTGAACTCGCGACGATAGACGAGATTACGGAGGCTCAGTTTGACAAGGTCTTCGACGTCAACGTCAAGGGTACGCTCTTCACGGTGCAGAAAGCCCTGCCGCTTCTGAACGATGGGGGCGCTATCATCCTCACCGGTTCTGTCGCGGGGATGAAGGGCACGGCCGGGCTGGGGATCTACGGAGCGAGTAAGGCGGCGGTTCGCAACTTTGTGCGCGGCTGGACCATCGAACTGAAGGGCCGCCGGATCCGTTCGAATGTCCTCAGTCCCGGCCCGGTCGATACAGATATCTTCGCGAGTCTGCCTGAGGAAACGCGGCGCACGCTCAAAAGCACCGTCCCAATGGGTCGCATGGGGCACGCCGAGGAGGTGGCGAAGGCGGCTCTGTTTCTGGCGTCTGACGATTCGACCTTCGTCACGGGCATCGAGCTCTTCGTCGATGGCGGCCGGGCTCAGGTTTGAGCAAGGTGGCGTGTGCAGAGGGCCCGGCTTGGTTGCGGATTGCGGCTCGCATCGCCAAGTCGGGCATTATGCTGATCGTCCGCTGCGGGACCCTTTCATGTCATCGGCTTCAGAACGGTGGCTTCCATTTGGTTCCATATTCGCTTGGCGTTGAGCGTGATCTGCTCGCTGGCGCTTTCGAGCACAGGCTCCAGCAGGCCATCATCCGTTGCGTGGCGGCGGATCACCTCGGCCTGAAGCAGGATAGCCGTCACCGCATTGGCCATGGTTCGGCGTACGGGGTCGGTTTCACCTGGAGACCATCCATGTCGGTTCGTAAGCCCATCCATCCCAACGGGACGAGGCGAACATCCATGATTGCGATCCATTGCTGTCTCCATCGGTCCACGAGGCAAGATCAGCTTAGCTGGCGCGACGCATAAGGGGAGCCAAGCGGCGTAAAGTGCCGTTAAGAATCGTATCAGGTCATCGATCACTGGAGCCGCGAAGGCTTATCCGAGCACGAACGGCAGGAAGAGAACGATATCGGGCACGCAGATGAGCAGCGTGAGCACGGCCATGTCCATCAGGAGAAACCAGAACACACCGCGGAAAATCTCCGAAGTGGGAATAAGGTCGCCGACCACGCCTTTGATGACGAAAACGTTGAGGCCGACCGGTGGCGTCAGCATGCCGAACTCCAGCAGCTTCGTCAGGACGACGCCGAACCAGATCGGATCCAGCCCCGCCTTGGCCACAAGCGGCAGGACGATCGGCAAGGTGATCAACATGGCGCTGATGGGCTCGAGGAAGCATCCGAGGAAGACATAGAGCAGCGTGATGGCCAGCATCAGTGCCGCCGGGCGCTCGCCGAGCACGGCGAAGATATCGGTTAGGAACACTCCGGTTCCGCTGAGCGTCAGAAACCGTGCCAGCAGGCTCGCGCCGATACCGATCAGGATGAGGGCGCAGGTCGTGCCCGCCGTCTCTCCCAGCGCTTCGGTAAAGGCGCGAAGGCTGAGTGAGCGCTTGGCAAAGCCGATGAGCGCCGCCGCCGCCGCGCCGGCCGCGCCGGCCTCGGTGGGGGTGAATATGCCTCCGAACAGGCCGCCGAAGACCGCGAGGATGAGGAGGATGACCGGCCAGCTCTCGCGCAGCGCGGCGAGCCGCTCGGCCCGGGTGGCGTTGTGATCGACCGGCGGCGCGAGCGAGGGGTCGAGCCGGGTCCGGATGAGGATGACGAGGATATAGCCGATGGATGTGAGGAGCCCGGCACTGATGCCGGCAAGGAAGAGCAGCGTCACCGGCGCTTCGGCGATCAGCCCATAGAAGATGAGGATGATCGACGGCGGGATCAGTGCGCCGATGGTTCCCGCCACCGCGACCGAGCCCACTGCGAGTTGGGGGTGGTATCTGGCCTCGATCATCTGCGGGATCGCGATCTTGCCGATCGTCGCCGAGCACGCCAGCGAGGAGCCGCACATTGCGGCAAAGCCGGTGGCGCCGAGGACCGAGGCGATGGCGAGCCCGCCCGGAACGGCGGCGAGCCATAGCCGCGCCAGCCGGAACATGCCGTCGGTCAGCCCGGCGCGGTGGCATAGGTGGCCGAGAAGAAGGAACATGGGCAGCGAACTGAGAACCCAGTTTGCCGCGAAATTGAACGGCACGACGCCGAGGGCACCGAGAGCCACCGTCCACCCTTTCACCGCCCACAGGCCGAGGAAGGAGACACCAATGAGCGCCGGGCCGATGGGCATGCCGAGCAGCAGAGCGGCAATCAGCAAAACCAGCGCGAGCAGGCCGATTTCGATACCACTCACGGCTCATGCTCCGGCTGCCGCTGGGAAGAGGCATCGCCGGACAAGAGAGGGGCGAGACGCAGCAGAAAGGCGGTGGCCAGGAGCCCGGCTCCGATTGGGACGGCAAAATGAGCCGGCCATACCGGCATGATGGCGCTGCCCTGCACCTGCGCCGCGCTCACCTCCCAGTCGCGCACCGCATCCATCCAGCCGCGCCAGGCGACCAGCGCCATGATCAGACCGGCGGCAAGCCCGCTCGCCGCCTGCATGAGCCTTTGCACGCGGGCCGGCAGGAGCGGCACCAGGAGATCGACCGAGATGTGGCCCCCGTGCCGCTCGACGAGGGCCAGTGGCGCGAAGACAATGAGGACCATGTAGTAGTGCGTCACGGTGGTCAGCGTTCCCGGCAGGGGCTGCCCCAGCAGCTTGCGCACCACCACATCGAGCGCGACATGCACCATCATCAAGAGGACGGCCGCGCTGCCCAGGACGGCCCCCGCCCGAGCCGCCGCATCGATCAGCCGAATGATCCTGCTCACCCCATACCCCTCTGGCGCGGCTTTCACGTGTGGCGTGCCGGCAATTCAGCGGCCGGGGTCGCTTACGTCCACCTTCGAATAGAGATCCTGCCAATAGATGTCCGCCAGTTCCTCGGCGGAGGAGACGTGGCCCACACGCAGCGCCCATCGTTCGAGGATCGGCAGGAATTCGTCCAGCATCTGCCGGCTGCGCGCGACGCCCTGGGCGGCGTAAATCTCCGCAAGCCGGCCGAGGTCGGTCTCAGTGAAGCGCGCGCTCGCCTCCCGGACGGCCGCGTCGGCCTCGTGGACGGTGCCGCCAGCCGCCATGGTCTGCCCGATCACCTGCTGCTCGCCCTCGCTATAGGCCCAATTGGCGGTAGCCGTTCCCCAGGCGGTGGCCTTCAGGACGGCCCTGCGCTGCGCGGCCGTCAGCCTGCGCCAGACATCGCGGTTGACGTTTGCGAAGGCTGCCACATAGACCCCGCCGGGAACATCCGCCGTGATGGAGCGGATCGAGCCGCTCAAGCCGAAGTTGCGGACATCGGGAAGGGATAGGACGACGCAGTCGACGATGCGCTGCGTCAGTGCTTCGAGCATCTCGTTGCCGGCCATGGTGACGGGCACGGCCTTCATCGCCTCGGCCCAGCGCGCCCAGTTCGCGCCGCCGACCCTGAGCCGGGCGCCACGGAGCTCCGCCACGGAACGAACGGGACGAACGCAACTGAGGGCATAGGGGGTGGTCGCGGCCGCGCCGGTGTACACTTGGTTCTGGCGGGCGAATTCCGCGACGCATTCCGGACAGCGCGTCAGGATGAACTCGGCCATGGCCGGCGCATAGGCGGCCCCCTTCAACCGGCGCGGCAGACTGGAGAACCTGTCCAGCACCATGGATGCGTCGTGGATCAGGTTGGTCGCAGGATATTCTCCGGCCTGGTAGGTGGTCAGCACCACCCCGATATCGGCGAGCCCGGCGCGGAGCCCGGGCGACGTCTCCGCCAAGCTGAGCAGCGACATGGCATAGACACGCGCGGTCACCTCGCCCCCGGTCTCCTGGCGAAGGGCTGCGGCAAAGACCTCGCCGCCCCTGACGAGGTAGGATTGCGGCGGGTGGCCGATGGCAAAGGATAATTCGGCCGCGCCCAGCGGGCGAAATGCCGCCGCCAGGAAGAGACCGGCCAGGGCGTACACCACTCCACGGCTCATCTTGCCACTCTGACACCTGGGCAGAAATGGATCTGACGCCGCATGGCGGTGAGAGGACGTCAGACATCCCTATAACCTAGCACAGACCTATGGTCGGCCAGAAGAATACCGCGTAAATTGGCGGCAATGAAAATGCACCAGCAGCGCCGTGACGGGGGCGCAGCGGTGCAATGCCTCCAGTTCGGAAGCCGGTGCCCCCTGATCACATTTCCGAGATGGGGTGAATCGAGCTTTGGTCACGACGATGTCTGGCGGCGTAATCAACCGGCTTTGGGAGGAGCTTTTCGTGCCACAGGCCTCGAATGACAGGTCGCGCTTGTCCGTGGGACATTGGCGTGGGCCCTCCATGCCGCAGATGACGCCGCGCGCCGGTCGCAAGGCCGCATATGCCTGAGGTCTCCGACCATGCCCCCGCCGGGCGGATGGCGATCTTCGGGCCGTACACGCTGAACCCCGCCCGCCGGCGGCTGGCGCGCGACGGGGACGTCATCCCGGTCGGAAGCCGGGCGATGGACCTGCTCATCGCCCTGGTGGAGAATTCCGGAAAGGTGCTGACCCACCGCCAGCTCCTGGCTCACGCGTGGCCCGGCCTGACGGTCGAGGAAGCCAATCTCCGCGTGCACATTTCCGCGTTGCGCAAGACACTCAACGGCGGCGAGGCGCACGGCGAGTATATCGAGAACCTGGTCGGCCGCGGTTATTGCTTCGTTGCACCGGTCTCTTGGTCAGACACCGCCTCGGGCCCGACGCACGCGTCGGTATCCGGCTTCGGTGACGGCGCGCCGGATGAGCCGGTCAAGCCCCAGATCCGACCCGCGCAGCGGCTTCCGCTGCCGGCGGCCCGCATCGTCGGGCTCGACCCGCTCGTGGACGATCTGGTCGGGATGTTGAATGACCATCGCTTCGTCACACTCGTCAGCCCCGGTGGCATGGGCAAGACCACGGCCGCCCTGTTCGTCGGTCATGCGATCCAGACTCGAAAGGATGGCGACGTCGCCTTTGTCGACCTCAGCCCGGTGCGCGATCCAAATCTGGTCCCTTCCGCCTTGGCCACCACCCTTGGGATCGTATCGAAGCCAGGCCAGACCGAAGATATCATCGTCGCGCAATTGCAGGGCCGGCCGATGCTGCTGATCCTCGACAATTGCGAGCACCTGATCGACGCCGCCGCGGCCCTGTGCGCCCGCCTGTTCGGTGAATTGCCGAAGCTGCGCCTGCTCGCCACCAGCCGTGAGGCGCTGCGGGTGGAGGGGGAGCACGTGCACCTGCTGCCGCCTCTGGCCGCCCCGCCGGAGGGGGCGGCGCTCACGGCGGCCGAGGCGCTGACCTTCCCCGCGGTGCAGCTCTTCATGGACCGCGCCGCGACCAGCGGCCATCGCGCGCTGCTGGATGACGCGGGCGCAGAACTGGTTGCCGACATCTGCCGGCGCCTTGACGGGATGGCGCTCGCCATCGAGCTGGCCGCGAGCCGCGCCGGCACGTTCGGGCTGAGGGGGGTGGCGGACATGCTCAGCGACAGTGTCCGGCTATACTGGGAGGGACGCAGGGGCGCCCCTGCCCGGCATCAGACGTTGGACGCCGTGTTCGACTGGAGCCATGCGCTGCTGTCACCGCGCGATCAGCGCGTGCTGCGCCGCCTGTCGGTTTTCGCTGGCCTCTTCACGCTCAAGGATTCCCTGGCGGTCGCCGCGGATGCGGAGGAGGACAAGCTCGCTGTCGCCAGCGCGCTGACCGGGCTGGTCGACAAATCGCTGATCTGGGCTTCAGCGAGCGGCTCGCCGGTCTATTTCCGCCTTCTGGATACGACCCGGGCCTTCGCAAACCGTAAGCTTAAAGAGGCCGATGAATCCGACGCAATGTCTCAGCGGCTGATCCAGCATCTCATCGATGTCCTGCGCACGGACAAGCTGGACACGGCCATATTCAGCGGCCGAGACCTCTCGGCGCACGCTGTCCGCATCGGCGACATCCGCGCTTCGCTGCGCTGGGGCCAGGCCGACGGCGCGCGCCGCGACGCATTCGTTGCGCTCGCGGCGATCTCTGCACCCCTCTTTCTCGGCCTGGCGCTGCTCGGTGAATGCGAGAGTTGGTGCCGCATGGCGCTCGAGGCGATGGGCGAGGACACCCGCGGGAGCCATGTCGAGTTGCTGCTGCTGGAAGGGCTGACCATTGGAGCCATGTTCACCCGCGGCAACCGCGGCACGACCAGTTCGGCCATCGCCCACGGCCAGGCGCTGGCAGCGAGGCTGAACGAGCCGACGCATGAACTCCATTTGCTCGGCGGTGAGCATATCTTCCTGACGCGCATCGGCAATTTCCGCGGCTCGCTTGCCGTCGCGGAGCGGTGCGCGGAGCTCAGTGCCGCCGTCGGCACGCCGGAAGCAATGGCCATGGCCGAATGGATGATCGGCTGCAGCCATCATCTTGTGGGCGATCAACTGAAGTCGCAGGTTTTTGGCGAGCGCGGGTTCGAGCACATCCCTGTGGCCGCTCCCGCCAATGTCGACTATTTCGGCTATGACCATCGCGTCCGCGCCATGGAGATCATGGCACGGACGTTCTGGCTGCGCGGCGACACGCTGCGATCCGCGCGGTTTGCCGAGGATAGCATCCAAGAGGCCGAGCGCCGGGGCCATCCGGTCTCGATCTGCATTGCGCTCATGTACACGGGCGAGGTTGCGCTGTGGAATGAGGAGCTGGACCTCGCCGAGCAGCGTCTGTGCCGGGCCGTGGATCACGCCTCCCGACATGCGCTCACGCCCTACAGGGTCGTCAGCGAGGGACTCTTGGGCACGCTCGCCGTCCTTCGGGGAAGGCCCGAAGAGGGCGTGAGGGCCATGGAGCGGGCTCTGGCCTTCTGCCAGATCGAGGACCATCACGTCATCACCGTGGAGATCATGGTGAACCTGGCACGCGGTCAGGGCCAGCTCGGACTCATCGACGCGGCACGCGCCACGGCCACAGCGGCGCTGGAGAAAGCGCACGCCTGCGGCGGCAGCTGCTTTCTTGCCGACCTTCTCCTCGCGCGGGCGGAACTGGAAGCCACGGCGGGTGCTTCCACCCAGAGCGTGGACCAGTTGATGCTGGAGGGGCTGGAGATGGCAAAACGCCAATCTGCCCATCATCTTGAGCTCAAGATCGCCTTGGCGCGACATCGCCTGGATCCGCGGGCGGAGACCGCATCGGCCCTCGCCGACATCTGCTGCCGGTTCGCCGAGCATGCGCCGAGCCCGTTCCTGCCGGTTGCCCGCAGATTGCTGGCGGACGGCGCCTAGAGTGCGATCGACCCGCTCTCTATCAACAATTGAGAGACTGATTCACCGATCAGGTTGATTCAACCTGATCGGATCAGGCTCTGGCAAGAGCCGCGCCCGCTCACAGACAGAGGCGCAGTCTTTACGCGGATTTACAGGGCTGAACGAGCCTCGCCCCGGCTGTCGGGCCATCATCTGCGGACCCTGCCAATGAGCGTCGTCGCGCGCCTCGAAAGGGCGATTGCTAGCTCCGCGTCCGACGCCGGAGATTTTCGGAGATGGTGGTTTATAATCTTAACTTCATCGGCGGCCGGCGCATGGAGCCGCTTGGCGGCGGTCTGTGCGAGGTTCGCTCGCCGTTCAATGGGGAATGGGTCGGCGTTGCGCCCCTTGCCAGTCTTGCGGACGTGGACCTTGCCGTCCGGACGGCCCGGCACGCGATCGACACCGGCGTCTGGTCGGGGCATCCGCTTTCCCAGCGCATGAATGTCGTCGAGCGGTTCCTGTCGTCCTATGTCGAACGCCTGCCGTCCCTGCTGACGCTCATCACCCGTGAGAACGCGATACCGCTGCGCTTCAACGCTCTGCTCGGTGACCGCCTCGCCGCCCAGGCTGCCTTCTATCTCGAAGCTGCACGGTCCCGCACACACGGATGCGGGAAGGCCGCCGGCGACATGACGATCACCTGCAAACCGGCCGGGCTGGTGGTGGCCATGCCCGCCTGGAACGCGCCGCATAGCATGGCGGTCGGCTGGCTCATCCCAGCGCTGCTTGCCGGCTGTGCCGTCATATTGGCCCTCAATCCCATCACCGCGCTGGACGGCCAGATCATCGGCGAACTGATGATGGAAGCCGGGTTGCCCGAAGGCGTTCTCAGCATCCTCGTGACCGTGGGAGAGACCGCAGAACACCTCGCCGGGCATCCCGACGTCGACCGCGTGGCGCTTTCCACGTCCGATCCGGACGGCCGGCGCCTCGCCTCCATCGCGTCGTCGCGGTCAAACCCGCTGACGCTCGAGACCGGGCGGCGCTCGGCGGCGATCATTCTTCCCGATGTCGACATCGCCTCGGCGGTCGAGGGCCTGCGCGACATCAGCCTGTTTGCCAGCGGCCAGTGGCACGCGCGGCAGGATCGATTCCTTGTGCCGCGCCATCGCCAGAGCGAGCTTGTCGCCGCCCTGCGCCAGGCGACCGCGCTGTTGCAGCTGGGCGATCCGCTGGCCCCCGATACCGATATCGGACCGCTCATCTCCCGGCAGCAGCGAAACGCGGTGATGGGAGCGATCGAACGCGGCGCTACCGAGGGGGCCGAGCTCGTATTCGGCGGAGTGCCGATCGACATGAGCGACGCCACTGGCGCCTTCCTCCAGCCGGCCGTCCTTTCGAATACGCTCCATAAGATGAGCATTACGCGGGAAACGATACTCGGCCCGGTAATTCTGGTGATCCCTTATGACGAGATCGATCAGGCCATCCAGATCTCGAATGACGGTGGCTATGGCGCCACCGCGGCCGTCTGGACCTCCGAGCCGGAACTCGCTCGGGTCGTCGCCGGCCGGCTGCGCGCGCAGGTGGTTTCGATCAACGGCCCGGGTGGCGCGCTGCGCGACGCCTCCTCCCACCAGAATCTGAAGTGCATGGGCTGGATGCACAGCGTCCGCCGTACCGATGAATTCATCGAATGGCAGGCGCTGTCGATGTGAAGGGAGCCGCCCAACGCCGACGGCACGGGACCCGGACGGAGGTCTGCGCGATCGCAGCCAGCCGGGCCTCACGGAGCCGACCCGACTCCGGCTTCCCAAAGGGAATGTCGGGGTGTGGCCATCAGATGGACATGCCGCCTGAGACCTCGATGCGCTGCGCATTGACCCAGCGATTCGCTTCGGAGAGCAGGGACGCAACCATGGGCCCGATGTCGTCCGGCTGTCCCACCCGCCCGAGCGCGGTCATCTCGGCGATGCGGCGGGCGATCTCGGGATTGTCGCGCACCATGCCGCCGCTGAAATCGGTGGCGATGGCCCCGGGCGCAACGACGTTCACGGCGATGCCGCGCGGACCGAACTCCTTGGCCATGTAGCGCGTGAGGACCTCCACCGCTCCCTTCATCGCGCCATAGGGCGCGCTGCCGGGAACGATGATGCGGGTCAGGCCAGAGGAGAGATTGACGATGCGCCCGCCGTCCCGAATGAGAGGCAGCAGCTTCTGCGTCAGGAAAAACACGCCCTTGAAATGGACATTGTAGAGCGCGTCCAGTTCTTCTTCCGTCGTCTGCTCGATGGAGTTGTGGTGCGCGGTGCCGGCATTGTTGACCAGATAGTCGAAACGGTCGGCGCCCAGATCGGCAAGGGCCTGGCGCACACGCGTCACAAAGCCGTCGAACGATGCGATGTCGCTGGTATCGAGCGGCAGCGCGATCGACCGGCAACCCTGCTCCGCCACTTCGCTGCCGACCCGGTCGGCCTCGACGCGGTTCGCGCGATAGGTGAAGATCGTGTGCACCCCGTTCTTCGCCAGGGCGAGCACGGTGCTGCGCCCGAGCCCGCGGCTGCCGCCGGTGACGACCGCGATCTTGCCCGAAGGCGTGGTATCCAAACTGTCGCTCATGTCTTCCTCCTCATCTGCGGTCATCACCGCACCGTCACCGTCTTGGTGACATCCACATTGCCGCGAATGGCATTGGAATAGGGGCAGATGGCATCGGCGCCGTGCACCAGCTGCTCCGCCATCGCCTGATCGACCCCGGCCAGGGTGATGGCGAGCGCCGCGTGCAGCACGAAGGCATTGGCCTCGTTGCGGCTCAGCCCGATCTCGGCGACCACCTCGACGTCCCCATCGGCAAAACGGTGGCCGGACTCCCGCGCCACGCGCAGCAGCGCATTCTCGAAGCAGGCCGCGTAGCCGCCGGCGAAAAGCTGCTCGGGATTGGTGGCCCCGCCCATGCCGCCCAGCTCCTTCGGGAGGGCGAGCGTGAGATCGAGGATGCCGTCCTCGCTCCGGATCGTGCCCTTGCGGCCCCCGGTTGCGGTGACCTTGGTGGAGTAAAGAATGGTCATGAGAGAAACCTTCTTATGGGAGGGTGGTTAGCCCTTCGGGGCAACGAGAATGCTCGCGGGGGCGGGCAGGCTTGCTTGAACGCTCGCGGGCGGCGGGCCTCCGTTCGTCTGCGCGAGTTCGGCTGCATCTTGTCCCTGCATCAGGACGGGATCTGCCGGAGACATCTCGACGCCTACGAGAACGAAAACAAGCGTGCCAAGAATGATCGTCAGCTTAGATGCGGCGTGCATGGTGATCCCCTCCGCCTGTTGACCAGATCATTGCGAGGATCGCGTCTCACCGCCTATCAGCCATAGGGCCTCCGCCCTAATCCTTGCGTATGGGCCTCTCATCCGCAGATCCTTTGGCACGGCCCCCAATGTCGGCGGGCGGGCCTTACCGTAGAATTTCCATGCCAGAGCGCCTGAACTATACTTAAGGATGGCGAGTCAGAAACCAACGGGCGCAAAACAAAACACTTGTAGAATTATATTACAGATCTCGTCCGGGTACATTCTCCTCATTCAACTAGGAGTGAGCACAATGAATACCCTGACGAAGACCCTGGCTATCGTTTCCACCTTCACCGTGATGGCAGCGTCCACCGCCGCCTTCGCGGATCCCGGCATCGGCCCCGAGAATGCGGAGCAGTATCGCGTCTCCGCTGAGGAGACGCTGAGCCCCTATGCCCCTGCGAATCCGCAGCTGGTTTCACAGAGTGCCCAGCAGGCGCCGCTCCACCAGGAGGTCAATCCTCACTGGGGTCCGGCCTTCGACCCGGACGTGGAGTGATCCAGATCCCTCCGCGCGGAAGCGGCCGCCGCCGTATCGGCGGCCTCCCGTGAGTGACCTGAACAGGCGGGCGTGACATCGCCCGCCTGTTCAACGCGTTTATGCGTGCATCGCAGGACGGATCTGGGGCGGTCAATAAGCCCTTTCCCGCCGCGGCCAGCAAACTACCGTATGATTTAATTTTCCGGCGTTTGGGGCCATCTTTCCCAAAACGCGGATGCGCCGGCGCCAGGCACGAAGCGACGGCCGACGAAAGGATTTTCAAAGTGTCCGACCACCCGATCATAACCGTCGTTGACGACGACGAAGCTGTGCGCACAGCCCTCGAGAGCCTCATACGCTCCTTGGGCCTGCGTGCCAGCACGTTCGCCTCGGCCGATGCGTTCCTCAATTCCGAGCGGGTGCATGACACGTCCTGCCTGATCACCGATATCCAGATGCCGGGCGTATCCGGCATCGAGCTGCAGGCGAGATTGAGGGCGCAGGGCAATATGGTGCCCATGATCTTCATCACCGCGTTTCCGGAGGAGCGTATCCGGCGCAAGGCCATGGCGGCGGGCGCCGTGGGCTTTCTGAGCAAGCCGTTCGACGGCAGTGCCATCATCGACTGCATCGACCGCGCGCTTGGCGCGCCCGCATGATATCCGCGGACCTCGCATGATATCCGCGGATATCGTGTGACGGATGATCAGAAGCTGCCGAACTGCAAGTTGGCGGACAGCAGGACAGCCCGGCTTCGATCAGGGCAATGTTCAGGATCACGCAGACACCGGCCATCCAGCGCCAAGGACTGCGACGCCAAAACCCGGGCGCTTCACCGCGCATGGCCGAGCCGGCAAACAAGGCAGCGCATCCGGCCAGGGTGAGGCAGAGGGAGACAGGCAAGCCCGTGCGTCGACTCCAAGAGACTGCCGCAGGGATCGGCGCTGCCTGGACGCATCAGTCGCCGCGTTCCTGAGGCGCATGCGGCGCGAAGAAAGAGGGGTCAGTGGCAGCAACGGTTCGCACAGCGCCACCTGCAGGGCGTGTCGCCCACGAAGCGGCGGAACACGGTGGTGAAATGGGCCTGGGTCTGGAAGCCCACCGCGAGCGCGATCTCCACCACCGGCTCACCGGTCTCCAGAAGCATGCGCTGGGCTCGCTCAATCCGGCACCGAAGCAGATATTCGCGTGGCGGCATGCCCGTCGCGATACGGAACTGGGAGGCGAAATGCATCCGGCTGAGGCCTGCGGCCAAGGCCATGTCGGCAAGGGTCACCGCGCCATCGAGATGTGCCTCGATATAGGCCTCCACCCGCTTGAGGCGCCATTTCGGGAGCCCCGTCTTGGTCTTTGGCGCCGCCGGCTCCGGCTCGCGGACCTGAATATCGCCGGAGGGTGCGCGCGCCATGAGCAGCCGCGTCGCGATGGCAAGGCGCAGCGCGTCGGCACAGATGCTTCCATATTCATCCTCGCCCCGCTCGGCGCGCTCCAGGGCGCGGGACAGGCTCTCGACAACCGGGTCCTCGCAGGCTGTGGGTCGCGCGCTTTCGCGCGCAGGGTCATCAGGCAGGCCGAGCCTCTGGATGGCGTGGCCAGCCACCTGGAAATGGATACCGTCGATGCCCATCGACCCGGCAGCGCCCTCCCAGGCAGTCATCGGCGCATGCCGGTCGAGGGCCGTTATGGCGACGACCATCCCCATGTGCTGAAGCCGCATGGACAGGGCGTCATGCGGGGCGCCCGCCGGCACAGCCATCTGGGACAGCAACTCCAGCGATGCGGGTTGCCTTGTTCCATCGACGACATGCGAGACGAAGCCGGCGAAGGGCGGGGAGACATTGATCGACATGGCCCGGGTTCCTCGAAGGAGCGCGGCCGGACATCTTTCCGAAGAGAATTTGTCTTTGTCCATTCAAATACATTCATTGTATATGGATGGACTAATACTCACCTCTTGCCGTTGGATGCGCTCCGGTCGCCAACTTTGATGACCAGATAATATTATGAATGAACCATCTCTCCATTCTACGTGGGTTTGGACAGACATGCGGGGAGTGTGAGGTGCGCATACTTACGTATGGTCAAGACTGGAAACACGAGAGAAGGGCAAACAGTGTGGCGACTGCCGGCCGCGGCAGGACCGGAGCCGCACGCAGAACGACGTGCGATTTCGACCTCCAAGGGTGGTTCGGCAAGACAGCTGCACAGAAAACCCGCAATCTTCCCGAAGCATATGCGCGCAACATCCGCGTGCACTTGCCAAATCCGCCGAGCTTCGCAGACTCGATCTGAAGCCACACCAATCGCCGAGGACGAAATGTCCAGCTCAGAGAGTACCCTAGATTCCGGCTTGCATGAGGGTCAGCCATCCCGAGGGTGGCTCATGCCGACCATGGCGGCGGGGCTCGCGGCGACAATCTTCATTGTCGATACGCTGTCCCCGCTGGATATGGCGATCGCGGTGCTCTACGTCGGCGTTGTCCTGTTTTCCGCCAGCTTCCTGGAGCGCCGCGGCCTGCTGCTGGTGGGCGGCGCTTGCATTTGCCTCACCTTGCTGAGCTTCACCATCATTCATGGGCAGGACTATGGTCTCGCCGCCACCATGCGCAGCGTGGTGAGCATCGCTGCCATCACCGTGACCACCCTCCTGTCGCTCCGAAACCAGAAGGCGACGCGCTCGCTGCGCGAGCAGGCCGACCTGCTCGATCTGACGCACGACGCGATCTTCGTGCGTGATGATGCCGACACCATCACCTATTGGAACCATGGCGCCGAGAAGCTCTATGGCTGGCCGCGGGACGAGGCCGTGGGCCGGAAGGCGGCGGCGCTTCTGCAGACCGCCTTCCCCTCGCCGGTGTCCGAGATCAAAGCCAAGCTCCATCGCACCGGACGGTGGGAAGGCGAACTCGTGCATACCACAGGGAAGGGTGATCGCTTGGTGATCATGAGCCGCTGGTCGCTTCAGCGCGACGAGCGCGGCCGGCCTTTGGCCACCATGGAGACGAACAGCGACATCACCGCGCATAAGCGGGCCGAAAATGCACTTCACCAGGCGCAGGCCGAGCTGGCGCACGTAACGCGCATCACCACCATGGGAGAGCTGACGGCGTCCATCGCCCACGAAGTCAACCAGCCGCTCGCCGCCGTGATCACCAATGGCGAAGCGTGCTTGCGCTGGCTCGGACGGGAAGTTCCAGACATCGAGGAGGCGCGGGCGACGGTCCAGCAGATGATCCGCAATGGCCGCAGGGCCAGCGACGTGGTGGCCCGGCTGCGATCGCTTGCGCGTCGCAGCGACCCGCTTCACGTGGCGACCGACATCAACGAAGTGGTGGACGATGTCCTCCTTTTGCTCGAGCGGGAACTGTCGAGCAATCGTGTGTCGTTCGATCTTTCCCTTGGCGGAGATCTGCCCCCGATCCTCGGCGACCGGGTCCAGCTCCAGCAGGTCATCATCAATCTCGCTTTGAATGCGCTTCAGGCCATGGAGGCGGTTCCAAAAGGACGGCGGCATCTGAAAATCCGCACGGCCCTCACCGTCACGGAAGGCGATAAGGCCGTGGTTATGGAGGTTCGAGACAGCGGCCCCGGCGTAAACCCGCAGAATTTACCCATGCTGTTCGACGCCTTCTACAGCACCAAGACAGACGGAATGGGCATGGGCTTGTCGATTTCGCGATCGATCATCGAAGCCCATGGCGGCCGTATTTCCGCCGCGTTAAACGATGAAGGCGGAATGTGCTTCAAGGTGATGCTGCCTGTGATTGAGGAAGCCGGATCGTGACCACCCGCCCGCCATCCCGCCATCCCCTGCAATCCACAGAACCGTTCGTTATCGTGGTCGACGACGATGCGGCGCTGCGTGAGGCGCTTTCCAGCCTGTTCCGGTCCATCGGCCTGAAGGTGGAGCTTTTCGCCTCCGCCGCTGACCTGCTCGGCGCCACGCTCCCAGATGTCCCGCGCTGCCTCGTGCTCGACATCCGGCTGCCGGGGGTGAGCGGCCTCGATTTTCAGGCCCAGCTCGCCAAGTCCGGCGTGGACATGCCCATCATCTTCATGACCGGCCATGGCGATATCCCCATGACGGTCCGGGCCATGAAGGCGGGCGCGGTGGATTTCCTGACCAAGCCATTCCGCGACCAGGACATGCTGGATGCGGTCTCGACCGCCATCGCCCTCGATCAGACGCGGCGGGAGGCCAAGAAGGCCGTCTCCGATGTCCAGACGCTCTATGAGACCCTCACGGCGCGCGAGAAGCAGATCATGGCGCTGGTCACCTCGGGCCTGATGAACAAGCAAGTGGCGGCGGAGGTGGGCCTGAGCGAGATCACGGTGAAGATTCACCGCGGGCATGTGATGCGGAAGATGGAAGCCCGCTCATTGGCGGACCTCGTCCGCATGGCGGAGGCTCTGGGCCTTTCGAGCGCCAGGACGTAAGCGTCGGCCATCGCGGCGGAAGGCCTCTCCGCCGTGCTCCTGCGATAGGGACGTGGGCTTCGGAAAGACCCGGCACGGGTGCCGTCCGATAATGCTCCGACGATACCCGACCGCCTGGAGGGCGACCCATGAACATCGCCGTGAATCCATCTCCCGCCACGGCCGAGCGCGTCGTGCCGCCGGTCAACCTTCCCGATGCGCCGCCGCTTGCTCCGCCCCCCGAGCAGCGGCCGGCCCACTCCCGCTTTCGCCTGCTCCTGGTGAGCGCGGTGGGGCTTTTGGCGCTTTGCGGCCTCGCCTATG
This sequence comes from Roseixanthobacter finlandensis, assembly GCF_043195105.2. NCBI lineage: Bacteria > Pseudomonadati > Pseudomonadota > Alphaproteobacteria > Hyphomicrobiales > Xanthobacteraceae > Roseixanthobacter > Roseixanthobacter finlandensis. Next base: position 1,352,038 of record NZ_CM195536.1, on the reverse strand, counting down.
CCGGGTTCGAATATTGGACGTCGTGGCGGTTCGAACGGACGACCGACGATGCCTATGTGCAGGCGGACGTTGTCACCATCGCGCCCAAGGTTTCCGGCTATCTGCGCACCGTCGAGGTGAATGACAACCAGACCGTCAAGGCCGGCGACATCCTGGCGACCATCGACCCGCGCGACTATGAGGCGAGCGTCAACCAAGCCCGGGCCGATGTCACCCAGGCCACGGCCAGCATCGCGAACTTCACCGCGCAGATCGCCGAGCAACAGGCGCTGATCGACGAGGCGCGGGCCACCATCGACGTGCATCAGGCCGCCGAACTCTATGCGGAGCAGAACGACAAGCGCTACGCCACGCTCGCCAATGAGGGCTATGGCAGCGTCCAGAACGCCCAGCAGGCGGCATCGGCCATCGCGCAGGCGAAGGCGACCCTGGCCAAGGACAGGGCCGCCTTGCTGGCGGCCCTGAAGCAGGCCGATACGCTAAAGGCCCAGCTGGAGCAGGCCAAGGCGACCCTTGCGCACAATCAGGCCGTCCTCGACCAAGCGCGGCTCAATCTCGGCTATACGACGCTGCGCGCGCCCGTCGACGGCGTGGTCGGCGCCCGCACGCTGCGCGTCGGCCAGTATGTGCAGCCCGGCACGCAGCTTCTCGCCGTGGTCCCGCTACAGGCGGCCTATATCGTTGCGAACTACAAGGAGACGCAGCTCACCGATGTGAGGCGGGGCCAACCGGTGAGCATTTCCGTGGACACGTTCCCCGGCACCCCCGTCCGCGGCGTGGTGAATAGCATCGCGCCGGCCAGCGGGCAGGAATTCGCCCTGCTTCCGCCGGACAATGCCACCGGCAATTTCACCAAGATCGTCCAGCGCATCCCGGTGAAGGTCACCATCGACCGCACCGATCCGCTGGCCGGCCGGCTTCTACCGGGCATGTCGGTGACTACCACCATCTCGGTGCGGGAGCCGACTTCTCCTCCTGCGGCGGCGGCGCTCGATATGGCAGCGCCCACCATGGCGCCATCCTCCCAGGGCAGGCCCGCAACGGGGGAGGAGTGACATGGACGCCCGCGCGCAGGACGGTCCGGAGGGTGCGAGCCTTCGCACCTGGATCGCTGTGACCGGCTGCATGCTCGGCGCACTCATCGCGGTCCTCGACATCCAGATCACCAATTCCTCCCTTCCGCAGATCGAGGGCGGCATCAGCACCGGCTCCGACAACGGGACGTGGATCTCCACCTCCTATCTGATCGGCGAGATCATCATGATCCCGCTGACGGACTATCTGAGCCGCGTCTTCAGCTTCCGCCGCCTCCTGATCGGCAATGCCACGCTGTTCCTGATCTTTTCGGTGGGCTGCGCGTTCGCCACCAGCCTCAGCCAGATGATCGTGCTGCGCGGGCTCCAGGGATTCAGCGGCGGCGTGATGATCCCGATGGCCTTCACGATCATTCTGACGAAGTTGCCGCTGCACCAGCGGCCATTGGGCATTGCCGCCTTCGCCATGACGGCCACCTTCGGGCCGTCCATCGGCCCCACCATCGGGGGCTACCTGACCGAGCATTACGGCTGGCAATATGTGTTCTTCGTCAATATCATCCCCGGCGCGGTGATGCTCGCGCTGCTCTATCCGACGCTCGAGCGCGCGCCCATGCGGCTCGAGCTTCTGAGGGAAGGCGACTGGTTCGGCATCGCCTTCATGGCGGTCGGCCTGGGGGCGCTCCAGACGGTCCTGGACGAAGGCAACCAGAAGGGCTGGTTCGGCTCCCCCGAGATCCTGCACCTGTCGGCGGTGGCAGCGGTGTGCCTCACCATCTTCATCGCCATCGAGCTCACCATTGAGAAGCCGGCCGTCCAGCTGCGTCTGCTGACAGGACGCAATTTCGGCTTCGGCACGCTCGCCAACACCATGGTGGGCTGCGCCCTGTTCGGCTCGGTCTTCGTTTTGCCCAGCTATCTCGATGAGGTCCAGGGCTATAATGCCGAACAGATCGGCATGGTCCTGGCCTGGGTGGGGCTGCCGCAGCTCCTCATCATCCCCTTCGTGCCGATGCTGCTGAAGCGGTTCGATTCCCGCGCCATCGTCTGCGTCGGGCTCGCCATTTTCGCGGCCAGCTGCTTCATGAACACCCATCTGGATCTCGACGTGGGCGGCGACCAGCTGATGTGGACCAACATCGTCCGCGCGCTGGGACAGGCGATCGTCCTCTCTCCCCTGACGGGCATCGCCATGCTCGGCATTTCGCCAGCCCAGTCCGCCGCCGCCTCTGGCATCTTCAACATGATGCGCAGCCTGGGCGGCGCCGTCGGCACGGCTGCACTTGCCACAGTGATCAGCAAGCGCGAGCAGTTCCACTCCAACATCATCGGGCAGTCGGTGACGCCCTATGCCGAGACCACGCGCGGCTTTCTGGCGCAGATGCAGGACTACTTCCTCCAGCACGGCATACCGGACCCGCAGCGGGCCTATCACCAGGCCGAAATCCTGCTCGGCAAGCTGGTGGCCCAGCAGGCGCTCATCATGGCCTTTTCCGATACCTTCGCCGTGCTCGGCGGCATTCTCCTCTTTGCGGCCTGTGCCGTCATGCTTACGCGCAAAGCGGGCGCGAACGGGCCAGTGAAGGGATGATCACTCCGGTCGAATGAGATCGGTCGGTCGACGGCTTTCCTGATGGACGGCGGATTTGACCCGCAGTGCGTTCAAGGCGCCGACATGATCCAGCGGCGCAGCCCCTCCGCGGTGCGAAAGTCCGCGACGCTGCGCGCCGGTATGCCGGGCGCAAGTTCGCCCGCCATCCGCGCCAGCGCATTGCCGGGGCCAAGTTCGAGCACACGGGCGGGGCGGGCGGCACGGCAGGCATCCATGCAGCCCGCCCAATCGATGGTTGTGGACACCTGCGCGGCGAGCTTGGCGAGGCCCCCGGCGAGGTTGCGAACCGGCATGCCGTCAATTCCGCTGATCAGCCGCACGCCACCCGGCAGGGCCGTATCTGCCACGTCATGTGTGAGCACCACGGCGAAGCGCTCGCTTGCGGCCGCAAGAAGCGGGGTGTGCGAGGCCACGTGGATGGGCAGCATCGTCGCGCGGGTGGCGCCGCGGCCCGCGGCATCGGCCAAAGCCGGCTGAAGGCCGGCCGCGCGGCCGCCGACGATGAAATGCAATGGGCCGTTGATAATGGCGATGTTGAGCGCGTGGGCACGGCAGATACCGTCGACCACAGTGCCGGGCAAGCCGACGATGGCGGCAAGCCCGCAAGGCTCGTGCGTCTCCTCGTCCATGAGGCCGGCGCGGCGCGCCACCAGATGAAAAGCCGTCTTCACATCGATGATGCCCGCGACCGCCCAGGCCGGCACTTCTCCGGCACTATAGCCGGCAATGGCGAGCGGGCGCGGCGCGGCCGGACCGATCACGGCCCACGCCGCCAACGCCGCCGTGCAGCACAGCACCTGGGCCACATCGTTTCGATGGATGACCGCCTCGCCTTGCCGCACGAGGTCGCGCGGATCGTGGCCGCCAAGCACCGCGGCCGCTGCCGCGAAGACCGCCGCCGCCGCCGGCTCGGATGCGACGAGCGCGAACATGTCCGGGCCCTGGCCGCCCTGCCCCGAGCATAGAATTGCAATGCCGCTCAAGGCGCGCGCTCAACGCGGTCGAGGAAGATCGTCACGGCGAGAAGATCGGCCGAGCCGCCGGGACTGAGGCGTCGTGCGACGAACCGGCGGTGGACGGCGGTGGCGTAGGCGAGCCAGTCGGCCCGGCCCACGCCGCCGGCAAGGAGGAAGCCGCGCGCGTCAGCGCGTGCATCCGCCAGGCCCTCGGCGCCGCCGCGATGGAGCAGGTTGGTGTCCTCCATCGCCGCCAGAAGCGCGAAGAAGGCATGCACGCGCGCGGCGTCCTCGTTGCCCGCGAGTGCCCGTCCGGCTCGCAGCGCCGGCAAGCCGATGTCCCGCGCGTGAGGGAAACCCTGTGCCGCCTCCGACCGCGCGCCGCCGGCGCGGTAGCGCCGCAGCGCGTCGCTGCCATGGCTGTTCAGCGGGATGGGACCGCGCAGGATCTCGCTGCCCCAGCGTTTGCCGACGGCCAGCATCAGCCGTTCGGCCGAAAGGGGGGAGCGCTCGGCGCCCGCCGCGCCTACGGCCGCGCAAAGCAGCCCCAGCGCAAAGATGGCGCCGCGATGGGTGTTCACCCCGCCGGTGGCGGCGAGCATGGCGTCTTCCGCGTGCTGGCCGATCCGGCGCAGCGCGTTCATGTCGGCATCCACCGAACCCGCGACGGCGAGCTCGGTGTAAAAGGGGCGGAGCGCGGCAATGCTGCGCAAGAACGTTCCGTAATCCATGTCGTCATGGCTGCCATTGTCGAGCGGGCTGACGAGGCCGGGCTTCGGCCAGGTGTCCACTTCGGCAAGCAGCGCATCCGCCGCCATCTGGCCGATCCGGTCGGCATCGGCGGGCGCGAGCGGCGCCCGGCCCTGCGCCGGAGCGCGCTTCGGCAAGCCTGCGGTCACGCGAAGAGGCGTCGCGCGCATCTGAGTTCCGCTCCGTGCATGGATTTGACCAGGACCGTGCCGCCGGCGCGGACAAGCGCGCCATGCAGCTCGCGCCAGTTGACGGCTTCGCCGGCGGGCAGGACGATCTCCCCATCGAGCCGAGCGGGACCTGCGGCATCGAGTGCTGCGAGATCCTCGAGCAGTTCGTCCAGCCTATCCGGGCGCGGCGCCGGCCAAAGCAGATCGATGTCAGAGCCGGGCCGCAGATAGGCAAGCTCCGTCAGGTGCTGCCAGAGCAGCGCCCCGAAGACGGCTGGCCGTAACCCAAGCCGTACAGCAAGGGCCGTGATGGCCTCCAACTGCGGCCGCAGGGTGGTGGGGACCGACCGTGCCGCCTCGGCCGGCGAGACGGCCGCAATGGCGTTTATCCCGCTGTCGGCGGGAATGAAGAAGCCGAGCCTCAGCTTGCCGAGCGCGGGCGGCAGCGGCAGGCCGACCGCGATGTCGTCCCGGTCGTTCGCGCCGCAGCGGCGCACGATCACCGGCCAGCCGCGTCCGGCCCAGCCTTCGACCAGCTGCCGGGCCTCTCCGGCGAGAGGGTCGACGCCATGCGTGGCGGCGAGCATGCCGCGCCACGCTTTCGGCTCGATCCGCAGCAAATCATGGCGGCGATAGGGATGGCTAGGCATGGTGGCCACCGGAGGCCTGATCCGCCACGCGCCGCGCGATCTGCGCCGCGACGGGGCGGCCGCCGCGCTCGGCACCGAGCGTGTCCCGGACATCGTGGGAGGGGATAGCCGCCAGCGTTGCTTCGAACTGGTCCGCCAGAGGCTTTGCAGGATCCCACACCTCCGCCACGGCTCCCACCGCAGTCATGGATGCAAGACCCGGCGCGAAGACCGGCGTCGTCTTGGACAGCTCCTCCAGCTTCGCCTGCGGCAGCTTGGTCACCCGCGCCATGGAAGGCAGGTCCATCACCGCCGGCTCGGCGCCAGGCAGGCCGATGAGGATGTCCGTGGCGCCGGCCGTGGCGAGGAAGGCCCCGGCGGCGGCCTTGCCATAGTTCAGCCCCACGGTGGGATGGCCGCTCCGGCTCGCCAGGTGCAGGCATTTCGCCAGATGGGCCAGATATTCGTTGAGGCCGAGCATCTCGTCGTGGCGGGACATGAGCTGTCCCTGGGTGTCGACGACGACCAGGATCGGCGCCGTGCCACCCGCGGCGATGATGTCGAGCACGCGGTCCGCCAGCGGCAGGATGCCGGTGATGCCGAGCGCTTCGCCGTCCGTGATGCCGATCACCTCGACCGTGCCGCCATCGGCGCGCTTGCCGGTGCCGAGGATCAGATGATCGGCGTGACGCGCGACGACATGGCCCGCGGGAAAAAGGCTGTCCAGGATCTCATCGAGCGTCATGATCTGTTCCTTCCACGCCCGCGACCACCGCCCGGAAGGCGTCGTCGTCCATATTGCCGATAGCCTGCGGATCGGGGAGGCCGAGGGCGGCCCACATCTGCGTCGCCACGCTGCACGCACCAAGGCGCTCGACCCGCACGGCGAGCCGCGCCTGCTCCGCCTTGAGCGTCGCGAGATCGAAGGTTGGCGCGCGGTCGATGAGCGCAAGGGCAGCTCCTCGGAAGCCGGCAATGCTGTCATCGGCATAAGCATCTGCGCCGCCGATGAGGCGCCGGGTGCGCCCGCCGGTCACGCTCCAGACCAGGGCCTTGTCCTGCGAGTCGAATTCCTCGACGCCCTTGTTGGTCTCGATCACCTCCGGGCCCGTGACACCCGTGCGCCCCTGCTCGGAGATGACGATGGCCGAGCAGGTGGCGGCGGTGAGCCCGGCGCCACCGAAGGCGCCCGCCCGTCCGCCCACCAGCGCGATCACAGCGACTCCGGCGGCCCGCGCCTCCACGATGGCGCGCATCACCTCGGCGACGGCCAGCTCGCCCGCATTGGCCTCCTGGAGCCTCACCCCACCGCTGTCCAGCAGCAGAAGCATCGTGCGCGGCAGCTTCGCATCGTTGCGCGCCGCGCGCAGCAAGCCGACGAGCTTGGCGCCGCTGACCTCGGCGAAGGTGCCGCCCATGAACTGGCCCTCCTGCGCAGCCACCAGCACGTCGCGCCCTTCAAGTCGCCCGCGCCCGACGATCATGCCGTCGTCGAAGGCCGCCGGCAGGTCGAACAAGGCGAGGTGCGGGCTCTGCACCCGCTCGGTCGGCGGCAGAAACTCGGTGAAGCTGCCCTGATCGAGCAGATGCACGAGGCGCTCGCGGGCGGTTGAGAGGAACCAGCTCACGGAGCCGGCTTCGATGAGGCGCATGTCAGTCATGGCCGACCTCCATGGTCCGCGCGCCCTGCAACAGCCGGAGCATCACCGTATCGGGCCGGGCACCGCCGTCATTGATCGAGATGCGCAGGCCGCCGGGCGAGGCGCGCTCGACGAAGTCGGCGATGACCGCCTCCCACACCTCGTCATAGCCGCGCACCGGGGTGGCGATCTCAACCGTGCATTCGGTCGCCTGGAGCGTGCGTTCCAGCAGGACTTCGAGATTGCCGGAGCCGACGACGCCGACGAGGGCGCTGCGGATCATGCCGGCGGCGGGGCCACGTGTCGTGTGGCGGAATTTGAGGGTTTCCATGGGCCGGCTCCTCACCAGTTGCGGAATTTGTGGGGCGGGTCGTAGAGATCGCCCGACCAATGCATCAGCTCCTTGATGGAGCGCGCGGCAAGCAGGCTCGTATTGGCATTCAGCGGGTCGATACCGAGATCCTCGGGCCGCTGGATCACCTTACGTGCGCGCAATTCCTCGACCGTCTTGCGGTCTCGCGCGCGCCCGACATCGGTATAGCCCGCGACGCCCCGGATCGCCTGCTCGCGCTCATAGGGCGTGCGGCACAGAAGGAGGTTGGCGATGCCCTCCTCGGTGAGGATGTGGGAGACGTCGTCGCCATAGATCATCACCGGCGGCAAGGCGAGATCGAGGGATTTCGCGAGCTCGATGCTGTCCAGGCTCTCGACGAAAGTGGGCGCCATCTTGTCTCCGAAGGTCTCGACGATCTGCACGACGAGTTTTCGCCCGCGCGGCAGCGCCTGCGCGTCGCCCGCCGCCTCGCGCCCGGCCTTGAGCCAGGCATCGCTGGCGTGCCGCCGGCCGCGCGGGTCCGAGCCCATGTTCGGGGCGCCGCCGAAGCCGGCGATGCGGTCGCGGGTGAAGGTGGAGGAATTGCCCTGCAGGTCGATCTGCAGCGTCGAGCCGATGAACAGGTCGGTCGCGTAGAGGCCAGCCGACTGGCAGTACATGCGGTTCGAGGCCATGGAGCCGTCGCGACCGGTAAAGAAGATGTCCGGCCGCGCGCGCATGTAGTCGTCCATGCCCACTTCCGAACCGAAGCTGTGCACCTGCTCGACCCAGCCGGTCTCGATGGCTGGGATCAGGGTCGGATGCGGGTTCAGGGCGAAGTGCGTCGCGATCTTGCCCTTCAGTCCCAGCCGCTCGGCATAGGTGGGCAGGATCAGCTCGATCGCCGCCGTGTTGAAGCCGATGCCGTGGTTCAGGCGCTTCACGCCGTAGGGCGCGTAGATGCCCTTGATCGCCATCATGGCGCTGAGGATCTGCGTTTCGGTGATCTGCGCCGGATCGCGGGTGAACAGCGGCTCCACATAGAAATGCGACGGCGCGACCACGACGAAGTCCACCCGGTCGCCCGGCACGTCGACCCGCGGCACGGTGTCCACCAGCTCGTTCACCTGGGCGATGACGATGCCCTGCTTGAAGGCGGTCGCCTCGATGACCACGGGCGAATCCTCGGTGTTCGGCCCCATATAGAGGTTGCCGTCGCGGTCCGCCGCGCGCGCCACGGTGAGCGCCACGTGGGGCGTGAGATCGACGAAATAGCGCGAGAACAGCTCAAGATAGGTATGGACTGCCCCGAGCTCGATCTTGCCGGCCTTGAGCGCCCGCGCGAGCGCCGCGCCCTGTGGGCCGGAATAGGAGAAGTCCAGCTTTCGCGCGATGCCGGCCTCGAACAGGTCGAGATGCTCCGCGAGAACCACGCCGGACTGCACGATGTGCAGATCCTTCACCACGGAGGGATCAACCGCGGCCAGCCGGGCGGCGAGGAAGTCCGCCTGCTTCTGGTTGTCACCCTCCAGGCACACCCGGTCTCCCGGGCGCACCACCGCCTCCAGAAGCTTCGTCGCATCCTGGTGGGAGACAAGCTTCCCCCTGGCATAGGGGCTGGCGGCCGACAGGCGCTGGTCGCGCGATTGGCGGGCCGTATCCCATGCGCGTTGCGATGGACTATTCGATGGGGCAGTCATGGGCGAACCTCATGCACCGGGAAGAAAGCCGCCGCGCCTGGGCGGCGCGACGGCATCGGGGTTGCCTAATTGCTCGGCTCGCCGACCTTGCGGGCGGCCTCTTCGATCACGGAGGCGACCTGCTTGGGATGGGATTCATAGACCGAATGGCTGGCGCCCTCGATGACGATAAAGGGCGCCTTGGCACGCTGGTAATAGAAGCGCTCCAGGTCGGGATTGATGATCTGATCGTTGCCGGCCACGATACCCCAACTGGGCTTGGTCTTCCACGCCGCAGCGGTGAGCGGCGTGCTGAACACCTCGGCCTTGGCGAGCACCTGCGAGCGGGATTCGAATTCCGCCTGCTCCTTCGGCAGGTCCGGCGCGAACAGTTTCGCGAACAGCTTGGGGTTCAGATAGGTGTAGCCGTCCGGCGTCTTCTCGATGGCGCCCGGCGTCTTCGCCAGCACGCTCGGCGTCTTCTTGCCGAGCTCGCCCTCATCCTCGCCCACATCGGGAGCATGGGCGGCGACATAGACGAGGCCGGCCACCTTGGGGTGCACCCCCGCCTCGGTGATAATGGAGCCGCCGTAGGAGTGGCCGACCAGGATGGTGGGTCCATCCTGCATGTCGAGCACGCGCTTGGCGGCGGCGACATCGTCCTGGAACGACGTCTCGGGCTCCTGGACCATGGAGACGCGGAAGCCCTTCTTGTTCAGGATGTCATAGACCGGCTTCCAGCCGGAGGCATCGACCCAGGCGCCGTGCACCAGGACGATGTTCTTGATGGGCTCCGCCGAAGCCGTGGCCGGAGCGGCCAAAGCGAGCAGCGATGCGAGCATCAAAGCGGGGCGGATACGGCGGAACGACATGGCATTACCTCGTCGATTGCAGGGCGGGTGCGCCCCATTGGCGAGAAGAAAACTCCCAGAAACAGGCCTGGAATACGAGTAAAGATGCGAAAATTTGCGAAAATCACTGTAATGTTGATATTTTATATTTTGATCGCCGGATGGTTTTAAGTTGTTCTATCTTCGCATAATGTAATAATACCAAGGTATAAAAAAAACCTGGAGGATCACCCTGTGAGAGAGAGAATCTGCTCATGGGTGGCGAGACCGCCAGTGGGGGCTGCCGAATTTTCATTTATTTACATGACAACCGGCTGATCCGCCGCATCCTGCTCCTGTGGTTCCAGCACACGGGAAAGGTTATCCGCCGATGATCCATGCAATCATGATGGCGCTTGCGCCGCTATTCTTCGTGATGGCGCTGGGCTACGCTGCCGGGAAAGCCCGGAAGATCGACAACCAGCACGTGGGCAGCCTGAATTCCCTCACCATGGAATTCGCGCTGCCGGCATCCCTGTTCGTCGCCATGGCTTCGGCCCCGCGCAGCGAGATCATTGCCGAGGTCCCGTTGTTTCTTCTGCTCAGCGCCGTCATGCTCGCCATATATGTGGGGTGGTATGCCTGCGCGCGGCGGTTCCTGGCGGCTGATCCCGGCGATGCCGCGCTTCAGGCGCTGACGGTCGCCTTCCCCAATCTCGCGGGCGTGGGCCTTCCCATCGCTGCCGCAGTTCTCGGGCCCATGGGGCAGATCCAGGTGGCCGTCGCCATCGCCGCCGGCTCCATCATGGTCAGCCCCATTACGCTTGTCATCGTCGAGCTTCATGCCCGGAGAGACGCGAAATGCGAGGGCGGGAGTAAGCGCATCGCGAACGCGCTGAGGCGTGCCATGACGAAGCCGGTGGTGCTCGCGCCCATGGCGGGCATCGCGCTGTCGCTGGCCGGCATTGAGCTTTATTCCATCGCCGCGGCAAGCCTCTCGCTGATCGGACAGGCGGCCGCGGGCGTCGCTCTCTTCCTGACGGGCCTGGTGCTTTCAGCCCAGCCGTTCCGGCCGTCCTGGAAGGTGATCGCCGCTACCCTTGTGGCCGACATCATGCGCCCGCTGCTGGCCGGCGCCGCGGTCATCGGACTCTCCGTGCCGATGGACACGGCGCGGGTGGCCATTCTCCTCGCCGCCATTCCCTCCGGCTTCTTCGGCATTCTCTTTGCGGTCAGCTACGGGCAGGATTCGGCAACCGACGGCTCCATCGTAATCGCGAGCACACTCTTCAGCGCCCTGACGATGGCGATGATAATCGCGCTGCTGTTTCCCGCGTAGACGCAGTTTTCAAGCAACGCACCGGTTCGAGCTTCATGATCATGAAGGAGAAACAACATGAAGACGGTTGTCTTTGGTACGGGCACGATTGGCTCCGCCGTCAAGCAGATGCTGCAGGAGCACGGCTATGAAGTCGTTGCGGTCGGACGGAAATCCGGTGATCGGCAAGCTGACATGACCAGCCCGGAGAGCTTGAAAGCCTTGTTCAGCAATTTGGGAAGGTTCGAAGCGGTTGCGAGCGCCGCCGGCGATGTGTTCCCCGCTCCGTTCGAGTTGGCGACTGACGAACAATGGGCAAAATCCATCACCGAAAAAGGCATGGGCCAGATCAATCTTGTCCGGGCCGCCTTGCCGTTCATCGCCGACGGCGGATCCTTTACGCTGATTTCGGGCATCCTCAGCGACGAGCGAATTCCCGCTGGAACGATCGGCACGACGGTCAATCACTTGGTCGAGGGCTTTGTGAGGGGAGCGGCGGCAGAACTACCCCGGGGCGTGCGCATCAACTGCATCAGCCCAACAGTTCTTGCAGAATCGACTGCCTTCCACCCCTACTTTTTGGGCTACACACCTGTCTCCGCTCGGGAGGTCGCGCGGGCCTATCTCCGGGCGATCGCAAACCCCATGACCGGCCGCATTCTGAAGCTCCACAAGACCGATTGCTGAGTTTTGAGATATCGCTCGAGCGACCGAAGCGGTCCAGATGGAGGGCCGGGCACCGGGCATGGAAGCTGAGGTCCGCGCCGCTGGCACCCGAGCAGAGGCATTATTGAGGACATCCCTGAGTTCGATCATAAAAAAGGGGCTGATCCGAAAATCAGCCCCTTTTCCTCTTGGTGAATAGCGCTCAATTGTCATCCGCATCCTGGGCGGGGCCCCAGTGTGGATTGCCGGACTGCAACACACCGTCAGGGGCGTAATAGGGCCCCGGGGTATCGAAAGCGCTGGGCCGCTCGAACTTTTGCTGCTCCGTTGCGGCAGCAGTGCTCGAGGTTGGCGTCAGGCTTTCTTCGGCGGAGACGGCGCGCTGCATCTGATTTTCCTTCGCCGTATACGGATCGGCGAAGGCGGTGCCGGCAGCAGACAAAAGGGTGGCTGCGACACCGAGGGAAAGCAAGGTAGATTTGATAGACATGGAATTTACTCCGTTGTTGACGGAATAATAATACCCAACCCATTTAAATCCGAAATTATCCGGAAATTTATTTAAAATAAACCATCGTATATGTCGTTTTATCGAAAATTATAAAGCAACAAAACGCATATATTAGTTGATGTATAATAGGCTAGTAATTTCCATTACTACTATCAGGTGGAAAATTCGGGTTAGATTTGAAAAAATCCGTCAGAGTCAAAGGGCGGCCGTCTTGAGCGCGCCTAAGCCGCCCCGACCAGGTCTGGGAGAGCGGCAAGGGACGTCACCACGCGATCGGGTTTCCCGGGAAGCCGTTCGGGTCTTTGCCCATAGCGGTTGCACCAGATGACCCGCATCCCGAACGCCGAAGCCGCGTGGGCGTCCCACGCATTGGACGATTGGAAGGACACAGCCGACGCGGGCAGGTCCAGCCGGTCGAGCGCAAGCTGATAGACCTTGGGGTGGGGCTTGAAGACCCCGACTTCCTCCACCGACAGCACCGCGTCGAGGACGTCGCCGAGCTGAGCGGCCTTGACCACGGCATCGAGCATTGCGGGGCTGCCGTTGGACAGGATGGCAAGACGCAGTCCGGCCGCCTTGAGGCGATGCAGAACTTCACTCACCTCGGGAAAGGGGCGCAGGGTGAAATAAAGGCCCATCAGGCGCTCGCGCAGGCCCGGATGGCTGATCGCCAGGGTCTCCAGGGCGAAATCGAGCGCATCACCGGTCACCTGATGGAAATCAGCGTGCCGTCCCTGCGCGGCGCGCAGCCAAGTGTATTGAAGCTGCTTGTCGCGCCACAGCGCGGCAAGCGGGGCGGATTTGTCCGCCAGCACATCGGAGCAGTCCTGTGCCGCAGACGTGACATCGAACAGGGTCCCGTACGCGTCGAAGACGCAGGCCCTGATTCCTTGAAGCGGTGCGCAATTCATGTGGATGCCCTCCTCGTCGGTTTCGGTCCCGCTGTCCTCGGCTCGCAGCCAGCGGCGCTCTCTATACACTACGCCAATCACGATCGAACGGCGGGACGACCCCGAGCGTGCGCAATGGCTGGTGCAGAAACGGAATGTCGAGGCCAGTCATGGATTGCCTCCGCATGCGGCGACCGGTCAAAACTGCGTGGTCAAATGGGTGAGCCATGCGGGGGAAGCCTCCACCAGGGCCGCCTCCAGGCGCTTGTCGAGGCCCGTCAGGATGAGCAGGCCGATGATGAGGAGGAGGCCGCCGAGCACGGACTTTCCGCCTTGGCCGAACTGCGCCAGCCGGTCACGCCAGCGCATCATGGCTTCGCGCGAGAGCATCCCCAGCCCCAGCAGCGGCAAGGCCGCGCCGAGGCCGAAGGCGAGCATGACCAGGGCGACCTCGCCGAGGTTCTCGCCTTTGGCGGCGAGCACGGACGCGGCCCCGAGGGTAGGACCGACGCAGGGGCTCCAGACCGCACCGAGCAATAGCCCGACGGCGAACTGCCCCTTCAGCCCGGTGGCGGAGAAACCGCCAAACCGCTCTTGCGCCCAGCCGGACGCCGGACCTGCCGCATTTGCCAGGCGCGCCTGGAAGATCGGCACGAGCAAAACGAGGCCGACCGCCATCAGCAGCACCGCTGCGACGGCCCGAAACACCCCGGCATCGAGACCGATGGAAAAGCCGATGGTCGCGACGAAGAGGCCGATGGTGACGAAGGACAAGGCAAGGCCGCCCGCCAATGCGACAGGCCCCAGCCGATGTTGCGAGGCCGCTGCCCCCAAGACCAAGGGCAGGATGGGCAGCACGCATGGCGACAGCGTCGACAGGATGCCGGCCAGGAATGCGAGAAAGCTGTCGCCGAAGGTCATGAACCGCGCCTCACCGGGCGAGTGACGATTTCACCAGCGCGGCGATCGAAGCGGGGTTGGTGTCGCCCACCGACCGCGCCGTCTCGGTCTTGCCCCGAAATGCGATCAGGGTGCTCTGGCTTTGCGCGTTGAAGCTGCGAACCACGGGCTTCTGCGTGTCGAAATCCACCTCGAAGATGACCAAAGCCTTGGTCTCCGGCTGCGCGGCCAGGGCATCGATGATCGGCTTTTGCGCCTTGCAGGTGGGGCACCAGGGGGCCGAGATCTCCACCAGAATGGGCGCACTCGCCGCCTGGGCAGCCGCAAAGACGGCCGGGTCGAAGGGCTTGCGCTCGGCGGCGGAAGCGGAGAGCGATCCCAGCAGGACCAGAGCGCAGGTCAGCCCGGCGAGCAGCGGGTGCAGTCGTTTCATGAAGGTCCTCCTGAGAAATCGGTGCTTGTTTTTTTTGATCGCGCGATCTAAAAAAATCAACGAAGATTCCCAATGCACAGGTCACGTTTCAAGGAGCACGCCCCGTGGGACGACACCGCGCCTTCGACGAAGAAGAGGTCATCGACGCCGCCGTCGCCGGCTTCTGGCAGAACGGATATGGCGCGACCTCCATCAGGGACCTCGCGGCCCGGATGCAGATGGGCGGGGCAAGCCTTTACAATGCGTTCGGAGATAAGCGGGGACTGTTCGTCCGCGCGCTCCAGCGCTATCTTGATCTCTCGTCGCGGCGCCGGATGGCTGAGCTCGATGCCGCCGCCAATCCGCTGGCCGCTCTGCACGATTTCTTCGCGGACCTCGTTGCCGCCTCCCTCTCCGACCGCCGTGGCTGCCTCCTCGTGAACGCCGCCATGGAGGTCGCGCCCATTGATCTTGAACTCGGTGCGGACATCAGGAACGGTCTCAAGGAAGTGGAAGACGGCTTTCGCCGCACCATCGAACGGGCGCAGCAGGAGGGTTCCGTCGACGCCGGCATGCGCTCAGAGGATGTTGCCCGCCGCCTCCTGTCGGCGGTCATCTCGGTCCGCGTGCTCGCGCGCTTGGGCGAGAACCGCGCGCTCCTGGAGAGCATCGCCCGGTCCGCACTGCCGCAGCAGAAGCGCTGAGATGGCCGATGACGGATCCGGCCGCCATCCCGGAGGCATCACGGCCGAAATGGGCAGCCCGCCTCGCACAACGCGAAAAGTGTAACAGCAGGATGGACTGCGAGGCTGAGGGGGCTACCTGACGCTTCAGCAGAAGCAGGACATGATCCGCAAGGTCACCGACGCCATGCTCTCGGCGGAGGGCGAGGGCCTGCATCAGGTCACATGAGTCACCATCGAGGATGTGGAACCCGGTGCCTGGGGTGTCGGCGGGCAGCATTGCCGCGAGCATGCAGCGCGCGAAGTCGTTTCGATACACCCCCACGGCCCGATTGCCTGGAATTGCGATGCCCTGGGCCTTGGCCACATCCGACGCGCTTGCGGCACGAGAAGCGCATCGCGCAGAATCGCAGGCCGTGCGGCCCCGTCGCAAACCGAAGCGAAGACCGTTTCAAAAACCGTTTCAGGTCTTGAAACTGAAACGGCGAAACCACCTGCGTCTTTGGATTTAAATGGTGGGCGCACTAGGGCTCGAACCTAGGACCCGCTGATTAAGAGTCAGCTGCTCTACCAACTGAGCTATGCGCCCCGCCGCGAAGACGTGTCCTCGTCGGGAGGTGGTCGTGTAGCAGAGCTATTTTGCCCTGTCCAGCGCGACCTGTGGAAAACGCCGCCGTTTTTCGGGCGGCGCTTTTCTCATTCCTTGAACGCCTCCTCGCGCGTCTTCTGCACCGAGGGCAGCAGCACCACCACCAGCGCGGCCACCGCCAGGAACAGCAGCACGGCGGAGATCGGGCGGGTGACGAACACGGTGGCGTCGCCGCGCGAAATCAGCATGGCCCGGCGCAAATATTCTTCCAGCATCGGGCCGATGACGAAGCCCAGCAGCAGCGGCGCGGGTTCGCAATCCAGCTTCACCAGCACATAGCCCAGCACCCCGAACAGGGCCATGGTGTAGACGTCGAACGTGTTGTTGTTCACGCTGTAGACGCCGATGCAGCAGAACGCGACGATGGCCGGGAACAGGATGTGGTAGGGCACGGTGAGCAGCCGCACCCAGATGCCGATCAGCGGCAAGTTCAGCAGCACCAGCATGAAATTGCCGATCCACATGGAGGCGATCACGCCCCAGAACAGATCCGGCTTTTCTGTCACCACGTTCGGCCCGGGCGTGATGCCCTGGATGATCAGCGCGCCGATCATCAGCGCCATCACCGGGTTGGAGGGAATGCCGAGGGTCAGCATGGGGATGAAGGAGGTCTGCGCGCCGGCATTATTGGCGCTCTCCGGCCCCGCCACGCCCTCGATGGCGCCCTTGCCGAAGCGCCCCGGCGTCTTGGAAATCTTCTTCTCGATGGAATAGGCGGCGAACGAGGAGAGCATAGCGCCGCCGCCGGGCAGGATGCCCAGGAACGAGCCGAGCACGGTGCCACGAATCACCGGCGCGATGATCGCCTTGAACTCGTCCTTGGTGAGCATCAGGCTTTTCACCTTGGCGGCGACCAGGCTGCGCTGGGATTCGTCTTCCAGATTGCGGATGATTTCCCCGAGCCCGAACATGCCCATGGCCAGCGCCACGAAATCGAACCCGTCGGCGAGATCGGGAACGCCGAAATCGAACCGCGGCACGCCGGTATAGATGTCCTGGCCGGCAAGGCCCAGCAGCAGGCCGAGCACGATCATCGCCAGCGCCTTCACCACCGAGCCGGACGCGAGCGTCACCGAGGCGACGAGGCCGAGCACCATCAGCGAGAAATATTCCGGCGGCCCGAATTGCAGCGCGAGGTCGGCGAGCGGCGGGGCGAACACCGCCAGCAGAAAGGTCGCGACCGTGCCGGCGAAGAACGAGCCCAGCGCGGCGGTGGCGAGCGCCGCCCCCGCCCGCCCCTGGCGCGCCATCTGGTGGCCGTCGATGGCGGTCACCACGGAGGAGGATTCCCCCGGCAGATTGATCAGGATCGCGGTGGTGGAGCCGCCATATTGGGCGCCGTAATAAATGCCCGCGAGCATGATCAGCGCCGACACCGGCGGCAGGCCGAAGGTGATCGGCAACAGCATGGCGATGGTGGCGATCGGCCCGAGCCCCGGCAGCACGCCGATCAGCGTGCCCAGCAGCACGCCGATGAAGCAGTAGAACAGGTTCTGAAACGAGAGCGCGACGGAAAAGCCGAGGCTGAGATTGTCGATGAGTTCCACGGCGCGCTCCTCAATAGCCGCCCAGCCAGGGGCCGAGCAGGGACAAGGGAAGGCCGAGGCCGAGGATGAACACCGCCCAGCAGAACACCACCATCACGGCGGTGATGGCGAGCGCGGTGGTGAGGCGGAACTTCTGGCTGGCGAGCGCGGAGACGAACACCGTGATGCCGAGCGTCGGCAGGAAGCCGAGCGGGCGGATGGCGGCGCCGAAAAACACCGTGCAGGCCGTCAGCAGAATCAGGGCG
This sequence comes from Roseixanthobacter finlandensis, assembly GCF_043195105.2. Classification (NCBI taxonomy): domain Bacteria; kingdom Pseudomonadati; phylum Pseudomonadota; class Alphaproteobacteria; order Hyphomicrobiales; family Xanthobacteraceae; genus Roseixanthobacter; species Roseixanthobacter finlandensis. The sequence continues at coordinate 1,334,604 of NZ_CM195536.1, read as the reverse complement.
CGCCAAGCGATCGAGGTGGTGCGGTCACCCTCGAAGCGCAGGCCGTTGATGAGCACGATCAGGCCGAAAATTCCCATCAGGACGGAAAGCAGCAGCGGGAAATAGCCCGGCCCCATGCGCACCGCCGTGCCCATGGCCAATTGCTGCGTTTGCAGGCCGAAGATCACCGCCAGCGCGATGAACAGCAGGCCGGACAACACATCCTTCGGATTGCGAATGAACCCCATCGACCCCATCCCTGATTTCTTGGCGGCGCGCCCCGCAGGGCGGCGGCGCGGCGTTCCTCGATCGCGGCGTTCCTCGATCGCGAACAGGACGTCCGGCGGGCGCGTGCCCGCCGGACGTTTCCGTATCCAAGGCCGCGCAAAATGCGCCGCCTTCGCGCGATCAGTCGGCGTAGACGCCCGCGGCTTCGATCACCGGCTTCCATTTGGCGACTTCCGCCGCCAGGAATTGCTTGTGGTAGGCCGGGCTGCGGTGATCCTCGGGCTCGGGCTCGGTGCCGAGGTCGGCGAAGCGGGCGACCACCTTGGGATCTTCCAGCGCCGTGTTCAGCGCGGCGTTGAGCTTGTCGACGATCTCCTTGGGCGTGCCCTTCGGCGCATAGACGCCGTGCCACACCGCGACTTCAAAGTCCTTCAGCCCGCTTTCCTGCATGGTGGGCAGGTCGGGCAGAGACTTCACCCGGTCCTTGGTGGTGACCGCATAGGCCTTCACCTTGCCGCCCTTGATCTGGCCGGTGGTGTTGGTGGTCTGGTCGCACAACAGGTCGATCTGGCCGCCCACGAGATCGTTCATGGCCGGGCCCGTGCCCTGATAGGGAACGGTGGTCATCTGGGTGCCGATGGCGGACATGAACAACATGCCGCACAGGTGCGAGGCGGCGCCCACGCCCGCATTGCCATAGGTGACGCGATCCTTGTTCTTCTTCACATAGTCGATCACCTCGGTGATCGTCTTCGGCTCGAAGCCGGGCTTGGCGATCAAAGTCATGGGCACGGCGGTGACGAGGCCGACATCCTCGAAATCGGTGATCACATTGTATGGCAGCTTGCGATACAGCGTGGCCGCGGTCGCCTGGCCGATATGATGAAGCAGCACAGTGTAGCCATCGGGATTGGCCTTCGCCACTTGGCCTGCGCCGCGCGTGCCGCCCGCCCCGCCCACATTCTCGACGATGATCTGCTGGCCGAGCGTCTTCGACATGGATTCGGCGACGAGGCGCGCCACCGTGTCGGTGGGGCCGCCAGCGGAGAACGGCACGACCATGGTGATGGGGCGGGTGGGATAGGCCGGCTGCGCGCCGGCCGGGCCGACGGCCAGGCCAAGGAATGCAGCGGCGGCGACGAGTGCGTGCTTCATGCGCATAGGGTCCTCCATGAAAGCGGCGGGGGCTTTTTTGGCCTGCGAGAATATTCCCCTGCTTACGTTGAAGAAGGTCGGCGGGGCTCCAGTCAAGCCGGACTTTACTCTTATTTTTTCACAGCTTCCCCAAAGGAGGACGGGTTTGCACTGCACCACGCTCGGGATTTTCGCAAAAACGACAGCGCAAAACCACATTGCCTCCAATAAGTCTATGATTTGCCTTGTTGTTCTATTTTCGCCACGGGAACCGGCGCGCGCCGCCGTCGTTGTGCATGGTGCAACGGAGCACCCATGAATGACCGAGATTTCTCGCCCGCTTTTGATTGCCGGCCTCGCGGTGAGCTTCCTCCTCCAGGGACCGGCGACGGCCGCCTGGGCGCAAGGCGGCGGATCGCCCGGCCAAGCCTCCGGCGACGCGCAGGCGCGGGTGAACATCGACGTATTCTATGCCCCGCTCGCCGAGCACGGCACGTGGGTCGCCCATCCCGAATATGACTATGTGTGGGTGCCCTCGGGCCTCGATGCCTCCTGGCGGCCGTATCAGGAGGGCCGCTGGATTTGGACCGATGCCGGCTGGTATTGGGAATCGGGCGAGCCGTTCGCCTGGGCCACCTATCATTACGGCCGCTGGGGCTATGAGCCCGAATATGGCTGGTTCTGGGTGCCGGGCGATACCTGGGCGCCGGCCTGGGTGAAATGGCGGCGCGGCGGCGAACGCACCGGCTGGGCACCCATCGCCCCCGACGCGCGCGGCTTCGCCTATGGCGCCCCCAAGCGCTATGAGGCGCCGGTCGCGGAAAGCTGGGTGGTGGTCGAGGACCGCTATATCTCCGCCCCCGACCTTGGCGTGCGGGTGGAGCCGATCGCGCAGATCGGTCCCTGGCTGGAGAACGACCCGCGCGAATACGACCCGGTCTATCGCGACGGCGCGATGATGACGCGGTTCGTCGCAGCGGACGCGTTCGCCGGGATCGCGGCCACCCCGGTGGTGACGCGCCAGATGGTCCATGTGGACCGCTATAATGAGGAATTCATCGCGCCGAACGGCACCTATATCGGCATCTATCGTCCCTTCGTGGCGCGCGGGCCGGCGGTGGCGCCGCCGCGCTACAGCCGCGAGATCGCGCCCGACCGGCGGGTGGTGATCAATCAATATGTCCGCACCGACGGGCCGGGCCTCTCCGCCCCCTCGGCCGCCTTGCTGGCGGTGCTGGGCATTCAGCAGCGCCAGGATCTGCGCGCGGCGCGCTGGGATGGCGACCGGCAGGCCTACCAGCGCGATCTTCAGCGCTTCCGGCAATCCGAGCGCGGCGAGCTGGAGCAGCGCTGGTCGCAATCCGAGCGCAACGCGCAGGCCTTCGAGCAGGAGCGCACGCGCGCCATCCGCCAGCGCGAGCAGGCGCAGCAGAACGTGTTCCAGCAGCGCCAGCAGCGCGCCGACGAGGTGATTCAGCGCCTGCAGCGCGAGCGCCCGGATGCCCTGCCCGCCACGGCGCCCGCCGGAACGCCCGCCGCGACGCCGGCCCAATCGCCCGGTCCCGAGGCGCCGAAGCCGGAAGTGCCGAACCCGCGCCCTCCCGCCGGCGCCCCCTCGACGCCCCAGGCGGTTCCTCCGCCGCCGGGCGCCCCCGCGCCCGGCGGTCCCGGAGAGCGCCCCGCACCGCCGCCCGGCGCTGCAGGGCGGCCGGATGCCCCACCGCCTCCCGGTGCCCCACCTCCTGGCGCACCCCGTCCCGATTCGCCGTCCGGCGCGGCGCGGCCAGATCGCCCAACGCCGCCGCCCGGGGCGCCCCGCCCCGATGCCCCGCGCCCGCCCGAGGCCGAGCGGCCGGACCGCGCAGCGCCGCCGCCTCCCGCTCCGGCGCGGCCGACGACGCCGCCCGGCGCACCGCGTCCCGATTCCGCTCGCCCCGATGCGCCACGCCCCGATGCGCCACGCCCGCCGGGCGCGCGCACCGGTGCCCCGGACGACCGCAAGGGTCCGCCGGATCGCCCGCCGCCGCCTCCGAATGCCGGCCAGCCTGCGCCCCAGAGGCCCTCGCAGCCGGATCGCCCGGACCGCACGCCGGATCGCGCCCCGCCGGCCGAACGCGGCGCGCCAGCGGAGAAGACCGCGCCTCCGCCCGCCCCGCGTGGCGAGGCACCGGAGCGCCCTGCGCAGAAGGAGCGCGAGGCCGCACCCCAACGGCCCGCCCCGCCGCCGGCCGCCGCCCGCCCGGAACCGCGGCGCGAGCGACCCGCTCCGCCAGATCGCCCGCCGCAGGCCGAACGCCCGGCGCCGCCGCCCCCAGCCCAGCGGCCCCCTCAGGCCGAACGCCCGCCGCAGGTGGAGCGGCCGGCAGCCGCCCCGCCGCCAGCCCAGCGCGCGCCCCAGGCAGAGCCGGCGCGGCCACGGCCTGCCGGTCCGCCGCCCGCCGCGAAACCGCCGCAAGCCGAGCGGCCCCCCGGTCCTCCCCCGGGTGGTCCGGGTGGTCCTCCTCCTGGCGCGGGTGGTCCGGGTGGCGACAAGGACGGCAAATGAAAAAGGGCCGGGCAAATGCGCCCGGCCCTTCTCCCTTGTGTTCGCTCAAAAATTCACTTGAACGGCCGCTATTCGGTCGTCATGCCCGGCCTTGAGCCGGGCATCCACGCCCAACCGTCGGCGCGTTCTTCGCCTCATCTCGGGTGGACGCCGCGCCTGGGCACCCGCCTGATGGACGCCCGCCTCCTGGGCACCCGCCTGATGGCCGGGACACGCCCGGCCATGACGAAGCTTTCGATCGAGCGACCGCCAGAAATACCCGGCTGCTCAGCCGACAGCGGCCTGCGCGTTCACGCTGTTGCGCTTCACGGCCAGCTTGTTGAGCGCGGTGATATAGGCCTGCGCCGAGGCGACCAGGGTATCGGGATCGGCGGCGCGGGCCGTGACCACCTTGCCATCCTCCTCCAGGCGCACGGAGACTTCCGCTTGCGCGTCCGTGCCCTCGGTCACCGCATGGACCTGGTACAGCTCCAGCTTGGCATGGTGCGGCACCAGGGCCTTGATGGCGTTGAAGGTGGCATCCACCGGGCCGTTACCCTCGGCTTCCTCGGTCATCACCTTGCCGTCCACTTCCAGCTTCATGGTGGCGCGCTGGGGGCCGTGGGTGCCGGCGATGACGGAGAGCGAGATCAGCTTGGTGCGGTCATAAGCGGCGGCGATGCCGCGATCCACCAGCGCCTCGATGTCCTCGTCATAGACCACCTTCTTGCGGTCGGCGAGGTCCTTGAAGCGGGTGAAGGCATCGTTCAGGGCGTTCTCGCCCAATTCGTAGCCCAGCGTCTTCAGCTTGTCGCGGAAGGCGGCGCGGCCGGAATGCTTGCCCATGACCAGCGAGGTCTTGGTGACGCCCACGCTCTCGGGGGTCATGATCTCATAGGTCTGGTTGTGCTTCAGCATGCCGTCCTGATGGATGCCGCTCTCATGCGAGAAGGCGTTCCGCCCGACGATGGCCTTGTTGTACTGCACCGGGAACGAAGTGACGCCCGACACCAGCTTGGAAGCGCGGGTCAGCATCTGCGTCTGCACGCCGGTGGTATAGGGCAGCACGTCGCGGCGCACGGTCAGCGCCATCACCACTTCTTCGAGGGCGGCATTGCCGGCGCGCTCGCCGATGCCGTTGATGGTGCATTCGATCTGCCGCGCGCCGCCTTCCAGGCCGGCCAGCGAATTCGCCACCGCCAGGCCCAGATCATTGTGGCAATGCACGGAGAAGATCGCCTTGTCCGCGTTCGGCACCTTTTCCCGCATGGTGCGGAACATGGTGCGATATTCGTCGGGCGTGGCGTAGCCGACCGTGTCGGGCAGATTGATGGTGGTGGCGCCGGCCTTGATGGCGGCTTCCACGCAGCGGGCGAGATAATCCAGCGGCGTGCGGGTGGCGTCCATGGCCGACCATTCCACGTCTTCCACCAGGTTGCGCGCCTGGGTGACGGTGGCGGTGATGATCTCCAGCACTTCTTCCTGCGTCTTGCGCATCTGGTGTTCCAGATGGATCGGCGAGGTGGAGACGAAGGTGTGGATGCGGCCGCGCCGGGCATGGCGCACCGCTTCACCGGCGCGGGCGATATCGCCGGGAATGGCGCGGGCGAGGCCGGCGATCACGGCGCGCTTGGAGCGGCGGGCGATCTCGGCCACGGATTCGAAATCGCCGATGGAGGCGATGGGGAAGCCCGCCTCGATGATGTCGACGCCCATTTCATCCAGCAATTCCGCCACCTGGAGCTTTTCTTCCAGGGTCATGGAGGCGCCGGGGCATTGCTCGCCGTCGCGCAAGGTGGTGTCGAAGATGACCACGCGGTCCTTCTCGGAGCCGGTGGCGGCGGGCGTCTCGGAATGAGAGGCGTCGGTATGGGAGGTCATTGGCTCGGTCCTTCTCGGGTCTCGGCCGGTCTCCCGCGCGCATCTGGCGTCTTAAGGGAGGGCGGGCCGCAATTGCGCTGATGTCTCGTTCAGATCCGATCCCCTGAGTGCCCAGGCGCGCAGCGCCCGGCCGGCCCTCAGGGGCGGCTAAGGAGAAGGAGCGCGCGCAGAATGAGAGCGTTTCCCGCCACCCAGGGGGTGCGGGAGGAGGGACCTGCGCAGTTCGTCCGATGTGACGACACGGTTCGCGGCTCGCTCACTCAATGGCTCTCTAACGGCCCTGATAGACGAATTGCGACGGCGGCACAAGGAGGCCGCGCGCGGGCGACGCAGTTTCCCGCGCGATGCCTACGCCAAGAGGCGCGTTGAAGAGGCGCGTTGAGGAAGCGCGCTGAGGAGGCGCGCCGAGGGGCGTGCGGTCCACGCCGGGCCGCGCCGACACAGAACACGTTTCTCCGCGCCGCGTGCCTCATCACTGCCCCTTGCCCCGGACCGCGCGAGGCGCCACCCTTCACAGTCTTGAACGGGAGTATGCCATGAAGGCTCGCCTGTCCGCCTGCACCCTCGCCGGGCTGCTTCTCGCCGGGCTGCTTCTTGCCGCCTGTACCACCACCTCATCCCCGCCGCCCGCGGTGGCGCCGGCCGCCATGGGCTCGGCCGCCGATTCGACCGCAGGCGCGGCCAGCTGCACCTCGGCCTTGGCGAATTTCATGAAGGTGGTGGATGCGGACGCGGCGAGCGGCAATCTCAACCAAAGCGTCTTCAAGCGGATCTCGTCCGACCTCGCGACGCCCAAGGCCACCTGCGCCGCCGGCAAGGATAGCGAGTCGCGCAACCAGCTCGCCGCCATCCGCGCCCGCTACGGCTATCCGTAGGGCGCGGATGCCGGCCGGATTCATTCGCGCCGAACGTTCGCCCGAAAAAACGGTGTCATCTGCCGGAAAGGCACGGTGAAGCCTCAGTAAACCGCTGTTCGTCCGCGCTAACCCATTGTTTCACGTGAAACATTTTGGAGGAACCAAGGCTTCCCGCCCGCTTGGATAGCGCCCAACCACGCACCGCCGTCCCCGTCGGCTTCGCCGATGCCCCGGGCGCCTGAGTGAGGTCCGGTTGACATCCAGATGCACCCGTCATGGCCGGGCTCGTCCCGGCCATCCACGCCCGGCCGACTGCGCGGATCTTGAAAAGCCGGTTCCAACGGTGGCGCGTGGATGCACGGGTCGAGCCCGTGCATGACGATGCTCTGTTGCGACGGCGTCAAGCCATGAAAGGCGATCGGCCTCAAGGCAGATGATGGCGCAGATAGGTTGCGGCGAAGGATGTGACCTTGTCCGTGATCTGTGTCCGGTCGCGAATTACCACCGCATCGGCAAGTTCCGGCTCGCTTTCCCGGGCGATAAAATCGCGGATGCGGTGGGCGATCTCCTCGCCCGTCATGTCGAACACCAGGCGATGCACCAGGGCGAGCCGCGCGCCATCAAACACCGCGCACCAGCCGCCATCGGCATGGATCAAGGCCGGATCGAGGCCGGTTTCCTCACGCAATTCCCGCAGGGCGGATTGCTCCAGATCCACCCGTCCGTCCGCCGTGACATCATTGAGGTCGGGCGTGCCGCCGGGAAAAAACACCCGCCCGGCATTGGCCGTGCGCGCTCCCATCTCGCCCATCACGAACGCGCCGTCCTTGCCCTGGAGGGCGCACAAGGCGAAGGCGTTCCAGGCGCCAAGCTCCGGCCAGTCGCGCGCCCGCCACCACAGCAGCGTGGCGAAATCGGTCTCCAAAAAACGGCCCCGCAGGAGCCCGCCTACGAAGGCGAACTCCCGCAGCACCAGGATGCGGCCGTTCCACAGATGCGGATTGGCCGCGCGCTGGACGGCGAACTCGGCATCAATCTCGGAGCGGTGGGCCTCCGCCTCGGTCCAGACCTCGGCCGCGATCCGAAGATCGAAGCCGGTGAACGGCAACACCGTGCCGAACACGCGATCCGCGACCGGGAGGACGGTCCCACCCGCCTCCGAACCAGGGCTCACGCCACCGCTTCCAACACCGGATAATCGGTATAGCCCTCGGCGCCGCCGCCATAGAGCGTCTCGCGGTTCATCTCGTTCAGCGGCGCGCGGGTGCGCAGGCGCTCCACCAGGTCCGGGTTGGAGATGAAGGGCCGGCCGAAGGCGATCAGGTCCGCCTTGCCGTCCGCCAGCACCTTTTCCGCAAGCGCGAGGTCATAGCCGTTATTGGTCATCCAGGCACCGGAATAGCGGGCGCGCAGCTGCTCGAAATCGAAGCTCGGATCGACGTCGCGCGGGCCGCCGGTGGCGCCTTCCACCACATGGATATAGACCGGCTTCAGCTTCTCCAGCTCTTCCACCGCATAGTTAAACAGCGCCTGGGGATTGCTGTCGGTCAGGTCGTTCGCCGGGGTGACCGGGGAAATGCGCAGGCCGGTACGCTTGGCACCGATCTCGGCGATGATCGCCGACGTCACTTCCAGCAGCAGGCGGGCGCGGTTCTCGATCGAACCGCCGTAGATATCGGTCCGCTTGTTGGCGCCGTCGCGCAGGAACTGGTCCAGGAGATAGCCGTTGGCGGCGTGGATCTCGACCCCGTCGAAGCCGGCGGCGATGGCATTGGCGGCGGCGCGGCGATAATCGGCGATGATGCCGGGAATCTCCTCAAGCGCCAGGGCGCGCGGCGCGGAGGTCTCTACGAAACCATTGTTCACGAAGGTCTTGGTCTTGGCGGTGATGGCGGAAGGCGCCACTGGCGCGCCGCCGTTGGGCTGGAGCGAGACGTGGGAGACCCGGCCCACATGCCAGAGCTGCACGACGATCCGCCCACCCTTGGCGTGAACCGCGTCCGTCACCTTCTTCCAGCCGGCCACCTGCTCGGCGCTATAGATGCCCGGGGTGTCCTGATAGCCCTGGCCCTGCTGGGAAATCTGCGTCGCCTCGGTGATGATCAGGCCGGCGGAGGCGCGCTGGGTGTAATAGTCCACGGTCAGCGGGCCGGGCACGAAGCCGGGCAGCGCCCGGTTGCGGGTCAGCGGCGCCATCACGATCCGGTTGGGAAGGGTGAGGTCGCCGAGGCGATACGTGTCGAACAGCGTGGCTTTCGCGTCGCTCATGGGAATGCCTTCGGTTTGCGGCCTGCGGCCGGCAATGGTGCGATGCAGCGCAGATAGATCTACAACGGCCGCAGCCAAGGGGTCGGGCGAACACTTTTTCGCCATATCCCCTTAGGGAAACGTCAGAGGTGAAGCACGCCTTCGGCCACCACCACCGCAGTGCCGCCGATGGTCGCCTCCACCACATGGCCGCCCTTCACCGTGAAGCCGAGATTGATGCGGCTCGGCCGACCCATCTCGAAGCCCTGGTCGATGCGCACCTTGTGATTGCCCTCCACCCGCGCCTCGGCATCCAGCAGCACGGCGGGAAAGGCGGCGGCGGCGGCACCGGTGGCGGGATCTTCCTCGGTGCCGAGGCCGGGCGAGAACATGCGGGCGCGGAAATCGGCGTCGCCCTCCTCGTCCGGCGTATAGAGATAGAGCGCCTCGCCATAGGAGCCGAGGTTGCGGATGAAGGCCGCCTCGTCCGGCCGGGCGCGGGCGAGCGCGGTCAGGTCCGCCACCGGCACGAACAGGAACGGCACCCCCGCCGAGGCCACCACCGGGCGGTGGGCGTCAAAACCAATGTCGCCGACGCTGAGATTGAGCGCATCCGCGCAGGCCTGGCGGGAGATGTCCACGTCCTCCAGCGTGCTGCGGCGCGGCACGATGAAGGTGGCGCTGCCCTTGCGGGCGCCTGTGGCATCGCTGGTCACCTCGCAGATCAGCGTGCCGATCTGCTCCTCCAGCCGCATCTGCCCCTTGGGGAGCTTGTCTTCCAGCGCCAGCAGCACCGCCGCGCCAACGGTGGGATGGCCGGCGAACGGCATCTCATGGGCGGTGGTGAAGATGCGCACCCGCGCCCGGTGAGAGGGGTCCTTCGGCGGCAGGACGAACGCCGTTTCGGAGACGTTGAACTCGCGAGTGATCTGCTGCATCGCCGCATCGTCGAGCCCGGCGGCGTCCAGCACTACCGCCAGAGGATTGCCGCCGAACGGGCGCGAGGTAAAGACATCGAGCGTCACATAACGGCGCGGCATGGCGGGGCATCCGGTGAGGCAGAAACGCGAGAGGACGGGCTCGCGCGGCAAGAGCCACAGTTTTGCCTCAAACCGCCTCCGGCGTGAAGACGCGGCTTGGTCGCACGAACTCTTCCTGCGCCTCAACCAACAACAATTCCCGCGCCCCGGCCTGATCGGTGCGCCGTAGCAAGCCGTAGATCGAGGAGGCGGCCGCCCCAAGCGCCACCGCAACGCTGCCGCTGCGCTTCCAATGGAAATAGAACAGGGCCGCGATCGCATCCCCGGCCCCGTTCAGCGAAACGTCGAGCTTGGGTGTGCGCACCAGGAACCGCCCCTCCGGACCGCAGGCGAGCAGGTCGATGGACTGTGCCGGCGTCTCCCGCGTGTGCAGGCTGGTGACGAGCACGACGCCGGGACCGCTCGCCTGAAGCTGCGCGCAGGCGGCGAGCGCATCGGCGCGGGTCGCAAGTGATTGCCCGGTCAACCATTCCAGCTCGAACTGGTTGGGCGTGATCACATCCGCCGCCGGCACGGCGACGTCGCGCATGAATTCGGGAATGCCCGGCCGCACGAAGATGCCGCGCCCCACATCGCCGATCACCGGGTCGCAGCAATAGGTCGCGCGCGGATTGGCGTCGCGCACCCGCGCCACGGTGGCGAGGATCGCCGCGCCGAGATCGGCCGACCCCATGTAGCCGGACAGCACGCCGTCGCACCGGGCCAGCTGGCCGCGCTCGGCGATGCCTTCCACCAGTTCGAGCACCAGCTCGGCCTCGAACACCTGCCCGCGCCAGGCCCCGTATCCGGTGTGGTTGGAGAATTGCACCGTGTGGATGGGCCACACCTCGACGCCCAGGCGCTGCAAGGGAAAGACGGCGGATGCGTTCCCCACATGGCCGAAGGCGACATGGGACTGAATGGAGAGGAGGTTCATGGCCGCGCCCGCTCGGAAGGATGCGGCGGCGTTAGCGCGCATCGGCCGGCAGCACAAATGGATTTTGCTGATCCGCGCCAGAAGCCGCGCTGATGGTGGCCCGCCACGACCCACGGGCACGACCCAAGGGCATAAGGCGCGGCTCAGTCCTCCGGCGGCTGGGCGTAGGCGCGGCGGCTGACACGCGCCAGGAACCGCCGGGGCGCGAGCCGAACCGCGAACGTCATCAAGCGGTTGGCAAGCCCGACCACTTCCACCCTCTTGCCCGCCAGCATCGCGAGATAGCCCGCTTCCGCCACCGTGCGGGCATCGGCCACCGGCCCGCGGAACACCCGCGTCGCCCCCATGCCGGCCCGGGCGGCAAAGCCGGTATGCGTGGGCCCGGGACACAGAGCCGTGACAGCGATCTGGGTCTCGCTCAATTCCTCGCTCAATGCCTCGGAAAACGAGAGCACATAAGCCTTGCTCGCGGCATAGACGGCGGCGAACGGGCCCGGCGCGAAGGCGGCGGTGGACGCAACCTGCACGATCCGCCCCTGTCCGCGCGCCAGCATGCCTGGCAGGACCGCGCGGGTCAGAAGGGTGAGGGCGGCGATATTGGTGGCGATCATGCCCTCGGTCGCGGCAAGATCGGCGTCGACGAACGGCCCATAAGCGCCGAATCCGGCATTGTTCACCAGCACGTCCAGCTCCGTTCGGGCGATTTCGGCAGCGAGCCTGTCCACCACCGCTGGATCGGCAAGATCGGCGACGCGCACCTGCACCTCCACCGCCCCGGCGGTCCGCAAATCGCGCGCCGCCTCCTCCAGGCGGGCGGCATCGCGCGCCACCAGGATCAAGGCGAACCCGTCGCGCGCCAGGAGGCGGGCGAACTCCAGCCCGATGCCGCCGCTGCCGCCCGTGACCAGGGCAAGGCGCGGCTCGCCGGTGGAAGGGGCGCGGCTTTGCGCGGGGGAGGAAGCTGGGGCCATCTTGGTGTCCTGTCGCGCCGGCATGGTGCCGATCTTCGGCGCCCCACGCGCCTTCCGCAAGGCGCGCGGGGGGTGTCCGGCGGTGGTTTGCGCCGACTGCAAGGCCGCGCCCGCAGCTTTGCGCGGGTAAGCCTTGCGAGGCCACGCGGACCGTGCCACTCCCACCCCACGATGCCCCTATCTTTTCCCCTACCCTTCGCTCTTCTGTCCTGCCCCGCCCCCGTGCGGCGCGCCGCCGCCGGCCTGCTGGCGCTCGCCTGCGCAGGGCCCGCGCTCATCTCGCCGGCGCTCATCTCGTCGGCGCTCATCTCGCCAGCTTTTGCCGCACCGGCCTGCTATGCGCCGGAGGCCCTGCGCGCGCGGCCGGGGGAGGAGGTGGTGCGCCGCGCCGCCGCCGCCGGTTCCCTGCCCGATGTGCGCCTGCCCCCGGCCCAGCCCGTGCCGGCATCGCTGTCCGGCTCTATCCGCCGGGTGGACCTGCCGGCCGGGGTGAAGCTGGTGGCGCTCACCTTCGATTTGTGCGAGGCCTCGGGCGAAGTCTCCGGCTATGACGGCGCCCTGGTGGATTATCTGCGCGCGGAGCATGTGCCCGCCACCTTCTTCGGCGGCGGCAAATGGATGGTGAGCCATCCCGACCGCGCGGCCCAGATCCTGGCCGATCCGATCTTCGAAATGGGCAACCACACCTGGTCCCACGCCAATCTCGCGGTGAAGACCGGGGAAGCCATGACGCGGCAGGTGGACGATGCCGACACCGCCTTCGGCCTTTCCCGCGCCACTGCCTCGCAGGCCGGCTGCATGCTGGCGCAGGTGCCCGCCCGCCCGGCGCTGTTTCGCTTCCCCTATGGCTCGTGCAATGCGGAATCGATGAATTACGTCAACGAGACCGGCCATCTAGCGATCCAGTGGGACGTGGATTCCGCCGACCCCGCCTTCCTCGGTGCGACCTTGATGGCGCAGAATATGCTGCGTTCGATCCGCCCCGGCTCCATTGTGCTGATGCACGCCAACGGGCGCGGCAAGCACACGGCGGAGGCTCTCAGGCAATTGATCCCGGCGCTGCGGGCGAAAGGCTATGGCTTTGTGACGGTGTCCGACCTGATCGCGGCCGGCAAGCCGGTGATCGCCTCGACCTGCTATTCAGAGCGTCCGGGTGACACGCGCGTCTATGACGAGGCCGCGCGCAGCGGCCGCCACATCCTCTCGCGTCCCTGAAGCCGCTTCACCTCAACCCGACCTGCGAACCAAAAAGAAAGACCTTCCGATGCTATTCGCCCGCGACCTTGCCCACGATGTGCGATCCGGCCGCCTCACGCCCCTCGACCTTGTGAACTTGTGCGCGCAGGCGATCGACGAGCATGAGAAAGACGTGCGCGCGTTCGCCGTCCTTGATCTCGATGCCGCCCGCACAGCCGCGCAGGCGCCGGGCCAGGCCGATCGCCCGCTCGCCGGGCTGCCGTTCGCGGTGAAGGACATTCTCGATACGCGAGAACTGCCCACCGAATATAATTCCCCGATCTTTGCCGGCCACCGTCCCGCCACCGACGCGCCGGTGGTGAGCCAGGCGCGGCGCGGCGGCGGCGTGCTGCTCGGCAAGACCGTGACCACGGAATTCGCCTTCCTGGAACCGAGCGCCACGCGCAATCCGCGCCGGCTCAGCCATACACCCGGCGGCTCCTCGGCGGGCTCCGCGGCGGCGGTGGCGGCGGGCATGGTGCCGCTCGCCCTCGGCACCCAGACCGGCGGATCGGTCATCCGGCCGGCCTCTTATTGCGGCGTCACCGGCTATAAGCCGACCTTCCGCACCTTGCCCACCATGGGCATGAAGACCTTCTCCTGGCACCTCGACACCATCGGCCTGTTCGGCGCACGGGTTCAGGACGTGGCGTTCGCCGCCGCCGGCCTCACCGGGCGCGACCTCGACATCGGTGCCGAGGTGGCGCAGGCGCCGCGCATTGCGGTCATCCGCACCGTGCGTGCCGACCTGGCCGACGCCGACGCCCATGCGGCGCTCGACCAGGCCGCGCGGGCGATGGAGGCCGCCGGCGCCCATGTGAGCGAGGTCGCGCTGCCGGCCGAATTGGAAGCCGCCGACGCGATCCACGCCACGATCCAGGATTTCGAAGGCGCCATCGCCTTCGCCGACGAATATGACCGCCTGCGCCACCTGCTCTCGCCGCTGCTGGCGCGCTATCTGGAGCAGGCCGCCAAGGTGCAGCCGGATGATTATGATTCCGCCCGCCGCACCGCCAAGCGCGCGCGCCAGCGGCTGGGGGACTTCTTCGCCGATTATGACGCCATCCTCACCTTCTCCGCGCCCGGCACGGCGCCGGAAGGCTATAGCACCACCGGGTCCGCCATCTTCAATCGGCTGTGGACGCTGATGGGCACGCCGACGGTGAACGTGACCGGCCTTTCGGGCACCAATGGCATGCCCATGGGGGTGCAGATCGTGGGGCGTTTTGGCCGGGATCGGACGGCATTGACCGTCGCTGCCTTCGCGGAACGCGCGCTGCAAAGCTGAAATACAATATATCAAAACAGCCCAATGTGCAGTGCGATACCGTCATGTGGATGGTATCGTTCAGTTCTCGAAAATCGACGCTGCGGCGCAAGATAAAGCGCCGCATCGCGGCAGCGTTATTTCCTTTTCCATTTTTTGGTCTTTGCTAAGCTTCGCGCGGAGATCGACCAAAAAGGGACTTGAGAAGTGGACCTGGGCTCGATACTCGACATGCTCAAAGTGAGTACCGCTTTCGCCGTAATCGGCGCGGTGCTGCTCGGCATGATCTGAGTTTGGCCACACGCTCAAGCCGCCTTCGTAAAAGACCAAAAATCGCGAAGGGCAGGTCGATCGACGCGGCGCTGGAGAGAAAATCTCCGGCGCCGCGTGCCTCCTCCACACCCATCGGCCTCGACAACACCGGCCTTCCAGGCTTCGCAAGCGGCCCGCCCGCGCGGATGCGTGCGTCTGTCCGCCCGCCGGCTTCCGCCCCGCCAAACCGCTGCTCCTGTGCCCCGGCTGCGACCAGGCGGCGATTGGCCTCTCGCCTTAGGCCCTTGGCATTAAATGTACTTTTGTCCCAACAAATAGGTTTTCCGACCGGATTGTGACGTCCGTGACAAATTTATGAAGCTCGACCTTGGAGGATTTGCAAGGGCGCAACGGCATCCAATCACCGCACTGTCATAAGATTGTTGCGGCGCCCACTTAAGGAAATGTCCCGGCAAGCACCGGAGCAAAACCAGATGATGGTGATCGAAGGGCTGACCTGCCGATTTGGCGAAAAGGTCGCTGTCTCGGATGTCAACCTTGAGATTGGTCAGGGCGCCTTCATCGGCGTCATCGGCCGTTCAGGCGCCGGCAAGTCCACCTTGCTGCGCATGATCAATCGCCTGCAGCCGTCCAGCGGCGGCGCGATCCGCTATGACGGCGTCGATGTCACGGCGCTGAAGGGCCGGGAGTTGCGCCTGTGGCGCGCCCAGGCCGCCATGATCTTCCAGCAGTTCAATCTGGTGGGTCGGCTCGACGTGCTCACGAACGTGCTGATGGGCCGCCTCTCCACCATGCCGCGCTGGCGCGCGCTCTCCAAGATGTGGAGCGAGGAGGACAAGGCCGTCGCGCTGACCGCGCTCGACCAGTTCGACATCGCCCAATTGGCCGCCCAGCGCGCCGACAGCCTCTCGGGCGGCCAGCAGCAGCGCGTGGCCATCGCTCGCGCCCTGGTGCAGGAACCGGGGCTGATCCTGGCGGACGAGCCCATCGCCTCGCTGGATCCGCGCAACACCAAGGTGGTGATGGACGCGCTGCTGCGCATCAACAAGCATTTCGGCATCACCGTGCTGTGCAATCTGCACTCGCTCGATCTCGCCCGCACCTATTGCGATCGCCTGATCGGCATGGCCGCCGGCCGCGTGGTGTTCGACGGCGCGCCCGAAGCCCTGACCGAAGGGGTTGCCCGCGAACTCTACGGCCTCGAGGCCGGCGAGGTGATGGACATGCACGGCGCCACCGAGCCGGAATTCGAACCCGCCTTGGTGCCGGGAGCCGCCGCCGTGTGACCCCGCCCGCCGCCATGCGCGTGGCGGCCGGGCGCCAGCACGGGCACGCCGCTGGCGCGCGCGGACGCTCGACAGCGCATGCGACCCCCGCTTCGCGCAGCCCATGGCCGCGCGCGGTTTTCCAAAAGTACGCGTGATTTCAAGCGTTTTCGTACCCCCGCATCCAGACCCCGCATCCTCAAGGAGCGAGACATGCTGACCCGTCGTACCCTCATGACCGTGGCGACCGCCGCGGTGCTCTCCGCCGGCTTCGCCGGCGCCGCCGCCGCCCAGGATTGGAAAGCCAAATATCCCGAGCTGGTGTTCGCGGTCATCCCGGCCGAGAACGCCTCGGGCGTCACGGACCGCTATCAGCCGCTCATGGACTATCTCTCCAAGGAGCTCGGCGTGAAGGTGACCCTGCGCGTCGCCAATGATTATGCGGCCGTGATCGAGGGCCAGCGCGCCGGCAACGTCCAGATCGCCGCCTACGGCCCGGCCTCCTTCGCCCGCGCCCTGCTCACCGGCGTGAAGACCGAAGCCTTCGCGATCGAAGTGAACCAGGACGGCACCAAGGGCTATCACTCGGTGCTCTATGTGAAGGCCGACAGCCCCTACAAGTCGATCGAGGATCTGAAGGGCAAGAATCTCTGCCTGGTGGACCCGAACTCCACCTCCGGCAACAACGTGCCGCGCTACGCCCTGAGCAAGATGGGCATCACCCCCGACGCCTATTTCAGCAAGGTGGTCTATGCCGGCTCGCACGAGAACGCCGTGATCGCCGTGCAGCAGGGCACCTGCGACGCAGCTTTCAACTGGTGGAACGATGAAAACGAATCCAACCTCATGCGCATGGATCGCAAGGGGATGGCGAAATACGCGGACTACCGCATCATCTACAAGTCCGACCTCATCGTGAACTCGCCCTATGCCTATCTGACGGACCTGCCGGACGATCTGAAGGCGAAGATCCGCGAAGCCTTCTTCTCGATCCAGAAGAACGACAAGGCCGCTTTCGACAAGATCTATGAAGGCAAGGCCCAGCCCTGGCAGCCGGTCGACAACGCGGCCTACAAGCCGGTGATCGAGCTGATCAAGTTCGTCGACGAACTGCGCAAGAAGAAGGCGTCCTGACGCCGAAAGGGCGGCCCGCTTCGGCGGGCCGTCCGTTCCCGCAGGTTCGGAACCAACGCCCCATGCCCTTTCCCCTGCCCCACGCGTTCGCGACCCTTCCGGCCGAGCAACTCGCGCCGCTGGCCCGCCATTATGCGGCGGCCATGGCCTCGCGCCGGCGCCACGTCTATATCGGCCTCGCGGTGATCGTGGTCTGCATCGCCCTCTCTTCCTGGATGGGCGAGGTGAAGCCGGCCGTGTTCCTGGCCAATGCGGGGCGGCTCGGGAATTATTTCTACGACATCACGCCCACGCTCACCTTCGCCAATCTGGCCGCCGACCTCGGCGAATGGTTCTGGAACCTGGACCATTGGCTGAAGCTGCTGTGGGATACGATCCTGATCGCCTATCTCGGCACGGTGTTCGGCGGCCTCGGCGCCTTCTGCCTGTGCTTCCTCGCCAGCGCCAATCTCGTGCGATCCCCCTGGATCAGGATGGGCGTGCGCCGCTTCCTGGAATTCTGCCGCACCGTGCCGGAGATCGTGTTCGCCCTGCTGTTCGTGGTGGCGTTCGGCCTCGGGCCCATGCCCGGCGTGCTGGCGCTGTCCATCCACACCATGGGCGCGCTCGGCAAATTGTTCGCCGAGGTGGTCGAGAATATCGACATGAAGCCGGTGGACGGCGCCACCGCCTCGGGCGCCGATTGGGTGCAGACCGTGCGCTTCGCGGTGCTGCCGCAGGTGCTCTCCAATTTCGCCTCCTACGGCCTGCTGCGGTTTGAAGAGAATGTGCGCGAAGCCGCGATCATGGGCTTCGTCGGCGCCGGCGGCATCGGGCAGGACCTGGTGGAGGCGGTGCGCAAATTCTATTATTCCGATGTCTCCGCCATCCTGCTGCTGATCATCGGCACGGTGGTGATCATCGACCTCGTCACCGAGCGCGTGCGCCATGCGCTGCTGGGCACGGAGCGCCGTTCATGAACCGCGCCCGCCTCGCCCCCGATGCCGCGGATCGCGCCCGCCTCGCGGCGCTGCATCCGCAGATCTTCACGCCTTCGCTGGCGCGCCGCGTCTGGACCGCCGGCTGCCTCGTGGCGCTGGTGGTGCTGGCGGCCTATGCCATGTGGCAGCTGGAATTCAGCTTCGCCCGCATCGGCAGCGGCATCCGACAGCTGTGGCTGTTCCTCACCCTCATGGTGCCGCCCGATCCCGGCACACAATTTCCGCTCTATATCCACGCGTTGGGCGAAACCCTGTCGATCGCCTTCCTCGGCACCTTCATCGGCGCGGTGATCGCGGTGCCGCTCGGCTTCATCGCCGCCCGCAACGTGGTGCCGAACTTCTTCCTCCATATGCTGGTGCGGCGGTTCCTGGACGTGGTGCGCGGCATCGACCGGCTGATCTGGGCGCTGATCTTCGTCACCGTGGTGGGGCTCGGCCCGTTCGCCGGCATATTGGCCATCGCCACCGCCAGCGTGGGCATCTTCGCCAAGCTGTTTTCCGAAGCCATCGAGGCCACCGACCGCAAGGCGGTGGAAGGCATTCTCTCGACCGGCGGCACGGGGTTGGATGCGGTGCGGTTCGGCCTGCTGCCGCAGGTGATGCCGGTGCTCACCAGCCAGGTGCTGTATATTTTCGAGAGCAATTCGCGCCAGTCCACCATCGTCGGCATCGTCGGCGCGGGCGGGCTCGGGCTTCACCTGGTGGAGCAGATCCGCGTGCTGGAATGGCAGAAGGTGAGCGTGCTCATCCTCATGATGCTGGTGATGGTGGCGGTGATCGATTTCATCTCCTCGCGCCTGCGCTTCGCCATCATCGGCCGAAAAGAGGTGGTCTGAGGCGACGACTCTTCGGAATCGTCGGCATGAAGGCCGGGAGCGTCGCGGGCTATCAATATAGCGCCGCCATGAAGAATTCCGGACTCACGTGGGACGAGGCGACCCTCAGTAAATACTTGGCCAATCCCAAGAGCATTGTCCCCGGCTCCAAGATGGCATTTGCCGGCCTGAAGAGGCCGGAGGACGTCACGGCCGTCATCGCCTATCTGAAAACCTTGAAGTAAACACCGACCACGACCTGAGCGTCTCGTTGAAGTGCGGAACCGACCGGTCTTCGGTCGGCTGCTTTCGATGGGGCGTTCGGCCCCGATCCATGCCCGATGCCGCCCGCTCTCACGGCTTGATGACGAGTTGCACCCGGTCAGCGGCGAAGCTGGCGCGGCCCCATTGCAAGGGCGTGCCGTTGGCTTCCACGTCCACCCGTTCCACCACCATCACAGCCCGGCCGGGACTGAGCGACAAGCGTTCCTGCTCGGTCTCGTTCGCCGGGCGGGCGGAAACGCGGGTCTCCCGGCGCCGGAAATCGAGAATGCCGATGGTGGCAAGCGCCCGCGTCAGCGAACCGGTGGCGGCATAGACGAGATCGAGGTCGCGGCAGCGGGATTGGGGGAAATAGGCCCGCCCGCAGGAAATCGGCACGCCATCCGCTTCATGAATGGTCTCGATGGCCAGCACCGGCGTGCCTTCGGGAATCTCCAGCCCCTGCGCCACCTCGCGGCTCGCCGGCTCGACCACCGAGCCGAGACAGCGGCCGAACGGCTCGCGCCCGTTGGCGGACACGATCTCGCAGAAGCGCGTGCGCGTGCCGATGGGATAGCGCAGCGGGGCGTCCTTCACGAAGGTGCCGCGCCCGGCGGTGGCCTCGATCATCCCCTGTTCGGACAACACCGCCAGGGCGCGCCGCACGGTGTGGCGGTTGACGCCGAAGCGCAGCGCAAGGTCCGCCTCCACCGGCAGCCGCGCGCCCGGCGCGTAGAGGCCAGACGTAATCTCGCCCTCCAGGCGTTCGGCGATCTGCTTCCACAGCGCAATCCCCGACCCGCGCTTCACATCCGCATCCACCGCATCTGTCATCGCAGCGTGACCCATTTCGTCCATGGTCGTCACCGTTCCCATCATTTTTGTGCCCGCTTTGCCCGCGTGCCTTGCTTATTTGTATATCTTATTATACAAACTATTTCCAGAGGCACCGACACGATACCTCCACCCGGCAGATCGCGCTGCACCTGACCCGAGGATCGAGCGCAATGAACGACAGCCCGGACGACGCGACCGCCCGCCGCATCGAAATGATGCGCCTTCTTTCGCGCGCCACACGCGAAGAGCTCGAAGCCGCCGTCGAGCGATTCGCACCCTTGCCTCCCATGCGGGAGTTGCGGACGCCCGACGTCGGCCTCGCCATGCTGCGCGGCCGCGTCGGCGGGGATGGCTCGCCCTTCAACCTGGGTGAAGCCACCGTGACGCGTGCGGCGGTGCAACTCGAAGCGGGGGCCACCGGTGTCTCCTATATGCTCGGGCGCGAGCCAGAACGCGCACGAGCCGCCGCCATCCTCGACGCTCTGTGGCAGGACGAAGCCCTGCGCGGCACCGTCGAACTGGCTCTAACCGATGTACGCCGCCGCCTTGACGATGAAGTGACGCAGGGCGCCGCCAAGACCGAAGCGACCAAGGTGAATTTCTTCACCATGGTCCGGGGAGAAGATTAATGCCCGCCACTGCATTGGCGTCCGGCTTCGCCGACGCCCCGCGCGAGGCGCAGGAGGTTTTCAAGGCGGTGATGTGGGCGCTCGCCCGTCCCGGCCTTCCGGTGCCGCTGCGCACCCGTCTCGCCCCGCCCGCGCCGCTCTCGCCCGATATGGCGGCCATCGCTTTGGCGCTGCTGGATTATGAAACTCCGGTGTGGCTGGATCCGGCCCTGGCCGCTGCGCCGGCGGTCGCCGCCTTTTTGCGCTTTCACACCTCCGCACCGCTGGTCGAGGCGCCCGCCGCCGGGCGCTTCGCCCTGATCGCCGATGGGTCGGCCTTGCCGGACTTCGCGCGCTTCGCCCTCGGCGAGCCGGATTATCCCGACCGCTCCACCACGCTGGTGGTGCAGGTGACGACCCTCGGCGAAGGCCCGATCCAGCTGGAGGGGCCGGGCATCGAGACCCGCGTGGGCTTTGCGGCCGCGCCGCTGCCCGCCGATTTTTCCGCCCGCCTCGCCGCCAACCGGCAGCTGTTTCCGCTAGGCGTGGACCTCATCCTCGTCGCGCCGGGAGCCGTGCTCGGCCTGCCGCGCTCGGCTCGCGTCATCGGGGAGGCTTGAGCCATGTATGTGGCCGTAAAGGGCGGCGAGACCGCCATCCGCAACGCCCATGCCCTGCTTGCCGAGACCCGGCGCGGCAATCCCGGCGTGCCGGAAATCGGCATCGACCAGATCGCCGAACAGCTCACCCTCGCCGTGGACCGCATCATGGCCGAGGGCTGCCTCTATGATCGCAGCCTCGCCGCGCTCGCTCTCAAGCAGGCGCGAGGCGACATGATCGAGGCGATCTTCCTGGTGCGCGCGTTCCGCACCACCCTGCCGCGCTTCGGCTATGCCCAGCCGGTGGAAACCGGCGCCATGCGCGTGCGCCGCCGCGTCTCGGCCACCTTCAAGGACCTGCCCGGCGGGCAGGTGCTGGGGCCGACCTTCGACTATACCCACCGCCTATTGGATCCAAGCCTCGCCACCTTCGCCGCCGCCCCGGCCGAAAGCACGCCCGCCGCACGGCAGGATGCGCCCCGGGTGACGCCGGCCGATCCGCCGGTGGCGATGGCGCGCGTGACCGACCTGCTCGGCGACGAAGGGCTGATCGAGGCCTCTCCGCCGGACGACGGCACCGAGCCCGGCGACATCACCCGCGCCCCGCTCGCCTTCCCGGCCGACCGTTCGGTGCGCCTGCAAAATCTCGCGCGGGGCGATGAAGGCTTCCTGCTGGCGCTCGGCTATTCCACCCAGCGCGGCTATGCCCGGACCCATCCGTTCGTCGGCGAGGTGCGCATCGGCGAGGTGGAGGTGAGCATGTTCGTGGAGGAACTGGGCTTTGCCGTTCCGCTCGGCGAAATCCGCCTCACCGAATGCCAGATGGTGACGCAATTCCACGGCTCGGCGCAGGTGCCGCCGCAATTCACGCGCGGCTATGGCCTCGTGTTCGGCCAGAGCGAGCGCAAGGCCATGTCCATGGCCCTGGTGGAGCGCGCCTTGCGCCATGCCGAACTGGGCGAGGAGAAATCCGCCCCCGCCCAGGATGCGGAATTCGTGCTCTCCCATTCCGACAACGTCCAGGCGACCGGCTTCGTCGAGCACCTGAAGCTGCCGCATTATGTGGATTTCCAGGCCGAGCTGGACCTGGTGCGCCGCATGCGCGCATCCCACAACCAGCCCGACAACGACCGGGACGCCGACGGCCAGCCCGTCGGCGACCAGCCCGCCGGCGACAAGGGCGAACATGCGGAGGCGGCGGAATGAGCCAGATGCCGGCCATCACCTATAATTTCGCCTATCTGGACGAACAGACCAAGCGGATGATCCGCCGGGCGATCCTGAAAGCCATCGCGATTCCCGGCTATCAGGTGCCGTTCGCCAGCCGCGAGATGCCCATGCCCTATGGGTGGGGCACCGGCGGCGTGCAGGTCACCGCCTCGATCCTCGGTCCGGACGACGTGCTGAAGGTAATCGACCAGGGCTCGGACGACACCACCAATGCGGTCGCCATCCGCGGCTTCTTCGAGACCACGGCTGGGGTCGCCACCACCACCCGCACGCAGGATGCGACCATCATCCAGACCCGCCATCGCGTGCCGGAAGCCCCGCTCCACGCCGGGCAGGTGCTGGTCTATCAGGTGCCGATCCCCGAGCCGCTGCGGTTTTTGGAGCCGCGCGAGAGCGAGACCCGCAAGCTGCATGGCCTCGCCGATTACGGCCTCATGCATGTGAAGCTCTATGAGGACATCGCCCGCCACGGCCATATCGCCACCACCTATGCCTATCCGGTGTCGGTGTCGGGCCGCTATGTGATGGACCCCTCGCCGATCCCGAAATTCGACAATCCCAAGCTGAACGACAGTCCGGCACTCCAGCTCTTCGGCGCCGGGCGCGAGCAGCGCATTTATGCGCTTCCCCCGCACACCCGCGTGGTGTCGCTGGATTTCAAGGACCACCCCTTCGAGGTGCAGCATTTCGCGAAACCCTGCGCGCTCTGCGGCGCGAGGGGGGTCTATCTCGACGAAGTGGTGCTCGACGACAAGGGCGGGCGCATGTTCGTGTGCTCGGACACCGACTATTGCGCCGAGCGGCGCGAGCAAGGCCATGTGGGCGAACTCGGCGTGCCCGTGGAGAGCGTGCCCGTGGACGGCGTGCCGACGCAGGGCGCGTCCGCGGAGGATGCCGCATGAGCGTGCTCGCCGCTCCCACCCTCACGGTTCGCCACGCGGACGAAGCGGACCTGCCGGCCGTGCTGGCGCTCTATGCCCAGCCGGGCATGGACGACGGCGCCATGCTGACCCTCGACGAAGCAAAGACCCTGTTCCGCCGCTTCGCCGATTATCCCGACTACAAGCTCTATGTCGCGGAGGCCGGCGGCGTGGTGGTCGGCACCTTCGCGCTGCTGATCATGATCAATCTCGGCCATCTCGGCGCCCCCTCGGCGATCGTCGAGGATGTGGTTGTCGCGCCCGACATGCAGGGCGCCGGCATCGGCCGGGAAATGATGCGCGTCGCCATGGCCTATGCGGCGGAAAAGGGCTGCTACAAGCTGGTCCTCTCCTCCAACCAGAAGCGCACGCGCGCCCACGCCTTCTACGAGCAGCTCGGCTTTGCGCGCCACGGCCTCAGCTTCCATATCGAGCTTGCGGGAGAAGATGCATGAGCGCCCTTGCCGACGACGATCAGCCGCTGCTGTCCGCGCGCGGCCTGACGAAATTCTACGGCGCCCGCCTCGGCTGCCGCGATGTGGACCTCGACGTCCATGCGGGCGAGGTGGTGGCCATCGTTGGGGAATCCGGCTCGGGCAAGTCCACGCTGCTCGGCCTGCTCTCCACCGAATTGGACCCGAGTGCAGGCACCGTCTCCTACCGCATGCGCGACGGCGTGATGCGCGACCTTGCCGATCTGTCCGAAGCCGAGCGGCGGCTGTTGCTGCGCACCGACTGGGGGTTCGTGCGCCAGCATGCCGAACAGGGGCTGCGCATGGCGGTCTCGGCCGGCGGCAATGTGGGCGAACGGCTGATGGCGGTCGGCTGGCGCCATTATGGCGAGATCCGCGACGAGGCCGGCGACTGGCTCGACCGTGTCGAGATCGCCCGCGACCGCATGGACGACGATCCGCGCACCTTCTCCGGCGGCATGCGCCAGCGGTTGCAGATCGCCCGCAATCTCGTCACCCGCCCGCGCCTCGTGTTCATGGACGAGCCCACCGGGGGCCTGGACGTGTCCGTGCAGGCGCGCCTGCTGGACCTCGTGCGCTCGCTGGTGGCCGACCTCGGCCTCGCGGTGATCATCGTCACCCATGATCTGGCGGTCGCGCGCCTGCTCTCCCATCGCATCCTGGTGATGCGCCACGGCCGGGTGATCGAGGAGGGGCTGACGGACCAGGTGCTCGACGACCCGCGCGAGCCCTATACCCAACTGCTCGTCTCCTCGGTGCTGGCGGCATAAGGGGTCACTGCCATGAACACCCATATCTCCCTCACGCCGGCCGCTGGTGGCGTGCATGCGTCCGCCATCCCCCTCCTGCAGGTGCGCGGCCTTTCCAAGGCCTTCACCCTGCATCTGCGCGAGGGCATGCGCCTGCCGGTGGTGGAAGGCGTGAGCTTCGAGGTGCGCGCCGGCACCTGCGTCGCCCTCGGTGGTCCCTCGGGCGCCGGCAAAAGCTCCATCCTGAAGATGGTGTTCGGCAATTACCGCACCGATGCCGGCGAAATCCTGATCGCCGACGGCGCCGAGCAGGTGGACGTGGCCCGCGCCGCGCCGCGCCGGATGCTGCGCCTGCGGCGCGAGCGCATTGGCTATGTCAGCCAGTTCCTGCGCGTCATTCCCCGCGTCTCCACGCTCGACGTGGTGGCGGAGCCGCTACGCGCCGAGGGCGTGGAGGCAACCGCCGCCCTGGCGCGGGCAAGCACCTTGCTCGCCCGGCTCAATCTGCCCGAGCGCCTCTGGGGCCTGCCGCCCGCGACCTTTTCCGGCGGCGAGCAGCAGCGGGTGAACATCGCCCGCGGCTTCATCGGCGCCCAGGACCTCTTGCTGCTGGACGAGCCCACGGCCTCCCTCGACGCAGCCAACCGCGCGGTGGTGATCGAGCTGATCCGCGAGAAGAAGGCGGCCGGGGTCGGCATGCTCGGCATCTTCCATGATGGCGAGGTGCGCGAGGCGGTGGCCGACCAGGTCGTGGACGTTTCCGGTTTTTCCGCCGCGCATTAGGCGCGGCCTCCCCTTTCGCCGGCTGCCGGGGTGCGCCTCCGCGCGCGGCGATGCGATGAAAAGGCTTTGCCATGTCCGCTCATTCCACCGGCGAGAGCGTTTTCGCCAATGCCCGTATCGTTCTGGCCGACGAGGTCCTGAACGGCCATGTGCGCGTGCGCGACGGGCGGATCGTCGAAATCGGAACCGGCGCGGTGCCTGATGGCGCCGAGGATCTCGCGGGTGATTATCTGCTGCCGGGCTTGGTGGAACTCCACACGGACCATGTGGAAGGCCATCTCGCGCCCCGTCCCAAGGTGCGCTGGAACCCGGTGGCGGCGGTGCTCGCCCATGATGCGCAGATCGCCGCCTCGGGCATCACCACCGTGTTCGATTCGCTCCGAGTATGGCCTGACCGGCGCGCCGTGGGCATGGATGGCGATGCACCTTTGCTCGCCACCGCACTCTCCGAGGCCCGCGCCGCCGGCGCCCTGCGCGCCGATCATCTCATCCACCTGCGCTGCGAAGTCGCGACCGATACGGTGGTGGAGGAAGCACAGGCGATCATGGACGCGCACGACGTGCGCCTGATCTCGCTGATGGACCACACCCCGGGCCAGCGCCAGTTCGCCACCATCGACCAATTCCGCAGCTATTATAAGAAGAAGAGCGGCATCACCGACGACGAGATGGACGTCATCGTCAAAGCCCGCCTGGAGTTTCACGACCGCTTCTCGCGCGAGAACCGGGCAAGCCTCGTTGCCATCGCGCGGGATCGGGGAATCGTGCTGGCCTCCCATGACGATGGCACCGACGCCCATGTGGCGGATGCCATCGGCGACGGCGTGGCCATCGCCGAATTCCCCACCACCCACGAGGCCGCTCACCTCTCCCATGCCGCCGGCATTCGCGTGCTGATGGGCGCGCCCAATCTGGTGCGCGGCGGTTCCCACACCGGCAACGTCTCGGCCCAGTCGCTGGCGCAGGCGGGCTTGCTCGATATCCTGTCGTCGGATTATGTGCCGTCCAGCCTGTTGTGGGCCGCCTTCGATTTGACCCAGCGCGAAAGCCAGATCACCTTGCCGCACGCCGTCGCCATGGTCACCCGCACGCCCGCCGCCGCGGCAAGCCTCACCGATCGCGGCGAGATCGCGCCGGGCAAGCGGGCGGATCTGGTGCGGGTGCGCCTCGCGGGCGAACTACCGGTCGCCACCGCCGTGTGGCGTGAGGGGCGGCGCGTGGCATGAGCCTGATGCAGGACGCGATCGTCGAGACGGCGCCGCCGTTCGGTCCCGGAGCGCTGATCCTGGTGGTCGGCCCGTCCGGCGCCGGCAAGGACACGCTGCTGGACTTTGCGCGGGCGCGCCTGAGCGACAATGCGCGGGTGCATTTCGCGCGCCGGCTGGTGACCCGCCCGGCAGGTGCGGGCGAGGAACACGGCACCTTGAGCGTTGCGGATTTCGCCGCGCGACAGGGAGAATTCGCGCTCTCCTGGCAGGCGCACGGCCTCTCCTACGCCCTCGGGGCGGAAGTGACGGCGCAGGTGCGCGCGGGCGACGTGGTGGTGGCCAACGGCTCACGCGCCACCTTGCCGGGGGCGCGCAAACGCTTTTCACGCCTGTTCGTGGTGCATGTGAGCGCGCCGGTCGCGGTGCGCGCCGCCCGCCTCGCCCTGCGCGGGCGGGAAGCGGAGGACGATATCCGCGAGCGCCTGGAGCGGGCGCCGCAGATCGACCTTCAGCCCGATCTCCTGCTTGAGAATGTCGGGCCGCCGGCGGAATGCGGCACACGCCTCACCGATTTCATCGCCGCGCACGCGCCGGCCTGACCCGGCCGCGCGGCGAAGCCCGGCCCACCGGCCGGCTTTAATTGCGATAATGCTGGATGCGCGTGGTGCGCAGACCGGGCAAGCCGTGCTGGTCGATGGAGGCCTGCCACGACAGGAACTCGTCCACCGTGAGCGTATAGCGCTTGCACGCCTCTTCCAGACTGATGAGCCCGCCGCGCACCGCCGCCACCACTTCCGCCTTGCGCCGTATCACCCAACGTCGAGTGTCCGGCGGCGGCAGATCCGCGATGGTCAACGGGCTCCCATCGGGCCCGATCACGTATTTCACCCTAGGCCGATAGGCATCGGTCATTGCTACGCTCACCCATTACTCAACCCAACCCTGGGCGACTGTGACAGGTGGCGATGAAGATTTCCCTAAAGGACAATAAAAAGGTGTTATTTACTTCTATTAACGCGAGTTAAAACCTATAACTTATATGTAAATGCGCAAGTCATACTCGCGCAATTGCCATTACCGCCCACGATAACTGGAAACGAAAACGCAGGCTCATCCAGGCGCGGAAAGACGAACCGAAACAAACCCGGCAAAACGGCAACCGCCGCGCTCTCGCTTTACGCAAGGCACGGCGGCGTCCGATGGTATTGGAGGATGCCCGCCGCGCGGCGGGCGGGGAATTATCCCTCGATCCGGTCGAAATCGGCGATTGCGCGCGTGGAGGCGCGGATCTCATCCAGCAGCTTCAGACGGTTGATGCGCAATTGCGGCTCGCTCGCATTCACCGTCACCGCCTCGAAGAAGGTATCAACCGGCCCGCGCAGATGGGCGAGCGCCGCCATGGCGGCCGCGTAATCTTCCCGCGCCACCGCTTCCACCACCTGGGGCTTGACGGTCTCGATCATGGCCGCGAGGCGTTCCTCGGCCGGCTCCACCAGGAAGCGGGCATCCGCCGGCCCCTCATAGCGCTCGCCGTCCTTCTTCTCCTCGATGCGCAGAATATTGACCGCGCGCCGATAGCCGGCCAGCAGGGTCTTGCCGTCCTCGGTTTCCAGAAAGCGCTGGAGCGCCTCCACACGGCGTACGATCAGCAGAAGATCGTCCTGGTTCTCAAGGCCGAACACCGCGTCCACCAGATCGTGGCGGGCGCCGCGCTCGCGCATGTGCACCTTCAGCCGCTCGGCGAAAAAGGCGAGCAGGTCGCGCGCCACGTCGCCGGACAGGGTCTGCCCTTCGGCCCGCTCGATGGCTGGCAGGTCCGCGCCGGGCGCCAGCTTCAGAAGCCGCCGGGCAAGGCCCTGGAGCAGGTCGCTGACCATTTTGTCGGCCAGCGCACCCACGTGGAACACATCGTGCGGATGGCTGGCATAATGCGCCTCGCCAAGAATCGGACGCGTCGCCGAGACCAGCAGCGGCAGCAAAGGCAGGCGCAGATTATTGTCGAGCACGATGCGGATCACGCCGAGCGCAGCGCGGCGCAGCGCGTAGGGATCCTTCGAGCCCGTCGGCTTCTCGTCGATCACCCAGAAGCCGACCAGCGTGTCGATCTTGTCCGCCAGCGCGACGGCGATGGACACCGGCGCGGTGGGCACGCGATCGGAGGGACCCTGCGGCTTGTAATGATCCTCGCTTGCGGCGGCGATCTCGGCCGGCAGGCCCTCGCCCTCCGCATAATAGCGGCCCATCAGGCCCTGAAGCTCGGGGAACTCGCCCACCACCTCGGTCAGCAGGTCGGCCTTCGCCACCAGCGCGGCGCGCGCGGCAAGCGCGGGATCGGCGCCGACCAGCGGCGCGATCTCCTGCGCGAGGCGAGCGATGCGCGTGATGCGCGCGCCCTGGCTGCCGAGCTTCTCATGGAAGGTGACGGAATCGAACTTGCCGAGCCGGCCTTCCAGCGTGCCCTTGCGGTCCGTGTCCCAGAAGAATTTCGCGTCCGACAGGCGGGCGCGGATCACTCGCCCGTTGCCGGCGACGATCTGCGCGCCGCCGTCGCTCGCGGCGATATTGGAGATCAGGATGAAGCGGTTGGCGAGGCGCCCGGTCTTCGGGTCCTTCAGCACGAAGCACTTCTGGTTGGCGCGGATGGTGGCGCGGATCACCTCGTCGGGGATCGAGAGGAACTCCTCCTCGAACGCGCCGATGAGAACGACGGGCCATTCCACCAGCCCCGCTACTTCCTCCAGCAGCGCATCGTCTTCCACCAGGTCGAGCCCGTGGACCAAGGCGAGGTCCTTCGCGTCGGCGAGGATGATATCCTTGCGGCGGTCGCGGTCGACGACCACTTTGGCCGCCTCCAGCTTGGCCAGATAATCCTCCAGCCGCCGCACCTTGATGGGCGCCGGCGCCAGGAAGCGATGGCCGTAGGTGATGTCGGAGGAGACGATGCCGTCGATCTCGAATGCAATCACCTCGGGATCTTCCACCTCGGTGCCGAAGGTGCACAGGATGGAGTGCAGCGGCCGCACCCAGCGCAGGCTGCCCGAGCCCCAGCGCATGGACTTCGGCCACGGGAAGCTGCGCACGATCTGCGGCACGATCTCGGCGATTACCTCGGTTGTCGGGCGGCCCGGCCGCTCCACCACCGCGACGTAGAAATCACCCTTCTTGGGGTCGCTCTGGATGCTCGCCTGGTCGATGGAGGCAAGGCCCGCGCTCTTCAGGAAGCCCTGGATCGCCCCCTCCGGCGCGCCGACGCGCGGCCCCTTCTTCTCCTCGCGCGTATCGCTCTGACGCCCCGGCAGGCCGTGGACCGCGAGCGCGAGCCGGCGCGGCGTCACGAAGGCTTTCGCACCCTCATAGAGCAGGCCGCGTTCCACCAGGGCGTCGGTGACGAGCTTGCGAAGCGCTTCGGCCGCCTGCGCCTGCATGCGGGCCGGGATTTCTTCGCTGAACAGTTCAAGGAGCAGATCGGGCATTGGCTTTGGCTCATCCTCCCGCGGGACGGGGGGCGGCGCGCGGGCGCCTTCTGGAGTGAAGTCAGGTCTGGCTGTTGCCTAGAGGGTTTCGCGGATCGCGTCGAGATGGACCCGCGCCGGCAGGGCCGCGGCGCGCGGCTCCTGGGACCTCCTTGCACATCGCCTCAGCTGGTAGCGCCGCCGGCTTCGGTTTTCAGCCAGGCCGCGCCGCAACCCTTGGCGAGTTCACGCACCCGCAGGATATAGCTCTGCCGCTCGGTGACCGAGATCACGCCGCGCGCATCCAGCAAATTGAACACGTGCGAGGCCTTGATGCACTGGTCATAGGCCGGCTGGGCCATCAGATGGCGCGCGCCGGCGTCTCCGGCCGCGAGATATTTCGCGCAGGCCGCTTCCGCCATCCTGAACTGCTCGAACAGCATGTCGGTGTCGGCATGTTCGAAATTATGGCGCGAATATTCCTTTTCCGCCTGCAGGAACACGTCGCCATAAGTGGTCTTCTCGGCCCCCTCGCGGCCGTTGAAATTCAGGTCGTAGACATTCTCGACGCCCTGCACATACATGGCGAGGCGCTCCAGCCCATAGGTCAGCTCGCCCGAAACCGGCGAACATTCAAAGCCCGCGACCTGCTGGAAATAGGTGAATTGGGAGACTTCCATCCCATCGCACCAGCATTCCCATCCAAGGCCCCAGGCGCCGAGCGTCGGGCTCTCCCAATCGTCCTCCACGAAGCGCACGTCGTGCAGGGCCGTGTCGATGCCGATGGCGGCGAGCGAGCGCAGATAGAGGTCCTGGAGATCGTCCGGCGACGGCTTCAGGATCACCTGGAACTGGTAATAATGCTGCAGCCGGTTGGGGTTCTCGCCATAGCGCCCGTCCTTGGGGCGGCGCGAGGGCTGCACATAGGCGGCGCGCCAATGCTTGGGGCCGAGCGCCCGTAGCGTGGTGGCGGGATGGAAGGTGCCGGCTCCCACTTCCATGTCATAAGGCTGGAGCACCACGCAGCCCTGGTCCGCCCAGAACCGCTGGAGCGCCAGCAGGAGGCCCTGGAAGGACCGGTCGGGCCGCATATGGGACGGAAGCGCGGGATCGATCATGGCATCGTTCTGACTGCGGCGGCGGCGCGGATTGCGGGCGGCGGCCCCGCCGCTTCCCGCCCCGCACCGCGGCCTTTGAGCACGCGAGGCGCTCCCCTCAGGAACGCGCGCGGACACTAGGCGGGCGGGCAAGCGAGATCAAGCAGCAGCGGACCGGTTCCCGTCTAGCGCCATGCCCGCGCTCAAACTTTGTGTGATTGAACCAACTTAACGAGGCTCGCGTTGGGTGCGCAGTGGGAGTTCACTTAAGGAGAACACAGCATGCGTAAACTCACTCTGGCCACGGCAGCGTTCCTGGCCTTCTCGACCATCGGCGCCTCCGCCCAGATGAGCGGCACCGCAGCCGGCCAGGATCCGCACAAGGGACCGGCCCAGGAAGGTGGCCGGACGCAGGCGACTCCCGGTGCCAGCGGTTCCGGCGTGATCGCCCCCAATGACAAGGCCGCCGCGCCCACCCCGCGCTCGGGCACGACCGCCGGTGATCCCCATTCCGGCCCTGCGCAGCAGGGCGGCCGCACCCAGGCGACCCCCGGCGGCAGCAGCACCAATGGCGGCGTCACCGACAGCACCGGCTCGATCACCCCGCGCAGCGGCACTGCCGCCGGTCAGGATCCGCACAAGGGTCCGGCGCAGGAAGGCGGCCGCACCCAGGCGACGCCGGGCGCCACCCGCTGAGCGGCATAAAAATCGCTAAATAAAAACGCCCGGAATGCGCTGCATTCCGGGCGTTCTCGCGTCGATATAATAAGTTTTTATCAGCCGCGGGTGCGGGCGCGCACCATGTAATCGTCATAGGTGTATTCGACGATCTGCCACCACAGATATTCCTCGTTGCGGAATGCCTTGGCGTGATCGTGGACTTTCTTGAAGTCCGGGTTCTTGGCGCCGATTTCCTCATAGAGTTCCTGGGCGGCCTTATAGCAGGCGTCCATCATCTCGTTGGGGAAGCGACGCAGCTGGGCGCCGGCCTTGACGAGGCTCTGAACCGCCTTGGGGTTCTTGGCATCGTAATTGGCCAGCATGTCCAGGTTGGCCTGGGCGGCGGTGGAGCGCAGAACCGCCTGGTAATTCTTCGGCAGTTCGTTCCACTTTTCCATATTGTAGAAGAAGGTCAGCGAGGCGCAGCCTTCCCACCAGCCGGGATAGTAATAATACTGCGCGACCTTCTGGAGGCCGAGCTTCTCGTCGTCATAGGGGCCGACCCATTCGGCGGCGTCGATGGTGCCCTTTTCCAGCGCGGGATAGATGTCGCCGCCAGCCAGCTGCTGCGGCACGACGCCGAGCTTGGCCATGATCTGGCCGGCGATGCCGGCGATGCGCATCTTCAGACCCTGGAGGTCCTGGACGGTCTTGATTTCCTTACGGAACCAGCCGCCCATCTGCCCGCCGGTATTGCCGCCCGGGAGCATGTAGACGTTATACTTCTTGTAGAATTCGTTGAGCAGCTCAAGGCCGCCGCCATGGTAGAACCAGGCATTGATCATGCGGGCGTTGAGGCCGAACGGAAAGGCCGAGCCGAACGCGAAGGTGGGATCCTTGCCGACATAATAATAAGAGGCCGTGTGGCACATCTCGACGGTCTTGTTCTGCGTGGCGTCGAGCGCCTGCAGGCCGGGCACGATTTCGCCGGCAGCGAACACCTGGATCTGGAACTTGCCGTCGGTCGCTTCCGCCACCGATTTTGCCATCAGCTCGGCGGCGCCGTAGATGGTATCGAGGGACTTCGGGAAGGACGAGGTGCAGCGCCACTTCACTTCGGGCATCGTCTGGGCGATCGCCGGCATGGCGATGGCGGTGGAAGCGGCGACACCCGCGCCGGCGGCGGTGAGGAACTCACGGCGTTTCATTGATTGCACTCCCTGAAATTCTTTTATGACCACCTGCGTAAGACCAAAGTGTCGCGGGGTCATCCGCGACTTTCTTCTAACGGATGCAACCCCACCTTGGCGACCGGCGCGAGGAAGAAAATTCGCAGATGCCGCAACGTCATCCCGCTGATGTGATCTATTCGATCACGATTTTCGGGGCCTTGCGCGCGCCGGCGCTGGTGCGCTCCATGGAGGCGCGCACATTGCGGGCGATCTCGCGATAGGTCTCCGCCTGCGGGCTCTGCGGGTCGCTGACCAGGATCGGCACGCCGGCGTCGGACATCTCGCGAATGCGCATATGCAGGGGGATCGCGCCGAGAAACGGCACGTTCATCTTCTTGGCCTCGTCCCGCGCCCCGCCATGGCCGAAAATGTCCGAGCGCTCGCCGCAATGGGGGCACAGGAAATAGGACATGTTCTCGACCACCCCGAGAATCGGCACGTTCACGCGGTTGAACATGGCGATGCCGCGCCGCGCGTCGATCAGCGCCAGATCCTGCGGCGTGGAGACGATCACCGCGCCGGCCAGATTCACCTGCTGCGCCATGGTGAGCTGCGCGTCCCCGGTGCCGGGCGGCATGTCCACCACCAGCACGTCGAGCGGACCCCATTTCACTTCCCGCAGCATCTGGGAGAGGGCCGACATCACCATCGGCCCGCGCCAGATCATGGGGGTGTCCTCCTCCACCATAAAGCCGATGGACATGAGCTGGAGGCCGAAATTCTCCAGTGGCAGCATGGTGCGCCCGTCCACCAGCTCCGGCTTGCCGTGCACGCCGGACAGGCGTGGCACCGAGGGGCCGTAGATGTCGGCATCCAGCAGGCCGACCTTCAAGCCGAGATCGCGCAGGCCGAGCGCCAGATTGATGGCGACCGTGGACTTGCCCACCCCGCCCTTGCCGGAGGCGACCGCGATGATTGCGGCGACGCCCGGCACCTCGATGGCGCGCGCGGGCGGGGGCGCCCCGCCCGGTGCGCCATGGCTGTGGCCCGGGCCGGCCGGCGGCGCGCCGGCGGGACGCGCGCCCATCTTGCGCTCGGCGGTCAGCGCCACCAAAGCCGAGGCGACCCCCGGCAGCGCCTTCACCGCAGTCTCGGCGGCGATGCGCACGCTCTCCCAGGCGCGGGCCTGCGCCGCGTCCACATTGATGGAAAGATAGACCTTGCCGGAGGTGACGACGACGCCCGACAGGGCGGGCGAGGCGGACAGCGGCACGCCTTCAGGGGTGCGAACCTGAGCGAGCGTTGCCCGAACCTCGGCTTCCGTCACGTCGGACATTCCGCGTCTCCTTCATGGACCGACACCCGCAAGCCGGGTGACCGCCGCGCATTCACGTCGGGGCGGTAAAGCATCAGGTGGCGGGAGGCAAGGCTTGGCACAAGGTGCCGCCGCCGGAAAGATGCGGAAGCGCGCGCGGGAGCGGCTGCCCTCAGGCGGCGGACAGGGCGCGGCGCACGTCGGCGCGCAGCTCCGGCAGGACCTCGGCCTCGAACCAGGGGTGGCGCTTCAGCCAACCGGTGTTACGCCAGGAGGGATGGGGCAAGGCATAGAGGCGCGGCCGCCCCGCCGCCGCCCGCACCGCGCGCCAGTTCTCCACCGTCTGCGTCAGGCTGGAGCCAAGCAGATCGCCAAGGCCAAGGCGGCGAAAATGATAGGCCTGCGCCGGCCGGCCGATGGTCAGCACGATGTCGAACTGCGGCAAGGCGGCAAACAGCCGGTCATGCCACAAACGCGCGCATTCCCGGCGCGGCGGCAGGTCGCCCCCGGCCGAATCCTGGCCGGGAAAGCAGAAGCCCATGGGGGCGATGGCGATGCGCGCCACATCGTAGAATTCGTCCGCGCTCACGCCCATCCAGGCGCGCAGCCTATCACCCGAGGCATCGGTGAACGGCAGGCCGGAGAGATGTACCTTGGTGCCCGGCGCCTGGCTCGCCACCAGGATCCGCGCGGTCGGCGACACGCGGAGCACCGGGCGCGGCGCATGGGGCAGCGGCGTCCCCAACGGCGCCTCCACGCAAGCGCGGCAGGCGCGGATATCGGCCACCAGCGCGGCGAGATCCTCGCTCCGGGCGGGACCCGTTCCGGCGGCCGCGCCGATGTCCGTCCCGATCTCAGCCTTCACCATCGACACGCGCCGGCCCAGTTGAAGCCACCGCCACACCGGCGGCCGCTTCACATGGGGATGGCATCTTGCCGGCGGAAGGGTGGTTCAGGCCTTGAAGCCCGGCCGCTCGGCCATCTCTGCCCGCCAGCGGGCGATGTTCTTCAACTCGTCCGGAATTTCGATCCGTGCATTTGCGGCGAAGTCCATCGCCACGAAGGCGGTGATGTCGGCGACGCTGAAGCTTCCCCCGGCCACGAACGGGGCGCTATCCAGCTGGCCATCGAGAAAATTCAGGAAGTCGCGCACCTTGGGCTTGTTGGCCTCGCCCCATTCCTTGACCTGGGGCTGCTCGCGCTCCGCCATGCGGGGGTGCAGATGGCGGAAGGCGAACTGGATCGCCATGAGAAGTTCAATCTCCACCATGCGCTGCCACATCTCGACCACGCCCTGTTGGGTCGGCGTGGTGCCGAACAGGCGCGGTTCGCCCTGCACCGCCTCGAAATAGCGGCAGATGGCGATGGTCTCGGCGATCACCGTGCCGTCATCGAGCTCCAGAACCGGCACCCGGCGGCGCGGATGCAGCTTCACGAATTCGTCCTGCCAATGCTCAAGCTTGGTCAGATTGACCTCGACCGTGGGGACCGTGATCCCCTTTTCCGCGAGGAAGATGGCGACCCGTCGCGGGTTGGGTGCACCCGTGGTCATGTAAAGCTGCATGGCGTCGCCTCCGGTATCTCGCGGCAGTCACCACGCGGCACCGCGCGGGTCAAGAGCGCGCGTGAACGATCAGCGCGGATGGTCCGCGCGCCAGTCCGCCGGGCGCTGGAACGGCCCGGTCCAGAGGCCCAGGCCCTGCCTCTTGGCCGCGTCCTGATCGCTCTTGTAGGTGCGCCCGGACAGGGCGAGCGCCAGGCCCTCCTCCACCATCACGCGCGCCACGTCGCGGCCGCGCGCGGTGCAGATGCCGATGCGCCGCCCATAGGCATCGGTGCCCCGCAGATGGCAGGTGACCAGCGGCACCGCGAGGAGATCCTCCAGCCTGCGGCGCGCCTCGGCGCCACAGGGCCAGGCCGCGCCCGGCGCGCCGCAGGCCTGGGCCAGTTCCGGCGCGTCGATGCCGTCCAGCCGCACGCGCAGATCCAGGATGTGCAGCGTGTCGCCATCCACGGCGAAGGCCGGGCCGGTGATCTCATCGGCACGCGTCAGCAGGGCCGCGAGGGCGGCGAGAGCCAGCAGAAGGGCAGCGGCAGTGAGCAGATCGCGCAGGCGCATGCGGTGCAAGACGCGATTCCCGTGCGCATGGTCAATGGGGCGCCGCCGCGTTAACCTTTCATTAACCCTCCTCGCGCAGGAGTCATCATGAAACCTCCCATGGGCAGACTCACCTGCCCGCGGGTGCGCGGAAGGTTCGGGCCATGGAACGCCTTTTCGGCTCTGGCGCTCGCCCCGCCCTCGGCCCCACCGGGGCCGGGATGCCGAATGGATTCCGCAAGGTTCAGCACTCCGACCTTCCCCAGTCTGACCTGCCCCAGTCTGACCTGCCCCAGGCGACCCGCCATCTGCACGCGGCCCAGTTCGCCGCGCGGCGGGCGGCGGGGCGGCTGGCGATCGCGGCCGGCGCCGCGCTGGGGCTCGTTCTGCTCGCGGCCCTCCTCCAGCCCCCGCCCCTATTCGTGGCGCTCATCCTGGCCGCTGCCGTGCCCCCCGCGCTCGATGCCGCCCGGCAGGGGCTGCGCCTGCGCCAGGCGCTTCGGGCTGGCACGCGGGCTCTGGCGAGGTTGACGCAAGCGGCTGTGCGCGCCGAACGGGCGATCGCCGATGCGCAGGCGGAAAACGCGGCCAAGTCGCGCTTCCTCGCCGAGATGAGCCACGAATTACGCACCCCGCTGAACGCGGTGATCGGCTTTTCAGAAATGATGGCCGATGAGGTGCTCGGCGCCCATGCGGTCGCGACCTATGGCGATTATGCCCGCGACATCCACAGCTCGGGCCGCCATCTGCTGGCACTGGCAGACGACATATTGGACGTGGCGCGCATCGAGACCGGCCATCGCACCTTGCTGGAGACGGCGGTCGCCCTCGATGCGCTGGCGGCGGACTGCGCCCACATGATGCGCCTGTCCGCGCACGGCAAGGCGATGCGCCTCGCCGTGGTCGCCGCGCCCACGGCACCGCGCCTGTGGGCGGACGAGCGGGCGTTGCGGCAGATCACGCTGAACCTGCTCGCCAATGCGGTGAAATTCACCCCGGCCGGCGGAACCGTGAGCCTCCACGTGGGCACGAGCGAAACCGGCGCACCGTTCCTGGCCATTGAGGATACCGGGCCGGGCATCGGCGCGGCCGAGCTGCCGCTGAAACTGTCGGCGCACAATAAGGAGAGCCGTCTTGATCTTGCCACCGGGCGCGGCGCCGGGCTGGGGCTCGCCATCGCGCGCGGCCTCGCCGCGCTGCATGGGGCGCGCCTCACCCTGGAGCCGAGGCCGGCGGGCGGGACCCGCGCGCAGGTGACCTTCCCGCCCTCCCGCGCGCTGTCGGCGCAGGAAGACGCGCGCGAGGCCAGTGAGGCGCAGCGCATTTCAAGGCTGGAGATCGCGCTGGCCCCGGCCGCTGAATAGCCGGCCAGGTGCGCCCTTTCGAAGACCGAGGACCGTCGGTCTTTAGTCCTTGTCGGAGACGCCCGCTTCGGCAAACGTCGCCATGCCGCGATGGCAGGCGACCGCCGCCTTCACGATGCCCACCGCCAGCGCCCCGCCCGAGCCTTCGCCGAGCCGCATGCCGAGGTCGAGCAACGGCTCCAGACCCAGCTTTTCCAGCAATTGCCGGTGCGCCCGCTCGGCGGACACATGGCCGGCGAGGCAATGGTCGAGGGCGGTCGGGTCCAGCGCATGAAGCACGGCGGCGGCGGCGGTCACCACATAGCCGTCGAGGATCACCGGCACCCGTTCATGGCGGGCGGAGATGATGGCGCCGGCCATGGCGGCCAGCTCCCGGCCGCCGAGGCGGCGCAGCACCTCCAGCGGATCGTCGAGCGCGGCCCGGTGCAACTCCACGGCTTCGCGGACGGCATTGATCTTGCGGGCGAGCACCTCGCCCGACGCGCCGGTGCCGGCGCCGACCCATTCCTCCGCCGTGCCGCCATAGAGGCCATGGCAGATGGCGGCGGCGACCGTGGTGTTGCCGATGCCCATTTCGCCCAGCACCAGCACGTCGGCACCGCCCGCGATGGCCTGCATGCCGAACGCCATGGTGGCGGCGCAGGCTCGCTCGTCCAGGGCCGCTTCCTGGGTGATGTCGCCGGTGGGCAGGTCGAGGGCGAGGTCGAACACCCGCAGCCCGGCAT
Source organism: Roseixanthobacter finlandensis (assembly GCF_043195105.2). Taxonomy (NCBI): domain Bacteria; kingdom Pseudomonadati; phylum Pseudomonadota; class Alphaproteobacteria; order Hyphomicrobiales; family Xanthobacteraceae; genus Roseixanthobacter; species Roseixanthobacter finlandensis. Next base: position 1,296,306 of record NZ_CM195536.1, on the reverse strand, counting down.
CGAAGGTGGCGCAGATCTGGTTCACCGCCGCCTTGCCGGCGGTGAAGGTGTCCAGCATCTGCTTGGTGACGGAATTGGGATAGGGCGAGACGCCGCGCTCGGTCACGCCATGGGTGCCGGCGAACACAGCGACCATGGGCCGGTCCGCCGTGGGCATGGCCTTGCCCTGCCAGGCGGCGAGATGGGCGGCGATATCCTCCAGCCGCCCGAGTGCGCCGGGCGGCTTCACCAATTGGCCCTGCCGTTCGCGGGCGGCGTCGCGCGCCGCTTCGTCCGGGCCCGGCAGGGTCGCGATCAGGTGGCGGATATCGTCGAAGGGAAGACCGGTTTCGGCAGAGTGCATGACGCTCTCAATGAGGATGACGCCCTCGATGGGAAGGGCGCGCGGCTTCAGCCGCGCACCTTTCTATTCCGCCGGAGCGGGATGGTCACCTGTCGGATGCGGTCCGGCGGGATGATCGCCGGAACCGTCCTTGGCCCGCTTGCGGCCCAGCGCGGCCAGCCAGCGCGCCGTCACATAGAACACCGGCGTGAAGATGAGGCCGAACAGTGTCACGCCAATCATGCCGGAGAACACCGCCGTGCCGAGCGCTTGGCGCAATTCCGCGCCGGCGCCGACCGCCCACACCAGCGGCACGACGCCGAGGATGAAGGCGAGCGAGGTCATCACGATGGGGCGAAGACGCAGCCGGGCGGCTTCCACCGCCGCCTCCTGGCGCCCGTGGCCCTGGTCTTCCAGCTGCTTGGCGAACTCGACGATCAGGATCGCGTTTTTCGCCGCCAAGCCTATCAGCACGATGAAGCCCACCTGGGTGAGGATGTTGTTGTCCTGACCCCGCAGGATCACGCCGAGCAGCGCCGCCACCAGACACATGGGCACGATGAGGATGACCGCCAGCGGCAAGGTCAGGCTCTCATATTGTGCCGCCAGCACCAGGAACACGAACACCACGCCGAGCGCGAACGCGAAGATGGCGGTATTTCCGGCCCTCTGCTGCTGATAGGCGAGCGCGGTCCATTCATAGGAGAAGCCTTGCGGCAGGACCTGCGCCGCCAGCTTCTGCATAATCGCCATCGCCTGGCCCTGGGAATAGCCGGGCGCCGGGCTGCCGTCGAGTTCCGCCGCCGGATACAGATTGTAGCGCGGCACGCGGTAGGGACCGGAAATGTCCGAGATGGTCGTGAACGAGCCGAGCGGCACCGTGTCGCCCGCCGCATTGCGCACGCGGATGGCGAGGATGTCCTTCGGATCGAGGCGGAACGGCGCATCGGCCTGGACCTGAACGCGGAAGGTCCGCGAGAACAGGTTGAAATCGTTCACATAGCTCGAGCCGATATAGGTCTGGAGCGCCGCGAACACATTGCCCACGTCCACCTGGAGCAACTGGGCCTTCGAGCGGTCGATGTCGAGATACATCTGCGGTGTCGAGGTCTCGAACAGCGAATAGACCTGCATCAGGCCGGGGGTCTTGGCCGCAGCGCCCATCATGGCATAGACCGCGCCCTGGAGCGCCGGATAGCCGGCGCCGATCCGGTCCTCCACCATCATGCGGAAACCGCCGGCATTGCCGATGCCCTGCACCGGCGGCGGCTGAACCACGATCAGCAGCGCTTCCTGGATCGAGGCGAGCTTGCGGAACAAGGTGCCCTGCACCGCTGTCGCGGTGCGGGTGGGGTCGCCACCGCGCTCCGAGAACGGCTCCAGGATCACGAACATGGCGCCGGCATTGGGCGCATTGGTGAAGGTCGCTCCCGAGAAGCCGGCGATGTTGATTATATGGCCGACGCCGGGGGTGCCGATCACCTGATCCGCCGCCGCCTTCATCACCGCTTCGGTGCGCTGCATGGAGGCGCCGGGCGGCAATTGCACCGCGACGATCAGATAGCCGCGATCCTGCTGCGGAATGAAGCCCTGGGGCGTCGTCACGAACAGATAGCCACCGAAGCCGACGATGCCCACATAGACGATCAGCACCAGCGCGACGATGCGCACCAGCCGCCGGGTCATCCAGGCATAGCCGTTGCCCAAGCTCTCGAACATGCGGTTGAAGATGCGGAAGAAGCCGACCACCGGCCGCGCATACCAGGCAACCGGCGCATCCGCGTGCGCATGCGGCCGCAGCAGCAGCGCGCACATGGCGGGCGAGAGCGTCAGCGAGACCAGCAGCGAGATCAGGGTCGATCCGGCAATGGTCAGCGCGAACTGGCGGTAGAACTGGCCCGAGATGCCGGTGATGAAGGCGGTGGGAATGAACACCGCCGAGAGCACCAGCGAGATCGCGACCAGCGCCCCGCCCACCTCGTCCATGGTCTTGTAAGCGGCATCGCGCGGACTGAGCCCCGCCTCGATGTTGCGCTCCACATTCTCCACCACCACGATCGCGTCGTCGACCACGATGCCGATGGCGAGCACCAGGCCGAACAGCGACAGATTGTTCAGCGAGAAGCCGAACAGCGTCATGACGAAGAAGGTGCCCACCAGCGAGATCGGGATCGCCAGGATCGGGATGATCGCGGCGCGCCAGGTCTGCAGGAACAGGATCACCACCAGCACCACCAGCACCACGGCTTCGCCGATGGTATGGAGGACTGCCTCGACCGACTGCTGGATGAATTCGGTGGGGTTGTAATAGATCGCGTATTTCAGGCCCGAGGGCAGCTCCTTGCCCAGCTCCGCCATCTTCGCCACCACCGCATTGCCGGTGGACAGCGCGTTCGAACCCGGACGCTGGAATACGCCGAGTGAGATGGCGACGTCGCGGTCGAGGAACGAGGTGGAGGAATAATCCTGCGCGGTGATCTCCACGCGGGCCACATCCTTCAGCCGCACGAGCGCGGTGTTGGTCTGCTTGATGACCACATTGCCGAACTGGACGGGATCGGACAGGCGCCCGAGCGTGCGCACCGCGATCTGGAAGGCGCGCTGCTGCGGCACCGGCGGCTGGTTCAGCACGCCGGAGGCCACCTGCACGTTCTGCGCCTGGAGCGCGGTGACGACGTCGCCTGCGGTGAGGTTCAATTCCTGGAGCCGCTGCGGGTCGAGCCACACCTGCATGGCATAGTCGCGGGCGCCGAACACGGTGATCGAGCCGACGCCGTCGATGCGCGAGAGCACGTCCTTGATCTGGACGTTCGCGACATTGGAGATGAACAGCGGGTCGCGCGAGCCGTCGGGCGAATAAAGGCTCACCACCAGCATCAGATCGGGCGAGCTCTTCGCCGTCACGATGCCGATCTGCTGCACTTCCTGCGGCAGGCGCGGCTGGGCGATGGCGACGCGATTCTGCACCTGCACCTGGGCGATGTCGAGATTGGTGCCGAGGTCGAAGGTGACGGAGATCGAGAAGCGGCCGTCAGCGGAGGAATTGGAGGAGACATAGAGCATGCCCTCCACGCCGTTGATCTGCTGCTCGATGGGAGTCACCACCGTCTCGGCCACCACCTCGGCGCTGGCGCCGGGATATTGGCCGGTCACGGTGATCACCGGCGGCGCGATTTCGGGATATTGGGCGACCGGAAGGCGCAGGTAGGACACCGCGCCGAGAATCAGCACGACCACCGAGACGACGGACGCGAAGATGGGACGGTCGATGAAGAAATGGGAGAAGCGCATGGGGTCTTCTCCTCACTTCGCCGTGGTGGCGCTTGAACCTGAATTGGCGGCGGGTGCGGCGGCGGGCGTCGCCGGGGCTTCCTGCGGCGTCACCTTCACGCCCGGACGCACGCGCATCAGCCCGTTCACCACCACCAGATCCTCAGGCGTAAGGCCGGACTTGATGACCCGCGCCGTGCCTTCCAGCTGGCCGATCTCGACGAACTTCTGCTGGATCACATTCTCGGGCCCGACCACATAGACGAACTTGCGCAGCTGCTCGCTGCCGATCGCGACATCCGGCACGGTCAGCGCCTGATAGGGCGGCGAGGCGGGCAGCTGGATGCGCGCGAACATGCCGGGGCGGAACAGGTCGTTCTTATTGTCGAACACCGCGCGGCCGCGGATCGTGCCGGTGGCGCGATCGACCACATTGTTCAGGAAGTCCATCTTGCCGACATGCACGAAGCTCTTGTCGTCGATCAGCTTCAGCTTCACCGGCCCGCCGGTCAGGGCCTTGCCCTCGTTGAGGCGCTGGTAGCGCAGGAGCGAGGCTTCGTCGAAGGTGAATTCGAAGCGGATCGGGTCGGTGGAGACGATGATCGCGAGCAGCGTGGGCGCGGCGCCGGCGCCGCCGAGCACGTAATTGCCCACCGAGACCCGGCGGTCGCCGATGCGGCCATCGACCGGCGCGCGCAGTTCGGTGAATTCCAGATCGAGCTTGGCCGAGGCGACGGCGGCTTCCTGCGCCTGCACCGTGGCGGCCGCGGTGCGTTCGGTCTGGGTGCGCTGATCGAACGCCTGCTTGGAAATGGCGTTGGAATTTTTGTCCTGGAGCAGCGTGCGGGCGCGCTCGAGGTCTGTCTGGGCGAAGTCCAGATTGGCCTTCGCGACCGCCAGATTGGCCTGGGCCGAGTCCAGGGCGATCTTGAACGGCCGCTGGTCGATGGTGAACAGCAGGTCGCCTTCCTTCACCAATTGACCGTCGGTGAAATGGATCTGCGCGAGATAGCCCGAGACGCGCGCATGCACGTTCACCTCGTTGATGGCAACGAAGCGCCCGACATATTCGTCATAATCGGTGATGGTCTGGCTCTTGGCCTTCGCGACCGTCACAGCCGGGGGCGGAGGCGCGGCCTGCTGCTGCGGCTGGCTGCACCCCGCGAGAACAAAACCAAACGCAAAAAGAGCGGCAAGCGGAAGGCGGGCCGATACGGACATGAATGAGGCTCCGACAGGCGCCGCAAGGGGCGCCTCTTGATTGTCAGAAATGACGGGCGGCGCCTTCCGCAACCGACGAGCCACGTCACTAGCGAAGGTCGCATAGCACAGCGATGTGCAATGCAAAACGCTTTAAAGCGTCAATCGGGCTGCCGCGTGGCTTTCACGGCATCGGTGGCGCGCCGCCCTGCCAGACCCCGCAGGAACCGGCGACCCAGCATTGCCCAAACGGAAAGCGCATAGGCGAGCCCGCCCGCACCGACCACCAGGAGGAAGATCACTTCCTCGCGAGCAAAGGCGAATCCCGCCGTGAGCTTCGCCGCCAGGGGACCTGCGCCCAGCAGCACCCCTGCCAGCACAAGGCCGCACACCGCCAGCCGCACGAGATTGCCCGGCAAGGTTCCATCGCCCACAGGAAGGCCACGCCGGCGGGCGAACCAGATCAAGAGGCCAAGATTGATCCAGCCGCCGAGTGCGGTCGCGAGCGCCAGCCCCACCTGCGCCAGCGTGCCCATGAGGGCGAATTTCAGCGCCACATTGATCGCCACCGCCAGCAGCGCCGCCTTCATGGGGGTCGCGGTATCGCCCCGCGCGTGGAACGGGGCGATGAAGGCGCGCACCACCACGAAGGCGATCAGCCCGATGCCATAGGCCTGCAAGGTGGCGGCCGCCTCCGCCGCATCGCCGCGCGTGAAGGCGCCGCGCGCGAACAAAGCACGCATGGTGAGATCGGGAATCAGCAGCGCCGCCACTACGAACGGCAGCGCCAGCAACACCGCCAGTTCGATGGAGCGGGCCTGGGCATGGGCGGCCCCCGCATCATCGCCGCCGGCGAGCCGGCGCGACATCTCGGGCAGCAGCACCGTGCCGATGGCGATGCCCACCACGCCGATGGGCAATTGGTTGATGCGGTCGGCATAATAAAGCGCGGAGAGCGCGCCGGTGGGCAAGAACGTGGCGATGATGGTGTCGGCGAACAAGGCGATCTGCACCCCGGCCGATCCGATGATGGCCGGGCCGAGCGCTTTGAGGAATTGCCGCGTGCCGGGATCGAGGCGCGGCCGGCCGAAGCGCAGGCCGATGCCCGTGCGCTCGGCGTCCCAGCCCACCAGAATCACCTGCCCGACGCCCGAGATCAGCACGCCCCACGCCGCCGCGTGCCCGGCCGTGGGAAACGCCGCCGCGCTCAGCAGCGTGCTGACCATGCACACATTCAGCAGGATGGGAGAGGCCGCCGCCATGGCGAACCGGTCGGACGCATTCAGCGCGCCGGAGATCAAGGTCGCCACCGAGATCAGCGCCAGATAGGGAAAAGTGATGCGCGTCAGCGTGATGGCGAGCGCGAACCGCTCGGGGTCATCGGCAAGGCCGGGAGCCAGCAGGCCCACGAACTGGGGCGTGAACGCCAGCGCGCCCGCCAGCAGAACGCCATGCACCAGCGCCATGGCGGTGAGAATCTCATCGGCGAAGGCGCGCGCGGTCGCAATCCCACCTTGCTCCTTCAGCCGGGCATAGGTGGGCACGAAGGCGGCATTGAACGCGCCCTCGGCGAAGATGGCGCGGAAATGATTGGGCAGGCGGAACGCGACGAGAAACGCATCCGCCACCGGCCCGGCGCCCAGCACGGCCGCCATGACGACATCGCGCACGAAGCCGGCGAGCCGCGAGAGCAGCGTCAGCCCGCCGACGGAAAGGATGTTGCGGAACATGAACCGGCTTTTCGTGACAGGCGGACAATGGCTGCGTGCGCACGCGACGGGCCTGCACCCGTCGCGTCGAATCGCCCGCGCAGCATAAGCGAAAGCCGCCGCCCGCCCACAGGCTCCGTTTCAGCGCCACAGGACCCGGCGCCTATGGTGGCCCGCCATTCGGCGCGCGCGCTTTATTCGGCGAGCGCGCGCCGCACGGCGGCGATGATGCGGTCCTGCGTCGCCGCGTCGAGATAGGCGTGCATCGGCAGGCTGATGACCTCCTCGCACAAGGTCTCGGCCACCGGCAGGATCGCGCCCGCCGCCGGATAGGCGCCATAGGCCGGCTGGAGATGCATGGGGATGCGATAATAGACGGCGGTGGGGATGCCTTCCGCCTTCAGGGCTTCGGCCAGCGCATCGCGGCGGCCCGGAGCGAGGCGAATGGTATATTGCGCCCACACCGAGGTCGCGCGCGGATCGACGAAGGGCACCACCGCCACATCGGCCAGCGCAGCATTGTAGCGCGCGGCCACCTTCTCGCGGGCGGCGATCTCCTCTTCGAAGATGGCGAGCTTCTCCAGCAGCACCGCCGCTTGGATGGTGTCGAGCCGCGCGGTCATGCCGATGCGCACGTTCTGGTACTTGTCCACGCCCTGCCCGTGCTCGCGCACGCTCTTGAGCACGGTGACGAGCTCCGCGTCATCGGTGAAGATGGCGCCGCCGTCGCCATAGCAGCCGAGCGGCTTGGCCGGGAAGAAGGAGGTCGCGGCGGCGTCGCCGATGCTGCCGGTGCGCTTGTTGTTCCAGGTGCCGCCGAAGCCCTGGGCGGTATCCGCCAGCACCTTCAGCCCGTGCCGCTCGGCGATCGGCAGCAGCGCATCATAATCGGCCGGCTGGCCGAACAGATCCACCGGAATCACCACCTTGGGGATCAGCCCATGGTCCTTGGCGACATCAATTGCCAGTTCCAGGCTCTCCGGGTCCATGTTGAAGGTGTCTTCCTTCACATCCACGAACACCGGCGTCGCGCCGACCCACGGCACCACCTCGGCTGTGGCACAGAAGGTGAAGGCGGGGCAGAACACGGCATCGCCCGCCTTCACGTCCCACGCCATCAGCAGCAGCGCCAGCGCATCCGTGCCGCTGGAACAGGCCACGGCATATTTCGAGCCGGCGAACGCGGCAAGCCGCTCCTCCAGCAGCGCCACTTCCGGGCCATTGATGAAGCGGCAGGAATTCAGCACGCCCTGCACGGCCTGATCGATCTGTGCGCCGATGCGCTGGCGCTGGGCGGCGAGGTCGATGAAGGGAATCGGTGCCATCTGAGCCTTCACGTGAGACGTCATGATAAGTCCTTGAAAGGGGCCATTCAGCCTGCGGCTCGAAGGCGGGCCGTGCGCGCCTTCGCTTCCGCGCGCTCGCTGAGGCAGGCGATGGCGATTTCCAGGCTCGCGACACCTTCTTCGCCGGTGACCGGCGGCGGATTGCCGGTGCGCACCGCCTGGAGGAAATTCTCCAGTTCCGTGCGCAGCGGCTCGGAATAGGCCACCGGCAGGTGGCGCATGGAATAGGCGCCGTCCGGCCGATAGTCGAAGCATTCGGTGACCTGGCGGGTCAGCAGATCGCCGATCACATATTTCTTGCGGGTCGCCACATGCACCGTGCGCGCCTTGAAGGGCGTCAGCCAATTGGTGTTGATGTGCGCCAGCACGCCCGAGGCGGTGCGGAATTGCAGCAGCGCGATATCCTCGCGCTCGGCCATGGCGCTGGAGGTCTGCGGCTGCAATTCGACGATGTCGGATTCGGTGAACCAGCGAATCAGATCGATGTCGTGCACCGCAAGGTCAATGACCACGCCCACATTCGACATACGCGGCGGGAACGGGCCGACGCGGGTGATGGCGATGGAGAGCAGGTCCTCGCCGCGGATCGCTTCCTTCACCGTCTGCACGGCGGGATTGAAGCGCTCCACATGGCCGACCATCAGCGTCACGCCCCGCGCCTTGGCGGCGGCGATGATCTCGCGGCCCTGCTCGGCGGTGGAAGCAACCGGCTTTTCCACCAGCACCGAGGTGCCGGCATTGATGATGTCCAGCGCGATCGGGTGATGCAGATGGGTCGGCGCGGCGACGATGATGGCGTCGAGGCCCAGTTCCAGCAGCGCATGATGATCCGCCACCGCCTGGCAGCCGAGGAAGCCGGCGACCCGGCCCGCCTGTCCGGCGTCGGGATCGGCGATGGCCACCAGTTCGGCGCCCGGCAATTGGGACAGCACGCGGGCATGGTTGGACCCCATGATGCCGATGCCGGTAACGCCAACGCGGATGCGGCGCTGCCCCAGTGATGCTCTGTCCTGAGCCATGAGAGGCCTCTTTCTTTGTCGCTTCGTCCGGCTCCTATCACGGGAGGTGCGCCGGACGCGAGCCGCGTGGGTCCGTTAGCCCCCTTGCGACGTTCAAGAATTGCGTCGGCGTATTACCGGACATGCTGCAATGCGGCAAATTCCGCCGCGGTAATGCGATGCTTCCCCGCGGCGGCCGCTGCCGCGCCCAGCCCACAAAAAAGGGGATGCGCGGTGGCGCATCCCCTTGTCGATACGGCTTTTGCGAAGGTTTAGAACTTATAATTCACGCCCAGGCGGGTGGTGCTGGAGGTCACCCCAGCATCGGCGCCGATATTGTCATAAGTCTTCGAACCGAGGTCGGTATAGAGATACTCGGCGCGGGCGGTCCAATTGTTGGTCAGCGCATATTCCAGGCCGCCGCCGACGGCCCAGCCCACATGGGTGTTGGAATCGCTGAAGCCGAAATCGGTGATGGTGTTCTTGCCATAGGCGAGGCCGCCGGTGACATAGGGCAGCACGCGGTCGAAGGCATAGCCCAGGCGCGCGCGCACGGTGCCAAAATAATCCAGCTTGCTGGAGAGACCATAGGCGCCGCTGGAGATGTCGCCGCCCTGAAGGTCGGCCTCCACGCCCACCAGAACATTGTTCACGAATTGGTAATTATAGCCGACCTGCCCGCCTGCGGACCAGCCGGAGGGATTGAGCCCATAGAAATCGGCCGCATCCTTGCCCGAGCCCCAGCTGTAGCCGGCATTGCCGCCGATATAGAAGCCGGTCCAGGAAAACACGGGCGGCGCCGAAATCACCGGGGCCCGCGCGGGGGCGGGCCTGCTCAGATCAGCCGCCATGGCGGGAGCTGCGAGCAGAGTGCTCAGCAGCGCACCAGACAGAAGAAGCCTTTTCATAAAACGCACCTCGACACTTACCGTCGAGGTGGAGCATCCGCCTTGAGGCCGGCCCGGAGATGGCGCGTGGAAGGCGAAGCCGTGGCAGGGAGAGGGTCTCTCCGTGGCGCCGCGCATCCTCGGACGGCATTAAATTACCTCCGTCCACATAAAGAAAACCCCGGGCTCGCGCCCGGGGTCTAAAATCAGCCGAAACCAATCAGCGATCAGAACTTGTAGTTCACGCCGAGACGGACGGTGTTCACGTCGAGGTCGGTGTTGATCGAACCGAGGGTCGAGGGGATGGAATACGTGTTGCCCTGGAAGTTGGCATACAGGTATTCGACCTTGGCCGTGATGTTGTTGGTGAAGGCGTATTCCACGCCGCCGCCGATGGTCCAGCCCCAATTGGTGGTGGAGGTGTCGACGCCGTAGAAGTTGCCGAAGCTCACGCGCTCCCAAGCAGCACCACCGGTGATGTAGGGCAGCCAACGATCCATGGCATAACCGGCGCGAGCGCGGATGGTGCCGAAGGTCTTGATTTCGGGCTCAACATTCGCGCCGATGAACGGACCGCTCAGGATGAGGCTGCTGTTGGAGATCGAACCCCACTGGGCGTCGGCCTCAACACCGAGAACGATGTTGTTGGCGAACTGGTAGTTGTAGCCGATCTGACCACCACCGAGGAAGCCGTTGGCATCGCCAGCGCTGTAGTTGGAATACGGCGCGCCATAGAACGGCGAGACGTTGAACGAATTGCTCGCCCAGCCCCAGCCGACGTTGCCGCCGAGGTAGAAGCCGGTCCAGGAGAAGACCGGGACGACGGCCACGGCCTTGACGGGATACTTGGTGGCGAGGTCGGCCGCAGAGGCGGCGCCGCCGAGGAGGGCCAGGGCAGAGACCCCGGCGAGAGCGCGCTTCAACATTGTTACACCCTTCATTACGATGCGAAACCAGAATGAGCGGACCTTACAGCGAGTCCACCGTCCCGTCTGTCACCCTGGAGCAACACCGCCCCAAGAAAACAGGGCGACATTGTGACCAGGAGACTACATCAGAACACAATTGGCAATCAAGGGGTAGCAAACCCAAGCTTCCGGCCAATACGGTTCTAATTTCCCAGCTTAAGATTTTAGAAACGATAGTTCACGCCTGCACGCAGAACATTACCGTCGTACCCGACCGAGGCCGGTCCGATCAATGACGAGTAAGTAGAACTACCAAGATCGACGTAAAGATATTCCGCACGGGCACTCCAGTTGCGATCGAGGGCAAATTCTGCGCCCGCTCCGATCGTCCAGCCAGAATGTGACTGAGAATTACTCAGCCCCGCGACCTCAAACTGCCCCTGGCCATAGGCGAAGCCCGCTGTCGCGTAGGCCATCACCCGGTCAAAAGCGAAACCCAGTCGGGCCCTTACGGTTCCAAGGTAATCGACATTGAATGCGCCCGCGCTGATGCCGGACCAGTCGAAATCGGCCTCAAGGCCGGCAACGAGCGGCGAACCGGCGAATTGGACATTATATCCGCCCTGCAACCCGCCGATGAAACCGCCCGGGCTCTCGGACGCGGCCGTTCCCCATCCGTAACCGGCGTTGGCGCCAAGATAGAAGCCGGTCCAGGAAAACGGCCCGGCCGGAGCCGCAGAGCCATAATTGCCATATTGCGCCATGTCGGCGGCGCTGGCTGGCGCCGCCAGGCTGATGCATGTGGCGGCGATGGCCAACCAACCTCTGCTCATCCTCCATCCTCCTGCCGATAAACCCGCCGCAGCCGGATCCCGCAAAAGGCATAAGTCGGAAATGGCAAAGGAAGTCTGGCCAACACCCCGCTTGGCCTCAGGCATTACAAAGTCAGGGTAAACAAAGGGTAAATCCGGTGCCCCGCGCTCGCCCCCCTGGCCCTGGCGGCGGCTTATCCCTACCTTGCAGCCATGATCGCCCGCCCGCCCCTCGACCAGCCCGACGATAGCTTCGACCCCCAGGACACCGACGAGGAAGCCGCGCTGGTGCTGGAGACCCAAGCCGAAGGCGAGGTTGCCCCCGGCACCCTCGCCACCGGGCGGGAGGCGATCGCGCGCGCGGTGAAGCACGCGCCCTCCGGGCCCGGCGTCTACCGCATGATCGCGGCGGACGGCACGGTGCTCTATGTGGGCAAGGCCAAGAGCATCAAGAAGCGGGTGCTCAGCTATACCCGCCTGGTCGGCCACACCAACCGAATCGCCCGCATGATCGCGGCGACGGTTTCCATGGAATTCGTCTCCACCCGCACCGAATCCGAAGCGCTTCTGCTGGAAGCGAACCTCGTCAAGCAGCTGAAGCCGCGCTTCAACGTGCTGCTGCGGGACGACAAATCCTTTCCCTACATTCTCATCACGGCGGATCATCCGGCCCCGCAGATCCTCAAGCATCGCGGCGCGCGCAGCCGGCCGGGGCATTATTACGGCCCGTTCGCCAGCGTCTGGGCGGTGGATCGCACCATCAACGCCCTGCAGCGGGCGTTCCTGCTGCGCTCCTGCTCGGACAGCTATTACGAGAATCGCACCCGCCCCTGCCTGCTGTTCCAGATCAAGCGCTGCTCCGGCCCCTGCACCGGCGAAGTAAGCCATGCAGATTACGCAGAGCTGGTACGCGAGGCGCGGGCTTTTCTCACCGGACGGTCGCGGGCGGTGAAGGAAGAGCTGGCGCGCGAGATGGAGGCGGCCTCCGAGGCCCTGGAATTCGAGCGCGCGGGGCGCCTGCGCGATCGCCTCGCCGCGCTGTCCGCCGTCCAGGGCAGCCAGGGCATCAATCCGCGCTCGGTGGAAGAGGCGGACGTGTTCGCCTGCTATCAGCAGGGCGGCGCCACCTGTATCGAAGTGTTCTTCTTCCGCACCGGCCAGAACTGGGGCAACCGCGCCTATTATCCGCGCGCCGACAAATCGCTGGACGAACGCGAGGTGCTCGGCGCCTTCATCGCCCAATTCTACGAGGACAAGCCCTGCCCGCGCCTGATCCTGCTCAGCCACGAAGTGGAGGAACAGGCGCTGATCGCCGAGGCGCTGAGCGAGAAGACCGGCTCCAAGGTCGAGATCGCCACGCCCCGCCGGGGCGAGAAGCTGGATCTGGTCAGCCACGCCTTGCAGAACGCGCGCGAGGCGCTGGGCCGCAAGCTGGCCGAGACCGCGACCCAGGCGAAATTGCTGGAGGGCGTGCAGGAAGCGTTCGCCCTCAAGGGGCCGCCCCAGCGCATCGAGGTCTATGACAATTCCCACATCATGGGCACCAATGCGGTGGGCGGCATGATCGTGGCGGGGCCGGAAGGCTTCCGCAAAAGCCAGTATCGCAAGTTCAACATCAAATCGACGGACATCACGCCGGGCGATGATTTCGGCATGATGCGCGAGGTGCTGCGCCGCCGGTTCGCCCGCCTGGTGAAGGAAGCGCCGCGCGGCGCCGCGCCCACCGTAGAGGAACACGCGCACGCGCCTGCCGCCGACGCGCCTCTCGCCGATGAAGAGGCGGCGCCCGGCGCCGTCCTGGCCGATGCCCTGGAAGATCCCGCGCCCGCGGTGCCGGACGAGGCGGATGCCACCTCCCCCTGGCCGGACCTCGTGTTCATCGACGGTGGCCTTGGCCAGCTCAATGCCGCGCGTGCGATTCTCGAGGAACTCGGCATCACCGACGTGCCCCTGGTGGGCATCGCCAAGGGGCTCGACCGGGAAGCGGGGCGCGAGCAATTCTTCATCCCCGGCCGCCAGCCGTTCCGCCTGGAGCCGCGTGACCCGGTGCTCTATTTCGTCCAGCGCCTGCGCGATGAAGCCCATCGCTTCGCCATCGGCTCGCATCGCGCGCGCCGCAAGAAAGACATTACGGACGCCGGCCTACAGGCCATTCCCGGCGTGGGTCCCACGCGCAAACGCGCCTTGCTGCGGCATTTCGGAACGCTGAAGGCCATCGAGCAGGCTTCGCTCGCGGATCTTGAGCAGGTGCCGGGCATCAACGCCTCGACCGCGCAGGCCATATATGGCTATTTCCATAGCCAGCCGGGACGCTGACACGCGCCGGCGTGGACACCCGCCTCGACCCCGCCTGCATTCCGGGGCATGGTGCCAGCAACCCGAACCAAGAATGAGCCGCATCAACATGGCCGAGGCCCAAACCAGACCCAGCGCGCGGCCCCGCACCAGCAAGGAGCGCGGGCTTGTCCTGTCGCTGCCGAATATTCTCACCTATTCCCGGTGCGCGGCGGTGCCCCTGGTTGCGGCCTGCATGTTCTGGTCCGACATCCTGCACGGCGGCATCTGGCTGCGCTGGGTGGCGCTGGGCCTGTTCATCGCCGCCGCCGTGACCGATTTCTTCGACGGCTATCTCGCCCGCGCCTGGTCCCAGCAATCGGCCATCGGCCGGATGCTCGATCCCATCGCCGATAAGCTCTTGGTGTCCATATGCCTGCTGGTGCTCGCGTCCGACGGCACCATCCGCGGCTGGTCGCTCTGGGCGGCGATCGTGATCCTGTGCCGGGAAATCCTGGTGAGCGGCCTGCGCGAATTCCTGGCCGAGCTGCATGTGAGCGTTCCGGTCTCGCGGCTCGCCAAATGGAAGACCACGTTGCAACTGGTGGCGGTGGCCTTCCTGCTCGCGGGTCCGGCCGGCGACCTGGTGATTCCCGGCGTCACATTTGTTGGCCTGAGCCTGCTGTGGATCTCCGCCGTCCTCACCCTCTATACGGGCTATGATTATTTCCGCGCCGGCGCGCGGCATCTGGTGGAGGATGACCGGTGAAGATCCTCTATTTCGCTTGGCTGCGGGAGCGCGTGGGCCTCGCCGAGGAGGACATCCCGGTGCCGCCCGAGGTCGCGACCGTATCGGAACTTGCCCATTGGCTGGCGACCCGCGATGCCGCCCATGCCCACGCCTTCTCAAATCCGGCGGTGGTGCGCGCGGCCCTCGACCGGCGCCATGTGAAGGGCGATGCCCCGCTGGCCGGGGCACGGGAAATCGCCTTCTTCCCGCCCATGACCGGCGGCTGAGGCCATGACCGCCGTCCCGCCCCTCCCCCCTCCCCCCGCCGATCCCTTCGGCGTGCGCGTGCAGGCCGAGCCGTTCGACGCCGCTGCCGAGGCCGAGGCCATGACCCGCGGGCGCGTGGACGTGGGCGCGGTCGTCACCTTCGCCGGCCTCTGCCGGGCCGATATGGCGGCGGACGGAACCGCCCTCACCGCGCTGACGCTGGAGCATTATCCCGGCATGGCGGAAGAGGAGATGGGCCGCCTGATCGCGGAGGCCCGCCAGCGCTGGCCGCTGCTCGGCGCGCGCATCGTGCACCGCCACGGCCGTCTGGTGCCGGGCGATCCCATCGTGCTCGTGGTCACCGCCTCGCCCCATCGCGGCGCCGCGTTTGCGGCCGCCGAATTCCTCATGGACTGGCTGAAGACCAGCGCGCCCTTCTGGAAGAAGGAGGATCGTGAAGGTTCGGGCGATTGGGTCGAGGCCAAGAGCACCGACGACGCCGCCGCCGAGCGCTGGAAATAGGGCGACGCCCACCGCGCCGGGGCGCGGTAGGGGAAATAAGCCGGTCGGTCGCCCCGCTCTTTCCGCGCCGTCGCGTCCCGACCGGCCCCAGTTGCGGCCGGCCCTCTCACTTATTGAATAGAGGCGGATTCACTGCCCCTATTGAAACGCCCAAGGGGATTCAATAGGGGCAGATCAGGCTCTAAGGATCAGGCCCGCGCGGCGCTCGCGTCCAGCGCGACCACGTCGCGCCGATCCAGAACCGCATGCAGACGGTCGAGGTCAAGCTCGCCCTCCCAGCGCGCGACCACCAAGGTCGCGACCGAATTGCCGATGAAATTGGTGAGCGAGCGGCATTCGGACATGAAGCGGTCCACCCCGAGAATCAGCGCCATGCCGGCCACCGGAATTTCCGGCACCACCGCCAGGGTCGCCGCAAGCGTGATGAAGCCGCCGCCGGTCACCGCGCCCGCCCCCTTCGAGGTGAGCATCGCCACGCCGAGCACCATCAATTCATGCTCCAGCGTCAGCGGCGTGTTGGTGGCCTGGGCGATGAACAAGGTCGCCAGGGTCATATAGATGTTGGTGCCGTCGAGATTGAACGAATAGCCCGTTGGCACCACCAGCGAGACCACGGATTTCGAGGCGCCGGCATTCTCCAGCTTGCGCATCAGCTGCGGCAGCGCGCTTTCCGAGGACGAGGTGCCGAGCACGATCAGCAATTCCTCGCGGATATAAAAGAGCAGCTTGAAAATATTGAAGCCCACGAGCTTGGCGATGGTGCCGAGCACGAGCGCCACGAACAGCGCCGCCGTCAGATAGAAGGTGGCGATCAGCTCCAGCAGATTGCCGATGGAGGCGAGCCCATAGGCGCCGATGGTGAACGCCATGGCGCCGAACGCCCCCACCGGGGCGGCACGCATCAGGATGGCGACGATGCCGAAGATCAGCGCCTCCGCCTGGCGGATCGCCTTCAGGATCGGCTCGCCGGTCGGGCCGAGTGCGCTCAGGGCGAAGCCGGTGAGGATCGCGACGAACAGGACCTGGAGTATCTCCCCTTCCGCCAAAGCGCCGACCAGCGTCTTGGGAATGATGTTCAGCAGGAAATCGATGGTCGAGGTGTGCGCCGCCTGATTGGTGAAGCCGGACACGCTCGTCGCGTCCAGCGTGCTGATATCGACGTTGAAGCCGGCGCCCGGCTGCATCACCTTGCCGACGACGAGGCCGATGACCAGCGCGAAGGAGGACACCACCTCGAAATACAGCAGCGCCTTGCCGCCCACCCGGCCGACGCGCTTCACGTCCCCCATGGCGGCGATCCCCACCACCACCGTGCAGAACACCACCGGCGCGATGATCATCTTCACCAGCTTGATGAAACCATCGCCGAACGGCTTCATCGCCTCGGCGGCATGCGGAAAGACCACGCCCAGCAGCACCCCGAACACGACCGCCAACAGCACCTGCACATAAAGGATCTTGTAGAAGGGACGCCGCATCAAACTCTCCAACGCCGAGTGGGTCATGCCTTCCAGGTCCTGCGATCCCGCTGTCCGGCCGAGGTGGCAGGGCGGGTCCGCATTTCCGTTCCGGATGTCGCGCCGGTCACAGTCTTTCCACCCCACGCAGGAAGCGGGCGGAAAGGAGGACTCCATCGCGCACGTCATAAAACGCGACCATCAATGGCAGTCTGATGAAAGGCGGGAAATCAGATGGGAATACCGGCGCATTTGCCCGTCCGCGGCGCCGGCCATGCGCAAAAGCGGGCCGTCGCATGGGCTGTGCTCCCGGCCAAGCGGGCCAAGGAAGGGAAGGCTGAGGGAGGTGGGGGCTAAGGGAGCCAAGGGGGTTACCGGAGCCGATGGGCCCAACCGAAAGGGATAGCCCATGGGGCCGCCCCGGAGCGTCTGGCCGAAGCGGGGTGGCCGGTGGGTTCGGACGGAGAGTCCGGCCGGCAAAGGGGCGCCGGCGAGAGTGCGCCGGAAAGAGGGTGCTGGAAAGAGGGCGCCGCCCCTGCAGCCGATACCGCCCGGCCCGAGGCCGGGTACCCCGTTCAGATGCGCGCGGCCTGCGCCTCGGCGACCAGCGGCGGCACATCCTTGCCGTCAAGCACCGCGTTCAGCCGTTCGAGATCCAGCTCCCCTTCCCAGCGCGCCACGACCAGGGTTGCCACCGCATTGCCGGTGATGTTCGTCAAAGCGCGGCATTCGCTCATGAAACGGTCGATGCCGAGGATCAGCGCCATGCCCGCCACCGGAATTTCCGGCACCGCCGCCAGCGTGGCCGCGAGCGTGATGAAGCCCGCGCCGGTCACCCCGCTCGCGCCCTTGGACGTGAGCATGGCGACCGCCAGCACGATCAGCTCGTGTTCCAGCGTCAGCGGGGTGTTGGTAGCCTGGGCAATGAACAGGGTCGCCAGCGTCATGTAGATGTTGGTGCCGTCGAGATTGAACGAATAGCCGGTGGGGATCACCAGGCCGACCACCGACTTGGAGGCGCCGGCATTCTCCAGCTTGCGCATCAGCGGGGGCAGCGCGCTTTCCGACGACGACGTGCCAAGCACGATCAGCAATTCCTCGCGGATATAGCGCACCAGCTTCAGCACGTTGAAGCCCACCAGCCGCGCGATGGTGCCGAGCACCAGCACCACGAACAGGATGGCGGTGAGATAGAAGGTGGCGATCAGCTCCAGCAGATTGCCGAGCGCCGACAGGCCATAAGCGCCGATGGTGAAAGCCATGGCGCCGAACGCGCCGATCGGCGCCACGTAAAGAATGATCTTCACGATGGCGAACACGACCTTCTCGATCGCCAGAACCGCCTTGAGCACCGGCTCGCCCTGGTCACCCAGCCCGCCGATGGCGAAGCCGGTGAGGATCGAGATCATCAGCACCTGCAGGATCGAGCCGGCGGTGAAGGCGCTGACGAAGGTGTGCGGGATGACGTTCAGCAGGAAATCGACGGTGGAGGTATGTGCCGCCTGGGTGGTGTAATTGGCGATCGCCTTGGTATCGAGGCTCGCCACGTCGACATTGAAACCGTCGCCGGGCCGCACCACCTCGCCGATGATCAGGCCGAGCACCAGGGCGAAGGTGGAGACCACCTCGAAATACAGCAGCGCCTTGCCGCCCACCCGCCCGACCTTCTTCACGTCGCGCATGCTGGCGATGCCGACGACCACGGTGCAGAAGATCACGGGGGCGATGATCATGGTGATCAGCTTGATGAAGCCGTCACCGAGCGGCTTCATCGCCGCGCCAGTATGGGGGAAGAACGCGCCAAGCAGCAGGCCGCAGAACACGGCAAACAGAACCTGGACGTAAAGCACCTTGTACAATGGCCGGCGCATGGCGTTTCCCCTCGCGTTGCCGCGTTGTGAGGTCGACGAACACCTAAAAACAAAGGGGCGGCTGTTGCCGCCCCTCGGTTTCGCTTATGCGCTGCCCCTCAGCGAAGGGCAATATTGGCCTAACGTAAGTATAGCGCTTTTTCTTACGCCGCCGCCTGCTGCGGCCGCACCGCCGCGCTATAGGCATCCATCAGCTGGTGGGTGATGCCGCTCGGGGCAAACCGCCAGTCGGCGATCTCGCCCACCGGGGTCACCTCGGCGGCGGTGCCGGTGATGAAACATTCGGTGAAATCTGCGAGTTCTTCCGGCTTGATCGCGCGTTCAACCACTTCGATTCCATGGTTCTTCGCCAGCCCGATCACCGTGCGGCGGGTGATGCCGTCCAGGAAGCAGTCGGGCTTTGGCGTGTGGATGACGCCATCCTTCACGAAAAAGATGTTGGCGCCGGTGCATTCCGCCACCAGTCCACGATAATCCAGCATCAGCGCATCCGCAAACCCGCGCCGCTCCGCCTTATGCTTGGAGATGGTGCAGATCATGTACAGGCCCGAAGCCTTTGCGCGGCAAGGGATAGTCGCCGGATCGGGACGGCGGAACTCCGCCAGGTCCAGCCGCAGGCCCTTCTGGCGCTGCTCGGGGTCGAAATAGCTCGGCCATTCCCAGCAGGCGATGGCGAGATGGATGGTGTTGGACTGCGCCGAAACGCCCATCATCTCGCTGCCGCGCCAGGCGACCGGGCGCACGTAAGCGTCGACCAGGCCGTTCTTTTCCAGCGTGAGGCGCTTGGCGGCATCGATCTCGGAGATGCCGTAGGGAATGGTGAAATCCAGCATTTCGGCCGAGAGGCGCAGGCGCTCGGAATGCTCCGCGCTCTTGAAAATGGTGCCGCCATAGGCACGCTCGCCTTCGAACACACAGCTGGCATAATGCAGACCATGGGAGAGGACGTGAATCTTCGCGTCGGCCCAAGGCACCAGGACGCCGTCGAACCAGATCCAACCGTCGCGTTTGTCGAAAGGCTCTCCACCACTCATGGTCTTAACTCCTGATCCGGCCGCGTCTTTAAGACGGCCTTCGCCTCCCATGACGGCTGCCCTTTGCAGCCGTGCCCGGTACGGATATTTTCACATCTGACATATGGTGCAGGCTGTGAAAGGCGCAATGATCGAACTCCAGATGGGTTATTGGAGACCGATCCTTTCGCGACCGCAAGCCTGTGAGTAATGATCGGACCGAAAAAAGTCAACATGGCTGACATAAATCCCCTTCCCACCGCCCCCGAAGCGTCCCAGCCCGACCGGCCGGCCGCCGCCCCGCAGGCCGAGTCGCTGGTGGAGTTGATCGAACTTTTCTTCTTCGCTTACAGGGACTTCGTCGGCGATCCGGATGCCATCCTCGCGCCCCTCGGCTTTGGCCGGGCGCATCATCGCGTGCTGCACTTCGTCAATCGCCATCCTGGTATGCGCGTGACGGACCTCCTGGACATCCTGCGCATCACCAAGCAGAGCCTCGGCCGGGTGCTGCGCGAGCTGGTGGACGAGGGGTTCGTGGAGAGCCGCGCCGGCGCGTCCGACCGCCGCCAGCGCCTGCTTTATCCCACCATGAAGGGGCAGGCCCTGGCCCGCGAGTTCGTCGCCCTCCAGAGCCAGCGCATCGCCCTGGCGCTGGAAGAATGCGGGCCCGGCGCGCGCGAGGCGGCGCAGCGCTTTCTTGTGGCCATGATCGACCCCGAAGATCGCACCGAGGTGGAGCGGCTCACCCGGCGCGCCGCATCCGCCCGCGCGCGGACCGCCTGAAGGCACGAGACATGACCGAATTGACGACCCCCCATCCCGCTCCGCCGGCGCCCGCGGACGACGCGCCCCATCTGCTGGTGGTGGACGACGACAACCGAATCCGGACCCTGCTCTCGCGCTTCCTGAGCGAGCATGGCTATCGCGTCACCACCGCCGCCTCCGCCCTGGAGGCGCGCGGGCGCCTGGAAGGGCTGGAATTCGACCTGCTGGTGCTGGACGTGATGATGCCGGGGGAGTCGGGGCTCGATCTCGCCCGCTCGCTGCGCATCACCTCGACGGTGCCGATCCTCATGCTCACCGCGCGCTCGGAAATCCAGGACCGCATCGTGGGCCTGGAAGCGGGGGTGGATGATTATCTCGGCAAGCCGTTCGAGCCGCGCGAACTGCTGCTGCGCGTCGGCTCGATCCTCAAGCGCGCCGCGCCGGCGCCGCAGAAGGCCATCGAGGAGGTCCGCTTCGGCGAATTCAGCTTCCACCTCGCACGCGGCGAATTGAGCCGCGGCGGCGAGATCCTGCGCATCACCGAGCGCGAGCGCGACATGCTGCGTGCGCTTTCGGAAAACCCCGGCGAGACCGTGCCGCGCATGGCGCTTGCGGGCAACGGCGCGGCGAGCGAGCGGGCCGTGGACGTGCAGGTGAACCGCCTGCGCCGCAAGGTGGAGCGCGATCCGGCGAACCCCACTTATGTGCAGACCGTGCGCGGCATCGGCTACCGGCTGGTTGTGACCCCATGAGCTTGCGCCAGGAGATCAAGCCCGCAGGCGGAGGTGGCGCGATGGAGGCCTTCCGAACCGCAATGCGGCGCCTTGGCAGCCGGCTCGCCCATGCCAATGCCCGTTTCGGCGCCTGGTTCAATCGTGTAACGCCGAAAGGGCTTTATCCCCGCTCGCTGCTGATCATCGTCATTCCCATGGTGATCCTGCAATCGGTCGTGGCCTTCGTGTTCATGGAGCGCCATTACAACACCGTCACCCGCCGCCTTTCCGCTGCCGTCAGCCAGGATATCGCCGCGGTGGTGGCGCTCTATGCCGCCTTTCCGCACGACAAGGACGCGACCGTCCTGCGCAAGATCGCCTGGCAGAATCTGGAACTGACTCTCGACATCCTGCCGCCGGATCCGCTGCCCGAGCCAGGGCCGCAGCCGTTCTTCTCGATCCTCGACAGCGCGCTTTCGCGCGAAATCGGCCGGCGTATTTCAGAACCCTATTGGATCGACACGGTCGGCCGCTCCAGCCTGATCGAGGTGCGGGTGAAGATGCCCGACGTGGTGCTGCGTATCTTCGCCCGGCGCGGATCGGCCTATGCCTCGAATTCCCACATCTTCCTGCTCTGGATGGTGGGTACATCCCTGGTGCTGCTTGCGGTGGCCATCCTGTTCCTGCGCAACCAGATTCGCCCGATCGAGAATCTTGCCGATGCCGCCGAGGCGTTCGGCAAGGGGCGCGATGTGGAGAATTTCCGCCCCCGTGGCGCCCGCGAGGTGCGGCGGGCGGCGGTGGCGTTCCTGGAGATGAAGCGGCGCATCGAGCGGCAGATCGAGCAGCGCACCACCATGCTGGCGGGCGTCTCGCACGATATGCGCACCATTCTCACCCGCTTCCGCCTGGAACTCGCCTTCCTCGGCGAAGGGCCGGAGGTGGAGGCGCTGCGCAAGGATGTGGACGAACTCCAGGGCATGCTGGAAGCCTATTTGGCGTTCGCGCGCGGCGATCCGGGCGAGCAGGCCTCGCTGACCGACATGGCGCAGGTGATCGAGGATCTGCGCACCAATGCCGAGCGCCATGGCGCCATTGCCCGCGCCAATTTCATGGGGCCGCCTCTGGTTCAGGTGAAATCGGATTCGCTCAAGCGCTGCATCGGCAATCTCGTCAGCAATGCGGTGCGCTATGCCCGCACGGTGGAAATCTCCGCCACCCGCGATGCCCGGTGGCTCAGCGTGAATGTGGACGACGACGGTTCCGGCATCCCATTGGAAAAGCGCGAGGAAGTGTTCCGCCCGTTCCTGCGGCTCGACGATGCGCGCAACCAGGATGCCGGCGGCTCGGGGCTCGGCCTGGCCATCGCCCGCGACATTGCCCGCACCCATGGCGGCGACATCATCCTCGGCGACAGCCCGCTCGGCGGATTGCGAGCCACGGTGCGCCTGCCGGTGTGAGTTGCCGAACCGCGCGGAGAAGCGCTTGACGCCGTGATCGCCGCGCCTTTTCGGAGGATTTCGGTGAATGTCCGCGCGATGACCGCGAAACGCTCCGGCAAACAGGCCGAACGCCCGCTTCAACGCAAAAGGCCGCCCCGAGGGGCGGCCTTTCGTGTCTCACAGATCGGGCTTGAAGACCCGCTTCATTCCGCCGCGTCGGCGGGGCCTTCCACGAGGGGCTGGCCGTCGCTCTGCTCGCGGGTGGCGACGATGAGGTCGTCGCGGGAGTTCGCGACCGCCCGCAGCTTCGCCATCTGCGCGCCGGTGCCCGCCGGGATGAGCCGGCCGACGATGACGTTTTCCTTCAGGCCATCCAGCGGATCGACCTTGCCGTTGACCGCCGCTTCCGTGAGGACGCGGGTGGTCTCCTGGAACGAGGCCGCCGAGAAGAACGAACGGGTCTGCAAGCTCGCCTTGGTGATGCCGAGCAGCACCGGATGCCCGGTCGCCGGCTTCTTGCCTTCGGCAACGGCCCGCTCATTGGCTTCCGCGAAGTCGATCCGGTCAACCTGCTCGTTGTCGAGGAACTCGGTCTCGCCGGAATCGTCCACTTCCACCTTCTGGAGCATGTTGCGGACGATGACTTCGATGTGCTTGTCGTTGATGTTCACGCCCTGGAGCCGGTAGACCTCCTGGATTTCGTTGACGAGGAAGGCCGCGAGCTCTTCCACGCCCTTGATCGCCAGAATGTCGTGCGGCGCCGGGTTGCCGTCCACCAGGAAGTCGCCCTTCTCCACGACGTCACCGTCCTGGAGATGGATGTGCTTGCCCTTCGGGATCAGGTACTCGACCGGATCCCCACCGTCCTGCGGCTCGATGATCAGGCGGCGCTTGTTCTTGTAGTCGCGGCCGAAGCGGATGGTGCCGCTGACTTCCGCGATGATCGCCGCGTCCTTGGGACGCCGCGCCTCGAACAATTCCGCCACGCGCGGCAGGCCGCCCGTGATGTCGCGGGTCTTGGCGCTCTCCATCGGCACGCGGGCGACCACGTCGCCGGCGCGGATGGTGTTGCCCGGATCCACCGAGATGATGGCTTCCACCGGCAGCGAATAGCGCGCCTCGCCGCCACGGGCGAGCTTGAGGATCTTGCCGTCCTTCCCCTTGATGAGGATGGCCGGGCGAAGCTCCGAGCCGCGGCCGACACGGCTGTCGGTCACGACGCGCTTGGCGATGCCGGTCGCCTCGTCGATGGCCTCGTTCATGGAGGCGCCTTCGACCAGGTCCTCGAACGCCACCGTGCCTTCGACCTCGGTCAGGATGGGACGGGTATAGGGGTCCCATTCCGCGATGCGCTGGCCGCGCTTCATGGTGTCGCCCTCGTCCACCTTGAGGCGCGAACCGTACTGGATGCGGTGAACCGCGCGCTCCGAGCCGTCCTGATCGACGATCACCACGGCAAGGTTACGCACCATGACGATGAGATCGCCTTCCGAGTTCCGCGCCACGTTGCGGTTGCGGACCTTGACGGTGCCCTCGAAATTGCTTTCCACGAAGGAGGAGTCCGCGAGCTGCGCGGCGCCGCCGATGTGGAAGGTACGCATGGTGAGCTGGGTGCCCGGCTCGCCGATGGACTGCGCGGCGATGACGCCCACCGCCTCGCCCATGTTCACCGGCGTGCCGCGGGCGAGATCGCGCCCGTAGCAGGTGCCGCACACGCCGTTGCGGGTCTCGCAGGTCAGCACCGAGCGGATCTTGATTTCCTGGATGCCGGACTTGTTGATCCGCTCGATGTGCCATTCCTGGATCATCTCGCCCTTGGGGACGATGATGGTGCCGGTCGCCGGCTCCACCACGTCTTCCACGGCGGTACGGCCGAGCACACGCGAGGAGAGCGAGGCCACGACCTGGCCGCTGTCCACGATGGCCCGCATGTGGATGCCGTTTTCGCTGTGGCAATCCACTTCCGTGATGATCGAATCCTGCGCCACGTCCACGAGGCGGCGGGTGAGGTAACCCGAGTTCGCCGTCTTGAGCGCGGTATCGGCGAGGCCCTTACGTGCGCCGTGGGTGGAGTTGAAGTACTCCATCACGGTCAGGCCTTCCTTGAAGTTCGAGATGATCGGGCTCTCGATGATCTCGCCCGACGGCTTGGCCATGAGGCCGCGCATGCCGGCAAGCTGCTTCATCTGGGCCGGCGACCCACGCGCCCCGGAGTGGGACATCATGTAGATCGAATTGATCTGGCGGTCGCGTCCGGTCTTCGGATCCTTACGGACCGCCGAGATTTCCTTCATCATCTCGTCGGCGATGCGGTCGGTGCACTTGCCCCACGCGTCGACGACCTTGTTGTACTTCTCGCCCTGAGTGATCAGGCCGTCATTGTACTGCTGCTCGTATTCCTTGGTGAGGGTGCGGGTCTCCTCGACCAGCTCCCACTTCTTCTTCGGCACGACCATGTCGTCCTTGCCGAAGGAGATGCCCGCACGGAACGCGTTGTAGAAGCCGAGCGACATGATCTTGTCGCAGAAGATCACGCTCTCCTTCTGCCCACAGTGACGGTACACCGTGTCGATCATGTTGGAGATTTCCTTCTTCGTCATACCCTTGTTGACGACGTCGAAGGGAACCTTGGGATGCTTCGGCAGCAGTTCGCCGAGCTTCATGCGCCCGGGCGTGGTGTCATAGATCTTGGACATGCGCTTGCCTTCGGCATCCACGCCCACATACCGGCCCTTGACCTTGGTATGCAGGGTGATCGCCTTGGCGGCCAGCGCATGGTCGATCTCGCCCATGTCCGCGAACATCATGCCCTCGCCGGGCTCGTTGTCGCGCATGATCGAGAGATAATAGAGGCCGAGCACGATATCCTGCGACGGCACGATGATCGGCTGACCATTCGCGGGGTGCAGGATGTTGTTGGTCGACATCATGAGCACGCGCGCTTCCAGCTGGGCTTCCAGCGAAAGGGGAACGTGCACGGCCATCTGGTCGCCGTCGAAGTCCGCGTTGAACGCCGAGCAGACCAGCGGGTGAAGCTGGATCGCCTTGCCTTCGATCAGCACCGGCTCGAACGCCTGGATGCCGAGGCGGTGGAGCGTCGGGGCGCGGTTGAGCATCACGGGATGCTCGCGGATCACCTCGTCGAGGATATCCCAAACCTCGGGACGCTCCTTCTCCACCAGCTTCTTCGCCTGCTTGACGGTGGCCGAATGGCCCTTGGCATCGAGGCGGGCGTAGATGAAGGGCTTGAACAGCTCCAGCGCCATCTTCTTGGGCAGGCCGCACTGATGCAGCTTCAGCTCCGGGCCCACCACGATGACCGAGCGGCCGGAATAGTCCACGCGCTTGCCGAGCAGGTTCTGGCGGAACCGGCCCTGCTTGCCCTTCAGCATGTCGGCGAGCGACTTCAGCGGGCGCTTGTTGGCGCCCGTGATGACGCGGCCGCGACGGCCGTTGTCGAACAGCGCATCGACCGCTTCCTGAAGCATGCGCTTCTCGTTGCGGATGATGATGTCCGGCGCGCGAAGCTCGATCAGGCGCTTCAGGCGGTTGTTGCGGTTGATGACGCGGCGGTAGAGATCGTTCAGGTCGGAGGTCGCGAACCGGCCGCCGTCCAGGGGGACGAGCGGGCGCAGGTCCGGCGGGATCACCGGCACATGGGTCAGGATCATCCATTCCGGCTTGTTGCCGGAGAGCTGGAAGGCCTCGACGATCTTCAGGCGCTTGGCGAGCTTCTTGGGCTTCAGCTCGGTGGTGCTCTCGGCGATCTCGACGCGCAAATCGGCGGCGATCTTGTCGAGGTCCATGGAGCGCAGCAGCTCGCGGATGGCTTCCGCGCCGATCATGGCGGTGAAGCTGTCATCCCCATACTCGTCCTGGGCGCGCAGATAATCGTCCTCCGAGAGGAGCTGACGATACTTCAGCGGCGTCAGGCCGGGCTCCAGCACGACGAAATATTCGAAGTACAGGATGCGCTCGAGGTCCTTCAGCGTCATGTCGAGCAGCAGGCCGATGCGGCTCGGGAGCGACTTCAGGAACCAGATGTGCGCCACCGGAGCGGCCAGCTCGATATGGCCCATGCGCTCGCGCCGCACCCGCGAGAGCGTGACTTCCACGCCGCACTTCTCGCAGATGATGCCCTTGTACTTCATGCGCTTGTACTTGCCGCACAGGCACTCATAGTCCTTGATGGGACCGAAGATGCGCGCGCAGAACAAGCCGTCACGCTCGGGCTTGAACGTGCGGTAGTTGATGGTCTCCGGCTTCTTGATCTCGCCGTAGGACCACGACGCGATCTTGTCCGGGCTCGCGATCGAGATCTTGATCTGATCAAAGGTCGGAGCCGGGGTCGCCGGATTGAAGAGATTCATCACCTCTTGATTCATGACCGTCTCCTTCGGCTCGGTCGTTCGCCCCTCATGCCGCCTGATGGGGTTTCGACCAGAAAATGCAGGATCTTATCGGCAGGAGAGCGAAGGCGCGCCGCGCCCCCGCCTTCCGACAGGCGCGGCCTCATTCGGCCGCGGGCAGATTTTCGCGGGTACCGGGGCTGACGTTGCGCCCGGTCTTGGAATTCACCAGCTCGACGTTGAGGCCCAGCGAGCGCATTTCCTTCACGAGAACGTTGAAGCTCTCGGGGATGCCGCTCTCGAAGGAATCTTCGCCGCGCACGATGGATTCATAGACCTTGGTGCGGCCGGCGACGTCGTCCGACTTCACCGTCAGCATCTCCTGGAGCGTGTACGCCGCGCCATAGGCTTCGAGCGCCCACACTTCCATTTCGCCGAAGCGCTGGCCGCCGAACTGCGCCTTGCCGCCCAGCGGCTGCTGGGTCACGAGCGAATAGGGGCCAATCGACCGCGCATGGATCTTGTCGTCCACGAGATGGTGCAGCTTCAGCATGTAGATGTAGCCGACCGTGACCTTACGATCGAACGGCTCGCCGGTGCGCCCGTCGTACAAGGTGGACTGGCCGGAGCGGTCGAGGCCCGCCTTTTCCAGCTGGGTCTCGATGTCCGCTTCGTGGGCGCCATCGAACACCGGGGTGGCCATCGGCACGCCCTTGCGCAAGTTCTCGCCCAGCTCCAGCACCTGCCCTTCGTCGAGCACGGTGATGTCCTCGGGACCATAAATGGTCTCAAGCGTCTCGCGGACCGGGGCGAGGTCCTTCTTGCCGTAATAGGCGTCCATGGCGGCAGCCACCTGCCGGCCGAGGCCCGCGCAGGCCCAGCCCAGATGCGTCTCCAGGATCTGGCCGACGTTCATGCGGCTCGGCACGCCCAGCGGGTTGAGCACGATGTCCACATTGGTTCCGTCTTCCAGGAACGGCATGTCCTCCACCGGCACGATGCGCGAGACCACGCCCTTGTTGCCGTGGCGTCCGGCCATCTTGTCGCCGGGCTGGATCTTGCGCTTCACCGCGACGAAGACCTTGACCATCTTCATCACGCCGGGGGGCAATTCGTCGCCGCGCTGGAGCTTCTCCACCTTGTCGAGGAAGCGCTGTTCCAGCCGCTTCTTCGATTCGTCGTACTGCGCGCGGATGGCTTCGATCTCGGCCATCAGCGCGTCGTCGGCGATGGCGAACAGCCACCATTGCGAGCGCGGATACTCGGTGAGCGCGGCGCGCGTCACCTCGGTGTCCTTCTTGAAGCCCTTCGGGCCGGCGATCGCCACCTTGCCGTCCAACAGCTCGGTCAAGCGGCCATAGACGTTGCGGTCCAGGATCGCCTGCTCGTCGTCGCGGTCCTTGGCGAGGCGCTCGATCTCTTCCCGCTCGATGGCCAGCGCGCGCTCGTCCTTGTCGACGCCGTGGCGGTTGAACACGCGCACTTCCACGATCGTCCCGGTGGTGCCGGGGGGCAGCCGCAGGGAGGTGTCGCGGACGTCCGCGGCCTTTTCGCCGAAGATGGCGCGCAGCAGCTTTTCTTCCGGCGTCATCGGGCTCTCGCCCTTGGGGGTGATCTTGCCTACCAGGATGTCGCCGGCGCGCACTTCCGCGCCGATATAGACGATGCCGGCCTCGTCGAGATTCTTCAGCGCTTCTTCCGAAACGTTGGGAATGTCGCGGGTGATTTCCTCGGGGCCGAGCTTCGTGTCACGGGCCATGGCCTCGAATTCCTCGATGTGGATCGAGGTGAACACGTCTTCCTTGACGATGTTCTCCGAGAGCAGGATCGAATCTTCGAAATTGTAGCCGTTCCACGGCATGAACGCGACGAGCACGTTCCGGCCAAGGGCCAGTTCGCCCAACTCGGTCGAGGGACCGTCGGCGATGATGTCGCCCTTATTCACCTGGTCGCCGACACGCACCAGCGGACGCTGGTTGATGCAGGTGGACTGGTTGGAGCGCTGAAACTTCATCAGGCGATAGATATCGACGCCCGACTTGGAGGGATCAGCCTCTTCCGTTGCGCGGATAACGATACGGGTGGCGTCCACCTGGTCGATCACGCCGGTCCGGCGGGCGGCGATGGCGGCACCGGAATCCCGGGCCACGACCGCTTCCATGCCGGTGCCGACCAGCGGCGCCTGGGAGCGGACCAGAGGCACCGCCTGACGCTGCATGTTCGAGCCCATCAGCGCGCGATTCGCGTCATCGTTCTCAAGGAACGGGATGAGCGCGGCGGCGACCGATACCAATTGCTTGGGCGACACGTCCATGAAGTCGACGCGGTCGGGGGAGACCAGCAGCACGTCGCCGGCATGGCGGCAGACGATCAGGTCTTCCTCGAACCGGCCATTGGCGTCGAGCGGGATGTTGGCCTGCGCGACGTGGTACTTCCCCTCCTCCATGGCGGAGAGATAGACCACCTCGTCGGTCACATGACCGTCGGTGACGCGGCGATAGGGCGCCTCGATGAAGCCGTATTTGTTGACGCGCGCGAAAGTCGCCAGCGAGTTGATCAGGCCGATGTTCGGGCCTTCCGGCGTCTCGATCGGGCAGATGCGGCCGTAATGGGTCGGATGCACGTCGCGGACTTCGAAGCCGGCGCGCTCACGGGTCAGGCCGCCCGGGCCAAGCGCCGAAAGGCGGCGCTTGTGGGTGATCTCGGAGAGCGGGTTGGTCTGGTCCATGAACTGCGAGAGCTGGGACGAACCGAAGAACTCGCGCACCGCCGCCGCCACCGGCTTCGCATTGATCAGGTCCTGCGGCATCACGGTGTCGATGTCGACGGACGACATGCGCTCCTTGATGGCGCGCTCCATGCGCAACAGGCCGACGCGATACTGATTCTCCATCAGCTCGCCGACCGAGCGCACGCGGCGGTTCCCGAGATGGTCGATATCGTCGATCTCGCCCTTGCCGTCGCGCAATTCCACCAGGGTGCGGATGACCGAGAGGATGTCCTCGCGGCGCAGGATGCGCACGGTGTCCTCGGCGTCGAGGTCAAGGCGCATGTTCATCTTCACGCGGCCCACGGCCGAAAGGTCGTAGCGCTCAGGATCGAAGAACAGCGAATGGAACATGGCCTGGGCGCTGTCGATCGTCGGCGGCTCGCCGGGGCGCATGACGCGATAGATGTCGAACAGCGCGTCCTCGCGCGTGACATTCTTGTCAACCGCCAGGGTGTTGCGGATATAGGCGCCGGTGTTGACGTGATCGATGTCGAGGATCGGGATCTCGTTGTATCCGGCCTCTTCGAGCACCTTCAGCAGCTTCTCGGTGATTTCCTCGCCGGCTTCGGCATGGATTTCGCCGGTGGCGGCGTTCACCAGGTCTTCCGCGATGAACTGGCCGACCATCTCCTCGTCGGAGATCTTCAGGGCCTTGAGGCCCTTCTCGGCGAGCTGGCGGGCGGCGCGCACGGTGAGCTTCTTGCCGGCCTCGACCACGACTTCGCCGGTATCGGCGTCGACCAGGTCGGAGACCGCCTTATAGCCCTTCATGCGCTTGGGATCGAACGGCATGCGCCAGCCGTCCTTCGCCCGCGAATAGAGGATCTTCTCGTAGAAGGTGTCGAGGATCTCTTCCGAATCGAGGCCGAGCGCGTACAGCAGGCTCGTCACCGGGATCTTGCGGCGACGGTCGATGCGCGCGTGCACGATGTCCTTGGCGTCGAACTCGATGTCGAGCCAGGAGCCGCGATACGGAATGATGCGGGCGGCGAACAGCAGCTTGCCCGAGGAATGGGTCTTGCCCTTGTCATGGTCGAAGAAGACGCCCGGCGAACGGTGCATCTGCGAGACGATGACGCGCTCCGTGCCGTTGACGATGAACGTGCCGTTCATGGTCATCAGCGGGATGTCGCCGGTGTAGACGTCCTGCTCCTTGATATCCTTGACGGACTTCGCGCCGGTGTCGGGATCGACATCGAACACGATCAGGCGCAGCGTGACCTTCAGCGGGGCGGCGAACGTCATGCCGCGCTGGCGGCACTCGTCCACGTCATACTTGGGCTGCTCGAACTCATACTTGACGAATTCCAGCATGGCCGCGCCGGAAAAGTCCGAGATGGGGAATACCGACTTGAACACCGCCTGGAGACCGTCGTCCACGCGCCCGCCCTTCGGCTCCTCGATCTGGAGGAACTGGTCGTAGGATGCCTTCTGAACCTCGATGAGGTTCGGCATCTGCGCGACTTCCTTGATCTTTCCGAAGAATTTGCGGATCCGCTTGCGACCGGTGAACGTTTGCGCCATCTCGATCCTCGTCCGTCCTGGCCCTTGCACGGAACGCGCCCCGACAAGGCACTCGCTCCGGCCCTTAAGACCGCCATTGCTCCCGCGACGAAGGGGTTGGGGGCCCGAGAGCCATTCCCCTCCATCTGCAACGGCTCGCCGGGTCGTCGCCTCAAGCGGCGACCGGGAGAACCGTCCTCTGCCTACGCGCCCCGCCGGCCAGAGCCCGCCGGGACAGATGAAGCGGCCCCGGGAAAAACCCGGGGCCGCCTCGCTTTCAAAAGCTCACTTGAGCTCGACCTTGGCGCCAGCCTTCTCGAGCTGGGCCTTGAGCTTCTCGGCCTCGTCCTTGGCGATCCCTTCCTTGACGGCTTTGGGAGCGGCCTCGACGAGGTCCTTGGCTTCCTTGAGGCCCAGGCCGGTGATGGCGCGGACTTCCTTGATGACTTCGATCTTCTTTTCGCCGGCAGCCGCGAGCATCACGGTGAACTCGGTCTGCTCTTCGACCGGGGCCGCAGCGGCGCCGGCCGGGGCAGCCGCAACCGCAACGGCGGCAGCGGCGGAAACGCCCCACTTCTCTTCGAGGAGCTTCGCCAGTTCGGCGGCCTCGAGGACGGTGAGGGAGGACAGCTCGTCAACGAGCTTGGTCAGGTCAGCCATTGTCGTGTCTTCCTAAGATAGGTTCGAAATTCAGGTTTGCGAGATCCAACCGCCTCACGCGGCCTCGTCCTGCTTGGCATAGGCCCCGAACACGCGGGCAAGCTTTGCTGCCGGCGCGGTGGTGAGCTGGGCGATCTTGGTGGCCGGGGCCTGGATAAGCCCGACCAGCTTCGCACGCAGTTCATCCAGGGAGGGCATGGTGGCCAAAGCCTTCACACCATCCGGATTCAGGGCCGTTTTGCCCATCGCGCCGCCGAGGATAACGAACTTGTCGTTGCCCTTGGCAAACTCGACGGCAACCTTCGGCGCTGCCACAGGATCGCTCGAATAAGCGATCAGCGTGGGACCCTTGAGAAGGGTCGCCACGTGGGCAACGTCGGAGCCTTCCAGAGCGATTTTGGCGAGGCGGTTCTTCGCCACCTTCACGGTCGCACCGTTCTGCTTCATCTGCCGACGAAGTTTCGACAGCTGAGCTACGGTGAGGCCGGAATAGTGGGCCACCACGACGACCGAAGTGTTCTGAAACACTTCAGTAAGCGTCGTGACGAGCTGTTGTTTTTCCGCTCGATCCACGTCTGGCTCTCTTTAAGCCTGTGGTGGAACCGAAAGCCGGCTCCACCGGTTGCGCCTTGCCGCTCGTCCGCTTCCCGGAACGTCAACACGTGAATATATCCGCAAGGGATATATCCTCATCAGACATGCCGGCCGCGCACGCGCGACGCTCACATGCCCTGTCCCCTCGGGAACCGGGTCACCGGCCACAAGGCACTGGTTCGAACCGATCTTGTTGCGACACGCGGGTGCGCATCGCGCGAAATCCGGTCTTCCCCGTCTATGCTGGCCCTCCAAAGGACAGCCTCGGGCGAGGTTGTCTGGCGAGGATTAAGCCATGCGAGCATGGCGCCTGCAGTCTCGGACAGGACTCTTGCCTCTCCGATTTCCCGGTTCGAGAACCGGCAGATCAGACAGGCAATGAGGCCGGGCGGGCGAACCCTCCCAGCCCCTCCACCCGTTTCCGGGCGGAAGCTCGATCTATTAACGCCGCTGTGTTTCCACACCAGCGAAACATGCCATATAGAGGCTCGGGCGCGACTTGTCACGCCCTTTTCGCATTTTTTGCTTGACCATCCGAAAATCCTGGCACAGGCGCCTGCGTCGCAGGTCCCGACCAAGCCCCTCTTCCGGGTCAAGAAAAAGGCCGGGCACAGGCCCGGCCTCTTCATTCCTGCGTGCCGAAGGCTCAGGCGGTGAGCACGGTGGAGGGCTCCACCTTGATGCCGGGGCCCATGGTCGAGGACACGGCGACGCGCTGCAGATAGGTGCCCTTGGCGCCGGTGGGACGGGCCTTCACAACCGCGTCAACGAAGGCGCGGATGTTTTCGGCCAGCTTGTCGGCCGGGAACGAGGCCTTGCCGATGCCGCCGTGGATGATGCCGGCCTTCTCGACGCGGAACTCCACCGCACCGCCCTTGGCGGCGGCGACGGCGGCCTTCACGTCCATGGTCACGGTGCCGACCTTGGGGTTCGGCATCAGGCCGCGCGGGCCGAGGATCTTGCCGAGACGGCCGACCAGCGGCATCAGGTCCGGGGTCGCGATGCAGCGATCGAAATCGATCGTGCCGCCCTGGATGCTCTCCAGCAGGTCTTCCGCACCGACGATGTCAGCGCCCGCCGCCTTGGCTTCGTCAGCCTTGGCGCCGCGGGCGAACACCGCCACGCGCACGGTCCGGCCCGAGCCGTTCGGCAGGTTGCACACGCCACGGACCATCTGGTCCGCATGGCGCGGGTCCACGCCCAGGTTCAGCGCGACCTCGATGGTCTCGTCGAACTTGGCGGTGGTGCGCTCCTTGAGGAGCGTCAGGGCCTCGTCGAGGCCATAGAGCTTCAGGCGGTCGATGCCTTCGTGAGCTGCGCGGATGCGCTTGCCTTGGTTCGCCATCGTGCTCACCCCTGAACCTGGAGGCCCATGGAGCGGGCCGAGCCTTCGATCATCTGAACGGCCGCTTCCACGGAATCGCAGTTCAGATCCTTCATCTTCTTCTCGGCGATCTCGGCGAGCTGGGCGCGCGTGACCTTGCCGACGAAGCTGCCCTTGCCGGGCGTCTTCGAGCCCGAGCCGGGCTTCTTCTTCGTCTCGAGGCCGGCGGCCTTCTTGAGGAAGTACGAGATCGGCGGGGTCTTCAGCTCGAACGTGAAGGAACGATCCTGATAGACGGTGATGACGACGGGGATGGGCATCCCCTTTTCTTCCTTCGCCGTCTGGGCGTTGAACGCCTTGCAGAATTCCATGATGTTCAGACCGCGCTGGCCGAGCGCGGGTCCGATGGGGGGCGCCGGATTGGCGCTGCCAGCCGCAACCTGCAGCTTGACGTAACCGGTGATTTTCTTCGCCATTTCAAAACTCCCGTAACATGGCCGAAGCCGCGCGCGGCGGTTCGGACCGGGGTGCGTGGTGCGGGTCGCAGGAGCGTTTGGCGAGACGCTCCGTCACCTCCCACGCTGGCCACTCCCTAAGAAGGAGGGGCCGAAAAACCTGTCCGGCCCCGGATCGGAAATCCGGGGCCGGACAGGAAGCGGGTCACATAATGGAATTATCGCGCCGGCGCAAGGGTCGCCGGCCGCTGGGAGGGGCCGAGGCGCAGCCTGCGCTCAGACCTTCTCCACCTGGGCGAATTCCAGTTCCACCGGCGTGGCGCGGCCGAAGATGGAGACCGCGACCTTGAGGCGCGAGCGTCCCTCGTCCACTTCCTCGACGATGCCGTTGAAGGAGGCGAACGGGCCGTCGGAGACCTTCACCGTCTCGCCGACCTCATAGCTGATCGAGGGCTTCGGCCGCTCGATGCCTTCCTGGACCTGCTGAAGGATGCGCATGGCCTCCTTCTCGGAGATCGGCATGGGCTTGTTGTCGGCGCCGAGAAAGCCCGTGACCTTGGGCGTGTTCTTGATGAGATGGAACGCCTCGTCGGTGAGGTCCATCTTCACCAGCACGTAGCCTGGGAAGAACTTGCGCTCGGCATCCACTTTGCGGCCGCGGCGCACTTCCACCACCTTCTCGGTGGGCACCAGGATCTGCTCGAACAAATCGGTCAGCCCGCGCTGCTCCGCCTGCTCGCGGATCGAATCGGCGACCTTCTTCTCGAAGTTCGAATAAGCGTGAACGATGTACCACCGGTAGGACATGGGCGCTCTCAGTGGCCGAGGGTCAGGAGCTGGCTCACGCCGAAGCGTATCACCTGGTCGGCGATAAGGAAGAAAACGGACGCGATCAGCACCATCACGAACACCATGGCGGTGGTGATGAGGGTTTCGCGCCGGGTCGGCCAGGTCACCTTCCGGGTTTCGGTGCGGACCTGCTGAAAGAACTCGGTGGGGCTGATCTTCGCCATGTCGCCTCGGCATCCCCGCGAACCTGCGCCCGCGCGATGCCTTCTCCTCGCTGGCGGCCGCCCGGAGCAAAGGCCCTGGGCCGGCCGTTCCAAAACCATCTCCGCCCGGTGCCGCAGCACCTCGCGGAATACGGACCGGGCACGCCCGGCTTCGTGGCGCCGGCAATCGCCGATACGCCACGGATCATCCCCTCTTGTGGATCAGGAAATGCGCCGGCTTGCAACTCAAGCCCTGGTGTCTTTCCCGGTCCGTCCGGCCGCCCGCTTGCGCCGCGCCAGATTTATACTTGCCCGAACCTTCGCCGCGCCTGGCAGGAGTGGAGGGACTCGAACCCCCAACCCCCGGTTTTGGAGACCGGTGCTCTAACCAGTTGAGCTACACTCCTAGGCCCGCGCACGCGACGGGTAAGCACCCCCGCGCCGGGAAAACGACCCAGCGCATCGGGGCCTTGTGTCTAGTCAGCGAAACAGCATCTGTAAAGAGGCCTTGGCGGGCGCCCGCCGGCTATCCCCAAGCTGCGCTTCGGGGACGTGCTGCGGCGCGCAGGGAAACGCAAAGCACATCCAAACGCAAACGGGCCGGCTTTGCAGCCGGCCCGTTCGGTCCAAATCGCCGTGCGGCGCAGGATCACTCGATGATGGAAGCGACGACGCCAGCGCCGACGGTCCGGCCACCTTCACGGATGGCGAAGCGCAGCTTCTCCTCCATGGCGATGGGGACGATCAGGGCCACGTCCATCGAAACATTGTCCCCGGGCATCACCATTTCGGTGCCCTCGGGAAGCGTGCAGATGCCCGTCACGTCCGTCGTGCGGAAGTAGAACTGCGGGCGGTAGTTGGTGAAGAACGGCGTATGACGGCCGCCTTCTTCCTTCGTCAGGATATAGGCTTCGGCCTTGAACTTCGTGTGCGGCTTCACCGAACCCGGCTTGCACACGACCTGACCGCGCTCCACGTCCTCGCGCTTGGTGCCGCGCACCAGGATGCCCACGTTGTCGCCCGCCTGCCCCTGATCCAGCAGCTTGCGGAACATTTCAACGCCGGTCACCGTCGTCTTGGTGGTCGGGCGGATGCCGACGATCTCGACTTCCTCGCCCACCTTGATGATCCCGCGCTCGACGCGACCCGTCACAACCGTGCCGCGGCCAGAGATCGAGAACACGTCCTCGATCGGCATCAGGAACGGCAGGTCAACCGGACGCTCCGGCTGCGGGATGTAGCTGTCGACGGCCGCCATCAGCTTCAGCACCGCGTCATGGCCGAGCTCGGGAGACTTGCCCTCGAGCGCCATCAGCGCCGAACCGTGGATGATCGGGATGTCGTCGCCCGGGAAATCATACTTCGACAGAAGCTCGCGCACTTCCATCTCCACGAGCTCCAGAAGCTCGGGATCGTCGACCATGTCGCACTTGTTCAGGAACACCACCAGGGCGGGCACGCCCACCTGACGGGCCAGAAGGATGTGCTCGCGGGTCTGCGGCATCGGGCCGTCGGCCGCCGAAACCACCAGGATCGCGCCGTCCATCTGCGCCGCGCCGGTGATCATGTTCTTCACATAATCGGCGTGGCCCGGGCAATCCACGTGCGCATAATGGCGGTTCGTGGTCTCATATTCCACGTGCGCCGTGGAAATCGTGATGCCGCGCGCCTTCTCTTCCGGCGCCTTGTCGATCTGGTCGTACGCCGTGAACGTCGCGCCGCCCGCTTCCGCGAGCACCTTCGTGATCGCGGCCGTCAGCGACGTCTTGCCATGGTCAACGTGACCGATCGTGCCGATGTTGCAGTGCGGCTTGTTGCGTTCAAATTTTGCTTTGGCCATCTTCTCTCTCAGTTCTTCGGTGGCGCCGTGTCAGGCTGCAAAAAGGCCGCCGTGGGATAGGGGGTTTCGGAGAAGTTCGCAAGACCCGGCCTGCGCCCGAAGCGCACAGGGGGCATGCGGAACACCATGCCGGGCGCCCTATGCGGCGGCATCGGCGCGCTCTCCCGCCCTGATTCGCGCCACGCGCCCCGGTGCCGTCAGCGCGGCCGTGCGTCCGAAACATCCGGGACGCTCAGCCTGACGCGTGGGCCAGCTGACGCACATGATCTGGAGCGGGTGAAGGGAATCGAACCCTCGTCATCAGCTTGGAAGGCTGTTGCTCTACCATTGAGCTACACCCGCGTACCGCGCGAAGCGGACGAACCATGCCGGGCGGAGCGATCGCGTCCGGTCTTGCGATCCCGAACCCGCCGCCCCCATGCCGGGACCGAACCCGGCCTTGCCGTGCCGCTGCCCGCTCCCGCATGCCCATCATGGCGCGCCGCAGCCATAACACAGGAGATTCCACCGCAAAAGCCCCACCTGGATCCATGCACAGGCGCGCGCTCCGGCGATGCGGCGCTCACCCCGAAACGCATGAAGCAGCACGGATTTGTGCGGGCGACCTACCCGGCGCAGTCTTTCCTCAGACTCTTCCGTCCGAAAAAGCGCGCCACAGGCGCGCGACGACGGGTGGTGGAGGGGGTTGGATTTGAACCAACGTAGGCAGAGCCAACGGATTTACAGTCCGTCCCCTTTAACCACTCGGGCACCCCTCCACATCGACGCCCGTCGTCTTGTCCCTCATCTGCCAATGTTCGGCTGAGGTTTCAAGCGCGGACCACAGGCCGGAAGCCGGCTCGGGTCCTTTCTGCGCGCCCGAAGCAGGGCTCCGGGTTCACAAGGATCGGCTTTATGTGAGGGGCTCCGGCACAAGTCAACCGGAAATGAAGCCTCATCCACGGCGCTAAGATGACATCGGTTGATCCGCGCGGGACGCGCGCATGCTGTATAGATAAGGCATGCTGCGGGAGAGACGAGGCATGCTGCGCCTGCCGCTCCCAGCCGAGGCTTTCATGATCACGTCCAGAATTTTCAAGAACGCCCGCCTGCCGCTCGCCTTGCTGGGCCTCGCGCTTGGCTGCGCGAGCGCCGAGACAGCGACGCTCACAGTGCTGACGGCCGGCGCGTACAAGCCGGTTCTCATGGCGCTGAAAGACGATTTCGAATCGACCGGCGGGCATAGCCTGCTTGTGGATAACGATACCGCGGGCGCGCTGGTGAAGCGGATCGCCGGCGGAGAACGGTTCGACCTCGTGATCCTGCCGCCGTCGGCGCTTGAAACCCTCGCGCGCAGCGGCCGCATAACGGCGGCACCGCCCACTGAGGTGGCACGCGTGGGCATCGGCGTGGCCGTGCCGGCGGGTGCGCCAAAGCCGGACATTTCCACCCTCGCCGCGTTCCGCCAGGCGCTGCTGAATGCGCGCAGAGTGGCCTTCATCGACCCGGCCTCGGGCGGATCGAGCGGCCCCTATCTGATCCGCCTGTTCGAAAAACTCGGCATCGCGCAGGAGATGAAGGCGAAGAGCCTGCTCGTGCCCGGCGGGCTTGTGGCGCGCCGCCTGGTCTCCGGCGAGGCGGATCTCGCCCTGCACCAGATCAGCGAGATCCTGGCTGTGAACGGCGCGGAACTGGTGGGACCGCTGCCGGCGGAAATCCAGAGCGAGACCATCTATGGCGCCGCCATCGCCGCCGGCACGCTGCATCGCGCCACCGTCCAGGCGCTGATCGGCGTCCTCACCGGACCGAAGGCCGCCAAAGTGCTGGCGGAAAAGGGCATGACGGCGCCCGGTCCCTGACCCCCTCGCCATGCGCAAGCGGCACGTTTGACGCCGTTTGGTGCCTTTGGCCCTTGCGCGGGCAGGCCGGCTCTGACATCGCTGTGGCCATGTCTGATCGGCCAAGCCGCCCCCCATCCCGTCCCGGCTCCCGCCCCGCCTTCGGCGACAAGGCGGGCAAGCGCCCGTTTCCGCCGCGCCGTCCCCGTGCCGGCGGCCCCCCTCCCAAATGGGAGGGCGAGGACGATGTCGCCCTGCTCTACGGCTGGCATACGGTGACCGAGGCGTTGGCCAATCCCAAGCGGCGGTTCCGCAAGATCCTCGCCACCGAGAACGCCATCAATCGCCTAGCCGAGGAGGGCTTCAAGCTCCCCATCGCGCCGGAAATGGTGCGGCCCGGCGACATCGACAAATTGCTCGGCCCTGACGCGGTGCACCAAGGCCTGCTGGTGCATTCCGACCACCTCCC
This sequence comes from Roseixanthobacter finlandensis, assembly GCF_043195105.2. Taxonomy (NCBI): domain Bacteria; kingdom Pseudomonadati; phylum Pseudomonadota; class Alphaproteobacteria; order Hyphomicrobiales; family Xanthobacteraceae; genus Roseixanthobacter; species Roseixanthobacter finlandensis. The sequence goes on along the minus strand of NZ_CM195536.1, from coordinate 1,257,027 downwards.
CTCGCCCGCGCTGCGGCAGGCGGCGAAGCACGACCTCGTGCTGGTGCTCGACCAGATCACCGACCCGCACAATGTCGGCGCGATCGTGCGCTCGGCGGCGGCGTTCGCGGTGGGCGCCATCATCACCACCGCCCGCCACAGCCCGCCGGCCACCGGCGTGCTGGCGAAGAGCGCCTCGGGCGGGCTGGAGCATGTGCCGTTCTGCCTCGTCACAAACCTGTCCCGCGCCCTCACCGAGCTGAAGGACAACGGCATGCTGGTGGTCGGGCTCGACAGCGAAGGCGAAGCCGACCTCGAGGACACCAAGCTGCACGCCCCGCTCGCTTTGGTGCTCGGCGCCGAAGGCAAGGGGCTGCGCCAGCTCACCCGCGAGACCTGTGATGTGCTGGCCCGCATCGACCTGCCCGGCGCCATCAAGAGCCTGAATGTCTCCAATGCCGCCGCTCTCTCGCTCGGTATCGCACGGCGCGCGCTGAAGAAAGCCGGCTGAGTTTTTCTTTCGGCTACGCCGCCCTATTGGGTTGCAGCGCAGCATTTTTCGCCCTGCATCTAAGACCATTTGCCAATCGCAAGGTCGATCAAGCTCGTTCATCTTTCTTCCACGGCGCTCCGGCGTCCGCTCGATTCAATCCGCACGTTCAATGATGCGGAGAGGCAAAACCTGGAGGAAAAACCCGCTTCGGCCACAGGCCGGGGCGCGGCTGCCATTTCCACAAGGAACGCCCGGTCGCGCGACGTGCGTGCCATGAGATCCGTTTCCCCCTTGGGGAAGCGCACCGATCCTTGAGGGAGGAAAGCTTCATGACTGTGACAACTGCGGGGCCCGTCGCCAAGGGCGTGCCGATGACCCGGGAGGAGAAGAAGGTTATCTTCGCCTCGTCCCTGGGCACGGTTTTCGAATGGTATGATTTCTATCTCTACGGCTCGCTTGCGGCCATCATCGGCGCCCAGTTCTTCAGCGCCTACCCCCCTGCGACCCGCGATATCTTCGCGTTGCTGGCGTTCGCCGCCGGCTTCCTGGTGCGCCCCTTCGGCGCCCTGGTGTTCGGCCGCCTCGGCGATCTCGTCGGGCGCAAATATACCTTCCTCGTCACCATCATGATCATGGGCCTGTCGACCTTCATCGTCGGCATCCTGCCCAATGCGGCGACCATCGGCTTTGCCGCCCCCGTCATCCTGATCGCCCTGCGCCTGCTGCAGGGCCTCGCGCTCGGCGGCGAATACGGCGGCGCGGCGACCTATGTGGCGGAACATGCGCCGCAGGGCCGGCGTGGCTTCTACACCTCGTGGATCCAGACCACGGCCACGCTCGGCCTGTTCCTGTCGCTGATCGTCATCCTCGTCACCCGTTCCGTGGTGGGCGAAGCCGACTTCGCGGCCTGGGGCTGGCGCGTGCCGTTCCTGATCTCCATCGCCCTGCTCGGCGTGTCGGTGTGGATCCGTCTGACCCTGAACGAATCCCCCACCTTCAAGCGCATGAAGGAAGAAGGCACGGGCTCCAAGGCCCCGCTGTCGGAAGCCTTCGGCGAGTGGCGGAACCTGAAGTTCGTCATCATCGCGCTGCTCGGCCTCACCGCCGGCCAGGGTGTTGTGTGGTACACGGGCCAGTTCTACGCGCTGTTCTTCCTGCAATCGATCCTGAAGGTGGACGGCTATACCGCCAACCTGCTGATCGCCTGGTCGCTCGTGCTCGGCACCGGCTTCTTCGTGTTCTTCGGCTGGCTGTCGGACAAGATCGGCCGCAAGCCGATCATCCTCGCCGGCTGCCTGATCGCCGCCTCCTGCTACTTCCCGCTGTTCAACATGATCACCACCGCGGCCAATCCGGCCCTGGAAAAGGCGATCACGTCGGTGAAGGTGGCCGTGGTCGCCGATCCCGCGACCTGCGGCAGCCTGTTCAACCCGGTGGGCACGCGCGTCTACACCGCCCCGTGCGATCTGGCGCGTGACTTCCTCGCCAAATCCTCGGTGCGTTACACCACCGAGGTGGCGCCCGCGGGCACCCCGACCACGATCCGTGTGAACGACACCGTGGTGCCGTTCGGTCCGGACTTCGGCAAGGCGACCGCCGCCGCGCTGCAGGGTGCAGGTTATCCCAAGGCGGGCGATGCGAACATCGTGAAGATGGCGCATCCGTTCGACATCTTCCGTCCGCAGCCGGCCGCGGTCATCGGCATCCTGTTCGTGCTCGTGCTCTTCGTGACCATGGTGTACGGGCCGATCGCGGCGGCGCTGGTGGAATTGTTCCCCACCCGCATCCGCTATACCTCCATGTCGCTGCCCTACCACATCGGCAACGGCTGGTTCGGCGGCCTGCTGCCGGCCACCGCCTTCGCCATGGTGGCCGCCACCGGCGACATCTACTACGGCCTCTGGTACCCGATCGTCATCGCCCTGATGACCTTCGTCATCGGCCTGCTGTTCGTCCCCGAGACCAAGAACCGGAACCTCGACGACTGGCACTCGCACTGAGGCAAGAGTTCCGGTGGCCGGCCCCTCGCGGGCCGGCCAAGGGGGAGACGCCGGCTGCCCCGGCCATCCCTCCGCGACGGCCCCGCCTCGGCGGGGCCGTCTGCGTTTGCGGCGCCGCATTTGCTCCCCCAGCATCTGGGGACCAACAAGACGACATCTTGTTCCGGCCGCCCGGCGCTGATAGGCATGGCGCAGATGGCCACGGCACCCATGCGCCGCAGGCCCGAAGCCGGTTTAGCTCAGCGGTAGAGCAGCGGTTTTGTAAACCGAAGGTCGGGGGTTCAATCCCCTCAACCGGCACCAGCCCGCTCGCCATGGTCCCGGCTTCGAATGAGCCGCGCCTCAGCCGCAGAGTGCCTGGTGTGCGTGCGAAGCAGCGGCGCCCGCCGCGCCTTTCGGCCTGACGCGGCGCAAACCGGCGTGACCGGGAGAGACGTCAAGCTTTTTCACTTTTCCTGGCCCGCAAGCTCGGCTAATCGAAGCATGGGGTGTGCCGTCTTTGCGCGGCACGCGGGACGGAAACGGGGAGAGCGGCATCAGGGGCATCTTGCGCCCGGCATTCGAAGCCGAAAGCGCAATTTTAACCCTGTCTTGCCAGTCTCTGTCCGCGAAGCTCCTTGGGGGCGCGAAGAAAGAGGCCGGCATGATGCCCAAACTGTTCAAGACCCTGGCGCTGACCGCCCTGCTTCAGGTCGGCGCGTTCGCGTTTGGTTCCTACGCCATGGCGCAGTCGACGCCGGTGCCGCAGCGCGGCCTTCCGGGCGCGACGCTCGACATCGGCGACCAGCCCGGCCTCGTCCCGCCCGCGGACGACGAGGTGGACATGGACCCGGCCTACAAGCGTCAGCCGGTCTATTTCCGCACCACCGAGCCGGCGGGCACCATCATCATCAGCACCGACGACAAATTCCTGTACCTGGTTGAAGGCAACAACCGTGCGCTGCGCTACGGCATCGGCGTCGGCCGCGACGGCTTCACCTGGAAGGGCCTCGTCACCGTGGTGCGCAAGGCCGAATGGCCCGATTGGACGCCGCCGGCCGAGATGATCCAGCGCCAGCCCTATCTGCCCCGCTTCATGGCCGGCGGCCCGGGCAACCCGATGGGGGCGCGCGCGCTCTATCTCGGCGGCACGGTCTACCGCATCCACGGCACCAACCAGCCCGACACCATCGGCTATGCGGTGTCCTCGGGTTGCTTCCGTCTGGTGAACAGCGAGATCATCGACCTCTACACCCGCGTTCCCGTGGGCACCAAGGTCATCGTGCGCCAGGCGGTCACGCTCTGATCCACGGCACCGCCCGGTGCCGCAGCAACGGCCGCCGCATCCGCGGCGGCTTCGTCTTACCTCCAATCACCTCAATGGGGCGGGATTCATGAAGACACTCCTGGCGTTGCTGACCGGCGCCGTCGTGGCGCTGTCGGCGCACGGCGCGAGCGCGCAGACGCTCAAGGCGGTCAAAGATCGCGGCGAGCTGGTGTGCGGCGTCAGCCGCGGACTGCCCGGCTTCTCCAATCCGGACGCCACCGGCAAGTGGAGCGGCTTCGACGTCGACCTGTGCCGCGGCATCGCCGCCGCGGTGCTGAACGATCCCTCCAAGGTGAAGTTCGTGCCGCTGAACGCCGAGGAGCGCTTCGCCGCGCTGAAGGACGGCAAGGTGGACGTGCTCTCGCGCAATTCCACCTGGACCTTGCAGCGCGAAGGCGAACTCGGCCTGCTGTTCGGCCCCATCACCTATTATGACGGCCAGGGCTTCATGGTGCGCTCGGCGCGCAAGATCACCTCGGCCTTGGAGCTGGACAATTCCAAGGTCTGCGTCCAGGCCGGTACCACCGCCGCCAATTATGCGACGGATTATTTCGCCGCCAACAACATGAAGCTCGAGCTGATCTCCCTGCCGTCTTCCGACGAGGTCGTGAAGGCCTATGAGAGCGGCAAGTGCGACACCATCACCACCGACGTGTCGCAGCTCTATTCGCTGCGTCTCGTGCTGGCCAAGCCCGGCGATCATATCGTGCTGCCGGACGTGATCTCCAAGGAGCCCCTCGGCCCCGTGGTGCGCCAGGGCGACGATCAGTGGTTCAATGTCGTCAAATGGACCCATTACGCCATGCTGAACGCCGAGGAACTGGGCGTGAACAGCGGCAATCTCGATCAGGCCCTGAAGTCCGAGAAGCCGGACGTGAAGCGCCTCGTCGGCACCGACGGCAATTATGGCGAGCAGATCGGCCTCACCAAGGATTTCGCGGTGCGCATCGTGAAGGCCGTCGGCAATTACGGCGAAGTGTTTGAACGCAACGTGGGCGCCGGCTCCAAGCTCGGCATCCCGCGCGGCATCAACCAGCTCTGGAGCACCGGCGGCATCCAATACGCCCCGCCCGTGCGCTGAGCCCACCTCTAAGGTCACACCTCTCCCCCAAGGGGAGAGGTCGCCCGCTTGCGGGCGGGTGAGGGGCTCGGGCGCCGCGCTTTGAGGAGAGCTGGCGGTTCGCGACGGGTGCCCCCTCACCCCAACCCTCTCCCCAACGAGGAGAGGGGGCTTCACGATTTTTTTTGGGGGGGCGGGACGGGTTTCAAGCCTTGCCGCCGGATTTGTCTGTCTCAATCTCCCTTTCCCCCTCTCTTTCCTTACCTCTCCCCCACGGGGAGAGGTCGACCGCGCAGCGGGCGGGTGAGGGGCGTGCGTGGTGATTTGCCGAGAGGCGGCGGTGGGCGGTGGGTGCCCCCTCACCCCAACCCTCTCCCCGACGGGGAGAGGGGGCTTCCCGATCTGGGGCGCGGGACGGGTTTCAAGCCTTGCCGCCGGATGTGTTGGTCTCAATGCCCCCTTCCCCCCTCTCCGTCCCCACCTCTCCCCCACGGGGAGAGGTCGACCGCGCTGCGGGCGGGTGAGGGGCGGCGTGCCCGGGGCTGGAACTCGATCCTCTGAGGCCTGCCCTTGCGGCCGCGACAAACAGGACCACGGCCTGCCTCGACAAGCGCGGCGTGGCCCGATACGAAAGGCGCGGGTGCTGTGCCGGCACCGAAAGAAGGGGTCGCCGCGCGACCGTCCGCATGAGCGAGCCCAGCCGACGCCTCGAGAAGATCGCCTTCGTGGCCAGCGACACCACCGAGGCCCAGGCCGCCCGCACGCGCCTGATTCAACGCTATGGCGATGTGGCCGAAGCCGATGCGGACGTGATCGTCGCGCTCGGTGGCGACGGGCTGATGCTCCAGACCATGCATGCTTTCCGCGACCGCGGCGTGCCGATCTACGGCATGCATCGCGGCTCCGTCGGCTTCCTGATGAACACCTATCGCGAGGACTCGCTTCGCGAGCGGCTCGCCGCCGCCCAGCATGTGGTGATCCACCCGCTCATCATGGAGGCGGTCGACCGCGCCGGAACACGCCACCAGGCGCCCGCCATCAATGAAGTGGCCTTGCTGCGCCAGACCTATCAGGCCGCCAAGCTGCGGGTCTCGATCGACGGCAAGGTGCGGCTTGAGGAGCTGATCTGCGACGGCATGATCGTCGCGACGCCCGCCGGGTCCACCGCCTATAATCTCTCCGCCCATGGGCCGATCCTGCCGCTGAGCACCGCGCTGCTCGCCATCACGCCCATCTCTCCCTTCCGCCCCCGTCGCTGGCGCGGAGCGCTGGTGCCGGACAAGGCGCGCATCGACATTTCCGTGCTGGAGCCGGAAAAGCGGCCGGTGAGCGCGGTTGCGGACCATTACGAAGTGCGCGACATCGTCAGCGTATCCGCACGGCTCGATCCGACGTCCTCCATGGATATGTTGTTCGATCCCGACCACAGCCTGGACGAACGCATTCTGCGCGAGCAATTCGTCTACTGATTTTGACCAGCGCGCCCCGGCGCGACCCGAGAACAGAGTGAAATGGTCTTTTCCTCCGTTACATTCCTCTATTATTTCCTGCCCGCCTTCCTGGTCTGCTATTTCGCGACCCCCGGGGTTCGGGCCAAGAACTTCGTTCTGCTCGCCTTCTCGCTTGTGTTTTATGCCTGGGGCGGCCTGTTCAATCTGCTCGTGCTCGCCGCCTCCATGCTGGGCAATTTCGCTTTGGCGCAAGTGCTGGGCGCCCGCCCGCCGGGCAAGCGGCTGCCCATGCTGGCGCTCGCGGTGGCGCTCAATCTCGCCGGCCTGATCGTATTCAAATATGCCGGGTTCCTGGCCGAGAACCTGAACGTGCTGCTGGAGCCGCTCGGCGTCCAGGTGCCGGTGGTGCACCTCGCCTTGCCGCTCGGCATCTCCTTCTTCACCTTCCACGCCATCTCCTATCTGGTGGACGTGTATCGCGGACGCGCGCGCGCCAATGGCCGGCTGGAGGAGATCGCGGTCTATATCACCATGTTCCCGCAGCTCGTGGCGGGTCCGATCGTGCGCTATTCCACCATCGCCCACCGCATCCGCGCGCGGCGCACCACGGTCGGCCGGGTCTCGGCGGGCCTGCGCATCTTCGTCATCGGCCTATCCTGGAAAGTGCTGATCGCGGACGAGGTGGCCCCCCTCGCCACCATGGTGTTCGACCAGACCACCGCGCCGAACTTCTTCACCGCCTGGATCGGCGTGCTCGCTTACGCGCTGCAGATCTATTTCGACTTCGGCGGCTATTCCAACATGGCCATCGGCCTCGCCCTCGCCATGGGCCTGAAGTTTCCGCGCAATTTCCGCCTGCCCTATGGTGCGCTGTCGATTACCGATTTCTGGCGCAAATGGCACATGAGCCTGTCGAGTTGGTTCCGCGACTATGTCTATATCCCGCTCGGCGGCAACCGGCATGGGCATCTGCACACCGCGCTCAATCTATGGACAGTGTTCCTGCTGTGCGGCCTGTGGCACGGGGCGAGCTGGACCTTCGTGATCTGGGGCGCGCATCACGGCGCCTTCCTGGTGCTGGAGCGCACCCGCTTCGGCAAAGCGCTCGCCGCCGGGCCCAAGGTGGTGAGCCATCTTTACGTGCTGCTGGTGGTGCTGTTCGGCTGGGTGTGGTTCCGCGCACTTGGCCTGCCGCAGGCCATGGACATCTTCGCCGGCATGATCGGCCTCAACGGCTTCGGTCCGCTGGCGCCGGGCCTGCTGGTGGCGCTCCAACCGCTGACCATCGCGGTGATGATCCTTGCCTGGCCGCTGGCCATGTATGGCCTGCCCACCTTGCCCGCGGGCCCGCTCTCGCCGAACATGCGGCGGCTCGCCTATGGCGCGTGCGACAGCCTGATCATGCTGGTGCTGTTCGTGCTGTCGTTCATCACGGTGGGGGCATCCAATTACAGCCCCTTCCTCTATTTCCGGTTCTAGCGGCATGTCTCTCCTGCTCGCCTACCGCCGCTGGTGGTGCTTCTTCTTCATGGCGGTGCTCACCCTGCCGACGCTGGGTCTTGTGCTGCCGGACCTGCCCGGCCCGGTGCGCCTGATGACGACGCCGCAGGAACGCTGGTGGGTGCACGCCACCGAGCGGCTCGACCCCTTCATCAACGGCCGCTACGGCTTTCGCGGCCTCATAATGGCGGGCAATGCGACCTATCTGCGGGCCATGAAGTCCACCCGCGAACGGCCGGTGCTGCTGGGTGAGGGCGGGCAGATGTTCTTCACCGGCGAACAGACGCTGGAGCAGTCGCTGGGCCGGCTGTTCCGCATCAAGCCCATGACCGAGCTTGCCGACACGCTCTCGCGCCTCGACGCCCTGCTGAAAGCGCGCGGAGCGAAGCTGGTGGTCTCCTCCCCGCCCAATGCCGCGACCGTGCTGCCGGAGAAGCTGCCGGCATGGGCGCGCGGGCAGATGACCCATCCCACCGAGCTCGATTTCCTCACCGAGCAGATGGAAAAGCGCGGCATCGCCTATGTGGACCTGCGTCCGATTCTCATCGCGGCGAAGGCGCAGGGGCCGGTGTTCCGCCGCACCGACACCCATTGGAACCAGCGCAGCTCGGTGCTCGCCTTCAACGCCATGATGGCCGCCGCCGGCCGGCCCGATCTGGAGATCGCGCCCGAAAGCGCGATCGGCCCCTTGCAGGATGCGCCCTCCGGCGATCTTGCCCGCTATCTCGGCGAGGCGAACCCCACCGGCGACAAGGATTACGGCGAGATCGCCTCCAATCCCAAGCCGGTCCTGACTCCCCTGAAGGGGCTGATGCCGGAGCGCCCGGCGGACGACCCGTTCCAGCCCTATGCCTATGCGACCGGGCATGCGGGGCCGAGCATCCTGGTGATCGGCGATTCCTTCTCGCAGCATTATTGGCCGCGCCTGCTGGAGCGGGTGGCGAGCCGCTTTGCCTGGATGCACCACAGCGCCTGCAAGTTCGAATGGCCGGCGGTCGAGCGCTTCAAGCCCGATCTGGTGATCTATATGGTCACGGAACGGTCCCTGCCCTGCCGCGGGCAGCCCATCGGCATGCCGCCGGGCTGAGAGATCTCAGCGCGTGAAGGTCAGCGCATTTCCAGCAAGGCCGCCGCACCGTCGCGCCCGGCGCCGAGGTGAAAGGCGATCTCCTTCACATCGAAATCCGCCCGGTCGAGAAAGGCCCGCCAGCCGGCGAGGTCCACGCCATAGGGATTGTCGCGCAGCAGCTGCACCTTCACGAACGGGAAGCCGGCGGCGATCAGGTCGCGCCAGCCCTGGTGCAACTGGTTCTCGCCCTGCGCGCCGGGGGTGCCCGGAAACAGGATGTCCACACCAAGCCCCGCGCGTTCCAGCACCGCGCGCTGCCCAACCTCGTAATCGCGGATGATCTGGAACTTGTCGCCGAGCGAGCGCACCTCGCCCCAGAAAGCCCGCGTGGCGGGATGGGCGAGCGCCGACGCCTTGTAGAGGAACAGATAGCTCTGGAAATGGGGGGCAAGCTCCGCGCTCTGCGTCAGGGCCGCCACATCGGCAGGGCTGCTGCGCAGGCGCTCCAGCGTCGCGGCGAGGGCCGCCGTGGAATGATAGACGCTGTCATTGGCGAACAGCACCTCGGGCGCCGCCCACACCTCAGGCAGGTAGCGCAGCGCGGCCGCCCAGGCAGCGAAATCATAGCCGTGGTTCTCCCGCGTCACCACGGCGTCGGCAACGTCAGGGCCGGGATCGAGACAATCGAGGTCCGGCCGGTCGGTGGCGATGATCAGCACCACCTGCATGCCGCTCGCCCGCAGATCTGCGCACAGCCGAAGAGTGTGGCCGAACACCCGCCCGTCCGCCGCCGCCGTCACCATCAGGCACACCGGGCCGCCGGAGAGCGAGGCCGCCGGCAGGCGCACAGCGCGAAACGCAGGGCCGAGCACGTCGCGATCCTCCTGCACCGGCGCGGCGGACACGGTGGACAATAGCCGCAGCGCCTTGCGGATGCGGCGCACGGGATTGACCCGCGCGCTCACATCCAGCGCGGCGATCAGCAATTGCTTGGACGCTTCCATCCGCGCCTTGAACGACACCATCGCCTGCTCTCCCTGGCGCCAACCCTCGGGCGAACCGCCGCCACAGCTCAGAAGCGGGTGACGATCTCGTCGAGGTTCGGACGGGGGCGATCCTCCAGCTTCTGAGTCGCGGTGCCGATATAGACGAAGCCGGTGATGCGCTCATGCTCGGCAAGGCCAAGCGCCGCGCGGGCCTTGGGCTCATAAGCCGGCCATTCGGTGAGCCAGGTCACGCCATAGCCGAGCGCGGTCGCCGCGATCAGCAGGTTTTCCACCACCGCGGCGGAGGAAAAGACTTGCTCGATTTCCGGGATCTTCACATGGGTCGCGGCGCTGGAGACCACCGCCACCACCACGGGCGCGCGCAGGAAGCGGTTGCGCTCGTCCTCCACGCGGCGCGGCGGCGCGTTCGGCTCCACCTGCGTCAGCACGTCCGCGAGCGCGGCCCCGGCGCGGGCGCGCCCCTCGCCTTCCAGCAGGATGAAGCGCCAGGGCACGAGCTTGCCATGGTCCGGCACGCGCGCGGCGATGGTCAGCATGTCGCGCAGATGCTCCGGCGAGGGCCCCGGCTCGGCGAAATCGAGAATGCGGGTGGAACGGCGGGTGCGAAGCACCTCAAGAATGTCGGACATGGCAAACCTTCAAGCAATCGCGCGGCACGGTCCCACCGGTCACCGCGCCTAAGGGCGGCGAGGGAGGGCTACGCCCACATTTTCCGCGCCTGCCTTATCACGCCGGGCGCGGCAGCCAAAAGCGACATAGCGCTCCCTGTGCGATCTGCCGGCGCGCGGACACGGGCAATGTCGTTGTGGTGACTTGAAACCGCCGCGGTTTCGATGCACGTCAGGAGCCATGCGCCGAAAGATCGAAGCCGCCCGCCGCCGGCGGAACTGGCTGTTTCCCTTGCTGCTCCCGTTCGTGGCCGCCGCGCTGGCGAATGGCGCGGCTTTCGGCCAGGCCATGCCGTTTGCCGGCGCTTCCCCCGCGCCGCCGCCGATCGATGCCTTTTCCGCCCCGCCCGCGCTCGGCACCAATCCCGGCCTGCGCACCACGCCGCAGGGGCAGGCCCCCAGCCGCGAACCGCACGCGGTGCTTCCGGCCGCGCCGGCGGGCAAGACCACGGTGGGCGTGTTCGCCCGCTTCAGCGCCGACGGGCCCGCCATTCCCCACGGGCTGATGTGGCGCGTGTTCGCCGATACGCCCGAAGCCTCCGGCGCCTTTCCCCTCGTCGCCGAGAGCACCGATCCCGCCCCGGTGTTCTTCCTCAACCCCGGCGGCTATATCGTTCATGTCACCTATGGGTTTTCCACCGCCGCCCAGCGGCTGCAAGTGGGTGCGGTGGCACGTCGCGAACAATTCGTGCTGCCGGCGGGCGGCCTGCGGCTAGAGGCCGACGTGGAATCCAAGATCATTCCGGGCCAGAAGCTGACCTTCGACATTTACGAAGGCTCGTTCCTCCAGGGCCGCACCTCCACCCAGCCCTATTATCGCGGCGCTAATGCCGGCGACGTGGTGCTGCTGCCGGAAGGCACGTATCACGTGGTCTCCACCTATGGCGACGCCAATGCGGTGGTGCGCGCGGACGTCAACGTGCAGGCGGGCAAGCTCACGGATGCCACCTTCCACCACCGCGCCGCGCAAATCGTGCTGAAGCTGGTGGCGGAGAAAGGCGGGGAGGCCCAGGCCAACACCCAATGGTCGATCGTGACGCCGGGCGGCGATTCCATCAAGGAATCCATCGGCGCCCTGCCCACGGTCGTGCTCAGCGAGGGCGACTATACCGCAATTGCCCGCAATGACGGAAAGGTCATCAGCCGCGACTTCAAGGTGGAGGCGGGCAAGGACCGCGAGGTCGAGGTCATCAACAAATGAGACCGCCGCCCTCTTCCGCCGCACCCGGAGCCTGCCTGTGACGACCCTCTATCTGGCCGCCGCCTTCATCATCGGGGCGTGCATCTCGCTTCAGGCGCCCATCAACAACCAGCTCGCCCAGGCCTTCGGTCACAACACCATTCTCGCCGCCCTGTTCTCGTTCCTGGTGGGCACCATATTCCTCACCGTCGTCGCCGTGGCGCAGGGCGGCATTCCCGCGGCGCTCGCGGCACTTCCCGGCCAGCCGCTGTGGAAGCTGTGCGGCGGGTTTCTCGGGGCCGCCTTCATCATCGGCTCGATCTATCTGGTTCCGAAGATCGGCCTCGCCAGCCTGCTGGCGCTGGTGATCTGCGGCCAGCTCATCTCATCGCTGGCGCTCGACCATTACGGGCTGGTGGGGCTGATCGAGCGCAGGCTGACCCCGGTGAAGCTGGTGGGCGCCCTCATCATCATGGCGGGCGTGATCTTCATGCTGTTCGGCGACCGGCTGCTCAGCGCCGTGCGCGATTCCTGACCCGTCCCGGCGACGCGTCGCCGCCGGGCACGCGGGATGGGCGGTCAGAACCTCCAGGCGATATTGGCCTGGAGGGCATTGACGCTGACGCCGTCGGCGAACTGGCCGACATAGGACAGGCCGACACGGGCCTGGGCCGATAGGTTGAGATCCGCGCCCACTTCCAGCAGCGCGGTATTTTCCGCCAGCGGCACGCCGCCGACCGTGAAATTCGCACCCGGCAGGGCACGCAGGGCGAGCTGCGCGGTGGGGTCGAGATCCCCGAAGGCATATTGCCAGGCCGCCGAGGCGTGGGGCGCCAGCACCATGCCGTTGGAGAGCGCGATCGACGTCGCGGCTCGCAGGCCGAGCGAGGAATAACCCACCCCAGCCGAAGCCGACGCACCGGACAGACCCGCCACCGCGCCGCTCTCGGCAAAACTATCGGTGTTGAGCTGCACCCAGGCAAGGCCCGCGAACGGCTCGAACGCGACCTGCTGGACCGCGAAGCCGTAGCCGACCTCGCCGAACACCTGCGCGGTGCCGCCGTCATATTGCGCATTGGCTTGCTGGGCGAGGCCCGGCACGAAGACGGTGCGCGTCGCATCGATCTGGTTGAAGGCATAGCTCGCGCCGAGGCGCAGGTTCCACGGGCCCGCGCTGGTGCCGGCATAGAGCGCCAGCAGCATGCTGTTGACCTCGGTGGAACTCGCCACCGCGTCCACATTGGCGTTCGACTGGGAATAGCCGAGCGCCGCGCCGATGCGCCAGTCGCCGGCGCGGATGTCGGCGCCGGAAATGATGCCGCCGATGCTCTCGCTCACGCTGGAGGCATTGCCGTTGCCGTCGAGATTGGTCCAGCCGCCGAAGCCCTGCGCCCAAATGGTGGTGCTGCCGGTGGTGGGATCCGGAGCGACGGCCGGCGCCTTGGTGGCATAGGCCAGTGCGCCAAGCGCGGTGGTGGGCGCCGGCTGCGCGGCGGCTTCCGGACCGGCAAAGGACATGGCCGCCGGCCCGCCATAGGCGAGCGCCCCCATCGCCCCGGACTGGCCGGCATAAGCGCCCTGACGCAGACGGTCCATCACCGCCTGCCGGCCGTAGATGCCGTCGCCGATCAGGACCGATTGCTCGCTGGCATAGGCTTCGCCCGAGAGCCCCTTCAGAACCGCCGGAAGCTGGCTTGCGCTCAGGCTGTAGAGGCCGTTGAGCGCCGCAGCGCCGGGGGTCGCAGCGTTCGGCAGGATACCGCTGTTGAAGCCGAGATCCACCGCGCCGCCGACGGCGGACTGGTTGGCCGTGAGGCCGGCCTGCCGGGCCATCTGCGAGGTCAGGTTCAGCGCCACGGTGGTGCCGGAATAGGCGAGCGCCGCGCTCACATAGGTGGGCAGGCCGGGCGTGGTCAGCGTCTCGAACCCGCCCGTCGTGCCGCCCGTTGCGGCGAGCAAGGTGTAGCTATTGGACAGCGTCGAGGTGAGGAAGGGTACCTCCAGCGTGCCGGCGAGCCGCGCCACGCCGGTTATGCCGAAGAAGTCGTTGCTGCCGGGCGTGACCCGCAAGGAGAGCGTGCCGGCCGAGGTTTGGACGAAGGTGCCGCCGAACAGATGGGTGATCGACGGCCCGTTGCCGCTGACGCCGAGCCAGCCGCTGTTCTCGAACCTCTTGTCCAGCCCCGCCGTCGCGGCGATGCGGCCGTCGATGATGCCCATATTGACGATGACGGTACCGCTGGCGTCGAGGCCGCTCCGCACGGCGTCGGACTCGATGGTCGTCTGCAAGGTGCCGTAGTTCAGGAAGGTGCCGTAGAGACCGTGCAGGTCCACCGCCGCGCCCGCGATGCCGCTGGACGTGACGGTGCCGGTGTTGGTGAGCACGCCATAGGTCTCGCCGCGCATGCCGACGCCGCCATTGCCGCTGACCTTGACAGTGCCGCTGTTGACGATGTCGTCGCCGATGCTGCCGGACAACGCGGCGGAATTGTCGGCGCTTGAGGTCAGCGTACCGGTGTTGCGGATGGGATTGTAGATGCCCGCGATGGTGGCGACATAGCCGTTGGGCGTGGTGGAGCCGGGGGTGAGATAAATGCCCACAACCGTATCGCCATAGGCCGAGTTCGAGGACACGAGCGACGCGCCCGGGATATTGATTTCGTACCAGGTGGGGATGCCCAGCGCGTCCACATGCAGCACGCCGGCATGCACTTCGCCGTCCACCGTCACCCAGTCGGCCACCATATTATATTCGCCGGAACGCCCGGCGCCGGTGATGCCTTCCAGATGCGTGACCACGGCGCCGGGATGGTCGTAGGTCGCCCAGGTGCCGGTAGTCTGGTTGTAGAGATAGCCGTGCTCGGCGCCGATGCCGCCGCCCGGCACATCGAAATAGCCCCCGGCGATCATGTTGCCATAGACGCCATAGGCGGTGGTGCTGGCCGCGCCGGGCTTGTTGTTGGTCACATAGGTGCCGGTCGAGATCGTGTAGATCATCGAATTGCCGGTCGCGAGGCGGGTGTCGTAATTGCCCACCACCTGGTCGCCGAACGTGCTGTGGGCAATGGTGTAGAGGGTCGGGTTGCCGGGCGCGCTGGGATACGCCAGCTGGGTGATCTGCTGGTTCGGCGCTGCCGCCCCATCATAGAGATAGCTGAGATCGTAGGGCGAAGACGCCGCGGTGATATAGCTGCCCACGGTGCGCAGCACGCCGCCCTGGTTGCCGAAGCTCGGCCCATACGGCGACGAGCCGATGGCGCCGGGATAATTCACCCCATTGGCCGTGGCGACCGGCATGGCCGACCACTGACCGGATGTCATATTGTACAGCAGCCCTCCGGTGGCGGTGGTGCCGGGCACCACGTAATTGCCGACAATCGTATTGCCGCGAATGCCGGTCAGGAAGGTGCCGGTCGCGCCGTAATTCAGCGTCGTATAGGGGGTGGGTGCCGGCGCCGGCGGCTGGGCATTGGCTTGCGCGCCAAAGGCGCACGCGGCAAGGCCGGCCATGGAAAAATACGCACAGGACGACAGCAAGCGTCCGCGAATGGCAGCCTTATTCATGACGAGCAATTCCCAACCCAAAACCACAACGCTAAAATCATTAACAGAGCCGCAGATGAAATCCAGTGATATGGCTTTAATTCGCGACACACCACGTCAGCGACTGTAAAACCGACGAGCGCGTGCTCTTTTGAACACAGTCGATCCAGAGTTTCCCTGCATAAAGCCATTTTGTTGCATTGCATCCTGATTTCAGGAATCGTGCGCTGCACGGAAAAAGAGGAACCGATTACCCCCGGCCTTTCGACTCAGAACGTCTTATTGAGCGAGATCGTCAGCGCGTGCGTTGTCGTGCCACCGGAAAAGTATCCGCTCAGAATTCCGATATCGTCATAGCCGTCGGTCGAACTGGAAAACGGCCCGCCGTAGGTATTCGTCTTCGTCTGCGTTACAGCATAGGTATAGCTGAGATCCAAAAACCAAGTCTGTGCGAAGAAATAAGTGGCGCCAACCACCGCCGCGCCGCCGAGTACCCATTGCGAGGACGAGAAGTTCGCCGGCGTGCCCGTGATGTTGAAGTGGCTGCCGTTGATGGCGGCAAATCCGATGGTGCCGTTCATGTCGTGCTTGACCTGGGACAATGTCGGCCCCGCGCCAAGATACACGAAGCTCTTCTCAAACGACCGCCCGACGAAGGGGATCAATGCCAGCTGATTGGTGACGCTCGTGGTGTAGGACTGCACCACCACATTGCCACTGAAACTGTCCGGGCTGCTGCCGGTGAACGAACCAGCCTGCGGCACCGCCAGTGTCTTGTTCTCGGCGCTGGCGCCAAGGTAATTGTACGAAACCTTTGCGCCCCAGAGCCAATCGCTCCCTTGAAGATGTTGAAAATAGCCCGCTTGCCCGGTCCCGGCGAACGTGGAGGCATTGCCGAAATCGGGGATCACGGCCCCGCCGGCGGAGCCAGCCCCCACCTGCACGCCGCCCTGATAAATCCTGGAGACGCCCTGCGAATAGAGCAATTGATCGGTGAACTGCGTGGAATTGAAGCTCGCGCCCGCGCCGACGAAGAAGCCGCTGTTCGGCACGCTGGTGGACTGCGCGTTCGCGCCGCCGCTTGGCCCGATCGCTGCCAGCGCCCCCGCTATCGCCAAGACGGAAAATGTCCTGTTCATGCGCGCCCTCATCAAAACCGCCCGGCCGCGAAGCCCGTATGCGGCTCAATCCGCCGAGAAGTCGAAGCGGAGCAATAAAAAAGGCGCGATGAACGAAGATGCAGCGCTGAAACAACCGCCCGAACGACCGCCCGGACGCTTCGGCCCTTCATCCGCCATCCCGAATCCTCATGCGAAGCTAAAGAGGACCGGCGGGAGAAGCCATCGGATTCACGATGAGAGCCAAAGAGTTCCACCCCCGCGGCTGCGCTGAATGCCACGCGATCAAGGGCGAGCACACCCTGCCTCACGCGGCCGTTCCGGAAAGCGGCGCAGCGGGTCCGGCGCCAGAGACCCGGCCGCAGGCAGCCGGGTCTGTCGTTTCAGCGTAGGCTCAACGGACCTTCACGGGGGATGGCTCGCGACGCCATTCACGCGGCGTGGCTCACAGCCGCGCGGCGCTGGAGGTCCGGCGGCACCGCCTCACCCGCCAGCAGGTCCAGGGCGGCACCGAGCGGCATCGAGACCTGGTCCGGGCTGCCGAGCCGGCGGATCGAGACCGTCCCCTCCGCCGCTTCCTTCTTTCCGGCCACCAGCAGCACCGGCACCTTGGCCAGCGAATGCTCGCGCACCTTGTAGTTGATCTTCTCGTTGCGAATGTCCTTTTCCACCCGCAGATCGCGGGCGCGCGCCGCCGCGGTCACCTCGGCGGCATAATCGTCCGCTTCAGAGGTGATGGTCGCCACCACCACCTGCACCGGCGCGAGCCAGAGCGGAAAATGCCCGGCGAAATGCTCGATCAATATGCCGGTGAAGCGCTCCATGGACCCGCAGATGGCGCGGTGGATCATCACCGGCGTCTTCTTCTGCCCATCGGCGTCCACATAGAAGGCACCGAAGCGCTCCGGCAGGTTGAAGTCCACCTGGGTGGTGCCGCACTGCCATTCCCGGCCGATGGCATCGCTCAGGGTGTATTCGAACTTCGGCCCGTAGAACGCGCCCTCGCCCGGCAGAATGCCGGTCTTGATCTTGCCGCCGGACTGTTCCTCGATCTGCTTGAGAACGCGCATCATCACGTCCTCCGCATGATCCCACACCGCGTCCGAGCCGACCCGCTTATCCGGCCGCGTGGAAAGCTTGACGATGATTTCGTCGAACCCGAAGTCGGCATAGGTGGAGAGGATCAGATCGTTGATCTTCAGGCACTCGGCCGCCATCTGCTCCTCGGTGCAGAAGATGTGGGCATCGTCCTGGGTAAAGCCGCGCACGCGCATCAGCCCGTGCAGCGCGCCCGAGGGCTCGTAGCGATGCACGGCACCGAATTCGGCGAGGCGCAGCGGCAGGTCGCGATAGGATTTCAGCCCGTGCTTGAAGATCTGCACGTGCCCGGGGCAGTTCATGGGCTTGAGCGCGAACACGCGCTCGTCCTCGGTGTCGTCACCGGCCGACTGCACCTTGAACATATTCTCCTTGTACCAGCCCCAATGGCCTGAAGTCTCCCACAGTGACTTGTCCAACACCTGCGGGGCGTTCACCTCGGCATATTCCACCTTCAGGCGGCGGCGCATATAGGCGACCAGGTTCTGGAACAGGGTCCAGCCCTTGGAATGCCAGAACACCGTGCCCGGCCCCTCCTCCTGGAAGTGAAACAGATCCATCTCCCGGCCGAGGCGGCGATGGTCGCGCTTTTCCGCTTCCTCCAGGCGATGGAGATAGGCATCCAGGGCGGCTTGGTCGTGCCAGGCGGTGCCGTAGATGCGGGTTAGCATGGGATTGTTGCTGTCGCCGCGCCAATAGGCGCCGGCCACCTTCATCAGCTTGAAGGCGTTGCCGACCTTGCCGGTGGACGGCATGTGGGGGCCGCGGCAGAGGTCAAACCATTCCCCCTGCTTGTAGATTTTCAGATCCTGGCCCTCGGGAATGACGTCCACCAATTCCACCTTGAACGCTTCGCCCTTCGCGGCGAACACGCGCTTGGCCTCCTCGCGGGACCAGACCTCCTTGGTGAAGGGGCGATCCTTGGCGATGATTTCGCGCATCTTCGCCTCGATCTTCGGCAGATCATCGGTGGTGAAAGGCTCATTTCGGGCGAAATCGTAATAGAAGCCGTTCTCGATCACCGGACCGATGGTCACCTGGGTCCCGGGATAGAGGCTCTGCACCGCCTCGGCGAGCACATGGGCCGCGTCGTGCCGGATCAGCTCCAGCGCGCGGGGATCGTCGCGGGTGACGATCTGGATGCGGGCATCCTCGAGGATGGGGTCGGAGAGGTCGGTCAGCGTCTCGTTGAGGACGATCGCGACGGACTTCTTGGCCAGCGATTTGGAAATGGCGCCGGCCACATCGGCGCCCGTGGTGCCGGGGGCGAACTCGCGCTGGGCGCCATCGGGGAAAGTCAGGGTAACCATAGGTCTTCTCCTGCCCACTCCTGCGTACCCCGCAGGTAGGCTCTTGTTGAAGCGGCCTCCTCTAAGCCGCCCGGCGCGCGCCGTAAAGGGCGAAGCCGGTGCGAAGCTTACCCAGCCGCGGGGATGCGCCCGGCCAGCCGGTCCTTAGGGCGCCGCTTTCGGGAGGTCCGCGCAATTGCCGGTGGCAGGCGCGCCGGCAAAGCGGTCGGCGAGGAAGGCCAGCGCATCCGGGGCACCGGCGGCCATGACGCCGTCATGATCGCGGCCCGGAAAAGTCTTGTAGGTCACGACATTCCCCTTGGCACACAGATCGCGGACCGAAGCGTCCGTATCCTGCGGGCGCACGGTCACGTCGGCGGTGCCCTGCATCACCAGGGTCGGCACGGAAATGGCGAGCGTGCCGGGCTCGTTCTGCGCGGCCATCTTGAGGAAGACTGCAAGGTCCGGATCCGCCAGGAACTGGTCCTTCGCGATAGCAGTGGCCCAATAGCTGTCGGTCAGGGCCTTGGTCATGCAGCCCTGCTGAAGCTCTGCCAGATACGGCTGCGCCTTCGCGGTCAGGATGCGGCCGAGGTCGATGGCCGTGTCGGTGGTGGCATAGGACTGCAGCGTATACAGCACGTAAGGCAGCGCCAGTTCCACTTTGTCGGACGCGCGCACCGCCGCGAGCCGGTCGGCGATATGGGTGCCCGGCGCCATGGCGATATTGCCGACAAGCTGAAGCTCCGGCGCGTAGGACGGTCCTTCAGCGGCGGTGAACAGATCCGCCTGGCCGCCCTGGGAGTGGCCCATGACGGCATATTTCGTCCCAATCTGCGGCTCCAGCACGCGCGCGGCGCGCAGCATGTCGAGGGCATTCTTGCCGTTCGGCACGCCCTGGAGAAAGGGGTGGAAGCCCGCGACGCCCAGGCCCTGATAATCGGTCGCAACCACCGCATAGCCCTTGGCGACGAACGGATCGAGCAGCGCCCGGATATCGGCGATATAGCCGTGTTCCGGCCCGGCATCCGTGTCGCGCGACGGGCCGCAGATGGCCGCGAGGCCGGTCGTGCCGTGGGTCCATGTGATCACCGGCCACCCGCCCGCGGGCGGCGTGCCCTTCGGGATCGCGACGGTCCCGGATACAGCCACGGGATTGCCGGCAGGGTCCACGGACCGGTACAGCACCAGCGTGTTCCGCGCGGCGCTCGGCAGCGCCATGGTGCCCGAAAGGAGCCGCGCCCAGATCGGCGAACCGGCGACGCCTTCCGGCAGCGGGGCGGGCGGGAGATAAAAGGCATCCGCCGCAGGTCCCTGCTCCACCGCAAACGCACTGCCGACGCAGCCGAGCACCGTTGACAGGCTCAACACCAAACTGAACAAGAACCCGCGTATCGTCACCGGCCGACTCCCCAACCGAGGCATGAAGGAAACGGCATAGCGCATTCGCGGTGCCAAGGTGTGACGGGAAACAAAACGCCCGCGCGCCCTGCCGAGAGCCCCGCTCATTCCGGTGGCTGGCGCCAGATCCCATAGCGCCACGGCCGATGCCAGCGCGCGTCGGCGGGCAGGCATTGGGGCACCGGGTCGAACCCCGATCCGCCCCAGGGATGGCAGCGGCACAGCCGCGCCGCACCCATCCACCCCCCCGCCCAGGCGCCATGGCGGGAAATCGCCTCGTCGGCATATTCCGAGCAGGTGGGCAGATAGCGGCACTGCCGCCCCATGAAGGAAGACAGCGTGTAGCGATAGAGCAGGATGGGCGCGCGCAGGATCAGGCGCGGCAGGCGCGCCACGGCGGTGCCGATGCGGGAGGCCAAGGACGGGCGCGCGACGACGCCTTGCCGTCGACGACCCCACGGGAGAGACTCCCCGACGCTGAGCCGCCCGCCCCGATCCGGGGCCTGTTTCATCGCCATGCGTAAATCGATCCTCGCCTTGCTGATCCTGCCCATTTCCGGACGGCCCTCGCCTGTGGCACTTCTGCGAGTTGAACGGACAAGCCGCATCCGATCCGCGATGCCGTGCATCCGCCGAGAAGCACACCCGCCCTGTCCGCCAAAGCCGAGACGCCCCGCGGAGATCAGATACGGCCGCGCCCGCTCAGCTCCCGGCGGTCGCCGGCGCGGGGGGCACGGTGCCGGCCTTGGCCTCGATCTGGTCGATGGCGTCCACCACCGCGTCGAAGGTCAGCAGCGTGGAGGCGTGGCGCGCCTTGTAGTCGCGCACCGGCTCCAGCACTTCCAGTTCTGCCCAGCGGCCCGCGGGCGGCGGGCCGTTCTCCTTCAGCATCTTGCGCATGGTCTCGCGCAGCGCCCGCAATTCGGCGACGCTCGAACCCACCACATGGCGCGCCATGATGGAGGAAGACGCCTGGCCGAGCGCGCAGGCGCGCACCTCATGGGCGAAATCGCTCACGGTGTCGCCATCGAGCGCCACGTCCACGGTCACGGTGGAGCCACACAGCCGCGAATGGGCGGTCGCGCTGGCCTGGGGATGGTCCAGCCGGCCGATGCGGGGGATATCGGCGGCATAGCCCAGGATACGGGTATTATAGACGTCGTTGATCATCGTGCGATCCCGGCCGCCCCATGGCGGCGTCATCATCCGGCCCGCCCGGCCACGGCCCGTAAAGGCGCGCTGCCATGCGGTTTGCGAGGCACGCTCAAGCAAAAGCGCACTTTGCGTTGCCTGTTCGCCGTCTTATATAGTCCATGTGCGGCGCGGCGGAAGACGCTGGCGCCTGATTGCGAAGCTTACCCCTCGGGAGCCGCCTCCCGCCGGCGACGCTTCGCGCAAAACGGACGGCAAGGCCGCCGCCGGGGCTTCCGGTGGGGCGCGGAAAGTGAGGGTCCGCGCATGCGTAGCCGACACCGGTGACACTCTCGCCCGGACTGCGTCCGTGGCGGGTCGAACGGAGTTGGGTATGGACGCGGTCGTGAAATTGCTGCGGGCGCAGGCCGAGAACGAGGCCAAGGCCCGCAAGCATGTGAAACATCTCCAGGCGCAGGCCAAGCGGCACGAAGATGCCCCGCAGGATGCGGCAGCGGACGAAGCGCACGATCCCGCGCGCCCCTCCAAGCGCGAGGCGGAGGCCGCCGTTCGCACCCTGCTCGCCTATATCGGCGAGGACCCGGACCGCGAGGGCCTGCTCGAAACCCCCCATCGGGTGGTGAAGGCCTATGGGGAATTATTCTCCGGCTATCGCCACGACGCGGCCGAGGCGCTCGACCGCACATTCGGCGAAATCGGCAATTTCGACGATTTCGTCCTGGTGCGGGACATCCCCTTCTATTCCCATTGCGAGCACCACATGGTGCCGTTCGTGGGCAAGGCCCATGTCGCTTATTTCCCGGTGGAACGGGTGGTCGGCCTCTCCAAGATCGCGCGGGTGGTGGACATCTACGCCAAGCGCCTGCAGACCCAGGAACATCTGACCTCGCAGATCATCTCCGCCCTGGACGAGACGCTGAAGCCGCGCGGGGTTGCCGTGATGATCGAGGCCGAGCATATGTGCATGGCCATGCGCGGCATCACCAAGGCGGGCGTCTCCACCGTCACCAGCCAGTTCACCGGTGCGTTCCGCGATGACCCGGCCGAGCAGGTGCGCTTCATCACCTTGGTGCGCGCCAAGGGCTGAGCCCCTCGGAGCGGTGCCCGCCGGCACCAGCCCATTGGAGTTTTCATGAGCGTCCAGACCCCCGTCTTCGCGGCCAGCACCGGCACGGCCGAACTTGAGGAAGGCACGCGCCTCACGCCCCGCTTCGACGCCAACGGCCTTATGACCTGCATCGCCGTGGACGCGGTGACGAACGAGGTGCTGATGCTCGCCTTCATGAATGAGGAAGCGCTCGCCCTCACCATCGAGACCGGCGAGGCGCATTATTACAGCCGCTCGCGCAAGAAGCTCTGGAAGAAGGGCGAAAGCTCCGGCCATACCCAGAAGGTGCTGGAGATCCGCGTGGATTGCGACCAGGACGCGGTTTTGCTGAAAGTCGAGATGGGCGGCACGGGCGCCGCCTGCCACACAGGGCGGCGCTCCTGCTTCTATCGTCGCGTGCCCATCGGCGGCAAAGCCTCCGCCGAAACGCCGCTGGAATTCACCGGCGACGCGCCGCGCTTCGATCCGAAGGCGGTCTATGGCGACCATGCCGGCCATTCGCACGATTAAGGATGTGTTGAACACTGCGGGCGCAGCCTCGCACCAGCCCCATGGCGCATCGTGACAAAGCCACGCTTCGGACATCAAACACGGTTAGAAGGGTTTGAGTCCCGGAGCTTGCCACCGGCACGCCGGCCGGTCGGAGGTCGCGCATGTTTCAAGGTTTTACCCGCCGCACTCGCACCGACGAAGCCCAGAGCGAAGCCGAGGCCGACCTTCCTCCCGAGGTCGCCCCTGCCCTGGAAGCGCAGAGCGAGGTCGAGCCGCCGTGGAAGGCCGGCCGCAAGGGCGGGCCGAAGATCGCCCTTGCCCTGGGCGGCGGCGCGGCGCGCGGCTTTGCCCATATCGGCGTGATGCGGGCGCTGGAAGCCCATGGCATTCGCCCGAGCGTGATCGCCGGCACCTCCATCGGGGCGGTGGTCGGCGGCATCTGGGCGGCCGGCAAGCTGGACGCGCTGGAGGATTGGGCGCGCGGCCTCAACAAGCGCAACGTCCTCGGCTTTCTCGATCTCTCCCTCGGCGCGGCCGGCCTCATCGGCGGGCGCCGCCTGATGGAGCGCATGCGCCTGGAACTCGGCGATCTCACCATCGAGGATTTGCCGGTGGTGTTCGGCTGCATCGCCACCGAGCTCGGCACCGGCCATGAAATCTGGCTGACGCGCGGCGAACTGGTGGAGGCGATCCACGCCAGCTATTGCCTGCCGGGCATCTTCACCCCGGCCAAGGTGGGCGGGCGCTGGCTGATGGACGGCACGCTGGTCAATCCGGTGCCGGTCTCGGCGGCCCGTGCGCTCGGCGGTCGGATCGTGATCGCGGTCAATCTCAATTCCGAGATCTTCGGACGCGGCACCGTGATCCAGGACCATGGCAGCGCCATCGCCGAGGTGGCGGACGTGGTGGTGGAGCACAAGAAGGAAGGGCTCTCGCGCATGCTGCGGCCGGACCGCATGCTGCGCCGGCAATTCCTCTCCGGGCCGAGCGAGGGACCGCGCGGGATCTCGGCGGTGATGATCGACGCCTTCAACATCACCCAGGACCGTATCGCGCGCTCCCGCCTCGCGGGGGATCCGCCGGATGTCACGGTCTCGCCCAAGCTCGCCAAGATCGGCCTGTTCGATTTCCACCGCGCGGAAGAAGCCATCGCCGCCGGACGCGAGGCGGTGGAACGGATCGTGGACGATGTGCACAGCGCCATGGAAGCGCTGAAATAGTGGCGCTGAAATAGGTGTTGCGGCGCGCCCAATCGGGCAGGCACGCCGCGAAAGCAGGTCTGGGCGCCCCCGCCCCGACCTTTGTCGCCTCAGGCGGTCATGATGTAGTCGCGCAGTTCCGCGCTCTCGCGCTCCATCTCCTCGACGCGATATTTCACCACGTCGCCGATCGAGATGATGCCCACCAGCTTGCTGCCCGACACCACCGGAACGTGGCGGAAGCGCCCGCGCGTCATGCGTTCCATGATGGCGGGGACGGTCTCGTCGGCGGTGCAGGTCACCACCGCGCGCGTCATCACGGAGGAGACCGGCTGCGACAGCACATCCGGCCCGCGCTCGCCGAGGATGCGCACCACGTCGCGCTCGGACAGAATGCCTTCGAGGTTCCCGTCCGGCCCGGTCGCGACGATGGCGCCAATGCGATTCTGCGACAGGCTCTGCACCGCTTGCGTCAGCGAGGCCTCCGGCGAGATGGTGACGAGACCCGATGTCTTGCGTTGAAGAATAATGCCTACGGTCATGGCTGACCTCCATTCCCTAGTGAGAGGCGGATCCGGCGTTATTGACGCTCACCGGTATTGCCTTGAAGGAATGATCATCCGCGATGGCGCGATCCGCAACCCCGCATGATGGCGCGCGCGGACGTTTGACTGGTATTTCAGCATGGGCCTCAGCGCGGAGGGTGTGAAGGCACCGCCGCGCGGGGAATGGGATCAAACAGCGGGAACAGCAGCAGGCCCGCGAAAAAGCCACCCATGTGCGCCTGCCAGGCCACTTCCGCCCCTTCCGTGCCGGGCAGCGTAATGGCGGCACCAAACAGGAAGTTCACCACCACCCAGACCGCCACGAAGGTGAGGACCCGCGGCTCGCGGAACGCACCGAACAACGAGGCGGCGGGCGGATGCTCGGGGGCGCCGCGCACCGGCCGGCCAAGCGCACCGCCGGGCGAAAATGCAAAGCGCACCGCCGCCGCCATGGCCCCGGAGACCACCGCCGAAGCGCCGATCATGGGCACCATGGCGTCGGGATAGGCGACAAGGTGCGCAAGCGCACCGGCCGCCGCCGTGACCACCACGAAGGCCAGGAAGCGCGCCGTGCCGAAGCGCCGCGCCACCGGAGTCGCGAACGCCAGCATCCAGATGAGATTGACGCCGAGATGCACGAGATTGGCGTGCAGGAAGGCATAGCTCACGAAGGTCCAGATATCCGCCCCGAGCCCGCCGGGCAGCGCGAACGCGGCGTCATAGCGCGCCGGGATGAAGGCGAAATAGGCGAGCAGCATGACGTTGGACTGCTCGTCCAGCAGGAATTCGCGCGCGAACGCGATCGCCGCCATGACCAGGGCCAGCAGCGCCACGACGCCTGGAATGTTGAACACCGGCTCGCGGGGCGGCGCGCGGCGTGGATCGCTGAGGTTGAGCACGCCCCGCACATAAGGGGGCGCGGTGTCCGCAGCAAGGAAAAAGCGCGTGTGCAGGGGCGTCCATCGCGCCGCAGCCTTCCCCTGGCCAAGGTCGTTAACGCCCGTTAAGGTTAATGAAAGGTTGACGGCGCGAATGCGGCGAACCTCAGGCATTATGAAGTTGTTAACCCCTCGCGACAGCGTGCCATGCCGTTTCATCTTGCGAAGTTTCACTTAGCGAAAAAGCTTCTGCTTGCGGCCCTGCTGATGGCGGGCGCCGGGAACGCAGTCGCCGGTGAGCGGCGCCATGCGAGCCTGTCGCCGGTCCTCGTGCCGCACCTCCAGGCCGTGGGGGGCACCTCCGCGCCCATCGGCTATGTGCGCTTCTGCGCCGAGAGCAAGGTGGACTGCGTTGCCGAGGGCGATCTCATCCCGCAAGTCCCGCTCGATGCGCCCCATCTCTCCACGCTCGATCAAGTGAACCGCAGCTTCAACACCTCGATCGCTCCCGTGACGGACATGGACCATTATGGCGAAGTGGAGCGCTGGGCCTATCCCGACGACGGCAAGGGCGATTGCGAGGATTACGTGCTGGCCAAGCGCCGCGCGCTGATCAACCTCGGCTGGCCGGCCTCGGTGCTGCTCATCACCGTGGTGCGCGACAAGGAAGGCGACGGCCACGCCGTGCTGACCGTCGTGACCGACCGGGGCGACGTGATCCTCGACAATCAGGAAAATGAAATCCTGCCCTGGCAGGACACCGGCTATCGCTATGTGAAGCGCCAGTCGCAGGGCGACCCCACGCTGTGGGTTTCGCTTGGCGACACGCGCTCTCCCCCAGTGGTAGGTGGCGGCGGGCGCTGAGCCGCCCCCTCCCCTTAGCGAGCGCGCGATCCGCGCATATAGAACCACTGGGTGGTTCCATATGGCGGTGAATAGCCGTCTAATTTATTGAATAGAGGCAGATCTGGCTCTTGCGCCTTGCCTCAGTCGATCCGCTTGAGACCGGCGGCAAAGCGCTTCCAATTGGCCTGATAGCGCTGCGCCGCGCCCTTGAGGGCGGCAATCGCAGCCTCATCCAATTCGCGCACCACCCGTGCCGGCGCGCCGACGATCAGCGAATTGTCGGGAAATTCCTTGCCCTCGGTCACCAAGGCATTGCTGCCCACCAACGAATTGCGCCCGATCCGGGCGCCGTTCAACACGGTTGCGCCCATGCCGATGAGGCTGCCGTCCCCCACCGTGCAGCCGTGCAGGATCGCCATGTGGCCGACGGTGACGCCGGCGCCGAGATGCAGCGGAAAGCCGGGGTCGGTGTGCAGCACGCAGTTTTCCTGGATGTTCGTGCCGGGGCCGATGAAGATCGCCTCGTTATCGCCCCGGATCACCGTGCCGAACCAGACGCTCGCCTCTTCCGAAACGATCACACGGCCGATCAGGGTGGCGTCGGGCGCGATCCAATAGCGGCCCGCGGGCGGCAATTCCGGGCCGGCCCCGTCCAGGGAATAAAGCGGCATGGATCCCAATCTCCCCGCGCCCCTCGTCCGGCGCGTTCCGCCCCCTGCCTAGCGCGCCTCGGCATCCGGGGCTAGGTGGCCGCTACGCCGGCGGCCGCCCCTGGCGCCGCGGCAAACGCGCAGGATCAGGCGGCGCGGCCCGGCAGATCAGGACAATCCGCCGCAGCCACCTTGCGGCCGCCGTCGCAGGGACCGGGCGAGGAAGCAGCCTCCGGCGTGGCCCCGGCCGCGCCCTTCTCGGCGGTTTCCAGCGGAGCGGTCTCATGCGCGACGGCTCCGGGATCGCCCGCGCCACCCTGCGCCTTGCTCTCTTCCCGCGCGCGGTCAGCCAGCAGCGCATATTCCAGCCGCAGCTTGTCGAGCGTCTCCTCGTCCAAATCCTCCAGATCCAGCAGCGCGTTGCGCGGGCCCTCGGTGCGCGCGATCAATTCGTCGAGCTTGATCTGGAGCGCTGCGGTATCGCGGTTCTGGCTGTTCTGGATCAGGAACACCATCAGGAAGGTGACGATGGTGGTGGAGGTGTTGATGATCAGCTGCCAGGTATCATTGTAGCCGAACAGCGGCCCGGTCGCGCCCCACACGAGAATGATGGCGACCGCGCACACGAAGGTCGCGGGCTTGCCGGCATAGCGCGACACCTCCTGCGCCAAGCGCGTGAAGAACGGGCGTGGGGCGCGGCCGCGTTCCACCTGTCGTGCGTCGGGTCCGCCCGAGGGCTGGGCCGGGGACGAAGAGGCCGGAGAAGATAAGGCGGGCATGGCTGGGTTTCCTGTTCCAGGATGGAACGTGCCGCCGTGCTCGAGGTTCCTCACCATGAGCGGTGCAATGGAGGCGCAACCAGCGTCCCCCCGCCGTACGCACGTGAAAGGCCGATCCATGACCGTCGCCATGATCCTGCTGCCCCTGTTCGTGGAAGTGGGCCTCACCTTCCTGCTGCTGTTCGCGTTGCTGCCGGTGCGCATGCGCGCCCTCTCCAGCGGCGAAGTCTCCCGTGCCGCCGCCGCCGAGGATACGAGCACCTATCCCCCGCGCGCCCAGCGCTTCGCCAATGCATTCTCGAACCAGTTCGAGCTGCCGGTCTTGTTCTATGTGATCACGGTGCTGGCCCTGTTCACGCGCAAGGCGGACATCGTGTTCGTGGTGCTCGCCTGGGTGTTCGTGATCTCGCGCATCGTCCATGCCTTCGTCTTCACCACGTCGAACCCGCTGTCCGTCCGCTTCTCCGCTTATGCGGTGGGCGCCATTGCGCTGGCCATCATGTGGGTGCTGTTCGCGCTGGCGATCCTGCTCAATGTGTGAGGCCCGGGTGATTGACAGGATCGCCGCGCCAGCCGAGGAGTGCGGCTCACGCATTTCCTGGATTGCCTTGCGATGGAAGACCCGTCCCGCCACGTCCGCACCGTCGGCGATCTCGACATCCTGTTCGTCATGGCGACGCAGATGGAATACGGGCCGCATCTGCGCGCGCGCATCGATCCCTTGATAACCGGCGTCGGGCCGGTGGAGGCGGCGATGACGACCACCCATGCCCTCGCCCACCTCGCCGCCGCCGACGCTTTGCCCGACCTGGTGTTCACGCTCGGCTCGGCCGGCGCCCGCGCGCTGGAGCATGCCGGCATCTATCAGGTGTCGCACCTCGCCTATCGCGACATGGACGCGTCCCCGCTGGGTTTCGAGAAGGGGCGCACGCCGTTTCTCGACCTGCCGGCCCTGGTGGAAATTCCCCACCAGATTCCCGGCATCGCGGCCGCCTCGCTCTCCACCGGCGGCGCGATCATTTCCGGCGCGGCCTATGATGCCATTTCCTGCGACATGGTGGACATGGAGACCTTCGCAGTCCTGCGCGCAGCGCAGCGCTTCGCCGTGCCGCTGGTGGGCCTGCGCGGCATCAGCGACGGGCGCACCGAATTGTCCCGCTATGAAGACTGGACGGAATATCTGCACGTGATCGATGAGCGGCTCGCCGCCGCGCTCGATCATTTCGAGGCCCAGGTGAAAGCCGGTGCCTTCCCCCTTGCCCCCCTTCTTGCCCCAAGGACCTGATTGAATTGATCCCCTCAGCCCGCCTGTCCGCCGCCATCGAGGTGCTCGGCGATATCGCCGCAAAGCGCCGTCCCGCCGGTGACAGCCTCAAGGAATGGGGCCTCGCCCACCGCTTCGCCGGCTCGGGCGATCGCGCCGCCATTTCCGGCCTCGTGTTCGACACCTTGCGCCGGCGCGCCTCGGCCGCGCACGTGATGGGCGCGGACACGCCGCGCGCCCTGGTGCTCGGCACGCTCGCGGTGATGCGCGGGCTCGATCTGGACGCCATTTCGCGCCTGTGCGACGGCGCCCGCTTCGCGCCCGCGCCGTTGAGCGCAGAGGAAACCGCGCGCCTCGCCAATCCGAGTCTTGAGACCGCCGCCCCCTGGGTCAAAGGCGATTACGCCCAATGGCTCGATCCCTATCTGAACGTGGTGTTCGGCGCGGACCGGGTGGAGGAAGGCCGCGCCCTCGCCTCCCGCGCCCCGCTGGACCTGCGGGTGAACACGCTGAAATCCACGGCCGACGCCGCGCTCGCCGAACTCTCCCATCTTTCACCCCAGCCGGGCCAATGGTCGCCGCTGTCGCTGCGCATCATTCTCGACGCCGAGGGCAAGGCCCCGCCCCTCACATCCGAGGGCGCGTTCGTGAAGGGCGAAGTGGAGGTGCAGGACGAGGGCTCGCAGATCGCCGCCATCCTCGCGAGCCCCCTGCCCGGTTCGCAGGTGCTGGACCTGTGCGCCGGCGCCGGCGGCAAGACGCTCGAATTCGCCGCCCTCATGGACAATAAGGGCCAGCTCTATGCCCATGATTCCGACATCCGCCGCCTGAAGCCGATCCACGAGCGGCTTGCGCGCGCCGGGGTGCGCAATGTGCAGATCCGCGCGCCGCGCGGGGATGCCGACGTGCTCGCCGACCTCGCCGGCCAGATGGACCTGGTCCTTGTCGATGCACCCTGCACCGGCACGGGCACCTGGCGCCGCAACCCAGACGCGAAATGGCGCATGCGCCCCGGCGCGCTGGCCGAGCGCACCGCCGAGCAGGCAAAAATCCTCGAAGCCGCCACGCGCTATGTGAAGAGCGGCGGCCGCCTTGCCTATGTCACCTGCTCGCTGCTGGATGTGGAAAACGGCGCCCAGATCCGCGCCCTGCTGGAGAAGCACCCGGATTTCTCGGTGGTTCCGCCGGTGGAAGCAGTGCTAGCGCTGGGCGCCCCCGGCCTCGCTTTGCGCACAGCCGCCCTGGAAACCCCCGAAGGCCTGCTGCTGACGCCGCGCCGGACGGGGACGGATGGTTTTTTTGTGAGCGTGTTGAAGCGGGGGTGAGGTTTTTACAATCTTTGATTGAATTTTCCCTGCATTACCCCAAAATAGCCGAGAGCTAATTGGGGTAATGCAATGGTCGACGACAGCACTGCGAATGCAGATAAATCCAAGGGACGATTCTCAACTTTTGCGGAAAATACAAACAAGCTTGGACTATTGATCGTAGCCATCATAGGGACCATCGCATTCGGAGCTATAAACATCTGGAATGAGCACAAAAGATATTGCGTTGAACAAGGAAAATTTCTAGTCACCCTCCATCAGGAAAGAAAGTTGACGAGTGAGGACTTCGAACGACCAAGCGCAATCGTCAAGGACGTCTGCTCTGACCGCGAATCTATCGTCGCCCTGATCGAATCCCTCACAAGCAGCTATAGGCAGAGCCTCGAACTTGCGGGCAAGGCAGCTGACGCGCCCCAGGTGGCTCCGGTTCAACCTTCCACATCCGCACACACGCCGCAGCCTATCGTGTCGTGGGTGGCCGTTGGATACAGTAATGATGAAAGCAATTTCAGCTTCCAGAACAACCAGACCCCGTCCTCACTGAAGGTTGGCGATGTCATTCGAGCGTCCACAGCTGTCAACGCCCGCCCAGCACCTGCCGCCTGGGGGCGTACAAACTTCATCCTCGCCGGAGGACAATGCTTCAAGGTCGCCTCTTTACAAACTCTTCCCGCCGGGGGCCTGCTCCAGATCTGGGCATCTGGAATGCCGATCGCCTGCCCCTAGCACGGAACCTTCCCCTCCCCCGAAGCGTCCTTAGCGCAGCGGTTGCGCTCGCGCGCCAATCGGACCCGGGAGATTGCCATGTTTATCATCCGCCTGCTCGTGGTGCTCATTCTCGCCGTCGGCGGCTATTGGGCCTATTATGTCTTCGCCGCGTCCTCGCCCTATGACCAGATCGGCGTCGCCATCAATTCCCATCTGCCGGAAGAAGCCCGCGCCTATGGCTGCACCGAGCTGAAGAAGCGCCATACAGCCGCCACCGCGGCCCCCGAGGGCTGCGAAGGCCATTGGGCTTCGATCTAGCACTACTTTGGCTGCCTCGAGTCGGGTGTGTGCGATCGTCTTTCTTTAACCGGTCGTCATGCACGGGCTTGTCCCGTGCATCCACGCGGCACCGCTGGCACTGGCTCTTCAAGGCCTGCACGTTCGGCCCGGCGTGGATGGCCGGGACGCGCCCGGCCATGACGACCGATTAAAGGAAGTCGATCACGCGCACCCAACGTCAGGCGCCTCGACGCGGCACCAAGCCGTGAATGTCGATCCGTCCTAAGGCGCCACGCGCGCGGCCCTGCGTCCACGGCATGTGTGAGCCGCGCACCGCGAGGCGGCGCGCGCTTTGGCAATTCGCGACTTTGCCGTTAAAGGAGGGCGCAATCCTCGCCACTCCCGCCGGAAAGCCGCGCCGCCATGCAAGACACCGTCCTCATCATCGACTTCGGCAGCCAGGTGACCCAGCTCATTGCACGGCGCGTGCGCGAGGAAGGCGTCTATTCCGAGGTGGTGCCGTTCCAGAAGGCTCAGGAGGCGCTGAAGCGGCTCAATCCCAAGGCCGTCATCCTGTCCGGCGGTCCCGCCTCGGTGATCGAGGGCGAGAGCCCGCGCGCGCCGCAGGAGGTGTTCGAGGCCGGCATTCCCGTGCTCGGCATCTGCTATGGCGAACAGGCCATGGCGGCCCAGCTCGGCGGCACCGTGGAGGGCGGCCACCATCGCGAATTCGGCCGCGCCGAAGTCGAGGTGAAGAAGCCCAGCGCCCTGTTCGAAGGGGTGTGGCAGGAAGCGCAGCGCTATCTGGTGTGGATGAGCCACGGCGACCGCGTCACCGCCCTGCCCGAGGGCTTCGAGGTGATCGCTACCTCCGACAACGCCCCCTTCGCCGCCATCGCCGATGAAAGCCGGCGGTTCTACGCCGTGCAGTTCCACCCCGAGGTGGTACACACGCCCGACGGCGCGAAGCTGCTGCGCAATTTCGTGCGCCGCATCGCCGGCCTCTCCGGCGACTGGACCATGGGCGCCTTCCGCGACAGCGCCATCGCCAAGATCCGCGCCCAGGTGGGCGACCGGCGGGTGCTCTGCGGCCTCTCCGGCGGGGTGGATTCAGCGGTCGCGGCGGTGCTGATCCATGAGGCGATCGGCGACCAGCTCACCTGCGTGTTCGTGGACCATGGCCTGATGCGCCAGGGCGAGGCGGAGCAGGTGGTCTCCCTATTCCGCAACACGTTCAACATTCCCCTGGTGCATGTGGATGTCGCCGATCTGTTCCTGCGCGAACTCGCGGGCGTCACCGATCCTGAGACCAAGCGCAAGACCATCGGCAAGCTGTTCATCGACGTGTTCGACGCCGAGGCAAAGAAGATCGCCTCCGACGGCAAGGGCGCGCCGGATTTCCTCGCCCAGGGCACGCTTTATCCCGACGTGATCGAAAGCGTATCCTTCACCGGCGGGCCTTCGGTGACCATCAAGAGCCACCACAATGTGGGCGGGCTGCCCGAGCGCATGAACATGAAGCTGGTGGAGCCGCTGCGCGACCTGTTTAAGGACGAGGTGCGCGTGCTCGGCCGTGAACTCGGCCTGCCGGAGAGCTTCGTCGGCCGCCACCCCTTCCCGGGGCCGGGCCTCGCCATCCGCTGCCCCGGCGAGATCACGCCGGAGAAGCTGGAAATCCTACGCAAGGCCGATGCCATCTATCTGGAGGAAATCCGCGCCGCCGGCCTCTACGACGTGATCTGGCAGGCTTTCGCCGTTCTGCTGCCGGTGCGCACTGTTGGCGTGATGGGCGATGGCCGCACCTATGACCACGTCCTGGCCCTGCGCGCCGTGACCTCGGTGGACGGCATGACCGCGGATTTCTACCCCTTCGACATGAATTTCCTCGGCCGCGCCGCGACCCGCATCATCAACGAAGTAAAAGGCATCAACCGGGTGGTCTATGACGTGACGAGCAAGCCCCCGGGAACGATTGAGTGGGAATGATTCAGGCCCATCCGAGCGTATCCGAAACTACGCCGCGATGCGACCTAACGCACTGAAAGCAAAAATAAATTTCTCCTATGCCTATCGACCTCTATCGGTGGGCATAGATCGCGTGCGACGGCCTCGCTGACGGGCCTCACCCCCATTGATCAACTGGAAAAACGAAAGTACCGTCAGGAGCAATGAGGCTCATGACGGTACTTTTTTCGATATAAGTCGCTGAAATATAAGCGTTTTACATGCCATCGGCCTCCAAAAACCGCGTGACGGTACTTTTCCGCGAGGAGACCCGAAATGTTGACCGATGCAGCACTCAAGTGCTTGAAACAAAAAGCTAAAATGTACAAGGTATCCGATCGTGACGGCATGTATGTGCGCGTCGCGCCATCGGGTGCTATCTCGTTCAGGCTCGACTATCGGCTGAACGGCAGGCGGGAGACTGTCTATCTCGGCAGATATGCCCGTGACGGAATATCGCTCGCCAGGGCTCGCGAGCTATGCATCGACGCGCGGCGTGCGATCGCCGAGGGACGGTCTCCCGCCATCGAGAAGCAGCGGGAGAAGCGCCGGATCAAGGAAGCAAAGAGCTTCGGCCAATTCGGCGAGAAATGGCTGACCAACGCAACGATGGCCGACAGCACGCGTGCGATGCGTCGCTCCATCTTCGAACGCGAACTCATGCCCGTCTGGCGGAACCGACTTCTGACAGAGATCACACCTGATGACCTGCGCGCCCATTGCGGCAAGATCGTCGAGCGGGGTGCGCCTGCGACCGCCATCCATGTACGGGATATTCTGAAGCAGATCTACGGTTTCGCCATTCTGCACGGCGAGAAGGTCGCCAATCCGGCCGATGACGTCGGTCCGGCCTCGATCGCCACCTTTACCCCGAAGGACCGCGCGCTTTCACCCGCCGAGATCCGCATCATGTTCAGACAGCTCGAGCATGTCGCGACGCTACCGACAATCCGCCTCGGCATGAAACTTTTCCTCCTCACCATGGTCCGGAAAAGTGAGTTGCAGGATGCAGTGTGGGACGAGATCGATTTCGACAACGCCGTCTGGACGATCCCGAAGGAACGCATGAAACGGTCGAAGCCGCACAATGTCTACCTGTGCCGACAGACATTGGACATCATGATCGCGCTCAAGACCTGCTCCGGCAACTCCCGATACTTGCTGCCATCTCGGTACGACGCGGATGCCCCCATGTCCCGCGCGACCTTCAACCGTATCACCTACGCCGTCGTCGAACAGGCCAAGAAGGAGGGGCTGCCGTTGGAACCTTTCACCGTCCACGATCTGCGGCGCACGGGTTCGACGCTGCTGAATGAGCTGGGCTTTAACAGCGACTGGATCGAAAAGTGCCTGGCGCATGAGGACGGACGTTCATCGCGCGGCGTCTACAACAAGGCCGAGTATGAGGTGCAGCGCCGGCATATGATGCAGGAGTGGGCGGATACCGTGGACGCCTGGATCGACGGCCGGAAGTATGTTCCGACGCTGCTGCCGACAGTCATGCCGTCTATCGCGCTCGATCCTGCCCTTTGACCGGGTGGGACTTGCGCTTGGTGACGTCGGGATGTTGTGCGCGATGGATAGGCTTCGCGCGCCGCGCCAGCAACCACGCCTGGACCTCGGCGAGATCCCAGACGATGCAGCGCGGTGATAGCGCGAAACGGCGTGGAAATTCGCCGCGCTGTTCCATCTCGTAAATCGTGCTGTCGGCCAGAGGCACCATCTCGCGCAACTGGTGCCGCCTGATGGTCTTCCTGATTTCCAAAGTCTCACTCTGGCCCATGCTCAATCTCCTTCGCGGCTGTCGCAGGCGATTGAGAACGATAGGTGCCGATGCCAGAAGCCCCTTCCGAGTGGCGTGTGGCAAATTCGGGGTCTGGCGCAGAAATCGGATGTGAGGATAGGTAAATTTTGACGTACGCGGGGCCGCAGCACCATCGCGCTCGGTGATCAGATTGGAAATTGGGCGGATGCGCTCCACTGGCTGCGTATTCTGCCGTAGCCAACCGGTCTCCGACCGGGTGAGCGCGACAGCGATGCGTAGCATGTCGACTTCCCATGCGGTGCTGAAGCCGCGCCGACGCTCGCGCCATTGGATGGACCAGTCCCACACGATCGGGAAGACCAGCAGACTGAAGCTCAGATTCTCCAGCGGCACCCCGAAGCCGTGGACCGCGCCGCTGGGTGACGCGGCCAGCGCGCCGAACATCAGGCCGAGATGCTCGACCTTCTGCGACGCCGTCTCCTCACCCCATACGCCATTGCGCCGATAGCCGAAGGCCGTCAACGTCGCCGTCTTGAACCGGACGAGATCGGCCATCTCCTCGGCCAGCCGGGGCGGCGCATCGAGCGCCGCACTCGCAAGGTCGGGTCCGGTAGCGATCCATCCTCCTCTCGGCAAAACCGATAGAGCCCGCGCGGCCGCGAGGACTGATCAAGCAGGCCGGGAAACCGGATCGAGTAGCGCTACCTCATGGCGGCGGCCTGGAAGCGCCGATAGTCGGTCGTTCCCGAGATCACCACGCGCTGTACCCACTCAAGGTTCTCCTCCCGCTCCTTCAACGCGCCGATCAAAATCATGCGGCAGGTGCTAGGCGAGTCGTCGTCTCTCCACGCGACTGATGCCGGCAATGGTCCCCGCTGATGTGCAGCAATCTCCATTCGGCAGCTTCGATCGGAAGTAGCCGGGCGGCAGACGGTAGCGCCGCGAGGCTTTGCGAGGCGCGCGGCACCTTCACGCCGGGGCGCCTCATATTCAGCGCAGTGGCATCTACCTGGGCCGCGCTCGCTTCAAGGGCGCGGGCGAGATGCTTCGCTCTGTCGCCATGGCGGCGCATGTGAAGATCGAGCGCATCGGCGAATGAGGGCGGGTCCGTCCAGGGCCGACCGTCGCTCTCGGGGAACTCGACGATCGGCTTTGCCCGAGGGCCGCGTCGGCGCGGCACAGCTTCCTGCTGGTCAGCACCGCGATGAAGCGTACCCCGCTCGGAGCTGGGCGGTGTGCGGCGCGCCGCGGAACGCTTCACCGTGACATGGCCGCGGCGCGCCAACTCACGACGTAAGGCATCAAGGCCAGGCGCAAGCACGGAGCCGGCACGCTGCAAATCGGCATGATCCACATCACAGGCGTGAGCGATCGCATGCCAGTCATAATCGCGCTCCGTCAGGGGCGGCGGCATGAGCGCGGCGAGGAGATCGAACAGCCAGTTCCGGAACCGGTCGGCGTCACGGGGCGACAGGACGGTCGGTGCACGCTGCTGGCAGAACTTCACCAACATGCGCGCGAAGCTCGTACGGGGCATCGGCGGTCAGTGCAGGCACGTTGTGGAGAGGCGACTCGCCTCGATCAGGGGCGGCGTTTCTGCCGAGAAGCCCTTCTCTCGGCCACGATCCAGAAGTGGCAGGCCCCGCGATCCAAAACCCAGGGGTAATGATCATCAGGCGGACATCAGACGATGACAATGTGTGCCTAATCGTTCAACCAACAAGATCGCCGTGAAGCCCGCACATTGCTGTCAGGCGACGCAATGCGTCGATATTTGTCAAATAAATAGGAAAAACAATACCCCGCCCGCCGCGCAATGTGTGCGCTTTTATCCTGCCATCGTGCGGTTGTGCTGCCTGCTCCACCTCTCCTGACCGCCATGAGCCCGCCAGACCACGCCACCATGCGAACGAGTGCGAACGCGGTCATCGGGGCCGCCGGGGACATTGCGCGCGACGAAAAAGCCATCGGTGGGCGAAGCCACCGGGCCTTGATCGCGCTCCGGTGCAGCCGCCGTGATGTCACCGGGCGCGCTTTCGGACTGCACGGGCGCGGCAGGTCCACTGCCAGACGACTGCACGACGAAGAGCGGCGCCCGCGTCCAGGCTAGCGGATCGGTGGCCGCGGCCACGACGGGGCCGGCGAGTTCACCGCCGCCGACAATCGGGGCGAGCGTCGCGACATAGGCGCGCGTTTCGGCCGGCTATGGGCGACCGGCGAGATACTCTTCGTAACGACCCGGACCGGCGTTGTAGGCCACCAGGAAGCCGGGCGATCCGTAGCGATCGTGCATTTCGCGCAGATACGCGGCGCCCGCCAGAATGCTCTCGCGCGGATCGTATGGGTTGCCGCCGAGCCGATGACGAACCCGCAGTTCGGCCCATGTGGCGGGCATGATCTGCATCAGGCCCATCGCGCCTGCCGACGAGATGACGCTCACGCAGCCGGCGCTTTCGACGGGCATGCCGGCGCGAATCCCGGCTTCGGGGACGCCGAACCACTGCGCCGCCTCGGCGATGTAAGCGCCATAGGGATCGCTGCGCGAAGGCCGATCGGCTGTGCGCCGGCTGGGTTTGCCCCAGGTGTGGCGTGGATCAGGCCAGAAAGGAGAAGGAGTCCTGCACGTCGGAGGGCGATCCTCCCTCCGGCGGCAGGCTGATGGCGCGCGGCGGGCATCGTTCAGTCCCGCTCGCCGCGCTTTGGCGGGCGTTTCCAATGCAGACCCCAGGCGGACTTGTCGTCGCCTGACTGGAAGAGGTTTGCACGGATCGGATGTTCGAAGGTGGATCGTCGAGCTGCAGCGAGACGTAGTCGCCCGCCTTCTCGCCGGTCCGCTTCCAGCCGGCGTCGATCTCCGCTCCGGTCTCGTTGCTCACGGTGTCGAGCACATGGACGCGGAAATCGGGCGCGTTCTCTGCATCGGATGGTTCGGCCGCGACGATGATGATGTCCTGAGGCAATGACAGCGTCGTCAGGTGGCCGATGAAGCCATCGTCCTCGCGGGTGAATTGACCGATCACGGGCATGGGCCGTCTCCTTCAAACTGCGGTGGACAGGATCTCGGGCGCGCCGTCACCGCGTCGGCGCGCGCCAGACGAAGCGGCCATCGCCGTCCTCGTCGGTGTAGAGGGGGGGTGGTCGGGCCGATCACCGAGGCGGCGGGAAGCGGCCGAAATAGCGGCCATCGAGGCTGTCGCGGACGTGCCAGTTCATCAGGAACAGCTCGCCGGCCGCGACCAACCGGTAGCCTTGCCACACGGGCAGCGAGCGGCCGCGACGATCGCGATCGAGAGCGTCGCCCATCGGCACGCCGTCGACCGTGATGGCGAGCCCGGTCCGGCGGACCCGTTGGCCTGTTTGCGCGGCGACTCGCTTCAACAGCGGCACGCCACGCGGCAGATATCGCCCGTGCCATTGCCTGCGATCCGCTGCACGGCCGAGACCAGCTCATGGTCAAAGATGCGGCCATAGTCGGGCCGGGTGACGGCGCACAGCTCGACGCGGCCATCTTCGATCTCGAGCGTCTTGACCTGTTCGGCTCGGTGCGAGGTGAGGCCCTCCTGGAGATTGATGCCGGCGAGTGGCGCAGGCAGCTGGCGGAGGTAGGCCGCCGGCGCGCCAACGAGCGCGGCTACTGGCCGAAACTCCAGTGGGTGGGGGCGATCGGCTGATCGGAGCCCGGCAGCACGAGCGCGAGCCGCTCGGCGTCGCCGCGTCCTGCTGCGTGGCGGCCAACCGACGGAGGTCTGGACGGGCGGGACCAATTTCTCCCGGAACGGAATTTTCGGACACTCGAACGTCGCCCACGTCGTGAAGGACGGCACCGTTGCCCAAGCCTTCCTCGATTACTGGACGGAGCTGGCCAACGACCCGAACGACGCCACGTTGACCGCTGCCGTCGAGCGGGTCTCGCCCTTACCCGGACATCCGCCTTCCCCCGGCACGTCGCTCTTTTTCAGCCCGCGGACCGATCCGGGCAAAACCGTCGATCCGGATGCACTGAAGCTGCTTGCGGACTACGCCTTGAGCGCGCGGAGCGGGCTGTTCATCACGTTCGCTTTCGGCATGCACGACCTTTTCAAGGACGTCTATCGCCGGTCGACAGCGGGCCTCCGCTTCGCCCTCATGGAAGAGAAGACCCGACCGTTGAAGAAGGGCAGTCCTCAGCGGATCGCGGAGGAGGAAGCGATTCAGCAGCTTCGCAACATGCCGGAGAACGTCTTCGCGGTAGGCTCCTTCATCGCGACCAACGCCATCGACGGGTGGCTCAAGGAGCGATTGTCCGGCTTCAGCAGCAACGTCGAGTACATCCACAACAAATTCATGCTGGTCGACCCGCTAAGCACCGACCCAATCGTGGTGTGCGGCTCGGCTAATTTCAGCAGGGCGTCGATCGTCGACAACGACGAGAACATGATCATCGTCCATGGCGATACGCGCGTGGCCGACATCTACCTTGGCGAGTATATGCGGCTTTGGAGCCATCACGCCTTCCGCGAGTCGCTGGCTTGGCGCGACGAAGACGACCGGCCCAAGTACCTGAAGACCGATGATTGGTGGCAAGACAGCTTCGGCGCCACCGAGCGAAACGCCCGACGGGTGCACTTCGCTCCAGGTTGAGAGCCTGCTCGGCTACAAGGCGCCCTCTGATCTAGGCTCCATTCCCGATCGTCACAGTTCCATACGCCGGCATCCTGTCAGCCGCGCAGCCGGCACCAGCGGGTCATCCCGGAACATCCGGCCCTCTCGAACGGCAGCTGCTCCCAAGGGATCGCCATGTGCAGACCGAACAGGGTGTCGATCCGCGAGCTCATCTCGTCAGTTGAGGGCAAATTTCATCCCCCTGATAGACCGGGACTTGGTTGTTCGCCTCAGGCAACAATAATTGCACCACAAATCAGATGCGATAAATCAGAAATTATTTTTATTGTATGATTCTAGTGTCTTAATAATTATTACATAAAATAACATGTCGCAAATGACCTATTTTTGCCTAGTCTTATTGACAGGCGCCTGCCGGTTTTGATCTAGGATACCGCGGTGGGGTAGGAAAAAAAGATAGCGAGGGTCAACCGGATGCCGGAGTGAACGCGGGCGCCAGACCTAGGTGGCCCTTACCCATAGTGGGTATCGTGACCTGCTTCATCTGACGTGCTTTGGGGAATGGCATCTCGGATCTCAGAGACATCTATAGCAGTAAGCCTCGTGGGGAGGGTGATGATGAGTACGCGCAATCGTCGGAAGATCGAACGGTCAAGCAAAGACCCAGCCGTATCTTCTCCCACTGTGACGCAAATGCGCCGCCTCACCGCTTCGCTTCTGCTTCAATCGACAGCGCTGATCACCGGCTTCGTCGGCGTGCCCGTCTTGTTGCCACTCTATTCGCGTGCCTACGGTCAGTCGACGTGCAATCCGCCCTCGGCGGCGGGGATGAGTAGCGCGGACATTAGCGCGACCACCTTCTCCTGCACCATCTCGGGCAGCGCCTCAATCCCGCAGCTGGGCAATGGCGGGTCTTATAATTGGTACACAAATAGTTCTCCGAACGCTTCCCAGCCAGGAATGAATATTTCAATTACGAATAATGCTATTATTAATGTAACAGAATCTCAATCACCGAATTTGCTTATTGGTAGTTCCGATCCATCTGCGGCGCAGGGGTCGACCAATTATGGTCTTTCAGCCATCAGTCGCGGCAACAATATTCCTGGAAAAGCCAACGACGTCTGGGGTGGCGCCGGCGGAAATGTCTACATTTCCAACGCGGGTGCGATTCAGGCCACGTCCAAGCAGGCCGTGGGTATTTTCGCGGCGAGCTATGGCGGTTTTGGTAGCGGTGATACGCAGGAGAGCGGAAATACCGGCGGGCGAGGCGGTAATACTGGTGCGGTGACCATTGTAACCTCTGGTGACGTGACCGCGACAAGCGCTGCGATCGTGGCGACCAGCACCGGCGGACGCGGTGGAATACCGAATGGCGACAACAATATTGACGGAAGCGGCGGCGATGCGGGCGCCGTGTCTGTGCTCCTCACTGCGGGGCAAGTAACCTCTACCCAAGCTGGTGTCGGGGTGGAGGCGTCATCCTATGGTGGCGCGGCCGGACGGCAGGGCAAACAGGGGAATGGGGGCAGTGCTGCGTCCGTCGGGATCTATCTCGGCACCGCGTCGCAGGCCTTTGGCGGCACTGTTGCAACGACGGCGTCCTGGGAGAGACGCGGCCCGTATGGCGACCATTATAGTTCCGGCGCAGCCCTTTCAGCCGTCAGTCGAGGCGGTTCGGGCTATCGCGGCAACGGCGGCGACGCGGGTGATGTCACCGTCAATGCCTATGGCGCCAACGCCAGCCTGATCACCAAGGGAAGTTCTTCGCCCGGCATCTATGCTCAGAGCTACGGCGGACAGGGCAACGATACATCTTATCACGGCGGAACAAGTGGTGCCGTTACCGTGTCTCTGCGAGGCTCCGGGTCCATCACCACGGCCGGCGCCTATTCTTCCGGCATCGTTGCCCTGAGCAATGGCGGTGTTGGGCAGAGCAAGTCTGTAGGCACGGGCAGCGATACAGCCCAAGGGGGCGAATCCGGTAACGTCTCGATCACCAGTGCCTTCTCCATTGCGACGACGGGA
The DNA here is from genome assembly GCF_043195105.2 of Roseixanthobacter finlandensis. Classification (NCBI taxonomy): domain Bacteria; kingdom Pseudomonadati; phylum Pseudomonadota; class Alphaproteobacteria; order Hyphomicrobiales; family Xanthobacteraceae; genus Roseixanthobacter; species Roseixanthobacter finlandensis. The sequence continues at coordinate 1,215,238 of NZ_CM195536.1, read as the reverse complement.
ACGCAATCCCACGGGATCGTCGGGATATCGGCTGGCGCTGGTGGGGGCATGTTCCAATATTCCGGGGCAGGCTCGTTCGTCTGGGGCGATCAGAACGCCAATTCGGCATCCGCCGGGAATGTCGCCATCACCAATACGGGTGCGATCTCCACCCAGGGAAGCGATTCCCACGGCATCCTGGCCGAATCCATCGGCGGCGGCGGCGGCGCGCTGTCATCAAACGGCACTCTCCCCACAACCTCCCAGGGAGCCATCGACGTCTCTGTCGGGACTCAGCAGTCGCTCGGCGGCAATAGCGGGGGGGCTGCGGGCGGTACGGTCACCGTGCGCAATTATGGTCGTATCACGACAGTCGGCGGCTATACGGCGACTGCCTCCGGCGCCGTCGATACGTCAAGCGGCACGGTCTATACGGGCGGCGGCATTGGTATCCTCGCGCAATCCATTGGGGGCGGCGGCGGCACGAATGGCGGCCCCGGCGTCCTCGCCCTGCTCGGCCCGGTCGGGGCGTCTGGAAGTTCCGGGGCAAACGGCGGATCGGTTAACGTCGCCAATGGTGGCGTGATCACCACTTACGGTTCAGAGGCGCACGGAATCGTTGCGCAGTCCATCGGTGGCGGCGGCGGCAATGGCCGCAACAAGCATGGCTTGGTCCTTGCTGTCGGCGGTTCTGGCGGCAATGGTGGCGATGGCGGAACTGTGACGGTGGAGCATTCCGGCGCCATCGTTGTTTCGGGCGAATATGCCGGCGGCATCATCGCGCAATCCATTGGCGGCGGTGGTGGCTCAGGCGGCAAGGCGACCTCTTGGGGCACAGTCATATCTGCCTCCAAGGGCGGCTCAGGCGGCGGCGGAGGCGACGGCCAAACGGCGCAGGTGAGAACCTATGCCGGCAGCAGCATTACAACCTCGGGCACCAACGGCACCGGCCTGCTCGTCCAGTCCATCGGTGGCGGCGGCGGCACCGGCGGCGCCTCCAAGGCGACGTCCGCGTCGCTCGGCATCGGCATTTCTCTGTCATTCGGTGGCAGTGGCGGCGGGGGCGGTACGGGCGGGACAGCGGAAGCGACCAGCGGCGGCATCATCCGCACGTCGGGTTATGATTCCGCTGCCATCACGGTTCAGTCCATCGGCGGGGGCGGTGGTGCCGGCGGGTCCTCTGCTGCGAAATCCCTTGTGGCCGGTGTCCCGGTTGATCCCAGCGATCCTAAGGCGACCTTGGCCGTGGCCATCAGCTTTTCCCACGGGGGCAAAGGCGGAACCGCCGCGAATGGCGGAAATGCTTTCGCGACGAACACGTCCTCCGGGCAAATCTACACCAGCGGCCACGGCTCGGTGGGCATGCTGGTCCAGTCGGTCGGCGGCGGCGGCGGCGCCGGCGGCGATTCCAGCGCCAATAGCTCGGCCGGAATTCTGCCGAAGGTAATCAATTACGCGACCGGTGCGGCGGATCCTCAGGCCTTCAACTTCTCCATCAGCACGTCGCTGGGCGGAACCGGCGGCGGTGGCGGCGCGGGCGGCTACGCTGAAGCGTTCAACCAGGGCCGGATCGCCACCACGGGGCAGTTCTCCGACGCCATCATGGTGCAGTCGATCGGTGGCGGCGGCGGCAATGCCACCACCGGCAATGCGCAAAGCAAATCGGCGGCGGGCAAGGTTTCGGTAAGCCTTTCAGTCGGCCTCGGCGCCACCGGCGGCGATGGCGGGGCGGGCGGCTTCGCCGCGGCTGGCAATGTCGGCACCATTTCGACATCGGGCAATGATTCCCGCGGCATGTTGGTCCAGTCCATCGGCGGCGGCGGCGGCACATCGGGTGGCGGCGGCGGCACAGCTGGCGGCACTGTGGGCATTGTCATCGGGCTCGGTGCCGCGGGAACCGCAGGCGGGAACGGCGGCACCGTGTATGCCTGGAACGCCGGCAATATCGTGACCAGCGGGGATTGGGCGGACGGAATTCTGGCGCAATCCATCGGCGGCGGCGGCGGCATGGGTGGGGCGGGCGATTCCTCGCTCACCGTGCCGACGCCCAGCAGCATCACAAATTACCTGCCGCAGGGCGATACGGCGGCCCAGACGGCCACGTTCAACGTGACGGTCGGGTCCGATGGCGGCGCCGGCGGAGATGGCGGCGCCATCGTTGTCGGCAAGTCGAACGGGGGTTATGGCGGCGGCTCGCAGCCCGGCGGCAGCGTCACAAATGGCAGCATTATCACTTCAGGCATCCTCTCCAACGGCATCACCGCGCAATCCATCGGCGGCGGCGGTGGCGCGGCGGCGGTGTCCAACGGCAGCAGCAGCGCTGGCGCAACCGGCCCCTTCACGGCTGACCTGACTATCGGCGCCAGCGGCGGCTCGGGCGGCAATGGCAGCGCGGTGAGCGTCTATGCCAGCAATATCAGAACCTCCGGTTTCGGCTCGCACGGTGTGCTGGCCCAGTCCATCGGCGGTGGTGGCGGCTCCGGCGCAACCACCGGCTTCTCCATACCCTCGACCAAAATCCATTTCGGCAATACGACCACGACCGCCGCCAGCGGCAATGGCGGAGCGGTGACCGTAACGACGCTTGAGAACACGGTCATCTCGACGGGCGGCGGGGTGGAGGGCACCGACGCCTTCGGCATACTTGCGCAATCCATCGGCGGCGGCGGCGGAACCTTCGCCGCGGCGTTCGGCGATACGACTACCGCAAGCGCCGCTTATGTGCGCGATGCTCTAAAGATTTCCCTCGGCAGCATGGCCAGCAGCGGCAATGCGAACGGAGGTGCCGTGACAGTGAACGCCAATGGCGCCATTGCGACTTACGGAACCCGCAATATCGGCATTCTCGCGCAATCCATCGGCGCGGGCGGGGGCGTAATGTCGACGATAAGCGCTGCTATCAAGGACGTCTCTTTCGTGTCCACCGGCGCCAGCGGAATCTCTGACGCAGTAAATGTGTCGCTCAACGGGACGTCGCGGATCTACACCTCCGGTGATGGCGCAATTGGTGTTGTTGCGCAGTCCATCGCCGGTGGCGGGGCGTTCACCGCAGATGCGACGCAGAAGTTTCAGATCTATGCGCCGGTGTCTGATAAATATGCCTACACCAGCGGCAGCGGTACCAGCGGGGGCGTTGCCGTAACCCTCGCGACCGGGGCAGCGATCGTCACCTCCGGCGCCTATGCCCACGGTATCTTCGCGCAAGCCTTCTCCGGTGGTGGTGGTGTGTTTCAAAAGAACGGCGTCACCTATGCCGGTTCGCTCCAACGCGGCGGTAGCAGCGGAACGGGTAACGTCCAGATCACGACCTCAGGCCAAATCCACGTGGCTGGACAGGGCGCCTGGGGTATTTTCTCGCAGGCCGGCAGTGACGCAAATGATATCGCCGTGGAGGCAGGCGGCGTTGTCAACGCCAGCGGCGCCAGCGCCGGCGCCATCTATGCCGTGGGCAGGAACACGGGCATCCAAATCGCCAAGGGGGGTGCTGTGGGCGCGACGTCGCCCAACGGGATCGCCATTCAGACGGTCGGTGCGAATATCACAGCGGTGACGAACTCCGGGTTGCTTCAAGGTAATCTCTTGCTGTCCGGCAACATCGGAAACAAAGTATACAATACCGTCTCCGGCACTTTCATTAGCGGAACACAGGTACAAGTTGGCTCCTTCGAAAATTATGGAACGGTCAATGTCGGCGGAACCGGATCGTTCGTCACTACGACATTTTCGGGTAATCTGACGGGCAATGGCGGTATTGTCGCAGATGTCGATATGGTACACGGCACATCTGATCGGTTCATCGTTGGGGGCACACTGTCCGGGCAGAGTGCGGTCACGCTCAACGCTGTGTCCTTGCTGCCGAATGTGACGGTGGATCTGTTCAAGGCCGAAGGCGGCGTCGTGACAGATCCCGTCACCGTACTGCCAACGCCGATATATCAATTCACCTCTCCTACCTTGCAGGCGGATGGCTGGTACGGCTTCTCGGTGCAAAGCGCGAATTTCACCAGTTCCAGCCTCACTGCCAACCTCAACACCAACCAGCAGAAGGTGAGCGGCGGATTACAAAGTGCGTGGAACGTCATCGCCAATGGCGCCACACTCGGGTCACCCGCGACCTCCGCGCTTGGCGCCGTCTTCGGTCAATTCTATAGTGCGACGCCCGCGAACTATCCGTCCCTGATCAACTCGATCTATTCCAGCACCTCGCTGGTCCCGCTCTCCACCGCGACCGAAACCGCCATTGCGACCGCATCGAGCGTGCTGAGCTGTCCGGCGTTCGAGGGCGATGGCGTGCTGCTTCAGGAAGGCAGTTGCGATTGGGCGCGCGTGCTTGGTGGGGTCGCCGACCGTACCGGTTCAAACGGCTTCTCGGGCTTCTCCGGCAGTATGGCGGGTATGCAGGTCGGGCGGCAGAAGGAGATCGCCAAGGACTGGTTCCTTGGGGCCACGATCGGCTACCAGAGCAGCTCTTACCAAGGTACGGGCCGGGCGGAAACGCTGGACAATCAGACGGGATTTGGTGCGGTGGCCCTCAAGCGCCAGATGGGACCGTGGTTGTTCGCCCTCGCCGCTGGCGGCGGATACAATTGGGGCGATTCAACACGCACCGTTTCGGTCGGCTCGCTCTCCTCTCTCGCCGAAGGGTCCCCGACCTCCTACTTCCTGTTCGGGCGGGCACGCGCGTCCCACGAATTGATCTTCAACAATGCGTGGTATGCAAAGCCGATGCTCGATGTTGATGTCATGTCGATCAATCAGATCGGCTACACGGAAACTGGGCTCGGCCCCCTTAACCTTGCGGTGCAGAGTGGATCGTCGACCTTCTATGGCATCACGCCGGCTTTGGAGGTCGGCGGCCGGTTTGCTCTGGATGATAATACGGTGGCGCGGCCGTTCGCGGTCATGGGCGTGAGCTTCCTCTCGGGCGACACATGGTCGTCCCGCGCGACCTTCGTCAACGCGCCGGGCATGCAGGCCTTTGAGACCCTCTCGCCGGTCGCGGACATGGTGGGTCGGCTCGATCTCGGCCTTGACATTCAAAATGTGAGCGGCGTCGAAGTGAAGCTGCAATATACCGCGAACGTGGCCGAGGATTATCTTGCCCAGGGTGCGTCCCTGCGGCTCGGGTATAAGTTCTGATTTGCCGCTCAGTCCCCTACTCCGATGGCCTTTTCAGAAGGCCATCGGTCGGTCCGCTCGACGAAAGCAAACGCCTTGAGTGATCAGCCAAATCCCGCGCCGGAGCCCACCGTTGAAGCGGCAGGTCTCCCGCCCGCCGATGCGCCGCAGGCGGTGCAAGACGTTGTCACCCACATCTCGTGCTCGCGCGGCCTGCCGCAATGGCTGCAATTGCACAATTGCTCCATCGCCTTTACCTCCTACCAGACGGGACAACTGTTCCTGGTGGGGGTGCTGCAGAACGGCGCGCTTTCGGTTCATCAGCGCAATTTCGTGCGCGCCATGGGCCTGATCGGCGACGGCCAGCGCTTGCTTCTGGCAGGATTGGCGCAGATCTGGCGGTTTGAGAACGTGCTCGGACTCAACGAGGTGGCAAACGAGCATTTCGACCGTCTCTATGTGCCGCGGCGCGGCCAGACTGTGTCGGACCTTGATGTGCATGAGATGGGCATTGATGCGGCCGGCCAGTTGATTTTCGTCAATACGAAATATTCTTGCCTGGCGACCGACAGCGTCGTGCATAGTTTCAAGCCGGTCTGGCGGCCCGCCTTCATCTCGCGCCTAGCGCCGGAAGATCGGTGCCATCTCAACGGCATGTGTATGGAAAATGGCCAGCCCCGCTATGTCACGGCGGTGTCCACGAGCGACATTGTTGACGGTTGGCGTGACCGGCGCCGGGATGGCGGCGTGGTGATCGATGTGACGACGGACGCCATCATCGCCGACGGGCTCTCCATGCCGCACTCGCCCCGTATCCACGATGGGGCCCTGTGGGTTCTGGATTCCGGCAATGGCTATCTGACCCGCATCGATCGGGACACCGGCGCGCGCGAACGCGTCACCTTCTGTCCGGGCTTCATGCGTGGTCTCTCCTTCCATGATGGTCACGCATTCATCGGGTTGTCGCTGGCGCGGCGAGACGGCGTGTTCAGTGGCCTTCAGCTTCAGGAGGAATTGGACAAGCGCGGGGCGGAGGCCTGGTGCGGCGTTCAGATCGTCAATCCGCGCAACGGCGATATCGTCGAATGGTTGCGGCTAGATGGCGGCGTACGCGAATTATTTGACGTCGCGGTGCTGCCTGGCGTGCGCTGCCCCATGGCCCTTCCGACGTTCGGCCCGGATCTGGCAAGCTTCATCACCATCGAAGCCCCCGATCAACCGCTCGACCGGCGCCTGCCATCGGGGAGTGATTAATTGAGCGGCTGTGGGTGTCGCCCGCTTGCGTGCGCGACACCAGCGACCGGTTCAGGCTGTCGTTACTGTGTAAAGGAAGCTGTTGATCTCTGTCTCCCGGTCCTTGGTTGATGTGACATTGCCCCTAACTTCCGTGCGGCGGTGAGTCCGCTCTGGCGATTGGATCGAGCCTGTTTGACGGTGTAAGCGGCGCGATCTGTCGCGGAACTACTGGTTTGGCGCAGCGGCAGATCGGATAGTGCTGTACCCCTCTGAGAAAATGAAAAAGGCTATGCCAGAGGGGGCGCTCCACTTAACTAGGGCTACCCGGTTTGTCGCCGGAGCGCCGTAGGAGAATGCAGCGTTGCAAAGTGGCAAGCAACCAACGACCAGTGACGTGGGGGAGCAGGGATGGTGCGGGGGGCGTGCAGGTACGGTGTCGTACTTTGGTTTCTTCCGCTTATCTGCATCATCTGGTTGGTCGGCTCGTCGTCTTCAAGCGTCGGCGCGCCGCTCAATTTGGATGGCGAACGGGCATCGGTCTCCGTACAAGGTCACCTGTCCGCATTTCATGACATCTCGGGCCAGATGGATTTTGCGGCGATCGAGCGTGCAGCGGTCGAGGGGCGTTTCCGTCCCCTAGAGGGGGCTTTCAACCCAGGCCTCGACAGGGCGGGCGTGTGGTGGTTGAGATTTGCGCTGCGCGCCTCGGACACTGGGGACGGCGAATGGTGGCTTGCCGTAGATGCGCATCCTCTAACTGACAGCGTGGATGCTCTTGTTCCGGTGCGCGGCGCCGATGGCCGTATTGTCGATATGTGGCTGCGCTCTGGCACCGGAGTTCCGGTGGCCAACCGCTATATGCCGGTTTCGCTATTTGTGTTCCGCATGGATGTGCCTCTGGACGAAGAACAGGTCGTCTATATCCGCATCGCGGGAACCCGGTCGATACGCGCACAGGTTGACCTTTGGCGCCTTCCGGATCTTGTTGGGTACATTGTTTCCGTCACCACGATCCTGTCGATGCTACTCGGCGCTGCCGCACTGCTCGGTGTTGCCGCAATGATCATGGGAGCGTGGCTAAGGGAGCGCACCCTGGTGCTGCTCGGCATCAACACCAGCTTCATGACTGCACTGCAGATCCTCATTAGCGGTCTTGCCCTGCAACTTTTCGCCGGGTTTTCGCATTTCATCATCTACAGCGTCCATGCACTCGTGCTGTATCTGACCGCCGGTTCCATGGCCCTCCTGATAATGGACGTCTTTCGCGGGTTTGCCAACATGCCGTGGATCCGCCGCTTCATGTGGACCTTCCTGGCATTTTCCACCGTGGGCGCGGCGCTGACTCCATTTGGCTTCTACCAGCCGCTGCTATCGATCTTGCTGGTGTTGTCGATCATCTTCTCCCTTTTGACCATATTGGCGGCCTATCGATGGATGAGGGCAGGTGAGCCTTCCGGCCTCTGGTACTTCATTGGTCTTTCACTTTCCGGCTTCGTGCTAATGGCATATTCTGGGCGGGTGCTGGGGCTCTTGCCGCTCACCAGCCTCAGCGCCTGGATTTTTCCGGCGTTGGTATTGGCGCAGATCGTGGCCATCTTTGTCGGTGTTATCGTAGCGATCCAGGCGCACCAGAGGACGCGCCAAGCACTGGAGCAGGACTTGCTTGCGGCCTCGCGCCGGAATGAAAAAACGCTTGAGGTCGCCGTCGAGGCGCGCACACACGCCTTACGCCAAGCGCTGCGGGAGCAACGCAACCTCCTATCCATGGTGAGCCACGAATTTCGCACACCCCTTTCGACGATCGGAGCGGCGGTGGATGTGATCCGTCATGGAACCAGCACGCTCGCGCCAATGGACACGCGCGAACTCGCCAAGATCGGCCGGGCAACGCGCCGCCTCGGGGGGCTGATCGATACGTTTTTGGCCGAGGAATGGCTGGATCGGGCGTCGTTGGAACTGCGTGTACGTCACGTGGATCTGCACGCGCTGCTGACGGAGATCGCTCGTGATGGTGGGATCGAGAGCGAGCGAGACATCCAGCTTGACGGGCCTGAGCAACTCAGAGTGGCGGTGGATCCGCTGTTACTGCGCGTGGCGGTAGGCAATATTGTGAGCAATGCGCTCAAATATAGTTCCGGTCCTGTGACACTGGCCTTTGGCGCCACGGAGGAAGCGGTCGAGATCCGTGTGGAGGACAAGGGGTCAGGGGTCGATCCCTCTGAGCGGGAGACGATATTCGAGCGCTATTATCGATCAGACGCTCATTCATCGCTGCCAGGCGCTGGCCTTGGCCTGTTCATCGTCGCTCGAATCGCGTCACTTCACGGTGGCACTGTGCGCGTGGAAGATGCCGTGGGCGGAGGCAGTGTGTTCATCATGGTGCTGCCCGCTGCGCGTGAGAGCGAAGTGTCAGCCTGAGATCGAGCGTCGGCGTGTTTGCCGTGACGCACGTTGCCGTGGGCCGCAGGAGATCACGTTCGGCTTGAAAGGCACCTGGGAGACTTCAGCAAGCGGGATTTTGGTGGTGCGGGAAGAACGGGGGAATCTCATGGAGGGAGCATGTGCCGCGATCCGGGTGATCGTGGTGGAGGACGACATTGATTTCTGCGAAAGTCTCGCTGAATACCTGCGAATTGCAGGCATGACGGTGCGCGCCGCGCACACCATTGCCGGCCTCGAGCGCACCCTAGCGGAAGAAGCCGCCGACATCATCGTGCTCGACGTGAACCTGCCCGGTGAAACCGGGTTTTCCGCCATCAATCGGTTGAAGCTTGCAAGCCGCGCTCGGGTCGTCATGCTCACGGGTCGTTCCGCCTTGCACGATCGATTGCATGGATTGTCGCTCGGTGCGGATCATTATTTGGTCAAGCCGTTTGACATGACCGAGCTGAAGCTGGTCATTCGCAATCTCCATGCGCGTCTCGGCACGGTGGAGCTTGGACAGCGCGATGCGTCCACCGGCTGGACATTGGACACCGCGCGTTGGGTATTGCGCAGTCCGAACGGCGACGAGGTCAGTCTGAGCAAGCATGAGCGCTGCCTCATGGCGCGGCTCATGGATGAGCCGGGATGCCCGGTTAGCCGAGAAGATTTGAATGCTGCATTGAAAGAAACCGACTGCGGACAGACCACGCGGGCGGCGCATCTGGAGGTGTTGATCTTCCGCTTGCGCCGCAAAGCAGTAAAAATCTGCGGACACGAGTTTCCAATCCGGTCGGTGCGGGGCTTCGGATACGCCTTTAACAGCGAAGCCCAATAATAACGAAGCCAATCCAAAGGCGCTCCGCAACCAGCCCCGCTGGCTGATCGTAATTCCGTCTGACGGCGCCGCTTTTCCAAGGCGCCGCCGTCGGAGCCGGCGAAATGTCCGCCTTTTTTCATGAAGACGATGAAGCTCTCATTGACCTGGCTCCATCCCGTATCGACCGGATGAGTTTAGCGAAACCACACACCGCTTCTGAGTAAGCGTCCCTCAGGCCACGTCGCTGAGGGCTGGCCGTGCTGGATAGGGCCACGGCAGGAATTCGTCGATGCTGCTGTTGGGATGGCCTCGTCAAACGTAAACATCGTCGTGGCTGTGCTCGTTATAAAATCAGAGTGCCGCGAAAGCGAAGCACGCAACCCTCAGAGGGCTAATCACCTCCAGACGAAATCGCGATCAAATTCACCGGCCAATCGTGGACAACCTCACCAAAGCCACCAGAAGGCCGGGGACATGGCGAGACGATAGCGCCAAAGCGGTATTCCCAGAACGGTCTGAAGCAGAGATGTGATTTCGCCGATTTTGACGGTACATTTTCGGAGGCAAGAGCTTCCGCGGCTTGAGGTCTATGTCTCATCGCGAAACGGTCGATAGATGCCGATAGTTCACAGAATTGTTCTGTGCGTAAATTGCCAAAAACTCCAACAAAATCAGCAGGCTAGCTTTTTGACGGCCTACGTCACGGATCTCGGCGCCGAAATGAAGTTTTTCTGTAGGAAAATCAATTCATTAGAGTCGAAAAAACATTAGAGTGGGAGTGACGGATACAAGCGGCGGCAATAGCGTAGTTTCGGCGGTGGTTTTCGCTGTCGTTTGATTGCCGTTCTCGGCCGTTTCCTATTCCCATTGATCTTGCCCACGTCGTCTGTTCCGCAGAACCGATCTGCGCGCACTCTCGCAATGATGTAAAGCCGCTTCAACGGATCGGAGTGCTCTGGCGTAAGATTGCGTGTACAAAGGCGGCTCTGCTTTGCGCCCTAACATCGGTCGTTCAGGAGTTTTTGCTTGTTCCCGGAATTTACCGCTATAGTTCTGACGGCTAGACCTGTCACTCCGGTACTCCGTCGGCGGACATGGTTTTCCAGATGTCCTGGTCAATGCTCCTGAAGCTCGCGATCATGATTGTCATGGCAATGCCGGATGCCTGCCAGACCCTGCTATCGTAAAGCCCGCAAGGCGTCGGCCGGATCGGCGCCGCCATGCTTGAGGTGTGCTGGGTCGATATAGCGCCATTTCGCCGATGCGCCCGGGTGCATGGGCAGACCACGCGTCCACCTGTCGCTGCGACCTGCCCGAGGCGAGGCTGCGTGTAACCGTCGCCTCGGTGCCGCGCCAGTTTGCGATCAGCAGGCGGCTTTCCGTCACCCCAACCCGCCGTTCGCGAATACGGTTTGAGCATCAATCCAGGCGCCATCCTGCGAGCAGAGAAGCGCGATGACACCGGCGATATCTTCCGGTAGGCCCAGGCGACCGAGGGGGGTCTGTTCGGGAATTCCGCGGAGCGCCTCTTCGCCATGCTGCCGGAGGAGCTGCGTGTCGACGGCGCCAGGCGCCACCGCGTTGACCGAGATGTTGCGACCGGCCAACTCCTTCGCAAGGACGCTGGAAAAAAGCATCTGGGCGCTCTTCGTGGCGGCATACGCACCCGTAGCCGGAGGAGGCGTCTTGATGATGCTTGAAGACAGGCTGATGATCCGGCCGCCGTCACGCGTCCGCCGTGCCGCCTCGCGCAGCACGTTGAAGCTGCCTTTGACATTAGTTGCCATCATTCGATCGAAGGCCGCGTCCGTCATCTGGGCGAAGGGGCCGACATTCATGATGCCCGCATTGTTGACCACCACATCAACGCCCCCGAATGCCTGCTCATTGGCGTCGAACAGAGCCTTGACCGCTGCGGGATCGGCAACGTCGGCCTGGCGAACGATGGCGCGCCCCCCAGCCGCCTCGATGTCGGCCACGACGCGGGCAGCGAGATCACGGTTCGTGAGGTAGTTCACGGTCACGGCAAAGCCATCGCGCGCCAGACGCTTGGCGGTAGCAGCGCCGATGCCCCGCGACGAGCCGGTGACGACGACCGCCCTGCCGGCGCCAGGGAGCGTTGCTGGGCTGGCCGTGGCTGCTTGGGCTGAAGCCGTGCTTCCCATGGCGAGAGCCGCGGGAGCGGCGGCCGCGAGGGTCATGAAGGTGCGGCGTGAGGTGTCAGCATCGGACATTCTGATGGTTCCTTTCTCGATACGAGTGGTTTGATTGCAATCGATGCGGCCCGCTGGGCGATTGGCGGACCAGCGCCTCTTGTCGGCCGATCGGAGGAGACGAAAGTCACTGTCGTCCCAGCGAAGCGGCGATGTGCCCGTTTGCGATCAGCAAGGTGGTGCCCGTCAGGACGCTGGCGATCGGGACGACCAGCAGCCCGAAGCCAAGGCCATTGGCAACTTGCGCAGTTGTCACCGCGTCGCTGACCATGCCGACGATAACCGGTCCGAGCGCCGGTCCAAGAAGGCCGGAGCCGATCATCACGAGGCTAGACGCCTGCGCTTGCTTACCTTCGCCAGCGACGAGATGGGCAGCGCCGAAGGCCCATGGCAGCAGGAATGAGAAGGACAGCATCCCCGGCACCAACAGCGCGATCGACAACCAGCCGGCCGGCGCGAACAAGGCTGCACTCGTGGTTGCGCTGGCGATCAGGAAGAGAATGGCCGGCGGCCCGAGCACTTTCCCCGTGCCCGAGCTCACCGCGCGGTCGAACCAGCGTCCGCCCAGGAGCGTGCCGATAATGCCCATCAGGCCCTGCAAGAGGCCAAAAGCCAGTCCCACCTCGCTCGCGCTGAAGCCGTGCGTGCGGATGAGGAACGGAGCGGAGAAGGCGTAGAAGGGCGCTGCGGCGAAGCCGAGGAAGATCGCTGCGATGCACAGCCAGCGAAACGCCGGGGAGGCCAGCAATCGGCGACAGGATCGTAGGAACGGTTCGCTGTTGGCGGCCGTGCGGGCGAGCGTCGGGGTCGGCCCCGGGACAATGAAGGCCAATAGAGCAACCATCCCGCCGATGGCTCCGGCGCCGATCATGGCGGTGCGCCATCCCAGCGTATCGCCGATCGCCCCGCCGGCGGCGAAGCCGATCATGGTGCCGAGCGGGATGCCCATGGCGAAAAGGCCGATCGCCAGGCCGCGACGCTCCGGCCGGATCTTGCGGCCGATCAGCGCATGGCCGGCAGGTACGGCGCCGGCTTCTCCGAACGCGACGCCGAAACGCGTGATCGCCAGCAGTAGAAAGCTTGCGGCGAAGCCACCGAGCGCCGTCATCGCGCTCCAGAGCAAAATGCACGAAACCAGGACGAAGCGAGGCGACCCTCGGTCCGAGGCTCGGGCGAGAGGCAACGACAGCAGCGAATAGCAAACTGCGAAGGCGAGGCCCGTAAGCAGGCCCATCTGGGTGTCGCTCAGCCCGAGGTCCGCCTTGATAGCCTCGGCCAAGATGAAGGGAAGTATTCTGTCGATCTGGGAAAACGCGTTTATAAGAAGAAGCGTCGTGCAAATTGCGGCGACGCGCCAACCCCGCGCATATTGTTTTGGGGGCTTCTCCGGAAGTGGCGGAAAAGTTTTTTGTATATCTATTGACCGCGCGGCGGCTTCTGCCATGTTCGACGCACTCCTCGCTTGGTTCGCATCCTCAAGCTAGATGGAGTGTCTGATGATCAGAATGCCGGAAGCCTCAAAAAACTTGCCCAATCCTGCGGGTGACGATAGGTTGCCACTAGGAGGCCAAGTGCTGCGCTGGCCTCGCAACCCTCCGGAGGTGCGGGTGCCGCCATCGCTGTTCGGGGCCGTCATCGCCTATATCGAGGCCCAGGGCGGGGGGCAAGGCGTGTTCCCGACGCCGATTGCCAGCTTCAATATCGTCCGTTCCTTCAAGCAGCGAATGCGGATGCGGCAGGTTTATAAGCCGTCGATCTGCGTCGTGCTCCAGGGGGCGAAGGAAATCATCCTGGGTAAGGACACGCTTCGCTACGGCGCGATGGAGTGTCTGGCTGTTGGCATGACGCTGCCGGCGACGGGGCACATCGTCGAGGCAAGCCCAGATGCGCCCTATACCGGATTAACGCTTGAGCTGGACGTCGCGATGATCCGCGACGTGCTGGAACAACTGGACGTTCCGCCGGCGCCTCCTGCCAGCTCCGGGCCATGCCTGTTCGTGCGGCAGGTCGATGAGCCCTTGGCGGACTGCGTTCTCCGCCTCCTGCGGATGTGCGAGACACCGAAGGCGATCCCGATCCTCTTTCCGTCCGTCATGCGTGAGATCTGCTACTGGCTTTTGAGCGGCCCGAATGGCGGCGAACTCTGCAAGCTGGCCGAGCCGGAGTCGAACGCCGCCCGGGTCGCGAAAGCCCTCCACCTCATGCACGAGGACATCGCCCGGACGCTGCGTATGGAGGAATTGGCGGAAGTGGCGCGAATGAGCCTTTCGTCGTTCCATCAGCACTTCAAGGCCATGACGTCGATGACGCCGTTGCAGTTCCAGAAACAGTTGCGCCTTCTTGAGGCGCGGCGCCTGATGGTTATGGAAGATGCGAACGTGGCCGACGCGGCTTACCAGGTCGGTTACGAAAGCGCGTCGCAGTTCAGCCGCGAATATTCGCGGATGTTTGGCGTTGCTCCGAAGCGTGACGTCATGAATCAGCAGCGCCTGTATAGCGAATATGTCGGTCGCAGGGTGCAGACTGCGTAGCTGCCTCCCATGTCGCTGAAAGCGACTGCTCCAGGCAATACTGCCAGGAGCCGCTCTTTTGGTGGCTCCAGTCGCCTGTGTGGCCAAAGCTGAACCAACCTTCCGAAACCATCCCCATCTGCAGGAACAGGCAAATTTCCTGAAGGTTCGGGTATTCTGATCATTGGGTACACCATTTAGCTTGGAGTTCTGATCGCCAACGAACGCGTTGCCGATTTCCTTCGACAATGATGGCCGCCGGAACGTTTGCGTCAGGCCGAACCCGTCAATGAACCCAGATCCGAGGGTGGTATGCTTACGCTCATTGAAGATGCACTCGATAGCTTCCTGAAAGAAGACGACGGACAAGCCGTCGTCATGCTGAACCTCCTGCGGTTCCAGGAAGGCGGCGGCAGGGAGCGATACGCCGACTACCTCGCCGTCGCCACGCCGATCGTCGCCCGTTTCGGGGCGGAGATCGTCTATGTGGGCAATGGCCTCCCGGCTCTTTCGGCAGAGCTCGGACAGACCTGGGACGCGGTTGCCCTCGTGCGTTACCCCAGCCGCCGGGCATTCGCCAATTTGGCGATGGATGCCGACTACCGGGACAAGGCGGCACCGTTGCGGGAGGCGGCGCTCACTGAAGCCGTATTGCAGCCTCTCCAGGCAGCTTCCGCCTAAAGGCGACGAAAGAATTTCCGGATGCGAAAGAATTGGACCACCCAGGACATGCCGTCCCAGAACGGCAGAACAATCGTTGTCACGGGCACTGGTGGCCTCGGCTTCCATGATGCACTTGCGCTTGCGCGCGCCGGCGGCGACGTCATTATCGCCGGGCGAAACCCGCGCAAGGGAAGCGATGCCGTCGCCCGTATCAGGCAGTCGGTGAAAGATGCGCGCGTGAGCTTCGAGCCCGTTGATCTTGCGGATCTGGCCTCTGTCGCCGCATTCGGACAGCGGTTGTGCGAGAGCCGGGAGCGGGTCGACACTCTGATCAACAATGCCGCCGTCATGACGCCGCCGCAGCGCCAGACGACGACGGATGGGTTCGAACTGCAGTTCGGGACCAACTATCTCGGCCACTTCGCGCTGAGTGCGCATCTGTTGCCTTTGCTCAGCCGTGGGCAGGATCCTCGTGTGGTCACCCTGTCCAGTATCGCCGTGCGCCGCAATGCAGCTATCAATTTCGACGATCTGCAGGCCGAAAAAGCCTATCAGCCGATGCCCGTCTACGCACAGTCCAAGCTCGCCTGCCTGATATTCGCGCTCGAGCTTCAGCGCCGCAGCGACGAAGCGGGCTGGGGCCTGACGAGTATTGCGGCCCATCCCGGGATTTCGCGAACCGACCTTCTGCACAATGCCCCAGGGCGATACAGTGCCCAGGGACTTTTGCGGTCGATCCTGTGGTTTCTGTTTCAGCCGGCGGCGCAGGGAGCGCTGCCCACATTGTTCGCAGCGACGTCACCGGAGGCGGGAGGCGGGAGATACTACGGTCCCGACAGGCTTTCGGAGACGCGCGGCCATCCGAGCGAGGCGGCAATCCCGCCAGCCGCATTGGAGTTGCACGTCGCCCGCCGGCTTTGGGACGTCTCGGAAACGCTGGCGAACGTCAATTTCATCGCTGCGGCTGCAACACCTCTCCATACCCGTCCGAATGGGCCCAGCATTCCCGCGGAGGCCTGAGGGATGGACCCGCTCGCAAGTCTCGTAGACTGGATTGCCCTTTACGGAGTCCTCGGTCTGTTTGCAGTCGGACTGGCGGAACGCTTCGTCCCGGCATTGCCGTCCCACGGCATGCTGGTCGCCATCGGCATGGCGGCGGTCGAAGACAGTTGGTCGCTGCCGTCCGCTTTCATCATGACGACCTGCGGAAGCTTGTTCGCCAGTTTGGCGCTCTTCCTCGTCGTCCGTGCTGTTGGGCAGGATGTATCCGGCAAGCTCCTGTATGGAACCGGGCGGCTCCTGGGCCTGCCATCGAAGCGCATTGACAGGATGCTCATCTCCTTCCAGGCGCGCGACCGGAGCCTGTCCCTGATCGCGCAGATCATCCCGACAGTTCGGTTCGTCGCGCCGCTGGCAGCCGCACTTCTTCGCCTGGATGCGTGGCGCTTTGCTGCCGGCACTCTGCTGGGCATCGCCCTTTGGAATGGGGTGTTCCTCACCGCGGGCTACGCGGCCGCCCAGTCGATCCCCGACCTCAATGCATCAGCCTTGGCCATCAAGTTCCTGTTCCTCGTTCTGGCGGTTGAGATGCTGTCCGTGTTGATCTGGCGCCTGCTTGGGCGAACCAATTGGTGCCGGACCTCTTCGGAGGATCAAGCATGCTGAGCAGGTCGTCAGAGACCCTCCAGTTCTTCCGCGCCTGGTTATCCGAACCGCTCAGGGTGGCCGCCGTGACGCCATCCGGCCGAGCGCTGGCAGCTCTGATCGTGTCGGAGGTGTCTGCGGATACCGGGCCGATCCTCGAACTTGGACCCGGAACGGGCGTGTTCACACGTGCTCTGCTGGCGCGAGGCATTGCCGAGGAGAACCTCGCGCTCATTGAATTCGGTGCAAGGTTTGCCGCAAAGTTGAATGCCGATTTCCCTCGTGCGAAGACATTGTGCATGGACGCGGCGCGATTGCGCGATGTTGAGCTTTTCGCTGACACCCCGGCAGGGGCCGTCATCAGCGGCTTGCCGCTTTTGTCGATGGCACCACGAACGGTTTATTCGATCCTGGAAGGCGCCTTCGCGCATCTTCGCGCCAACGGTGCGTTTTACCAGTTCACCTATGGCCCGCGCTGTCCGGTATCGCGCCCGCTGCTCGACCGGCTAGGCCTTAAGGCCAGCTATGTGGGAGGCACCTTTGCAAACGTGCCTCCGGCTGCCGTCTACCGCATCCAGCGTCGCAAGGCCCTTCGGGTACGTGACGCGACTGCGGACCGCTCCTGACGCAATAAGTCGGTGGCTGACATCAGGATCAGGCCTTGTCCCTTTTCCCGTGATCAATCGTGGACGTGATTTGGTCCCAGCCGGCCAGGGCGATTTCCGCGACGGCGGAGAGTTCGGCGCGATCCGCACCGTCACGGGCGCGGATCGACATGCCGCTTTGTACGGTCTGCACGAACCTCGCGAGCTTGGTGGTGTCCGCCGTCACCTGGAGGTCCCCGTCGCCCTTTGCTTTGTCAAAGCGGGCCTTCAAAAGATCGAAGCCTCCCGCGCGCGTGGCTCGCATGAACTCGCCGAGTTCGGAATGTCCTTCGCTGCCCACCGTGGCGAGCGTCGCCATGCATCCATGCGGCAGATCGCAATCTCCACCCGTCATGGCCACGGCGGAATCCTGGAGAAATGCTAGCGCTGCCTCCCGCGCGGTCGCAGCCTTCCGGAACCGGGTCCAGACCAGTCCCTCATAGGTCAGTCCTCTTCGCCCAGGCAGCGATCCCGCACCTTTCATCTGGAGGCCGCATCGTCTCCATCGGCTCCTCGCTTGCCGAGCGTGTTCCGTTTCCAGGGGTGACGGCCTATTCCATGTCGAAGTCGGCACTTCTGTCGTTCACACGAGGCCTTTCGCGTGAACTCGGCCCTCAAGGCATCACCGTGAACCCTGCCAATGGTGAGAACGCTGATTATCAGCGGAGCCTCACGTCGCTCGGCAGGTTTGGGGAGCCCGGTGAGATCGCCAGTGCCGTGGCGTTCCTTGCCGGTCCCGCTGCAAGCCTGATTACGGGGGCGGTTCTCAATGTGGACGCCGGCTTCAACGCCTGACGTTCGCCCCGCCACCATAGGCCCGTTGCCAAGGGGCGCTGCGTGACGCGGCCGAGGCTGGGAACCCGGCCCCCTTAGCCTGCGGTCACACCACGAAGTCGAAACGACCGAAATGCCCGCCTCCGGTCGGCTTCATGTCGAGGAGAAGTGTCTCATGAAAAAGCCTGTCTCCGACATTTTAGGGCTCTCCGGGAAAGTAGAGCTGCGTGATGAGGACGCGGCCGCCCGGACGCTGGACCTTGAAATGGAAGTGACGCGTTCGGCCGGGGTAAAGCGCCGGTACGATGGTGTTAAACTACCAGCGCCCCTGCGCGTCGGTGAACTGGTGTCCGCGAAAACGGAAACCGACGTTGTCATAGTTGCCGTTCTCGTCCGCATGCCAGATCTCGATGAGGCTGCCGGCGAGTGGACGGCAGCGATTGTCGAAGACGAATCCCGCGACGGTGATCCGCTCGCCACCGGGCGCGTCGGGATAAAGATCGCGTCCGAGCGGCGAGTTCGGCCGGAAGAAGGGGCCGGCCTCCCTTTCGAGCGTGAGGTCGTCCCCATCGTCGAAAGAGAGTGTCAGCGGCAATTCGGGTGCGGCTTGCGCGAAGGCCCCCGTCCTGGCGGCATCGATGAGGGGCAGTGTCAGAAAGGCCGTCAGCAGAGAGCGTCGGGTGGAGGGCAAGGTCGGTCTCTGGGGTTCGATGAGGTTGCTGATGACGTGGCCGGGGCGGTTATCGCAGCCGCTCCACGGCGTTGGCCTGCGCCTGCCTGATGAGGCCGGAATACATGTTGTCTTTGTCAGGATACCAGGGCATCGAGCCGATGGAGCCGAAGCCGGGGATCGTTTCCATGTGGGCGACCATGCGGGCACGCATGCGCGCGTCGGGAAGCGGGCCGGTCATCGCCTGGACATTGTCACTCCTATGGTCGGCGTTCGACGTGCCGCAGAGCACGCTGGAGACGGCGGGATGCGCCATGACCCATTTCAGGAAGAACTGGGCCCAGCTCGTCGCGCCGAATTCCTCGGCGAATCCGGGAAGCTGCTGGCCCTCGACCACCTTCATCAGACGTGCCTTTTCCAGCGGCAGGTTGATCAGCACGCCGACGCCCCTGTCGGCGGCCGCTGGAAGCAGGCGGCGCTCGGCGTCGCGGTTAAAGATGGAGTAGTTCGTCTGGATGAAATCGACATCGCCGCGTTCGACGATCGCCAGCAGTTGCTCCTGCGCGGCCGACTCGTGATGGGTCACTCCGACATGGCGGATCAGGCCGTCCTGTTTCCAGGATTTCATCAGCGGGATGACAACTGGCGCGTTGGTGATGCTGTGGCACTGCATGAGATTGATCGTGTCGCGCCAGGTTCGCATCTGCGACTGCCTGAAGCTTTCCACCGCATGGCTTTCGTCGCCGAGATATTCGCCCGTCGCCCAGACCTTGTTGGCGAGGAACATCTCGTCCGAGCCTTCGAACTTGCCCATGAACTGGCCGACGCTGACTTCGGCTGAGCCGTAAAGCGGCGAGGTGTCGACCACGCTGCCGCCGGCGGCGACATAGCGTTCGAAGACCTGACGAAGAGCGTCGCGACGATCGCCGGGCTTCAGGTCGAAGGTGAGGAAGGTGCCGAGACCCAGCGTGGTCACCCGTTCGCCCGTGCGGGGCAGGGTACGGGTCCGCGCCTCGGGATTGGCGCCAGAGGCTGCGGAGGTCGTGTCCTGGGCCTGCGCCGTGGCGGTGGTCTGGCCGGCGAGCGCCAGCCCGGTTGCCGCGGTTCCCAGTGTTCCGAGAAAATCGCGACGATTGATCTTTGACTGGTTCATGAGAGGTTCCCTGCTCGATTATTCCTGAAGTCAGAACTGCCAGCTGGCGGGGACCCAAGCGTAGGCGCTGTCGGTCTTGAGCATCCGGCCAAGGCCGGGGAACGGAAAATGGAAGCCGAGTACGGGAATGCGGTCGGCTGCCGCCCTGTCGAAGATGCGACGGCGGGAGGCGAGCGCGGTCTCCTTGTCGCGGTCGGGACCCGGAAGCCAGGGATTGTCGACGTTGACGACCGGGTGGTAGGCAAGATCGGCCGTCAGCAGCAGCTGGTCGTTTCCGGAGTGGATGAGGAAGGTCGCCATGCCCGGCGTGTGGCCAGATGCGACAATTGTCGTGAGGCCCGGCACGATCTCGGCGCCGGCTTCGTAAAGCTCGACATCGTTCATGACTGGTTCGAGGCTGTTCTTAATGTTTGCCGCGAAGCGCAGGCGGAACTCCTCGGGCACCGGCATGTAGGAAAGATCCGGATCGGTGCGGACGAAGAAATCCCAGTCCGCCTTCGGCACGAAGACCGTGGCGCGGGGGAAGGCCTTGCCGCCGTCGGCGGATCTGAGATTGCCGACATGGTCCGGATGGGTGTGCGAGATGACGATTGTGTCGATGTCCGCCGCGCTCAGGCCGATCGCCGCGAGGTTGTCGAAGATCCGGCCGCCATTCGGCCCCATCGTCTTGCCCGCGCCGGCCTCGATCAGAATCCGGCGGCCGCCGGTTTCGATCAGAAGCGTGTTGAGGTTAAGCGTCATGTGGTCGGTGGGAAGAAATGCGCGCCGCAACACCGCCTGAAGCTCCGCCTCGAGCGCATCGCTCGCATAGACACGCGGCGGGCCGCCAATGACGCCGTCGCTCAAAACGGTCGCCCGGATGTCGCCGACACGGAAGCGGTAGCAGCCGGAATTGCCGCTCAGCGAGGGTGTGGCTTGGGCCTTCGCGCTACCGGAACCGCCAATGGCCGGGACGACCACGCTCGATGCGCCTGCGACGGCGGACAGCATGATGGCGCGTCGGTTGAGGGTGAAGGCATTCATCGGTTTTCCCTTTCGTTCGTGCACGCGCTCTTCGTTCCGGCGTCGGGGCCGAGGGGGCTGGTGAGAGAAAGCAAGCCGTGCGCGGCAGATACCTTGCGGAACCATGACATGGGGCTATTCAGCCGATAAGATGCGCAATTGCGATCGGCATGATTAGAATAGCTTCCCAATGAACCCTGTTCGGCTCGACAGCTTCGATGTCTTCGTCTCGATCGTCCGGTGTGGCGGTTTCCGCGCGGCGGCGCTTGAGCGCGGCGTGTCGTCGTCGGCCTTAAGCCAGACGATGAACGCCCTGGAAGAGGCGCTCGGGATCCGACTGCTCAATCGTACGACGAGGAGCGTGTCCCCCACGGAAGCAGGACAGCGCCTCCTCGAACGTTTGGCCCCAGCGTTGAGTGATATCCGGCTTGCGGTGGCCGAAGTCGACGAGCTGAGGGTCACTCCGTCCGGAACGCTTCGGATCAACGCCCCGGCGCCGGCCGTCGATCATTATCTTTGCCCGCTGGCATTCGACTTCATGGATGCCTATCGCGAGGTGAGCATTGAAATCATCAGCGATGCGGCGGTTATCGACATCGTCGAAAAGAGCTTCGATGCCGGCGTGAGATTCGGCAAGCAACTGGCGCAGGATATGATCGCGCTCCCGCTCGGACCGGCACTTCGCTATGCGATCGTCGCTTCACCGGACTACATCAAAAAGCATGGTCAGCCGCAGGTTCCGCACGATCTCGTCAGCCATGACTGCATCAAGCGCAGATATCCTGGGGGTACCTTGGCCACCTGGCGGTTTGCCGACGGAAGCGAAGAGATAGAGGTCACTCCCAGGGGCCGCCTGATGGTCAGCTCGGCGCACAACGAGCTGCAGGCGGCGCTGGCCGGCAGAGGAATAGCCCATGTTTTCGATGACTATGCCAAACCGCATATCCTGAATGGCGAGCTTGTTGAACTACTCTCCGATTGCAGCCCGACATTGCCGCACTGGTTTCTGTACTATCCGAGCCGTCGCCTCCCCAGCGCTACCATGAGAGCATTTCTCGATTACGTTCGGAGCTACGACTGGCAGGCCCGAACGCAACGGCACCCCATCGCGCCGGTCGGCTGAGACGTTCGCAACGGCGGTCGGTGACCACCAAGCGATGTTGGGTCAAGCATCATGCGTAGCGCCTCATTTGACGCGCTGCCATTCGATCCTGATTTCGGTCCCTTCCGGACGCCGAAAATGTTCGGTCATGCGGTCTCCGGCGACGACCAGCGTGAGGTCATCACGGGTCCGGACGCTGCCAACCCAGTTCGGGAATGTCGCCCCTTCCACACGGTTGCCGCTGAATTCACCCCTCTCATCGACGGTATAGGTGCCGAAGAACCCGATGTTGCGTGACACGGCCATGCGGTTTTCCTCGTCCGTCCCTTTGCCACGGGCATCCGAGGCAAAGCGCGGGGTATCGGCATCGGTGATCACTGCCGAAAAGTGCATGTCCTGCGTGAAGACGAGCAGGCCATTGGGGTTCTGACCATAGGCCGGGATATCTTGCCCACCTGGATCAATGGTCGCCGACACCAGTTTCCAGGTGCCCAATACCTGATTGTCGGCGGCGGTCTGCGCAAATGCAGACGAAGACGCGATGCTGAGAACGATCGCCAATAGCGTTGGTCGAATGGACATGTTTGTCCTCTCTTTATGTCCGTGTTTTCAGGACGCTGATGCGGTTCACGGATCCTGCCGGTCGGCGGAATCGGCCACTCCCCGCTGCGCCTCAAGGGCTTTCAGGCGCGCGGAAAGCGCCTGTGAAATCGAGGCATAGGCTGTGCTGCCCAGCGCCAGCCGCAATGGCGGCGCGTCGCTCTCGGCAGCCGCGATCATTGCGGCCACGGTCCGCGCCGCGTCGCCCTTGATCGCGAAACTTCCGTCACTGATCGCGCGGCGAACGGCGCCGGCAGGGGTTTCCTCATAGGCAGCCAAAGGCTCTGCACGGTCGAGGTTGGCACCGAAGTTCGTGCCCGTCGGCCCCGGTTCGGCGATGATGAAGTCGATACCGAAGGGAGCCACTTCCTGTGCGACGGATTCGACGAAGCCCTCGATGCCCCATTTGGTCGCGTGATAGAGGCTGAAGCCCGGATAAGCGATCTGCCCGCCCTCGGAAGAAACCTGGACGATCCGTCCGCC
This sequence comes from Roseixanthobacter finlandensis, assembly GCF_043195105.2. Lineage (NCBI taxonomy): Bacteria > Pseudomonadati > Pseudomonadota > Alphaproteobacteria > Hyphomicrobiales > Xanthobacteraceae > Roseixanthobacter > Roseixanthobacter finlandensis. The sequence goes on along the minus strand of NZ_CM195536.1, from coordinate 1,192,206 downwards.
GCGTTGCCTTCGAAGAAAGGGCAGCGCGGCACGGATCAGGTGGATGGATCCTGCGAGGTTGGTGGTGATCTGCCGGTCGATCTGCGCCTTCGAGACCTCTTCTGCGGCCCCGAACAGGCCATAGCCCGCGTTGCTGACGATCACGTCTATCCGTACGTATCGCTGAAAAGCGCTCTCGACCGCGGAGGTGATGCTGTCCGTTTCTGCCAGATCGAGCTGGACAACATCCAATCGGTCCGGGTGATCCGGCCTGAGCTGCTCCAGGGCTTCGGGGCGGCGGGCGGTTGCGACCACCCTGTGCCCCCTGGCGAGCAGTTGTTGCGCCATCTCAAGGCCGAGGCCCGAAGTGGCGCCGGTAATGAACCATGTCTTGGGCATATCAACTCTCCATCTGTCACTCCTGGGATGTAGAGGGCGGATATTGGTGATATAAGATCGTCAATATGGGATGAAGTGGTGAAGAGTGATCACGAATGACCCGTCCGAGCCTGAACGATCTGGCCGCTTTCGCAGCGGTGGCCAATCATCGGAGTTTCCGCCGGGCCGCCGATGTCATGGGCGTTTCGCGCTCCGCACTCAGCCACGCGATAATCGGCCTGGAGGGAAAGCTGGGCGTTCGGCTGTTCAACCGAACGACGCGCAGCGTGTCGCTGACCGATGCCGGCGCGCGACTGCTCGCGCGCCTCGACCCGGTTCTTCAGGATCTTGACCAGGCGCTCGACACCCTATCGGAAGAACGCGGGACCCCCAGCGGCACGCTGCGGATCAACGCGAACAAGGGCGGCGCCCGCATCCTGCTCACAGACCTCGTGCCGCGATTTCTCGATCTCTATCCCGATGTCGAGATCGATCTGGTATCGGAGGGACGGCTCGTCGATATCGTGGAGCAGGGTTTCGATGCCGGCGTGCGCCTGCTGGAGGCCGTTCCGCGAGACATGGTTGCAGTGAAGTTCGGGGACGACGTGCGTTTCATAGCCGTGGCCTCGCCGTCCTATCTGGAGGGCAGCGCGCGCCCGAAGACGCCCGACGACCTCCATGTGCATCGCTGTATCCGTCAACGTTTGCCCAGCGCGAAGCGCTATCGCTGGGAGTTTGCCAAACACGGTTCCGAGATCGCGGTGGACGTGCCCGGCAATCTCACCCTCGACGACAATGATCTCATCGTGCAGGCAGCGACAGCCGGGCGCGGCATCGCCTATGTCCCCGAGCCTTTCGCCAAGCCATTTCTGAAATCGGGTCAGCTTGTGACCGTTCTCGATGACTGGTGCCCGCCGACACCGGGTCTGGCGCTCTATTACCCGCGTAGCCGACACGTGCCGTCGCCGCTGCGGGCCTTTGTCGACCTGTTGAAGCAGCTGGACAGGACCCGATGACGCCGCGAAGGCGGACGCACCATCTCCCAGGCAGGCGGGAGGAGGCTTGCCGGGCATCTTTTGAACGCCGCGACCCAGTTCGGAGGTCTTCGCTTCTTGACATTTGTTCGTTACCATACCATTATTGTATGGTAACGAACAAAGTAGAGGTCTTTTTGTGAGCAGTCGGAAGGATCCGGAGCTCGTCTCAGCGGCAGCGTGGACGAAGAGGTGTTACTTCGCGGGCCGCGCCCTTATGGATGCGACCTTGCGACCCTACGACCTGGGTTCCACGCAATGGTTCATCCTCTGCCATCTCGCCAACAACGGCCCATCGGTTCAGCGTGACCTTGGTCGCGCACTCGAACTTGAACGGGCGACCTTGAGCGGCATCATCTCGACTCTCGTTCGCAAAGACTTGGTTGAGCAGTCCTCAAGCGGAGAAGATCAACGTCAGCGTCTGCTGACGTTGACCGCTGCAGGTGAGGCGCTGTGGCGCGAACTTCCCGATCTTTCTTTCATTCATGAAGCTGCCTTCGGCAGCATCGATGCAGCCGAGTTGGCCACGACAATCCGCGTCCTGCAATCGGCGACGGAACGACTGCAGAACCTTTTGCGAAAGGATTGAGCAGATGACCATACTCATTACGGGGGCCACCGGGCTTGTTGGCGAGCGCCTTCTTCCGCGGCTGGTCGAAGCGGGTTTTCCTTGCCGTGTTTTGCTGCGGGCGGGCAAAGCATGCCCTGACGGCGTTGAGGCCGCCATGGGCGACATACTCGACCCTGCGACCCTCTCAACTTCCGTACGCGGGGTTTCCGCCATTGTGCATCTGGCCGCAGTATTTCGCACGCAGGACAGCGATCTCATCTGGAAGAGCAACCGCGATGGAACGCGCAACCTGATCGCCGCCGCGCGGGCGCATGCTCCCGATGCGCGGTTCATCCTGTCGAGCACCAGTCATGTCTATAACAACGACAATCCGCACCCTGGCCGAGAAGATGATCCGGTCAATCCCCATCACGCCTATCCCGCGAGCAAGCTGGCCGCAGAGCAGGAATTGCGGGAAAGCGGCCTGAACTGGTCAATCATCCGGTTCCCGTTCGTCTATGGCGACGGCGACGGACATTTCGAATCTCTTCCCAAACACGTCAGCAGTTGGCATCCCGCGCAACGCATGAGCACGGTGCACCATCGTGACATCGCCACGGCAGTCCAATTGGCGCTGAAGGGTGCGTTCGATCGGCTCGTGGTGAATGTCGCCGACGATGCCCCGGCCTCGATTTATGAGCTCACCGGCCTCCTCGGTGTACAAATGGAATCGAGCGCCGAACCGCTTTCACACCCTTGGTACCTGCACGTGGATAGCTCCCTTGCCCGCAGCCTGGGTTTTCATTGCAGTGTCCGTTCGGTCTATCAGGCCCAACAAGAAGGGTTGATTTAAGGGCCCGTTCAAGACGCGTCGAACGCATGCCGATCGAACGGCTGTGCGCACGTGCGGGCGTTGCGGCGACCGAGCGTTCGATGCTTTGCTGGCGCGAATACCTCTCCGAACCTTCATGGCGCGGCAGCTCTACAGGTCGGCCGGCGAACGGTACCGAGAAGGTGAGGCGTGGACAGTCGCTCGTTGCCGGGAGAGCAGACGTTGAGAGCGCCAGGGCATCGTCAGGCGTCTGTCCACGCTTGGCAATTCGGCCAAGCGTGGACAAGTCCCTGTGATCAGACGGTTGGAACGGTCCCGCCGTCGATAACAAACTCGGCGCCGTGGATCGAGGCAGCGCGATCAGAGGCCAGGTAGGCGATGAGGTCAGCGACCTCAAAAGGTTCGGCCGCACGCCCGATCGAGATCCCGCCCAGGCTGTCGAGGACGACTTGCCGCGCCTCCTCGATCGTGCTGCCATTGGCGGCCTGAATGCGCTTCAGAAGGTCTACGGAAGATTCGGTCATGATCCATCCGGGCGACACGACGTTGACCCGCACGCCCTTCGGTCCAAGCTCCTTGGAGATCGACTTGCTGTAGGTTCTGAGCGCGGCCTTGGCGGCGGCGTAGGCGGTGGTCGCCTCGGGAAGCGGCAGGACCGACTGGATGGAGGTGACGTGCACCACCGCGCCGGCGCCCCGCTCGATCATCTGCGGAATCAGGAGGCGATCGAGACGGACCGTGGCCAGCAGGTTCAGGTTCAGTTCGGAGAGCCAGTGGTCGTCCGTTAAGACGACAAAGCCGCCGCCGGGCGTGGTCGAGCCGCCGATCACATGGGCCAGGATGTCGACGCCGCCCAGACGCTCGAGCGCCGCCTTGGCCAGGGCTTCCCCGCCTTCGGCCGTGGTTAGGTCCGCCTGGACGAACTCGACGCCGTCGATGGGCTCCAAGTTTCCGCGGGCGGAGGTGATTACTCGGGCGCCGCCGGCCAGGAAGCGGTCGACGGTGGCGCGGCCCAGACCCTTGGTGCCGCCGCTGATGAGCACGCGCTTGCCCGCGAACTCGGTCGGATCAGCCTTGATGGTCATGCCGTGATCTCCAAAACCTGGATCGCGTCGTTTTCGAGCGTGAAGCGGTAGGTGAAGCGGATCGCCCTGCCCTTGAAGTCGCCATGGGCGGGGCCCTCGACGACCACCTGACCGTCCTCGTGCCGCACGGTGTCTGGCGTGAAAATCGCCTTCGTCCCGACCACGGCCTCTTCAAGCAACGACCTGATTGCGGCGCGCCCCCGAAAAACGGCGCCGTTGTCGCGGAGGACGGCGTCGGCTGCGAAGGGTGTCAGCATGCGGTCAACGTCCAGGCGGGCGTTTGCGGCCACATATGCGGCGATTGGGGTTGGAAGTTCGAGCGCCATTGTTCTTTCCTGATTACTGCGGTCGCAGCCGCGGCGGCTGCAAATGCGGTTGCCAGTCAACATAGTGATGGACAGCTCACGCGATAATCGGGACAATTTGAGATGTCTCATCAAGAAAGTCGGGATAATTGTGCAAAGCAGCCTGACGGAATTGGACGCAGTTCTCATGGTCGCCCGCCGGGGCAAGTTCCGCACGGCTGCGCTTGAGCTCGGGGTCTCGACGACCGCGCTCAGCAATGCGGTGGGAAAGCTGGAGCACACGCTCGGAGTACGGCTCTTCAACCGGACGACGCGAAGCGTTTCCTTAACTGAGGCCGGTCAACGGTTCGTCGCGCAAGTCGCTCCTGCCGTACAGGACATTCATGAGGCGATGGAGGTTGCGCGCTCTCAACGGGCCACGCCTTCGGGCACGCTGCGCATCAACGCCTTTCCGACAGCGGCGCGGGAGATCTTCTCGTGGCTTGTCCTGCCGTTTCTCCGCATTCACCCTCAGGTTCACGTCGACATCGTCACAGAGGGTCGCCTCGTGGATATTGTGGCGGGTGGCTTCGACCTCGGCGTCCGTAGCTCAGCTCTTGTGCCAGTCGACATGATCGCACTCCCATTGGGCGGCGCGCGGCGCAATGTCGTGGTGGGTACACCGAGCTATCTGAAAGCGCACGGGACGCCCATGGTCCCCCAGGATCTCGCCGGGCATTCCTGTCTCCGCGTCCGGCTTCCCGATGGCGCGATCTACCGCTGGCCGTTCGAGCAGGATGGACAATCGGTCCATATAGACGTGGAGGGCGCCATTACCCTCGACGAAGCGAGCCTCGCACGCACCGCCGCCCTCGCTTCCGTCGGCCTCACCCTGGCAATGGAGTCCGACGTGCGGGACGACATCCAGGCAGGCCGCCTTGTGCGCGTGCTTGAAGACTGGACGCCCACTCTGTCGCCCTTGAGCCTCTACTATCCGAGCCGGCGCAATCCGACCGCCGCGTTCAAGGCGTTCGTCGACTTCGCGCGGCGACATAGTGGAGGCAACGATGCCGCGATGCGGCCGATAGACTAAGGTGCGCCGCTAACGGGCTTTCGGCCGCCGCGAATTCATCGCCGATTGGCGCGATCGGATTTGTTGCGATTGCCCGGCACGCCTATGTTCCGTCCATGCGAAGCCCCCATACCTTTTCGCTGCCGACCGGCGTCTTGTCGACGCTCGGCATGCCGATTGAGCGGCTGTGCGCCCGTGCGGGCGTGTCGATGTCGAATGCGTGGGTGACGGACGAATTCTTCCAGATCTGGGCGGCGGCCGAGGAGGAGTTTCCTGACCCCCGCGCAGGCATTCGCTTTGGTGACGAAGGGATCGCGCGTGGCTACGGCGTCGGGTCGATCGTCGCCTTGCACGCGCCCGACTTTCGCAACGCGCTCGCTGCGCTCTCCCGGTACAAAAGCCTGACCTGCCCCGAATTCGTAGAGGTCGAGGTAAAAGGCGGCGAAGCCGTCGTCCGATATCGCTGGCTCCAGGCGACCGGACCGGTGCCACGCCTGCTGGTCGATATGACCATGGCCTCGCTGAACCAGCTCGCCCGGCGGGGCACCGGCGGGAAGGCCAGGCCGATCCGGCTCGAACTAACGCGGCGCGCGACCGACGAGGGGCTCCTGCGTCGCCACTTCGGTTGCCCGATCGTTTTCCGGGCCGCGAGTGACGCAATGGTGTTCGATCCCGCAGCGCTCGACGTTCCGTTTCTCACCGCGGACGGCGGCGCCTTCGCGCATGTGCTGGAGGGCCTGGAGCAGCGAATCCGTGAAGGAGAGGGCTTTCCCGCTTTTGTGGGACAGGTATGCGTCGCCATCGCACGGCAATTGAGCGAGGGATGCGGACCGAGTGTCGCGGCGGTGGCGAAGCGCCTCAATCTCAGCGACCGCACGCTTCAACGCCGGCTCCATGAGCTCGGGACCAGCTTTCAAGGGCAGCTCGCGGGCGTCAGGCGGACCACAGCAAACCGGCTGCTCGCCACCACCGAGCTCGATGCGGTGGCCATTTCCATGCTGGTTGGCTTCGCCGAGCCCAATTCATTTGTTCGGGCCTTCCGCCGCTGGGAGCGGACAACCCCGACACGCTGGCGCGACCGACTGGCCGACGATCATCGCGTTCACAAAGGCAACCCGTCATGAATCAGCAGCGCGTTCTTGTCACCGGCGGTTCCGGCTTCATCGCCGGGCATTGTATCCTCAAGCTTCTGGAGCAAGGCCATCTCGTCCGCTCCACCATCCGGTCGCTGGACAAGGAAGCGGCGGCGCGTGGCGTCCTCAAGGACGCGGGCATGGTTCATTCCGACGGGCTGAGCTTCGTCGCGGCCGATCTCCTCTGCGACCAGGGCTGGGCGGAGGCCGTCGCCGGCATGGATGTCGTCCTGCATGTCGCCTCGCCGGTCCAGCCCGGGCGGGTCGCGAACGAGGAGGATGTGATCGTCCCCGCGCGCGAAGGCACGCTGCGCGTGCTGCGCGCGGCCCGCGACGCGGGGGTAAAGCGGGTTGTTCTTACCTCCGCATTCCACGCCGTGAGCTGGGGGCACCCGCATAACGACCATGTGTTCACCGAAGCCGACTGGACGATTCTCGATGGGCCCGGCGTCGATGCCTACGGCAAGAGCAAGACCCTTGCCGAACGCGCGGCCTGGGATTTCATCGCCGCCGAGGACGGCGGCCTGGAACTGACGACGATGTTGCCGGTAGCGGTCATGGGGCCGGTGATGGGCAAGGAGATTTCCGGGGCGAACCACATCGTCCAGCGCATGCTCGACGGCGCGATGCCGGTGGTCCCGAACCTCTTCATACCCGTGGTCGATGTCCGCGACGTGGCCAGCGCGCATGTCATGGCGATGACCAACCCGGCTGCGGCCGGTGAGCGGTTCCTGCTGTCGAACGGCCGAGCGCTCAACCTGAAGGAAATCGGCGCCACTATCAGGGCCGCGCTTGGCGATGCAGCCAAGCGGGTCCCGACGCGGGCGCTCCCCGACTTCGTGGTCCGCATCGCCGCCCGCTTCAACAGCGAGATGCGTCCTTTCGTTGCCGACCTTGGCTACGCCAAGAAGACATCGAATGAGAAAGCTCAGGACGTGCTCGGCTGGACCCCGCGCGAGCCCCGCGCGGCGATCGTTGCGGCGGCGACTTCTCTGGTCGGGAGGACCCGATAGGCCGCCCAATCGGGCCAGCGACGCGGCGTCAGGGCTTTGCCGTTGAATCCGCTCGACGGCGCAATATCATGCCGCCGTGATGCAAGGTGTCGAGGTCCACGAAGTCGCCGTCGGCGGTGAAGCCCTTGTCGTCCCAATATTCGATATGCGTGCCGGCGACTTCATAACGGCCTTCATAGGCGCGCTCGCGTGTGCCGCGCGCCTCGACATAGCGACCATTGGGCAGGAGTTCGTGGCGGACACGACCATCGTCGGTCACCCACATGCCGGCATAGGGATGGTTCGCTTGCAATGTGGTTTCCTCAGCTTGTACGGACTGGCTCAAGAGTGTGGCGGTCATCAGGACTGCAAATGCGTGTCGCATCATCGGGCTCCCAAAAGGCGGCTGTGGTAGTGGGCCGCGCCGAACGCCGAACGGGGTGCCGCCGGGGTTTCGAGGCCGGTTGACCCGCGCGCGGCGCGCGAGGCTGGCCGTGGAACGGCCGCGCGACCTCCGGCTATTGCGCGCGCGGCTCGTTGTTTTCGACGACCTGCTGGTAGGCGACGAGATCCAGAAACGCCTCTGCCTCGATGACCAAGCCGTCCTTCATCCGGAACATCCAGAGGAACTGGTTGCGATACGGTGCGCCCGAGGTTGTCGTCGCCGAACCGTCGAAGCGGATGAGAACCGTGTCTCCGACGGCATAGATACTGCGCACCTCCGGTACGACCGGGGTGGCGAGACGGCTTGTCAGGGGGCGCGACGCCCGTTCGACAAAGTCGTCCTGGCTGCGGTACGTGCCCGCCACCGGGCCAGAGCCGTGGATCGTCCAGACGACATCGGGGGCGAGCAGCGCGGCAAAGACGTAGGTGCCTTCACGCCATTTCTCGAAAGCATCGTGGACGATGGCCTTGTTTCGTCCTTCGACGGCAGTGTCATGGATCTCCGCGCCGGGGTCGGATCCTGTGATCTTGGCATGTGCCGGCGCGATGACGGCCAGGAATGCCGAGGCGATAAGCAGCCTGGGGCCCGCGCCTGCAAGGCGGGAACGCAATGAAAAGAGGGTCATGGGATCGTTCCTTTCGTTTGCATGCGGGAGGCGATTGGTCTTTCAGCTGCGGCGAGCCACGGAAGCGCCGCCGAAGATGAGCTGCTGAACCAAGGGGCGTTCCACGAAGCGGGCCGGGAATATCGGATCGGGTTCGCTGACCCGGTTCAGGCGATCGAGTTGCTCTGGCGACAGCGTCACTTCGAGAGCGTCCAGATTTTCCTCCGCCTGGGCGAGGGTTCGGGCGCCCATGATGGGCGACACGACCGTCGGGTTCGCGAGCGTCCACGCCAGTGCGATCTGGGACGGCGTCGATCCCACTTCCTCGGCCACCTCGCGAACTTCCTGCGCTATCTCGATCGAGCGCTCGGTGAGATGCCCCGATGAAGCGATGACGCCCTTGCGGCTGGGGGACACCGCGGTATCGCGTGAATCCCAGACATCCGCCTTGGAGTATTTGCCGGCCAGCACGCCGCCACCCAGCGGCGACCAGGGGAGTACGCCGAGCCCCATCGTTGCGGCCATCGGCATGAGCTCATGCTCGACGGTGGGCTCCACCAGGCTGTATTCGATCTGGAGCGCGACGAAGGGCGACCATCCCCGCTTGGCGGCGAGTGCCTGCATTTCGGCGATCCGCCAGGCAGGCGTATTGCAGATGCCGAGATAGAGGATCTTGCCGGACCGGACGAGGTCGTCGAGGGCCCGCATCACTTCTTCCGGCGGGGTCGTCATGTCCCATCCGTGGAGGTAGAAGAGATCGATCCGGTCGGTGACGAGCTGCCTCAGACTTTGCTCGACAGACCGCACCATGTTGAGGCGATGGTTGCCGCCCGAATTGGGATTGCCGGGCTCGCGGGCCATCGTAAACTTCGTCGCGAGAACGAGCCGCTCCCTCTTGTCGCCGACGAATTCCCCGAGGAAGCGTTCGGCCGCCCCGTTGGTGTAGTTCACCGAGGTATCGATGAAATTGCCGCCTCGATCGATGTAGAGATCGAAGATGCGGCGGGCCTCGTTACTATCCGCACCCCAGCCCCAATCCGATCCAAACTCATGGTGCCCAGGCTCAACGGCGAAACACGCAAACCCGAGCGTCCCAGCAACCTGTAGTCAGTAAGCGTCATTTTGGGTCCCTCTGAATTCGCTGATCGAAAACTAGGGGCCGTCAGCCCACCGGACAACTTGCCCAATGATAACTGCGCTGGTAAATTCAGCTTACCAATGGCTATCGATCTCACTGGAATCTCTGTCTTTCTGGCCGTCGCGGAGAGGCGAAGCTTCCGCGCGGCCGCCGAGCACCTGGGCGTGACGCGGCCGGCGGTAAGCCAGACCATCCGTCGCCTCGAGGATCGCCTTGGCGTCGCGCTGATCCAGCGCACGACGCGTAGCGTCAGCCTGACCGAAGTCGGTGAGCAGCTTTTCCAGCGCGTGGCGCCGGCCATCGCCGAGGTCGGCCTGGCCCTGGACGCCGCAGCGGATCAGGACAGCGCGCCGAGCGGCCTTTTGCGGCTGGCGGTGTCATCGATCGCGGAACGTTTCATCTCAGGGCCACTGCTGGCCGGCTTCGCTGACGCCAATCCGGCTGTTCAGATCGACGTGACCGTCACGGATGAGGAATTCGACATCGTGGCGGAGGGATATGATGCGGGGGTGCGGCTTGGCGAAGTGATCGACCAGGACATGATCGCCATCCCGGTGTCGGGCGAGCAGCGCCAGACCGTGGTCGCCGCACCTGCCTATATCGAGCGGTTCGGCAAGCCTTCGCATCCGTCCGAGCTGGCGCAGCATCGCTGCATCGGCTGGCGTCCCGCGCCGCAGACAGCGCCTTACCGCTGGGAGTTCGGCGAAGAAGGGCGTGAGTACGACGTCGCCGTCGATCCAGAGATCACCACCAATGACATGTGGCTGATGATCCGCACCGCCTGCGCGGGCGGAGGCATAACTTTCGGCATGGAGAGACCTTCAGGCCCTATGTCTCATCCGGCCAGTTGGTGCCTCTTCTCGAAGACTTTTGCCCGCCATTTGCGGGCTTCTTTCTGTATTTCCCCAACCGGCGGAATCTTGCCCCGAAGCTTCGGGCCCTGGTCGACCACGTAAAGCGGTGGCGATAGCGCCAAGGATCTACCGGGGCGGCTCTGGCCTATTGCCGCAAGCGTCGGGACTGTTGAAGAACGGCCCACCGCGACAAGGTGCCCCGGTCGCGAGCGCGGATCCCCAGGTGCCGCAGTTCACCAAGTCGCAGCCTGTTGGGAATCATGCTGCCTTCTTTTTGGCTTCGCGCACCGACGGAGACAGATACTACTCGGAACTTCCTGATATTCTGACTGTAAGCTAAGTTTGCTTCGGTCAGTGACGGTAGGGCTTCCTTGTTTACCCGTTAGCCGTATCCAGCTTCGCCCAGTACCCCACTTTCTGGTGTCGGAATTTGGTGGCGATCACAGATCTTCTTCAACGCCGTACACGTACACCATAGTCTGCGGCAAATTTAGTCATGGGTTTGAACCAAACCTGCTCGCAGAGCTCTTCCCGAGAAACTGTCTTCACCCTCTCAACCTCTATCGTACACGCAATGTGCTAGATCCCAACGATCCGGGATCAAGATGGGAGCATTGATATTGCCAGTTTTGGCGGTACTTTATCCGTGCGTCAGATTCGACGTTTGCGATCTGTGCCTCTCTGCGAAGTGGCCAATAGATGCCGATAGTTCACAGAATTTTTCCAGCTAGGTTCGCCTCTGAAAAGCCAGCAAAATCAAAGGGCTAGGTTTTTGACGGTACAGTTCACGGTATGCTCAGCCGCTAAAGTTATTTTTCAAACATATCAGATGCTTGGGGCGGAAAAAAATATTCGAGTGGAAGTAGGGGGATGCGATGCCCTGGAGGGGTCCGGAGGGAAATGGCTTAGGAAAGATATAGGGCTACAGGATAGCTCATTGATCATTCGTCCTCCATTGTTGACTGCAAATCGGATTGCGTTAAGCCGTTGATTTCCACTGATGGTCACTCATCGGTCCAATTATAGCGGACCGATTTGACGGCGCTTCCGACAGTCTCATGCAAAGATCTTGCCCGCGTTTTGAAAAGGCCGTCAGACACGAGTGCTGCCTGTGACGTTCTTTTGGCCACGGAACCCAAGCTATCGCGGCCTACTTGCGTGCCACCGCCGCAGCGCCGTCTCCACCGACTGACGGATCGCGAGATAGAACCCGGCCATTTCCTCCAGACGATTCTGCACCCTTCCAAAAGTGACGGCGATTGCTCCACACAAGATCCCCCGCGTTCTCCCGCAACCGATGAAGCATTGGGCCACAGAAACCTATTCGGCTTCGACCGCGCGGCGGTCCACCTTGCGTCGGCGTTCGGCATAGGTCTGCATCGCCTCCTTTCGGAAGCGGCCTGGCGACACGCCGGTCGCCCGGCTGAAAGCGTTGCTAAAGGCGCTCTCGGACCCATATCCGAGTGACCAGGCGATATCGGCAACGGAGTGATCTGTCTCGCTCAGCTCTCTTTCGGCCAGGCGCATCCGCCAGTTGAGCACGTAGGTCAAAGGCGGGATGCCAACGACATCGCGAAACTGTACCGCGAAGGATGTCCGCGACATTCCGGACAGCCTCGCCAGTTCCTCTAAATTCCACGCATGCGACGGTTGAGCATGTATTTCTCGGAGCGCGATAGAGATGCGCCTGTCGTCAAGCGCGATGAGCCACCCAGATTTGTCCGATTTCGTGGATTCGATGTGCAGCCGTAAAGCCTCCACGAACAGCAGCTTTGCCAAGTGCATGATCGCAGTCGTCGAACCGGCGCGTTTGCGCTGCGTCTCCTCTGCCAATTCTGTAAGGATCCAGCGAAGCTTGGCGGCTTCGCTTCTCTGACCGTTGGCATGTACCAGCGGAGGGAGACTTTCCCGCAAAAAGCCGCATCGCTGCTCGTTGACCTCCAGCAGCCCTCCGATCATCATGAAATCGGAGCCGTCCCCGGCGCGCAGGTTGCCGTCTGCATCCCGTTCAAGCGGTGTGGAAAGAGCATTCGCCAGCCATTCCGCAGCGCTGGCGAGGATGACACCTGGGGCTCCGTTCGTGATTACGACGTCGCCGGCCTCGAAGCGAGCCGGAACGGCCGGGCTGCCTTCGGTCGACAGCCAGCACGTCCCTCGGACAACGGCAAGAAACTTGATCGCGTCCGAGCGCTTGAATTTTCGCGCCCATCCGCCTCCGGCAATGAGCGTGCCGGTCAGCACGCAGCGAGCATCGGCGAGATCAAGGACATCTGAGAGCGGGTCGGTGCGCATAATTGTACTATCTCGCATGAATCTCGCACGATCAATCATTCATCATTCAAAGCGGACGTCTTATCAAGGAGCAACCCTCGCCAACCAAAGGAGTCCTGCATGCCTCTTAACCATTTCATCACGCTGGGCCGGTCGGGCTTGCGCGTAAGTCCGCTGTGCCTCGGCTCCATGACATTCGGCGAAGACGCCGGCTGGGGTGCGAGCGAAGAAGTCTCGCATGAGATGATGTCTACCTATCTCGATCGCGGCGGCAACTTCATCGATACGGCGAATATCTACACCGGCGGGCATTCCGAGACGATCGTCGGCGACTACCTTCGGCAGCGGGATGTTCGCCGCGACGGGATCGTGCTGAGCACGAAGTTCTACTGCAATCTATTTCCCGGAGACCCCAACGGCGGCGGCGCGGGGCGCAAGGCGCTCATCCAGCAATGCGAGGCCTCGCTGAAGCGTCTGCAGACCGACTACATCGACATTTACTGGCTCCACAACTGGGATCAAACCGCGCCCGTCGAGGAGACGCTTCGCGGTCTCGACGATCTCGTGACGGCGGGCAAGATTCGCTACGTGGGATTCTCTGACATTCCCGCCTGGAAGACGGCTGAAGCTCAGACGATAGCCCACTTCCGCGGTTGGGCGCCGATCATCGCGCTGCAACTCGAATATTCGTTGCTTGAGCGCACAAGCGAGGGGGAACTCTTTCCGATGGCTCAAGCGCTGGGAATGGGCATCATGCCCTGGTCACCTTTGAAGAGCGGGTTCCTGAGCGGCAAGTTCAAACGCGGGAACGGCGGCGATGTCGATACCAAGCGCACGGGCTTGGTGGGCGTCCCAAGCGAAGCCGACTACGACGTCATTGAGGCGGTCGCGGCCGTCGCTTCGGAAGCGGGCGTTAGTTCAGCGTCGGTCGCGCTGGCCTGGGTCCGGTCGCGGCCCGGAGTGAGTTCCACGCTTATCGGCGCGAGGCGTGTCGATCAGCTCCTCGCCAACCTCGATTCCATCGACCTCACGCTGTCGGCGGAGCAGATCAAGAAGCTCGACGATGTCTCCAAGCCGAAGCTGAACTTTCCGGCCGAGAATAACGCAACGCTCGCTCCGATGCTCGGCTTTCCCGGCATGACGGTGGATGGGCGAACCGCGCCGGCACCATCGGGTCTTTAGGCTTAACCGCAACAAGCTGGCCCACGGCTTCATGAAAACGGAGATCTAGCAATGACCACAGCACAGGCACCGATCGGCAGCGGGTTTGGCCGGGCTTCGACGACCGTGGACGTTATCAAGGGCGTCAACCTCGTAGGTCGTGTGGCGATCGTGACGGGCGGCTATTCGGGCCTTGGGCTTGAAACGGCGCGCACGCTCGCTTCCGCCGGCGCGCGGGTGATCGTGCCGGCGCGTGACGTCGAGCGCGCGCGCAAGGCCATCGCCGAAGCAGGCGGCGGCATGGAGGTTCAATCGATGGACCTCACCGATCCCCACTCGATTGATCGCTTCGCACGCGACTTCGTTGAATCGGGTCTGCCGCTTCACCTGCTCATCAACAACGCCGGCATCATGGCGCTCCCCGAGTTGAAGCGCGATGCGCATGGCAATGAGCTGCAGTTGTCCACCAACCACCTTGGCCATTTTCGACTGACCCTGCGGCTCTGGCCGGCACTTCAGCGGGCCGGTGGCGCGCGCGTCGTCTCGGTCTCGTCCGCCGGACACCGCTTCTCGCCGGTCGTTTTCGACGACATCAATTTCGAGCGCCGCGCCTATGAGCCTTTCAAGGCCTATGGTCAGTCGAAGACGGCCAACATCCTCTTCGCGGTCGCCCTCGACCGGCGCGGCAAGGAAGTGGGCATCCGCGCGTTCGCGCTCCATCCCGGCGGGATCGCAGGAACCAATCTCGGTTCGCACGTCGGGGTGGAAATGCTGAAAAAGACCGGGTTCGTCGATGAGAATGATCGGCCGGTCGTCGATCTGAGTCGCGACCTGAAATCGGTGCCGCAGGGAGCGGCCACCCACGTCTGGTGCGCGGTCAGCCCGCAGCTTGACGGCAAAGGCGGTGTGTACTGCGCCGATTCCGACATCACGCCCGTGCTGCCGGAGGGCGGTTCCGTCAATCTGGGCAGCGAAGATCGGGCCAATCGCCTGACCGGCGTCGAAGCCTATGCGATCGACCCGGACGCGGCCGAAAAGCTTTGGCGCAGAAGCGAGGAGATTACCGGTATCTCAGTCCAAAGCTGAGGTGCCCGCAATGCGGAACTGAAGACTTTGAGGCTGACAGTCTTTTTTCAGTCAGGCTGGCAAACCCGCCCTGGCTAAAGATTCTGCAATTCGGCCGATCGACGTCGACGCCGCACACTTCCTGCCATTGCGCGTGCAAGGTGCCGTCCGGATTGGAGCCAAGCAGCCGGTACAGGCAGGTCTCGAAGGTGTAATCGCCCCGTTTCCAACTGGTCGCCAGTCCACCTGGACTATCGTGCTATTCGAGAAGCTCGACCTCATAGCCACATTTTCGAGCGTAGACTGCTGCACACAACCCGGCGATACCACCGCCAATGATAACGATCATGCGACTTTGACTCGTCATGGCGAGCCCATCTGATTGTAGTAAAGCGAGTATCAACAGCATCAGAGGCGCATGGCGTATTTGATCCGAGTCATAAGGCGGCGTGCGAAAGCACGACAAATTTTGTCCGTCGTGACGGAACTGATCACGTGTGATTCCGCTGTGGACTGCGTGTGCCGGGTCATTTCTGAAGGCCTGACCCAGAAATCGCACCAGAACGACGCCAGCCTCGTTCGGCGTTTTCTGCGGAGCGGGTCCGGCGAAGATTGATCAAGGCCGCTTCTGGTGGCTCGATCAAAAATTATAACCAACGGCGCACTCCCGAGAGATTGCGGTGTTGCGATCACAGAGCGGGTGCCGTCGATGCGCCAATCCGTGTCCTTGAGGTTGAGGTGATCACGAGAAAGGCATTGGTCGTCTGCGGCATCCTTGCTTCGCTGCTGTACGCTCATCGCGAATGCTCTCGGCGGCGTGGCATGGCCGGATGACGCGTCGCAAAGTGTCGGCGAACTGATGGCTGTGACCGCCAGCGTGCCGAAGCTTGCGCGGCATATCGAAGCCGTGATCAAAGCGGGCGGCTAATGCACGCCGTTCCGTAAGACCCCCTCTGTTCGATCCCCGTGCGGCAATCCGCCGAGTGAGCTGCAATGAAAGTGCTCCTTCTAAATGCGCATCCGGACGTGGGCAGCTTCTCAGACGCTCTGGCGGCGGCATACGATGGCGGCGCTAGGGCCGGCGGTCACGAAATCAAAAGCATCGCCCTCCGCGACCTGAAGTTTGATCTGGTGCTGAGGGCCGGCTTTCATAACCAGAAGTCGCTCGAGCCTGACACCATTGGGCAGCAGGCGCTGATCCAATGGTGCGAGCACCTTGTCATCGTCTCGCCAAACTGGTGGTGGGCAGGGCCCACCTTGCTCAAGGGATATGTCGATCGTGTATTTCTGCTGGACTTCGCGATGCGCTACCACACACGTTTTCCCTACCTTCAGTCGCTGCTGAAGGGGCGTTCTGCGCGTGTGATCTACACGCGCAGAACTCACCACGAATCCTCGGCGTGTTGTTCCGCGGCGACCTGTTCTGGCGCTGGATTTCCAGCTGCGTCCTCGGGCACTGCGGCTTTCGCCCTGTACGGCGACTTGCGCTGTATAGCGCGATGGACGCACCTCCAGATCTCAGGGCCGAGTTCGTCGAGGCGGCACGTGCGCTTGGCCGCCGCGCCGCCTGAGCCGTGGAAGCCAGAGTAGCGCCTAAACGCCAGCGATGAGCCGACTCTAGCCCTATCGCGAAGGTCGGCTGTGGAGAAGCAGCAATGATCGCTTCGGGGTCGGCCCGCAGACGAAGGGCTTGGGCGTTTGGTTACGCTCTCCGATAAAGCGGTTGATGGCGGCCTGGAGATCGACGACAGACCGGAACACCCCGTGTTTGAGGCGCCCGCGCGTCAGGATGGCGAAGAAGCCCTCGACCACGTTCAGCCATGAGCTGGACGTCGGCGTGAAATGGAAGGTCCAGCGCGGGTGGCGGTCGAGCCAAGCCCGCACCTTCTCGTGGTTGTGGGCGGCATAGTTGTCGAGAATGACAGCGTGGTGGTGCCATGGCGTTTGTAGGTCATGGTGGCGCCGCGCCCTTTCTTCAGCGGCAGGCCCGGCTGGGTGCGGTCGAGCGCCGGGATCTGCGACTTCTCGTCGAGGCTCAGCACCAGGGCATGGGCCGGCGGGCTGACGTAGAGCCCGACGACATCGTTGAGCTTATCGGCAAAGGCCGGATCGTTGGAGAGCCTGAACTGCCGCCAGCGTTGCGGGGCCAGACCATGGGCCTTCCAGATCTTCTGCACCGTGGAGACGGCCAGCCCCGCGACCTTGGCCATGGCCCGCGCGTCCAGTGGGTGGCAGCGGCTTCAGCGTCAGCGCGACCACGGCCGCAGCCTTATCGTCGGCCACGGGCGGTTGGCCCGGCGGCCGCGTCTTGTCGCGCAGCAGCCCTTCGACACCCTCTTCCATGAAGCGCGCCTGCCAGCGCCAGGAAGTGGTCTTCGCCGTGCCGGTCGGTCAAGCTGGGGAAGCACATTCCGGCCGACGCCGAGCGTGCCAAGGAGGAAGGTTGGTAGCGAAAGCGCGATCGGGCGGTGGGAGAAGTTGAGCCAAAGCCAACACGCAGCAAAATCAGGGGGCGAACAAGACAGGAAGCGGAAAAAACGAGCAGCAAACTGATATCGATCGATTTCCAAATTTGCTGTGATAGTGCGAACGGCTGGAAGCCCATGTCAAATTCGGGAGAGTGGCAATGAACGTGCTCGTGAAACCGACTTTGCCCGATGCAAGCCTGCTCATGCGCGAAATTACGCATCGCATCAGCAACGAGTTCGCCTCGGCGGTCTACATAGTTTCGCTCGCGGCCTCGCGCAGCGGCGACCAACAAGTGCAGAGCGCGCTCGGCAACGTCCAGCAGCACCTCGAGCATTACGCCCGCGTCCATCGGGCGCTGCAGATGCCGGATCTCGGCACGACCGTCGATGTCGCTGACTACCTTTGCCGCCTGTGCCATGCGGTCAGCCGCTCGAAACTGGACAGCCTGAATATCAAGATCGTGATTGCCGCCCAGCCGATGGCGCTGGCGTCGGAGCGCTGCTGGATGCTTGGCATGATCGTGAACGAGCTCATCACCAATGCTGTGCGTCATGCCTTCAGCGGCCAGGGCGGGACGATTCGCGTCGGTCTGATCGAGAAGGAGGGCGTCGCCTTGTGCATCGTGACCGACAACGGCCGGAATTCGGGCAAGTCGCGCTCGCAAGGTGGGTTGAAGATCATTAGCTCGCTGGCGGAGAGCCTGAACGGTAATTTTTCCTGGAAATTTGGAGCGCAGGGCTCGGCGTCGATCGTGGTCTTTCCCGTCCACAGTAATTAATTGATTAGCCGCGACGCCATTTGAAACCTTGCTGCATCAGGCGACCCATTCAAGAATTTTGCTACAACCATACGTCCGCACACTGCGACAATCCGCGCGAGTGCGGTCTTGCGGAGCGCAAGGCGTCCAGCGCTCCCGCTCTCGATGGAGTGGCAAAAGCCGGCCGTCAGGCCAGATTCCTGAACCGTGCCGGCGTCGTACCGACTTCGCGACGGAAGTGCGTCGTCAGATGGCTCTGGTTGCCGAAGCCGGCGGCGAGGGCGATTTCAGCGATCGACATTTTGCTCTCAGTCAGCAGCCGCTTGGCTTGTTCGATCCGCTGCCGGATTATATATCGGTGCGCGCCAATGCCGGTCGATGCGCGGAAGGCGCGCGAGAAGTGCGAGGCGCTCACATCGGCGATGGCAGCGAGGTCCGCCAACGTTATATTGTTGGAGAGATTGGCTTCGATGTAGTTCTTTACTAGGCGTAAGCGTCGCGGCGCGAGACCGCTACTGATGCGCATAGGTTCCCGTCTGGTACAGATCCGCAACGAGCGCACCGCGATTTCGCAGCACAGGCTTTCCACAAACAGGCGGCTGAGCGGCCCCGGCTGATCGAGCTCACTCTGCAGCACTCGCATCTGCCCGGCGATCACGCCGTCATTGAGGTTCTGCCGATAGGGCAAATCCAGCGTGTCAAAGTCGACCGTGTTGTCACACTCGCAATCGAGCATTTGCGGATCGAGCGTCAGCAGCAAGTGCCGAAATTTCGATGGGTAATCGGCAAAGCCTTCAAGGCGCCGCCTTGCCGGAACGAACATGACCTGGCCCACCGTGCTGCCCGTCACGTCTTGATTGCCGTCGTCGTATTTCAGGGTCGCGGATGTGTTAGCGCCCTCGACGTGCAGCGCGATCGTGTGCCGAGTCAAGCAGTGTGCAAATTTCGTCAACTCGGCGCGCGGTTGGCGATCAACCAGCACGGCTCTGCCGCCGGCCCATTCTTCGGAGCGCTTCACGAGCACATCGGCGTCGAAAATCCGCAGTTCGTTGACCGCCAGCGGGTTTGTCTCGGTGGGCCGAGTCGCGCTGCGACAAGAAGATGTCCGCTGTGTTCCCAGATATGGCGTGTCGCCGGCATCTGAATATTCGTGTTCCGGTTTCAAAGTCTCATTCCTGATGGTGCGAGGACTGCGCGGTGTTGCCTGGAGCGTAGCTATTTGTCCGCTTCGCCATGCAAAGGCTCATTGGCTTTCGGAGATTGCAGCCTATGCGGCGAGGAAAGCCGTCGCTTCTGTCAAATGACCGGTCAGATGACGAAGCCGCTCAGAAATATTGACCTTTAGCCTGCACAAGCGTCGCCTGCGGGGCGTGAGCAGGCGTGATTCCTATTCTTGGAATAACCTGTGCAGGTGGTCGCCGGCCGCGCGACGAGAACAGCGCGGCTATTCCAGTAAAAATGCGGCTCAAACGAAGTGGCCAGAATGGTTCTCCGCGCTGGTCGCAAAGCCGAACTCCGCCGCGAATTCGGGATCGTATGCGCGCCCCCATCGCTCGACTTCTCACGAATCGCCGAAACAATGAGCAAAAATCAAAAAGAACCGCGATCGACATGCGGATTAAATCGCGCCGCGTCCTCGGTGGCGCCTCATTTGGAGGCTCGTAATAATAATGGACGCCGCGACTCTATCTCGCCTGCAATTTGCGTTCACCGTCGGGTACCATATCTTGTGGCCGACGCTGACCATCGGGCTCTCGGCGTTCGTTACTTGGATGAGTATTCTATGGTGGTGGACCGAAAGGTCAGTTTATCGCGAACTTATGCGTTTCTGGATGCGGCTGTTTGCACTTGGCTTCGGCATGGGCGTCATCACCGGTGTGGTGATGAGCTATGAGATCGGCACTAACTGGGCCGGTTTTTCTAAAGCGGTCGGCAATGTGCTCGGGCCGTTGTTCATGTACGAAGCGGCGACCGCTTTCTTTCTCGAGTCGGGCTTCGTTGGTATCATGCTTTACGGCGAGGGCCGCGTCTCGCGCGGGCTGCACCTGTTCGCTTGTATTATGGTCACCGCCGGTTCGCTCGCCAGCACGTTCTGGATTCTCGCTGCCAATTCCTGGATGCAGACGCCGGCCGGGGCGGTGGCGGACGCCAACGGCATTTTCCATGTGGTGGATTGGTGGCAGGTCGTGTTCAGCCCGTCCTTTCCGTACCGGTTGATGCACATGGTTTGCGCGAGCTTCATCACCGGCGCCTTTGTGGTCGGCGGTGTGTCGGCCTTTCAGCTGCTGCGCGGCCGCTTTGTCGAAAGCTCGCGTGTTGGGTTGTCGATGGCGATGTGGGCGGCGCTCTTGCTGGTACCGCTGCAATTCGTTCTGGGCGATCTGCACGGACTCAACACCGGGAAGCACCAGCCGACCAAGCTCGCGGCCATGGAGGGCTTGTGGAATACGCAAGGCGACGTGCCGGCGGCGATCTTCGCCTGGCCGGACGACACGGCGGAAAAGAATCTCTACGAGATCAGTATCCCGCACCTCGGCAGTCTTTATCTCACGCACAGTTGGGACGGCACCGTACAGGGCCTCAAGGCCGTGCCGCCGCGGGACCGGCCATACGTACCGGTCGTATTCTTTGCCTTCCGCGCGATGGTCGGCATCGGGCTGCTGTTGCTCGTCCTTGCCATCACCGGCGCGGTCCTGCGTTGGCGCGGACGCCTTTACGACACGCGCTGGTTCCAGTATCTGGCGGTCGCGGCGACGCCACTCGGTTTTGTCGGCGTGCTTGCCGGCTGGGCGGTGACCGAGACGGGTCGTCAGCCCTTCGTAGTTTACGGCCAGTTGCGCACTGCGGCTGCTGCCTCTCCGGTCGTACCGTATGCGGTCGCAACGTCGCTCGCCGGCTTCCTGATTATCTATCTCATGCTATTCGCGGGCTTCCTCTATTTCGCCTCTCGCCAGGTGCTGAAGGGGCCACCGACGGCGGTCTATGCGCCCGAGACAAGTGCGGCACCACACATGACTCCGGTGCCGACTCCAGCGGAGCGATGATTATGGATATGCCCTTCCTCTTCGCTTGTGCTGCCGCTTTCGGCATCATTATCTACGTGCTCGCGGATGGTCTCGATCTCGGCATTGGCATTCTGTTCCTACTGTCGCCACGGGACGGCGACCGTGACCTGATGATGGCGAGCATTGAGCCGGTCTGGGATGGCAACGAGACTTGGCTGGTATTCGGCGGGACGTTCCTCTTTGCGGCGTTTCCGCCAGCCTATTATATTCTCTTGCCGGCTTTCTACGTGCCGATCATCCTGATGCTGTTTGCGCTGATCTTTCGTGGCATTGCCTTCACCTTCCGCGCCCATGCCCGCGGCTCACGCGGCGCCTGGGACTTCGCTTTCTTCGGCGGTTCGATCATTGCGACCTTCGCACAAGGGCTGGTGCTTGGCGGCTTCATCGGCGGCATCAACGTTGAAAACGGCGTGTTCGCCGGGAGCGCTCTCAGCTTTCTCAGCCCGCTTGGCGTGCTGTGTGGCCTCGGCCTTATCGGCGGCTACACGCTGATGGGCGCAGGTTGGCTCGTCTGGAAAACGGTAGGCCAGACGCAAGCCTTTGCCCGCAGCGCCGGCAAGGTGGCAGTTGCTCTGACCGCGATCATGATGGCGGTTGTGAGCATCTGGACCGCTCTTAGCCAGCCCGCAGTCGTGGAGCGCTGGTTCTCGTTCCCGAACATCGCCTGGCTTGCGCCGATCCCGGTCGTCGCCGCCGCGGCCCTTATGACGGCGTGGCATTCGCTACGCACCGGGCGCTGCGTCGAATTCGAGGTCTTTGCCTTGTCGATCATTATCTTTCTTTGCGGCTTTCTCGGCCTTTGTGTCAGCCTATGGCCCTACGTGGTGCCGCGGCAGATCACGATCTGGGACGGTGCCGCCGACCCGCAGACGCTTGCCTTTGTCGGCATTGGATTGTGCTTCGTAATTCCCATTGTCCTTGCCTATCAGTTCAACGCCTATTGGGTATTTCGCGGGAAGACCAGTCTCGACGCATTCGAGGGTGACGCTGACGAAGTGCCCACCATTTGGGCCAGGCGGGAGTCCGATCCTCACAAGGAGCCGCATCTCCCGTAGAGTTGTATCGGGCGCGAAGTCCGCTCCCAGTCTCCGCCATGCGTGACGGAATATTGGAAATAAGAGACGGGTTTATATCGGCTGATGCCCTAATTTTTTCTCCTTCGGCCACAGTCGATTTCCGATTCGGAAAGCACCTCCGTCCGGCGACGAGCCCCGGAAGATTTTCTGCGGCACAGGCGCTGACGCAGCGGCAAGACTCTATTCCAAAATTCGCAAATGCCAGATCTTATCGATAAGCGCGTGTCCAAGAGCATCACGGTCGTTCTAAACAAGAACCAGCGCTAAAGGAAAATACCAAAGCACTATCTCAGTGTATTCGTCGTGGCAGCCTTAATCCGGGGCAACACAAGGAGAACGAGTTCATGAGTTTGTCCAAGACACTCGCTCTGCTGGTCACAGGGCTGACGCTGATGGCGCAACAGGCCGTCGCCGGGCCGAACCCTGCAACCGACGACCGCATCGATCCCCAGGTGCGTGCTTTCCTCAACGAGATCAACAAAGACAGCACACCGTTCTGGCGGCTTCCGCAGCCCAAGCCACAGGAGATCTTCACCGCTCTGCAGAACAAGACGCAGGTCGACATGTCTGGCGTGACAGTCACCGACCGGACGATCAATCAGGACGGCCAGGAGGTGAAGCTTTACATCATGACGCCGGAGCACCCGGCGGCAAAGCCGGGCGTGGTGCTGTTCATCCACGGCGGCGTCTGGATTATCGGCAATTTCGCCAATCACAAGCGCCTGTTGCGTGACCTCGTCGTCGAGTCGGGCCAGGTCGGCGTTTTCGTCGAGTACACGCCGCTGCCGGAGGCGCGCTACCCCACGCAGATGGACCAAGCCTATGCCGCACTGAAATGGATTGCCGCGCATGGCAACGAAATCGGAGCCGACGGTAGCCGCATCGCGGTCGCTGGCAATTCGGTGGGCGGTGACATGACGGCGGCGCTTGCGTTGATGGCCAAGGACCGTAAGGGACCGAAGATTAGCTATCAGGTACTGATGATCCCGGCGACCGATGCCAGCGTCGATACGGCGTCCTATCGCGATTTCGGTACCGGCCGTTTCCTCACCCGCGCCTTCATGGCCTATGGCTGGAATCTCTACGCGCCGGACGAGAAGACCAAAAACCTCCCCTATGTCTCGCCGCTACGCGCCAGCAAGGAGGAGCTGAAAGGCCTGCCGCCCGCGATTGTCGTCACCTCGGAGAACGATCCCCTGCGCGACGAGGGCGAGGCTTACGCCCGCAAGATGAAGGACGCAGGCGTTGAAGTCACCGCGGTGCGCTACAACGGCATGATCCACGACTTCGTGGCTTTGAACGCGCTGCGCAGCCTGCCGGAAGTCAAGGCGGCCTTACAGCAGATCAGCGATGGCATTCGCAGCCATCTCACGCCGGCCGCCACGCAGTAAGCGCCGTTCCCGAATCGGCCGCGCGCGCGCCAGAGGCAGTGCGCGTGCGCTAGCCGGCTCAGAAACATCCGACAGCGGATTACGCTCGAGATTGAAGGAGGCTTTGCAATGTCAGTCATCGAAATGAAAGACGGCACCGAGATTTATTATCGGGATTGGGGCGCTGGTCAGCCCGTCGTTTTCAGCCACGGCTGGCCGCTCAGCGGCGATGCCTTCGAGGACCAGATGTTCTTCCTGGGCACCCACGGCTATCGCGTCATCGCCCATGACCGGCGCGGCCACGGCCGCTCGAGCCAGCCCTGGCAGGGCAACGACATGGATACCTATGCGGACGATCTCGCCGAGCTGACGGCGAAGCTCGATCTCAAGGATGCCATCCACATCGGCCATTCGACCGGCGGCGGCGAAGTCGCCCGCTACATCGCGCGCCACGGTACGCGGCGCGTGGCCAAGGCGGTGCTGATTGGCGCTGTGCCGCCGCTGATGCTCAAGACCGAGAACAACCCGGGCGGCCTGCCGCTCAAGGTATTCGACGACATCCGTGCCAGCATTGTGGCTGATCGCTCCAAGTTTTGGCTGGACCTGAGCATCCCCTTTTACGGCTACAACAAGCCCGGCGTCGAGGCCTCCGAAGGCGTCAGGCAGTCGTTCTGGCTTCAGGGCATGATGTGTGGCTTTCCGGCGTCCTATTTCTGCGTCAAGGCCTTCTCGGAGACCGATCAGACCGACGACCTCCAGAAGATCGACGTGCCGACGCTGATCCTGCACGGCGACGCCGATCAGATCGTGCCGTTCGCCGATGCCGGTGCGCTGTCGGCAAAGCTGGTGAAGAAGGCGGAGCTCAAGGTGATCCCGGGCGCGCCGCACGGCATGTGCACGACGCACAAAGACATCATCAACGAGGCACTCCTCGCGTTCATTCGCAACTGAGCAAGCCATACCTCAAGGTCACTACCCATGTCGCATCATCTCGATTCACCGATCGCCCGCGAAGACGTCCGCCTGGACATCACGGACCTCTACGTCTTCCGCGGTGAAAAGGGCACGGTCTTTGTGATCAATGTCTGCCACTCCATCGCCGGCGACATCCCTGTGCCGGGTTATCACCCTGAGGGCATGTACGAGTTCAAAATCGACCTCGATGGCGACGCTGTCGAGGACCTCACATATCGGCTCGTCTTCGACGAGCGCGATGCCAATGGCCGGCAGCGTTTCGTGCTGCGTTCGATACGGGGGGCCGCCGCTGTCGACCCGAATGCGGCGGGCTCAGTCGTCGTCCGGGGTGTCACCGGGGAACCCGCCGCCACGCCCGCTGGCTTGCGTGTCTGGGCCGGCAAAGCGGGCGACCCGTTCTGGATCGAGCCGGACGTGCTTCACGCCGTCGGTCACGCCTTCCAGGACGGCACGCCGATCAATCTCGGCGACTGGACGCCGAGCCGGGCAAAGAACCTCTTCGCCGGACACACGGTCTATGCCATCGTGCTTGAAGTGCCGGATGCGGAGTTGCTCAACGGCGCCGGCGGCAAACGGATTGGTGTTTGGGCGGTGGCGACCCTCGCCACCGACTCGGGTGGATGGCGTTCGATCAACCGTATCGGCTTGCCGATGATCCATCCGTTGTTCACCCAATACAATGAAGACCTCGGCAATCGTCTGGACGCCGGCCGCCCGGCCGACGATCGCGCGACCTACGGCGAGACCATCGCCAGGGCCATCGCCGGGGTCGTATCGGCAACCGGCACCGCGGAGAGCCCGCGGGCCTACGGCGAGAAGGTCGCGCGGCGGTTCTTGCCAAATATCCTCCCCTACGAGGTCGGCACGCCGGCGGTATTCGGCTTTGTCGAATGGAACGG
Source organism: Roseixanthobacter finlandensis (assembly GCF_043195105.2). Lineage (NCBI taxonomy): Bacteria > Pseudomonadati > Pseudomonadota > Alphaproteobacteria > Hyphomicrobiales > Xanthobacteraceae > Roseixanthobacter > Roseixanthobacter finlandensis. The sequence continues at coordinate 1,166,718 of NZ_CM195536.1, read as the reverse complement.
CCGGTCGCTGACCGACAACGCTCCCGATGTCATGTTTTCGATCGCCGCCAACGCTCCTGTTCGCCTCGGTATCGGCAAAGAGACGGTGACGTCGAAGCCGCGGGCGGCGTTCCCGTATGTTCCCACGGTCGCATGAATTCAGGATGCGACCCATCAGGCTCATGTCCATGATCACCAGTTGCCGTTGCCCGCCATGGTTGCGGCCGCGTTGGGACGACAATGCCGATGCAGCGAGAAGCTTGATCGGCATGATCATAGTCGTCGCCGCGCTCCACATTGTCGGCTGGCTCGTCCTGCTCGTCATCGTCGTGCCGCAGCATTTGAGCGTCGGCGGCAAGGCCTTCGACATCGGGGTCGGCATCGCCGCGTATCTTCTGGGCATGCGGCATGCCTTCGATGCCGATCACATCGCCGCCATCGACAACACGACGCGCCGGCTGGCGCACGATGCAAGGCGGTCTTTGTCGGTCGGATTTTGGTTCTCGCTCGGTCATTCAAGCGTCGTGTTCGCCTTGACCTTGCTGCTGGCTCTCGGCGTCCGTGGCGCCGTCGGCCGGCTGCTCGACGACTATTCGTCGCTGCACAATTTCGCGGACCTGATGGGCACCATAGTTTCGAGCGGGTTCTTATACGTTATCGCCGCTTTCAACCTCGTCATCTTTGTCGGGATTTGGCGGACCTTTCGCGAGGTTCGGGCGGGACATCACGACGGGGCGTCGATCGGTGGCGCACTCGAGAGCCGCGGCTTCACGGGCCGTCTCGCGGCGCCGGCGATGCGAATCGTCGACAAGCCGCACAAGATGTATTTCGTCGGCTTGCTCTTCGGCCTGAGCTTCGACACGGCAACCGAAATCGCATTGCTGGTGCTGACGACCTCCGGGGCGGCATCTGGTCTGCCCTGGTACGCCATTCTCTGCCTGCCGGTTCTTTTTGCCGCCGGCATGTCGCTCCTGGACGCGATCGACGGTGTCTTCATGAGCTTCACTTACCGCTGGGCACTCGCCAAACCCGAGCGCAAAATTTATTACAATCTCGTCGTCACTGGCCTTTCCATCCTTGTGGCCTTGATTATCGGGACGGTCGAGATCGCGGCATTGCTCGGGGAGAAGTTGAACCTCGACGGCGCATTTTGGAATTGGGCGAGGGGCGTCGATCTCAACGCAATAGGCTTCATTATTGTCGGACTGTTCGTTGCGATATGGGCCGTCGCTGTCGCGCTACGCAAGCGCAGAGGCGCTGGACCGGGCGGCGGATCGCTGCGGCGCGGCGACTTCGCAGGTGCGGTCGTGCCGATTGCGCTGCATGTGTCCGGAAATGAAAGGCGTGATGTTCCGCAAGTTTACTCAGACGATGCCTTGAACACGAACGGGGGTTCGAAATGCTGACGGGCCGAATGAAGTTTCGCGAGCAGTTGGATCTAACGCTCAAGGTCAATGGCCGCGAGCATTCGATCTCGCTCGATGCGCGCGTCACGCTGCTCGATGCATTGCGCGAGTATCTAGGACTCACTGGAACGAAGAAGGGGTGCAATTTTGGGGAATGCGGCGCCTGCACCGTGCACCTCGATGGAAGGCGGGTGAATGCTTGCTTGGTGCTGGCCGCCGCCGCCGCCGGACGCGAGATCACGACCATCGAAGGGCTGGCTGACGAGAAAGGGATGCTGCATCCAGTCCAGCAAGCCTTCGTCGACCAGGATGCCTTCCAGTGCGGTTTTTGCAGCCCGGGTCAGATCATGTCGGCGGTTGCCTGCATCGCCGAGGGGCACACGAGGTCCGATGCGGAAATCCGTGAGTGGATGAGCGGGAATATCTGCCGCTGTGCCGCCTATCCGCAGATCGTCGCGGCGGTCCGTCAGGCCGCGGGAGACTGAGCCATGCAGGGTTTCACCTATTCGCGGGCCGCCGTCGTCTCCGAGGCGTTGGCTGCGGGTCGGGAGCCGGGCACAGCATTCCTTGCTGGCGGCACCGAGCTCTTGAACTGGATGCGGCTCGAAATCGCCGCCCCCGCCCGCATCCTTGACATCACGCACCTCTCTGGCCTTGACGCAATCGAGACATTGCCAGACGGAGGCTTGCGTATTGGCGCGCTCGCGCGGCTCAACGATGTAGCGCTCGCTCCGGCCGTCGTGGCGCGGGTTCCGGTGCTGTCCCAGGCGATCCTGAGTGCCGCCTCTGCGCAGATACGCAATCTCGCGACAATCGGCGGCAACCTCCTGCAGAAGACGAGATGCCCCTATTTCCGTGCCGAAGAGATGCTCCCCTGCAACAAGAAGCGACCGGGCTCGGGCTGCGCCGCTCGCGATGGCCTCAACGACCGCCACGCCATCTTCGGCTGGTCCGATATATGCGTTGCGACCCATCCCTCCGATCCTGCGGTGGCGCTTGCGGCGCTCGACGCCGCAGTGATCACGGCATGCGGCGCGGGTGGACGGCGCATTCCAATCAACGAATTCTACCTTCCGCCAGATGCTGGGCAGGATCGGAATTCGGTGTTGGAGCAGGGTGAACTGATAACCGCCATCGAGATTCCGGGTTCAGCGCCGTGCTCAATCTATATCAAGATCCGCGAACGCGAGAGCTACGAATATGCGACGGTCTCGGTTGCGCTCGCGCTCGATCTCGATGTCTGGCGGCGGATCGCACGCGCCCGCGTCGCGCTCGGGTCGGTGGCCGCGCGTCCGTGGCGCCTGACGGCTGCGGAACAGGCACTTGCTGGACTTGAGCCCGGCGCTGCCGCAATCACCGCGGCAGTAGAAAGCGGGTTTGCCGAAGCCCGGCCGCTCGCCCATAATGCTTACAAGATCGCGCTCGGTCGCAACCTCGTGCTCAGGGCCATCCGGCTTGTCGCGGAGATGACGCCATGAACACGGTCGGCCAACGCTTCGCGCGCCCGGACGGACGCATCAAGGTCACCGGCGCCGCGCGCTATACCGCGGACTTCGACCGGCCGGACAAGCTCCACGCCGTTCTTGTCACGGCCCCCGCGGCGGGCCAGCTTACGTCTCTCGATACTGAAGAGGCGGCGCACGGCCCAGGCGTCATCCGCATTCTCACGCAAGCGGATCTGCCGCAATTCACCGCCGTTCCGGTGCCGCTGATGTTCAGCCTGCCGCCTATGCGGAACGACACCATCCGCTTCGAGGGTCAGCCGGTGGCGATGGTGCTCGCCGAAACGCTCGAGCAGGCGGAAGCCGCAGCGCACCGCGTGCGCGTCACGATCGCACCGGCCGAGGTAAAGTCGCCGGGCCAATCCAATCCCCGCCCGCCAGTGTCAGACAGCGGCTACATCTTCGCCGCAGTCGATGCCGCCAAAGGCGATCTTGCTGCCGGTTTCTCCCAAGCGACCCATCGGATCGCTGCCGAATACGCGCAGCCATCGCGGCATCACAATGCAATGGAGCCGCACGCCACACTCGCCTGGTGGGAGGGCGAAGACCTCGTCGTGCACGACGCCACGCAGTGGACTGCCGGCACGCGGCAGATGCTGGCGAAGGCGCTCGGTCTGCCGCCGGAGCGGGTGCGGGTGATGTGCCCTCACACCGGCGGCGGTTTCGGCTCCAAGGCCTTTCCGAAGTGGCATACCCTGTTCGCGGCAGCGGCGGCACGCGTGTCCGGTCGCCCGGTCAAACTCGTGCTCTCACGGGCTCAAATGTACACGATGACCGGCTATCAGCCTTTGACGCGTCACCGGATCGAACTCGGCGCCACGCCTGACGGCGGGCTCACGGCACTACATTATGACTCGGTCAACGTGACGTCCTCCACCGAGGATTTCGTCGAGTCTGCGACTCAGGCCGGACGAGCGATGTACGCGGTGCCGGCGCTGGAAACCCACGAGCGGGTCGAGGAGATCACCGCCGGCGCACCCACCCCGTTGCGCGCACCGGGAGGAGGGGCTTCCGGGATGTGGGCGCTCGAAAGCGCGATGGATGAGCTTGCCTATACGCTCGGCATGGACCCGTTGGAGCTTCGACTGCGCAATCATGCCGAGGTTGACCCTGTCAGCGGCAAACCTTGGTCATCCAAGAACTTGCTCGAGGCCTATGCACTCGGCGCCGAGCGTTTCGGGTGGCACCGCCGTCCGGCCCAGGCTGAACGCGACGGAGACTGGATGGTCGGCTGGGGCATGGCAAGTGCCACCATGGGGTCCTTCCGCTTGCCCGCCGCCGCCCGCGTGAGCTTGCGCGCGGACGGCACCGCCCTGCTCGAATCCTCGTTCAACGATATCGGCACTGGCGTGTTCACGATCTTCTCGCAACTTGTCGGCGATGCGCTCGGCCTACCGCCCGACAGGGTGGAGATCCGCAATGGCGATTCGACGCTGCCGGAAGCCTGCGGCACATTCTGCTCGGCGAGCGCAATGTGCGTTGGCGCCGCTCTGCTCGATGCTTGCCGTCAGATCCGAGCCTCGCTCGGCGAGGGCGATCCGCTCGCTTTGCTACGCTGGTCGGGCCGCGAGTCCGAGGCAGCGCTCGGCCGCTTCAGCCCCGGCGAGGGCGTGCAATTGGAGATCGATGGCGGCGCCTCGCCGAATGCGATGCGCACCTGGGGCGCCGTGTTCGTGGAGGTGGGCGTGGACCGCGCGCTTGGTCTGCTTCGCCTCCGCAGAATGCTCGGCAGCTACTCGGTCGGCCGCGTCCTGAACCCGCGGACGACGAAGAGCCAGTTGATCGGTGCCATGATCTGGGGCTGGGGCATGGCGGCGATGGAGGCCTCGATATTCGAGCCGCGCCTCGGCCGGTTCCTTTCGAAAAATCTCGTTGGAGTTCCATTGCCGGTGAATGCCGACATCCCAGCAGTCGATGCAGTCTGGGTGGACGAGTTCGACGAGGTGGCAAGCCCTATTGGCGGCAAGGGCGTCGGGGAGATCGGCGTGGTCGGTGTCGCCCCGGCGGTCGCCAATGCGGTCTTCCATGCAACCGGGCTGCGCATCCGTGAGCTGCCGATCCTGCCTGAGAAGCTTCTGGCCAAAGAGTGATCGCTCGCCCGGCATGTCTCAATCCTTGTCGCGGAACATCGGAAGCGGACCGGTGTGACCGCTTCCATCGGATGGCTACTCCGCTGACCGGCGTCGCAGGTCGGGGGCCTGTGGTGTGCGATCGAGCGCGGCACGCAGACCCGCACGGGCGGTGATCCCGAGTTTCGGAAAGACTCGGTGCAGGTGGTAGCCGACGGTTCGGTGCGACAGATATAGCCGGGCGCCGATTTCCTTGTTGGAAAGCCCACCCGCTGCGAGCTCCGCGATCTGCAACTCCTGCGGCGTCAGGGCGTCGAGGATGAGTTCGGCACGCGGGCGGGTTGCTTCGCCGGCAGCGCGAAGTTCCAGGCGCGCGCGCTCGCTCCACGGTGAGGCGCCTAGCGCATCGAATACCTCCCGCGCCGTCCGCAGCGGTACGCGTGCCTCGGCAATTCGGCGCTGCCGCCTCAGCCATCCACCATAGGCCAGCAGCAAACGCGCGCGCAGAAACGGCCAGTTCTGTGCCGCCGTGCCGAGACCGCGCTGAAAGAACATCTCCGCGCGGTTCGGCGAGGCGAGCAAGGCCTTGCCATGGTAGAGCATCATCCGCACCCACGGCACAGCCACGGGTGCAGAATGCCGCTCCACCTCTTCGATGATCGAGAGGGCAGCCGCTTCTTGACCGCAGGACGCGGCAGCCTCGACGTAGTCCACGAGCCAGTAGAACTGCAGGCTGGTGTTGAAGGCGGGATCGCCCGGCGTGTGGACACGCTGCAGGTGCTCGTAAGCCTCCGCGGGCCGACCGGCGCCGAGCGCGGCAATGCCGCGCGCATTCTCCAGCATGGCAAGCCAGAAGCTGGAGCCTGGCGACAGCACCAGCCGCTCGGCCTGCACTGCGTGGGCCTCCGCGGCCTCGAAGTTGCCCCGCATGGCAGCAAGTCTGGCTTGCACAATCGTCGCCGCGGCGACCCAGATCGCGTGTCCTGTTTCTTCTCCGAACCGAATCGCCTCCGCGGAGCTTCTCAGGGCGCCCATCCAGTCGCCTGTCTCGGTCTCCGCAACGCTCCGCGAGAAGAGCACGCGCGCCAGCTCACCGAGGCGCCCCTGCTCACGCAATGCCGTACTTGCCTCGGTCAACCAACGGAGGCCGAAATCGAATGCGCCGATGGTGTTGGCCGTCAACCCCAGGATCCGTGCCGCCATCGGGTCGCCGACGCCCGTTGTGGGATATGCCTGCAGCTTCCGGTATACGTCTCCGCCGTGCGTCAGCGGTCCGGCATAGGCGGGGATCGCGATCAGGCGCGCGTCTGTCTTCGGCAATCCGAGTTCACCGGCTGCTGCGAGTATGCTCTCGCGCACCGAATCTTCGACGTTACTCCACCAGCAGCGCTGCACGGCGCGCCACAACAGGTCGAGCGCCAGATCATTGGCGCCGTCGGCGCGGGCGTCGGCCGCAAGGGCGATCAACGCGGAAATCCGCGAGAGGTCGCTAACGGTTAGGGGCTGGCTCATCTCGCGAATCCACGCGACTTGTGCCCGTACCCGCAGCGGTGGCCGATCGAGATCGGCCTTGCGCAGCAAGCGCTCCACCGTTTCCGATTGGCTCAACTCGGCGGCGAACTCGGCGGCGCGCAGGAGCCGTTCGCTTCTTGGCAGGGCCGCACCACTCAGTCGCGCCGCGTTCTCCAGCGCGGTGATCGCCGTCGCAAGCGCGCCCCGCCGTTGCGATCTCGCGGCGGCGGCGTCGAGCTCCGCGGCCAAAGCCTCATCAGGTCCGACGGCCGATGCCATCCGGTGCCATATTCGACGATCCGGCTCGTCTATGATGACCCGCGACAATGCGGCATGGATATTGTGACGCATCACCGGGCTGGATGCCTGGTGGATTGCGGACCGGACGAGGGGATGCCGAAAACGCACCTCCCCCGCGGCAATCTCGATCAGCCTCGCCGATGCGGCCGGCGCCAGCGTCTCAAGTGCTACTTTTTCGTGAAGCAGCACTTCGCCTGCGTCCAATACCTCGCGGATGGATCGGCTGTCATTCTCTGCGATGATCAGCAGCAGCGCGCGGGTGGCCGTCGGAAGGACCGAGACCCGGCTGAAAAAAGCACGCTCTAGGCGATCGGTCAGCGGAACCCAGTGCGACTCGCCCGTCTCTGGCTTGCGCTCGCCGCGCGGCAACTCTACCAGTGCTAAGGGATTGCCTGCGGCCACGTCCAGAAACCGCTGCCGTAGATCGAGCGGCAGATCGGGCGACTCGGCGTCCAGCAGACGCTCTGCGGCAGCAGCGTCGAGCCTTGTTAGTTGATGCCGCGGGACGCTCCAATGCGGGAAAGCTTCTTCCGAATCGCTCCGCGCCGCCATCAAGAGAACGATTGGATCGGAGCTTAGCCGACGAGAGATGAAAGAGAGCACGTCGTGGCTGGGTTGATCCAGCCATTGGATGTCGTCCGCCACCAGCAGGATGGGTTTGCGCACCGCACTCTCCGTCAGGAGAGTAAGCGTCGCCAGCGCAACCAGGAATGTATCCGGCACCGTCGTGTCATCGCCCAGGCCGAAGGCCGCGAGCAAAGCTGCGTGCTGCCGCTGCGGCAGCTTCTCGGCCTGCCGCAAGATCGGCCCCACGGCCTGCTGGAGGGCAGCAAAGGGCAGATGCGCCTCGGCGATTACCCCCGACATGTACAGCACACGAAACCCACGTTGTCTGGCGAATACCTGCGCAAACTCCAGCAGTGTCGTCTTGCCGATCCCAGCTTCGCCGCTGATGAGCAGCGCTTTACCACCATCCCCGACGTGGTCTAACAGTTTCTCAATACGGGCGATATCGGCCTCGCGCCCCTGGAAATCCGGCAGTATTCCCCGCGCGGCGTCACGGGGGCCGTGCCGCCGCTGCCCGGATGGATCTGCCTTGCTTGAGCGCCGTGCCATCGTCTCGTGTCCTTATGAGATCGCCATATCGCGAGACAGGCCGGATATAAACGGGCGCGGGATCAACTGGTCGTCAGAAATCGGCGGTACGCCTCTTCTTGCGCTCCCCAAGCGGGAGCGTGGATCGAAGCATTTCCCGTTCATTCGCGCGGTGGTGCCGGATGGTGACTTCCCACGGGGGGCGCAAACCGAAACCGCAACATGACCCCGAAGCCGCAAAATCCTGGAATCTCGAATCGCGCAAGACCCCAAAAAAGAGACTCACGTTCGGCCGCTTAGTCTTTGTTCACGACCGACGAAAAACACGAATCTGAAAAACGCGCGGTGCGCATGTGCGATCGATTGCACGTCCGAGGTGGGGAATGCGGCACGGGCCTGTCGAAGGCGACGTTGAAAAAAACAAGATCTTGAAATGCCACGCATGGATTTGGAAAGACCCCTGCGCAGCATTTCGCTTAGTGCACAGAGGTCACCAATGCTTGGATCGCTGAAGCTGTACCCGAGTTGCCACCGATGGAGAAAGGTCTGACCGTCAACTCACCGCCAGTCGAAATTGTTGGAGAGGAACTTTCCACCGTCGAGGTCATCGGCGGTGGTCGAGGGTCGCAGCGCCGCGAGGTCGATATTGCGCCGTGTCTTGTAGCGCGAGCACTCGATCTCGAGCCACCGGTGGCCAACCGTTTCCATCGAAAGGACTCTCGCCATGAGCCTCATTCTGCTCCCGATCCCCAGCCGCGATTTCGACCCCACGGAAGTCGCGGTGAGCTGGAAGATTCTGACGCAGCGCGGTCATCGGGTCGTTTTTGCGACACCCGACGGCAAGCCAAGCGCCTGCGACCCAATCATGCTCTCGGGTATCGGGCTCGACCCTTGGAGCGGCATCCCGGTGCTGCGCCATCTCCGCGTCCTCGGCCGTCTGCTGGGTGCCAATTCAGACGCCCGGAACGCCTATGCCGAGATGCTGCGCGATCCGGCCTTCATGAACCCGATGCGCTGGGACCAGATCGAGCCCGGGGACTTCGATGCCCTGGTGCTCGGCGGCGGGCACCGGGCGCGCGGTATGCGCGAATTTTTCGAAAGCAGTATTCTTCAGCGCATCACCGTCGCGTTCTTCGCTGAGCAAAAGCCGGTGGCGGCGATCTGCCACGGCGTGCTGCTGGCTGCGCGGAGCAAGCGCGGCGACGGCCGGTCCGTGCTCTATGGGCGAAAAACCACGACGCTGCCTTGGGCAATCGAACGCAAGGGCAACACACTCGCGCATTTCGGCCGCTTCTGGGATCCCAACTATTATCGCACCTACGTGGAGGCGGCGGGGCAACCCTTCGGATACATGTCCGTGCAGCAGGAGGTGACGCGCGCGCTCGCGAGCCCCTCAGATTTCAGCGACGTGCCCGCGAGCGATCCCGAGTTCAAGCGCAAGACGAGCGGCTTGGCGCGCGACACGGCGACGGACGAGCGCCCCGCCTGGGTGGTGCGGGACGGGAATTATATCTCGGCGCGCTGGCCCGGCGACGCCCACAGCTTTGCCCGCACCTTCGCCGAAGTGCTCGAGGCGGGCGCAGCCTGAGCGATCGGGCGCGCGCATCGCCGCACCGCCGGCGCAACATCCAGACATTACGAACGAGAACGATCATGACGATGCAAGATGCCGTCGATTACACGCGCCGCTGGTGGCCCGATCAGAAACCGCAATTCCTGTCGCTGACCGACGGCGGCCCGAAGGTGCGCTATTTGCGGGCGGGGCAGGGCCCGGTGCTGGTGCTGCTGCATTCGATCCGGACACAGCTCGACCTGTATCAACGGGTGATCCCTAAGCTGACCGATCACTTCACCGTCTACGCGTTCGACTATCCGGGCTTTGGCTGGTCGGACATCGTGCCCGGCGCCGACTATCGGGAGCCGGCGATGCGGCAGCATGTTGTCAATTTCATCGAACGGCTCGACCTACGCGACATCACGCTGGCCGGCGAGTCGCTGGGCGCCACACTGGCCTTGACGGCGGCTGCGGCGCTCGGCGATCGCGTGAAACAGGTCGTCGCCTTTAACCCCTACGACTATCTGCCGGGCGCGGAGCGGGCGAACTTGCTCGCGTCGGTCCTTATCAAAAGCGTGCGTGCACCCCTAATCGGGCCGATGTTCGCTGCCATGGAAAGCAAGTCCTCGCTCGCCGGTATTTTGGGCGGCGGTTTTCACGACCCGCGCCGCCTGCCGCCGGACCTGCTTGACGAACTGGTGAAAGGGGGAAAGCGACCCGGCTACGCAAAGGTTGCGCGCGCCGTTTACAGAGGTCTTCCGAGCTACGTCTCAGCGCGATCGCATTACGCTCAGATCAATGCCCCGGTGACACTGGTCTATGGCGATCATGATTGGTCGCGCCCGGGCGAGCGCGAAGCAGACCGGGCCCTGATCAAGGGTGCGAAGATGATCATCCTCAAGGACACAAGGCATATCGCTTCGCTGGAAAGTCCGGACGCCGTCGCCCGAATTCTTATTGAGACGCTATCAACAGCCAACTCCGTCGCTTGAGGTGGAATCGGCAATGCGCCAAGCGAAGCGCGAAGCAACCTGTTGGTCAGCGGCCGTTTCGATTCACTGGTCGCATTGAAGCGTCGCATCTCGAGCGCTTCTCGGCGTCGAGCGAAGATGAACACGTTGGGTTATCCCATTGTTGAGGAGGTAGATCATGAAGACGTTTCTTAGCATTGGCACCGGTCCGGGTATGGGCCTGGCGACAGCCGAGCGGTTTGCCGGGGAAGGTTTCCGGGTCATCTTGAGTGCGCGGAACGAGACCAAGACGAAGGAGCTTGCAGGGCAGCTCGCGGCGAAGGGCCATAAGGTCGAAGTACGCAGGGTCGATGCAGCTGAACCGTCAAGCGTCGCAGCGCTCGTATCGCACGTCGAAAGCGATTTCGCCGGAATAGATGTTCTGCACTTCAATGCGGCCTCGCTGCGAAAGGCTACGTTGGCAGATCAACCGCGCGAGACGTTCAACTATGATCTCGCTGTTAATATCGGTGGCGCCATGGTCGCTGCGCAGGCTGCGGCGCGCAACATGATCGCACGCAGCTCAGGCTCCATCCTGTTCACAGGCGGCGGCTTCGGCCTTCAGCCGCATCCGGATTTTCTCTCTCTGAGCATCGGTAAGGCAGGTATTCGCGCGCTGGCGCAAGGCATCTTCGAGCCGTTCCGGGAAAAAGGCGTCCACGTCGCGACCGTTACCGTCGCAGGCCTCGTCATGAACAGCAAAGACGCCAATGCCGTCGCCGAACAGTTCTGGCAACTGCACAGCCAGCCCGCCGGTTCGTGGCAGGTGGAGACCGTATATACGCCCGCCGGCTGAGAACAGGAAACGGCTGATCGGCCCCGCGCTCCGATCGACTCCCTTTAGAAAAGGAGTTCCATCATGACTTCTGGATCCCTCTTAGCAGTACAGTTGCATTCGTATTTTGGCTCTGAATCGATGTGCCGTCGCGGCGAAATCGACCAATCGATGCCGATAGTCGCTGGAATCGACCAGATTCTGAATCTGCGAAATTTCCTTTTGAATTCAGCGGATCGGGGAGACGGTTCTTCGTCGTGTGCAAAAATATTACGCCGAAAAATCAGCACGTTACTATCACTCAGAACAATCGAGTGCGGATTGAAAGTGTGTCGTGACCGGATGCATGCGCCGCATATGTCGGAGGACAGCGGCCGATGAGAACGCGATCGGAATAGAGCGGCGCGGCGGTGTTCGGCCGGCGATCTTGAGCCAAGTGCGTTACCGGATGTTCGGCGGTGTCCTTTTCGCCACACGGTCGATGGCATCCGCGACCGTGCGATGCAGCGTGGCCGGCAGGTGGTGTCCCATGCCGTCGATCAGCATGAACTCTGCGCCCGAGATCGAGGTGGCGGTATCCGCACCGCAGGCCGGAGGAATCAGCGGATCGTCCGTTCCATGGATGATGAGCGTCGGCACGCCGACGCTCCCGAGGCGCGCGCGACGATCTCCGGCCACGGCCATGGCGGCGATCTGCCGTCCGGTGCTGCCCGGATCATAGGCGCGAGCGACCTCCTCCAGAACAAGGACGCGATGTGCCGCCTCGTCGACCGGGTGGCCTGGGCCGGCGATGCGGCGCGTGAACGCGAGGCTGTGCGCCTGAAATCCGGCCTCGTCCGAGACCGGATCTGGCGCGGGGCGCATCATCAGGGCCATGACGTCCGGCTCGGCTTGCGGAAGGGCCGGATTGCCGGTGCCCGACATGATCGAGGTCAGGAACAGGACCCGTTCGGGATACTCGCTCGCCATGATCTGCGCGATCATGCCGCCCATCGACAGGCCGACCACATGCGCCCGATCGATGACGAGGGCATCGAGCAGGCCGACCGCATCGGCAGCCATGTCATGAAGCGTATAGGGAACGTCGGGCTGCCGCCCGGCCATGAGCGCGGCGGCCAACGCGCCGAAGTCCGGCGGGGCGTAGTGACCAAGATGCGTCGAGCACCCGGCGTCGCGATTGTCGAAACGGATCACGCGATAGCCGCGCGCCGCCAGTTCTTCGCAGAACGGGACGGCCCAGCGGATCATCTGAACGCCCATGCCGGCGATCAGCAGGATCGCCGGATCGCCCTCGCGGCCGAAATGATCCCAGGCCAGATCGATGCCATTGGCTTTCACTGTGTTCATGGTCGCGCTCTTTCCGGGTCACGCCGAGAACGGCAATTCGGTGAGAGGCAGCAGGCGCGAGTCCTCCAGGGCTGCGGTGCGGTGGCCGAGGCCCGCCAGATAGGCGTCATGGCGCGCGAAGGCGAGGAAGGCGGCGACGCTCGTCTGGCGGACCAGCATCGCCCTGTCCCACCTCTCGTCCTCCGGCCCGATCAGGAACGGCCCGCCGGCACCGAGAAACACGACGTCGCCGCTGCTCGCGCGCAAGAAGGGCAGCGTGGGCTTGAAATACCGATCGAAGGCTTCCACGCCGCTGATCGGCGCGGCCGGCGCGAGGTCCGGATGGGCCGTGTAATCGGCCACCTCCCGAAACCGCAGCAGGTTCAGCATGATGACAGGGCCTTCGAGGCCGCGCTGCACGAAAAGCCTGCCGGCGCTTTGCGTCGGTTCGAGGTAGCCGATGCCGGCGGACGCGGTCATGGCGTTTCCTTTCGGTCGCGCTCCGATGTCGGGGCATCCGGCACGCCGAACGCCAGGCGCAGGGCGTGCGCGCGGATGTCGTGCGGCCAGTCGGCGATGCTGTGCCCCAGTCTCGGGCGATCGTCTGAGAAGAGCGCGCGCGTTGCCTCTTCATAGCCGGGCAGGTCGCCCGCAATCGCCTGCATGAAGTGAGAGGCGGCCTCCTGCGCCGCCCGTCGTGCTTGCCGCTTGTCGAACACGAGGATCGTGTTCGGCGCGCCGTTTTCTGTCGCGGTCTTGACGGCGAGAGCGACCGCGACCAGCGGGCCGGCGAGCAGCAATCGATGGCCTTCGAAGGCCTTATGGGGTTTTGACAGCAGGCCGGACATTGAGCGCGCACCGGAAAGACGATGGCGACTTAATACCCGGGCGAAAATGATCCGTCAATATTACCCGGATGAAATTTCGCTCAAGTCCGACGGCGCGCGCGAGCCGGCGCAGCCCGCTGCGTCCTGCACTGATTTGCGAGATGGTCTCGAGGGGCTCCATGTTTGGTCGTGCCGTCATCGGCGACGAACCAAACGGGCGGCCCTGAGCGCATCCGCTGCCCAGCCGGACAAGTCTTCGGGGTCGTCGAGGATCTCGCTTGGTGCCTCGTAATAGGCCGCGACCGTCACCTGCCTGGAGGCGCCCGGGTAGCTGAACGGCGCGCAGCCATGGCGTTCGAAGGCGCCGCGGCTGAGTTCGTCGGCCTTGAGATAGAGGACGCCCTTCATGACGAAGCCGAACTGGACGCCATCGGCCCGCAGGCTCGCGCCGCCGAAATACCGGTGCACGGAAATCGGGCCGAGACCGTCGATCCTGGCGGCGTAGTCTTCGGCCAGCGCCCGCTGCGACGTCATGTCGAGGCGTCCGCCGCGGGGTCCGACGACGTCAGCGGGAAGAACCCGCTGATCTCCTTCAGGCGCCCCTCGCCATCATGATGGGCAAAGCTCGCACCAAGCTGCAGCACGGCGCCGTCCGCATTCTGGAGCGCCCATTGGGCGAGAGACCGGCCGTTGTGCGCGATCACCTGGACGATCCGGAAACGGCCGCCCGGCACGCTCTGCTGGAAGCCGGCCATGTAGTCGGATAGTGCGGCCCGCCCCCTCAGCGGACCGTTCGGGTCGCAGTAGCTGACGTCGTCGGCGAGGCATTCCTTCAACTCGCTCTCCCGCCGCGCCGGGTCGGACGACCAGATCGCGGCATAGCGGGACCAGAGCGCTTCAGCATCCATGGCGCTTCTCCAATGTCTCGAAATGCTGCGTGATCATCGCTTCGAGCGCGGCCTTGTCGTAGCCGGCCCGGATCAGAACGAGGATGCCCTGATAGAGCGCGAGCAAGCCGACGGCCTCCGTGTCATTGCCGCCGAGACGATCGGCGAAACAGGCGCGGAGGACGGCCAATCCCTCGGTGACGAAACCGGCCTGTTCCTTGCCGCCGAATTCGACCGCGCTGTTGGTGATCAGACAGCCGGACGAGCCTCCGTCCGGCTCGCGCAGGAGGGATAGGAACAGCCGCCGAAGGCCCGCGATGCCCGCGCCCTCGGGCGCATGATCCTCGATACGGCGGGCGAGGACCGTCCGGTTGTAGTGGGCGGATGCGGCCTCGAAGAGGCCCTGCTTGTCGCGGTAGCTGTTGTAGAGGCTTCCGGAGGTCATGCCGCTCGCCTCCTCCAGATCGCGCACGGAACTTGCTGCAAAGCCCTGACGGCGGAACACGTGCATCGCGCCGGTCAAGAGACGGTCTTCGTCGAAGGTGCGCGGGCGGGCCATTTCCGGAGCTCCATTTCACAACATGCATTACATAATGCGCGTTATGAAATTAGATCAAGCCCCTTCGCGCGACGAACAGGCGATGTCCGCCACCGCCGCGAGCCGCGCGAGACCCGGACGAGAACGATGTCTACACCATAGCCTTCTGCGCGGCACATGGCCTTTGCGGTCGCCACCCCTATGCCGCTACGCGGTCTAGATGCCCATTGCAGACTTGGTTGCAAATGCCACAATGATCAGCGCCACGAGGACGAGACCTAACACGACCGTCATGGGAAGCGTTGGCTTGGCCGAGGTTGCTGTATTCGCCGCGCCGCGAAGCGCAACGGACGATGCAGCCAAGGCTATACCCAGTCCTGCACCGATCCATTCCAGCGTTGCCAGGAGCGTCGACATCGGATTGGGCGGCACGGGGAAAATACGGCCGAGATCGAGCAGGTAGACGCCGACGAAGGCGAGGCCGGCAAGTCCTGCCCACCCGTTTCCTTTGCTGGTTTTTGCGATAATATATGCGAGCACGAGGCTTCCCAAACCGAGCACGGTCAGAAACACATTGAATGCGCCCAGAACCATGGCGGGATAGGCGCTAAAATCACGCGTTTCGACGAAGCCTCCGGGCACCATCAGCGCCAAATTCAAAGCGGAAGCGACCAAAAGCGTGGTGATGACATGGCGCGAGCCTAGCATTCGACCAATCCTTAAGATGACGTGGCAGCCTGCACCAATGCGCTGACGCCCGCACTTGGCGCGAGCATCGCGGTGAACACCCGCCGATCCCTGGCATGGGTGGCGGACAGGTCGCTATCCGGGGTGAGGGTCGCTCGCGCACTCGAAAGGCTGCTGACAAAGCGCGGCCACTCGAAGACGATCGTCAGCGACAACAACAGCGAGTTCACCTCCAACGCCATTCTAGCATGGGCCGACGCGGCTCGGGTGGAATGGCACTACATTCTACCCGGCAAGCCAACGTCAGCATCGAAACCGAGATCCAGACCAGCCAACTCTGGACGATGGGTTGCTGCCTAGGTTCTGTTGACAAAGTGGCTCATCGCCACTGCTCGGGCGCTGTCAGGGATAGTTCGCGAAGGCGTCTTGGCCCTCCGCCGTGCATCTCGCTCTGGGGATAGGATAGTTCCCAAAAGCTGCCGGTCGCGCGATGTCGATAGAGCTTGCGCCAGCCCCCCTCCGTTGCTGCGAGATGGATCAGCTCTGTTGACAGGAGAGCATCGATTTCGGCTGCATCCCCCTCAATGCTCATTCGCGTGCCTCGCATAATCCATTGATCTGCCAGGTCTGCGCGATCGGGAGGAACGATTTCGGATCCGACCATCATCAAAGGATTCCAAGTTCGCATTTCCCATGATTCAACCCTCCTCCCCCGAAGGAGGCAATCATGAATCGCGGTGATGTGACGGACGAAGAGTGGACGATCATCGGCGCGTTGCTGCCTGCCGAGCGTGGTCGGGGTTGCCGTCCGTCCTACGACAATCGCACTTTCTTGAATGGCATGCTTCACGTGCTGCGCGTTGGGTGCCCGTGGCGAGACATGCACGAGCGCTACGGTAAATGGAACTCGGTCTATGTCCGGTTCCGGCGCTGGGCCGAGCAGGGCGTGTGGGACGCCTTGCTCCAGACCTTGGTCGATCTCGGGCTGACCGACGACTGGCAGCATATGATCGACAGCACCACCGTCCGGGGCCACAGTCAGGCCGCCGGCGCAAAAGGGGGACTCATAAGGAGGGTTTTGGTCGAAGCCGCGGCGGCTTTACGAGCAAGATCCACGCCCGCGCGGACGGTCAAGGACGCCCTCTGGGTTTCGTTCTGACCGGCGGCGAGACGTCGGACTACGAGGCCGTGCCGGACCTGTTCGACTTCGATGTTGCCAAGCCCAGGCTGATGCTCGCGGACAAGGGCTATGATGGCGATGAAGTTCGGCAAAGCCTGCTCGTCCACGGCATCTTGCCTGTCATCCCGCCCAGATCAAACCGGCGAGAGCCGGTCGCCTGTGACTTCCAGAGCTACAAGGACCGCAACCGTATCGAGCGCATGTTCAATCGGATGAAGCAGTTCCGGCGCATCGCCACTCGATACGACAAAACTGCGAAATCCTTCCTCGCCTTCCTCAATCTCGCCGCCGCCAAAATCTGGCTACCGGCCTTTGTCAACAGAACCTAGGCCAGGGCTTTGCTTTCGCCAAAGGCGTCAACCGCACGGCAGCACCAATGCTCCTGCGCCGACAAGGTCAGGGCGTGGCTGGGGGCTACGCCGAATCGAGGCCGCCCCGGTCACTATGAGGCCGGGGCGGCAGGCAGTGAAGCGTTAGCCTCAATCAGCTTTTCCTGTTTGAGCTCGGCCCAGAAGGCGACCGGGATCTTCGCCTGCATGGAATTATAGTCTTCCAGGATCTGCTGGTCGCTGCGCGCGCCGACGACCAGGGCGACGGCCTCTGATCCCGCTGCGGAGAACTGCAAGGCCGCAGTGCGCAGATCCACCCCATGGCGCGCAGCGATGGCGCGGAGCTTTTCGCGCTTTTCGATGACCTCCCGAGGTATCTTGAAGTTCTCCTTGCCATAATTGTAGCGCGGGCTGCCGGAGATAAAGCCAGCATTGAGCGACGAGCCAATCACCAGCGAGACGTTCTTCTCGCGTGCGGCCGGAAACACTTGATTGAGCGCATTGGCGTGATCAATCAGGGAGTATTGACGAGCGCACAGACAGACGTCGGGATCCGCGTCCTCGATCACCTTCAGAATCGCATAGGGCGTGTTCACACCGACACCCCAGGCGCGGATGACGCCCTCGTCGCGCAATTGCGAGAGCGCCGGGAAAGCGCCTTTGCGCGCGATCTCGTATTGCTCCTCCCAGCCGTTCGGAAAATAGGCAAAGTCGGGCGACAGATCGTGGACGAAGGCGATGTCCAGGTGGGAAACGCCAAGGCGCTGAAGACTATCCTCGATCGAGCGACGCACGCCGTCGGCCGTGTAGTCGATGACCAGATCGTTGGGCGAGTCCGAGAGCGGAAAGATCTCAGCGTGACGGTTGTTCTTCGACGCCTTGAAAAGCTTTCCGACCTTTGAGGATAGGAGATAATCGTCCCTGCTCTTGTTGTGCAGGAAGTGACCGAAACGACGTTCGGAGAGACCGAAGCCATACCAGGGCGCGACATCATAATAGCGCACGCCTATGGCCCAGGCCGTCTCCAGCGTCGCTTCGGCCTCCTTATCGGTGTGCTTGTCGAACTCGTTGCCGAGCGGCACGCCGCCCAGACCGAACTTGAACTCGGGCTTGAAAATCTGCTTTGCGCGGTTGGTCATCGGGTGTGCTCCTGTCGTTCGGGATTGGGTGGCGGCGCCGGCCATTGGCGGCATCAGTATTCCGCGCGCGGCAACGGCGGCATCGCAGAAAATTCTCGTCGATTATTCGCAGAATACAGCATTGGCCTGTCCTCTTTGCAGGATCAACCTGGCGGGCAAGGTCCGCCAGGGCGTCGCAGGAACCGCCGATAATCCACCCGGCTCCCGTCGGATTCCGGAAGGGTAACGCTCCAGCGGCCGCCCGAGTGCTGTGATGGCAGCTCGGTTGAACTGTGAGTCATACGTAACTGGCGAGAACGTCCCGGCAATTCTCGAGCAAATTGGCGAGGGGGCGCTTGCTGATCAGCGATATGTTGAGCGCGCCATGGACCGTACAGCAGCCGATCGTCTGGGTTTGGGGACCGCCGCCGTCCACTCCCGTTATGATCGAGGCGATGCGTAGATGGCCGAAATCGGAACGGGGTCTGTAAGAGGCATAGTTGGTTATCATCAGCTGATACTGGATCGGGCTCGCAAGAACTTTTTGCAGGAATGCCGCCGCGGTGACTTCCTCGCTGGTGAGCGCGTCCATCGCCTCGATGAACGCCAACCTCCCTGCCGGGCTGCGGCCAGGGGCGATCCCTTTTTGGGCGGTGCGAGCGATCTCCCAGAAGGGGCGATCCGAGATCGGATTCAGGTGGGTCACGATCGGCATGGTCAACATGCCGGTCATATCGCCGCCCTCCTCGAGTGCGGGCCGAACATTGTGAGCGGTATTGCAGTTGAGTCCCTTGTCGGCCCAATCGGGCACGCTGCGTGCCCCAGAGATCTGAAACGCCGCCATAAGGGCGCCATGCGGGGTGGTGCCATTTGCTCGCGCCCCCTCTTCGAGGCGAATGGTCAGCGCCCGATCGAGCACCAGATGACGCACGTCCGCCGTCCCCACAGAACGGGCCGTTGACACCGGGTCTGAGCTGCCGGCCCCTGCGCCCTCGGTAAGTGTCGAGGTATATGCACCATGGGGCGGTGCTCCGACCAGCTCGCGCAAGCTGGTCCACCGCTGCTCCTTGTTCCTGCTTGGTTCGCCGCCGACGATTGCCAGGAGCTCTTGCAGGAGAAGCAGTGTTCCCATTCCGTCATACAGGCTGTGGTGAGCCGAGAGAATGAGAAGGCACTCGTTTGGCCGGTGGAGGATTTCCAGCCTCACCATATCGACGCCAGCGTCGGCAAATGGCCGGGCTAGTGCGCTCTTCGCCAGCATCTCGAGCGTGACGATCACATTCCAGTCGGTGATGTAAAGCGGCGAGTCCCGGTCGGTTTCAACGAAGTGCGGTCGCTTACCGAGCGCCTTTTCCACTCGTGCACGTAGCAGAGGGTTCGTCCGATGGAGCTCGCGCCATGCTTGCACCCAGTCGTCCCTGTGAGTAGAACCTGTCAAATGGACAGCGTGGATATGCAGTGTTGGTGCGACCCGCTCCATGTAGAAGAAAAATTCTTCAAAGGAGTCGAGATCGCGGCCGACAAAGACCGGATTATTTCTTGCGCACATCGTGATAGTCCCGTTTGTCCGGATACGAAACCAGAGCCAGCGGCTCGGCGGCTCCGCTGTCACCTTCAACTGCGGCGCCGCTCCGCAATATGGTGAGATGCCGGGCCTCGACCTAGCCTGATCCGCCCTGATAGTTGCCCGATCCTGCCGAGCTGCATTTGGTGGTCCGCCACCGAGGATAGAGCGCGAGACCTTCATGCTGGAGCGGCCGAGCGGAACATAGTCCACTGCATTCTCCTCTCGGTGATGAGATTTGTTCAGGAACGCCCGGTCGTCCCACTTCGTTCTGTGAGTTCTGCTCAATACTGCCTTGAGGTGGGTGATGTCTGGTTTCGAGCGCGCGCTGCTGGCAGATCTCAGTGTGTTCATGACCATCGTTCGCCGCGGCAGCACGACCCAGGCAGCGATCGAACTTGGGGTAAGTCCCTCGGCGCTCAGTCATCGCCCGCGCAAGCTGGAAGCCCATCTCTGGATACGCGCCTTCTTAATTGATTCAGTCGCTCAATCCGGCCGACGGAAGCGGCCGCCCAACTGGCGTCGCAGCTTGAAACCGGATTCAGGACGATCAGCGACGCGCTGGCGACATTGACTGCCAGTCGGCAGCCCCCGGCTGGCCGGTTACGGTTCAACATCCTTCGTGACGCCGCGCGGCTCGCACTTAGTCCCGCAATGCCGCAGTACGTCTCCAAGTACCCGGCTAGGTATCTGGACGTCGTCGGTGTGACCGCTTCGTCGATATCGGCGCGAAAGGCTTCGACGCCGGGGTCCGTTATGGCGATCGCGTGCCGGGCGACATGATCGGGATCGCCCCCACCGAGCCATTGGAGTGGGCCGTGGTCGGTTCGCCGACGCCGATCGCGCGGACGCGTCGCCCTCGTAGTCCAGGATCGATTTCGCCTACTGGCTGCGGCGGCTCCGGAAGGCTGAGGCAGGCGAGCTGGAGATCGTACTTCCTGAATGGGTATCTGACAGGCCGCCGTTCTTGATCTACTATTCAAGTCGCCGGCAACCGCCATCAGGCCTGCGGCAGCCATCGACACCATTCGTCTCACCGAAGGGCTCAGCCCACTGTTCGACGACGCCACTCCGCCCCCGCGCCACCTGTTCACCCTGGTGTTAGATCGACAGACCAAGATGGAGGCTCGCCGCAAGGCACGCCTGCGTGAGCGCAACCTTCCGGCCGTCAGCGGCCAGTCCATGCCGGCTGCTTCTCGCGGCTGAGCGGCCCGAAGCTCGAGGCGAGCGGGTTGCGAACGTGGCCGACGGACGACAACAGATGATCCTGCGATGCTTCGACGCGGCGCCGGAGCCCCTCCAGATTCAGATCGACCATTTGCCCGTCTCGCTTGCGGAAGCGGCCTGCGACCATCACGTCGCTGATGTTGGAGCGGTCGGCACCGTGGACGATCGCTCCGGCGGCGTTGTTGGTGCCCAACAGGCTGATCCCGTCGGTCCGCACGAGGATAAGATCGGCCTGTTTGCCCGGCGTGAGGCTGCCCGTGCGATGATCAAGCCCCGCGCAACGGGCCCCGTCGATGGCCGCCGCCCGCAGCAGGTCTTCAACCCGTACGGGGGCTGGCGCCGCTTCATCTCCGGCGTAGCGCCGGCTTTGTGCGGTGGCGCGCTGCAGGGCGAAGGCCACGCGCAATTCCGTCGGCATGTCGCCGCCATAGGCGGTTTCCAGGTCGGTGCCGATGCCGGGGCGCATGCCATGATCCACCGCCTGCTGCCAGGCGAAGACCCCGTCGGCGAGGGCATATTGGGCATCCGAACGCGGATCGACGGTCACGCGCACGTCCCGCTCGGCGAAGGCGCGCCAGGTCGCCTCGGGCAGGCTGGTGCAGTGGTTAAAAATCTGGTCCGGGCCGAGCTGATCCTCCAGCCCGTCGAGCATGGAGGCCATCGGTCCAAGAAACTCGATGAGCATGCGCAAGTCTGTCTCGCGCGCGAAGGCCCAAATGCCGGGATCGGGCGTGCAGAATAGTCCGAGGGTGAGCAATTGGTCGCTCGATGCGAACCGCGCGCTCTTCAGCCGCTTCAGATCGTGTGGCCAGTGCTCCGCCCAAGCGCCGACCAGCGGCTTGCCGGGCATGTGCAGGGCGCGGATGCCCGCGTCCTGCAACGCATCGAGGCATGCGTCGGTATGCTCCGGGCTGCGGGCGTTGTGGGAGGCATCCACGATCGTGGTCGTCCCGGCATCCAGGCTGCCAAGCGCCGTCAGCAGATTGCCGACATAATGATCCTCGGGCCGATAATGCGGCGCCAATGTGAGGTGCGTATCCTGCACATAGGCGTCGAGCGTGTCCACGTTGGGCATGAGTTGGCGCAGCGTGCCCTGCCAAGCGTGACGGTGCGCATCGACAAAACCCGGCATGAGGATGGCGCGCGATGCGTCGATGGTGTCGGCGTCCGCGACGTCGAGGCCGGCTCCGATCGCGGCGATCCGATCGCCGTCCACGAGCAGATCGGCGTTGACGATATCCCCGATCGCCGGATCCATCGAAAGAATGGTCGCGCCCTTGAACAGGGTGCGCGGTCGTTGGGTGCTTGCGGTCACGCGTGTCTCCTTGCAATGACCGACTAGTATCAAATCGATACCAGATGTACATTACGCACGTTGACGGCACTTGGTATCACTGGAGTTACTCATGTCCGATACCATCGATCCCGAGCTGCGGCGCGACCGCGTGCTGCTGGATCTCATCGCGGACAAATGGACGCTGTTGGTGCTGGGATCGCTTTGCGATCACGCGGGCGTTCGCCGCTTCAACGCGATCCGGCGGGACATTCCCGACATCTCGCAGCGCAGCCTCGCCTCGTGCCTCCGTCGGCTGGAGAGGAACGGGCTGATCCGCCGGCGTGTCATCGATGGGCGACAGCTTGGGGTCGAGTATAGTTTTACGGAGCTTGGCTATTCGCTCGACGAGCCCGTCACCACGCTCCTCCTTTGGACGGCGAAACATGCAGAGGGCGTTCGTGGGGCGCAGGATAGATATGATGACGAAGTCGGTCAGCATCGCGGGGAAGGCGCGCAGTCAAAACCAGCCGATCCGCAGAATGAGACGGGTCGGAATTGAGGTACTCGGAGCTGTTCTCCTGGTTCCAAGTTCGGCGCCCGTTCTGGAAACGCCGACGAAATTTATCCTGGATCGCGATCTATACTTCGTGGTTCAGAAAATTTACCACGGCTGGGCATTCTCCAGAATCGCCATCGTCCTAAGGATTGCGACTGATCTATAGGAGTGTATTTTCGCCGCCTGGACAAGCCATGCGTGTTGATTCTTTCGTCTGACTCGCGTCACGCCGTTGCCTTCTCACGTTGCGCGATTTTCGCTATGAGACGCTCACTTTCACCGGGCGAAAATGTCTTCAGGAAGTTAGTCCTACATATTCCCGCAGCAAGCTTGTGATTTTCGCATCGCGATTGCGGGCGACGGCAAGTGCTTCTGCACTTCCATACGGCATCAAGTAGCTCTCAATCCTATCGTACTAGATATGAACGCCATCGAGACATTCATCGATAAGGACAGTAACAGGCGCGTAGAATCCAGCATCGGGAACGTGCTTGAACATTTCTTTCATTATGAGTGGCTTTCCCACCAGAAATCGCATGCTGTTAGGAGTCCGCGAGCCGGTCTCACAGCGCAGATCGGCGCCGAGGTCGAATTCCGCGAACAGCATGAGGCCTGTGCGGCCGAGCGCACGGTGCACAAGGCGCTCCAGATCAGCGAAGGAATGTACTGCCCTCGTCGCGTCGAAAAATTCGATTATATCGCGTTTTCCAATTGCCGATTTGAGCGCGGCCACAACGGCGTCGAAGGGCTTGTAACATGTGAGGCTGAAACGCTCCGCTGCGACCACAGCGATTGTCATGTTGGTCTCAGCAACAACTCGTATGGATAAAAACGTCTGATTGCCGGATGGCGCCGGGGATCATTCCGCCGCCGGTTACCTTTCCAGGAAGGTCCGGACGTGACTGACGAACGTTTCGTGGTGCTGGAAGAGCGCACCATGGCCGGAATCGGGGTAGAGGACCATCTGGGCGTTGCTGAGTTCCTTGAACATTGCGTAGGCATTGTTCGCGGGCAGCATGGTATCGTGGCTGCCACTGACCACAAGAGTCGGCTGGCGGATAGGGCGCCGTTTCTAGTGTGGAGGCGCCCTGGCTCGCGGTGTCAATTTCAGTCATGTCATCCTCCGGATGCTTGGCATAGATAATCGAGATGGAGTGACAGTTGCGGTTTTGACCAGGTCTGAGCCGCTCGCGGTGCAAGGCATTCCGTAGCCCGCCGAGCAAGCGTGGCGCTCCCGGCACGAAAGTGCCGGGAGCGGTGTGGTCAATTCACGAGCGCGGCCTTTTCAATCACGGCCGCGACTTCCTTGGCATGAACGACGAGCGAGGCATGGCTGCCCGCGACTTCCGTCGTCTGCGCCTTCATCTCGGTCGCGAAGAATTTCTGCGCCTCGGGTGCGATCACCTTGTCCTTGGTACTGATCACGTAAAACGTGGGTTTGTCGCGCCATGCGGCCGTATCGACCGGCGCCTCGAACGCCGTGTGGTTCAACGGAAGCTGATGGTTGGCCAGGGATTCTGCGATCTTTGGGGGAAGATCAGCAGCGACTGCCGACGGAAATACCTTGGGATCGATGTAGAGGTTGCCCTTGGCGTCGGGATGGATCGCAGCGGCACCCTCGGTGGCCGGTCCGCTCTTGGCCAGGGTCGCCAGAGATTGTCCCACGTCGGGTGCGAATGCGGAGACGTAAACGAGCGCCGAGACCTTGGGGTCGTTACCGGCCTGCGTGATGACGACACCGCCCCAGGAGTGGCCAACAAGAACGGTCTTGCCCTTCTGTTCCGCGAGCGCCCGCTTGGTTGCATCGACGTCCGCTGCCAGCGAAGTCAGCGGGTTTTCGACGAGCGTAACGTTGTAGCCCTTCTTCGTCAGGATATCGGCAACCGGCTTCCAGCTCGTCTGGTCGACGAAAGCGCCATGGACGAGGACGATATTGTGTACCGTCCCCTTGGGCAGCTCAGCAGACTGGGCGGAGGCGGCAAATGCCGCTCCGGCCACGAGAACGGCGGCAGTCGAGAGGAGAAGATTTCGCATTGATTGTTCCTGTTGAGACGACGGACGATGCTTACCTGCGGAAGGCAGGCGCGCCTGCGAGTCGCGGTTCGTCCATCTGCGATGAGATAACCGCGCGACACGTCGGGCTGCTGTGACGTGAGATGGCGCAGAGGACCCCGGACGTTAAGGCGTCAATCGTCCAAATATTGTGTCCGACCGTCCGTTGCATTAACATCCAAAGGATGGACATCCTCGCCCAAGTTCTCGATCGCGTGCGCCTCGGCGGGACACTGCTCTTCCACTTCGAGCTGGGACATCCGTGGAATCTGGCGTTGCCACAGCGCCCCTACGCCCTGTTCCACTATCTCAGTCGTGGTTCAGCGACCCTTGCACTCGAACAGGGACAAGAACTCCAGATGACCGCGGGTGACTTCGTCGTCATCTCGCGCGGCGAGCCCCACAAGTTTTATTCGGATCGCCGGACGCCACCATTTTCGGTCATCGACCTCGATCGATCTTCCGCGCATCTCGGCGTTGTTCATCACGGCGGCAGCGCGCAGCCGTATTCGACGATGATCTGTGGCAAGTTCACTGTGGCGCGGCCCTCACGCGGCAGCGTGTTGGAATTACTTCCGCCCGTGCTTCTTCTGAAGCCGGCGGAAGACGGCGCGTGGCTCGAAGCGATTCTGCGGCGCATGGTGAGCGAGTCGGCGCATGAGCGGCCCGGCCAAGGTGTCGCGCTCTCACGCCTGACAGAAGTGCTTTTCGTCGAGGTGTTGCGCAACTGGGTCAAGTCTCTCGCCCCCGGAGAAGGGGGGTGGCTGGGGGCGATGGCGGATCCGCACATCGGGCCGGCGCTTCAGTTAATCCATGACCGACCGGATCGCCCCTGGACTCTCGACGACCTCGGGCAACGTGTTGGGCTCGGTCGTTCAGCGTTTTCGGCTCGCTTCACCAAGCTCGTTGGCGAGTCCATGTACCGTTATCTGATCGCACGTCGGATGTCGGAGGCTGCGTTTCTGCTCGAAACAAGCGACGATGGGATTGCACGGATTGCGAGCCGTGTCGGCTACGAGACTGCGGCCGCATTTTCGAAACTGTTCCATCGACATCACGGCCTATCGCCTGGGCGTTACCGAGCCGTTCGCCGCTCTGACGGTGGCCGAAAGCAAAGGAGCCTTCCTGAAGCAGAAGTCGTTGGTTGATCTCAACGAAACTAACACCCATGCCATTTTGTCATCGTCTATGGTCTTGGTGGACGCTTTGAAATTACGGGCACCGATGATGACGGTATTTCTGCGACGATCCGATCCCGCCCTTTAGGCAGAGACCTCGAAAATCGAGCGATCGATGTCGATAGTGCACGGAATTTTTTGGGCCAGCGTCGCCCCTGAAAACCCGGCAAATGCATAAAGCTATGTCTTTGACCGTATCTTTCACGGCATACGCATCCAGAAGTTTTATTCTTCAATCATATCAGCTTCTTAGGGTAAAAAAAATTAGAGTGGGAGTGAAATATTGCGTGAGCTAGCGCAATAAATCGAAATCATTGTAGAATATACGATTATTTTCGGCCTCGATAAACATCATATAACGCGCATCATCAAATAACTCGTCGCGCACTAGCAAAATAGTGCAATATTTAAACTTCTATACCATGAGATACGTAAGACACTGCAACAATACAACCGGTTTGAAAGCATCTTTTTCGGTACGTTTATTGAGCTTAGTGACTGAAGGAAGAAGTGCCGCCGCCCGCTTTTTTTTTGCGCATGACGGTAAAGCGCCCACCGCAGCATTCGTCTTAGCGAATTCACGTCGTTGTTCATTGTCGAGACTCGACGGCAGCTAACTTACGCTCGGCGGTTCATTCCCCGCGAGTTCGGCGCAGAAATCCAGGAAGGCGCGGACCTTGGCCGCCGGGTGGCGACGGGATGGGTGAATGGCAAAAAGCGGAAATGTCTCATCCGGCCAGTCAGGAAAGAGATCGACCAGCGCGCCGCTTGCGATCCAGTGCCCGATGCCCAGGGACATGACCTGCGCCACACCGACTCCTGCGAGACAGGCCTGCAGCATGGTGTTGACATCCGTCAGCAGGAGCGGACCACTCGTCGGGACAGGCAGGATCTGCTTGTCGCGCTGGAATTCCCATTCGAAGGGCCGCCCCGTCAGAGGATTGCGGAATTGGATGCAGGCGTGATCGGAGAGATCCTCCGGCCGTTTCGGCTTGCCGTGTGCTTCGAGATAGGAAGGCGCCACCACCGTCAGGATGCGCGTCTCCAGCAGGAGCCGTGAAATCAGCGACGACGACGGCTGTGGTCCGAAGCGGACAGCGACGTCCATGCCTTCCGAGACCAGATCGCCAACATCATCGCGGGTGTGAATCTCGATCTGCAACTCGGGGTAACGCTCTAAAAAACTGCCGAGATGCGGCGCCAGCACCAGCCCGGAAAAGAACGGATCGACATTGACCCGCAAACGGCCACGTACCGCGCTGGCGGCCCCGGATGCGGCGCCCGCCGCTTCTTCGATACCTTCCAGATGCGAGACGACGGCCTCGTAGAACCGCATGCCCTCATCGGTCAGGTGCAGCGATCTGGTCGTCCTGTCGAACAGCCGGATACCCAGCCGGTTTTCCAGCCGCGAAATCGACCGGCTGACCCCGGACGGGGTGAGACCGAGCATCTCGCTTGCACCTGCAAACGTGCCTCTTTCGACAACAGCAGCCAGCACGCCAACGCCGGACAGGATACGACCGTCAAAATTCATCCTCGACTCCCTGGATGTCTCCGGCGCATATCAGGCGATACATGACTTTCAGTCATGATTTATACGACAAATCGACGTTATGAGCACCAATAATTCTCCGGCATGTTTGGTCAAACCCAAACCGGAGATTTGACATGGCTGAACACGCTATTCATCAGCATCAGGGAGAGCCCACCCCCACGAGCGCCTTTATAGGTGAAATCAAACGGCGCTCGCCTCTGGCCGAAGCGCTTGCCGTTATTGCCCTCTCACTGGGAACATTTGCCTTCGTCAGCACGGAATTGATGCCCATCGGCATCCTGCCCCAGATGGCGGAAGGCGTCGGTGTGTCGCTCGGACAAGCCGGTTTCCTCGTCACAGGGTTTGCCCTGCTCGTTGCGATGGCGGCGACGCCGCTCACGGCCGCCACCCGGCGCTGGAACCGCAAGTGGTTGATGCTCAGCCTTCTTCTGGCCTGCACCCTCGGCAACGTCCTTACATACTTTTCCCAGAGCTATCCGATGCTCTTGGCAAGCCGGTTGATCGTCGCCGCTGCCATCGGCATCTTCTGGTCGACGGCGGCCAGCATGGCGGTGCGGATCGTTCCCGAGAAACACGCTGTTCGGGCCACGTCAGCGGTCTATGGCGGCCTGGCGCTCGCCTCCGTGCTCGGCATTCCCGCAGGCACCTTCCTGGGCAATTATGCCGGCTGGCGCATCGTCTTCGTCGTGCTCGCGATCCTCTCCTTCGCCGTCTTCATCAAGATGTGGCTGACCCTGCCCGATCTTGCCGCGAGCCATGACGGCAATCACTGCACGGTCGCCGAGGCATGGCGGGAAAGGCCCCTGCGCGCGGCGGTCTGTGTGACGGCACTGATCATGACGGCGAATTTCCTTGCCTTCACCTACATCGCGCCGTTCCTCGAGCAGGTGACGGGCTTTCAGACCTCATGGATCGGCGGCCTGCTGCTGGCCTACGGCGCCGCGGGGCTGGCCGGCAATTTTGGCGTCGCGCCGATCATGGCGCGTGGCTATCGGCCAACGCTCTTCGTCACGATGATCGTCCTGATCGCCAGCTTTGCCGCTCTCACCTTTGCCGGCGCGAACCAGGGGCTTGTTATTGCCCTGCTCCTCATCTGGGGCGCGGCTTATACTGCCTTGCCGGTTCTCATGCAGACCTGGGTATTCAAGGCGGCAGCCCATCTGGACGGACCGGAGGCGCCGTCCTCGCTCTACGTTTCCGCCTATAACGGCGCGATAGCGGCGGGTGCGCTGGTCGGAGGGGTGATCGTCGATCACGCGGGACCGTGGTCGATCATGCCGATCTCAGCGGTCATCGGCATTCCCGCGCTGCTGATCGCGCTGAAACACGCGCCGAAATGACCCCCCAGCAAAGCAAGATTCAACACGCCAAGGAGAAGATCATTGGCACGCATATTCATCACCGGTTCCTCGACCGGCCTTGGGTTCATGACGGCCTCGTTGCTGGCGGAGGAAGGCCACGAAGTCGTCCTGCACGCACGAAACGACGAGCGCGCCAAGACCGCCGTGGACGCGCTGCCTGCGGCACATGCGGTGGTCGGGGGCGACGTCTCGACCATTCGCGCCACTAGGAGGCTTGCCGAGAGTGCCAACCGGCATGGCCCCTATGATGCGGTCATCCACAATGTCGCCATTGGCTATCGCGAGGCGCGTCGCATCGAGACCAGTGATGGGTTGCCCCATGTCTTCGCCATTAACACCCTGGCGCCGTTCATTCTCACGGCGCTGATGGAAAGGCCGGAGCGGCTTGTCTATCTCAGTTCTGGCCTGCACCGCAGCGCGTCGTCCGATCTTGAGGACGTCACCTGGACGAAACGTCGGTGGGACGGCATGCAGGCCTACTCGGAAAGCAAGCTGCACGATGTGCTTTTGGCCTTTGCCGTTGCCCGCCGTTGGCCGGATGCCCTGTCGAACGCTCTGGAGCCGGGCTGGGTGGCAACACGCATGGGCGGTCCGGGTGCGTCCGATGATCTCGACCAGGCCCACCGGACACAGGCCTGGCTTGCAGTCAGCGACGATCCGGCCGCGACGGTGACGGGGCGCTATTTCTATCACATGCAGCCCCGCGAGATTCATCCAGCCTGCCGGGATACCGACCTGCAGGAGCAGTTGATCGAGATCTGCGAACAATTGTCAGGGCTGAAACTCGGCCTCTGATCACGCATCGACGTTAGTGAGCAACATCGAAGAAAACAGTCCCTATTGTGCGCACGCGGAGGACAGTATCCGCATCGCGATCGTCTATCATTCGGGCTATGGCCACACCGCTCGGAAAGCGGTGGGGTGGCGGAAGGGGTGCTGGCGGCTCGCGGCTCCAGTCCTCCGCTCCTTTCCCTCGAAGAAGCGCCGCAGCGCTGGGATGATCTCAATGCCGCGTACGCGATCATTTTCGGCGCGCCGACCTATATGGTGCGGCCTCGGCGTCGTTCAAAGCATTCCAGGAAGCGACCTCAAAAGTGCTGCCGGCTGGAGGCTATCTTTGGAAAGACAAAATCGCCGCTGGTTTGACCAATTCCGGCGCGCGAGCCAGTATCGGCTGAACGCGCGACGGGAGACCGTGTATCTCGGGAAGTATCTTGCTCTCGCGAGCTATGCCTGGATGCACAGCGGGCGATCGCGGACGGGCGGTCGCTATCGAGAAGCAGCGGGAGAAGCGCCGGATCAAGGAAGCCATGAGCTTCCGCAGTTTCGACGAAATGTGGCTGGTCAACGCGCCGAATGGGCCGCGATTTGAGGACGGAACTGAAATGCGCTGCGAACCCGTGGAAATGCTGGCCGACGGCCTGATCGTCAGTCCATCGGCGGAACGAAACAAGGGACCGATCGCTCAGTTTCTCACGCGCCTGTTACCTGCGCAGGGCGAAGTGCTGGAGGTCAGCAGCGGCACCGGGCAGCATGTGCTTCATTTCGCCCAGGCGATGCCGCACATCCGCTGGCGGCCGACCGAGCGGGATGCAGGTGCGTTGAAATCCATCGCGATCCGGCTTGGGCAGACACCCCTGCCCAACGTCGATGCGCCCTGCCCTCTCGACGTCCACGATGCGGTCTGGCCGGCCGAGAACGTGGCGGCCGTGGTGTGCATCAACATGATTCACATCGCCCCGCCCTCGGCGACGCAGGCCTTGTTGCGCGGCGCGGGCACGGTCGTCGCGCCAGGCGGCATCCTGTTTCTCTACGGTCCCTATCGCCGGGAGGGACGGCACACCTCGCCCGGCAATGAAGCTTTCGACGCGCGGCTCCGGGCAGAAAATCCGCAATGGGGCGTCCGCGATCTGGAAGATGTGGTGCAGCGCGCGCACGACCTGGGCTTCGATCTGGACCAGGTCCACGACATGCCCGCGAACAATCTGTCGGTGATTTTTCGCAAGCGCTGAAGCCCGCCGCCGTCTCACGACTGCCTTCAGGACCGGACTGGTGCGGACGGCGGGACTCGAACCCGCACGCCTTGCGGCGCAAGATTTTAAGTCTCGTGCGTCTACCGATTCCGCCACGTCCGCCTTCAACTGCGCGGACCTTATGCGAGAGCTTGCGTGCCGACAACCATTCCAGTGGTGGCGCGCTGGCGCTTCAGGCGCGGCCTTCCAATTGCTCGGTGGTGACGGGCGTAATCGCCACCGACTCGCCGCAGCCGCAGGCCGAGGTCTGGTTCGGATTGTTGAACACAAACTGCGCCGACATCTTGTCGGTCTTATAATCCATCTCGGTGCCCAGCAGGAACAGGATCGCCTTGGGATCGACGATCACCTTCACGCCCTTGTCCTCCACCACCTCGTCGCGCGGGGTGATTTCGGGCGCGTAATCAAGGGTATAGGACATGCCGGCGCATCCGCCGTTCTTGACCCCCACGCGTACGGCTTCGGCCGGCGGTTCCGAGCGCGCCATGATCTGGCGAATGCGTTCGGCGGCGGCATCGGTGATGCGCATGACGGGCGGGCGGGGACGAGGGGCAGCCATTCTTCACAACTCCAAACCACGCCGGTTCAAGGCCGGCGGATAAGTGCATCTAAAATGGGGTACCCCGACGCTCCCGGCAAGGGCTTCGCATGTGGGCCTTGCGCGTGGACGGCGGAGGACCGCCATGCAACCGAAACCGGGCTGCGGCGTTCAGCTTGGCAATAGGAGGCCTGGCATGGCGGGACGCACGACGGCGGAGGGGTTAGAGGACCCGGCCGAGGGTCACACCCTGGAGGAGGATGCGCCCAAGGATCTCTCCGCGCAGGAGCATGCGCAGGTGGAGGAGCATCGCAACCTGCGCCCGCTGGCGGTCTATGAGGTGATCCGGCGCGAAGGGGTGGACGAATTGCGCCGGCCGGTGGCGAGCCTGTGGTGGTCGGGGCTCGCGGCCGGGC
This sequence comes from Roseixanthobacter finlandensis, assembly GCF_043195105.2. NCBI lineage: Bacteria > Pseudomonadati > Pseudomonadota > Alphaproteobacteria > Hyphomicrobiales > Xanthobacteraceae > Roseixanthobacter > Roseixanthobacter finlandensis. Next base: position 1,134,867 of record NZ_CM195536.1, on the reverse strand, counting down.
TGTCCATCGGCTTTTCGGTGGTGGCCGAGGCGGCCCTGCATGCCCATCTGCCCGATGCGCCGTGGCGCCCAATCATCGAGAGCATCGGTTATTCGCTCGGCTTCCTGATCGTGATTCTCGGGCGTTATCAGCTGTTTACGGAAATCACGCTGACCGCCGTCCTGCCCGTTCTGGCGGAGCCCACGCGCGCCGCGCTGGCGGCGCTGGCGCGCATCTGGGCCGTGGTGTTCGCCGCCAATATGGTTGGCACGGCGATCTTCGCCGCCCTGCTCTCCACCCGCTTGATCCTGCCGGCCGAGATCGATGAAGCGATCCTCGCCATTTCGCGCGAGCTTGCGACGCTTACCCCTATTGATGCCCTGCTGCGCGGCATCGTCGCCGGCTGGCTGATTGCAACCGTGGCCTGGCTTTTGCCGAGCGCGGAGCATTCGCGCGTCATCATCATCGTTGCGCTGACGGGGCTGATCTCGCTGCTTCAGCTGTCCCATGTGGTCTCGGGATCGGTGGAGATTTTCTATCTCGCGGCGCGGGGCGAAATCGGCCTCGGCAAAGCGCTGGGTGGGTTCATCCTGCCTTTGCTGATCGGCAATGTGATCGGCGGATCGGCCCTGTTCGCCTTGCTGGCCTATGGGCAGGTGAAGGACGAAATGAAGGACGAGGGGGCGGGAAAACCGCCTGCACGCACGGCCGGGCGCCCCAAGGTTTGAAAAATGTTTCACGTGAAACAATGACTTAGCGCGGACGAACAGGGGTTTCGTGACGCTTTACCGCGCCCTTGCGGCGGACCAAACCGGCATTTCGGGCGAACGTTCGGCCAACTCTTCGGCGACGCGGATGATTCCGGGACCGATCGACATTCACGGCTTGCCATCGTCGCGGGAGACATCGTCATGCACGGGCTTGTCCCGTGCATCCACGCGGCACCGCTGGCACCGGTCTTTCAAGGCACACACGGGCAGCCCGGCATGGATGGCCGGGACAGGCCCGGCCATGACGACCGGTGAAAGAAAGACAATCGCGCGCACCCAACCTCAGGCGCCTCGACCATCCACCACGCCGCTGAATAGCGATCGGACCTATTCCGCCGGGCGCGGCCTGCATCAATAATTCGGCCACAGGCCCGGCGTGGCGAGCTCCAGAAGCGCGCCGTCGGGGTCGCGGAAATAGAGGCTCACGCCGCCCTTGGGCCAGACCATCTCGCCTTCGATGGGGATGGCATGGCGCGCGAGATGGGCGCGCCAGTCCGCCAACGTCTCGGCGGCGATGGCGATGGCCACATGCGCGCGGCCGGCTGCGTCATGGGGCGGAATGGTGCCGCCCGGCAGGGTCACGGTCTCGTTCGCGGCGCCGCGCTTGAACAGGAGCAGCACCGTACCACCGAGGGCATAGGCGCGGAACCGCGCGTCGGCCAGCATGGGGGACAGGCCGAGCACGCCTTCATAGAAAGCGGCGGCGCGCGCCAGATCCGCCACATAAAGGCCGGTCTCCAGGACCGGCCCCAATGGCGGCGCAAGAGGAGGCGCACCCGGGGGCGCAACGGGCGGCGCGAGAGGATCGCCCGCCACGGCCGCTCACCACAAATTCAGCGTGGCGCGGGCTTCTTCCGACATGCGGCCCTGGTCCCACGGCGGATCGAAGGTGATTTCCACCGTCACGCCGCCGATGCCCTCCACCGTGTTCACTGCGTTTTCCACCATGCCCGGCAGTTCGGCAGCCGAGGGGCAATTGGGCGTGGTCAGCGTCATCTCGACCGCGACCGAGCGGTCGTCGGCGATATCCACCTTGTAGATCAGCCCCAGCTCGTAAATGTCGACCGGGATTTCGGGGTCATAGACGGTCTTCATGGCCGCGACGATGTCGTCGGTGAGACGCGCCAGTTCGGCTTCCGGAATCGTGGATTTGATTTCCGGGGCGTTCGGGGTGTCGTTAAGCGCCGTTTCCGTCATGCGAACAGATCCTGCGCCTTCAGCAAGGCCGCCGCAAGGCGGTCCACATCGGCGCGCGTGTTGTAAAGGGCGAGTGAAGCCCGGCAAGTGGCCGTGGTTTCATATCGGGCCAGAAGCGGCTGAGCGCAATGGGTTCCCGCGCGCACCGCGACGCCATAGCGATCCAGCACGGTCGCAACGTCATGGGGATGGGCGTTCTTCATCTCGAACGAAATGATGGCGCCCTTGCCCGCCGCCGTGCCGATGATGCGCAGGCTGTTCATGGCGCCGAGCACCTCATGGGCATAAGCGGAAAGCTCCCGCTCATGGGCCTCGATGCGCTCGCGGCCGAGCGAATTCATATAATCCAGCGCCGCGCCGAGGCCGATGGCCTGGACGATGGGCGGGGTGCCGGCCTCGAAGCGGTGCGGCGGGGTGGCGTAGGTCACGCGATCCTCGCTCACTTCCCGGATCATCTCGCCGCCGCCTTCGTAAGGCGGCATCTGGGCGAGCAGATCGAGCTTGCCGTAGAGAATGCCGATGCCGGTCGGCCCATAGAGCTTGTGGCCGGTGACGGCGAAGAAATCGACATCGAGGTCCCGCACGTCCACCGGCATGTGAACCGCGCTCTGGCACCCATCCACCACCACTTTCGCGCCCACCGCATGGGCGGCGCGGGCGATCTCCTTGATGGGCGTCACCGTGCCGAGCACGTTCGACATCTGGGTGATGGCGACGATCTTGGTGCGCGGGGTCAGCAGCTGCTCGAACGCCTCGAAATCGAACGAGCCGTCCTCGCGCACCGGCGCCCATTTGATCACCGCGCCCTTGCGCTCGCGCAGGAAATTCCAGGGCACGATATTGGAATGGTGCTCCATGATGGAGAGCACGATCTCGTCGCCCGCCTGGATCGACTGGCCGAGCGAACTCGCCACCGTGTTCAGCGAACCGGTGCCGGAGCGGGTGAAGATGATTTCATCGATGCTGGCGGCATTGAAGAAGGCGCGGATGGTCTCGCGCGCGCCCTCATAAGCCTCGGTCGCCGCATTGGCGAGATAATGCAGGCCGCGATGGACGTTGGAATATTCGAACTCATAGGCGTGGCGCATCCGGTCCAGCACCTGCGCCGGCTTCTGGGCCGAGGCGGCATTGTCCAGATAGCTCAGGGGGTGGCCGTTGACCTCCATCGACAGCGCGCGGAAATCGGCGCGCACCTTCTCGACGTCATAGCTGCCGTTGGCCACTGCGGGATGCGTCTCAGTCATTCGGATCATTCCTTGCCGGATAACCCCCTCTCCCGCTTGCGGGGGAGGGTTGGGGTGGGGGCTGTCTCGGCGACGTACTGGCCGCGCCAATGAAGAACCGCACCTTCCCCCTCCCTAGCCCTCCCCCGCAAGCGGGAGAGGGGACCTATAGAACCTTCACCCTCCCCCGCAAGCGGGAGAGGGAATTCACCGTTCTTCCGTAAGCGGCGTGGAGGGAACGATTGCCCCCTCTCCCGCTTGCGGGGGAGGGTTGGGGTGGGGGCTGTCTCGGCGACGTACTAGCCGCGCCAATGAAGAACCGCACCTTCCCCCTCCCTAGCCCTCCCCCGCAAGCGGGAGAGGGGACTTCGCGACCGTCACGCTCGGGCGGAGAGGGAAGCTCGTCAGCTCACGCCGCGCGCGTCTTCAGCCACGCCTCGGCACGGGCGATCAGGCTATCGCGCAGATCGTCGTTTTCCACGAATTCCAGCGCCTCGCCCACGAACGCCTGGATCAGCATGGCCTCGGCTTCTTTCGCCGGGATGCCGCGCGCCTTGAGATAGAACAGCAGGTCCTCGTCGAGATCGCCCGCCGTCGCGCCATGGCCGCACTGCACGTCGTCGGCGAAGATCTCAAGCTCTGGCTTGTTGTCCATCTCGGCGGTCTCGCCGAGCAGGAGCGCCTGGCTCATCATGCGCCCGTCGGTCTTCTGCGCGTCCGGGCGCACCACGATCTTGCCCTGGAACACGCCGTGGCTCTCGTCTGCCAGCACGGTCTTGAACAATTCGCGGCTCTCGCAATGGGCCACCGCATGGTCCAGCAGCAAGGTCACGTCGGCATGCTGGCGGCCCTTCAGCAAGGTCACGCCGCGCAGGCCGGCCTGCGAGCCGGTGCCGGAGAAGCGCCCGTAGACACTGAGCCGCGCCACCTGCGCGCCGGAGGTGAGGCCGAAGGTGTGGAACTTCGCGTCCCGACCGATATCGGCCATGAAGGTGCCGAGGTGGATCGCCTTGTCGCCCTCTTCCTGAAGGCGGATATAATCCACATGGCTGTCGTCGCCGGCGAACAGCTCGATGGCATCGTTCTGCTGATAGGCGACGCCGGCGCGGCCCTGGAAGCTTTCCACCAGGGTGAAGCTGGCGCCCACGCCCACATCCACCAGGCTGCGGGAATAAGTGGCGGCCGCATCGTCCAGCGTGAACACGTGGGCGATATGGAGCGGCCGCGCGATCGTCGCGCCATCCGCCACATGGATCACCAGCCCCTCGCCGAGGAAGGCGGTGTTGAGCGCCAGCGCGCCGTCATAGCGCTGCGGCGCGAGCGTGCCGAGCTTCTCCACCGCGCCGTGCCCCTTGGCGATGGCGCTCGAGAGCGGCATCACCGACAGGCCGGGCTCCAGGCCCACCAGATCGGAATGCTGGCGCGCCAGCACGCCGTTCACGAACACGATGCGCCGCGCGCCGGGGAAGCTGACCGCGCGCAGATGGCCTTCCGCCGCCGCGCCGTCGCCGAGCGTCGTGATGGGCGCGAACGCATCCCGCATCAGGGCGCGCAGGTCGGTGTATTTCCACTCCTCCACCCGGCGATGCGGCAAGCCGTTCTCGCGGAAGGCGGCGAGCGCGGCTTCGCGCACTTCGCCGATGCGGGCGGCAAGCGGGCCGCTCAGCGTGTCCTGCGCCACGCGCGCGTCCAGGGTGGCGAGCAATTGGTCTTCGGCGGCCGTTCGGACCGGCTGGTTATGGATGGTCATGATCCGATCCTCACGCCGCGTCCTGGCCGTAGCCGGCATAGCCGGAGGCCTCCAGCTCGTGCGCCAGCTCCTTGCCGCCGGTCCGCACGATGCGGCCCTTGTGCATCACATGCACCACGTCCGGCACGATATGGTCCAGCAGGCGCTGGTAATGGGTGATGACCACCATGCCGCGCTCGGGGGAGCGCAACGCGTTCACGCCCTCGGAGACCACCTTCAGCGCGTCGATATCGAGGCCGGAATCGGTCTCGTCCAGGATGCAGACCTTCGGCTGGAGCAAGGTCATCTGCAGGATTTCGTTGCGCTTCTTCTCGCCGCCGGAGAAGCCCACGTTCACCCCGCGCCGGAGCATGTCCTGGCTGATGCCGAGGTGGCCGGCCTTTTCCTTCACCAGGCGCAGGAATTCGGGGGTGGAGAGTTCCTCTTCCCCGCGCGCCTTGCGCTGTGCGTTCAGCGCCGTGCGCAGGAAGGTCATGGTGGCGACGCCGGGGATCTCGATGGGATATTGGAACGCCAGGAACAGGCCGGCGGAGGCCCGCTCTTCGGGCGCCATGTCCAGCAGGTTCAGCCCGTCCAGCAGCGCTTCGCCGGCGGTGACCTCATAATCCGGCTTGCCGGCGAGGACATAGGAGAGCGTGGACTTGCCGGAGCCGTTGGGCCCCATGATGGCGTGCACCTCGCCGGCCTTCACGGTCAGGTCGAGGCCCTTGAGGATCTCGTTGTCGTCGATGCGGGCGTGCAGATTCTTGATTTCGAGCAAAGCCATGTTCGTTTCCATTCGTCACACTGCGGCGGCCGGAATCCGCGCGGCCTCTTCGGCCTCACGCGGAACGGCGCCGCGACATTTCAGGTCGGGCGGCGGGCCGCGCCCCGCATCGGGGCACGGCGAGGGGCGGGCTGTTCGGCGGGCCTCAGCCCACCGAGCCTTCCAGGCTCACGGAAATGAGCTTCTGCGCCTCCACGGCGAACTCCATGGGCAGCTGCTGGAGCACGTCCTTCACGAAGCCGTTGACGATCAGCGCCACCGCCTCTTCCTGCGAGAGACCCCGCTGGAGGCAGTAGAACATCTGGTCCTCGGAGATTTTCGAGGTGGTCGCCTCGTGCTCGAACACCGCGCTGGAATTCTTGGCCTCGATATAGGGCACGGTGTGCGCCCCGCACTTGTTGCCGATCAGCAGCGAGTCGCAATTCGTGAAATTGCGGGAATTGGTGGCCCGGCGATGGGCCGTCACCTGCCCGCGATAGGTGTTCTCCGAATGGCCGGCGGCGATGCCCTTGGAGATGATGCGGCTCGACGTATTCTTGCCGAGGTGGATCATCTTCGTGCCGCTGTCCACCTGCTGGTAGCCGTTGGAAATGGCGATGGAATAGAATTCGCCCTGGCTGTTGTCGCCGCGCAGGATGCAGCTCGGATATTTCCAGGTGATGGCTGAGCCGGTTTCCACCTGGGTCCAGGAGATCTTGGAATTGTCGCCCCGGCAATCGCCGCGCTTGGTGACGAAGTTGTAGATGCCGCCCTTGCCGTCCTTGTCGCCGGGATACCAGTTCTGGACGGTGGAATATTTGATCTCGGCATCCTTCAGCGCCACCAGCTCGACCACGGCGGCATGCAGCTGGTTCTCGTCGCGCTGCGGGGCGGTGCAGCCTTCCAGATAGCTCACATAGGCGCCTTCGTCGGCGATGATGAGGGTGCGCTCGAACTGCCCGGTGTTCCGCTCATTGATGCGGAAATAGGTGGACAATTCCATGGGGCAGCGCACGCCCTTGGGGATGTAGACGAACGAGCCGTCGGAGAACACGGCGGTGTTCAGCGTGGCGTAGAAATTGTCCGACACCGGCACGACCGAGCCGAGATACTGCTTCACCAGCTCGGGATGCTCGCGGATGGCTTCCGAGATGGAGCAGAAGATCACGCCCGCCTTGGCGAGTTCCGCCTTGAAGGTGGTGGCCACCGACACGCTGTCGAACACCGCGTCCACCGCGATGCGGGGCGCGCTGCTCTCGATGCCGAGCAGGGCCTCGCGCTCACGCAGAGGAATGCCGAGCTTGTCATAGGTGGCGAGGATTTCCGGATCGATCTCGTCCAGCGACTTCGGCCTGGCCTTGGGCTGGGAGTAATAATAATAATCCTGGAAATCGATTTTGGGATAGCTGACCCGGGCCCAGGTGGGCTCTTCCATGGTCAGCCAGCGCCGATAGGCGTCAAGGCGCCATTCCAGCATCCATTCCGGCTCGTTCTTCTTGGCCGAGATATAGCGGACGGTGTCTTCGGAAAGGCCCTTCGGGGCCTTCTCGCTCTCGATATCGGTGACGAACCCGTATTTGTACTGGTCCACATCGATCGATCGGGCGAGATCAACCGTCTCCTGAACTGCAGGCATCTTCTCGTCTCCTCTCCCGCGCGGGGTCAAGGCCCGCGGGTCAAGTCCTTCGGCGAGGGGATGGCGCTGCCCTGAAGGCGGCCGCCATCCTGTTCCCGCCACGCTGTGCTTGGAGCATTTCCAGATCTAAAAAGTCGAGAAACTTTTTCTGGAATTACTCTAAGCCGCCCGTTCCGGGCGATTTCTGACGCGGGGCACCGTGCGGCCGATGGCCGCCAGCGCCGCGTCGATATCTTCATTCGTGCTCGACCAGCCGAGCGACAGGCGGATCGCGCCGCGCGCGTGCTGTTCCGCGAGCCCCATGGCTTTCAGCACATGGGATGCACCGACCTTGCCCGAGGAGCAGGCGGAACCCGCGCTCACTGATAGATGGGCAAGATCGAGGGCGATCACCAGGGTTTCGGCCTTGATGTCGGGGAATATAACACAGACCGTGTTGGGCAGGCGCGCGACATTCGCCCCAAGCACCATGGCATCCGGCACGCAAGCGATGAGGCCCGCTTCCAGGCGATCGCGCAAGGCGGCAAGGCGCGCGCCCTCCGTCGCAAGCTCGGCCTCGGCGGTGCGCGCCGCCGCGCCGAAGCCGGCGAGCGCGGCGACATTCTCCGTGCCGGCGCGCCGGCCCCGCTCCTGCCCGCCGCCGGCGATCAGCGGCTGGCGCACAACATTATCGCCATGCCCCGCCACCAGCGCGCCGGCGCCCTGGGGGCCGCCCAGCTTGTGGGAGGACAGGGTGAGAAAATCCGCGCCCAGCGCCCCGATATCGAGCGCGATGCGCCCGGCCCCCTGCACAGCATCGCAATGCAGCACCGCGCCCCGCGCATGGGCCAGCGCCGCGACTTCCGCCACCGGCTGGAGAATGCCGGTCTCGTTATTGGCCAGCATCACCGACACCAGCACCTGCCGCCCCGCCGCCGCATGGCGCGCGAGCGCGCTATCCAGAGCTTCGAGATCGATCCGGCCGTCGGTGTCCAAAGGAAGGGTTTCGACCTGCTCCGGTGCGAAGCGATGGCCCTGCAGCACGGAAGGGTGCTCGCCCGCGCCCGCCAGGAGCACGTCGCACGTGACCCGCCGCCCGCGCACCTCAAGGGCGGGATGGAGCGCCAGGGCATTGGCCTCGCTCGCCCCGGAGGTGAAGACGATGCCGCGCGGATCGGCGCCCGTGAGCGCGGCGATCTCGCGGCGCGCCTGTTCCACGCGCTGGCGCGCGGCGCGCCCGTCCGCATGGATGGAGGAGGCATTGCCGCCTTGGTCGAGGGCATCGAGCATCGCCGCGCGCGCCTGCGGCCGCAAGGGAGAGGTGGCGTTATGATCGAGGAAGACCCGTGCCGAGGGTGCCGCGCTCATGGTCGCGCCCTCGCGATCGTCATCGCCATTGCACAGCCCCGACCCGGCGCTGCGGCAGAGCGCGCATCCCGGACCGAAGGCTTGCAATTGGGCATCTTCTCATCCATATGTCAGACTTCATCCGTCTCTGCCCCGCAGCGTTGTTAACATCGCGCGGCCGGAAGGGATAAATTAGAATTATTCTAAATAGATAGGGCGGCGTCCAGGCCAAGTCAAGACGTCCTCGCGAAGACGTCTTTGGGCAGGTTTGTGTTTCGGCCCGGCCGAACAGCATCTGTCCCGCCTTTGCTGCTGCCCGCCGAGAGGTTGCGGACGTCCATGCCAGAAGTCATCTTCACCGGCGAGAAGGGGCGGCTTGAGGGTCGCTATCAGCCCGCAAAGACCCGCAATTCCCCCATCGGGATCATTCTTCATCCGCACCCGCAGTTCGGCGGCACGATGAACAATCCCGTGGTGTACAATCTTTATTATCAGTTCGTGAACCGCGGCTTCTCGGTGCTGCGCTTCAATTTCCGGGGCGTCGGGCGCAGCCAGGGCTCGTTCGACCATGGCCCGGGCGAACTCTCCGACGCCGCCGCCGCGCTCGACTGGGCGCAGTCGGTGAACCCGGACGCGCGCGCCTGCTGGATCGCCGGCGTGTCCTTCGGCGCCTGGATCGGCATGCAGCTTCTGATGCGCCGGCCGGAGGTGGAAGGCTTCATCTCCATCGCCGCGCCCGCGAACCTGTTCGACTTCTCCTTCCTGGCGCCCTGCCCCTCCTCCGGCCTGTTCGTCCATGGCGACAAGGATGCGGTGGTGCCCACCACGGCGGTCGCCACCCTGGTGGAAAAGCTGAAGACCCAGAAGGGCATCGTGATCGAGCAGCAGATCGTGCCCGGCGCCAATCACTTCTTCGACGGCAAGACCGACGAGCTGATGAACGTGGTCGGCACCTATCTCGACAAGCGCCTCCCCGGCGCCCGCACCACCAGCGCAGCCTGAAGCAAGGCTTCGTTCGCAAGAAACCACGCGCGCCCGAAAGGCGCGCGTTTTTCGTTTCGGAGCGACGTCAGGGGTGGAATACCACCCCGCCCGTGAGCGGCTGCGGCGCGCCCGTGGTCGAGGGGAAGGTCAGCGGCAGCCCCCGCAGGGTCCGCACCGCCAAGAACCCGAACGCATGCGCCTCCAGCGCATCGGCGGACCAGCCGACGGCCTCCGCCGGCACCACGGGGACGCCGAGCCGCTCCGCGAGCATGGCGAGAAGGGTCGGATTGCGGGCGCCGCCGCCCCCGACGATCCAGCGCGCGGGCCGTACGGGAAGCAGGGGCACAATCGCGGCGACCGAGGCCACCGTGATCGCGGCGAGCGTCGCCGCCCCATCCTCGGTCCCATAGCCGTCGAGCGCAACGCGCTCCGCCACAAACGTGCGGAATTCGTTGCGATCCAGGGATTTGGGTGGCGGCAGCGCGAAGAAGGGATGGGCCAGCACGCGCGCGACCGCCGCGCCGTCCACCCGCCCCGCGCCCGACAAAAGCCCGTCCGCATCGAAGGGAATGCCGGTGCGGGCGAAGACGAAATCGTCCAGCAATGCATTGCCGGGGCCGGTGTCGCAGGCGATGGGATCGGCGTCGCCGTCAATGATCGTGACGTTCGCCACCCCGCCGATATTGAGCACCGCCACCGGCCCCTCAAGCCCAAGCGCGCCCACCAGGGCCTGGTGGAACACGGGCACCAGCGGCGCCCCCTGCCCGCCGGCCGCCACATCCGCCGCGCGGAAATCGCCCACCACTTTCACCCCCAGCGCATTTGCAAGCGCCTGGCCGAGGCCGATCTGCAAGGTGAGGCGCGCATGGGGCCGGTGCAGCAGGGTCTGGCCGTGGAAGCCCACCACGTCCACATCGCCCGGCGCAAGGCGCATCTGGTCGAGCAAGGCGCGCACGGCCTCGGCATGAAGGGCGGTGATGCGCGCTTCCGCCTCACCCAGCACGCCGGGCCGGGCATCGCGGGAATTCACGCCCCGCGCGTCCGCCATCGCCTGTTCCAGCAGCGCGCGCATCTGCGGCGCATAGGGATAGGTGGTCGATGGCCCGAGCCAGAACACCTGTTCGCCATCGGTCTCGATCAAGGCGGCATCGATGCCGTCCATGGACGTGCCGCTCATCAGCCCCAGAGCCCGCATGCGCTTCCCCCCCATGCGCTTCCCCCCGATGCAATCGCGCGTCAGACCTGTTACACCAGCCGCCTTTCCAAAGCCTGTTGTGCGGACCTCAATGACTGCCTTTCGCTCCGATTTCCTGCGCGTGCTCGACGAGCGCGGCTATATCCACCAGTGTTCCGATGCCGAGCGCCTGGACGCCAAGGCGTGCGAAGGGCCGATCACCGCTTATATCGGCTTCGATGCCACGGCCTCGTCCCTGCATGCCGGGCACCTGCTCTCCATCATGATGCTGCGCACGCTCCAGAGCACCGGGCACAATCCCATCGCGCTCATGGGCGGCGGCACCACCAAGATCGGCGACCCGTCCGGCAAGGACGAAGCCCGCAAGATGCTCACCGACGCGCAGATCGACGCCAATATCGGCTCGATTCGCAAGGTGTTCGAACGGTTTCTGGATTTTGGCGCCGGCGCGAAGATGGAGAACAATGCGACCTGGCTGGACGAGCTGAAATACATCCCGCTGCTGCGGGAAGTCGGGCCGCACTTCACCATCAACCGCATGCTGACCTTCGATTCGGTGAAGCTGCGGCTGGAGCGCGAGCAGCCGCTGACCTTCCTCGAATTCAATTACATGATCCTGCAAGCCTATGATTTCGTGGAGCTGAACAAGCGCCACGGCTGCATTTTGCAGATGGGCGGCTCGGACCAGTGGGGCAATATCGTCAATGGCATGGAGCTGGGCCGCCGCATGCATGGTGCGGACCTGTTCGCGCTCACCACGCCGCTGCTGACCACCTCCTCAGGCGCCAAGATGGGCAAGACCGCCGGCGGCGCCGTGTGGCTCGATGCCGAGCTGCTGAGCCCTTATGAATATTGGCAATATTGGCGCAACAGCGGGGATGCGGACGTGGTGCGCTTCCTCAAGCTGTTCACCGAATTGCCGCTGGACGAGATCGCCCGCCTCGGCGCGCTGGAAGGCCAGGAGATCAATCTCGCCAAGGAGGTTCTCGCCACCGAGGCGACCGCCCTGCTGCACGGCAGCGCCGCCGCCGAGGAGGCCAAGGCGACCGCCCGCAGCACGTTCGAGGACGGGGCGCTCGCCATGAACCTGCCGAGCGTGGACGTCGCCAAGGGCCAGCTTGAGGCTGGCCTTTCGGTCGCGGCGGCATTCGTCGCTGCCGGCCTGGTTGCCTCCACCAGCGAGGCGCGCCGGCAGATCAAGGGCGGCGGGCTGAAGGTGAACGACGCCACCGTCACCGACGAAAAAGCCATGCTCGGCTTGCACGACCTCACGGCGGAAGGCGTCATCAAGCTCTCGCTCGGCAAGAAGAAGCACGTGCTCCTGCGCCCGGTCTGAATGCCCAATAAAAAAGGCCCCCTTCCGGGGGCCTTTTCAGAACCGATGACGGATCAGCGCTTCCAGCGCCCCTCATATTTGAATTCCGGGGCACCCTTCAGCTGCTCCTTGGTGGCGCTCATCATCGCCGTCCATTTCTTGTCATTCTCGGAATAGGCGACCTTCACGGCACTGGGGCGCACCACCACATAGCGTTCGCCCAGGCCCAGGAAGCCGCCGACCGAAATGATGTATCCGGCGAGGTTGCCCTGCGACAGCATCAGGTCCTTGATCTCGCCGACCGTCTCGTTCTGGCCGTTGACGACATTCAGCCCGATCAGGTTATAGCTGAGAACATCGGTCGGCTTCGCAGTGACGAAAGTGTCGGACTGAACGGCGACAGCATTCTGCGCCATTACGGACCCTACGGGCGCTGCGATTAGGGAAACAGCGGTCAGGGCGAGTAGGACTTTGCGCATTAATATTGCTCCTGTATCAAATTACATAACAGGAACGCCAATCTGCACGATAGGTTCCGAGCCCATAAACTGAGGCTTGGGTGTAAAATGCCAAAATCACCTGGATCGCAGGCGCTTCATACCCTGACGTTACTCGATTTTATCAGCGTCAACGCACCGGAGGCGTATCGCTGGAATCGCGGAACTCGAACATCTTGCGCAGGAACCCCGGCGCCACGGCGGAGAGGGGATTGACCCGCAAGGTCGGCCCACTCATGGGGCCCGCGACCTCGAACGTCACGCCCACCAGCCCCTCGTTCGGCCCCCCGCCCAGCAGCATGCCGATCACCGGCACCTTGCTGAACAGATTGTTCAATCCGTAGGCCGGCACATAGGTGCCGCGCATGGAAATGCGCTCGGCGGCGAAATCGATGGTGCCGTCCACGGTCACGCCCGCGACCGGCCCCCAGATCGCGCCCTCGCGAATGGTGACGCTGCCCGGCGTGCGGATGAACTTGGCCTGCGCCTTCTGGAACACCGCCGTTCCCGGCTCCTGGCGGCCGGATGAATCGCGCGCGGCCGCGCTCAGGCTCTCGAGCCCCGGCTCGCCGCGCACCACGAAATCGCGGATATTGACGGTGCCTTCCTGGGGCGAGCTGTCGCCGCGCGGCGGGTCCACCACCACCCACATGTCGCCGCCCTCGATCTTGGGATAGATCTCCAGGAAGCGCAGCACCGCGCCGGCGTCCGACGTGCGCAGGAACAGGGCCCGGCGGCCGGCATCGGTATTGCGGATCTCGCCGGCGAGATTGCCCTCGCGCCCCACCTTGGCGCTCAGGGAAAAGTTGCGCAGCTCCACGCCACGCCGGCTCACGGTGAGGTCCATCTGGCGCAGCACCTCGCCATTATTGCCGGTGAGCGCGCCGATCTTCGCCTCCACATCCACATCCTGGTTGCGCTGCGGCTTGCCGGTCTTGGGGTCCTTGGGCGCGGCCGGGCTGCCGACGAGGCTTTTCATGATGCCGCGCGCATCCACCACGTCGCCGGTGATGCGCACCCGGAGCACGTCGCCCGAACGGTCGGCCTTGAGGCTCGCCTTGTCGCCGTCGGAAAGCTGGAAGGTGGGGAAATTGGCGGCGTTCACATCGCCATTGTCGGCCAGTTCCAGCGATCCCTTGATGAGCGCGCCGGACCCGTCGAGCACCAGTTCGTTGATCTTGATGCGCGTGCCGGTATCCACCGTGGAGAAGCGCGCCTTCAACGGGCGGCCGGCCGGCTTCGACAGGCCGGGGATGAGATCGGAGATCCGCGCCGCGGTCAGGTCCAGCTCGATATTGGCCTTGGTTTCCTGGTTATTGGTGGCACCCACCAGCTTCAGCAGCACCGGCCCCGATACTGCCGTGAGGCCGATGCCGATCTTGCTGCGCGCGGAATCGTCCAGCGTGGCGTTCACGCGCAGGTCCGCGTCGGCCTGGTCCTTCTTCTTCTCATATTCGAAGGTCGCGGGCGCGCCTGCGAGCTTGCCGTCGCCGCGCAGCAGGATGCCGGCGGGCGTCGCGAACACGGAGACCGTTGCCCCCTCCATGCGCTGGCCGGCGAAGATATTGTCGACGCCGAAGTCGGTCAGGGTCGCCTCCACCGAATAATCGGTGTCCGCCGGGTCCGCGACTTTTCGGAAATGGATGTTGATCTGCACCAAGGCCGAGAGCTTCCCGCGCGTGGTGGCGGGATCATATGAGGCACCGGCCGGCCCCTTCAGGGCATCCATGCCCAGCACCTCGATGCCGGCATCGGCTGGGCCGTCGATCTTCACCCGGATCTGGCTGCGCGGTTCGCGGGGGAAATAATCCGGCATGAAGAACACGCCGTCGGTCATGGCGAGCTTGCGGTTGCCGGGCGTCACCACCGTGCCTTCCGGAAGGTTCACCCGAACCGTGCGCCCGGTGACCACCACATTGAGCTTGGCGTCGCGGATCGGCGGCAGGCCCTTGAGCGCCTGGATGGTGAAGCCGGTGCCGCTCATCTCCAGATGAACCGCATCCTCGGGCAGCGGGATTTCCTTCTGCCCGATCAGGTCCAGCGGCATGTTCACGACGATGGTGGAGCCATCCACCGTGCCGCCGGTGACATTCTCCAGCACGAACGTGCGCGCCGGCGGGGCGATGGAGACCGGCCAGAAGCGGCGCACCGTGCTGGAGGGCATGCGCGAGCCCACCGCATTCAGCTTGATGGCCGGCACGTCGATGCCGAAATCCACCATGCCGGTGAAGCTGAGGCCGCCGGCGGCGCTGGTCAGGCCGCCCTTCTCGAACAGCAATTGCTTGTTGGGCGGGGTGTAGCGCCCGGCCACCTCCACCGAGGTGAGCGCCAGGGGTGGATCGGGCATTTCCGGGCCGGCGAACACCACTTCGCGCTGCCGCAGGGTGTAGGGCCAGTCCTGGTCGGCGGCGGCGGGCACCTTCACCTCGCCCTGCAAGTCCACCTTGTTCGCGTTCTTGCTGGCCATCAATTGGTCGATCGCCACCACGCGGCGCTGCGGGTCTAGCGTCAGCGCCAGTTCGGCACCATCCAGGGTGAAGCGCTCCAGGACATCTTCGCCATTGCCGATCTGGCCGGCGCCGAGCTGCACCTTGGCATTGGCGGCGCGCACATTGCCGTCGAGCGCGAGGCGGGCGTTGAGCGAGGCGGACAGTGGCATGTCCATGTAGAAGCGCCGCCAATCCTGGCTAAACGCCTGCACCAGATCACGCGTCGAGACGTCCTTCAGGTCAAGCATCACCGTGCGTTCGCGGTCGGCGACCGGGCCAATGGTGGCGACCAGGGTGGCGGTGCTGTGCGGGCTCTTCACGGTGAAGGTCAGCACCACGCCGCCATGGGCGGGGCGCGCGAGGCGGATCGAGATGTCGTCGAACGTCACCTTGCGGCCGCTCGCCTCGTTCTGCACCACGAGCGTGCCGTCCTTGAGGCCCACGTCCTCGAGCGCTCCCCCGTCGAGTCCGCCGCGCTCCAATTGCTCCAGCCATTGAGCGAGGCCTTTGAGCACGAGGGGATCCGACACCGGCGCGCGCGTCACGCCCGCGGATGCCGCGACGACGGGGGCTTGTGCGCCGGGCGAGGTTTGCGTGCCGGGCGTCGCGCCAGCGGAGGGAGCGGTCGGCGCGGGCGTCGTGGCGGTCAAAGGGGGCACCAGCGGTTCGCCGCTCGGCGTCGTGGTGATCGCTTTCGCGCCCTTGCCGGTGGCCACCGCGACCGAGCCGGACGCGGCGATCTTCACCGTCATCTCCGCGCCGATCAAATCGATCCTGCGCGCGCGCGGCGACAGCGTCAGGAGGCTGCCTTCCAGTTCCACCTCGGCGCTCGGGGCGCTGGCGACCAGTTCATCGCCGGGGCCGGTGACGCGGATGTCGTGGACGATGACGACCGTGCGCCCCTCCTCGATGGTCTCCATCGTGGTGGCGCCAATCTTGACCTTGTAATTCGGCCCGAGGCGCTCCTCGATGGCGCGCGCGATATAAGGGGTCGCGATGTTTGCGGTGACAATGCCCTGGGAGATGAGCGCGTACGCCGTGAGCGCCGCAATGCCGCCGACCGCGAACACGCCCACCAGCAGCCACATGGCCAGGCGCGCGGCACGGCTGCGGGGCACGAGCGCACCGGCGATGCCCTGCAGGCGCGAACGCCGCACATGCCGTTCGCCCGGCTTGAGCTGCCTCGCGTTTTCGCTCATCCCTATGCCACCCTCCGCGTGCCGACTGGCGCCCCCGCGCCCGCATGGTGCGGCGCCAGAATGTACGATCCTGTTTTCCAGGCAAGGGCATCTGGCTCAGGCGGTATGACACCGACACGTCGAAAGGAAGGCACTTGGCTGAAATTCCCCCACAGGGCGCCCCCGCCCCCGCTTTCACCCTGCCCCGCGACGGCGGCGGCACCATTTCCCTCGCCGACTTTTCCGGCCGCAAGCTGGTGCTCTACTTCTATCCCAAGGCTGATACCCCGGGATGCACCAAGGAAGCCATTGCCTTCAACGGCCTGCGCGCCGAATTCGCGCAGGCCGACACCGCCATTCTCGGGGTGTCGGCCGATCCGGTCGGCAAGCAGGACAAGTTCAAGACCAAGTACGACCTTGAGATTCCCCTTGGCTCGGATGAGAGCACGGCCATGCTCACGGCTTATGGCGTGTGGGGAGAAAAGAGCATGTATGGCCGAAAATACATGGGGATAGAGCGCGTCACCCTGCTCATCGACCGCGACGGCACCATCGCCCGGGTGTGGCCGAAGGTGAAAGTCGCCGGCCACGCGGAAGAGGTGCTGGAAGCCGCGAAGGCGCTGTGAATCCGGGGACGACGGCGCCGCGCGAAGGGCGCCGTCGTCTGTCTCACACGGCGCGTCTCACTCCACGTCTTCGACCTGATCGGGCCCGCCGCCATAGGCGCGCTGGGCGAGGGCGGCTTCCATGAACGGGTCGAGGTCGCCGTCCAGCACCTCCTGCGGCGTGCCGGAGGTGACGCCGGTGCGCAGGTCCTTCACCAGCTGATAGGGCTGGAGCACATAGGAGCGGATCTGGTGGCCCCAGCCGATATCGGTCTTGGCCGCCTGCTCCGCGATCGCCTCGGCCTCGCGCTTTTTCAGCTCCAGGTCGTAGAGCTTGGCGCGCAGCATGTTCCAGGCGGTGGCGCGGTTCTTGTGCTGGGAGCGGTCGCCCTCGCTCACCACCGCGATGCCGGTGGGAAGATGGGTGAGGCGCACCGCTGATTCGGTCTTGTTCACATGCTGGCCGCCGGCGCCGCCGGAGCGCATGGTATCCACCCGCACATCGGCTTCCTTGATGTCCACGACGATGCGGTCGTCCACCACCGGATAGACGTCGACGCTGGCGAACGAGGTCTGGCGGCGCGCGTTCGAATCGAACGGAGAGATGCGCACCAGGCGGTGCACGCCCGCTTCGGTCTTCAGCCAGCCATAGGCATTGTGGCCCTTCACCTGGATGGTGGCGGACTTCAGCCCGGCCTGTTCACCCTGCGATTCGTCCATCAGCTCCACCTTGAAGCCGTGGCGCTCGCACCAGCGCCGATACATGCGCAGCAGCATTTCCGCCCAGTCCTGGCTGTCGGTGCCGCCGGCGCCCGCATGGACCTCCAGGTAGCTGTCGTTGGAATCCGCCTCGCCCGAAAGCAGCGCATCCAGCTCGCGGCGCGCGAGCTCGGCCTTCAGCCCGTCGAGCGCGGCGGCGGCTTCCGAGATGACCCCCTCATCGCCCTCAGCCTCGCCAAGCTCGATCAATTCGACATTGTCGGCGAGATCGCGGTTGACCCGGTCGATGGCGCCGAGCGCATCCTCAAGGCCGGTGCGCTCCTGCATGATCTTCTGCGCCCGCTCCGGATCATTCCAGAGGTTCGGATCCTCGGCGATGTTGTTCAATTCGGCGAGGCGCCGACGCGAGCGGTCCACATTGAGATGCTGACGCAGCAGATCAACGGACTGATTGATCTCGTCGACTTTCGCGGCGAGCTCCGCACGCATGGGAAACCTTTCTGATCCGAGGGCCGCGGAAAGTAGCGGCGGCGCGCCCGCCTGTAAACGGGCGGCGGCTAAAGAGCGCGAAACGCCCACGCCCGCCGAACCGACACCCTCCCCCCTTGCGGGGAGGGCTGGGGTGGAGGGTATGGGGTCGCAGGGACCGTCCACGGCCGGGATTAAGCGGGGAGAGATGCCCCTACCCTAGCCCTCCCCCGCAAGCGGGAGGGGAAGGAAGACGACACCCTCAATACAGCCCGCCGGTGCCGGCGCGCACCGCGCGGTCGGCTTCCGGCGTCACGGTGAGCGGCGCATCGCTCGCGCCGATCACCGAATAGCTGTCCGGCGGCGCGGTGCCCGGCTTGAAGGCTTCCAGGATCGCGTTGTCGCCCGTGCCCGCGCGCAATCCGCTCTTGGGATTGATGCGCACCAGCTTGATGCCCGGCGGCACGCGGAACGGAATGGCGGGCCGGTCGGCCAGGGCGGTCTTCATGAAGTCGCGCACGATCGGGGCGGAAAGCACGCCGCCGGTGGATCCCTTGCCCATGGGCTTGGGCTTGTCGTAGCCGAGATAGACGCCCACCACGACTTCCGGCGTGAAGGCCACGAACCAGGCGTCCTTCTCGTCATTGGTGGTGCCGCTCTTGCCAGCCACCGGCCGGCCGAGATCCTTCAGGGCGGTGCCGGTGCCGCGCTGGACCACGCCCTCCATCATGGAGGTGATCTGATAGGCGGTCATGGGGTCGAGCACCACCGGGCGGCGGTCGATCAGGGTCGGCTCGGGCTGGTTGTGCCAGCTGTCCGCATCGCAGCCGCGGCACTCGCGCTCGTCGTGGCGATAGATGGTGTGGCCGTACCGGTCCTGGATGCGGTCGATGAGCGAAGGCGTCACCTTGCGCCCGCCATTGGCCATGATGGCATAGGCACCGACCATGCGCATGAGCGTGGTCTCGCCCGCGCCGAGGGCCATGGAGAGCACCGGCAGCATGTCGTCATAGACGCCGAACTTCTTGGCATATTCCGCCACCAGCGGCATGCCGATGTCCTGGGCGAGGCGCACCGTCATCACGTTGCGCGACTGTTCCAGGCCGAAGCGCAGGGTCTGCGGGCCATAGAATTTCTTGGCGTAGTTTTCCGGCGCCCACACCCCGAGGCCCGGCCCCTGGTCGATCTCGATCGGCGCGTCCAGCACCACGGTGGACGGCGTATAGCCATTGTCGAGCGCGGCGGAATAGACGATCGGCTTGAAGGACGAGCCGGGCTGGCGGAGCGCCTGGGTCGCCCGGTTGAACTGGCTTTCGTCATAGGAGAAGCCGCCGGAGAGCGCGAGCACGCGCCCGGTCAGCGGCTCCATCACCACCATGGCGCCTTCCACGTCCGGGATCTGGTGCAGGCGATATTGCCCGTCCTTGCCGACGATCGGCTCCACATAGATCACATCGCCGGGCTTGAGCACCTGGGCGACCGAGCTGACCGCCTTGTAGGCGTCCGGCCCCTTGGTCCAGCGGGCCCATTTCACACCGTCAAGATTGATCAGGCCGAGGTCGCGCTGGGAAGAGACGCCGCCCGCCTTCTCGCGCGGCGGCTGCATGCCGATGCGCGCCGTGTCCTTGCCCGAATCAAGCACCACCGCGAGCTTCCACGGGATGTCGTAATAGGCCTTCAGCTCGGAGAGCTTCTGCCCCCAGTCGCCGGAGATGTCGATATGATTGACCGGGCCGCGCCATCCGCGCTGCTCGTCGTATCGCACCAGGCCGTCGGACAGGGCCTTCTTGGCGATCATCTGCATCTTCGGATTGAGCGACGTGCGCACCGAGAGGCCGCCCTCGTAGAGCTTGGTCTCGCCATAGCGCTCATAGATCTGGCGGCGCACTTCCTCGGCATAATATTCCGCCGCGAAGATCTGCGCGCCGGTGGGGCGCGGCGTCACGTCGATGGTGGACTTCTTGGCGGCCTCCGCCTGGGCGGCGGTGATGTAGCCGTTCTCCGCCATGCGGTCGATGACCCAGTTGCGGCGGTCGGTGGCGCGCTCGCGCTCGCGGAACGGATTGTAGGAGGACGGCGCCTTGGGCAAGGCGGCGAGATAGGCCGCTTCCTGGATGTTCAGGTCCTCGACCGACTTGTCGAAATAGACCAAAGCGGCGGCGGCGATGCCGTAGGCGCCCATGCCGAGATAGATCTCGTTGAGATAAAGTTCGAGGATGCGGTCCTTGGAATAGGCGCGCTCGATGCGCAGCGCCAGAAGCGCTTCCTTGATCTTGCGGTCGAAGGACACCTCATTGGTCAGCAGGAAGTTCTTCGCCACCTGCTGGGTGATGGTGGAGGCGCCCTGCGGCCGCCGGTTCGAGCCGTAATTCTGGAGATAGAGCATGCCGGCGCGGAAAATGCCGGACGGATCAATGCCGCCATGCTCGTAGAAATTCTTGTCCTCGGCAGACAGGAACGCCTCGATCACCAGCTTGGGCACGGACTGGATGGGAATATAGAGGCGGCGCTGGCGCGCCCATTCGGCCACCAGGGCGCCGTCGTCCGCATGGACGCGCGTCATCACCGGCGGCTCGTAATTCTGCAATTGGGTGTAGTCGGGCAGGTCCTGGGAATATTTCCAGACGAAATAGGTCGCCCCCGCCGCTCCGGCGAGCAACACCAGCGTGCCGAAGGCGAACAGAAATCCGAAGAACCTCAACAGCAGCCGCATTTCGCCGGCTCTCCCTCCACGACACCCGCAAAGCGGCTTTTCCTGCCCGATGCGGGCGAGCCTGTCCAAAAGCCGCATTCGTCCCTTTTGTGCAAGGGTCGCGGCACGAGAAGATCGTAATTCGATGCCGCTGGGACGGCTATGTTGGCCAAAAGTGGCTGCTTCACGACGGAGCGTCAAAAAGGACGACTCTCACCTTGCGGCAGGATTCGACCGCGGTCGATCGCGCGCGACGGTTCAGCGCGGAAGGCTTCCCGTGGCGACGGGCGCGGGGGCACCCGCGCCGCCGGCGACCCGGGTCGCGAAGAAGTCGGCGATGGCGCTCTGCATGGCGTCCGCAAGCTTGTCGCGCCAGGCGTCCGAGGTCATCAGCCTGAGATCCTCGCGGCTCGACATATAGCCCAGCTCCACCAGCACCGAGGGCACGTCATGCGCCTTCAGCACGCGGAAGCCGGCCGATTTCAAGGGCGACTTGTGGATCCGCCCCACGCCCTTCATGGCGCCCACGAGGGTGCGGGCGAACAAAGCGGAAAAAGTCTTCGTCTCGCGCTGGGCGAGATCGAACAAGATGCCGGCGACCGCATCGCTCTCCTCGGAGAGGTCGATGCCGGCGATCAGGTCGGCCTTGTTCTCCTTTTCCGCCACCTGCGCCGCCTCGGCATCGCTGGCGGTCTCCGACAAGGTGTAGACGCTGGCGCCGCGGGCCTGCCCGTCATTGCGGGCGAGCGCGTCGGCATGGATGGAGACGAACAGGGCGGCGCGATTGGCGCGGGCGATTCGCACCCGCTCGCCCAGCGGGATGAAGGTGTCGGTGGAGCGCGTCATGACGACGCGATACTTTCCGCTCGCCTCCAGCTTGTCTCGGAGCGTCAGCGCCACATCCAGCACGATGTTCTTTTCCGCGAAGGCGCTGGCCCCGGTGGTGCCCGAATCGATCCCGCCATGGCCGGGATCGAGGCAGATCACCGGCCGCGTGTCGCCATCGGCAGGGGTATCCACATGTTCCACTTCCGGCGGCGCGCCGCGTGCCTCGGCGGCGGTGGCCACGGTGGAGGTGAAATGGGCCGCATCGGTCTTGACGAGGTCGAGCACGAGGCGCGCCGGCTGGTTGTCCACCGCTTCCAGCACGAACGCCTTGTCGATGGTGACCGGCTCGGCGAGATCGACCACCACGCGCGCCTTGCCAGGCGCGAAATCGCCATAGCGATAGGCATTCACCAGGCCGCGCTTGGTCTGCCCCTTGGAGGCATCGAAGGCGAAGCGCACTTCCGGGAGGTCGAGAATGACGCGATAGGGATTGGCCAGGGTGAAGGCCCTAAATTCCACCGGCCGGCTGAGATCGATCACGAGGCGCGTGCGCTGGGCATCCCCGGCCAGGCGCGCGTCGGTGGCGATGGCGGGGCCCGGCGCGGCGGGACTGGCCGCCGCTTCGGCCGGAGCCACAGGCGACGCGGCGGCGCCGGGGACGGCATCGGGGCGCGCCGCGATCTGCACCGCCAAAGCTTCTGCGGCGCCGGCGGGGGCGGCGGAAGCGAGGCAAAGTCCCATGAAGCCCACCAGACCCAGAACGAGAACCCGGGCGAGAACGAGCGCCTGGCCCAGCAGGTGCGCCGCGGCAGGCTGCGGCCACGCACCTGCGGCGCGGGGCGCGAACGGACGGTCTGAGATACACACCGAGGAGATGGCACGGCGCAGCTGGCGCGATGCCGGCGCCGCTTTTGTCCATCCGGCGCGCTGAATGCGGGCCCACATGTCCAGGAACCTTCCCTGTCCGCCTCCGGAGACGGCAAGACTTGCCATATGTACCGGATAGGGGCGCTTTCGTTAATCCAAGGTTGACGCGAGGCCCACTTCTCGCGGGCCCGTGGCCGGCCCGACACAGGCCCGGATGACATTGTTGCAGGTGGAACAGGCATGAACCTTGCCAAGAGGCGAGCGGGACGGGTAAGAAGGAGATGTATACGGTTCGCGTTCCGGAACAGGCTCTTCGGCCCCCGGCTGCCGCGGCTGCCGCTGATGTCGTCCTGCTTGGGAACTTCCACTTTCCTGAAGCTGGTCAGGCATCTCCCGTCGCAGGCTGCTCAAGGATTTGAGTGTGCCACCCTGCGGCGCGCGCGCCCAAAGCGCGCGACTGGACGGCCGCTCGCGTCGCTCATGCCGCCGAGGAAGCTGTCTGTCGGGGGGAATCGGGCTGCCGTATGCCGGGGCCGGGCACTCGCCTGGTCTGATGCTTCGCTGAGGAACGAGTAGCCGAGGGCATGACTTTCAACCGCACGAACAGCGCGCACCATGTGCGCCCGTGTGTCTCGATGCGGAGGGTGTCGAAATGACCCCCGCGCGCTACAGCTCCTCTGTCTCCTCCCGCTTCAATTTCAGGCGTACCGGCGGTTCGCAGGCTTTGCCGCGCCGACCGTCGCGGAGCTGTGTCTCCGACGCCGCGCAGAGAGATTTCCATGCCCAACAAAATGCTCATCGATGCGACCCACCCGGAGGAGACCCGGGTCGTGGTCGTGCGCGGCAACCGGGTCGAAGAATTCGACTATGAGTCCGCATCCCGCAAGCAATTGCGGGGCAATATCTATCTGGCCAAGGTGACGCGGGTCGAGCCCTCGCTTCAGGCCGCCTTCATTGAATATGGCGGCAACCGCCACGGCTTCCTCGCCTTCAGCGAGATCCATCCCGATTATTACCAGATCCCGGTCGCCGACCGCCTGGCCCTGATCGAGGAAGAAGAGCGCGCCGCGCGCGCGGCCGATGAGGAAGACGAGCGCCGCGAGCGCCGCCGCGAGCGGCCGAAGTCGCGCCGTCCGTCGTCGGATGAGAGCGTCTCGAGCAATGTCGAGGAAATCGACGAATCCGACGTGGTGGAAACCATCGAGGACGGCCAGATCTCCGGCGGCTCGGCCTCGGACGACGATGACGAGGCGCCCGCCGAGCGGCGCGGCGATTATGCCGAGACCGACACCGGCGAGGAAATCCCGGTCGATCCGCGCGACCTGCCGGCGTCCACCGACGTCGCCGACATCATCGCCCACGAGGCGGGCGCGAGCCACGAGCGCGAATCCGACGTCGACAGCGAATTGCCCGCCCCCCAGGAGCAAGCCGGGCTTCACGCCCGCGCCGCCTTCGAGGACGAGGCGCGCCAGGAAGCCCCCCTCGCCGACCGCGAGGACAGCCCGATCCTGCCGTCCGAGGATGGCGCGGGCGAGACGTCGGACGGCGACACCGCCGAACGCGAAACCTCCGAGCGCGAAACCTCCGAGCGTGAGCCGCGCGAGCGTGCGCCGCGCGGCCGCCGGGGTTCGGAAAAGTCCCGCCGCTCCGCCGAGGACGACGAGGACGAGGACGGCGAGGAAGAAGACGAAGGCGTGGAGCAGATGGGCTCCGACGACGCCATGGAAGAGGTGCCCGAGCGCTCGCACCAGCGCCGCGCCCGCTCCTACAAGATCCAGGAAGTCATCCGCCGCCGCCAGGTGATGCTGGTGCAGGTGGTGAAAGAGGAGCGCGGCAACAAGGGCGCGGCCCTCACCACCTATCTCTCGCTCGCCGGCCGCTATTCCGTGCTGATGCCCAATACCGCCCGTGGTGGTGGCATCTCGCGCAAGATCACCAATGCGGTGGATCGCAAGCGCCTGAAGGAAGTGGTGCAGGACCTGGAGGTGCCGGAAGGGATGGGCATCATCCTGCGCACCGCCGGCGCCAACCGCACCAAGGTCGAGATCAAGCGCGACTTCGAATATCTGCTGCGCCTGTGGGAGACGGTGCGCGAACTCACCCTCACCTCCAGCGCCCCGAGCCTGGTGTATGAGGAAGGCTCGCTAATCAAGCGCGCCATCCGCGACCTGTTCAACAAGGACATCGACGATATCCACGTCGCCGGCGAGGATGGCTTCCGCGAGGCCCGCGACTTCATGCGCATGCTCATGCCGAGCCATGTGAAGAATGTCATCGCCTATAACGACCACCAGCCGATCTTCGCCAAGCACGGCGTGGAACATCAGCTCGATGCGATGTTCTCCCCCGTGGTCCAGCTCAAGAGCGGCGGCTATATCGTCATCAACCCCACCGAGGCCCTGGTCTCCATCGACGTGAACTCGGGCCGCTCCACGCGCGAGCACCATATCGAGGACACCGCGCTCAAGACGAATCTGGAAGCCTCCGAGGAAATCGCGCGCCAGCTGCGCCTGCGCGATCTCGCCGGCCTGATCGTCATCGACTTCATCGACATGGAGGAGAAGCGCAACAACCGGGCGGTGGAGCGCAAGCTCAAGGATTGCCTGAAGAACGATCGCGCGCGCATCCAGGTGGGCCGGATCTCGCATTTCGGCCTGATGGAAATGTCGCGCCAGCGCATCCGCACCGGCGTGCTGGAAAGCTCCATCGAGGTGTGCCCCACCTGCGGCGGCACCGGCCATGTGCGCTCGGCGGCCTCGGTGGCGCTGCAGTTGCTGCGCGCCTTCGAAGAACAATTGGTGCGCGGCGCCACCCATAATCTGATCGCCCGCACCCGCGCGGAAGTGGCGCTCTATGTGCTGAACCAGAAGCGCGCCCATCTGCGCGAGCTGGAAGAGCGCTTCTCGGTCACCTTGCTGATCACGGCGGACGAAAGCGTCACCGGCCACCAGCCCTTCCTGATCGAGAAGGGCGATCTTGCCGTGCCGCCGCCGGCCGCCCCGCGCCTCTCCAAGGCCGTGCATCCCGATTCGATCCTCCCCGAGGAGGAGTATGAGGAGGAGGATGAGGACACCGGCGAGGAGGCCGAGGCCGGCGAGAGCGAAGGCGAAGCCGAGGCGGATGGCGAAGGCGGCGCCGAGCGCGTCGACGAGAATGGCAATCGCCGCCGCCGTCGGCGTCGGCGTCGGCGCGGTGAGCGCGACGGCGAGCCGCGCAGCCTGCCCGCCGAGGGCGAAGGCGAAGCCGCCGAAGGTGACGACCTCGCCGCAGCCGCCGATGGCGAAGGCGAAGGCGAGGAATCCGACGACGAAGACCGCGCGGAAGGCGATGTCCGTGGCGAGACCGAGGGCGAGCGCCGTCGGCGCCGGCGCGGTCGCCGTGGCGGCCGCCGCAATCGCCGTGAAGGCGAGGAGGGCGCGCCCCGCTCCGGCGAGGACGAAGATGCCGAAGGCACGCTGGCCGCCGAAGGTAACCTTGCCGCCGAAGGCGAAGGCGAGGCGGACGGCG
The DNA here is from genome assembly GCF_043195105.2 of Roseixanthobacter finlandensis. Taxonomy (NCBI): domain Bacteria; kingdom Pseudomonadati; phylum Pseudomonadota; class Alphaproteobacteria; order Hyphomicrobiales; family Xanthobacteraceae; genus Roseixanthobacter; species Roseixanthobacter finlandensis. The sequence goes on along the minus strand of NZ_CM195536.1, from coordinate 1,108,896 downwards.
CCGAGACGACCCTGAGCGCCGAATCCCCGGTCGCCCTCAGCGAAGCCGCCTTCGAAGCGGCGCCGGTGCGCGCGCCTGCCGACATCGAGGCGCCCGTCGCCCATGCGACGCCCAAGGCGGACGCAGCTCCCGCGGCCCATGCCGCACTCGAGTCGGAAGCAGCGCCGCACGCGGAAGCAGCGCCCGCTTCCTTCACGCCCACCCCGGCGCCCGAGCCGGCGCCGCGTGCGGTCGCCGAGGCACCGGCAGAGCCGGAACCCACTCCCGCTCCGCGCCGCCGGTCGACGGTGCGCGAGAAGGCGCCCGTGATCGTGACCGAGGACGGCGCCCTCGCCCCGGCGGAACCCCATATCCCGGTGGAACCTGTCGTCCCTGCGGAAACCGTGGCCCCGGCGGACTCTTCGCCTGCCGGCGAGCTCGCCCCCGCCGCAGAAGCTGCGGCGTCCAACCAGGAAAGCGCCAGCGTGCCGATCGCCGACGCCGATATCGTCGCCGCCGAGCCGGGTGCGAGCGCAGAGGCGGAAGCGCCGCTGGCCCAGCCCTCCCCGGTGGAAGCCAGCGAGAGCCAGGAAGCCGGCCCCGCCGCCAAGCCCCGCTCCGGCTGGTGGCAGCGCAAGCTGTTCGGCGGCGCCTGAGGCGCGCCGGTCCCAAACGCGAAAGGGCGGCCCCGTGCCGCCCTTTTTACTTCCGCCATGCCCTTGGCCTGCGGAGCAAGTGTGGACAAAGACCGGAGCCTCTGATATGAGAGCGCTCCTTCCGGCAGAGACGGTCCGGCGTGAGAGCGCCCCTCCTGCTTCCGGATATGTTTTTCAGACCAGTGCAAGTTCGCTCGGCGCAACAGCTCGAAGAGGCAACACGTGCAAGTTCTCGTCCGCGATAATAATGTCGATCAGGCCCTCAAGGCGCTCAAGAAGAAGATGCAGCGTGAGGGGATCTTCCGCGAGATGAAGCTGCGTGGTCACTACGAGAAGCCGTCCGAGAAGCGCGCCCGCGAAGAGGCCGAGGCCGTTCGCCGCGCCCGCAAGCTGGCCCGCAAGCGCGCCCAGCGCGAAGGCCTGATCCCCAGCAAGCCCCGCCCCACCCGCTGAGCGGGTCTCCAGCCGCCAAGCGGCTGGCGAGGGATTGAGCTGAAGCGATACCTGCGTGGCGCCCGCCGCGCGGGTTTTTTGCGTTCTGCGCCAGCCGCTCGACACCGTGACGCAGCCGATGAAAGCACCGACCGCAAGCACCGGCGCCCTTGGGGCCCGCATTTCCTGCCGAATCGTCTCCCGACTCGGATCCGGGTGGCGCCGCACCTGCGCCGGCGCGCCGACCGTGGCGCATCTGGCGCAGCACCTCACAAAGGCGATATCAACATCCGTCCCTCGCAGTCGCAACACAGACGCGTGGGATTTGGTAGAAGACGAGTATCGTCTCGCGTGACGGCGCCCTGGGCCGTCAACTGGAGGTCCCCATGGTTGCTCGCGTCATCACGGTCGAACCGTTCGACATCATCGTGTTCGGAGCGACCGGCGACCTCGCGAAACGCAAGCTCCTCCCGGCGCTGTTCGAACGCGATCGCGCCGGCCAATTGCCGGACGATGCCCGCATCATCGGCGTTTCGCGCCGCCCCATGACCCGCGCCCAATTCCAGGACTTCGCCCGGGATTCGGTGGAGGATCGCGACGGCATCGACCAGGTCGAGCGCACGCAGCTGGAGCGCTTCCTGGCGCGGGTGGATTATGTGGAAGTGGACGCGGTGTCCGACGAGGGGTGGGACGCGCTCGCGGCCCTGCTCGCGCCCGGCGCCGACAAGGTGCGGGTGTTCTATCTCGCGGTCGGGCCCGATCTGTTCGACGACATCTGCGCCCGCATCGGCGCGCACCATCTCGTCACGCCCATGACTCGCGTGGTGGTGGAAAAGCCGGTGGGCAAGGATCTCGCCTCCGCCCATGCGGTGAACGAGGCGGTCGGCCGGGTGTTCCGCGAGGAAGCGGTGTTCCGCATCGACCATTATCTCGGCAAGGAGACGGTGCAGAATTTGATGGCGCTGCGCTTCGCCAATGCCTTGTTCGAGCCAGTGTGGAACCACGCCCATATCGACCATGTGCAGATCACGGTGGCGGAAAGCCTCGGGGTCGCCGGCCGGGCGGGCTATTACGACACCGCCGGCGCGCTGCGCGACATGGTGCAGAACCACATGCTGCAACTGCTCTGCCTGGTGGCCATGGAGCCGCCGGTGTGCATGGACGCGGACGCGGTGCGCGACGAAAAGCTGAAGGTGCTGAAAGCGCTGGAACCGATCGACGAGAGCAATGTCGCGGCCCTCACCGTGCGCGGCCAATATCGCGCCGGCGCCTCCTCGGGCGGGGCGGTGCCGGGCTATCTCGACGAACTCGGCTCCAACACCAGCCAGACCGAAACCTTCGTCTCGCTGAAGGCGGAAATCGGCAATTGGCGCTGGGCCGGCGTGCCGTTCTACCTGCGCACCGGCAAGCGGCTGGCGAGCCGGGTGTCGGAAATCGTGGTGGCCTTCCGCCCGATCCCCCATTCGGTGTTCGACGAGCAGGCCGGCCCGATCGTGGCGAACCATCTTGTGATCCGCCTCCAGCCCGACGAGGGCGTGAAGCTGTGGCTGATGATCAAGGATCCCGGCCCCGGCGGCATGCGCCTTCAGCATGTGCCGCTCGACATGAGCTTCGCCGAGGCGTTCGGCGTGCGGAACCCGGACGCCTATGAGCGGCTTCTTATGGATGTGGTGCGGGGCAACCAGACCCTGTTCATGCGCCGCGACGAAGTGGAAGCCGCATGGAAATGGATCGATCCCATCCTGGACGCTTGGCGCAACCTGCGCGAGGCGCCGAAATCCTATACCGCCGGCACCTGGGGCCCCTCCGCCGCGATCGCGCTGATCGAGCGGGACGGGCGCACCTGGATGGACGATGCCTGAGGCCCCATCGCCTTCCTGCTGATCTGCCTCTTCCGCCCGAAAGCCGCCCATGAATGCCACCCTCACCCCGGTCGCCTTCGCCGCCTATGACGGGCCGGATGCGCTGGCGCGCGCGCTCGCGGCCCATGTGGCGGAAGCCCTGCGCGCGCGCATCGCCGCAACAGGCGCCGCGAGCCTCGCGGTCTCCGGCGGGCGCACCCCCACGCGCTTCTTCGAAACGCTCGCCGGGGCGCCGCTCGACTGGAACCGCGTACACGTGACGCTGGTGGACGAGCGCTGGGTGGACGAGGCCTCGCCGCGCTCCAACGCCGCTTTGGTGCGCGCGCACCTGTTGCGGGGACCCGCCGCCCAGGCGCGTTTCCTGCCGCTCTACACCGGCGCGGCGACGCCCGAGGAAGGTCTCGCGGCGGCGCAGGCAAGCCTTGCCGGCCTGCCCCTGCCCTTCGCGGCGGTGGTGCTCGGCATGGGCGACGACGGCCATACCGCCTCTTTCTTTCCCGGCGCCGCAGCCTTGCCGGCCGCGCTCGACCCCCAAGGCACCGCCCCCCTGATCGCGATCCGCGCAGAGGCGGCGGGCGAGCCGCGCATCACCTTCACCTTGCCGCCGCTGCTGGCGGCACAGACCTTGCTGCTGCACATCGAGGGCGCCGGCAAACGCGCGGTGCTGGAGGCGGCACGCGCGGAGGGCCCGGCCGAGGCCCTGCCCATCCGCGCCGTGCTGCGCGCCCGCGCCCCGCTTGACGTGCTGTGGTGCCCCTGACGGAGATCCGACCATGACCGATGCCCCTGCTTCCGCGTCCGGGACCGAAGCCGAAGCCCTCTGGCAGGCGCTGGGCGCCGCCGAGGCCCGCGCCGCCGGCACGCCTCTGGTGGAACTGTTCGCGGACCCGGATCGCTTCGCCCGCTTTTCCGCCAGCGCCGGGGACCTGCTGCTGGACATCTCCAAGACCGCGCTGACGGACGAGACCCTCGGCCTGCTGCTCCAGCTGGCCCGCGCCACCGGCGTCGAAGAGCGGCGCGCGGCTATGTTCGCCGGCGCGCGCATCAATTCCACCGAGCAGCGCTCCGTGCTCCACGTGGCGCTGCGCGACGGCGGCGCCGACCCGCTCGAAATCGACGGCACGGACGTGAAGGCGCAGGTGCGCGAGACCCTCGGCCGGCTGTTCGCCTTTGCGGACGCGGTGCGCGCCGGCACCATCGCCGGCCATCGCGGGCAGACCTTCACCGATGTGGTGAACATCGGCATCGGCGGCTCGGACCTTGGGCCGGTGATGGCGACGCTCGCGCTCGCGCCCTATCACGACGGGCCGCGCCTGCATTTCGTTTCCAATGTGGACAGCGCGCATCTGAGCGACGTGCTGAAGCCGCTCACGCCCGCCACGACCTTGTTCATCATCGCCTCGAAGACCTTCACCACCATCGAGACCATGACCAATGCCGCCTCCGCCCGCGCCTGGATCGCGGCGGCCTTGGGCGAGGAGGCGGTGCGGCACCATTTCGCCGCCGTCTCCACGGCGCTCGACAAGGTGGGCGCGTTCGGCATCGCGGCGGAACGCACGTTCGGCTTCTGGGACTGGGTGGGCGGACGCTATTCCCTGTGGTCGGCCATTGGCCTGCCGGTGATGATCGCCATCGGCTCGGCCGCGTTCGGCGATTTCCTCGCCGGCGGCGCCGCCATGGACGATCATTTCCGCCATGCGCCGCTGGAACAGAACCTGCCGGTGTTGCTCGCGCTGGTGGGCGTATGGCATCGCGATGTCTGCGGCTATGCGAGCCGCGCCATCATTCCCTACGACCAGCGCCTCGCGCGGTTTCCGGCCTATCTCCAGCAATTGGACATGGAGAGCAACGGCAAGAGCGTGACGCGCGACGGCACCCCGGTCGCGCGGCCGACGGGCCCGATCGTGTGGGGCGAGCCCGGCACCAACGGCCAGCACGCCTTCTTCCAGCTTCTTCACCAGGGCACGGATGTGGTGCCGGTGGAATTTCTGATCGCCGCCCAGGGGCACGAACCCGCCCTCGCCGCCCACCACGACCTGCTGATCGCCAATTGCCTCGCCCAGTCGGAAGCGCTGCTGCGCGGGCGCTCGCTGGCGCAGGTGGAGGCGCAATTGCGCGCCGGGGGCATGAGCGAGGCGCGGATCGCCGAACTCGCGCCGCACAAGGTGTTCCCCGGCAACCGGCCCTCGGTGACCTTGGCCTATACGCTGCTCGACCCGTTCACGCTCGGCCGGCTGATCGCGCTCTATGAGCATCGCGTGTTCACGGAAGCCGCGATCTGGGGAATAAACGCCTTCGATCAATGGGGCGTGGAGCTCGGGAAGGAAATGGCCACGGCTTTGCTGCCGGCGGTAAAGGGCGGCGCGGCACCGGTGGAAACCTCGGGCTCCACCGCGGGGCTGATCTCGCACTTGCGAAATCTTTCAGCCAGTTAAGGCCCGCGAAGACGCCTTTATTGCTGCTATGCAGCAATGAGGGGGAGCCTCTGCGTATTATGTATACCACAAGGAGGGCGAATTCGGTCAGTATGGCACTCGGAAATGAGGACAGGGGTCGTCAGCGCGATGACCCGAGTGCTCGCAACGGGCGGCGTGCAAGGGCACGCCTGGAGGCTAAAATGACCGCATTCGATTTCGTCGCTCTCGCCATCCTCGGAATTGCCGTCACCGGCGCCGTGATCGGCTTCAGCAACCCCAAGAGCTTCATGGCTGCCGCCGGCGGCCCCGGCATCCCCGCCGAGATGGCGCTGATGGGCCAGGAGCAGACCCGCACCGCCGGCACGCTGTTTGGCGGGGACAAGGACAATCAGAGCCGCGAGCCTGCGGTTGCGTCCTTTCCGCGCGGCTTCTGATCGCCCGCGTCCTGTTCGACGAAACCTGTTCAACGAAAAAGGCAGGCGCGAACGCCTGCCTTCGGAACCTTAGCCCTCATCTCCCGCCCGACGCCCCGTCTGGGACGCCGGACATGAGGAGACTCAGTGGGCGAGCAAGGCTCAGTGGGCGGCTTGGGCGGCCTTGGTTTCCGCCGCCGTCACCAGCTTGGCATCCGCGACGAAGCGGGCGCGCATGGGCTTGAGCACGAACAGGGCCATCAGCGCCGCCAGGGCATTCACGCCGGCGGTGATGAGGAACACCAGGTCCCAATTGCCGAGCTGCGCCACGGCGACGCTCGCAATCGGGACCACCAGCGAGGCGGTGCCCTTGGCGGTATAGAGGAAGCCCGCATTGGTGGTGGCGAACTTGGAGCCGAACGTATCGCCGCAGGTCGCCGGGAACAGCGAGTAGATCTCGCCCCAGGCGAAGAAGACGAGACCGGTCAGCAGCACGAAGGCGAGCGGGTTCGAGCCGAAATGGCCGAGCGCGAGCACGCCCACCGCTTCAAGCGAGAACGCGATGAACATGGTGTTCTCGCGGCCGATATTGTCCGACACCCAGCCGAAGAACGGACGGGTGAGGCCGTTCAGCACGCGGTCGATGGAAAGCGCGAAGGTCAGCGCCGGCAGGGTGATGCCCATCAGGCTCACCGGCACGCCGGCAATGTTGAAATCCTTGGCGATGGAGCCGAGCTGCGCCGTCGCCATCAGGCCGCCAGCGGCAACCAGCACGAACATCGCATACATGACCCAGAACACCGGGGCCTTGAGCATCTGGCCCGGGCCGTAATCACGGCGGCTCTGCGTGGCGGCCTTGTTGGTCACCGGCGGAAGCTGGCCGGGCTTGGGCGCCTGGAGGAAGATCGACAGCGCCATCACGACCACGCCCTGGAACAGGCCGAACACCAGGAAGGTCTGCTGATAGCCCTGCGAGGCGATCATCGCCGCGATCGGAATGATGGTGATGGCCGAACCCGCGCCGAAGCCGGCGGCGGTGATGCCGGCGGCAAGGCCACGGCGATCCGGGAACCATTTCAGTGCCGAACCGACGCAGGTGCCATAGACCGCGCCCGCGCCGACGCCGCCAATGGCCGCAGCCACGTAAAGCAGGACCAGCGTGTCGGCCATGGAGTTCAGGACCCAGCCGAGGCCGCACAGGAAGCCGCCGATGAGCACGACGATGCGCGGGCCGTACTTGTCCACGAACCAGCCCTCGATCGGGACCAGCCAGGTCTCGGTGAGAACGAAGATGGTGAAGGCGACCTGGATGGCCGCGCGGCCCCATTGGTGCTTGTCATTGATGGGCTCGACGAACAGCGTCCAGCCATATTGCAGGTTGGCGATCATCGACATGCAGATCACGCCGATCACCAGCTGCATCCAGCGCCCGCCAATGGGCCCCTTCTGCACAGACTCAACAGACGGCATTTCCTACCCTTCCCTATTGGGGTCATCGAATTCAAGTCGATGAACGGCCCGTGACGGTCGCCATTCTTGTTGGTGGCGGGCTCGTTTTGAGCGGCCCGCTGCGAACCAGACTTGGATGTTCGATGCAAAATACCGTATGCAACATGCAATTTGCGGTAATGTAACAGCTACTGGACCCGCGCAATTGCAGGTTTTTCGGCAGCTGACGGAGAAGATGGGGCGAAATCTTCAAATGATTTCGACAAATGACGAAGTGAAATTAATCTAAATACAATATTCAATGTATTTTTTACGGCGTACCGTGCGAATTTCATCCTACCAATACCAGTATGCGCAGGAGCGATACAGATACAATTAAAATCCGCTTCGGCGGCCATGGGCCGGATCGCGGACTGCGGGCCAAAAAAAAGGCCCTGGCAGAGCCAGGGCCTCAAGGGGCCGCCCGAAGGCGGCAGAGGGCTGTTGGATCAGGCGCCGACCGGAGCCTGAAGCGTCGCGCGGGCGGCCGCATCGGCGTTCATCTGGTGATGCTTCCTCAGCATCGGCCGCAGAACGAAGAGGGCCATGAAAGCAGCGGTCAGATCCATGATCGCGACGGTATAGAGAACCGTGGACCAGCTTCCAGTCGCTTCCATCAAAATATTTGCAAACGGCACGAGAAGTGCGGCCACACCCTTGGCGCAGTAAAGAACGCCATAGATTTTGCCGACATGTGCGCTGCCGAATGTATCAGCAGTGGTGGCCGAGAATAGCGAATAAACTTCGCCCCAGGCCAGGAACACCACGCCCGAAAGGATAATGAACGCCCACGGATTGTGGCCGAATGCGCCGAGTGCGACGATTCCGATGCCTTCCATCGCAAAAGCGAAGAACATCGTCTTTTCGCGGCCGATATGGTCGGAAACCCAGCCGAAGAGCGGCCTGGAAACGCCGTTCAGGATACGGTCAAGCATCAGGGCGAACGGCAGCGCCGCCATGGCGAAGAAGTAGAGATTGACCTCGACCTTCTTCACGCCGAGATCTTCCGCGATCACGCCGAGCTGGGCCACAGCCATCAGACCGCCCGTAACGGTCAAGATGAACATGGTCATCATGACGTAGAACACAGGAGTCCGCAGGGCTTCGCCAAGCGTGTAATCTCGACGGCTCTGCGCCACGCTGGACGAGAACGTCACTTCACCCTTCTTGGGCGCCCGCAGGAAGCCGGCGGCGAGAAGAATGACCGCGCCCTGGATCAGGCCGAACAGGAAGAAGGTCTCCGAATAGCCGGAACTCTTCAGCATGTTGGCGATCGGGATGATGGTGAGCACCGTGCCCGAGCCATAACCCGCCGCCGTCAGGCCGACCGCGAGGCCGCGCTTGTCCGGGAACCATTTCAGCGCGCTGTTGATGCAGGTGGCATACACGCAGCCGACGCCGATACCACCGATTGCCGCGCCAAGATAAAAGCCGGCGAGTGAGGTGGCATAGGAATTCACGACCCAGGACAAGCCCGTGAACAAGCCGCCGACGAACACGACGTTCCGCGGGCCGTACTTGTCGATGAAATAGCCTTCGATCGGCGTCAGCCAAGTCTGGACGACCACGAACACGGTGAAGGCAATCTGAATCGACGCCCGGCTCCAGCCGTGCGCATTTTGAATTTCCGGGACGAACAAGGTCCAAGAATACTGAATATTAGCCGCAGCGACCATGCAGACGACGCCGGCAATCAATTGCAGCCAGCGGTTTGTCGTCACAATGGCGGTGCCACCTGACTCCGACGATCCCATTTTCCTACCCTTTGCAAGTCATTCTCTTCTTATTTTATAAGATGAACCGCCCCACCCTTGGGTCCCTCTTGGGGCGGCATGCTGATGGATTACACGACGCCGGTGGCGCGCATAGTCGCGATATCTTCGGCACTGAAGCCGACCCAGGAGAGCACCTCTTCTGTGTGCTCTCCAAGCAGAGGCGCCCGCTCCACCGGCACGTCGTTTTCCGACAGGCGGATGGGGGAGGCGACGGTCACATAGGTCCCACGCTCGGGATGGGGGACCTCCACGAGAAAGCCGCGGTCGTAGAGCGCGCGGTCTTCCATGATGTCCTTGGTGGAGAGGATGGGGCCGCAGGGCACGTCGATCGCCTGCAAGGCCTTCATCACCTCGAATTTCGTGCGCTGGCGCGTCCACGCCTCGATCAGCTCGAAGCACGCGTCGATGCGCTGCGCCCGCGCCTCATGGCTGGCGAAGCGCTGGTCGTCGATCAGATCCTTGCGGCCGATCAGCCGCATCAGCGGCGCCCAGCCCTGGGGCTGGATGATGACGTAGCAATAATCATTCTCGCCGCCGGGCGCGCAGCGCAGCGCCGCCCCGGGCTGGCCGCCGCCCGAGGCATTGCCGGCGCGCGGCACGCTCTCGGTCGCCGGCGCGCCGGGATATTCGCTCAAGGGGCCGCTGGCGAGGCGCTGCTGATCGCGCAGCTTCACCCGCAGCAGGTTCATCACGCAATCCTGCATGGCGACGTCCACCCGCTGGCCGCGCCCGGTGACGGTGCGCTGGAACAAAGCGGCGAGGATGCCGGCGACGCAATGGATGCCGGTGCCGGTGTCGCCCACCTGGACGCTGGCGGCGGTCGGCGGGCCGGAGCGCCAGCCGGTGGTGCTCATGGCGCCGCCCATGGCCTGGGCGATGGTCTCATAGGCCTTCGCCTCCAGCCCGCTTTCTTCCGCGAAGCCCTTGATGGAGGCGTAGATGATGCGGGGATTGATGGCCTCGATGCGCGCCCAGGAGAAGCCCTGGCGCTCCAGCACGCCGGCGCCGAAATTCTCCACCATCACGTCGCACCGCTCGATCAGGCGGACCAGGGCATCCTGCCCCTGCTGCGACTTGATATTGAGGGTGACGCTGCGCTTGTTGGCGTTGAGCATCGTGAAATAGAGGCTGTCGACATTGGATTTGTCGCGCAACTGGGTGCGCGTGATGTCGCCACGGCGCGGCATCTCGACCTTGATCACATCGGCGCCCAGCCAAGCCAGCAACTGGGTTGCCGACGGACCGGACTGCACGTGCGTCATGTCGAGCACGCGCACACCTTCAAGTGCCTTGCTCATGCCAAACCCCTGGAACGTCCCTGACCACTTTGCGATGCCGATCTGTGCCGGCTTGCAACGGCATATCATCATGCGCCATGCCTGATATGCCGTCTATTGAATTTCGTATGCCAAATACAGAAATATCATTGTCACCCTGACGTCGCAAACGGTTTGCGGCGATCACATCGAAAAACTGTAGCAAACGCCTGCTGCACGCGCCGCCGATCCGCGGCGCGCACCCTTTTGCGCGCAGGAAAACGCGTCAGCGCAGCGCCGCGAGCCCGGCCGTCAGGCCGCTGTCGGCCTGCTCGGCATGGGTGTGCACTTCTTCTTCATGCAGATAATGGCGCATCAGGTCGGTGGCGCTGATCACGCCCACCAGATTGTGCTCCACCATCACCGGCAGATGGCGCACCTGGTGCGCATTCATGAGATGCAGCACGGTGGCGATGGAATCTGCCAGTTCACACGAGATCACGGCCCGCTTCAGCAGCGTCGCCACCGTCACGTTCGGCGTATTGGCGCCATGCTCGACCAGCGCGCGGGTCACGTCGCGCTCGGAAAAGACGCCGACCACCGTATTGCCCTCGGTCCGGCAGACGTCCTTGACCACGACGCTGGAGATATTCTCCCGCTTCATCACCATGGCGGCGGTCGCCACGGTCTCGTTCATCCGCACGGTGACGATGCGGGTGTCACGCTTCTCGCGCAGAATGTCGTCGACGGTAATCATCAGCTGTTCCTCACCTTGTGCGCCCACGGTTTGCCCGCGGTTGTCGAAGGCTCGGCCGCTGCCCTTCCCGAACGGAAAAACTGCGACCGCATCATTGATCCTATGCTGGTATGCAAAATACCCAGTGTCAATAAGCGATGCGGAATCACTCCAAACTGCCTGCGCTGCACTGCAGCACAACAAAGTGCGACTCTTGGCTTTGCCGGCATTACTTGCCCAAAGCTATATTCGATGCCATCACAGTATGATGTATTTCGCCCGCCGGGCGGGCGGGGCGTGGCGGGCCGCGCGCAGCGCAGTCGGGGCAAGGGGTGAGATGACGTACCAGGACATCAATGTGAAGCCGATCGAAACCGAATCGAGCTTCCGCATGAAGGCATACAAGGCGCTTAAGGCGGCCATCATGGAGATGGACATCTATAGCCACGCCGAGGAAATCCGGCTGGAGGAACGACAGCTTTCCGAAAAGCTCGGCGTCTCGCGCACCCCCATCCGCGAAGCCATGACCCTGCTGGAACAGGAAGGCTATGTGCGCTCGGTGCCCCGCCGCGGCATCTTCGTGGTGCGCAAGACCAAGCAGGAAATCCTCGAGATGATCACGGTCTGGGCCGCGCTCGAAGGCATGGCCGCCCGCCTCGCCTGCCAGCACGCCTCGGACGCCGAGATCCGCATGCTGCGCGAGAATGTCCGCGCCTTCGCCGATCGCAATCCGGAAGAATTCGTCTCCGAATATTCCGCCGCCAATCTCGCCTTCCACCGCCAGATCATCCGCATGTCCGGCTGCCAGCTGATCGCGGACACGACGGACAGCCTGTTCCCCCACATGCGCGGCGTGCGCAAGGTGACGATCGCGCAGGACCATCGCGCCCAGCGCTCCATCGTCGATCACACACGCATCGTCGAGGCGATCGAGAAACGCGACGGGGATCTGGCCGAACGCCTCGTGCGCGAGCACACGCTCGGCATCGCCAAGCATGTGCTCGCGCACGGGGATTTTCTGGACTGAGGTTTTCGGGGCTCTGGACCGCGCCCGGCGGCGCCCCTCTCTAGAGCGCGCACCGATCAGCTTGCACCGCAAGCTGATCGGATAACGCGTTCTCTTTCATAAAGTTAGAGGGCGATCCACCGATCAAATTGATTCAACTTGATCGGATCGCGCTCTGGGAAGGAGCGCCTAAAGCGTTCAGGCCGCCTTGTTCTTCGCCATCAGCGCGACGAAGCGGTCGAACAGATAATGGCTGTCCTGCGGGCCGGGGCTCGCCTCGGGGTGATATTGCACCGAGAACACCGGCTTGTCGGCGAGCGAGAGCCCGGCGTTCGAGCCGTCGAACAGCGAGACGTGGGTCTCCACCGCATTTTTCGGCAGGCTCTCCCGATCGACGGCGAAGCCGTGGTTCATGGAGGTGATCTCCACCTTGCCGGTGGTCAGGTCCTTCACCGGGTGGTTCGCCCCATGATGGCCCTGGTGCATCTTCACCGTGCGGCCGCCCACCGCGAGCCCGATCATCTGGTGGCCGAGGCAGATGCCGAAGGTCGGCACGTTGCGGGCGATCAGCTCGCGGATCACCGGCACGGCATAGTCCCCAGTCGCCGCCGGGTCGCCCGGGCCGTTGGAGAGGAACACGCCGTCGGGCTTGAGCGCCATGACCTCGTCCGCCGAGGTGGTGGCCGGCACCACCGTCACCAGGCAGCCGGCGCGGGCGAGCAGGCGCAGGATGTTGCGCTTCACGCCGTAATCGATGGCCACCACATGGAACTTGCCCTCGGTGCGGGTGCCATAGCCGGCATTCCACTGCCAGGGCGTCTCATCCCACTCGAAGCGCTGCACCGAGGTGACGCCGGGCACGAGGTCCATGCCTTCCAGGCCGGGCCAGGCGCGGGCCTTCTCCTTCAGCGCCGCAATGTCGAACACGCCGTCGGGCGCATGAGCGATCACGCCGTTGGGCATGCCGGTGTCGCGGATCAGCGCCGTGAGCGCGCGGGTGTCGATGCCGCTGATGCCGGCGATGCCGCGCGCCTTCAGCCATTGGTCGAGGCCGCGCGTGGCGCGATAATTGGACGGATCGCTCACCGCCGTGCGCAGCACCACGCCGCGCACACCGGAGGCCGAGGCCATGGACACCGTTTCGATGTCCTCCTCATTGGTTCCCACATTGCCGATGTGCGGAAAGGTGAAGGTGATGATCTGGCCGGAATAGGAAGGGTCCGTGAGGATTTCCTCATAGCCGGTGATGGCGGTGTTGAAGCACACCTCGCCAACACCCTCTCCCACAGCGCCGAGGCCGAAGCCTTCGAGCACGGTGCCATCGGCGAGCACGAGAAGCGCGGTCGGCTTCGGCTCGGCCCAGCCTTCGGCCGGGACGTTTGCGTGATCTTGTTCCTGCGTCATGGCTCGCCTAGATAATGAGTCACGCGCCGCACTTCCAGTGCTTCGCGCACGTTTGCCCGCCATTCCGCTCGGGATTTTTCCAGTTTCGGGGTATATGCGGGGTCGAGGGTGCGCTTTCGGCCCGCCGGCCGGGTTCGACCGGCGCCAAGGATCGGGGCCGCGCGCCGCCGCCCCTGAACCGGCGGGTCCGGTGCCCGACGGCGCGAACGTGCGCCGCAACACAGTTTCAAGAGGACAGACATTGCTTCGCGACGACATCAACACCGCCCTTAAGGATGCGATGAAGGCCCACGACAAGGTGCGCCTTTCCACGTTGCGCCTCGTCAACGCCGCGCTGAAGGATCGCGATATCGAAGCGCGCGGCCTCGGCAAGGACCCGCTGAGCGATGATGACCTGCGCGCCCTGCTGGCCAAGATGGTGAAGCAGCGCGAGGAAAGCGCGCGCATCTATACCGAGAACGCCCGCCCCGAGCTTGCCGAGCAGGAGCGCGCGGAAATCTCGGTGATCCAGGATTTCCTGCCGCGCCAGCTCGGCGAAGATGAGACCCGCGCCATCATCGCCGGCGTGGTCGCGGAGATTGAGGCCAAGGGCATCAAGGACATGGGCCGCACCATGGCGGTGCTCAAGGAGCGCCACGCCGGCGCCATCGACTTCGGCAAGGCTTCCGCCTGGGTCAAGGACGCGCTGACGGCGGCGTGAGCAGGGGGGAGGGCCGCGCGCTTTACGCGCCCCGCACAGGCTTGCCCGCCCCCTCCCCAACCCTCCCCCGCACGCGGGAGAGGGCGCATTTCGATGCATGAGGGAGCCGCGCCCCGGAAAGGCCGACACCTGTGAATTAAGGGGATTGCGGGCATAGACGAGAAACCGCCCCGCATCTGCGCTACGGTGCCCGATTGTCCATTCCCGCGCTAAAATGCGCATGAGACGCGAGTCGACATCCAACCCATGCGCTTTCCACCCTCATTCCTCGATGAGATCCGCGCACGGCTTCCCGTGTCGGAAGTGGTGGGTCGGCGCGTCAAGCTGAAGAAGCAGGGGCGCGAGTTCGCCGGCCTCTCGCCCTTCAACGCCGAGAAGACCCCCTCGTTTTTCGTCAATGACCAGAAGGGCTTCTACCATTGCTTCTCGTCCGGGAAGCATGGCGACGTGTTCGATTTCCTGATGGAGACCGAGGGCCTGCCGTTCGCCGAGGCGGTCGAGCGGCTCGCGTCCATGGCCGGCCTTGCGCTGCCGCAGGTGACGCCGGAAGCCGCCGCGAAGGAAGAGCGCCGCCGCTCCCTGCACGATGTGATGGCGCTTGCCGCGCGCTATTTCGAGGACAATCTCCAAGCCCGCGCCGGGGCCAAGGCGCGCGGCTATCTCGCCGACCGGGATCTCGGCCCCACCATCCAGAAGCGCTTCCATCTCGGCTATGCCGCGCCCGATCGCTATGCGCTGAAGGAAGCGCTCGGCAAGGCGGGCGTGAGCGTCGCCGACATGGTGGAAACCGGCCTGCTGATCGCCGGCGACGATATTCCCGTGCCCTACGACCGGTTCCGCGACCGGGTGATGTTTCCCATCACCGACCTCAAGGGCCGGGTAGTGGCGTTCGGCGGGCGGGCGCTGGAAAAGGACGTGGCGGCGAAATATCTCAACTCGCCGGAAACCGTCCTCTTCCATAAGGGATCCTTGCTTTACAACGGCTTTTCCGCGCGCGCGGCGGTCCATAAGGGCGCGCGGGTGATCGCGGTGGAAGGCTATGTGGACGTGATCGCCATGGTGGAAGCGGGGTTCGAGGGCACCGTTGCCCCGCTCGGCACCGCCCTCACCGAGGACCAGTTGCAATTGCTCTGGCGCATGGCCGAGGAACCGGTGCTGCTGTTCGACGGCGACAAGGCCGGCCGGCGCGCGGCGTTCCGGGCGATAGATCTCGCCCTGCCCCATCTCAAGCCCGGCCGCAGCCTCTCCTTCGGCATGCTCCCCGAGGGCCAGGACCCGGACGATCTGATCCGCCGCAGTGGCCGCGACGCCATGGAGGCGGTGCTCGCCCGCGCCGAGCCGCTCGCCGCAATGCTGTGGGCGCGCGAGCTGGAGGGCGCCAATCTGGAAACCCCCGAGCGCCGCGCCGCGCTCGAAGCCCGCATCGGCGAAGTGGTCTCAACCATCGCCGACGAAAATGTCCGCCGGCATTATCGCCAGGATTTGAACGAGCGGCTGAAGCGCCTGCTCTCCCCGCCACGCGAGGCGCGCGGCTTCGTTGCGGCAGGCCGTGCGCGCAACCCCGATATGCGCGGCGGGCGGTTCAAGCCGCGCGAGGAACCCCTCGTGGTGCGCGGCGGCGGGGAATTGTCCCGCACCTCGCTGATCCGCGGCCCCCTGTCCTCCCTGCCGCGGGGCGAGGCGCTGCTTTTGTTCTGCCTGCTCAACCACCCCTGGCTGATGGACGAGAATGGCGAGGATATCGCCGAATTGCCGTTCGCAAACGCTGACGCCGACACCCTGCGGCGCGCTTTGCTCGATGCCCATATGGAAGGCAAGGCGGGTGATTCGCAAAGTCTTGCCCATCAGCTGGAAAAAATGGGCGTCGAGGCGCTTTCCCGGCGCGCACGGGCGGTCGCAAACCCCAGAATGGACTGGCCAGCCTATCCTGATACCGGCGCAGAGGATGTCAGGCTCTGGTGGAGCCAGTGTACGGCCTTGCATCGCAAGGCTTACGCGTTATCTAGAGAATTGAGGGAGGCTGAACGCTCTCTGGGAGATGACCCGAGCGAAGCCAATTTCGCATGGCTGCGCGATGTGCGGGAACGCCTCTCGGCCGTGGAGGGGACCGAAGCCCTGGTCGAGGGATTCGGCGCGTCGTCCGGACGCGGCTCTGCACGATCGGTGTGAATCACCAAGCGTGGCCCTTTCTTGCCGCAGTGTGGTGCGCTGCGCAAATGGAACCTTCCGCTTTCACAGGCGGTCCGGTTCAGGCTGATTTAACGGGACGGCCCTAGGGTCGCCCACGCGATTAAGGGAAGGCGGCGAAATCCTCTTGGGGTTGCGTCGCCGTTTCGCCGTGGAACACACGCGGCGACTTGTCAGGAGATGTCCATGGCGAAGCAGGCGACCGAAGCGACCGAAGCGCCGGAGAAGGAGAACGACAGCCCCGACGGGCCGTTGCTCGACCTGTCGGACGCGGCCGTTCGGAAAATGATCAAGAACGCCAAGCGCCGCGGCTATGTGACCTATGAGCAGCTCAACGAAGTGATGCCCTCCGAGGAAGTGACCTCCGAGCAGATCGAGGACACCCTCGCGATGCTCAACGACATGGGCATCAATGTCGTTGAGGCCGAAGAGGCAGCCGAGGAAGAGCAGGCGGAAGAGACCGAAGCCGCCGACGAGCCGGAAGAGGTCGAGGGCGGCGAACTCACCGAAGCCGCGCCCCGTGCGGTCGCCCGCTCGGAGAGCAAGTCCGAGCCGGCCGAGCGCACCGACGATCCCGTGCGCATGTATCTGCGCGAGATGGGCACGGTGGAGCTGCTGTCGCGCGAGGGCGAAATCGCCATCGCCAAGCGCATCGAGGCCGGCCGCGAGGCGATGATCGCCGGCTTGTGCGAGAGCCCGCTGACCTTCCAGGCCATCATCATCTGGCGCGATGAGCTGACCGAAGGCCGCGTGCTGCTGCGCGACATCATCGATCTGGAAGCCACCTATGCCGGCCCGGAAGGCAAGAACGTGCCGCCGCCGGTCATGGAAGGCGAGACCGCGCTCGCCCCGGAGGCCGGCGAGGACGGCTTGCTGGGCGACGGCGCCTCGCCCGGCGACGACGAGGACGACATGGAGAATTCCCTGTCGCTCGCCGCCATGGAAACCGAGATCAAGCCGAAGGTCGTGGAGACCTTCGACCGCATCGCCGACAGCTACAAGAAGCTGCGGCGCCTGCAGGACCAGAACGTCGAATCCCGGCTCAACAACGAGACCTTGTCGCCGGCGCAGGAGCGCAAGGCCAAGAAGCTCAAGGAAGACCTCGTCCTCGACGTGAAGTCGCTCTCCCTCAACCAGGCCCGCATCGACGCCCTGGTGGAGCAGCTGTACGAGATCAACAAGCGCCTCGTGGGCCTCGAAGGCCGCCTGCTGCGCCTCGCCGAGAGCTATGGCGTACAGCGCGAGGACTTCCTCAAGCAGTACCAGGGCTATGAGCTGGACCCGAAATGGGTGCTGCGGGTCTCCAAGCTCGGCTCCAAGGGCTGGAAGGGCTTCGTCGCCCACGAGAAGGACGGCATCAAGGACCTGCGCGGGGACATCCACGCGCTCGCCACCGAGACCGCGCTTGAGATCGCGGAATTCCGCAAGATCGTGCAAATGGTCCAGAAGGGCGAGAAGGAAGCCCGCCAGGCCAAGAAGGAAATGGTCGAAGCCAATCTGCGCCTCGTCATCTCCATCGCCAAGAAATACACGAACCGCGGCCTGCAATTCCTGGACCTGATCCAGGAAGGCAATATCGGCCTCATGAAGGCGGTCGATAAGTTCGAGTATCGGCGCGGCTACAAGTTCTCAACCTATGCCACCTGGTGGATTCGCCAGGCGATCACCCGTTCGATCGCCGATCAGGCGCGCACCATCCGCATTCCCGTGCACATGATCGAGACGATCAACAAGATCGTGCGCACCTCGCGCCAGATGCTGCACGAGATCGGCCGCGAGCCGACCCCGGAAGAGCTGGCGGAGAAGCTCGGCATGCCGCTGGAAAAGGTCCGCAAGGTCCTGAAGATCGCCAAGGAGCCGATCTCCCTCGAAACGCCCATCGGTGACGAGGAGGACAGCCATCTCGGCGACTTCATCGAGGACAAGAACGCGATCCTGCCCATCGACGCGGCGATCCAGTCGAACCTGCGGGAAACCACCACCCGCGTGCTCGCCTCGCTCACCCCGCGCGAGGAACGCGTGCTGCGCATGCGCTTCGGCATCGGCATGAACACCGATCACACCTTGGAAGAGGTGGGCCAGCAGTTCAGCGTCACGCGCGAACGTATCCGCCAGATCGAAGCCAAGGCCCTGCGCAAGCTCAAGCACCCGAGCCGCTCGCGCAAGCTGCGCTCGTTCCTGGATAACTAAGCCGGGCGCAGCCGCGCCCCTGAAGTCAAAAGGCCCGGCAATGCGCCGGGCCTTTTTCGTTCAGCGCCAATGCTTTTCCGACCTCTTGGCCGGCCCCTTGGCCGACCTCCCGCGCCGGTGCCGCGGCACCGGCCCGGCCGTCAGGACTTCGCCTTGCCGGTGTAGACATCCGCCCATGCGAGCACGGCCGCGAACAGGACGAAGGCGGCGACGATGGCGGAAATGACGATGGCGATATCGGCAGGCATGGCGTTGCTCCCCCAAATGTTAGGGGCGCAACGCTAATCCCGCCGGCTCATGCCACCTTGATCTGCCTCAAGGCGCGGTGGCCCGCCGGCCGCGACGAACCGACGCCGCGGCCGGGATGCTATAGATAGGTCTCGTATTCCAGCGGCAGGATCACCCGCGTGAAGGCGTCCAGCTCGGCCTGCTTCATCACCGCATAGACCCGGCGATATTCCTCCCCGAACGCGCGGGCGATGAAATCGGAGCCGGCGAACCGCTGCACCGCTTCCGCCATGGAAGGCGAAAGGCGCGGCACGTCATAATCATAGGCATTGCCGATGAGCGGCTCCGGCGGCTCGATCTGCGCTTCGATGCCTTCCAGGATGCCGGCAAGAATGCCCGCGAGAACCAGATGTGGATGCGCCTCGGCCCCGGCGATGCGATGCTCCAGGCGCCGCGCCTGGGGCGGGCCGTTGGGCACGCGCACGGCCACGGACCGATTATCGTAGCCCCAGGTGATGCCGGTCGGCGCGTAGGAGCCCGGCACGAGGCGGCGATAGCCGTTATAGCTCGGCACGAACAGCAGCGTCGCGTCCGCCATGGTGGAGAGCAGCCCGCCGGCGCCGTGCCGCAGCAGGGCGTCCCCCTCCCCGCCTTCGCGGGCGAACACGTTGCGGCCGTCGCGATCCTGCAGGCTCACATGCACATGCATGCCGTTGCCGGCGAAATCGGCGAGCGGCTTGGCCATGAAGGTGGCGCGCAGCCCGTGCTTGCGGGCCACGCCCTCGATGGCACGGCGCAGCAGGATGGCATCATCCGCCGCCTTGAGCGCGTCGGCGCGGTGGTAGAGATTGACCTCGAACTGGCCCGGCGCGGCTTCCGAGATCACCGTATCGGTGGGCAGGTCCTGCGCCTCAGCCGCCGCGCGCATGTCGTGCAGCACCGGGGCGAACGCATCGAGATCCGACATGGCATACATGTTCTGCCGCGCCTGGCCGGTGGCGGGAAACACCGGCTCGGGCGGGGCGCCCTCCGCGCCGGGCTTCAGCAGATAGAATTCCAGCTCGAAGGCGACGCACGGCGTCAGGCCGAGGGCGGCGAGCCGGTCCACCAGCTTCGCCAATTGCTGGCGCGGATCGAGAATCCAGGGCGTACCGTCGGGCTCATGCATGGTGATGAGCACCTGGGCGGCGGCGCGCGGCGACCAGGGCACCGGCTTCAGCGTGCCGGGCACGGGCCAGCACAACCCATCCTTGTCCCCGGTTTCAAGGTGAATGCCGGTCTCCGCGACCTCGCACCCCCACACGTCCAGCCCGAAGATGGAGAGCGGAATCGGCACCCCACTGTCCCAGACTTTGGACAGCGCATGGCCGGGCAGCCATTTGCCGCGCAGCACTCCGCTGGTGTCCGGCAGGAGCACTTCGACGATGTCGGGCACCCCGTGGGCTTCGACATAAGCGTCCGCCTCGCCGAGCGTGGCGGCTCCGGTGGCATCTTGAGGAAGGGTGCCGGCTCCTGAACGCTGCATGATACTCCAACTTGCAATGAGATCGTGCGCTTATCCAAGCGCGTCGGCGCGGAACCTACAAGCTGTGGCTCGGCTTTTATTTCCACCTGCCTGCAACTTCCTTGGCCGAACGTTGTTTCCAGAGGGATAGCCGCGCTATTCTTGGATCACCCGGTCCAGGAGGATGCGTGCCCCTCCATCGTCGCGCTGCGCGTGTGATGGCCGCCCATTCGCACGGAGACCCGGTCTTTGACGTCCCTGCCTCTTCTTGAACCTCTGCGCCGGTCCCGCGGGTTGAGCCAGTCGGCCGTTCTGGCCCTCGGCTTCGTGGTTCTCATCGCGATCAGCGCCGCCTCCATCTGGCTGGTGAACCGGGCGAAGGAGGATTCAGCCCAGGTCAGCCATACGCTTCGGGTGGAGAACATGCTCTCCCAGGTGCAGATCATGGTGCGGCGCGCGGAGAGCGCGCAGCGCGGCTATCTTTTGACGGGCGATACCAGCTATCTGGAATTTTTCGAGGAGACCCTTGCGCAGGTCGCGCCCACGCTGTTGCAGGCTCGCGCCACCACGGCGGACAATCCCGAGCGCCAGCAGGCACTCGGGGCGCTTGAGCCGAACGTTGCCCAGAAGCTGGCGGAACTGCGCCAGACCGTGGAGATGTTCAAGTCCGGCGATGTGGCGGGCGCCCTCAAGATCGTGCGCACCGATCGCGGCGAGACCCTCATGCGCGAGATCACCACCCAGATCGATGCCATGAAGGACCAGGAAGAGCGGCTGCTCGCCCAGCGCACCACCTCGTCCAACCAGACCAGCCTGTGGCTGCTGCTGGTGAATCTCGTCGGCGTGGTCGCGATCATCGGGCTTGCCGGCCTGTCCATGCACCTGGTCCAGCGCAACACCGAGGCCCTGCGCGACGCGCACAAGCAGGTGGCGAACGCGAACCAGAGCCTGGAACGGCGCGTGCTGGAGCGCACCGCCGATCTCCAGGAAGCCAATAATGAGATTCAGAGCTTCGCTTATATCGTCAGCCACGATCTGCGCTCGCCGCTGGTGAACATCATGGGCTTCACCAGCGAGCTGGAAGCCCTGCGCACCGACCTGTTCGATCGCCTCGCCGCTTTGCGCGAAAAGGCGAATGATACGGACGCGGCGGGCGATGCCGAGCTGGGGCGCGATTTCGAGGAGGCGTTCGGCTTCATCAAGGCGTCCATCACGAAGATGGACCGGCTCATCAAGGCGATCCTCGACCTGTCGCGCCAGGGGCGCGCGGAGTTTCATCCGGTACCCGTGGAGGTCGCGCCGCTGGTGGAGACTATCGGCGCCACCATGGCGCACCAATTGCTGGAGCGCGACGCGACCCTCAAGGTCGGCCCGCTGCCGCCGATCGTCAGCGACCGCCTGGCGCTGGAGCAGATTTTCGCCAATCTGATCGACAATGCAGTGAAGTATCTGCGCGCCGGCGTGCCGGGCCGCATCGAGATTTCCGCCAGCGAGACCCCCGGATACATCACCTATCTGGTGAGCGACAACGGGCGCGGCATCGATCCGCGCGACAAGGTCCGAGTGTTTGAATTGTTCCGCCGCTCAGGTCCTCAGGACCGGCCGGGGGAAGGCATTGGTCTTGCCCATGTGCGCACCTTGGTGCGACGAATGGGCGGAGCAATTATCATGGATTCGGAACTCGGGCGGGGCACGACCTTCAAGGTCACGCTGCCGCGTCGCCTGGTACAGAATGCCGAAGAGGGAAAGCATGACTGAGCACGTCACCATCATCATGATCGAGGATGACGAGGGGCATGCCCGTCTGATCGAGAAGAATATCCGCCGCGCCGGCGTGCTGAACGAGATTCTTCCCTTCACCGACGGCACGAGCGCGGTCAATTTCCTGTTCGGACCCGACGGCACCGCCGCCCAGAATGCCGGCCGCGCCCTGCTGGTGCTGCTGGATCTCAACCTGCCGGACATGACCGGGGTGGATATTCTCAAGCGCATCAAGGAGAATGAGCACCTGCGGCTGTCGCCCGTGGTCGTGCTCACCACCACCGACGACAAGGTGGAAATCCAGCGCTGCTATGACCTCGGCGCCAACGTCTATGTGACCAAGCCGGTCAATTACGAGAATTTCGCGAACGCGATCCGTCAGTTGGGCCTGTTCTTTTCCGTCATCCAGGTGCCAAAGGCCAAGTGATGCCCGAAGCGGCGCAGCCCGACGAGGTCCCAAGGCGTGCGCGCGAAGCCGCCGCGCAGGTCGATGGCGCGCGCGTGGACGGCGCGCAGGCGGACGCCGTGCGGGTGCTCTATGTCGACGACGATCCCGGCCTCGGCCGTCTCGTGCAGCGCCAGCTGGGGCGGCTCGGCTATGTTGTGGAGACCGCGACCTCGGGCACCGATGGCCTCGCCCGGCTGGCGCAGGGCGGCATCCATGTGGTGGCGCTCGACCATTACATGCCCGGACAGGACGGCCTGGAAACCCTCGCCGCGATCCGCGCGCTGCCCGATCCCCCGCCCGTGGTCTATGTCACCGGCACCCAGGAGAGCCGCATCGCCGTCGCCGCGCTGAAGGCGGGCGCCACCGATTATGTGGTGAAGGAAATCCAGGGGGATTTCATCGAGCTGCTGCGCTCGGCCATCGCGGCCGCGCTCGACGCGGTGAAGATGCGCAAGGCGCATGAGGCGGCCGAGGCGGAAATCCGCGCCGCGCGCGACCGGTTCGAAGCGCTCGCCGCCGAACGCGCGCTGCTGCTGCGGGAAATGAATCACCGGGTCGGCAATTCCTTGCAGATCATCGTCTCGCTGCTCCATGTCCAGGCCGGCGCCACGGAGAATGTGGAAGTTCAGGAGGCGCTGAACGCGGCGCGGGGGCGGGTCGCGGCGGTGGCCCAGGTGCATCGGCGGCTCTATACCTCGGACCAGGTCACGACCGTCGCGGCGGACCAATATCTGTCCTCCCTCCTCGACGATCTCCAGGTTTCCGCCAAACACGCCGAATTCGGTGTCACCCTCTCCATCAAGGCGGACCCGATCGAGATCGACCCCGATCGCGCGGTCGCCATCGGCGTGATCGTGACCGAACTGGTGATCAACGCCTCGAAATATGCCTATCCCGGCGGCTCGGGCCCGGTGCGGGTGGAGCTGCGCTGCGAGGGGGACCAGATCCTGCTCGCGGTGGAGGACGACGGGGCGGGCATTTCGCCCGACATCGCGGCCCAATCGAACGGTCTAGGCAACCGCATCGTGCGCGCCATGTCCAACAAGCTCGGCGCGGACCTCACCTTCGAGCCGCGCGCGCGGGGGGCCCGCGTCTCCCTGCGGTTCACCCGCGCCCAGCCTGCGATCGGTAGCTTCTGACGCATCGGCGCCGGCCTGCGATACCCGAAGGCAGGGCCGGCGCGGCCGTTCGCTCAGCCCCGCTCAGTGGGAAAGCCCGCCTGCTTCCAGCCGATAATCCCGCCCTGCATATGCTCTTCCAGCGGCAGGCCCGACGCCTGCACGATGGCCGCCGCGCGTTGCGACCGCTGGCCCGAGCGGCAGGAGAATACGATTCTCTTTCCCTGCGCGTCCGGCAAGGCGGAGGGATCGAAGGCGGAGAGCGGCATCACCGCGGCATTCGGGATGCGCTCGGCGCGGATTTCGTCAGGCTCGCGCACATCCAAGAGGAGGATGCTGCCATCCTCCATGCCGGCCTTGACCTCGGCAGGTGTGAGATGGGTGATGCGGCCGCCGAAGGGATTGGTTTCGCTCATGAGATCGGTCCTGGAAAAACATGAAGGTGGCGAAGCCCGAGGTTCGGCGCAAGGGGCGCCGCGCGGCGAAATCGGCGGAACGGACGCGGACCGCATCCCTACAGGACGAGGGCACCGGCTGCCGCGGCGAGCACCACCACCGCCCAGGCCGGCATCCGCCACACTGCGAGCCCGAGATAGCACGCCACGGCCAGCGCAAAGGCATAGGGCCCGGTGACGCCCTCCGGCAGGACCACGGTCCACAGGGCCGCGCCCAGCAGGCCGACCACCGCGGCATTCACCCCCGCCAGCAGGCGCCGGGCCGCTGGCGCGGCGCGCAGCCGCTCCCAGAACGGCACCGCGCCCACCACCAGCAAAGCGGACGGGGCAAAGATCGCCAGCAGCGCGATGCTCGCGCCCGTAATGCCCGAGGGCGGGCGCTGCGCCACCGCGCCGAGGAAAGCGGCGAAGGTGAACAGCGGGCCCGGCATCGCCTGCGCCGCGCCATAGCCGGCGAGGAATGCGTCCTTCGACACCAGTCCGGTGCCCACGGTCTCCGCGTCCAGCAGCGGCAGCACCACGTGGCCTCCGCCAAACACCAGCGATCCGGCGCGGAAGAAACGCTCCGCCAGATCCCATCCGCCCGATTGCGACAACTGCGCGGCGAGCGGCAGGAGCAGCAGGCCGGCGGCGAACAGCGCCAGGGCACCGACCGCCATACGCCGCGAAATGCCGAGCGGGGGAAATGGATCGCCGGCCGCGCCGGTCACCGCATGGAGCAGGACATAGCCCGCGAGTGCCCCGAGCGCGATGGCCAGCAATTGCCCCCCGCTCCCCGGCAGGCAAACCGCGAGGATGGCGGCGCAAAGGGCGATGGAGGTGGTGCGCTTTTCCATGCAAAGACTGCGCGCCATGCCCAGCACCGCATGGCACACGACCGCGACCGCCGCCGCCTTCAGGCCCGCCACCCAGCCCGCGCCGCCGAGCCCGCCCACCCGGTCCAGCATCAGGGCGAAAGTCACCATGAGCACGGCGGAGGGCAAGGTGAATCCGATGAAGGCGAGGCACAGGCCCGGCAGGCCGGCACGCATCAGCCCCACCGCCATGCTGACTTGGCTCGAGGCGGGACCGGGCAGGAACTGGCAGAGCGCGACGAGATCGGCATAAGCGCTGTCGGTGAGCCAGGCGCGGCGCACCACGAATTCCGCGCGGAAATAGCCGAGATGGGCAATCGGGCCGCCAAAGCAGGTCAGGCCGAGGCGCAGGAAAACGCCGAATAATTTCAACAGATCAATTACGTTTAATACCCGCTGCGATTGTAAGGGCATCCGGACCATCCTGCGAAGAGAAGCGAACGCGCGGCGCCGCCCCCTCTGGTTCCGAAGAGGGAGGAAGCGCTCCTGTCCTTGAATGAAAACAAGGGGGTGAAGCAAGGTGCGGGGCGGCGAATGTCGGACAGAGCTCTTAATCGCTACAAAAATACCTCTAATGAACTCGATCTGAGCAGCCTGCTCATCTCTCGTTCATGTTGAGCTTGGTATGTTAGACTCAACAAATCCTGCCACTTGTTGCAGCCGTGCGTTGCATGACAATTGGGCGGGACAGGCCCTGGGTTTGCCGGTGCATGTCTCCTGCCTGGGCGGTGACAGAGCTATTGATCGGGTCGTTCCCCCGCACGTGTCCGATCAGTGGAAAGGCGTCGGCGCAAGCCGGCGCCTTTTTATTTTGCCCCCAGGTTTCTGCCGGCCGGAAGCATGCTTTAGACTTCCCGTCATGTCTGCCCATATTCCCCAGATTCCCGAATTGGACACCCTGCGCGCCGGTGGAAAGCGGGCGATGGCGATGGCGCTCGCGGCGGTGGAAACCGCGCGCGGCAAACCGTCCCTGGTGGCTTTGCTGGACCGCGCCGCCCGCGAGCCGAAGGCGCTCGTCCTCGGCCTGACCGGGCCGCCCGGCGTTGGCAAATCCACCCTCACCAACGCGCTCGTGCGCCGGGCCCGCGCGGCGGGCCGCACGGTGGCGGTGCTGGCGGTGGATCCGTCCTCGCGCCGCACGGGCGGCGCGTTGCTGGGGGATCGGGCGCGCATCCAGACCGACCCGGAGGATCGCGGCGTATTCGTGCGCTCCATGGCGGCGCGCGATCGGCTCGGCGGACTGTCGGACGATGCGGTGGCCGCCGTCGTGCTGATGCGCGCCGTGTTCGATCTCGTGATCGTCGAGACCGTGGGCGTCGGCCAGTCGGAGGCCGATATCGGGCTCGTGGCGGATAGCGTGGTCCTGTGCATCCAGCCGGCCTCGGGCGACAGCCTCCAGTTCATGAAGGCGGGGGTGATGGAATTGCCCGACATCATCGTCGTCACCAAGGGCGACATGGCCGATATCGCCCGGCGCGCGGCGGCCGATGTCAGCGGCGCGCTCTCGCTGGGCGGCTTGCCGACGCAATGGACGGTGCCGGTAATTCGGCTCTCCGCCGCCAGCGGAGAAGGGCTGGAGGCGTTCGACGCGGCGCTTGCCGCCCATCAGGCCCATCTCGCGCTGGACGGGCGACTCGCGGCGCAGCGGGCGGAGCAGGAACAGCGCTGGGTGGAGGAGGCCATTCGCCTGCGATTCGGCACCGAAGGGCTCGCCCTTTCCCGCAAAATGGCGGTTGCGGCGAGCGGCCCGTTCAGCCGCGAGGCGGCATTTGCGGCGCGCTTAACCCGCTCGTAAGGTTGATAAGTGATTTTTCTCTCCAGGCGTCGGCGTTCGTTCGCTGACTTCCTGTGAGGGCAATCCCATGGTTCGGTATTTCGGCGTGCGCCTGCCGGCGTGCATTCTGGCTCTGGCCGGATGCCTTGTCGCAACGGCCGCGCGCCCGCAGATGCTGCCGTCCGACATCTTCCTGTCCCGCGCGGCGGCCGAGCGCGCCCAGGGCGGCCTGCTCTCCGCGCCGGTGCGGGCGCTGCGCGTTGCGACGCTGGAATGGGAACCCCTGCTCGCCCCCTCCGCGCCGGACCCGGCCACCCCGCAGGCGAGCGTGCGGGTCGCGGCAGCCTCCACCGCCTCGGTCCCCGCGAATGCCGACAGCACCTATGCCTATCCCCCGCCGCTGGTGCTGGGCGGCGCGCTTCCGCCCAGCGATCCCGCTGTCCTGCTCTCGGAGCGGGACCAGGACGCGGAGGCCCCAGCGGTGTTCGGCCCCTCGCCCAATGCCGACGGCGCCTATCTCGAACTCGCGCTCGACCAGGTGCTGACCTTGCCGGGGATGGACGAGGAAAGCATCGCCGCCGAAGAGGACGTCCCCTCCACCTTCGGCCCCGACATGAGCGCGTTCGACACCACCAGCGAGCCGCCGCAGGCGCTGATCTTCGGCGAACCGCCGCCGCCCGGCAGCGCACAGGACGACGCCGAGCTGGAAGCCCCCGATGCAGCCGGCCTCTCGCTCGATGCCAGCGAGGGCACGGCGCAAGGCATGCGGACATCCCAGGACACGCCGATCGTGCACGACATCCGGGTAGTGTTCGGGCAGAGCGGCGCGCTCTTTCCCCCGCTTCCCTTCGAATATGCTGCGCTGCCGCCGAGCGCTTCGGCCCTGCCGCCGATGCCGCCGGTTCCCCCGCAGGAAGAAGAAGAGGCCAGCGGCCTCATGAGCGGCGACGCCAGCCCGGCGACCCGCCTCGCCCTCGCCGGCCCGGCCCGCGCACGGGCGGAAAAGTGCCTGGCCGAAGCCATCTATTTCGAGAGCCGGGGCGAACCCAAGCGCGGGCAGATCGCGGTCGCCCAGGTGGTGATGAACCGGGTGTTCTCGGGCTATTATCCCAACGACGTCTGTAAGACTGTCTATCAGAACGCCCACCGCCATCTCGCCTGCCAGTTCACCTTCGCCTGCGACGATGTGAAGGACGTGATCCGCGAGCCCGACATGTGGGTGCAGGCCAAGCAGATCGCCTCCGACATGCTGGACGGCAAGCTCTGGCTTTCAAGCGTCGGCCGAGCGACCCACTATCACGCCTATTGGGTGCGGCCGAGTTGGGTGCGCGAAATGCGCAAGCTGGACCGGATTGGCGTGCACACCTTCTATCGCCCGCGCCGCTGGGACGGCTGAACCTATTCTTTCCTGATCTTTCCACTATTGCGATAGTCACGCCTCACTTTCGAATAAATTCACACGACTGTCATTATCTCCCTTTACCTAAGGAGGTATACCGGCACTATAGCCGGGAAACGGGCTCACACTGATGTTATAGTGTTCAGATTTTGGAGCCCGCGCACAGCCTACCGACCAAATTCAGAACGCAAGCGCCTCTGCAAACCTAGACATTGTTTCATTCAGCCCCGGCCACCGGCCGGGCAGGATTCTATTTTCTTGGGGGGGTCCATGCGCTCATTTCTTGCGGCCGTTTCGCTTGCCTTGCTTTCCAGCACAGCCCTCGCGCAAACCGCGCCGCCGAAATACACCAGCCTTTGGAGCCTGGGTGATAGCCTGACCGACGTGGGGCGGACCGGCGGTCTATTGGTTTCACCCTATCCAAAAGGACCCCTTTACTACAATAACCATTTCTCTAATGGCGAAGTATGGGTCGAATATTTGTCAAAATTGAATAATATTCAATACAACAAAGATCGAAATCTGGCCTGGGGCGGAGCGGTAACCGGCAATTATTATGATAAGCGCCTGGTTATAATTCGCCATCTTGAAGAACAAGTAACTAATTTTAAAGA
Organism: Roseixanthobacter finlandensis; assembly: GCF_043195105.2. Taxonomy (NCBI): domain Bacteria; kingdom Pseudomonadati; phylum Pseudomonadota; class Alphaproteobacteria; order Hyphomicrobiales; family Xanthobacteraceae; genus Roseixanthobacter; species Roseixanthobacter finlandensis. The sequence continues at coordinate 1,080,240 of NZ_CM195536.1, read as the reverse complement.
CAAAGCTGGTGGAAAACTTGTTGTCTCAAGAGGCCTCGGACTATTCGGAAACACAACGTTTTATTTTTCTCCCAATAATCCCGCAACGGATTACGGATCCAAGCCTCTGATTACGCTTACGATTGGAGGAAATAATTTCAGACAATATATTGAAGACGGAAGCTTTCAAAATTTAATTGGATACAAAGATGATCTCAACACCGAAAAGAACGCGATTTTAAAGAACGTTCCGGTGGCATTGCGCAGTATCCAGAAAAGTATGGATGACCGCAAAGATATCGCTCAAAGTGGAGCCACATATTACGTGTGGACGGTTGCTGACGTCAGCACGACGCCTAAACTTTCGTCCTTGGAAGCAAACGTCCGGCGGGAATTAAGCGATGCGGTCAAGGACACAAATCGAAGCCTGAAATCTGAACTCTACAAACTCGGCGACGAATTTTCGCAGGCGAACCACAATAGCGCGCGCATAGTCGTTGTGGATGCGGCAGCTTTTCTTGCGGAAGTCCAGGTCAACCCGACCGCCTATGGCTTTAAGAACTCCAAAGACAATTGCATTGATGCGGACACCGGAGCATATGCAGGCGCATGCTCGGCTGCGAACGTCGGAGACTATCTGTTTTGGGATCAGTTTCATCCCACGACAAAAGCCCACGAAATGATTGCCCAGTACGCCCAGAACACGGACTGGCTGGAATACGGCGCGCCCGTTACCATCGCCCTGCCCTATGTGGCAAATATTGAACTGCGTCCGCGCACCTTTGCCGGCACCATCGGCGGTGCAGGATCGATCATCAAGCAGGGCGAAGCGACCCTCACCCTGGCCGGTGCCAATACCTATGCTGGCGGCACGCGTATCGACGCGGGCACCGTGCGCGTCTCCTCCGACGCCAATCTCGGCGCCCGGTCCGGACTGCTGACCTTGCGCGGTGGCGCGATCTCCGCGAGCGATAGCTTCGCGATGCAGCGCAATGTAACCATCACCGGTGCCGGCGGCACATTTGACGCCGATCGCAATGTGACCCTGACCCTTACGGGCAACACGCTCTCCGGCGACGGCAACCTCACCAAGACCGGGGCCGGCGTGCTGGATATCCGCTCGACCATGGCCACCTCTGCCGACGGCATGACCGAGGCCGTGAAGGGTGTGGGGCGTCAGCTCACCTCACTCGCCGGCGGGACGCTGAAGGTCAATACCACCAATCCTTACATCAGCTATCGGATAGAGACCCAAAGCGGCACCGTGCTGGGTGGTTCGGGCACCATCATCACCGGCCGGAAGAACGAGGGCGGCGGTATCCTTGCCGCAGGCCTCATCGCGCCGGGCAATTCCATCGGTACCCTCACCATCGACGGCGACCTGACCCTGACCGACAGCAGCATCTACAGCCTGGAAGTGGATGCGAGTCGTGGCGACCAGCTCGTGGTGACCGGCAATTTCACCATGGATGGCGCCATCAGCATCGTCACCGATCCCACCGACAAGCTCACCACCCAGACGCTCGCCTTTGCGACCTCCACCGGCACAGTGGCGGGTGCCTATGACGAGGTCGTCGACCTCTCGCCCTTCCTCTCCGAAACGCTGCACTATGGGGCTGGCACGGTCGCGGTCACCTTCGCCCGTAACTTCGCCGCGCCGGCCGTAAGCGCCAACCAGCGCGCGGTGGCCGCCCATCTCAACGCCTCTTATCTTTCCGTCAGCCAGGGTGACCTCGACAACGTCTTTTACGGCCTGGATACCTCGGGCACCAATGCCGCCGGTGCCAATGCCCTGGATCAGCTGTCGGGCGTCTCCATCGGCAATCTTCTCACGTCGAGCGCCATCCAACGCGGCCAGTTCACCCGCGCATTGGAGGATCGCATGTCCGCCCGCAGGGCCGGACGCGACATCGGCACCGTAGCCGCCGGCACAAGCGCATTCTCCGTCGGCGCCGACAATTCAGGCCTTGGCGGTGCCCTGGCGGACGCCTCATATGCGATGAACCAGACGGGAAGTGGCACAGCGGGCGGAGGAGATCGCGAACCGAACGGCGTGTCGGCATGGGCGCGGGTGCTGGGTGGCCCGGCCAATGTCGCGGGCGCGGGCAGCTATGACATGACCGGTGTCGGCGTGCTGATCGGCGTCGATAAGAGCTTTGACACCGGACTTGCCGGCGTCAGCTTCGCCTATGGCAATTTCAGCACCGAGGGCGTCAATTCGGGCGACGCCAGCGCCGACACCTACCAGATTTCCGCCTATGGCTCGCTGCAGCAGGGCAATCTCTTCCTCGACGCAACGCTCGCCTATGCCTATGCGGACTATTCCACCAACCGGTTGCTCGCCTTCGGCACCCTTTCGCGGCTGGCGACCGGCTCGTCGGACGGCAATGATGTATCACTCTCGGCGAAGGCGGGCGGGGTCTATGCTTTCGGCACCGGCTCCTTCGAGCCCAGCTTGGGCTTCGACTGGTATCACCTCACGCGCGGTGCCTTCACAGAAACCACCGCCGGCTCAGCCGGGTTGATTGTGGGATCGCAGACCCTCGATCTCATCATGCCGTCGGTCGGCGCTCGGCTCTCCACGCTGTACAATGCCGGGACCTTCACCCTCAGCCCCGAGCTCAGCGCGCGCTATTATTACAATTTCGGCGACACCGACGTGGCGACGACAGCCGGTCTCATCGGCGCTCCGGCCGCCCCGTTCACAGTGACGGGCACGGGGATCGGGCACAATATCGGTGTCCTTGCGGCCGGTCTGTCCGCCCAGCAGAACGACAATCTGCGGGTGTCTGCGCAATACGAGCTCCAGCTCAGCGACAATGTGACCGCCCAGGCCGTCTCGCTCGGATTGCGCTACACATGGTGAGCTCCCAAACTTGGTGACCATACAAACACGGTGACCATACGAGCCCGTCATCGTTGAAAAGCAAACGGCCCGGCAATGCCGGGCCGTTTGCTTTTCCGCCACTCGCAGAGCGATCCGATCCGCACGCATCCCCCAGTCGGTCGGCCCTTGCGGCCTTCACGCTTTCGAGCGTGCCTCTTGCGCGCGAACGATGCCGCGGCCTCGGCTGAACACCGAGGCCGCCAGCATCACAGCGCGCCCTGGGCTTCCACCACCGCCACGGCGGTCATGTTGACGATGCCGCGGGCCGTCACCGACGGGCCGAGGATGTGCGCCGGCTTGGCGGTGCCCATCAGGATCGGCCCCACGGGCAGCGCATCGCCCAGCACCTTGATCATGTTGTAGGCGATATCGGCTGCGTCGAGATCGGGCATCACCAGCACGTTGGCGGCGCCCGAGAGGCGCGAACCGGGGAACACGTGCTCGCGCACATCCTCCAGCAGCGCCGCATCGGCCTGCATCTCGCCATCCACTTCCAGCGAGGGGTCCCGTTGCAGGATCAGTTGCAGCGCACCGCGCACGCGCTTGGCGCATGAGGTTTCGTGCGAACCGAAATTGGAATGGGACAGCAGCGCGATGCGCGGCTCAAGGCCGAAGCGCCGCACGTGGGCGGCGGCGAGAATGGTCATTTCCGCGAGATCGGCGGCCGTCGGCTCATTCTGGATCTGCGTGTCGCAGATGAAGAAATTGCCCTTGGGCGTGATCAGCAGCGAGAGCGCGGCAAGTTCCTGCACGCCCGGCGCGAGGCCGATGATGTCCCGCACATGGCGCAGCCGGCGATTGAAGCGGCCCTCGATGCCGCAGAGCATGGCATCCGCCTCGCCCCGCTGCACGGCGAGCGCGGCGATCACCGTATTGTCGGTCCGCACCAGGGTGCGGGCGGCATCGGGAGTCACGCCCTTGCGGCCGGCGATCTCCACATAGGTGCGCACATAGTCGCGATAGCGCGGATCATCCTCGGGATTGATCAGGTCGAAATCGGTGCCCGGACGGATCGACAGGCCGAAGCGCTGAAGACGGGTTTCGAGCACGCTCGGCCGCGCCACCAGGATCGGCCGGGCGATGCCTTCCTCCACCACCGCCTGCGCGGCGCGCAGCACGCGTTCATCCTCGCCCTCGGCATAGATCACGCGCTTCTTGTCCAGCTTCGCGCGGGTGAACAGCGGGCGCATGATGAAGCCGGAGCGGAACACGAACTGATCCAGCTTGTCCGCATAAAGCTCGAAGTCGGTGATCGGCCGGGTGGCGATGCCGGTTTCCATGGCCGCGCGCGCCACCGCCGGCGCAATGCGCAGGATGAGGCGGGGATCGAACGGCGAGGGAATGATCGAATCCGGCCCGAACGAGCGGGTTTCCCCGCCATAGGCGCGGGCCACCACGTCGGACGGCGTCTCGCGGGCGAGCGCCGCGATGGCTTCCACCGCCGCCATCTTCATTTCCGCGTTGATGTCGGTGGCGCCGACATCGAGCGCGCCGCGGAAGATGTAGGGGAAGCACAGGACGTTGTTGACCTGGTTCGGGAAGTCCGACCGGCCGGTGCAGATCATGGCATCGGGGCGAGCGGTGCGCGCCTCTTCCGGCATGATTTCCGGGTTGGGATTGGCAAGCGCGAGGATCAGCGGGCGATCCGCCATGCGCTTGACCATGTCCTGGGTCATCACGCCGCCGGCGGACAGGCCGAGGAAGATATGCGCCCCGTCGATGACCTCGCCGAGGGAGCGGGCGTCGGTCTTCTGCGCATAGATCGCCTTATAGGGATCCATGAGGGTCTCGCGGCCTTCATAGACCACGCCCTCGATATCGCAAACCCAGATGTTCTCGCGCTTGGCGCCGAGCGTCACCAGCAGGTTGAGGCAGGCGAGCGCGGCCGCGCCGGCACCCGAGGCGACGATCTTGAGATCCTCGATCTTCCGATTGCCGATTTCCAAGGCGTTGCGCACCGCCGCGCCGACGATGATGGCCGTGCCGTGCTGGTCGTCATGGAAGACCGGGATCTTCATGCGCTCACGCAGGCGCTTTTCGACCTCGAAGCATTCCGGCGCCTTGATGTCCTCAAGGTTGATGCCGCCGAAGGTCGGCTCCAGGGCCGCCACGGTCTCGACGATATGGTCCACCTCGTTCGCGGCGATTTCGATGTCGAACACATCGATGCCGGCGAACTTCTTGAACAGAACCGCCTTGCCTTCCATCACCGGCTTGGACGCCAGCGGGCCGATATTGCCGAGCCCGAGCACGGCGGTGCCGTTCGACACCACGCCCACCAGATTCTGGCGGATGGTCAGCTCGGCGGCCTGAAGCGGATCGGCCTTGATGGCCATGCACGCGGCGGCGACGCCAGGCGAATAGGCAAGCGCGAGATCGCGCTGGTTGCCCAAGGGCTTGGTGGCCTGGATTTCGAGTTTTCCGGGCCGGGGCAGGCGATGATAAATCAGAGCTCCCGAGCGCAGATCATCTGAGATGTTAGACGCCATTCCCTTCCCGACCCTTCTTAAACATAGCTTGTTTCAAAACCGGCGGCACGGTAGCCCTCGGCAGCAGGGATGTCACGGGTAAGCGCTACCTTTTTCGGCAGCGCACGAAGTCGCCGCGCCGATCTGGCCGCAACCGCAGACTGAAAAGGGTGCACCCATGAAAAAGGCCCTCCTGGCCGCCTTGGCGCTGGTCGTTCTCGGGGTTGGCGGCTATTTCGGATTGAGCGTCTGGAGCAAGGAAAAGGCACGCGGGGAAGTTGAGAAGATTTTCGCCAGCCTGCGGGACTCCGGTACGCAGGCCAGCCATGGCGAGATCGCGTTTGACTTGCCGAACCGGGCCTTGAGCGTCGCCGACATCACCATTACCGCCGCCGACGGCAGCAGCACCGTCAAAATCGCCCGCCTGACCGCCGACGGCCTCGCCCCGCCCTCCGGCGCACGTATCACCGCCGATTCGGTGACGCTGCACGGCGTGCAGGTGCACACCAGGAGCGCGGACGGCGAGACCACCTATGAGACCCCTTTGGTTGAGATCGCCGGCTATTCCGGCCCGGCCGCCTTCATCCTGCCGCCGGTCGCCGCCACGAGCGCGGCGACGCTGCGCGCCACGCTCCAGCATTTCGCCGCCATGCGCGCCGATCGCATCCGCCTGCCGCACGCCACGGCACGGGTCCAGTTCGCCGCCGTGGCTGCGACGCCGCGGACGCCCGGAACCGACGCGCGGAGCCTCAATGTGGATTATGGCGCTTTCCTCGCCGAGAACATCGGCCAGGGCCGCATCGCGCATGTCAGCCTCGACCGCATCGGGGTGCACGGGCAGAGCGGATCCCAGAGCGCTTCGCAGGGCTTCGTCGGTACGCTGGAGCAGATAGAAATCACCGCCGTCGACACCGCGCCGCTGCTGGCGCTGACGCAGACTCAGCCCCAGGGCCAGCCGGCGCCCTCCGGCTATATGCCGCTCTATGGCCGCGCGTCCGCGGGCAGTTATTCGCTGACCCAGGACGGCGGCGCCACATTGATGGTGAGCAACCTCCTCGCCGAGGGCGTCGCCCTTGATCCAGGCCTGCTCAACCTTGCCCAGATCGACGCGCTGAGCGCGCTGTCGCAGCCCGGCCATCCCCTCTCGACGGAAGAATCGGCGCGGCTGATCGCGCTCACGTCCGATGTGCTCAAGGGCGTCGGCTTCTCCAGCATCTCCATGAGCAACGCATCCCTTTCCGCAGCCAGCGGCAAGCTGGAACTCGCCAATCTCACGATGACCGGCTACGCCGCCGGCAAGCTCGAGCGCATGCGGATTGACGGCCTCATCAATCATGGCGCGGATGCCTCCGTGATCGCCCTCGGCAACGCCACATTGAACGGCCTTTCGCTCGTGGCCATGATGGATCTGGCGCCGAAGACCGCGAGCGAAGGCACCGATCCCTCGGCTGACTCGGTGTTGGCCCTGTTCCACGTCCTGGACGGGTTCGAGTTCGCGGATCTCACGGTGCCGCAGCCGGAGCTGGGCGGCACTTTTTCCGTCGGCCGCTTCGCCGTCTCCTGGGACCAGTTCATCGGCGCCCTCCCGACCCGCTTCAAACTGCAGGCGCGGGAAATCACCGGTCCGATCACGGAAGCCGACGGAGCCCCGTTCAACCTTCTGGTCGCGGCCGGCATGACCAGCGCGTCGCTGAGCTTCAAGCTCGACATGGGCTATGATCAGGGCACGCAGGCGATCGTGATCGGCCCCGCGAGCGCACAGGTGGACGACGCCTTCAGCCTGTCGCTCGACGCCCGGCTCACCCATATCCCTCCGACCGCCTTTGAAAACGGCACCACTGCCCTCGGCGCCATGGACCAGGCGGCGCTCGGCCCGGTGAAGCTCGTGCTCGTCAATCTCGGAGCGGCCGAACTCGCGTTGCGCGCCTATGTCGATCTGACCAATGGCGATATCGAGCAGATGCGCGCCGCATTGATCACGGCGGTGCAGGAGCAGGCGCACGACCTCAGCGCCGACTTTCCCAATGCCGAGCGCATCGGCGCGGCGCTGGTGCAATTCCTCAAGACGCCGAAAACGCTCACCCTCACGCTGACCCCCACGGGCGATGTGAAGCTGGTGGATCTCGTCCAGGACGACGACCCCCTTGCCACGGCGCGCCAGCTCTCGCTGGACCTCGTCGCCGGCCCCTGAAACACGAACGCCCTCCGCGCGGAGGGCGTTCGCTTCGTTTCGGCGCCTGTCAGCTGCGCTTATTTCTGCGGCAGGTTGAGGCGGATGTGCAATTCCTTCAGCTGCTTGGGCGTCACCTCGGCGGGCGAGCCCATGAGCAGGTCTTCGGCGCGCTGGTTCATGGGGAACAGCGAAATCTCGCGCAGGTTCGAGGCGCCGCACAGCAGCATCACGATACGGTCGATGCCCGCCGCCATGCCGCCATGGGGCGGCGCGCCATATTGGAACGCGCGGTACATGCCGCCGAACCGCTCCACCACCGTTGCCTCGTCATAGCCGGCGATCTCGAACGCCTTCAGCATCGCCTCGGGGCGATGGTTGCGGATGCCGCCGGAGGCGATTTCATAGCCGTTGCAGGCGATGTCGTACTGGAACGCCTTGATGGTCAGCGGGTCCTGACCCTGGAGCGCCTCGAGGCCGCCCTGGGGCATGGAGAAGGGGTTGTGGGAGAAGTCGACCTTCTTCTCCTCGTCGGACCATTCGTAGAACGGGAAATCGACGATCCAGGCCAGCTCGAACCGCTCGGTATCCACGAGGTTCAGTTCCTCGCCCACCTTGGTGCGGGCAAGGCCGGCGAACTTGTAGAATTTGGAGGGGTCGCCGGCGACGAAGAAAGCGGCATCGCCCGCCTTGAGGCCGAGGGCCTGGCGGATCGCCTCGGTGCGCTCCGGGCCGATATTGTTGGCGAGCGGGCCGGCGCCCTCCCCGCCCTCACGCCACATGATATAGCCGAGCCCCGGCTGGCCCTCGCCCTGCGCCCACGAGTTCATGCGGTCGCAGAAGGCGCGGCTGCCGCCGGTGGGGCCAGGGATCGCCCACACCTGGTTCTTCGGGTCTTCGAGCATGCGCGCGAACACCTTGAAGTTCGAGCCGCGGAAATGCTCGGAGACATCCTGCATCACCAGCGGATTGCGAAGGTCCGGCTTGTCGGAGCCGTATTTGCGCAGGGCCTCGGCATAAGGAATGCGCGGCCAGACCTTGGTTACGGGCTTGCCGCCGCCGAACTCCTCGAACACGCTGGTGATCACGGGCTCCATGGCCGCGAACACGTCTTCCTGCTCGATGAAGCTCATTTCCAGGTCGAGCTGGTAGAACTCGCCCGGCAGGCGGTCGGCGCGCGGGTCCTCGTCGCGGAAGCAGGGCGCGATCTGGAAATAGCGGTCGAAGCCGCTCATCATGATCAGCTGCTTGTACTGCTGCGGCGCCTGGGGCAGCGCGTAGAACTTGCCAGGGTGGATGCGCGACGGCACAAGGAAATCGCGCGCGCCCTCGGGCGAGGAGGCGGTGAGGATCGGCGTCTGGAATTCAAAGAAGCCGCCCTGCTTCATCCGCTGGCGCAAACCATCAATGACGCGACCACGCAGCATAATATTATTGTGAAGTTTTTCGCGCCGCAAATCGAGGAAGCGATACTTTAGTCGAATGTCTTCCGGGTAATCCTGGTCGCCGAACACCGGCAGCGGCAGTTCCGCCGCGGCGCCCAGCACTTCCAGCGCCACCGCATAGACTTCCACCTTGCCGGTGGGCAGGTCCGCATTCTCGGTACCGTCGGGACGCAGGCGCACCTTGCCGTCGATGCGCACAACCCATTCCGCACGCACCTTTTCCGCCGCCTGGAAGGCCGGGCTGTCGGGGTCGATCACCACCTGGGTCAGGCCGTAATGGTCTCGCAGATCAATGAAAAGCACGCCGCCATGGTCACGGATGCGGTGACACCAGCCGGACAGCCGGACGCTTTCGCCCACCAGGGCGTCGGTGAGCGCGCCGCAGGTGTGCGTGCGGTAGCGATGCATGGCGGGGGACATGACGAGCGGCCTTTCGGACAACCTGGGGACAAACGCGCTGCCGCAAAGGACGGGCGAAGCAGGCCGCCGGAAGGTGCATGGGCGCCCCTGCTTGTCAAGGCTGCCTCGAAATCCGGCCCGGCCTCAAGGGGATTTGCTGCTGCGCACCATATGCAGCCCCTGTTGGTGCCCAACCAACGCGTATAACGTGAAATGTGGCGTGCAATGCGTCGCGATTGAGACATGATGGAAGCAACCGTCAGTTTACCAAAGGTAGCAACCCCGAACGGCACGACGGAACGCGTGCGCTCGTGGGATGCCGCACGCTGGGCAGTGGGATTGGGCGGCGCGTTTATCGTCACCGTCCTTGTCGCAACCATCCTGCTGACTGTCTATCTGCGGGACCGCGCGCTCGGCGATCGCCATCGCGAGTTGGAGAACCTCGCCCTTACCCTGTCGGAGCAGACCGACCGCGCCTTCCAAGGCGCCGAACAGATCCAGCGCAGTTTGATCGAGCGCCTGAATGTGCTCGGGGCAACCGACCCGGACAGCCTCGTACGCGCCGCCTCCACCTATGAAATGCACGAGATCATCCGGCAGCGCGTCCACGGCTTGCCGCAGATCGATGCCATCACCATCATCGGTACCAAGGGCAAGTTGCTGAACTTCTCGCGCTATTGGCCCATTCCCGATGTGAATGTGTCGGATCGCGATTATTTCAACGCCCTCACCACCGGTCTTGCCAGCACCCAGTTCGTCAGCGCCCCGGTGCTGAACCGGGGCACGGGAACGCCGACCATTTATCTCGCCCATCGCTTCTCAGCACCGGACGGCAGCTTTCTCGGCCTGATCCTCGCCGCCATGCGGCAAAGCTATTTCGAGAAATTTTACGGTGGCATCGATCTGGGGTCCGGCGGCTTCATCGCCCTGTGCCGGCAGGATGGCGTGGTGCTCGCCAGTTATCCGCCCGTGGCGGACACCATCGAACCGACAGCGCAGCGCGCGCTGATGCGCCACCTGATCGCCACCGCGAATGCGGCGGGTGCGCAGGAGCGGCTGATCCCGCCGGGTCTGGTGGATCGGCAGGAGCGGCTGTCGGCGTTCCAGAACCTGGCGCATTTCCCGTTGTCCATCATGGTGAGCGACACCTCCGATGACGTCTCACGCTCGGTGCGGGCGCAGATCTTGCCGATCCTGGTGGCGTCGGGGCTGATCTGCCTCGCCATCACGGTGGCCGTCATCACGGCTGTGCGCCATCTGCGGGCGCAGCAGGAATTCGCCCAGAACGCCTATCGCACCGCGCGCCAGGACGAATTGACCGCGCTGCCGAACCGCCTGCATTTTCTCGAGCAGCTCGACGCGCTCCTCGCTGAGGACATGGACACCCAGAGCTTTGCCCTGCTGTTCCTTGACCTCGACTATTTCAAATCCGTCAACGACACGCTCGGCCATGCCATCGGCGACGATCTGCTATGCGCGGTCGCCCGGCGGATGGAAGACTATCTCGGGCCCGGCGACATGCTGGCCCGGATCGGCGGCGACGAGTTCGGCATCCTCCAGCGGGGCGGCGGGGCGGTCGATGCGCGCGCCCTCGCTGAGCAGATCATTTCCGCCATCCGTGAGCCATTCACGCTGAACCACCACCGGGTCATCGCCGGCGGCAGCATCGGCATCGCGCTGGCGCCGCAGGATGCGCGCCTGGGTGTGGAATTGCTGAAAAACGCGGATCTCGCGCTCTATCGCGCCAAGAACGACGGCCGTGGCCTCTGCCGCCTGTTCGAGCGACAGATGGAGCACGCCGCCGTCGCCCGGCGCACGCTTCAGCTCGATCTGGACGAAGCTTGGCGCGAGCAGCAGTTCTTCCTGTGCTACCAGCCCATCTTCGCCTGCCAGAGCGGCGCCCTCGCCGGGTTCGAGGCGCTGTTGCGCTGGCGCCATCCGAGTCGGGGCATCGTCGCGCCCGCCACCTTCATTCCCGCGGCGGAGGATACCGGCCTCATCGTGCCCATCGGCGCCTGGGTGCTCGAACAAGCCTGCCTCGTGGCCGCCACGTGGCCGGCGCCGCTGACCGTTTCGGTCAATCTCTCGCCGATCCAGTTCCGCACCGGGGAGGTGGAGGCGCAGGTGAACGGCGCCCTGCGGCGCTCCGGCCTCGCTCCGCGCCGGCTGGAACTTGAGCTCACGGAGACCACCCTGCTCCAGGAGGGCGCGACCGTACGGGAGATCCTCCAGAACTTCCGCAGCCGCGGCATCCGCGTCGCCATCGACGATTTCGGCACCGGCTATTCCTCGCTCGGCTATCTGCGCACGCTGCCCATTGATCGAATCAAAATCGACCGGACCTTCGTCAACGGATTGGGTCACGATACCCATTCCCTGCCCATTATCCGCGCCATGCAGGGTTTGGCGGACGCGATCTCCGTCTCCACCATCGTGGAGGGCGTGGAGCGGGCGGAGCAGCTGGAAATCCTGCGGGCAGAACGCTGCACCTATGTTCAGGGCTATTTTCTGGGCCATCCGGGCACGCCGGAAGACGCCATGCGCTTGGCAAAAGAGGCAAAGGTTTGACCTCTATGCGCGCGAGGGTCTTTCGCCGCCCACATGCCTTCCGTTATGGTTTGTCACATGGATCCGATCACCTCCACCGAGGCGCTCGCAGCGGCCTGTGAGCGCCTGGCCCGCCACGATTTCGTCACCGTCGACACAGAGTTTCTGCGCGAGACGACGTTCTGGCCGAAATTGTGCGTCATCCAGGCTGCCACGCCGGACGAGGCCATCATCATCGACGCCCTTGCCGATGGCATCGACCTGTCGCCTTTCTTCGCGCTGATGGCGAACGAGCGGGTGATGAAGGTGTTTCACGCCGGGCGCCAGGATATCGAAATCGTCTGGCACCTCGCCGGCATCATTCCCCATCCGGTGTTCGACACCCAGGTGGCGGCCATGGTGCTCGGCTATGGCGACAGCATTTCCTACGACCAGCTGGTGCAGCGCCTGTGCGGCCACGCCATCGACAAATCCTCGCGCTTCACGGACTGGTCGCGCCGCCCCCTCAGCCAGGCGCAATTGGTCTATGCGATCGCCGATGTCACCCATCTGCGCGATATCTATCTCAAGCTCCTGGAAGACCTTCGGGCGCGCGGGCGCAGCGAATGGGTGGGCGAGGAGATGAAGGTGCTCACCTCGCCGGCCACCTATCGCCAGGAGCCGGAGAATGCGTGGGAGCGCCTGAAATCCCGCGTGCGCAAACCGCGTGAGCTGGCGGTGCTGGTGGAACTGGCGGCGTGGCGCGAGCGCGAGGCGCAGGCCCGCGACCAGCCGCGCGGCCGCATCATCAAGGACGATGTGATCGGCGAGATCGCCCTTCAGCAGCCGCAGACGCCGGAGAAGCTGGCGGAATTGCGCTCCCTGCCCAAGGGGTTCGAGCGCTCGCGCTATGGGGAGGCCGTCCTGGAGGCCGTTCGCAAAGGGCTCGCCCGCGATCCGAAGACTCTGCCGCGCATCGAACGCGACAAGCCCTTGCCGAACGGCGCCTCGGCGACGGTGGAACTGCTGAAAGTGCTGCTGCGCATGACCGCCGAGCAGCATGCGGTGGCGGCCAAGGTGATCGCCACGACGGACGATCTGGAGCGCATCGCGGTGAGCGACGAGGCCGATGTGCCGGCCATGAGCGGATGGCGCCGCGAATTGTTCGGCAACCGTGCCCTGGCCCTGAAAGCCGGCCAACTGGCCTTGGCGGTGGATCGCGGCCGCGTGGTGGCCGTCGAGCGCACCGGCGCCGAAGCCTCGGATTGACGAAGCCTCGGATTAAACCGAGCCGTAGGGAGGGCTGCGCGGGCTTTTCCTGCCCGCGGGAAGAGCCAATCCTTGCCGGCGCTGATTGCCGCTCAGCGCGCCGGCTTCTGCCCGACGACGAGGAATTGCTTGCCGAAAAAGCGCCAGGCAAACGGCATTTTGAGATAGGCGGAAATCAGGAATCCCGCCGTCGGCAAGCTGGACTTCATCGTATAGGGCAGAAAGCGGGGAACATTGCGCACCACCTCGAACCCGCTTTTCTTCAGCCCCTCTTCCAGGGAGAGGTGGGAAAGGGGAAGATAGTGGTCGTAGAAATCCCAGTATTCGCGATAGGCATAGCGAATATTCGGCCCCATGATCACGAACCGCCCCCCCGGGCGAAGGACGCGCAGGATTTCCCCGATCACCTGATCGCAACATTCCTTATTGGGCAAGTGTTCGAGAAAATTAGACGTAAAGGCAATATCGAGACTGTTGCTTTCAATCGGGGCAAGGTCGGTCGCCGGCGTCATGACGAAGCGAACATCTGAATTGAGATACTTGGGCGCATCGGGATTGATATCAATGGCCGTTTTGGAACGAGCAGATACGTTATTTATAAATTCGCCATATCCACAAGCGAGATCCAGGACGTCTTTCTGCGCGCCGATCAACGGATTGAAGAATTCGCGGCAAAGAATACGCCACACCTCGGAACGCTTATTCAAGCCGGTCTCAAGAAATCTCGCCCGATAAATTTCTTGTACATCGACCATTCGAACCCCGGACCCATATTAGAGTAAAAACAATCATTTTCCGCAGCGACACCGCCGTCGCATGCAATTACACGGTTTACAAAACGAGCGAAACAATAAATTCGTCATGCCATTGGGCGCAGCCGTGCGCGTCCCTCGGGCGGGCGCGGGTGGAAAACGGGCCGGGCCGGTCGCCGGAACCACGACCGCAGGGATCAAGACAGGCGGCGCTGCCTCAGACCGTCACCACCACCGGCTCGCGGCCGATGAGCTTGCTGAGCTGCCGCAGGCGGCTGTGGACACGGTCATTGATCAGGTCGGCGAGATCGTGCGGTACGTTCAGCACCACGGTTTCGCCGCGCACCTCCAGCTCCGTGCGCGGCAGGATACCCGGCATGGCGGCGGAGAGCAGATAGGCGACCCGCATGCAGGCCCCGAGGATGCGGGCGCGGTCCAGCATTCCGGTGGACACCAGTTCCAGGATGCGCGGGGCGTATTCGTCCTCGGACAGGCCCATGTGCCGGAAATAGACCGCAAGCGCGATATAGGCCCGGCCGGGATGGTCCACGCCCACGAACGCGGCATGGGCGATGATGTTGAGGCTCTGCTCGCCGCGATAATCGGGATGGGCGCGCCAGCCGATATCCGCCAGCAAGCAGGCCGCCTGCCTCAGGCGCCGCTCATCGGCGCTTTCTTCCAGCGCGCGGGAGGATTCAAAGAAGGAATCCGTCCAAAGCACCAATTCCTCGCCATGCTGCGGCGAGCGCGAACGCAATTCGTTCAGTTCGCGGGCGGCAGCAAGGAGCGGATCTTCCTTGCGCTGTTCCGGATCGAGCAGCGAATACAGCAAGCCCTCGCGCACGCCGAGGGCGGAAATCACGACCTCAGAGGGCCGCCCCTCGCGCACTACATTTTCCAGCACCAGCGCGCCATAGGCGAGCAAAGAGCGGCGCGCATCCGAGATCGCGTCGATATGGGAGAGGGCTTCGGCATCGGCGCGATGAACGATGCGCGTGAAGTCGATGGCTTCCTTCGCGGGCAGCACATAGCCGTGCATGACGTGCAGCGGATAGCCCTTCTGGAACATGTGCAGGCGGGCCAAAGCGCGCCACGTGCCGCCGACGGCGTAAAACGTGCGACCGGCAAGGCCGGCGAGGACCGGGACCTCGCGCACGGCATCGCGGATGATCTTTTCAGATTTGCGCAGCGATTTGCCGGAACGATCCTGGAGCGCCAGCACGCCGAGCGGCAAGGTGATGCCGGCGCCGACCTTCAGGCGCTTCACATCCACCAGTTCAAGCGAACCGCCGCCGAGATCGCCCACCACCCCGTCCGGGCCATGGACACCGGAGACGATGCCGAAGGCCGCGAGTTCCGCCTCGCGGCGACCGGAGAGAATCTCCACATGCGTCCGGCAGATGGCCTCGCATTCGCCGATGAAGGCGGGGCCATTCTCCGCATCGCGCGCGGCCGCGGTGGCGAGGGCATAGACCACCCCGACTCCCATGGCGTCGCACAGGGCGCGGAAGCGCTTCAACGCGGACAGGGCGCGTTCCACGGCATCCTGGGCGAGCCGTCCCGTAGACAGCACTTCCCGACCGAGACCGCAGAGCGCCTTCTCGTTGAAGATGGGGGTCGGCGCGCGATTAAGCGCCTCATACACCACGAGCCGCACCGAGTTTGACCCGATGTCGATGACGGCAACAGGTGCCGCCACTGCCACGTGATCGCTCGTGTGCGGCGCGGGCCCGCCGCCCTTAGCGGCGGACGTAGAGGCTGCGCGGCGAAGAATCTTTGAGAGACTTTCCACGTCCGGACAAACTCGGATTGGTCATGAAATAACGATGGGCGTTGAATGATTCTTCGCCCGGCGCCGGGACTATGCGTTCCGAAGAGCCGTTGGGCAACACCCGCCAGCTCTGTTCGTTGTCGATAAGATTGGCCACCATGATCTGATCCAGCACCTGCTCGTGCACGGTGGGGGTCGTGATGGGGCACAGCGTCTCGACGCGGCGGTCGAGGTTGCGGGTCATCAGATCGGCCGAGGAAATATAGACCAGGGCATGCGGATGCGGCAGCGCATGGCCATTGCCGAAGCAATAGATGCGGCTGTGTTCCAGGAACCGCCCGACGATCGACTTGACCTGGATGTTCTCGGACAGGCCCGGAATGCCCGGCCGCAGGCAGCAGATGCCGCGGATGATGCAATCCACCTTCACGCCGGCATTGCTGGCGGCATAGAGCGCGTCGATGATCTCGGGGTCCACCAGCGAATTGCACTTCAGCCAGATCGCCGCCGGGCGGCCGGCACGGGCGTGCTCGATCTCCTCGGCGATGTTCTGGAGGATGCGCGGCTTCAGCGTGGTGGGGGAAACCGCCATCACGTCCAGCTCGCCCGGCGTCGCATAGCCGGTGATGAAGTTGAAGATGCGCGCCACGTCCTGCGCGATCACCGGGTCGGCGGTGAAGAACGACAGGTCGGTGTAGATGCGGGCGGTGATGGGGTGATAATTGCCGGTGCCCACATGGCAATAGGTGGCGAGCGTGCCGCCTTCGCGGCGCACCACCATGGACAGCTTGCCGTGGGTCTTCAGATCGATGAAGCCGAACACCACCTGCACGCCGGCGCGTTCCAGGTCACGCGCCCAGCGGATATTGGCTTCCTCGTCGAAGCGGGCCTTCAGCTCCACCAGCGCGGTGACCGACTTGCCGGCCTCGGCCGCCTCCGCCAGGGCCTTCACGATCGGGCTGTCGGAGGAGGTGCGGTAGAGGGTCTGCTTGATGGCGACGACGTTGGGGTCGCGGGCGGCCTGGCGCAGGAACTGAACCACCACATCAAAGGATTCATAAGGGTGGTGAACCAGAATGTCCTTCTCGCGAATTGCCAGAAAGCAGTCTCCGCCGTGGTCGCGGATGCGCTCGGGAAATCGCGCATTGTAGGGCGGAAACTTCAGGTCCGGCCGGTCCACGGAGACCAGTTGGGAGAATTCGTTCAGCGCCAGCACGCCGGTGACGACGAAGATTTCCTCGTCCTTCACGTTCAGCTCGCGGGCGACGAAATTGCGCAGTTCGTCCGGCATGGCCGAATCCGCTTCCATGCGGATCACCGAGCCGTAGCGGCGCTGCTTCAGGGCGCTCTCGAACAGGCGCACCAGATCCTCGGCCTCTTCCTCGATGTCGAGGTCGCTGTCGCGGATGACGCGGAACACGCCCTGGCCCTTCACCGCATAGCCGGGGAACAGGCGGGCGATGAACAGCCCGATCATCTGCTCCAGCGTGATGAAGCGCAGGCTCGTCCCCTCACCGTCGGCGAGGCGGATGAAGCGCTCGACCTTGGCGGGAATGCGGATCAGCGCATTCATGCCGCGCCCGTCGCTCTGCCGCACCAGCTGCAGCGCCAGCGAGAAGCCGAGATTGGGAATGAAGGGGAAGGGATGGGCCGGATCGATGGCGAGCGGCGTCAGCACCGGGAAGACATGGTGCAGGAAGTGGGCTTCCAGGCGCTCGATGTCGGCGGCGGTGACGTCCGAGCCGTCCACCAGGACGATGCCGACGCCAGCCAGTTCCACGCGCAGTTCACGCCAGCGGGCCTGCTGGTCGAAAATCAGATTGCCGGCGCCGTCCATGATGGTGGCGAGTTGCTCGGAGGGGGTGAGGCCGTCGGGGCTGAGCGCGGTCACGCCTTCGCGGATCTGCTCCTTCAGCCCGGCCACGCGCACCATGAAGAATTCGTCGAGATTGTTCGCCGAGATGGAGAGGAAGCGCAATTGCTCCAGCAGGGGATGGCTCCTGTTGGAGGCTTCTTCCAGCACGCGGCGGTTGAAGTGGAGCCAAGAGACTTCCCGGTTGATGAAGCGCTGCGGGGAACCCGCGAGCTCGAGAACGGTATCCACACTGGCCTCCGGTTCAAAATCCTCGACCAAGGCCAAGGCGACGGTGTCATTCGCGTTCATCGATAGACCCCCATTTTCCGGCGGAACATGGCCGTCTTGCATGACCACTCTATGACGGTGGCGGCTCCGCGTCGTCTTCGTCACTGAAGTCGCTTGTACTTTCTCCGCGCAAGTCTTTTTCCGCGCGCAGCACCTGGGCGGCGAGCGTCCGCGTCACCGGCCGGCGCGCCGCCAGCGCCGCCCTATCGATGGCGGCGACCAGGGCCTGCGCGCCCTCCACCGTGCGCTCCATGCGCAGCAGCAGATATTGCACGGTCGCCTCATCCACGGCGATCTGCCGGTCCGCGAACAGCTTCACCAGGACCGCGCCCAACAAGGCGTCGTCCGCCGGCGCGATTTCCACGCCCGGCACCGCGCGCAGCCGCGAAGCGAGATCGGCGGTGGCGAGCGCGAACGCCGACGGCGGCGTGCGCGCGGTCATCAGCACGAAGGCATTCTGCTCGCGCGCGAGGTTCAGCAGATGAAACAGCGCCGCCTCGTCGAAGGCTCCGGCCGCCAGATCCTCCAGCAGCAGGGCGCCTTGGGCCAACGCCTGCGGCACCCCGGCGCTCGTAAGCCCGGCTGCCGGAAGCGTCAGGGCACCGGCCCGGCGGGCGAAAATCGCCCCGAGATGGCTCTTTCCGGCGCCGGCGGGGCCGACCAGGGTCACCACGCGCGCCGGCCAGTCGGGAAAGGAATCCACCAGCGCCAGCGCGGCGGCATTGCCCGGCGCGGCCAGGAAATCCTCCCGCAGCAGGGCCGGCCGGCTGGGCAGATCGAGCGGCAGCTGGCGAACGGAGGGATCGCGCCCGGCCATGGGCTCACACCGTCTCGCTGGACGAGGAGCCGGCATCGTCGCCGGTGTAAAGCGGGCTGTGGAAATATTGGCTGAAGGCGAAGCGCACCAGCACACCGGCTGCCGCCGTCAGCGGCACCGCCAGCAGCAGGCCGACGAAGCCGAACAGATAGCCGAAGGCGAACAGGGCGAACATCAGCCACACCGGGTGCACGCCGATGCTGTCGCCCACCAGCTTCGGGGACAGGATATAGCCCTCCACGGTCTGGCCCACCAGGAAGATGCCCAGGATGGTGCCGATCATGGCCCAGTCGGGGAAGAACTGAACGATGGCGACCCCCATGGCGAGGATCAGCCCGGTGAGCGAGCCGACATAGGGAATGAAGGTGATGAGGCCGGAAACGATGCCGATCAGCAGGCCGAAATTCAGCCCCGACATGGTCAGCGCCACGGCATAGAAGGTGCCGAGGATGAGGCACACCAGCGCCTGCCCGCGCACGAAACCGGCGACCGCCATGTCCATTTCACGGCCGAGCCGGCGGATCACCGGGCGCTGGTGCACCGGAATCCAGCTGTCCACGGTCATCAGCATGTGGTCCCAGTCGCACAGTACGTAGAACACCACCACAGGTGTCACCACCACCAGCGCGAACACCGACAGCAGCGCCTGCCCGCCGGACCACAGGGAGGTCAGCAGGCCGAGCAGATAGCTCACGCCCTGGGACATCAGGTCCGCGAGCGAGCGCTGAACATCCGGCAGGCGATCGCCGAAGAAGCGGTTCAGCCACTCGCGGTTTTCCTGCGTGACCAGGTTTTGCAGGCGCGTCACATAGGCCGGCAGATTGGTGATGAATTCAAACAATTGGCTGGAGAGCAGCGGCAGCACCACCAGCAGAAGCAGCACCACCACCAGGACCAGGATGCCCACCAGCGCAAGGCTCGCCGGCGTGCGGCCGAGACCGATGCGCGACACGCGCTCGACCACCGGGTTCAGGAAATAGGCCAGGGCCATACCCGCGACAAAGGGTAACAGGATGCCGCGCAACAGCCACAGCCCGACGATGACGGCAAACAGCGCGCCGATCCAGAAGCGAAGCTGAAGCTGAATGGCCATCGCTCCTCCCGGACCCCGCGCCGGTACGCCGCTCTCGGCGGTCAGCGCGCCATGTGGCGCATCCATTCCGCGAGATACGCAGCCGCCGAAAGCGCCGTCAAGAGCCCCACCGCCACCAGTCCCACCTCGAACGCGCGGCCTGGGTTAAGGTCAAGCCCGGCGCTGGCCAGCACCAAGGCGGCGAACGCGATCTGCACCGCCGTATTCACCTTGGACACCACCAGCGGGCGGATCTTCACCGGCTGGGCCAGCAGCACCGAAAGCAGGATCGCGCCGATGATCATCACGTCGCGCGTCACCACCGCGATGGCGACCCAGCGCGGGATCAGTTCGACCATCGCGAGCGAGACATAGATCGAGATCAGCAGCGCCTTGTCCGCCAGCGGGTCGAGATAGGCGCCAAGCTCGGTCTGCATGTGAAACCGCTTGGCAAGGAAGCCGTCCACGGCGTCCGAGGCGCCGGCGAGCACGAACAGCCAGAAGGCCAGTTCCAGCTCGCCCGAGGCGATGGACCACACCAGGATCGGCACCAGCAGGATGCGGGCGAGCGTGATGAGGTTGGGGATGCTCACCGCGCCGCCCCTCCCCGACCCGGCCGGCCGCATCCGGCCGGGATCCGTGTGGCTCATGTGCACCCTCTCATCCGCACCCGCTCATTTGCGCCGCCTCATTTGCGCTTGACGGAGAGCGCGCTGAAGCTCTGGTCCGCGGCGAGGGCGTGGATGCGATTGATGTTCACATTGCGCGGCACGGTGCAGCAGAAGAAGATTTGCTCGGCGATATCCTCGCCGGTCAAGTGCTTCACGCCTTCATACATCTTGCTGGCCCGATCCTCGTCGCCCTTGAAGCGCACGATGGAGAATTCGGTCTCGGTCAGGCCGGGCTCCACATTGGTGACGCGCACGCCGGTGCCGACCACATCCGCCCACACATTGAGCGAGAATTGCTTCACGAACGCCTTGGTCGCCCCGTAGGTATTGCCGCCCGGATAAGGGTAATCCCCGGCCACGGAGCCGGTGAACACCACATGCCCCTCTCCGCGCGCGATCATCGCGGGCAGCGTGGCGCGCACGGTGTAGAGCACGCCGTTGATATTGGTGGCGACCATCTCTTCCCAGTCGCTCATATTCGCCGCCTGGGCCGGCTCGAGGCCCATGGCGAGGCCAGCATTGGCGCACACCACGTTATAATTGGCGAACGGCTCGGGCAAACCGGCGAAGGCGGCTTTTGTGGCCTCGAAGTCGCGCACGTCGAGTTCCAGGGTGTGGATGGCATCGCCGAACTCGGCGGCGAGCGCCGCCAGGCGATCAGCGCGGCGGCCGGTGACGATGACCTTGCTGCCGCCGGCCAGGAATCGCCGGGCGGTGGCGGCACCGATGCCCGAAGTTCCGCCGGTGATGAGGACGGTCAGCGTCTTGGGGTCGAGCATCTGGTACATGGATCACTCCGAACGATTTGGCAGCACATAGAGAAAGAAGGGGGCCGCATAATCAAGCGGGCGCGCGGCATGGACGCCTGGGCGAGGCATGCGCCAGGACCACGGCATCTTGTCGCGGCACCCCTGGGTCATGCTCCTGCCATGTTCTCGATAAATTGTTCCGGCTTACGGTCTCCGCCTCCGGGGGAGCCTGTGGCAGCCTGTTTTTGAGCCGGCGTTAACGCTTTTTGCGCAAGCTTGACGGTGGCGTGAGAAAATGGGTGTCGCTAAGTTGCGGTCAGGTCCGGAGAAAGATTTGATGAAGTTCCTGTCCGCTTCGGCGGTCTTCGCCTCAGCGCTGGCTCTTGGGGGGTGCAGCACCGAGTTGGATGGCTTCGGAACGAAGACGAGCGCCGTAGACTCCAACCGGGTTCTGTCCGCGCCGACCGCTTCGGTCGAGAGCGCGCCGATGCCGGCCCCAGCCGCCGCCGGCTCTGTCCCGCGTGCCTCCGGCGCCAATGCAGCCACGGCCGCGTCGGCGGTCACGCCCACGGCGGTCGCCAACGCGAGCGCCGTTCCCCTCACCCCGCCGCCGGTCAATCCCGGCGGCACGGCCTATGCCGCGAGCAACGAGCAGGAACAATTGGCGGGCGCCTGGACGTTCGCCTGGGACGGCGGCCAGCACAGCTGCCCGGTCACGCTGTCCACGGTGCGCGGCGCGAGCGGGCTTGCCGCCCAGGCCGACATTTCCTGTCCGAGCGAAATCTTCATGACCAAGGGATGGGACGTGTTGGGCGCGGACATCGTGCTCCAGAATCACGTGGGCAAGATCACCGCCCGGCTCCAGCCCTCCGGCGCCAATCGCTATGTGGGCGTGATCGCCGACAACAACCAGCCGATCGTTCTGACCCGCTAAGTCGCTGCGCGGCCAAAGCCCGGCCGCCAAGCCGCGCCGATCCACCCGCCGGCCGGCGGGTGCCCCTGAGGCCGCAGCCTCCCAGAAGCCGCCGTTCCAAAGTCCGTAGCCTGCGCTTCAAGCCCGCGCGGAGAAGCCGCCCGCCGCACAGCGCGGCACATTCAAATTTCAACTGGCCTTTTCAAAGGGCGTCCCCGCGCTCCGCCTTAGCGGACGGCGACGCTTTGCATTGCGGCTTGCGGCGCGACGCTCGCGCCGGCGGTGCGCTGCACGCCGGAAAGGCCGCCCAGCAGCAGCGCCAGAACGACCGCATACGCCGCGCCGAACAGCGCCCAGTCCCGCCAGGGACGGGTGCGCGCCACAGGAGCGGAACGGGGGGCGGACACGATCATTCGACACATTCCATCTGCGCAATAGATTTATCTATCCGCATCTTGGAATTTAAGTCAATATAACATTTTTCTATTGTTATATGCGTCCGTGGCCCGGCGCCGTTTAGCGCCCGGTGAAGACCGGCGCGCGCTTTTCCACGAAGGCCGCCGCTCCCTCGGCGAAGTCGCTTGTGCCGGCACAGGCGATGAACGCCGCGCGCTCCGCCTCCAATTGCTCTGCCAGCGTATTGTTGAAGGCGCCGCGCATCAGCGCCTTGATGCGCCCGAGGGCCTCGGTCGCGCCGGCGGCGAGCCGGCCCGCCAGCGCATCGGTCTGCGCCTCCAGCTCGGCAAGCGGCACCACCTTGTTGATCAGGCCGATGCGCAGCGCCTCGGGGGCGTCGATCACGTCCGACAGCAACGCAAGCTCCAAAGCCTTGCGCAGGCCGACCACGCGCGGCAGGCTCCAACTGGCAGACCCGTCGGTGCTGGTGCCAATGCGGCTGTAAGCCATGGTGAAGCGGGCGTCATCGGCCGCGATCACCAGGTCCGCCGCCATGGCGACACTGAGTCCGCCGCCCGCCACCGCGCCCTTCACCGAGGCGATCACCGGCGCGGCAAGGCCGTTGAGCACCGTGATGGCCTCGTGAAACGGCACGATCAGGTCGCTGACCACATCCGGCGCCGAAGCCCCCGCCGCGTGGAACCGCCCCACATCCCCGCCCGCCAGGAATGCCCGCCCCTCGCCCGACAGGATCACCACGCGTACGCTGGCATCGCCCGCCACCTTCACGGCGGCGTCGCGGAAGGCGAGGATCATCGGCTCGTTCAGGGCGTTCAACACCTGGGGCCGGTTGAAGCGGATGCGGGCGATGCCGTCGGCAATGCGCAGCAGGATGGTTTCGCTCTCGGACACGTCATTTCTCCCTGTCGATGCCGCATCGCGGGCGGCTTGGAGCGCAGGCTGCACCGGGGCCGCGCCCAGGTCAACGCATAGGTCAACCCCTTGCCCCATTGGAAAGGGTGACACACACTGCCGCCGCCTCGGCCGGCTGACCCGCCATGGCTGGAGAGAGCCGCCAAATCAACGAACCGCGACATCACCGCACCGAACGCGGAAGATATCACCCAGGAAGGACCGCCCATGCCCCTGCCCGCCGCCCTCGAAGGCCGTCTCAAGGCGCCGATCATCGCCGCCCCCATGTTCCTGGTCTCCAATCCAGATCTGGTGGTGGAAACCTGCCGCTCCGGCCTGCTCGGCACCTTCCCGGCGCTGAACCAGCGCTCGACCGAAGCCTATCGCGACTGGCTGGACGAGGTGGAAGGCCGTCTCGCCGGCGAAGCGGAGGCTGCGCCCTATGGCGTCAATCTCATCGTCCACCGCAGCAATGAGCGCCTTGAGGCGGACATCGCGATGACGGTGCGCAAGAAAGTGCCGCTGGTCATCACCTCGCTCGGGGCGGTGCCCGAGGTGGTGGAGGCGGTCCATTCCTATGGCGGGCTGGTGTTTCACGATGTGATCAGCCGCCGCCATGCGGAAAAGGCGGCGCAAGCGGGGGTGGACGGCATCATCGCCGTGGCGGCGGGCGCGGGCGGCCATGCCGGCTCCCTGAGCCCGTTCGCCCTGATCCCGGAGATTCGCGCGGTGTTCGACGGCACGATCATCCTGTCGGGCGCCATGTCCACCGGCGCCCATGTGGCGGCGGCGCGGATCATGGGCGCGGACCTCGCCTATCTCGGAACGCGCTTCATCGCCACGCGCGAGAGCGCGGCGCCGGACGGCTATAAGGAGATGATCGCGCAGGCCCATGCGGCGGACGTGGTCTATACCGCCGCGATTTCCGGCATCAACGCCAATTTCCTGCGCCCGAGCATCAAGGCCGCCGGGTTCGACCCGGACAATCTGCCGGAGGGCAAGAAGCTCGACCTGGAGCATGAGGCGCGGGCCTGGAAGAACATCTGGTCCGCCGGCCAGGGCGTCGGCGCGGTGCTGGATGCGCCGCCGGCGGCGCAATTGTGCCGCCGGCTGATCAGCGAATTTCAGGCCGCGCGGGAGAGCGCCGCGCGGCTGCTGTAAGGCGCGCCGCTCAGCGGAACAGCGACCGCAGGCCCGAGGGCTGGCAGCGCAGATACTGGTTCGCGGCGTGCACCTGCCCGCCGAGGGCGGCGGCCGCATGCCAGGGCCAGCGCGGATCGTAGAGGATGCCGCGCGCCAGGGCGATCATGTCCGCCTGCCCGGAGGCGACGATGTCTTCCGCCTGCTGCGGTTCGGTGATGAGGCCGACCGCGATGGTCGCAAGGCCGGTCGCCTTCCGCACACCCTCGGCGAATTCCACCTGATAGCCGGGCTTCAGCGGAATCTGCTGCTTGGGCGAGAGGCCGCCGGTGGAGACGTGGATCAGCTCGCAGCCGCGCGCCTTCAGCTCCTTCGCGAAGGCGATGGTGCTCTCCAAATCCCAGCCGCCGTCCACCCAATCGGTGGCGGAAACGCGCACGCTGATGGGCTTGTCCTTCGGCCACGCCGCCCGCACCGCCTCGAACACCTCCAGCGGGAAGCGCATGCGGTTTTCCAGACTGCCGCCGTAGGAATCCGTGCGCTGGTTGGAGAGCGGAGACAGGAACTGGTGCAGCAGATAGCCGTGCGCATTGTGGATCTCGATCAGCTCAAAGCCGATGCGATCCGCCCGCCGGGCGGCGGTGACGAAAGCCTCCTTCACCCGCGCGAGTCCGGCTTCATCGAGGGCGATGGGGGCTTCGTCCGCCGGATTGAAGGGCACGGCGGAAGGGGCGTGCGGCCGCCAGCCGCCGGCCGAGGCGGGAATCGCACCACCGCCGGCCCAGGGCACGTTCACGGAGGCCTTGCGGCCGGCGTGCCCGAGCTGGATGCCGAGCGGCATCGGCGAGTGCGCGCGCACGCGGGCCACCACATTGGCGAGTGCCGCCTCGGTCGCGTCCGACCACAGGCCGAGATCGTCCGGGGAAATCCGGCCGTCCGGCTCAACCGCGGTGGCTTCCAGAATCAGCAGGCCGGCGCCGGAGAGCGCGAGATTGCCGAGATGGATCAGGTGCCAATCGGTGGCCGCGCCGTCCTTGGCGGAATATTGGCACATGGGCGCGATGATGATGCGGTTCTCAAGCGTCAGATTGCCCAAGGCAATGGGCGTGAAGAGCTGGCTCATGGTTCAGGTCCGGACGTGAGGCGGCGCGCGGGAGCATGCCGCCGGAAGGAAGGGTTTCAGGGAATGAGCAGAATGGCGCCTTGCGTGGTGCGCGCCTCGGCGGCCTGGTGCGCCTTCACCACATCGGCGAGGGGGAAGCGGGCGCCGATGGTGGCCTTCACCATGCCGGCGGCGACGGCGGCGAACAGATCCGCCGCATTGGCGCGGAAGGTCGCCACATCGGCATTGTGGGGAAACACGGACGGGCGGGTGAGGAACAAGCAGCCCTTCTTGTTCAGCATTTCCGGGTCGATGGGCGGCTGCTTGCCGGAAGCGGCGCCATAGGAGACCACGAGGCCGAACGGCGCGGTGAGGTCCAGCGACTTCAGCAGCGTGTCCTTGCCGACCGAATCATAGACCACCCGCGCCTTGCGGCCGCCGGTGGCCTCCAGCACCTTTTCCACCCAGTCGGGCTTGGAATAATCCACCGCCACGTCGCAGCCGGCGGCAAGCGCTGTGGCGACTTTGTCCGGTCCGCCGGCGGTGCCGACCACGAAGGCGCCCAGCGCCTTGGTCCAGCTTGCGAGGATCTGACCCACGCCACCGGCGGCGGCATGGATCAGCACCATGTCGCCCGGCTGCACCGCATACGTCTTCTTGACCAGATACTGGGCGGTGAGACCCTTGAAGATCAGCGCGGCGGCCTGCTCGTCGCTGATGCCGGCGGGGATCTTCACCAGCCGCTCAGCCGGCACATTGCGCAGGTCCGCATAGGCGCCGAGGCCGGCATTCATATAAGCGACATGGTCGCCCACCTTGAGATCGCGCACCTCGCTGCCCACCGCCGCGATGACGCCGGCCGCCTCATGGCCGAGACCGGACGGCAACGGCAGCGGATAGATGCCGGAGCGCTGGTAGACGTCGATATAATTGAAGCCGATGGCGCTCTGGCGCACCTGCACTTCGCCGGGGCCGGGCGCGGGCAGGTCCCGCGTCTCGATTCCCATCACATCCGCCGGCCCGAACGCCGCGATCCTGACCTCACGCGCTTGCGTCATGCTCATGCCCTTTGCTGCGCGCCCCGTATGAGGTACGCTTTCCATCGTACCTAAACCCGCTTCAGGTACGATGCAAGTCGTACCTACGAGGAAAGGACCGAGTGTTGCGGGCACTCTCGCGCCGGTCCGAATGAAGGAGAAAGCGTGCCCGACGCCGCAGGCCACCCCGCCCCCGAAGAGATGGAACTGGGCAAGATCTTCGCAGCCCTGGCGGACCCGTTGCGGCGCAAGGTGGTGCTGACCCTTCTCCAGGAAGACGGCGAGACGCCACGCGCGTGCGGGACGTTCGGCATGCCGGTGGCGAAGGCGACCCGCACCCATCACTTTCGCGTGCTGCGCGAGGCCGGCCTGATCTTCCAGGTGGATCGCGGCAACGGCCGCGTCAGCAGCCTGCGCCGCGCCGAGCTGGACCGGCGTTTCCCCGGCCTGCTTGATCTGCTGATGCACGAAGCCGCCCGCGAAGCGGCCAAAGCCGCAGCGGCGGAGGCCCCTTCAGGCGAGGCACTCGCTTCCGCGCAGGGCGATATGCCCCCCAAGGCGACCGCCCGCGCCTGAGGCGCGCCGTGCTGCGCTGCATCATTTTTGAAATCATGCTAACGTAAAATCGATCATTCTCACATGGACGCCATGTGAGAATTCTTGATTGCGCCGTGAACCGACCTATTTTACAATTCGACGAAGCGATAATCCTCTTATAATACGATTATTCGTTGTTATTTCGGCGCACTCCCGCGCCTGGCAAGGACGACCGGACAGGGACCATGACCTCCCCGCTACAGCAGAAGCTGAAGATCCACGGCCCGACGGTCGTCACCGCCAACCGCCTGTCGGATGGCGTCTCCGTGTGGCTGACGCCGACCCATGACTGGTCCGAGCAGATCGCCGACGCGGCGGTGGCCACCACCTCCGAGCAGGCGCTGGCCTTGCTGAACACGGCCCATGGCGATGAGAACCGCGCGGTGGGCGCCTATGCCGCCGCCGCCACGCTCGGTGCCGACGGCAAGCCCGCGCCGGTCAATCTGCGCGAGCGCATCCGCGTCTACGGCCCCACAGTCTCCCTGGACCGCGCCGCCTGAGCGCCCCGCACCGGATCGATACGATGTATGTCTATGACGAGTTCGACCGTACTTTCCTCCAGGAGCGGGTCCGCGAGTTCCGCGACCAGGTCGAGCGCCGCCTCAGCGGCGAATTGAACGAAGAAGAGTTCAAGCCGCTGCGGCTGATGAACGGCGTCTATCTGCAATTGCACGCTTATATGCTGCGGATTGCGATCCCCTACGGCACGCTCTCGGCCCCGCAGATGCGCGCGCTCGCCCATGTGGCGCGCCGCTATGACCGCGGCTACGGGCATTTCACCACCCGGCAGAACATCCAGTTCAACTGGATCAAGCTCGCCGAACTGCCGGACGCCATGGACGACCTCGCCAAGGCCGGCATGCACGGGCTCCAGACCTCGGGCAATTGCATCCGCAACACCACCACCGACCAATGGGCCGGCGCCACGCCTGAGGAGATCGAGGACCCGCGCCTTTATGCGGAAATCATCCGCCAATGGTCCACGCTGCATCCCGAATTCACCTATCTGCCTCGCAAGTTCAAGATCGCCATCACCGCCGCCAAGCACGACCGCGCCGCCATCCGCGTGCACGACATCGGCCTGCGCCTGCATAAGAGGGATGGGGAAACCGGCTTCGAGGTGATCGTCGGCGGCGGCCTCGGCCGCACGCCGTTCATCGGCAAGACCGTGCGCGAGTTCCTGCCCAAGCGCGACCTGCTCTCCTATCTGGAAGCGATCCTGCGCACCTATAATTCCGGCGGGCGGCGCGACAATATCTACAAGGCGCGCATCAAGATCCAAGTGCATGAAATCGGCACCGAGGAATTCACCCGCCGGGTGGAAGAGGAGTGGGCGCAGATCAAGGACGGCGCCCTCGCCCTCGACGAAGCCGCCCTTGAGACCATCCGCGCTCACTTTCAGACGCCGGATTTCGAAATTCTGCCCGAACAATCGCCGGAACTCGCCGAATCCCTGGCGAAGGACCGCGAATTTGCCCGCTGGCATGCGAATTCCGTGAATGCCCACAAGGTGCCGGGCCACGCCATCGTCACCATTTCGCTCAAGCCGGTGGGCAAGCCGCCGGGCGATGCCACCGCCGAGCAGATGGACGCCATCGCTGATCTTTCAGAGCGTTACGGCTATGGCGAGATCCGCGTCGCCCATGAGCAGAACCTCACCTTGCCCCACGTGCGCCAGAAGGACCTCTACGCCTTGTGGCAGCAGCTTTCCGCCCAGGGCCTCGCGACCCCCAACGTCGGCCTCGTGACCGATATCATCGCCTGCCCGGGTCTCGACTACTGCTCGCTCGCCAACACCCGCTCAATCCCGCTCGCCCAGCGCATCACCGAGCGGTTCGCGGACAATGACCGCATCGCCGACGTGGGGCGCATGCACATCAACATCTCCGGCTGCATCAACGCCTGCGGCCACCACCATGTGGGCCATATCGGCATTCTCGGGGTGGAGAAGAAGGACCAGGAATTCTACCAGATCACCTTGGGCGGAAAGGCCAATCACAAGGCGCGCCTGGGCGAATTGCTGGGGCCTGCGGTCTCCGAGACCGAGGTGGTCGATGTGGTGGAACGCATCGTCGATACCTATCTCGCGCTGCGCCACGACAAATCCGAAAGCTTCATTTCCGTGGTTCAGCGCCTCGGCATCGAGCCCTTCAAGGAGCGCGCCTATGTCGCTGGTTAAGAACGGCGTCGCCGCTGCCGACCCCTTCGTGCGCGTTGACGATGGCGCGCCCCTGCCCTCCGGGCCGGCGCTGATCCCGCTCGCCCGCTTCCTGGCCGAGCACGAAGCGCTTGCCGGCCGGAACGAGCCGGTGGGTGTGCTGGTGCCCAATGACGCGGACGTGCTCGCGCTGGAACCGCACCTGCACCAGATCGCCTTGATCGTGCTGACCTTTCCGAAGTTCCGCGACGGCCGCGCTTACACCCAGGCGCGGCTGCTGCGCGAACGGCTCAGCTTCACCGGCGAGCTCCGCGCGGCCGGCAATGTGCTGCGCGACCAATTGCTGATGATGGTGCGCTGCGGCTTCAATGCGTTCGAGATTTCCAAGGCCTCCGACGCCGGCGCCCTGGAAGACGCGTTGAAGACCTATTCCGTGTTCTACCAGCCCACGG
Source organism: Roseixanthobacter finlandensis (assembly GCF_043195105.2). Taxonomy (NCBI): domain Bacteria; kingdom Pseudomonadati; phylum Pseudomonadota; class Alphaproteobacteria; order Hyphomicrobiales; family Xanthobacteraceae; genus Roseixanthobacter; species Roseixanthobacter finlandensis. The sequence goes on along the minus strand of NZ_CM195536.1, from coordinate 1,050,415 downwards.
CCGATGGACGTCCCACCGCCCTGCGGGCCCGCCTTGCCGCCGTGCGGCAGGGCTGAGGACTTGCCATGAGCGATCTGTCGCCCCTGCCCGAACTCGAAGTCACGCTCGCGCGCCACGCCGCCCTGCTGGATGCGCGGCTGGAGGATGCCAACCCGCTGGCGATTATCGCCGCCGCGCAGGACGCCTTCCCCGGCCGGGTGGCCAATGTGTCGTCCTTCGGCGCGGAATCGGTGGTGTTGCTGCACATGGTTGCGCAGGTGGACCGCACGATGCCCGTGCTCTTCCTCGACACCGGCCATCTCTTTCCCGAGACTTTGGCCTATCGCGATCAACTCATCGACCGTCTCGGCCTGACGCAGGTTCTGACCTCCCATCCCGACGAAGCCGCCCGCACGGCGCGGGACGGCGACAATGATCTCTGGGCCTCGGACACCGACGCCTGCTGCGCCCTGCGCAAGGTGGAGCCGCTGGAGCGCGCGCTCGCGCCCTTCGATGCCTGGCTGAACGGGCGCAAGCGCTACCAGGCGGCGACGCGCCTGCGCATTCCGGTGGTGGAAGCGGATGGCCATCGCATCAAGTTCAACCCGCTCGCGGCCCTTGGCCCGGCGGAAATCGCGGGATGGATCCATGCCCACGGACTGCCCGAGCACCCGCTGAAAAAATTCGGCTTCGCCTCCGTCGGCTGCATGCCCTGCACCAGCCGCGTCGCGCCGGGCGAGGATGCGCGCGCTGGGCGCTGGCGGGGTGCGGCCAAGACGGAATGCGGCATTCACCTGAAAAGAACCGCCTGAACGTGTAATATAAAAATCTATCGATTTTGTTAAGTTAAAATATTGACCGGCCGGGAAAGCGGTGACATCGTTCGTAAATCCGAACGATCCCTCGTCCCGGTCGCCATGGCGTCCGGTGCGGCAGGGATATGCCAGCCGGAGGAACCATGTCCGCTCGCTTCCCATTTTCCCGCCTCGCTGCGGCGGCCACTCTGGCCCTTTCGCTCGCGGCCGCGCCGGCCCTCGCCGCCGAGGTGACGTTGCTCAACGTCTCCTATGATCCGACCCGCGAATTCTATGTGGAATTCAACAAGGCGTTCGCGGCGAAGCTGGCCACGGACAATCCCGGCACCACGCTGACGGTGCGCCAGTCCCACGGCGGCTCCGGCAAGCAGGCCCGCTCGGTGATCGACGGGCTGGAAGCCGACGTGGTGACCCTCGCCCTCGCCTATGACATCGACGCCATCGCCGCGCGCGGCCTGCTCGCGGCCGATTGGCAAAAGCGCCTGCCGGACAATGCGGCGCCCTACACCTCGACCATCGTTTTCCTGGTGCGCAAGGGCAACCCCAAGGGCATCAAGGATTGGAACGACCTCATCAAGCCCGGCATCAAGGTGGTGACGCCGAACCCGAAGACCTCCGGCGGGGCGCGCTGGAACTATCTCGCGGCCTGGGGCTATGCGCTCAAGCACAATGGCGGAGATGAGGCCAAAGCCAAGGCGTTCGTCGCTGCCCTGTTCAAGAACGCGCCCGTGCTGGATACCGGCGCGCGCGGCTCTACCGTCACCTTCGTCGAGCGCGGCATCGGCGATGTGCTGATCGCCTGGGAGAACGAGGCCTATCTCTCCATCAACGAGCTGGGGCCGGACAAGTTCGACATCATCACCCCTTCGCTCTCGATCCTCGCCGAGCCGCCGGTTGCGGTGGTCGACAAGGTCGTGGACAAGCACGGCACCCGCAAAGTTGCCGAAGACTATCTGAAATATCTCTATTCGCCGGAAGGCCAGGAGATCGCTGCCAAACACTATTACCGCCCGCGCGATCCCGCGATCGCGGCAAAATACAAAGACAAGTTCGCGCCGGTGGAGTTATTCACCATAGATCAGGTGTTCGGTGGTTGGGCAAAGGCGCAGAAGACGCACTTCTCCGACGGCGGCGTCTTCGACCAGATCTATTCAAATTGATCTGGACCGAACATCTCCCACTCCTGGTTCCAGGGGTGGGAGCAACCGGCCCGCGGCGGATGTGGCGCCTGCGCCGGTTTCGCCTTCTCTTCCCCCCTTTCCCCAGCGCCCTCATGGGATCAGGATCGCCGGCATCGGGGATCTGACCGAAAGAACACGATGGCCACTGCCACCGCATCGCGGCTCACCTTCCGCAAGCCGAGCGTCATTCCGGGTTTCGGCCTCACCTTCGGGCTCACGCTGACATGGCTGTGCCTGATCGTTCTGCTGCCGCTGTCCGCTTTGTTCCTCAAGACCAGCGAGTTGAGCTTCGACCGGCTCCTGGTCATCATGAGCAATGCGCGCACCCTGCATGCGTTGCAGATTTCGTTCGGCCTCTCGCTCGCCGCCGCCGCCATCAATCTCGTGTTCGGCGGCCTCGTTGTGTGGGTGCTGGTGCGCTATGATTTTCCCTTCAAGCGGGTGGTGGATGCGATCATCGACATTCCCTTCGCTTTGCCCACGGCGGTTGCCGGCATCGCGCTGACCACTCTCTATGCCGAAAACGGCTGGATCGGCGGCCTGTTGGCGCCGCTCGGCATCCAGGTCTCCTTCACCCCGCTCGGCATTCTGGTGGCTTTGGTCTTCATCGGCCTGCCGTTCGTGGTGCGCACGGTGCAGCCGGTGCTGGCCGATCTCGACGCCGAGCTGGAGGATGCCGCCGCCAGCCTCGGCGCCACCCGAGGCCAGACCATATGGCGGGTGGTGCTGCCGAGCATCTGGCCCGCCCTGTTGACCGGCTTCGCCATGGCGTTCGCCCGCGCGGTCGGGGAATATGGCTCCGTCATCTTCATCGCCGGCAATCTGCCCGGCGTCTCGGAAATCGCCCCGCTGCTGATCGTGATCCGGCTGGAGGAATTCCGCTATGCCGATGCCACCGCCATCGCCAGCGTGATGCTGCTCGCCTCGTTCGTCCTTCTGTTCATCATCAACCGCTTGCAGCATTGGGCAGAATCACGCGGCGGGAGGGAGCGTTGAGCGCCCTGGAGCCGGCCGCGCTCGCCCAGCCGCTCGCGTCCGACGGGCCGCCGACCCTGGCGAAACAGGCGCGGGCACAGAACGGGCATCGCCCCGCCCGCACCGAGCCGGCGGCGGTGCGCATCGCCCTCACCCTGATCGCCCTGGCGTTTCTCGGCTTGTTCATCGGCCTGCCGCTGCTGCTGGTGTTCGTGGAGGCCTTCAAGCGCGGGGCCGCGGCTTATGTGGCGGCGCTCAGCGATCCCGATGCGCTCGCCGCCATCCGCCTCACCTTGCTGGTGGCCGCGATCTCGGTGACGGCGAATGTGATCTTCGGGCTGGTGGCGTCCTGGGCCATCGCGAAGTTCGAATTCGCCGGCAAGAGCCTGCTCATCACCTTGATCGACCTGCCATTCTCGGTCTCGCCGGTGGTGGCGGGGCTGATTTATGTGCTGCTGTTCGGCAGCCAGGGGCTGTTGGCCGCCCCGCTCCAGGCGTGGGACATCAAGATCATCTTCGCTTTGCCCGGCATCGTGCTGGCGACCATCTTCGTCACCTTTCCCTTCGTGGCGCGCGAGCTGATCCCGCTGATGCAGGAGCAGGGCACGGCGGAGGAGGAAGCCGCCATCTCGCTTGGCGCCTCCGGCCTCTCCACCTTCTTTCGGGTGACCTTGCCGAACGTGAAATGGGCACTGCTCTATGGGGTCCTGCTCTGCAACGCCCGCGCCATGGGTGAATTCGGCGCGGTCTCCGTGGTGTCGGGCCATGTGCGCGGGCTCACCAACACCATGCCGCTCCATATCGAGATTTTGTACAACGAGTATCAGTTCGGCGCCTCGTTCGCGGTCGCCTCGCTGCTCGCCCTGCTGGCCCTGGTGACGCTGATCGCCAAGACCGTTTTGGAAAGCCGGCTTGCGGAGGAGGAACCCCGATGAGCATCGACGTCGTCAATATCACCAAGACTTACAAGGCCTTCACGGCGCTGGACGCGGTGAACCTGCACATTCCCACCGGCGAATTGGTGGCGCTGCTCGGCCCCTCGGGCTCGGGCAAGACCACGCTGCTGCGCATCATTGCCGGGCTGGAATGGCCCGACAGCGGCGAAATCCGCTTCGATGGCGCGGATGCGCTGAACCGCTCGGTGGGCGAGCGCAACGTGGGGTTCGTGTTCCAGCATTACGCCTTGTTCCGCCATATGAGCGTGTTCGAAAACGTTGCCTTCGGCCTGCGGGTGCGCAAGGGGGCCGGCAAGCTTCCCGAGGCCGCGATCCGCGCCAAGGTGAACGAATTGCTCGCCCTGGTGCAGATCGACTGGCTGGCGGAGCGCTATCCCGCCCAGCTTTCGGGCGGTCAGCGCCAGCGGGTGGCACTCGCCCGCGCGCTCGCCATTTCCCCCCGCATCCTGTTGCTGGACGAGCCGTTCGGGGCGCTGGATGCCAAGGTGCGCAAGGAATTGCGCCGCTGGCTGCGGCAATTGCATGAGGAACTTCCCGTCACCTCCGTGCTGGTGACCCACGACCAGGAGGAGGCGCTGGAACTGGCCGACCGGGTGGTGGTGATGGGCAAGGGCCAGATCGAGCAGATCGGCACGCCGGGCGAGGTCTATGACACCCCCGCCACGGCCTTTGTGCATGATTTCATTGGAGAAAGCCTCTCCCTGCCGGCGGATGTACGGGGCGGCCGGCTGTTCCTGGGCGAACGGGCCATTGCGCTCGATTCCCAAGGCGCCAGCGAAGGCCCGGCGCGCCTGCTCGCCCGGCCGCACGAGGTGGATCTGGCGGATCCGGCGCAGGCGCCGTTCTTCGGCAAGGTACTGGCGGTGCGCACCTTTGGGCCGATCCGCCGGGCCGATATCCAGATCGTGGTGCCGAGCGGGCATGTGGTGGTGGAAGCGGCGGTGCCGTTTGGGGAGGGGCTGGAAATCGGTTCGCAGGTCGGCCTCGTGCCGCGCCGCTACCGGGTGTTTGGGGCCGAGGCTTAGGGAAAAATCGGCGCCGAACAATGGGGCACTGCCCCGCTGGGGCAAAATGTTTCACGTGAAACAAGGACTTAGCGCGGACGAACAGAGGTTTCCTGAGGCTTCTCCGTGCCTCTCGCGTCAATGACACCGCCATTTCGGCCGAAGTTCAACACGCCGAATTTCGGCGAGCTAAATGCGGCGGCCTGAAGCGCCGTTTCACCGTACGGACCTGTCGCAGGTTGACCGACCCAAAAGAAAAGGGCCCCGCATGGGGGCCCTTCGGTCTTCTCGGTGGCGGAAGCGGCGCTTAGTGCGCCACGTCCTTCCAGACCTTCTTCTTGGTGAAGTAGAGCAGGCCGGACAACACGAACAGGAAGATGATGACCTGGAAGCCGATGCGCTTGCGCGCGTCGAGATGGGGTTCGGCCATCCACATCATGAAGGCCGACACGTCGCGGGAATAATTATCCAGCGTCGCGGGCGTGCCGTCGGTGTATTCCACCTGCCCGTCGCTGATGGGCTTGGGCATGGCGATCTGGTGACCGGGGAAATATTTGTTGTAGTGCAGGCCGGGCTGCACCTTCATGCCTTCCGGCGGCTCCACATAGCCGGTCAGCAGCGCGTGGATATAGTCCACGCCGCCTTCCTGATACTGGGTGAAGGCGTCGAAGATGAAGCCGGGAAAGCCGACATGGCTGGCGCGCGCCTTGGCGAGCACCGAAAAGTCCGGCGGCAGGGCGCCGCCATTGGCGACGCGCGCGGCCGGATCGTTCGGGAACGGCGCCGGCCACTGGTCCGAGAGGCGGCCGGGGCGCTGGAACATCTCGCCCTGGTCGTTCGGCCCGTCGGTGATCTGGTATTCGCTCGCCACCGCCTTGGCCTGGGCTTCGCTGAAGCCGGGGCCACCGGGCTGCGCCAGGTTGCGGAAATAGAAGAAATTGGCCGAGTGGCAGCTGGCGCAGACTTCACGGAACACCTTGAAGCCACGCTGGAGCTGCCCCTGGTCGAAACTGCCGAAGGGGCCGGCGAACGACCAGGATTCCCGGTGGGGAAGGTCGTCGTGCCCGCCTTCGGCGGCCCGTGCCGGCGCGCCGAACACGAGGGCCGCCGCAACGGCACCGAAGAGGATACTGCGCTTGATCATCTCTCTCTCCGCGTGCTCGCTCAGCCCTTGGTCTGCGGGGCGGCCGCGCCCGCAACCACCGTGGCGCCATTGCGCGCCAGGACGGCGTCCGCGATGGAGGCCGGCAGCGGCTTCGGGCGCTCGAACAGGCCGAGCAGAGGCAGGATGATGAGGAAGTGAATGAAATAATAGGCCGTCAGGATGCGCGAGGCGATGACGAAACCGCCCTCCGCAGGCTGCGAGCCGAGATAGCCGAGGCCCACCGCCACCACCGCGAAGATCCAGAAGAACTGGCGGTAGAGGGGACGATAGCGGGCCGAGCGCACCTTGGAGGTGTCAAGCCAGGGCAGGAAGGCCAGCACCGCGATGGCGCTGAACATGGCGAGCACGCCGCCGAGCTTGTCCGGGATCGAGCGCAGGATCGCGTAGAAGGGCAGGAAGTACCATTCCGGCACGATATGCGCGGGGGTGGAGAGCGGGTTGGCCGGAATGTAATTGTCCGGATGGCCCATGTAGTTCGGGATGTAGAAGATGAAGTAGGAGAAGAACAGCAGGAACACCACCATGCCGAAGATGTCCTTCACCGTCGCGTACGGGGTGAAGGGCACGGTGTCCTTGGCGACGCTCTTCACTTCCACGCCGTCGGGATTGTTCTGTCCCACGTGGTGCAGCGCCCAGATGTGCAGGATCACGACGCCCGCGATCATGAAGGGCAGCAGATAATGCAGCGCGAAGAAGCGGTTCAGGGTCGGGTCGCCGACCGAATAGCCGCCCCACAGCCATTCCACGATCACCGTGCCGACCACCGGGATGGCTGAGAAGAGGTTGGTGATGACGGTGGCGCCCCAATAGGACATCTGGCCCCAGGGCAGCACATAGCCCATGAAGGCGGTGGCCATCATCAGCAGGTAGATGATCACGCCGAGGATCCACAGCACCTCGCGCGGCGCCTTGTAGGAGCCGTAATAGAGGCCGCGGAAAATGTGGATGTAGACCGCGATGAAGAACATCGAGGCGCCGTTGGCGTGGATGTAGCGCAGCAGCCAGCCGAAGCTCACGTCGCGCATGATGTGCTCGACACGGGCGAAGGAGATCGGCGCATACGCCGTGTAGTGCATCGCCAGCACGACGCCGGACAGGATCTGCACCCCCAGCATCATCGTGAGGATGGCGCCGAACGTGTACCAATAGTTCAGATTCTTCGGGGTCGGATACGACACCGCCGAAGAATGCATGAGCCCCATGATCGGCAACCGGCTCTCGAACCAGCGCGCGATCTTTCCCTGGGGCTGGTAGGTGGAATGTCCTTCCATGGGTCCAACCTTTTTTGAGCGGGCGACGACCGCGCGTCAGCCAATCACGATCTTGGAGTCAGAAACGAAAGTGTACGGCGGCACCGCCAGATTCAGCGGCGCCGGCCCGACGCGCACGCGGCCGGACGAATCATATTGCGAGCCGTGGCAGGGGCAGAACCAGCCGTCGTAATTGCCCTGGTGGCCGAGCGGGACGCAGCCGAGATGGGTGCAGATGCCGATCACCACGAGCCATTTGTCGTGGCCGGCCTTCACACGGTCCTGGTCGGTCTGCGGGTCGATCAGCTGGTTGAGCGGCACGGCGCGGGCGAGTTCCACATCCTTCGCGAGCCGGTTGAACACGAAGATCGGCTTGCCGCGCCACATGAAGGTCACGATCTGGCCTTCCTGGATCGGCGACAAATCCACCTCGGTGGTGGAGAGCGCGAGCACGGAGGCATCCGGCTGCAGCTGGGAGACGAACGGCCAGATCATGCCGGCCACTCCCACCGCGCCGACAGCGCCGGTCGCGATATAAAGGAAGTCCCGGCGGTTGGTTCCCGACGTCTCCGTATGTGCCACGGCGCTTGTCCTCACTCGTCTGTCCGATCAGACCATCGCGGCGCGCAGTTCCTGCGGGATAATCGTTGCACGGGAATCCCAGGCCGGGCCGCGCGCGACGCGAGGTCGAATGTGACAGCTCCGCTTACGCAAAGAGCCACCTTCGAGTGCCTCTAATTGCACCCTCTTTTGCCCTTGTCCAGATCGCCGCCATGCGGCACGCGGTCCTGCTTCTGCCTGAACCCTGGCAAGATCTGGCCATATTTGCCCTGCGGAGACCGCGACCCCATGATCCTCGCCCTTTATTGTCCAGACATCGCGCAGAATGCGGGAACCTGTCTGCGCACCGGCGCGTGCCTTGGCGTTCCCGTGCATTTCATCGAGCCGGCGGGGTTTCCGCTCGGCGCCGCCGCCTTCCGCAGGGCCGGCATGGATTATGTCGACCATGTGGAATTTGTACGGCACGATTCGTTCGCGGCCTTCGAGGACTGGCGGCGCGCGGAGGGGCGAAGGCTGGTGCTTTTCACCACGCGCGGGGCGACGCCTTACGTTGAGTTCGCGTTTTCCCCGCAAGATGTATTGCTGTTCGGGCGCGAGTCGGCCGGCGTACCGCCGGAGGTGCACGCGAGCGCCGATGCGCGCCTGCTCATTCCCCTGCGTACCGGCCTGCGCTCGCTCAATGTGGCTGTGTCCGCCGGCATCGCGCTCGCCGAGGGGTTGCGGCAGACGCACGGCTTTCCCGCTTCGTCCTGATCCTTCACCCCTTCCGCCCGCGCCCCGCGGCGGCTAAACCTGCGATGCCATGATCGAACCTGCTTCTCCCGCCCCCGCAGACCGGCTGCTGATCGCGGCCGCCCAGCTCAATCCCGTGGTCGGCGATGTCGCGGGCAATGCCGCGCGCATCCGCGCGGTGCGCGACGAGGCCAAGGCGCAGGGCGCCGACCTCGTGGTGTTCAGCGAATTGTTCCTGTGCGGCTATCCGCCCGAGGACCTGGTGCTGAAGCCGGCGTTTCAGCAGGCCTGCCGGCAGGCCATCGAGGCGCTCGCCGCCGAAAGCGCCGAGGGCCCGGCCCTGCTGGTGGGCGCGCCCTGGGTGGACAACGGCCGGCTCCACAATGCCGTGCTGCTGCTGGAGGCGGGGCGCATCGCCGCGATCCGCTACAAGGTGGACCTGCCCAATTACGGCGTGTTCGACGAGAAGCGCGTGTTCGTGCCCGGCCCCCTGCCCGGCCCGATCCCGTTCAAGGGCGTGCGGCTCGGCGTGCCGGTGTGCGAGGACATCTGGGGTCCGGACGTGGTGGAATGCCTCGCCGAGACCGGCGCGGAAATCCTCATCGTCCCCAATGGCTCGCCCTATCGCCGCTCGGTCTATGACGAGCGCGCCAACATCGCCGTGGCGCGCGTGGTGGAGAGCGGATTGCCGCTGCTCTATGTGAACCAGGTGGGCGGCCAGGACGAACTGGTGTTCGACGGCGCCTCGTTCGCGCTCAATGCCGACCGCACCCTCGCCATGCAATTCCCCGGCTTCCAGGAGCGCGTGCGCCTCACGGTGTGGGAGCGCTTCGCCAATGGCTGGCGCTGCATCGAGGCGCCGCTGGCCGACCGGATCGAGGGCGACGAGGCCGATTATGCCGCCTGCGTCCTCGGGCTGCGGGATTATGTGACCAAGAACGGCTTTCCCGGCGTGGTGCTCGGCCTTTCCGGCGGGGTCGATAGCGCCATTTGCGCCGCCATGGCGGTGGATGCGCTCGGACCGGACAAGGTCCATTGCATCATGCTGCCCTATCGCTACACCTCGCCCGACAGCTTCGTCGATGCGGCGGAAGTGGCCGAAAAGCTCGGCGTGCGCTACGATATCGTCCCCATCGCCCCGGCCGTGGAAGCGCTGGAAGGCATGCTCGCGCCTCTGTTCGCCGGCCGCGAGAAGGATGTGACGGAGGAGAATCTTCAGTCCCGCGTGCGCGGCACGCTGCTGATGTCGATCTCCAACAAGTTCGGCCCCATGGTGGTGACCACGGGCAACAAGTCGGAAATGTCCACCGGCTACGCCACGCTCTATGGCGACATGAACGGCGGCTATAATCCCATCAAGGATCTGTACAAGACCGAGGTGTTCCGCCTCTCCCATCTGCGCAATCGCTGGAAGCCGGTGGGCGCGCTCGGCCCGGACGGCGAGGTGATCGCCCCGCGCCTGATCGACAAGCCGCCCACCGCCGAATTGCGCGAGAACCAGAAGGACCAGGATTCGCTGCCGCCCTATGAGGTGCTCGACGCCATCCTCGCCCGGCTGGTGGAATCGGAAACCTCGGTGGCGCAATTGGTGGCGGAAGGGTTCGACGCGGCTCTAGTGAAGCGGGTGGACCGCATGCTGAACCTTGCCGAATACAAGCGCCGGCAGGCGGCGCCTGGGGTGAAGGTGACAGTGCGCAATTTCGGCCGCGACCGCCGCTATCCCATCACCAACCGCTTCCGCGATCCCGGCTGAGGGCGGGGAGCCACGCCGGACCGGGGCTGTGGGTCCGCGTTCGGTCCTCCCGTGGATCGCCTTCCTGGCTTGACGACGTTGCAGCAGATCCTCGTCATGCACGGGCTCGACCCGTGCATCCACGCGGCGCCGCTGGCGCCAGCTTTTCAAGGCCCGTGCCGGCGGCCCGGCATGGATGGCCGGGACGAGCCCGGCCATGACGGCTGGTGAAAGAAAGACAATCGCACGCACCCGACGTCCGGCGCCTCGACGTGGCGCCGCCCCGAACCGGGACGAGCAATCCGTCCTAATCCGCCAGTTCCAGCCGCAGGTCGAGGGTGGAGCGCTTGCCGAGGTCGTCGAAATGGGCGGCGAGGAAATCCTCGGCCGCCTTGCGCCCCACGTCCCGCAGGTGTTGCAGGAACGCCCATTCGGCATTGAGCTTGGAGGAGAGGTCGAAATCCACCAATTGGTCGGTGCCGATGCGATGCAGGCGCACCCGCCGATAGCCCGAGCCGCCCAGGGTCCAGCGCGTCAACAGCCCCTGCTCGATCAATTGGGTCGCGTGGTCGATGGCGCGCAATTGGGAGAGCAGCGAGGCGTTGAAGGTGATCTCGTTGATGCGGTTCTGGATTTCAGCCGCCGTGCGGGGCGTCTGCTCACGCACCACGGGATTGATCTGCACCAGGACGATGTCGTCCGCATCCGCCTTCTCATAGAGCGGAAACAGCGGCGGATTGCCCATGTAACCGCCGTCCCAATAAGGCACGCCGTCGATCTCCACCGCCTGGAACAGGAACGGCAGGCAGGCCGAGGCCATCACCGCGTCGGCGGTCATCTCCGCGTGGCCGAAGATGCGCGCGCGCCCCGTGTGCACATTGGTGGCGGAGATGAACACCTTCACGTCCGAGGCGCGGATCGCCTCGAAATCCACATGGGCGTCGATGATCTCGCGCAGCGGATTGATGTTCAACGGGTTGAAATCATAAGGGGAAAAGAACCGGGCCGCGACTTCCATGGCGAGATAGGCCGGGTTCTTGGCGAGCGACCAGTTTCCCATCAGCCGATCGAAGGCCGAGCGCTGGATCGGCGACATGCGCCCGTCACGGGAGACGTCGCGCCAGAACTGGGTCAGCGCGCCGCGCGCCTGCTCGCGGTCGCCCTTGGCAAGGCCGGAAGCGAGCACCACCGCGTTCATCGCCCCGGCGCTGGTGCCGGATATGCCGGAAATGGCCAGCCGGTCTTCCTGGAGAATGCGGTCCACCACGCCCCAGGTGAAGGCCCCATGGGCGCCGCCGCCCTGGAGCGCGAGGGAAATCGACTTGACGCCGGAAGACTTCGCTCCGGACGCCTTGGCGCCCGACGTCTTCGGACTCGATGCCTTGGTGGCGGAGGCCTTGGAGCTCTTCCCGCCGGTGCCCTTAGGTGCCTTCTCCGGTCCCTTGCTCGCCGCGATCTCCGCCGCGTCTGAGGCCGGGTCTCGGGCCATGCCGGCGGGGGATTGCACCCCGCCGGCCGTGGTTCCCGGCAAAGACTCTGCGGCGGCGGCCGCGTCCGGAGTGGCGCCCTTGGATCGGCCGCGCAATCTCATCGGACCGGCTCCCGCCGCAGGACCCTCATTCGGCGACCCAGCCGCCGTCGATCTGCTGCATGGAACCGGTGATGGACCGGGCATTGTCGGAGGCCAGGAACACCGCCAGCGCCGCCACTTCCTCCACCGTAATGAATTCCTTGGTGGGCTGGGCGGCGAGGATCACGTCGCGCTTCACCTGCTCTTCCGTCATGCCGCGCGCCTTGGCGGTGTCGGGAATCTGCTTCTCCACCAGGGGCGTCCACACATAGCCCGGGCAGATGGCGTTGCAGGTGATGCCGAAGGTGGCGGTTTCCAGCGCCGTGACCTTGGTGAGGCCGGCGATGCCGTGCTTGGCCGCCACATAGGCCGACTTGAAGGGCGAGCCGACCAGCGCATGGGCCGATGCGGTATTGATGATGCGGCCCCACTTCTTCGCCTTCATGCCGGGGATGGCGGCGCGGGTGGCGATGAAGGCGGCGGTGAGATTGATCGCGATGATCGTGTTCCAGGTCTCGATCGGGAATTCCTCGATCGGCGCCACATGCTGGATGCCGGCATTGTTGACCAGGATGTCGCAGGCCCCGAACTCGGTCTCGGCGAGCTTCACCATGCCGCCGATCTCTTCGGCATTGAGCATGTTGGCGTCGGAATAGAGCGCCTTGACGCCGAAGTCGCTCTCGATCTTGGTGCGCTCGGCCTCGATGGCGGCGGCATCGCCGAGGCCATTGATGACCACGTTCGCGCCCTGCTCCGCGAAGGCGCGCGCATAAGCGAGCCCGATACCGCTGGTGGACCCGGTAACGACGGCGACCTTACCCTTCAGCATGGTTCTATCCCTCAAGCTCGATGCGGCCCGCACGCAAAACGGGGGCCGATGGCGATGGTTTAGCGGGACGGTGTGACGCTGGCGTCACGCCGGCGTTCCTGGTCCTCGCGCCGCGACCTTGCTCCCTCCGCCGCCGCGGTGCAATGCAAACAAGGGTATGACGCGGCGGGTGGGACAGGGAGATGGGACAACAGGCGTGGCACACGAGGCGACGCACGAGGTCGCGGCACACGCGCCGGCACGGCGCGGCGGGGCAGCATTCGCCCTGGATAGCGTCGCGCATGCGCAAAATAAGGCGCCATTGACACCCCTGCGGCCGGCCAAGGCTTGCCGCCTCTGCAACTCCCGGCTAGAGCGCTTGTGACGTAAAACCGGGAAACACCCGCATGCACCAGACGACGGCACGCCAGATCGACCCCACAAGCGATGCCGCCATCGCCGCAAGCGTCGTGCCCCTGCCGATCGAGCAGGTGGGCGCGAAGCTCGGCATTCCCGCCGACGCGCTGTTTCGCTACGGCCCGCACAAGGCCAAGCTCTCGCAGGATTTCGTGCGCACCCTCACGGACGGGAACGGCGCCATCGCCCCGAGCCGCGCGGACGCGAAACCGGGCAAGCTGATTCTCGTCACCGCCATCAGCCCGACCCCGGCGGGAGAGGGAAAGACCACCACCACCATCGGCCTCGGCGATGCCCTCACCCGCATCGGCAAGCGCACCGCCGTGTGCCTGCGCGAACCCTCGCTCGGCCCCTGCTTCGGCTCCAAGGGCGGGGCGACCGGCGGCGGGCGGGCGCAGATCGTGCCCATGCAGGACATCAACCTGCATTTCACCGGCGATCTCCACGCCATCGGCGCCGCGCACAATCTGCTGTCCGCGCTGATCGACAATCACATGTATTGGGGCAATGCCCTGGACCTCGACGCCCGGCGCATCAGCTGGCGGCGCGTGCTGGACCTCAACGACCGCGCGCTGCGCGAGATCGTCACCGGCCTCGGCGGCGCGCCCAACGGCTTTCCGCGCGAGGATGGGTTCGACATCACGGTGGCGAGCGAGGTGATGGCCATCTTCTGCCTCGCCAAGTCCTTGCCGGAGCTGGAAGAGCGCCTCGCCCGCATGGTGATCGGCCAGACCCGTGGCCGCCGCATGGTCACGGCCGGCGAACTGAAGGGCATCGGCGCCATGGTGGCGCTGCTGCGCGATGCGTTCCAGCCCAATCTGGTGCAGACCATGGAGCACACGCCGGCCCTGGTGCATGGCGGGCCGTTCGCCAACATCGCCCATGGCTGCAACAGCGTGATCGCCACCCGCAGCGCGCTGGCGCTGGCCGATTATGTGGTGACCGAAGCCGGCTTCGGCGCGGATCTCGGCGCGGAAAAATTCATGGACATCAAGTGCCGCCAGGCGGGCCTTGCCCCCGACGCGGTGGTGGTGGTCGCCACCATCCGGGCGTTGAAGATGCACGGCGGCGTGGCGGTGAAAGAGCTTTCCGCCGAGAATCTCGGCGCCGTCCATACCGGCATCGACAATCTGGTGCGCCATGTGGAGAACATGCGCGGCTTCGGCGTGCCGGTGGTGGTGGCGCTGAACCGCTTCACCTCCGACACTCCGCGCGAGGTGGACGTGGTGCGCTCCACCCTCGCCGCGCTCGGCGTCAATGTGCATGTGTGCACCCATTGGGCGGACGGCGGCGCCGGGGCCGAGGCGCTGGCGCACGAGGTGGTGGCGCTCGCCGCGCGCCCCAATGCCTTCGCGCCCCTCTATCCCGACGCCATGCCGCTGGCGCAGAAGATCGAGACCGTGGCGAAGCGCATCTATCATGCCGGCGGCGTGAGCTTCAGCGCCACCGCCGCCGCGCGCCTCGCCGAGCTGGAAGCGGCCGGCTTCGGCGCCCTGCCGGTGTGCATGGCCAAGACGCAATACAGCTTCTCGGCCGACCCCAAGGCGCGCAATGCGCCGAGCGATCACATCCTGCCCGTGCGCGAGGTGCGCCTTTCCGCCGGCGCCGGCTTCGTGGTGGCGCTGGCGGGCGACATCATGACCATGCCCGGCCTGCCCTCGGTGCCGGCGGCCGAGCACATCTTCGTGGATGCACACGGCGTCATCGGCGGGCTGTCCTGAGGAACTAAGGCTGATCGCGCTCTAGCCCCGCGACAGCCCCTGCGCCTGCAAGGCTTCGAGATAGGCCGCAAAGCGCTGTTCCTGCTCCAGGCCGAGGGTGCGCAGCAAAGGCCACGTATAAAGGCCCGTGCCGTGGCCGTCGTCGAAGCCGAGGCGCACCGCATAGGCACCCACCGGCTCCACCGCGACGATGCGCACCGCGCGCTTGCCGGGCACGGTGATCTTCTCATGCGGCGCATGGCCCTGCACCTCGGCGGATGGGCTTTCCACGCGCAGATATTCGGCCGGCAAGGTGAAGCTGGAGCCATCGTCGAAGCTCACCTGAAGGGCGTGCTTGTCGTGGATCAGGCGCACTTCCGTGGGCCAGGTCTCGGGCGCGGCGGGGTCGGCCGATGTCATGTTGCTCTCCTGCGCGGGCCGGTCAGCGAGTGTTGATCGCGCGGGCCTATGATTTGGTGCCGGGCATACGATATAATGCAGGTTCAAGCCGACGTCAGAGCGGTTGAGCATAAGCCATGGGGAATCGGAGCATAAGGTGAGCGCACCCTTCAGAGACATCATCGATCGCGGCGGAAGCGCCGCCGGCGCGCTGAGCCCGCTGGTGGATACTTTCGGCCGCGCGGTCACCTATCTGCGGGTCTCGGTCACCGACCGATGCGATTTCCGCTGCGTCTATTGCATGTCCGAGCACATGAATTTCCTGCCCAAGCAGGATCTGCTGACGCTCGAGGAGCTGGACCGGCTGTGCACGGCCTTCGTGGCGCGCGGCGTGCGCAAGCTGCGCCTCACGGGCGGCGAACCGCTGGTGCGGCGCGACGTGATGACCCTGTTCCGCTCGCTCTCGCGCCATCTCGACACCGGCCGGCTGGAAGAACTCACCCTCACCACCAACGGCTCCCAGCTCGCCCGCTATGCCGCCGACCTCGCCGCCTGCGGGGTCAAGCGCATCAATGTCTCCATCGACACGCTGGATGCGGAGAAATTCCGCGCCATCACCCGCTGGGGCGATCTCGGCAAGGTGCTGGAAGGCGTGCGCGCCGCCAAGGCCGCCGGCATCCATGTGAAAATCAATGCGGTCGCGCTCAAGGATGTGAACGAGCACGAAATCGCCTCCATCATGGAATGGTGCCACGGCGAGGGCCACGACCTCTCCCTGATCGAGGTGATGCCGCTCGGCGAAGTCGGCGCGGAGCGGGTGGACCAATATCTCCCGCTCTCGCAGGTGCGCGAACAGCTCGCGCAGCGCTTCACCCTCACCGACATCGATTATCGCACCGGCGGACCGGCGCGGTATCTGGAGGTGAAGGAGACCGGCGGGCGGCTAGGCCTCATCACCCCGCTGACCCATAATTTCTGCGAGGGCTGCAACCGCGTGCGCGTCACCTGCACCGGCACGCTGTTCATGTGCCTCGGCCAGGAAGACGCCGCCGACCTGCGCGCCCCGCTGCGCGCCTCGCCCGACGACGGCGTGCTCCAGGCCGCCATCGACGCGGCGATCTTCCGCAAGCCCAAGGGCCACGACTTCGTCATCGACCGCCAGACCCGCCAGCCGGCGGTCCACCGGCACATGAGCACCACCGGCGGTTAAAAAGTTCGCCCGGCGAACGGTCGCAGCCTCCTCCGGCGCTTCCCGTCGTCATGGCCGGGCCTGTCCCGGCCATCCACGCGGCACGGCCGGGGCAGGTTTGTCCCCGCTGGCACGGGCGGCTCTGCGTGGATGCCCGGCATAAGGCCGGGCATGAGGGCGGTGATCGCGGCGATGCCGGATCTGAAATTTCCAACCGGCGGTTAGGAAACCATTTTACATTGCGGCACCGCCATGGCGCACCCATGCCAGGGGCGAGGGACTTGGCCTTGCGCTCCGCGCAATCGGCAACGGCGCGGACAGGTCAAATCGGTTAGGTCTGTGGGACATTGCCCACGAACGAGGCAGAAATGCCGACCCGCCCCGACATCGCCCGCGCATTCGCCATCGCCGCCCCCCGCGCGGCGCGACAGCCCCGCCTTGCGGGGGACGCGGCATGAGCTTGCCCCGGATGTCCCCCACCCTGCGCGGCATCGCGGCCATGATCGCCGCCATGATGCTGTTCATCACCAACGACATGATGCTGAAGCTCGCCACCCAGCATCTGCCGGTGGGCGAAGTGCTGGGCGCGCGCTCGGTGTTCGCGACGCTGTTCGTGCTCGCGCTGCTGGCTTTCACCGGTGAACTGCGCCATGCGCTGGGCGCGTTCCGGCCCAAGGTGATCGCCCGATCCAGCCTCGATTCGGCGACCACCTTCCTCTATGTGATCGCGCTGGCGGTGCTGCCCATCTCCACCACCACGACCATTTATATGGCGGCCCCGCTCATCACCACCGCGCTCGCCGTGCCCCTGCTGGGCGAGAAGGTGGGGCTGAAGCGCGCCATCGCCATCGCCATCGGCTTTTCCGGCGCGGTCGTCGTCGCCCATCCCGATCCCGCGACCTTCTCTTTGTTCGCCATCCTGCCTTTGATCGCCGCCACCTGCGGGTCGCTGCGCGATATCGTCACCCGCGGTATCGGCGCCCATGTGCCGGGCGGCGTGGTGGTGCTCTCCAGCACGATCGCGCTCGGGGTCACCGGCGCCGCCTTCGCGGCCTGGGAGCCGTGGAGCATACCGACGCTCGCGGGCGGCGCGCTGATCGTCGCGGCGGGCGCGACCTTCGCGTTCGGCAATCTGCTGCTGGTCTATGCGTTCCGCCACGCCCCGGTGCAGGTGGTCTCGCCGCTGCGCTATGTGATGGTGCCGGTGGCGCTGATCTACGGCTATTTCATCTTCGGCCATGTGCCGGACAGCTGGGCCACCATCGGCACCATTTTGGTGGTGGGAGCCGGGCTCTATTCGATCCAGCAGGAGGCCGCGCGCAGCCGCAAGGCGGGCAAGGATGCCAAGGCACGCGAGGTAGAAAAGGCACGCGAGGCGGAGCAGGCCGCAGGGACGAAGGCTGCCCCGCTTGAGGCCGCCCCGCTCGGGGCCGCTCCGGTCATGCCGCCGATGGCCTCGCCGATCCCGGCCGCGGCCGGCGGCGCCGTCGCCGCCCGGCTCTCGCCGCCGGCCAATGACGATGCCCCGCCCGCCAAAACCACCAAGGGCGGCGCCCCCCAGAGCGCGGCCATCACCCGCGAGTGTCCCCACTCATAGGCGACCTGCCAGTCCGGACCACGCCGGGACCCGAGACGGGGCGCTTCCTTTTCCGTCGTCTTTGGGTCGTTCTTTTTCTTTCGTCATGGCCGGGGCCCCCCGCGCTGGCCTTGAAAGGCTGGCACCGGCGGGGCCGCGTGGATGCACGGGACAAGCCCGTGCATGACGATGCTTTGCTGCAAACGCGCCGGGCACGCCCTCACTCATAGGCGAGGGCCGCCACGGGATCGAGCCGCGAGGCCTTGCGGGCCGGCAGATAGCCGAACAGCAGGCCGGTGAGGAAGGCGCAGCCGAACGCCAGCAAGGGCGGACCTGCGGAAAACGCCACCTGGGTTCCGAGGGTCTTCAAGAGCAAGGCCGTGCCGAGCCCCAGCACCACGCCCACGAGCCCGCCGGCGCCGCAGATCACCAGCGCCTCGGTGTTGAACTGCAGCATGATGTTGGACCGCCGCGCGCCGGTCGCCATGCGGATGCCGATTTCGCGGGTGCGCTCGGTGACGCTGACCAGCATGATGTTCATCACCCCGATGCCGCCCACCAGCAGCGAGATCGCCGCCACCGAGCCCAGCAGGCGGGTGAAGGTATCGGACGTGGCGGTGGCCATCTCCAGGATCGAGGAGGTGTTGCGGATCTGGAAATCCTCCGCCCGGTGGCGCTGGCGCAGCAGCACGGAAATCGCCTCCTGCGTCTCGTCGATCCGCGCCACATCCTCCACCGCGATCGTCACCGCGCCGAGGAACCGGCGGCCGAACACCCGCATGAAGGCGGTGGAGATGGGCATCAGGACGAGATCGTCCTGGTCCATGCCGAAGGCGTTCGCCCCACGCGGCGCCAATACGCCCAGCACCTCGAACGGCACGTTCTTAATGAGAATGTAGCGGCCCACGGGGTTCCCCACGCCAGGAAACATCACCTTCGCCACGGTCGCGCCGAGCACCACCACCGGCGCATAGCCCTCCACGTCCGCCTCGGTGAACATGGCGCCATCCCGCATCCCCCAGTCGCGCGCCACCACATAGCCCGGCCCGGTGCCCTGGATCGAGGTCGCATAATCAATATTGCCCACCCGCGCCGTGGCGGTGGTGGAGCGTTCCGGGGAGACCGCCCGCACATTGGGAATGTCCGCCGCGATGGCGAGCGCATCCTCATAGGCCAGCGAGGCGTTGGAACCGGTGGAGCGCACCCCCGGCGCGCCGGGCCGCACCACCAGCAGATTGGTGCCCATGGAGGCGATGCGATCCAGCACCGCCTGCTTGCTGCCCTGGCCGATCGCCAGCATGGCGATCACCGCCGCAACCCCGATGATCACGCCCAAGAGGGTCAGCAGGGTGCGGAACAGATTGGCGTGCATGGAGCGGAACGCCATCTTCACCGCCTCTCCGAGGTCGGGCAGGAACTGGTTGCGCACCTGCATGCGATGGCTGGCGAGCGGCGTTTGCGCGGGCGGCGGGGCGGGGCGCTCATCGGAGACGATGCGCCCGTCCTGCAACCGCACGATCCGGTCCGCATGGGCGGCCACCTGCGGATCATGGGTGATCAGCAGAATGGTGCGGCCCTCGCGGTTCAGGTCCTTCAAGAGGCGCAGCACTTCTTCGCCGGAATGGCTGTCGAGCGCGCCGGTGGGTTCGTCGGCGAGGATCACCGGCGCCTCGTTCATCAGCGCGCGGGCGATGGAGACCCGCTGCTGCTGGCCGCCCGAGAGCTGGGAGGGGCGATGCTCCGCCCGCTCCGCGAGTCCCAGCCGGCCCAGCAAGGCCTTGGCGCGGGCGATCCGCTCGGCCTTGGGACGGCCGGCATAGATGGCGGGAATCTCCACATTCTCCTCCGCCGAGATGGCGGGCAGGAGATTGTAGCGCTGGAACACGAAGCCGAAGGTGCGGCAGCGCAGGGCCGCCAGCTCGTCCGCATCCAGCTCCGCGATGTCGCGGCCGAGCACGCGGTAGCTGCCGCGGTCCGGCCGGTCCAGGCAGCCGATGATGTGCATCAAGGTGGACTTGCCGGAGCCGGACTGGCCCATGATGGCGACATATTCGCCCGGCCGGATGGCGAGCGAAATATCGTCCAGCGCCCGCACCACGCTTTCCCCGCTCGGATAGATGCGGCTGATGTGGCTGAGGTCGAGCACCGGCTCGCCGATGCCCTCATGGACGGACGCGGATGCATCCGCGATGGGCGCGGCCGTGCCTTTGGCCGCGTCAAGGGATCCTGCCGGAGCGCCGGCGCGCGCGAGGATGCTCAAAACGGCGGCGGCGGCATGCCGGGGCCGCGCGTCACGCGCTGCGCCGAGGGATCGGCCGAGGTGACGACAAGTTCGCCCTCCTTCAGCCCTTCGGTGATCTGCACCTGGGTGCGGCTGGAGAGGCCGGTCTTCACGGCGCGGGTCTGCACCTCGCCATTCACCAGCACGCGGACGGTGGCTTCGTTGCGCGCCTCGCGCTTGCTGCCGCCGCGGGCCACCGGGCGCACCGCGCTCGGCGGCACCAGCAGCGCATCCTTCGCGCCGCCGAGCATGAAGAACACCTGCGCGCTCATGGAGGTCATCAGCAGCCGCTCGGGGTTCGGCACGTCGATCAGCACGTTGTAGAGCACCACGTCGTTGACCGTGTCGGGCGTCGGCAGCACCTGCACCACTTTCGCCGTGAAGCGCCGGTCCGGCATGCCGAGCGTGGTGAAATACACCTCCATGCCCACCTTCACCTTGGGAATATCGGCCTCGGCCACCTGCGCCCACACCTGCATGGTGTCGAGATCGGCGACGCGCAGGATGATGGGGGCGGTCTGGTTGGCATTCAGCGTCTGGCCCTCCACCGAGGTGATGGAAACCACGGTGCCAGTGATGGGCGCGAAGATCTCGGTGTAGCCGAGATTGGCGACATCCCCGTCCAGAGTCGCCTGAGTCTGCTTGATCTGGGCTTGCAGCGCCGCGATCTTGGCTTCGCCGATGCGCACTGTGGCAGCGGCGGCATCCGCCGTATCCTGGCTGCCGGCCTTGCTGGCGAGCAGGCGCGTGGCGCGGTCGTCGCGCAATTTATCGAGGTCGAGCTGGGCCCGCTGCTGGGCGAGCTGCGCCTTCAGATTGTCGAGCTGCGCCTGATCGCCGATCACCTTGGTCTGGTAGACGGTGGGGTCGATCTGCGCGACCAACTGGCCCTTCTGGACCCCGTCGCCGATGGCCACCAGGACCTTGCGCAACTGGCCCGACACCTGGGTGCCCACGTCCACATAGGTCTTGGGCTTGATGGTGCCGAGCGCGGTCACCGTCTGCTGGATGTCGCCGCGCACCACCGGCACCGTGGCGAGGCCCGGCGTCGCAGTCGCGCCGGAAAGGCCGTAGGCATAATAGCCGCCCGCCCCCGCCAGCACCGCGACCGCCCCGGCGATCCACCAGGCGCGCCGCCCGCGCCGTTTCCCGGCAGGTGGCGCGAACACCCCCGCCTGTTCCGATTTCTGAAGCATCACCGATCCGCCACGCGGCCCTAAGCCCGACTGGCGCCAAGGATAAGCGGCACGTGACCTTGGGTTCAGTGAATTCCCTGTAACGTTGGGGAAGAAACGTTTCCGCGCATTTCCGTCCGCCGCACGCCTCGCCCCCTGGCGGAGACAGCCTGGGACCGATCGCCATTCATGGCTTGACGCCGTTGCAGCAGATCCTCGTCATGCACGGGCGTGTATTCCCCAAAGCCGACAATTCCTGGCGGCGGCGATCTGAAGGTCTGCTTGCCGTCGGGCGTTACGGCGGACTTCGAACCGTCGCGGACATTCAAGATCGTCATCACGAAGCCGGCGGCTTAGGAGCGCCGACGCCCTCTACCTGACCGCGATTGAAGAGAGCAACCACACTGTGAGGCGCATCGACGCCGAAGAACCGCTCGTGGTTGCGGGCGGTCTCATCGGCGACATCCGCGCTTCGGGGAAACAGCTTGCTCTCGTACGCTGCGAGCGCGGCGTCGATGTCATCCGGCGTGGCGATGATCGCTTGGGCGAGCTCAGCGCCGTCAAGCAAGGCGAGATTGGCCCCCTCCCCCGCGAAGGGGGACATCAGATGCGCCGCGTCGCCCACCAGGGTCAGGCCAGGCGTGCGCTTCCAGCTATGACCGACGGGAAGCGCATAGATGGGGCGCAGAATGGGGGTTGTGTCGCTCTCCGTAATCAGGGCGGTCAGTTGAGGCGCCCAACCCGCGAACTGTTCGGCGACATGGGCAAGACCGGCTCTTGCATCGGCGAAGTCCAGGGTTGCGAACCAAGCCTCCGGCCTGTTCAGGGCGACGTAGGAACCAAGCGTTCCATCGGCATAGCGGTGCGAGAGGACGCCTTTGCCTTGCGTGACGGCCATCAGAGTGCCGTCGCCGATCGCGTCGGCGCTGGCCTTGAGGCGCGTATCGCCATCGAACACGGTCGTCTCGATGAACGAGGTGCCAGTGTAGCCGGGCGTCGCGTCCGAAAGTAGCGGGCGGACCTTCGACCAAGCGCCGTCGGCGCCCACGAGCAGGTCCGATACGGCTGCGGAACCGTTGGCGAAAATGATTTCGTGCCGCCCTTCTCCGCGTGGCTCGATGGCGATGACCTTGTGACCCCATTTGATCGCTTGAGGCGGAAGGGCGTCGATTAGCATCTGACGCAGATCGCCCCGGTCGATTTCGGGACGATCCCCTCCATGGCTCCCGGGCTTGTCGAAGAGGATATGGCCGTCCTTGTCGACGATCCGCTTGGCGTCTTCGCCGGGTCGAACGAGGCCGAGGAAGGTCTCGAAAAGTCCTGCGGCCTTGAGGGCGATCTGGCCGTTGTGCTCGTGGATATCGAGCAATCCTCCCTGCGTTCTTGCGCTCGCAGAGACCTCAGCTTCGTAGATTGTCGCCGGGATGCCGTGGAGATGCAGAACACGGGCGAGGGTCAGGCCGCCGAGGCCGGCGCCGATGATCGTTATGGGGTTAAGCATGGTCGCGCTCCTGCCGTCGCTTGCCAGCAGCACCCAAGGGCTCTGATCGCAGCGATGGCCTTTTGGTCAGGCGGTTGGTTTGGGAGACGCTGGCCTGGCCGCGCGAGACGCTGGCCAGGATGCATGCGACGGCCTGCGGACAGGCTGTCATTTTTCGCGACACCGTTAGCTTACAGCAATCGACGGCGCGCAACAATCACGAGGACCGTCTTACGAGTGAGGGAAGGCGCGCCGTACATGGACATCTACCCCGAACAGACGATCAGCATGTCCACGCGTGGCGCCGGAGTCGGAGTCGGTCATTGTCGGTAGCGGTGTATCCCCGTCATTTGAGGGCGGGTCCCGGGGATCCCCGCGACACCGCTGGCACCGGCTCTTCAAGGCCCGCAGGTTCGGCCCGGCGTAAACGGCCGGGACGCGCCCGGCCATGGTGGGCAAAAGACGACGACCGGTGAAGGAAAGACCATGGCGCTCACCTGCCGTCCGGCGCCTCGGCCATCCACCACGCCGCAGAATGTCGATCCGCCTTAGCCTTGGCGAGGACGATAGGTGCCGGTCTTGGGATCACGCACCAGCACCTGGACCTTTTCCTGATCCACCGGCCCGGCGGCGGACGTCTGGCCGCCGGTCGCGCGATGGGCATCCATGGTTTCGCTGACGCGGCGCCCCTCGCGCGCCAGGAACCGCGCGGCGGCCACCGCGCCCACGGCGCCCAGCATGACGATCAGAAACGCAGGCATGGCCTTTCCCCTTGCTTGACGATCACAGCCCGTAGCGCGCCCACAGGGCCCGTTCCTCGGCAACGCCCGCGAGGCCCTGGGCCAGCCCCGCCCCGGCAGCGCCAGCGGAGGGCAGCGCGCTGCCCACGCCCGGCACGCGCCGTCCGAGCCAGCCGCCCGGCGCCGTGATCAGCGGCGTGCGCACCGCGCGCCCGTAGCGCGCCTGGAGAATCTCCCGCAGATCGCCGATGCCGTCCGCGAGCCCCAGCGAAAGCGCCTGCGCGCCGGCCCAGAACTCGCCGGAAAACAACATCTCGTCCTCGCCCGACAGCACCGGGCCGCGCCGGCGGCGCACGAGGTCGGCGAACATCTGGTGGATCTCGCGCTGCAAGGCCTTCAGCCGCTCCACATCCTCTTCCCGCTCGGGCTGGAACGGGTCGAGCATCATCTTGCGGGTGCCGGCGGTGTGGACGCGCCGCTCGATGCCGAAGCGCTCGATCAGCTTGTCGAAGCCGAAGCCGGCGGAGATGACGCCGATGGAGCCGACCACGGAAGAGGGATCGACGAAGATCTCGTCCGCCGCGCAGGCGATCATATAGCCACCGGAGGCCGCCACATCCTCCACGAAGGCGAAGACATGCTTCTCCTTCTCCTCGGCCAAGGCGCGGATGCGCTTGTGGATGAGGTGGGACTGAACCGGCGCGCCGCCCGGCGAATTGATGATGAGCGCCACCGCGGGCGCCTTCTTCACCGCGAACGCGCGGTCCAGCGTCTTGGCGACGCCGGCGAGCGTCAGGCTCTGCTGGAACGGCGCGCTCATGCCGATGGTGCCGGAAAGGCGGACCACCGGCACCGTCGTCAGGTCATTGCGCCAGCGGGCGGGCAGAAGGCGGCGAAAGCCGCTTTGCAGGGAGGCGAGGAAGGAATCGTCCATGAACACCTGTGTCGGGGCACATTCCGGTGAATTCATGGTGCGCGGTCGCAACGGCAAGGGCAATCGCCCTTGTTGCCGCAAAGCCAGCCGGTGAACGGCCTCGCCCCCGCACGCCTATCCCATGTCGAGCGCCGCGCCGTCGCTCAGGATCGCCTGGGCCCGCGCGCCCGGCGCGCCGTCCGCCTCCGCCAGGATCAGGCCGGGCAGGATCGCAGGCGCCGTGCGGCGCCCCTTGATGGCGCGGGCGATCAGCCGCACCGCCGGAGCCTCCGGCCGGGGATGAACCGGCAGCAGCCGCACGGCGCCGAACCGGCCCTCCAGCGCCGCAAGCAGGGCGGAAAGATCCTCCGGCCGCAGGATCATGGCGAGCGTGCCGCCCGGCGCGAGGCAGCGATAGGCGGCGGTGGCCCAGTCCCTCAGCGTTTCGGCATCGGCCATATGGGCGCGCGCGCGGCCCGCGTCGGGGGAGGTCTGGTGGGCCTGCGTGGCATTGAAGGGCGGGTTCGCCAGCACCAGGTCGAGGCTATCGGCGGCGGGACGCGGCGGCCCGCCGGGCCGCGCGAGGGCCAGCACATCGGCACACACCACGGCGCAGCGCTCGGAAAACCCGTTGGCCACAACGTTCCGCCCGGCAAGATCAGTGAGCGCCGGGTCGATCTCGACCAGCACCGCCTCGGCCTGCGGCAAATGCAGCAAGGCGGCGAGGCCCGCGCTGCCCACCCCGGCGCCGAAATCGGCGAGGCGGCGGGCCTCGCGCGGCGCGGCGGCGGCGAGCAGAATGGCGTCATGGCCCACGCGATGGCCCTTTTCCGGCTGGCACAGCACGAGCCGCCCGCCCAGCACGCGGTCCTGTGTCACAGCGGGCGGTAAAGGCTCGGGGCTCATGCGGCCAAGCCTCGGGTGCGTGCCCGGTTCAGGGCAACGGGAAAAGGCCCTATCTCATTGTCCAGGCGCGTGTTTTTCATGTGAACCAGCGTCCGCTCCGCGCGCAAACGGGCTAATCGCACAGCACGTCGCCGAGGCCCGCCTCTCGCAGCAGGCGGCGTCCCTGCGCGAGGTCCTCGTCCAGCACCAGGACCCGGCGAGGAATGACACCGATGGAGCCTTCCAGCGCGCTCACATAGCTGTCCGCGACCATATGGCCGATATCGGCGGCGGTCAGCAGCGCCTCGATGGCGGAAATCAGCACCAGATCATTGGTCCGCACCAGATCGCGCATCAATTCTCCGTCGGATTTGCGCCGGGGCGGCGTTCCGGGTACGCCTCACGCTTGCACGGCACCCATCGCCATCCCTATGGTGCCGCCCACAGAATGACAAGCGGGAGCGTTTCTTGGCCGTCGTCCTTCCGTTCGAGCCGACCGACCCATCCATCGAGGCCCTCGTCCGCCTGGTGAAGGGGGACATGGAGCGCGTGAACGCCACCATTCTGGCCCGCACCGGCTCGGATGTGGCGATGATCCCCGAGGTCGCGAACCACCTGATCTCGGGTGGCGGGAAGCGGCTGCGCCCCATGCTGACCCTCGCCTGCGCCGCGCTCAGCGGCTATCGCGGCGAAGGCCATGTGAAGCTCGCCGCCTCGGTGGAGTTCATGCACACCGCCACTTTGCTGCACGACGACGTGGTCGACGAGAGCGACATGCGGCGCGGCAAGCTCGCCGCCCGCAAGCTGTGGGGCAATGAGGCGAGCGTGCTGGTGGGCGACTTCCTGCTCGGCCAGGCGTTCAAAATGATGGTGGAGGTGGGCTCGCTGCAATGCCTCGACATCCTCTCCAACGCTGCCTGCGTGATCGCCGAGGGCGAGGTGATGCAGCTCGCCGCCGCCAAGAATACCGAGACCTCGGAAGATGATTATCTCGCCGTGATCCGCGGCAAGACGGCCGAATTGTTCGCCGCCGCGTGCGAAGTCGGCGCGGTGCTGGGCGCCCGCCCGAAACCGGAACAAGGCGCGTGCCGCTCCTACGGCATGAACCTCGGCATCGCCTTCCAGCTCGTGGACGATGCGCTGGACTATGGCGGCAGCCAAGCCAAGCTCGGCAAGAATGTCGGCGATGATTTCCGCGAGGGCAAGATCACCTTGCCGGTGGTGCTCGCCTTCCGCCGGGGCGATGCGCAGGAACGCGCCTTCTGGCAGCGCAGCCTGGAGCAGAACGCGTGCGAGGATGCCGAGCTCGAACAGGCCATCCACCTGCTCACCAAGCATCGCGCGCTGGTGGATACCATCGAGCGGGCGCGTCATTATGGCGCCATCGCCAAGGACGCCCTCGCCTTGTTCCCGCCGGGCGGGGCCAAGGACGCCTTGATGGAAGCCGTGGATTTCTGCATCTCCCGCGCGCACTGAGCCCGCATTTGTCGCTCATCGCGCCTGTTCTCGGCTCACCTCGCATCAACATCGGTTTCCGCTCAAACTGTTGCTGCGGTGCGATGGTGTGGTAAAATTGGTGCGTATGGCCGGAACTCCGGTTCCATCGCGGTAGGTCCAAGCTTAAGGTGACTGCGGTTTTTCGGGGTGCGGGGGAGCACACGATCCATGGTCGCGATTACTTACGACGTCGTCGACAATTCCAGCTTCCTAGACGCGAATGCGTTCCAGCTCGCCACCAACCAACAGTTTACGGACGCGCGCGCCGGCACCCAGACCGACGCTCTCTTCAGGTCGCTCTACGGTGCCACCAGCGTCACCGCCGCGACCGGGACAGACGCGCTCATTAATGTGGCGCTGACGCTGAACCGGGAGAATGATCCAACCGCCCTGCTGGAAAGCTCCTGGGCGGAACGGCAAGTCGCTCTGGCGAGCCAGACCGAGGTCTGGAACACCTATGGCGCGAACCCGCTGACCTATCAGGCGGTCATCGATTATATCAACGCCCCTGCGAACGGGATTGGCGCAAGCGCGCTCTTGACCGACCCCGGCTATATTTCCTCGGCCGAGTCCCGCACCGTCTGGCTCCAACTGACACCGGCCCAGTTCGAAAGCCTCTTCAACACGCCATTGCTGACGGTCGCGGACGGAAGCGACGTCTTCTATGCATGGGCCGGCAATCTGTCCCTGCCTGAATCGATTTTCGGCAGCGTGCGCGGACTGTGGGTGGATCAGAACGTCTCCGTCGTGACGCCCGCCGTGGCGACCGGCGTTTCCGCTTATACGCCGCCGACAGGCGACCAGGGCATTGGCAATGGCGGCAACGCGGTCGTTTCCACGCCGGCCGTGATCGCCGATGCCTATAATTTTCCGCTCGATTCCAGCATCGCCACACCCGCCATCGCGCTCGTCGAACCCCCCACGCAGGATCCCGCGACGCTTCTCGCCGGCATCAACGCCTATCGCGCCGCGCTCAATCTGCCGGCCATGACGGCGGAGCAATTCCAGGTCTTGCCAGGTGCCGATCCCACCGGCTGGACCGGCTTCATCGATGAAACGGCCCTCGACATATCGGTGGTCGCATCCGCCGCCCCGAACAGCACCCAGCTGCTCTATAGTTTCGTCGGCGACACGCATTTTACCTCATACCAGCAAGCCATCTGGGATCTGGTGAATAATCCCGGCATCCTCACCTCCTCGTTCCCGGAAGATGCCGAGCCAACACCCAATTCGCTTTTCTATCTTGCCTATTCGGATCTGTTCACCGACGCGGCCTTGCGCAACATGTCGGTGTTTCTCTCGTCCGGCGACGGTGGCTCGCAGACTGAATATGGCAGCGGCAGCCCCTTGCTGCGAACCTCGCACACGGTCTCCACCACCATCGTGGTGGGCGGGACGTCCATCAGCACGCTGGCCAGCGCGCAGTCCGACCCGACCCTCGCCACCGGGGTGCCCGCGAGCGATCTGGTCGCGCAAGTGATGTCCGATACGCCGAACCTGGATCTGCTGATGGCGATGACCGCCGCCGGCCTGACCACGCTCCCCACCAACATGGTTGCGAACAGTGACCCGACCCAGACCGACCCGCTGCTCCGCCTGTTCGAGACCACCTGGAACAATTATTACTTCAGCTATTCCAAATCGGGTAAGGGCGAATTAAGTCCCTCCTACAGCTCCAACAATTCCAGCAGCGGCGGCGTCGACACCACCCAGGGCACGCCGAGCTACCAGACCGATTTCGGCCTCACCCCCACCAGCATCGGCCCCACCGTTGCGACCGGCCGCGGTGCGCCGGACGTGTCGGCGCTCGCATCGGGGAATGCCTTTTATTATGTGCTCAGCGCCTCTTACCTGAACGATCCAAGCACCGGGACCCTCACCCACGGGGACGGCGGCACCAGCGCCGCAACGCCGCTCTGGGCCTCGTTGACGGCACAGTTCGACGCTGTTTTCGAGAACCAGCATCTGCCGCAGCTCGGCTATTATAACGACTTGCTCTATATGGCCGCCGCCATTGCCCCCGGCGCGTTCAACGACATCTCGCTCGGCAACAACATCTCCACCTATTATGTGGCGACGAAAGACACCCCGGGCGCGGTCTTGGACGAGAACAGCGGCGATTATGTCGTTCCAACCGGCCTCGGGTTCGATGCCGAGTCGGGCTATGATTACACCACCGGGCTCGGCTCCCCGAACGGCTTGCTGCTCGCCCGAGCCCTGACCGCCATCGCCCATGCGCAGATCTATTCCGATGCGCCCGCCGTGCTCGGCATCGTCGACACCACCCACGCGGTGAGTGACGCGAGCCAGACCCTGCTGGTGCAATCCCAGGGGATGGACGGCAGCTTCTCCCTTTCGGCCGGCGGCCAAAGCTTCACGGCCCAAGGCGGCGGCGGCGATCTGGCCTGGACCAGCCGGCTCGCCCAACAATCCCTGCAAAGCGATTTCGATCCCGATCTGGTGCGTGTCTTCGATGGCGTCGGGCAGGCAACCCCCGGCTCGATCCATGTGGCGAACGGTGCCGCCCTCTCCGCGACCTCAGGCACGGATGCCCTGGCGCTCTACCAGGCCGCGCTCACTTCGACCTTCGGGTTCGCCGCGTTCGGAACCGAGGATGCCGCCGTGACGCTCGCCCGCCCCGTCGCCATCGCCGAGACCGCCGGCGGCGCCAACAGCCAGGACGTGGTGGTGCGCCTGCGCCAGAACGGCGCCGACGAGACCCACCTGACCTTCTACAAGGTGGATGATCTGAACGGCGATATCGGCGGCCTCGCGCCGGGCGCGGCCGGCTATGCCGACGCGGCGCAGGCCCGCGCCTATCACACCGTCGACGGACAGACCTCCATCGACGGCCCGGGCTGGGGCAATTACGCCCAGACCGAGATTACCAGGGTCAATACCGGCGACATCATCGCCATGAAGCTCACCAACGGGGCCAACACCTTCTGGGGGTTCGCGCAGGCCAATGAGCAGGCCGACGGCGCGGGCGTGACCCATCTGTGGAGCTACGGGCTCAACACCTGGGGCTGGGAGGATCTGGCCGGCGGCGGCGACCACGATTACAATGATTTGATCGTGCAGCTGGATTTCACCAGCACCAGCGGCGACGGCTGGCTGATCTGATCCCTCAGCCGCGCGGCCCAAACACGATGACCGCCGCGCCGGCAAGGCAGAGCGCGGCGCCGATGGCGTCATAGCGATCCGGCCGCACGCCCTCCACGCCCCACATCCAGGCCAGCGAGCCGACGATATAGATGCCGCCATAGGCCGCGAACGCCCGCCCGGCGGCGGCGGACTCCACCAGCGTCAGCGCCCCGGCGAACACCGCGAGGCTGGCGAAGCCGGGCACCAGCCACCAA
The DNA here is from genome assembly GCF_043195105.2 of Roseixanthobacter finlandensis. Taxonomy (NCBI): domain Bacteria; kingdom Pseudomonadati; phylum Pseudomonadota; class Alphaproteobacteria; order Hyphomicrobiales; family Xanthobacteraceae; genus Roseixanthobacter; species Roseixanthobacter finlandensis. Next base: position 1,020,076 of record NZ_CM195536.1, on the reverse strand, counting down.
TGGGACCCGTCCCCCCGCACCACGTGCCAGAAAGCGAAGCAGCCGGCGATCTCGGCGAGCGCCGCGACGACATAAGCAAGAAGGGTCATCGCAGCACCGTGGGGCGCACCCACCAATCGGGATGGGCCGCGCTCACGGCCTTGGCGAGCCCGGCGGCATCGCGGCACGTGTCGGTGAGCGCGAACACCGTCGCGCCCGAGCCGGACATGCGCACGAACCGGACGCGGGGATCGGATTGCAGCAGGGCCTTCACATGCCCGATCTGCGGGGCCACGCTTTGCGCGGGCGGCTCCAAATCATTGGGGGTGCGGGCGAGAAAATCCAGCAAAGCGGCGCGCCCGGCCGGTATCGCCTCGCCATGGGGCGGACCGGGCAAGTCCTCGCCCGGCTGCAGGCCGAGGGCGCGAAACACCGGCGCGGTCGGCACCGCCACGCGGCAGTTCACCAGCACCGCCGGCAGCGGCGGCAAATCGAGCGGCGGCGAGAGCTGGTCGCCCACCCCGCGCATCATGCGCGCACGCGGCGCGAGGCACACCGGCACATCCGAGCCCACCACCCGCGCGGCGTCGATCACGCGCGGATCGGCCAGATCCAGGCCGTTGAGCTGGGCCAGCAGGCGCAGGGCGGCCGCCGCGTCGGAGGATCCGCCGCCAATCCCCGCCGCCACCGGCAGGCGCTTCAGGAGATGGAACCGCCCGAGTCGCAGCCCGCCGACCCGTTCCCGAAGGGCATCAGCCGCGCGCAACACCAGATTCTCGCCCTGGGGGCCGGCGGCCGGCGCGGTGGGCCCGGTCACTTCGAGGCCGAACGCCGCATCTGGCGCTAGGGAAAGCAGGTCAGCTGCCCCTGCGAAGCTCACGAGACTCGCGAGATCGTGAAACCCGTCCGCGCGCCGGCGCAGGACGCGCAATGTCAGATTGACCTTTGCCGGAGCGCGCGCCACAAGCTTTTGCATGATTTTGGCTTATGGCGTGCCGGCCCGCGGACCGCAAGCGGCGTCGAAAGACAGAACCGCTGACGTAACTTGCGAGGTTTGCGGAAAGTCGCCATCCTCCCGCCATGTGGCGCGGTTTCTCTCAGCCCCACGCTCCTTCCAGGATTTCTGCCCGGTGAAGATTTCGCTCATTCGCTCGCCCCTGGCCATCGCGGCCGCTTTCTGCGTGTCGTTGATGACGGTGGCGCCCGGCGCCGCGCGGGCGGATTTTCCGCCCATCTCCGATGCCACCCTCTCGGGCAGTTACCTCGCGGCGCGCCTCGCCGGCTCGGAACGCGACACCGAGGCCGCCGTTGCCTATCTGCGCGCGCTGCTCAAGCTCGATCCGCGCAATGACGAGGTGGTGGAACGCGCCTTCTTCGCCATGCTGGTGGACGGCGACGTCGAAGAAGCCATGCCGCTCGCCGACCGGCTGGTGAAGGTGGATCGGTCCCACCGCATCGCCCGCCTCGCCTTGGCGACGCGCGCCATCAAGGCCGCGAAATACACCACCGCGCGGACCAATCTGTCCCTGTCGGTGCGCGGCCCCATCGGCGATCTCACGGCCACATTGCTCGCCGCCTGGACCATGGTCGGCTCCGGCACGCCCAAGGCCGGCGTCGAAATGATCGACCGCCTGCAGGGACCGGACTGGTACGCCAGCTTCAAGAACCTGCATGCCGGGCTGATCCTCGACGTTAGCGGCAACAAGAAGGAAGCCGGCAAGCGCCTGGAACTGGCGATGAAGACAGAGCCGGTCACGCTGCGGGCGATCGACGCTTATGCCCGCTGGGCCTCGCGCAATGGCGAGACCGAGGCCGCCATCGCGGCTTACAGGAATTTCGACAAGCTGATGCCGCGCCACCCGCTGGTGGAAGCCGCGCTGAAGGAACTCGAGGCGGGGCACCAATTGCCGCCGCTGGTGCGCACGCCCCAGGAGGGTGCGGCCGAAGTGCTCTACGGCCTCGGCGCGGCGCTCGCGCGCCAGGGCGGCGAGGACCTCGCGCTGGTCTATCTGCAACTCGGCCTCTGGCTCGATCCCGACCATCCGCTGGCCGGCCTGTCGCTCGCGGACCTCTATGAGCAGCTCAAGCAGCCGGAAAAGGCGATCCAGGTCTATGACAAGATCCCCGCCTCCTCGCCCCTGAAGCGCAATGCCGAGGTGCAGCTGGCGATTAATCTCGACGCCACCGACAAGACCGCCGAGGCCCGCAAGCATCTCGAAGCGCTCATCAAGGCCAATCCGAAGGATCTGGAGGCGCTGGTCGCTCTCGCCGGCATCGAGCGGGGCCGCAAGATGTTCGGCGAATGCGCCGCCACCTACAGCAAAGCCCTCGCCCTGCTGCCGGACCCGACGCGGGCCAATTGGGCGCTCTATTATTTCCGCGGCATCTGCAACGAGCGCAGCAAGAACTGGCCGGCGGCCGAGGCCGATCTGAAGAAGGCGCTGCAACTCTATCCCGACCAGCCGCACGTGCTGAATTATCTCGGCTATTCGTGGGTCGACCAGGGCACCAACCTCGACCAAGGCATCGCCATGATCCGCAAGGCCGTGGAGCTGCGGCCCGACGACGGCTACATCGTCGACAGCCTCGGTTGGGCCAATTTCAAGCTCGGCCGCTATGACGACGCGGTTTCGGACCTCGAGCGCGCGGTGGAGCTGAAGCCGCAGGATCCGGTCATCAACGACCATCTCGGGGACGCCTATTGGAAGGTGGGCCGGCGTCTGGAAGCCACCTTCCAGTGGAATCATGCGCGCGACCTTAAGCCCGAGCCGGAAGACCTCGGCAAGATCGTCAAGAAGATCAAGGACGGCCTCGACACGACCACGCCCGAAGGTGCTGCCCCGGCCGATGCCCCGGTGAAAAAGGCGGAAGATGCAAAACCTGCGGAGGCCAAGCCCGCGGACATAAAGACCGGTGCGGACAAGCCAGCCGTGGATGCTCCCGCCCCAGCCGATATCCCAAAGGCCGATGCGCCCAAGGGTGACACTCCCAAGGTCGACGCGCCCACGGCGGATGCACCGAAGGCGGATGCACCCTCACCTGCCGATGCACCCAAATCCGATGCACCCAAAACCGACGCACCGAAGACCGATGCACCGAAGGCGGACGGGCAGAAGAGCAATTGAGGGCACGGCCGGCGCCGGGCCTCGCGAACGGAGCAGAAAAAGGGGCCGCACGGCCCCTTTTTTCATGAGCCTGGTCCTCGATCCACCGCCCCTTCTCGGCGCCCTCTTCTCGGCGCCCCTTGCGCCCCTTGCGCACCCCTTTGCCTCGCGTGCGTTCCTCAGGAAATCTGCCAGGAAACCCGCCAGGAAACCCGCCTCGCCATGCTTCAGAAATCAGCGGCGCGGCCATGACGTCGGCGGGCGCGATTCGCCCGCGCGCCCGGCTCTGGCAGAGGCGGGCACATCATGTTATTTAAGAACAAATTCAATCTGCCCTCCAGGTGACGAAAAGCGGGGCGGAAGACCCCAAAACGATCCAAACAAGGGCTGCCGAAGCGTGGCAAGGGAGACGATAATTGCCGGCGGACGAGATTGAGCGCTTGCAGCGATGGGTCCTGAACGTCGGATCCGGTCCTGCGACACGCAAAGGACTCCACCCGGCCTTTCATCGCCAGGAATGGACCGAGGTCCGTCTTGATATCGAACCGCGCGTGGCACCCGACATCGTCGGCAGCATGGTCTCCATGCCGCAGATCAAGGATGGCAGCTTCGACGCCGTCTGGTCCTCGCACAATGTGGAGCATCTGCACGCCCACGAAGTGCCGCTGGCCATGGCGGAATTCCGCAGGATTCTGAGCGGCGACGGATTCGCCCTGATCACCTGCCCCGACATCGCCAGCATCGCCAAGCTGGTGGCGGATGGCCGGCTGGAAGACGTCGCTTATGTCTCGCCGGCGGGGCCGATCACGGCGCTGGACATGCTGTTCGGCCATTCCGCCTCGGTCGCGGCCGGGCAGAGCCATATGGCCCATAACACCGGCTTCACCTTGCGGCGGCTGGCGGACAAGCTGGTGGCCGCCGGGTTCCGGGAGGTGCGCGCCATGAAAGGCGGCTCCTACGATCTGTGGGTTCTGGCGCTCGTCGGCTCCATGGATCTGGCCAACCACTGCCTGTCCGGCACGCCGCAAGCGGCGTTGCTGCAAGACCCCCGCGAAGCAGCGCCCCGCGCGCGCACGGCCTAGGCCCCGCCCATGGGTCCGCGCCGGTGACCGGGACCGTGGACCAGCGCGCCTCGCGAACGGGATTGCAGACCGCGCGCGGGTCACTTCTACTCGGGCTGAAAGCCGATACCGCCGAGGCGGCGGTTCGTCCGCTGATCGCCCTCGCGGAGGCCGAGCGCGATACACGCGGCAAAGCGGTGGACGCGCCGGCCGACCTACTGCGCCTCGCTTATGCCTATCTGATGCTGGGCCGGGCCGAGGGGGCCGTGCGGGCCGCGCGCCGGCTGATCGCGCTCGATCCGCATGAGGCGAGCGCGGCGGCCATCCTGTTCAGCCACGGCACCGCCGCCGAGGAGGAGCAGGCCGCGTTGCGCCTCGCGGGCACCGCCGCCGAGCCCGGCCTGCGTGGGGCCGCGCTGCGCGCCCTGCGGGCGATCGGCCACGCGGCCTTCGCCCATCTCGAGTGGTCCGCCGGCCGCCTGCACGGATTCGCCACATGGCCGGCGGACGCGACCGCCGCCCTGGTTTTCCTCACCCCGGACGGACAGGAGAGCTGGACGCTCGACCCGCAGGGCGACCACCCCCTGGCCGCGCCATTCGGGCGCGCCGCCGCGATCGAACTTTCCCTACCGCCGGCGGACGCCCATGTGTTCGTGCGCGTGGGAGACCAGCGGTACGGCCTGGTGCGGCAGACCGCGCCGGAGCCGGTTCCTGCCCGCCGCGCGCCCGCCCCCCAGGATGGACGGGACGATGAACGGGGCGAACATCTCACCCTCCTCATTCCGGTCCATGACGATGCGGCGGCAACGCAGCGCTGCATCGAAAGCGTGCTGGCGCACCGCCCCTCGATCGACACCCGCATTCTGCTGGTGGCGGACGATCCGCCGGACGACAACCTGCGCGCCTATCTGGCCGGGCTTTCCGCGCCCCATCTCGACATTCTGGACAACCCGCTCAACCTCGGCTTCGTGCGCTCGGTCAATCGCGGCATCGCCGCGATCCCGCACGGGGACATCTTGCTGCTGAACGCCGATACGGTGCTGCCGGCGCGGTTCGCCGAACGGCTGCGCGCCGCCGCCTATGGCGCCGAGGATATCGGAACGGTGGTTCCGCTCTCCAATAATGGGGAGTTCGTGAGCCTGCCGGTTCCGTTCCGCGCCAATCCCCTGCCCGACGCCAAGGCGCTGGCACGCATCGACGCGAGCGCCGAGCGGACCAATGGCGGCGTCGTCATCGACCTGCCGAGCGGCATCGGCTTCTGCCTCTACATCACCCGCCGCTGCCTCGACGATGTCGGCCATTTATCGGGAGGCTGGGGGCGCGGCTATCTGGAAGATGCCGACTTCTGCCTGCGCGCGCGCGCCTTCGGCTGGCGCAATGTGTGCGCGGCGGACCTTTATGTGGGGCATGAGGGCACGCGCTCCTTCAAGGGCGAGAAGCGCGGCCTCGTGGTGCGCAACCTCAAGCGCCTCGGCGCCGCGTTTCCCACCTATGAGGCGGCGTGCGGAAGCTTCGTGGCCGCCGATCCCTTGCGCGGCGTGCGCGCCGCCATCGAAGCCGACCTGCCCCCGGACAGTCGCCCCGTGCGCCTGCTGGTGCACGGACCGAACCTCGCCACGGCTGCGGACGCGCTGCTGCACGCGCATGGAGAAGACGCGGCCGCGCCGGTGCTGCGCGCCGCGCTCAAGGGCCGCCCCGGCGCCTGGCACCTCTATCTTTCAGCCTCGGACGGCGGCTTTCCGCAAAATCTGCGTTTCGACCTCGCGAACCCCGAGGATGCGTTCGCGCTCGCCGCCGATCTCGCCCGGCGCCCGCTCGCGCAGATCGAGGTGCTCGGCCATGAAGCGCTGCCGGATGCTCTCTGGCAGATTCTGTGCGGCCTCGGTGTTTCGATCGAGGTGCGCATCCATGCGCTGCCGGTTCGCCCGGGCACGACCGCCCGGCTCTGGCCCGTCTTCGCCGAGCCGGCCATCGGCGCCGTGTCGCCGGCCCATGAGCAGATCGCACAAGCGGTGCGCGGCCAGCGCCTCGTGCTGCCGTGGAAAGTGCGGGACGCGGCCGGCCCGTTCCGGACGACCGCGCGGGCGACGGTGCCGCTGAGCGATGCGCCGATCGGCCTGCTGCTGCCCCATCCGGAGGCGCGCGCCCACGGGCTTGCGCATGCGCTCTCCCTGGCACTGAGGGCCGCGGGCGCGGGCAATGCGCTGTTCGTGCTCGGCTCGAGCCTCGACGACCGTGCCCTTGCCAGCCTTCCCGAACTGGTGGTGCTGGGTCCCGTGCAGGCCCATGAGGCGGCGGACCTGATGGCCGCGCTGGAGATCGGCCGCATCGTCATCGCCGACCGCGAAGGGCTCGGCCATCCGCTGGCCATGGCGGCGGGGCGCAGCAATTTACCATGCGCGTTCTTTGGCGTAGGCACCGGTGCCATCGGCGATCTGGTTCTTGCGCCGGACATGGCAAATTCCGAAGCTGTCCGGTACATCCTTGACTGGATCAGGAGCCTGCCCCCGCAATGAATTCCGCTCTCCCTGCCCTGTCCGAGATGGTGGCCATCGGCGTGCCCATGGCATGCGGCGTGCGGGCGGCATTCGGCGCCTCGGGCGAGACCGGCTTCTCCGGTTTCGTCATGGACCCGGAAGACCTCACGCGGCGCCATGTGGTGGAATTGCTGGTGGACGGCGTGCCGATCCAGGTCACGCGCGCGGACCTGTTCCATCCGGTGCTCGCCGAAGCGGGGATCGGCGATGGCTGCTACGGTTTCCAGTTCCTCGTCCCCGCCCCGGTGCATGCCAGCGCCACCCGCTTTGAGGCGCGGCTGGCCAATGTGGACGAAGTCCTGCCCCTGACCGAGCCGGTCGAGCCGGCGGGCGAGGCCGCGCGCGGCCATGTGGAATGGCTCGGCAACCTCAGGTTCCGCGGCTGGGTGCGCCAGCCCGGCTCGGGCGAGGATGCCGCCACGCCGCGTATTCTGGTGGCGGTGGATGGCGATGCGGTGATGGACGTCCCGGCGGACCGCTGGGGCGGCGCCTTCGCCGATGGCGTGCTCCAGCCGGTGCGCGGCTTTGATCTGGAATTGCCGCAAACCCTCGCCGACGGGCGCCTGCATCAGGCCGTATTCACCATCGCCGGCCCATCGGTCGGCAGCTGGGACATCAGCGGCGGGCAGGAGATGAGCACAGAACAGGAGATCGGTGCAGGGCAGGCGGTGGGCAATGGGCAGCCGGTGGGCGGCGCCGCCGTGCCTTTCCTGGCCTTCGCCGATCCGGTGCGTGCGCTGCTCGAGCGCCAATTTCCAGACGACGGGTCGGACCGGCATTCCGAAGCGGTCCGCATCGACCTGCACGAAAAGCTGTTTCCCCGCTCCCTCCCCTTCACCGAATACGAAGCCTGGTGCGCCGCACAGCCCCCCGCGCCGGCGCTCGCGCTGCCCGAAGGCACGGCGGCGGAGCAACTCGCTTTGGTCTTTCTGGGGGAAGACGCGCTCGACGTCTCCTTCGGCGCACTTCAGCACCAAGGCGGGCAATGGGTCGCCGGCGCATTGCCGAGCGATGGCGCCAAGGCGAATTTCGATCCCGCACCGCTGGGTGCCTTCATGACCGGCGAGGCGCGGAACAGCACCGCCTTCGCCTTCCTCCCCGCCGGCGCGCGCCTGCGGCCCGGCGGCGTGACGCGGATCGCCCAGGCGCTGGCGGACCATCCCCGCGCCATCATGCTGTTCGCCGACGTGGATGTGGAAGAGGCCGATGGCACCGTCTGGCCCCTCGCCTTCCCCGCCGCCGATTATGAACGCAGCCTGGAGCAGGGGTTTGCCGCCCGCTGCTTCGTGCTGCGCACGCCGGCCCTGCGCACGGCGCTGAAGCGCGGCGCCAATTCCGTCTTCCGGCTGGCCAATTTCCTTTATGACTTTCATCCGCTGCCGGTCGGCGCCATCGTTCATATGCCGGGCGCGCTGGCGCGGGTGCCGGCGGCGTGCCTGCGACGAGGACACGCCGCCTTGAACCGGGCGACGGCGGAACATCTCGCCGTCACCAAGCAGATCGCCCGACAGGCGATCGCGATCGGCGAATGCCTGCCCGCCGTGCGCATTGCCCGGGCGCCACCGCGCGAACGCGTCGACCTGGTTGTGGATGCGGCCTCATATCCGGCATTGGCGGAACGCTGCCTGCGGGCGGCGTTGCCGGCCCTGCGCCGTGTCGATGGGGAGTTGATCATCATCCTGCCCCCCGGCAAGGTGAATCCGGCCCTGGCGCCGCTGCTTTCCCCTCTGCCCAAGGTCAAAGTGCTGCAACGCGCCAATCCACGCGGCGCCGAAACCTTCAATGCGGTGGTGGCGGGCGCGGAAGGCCAGTCGGTGATCTTCCTTTCCGGCGGCATGGCCCCCCTCAACGAGGATTGGCTCGACGAACTGCGCTGCCGGCTGGAGGGACGCGACACGGGCGCCGTGGCGCCGCTCGTGATCGACGCGGAGGACCATGTCTGCGACGCGGGCTATGTGCTCGGCCCCAACCTTGATGTGGTGCGCGCCTTCGCCGGCCGGCGGATCTCGGACCCCGGCTATGGCGATCTGCTGCGCGTGGCGCACGAGGTCTCGGCGCTGAGCTTCGATTGCGTGGCCGTGCGGCCCGCGCTCCTGCGCGATCTCGGTGGCCTGGATGCGCTGCGCTTCCCCACCTTCTTTGCCGGCATCGACGCCAGCCTGCGGCTGCGGGCACGCGGCAAGCGCCTGGTGATGACGCCGAACGCCGTGGTGCGCGACCTTGCGCCGGGCCGAATCGGCACTTCAGCGCTCGGCCGCTCGCCGCTGGCGGCCGCCCGCGCCCGGGAATTGCGGAGCCTACGCGCACGCTGGAGCGCCACCCTCGCGCAGGACCTGCTTTACAATCCCATCCTGACCCGGGAGGGGGCACCCTATAGCGCCTTGTGCTGGCCGCCGATGCGTCCCGCTCCCCGGATTGCCGAGCCGCAGCCGCCGCAGGGCTGGCCGGCCGGGCTTTGACGCCGCTTCGAGCGCACCGGCGCCGGTGCGCGCCCGAAAAACGCCTCACCCGCGATATTTGAAGCGCTGCCCGACCACCCGATCCGCGAAAAGGGGCGTCCCGCTGAAGGGGCGTGGAGCCTCCTTCAGCCCGACCAAGGAAGCCGATCAAGCGTGCTCAGCGCTCGCGCAGGGCGGTGGAAAGCCGATCGATCAGCGGACTCAGCAGATATTGCATCACCGTGCGCCGTCCGGTGGGCATGATGGCCGTGGCATTCATGCCGGGCATCAGCTTGTCGTTGATCTCCTCCGGGATCGACTTGCGGTCCACATCCACCTCCACGGCATAATAGGATGCGGTGGTCGGCGAATCCTGTTGCGCATCGGCGCTCACGGTGCGGATCTTGCCCTTCATCGACATGCTGCCGTAGGACTGGAACTGTGGCAGCTGGATCCGCACATCCTCGCCGATCAGCACACGATCGATATCGACGGGCAGGACCTTGGAGCGGATGACGAGCGTGTCGGAGGCGGGCACGATATCCATAATCGGGTCGCCCGCCCGGATCACGCCGCCGATGGTGAACACCTTCATCTGCTGCACGATGCCGGAAACCGGCGCCTTGATCTCGATGCGGGAGAGGGTGTCCTGGGCCACAACGATCTGCTGGCGCGCATCTCCGATGGCCTTGCGCACGTCTGAAACGAGATTGGCCGCTTCCTGGCGGTACTCCTTGCGCAATTGCTCGGCCTGGGCACTGAGCTCGCGAAGCCGCTCCTGCCCCTTGGCTTCTGCGACGGTCGCAGCGTCGATCTGCCCCTGCATGGTCAGCTGCTGGCGCTCCGTGGCCGCGATCCGGGGAACCGAGACGAGCCCCTTCGCCTTCAACTCGCGCAGAGCCTCCAATTCCTGATTCACGGTCACCAGCTGTTCCTGGTTGTTGGTGCGCTGGATCTGGGCCTGTTCGATATCCCGCTGCGCCTGCAGGGCCTGCGAGGCATTGACATTGAGCGTCCCGAGCAGGGAATCGCGGCGGGCCTCGAACTGCTTCTTGTTGTCGTTCACCGCATCCGCCACGATCGGGTCTTTCATCATGGCGGTGACTTCCGGCGGAAACGTAATGCTGTCCGCCATGTTGCGCTGCGCTTCCAGGCGCGCTTCCAGGACCAGGGCCTGCGCCAATTGCTTGCGATAAAGCTGCGCGGTCGCCTCGGAGCGGGTAGGATCAAGGCGCAGCAGCACATCGCCCGCATTCACGACGCTTCCGTCCCGCACCAGGATCTCGCCGACGATGCCGCCCTCCAGGTGCTGGATGGTCTTGCGGTTGGATTCCACCGAGACGACGCCGCTGGCGATCACCGCGCTGTCGATGCGGGCGAACGTCGCCCATCCCAGCGTCCCCGCCAGCGAGAGCGCAACGATCAGATACCCCCAGGAAAGCACGGCCTTCCAGTCGCTCGGCGCCACTGGCGCCTTCAGAAGATAGGAATTGTCGAGCATCAGGCTTCCCGATCATCGCGATCGCCGCCGATCACCGTCAAGGCGGGCGTAGCCTTCAGGCGTGGCAGGCGGTTGACGATATTGTCCCGGTCCCCATGGGCTTGGACCGCGCCCCCGTTGAGCACCAGGAGGTCGTCGCAAAAGGCGAGCAAGCTCATGCGGTGCGTCACCAATATCACCACCTTTTCGCCAGAACGCAGGCGCTGGATCGCGCTTCCGAGCGCTTGCTCGCCGACCGAATCGAGATTGGCATTCGGCTCGTCCATGACGATGAGATAGGGATCGCCGAACACAGCGCGGGCCATGGCGATGCGCTGGCGCTGGCCGCCCGACAGCACATAGCCGCCAGGCCCGATCGGGGTATTGAAACCATCCGGCAGGCTGCGGATCACGTCCTGGACGCCGGCGATCTCAACCGCCTCCACCAGCATCTGCGTATCCTCGCATTGAACCGGATCGAACCGCGCGATGTTCTGCGCCACCGTTCCGGGCATGAACTCCACGTCCTGGGGCACATATCCGACCAGGCGCCCGAGTTCGTCCGGGTTCCAATGGGTGAAATCGTGATCGCCGAGTGAAATGGTGCCACGGCGCGGAGTCCAGATATTCACCAGCAGGCGCGCGAGGCAGGATTTGCCCGCCCCCGAGGGGCCGACGATCGCCAGCACACGGCCTGGATAGACCGTGAAGGAGACGTCGCTGATGATAACCTTGTCGCTGCCCGGCGCCGCGCCCCAGATGCGCGACACGATGAACGGGCCGTCCGGGCGCGGCAAGGAGATGCGCTGCGCGCGCTCCGCCCCCAGAAAGGCAGCGTCCAACCGATGACGCGCCGGGGCAAATCGGCTGATGGCTTCCCAGTTGGAGATCAGAGCTTCGATGGGATAAACGCCCCGCATGATCAGCATCATCGCGATGAACATAGCGGTTTGATCCACCTGTTCGGCCATCACCAGCAAGGCACCCACGGCGAAAACCGCAACGTACAGGCTGGCTTGCACGAAACGCGATGCCGATCGCACAATGCCCGCGCGCCGCCCCGCCTCCTCGCGCCATCCCAGCATCGCGGAATGCATCAAATGCCAGCGGTCGCGCAAGGGCGGCATCATGCCCAGCGCACGCGCGGTTTCCGAATTACGCGACAGGGCGGCGCCGAACTCGCTGGTCGCGCCGGCGACCTTGAGATAGCGCGAGCTATCCTCGCGCACCACCCACTGATTGAACAGCGACAGGCCACTCAGGATCAAAATCGCCGCCAGCGAAACTGCCCCGTAGAGCCAGTGAATCATGAACAAGCAGGCAATGAGGACGGGCGACCAAAGGGCATCGAAGAGCCCCGTCACCACCCGACCGGTCAGAAACTCCCGAACGAAATCCAGGTCGGCAAGGGTGGTGGCCGTCAATCTGTTGGCGGCGTCCTCACGATGCAGCGTGGCGAAGAACGCCTTGCTGAGGCGCGCATCCAGCGCAATTCCAATGCGGCCCAGCGCCTTTTCCCGGATATGATCAATGATGGCGCCCATCACCATCAAGAACAGCGCAATAATCACAAGAACAGCCAGGGAACTCAGGCTGCGGCTGGGCAGAACACGCGAACTTACCAGATAACCAAACAAGGGCCCGACGAGAAAAAAGATCGGAAGAAACGCACTCAACAGAAACAACCCGACATACGCCGGAATGAGATCTCGGATCGCAATAAATGTTGGGGAATTCGCTCGGGTCATACGCAATCCCAGATTTCGACACACGCAACATAGCACATTGCTGCGCTGCGGTCAGAGGGCTGCCAACTGCCCATTGCAGATCATTTACCCTAACGTAAGGCCAGAAGATCATCGGCGAGAGCCAATTGACGCTGAACGCAATCGGCAACGGCAAAGCGGCGAACCACGCTCGCGCGCGCTTCGCGCCGGATGCCATCAAACGCCCGCGGCGTGTCGAGCGCCTGGATCATCCTCTGCGCCAAATAGTGGTGCGAGAAGAAGGGCGTCAGCAGCCCGGTGTGACCGTCCCATATCACCTCCCGGACCGGAGCCGTGTCCGAGCCCACCACCAGGCAACCGGCGGACATTGCCTCGAGCAAAGACCAGGACAACACAAACGGATAGGTGAGATAGGCGTGCACCGCGGAGACCTGAAGCACCTTCAGGAAGACCTTGCGCGGCACGTGGCCAAGAAAAAACACCCGGGACATATCGAGCTGCCCGGCCACCTCGGTCGCGAAAACCTCGCGCCAGCTTCGCCCGTCCACCGAGCGCCGGCCGTAGGATACATCAGTGCCGCCGACGATCAGCACGCGCGCATCGCGGTGCGCATTGAGCACCTCGGGCAAGGATCGCATGAAGATGTGAAAACCCCGATAGGGCTCAAGATTGCGCGCCACATAGGTGATGATCTTCTCGCCCGCCCGCAACGTGCCCGCGCCGCCCGACAGGACAAGCTGCGCCGTGGGGTCGGGAATCGCGTCCTCCACGTCGATGCCATCATGAATGACTTTGATCTTGCTGTGCATCTCCGCGGGATAGACGCTGCGCTGCCATTCGGTGGGCGCGACGCCGCAATCGGCCTGGAGCAAAGACAGCGCCATGGTTGCATTGTTCATTTCGATGCGCACCAGGCCGTCCATTCCGAACTGCGGGAATTCCGTATCGAATCCCACATCCGCACCACGCGCGTGATAGAAGAATTCGCAAAACATCACGATCTTGGCCTGCGGAAAGATGGTTCGCAAAGGCAAGGTCTCGCCCCATCCGGGATGAGCGTAGATGATGTCCGGCTCGGCGCCGTTACTGCGAACCGCATTGGACAGATAGACCAATTGTTCAGCGCGGTAGCATTCGCTATTGAAGCGACGCGCGAACGGATGGACCCCCTCCGCCCCGTGCAGCTCCGGTTCGAAATTATACTTCAGCAGCGTCACGCCCGGCAGAGGCTGGGCCGTGTTCGAACCGAAGGCAAACACGCGCCATCCCGGCCGCGCCGCCAGCGCCGCAGCCAGATGCCGATATTGCGCCGGGAAACTATTGTGCACGAACAGAGCGGTGGGCATGCTCAGGTCGACTCCGCCCCGTTTGCGGCCAAGGCATCCAGGGGCACGAGGTCACTCTCATCCATCGCGAAATTCAGGGCGCTGAGATTGGCCGAGTCCGCGGCGGGCACGGCCTGCGGCGTTCCGGTCTCCGGCGTCTCGATGCGATGGACCTCCGTGCCGAGATTCGCATGCAGCATTCGCCGCGAGAACAGCAGGCAGAACAGCAGTTGCGAGCCCAGCATGCTGGGCTTTGCCAGCAGCGCGGCACGCGCCGCCGTAACCGCCGCCAGGCGCTCGGTTGCGACCGTCCAGAGCGTGCCCCCCTCGCGCGAGGGGCCGATGGGCAGCAGCAGATCGGCCAGGATCAATTGCTCGGCCGCAAGGGCCAGGGCCGCGTTTCCCGCCTCCGCGCGCAACAACAGCCGCATCAGCTCGACCACCGCCTGGCTGGCGGTGCCGTCTTCGCTGACGATCGGCATGCCCTCCGACTGCATCTGGGTCGACAAAAGCATGTCGGAGACCAGGACCGTCACCTTGGGGTCGCCCTCGCCCGGAGTCAGGGCGATGGTGAACGGAAGGCAGCGCAGCCGCAGCGGCACATAGGGGCGCGACCACCGCCCCTCGCCATCCAGGAGCGGGTGCCGCAGCAGGCGCCCAGAGAGGCCGGCCACGACCTGGACTTTCTGGCGCGTGGTTTCCACCAGGATCGGCAAATGATGGCTGGCCTGGAGCAATTCGGATTCGGCAAGCGCGACGCGCTCCATCGCTTCGGCAAAAGCAAAGCTGCGCGGGCGAGACCAGAGGCTCGTCTCACTTTGCCGAATGGGCCGAAAGCCGAAGATATCCTGATCCACGTTTTCTCTTCTCACGCCGAGGCAAGGCCTGCAAGTTGCCGCGGGGCGAGGGCCCGCCGCGCATTCTGGTACAGCACGCTGGCACGATACAGCGAGAGGGCGTGCGCGTTCAGAAGGCGCATGCCGGCAAGGCCGAAAGTCTGCACGAACGGCCGGAACGCATCGCTGGCAAAGGCGCTCGGCCGCAGGATGAGAAACGCAGGGAACGGGCCGAGCGGCGGTTCCTCGGGCAATCCCATCACCCAGGGCTCGAGCAGGCCCGCGGCATCCAGATGCGCGCTCATTTCGCGGGTGATGTCATAGGCGGAACGAAAATATGCGGCGGCGTACATGCGCTGCGTGCTGGCTTTGCTCGGCGTCCCGTTCGACGCCAGGATCGTGGCCCCGTTGTTATCCGGTTCGTCGGCGACCGCATCATCCACGAACATGCTGCTGGTCGGCAGGTCTGGTGGACTGGCGAACGGATATGCCTGGAGCAGCAGCGGCAGCGCGCGGGTGATGCGCAACGCATTGGGCGCATGCCCTTCGCCGCGGGTCAGAAACGAGCGGAGCGCAAGCAGCTCAGCTCCGCCTTCGTCGCGCAACCACACGAGCGGATACCAAGCCGCCAGGTCAAGCGCCTCCATGTGCACGACCGGGATGACCTGTTGTTCGCGGACCACCTGGTAAGCCCACGGCGAGAAGATCCGGCGATACCCCACATCGCCTTCCAATCGTAACAGGCGCGAATAAAGGCCCTCGAACATAAGCGGTCTTTCAGGAAACAAAAACGCCCCGGCAATGCCGGGGCGCCTTGAGAGTGTCAAGAGCAAGAAAGCGCTTCGGCGCCTCAGCTGCCAGGCAGAGTAATATGCTGGGTGGTCGACCCCACGAAGTACACATCCTGGATATTGTCCACGGAGATGACCTGATCCGTGAAGGTGATCGTGGTATGGCCCGTGGATGAATTGGTGCTGACGTCAGCGGGATTATAGTCACGTCCGAAGAGAAACAAGGTGTCGCCGCCAATGCCGCCATCGACGGTATGGTCACCCGTCTGGGAGGACAGGAAGAACACGTCGTTGCCATCGCCGCCATAGAGCGCCGAAGTGCCGTTCACAAGCACATTCAGCTGATCGTTCCCTGAGCCGCCGAACAGGGTGTCATTGCCCGAGCCCGCCGTGAGGTAATCGTTGTTTGCGTCGCCGTACAGCAGGTTATCACCGCTCACCACAACCAGCTGATCGCTGCCGACGCCACCGAACAAGGTGTCTTGGCCCGAGAAGCCGGTCAGGTTATCGTTGCCATCATCGCCATACATTTCCGCATGGGTGCCGAGCGAGGTAAGATTGTCGGCACCAGCGCCGCCGAACAAGTGGTCGATAGTACCACTCGCGCCGCCGGTCAGCGTATCATTACCGCCATCGCCATAGAGCAGGTTTCCGCCGCTAATGACCTGGAGGCTGTCATTGTTGTCACCACCATATAGCGTGTCCGCGCCGCTATAGCCGCGCAGGAAGTCATTGCCCGCATCGCCATGCAGCTCGCCATTGGATCCGCCGCTAAACAGCTGATCATCGCCGAGGCCGCCAAAGAGCGTATTGGCGCCGATGCCGTTACCGCCGGTCATAAGATCGGAGCCGTCATCACCATAGAGCAGGTTACTGCCATTAGCGACGATCAGGGTGTCGTTGTCGGCCCCGCCGTAGAGCGTGTCCCGGCCGCTGAAGCCGGTCAGCGTGTCGGCCCCGGCATCGCCATACAGCAGCGAGTAGGAATTGACCGAAATAATGGTGTCGTTGCCATCGTCGCCGTGGAACAGATTGCTTCCCGCGCCCAGGATTGCGCCGGTGCCGCCGATCAACGTGTCGTCGCCATATCCGCCGTACAGCTGGTTGTTGCCGTCGAAGGTCGTCAAATTGTCGTTTTCGGTGCCGCCATAGAGCGTATCCTGGCCGCTGAAGCCAAACAGACGGTCCGCGTCGGCATCGCCGTACATGACGGCATTCGATCCGGTGGCATAGAGACTGTCGGTACCAGCGCCGCCGTACAGCGCATCGGTACCGCCGCCGTTGCCACCATTCAGCGTGTCCGCACCGGCATCGCCATACAGAAGATTGTTTCCGGTCGCGACATCGAGCCTGTCGTTGTCGTCCCCGCCGTAGAGCGTATCCTGGCCGCTGAAGCCCTGAAGTCTATCCGCGCCGGCGTCGCCATATAGCAGCGAGTAGGAATTGACCGAAGTAATGGTATCGTCGCCGTCATCACCGTGGAACAGATTGCTCCCCACGCCGAGGGCCGCGCCCATTCCGCCGACCAGCGTATCGTCGCCATATCCGCCGTACAGTTGGTTGTTGCCGGAGAATACATTCAGGGTGTCGTTTTCGGTGCCGCCATAGAGCGTATCCTGGCCGCTGAAGCCGTTCAGGCTATCCGCGTCGGCATCGCCGTACATGACCGCATACGATCCGGTGGCATAGAGAGTGTCGGTACCAGCGCCGCCGTAGAGGGCATCGGTTCCGCCGCCGCTGCCACCATTCAGCGTATCGTTGCCCTCATCGCCATATAGAAAATTGTTTCCAGAGGCGACAGCGATGCGGTCATCGTCGGCCCCGCCATAGAGCGTGTCCTGACCGCTGAAGCCGGTGAGCGTGTCGTTTCCAGTGCCGCCATACACGGAAGCATAGACATTCAATGCGGTGATGCTGTCGGCGCCATCATCGCCGTAGAGCTGGTTCACGCCCAATCCGGCGATGCCACCGATGCCACCGAGGATCGTATCGACCCCAGCCCCGCCATACGCAATATTGCTGCCGGCTCCGACAACCAGATTATCTTCGTCGTCGCCACCGTAAAGGGTATCCTGCCCGCTATAGCCGACCAGGACATCCTTTCCGGCGTCGCCATACAGCAATCCATGCGACCCGACGGCATAGAGCGCGTCATTGCCCAGACCGCCATAAAGCGTATCCGTGCCGCCGCCGCTGCCCGCGGACATCGTGTCGTTGCCAGCATCGCCGTAGAGGATATTATTACCGTTCGCGACGGTCAGGCTGTCGCCGTCGTCACCGCCATAGAGCGTATCCTTGCCGCTGAAGCCCGTCAGGGCATCGGTACCGGCTCCACCATAAAGGGAAGAGTAGGAGTTGACGGAAATGATCTGATCATTGCCGTCGCCGCCATAATATTGATTGCTGCCAACGCCCGGCTCGGCGCCCGTGCCGCCGGTCAGGCTGTCATTGCCTGCATCGCCATAAAGGACGTTCGTGCCCGACAGAACAAACAGGTTGTCTCCATCGTCACCGCCGTAGAGGGTGTCGTTACCGCTGAAGCCCTGAAGGATATCCGCGCCGGCATCGCCATAAAGCAAGTCGAAGCTGCCGGCGGATCTCAACTGATCGACGCCGTCGCCGCCATACAGCGTATCTGCACCAGTGCCGCCGCCCACAAGCGTGTCGTTACCCGCGTCGCCGTATAGAAGGTTTCTGCCCGAGGAAACCGTCAGCAAGTCATTGTCGGCGCCGCCATAGAGCGTATCCTGCCCGCTCAAGCCAGCCAGAGTATCGTTGCCTGCATCGCCATACAGCGCGCTGTAAGTGCCGAGCGACGTGATGGAATCGGCGCCATCCCCGCCATAGAGCGTGTCGACGTCGTTGCCGCCTTCGCCTCCGACGCCGCCCGTGATGGTATCGTTCCCGGCGTCGCCATAAACGAGGTTCGAGCCGACCGTGGTGACGATGGCGTCATCATTCCCGCCGCCATAAAGCGTGTTGCCGCCGACCTCGGAGATGAGGCCGTCGTCGCCGTCATCGCCGTACAGGATATTGCCAGTCGAAAATGCATCCAGAAAGTCACTGCCGGAGCCGGCGATGAGCACCGTCGATGTGGCGCTGGTGAACAGCACATCATCGCCGCTACCGGTCACATAAATCAGGCCGGCCGCGGAATTGGTGTCGGGAATATCCACTTCCACATTGTCGGACGTCTCGTAGATGACGGCCTTGACGGATGGGTCAGTGGGAATGCTACCCGCGCCGCCGGTCTCAAAAGCCTCGATCTTCGCCGTGGCGTCAGGGTCCGTGTCGCTATAGACACCCGCCTGCGTCAGCGCGGCAATGATCTGCTCCTGCTGCTCGGAGGTAATGATTCCACTGTCGGTCAAAGGCTCCCAGCCCTGGGCCTGGGCGCCATCAACTAACTGCGCTTCGGTCAGATTATAGATCGCCATGAAACACCCCCACCACGCCGCTCGCCATCAGCGTGACGAAATCAAAAATTAGATTTTAAAGCGCACCAGCCCTGAACACACGAACCTTGGCTGCCGCATCTCGCGTCACGGATGAAACGTCACCCGCGTATTTCACTTCGGCGTCCAACAAGGACAAAGACAGCCCGACCATCGGATCGAGATCCGACAATCCGACCAGCTCCACCTCAGACCCGCTACGCGATACAATAGGTGAACCAAGAAACAGGGCTTCCGCCCGCAACTCCGCCCCGGCAGATCCGAGACGGAACCGAATTCCAAGAAGCGGCATCGCCCGGCCGCGAGACCCCGCAAAGCTCCCAGCTGGAACCCAGGGAGACCACTGCACCTTCCGCCCGCCACTGCGTACCTGATATTCAAGACCAAGCGACGACGGCACGCCCGCAACCGCAACGCCCTCGATGGGGAGCGGCGCCGCAGGACCGCCCAGCCATTCGCCTGAACCGACCCGGACATCGCCGCGCCGCGCCAGATGACCCAAAATCTGCACCGCCGCGGACGCCATCGCCCCGGCGGCCGGAATCACCGGAACGACACCAAGCGGCGCCCGCCCATCCAGATCCGCGACAGGCGCCGAAGCAGCCGCGATACGAGACACCGCCTCAAGCGTAATTCGTGCTTCCAGCGAACCGCCAGGCTCTGCCGCCCGGACAGCCAAACGCAAACTCGCCGGCGCGACGGCCCGAACCACCAGCGCCGCACCCGGCCCCGAAAGCACCCCAGCCGCAACCCGCGGATCAGATATGATCGAAACGACCTGCTGCGCCCGGGGATCGCACGCAACTTCCACGAGCGGGGACGACCGGACAGCGGCGCCGGAGGCATAGCGAAGAATGTAGAGTCCCGGCTCTACATTCACGCTCGACACTCGGATGTCGCCGTCAGCCGCCACAGAAGCCCCCATTTAGCCCTGGAATTTACTAATCACAATTATGCCCGGCCGGCTGGGCAGCGTCAATCGCCCAATGCTTCGCGGCAGCGCACAAGTTCAACAAAATAAACGCAATTTACGCTCTATTCGCTCTCAAAATTGCGTATAAAAGTTCATTAATTTTTATAGAAAGTAGATAGATTTCAAAATCTATTGCGTCATAATTAAAGTTTCAATGATACGATCTTTGAATTACTTATTTTTTTCGAAATTGATGAAATAAAAACAAAAATAAATACTACACACAGCGCGCATCGAGCCGAAACTCCACCTCCGGATGCAGACAAAGGGGAGAAAATAAGGCAGCAGGTTTCATGCCAGAGGGCATTAATTGTGCGCGTGATTTTTTTGCCTCTTTTTCCGGCAAAGGCCGGATTAACAGAGAAGGCGTTCAAAATGGCACAGAAGGTCGGTACTATTTAACTTTCCCGCCGTTGGAACGCGCCTCATTCGCGATGGCGGCCTTCGCCGGTGAGAGAAAAAGCCGCCATTTCGGAAACAATTTTTTGGGGGAGATGGTCCGGAATCGATTCCCTTAGCGGAATGCCTCAATAAATTTAGCTGGCAAAATTAATCCGGCCGCCCTGCGCGCTCCGCTGCAGCGCAAACGCACCCTCCCCGGCCAGCGCCACCACAACCGAAACGATCACCAGGAATGCCGGATATTCCCAGCCGCCGCCGGCGCTGGAGAACAGGAACCCGTTGCCCACATGTACCGAAAGGGCGCCCAGCATCACCGGAATGAGAAGCAGCGCGACCGGCCGGGCGTAGACACCCGCGATGATCAGCAAGCCGCCGATCAGTTCGACCCCGATCACCGGCACCGCCAGGAACCCCGGCATGCCCACATTTGCCAGATAGCCGGCAAAGCCGGGAACGGTGAACACGAAATACTTGATGAGCGCATGTGACACCCACATGGCCCCCAGGGCGACGCGCAGGAGAAACAGGCCGTAGGGAGCGGTACGAAGATCGATCATTGGAACCTCCAGGGATTTAAACTGGTCCCTAGGTAGCTTTTCCCTCCACGCACAGCCATACTCGGAATTGCCTGGTCTCGCTTGCACGGATGCACATATGATCGCCTGGGATGATTTTCGCCTCGTGAAGGCCGTGGCCGAGACGCGTTCTCTCGCCGGGGCGGCGGAAATGCTCGGCGTCAATCATTCCACGGTGTTCCGCCGCCTGGGCACGCTGGAGGCCTCGCTCGGCACGCGCCTGTTCGAGCGCGCACGCAGCGGCTATGCCCCAACTCCAACCGGCGAGGAGATGGTGCGGCTGGCCGATCGCATGGCCGAGGACATTCTCGCCGTCGAGCGCCGCATCACGGGCCAGGATCTGCGGCCGTCGGGCGAGTTGCGGGTGACCACCAACGATACGCTGCTGGTGCACCTGCTCACGCCGATCTTCGCCTCGTTCCATGCCGCCTATCCGGAAATCCGGCTGGAAGTGCTGGTCTCCAACCAATCCCTCAGCCTGACCAAGCGTGATGCGGACATCGCCATCCGCGCCAGCGAGCGCCCCGGCGACACGCTCGTGGGGCGGCGCATCGCGACCATCGGCTGGGGCGTTTACGGTCGGCCGGACCTGCTGACCCAGGCCCCGTTCGATGCCGCGAACCTGCGGGCGCACCCATGGGTCGGGCTCAGCGAGAACTTCGCCCAGGTCGGCGCCATGAAATGGCTGCGCGAGCGCGCGGGCGACGATCGCATCGTCTATCGGGTGAACACCGTGCTCGGGCTTGCGGAAGCGGCGGCGGCGGGTATCGGGCTCGCAGTGCTGCCCTGCTTCATCGGCGCAGCGACGCCTGGCCTGGTACGCCTCGTGGCCCCGGATGCCGCGATGGTCGCGAGCCTGTGGCTGGTGACCCATCCGGACCTGCGCGCGACGGCGCGGGTGCGCGCCTTCATGGATCATGTGGGGCGCGAGCTGATGCGCCACCGCTCCGCCATCGAGGGAAAGGAAGAAGCCCTCCCGCCGGAAAGCGAGCTGAGGGAGGCCCGATCAGCGCCGGCACGGGGAACGGGCGCCTGGGATCTGGCACAGGAGGCGGACGACGGGATCCCGCCCGTCGACGCGGACTGACACGGCGGCCCCCTCCACCGGCCAAACGGCACGGGGGAGGCGCTGGCAGGCCCCTATTCGGCGGAGGTCTGCGCTACTGCATTGTCCCGCGCCTTGGGCCGGCGACGGGTGGCGACCTGCGGCGCCTCGGCGCCGAGGCGCGTGAATTCGCACCACATGGTGTTCACGCCGGCGAGCGAGCCGCGGAACGTGGCGGCACCGGTCTTGTTGACCTCGAAGCACGGCTCGAAGGTCATGCCCTCGATGAAGCCGCATACATTCTCTCCGCGCACGCGCACCGTATTGGGCGGCAGGCGCACATAGCGCGCCGGGCCCTGGGCGCGCAGCGTGATGGTTCCCGCAACGGAACCGTCAGGGAAGATACGGCCGGCACCGGTCGTGCCTTCAAAGCAATTGAACGCGAATGTCCGCCCCACGACGAAGGCGCGCGCCTGATCGGGACTGAGGCTCTGAGCGCCAGCCGAACCTATCCCGATCAAGGTCCATCCGGCGGCCGCAAGGAAAATGCTTCGCATGTCTCTTCGATAAGCGATTTTGGTTAACAAAGACCATGCACCGGACTCGCCAGCCGGGGCAAGGATGCAAAGCCGGCTTTTGCCGGCCCACGCCGCCGCCCCGCCCGCGCCGCGCCGCGCAAGGTGCTGGAACCGCCGGAAAATCATGGAATTCGCGCGACAATCGATTAAGCGCCGCTGGGCACCAGGCGCTCCACGGGCCGCTCGCGGATCGGCAGGTTGATCGCGGCCGACGCAAAGGAAAGCGCCACCGAGAGCCACCACACCACGTCATAGGAGCCGAACGCCTCATAAAGCACACCGCCCAGATACACCCCCAGGAAGCCGCCCACCTGATGGCTGAAGAAGGCGAAGCCATAGAGCATGGCCATGTAGCGCGTTCCGAACATCAGCATCACAAGCCCGGACGTGGGCGGAACCGTGGAGAGCCACAGCAGGCCGATCGCCGCCCCGAACAGCAGGCAGGTGAGCGGGGTGATGGGAAAAAGAATGAAGGCCGCAATGGCAATGCCGCGTGCCGCATAGATCGCCGCCAGGAGATACTTGCGGGAAAAGCGGTTCGAAAGCGCGCCTGCGCTCAGCGAGCCGACGACGTTGAACAGGCCGATGAGCGCCAGGGTGGAGGCCCCGACCCCGGCGGTGATGCCGTGGTCCGCCAGATAGGCCGGCATATGAACGGTGACGAAGGCGAGCTGGAAGCCGCAGGTGAAGAAGCCCAGCACCAGCAGCACGTAGCTGGGATGGCCGAACGCCTCGCCGAGCGCGCCGCGAATGGATTGGCGCGGGGCGGCCACCGGCCCGCCCCCTGCCGTCTGCGTGCCGCGAGTCGAGAGCGCGAACGCGAGCGGCACCACGAGCAGAATCACGGCGGCAAAGACGATCAGGGTTTCCTGCCAGCCCACCTGGGAGATCAGGCCGGTGGCGAGCGGAGGAAACAGGAATTGGCCGAACGAGCCCGCCGCCGTGCCGGCGCCGAAGCCGAGCGAGCGCCAGCGCTCCGGCAGCAGCTTGCCGAAGGCCGCGAGAACGAGATTGAACGAACAGGCGGAAAGACCGAAGCCAACCAGCACGCCAGCGCTGAGATTGAGCAGGCCCGGCGTGATCGCGACCGACATCAGGGCGAGGCCCGCCGCATAGACCAGCGCTCCGACGCACATCACCCGCACGATGCCGAACCGGTCGGCGATCGCCCCGGCGAACGGCGAACCCAGGCCCCACAACAGGTTCTGCAAGGCCAGCGCGAAGCCGAACACGTCGCGGCCCCAGCCGAACTGGTTCGACATGGGCAGCAGGAAAAAGCCGGAGGAGGCGCGCGGCCCGAACGAAATCAGCGCGATGAGGCATCCGGCACACAGCACCAGCAGCACAGGCACCGCCGCGCCGCCCTTCTGCGGGGCGCCCGGCTCTCGGGCGACGGGCGTTTGCGCGGCGGGCGTTTGCGCGGCGGATGTTTGCGCGGCGGCGGGAGAATGCGCCGGAGGATAAGGTTCCATGGAAGAGCGCATTGCCGGTCACCTGCGGGCGTGGAAGGGATTTTCCCAGACCCGGGAATTTCAAACGAGAGGCCCTGGCAGCGCGCCGACGCCACACGCGCCGGCGAGCAAAGCCAGTCTCCCGATTAACGCAGACTATGACCGAGCGGAACCAACGAAAAATCAATCTTCGTCACGTCGTCCATGCGTAGCGTTCATGAGTGGTGCGTGGGTTCGAGTTGCGGGCCGATGACGAATGAGGGAAGGTCTGGCGCCGCGGTTGACCGGACCTACCCCGAGAGGCGCTAG
Source organism: Roseixanthobacter finlandensis (assembly GCF_043195105.2). Lineage (NCBI taxonomy): Bacteria > Pseudomonadati > Pseudomonadota > Alphaproteobacteria > Hyphomicrobiales > Xanthobacteraceae > Roseixanthobacter > Roseixanthobacter finlandensis. Next base: position 996,010 of record NZ_CM195536.1, on the reverse strand, counting down.
CGCAATCCGGGCAAAAGCAAAACGCCAGCCTTTGGGGGGCTGGCGTTCGAGCGCGTCATTCCTCGGCCTTAGGTCCGGTATGTGGCACCCGCGGCGGCGATTTCGTGTGCCGTCGCGCCGGCCGCAGGGTCAACCGCGCTGGTGCGGGCGGCCCTCATGCATCTTGTGGCCCGGGCCACGCGGCATTTCCTGGCGCACCAGGATCTGGAGCCGGCGCTTCTGGCCGTTGTCGAGGGTCTTGTAAAGCGGATCGGCGGCATCGGCGATCTTCACCAGATCAGCCGCGCGGGCATTGAGCCCCTTGGCCGCATCGCGCAGACGCTCGATCGCGTCCGGCTTGGCGCCCTGCTTGCGCTCGGCCTGGAAGGCGGCGAACCGGGCGGCGCGCTCCTTGGCGACGTCACGCAGGGTGGTTTCCACCGCCGGCCACAGCTTGTCCTGCTCGGGGGTCAGCTTCAGGCCGGTCTTGATGGCGGCGATGCGGGCATCGGTCAGCGCGGCGCGGTCGGCCGGGCTCGGACGCCAGCCGCCGCGATCTTCCGAGCCGGGCGCCTGACCCTTGCCGGCCGGAGCGGCCTGGGCGGGGGTCGCCTGGGTCGCAGGCGCGGCGGTCTGCGCGGAAGCGCCGGTCGCGAAACCGGCAAGCGAGCTGGCGAGAGCGGCGGCAGTGGCTGCGGCGATAATCGAGGTCTTCATGTCATCCTCCTGGGATGACCCGACTCTTAAATTCGCAGCGTTATTTCGCAACTTAAACTTCGGTAACTTAAATATAGCTCTGCTTAAGACGTTACTTAATACATGTTCATCAACATTACACTTTGGAAAGGCGCGTTGGTGATGCGCGGTCAGATTGCGGGCTCCGAGCCCACGAGCTGGCGCAGGTCGCGCCGCGCCACGTCGGTGTCTCCGGCGAGATAGCCCCGGCTTTCCATCTGGCACTGCCAGGCACCGGGTGCGCCGGAAATACGGTAGAGATTATAGCGGCCAGGCCCGCGCCCATCCTCCGGCCCGGCGGACGCGGAGGGGACGCCTACCACCGGAACCGGCCCGTCCACGCTTTCGATCGTGCCGAGCGAGGCGCGATGGTCATGGCCATGGAGCACCAATTCGGCGCCCTCCTCCGCCACCACCCGCCGGAACGCCACCGCATCGCGCAGGTCGCGATGGTAACGCCGCTCGCCGACCGGCGGATGATGGATCATCACCGCCCGGAACAGGCCTTCTTTCTTCAACGAAATCAATATTTCGCGCAGGCGATGCAACTGCGCCTCGCCGACTTCCCCGCTGGCCAGGAACACCGCCGTGGGGATGGCGGTGGAGACGCCCACCAGCGCCACCGGCCCGCGCCGTCGCACATAGGGAAACGATCCCACATCCAGCGGCGTATCCGGGCAGGACTCATCGCCAGCCAGGAAAGGCGCCCATCTTTCAAGATGATAGCTCAAGGCGGAGCGGACATAGGCATCATGGTTGCCGGGAATGACCGAGACATCCTGCGGGGTGCCGAGCGACGCCAGAAAGGTTGCGCCGGTGTCGAATTCGGTCGGCAGGCTGAGATTCACCAGGTCCCCGGTCACGGCGATATGGTCCGGGGCCTGTGCCTTGAGGTCATCCATGAGCGCGGCGAGCGTCGTGGCGCCGAAGTTCCGACGCCGCGCGCCGATCCAGTTCATGAGGCCGAAAAAGCGCTTGCCCAGGATTTCGGAGAGCCGCGCCTCGGGAATGGGGCCAAGGTGCGGGTCGGAGAGATGGGCGAGCACGAACATTGCGGGCGGTCCTTCCGATCCTTGCGGCGCCCTGCTTAAACCATCGCTGGAGCCGGCGCGAGCAGGACTCGCGCCGGCGGTGGAAAGTTCCGTAAATTCAGGCCGGAAGCGGCTCCGCAAGGGCGAACTCGGCCTCCATCTGGCGGCGGAAGCGCACCGTGTCGCTGTCGGCGATCTCCACATCCGCCCAGCGCACCGCCTGCCCCTTCGGGACGTCGTGCTTGAGCTTCACATGATGAGCAAGGCCGATCGGCAGCACCCCGTCGCGCAGGGAATCCTGCGCCCGCATGATCCGTCCGTAGACCGTATAGCCACCCTCCCCGTCGAGCATTTCGCCTGCCTTAAGGTCGCGCTTGGCGGTGGCCGCCACATCCGAGAAGAAGCCGATGGCGCTGCCGGTCGCCTCGTGCCGCAAGGCCGCTGCCGCCACCGAGACACCCAGCTCCATGCCGATGAGATGGAACGGACGGTAAAGCGCAGTATAGCGGCCGGAGGGATCCGTGATCATTCCGTATTCCTTGAAGCAACGCCGCGAATAATCTCCGCGCTGGGAGGGGTCCGCCTGCAGCACCACATAGACGCCCCAGCGCAGGTCGCGGAACACGGGCCGCCCGTCGGTCTCCAGCGAGGAGACCACTTCCACCATGCCCGCCTCCTCCAGAATGCCCCCGTCCGTGCGCGGGCACAGGATGCGCGGCAGGTCGTCGACGCCGCAGGGCGGGAACAGCAGGCCGTCGCGCGGCGCCTTCAATCCCGTCATGTTGGAGATCGCGGCCATCTCGATGGCGGATTTCGTGCCGTCCACGAACGAGTTGAACATCTGCGGGTTCATTCCGCCGGCCTGCGCCATCTCCTCGGAAATGGCGAGGTTCTTCCACACCGTCTGCGGGGTGGATTGGTGGAAGATGGGCAGATGGCGCGTGCCCTTGCCCGCCGCCACCACCCGGAAGCCACAGGTCTGCGCCCAGTCCACCATCTCGCAGACCAGCGCCGGCTGATCGCCATAAGCGGCAGCATAGACCACCCCCGCCGCATCGGCCCGGCGCGCCAGCAGCGGGCCGGCGAGAACATCCGCCTCCACCGTCACCATCACCACATGGCGGCCGTGGTCGATGGCCGCGAGCGCGTGACGGATGCCAGCGGAGGGGCTGCCCGTGGCGTCGACGATCACTTCCAGCCCGTCGGCGGCGATCAGCGCATTCGCGTCCTCGGTGATCACGGTGCCGCCGGTGCGGCGGGCGGTGTCGAAATCGGCGGCGACAGCGGCCTCCACGTCCCAGCCGGTCTGCGTCAAGGCCGCGCGGGCCCGGCTTGCCGACAGGTCGGCGATGCCGAGCAGATGCATGCCCGGCGTCGTGCGCACCTGTGCCAGAAACATCGAACCAAACTTGCCGGCGCCGATCAGGCCGACCCGCACGGGGCGGCCTTCGGCGGCACGGGCTTTGAGTTTGCGGGCAAGATTCATGCGGGCGTCCTCCTGTTATTTGGCCCGGTGCGAGCCTTTGCCGTCTTGTCTGCATCGCGCGCAGAGCGGCTCTTGCCACAATAAGGTGAGCTTGCTTCGCTTGTCTTCCTCTGCGTCGTGGATCTTATCTCTGCTTAAAGCGCCCGTTCCTCAGGAGTCACCCGTGCGTCTTACCCTTGCGTCCGCCCTATCGTTTCTGCTCGCGCTCGCGGGCGCGTCCCCGGTGATGGCGAGCGGCGTCACCGTGCGGGGCACCGAACTGCTGCTGGATGGCGTGCCCTTCGTGCCCAATGGCGCGGCCGGCGTGAAACGGCTGGCGGACCTCAAGGCGACTGGCGCGAACGTGGTGCGCACCTACGGCCAGGACCCCGGCGACATCCTCGACAGCGCCCAGCGCGCGGGGCTGAAGGTGATCGTCGGCTTCTGGCTGGAGCATCCCCGGCGCGGCTTCAATTATGGCGATCGCGCCGCAGCGGAGGGCCAGCTGGCCGAGTTGCAGCGCATGGTCGAGCGCTACCGGACCCATCCGGCGCTGCTGCTCTGGGGCGTCGGCAATGAAGTGGAGACCGAACTGACCTCCGCCGAGGCGGAGCCGGTGTGGCCGGCCATCGAGCAGGCCGCGAAACTGGTCAAGACCCTGGACCCCGCCCATCCGGTGATGGCCGTTCTGGCGGATACCGGCACCGACAAGGTGTCGACCCTCAAGCGGCTCGCCCCGAGCATTGATGTACTCGGCCTCAATGCTTATGGCGACAGCCTGCTCACCATCGTCGGCCGCGCCCGCACGCAAGGCTGGACCGGGCCGATCATCGTCACCGAACTCGGCGCGATCGGCCAATGGCAGGCCGGCAAGACCCCGTGGGGCGCCCCCATCGAGCCCACCTCCACCGCCAAGGCGGACCAGGTGCGACGCTATCTCACCGCGCTGAAGCAGAGCCATACCGGCGCCCTGCCGTTCTATTGGGGTCAGAAGCAAGAGGTGACGCCCACCTGGCACAGCCTGTTCCTGCCCTCCGGCGAATGGACCGAGACGGTTGAGGCGATGGCCGAATCCTGGGGCGGCCAGCCGCCCGCCGACCCGAAAGCCAAGCTCGACGGCAGCCTGCCGATCGGCATCAATCACGCCCCGCGCATTCTCTCGCTTCAGCTGCGCGGACCGAACAGCTTCGATCGCGCGGGCGCAGTGCAGGTGGCGCTGGCCGCGACCGACCCCGATGGGGACCCGCTGAAGGTGGAATGGCAGATCATGGGCGAAACCCCGGTGCGCGGCGTTGGCGGCGATGCCGAGCCGGTGCCCCCGCTGTTTCCCGAGGGGCTGCACGATCCGACGCTGACCAGCGTGCGGATCCAGGGGCTTGCCGCCGGACATTATCGCGTCTTTGTCACCTTGCGCGATGGACGCGGCGCCGCCGCCACCGGAAATATTCCGTTCGAGGTGAGATAGATCGCCCAATGCGGCCGGCGGCGGCCCGAAGCGCGCGCCCTTTCGTGGGCGTGCGCGGACCGGGGCGCGGCGCGGTGCACTGCTTGCGCCCAGGCGCGCGACGGGCTTAGGCTTGTCCGGTCAAAGCGCTATCTAGCCAACCGGTTCGACACGACGCCGAACGCCGCAACAAGGATAGCCGAGGCATAACGGACCGCGTACCCAAGCGCGGTGTCTCGGTCTTTTCACGCATGGAGAACGCTCTCATGGCGAAGATCAACAAGCTGTTGGTCGGCGAATCCCTCGTCGGCGACGGCAATGAAGTGGCGCATATCGACCTCATCATGGGCCCGCGCGGCTCCTCGGCCGAAACCGCCTTCGTCAACGCGCTGACCAACAATAAGGACGGCTTCACCACCCTGCTTGCCGTGGTGGAACCCAACCTGCTGGCCAAGCCCAATACGGTGCTGTTCAACAAAGTTACCATCAAGGATGCGCGCCAGGCGGTGCAAATGTTCGGCCCGGCCCAATATGCGGTCGCCAAGGCGGTGACCGATTCCGTCGAGGACGGCACCATTCCCGCCGAGGAAGCCGACGACATCTTCATCTGCGTCGGCGTGTTCATCCATTGGGAAGCCACGGACGACGCCAAGATCCAGCAATTCAACTATCAGGCCACCAAGGAAGCCATCGCCCGCGCGGTGAGCGGCGAGCCCAAGGCCGCCGACGTAGTGGCCAAGGCGAAGACCGCCCATCACCCGTTCGCGGCCTCCTGAGGAGCCTGCCCCGGCCTCAAGGCAGCCCGGTCCGCCGGGCTGCTCGCCTCTTCAGAACAGGCGTCCGCCGTCCGGCACCACATGGCTCGGGCCGATCAACACCACGGCGCCGTCGGGATCGGGAAAGCCGAGGGTCAGCACCTCCGACAGGAAAGGACCAATCTGGCGCGGGGGAAAATTCACCACCGCCGCCACTTGCCGGCCGATCAATTCCTCGGGCGCATAATGCACCGTGATCTGCGCCGAGGATTTCTTGATGCCGATCTGCGGCCCGAAATCGATGCGCAGCTTGATCGCCGGCTTGCGCGCCTGCGGAAACGGCTCGGCGCCGACGATGGTGCCGACGCGGATGTCCACTTTCAGGAAATCGTCATAGGTGATCGGCGCCGTCCCGGTCGCCGTGTCGTCGCTCATCATCCGCTCTCCGTGCGCACCGACTTAAGCGTGGGCAGCAAAGGCCGGTCAAGCGGCGCCGGCTTGCGTGCCAGGGGCCTGCGCGCCCGGGGGCGGCGGCTCCACCGCCGAGCGCCGCCGCTTGCGCCAGGGCAGCGCGATGAAGGCGAGATCGTCCAGCATATCCAGCATCTTCGCCCCGGTGCCGAGTTCCCGGTCCAGCGCCGCCATGGTGCGCGCGAGACCGGGGTCCTCGTCCTTCAGCCAGGTGTCAAGCAGGCGCGCGAACAGCAGCGCGAGCCCATGGGCGCGCACGTCGCCGGCAAGTCCCGTGGTGTCGATGCCGGCGGCCGCCAGCATCCAATGCTGGGAGCGGGTGCCGATCTTCAGCAAATGCGCCGCCAGCAGCGGGTTGCGGCGGGCCGAGGCCAGGAGCGAGCGAACCGCCTCGCGATGGGGCTCCAGCGCATCGAGCCGCCGCATCAGCACCTCGAACAGGCGCTCCTGCGGGCTTTCCCCCTCAATTGGCCCGGACTGGTCAGCGCCGCTTTCCGCCAGCACATGGCGATCCGTGGCGCGGGCGAATGCGTCCAGCAGGTCAGAGGTCGAAGCGCATTCCACGCGCAGCTGCGAGAGCGGCACGCCCGCATGCTCGGCCACGTCGGCGAGGGCGATGCGCTCGAAGGGGCGGTCCGCCAGGAGGTCGAGAAACGCCCGCAGGCACGCGTCCCGTGTGGTCTCGCAAGTCATGGCGTGCTCCTTGAGGCCCCGAATCCAGGTGGCCCCTCAACCGGCGGGCGGCAAGGGGCCAGGACGCAGAATCAGTTCGCCAGTTCCTTCGAGCGGCGCGTCGCCGCCACGACCGCCTTTTCCAGCAACGGGGCGAAGCCGGTCGTGGGATCCATCAGCACGCCCAGCGCGGCCGCTGTGGTGCCGGCGGGCGAGGTGACGTTCTCGCGCAAGGTCGAAGGCTCGATGCCCGATTGGGCGATCAGCGCGCCGGCCCCGGAGACGGTGGCGCGCGCGAGCCGATCCGCCAGCGCCGCCGGCAGGCCTGCCGCGACGCCGGCCTTCGCGAGGGTCTCGGCCAGCAGGAACACATAAGCGGGACCGGAGCCGGAGACGGCGGTCGCCGCGTCCATCAGTTCCTCATCCTCGATCCATTCCACCGGGCCGACGGCCCCGAGCAGCGCCGCCGCGACCTCGCGCTGCGCCGCGGTCGCCGCCGCATTGGGGACGGCCACCGTGATGCCATGGCCGATGGCGGCGGGCGTATTGGGAATCGTGCGCACGACGGCGCTGCCGCGCGGCAGGGCTTCCTGCAGGAAGCCGAGGGTGCGGCCGGCCATGATGGAGACCACGACCGTGCCGGGCTTCACCAGCGAGCGCACGGTGGCCAGCACCGCCGGGGCGACCTGCGGCTTCACCGCCAGCACCAGCACGGCGGGATCGGGGATCTGCGAGAGTTCGGGATTGGGCTGCGCGCCACAGGCAAGAAGCGCGGCGGCGGCCGGCCCCGGCAGGTTGGGATCCAGCACCACCGCCTTGGCGGGCTCAAGGCCCAGACGGAACCAGCCGTCGAGCAAAGCCCCACCCATCTTGCCGGCGCCCACGAGGACGACGGGACCGTTCAAAGACTTCAGAAGATCGACCGACATGGGCACACCTGAATGGGCGCGGGAGCCGGTGCCCGGCTCCGCGCGCGATCGTGGGTGGCTCAGTCTTAAGCTTCTCCGACCGTATCGAAAAGCGCCGTGTCCATGGCCTCGCGGGCGGACTTGCCGGCCCAGACCACGAACTGGAACGCCGGATAATAGCGTTCCACGGCATCGATGGCGGCGCCGAGAATGGCTTCGCACTGGCGGTCGCTCGCTGTCGCCCCGCCCGTCAGCACCAGGGCATGACGGAACATGATGACGTTTTCCTGCGACCAAATGTCAAAATGGCCAAGCCACATCTGCTCGTTGATGAGCGCCAGCAGCTTCAGCACCTCGGTGCGGCGGTTGTCCGGCACCTTGAAGTCAAAGGCACAGGCGAGATGCAGCGCCTCGATCTCATCCATCCATTGGAACGAGACATGGCAGTCCGTCCAGCGGCTGTTGAGCGAGAGGGTGATCTCGTCCTCGTCGGAACGCTCGAAGGACCAGTCGTGCACGGCGGCGAGCCGTTCCACCAGATCCACGGGATTAGCCGGAGCTTCAGCTTCGATGTCGATGAGAGACATGCCTCGACCTCGCGGTTTGAGGGACGCGGAGAGGGTCGGTTACGGCAGCAACGACACTCAAAGCCAGGGCACTCAAAGCCAGCCAGGATTTGCGCGACGCAGCGTACCGGCGGCTGCACCGGCCGCCTGAGACCGGTTTGCCTTGACGAAGCTGCGCCCCGTCGCGCTCAGCGCGACGATCCGGCTACGAATCGCCAATAGACCCACTATATCGCGGCGCAACGTGGCACCGCTACGACAGATTGTGGTTTAGTCTTCACACCTTGCCAGAACCTTGCTCACACCGGGCCGGGACCGGCGCCCGGCGTGCCGGAAAAGCCGCCCTCGCCCGGCGCGTGGGGCGCCTGCGCGGCGAGCTTCGCCTCCAGTTCGGCGAGTCGTTGGGCAAGGCGCTCATTCTCCAGCCGGGCGGCGGCGACCATGTCCTTCACGACGTCGAATTCCTCGCGTTTCACAAGGTCCATGTCGCGCAGGAACCGCTCCATCTGCGAGCGCGCCACGGTTTCGGCCTCACGCCGCATCCCCTGGGCGACGCCGGCCGCGTCATTCACCAGGCGCGCCATCTCGTCGAAAATCCGGCCTGTGGTCTGGGTCATGGGAGCAAACTCTCGTTCCACTGCGCACACGGCGCATGCCTTATACCTGGAAAGACAATGGGCATAGGCGCGCCGCACTGCAAGAGCGCCCCTGCGTCACCTTGACGGACGGCGCGCCTGCGGGCACATGCCACGGGTCGGCGGGCAAGCGCCCGCCCATGGTGAACGCCCGTCCGGCCCACCTCCTGCTGGGGGTTTCATGATCAATTTCGCCATTCCCTTCCCGGCCCTGGACCCGGTGCTGATCGAAATCGGCCCGCTTGCCATCCGCTGGTATGCCTTGGCCTATATCGCCGGATTGCTGATCGGCTGGCAGCTCGCGCGCTGGCTGGTGACGCGCAACGCCCTGTGGGGCGGGCGCCCGCCCATGAAGCCGGTGGATCTCGACGACGCTTTGTTCTGGGCGACGTTCGGCGTCATCCTCGGCGGCCGCATCGGCTACGTGCTGTTCTACAACCTGCCCTATTTCCTCGCCCATCCGGCCGAGATCGTCATGGTGTGGAAGGGCGGCATGTCGTTCCACGGCGGGCTTGCGGGCACCATATTGGCGTTGGTGCTGTTCGCCCGCTCACGGCGAATCCCCGTGCCCTCGCTGCTGGACGTGGCGGGCGTAGTGGCACCCATCGGGCTGTTTTTCGGCCGCATCGCCAATTTCATCAATGGTGAATTGTGGGGCCGCCCCTCCGACGCGCCGTGGGCGGTGATCTTTCCCACCGGCGGCAATGTGCCGCGCCACCCGAGCCAGCTTTACGAAGCGGCGATGGAGGGTGTGCTCCTGTTCCTGGTGATGCTGCTGGTGGTGCGGCTCGGCGGCCTGCGCCGTCCCGGCCTTGCCGCCGGCATATTCGGCATCGGCTACGGGCTCGGGCGCATCACCGGCGAATTCTTCCGCGAGCCGGACCCGCAGGTGGGCTATCTCGCCTATGGCACCACCATGGGCATGATCCTCTCCCTGCCGGTGGTGATCGCCGGCCTCGGCATCGTGATCTATGCCCTGAGCCGTCCCGTCCACGGCTTCGATCCGGGCCCGCAGAGGTGACGAGCCCCCTCGGGCGGGAGATCAAGGCCCTGATCGCGAGCGAGGGGCCGATCTCGCTCGCGCGCTACATGGACCTGTGCCTCGGCCATCCCCGCCATGGCTATTACATGACGCGCGACCCGTTCGGCGCGGCTGGCGATTTCATCACCGCCCCCGAGATCAGCCAGATGTTCGGGGAACTGCTCGGCCTGTGGGTGCTCGCCGCCTGGCAGCAGATGGGCAGCCCCAATCCCATACATCTGGTGGAACTCGGCCCCGGCCGGGGCACGCTGATGGCCGATGCCCTGCGCGCCACCCGCCTGCTGCCCGGCTTCAGCGATGCGGTACGGGTGCATCTGGTGGAGATGAGCCCGGTGCTGCGCGCGCGCCAGCAGGCGACCCTGGCAAACGCGGCGACCGTCCATCCGATCTCCTGGCACACGCGGCTGGAGGACGTGCCCGACGGCCCGGTCCTGGTGCTCGCCAACGAATTCTTCGACGCCCTGCCCATTTCCCAGTTCATCCGCAGCACCGCAGGCTGGCACGAGCGGCGGGTCGGGCTGGATGCCGCCGGGGACCTCACCTTCGGCGTCGATCCCCACCCTGCCCGCCTGGTGGAAGTACTGGCGCGCCATATCCCGCCGCCGCATCCGCCCGGCGTCCTGCTGGAGCGGCTGGAAAGCCCCGCGCTGGCAGCGCTCGCCCACCGCCTCGCGGCTCAGGACGGCGCGGCGCTGGTGATCGATTACGGCCATGCGCAAAGCGGCTTCGGCGATACGCTCCAGGCCATGAAGGCCCATGCATTCGTCGATCCCCTGGCCGAGCCGGGGGAAGCGGATCTCACCGCCCATGTGGATTTCGCGGCCCTCGCCCGCGCCGCGCGCGCGGCCGGAGCCGGTGCGTTCGGCCCGGTGCCCCAGGGCGAATTCCTGCTGCGCCTCGGCCTGCGCGAACGGGCCGAGCGCCTTCAGGCGACCGCATCTCCCCTCCAGGCTGACGCGATCGCTGCCGCCCTCGCCCGCCTCGCCGGCACGGGGGAGAAGGAAATGGGCGCCTTGTTCAAGGTGCTCTGCCTCACCGGCCCGGCCTTCGCCGCGCCGCGCGATCCACCGCCGGGGTTTGCCCCGTCCGAAGCTTTTGCGGAGAACACGCCATGAAGGTCGAAGCCCCCTCGCTCGCCGCCCTCCCCGGCATCCGCCACGGCTTCTTCACCCGGCGCGGCGGGGTCTCGCAGGGGCTCTACGACAGCCTCAACGGCGGGCTTGGCTCCAAGGACGATCCCGCCAACGTGCTGGAAAACCGCGCCCGCATGGCGCGGGAGATCGGCGTCGCCCCGCAGGCGCTTGTCGCCTGCTGGCAGGTGCATTCGCCCGACGCGGTCATCCTCTCCACGCCCTGGACGCGGGAGGACGCGCCCCAGGCGGATGCGGTCGTGACCGCCGTTGCGGGCCTCGGCGCCACTATAACGGTGGCCGATTGCGGCCCGGTTCTGTTCGCCGATCCGGTGGCCCGAGTGGTGGGGGCGGCGCATGCGGGCTGGAAGGGCGCGTTCGGCGGGGTGCTCGACTCCACCTTGCGCCGCATGGAGGAATTGGGCGCGAGACGCGCCAACATCCGCGCCGCCATCGGCCCTTTGATTCGCCAGCCGAGCTATGAGGTCGGCGAAGATTTCATCACCCGATTCATCGATACGGACCGCAGTTTCGCGCGCTTCTTCATTGCGGCGGAGCGGGAGGGCCATGCCCTGTTCGACCTGCCGGGCTTCATCGCCCACCGCCTCGCCGAGGCCGGCGTTACCGCCGTGGAGGACCTGAAGCTCGACACCTATTCCGACCCCGACCGCTTCTTCAGCTATCGCCGCTCGACCCATCGGCGGGAGGCCGATTACGGCCGAATGGTGGCCGCTATCGCCCTGATTTGAGCCGGCGCACAAGATTTTCACCCCCGTTAACGATGCCTTAACCGTTTCTCTGGACCTGATGCCGGATTGCCGCTAACCCTCCTGTGGATCACAGACGGGGAGCGCCGCATGCCGGACGCAAGCACCAACACACGCTGGAAAACGGTGCGCTTTGGTTCGCGCCTTCTGGTCCTTGGTGTTGGACTTGCGCTCGCCGGATGCCAGACCGATGGCGGCACGGCGAGTTCTGCCAGCCGCACTTTGTCCTTCGAATCCATCGACGGCCCGCCCAAGCCCACCTTCGACAAGCTCGTGACTCGCCTCAGCGCGGAAGCCGACGCACAGCAGGTGGCGGTGGTCTCCCGAACCGATAAGGCCGCCTATCGGGTGCGCGGCTATCTCGCCGTCCATTCCGACAAGGCCACCACTTCAGTCGCCTACGCCTGGGACGTGTTCGACGCGGACAAGCAGCGCGTCGCCCGCATCACCGGGGAAGAGACCACCAAGCGCGTCAAGGGCGATGCCTGGGCGGTGTGCGACGAAGCCGTGCTCGCCAAGATCGCTGGCAAGTCCATGGCGAGCCTCGCCGAAACCCTGGGAGTGCCGGCCAGCGGCCGGGTTTCCGCCGGCCTGCCCGCGGCGCCCAGCCAGGCAGCGTCCAGCCAGGCGGCGGCACCTGCGGCGGCGGATCCGGCCCCGGCTGCGGCACCGGCCGCCCCGGCGGGCGCGCCGATCGGTACCGATGGCCCGCCCATCGCGCAGGCGGAGCCGCAGGACGCGCCGCAGCCCACGACAACGCTCGCGTTCGCGCAGCACTGAGTTTCGCAGGCTTTACAAAAGCCGTGGCGGGTGCCTACAGGTTGCCCGAATTCTTAAGGCGGCCACTGCATCGTGCGGACGGCGTGCCGGTGTCGACCGAGACTGTATCCATGAAGCTTGTGGCTGGAAATTCGAACCGCGCGCTCTCCGAAGCCATCGCGGCCTATCTCTCCACGCCCCTGACCAAGGCGGTGGTCCGGCGCTTCGCCGACATGGAGATCTTCGTGGAGATCCAGGAGAATGTGCGCGGCGAGGACGTGTTCGTCCTCCAGTCCACATCCTTCCCGGCCAATGACCATCTGATGGAATTGCTGATCATCATCGATGCGCTGCGCCGCGCCTCGGCCAAGCGCATCACGGCGGTGCTGCCCTATTTCGGCTATGCCCGCCAGGATCGCAAACCCGGCCCCCGCACGCCGATTTCCGCCAAGCTGGTGGCCAATCTCATCACCCATGCCGGCGCCGACCGGGTGATGACGCTCGACCTGCACGCCGGCCAGATCCAGGGCTTCTTCGACATCCCCACCGACAATCTTTATTCCGCGCCGGTCATGGTGCGCGACATCAAGGACCGGTTCGACCTTAACAATGTCATGGTGGTTTCCCCGGACGTGGGCGGCGTGGTGCGCGCCCGGGCGCTGGCCAAGCGCATCGACGCCCAGCTCGCCATCGTCGACAAACGGCGCGAGCGGCCGGGCGAAAGCGAAGTCATGAACGTGATCGGCAATGTGGACGGCCGGTCCTGCATCCTGGTGGACGACATCGTCGATTCCGGCGGCACGCTGGTGAATGCGGCGGACGCATTGCTGGCGCGCGGCGCCAAGGAAGTGCACGCTTACATCACCCACGGCGTGCTCTCGGGCGGCGCGGTGGCGCGCATCACCGCCTCCAAGCTCAAGGAACTGGTGATCACCGATTCCATCCAGCCCACCGAGGCGGTGCGGGTGGCGCGCAACATCCGCGTGCTGTCCATCGGCACGCTGATTGGCGAGGCGGTGGCCCGCACGGCGCACGAGGAATCGGTCTCCAGCCTGTTCGACTGACCGGCACAGCTTCCCCCGAGAAAAGGGCGCCCCACGGGCGCCCTTGCCGTTTTCGGCGCCGCTGCCCTCAGACGTCGGCCTGAGAGGAGACGTTGGCCTCGGGGATTTCCGCCGGGGTCGGGGCTTCCGGCTCCATCTCGCCGCGGGTCTGGAGCCACAGCATCACCAGCCAGCAGGCGGCGGCCCAGGCGGCGCCCAGCGCCCAGCCGCCGAGTACGTCGGTCGGCCAGTGCACGCCGAGATACAGCCGGCTCAAGCCGACGATGACGGTAACGAAGGCGGCCAGCCCCAGCAGATACACCTTCACCCGCTGGCGCACCTGCGCGCGGGCGAGCAAGGCCCCGAGCGTGAGATAGACAACGGCGGACATCATGGAATGGCCGCTCGGAAAGCTCGCCGAATAGACCGCCATGCCGTGCGGCACCAGATCCGGCCGAGCACGATCGAACAGGATCTTGACGGTGCTGCTCAGCACCGCGCCGCCGGCGATGGAGCCGAGCACCATCAGCGCGGTCAGCCGCCGGCGCACCAGCAGCAGATAGGCGATGGCCGCCAATGTCACCAGCACCAGCACAGTGATGCCGCCGAGCGCGGTGAGATCGCGCATGCTCTCTTCCAGCCAGGGCGGGCCGAGGGGATCGGACTTGTCCGCCGGATTGCGCAAGGCGAGCAGGATGGCTTCGTCCAGGCCGCGCGTCTCCCCCTCCATGACCTCGCCGGCCAGCGCCAGGAAGGCATAGAGCGCGGCGGCGGTGAGGCCGACGATGGCGAGGGTGGTGCGCTCCAGCCCGCTCACCCGCGTGAACACAGGCCCGAGCAGCGGAACGGCCTTTAGGCGGGTGCGCACGGCGGTCAGCAGCGGGTTCATGCCTGTCCCATTTTTGCCTGTCCCATTTTTGGCCGTCCCATGCAGAAGTTCGCTTCGCCCGTCAACGCGCCGCCGCAAGCCGGGTTGCGGCGGGCGGGGAAGGATGCGATGCAGCGGCCATGATCGTGCCAGCGAAACAGGCCCCAAGGGAAGCACCCATCGCGCTTTATGTGGACGCCGACGCCTGCCCGGTGAAGGCGGAAATCTATCGCGTGGCGGAGCGTCACGGGCTGAAGGTGTTCGTGGTTTCCAACAGCCCCATCGCCTTGCCCCGCTCGGAGAATATCGAGCGGGTGCTGGTGCCGAGCGGGCCGGACGTGGCGGACGATTGGATCGCCGAGCGGGTGTCGAAGGGCGATGTGGTGATTACCGCCGACGTGCCCCTCGCCAGCCGCTGCGTGAAGGCGGGGGCGGATGTGATCAGCCCCACCGGGCGGCCCTTCACCACCGACAGCATCGGCATGGCGCTGGCGACCCGCAACCTCATGGACGAATTGCGGTCCGCCGGCGCGACCACCGGCGGGCCGCCGCCGTTTTCCCCGCGCGATCGCTCGCAATTTTTGTCCGCGCTGGATCTCGCCATCGTGCGGCTGAAACGGGCCGGCTATGGTGCGGCAGGTGGCAAATAAGCCCGCGAAAACGCGTGGCGCAGGCGCGTTTCATGAAAAATGTTTCACGTGAAACAATGACTTAGCGCGGACGAACAGCGGTTTACGGACGCTTCGCCGTGGGTCTGCGGCCGATGAAACCCCGATTTCGGCCGAACGTTCGGCGCGAATGAATCCGCGCCCCGCGCGAACCGCAGGCGCGCCATCGGATCCCGCCCGGCCGCCCCGGCGGAGGGGCCGGGACGGCTGGTTTTTGCCCGCGAACCGGCATCCGGTTCGCCTGCGCTCCGCGCGCGGTCGGCACGCGGAGCGGAGCGGCGGCGCTCACGCCTCGCGGATGTCGGCGGCGGCGCGGGCGAGGATCTCGACGATCCGCGTCTCGGCGCCGCGATTGGCCTCCAGCCGCTGGCCGGACACATCGCGCAGGTTTTCCAGCGCGGCTTCCACGAGGCGCGGCAGCTCGGCGTGGGAAGATCCCTCGCCCTCGCCCCGGCCCATCCAGCGGCGGAAGCGGCTCATCTTGTTGCCGATCTCGGCGAGACGGCCGAGCAGGGCATCGGCGAAATCGCGGTTCTGCGACAGATAGGCCTCGCCCTCGGCGGTGATGGCATAGCGCTTCTTGGCGCCCTCGCTCTCGGCCGTCACATAGCCCGCCTCTTCCAGGAAGGTGAGGGTGGGATAGACGATGCCGGGGCTCGGCGAATACCAGCCGGCGGTCTTTTCCTCGATCAGCTTGATGAGCTCATAGCCGTGGCGCGGCTGCTCGGCGATCAGCGCGAGAGCCAGCAGCTTGAGATCGCCCTGGGCCAGCATGCGCCCGAGGCGGAACATGTCGCCGCCGCCGCCCCGGCCGCGACCATGGCCGCCGCCCCGGCCGAAGCCGCCTTCATCGCCGCGCGCCATTTCGAAACGACGGCCTTCGCCGTGGTGTCCGCCGTTGTGGTGTCTGCATCCAAACATTTTGGACTCCTGAGATATATCTAAAGATAGGTTCACGCCTTTTTATATCGTTAGATATATCTTTTCCGCAAGAGGGGGCGTGCAGCCCTTCGTTAAAAGGCGCAGGTTAGGATGCGGATGGGATGCTGCTGGGCTTGCAGGGAGACAACGCCGCCATGGCCATGACCGATGCGCAGAAGGCAGCCCGCGCCATTAAGGGCCTACTCGCGCCCCTGAGCGCGGAGATGCGCGCCGCCGTGGAAGCCTGGCTCGCGCGCCTCGCCCATGAACGGCGGCTCTCCGCCAAGACGCAGGAGGCCTATGCGCGCGATCTCGCTCTGGTGCTGAACCGGCTCGCGCTGCATCTCGGCGGCGCGCCCACGCTCGCCGATCTTGCCGCCCTCACCCCGGCCGACGTGCGCGCCGTGATCGCCGGCCGCAAGGCCGAGGGCGTTGCCCCGCGCACCTTGGTGCGGCTGCTCGCCGCCGCGCGCTCGTTCGCGCGCCATCTGGAACGCGAGGGCCAGGGCGCGGTGGGCGCGCTCACCGCCGTGCGGGCGCCCAAGGTGCCGCACGCCCTGCCACGGCCGGTCGGCGTCGAGGCCGCCCGCGCGCTCACCGATCCACAGACCCGCGCCGGGGAAGAACGGGAAACCTGGGTGCTGATGCGTGACGCGGCGGTGCTCGCTTTGCTTTATGGCGCGGGCCTGCGCATCTCCGAAGCGCTCGGCCTCACCGCCGGCCAGATCCCGCCCGATGGGCCGGTGGACCACATCATCGTCACCGGCAAGGGCAACAAGACGCGCATGGTGCCGCTGATCGCGCCGGTGGTGGACGCGGTGCGCGCCTATGTGACAGCCTGCCCCCACCTGCTGGAGCGCGACGACCCGCTGTTTGTCGGCGTGCGCGGCGGGCCCCTCTCGCCCCGCATCGTGCAGCTCGCGGTGGAGCGCATGCGCGGCGCGCTCGGCCTGCCCGATAGCGCGACGCCGCACGCGCTGCGCCATTCCTTCGCCACCCATCTGCTGGCGCGGGGCGGAGAATTACGCGCCATCCAGGAATTGCTGGGCCACGCCTCGCTCTCCACCACGCAGATCTATACCGCGCTGGACGAAAGCCATCTGATGGCGGCCTATCGCGCCGCCCACCCCCGCGCCTGAGATTCTTGAGAGTCAGGAACGCGAGGAAAAGGCCCGGCGCCGCAGCGCCCGCACCCGCAGCCAGATGCCGCCGCCGGGCGTCGCGGCGCGGATGCGCGCCATCATCTCCTGGATCCGCAGCTTCACCGGCGCGACTTCCGCCTCGGCCCAGTTCTTCACCCGCACCAGCCAGTTGAACAGCCGCGCGAACCAACCGATGGAGAGAAGCTGCGCCCGGCACACATCGAACAGGAACGCCATGAGCGCGACGCCCACCAGCTTTTCCATCACCACGGCGACGCTGCCCAACATCCAGCGCTCATGCGCGAACGCCCAGAGCGCCACGACGTAGAGCGGCTCCACCAGCAGCAGCGGCACCACGAACAGGGCGAACGCGCCATAGGGCGGCAGGCGATGCGCCCAGCGCGACAGGGCGGCTTTGAACGCCTCGAACGGCAGCAGATCCGCACACCAGCGCACCATGGGCGCCAGCTTGCGCCACAGCCACGCCTCCACGAGGAAGACCACGGCGAGCAACACGAACAGCGGATGCAGGCGGCTGCGCGCCTCGGGCGGCGGAGGGGAAGAAACCATGGCCCAGACATGGCCCATTGCCGGGTGCGTTTCAATGGCCGCGTGGCGCAAGCCGCAATTGGCGCGCGGGCAATTGGCGCGGGGATTGCAAATCATGCGCGGGGGGCTGCGGCCGGCGTGCGGCGCGAGACGCCTTGTGCACGGGAAATCGCCGGCGCGCAGCCTCCGTCGTGGCTTTTCCGGAGACCGCTTTTTCATGTTCGACCATATCTCGATCGGCGTTACCGATCTCGACCGCTCCCTCACCTTCTACGAGCGCGCGCTTGCGCCCCTCGGCTTCGTCGCCGCCGTGCTTTACGACGAGCCCACCGGCACCCGCTCGGCCGGCTTCAGCCGCGCCACGGCGGCGCCGGAGGACACACCGCCGTTCTGGCTGGAGGAGCGCAAGGGCGCCGCCATCGCGTGTCCGGCGGGCACGCATCTCTGTTTCAAGGCGGCGGAGCGGGCCGGCGTGCACGCCTTCCACGCGGCGGGCCTCGCGGCCGGCGGCGCCTGCAACGGCGCGCCCGGACCGCGCCCAGCCTATGGCCCCAGCTATTATGCCGGCTTCCTCACCGACCCGGACGGCTGGCGGATCGAAGCCGTGACCTTCAGCCCGGACTGAGGCCGACGCGCGCCACCCCGAACAGAAAGGCCGGCCCCGCGCGGCCGGCTTTTCGCCCCCCGGACCCACGCCGCCGATGCTGCCCTTGCGGGGATTCTCACGTGCTGCCGGCAACGCCGGCTTGGTGCGTTTTTTGCCGGCAACGCCGGCTTGGCCGGGCGCGCGTCCCGTCATCCGAAGGCGGCGAAAGGGGCACAACCCAGCGTTGGGCCTCACCTTTCCGTGATCGGAAGCGGCGCGGCCGGTGATTTGCCGCTTTCGCGGGCACATGCGATTTATTCGGGCTTCGCCGGCTCGCAATCGCGGATCTAGCCTCACACCCTGGATACAACGGGAGTGAGACGAATGAGACCGACTGCAATCGCCCTGCGCGCGCTCCCGATCCTGGCGCTTTCGATCTTGGCCTTTTCGACCGTGGGCATCCTCGCCGCCGCTTCGGCGGGTGCCGCGTTCGCCAATTGCCCGCCCGATGCCGCGGCCGATGTCAGCACCACGGATTCCACCGCCACGGTGTCCGCGCCGATTCCCAGCAAGCGCACCTGAGCCTGGCTCTCGCGACGCAGCTCTCGCAACGCCGATTTAACGACGCCGCTTTCGCGAAAGGGCCGGCCACCGGAACGGCGGCCAGCCCCTCGGCTCACATGTGGATGGCGCGCTTTTCTACCGCCATAGCCGCTTCCTTCACCGCTTCCGAGCGGGTGGGATGGGCATGGCAGGTGCGGGCCAGATCCTCGGACGAACCGCCGAACTCCATCAGCACGGCGCATTCGTGGATCAGCTCGCCCGCCTCGGCGCCGATGATATGGGCGCCGAGCACCTTGTCGGTGGTGGCATCGGCCAGGATCTTCACGAACCCGTCCGTGGTGTTGTTCACCTTGGCGCGGCCGTTGGCGGTGAAGGGGAATTTGCCGACGTTATAGGCGATGCCCGCTTCCTTCAGCTCTTCCTCGGTCTTGCCGACGGAGGCCACTTCCGGGAACGTGTAGACCACGCCGGGGATCACGTCGTAATTCACATGGCCCGCCTTGCCGGCCAGGATCTCCGCCACCGCGACGCCTTCGTCCTCGGCTTTGTGGGCGAGCATGGGGCCGGCGATCACGTCGCCGATGGCATAGATGCCGTCCACGCTCGACTTGAAGTGGGTATCCACCACCACGCGGCCGCGTGTGTCGGTCTCCACCCCGATGTCCGCGAGGCCGAGCCCGGCGGTGTAGGCGACACGGCCAATGGCCACCAGGACCACGTCCGCCTCCAGCGTCTCGGCCGCGCCGCCGGCGGCGGGCTCGATGGACACCTTCAGCGTCTTGCCCTTGGTGTCGACGCCCGTGACCTTGGTACCGAGCTTGAAGTCGAAGCCCTGCTTGGCCAGGATGCGCTGGAAGGATTTCGCCACATCGCCGTCCATGCCGGGCAGGATGCGGTCGAGATATTCCACCACGGTCACCTGCGCGCCAAGGCGGCGCCACACGCTGCCGAGCTCAAGGCCGATCACGCCCGCGCCCACGACCACAAGCTTGCCCGGCACCTTCGCCAAAGTCAGCGCGCCGGTGGAGGAGACAATACGCTCCTCGTCGATGGTCACGCCGGGAAGCTGCGCCACGTCGGAGCCGGTGGCGATGACGATGTTCTTCGTCTCGACCACCTGCTTGGAGCCATCGGAATTGAGGGTGACTTCCACCTTGCCGGCGCTGAGGATCTTGCCGGCGCCGAAGAACACGTCGACCTTGTTCTTCTTCAGCAGGAATTCGACGCCCTTCACATTGCCGTCCACGCCCTTGTCCTTGAAGGCGAGCATGGCGGGCAGGTCGAGCGTGGGCGTGCTGACGCCGATGCCCATGGAGGCGAACTTGTGGCCCGCTTCCTCGAAGAATTCAGAGGCGTAGAGCAGCGCCTTGGAGGGGATGCAGCCCACATTCAGGCAGGTGCCGCCATGGGTGGCGCGCTTCTCCACCACCGCGACCTTCAGGCCGAGCTGGGCCGCGCGAATGGCACACACATAGCCGCCGGGGCCGGTGCCGATGACGAGGAGATCGTAGGACATGAGACTACTCCGATCAGGTCGTCACGGCCGGGCCCGGCCATCCACGTCCGCCGGGCGTCGCGTGGATGCCCGGGCACTGCCCGGGCATGACGGCGGAAGATGTTGCTTGAACTCACAGATCCAGAACGAGGCGCGCCGGATCTTCCAGGGTTTCCTTCACGCGCACCAGGAAGGTCACGGCCTCGCGGCCGTCGACGATGCGATGGTCGTAGGAGAGCGCGAGATACATCATCGGGCGGATCACCACCTGGCCCTTGATGGCCACCGGCCGCTCCTCAATGCGGTGCATGCCGAGAATGCCCGACTGCGGCGCGTTGAGGATGGGGGTGGACATCAGCGAGCCGTAGATGCCGCCATTGGTGATGGTGAAGGTGCCGCCCTGCATGTCCTCGATGCCGAGCTTGCCGTCGCGGGCCTTGCGGCCGTAGGCGGCGATGGCCTTCTCGATCTCGGCCACCGACATCTGGTCGGCGTCGCGCACCACCGGAACCACAAGGCCCTTCTCGGTGCCCACCGCGATGCCGATGTTGTAATAATTCTTATAGACCAGATCCTGCCCGTCGATCTCGGCATTCACCGCCGGGATGTCCTTGAGCGCCTGGATCACGGCCTTGGTGAAGAAGCCCATGAAGCCCAGCTTGGTGCCGTGCTTCTTCTCGAAGGCATCCTTGAACTGGGCGCGCAGGCCCATGACGCCGCTCATGTCCACGTCGTTGAACGTGGTGAGCATGGCGGCGGTGTTCTGGGCGTCCTTCAGGCGGCGGGCGATGGTCTGCCGCAGCTTGGTCATCTTCACCCGCTCTTCGAGCGCGGCTTCGTTCGCCGAGGACGGCGCGCGGGCGGCGACCGGGGCGGGCGCGGCCTGCACGGCGGCGATGGCCGAGAGCATGTCGCCCTTGGTCACCCGGCCGTCCTTGCCGGAGCCGTCCACGCCGGCCGGCGACACGCCGCTCTCCGCCGCGAGGCGGGCGACGGCAGGGCCGTTGGCGTCGGTGGCAGCCGCCTTGGCGGGCGCGGGCTTGGCGGGCGCGGCGGCAGCCTTGGGCGCTTCCACCTTCGGAGCTTCGGCCTTGGGAGCGGGCGCCGCGGCAGCGCCTGAGCCTTCGCCGAGCATGCCGAGCAGCGCGCCGACCCCGACCGTCTCGCCATCCTTGGCGACGATTTCGGCCAGCACGCCGGCGGCGGGCGCCGGCACTTCCACGGTGACCTTGTCGGTTTCAAGCTCCACCAGCGGCTCGTCGGCTTTCACCGCCTCGCCCGGCTTCTTGAACCACTTGCCGATGGTCGCTTCCGTCACGGATTCGCCGAGCGTTGGAACGCGGATCTCGGTGGCCATGGGGATCGTCTTCTTTCGTTGGGGCGGGTTATCGAGCGAGAGAGCCAGTCCTCAGCTGAGGGCGTCCTCGAGGAACGCCTTCAGCTGCGCGAGATGCTTGGACATGAGCCCGGTGGCGGTGGCCGCGGACGCCGGACGGCCGGCATAACGCGGACGCTTGGAAACGGCGCCGATATTCTCCAGCACCCATTCCAGATACGGCTGCACGAAGGCCCAGGCGCCCTGGTTCTTCGGCTCTTCCTGGCACCAGACCACTTCCGCGTTCTTGAAGCGCGAGAGTTCCTGGACCAGGGTCTTGAGCGGGAACGGGAACAATTGCTCGACGCGCATCAGGTACACGTCGGTGGTTCCGCGCTTCTCGCGCTCCTCATAGAGATCGTAATAGACCTTGCCGGTGCACAGCACGACGCGGCGGATCTTGTCGTCCGCCACCAGCTTCACCGAATCCGCGGTCGGATGCGACTGGGCATCGTCGAACAGGATGCGGTGGAACGTGGTGCCTTCAGCCAGGTCCGCCAGGCTGGAGACCGCCCGCTTGTGGCGCAGCAGCGACTTCGGCGTCATCAGGATGAGCGGCTTGCGGAACTCGCGCTTCATCTGGCGGCGCAGGATGTGGAAGTAATTGGCAG
Organism: Roseixanthobacter finlandensis; assembly: GCF_043195105.2. Classification (NCBI taxonomy): domain Bacteria; kingdom Pseudomonadati; phylum Pseudomonadota; class Alphaproteobacteria; order Hyphomicrobiales; family Xanthobacteraceae; genus Roseixanthobacter; species Roseixanthobacter finlandensis. Next base: position 973,829 of record NZ_CM195536.1, on the reverse strand, counting down.
GGGTGGAGCAGTTCGCCACCTGCATATTGTCTTCCGCGCACATCTGGAGATAACGCTCCAGGCGGGCGGAGGAATGCTCCGGCCCCTGGCCCTCATAGCCGTGCGGCAGCAGGCACACGAGGCCCGACATGCGCAGCCACTTGCGCTCGCCCGAGGAGATGAACTGGTCGAACACCACCTGCGCGCCGTTGGCGAAGTCGCCGAACTGGGCTTCCCACAGAACCAGCGTGTTGGGCTCGGAGAGGGTGTAGCCATATTCGAAGCCGAGCACCGCCTCTTCCGAGAGCATCGAATTGATGACCTCGTACTTGGCCTGGTCGGCCGTGAGATGGTTGAACGGCTTGTAGCGTGCTTCGTTCTCCTGGTCGGTCAGCACCGAATGGCGCTGGGAGAAGGTGCCGCGCTCCACATCCTGGCCCGACAGGCGGACCGGGCTGCCCTCCTCCAGCAAGCTGCAGAAGGCCAGCGCCTCGCCGGTCGCCCAGTCGATCCCCTCGCCGGTCTCGATCGCGTTGCGGCGATTGTCGAGGAAGCGCTGGATGGTGCGGTGGACGGTGAAGCCCTCCGGCACGCGGGTGATCTTGGCGCCGATGTCCTTCAGGCGATCGAGCGCGACGCCGGTGTCGCCCCGGCGCGGATCATCATCCTCGTGGGTCGCCTTGAAGCCGGCCCAGCGCCCGTCCAGCCAGTCGGCCTTGTTGGGCTTATAGGCCTGGCCCGCCTCATATTCACCTTCCAGCCGCTCGCGCCAGGCGGCGCGGAGCTTGTCCACCTCACCGGTTTCCAGCACGCCTTCTTCCACCAGGCGGCCGGAATACAGATCGAGCACGCTCGGATGCTGGCGGATCACCTTATACATGTGCGGCTGGGTGAACGAAGGCTCGTCGCCCTCGTTGTGGCCGTAGCGGCGGTAACAGAACATGTCGATCACGACAGGCTTGTGGAACCGCTGCCGGAACTCGATCGCCACCTTTGCGCAGAACGTCACCGCCTCGGGATCGTCGCCGTTCACGTGGAAGATCGGCGCCTCGATCATCTTCGCCACGTCGGAAGGATAAGGCGAGGAGCGCGAATAGCGCGGATTGGTGGTGAAGCCGATCTGGTTGTTGATGATGAAATGGATCGAACCGCCGGTGCGGTGACCCTTCAGCCCGGACAGGCCGAGGCATTCGGCGACCACGCCCTGGCCGGCGAAGGCGGCATCGCCGTGGATCAGCAGCGGCAGCACCTTCACGCGCTCGCTGTCCTTCAACTGGTCCTGCTTGGCGCGCGCCTTGCCGAGCACCACGGGATCGACGATCTCGAGATGGGAGGGGTTGGCGGTCAGCGAGATATGGACCTTGTTGCCGTCGAACTCGCGGTCGGACGAAGCACCGAGATGGTATTTCACATCGCCCGAGCCCTCGACCTCGTCGGGGGCCCAGGAGCCGCCCTTGAACTCGTGGAACAGGGCGCGGTGCGGCTTGCCCATCACCTGGGTCAGCGTGTTCAGGCGGCCGCGATGGGCCATGCCGAACACGATGTCCTCGACGCCGAGGCTGCCGCCGCGCTTGATGATCTGCTCCAGCGCCGGGATCAGGCTCTCGCCGCCGTCCAGGCCGAAGCGCTTGGTGCCGGTGTACTTCACGTCGAGGAACTTCTCGAAGCCCTCGGCTTCCACCAGCTTGTTCAGGATCGCGCGCTTGCCCTCGCGGGTGAAGCTGACTTCCTTGTCCGGCCCCTCGATGCGCTCCTGGATCCAGGCCTTCTCCTCGGGCGAGGAGATGTGCATGAATTCGACGCCGATGGTGCGGCAATAGGTGCGGCGCAGGATGGCGATCATCTCGCGCACGGTCGCGAATTCGAGCCCGAGCACGTTGTCGATGAAGATCTTGCGGTCGAGATCGGCCTCATAGAAGCCGTAGGACACCGGGTCGAGCTCGGGCGCCTCGCGCGGCGGGGTGAGCTTGAGCGGGTCGAGGTCGGCATGCAGATGGCCGCGCATGCGATAGGCGCGGATCATCATCAGCGCCTTCACGGAATCGCGGGTCGCCTGCTGCACGTCGGTGGAGGAGAATTCGATGCCGGCCTTCTGGGCCTTGGCCTGGACCTTGTCCGCGACCTTCTTCTCGACCTCGATCCAGTTTCCGTCGAGGGCCGAGACCAGTTCGCCATTGGCATGGATCGGCCAGTTCGGCCTTTTCCAGGAGGCGCCGTCGGCATTTTTGCGAACCTGGGCGGGATCATCGTTCAGGGCGGCGAAGAAGCTCTGCCACTGCGCATCCACCGAAGCTGGATCAGCTTCGTAGCGGGCATAGAGATCGTCGATCCACTGAGCGTTACCTCCATACAAAAAGGAGGTGGCGAGAAGCTGTTCGTTCTGGTCCGCACGCGACATGGGCTTAATCCCGGATGGCCTTGGCGCCGTGGCTTTAAGAGCGCAACTGGCTCCGAAAACCAAGCCCCAAGCGCCGAGCGCTGCCACAAAGTTGAGACTGGGACGGCTAAGATCCCAGCCTTTCGACCGAAACGCCCCGGCTCAGCCGGAGGCGCGACGATCGACGCCCCGTACATAAACCTGCCGCAGGGTGCACGGAAGGGACAATCCGTGTCCTTTTGGCAGCTTTATCCGCAGGGCCGAACTGCCTCCCATGCAGGCCACGCCGCCGTGGCGAAATGAGCGGCAGGCCCGCAAAAGGAGCAAAGGGCCCGGCAGCACGGCCGCCGGGCCGGTTGCGATCAGCCCTTGAGGACTTCGACCAGGGTCTTTCCGAGGCGCGCGGGCGAGGGGGAGACGCGGATGCCGGCCGCTTCCATGGCCGCGATCTTGTCTTCCGCACCGCCCTTGCCGCCCGAGATGATCGCGCCCGCATGGCCCATGCGACGGCCCGGAGGCGCCGTGCGGCCGGCGATGAAGCCAACCATCGGCTTCTTGCGCCCGCGCTTGGCCTCGTCCGCGATGAACTGCGCCGCATCCTCTTCCGCCGAGCCGCCGATCTCGCCGATCATCACGATCGACAAGGTCTTCGGGTCCGCCAGGAACAGCTCCAGGATGTCGATGAATTCGGTGCCCTTCACCGGGTCGCCGCCGATGCCCACCGCGCTGGTCTGGCCAAGGCCTTCCTGCGTGGTCTGGAACACCGCCTCATAGGTCAGCGTGCCCGAGCGCGACACAACGCCCACCGAGCCCTGCTTGAAGATGTTGCCCGGCATGATGCCGATCTTGCATTCGCCGGCGGTCATCACGCCCGGGCAATTGGGCCCGATCAGGCGCGACTTGGAGCCGGAGAGCGCGCGCTTCACCTTCACCATGTCGAGCACCGGGATGCCCTCGGTGATGCACACGATCAGCGGGATTTCCGCGTCGATGGCTTCCAGGATCGCGTCCGCCGCGCCCGGAGGCGGCACATAGATCACGGAGGCGTCGGCGCCGGTGGCCTCGCGCGCCTCGATCACGGTGTCGAACACCGGCAGGCCGAGGTGCGTCGTGCCGCCCTTGCCGGGCGAGGTGCCGCCGACCATTTTCGTTCCGTAGGCGATCGCCTGCTCGGAATGGAAGGTGCCGTTCTTCCCGGTGAAGCCCTGGGTGATGACCTTGGTATTGGCGTCGATAAGCACGGACATCACGCAGCTTCCTTCTTCACCGCGCCCACGATCTTCTGCGCGGCGTCGTCGAGATCATCGGCGGGGATCACATTCAAACCGCTCTCGCGGATGATCTGCTTGCCCAGTTCAACATTGGTGCCTTCCAGGCGCACCACCAGGGGCACTTCCAGGCCGACGGCCTTGACCGCCTCAAGGACGCCGCGCGCGATCACGTCGCACTTCATGATGCCGCCGAAGATGTTCACCAGGATGCCCTTCACATTGGGATCCGCGGTGATGATCTTGAACGCCGCCGTCACCTTCTCTTCGGTGGCGCCGCCGCCCACGTCGAGGAAGTTGGCCGGGCTTTCGCCGTACAGCTTGATGATGTCGAGGGTCGCCATGGCGAGGCCCGCGCCGTTCACCATGCAGCCGATGGTGCCGTCGAGCGTGATATAGGCGAGGTCATACTTGGAGGCCTCGATCTCCTTGGCGTCTTCCTCGGTCAGGTCGCGCAGTTCGACCAGATCGGGATGACGGAACAAAGCGTTGCCGTCGAAGCTCACCTTGGCGTCGAGCACCACCAGGCGATTGTCCTTGGTGACGATCAGCGGGTTGATCTCGAGCATTTCCATGTCGGTGGCGACGAACGCCTTGAACAGGACGTCGGTCAGCTTGCCCGCCTGCTTGGCGAGATCGCCGCCAAGGCCGAGCGCGTCGGCCACCTTGCGGCCGTGGAACGGCTGCACGCCGGTGGCCGGATCGACCGAGAAGCTCATGATCTTCTCAGGGGTATTGTGGGCCACGTCCTCGATGTCCATGCCGCCTTCGGTGGACACGACGAAGGACACCCGCGAGGTGGTGCGGTCGACCAGCAGCGAGAGGTAGAATTCCTTCTCAATGTCGGAGCCGTCCTCGATATAGAGGCGGTTCACCTGCTTGCCGGCCGGGCCGGTCTGGATGGTGACGAGGGTGTTGCCCAGCATCTGGCCGGCGAAGGCCTTCACCTCCTCCACCGACTTGGCGAGCCGCACGCCGCCCTTTTCGCCCGCAGCGGCTTCCTTGAACTTGCCCTTGCCGCGCCCGCCGGCGTGGATCTGGGACTTCACGACCCAGAGCGGACCGCCGAGCTCGGTCGCGGCCTTCTCGGCCTCGTCCGGATTAAACACCGCGATGCCGCGGGAAACCGGCGCGCCGTAGCTCTTCAGCAGCGCCTTCGCCTGGTACTCATGGATGTTCATGGGGCTTCGTCCCTAAGGGTTTCGAAGTGACCCACCCCGGATGGAGTGGAACATTTCGGAGTGTCAAAGCCGGCGGTTGAACCCGCCCGACAGGGAAACGGCGGCCCGAGGACCGCCGTCGCGCACTTCATTCACTTGCTCAGATCGGGCGCGATCTTGAGGCAAGCATCCACAAGGCCTTGCACGGCCGATACCGATTTGTCGAAATTCGCCCGCTCCGTGCGGTCCAGCTCGACCTCGACGATGCGCTCGACGCCGCCGGCGCCGATCACCACCGGGACACCCACATAGAGGTCCTTGAGGCCGTATTCGCCCGAGAGATAGGCCGCCGCCGGCAGCACGCGCTTCTTGTCCTTCAGATAGCTCTCGGCCATGGCGATGGCGGAGGCGGCCGGGGCATAGAAGGCGGAGCCGGTCTTCAGCAGGTTGACGATCTCCGCGCCGCCGTCACGGGTGCGCTGGATGATGGTGTCGATGCGCTCCTGGGTGGTCCAGCCCATCTTGATCAGGTCGGGAACCGAGATGCCCGCGACCGTGGAATAGCGGATCAGCGGCACCATGGTGTCGCCGTGGCCGCCCATCACGAACGCGGTCACATCCTTCACCGAGACCTTGAACTCGTCGGCCAGGAAATAGCGGAAGCGGGCGCTGTCCAGCACCCCGGCCATGCCGACCACCTTCTCCTTGGGCAGGCCGCAGGATTTCTGCAGCGCCCACACCATGGCGTCGAGCGGGTTGGTGATGCAGATCACGAAGGCATTCGGCGCATATTTGGCGATGCCGGCGCCCACCTGCTCCATCACCTTCAGATTGATGGAGAGCAAATCGTCGCGGCTCATGCCCGGCTTGCGCGGCACGCCGGCGGTGACGATTACCACATCCGCGCCGGCGATATCCTCATAGGAATTCGCGCCCGTCAGCTTGGCGTCGAAGCCTTCGACCGGGGAGAGTTCCGCGAGATCCAGCGCCTTGCCCTGCGGCGTGCCTTCGGCCACGTCGAACAGAACCACGTCGCCCAGTTCCTTCAGCCCGGACAGAAGGGCGAGCGTGCCGCCGATCTGGCCGGCTCCGATCAAAGCAATCTTATTGCGCGCCATGTGAGAGGATCCTCGGATACGGGCAAAAAGGAGCGGCCAAGGCCGAGCGGGGCTTGACTACTCCCATCCGGCAGGGGGTTCAAGACGCGCGCACCGCACAATTGCCGTCCAAGCCCCGGCTCTGCTTATAGACATCGCCCCGAAGCTGCCAATTGGTCCAAGGACGAACACGCAGCCGGCAGTGTTTGCCGACGCCCGCGACAGGGTGATGACGCGCGCCTTTAGGTCTCCACCAGGCCGGTGGTATTGCCGGAGGCTGCCGAATCCGCCCGGCCGTGGGTGCGCCCGAGATATTCGGTGGAGCGCATCTCGTGCAGGCGCGAGACCGTGCGGGCGAATTCGAACGCTTCCGCGCCTTGTGAGCCCACATAGAGCTGTTCCGGCTCCGCCGCCGCCGAGGCGATCAGCTTCACGCCGCCGTCGTAAAAGGTGTCGATCAGCGAGATGAAGCGCTTGGCCTCGTTGCGATGGTCGCCATCCATCACCGGAATGCCCTCGATGACGACGGTGTGGAAGGCGCGCGAGATGCGCAGATAGTCCCCTGCCCCCAGCGGCTGCGCGCACAAATCGGCGAACGAGAAGCGCGCCGCGCCATTGCCGGCCAGCGGCACCGGAATCAGCCGGCTGTGATTGGCGATCGCCGTCGGCCGCCCACCGTCAGGCCCGGCGATTTTCGCCCAGGCGCGATCCAGCGCCTCGTGCGCGGCGGGGCCGAGCGGCTCGTACCATACCGGCAGGCCTTCCAGCTTCTCCATGCGATAGTCGGTGCGCGCGTCGAGGTTCAGCACCTCCATCTTCTCGTCGATCATGGCGATGAAGGGCAGGAACAGCGCGCGATTGAGGCCGCCGGCATAAAGATCGTCCGGCTTCACGTTCGAGGTGGCGACCACCACCACGCCGTCGGCGAACAGCTTCTGGAACAGCCGGCCGAGGATCATGGCGTCGGCGATGTCGGTGACGTGGAATTCGTCGAAGCACAGCAGTTGCACCTGCTTGGCGAGATCGTCGGCGACCGGCTGGAGCGGGTCCGAGGTCTTGCGCTCGCCGCGCTTCTGCGCCTGGCGCTCAGCGAAGATGCGATCATGCACGTCCGCCATGAATTCGTGGAAATGCGCGCGCCGCTTGCCGCGCACCTCCACGCTCTCGAAGAACAGGTCCATGAGCATGGTCTTGCCGCGCCCGACCTCGCCGTAGACATAGAGGCCGCGCGGCGCGGTGGGGGTGCGGCGGTGGAACAGCCAGCCGAGCGCGGAGGATTTGCGGGCGAGCAGGCGGTCGCGCAGTTCCACCTCCAGACGGGCGAAGGCCTGGACCACGGCGGCCTGCGCGGGATCGGACGTGATCTCCCCCGCGCGCACCATGGCTTCATAGCGGGAAAGAACGCGCGCGCCAGCCGCCATCATGTCTCCTCCAGGGCCGGGCGTGACGCGCGGCACCGAGCGCCGCTTTAGAGCATGCGCGGTAAAATTTGAACGATTTTCGCACGCGATTTTGCATCGCGAAAGAACCCGCCGGCGCAGGGCGGACCGGCGAAATGCGCAGGATCCGAGGAAACCAAGCGCGCGCTCGTGCGTTTCCTTGACAGACCGGCCCGAGCCGAGCGCGCCGCGCTCCCTCCCGGGCCGCACATCACATCGCAATCTGCGGGCATGCCCCGCAACGGCGCGGTTCCTCGCGAACGAGGAGGTGCGCCCGTTTGAAGGAGTTCGCCATGAACAAGTTCATCGCCACCGGCACCGCCCTCGTCGCGCTCACCCTGGCGGCCGCGTCCGGCATGTCCGCCGCCGCGCGTGCCGACGATTCCGTGAACCAAGTCAATGACAGCCAAGTGCAATTGCGCCAGATGGATTATCTGCGCGCCCATGGCGGATACATGCTGATCCAGGACCAGCAGTCGCAGTCGGTGGGCGGGCGCAATTCCACCATGATCCTGCCGGCGCCGCGCGTCTATGTGCCGGCCTATCAGTATCAGATCGAGAGCGCTCCCGTGATGGTCGTGCCGCGGGGCGGCTATGTCGTTCAATAGCCCGTTCCCGCAAAGTAGCGACCCCGCCGCCGCACGCCGCGCGGGACACCGCGGCGGGTCTCTGGACTTTTGCCGCGCGCCATGAACCTTTGCGATCCGACGACTTGAATCGCGAAGGGGTGAAGCGATGCAGGACCCGCAGGTCGGCGCGTTCGACGAGCCCGGCAGCGGTGCGGCCCCGACGCTGGTCGGACGGCTCGCGCGCTGGCTGTCGGACCACGACCCCGGCGGCATTGACAGCACGCGCGCGCTGCACCTCGCCATCTCCTTCATCCTGGTCATCTGCCTCGGCTACGCAACCTCCCGCACCTTCGCGCTGAATCTCGACGTCATCTTCCCCATGGCGGGCGCGATGACGGCGCTGGTGCTGATCAATTTCACCCCCTCGGCCAGCCGCAAGGCGGAAGCCATCAGCTTTTGCAAATTGTTCGCCATGACCATCGCCTTGCTGGTGGCCGTGGTGATCGCGGCGCCGGGAAACGCGCCGGCCAACGAATTGGCCATGAAGCTGATGCTGGTGCCGCTCACCTGCATCGCGCTGTATCTGCGGCGCTTCGGCATGGAAGGCCAGCGGATGGGCATCGCGCTCATCATCATCGCCACCGTCGCCGCCGTGCTGCACCCCACCCGCACCCAGGCCGCCTGGCTGCTGCTCGCGGCGGTGCAGGGCGGGATCGTGACCTTCCTGGTCCGCTTCACCCTTGGGCGGCCCTCGGCGCTGAAGGTCTATTCCAGCTGCGTGATCGAAGCCGGCGAGACGGTCGGCGAATACCTTCGGCTGCTGGGCGCCTGCGTGCGGGCGGGCGTGCACGTGCCTCCGGCACCGGCGGACATGCTGGAGCGGATCAAGATCCGCGTGCGCGCGGCGCTGGTGAACGCCGCCGCCGAGGATCCACAGGCCCGCGAATATATCGAGGCGGTGCGCTCGCTGGTGTACCGGCTGCGGGTGGCGACCCAATTGCTGGGCGATTGCATTCCCGATCCGCGGGGCTCGGAGGGCGCCTGGCGTCTGCCGCTCGCCGCCTGCGCCGATCAGCTCGCCCGTCACCTGGAGCGCGGCCTCGGCCAGCCGTTCGAGGAAACCGAGCGCATGCGCAAGGCCATCGGCCGGCTGCGCGAGGCGGCGATGGCGCCCGATATCCCCGCCCAGGAGCAATTGGCGCTGCTGCGCGCTGTCACCGCCTTCGACCGGCTGTTCCTGGTGGTCAGCGATCTCTCGCGCCTGGAAAGCGTCGATACCTCCCGCTGGCATGTGGCGCCCGGCTCCGCCGCCGGCCTGATCACGCCCGGCCCGCCGCCGCCCGGCATGGCGACGGCTCCGGCCGCGCCGCAGGGCATGCCGTTTTACGTCAAGGTCGCCATCCAGGGCCTGGTCGCCACCGCCATCACCACCACGCTCGACCTGGTGGTGGGGCTGGACCATGCCTATTGGGCGACCATGACGGTGATGTTCGTGCTGGGCAACAGCCTGGGCGAAACCTATGTGCGGGTGCGCTATCGCACCGTGGGAACGCTCGCCGGCGCGGTCATCGGCATCGCCCTCGTGGTGGGGCTGGACAGGAACGTCTGGCTGCTGGCCGCCGCCTGCCTGATCGCGCAGATGATCGGCCTCGTCACCCAGCGCGACCGCTACGACGTCGCCTCCGCCGCCACCGGCTTGTCCGTAATCGTGGGGCTGCACCTCGTCACCGGCCTCGGCGCAGACGGCATGGTCGCGCGCATCTATGAGACCGCCATCGGCGCCGTCATCGCGCTGGTGGTCTCGTTCGTGGTGCTGCCGGTCTATGTGGCAGACCAGATCCGCAACCAGGTGGTGGGCATGGTCAGCCAATGCCGCGCCGCCTTCGCCAATTGCTGGCCCCGCAAGGGCAGTGTTCCCGGCGAGATCGGCAATGTGACCGCCGCGCTGTCCGCCGACCTGCGGCAATTGTCGGAACGCCTGCCGCATATTGGCGCGGAAACCTCGCTCGGCCATCGCTCGGCCGGGGACGTGGTGACGCTGGTGTCCACGCTGGAAATCCTCATCACCTATCTGGCGCTGCTGGAGGATGTGGCGCACCGGCTCGACACGCTCTCGCCCCCGCCGGAGACCGTGACCATCCTGGAGGCCGCGCGCGCCCGCACGCTCGCCGCGTTCGACCAGGCACTGGGGCTGGCGACCCCGGCCGCCAATCCCGGCGCCGCGCCGGAACTCGACGCGGCGGTGTCGATCGCGCTGGAGATGGCGAACGACCAGGGCACCCGCCGCCTCTTGCCGTTCGTGGCGGATTATCTGAGCTTTTCCGAAGCGGTGCTGCGCCCGCTCGCCGACCTGCGCGCGCTGCTCAATCCCGCCGCCGAGGCCCATGCCACAAAGCCCGTCGCCCACAAGGAGCTGGAGGCGGCTTAGAGCCGATCGACATTCAGCGCGTGGTGCATCGTCGAGGCGCCTGACGGCAGGTGCGCGCGATTGTCCTTTTTTGACCGGCCGTCATGGCCGGGCGTGTCCCGGCCACCCACGCCGGGCCGACCCACCGGTCTTGAACGGATGGCACCAACGGGCCTGCGTGGATGCACGGGTCAAGCCCGTGCATGACGATGTTCTGCTGCAAAAGCGCCGGACCACGAATGTCGATCTGTCCGAGGATCCCGCCCGCCGGATGGCGCACCCTCACGCCGCCGGCACGAAGGCGCGGAAATGCTTGGAGAGCTTCAGCCCCTGGCCCTGGTAATTGGAGCCGAGCCCTTCCCCGTACAGCGCCTTCGGCCGATCGGACATGCGCTCATAGACCAGGCGCCCCACGGTCTGGCCGTGTTCGAGGATGAACGGCACCTCGCGCGAGCGCACTTCCAGCACCGCGCGCGCGCCGCTGCCGCCCGCCGCCGCATGGCCGAAGCCGGGATCGAAGAAGCCGGCATAATGCACGCGGAATTCGCCCACCAGCGGGTCGAACGGCACCATCTCGGCGGCAAACGCCGGCGGCACCTGCACCGCCTCGCGCGAAGCGAGGATGTAGAAGGCGTCGGGATCGAGCACCAGGCTGGTGCGCCCGCGCGCCCGGATCGGCTCCCAGAAATCCTCGACATCGAGCGCGTTGCGGCGATCCACGTCGACAACCCCGGTGTGCCGCTTGGCGCGGAAGCCGAGAAGCCCGCCCCAGGCCTCCCCCGCCAGATCGACCCCGACCGCGATGCCGCCGCCCACCACATCGGGCTTTTCCGCATTCACCAGCTGTTCGGCGCTCTGGAGGGTCAGCAGTTCGAGATCCGACAGGCGCGAGACGCCGCGCCGGAACCGCACCTGCGACAGGCGCGAGCCGGTGCGCGCCAGGATCGGGAAGGTGCGGGGCGAGATTTCCAGGAACAGAGGCCCCTCATAGCCGGCGGGGATGGCATCGAAGGCGCGCGCGCCGTCGGTGATCACGCGGGTGAACACATCGAGCCGGCCGGTGGAGCTTTTCGGATTGGTGGCGGCCGAGACATCGGCCGGCAGCCTCAGCTTCTCGAACAATTGCACCAGATAGACGCAGCCGGTTTCCAGCACCGCGCCGTCGGCAAGGTCGAGCTTGTGGAGCGCGAGATCCTCCAGCCGCTGCTTCACGCTGGTCCCGGCGCCCGGCAGGAAGCTGGCGCGGATGCGCCATGCGGTGCGCCCGAGCCGCAGGTCCAGGCTCGCCGGCTGGATCTGATCGTCGTCGAACGCGCGCTTCGTGACGATGCCACCGGCCTCGTGCAGCGCGGCAATGGCCTGTGACGGCAAGATGCCCGGTTTAAGCTGGTCCACCTGCACTCCGCCTCCCTGTCCCGCCGTTCGGTTTAACGGACGCATCCCTTGACGCCAAGGGTGCGACGCGCTTTAACTCTTATCGATCCGTGGTGAATTTGAGCCGGCCGGCTTGCTGCCACGCTAAACAAATCGCTAAAAGGCCGGGGATCGTAAAGGGCGTCTTCGCCCTGTCCTACGCGTCCTCGGCCTCATTTGAGGCTTGAAGACCTTGGCCCACATCCCCCCGGATTTCTCCACCCTCCATCCCGACACCCTGCTGGTGCAGGGCGGCACCGCCCGTTCGCCTTATGGGGAAACGGCGGAAGCGCTCTATCTCACCCAGGGCTTCGTCTATGACGATGCGGAATCCTGCGAGGCGCGCTTCAAGGGCGAGGATCCCGGCTTCATCTATTCGCGCTACGGCAATCCCACCACCGCCATGTTCGAAAGCCGCATGGCCCTGCTGGAAGGCGCGCAGGCCGCCCGCGCCACCGCTTCCGGCATGGCGGCGGTGAATGCCGCGCTGATCTGCCAGCTCAAGGCCGGCGACCATGTGGTGGCCGCGCGCGCGCTGTTCGGCTCCTGCCGCTGGATCATCGAGGAATTCCTGCCGCGCTTCGGCGTCGAGACCACGCTGGTGGACGGCACCGATCTTGAGGCCTGGCAGGCGGCGGTGAAGGCCAACACCAAGGTGCTGTTCCTGGAGAGCCCCACCAACCCGACGCTGGAAATCATCGACATCGCGGCGGTGGCCAAGATCGCCCATGCCGCCGGCGCGCGGCTGGTGGTGGACAATGTGTTCGCCACCCCGCTGCTGCAGAAGCCGTTCGAGCTTGGCGCCGACGTGGTGGTCTATTCGGCCACCAAGCATATCGACGGACAGGGCCGGTGCCTCGGCGGGGTGATCCTGGCCTCGCAAGCCTTCATCACCGAGGGCCTGCAAACCTATCTGCGCCAGACCGGCCCCTCCATCTCGCCCTTCAATGCCTGGGTGCTGCTGAAGGGCATGGAGACCCTGGCGCTGCGCGTGGAGCGCCAGCAGGCGAGCGCGGCCACCATCGCCGATGCGCTCGCCGCCTCCCCCAAGGTGGAGAAGGTGATCTATCCGTTCCGCGCCGACCATCCCCAGGCGGAATTGGCGCGGCGGCAGATGAAGGGCGGCGGCACGCTGACCACCTTCGTGGTGGGCGGCGGGAAGGAAGGTGCGTTCCGCTTCGCCAATGCGCTGCGGCTGATCCGCATCTCCAACAATCTCGGCGATTCCAAGAGCCTGCTGACCCATCCCGCCACCACCACCCACCAGCGCTTCACCCCCGAGGCGCGGGCCGAGATGGGGATTTCCGACGGGCTGGTGCGCCTCTCCGTGGGCCTGGAACATGCCGGCGACCTGCTCGCCGACCTCACCCAGGCGCTCGAAAAGGTGTGAGCGCGCATCGCCGGGCGGCGCCATCGCGCGCCCGCGACTCCGCAGCGCGACGGTTCTCGCCCCGAACCCATTGCGCCGTGCCCGCATCGCGGGTTCACTGTGCGCGCACGCAGCGAAGTATAAGGGGGATCGAATGTATCGGGCGACGACGCGCCAGATCCAGGTGACGGCGACGCCGCGCTATGTGGCGGAACGCTCGGACCCGGAACATGGCAATTTCTTCTGGGCCTATACCATCGAGGTGGTGAATCTGGGCGGCGACGTGGTCCAGCTCAAGGCGCGCCATTGGGTGATCACCGATGCCCACGGCCATGTGGAGGAAGTGCGCGGCCCCGGCGTGGTGGGCGAAGAGCCGGTGCTTCCCCCCGGCGGACGATTTGAATACACCTCGGGCGTGCCACTCGCGACCGCCATGGGCATCATGAGCGGGCATTACGAGATGTTGACCGAGAAGGGCGAATCCTTCTCGGTGGAAATTCCCGCATTCTCCCTCGATACGCCGGACATGCGCCGCGTTCTCAACTGAGATGGCAGCCCCCATGCAAGCGGCCAAGGCACCCACCATCCACGCCGAAGCCGGCCAGCCGCTTGACGCCCGGCCGATCGCCGCGGCGCTCGGGGCGGTGGTGGTGACCCTCGGCGTGAGCATGCTGCTGCCCGCGCTGGTGGATTATGCGGTGCGCTCGGGCGAGCAGGACGTGTTCGTCGGCACCTCGGCCGTCACCATTTTCGTCGGGGTGCTGCTGAGCGTCATCGGGCGCGGCGCGAACTTCCGGCGGCTGGACCTGCGGCAAGCCTTCCTGCTGACCTCCTCGGTCTGGATCGTGCTGACCGCGTTCGCCGCCCTGCCCTTCATGTGGGGCAAATCCGGGCTGTCCCTGAGCCACGCCGTGTTCGAGGCCATGTCCGGCCTTACCACCACCGGCGCGACGGTGATGACCGGGCTCGACGTGCAGACGCCGGGCATCCTGCTCTGGCGGGCCTTGCTGCACTGGTTCGGCGGCGTCGGCATCGTGGTGATCGCCATCGCCGTGCTGCCCATGCTGAGCGTCGGCGGCATGCAATTGTTCCGCATGGAATCCTCCGACAAATCGGAAAAATTCCTACCGCGCGCGGGCGCCATCGCGAAGGGCCTGCTGCTGGCCTACGTCCTGCTCACCGTGGTGTGCATCGCCAGCTACAAGGTCGCCGGCCTCGACCTGTTCGACGCGGTGACGATCGGCATGTCCACCATGTCGAGCGGGGGCTTCGCCAATTCCGATTCCTCGCTGTCCGTGTTCGCGGACCCGGCGGTGGATTATGTGGCGGTGGTCTTCATGCTGCTGGCGAGCCTGCCCTTCCCGCTCTATATCCGCGCACTTTCAGGCGATGTGACGCGGCTGTTCACCAATCCCGAGGTGCGCCTGTTCCTGGCGATCGTCGCGGTGTTCACGCTCGCCTCCTTCGCCCAGCAGACTTTCCAGGGCGTGGCCCATGGGGAGACGGCGTTTCGCGGCGCCCTGTTCACGGTTGCCTCGCTCGTCTCCACCACGGGCTTCATGGCCGTGGACTATACCAATTGGGGGCCGCTCTCCGACGCGCTGCTCCTGGTGCTGATGTTCGTGGGCGGGTGTACCGGTTCCACCTCCGGCGGGCTCAAGGCGCTGCGCCTGGCCATCACGGCAAAGGCAGTGCGCCAGCATCTCAAGCGCATTTCCTATCCCAACGGGCTGTTCCCGATCCGCTACGGCGGGGCGCCGGTGGCGGACGACATCGTCGCCTCGGTGCTCGGCTTCGTGTTCCTGTATTTCGCGACCTTCATCATCGTCGCGGCGGCGCTGAACTGCATCGGCCTCGATGTGCGCACGGCGCTTTCCGCCACCATCGCATGCCTCGCCAATGTGGGACCGGGGCTCGGCCCGATCGTCGGGCCCGCCGGCAATTATGCCAGCCTGCCGGAAAGCGCGATCGTGCTGCTCACCGCGGCCATGCTGCTCGGCCGGCTTGAAATCCTCACCGTGCTGGTGCTGCTGCTGCCGCGCTTCTGGGTGCGCTGAGCGCGCAGCCGGAGCGCCGCTTAGCGCCGGCCCGCTCAGGGCGCGACGTCGTCCGAGGCGGGACCGCCAGGTGTTGGGTCAGCGGTGGGCGCATCGTCCGCCAGTACCTCTTCCGCACGGAACCCGTAGGCACGGCCGCAGAATTCGCATGTGACCGAGATCCCGCCATCCTCCTGCACCATGCCGGCGCGCTCCTCGCGGCTGAACGAGGACAGCACGCCGAACACCCGCGTGCGCGAACAGGTGCAATGGGCGAGGATGGGCTGGGGCTCGAACACCCGCACGCCGCGTTCATGGAACAGGCGATAGAGCAGCGCCTCGCTGGGCAGGGCCTGGTCCAGCAATTCCACATCTTCCAGCGTGCCCACCAGCGACTGGGCTTCCATCCAGGCATCGTCGAGCGGCACATCTGGCTGTTCCACGCCCTCGGGCGCGTCGCCGGGATGCAGGTCCGCCTGCGCCGCCCGGCCCGCCTCGGCGGGCAGGAATTGCGCCAGCAGGCCGCCGGCACGCCACGCGGAGGGCTCCCCGCCCGGCCGCATCTCCTCGCCCACGGCGAGCCGCACGCGGGTCGGGATCTGTTCGGATTGCTGGAAATATTGATGGGCCGCCGCCTCCAGCCCGTCGCCCTCCAGGGCGACAACCCCCTGGTAGCGATTGGCGGAGAGGCCCGGATCGATGGTCATGGCGAGGTGGCCGCGCCCGATCAGCAGCGCCGGCGCGGCGGCATTGCTGGCCTCCGCCTGCGCCACCGCCTCGGCATCGAAGCGAGCATAGGCGCGCACCTTGTCGGGGCTGACGAAATCCACCACCACCATGTCCACCGGACCGTCGGTCTGGGTCTGGAGGATGAAGCGGCCCTCGAATTTCAGCGAGGACCCCAGCAGGACGGTCAGCGCCACCGCCTCGCCGACCACGCGCTTCACGGCATTTGGATAATCGTGATGCACCAGCACCGCGTCGAGCATGGAGCCGACGCGCACCACGCGGCCGCGAATATCGAGCGCGTCCACCTGGAACGGAAGCACCGAATTGTCGGGTGCTTCCGGGCGGGGCTCAGGACGTGTTTCCTTGGTCATGATACCTCATTCCAACCGCTCGGCTTGAGGGCCGTGCCTTCGACTGGCCCACCTTCGACCGCTACCGCGGGGATCGTCCCGGCCGCCGCGCGGGCCCGGCCGGGGGAAGATGGCTGCACCGTCCCCCGGCACCGCGGCTCAGGCTGCGGGCGTATCGAAGCACCAGGCCAGAATGCCCTTCTGGGCATGCAGGCGGTTTTCCGCCTCGTCGAACACCACCGATTGCGGGCCGTCCATCACCTCATTGGTCACTTCCTCGCCGCGATGGGCGGGCAGGCAATGCATGAAGATGGCATCCGGGGCCGCGCGCGCCATCAGGGCGCGGTTCACTTGATAGGGCTTCAGGAGATTGTGGCGCCGCTCGGCTTCCTTGTCGCCCATCGACACCCAGGTGTCGGTGAGGATGCAGTCCGCCCCCTCCGCCGCCGCCTCGGGATCGCGGGTGAATTTCACCCGCGCCTTGGTCTTCTTGACGAAGTCCTTGAGCGCCTGGCGCGGCGACAATTCCTTCGGGGTGGCGACGTTCAGCTCGAAATCGAAGCTGTGCGCGGCATGGATCCAGGAGGCGAGCACATTGTTCGCGTCCCCGGTCCAGGCCACCTTGCGCCCGGCGATGCGGCCCTTGTGCTCCTCGAAGGTCATCACATCGGCCATCACCTGGCAGGGATGGGACACGCGGGTGAGCCCGTTGATGACCGGCACGGTGGCGTAGGTGGCCAGTTCCATCAGATCCTCATGGCTGAGAATGCGGATCATGATGGCGTCCACATAGCGCGACAGCACGCGGGCGGTGTCGGCGATGGTCTCGCCGCGCCCAAGCTGCATTTCTGCGCCGGTGAGCATCACCGTGTCGCCGCCGAGCTGGCGCATGGCCAGATCGAACGAAACGCGGGTGCGCGTGGACGGCTTGTCGAACACCATCGCCAGCGATTTGCCGGCCAGTGGCCGCTCGGCGGTGCCAGCCTTGCGCTTGGCCTTGAGATCCTTCGACAATTCCAGAACCCGCCGCAGCTCCACCGCGGGGATATCGGACAGATCGAGAAAATGACGCACGCCAATGTCCTTCATTCGGCGGCTCCCTTCGCCGACGCCAATGCAAGGCCGTTCTCGATCCGCAGGCAGGCGGCCTCGATTTTCTCGGCGGCAATGGCGATCTCGTCCTCGCTGAGGATGAGAGGCGGCAGAAGTCGAACCACGTTATCTCCTGCGCCCGGGGCCAGCAGGCCCTCGTCGCGCAGGGCGAGCACCAGCTCGGCGGCGGGGCCCTGCGCCCTCATGCCAAGCAGGAGCCCTTCACCTCGCACTTCGGCGATGACCGCGGGATGACGGTCCTTGATCTCGTTCAGCGTGCGCACGAGCAGTGCGGAGATGGCCTGCACCCGCTCCAGGAAGCCGTCCGCCAACACCACGTCCAGCACCGCATTGCCCACCGCCATGGCGAGCGGGTTGCCGCCATAGGTGGACCCGTGGGTGCCGAGCGTCATGCCGCGGGCGGCATTCTCGGTGGCGAGGCACGCGCCCATGGGGAAGCCGCCGCCGATGCCCTTCGCCACCGCCATGATGTCGGGCAGGATGCCCGAGGTCTGGTAAGCGAACAGACTTCCGCTGCGCCCGACGCCGCACTGCACCTCGTCGAGGATCAGCAGCAGGCCATGGGCGTCGCACAGCGCCCGCAATTGCGGCAGGAAATCCGGCGAGGGCACGCGCACGCCGCCTTCGCCCTGGATCGGCTCCACCAGGATCGCCCCGGTTTCCGGCCCGATGGCCGCCTTGACCGCCTCGATATCGCCGAACGGCACATGGTCGAAGCCCGGCATGTTCGGGCCGAAACCTTCGAGATATTTGGCATTGCCGCCGGCGGCGATGGTCGCGAGCGTGCGCCCGTGGAACGCGCCCTCGAACGCGATGATGCGGTTTTTCGCCTCAGCGCCGATCACATATTGATAGCGGCGCGCCATCTTGATGGCGCACTCCAGCGCTTCCGCACCGGAATTGGTGAAGAACATGGTGTCCGCGAAGGTCACCGCCTTCAGCCGCTCCGCCAGCCGCTCGCCGCCGACGATGCGGAACAGGTTCGAGGTGTGCCAGAGCTTTCCGGCCTGTTCGGTCAGGGCCGAGACCAGATAGGGATGGGCGTGCCCGAGGATATTGACCGCGATGCCGGCGGTGAAATCGAGAAAGCGTCGCCCGTCCGTCGTGACGAGCCAGCAGCCCTCTCCCTTTTCAAAAACCAGGTCGATGCGCGCATAGGTCGGCAGAACGGGGGTGATCACGGAAACCCCTCCTCTTGGGGTGGGGCGAAACGCGGAGCGTCTCGCCGGACATCAGAAACGCCAAAGGCCGCCCTCGCGGGGCGGCCCGACAAAAAGGGATTCTAATGATCGCGCGCGGGAGGTCAACAGAGCGCAGCCGTTAACCTGATCGTAACGACTTGGGGACAACGGCGCGGGAATGCATTCCGACTCTGTGCGGGCGGGCGTGCATATTGTAGTTTGCTCGTGGCCGACCACGACATCTCGTGCAGGCCTGTTCCCCAAGTGACGTTGGGCCCTGCGAACCCGCGTGCAATGGCGCGCCTGGGTGCGGGAGAAGAGTCGAAGGAGGAGAGCGATGAGCTGGAACGACGAGCGCGTCGAACTCTTGAAGAAGCTCTGGGGCGAAGGGCTTTCCGCAAGCCAGATCGCCGGCGAGCTGGGCGGCATCACCCGCAATGCGGTGATCGGAAAAGTGCACCGCCTCGGCCTCTCCGGCCGAGCGAAATCAACGGTCCCCGCGGCGCGGCCGCGCAAGGCCCGGCCTGAAGCGCCCGCCAACAAGCCCGCGCCGCAGCCGCAAACCATCGGCAACACCGCGCTCGCCCCCGCACTGGAAGCCTTCGTGGCACCCGCGCCCGCGCCGCGTCCGGCCACCGGCGGCAATGTCGTCGCCATGGGCCAGCGCTGCACGATCATGAACCTTACGGAAGGCACCTGCCGCTGGCCGATCGGCGAGCCGGGCACGGAAAACTTCTATTTCTGCGGCGGCCGCAGCCTCACCGGCATGCCCTATTGCACGACCCATGCGCGGATGGCCTATCAGCCCACGCAGGATCGCCGCCGCGACCGGCGCGTCGCCCGCATCTGAGCGGCGCCCGCGCGACCGCGGAGCCGCGCGGCCCAAACGTTTTCGAGCGAGCCTCTTTCCTGTCGCTCGAAAACGCCTAGCTTTTTGTTTAACGCGTTTTCTTCACGCGAACCGGTACCCACTTCGCTCGAAAACGCCTGCCTGTTGCGTGAGCGCGTTTTCTTCACGCGCACCGGTGCCCACTTCGCTCGAAAACGCTTTTAGCGCACGGGATAATCGCTGCATTTGTAGCCGACGAAACAGGCCGGATTATCCTGCGTCGGCGCGTAGGTCGGCCGCGCCACCCCGTCGGGATCGCAGAAGCTATTGTCCCGGACGACCCGGTGGAAGGTTTCCGGGGCCGTTTCCAGAATAGCGCCGCCCGCACGCGAGACCAGGGATGCAACATCCGCGCAATGCGCCTCGGGTGTGAATGCGCTTGCCTGCGCGCGCGTCACCGGCAGCGCGAGCAACAGCGCGAGGAGGCCGAGAACGGCCAGCGCGGCAGGGCACGCGGTTCGTCCGGACTGCGATGCGCCCTCACCACCCGCAACGGGCCGCTGTGGACGCGCCTGACGGCCATCGAGACCGCTGCGGCCCGCAAAGGGCTGGTCGGGCGCGAGGGCCTGGTTGCGCGGGAAGACATCATTGCGCCACAAGATATGGTTGAGCGAGAAGATATGCCGGGCCATGAGGAGGCTCCCTATCGCCGGGGAGGGAACCCCTCCCTGACGGGCATATGGGTCTTGGCCTGGAGCGCCGCTATTGTCCGCGCAGTCACGATCTCTCGCTTTTGAAACCCGCCGCAGACCGTGGACCGGCGCGCGGCGGGCGTGAATGCGACAGGACATGCGGGCACGCGCCCGCACCTTCGGCCACATCGCTCAATGGACGCGGGCGAACATCTCGTTGAACGAATAGCCGGCGCCGCGCACGGTGCGGATCGGATCCGACTGCCGCCCCCGGTTGATCGCCTTGCGCAGGCGACCCACATGCACGTCCACCGTGCGCTCGTCGATATAGACATCCTGCCCCCACACGCCATCGAGCAATTGCTCGCGGGAGAACACCCGTCCGGGACTTTGCATCAGGAATTCCAGCAGGCGGAATTCCGTCGGCCCAAGATGGACCTCGCGGCCGGAGCGGTGAACCCGGTGGGTCTCCCGGTCGAGCTCGATGTCGCCGGCCCGCAGCAAGGTGGCCACATGCTCCGGCTTCGCCCGCCGCAGCAGCGCCCGCACCCGCGCCAGAAGCTCGGGCACGGAAAAGGGCTTCACCACATAATCGTCGGCCCCGGTAGCGAGGCCGCGCACGCGTTCCGTTTCATCGCCACGGGCGGTGAGCATGATGACCGGCAGCCGCTCGGTTTCCGGGCGGGTCCGCAGGCGGCGGCACAATTCGATGCCCGACAAGCCCGGCAGCATCCAGTCGAGGATGACGAGGTCCGGCACGCTTTCGCGCAACCGGGTCTCGCCCTCATCGCCTCGCCCGACGCTTTCGACGAAATAACCTTCCGACTCCAGATTGTAGCGGAGCAGAAGGGTCAGGGGTTCCTCGTCCTCGATAATCAAGATACGCGCAGGCACGGATTTTACCCCTGAAGGCTATGCCCCGGGAAAGCGACGGTCGTCTCGCTGGAGACATCCGCCTTCGGGCGCTCTTCGGACAACATCTGCCCTGAAACCATATAATAGATGGTTTCCGCGATATTGGTCGCGTGGTCGCCGATGCGCTCGATATTCTTGGCGCAGAACAAAAGGTGCGTGCACACCGAGATGTTGCGCGGATCTTCCATCATATAGGTGAGGAGTTCGCGGAACAGCGAGGTGTACATGGTGTCGATGCCGCTGTCGCGGACCCACACATCCACGGCCTTCGCCTGGTCGCGGCTGGCATAAGCGTCCAGCACTTCCTTAAGCTGCTCCAGTACCAGGTCGGACATGTGCTCGACGCCGCGCACCAGCTTCTGGGGATGATATTCCCCCTCGATGGCGAGCACCCGCTTGCCGACATTCTTCGCGAGGTCGCCGATGCGCTCCAGGTCGGAGGCGATGCGGATCGAGGCCACCACGTCGCGCAGATCGCTCGCCACCGGCTGGCGCTTGGCGATGCAGATGATGGCCTTTTCCTCGATCTCCCGCTGCAGCAGATCGACGCTCGCATCGAGCAGGATCACCCGCTGGGCGGCAGCGGTGTCGCGGCGGATCAGAGCATTGACGGCATCGGCCACCATGCGCTCGGACTGGCCACCCATTTCGACGACCTTGCGGCCGATCTCCTTCAGCTCGGCGTCGAAGGCCGAGACGGTATGGTCGGACATCTGGCAGATCCTTGCTTGGTCAGCCGAAGCGGCCGGTGATGTAGTCGCGGGTCTTGATCTGCTTGGGATTGGTGAAGATCACGTCGGACGGCGCGACCTCGACCAGCTCGCCCAGGTAGAAAAAGGCGGTGATATCGGCGCAGCGCGCCGCCTGCTGCATGTTGTGGGTCACGATGACGATCGTGAAATCCTGCTTCAGCTCGTCGATCAAATCCTCGATCTTCGAGGTGGAGATCGGGTCGAGCGCCGAGGTCGGCTCGTCCAGCAGGATCACTTCCGGCTGCACGGCGATGGTGCGGGCGATGCACAGGCGCTGCTGCTGGCCGCCGGACATGCCGAGCGCCGAGGTGTGCAGGCGGTCCTTGGTCTCTTCCCAGATGGCGGCCTTACGCAGGCAGCTTTCCACCCGCTCGTCCATCTTCGACTTGTTGAGGTTCTCGTGCAGGCGCACGCCGAAGGCGATGTTGTCATAGATCGACATGGGGAACGGCGTGGGCTTCTGGAACACCATGCCGATGCGCGTGCGCACGACGGTCGGGTCCAGCTCCTTGCCGACGATGTTGACGCCGTCAAACATCACGCCACCCTCGGCGCGCTGGCCGGGATAGAGATCATACATGCGGTTGAACACGCGCAGCAAGGTGGACTTGCCGCAGCCCGAGGGGCCGATCATCGCGGTAACCCGCTTCTGGGGGATCTCGAAATTGATGTTCTTCAGCGCGTGGTTCTGCCCGTAATAGAAGTCGAGCTTCTCCACCTTGATCTTGGTCGGCGCCTGAATGGCATCGGGCTTGGCCGAAACGGAGGAGGAGATATTGAAGGTGGGGTCCACTGCGGAATTCATCTTCGGCCTCTTGGATCTTGATGTGCGATTGTCCAGGGGTCCAGGCGCTCAGCCCGCCCGGGCGAGGAAGAGACGGGAGACGATGTTTAGCAGCAGCACGGACACCGTGATGAGCAAGGCACCGGCCCAAGCCAAGGCAACCCAATCGTCGAAGGGGCTGCCGGCATATTGATAGATGGCGATGGGTAGGCTCGCCATCGGCGCCGACAGATCGGTCGACCACGAATTATTGCCGAGCGAGGTGAACAGCAGCGGAGCGGTCTCGCCGGCGGCGCGGGCGATGGAGAGCAGGACGCCGGTCATGATCCCGGCGCGCGCAGCCCGCCAAGTCACCATCATCACGACCTTCCATTGAGGCGCACCGAGCGCATAGGCCGCTTCGCGCAAGCCGATGGGCACCAGGTTCAGCATGTCCTCCGTCGTGCGCACGATCACCGGGATCACAAGGATCGCCAGTGCCGCCGAGCCGGCCCAGCCGGAGAACCCGCCGAACGGGTTGACGAGGAAGGCATAGACGAACAGGCCGACGAGGATCGAGGGCGCCGAAAGAAGGATGTCGTTCACGAACCTGGCGATGTGGCCAACCTTCGTGGTCTTTCCATTCTCGGCCAGGAATGTCCCGGCCAGAAGGCCGATAGGGGTGCCGATGACCATCGCGATGCCGATCTGGATCAGCGACCCGACGATGGCATTCAGAAGCCCACCGTTATGGCCCGGCGGCAGCGTTATCTTGGTGAATACGTTGAGCCCGAGGGCCGGAAGGCCCTTCTGGACCAGGGTGAACAAAATCCACGCCAGCAGAAACAGGGCGATTCCGGCAAACGCGGTGCTCACCGCTTTGACAACGTGGTCCTTGGTGCGACGGATTGCGAGCGACATGGCGGCCGGCCCCTCAAGACTTCAGGTTCGAGCGGACAAGGAAGCGCGACAGCGCCAGGACGATAAAAGAGATCACGAACAGGATGAAGCCCAGAGCGAGGAGCGAGTCCAGCTTGAGCGAGCCCTGCGCGGCTTCCGGAAATTCGTTGGCGATGGTCGAGGCGATGGTCGCGCCGGGCGCGAACAGCGAGGCCGAGAGGCGTGTCGCATTGCCGATCACGAAGGTGACGGCCATGGTCTCGCCGAGCGCGCGGCCTAGGCCCAGCATCACGGCGCCGACCATGGCGGTCTTACCGTAGGGCACGGACACGTTCTTGTAGACCTCGAAGGTCGTGCCGCCGACGCCATAGGCCGATTCCTTGAGCATGGGGGGGACCGATTCCAGCGTCTCCACGAACATGGCCGTGATGAAGGGAAGGATCATGACCGCCATGATCAGGCCGGCGGTCAGCATGCCGCCACCCAGGGCAGGCCCCGTGAAGAGCGCGCCGATCACCGGAATGGGTCCGAGCCAATCGATCAGGGGCGGCTGCACATAGGCGGCCATCAGCGGGGAGATGATGAAGAAGCCCCACATGCCGTAGATGATGGACGGGACGGCGGCGAGGAGCTGAACCGCTACGCCGATCGGCCGACGCATCACCTGGGGCGCGATCTCCGTGAGGAAGAAGGCGATACCGAAGGACAGCGGAAGCGCGACGATGACGGCGATGATGGCACTGAAGATCGTGCCGTAGATCATGACCAGGGCGCCGAACTTCTCCGTCACGGGATTCCAGGTCGCCGTCCAGAGGAAATCGAGGCCGAAAGCCGAGAAAGCGGGAAGGCCGCCTTCAAAAAGCATCGCGATGATGAGGCCCAGCAGCACCAGCACGAAGATGCCGCATCCCCAAAGCAGGCCGACGAAGACCAAATCGGCGATCCGGCCGACCGGCTTGGCATCGCCGATGTGCCCCGGTTGAACGCCACTCCCAGGAAGCCCAGCCATCGTTGCGTCCATTGTCGTCTTTCCCTTTTGATGAAAGCATCCTGCCGCGCTCCCCAAAGCGCAGCAGGATCGACCCCGGGCAGGCTTGCGGAATGTCTCCGCAGCCAGCCCGGGCTTGCCTCATGAAGTGGACGGTCGATCAGTTCGACCAGACCGGCTTTCCGTCGACGAGCACGTCGGACTTCCAGGCGGCGCGGACGCGCTCAGCCACATCCTTGGGCAGCGGGATGTAATGGAGCTTCTCGGCAATCGGGCCACCATGCTCGAAGGCCCAATCGAAGAACTTCATCACGTCCTTGGCCTGCTCAGCCGACTTCGGCTGCTTGGGCAGAAGGATGAAGGTCGCGCTGGTGATCGGCCAGGTCGCGTCGCCCGGGGTGTTGATCATGGACGCAGCGAAATCCTTCGCATTCGCCCAATCCGCATTGGCCGCAGCGGCCTGGAACGCGGGAACGGTGGGGCTGACGAACTTGCCGGCCTTGTTCTGCAGTTCGGTGGTCACGAGATTGTTGGCCGAAGCGTAGATGTATTCGACGTAGCCGATGGCACCCTTGGTGTTCTTGACGGTACCGGCAACACCTTCATTGCCCTTGCCGCCAGCGCCAGCGGGCCAGGACACGGAGGTGGCAGCGCCAACCTTGGACTTCCACTCGGCGCTGACGTCGGCGAGGTAGGTGGCGAACACGTAGGTGGTGCCCGATCCGTCCGAACGATAGGTCGGCACGATGCCGATGCTGGGCAGCTTGAGGCCGGGGTTGAGCGCGGCGATCGCCTTGTCGTCCCACTTGGTGATCTTGCCGAGATAGATGTCGGCGAGAACGGGACCCGTCAGCTTCAGCTTGTTGGCTTCGACACCGTCGAGATTGACGATCGTAACAACGGAGCCGATCACCGCCGGGAACTGCAACAGATTCTGCTGCGCCAGCTTGGCGCTGTCGACGGGCGCATCCGACGCGCCGAAATCGACCGTGCGGTTGAAGATCTGGGTCTGACCAGCACCCGAACCGATGGACTGGTAGTTCAGGCCGGTGCCGGTCTTTTCCTTATAGGCGACAGCCCAAGCCTGATAGACGGGCGCCGGGAACGTGGCGCCAGCGCCGGTGATGTCAGCGGCGAAGGCTCCGCCAACGAACAGGGAGCCGGCAACAGCAATCGCTGCGCCAAAAGCGGTGGTGAGCTTCACGGGGTTCTCTCCTTGACCAATAGGTGTCGCCCGTCGGCTATCTGCCGCGACGCAACATTGGGCCGGTTAACTGTAACGGTCCGGCGACACGGTTCTATGACCCCAACGTGACAACGCGATGACGCTTTAAGCCTTTGATTTTAAGAGATTTTTTTCAGGCACATCGACCAGATCAAACCTAACCGTAAAAGTTGCACCGGCATCTTGCCGGCTCTCAATCCCCAGGCGCCCTCTATGACGCGCCACAATATGCTTCACGATCGCCAGCCCCAGGCCCGTCCCACCCTGGTCCCGGCTGACCGCCACATCCACCCGGTAGAAGCGCTCCGTGAGGCGCGGCAGGTGCTCAGGCGAAATGCCGGGGCCGAAATCCTGCACCGAAACCACCGCCGCCGGCGTCCCGCCCCGCTCGATGCCAACCGCCACCTCCACCCGGTGACCATTGGCCCCGTATTTCAGCGCATTCTCGACCAGATTCTCGAACAGGCGGATTAATTCGTCCCGTTCGCCAAGGACATAGACCGGCTCCTGCGGCCGGTGGATCTCGATCGCCACGTCGCGGTCCTGCGCCAACGGGCCGAGCGTGTCGCACACATGAGCGACGATGCCGCCCAATTCCACCGGCGTTTCCGGCCGCACATGGGCATTCAGCTCGATGCGCGACAGCGAGAGTAGATCCTCGATCAGGCGTGACATGCGGCGCGCTTGCGCGGCCATGATCCCGAGAAACCGCTCCCGCGCCGCAACATCATTGCGGGCCGGGCCGAGAAGAGTCTCGATGAAGCCCAGGAGCGAGGCCAGCGGCGTGCGCAGCTCGTGGCTCGCATTGGCCACGAAGTCGGCCCGCATCTGTTCGATCCGGCGCTGATGGGTCAGATCGCGGAACGTGAGCAGCACCGTATCGGGGGTGCGATCGTCCCGCGCGGTCGGACCACGCCGCACCGGATCGAGCCGGAGCGGCACCACATGGGCCTCCAGCCAGCGATCCAGGGGCACCCGCTCGCCGAACTCGACGCGGCGCGGGATCCCGTCCTGCGCGCCCGCGCGCACCGCCTCCAGCACCTCCGGCACACGCACCAGGAACGAGAGGGGATCGCCCACCTTCGCCGGCCCCACGGAGAGGGCCACCCGCTGGTTCGCGGTGAGAATCTCGCCGCCCGGCGTGAGCAGAAGCGCCGGCTCGGGCAGCGCCGCCACCACCGCTTCCACCCGCGGATCGACGCGCGGGGCGGGCGGCGGCTCGTCGCGCGGCGGCTCCGCGCGGATCGGCGGCTGCGCCTCGCGCCCGCGAAGCGCCACGAACGCACAGGCGGAAAACAGGAACACCAGCAACGCCGCGAACGGCGGTGTGATCTGATCGAAGGCCGCACCCGCGCCGAACAGCGCGCACAGCGCGACCAGCACGCCGAGGAAGGTGAGCCAGGATGCCGCGCCCGTGCGGCGCGGACCCGCGTTGCGCATCATGAGCCCGCCCGCCGGATGGGCCGCGTGCCCGCGCCGCACCACGCCTGCGGCGTGCACCGGCCGCGCCCGGACAGGCCCGTCGGAAACGAGGGGCGGAAAGGCGCGTGCCGTTTCGGCAGGGACAGACCAGACATGAAGCGCATTTCCTCCCACAGCATTTGCGTATAGCAATTTTGAGGTCCGACGCAGCGGCTCCCTCGGCATATGCTGTAGCGCCTGCACGAAGACAATAAGACAGTGGCGGCGTACAGGCGCCTTCCAGCGCATTCCTCAAGGTTTTTTCTTTGGCTTTATGGGATCGTTGCGTGCGGGATCGGCTCGCGCCTTCCCGCATGCGCCGCGGAATGGTATCGCGTGCGCTCGCGCAGCACCGAGGAGGGGCGAGTTCTTATGAAATTGGTCAAGCGGCACGGCCCCTTCCCGGCCCGGCCGCATCCCCGTTCCGCCATCCGCGACAGGCTTGCGCCCCGCGTGTCGGCCGACGCGACTCCCTGGGCGATGACCTGGGCGATGAGCTTGGCGCTTGCCGGGCTGGTGGCGGGGAAAACCCCCGCGGCTGCGGAGCCCCTGCCCATGCCCAGCGTGGATTTCGCACTCAAGGCCAAGCTTGGCGGGCGGGTGCAGGTGGATATGTCGCGCCAGGGCAATCGGATGCGGATGGAAATCAGCAATCCGGCCGTGCCCGGAACCTTGCTCGGCTTCCTCAATATCGACACCCGCAAGGTCGTGCTGGTCTCCCCCAGCCTGCCGAAGATGGGGGTCGAAACCGATCTGCCGGCGGATTTCCAGATCGCATCCCTCGCCGGCGAGGGCACGCGCGCGGGAACCTCCGAAGTGGCGGGAGAGCCTTGCACGCTCTGGCAGGTGGAGAAGGCCGCCCAGCTCGCTGGACCGACCACCGCATGCATCACCGAGGATAGCATCGTCCTGCGGACGGTGGTCGAGATCCAGGGTAAGCCCCACCTCACCTTCGAGGTGGTTTCGCTGACCCGCGGCCCGCAGGATCCCGACCTGTTCCGCCTGCCGCCGGGAACGCGGACACTGAAGATGCCGAACGGCGGCGGCCTGCTTCCCAAGCCCGGTACGGGACCCGCGCTCGCGCCCTGACATGCGGCGCGACCGCTCCCGGCCGCGTCATCTCGCAGCCGGCAGCGGCCGGCGGCCAGCGGCCAGCGAACCGCCCGAGCCAGCGGCGTTCAGCTGTCGCGCGATTCCAGGCCGGTGGGCAAACGCCCGTGGACCGGCTCCTCCGCCGCCTCCCGGCGCAGGCGCCGCCGCAGGGTGCTGAGCCACAATTCGCGCGAGCCGAGAATCGTCAGCGCAATGGCGAACGGCACGATGTAATAGAACAGGCGGAACAGCAGCAGGGCGCCGACCATCTCCTCCTTGTCGAACTGCGGTAGCGCGATCAGCAGCGCCGCATCGAACACGCCGAGACCGCCGGGCGCATGGCTCGCGAAGCCGAGCAGCGTCGCTGTGATGAAGATCACCGCCAGCGAAACCGGATCGATATAAGGCGAGGCCGGCATCAGCATGTACATGGCCGCCGCGCACAAGGTGAGATCGAGAATGCCGATCCCCACCTGGATCACGGTCGATTTGCCCGCCGGCAAGGTGACGAACCAGCTGGAGCGGCCGATCTTGCGCGGTGCCGCGCTCACCCAATACATATAGCCGAACAGGCCGATGAGCGCGGTCACGCCGATCAGCCGGTTCACCAGCGGCGGCAATTGGTCGACGGCGGTGGCGGCTTCCGGATGGATCAGGATGCCGAGGCCGAGCACCGCGATATTGCCGAGCCAGAAGGTCAGCCCGGCGATGAAGCAGATCTTCGCGACATCGACCGCCGTCAGCCCCCAGGCCGAATAGATGCGGTAGCGCACCGAGCCGCCGGTGAAGACCGTGAAGCCGACATTGTGGCCGACCGAATAGGAGCAGAAGCCCGCCATGGCCGCCACGCGATAGGGGATGCGCGTGCGCCCGATGGTCTTCAGGGCGAAGAAATCATACAGCGTCAGGGTAAGATAGGCGCAGGCCACCAGCACGAAAGCGGCGAAGACGAAGCGCGGGTCCTTCTCCTTCAGCGCCAGCACCACCTGATCGAACTTCAGCGTGTGCAGCATCCGGTAGAGCACGACGGCGGCAAATCCGATGACCACCAGGCTCGCGATCAAGCCGAGCCCGTGCAGGCCCACTTTGTCCCGAAGGAAACGCCAGATTTTCACATGAACCATGAAACACCATTTCCCCGCCGGCCGCTTCTTGTCCCGCATCCCCGGGGCGCCGGCCCGTGGTGCGTTTCTTTGAGGCCTCTTTCCCTTACGTCGGAACGCGTTTCGCGGCTATGCCTTGTTGCCGGCTCTCGAGCGTGGGCCCGCATGTCCTAATCCGGCAACACGGCCGGTCCAAGGCAAGCCCGGCATACGCTCACAACTTCACGGGATAGCCGATTTCCATGGTTCGGGCGCGCGGCAGCCCGAAACGGTCCACCGAGCGCTCCGCATTGCGCGCCAGGAACGCGAACACGTGGGCCACTACGTCGCGCAAGCGGAAAATCTCGTCCGGCGGGATGATGCGCTCGTGGCCGATGACATAGATCGCCTCGTCCGGGTCAATGCCCCGCGCGCTCAACGCCGGGCCGAGCACCGAGGGCACGTCGATCTGCTGCATGTAGCCGAACCGCAAGTCCACCTGCACGAAGGTTCCGTCCAGCAAGGTCACGCGCACGCGCTCCTCGGGCGAAACGCGCGGCCGCGCGACGATCCATACCGAGACCACCACCGCTCTGTTGAAGCGGATCTTCATCACATCGGCCATGCGCGACAGCGCCACCGGCGTCATGGCGCCAGCGCGGGACAGGAAGATCGCGGTGCGCGGGCTCACCCCGTCGCTCGCGCGCTCCTTGCGGGCCACGAAGCCGTCGAGCGGCTCGGTGAAGCGGACCTGCTGGGCCACCACGCTTTCCAGGCCACGCCGCCAGCTCACCATCACGAAGATAACGATGCCGGCGATGGTCAGCGGCAGCCAGCCGCCATCATGCAGCTTGGTGAGGTTGGACGTGGCGAAGGCGGCATCCAAGGAGAGCAGGCAGACGCCGAGCAGGATCACCGCCGGCTTGGGCCAGCCCCAGGCGCGATTCACCTGGGCGATGAACAGGATCGAGGTGGTCACCATGGCAAACGCCACCGCGATGCCATAGGCCGATGCGAGACGGTCGGAGGCCTCGAAGCCCAGCACCACGGCGATGCAGGCGATCATCAAAAGCCAGTTGAGCCGGCCCACATAGATGTGCTGCTCATTGTGCTCGCTGGTGTAGCGGATGCGCATGGGCGGCAGATAGCCAAGCTCGATCGCCTGCTTGGCCAGCGAGAACACGCCGGTGATGATAGATTGCGAGGCGATCACCGTGGCCGCCGTGGCGAGCAGCAGCAGCGGGATGTCGATCGGGTCCGGGCACAGATCGAAGAAGGGGTTGCGCACCGCGCTCGGATCGGTGAGCAGAATCGCGCCCTGGCCGAAATAGTTCAGCAGCAGCGCCGGCATGGCGACCACCAGCCAGGCCCGCGCGATCACCTTGCGGCCGAAATGCCCAAGATCGGCATAGAGCGCCTCGCCGCCCGTGATGGCGAGAAAGCACGCTCCGAGGATCACGCCCGCAAGGCCGGGATGCTCGACCAGCAGGCGCACGCCATGGCGCGGATCAAGCCCCACCAGCACCTCGGGCGCCCGCACGATGCCGTAGATGCCGAGAATGCCGATGGAGCTGAACCAGATCAGCATGATCGGGCCGTAGAAGCTGGCGATCTTGTCGGTGCCCGCACGCTGGGAGAGGAACACGCCGAGCAGGACCGCCACCGTGAGCGGCACTACCCACTGATGCAATTGCGGGGCGATGACGCCTAACCCCTCGATGGCGGAAAGCACCGACATGGCGGGGGTCAGCACGCCGTCGCCGATCAGCATGGCGGCGCCGAGCAGGCCGGCGGCGAGCAGATACCACCTAAGGCCGAGCGCACTGCGGTGCAGGTCCAGCAGCGTGACCAGGGCGAGAATGCCGCCTTCCCCGTCATTGTCCGCCCGCAGCACCAGCATCACATATTTGACGGTCACCGAGAGAATGATGCTCCAGGTGATGAGGGACAGCAGGCCGAGCACGTCGTCGGGCAGGAAATTGGTGCCGCCCACCGCCAGCACGCCCTGCTTGAGCGCGTAGAGCGGGCTGGTGCCGATGTCTCCGAACACCACGCCCAACGCCCCGATCTCGGCGGCAAAGGGCAGAATACGTTTTCGTTCGCGGCTCACACTCAGGGACATGTCGCTGGATCCGCGCGCTTAACGAGGGGGCCGGGACAGAAGGGGACAGCGGCGCAGACAGCGACCCGACAGGTCGCTTCGGCGCCATCCCGCGCGCCGCGATCGATGGTCATAACCGTCCAAGGCAGCCCCCCAGCAGCGCGCGACCGCAGCGAGCCGCAGCCGCTTCACACCTAGCTCTCTTCGCGAATGATGACAATGCGGGTCTCTGCCCCAAGGGCCGCGAATAGATCCCATTTGCAGCCGCCGGCCCGCGAGCGACCGGCGGGCGCGGCGGCGACAAGATGGCGCAAGCCCGAAAACGCCTGTGCCCCAGGGCTCTCGCGAGCGCCGGGGCACAGAATCACGCACGCACGGAGGCCCGGCGCCAAGCAGCACCGGCCGAACCGGCCTCAGTAGCGATAGGTCTCGGGCTTGAACGGGCCTTCCTGCGACACGCCGATATAAGCGGACTGCTGGTCCGACAGCTTGGTCAGCTTCACGCCGATCTTTTCGAGATGCAGCATGGCCACCTTCTCGTCCAGGGTCTTGGGCAGCGTGTAGACCTTCTTGTCGTACACGCCCGGCTTCGTGAACAGCTCGATCTGCGCCAGGGTCTGGTTGGTGAAGGAAGCCGACATCACGAAGCTCGGATGGCCAGTGGCGTTGCCGAGGTTCACGAGGCGGCCTTCGGACAGCAGGATGATGCGCTTGCCGTCGGTGAACTCCACCTCGTCGACCTGCGGCTTCACATTGTGCCACTTGAAATTCTTCAGGCCGGCGACCTGAATTTCACTGTCGAAATGGCCGATGTTGCAGACGATGGCGCGGTCCTTCATGGCCCGCATGTGGTCCACGGTGATCACGTCGAGGTTGCCGGTGGCGGTCACGAAGATGTCGGCGCGCGTGGCGGCGTCTTCCATCGTGGTGACTTCATAGCCTTCCATGGCGGCCTGAAGCGCGCAGATGGGATCGACTTCGGAGACCATCACGCGGCAGCCGGCATTGCGCAGCGAAGCGGCCGAGCCCTTACCCACGTCGCCGAAGCCGGCGATCATGGCGACCTTGCCGGCCATCATCACGTCGGTGCCGCGGCGGATGCCGTCCACCAGGCTCTCGCGGCAGCCGTAGAGATTGTCGAACTTGGACTTGGTGACGCTGTCGTTCACGTTGATGGCGGGCCACAGCAGCGTGCCCTTCTTCTGCATCTCGTAGAGGCGATGCACGCCCGTGGTGGTCTCCTCGGTCACGCCGCGGATGGAATTGGCGAGCTCCGTGTACCAGCCGTGCTTGTGCTTCAGGCGGCGCTTGATGGCCGCGAACAGCACTTCTTCTTCTTCATTGGTGGCGCCGTCGAGGAAGGCGGTATCGCCGGCTTCCGCGCGCTTGCCGAGGTGAACCAGGAGGGTGGCGTCGCCGCCGTCGTCCAGGATCATGTTCGGCGCGCCGCCGTCGGCCCATTCGAAGATGCGGTGGGTGTATTCCCAATACTCTTCCAGGCTCTCGCCCTTCACGGCGAACACCGGGATGCCGGCGGCGGCGATCGCGGCGGCGGCGTGGTCCTGGGTCGAATAAATGTTGCACGAGGCCCAGCGGACATCGGCGCCGAGCGCCTTCAGCGTCTCGATCAGCACGCCGGTCTGGATGGTCATGTGCAGCGAACCGGCGATGCGGGCGCCCTTAAGCGGCTGGCTCGGGCCGTATTCGGCGCGGGTGGCCATGAGGCCGGGCATTTCGATCTCGGCGATGTCCAGTTCCTTGCGGCCCCAGTCGGCAAGATTGATGTCTTTCACCACATAGTCGGCGGTCATGTCGTCTCTCCGTCCTGGTGCTGCGGCCTGCCGGTGCAGGGCGTTTCATCTTATGGGCAGCCCTCTAGCACGGGCGCGACCGATGGGCAATCAACATATAAAGAAATGCTTATATGTGAGAAAAGCCAAATCGGCCACCACCTTAAGTCATTGCAGGCCAGCCTTGCGCGAGGCCGCCCCGCAAAGCCGGCGCAGCGCTTTGATTTCATCGGTTTTTGTGTTATACAAGCCTTTACAGTCGATTGCTTTTCCAACCAGCCGCGTCGCGCGTGCATTTAATAGCGCATTCTCGGGAACATTGGGGCGAGACATCAGGCATCCGGCCGCGAAGGCGGTTTGGGTGCTTACGCGAGGTTGTAGCCATCGACTGACATGAGCGGGCCGTCGGGCGTACCGGCCGCGGCCCAGTCGCCAGCGCAAGGTGCGCCATCGCCCGGGTCATACCGGAAACGAGCGCTCGCGCGCCAACACGATCCGGCCGCTGGCCGGGTCAGGAGTGGTCAAGAGCATGTCGACAAAAAAGAGCGCCCAGATCCGCCTTGGTTTCAAGACGGGTGAGCACATCGTGTACCCCTCGCACGGCGTCGGTCGTATCATGGCCATCGAGGAGCAGGAAGTCGCTGGCTTCAAACTCGAGCTGTTTGTCATATCTTTTGAGAAGGACAAAATGACGCTCCGCGTACCGGTGCCCAAGGTGGCCACGGTGGGCATGCGCAAGCTGTCCGAAGCCCCCGTTGTCGCCAAGGCGCTGGAAATTCTCAAGGGTCGCGCGCGCGTCAAGCGCACCATGTGGAGCCGCCGCGCCCAGGAATATGAAGCCAAGATCAATTCCGGCGACCTGCTGGCGATCTCCGAAGTCGTGCGCGATCTCTACCGCTCCGACGCCCAGCCCGAGCAGTCCTATTCCGAGCGCCAGCTTTATGAAGCCGCTCTGGATCGCATGGCGCGGGAGCTCTCGGCGGTCGAGAACATCACCGACACCGAGGCGGTGAAGATGATCGAGCAGAACCTCCAGAAGGGTCCCCGCCGTGGCGCTGCCAAGGGCGAGGAAGCCGACGCGGAGGTCGAAGCCGATGCCGAGACCGATCTCGAAGCCGAGGAAGCCGCCTGAGCGCGGTCGCGTCCCTTGCGTTCGAACATCGAGACTTGAAAATCGAGGCCCGGCCATCCGCCGGGCCTTTTCTTTGGGCGACGCCCGTCCGGCGCGATTCGATGCGCGCGCCTTGCCGCAGCGACAGGATGGACAAGCGCGCCGCGCCGATTCACACTCGCGCCACCCCATTCCATTTTCGGGACTGAAAACCTCCCCTGAGCACTCCCCAGTCTCAGAAGGTGCCGGCGATGCCGACGATTTGTCGGCAGGCCTTCAAGGGGTATCCCGACTTTCGTGGCTAATCGATTTGGATCATCGCCGGTAAGCCTCGGAAAAAGCCCGGCGGCGACAGGAGCGGCACCATGGATTACGTAAAACTCGGACGCACCGGGCTTGAGGTCTCGCGCCTCGCCCTCGGCTGCATGACCTACGGCGCGCCCGATCGCGGCAACCACGCCTGGACCATGAACGAAGAGCAGAGCCGCCCGCTCATCCGGCAGGCGCTGGAGCTCGGCATCACCTTCCTCGACACCGCGAACACCTATTCCGACGGTCATTCGGAAGAGATCGTCGGCCGCGCCATCAAGGATTTCACCCGCCGCGAAGACGTGGTGCTCGCCACCAAGGTCTATAATCGCATGCGGCCCGGCCCCAATGGCGCCGGCCTCTCGCGCAAGGCGATCTTCGACGAGATCGACGCCAGCCTGCGCCGCCTGGGCACGGATTATGTGGACCTCTACCAGATCCACCGCTGGGACTACACGACCCCCATCGAGGAAACCCTTGAGGCGCTGCATGACATCGTAAAAGCGGGCAAGGCGCGCTATATCGGCGCCTCCTCCATGCATGCTTGGCAATTCTCGAAGGCGCTCTACACGGCGCGGGCGAACGGCTGGACGCAGTTCGTCAGCATGCAGGACCATCTGAACCTGCTGTACCGGGAAGAAGAGCGGGAAATGCTGCCCTTGTGCGCCGACCAGGGCATCGCCGTGATTCCCTGGAGCCCGCTGGCGCGCGGCCGCCTCACCCGCTCCTGGGACGAGACCAGCGAGCGGCAGGAAAGTGATGCGGTTGGCAAGAATCTCTATGCCCACACCGCCCAGGCCGACCGGCAGGTGGTCGAGGCGGTCGCGGCGATCGCCGAGGCGCGCGGCGTTCCCCGCGCCCAGGTGGCGCTCGCCTGGGTCGCGCAGAAAAAGCCCGTGACGGCGCCGATCATCGGCGCGTCCAAGCCGAACCACCTCACCGACGCCGTGGCGGCGCTGTCGCTCGCCCTCACCGACGCGGAAATCGCGGCGCTGGAAGCGCCTTACGTGCCCCACCGGGTGGCCGGCTTCCAATAAGCCCGGCCCTCCGGCCGGGACGAGCCGAACGGGACGCGTCCGAACCTGATGGAAAACCGGCGGCCGGTTTCGGCCGCCGCCTGGTGTCGGATCAGCCGAACAGCTTGGCCGCGGTCTTGGCGACCAGTTCGCCCTGGTGACGGGCGCCGGCAAGATCGATCTCGGAAGGCTGGCGCGAACCGTCGCCGGCCGCGATCGTGGTGGCGCCATAGGGCGCGCCGCCGACGATCTCGTCCATGCTCATCTGGCCCTGGTGGCTATAGGGCAGGCCGACGACCACCATGCCGAAATGCAGCAGATTGGTGATGATGGAGAACAAAGTGGTCTCCTGGCCGCCATGCTGGGTGGCGGTGGAAACGAAGGCCGCGCCCACCTTGCCGTTCAGCGCGCCGCGCATCCACAGGCCGCCGGCCTGATCCAGGAACGCCGCCAGCTGCGACGACATGCGGCCGAACCGCGTGCCGGTGCCGATGATGACGGCGTCATAATGCTCGAGATCGGCAATGCTGGCGACCGGGGCTGCCTGATCCAGCTTGAAATGCGCGCCCTTGGCGATCTCGTCCGGCACGGTCTCGGGAACGCGCTTCACATCCACCTGCGCACCGGCGGCGCGGGCGCCTTCAGCCACGGCATTGGCCATGGTCTCGATATGGCCGTACGACGAATAATACAAAACCAGAACCTTAGCCATTTCGGCCTCCAGAGGCGGGAAGCGGCGCGCGCCGCGGAAAGTGGCCGCACACTCGCACCGCGAAACTTCTGGATCTAGCCGAATAATCTGGACGATAATGATCGAGATTTTCGAATAGGCATCCATTCGAGCCACGTGCCGGCGGGTCCCGGAGTCTCGCAGGAACACGTGACACCCGTTAGAGCCGGATCTCCCCAGACCGCTCTGTAGAGGACCTCCCATGCCCGATCCCGGCACGCCCACTTTCGACCAGCTGGCGGTTTTCCTCGCCGTGGTCGAAACCGGCAGCTTCGCCGGGGCGGCACGCAAGCTCGGGCGGGCGACATCCGTGATCAGCTATTCCATCGCCAATCTGGAAGCCCAGCTTGGCGTTTCCCTGTTCGATCGCGATACCACCAAGAAGCCGAGACTCACCGAGGCCGGACGCACCGTGCTCGGCGAAGCGCGCGCTCTGGCCAATGGCGTGCACGCCCTGCGCGCCAAGGTGAAGGGCCTGCTGCACGGGCTGGAGTCGGAAATCCATCTGGCGCTCGACGTCATGCTGCCCGCCGCGCGGGTGGTGGACGCGCTGAAAGCCTTCAACGAGGCCTTCCCCACCGTGACGCTCCGCCTCTATGTGGAGGCGCTCGGCGCCGTGACGCAGATGGTCCTGAACCGGCAGGCGAGCATCGGTGTCAGCGGCCCGCTCGACTTCGGCCTCGACGGGCTGGAGCGGATCGGCATCGGCGCGGTGGATCTGGTGCCGGTGTCAGCGCCCGGCCACCCGCTGGCGCAGGCCCGGCACAATCTGCCCGGCGCCGGGCGGGACCATATCCAGCTGGTGCTGACCGACCGTTCTCCTCTGACCGAAGGCATGGACCTTGGCGTCGTCAGCACCCGTACGTGGCGCCTCGCCGATCTCGGCGCGAAGCACACCTTGCTGCGCGAAGGCATCGGCTGGGGCAACATGCCCCTGCCGCTCGTACAGGAAGATCTGGAATCCGGCCGGCTGGTGAAGCTGGACATGCCCGACGCCCAGGGCGCGCCTTATGCCCTGCAAGCCATCTATCGCACCGATACGCCGCCGGGACCCGCGGGCGCGTGGCTCATCGCCCGGTTCGAACGGCAGGCGCGCCAGGGCTAGATGCGCGTACCCGCGCGTCGCGCCGGAGTGGCGCGGCGCGGCTGATCATTCCCTTCCTCAGGCGGCGACGGCCAGCGGCTGCGACAAGGCGAGCGCCGTCTCGAAATTCGCCGCCCAGCGCACGGCTTCACCATCCGGCGCAAGGCCCATGCGGCGCAGCACCTGTTCGGTCTGCGGCGCCAGCCCGCTCAGGATCACCTGCGTTCCGCCATGGCGGCAACGCCGCACGAACTCGACGATGGCGCCGACCCCGGTCGCGTCGATCATCGGCACCTCTTCCATGCGCAGGATAAACACGCGCGGCATCTGGCCGATCTGGTCCAGCACTTCGGAAAGGTGCGCCGCCGCACCGAAGAACAGCGGGCCGCTGACATCGAACGCCTCGACCCCCGGCGGCAGCAGGGCGCGCACGTCGCCTTCCCCGTCCTCGCCGGTGGAAAAGACCTCCACGCGGGTCATTCCCGCCATGCGATGCATGAAGATGACCGCCGCCAGAACCACGCCCACCGCGATTGCCACTGTGAGGTCCACCGCGACCGTCAGCCCGAGCGTGGAGAGCAGCAGCAGCCGGTCGCCGACGGGGGCGCTCATGAGATGGCGGATCTTGCCGATCTCGCTCATGTTCCAGGCCACCACCATGAGGATGGCGGCAAGGCTCGCCAGCGGCACATAGACCGCGAGCGGTGCCAGCAGCAGCATCACCGCCAGCACGAACGCCGCATGCATCACACCGGACACCGGCGTGCGCGCGCCGGCGCGAATATTGGTCGCGGTACGCGCGATGGCCCCCGTCGCCGGCAGGCCGCCAAATAGGGCGGACGCGGTATTGGCGAGGCCCTGGGCCACCAGTTCCGCATTGGGCCGATGCCGCCCGCCGGTCATGCCGTCCGCCACCACGGCGGACAACAGGCTCTCGACCCCGGCGAGGAAGGCGATGGTCAGCGCGCTCGGCAGCAGATCGCCGATGCGGGCAAATGTGATGGTCGGGAAGCTCGGCGCCGGCAGCGCGCCGGAAATGCCGCCAAAGCGCGTGCCGATGGTATCCACCGGCAGGTTCAGGAACATCACCGCGAGCGAACCGAGCAGCACCACGATGAGGAAGCCCGGCGCCTTGGGCGCCACGCGCCGCAGGATGAGGATGATCGCAAGGGCCGCGATGGACAAGGCCGCGGTGGCGAGCGAGACCGTGGGCGCCGCCTTGATCAGCGCTTCCCACTGGCCGATGAACTCGGCCGGCAGATGGGCGATGGTGAGCCCGAAGAAATCCTTCACCTGGCTGGAAAAGATGATGACCGCGATGCCGGCGGTGAAGCCCGTGACCACCGGCTCGGGAATATAGCGCATGAAATTGCCGAGCCGGGCGAAGCCCGCCGCCATCAGGATGATGCCGGCCATGAGGGTGGCGATGATGAGCCCGTCATAGCCATGGACGGCGATCACGTTCGCCACCACCACCACGAACGCGCCGGTAGGGCCGCCGATCTGATAGCGGCTGCCGCCGAAGGCCGAGATGATGAAGCCGGCCACCACCACCGTGATCAGCCCTTTGTCCGGACTTGCGCCGGAGGCGATGGCGAGCGCCATGGCGAGCGGCAGGGCGACGATCGCGACCGTGAGGCCGGAGACGGCATCGGCGCGCAGGTCGTTGAAGTGATATCCCTGCGCGAGCGCGGTCACGAGTTTGGGAACGAAGCCCTGCCTCTGGGATCGTCTCCCCTGGCTGGGAACAGGCCCTGCCACATCGGTCATCTCATGTTCCCCATATCGGCCCCGGCGCCGGCGTGCGAAAAAATGAGCACATGCGCGGCGTGAAATCGGGGCAACATCAATGCCCGTCGAGGCCTCGAAGCGCGGCCCAGGCAGGAACACGGCTCCCTAGCACTAAGTTTGGGCGCGGTGGGGTAAACATTCATGTACCAAATCGTCACAGAAGTGTGTTAGTGTTTAGAATGCCGATTTGTAGCGCGCATCTAGAACGATCCGTGAAGCAATTTGGCTGTGTCCATTAGGCTGCGAGGCGAGAAACGGGTAGCGGACTTGAGGGTGTTTTGAAACTTCTTTTGAGTTGTTCCAAAACGTGTTCAGCACGCATCAGCAAGTTTAGCAATGGTGGATGGCCCTAGCCAGTATTGGCGACCTGACCTCAACGGAAATACACATGAGCCGTAACCGAGACTTCCGAGAGCCGCGCCGTCGTGGCTTTGATGACGACTTCGCCGCCCCGCCGCGCAGCAGTTTTGGAGGGGGCGACCGCCCCTTTTCTTCGCCGAGCAGCAGCTTCAGTGCTCCGGCTCCGTCTGGTCCGCCAATCGACGCCACCGTCAAGTGGTTCAACCCTGAGAAGGGCTTCGGCTTTGTCGAGCTCTCCGACGGTTCCGGCGACGTGTTCCTGCATGCGCGTGCCCTTGAGGCCGCCGGCCAGGAAAGCGTTCCTCCGGGTTCCAAGCTGAGCGTTCGCGTCGGCCAAGGCCAGAAGGGCCGCCAGGTCACCGAAGTGCTCGAAGTCGACACCTCGACCGCCGAGGCAGCCCCTCCCCGCCGTGAACGCACGGGTGGGTTTGGTGGCGCGCCCCGTTCGGGCGGCTTCGGCGCTGGCGCCGGTGCTGGTCCGCGTGCGGCTTCCGGCCCCACGGAAGAGCGTGTCGGCACCGTGAAGTGGTACAATCCCGATAAGGGCTTCGGCTTCATCGCCGTCGAAGGCGGCGGCAAGGACGTGTTCGTCCACGTCACCGTCGTGTCCCGCTCCGGTCTGGCCGATCTGGCCGAAGGCCAGCGCGTCGTGGTGCAGGTGGGTCAGGGTCCCAAGGGTCCCGAAGCCCGCGGCATCGAAGTCGCCGACTGATCACTGAATTTGGGGCGGGATTTCCCGCCTCGCTTTTCGAGACGGGCGTGGCCTCTGCGGTCGCGCCCGTTATCGCATATGTTAGGGATACAGCGTAAAAATGGCGCAGCAAGCCGAGGCAGACCTCCAGGGCCTCCTCGATAAATTGAAGACGGCCCAGCGCGAGCTTCTCCTCAACGCCGCTCGGTCCGCGACTTTTCCCTCGGATGGCGCCCTGCGCAAGATTTCCGAAT
Organism: Roseixanthobacter finlandensis; assembly: GCF_043195105.2. Taxonomy (NCBI): domain Bacteria; kingdom Pseudomonadati; phylum Pseudomonadota; class Alphaproteobacteria; order Hyphomicrobiales; family Xanthobacteraceae; genus Roseixanthobacter; species Roseixanthobacter finlandensis. Next base: position 933,406 of record NZ_CM195536.1, on the reverse strand, counting down.
TGGAAGGCGCCATCGCCGCGACCGAAGCGCTTCTTCAGGAAACCGCGCCCAGACGTTGACCGGGGCCGCCGGGCGATGACAATCGAGCCGCGGCAATCGGGCGCTTTCCCGAGTGTCCGACCAGCCCGGCATGATAAGAGCCTGCCCCTGCGGGCAGTTTGCGCGAACCGGACGGGCCGGTTCGCGACGCGCGGCCTTCAAGGCGCGTGTCGCCGCCTGCCCATTGCCGATCAGAAGATCCGCGACGCGCGCCTTAACACTCCTGAATTCGTCACACCAGCGTTCGCCACACCGGAATTTTCGGCCTCAGAATTTGCGGCACGAGGGTTGCGGCGCCTGACGTCGCCCGATGCCAAGGCCGCACACGCGGCTGGCACACCCATCCCCAACCGCGCGAGAACGCGCGCCGCAGCCGGCCTTGCCTCAGCTCGCCCGCTCCACCAGCAGCTTCGCCACCGCCGCGCGCAACTCCGGGAGCCCGGCGCCGGTATGGCTCGAGGTCGCGAACACATGCGGAAAGGCTGCCGGCCGCTTGCGGATTTTCGCTTCCGTCTCCGCGAGGCGCTCGGGAAACGCGCTCGGCTTCACCTGGTCCACCTTGGTGAGCACGATGGCGTAAGATACCGCCGCCTTGTCCAGCAGATTCAGCACATCCTCGTCCACCGGCTTGATGCCGTGGCGCGCGTCGATCAGCACGAACACGCGGGCCAGATTCACCCGTCCGCGCAGATAGTCGAGAATGGTCTGCGTCCAGGCCTCGACCTTCTCCTTGGGTGCCTTGGCGAAACCATAGCCCGGCATGTCCACCATGGTGAGCTGGGGGCCGACGCGAAAAAAGATCAGCTCCTGCGTGCGCCCCGGCGTCACCGACGTGCGCGCCAGCGTCTTGCGGCCGGTGAGCGCGTTGACGAGGCTGGATTTGCCCACATTGGAGCGGCCCGCGAAGGCGATTTCGAGCCCCAGCATGGGCGGCAGGAATTCCACCGTCGGGGCGGCGGTGAGAAAATTCCATTCGGCGGCAAACAGCAGCCGCCCCTGTTCGAGGAATTGCGCGTCCAAATCTGTCGAAGGCTCGGTCATGCACGGCTTATCCGCCGGACCGGCGGGTTTCGCAAGTCTCTCGCGGATTCTGCCATCACCAGGCCCCGCCTCACGCGGATCTTGCCCGTCACAGGCTCATCCGCTGCAAAGTCGTGTCGCGATCCACCAGCCGATGTTTTAGTGCGCCGGCCACATGCAGCGCCAGCACCGCCAGCAGCAGGTAGGCAAGCGTCGCATGCAGCAGGCTCATCGCCGCATAAAGGTCCGCGTCCGGCGCCACGAGATCGGGCAAGGTGAACAGATTGAAGGGGCGCGTCGGCAGATGCAGCGGCGATGAAGAAACCACCAGCCAGCCCGTGAGCGGCAGCGCGACCATGAGCACATAGAACAGTGCATGGACTATGCGCGCCGCCGCCGCCTCAAGGCGCGCGCGGCCGCCTTCCGCCGGCGCCGTTCGGGGATGCGCCGTTCTCGCGCGCAGCGCGAGCCGCAGCGCCACAAGCGGGAGCACCAGAACGCCGAGCGACTTGTGCCATTGGTACAGAGCGAAGGTCTGCCCGAGATCGAACGTTCCATAGGCCATGGCCAGCCCGAGCCCGAGCAGCACCATCAGCAGCGCCGCCATGGCCCAATGCAACCATCGCAGCGGCAGGCTCCACCGTTCGGGCGCCGATTCCAAATGCCCGGTCATCGCGGGGTGGCCTGTGCATAGACGGTGATGCGCACATCATTCGAGACCAGCGGCAGGCCGCCGGTCATGCCGAAATCCGAACGATGGATCGCCCCTTCCACTTGGAAGGCGAAGCCATCGCGGCTGCCAGCGCGGTGCTGCGCCACGTTCACGTCGAACGCCTGCTCGCGCGTCACGCCAAGCAGCGTCAGATTGCCCACCACCTCCACCGTCTTGTCGTCGAGCTTGCGCACCCGGGTGGACACGAAGGTGATGTCTGGATAACGCGCCGAATCCAGGAAGCCAGGGCCGCGGACATAGTCGTCCAGGGCGGGCGCTTCGGTGTCCAGCGAGTTAGAACGCACCCGAAACATCACCTTGCTGCGCGCGGGCATGTCGAAATCAATGTTGAGATCGGCGGAAAAGGTGCGAAACACCCCCTCGGTCACGGGATATCCCTTTGCCCCAACCTCGAAGCCGATCCGCGTCGCCGATGGGTCCACGGCAAACGAGACGGGCGCGGCCACAGCAGGAGCCGCGCAGAGCAGAAGGCCGACACATCCAAGAACCCGCAGCATCGTCATGTCCTTCAATTATGTTGGAAGGACATTACCTTTCCCGGGTGCGGATCTAAGGCGGGAGCGTGCCAGCGGCGCGGAGGAGCATCAAACGTGAGTGAAGCGCCCCACCGTCAGGTGGAGCGCTTCAGCTTTTACACGGAACCATGCCTGGAGGCTCTGGCGCTATCCTTTGGCGGACGCCTTCTTCTTGAAGGCACCGCGGATATTGTCCAGCAATTCGATCTTGACGCCGTTGCGCTTCATGATCGCCGTCTGCTGGAGCACCGAAAGCGTATTGTTCCAGGCCCAGTAAATCACCAGTCCGGCCGCGAAATGCGCCAGCATGAAGGTGAAGATGATCGGCATGTAGTTGAAGATCATCTGCTGGGTCGGATCCGGCGGAGCCGGGTTCAGCTTCATCTGCACCCACATGGTCACGCCCATGATGAGCGGCCAGGCGCCGAGCATCAGATAGGATCCGACCACCGGCACGCTGCTCGGATCCCACGGGATCAGGCCGAACAGATTGAACACGGTGGTGGGATCGGGGGCCGACAGGTCGCGGATCCAGCCGAAGAACGGCGCGTGCCGCATCTCGATGGTGACGAACAGCACCTTGTAGAGCGCGAAGAAAACCGGGATCTGGATCACGATCGGCAGGCAGCCGGCGATCGGATTGATCTTCTCCTTCTTGTACAGCTCCATGGTGGCTTGCTGCTGCTTCACCTTGTCGTCGGCGAAACGCTCGCGAATGGCCACCATCTCGGGCTGCAGGGCCTTCATCTTGGCCATGGAGGTGTAGGATTTGTTGGCAAGGGGGAAGAAAATCCCCTTCAGCATCACAGTCACGATCAGGATGGCGACGCCGAAATTGCCGACCACATGGAAGATCCAGTCGATCACCTGGAACAGCGGCTTGGTGATAAAATAGAACCAGCCCCAGTCGATCAGCCGGTCGAAACGGTCAATGCCGTAGCGGGTGGCATAGCCGTCCACCACGGCAACGACCTTGGCGCCGGCGAACAGGCGGGACTGGGATGCCGCGGTCGCACCCGGCTCGATGGTCTGGGCGGCGGCGAGATAATCCGCCTGGAAGGTCGGAACATTGCCGACCGTCGAGGTGGAGAAGCGGGCATCCACGGCCACGCTCTGGTCGGGAATGACGGTCGCCGCCCAATATTTGTCGGTGATGCCGAGCCAGCCGCCGGTGGACTTAAACAGGTTCGGCTTGGCCGCGTCCATCTTGGAATAGGTGACTTCCTGCAAGCCGGAATCGCCCAGCACGCCGATCAGGCCTTCATGCAGAATGTAGAAGCCCTGGGTGTGGGGAATGCCATGGCGCGACACCAGCGCATAGGGATAGAGCGTCACGGCGGCGGCGGCATTGTTCACCACCTCGTCCTTCACCGTGAACATATAGAATTCGTCGATGGTGAACGTGCGCTTGAAGATCAGGCCCTGGCCGTTGTCATAAGTCAGCACCAGGGGCGTGTTGGGCGTCAGGGTCGCGCCAGCGGGGGCGGTCCACAAGGTATCCGGGCCGGGCAGCGCCACCGAAGCGCCGGGCGCAGAAGTCCAGCCGAATTCCGCATAGAAGGGATTGGGTGCGCCGGAGGGCGAGAGCAGCACGATGATCGGGCTCTTGGGGTCCACGGTCTCGTGATATTCGGCCAGCGAGATATCGTCCGCGCGTCCGCCCTTCAGCGAGATCGAGCCCTTCACGCGCGGCGTATCGATCGCGACGCGGGGGGAAAGGGCGAGCGCCTGCTCGCGGGTCATCGCCCGGCCGGGGGTGCCGGCCGCGTGGCTCGCCGGCGCGGTCACGCCATCCGGGCCGGGGGGCGCCGAGGCGGCGGGGGTCTGGCTCTGCTGTTCGGCCTGCTGCTGCGCCTGCTGAATCACGCGCTGCTGCTCGGCGGCCTGCCGCTGTTTCTCCGCCTGCGGAATACCGATGAAATATTGCCAGCCGAGGAGGATCGCCAGGGACAAGCCGATGGCGATGAACATATTGCGATTGTCGGTCATGCCGGGCGGGCTCCGTCGGCGGGGGCGGACGTTTCTTTGGTTCTTGGCTTTCCGGCGCCATGCAGCCGGGACACGGCGCGCTCAAGATCACGCACCAGATCCGGAAAGGGCGCGTGCAAAGCGTGCAGCCGCGCCACCATCACATAATCGAAGCCCGGGCGGGCCTTCGCCGGCAACACCTGCCGCGCCACTTCCCGCAATCGGCGGCGGATGCGGTTGCGCACGACGGCATTGCCAACCTTCTTGGTGACCGTCAGGCCAATCCGGGCTTCGCCCTGGTCCTTGCGGTCACGCCCTTGCAAAAGGAAGCCCGCGACACCGGCACGTTCTGCCTTTGCCGCGGCTAAAAAATCACGCCGCTTGAGGAGCCGATCCAAGATGAACAGCTCCGCAGGCGCTGGTCACGCCGAAAGGCGCTTGCGGCCATGGGCCCGGCGGGCAGCGATGATCTTGCGGCCATTCATCGTCGCCATGCGCGCACGGAAGCCGTGCCGACGCTTGCGCACGAGCTTGCTCGGTTGGTAGGTGCGCTTCACGGTTCTTGTCTCCGGAGTTTTGACGGCGACATCCGCAATCCTGAACCCTTTCCATCGGCCGAAGCCTCTGGCGCCTACCCGATATCAATCGGGTATAAAGCAAGGTCCCAGGAGCCGGAGCCGCCCGAGTTCGGGCTCGGCTTATAGGCGGCGAAGGGCTGCGCGTCAACGCCCTTGGGCCGGTTGCCCAGCACTGTCCCCGTTTGCCGAGGCCAGATCCGCGGCGCTTTCCTGAGCGCTGGCGCGGTCCGGCGCGCCCTCCCCCGTCGGGTCCGGGACCGCCGGCGCGGATCCGTCCTCGGGCGGCGTCTCGGCCTGAACCGCGGGATTTTCCCCAACGCCGGCAAGGGAAGACGCCGATTCCGGCGCCGCCGGGCCTCCGGGCAGCGGGCCGATGCTGGACGGCGCATCGCCGCTGCCGTCGCGCAGCACATAAGCGAGCATGCCGCGCGCGACTTCCCGTTCGCCCATGATGATAAAGCCCGCCCCGCCCTGGCGCAGATGCTCCACCTCCGCATCGGAATGCGCGCGGGCAATGATTTCGAGCCCAGGATTGAGCGCCCGCGCCTTGCGCAGCACGCTCGCGGCCTCGAAGCCGTCGGGAATCGCCAGAATCAGCCGCTGGGCGCCGGGCAGATTCGCCGCCGCCAGCGCTTCCGGTGCGGCGGCGTTGGCCGGCAGCACCTCGATGTTCGCGCGGCGCAGCGATTCCACCGCGTCGCCGCCATCCTCGATCACCAGGAACGGAATGCCGCCGCCGCGCAAGCCCTCGGCGATCAGCCGGCCCACGCGCCCATAGCCGACCAGCACCGTATGCCCGCTCTGAAGCGTCGGCACGAGCGCCGCCGGCTGCTCCTTGGCCTGGCGCTCCACCGCCGGCTCGGCGGTCTTGCGCGTCAGGCGCGGCCGTAGCCGGTCCAGGGCCATGAAGAAGAACGGATTGATGAGGATGGAGAGGATCGCCGCCGCCAGGATCAGGTCGCGCCCGGCGGCCGGCATCAGCCCGAGGTCGACGCCGAGCGCGGCGAGGATGAAGGAAAATTCGCCGATCTGCGCAAGGCTCGCGGAAATCGTCAGGGCGGTGAGCTTCTCATAGCCGAACACCCGCACGATCATATAGGCCGCCACCGACTTGCCGATGATGATGACCAGCAAGGTGCCGAGCAATTCGAGCGGCTCGCGCAACAGGATCGTCGGGTCCACCAGCATGCCGACGGAGACGAAGAACAGCACCGCGAACGCATCGCGCAGCGGCAGGGTTTCCTCGGCGGCGCGATGGGACAGCGGCGATTCGCTCAGGACCATGCCGGCGAAAAAGGCACCGAGCGCGAACGACACGCCGAACAGCAGGGCCGAGCCATAGGCGACGCCCAGCGCGATCGCCAGCACCGCGAGGCGGAACAGTTCGCGCGATCCGGTGTGGGCCACCCACTGCATGATCCACGGAATGACCCTGCGTCCCACCACCAGCATGAGAACCACGAACGCCGCGACCTTGCCGATGGTCAGGCCGAGCGTGTATTCGATGTTGGAGGAGCCGAAGAGCGCCAGCGCCTCGCTGTTCGCCACGCTGCGCCCGCCGAGCGCGCCGGACATGGCCGGCAGCAGCACCAGCGCCAGGACCATGGCGAGGTCCTCGACGATCAGCCAGCCGACCGCGATTCGCCCCTGCTCGCTCTCCAGCAGGCGGCGTTCCTGGAGCGCCCGCAGCAGCACCACGGTGCTGGCGACCGACAAGGCGAGGCCGAACACCAGCCCGCCGCCGAGGCTCCAGCCCATCAGGTGCGCCAGCCCCATGCCGAGAATGGTCGCCACCGCGATCTGCACCACCGCGCCGGGAATGGCGATGGCCTTCACCGACAGCAGGTCCTTCAGCGAAAAATGCAGGCCGACGCCGAACATCAGCAGGATGACGCCGATCTCGGCCAGTTCGGTCGCCAGGTTCTGGTCGGCCACGAAACCGGGCGTGAACGGTCCGGCGACGATACCGGCGAGCAGATAGCCGACCAGGGGCGACACCCGCAGCCGCTGCGCCACCGCCCCCAGGATGAAGGCCAGGACAAAGGCCATCACGATGGTCGCGATCAAGGGAGTGGCATGCGGCACGATCAGGCTCCGGCGCGAAGGCATTGAATGAGCGAGAGACCGCCCGAACGGGCGGCGATGCGAGGCCTGGAGGAGACCCGCCTTCAACTTAGCCCAAACGGTATGGCGACACAGGGACGAGAGGGTGAAAAAATCGGCCGGGGGCCATAAAAAAGGCGCCGCTCAAGGCGGCGCCTGGTTTTACGGCGCGGCAAGGTCACAGCCAGGAGCGTTGCTCGGCCGCCGTCGCCTCATAGGTGTTGATGCTGGCGCCCTTCTCCAGCGTGAGGCCGATATCATCCAGCCCTTCCAGCAGGCAGCGTTTGCGGAAGGGGTCGATCTCGAAACGCGCGGTGCCACCGTCCGGCCCGCGGATCTCCTGGGCCTCCAGATCCACCGTGAGGGTGGAATTGGATCCGCGGCTGGCGTCGTCGAACAGCTTGTCGAGGACCTCCTGGGATACCACGACCGGCAGAATGCCGTTCTTGAAGCAATTATTGTAGAAGATGTCCGCGAACGAGGTGGAGATCACGCAGCGGATGCCATAGTCGAGGAGCGCCCAGGGGGCATGCTCGCGCGAGGAGCCGCAGCCGAAATTGTCGCCCGCCACCAGGATCTTCGCCGTGCGATAGGCCGGCGTGTTCAGCACGAAATCCGGGTTCTCGCTGCCGTCGTCCTTATAGCGCATCTCGGCGAAAAGGCCCTTGCCGAGGCCGGTGCGCTTGATGGTCTTCAGATAATTCTTCGGAATGATCATGTCGGTATCGACATTGACCATTTTCAACGGCGCCGCGACGCCTTCGACCGTGGTGAATTTTTCCATTGCCTTCCGGCTCCCTTCAGGGCCCTCGGCCCGCTTGTTCCGGCGCGGCTGAAGCGCCGCGCCAATCCGCCCGCGCTTCAGCGCCGGCCCGTGCTGAACAACATGCGTTGCAGGATATCGTCCTTGCGGATGAAATGGTGGTAGAGCGCGGCGAGCGCGTGAAGCGCGGCCACGATCATCAGCAGGTTCGCGCTGTTTTCATGCACCCAGAGAACTTGCCGCGCGAACTCCCGGTCCGGCGTGAGCGGCGAGGCAATCGTGAGCAGCCCGAACAGCGAGATGCTCTGCCCGCGCAGGAACTTCATGCCGATGCCAAGTACGGGGGTCGCGATCAGCAGCGCATAAAGCGCCATGTGGACCGCATGCGCGGCGATCGAAATGAGCGGTGACAACGCATCCGCGGCGGCGGGAAGCGGCCCCACCGCCCGCACCACGAGCCGCGCGAGCACCACCACCAGCAGGACCAGGCCGAAGGAAACATGAAGGCCCCACACCGCGCCGCGCTCCGGTGTGCCGCGCGCATACAGGTCCACCACATAGGTAAGGCCATACACCGTGAGGACGAGCGCCACGGTGAGCCAATGCAGCGATCGCATCATCACAGTATAGCGACTTTGAGCAACAAGATCCCGCATTGCACCGTTCCTGTAAAAGCCGAACCTGTGTACCGAGCGGTATCCGCCGCGTCCAGCGCCCATCTAGAGCGTTTTCAGCAAAAGTGGATTCCGATTTTGCGTTAAGAAAACGCGTCAAAATAAAAGACTAGGGCACGTTCGGCGAAACGGTGTTCGCCGAACGTGCCCTAGTCTTCGACCTGCGATTCCACGCGCTCCATGTCGTCATCCGAAAGGCCGAAATGATGGCCGATCTCATGGATCAGAACATGCGCGATGATCTCCCCCAGGGTTTCCTCATTCTCCGACCAATAGTCCAGAATTGGGCGGCGGTAGAGAAAAACCATATTCGGCAGGCGCCCGGTTTCCGAAATCGCCCCGGCCTGCGCCAGGCCCACGCCTTGAAACAGGCCAAGGAGATCGAACGGCGATTCCGCTTCCAGTTCCTCGAGCACATCGTCCTCGGGAAAATCCTCCACCCGCAGCACCACGCCGCCGCACAGGGCGCGGAAGCTCTCGGGCAGGCGGGCGAAGGCATCCTCCGCAAGGATCTCAAAGGCTTCCAGCGACGGCGCCTCGCGGGTGCGCCACGCGATGGCATTGGTTCTGGCCGTGGACCCGTTGGGCATCGCTTTCCTGCTCCCTCTCGCCGACGCAGCGCCGGCACCTGCCTGAAGTCGCGCCCAAGGTCTCGAACCCGTGACTATGGTTTCGGAACCATTAACGCTGCCGGGATGTTTAACCACCAGAAGCATTCAGGAGAGTGACCATGCTGCGCAAACTGGCGGTCACCGGCGCTCTGGTGACAATTTTAGGCGTTGCCGCGTATCTGGCCCCGCAGGAAGCCCACGCGGCGACCTTCGTGACCTCGGCCCTTATCGGCTGACGGGTTTTATTTTACCAGACCTGTCGAATTTTCATCTGCATACGGTTAAAGGGCCGGCCCACTGGGCTGGCCCTTTTTCGCATATCAGCCGTTCGGCCAGTGGCGCACGTCCACGAAATGACCAGCGATGGCCGCCGCCGCCGCCATGGCGGGGGAGACGAGGTGCGTGCGGCCCTTATGGCCCTGGCGTCCCTCGAAATTGCGGTTCGAGGTGGAGGCGCAGCGCTCCTCCGGCGAAAGCCGGTCGGCATTCATGGCGAGGCACATGGAGCAGCCCGGCTCGCGCCACTCGAAACCGGCGGCGCGGAAGATCTTGTCCAGCCCCTCGGCCTCGGCCTGCACTTTCACCAGACCGGACCCCGGCACCACCATGGCGTTCACATTTGCGTTGACGCGGTGCCCCTCGATGATCTTCGCCGCCTGCCGCAAATCCTCGATGCGCCCATTGGTGCAGGAGCCGATGAACACCCGGTCCACATGGATGTCGGTGATCTTCGTGCCCGCGGTCAGGCCCATATAGGCCAGCGCGCGCTTCTTGGAATCCCGTTTCCCCTCGTCGGCGATCAGGTCGGGATCGGGCACGAGGCCCTCCACAGAGATCACATCCTCGGGGCTGGTGCCCCAGGTGACGATGGGCGGCAGATTGGCGCCGTCGATGCGGATCTCGGCATCGAAATGCGCATCGGGGTCGCTGTAGAGGGTCTGCCAGAAGCGCATCGCGGCGTCCCATTCCGCGCCCTTGGGCGCGCGGGGCTTGCCCATGATGTAATCGAATGCCTTCTGGTCCGGCGCCACGAGGCCGGCGCGGGCGCCCCCCTCGATGGACATGTTGCAGACCGTCATGCGCCCTTCCATGGAGAGCGCGCGAATGGCGTCGCCGGCATATTCGATCACATAGCCGGTGCCGCCCGCCGTGCCGATGGTGCCGATGATGGCGAGCACCACGTCCTTCGCGCCGACGCCCTCGGGCAACGGCCCGTCGACCGTCACCCGCATGTTCTTGGCCTTCTTCTGGATCAGCGTCTGGGTGGCGAGCACATGCTCCACCTCGGACGTGCCGATGCCGTGGGCGAGCGCCCCGAAGGCGCCGTGGGTCGAGGTGTGGCTGTCGCCGCACACGATGGTGGTGCCGGGCAAGGTGAAGCCCTGCTCCGGGCCCACCACATGGACGATGCCCTGGCGCACGTCGCGTTCGTTGAAATATTCCACCCCGAACTCGGCCGCGTTCTCCGCCAGCGTCTCCACCTGGAGCTTGCTCTCGGGATCGTCGATGCCCTGGCTGCGATCGGTGGTGGGCACGTTATGATCGACGACAGCGAGCGTCTTGGCCGGGGCGCGCACCTTGCGGCCGGCCATGCGCAAGCCCTCGAACGCCTGCGGGCTGGTGACTTCATGCACCAGGTGGCGGTCGATATAGAGCAGGCAGGTGCCGTCCTCCTGCCGGTGGACGACGTGGTCGTCGAAAATCTTGTCGTAGAGGGTGCGCGGGGCGCTATTGGGCTCGGTCATGGGGAATGTCCTGAGGATCGGGCGCTCGTCCGCGCAGGCGCGGCAAGCCGGTTCGATGACGAAAAATTGAAGAGGTCAGCGAACGAGCGCGGCCAGGGCGGCGGTGGTGAACCGGCCAAAGAAGCGGCCCGGCATACGCACATGGTCCGGCACCGCTGCAAATTCGATGGTCGTGCGCGCGAAGGGTCCTGCGGCACAGAACGCCGCCTTGGACAGGCGCATGCAGGACGGATCGGAACGGTTCATGCGGCTTTTTTAGCAGTTCCAGCGTGGCGGGACAATGGAGAGAGCCATGCACTGAACGCTGCGCTGCAAAACGAGTGCCTTCCCTGATACCGCAAAGATCTGCATCGGCCTCAGAGCCCAAAAGCGAGCCATGATCCCAAGGTGATTGCTGCGTCGCAGCAGATATTGTTGGCTGGAACAGGATCGCGGGCGGGGCACCGGACGGAGAGGGATCATGCGGTTGGAAGGCTATGTCCTCAGCGCGCTCATGGTTGCCGCGAGCGCGGCCATATTCGGCGATCTGGGCCGGGCGGCCGCGCCCGATGAGGCCGAAGCACACGCGCAGACGCCGCAGGAGATGTCCACGGCCTCGCTTTCGCCGCCGGCGGGACTTGCCGCCGCCGACCCCTGCGCTCCGCGGGCGACGGCGCTCCGCTTCCTCGACCAGGGTGCCTATGCTTCCGACGCCACCTCGGGCTGTGCGCTGCGCTGACCCTGCCCCGGCGTCGCCCCAATGGCGGCGCGGATGGACCCGGAGGCGATGACCCAAAGGGCGAGCGCGGCGAGCGCCACGCCCGCAAGCGCCAGGAATGCAACGCCATAGCCGAACCGCGCGGCCAGAAAGCCGGCAAGCGCCGGGCTCAGCGCCGCGCCGAGCCCCTGGCAGGTGAGCACCACGCCGAGGCCGACATTGGCATGGCCCGTGCCGCGCAGGATCTGGGCCGCGAGGCCCGGCGTCGCGACCCCGAGCAGCCCTGCCCCCACCCCATCGAGAATCTGCACCGGGACGAGCGCATAGGGGCTTTGCCAGAGGCCGGCGATCAATCCCCGCACCGGCAGGGCGAGCAGGGCCAGCAGCAGCACCAGCCAATAGCCGCGCGTTCCCGCGAGACGTGAGGCCAGCAGCGCCATGGGGATCATGGTCAATTGCGCGATCACCACCGTGGCGGCGGTGTAAGCGCTCGGATCCGCGCCGCCCTTGGCCGCGATCGCCTGTCCGAGCAGCGGCAGCATGGCGGCATTGCCGAAATGAAATAGCAGCAGGGTTGCCGCGACCACCTGGAGGGGAAGGCAGGTGAGTAGGACCGAGATCGGCGCCGGCCCCGCCGCATCCGCCCCGGACTCGAGCCCCCGGGCCGATTGATAATCGACATCCTGCGGCCGGATGAAGGCGAGCGCGGCGAGCGACCCCACCGCCATCACGGCCATGATCACGAACACCGCCGTGACCCCGAACACATAGCCGAAACCTCCGGCCAGCGCCGCAGCAGCGAGATTGCCCCCATGGTTGAAGGCTTCGTTGCGGCCGAGCTGGCGGGCATAGCCGGCCTGCCCCACGAGGCCGAGCGTCAGGCTCGCGATCGCCGGGCCGATCGCCGCCGCCGCGATGCCGGTCGCGACCTGGGAACTGGCGGTCAACCAGAAGCTCGGCACCGCCAGCAAAGCGAGGGTCGCCACCATCACCGCGACCGCGCAGGCCGCGATCAGCGCCCGCTTGTGGCGCGTCGCATCGGCGAGGGCACCGAGCGGCGTGGTCGCCAGCATCCCGGCAAGGCCGCCCACAGTCATCACATAGCCGATGGTATCGGGCGCCCATCCCTGCCCGACCAGGAAAATGCCGAGGAACGGCCCGAGGCCGTCGCGCACATCGGCGAGGAAGAAATTGACCGCCGAAAGGGCGCGCGTCGAGCGACGCCGCGCCATCCCCACCTGATCGCTCATGATGCCCAGCCCGTCCATCCGTCCCCGGCCGCTGGTCTGGCGGTCGGATCGGCCGCCACGATCAAACCCGATCGCCGCACCAACGCCAGGCTTTGGGTTCGGTTCCACGCCAAAGCTTTAGGTCAAGCAGGAGAACGCGAGGCCCCTCATCGCCCCTCACAGCGCGCCCGCTCGTCGTGTCCGGTTTCTGACAGGATCAACGCTCAGCGCAGGTGGCGGCCCATTCGCCGACCCCCACGTCCGCCTCCAGGACGGGATCGTTCAGCGTCCATCGGGGAATGGTCCGCATCCGGTCGAGCCCGGCGAATACGCCCGCAAAGCCGCCCTCCGGCGAAATCTCCCGGAGCGCTGCGTCCAGTTCCTGCCCGAACCCCTTAAAGCCTTCAGCATCCACTTCGCTCAGGTGAATCTGGTTCCAGGTGGCTCCAAGTGCAGGATCCTGGAAGAGAACGGCCACGGTCTCCATGGTTCTGAATGTGCCGAGCTTTCCCATGGCGACGAGCTTTGAGGCCGCCGGCCCGATGTAGCGTCGCATGATCTCTCGATAATCGCGAAGACAGGCGACATCGACATCGAGATATTCAATGGAGGGCTTGCGATGTGGGCGATGAGAGGACCCCGCCCAGCCCTGCGGAAAGATGAAAGAGGCCGGCGTCGTGACGAGGATTTCGGCGCGCAACACACGCACGCCGGACGGCTGCTGGAGATGGACAAGTTGGTCGATCACCTCGCCTGGAACCATGTCGCGAAAATAGATGAACTCGGCGTGGCTCCAAACGGGCGCATCCGATTGACCCTTGAAGATCGAATGATGGCGATAGAGCGCGCGGCCGAGGCAGGTCGGCTCAAGGGGTCTCCAGGCGCGGGCCGCCCGCTCCATGGCCTCCCTGGCGGCTGCCGAGGGCGCATCCAGCGTCCGCGCCAGCACCACCAGACGCTGGTCCTGTTCGATGGAGACGAGTTCCGCCATGTGATTGCTGCAGCCGGTACGAGAAAAAACAGGATCGGCGGGTGGTATCCCGCCGATCCTGGCCAAAGCGCCTGACACGCTTCCAGTCTGAAGCCTTACTCGGCGGCGAGCCGCACTTCCGGCTGGGCGGCGCGCACGGCCGCGTCCACATGGCTTTCGAACTTGGCGAAATTGTCCTGGAACATCGCCACCAGCTTGCGCGCCGTGGCGTCGAACTCGGCCTTGTCCGCCCAGGTCTTGGAGGGATAGAGGACATGCGGCTCGATGCCCGGCACCGAGGTCGGCACGGCAAAGCCGAAATAAGGATCGGTGCGGAAGGAGACATCCTTCAGCGAGCCGTCCAGCGCCGCCGACAGCAAAGTGCGCGTGACCTTGATGGGCATGCGCCGCCCGACGCCGAACTTGCCGCCGGTCCAGCCGGTATTCACCAGCCAGCAATCCACACCGTGCCCGGCGATCAGATCGCGCAGCAGATTGCCGTAGACGGAGGGATGGCGCGGCATGAAGGGCGCGCCGAAGCAGGTGGAGAAGGTCGCCTCCGGATCCTTCACGCCCTTTTCCGTGCCGGCGACCTTCGCGGTATAGCCGGAGAGGAAGTGATACATGGCCTGCGCCGGCGTCAGCTTGGCGATGGGGGGCATCACGCCGAACGCGTCGGCGGTCAGCATGATGATGTTCTTGGGCTGGCCCGCCCGCCCGGTGGGGCTGGCATTGGGGATGAAATCCAGCGGATAGGCGGAGCGGGTATTCTCGGTCAGCCGCCCATCGTCATAATCCGGCACGCGGGTGATGGGGTCGAGGATCACATTCTCCAGCACCGTGCCGAAGCGGTCGGACGCGGCGAAAATCTCCGGCTCGGCCTCCTTGGACAGGCGGATGGTCTTGGCGTAGCAGCCGCCCTCGAAATTGAACACGCCGTCCGCGCCCCAGCCGTGCTCGTCGTCCCCCAGCAGCGTGCGGGCGGGATCGGCGGAAAGCGTGGTCTTGCCGGTGCCGGAGAGGCCGAAGAACACCGCCACGTCCCCGTCTGGCCCCACATTGGCCGAGCAATGCATGGGCATGACACCCTTGGCGGGCAGCAGGTAATTCAGGAAGGTGAAGACCGATTTCTTCATCTCGCCGGCGTACGAGGAATTACCGATCAGCACGATCTTGCGGGCGAAATCCACCGCGATCACCGTATCGCTGCGCACGCCATGGCGCGCCGGATCGGCCTTGAAGCTCGGCAAATCGATGATGGTCATCTCGGGCACGAAGTCGGCCAGCTCCGCGTGCTCGGGCCGACGCAGCATGGTGCGGATGAACAGCGAGTGCCAGGCGAACTCGGTATAGACGCGGGTCCGGATCCGGTAAGCCGGGTCCGCGCCGCCGTAAAGATCCTGCGCGAACAGGGTCTTGCCCTCGGCCGCAGCGAGGAAGTCCTGATACAGCGTCTCGAATTGCCCGGGGGTGATGGCGCCGTTATTGTCCCACCACACCTCGCCCTCGGTCGCTGCGTCGCGCACCACGAACTTGTCCTTGGGGCTGCGGCCGGTATGGACCCCGGTCTCGGCCATCAGCGCCCCGCCGGCGGCCAGCCGCCCTTCCAGGCGTTCCAGCGCGTGCTCGTAAAGCGCCGGCGCGTTCAGGTTCCAGTGCACGCCCGTGAGATGGCGCAGGCCGAAGCTCTCAGCGCCGCACGCGCTATTGCGAAATCCAGTTTCGAGCACCGAAAGTCTCCCTCTTCCGCAGCATGATGCTGGGGGCCTTGTCGCCGCGGGCGTTGTTACCGCGGGAGGGCGCAGACTAAATCGGTGTTTCGCGCGTGTGAACTCACTTCCTTTGCGATCGAAACGATTAAATCGAATTTATGCTGCGCTACGAGCACGCTCCACAAGCGCAACAAAAACTTGCCGCACCGCAGCAACACTTGTGACGCGCTCCGGAAATTCCAGCCGCACCACTGCGCCACCGCGCTGGAGGTCGCATCCCATGGGATCGAGCGCGGCCATGCTCCACCCCTCGCCTGGCGCCCCGAGAAGCTTTTGCACATACAGGGCAATGGCGTCCGCATGGTCGGCAATCATATGAGCGATGATCCCGGCCTGCGCCGCCCGCACCGGCTCGGCACCCGTCCAATCCGTGGTCACGGCGGGTCCCGGCACGGTCAGGATGCGGCCAAAGCCTTGCACCAGATGGGCTTCCGCGACCTCCACCCGATAAAAGGCAAAATCGCCGAAATCCGCATAGCCGGCCGCCGTCGCGTGACGGGCCAGGAAGCGGGCGCGCGCATCGGCATCCTCGTTCAGGGAGATGCGGCCGAGCAGGCTGGCGCGCCCAGCATTGAGGGGGTCGGCACCGGCGGGCGCGGTCACCAGCAGCGAGACCCGAGCGTCGCGCAGGAAATTGCGGGTATGGCGCGCCAGGCGCGACAGCAGCAGAACCGGCTGGCCTTCTTCATCGAGCGCCAGCGCGACCAGCGACGCATAGGGCGCCCCGCCCTCTTCAAGCGTGGCCAGCGCGGCAAAGCCGGCCTCGTGCATCAGGATGCGGACGGCGCGCGCGCCGGTGTCCATCTCGCTGGTCCTGTCGCTGGTCATGGGGCTGTTTCCTCCATGCAGGGCATGTTCCGCCCCCGCCGGTCGCGGTCAAGTCCGGAAAGCTCCCGACCCCAGAATGGGGCGCGGATGCGATCCATTTGGAATTTCCTAGTTTTCCCGCTATTTTGGTGGGAGATTCTGACATGGTGTCACATTTCGGCCACGGGAAACGGGTTCACCCCAAGACGGTCGCACAACGGCCCACAGGACCTTGAAAGAGGTGTCATGCCCACCATTGCCCTCGTCGACGACGATCGTAACATTCTCACCTCGGTCTCCATCGCTCTGGAAGCTGAGGGGTATCGGATCGAGACCTATACCGACGGGGCATCCGCGCTCGACGGCTTCAAGACCTCGCCGCCCGATCTCGCCATCCTCGATATCAAGATGCCCCGCATGGACGGCATGGAACTGCTGCGCCGCCTGCGGCAGAAGACCGACATGCCGGTGATCTTCCTCACCTCCAAGGATGAGGAGATCGACGAATTGTTCGGCCTGAAGATGGGTGCGGACGATTTCATCAAGAAGCCGTTCTCCCAGCGCCTCCTGGTGGAGCGCGTGAAGGCGGTGCTGCGCCGCGTCGGCGCCAAGGACGGCACCGCCCCGCGCGAGACCGACAGCGCCAAGGTGCTGGAACGCGGCCTGCTGCGCATGGACCCGGAGCGGCACACCTGCACCTGGAAGGGCGAGCCGGTCACCCTCACGGTCACCGAATTCCTGATCCTCCAGGCGCTCGCCCAGCGCCCCGGCGTGGTCAAGAGCCGCAACGCCCTGATGGACGCGGCCTATGACGATCAGGTCTATGTGGACGACCGCACCATCGACAGCCACATCAAGCGCCTGCGCAAGAAGTTCAAATCCGCCGACGACAATTTCGAGATGATCGAAACCCTGTATGGCGTCGGCTATCGGTTCAAGGAAAGCTGAGGTCGGGCGCCGCCCGGCGCCCCGCGCCATGAGCATATTCCAGAAGTGGACCGCCTCCGCCAAGGCCGCGCCCCCCTCTCCCGCTGCCGATGAGGCGGAAGAGGAAATGCGCGTCTATGAGGCCCGGGGCCGCAAGCGCAGCGACGATACCGGCGTTGGCGACCTCTCCGCCGACGGCGCCCCGCCGAAGCCGCGCAGCCTGCTCGCCAAGCTGCGCCGGTTGCCGAGTTTCGTCGCGTTCAAGAGCTTCTCCAGCCTCACGCGGCGCATCGTCCTGCTCAATCTGGCGGGCCTGTGCGCGCTCGTCTCCGGCATTCTCTACCTCTCCGAATTCCGCGCCGGACTGATCGATGCCCGCGTGCAGAGCCTGCTGGTGCAGGGCGAGATCATCGCCGGTGCCATCGCGGCGTCCGCGCAGGTCGAGACCAATGCCATCACGATCGACCCCGAGCGGCTTCTGGAACTTCAGGCCGGCGAGAGCTACGGCCCCTCCGAGGAGGGGTTCGCGCCGCTGGAATTCCCCATCAATCCCGAGCGGGTGGCCCCGGTGCTGCGCCGTCTCGTCGGCCCGACCCGCACCCGCGCGCGCATCTACGACCGTGAAGGGGTGATGCTGCTCGACACGCGCTCGCTCTATTCCAAGGGCGAGATCCTGCGCTTCGACCTGCCGCCGCCCACCCAGCCGCGACCCGGCCTGCTGGAGCGCACCTGGCGCGGCCTGCAAAGCTGGGTCGGGCGCGGCGACCTGCCGCTCTACAAGGAGTTGGGGCCGCAGAGCGGCAAGGATTATCCCGAGGTCGCCTCCGCCGCGCTGGGCCAGAAATCCAGCGAGGTGCGGGTGGACGAGCGGGGCCGCGTGGTGGTGTCGGTGGCGGTGCCGATCCAGCGCTTCCGGGCCATCCTCGGCGAATTGCTGCTCTCCACCCAAGGCGGCGAAATCGACGAGGCGGTGGAGGCGGAACGCTTCGTCATCGTGCGCGTGTTCCTGGTGGCCGCCGCCGTCATGGTGCTGCTCTCGGTGCTGCTCGCCGGCACCATCGCCGACCCCGTGCGCAAGCTCGCCGACGCCGCCGAGCGGGTGCGCCGCCGTATCAAGTCGCGCGTGGAAATTCCCGACTTCACCTCGCGCTCGGACGAAATCGGCCATCTCTCCGGCGCGCTGCGCGACATGACCAGCGCGCTCTACAATCGCATCGAGGCGATCGAGAGCTTCGCCGCCGACGTGGCGCACGAATTGAAGAATCCCCTCACCTCCCTGCGCTCGGCGGTTGAAACGCTGCCGCTGGCGCGCAACGAGAATTCCCGCAATCGCCTGCTGGAGGTGATCCAGCACGACGTCAAACGCCTCGATCGCCTGATCTCCGACATTTCCGATGCCAGCCGGCTGGACGCCGAGCTTCAGCGCCAGGAAGCGGTGACGGTGGATCTGAAGCAATTGCTGGAGATGGTGGTGGGCATGGCGCAGGAGGTGCGTAAGGACGATGGCGTGAAGGTGGCGCTGAAATTCGAGCGCGCGCCCGGCGCGGCCGCCGATTTCACGCTGGTCGGCCACGCCTCGCGCCTCGGCCAGGTGGTGGACAATCTCGTTTCCAACGCCCGCTCGTTTTCACCGCCTGGCGGCACGGTGACGGTGACCTGCCGCCGCCTCAAGGATGGCGCGGAAATCGTCGTCGACGACCGGGGGCCCGGCATCCGGCCTGACGCCCTCGCCCGCATCTTCGAGCGCTTCTATACCGACCGGCCGGACCACGGGTTCGGCCAGAATTCCGGCCTCGGCCTTTCCATCTCGCGCCAGATCGTCGAGGCGCACGGCGGCAAGATCTGGGCGGAGAACCGCATCGCCCTGTCCAAGGACGGCGCGGAGGAGACCATCACCGGCGCCCGTTTCGTCGTGCGCCTGCCCAACGGCTAGCCCGTGGCGCCCCCCGCCAGCATCCACCCGAGCATCCATGCCAGCTGCGTGCGGGTGGGCACATGGGGGGTGCTGATCCGGGGCCCGTCGGGCAGCGGAAAATCGATGCTCGCGCTGCGCCTGATCCTGGACCCGCCGCGCGCGCTGCCGGAGGCCGAACTGGTGGCCGACGACCGGGTGATGCTCACCTGCGATGCGTCCGGCGTGATCGCCGCGCCGCCGCCGGAGCTCGCGGGCCTGATCGAGGTGCGCAAACTCGGCATCCGCCGCCTGCCCCACATTGATGCAGCGCGGCTGCACCTGGTGGTGGATCTTGGTTTTTCAGCCATGCCGCGCCTACCGACTGACGCGGATTTAACTGCCACTCTTCTGGGCTTCCCCCTGCCCCGTATTGCATTTTCGCAAGAAACCGACGGCGCCTTGATGGTTGCCGCGGCATTCAAGACGCTTTCTTACTGATTCGTCCGGTGCTTTTGTGCGATGCACCCCTTGCGTAATTTTTGAGCCGCTCTGAATATGACCGCCCCGCAGCGCGGGAGGCCTCCATCGCTTTGATGGTGGAGGCGGAGGCAACATGATCGGTCTCGTACTCGTCACGCATGGCCGCTTGGCCACGGAATTCTGCTCCGCCCTGGAGCATGTCATGGGCCCACAGGCCCAGATTGCAGCCGTCACCATTGGTCCGGACGATGACATGGAGCGACGGCGGCATGACATCATCGACGCTGTGGATCGGGTCCAGTCGGGCCAGGGCGTGGTGATCCTCACCGACATGTTCGGCGGCACCCCCTCCAATCTCGCCATTTCGGTCATGAACGCGCCGGACGTGGAAGTGGTGGCGGGCATCAATCTGCCCATGCTGGTCAAGCTCGCCAAGGTGCGCGGCGAGATGCCCCTTTCCGAGGCGGTGGACGTGGCCCAGGAAGCCGGGCGCAAATATATCAACATCGCGAGCCGCGTCCTTGCCGGGAAATGACCCCTCTTCAGACCAACAGATAAGCGAGGCCTGCGGCGCGCCGGCGCCGGCCGGCGCCTTGGTGCGGGTGCTGCCCATCATCAACAAGCGCGGCCTGCACGCACGCGCCTCGGCCAAGTTCGTGCAGACCGTGGAGCGGTTCAACGCCACCGTCACGGTGTGCCGCAACGGCGAGGCGGTGGGCGGTAATTCCATCATGGGCCTCATGATGCTCGCCGCCGCGCCCGGAACCACCGTAACGGTAACGGCATATGGGGAAGAGGCGGTCACCGTGCTCAAGGCACTCGAGGACCTGGTGGCCGACCGCTTCGGCGAGGGCGAATAACGCGGCAAAACCGTCGCTTGCCCTTCCAATCGCCTTCCGAAGGGCACATTTGCGTGAACAGAGATAACATTCGTCGGCGCACCGCATAGGGGCGCCGCGCCGTTCGTCAGTCGAGTATGCTCACGCACAGCACCGCGCCGCAGGAGACCGAACCGCGTACACCCACAAGACGGGTGCGCTTCGGCTTGTCCGGCAAGCTTCTGCTGCTGACCCTGGTGTTCGTGACCGCCGCCGAGCTGGCGATCTTCGTTCCCACCATGGCCAATTTCCGCATCTCCTGGCTGTCCGACCGGGTGGCTGCGGCGCGCACCGCCGCCCTGGTGCTGGACGCCGCGCCGGAGGAAACCATTCCTCCGGATCTCACGCGCCAGTTACTCGCCAATGTTGGCGCCCAGCTGGTGGTGGTGAAGGCGCAGGATACCCGTCGCCTGCTCGCCATGTCCGACATGCCGCCGACCATCGACCAGCATCTCGACATGCGCGAAATCACGCCCTGGCACGCGGTGTGGGACGCCTTCGGCACGCTCCTCGCCACCCGCGAGCGCACCTTGCGCGTGGTAGCGGAAGCGCCGCGCGGGGAGGAGTTCCTGGAAATCGTGCTCTCCGAAGCGCCGCTCCAGCGCGCCATGTGGCGCTTCGCGACCACGGTGCTGACCATTTCGCTCCTGGTGTCCGGGCTTGCCGGCGCCCTGGTGTATATCAGCCTGCATCTGCTGTTCGTGCGCCCCATGCGGCGGCTGACCGAGCGCATGAGCGCCTATCGCGAGGCCCCCGAAGATGCCTCGCGCATCATCACGCCCAGTGGCCGGGGCGATGAGATCGGCATCGCCGAGGACGCGCTTGCGGAATTGCAACGCGAACTCTCCCACACCCTCACGCAGAAGAGCCGGCTGGCGGCGCTGGGCCTCGCGGTCTCCAAGATCAATCACGACCTGCGCAATCTGCTCGCCTCCGCGCAGCTGATCTCCGACCGCCTGCTCTCCCTGCCCGATCCAGCGGTGCAGCGCTTCGCGCCCAAGCTGGTGGCCGCGCTCGACCGCGCCATCGCCTATTGCGAGCAGACCCTGTCCTACGGCCGCGCCCAGGAGCCTTTGCCCGACCGGCGCGACGTGGACCTTGGCGCGCTGTTCGACGAGGTGCGCGACATGCTCGGGCTCCATCCCGGCGCGGAGGGGGATGTGGACTGGGTGGTCACGCTCGATCGCCCGCTGACCGCTGATGCCGACCCGGACCAGCTGTTCCGGGTGATTCTCAACCTCTCGCGCAATTCGCTCCAGGCCCTGGAAGGCCGCAAGCCGCGGCCGGCCGGGCGGGACCAGATCCGCGTCGCGGCGCGGCGGCACGACCATATGGTCGAGATCGAGATTTCCGACACCGGACCGGGCATCCCGCCGGCCCGGCGCGACCGGCTGTTCTCGGCCTTCCAGGCCTCCGCACGGGCCGGCGGGACCGGGCTTGGCCTTCCCATCGCCGAGGAATTGGTGCGGGCCCATGGCGGCGAGATCCGCCTTCTGGACCGGCCGGGCGGGGCGACCTTCCTGATCACTATTCCCGACCGGACGCAGGAGGCGCGGCCACGCGGCCAGCGACTGCGGGCCGGCTGAGGTTTCACGTGAAACCCACGCGCGCCACAGAGGAACCAGGGTTCACTGGCGCGCTTCCGCACCTTTTCGGCCGATGACACCGCGATTTCCGGCGAAGGTTCGCCTTCCCTTCCCATCACCCGCAGACGGCCCGCGAAGCCTCCCCTGCCTGGCAGACTGACCCGGACCCGGCGCACCCGCCACGGCCACCGATCCGACGCCGGAGCGCGGGGGAATATCCACAGGGTCGGAAATGGCGCACCGCACTTTGCCCTTGCCAGGGCAAAATAAAAGCTGTAGCTCACACTTCCTCGCAAGCGGGTCGCCGCTTCGAGCCTCCGGGGTCTCGGCCCCGGGCGATCTTCGGATCGACAATGGGAAAACAATGCGCCCGTAGCTCAGCTGGATAGAGCACCAGACTACGAATCTGGGGGTCAGGAGTTCGAATCTCTTCGGGCGCGCCATTGTTTAAGCGACTTTTATGACGACGTGTTACCGCCGGTGTTACCGCCCTTTGTTCCGGGCGTGTTCCGCCCCGCCACACGCAATTTAGCGACACGGCTGGTTTGCTCGATGGCTCCGCGATTGTAGAGCATCGTCGTGGACATCTGGGTGTGGGTGGCGACCTTCATCACGTCGGCCGCCTCGCTTCCCGCCTCGAACGCTTCCGACACGGCCCCTGCCTTGGTGTCGCGGTTCCACAGGTCGTCCGGCCAACCCGCCGCCCGCGCGATCGAGCGAAATACCCGCGCGAACTCGCGCCGGCGATACGGCTTCCCGGTGTGCTCGTTGATAATGACCGGGCCGATCCGCTCCTCTCGTTTCACGTCCTCAAATTCGGCGAGCACGTCGGGGTGGAGCTTCAGATCGTGCACCGCCACCTCATCGAAATTGGATTTCGAAGTCGGCTTTCGGAGCACCCAATCCTTGTCGATGTGGTCGCCCCACAGCACGCCGTTGGCCCACCTGGACCCGGCGTCCATGATGCCAACCTTCGACCCGTCATCCGCCACCAGCCACTCGCCGATGACATCCTTCTGGCGCAGGGCAAGTTCGAACTGCAGCACGATGGCTCGGGCCATGGACGGGCGTTTGAAGTCCCCTCCCCTCGCCGCAGTTCGGAAAGCGATGATCTGCCCATATGTGGGCCGCACCTGCCGCCGGCGTGGTGACGAGAACTCCATCTCCGCGAGCACCTGCGCAAGCTCCAGGCATGCCCGGTCCTTCATCTCGCAACCGTACGACACCACGCGCCGAAGCGTCTGAATGCCACCATAGCCGCGGCGTGGGTTGGCCATCGTCTTGGCCTTTTCGTCCCACCGGCCCCAGTTCTTATGCCACCGGCGGATATCGCGCCCGGTCACGTCGCGCACCAGCACCTCGCCCACTGTCGCGCGGACGAACTTGATGTTGTCATCGTAAAAGCGCTGGGTTGACGGCCGGGTGTCGCGATAGGGGCTGTCCAGATCCGTCTGAAATGCATCGCACAACCACGCGATGGTGCCGGCGGCGCCGAAGCGGCGATCGGGCAAGAAGCCCGCTGCCCATTCCAGCATTTCTTGTTGGAGCTTCCGGCACCGGGCTGCGATCTGATCTCGCGCTGCCGGATCATCCCAGTCGCCGTGAAGCCGCACCGTCTTGGGCTCATAGCCAGCTTTGGCATGGGTCTCGTTGGCGACCCAGTACACGTCCGTGCGCCCGGATTTGCGCTTCATGCGCTTAAGCCCGGGCGCGCTGTCGTCTCCCGTCATTTTCCCACCTTTCTGCCCCGCTTTGAGCTGCGGGCAGGGTACTGTCGCGCACGCCGTTGCGGCGGTCGAGCCATTCGATAACGGCGGGCCAGTAGCGGCCGCCCGTCTGCGGATCGATTTTCGGGAGGCCCGACCGCTCCCAAATGGAGGCGATGGCCGCCCAGTCCTGCGCGCGCGTCGGTCCTAGGATCGCCCTGGCGATGGTCGCTTCATCGGGATAGAGGGGCAAGTCAGGTCCTCGGCTCGCACTCGTGCGCGCCATCGTCACCTCCCCTTGCTCAAGTGGTTCGCCGCGGCGCGGATGGCGTCTTCGACGGAATCGCAAAGCTCGATCATGGGCACCGTGATCATGAGATTTTCGGTCAGCCCGAACTCTTCCACCTGGTGGCCGGCCTTGTCCCACAGCATCCCTTCGGCGATCACATGCTCGATGCGCTGTTGCATCTCACCGGGGCAGCTCGTCCAGCCAATGACGGGAACGCCCTTTGCGATCGCATAGCCGATCTCAAAAGCAGTCCCCGGATCCATGTGGGGGCCGCGGAAGGGGGAGATGTTGGCCACCATCATGCTGCACCGGTCGATGGCTCCGATACACCCGTGAAAGATCGAGAGCGCGTCCTGTGCAGGCTCATCGAGCGGGTAGATGCCAGTAAGGCCGTGAGCAGCACAGAGCTTCTTGAGGCGGTGGCCTTCGAAGATCGCATCCGGACGGAACACCTCGGGACCGGCGAGATAGATTCTCGGCTGCGCCATATCTTATCCTTCCCCATGCTTGCGAGCCTGAGCCTCATAGGAGAGGTCGGGAATGTCGAGGGCAGCCAGGGCGGCGCGGACGCCGATCAACACGCGGCCGAACCCAATAGCCTGCTCGATTGGCGAGTCCGATCCGGCTCTCAGCTTCTCAGCGCTATCGAGGAAGCCCAAGGCTTCCTGTGTTTTCGCGAAGTGCTCGCGCACCACCTGCACCGCATCGATGCCCGCGGCTGGCCGAGCCGCGATGGAGGGGGCCGCGATCCTCGTCGCGAGCCCGTTGGCTTCGCTTGAGGCGTTGAATTTCGCGACCACATGCGCGGCGAGGTCGATTCCGCCGGCAATTGCCACCAGATCGGCGCAGATCACCACATCGGCAAGTTCCTCGCCGAGGTGCTCGATGGTATCGCGCGAGCCGCGCCAGCCGTGCCGCTCGCGTTCCAATTTCTTGATGACGTTGCACGCCTCGCCGGTTTCACCCGCAAGCTCGTTGCCGCGGAACGAAAGGTCCGGCACCTGATCCGGGCACCATTCGGCTTGGCGCGCAGCGTTCGCAAGCCTCAACTCGCGCAGACCGAGGTCGATTCCGATTTCAGCCATTGGCGTCGCGCTCCTCATGCCGAATAACCTGCAGGTCGATGTCGCACCCGACGACCTGGCGCAGCGCCGCGCCGGCGGCCACGACATCGATGTGAAAGGCGCTGGGCGCCGCATCCGAAATGCCGATGGTCGCCTTGAGAGTGGGGGTGCTGAAGAGCGATCGCGGCAAGGTGGCGGTGCACGCCATGGCCCGTTCGTCTCTCGACACGGACGGCTCGCCGCGCGAAAAGCGCATACTGCCGTCGGCATCGAACACCAGCCAGAAACTGTAGCTGATCTCGCGCGCACCCACGAAGGAATGCCGCGGGCTCATGATTTCCCCCTCGCGGCGCTCATGCGCGCGACCTGGGTGCGCAGTTCCGCGACCTGGGCGGCCTGCTCGAAGGTGGTGATGAGGATCTCAGCACCTGGCCCGAGCCCTTGCAGCCGCGCGACGTCCGCCAGTTGCTGGCCGCGCGAGCGAATGGCGGTGGCGATATCAGCGCCGAAGTGCTTGATTTCGTCGTCTGTCATCGATGGTCCTCCCGCCCGAGCTCAATCGCTTCCGCGCGGGCCCGCTTGATGATGTTGGTCATGTGCCTGACGATGGCGTCGGGCGGCTCCTTCGACATGCGCAGGGCGGTGGACACGCCATAGAGCTGCTGGCAGATCTGCAGCGGGTTGATGCCGGCGTCGGTCCAGAATTTCAGCTCGCCCATGTCGTGCTGATCGCGGTGCGCGGAATGGGACAGCGGGACCGTCCACATATCGGAGGGGCGCGCGGACGTGCCGGCGTTGTCCTTCCCCCACGCGCTCATTGAAAGTCGCACATGCGCCGCCTCGACGTCGCCGACAGCGCCGGTGATGAGGCAAGGCAGTTGGCGGATGAAGGCGAGATGCAGCGCATCGAGCTTGCGTCCGCGCTCGCGCGGTGGCTTGCGTGTCCGGGTCGCCGCGGTAGTCCGTTGCTGGCGTGGAGGCCAGCCGCCGATGGGGACGACGCGCGCCATCTATGCGGCCTCCTGCGGGAAGTCCTCGGAGCACAGGCGTTCGCGCGGAAGAAGCGCAGCTTCGGCGCCGGAGCGGGTCAGGAAGAACCAATCGAACGGCGATCCGCTTTCACGCTCCGCTGCGCCCACAGCAACCATCTGCATCCAAGCAGCATGATTATGACCGCTGGGCCCGACGACGAAGCGGTTCCGATACGACCTCTTGCTCTTGTTCGGTAGGCCGAGCGCATGCCGCGCCAGCTCCACCTGAACGGGGGAAAGCGTGATTGGGGAGGCCGAGCCGGGGGGAAGCCCGGCCTCCCCTTCGCCGGAGTTTGCTAAGGGGGATCGCAGCCCCGGCGAATTCGCGATGGTCATGCGGCGCTCCTCTGGCGCTGGCGTCCCGAAAGGACGAAAGAGCGAGCGGCCACGCCGCGGTTGCAGATGGCGATTTCACGGCGCGCCTCAGCGATCAGCCGGAGCGTCTCGGTCTTAAGCCGCGCTTCCTCGGCCAGCAGCCGAGCCAGATCCTGGTCAGACATCGGGGCCTCCATCGGGGAACAGGCCGCGCACGACGGCGAAGATTGCGACCACCAGCACCACGACGCCGGCGATGAAGATGACGGTGGCGGCGGGCATCGTCAGCCCCCGGCCCTGGCGATGGCGGCGAGCGCTATCTTGCGTATGCGAGCTGGGCTGTTGTTACTCGCCGAGGTGCCTACCAGTTTCCGCAGAGCGGCCAGCAGATCCGGCGCGGCGGCTATCTGGGCGGACACTTCCGCGACCCGCTGCATGCCAGTGAGGAAGCCGGCCATCTCGTGCTGGTGCCGGACCTTCCGGTTGGCGATGCCGACCCGCTTGGCTTCGGCCCGCTGGATCGGGATCATCCCGGCCGGGGACTCGGTGAGTTCGTCTTGGAAGGCTTCGGTCATCACGCCACCTCCGCCACGACAACGCAGCCCTGAAGCCATGCGTCGAAGCTGTGTTGCTGGAAGGAGCGCGCCTCACGGGAAGGAATGCCGTGGAGCTTATCGAATTCGCTCCATCGAGCGCTGAGCCACGACATGAAGTCGGCCAGAACTCGAGGTCCCGAGACATCGCTCAAGCGCGTCGCGCCGCGATCGAGCATGAAGGCGTAGAAGCGGGGCTGAACCTCCTGCCCGTCCGCATCTCGATAATTGGTGGTCTGGTTGGTGGCCATCTGCGATCCCCATCGCTTGGTTTCTGAGGATCATCATAATGGGCATTTGCCCGTCGTCAACACATAAATGGGCAAATGCCCTTCTATCTAAGAAAGCCACCGCGCGACGCCGACTCGACTCTTGATTGCCGCTGCGCAAATCTCTCGCAGACCGCGCAATGGAGAACGGCAATGGGCTGGGGGTTTCGCAAACGCATCAAGATCGCGCCGGGGGTGCATCTGAACCTCTCGAAGCGCGGCATTTCCGGCTCGGTCGGTGGATCACCGCTGAGCGTCAAGGTGGGCCGGGGCACCAGGGTGACCGGATCAGTTCCTGGCACGGGGCTGAGCTATTCGAAGTCACTCTCTGAAAAGAGAGGGCGGCGCCCCCAAACTGTCCAGCAAGAGCCCACGATAAGCCTGAAGGAGAGGATCTTCAGTTCGCTTCTTGGTGTTGCAATCGTCGTCGCCCTGATCTGGTGGTTCCGCTGAGGCTGTAGCTCCCGCGACTCCAGCGGTACCCCATTGACTCTCTCTTAAATGAGAACAAAATAGGAACATGAAAGGTATGGGGATGACCATGGAATGGATGGAGCAGGGGCACGCAAGGCGCGGAATAGCCTGCAACTTCAAGCTTTTCATGCGGTGCGAGGGATGCCGCGCGGAGAGCGTGCAGATACTGAATGTCCCCGACGCCGATGGGGCGCCGCGCGATGTGGACGATCTGCTGTGCAGCTCCCTGCTGCAGCGACAGATGTTCGTCTGCCGCGTGTGTCAGGGAAACATCGCTGCCCTCACGGGCGTGACGATGATGCAACCGGAAGCTTGCATGTGACGCGCTCACCAAGACAGGGAGTTTGACGATGGCGAAGAAGACATTTTACGTGGTGC
This sequence comes from Roseixanthobacter finlandensis, assembly GCF_043195105.2. NCBI lineage: Bacteria > Pseudomonadati > Pseudomonadota > Alphaproteobacteria > Hyphomicrobiales > Xanthobacteraceae > Roseixanthobacter > Roseixanthobacter finlandensis. The sequence goes on along the minus strand of NZ_CM195536.1, from coordinate 905,298 downwards.
AGCCGTATGAAGCGGGCAAGCGGGGCGCGCTGAAACCAGGTGTGCCGGTGGAGGTCGCTTCGGAAGACCAGGCGCGGCGCAAGGCTGAGCGCATCGCCGGCGCCAAGCTCGGGGCCATCGCATTCTCGCGCGAGGTCGATCCAGACAGCGACGATGCTGAGGCGCCGGTGCTCATCGCCAGCTTCGGACGCGTGCCTGAAGACGCCTTGGAGCCGCTTTGATGGCTTACCGCTCGCCCTTGCGCCATGCCCAGGGCGGCACGAACTCATAGGCCCATAAGCCCGAGCCGCTGGAGCGGGCCTCAACCTCCTGAGGCTCGTATTCCCGGCTGTAGCGCACAAACGCGAGCGCCCATCCTGCGCGAACCATTTCGGCCGCGACATCCTGCCCGGCCACTTCGCAGTGCGCCAAGACGCGGTGGTAGCGATCTTCACCGTCCTGGCTGCAGGTGACGACGTGCGCAGCGAGCTGATCTGATAGCCAGAACGCAGCGCGCTGCCCGCATCTCACGTCTTCGCCGTTTTCCTTGCTCTTGCAGGTTTGGCGGCTCTCTGGCGCATCAATACCCGAAATCCGTATGCGCGTCCCGTGGATCTCGATCGTGTCGCCATCGATCACGGACGCCCGGCCGGAAATTGGGTCAGCACGCGCTGGTGTGGCAGCGGCCAATACAACCAGCAGCCCGAGGGGGAACCTCATAGAGGCTCGGCCTTGCCATCCAGTGCGCGCTTGGTCGATTTCGAAGAGGAGGCGCCATTCGCGGAGCCCCCGTCCATACCCCCAGCACCGTATCCCGAACACGACTTTTTGGAAGCGCTGGTTGATCCGTCATTGCAGACGAACTTAGAGCCGCTGCAATGGGACACTCCGCCCTTTTTCCCGGAGCATGGCTGATTTGCAGCGGACGCCGAGACTACTTGAACCAGGCAGAGGCAGATCGTCAGAATAGCAATCTTCAGAAAATGAGACATCGAATCCCCCCACACAACTCAGCTTAAGGTTGCGCAACGGAATGCCGCAAGTCCAGAAACAAACTTTCGAGATTGCTTAATCGGCCGCGCGAAGCAAGCGCCTCTGCACTTTTAGGGCTTCGAGCTGCATAATTGCGCTGGCTGGAAGATGACCTATCACCGGCCCGCTACCATCTTCCCGGGTGGTAAAAAATTCCGAAGCCCACGGGATCCGAACGGTCTTGCTGAGCACGAAGCATGTAGCTTGGGGTAACCCAGCAGCATCCATCTCCGCAGTGTTGCAGATATGTAAATCCAGCGGACGCTCATTCTCCCGCCGTTGCGACGTCCCGTAAGTCACTTCAATGAAAGCCCGCGTATGGAGCTTGTTGAGGAGCACAGTTCTAATCAAACCTGGGCGTGGTTTCGGGCCCGGAATTCCGGGCCCAAGCTCCTGAAGTGGAAATAGGCACCAAACCACATCCAGTGGCTTCGGCAGGGTGTGAAGACCGTAATAGCTAAAGCTCACCAAGCGGGCCCGGCTACGATCTCGAGATTCTCCCCGTCCAAATCGCCATCCTCTTCGGTCACGATTTGTCGCAGGGCGCCAAGCACCTCATCCGAGACCTCGTCGTAATAATCCGCAGGCAGCGGAGACGGGTAAGAAGGGCCCGTTGCGAACGGGTCTGGCATCGGAATGCGCGACATATGATTGCTCCTATTCAATTTTTTATTCTTCGTTGGACGTAAACGCCTCGTCGCGAAAATGGTTCGATCCACGACTTTATCGTCATCCATATCCGCTAATTTTTGTGAGTCAATTAATTGGCTCACGTCATATGTTCCAAACGCACCATCGCCCGCGGGTGTGGCGAAATTGCAAACCAGTCGTTGCACCTTTCATGCCAAAACGGGTCAGCCATACTCCCGTTCAGATATTAACTGTCGGATCTTGCACAAGGCTTGCCAATCCGGATCGCGATGTGAACACCCCAATGTGAACGGGCGGGATCGCAGAGCGCTGCAGCACCTCAATGAACCGAACCTGTTTGAAGCCTTAAATGACTAAAACTCCAACCGCGCCAAATGAAAAGCTCTCACCATCTGAACTCGTTCGTCACCCGCCGAACGAGAGCTAGGATCGACACCTCCCGCCCATCGTCTGCCCAGAGGTCCCGTTTCACGACGATCGGCTTGTGCTTCGCGCTGGTAGACCGCGGGTGGAACTCGATCCGGTCGTCATAAAGCTCGATCTGCTTGACCGACCATTCGCGGATGTGTCCGCCATCACGCACCTGCTCGACCACCACCACCATACCGTCGCGCAGCGGCACGCGGTTGTCGAGATCCTCGAAATTGATGCCGATGACGCGATCGCCTGGGAAGATCGGCCGTGGCTTCAGGGCGTTCATGCTGTCGCCGGCGACATCCCAGGCTGTGATCCGCGCGTGGGGAAAGTCGGGATCGCTCTGCACAAGAATGAACTCAGGCTCATCCTGGTAGATGTCTTCCGCCTGCCTGAACGCTCCAGCCTCCACCGTGCCGACCACCGGAACTGATATGAGACGCCCAGCCGACGGCGACAGTTCCGGCGGCTCAAACGGTGGACGTTCCGAATCCGATGTGAGCCACTCCGGTGGATGACCCAGAGCCGCGGCGATTTTGTAGAGATTTTCGAGTTTTCCGCGCCCTCGCTTCAAAGCGTCGCGGACATACGTCTCTCCCAGACCTGCCGATACCGACAGCTCTTTCATTTCCCGACCTTGCCGCCGGATCTCCTGCTCTAGCTTTTCCCGCCAGTTAGTCATGAGTGGGAAATTGCCCACTAGATGCAGAAAAGTCGATGAGGCATTTGCCCATTGACATGAAGGGCAAATGCCCATTATCTAAAAGGATGAGCGAGAGCGAAAAATTGCTGCGAGAGATCGAAGCTTGCGTTCGATCTGCCGCGATGGCGGAAACCACCTTTGGCCGCAAAGCCGTCAACGATGGCAAGCTGGTCGCGCGGCTCCGCTCGGGTGGGTCCGTTACCCTCGACAAGGCGGTCCATATCAGGCGCTTCATGGCGTCCCTCCGAAACGACAAAGCTGCGGGAGCCGCGGCATGAGCGAGCTTTCTCCCGGCACCCTCGTTGTGTGCGTCGGATGCTTCGGTTTCTGGCGAGATGCCGCGGCGCGCCTCGGCTGCGCCGTCCCGTATCAAGACCTGGTCTATACGGTGCGCGACATCCTCGACCACGATAGCGCGCCGTTTGTTCGCCTCGAGGAGATCGTGAACCCCGTGGTGCCCGGCGCGAGAGGCGAATGCAGCTTCGATGCGGCCGCATTCCGCCCAATCCACCGCCCGGACATCAGCGCCCTTCGGGCGAAGCTCGCGACCGATGCCCCGCAGGTGCTGGCATGATCCGGCTGCGCGCTCTGCTCCTTCATGACCGGGCTGGCTACGCCTATGCGCTGGCTTATTTCGCCTGCGAGGCCGTGCAGCTTTGCTTGCGGTTTGGGGGGCGTCGATGAGCACTTCCACCACCTACATCATCCTCACGGAAAGTGTGCTGCAGAGCTGGGCTCGGGATCTCGGAAGCTTGGCAGTTTTCGTCTGCCTCATCGGGATCGGCGTCTATGTCGATAGTTCCGCCATGCAATGGGCCGGGTTCGCTATCGCGCTGGCCTTCACCTTTGGGCGGTCTTCCTCTCACATCCACCGAATGAACATTAAGGAAGCTCGCGCTTACCTTGACCAGATCGAAGGCGGCTCCCGATGAACGCCTCCCACCTCCTTCATCGATCAGCGGACCGGGGCGGGAAGCCTTGCTCGGTGCGCGTGGGCATCGGGTCGATGAAAGCCTGGATCGGTCCCGCCCGCCGGCTCGCCGGCTGTATTCACCGTCAATCCGGGCATCCCACGCACCTTTTCCTTCGCAGCGAAGGCCGTGACGTCTCGTGCCACGCGCCCCGCTTCACACCCGAGGCCGGCGGCGGGGCGATCCGCCGGCATCTCCTGAGCTTCACCATGCAGGCCCAGCGCTCGCCGCGCACTGCAAAAACCAAAGGCGTCCTTGCATGAACGGATATGCAGCCCTGAAGGGCGCGGTGCGCGACCTGGTGGAACATGCCGGCGGCGTCACTCGCGCTGCCCGGGTATCGCGCGCCGACGCGCCCCGGCTTTCCCGCTACGGCTCGATCCACGAGGAGATGCACGCTCCCATCGACGTCATCGCGGATCTTGAGCAGGACGTGGGCGATCCCATCGTGACGCGCATGCTCGCTGAGATGGCGGGCTATGTGTTGGTGCCGAAGGCGATGGCGGAGGGCCAGGGCACACAGTTCGCTCAGCACCTCGCGGACGTCGCTCGCAGCTCTTCGGGTGTGGTCGCGGATCTGGCCGAAGCCCAGGCCGACGGCATCGTGGATACGCATGAGGCGGCGCGCATCCTGCCCAAGATCGCCAAGGCCCACACGAAACTTGCCGAGGCGGAAGCCGATCTCCGACGCCTCGTTGATGCCGGCACGATCACCCCGCTGCGCCGGGGCGCCTGACCGCGACGGCTGACCGCCGCGGCTTTCCCGACCCGTCACCACGTCCACCCGCATTTCGCCGGGCGCTTTCGCGCGCCCTGAGCATGAGGATTCCCATGTCAAATAATGGCGCGGCCTCAGACGTCCTTCGCTCCCTTCGTGACCGCATCGTGCGGCTCGAAGAAGAGAAGAAGGCCATCGCCGAGGACATCAAGGGCGTCTACGCCGAGGCGAAGGGCCAGGGCTTCGACGCAAAATCGCTCCGCGCGGTGGTGAAGCGGTCGATGGAGGATTCCTCCGAAACCGCCAAGCGGAAAGAAACGGAGGCCATCACCGAGCTTTACCTTGCGAGCCTCGGGATGCTGGACGGCACCCCGCTGGGCGACAAGGCGCGCGAGCGCGCGCAGCCGCCGGAGAAGGACGGCCGCGAGGATGACCCAGGCGATGGCGACGGTGCGCCCGCTGGTGATCCGCCCGCCGGCAACCCACTGTCCGCCGCCCCACCGCGCGGCGCCCTCACGGAACAGGACATGGCGGATGCCCGCGGCCGGGGCGCCGAGGATTGCCGCGAGGGGAAACGCATCATCGACAACCCCTTCACGGCGGGCGATCCGCGCCGCGCCGCCTGGGACGAAGGCCACTGCCAGGAGAGCGGCTCGGACGGGATGGAGATCCCGGAAAGTTGGCGCCGCAAGGCGAAGGCGAAGCCCTCGGATGCCGATAAGGGGACCGGAGCATGAAGCCCGTCGAATTGCCCGCCCGCCGCCCTGATGAGATGCAGCGAGCCTGGAAGCGCCTGGAGAAATTCGCCGAGGTGAAAGAGCCCGGCGACGCGGAAGAGCCTATCCTCGCCCCGCCGGTGCGCGGCGCGGTCTATGAATGGCTGACCGAGATCAACTCGGCGGAGGAGCTGGCGGCCGTCGGCATCAAGCCGCGCCGATCCGCGCTGCTGTTCGGTCCGCCCGGCACCGGGAAGACCACTCTTGCCCATCACCTTGCCGCGCGCCTGGGCGTTCCTCTGGTGGCTGTCCAGTCCGAGCAGCTCGTGGAGTCGAAGCTCGGCGGCTCGGGGCAGAACGTCGCGGAACTTTTCAACGTACTCACGCTGGTCGATGGCAAATGCGTCGTGCTGCTGGACGAGATCGACTCCATCGGCTCGCGCCGGTCGAATGACGATCAGGCCTGCGCACGCGAAATGAACGCGGTGCTGAACACCCTGCTCCGCTACGTCGAGGCCTTCTCCGGCATCTGCGTCGCGGCGACCAACCGGGAAGACGCGCTCGACCCGGCGTTATGGCGGCGCTTTGGAATGCAGATCCCGGTGCTGCTGCCGGGCGCGGACGAGCGCTATGCCATCCTGCAGCGCTATGGTGCGCCGTTCGAGCTTGACCCGGACGACGCCGAGCTTCTGACCGACCTCACCTATGGCGCGAGCCCCGCGCTCCTGCGGGGCCTGATGGAAGGGATGAAGCGGGCGCTTGTGCTCGGTCCTCGGCTGCGCCGCGACGTGACGAACCCCGTTTCGGTGATTGCCGGCGTTCTCGCGTCCGTGCGCCCGCCACCGGAATTCGATGCGCCCCCGTTGTGGGAGCCGGACGCCGATTTGACCAAGCTTGCCGGGATTGTCTGGCCGCCGAAGCGGAGCACATCACGATGAAGGAAAATCCCCTCCCCTTCGGAATCGTGCTGACGACCGATCACAGCCTGTGCCGTGGAGACAAATTCACCGTCCGGGTGCGCCGCGCACAATGGGCCGCGGTGCAGGCGCTCTTTGCCGCTCATCCTTCACCGGTCCCGCTGGAAGGCCTCGCCGTCGCAATCTGGCCTGGTGGCCTGTTTTCGGCCGCCGCCACGACAAGAATTATCAGCGACGCGCGCGCGACGTTGTCCCGCATCGGGGTCGGCATCGGCCGCGAAGGCGACAGCTATGTGCTGGTGGACCTCTTGGTGTCGGAGCCTTCGCCGATGCCTCCGGTCGCCCGGGTGCGCGAGGACGTCATCAGCCGCACCGTCGGCGACGTGTGCGTGACCCTCCCCCGCGTGCGGTGGATGGAAAGGCGGGCGCCGTGAGCGATCCCATCACACTCCAACAGCAGGATGCCGCCGTGGAATGCAGCTTTCTCGAATGGCGGAACAGCGTCGAGAGATTGGAGGCCCTCCCGATTGGCAAGGGCGGTGTCGACCCGGCAGCGCTGAAGCTCAAGCGCGTGCGCGTCATCGCGTTGGAAGCCGCGTCCGCAACGCTGCAGCAGCTCGCCCAGAAAGACGCGGAAAGGGGAGCGGCATGAGTATGTCGCTCACAGCGCTGGCGCCGCGCACCTATCGCGTGATCGCGGCCGATCCACCGTGGGACTTCAGGGCGGGCAAGAAGGGGCGGCCCCAGCATTACGCCCGCATGTCCGTGGCGGACATCTGCGCCATGCCGGTGCGCGACCTCGTGCACCCCGATGGTGGGCGCCTGCTGCTGTGGACGACGTTTCCCATGCTGCCACGGGCATTTCAGGTGATGTCGGCATGGGGCTTCCGCCACAGCACCGGGCGGGTGTGGGCGAAGCTCTGGCCCACCGAAGACGAGATGTTCATCTATCCGGACTCGCTGGCGCGCGGCACCGGGTACGAGGTCATCGGCAACTGCGAAATCCTGATGATCGGCAAGCGCGGCCGGCCACAGCCCATCAAAGGCAAGAAGCCCGCCTCCCTGTTCTTCGCTCGCCGGCGCGAGCATTCGCGCAAGCCCGACTGCTTCATGGATGAGGTCACGCGCCTGTTCGACGGGCCGCGCCTGGAGATGTTCGCGCGCGAGCGCCGCGCCGGGTGGGACGCCTTCGGGAACCAAGTCGAGAAATTCGCGGAGGCTGCAGAGTGACCCCCAAGCAGCGCGACGCCCTCCGCTTCATCGGCGCCGCCATCGCCAGCGATGGTTGCTCGCCCACCTATGACCAGATCGCTGCCGCGCTCGGCCTGCGGAACAAGTCCGGCGTGCATCGTCTGGTCAATGGCCTGATCGAACGCGGGCTGTTGGAGCGCGAGACGGCCGGCGTGCGACGTCAAGCGCTTCGCCTGACCGAGCTGGCGAAGCGCCTGGACCGGGTGGCGATCGAGATTGACCAGGCGCTGGCCGCCGACCTCGCCCGCTTCGCCGCTGAAAAAGGCCTCTCGCCCGATCAGGCCGGCGCCGAGGCAATCCGTCAATTTCTCACCATCGGACAGGCATCGAAATGAACGCCCCCCTGCGTGAACTCGTTGTCGATAGCTTTGCGGGCGGTGGCGGAGCGTCCGAAGGGATCAAGATGGCCCTCGGCCGTGATCCCGATATCGCGGTCAACCACGACCCGCTTGCGCTCGCCATGCACAGGATCAACCACCCCGGCACGCGACACATGGTGCAGGACGTGGCGACGGTGGATTCGGTCGGGATGTGCGCGGGCCTGCCCATCGGCATGTTGTGGATGTCGCCCGATTGCACCGACCACAGCAAGGCCAAGGGCGCGGCGCCCCGGCGAGATGGGAACAAGACGACGCGCGGGATCGGCTGGGCCATCCTCGGTTGGGTTAATGCATTGCCGAAATGGCAGCGCCCCCGCGTCATATTCCTCGAAAACGTCGAGGAATATGTGGACTGGGGGCCGTTGATGGCGAACGGCAAGCGGTGCCCCAAGCGCAAGGGCAAAACCTTTCAGGCGTTCGTCCAGGCTTGGAAAGACCTCGGCTATGCGGCCATCGAGTGGTGCTTGCGCCGGGCCTGGTGGTCCGGCTCGGGCACCATCCGCCGGCGGCTGAACATGGTCATGCGGTGCGATGGCGAGCCCATCGTGTGGCCCGAGCCCACGTATGGAAACCCGAACAAGGCGGCCGATGCCGCGCGCATCGCCACCGGAGAGTTGAAGTCGTGGGTGATCGCGGCCGACTGCATCGATTTCTCGCTGCCGATCCCATCGATCTTCGACAGCAAAGCGGAGATCAAGCGCAAGTTGGGCATCAATGCGAAGCGCCCTCTGGCTGAAAATACCCTGGCGCGGATCGCCAAGGGCGTGAAGCGGCGCGTGCTGGATTCGGGTCGGCCCTTCGTGGTGAAGGTGAACCACACCGGGCGCGACGAAGCGCGCGACCGCGACATAGGCACACCCTTCACGGCGATGACCGGAAAGCGTGACGACGCCCTGGCAACGCCGTTCCTTGCCTATGCCCAGCAAGGCGGAGCGGTTCGCGCGGCGGACCATCCAGCCCACACCTTCACGGCTTCACGGAAAGATCAGAATGTCATCGTGACGCCGATCCTTGTGGGTTGCGGGGGGCGCGCGGGCCAGAGTGAGCCGCGCGGGGCCAACGAACCGGCCCTTACCCAAACGGCCAAGGCTGATCTGTGCGTGGTGACGCCTTTCCTTGTGCCCCGATACGGCGAGCGCAAGGGGCAGGAGCCGCGCACCTATCCCGCTAACCACCCGGCGCCAACGCCCGTGCCAACCGGGAACGAAGGCAGCCTTGCCGTCGCTTTTCTCGCGCAACACAACGGTGGCCCGCGCCCCGGCGCACCGGCGCATGGGGTGGATGAACCTGTCTCGACCATCTCCACGGCCGGCGCGCAACAGCAGCTCGTGACCGCGCACATGCTCACCCTCCGGGGCATCGACCGCCGCGACTCCGGGGCTGATGAGCCTGCGCGCACATCCTCCGCCGGCGGGAACCATGACGCCGTCGTCACCTTGCCGTTGATGACGGTCTATTATGGGGCAGACGACGATGGTGCGTCCGTTGATGAGCCGAACCGCACCGAGACGGCAAAGCCTCGTTTCGGGCTGGTCAGCGCCACCGCCGCCGTGCCGCCGTTCGGGCCGGAGCATGAGGCCCGCGCGCGCCAGGTGGCGGAATTCCTGCGGGCGCACGGCTGCTGGGACGGCGGCGAGTTCGTCACGCTCGATATCGACGGCGCGACCTATGTCATCGTCGACATCTGCATGCGCATGCTGACCCCGCGCGAGCGCTTCACCGCCAACGGCTTCCCGCTGAGCTACATCATCGATCGCGGCCTGACCGAAGATGGCAAGGTCATCAGGTTCACGCTCGAACAGCAGGGCTACATGTGCGGCAACGCCGTATGCCCGACCGAAGCGGCGGCGCTGGTTGCGGCGAACTACCAGCCGCGAGAAGTGTCCGCACCGCGCCGGCGGCAGGCTCCTGAGGCGCAGCCTTCATTGTTCGTGGAGGCGGCTGAGTGAGCGCGGACCTCATCGCACGCCTGATCGAAGCCGGAACGCCCGCGAATCTGGTGGCCGAGGTGGCGATGGTGCTCGGCCGAGCGGATGCGGAGCGGGCGGCCCTTGAGGGGCGGCGGGAATCTGATCGCGAGAGGAAGAGGCGGCAGCGCGAGGTGTGTCACGTGACGTCCCGCGATGTCACGGCCTATCACGGGACAGCACGGGACGGACGGGACATTCCCCCTTCTCCCGAGCAAAGAAAGGTCTCCCCAGACCCCTCTAAAGAAACTCAACCCTCTTCCCCCTCCCCTTCGGCTTCGCCTCAGGAACACACCGGGCGAGCGCGATCGGTCGCGGTGGCGGAGTTTGATCGGTTTTGGGCGGCCTATCCCCGGAAGATCGGCAAGGACGCTGCGCTGCGGACCTTCGGCGCCGTGATGAAGCGAAACCCCACGCTCACCGTCGAGACGATGGTTCAGGCCCTGGATGCCTATCAGCGCTTCAAGCCTCCCGATCTGGATTTCTGTCATCCGGCGACGTGGCTCAACCAAGGGAGATGGAACGATGACTGGTCAGGCGGTGGTGGTACAGAACGGGGGGCGGGATATCCGCGGCGCGCTGGTGGATCCCCGCAGGGCGTCACCGCAATGGCTGACGTCCTCTCTCGACGCCCTGACAGCCGATTTTCCGCCGCGCCTGCCAGCGGAGCGGGCGCCGACGGAAGACCAGCGCCGCAAGGTGCAGGAGATGGCGGCCCGCCTGGACGGGTGGTTGGAGCCGGCGCCCGTTGATGCGGCCGGAGCCCTCATCGCCAAGCTGCACACGTTCCTGTCGGCGCCTGAGCTGGACGAAGGCGCCGCGCGGGTTCGGGCACAAGCCTACCTCGATGCTCTCGAAGGCGCGCCGGCCTTCGCCTTGGACGAGGCGTATCGGCGCATCGTCTCCAATGAGGCGGGGCTGAGCACGCGATGGATGCCAACGCCGCCGGACCTGCACACCTTGGTGCGCGACATCGCAAGGCCCGCTCGCGAGCATGTATTTCGGCTGCGCCAGGTGCTCGCCGCGAAGGTGATACAGGCACCGCAGAAGCCATCGCCCGAGCGAGCCGCGCAGGTGGTGGCTGAGGTGCTCGCCGCGTTCCCGGCCTTGTCGCGCCGTCGCCCATCAAATCCGGCGGGTGTCGATCACTCGCAGCCTTTCAATTTCGCAGGATGACCATGGATCGCCACCGCCTTCCGACGCGCCGCCCGCATGAGGTGGTCGAGTTCACGCATGGGCGGATCGCCTATTCCGCCGGCGTAGGCACCTATGAGGATGGTCGCCTGGGCGAGGTGTTCTTGCGTGCCGGCCGCGCTGGCACCGAGATCGACGCCCATGCGCGCGATGCATCTGTGCTGCTGTCCCTGGCGCTCCAGCATGGCGCGACCATCAACACCATCCGGGGTGCCCTGACGCGGGAGGAGGACGGTTCGGCCTCCGGTCCCGTCGGCATCCTGCTCGACATGCTCGCGGCGGAATTGGGGGAAGCGTGATGGGCAAGGATCACCAGAAGATCGCGATCAAGGTCAAAGCGGCCCAGCGCGAGCGGCGGGAGAAGCGCCGCCGCGTGGTGCGCTTTCCGACCGAGCAACCGACGGCGCGGCGATTGCTGGAGCTTGTGGAGGGGCTGGAGTGGTATGCGCTGCGCGTCGCGCCGCAGAAGGAATTCGCCGTACAGGAAATCCTCCTGCGCCAGGGCGTGACCACCTATTGCCCTTCGGACCGGCGGTGGCGAAAGGTGAGCCGGTATGTGCGTGAGAAAGAGCTGCAGTCCTTTCCGCTGGTTCCCGGCTATGTCTTCGCCGGCTTTCCTCCCGGCGCTGGCCGCTGGTTCGAGCTGTTCGCGATTCCCATCGTGCTCGGCTGCGTAGGCATCGACGGCGTGCCGGCCAGGATCAGGGCAACAGCGATGGAACGGATGATTAAGGTCTATCGCAACGGGCTATCCAGGCCGGACGGTGAGAAGTTCATGCGGACGCACGCTGAGTTCAAGACGGGGGACCGTGTGCGCATTGCCGAGGGCCCCTTCACCGACCACGTCGTGCCCGTCATCGAAATCCATGGAAAGATGGCACGGATACTGATGGACCTCTTCGGGGTAATGAGAGAGATGGATATTCCATCTGAAATACTGGAACCTGCGGCTTGACTTAAGTCGCAAATCACTTCAGCGTTCAGTCTTCAGGACGACCGGGGCTCCCTGCGCTCGACGCATAACCCGATCCGGCGGACGCAACTCGCGATCCGCACCCCTGGCGAAGCCTTGCCAGTCAGTCCGCAAGATCATCCAGAGACACCCGAAGCGCGACCGCAACACGCTTAAGCGTGGTGATGTCCCCGGTCTTCTTCCCGGCCTCGATTTCGCTCAAGAATCCTTGAGATACCTCGGCCTCCTTCGAGAGAGCCGCCTGTGTGAGGCCGCGCTTTTTGCGCCAGAAGGCCAGCGGGGTGGGTGCCGCCAGCAGCGCGTCCATTTCCTCGCTGCTGAGGGTCTCTTCCTCGCCCCGCTCCATGCGCCCGATAACAGCCTTTGCAGTGGCCACGTCCGCACGGTCTTCGGCGGTGGCGATGAGCTTGTCATATTCCGCGCGGGAGAGGATCACGATTTCCTCGCCGCCGGGGGTCTTGGTCATGATGGCCATGTTCGCCTCCTCACTCATAGATGCCGCCACGCGGCCCGATGTCCAGAACGGTCACTTCCGAGGCGGTCTCCTGAAGGATGACCCGGAAGTCACCGACCCGCAGCCGGAGGGCATGGACGCCCTGGAGATGCTTCACGTTGGCCGCCAGCGAGGCCGGATCGGAAGCATATTGCTCGATCTTGGCCCGGATCTGCACCGCGCGGTTCGCGTGCTTGCGAAGGGCGCGGGCTGCGGTGGGGGTGTAAGTGACCGTCTTCATGTGAGTAATATCTCATATAGAGATATTATGAGCAATAGCTAATTGAGATATTTTAGCGAGATATGGACACCATGCCGAACCCCATCATGAAGCATTTTGCCTACGCTCACCTTCCTGCGCATCTGCAGGAGGTGAGCAAACCCATCGGCGACCTCGCGCGGGCGATGGACGAGAATCTGCCCGACGGTGCCGAGAAGTCGGCTGGGCTGCGTAAGCTCTTGGAGGCGAAAGACTGCCTCGTAAGGGCCAAGCTCGGATAGTTGCGAATGCAAATCACGTTTAACCTCGGCGACTTCGAGCGTAAGGCGCGGGAGCTTGGCGCGACCGAGAAGCAGATGCCGTATGCGCTGGCCACCGGGATGACGTGGACCATGCGCGAAGCGGTGGCTGCCGAGACGGCTGCGCTCCCGGCCTCCCTGGATCGCCCCACGCCCTTCACCATGAAGGCGGTTGGCTACACCCCGGCCACCAAGAGCACCCTTCGCTTCGAGGTGTTCATCAAGGACATCCAGGCGCGGTACCTCGGCATCAACGTGCGCGGGGGCACGCGCTCGCCTGAGAGCGCCAAGACCCTGGCCACCCCCTTCATTCGCCGCAACGCCTTCGGCAACGTGGCACGTGGCTCGCTCAAGGCGCTGGCGAAATCCAAGAACGTGTTCTCGGGTAAGCCTCGCGGTGGCGACCGTCCTGCCGGACTGTGGCGCCGGACCGGCAAGAACACCAGCATCCGCCTTCTCGCCCTGTTCCAGCCGACCATGACCTACACCAAGCGCCTGGACTTCGACGGGATCTTTGAGCGGACCGTGCGAGAGCAGATGCCCATCAAGATAGGCGAGGCAGTGCAGCGGGTGATTGCCCGGTTCGCCGCGCGCGGATGACACATCACAGATATTGATGATATATCCGGACCTACCGGAATAATATTACGTCATAATAATAAGATTGTAATATTATTACGTTGGGTCCCTCCTGACGGGTTGGCTAGATGGGTGTTTCTGAGGCTCGGCTTAGCCCTAGCCACAGCGTTCTCTAGGGGGCGTATGAATAAAAGTGATGGGTGGGCGACCCAGGCCGAGGTCGCGGAGCACCTTGATCTGTCTCAACCTTCTGTCTCCCGGATGGTGAAGGAGGGGATCATCAAGGCCGAGGCGCGGGGCCGGTATGACCTCGACGCCTGCCGCGTGGCCTACATCCAGCACCTGCGGGCGCAGGCCGCCGGGCGCCAAGCTTCCGCCGGCAGTGTCGGGTCGCTCGAAGCCGAGCGGGCGCGGCTCGCGAAGGAGCAAGCTGACGCCAAGGCGATGGAAAACGCCGTCACCCGCGGCGAGCTGGTCAAGGCGTCCGAGGTTGCTGCCACCTGGGAACAGATCGGGACCGAGGTGAAGCGCGTGCTCCTGTCCATTCCGGCTGACGTTGCGCCGCTGCTGGACGGCAAGAAAACCACCGCCCAGCGAGAGGCCATCGTGCGGTCGCGGGTCGAGGAAGCTCTTGAGGCGTTGACGGGAACACGGGTCGATGCAGAACCGGGCGACGACGCCGGCGATTAAGGTTGTCGATCATCCCGGTTTGCTGCAGGCGGTCTCCGAGTTTTTCTCGACGCTGCGCCCGCCGCCGACCCTGGGCCTGACCGAATGGTCGGACCGCTTCCGCAAGCTCTCGCGAGAGACTTCGGCGCGGCCGGGCCGTTGGCGGACCGAGCGCCAGCCCCTGCTTGGCGACATCATGGACGCCATCACGGACCCCAACGTGGTCGAGGCCTGGGCCCTGAAACCGAGCCAGTTCGGCTGGACGGAGGTCATCAACAACGTCGTCGGCTATTTCATGCACCAGGATCCGACATCCATCCTGGTGGTCCAGCCCACCGTTGAGATGGCCGAGGCCTGGAGCACAGACCGGCTCGCGCCGATGGTTCGGGATTCTCCCGCGCTGACCGGCCTGATCGCCGACCCGAAGTCCCGGAACTCTGGCAACAAGATCCTGCACAAGCAGTTCCCGGGCGGGCAAGTGGACATGGTCGGAGCGAACGCGCCGTCCGGCCTCGCCTCCCGGCCAAAGCGGGTCGTCCTCTACGACGAGGTGGATCGGTATCCGGTTTCCGCCGGCACCGAAGGCGACCCCATCAGGCTTGCCCGCAAGCGTCAGACCACCTTCTGGAACCGCAAGACCATCGGGGGCTCCACCCCGACGCGCAAAGGTTTCTCGCGCATCGAGCGCGAATATGAGCGGTCCGACATGCGGGTCTGTCACGTCGCCTGCCCCTATTGCGATGTGTTCCAGCCGCTGCGTTGGGAACAGGTGAAATGGGACAAGGCCGAGGACGGAAAACACCTGTTCGACACCGCCCATTATCAGTGTGAAGGCTGCGGCGAGCTGTGGACCGAGGGTGACCGGCTCGCCGCGATCGACAATCGAAAGTGGGTGGCGACGCGACCGTTCGAAGGGATCGCTGGTTTCCGCTTCAACGCGCTGTACTCGAAGCTTCTCGAAGACGGCTTGGCCGGCCTGGTGCGGGAATTCCTCGACTGCCGGAAATCCCCCGAGCTGCTGCAGACCTTCGTCAACACGGTCCTCGGAGAGTCCTGGGAGGAGCAAGGCGAGGGCCTGGACCCGGAAGGGTTCATGCACCGGCTGGAGCTGTTCGACCATGACACCCTGCCGGACTTCTGCCGGCTGGTGACCATGGGGGTGGACGTCCAAGGCAATCGTCTCGAAGCGCAATGGATCGCGTGGGGCGAGGGCGAGGAAAGCTGGCCCTGCCGATACGAGGTGATCCTTGGCGATCCTTCGCAGCCGGATGTCTGGGCCAAGCTCACCGACATGCGCCGCGAGGTGCTGGTGGCGGACACCGGCCGGCCGATGCGCGTGAAAGCCTGCTGCATCGACATGGGCGGGCATCACACGGCGCAGGTGCTCAATTATGCGAAGGCCTACCGCCGAGAGGGGGTGTATGCAACGAAGGGAATGAGCGGGCCGCGGCCGATCTGGCCGAAGCGCGGCACCAGGTCGAAGACCCATTCGTTGCAGTTTTACGCCATCGGCGTCGATACCGCGAAGGACGCCATCTATGGGCGCTTGAAGATCCGGCTCGGCGACGGTGAAGAGATCCGCCCGGGCTATGTCCATTTCCCAGCGGCTGACGGATTCGACGCTGAATATTTCGCACAGCTCACCGTCGAGAAGGTGCTGACCCGGTTTCGCGAGGGTCGCCCGTACCGCATCTGGGAATGCCCGAAGGGTGCGCGAAATGAGGCCCTCGACACGTTCGTGCTGGCGCTGGCCGCGCGCCTGTCCACCAACATCCGGTTGGATCGTCCGCCCGCGCCGGAGCGCGCCAGCAGGTCCAGGCCGGCACCCAAGCAGGATGGCGCGCCGGCGCCGGCGCCGCCTCCGACCAAAGCTGCAACCAAGGGCCCGACGAAGCGCCGATCGCGCGTCGCGCCGTCCTCCTACATGGGGTGACCGTCATGGCCTACACCACCGAACAGCGCGAGGCCCTGCGAGAGGCGATCGCGAGCGGCGCCACCGAAGTCACCTACGACGGGAAGACCGTCAAATATCGCTCGTTGGGCGACATGCGCTCGGTGCTCGACATCATCGACCGCGACCTGTCGGGCGCGCCGCGCCGCAGCCGGTCGCTGCGCGCCGTGTCGAACAAGGGCCTCTGAAATGCTGGAAGGTCTGTTCTCCCGGTTTCGGGGAACGCCCACGGCGCGCGCGCCTGCATCCGGCACAGGCCTGGAAGCGGGGCAGTATCAGCGCCGCCTCTCCGGGTTTTTGCCCAGCCGGCAGCACGTCAATACGCTGGTCCAGTCGTCCGGCGACACCGTGCTGGCGCGCTCTCGCTACCTCGCGCGGAACAACCCCTACGCGGCAAACGCTGTCGAGGTATTCTCGGCGGCCCTGGTGGGCTACGGCATCAAGCCCGCCTGGCTGCAGAAAAAAAGCAAGCTGAAGAGCGTGGGCCAGCAGCTCTTTAAGGACTGGACCGACGACGCCGATGCCGAAGGGCTGACGGATTTCTACGGGCTGCAGCGGCGGGTCGCGCGAGAACTGTTCATCGCAGGCGAATGCTTCGTGCGCCGGCGGCCCCGGTATCTTTCGGACGGCTTCGCCGTGCCGCTGCAGATCGAGGTCATCCCCTCGGAGATGTGCCCGATCCAGCAGATCGCCATTACGCCGCCCGGCGGAAACGTGATCCGGCAGGGCATCGAGTTCGACCGCGTCGGCCGACGCGTTGCATATCACTTCTACCGCCGCCATCCCGGCGACGTGACACAGGACCCGAACCCGGACACGGTGCGGATTCCGGCGTCCGAAATCCTGCACGTGTTCGACCCGGTCGAGGCCGGGCAAATTCGCGGGCTTCCGCGGCTCACGCCCGCAATCGTCGCGCTCTGGTCTCTCGACGCATACGACGACGCCGAGCATGAGCGGAAGAAGACGGCGGCGATGTTCGCCGGTTTCATTCGCAAGCCGGCCAATGGCGAAGTCGGCCTCGACATCGAAGACGACGGGAGCGCCGCCCCCCCGCTGGTGGCGCTGGAACCCGGCACCCTGCAGATTCTGGAAGAGGGTGAGGACATTACATTCTCCACGCCGGCCGATGTCGGTGGGGCCTATGAGGCGTGGCAGTATCGCGCCCTGACCCGCATCAGCGCCGCCCTGGGCCTCCCTTACATGGCGCTTACCAGCGACATGGTGAAGTCGAATTACAGCAACAGCCGTCAGGCGCTGGTCGAATTCCGCCGGCGGATCGAGGCGATCCAGCACAGCGTCATGGTGTTCCAGTTCTGCCGCCCGGTGTGGCGCTGGTTCCTCGATGCTGCGGCCCTGTCGGGCGCGCTGAAGATGCCAGGCTATGCCACGGCCCCGCGCCAGTACCTCGGCGTGAACTGGATTACGCCGCGGTGGGAATGGGTCGATCCCTACAAGGACCGGCAGGCGGAAGTCTTGGCCATCAAGAACGGGTTCCGCGCCAGGTCGCAGACGATCGAGGCCGAAGGCGAGGATCCGGAAGAGGTCGATCAGCGCATTGCGGACGACGCCAAGCGCGCAGCCAGCCTCGGCCTCACCTTTCCGGACGTGCCAGGCATCGCCGACCCCAGCCTGATGCCGAAGGACGGCCAGCAGGCTCGCATCGCCGCTTGAGACCAGGCCCGCCAGAACTCAGAACAGGAACCTTCCATGCCCAAAAATCTACTGGTTGATGGCGAGATGGTGCTTTACGGGCCCGTCGGCGGCGTCTTCTGGGATGACGAAATCGGCTTCACCGCGCGGGATGTTCTGCACACGCTGGCGGGCGTCGAAGGCGATATTCCCGTTCGTCTGAACAGCGGTGGCGGAAACGCCTGGGATGGCATCGCCATCTACAACGCTCTGCTCGCCCATGACGGCAAGGTGACCATCATCGTTGATGCCATCGCGGCCTCGGCGGCGTCGATCATCGCGATGGCGGGCAAGGAGATCGTCATGCGCGGCGGCGCCCTGATGATGATCCACGACGCGTCCGCCAACAGTTCCGGCACCGCCGACGATCATGAAAAATCCGCCGAGATGCTGCGCAAGCTCGATAGCCAGATGGCCGGCATCTACGCCCGGCGGACCGGCGCGGATCGAGAGGAAGTCGCCGGTCTGATGACGGCCGAGACGTGGCTGACCAGCGCGGATGCGGTCGAGCGGGGCTTCGCCACCAGCTCAGACGAGGCGGCCGCAGCCGACGCGACGGCCTCGGCCTACGACTACCGGCTTTACGCCCATGCGCCCGAACACCTTCGCGCCGCTGCACGTACCCTCATCCCTTCCCCCGCGGCGGCCGCCGCAAAACAGGAGGTCACCATGACCGAGAAGACCCAGGCGGAGAAAGACGCCGCTGCTGCTGCCGCTGCCGCCAACCCTGCGCCCACCGCCGACGCCTACACCGCCGCAACGGCGGCTGCGGTGCTGGAGCTTTGCGCGATCGCCGGCGTCAGCTCTGTCGTCGCATCCCAGATGGTCACGGCGAAAACGCCTCTCGATCAGGTGCGTGCGGATCTGGCGAAACGCGCCGCTGAGGCGGCCGATAAAGAAAATCTCGATACGGCCCGCACGCCCAAGGCGAGCGGCTCCGGTTGGGACGAGGTGACCGCCGAGGTGAACCGCCGGTACGGCGTCGCCCAGAAGTGAACCGCCGGTATAGCCGCCGGCTTGAAGGAGCATCACCATGACCACGCTGACCGAAACCCTTCATGCGGGTGGCTTCCTGCTTTCGGAACTGCCCGACTTCATGTCCCGCGAAGCGATCGTCATCGCCGCGAGCCAGACCCTCGTTGCCGGACACGTGCTCGGCAAGACGGCTACCGCCACGGGCGTCACCGCGACCGCGGCGCCTGTCGCCGGGAACACCGGAACCAGCACCATCGCGATGGCGAATCCGGCCGTCTCTTCCAAGGCGAAGAACGGCAAATACCGCGGCGTCCATCTGACCGCCACGACCGTGCGCTGGGAAGATCCCAACGGCGTCGAAATCGGGCAGTCCACGAACGGCGCGGCCTTCAATAAGGAGGTCAAGTTCACGATCACCGCCGGCGGCACGGCGAATGTCGTGGGTGATGCCTATGAGATCACGGTCGGCATCGAGGATGCGGATGAGGTCCACAAAGCGTTCGACCCGACGGCCACGGACGGCAGCGAGGTCGCCGTTGCGATCCTCTGGGATGGCGTGACCACGGCCGCCGATGAAACCGCGCGCGCCACCGCCATCGTCCAGATCGCGGCCGTCACCGATGGCGATCTCACCTGGCCCGCCGGCATCACCGATGCCCAGAAGGCAGCTGCCATCGCGGACCTGAAGCGGGCCCGCATCACCGTTCGCTGACCCCGGCGGCGCGGCGCGCCGCCCGCCCATCTCGCCCTTGGGCAAGGCGCGCGCCGCAATTCGGCATCTCCCCAGGAGCTTTTCCATGATCACCATGGACGTTTTCAAGCAGGACCTCTTCAGCGCCACCAGCCTCACGGCCGCGGTGGACAAGATCGGCTATGTGCCCGGCGTGCTCGGGAGCATCCCCGGCCTGTTCCAGCCGGTGCCCGTCCGCACCACCTCTGTGTTCGTCGAGGAGCGTGGCGACGGTCCCCTGCTGATCAACACCTCGCCCCGCGGCGCGCCGCCTGATCCCCGACAGAAGGAAAAGCGCAAGGGCCGCAGCTTCGACACCGTGCGGCTGGCGCGGGATTCGAAGGTCTATGCGAGCGAGCTGCAGAACATCCGTGCCTTCGGCTCGGAAACCGAACTCAAGCAGGTGCAGACCGAAATCGCCCGGCGGCAGTTGCTGATCCGCAACGATCTCGAACTGACCCTGGAAAACATGCGGCTCGGCGCCATCCAGGGACTGGTGACCGATGCGGACGGCAGCGTGCTGTTCGATTGGGCAACCGAGTTCGGGCAGGTCATTCCCGCGGAAATCGACTTCGACCTGGACAATGCGACGCCGGCGACCGGGGCGGTCCGCAAGAAGTGCAACGCGGTGGTGCGTTCCATCACGACCAACCTGAAGGGCATGGGTGGCAACGCCGTGTCCATCGTTGCCCTGTGCGGCGATGCCTTCTGGGATGATCTTACCACCCACCCCGAGGTCGAGAAGACCTTCCTCAACACGCAAGCTGCCGCCGATCTGCGCAATGGGTTCGGCGCCGCGTACACGCAGTTCAATTACGGCAACATCACCTGGATCAACTATCGCGGATCCGACGATGGCGCAGTGTCGATCGGCACGGACAAGGTGAAGTTCTTCCCTGTCAACGCGGGCGTCTTCCAGATTGCCTACGCCCCTGCGGAATCCTTCGACTTCGTCAACACGCCCGGGGCGCCGGTCTATTCCTGGATCGTGCTCGACAAGGACCGCAACACCTGGGCGTCGGTGGAACTCTATTCCTACCCGCTGCCGGTGTGTGTCGCCCCGTCCGCCCTGCATCGCGGGCGGCGGACCTGACCCATGGTTGATTTCTCGCGCCTGGTGCTGCGCCCGGCGATGCGGGTTTTCTCCCGCGCCGTCGTGTTCAAGCCCGCCGCCGGTGGCGAGCACCAGGTTCGTGGGATCTTCGACCGAGCATTTATTGAAGTCCCCATGGAGGATGGGACGACGCAAGTTTCAGCGTCGCCCCGCCTCGGCATGCGCATCTCGGAATGGCCCGCGCTGCCGGCGCAAAAAGATCGCATCGTCATAGGCAACGAGGTCTTCATGATCGCGGCGGTGGAGCCCGATGGCCAGGGCGGCGCCACGCTCGTGTTGCGCAAGGTGAGCGCATGAGCGAGCTGCGCGCGCTGCGCGATCGCACGGCCGACCGGCTCATAGCCGCCGGCATCATTGCCAGCGTGATCCGCGCACCCTGGCTGCCGACCACGGCCGAGCAATTGCCGGCGCTGGCCATCACGGCGCGCCGCGCGCGGCTGGAGAGAGAGGGCCGGGCTAACGTCGGCGCTCCGAGCTATCTCGCCCGCGCCACCATCATGATCGTGATTCGCCGCGCGGCGGATGACGGCGAGGCGCTGGAAAACGCGCTGCTCGCCGATGAGACGGCCATTCTCGAATCCCTGCTGAACGACGCCGACTGGCTCGCCGGGGTCGAGGCCGTGGAGACGGTGGAGACCACCCTTCGGCAGGCGGCGGAAAACGAGCTGACCCTGTTCGACCTCTCGATTGAGATCACCGCCACGTGGCGGATGGATTACGGCGCGACCGGCACGGATCTCACGTCGATCCGCGGGCGCCTGACACAGGACGGACCGGACGTCTTCGGTGCCGACCACCTGGACCAGTAGGAGCCCCCCAATGTCCGAGAAGTATGTGAAGCCCGGCTCGCCCGGGGCCGTGGTCGTGCGCCCGGCTACCGGGCAGCAGTTGCCCGAGGAAGGCGACTGGTGGCCGCACGATCAGTTCCTGATGCGCCGGCTGCGGGACGGTGACGTGGTCGAGGCCACTCCTCCGGTCGCCGAGGCCAGCCCGCCCACCGACGAGCCCGCGCCTGCGCCGGCCAAGACCGCGAAGGAGTGACGGCCATGCCCGTATCTTTCAATCAGATCCCCAGCAACTGGCCGCTGCCGCTCTATTGGGCCGAGGTCGATGGCAGCCAGGCCGGCGGCATCATCATTTCCGACCGGGCGCTCATGTGGGGCGTCAAGCTCGCCGCGGGCACAGCGCCGGTTGACGTGCCGGTGGCTGTCGGCGTCGCAGCTCAGGGCGCCGCGCTGTTCGGTGCCGGATCGATGGCCGCGCGCATGTTAACGGTCTTCCGTCGCCGCAATCCCGCCGGCGAGGTCTGGGTGTTGCCGGTGGCCGAGCCGTCTGAGGGCGTCGCGGCGACCGGAACCATCGTTGTCGCTGCCGCCCCGACCGCTGCCGGCACGATCTTCCTCTATATTGCCGGACAGCGGGTCTCCATCGCGGTGACCTCCTCCGACACTACCGCAACGACAGCGACCAAGATCGCTGCCGCGATCACCGCCGCCACGGATCTCCCCGTCACCGCCGTCGCAGCAACCGCAACCGTCACCCTTATCTGCAAGTGGAAGGGCGAGAGCGGGAACGATATACGGCTCGTGACCAATTACCGCGGCAGCGCGGGCGGCGAGGCGCTTCCGGCCGGCCTCTCGCTCACCATTACCGCCATGGCCAGCGGCACCGGCGCGCCCGATCTCGACGCGGCGATTGCGAACCTGGGCGACCAGGAGTTCGACCACAGCGCCTTCCCGTTTACCGACGCTGCCTCGCTCGATGCTTTCCGGGATCTGATCGCGGCGCGCTGGGCGTTTGACCAGCAGATTTACGGCTGGGGCTTCTCGGCCAAGCGCGGCTCGTACGCCGCTCTGCTGACCTTCCTCGCCGGTCGCAACGATCCCGCGATCTGCGTGGACATGGTCGAGACCTCCGTGCCGACGCCGGTCTGGGAGATCGCCGCCCTGAATGCCGCGGCTGCTGCGCAGGCGATCAACGCCGATCCCGCCCGGCCGCTGCAAACGCTCCTGCTCACCGGCGCCCTGCCGGCGCCGCCGGAGGATCGTTTCACGAAGCCCGAGCGCGCGGCCCTGGCCCTGCAGGGTGGTTGGACGCACTCCACCACCAACGACAACCAGATCATGATCGAGGCGTCGGTCACCACCTACAAGACCAACTCCTACGGCATCGAGGACCGCGCCTATCGCCGGATCGAGACGCGCGCCACGCTCGCCCGCATCCTGCGGGAACAGCGCGCTATCATCACCAGCGAATACCCGCGCCACAAGCTGGCCAACGACGGCACGCGCTTCGGCCTGGGCCAAGCCATCGTCACGCCCAACGTCGTGCGGGCGCGGTTGGTCGCCCACTATCGCGAGATGGAAGACCGCGGCTTGGTTGAGAACGCGAAGGCGTTCAAGGACTATCTGGTGGTGGAGCGGGACAGCACCGATCCCGACCGCCTGAACGTGCTGTGGCCGCCGGATCTGGTGAACCAGCTCGTGGTCTTCGCCGTCCTGGCGCAGTTCCGCCTTCAGTATCCCGCCACCATCGATCTGAACTGATCGGGAGACACCCATGGGAAAACGAGTTGCCGGCGTCTCCTACCTCAAGGTGGGTTCGACGCAATATCCGGTGCAGGAGCTGGAATACGACGTGACGCCTTCCACCCGCGAAGGCGTCGTCGGCCTCGACGGGGTGCACGGGTTCAAGGAAACACCGAAGGTGCCCTACATCTCCGGCCAGATCACGACCACCCCCACGGTCTCCATCGAGACGCTGCACGCCACCACCGATGCCACGGTGATGGCGGAATGCCCCGACGGCCGTGTGATCGTGATCCGCAATGCCTGGTATGCCGCCGAGGCCACGGCCGCGCCGGCGGAAGGCCGCGTCGCATTCCGCTTCGAGGGCCTGTCTGGCGACGAACTGATGCCGGCGAACGCCTAGGGAGGATGTGATGGAAAACGCTAAGGTAATGCTCAGCCGACCCGTCACCGCCTATGGTGAGGAGGTGGTTGCATTCGAGCTTCGCGAGCCGGAAGGACATGAGGTCCGCATGATCGGCTCGCCTATCGTCTTTCGCGACGACGGCAGCTACGACTTCAACATGGACCGGATCGCGAAATACGTTGTCCTGCTTTCCACGCCGAAGCTGACACCGAGTGCGGTGGATAAGATCTCTGCTGGCGACTGGCTGCCCATGGCGGGTGCCCTCTCCCCTTTTTTCGTGCCATCGACGCCGAAGACGTAACCCCGCTGGCATTCGATCTCGCGCACGTATGGAAGGTTTCGCCAGATCATTATCTTGCGAAACCTATCTCCGAGATCCTGCGGGATGCGGCAGACACGGTGACGTTTTTTGAACGTCTGAAACGTGGACGGCCATCCGCCTGACTTCAACCTGGGAAGCGAACCATGGCCGGTCCCCTGGACATCAAAGGTATCGCGGAGCTAACGGACCGCGTCACGCCGGTCCTTCGTCAGATCGGCGCGAGCATGAGACGCATTGCCGGAGATCAGACGTTCACGCGTCTGTCCGCCCAGGCCTCCAGCGTCACGAAGGCATTCGGTGGGGTGGCATCTACGACGGGCAGGTTGGCGGCGAACATCGCCGCGCTGGGGGCGCTGGCAGGTGTAGCCGGTGTTGGTGTCGCTGCCTTCGCTGGATATACGGTCAAGGCATTCGCTGATGCCGGCGGCGGTCTTGCCGATGCGTCGGCCAAGATAGGGATGAGTGCCGAGCGGCTCCAGGAGCTTCGGTATGCGGCCATGCTCACCGGAGTCGAGGCAGATGCCCTCACTAATGGCCTTAGCAAGTTCAATAAGGTTCTAGCCGAAACTCAGGCGGGTAAGAATAAGAAAGCGGCAGAGTATTTCGAGGCGATGGGCATCAACATCAAGGGTGCGAAGCTCGAAGATGTTTTGCCAAAGATCTCCGAAGCCTTCATGAAAAACGGAAACGCGGCCCAGCGCACCGCAGCCGCAATGCTTCTGTTCGGCAAGGCCGGTGCCGATATGATCCCGATGTTGATCGGTGGACGGGATAATCTCGCCGCGATGGCGAAGGAAGCTCGGGACCTCGGCATCATCATCTCGGAATCGGATGTGGCAGCGGCCGACGACCTCGGTGACAACATGGACAAGCTTCGTAAGGCCATCGGCGGCCTCGGTGTTCAGATCGGAGCAAAGCTGGCACCAGTGATTGGTCCGGTCATCACCGACATGATCGAATGGATAAAAGCCAACCGGGAGTGGTTGACGACCACGATCGGCGACGGCGTGCGCGACCTCATCACCTGGGTGCGCGATCTCGATTGGTCCGCCGTCACCAACGGGCTAAAAGCCTTCACGGTACAGGCGCGGGAGTTCATGTCATCCATCGGTGGATGGAAGGCGGTGCTCGGTGGCATCGGCGCTGTCCTATTCGGTCCTCTCGCGCTCGCCATTGCGAATGTCGGAATTCAGATTGTTAAGCTGGGTGTGATCGCAGGCGGCTGGGCGACAGTTCTTGGGCTTGGGTTGCTGGCCGGCGCCATCTACAATTGGGACGAATTCGTTGCCGCGTTGGGCCGCGTCCGAACCGGCTTCCGAGAGTTGTTCGACGGCAACGTCATTCAAGGGTTGACGGACATCATCGGGGGTGCGCTCGACGGTGCGGCTGCTGCGCTCAAGGGCGCGGTGGCGTTGATCGGCGACATCATCGGCGTCGATCTTGTGAAGAAGATCGAGGGTGCGACGCAGTTCATCACCGATGCTCTCAACAAATATCTGCTCGGGCCATTTCAGTGGGTGGTCGATCAGATCAAGCAGCTTCTCGGGTCGATTTCGCTCCCTGCCATCTCGGCGCCCAATGCTCCGCGCGGATCGCCTCTCAACAACCAGAATACCGTCCCAGGCGGACAGCCCTCGACCTATGGCCCGGGCCGCAGCAACCCCGGCTATCAGCAGCAGGGCTCTTTGTTGGAGAAGGCCGCCCAGGCCGGCGTTATCCAATCGGGCGGCCAGCGCTCCGCCGCCACGCTCGATATCCGCTTCAGCAACGCCCCGTCGGGGACCAAGGCGCAGGCCGATTCCTCGGGGCCTTTGTTCAGCGGCGTCAACATGAAGATGGGCTATGCCATGGAAGGCACCGGCTGATGGCCTATCGTCCCGCATCGTTCCGCGGTGTGCGCTTCCACGTCCTCGACGCGTCAGGGGAAAAGGGCAAGCGCCTCGAGGTGAACGAGTTCCACGGCCGCGACGTCCCGTACACCGAAAGCCATGGCCGCAAGGCGCGGCGCTGGAGCTTCCGCGCCTTCCTGCTCGGCCCGGATGCCGGCGCGCGCGCGGTGGCGCTGGCGATCGCGTGTGAGGCAAACGGCGCGGGGCAGCTCACCCTTCCCTCGGAAGGCCAGGTGCTGGTCGAATGTGAGACGGTGCGCCACAGCGAGAGCGTGGACGGCGGCCGCATGGCTGTGCTCGACCTGCAGTTTGTCGAGAAGGGCACCACACCCGGCCTGATCGTCAACGTCCTGGCGGGTGCTGCCGGATTCGCGGCCGCGACTGCCGCCGTCCCGGTGATCAGCGGCATCTATACCGCCACGCTCGGCGCGCTGGACCAGCTCGGCCAGTCCATCGTCAATGACACCGTGCTGGCGGTGACCGGAAATCTCGGTCAACTCCACTTCGTCGCCAGCGACAGCGCCGCACACGCCCGTTGCGCGCTCGGCATCCTGGACCTGCAGCAATCCATCAGTCCGGCCACCGACGCCGCCGGGGCTCTGCCGATCATCATCGCCGCTCTGCGCGCCGCTGGCGCCGGCGCCGAGGTGTTCGCCGCACCGGCATCCGCGCTCCCCGCCACCATCGAACCGGATGCCATTTGCGTGCAGGACCTGGTGCGCCGGCTCTTCCTGATCGAGGAGGCGCGCGCGCTGATGGACCAGGACTTAACCTCGCGCGATCAGGCGGACGCGCTGCGCACCGCCATCACCGGCCGGTTTGATGCCGAGATCGATACTGCCGCGGTGGCGCGCCAATCGGACCTGCTGGCCACCCTGCGGAAGCTGCACGCCAATGTCGTGCGGGATCTGCTGGAGCGCGGCCGGCCGCTGCCGCGTCTCGCATCGGTGACGCTGTCCCGGTCCTTGCCGGCGCTGGTCATCGCGCATCGCCTGTGGCGCGACGCCAGCCGGGCGGGCGAGGTGGTGGCGGAAACCGGCGCCCTGCATCCCGGCTTCATGCCGCGCGAAATCCGTGCGCTCACGGCATGATACTGATTGACGACCTGCGCGCTTGGATCGCCATCGGCGACCGGGAATATGGGGGCTGGAAGACGGTCGAGGTGACGCGCGCGTTCGACGCTGCTGCCTCGACCTTCTCGCTCGCCGTGATCGACACTTGGGCCGAGGGCGGGCAACAAGTCCGGTGGCCCATCAATCTGTTCGACCCCTGCACAGTGTCGCTCGGCGGGGTGCTGGCGATCACCGGCTATGTGGACCGCGTTGAGCCGGCCTATAACGCCACGCAGCGCGGCATCCATGTCGCCGGCCGGTCCAAG
This sequence comes from Roseixanthobacter finlandensis, assembly GCF_043195105.2. Classification (NCBI taxonomy): domain Bacteria; kingdom Pseudomonadati; phylum Pseudomonadota; class Alphaproteobacteria; order Hyphomicrobiales; family Xanthobacteraceae; genus Roseixanthobacter; species Roseixanthobacter finlandensis. The sequence goes on along the minus strand of NZ_CM195536.1, from coordinate 878,190 downwards.
ACCGGGGATCTGGTGGACTGCAGCGCGGTGGTTCCGGGTGGCCAGTTCAAGGGCTACAAGCTCGACGCCATAGGCAACCAGTTGTGCAAGCCGTTCGGCATCCAGGTGCTCGCCAAGGCGGACCTGGGCGAGACCTTCAGCGACGTAACGGTGGAGCCCGGCTCAACCGTCTTTCGGACCCTGGACGATCTCGCCCGCTCGCGCGGCGTGGTCCTGCACGACGACCCGTCGGGGCGGCTGGTGATCGATGAGGCGCAGGAAAGCGGGCCGGTCGCAAAGCTGATCGAGGGCGAAAACATCTTCGAGGGGCGCGCAGCGCTGACCGCCGAGGAGCGGCATTCCAAAATCATCGGCAAGAGCCAGATGGCGGGCACCGATGAAATCTGGGGGTCCGACGCGTCGGAGATAGGGGACGAGGTGGACGATGAGAGCGTGCCGCGCCATCGGCCGCTGATCGTCACCCCGGAAAAGCCCCTGACCATGAAGGATCTGCGCAACCGCTTGGAGTTCGAGCGTGCGGTGCGCGCAGGCAAGGGGCTGGTGGCCGACATCACCGTGCTCGGCTGGCATGTCTCCGAGGGCAAGCTGTGGACGCCGGGCGACGCCGTGCAGGTGTCGAGCCCGTCGCTCTATTTGGATCGGACCCTCTATATCAAGCAGGTCACCCACAGCCAGGGCCAGGGCCCGACCTCGACCAAGCTGCAGCTCGTCCCCTTCGGCGCCCTCAGCAAGAAGGGCAGCGGGAAGTCGGGCGGAAAGAAAGCCGGCGGCGATTTCGACGGCAAGATTTGGGACGGCCCGAAGGTCGAGAATTGAGGACATCATGAGGCAGGCGCAGGCAGACGCGGGCCGCAGGGCCACGCAGACGATGGCGCGCGGCGTGCTGCACAAGACCGACAGCGCCAAAAAAATGCAGCGCGTGGACGTGTCGATTTTGAAGGACGAGCGCAAAGACAGCGTGGAGCATTGGGAGCCCTACGGGCTGACCGCGGTGCCCATGGACGGCGCCGAAGCGTTGGTGGCCTTTCCCTCAGGCGAGCGCTCACATGCCGTGGTCGTGGCGATCGGTGATCGCCGGTACCGGGTGACGGGCCTGCAGTCGGGCGAGGTGGCCCTTTACGACCATCAGGGCCAGCGGGTGCTTCTGGGCGCGGCCGGGATCACCATCGACAGCGCCAAGACGGTCACCGTGAAGAGCGCGGAAAAGGTGATCGTTGAGGCCGACCGCATCTTTCTCGGCGGCGAGGCCGGCGCGGTGGCGGTGATGACCGCGGCGGGCCCATCCACCCGCGTCTTCGCGAAGGTGTGACATGGTGGACATTCGCACCAATTGGAACCCCGACGAGCTGCAGTCCACATGGCTGCTCAAGGGCAGCGTGCTGGACACCGGCGAGGACCTGAAGACCGCTTTCATCCTCTCCCTCATGACGGACCGCACGGCAGAAGAGGATGACGTCCTGCCGGACCCCACCGACGATGACCGGCGCGGCTGGTGGGCGGACTGGCAGGCCAGCGAGATCTGGGGTGCGACGCCCATCGGGTCGCGCCTCTGGCTGCTGCGCCGTGAGAAATGGACCGAGGACGTTCGCGCCCGCGCCGAGGACTATGTGCGCGAGGCGCTGCAATGGTTCCTGGATCTGAAGATCGGCACCCGCCTCGATGTCACAGCCACCCGCACCGAGATGGAGCACATCGAGGTGACAGTGGATGCCTATCGCGGCTCGACCCGCCTGCTTGACCTGCGCTGGCAAACCCTCTGGAGCTGACCGCATGGCCTTGGACCTGATCACCCTGCCGGCCATCCGCCGGCAGGTGCGGGACGACATTGCCGCCCATCTGCCCGGCGCCGACGCCTCGGTGCCCAACTCCAACATGCGGGTGCTGGCAGACTCCAACAGCGGCCTCGCCGACGGCGCCTATCGCTACCTTGAGGCGCTCGCCCAAGAGCTGATGGTTGACACGTCGGTGTTCTGGCTCGACCGGCATGGGCGGATCTGGATCGGCCCGAAGCAGGCCGCCACCTTCGCCACCGGAAACATTCTCGCGCGTGGCACCGCTGGCGCGCCGATCCTCGCCGGCACCGAGCTGCTCGCCGGCAATGTGATCGTCGAAACGCTGCAGGATGCCTGGGCATCACCCGGCGGCGTCGTCATTCCGGCCAGGGCGACCGAGGCCGGCATCGGCGGAAACATTCAGGCGGGCGCAAGCGCGTCCTTCCGCTCGGCCCTGCCCGGCGTCGAGGCCGCTGCCACCATCCCGGCCGACTGGACCGGTGGTGCGGAGACTGAGAGCGCCGAGAGCTATCGCGACCGCATCCTGCAGCGCATCCGCAAGCCCCCGCAGGGCGGCGCCGCGCACGACTATGTGGCCTGGGCGCGTGAGGTGGCGGGTGTGACGCGCGCATGGGGCACCTCGGAAATTGTCGGGGCAGCGACCGTGCGATTTCTGATGGAGGGTGTTCTTCTTGACGGCACGCCGCTGCGCCCGAACGGCATCCCGACCATGGAAGATTGCGCACTGGTGCATGCGCATATCGATCCGCTGCGGCCGGTGACCGTGAAGCGCCTGTTCGTGCTGCCGCCGATCCCCAACCCAGTGTCGTTCGCGATCTCCAATCTAGACCGGGACACACCGACGGTGCGCGCCGCGATCGAGGCCAGCGTGCGCAAGATGCTGGTGCGCCGGGCAGCGCCCGGGGTGGCTATTTCCAAGTCCTGGATTGCTGAGGCCGTCTCCGCTGCGCTGGGCGAGAACAGCCACGACCTCACCGCCTCCAATGTGCCGATGACCGCCGGGCAGATCGGTGTGCCTGGGACCATCTCCTATGTCTGACGCGCCGATCCGCCGTTCGGGGGAGGATTACGGCTATGCCCTTCTCTCCCTCCTGCCGGTCGGCGAGGCGTGGCCGCGCGACCCGCGCATGCCCATGGCGCGGTTCTGTGCCGGCCTCGGCGAGATCTGGGGCCGAGTGGATGCCGCCGCCTGGAACCTGGTGGACGTCGAAGCCCAGCCGCTCAGCACCTTCCTGTTGCTGCCGGAATGGGAGCGCATGGCGGGCCTGCCGAACCCATGCGTCACCGAGCCGAGCACCATCGGCGAGCGACGTGCCGCGCTGGTGGAGCGCCTCACGGCCGAGGGAGGACAGTCGCGGGCCTATTTCATCAACGTCGCGGCCCGCCTCGGTTACGACATCACCATCACCGAGCAGGCGCCCTTCATGTGCGGGCTGTCGCAATGTGGTGGCGGGGACCAGATCGGGTCCGAGGAGATCGCCTTCTATTGGTGGGTGCGGGTCTTTTCTCAGCGAGTGATCTGGTTCGAGATGGGACTCGGTCAGTGCGGCCGAGATCCCTTCGCTCGCATCTCCCGCGCCGAAGATCTGGAATGCGTCCTCAACCAATACAAGCCCGCGCACACCAGGATCATCTTTTCCTATTACCTGCCGCCGCCCGGCCTCTCGCTTGACGACTGGCCCGTGATCACGGTCAGCACCCGGCCGAACGCCGGCATCGATGTGGAAATCATCCCATGACGATCACCCTCGCGGGCCAATCCGATCCGATCGGCACGGGCCGCATTGTTGCCCCGGCCGAGCTCGCCGAAGGAACCTATCGTGTGCGCGCGCTCCAGCGGGTTGGCGAGGCTGTGAGCGAGTGGTCGCCCGAGCTGACGGTGACAGTGCTCGCGCCCATTCGCCGGTTCGAACCGGCCTTCTGGACCATCGACCTGCCGCTGTCGGCCTCGGCCTCGCTCATCACCACCGGCTCCACCGGCCTGCGCCTCGCCTGCACGCTGCGCACCGCGGCGGATGTGGTGGGCATGCGCTGGGAGAGCGAAGACCGCTGGAGCGCCCGCGGTCTCGGCTATTTCACGTCACCGAATTATACCGCCTGCATCCTCGATTTCGATTTCGCGCTGACCGGCCTGCCGCCCATCACGGACAATGGCGGGCTGGTGATGACGGTGACCGACGCCGACGGCACGGATTATTTCGTGCGGCTCGCCAATTACATGACCAGTGGTGACGGCATGACCGGGCACATCCGGTTGGACTTCTCCGGAGTGCCGGTGCTGGGCGGCTTCAATGTCCTCGATGAGGATCAGCGGCGCGTCATCCCCTGGAGCCGCATCGCCCGCCTGTCCATCGGCGTGGCGGCGCCGGGCTATACCGGCGTGGCCGACCCCATCGAGCCGCTCGACGTGGTGGTGGAGCTTTCCAACATCGCGGTGAGCGGGGTCAACACCCACGTCCAGCGCCGCCATTGGGCCGTCGCGCCCCATGCACTGCGCATGACCGACGGCTATGACGACGCCTATAACCTGACGCCAGAACGGGTGGTTGATGGCATCTGGCGGCTCGGGTATCGCGACTGGTACGTAATCTATGTCGGCGCCTCGCATCTCCATTCCCTGATCTGGGACGACGCGGCCGGCCGGCTGCTGCTTGACGACAGCGCGCCGGTGAGCGGCCCGGCCCGGGCGTGGTTCGCCGATCTGTTCGCGCGGCTGGTGGCGCGCGGTTTCAACGTCATCATCTCGCAGTCCTATGAGATCCTCTCCGACGTCTGTCCCGATGCATGGCAGCAGCGGGACCATGCCGGCGCCGGCGCGCGCACCGGTTGGTCGCCGCCCTCGACCCTGATCGCCCCGACACACACCGACGCGCTGGGCTATCTTGAGGCGGTGGCGCTGTGGCTCTGCGGCGCGCTGGCCTCGGCCGGCGGGCAGGTGCGCTATCAGGTGGGTGAGCCGTGGTGGTGGGATGGCTCCTTCACCGCCGGCGGCCCTTGCATCTATGATGCCACCACCACCGCGCTCTATACGTCCGAAACGGGTCAGCCCGTGCCGACGCCCTACATCCAGAGCGCCAGCGAGCCGGTGGGCGTGCACGGACCCTATCTCGACTGGCTGTCGGCCAAGCTCGGCGCGAGCACGCTGCACCTGCGCGACGCCATCAAGGCAGCGTATGATGGCGCCCAATGCCTGGTGCTGGTCTTCACGCCGCAGATTCTGACCCCGAGCAGCCCGCTGCTGGCGCGGCTCAATTTCCCGGTGGCGTCGTGGGTCTATCCCGCCTGGGACGTGCTGCAGCTCGAGGATTACGACTGGATCACGGCCAACGAATGGGACCTGCACGGGCTGACGCTTACGGCGGGCACGCAGGCCCTCGGCTATCCCGTCGGCGCCATCCACTATTTCGCCGGATTCAACTTGCTGCCGGAGACCGCGGGCGAGATCTGGCTCCGCATCACCCAGGCCGCATCCGAGGCATTCGGCTGGGGCATCGCCGAGGTGTGGGTATGGGCGCGCCCGCAGGTGTGGCGCGACGGGTGGGTCTATCCGCCCGGCCATCTGGTGCCCGCGCTGGGGCAGAGCCCAGAGGCCGGGCCCGATCCCGTCAACTGGATCTTCCCGAGCGACCTTGCCGCGACGACGACGACATGGGGCGACGTCGTGCTGTCCTGGGCGCACAACGGCAATGACCCGTTCGCAAGGGTCTACACCGTCGATATTCTCGACACGGATGGCGAGGCGGTGGCGCGTCAGATCGTGGTGACGGCGCCAACCGTCACAGGCGCGCGCGTCTCCTGCGATTATCCGGTGGAGCTGTCGGTTCCGGATTTTGGCTTCCCACCGACCTTTCTCGCCTGGCGCCTTCACGTGGCGAGCAGCACCGTGCCGACTGGCATCGGCGGCGCGCTGGCGGTCAGCAATGCCGCGGTGCGCGTGGTCATCGTGATCGCCGGCCAGTCCAATGCCCTCGGCCATTTGACGACCCTCTCGGGGGCGGACGGACGCAAGGACCTCGTGTCCGCCGCCGCGCTCCGACGCGACCTCGCCACCCGCCTCGGCCTGCGGGACGCGGAAGTCATGGTGGTGCAGGCGGCCTGGGGATCTTCAGCGGCCGACAAGCATGCCGACGACGACCCGGTGTCCGGGGTCAATTACTGGTGGGACCTGGACGAGGACGAGCCCGGCCCGCGCATGGTCGAATTCCTCTCCATCGTCCAGGAGCTCGGCGTTGATCCCAGCATCGTGCATGTGGTCTGGGCGCAGGGCGAAAACGACGTGAGCGCGTTTGATCCGCTGGCCACGCCGCGCTTCTCCTCGCCCACGCGCTACCGCTCCGCCACCGAGGCGATTTTCGCTCACATGCGCGCCCAGATCGGCGCGGATCTGCCCATCTGGATTCAGACGCTCGGCCGCGCCTATTGGGGTGATCTGCCCGACCCGCCGGAGCCGACCGGCGCCTACTACAAGACGGCGCGCGACATCCAGGTGTCCATCGCCGCCGCCGACCTCAACACCAAGATCGGCACATGGACGCCCGGTGCGGAGAACATCGCCGGCTATGTCCCCGAGGTCGGCAATCCCGGCTTCATCCATTACACGTCCGCTGTCTATCATGCGGCCGCGCTGGAACTGTCCGAGGCCATCGCGACCGGGCTCGACCGGATCGACGCGCCGCCGGCCTGGACGCTGCTCGATGCGCCGGCAGGCCTGCAGGCGGTGCGCTCGGAAACGAGCAACGACATTATCGTGACCTGGGATGCCCTGCCGGGCGCCACCTGGCGGCTACGCAACGTCAGCGTCACCACCGGGGAAATCCTGCGGACGGTCGATGTCACCGCGCCGGCCTGGGTATTCTCCGAAGCCGAACAAGTCGCGGTCTACGACCAGATCGCCGGCTTTGTGAATATCAACGTCTTCCGCATCGACGGATTGGTGCAGGGACCGGCGGCGGTGCTGGTGACCGAGATCGGCGGCGGCGGTGGCAGCGAGCCCGCGCCCACTGGCCTCACCGCCCATCACGACGGGCCCGATCTTGTCGTGACTTGGGACAACATCGAGGGCGCGAGCTGGAACGTCCTCAACCGCAACGTCATGGACAATTCCGAGCTGAGCACGACCACGGTGAGCGAACCGAATTGGACGTTCACGGCGGCGGCGCAGACGGCGATCTATGGCTTCCCGACCAGCAATCTTTACGTCGAGGTGACGCGCGTGGGCGGCGGCATGTCCGCCTACATCGGCACCGTGCCCTAAGAGGTCCACATGAAATATCTGCCTCCAGTCAACGGCAACGGCGCCGATCCGAACCGCGGGTGGCCGAACGCCGACCCGGCGAACGGACTCGAAGGAGCGATTCCGGACGGGGCCGCGATCGAACATCCGCTGCGCGAGCTGCATGCCCTCATCGCCACCAGCGGGTTCACCCCGTCGGCGGGGGATCTTCAGCAGGTTGCCAAGGCGGTGCGCTCGCAGCACCTGAATTACTTCCTCGCAGCCGGCGGAGCGAACGCCTATGCGATCACGATGAGCCCGCCGCCGGCATCGCTCGCGGAGATCGTAGGCACGCCGCTCAAGATCATGTTCCCGTGGGCGAACACTGGTCCTTCGACGCTGACCATCAACGGGTCCACGGTCCCGCTTACGCGCGTCGGGGCAGCGGCGCTGGTGGCTGGAGATATCCCGGCGTGGGGACTGATGGAGGCGACTTACGACGGCGCGCGAGCACAGCTCGCGGCGGTGGCGCCAGCAATCATTGTCCCGCCTGCGGTGGCGGGGCGATTCCTCAGCATGCAGTTTTTGACCGTGTCTGGGACGTATATTCCGAATCCGAGCGCTGCCACCATACTCGCAATCGGCATCGGTGGCGGCGGTGGCGGGGGTGGTGGTAACGGCCAAAGCGACGGAGGAGGCGGGGGTGGTGGTGGCGGTGAGACGTTCATTTCGGTGATCTCCCCGCCGCCGGCGGGCGTCCCGATAACCATTGGTGCGGGCGGTTCCGCCGGCCAAAATGCGACCAGCGCGGTCGGAGGGACCGGTGGCGCGACCGCGCTTGGGTCTTACGCCTGGGCCGCCGGAGGGCTCGGTGGGACCGCAGGTCAGGCTCCAACTCTAAGTTTGGGCGCTGGCGGCGGCGGCGGGATCGGCGGGATCGGTCAGATCACTATTCCCGGCTCCGCTGGCTCTCCGTCCTCCGGCCAGGATGGAGGCGCTGGCGGCGCGGGTTTGTTCGGCGGCGGCGGCGGCCGTGGCGAGCGTGATAATGCGGCACCCACGTCCGCGACCGGCGGCAATGGCTTTTACGGCGGCGGTGGCGGCGGCGGTGACCTGGGCGTCGGCGGGAGCGGCGGCAATGGGGCCATCCTGATCCTCGAATATTCGTGAGATGCACATGACCCAATCCATCGCCGCCATGGTCAATAACGGCCTCGTCGCAAACCTCATCGTCATCGACCCGGCTCATCCTCCGGATATCCCCAGCTTGGTCGTGGTGCCCGCCGATGTGCTTCCTGCCATCGGCTGGGCCTGGTCCGCCGTCGACGGCTTCGCGCCTCCGGCGATCCCGCTCGCTGCGCTGAAAGCCGCCAAGGCGGCGGAACTCTCCGGAGCCTGCGCCGCTGCCATCGTCGGGGGCTTCGTGTGCTCAGCGCTCGGGGCTCCGCACACCTATCCCTCATCGACGACGGATCAGATCAACCTCATGGGCTCTGTCACCGCGTCGTTGCTACCTGCCGCCGCCCCAGACTGGTCAACGCCATTCTGGTGCGCAGACGAGGACGGTGCTTGGATCTTCCGGGCGCACAGCGCCACGCAAATCCAGGCCGTCGGCGCAGACGGCAAAGCCCACGTCGTCGCCTGCCAGACAAGGCTTAGCGACCTGACGCGGGATGTGGCGGCCGCAACCACGCCGGCGACCGTTGCGACGATCTCTTGGGGCCCCTGACCTGGAGCGACAAAGTGAGCAACCCCAGCGGAATGATTGCGGCGCCTGTCTATGTGATCGGCAGCGCGCCGGAGGCACGAAATAGCCGCGAGTTCACCGACCGCTCGGGCAGCGTCGCCGTGGGCGGAATACCTCAAGTGCTAGCTCCGCCAAACGCCAACCGGTCCAAGCTCTGGATTTCCAATCCCAACGTCTCTGGCAGCCTGTGGTTTGCGCCCTTCGCGAATGCGCTGGCGAACGGCGAAGGATCAGTCGAACTCCCGCCTGGGTGCGCCGTGTCTTTCAACGATGACGCACCGCCTGGGCCGATCTCGATCGTCGGCGCCGCCGCCGACATGAAATTCACGGCATGGGAGGGCTGAATGGCGAATTTCTTTCAGTTCCGTCCCGACGGCTCGGTTCGCTCTCACATCCAAAATGCGAAGATCAACCCAGCCTCGCATCTGCGCGTGTTCGCGGGGATCGACAGCTTGTCAGCGGGTGGGGGGGAACCCGAATTCTCTACCTTTCGAACCGCGTTTGCAGCCGGTCTGAAGGCTCGCTTCGGAGACGGCGGGCCAGGCCTCCTGTGGTTCGACGCTCTGACCGCCGGCTATTACTCCGGCGCTTCCAGCGGCACGGCCGGCGCCTTCCTTCTGGGCAATCCCCCCTGGACCAGTGGCGCCCGATCCCACAGCCTGTGCGGCCTAGGCACGGCCTTCACCGGCGTATCGGGCGGCTATGCGGGTCTTGATCCCGGCGCTCCCTGGGATCGCGTCCGTATCTATTTCGAGCTGGGCACCGGCGGTTCCTTCGGTGCCGTGGCGGACGGCGCGGGTGCCATTGGTGAGACCGTGGACACGACGCGCTTTCCCACCGGCACCTTGTGCAGCGTCGATCTCTACCGGGCCGCCACCCACGAGACCGCCATGGCGATCTATTCAGGCGCCGGCACGTTCACCCTGTTCGGCGCAGAATTCCTGCTGGATGGCGGCGGCGCCACGGTTTCCAACGCCGGCATCTCCGCCACTTCTCTGGCCCAACACGCGAGCCTCGACGATAGCTGGGGCCGCGCCTGGGCGCAGTTGCTCAAGGCTGACGTCTACATTCTCAACGCCGGGATGAACGACCGCCTCACCGACGACGGCGCGAAGTATGGCTATGGCATCAACAAGCTGGTCGGTCGGTGGCAGGCCGGGGGCACTGACGTGCTGCTGGTGCGCCCCAACGACAGCTCGGACGTCGCGACGACCTTCCTGGCCGGCTACGACAAGGCGCTCCAGATGACCGCCATGGCCCGGCACTGCGGCTATGTGGATGATCGCGACGCCCTCGGGGCCTATGCCGAGGCGGTGGCCGCCGGCTACATGGAAGACCTCGTGCACCCGTCGAGCCAAGGCAACCGCAAGCGCGCAGAATCCTACCTCGCCGCGATTGTCTAACAGCACCCCCTATCAGCCGCACGGAGGCACACATGAGCAATCCAAACAGCCGGGGCATGATCGGCACGCCCGTCTTCGTGATCGGGGTAGACGAAGAATCCGAGAGCACCGTGAAGCTGCCGCCGGATCAAGATCCCGACTTCGACACCGCGCGCGGTGTGCGCGTAGCGGTGACCGCCAACGCCCAGATCATCGCCCCGCCGACGGGCTGCAAGTGGGTGCGGATCGACACGGACGCGACCATTTTCGTCAACACCGCCGGCGGCGCCGCGGCGGCCAATGGTGCATCCATCCGCATCACCGCGGGCGCCGAGATCGTACCAGTGAAAGCCGGCGTGGCGGTTTACGCGATGGCGGCGACGGGCTCGGCCAATGTTGGGGCTATGCCGCTCAAGGCGCGGGGCTGATCATGATCATCGGTCCACGAGGTCTCGCCGATGGCAGCCCGCAGTTCCGCCGGATGAGTAATGTGAACATCCTGACCCATCCGCTCGGCCTGGACGCCTGGGCCGCTGCCGCCCTCGGCCGGATGCAGGCGCCGCCGGGTGATTTCGTGCAGCGCCTGGACGCTGGCGCGCGCATCTACCGGGCTGACGGGGTGCTAGACCAGCTGGACGCGCTGTGGGTCACTGGCTCCTATAGCCAATACTCTGCCCGGCTCAATCTCGTGCCGTGGACCGGCACGGTGACCAACCTCCTGCCCAACGGGGAGATGGTCGGCGCCGCCGCCGGCGCTCCCGGTACCATGCCGACCGGGTGGGCCTCGGTGTTCATGGTCGGCGGGATCACGCGCCAAGTCGTTGGCGTGGGCACGGTCAACGGCATGCGTTATATCGACGTTCGGTTCTCAGGCACGCCGGCTTCGGCCAGCGGCATAGGCATTCCGCTATCGTCCACCAACGCCTGCCCCGGCGTCGTTGGCAGCCGCATGACGGTCTCGCTCTATCTGGCGTTGATTGGAGGTTCGCTGGACGGCACGACCCTCACCCGGGTTAATTATACCGAATATAACGCTTCGAACGCGGCAGTTGCGACAGACTATAATGTCATTCCGGCGCTATCCATCGCGCTCACCTCGACGCTGACGCGCGTTTCCGGCACGCGCGTCCTGACGGGCGCAACGGCGGCCTTTGTGGTGCCGGCGCTGGAAATTGGGCACGGCACCGGCGCCATCGACCTCACCCTGCGGATCGGCCTGCCTCAACTGGTGCGCATGGACGTGCCGGGCAATTACATCCCCACCAGCGGGGCGGCGGCGTCTCAGGTGCAGACGCTCGCACGGTTCGACCTCGCGGAAATGAACAACCCGACATGGGCGGCGTGGGCGCCCGGCGCGCCTGGCGGATTTGTGGGCGGCGGGACGACCTATCTGGATACGGTCGCCGATCCGAGTTTCGATTTCACCAGAGCGTCGCTCAACAGCGCGACCTATGGCGCCTGGGTCTCCAGCGAGACCATTACCCCCAACTCTGTTCTCGGTGCGACGGTGTCCAGCATCCCCGTCGTGCCGCGCTCCGACGTCAACACGACCTACTGCCGGGTGCACAGCAACGTCTCGTTGACAGTGCCTGGCGCCACGACATCCCTCGGACTGACGGTAGGCAATCGCAGCGCCGCCAACGCCCTGCAACTCTACCGAAACGGTGCGTCCATCGGGGCGAGCGCCGCAGCCTCGTCGGCTATGACAACGGAGCTGTGGGTGGGGCGCAATGTTGGCACCTACTATCCGGGGCAGGTCTCGGCGGCATTTGCAGGCGCGTCCATGACGGCGGCGCAGCATCTGGCACTCTATCGCGGGTTGGCCGCGATGCTCGGAGCGGCGTCATGACCGGACAATATCTAATCCTCGACGCCGCCACCGCCGCCATCGTGCGCGGGCCGACATCGCCCGGCTATGGGCTCGACCCGGTGCCATTGCTGGACGGATCGGGCTGGATCCTGCCGGAGGTCTGCGGGACGGCACCCGAGCACGCGATGCATCGCGAGGTGCTCGCCACCATGCCCGTGCGGCCGGTGGCGGATGCCGAGTGGCAGCCGCCAGGCGATTGACGGTGAGAGGTCACCTTTCAGACGCCTCGGTGATCCCGCGTAACCCGGCGGAAATCACCAGAAGCACAACCGCAGCGATCACACATTTGAAGAGCGCGTCGAAGCCGACCATCACTGCAGTCTCCAGGCTCGCGCCATTGATGACGGCAAACACTGTGCATCCGGCGGCAAGGATGAAGGCGATCGACAGCAAGGCCGCGCCCAGTAGGAACGTCAGAGTCGCGGCGCGCGCGAGCACCTCTGAAATGAACCGCATGCGCCCCCCGGCCTTCCTCTGCATACATTATCGCATGCGGCGCTGGCGCAGCGATACCCCGACGATGGAGTGAGCGGGCTGAGCGGCACGGGGGATGCCGCCCAGCCCAAGCGTGTCCGAAGCGGGGGAAATCGGAAGCGCGAACGTAGCGTAACACCATCCAAGAGTTGCATCCATGCCGCCAGCTGAGGCGGCTTTTTTGTGTCCACATCACCGGAGAAGACCAATGGCCGATCCTGTCTGGCTTGCGAACGCGCGCGCCCTTTTGGGCACGAAGGAAACCCCCGGCAGCGGCAACACAGCCGCGATCATGGGATGGGCGAAACGCCTCGGTGGCTGGATCGCCGGGTATTTCACCGGCGATGCCATCCCCTGGTGTGGTCTGTTCGTCGCCCACGTCATGACCCTGAGCGGCTTCAGGGACATCCCCAAGAACCCGCTCGGCGCCCTGCAATGGTCGGATTTCGGCTCCGCGCTGCGCAACGGTGCGCCAGGCGCGATTCTCACCTTCCGCCGGCCGGGCGGTGGCCACGTCGGATTTTATGTCGGAGAGGATGCCGACTGCTTCCACGTGCTCGGCGGCAACCAGAGCGACGCGGTGACCGTCACCCGGGTGGAAAAAAGCCGCCTGGACGCGATCCGCTGGCCCAACGGCGGCGGCACGCCCGGCGCGCGCGTCATGCTGACCCGCACCGGCGCGCCGTCGCGCAACGAGGCGTGACCCGCCGGCGGGCGCCGGCGCCCGTCTTCTCGGGCTCCCATTGGGAGATCCGCCGGCGCATCATCATCGGCACGCTGTTGTTCTGCGCCGGGGAGGTCATCTACCTCACCGGCTGGGGCCAGGACACGGATCTGGCAGGCACGATCGCCAGCGGCGTGCTGCTGCTCGCCGGCTCCACCATCGGCGCCTATGTGTTCGGCGCCGCCTGGGATGACCGCAACACCATGGTGTTCGGCCGCGTGCTGGGGCGCCGCCGTGGCGCGCCGAGCGATTCTTCCGACAATCCGCCCGAGGACGGCCCTCCCACATGACCTTGATCGCGTGGATTCTCGCGCTGCTGCCTGCCTGGGCTGTGTCGTTCGGCGCCGGCACGCTCGGCCTTCTGGCCGCCGGCGCCATTGTCTATGGCTTCGTGCCATTGGTGCCCCATGGGCGCTTGGTGCAATGCGCCGGCGCGGCCGGGCTTCTGGTGGCCGGCTGGCTCGCGGGCGTCGGCTCCGCCCAGGCTGTGAGCGAGGAGGCCGCCTTGCGCGACAGCCTGCGCCGCGCCGAGCAACAGATCACCTTCCTGCACGCCCAGGCCGCTGCGCTCGCCGCCGATTCCGAACGCGCCGCCGCCGCCATCACCGCCCGCCGCACCCTCGAGGACAAGATCCATGCCCTGGAAGCCCGCACGCCTGACGGTGATTGTCTTGACGCCGCTACTGCTGATGGCGTGCGGAGCCTCTGGCCCGCGGCCGGAGCTTCGGCTCGCTGAAGTCCCGGCCGATATTCGCCGGTGCTTCGATGACCTGGTGGCGCGGCCTCCTGGAAAGGGGGCCATATCGTCGCGGGAGGTGGTGAGCCTGATCGGCCGGCTGCGCCTCTCCGAGGAATCGAAGTCCGATTGCGGCAAGCGGCTGCTCGCGCTTTATGATGCGCAGGCAGAGGCGATTGCAGCGGCGCTCGCGCAGGCGACGCCCTGATGGCGGCGCGCCCTTCCGCCCCCGCCTCCATGGCGCAGCAGCTCGGCCAGATCGCCGCAACCCAGGAAGGGCAGCGCGATCGCCTGGAGGCGATCGAGCGTCTCGCGGCTGAAGAGCGTAGCGAGGCCGGAAAAGACCGCCGGCTCGTGATGGAGAAACTTGACCGGCTCTCGAACCAGTTTGCCCGGCTGGAGGCGATTCCCGGCCGGGTGGAGGATCTGGAACGGAAGGCCGTTGCCTTTGGACTGTTCAAGGACAAGGTAGGGGCGGTGGTAATGCTCGCGGGGGTGGCCGTTTCGACCATCGTCGGGGGCTTCTGGTGGCTCGTCAGCACCTTTTCCCATGAGATCGGCGCCTTCCTGCGGCGCATGTTCCCATGACACAATGATGGCTCATTGGACGATCTGTGGCTAAAGGCCGGCCCGATGGCCTCGACCCGATAGCGGGTCGTCCTGGTTCATACGCCCCGCCCACCCGTGCTTTTCATTGCCGCCGATCCAACTCGGCGACAATCCAGACCACGGCAAAGATGCAGAGCGCAGCGATCGTGAACCCGGCACCTATGATCAAATAATATTCCAGCGGCATGGGGGGATCTTAACCTGGGCGATGGCTTGGCGCACGCCGAACCTCTTTCGTTTTGGCACACTTCACCGGAACGAAGGTATTATTGCAGCCTTAATCGGGGCGAATTGATTTTTGATGCCCGCCCATGTGCGGCATGTTTCCATCGTCACCGGGTGCCGGCGCGCGAAGAACATCCTTTTGGAGTGCACCGGAGCGAAGTCAGCCACGAGTTAGTGTGCAACGCTCGCGCAACCACCGAGGCACGACTATCGAGAGTCGCCTTCGAAAGATGTATAGATGCGCTCGGTATTGTTTCTCCTGAATACCGTCCAAGATCCCAGCCGGAGGGGGGAATTGTGAAAGTCCGTGACCAGCCGATGGTCGTGCCGCGGAGCGCTCAGTTCGTTCTCGCGGGCACCATCGTCGCATCCTTGGTCGTGTCGCTTCTGGTGGGGCTGACGCTCTGGCAGGGACGCGAGGACGCAAAGGATAATGCGCAGCGCGCGTCCGAGAATCTGCTGCAGGGGATTGTCGGGCATGTCGACCTGCACATGCGGCTTTATTCGTTCGCCCTCGGCCTTGCTGCCGACGCCTTCAACGATCCAGAGTTCGCCTCGTTCACCCCGTTTATGAAACACAGGATGCTGGCCGCGATTTCCCAGGGCACGGACTTTGTCGGATCGATCCTCATCCTCGACAGCGAAGGCACGATCGTCGCGGATTCCTCTTCCAGTGAGGCCCGGCGTGCAAACTTTGCCGATCGCGATTATTTTATTGCCCAACGAGAAAAGGCGACGGCGGGCCTTTTCGTGAGCCAGCCCTACAAGAGCCGTCTGCGTGGCGGGGATCCCAGCTTTGCTGTCAGCCGCAGGATCTCAAATCCCGATGGAAGTTTCGCCGGCATCATCATGATCGCGGTTCGGCTCGCCTACATCAGCACCTTTTTTTCCCAAATCGACATGGGGGAGAATGGCACTTTGGTGATGGTGAACACCGAAGGCAAGATCCTCATGCGGCGGCCTTCGCAAGACGGCAACGGGGACGTGGGCACCGATGTTGCTAGCAGTCCCAATTTCTTGCGAATCCGCGCCATGGGATCCGGATCATTCTCGGGCCGGGCGAGCCTGGATGGCGTAGACCGGCTCTATACGTTTGCCCATGTTGCCGGGACGCCGATGATTGTGATCGCGGCCGCCGCGACGCGGACCATTTTCGAAGGATGGCGTCAACGCGCCGCCGTGATCGGCTCAATTGCCGCGGCCTGCTGCCTGGGGATGTTGACGCTTGGCATCCTGCTGCGACGAGAGTTGATCAGGCGCGCGACGGCGGAGGCAGACCTCGCTCGTCTTGTTATCACCGATGCCCTGACCGGCCTCGCCAATCGGAGGCGCTTCGACGAGGTGATCGCACGGGAATGCAGGCGGGCAAAGCGCACCGGCGCATCTTTGGCCCTGCTTATGATCGACGCCGATCGGTTTAAGGAACTCAACGATAAATATGGCCACGGCCGAGGTGACGAGGTTCTAAAGACGCTGGCGCAGGTGATTGACCGCTCGATCCGCCGGCCAGGCGATCTTGGCGCGCGGTATGGTGGAGAAGAATTCGCAGTGGTGTTGCCTGATACCGCCGCAAAGGGTGCCCTCCAGATCGCCGAAGCCATCCGATCTCGCTTTGCCTTGGCGACCGATAACCCCGGCAATTCCAGCGTTCCTGGCTCTACCGTGAGCATTGGCGTGGTGTCGGTTGTGCCAGATGGCGACGCCCCTGTGAGGCAGCTTATCGATGCTGCGGATGCCGCCCTGTACCGAGCGAAGAGCGAAGGCCGCAATCGCGTGGTGCTGGGATCGTAGGCGTATTGTGCGCCGGCGCCTCATCCCTCTTCATGATCGACCCTCTCGGTTCGAGAGCACGCTGTTCGGCGACAGGGACAAAATCCGATCTAGGCGTTGCTCCTGGTCGGCGGCAAGTGAGGTGGAGGTGCCCTCGCGGACCATGAGGTCACGAACGGTTTTCAGGAAGTCGAGATCCCATCCGTCGCGGCGCGGGTCTTTGAGTGCGGCGTCGATACGGACAAGCGTTGCGTCCAGCCATCCCCTAGTCTTCATGTGATTGCTCCCGGCGCAACATGGGTGGTGGCATTCATCTAAGGCGTGCCCGTCCTGCGCAGCCGGCATCTTGGCACCCAAGGGCGCTTATCGCATAAATGCCTTGGAAATGTCTCAATTTCCCTAGTTTCCCGCATTGAGCTAGTGGATTGACTCCAACGCTTGGAACCCTCGGTTCCGTGCGGCGATGATGGCGTCTGGATCGGCGCGCCAGATGAAGGGTTTTGGGGTCTGGTTGTGTTCGCCGATGAATCGGTTGATGGCGGCCTGGAGATCGACGACGGATCGGAAGACACCATTCTGGAGCCGGCGGCGCGTCAGGATGGCGAAGAAGCCCTCGACCGCGTTCAGCCAGGAGCTGGACGTCGGCGTGAAGTGGAAGGTCCAGCGCGGATGGCGATCAAGCCAGGCCCGCACCTTCTCGTGCTTGTGGGCCGCATAGTTGTCGAGGATGACGTGGACCAGCCTGCCGGGCGGGATGTCGCGCTCGAGGGCGTTGAGGAAGCGGATGAACTCCTGGTGCCGATGGCGCTGCATGTTGCGGGCGAACACCTCGCCGGTCAGGACATCAAGCGCGGCGAACAGGGTGGTGGTGCCATGGCGCTTGTAGTCGTGGGTCAGGGTGGCGCCGCGGCCCTTCTTCAGCGGCAGTCCGGGCTGGGTGCGGTCGAGCGCCTGGATCTGCGATTTCTCGTCGAGGCTCAGCACCAGGGCATGAGCCGGCGGGCTGACATAGAGCCCGACCACGTCGTTGAGCTTCTCGGCAAAGGCGGGATCGTTGGAGAGCTTGAACTGGCGCCAGCGATGCGGGGCCAGGCCATGGGCCTTCCAGATCTTCTGCACTGTGGAGACCGCCAGTCCCGCGACCTTGGCCATGGCCCGCGTGGTCCAGTGGGTGGCCTCATGGGGCGGCGGCTTCAGTGTCATAGCGATCACGGCCGAGGCCCTGTCTTCCGCCACAGGAGCCTTGCCCGGAGGCCGCGTCTTGTCGCGCAGCAGCCCGTCGACGCCTTCCGCCATGAAGCGGGCCTGCCAGCGCCAGACGGTGGTCTTCGCCGTGCCGGTCTCGGCCATGATGGCGTGGGTGCCGACGCCGTCGGCACTCATGAGCACGATCCGGGCGCGCCAGACGTGCTTCTGCGGGGTGTTGCGATCCGCGACCAGCGCGTCAAGCCGCTGCTGGTCCGCCTCGCCGAGGGTGAACGTGATCCCGTTGCGCATGCGCCAGACAAGCACAGGCCGCCGCCAAACGGAATCCACCAACGGACTCTTCCGTCTCGGTCAATCCACTAGGTTTAGGTCAGCGCCGCTTTCCAAGGCGCACGATTACGGCAAGGGCCGTGCCGCAGCAGATTATTGCAAGAAAAATTAAGACGACGAATAATAGTCCGTCTCGCATTAGCTACCCCCGATTCCTCCGGCCCAAGGCTTTCGACAAGCTCTATTGCAACATAGCCGAAGGTCGCGCGTCATGTCAGGTAAATCCGCCTCATCTCTCTTACCAGGAATCGGGGGGCTTTTTATCGCCCGGGGCATCGTGCCAGGCCCAATAGGCGCGCTCGGCAGCCAGGACACCCCTGGGCGTCGCTTCCCGGCTAGATTGCACATCGTTGGTTCCCACGTACCATAATGGCATACGGTATGCCGCGCCTCCTATGCGGGTGAGTCCCTGTCACCCGCATAGGAGGATCTGACCATGGATGTGGACGACGACAAAGCGGCAGCCGACTATATCGCATCGCTCACGGACGAGCTGCGCAGGCTTGCATTGGCTCGGGGATTGCTCGTACTGGCCTATGTCCTGGACATGGCTCGGCTCGAGGCAGAGCGGATCTTGCGCACCAAAAAATAGCCGCCCCGTCCCGCCACCTTAGGTTGGCGGGACATCCGCGCTTAAACACTGTCACCTCACTGCCCGACCGCATCCTTCGTGCATTTTTTAACGAACGAGGTCGCAGCCGCGCCGTAGATTTTCTTGTCAGTCGCCTGTGCCTGGCACGAGGCCTGTGCGTCTTTGGTGCACTTCGTCATGAAGGACGTCTTCGCCGCGCCTGCGAGATTTTTGCCGGCCGAGGTCGCAGCACAAGTATCCGCCATCGCGGTGCTAGAGATCAGGGTAAGGATGGCGGCGACAGCGATCGCTTTCATTTTGACTTTCTCCCAGGCGTTAGCCTGATCATGAGACCAATTCGTGACCGGCGGAAGACCGCCTGTGGCGGCAAGTAGCTCGATCCGACGATGCCGCGCGGCGGAACGATCCGCCGCGCGGAAGAGGAACGTCATCTCTTTAAATCAAGCACTTGGCCCAGACTACGAATCTGGGGGTCAGGAGTTCGAATCTCTTCGGGCGCGCCATTGTTTTCAAGGGGTTAGCGGTATGTCAGGGGAAACATTCCCCATCGCGTTCCCCATCAGATTCACGCCCTGTTTGTAGTCCCCCACACTGTAGCCGGCCGCGCCCTTTGGCAGTGATGGCCGTCGCCTTTTGCAGTGCCCCTTATAGGTGGTCATGCTGAGGGGTCGCCTGTTTCTCCTGAGAACGACGTTCGCGCGTGAGAGGGGCGAATCGGTCGCCTTTCAAGAGGCTTCGCGTTCACCCCGCCGGATTTCCTCCTTTACGATTGTCGCACCGGAGCTGGTGCGCCCCGTCCGTCACCGCCCTCACGGCGGCGCCCGCACCGGCCCGGATGCCGGCGGCAAGCGTGGTCATCAACGCCACGCCCTGCGAGTGGAAGGACGCGCTGGCGCGCACCTGGCTGGCGGCGGCCACCGCCGTCGGGGCGGGATTGACCGCCGGTGCGGCAGCGGCGGTGGTGCTGGCGCCGCTGGAGCGAAAGCGGCGCCGAACCACGATTTGAAATCGGTTCCGAAAACCGCGCTGCGGCGAACACGCCCGACGTTTCGGCGCAGCGCGAGGAGCGGCATCGCCCGAAAATATCACTCGATCTAGGGTCTCATTTGGCTCGCAGGCGAGGGAAGAGCAGTTCAGCCGTTCCGCGATAGATCGCGTAACGCTGGGATGCGCTAAGTGGATACTGGCTCAGCCGCTCGGTAAAGGCGACCGACCGTGCCAGCGGCGCATAGGGCCAGGTCGCTGCCGAACGTGATGTGGCTGACGTCGGTGAAGGCCAGCAGGCTCGGCAGCGCATAGGGACTGCTGGCCAACGCCGTGTCTAAATGAAACTTCCGAAGACGGGCCAACCCCGGTTCGTCGGTTCCGTCTGGAGAAACCGATCGCGCAATGCGCTGTGACGCAAAAGGCAGGAATCCGCCAGCGTGAGACAGGATCAACCGGATGTCGGGATACCGCTCCAATCACCCGGATTTCGCGATGTTGATGGCGGCCCGGGTGGTATCGAGGAGAAAATCCGCAACGCGCGGCGGAATTCCGGGAACCGGCTCGGCGGGGAAGCTCTCCGGGATGAACAAAAACGACAGCTTTCCGCCTGTTCAGTTCCTCCATCAGCGGCTCCTGGGAGGCATTGCCCAGATATTCCCCCCTGACGCTGCTGAGAAGCACCACGCCGTCGGCTTTCAGCACATCGAAGCTGTAGGCAAGCTCGCTGAGAGAGCCCTTCACGTCGGGAAGAGTTAAAGTGGCGAAAAACCCGAAGCGTCCAGGATGATCCTGCGCAACTTGGGCGGCGAAGTCATTCACCCGCCGCGCCATCATCGCGGCCTCCCGATCATCGCCCAGATGAACGCCGGGCGTCGAAATGGAGAAAATGCCGGTCGCAAGGCCCTCCCGCTCCATCAGTTCGACCGCACCATCTACAGACCACCTGGGAATGGGAAGCCCGCCGGCGGTAATGCCCCGCTCCTCCAGCCACTGTGCGTAGAACGGAGGCACGATATGATGATGGGTATCGATCTTGAGCGCTGCGGAATCGGCGCCGGCGAGGGCTCGTGTCCCGTCACTGCGGCGGTGGCGACCACTCCAAGCAAAAAATCACGTCTGATCATGTCGCACTCCAGGTTGGCACTGGTTTGGGTTGGTGATGCAGAAGGTGGAGGAGTCGACGCCTCGGGTATCAGCGGCATGGGCACGGGACGCAGCGGGCCAAGGGGACATCGCGCGGGCGATCGGACCCTGCGCGTAACGGTCAGGCGACGGCGACGAGGCGCCCGAGTTTCGCGCCGTCGTCCAGAAGCTCCTGGCTGCTCGATTCGTGCACGATTTGACCGCGATTGAGCACTATGGCGCGCGCCGTCATCGACAGCGCCAGCCGCGCATGCTGTTCCACGACGATCACCGAGAGCCCCGCTTCGCGGATAAGCCGGCCCACCACGGCGGCGAGCTCCTGGACGATGATCGGAGCCAGGCCTTCCATGGGCTCGTCGAGCAGGAGCAGCCGCGGATTGGTCACCAGCGCACGGGCGATCGCAACCATCTGCTGCTCGCCGCCGGACAATTGGTTGCCAAGGTTCGAGCGCCGTTCCCTGAGGCGGGGAAACACGTCGTAGATCGCCGCCAAGTTCCAGGGCCCGTCGCGTGCCACCGTCGTCAGATGCTCTTCGACGGTGAGCGAGGGAAACATGGCGCGCTCCTGCGGCACCCAGCCCAGCCCAGCGCGTGCCCGCCTGTGCGGCGGGGCATTGGAAAGATCGATGCCGGCGAACCGGACGCTGCCCGAATGCCGCACGGTGAGGCCCATCAGCGTACGCATCAGGGTCGATTTGCCGACGCCGTTGCGCCCGAGCAGCGCGAGGCTTTCTCCCGCCCGCATCGAGAAGGAGATGTTGTCAAGCACGCGGGCCTGACCATAGCCGGAGCAAAGCCCTTCGATCTTCAGCAAATCAGCCATGGGCACTTTCCCCCAGATAGACCTCGCGCACGCGCGGATCGACCATGATCTCTTCCGGAGCGCCTTCGGTGAGCACCTTCCCGCCGACCAGAACCGTGATGCGTTGGGAAAAGCGCCGCACCAGATCCATGTCGTGCTCGATGAACAGGATGCTGACATCCGATGGCAGGCGCGCGATGACCGAGAAGACTTCACTGCTTTCACCCGCGGGAATACCCGCCGCAGGCTCGTCAAGAAGCAGGATCCGGGGGCGGCTGGCGAGCGCCAGCGCGATTTCCATCAGCCGCTGTTTGCCGTAGGCAAGTGTTTTCACCTCCACACCGGCCTGAGCCTCAAGGCCGAGGTCGGTGATCAGGTCCATCGCCTCCTCGATTTCCGCCATATGCGACTTGAGCGGACGGAACCAGTTCTCGGCCAGATTCTTGCGTTCCAGGATGGCGAGTAGCACGCTGTCCAGCACCGTCAGGCCCGGAAACAGGTTGTTGATCTGGAAGGTGCGGGCAATGCCCTTCCTGACCCGCCGTTCCTGATGATCGGCCGTCACGTCCTCGCCGCCGATAAAGACGCGGCCGGATGTCGGCGCGAGCACGCCGGTCAGCATGTTGATAAAGGTGGTCTTGCCGGCACCGTTCGGGCCGATCAGGGCATGCCGAGCCCCGACCGGAAGCCGGAAGTCGATGTCGCTGTTGGCGATGAAGCTTCCCCAGACCTTGGTCAGCCGCTCGGTGGACAGCGCAATACTGGCGTCGGCCGAAAGAATGCTGGTGTCTGCTCTCATGGCGCCGCCCTTGCGAACTTGGTCTTCACGGTCTGGAGCAGCCGGCGCCCAGCCCCGACGACGCCACCGCGGGCGAACAGCACGACTGCCATCAGCAGCAGGCCCATCCAGAATTCCCAGTAGACCGGGTTCATATCCGCGAGATAATCGTGGGCGATCATGAACACCGTCGTGCCGATCAGGGCGCCATAGAGACGCCCCGTGCCGCCGAGCACCAGCATCACCAGGAAATCCGCCGACCGACCCACCGACAGCGAGTCGATGCCGACGAATTGCGTCGTCTGGGCAAGCAGTCCGCCGGCAATGCCCGTCACCCCGGCGGACAGTGTGAAGGCGGTGCGCAGACGGTGGTCGACCGACGCCCCGAGGGCGGGCATGCGGCTCACGCCCTCGCGGATCGCCCGCAGCGACAGCCCGAAGGGCGAGGATACGACGAGGCGCAGCAGGACGAAGACGAGGATCAGGACACCGTAGACATACCACCAGGCGGTCCGGCCATAGAGATCGAAGGAAAAGACGCCGAAGATCGGCCCAATCTCGAAGCCGGAAAGACCGTCCATGCCGCCGGTGACGGAACTCAGCCGATTGGCGAGCTCATAGACGACAAGGCCGATGCCGAGCGTCACCATCAGCCGCGTCAGATCCTTGCCCCGCACCACGAGAAAGCTTGCGAGGAAGCCGAGCGCAAGCGAGACGGCCCCCGCCAGAAGCAGGCCGGTCAGCGGCTCCTTCCAACCCTGGACCGCCAGGAGGCCCGCAGTATAGGCCCCGACGCCGAAAAAGGCGGCGTGCCCGAGGGAGACAATGCCAGCATACCCAAGCACCAGATCAAGCGCCAGCACGGCGACCGCATAGGTCATGATCGAGACGCCGAGCGCCAGATTGTCGGGCACGAGGAAAAAGGCGAGCGCCGGCAACAGCCAGGCCAGCACCTCAACCGGACGCGGACGCGGACTGGCCAACCGCTCGATCGCAGACGAACGAGGGCTCATGCGGAAACTCCCGGAACTGGAACCATTGGCCGGAGTCGTGTGGGCAGGCGAGCAAGAGTCATGCGCGCTTGCCTCCCAGCCCTGTGGGGAAGGCAAGGAGCAGGACGATCATCAGCACGTAGATGATGAATGCTCCGGCTTGCGGGACATAGTATTTCCCCGCCACATCGAAGACACCGAGGATCATCGCGGCAATCAGCGGACCCCGGATGGTGCCGGCGCCGCCGACCACGACGACCAGAAGGAAATAGACCATATATTTCAGCGGAAAGCCGGGATCGAGCCCGAGCACTTCGATGCCGAGTGCTCCCCCCAATCCGGCAAGCCCGGTCCCGAGTGCGAAACACAGGCTGAAGATGAGCCCCACATTGATGCCGAGGCCGGCGGCGGCATCCTGGTTGTCGACGGCGGCTCGGACCTGGGCACCGAACCGGGTCTTCGACAAGATGAGGTGAAGCGCCAGCGTGATCAGCCCAACGCATGCAATGAGCAGCAGGCGGTATCTGCCAAGATCAATCCCGTAGACACGTATCTGGCCCTGCAGGAAGGACGGCATCACACCCATCTGCTGGCCCGCGCCGAAGAAATAGTGCGCGGCGGCGATAGAGGAAAGGACGAATCCAAAGGTGAATAGCACCTGGTCGAGATGCGGCGCCTTGTAAAGCCGCCGGAAGAGCAGGCGTTCGGCGACGAGGCCGAAGAGCCCCGCCCCGACGAAGGCGACCGGCAGTGTGGCGAGAAACGGCATACCGCTTTTTTGCGAGAGGGAGGCGCTGACATAGCCCCCCGCCATTGCAAAGGTCCCGTGAGCCAGATTGATGAAATTCATCAGGCCCATCGTGATGGACAAGCCGACGCCGATCAGGAACAGAAGGCTTCCGTATGCCAGCCCATCGAAAAGAATGCCGAGGATATTGCTTGCCATGCTGACCTCTGGAGCGTTGGCGGGCGTGGCTAGTGCGAGGCGCTGTCGCGGCTGGCGGGAAACTCCTGGAACTCCACGTTGGCGAGCGTGCCATCGACACGCTCGACCTTGCGGACATAGACGGTCTGCACGATGTCGCGGGTCTTCGCGTCAATCTCGATCGGACCTCTCGGGCTTTCGAACTTTTCACCCTTCAGCGCTTCGACGAGGGCCGGACCGGACGCATTGCCGCCGGTCTTCTCCAGCCCGCGATAGAGCGCGGCCATGCCGTCATAGGCGGAGACGGACATGAAATTCGGCCATTTGTGGTTCGGGAATTCGGCAAGATATGCCTTAATGAAGGCTTGGTTCTTGGGCGATTTGTGCGCCATGGAATAATGTCCCGTGGTCACCACGCCGATACCGGCCTCGCCAGTCTGCTCGATGGTCAGTTCGTCCGTCAGATCGCCCGTGCCGAGCATGACTATGTTTTCCGCCGACAAGCCCCGCTGATTGAACTCCTTGATGAAATTGATCGTGGCTTCGCCCGGCGGCAGCCAGGTGAAGACGGCGTCCGGCTTGCCATCCTTGATGCGCTGGACGAACGGTGCGAAGTCGGGGTTCTGGGCCGGCACGCGCAAAGTCCCGGCAACCTCGCCGCCCGCGGCCTTCAGGCCACGCGTGAAGGCCGCTTCAGCGTCGTGGCCGGCCGTGATGTCGGCAACCACAGTGTAGATTGTCTTGTAGCCTTGCGCGCCGGCATAGCGACCAGCCGGCTCGGTGATCTGCGGCAAGGTCTGGCCAATGCGGATCATATAGGGGTTGGCGGCGGTGATGCCCGATGACGTAGCGTTCAGCACGATCATCGCCTTGTCCGCTTCCTTGGCGAGCGGCGCGGCGGCAAGCGCCGACGCGGTGAAGGTGAAGCCGACCAGCACATCGACCTTGTCCCGAACGATCAGATCTTGCACCGCGCGGCGGGCGCGGTCGGGCGCGATCCCGCCATCATCCTTGACGATGAGCTCGATCTTCTTGCCCGCGACGACGTCTCCATGTTCTTTCATGAACAGTTTGATGCCGTTCTGCATCTGCTGGCCGTATTGGCTGAACGGACCGGACATTGGCAAGACAAGGCCGACCTTGACCGTATCGGCGGCGAACGCCGGAAAGGCGATAACGAGCGCGGCTGTCGCACTCAACAGGAACTGGCGCCTGATCATACCATTTTCCTCCTCAAGTCTTTTTCGTTGACTGTAATTGGCGTTACATAACGAGATCTCGGGCGATGACGCAGGCTGCGCCGGTATCGCTTGACGCGGGCCGAGGCCGGCTCCAGGCGTCCAGAGGATGGGCGCCTGATTGCGGCCTGACGCGATCCGGCGTTCGACAGAGCGAAGCCCAACCTTGGTGCTGAAAATCGGCTATGCCTCAACGACGAAAGGTCATGAGTTATCGCAAAGAGGGAGCTGGCAGGGCGCTTTCCGAAAGGAGATGGTCAACGCTGGGGCACCCCAGCTCATCTGCTTGGTCATGTTGTTTCCTCCAGCGTGGGCCTTATTTGGGCGGACCCTTTATTTCTAAGCCAGCTATCGCCACGCTTAACTTTCGTTTCAATAGCGGCGTCATCTATGGGCACATAGTGCACCGTA
This sequence comes from Roseixanthobacter finlandensis, assembly GCF_043195105.2. Classification (NCBI taxonomy): domain Bacteria; kingdom Pseudomonadati; phylum Pseudomonadota; class Alphaproteobacteria; order Hyphomicrobiales; family Xanthobacteraceae; genus Roseixanthobacter; species Roseixanthobacter finlandensis. The sequence continues at coordinate 852,244 of NZ_CM195536.1, read as the reverse complement.
TGGCGGTCACAGCGTTCGTTCGAATGCCGTTGATGACGCTGCCAGTCTGGCTCGCCATCGCTTTGTGAGCGCTCACCGCCTGATCTGGGACCTCCAGCTGCCTCGTCAGGCTCGGTGGTCAGGCGGCCGTCCGACCGAACGCGGCATGAACGATGCCCAGTCCCGAAATCTCGGCCGTCACGCGGTCGCCTGGGGATATGGGTACCATCGGCCCGAGTGCACCTGTCAGGATGAGATCCCCGGCCGCGAGCGGGGTGCCGAATGCCGCCATCTTGCGCACGAGCCACAGTGCGGCGTTCAGGGGGTGGCCAAGACAAGCGGCCCCGCTGCCGCTAGAGATCTTCTCGCCGCCGCGCGTCATGATCATCGGCAACAGCTTGAGATCCAACCCCGCAAGAGGCACTGGCACCGCGCCGAGAACGACGAGGCCGGAGGAGGCGTTGTCAGCGACAGTATCGTTAAACCGAATATCCCATCCCGCAATGCGGCTACCCACCACTTCGATGGCAGGAAGGGCGAAGTCGACGGCTTGGATCAGTTCCGTCAGCGTCGCGTCCGCGGCGGGAAGATCGCGCTTTAGCACCAGCGCGATCTCAGCTTCGACCTTCGGCTGCAGGAGCCGGGCCACCGGGATTTCTTCATCGTCGCCGAAGATCATGTCGGAAAAGAGCGTGCCGAAGTCCGGCTGGTCGACACCGAGCTGGGCTTGAACCGCCTTCGCGGTCAATCCGATTTTGCGACCGACGACCCTGCGGCCTCGACCCCGCCAGTATTCGACATTGGCGCGCTGCACGGCATAGGCGGTCTCCCCGCCGTCGTCGGGCAACCGGCCTCGGATCGGGGCGATCGCCGTGCCACTCTCTTCCGCGGCTCTCAATTCGGCGGCCAGCGCTGTGACAAATTCTGAAGATGGCATCTTATGTCTCCTGAGCCGCGGCGGGCGATCGGGGCATTCGGTTCGGCAAGGGGGTCATTCGGCTGCGGCCACACTGTGCGGAAGAAGCAGCTCCGGCGCGGCATGGCCCTTGCGGGAGGTGTAGGCCATGGCCCTCGCAACGTCCCGGGAGACGTCTTTGACGCGCATCGGCGAGGAGGTGGCGGCCACGATGCGGTCGGGTCGCAGGAACACGATCGGCTCGGGCCAATTGCCGAACCAGTCCTTAAGGGACCCCTGCACGTCACCGATCTCCACAATGCCATGGAGGGGATCGGTCCGGAAACCAAGCGCGTCGTCGGGACGGCTGCCGAGTTGAACGTCCGGCTTGACACTGATGAAGACGGCGCCGAGCTCGCGCCACATGGCGACTTGGTCCAAGTCCATATACTGCAAGGGATTGCTGCCCCAGGCGATGATCGCGAAATTCGGCCCAATGACGTCGTCCAGCCGCACGACCTCCCCAGAGAGCCGGCGCACCCGCGGCTGTATGAAGAGACGGCCGATCGGGCTCTTGCGCGGATCGCCGGTCCGGCTCGGCACCACGACGCCCCGGGTAAAGCGCGGCATGGGCTTGAAGCGCATTTCCAGAAGGTAGCGCTGGACCGGAGGGATCAGGTTCAGGATGCGAGTGGTGACGTCACGGACCGTGTTCAGGAAAGCATAGGGGGGATTAAACACTTTGCCGACCATGACCGACAAGTCGATCATCGCCTTGGCATGGTCGCGGCGCTCGTGCTGATAGGTGTCGAGCAGCTCTTCGCCGAGCCGGCCCCTTGCGACCATCGCCAGCTTCCATCCCAGATTGGCCGCGTCGCGGATGCCGCTGTTGTAGCCCTGTCCCTGCCAGACCGGCATGATGTGTGCCGCGTCGCCCGCCAAAAGCACCCGCCCGACACGGAAGCGTGTGGCGAGGCGGGCATTGTGGTTGTAGATGCGCTGCCGGATCAATTTCGCTCTGTCCGGGTCATCGATGACCCGCGCGAGCAGCGCGCGGATGGCTTCGGGTCGGCTGAAATAGGCTTCGTCCTCGCCTTTCGTCACCATGAATTCGAACCGGCGCACGCCGTGCGGAAGCGCGGCGGAAACATAAGGCCGTTTCGGATCGCAGCAGAGATAGAGATTCGGGGTGCCGACCGGGTCATTCTCGACGTCGATGACGAGCCACTTGTTAGGGGCGGTCTTCCCTTCGAAGGCCAGCCCGAGGGAGTCCCGCACCGGGCTGCGCCCGCCGTCAGCACCGACGAGATAGGCGGCCTCGATCGTATATTCTCCCTCCGCACCGGCGACGTGCGCGACGACGCGGTCGGCGTCCTGCCTGAGCCCAACGAAGCTGGTGGCGAAGCGGACTTGAACATTCGGGAAGCGCGACAGTCCTTCGAAGAGAATGCGGTCGGCCTGCGGCTGGATGAAGGCGTTGCGGCGCGACCATCCGAATTCGTCGGTGCGCGGCTCGATCGAGGCCCAGCAGCGGCCCGACGCGGTTAGAAAACGCATCCAGTGATTGGGCGTCGTATGCGGCTCGATCGCGTCGGCCAGACCAATGGCCTGCATGGTGCGCATGGATTCATCGTCGATGCCAATGGCGCGAGGATAGTCGATGAGCTGCGCAAGACTTTCTATGACGATGGTCTGGATGCCATATCCGCCGAGATAATTGGCCAGCGTGAGACCAACCGGGCCTGCTCCGACGATTAAGACCTCAGTTTTTACAGTAGATAGGCTCTGATCTGTGGCGTCACGGCCAGAGGTGCTCGGATTGGCGTGCATGGGCAATCCTCCATGTACAAGAGCGAACGCTCGCGAGCCCGATACGGCCTCCCGCGAGGCAGGTCGTCGCGGATCACGTGCAGGGAATGGGAAGGGAACGTTTTTCGCGGACGGATCAGGAACGCTGGATCGCGCACAGACCGAAGTCGCTTCGGCACGTTTATGCCACGTTATGGCTAGTCATCAGCTTCCTCCGCATGGAACCCATTCAGGCAGGTTCCAACTTTTTCTTAAGGGGACGCTAGCGTCGGCATTGCTAGGGCTGCAATGGCCATGTCATCTATGTTCACTCAGTGCACGGCAAATCAGGACGGTTGGGGTGGGGTCGAACGCCGAATCTCCTTACAAGACAGTGCAGGGCCTCTCGCGTGGGCTTGCAGTTTTGCGGGCGCTGAACCAAGCAGAAGGCGGGTGGGCGACAATACGGGAACTGTCTGAAGCAACTGGGCTGCATAGAACGACGATCCGTCGTCTGCTGGAGACGCTTCAGGACGAGGGTCTCCTGCGCCGCTCCAACTCGGATGACAGCTATCGGCTGACCCCGGAAGTCCGGAACCTGAGCGAGGGCTATCGCGAGGAGGAATGGATATCGCAAGTGGCCTCCAACGTCCTCGGCGAATTGCTGCTCAAGGTCGTCTGGCCCTCGGATCTGGCAACATTGGACGGACTGGACATGTGTGTGCGCGAAACCACGCATCGCTTCAGTCCGCTCTCGTTCAATAGTGTGACCGTTCGCAGACGTATGTCCTTGACGCAGACTTCGGTCGGTCGAGCTTATCTTGCCTTCTGCCCGGACGATGAGCGTGAGGAATTGATCGATCGGCTGGCGGCGCAGCCGGGCTCACGCTTGGTTGGGCGGGGCCGCGAAGCCTTCCGGAGCCTGCTGAACCAGCACAGGCAAGCCGGCCATGCCCACAACAATGGCGAATGGGAGCAGGAGCCGAGGATCCTCGCCTTGGCGGTGCCAGTGCTTCACGGCGGGAGGGTGGCGGGCTGCATCAACATCGTCATGCTGCGGTCTGCGCTTACGCTCGCCGATGCGCGGAAAAAATTCCTCGTCCCGTTACGATCCGCAGCCAGCAAGATTGAGGATTATCTTTCTTCTCCCCGCGTATAGAAAAAGGGCCGGGAAACCCGGCCCTTTTGCTACTTCCGGCGCAGACCGGCCGATCCTGTTGTATCCCGGCCTCGGCTGCCTGGAGCGGTGTCTATGGGGTCGCCGTACCAGGTCAGGCCATCGGGGAAGTTTTCCTTCTTCCATTCGATGGCTTCCCAATCCGGGTCGAAGATCAAATAACCGCCGGCATAAAGTTCGACGCGGTGATCCGAGCCGGGGTCGAACACATAGAGATACATTGCCTGACCGATGCCGTGCTTCCCCGGACCGACGCCGTAGGAAACCTCCAGGTCGCGGAGCACGTCGGCGGCGGTGAGCACGTCGGAGAAATCCTGCAGGTTGAAGGCAACGTGGTGAAGCTGAGCCTTCTTGTCCAGACGATTGGCGACGATGGCGAGATCGTGCACCTGGGGCGTTACCGACATCCACGACGCCATCACCGTGTCCGGCTGATCTGGCAGATAAGCAAATTCCCGGCGTTTGAAGCCAAGGTTGTCCCTCACCCACTGCTCGGCCTGGTTGATGGTCGACGGCGATGTCTGGATGTTGAAATGATCGATCCGGCGCACCCCGAGACCACGGCGCTTCGACGAGTTCGAAGGCAGTCGCGAACGCAACGCCTCAGGTGCCCGCGGCTTATCGATATCGAAATAGAGTTCGAAGGGGTGTTCGCCGCCGGGGAGGAGAAAACGGATCGCCGTCCCGCGGCCTGCTTCGGTGCCCGCCGGCACTTCGACAACCTCGATGTCCTGCTGCTTCAGAGCATCGTGGAAGAGTTCGACATCCTGGGGCCGCCTGACGCGAAAGCTGTAGGCATTGACGATCGCTTCGTCCTGCTCGGTCAGCACCAAGGAGTGGTGGCCGAGTTCCTGGTAGCAGCGAAGATAGGAGACGTTGCCCCGGCGTTCGACCTCCTCCATTCCGAGGGTGTCACGGAAGAACGAAAGGGATTTCTCGAGGCTCTTTGTCCCGAGGTTGATTGACCCGCACTGGGCGATCTGCGGACCGGGATCGAAGCGATCTGAGAGCAGCGACATTGATTCCTCCAACATATTGTGATGGGATTTTTGTGCGGCGATCCGTGCTTTAAACGGCCGTGCCGATCGTCCACCTGACACCGAGCGGCGACGGCCCCCGCTGCGAGAATGTGCAGAGCACGTCCTAAGAGCCTGTTTGGAAAAGTCGGACGGGTCGGTCCGCCGGGTCTTTCCGGCGCCCGGTTCGTCGAAACCTTGGCCCGATGCCCGGCATCGCGCCGGCGGCTTCTCCTGCCAGATCGCCAAAAATCCCTCGACGGCCCTCAGCCGCCGATTTCCCAAACCGGCTCTAAGCGACATCGCGCCAGGCACTGGGCCACCGCGCACATGGCCCGCAAACCCGATGCCTGAAAACAGCCTCTGAGCGGACCGTTTTCCGCTCCCACAACACCGACTGCTAGCAAGAGTGCGCCTGCATCCACAATGCGAGACGCGCAGCCAGTGCGCACAGTGCACATGCCTGCCCGCCGAATGGCCCGGCCTGCGTCAGCCGGCCTGAAGACGCCGATTGGGGTCGCACCACTCGGGCGTCGCGCCGTCGCGCACGCCCGCGCACCGGCCGGTGCACTCCGTGCCCACGATGACAGGACTGGTTGTCGGGCCTCGGTTACCGCTGGTACCACTCGCCGCTGACCGTGTCCGGCTTGGGGCAGGTCTCGTGCCTAACAAGAGGAATGCGGCTCACAGAATGAGCCGTGGCGATCCATGGGATCTTCGTCCGAAATCCATGGCCCGTTTCGCTTCAGAGCCTCGACGGCAATTGAGGGAGGGCCCCGCATGGGTCAGGACTTTTCCGAATCCGCCACCAGCCGTTTCGCCAAGATTTCCGACGGCGGGCAGCAATTCAATATTCATTACAATGACTGCGACCCCGGCACGGGAGGTGAGACGATCGTCATGCTCCACGGCTCCGGGCCGGGGGCCAGTGGCTGGGCCAACTTCAATCGCAACATCACGCCCCTGACCGACGCCGGCTATCGCGTGGTCCTTCTTGATTGCCCCGGCTGGAGCAAGAGCGACACGGTCATATGCACCGGCTCACGATCGGAGCTGAATGCGCGGATCCTCAAGGGGCTGGTGGATCACCTCAAGCTGGAGAGCCTCCACATACTGGGCAATTCCATGGGAGGGCACAGCGCCGTGGCCTTCGCGCTGGCCCATCCGAACCGCGTCGGCAAACTCGTGCTGATGGGTGGCGGAACCGGGGGCGTCAGTTCATTCGTGCCGATGCCAACGGAGGGCATCAAGCTGCTTCAGGCCCTGTATCGCGATCCAACGATTGAGAGCTTGAAGAGGATGATGAACGTCTTCGTCTTCGACGCGAGCGACCTGACCGAAGATTTGTTCCAGGCCCGGCTCGAAAACATGCTGGCGCGGCGGGATCATCTTGAGAATTTCGTAAAGAGCTCGGCCGCCAACCCACGCCAGTTTCCCGACGTCGGCCACCGCCTCGGCGAGATTTCCGCTCCGACGTTGGTCATCTGGGGCCGCAACGACCGCTTCGTCCCGCTCGATGTGGGTCTTCGTCTTGTTGCAGGGATCGCGAATTCGGAGCTTCACGTCTTCAACAATTGCGGCCACTGGGCGCAATGGGAGCACTCCGCCAAGTTCAATCGCATGGTCCTGGACTTCCTCAAGCACTGAGGTCGCCGGGCAAGATATCGCCTGCGCCCATCCTGCTGCCTCGCTCAGGCCGGGCGAACTCCGGGTCAATCTCCATTGCCACGACGCGTGAAATCGGCGCTGCCGATACGGTCGAATGCGGAAGACATCGGAAGGGAGCCTTCCGACCGCGATATTTTCGCGTCCGTGGTCCGCCCGAAGCATGCCCATCACCGAATGAATGCTTCGGCAGCAGATCGGCGCAGCCGTAGTTTCCCCAATCACATCGCAGGAACCTGAACCGTGAAATTGCTGCGTTATGGCCAGAAGGGCGAGGAAAAGCCGGGACTCGTCGACGCCGAAGGGCGTATTCGCGATCTCTGCGCTCATCTAACGGATATCAGCCCCGCGACGCTGGCGCCCCCGGTGCTCGCCGAATTGTCCCGCCTCGACCCGCTCTCGCTTCCCCTGGTCGAAGGCACGCCACGACTTGGCGTGCCGATCGTCTCGGTCGGCAAGTTCATCGCCATTGGGCTGAATTATGTCGACCACGCCATCGAGGCCGATCTACCGATCCCCAAGGAACCGGTGGTCTTTACGAAGGCAATTTCCTCTCTCTCTGGGCCGAACGACACCGTGATGCTGCCAAAGGAGTCCGCGAAGGGCGATTGGGAAGTCGAACTCGGCATCGTGATCGGCACCCGTGCCTCCTATGTGGAGGAGGAGGGCGCACTTGCTCATGTCGCCGGCTACTGCCTCGTCAACGATGTTTCCGAGCGCGAATACCAGCTCGAGCGTGGTGGCACCTGGGACAAGGGAAAAGGCTGCGACACATTCGGGCCTGTCGGCCCCTGGCTGGTGACACAAGATGAGGTCGGCGATCCGCAGAATCTCGACATCTGGCTCGATGTGAACGGCGTGCGCATGCAGGCCGGCAATACCCGGACAATGATCTTCTCCTGTGCGGAGATCGTCAGCTACCTCAGCCGGTTCATGACGCTGATGCCAGGCGACATCATCACCACCGGAACGCCGCCCGGAGTCGGCATGGGCAAGAAGCCGTCACCGATCTATCTCAGGCCCGGCGACGTGATGTCTCTTGGGATCGAAAGGCTTGGGAGCCAGCGCCAGGACGTCGTCGCCTGGACGCGCGCTTGAGGAATTGAGCGATGGTATTCGCCGAACGTTTTCGCAATCGCGCCGCCATCGTGACCGGCGGCGCTTCCGGCATTGGCGCTGACGTGGCAAGACGTCTGGTTGCCGAAGGTGCCAGAGTGAGCCTTTGGGATTTGCAGGTGGAAGCACTGGCTGCCGCCAGGACGGCGACGGGCGCTCATGATGTCCAGGCGCTCGACATCTGCGACGCCGCAGCGGTAACCCGGGCGATGGATGCGAGCATCATCGCGCTTGGCGGGCTCGACATTCTGGTGGCGAGCGCAGGCATTACCGGCCCCAATCTTCCGGTGCGGGACTATCCGGCCGATGCGTGGCGTCGGGTGATCGATGTGAACCTCAACGGCCTATTCTACTGCAACCAGGCCGCCATTCGCTCCATGGAGCCGAAGGACTACGGCCGGATCGTCAACATTGCTTCCATCTCCGGCAAGGAGGGGAACCCCAACGCCTCCGCCTATAGCGCCTCGAAGGCCGGTGTGATCGGCTTCACCAAAGCCCTGGGCAAAGAGATGGCCCGGACGAATATCCGGGTCAACTGCGTAACGCCGGCCGCGGTGCGGACGCCAATCTTCGATCAGATGACGCGGGAGCATATCGATTTCATGCTGTCGAAGATTCCTGTCGGCCGCTTCGGAACGATTGAAGAAATGACCTCACTGGTGTGCTGGCTCGCCAGCGACGAGGCGTCCTTCTCGACCGGCGCCGTCTTCGACGTGTCCGGGGGCCGCGCGACCTATTGATCGCATCGGGGGGACCGAGGCTTACGGCCTCGCGGCATTGGGCACGGCGCTCCCGGAGACGAGCCGTGAAATCCGATCCGCGGTCGTGCGCGCCGGTCGCGAGATGGCGGCGGAACGGGGACTGGCTTTCGTGTTCCGCCTTCCGGTGGCGTCCAACGCGCGCAACGGGCTCAGGACCGCGGGCCGCCTGATGGTGGACAAGATCGCCGCCGCCCAGAACCGTCTCAGGCTCGCCCAGTTGCGCCCGGGCGAACCGCAGATCAGCCCGGCAGGGCAAAAAACGCGCCTGATGGCTAAAGCTGGAGCGGTTTGATCCGCTCCGGCGCCCTACTCCGCCGCGACACTGAGCATTGGCGAGGAGGGTTCGAGCGGCATATCAATGGCAACCGCTTCAGCGATCATCTGAGCAGTCGCAGCTGACAGGGTCCAGCCGAGATGCCCATGGCCAGTGTTGTAGAACACGCCCCGCCGCTTCCCGGGCCCGACACGCGGCATCATGTCCGGCATCATCGGACGCAGACCGGCCCAAGGCACCACCCGCGCCGTGGACGCCTGCGGAAACAGCTTGCGCGTCCACTCCACCAGAGGGCGAATGCGATCCGCACGGATGTCGCGGTTCTCGCCGTTAAATTCGGCGGTCCCAGCAACGCGGAAGCGATCTTTCCCGAGGCGGCTTGTAACAATCTTGGTCTGGTCGTCGAGCAGGCTCACCCAGGGCGCCCCGTTCTGGCTGGCCTCATCATCAAGCATCACGGTGATCGAATAGCCCTTCACCGGATAAACGTTCACACGATCCCCCAACTGAGCGGCAATCGCCCGTGACCCCACGCCTGCGCACACCACGACAGCATCGAAGCGATGGGTCTCGTGGACAGCGGGCGCGACTTCATCCGCTGGGGAAATCGTGAGCGAAATGTCGATACGAGGTCGGGAGCCCTGAAGAGAATGCCTGACGGAGTCGACCGCCGCCTCATGGAGGAAAAGGACGTTACGGCGCCGGCACGCTTTCGCAAGACCACGCGTGAAGAGATGGATATCTCCCGTTGAGTCTGATTCCGTGAAGAAGCCGCCGTAATAGTTTCCGTGGAGGGTGGGCTCGATCTCATGGATCTCGGCGGGACCTAGCGCTCGCCGCGGCAATCCACCTTGCGCATAGAGCGCACTGGCACGGGCCGCCGCCTCGAAGCCGGATTTGTCGCGATAGATATGCAGAATGCCGCGCTTTTCGAGATTGAAATCTATGCCCTCACGCTTCGCCACGTCGAACATGTAGTCGCGGGCCCGGATGGCGAGGCGAGTGGTCTCGATGGTGTTCGCTTTGTAATTTGGGATGTTGGCCAGAAACTCGGCCATCCAGGAATACTTGTGCCAGGAAGGCTTCGGATTCATCAGCAGAGGCGCGTCCTGCCTGAACATCCATTTGATGCCTTTCAGCACAGTTGCCCAAGAATTCCAGACTTCAGCGTTGGAGGCCGAAAGCTGTCCGCCGTTCGCGAAGGATGTTTCCATCGCCGCGTAGCGCTGACGATCTATGACGGTGACGTCATAACCACGCTCACTCAGGGCATAAGCAGTGGTAATGCCGGTTATACCGGCTCCAATGACGGCGATGCTGCGCATGGAGCTCTCCCGCGCTTGAGGACGACATGACATGGATGCCTCTGGCATCCAGCCGACTGCCCCCAATCTGTCACGGTACCTGAGAGCTCGCCCCGAGGTGGACGGTGCACCACCGCCGTCATTCGGGCTTCCCCTTCGGTGGGCGCCTGCCAACCGGGCGGCGCCTCTCTCCAGATCGTCCTGATTATGCGGTCCTTTTTGCCTGAGAGTTTCCTTGGGGGGTTGCTCCGTCGGCGCCGACATGTGCCCGGGAGGACTGCTGATCTCTCCCGCATAATCATTATCAGACCCGCGACCAATTGCACACAATCACGGCATGCTCAAGACCTCGCGTGAGGCGGAGAGACATTTATTAGATATTCTGGTCATCCCGGCACTGATCACGTCGTTTCAACTTGCTCAGACCAGGCTCTAACCCAACGCGCCACACGCGATGGAGACTTTCGGCGAAGAACGTTTCCCCGCACCGCCCGGAAAGCCGGGCGGCACGGTGAAAATTTTGCTCACGCGAGAGCGTCCGCTACCGCCTTGCCGCAGGTCGCGGTATCGGCCCGGCCGCCGATGTCGCCGGTCCGCGAGGCCGGGTCGATCAAGGTGCGCTCCATCGCCCGCACGATCGCTGCCGCCGCGTCCGCCTCGCCGAGATGCTCCAGCATCATCGCCGCCGACCAGATCTGACCGAGCGGATTGGCGATCCCCTTGCCGGCGATGTCCGGCGCGGAGCCGTGCACCGGCTCGAACAGCGAAGGGAAGGTCCGGTCGGGATTGATGTTGCCGGACGGTGCGATGCCGATGGTGCCGGTGCAGGCCGGGCCGAGATCGGAGAGGATGTCGCCGAACAGGTTCGAGGCCACCACCACGTCGAACCGGTCCGGGTTCAGCACAAACTGCGCCGTGAGGATGTCGATGTGGTACTTGTCGGTCCGCACCTCCGGATAGAAGGCCTTCATCGCCTCCACCCGCTCGTCCCAGTACGGCATGGTGATCGCGACGCCGTTCGACTTTGTCGCCGAGGTCAGGTGCTTGGCCGGACGCCGCATCGCCAGCTCGAACGCGTATTTCAGCACCCGGTCGACGCCGTGGCGCGACATCACGGTTTCCTGCACCACAATCTCACGCGGTGTGCCGGGATACATGCGCCCGCCGATCGAGGTATATTCGCCCTCGGTGTTCTCGCGCACCACCCAGAAGTCGATATCGCCCGGCTTGCGGCCGACCAGCGGCGAGGGCACCCCCGGCATCAGCCGGACCGGACGCAGGTTCACATATTGGTCGAACTCGCGACGGAACTGCAGAAGCGAGCCCCACAGCGACACGTGGTCCGGGACCGTGTCCGGCCAGCCCACCGCGCCGAACAGGATCGCGTCGGACGAGCCGATGCGCTCCTTCCAGTCCTCCGGCATCATCTCGCCATGACGGGCGTACCAGTCGCAGCAGGCAAATTCGTGCCAGGTCTGTTCAAGCGTGAAGCCGTAGAGCGAAGCGGCCTTCTTGAGCACTCGCGTCGCCTCGGGCATGACTTCCTTGCCGATGCCGTCGCCAGGAATGACGGCGATCCGGTAGCGTCTGTCGGTCATTTACGTTTCCTCATGTGGTTGATATCAGGCCGATGTCAGGCCATCGGGTCGAGCTTCAGCCCGCCCATGTGGAATGCCTTGGGCTCGAGATATTCGGCGATGCCGAGATATCCGCCCTCGCGGCCAAGCCCGGACTGCTTCACGCCGCCGAAGGGCGCGACCTCCATGGAGATGGCGCCGGTATTCAGCCCCACCATGCCGAATTCGAGCGCCTCGCCCACCCGCCAGGCGCGGTGCATGTCCTCGGTGAAGAAATACGCCGCAAGTCCGAAAGGCGTGCCATTGGCGATCGCGATCGCTTCCGCCTCGGTCTCGAACCGGAAGATCGGCGCCACCGGGCCGAAGGTTTCCTCATTGGCCAAAAGCATGTCGATGGTGGCACCGGTCAGCACCAGAGGCGCGACGAAGCGCGTCTCGTCGAGCCCGCTATGGGCCTGCGCCGCCACGCGCGCGCCCTTGCTCATCGCATCATCAACATGCGCGCGGACCTTGGACGCGGCCGCTGCATTGATCAGCGGACCGATACCGACGCCAGCCTGTGTGCCCGGACCAACCGCCTGCGCTTTGACCTTCTCGCCGAGCCGGGCGACGAAGGCGTCGTGGATTCCCGCCTGCACCAGGATGCGGTTGGCGCACACGCAAGTCTGGCCAGCATTGCGGAACTTCGAGACCATCGCGCCCTCGACGGCCAGACCGAGGTTGGCATCGTCGAACACGATGAACGGTGCATTGCCGCCCAGCTCGAGGCTCAGTTTCTTCAATGTCGGTGCCGAGGCGCGCATCAGGTGCGCGCCCACCCGCGTGGAGCCGGTGAAGGAGATCTTGCGGACGATCGGGCTCGCGGTCAGTTCCTCGCCGATGCCGGCAGGTAGGCCCGTCACCACCGAGATCACCCCGGCAGGAATACCGGCCCGCTCGGCCAATTTGGCCAATGCTAGCGCCGAAAACGGCGTCAACTCGGAGGGCTTGATCACCATGGTGCAACCGGCGGCGAGTGCCGGCGCGCATTTGCGCGTGATCATGGCGATGGGAAAATTCCACGGCGTGATGGCGGCGGTGACGCCGATGGGCTCCTCCAACATCAGGATGCGCCGGTCGGACCCCGGGGCGGGAATCGTGCGGCCGTAGATGCGGCGCGCTTCCTCGGCGAACCACTTCACGAACGACGCGCCATAGCGCACTTCGCCTTCCGCCTCGGCCAGCGGCTTGCCCTGCTCGGCGGTCATGATGCACGCGAGATCGGCGGCATTGGCGAGGATGAGGTCATGCCAGCGCTCCAACAGGCGGGCCCGCTCTGCGGCCGGCACCCTGCGCCAACTGGCGAATGCGGTCTGCGCAGCCTCGATGGCGCGGCGCGTCTCGCCGGCGCCGCAAGCGGGCACCGTGCCTATAACCCGTCCGCAGGCCGGGTCCTCCACCGGAAGCGTCGCGCCGTCGTCCGCCGGGCACCATTGCCCCGCGATCAGCGCAGCCTCGACCAACAAGCCGGGATCAGCGAGCCCGAGCACGGTTTCGGTCGTCTTGGTCATCAGAATACTCTCCAAGGCCCTTTTGCGGGCGCGTGCCGGCGGTCGCTCAGGAGACCGCCACGAAAACCTTGCGAACCGTCTCGACGGTCTCCCACGTCCCAACGAAGTCGGGGCGCATCACGAAGGTGTCGCCTGCTGTGAAGCGACGGGTCTCGCCGCCGTCTTCCGTCAGCAAGACGACGCCGGACAGGATGGTGCAGAACTCCCAGGTTCCGCCCTTGATCGAGCGGGTCACGCCCGGCGTTGCTTCCCAGATGCCGGTGCGGATGCCCGTTTGGCCGGCGGCCGCATTTTCCCAGGTGCGATAGCTGGGATCGCCCGAAATCAAACGGTCTGGCGCCGGCTTGCTGTGCTTAGGCTCACCGGGATTAGCGAGATCGAAGACGACAAGAGTACTCATGATGGTATTCCTATGCTTCTGTGAGGGTATGGATAGGCGCGCGGGTCCCGTTGGTGGCGGGTGATCAGCTTCGAATGTCGAGGCTGGGATAGCGGCTATGGATTCGCGATATGTCTTGCCGTAGCTCGGCGATCATCCAGTCGCAGATGTCATCGACCACGCCGCAATCGGGACCCCGGCGAGTCACGAGTTCACAGTGGCGGCGGGTATGGACCACAGTGGGGCTCGCCGGTACCAGGCTCCCCTGCGCCAGCAGATGGGAGACGACATTCAGCCAGCCGAGCGCAACCCCCTGCCCCACCAGCGCCGCCTGCACCACCAACGTGTAGTCCGAGAACTGCAGTTCAGGTTCAGACGACTCGAGCTTCTTGTTCCGGGCGAAAAGGCTTGCCCAATCGGGCTGCGCCTCATCGAGCGTGATCACCTTGGTTCCGCTGCGCAGGAACGAATCCGCAGGCAGCTCGGCCTGCGCCTCGGGTGCGCCGAAAGACGGCATACGGATCGGCAGCAGCGACTCGGGCATCAGCGTGCGCACATGGTGCTGCCCATCCGGCTTATGATCGAAGCGCATGGCGATGTCTGCATCGCCCACCGGTCGGCCCAGCAGGCCGCTGATGAGATCGAAGCGGATCTCCTGGCCAGGAAACTGGGCCCGGAACTGCGAGAAGCGCGGCATGAACCAGTGTGTCGCGAACGCGGTCGACACCGAAAGGACCACCGGCTTGAGACTGGCCGGCCGGTCACGTCGCAACCGCGTGAGGGTCCGCTCGATCTCGCCGAAGCTCTGCGAGATGCCCTCGAACAGCTCGCTGCCGTCCTTGCTCAGCACCGCACCCGTCGGCGTGCGGTGAAACAGGCTCAACCCGAGATGGCCCTCCAACCGGCCGATGGTGCGACTGACCGCTGGGCTGGTGACGCCGAGCTCCCGGGCGGCGCGGGCGAAGGTTCCGCACCTCACCGCAGCCTCGAAGACAACCAGGGCGTTGAGGGATGGCAGTAGTTTTCTGAGCTGGGACATTACCGAATGTAACCCCCGCGATGATTATTTTGAGAATTGCTCACACCGCCCCGTCGGGCTTCATGTCTCCCCAACACTCCTATTGGGGTTAGTGACACCAGACAGACGAAGAGGCACGAAAAATGGCTTTCGAGAATTTTAAGGTTCTGACTTTCGACATCGTGGGAACGTGCATCGACTTCGAGAAGGGCATCCTCGATGGCGTCCGCGCGATTGGCGGCGAGGCTACGGCAAAGCTGACGGACGACGAAATCTTCGCGCCGTACCTTAAGGGCCGGGTGAAGTTCCCGGGTCGCTCCAGCGTCGTGATGCGCGATGTCTATATTCACACTGCCAAGGAACTCGGTCTGCCGCACGACGACCAAGCCGGTGACACCTTCATGCGGTACTTTTTCAACTTCCCGGCGTTCCCGGACTCGATCGATGCGCTGAAGCGCCTGCGCCGCAAGTTCCGTCTGGTGGCGATGACCAATTTCGACCGCGTCGGCTACACCGCTTGCGCCAATACGCTGGAACTGCCGTTCCACGACAGCGTCACCTCGGACGAGGCCCAGTATCCGAAGCCCGATCCGCGCTTCTTCTCCTACAACCTCGGCCGCCAGTCGATGCTCGGCTACAAGCAGGAAGAGATCCTGCACGTCGCGCAGAGCCAGTACCACGACATCGGCGTGGCGCGTGAGCTCGGCTACAAGGTCTGCTGGATCGAGCGCCGCCAGGGCATGAAGGGCTTCGGCGGCACGCCGGAACCGAAAACCGTGACCAAGCCCGACTTCCATTTCGCCACGCTCGGCGCTTTGGCGGACGCGGTCGAGAACGACTGACGTCGACCGGCTCCGATAGATGAGACAAACCGAGATGCGCGAACTGAAATATCCTGCTTCGCTGTGGCGGCACACCGCCATGGCAGCTGCCGAACCGGTGGAGTTGGCGGAAGCCGTGGTCGCGGATGTCGCTATCATCGGCGCCGGGTACACAGGGCTTTCCGCAGCCCTGCGGGCCATCGAACGCGGGCTAAAACCCGTCATTGTCGAAGCCGGTGAAGTCGGCTTCGGCGCTTCTGGCCGCAATGGCGGCGTGGTCTCGACCAAGTTCCGCGTCTCGCTAAGCGACATGGCGCGCACCCATGGCATCGAGGTCGCCCGCCGGATGAGCCAGATCGGCCACAACGCGACTGATTGCGTCGAGCACTATGTCGAGAGCCTCGGTATCTCGGCCGGCTTTGCCAAGACCGGCAATCTGCGCTGCGCGCACAATAGGCTCGCGCTGCAGCGGCTGACCGACGAGGCCGAGACCGCCAGACGCCTGTTCGGCGACACCAGCCTGATCATCCTCGACGCCAGCCAGACCGCGGCCGAGACCGGTTCGACGGCATTCGTCGGTGGCGTGCTGAATCAGCATGCTGGTGTTATCCATCCGCTCAATTATGCGCGCGGCCTTGCGGCCGCCGTGCGTGCACGCGGCGGCCTGATCTTCGAACGCTCGCCCGTCACCTCGGTGACCCAGCAGACCCATGGCATTGAACTCGCCACCAACCGCGGCACGGTGCGAGCCCACCGGCTGATCATCGCAACCAACGGCTATTCCGACCTCACGTCCGCCACCGAAGCGGTGCGGCGGACGGTGATCCCGTTCCGCAGCGCGATGATCGCGACCGAGCCTCTGCCTGGCGACGTGTTCAAGACCCTGGTGCCGCAGGGGCGCAGCTACAGCGAGACCCGGCGTATGATGCGCTGGTTCCGCCGCATCGACGACCGGCTGCTGTTTGGCGGGCGCGGCGCCTTCGGCAAGGATGATTCCGAAGCCGCCTTCCGCGCGCTGGAAGGCGCCATGAAGGGGATTTTCCCGCTGTTGGAAGGCCGGGCGATCACCCATCGTTGGTCCGGACTGGTGGCCATGACCCTCGACAGCCTGCCGCAGGTCGGCATGCTCAACCCACGCATGGCGTTCGCGCTGGGCTACAATGGCACCGGCATCGCTATGTCGAGCCTGATCGGTCGCCACGTCCTCGACCTCGCCATGGGCGATGAGCCGGACCTCTCGCTGATGCGCCGCACGAAGCCGCAGAACATTCCATTCTACTTCCTGCACGAGCCGACCGTGCGTGTCGTCGCCGGCTGGTACCAGTTCCTCGACCACATCGGCCGCTAAGCGCCGTGCGCGCCCCGCAAACGCGCGGCGCGCCATCGACTCCGGTGCCGGCCGCTCGTGGCGCGGCGCCGGCTGGACCATCGTCCAGCGCGCGGGGCTGCTCATTCCTATCATCCCCTGGTAAAACCACCCTCCCGTTCCGATACGGGAGGGTTCTTGGCGTTCGGACATAGGACACCGGGCCCGCCACAGCGTGGCGGGAGCGAATGTCATTGCGGGTCAGGCCTGGATTGCGAAGCAATCAAAGCCGGACGTGCTTAGAGAATCTGGCTCAAGAACTGTCGCGTGCGAGGGTCCTGCGCCGCACCAAAGATCTGCGCAGGCGAACCGTGCTCGACGATGACCCCGCGATCAGTGAAGTAGACGTGGTCGGCCACTTCACGGGCGAAGCCCATCTCATGAGTCACGAGAATGCAGGTCATGCCCTCGGTGGCGAGTTCCTTGATGGTGACGAGCACTTCCTTGACCGTCTCCGGGTCGAGAGCGGCTGTCACCTCGTCGAACAGCATCACGTCGGGGCGCATGGCAAGACTGCGCGCGATGGCCACTCGCTGCTGCTGGCCACCGGAAAGCTGGCCCGGATAGGCGTCTTCCTTTCCGGTCAGCCGCACCTTGGCGATCAGCGCGCGCGCACGCGCCTCGACTTCGGCTTTTGGCTCACGCAGCACCTTGAGCGGCGCCATCATGACATTTTCCAACGCCGTCTTATGCGGAAACAGATTATACTGTTGAAACACGATGCCGACCTTGCGACGCAGGGAGAGCTTGCCCAGCTTGGCGTCGTTGACTTCCTGGCCCTCGACCGTGATCGAGCCCTGGTGGATCGGGGTAAGCCCGTTGATGCAGCGGATCAACGTCGACTTGCCGGAGCCCGATGGGCCGATGATGCAGACGATCTCGCCCTTACGGACATCCATGCTCACGCCCCTGAGCACCTCGAACGAGCCAAACGACTTGTGCACGTCCTTCAGCGAAACGATTGGGCTCTCGTCCGGCCAGGAGCGATGCTCGGTGACCGAGGGTTCAGGTGGCAACAGCATATTTGCGCTCAAGCTTACGGGTGCAGATGGCGATCGGGTAGATGTAGATGAAGAAAAGGCACAGCAGAAAAAGGTAGAAGGGCAGCAACAACTCGGGCCGTGCCCCGGCCGCCTCCATACTGGACTGGGCGTTCCACACCGCCTCATGGACACTGAAGATCGAAGCCATCGGGGTGGAAAGCGTCAACAGCGCGTACCAGTTCATCCATGGCGGAATGGCGCGGCGGATGCACTGCGGAAGGATGATCCAACGCAACGTCTGCGCGCGCGTGAATGCCAGGCCATCTGCTGATTCCCACTGGCCTGTCGGGATCGAGTTGACCGCGCCGCGCAGGATCTCGCTGACATTGCCCGCCACCGGCAGCGAGAAGGCCAGCGTCGCCTTCAGCCAGTCGGGGAACTCGATCGGCTTGCCGCCGGGAATGCGGATCTCGATCGGCAGAAAGTACATGATGGCAAAGAGGATCACCAGCCAGGGCGAGTTGCGCAGCAGCAACGTGAAGAACCGCGCCGGCAGCCGCAACAGGCGGCTCGGGCTGATCTGCATCAGACCGAGCCCGATGCCGAGCACGGTGGCGAGCGCCATGGCCAGGAAGCTCATCACGAGATTGAGGACGAACCCGCGCAGGATATGGGGCGTCCACGTCGCCAGCGTCGCCAGCGCCGAGGGCGTGGCGGGCGGCGCCGCCGCCGACTGCGCCGATGCAAAGGTCAGCGACGCGGCAAACATCACCAACAGCGCCGCGCCATGGCGCCAGTCGAGTGCGCTCAAGACGCGCCCGGAAACCAGCAGGCGAGGATCGAGCTGGAACGGCCGGCGGCTCATCGACCGTACCCCGGAAGGGCGAGCCGGCGCTCCAGCGCGTGCAGGCCATAGGACAGCAGGGTGATGACACCGACGTAGAAGAGGAACAGCACCCACATCATCTCCGGGACGTTGACATTGTCCGACCAGACCTGATTGAGCACGTATGTCATTTCCGGGACCGATATGACGTAGGCGAGCGAGGTGGTCTTGGCCAGGCTAACGAGATTGTTGGTCAGCGCCGGCAGACTGATGCGGAACGCAAGCGGCAGCGAGACATAGATATAGGTCTGCCACCGCGTGAAGCAGAGGCTCTCGGCCGCTTCCAGCGTCGAAGCCGGCACCGCCTCGAGTCCGGACCGGAAGATTTCGACATTGAATGCCCCGCCGAATATGCCGAGCGACAACACGGCCCAGCCGAAGGCCGAGATGATCGGCTGCGAATAGCCGCCCATGTCGAACGCCGGCGTGAAGGCACCCAGTCCGAAATAGAAGAACAACAGCTGAATCATCGGCGGGGTGTTGCGGAACACCTGAATGTAGGCATCCGCGCAGATCCGCAGCGCCCGCGACTGGGAGTTCTGGCTCCAGGCCCCCAGCACGCCGATGATCAACGACAACAGCAGTGACCAGAAGATCAGCTGCAGCGAGACGCTGGCGCCTCCCACGAACCGGTCATATTCGTACCGTTCGTAGAATACTGTGAAATTCAGCCCCGTCCGATCATAGAGTTCACGGAAGAGTGGCGATATGAGTTCAAGCATGTCGAGATATCGAACAGTTGTCTAACGCCATGACGTACGGGGCTGCCATCACTTCTGCGGAGCCAAGTAGCCGGTGTCCCAGTGGTGTTTCTTGTTCTGCTCCACAAACCAGTCGGACTGCTTGAGGCCCCATTTGCGTTCGAGCTCGATCAGGGTGCCCCCGGCCTGCCAGCGATAGGCCATCCCGGCCATAAACACGCCCCAACCCTTGTTCAGCTCATCGAGAGGCACAGCCGAGGCCCAAGGATTGTTGTAGAGGACGGCCACCGGCATCTCATACTCGGCCCATTCCGGCTGATCGAGATCCGCCATGATGCCCACGTCGTCATACAGATAGGCGATGCACTTGCCGGTACGCAGGGCCTCCTTCGCCTCGGTGTTGCCGGCGAACGCGATCACCTTGGCCTTGAAGTCAGTCTCGACCTGCTTGTTGTAGTAAAGCCCCTGCTTGCCGCAGACCGGCTTGTCCGCGAGGTCCTTCCAATTCTTGATGACACCCTTCTTGGCCATCAACGAGGGACCCGAGGCCCAATACGCCGGCTCGATCATACCGACGATCTTGCGGCGCTCGGCAGTATCGTACATGCCGCCGATGATCACGTCGATCTTGCCCTGCTGCAGGAACTGCATGCGGTTGGCTGAAGTGATGATCACGGGCTCAAACTTAACGCCGAGCGCGTCGGCGACGCTCTTGCCCAGATCGACCTCGATGCCCTGCAGCGTACCATCCGGCGCCGGGAACCCCCACGGCTTCAGCGCACCCTGCACACCGACGCGAACGGCGCCGCGGTCGAGAATTTCCTTGAGACGCCCCTCTGCGGAGGCAGCGCCGACGGCCAGTGTCGAGACGGCGCCCAGGGCGCACGCGGCGACCACGAGCATACGTTTGAATACGCAGGCGAACTGCATCGTTCCTGTTCTCCCTCTGGTCCGACAGCAACGTTGGACGCCATTGCGGCGCCGTCGCAGCTTGCCGGATACATTATGACCTTACTGCCGAAGCGTAGCTTCCGCGATAATCCCGATCGTCGATCGGGCGGCCTCGGCGGCCATCCGGCACCCGCCGGAGCTGTGCCGAAACCGCTCACGACGCAAGTAAGCCGCACAATCCATAATGCTCAAAATGAAATGATTGAGGATCATTATGCGGAAAAGTCATATAGGGGTCAGCGGGGCAGCTGGGCCATGATGGCGTCGCGCTCCGTCATCATCCGCTCGATCAAGGCTTCGGCGGCACGGCTCATTGGTCGGCTGTCGGGCCGCAACAACGCGACATTGAAGGGGATCGTCGGCGCGAATGGCAACAGGACCACCCGCTCGTCGTGCTGCTGGATCGCGGTGTAGGGATCAACCAGTGCCACGCCCAATCCCTGCTTGGCCATTTCATAGGCGGAGGAGGAAAGCGTGGTCTCATAGGCCGGATCGAGCTTAATGCCGTTGGAGCGGAACGCTTGGGCGATCAGCGGCCCAGCCGAGACGAACGAGGTCCAGGAGATGAATGGCGTGCCGACCAGGTCCGCCGGGACCAGTCGCGACTTGCGCGCCAAAGGATGATCGGCGCGAACCGCGGCGAAATAGGGTGTGTCGCTAAAGATCTCGGTGCGGAATCCCGAGCGCTTAAGCGGCGTTTCCGCCAAGCCGAACTCAATCTGCCGCGCCACCGCCCATTCCTCGATCTTGGCGGAGAGCCAGACATTGAGCTGCACCCGGGTGTGGGGCCAGTCCTCGCGGAATCGCGACAGCAGCTTCGGCAGGAAGGTGATGCCAAGCGCCGGCATCACGCCGATCGCGATCCGGCTGTTCTCTCCATCGGCCACCTTCTGCGCGAAGCTTTTCAGCGTCTCGAGCGAGGCATAGGCGCGCTCGACCTCGTCAAGCAGCAGGCGGGCGGCCGCAGTGGGCGTCACCAGCCCGCGTCGGCGCTCGAACAGAGATACGCCCAGTTCGCCCTCCAGCCGGTCGAGCAACCGGCTGACCGCCGGCTGGCTGCGCCCCAGCAGTTCAGCCGCCGCACTGACCGTCCCGGTCAGCATCACCGCGCGGAAGGCGGAGAAATACAGCATGTTCATAGCGTGGCTATCTCGCCTCTCGAACTTAGCCTGCAGATGTCACAGATTGGGGGCGCATCGGGGCTGGAACCGTGAGCGGTTCATCTGTGACAAAGGCTTAGCGAACAGCAGAGGAGTTCACCAATGCAAACAGAGTGTAGCGCGACGAGCTCCGATTCTGCACGCGTTGAGTTTCGCAGTGCGGTAGCGGCGTCTGACGTGGCGCGGTTACGAGCGACGCCGGCGGTCTCCTGCTGGCTGCGACCGGCCGCGCGACCGGAATGGTTGGCCGCTTCGCCGCCTTCCAGGATCAACGTTGGCCGACCTCATCGAGCATGAAATTCGCACGCTGGTCGGCCAGCGCATTTTCAGAATCACGCTTGGCGACGAAGACCTCAAAGATCACGACTGGCTGAGTTGAGTGGCGAGGTGGCGGTAGACATGCCCAGGTCGCCCTGGGAAGCCCCACAGGCGATCCTGACTTAAGGCGGCTCCATCGCTCGACGCGTGCATACGTGCATGCACGCATGCGGTTATCGCGCCCTCTCGGCGAACGCGGAGGATTGGCTCCTCTCACGTGTTCAGCGGACACCCATGGCCGGGCCCGCCGCGGCCAACATGCTCCCGCGAGCAGCGCAGCGGATTATGGGTGTCCTTGGGGCAGCTTCCGACCATTCGGATCAGGTCGATGGGCGATTGAACGCCCATCTTGTGCAGCAGATTGATCCGGTGGCCCTCCACCGCCTTGACACTGAGCTTCAGGGCGTGGGCCGCGACCTTGTTGGGCTGGCCGCGCAACATGCATTGCAGCACGGATTGCTCGCGCTCCGTCAACACCGCCAGCTTGGAGCGGATGTCGTCGCAGATCAGCTCGCAGGAATAATTCTGCGCGTCCCAGCGGATCCAGCGCTGAACCAACTGCAGGAGCACGGTGTCGTTGACCGGCTTTTCGAGGAAGTCCCGGGCGCCGGCATGCATGGCCCGAACCGCCATCCCCACGTCCGCATGGCCGCTTATCATGAGCACCGGCATGGTCCAGCCGATCCGGCCGACCTGCTCCAGGACTTCGAGCCCGTTGATGCCGGGCAGGCGGACATCCATCAGGACGCAGGCCGGGCGGGTGATCTGGGTGAGCTCGAGAAACGGCTGGGGATGCTGGAACAGATCGGTCTTCAGGCCGACGGAGCGGAACAGCGCCGCCAGCGAGGCATTGAGACCGGGATCGTCGTCCACGATGTAGACAGCCGGTTCACGCATGGCGCACGTCCTCTTCCCGTCGGCAGGGCAGGCGGATGGTAAAGCGGGTGCCCCGGCCCTCCTCGGCGCCCGCCTCGACGGTTCCGCCCAGGCGCTGGGCGAGCGTGCGCGCGATCGACAGGCCCAGCCCGGAGCCGTTCACCTTGGTGGTGATGAAGGGATCGAAGATCCGCTCGCCAAGCTCCGAGGGCAGGCCAATGCCGGTGTCGCGAACATCAACCCGCACATTGGAGGTGCCCTCGCGCGCGGTCCGGATGTTGAGGCGGCGCTGGCCGAGCGGCTGCATCCCCATGGCCTGAATGGCGTTGGTCACCAGATTGAGGATGATCTGCTGAAGGATGATCGGGTCGCCCTGCACCGGCGGCAGGCTGGGGGCGAGATCGAGCCGGAAGTCGATGGACTGCTCCCGCATGGCTGGCTCGGCGAAGCCCAGCACCACCTTCACCGCCGCGTTCACGCTGGCGTCGGTGGCGGGTTGCGGCGTGCCCCTGAGGAATGACCGCAAGCTCTTGATGACATCGCCTGCCCGCGCCGCCTCGGCACCGATATTGATCAGCACCTCTTCCAGCTCGCCGGCACGGATGATCCGCCCCGTCAGGGTCCTGCGGGCGGCGCCGGCAAAATTGACGATGGCGCCCAGCGGCTGGTTGATCTCGTGAGCGAGCGCCATCGCCATCTCGCCGAGAGCCGCCTGGCGGTCGGCACGCAGCAATTCTTCCACCAGCACTTCGGTGGAGCGCTGCGCCTCGCGCCATGAGGTTTCATCGACGAAGACCAGGGCATGGAGCGCCCCGCGGCCTTCCCCCTCGATCGGAAAGCGCCGCACCAGCAGGTTCTGTGGGGGCATCCCCGCGACGGACCGCACCAGCTCCAGGTCGTCGCCCTGATTTGGGACCGGCGAGATCAGGGCTGCCACATCGCCGGGACCAAACCCCAGCCGATCGAGAACGCGATGGAGCGGGAGGCCCACCACTGCGGCGCCGGGCACTTGGAAAAGCCTGATGAAGGCGTGATTCACGGATTGCACCAGCCCGCAGCTGACGCTGACCAATCCCTCTGGAAAGTTCGCCAGGATGGACCCGACCCGCTCGCAGGCGGGGAGCACGCCGGCTCCTAGGTCCAAACGCTTTGGTTCCAAATCCCTTGGTTCCAAGCCCCTTGGTTCCAAGTTCGCGGGCCCCAAATTCGCAGGCCCAAAGTTCGCTGGACCCAAGCATCGTGGCGCAAAGTGATTGCGGCTGACACGATCCCCGGAAACGGCATCGGCGCCGAAGAAACCGGCTGCTTCCATTCCCCACCCTCCAAGAGTCCCATCGCGACGATCCCTGACGGATCAACTCTTCTTATGTTTTCTGGTCACGTGCGCCGGCATACGGCGGCTGATCTGGAAAGGACTGGAAATTCACCGCGGCACGAAGAGGCGTTGCTTCCACCGAACACCGGTAAAATCGTCGAAACCCCAAGAGGTTTCACAAAAAAAGACTGCTCTAAACAATAATAGAAGTAATATAGTACAGAAATTTTGGATTGCGGTCAATTTTTAAGTTGCCCTGCAGACTTTTTCAGACGACCCGATCGACCGAATCGTTCCGCCAAATCCGGCCTGCCCGCGCAGTCTGCTTGCACGTTATGATTGAGTATACATGAAATACGCCCATTGACACCCGCCCTCGATGGCGAGGTGTGAATCGGTCGAATGTCCATGGTCGCGACCGGCCCCCCTTCCCACCCTAACCCTGCAAAGCCCGATGGACGATCGGACCGGGTCCTCCCCACTTCTCTCGGGGTTTCTCCCCGGAAGGGGCAGGGATCGCCCCATGCACGCCGCGCGCCCGACCCCGGTCAGGCGGGGTTTCGACGGGGGAAAGGGCGGAATCACGTGCCTTTCGGTCCGGGTTCCCTTCACCGCATAGTGAGGTCGTTCGAAGGCCCCATCGGCGGCTCGCTCGGGGTGGCCATGGCAGCATTCGGGCATATCCAGCATTGGTTCTGAGGAGGTTCAAATGGCCGTAGAGAAAATCAACGCCTCGAGCAGCCTTGCCGAAGTCGTGGATCGCATCCTCGACAAGGGCGTGGTGGTTGACGCCTGGGTTCGCGTCTCGCTGGTCGGCATCGAATTGCTGGCCGTTGAGGCTCGCGTCGTGATCGCGGGTGTCGACACCTATCTGAAGTATGCGGAAGCCGTTGGGCTCACCGCGGGCGCGCAGACCGCCTGACAATCATCGGTCGGATTGCAGTGATCCGGCCGGGCGGGCTCATCGGCTCGCGCTCTCGGAGCCAATCCTTCTGCGAAGACCTCTGGTCCTTGCGGAAAAGGCTCTGATGCCGGGTCCGATCAGCTTGCCCGGCAAGCCGACCGGACCCGCGCGATCGGGTCGCCGGGCCGGACAGGCAGTACGCCTCTCGACCGATTGGCGGTGAATTCACGGGTGAATCCCATCTTGGGCACGGAGGATCGAAGCATGTCTTTGGCCGGCCAGATTTCCCATACCGTTACCACGCTGTCCTCAGCGCGCGCCGCGCGCCGCGAGGACCTGGGGCGCATCCGCACCGATGCCGCCCGCCATCTGAGCGATGCGCGCGCCGCCCAACGGCAGATGGCTTCCGAGCAGCAACACCGCCTGACGGAGGCGCTGCGCAGCATGAAGCTCGGGACCGCCATCCTGCTCGGCAGCGCCGACGAGCGCATCGACGGCTACCGTAAGGACCGGATCAAGCAGGCCGTCCAACTCGACCGCGCGCTGGCCGCAGGGCTCAAGACCCTGCGCAGCGACACCCGCAAATGGATGAGCACCCAGCTCGCGATGCGTCGCAAGGAGGCCGCCGAGAACCTGCGCCAGCGCCGGCGCGACCGCCAGGCCCTCAGCGCCACCATGCGCGAGCTGATGGCCCGCAACCTCGCCTTCCTCGAAGGCCTGACCAAGGACCGCCAAGAGGCTTCGGTCATCTGGCTCGGACGTGCCGGGGCGGACCATCACGCCCCTGCCGCACATCATGCCAAGGCCGAGCCCATGAAGGCCCAGCCCATGAAGGCCGAGCCCATGAAGGCCGAGCCGATGAAGGCCGAGCCCCTGAAGGCCGAGCCCCTGAAGGCGGAGCCGATCAAGGCGGAGCCCGCGAAGGGCGACGCGCCTCACCACGAGCCCGCCGCCAAGGTCGAGGCGAAGGTCGAGAGCAAGCCCGCCGCAGAGATCAAGCCCGCCGCGCAGAAGCCGGCGGTGGAGAAGGCGGGGTCTGGCAAGTCCGAGTGACGTTCAAAGGAGACCCCGGCGCGTCGGCGCTCCCCGCGCGCCGGCGCCCGCTAGTGGTTCGACTGCGGGCCGAACCACACCTCTTCGATCTGGTGGGCGGCAATTGCGGTTTCGGCAACCGGTGAGGATTTTCGCATGACTACTGAGGTTGCATCCAGAATGCCTCTTTCGCCGGCCTCCAAGCCAGGTGCCGCGGCGTCTGGCGCGTCGGCGGGGGCGCTGCGTGTGGCGGCGGCGTCCGCCGAGCCATCGCCCTTGGTGCCGGATGCCGCCCGGCGGCCCACCTCCTCGGCGCTGACACCCCGCCCGCGGGCGGGCTTCGTCGAGACCGAGCAGGTCAAGGACCTCACCGGCCGCGCGCTGGGCTTCCTCAATGCGGGCTATCCGCTGCATTTCCGCGGGCCGGCTGGAACGGGCAAGACCACCCTCGCCCTGCACGTGGCGGCGCAGCTTGGCCGGCCGGTGATCGTCATCACCGGCGACAACGAGCTGGGCACGGCCGACCTCGTGGGATCACAGCGCGGCTATCATTACCGGAAGGTGGTGGACCAGTTCATCCACAATGTGACCAAGCTGGAAGAGACCGCCAACCAGCACTGGACCGACCATCGCCTGACCACCGCCTGCCGCGAGGGCTATACCCTCGTCTATGACGAATTCACCCGCTCGCGGCCGGAGACGCACAACGTGCTGCTGGGCGTGTTCGAGGAGAAGATGCTGTTCCTGCCCGCCCAGGCGCGAGAGGAATGCTATATCCGCGTCCACCCGGAGTTCCGGGCCATCTTCACCAGCAACCCGCAGGAATATGCCGGCGTCCATTCCAGCCAGGACGCTCTGGCCGACCGCCTCGCCACCATCGACGTGGATTATCCCGACCGGGCCATGGAGCTGGCGGTCGCCGCCGCGCGCACCGGCCTTGCCGAGGCCGCCGCCGCCCGGATCATCGACCTGGTGCGCGCCTTCCGCGCCTCCGGCGCCTACCAGCAGACCCCGACCCTGCGTGCCAGCCTGATGATCGCCCGCGTGGCGGCGCAGGGTGGCTTCGCCGTCTCCGTCGACGATCCGCGCTTCGTGCAGCTGTGCGTGGACGCCCTCGAGTCGCGCATCTTCTCCGGCCAGCGGGCGGATGCCGAGGCGCGTGCGGAGCGCCGGGCCGCGCTCCTCACCCTCATCGCGATCCACTGCCCCTCGGCCGTGGCGCCGCGCGGGCGCCGCAGGGCCGTGCCGCTGAGCCAACCCGAAGGCGCACAATCATGAGCAATGATCGCAAGGTGGCGCGGATGCGGGGGCTGAGGGAAGTTTCCACGGTCCAGACCCAGATCACCCGCTCCGCCCCCGCCAACCGGACACAGGCGGTGAGCCGGTTCGCGCGGCTGGAGAACGAACGCATCCGCATTCAGCGCGAGCTGGACGCATGGAACACCCGCAAGGCCGAGGCCGAGCGGATGCTGGCCAAGGTGGAGGAGGAGCTTGCGGCGATGCAGGCCCTGCTGCTGGATGCGCCGTCCGGCGCCCCCCGGGGCGTGTCCCCGTCCAAACGCCAGCGGCGATCGCAGACCGCCGGCGCCGCGCCTGCCGCGCCCCGCGCGCACCCGCATATCGAATACTAATGGACCAGCCGAAACGGATGGCACCCCCGTTTCTAAAAATTAATTCGTCAAGTCAAAGACTTATGGTTCGATCCGCAAGCGACAGATGGGGTCCATCGGTCGCGGTCGAACCACCAAGCATCCCAGAAATCCAGGCCTCTGAAGGGGAGTGGTTCCATGACCCACAAGGACAAGGATCAGGACAAGGGCCCGCACAAGGCGGAGGGCGCCGGGCCGGAGGCAGCCCGCAAGGCCGAGGCCATGGCTGATCTCGGCGCGGCATTCCGCGGCCTCGGTGGCTTCGTGGAGATGCTCGGCACGCTGGTGGAGAAGGCTGAGGACATCGAACGCCAGGGCGAGTTCAAGGTAAAAGGGCTCGGCGACCAGGCCCGCGGCGTCTACGGCTTCAGCGTCCGCACCGGGATCGGCGGGGTCCCCCAGGTCCGCCGGTTCGGCAATCTCAACACCGGTCCCAAGGGCCCGGTGGTGGAGGACGTGCGCGAACCGCTGGTGGACGTGTTCGACGAGGCCGACGAGGTCATCGTTACCGCCGAGATCCCCGGCGTGGCAGAGAACGAGATCTCGCTCGCCCTGGACGGCAACCACCTCGCCCTCGCCACCACCGGCCGCCACCGCTACGCCAAGACAGTCGCCCTACCCGGCAACATCGACCCGGCCTCGCTGGAGCGCAGCCATCGCAACGGCATCCTCCAGGTCAAGCTTCGGAAGGTCTGAGGCCATGACCGGGACGGTGGAGGGGATCGGCGTATTCACCGTGGGGGCAGCCCAGGTGCGGGTCGTCACCGACTGCGCGGCCGACATCTCCGCCATCGTCCAGGCGGAGGAACGGGTGGTGCGCAAGCTGGTGGACCGCGGCCTGTGGCCCCATGAGACGGTGACCCTGTTCGTCCTCGACGACCTTGCGCCGCTGGTGGGCCAATTGGCGCAGACGCACCGGATGCTGGCGGACGATCTGGTGCGCCTCCCGCAGCGCCCCATGGTCAATCTCTACGATCCGCGCCACGCCATGGAGTGCTTCGTCTTCGTGAACCGCCAGATCATGGTGGCGGAGGGCTATTGGGGCGACAGCCTTGCTGCCGAGGGCCTGCTGGCCCACGAGCACGCCCATCCCCTCTCCGAGGCACCGGTCACCGCCGCCGCGCGCGCGCTGACGGTGGAGGCCGAAGGCCCCGCCGCCCTTGCGCCCCTGGCCGCGCAGCTGGGTCGGACGCTGTCCACCGGCGCAGTGACCGAATTGCTCGCCAATGCCTTCTGCCTCAGCACCGGCTTCGCCGACGCGCTGGCCCATCTGGATCGCATCACCCTGCGCCGCGCGGTGAGCAACCTGCCCCAGCGCGCCGAGCTGGAGCGCCGGGCCGCGGCGGGCGTGGCCGCGGGCACGCTGCCGCCCGAAGAGCTGCGCCCGCTCCTGCGGCTCGCCGACGCCCAGGTCAGCCTGCCTTTCACCCTCGAAGTCGTTCCCTTCGTCCAAACCGGGCTTGCCGCCGAGGCCACCGAGCTGGAGGACCTGCTGGTGGACCGCCTCATGTCCACCATGGCGCCGGATGTGGCCGGCATCTACCGCGACCTGCGGACCCTCTTCCTGCAGCTGAAGCCGGACTGGGGCGGCACGGCGCTGGCATCCTGGTGCGCCGACATCCTGGCCCGCCTGTCCGCCTTCCTCTCCGAAGGCGGCGCGCCCCTCACCCTGCGCCTCGCCCCCGCGCGCCCGGCGCTCCATTCCGGGAGCCTGCCATGACGGAAACCATGACCGAAACCATGACCGCCAACGGCACCGCCGACGAGGCGTCGGCCTGCGCGGAGGGCAAATATCTCTACGGCATCATCGATGCCCCAGCCCCCGCCACCTTCGCGGCGCCGGGCATCGGCGGCCGCGGCGACGTGGTGCATACCTTCGCGGTGGGACGCCTCGCGGCAGTGGTGAGCGATTCCCCGCGCATCGAGTACGACAACAGCCGCCGCCACATGATGGCCCATACCCGCGTCCTGGAAGAGGTGATGGCCAGCCATACCCTGCTGCCGGTGTGCTTCGGCACCGTGGCGGTGGGCACCGAGGTGATCGCCGAGAAGATCCTGAGCGGCCGCCGCGAGGAGCTCACCGCGCACCTTGAGCAGATGCGCGGGCGCATGGAGCTGGGGCTCAAGGCGTCGTGGCGGGAGGAAGTGGTGTTCGAGGAAGTGCTCGCGGAGGATCCCGGCATCCGCAAGCTGCGCGATTCCCTCATCGGGAAATCGCCCGACAAGACCCATTTCGAGCGCATCCGCCTCGGCGAGCAGATCGGCCAGGCCCTGGAGCGCAAGCGCCGGGAGGACGAGGAGCGCATCCTCGGCCGGGTGCGGCCCTTCGTTCACAAGACGAAGCTGAACAAGCCCATCGGCGACCGCATGGTGATGAACGGCGCCTTCCTGGTGGAGGCGGTGCACGAGGCCGAACTCGATCGGAGCATCCGCGCCATGGATGCCGAATGGGGCGGGCGGCTCACCTTCAAATACGTCGGGCCGGTGCCGCCCTACAACTTCGTCGCGATTGTCATT
This sequence comes from Roseixanthobacter finlandensis, assembly GCF_043195105.2. Classification (NCBI taxonomy): domain Bacteria; kingdom Pseudomonadati; phylum Pseudomonadota; class Alphaproteobacteria; order Hyphomicrobiales; family Xanthobacteraceae; genus Roseixanthobacter; species Roseixanthobacter finlandensis. The sequence continues at coordinate 822,266 of NZ_CM195536.1, read as the reverse complement.
CACTGGTAGGGAGGCGGCTATGGGCATTCTGAGCAATGTGGTTTTCGCACCGGCCGTGGGGCCCTTGAAGGGGGTGCTGTGGCTGGCCCGGATCATCGCCGAGCAAGCCGAGCGCACGCTCTACGACGAGAACGTGATCCGGGCCGCGCTCCTCGATCTGGAGCAGCAGCTCGAGGCTGGCGAGATTGGCGAGGCAGATTTCGAGACGCAGGAGGAAATCCTGCTGGAGCGCCTGAAGATCGCCCGGGAGCGGGCGCGTAGCGGCGCTTGAAGCGCGCGGCGCGCAAAGCAGCATGCTTCCCGCCTCGGCGGCTCCGCTGCCCGCCCGGACGATCTGAGGCAATTGGTTCGGCCCCGCGGTAGCACGCGCGGAGCTAAGGAGGCAGCCTATGGCAACGACACTGGAACTGATCCGCAAGGTGAAAACGCAGGTGCAGGAGCTGACCGGCTTCTCCGCCGACAGCGTCTCGGACTTCAATCTGACCGAAAACGGTTGGGAGATGACGGTCAATCTTCTGGAGCTGAAGCGCATCCCGGCCTCGACCGATCTGCTGGCCGCCTACCGCATCATCCTGGACCGGGATGGCAACGTGACCGGCTACCACCGCTCGCGCCGCTATCTGCGTGACCAGGTGATGGAGGACGCGCCGTGACCGTTGAGACGGGTGAGGCCCGCATCCTCTGCCCCGCCGGCATCTTCGCGGCGCAGGAAGCTGAGATCCGCGCGTTGACCGGCGCCCTCAATCGCGCGACGCGCCTGCCGGAAAAAGTGGCCTTCGCCACCCGCCTCCGTGCGGTCGCGGAGGACCTCCTCGCCTGCAAGGACCGCCAGGCGGACAACCTCAATTGCCGCCTGTGCGAGGACTTCTCGCACCTGCGCGCCAACGCCTCCAGCCTTCTCCTGCGCGCGGCGCGGCTGGTGTCCTGAGGAATTCCGCGCGCCGCTGCGGCGCGCGGGCACGTCGAAGCCGATGAGCCACGGCGCATGCGCGCCGGATGGCCGCCGGACGGGAAGACGCGGACAGGGAGTGGACAGAGATGAGCGAACAGCGGATGGAGCATTCCCTTCAGGCGGCGGGGCTGGCGGACATTCTGGAGCGCGTGCTGGACAAGGGCATCGTGATCGCCGGCGACATCACCATCTCGCTGGTGGAGGTGGAACTGCTGAATATCCGCCTGCGCCTCGTGGTGGCCTCGGTGGACCGCGCCATGTCCATGGGCATCAACTGGTGGCAGAGCGATCCCAACCTCAATTCCCAGGCACGGGAGATGGCGGAGGAGAACCGGCTGCTGCGCGAGCGGCTCGACCGGCTGGAAGCGGCCGTGGCGCCGCCCGAGGCGATGGCACCCGCGCTCGCGGGCCAGACGCTCGCGAACCAGGAGGCGCATCATGGCCGATGAACCCGCTGCCTTCACATTCCGGGTCTGCGAGGCGCCCACCCGGGATGTCGGGCGCGGGCTGATCCGGCTCGATCCCGAAGACATGCGGCGGCTCGACGTGGTCGTGGGCGACGTGGTGTCCATCATCGGCCGCCGCGCCACGGTGGCGCGGGTGATGCCGGCGCATGCCGGCATGCGCCGGCAGAGCCTGGTGCAGATGGACGGCCTTGCGCGCGTCAATGCCGGTGCCAGCCTCGACGAGCAGGTGACGCTGCGTCCCGCCACCGTGGCGCGAGCCCGCGCCGTCACCCTGGCCCAGGTCGGCTCGCGCACCCGCGCGCCGGAGCCGCGCACCCTGATGCGGCTGCTCGACGGCATTCCCATGCTGGCCGGCGACCGGGTGCGCACCACGCTGGTGGGCGCCCAGACCCGCGAATTCACCGTGGAAAGTTCCGATCCGCCCGGCCCGGTGCTGATCGGGCCGGACACCCAGGTGCGCTGCCTGGACGGCGCGGCCGAAGGCAACGCCGTCACCTATGAGGACGTGGGCGGGCTCTCCAAGGAGGTGCGGCGCATCCGCGAGATGATCGAGCTGCCGCTGAAGCACCCGGAGGTGTTCCAGCATCTCGGCATCGAATCCCCGAAGGGCGTGCTGCTGTACGGCCCGCCCGGCACCGGCAAGACCCTGATCGCGCGTGCGGTGGCGCGGGAAGCCAACGTACACTTCATCCACCTCAACGGCCCCGAGATCATCGACAAGATGTACGGGGCGAGCGAAGCGCAGTTGCGCCGCATGTTCGACGAGGCGGAGAAGAACGCCCCCTCCATCATCTTCATCGACGAATTGGACGCCATCGCCCCCAAGCGCGAGGAGATGAGCGGCGACCGGCAGGTGGAGCGCCGGGTTGTGGCCCAGCTCCTCGGGCTGATGGATGGGCTCCAGTCACGCGGCCAAGTGATCGTCATCGCCGCCACCAATATCCCCAACGCCATCGACCCCGCGCTGCGCCGGCCCGGCCGGTTCGACCGGGAGATCGTTGTCGGCGTGCCCGACGAGAACGGGCGCCGGGAAATCCTGGAGATCCATACCCGGGGCATGCCGCTGGCCGCCGATGTGGACCTTGCCCGGCTCGCTTTCCACACCCCCGGCTTCGTGGGGGCGGACCTCGCCGCTTTGTGCCGCGAGGCGGCGATGAGCGCCCTGCGGCGGCTGATCCCCGACCTGAACTTCGAGGACAGCCGGATCTCGGAGGAGAAGCTTGCGGCGCTGGTCGTCACGGCCGAGGATTTCGCCGCCGCCCAGGCCGGCACCCAGCCGAGTGCGCTGCGCGAGATCGTCACCCAGGCCTCCCACAAGAGATGGGCGGACCTGGGCGGCCTCGAGGACATAAAGCGGCTGCTGGTGGAGACGGTGGAATGGCCCACCCGACATGCGGCGCTCTACGCCGCCGCCGCCATCCAGCCGCCCAAGGGCATCCTGTTCTACGGCGCGCCGGGCACCGGCAAGACCCTGATGGCCAAGGCCCTGGCGGGGGAGAGCGGCGCCAATTTCATCGCCGTGAAGGGCCCGCAGCTTTTGTCCATGTGGGCGGGTGAATCCGAGCGCGGCGTACGCGAAGTGTTTCGCAAGGCCCGCCAGACCGCGCCCTGCATCGTGTTCTTCGACGAGATCGACACCCTCACCCCCAATCGCGGCGGCACCGGCGGCGCCCTGACGGACCGGGTGGTGGCCCAGCTTCTCACCGAGATCGACGGCATCGAGGACCTGCGCGGCGTCACCGTGGTGGCGGCCACCAACCGGCTGGACCAGATCGACGCCGCCTTGCTGCGGCCCGGACGGTTCGACTTCCTGGTGGAGTTCCAGGCGCCCGACCTTGAGAGCCGGCGCGCCATTCTCGATGTCCACGCCGGGCGCATGCCGCTGGCGCCGGGTGTCGACCTCGCGGCCCTCGCCGCATGCACCGAAGGCATGGTGGGAGCCGACCTCGAAGCCCTGTGCCGCCATGCCGGCATTGCCGCCATCCGCGACGTGGTGGAGCGCGGTGGCGATGAAGCCGCGGCCACCTTGCAGGTCACGCAGCAGCATTTCGACGACGCCCTGATCGCCACGAAGAGGGAACGTGCCCCATGACCGAGCTTCTCGTCTTCGCCGTGGTGCCTGCCGACAGCATCGGTCCCGCCTTCCTCGCGGATCGCGAGGGCCTGCCGCCCGGCCTGCGGGCCATCACGGCCGGATCGCTTGCCGCCGTGGTCGGCGCCGCGCCGGAAGGCGGCCTGAAGGGCCGCGAGCGCGCCGCGCTGCTGCCCTGGCTCCTCGCCAGCCAGAAGGTGATGGAACGGCTGCTCGCCGAAGCTCCGGTGCTGCCGGTGGCGCTGGGCACCGTGCTGGAGGACGAGGGCCGCGTTCGCCACATGCTGAGCCACGGCGCCGACGTGCTCCAGGGCGCCTTCAATGCCCTGGGCTCCCGGTTCGAGATGGACCTCTCCGTGCGCTGGAACCTCGACGCCGTGGTGGCGCGGCGCCTTGCCGACGTTCCCGCGCAATTGCGCCATGCGGCCGACGGCGGCGACGCGCCGGCACGCAGGGCCCTTGGCGCGATGCTCGAAGGCCTGGTGGCGGCGGAGCGGCGGGAGGTCCGCTGCCGGGTGATGGAGCGCCTGCGGGCCGCCACGCAGGATCTCGCCACGACCGGGCCGAGCGAACCCGATGGCGTCGTCAGCCTCGCCTTGCTGGTGGACCGCGGAACGGACGGCGCGCTGGTCGAGGTTCTGGAAGCGCTGGACGCGGCGTTCGACGGCGGGCTCACCTTCCGTCTCGTGGGACCGCTGCCGCCCTACAGCTTTGCCTCGGTCCATGTCCATCTGGCGCCGGCGGCGGCGGTCCGCGGCGCCCGCGCCGAACTGGGCGTGGAGCCGGATGCCGGCCCGGACGCGGTGAAAGCCGCCTATCGTCGGGCGCTGCGCCTTGTCCATCCTGACCTCGTGCATCAGGAGGCCGCAACCGCTCCGGCCGGGCCGCTCCACGCAGAGGAGGAGGGCGACACCGCCGGCTTCCTGCACCTTTCCGCGGCCTATCGGGTGCTTCAGGCGGAAGCGGCGCCAGTGTCGCTCCGCAGACAGCAGGAACCGCTACCGGACTGAGGCGCCTCCAGGCACCGGCGATGCGCGGGGGCGGCGCCGCGAACAGAAATGCCGCCCTCCGGTATGCCGGGAGGACGGAGGAGCCGAAAACCACCAGATGTCCGCGTCAGAGGAGGCGGGAGGTGTCCATGCTGTATGTCTACGCGATCATCGCGGACCATGGCCCGGAGGGAATGGACCTTCTGCCGGAGGGCATCCTGCCCGGCGTGCCGGTTTGGCAGGTGTCCTCCGGCGCGCTCGCCGCGGTGGCGAGCCCGGTGCCGGAGCACCTGTTCGGGGCCGAGGCGCTGCCGGCGCACCTGGAGGACATGCCATGGACGCACGCGCGAGTGCTGGGCCACGAGCGGGTGGTCTGCGCCCTCCTGACCCGCGCCACGGTGCTCCCGCTGAAATTCTGCACCCTGTTTTCCGGCGCTGACGCGCTCGGCGCGGCGCTCGCCCTCCACCGGGCGGCGTTGGAGCAGTCCGTCGGCCGCCTGCGCGGCGCCCGGGAATGGGGCGTGAAGCTCTTCGTGAAGGCTCGGGACCCCACGGTCCGGGCGCCGGAGCCCGCAGGACCCGGCGCGGGCGCGGCCTTCTTCCGGCGCAAGAAGGAGGAACAGCAGGCCCGTGCCGCGGCCGAGGCGGCCCTCAATCATTGCGTGACGACGAGCCACCAGCGTCTCGCCGCCCACGCCCGGGCGGCGGTCTCCAATCCCCTGCAGCCGCCGGAACTGCATCGGCAGCCGGGCACGATGGCGCTCAACGGGGCCTATCTGGTGGCCCTTCAGGACGAGCCCGCCTGGCGGGCGTGCCTTTCCGAACTGGAGGGCGCCTACGCCGACGAAGGGATGCACTATGCCCTGACCGGCCCTTGGGGGGCCTATAATTTCGCAGGAGACGGCCTTGTCCGACCTTAACCCCATCCCCTCGCGCACCACCGGCGAGATTGCGGTCGCCGATCTGTTGGATCGGGTGCTCCACAAGGGCCTGGTGCTCTGGGGCGAGGCCACCATCTCGGTGGCCGGCGTCGATCTCGTTTATCTGGGCCTCAAGATACTCCTGACCTCCACCGATACCGTGAACCGAATGCGCGAGGCCGCGGCGAGCCCGCCGGACGGGCGGAACCATCACGCAGGCTAAATGCCATGCTCTATCTTTATGCGATCCTGGAATCTCCACCCCCGACAATCCCGATGCCCACCGGCATCGGGGGGGGAACGCCGATGTTCGTGGAGGCGTGCGGCCTGGCCTGCGCCGTCAGCGACATCGCGGATGCGACGATCGCGCCCAATGCGGCCCATGTCCTGCGCCACCAGGAGGTGGTGGGCGCTCTCATGGAGGGACGCACGATGCTGCCGTTGCGGTTCGGTACGCTGACGGAAGACGCCGCCGCCTGCCGCCACCTGCTGACGCGCCATCACGACGTTCTCAGCACACAGCTTGACCGGGTGCGCCATTGCCTGGAGTTCGCCTTGCGGGTGGCCGGCCTGCCCGAGATCCCCGACCCGGCCACCGGTCCGTTGTCGCGGCTGGACGGGCGCGGGCCGGGCGCGAGCCATCTGCGCACCCTTGCGCGGCGCGAAAGGGGCTGGCCGTCCTCCACGGCGGAGTTTCCCCATGACGGGCTCGCGACCCATGCGACAGACCGTCTGCTGTGGGCGCGCTCCCCCTCCCAGCCGGACCTGCGGGCGTCGTTCCTCGTATTGCGCGCCTTTGCGTCCTCGTTCCTCGCCGACGTTTCCGCCCTGCAACACCTGCGCCCGGACCTCGGCATCACCGTGACCGGCCCCTGGCCGCCCTATTCCTTTTCCGACCCCAACCTGAGTGGAGGCGGCCCATGACCGCGGAATGCACGCACGAGACCCTCGACGCGGCGCTCAGGGGCCGTATCGACATTGATCCCGACCGGGTGGAACAGGGCCTCGTCCGGCTGGTTCTGATGCTGGTGGAGACGGTGCGACAGGTGGTGGAGCGTCAGGCCATCCGCCGGGTGGAGGGCGGCACGCTGAGCGAGGAGGAAATCGAGCGGCTCGGTCTCGCCCTGCTGCGCCTGGAACAGAAGATGGAGGAGCTGCGCCGGCACTTCGGCCTTGAGGAGGGCGACATCTCCCTCAAGCTGAATATTCCTCTCGACGGATTATGAGCGCCTGTGGAGTGACGATGATGACTTTCGAACAAAAACCCCTCACGATCACGCAAGTTGTTTGCAATTCGTAGGAAAAATATTATACCTAAATGCTGCAATCCATTATTATACATATATATTATATAATATTTTAATTATGTTAAATATATAATTGAATTTTTTGATAATTTATTTTATGATATTCTCAAAATATTATCGCTCTTCAAGTATGTGAGGAGGAGAAGTGCTATGCAGATTGAACAATCGGCGGCGCGTGGCGTCCTATGGCAAGAACGCAGATGGGATGTGGTTCACCGGGGCCTGGATCAGCTTCTGGCCATGGCGCAGCGCTATCAGAATGAAGGCCGAACGTGTCAGGCGGCGGATATCTATTGGATGCTGTCAGAAGAGCATACCGGGACCGCTCAAGCCATTGCCTCGGAAGAGGGGTTACTGAGACTGGCCGAGGCGTATGACCGCAATGGTTCGCGGCATATGGCGCGCGCCATCTTCGAGCGTCTCAGCTCTTTGACCTGAACACCTGTGTCTCGACCCGATCGCCAGCGGTCGCGCACCGGGGCTGATGATCACGGGGGCAAGCGCCGGCGTGCGGGTCCCGACGCCATTGTTCAGCCGCGCACCAGCGCGGCCGGGACGGCCATCATGCGGGCGCTGTGCCATTGGCCGGTTTCGATCAGCCCGGCCGCGATCTGCCGCACCAGATCCTTCACGCAAAGCGCCGCATAGCTCAAAGGCCGCGAGGCGGTATGGCAGATGGCGAGGCGACGGTTCATCGTCGCCTCCTCGAAGCGCGTGCAGATGGTGCGGGTCTGGCCCAGGGCGCTGATCCAACCGGCGGGAAGGATGGCTTCCCCGATGCCCGCCTCCACGCATTGGGGGATCATGCTGAAGGTCTCGATCTCGCGCACGGCGGCGAGCCTCAGGGCGCGGCGGGCGAAGCGCTCCTCCACCATGGTCCGCAGCTGACCCTTCGCCAGGATCAGCGGCCGGTCGACCACGTCTTCGAGCCGGACGGCTTCGTCCCCCCGTTCCGCGCCTTGGCTGGAGCGCACCAGCAGGAACTCTTCCTCCACCAGGTCATGGGCGTGGATGGCGGGATTGAGATTGCCTTCGCGGACCATGACGCCCACGTCGATGGAATTCGACATGAGATGCACCGCGATGCCGCAACTGTGCGCCTCCACGATCTGAAGCTCGATCGCCGGAAACCGCACCAGGGTCTCGCGCAGCAGCGGCGCGGCGAGGATGAGATTGACGCTGTAGGGAATGCCGATCGTGACGCTGCCCGTGGGCTCCTCCAGCGAGCCCTGGATCTCGGAGCGCGCCATCTCCAATTGGTGAAACACGATCTTGCAATGCGCATAGAGCTTCTCGCCGGCGCGGGTGGGGCGCACGCCCTTGGAGGAGCGCTCCAGCAGCGACGTGCGCAGGTCGAATTCCAGGCATCGCATGCTCTTGCTCAAGGCGGGCTGGGCGACGTGCAATTCCGCCGACGCCCGCGAGATGCTGCCCAGTTCGACGATGCGCGCGAAATAATGAAGCTTCCGCAGATCGAACCTTTCGCTCCTGAAGGCGCCCACGGGTGGCCGGAACGAAGCATTCATCTCAAAGTCCTCCTCCAACCATACCAGGGAGATATATGCGGTAGGCCCGAACGTTATTTTTGGTCGTGCGCGCCAGCACATAGGAAAGCACGCGTGGACGGCCCTCTCCGCCGGGCCGGGGGAGCGAACCTGCACCCATCCGTGCGGCAAACAAACAAGAAGGACGGGACGAATGCCTGAGGCGCGCGAAAACACCTTCTGCGATAGCGAGAGCCCGGCAGGCGCACGCGAGCCGCGCGGGCCGCTCTCCGGCATCCGGGTTCTGGACCTGACAAGCTATCTCGCCGGCCCCTATGGCTGCACCTTGCTGGCGGACCTCGGCGCGGACGTCATCAAGGTCGAGGCGCCCAGCGGCGACATGATGCGCAGCTATCCCTCGACGCTGCCCGATGAGAGCCGCTCCTTCGTGGGCGCAAACCGCTGCAAGCGCGGCATCGTCATCGACCTGAAGAAGGAAGAGGGGCTCGAAACCTTCCTCGATCTGGTGCGCACCGCCGACGTGGTGGTGCACAATTTCCGCCCCTCCGTACCGCCGCGCCTGAAGATCGACTATGACCGCCTGAAGGCCATCAATCCGCGCCTCATCTATTGCGCCATCACCGGCTTCGGCGACCATGGCCCGATGGCCAATAATGCCTGCTTCGACCAGGTGCTCCAGTGTCTCACGGGCCTCTGCACCTTCCAGGGCGGGCCGGACGGGGAACCCGAGATCGTGCTGGGCTCGGTGGTGGATTATTACACCTCCGCGCTGGTGGCCTTCGGCATTTCGGCCGCCTTGTTCCAGCGCGAGCGCGATGGGCACGGGCAATATATCGGCTCCTCGCTCCTGCGCAGCGCTATCACCATGCAATCGGCCCGCTTCGTGTGGGCGGACGGCGAGGATCGCGCGGTCAATCGCGACATCCGCCTCGCGCCGCTCACGGGCATCCACCCCACCAAGGCGGGGTATCTCTACATCTCCTCCCATTCCAAGCACTTCTGGGATGCGCTGTGCGACATGCTGGAGATGCAGGACTTCAAGGAAGATCCGCGCATGGCGACCATGGCGAGCCGGATCGCCCATGTGGACGTGATCCTCCCGCGCCTGCATGCCGCGCTGCGCAAGCATACCGCGGTGGAATGGGCGGAGATGTTCGGCGAGAAGGTGCCCAATGCCCCGGTGCAGCCGATCGAAGACCTGTTCGACCATCCCCAAGTGCTGGCGCAGGATCTGGTGACCACCTACGAACATCCGGTGATCGGCACCTATCGCGGCATGACCAAGCCGCTGCACTTCTCCCGCACGCCAGGCCCGGCGCCGTTCGCGGCGCCCGTCATGGGCCAGCATACCGACGCGGTCCTGGAGCAATGCGGCTATAGCGCGGAGCGGATCCGCGACCTGAAGGCCAGCGCGGCGGTGCGCTGAGCCTGCGTGTTCCCTGGTGCGCGGCGGGCAAAGGGACATTGCTGCGACCTTGATGGCGGGTGCGGGCGAAACGCGCGGCGCGCACCCCTTGTTTGCGCCGCGCGATCGGCGCGCTGGCGCGGTTCCTTAGAGTATTTCATCGTTTCACAGAAACGATGAAATACTCTAACTCATTGCGTTGTCGCATTTTTCTTCACGCGAACCGGAGTCCACTTCGCTCGAAAATGCTTTAGAAGGCGAAGCGCAGCCCGCCGCCGTCGACGGGAATGGTGGTGCCGGTGACGAAGCTTGCCCGCTTCGAGCACAAGAAGACCACCAGATCCGCCAGTTCCTCCGGTTCGCCGAAGCGGCCCATGGGGATGTTCTGGTCGATGAATTTTTGCCGCGCCGCATCCGTGGGATAAAGCCGCGTCATGATCTGAACCGACTTGATGCGGCCGGGCGCCACGCAGTTCACCGTGATGCCGTGGGGCGCGAGCTCGGCGGCGGCGGACTTGGACCAGCTTTCCAGCGCCGCCTTGGCGGGAATGGCCGCATTCATCACCTTGGAGATCACCGCGCCGGAAATGTTCACCACCCGGCCCCAGCCCGCCGCCTTCATGCCGGGGGCGAAGGCCTCGGTGAGGCGGCGCGCCGCGTCGAAATTGAGCGCGAAGGCCTCGGCCCATTCCGCATCCCCCGCGTGCTCGCCCAGGGGACGCGAGGCGCCGGCATTGTTCACCAGCACGTCGATGCCGCCCAGCGCCTGCAGGGCGGCGGCGGTCAATCGGGCGACGCCGTCCGGGCCCGCGACATCGGCAGTCGCCACGATGGGGCGCACGCCACCCGCGGCGGCGATCTCGCCGGCCAATTCCTCCAAAGGCGCAGGATTGCGCGCGGCGATGACAAGCCTTGCGCCCTCGGCGGCCAGCACCTTCGCCACCGCGCGGCCGATGCCGCTGCCCGCGCCGGTGACGAGGGCGCGCCGTTCGGCAAGTCCCAAATCCATTCCCATGCTCCCGCGATGCGTGTTCCCGATGAAGTGCGCGCTCTGCCCGGCATGCCGGGCGCCGGGCAGAGCGCGCCACCGGAACTTGTGGGGTTCGGCGCCTCTTCTGCGCGCGTTGCCCTAGGACCGATCGACATTCAGCGGCGTGGTGTATCGTCGAGACGCGTGACGGCAGGTGCGCGCGATTATCGTGCTTTCACAAGCCGTCATGGCCGGGCACGTCCCAGCCATCCACGCCGGGCCGACCCCACCGATCTTGAACGGCTGGCACCAACGGTGCCGCGTGGATGCACGGGACAAGCCCGTGCATGACGAGGTTCTGCTGCCATGGCGTCAAGCCATGAATGGCGATCGGCCCAGAGCTGGCCGGCCTCAGAGCTGGCCGGCTTCCTGGAGCACCTTGCGCGCGATGCGGAAGCATTCCACGCCGCAGGGCACGCCGCCATAGATGGCGACCACATGGATGATGGCGCGGATCTCTTCCTTGGTCACACCATTGGTCAGGGCGCCCTTGCAGTGGATCTCCCACTCGTGCCAGCGGGCGAGCCCGCCGAGCATGGCGAGGTTCATCATGCTGCGGGTCTTCACGTCGATGGTCTCGTCGCCCCAGCCGAAGCCCCAGCACCAGGCGGTCATGGCTTCCTGAAACGGCAGGGAAAAATCGTCGGCATTGGCCAGATTCTTCTCCACATATTCGGCGCCGAGCGTGCTCTTGCGCTTGGCGAGGCCTTTCTCGAACATTTCAGTCATGTCTCACGTCACCTTTCTCTGGAACCTGGCCGGCGGTTTCGGCGCCGGCGGGAGCGGCGTCCTGTGCCGGGCGCCCGCCATCCGAAACATGCAAACAAGTTAAGTGATAATACAATCATACGTTCTTGCGCAATACTTGGGCCGAAGAAAAGCCCACCGCGAACCGCTCGCCTGATCTCGGCAGGGACGGCATTTGCACCGCCACTCCGGATGCCCTTGTGGAAGACGCGGCCGATAGCGCGGCGCCACGATCCATGCCCAAATCCGCGCATCATCCCTGCGTGGATATGACGACGCACCGTGCAGCCCCCGCTCTGCACCGGCCTGACGTACACCGCGCCGCCGCAGCGACACGCGGACTCCGGTCATCGCCTCATATGATAATACGATCATAGACATAGTGACCCATGGCGCATCGTCCCGTTGACGCGCCATGGGCCCCGATCGTCAGCGGATGATGAACGGGTTCGCCACCGTGGTTTCGGTTGCGATCCACACCGATTTGACCTGGAGATATTCCTTGATGGCCTCAAGACCGCTCTCGCGGCCGATGCCGCTGCGCTTGAAGCCGCCGAACGGCGAGGTGTAGCTCACCGCGCGATAGGTATTCACCCACACGGTGCCGGAGCGCAGGCGCTCGGACAGGCGCAGCGCGCGGCCCATGTCCTTCGTCCAGACCCCGGAGGCCAGGCCGAACGCCACATCATTGGCGATGCGCACCGCTTCGTCCTCCGTGTCGAAGGGGATCACCGCCAGCACCGGGCCGAACACCTCCTCCTGAGCGATGCGCATGGCATTGGTGACGCCGGTGAAGATGGTGGGCTCGACGAACTGGCCGCCGGGCGCGCCCGCATAGGGCTTGCCCCCGAGCGCGCAATGGGCGCCCTCCGCCAGGGCGATGTCGATATAATCCAGCACCTTGCGATATTGCGCCGGCGTCGTGACCGGCCCCACATTGGTCTCCGCCTGCATGGGATCGCCGATCTTGGCGGCGCGTGCCACCTCCAGCAGGCGCTCCATGAAGCGATCGTGGATCGCGCGCTGGAGCAGCAGGCGCGAGCCGGCGATGCAGGTCTGGCCGGTGGCGGCGAAAATGCCGGAGACCGCGCCCATCACGGCGGCCTCCAGGTCCGCGTCCTCGAACACGATGTTGGGCGACTTGCCGCCCAGTTCCAGGGAGACGTGCTTGATCTGCTTGGCCGCCGTTTCATACACCTTCTGGCCGCCGATATCGGAGCCGGTGAAGGCGATCTTGCTGACGGCGGGATGCTCCACGAGCGCCGCGCCCGCCTCGGTGCCGAAGCCGGTGACGGTGTTGACCACGCCCGCCGGGAAGCCGGCCTTCTCGAACAGCGTCATGAATTCGAGGGTGGAGGCGGAGGTGAATTCTGACGGCTTGATGATCGCCGCATTGCCGGCCGCCAGCGCCGCGGCGAGCTTCCAGGCGAGCAGCAGCAGCGGGGAGTTCCAAGGCGTGATCATGCCCACCACGCCGAGCGGCTCGTAGCGGGTGAAATTGAAGATCCCGCTCTTGTCGGTGGGGATGACGGCGCCCTCCACCTTGTCCGCGAGGCCGCCATAATAGCGGTACCATTCGGCGAGATATTTGGTCTGGGCGTGCATCTCGGCATAGAGCTTGCCGTTGTCGCGCACCTCGATCTCGGCCAGGCGCGCCGCATCCGCCTCAATCAATTCGGCGAGCTTATAGAGGATCTTGCCGCGCGCGGACGGCGTCATGGCGCGCCATGTCTCGAACCCCTTTTCGGCGGCGGCGACCGCTTTCGCGATGTCCTCGGCGGTGCCCCGCGCGATCTCGGCCCAGGCCTCGCCGCTATAGGGATTGCGGGTCTCGAAATATTCGCCGCCGGCCGGCGCGGTGAAGGCGCCGCCGATGAAATGGCCGTAGCGCTGCATGGTCTCTCCCTGTCCTTATTGGCTTTGCAGCCGCGGAGGGTGGCAGAAACCGACCCGCCCGTCCATGTCATATTGTATGATTGGTTTTCCTTGACATCGCACATCAGGCAGATGAGAGTCGAGGCAATAAGACAATAATTAAATAGGGAGAGGATCATGAGCGAATCCAAGGGGCATAAGACCCTTTCCGCTTGTCGCGCCAACCGTCCCGAGAGTGGCTTCACGCCAAGCGGCTTCATGCCAAGCCGACGCAGCGTTCTGGCCGCCGGGGCCGCGACGCTGGCCATGCCCTATTTGTCCAGGGTGTCGTATGCGGCGGGCAAGGACGTGAACGTGGGCGTCGTCGTGCCCCTATCCGGCGCCAATGCCCAGTTCGGCGTCAACTCGCGCAACGGCATCGAGCTGGTGGCGGATCAGATCAATGCCGCCGGCGGCATCAAGGCGCTCGGCGGCGCCAAGATCAATCTGGTGATCGCCGATTCCACTTCCACGCCCACCTCCGCCGCCACCGTGGGCCAGCGCCTCATCGCCCAGAACGACGTGGTCGCCATCCTCGGCGCCTATGCCTCATCGCTCACCCTGGCGCTTTCGGAGGCCACCGAGCGGCGCGGCATTCCGCTCATGACCATGTCGTTCTCGGACCAGATCACCGGGCGCGGCTTCAAGAACGTGTTCCAGGTCATCTCCAAGGCCTCCACCCTGGGCGAGGCCCAGTTGAAGGGCACCGCCGAGATCGCGCAGAAGGGCGGCGAGACGCTCAAGACCATCGCCATCATGTACGAGGACACGGCCTATGGCAGCTCGCAGGCCGCCGGCCTGCGCACCACCGCCAAGGCGCTGGGCATCACGGTGGCCATGGACGAGGCCTATCCGCTCGGCATCACCGACGTCACGCCGCTCATCAACAAGCTGCGCGCGGCGAACGCGCAGGCGGTGTTCCCCGCCTCCTATCTGAACGACGGCCTGCAGATCATCCGCACCATGCGCCAGCAGGGCATCAAGCTGCCGGTGATCGGCGGCGCGGGCGGCTATGTGATCCCGGACTTCAAGAAGGCGCTCGGCGACTATGCCGAGAACGTCATGTCCATCGCGCCGGGCAATTACGACCAGGACCCGAGCCTCACCGACGCGTTCAAAAAGCGCTACGGCTATTTCATGGTGCACGAGGCCCTGGAACACGCGGTGTGCCTCGACGTGCTCGCCAAGGCGCTGGAAAAGGCCGGCAAGGCCGATCCCAATGCGGTGCGCGAAACGCTGCACAGCACCCGCTTCGAAGGCGGCTGGTGCAATGCCATGACCGGGCGGGCGGTCAAGTTCGACGAGACCGGCCTGAACACCCTCGCCAAGCCGCTGATGGTGCAATGGCGCGGCGACAATCTGGTGACCGTGTGGCCGGACGAATACGCCAAGGGCAAGGCCATCTGGACCGGCGCATAGCCGGTCCGCGCCCCCTTCCCGTCCCTCACCTTCGCCTTCCGGAGCGCTTCATGGCCTTCCTTCAAGCCGTGATCGACGGACTGATGATTGGCGGCGTCTATGCCGTCATCTCCATCGGCCTCACCCTCGTATTCGGCGTCATGGGCATCGTGAACTTCGCCCAGGCCGAATTCCTCACGCTGGGCATGTTCGTCGCCTTCTTCGCCTGGAAGTATCTGGGCATCGACCCGCTGGTCGGATCGCTCATTTCCTTCGTGGTGATCTTCGGCCTCGGCGTGCTCGTGCAGATGACCATCATCCAGAGGGTGCTGAACGCGCCGCCGGTGGCGCAGATCTTCGTCACGGTGGGGCTGCTCATCGTGATCGAGAATCTGTCGCTGATCGCCTTCGGTTCCGACTTCCGATCGGTGACCACCAGCTACCAGACCTCGGCGCTGAGGCTGGGCCCGCTGTTCATCAGCGTGCCCTATCTCGCGGCTTTCTGCATGTCGCTGCTGTCGGGCCTGGCGCTGTGGCTGTTCACCAACAAGACCTGGTACGGGCGGGCCATGCGCGCCACCGCCCAGGATCCCATGGCGGCGCATCTCATGGGCATCAACGCCGACCGCATGCGCCAGATCGCCTTCGGGCTCGGGGTCGGCATGACGGCGTTCGGCGGCGCGGTCATCCTGCCTTATTTCACCGTCCATCCCACGGTCGGGCATCAATTCGTGGTGCTCATGTTCACTGTGGTGGTGCTGGGCGGACTCGGCAGCGTCGCCGGCGCGGTGGTCGGCGGGCTGGTGGTGGGGGTGATCCAATCGGTATCGACCCTGTTCTTTCCGATCCAGCTACAGAACCTCGTCCTGTTCCTCGTGTTCATCACCGTGCTTGCGGTGCGGCCCACCGGCCTGATCGGAGCGGCGCGATGAAATCCTGGATCTGGGGCGCGGCGGCGCTGATCGCAGCGGTCGTCGTGCCGTCCTTCCTCGATCCGGCGGGTTATCCGATCCGGGTCCTGACGCTCACGCTGCTGTTCGCCGCCCTCGGCCAGGCGTGGAACATCGTCGGCGGCCTTGCGAACCAGATTTCGCTCGGACACGCGGCATTCTTCGGCATCGGCGCCTACACCTCCACCATCCTGCTGATCCATTTCAACCTGTCGCCCTGGATCGGCATGCTGGCGGGGGCCGCACTCGCGGCGCTGGCGGCGTTCCTGCTGAGCTTTCCCACCATGAAGCTGCGGGGGCATTATTTCGCACTCGCCACCCTCGCCTTCAGCGAGGTGCTGCGCGTCATCGCCAGCTCCTGGACCTCGGTGACCGGCGGCCCGGCGGGCCTGTCGGTGCCCTATGCGGCGGACAGTCTCGCGCTGCTGCAATTCAAGGGCACGACGCCCTATTACTACATCATCCTCGGCGCGCTGGTGCTCATCTGCGTCATCTTCCTGGTGATCCAGAAGAGCGCGCTGGGTTATCGCCTGCGGGCGGTGAAGGAAAATCCCGATGCCGCCGAGGTGGTGGGCGTGGATACCACGCGGGTGAAGATCACCGCCGCCGTAATCTCGGCCGCGCTCACCGCCCTGCTGGGCACGCTTTATGCCCAATTCACCTATTTCTTCGATCCCGAGGCGGTGTTCGGCATCGTCGCCATCTCCGTGCGCGCCGCCATCATCGCCATCCTCGGGGGCGCGGGCACGCTGGCTGGTCCCCTCATCGGCGCCTTCGTCATCGTGCCGCTGGAGGAATTCGCCAATGCCGCTCTCTCCTCGCGAGCGGCGGGCCTCTCCCAGCTGGTGTTCGGCCTGATGCTGATCGGCATCATCCTGATCGAGCCGCGCGGCCTGCTGGTCCTGGTCTCCAACGGCATCGCGCGCCTGCGCAAGGGGAGGAAGGGATGAGCGCTCCAATCCTCCAGGTGGACGGCATCACCAAGAGATTCGGCGGCCTGCTCGCCCTCGACAATGTATCGTTCGAGGTGGACGCGGGGGACATCATCGGCCTGATCGGGCCCAATGGCGCCGGCAAATCCACCTTGTTCAGCACCCTGGTGGGCCTGCACAAGCCCACCAGCGGCGCGGTGCGCTTCGCCGGCGCGGACATCACCGGGCTCAAGCCCCACAAGGTGGCGGCGCGCGGCCTCACCAAGACGTTCCAGAACGTGGCCCTGTTCATGGAGGCCACGGTGCTCGACAATGTGCTCATCGGCGCCCTGCTGCGCGACAGCGTCGCGCAGGCCCGCACGACCGCCATGGCCTGCCTCGACCGGGTGGGCCTCGCGCACATCGCCGGCAAGACGGCGAGCGACCTCTCCTTTCCCGAGCGCGCGCGGGTGGAGGTGGCGCGCAGCCTCGCCACCCGGCCCAAGGTGCTGCTGCTCGACGAGGTGATGGCCGCGCTCAACCATGTGGAAATGGAGGAGATCATGGCCCTGATCCGCTCGCTGAGGGACGACGGGCTCACCGTCATCGTGGTCGAGCACCACATGCATGCCATCATGTCCCTGTGCGAGCGCATCGTGGTGCTCAATTTCGGCCGCAAGATCGCCGACGGCGCGCCGCAGGACATCGCGAAAAACCCCGAGGTGGTGCGCGCCTATCTCGGCCGCGAATACGCGTGAGAAGGGGCACATGAACATGACCGGAGCCCCGTTGCTGCGGATCGAGCACCTTCATGCCGGCTATGACGGCAATGACGTGCTGCACGACATTTCCATGGAGATGAGCGAAGGCGAGTTCATCTGCGTCATCGGCGCCAATACGGCCGGCAAGAGCACGCTTCTGCGCACCATCTCGCGCCTGGTGCGCAACGCGCGCGGGCGCATCACCTTCGACGGGCACGACCTGATGGCGACCGCGCCTTATGATGTGCCCAAGCTCGGCATCGCCCATGTGCCCGAGGGCCGGCATGTCTTTCCCGACATGACGGTGGAGGAAAACCTGTTGCTCGGCGCCTATTGCGTGCGCCACGACCCGGCCCACAAGCAGCGGCTGGAGGAGAGTTTCTCGCTGTTCCCGCGCCTGCGCGAGCGCCGCAACCAGCGCGCCGGCACCCTCTCCGGCGGCGAGCAGCAAATGGTCGTGCTGGGCCGCGCCATGATGCTCGGCATGCGGCTCCTGATCCTCGACGAGCCGAGCCACGGCCTCGCGCCCATCGTGGTGGACGAGGTGCACGACGCGCTGGTGAAGATCCACCAGCAGGGCACCTCGATCCTGCTGGTGGAGCAGAACACCTCGCTCGCCCTGTCGGTGGCCTCGCGCGGCTATGTGCTGGAATCCGGGCGGATCGTGCTCGCCGACAGCGCCGCGGCCCTGATGGAAAACCCCAAGGTGCGCGAGGCCTATCTCGGCCTGTGATCCCCGGCGGCCGGCCGGGGGCGCGCACGCCGGGCCTGACGCGGGTGCCCGCCTCAGACCCGGTGTTTTATCCCGCTTACCCCTTGGTCCCGCTTACCCCTTGGGATCCGCATCGAGCCGCAGGACCACGCCCTCCAGGCCCGGAGCGGGCGCGGGATAGCGGTCGAACAGGATCGGATCGTGGCCGGGGATGATGGCCGAGCGGTCGCTGGCCAATGCCCGCAGCCGGTCATAGCCCTCCAGCGTATCGGCGAGGCTGTGGAGGATCGGGAAGGCCCGGCCCTGCTCCATATTGGCGTAGAAATGGCTCGCGTCCGAGGCCAGCACCAGCCAGCCGCGCCGCGTCCACACCCGCACCACCTGGAGCCCCTTGCTGTGGCCGCCCACGTGGTGGACGCTGATGCCGGGCGCGAGTTCCGCCGTGCCGTCGTGGAACTGCACGCGGCCGGCATAGACCTTGCGGACCATGGCCACCACGTCTTCCTCCTCGAACGGCATCTTCATCGCCGCGTGGCACATGCAGCGGCCGGTGCAATAGCCCATCTCGATATCCTGGAGATGATATCTGGCGCGGGGGAAGAGATCGTAATTGCCGCTGTGGTCATAATGCATGTGCGAGATGATCACGTCCTCGACCATGTCCGGGTCGATGCCGATGCATTTGAGCCCCGCGCCGGGCGAGCGCAGGAACTGGCGCTTGCGCTTTTGCGCCATGGCCTCGTCGAAGCCGGTATCGAGGATGAAGGTGCGGCCGTTGCCCTTGATCGCCCACACGAAATAATCGAGCGGCATGGGCACGTCATGGGCATCGCCGCCGACGAAATTATGCGCCGAGGTGGCCGCGGGATTATGCGCGTAATGCACCGCATAGACTTCGTAAGGTTCGAGCGCCATTCGGCTCCTCCCATCATGGGCATCGCCGTGCGCGGCGTGCCCTTGTTTCCTGCTCTTTTTCCGTGAGCATTTGTCTCGTGAGTATTGCGTCCTGCCTGCCGCGAAATCTTGCGGATCGCGGCCGGCAGGGTCAGTCGTTGGCCATGAAATCCAGTTCCGGCAGAAGAAACGTGCGGAACAGCGGATAATTCTCGATCATGGGGAAATGCCCGATGCCCGGCATCTCGGCATGGCGGCAGCCGGGGATGGCGGCGGCCACCTCCGCCGTCATGGCCGGCGTGCAGGAATAATCATAGCTGCCCGTCAGCAGGCTGACCTTGCAGATGTTCGTGTCGATGGTCTTGATGTGCGTACGGGCATCGAAGTCCATGCTGTAGAACATCACGTCGCCCCGATAGACGCCGGGACCGGACTGCGAATAATACCACCAATTGTCGCGCTTTCCCTCTTCCGGGCTCTGTGGCGCGTTGAGGCCGAACGTATAGGTGGCCACAAGCTCGCCGCCGTGAACCGCCGGATGCAGCAGGAAGTCATTGTAGCGCCCCGGCGCATGGGCCGCGCTTTCGAGGCCGATCACGCCGCGAATCCGCCCTTGGAAATCGCTCGCCACCCGCAACACGATGGCCCCGCCCATGGAGCAGCCCATGAAGACCGGCCGCTCGACGCCGAGCGCCATCCATACCGCCTCGATGGCGGCGAGATAATCCTCGGTGGTCAGCTCGTAGGGGTCCAGCCACCATTCGGCCGGCGGATCGGACCGGCCGTGCCAGGGCAGGTCGAAGCAGATGACGCGGAAGCAGTCGGTGACCTCCGTGTCATTCAGCAGGTGGCGGAACTGCCGGCTGTCGGCGCCGGCGGTGTGCAGGCAGATGAGCGGAATGCCCGCGCCGGCCTCCTCCACGAAGATCCGGTGCGCGCGCCCCTTGATGGCGACCTTCAAATAGCGTCCGAGGATGGGTTCGAAATCAGGCATTGCCGTAGCCCACGCTGCGCATGACGTTCATCATCCGGTGCAGCGCCCGCGCGTTCTGCATGGCGACGAGCGTGTCGCCCTCCAGCCGGAACTCGGGCACCCGCATGATCATGGCGAAAATGTCGTGATAGAGCGGTGGCGGGGTCTCGCTCAGGAAGCGCTCCCACAGCTCCAGCGGCGCGCGCATCTCGAACTGGGTGCGCACGTCGAAGCGCGGCGAAGCGATGATCTCGTCCACCCGCCCGCGCCGGATTTTCAGCACATAGCGCAAGGCGCCGAAGGTCATCCCCATGTCCACGTCGAACTTGCCGCCGATGACGGACAATTCGCGATCCTGGGCCACCCTTCCAGCGAAGGCGGCCATCCAGTCGGCGTCGGGAAATCGAGCCACCGCTTTCCTCCTCACTCATGGCGGGCACATGTGGGACGCGGCCGGGCTTGCGACGGGGACACCGCCGCAGCCCGGCCGCCCGATCAGGCCGCGCCGTTATATTGTTCGTCGCTCACGTGCTCGAGCCATTCCACCACCACGCCATTGTGGCCTTCCTGCATGGAGATGTGGGTCATCATGTTGGTGGGCGTTGCGCCGTGCCAATGCTTCTCGCCCGGCGCGATCCAGATCACGTCGCCGGCGCGGAACTCCTGGATCGGACCGCCCCACGACTGGCAGAGGCCGATGCCGGCGGTGACATAGAGCGTCTGGCCCATGGGATGGGTATGCCAGGCGGTGCGGGCGCCGGGCTCGAACATCACCACGTTGGACTTCAGCAGGGCCGGTTCCGGCGCCTCGATGATCGGGTCCTGCCACACCGTGCCGGTGAAGGATTTCGCCGGCGCCTTGCGAGAGGGTGTGGACCCGCCACGTTTGATCTCCATCGAAGTGAACTCCCTTTGTTGTCAAGGCCGCTTCCACCCGGCCCGGGCGCCCCGCCGCAGCGGGGAAAGACGTTGAGCGGCGCGCAGGCCGCCACTCATTTGAAGCCGAGCGGCTCCGGTCCCATCAGCGTGTAGGGCAGGATGGTGGACAGCACCGGCACATAGGTGACGATGATCAGGACCACGAACAGGACGATGATGAACGGCATCGCCGCCCTCACCACATCCACCACGCTCATGCGCGCCACCGCCGCCGTCACGAACAGATTGATGCCGATGGGCGGGGAAATCAGCCCGATCTCCATGTTCACCACGATCATGATGCCGAAGTGGACGGGATCGACGCCGAGCGCCATGGCGATGGGAAAGACCACCGGCACGACGATCAGCAGAAGCCCCGACGGCTCCATGAACTGGCCGCCCAGCAGCAGGATCAGATTGACCACCAGGAGGAAGGTGAACCAGTTGAACCCGGCGCCGATCATCCATTCCGTGATGGTCTGCGGCACCCGCTCCGCCGTCAGCACATGGGCGAAGAGCATGGCATTGACGATGATGAACATGAGCATGATCGTCGCCTTCCCCGCCTCCACTAGGACACGCTCGGTGTCGCGGTGGAACAGGGCGGGCACGGAACGCGCGATCATGACGAACAGATTGCGCCGCAACGTGTGCGCCAGCGTCTCGCCGGGGCGGCGCCACGGCTCGCCCTTCAGGGGACCCATGTCGCGATAGATGAAATTCGCCACGAGGAAGGAATAGACCGCGGCCACCGCGGCGGCTTCCGTGGGCGTGAACACGCCGCCATAGATGCCGCCCAGGATCACCACCACGAGGAACAGGCCCCAGGAGGCATCGAGGAACGCATCGCGGATCACGGCAAGGCCGCTGAACGGCGCCTTGGGCATGTTCCGCAGGCGCGCGAAGACATAGATGGTCGCCATCAGCAGGAAACCGGCCACGATCCCCGGCAGGATGCCCGCAAGGAACATGCGGCTGACCGACACGTCGGTGGCCGCGCAATAGACCACCATGACGATGGAGGGCGGGATGAGAATGCCCAAGGTCCCGGCATTGGCGATGATGCCCGCCGCGAACTCCTTGGTATAGCCCGCCTCGCGCATGCTGGTGATGGCGATGCTGCCGATCGCGACCACGGTCGCCGGCGACGAGCCGGACAGGGCCGCGAACAGCATGCACGACATGACCGAGGCGATGGCGAGGCCGCCCCGGATGTGCCCCACCGCGGCCACCGCGAAGTGCACGATCCGGCGCGCGACGCCCCCGGTGGACATGAAGGAAGAGGCCAGGATGAAGAAGGGAATCGCCAGCAGCGTATAGCTCTGCGAGGCGGTGAACAGCTTCAGCGCCACCGAGGACATGCTGTCCGACGAGAACAGCACGATCGACAGCACACTGGCGAGGCCGAGGCTGATGGCCACCGGCACGCCGGCGAACAGCAGTCCCAGCAAGGAAGCGCAGAGGAAAAACGAGACCATGTCTCACTTCCCCCGCTTGGCCGCGGCCGCATCACGCCCGGATGCCGCCGAAGGTTCGTGGGTGCCCGCGAAGGTCTCCTCATCCATGAGCTCGCCGCTCTCGTGGGAGATGGTGATCATCTCGCGCTCACCGCGCCAGATCTGGATCGCGGCCTGCGCGCACCGGTACGCCAGCAGCGCAAGGCCAAGGGGCAGGATGAAATAGACCACCCAGCGGTGGACGCGGGCCTGCATGCCGAAGGCATGCTGCGCCCATTCGGGATAGCGCAATTCATGCAGGCCGATCCCGGTGTTGAAGGTCCGCAGCCAATAGCTGTAGGCCCCGCCGCTGGTGGGAAGGCCGAACAGCTGGAGCCAGTCGGCGGCGAAGAAGATGGCGGCATAAAGCACGCCGCATAGCGCGCCGAAGATGGCGAACGCCCGGAATATCGGCTTGGGAAAAGCCCGCACGAACGTATCCACGCCAAGATGCGACCCGATCTTCACGCCATAGGACATCCCGAACAGGATGAGCCAGGCGAACAGGATGCGGGTGAACTCAAGAGCCCCGAGCCAGCCGGTGTTGAACACATAGCGGGCGACGACTTGCGCGAACGAGGTGAGCACCATGGCGCCCATCAGGAACGCGATGATTATGCGTTCCACGCGATCGACACTCTGACCGAACCTGCCCATTTGTCGTATCCTTAGGAATACAGATAGCGCCGCCCGCACCGCCAAGTCCCAGGGACTGGCAAGTCTCCATGACCGGCAGGCGGGACTCTTCAAGCGATGTCGGCGTTCGAGGCGGCAGGCCCGCAACGCGTGGGCAGGCACGGCCAGGCTGCCTCCGGGCGCCTGTGGGCAGCCGCGCCGCGCGCCGCCACGGGGGCGGCGCGCACCGCCTCGGTTCAGGGGGTGTTGGAGGCCACGGCCGCCTGGATCACATCGGCCCCGATGCCGCTCTCGAACTGCTTCCAGACCGGCTTGACGACATCGACCCACCGCTGGCGCTGCTCGGGCGAAAGATGACGCACCTTCACGCCGGCATCGATGATGCGCTGCTTGCTCTGGTCATTGATCGCGGTTGCTTTCTTATTGTATTCCTCCGCGACCTCGTTGGAGATTTTCAGGAACTGAGCGCGCACATCCGGAGAAAGCTTGTCCATGAACTTTTTCGACGTCACAAGGATGTAGGTCAGGAACTGGTGATTTGTCTCGGTGATGCCGTCCTGAACTTCATAAAGTTTTCCGGTATAGATGTTGGACCAAGTGTTTTCCTGGCCATCGACGACGCCGGTCTGCAAGGCGCCGAACACCTCGCTCCAGGCCAGCGGTTGCGCGGTGGCACCGAGGGCGCTGATCATGGCGATGGAAACGTCGGAGGTGGTGGCGCGGATCTTCAGACCCTTGAGGTCCTTCGGTTCCAGCAAGGGGCGATTGGCCGACCACGCGCGCAGGCCGTTATAGAGATAGGTCACGCCGACGAAGCCGTTGCTCTGCATGGACTCCAGCAGCTTCTGACCCACCGGGCCGTGGGTGAAGCGGGAAACCGCATCGGTGTCCTTGAACAGGAACGGCAGGTTGAAGACGTCGAACTTCTTGGTGTAGGCGCCAAGCTTGCCGATATCGGGCGAGGCCAGCTGGACGTCGCCGATGGCCAGCGCCTCCATCACCTCGTCGTCATTGTAGAGCTGGGAACTCGGATAGACCTGCATGCACAGCTTGCCGTTCATCTCGGCATTGATGCGCTTGGCCAGGGCGACCGCCATCTCTCCCTTTGGATTTCCGGTGGGCGCGCTGACGTGACTGTATTTGATCACGGTCTCGCCGGGCTGGCACTGTTCCTGCGCCATGGCACTGCCGCACAGCAGTGTTGCCGCGACTGCGGCCAAGACGATCGGCTTCATGTTTCCTCCTCGTGAATATCTTCACGCGATTTGTTTTTTTGGACGTGGCGCCGGTTCGGGCGTCCGCCTGTTCATTGCCGCGCACAGGCCCTGAACACCGCCGGGGCCGGCGCGGATATGAGAATGGAACCGCGACGGGGCGAACCAATTGCGACAGGTAAGCGCTTCGGTCGAAGGCGTTGAGGCGCTCCACTGCACGGACAAAAAAGCCGCGCGAAATGGTGCGCCCCCTCACGGAACTGACGAAAACTCAACACGTCTCCCCGGCGATGTCAATATGATTGTATTACTGAAATAAGGTCGATATTGTGCCTGCGTCACACACAGCTCCGCACCGGCGGCCGGTCCCTCGCCCCGGCGGAGCATTCTTCCCCGTGCGACAGCGACCGCCAGAAGGCGGCGTGCGGCCACCATCGGGTTGGAGGAAATCTTGAGCAAAACATTCGGCTTCATCGGTCTCGGCAACATGGGCATGCAGATGGCGGGACGCCTTCTGGACGCTGGCTGCACGCTCGTCGTCTTCGACACGCGCGAGGACGCGGTTCAAGCCTTCGTCGACCGCGGCGCCGTGCGCGCCACATCGCCGGCGGACGTCGCCTCCAAGGCCGAAACCATCTTTCTCTCCCTGCCGACGCCACCGATCATCGAGGCGGTCGCCATAGGGGAAAACGGCCTTGCCGCCGGCACCCGGGTCAAGCGCATCGTGGACCTCTCCACCACCGGCCCGGACATGGCCGCGAGCCTCGCCGAGCGGATGAAGGCGAAAAACATTGTGTGGATGGATTCCCCGGTCAGCGGCGGCGTCGGGGGGGCCAAGGCGGGCACGCTCGCGGTCATGTTCTCCGGCCCCAAGACGGATTACGACGATTTGATGCCCGAGCTGACGGTGATCGGAAAACCCTTCTATATCAGCGAGAAGCAGGGGCTCGCCCAGACCATGAAGCTGGTGAACAACCTGCTTTCGGCGGCCGCCATGGCGCTGAGCTCGGAGGCCCTGGTGATGGGCGCGAAGGCCGGCATCGACCCCACGGTGATGGTCAACGTGATCAATGTGGGCAGCGGCCGCAACACCGCCACGCTCCAGAAATTTCCCCAGTCCATCCTGCCGGGCACGTTCGACTACGGCTTCTCCACCGGGCTTATGAACAAGGACGTGCAATTGTTCATGCAAGAGGCCAAGGCCATGGGCCTGTCCCTGGAGGCCTGCGACGTGGTGGCCAAGCTCTGGGCGGAGGCGGTGCGCAAGCTCGGCTTTGAATCCGACTTCACGAAGATCGTCACCTTGGTGGAAGACGAGGCGGGCGTGAAGGTGCGCAGCGCCTCCTAGAGCACGTTCGGCGAACACCGGTTCGCCGAAAAAGCCGGTGCCAGCGGTGCCGCGTGGATGCACGGGACAAACCCATGCATGACGATGTCTCCCGCAACGGCGTCGAACCGGGAATGTCGATCGGTCTTAGAGAGTTTTCGACCAAAGGCGCGTCGTCTTTCGCATCGTCGTGGCCGGGCTTGTCCCGGCCATCCACGCCGGCCGGTCGCGCGCCCCGGGGGCCACCCTGCGCGGAGCCGGCGTTTTAATATTACAATCATACAATATTATTCTAATCTCGCCCTTACACCTTGCCCCGTCGCGCACCGACCCGCACAGCGCGGGCGATGCCAGCGGCGGCGCGCTCACGCATAAGCGGCGGGTGTGCGGCGGCGGCGCTTGTCCTCGCGCCCGTCCATGGAGAACGTGTGCATGGCGGCGGCAGCCGCCCGGCGGACATGGTCCATGGCGATGGCGCGCGCCTTTACGGGGTCACGCTCGTCGAGGGCGTCCATCAGCGCCTGAAGCTCGCTCAAGCTCTGGTTCCAGCGGTTGGGCGCCTGGAGCGATTGGGCGCGCAGCAACATGGTGCGCGAATTCAGCATGAACAGGGCCTTGCCGAGGGCATCATTGCCCGAACCGGCGATGAGGCATTGATAGAATTTGTTCTTCAAGGTCACGCGCTTGACCGCCAGTTCCTCGCTCTTCACCTCCTCGAAGGCGGCATGCAGGTCGCGATACTGCTCTTCCGAGGCGTGGGCGGCGAACAATTGCGCGGCGAGCCCTTCCAGCACCTCGCGCACCTGATAGACCCCGATCGCCTGGGCGGCGGTGATGCGGGCCACCACCGGTCCCTTGTGGGCGACCACCTCGATCAGGCCCTCGGATTCCAGCTGGCGCAGCGCCTCGCGCACCAAGGTCCGGCTCACGCCGGTCATCTCGCACAGGTCGCGCTCGGGCATGCGCTCGCCGGGACGGAACCGGCCCGCGGCGATGGCCTGGCGGATGCTTTCAGTCACGCTGTGCCGCAGCAGCGCCGCCGGCCGCGCGACCAAGAATTCCTTGTCAAATTCCCTTGCTTCACTCATCCGCCGTACTTTTCTCTTGTCTCACGCCGAAGCACTGGACCAACCCGGCACCACGGCCCGATGAATCAAATATTGGCGTCACTGGTGGCGCCTGTCCAGAACCCGCGAATACAAACCGATTGTCTGTCTGAACATGATCTTATACCCGAAAATCTCGGCGTGCGCATCGCTCTCGCGTCCCCGACACGGGCGCGCGAGGCGTCCCGGCTCGGCCGCCCCAACGAAGCGTCGCCAGGTATTTGCCTCCCGAGCCTTTGGCCAGACCGAGCCCCCTCGTCCACTTCAGCCGGGCGAAATATAGACCGCGGTGGGCAAATATACCGGCGGGCCGACCGCTGAATTGGGCGAGGGTTATTCCCGCTTTACTTGCGATGGCCGCGCCTATCCCTACGCCCGCCTCGCCCCGGCGCGCGCATCAGGCCGCCTGCTCCCGGTCGCGGATCGCCTGGACCGTGGCGAGCACGCGCTGGGCCCGGAAGACGATGGGATAATCCACGAACTTGCCGTCGAGCTGGAACGCGGCCTCACCCCGCGCCTCGGCTTGCGCGAATGCCTCGACGATGCGCCGCGCCATGGCGATTTCGGCGTCGCCGGGCGTGAACACCGCGTTGACCACGGGAATCTGCGCCGGATGGATGCACATCTTGCCCTGGAAGCCCGTGCCGGCCACAAACGCGGCGGAGCGCTTCAGCCCCTCCGCATCGTCGAGCCGAACCCAGACGCTGTCGATGGGCGGCTCCAGATCGGCGGCGCGGCAGGCGGCTACGAGGCTGGCGCGGGCGTGGGCCAGCTCGCCCTCATGGGCGGTCCAGTTCATGTTGGTGTCGAGGGCGAAGTCTCCCGCACCGAACGCGAAGCGCCGCACGCGGGTGCCGGCAGTGACGATTTCCGCAAGATTGGCGAAGCCCTTGGCGGTCTCGACGATGGGCAGCAGGTCGATGCCGCGTTCGGGCAGGCCGTGCTGGCGCTCCAACTGGGTGAGGATCCAATCGGCCGCGAACAGGTGCCGCGCCGATTCGATTTTCGGCAGCATGATGCCGTCGACCCCGGGGCGCACCACGGCGGCAAGGTCGCCGAAGCAGAACGGCGTGTCCATGGCGTTGACGCGCACATAGCCGGCGCAGCGGCGCGGCCGGGCGAGGGCCTCCACCACCAGCGGGCGCGTGGCGCTCTTCTCGCTGACGGCCACCGCATCCTCCAGATCGAGGATGACCGCGTCCGCCCCCACTTCGAAGGCCTTTTCGACTCGGCGGGCGTGATTGCCCGGCGCGAAAAGCATCGTGCGAAGCGGCATGGGACGGCTCCTGGAAGGTCAGATGCAAGGGCGTGGGGCGCGATGCGCGAAATCCGGGCCGACCTTAGCCGCTTCTTTCCGCCCCTTGCGATACAGTTTGGCGCGGCGGCGGATATCTCCAGGTTATGCCCCGCCGTCAGCGCGCGGCAGAGCATTTTCGAGCGAAGTGGGCACCGGTTCAGGTGAAAAAATGTGACACCGCAATGAGTTAGAGCATTTCAACGTTTCCGTGAGACGATGAAATGCTCTCTCCACCCCTGAAGCGGGGAAAGGCGCTTAGCTGCGCGGGCCACGACCGCGGGTCCCTGCTTGGCGCGCCAGGTGGGCGGTCACCGCCGCGACCGGCTCCGCCCAGGCGGCGCTGCGCGGCTGGCGGAACAGACGGACGCTGGGATACCAGGGGGTGTCGGCGCGTTCCCGCAGCCAGCGCCAGTCCGGCGCGAACGGCAACAGCACCGAGACCGGCCGGCCCATCGCGCCCGCCAGATGCACGATGGACGTATCCACGGCGACGATGTCGTCGAGGATCTCCAGGATCGCCATGGTATCGGTGAAATCGACGATTTCGGCGGCGAGGTTGATCAGCGGCGCCGCGCCATAATATTCCGCAACCTGCGCCATCGCCGGCCCCATCTGAAGCGACACCAACGCGGTCCGTGGCAGGCGGCCGAGCGGGGCCAAGGTCCGAAGGCTCATGGAGCGGTTGAAGTCATTGCCATGGGTCGGCCGTCCGGCCCACACCACACCCACGCTCTGGAAGTCCTGCGGAACTAGCTCGGCGAGCCGGGCGCGCCAGTGTTCCACTTTGGCCGGATCGGCGCGGACATAGGGCACCGGCGCCGGAATGCTCTCCAACGCCGTGCCGAACAGCCGGGGAAGGCCCGACAGCGGGCAATAGGCGTCGAAGGCCGGCGCATGCTCCCACCGGTCGAAATATTGGGTGATGCCGCCTTGCTGCAGCACGATCGGCTTCATCTCCGAACTGCACGCCATGATGAGATTGGGACAGAGCCGGGCCACATCGCTGACATAACGGCAGAACTGGATGGTATCGCCGAAGCCCTGGTCGCCGATCAGCAGCAAGGTGCCCTCGGGCATGGGCTGGCCATCCCATTGCGGCTTGTCCTTGAGCGGCAGCAGCGGCTGCGAGCTGGGCAGGTCGAACCGCCATTCATATTCGCGCCAGCCCTCGGCGAACTGCCCATCCACCAGCAGGGCTTCCGCCAGCTCGAAATGCGCCGCCGCCATGGCCGGGTCCAGTTCCAACGCGCGGCGCGCATAATGGATGGCGGCGTCGATTTCCATGCGGTCGTAATGGATGACGCCGAGATTGTAATTGGCGCCCGCGTCGTCCGGCGTCAGCTCCACCGCCCGGCGGCCGTGAAACACGGCCTCGTCGAGGCGGCATAGGCCGCGATAAATCTCGCAGATGTTGCGGTGAAACAAAGGGTGGTCCGGAGCCACGGCAAGCGCCCGTTCGAGCCGGTCGAGGGCCTCCTGGGGCCGCTGGCGCCGATGGGACAAAATGGCGCCCTGGTGCAGCGCTGGAGCATAATGCGGCATGGCCTGAAGCACCTGGGCGAGTATCCGCTCGGCCTCCTCCAGTCGTCCGGCCTGCTCGTGGGCCTCAGCCTCCGCCAGCCAGCCGTCGACGGTGCGGGTGATCCCCTGCGGACCGCTCGCCAGCACCTGCGGGCCAAAGACGCCCTCAGGACCCCGCACCAGGCCGGCCGTGCCGGATCCCGCTGGATGAGCCGGCCCCCCGCTAGCCATCGATCGTATAGCCGAGGCGCGCGATCACCGGCTCCAGCATCGCAATCACCGGCGCCAGATGCTTGAGATAGAAGCGATAGCGATAGCGCGAATGGTCATAGAGCTTCTCGGTCACCTGGGCATAGCTGGCGGTGCGCGCATAACGCCTGTTCTCGTGGAATTGCAGGCACCTTTTGTCGAACGGAAGGTCGGCGAAAGCGAGCATGCGGCGCACATGCGCCTCCTGGTCGTCGACGATGTCCTCATAGCGGACCGCCAGATATTTCAACGTCATCTCGCGCCGATAGTGATCCACGAGATCCATCACCAGCAGATAGTGCTGCGCAATGGTTTCCAGCGCATTGGCGCAGTAAAAGCCATGGGTGAGATGATTGGAATAGACCGACAGGACAATATCCAGCGGGTGGCGCAGCACATGGATCAGCGGCGCATCCGGGAACATCAGGGCGATGAGGCCCATATGGGTCTCGTTCAGCGGCATCTTGTCGGTGAAGCGGGTGGCGCCCGGCTCCATGATGCCCGATTGGCGCGCGCGCTGAAGATAATAATCGCGCAGATTGTCCAGTCCCTCGCATTGATCGCCCATCCACAGATCGGCCAGCGCCTCGGGATAGGCCAGCGGGCTGTTGAGCATGCGCGGCATCAGATTGGCGATGTCGTGGACGAAGGTCAGCTCATCACCCGCGGATACCTTGGGATGGGCGGAAAGCGTCTGCTCCACCATGGTGGTGCCGGAACGCGGGAAGCCAAGGATGAACACGGGGCGCGGCCCACTCTCCACCGGCTTTGCCCGGGGCACGATGCGCAGGCGGCCGGCGGTGAAATAGGCCTTCAGCCGGGCGGCGAGATCGGCGGCATGCTCGGCCATATAGATTGTGCCGCTCACCGCCACATTCTGGCGCTTGCCGGCATCGAAAGCCGCAAAGGCCTCGTCGTAGCGGCCCATCTTGTCGAGCAGGCGGCCTTTCTCCAGCATCTCATTGGTGCCGAGCCCGCCGCCAGGGCTGCGCTGCTCGATCCGATCGAGGATCGCCAGCGCCCCGTCATAATCCTTGGCGCGGCCGCGCACGATGGCGCGGTTCAGGAGGATGCTCGGATGGTCGGGCGCGATCGCCCCCGCCTGGTCCAGCAAAGCGTCGGCACGGGCGAAGTCGCGGTCGGTCTCCTCCATGCGCGCCCAGCCCAGCAGGGTTTGGAGCACCGCCGGGGCGGCGGCCGCGGATTCTTGATAAAGCGCACGGGCCTCGGCCATCTTGCCCTGGTTCTTCAGATTCCAGGCGAGATTGGCGAGGAGGATCGGCGGGCGGTGTCCAAGCAGGTCCAGCGCGCGCCGATAATGAAATTCGCCGACCTGGGGCCGGTTGGCCTCGGTCGTGACCATGCCCATGAGATTGTGCGACTGCGGATCGGCCGGCGCGATGCGCACCGCGTTGCGGGCGTGAACCTCCGCCTCGGCAAGGTCACCCTTGCCGAACAGCAGCAGGGCCAGTTCCTGGGTCGCCCAGACATTGTTCGGGTCCAGCATCACCAGCCGCCGCACCAGCGCCTCGGCCGCCGGCAGCGCGCCCTGCGCCTTGCGGATCTGATAGAGGATGGCGAGTGCACCGCCCTGCCCCGGCGCCAGCTCCAGCACCTCCAGGCAGAGCCGTTCCGCCTCCACGATCGCGCCGCGCGCGTGGCTGGCGATCGCCTGGTCCACCACCGGCAGCAGATGCCGGCTCGCCGCCGCCGGCCCGAGCGTGCGCAGGTCCAGCTGGCAGCAGCGCACTGGCCGTAAGCCGCTGCCGCAGACACAGAGATTGGGATGCAAGGCGTTCATGGGCCGAATGTCCTGAATCCTGGCGGGGTGTCAACGCCGCTGGCGGCGCGCGTCCTTTTCAGAACGACCAGGAGAACACGCCCGTCACCGCATTGTCCTGCACCACGTTGGACACGGTGCCACGGTATGAGACTCCCAGCTTCACGCTGTCGCTGAGCTTCCAATCGGCGCCAAGCTCCACCAGCGCCGCATCGCGCGCCAACGCCGCTCCGGTCACGCTGAAATCAATTCCGGTGGTGCTGAAGGCGAGATTTGCCGCCGGGTCGAGATCGCCATAGGCGTGCTGCCAGGCGAGCATCATGCGCGGCACCAAGATGATGCCGTTGTCGAGCGCCCATGTGGTGCCGATCCGCAGTCCGAGCGTCGAATAGGTCAGGTCGGCGGAGGCGCTATTCAGCCTGAGCGCCGCCGCGCCGCCGATCTCGTTCGCGCTCCCGGTATTCAGATGCACATAGGAGAGGCCGGCAAACGGCTCCAGCGCGAAGGCGTTCCAGCTGAAGCCATAGCCCAATTCGCCGAACATCTGCGCGGTCTGAGCGCTATAGCTAGAACTGAGCGTGTTGCTGAAGCCGGGGAACAGCACCTGCCGGTCCATGTCCACGTCGCTCCAATTATAAGCGCCGCCGAACCGCACATTGAGCTGCCCGAAGGCCCGGCCGGCATAAAGGCCGAGGCTGTAGGTGCCGACCTGCGCCGAACTGGCACGGTCGGGAATGGAGATATCCGTGGTGGCATAGCCGCCGCCGAGGCCAACCCGCCAGTCCTCGCCGACGCGCGCATCGAGGCCGGTGAGGAAGCCCGAGCGATCATGGCTGACAGCCGCCGCATTGCCGTTGCCGTTGATGTCGCCCCAGCCGCCGAACGCTTCGCCCCAGGCCATGAGACGCGAGGCGCCTGCATCGGCCGTGGTT
Source organism: Roseixanthobacter finlandensis (assembly GCF_043195105.2). Taxonomy (NCBI): domain Bacteria; kingdom Pseudomonadati; phylum Pseudomonadota; class Alphaproteobacteria; order Hyphomicrobiales; family Xanthobacteraceae; genus Roseixanthobacter; species Roseixanthobacter finlandensis. Next base: position 789,863 of record NZ_CM195536.1, on the reverse strand, counting down.
GCCGGGTTCGAAGCCGTGCCGCGCGTGACGTTTGAGCCGGAGCTGGCGGTGACCGGGCCGCCCGCACCCAACGCCGCCATCGCGCCGCCCGCATCCTTATAGGCGTCCTGCCGCAGCCGGTTGAGCAGGGTTTGTGGCACCACCCGGGCATCGTCCAGCAGCGCTGAGCTGACGCTCGCATAGGCCTCGCCCGACAGCAGGGTGAAGGCGGTGCGGGCGCCGGCGACGCTCTGCCCCACCACCGCCTGATAAAGCGCCGAGCCCGATCCCCCGGCCTCCACGGCATTGGCGGTGTTGAACTGGTTCCGCGTCATCGCCACGCTGGAGAAGCGCACCGGCTGCGCGCCGGTCGAGAGCGTCAGCGTGACCGCCGTTGGCCCGTAGTTGACTTGCGGGATGAGGAAGGCGAGATCGGTGGTCACGCTGTCGAACTGCCCGCTCAGGGTCGTGCTGGTCAGGATCGAATAGCTGGTGGAGGGTTGATAGGACCCCGTGGCCGCCAGCACCGAGAGCGTTCCGCCCAGCGTCGCCGCGCCCGTCACCAACAGGCGTGAGCTTTGGCCGGCGGGGTTGACCGCCACCTGCAAGTTCCCGCCGGCGGTCTGCACGAACGTTCCGTTGAGTTGCAGCGTGCCGCCCGCGCCGCCCGGCTGCAACGTGCCGGAATTGGTCACCGCGCCGATGCTCCAATTGCCCGAGGCGGTCCAGGACGCGCCGCTGGCGATGGTGAGCGCGCTGCCGGCACCGAAATTCGCGATGGTGCTGGATAGGGAGCCGGTGCCGGCGAGGGCAATGCGCCCTGCGCCCGCGCCGCCGTCAATGGCGCCGTTCAGCACCGAGCCGGTGGTCAGGGTCAGGTCGTTCACGCCGCTGCCGAACTGCACCGCAATGCCGCCAGTACCGGTGATGGTGCCGCTGTTGGTGACGCTGGCCCCGGTGCCGGTGAACAGCAGACCGATCGTGCCGCCGATCGTGCCGGAATTGGTCAGGCTCGCAGCGCTGCCGAGGGCGAGGCCGGCGATGGCATCATCCAGAATCGTGCCGGAATTGACCACGGTTCCGCCGGTGCCCACCACGACGCCATAGGTGCCGCCCTCAATGAAGCCGGTATTGGTCAATCTGCCGCCGGGGCCGAGATCGACGCCGGTGTCGGCGATACCGATGATGGTGCCGCTGTTGGCGATGGTGCCACTGCCACTCACGCCGTCGATGAGACCGACCAGCATCCCGCCATTGGTGAAGCTGCCGCTATTGGTGAAGCTGCCCGCGCCAGTGATGGAGCCGAAATTGGCCATGCCGCCGGAATTCACCAGCGTGCCGTTGTTGATGAACGCGCCCGTGTTGATCAGCGTGCCGCTGTTGCCGATCGATCCGCTGCTGGTGAGCGTGCCGGAATTGACGAAGCTTCCGCTGTTCGCCACGTGCCCGCCGATGGTTGAGGCGGCATCCACCGAGACCAGGCCGGACGTGTTGAGGGTCGCGCCGGCATCCACCTGCAGCCTGCCGTTCAGGGTGCCCAGGCTGGTCAAGGTGCCGGAAATGATCACCGCATTGGTGATGGTGGTGGTGGCATCCAGGGTCTGATCGGCGTCGAGGAACGCCACGGCGCTGAAGCCGATGGCCTCAACGTCGGACAATTGCGCACCGCTTTGGACCGCCAGCGTATTCACGCCGAGCGTGCCGTCGGCGATGCCGATCAGCAGGCTGCCGCTCTCCAGGATCAGGAGGTTGGTGCCGCCCGCGAACGCCACCGCGGTGCCGCCGGCGCCGGAGATGGTGCCGAAATTGTCGATCGTCCCGGTGGCGCCGCCGGAGAATTGCACCCCCACGCCCACCACGCCGGTGGCCTCGATGGTGCCGGTATTGGTGATGTGCGCGGTGCCGCCGGTAACCGCGATGCCGGCCTCAAAGCCACTCAGGAGACCGCTGTTGGTGACAAGGCCGCCGGCCGCCAGAGACACGCCGGTTCCGCCGACGCCCTGGATGGTGCCGGAATTTGTCAGCGTGCCGGCGCCGGAGAAAACAACACCGTCCTTGCCGCCACGGATCAGGGACGTGGCACCTGTGTTGGCAATGGTGCCGCCCGCCAGGCTGATTGCGGTGCCGGTGCTGTCGGTCGCGCGGATGGTGCCGGCATTGGTAACGATATTGCCGCCGCTGCCGCCGGAAATGCCGGCGAGCGCACCGACGATCTGTCCGCTGGCCTGGTTGTTCACCGAACCCGAGCCGCCGAGGGCCACACTGGCGAGGACGCTGCCGCTGTTGGTGAAACTGCCGCTATTGGTGAGGCTTCCGGCGCCGCTGATGGTGCCGCTGTTCGACAGCACGGCCGCGTTGGCGAGATGTCCGCTGTTCAGCAGATCCCCGAGATTGGTCAAGACGCCCGAATTGACCAGGCTGCCCTCGTTGGACAGCGTGCCGCTGCTGGTGAGCGTGCCGGTATTGGTCAAGGCGGCACCAATAGTGAAGGTGCCGGAATTGGAGATCGACCCGGCGTTGGTGGAGGCGGCATCCACCGACACCTCGCCGCTGGTGATCAGCGTCGCGCCGAGGGCGACATTGACCGCGCCGTTCAGCAGGCCCTCATTTGTCAGGGTGCCGGCGATCACCGTGGGATTGGTGATGGTCGAGCCCGCGTCGATCACCTGCGTGGCATCGATGAAGCCGACATATTGGAAGCCGAGGGCGTTGACGCTGCTCAGCATCGCGTTGTCGCGCACGATCAGCGTGTTGGTGCCGAGGCGCCCGTCCGCCGTCCCGACGAGCGTGCTGCCGCCCTCCAGGATCAGGAGGTTGGTGCCGCCCGCGAAGGCGACCGCGGTGCCGCCGGCCCCGGAGATCACCCCGTAATTGTCGATGGTGCCTGAGCCGCTGCCGCTGAACAGCACGCCCACGCCGGCCGTGCCGGTGCCCAGGATGGTGCCGGTATTGGTGATGGTCGCGGTGCCGCCGGTGACCGCGATGCCCGCCGCCCCGCCGCTGATGGTGCCGCTGTTCGAGACCGAGCCACCAAGGGCCAGCGCCACGCCATAGCCGAGCACCCCGACGATGCTGCCGAGATTGAGCACCGCTCCAAGCCCGCCGAGCGAGACGCCGGTCGTGCCGCCCGAGATCAGCGCGCCGCTGGTGGAATTATTGACGCTCGCCGCCGATGTCAGCTGGATGCCGATACCCGCCGTGTCGCTCGCGACAATGGTGCCGGCGTTGGTGACGCTTGCGCCGCTGCCGCTGATCGCCGCCATCAGGCCGCTGATCCTGCCGCCGGCCTGATTGTCCACGACCCCGGCCCCGGCGAGGGTCACGGTGCCGGAAATGCTGCCGGAATTGTTCAGCCGTCCGGAATTCGCAAACGTGCCGGACGCGGTGAGCAAGGTGCCGGTGTTGGTCAGCGTGCCGCTATTGGACAGGCTGGTGAGCGCATGGGTGTCGTTGTTGGTCCAGGATGCCCCGGCGTCCACTGTCACGATCTGGAAATTGGTGAAGCTCAGCGTCCCGGTGCCGGAGACGAAGGCCAGCGTGTTGGTCCCCGCGCCGCCGTCCACCGCTCCTGAGAAGGCCGCGCCCAAAAGCAGGTTCAGCACGTCGTCGCCGCCGGCGAACTGCACCGCGGTGCCGCCCGTGCCGATAATCGTGCCGCTGTTGGTCACGGTGGCATTGAAGGCGCCGGAGAAGGCAAGGCCGGTGGCGCCGGTAATGGTGCCCGCATTGGTCACGTTCGCCGGACCGCCGGCAATATAGGCGCCGGTGAGCGTGCCGGAAATCAGCCCCGAATTGGTGTTCGTAATGCTGCCGCCGGCCAGCAGCGAGATGCCGCGCACACCGCCCGAAATCTGCCCGTCATTGCTCACTGTGCCGCCGCCGCCGGCCACGCGAATGCCGTGCATGCCGCCGTGGATGCTGGAGGCGCTGCCCTGGTTGGTGATGCTGCCGCCGGCGGACAGATAGAGGCCGCTGCCGCTGGTGCCGATGATGGTTCCGGCATTGGTCAGCGTGCGCGCCGCGCCGCCGGTGCCCATCACGCCGTCGCTCGCTCCCTGGATCAACGCGCCTGCGGCATTGGCCAGCACACCCGCGCCCGCCAGGGTGACGGTGCTCAGCACCGTCCCGCTATTGAGCACGGTGCCGTCATTGACGATGGTATTGAGATTGCTGAGGGTGCCCGAATTGATGAGGGTGCCGGAGTTCGTAATGGTGGCGAACGTCTCGGTTCCCGTGACCGTCCAGTTGGCGCCCGCGTCGATCTGGAGGATCTCGAAATCAACGAAGCCGCCGGCCGACCCGCTCCCGGACACGATCTCGACCGTATCCGTCCCCGCGCCGCCCTGGACGCTGCCAGTGAAGAGCGAACCGGACAGGATCTGCAGCAGGTCGTCGCCGGCGCCGAATCGCACCGCCGTGCCGCCGGTGCCGATGATCGTGCCGGAATTGGCCAAGGTGTTGCTGAACGTGCCGGGGTCGAACCTCACGCCGATGCCGGCGGTACCGGTTGCCGTGATGGTGCTGGAATTGGTCACGGTGCCCGCGGCACCGGCGATCTCGATGCCGTATTGCACGCCGGAAATGGTGGCCAATGTCCCGCTATTGGAGACCGTGCCGCCCGAATCCAGGCGCACGCCGCTCATCCGGGTGCCGAGGATGGTGCCGGAATTGGTCACCGTGCCAGGCACGCCGAGGTCATATAGGTCTTCGATGGCAAGGCCCGTATAGCCTGAAATCAGGGCTGTGGACCCGGTGTTGGTGACGCTGCCGCCGGCCCGCAGCAGCACGCCGAGAATCTCCGCGTCCGCCGGCAGAACCCCGCCGCCATCATAGGTGCCGGCAATAATGCCTTCATTGCTCACCGCGCCCGGCGCGAGGGACATCAGGACGCCGATTTCGCCGCCGGTGATGGACGCAAAGGTGCCGCTGTTGGTGACTACCCCGCCGGACACCAGATAGATGCCGTCGGCGGTGGCGCAGGTGCCGCGAACAATACCGGAATTGTTGACGGCAACCGCGCCGTTGATCCCGGTGATGCCGCTGCAGCCGCCCTCGATCACGCCGGAGAGCGCATTGGTGACAGTGCCGCCGAACAGCAGCATGATGCCGTCGCCCAATCCGCCGGAGATTGAACCCTCGTTGGTGACGGTGCCGGCGGCGGACTGAACATACACGCCGGCAACGTCGCCGGAGATGCGGGACCCGGAGCCGTAATTGCTCACGCTGCCGCCATCCATCAGCGCCACGCCGATGCCGTCGTCGCTGGTGACGGAGCCGTAATTGATCACCGTGCCGGCCGCGCCCTGGGCAGAGATTGCGGCCATACCGCCGGAGATGAAGCCGGACGCGAAATTGGTGACGGATCCGCCGGCATCCAGGCGAATGCCCACCCCTAACGCCGCCCCGAGGATGCTGCCGGAATTGGTGATGGTGCCGAGGCCATCCTGGGTGTTGATGCCGATGCCTGCGGCGCCGGTCCCCTCGATGGTGCCCTGGTTGGAGATCGACACCGACATCTCATTGGTGGTGGTGCCGTTGGAGATCAGAATCCCCGCCAGCGCCCCGCTGATGAGCGAACGGGTGCCGAAATTGATGATGTCGCCGTTGGTGGTCTGGTCCGCGCCGACCCCGACGCTGGCGATGATGGTGCCCTCGTTGCGCAGCAGCGAACCGGCATTGCGCAATTGGACACCCGCCAGCGTGCCTTCGATCCGCGCGCTGGTGCCGACATTGGTCACGGTGTCGGTATTGAAGCTGTAGACGCCGACGCCGCCGGGGCCGGTGGCCCTGATGATGCCGAGATTGGTCAGCGTCCCGCCGAACATCATGATGCCGTAGCTGACACCCGAGATCGTGCCGGTGGCGGCATTGTCGATGATGTTGGCGCCGCCGTTCGAGCGAATGCCGTTCACGGACGTGCCGGTGATGGTTCCGGCGTTGGTGATCGTGCCGGTTCCAAGCTGAATGCCGGAAGCGCCGGAAATGGTCGCGCCGGCATGGTTGGTCACCGTGCCGTTGTCGATATTGACGCCGTATCCGCCAGAGCTGGAGATCAGGCCATAATTGGTCACCGTGGCGAGGGCACCTTCGGTCCAGGCGAAATTGACGCCACCCGCAGCGCCGGTGATGGTGCCGGTGGCCGCATTGGTCACGCTTCCGGCGCCGTCGTCGATCAGAACCCCGACGCCGGACGTGCCGGTGATCGTCCCGGAATTGGTCACCGTTCCATTGTCATTGCGGATGGCGATGCCATACGAGCCGCCGATGGAGGAGGCCGTGCCGGTGTTGGCGACGCTCCCACCGGCGGACAGGTTCACGCCCGTGCCACCCGCCGAGATGCTTCCCGCATTGGTGACGGCGACCGCGCCAGCCCCGCTCACGCCATCGCCGCTGGCGGTGAGCGTGCCGCCCAATTGGTTATCCAGGGTGCCGCTGCCAGACAACGTCACCGTGCCGGCGACGCTTCCGGAATTGGTCAAAAGGCCGGAATTGTTGAGGACCCCGGACGTGGTCGTCAGCAGGCCCGCGTTGATGAGCGTCCCGCTATTGGCCAGCGTGCCGCTGTTGGTGAGGGACACGCCGGACGCAATCGTATTCGCGCCGGTGAAAATCCAGCTCGCCCCGCTGTTGACCGCCACCTGGCCGAAATTGACGAAGCTGGCGCTGCCAAGGCCCGTGAAGCTGCCGCCGGTGCCGTCGAAGGCAAGCGTATTGGTCCCGGTCCCGCCATCCACCGCGCCGATGAAGGTGGCACCGGCCTGGAGCGTCAGCAGATCGTCGCCGGCGCCGAAAGCAACCGCCTTGGTGATGCCGGAGATGGTGCCGCTATTGGTCAGTGTATTGTTGTAGGTGCCCGCGGCAAACTGGATGCCGGTCGTCCCGCCCACGATCTGTCCGGCGTTGCTCACACTGGCAGCGCCGCTAACGATTGTGATGCCGCTGCCGCTGGAGGAAATCAGCGATGCGCTACCCGAATTGGTGATGGTCCCGCCATTGCCCAGATAGACGCCGTAAGCGGAACCTCCGCTGATGGTGCCGGCATTGGTCACCGTTCCCGCGCCACCCGTGATGGCGACGGGAGTATAATCGCTCAGGATTTTCGCGGCCGTGCCCTGGTTGGTGACGGTGCCGCCCTGCAGCAGGAACAGCGCAATCCGGCCCGAGATCGTGCCCGCGTTGATAACTTCACCCGTCGCGCCCGCCAAAGCCAGGACGCCGACGCCGGTCGTCGAGCCGGTCAGCACGCCTCCGGCGAGATTGGTCAACACGCCGGTGCCCGACAGCGTCACTTCACCCGTGATGCTGCCGGAATTGCTCATCACGGCGCCGTTGATCAGCTGGCCGGTGGCGTTCAACGTGCCCGCATTGATGAAGGTGCCGGAATTGGTGAACGTGCCGCCGGCGCCGATGGTCATGGTGCCGCTGTTGGTCATGGACAGCGTGGAGGCAACCGTATTTGTGCCGGTAAAGGTCCAGTTGGCGCCCGCGACGACGCTCGCCAGCTCGAAATTGATGAATCCCGAACCGCCCAGCCCCGTGAAGCTGGCAGCTGAGGTGCCGCCGAATTCCAGCGTGTCGGTGCCGGCACCGGCATCCACCACACCGCTGAAGACGCCGCCTGGCAAGAGGCGCACCAGATCGTTGCTGGTGCGGTCGAACCACACTGCGGTGCCGCCATTTCCGATGATGGTGCCGCTATTGATCAGCGTATTGGTGACGCCCATCATATTCACCACGACCCCGACGCCGGTCGCGGTATCGGTGCCGATGATGGTGCCGGCGTTGATGATGGTCGTGCCAGTGCCATATGTGTTCAGAACATGAGCACCGATGTTGCGGCCGCTGATCGTCCCGCCCGTGGCATTGGTGAGCGTGCCGCCGCTTTGCAGATAGAGGCCTTGGTTGGTCGGACCGAGGATCGTGCCGTAATTGGTCACGGTTGCAACCGCGCCGCCGCTGGTGAACCAGGCACCGACACCGGAGGTCGAGGTGATCATGCCCCGGTTCAGCAGGGTGCCCGCCCCACGGCTGATGACGCCGAACTGCGCGCCCGAGATCAGACTGGCGGAAGAGGAATTGGTGATGGCGCCGCCATTGGAAAGCACCACCGCCGCTTGCGGATAAAGGCCGGTGCCGATTATGGCGCCGTCATTCACCACGGTTCCCACACCGCCGGAAATCCGCACACCGGTCACGCCGGAGATATAAGAGGCAGTCCCGGTGTTGGTCACTCGGCCGCCCGCCGCCAGGGACACACCGACGCCGGAGGCGCTGGTGATGTTGCCACTGTTGTTAACGGAGCCGCTTTGCCCCGTCATGCTGACACCGAATGCACCGCCGAGGATCGTCGCGGCGGGCACGGTATTGAGAACCGTCCCGCCGTTGGTCATGGCGATGCCGGTGCCGGACGCACCGGAATAGATCGTCCCCGTGTTGAGGATTTGTAAGGACGAAGTTACACGTATCCCCTGACCATCAGCATCCCGCGCGCCGATGGTCCCGCTGTTCTCGATCGAACCATCGGCATTCAGGAAAATGCCAACGAAGCCGCCGGTAATCGTACCGGTGGCATTGTTGGTTATGGTGCTGGTGTCGTTCGCGCGGATGCCGGCGCTATCATAATTTCCCGTTCCCGAGCCGGTCCCGGTGATCTCTCCGCTATTGGTCACCGAGCCATTGATCTGCACGCCCCCGACGCCGGAGATCACCGCCCCAGCATTATTGGTCACAATGCCCTTGTCGAGATTGACGCCCCAGGCACCGGCACCGGTGATGTGACCGCTATTGGTCACGGTCGCAGTACCCCCAAGGGTTCCTGCGAAATTCACGCCGGAAGAGGTCCCCGATATGACGCCGGTCGCGGCGTTGGTGACGCTGCCGGCGCCGTAGGACACATAGACGCCATCGGTGGAGGTTCCGTGTATCGCCCCGTCGTTGACAATGATCAGATCACCATTGTTTACGGCGATACCATAGGTCCCGCTGATCGAGGAGGCCGTGCCCGTATTGGTAACGCTGCCTCCATTGGCGAAATAAACGCCGGCCCCGCCGCTTCCGGTGACGGACCCCTGGTTGGCCAACGTCCAGACATGTGTCGCATTGCCCAGCACGGCGATGCCCGAGGTGTTGCCGATGCTGGTCGAATACGTGATGAGGAAGCTGGTGTTCTGGGCGGGATCAAGGGCGAGATCGACGCCCGTCGTGGTGGTGGTCAGCGTGGTGGTCTGTGCGAAGGCAGGGCCAGGCAGCGAGACGCCAAGGCAGATGGCCATCGGCGCGAGACACAGTGCCCCGGTCGCGCACGTACTCAACAGCGCGCGCAGGTGAGGCGCGTTCGCGTGGGACGCGCGCGTATGCGCGCCCTTCGGCAAGGCTGTGGTCCAGGGATCCGCAGTCCGACCCATACAGCGTTCCCCAACCCCGGTATCTTCCCCCGGCCAGGGCCGAAGCACACTTCACAAGTCATCCTCGCCAGCGCGATAGCCGGCGAGACCTCGCGTCCCGCTACCAGCGGGATCGACCTCATCACTCTTATAGAATTAGCAAAAAGACTCCATCGGCAAATTCATCCACGCCGCAATGCTTCGTTATTTTTCAGACGCTTCGGCCACGCCAATCTGGCATCTTAATACCGTTCGGATAAACTTCCGCTGAGCTCGGCTCATGCCACCAGATTCAAAATCGGGTCGAATCGGCATGCCGCCTTCCCACAGGGACTGGTCCCCGTCGCACGACGGGTCGATACGCCCCTGCGATGCCTCGTTTCGGCGAATCAGCGCTGCGGCCAGGATTGCGCCGGCGGAAGCCGCCAGACCATGCGAGGCGACCACGGGCCGCTCACAGGCCGGAGGATTTCAGAAAATTAGAAAGCTGCCGGGCGGCTTCCTCGGAAGCATCGGCAGTGTCTTGTTCGGCAGCCCAGATCAAGCGTTCGATGGTTCGGCGGATGCCGTTGGATTGCCGCCCCTGAAAGGTGCGGATCATGAACAAAGCCGCCTCGTGCAGCGTGACGAGAGTCTCGCCCTCATCGCCTTGCACGGAAACCGGGAGCGGCAGCTTTCGATTCCAATTGGCCATGCCAGAGGAACGCGGCCGATGCCCATTGGTTGCACCACGATTGCGCGCGCGCCTGACGCAGGCGCCGCGCGGACAGCCTCACAGCGCGGCGCGCATCATTTCCAATCGATTGCGGAAGGCGACCAGCGCCTCGGGCGCGTCCGCATCCAGGCCCGAGAGCAGGAACTCGCCCAGGGCGTCCGCATCCTTCTCGTGCAGGAACCCCATGGCTTCATCGAGCGAGGCGACTTCGCGATCCTCGGTGCCGATGACGAGGCGCAGGGACGCGGGAGCAGGGGTGGTACGGGAAAACGAGCCCATCGTGGTTCCTTCCATTCCGATCGCCGCGCGCCATGCGCCGGCCGATTGGTAAACGCACCATTTCCGCTGCGGTTCCGGCCAAGAAAAAGCCCCGCCTCTCAAACGAGGGGCGGGGCTCCATGAAACGGCAGAATCGCGGGGTTCAGCGCTGATCCGGATTGCGCTTCTGGTCGGGCCGCTGCGGGTCTGACCCATGCTGGCCTTGGCCCGGCTGGCCTTGGCCGCCTCCGGTCTGGCTCTGCTGGCCGGAGCCGGGCTTCTGCCCGCCCTGCTGGCGATTGTGCTCGTCCTGAGCGCGCTGGCGCTCCTGGTCCGTCCGATTGCGATCTTGGGGATTACGATCTTGGGGATTGCGGTCGTTGGGATTGCCCATGGGACGTTTCCTTGTGGTTGAGGGGAAAGCCTCCTGCCTCATCAACCGACGGACGTCCGGGCCGTTCCAGCTCGGCGGCAAATAAAGCCGGCGAAATAAAAAGCGCCCGGCCCACTCCGGCCGGGCGCGAAGGTTCAACGCGCTGCGAGATATCCGAGCACGAAGCCGACGGCGCCGGCCACCAGCAAGGCGGGGAACGGCTGATCCTCCACCTGCCGCGTGATCTTGCGGCCACCCGCGCGCACCGCGTCGGCGGTATCGCCCAAGGCGCGCTGGGCGGAGCCGGCTACCTGATCATAGACACCCTCAGCCTTCAACGATCCGTTGCCGGTAACGGCTCCGGCGGCTTCCTTGATGCGCCCGCCCGCCTCGGTGGCCGCGCCCTTTAGCGTAGTCTCGGTCATGGTTCGCTCCTTGCGTATCCCGGAGAGAAACGGGAGCTGGGGCGGCAAGTTCCTTATGCGGGCGAGAATGACGCAACACTTGGGAACGCCCGCGGCCAGGAGACCGGAAGCCTCGCCTTGTGGCCCTCGCCTTTCACCGCTAGAACGCGAAGATGAAGGGCGCTCGATGACCAATCCCCTCGTCCGCAGGCTTGAGCATTACGATCAGGTTTCAAGCGAGGAACGCCAGCTCCTCGAAAGCATCACCACGCACGTCATCTCGATTCCCGCCGGCACGGACGCGGTGAAAGAGGGCCAGCGGCCGGGCGTCAGCACGCTCCTGCTGGATGGCCATTGTGCGCGCTACAACCTCACCGAGGACGGGCATCGCCGCATCACGGCCCTGCATATCGCGGGCGATTTCGTGGATCTGCACGGCTTCGTGCTGCGCAAGATGGACCATAGCGTGGGCGCCCTGACCGATTGCGCGTTCGCCTGCGTCAATCATGCCGTCGTCAAGGAGATCACGCGCAGCCATCCCCATATCACGCGCCTGTTCTGGCTCAGCACGCTGGTGGATGCGGCGGTGCACCGGCAATGGCTCGCCATCTCGCACGCCTCCGCCGCCAAGCGGGCGGCGCATCTGTTCTGCGAACTGCTGGTGCGCAAGCGCACGGTCGGCCTCGCCATGGGCGACAGCTATTACTTGCCGATCACGCAAGTGGACCTCGGGGACGCGCTGAGTATTTCCAAGGTGCATATGAGCCGCACCATGAAGGAACTGCGCGCAAAGGGTCTCATCACCTGGGAAGAGGATCGCCTGACCATTCCCGATTGGGACGCGATTTCCGCCTTCGCCAATTTCGACCCGACCTATCTCAGCCTGTCGAAGGAGCCGCGCTGAACCCGCCGCCGCGGGCAGTGGAACGGTATTTTTCCCGCCAAGTTAACCTGCGTTATCTCGCCTCGCCCGCGCCTCTGTCACACCAGCGCATGGAAACACAGATCACGCAGGACATGGGGCGGGTTTTGAGCGAGCTTCGGCATCGGGTGCTGCTGATCGGCGACGAATATGTGCTGTCGAGCGATATCGCCGCCATTCTCAGGCGTCACGCCTTCGACGTCATTGGCCCTCTGACCTTCGCGGCGGCGCAGAACTTCATCCGCGACGGTTCACATGCCGATTGCGCGGTGATCGATATTCATCTCCACCAGCCGCTGCTGGAGCCGGTCGCCGCGCACCTGCGCGCGGAGAAGGTGCCGCTGCTGTTCGTGGCGACCCTCGGCGTCGCGCGCGTGCCGCCGTCGCTCGCCGATATTCCTGTGTGGGGCGATGCGTTCGACCATGAAAGCATCACCGGCCCCCTTCATGCCTTGCTCGGCGCGCGAAGCTAGGGGCGTCAGCCCGCGGACTTTGCGCCCCTCGGTGCCAGATAGAGCGTGAGCCGCGCGGCGGCATTCTCCAGGTGCGTGATGGCGGCCGCCTGGGCGCGGTCCGGCTCGCCAGCTGCAACCGCATCGAAGATCGCCTGGTGCTCGCGCTGAACCGCCTCGGTCAGGCCCTGCATGCGGGCGGTGTTCGATCGCGCGGCGCGGATGAAGGTGCGCACCCGCCGGTCGAGAAAATCCGAGAGGTCGCGGAAGAACGGATTGCCGGTCGCCTCGACGATGGCGCGGTGGAAGGCGACATCCTCGTCGACGCCGGGATCGCCGCGGTCGATGGCGGCCTGCATGGCGTCGAGCTGGGCCTGGATCTGCTCCAGGTCGTGCGCGGTGCGGCGCACTGCGGCATGGGCCGTGGCGGTGGATTCAACCGCCATCAGCAATTCCACGATGTGGCGGATCTCGTCCGCATTGTGGAAGTCGGAAATGTCGATGCGAAACGTGGAGACCGCGCCCGGCTCGGCCACGAAGGCGCCCGCGCCCTGCCGGGTCAGCACCAGGCCGTCATGCTTCAGCCGTCCCACCGCCTCGCGCACGATAGGGCGGGAGACGCCGTAAGTGCCGGCGAGTTGCTGCTCGGTCGGCAGCCGCTCGCCGGGGCGCAGGCGGCCCGAGGAGATTTCTTCGCGCAAACGCTGCGCCAGGGTATCCGCCAGCGAGGGACCGCGTCCGATGATGTCGTGGGTCCGGCTCATCCTCTTCACTCCAGCTGCCCTGTGCGCCCCGCGCCTTCGGACCGGCTGTGAAGCAATCGCACGCACGATTGCTTCACAACGTTCGGTCTTCTTCGCCAAAAACGGAGAGATCGAAAATCTTGCGCCCGCTGAGCGACCACGCCGATTTCAATGCTCCGGCCTGTGTAGATGGCGCGCGCCACCGCCTCAACTTGCAATATAAAGCCCGCCATTCACATGCACCGTCTCGCCGGTGACGAAACTTGCCCAGTCCGAGCACAGGAACGCTACGACGCGGGCGACTTCCTCCACCGTGCCGAGGCGCTTCATGGGCGTCTGGTCCAGCAGCGCCGCGCCCTTCGCGTCCATCAGGCCCCGCACCATGGGCGTATCGATCAGGCCCGGCGACACGGCATTCACCCGCACGCGCGGGGCAAGCTCGATGGCGAGCGAGCGCGAGAAGGCGAGCACCGCCCCCTTGGCGGCGGAATAATCCGCATGGGCAAAGCTGCCGCGATGGCCCGCCATGGAGGCGAGATTGACGATGGCCGCGCCGTCCGCAAGCAGCGGGATCGCCCGCCGGCAGGTGTAGAACACCCCGTCCAGATTGACCGCGATGCCCTGGCGCCAATAAGCGTCGTCCATCTCCGCCACCTGCCGCGCCCGGTAGAGCCCGGCGGAGGTGACGAGAAAATCCAGCGCGCCGAACCGCGCCTTGACCAGCGCGAGCGCGCGGTCGGCATCGTCCGGGTCGGCGGCATCCTGACGGGTGGCGACGACCCGCGCGCCACTCGGATCGAGCGTGCGGGCGAAGGCCTCCATTCCCTCCGCATCAAGGTCGGTCAGCACGCAATTGGCGCCGCATTCAAAGAAGGTCTGCGCCACCGCGCGCGAAATCCCGCCATTGGCGCCGGTGAGAAACAGGGTCTTGCCGGTAAAATCGAACATGGAATCAACCGCTTCCTGACGATTGGGATCAGGTGAGAAGCCAGCCGCCGGCCACGTCCACCACCTGCCCGGTGACGAAGCCCGCCTGATCGGAGGTGAGGAACAGGCAGGTGTCCGCCACATCCTCCGGCGTGCCGAGACGGCGCAGCGGCGTCGCCATGCGGGCGGCCTCATTGGCCTCGGGCGCCGTGCCGCGCATCAGCGGCGTGTCGATGCGGCCCGGCGCCAGCGCATTCACCGTGATGCCGAGCGGGCCGAGTTCACCCGCCAGATGCTTGGTGAAGCCAATGAGCGCGGCCTTCGAGGCGGCATAATGCACCGCCACGATGTCGCAATAGGTGCGCCCCGCCACCGAGGAGACATTGACGATGCGCCCGCGTCCCAAGTCCCGCATGCCCGGCAGCACCACGCGGGTGCAGTTGAACGCGCCGGTGAGGTTCACATCGATCACCCGCCGCCATTCGGCGGGATCCATGGCGAAGGCATCCACCCGGCGCTTGTCGGCACCGCTCTTGGGCGAGATGCCGGCATTGTTCACCAGCACGTCGATGGGCCCGAGCGCCGCCGTCGCGATCTCGATGGCGGCGGCGACCGAATCATAATCCGCCACATCGGCCGAGACCGCGACCGCCTTCACCCCGCGCGCGATGGCCGCCGCGGCGGCTTCCTGGGCGAGGGCGGCATCATGGTCGAGATAAGCGATTGCCGCGCCGGCATCGGCATGGGAATCGGCCATGGCCCGGCCGATGCCGCGCCCGGACCCGGTGACGAGAACGACGCGGCCGGAATGGCTGCAGGCCGATGCACTCACTTGCCCGTCTCCAGCATGATCTTGCCGGAATGGGCGCTCGATTCCATCAGCGCATGGGCGGCCTCAGCCTGTTCCAGCGGGAAGGTGGCATGGATGACGGGACGTACCGCGCCGCTCTCCAGCAGCGGCCACACATCGCGCCGCAGATGGTCCGCGATCGCCGCCTTCAGCGTCACCGAGCGGGCGCGCAATGTGGAGCCGGTCAGCGTCAGGCGCCGCAGCATGATGGGCATCAAGTCGATATCCACCCGGCTCGGCTGCAGGAACGCGATCTGCACCAGCCGGCCTTCCAGCGCGAGCGCCGAGAGATTGCGGGCAATATAGGGGCCGCCGACCATGTCGAGGATCACGTCCACGCCCTTGCCGTCGGTGAGGCGCTTCACCTCGGCGACGAAATCGGCGGTGCGATAATCGATCGCCGCATCCGCGCCCAGCGAGAGACAGAAATCGCACTTGTCCGGCGAACCGGCGGTGGCGAACACGGTGGCGCCGGCATGCTTGGCGAGCTGGATCGCGGTGGAGCCGATGCCGCTCGAGCCGCCATGGACCAGGATGGTTTCCCCGGCGATCAGGCGTCCGCGGGTGAAGATGTTGTCATAGACGGTGTAATAATTCTCCGGCAGGCCTGCGGCTTCCAGAAGAGAAAGCGGCTTCGGCACCGGCAGGCACAAGGGCGCCTCGGCGAGGCAATATTCCGCATAGCCGCCGCTGATCACGAGCGCGCACACCTCATCGCCGATCTTCGGGGAGGTGACACCTTCGCCGAGCGCCACCACGCGCCCGCCGATCTCAAGGCCGGGGATATCGGTCGCGCCCGGCGGCGGCGGATAGCCACCCGCGCGCTGGAGGCAATCGGGACGATTGACCCCCGCGGCCACCACTTCCACGAGCACCTGGCCGGGACCCGGCGCCGGCACCGGCGCGGTCTCGATGCGAATCACGTCCGGCCCGCCCGACCCCTCGAAACGGATCTGGCGCATGGTTGTGGGCAAATCTGGCATGGGCGAATTCCTCTGTGCAGCTCTTGTCAATGGTGGGCCGCAACTCGGACATCAAGCTAGCAATTTCCCACTTGTCAGGCAACTTGGTTATCTGCAAAGTTAGCGAGAAGGTCGCTCCCGAGCGGCCGCTGATGTCGTCGGCCTACGGCGCGTTACTGGAGGAAATGATGAGGAAGATTGCGCGGGCAGCGCTGGCTGCCGCTATGGTTCTGACAGCGGCGCCGCTTGCCGGCCTCGCACCCGCTGCCGCTCAGCAAAGCATCAAGTTCGGCGCCCTCTATCCGTTCTCGGGCGGCCTCGCCCTGCTCGGCGACGAGAGCTTCCGCGGCCTGGAAATCGCCGTCGAGGAGCGCAACGCCGCCGGCGGCATCAATGGCAAGACCATCACCCTCATCAAGGGCGATGCCGTGGACCCCAACCAGGCCGTGGGCGAAGCCCGCCGCCTGACCTCGGTGGACAATGTCTCCGCCATTTTCGGCACGTATTCCTCGTCCCTGTCGCTCGCGGCGACCCAGGTGGCCGAGCTTGCCGGCGTGCCCTATTTCGAACTCGGCGCGGTCTCCGACCCGATCACCGAACGCGGGTTCAAGAATGTGTTCCGCACCAATGCGACGGCCAAGGACTTCTCGGTTCGCATGGTCGATTCGATCCCCGACGCCATCGCGCCCGCCCTCGGCAAGAAGCCGGAAGAATTGAAGATCGGCATCATCTACGAAGACTCGCTCTATGGGCAGACCATGTCGGGCTACCAGAAGTCCCGCGCCGCCGAGAAGAAGCTGAACGTCGTCGAAGCCCTGGCCTATTCGGCAAAGTCCGTTGACCTGACCCCCGTCATCCTGCGCCTGAAGAGCGCCGGCGTGGACGTGGTGCTCCAGACCTCCTACCAGAACGACACCGTGCTGTTCTTCCGCCAGATGAAGGACCAGGGCTTCAAGCCCAAGGCGGTGATCGGCGCCGGCGGCGGCTATTCGCTACGCGATACCATGGCGGCGGTCGGCCCCGAGAATATGGAAGGCGCGCTGGACGTGGATTTCACCCAGTATCGCACCAATCCCAAGGCGGCGCCGGGCATCGAGCAGTTCGTGACCAAGTACAAGGCCAAGTACGGCACCGATCCGCGCTCGGGCCATAGCCTTGCCAATTACATGGGCGCCAAGGTGTTCTTCGACGCCATCGCCGCCTCCAAGGACCTGACGGCGGACAACATCCGCGCCCAGGTGTTGAAGGTGGACCTGCCCGTCGGCAGCACCGCCACCGGCTGGGGCGCGAAATTCTCCGAGCAGGGCCAGAACACCCGCGCCCTCCCCTTCCTGATGCAGTGGCAGGGCGGCGAGCTCGTCACCGTGTTCCCGGCAGACGCCGCGGTCGCCAAGATGAAGGTCGGCGTCGGCACCAACTGAGCCTCCCGGCTTGCACCTTGCGGCCGCCGCCCCAAAGCGGCGGCCGTTTTTCCAACAAGACGCCGCCAGCCCACCCTCAGGGATGGCTGATGCTCGCCGTGCCGTTGCCCACGGCGCTTTCCGCCCGCCCCGTCCGCCTGGAGTCCGCGCGATGGACGTTTTCATTCAGCTCCTGATCAACGGCATCCTGCTCGGCAGCATGTACGCGATCATCAGCGTTGGCCTGACCCTCATCTTCGGCATCGTCCGGGTGGTGAACTTCGCCCATGGCGAGTTCCTGATGGTCGGCATGTACGGCGCCTATCTGCTCGCCGCGAAATTCGGCCTGCATCCTTATGTTTCGGCCATTCCCATCGTGCTGCTGCTGTTCGCGTTCGGCGCCCTGGTGCAGCGCTTCATCATCCAGCCGCTGCTGTCCGCCGAAGAGCATATCCAGATCTTCGCCACCGTCGGGCTGTCCACGGCCTTGATGAATCTCGCGCTGATGATCTTCGGCGCGGACCTGTATTCGGTGCCCCCCTCGGTGGTGCAGCACTCCGTCAATATCGGCGGCTTCACTTTGGTGATCGGCCAGATCGTGATGTTCGTGTGCGCCCTGGCCCTGGTGGCGGGCCTGCATCTGTTCATGCAATCCACCCCGCTCGGCCGCGCCATCCGCGCCACGGCGCAGAACCGCAACGCCGCCCTGCTGATGGGCGTGCGGGTGGACCGCATCTATGTCATCGCCTTCGGCCTCGGCGCCGCCTGCGTGGGGCTCGCCAGCGCGCTGGTGATGCCGCTCTATCCCGTGACGCCCACCATCGGCACCTATTTCGTGCTCACCGCCTTCGTGGTGGTGGTGCTCGGCGGCATGCGCTCCATGTATGGCGCGTTCTTTGGCGCCATGATCATCGGAATCGTGGATAGTCTTTCGGGATATTACATCGCGCCCGACCTCAAGGAGGTCGTCTATTTCGTGATCTTCATCCTGATCTTGATCTTCAAGCCGACCGGCCTGTTCGGCCTCGGCCGCGGGACGGAGTGATCCCATGACCGTCAAAGCCACCTCCGCCCCCGCCGCCCACCAGAAGGGCCCCGGCCTGCTCGCCGGCCTGACCAACCCGCGCGTCTATTGCGCGCTGATCGCGCTCGCCTTGCTGCTGATCATCCCTATGGTCTCCGGCTCGCCGTTCGTGGTGCATGTGTTCGTCACCATCTGCGTGTTCGCCGCACTCTCCACCGCCTGGAACATCGTCGGCGGCTATGCCGGCCAGCTCTCGCTCGGCCACATGGTGTTCTACGGCATCGGCGGCTACACCACCGCGCTGCTGATCACCCATTTCGGCCTCACGCCCTGGCTCGGCATGCTGGTGGGCGCGGCGCTGGCGGCAATCGTCGGGCTCGCCATCGGCTATCCCTGCTTCCGCCTGCGCGGCCCGTTCTTCTCGCTTGCCACCATCGCGTTCCTGGAAGTGGTGCGTCTGCTGTCGATCCATTTCCACGAGGTCACCGGCGGCTCGGCGGGCCTGATCGTGCCGCTGAAGCTCGGCTGGACGTGGATGATCTTCCGCGAGAAGATGAATTATCTCTACATCGCCTTCGGCCTGCTGCTGCTGTGCATCGCGGTGTCCTATCTGATCCGCAATTCGCGCCTCGGCTTCTATCTCACGGCGGTGCGCGAGCGCGATCCGGCGGCCCTGGCGGCGGGCGTCAACAATACGGCGGTGAAGCTGCAGGCGATCGCCGTCTCGGCGGCGCTGACGGCGCTCGTCGGCGCGTTCCACGCCATGTACATGACGTTCCTCGAACCGGCGACCATGTTCTCGCTCGCCACCTCCATCGAGATCGCCATGTTCTCGCTGATCGGCGGGCTCGGCACGGTGGCGGGGCCGCTGCTCGGCACGGTGCTGGTGGTACCGCTGGCGGAACTGGCGCGCGGCTGGCTCGGCGCCTCGGCCAACGGCCTGCACGGCTTTGTCTACGGCACGGTGCTGGTGATCATCACCCTCACCTTGCCCGGCGGGCTGGTGGGCACGTTCGGCAAGCGCGTCGGGCGCTGGATCGATGCTTTGCCCGGCGGCGGACGCGTCGCCCCGGTGCGCGAGGCGCCGGCGCTCACCGCCATCACCGGCACGCCCGGCGAGCCGATCCTGATCGCCAAGAACCTGACGAAAACCTTCGGCGGCCTTGTTGCCACCGACAATATTTCGCTCACGCTGAAGCGCGGCGAAATCCTCGGCATCATCGGCCCCAACGGCGCCGGCAAGACGACTTTCTTCAACCAACTCTCGGGCTTCCTGCATCCCAATTTCGGCACCGTGTCGATCATCGGCGCGGACGGCGTGGGCGTGACGCCGACCAGCGCCGACGGCTTTGCCCGACGCGGCATCGGCCGCACGTTCCAGATCGTCCAGCCGTTCGGCAAGCTCACCGTGCTGGAGAACATCATGATCGGCGCCTTCCTGCGCCATCCCAAGGTGGAGGACGCCCGCGCCGCCGCCCTGCGCGTGGCGAAGGTGGTGGGGCTCGACGATGTAAAGGACGTCGAAGCCGGCACCTTGCCCATCGGCGGCCTCAAGCGCCTGGAAGTGGCGCGCACACTGGCCACCGAGCCCAACATCCTGCTGCTGGACGAAGTGATGGCGGGCCAGAGCCAGGCCGATACCCAGCGCATGGTCGAGCTCATCCGCACCATCCGCGACCATGGCGTCACCGTGGTCGCCATCGAACACAACATGCAGGCCATCATGAGCCTGTCCGACCGGATCGCGGTGATCGATTCCGGCAAGCTGATCGCGGAGGGCCCGCCGCAAGAGGTGGTGCGCGACCGCCGCGTGATCGAAGCCTATCTCGGGGAGGATTATGCCGATGCTCAAGGTCTCTGAGATTTCGGCCGGCTACGGCCGCACCATCATCCTCGAAGACGTGTCGATCCGCGTCGGGCGCGGCGAGGTGGTCACCATCATCGGTGCCAATGGCGCCGGCAAGACGACCTTGCTGCGCGCCATCTCCGGGCTGGTGAAGCCGGGACGCGGCGAGATCACCTTCGACGGCCAGCGCATCGACAAGCTGGACCCGGCCGAGATCGTCGGGCGCGGGCTCGTCATGGTGCCCGAGGCGCGCCAGCTGTTCCCGGTGATGACCGTGAAGGACAATGTCCTCATGGGCTGCTACCACCCAAAAGCCCGTGCCGGCGCCGCCCAGCGGTTCGAGGAGGTGCTCGACATCTTCCCCCGCGTGCGCGAGCGCCTCAGCCAGATGGCCGGCTCGCTCTCGGGCGGCGAGCAGCAGATGGTGGCGATCGCGCGCGGCCTGATGGCGGCGCCGAAGCTCCTGATGCTGGATGAGCCCTCGCTCGGCCTTGCCCCCATTATCGTGCAGCAGATGTTCGATGTGCTCGACCGCATCTGCAAGATGGGCACGACCGTGCTGCTGGTGGAGCAGAAGGCGTTCCACGCGCTGAAGATCGCCGACCGCGCCTATGTGATCGAGAACGGCCATATCGCCATCGAGAACACCGGCCCCGGCCTGCTCGCCGATCCGCACATCAAGACCGTCTATCTCGGTATTTGAACCTTCGGAATCTTTGCCATGCTGCATAAGAACTTCATCGCCGGCGACTGGGTCGAAGGCACGCGGGTCAACCGCAACATCAACCCCTCCAATCTCGACGACCTCGTGGGCGAATACGCGCTCGCCGACGCCGCGCAGGCGCAGGCGGCGATCGACGCCGCCTTCACCGCCTTCCCGGCTTGGGCGGCCGCGAGCCCCGAACTGCGTGCCGACGCGCTCGATCGCATCGGCACGGAAATCCTCGCCCGCAAGGAAGAACTCGGCACCCTGCTGTCGCGCGAGGAAGGCAAGACGCTGGCCGAAGGCATCGGCGAAGCCACGCGCGCGGGCCGCGTATTCAAATTCTTCTCCGGCGAGGCCCTGCGCCTCACCGGCGACAAGCTCGCCTCGGTGCGGCCGGGCGTGGAAGTGGAGATCACCCGCGAGCCGGAAGGCGTGGTCGGGCTGATCACGCCCTGGAACTTCCCCATCGCCATTCCCGCCTGGAAGATCGCGCCCGCGCTCGCCTACGGCAATTGCGTGGTGTTCAAGCCGGCGGAACTCGTGCCCGGTTCGGCCTGGGCGCTTGCGGAAATCATCGCCCGCTCCGGCCTGCCGGAAGGCGTGTTCAACCTGGTGATGGGGCCGGGCTCGCAGGTGGGCAACGCGCTGGTGAATTCGCCCAAGGTGCGCGCGGTCTCCTTCACCGGCTCGGTGCCGGTGGGGCGGCGCATCGCCGGCGATCTGGTCGCGCGCGGCGCCAAGTTCCAGCTGGAGATGGGCGGCAAGAACCCGCTCGTGGTGTTGGACGACGCGGACCTGAAGACCGCCGTGGAAGCCGCGGTGAACGGCGCCTTCTATTCCACCGGCCAGCGCTGCACCGCCTCTTCGCGCCTGATCGTTGAGAGCGAGATCCACGACCGCTTCGTCGCCGCTTTGTCCGAGCGCCTCGCCGGCCTGAAGGTGGACGATGCGCTGAAAGCCGGCACCGACATCGGCCCGGTGGTGAGCCAGGACCAGCTCGACCAGGATCTCGACTATATCGGCATCGGCAAACAGGAAGGCGCCAAGGTGATCGGCGGCGAACGCCTGGAGCGCGGCACGCCGGGCTATTACATGGCCCCGGCGCTGATGACCGAGACCGACAATGCCATGCGCATCAACCGCGAGGAGATCTTTGGCCCGGTCGCGAGCGTGATCCGCGTGCGCGACTATGAGGAAGCGCTGGCCGTCGCGAACGACACCGAATTCGGCCTCTCCTCCGGCATCTGCACCACCTCGCTCAAGCATGCGAGCGATTTCCGCCGCCGCTCCCAGGCCGGCATGGTGATGGTGAACCTCGCCACGGCGGGCGTGGATTATCACGCCCCGTTCGGCGGCCGGAAGGGCTCGTCCTACGGTCCGCGCGAGCAGGGCGCCTATGCCCGCGAATTCTATACCGCGGTGAAGACCGCCTACACGCTGGCGGGATGAGATGACGCAAATCACCGGATACACGCGCCTTTTCGGCATCCTGGCCGACCCCATCCAGCAGGTGAAAACCCCCCAGGCGCTCAACGCCCTGATGCGGCGGGTCGGCTATGACGGCGTGCTGGTGCCCCTGCACGCGCGCGCCGAAGACCTTGCCGCCGTGGTCGGCGGGCTCAAGCTGCTGCGCAATCTCGGCGGGCTCATCGTCACCGTGCCGCACAAAACCGCCATGGTGGATCTGTGCGACGAGGTGAGCGAAAGCGCACGCCTCATCGGCGCCGTCAACACCATCCGTCGCGAGGCGGACGGGCGGTTGGTGGGCGAGATGCTGGACGGCCACGGCTTCGTCGCCGGCCTCCGGCAGAACGGCATCGAACCCGAAGGGCGTAGCGCCTATTTGGCCGGTGCCGGCGGTGCCGCCAATGCCATCGCCTTCGCGCTGGCGCAGGCCGGCATCTCGCGCCTGACCATCGCCAACCGCACGCGCGCCAAGGCGGAAGATCTCGCGGGACGGCTCGCCGGCCCGTTCCCGAACCTGCAGGTGGACATCGGCACGCCCGATCCCTCCGGCCATGACCTGGTGGTGAACGCCACTTCGCTGGGCCTGAAGGAGGGTGACCCGCTGCCCCTGGACGTGGCGTGTCTCAGCGCCGACCAGATCGTCGCCGAGATCATCATGCAGCCCGTCACCACCGCGCTGCTGGCGGCGGCACAGGCGCGCGGCTGCCGCATTCAGCCGGGCCAGCCCATGCTGGATTGCCAGCTCGCGCTGATGGCGAAATTCGTCGGAATGGAGCCGTGAGAGCACTCCCCTCCCCCACGCTTCCCGCCGCCGGCCTGCTGAAGGACCGCTGCGCCCTGGTGACCGGCGGCGCCTCGGGCATCGGCCTTGCGATCAGCCGGGCACTGCGGGCCCAGGGCGCGCGCCTCGTGCTGCTCGATCCCGATCCGAAGTCCGCCGACGTCGCGGCCGAGCTTGGCGAGACCATCGCGGTTTCCGGCTCCGTCACCAGCCGCGCCGACGTGGCCCGCGCCTGTGATGCGGCGGAGGATTTCGGCGGGCTCGACATTGCGCTCGCCAATGCCGGCATCTCGTCGAACCAACCGACGCTGGACGTCACCGACGCCGACTGGCAGCGGGTGATGGACATCAATCTCACCGGCGTCTTCCTCACCGCGCAGGAAGCCGGCCGACGAATGCTGGAGCGCGGGCGCGGCGCGATCCTGCTCATGGCCTCCATGTATGGTGTCGTCGCCGCGCCGGAACGCATCGGCTACTGCGTCTCCAAGGCGGGCGTGGTGATGATGGCCAAGGCGCTGGCGGTGGAATGGGCGGCGCGCGGCGTGCGCGTGAACGCCATCGCCCCCGGCTATGTGCGCACGCCGTTCCTGGACGATCTCGCCGCGCGCGGCCGGCTCGACCTCGAGCGCCTGGAAAAGCGCACCCCCATCGGCCGGCTGATCACGCCCGAGGAAGTGGCGCAGGCGGCGGTGTTCCTCGCCAGCGACCACGCAAGCGCCATCACCGGGCAGGTGCTCGGCGTCGATGGCGGCTGGGCGGCCTACGGCTATCTCTGAAGATTTGCACGAAAAGAGCGGCCTGACCCGCCGGTCTTTGGGAGAATGATTATGGCGGACCGCATCGCGCTGCAGGCAGCGGCACCCTGGATCGAGCTGCGCACCACGGAAGCCGACTGGCAGCAGGCGGACCCGAAGCTTCTGGGCGAACTCCTCACCCAGATGAACCTCATCCGCGCCTTCGAGGAAACGGTTCTGGAGCTGGCGGGCGAAGGCCTCGTGCACGGTCCCGCCCATTCCTCGGTCGGCCAGGAAGGCGGCGCCGCCGGCTCCATCGTCGGGCTGCGGCCGGGCGACCAGGTGAACGGCTCCCATCGCGGCCATCACCAATTCCTCGCGAAAGCCCTCGCTTATATCGCCCCCGGCATCGACCCGAAGGCGGATTTCCCCGACGGCACCGAGCCGCTGCTCTACCAATCGCTGGCGGAGATCCTCGGGCTTGAGCCCGGCTTCGGCCACGGGCGCGGCGGCTCCATGCACCTGCGCTGGGGGGAAGCCGGCGCCATCGGCACCAATGCCATCGTCGGCGGCGGCGTGCCGCTCGCGGCGGGCGCGGCCATGGCCCATAAGCTCGCCGGCACGGGCGACGTCGCCATCACCTATTTCGGCGACGGCGCGGTGAACATCGGCGCCGTGCTGGAGACCATGAACCTCGCCGCCGCCTGGAATTTGCCGCTGATGTTCTTCATCGAGAACAACGGCTATGCGGTCGCGACCACGGTTGCGGAAGCGACGCGCGACCCGCGTCTCTCCGGCCGCGGCCCGGGCTTCGGCATTCCCTCCTGGCGGGTGGACGGCATGGACCCGCTGGCGGTCCATCTCGCGACCCAGGAAGCCCTTGCCGTCATGCGCTCGGGCCAAGGTCCCACCGTGATCGAGGCCGAGGTCTATCGCTATTTCCACCAGAACGGCCCGCTGCCCGGCTCGGCCTTCGGCTATCGCACCAAGGAGGAGGAAGCCTCCTGGCGGGCCCGCGATCCCATCGACCGCACCGGCCGCGCGCTTGTGAAGCAGGGGGCCCTGAGCCAAGGCGATCTGGAGTCGCTGCGTGAGCGCTGCAAGGCACTGATGGGCGAGATCGCTGCCCGCTTGGTGGAGCCCGACGGCAACCGGCGCCGGATACGGCCCGCGCTTTGGCCGGATGTCGGCTTCGTGGATACCGGCATTCGCGGCGACCTGTCCGAGCTGAAGGGCAAGCGCACGGAAGAGGCTTCGACCTTCACCGGCGTCACCACCGCGCGCAAGTTCGTGGACGCCATCGCCGACGTGCTCCACCGCCGTTTCGAGACCGACGAGAAGCTGGTGATCATGGGTGAGGACATCCATCGCCTGAAGGGCGGCACCAATGGCGCCACACGCGGCCTTGCCGCCGCCTTTCCCGGCCGTGTATTCGGCACCCCCATCAGCGAGGGCGCATTCGCCGGCCTCGCAGGAGGGCTTGCCATGGACGGACGCTACCGGCCGATCATCGAATTCATGTATCCCGACTTCATGTGGGTCGCCGCCGACCAGGTGTTCAACCAGATCGGCAAGGCGCGCCACATGTTCGGCGCCGACGTGGACGTGCCGCTGGTGCTGCGCACCAAGATCGCCATGGGCACCGGCTACGGCTCCCAGCATTCGCTGGACCCGGCGGGCGTGTTCGCCACCTCGCCCGGCTGGCGCATCGTCGCCCCCTCGACCCCGTTCGACTATGTGGGCCTGATGAATGCGGCGCTGGCCTGCAACGATCCCGTGCTCGTCATCGAGCATGTGGACCTCTACCAAACCATGGGCACGATCCCGGCCGATGACCTCGACTACATCATCCCGCTCGGCTCGGCACGGGTGGTGCGGGCCGGCAACGACCTCACCATCCTCACCTATTCGGCCATGGTGGCGCGCAGCCAGGAAGCGGTCGAGCAGCTCGGCGTCGATGCCGAGATCATCGACCTGCGCACCCTCGACCGCGCCTCGCTGGATTGGGACACGATCGGCGAGAGCATCCGCAAGACCAATAATGTGCTGATCGTCGAGCAGGGCGCGGTGGGCACCTCCTACGGCAGCTTCCTCGCCGATGAGATCCAGCGCCGCTTCATGGATTGGCTCGACCAGCCGATCCAGCGCGTCACCGGCAAGGAGGCCTCGCCCACCATCTCCAAGGTGCTGGAGCGCGCCGCCTATGCGGGTACGCCGGAAGTGATGGACGGGCTGGCCGTGACCATGGCCGCGCGCGGCACGCCGCTAGCCTCCGCAACATTGGCGCAGGCCGCATCATGAGCAACGCGAACGACACCCACGCCGCGCTGCTGACGCGCCTTTCGCAGATCGTCGGCCCCGCCGGGCTCATCACCGGCGAAGCCGACATGGAACTCTACGCCATCGACTGGCGCCGGCAATTCCCGGGCAAGCCGTTATGCGTGGTCCGCCCCGCGTCCACCGCCGAGGTCTCCCAGATCGTGCGCGCCTGCGCCGAGGCGGGGGCGGCGATCGTGCCCCAGGGCGGCAATACCGGCCTTGCGGCCGGCGCAGTGCCCGACAATTCGGGCGCGCAAGTCGTGCTGTCGCTCACCCGCATGACTGCCGTGCGCACCCTCGACCCCATCGGCATGACGATCGAGGCGGAAGCCGGCTGCATCCTCAAGGTGGCGCAGGACGCCGCCGCTGATGCCGGCCGCCTGCTGCCGGTGAGCCTCGCGGCGGAGGGCTCCGCCACCATCGGCGGCATCGTCTCCACCAATGCCGGCGGGGTGAACGTGCTGCGCTACGGCATGACGCGCGCGCTGGTGCTGGGCCTGGAAGTGGTGTTGGCAGACGGCACCATCGTCAACGGCATGCGGCGCCTGCGCAAGGACAATGCCGGCTACGACTGGAAGCAGATCTTCATCGGCAGCGAAGGCACGCTCGGCATCGTCACCGCCGCCATCCTGCGCCTCGTGCCGCGCCCGAGGCACACCGTGACGGCGCTGCTGAGCGTCCCCTCCCCCGCCGCCGCTTTGCACTTGTTGAAACTGGCGCAGGACGAACTGGGCGATTCCATCTCCGCCTTCGAGCTGATCTCCGCCCAATCGTTCGATCTGGTGCGCCGCCACGCCGGGCTGACGCCGCCGATCGCCGCCGGCGACTGGTTCGTGCTGATCGATGCCGGCGCGAGCCTGACCGGCCTGCGCGAAGCGGCGGAGGCTGCGCTTTCCGCGGCCCTAGAACAGGAGATCGCGCTCGACGGGGTGGTGGCAGAATCCGGCGCCCAGGCGGCCCAGCTCTGGGCCCTGCGCGAGCACATCTCCGAAGGCGAGGCGCGCGAGGGTAAGAGCCTGAAGCACGACGTGAGCGTGCCCACCACCGACATTCCCGCCTTTCTCCATGCCGCCGACGCCGCGCTGGCGGCAGGGGCGCCGGGGGCGCGGGCGAACGTGTTCGGCCATGTGGGCGACGGCAACCTGCACTACAACGTGCTGGTGGATTCAAGCCACGACGGCGCCGCCATCAACCGCCTCGTGCACGACGTGGTGGCCAGCTTCGGCGGCTCCATTTCGGCCGAGCACGGCATCGGCCAATATCGGGTGGAGGAGCTGTTGCGCCGCCGCTCGGCGGAAGAGACGGCGCTCTGCGCGACCCTCAAGGCCGCCCTCGATCCGCATCAGCGGCTCAATCCCGGAAAGGTCCTGCCCGTCCGCGCGCCCTGAGCGCGGACGGGTCGGCCAGCAAGAAGAGACCCCGAAGGGGGGATGGCATGGAAACGTTCGACTATATCATCGTCGGAGGCGGCACCGCCGGGTGCATCCTCGCCGCGCGCCTCTCGGAAGACCCCAGGCACAGCGTGCTGCTGCTTGAGGCGGGAGGGCCGGACAACGGCTTCTGGATCCCCATCCCCGCCGGGTTCTCCAAGCTTCTCAGCGGTGCCGCGTTCAACTGGCGCTTCACCACCGAGAAGGAAGAGAACACCGGAAATCGCGAGATCGTGGTGCCGCGCGGCAAGGGTCTCGGCGGCTCCACGCTCATCAACGGCATGATCTATGTGCGCGGCCAGCCGCAGGATTACGACGGCTGGGCCCAGCGCGGCGCGACCGGCTGGAGCGCCGCCGACGTACTGCCCTATTTCCAGAAAATGGAGACCTTCGTCGCGCCGGACGCCGACCCCTCGCGCGGCACCTCCGGTCCGCTGAACGTGGTGCGGGTGGCGGAGCGGCCGGTGCTCTCGGAAGCCTTCATCGCCGCCGCCGAGGAAGCCGGATATGCCCGAAACCCGGACTATAACGGCCCCGACCAGGCCGGCTTCGGCTATTATCAGGTCAACCAGAAGGACGGCCGACGCTGGACCGTGGTGGACGCCTATCTGCGCCCGGCGCTGGGCCGGCCGAACCTGAAGGTCATCACCCACGCCCATGCGCTAAAGCTGGAATTCGAGGGCCGCCGCGCCAGCGGCGTGCGCTATCGGCGCGGCGGCAAGGATCTAGTGGCACGGGCGCGCGGCGAAATCCTCCTCACCGCCGGCGCGGTACAATCGCCGCAATTGCTGGAATTGTCCGGCATCGGCCATCCCGACACGCTCGCCGCCGCTGGCCTGCCGGTGTTTCATGCGCTGAACGGCGTCGGCAATAATTACCGCGACCATTTCGCCACCCGCATGAACTGGCGGGTGAAGTTGCCCATCACCCTCAACGAGCAGACGCGCGGCCTGAAGCTGGCCCGCGCGGTGGCGCAATATTTCCTCACCCGCACCGGCATCCTCACCCTCGGCACCGGGCTCGCCCATGGCTTCGTGAAGACCCGGCCGGAGCTGGAAACCCCCGACATCCAGTATTTCTTCATGCACGCGAGCTATGCCAACGCCGCCGACCGGGCGCTGGACCATCTGCCGGGCATGACCATCGGCGTCACCCAATTGCGCCCGCAATCCATCGGCTCGATCCATGTGAAATCGGCCGACCCGTTCGCCCAGCCCTCCATCCGCCCGAACTTCCTGGCGGTGCAGGAGGATTGCGACAGCCTCGTCGGCGGCATGAAGATCGCCCGCGCCATCATCGGGCAGACGGCCATGGACCCGTATCGCGCCTATGAGATGAACCCCGGCCCGGACGTGCAGAGCGACGCGCAATGGCTGGATTTCGCCCGAGCCACGGGGCAGACCATCTATCACCCCATCGGCACCTGCGCGATGGGCACCGGCCCCGCCGCCGTGGTGGATCCGCGCCTCAAGGTGCACGGGCTCGACGGCCTTCGGGTGGTGGATGCCGCCATCATGCCCACCATCGTCTCGGCCAATACCCAGGCGGCCGTGATGATGATCGCGGAAAAGGCCGCCGACCTCATCAAGGCCGACGCAAAGGGGTGAGCCGGCCTGATTGAGCAGCGGCGTCCTCATCGCTAGGGTGACCTCTGAGTGACCCCGGTGCGGCATGGACACGATCTGGCTCGAAGATTTCCTGGCGCTGCTGGACGAAGGCGGCTTTTCCCGCGCGGCGCACAAGCGCGCCGTCAGCCAATCCGCCTTCAGCCGGCGCATCCGCGCGCTGGAGGACTGGGTGGGCGTGCCGCTGATCGAGCGCACCACCCATTCGGTACGCCTGACGGCGGCGGGGGAGCGTCTGCGCCCGGTGGCGGAAGAAACGCTGCGGCGGCTCCACCAAGGCCGGCATGAGGCGCTCCTCGCCGCCCAGGCGAGCGGCGCGACCATCCGCTTCGCCGCCACCCACGTGCTTTCGCTCACCTTTTTCCCACCCTGGCTGCGCGACCTGGAAGCGCGGCTTGATTCCCCGGCCACGTTCGAACTCACCGCCGACCATATGGTCGCCTGCGAAAACCTGATGGTGGAGGGCAAGGCCCATCTGCTGTTGTGCCACCATCATCCCGCCGCGCGCACGCGGCTGGAAGAGCCGGCGTTTCTCTCCACGACCATCGGCGAAGATCGGCTGGTGCCCGTGGGCACGCCGGCGCGGGTGCGAGTGGGCGGGCCCTATCTCGCCTATGCCCCGACGTCGGGCATGGGACGCATTCTTGCCGCCTCTGGCGTTGCGCGCGGCGATGGCAGGGAACCCGCCTTCACCTCCCATCTGGCGGGCGTGCTCGCCACCCTCGCGCGGGATGGGCGCGGCATCGCCTGGGTTCCGCTCAGCCTCGTCGCCGCCGATCTGGAAGCCGAGCGCCTCGCCCGCGCCGGCAGCGCGGACGATCAGGTGGCCATGGACATCCGCCTGTTCCGCCCCCGCGCGCGCCAGAATGCTGCCGTCGAAGCCTTGTGGACGGCGGTGACGGGACCGACGCAGGCGCCGCCCGCTATTTCGCCTTGATGAGAAACTGCCATTGCGGCGGGAACGTCACCAATATGTCCTGGCGGCCGATGAGATGGGCATAGCCGCGCCAGTCGCGGGCGAAGGAAACAGGCTCGCGCGGGAGAATGGGTATCTCCGCTGCCAAAAACAGCATGCGCACAAGCAGCATCGCGGCAATCGCCTTCACCCAGCGATTTACATCATCGAATATCAGGGACGAAAGACAGAAAGCCGCAAGCACCGCTGGAATATAAAAATAACGATCCCCATTCAATCCGATGAACGCATCATACGTATTTTTGAATTTGTATAAAACAGATGTAAAAATAGCAAATATCAGGAAAATGAATCCTGCTCGAAGCACCCTTTGATGGCCGTAAAACAATCCCAAAATCATGAGAGCGCAAAAAGCAATGCTCAAAGCGCCAATTTCACGGGAAACCGGCTCAATCCAGCGCAATAAAATCTGGATGAAGGTTCTGACAAGATGACTCTCCCCAGCCGAAGAGACGGTTACGACCTGATTTGCGATGAAATGAAGTTGAACCAAGGCGCCGCACAAGGCGATCGCCACCAAGATTGCGCCGAACCCGTCGCGGGTGCGAAAGGCGCGCGCGGCGCGATAAACCCAGAGCGGCGCGGACACGATCATGAACGGGCCAGTCAGCGCTGTCGCAAGCACAAAAGCGAGCTGGTTGCCCCTGGCGAACCGCGATGACGGGACGGGTCCGAGCGCCAGCACCGGCAAGGCACACGCCATGACCCATTGCAGATTGGCCGGGGTCGCCCACACCTCCCCGGAATGGGGGACCAAGGCCAGAAGCAAGCCGAAGATGACGCCCTGCGCGCGCGCCCCCGACGACACAGAAAGG
This sequence comes from Roseixanthobacter finlandensis, assembly GCF_043195105.2. Taxonomy (NCBI): domain Bacteria; kingdom Pseudomonadati; phylum Pseudomonadota; class Alphaproteobacteria; order Hyphomicrobiales; family Xanthobacteraceae; genus Roseixanthobacter; species Roseixanthobacter finlandensis. The sequence continues at coordinate 758,772 of NZ_CM195536.1, read as the reverse complement.
ACGGCCGCCGTCCATGCCGACATCAGGACGCTGGCATAAACATAAAAGGCCGGATGAACCTTATAGGAAAAAAATTCCGCCAGGGCGGCAATCAACCGAGGAGCGAAATTGAGATAGCCGGAATATGGAATGAGGAAAGGCTCGTAAAACGGGTCCCGATAAGCATGAAACCAGAAAATCGGCAAATCCTCGGCCCAAAAACTGGGCTGGGCCAAATAGATATTGATCCTGAAAAGCATGATGATGAAAAAAATGAACGCTGTTCCAAAAAACACAGGAACATCGCCCACGTCCACACGCTGCAACGACCGCATCATCGCGGCCGGCCCCGGATACACTCGCATGGTCGCCCCGCCTTCCGAGTAAGGCAGATACCATAAGCGCCAACGCGGCAAAACCGCTCCCCCGCGGCCTGGACCTGCGGCAGCGCGTTGAACTTGCGGCGGCGGTGGCGCAGAACGGGGCGTCGCCGCGTAAGGATCATTCATGCTCCCATCCGATATCGAGGACCGCAAAGCCCGCGCCCGCGCTTGGTTCGAAGATTTGCAGGGCCGCATCATCTCCGCCTTCGAGGCGTTGGAGAACGAGGCGCCCGCCGCGCTCTATGCCGGCCCAGCCGCGACCTTCGAGCGCTCGCCCTGGAACCGCACCGACCATAGCGGCGCGCCGGGCGGCGGCGGCACCATGGCGATGATGCGCGGGCGCCTGTTCGAAAAGGTCGGCGTGCACACCTCCACCGTGTTCGGGGAATTCGCCCCCGAGTTCCGCGCCCAGATCCCCGGCGCGGCGGAAGACCCGCGCTTCTGGGCCTCGGGCATCTCGCTGATCGCGCACATGACGAACCCCCATGTGCCGGCCGTGCACATGAACACGCGCTTCGTCGTCACCACCAAGAGCTGGTTCGGCGGCGGCGCGGACCTCACCCCGGTGCTGGACCGCCGCCGCACCCAGGACGATCCCGATACCGTCGCCTTCCATGCGGCGATGGAGGCCGCGTGCGCGCCGCATGCCGTGGCGGACTACGCCCGGCTGAAGGCGTGGTGCGAGGAGTATTTCTTCCTCAAGCACCGCAACGAGCCGCGCGGGATCGGCGGCATTTTCTACGATTGGCTGGACAGCGGCGATTTCAATGCCGATTTCGCCTTCACGCAGGATGTCGGCCGCGCCTTCCTGGACATCTATCCCCGCCTCGTGCGCGCCAATTTCCAAACGCCCTGGACCAAGGACGACCGCGAGGAACAGTTGGTGCGGCGCGGGCGCTATGTGGAATTCAACCTGCTTTATGACCGGGGCACCATCTTCGGCCTGAAGACCGGCGGCAATGTCGCCTCCATCCTCTCCTCCATGCCGCCGGAGGTAAAATGGCCCTAAATTGCGCTTTGTACCGCTTCGCCCCAGCCGTGTGATGGCACTGTCATAGAAGCCGTTTAGGCGGAAGCATCTGTTGAGGAGATGCTGCAATGGCCTTCGCGCCCGGTGAAATCGTTCAACTCAAGTCCGGCAGCCCGGCCTTGACCGTTATCGCCGTTGAAGGCGAGATCGTCGAAGTGTTGTGGTTCGCCGAGGAAGTGGTCGAATTCCGCACCCAGAAGCTTCCGGCTATCGCCCTCGACGCGCTGGAGATCGAGGAATTCGACCTCGACGAAGACGAAGAAGAAGACGAGGAAGACTGATCTTCGCCTCGGGCTCTCCGCCCGGCAGGTCGCGTCGCGCGCCCGTTGCGAGACGTCGCGCGTTTCAACACGGCGCGGCGTTCGACATCTAGGCGTATTGGACATCTCGACCTGTTCGACATCGAAGGCCCTTCCCCGGAAGGGCCTTTTGCGTTTCAGGGTCGCGCCAGCGCCGCGATCGCACGCAGGCTCTGCGCGTCGGCTGGAAAATCCGCTGCGATCCAGGCCTCCTCCATGCGCGCCAGCGCAGCCCCGAGCGCCGGGCCCGGCTTGAGCCCCTCGGCGATGAGATCGGCGGCGCAGAACGGCGCGGCCGGCACCGGCCAGGCGCGGGCCAGCGCCAGCAGCCGCGCCACCTCGTCGCCTCCCCGAGCGCCGCGCGCCGCGCCAACCAGAAGCCGATCCTCGAACGCCGCGCGCCCGAACCGATAGATCGCCGCGCGGGCCTGCCGCGCATCCATCGCCCCGCGCCCCGCGCCCGCCATGCCCTGGAGCCGCTTGAACGCCGCGTTGGACAGGCGCAGCCCCTCGCGCAACCGCTCCGCATCTTCCAGGATGCGCACGGCCAAAACGCCGAGCCGGCGCACGGCATCGGGCGGCAGGCCAAGGGCAACGTCCAATGCAGCGAGGCGTTCGAAGGAGATCAGATCCGGCACGCCGCCCAGGATTGTGGGCAAAAATCCGGTCTCGCCCATCAGCCGCACGGTGGGCGCGGCGCCTTGCACGACCAGGAGCTTGAGCAATTCACTCCCCACCCGCTCGCGCGACAGGCGCAGGATGCCGGCCCGCAGGCAGATGGCGGCGGAAAGCGCGGCTGCATCCATTGGGCCGCGCCCATAGGCGGCATGGAAGCGGAACAGGCGCATGATGCGCAGATGGTCTTCGCGAATGCGCGTTTGCGCATCCCCGATGAAGCGCACCCGCCCGGCACGCAGATCGGCAAGGCCGCCCACGAGGTCGATCACCCGGCCCTGCGCGTCGGCATAAAGCGCGTTCATGGTGAAGTCGCGCCGCGCGGCATCCGCCATCCAGTCGCGGCCGAAACGCACCTGCGCGTGGCGCCCGTCGGTCTCGATGTCCTCGCGCAGTGTGGTCACCTCGAACGGCGTGCCGTCAGCGATCACGGTCACCGTGCCGTGGGCAAGGCCGGTGGGCACCGCCTTCAGCCCGGCCGCGCGTGCGCGCCGCATGGTCTCTTCCGGCACGGCGGTGGTGGCGAGATCCACTTCGCTCACCGGCCGCCCCAGCAGGGCATTGCGCACCGCCCCGCCGACGACCCGCGTCTCCTCGCCCGCGCCATCCAGGGCGCCGAGTACCCGGCGCAGCGGCGCGGCCGTGAACCAGGGAGCATCAGCGAGCGAAGGCGCGCTCATTCGAAGCGGCCCGGAACGAGCACCCCATCCTTCACCTCGGCGGGAATATAGCGGGTGCCCGGCGGCGCGCCGCGCCCGTGCTCGAAGGCCAGCAGGCCGAGCGCCATCAGCACGATCGCGATCACCGACAGCACCCCCATCATGCGCGGCGACCATTCCGCCGGCAGAATGGACCCCCGCGTCACCAGCAGCAGCAAGGCGTAAAGAACGAACGGCGTGAGGAACAGGCCGCCTTCGATGAGGAGGGTGCGCAGCATCAACCATAAACCCGATCGTAGAGATTGCGCAGGATTCCCGCCGTGGCGCCCCAGATGAAGCGCTCGCGATAGGGCATGGCGTAGAAATGGCGCAGCACGCCGTTGCGCTCGCCGGACTGCCGCAGATGGTTCGCGGGCGTCATGAGGAAGGCGAGCGGCACTTCGAACGCCTCCTGCACCTCGCCGGGATTGAGCCTCATCCCATAATCGGGATCGAGACGCGCCACCACGGGCGCGATCCAGAATCCGGTGCTGGAGAGATAGCCGTCGAGAAAGCCCAAAGGCTCGATGAAATGCGCCGCGATGCCCACTTCCTCATTGGCTTCGCGCAGGGCGGCCGCCACCTCGTCCTTGTCCTCGGGGTCCACCCGCCCGCCGGGAAAGGCGATCTGGCCGGGGTGGTGGGAGAGGTGAGACGAGCGCAAGGTCAGCAATACCGTCGGCTCGGCGCGGGCGACGATGGGCACCAGCACGGCGGCATGGCGCGGCGCGCGCTGCGGCAGCAGGGTGGCCGGATCGGTGGCGAGCGCGTGATCCCCATTGAGGCCGGCCGCGCTTTCGGGGGAAAAGGGCGGCGGCGGTGCCGCTCGCAGTCGGGTCCGGGCCCGGGCGGCGAAATCGTCGAACGTGTCCATGCGCGTCTTCAGCAGCTCCGTCATGTCGAGGCCCGGTCCAATTCGTCCGCCGCCATCATGGGATAGAAGCAGCCGCCGGAGGCGATCCCGAACATGGGCACGCCCTCAAGCTCCCGCACCTCGCCCCGCTCCACCAGATCCACGAACGCGGCGCGGGTGAGGCGCGCCTCCAGCCCGTGGCGTACATGGAGGTAGGGCCGCACTTCGCCAACCCCTGCCCCCGGTGCGAAGCGCAAATCATGGCCGGGGCCGCAGCGCACGATGTCGTCCAGATTGGTGCGGAACACCAGTACCTTGCCCGCCTGCGTCTCTTCTTCCGCGAAATCCACCGCGAGGAACGGGGCATCCTCGACAATGAGCCCCACCTTTTCCGCCGGCGTCTTCAGCATGAAGCGCCCGTCCTCCCGCGTCAGCACGGAGGCGAACAGCCGCACGAGGGCGGGCCGGCCGATCGGGGTACCGGCATAGAACCAGGTGCCGTCGGCAGCGATGCGCATATCGATGTCGCCGCAATCGGGCGGATTCCAGCGCTCCAGCGGCGCCGGGCCGCGCCCGCCGGCAGCGGAGGCCGCCGCCATCAGGGCATCGAGCCGCCCCGTTCCGCCGGGCGCTGCCTGCGCGGGCACTTTTGGCGCTGCATCGCGGCTGTCTGTCATGGGCTCCTCGCGATGAGTTGAGCATGCGAACTTGTGCGTATGCGAAGCTGTGGTTCGACGCGGCGCAAACATATCGTAAGCTGGTCGTTCCGGCCTCCGCGAACTTTAGCGTCGGGAAGGTGGATTTGCGGGCCTCGTCTTGCCGTCTTTGGGCGGGAAGATGCCTCGCCAAAGGAGAAGCGTGGATGTCGGCACCAAGCGAGACGTTCGATCTGGACCAGATGATCATCCGCAATGCGGAGGCGGCCGCCGCCAGCGTGCGCACCGCGCGCGCCGCCATTGCCTCGGTGATTTTCGGCCAGGAAGCCGTGATCGACCATGCCCTCATTACCATTCTCGCCGGCGGCCACGGGCTTCTGGTGGGCGTGCCCGGTCTTGCCAAGACCAAGCTCGTGGAAACCATGGGCACGGTGCTCGGCCTCGATGCCCGCCGCGTGCAATTCACCCCGGACCTCATGCCCTCCGACATCCTCGGCGCCGAGGTCCTGGAAGAAAGCGCCGGCGGCAAGCGGGCGTTCCGCTTCATCCGCGGGCCGATCTTCGCCCAGCTTCTGATGGCCGACGAGATCAATCGCGCCAGCCCGCGCACCCAGTCCGCCTTGTTGCAGGCGATGCAGGAATATCACGTCACCGTCGCCGGCGAGCGGCACGATCTGCCCAAGCCCTTCCATGTGCTCGCGACCCAGAATCCGCTGGAGCAGGAAGGCACCTATCCCCTGCCGGAAGCCCAGCTCGACCGCTTCCTGATGGAAATCGACGTGGATTATCCCGATCGCGATGCCGAGCGGCGCATCCTGTTCGATACCACGGGCGCGGAAGAAACCAAGCCGCGCGCCGCCATGAGCGTGGAAGACCTGCTCACCGCCCAGCGCCTCGTGCGCCGCCTGCCGGTGGGCGATTCGGTGGTGGAAGCCATTCTCACCCTGGTGCGCTCGGCCCGGCCCAATGCGGAAGGCCCGGAGCAGAAATTGATCGCCTGGGGGCCCGGTCCGCGCGCCAGCCAGGCGCTGATGCTGGCGGTGCGCGCCCGCGCGCTGCTGGACGGGCGCTATGCCCCCTCGGTGGACGATGTGTTGGCGCTCGCCGAACCGGTGCTGAAGCACCGCATGGCGCTCACCTTCTCCGCCCGCGCCGAAGGTGAAACCGTGCCGCGCATCGTAAAGCGGCTCGCCGGCCGGCTCGGCTGAGGCGCGGCGCGTGGAGGACACCACCCAGCGCTCGGTCGCCCGTGCCTCGCAGGATTCCGCCGCGCTGGCCGCCGCCATGCCGCGGCTGGTCCTAGAGGCCCGACGCATCGCCTCCAGCGTGCAGCATGGGTTGCACGGGCGGCGGCGCGTCGGCACGGGGGAGAATTTCTGGCAATATCGCCGTTTCGCGGATGGCGAGCCGGCAGCGCGGGTGGACTGGCGCCGCTCGGCCCGCGACGACCATTTGTATGTGCGCGAGCGCGAATGGGAAGCCGCCCATACGGTGTGGATCTGGCCCAATCTCTCGCCCTCCATGGATTATGCCTCGCCCCGCCTGCCGCCCAAGCGCGAGCGCGCGCTGGTGCTCGCCTTCGCCCTCGCCGATCTGTTGGTAAAGGGCGGCGAGCGGGTGGGCATGCCCAATCTGATGCGTCCCTCCGCCAATCGCCGCATCGTCGAGCGCATGGCGGAAGCGGTGCTGCATGCGCCCGAGCACCCGGCCCTGCCGCCCGCCTTCAATCCCTCGCCCTTGTCGGAACTCGTGCTGCTGGGCGATTTCTGGAGCCCTACGGAAGCGGTGACGACGCGCATCCGCGATCTCGCGGGCACCGGGGCGCACGGCCATGTGGTGCAAGTGGTCGATCCGGCAGAGGAGACCTTCCCGTTCTCCGGCCGGGTGGAATTCCACGGCCCGGACGAGGCACTCTCGCTCACGGTCGGGCGCGCGGAAACCTGGCGGGCCGATTATGAGACCCGCCTTGCCGCCCATCGCGCCGCCATCCGCGCGGCGGCGGAAGGCATGGGCTGGGCGTTCGCCGTCCACCGCACCGATCGTCCGGCGAGCGAGATGCTGCTGACCTTGCATTCGCGCATGGGCAGCGGGGAAATTCTCAGCCCCGCCGCCACGCAGGCCGACAGCGCGAGGAGCCCTGCGCCATGATGGGGCTGCCGCTCGCCTTTTCCGCTCCGCTGATCCTGACCGCGTTCCTGGCGCTGCCGCTGCTGTGGTTCGTGCTGCGCGTGGTGCCGCCGAAGCCACGCGAAATCGTGTTTCCGCCGATCCGGCTGCTGTTCGACATCAAGCCGAAGGAGGAGACGGCGGCCCGCACCCCCTGGTGGCTCACCGCGCTGCGGCTGCTGCTGGCGGCGCTGGTGATCTTCGCCGCTGCTGGTCCGATCTGGAATCCGCCGGCCGCCACCCCTTCCGCCAGCGGGCCCATGGTGCTGCTGCTCGACCAGGGCTGGCCCGCCGCCGCGAGTTGGGAGGCGCGCAAGGCCGCCGCCGCCGGCTTCATCGACGAGGCGGAAAGCGGCGGGCGCGGGGTCGCGCTCATCCCCACCGCCGACGTGCCCAAGGACGTGACCTTGCTGCGCCCGGGCCAAGCGCGCGACAAGCTGCGCTCGCTGGAACCCGTGCCCTATGCCCCGCCGCGCAAGGAGGCGCTGGCGCTGGCCGGACGGCATCTCGCCGCCGAGCCCGAAGCGGGGCTGATCTTCATCAGCGACGGCGTGGATTTGAAGGCCGACGATACCCTCGCCGCCGATCTCGCGGCGCTGAAGCCGGCGCATCCGCCGCTGGTGATTTCCGGCGGCGTGGATGCCCCGCTCGCCCTTGCCGCGCCGGAGAATGCCGCCGGCGCCCTGACGGTTAAGGTGCTGCGCCCCACCGCCGGCACGGGCCGCGCGGGGCGGGTGGAGGCGCGCGACCTCAAGGGCTTGAGCCTCGGCGAGGCGAATTTCGCCTTTGCGCCCGACGCAACCGAGACCGAGGCGCGCTTCGAACTTCCGGTGGAGATGCGCAACGACATCGCGCGACTGGAGATCGTCGGCCAGCATTCGGCGGGCGCGGTGCAATTGCTCGACAAGCGCTGGCGCCGCCGCACCGTGGGCGTGGTCTCCGGCGCGAGCACCGACACCAGCCAGCCGCTGCTGGCGCCGACTTATTATCTGTCCCGCGCGCTCGGCCCGTTCGCCGACGTGCGGCTCGCCGACAGCGGCGCGCCGGCCGAGGCGATCAACCGCTTCCTCGACCAGCGCCTGCCGGTGATCGTGCTGACCGACGTGGGCACGGTGCCGCCCGCCACCCGCACGCGGCTCGCCCGCTTCGTGGAAGATGGCGGCGTGCTGGTGCGCTTCGCCGGTCCGCGCCTCGCCAATGCCCAGGACGATCTCTTGCCGGTCCATCTGCGGCGCGGCGGACGGGTGCTCGGCGGCTCGTTGTCGTGGGAGACGCCGCAGGCGCTCGGCAGCCTCAGCCCGGACGGGCCGTTCCGCGACCTCGCCTTGCCCAACGACGTGGTGGTGACGCGCCAGGTTCTCGCCGAGCCCGACGGCGCGCTCGGCGAGCGCACCTGGGCGGCGCTGAAGGACGGGACGCCCCTGGTCACCGGTGCCCGATGGGGCAAGGGAGAAATCGTGCTGTTCCACGTCACCGCGGATACCTCCTGGTCCAATCTTCCTCTCTCCGGCACGTTCGTGGAAATGCTGCGCCGGGTGCTCGCGCTCGCCGATACCAATGCCCTGCCCGCCGAGCCGGCGGCGGCCAACGCGGCAGCCGGCGCGCCGGTCGGCCTCGCCAGCGCCGCGCCCGCGCCCACCGTGGTGCCGCCCAGCCGGGTGCTGGACGGCTTCGGCACCTTCCATCCCCCCGGCGCGACGTCGCGGCCCATCCCTGCGAATTTCTCCGGCCGCGCCTCCGCCGACCATCCCCCGGGCTTCTACGGCCCGCCGGACGGGCTGATCGCCGTGAATGCCTTGCTGCCGGCCGACCGCCTCGCGCCGCTGGACCTCTCCGCCCTCGGAGCGGCGGTGGAGCCCTTGCGGGAAAACGCGCCGCACGATCTGCGCGGTCCGATCCTGATCGCCGCGATGGTTCTGCTGCTGCTTGATGCGCTGGCCGTGCTGATGCTCGGCCGGGGCCTGAGCCGGCTCGGTCCCCGCCAAGGCGCGGGCGGGAGCGCGGGCGCGGGAAAGACGCCCGCGAAGGCGGGAACGGCGGCGCTGCTCGCGTTCCTGGCCGCATTCGGCAGCCTCGCCCTGGTCGCCCAGCCCAGCCGCGTCTTGGCCGCCGACGAGGATTTCGCCCTGAAGGCGACCTCCCAGACCCGCCTCGCCTATGTGCTGACGGGCGATGCGGAAACCGATGAAATCAGCCGCGCCGGGCTTGAGGGGCTGACCAATTTCCTCAGCGCGCGCACCGCGCTCCAGGCCGGGCCGACCATGGGCGTGGACATCGCCAAGGACGAGCTGGCCTTCTTCCCCCTGCTCTATTGGCCCATTCTCCCCAATGCCCCGGTGCCCCCGGCCGCCGTGCTCGCGCGCGTGGATGCCTATATGAAACAGGGCGGCACGGTGATTTTCGACACCCGCGACGCGCTGGAAAGCCCGCAAGGGCCGGGCGCGCCGCTCTCGCCCGCCGCCGCGCGCCTGCGCGAACTGCTCTCCGGCCTCGATATTCCCGAACTGGAGCCGGTGCCACGCGATCACGTGCTCACCAAGGCCTTCTATTTGCTCAAGGAGTTCCCCGGCCGCTTCACCGGAGGCACCACCTGGGTGGAAGCGCTGCCGCCCGCGCAGGAGGGCGAGGACCGCCCCGCGCGGGCGGGCGACGGGGTGTCCCCCGTCATCATCACCTCCAACGATCTGGCCGGCGCCTGGGCCGTGGGGCCGGACGGCGATCCGCTGCTGCCGCTCACGCCGGGCGAGCCACGCCAGCGCGAGTTCGCCTTCCGCACCGGGGCCAATATCGCCATGTATGTGCTGACCGGAAACTACAAGGCCGACCAGGTGCATGTGCCGGCCCTGCTGGAACGGCTGGGGCAATGAGGAAGAACGTGATGGATGATCTTCCGCGCACCTGCCGTCCGCTCCCTCTCCCCGAGGGGGAGAGGATTGGGGTGAGGGCGCACCGCCCTCTCCATATTGAAGCGCCGGAGCCCCCTCACCCGACTGCTGCGCAGCCGACCTCTCCCCCTCGGGGAGAGGTGGAACCCAACAGACGCATCCGTGAGACCGGCCTGCCTTTGGCGGGCCAGTTTAAGGACGCCGCATGAATTACGGCCTCGCCTTCGAACCCTTCGTGTCGCTGCCGATCCTGCTCGCCCTCGCGGCGGCGGCGGTGGTGCTCGCGGGGTTGCTGCTGGCCTCGCGCACGCGCGGCGCGGCGTTCCGTGCGCTCGCGCTGCTGGTGGGGCTGCTCGCGCTCGCCAATCCCTCGCTGACGCGCGAGGAGCGCGAGCCGCTCTCCTCCGTGGTCGCCATGGTGGTGGACAAGAGCGCCAGCCAGGATTTCGGCGACCGCAACGCCCAGACCGAAGCGGCCCGCGCCGCGCTCGCCGAGCGCCTCGCCCGCATTCCCAATCTGGAAGTCCGCACCATCGAGGCCGATGCCCGCAATGGCGAGACCGACGGCACACGCCTGTTCTCCGCCCTCTCCGCGGGCCTGGCGGACGTGCCGCCGGAGCGTGTGGCCGGCGCCGTCCTCATCACCGACGGGCGCGTGCACGACGTGCCGGCGGATGTCGCCGCGCTCGGCTTTTCCGCGCCCGTGCATGCGCTGATCACCGGCAAGGCCGGCGAGCGCGACCGGCGCGTGGCGTTCGACAAGGCGCCGCGCTTCGGCATCGTCGGCCAGAAGCAGACCATCACCTTTCGCGTCACCGACGAGGGCGCGCCCGCCGGTGCCCGCGTTCCCGCCACCGTGCGGCGCGACGGCGAGGTGATCGGTACGCCCATCGTCACCGCCGGCCGCACCGCCAGCATGGATGTGGAAATCACCCATGCGGGGGCGAACATCATCGAGATCGAGGTTCCCCCGCTTGCGGACGAGCTGACGCAGGTGAACAACCGCACCGCCGTTTCCATCGACGGCGTGCGCGACAAGCTGCGGGTGCTGCTGGTGTCCGGCGAGCCCAACGTGGGCGAGCGCACCTGGCGCAACCTGCTGAAGAGCGACGCCAATGTGGACCTCGTCCACTTCACCATCCTGCGCCCGCCGGAGAAGCAGGACGGCACGCCCATCAACGAACTCTCGCTGATCGCCTTCCCGACGCGTGAATTGTTCCAGACCAAGATCCGCGACTTCGACCTGATCATCTTCGACCGCTATTCCCAGCAGGGTGTGCTGCCGCAGATCTATTTCGACAATATCGTGCGCTATGTGCGCGGCGGCGGCGCGGTGCTGGTGGCGGCGGGAACCGATTATGTGGATCCCGGCTCGCTCTACAACACGCCGCTCGAAGCGATCCTGCCCGGCATTCCCACCGGCAACACCACGGAAGCGCCGTTCCGCGCCGCGCTCACCGATGCGGGCAAGCGTCACCCGGTGACGCGCGCTTTGCCCGGTTCGCAGACCGAGCCGCCGCAATGGAGCCGTTTCTTCCGCGTGATCGATTCCAGCGTGCGCTCGGGCACGGCGGTGTTGGGCGCGCCCGGCGACAAGCCGGTGCTGATCCTGGACCGGGTGGGCGAAGGGCGCGTGGCGCTGCTGCTCTCCGACCATATCTGGCTGTGGGCGCGCGGCTATGAGGGCGGCGGCCCCTATATCGACCTGCTGCGCCGCCTCTCCCATTGGCTGATGAAGGAGCCGGACCTGGAGGAGGAGCGCCTGAAGCTCTCCACCTCCGGCCGCGACCTGGTGGTGGAGCGCCAGACCATGGGCGACACCGTGCCGCCGGCCGTCATCACCCCGCCCACCGGCGCCCCGCGCACGCTCACCCTCTCGCAGGTGGAGCCGGGCCTGTGGCGCGCCACCACGCCGGCCGACCGTTTGGGCCTGTGGCGCGCCGCCAACGGCAATCTCAACGCTTTGGTGAACATCGGCCCGCTGAACCCGAAGGAATTCGCAGAGGTCACCTCGACCCGCGAGGTGGTTGCGCCGATCTCCACCGCCACCGGCGGCGGCATCTGGCGCCTCGCCGATCTCAATGGCGGCGTGCCCCGCGTCGTCACCATGAGCACCGGCGAGCGCCTCGCCGGCGAGGACTGGATGGGGCTTCGCACCCGCGACGTCTCCGTTGTGCGCGGCATCGGCCTGTTCCCGCTGTTCGCGGGGCTTTCCGGGCTGCTGCTGATGCTCGGGTTTATTGCCGCGACTTGGGTGCGGGAGGGGCGGTGAGCAAGGAGGACCGTGCGCAGAGTGTGCAGAGCTTAATTTTATTCAAAGATACTTTGCATCATCTCCAATCAACATATCTCGCATGTTGTGAGTGACGGGAAATCCATAGCCTTTCCAGTCGGGCCGAAAAAGAAGCTGTCCCGCCTCATGATAGCTGCTGGTGTAGATATCAGCTGCGATCATCTGCATGGCGATCACGAGCGCCTGAACGGAATCGAAGCCGTGGGCCACCATTGTTTGCCGACCCTCTGGCCAATCCGTCTCATAGCGACAGGTCCAAGCGACGCCCGAGAATTCCGGCGCATAGATACGTATTGGGACTTCGACTTCGCGATCTTGCAATGTAAGCATAAGTGTGCGAGTCGCGATCATTCAAAACCTCAATAGCTCAGTGGAGGAAGTGGCCTCCGGATAAGCACGCCGCGTATCTTTCCGAAGCATGTATATGGCAGGACAAAACTCCGACCATAGTGCAATGAAAAATGTCTCATTGAGACGCCCTCAGGGCTGCGGCTTCGTCTCCGTTTGTACTGCCCGCTCCACCGCTGCCCGGAGCGTTGGCAGCAGATGAATGGAACCGGCGACATTCAGATGACCCGTGTCGACATACCCAAGGTCGCCATTTGGCAGGGTCGGGCGACAAACGCTCGCGTCGCAGAACGCGGGTCGCGGCAGCACCAGTTCGACGCCTTTGGTCTCCTCCGCGATTCCCCTCAAGCCCGCCTCGACGGGCGCCGCAGCCTCGGCGACTTGGACGGACTCGGCGTTGCAACTGCCTTCGTCCAGGCCCAGGAAGCGTTTGCGTATGACGCAACGCGCTCCCGCCTCCCGGGCGAAGCCTGCCGGCGGCCCCACCAATATCACCCGTTTGCCGGCGGTGGTCAGTTGCAGCACTGCGTCCTTCACGGAGGCGATGGACGCCGGCAGAGTTTCGTCATTCGCCCAATTGCCGGCGATCACGACAACCCGCACCCGTGGATCCGCGACCAGCGCCGCCATGCTTTGGGTGCGAAAGGCTGCCCGATCCGCCACTTCACGCGCGGCAAACCGATTGCCCCCCTCCCCCCGCTGGAAAGCGCTCGCCTTGGTCACCTGAAGCAAGCCGTAGCCGCTGTCGCGAGCGATGGCATCGAGCGCAGGCGCATGGTGATTGGCAAACGAATCCCCCCATAGGGCGATCAGGGGTGCGTCGGGCGCTAGGTCGCCGAATCGGCATTGGACGCCCGGCGGCGCGAGCCCCGCCCCTTGAAGGCAGGTGCGGGTGCCGCGCCACATGTCGTCCAACGCGGCCTGCGCCTTGAGGAACGCCGGGCTTGCGCGGCCGGGCAATCCGCCCGAAGCCGCCAGCCCAAATCCCGCACCCGCCAGGCAGGCCAGCGCGAGCAGCCCCGCGCCAATGCTGGCCCATTGCGAACGCCGCCCGGCGGGGCCACGGCGGCGGAACCGGCTCTCCACATATCGCCAAGAGAGGAAGGACACGCCAACAGCCGCGCCCACAAGAAGGACGCCGGACACCAGCCCTGGATCGTTACCGGTGTGAAACTTAAAGAAGCCGAAGATCGGCCAGTGCCAAAGATAAAGCGAATAGGAGATAAGCCCGACGCCGGCAATCGGTCGCAACGCCAGCAGCCGCCCGATCCGCGTCGTTCGGCCGTGCTCCCCGGCCCAGATCACCAAGAGCGCGCCGCCTGTCGGGAGCAGCGCGGAGAGACCGGGGAACAAGGTATTATGATCGAACAGCGCCATGGCGGCGACGATCATCGCCAGTCCCACCCCCGCCATCACCTCGGGCACCAGACGCCCCCGCAGCGGCGGCACAAGCCTCAAAGCAAGCACGGAACCCAGCAAGAGCTCCCAGGCCCGAGAGGTGAAATTGAAGAAGGCGCTATTTGGCCGAACGAAGGTGTTCTTGGTCGCTTGATAGAGCGAGGCCAGCAGAATCCCCCAGATGAAAAGACCGCGAAAGCGTTTCAAGCGGGGATGTGAGAGGACGATCAGGGCCAGTGGGAAGAACAGATAGAACTGCTCCTCCACAGCCAACGACCACATGTGCAGAAAAAACTGTTCTTCTGCACCCGGCGTGAAATAGCCAGAGACCGCCACGAAATAGCGGTTGGCCATGAAGACCGATGCATATTCCAACGACTGCCCAAAAGCGACGAGCATTGCTGGCGGCAGGGTCGCGACAGCCGCAAGTGTCGTGACCAGAGCCACGAGCGCGTACGCGGGCACGATGCGCCGAACCCGTCGATCATAGAAGGTGATGAAACTGAAGCGGTCCCTGTCGAGATCCGCCGCAATGATCGATGTGATCAGATAACCGGAGATGACGAAAAAGACGTCTACGCCCACAAAGCCGCCCGGCACCAGGGCGGCGTGCGCGTGATAGAGGACCACCGGCACCACTGCGAGCGCGCGCAGGCCGCTGATGTCTGCTCTGTACTGCATGCGAATGCTAAATCCTGGGCGGCCGCCCAGGCTTTGAGGGCCGTCGCGGCGGAACATGCGGGCGGCAGGCCAAGCACAGCCCTCGGCGCACGAACCGCTGCTCGGCCCACCCCGAGGCTTCTAACCGCCTCCCACCCGCGCCCCTTTTAATGAACAGCCACCGCCCCTGTCACCCCCGCGCGGCCGCCCGTTCTTCCGATGCGCGCAACTTTTCCGCCCTTTTGGTGGCGATGGAGGCGATGATGACCGCGACCGTTACCACGCCGATCAGGATCGAGCAGGCGGCGTTGATCTCCGGCGTCACGCCGAGGCGCACCTGGGAATAGATGCGCATGGGCAAGGTGGTCGCGCCCGGCCCGGTGGTGAAGCTGGCGATGACCAGATCATCCAGCGAGAGCGTGAACGCCAGCATGAAGCCGGAGAGCACCGCCGGCAGGATCAGCGGCAGGGTGATGGTGAAGAAGGTCTTGAACGGCGGGCAGCCGAGATCCAGCGCGGCTTCCTCCAGCGAGCGGTCGAAGGTGACGAGGCGCGATTGCACCACCACCGCCACGAAGCACATGGTGAAGGTGATGTGGGCGAGCGTGATGGTCCAGAAGCCGCGTTCGAAGCCGACCGCCACGAACAACAGCAGCAGCGACAGGCCGGTGATGACTTCCGGCATCACCAGCGGCGCATAGGTCATGCCGGAAAACAGCGTGCGCCCGAAGAACCGGCCATAGCGCGTGAGCGTCAGCGCCGCCATGGTGCCGAGCACGGTCGCCGCCAGGGAGGAGATGAAGGCCACGCGCAGCGTGACCCAGGCGGCATCGATGAGCTGCTCGTTCTGGAACAGCGACACGTACCATTGGAAGGAAAAGCCCGCCCACACGGTGACCAGGCGCGAGGCGTTGAAGGAATAAATCACCAACAGCAGGATGGGGATGTAGAGAAACGCAAACCCCAGCACCAGCGAGGTGACGTTGAACCAGGAGAGGTTCTTGTTCATTTCCCCGCCTCCAATTGGCGCGCCTGGATGTTCTGGTAGATCACGATCGGCACCACCAGCAACAGCAGCAGCAGCACCGCCACCGCCGAGGACGAGGTCCAGGAGCGGTTGACCGTGAATTCGGTCCAGAGCGACTTGCCGATCATCATGGTGTCGGAGCCGCCGAGAAGATCGGGAATGACGAACTCGCCCACCGCCGGAATGAAGCACAAAAGCGCCCCCGCCGCGACGCCGGGCAAGGAGAGCGGGAAGGTGATGAGCCAGAATGCCCGCGCCGAGGGACAGCCGAGGTCCTCCGCCGCCTCCAGCAAGGTGGGATCGAGCTTTTCCAGCGCCGAATAGAGCGGCAGCACCATGAAGGGCAGATAGGAATAGACGATGCCGATATAGACCGCGAGATCGGTGTTGAGGATCTCCAGCGGCGTATCGATGACGCCCATGCCCATCAGCGCCTGGTTCAGCAGCCCTTCCGGCGAGAGGATGCCGATCCAGGCATAGACGCGGATCAGGAACGAGGTCCAGAACGGCAGGATCACCAGCATCAGCAGTGTCGGCTGGATGGAGCGCGGCGCCCGCGCCATGGCATAGGCGATGGGATAGCCCACCAGAAGCAGCAGCACGGTGGAGATGGAGGCGATGACCAGGCTGGAGCCATAGGCGCTGATGAATTCGTTATCGAAGCTCAGCACATAAAAGTAATTGGCGAAGGACAGCTGGGAGACATAGTCCTTCAGCCCCGCCCAGCCCTGGGAAAGATCCAGCAGCGGCGTATAGGGGGGCGAGGCGAGGATATCCTGGGACAGGCTGATCTTCACGACGATCAGGAATGGCACCAGGAACAGCGCGAGCAACCACAGATACGGGATGGCGATGACGAAGAGCC
The DNA here is from genome assembly GCF_043195105.2 of Roseixanthobacter finlandensis. Taxonomy (NCBI): domain Bacteria; kingdom Pseudomonadati; phylum Pseudomonadota; class Alphaproteobacteria; order Hyphomicrobiales; family Xanthobacteraceae; genus Roseixanthobacter; species Roseixanthobacter finlandensis. The sequence continues at coordinate 742,557 of NZ_CM195536.1, read as the reverse complement.
GTCCGCGTCCCTTTTCGCCGGCCATGGGCATGGTGCGTCTCCTTCAGCGGGTCAGGACCACGCCGGCGCTCGGCGCGAAGGTGACGAAAACCTTGTCTTCCCAGGAAATCGGCCGCTCCACCACGCGCGACTGGTTGGGCAGCGACACCTTGATGCGCGTGCCGCACGGCAGTTCCACGTGATAGATTGAGAGATCGCCGAGATAGCCGATGTCCCAGATCTCGCCGGAGAAGCAATTGCGGCTCATGTCCGCCGGGGCGTCGAGCGAGATGCGCATCTTCTCGGGGCGGATGGCGAGCCAGGCGGTGTCGCCGGCCGCGGCCTCGACACTCTGGGCAATCTCGATCGGCGCCGGGGTGAGGCTGCTGCTCAGATGCACGTCGCCGTTGGCGCAGCTCTCCACCTTGCATTCAAGCATGTTCACGTCGCCGATGAAGTCCGCCACATAGCGCGTGGCGGGGGCTTCATAGATGGTGGAGGGCGGCGCCACCTGCACCAGCACGCCGTTGTTCATCACGGCGATGCGGTCGGCCACCGTCATGGCCTCTTCCTGGTCGTGGGTCACGATCAGGAAGGTCATGCCCAGGTCCATCTGCAGGTCCATGAGCTCGAACTGGGTCTCCTCGCGCAATTTCTTGTCGAGCGCGCCCAGCGGCTCGTCCAGCAGCAGCACTTTCGGGCGGGTGGCGAGCGAGCGGGCGAGCGCGACGCGCTGGCGCTGGCCGCCGGACAATTGGTGCGGCTTGCGCTGGGCGAATTTCTCCAGCTTCACCAGCTTCAGCATTTCGGCGACGCGCCCGGCGATCTCGCCCTTGGGCATGCCCAATTGCTTGGGCCCGAAGGCGATATTCTCAGCGACGCTCATGTGGGGAAACAGCGCGTAGGACTGGAACATCATGTTTACCGGCCGCTTATAGGGCGGCACGCCGGCAAGATCCTGCCCGGCAAGCAGGACGCGCCCCTCGGTCGGCTCCTCGAAGCCGGCGAGCATGCGCATCAAAGTGGTCTTGCCGCAGCCGGAGGGGCCGAGCAGCGCGAAGAACTCGCGTTCGTAGATGTCGATGCTTACATGGTCGACGGCGGTGAATTCGCCGAAGCGCTTGACCACATTGTCGAACCGGATCAGCGGCGTTGCCGCCGGATCGGTCCATGGCGCGAAGGAGCGTCTCACGGCTCCGATGGTTTGCGTGCGCGCCTTTTCGGTTGCCATCGGCTCCCCCGGTCCGCCTATGCCTGCGGCAAGGCTAGCATCAATCCGGCGCCGCTCAAGTCTTGTGCACGCGCAAAAAACAGAAGAACGGCGCCCAAAGAAGCGGCAAATGGACCGGGAGGCTTAACGCCCGGTGCCTTTCACCACCTGTCGGCCCCGCAGGAAGCGATGGAGGGCGGCCCGATGGGGCTTTTCGGCCGGTTTGTGCCCCGGTTGCAAGGTTGACCACAGATCCGATCGCCCATGGGCTTGCACCCTCAGCCGGCTTGTGGCAAGGAACCCCCCACTCGCGGCGGACCACTCCGCCGCCGGTTCGGTTCTGTCACCTGCGCGCACCATGCACGCATGTTTCCCAAGCCTCCTCTCTCCGAGGTCGCTTCGGCCGGAACCCTCAGGATGCTGCGGTAGCTCAGTGGTAGAGCACTCCATTGGTAATGGAGAGGTCGAGAGTTCAATCCTCTCTCGCAGCACCATCTCAAAGCGTTGACTTTCATGACCCTATACCGAACGCACGACGTCCGGAAACACGACGTCCATAAACACGACGTCCAGGAAAAAGCCCGCTATTTCATGGCCGGGTACACACGGCCCGCGAGGTCTGACAGTGCTGTGGCGATGCCTCGCCGGCATTCCTCTATCGGGAGCTGACTAAAATCCCAGCGTTCGCGGTGGAGCGAGCCTATTCGGCCGGGCCGGCGTGAGGATGCTTGGGCTCGGTCAGGCGCACGGCGGCATAGCCCATCGCGATCACCACGACGGGAAGCACCACATAGGCATAGAGCCAAAGGCCGGTCATATCAGTCGTCCAAGCACGCTTCGCGCCATGAAATGTAGCACGGCAGCCGCGATCAGCCAAAAGATGCTGCCGACGGCGATGAGAACGCCATGGGACGGCGCCATCGCGCTCCCCAGGCCATATAGGGACGCCACCGCTGGACCCAAGGCCCCCACTGTCAAGCAGGCGGTGGATGCGCGATCCAGCGCATTGGCGGTGAGCTTGGTGCGCTCGTTGTGGATGAGGCTCATCGCGTCACAGATTCATGCTCACGCGCGACGGGTAATGGCGTTTGCCTCGGCAATCAAGCCGCTGGCATTCGCCCTTCGCCGGCCTGCTGGCGCAAAGTCTCGTAAAGCTGCGCGGGCCCCAGCAGCACATCCTTGAGACCCGCCCTCACGCGCTCAGAGTCCAGTGCTTGCCGGCTCATCGTGCTGTGTGCGTCAAGGGCGTCCATGACCGCGTTCAGGATCGCGTTGGAGAGGTCGGGCGAGTTGGAGAATTGTTCCTTCGTGTTGTTGGACGCCTGTTGCACGAGCGTCTGTGATTCCAGCAACTTGCCCATTAGCACATTGTTCACGTACACGAGCTGATCGTTGTCCGTGATGTCGCCCTCGAACAGGTCATTCACCTTCGCGATGATTTCGGCGAGGCGTGCCCGCTCCTTCTCCTGCACAGAACCGGAGCCGGTGTCAGTGATGGGCTGGAGCTGCGGCCTGTCGCCGGTGCCGAGCGCAAGCGTCCGGGCACCTTGCCCCCTCAGGCTATGATGAGTCAGGGTGACCTTCGACAGGTCGATGCCTTCGCGCTCACGCCCGAAATCCAGCAGCGGCAGGAGGCGGCGGAAGAAGATGGCGCGCTTTTCGATCTCGGTGTTGCCGTAGTCGAAAATCTGCGACAGGAAGGCGTATAGGCGCAGGAAAGCGGCCATGTCGCCCTTGAACAGAACCAGGGCGTCGAGTTCGTCCTTGGCCTCGGAAATGGCCTCCTTCACGCCCTGCGCCTGAGCAGCCTTGAACGCCTCCAGCGCATCCCGATAGCGCCTCTGGATGCGATCCACGACAGGTTCCAGCGCAGCCACAAGGTCGCTCTGTCGCGATGCGGGGTCCATCTCCACCCGCACCACCCGTTCCACCTCATAGTCATCGTAATGCCCGGCGCCATCAAGCTTGGCCCGCAGGTTAAACACCAGATTGGGGTCGGTGACGGCCGCCAGTTCAGCCGTCTCGTAATAGGTTTTGAAGGCCGCCAGTATGTCGTCGGCGCTGTTGACGAAGTCCACCACATAGGTGGTGTCCTTGCCGGGATGGGCGCGGTTCAGCCGCGACAGGGTTTGCACGGCCTGGATGCCTGCAAGGCGGCGGTCCACATACATTCCGCACAGCAAGGGCTGATCAAAGCCGGTCTGGAATTTGTTGGCCACCAGCAGGATCTGGAAATCCGGCGTGTTGAAGGCGTCGCGAATGTCGCGCCCGTTGAGGCCGGGGTTCAGAAGACGGCTCGTTTCCGTGAACGGCTCGTCACCTGACGCGGGGTCCTCCACCTCGCCGGAGAACGCCACCAGGGTTCCGATTTTGTAGCCCTGGTCCTTGATGTATGTCTGGATCGCGAATTGCCAGCGCACCGCCTCCTTGCGGCTGGCCACCACCACCATGGCCTTGGCCTTGCCCTCCAGCAGGGGCGCCACCATGCCCCGGAAGTGCTCCACCACCACCTGGACCTTCTGGGAGATGTTGTAGGGGTGGAGCTTCACCCACCCCATGATCCCTTTCAGCGCCGCGCTGCGCTCGACCTGCGTTTCGTCCCATTCCTCGCCCGCGCTGGCGAGGCGGAACGCCAGCCGATAGGGGGTGTAGTTCTTCAGAACGTCGAGGATGAAGCCCTCCTCGATGGCCTGACGCATGGAATAGACGTGGAATGCCTCCGGCTTGTTGGTGTCGCTCGCCGGTTCATCCGGGCGCGGGCGACGGCCGAACAACTCCATCGTCTTGCCCTTGGGCGTCGCGGTGAAGGCCACATAGGTGATGCCGGCATCGCTCGCACGGGCTGCCATCTGCGCCGCCAGAATGTCTTCCGCGCTCACCTCACCGCCGTCGCCCAGACTGGCAATCTCCTCCGCCGACAGCACTTCCTTGAGCTTGGCCGCCGCTTCTCCGGTCTGCGAGCTGTGCGCCTCGTCGGCGATGACGGCGAAGCGCTTGCCCTTGGTCGCCGCCAGCTCCCGCACCGCCTGAAGGGCAAACGGAAAGGTCTGGATGGTACAGACGACGATCTTCTTGCCGCCTTCCAGCGCCTTCGCCAGTTCGTCGCTCTTGCTGGCGCTCTCGCCCTTGATGGTGGCCACAACCCCCGTGGTGCGCTCGAAGGCGAAGATGGCGTCCTGCAACTGGCTGTCGATCACGCTGCGGTCGGACACCACCAGCACCGTGTCGAAAATCTTGCGGTGTTCGCCATCGTGCAGGTCGGCGAGAAAGTGCGCGGACCAGGCGATGGAGTTGGTCTTGCCGGAGCCGGCGGAGTGCTGGATCAGATATTTCGCGCCCGGCCCGTCCGCCAGCACGGCGGCTTGCAGTTTGCGCGTGGCGTCGAGCTGGTGGTAGCGCGGGAACAGGACCCTGGTAATCTGCTTTTTCGTGTCGCGCTGGGGCACCATGTAGCGGCCGAGGATCTCCAGCCAGCTGTCCCGTGCCCAGATCTCCTCCCAGAGATAAGCGGTGCGGTGGCCCTGCAGGTTCGGCGGATTGCCGGCGCCGGTGCCATTGCCCTTGTTGAAGGGCAGGAAGACCGTGGCGAGGCCCTTGAGATGGGTCGCCATGTGCACTTCGCTGTTGCTGACGGCGAAATGCACCAGCGCCCCGCTGGGAAAGCTCAGCAAAGGCTCGCTCGCCGAACCCTTGGGCTTGGGGTCGCGGTCGTAGCGATATTGGTCGATGGCGTCCGTGATGGACTGGGTAAAATCGGTCTTCAGCTCCACCGTCGCCACGGGAATGCCGTTGAGAAACAGCACCAGATCGATGGCGTTCTCATTGGCGAGGGAATAGCGCACCTGCCGCACCACCCGCAGGCGGTTGGCAGCGTAACGGGCGAGGATCTCTTGATTCAGCGCCAGCGCGGGCTTGAATTGCGCCAGCATCAGAGGCTGCCGCAGGCCGATCAATTCCACCCCGTGGCGCAGCACGTCCAGGGTTCCGCGCGTATTCATCTGCTGGCGCACCCGGTCCAGCAGCAGGGTTTGGGTGGCCGCGCCGTTGGTCTTGGCGAGGGCCTCCCAGGCTTGTGGCTGCGTCTCCTGCACCCAGGCGATGAGGTCCGGCGGAAAAAGCGCACGGGCGCGGTCATAGCGGGCGGCATCGCCCTCCGCATGGAGCCAGCCATGGGCGGCGAGGAAGGCGCAGATCTCGTCCTCGAAGCTGATCTCCTTGTGGAGGGTCATGATAGAGGCTCCCGCGCCAGTTGGCTGGCTTCCCAATCCTTGTAGGTGACGCCCACGCTGCCTTTCAGCTTCCATTCGACGGTGCCGTTGGAGGGACGGCCGTGGACCACGGCGGCGGCGGCGCTGGGGCTCTTGAAGGCGTAGTTCTGGGTGAAGACGCAATGGCCATTCTGCTCATGGAGCACGCCCATGCGCTTCAGTTCGTCGTGAAGCTGGGCATAGCCGCTGTTCTGCGTCCCCAGCCCCTCCCATTTCGCGCGGGCGCGGGAACCGGCCTCAACCACGAACTCGCCGTCTTCGAGGACGGCATTTGCCGTCAGGGCGTGCCTGCGGCTGATCAGCTCGAAGCGGGGCGCGACAGGCTCTCCCGGCACGGCGACGGCACGGGGCGCCGGGCGGGTGGAGCGGATGAACATGTCGATGCGCAAAGCGGGCAGCACCAGGAAGAGATAATTGAGGAAGGCTTCCATATTGGACTGCGCGGCTTCCGACAGGCCCGGCCGGGGCGGCGTGTTGCCGTTGTCGAGGATGACCCGACCCACGGAGCGGGCCTCTTCCACCAGCCGCGCTTCCAGATATTTCACATGGGCTTTGTGGAGGTTGTTGGCGGCGGAGGTGACGAGGATGGCGGTGGTCCACCAGTCCTTGCGGGTGTCGTGGTTGCGGATGCGGTCCGAAATGTCCTCGCCCTCGCCGATATAGGCGCAGGGCTCGCCCTCCTTCTCCCCCAGCAGGAGATAGACGCCGGTATAGCGGGCCTCCTTGCGGGCCAGCGCGGCCGTGATCTGGGTGCGGGGCGCCATGAGGACATGGCCGGTCCAGTTGAACACCTCCGCCGTCAGCATGCCGTCCGGCCGCCCGTCGATGAAATACAGCTCCAGGGATCGCCCCTCGCCGATGGCGCTCATGCGGCCTCCTCCACGGCGGGCCCGAGGCCACGCACATCGATCTTGCCGGTGACGGCGGCGGAGATGAGAGCGGCGCGACGCTCTTGGAGGAGGGTTATGGCGGATTGGGCTTCGGCCGTCAGGGCGTCTGATCGGAGAATTTCGTTGTCGAGATAAGTGGTGATTTTCTCTTGCTCAGCTGAGCATGGAATCGCAAAAGCCAAATTTGCAATCTGTGATTCATTAAGCGATGGAACTGCCCCAGGGTTAGCTATGAGATCAAAACGAATTTGACTCATCAAATACCGGATGTAACTACTTTTGTTTGGGGTTTGCACGACAAATCCCATCATATTATTGTCCAGACAAGCCGGTACTCGCAACACTCTCAATCTTCCGAGCAGAAGAGCAGCGCCAATCTTAGCGAAAACGATAGCGTCAGGCGGAAACACGAAGGCTCTTAACCGAAGTGCCGTTTCGATCGATATGGTATTTTCACTGGGTAGCAAATAGCCATCTGACCCCGCCTTTCCCAAAGCATTGACTTTATGAAAAGAGAGAGCTTCCCCCTCAAGGCCCTGCTCACGGTCTGGAAATCCAGCCCCGGCGGAAAAGCAGCCCAAGTGCTTCAGCCGCTTCACCTCCCAATGCGCCGGCACCTCGCCCAGCCATTCCACGCCGGAATCCTTCATCGGAACGGTGGGGTCGAGGCCTTTGGTGACCGCATGGGAGATGACGGCTTGCCGCTTCTCCGCCAGCAAGGCGATCAGCCGCCGCTGCTCCTCCACCAGCGCATCAATCTTCGCCGTCTCGCGGTCGAGGAAGGCGGCGATGGCGGCTTGCTCAGGGAGAGGGGGAAGGGGCACCGTTAGGCGCATGATTTCGCTTGCATTGATAGCGGGATAGCTAACTCCTGCGGACCTGCTGATGATCTCCGCAATCAGGTACTCAGCGAAGAACAGATACCCCAGATAGCTCTGAGCAATTCGGCGCGGACGAATTACTGCGAAGCCAGTTGAAGCGATAAGATTGGCGGGAGGTCGTACGATGGGTGCAATAGCCCGGAGGTAGGTGCGAACTGTCGAAACGATCACGTCTCCGTCCCTGACTATCCGGCGGGCACGGGATGGAGCTTCGGAAAACGCATAGACGCTGCTCCCCGTCACGCCAAGCTCTGGGCTGACGTCCGAAATCTCAATATACTCGATCTCGATAGAAGGATCAGAGGCTTCGCCCAATACTTCATCGTTGCAGGATGTTGCAGCCTTGAGTGGAACCACCGCCCAATGGCTCGGCACCTCGCCCAGCCATTCCACGCCGCTGTCCCTATAGCTGTCGTAGCGCGGAACGCTCATGCCGCCAGCCCCTCGATCATGGCCTTGATGCGGTCCGTCACCGCCTTCAGGTCGGCGTCGATCTCGGCCAGCGGGCGCGGCGGCTCGAACACGTAGAAGTGCCGGTTGAAGGGGATTTCATACCCCACCTTGGTCTTCTCGGGGTCGATCCAGGCATCGCCCGCGTGGGGCAGCACCTCGCGTTCGAAATAGCTCTGCTCATCCTCGGCGAGCGGCACATTCTCCGTATCGCGCAAGGCGCTGTCCGGCTGGGGCTTGCCCTTCTGCTTGCCGCGCTCGCCCAGCACGATCTTGCCCGCCGCATCCCGCAACGGCCGCTCCACCGTGATGGTGCGATAGCCGAAATCCTCGTTGGCGAAGAGGCGCGAGAGCGGCGCCAGCTTCACCTTGCCGCCCTCCGGCGCCACGGGGGCGGCATCGTCTCCGGTGAGCACGGCGCGGGACAGCTCCTTGCCGTGCGCATCCAGCACAATGGCGAGGCGCGCCTCGGCGAAATCGCCGAACAGATGGGTGATGGTGGCGATATGGTCGTCGCTCAGTTCCTTGCGCTTGGAGCCAAGGCTCTTGCGCATTTTCTGCCAGAAGCCGGAAGCATCGATCAGCTGCACCTTGCCCTTGCGATGCGCCGGCTTGCGGTTTGTGAGCACCCACACATAAGTGGAGATGCCGGTGTTGTAGAACATGTCCGTGGGCAGACCGATGATGGCCTCCACCAGGTCATTTTCCAGCACATGGCGGCGGATCTCGCTTTCCCCGCTCCCCGCCCCGCCGGTGAACAAGGGCGAGCCGTTCAGCACGATGGCGAAGCGGCTGCCGCCATCCTTCAGCGGGCGCATCTTCGAAATGAGGTGCAGCAGGAACAAGAGCGAGCCATCGGACACGCGCGGCAGGCCGGGGCCGAACCGCCCGTTATGGCCCTGCGTCTCATGCTCCTTGCGAATCTCCTTTTCCACCTTCTTCCATTCCACGCCGAACGGCGGATTGGAGAGCATGTAGTCGAAGGTCGCGTGGGGGTGGCCATCGTCCGAAAAGGTGTTGCCGAAGGCGATGCGGTCGGCATCCTGCCCCTTGATGAGCATATCCGCCTTGCAGATGGCGTAGGATTCCGGGTTCAGCTCCTGCCCCCACATGGTGAGGCGGGCCTGTGGGTTCAGCTCCGCCAGATGCTCGCCGGCAACCGAGAGCATGCCGCCGGTGCCGGCCGTGGGATCATAGATGGAGCGCACCACGCCGGGCTTGGAGAGGACGGCATCATCCTCCACGAACAGCAGGTTCACCATCAGGCGGATGACCTCACGCGGGGTGAAGTGCTCGCCCGCCGTCTCATTGGAGATTTCCGCGAACTTGCGGATCAGCTCTTCGAACACCAGCCCCATCTGGCTGTTGCTCACCTTGTCCGGGTGCAGGTCGATATGGGCGAATTTCTCCGCCACCTGATAGAGCAGCCCCGCCTTGGCAAGCCGGTCGATCTGCTGCTGAAAGCTGAAATGCTCGAATATGTCCCGCACCGTGGGCGAGAAGCCCTGGACATAGGCGTAGAGGTTCGCGGCGATATGATCCTGGTCGCCCATCAGGCGCTTCATGTCGAACGGCGAGGTATTGTAGAAGCCCTGCCCCGCCTTTCGAAGCAGGAACGGCGACGGGTTCAGCCCCGCCTTGCTGCGCAGCTCGAATTCCGCAAGCACGTCCGCCTTGGTGGGCGCCAGCACGCAGTCCAGCCGCCGCAACACGGTGAAGGGCAGGATGATCTTGCCATATTCCGACTGCTTGAAATCCCCGCGCAAGAGGTCCGCCACGGACCAGATGAAGCTGGACAGCGCTTGTTGGTTCACGAACTTCCCCCAGAACGGCACGCGACGCGCCTATTGCGCTAGGTATCGCACAGGGTGCGATGTTCGCGCCATATGGGAGCCGGGTGCCACATGCACCCGCCGATACGCGGCGACGCGGTGCGATGCCGCACGGGAAACCGCTCTCCATCCCCGAACACCTGCTGCAAGCTTGGCACAAGCGCTCCTCGTCACGGTGCGGCTTCTTCGGTGTGCGAAGTGAGGGTAAATCCATGTTTGCGGTTGGAAGGGGCAATGCCCAGAGCATCCTTGATGCGATAGAAAACTCGCAGGCCATGATCGAGTTTTCCATGGATGGCAAAATTCTTCGCGCCAATGCCAATTTCCTGAAGGTCATCGGCTATTCCGAGAGCGAAATCGTCGGCAAGCATCATTCGATGTTCGTGGACCCCGCTTACGTTACCACGCCGCAATACCGGGAATTCTGGGCGGCGCTCGGCCGTGGCGAATTCCAGGCGACCGAATTCAAGCGGCTCGCCAAGGGCGGGCGGGAAATCTGGCTTCAGGCCAGCTATAATCCGGTGGTCGACCGCTCGGGCCGCCCGGCCAAAATCGTCAAGGTCGCGACCGACATCACCGCAGAAACGATGAAGAATGCGGACTATCGCGGGCAGATTGATGCGATCTCCAAGTCGCAGGCCATGATCGAGTTCGAGCTCGACGGAAAGATCATCACCGCGAACCCCAACTTCCTCAATGCGCTCGGCTACCGGCTCGAGGAGATCGTCGGCAAGCACCACAGCATGTTCGTGGACCCCGCCGATCATGCCAAACCCGAATACCGCACCTTTTGGGACGCGCTCGCCCGCGGGGAATTCCAGAGCGCCGAATACAAGCGCATCGGCAAGGGCGGAAAGGTGGTCTGGATCCAGGCGTCCTATAATCCCATCCTCGACGCCAGCGGCAGGCCGTTCAAGGTGGTGAAGTTCGCGACCGACGTCACCCCTCAGGTGGACGAGCGGCTGCGCCGCGGCAGCCTCGTGGTCAGCATCGACGCGGACCTTGCGCGCATTTCCACCGCCATTTCCGAAACCAACGACCAGGCGACGATCGCCGCCGCAGCCTCCACGCAGACGTCCAGCAATGTTCAGGCCGTCGCCACGGGCGCGGAGGAGATGGCCGCCTCGGTGCGCGAGATTGGAACGCGCGTGACCGAGGCCCACAGGATGTCGGCGCAGGCGGTGCAGCATAGCGAGACCACCACCGGCATCGTGGCCGGACTTGTGGGCGCGGTTCAGAAGATCGGCGAGGTCACGCGCATCATCACGACAATCGCGGAACAGACCAATCTCCTCGCCTTGAACGCCACGATCGAGGCGGCGCGCGCCGGGGAATCCGGCCGCGGCTTCTCTGTCGTGGCCACCGAGGTGAAGAGCCTCGCATCGCAGACATCCAAGGCGACGGACGAAATCAGCGTTCAGATCTCCGCCGTGCAGGCGGCGACGCAGGAAGCGGCGAGCGCGATCAACTTGACCTCCGCCACCATCGCGCAGATCAACGAAATCTCGGCCCACATCGCGACCGCCGTGGAGGAGCAATCCTCGGTGACGCGGGAAATGTCGCAGAACATGCAGGTGGCGGCGGGCAGTGTGCAGGGCGTGATGAACAACATGCTCGCCATCGCGAATTCCACCAAGCTCGTCGACGCCGCCGCGCGGCAGGTGCGGGAAGCCTCGCGCGCCATGGTCTGAAGCCGGATGGCGCCGGAGCGGCCCCGCGCGGGCCGGCCCTGCGCGCGGACCCTGGCACGCGAGCTCTGACACGCGAGCTCTGGCACGCGAATCCCGGCGTCCGGCGCGCATCAAGCGCCCTGCGGTGCGCGACGAATCCTGCGCGCCTCACGCGTCCAGCGTTTTGCGGGCGAAGCTCTCGATATAATCCACGAGGTCCGCGGCCGCGGCTTCCGCACCGGCGGCGTCGCGGCGGGCAATGGCGTCGGCCACGTCCGCATGCAGGCGCGCGGCCAGCGGCAGGTCCGCCACCTGCTTGTAATGCAGATACCAGAAGCGGCGCGAGAGCCCGTGCATCAGGCCCATGGAGCGCATCGCGAATTCATTGCGCGCGGCCTGGGCGATCAATTGGTTGAAGCGGCCATCGAGGCGCATGAAGGAAATATCGTCCTCCTGCTCGGCGGCTTGGCGCATGGCGGCGGCGATCTGGGCGAATTCGCGCCGCTCGCCCTCGGTGGCGCGCTCGGCGGCGAGGCCCGCCATCAGCTTTTCCAGCACCCGACGCACTTCCAGCAGGCGCAATTGGGTGCGCAGATTGATTTCCGAAACCAGCACGCCGCGCCGCGGCAGCACCACCACAAGCCCGTCGCGCACCAGGCGCTGCAAGGCCTCGCGGATCGGCGTGCGGCCGATGCCGAGCTTTTGTGACAAGGCGAGTTCCGACAGCGCCGAGCCGGGCGGGAGCTGAAGCGTGGAAATCAATTCCTCCAGCATGCGATAGGCGCGATCGGTGAGGCTGGTATCGTCCCCCGCCTCGGGATCGACCGGGGGCGGCGCGGCGGCCGCGAGCGGCGCCTCGGGTTCCGGCGCCGGCGCCGCCTTGACGCGCCGCGCGCCCGCACGGGGCGGCGTGCCCACGGGTTCATCCTGCGAGGGGAGGGGCGTGCGATGCGTCGCCTTTTTCGCCATGGACTCAACTCCGTGATGCACGTGCCCTGTGTCATCACGGACGCCATCAATGGTCAAGGCAAGCCCTCCTTTCGCAATATGCGAAATTGTCTCTTGCAGACATTCAAATCATATACTTATGATATGTCAGAATGAAAGACGGGCATAGCCCGCAGGGGAGAAACGCCAAATGAACATCACCCGCCGCACCCTGATGGGTGGGATCGCGGTCGCCGGCCTTGCCGCCACCGCTCCCGGCATTTTCGCGCCCGCCATCGCCCAGGCGAAACCCGTGCGCATCGGCATCCTCGCGCCCCGCTCCGGGGCCATGGGCACGGTGGGCGAATGCGGCATCCGCGCCGTGCAATGGGCAGCCGAGCGCATGAACAAGGACGGCGGCATCGCCGGCCGGCCGATCGAGCTGGTGATCGAGGAGGAAACCTCGCCCAAGGACACGATCGAGCGCTTCCGCCGCCTGGTGCTTCAGGAAAAGGTGGATTGCGTGCAGGGGCTGATTTCCACCGGCGTCAGCCTCGGCGTCGCGCCCACGGCGGAAGAGGAACAGGCGCTCCTCATCATGTGGGACGGCACCACCCAGGACGGCGTGAAGGAGGCGATGCCGAAGTCCAACTATGTCTTCCGCTCCACCGACAATGAGTGCGAAGCGGTGATGGCCTCGCTGCTGTCGATCAAATATTTCAAGGGCAAGATCAAGCGCATCGCCGGCATCAATCCGGACTATTCCTACGGCCGCAACAATTGGGAAGCATTCCAGCAGATCTTGCGCCGGGCCGGCGTGGAAGCCGAGGTGGTGGCCGAGCAATGGCCCAAGGTCGGCACCATGGATCTCACCTCCCATGTCGCCGCGCTGAAGGCGGCGAAGCCGGATTTCATCTTCTCGTCCATGCTGTTCGCCGATCTGCCGGTGTTCATGAAGCAGGGCTCGGCGGCCGGCCTGTTCGAGGGCGTCAACATCGCGCTTCCCGCCGCCGGCTGGCAGATCAATCAGTTGAAGAAGGAATTCATGCCCGAGAATGTGGTGTTCGGGCACAATACGCTGTATTTCGCCCTCCCCACCGCCTCGCCGCTGCAGAAGGCGTTCGTGGACGATTACATGGGCCGCTACAAGGAGGCCCCCCATTGGGAGGCGGACCGGGCCTATTTCGCCCTCGCCGCCTACAAGGCCGGCGTGGAAGCCGCCAACAAGGCGACGGGGCGCTGGCCCAAGCTCGACGAGATCATCGCCGCCATTCCCGAGCAGAAGGTGCAGAGCCTCGGCGGGCCGGGCCAGTTCCGCAAGGACAAGATCGCCGAGCAGACCTTCTACCAGGGCCTCTCCACCAACAAGAATACTTACGACTTCCCGACCCTCTCCACCGTCGACAGCTTCACGGCCGACCAGCTCCAGAAGCCGCCGGGCGTGGATTTCTGGGACTGGATCAAGACCTCCAAGCTGCCGGTCTGAGGGCCGAGCGACATGACCGTCTTCCTCGACGTGCTTCTCGGCGGCGTGTTTCACGCCGCCATCCTTTTCCTCGTGGCCGCGGGCCTTCAACTGGTCTTCGGCGTCCAGAAAATCGTCAATCTCGCGTGCGGCTCCTTCTATGCGCTCGGGGCCTATTTCGGCATCACGGCGGTGGGATTTGCCGCCCAGCTCGGCCTGCCGAGCGTCCTGGTGCTGCCGGTGCTGATCCTCGCGGGCCTCGCCATCGGCCTGGTCGGCCTGCCGGTGGAACGGGTTCTGCGCACGATCTACAATCGGGATGAAAGCTACCAGCTGCTGATCACCTTCGGCTTCCTGCTGATGTTCCAGGACGTATTTCGCTTCTTCTGGGGCGCGACGCCGCGCACCTTGGACAACGCCTATCTGGTCTATGGCACCGCCGAATTCCTGGGCGTGCAGGTGCCGACCTATAATCTTCTGGTGATCGCCGCGAGCATCGCCATCGCGCTCGGCCTCGGCCTGTTCCTCCAGCGCACCCGCATGGGCCGCATCATCCGCGCCACGGCGGAAAACCGGAACATGACCGAAGCCATGGGCGTGGATTCCAACCGCATCTTCGCCGCCGTCTTCACGGTGGGCTGCATGCTCGGCACGGTGGGCGGGGCGCTGGTGGTGCCGGCGTCCGCCTCCTCGCTCGACATGGCGGTGGAACTGGTGGTGGAGGCGTTCGCCGTGGTGGTCATCGGCGGCCTCGGCTCCATGCGCGGCGCGCTCGCCGGCGCGCTCATCGTCGGGCTGATCCGCGCGGCGGCCATCATGGTGCTGCCGGAGGCGGAAATCCTGTCCATCTATGTGGTCGTGATCGCGGTGCTGATCCTGCGTCCGGCCGGGCTTTTCGGGAGGGCGGTCGCGTGAGAATTGAAACTTCGGTGCGCGCCGTGGCGCCCCCCGCCGCCCCGCCGATCTCCCGCCCCAAGGGCCTGTGGGCGCTTCTGGTGATCGTGGTGGCCATGGCGGCACTGCCGTTCATGGCCTCCACCTATACCCTCACCTTGATGGTGCCCTTCTTCGGCTTCGCCATCGCCTTGCTCGGCTTCAACCTGCTGTTCGGCTACACCGGGCTGCTGTCGTTCGGCCACGCCATGTTCCTCGGCGTCGGGGCCTATGCCGCGGCGGTGCTGACGAGCAAATTCGGCGTGCGCTCGTTCGAGCTGGTCTTGCTGACCGCCATCGCGGCATCGACGCTCATCGCCCTGCCGGTGGGCTATTTGTGCGTGCGCTATACGCGCATCTTCTTTGGCATGCTGACGCTGGCGTTCGGCATGCTGTTCCATTCCGTCCTGTTCAAATTCTACGGCCTCACCGGCGGCGACCAGGGCATGCGCGTGGTGCGGCCCCTGCTGTTCGGCATGGACAGCGCGGGCGGCAAGACAGCTTTTCTCACCGGGCCGTTTTATTATTACGCGCTCGGCCTGCTGGCGGTGCTCGGCTTCGTCATGTGGCGCATCGTGCGCTCGCCGTTCGGCCTGCATCTGCAGGCGATCCGCGAGAATGCGCAGAAGGCCTCCTATCTCGGCGTGCAGGTCTCCCGCACGCGCCTGGCCGCCTTCGTCATCTCCGCCATCTATGGCGCGGTGGGCGGGGCGATCCTGGCGGTGTCCATCGGCCTTGCCGACCCGGAGATGGTCTATTGGACCCAGTCCGGCAATCTCGTCTTCATGGCGGTGCTGGGCGGCTCCGGCTCGTTCGTCGGGCCGGTGATCGGCGGGCTCGCCTTCGTTCTGCTCCAGGACAGCGTGATGGCGGCGACCCAATATTGGCGCTTCGTCATGGGCGCGATCCTGGTGCTGCTGGTGATCTTCTTTCCGCGCGGCATCGCGGGCATCGCCGGAGACGTCGTCGCCCGCTTCAGGAAGGGGAACTGACCCATGGCCGCCCTTCTCGCCGCCCATTGCGTTTCCAAGAGCTATGGCGCGTTCCAGGCGCTGCGCGATGTGTCCCTCTCCATCTCGGACGGGGAATTCATCTCCATCGTCGGGCCGAACGGCGCCGGCAAGAGCACGCTGGTGCATGTGCTCACCGGCCTGCTGAAGCCCACCGCCGGCCATGTGCATTTCCACGGCGCCAACATCGCCGGCATCGGCCCGGTGGAGCTGGCCCGGCGCGGCATGGCGCGGGGGTTCCAATTGGTGAACATCTTCCCCGCGCTGACGGTGCGCGAGACCCTGGCGGTGGCCGCGGCCTCGCGCCTGAAGCGCATCGCCAACCCGTTCCGCTCGCTCACCCGCGACCGCGAGGTGCGCGCCGACGTGGAGGAGGTGGCGGACATCTTCAACCTGCGCCACCGGCTCGATCAGCCGGCTTCCGCCCTCTCCCAGGGCGAGAAGAAATTGCTGGATGTGGCGAGCGCCTTCGCCCTCAAGCCGCAGTTGATCCTGATCGACGAGCCCACCTCCGGCGTTTCCACCGGCGACAAGCATTCGATCATGGAATTGCTGGTCACGGCGGCGCGCAAGGCCGGGGTGCGCGGCATCATCCAGGTGGAACACGACATGGATTTGGTGGCGCGCTATTCCGACCGCATCATCGCGCTTCAAGGCGGCGCGGTGCTGGCGAACGAGCCACCGGCCACCTTCTTCCGCGATCCCGCGCTGATCGCCGCCGTGGTGGGCACGCGCCCGCCCACCGTTCCTCATAAATCCGCAGCGGAGGCCCGCCCATGCTGACCCTGTCCGGGCTGAAGGTGGATATCGGCGGCAGCCGCATCCTCAATGGCATCGACCTCACCGTTGCGCCGGGCGAGCTGGTGTGCCTCATCGGCCGCAACGGCGCGGGGAAGACCACGACCCTGCGCGCGATCATGGGCTATCGCAAGCCCGTGGCCGGCTCCATCGCCTTCCTGGGGGAGGAATTGACCCGCCTCCCGACGCATCGGATCGCCCAGATGGGCATCGGCTTCTCGCCCGAGGAATCCGAAGTGTTCGGCGATCTCACGGTGGCCGAGAATATTGCGCTGCCCACCTGGACCCGCCCCGGCGGCGACGGCAGCGAAGCGCGCATCGAGCGGGCGCTGACCGTCTTCCCCAAGCTGCGGCAATATCTGCATCGCGGCGGCATGCAATTGTCCGGCGGCGAACGCAAGATGGTGTCGGTCGCCCGCGCGCTGGCGCTCGATCCCAAATTGCTGCTGCTGGATGAGCCGTTCGAGGGGCTCTCCCCCGCCATCATCCCGGTCATCGGCGCCGGCATCGCCGCCATCCGTGCCATGGGGCAAGCGGTGCTGATGGCGGAATCCAACGTCCACCACCTGCCGGAGGATGTGGACCGCCTCTATGTGATCGAGCGCGGCGAACTGATCTTCTCCGGCTCGGTGGCCGCCGCGCATCGCGACAAGGCGGTGATGCGGGTGATCGCCGGCGAGGTGGAGCTGGATCCCGTTTGATGTCCCCTTCCCCCACCTTCCCGCTGCGCTATCGCGTGGCTGTGCTCCACGCGCCCCATGCGCCCCTGTCCATCGAAACCGTCGAAGCGCGTGCCCTCGCCCCGCGCGACGTGCTGGTGCGGGTGAAGGCCGCCGGCCTGTGCCACACCGATCTTGAGGTGATCGAAGGCGGCCTGCGCTATCCCCCGCCCTTGGTGCTGGGCCATGAGGCGGCCGGCATCGTGGAGGCGGTCGGGCGGGAGGCGCACGGGGTGAAGGTGGGCGACCATGTGGTGCTCTCCTGGAATCCCTGGTGCGGCACCTGCTTCTATTGCGACCGTTCGCTGCCGATCCTGTGCGAGAGCTATCTCGCCGAGGGGCCGAAAGCCCGCGCCTTCGACGGCACCGCCAAGGCCCATCTCGCCGACGGGCGGGAGCTGGGCGCGCTCATGTTCCTCGGCGCGTTCGGCGACTATTGCATCGTGCCGGACCAGCAGGCGATCCCGGTGCCGCGCGACCTGCCGTTCGATGAAGCCTGCCTCATCGGCTGCGGAGTGATGACCGGGGTGGGCGCGGCGCTCAACGTCGCGCGCATCTCACCGCGCGACACGGTGCTGGTGCTCGGCTGCGGCGCGGTGGGGCTCGCCGCGGTGCAGGGCGCGCGGCTCGCGGGGGCCGAGCAGATCCTCGCCGCCGACCTCAGCGAGGAAAAGCTCGCCCTCGCCAAAAGCATGGGCGCGACCCATGGCGTCAACGCCCGCACCGGCGACGTGGTGGACACCGCGCGCGCCCTCACGAACGGGCGCGGCGCCGACGTGGTGCTGGAATCCGCCGGGGCACCGATCGCCTTCCGCACCACGCTGGAGGCGGTGCGGCCGGGTGGCGAGGTGATCTGGCTCGGCAAGATCGATGTGGCGAACGACGTGGCGTTCCGCTGGGGGTCGCTGATGGGGGAAAAGCGCATCCGCCGCTCCTCTTATGGCGGCGCGCGCCCGCACAGCGATTTCCCCTTCCTCGCCCGCGCGGCGCTGGACGGGCGGCTGGATCTCAAGGGCCTGATCTCGCGGCGCATTGCGCTCGGCGACATCAACGAAGGCTTCGCCGCATTGAAGCGCGGCGAGACCATCCGCAGCGTGATCGAGATGTAGCCGGGGGCCTTCCCGCGTCCCGGCCAAGCGCAGCGCCGAAGGCGCGGAGCGCATCCCCGCCAATCGCAGCGCCGAAAGCGCGGAGCGCGAGCCGGGACCCAGCGCAAAAAGCCGCCGCAGGCGCTTCAATAACCGCTTCACTCCAGATGCGCGGCGCTTCGCCCGAAAAAGCGCGCGGCGCGTTCGCGGCTGCGCCGCCTTCCTCCCTGGATCCCGGCTCGGCGCTCCGGCGCGCCGTCGCTGGGCCGGGAAATGTTCTTCAGCCCGCAGGCGCGTCGGGATAATATTGCGGCGCCTCGCGGCGGTCGAACATGCCGTAATCGCGGATGATGCGGACCCGCAGAGCGCGGCGCTCCTCCCCCTCCGCCGGCGCCCAGGCCGGAAGCGGGGCTGCCTCCTCTAGCGGGAACAGAAGCAGGCTTTTGCCGGGCGCGTAGATGCTGTCGTAGATCTCGCAATCCGCAAGGCCGATGCCGGAACCGGCCAGCAACGCGGACAGCGCCTCCTCCCCGAGGAACGCCCCAGCGGAGGCGGTGCGCGCCACTTCCAGGATGCCGACACCCGTGGCGCTGCCCACCTGCGTCGCGTCGAAGCGCTGCTGCGTCGGCGGCGTGTCGTGCGCACTGTCGCTGACCGCCTCGCCGATGCGCAGGTGATAATCCTCGAAGGTCTTGGTGCGCCCCAATTCCTGCACCGCGTGGTGACGCCCCTCGGTGCGCCAGCGCACCAGCGCCTTTTCATCCCGCCACAGGGAGAAGGAAAGCAGCAGGCCGGGGGTGCGGCGCGCGGAAAAACGCTCCACGGAGAGGAAGCCATCCATCTCGATGAGGCGCGGCCGCAGCTCCTGCGCGAGGGCGAGATAGGCCTCCCATTGGTCGGGGCGGGGCCGGACTTCGAAAATCACCGCGAACATGCTGTCTGCCCCGTGCGCTAGCGCGCCTTTGCTGTGGTTCGACAAGGGCCCGCACCTTGCGGGAACCCTGATGAGTCTATAACATATTAGTTCGATATCAATTGCATCCAGGGGATCCGCCAATGAAAACATATAGGGGAGATCGCACCATAGACGGCGTCCAGGTTACCGTGGACGACGCGCCCCTGCCAGTGCGCGAGGACATCGCGGTATTGAGCCGCGACGGCTTCGAATGGAGCTATGAAGGCGAGGCGCCGGCCCAGCTCGCGCTCGCGCTTCTGGCCGATCATCTGTGCGATCCCAAGCGGGCGCTCGCCCTGCACCGCGGCTTCATGCGCGAGGTGGTCGCCAATTTCGCCAATGAATGGGAAATGACCTCCGACGACATCGACGCGGCGCTGATGGCGGTCGCCGCCTGAAGCGTCGCGCGCGGCGGGAAACCCTGGCGCACCAGGGGTTCAACGCGCCCCTTGCATCTGATATGTTAGTTATATATTAGTTAGTCCAACAGCCCAGGTGCGGCGGTCACGCCAGGGATGATCCCGCAGCCGAGAGAAGGAAGATTCCGATGGAACTGACGCAAAGCGTTATGTCGGACCGGCAGCGCAAATATCGCGAAACCTATCGCGAGCGGGTCACCGGCTGGTACAATGGCTGGCTGCACATGCTGATCATCTACACCATCGGCTTCACCGCGCTTTATGTGTATGCGGCCAATATCCATGCGGTGAAATGGTGGGAATGGTTCACCGTTCCGGTGGTTTTCCTGTTCTGCAATTTCTTCGAATGGGCGCTGCATCGCTACATCATGCACCGGCCCTCGCGCATCCCGTTGTTTCGCGCGGTCTATAACCGCCACACGCTGATGCATCACCAATTCTTCACCGAAGAGGAAATGCGCTTCGCCGATCATCACGACTGGCGCGTCACCTTCTTCCCGCCCTATGCGCTCGTCACCTTCACCCTGATGTCCATTCCGGGCGCGGTGATCCTGTCGTGGCTGATCTCGCCGAACGTGGGCTGGCTGTTCATCACCACCACGACCTCGATTTATCTTGTGTATGAATTCATGCACTTCTGCTGCCATGTGGAAGAAAGCTGGTTCGTGCGCAACATGCCGTTCGTGAATACGATCCGCCGCCACCACACCGCCCATCATGATCAGTCGATCATGATGGAGCGCAACATGAACCTCACCTTCCCCATCATGGACTGGCTGTTCGGAACGTCCGACCTCGATCGCGGCCTGATCGGCCACATCTTCAACGGCTATGACACCAGCCGGGTGAAGACCAACATGCGCCGCACCGCGCGCACCCCGCGCCCGCAGGCCTCCTCCCGTTCGGTCGCCGCCGAATGAGCGCCATCGAGCCCAATGTCGCCGCGCTTTTGTGGTTCGCCTTGCTGTGGACCACCACCTGCCTCGGCTTCCTGATCCTGTGCGGCATGTATCCCATGCACACCCGCCCGCAGGCCGCCCGCGCGTCGGGGGCGCTTGCTCTCATCGTGCTGAACAGCGTCCTGTGGCTGGCGCTCGCCGCCGGCACGCTGGCCTTCGGCTATGGCGAATTGCGCCTCACGACGCTGATCGTCGTCGGCGGCCTTGTGATGCTGTTCGCCCCCGCCCCGTTCGAGGCCATGCCGGCCATATGGCGTGACGGGCGGCGCGGGCTCGCCGCCCTGCTCGTCGTGCAGGCGGCGGGGCTCGCGGTGTGGCTCGCGGTCAGTCAGGCCGGCGCCCAGTTTGTCGGCGCCCAGCTGGCCGGTGCCCCGCTGGTCTGACGGCGATGTGTGCGCCGCAAAACCAAGACTTTTCTTCCAAGGACCAAGGCCATGCCCTTTCACATCAAATTCGGCCTCTCGATCATCGTTCTGCTTGTGACGGCTGCGGGCTATGCCCTGCAAGCCCATCTCGGGCAGACCACGCCGAAATACGCGGTCGCGTTCCTGGGCCTCTTCATGGTGGTCGCCATGTGGGTATTCCCGGAGGTGGAGCGCAAGAAGATCGATCGCCGCTGACCGCGCCCGGCGCGGCGGGCGCCGTTCTGCCCTGATCGACGCACGCCGCATCTGCCTTCGCCTCCGGCCGCTCCCGCTGCCGGAGGTGCTTTCGTTCGCGTGCCATCGTTCGCGCACGCCACAAGGAGGGAAAAATCGCGCCCGCGTTTCGGGATGCGAAAAAAGGGGATGGCGTCCGCCCCTCCGCCCGCTCATAAATCCCCGACCCGGAAGAAGCCGAGAGAGCGCCATGACCGACACCTTCACCGCCCTTGTGATCGAGGATGAGGCGGGCAAGCCCAAGGCCAGCTTCAAGCAGCTCACCTTTTCCGACCTGCCGGATCATGACGTGCTGGTGGAAATCGCCTTCTCCACGCTCAATTACAAGGACGGCCTCGCGGTCTCCGGCAAGAGCCGCATCGCCCGCAAGCCGCCTTTGGTCGGCGGCATCGACCTTGCCGGCACGGTGGTGGAATCGCGTTCGCCCGAATGGCGCACCGGCGACAAGGTGGTGGTGAACGGCTGGGGCCTCTCGGAAACCGAATGGGGCGGCTATTCCCGGTTCCAGCGCGTAAAGAGCCAATGGCTGGTCCGCCTGCCGGACGCCTTCAGCCTCCAGGATGCGATGGCCATCGGCACCGCCGGCTATACCGCCGCGCTGTGCGTGGATTCGCTCGTGGCCTGGGGCGCCATCCAGCCCGGCGGCAAGGAAGTGCTGGTGACCGGGGCCGCCGGCGGTGTCGGCTCCATTGCCATCGCGCTGCTGGCGCATGTGGGCTACAATGTCACCGCCTCGACCGGGCGGCCCGATACCCATGCGTATCTCGCCGACCTCGGCGCCAGCGCCTTCATCGACCGGGCGAGCCTCGCCGAGAAGGGCGCGCCGCTGCAGAAGGAGCGCTGGGCGGGCGCGGTGGATTCGGTCGGCTCCACGACCCTGGTGAACGTGATCGCGCAGACCGTCTATGGCGGCGCGGTGGCGGCGTGCGGCCTTGCCGGCGGCGCCGACCTGCCGGGCACGGTGCTGCCCCACATCCTGCGCAGCGTCGCGCTGCTGGGCGTCGATAGCGTCATGGCGCCCACCGCCCGGCGCGCGAACGCCTGGGCGCGCCTTGCCCGCGACCTCGACCGGGACAAACTCGCCGCCATGACGCGGGTGGAACCCATGTCGCGCCTGCCCGAGCTGGCGCAGGAGATCCTGGCCGGACAGGTGCGCGGACGCATCGTCATCGACGTCGCCCGCTGATCGCCGCCCAGCCATGGACACGGCCGCTCCCCCCTTCGACCTCGCCGTCATCGGCGGCGGGGTCAATGGCTGCGGCATCGCCCGCGACGCGGCGGGGCGGGGCGCATCCGTGGTGCTGTTCGAACAGGGCGACCTCGCCTGCGGCACCTCCTGCGCCTCCACCAAGCTGATCCACGGCGGGCTGCGCTATCTGGAGCATTACGAATTCCGCCTGGTGCGCGAGGCGCTGATGGAGCGCGAGATCCTGTGGGGCCTCGCGCCCCACATCATCTGGCCACTGCGCTTCGTGCTGCCCTATCTGCCCGGCCTGCGCCCGGCCTGGATGCTGCGGCTCGGCCTGTTCCTCTACGACCATCTCGGCGGGCGCAAGCTGCTGCCGCCGTCGCGCATGCTGAACCTCGCGCGTGACCCGGCCGGCGCGCCGCTGCAGGCAACTCTCACCCGCGCGTTCGAATATTCCGACTGCTGGGTGGAGGATTCCCGCCTCGTGGTGCTGAACGCCCTCGATGCGCAGGAGCGCGGCGCCGACATCCGCCCGGGCACGCGGGTGGTGGGCGCGGTGCGCGCCGACGGGCTCTGGGTGATCGAGACCGAGCGTGACGGCATGCGCGAGAGCGTGCGCGCGCGGGCGCTGGTGAATGCCGGCGGGCCGTGGGTGTCCCATGTGCTCGACACCCTGAACCTGCACGAGCGCGCCCATGTGCGGCTGGTCCAGGGCAGCCACATCGTGGTGCCGCGCCTGTTCGATCACGACCGCTGCTACATCTTCCAGAATGCCGACGGCCGCATCATCTTCGCCATCCCCTACGAGGGCGATTTCACCCTGATCGGCACCACGGACCAGGATTATTCCGGCGCGCCCGAGGACGTGCGCGCGAGCCAAGCCGAGATCGCCTATCTGTGCGCGGCGGCGAGCGAATATTTCGCCACGCCCGTCGCGCCCGGCGACGTGGTGTGGAGCTATAGCGGCGTGCGCCCGCTCTATGACGACGGCGCGAGCAAGGCGCAGGAGGCCACCCGCGACTATGTGCTGGTGCTCGATGCCCCGCACGGCGCCGCGCCGGTGCTGAGCGTGTTCGGCGGCAAGATCACCACCTATCGCCGGCTCGCGGAAAGCGCGCTGGACAAGCTGCACGCCCATCTGCCCGCCCCCCTGCGCGACGCGCGCCCGTGGACCGCAACCGCGCCTTTGCCCGGCGGCAATTTCGAGAAGACGCGCTTCGATGCCCTGGTGGGGGAGTTCGCGCGGCGCCATCCCGCCCTCGACCGCGCCCTGCTGCGCCGCCTCGCCCGCGCCTATGGCACCCGCGTTGATCGCCTGCTGGAGGGCGTAGCGGCGCCGGCTGACCTCGGCCGATGCTTCGGCGCGAACCTCTACGCCCGCGAGGTGGATTATCTCATGGACGCGGAATGGGCGCGCTGCGCCGCCGACATCCTCTGGCGCCGCTCCAAGCTCGGCCTGCGGGTCTCGGCCGAGCAGGCGGCGGCATTGGAGGATTATGTGGTGGCCCGGCGTGGTGCGTGACCTTCTGGTGCACGGCAGCGGCAGCGCCTCGCACGCTGAAGACATCCAACACGCGCCGCGCCCCTCCCCCCTTGCGGGGGAGGTCAGGGAGGGGGGTGTCGCTCCGCCTGTCCTGGCGATGGGGGTGTTCGCGGCACCATACCCACCCCCCCACCCCTCCCCCGCAAGGGGGGAGGGAGAAAGCTGAGCAGCGGCGGCCCGACGCGCAATGCGTGCCGGGAAGCGCGGTGGCTCCGGCGCCCCGAGTCGCCTAGTTTCGCGAGAACCAGAAGACACCGGGGGGAGCGCACATGGCTACCTACATCCTCGCCATCGACCAGGGCACCACCTCCTCGCGGGCGATCCTGTTCCGTCCCGACACCTCCATCGCCGCCATGGCGCAAGAGGAAGTGCCGCAGCATTATCCCGCTTCCGGCTGGGTGGAGCAGGAGGCCGAGGACATCTGGCGCACCACGCTCAAGGTGTGCCGCGCGGCGCTCGCGCGGGCCGGCGCCGGGGCGGGCGATATCGCCGCCATCGGCATCACCAACCAGCGCGAGACCACCCTGATCTGGGACCGCGCGACCGGCGAGGCCATCCATCGCGCCATCGTCTGGCAGGACCGCCGCACCGCCCCTTTGTGCGCCCGGCTGGAGGCCGAGGGCCACGGACCCATGGTGAGCGCGAGGACCGGCCTGCTGATCGATCCCTATTTCTCCGCCACCAAGATCGCCTGGATGCTCGATGCGGTGCCCGGCGCGCGGGCGCGGGCGGAGCGCGGGGAACTGGCCTTCGGCACGGTGGACAGCTTCCTTCTGCACCGCCTCACCGGCGGCCGCGTGCACGCCACCGACGCCACAAATGCCGCCCGTACCCTGCTGTTCGACATCCACGCCGGCGCCTGGGACGAAGACCTCCTCGCCCTGTTCGGCGTGCCCGCCGCCTTGCTGCCGCAGGTGCGCGACAGCTCCGGCCTGTTCGGCACCACGGACCCCGCTTTGTTCGGCGGCGCCATCCCCATCTGCGGCGTGGCGGGAGACCAGCAGGCGGCCATGGTGGGGCAGGCTTGCTTTTCGCCGGGCATGGTGAAATCCACCTATGGCACCGGCTGCTTCGCCTTGCTCAATACCGGGGAAACGCCGGTCGCCTCGCGCAACCGCCTGCTGACCACCATCGCCTATCAGCTGGAGGGGCGGCGCACCTATGCGCTGGAGGGCGCGATCTTCGTCGCCGGGGCGGCGGTGCAATGGCTGCGCGACGGGCTCGGGGTGATCGCCCATGCCCATGAGACCGGCGCGCTCGCGGCCGCGGCCGATCCCGAGCAGGACGTGATTTTGGTGCCGGCCTTCGTCGGGCTCGGCGCGCCCCACTGGCGGCCGGATGTGCGCGGCGCCCTGTTCGGCCTCACCCGCGCCACCGGGCCGAAGGAGCTCGCCCGCGCGGCACTGGAGAGCGTGTGCTTCCAGACCGTGGACCTCCTCACCGCCATGCGCGCCGACTGGACCGGGCAAGGCGAAGCAACCGTGTTGCGGGTGGACGGCGGCATGAGCGCCTCGGACTACACCATGCAGCGGCTCGCCGATCTGCTGGGCGCGCCGGTGGACCGGCCGGTGGTGCAGGAGACCACGGCGCTGGGCGCCGCCTATCTCGCCGGCCTCGGCTGCGGCCTCTTCCCCGCCCCGGAGGCGTTCGCCGCGCGCTGGCGGCTGGACCGGCGCTTCACCCCGCAGATGAGCGAAGCGGCCCGCGCCGCCCGGCTCGCGGCCTGGGACGCGGCGATCGCGTGCCTCGCGCCGAAATCGGCAACATGACCGCGGATTTCCGTAAACTTCGGCTTGCCGAAATCTTGTGCGCCGAATATTGGGCGAAATCGCGCGGTGAAGAGGCTTCATGCATCTGAAATTCAAGTGAGAAGCGATGAAGCAACGTCATTATATTGCATTTTTATGACGTGACATGGCGCAAAGACATCGGAGCGAAACGCGGGATAATCTTTGCGATAGAACCATTTATGGTATTTAAATCATGTCCTCACACGCCCGCCCCCCGGTTTTCCCGACCGCGCTCCCCGGACCCCTGTCCTCGCTCGAAGCCATGGCGAGGTCGATGCCTCCAGCGCCCGAACCGAGCGCTGAATTGGAGGCAAAGCTTCAGATCAGTCATGTCAATTTCCGCTATGGGAAGGACTTGGCGCTGAAGGACATCAGCATTCCCATCTATAAACACAAGGGAACGGCCTTCATTGGCCCGTCGGGTTGCGGAAAATCCACGCTGCTGCGCATCCTGAACCGCATGTATGATCTTTATCCGGACCAGCATGTCACCGGTTCCGTCTTTATGGACGGCGAGGATATCTTGTCCCATGCGGTCGATCCCATCGCGTTGCGGGCGAAGATCGGCATGGTGTTCCAAAAGCCGACACCGTTCCCCATGTCGATCTATGACAACGTCGCCCTGGGCATGCGGCTGAACGAAGAACTCTCGCCATCTCAATTAGATGGCCGGGTCGAAGACGCCTTGCGGCGGGCCGCGCTGTGGGAGGAGGTCAAGGACATCCTCCCCCAAAGCGGGCTCAGCCTCTCGGGCGGCCAGCAGCAACGCCTGTGCATCGCACGGACCATCGCGGTAAAGCCGGAGGTGATCCTTCTGGACGAACCGTGTTCCGCGCTCGATCCGCTGACGACGGCGAAGATCGAGGAGACAATCGACGAACTGAAAATAGATTATACCATCGTCATCGTCACCCACAACATGCAGCAGGCGGCGCGCGTGTCCGAATACGTGGCCTTCATGTATCTCGGCGAGATCATCGAGTTTGGTCCGGCGCAACAGATCTTCACAAACCCCGAGGACGAGCGCACCCGCCGCTACATCACCGGCCGCTTCGGCTAGGGCGGCTTGGGGCAGCTGCGCGGAAGCGCGAACCATTTTCGCATCTTAGATCGCGCAAAAACAAGGACTTATGGAAACTTCGGGCGCCCGACGCCGCCATGCAATGTCCACGCAAGCCGACACCGGAACAATCCGGACGATCACCGTCGGCCATCCCGTGAGCCCAGCCCGCTCCCCGGTACCGGCGTATCCTGGCGCAGAAGGGGCATGCGATGTTTGGGGCCTTGCTCCGTAAGCGTTCACCGGACGCGGACGAACCCGTCCGCCCGCTCGACATCGCCCCCCCTCCCCCCGATCCGGCCCCTGCGACCGCGACCTCCGATCCGCTCATCTGCTTGGTCGAGGCTGATATTCATCGCGCCCGCACCCGCCTCGCCGAGACCGCCGCGCAGATGGCCGGCGCCTGCGCCGACGGCGTCCGCGGCACCGAGGCGATCCGCCACGACAGCGACCATCTCGCCGGAAAGACCGAACAGGCCAGGACCAGCGCGGCGGAGCTCACCGGCGCCCTGACCGCCCTCGCCACAACCAATGACCAGATCGGCCGACAGGCGCACACCTCGGACACGCTCGCCGCCCGCGCCGGCGAGGCCGCATCCCAAGCCTCTGGCGCCATTGTTGAATTGCGCTCCGCCATCGGCGAGATCAAGGCCGTGGTGTCGCTGATCGCCGACATCGCCGGGCAAACCAACCTGCTCGCCCTCAACGCCTCCATCGAGGCCGCCCGGGCCGGAGCGGCAGGCGCCGGCTTCGCCGTGGTGGCGAGCGAAGTGAAGGGCCTCGCCTCCGCCACCCACCGCGCCACCGGCGAGATCGGCGCCAAGATCGACCGTCTCATGCGGGCCGCCGAAACCAGCACCGGCGCGGTGAGCCAGGTGATTGAGGCAGTGGGAGAAATCCGCCCCGTCGCCTCGGCCGTCGCCGATGCCGTCGCGGGACAGGCCGACAGCATCGCCGATATCGGCCGCGCCGCCGCCCTGGCGCGCAGCTTCGCCGACGACGTCGATGCCGGCGCCCGCTCCATCCGCGCCGCCACAACCGAAGCCGCCGCCACCGGCGCGACCATCGAGGCCGCGAGCGCCGCCATGGGCCACGGCGCCGAGGACATGTCGCGCCATCTTCTCACGGTGCTGCGGCAGACCCCCATGGGCAACCGCCGCCGGCATCCGCGCTGGCCGGTGGATATCCCCGGCCGTATCATCGCCGGCACCACGAATTTGCGCATGAAGACCGTGGACCTCTCCCTCGGCGGCGCCCTCGTGGCGTTGCAGGACGGCACCTTGCGCGCGGGGCAGGCGTGCACGCTGGAACTGACCGGGCTCTCGCCCCTCGCCTGCCGTGTGGCAGCCCTGAGCCCGCTCGGCTGCCATCTGGCGTTCGATGAGGTCGGCGCGCCCGCCGTCGTGGCCCAGCTCGCTCTGGTGGCGAAATCCTACGAAACCATCATCGCCCGCGCCCAGCGCGGCGCCGCGGCAATCTCGGCCGCGCTGGAAGAGAGCGTGAAGACGGGCCGGATGACATTGGATGAGTTGTTCGACACCGATTACCGCGTGATCGAAGGCAGCGATCCCGTGCAATATGAGGTGCGCGCCCTGCGGATGCTCGACCAGATCCTGCCGGCGATCCAGGAGCCGATCCTCAAGGAAGACGCAAGCCTCTCCTTCGCAGCGGCGGTCGATATCAACGGCTATCTGCCGGTGCATAATGCTCAATATGCCCAGCCGCAGCGGCGCGGCGACCGGGCCTGGAACATGGCGCACGCCCGAAACCGCCGCATCTTCGATGATCGCGCCGGCCTGCTGGCGGCCCGCAACACCGACCCGCAGCTGATCCAGGTCTATGCCCGCGACCTCGGCCACGCGGTGGTCGTGATGCGGGAAGTGGATGTGCCGATCCATGTGGCCGGGCGCCATTGGGGCGGTTTCCGCACCGCCTACAGGCTCTGAGCGCCACCGGAGCGGCGCCCGGAACCTGCAAGCTCACGCCGGAAGCGGGCCGAGATAGTCCAGCTTGCCCACCGCCACGCCGGTATGCCGCAGCAGGGCATGGGCGGTGGCGAGGTGGAAGAAGAAGTTCGGCAAGGCGAAATCCAGCAGATAGCGGTCGCCGCCGGCAAAGGTGGTGGTGCGCACCGTGATCGGCTTTGCCTCGCTGCCGACGAACGCGGCCGGATCAAGGCTTTCCAGATAGGCGATGGTGTTGCGGGTACGCTCCAGCAACTCCGGAATGGTGGTTTCCGTGTCGTCGAACTTCGGCGCGGGCGTGCCGGATAGCCGCTCGCCCGAGGCTTTCGAGGTGTCGCTCACGCGCTGGACCTGACCGGCGAGGGTGAGCATGTCGGGATAGAGGCGGGTGCCCGGCAGGGCGTCGGGCTTGAAGCCGCGCTCTTCGGCGAAGGCGGCGCCCTTCTCCAGCTCGACCACCAGGGCGTTGAGCCCGCGCAGGAAAACCGGAACCGAGGCCTGGTACATGGAAAGTGCTGTCATGGCGCATGCCTGATCGTGTGGGGATTGGTGCGCGGACTTGTAGACCGCTTCGTGCAACGCCCCGAACACAAAGCCGTCAGGCCGGCCCCGCCTCCTGCCGCGTGAGACGGGTGGAATAGCTGTAGCGGTCGGCGGGGTGAACGCTGATCGAGATTTCCACCATGTCCTGCGGGCTGAGAATATATTGCCTGCGGATTTCGAGCGCATGGGCGCCGGCCTGCGCCTTCAGGGGACCGGCGACCCGCTCGGGAATACCCCCGGCCTTGATGTCCTGCCGGATCTCACGCATCCGCCGGCCGGAAATCTCTTCCACCAGCGTGCTGTAGATGCCCGCGTGGCCCGCCATCTTGGCGCGGACCTCGGCGGAAAAGGCGCCGTCGATATAGACGTCGGTCCAGCAGATCGGCAGCACATCCCCCGGCACGATGCGCAGGCTGGAGATGCGCAGCCAGCGCTGGCCCGGCTTGCAGCCGAGCTTCTGGGCCAGTTCCGCGTCCGCCACCACATCCGCCACGTCCTGGGTGTGACGCTCCGTCTCCACGCCGAACTGCTGCACCGCCTCGACCGTCGCGAGGGTCTGCACGAAGCCGCCGCTGCGACTGACTGGAACCGCCGCTTCCACGCGCGTGCCGGCGCTCTTGCGGCGGCTGACGAGACCGGAGGCCTCCAGTTCGCGCATGGCGGCGCGCACCGTGGACCGGCTGACCGAGAACTGGTCCGCAAGCTCGAATTCGTTCGGCAGGAAGGACCCCACGGGATGGCGACCGCTGGATATCGCTTCCGCGAGGGCACGGGCGACGTAGGCGTATCGCGTCTCCAAGGTGGAGAATCTCCTTATGACTCC
The DNA here is from genome assembly GCF_043195105.2 of Roseixanthobacter finlandensis. Classification (NCBI taxonomy): domain Bacteria; kingdom Pseudomonadati; phylum Pseudomonadota; class Alphaproteobacteria; order Hyphomicrobiales; family Xanthobacteraceae; genus Roseixanthobacter; species Roseixanthobacter finlandensis. The sequence continues at coordinate 712,533 of NZ_CM195536.1, read as the reverse complement.
GGGACCTCATGAAAGCCCGACCGGCGCCGCCTTCGTCAAGCCAGACGATTGACACCGGTTTTATGTTGGTACAATAAATTATGTACGAACATAAATCCTTCGGAGGATGCCCCTTGGCCAGCACGGTCTTCGATTCCGCCTTGTTCCGCGACATGTTCGGCACGGCCGAGATGCGGGCGGTATTCACCGACGAGGCGCTGGTCGGGCGCTATCTGGAGGCGGAAGCCGCGCTCGCCCGCGCCCAGGCGCGCACCGGCACCATCCCCAAGGACGCCGCCCAGGCCATCGACGCCGCCTGCCGGACCATCCAGATCGACTTCGAGAAGCTGCGGGAAGAGACCGAGATCGTCGGCTATCCCATCCTGCCGCTGGTGCACCAGCTCGCGGCGGCGGCGGGTTCGGCGGGCGGGTTCGTCCATTGGGGCGCCACCACGCAGGACATCATGGACACCGCCAATGTCCTGCAAATCCGCGCCGCGCTCGACATCGTCGACCGCGACCTGAAGGCGGTCCGCGAGATCCTGGCGGACATGGCCAAGAAATACCGCGATACCCCCATGGCCGGCCGCACCCATCTCCAGCAGGCCCTGCCGGTGACGTTCGGCTACAAGGCGGCGGTGTGGCTCTCCTCGATCGACCGGCACATCGAACGCGTCGCCCAGGCGCGCCCGCGTATCCTGCTCGGCGAATTCTCCGGCGCCGCCGGTACCCTTGCCTCCATCGGCGAGGGCGGGCTTGAGATGCAGCGCCTGTATTGCGAGGAACTGGGCCTCGCTCAGCCTTCCATCACCTGGCACGTGGCGCGCGACGGCATCGCCGAGGCGGTGAGCTTGCTCGGCCTGATCACCGGTACGCTGGGCAAGATCGCCACCGACGTGATGCTCATGGCGGCGACCGAGTTCGGCGAGGTCTCTGAACCCTTCGTGCCGGGGCGCGGCGCCTCCTCTACCATGCCGCAGAAGCGCAACCCCATCTCCAGCGAACTGATGCTCGCGGCCGCCAAAGCGGTGCGCCAGCATGTGGCGACCATGCTCGACGGCATGATCCACGATTTCGAGCGCGCCACCGGGCCCTGGCACCTGGAATGGGTGTCGCTGCCGGAAAGCTTCCTGCTGACCGCTTCCGCGCTGTCGAACGCGAAATTCATGCTCGCGGGCCTCGTGGTGCATGAAGACCGCATGCGGCACAATCTCGGCCTGACCCACGGCCTCATCGTCGCCGAGGCGGTGATGATGGCGGCGGCGCCCAAGCTCGGCCGTCAACATGCCCATGATGTGGTCTATGACGCCTGCCGCACGGCGATCGAAGGGGGACAGGACCTCGCCGATCTGCTGGCCCAGGTGCCCGAGATCGTCGAGGCGCTGGGCGGCGTGGAGGCCATCCGGGCGCATTGCGACCCGGCCAATTATCTCGGCCTGTCCGGCGCCATGGTGGACCGGGTTCTCGCCGGCCCCGCCCCCATACCCGCGAAGCGCGACGCCGCCTGAGGCGATGCGCGCGGATTTCGCCAAGGCCTCGCAAGAACGCCACGCACCGTAAAATTCAGATCTTCAGGGAGACGCCAATGGCCACGATGGCAACCACTGACGGCACGGTTTCGCCGCCCCCCGGAACCGCAGCGAAGGCGAAGAAATCGATCTGGGGCAACCTCGGCTTCCAGGTTGCCATCTCCATGGTGCTTGGCATCGGGGTCGGCCTCATCTGGCCGGAATTCGGCGCCTCGCTGAAGGTGCTGGGCGACATCTTCCTACGCCTCATCAAGACCGCCGTCGCCCCCCTGGTGTTCCTCACGGTGGTGGTGGGCATCGTCGCCGCGGGCGACATCAAGCGGGTCGGCAAGGTGGGGCTGCTGGCGATGATCTATTTCGAGATCGTCTCCACCATAGCCCTCGCCGCCGGGCTGATCTTCGGCAACCTTTCCGGCGTCGGAAAAAACCTCGGCCACATCGCGGCGCCGGCAGCGGCGGCCAAGGGCGCGGCGGCGGCCGCAAAGGCGGCAGAAGGCTCGCACACCACCTTCAACACCTTCCTGCTCAATATTTTCCCGGATAATTTCATCGGCGCCTTCGCCCGGGGCGAACTGCTCCAGGTGCTGGTGATCGCGCTGATCTTCGGCTTCGGCCTGATGGCATTGAAGCCGGAGAAGCGGGCGCCCATCGAAGCCGGGCTCAATACCATCTCCACCGCCTTCTTCGAGTTCATCCACATCATCATGCGGCTCGCCCCCATCGGCACGTTCGGCGCGGTGGCCTATGCGGTGGGCGCCAACGGCACGGCGGTGCTGATCTCGCTCGCCTATTTCGTGGCGGCCTTCTACGTCCTGATCATCGGCTTCATCATCGTCGTGTTCGGTGCGGTGTGCGCGCTGTTCCGCATCAACCTATTCCATTTGCTGCGCTTCATCCGCGATGAAATCATCATCATGCTCGGCACCGCGTCGTCGGAAAGCGTGCTGCCGCGCCTGCTGGAAAAGCTGCCGCTCTATGGCGCCTCCAAGCAGACGGTCGGCCTCGTCTTGCCCACCGGCTATGCCTTCAACCTGGACGGCACGTCGCTGTTCATGTCCATGGGCATCGTGTTCCTCGCCAATGCCTACAACGTGCCGCTGAGCTGGGAGCAGGAACTGGGCATCCTCGCCATCATGCTGCTGACCTCGAAGGGCGCGGCGACGGTTTCCGGCGGCTCATTCGTGGTGTTCGCGGCAACCGTGACGGCGACGGGGATCCTGCCGGTGGACGGGCTGGCGCTGATCTTCGGCGTCTACCGCTTCCTGTCCATCGCGCTCGCAACCTGCAATGTGATCGGCAATGCGGTCGCGACCGTGGTGGTGGCCAAGCTCGCCGGCGAGTTCGACGAGACGGCGCGCAGCCGCCTCGACGCCGCCGAAGCAACCCTCTGAACGCCCGGGGAGGCCGCGCGCCTCCCCGCCCCTTTTCGGAATCCTTGTGCCATGTCCCAGCCTGCCCGTATCGAGAACGACGCCTTCGGCCCGGTGGAGATTCCCGCCGGCCGCTATTGGGGGGCGCAGACCCAGCGCGCCAGCGCCGTGTTCGACGTGGGCGAGGAACGCTTTCCCGCCGGGCTCATCCACGCCTTCGGCCTTCAGAAGATCGCCGCCGCCCGCGCCAATCGCCAGCTCGGCGTGCTGGACCCCGCGCTCGCGGACGCGATCGAGGCGGCGGCGGGCGAGGTGCTGGCGGGCCGCTTCGACGATCACTTCCCGTTGCGCATCTGGCAGACCGGCTCCGGCACCCAGACCAACATGAATGCCAACGAGGTGATCGCCAACCGCGCCAATGAGTTGCTGGGCCAGCCGCTCGGCACCAAGGCGCCGGTGCACCCGAACGACCATGTGAACCGCTCGCAATCCTCCAACGACAGCTTTCCGACCGTGATGCACATCGCCACGGTGCAGGAATTGCGCGCACGGTTGCTCCCCGCTCTGGCCGAATTACATGGCCAACTCGCCATCAAGGCGTCGGCGTTCGCCGACGTGCTCAAGATCGGCCGCACCCATCTGATGGATGCCGTGCCCATGACCATGGGCCAGGCGTTCGATGCCTTCGCCCGGCAGATCGCCAACGGCATGGCGCGCCTCGAAAGCGCCATGCCCCGCCTGTGCGTGCTGCCCCAGGGCGGCACGGCGGTGGGCACCGGGCTCAATGCCCCGGTCGGCTTCGATGCAGCCTTCTGCGCGCAAGCCGGCGCGCTCGCCGGCGTGACCTTTTCCCCCAACCCCAGCAAGTTCGAGGGCATGGCCGCCCATGACGCGCTGGTGGAGGCCTCGGGCGCGCTGAACGTGGTAGCGGTCTCCATGATGAAGATCGCCAACGACATCCGCCTGCTGGGCTCGGGGCCGCGCTGCGGGCTCGGGGAACTGATCATCCCCAATGACGGGCTGACCTCCTCCATCATGCCCGGCAAGCGCAACCCGACCATCGGCGAAGTCGTGGTACAGGCGGCGTTCCAGGTGATGGGAAACCACGCCACGGTCACCGCCGCAGGCGCCTCCGGCAATTTCGAGCTGAACGTCGCCAAGCCGGTGCTGATCTACAATGTGCTTCAGTCGATCCGGATCCTGGCCGACAGCGCGCACATCTTCGCCTCCCGCCTGATCGCCGATCTCGACGTGGACCGTGCGCGGCTCGCGGAAAACGTCGCGAACGCCTTGCTGGTCGTCACCGTGCTCAATCCGGTGATCGGCTACGACAAGGTGGCCCAGATCACCACCAAGGCGCTGGATGCGGGGATGACGCCACGCGAAGCCGCCATCTCCCTCGGCCATCTGACGGGCGAGGATTACGACCGGCTCGTGAATCCCGCCCTCATGACGCGGCCGCAGGCCGGCTGAGGCCCCGGCCGCGGAAATCCCCAAGGCGTGCGGGCCCGGACGTGCGGCTCCTGAGGAGACGCCGCCCGGACCCTTTCACCACAGCGCGCGGCTGCGGGCGAAGAGCGTTATTGCAGGCGTTCGTCCGCCGGATGCAGCGGCAGGACGATGTCCGCCCCGGCGTCGGCGGCTGGCGGGGCGGCCTGGGTGAATTCCACCGGCGTCAGGGCGCGCCGGTTCACCGTCAGCTGGAACACGTCGAAGCGATTGTAATAGCCCACCACGTCCTGGAACTGCTTGGGCACCACGCAGCGCTCCAGATCAATGTCGCCATAGACGATGCCTTCCTCGTCCTTGAGCGTCGCGCCCATGGGCTGCCCATCCGGGCCGATGATCATGGATACGCTCTTGGATGCCTCCTCCAGAAGCTGGCGGACGCGGGTATTGTCGCGGCTGATGAGGTCGATGGCCTCGGGTGGCAGGAAGCCGGAGGCGACGATGTTGAACAGCTTGCCCTCGAACGCATGGGCGCCGGCGCGCAGGCGGATGGCGGCTTCCAGATCATAGGCCGGCTCGCCCGGCGGATGGGTCGGCCAGCGCGGCGAGAAGGACGAGATGTGCACATTCTCGCCCTGCGCCAGCAAGGTGAAGCGGGCAAGGCCATTGGTATTCTCGCCGCAGACCAGGGCGCCGATGCGGCCGATGCGCGTATTCGCGACCCGCAGGCCGCTGCCGTCGCCATTGGCCCAGGTGAGCTTTTCCCAATAGGTCGGCACCAGTTTGCGATGCACGTTCAGCAGCGCGCCATCGTCGCCGATGAGGACGTTCGTGTCCCACACGCAGCCGTCGGAGATGGGGGAGGCTTCGTTGATGCCCATGGAGACGAACACCCCGAGGCGCTTGGCGACGCCCCGCAGCCGCGCCATTTCCGGCCCGTCGATCTCCACCGCCGAGCCGACGAGGCCCTTGAAGAATTCATGGGTATCCACCGGCGCCCAGACGCCGGACCACACCGGGAAGGAGGCGATGAAGGCTTCCGGGAATGCGATCAGCTCGGCGCCGTTGCGCGCGGCCTCCTCGATCCAGGCGCAGGCCTTGTCGAGCGTCGCCTCGGTATCGAAATAGACCGGCGCGGCGTGGCACGCGGCGGCTTTGAAGCGCGGATAGGTTTTCATCTCGGGTCCTTTCTGGAAGACGTCTCTTGAACGGAAAACTACGTCGGTCTCAGACCGCGTAGCGGGCGATCGCCTCTTCGTTCCAGGCGATGCCGAGGCCCGGCTCGTCGCTGGCGCGCACCTTGCCGTCCCGAAGCATCAGCGGCGTGCGCAGCACCGGCCCGGCGAGGTCGAAATATTCGACGAAATGGGCGGTGGGCGTCACCGCCATGAGGTGGGCGCTCGCCTCCTGGAAGAAATGATTGCTCACCGGCATGCGCGCCGCCTGGCAGATCGCCGAGGCCGCGAGCCAGCCGCTGACCCCGCCCACCTTGATCAGGTCCGGCATCATCAGGTCCGAGGCGCCAGCGGCGACGCTTTCGGCGATGGCGCAGGGGCCCCACAGGTTTTCCCCGAGCTGGAGCGCGGTCTTCGTCTCGGCCGCGATGCGGGCATGGCCGGCGGTGTCGTCGTAGCGCGTCGGCTCCTCGATCCAGCCGAGCCCCTCGCCATCCAGCAGGCCGCAGCGATGCACCGCGTCCGGCACGGAGAGGCTTTGATTATAGTCGATCAGCAGCGCCACATCGGCGCCGATCGCGCGCTTCACTGCCCGCACCACCGCGAGATCTTCCGCAACCGTCGGATAGCCGATCTTGATCTTCACCGCGCCGAACCCCTGCTGCACCGCCATGGCGCAGGCGCGGGAGAGATCGTCCGCGCCATCCATGCCGAAGCTGGCATAGGCCGGCAGGTCCATGGCCTGCCCGCCCAGCAGCCGCACCAGCGGCAGGCCGGCGCTTTTGGCATGGGCATCCCAGGCGGCGATATCGAGCGCACCAAGCGCCATATCCAACAGGCCCGGCGTGCCGGCGAGGCGAAAGCGCGCGCGCAGCACCTGGGTCAGCGCATGGGGCAGCAGTTCCTGCCCCTCCAGCAGGCGGCCCACGTCCCGCGTCGCCTGCGTCAGGGCTCCCAGAAGCACCGGCGTATAGGCAAACGCATAGGCATGGCCGGCGAGGCCGGTGTCGGTCTCAAGATCGACCAGCACCAGCGGCGCGCTTTCCATCACCCCGCTCGCCGTGCGCAGCGGTCGCGAGAGGGGCGCACTCACCGGGCGGGCCGTGACACGAACGATGCGGGGGGCGGAGGGCGACATGCTCTGGAGCATCTTCTTGAACATCCTCTGAAATGACCCTTCAGGAACCGGCAGGCTGCAGGGCCGAGGCAAGCACGCGGGCGACATGGAGGGCGTCCACCCTCGCCCCGTCGAAAATCTGGTGACGGCAGCTCGTGCCGTCGGCGATCACCAGCGCCCCCGGCGCGGCCTTGCGGACCGCCGGCAGCAAAGTGAGTTCGGCCATGGCGAGGGAAGCCTCATAATGCTCCGCCTCATAACCGAAGCTGCCGGCCATGCCGCAGCACGAGCCCTCCACCTCGGTGACCTTCAACCCAGGGATCCAGGAGAGCACGGTGTGGATGGGGCGCACAGCATCGAACGCCTTCTGGTGGCAATGGCCGTGCAGCAGCGCCTGCGATGCGCCGAGCGGGTGAAAGCGCGGGGCAAAGCGCCCGGCGGCATGCTCGCGCACCAGGAATTCCTCGAACAGGAACGCCGCCTTGGCGAGCCTGCGCGCCTCCTCGCCATAGCCATAGCTGAGGAATTCGTCCCGCAGGCTCAGCAGGCACGAGGGCTCCAGGCCGACGATGGAAACGCCACGCTCCACGAATGGCAGGACGGCATCAAGCAGGCGCCGCGCCTCCGCCTTCGCCGCATCCACGAGGCCGGCGGCAAGCAGGGTGCGGCCGCAGCACAAGGGCCGTCCGCCCCCGCCGGCATGCAGATGCACCCGATAGCCGGCGGCTTCCAGCACGTCGCGGGCGGCGGCGGCATTCTCCGGCTCCATGTGATTGTTGAAGGTGTCCACGAACAGGAACACTTCCTTTTCCACCACACCGTTCGCAGCGCCATTCGTCGCGCTTGGCCGACGGCCAAGGAAGGAGCGGCGGAAGCGGGGGAACGCGCGCGCGGGCGCTAGCCCGAGGCGTCGCTTCAGCCAGGGCGCGAGAACCGGCAGCCTTTCCCCGAGCGCCAGCAGCCAGGAGACGCGGCCGGCGAAGGGGGCATAATGCGGCATGTAGGCGACCATGCGCTCGCGCAGGCGCAGCCCGTTTTCAGCGACCCAGGCGGCGCGCGCCTCGATCTTCACCTTGGCCATGTCCACGCCGGTGGGGCAATCGCGCTTGCAGCCCTTGCAGGAGACGCAGAGGTCCAGGACCTCCTTCACCTCGGCGCTGGCAAGGCCACCGCGGCCGATCTGCCCGGAAAGCGCGAGGCGCAACGTATTCGCGCGGCCGCGCGTGACGTGGCGTTCGTCCTTCGTGACGCGATAGGAGGGGCACATGGTGCCCGCGTCGAATTTGCGGCAATGGCCGTTGTTGTTGCACATCTCCACGGCCTTGGCCAAGCCGCCGGAGAGATCGCCGCCGGTGCCGGGCGCGGTCTCAACGCCGGTCTGCGGATCGCGCGTGACGTTCCACGCGGACCAGTCCAGCTTCGGCGACAGCGGCAGTTCGCGGTAGCCGGGCGCGAAGCGGAACAGGCCCGCATCATCCATCTTCGGCGGGTTGACGATGCGATCCGGGCTGAAGCGATTTTCGGGATCGAACAGGGCCTTGATCTGCTGGAACGCCCGGTTGATCTTCGGCCCATATTGCCAGGCCACCCATTCGCCCCGGCACAGGCCGTCGCCGTGCTCGCCGGAATAGGAGCCCTTGAAGTGCCGCACCCAGGCGGCGGCTTCTTCCGCAAGGGCACGCATCTTCTTCGCCCCGTCGCGGCGCATGTCGAGGATCGGCCGCACATGCAGCAGCCCGACGCCGGCATGGGCGTACCACGTGCCCTCCGTGCCGTATTTGCGGAAGGTTTCGGTCAGGGTCTGCGTGTATTCGGCCAGATGTTCCAGCGGAACCGCGCAATCCTCGATGAAGGAGACGGGCTTCCCGTCACCCTTCATGCTCATCATGATGTTGAGGCCGGCCTTGCGCACGTCCCACAGCGCCTTCTGCTGGGCGGGGTCCATCAGTTCCACCACGACGCCCGGCAAGCCGAGATCGCCCATGAGCGCCACGAGGCGGCGCAAATTGCGCGTCTCCGTCTCCAGGTCCTCGCCGGAAAACTCAACCAGCAGCAGCGCTTCCGGTGCGCCCACCAGCGCCGTCTCGACCACCTTGCGAAATGCGGGATTGGTGAGCGCGAGATCGATCATGGTGCGATCCACCAGTTCCACCGCCATGGGGTCGAGCTTCACGATGTGCTGCGTCAGCTCCATGGCCTGGTAGAAGGTGGGAAAATTCACCACGCCCAACACCCTTTGCGTGGGCAGCGGGGAAAGTCGCAAGGTGATCTGCCGGGTGACGGCCAGCGTGCCTTCCGACCCCACGAGGAGATGGGACAGATTGGGCTCCCCGCCGGGCGAATAGGGTTTGGGGTTCTGGCAGTTGAACAGGTCGAGATTGTAGCCCGCGACGCGCCGCAGAACCTTGGGTGTGCGCGCGACAAGTTCGGCATCCGCGCGCCGGGCGATGGACTGGATCTCGCCCACGAGATGCCGGGTCTGCGCGCTCGCCTCCATCTGCGACAGCGGGCCGAACCAGAGCTGCCGTCCATCGGGCATGACCGCGTCGATGGCCTCCACATTGTGGACCATGTTGCCGTAGCGCAGCGAGCGCGAGCCGCAGGAATTATTGCCCGCCATGCCGCCGATGGTGGCCTGGGCGCTGGTGGAGACATCCACCGGGTACCAGAGGCCGTGCGGCTTCAGGAATGCGTTCAGATGATCGAGGACGATGCCCGGCTCGACCGTCACGGTGCGCCGGCCGGCGTCGAAATCGATGATTTTGTTCAGCCACTTGGTGGTGTCGAGGATCAGCGCCTCGCCGATCGTCTGCCCGCACTGGCTGGAGCCCGCGCCCCGCGCCAGCACCGGCGCGCCGTGATCGCGGGCAATGTCGAGCGCGCGCCGCAGGTCGTCCTGGTCCTTCGGCACAACCACGCCGAGGGGCATGATCTGATAGATGGACGCGTCGGTGGAATAGCGCCCCCGGCTCGCGGCGTCGAACATCACATCGCCGCGCACCTCGGCGGCAAGATGCCGGACGAAGGGGGAAAGCGCATCGGCGCCGGCGCGCATCGCCGTGGCAGCGGAGGCCGTTTTTGCGGGCGCGGGGAAAACCTGTGTCATGTTCGCGCTCTGTCGGGGCTGGGGCGCGGTCGCAGGCGCCCGCAAGGCCGGGCGGCGGCGATTCCGCGACGATCTGAAAAGCCCTCGCGGCCGACGTTCAACCGCCGCCCGCGAGGGAAGGAGGACCCGGCGATGGGGGAGCCGGATCCAGGGTCACGGCATCAGGCGACCTTGGCGGCGGGGCGCGGCACGGGACGGGCCAGGCGATCCATGGCGGCCACCACGCCGCTGCCGGCGAGCGGCACACCGGAGAGTTTCAGCCCCATCTCGCAGCCGCCGAGGGCCGCCAGGAGCGAGAGGTCGTTGCAATCGCCGAGATGGCCGATGCGGAACATGCGGCCCCGCATCTTCCCGAGGCCGGTGCCGAGCGAGAGATCGAACGCCTCGTAGATGATCTGGCGCACCGCATTGGCGTCGACGCCCGGCGGCGTCATCACGCCGGTGAGCACGGGCGAATAGACGCTCGGGTCGGCGCATTGAATCTCCAGCCCCCAGGCCTGGACGGCGGCGCGGCACGCCTCGGCCAGGCGCTGATGCCGCGCGAACACCGTATCCAGCCCCTCGACCTCGATCATCTCGATGGCTTCGCTGAGGGCATAGAGCAGGTTGGTGTTGGGGGTATAAGGCCAGTAACCGGTGGTATTGGCCGCAAGGATCGGGGCCCAATCCCAATAGGCGCGCGGCAAGGTGGCCGCCTTGCTGGCAGCCAGCGCTTTCGGCGAAAGGGCGTTGAAACCGATGCCCGGCGGCAGCATCAGGCCCTTCTGGGAGCCGGAGATGGTGACGTCCACGCCCCATTCGTCATGCCGATAATCGGCCGAGGCGAGGCCGGAGATGGTGTCCACCATCAACAATGCGGGGTGGCCCTCCGCATCGATGGCGCGGCGCACCGCGGAAATGTCGGACGTGACGCCCGTGGAAGTTTCGTTGTGCACCACGCACACCGCCTTGATGCGATGCTCGCTGTCCGCCCGCAGCCGCTCGCCGATCATCGCCGCCTGCACCCCGCGCCGCCATCCCTCGATGCCGGGAAGGCCGATGAATTCAGGCTTCAGGCCAAGGTTCAGCGCCATCTCGTGCCAGAGGGTGGCGAAATGGCCGGTCTCGTACATCAGCACCGTGTCGCCGGCGCTCAGCGTGTTCACGAGCGCCGCTTCCCAGGCGCCGGTGCCCGACGCGCCATAAATGATGACCGGGTGCGCGGTTTTGAAGATGCGCTTGATGCCTTCGAGGATCTTGAGCCCCAGCGCGCCGAACTCCGGCCCGCGATGATCGATGGTGGGATAGCTCATGGCCCGCAACAGACGATCCGGCACCGGGCTCGGGCCAGGAATCTGAAGGAAGTGGCGGCCCGAGGGATGGAAATCGAGAGTGAGCATGGTTCCTCCATTCGCCCGTGGGGCGCCGTGGCACGCCTGTCGCCGGCCATTCGGCCCTGTTTTGCGATCGGTTCGGCGAACCTTGAAGGAACTATCCCATTGCCGTTTTTTACTGTGAATTGAAAATAACGCGTAAAATAATTGCCCTACAGCTAATTCAGACCGGCTTTCCCTGCGCCGGCAGGGTGCGCGCGACGCCGCGGATCTGCGCGATGAACGCCTGGGTGGCCGGTGCCCATTCGCTGCGCCGAAAGGCGACCGCGATCTCGGAGAGGATCTGCGGCGCCGCCAGCGGGCGATAGGTGACGCGCTCGATGGTCACCGCGCGCAGCAGCGAATTGGGAATGACCGCGACGCCAACCTCAAGCGACACCAGCACCACCACGGCGGTGAGGCTTCCGGGCCGCGGACCGAGCTTCGGTTCAAAGCCGCCGCGCCGCGCCACTTCCAGCGTGCCGGCATCCTGCTCCGGCAGGATGAAGGTCTCGCCCCGCAATGCCTCCGGCGCGATCTGGTCATGGGCGGCCAGGGGGTTCGCCTCGGGAAGCGCGACCACGAAAGGGTCGCGCAGAAGCGTCACCGAGAGAATCCCCGGCGGATAGGCTATGGGCGGGCGCAGGAACGCCACGTCGATGCGCCCATCGTCCAGCATCTCCGGCAGCAGGTCCATGGCGACCTCACGGCAATTCACCTCCACGCTCGGATGGGCGGCGCGGAAGCTCGCCACCTGCTGCTGCAACACCCCGGCATAGGCGGTGGACGCGACATAGCCCAATTCGATGCGGCCGAGTTCTCCGCGCCCGGCCCGCCGGGCCGTCTCCTCCGCCCGCTCCGCCTGCTGGATGACCCGGCGCGCGTCGTCGAGGAAGATCTCGCCCGCGCTCGTCAGGTGCACCGAGCGCTTGGTGCGCTGGAACAATCGTACCCCCAGCTCGCGCTCGATCTCCTGGATCTGCTTGGTCATGGAGGGGGGACTGATGCCGAGTTGCTCGGCCGCCCTGCTGAAATGGAGATGCTCCGCCACGGCGACGAAGTAACGGAATTGGCGGATCTCCATACGCGCCTCTATTAGTCTGAGCGCAATTAAGTGGCGCGTGGACGACAATACACAACGGCGCGAGTCGGCCGCAGGATGAATGACCTAACCAGACGGATTTGAATCCGCGGGGACAGATCATGCACATGCGACTGAAAGTTCGTTTTACCAGGGCGTCAAGCCACGTCCGCACCCTGCGACCTCCAGACCTGCGTCAGAGCCGACGCAGATCGTCCGCTCAGCCTGCCGCCGCCGGCTGACCATCGCCGGGCCTCGTCCCGGCAGCGGATCGATTAACGCCAGGATCACACCAGGACCGCCCGCCGCCGCCATTGGCTGCGAACGCGGACCGGCGCCTGAAGCCCATGGATTGCGGCGGCCGCGCCGTCGCGCCGCGCCGGCTGATAGCCCGCGCCCCACGCGCGGCAGCTGCCCACGCGGCGCCACACCCCTTTGTTCATAAAAAGGAAGCCTTCCCGATGGAAATCTGGACCCAGGTCTACGACCCGTTCGGCAGCGCCCTGCTGTCGACCTTGATTGCGGCCATTCCGGTCGTCCTGTTGCTGGGGCTCATCGCCTTCGGCCATGTGCAAGCCCATATGGCGGCGCTGATCGCGCTCGCCGCCGCGTTCGCGGTATGCGTGTTCGGCTTCACCATGCCCCCGGCCATGGCCGGCAAGGCGGCCTTTCTGGGCATGTTGAACGGCCTGTTCCCCATCGGCTGGATCATCGTCAACGTAATCTTCCTCTACCGCCTGACGGTGGAGAACGGATCGTTCAAGACCTTGCAGGAATCCATCGCCGGCATCGTCCCAGACAGGCGCCTGCAATTGCTGCTGATCGCCTTCTGCTTCGGCGCCTTCTTCGAGGGCGCGGCAGGCTTCGGCACGCCGGTGGCGGTGACGGGGGCGATCCTCATCGGGCTCGGCTTCTCGCCCCTGGCGGCCTCCGGCCTCGCGCTGATCGCCAATACCGCACCGGTGGCATTCGGCGCCCTGGGCACGCCCATCATCACCCTCGCCTCGGTCATGCAGCTGACCGGCAATAACGAGCACGACGCCTTCCAGCTCGGCGCCATGGTGGGGCGGCAATTGCCGTTCTTCTCGCTCATCGTGCCGTTCTGGCTGATCTGGGCGTTCGCCGGCTTCCGCGGCATGATGCAGATCTGGCCGGCGATCCTGGTGTGCGGCGGCTCGTTCGCCGGCATGCAATTCCTGGTCTCGAACTTCCACGGGCCCTGGCTGGTGGATGTGGTGGGCGCCCTGGTTTCCATGGCCTGCCTCGTCGGATTCCTGAAGGTGTGGCGCCCCCGGCAGATCTGGGAAAGCCCGAGCCTGCGCAACCGGCCCGACGATGAACCCGTTCGGGTCGCGGCCCCGGTGGCGCTCGGCGCCGCCGCCACCCCGGCGGGCGAGCTTGCGGGCAAGACCTTGGGCAAGACCTCGGGCGAGGTGCTGCGCTCGTGGGTGCCGTGGATCATCCTGTGCTTGTTCGTATTCCTCTGGGGCACGCAGACCTTCAAGGATCTGGTCAATCCCCTGTTCGCCCCCAAATGGCCGATCGACGGGCTGCATAACCTGATCCAGAAGGTGCCGCCGGTGGTGCCCAAGGCGGGCCTGGAAGGCGCGGTCTTCAGCTTCAACATCCTCACCATGACCGGCACCGGCATCTTCCTCGCGGCTTTGGTCGCGGGCCTGGTGATGCGCTATTCGCCGCGCCGGCTGCTTTCCGCCTATGGCGAAACGCTCTGGGTGCTGCGCTATTCGCTCATCACCGTGGCGGCGATGCTGGCGCTCGGCACGCTGACCAAATATTGCGGGGTCGATGCCACACTCGGCCTCGCGTTCGCCGGCAGCGGGGTGCTCTACCCCTTCTTCGGCACCTTGCTCGGCTGGCTCGGCGTCGCGCTGACCGGCTCCGACACCGCCTCCAACGTCCTGTTCGGCGGACTGCAGAAGATCGCCGCCCAGCAACTCGGCCTCTCGCCGATCCTGATGGGCGCGGCCAACACTTCCGGCGGCGTCATGGGCAAGATGATCGACGCGCAGTCCATCGTGGTGGCGGCAACGGCCACCAATTATACCGGCAACGAAGGCAAGATCCTGCGCTTCGTGTTCTGGCACTCGATCGTGCTGGCGGCGCTGGTGGGCGGGCTGATCATGCTACAGGCCTATGTGTGGCCCTTCACCGCGATGGTCATTCACTGATCCTGCCATCGCAGTCAGGCCACGGCGGCGAAGCCTCGCCGTGGCCATCCGCTCATTCGCCCGCCATGTCGCCCAGGGAAGCGGCGGCGGAATGCGGCTCCGGCGCGTCTCCCGCCGCCACTTGGACGGGGATGAGCCACGTCACGGCCGCGGTCAGGAGCGCGACCAGGAAGACGCCCCAGAAGGTCGCATGCAAGGCCCGCTCGAACACCGCCATGACCGCGGCATCGTCATGCACCGCCAGCAGTCCGGTGGTCTGGCCGAGCACTTCGTGGACCCGCTGCGCCAGTTCGGTGCTTGAGAAATGCAGCAGGCCGAGGTTGACCATGGCGCCCACAACGGTGGCGCCGAGCACGCTGCCGAGGCTGCGCGCAAAGATGTTCGAGGCGGTGGCGCTGCCGCGCATGGACCATTCCACGCTTTCCTGGATCAGCACGATGCAGGTGAAGCTCGTGGTGCCCATGCCGATGCCGACCACGAAGGAACCGATGCCCGCCAGCACGGGATGGCTCGTCGGAGTGAGGAACAGCAGGATCGCGCACCCGCCGGGCAGCATCAGGCTCACCCCCCGCAGCGCCCGGCGCAGACCGAACACGCGGTAAAGGCGCATCGACTGGCTCACCGCCAGCGGCCAGCCGAGGATCAGCATGGTGAGCGCCAGCCCCGCGACGATCGGCGAATAGCCGAGCACGCCCTGGACATAGAGCGGCAGAATGGTGGTGAGGCCGATCAGCAGGATGCCTACCAGCAGCGCGGTAATGTTGCAGGTGGCGATCAGCCGCCGCTTCCACAGATCGAAGGAGATGATCGGCTCGGCCGCGCGCCGCTCCTGCCACAGGAACAGCAGGCCGAACACGACGAACAGCGCTCCGAAGCCCGCCATGATCGAGAGCGCGCCGTCGGTCTCGCTCAGGACGATCAGCAGGGAGGCGATGGACACGCTGAACAGGCCGGCGCCGAGATAATCGATCTTCGTGGTCCGGGCCTCGACCTTTTCGTGCAGGAAAAAGACGAAACCCGCGACCGAGAGAAGGCCGATGGGCACGTTCATCCAGAAGATCCAGGCCCAGGAGACATAATCTACCAGCAGGCCGCCGACGAGCGGACCCACCACCGCCGAGCCGGCCCACACGCTGGCAAGCATCCCCTGCACTCGGCCACGTTCCTCCAGGCGATAGAGATCGCCGACCAGGGTGATGGTCAGCGGCTGGATCGCACCCGCGCCAATGCCTTGCAGCAGGCGGAACGCCACCAGCGAAAACATGGACCAGGCAAAGCCGCACAGCAGCGAACCGACGAGAAACAGCAGCGTCCCGCCGATCAGCACCGGCTTGCGGCCGAAAATGTCGGCGAGCTTCCCGTAAATCACCGTCGTCGTGGTCTGCGCCAGCAGGAAGGCGGAGAACACCCAGCTGTAATGGCCAAACCCGCCGAACTGCCCGACGATGCTCGGCATGGCTGTGGCGATGATGGTCGATTCGATGGCCACCATGAACGTGCTGAGCAGGATGGACGCAACGAGATAGACGCGGTGGCTCTGGGGAACTTGGACGGACATCGGCGATCTGGGCTCGCGAAATCAGGGCGCCCGAACCCGGTTCGAAAACGGGGAATGTCGCCGCCACGCAACGGCTCGGACGCGACCATCGAACGCAGGAAACGGGCGCTTCAATTCAAAGGCTTATGGATGTGGCGCCGGCGCTGAGCCTGCGGCAGGCGCAAAAGAGCCCTTGCATCCCGTCACGCACAAGGCACATTTTTGCATGGCTTGCGCGGGGCGCCCTGCCCTGGGTTCTGCCCGGCGACCCATGCCGCAGCAGCCCTTGTGCCGGCTGGGGGCGGCGGAGACGGTGGACGCCATTTGGGAGACAAGGCCGGCCGGGCGATCACACAGAGGTGATCATTCATCGGCTGCCGTGGGGCGGGGCGAACGGCCGTCCGCGACCGCCGCCTGCGCCTATTGGGCGGTCCAGCCGCCATCCGCCGCCAGCAGGGTGCCGGTGCAGAAGCTGGAGTCGTCGCTGGCGAGGAACAACATCGCATTGGCGATCTCGTCCGGCCGCCCGAGCCGCTTCATGGCCTGGCGCCCTTCAAGGCCAGCCCGCAGTGCCGCGGCATCCGGGCTGGTGCGGAACATCTCGTCGAAGAAGGGGGATTCGATCGTGCCCGGCGCCACCGCATTGATGCGCAGCCCCTGGTCCACATGGTCGAGCGCCATGGCCCGCGTCATGGCCGCCACGGCCCCCTTGGAGGTGACATAGGCCGCCCGGTCGCGGATGCCGACGGTGGAGACCGCCGAAGCGGTGTTCACGATCACCCCGCCGCCCTGCCGCACCATGTGGGGAATGGCGTACTTGCAGCCGAGGAACACCCCGCGCACGTTCACCGCCATGAGCGCGTCGAAATCCTCCACCTCGGTTTCGACCACGCTGCCGGGAATGCCGTAGCCGGCATTGTTCACCAGAATGTCGATGCGGCCACGCGCGCTCACGATGCCGTCGATGGCGGCGCGCATGTCGGAGGCGTTCGAGACATCGGCCCGCACCGCATGGGCCGTGCCGCCTTCCTGCATGATCCGTGTCGCCGTCGCGAAGGCCGCCGCTTCGTCGCGATCCACCACCGTCACATGGGCGCCTTCTTGCGCGAACAGCAGGCACGCCCGCGCGCCGATGCCGGACCCGCCGCCGGTGATAACGGCGATCTTGTTGTTCAAGCGACCCATGGGTTTCCTCATCCAAAAATGGTCTTGCCGGCCAAGGCGCGGGGGGAGCGCCCTGGCCGGCAAGGTCGCATGCGCTCACGCAGCTCTGTCAAGGGCACCGTCGCGGGTGACACCCGCCTCAGTGAGCGCCCGGCGCAGGCGATCGAGTTCGGCTTGCGGCAGCTTCATCAGCGGCGCGCGCACCACCGCGCGCTCCTGCCGGCCGAGCATGACGAGGCATTCTTTCATGCGGTTGTGCATGTCGAGGAACGGCGGCGCATAGAAGGCCTGGGCGAGCGGATAGATGCGGTCGTTGATCTGCTGCGCGAGCGCGAGATCGTCGTCCTGCACCGCCCGCCACAGGGCCACCTGAAGATCCGGGATCACGCTGCCGGCGCCGGAGAGCAGGCCGTTGCAGCCCATGGTCAGCGAGGCCATCAGCCAGGAGGAGTGCGTGGTCAGCACGTTCACCGGCTTCGCCAGCGTCTGGAAGGTGCGGATGTGGCGCTCGTGGAGCATGGGATTGTTGGACCAATCCTTGATGGCGCGGATGCTCGGCACCTTTTCGAACAGCTTCAGCAAAGTGTCGAACGGGTAGTGAACGCCCGAGGCTTCCGGATAGGCGAAGCAGATGATCGGCAGGTCGGGCGCGGCGTCTGCGATGGCGCTGTAATGCGCGATCGCCATTTCCGGCCGCAGGTGACCGCCCATGGAGAGCGTGTTCGACGGGAACACTAGCAGGGCGGAGGCGCCTTCTTGCGCCGCCATGCGGGCAAGACGCGCGGCTTCCGCCGTGCCGTCCGCATAGACCCCGGAAATCAGCGGCAGGCGCGCGCCGATCTCGTCCAGCGAAACGGCCAGGATGCGTTTCTGCTCCTCGAACGTGCACGCATGCACTTCGGAGGCATGGCCGTTCACCGTGATGGCGGACAGCCCATCCACCGCCGCGACATCGCGCAGGTGGCGGCGGGTCTCGCCCTCATTGATGGAAAAATCCTCGTTCACCGCCAGCAGCGTGGCGGGAATGACGCCGTGGGGCACATAATCCTTGAAACGGGGCATGGTCAGCACTCCTATGGAGGTTCGAGCGAAATTCAGTGGCGCCAGAGGCCGCCGGCGACGGTGAGGGCCTGGCCGGTCATGTAGGCGCCGGTGTCCGAGGCCAGGAACGCGGCGACGTTCGCCACGTCCTGCGGCACGCCGAGCCGGCCGAGCGGGATCGCCGCGACGCGCTTGTCGGACCCTTCAAGACCGAGCTGGAGCGCGTCTTCCTCGCCGCGCGCCCGCATGGCGGTGTCGGTGATGATGCCGGGACAGATGGCGTTCACCGTGATGCGGCGCGGCGCCAGTTCCAGCGCCAGGCTCTCGGTGAGGCCGAGGATGGCGAACTTGGTGGCGCAATAGCCGCCGTAGAACGCCTTGCCGGATTTTCCGAGCCAGGACGACATGTTGATGATGCGGCCCGTTCCCTCCTGTGTGAGCAGCGGCACCGCCGCCTGACAGGCGTGGAAGATGCCGTCCACATTGATGCGGAACATGGCCTCCCATTCGGCCTTGGGCAGATCCGCGATGGCGCCGAGGCGCATGATGCCGGCATTGTTCACCAGCACGTCGAGCCCCCCGAGGCTATCGCGCAGGGCGTGGATCGCATCGCCGATGTCCTGCGCATCGGCGACATCGGCGCGCGCGCACACCGCCTCGCCACCGGCGGCGGCGATCAGATCGCGCGTCTGCGCCGCCGCCTGCGCATCGAGATCGATCACGCCGATGCGCGCGCCGTCGGCGGCGAGACGCAGCGCGATGGCGCGCCCAATGCCCGCGCCGCCGCCGGTGATGATGGCGGCCCGGCCTTCGAGCGGCCTTGCCTGTTCACCCTCGGCCATCACGCGGCCCGCTCTGCGGTCTGCGCGTTCTTTGTCCATTTCATGTGGTGCTTGCCGACCGCGACGGTCTCGCCGCGCTGGTTGGTGACATCCACCTGGGCGAGCGTGCGCCGGCGCTCGGCATCCACTTCGGCGATGGTGTAGGTGACGAGGATCGTATCGCCGAAAAACACCGGCTTCACGAAGCGAATGCCGTCATAGCCGAGGGAGACCGGGGTTGAATCGATGCCCTGCTCCAGGCTCTTCTCGATCATGCGTGTGGAGGCGGTGGACATGTAGCCCACCAGCAGCGCGCCATGGGCGATGCGCTGGCCGAACATGGAGTTCTTCATGAACTCGCTGTCCACGTGATTGCCGGAAAGATCTCCCGTGAGACCGGCGAACAGATAGACGTCGCTTTCGCCGACGGTCTTAGAGAACTTCACCTTGTCGCCGACCTTTGCGTGCATCACAGTCATGTCTTGGTCCTCAATCAGAAGAAAAGCGGCGGGACGGGTCGCGCGGAACCGCCCGTCAGTTGATGGCTTCCTCGCTCTCGCGATCGAAAAAATGCAGGCCACGCGGGTCGAGCCAGAGCGGCACATGGTCGTGCACGGCGATGGCCGCCTCGGGCGCGATGCGCGAGGCCATCATCAGCGTGTCGCCGGCCCGCACGCCGATCACCATTTCCGCGCCGAGCTGCTCGGTGACTTCCACCGGCGCGGAGAAGGCCGTCTCGTGCCCGGCCGGGCACGGGCCGAAGCACACCTGCTCCGGGCGCACCCCGAGCGTCACCGGGCGCCGCGCGGTGCGCGCGAACATCTCGGCGCGCTGCGGCGGCAGGCGGATCGAGAAATCTTGCGCCTCGGCGTGAAAGAAATCGCCCTTCTGGACGATGTCCACCGGCACGAAGTTCATGGCAGGCGCGCCGATGAAGCTCGCGACGAAGCGGTTCTTCGGCCGGTTGTAGATGTCGAGCGGCGTACCCACCTGCTGGATGCAGCCGTCCTTCATCACCACCACCCGGTCGCCGAGCGTCATCGCCTCCACCTGGTCGTGGGTGACATAGATGGAGGTGGTCTCCACCCGCTCGCGCAGGCGCTTCAGCTCCACCCGCATCTGCGCCCGCAGCTTGGCGTCGAGGTTGGACAGCGGCTCGTCGAACAGGAACACCTGGGGATGGCGCACGATGCAGCGCCCGAGCGCCACCCGCTGCTGCTGGCCGCCGGACAATTGCTGCGGCTTGCGCGCCAGCAGCGGGCCGAGGCCGAGAATCTCGGTGGCCCGCATCACCTCCTGCTTGATCTTGTCTTCGGAAACCTTGCGGTTGCGTAGGCCGAAGGCGAGATTGTCGTAGACCGTCATGTGCTGGTAGAGCGCGTAATTCTGGAACACCATGGCGATGTCCCGGTCCTTCGGCGGCAGGTCGTTCACCACCGTGCTGCCGATCTGGATGGTGCCGGTGCTGATCCCTTCCAGCCCCGCCACCATGCGCAGCGTGGTGGACTTGCCGCAGCCGGACGGGCCGACCAGCACCAGGAATTCGCGATCCTGGATGTGCAGGTTGACGTCCTTCACCACATGCAGCGAGCCGTAGGTCTTGCAGAGATCTTTCAGTATGACTTCGGCCATTTGGAAAATCCTCCCTGATGCGTCCGTTCGGCTACATGCGCAGGCCGCGGACGACGTATTTCTGTCCGAAGATCGTGATGAGCAGCGCCGGCAGCATGGCGAGCACGGCGGTCGCGCTCATGAGGTGCCATTCGGTGCCGGTCTCGGTGACGAACTGCGCCATGGTGACGGTGATCACCGGCGTGCGCTGCGCCGTGAGGATGAGGCCGAACAGAAACTCGTTCCAGGTCCACAGCCAGGACAGGATGGCGAGCGCGGCGATGCCCGGCATGGCCGAGGGCAGCGCCACCCGTCGGAACGCCCCCCAGCGGGTGCAGCCGTCGATCAGCGCCGCATGCTCCATGGAGGGGCTGATGCTGTCGAAGAAGCCCTTCATGATCCAGGAGAAGAAGCACACATGCACCGCCACGTGGGGCAGCAGCAGGCCGAGATAAGTATCGTAGATGCCGAGATTGGTCGTCACCAGGTACAGCGGCAGCACCCAGGAGATGTAGGGCACGGTGCGGAAGACATAGATGATGCCGAACCAGCTGCGTTGAATAGGTCCGGTGAAGCGCGACAGCATGTAGCCGCTGCCCACCGTCACACCGAGCGAAGCCACCGTCGCGATGGAGGACAGGACGAAGCTGTTCCACATGGAATGCAGCACCACCGGCTGCGCCAGCACCTCGGCGAAATTGTCGAGCGTGAATTCCCAGCCGCGCCAGATGTAATAGACACCAGAGGGCGGGCGCACCGAGGTCAGCAGCAGGATCGCCACCGGACCGATGAAGATCAGCAGGATGGCGACCACCACCAGCGCGAAGAACACCCGCCGGCCGGCGACGCCGAGCAGGCCCAGAAATCCGCCCGCCTGGGCGCGCGAGCCGGCGGAGGAGACGGCGAGCGACAGGCTCATCGGGAAACCTCCATGGCGCGGTTGACGATGGCATAGAGGCCGAGGCCCACCGCCAGCATGATGATGGCACCGGCGCCCGCCGCCGCGGCGCCGCGGCCGAGATCGAGATTCACGAACGCCTCCACATAGGCATAGACGGAGAACACTTCGGTGCTGCGCGCAGGGCCGCCGCCGGTGAGCACCCACACCTGGTCGAAGGTGCGGAACGCATCGATGGCGCGGATCAGCACGCACACGGCGATCACCGGGCGCAGCAGGGGCAAGGTGACATGGGTGAAGATGCCCCATTTGCTGGCGGCATCGATCTGCGCCGCCTCATAGGGCTCCTTGGGCAGGCCCTGGAGCGCCGCGAGCAGGATGATGGTGAACCACGGAGTCCAGATCCAGACATCCGTGAGGATGATGATGATGAAGCTCGGCCAGCGCTCGGAGAGCCAGCCCACCTGCGGCACGCCGATCACCGCCAGCAGATTGGTGAGGATGCCGAACTGATCGTTGAACGACCAGCGCATCATGGTCGCCGTGATCACCGGCGCGATGGTCAGCGGCAGCAGCACCACGGTCTGGATCAGGATGCGGCCGAAGAACTGGCGCTTCAGCAGGTGTGCGAGCGCAAGGCCGAACACCAGCGACAGTGTGACCGAAGACACCATCAAGATGAATGTGTTCGGCAGCACGATCTTCAGGAACACGGGGTCGGTGAAGACCTCGACATAATGGCGCAGCCCCACCCAGGTCTTCTGCGGATTGACCAGCGACCAGTCGCGGAACGAGGCATTCATGCCGATGAGGATCGGCACCACCTCGAACGACAGCAGCACCAAGGCGGCAGGCGCGATGAGAAGGAGCATGAAGCGCTCCCTCTCCCCGAGCAGGCGCGGCCGGTGGGCCGCGCTGACCGGCGCCATGCTCATCGCATGGCCCCTTGGTGGATCGCTGGCGCGCCTTCCGTCAGCACTTTGGGAATGTCTTCGCGCGCGCCCGTGACGGCCTTTATCAGTATATCCGAGTAAGTTTTATGCACCACCGCCCAATTGCGGAAGTAATAAGCGTCATGCACATGGGCGGAGTCGAACAGGATGCCCTTGACCTGCCGCCACACCGGGTCGGACTTGTCGAGCATGGCCCACACCTTGTTGTTGGGCGGGGGGCCGCCGGTCTGTTCCCATTGGGCGATCTGGCCGTCGTAATCGGTCATCATGGCGCCGAGCAGGGCTTTCGCGGCCTTCTGCTTCTCCGGCGTCACGCTCTTGGG
The DNA here is from genome assembly GCF_043195105.2 of Roseixanthobacter finlandensis. Classification (NCBI taxonomy): domain Bacteria; kingdom Pseudomonadati; phylum Pseudomonadota; class Alphaproteobacteria; order Hyphomicrobiales; family Xanthobacteraceae; genus Roseixanthobacter; species Roseixanthobacter finlandensis. Next base: position 689,838 of record NZ_CM195536.1, on the reverse strand, counting down.
GATCGACCAGCCCCAGATGTCGATCCAGGAGCGATGTTCCTTCGACATGGGTCCCTGGGGGAAGCGCGCCATGCCGACATGGCCGGCGGCCTTCGATTTCTTCGGGTCGTTGTAAGTGCCGAGCAAGGTGGAATCGGCCACAGTGAAAGCGGCATCGCCCGCCTGGAAAATGGCGTTCGCCTCATCGCGCGAATAGGTCGACATGCCGGGCGGGCTGATATTGTTCTTGTGCAGGGCATCCCACCAAAATTCGGCGGTCTGCACCTGGCAGGCATCGGCCGTCATGGGCTTCCAGCCGTTCTTGGAGAGCACGGCATTGTCGCGCTCATAGGCGGGGGCGTAGACGTCGCAATTGTTGTTCCAGAGCGACCACCAGAAGCTGAAGAAGGTGTTCGTGAACGTCATGCCGCCCACATACCCCCATTTCACCTTGCCTTCTTTCTGGAGCTTCTGGGAAATCTTCACCAGATCATCCCAGGTCTTGGGCACCTCCGCTTCGGAGACAAGATCCGTGCGGTAGAAGAAGATGCCGGCGGTGGTGGCCATCGGCACGGTGGTCGGCTGCCCCTTCTCGTTGAAGAAGGGTTCGAGCTGGCCTTCGGCCACGTTCTTGATTTCAGGAATATCGGCGGTGGAGACCAGGTATTGCGCCCAGTCCTGGCCCCAATCGTCATTGTGCCAGATGATGTCGCATTGGCCGGTGGAGTTGCTTGCCAACATCTGCGTTATCTTGGGCAGATAGATGGAATAAGACATGGGCGTCTTGGTCAGGTTGATATCCTGTTTCTTGGCCCATTTTTCCAGAATCGCCAGGTTTGCCGTCTGAACCGGATGGTTCATGTAGCAGATGGTCAGATCCGTCGTGGCCGAAGCCGCGCTGGGGGCGAGGGCTGAAAGGCCCGCCGCCAGCCCGAGTCCGGCCAATAGGCGCAACGATTTGCATTTACTCATGTTTGCTCCTCCCCGAAGCCAAGGTGTCTCGCCGGGTTCCCGGTCGTGTGACGTCGTTATTGTGAAACGATGCGCGGCGGTTCAGGCGCAGGCCGGCTCCGCTGCTTCGGCTTTCGCCGGCGCGCCGACGATGCCCTGCGCCAGCAGATCCTCGATCGCCGCGGCGTCGTATCCGATCTCTTCCAGGATATCGGCGGTCTGCGCGCCCAGCGGCTGCGGCGGAAGCTTGATCTGCGGCGCCTGGCCGTCGTATCGCACCGGGTGCGTGACCAGCGTGATGGGATCGCCCGTGGCGCCGATAATGGTCTGGAAGCTCTGGTTGTGGCGCACCTGGGGGTCATCCACCACCGCCGGATAATCGTTCACCGGCGCATGCCAGATGCCCGCGGCATCGAAGGCGGCCACAAGCTCCGCAAGGGTGCGGGCGGCGACCGCCGCTGCGATCGCCGGCGTCGCCTCGTCGCGATGCGTATAGCATTGGGCATCAGCGACCCGCTGGTCGGCGGGAATGTCCAGCGCCGCGCTGAGGGCCTCGAGCGATCCGAGCGAGATGGCGATATGGCCGTCCCGGGCCGGATAAATGCCGTAGGGCGCGCCGTAATACCAACCGGAGATATTGCCCGGCTGACGCACATCATCCGGCCGCACGCCATTGAGATAGCAGGTGAAGGATTCAAGCTGCAGGTCGATGGCGGCGGAGAGCAGGCTGACATCCACCTTGCAGCCCTTGCCGGTGCGCATGCGGCCCAGCAGCGCCGCCATGATGCCGCTGGCAAACAGGGCCGCGCCGTGATGGTCCACCGCCGAGACGCCAACCGCCCGCGGGCCGTGCTCGCGAGTTCCGGTGATGGTGGCGAGGCCCGACATGGCCTGGATGATGAGGTCCTGCCCCGGCTTGTTCACATAAGGCCCGTCCGCGCCATAGCCGGAGGCGGAGGCATAGATGATATCGGGCTTGATCTGCTTGGCAGCTTCATAGCCGAGACCCAGCTTGTCCATGACGCCCGGGCGGAAATTTTCCGCCACCACATCGGCCGTGGCGATCAGCTCGCGGGCGATGGCGAGGCCTCTTTTGTCCTTCAGGTTCAAGGCGAGACTGCGCTTGTTCCGGTTGCCGGCGAGCAGCAGCATGGTCTGTCCGGCCACGTCCTTGTTGGCACCGCCCCATTTGCGCTGAAAGGCGCCTTCGGTGGATTCCACAGCGATCACGTCAGCGCCGAGGTCGGCAAGCTGCTGGATGCCCACCGGCCCCATCAGGAAATGGTTGAAGCTGAGGATTCGAATGCCTTTGAGGTGGTCCAACGCCTCGCTCCCATTTGATTTTTTCGAGCCCTCGCGGCGGGGCTGTCTCTGAAAACGATTTCAGGATAGAAATGGGTTGAGGGGCTGTCAACCCTTATGGACCTCGAGACGAAGATCCCGGCATAATCGAATCTCGAAAGGTTTTGAAACTTCGGCGGAAACTGCGATTTTAAGGGGCGTATTCCTTGATTAAACATAAGACGAAGCTGGAAGACGTCGCAAAGCTCGCCGGAGTTTCGCTCGCAACCGTCTCGCGGGTGCTCAACCATCCGAGCATCGTCCGCCCGGAACTGCGCGATAAGGTGTCGCAAGCGGTGGCCAGCCTGTCCTACACCCGGGACGCCGCCGCGCGGGCCCTCAAGTCCGGCCGCACCCATACCATCGGCGCTGTCGTGCCCACACTCGGCATCAGCATCTTCGCCGAGGGGGTCGAGGCTTTGCAAAATCGCCTCAGCGAACACGGCTATACTTTGCTTCTGGCCAATTCTCAGTATGATCTGAAGAAGGAATTGCAGGAAGTCCGGGCGCTTATCGAGCGCGGCGTGGACGCCATTGTCCTTGTCGGCGATTCATCTTCCAACGAGGTTCATGCCCTCATCAAGAAGCACGGTATCCCCGTCGTCATTACCTACGTCTCCCATTCCAAGCGGGGCACCCCCGCCATCGGCATCGACAATGAGGGGGCGACGCGAGAGATGACGCGCTACCTCATCGGCCTCGGGCATCGCGAGGTGGGGATCATCGCCAATGTCCCCGCCGCCAACGACCGCTCCCGCGCCCGCCTCTCCGGCATCCTGAAGACCCTGGAAGAAGCCGGCGTCACATTGCCGAAGAGCCGCCTCATCAAGGCCGAACATTCCCTCGTGCAGGGGCGCATGGGCTTGCAGCAATTGATGAAATCGCATCCGCAGATCACTGCGATCATCTGCACCACCGACACATTGGCGGTGGGTGCGATGACCGAGGCACGGGCCATGGGCATCCCCGTTCCCGCCGCCTTGTCCATCACCGGCTTCGACGATATCGAACTCTCCTCCCAGCTCGAGCCACCGCTGACGACGGTGAGCATTCCGGCCGCGGAGATTGGCCGGGGCGCTGCCGATCATCTCATCAATGCCATCGCCGGCCTGCCCATACCCCTCGTCACCGATCTGCCGTTCCGGATCGTGATCCGCGGGACCACCGCCAAGGCCCGCACCACCAATCCGAGGCGCCTCACCCGCGCATGACGAGGCTGTACCTCGGCCCGGCTGTTCTGGTATAGCGATTCAGAAAACGTTTTCATGAAATCGATTCCGGAGGCCGGCCATGCCCCAGACGCTTACCCGACCATCAACTCAGTCCGACCCGCTGGTGCTGGCAGAGCCGCCGCGCGACGGGGTGATGGTGGTCACGCTCAACCGTCCGCAGAAGCGCAACGCCCTCAGCCGCGCGCTGCTGATCGAACTCGCCGGCCTCTGCGCGCAGGCCGCTAGCGACCCGCAAGTCCGCTGCTTGGTGCTAACTGGCGGGCCGACATTCTTCTGCGCCGGCGCCGACATCACCGAGATGCAGGCCTGGGGCTTTGCCGCGTTGGAACACGCCGGCCGTCAGGCGGCGTGGGATGCGGTCGCGGCCTTCCCGAAGCCCCTGATCGCGGCGGTCGAGGGGATCTGCTTCGGCGGCGGCCATGAACTCGCGATGCTGGCCGATATGATCATTGCCTCGCAGACCGCCCGTTTCGGCCAGCCCGAGATCAACATCGGCATCCTGCCCGGCGACGGCGCAACCCAGCGCGTGACGCGCGTGGCCGGCAAGTCGCTCGCCATGAAGCTGATGCTGACCGGCGAGCCCATCGACGCGGCGGCCGCGCTCACGGCCGGGCTCGTGGCGGAAGTCGTTCCGGCAGGCCGAGCCCTTGAGCGGGCATGCGAACTTGCCCGCATCATCGCCAGCAAGCCGCCGATTGCCGCGCGCCTTTTGAAGGAAGCCGTTCTCGCCGCTTACGACACGCCGCTCGCGGCCGGATTGCAGGTCGAGCGCCGGGCGATCCGCCACGCTTTCACGACGCAGGACCAGAAGGAAGGCATGGCCGCCTTCGCGGAAAAGCGCCCGCCGCACTTTCAGGGTAACTGAGGCGAAGGCCGCGGGGACGCTCCTGCGCACGCGCCGGGATAGGTTCCGACGGATGAGAGCGCCCCCGAGGTCCAATTTCTGAGCCCGCGAGCGCTCGGCGCACCGCAGTCGTGCCGTTTTGCGCCGGTATGGCGCGCCGTAGCCCGATGAAGACCTGCCAACTCGCGAAGGATACGCATCATTCAGCTTTTCTGAATGGTCCTTCTTGTTTTTCAGGATTGTCGAATACACCACCCGCGTAGGAGCATCCGCAAAACGAAAGAATGATAATTCGGGAGGATGCGTATGGACCACGAACAGGTCTTTATCGACGGCCGGTGGATCGCCCCTGTTTCGGGGGAAGTTCTGCCGGTGCTGGACCCCAGCACCGGGGCGACCATCGGGCACATCGCGCGTGGCGGGGAAGCGGATATCGACTTGGCGGTCAAAGCCGCCCGCAATGCCTTCCAAACGGTGTGGGGCGCCACGCCGGCGCTGGAACGCGGGCGTCTGCTCAGCCGGCTCGGCCTGCTGATCCTCGATAATCTGGAAGAATTGGCGGAAATCGAGGCTGCCGACACCGGAAAGCCCATGAAGCTGGCGCGCAATGATATCCGCGTGACCGCCCGTTATTTCGAATATTACGGAGGCGCGGCCGACAAGATCCACGGCGAGGCGATTCCGTTCCTGGCCGGTTATCAGGTGATGGTGCTGCGCGAACCGCGCGGCGTCACGGGCCACATCATTCCCTGGAATTATCCCGCCTCCATGTTCGGCCGCACGCTCGCCGCCTCGCTGGCGGCGGGCAATACCACGATCCTCAAGCCCGCCGAGGAAGCTTCGCTTTCCTGCGTGCGGCTGACCGAATTGGCCCGCCAAATCGGCTTTCCGGCAGGCGTCATCAACGTGGTGACGGGCCTCGGCGAGGAAGCCGGAGCGGCGCTTGCGCGCCATCCGGGCATCGATTTCCTATCGTTCACCGGTTCACCGGAAGTGGGCACGCTGGTGCAGCGGGCGGCAGCGGAAAATCATGTGCCCTGCGTACTCGAACTGGGCGGAAAATCGCCCCAAATCGTCTTCGCCGATGCCGACCAGGACAAGGCGGTGGAGATCATCATCGGCGCCATCGTGCAGAACACCGGGCAGACCTGTTCCGCCGGCTCGCGGGTGCTGATCGAGCGCTCCATCTACGAGCCCTTCATGGGCCGGCTGGCCCGCCGCATGGCAGCGGTCGAGGTGGGGCATCCCAGCCAGGATCTGGATTGCGGGCCGGTCATCAATGCGGTGCAGCGGGACCGGGTGACCGGCTTCCTCGAACGCGCCGCCATCGACAATGTGGAGATTGCCGCCCAGGGCAAGATCCATCCGCAAGCCTCCAAGGATGGCTATTTCGTTCCCCCGACCCTCTTCGGCCTGGTGCCGCGCACGCACGAATTGGCGCGCGAAGAGGTGTTCGGCCCCGTGCTTGCGGCCCTGCCGTTCGATGACGAGGACGATGCCCTGCGGCTTGCAAACGGCACCGACTATGGCCTCATCGCCGGCGTATGGACCCGCGATGGCGGCCGCCAGATGCGCATGGCCAAGGGCATCCGCGCAGGCCAGATCTACATCAATGGCTATGGCGCCGGCGGGGGCATCGAGCTGCCGTTCGGCGGCTTCGGCAAGAGCGGACACGGACGCGAGAAGGGGTTCGAGGCCCTGCACGAATACACCGTGGCCAAGACCGTGGTGATCGACCACAGCCGGTAAGGCTTGGCGCAAAGCGCGCCGTGACGCGGGGCGAGCACCCCGCCAGCCCCTGCCCTCTCCAATCCTGTGAGTTCCTGCCCATGATCGGAACTGCCCCGAACCTCGCCGAGCTGCCTGAATTCTCCCGCGCGGCGGTGGTCCGTCGCTTCGGAGAACCGGTGAAGATCGAATGCGTCCCCATCCCCCGGGCACCGGAGCCGGGCGCCCTGATCGTGCGTACGACCGCCTGCTCCATCTGCGGCACGGACGTGCATCTTTCGCGCGGCAACCTCTCGCTCACCGTGGACCTGCCGATCATCCTCGGCCATGAGATGGTCGGGCGTGTCGTGGCCATCGGCGCCGGAGCGGAACGCGACAGCGTCGGCCAAAAGCTCGCCATCGGCGACCGCATCCTTTGGACCCATACCGCCTGCGGCCAGTGCTTCTTCTGCACCGTCGCCCGCCAGCCGACCCTGTGCGAGAACCGCCGCGCGTACATGTATGAGAATATCGAGAAACCGCCTTACCTACTGGGCGGCTTCTCCGAGTACGGCTACGTGCTGCCCCAGTCTGGGCGCGTGCGCGTGCCGGATAATCTGGACGACGCGGTTGCGAGCCTGTGCTCCTGCGCATTCCGCTCGGTCATGAGCGCCTTCGACAATCTCGGCCCCATCGACCCGTCCGAACACGTGGCGATCCAGGGCGCCGGGCCACTCGGCATATTGGCGGCAGCGGTGGCGCGCGTCGCCGGTGCGCGCACCGTGAGCGTCATCGGCGCGCCGGCCCCGCGCCTCGCCCTGGCGCAGGATTTCGGTGCCACCCACGTGTTCACCATCGAAGGCACGACCCATGCGGACCGTGCCACCCAATTGCGGGCGCTCACCGCCGGGCGCGGTCCCGATATCGTCATGGAATTCACCGGCCATCCCGATGCGTTCGGCGAGGGGCTGGACCTGGTACGCAAGGGCGGGCGCTATCTCACGGTGGGCCAATTGGGCGGCGGCACCACGACCTTCAGCCCCTCGACCATCGTCAAGAAGAACATCCGCGTCATCGGCTCCTTCTCAGGAGACGTGAAGTCCTATTGGAAGGCGCTGCAATTCGCGTCAGCCCATATCGATACCATCCCGTTCGGCACGATGATCACTGGCCGCTTCGCTCTGGCGGATGTGAACACGGCGCTGGAACGCATGCATCGGCTTGAGGAAATCAAGCCGCTCATCGTGATGGAATGAGGACCGGGCCATGACAGACGCGGTGCAGTTCACGCCCGACCGGTCCGGCCCCCTCGACGGAGTGCGCGTGCTCGACATGTCGCGCCTCGTGGCGGGCAACATGACGACGCATGTGCTGGCGGATTATGGCGCCGACGTCATCAAGATCGAGCGTCCCGGCAAAGGCGACGACCTGCGCGGCTGGAAGGTCGATGGCATCGAGGTCTTCTGGAAGGTCTATTCGCGCAACAAGCGCAGCGTCGCGCTCGACATCCATTCCGAGGACGGGCGCGACCTACTGCTGCGCCTGATCGACACCGCCCAGGTGCTGGTGGAGAATTTCGTGCCCGGCACGCTGGAGCGCTGGGGCCTCGGTCCCGAGTTCCTGCACAAGCGCAATCCCCGCCTGATCGTCCTGCGTGTCTCCGGCTGGGGGCAGACGGGACCCTGGCGCCTGCGCCCCGGCTTCGGCACCCTGGTGGAGGCCATGTCCGGCTGGGCCTTCATGAACGGCCATCCGGACAAGCCGCCGACCTTGCCGCCGCTCGCCTTGGCCGACATGATCTCCGGCCTCTACGGCGCCTCCGCGATCCTCGCCGCGTTGCGGGCCACCGAGCTCAACGGCGCGCCGGGACAGGTGATCGACCTGTCCCTGTTCGAGCCCATTCACGCCATGATCGGCGCGGAAGCCGCGCAATTGCGCATCACCGGCCGGCCTACGGAGCGGGCCGGCAACCAATCCTCCCACACCGCACCGCGCAACGTCTATCGCTGCGCCGACGGGGCCTATGTGGCGATGTCCGGCTCCATGCAATCCATGGCCGAGCGCATCTTCGACACCATCGGCGCGCCCGAGTTGAAGAGCGATCCGCGCTTCATCGATAATGACGCGCGTGTCGCCAACCGGGACGAACTGGACGCCATCATTGGTGCGTTCGTCGCCGCGTGCGACCAAGCGACGAACCTCGACCTGTTCGATGCCGCGGGCGTCACCGTCGGCCCCGTCTGTTCTGTGGCAGACCTCGTGAACCATCCCTACGTTTTGGGGCGCGAAGCCATCGTCGAGGTCGCGGACCGCGACCTCGGCTCGATACCGATGCCCAACATCATCCCCCGCTTCTCGGCCACGCCCGGCGTCTTCCGCCGCCCCGCACCGAGTGTGGGCGAGCACAATGAAGAAATCCGGCGCGAGCTCGGCGTACCGGCGCGCGGATCCGCCGTGGAGATTTCCCAATGAGTACGCCCGCCCCCGCCTGGCGCTCCCTGTTGTTCATCCCCGTTCTCAATGAGCGCTTTCTTGCCCGGGCCGCCGAGCGGGGCGCCGATGCGATCCAGCTCGACCTGGAAGACGCGACGCCGCCGAACCAAAAACCGGACGCTCGCCGGGCCCTTCCGGCCGCCGCGGCGCGGCTGGCGCAGCAGCAGCTCGACGTGATCGTCCGCATCAACCGCCCGTGGCGAGAGGCGATGGCGGATATGGAGGCCGCGGTCGGTCCCCACGTATCCTGCCTCACCTTGCCGAAGGTGCCCGACGCGTCCCATGTGCGCACCATCGCGGAAATTCTCGACGAACTGGAGGCTGAGCGCGGGCTGGCGCGCGGCCACACCCGCCTCATCGTCATGATCGAGACCGCCGAAGGCCTGCTCAACATGCCGGCCATCGCGGCGAGCCATCCCCGCATCGCCGGCCTGACGGTGGGAGCGGAGGATCTGGCGGTCTCGCTCGGCGCCTCGCCCACATACGACACCCTTTATGTCCATAACGCCCAGGCCGTGGTCGCCGCACGGAGCGCCGGCATCCAGCCCATCGGCTTCGTCGGCAGCGTCGCCGATTATGCCGACGCCGCCGCCTTCCGGCGGACCATCACCCAGGCCCGTGAGATGGGCTTCACCGGCGGCTTTTGCATCCATCCGAGCCAAGTCCCGATCATGAACGAGGTGTTCGCACCCTCGGCGAAGGAAATAGACTGGGCACGCGGCGCGCGCGCTGCTTTCGAAGACGCTCTGGCCAAGGGGATTGGCGCGGTGACCTTCCGGGGCGCCATGCTGGACCTGCCGGTCGCCGACCGTGCCCGGGCCATTCTTGCGCGTCACGCGGCTTTGGAAAACTTGCGGAAGCCACGATCGTAGACGGCCCGTCGAGCCCGAGGACACCATGGACCTTCGCGACCTGCGCATATTCGTTGCAATAGCCGAGACCGGCTCGCTGGTCGCGTCAGCGAAGATTCTCCATAGCAGCCCGCCCTCGCTGAGCGCGCGGCTGAAGGATCTCGAAGGCGAATTCGGCACGCAATTGTTCGACCGCCAGGCGCGCGGACTGGCGCTGACGGAACAGGGCCGCGAATTGCTCGCACATGCCTATGCGATCTTGAAGCTGTCGGAGGATGCCAAGGCCAGCATGTTGAGCAGCGGCAAGGAGCCTGTGGGCAACGTCCGCTTCGGCGTTCCCGGTTCGCTGGTGGGCCTGCTCACGGTGCGGCTGATCGAGACCTGTCAGAAAAAGCTGCCACAGGTTCGCCTGCGCGTAGTCGAAAGCATGTCGGGCTACATTGCAAGCTGGCTGCGCGAAGGAACGCTGGATGCCGCGCTGGTGTTCGGCGGCGGTGCGGCGACAGACAAGAGCGCGTCGCTCCAGCCGATCGCCGAGGAAGACCTCTACGTCAGCACCTACGATCCGCGCGCTGTTGCCCCGCACTTGACCTCCGCGGGGGAAATCCGCCTGCGGGATATCCAGCATCTTCGCCTCGTCATGCCCGGTCTCGAACACGGCCTGCGGAGCCTCCTTGAGGCAACGGCCCGCCGGCACGCCATCCCGCTCAACGTGGTGATCGAGCTCGATGCCTCGCCGCAGATCTTCGAGATGGTGCGACGGGGCCATGGCGTCACCATCGGCTCGCTGGCGGCCCGCGATGCCAGCGCTAATGCCAACGCCGCAGGAGGTGTGAAGCTGCACTCCTTCCGCGTGATCGATCCGGGGGTCACGCGCACCGTCTATCTCGCCACGCCCCTCAACCGTCCTTCCTCCCGTGCCACCATGGCGGTGGCACAGACCGCCGTCGACACGCTGCTGTCGCTGGCGGACACGGAGGAATGGAAAGCCCGGCGGCTGTGTTGACCATGCCCCACGGATCAGAGCTCCAGCATCTCCCGGACATCCTGCGGCGAGGCGATCTCCCGGCCCGCGGCGCGCGCGATCTGAGCGGCGCGATGAACGACCTCTTCGTTACGCGGACAGCCCAGCTCCACATAGGGGAAGTCACCGATGCCCGGCGCGATGTTGCCGCCGCGGCGCGCCACCGTATCGCAAAGGTTCAGCAAGTCGCCGCCGACGATGTTCGCGGTCCAGTAATGGCGGGCGCGCGACGGCAGGAAGCGCAGATGCGCCTCAAGGCCGTCCACGGTGCCCGGATGCCCGGTGATGAAGGGCGCATCGGTCATGTTCAACAGGAAATAGGCCGGCTCGGCGGCGAGCCCCATGTCGATCAGCGCCTCCGCCCGGCGCATGAAACCCACCGACCAGCAGACGAGCTTCGGCTTGATGTGCGCGGCCTTCAGGCGCTCGACGTAAGAGATCACGACGTCGGTCCGGTTTTTATAGACCCGGTCCGTATGGGAGAAGGTCTTGGTTTCGGCGTCGTAGGATTCGAGATTGGCCGTGCCAGTATCGACCGGAACGATGTCCGGCTTGGTGGCGGGGTCCTTCGCCAGTTCCATCATGCAGTCCATGCGCCCGTGCGGGTCGTCATCGCTGGCGATGAACCCCAGCGTGGGCAGGATGAGGATGTCGCACGTCTCGCGGACCTTGCGGATGACGTTGGCATTCTCCTCGACGGTATGACGCGGAGCCCCGTCCGGCGCACGCGCGTGGAAGTGGAGGATCGATGCTCCCGCTTCCCGGCAGCGCGCTGCGGTTTCGGCAATTTCGTCGGCGGTCCATGGCACGTGGGGATTGCGGTCCCGCATGGCATATTCGTTGACGCGCGCCTCGATGATCATTTTTTGCATTTGGGGATCTCTCGAACGTCCGCAGATGCGGGCCGCCTCCCCGCAGCCCGCCCCACGGACGCTAATGTGCCCTTGCGTCCATCGCAAATGACCTTTTCGGGCTTCGTTGTGAGAAAAGCTCACAACCCATATGGTCTGCGCTCCGATATGTGTGAGGAGCAGCCATGAGCATCCCCAAAGCATCCTTGAATGCATTGCGCGCCTTCGAGGCCACCGCACGGCTGCGCAGCATGACCGCCGCCGCCGCGGAACTGTGCGTGACCCACGGTGCGATCAGCCGGCATGTGCGGGCGCTGGAGGAGATGTTCGGCCTCCCACTGCTGCGACGGGAGCACCAATCCATGGAGACGACGCCAGAGGGCGCGCGGCTCGCGGAGGGGCTGACGACGGCTTTCAACCTGATTGATGCCAGCGTCGAGCAGCTCAATCCGGGGCCGCTCACTGTCTCATGCTCGGCCACCATCATGATGCACTGGCTGATCCCGCGCATTGCCGGCTTTCATGCCGCGCACCCGCACATCGAAGTCCAGTTCAACATGAATTACGACCAGGTCGACTTCGTGCGCGACAAGGTCAGCATTGCGATCCGCAACAGCGTCATTCCGCCACCCCGCGACGTGCTCATCCATGAGCTGATGACGGAATGGGTCGGCCCGGTCTGGGCGCCCAGCTATGGGGATGCGCGCAAGCTTCGCAGCGTCGAAGATCTGCGCGCGGCGCGGCTACTTTCCACCAAGACACGCCCGCACGGCTGGGAAGACTGGTCCGCCCTTGTCGGGCTTTCTCCCGCCATCAAGCCCAATTCGCAGGAATCCTATGAGCATTTCTATCTGCTGATCCAGGCCGCCTTGTGCGGCCTCGGCGTGGCCGTGGTGCCGGCCATGATGGTGCTGGACGAGATTCGCTCCGGCCGTCTCGTCGCCCCCTTCGGCTTCGTCCCGGGTCCTCGCAAGCTGGTGCTGTGGATCGCCCCGCACCTCGGCGCGCGGCCCGATACCAAGGCGATGGCCAACTGGCTTTCCACCGAGCTGAAGAAGACAGCGGATATCTGTGCCGCCATGAACCCGCCGCGGCTTACACACCCACCCGCGCGCCGGAACACGGTGCGCCGCACCATACCCTCGCTGTGAGTTTTACTCACATTACGCTTCGTAAAACTCGTTTGCCAGGCCCGATGCCCGGACATAACGATGAAGGGAAAGCAGAAAAGAAGATCATCGAGGAAACCCCAGGAGTTTGGCATGGTCTTTGGCCCTCCCGCATGCGCTGGAAACGGCCGTGGGCAGTAAAACCCCACGCGCCGAATTTTCGGCCCGCTATCTGATCGAGAGTTCCGAGCCCTTGGAACGGGCGGCGGAGGTGATTGCCGGCGAGCAGTCGAGCGGCACCTTTATGTCGCTCGCCGGAGAGACGGCGGAGCTTAAGGAACGCTCCCGCGCCCGCGTCGCCTCCATCACGCCCCTGCCGCCCTCGCCGACCCCCACCCTGCGGAGCGCCCACGCGGAGCGCCGGCGACGGGATGGGCGCCCCGAAAGTGGATATTACCGTGGCGAGATCGATATTGCCTTTCCGGTGGCCAATGTGGGCGCCAACATCCCCACTTTGCTTGCGACCATCGCCGGAAACCTGTTCGAGCTCGGGGAAATCACCGGCATCCGCCTGCTCGATATCGACCTGCCGGAGTCCTATGCGCAGCAATTCCCCGGCCCGCGGTTCAGCGTCGCCGGCACGCGCGAGAAGGCGGGCGTCTACGGCCGGCCGTTGATCGGCACCATCATCAAGCCGAGCATCGGACTTACCGCAGCCGAGACCGCAGATCTGGTGGACGTGCTCTGCGCGGCCGACATCGACTTCCTGAAGGACGACGAACTCCTCGCCGACCCGCCCTATGCCCGGTTCGAGGATCGGCTCAAGGCGGTGATGCCGGTGATCGAGCGCCACGCCGATCGAATGGGTCGCAAGCCCATGTATGCCATCAATATTTCCGGCTCCATCGACGATATGCTGCGCCGGCACGATGCCGTGTTCGCCGCCGGTGGCACCTGCGTCATGGTCAGCGCGAACTGGACCGGCTTTGCCGCCGTCGAGCATTTGCGCCGGCACACACAGCTTCCCATCCATGGCCACCGCAACGGCTGGGGCATCCTCACGCGTCATCCCTGGCTCGGCTTCGAATTCGCCGCCTTCCAGAAGCTCTGGCGCCTGACCGGTCTCGACCATTTGCATGTGAACGGGCTGCGCAACAAATTCTGGGAGCCGGACGACACCGTGATCGCCTCGGCCCAATCCTGCCTCGCGCCGTTCGGTGGGCTGGCGCCCATCATGCCCGTCTTCTCCTCCGGCCAATGGGCCGGACAGGCGGCGGACACATATGCCCGGCTCGGCAGCACCGATCTCATGCACCTGGCTGGGGGCGGCATCATCGGCCATCCACAGGGCATCGCGGCCGGTGTCGCCAGCCTCCGCGAAGCATGGGAGGCGGCAACGTCCGGGGTCAGCCTCGCCGAATACGCCAAGTCCCATCCCGCCCTGAGCGGTGCGCTCGCCCAATTCGGAGCCTCCGGATGACGACGCTCGCACGCTACAGGATGGCCTTCTACGGCGATGACTTCACGGGCTCCACCGATGCCCTGGAGGTTCTCGCCTTCGCCGGTTATCGCTGTGCCCTGTTCCTGGCGCCGCCGAGCCCAGAAACGCTGGAGCGCTTCCCGGACCTCGACGTCGTCGGCATCGCCGGTGACAGCCGGGCCATGTCGCCCGGAGAAATGGACCTTCATCTCCCGGAAGTTTTCCGGTCACTCGCCAAGCTCGGCGCGCCGCTGGTTCACTATAAGGTGTGCTCCACGTTCGACAGTTCGCCCACGATCGGCAGTATCGGCAAGGTGATCGAACTTTCGCGCGGCGCCTTTTCCGGCGCGCCGGTTCCGATCGTGGCGGGGACCCCCGCGCTTGGCCGCTACTGCCTGTTTGGCAATCTTTTCGCCCGCTTCGGTACGGATGGCGACGTCTTTCGCATTGATCGCCATCCCATCATGAGCGTGCATCCCGTCACCCCCATGGCGGAAGCGGACCTCGCCCTCCACATCTCCCAGCAAGCGCCCCTGCGGATCGAGAAGATCCTCTTTCCGTCGTACGAAGCTTCGCGCGGGGCTACCGATGTAGACGTAAAGGCGGTGCTGGACGCACAGCCGGACGCCATTCTGTTCGACGCGGGTACGCCGCAGCATCTCACCGAAATCGGCCGTCACCTCGAACGCCAGGCGCTCGACTCAAGGCCGCTGTTCGTGGTGGGTTCGTCGGGCGTCGAATACGCCCTGACCCAATGGTGGCGCGCGCGCGAAGGGGCGCCGCAAAGCGATCAGAAATATGAACATTTCGCGCCCGTCGATCGGGTGCTCGCGGTCTCGGGCAGCGCCTCGAAGCTCACCGCGCTCCAGATCCACGCGGCCATCCAGGCGGGCTTCATCGACATGCCCGTTGATGCCCGCGCCCTGGTGGACGATGCGCAATGGCCAGCCGCGCACACCGACATCTCCGAGCGCGCGATCGCGCTGCTGAACCAAGGGCGAAGCGTCATTCTGCACACCGCACGGGGCGCGGACGATCCGCGCATCGGCGCCATGATCGATGCACTGACGGCGCGCGGCTTCTCGCATCATGCGGCGAAACACACGGGCGGAAGAATTCTCGGCGAGCGCCTCGGCCAGGTCGTGCGCAGCATCCTCGCGCGCGCCCCCATCAAGCGGCTGCTGCTCTCGGGCGGCGATACGTCCAGTCAGGTGACCAAGGTGCTCCGACCGGACGCATTGGAAATCGCCGCGCGACTGGCGCCCGGAGCGCCGCTTTGCCGGGCGCTGTCGCGATCGAACGCCATGAACGGATTAGAGATCGCCCTGAAGGGCGGCCAAATGGGAGGAGAGCATTTCTTCGAAAGGGGAAAGCTCGGCAACGCATAAACATCAAAAAAGGAGGAGACGCCTATGATCTCGGGAGGTCAACGCCAACATTTCGCTTCGTTCCGCGCGACGAACATCTTCTTGCCCGGCGCATCGCATCTCGCGGCCTCGTGCTGCGTACACGTGGTATGACGGCCATGCACACCGATCAGGTCGTGGCAGCGGCGCCTACCGCGCCACCCTCCTCCGTGGCTGCCATTGCCCGCCAGACGGAGATCGTCATCGCCCGGATCCTGGAGGTTCCGGTCGCCATTCTGGTGAGCGCGGAGATCCTGATCCTGTTCTCCGGTGTGCTGGCCCGCTACGTTTTCCATCAGCCGCTGGTCTGGTCCGACGAACTGGCCTCCATGCTCTTCCTCTGGCTGGCCATGCTCGGGTCAGCGGTCGCCTTCCAGCGCGGCGAGCATATGCGCATGACCGCCTTCGTGGGAGCCTTGAAGCCCGGGGGGCGTGCCTTCATCGAGGTGATCGCGGTGTCCACCGCCCTCGCCTTCCTGTTGCTCATCCTGCCTGCCGCGCTCGATTATGCGCATGAAGAAGTGATCGTCCGCACCCCGGCACTGGACCTGCAGAATTCCTGGCGTGCCTCGGCGATGCCGGTGGGGCTCGGCCTGATGGCGGTTTTTGCGATTCTGCGGCTTCTGCAATTCGCCAGCCTGCGCCTCGTGCTCGGCGCGCTGGTCGCGACCGCTCTCGTGATCGGCCTGTTCTGGCTGTTGGGGCCGGTGCTGAAGCCATTCGGCAATCTGAACCTGCTCATCTTTTTCGTCGGTGTCGTCGCGGCCTGCGTCTTCGGCGGCGTCCCCATCGCCTTCGCGTTCGGGCTGGCGACATTCGGCTATCTCATGCTGACGACGCGGACCCCGCCACTGGTCATCGTCGGCCGCATCGACGAGGGGGTCAGCCATCTGATCCTTCTGGCGGTGCCGCTGTTCGTCTTCCTCGGCCAGCTGATCGAGATGACCGGCATGGCCAAGGCCATGGTGCAGTTCCTCGCCAGCATGCTCGGCCACGTGAAGGGCGGCCTGCATTATGTGCTGGTCGGCGCCATGTATCTGGTCTCCGGCATCTCCGGTTCCAAGGCCGCCGACATGGCGGCGGTTGCGCCGGTGCTGTTCCCCGAGATGAAGAAGCGAGGCGCAAAGGAAGGCGATCTCGTCGCCTTGCTCGCCGCAACCGGCGCGCAGACAGAGACCATCCCGCCGAGCATCGTCCTCATCACCATCGGCTCGGTGACCGGGGTCTCGATCGCCGCCTTGTTCACCGGCGGCCTGCTGCCCGGCGTCATTCTGGCGATCACTCTGTGCGGGCTGGTCTGGTGGCGCTATCGCGGGGAGGACCTGAGCCACGTCAAGAAGGCCACGGCCCGGGAAATCGGCCGCGCCTTCGTCGTCGCCCTGCCGGCGCTGGCGCTGCCCTTCGTGATCCGCACCGCGGTCATCGAGGGCGTGGCAACCGCCACGGAGGTCTCCACCATCGGTATCGCCTATTCCATCGTCGCCGGCTTGTTGCTCTACCGCCAGTTCAACTGGCGGCGGCTGAAGCCGATGCTGGTGGAGACCGCCAGCCTGTCCGGCGCGATCCTGCTGATCATCGGCACCGCAACCGCCATGGCGTGGAGCTTGACCCAGTCAGGCTTCTCGCACTCGCTGGCAAAGTCCATGACCGGGTTGCCGGGGGGCGCGGGCACCTTCATGGCCGTGTCCATCGTCGCCTTCATCATCCTCGGCAGCGTGCTGGAAGGCATTCCCGCCATCGTGCTGTTCGGGCCGCTGCTGTTCCCGATCGCGCAGGCTCTCGGAATCCACCAGGTGCAATATGCGATGGTGGTGGTGCTTGCCATGGGCATCGGCCTTTTCGCCCCGCCGTTCGGGGTCGGATATTACGCGGCCTGCGCCATCAGCCGCATCCATCCCAACGACGGCATGAGACCGATCGTGGGCTACATCGTCGCGATGCTGATCGGCCTCGTCATCGTCGCGCTCGTCCCATGGATCTCCATCGGCTTCCTCTGAAGCCGCAAGATAAGCAGAGCACAAGCAACAACAAACAATACATTCAGGGAGTAAACAGATGACCATACGTCTTTCACGCCGCACGTTCACGACAGGACTCGCCGCTGGCACCGCGGCGGCCGCATTCGGGCTGCCCGTGCGCCGGGCTAAGGCCGCCGCAGACTTCACGCTGAAGTTCGCCTTCAATGTCGCGGAATCCCACCCAATTACGACCCGCGCCAGGGAAGCTGCTGTGCGCATCCTTGCCGAAACCAACGGCAAGGTGGACTTGCAGGTCTATCCCAACAACCAGCTTGGCGGCGATACGGATATGCTGTCGCAGGTACGCGCCGGCGGCATCGACCTGTTCCTGAACTCCGGCATCAACGTGCTCTCGACCATCGTGCCGTCGGCCTCCATCTATGGCCTCGGCTTCCTGTTCCCGGACTATGCGGCGGTCTGGAAGACCATGGACGGAGAGCTGGGCGAAGCCCTGCGCCTGCGCATCTCCAAGGCCAACCTCGTGCCCATGGACAAGATGTGGGACAACGGCTTCCGCCAGATCACCTCCAGCACCAAGCCGATCGCCACGCCTGCGGACCTGAAGAACTTCAAGATCCGCGTTCCGGTCGGTGCGCTGTGGACCTCCATGTTCCAGGCCTTCGGCGCGGCACCCACGTCTATCAATTTCAGCGAGATCTATTCCGCGCTCCAGACGAAGGTTGTCGACGGCCAGGAGAATTCGCTCGCCAATATCTATACGGCGAATATATTCGAAGTGCAGAAATACTGCGCGATCACCAATCATATGTGGGACGCCTTCTTCTGCGTCGCCAACAAGCGCAACTGGGAAGCCTTGCCCCAGGATGCCCGGGACATTGTCGCCAAGAACCTCAACATGGCAGCCATGGCGGAGCGCGAGGACATGGCGAAACTTGCCGTCTCGCTCAAGGGCACGCTCACCGAAAAGGGTCTCATTTTCAACGAGCCGGACACGGTTCCGTTCCGCGCTGCGCTGAGCGATGCCGGCTTCTACAAGGAATGGCGCGCGAAGTACGGGGACGAATTGTGGGGCATCCTTGAAAAGAGCGTCGGAAAGCTCTCCTGATCCTTTCGAATTAAGCGAATGGGGATGCGGGAGCATCCCCCTTTCGCGCGGAGATCTGCACTATGCGTTTGGATGGGAAGATTGCGCTCGTGACAGGCGGAGCCCGCGGCATCGGCTTTGCCGTGGCCAAGGCCCTTGCACGCGAGGGCGCGACGGTGATCATCGCCGACCAGAATTTGGACGGCGCGAAGTCCGCCGCTGAGGCCATCGAGGCGAGCGGCGGGCGGTCCGCCGCGATGACGGTCGATGTCGCCGATCCTCCGTCGGTGACCGCCCTGGTGCGGGATCTGGTTCAGGCTCATGGCCGGATCGACATCCTCATCAACAATGCCGGGATCGGCGGCAACACTCCGTTCCTTGAAACCTCGCTGGAGGAATGGCGCCGCATCGTCGGCATCAACCTCACCGGCGCCTTCTTCGTCGCCCAATCGGTGGCGAAGGAGATGGTGAAGAGCGGCGGGGGCAAGATCGTCAACATCGCCTCGCTTTCCGGCCAGCGCGGCGGCAATGGCCGGGCGGCCTATGGCGCCGCAAAGGCGGGGCTGGAACTGCTCACCAAGGTGATGGCGGTAGAACTCGCCCAGCACCGCATCAACGTGAACAATATTGCCCCGGGCGCCATTGAGACTGAGATGGCGAAATACGCCCACGATGCGGCGACCCGCGCCGCCTACACCTATTTGATCCCCATGAACCGGTATGGGACGCCGGAGGAGATCGCGGACGCGGCGGTGTTCCTCTCATCCGATGAAAGCCGTTACGTGCACGGCCATACGCTAAACGTGGACGGCGGCTTCCGCGAGGCCGGGCTGATGTTCGGGCCCGACAAGACGCCGCCGGACAAGACCGCCCTTCGGTAGCAAGCGCCCCGCCTCAGCGTCGCCCGCCCAGGAACGTATCCACGAACCAGCGGTCCAGCGTCATGGGCTCGTCCTGCTGCGGCGGCACCTGTTGGGGGATCTGGCCGACGACGGCGGGCGGCGCCTCGTCCGGCACAGCGCCCGGAGGCAGGGGCAGGCCGAAGCCGGGCGAGCGGGCGCCGCCGGGCAGTTCCGTGATCGGCACGCCCTGGTGGGCCACCTTCATGTAGCGGCTCCAGATTTCCGCCGGCAGGTTCGCGCCCGAGGCCTTCTTCGTGGGCGAGGAATCGTCGTTGCCCAGCCACACGGCGGTGACGAAGCGGGCGGTATAGCCGACGAACCAGGCGTCGCGATAATCCTGCGAGGTGCCGGTCTTGCCGGCCGCGTCCCAGCCGGGAAGCTCCGCGCGCCGGCCGGTGCCGGAGATCAGCGTCTCCTCCATCATATGGTTCATCATGGCGACGTATTCCGGCGCCACCACCCGGCCCGGCCCGGAGGTGGTGCGGGCATAGAGCACCTTGCCGTCGGCGCCCTTCACGCTGTCGATCACATACGGGATGACGCCGATGCCGCCATTGGCGAACGGCGTATAGGCCGCGGCGAGTTCCAGCACCGAGACTTCCGACGTGCCGAGCGCAATCGAGGGGTTGGGATCGAGCGGGGACGCGATACCGAGCCGCTTGGCCGTGGCGACGATGGCTTTGGGGCCCACTTCCAGCGCGAGCCGCACCGACACCGTATTGAGCGAAAGGGCCAGCGCGGTCTGGAGCGTCACCGGCCCGCGATATTCGTGGCTGGCATTCTCCGGCCGCCAGCCCTTGAGCTGGATCGGCGCATCCTCGCGCACCGTATCGGGAGTCAGCCCCCGCTCCAGCGCCGTGAGATAGACGAACGGCTTGAAGGAGGAGCCGGGTTGGCGGCGTGCGGTGACGGCGCGATTATACTGGCTGTCCTCATAGGAGCGCCCGCCCACCAGCGCCTTCACGGCGCCGTCGGTATCGAGCGAGACCAGCGCCCCCTGACCCACGCCATATTTCGCGCCGGACTTCGCCAAAGTGTCGGTAACGGCGGCTTGAGCGACGGATTGCAGGTTGGCGTCGATGGTGGTCCGCACTGTCACGTCGCCGGACAATTCGCCCACATAGGAATCCATCTGCTCCATCACCCAGTCGGCCACATAGCCGATGGATTCGGGACCCGTGGGCTTGGCCACCGTGGCGGGGCGCGCGAGCGCGATCTTGGCCATGTCGGGGCTGATCAGCCCATGCTCTCGCATGGAAACGAGCACCAGCGCGGCACGATCCTGCGCGGCCTTCAGATTGCGAGTCGGCGCAAGGCGCGAGGGGGCGTTGACGATGCCGGCGAGCATGGCGGCCTCCGACAGCGTCACATTGCGCGCCGACTTGCCGAAATAGCGCTGCGCCGCCGCCTCCACCCCATAGGCGCCGGAGCCGAAATAAACCCGGTTCATGTAGAGGTCGAGGATCTCGGCCTTGGAGAATTTCTTCTCCAGCCACAGCGCCAGCACCACTTCCTGGATTTTGCGCGCGAACGTGCGTTCCTGGGTCAGGAACAGGTTCTTGGCGAGCTGCTGGGTCAGGGTCGAACCGCCCTGGCGCACCCGTCCGGAGGTGAGATTGGTGAACATCGCGCGGGCAAGGCCCATCACGTCGATGCCCCAATGGTCGTAGAAGCGCCGATCCTCGATGGCGATGAAGGCCTTGGGGAGATAGGCGGGCAATTCCTTCAAGGGCACGGCCGCGCCACCCATGTCACCGCGCGTGGCCAGCGGCCTGCCGTCCGCCGCCTGGATCATCACGGTGGGCGGACGCTTCGGCACCATGAGGGTCTGCATGGAGGGCAGCTTGGACGCCTCGTAGGCGACCACGCCGGCCACCGCAAGCAGCGCCCACAGGCCGAGAATCAGGCCCCATTTGATGAGGCCGAACAGTGAGAAAAAGCCGCGCCGGCGCTTGCGCGGCTTGCCACGGGCCTCGGCCCGGCGCGCGGGCTCAGCGGCACGTTCATGGCGGCTTTCGCTGCGCACGGCTGCGGTTCGGGACGGGCGACGGGTGACGGCGCTGTCCTCCTCAAGCTCCTCGCCAGGGGCAAAGCCAGGTTCGGCTCGCCGACGGCTCTTCGCGTTTCCCGGCGCGCCGCGCGGTTTTTCCTCATAAGGAATGCCGCCGGGCCGGTCGGTCGCGTCGAGACGAATGTCGAACAGGCTCTCCGGGCGCTCCAACAGAGGCTCCCGCCGTTCCCCTTCGCTTTTGCCTCTCCACGCCATGAATGTTCCGTCCGCCGCTCTCTGAGCAGACCTAAACGACCTTCGATTGCGGCCATTTAAGGGGCGGTTAATGGCGGGGGCGAAAAACCACCGCTCTTATCCCCGCAGCGCGCCGTGACGGCGCCGCGCGATTGGGATAAAGCGGAAAGCTCGGCTCGCTTTTGGGCCGCAAGAATTCAGGCCATCCGGTATCTGGCATGAGCACACTCCGCATTCCCAAGGGTCATCGCACCATCGGCGAACCGTTCCTGGGCCGCCTCATGAAGGACGAGGTCCTCGACATCGCCAAGGCCCATGCGGGACGCGAGGTGGACCTTCGCCGCGCAGTGGTGGCCCGGCTGAAACAGGCGCTCTCGGCAGGGAATGTGGAGGCCGAGCGCCTTTTGATGGAGGACGGCTGCGGGCGCTGCTGCTCGGTGCGCCTTTCCTCGCTCCAGGACGCCATCATCGCCGCCGTTCACGAAGTGGCGACCACGGTGCTTTATCCCATCGACAATCCCTCACGTGCCGAGCGCATGGCGGTGGTGGCTGTCGGCGGCTATGGGCGCGGGATGCTGGCGCCGGGTTCGGATACCGACATCCTGTTCGTGCTGCCCTACAAGCAGACCGCGTGGGGCGAGAGCGTCGCCGAGGCCATGCTCTACATGCTGTGGGACCTCGGCCTGAAGGTGGGCCACGCCACCCGCTCGGTGGAAGAATGCCTGCGCCAGGCGCGCGCCGACATCACCATCCGCACCTCGATCCTGGAGGCGCGCTTCCTCGTGGGCGACAAGGCCCTGTTCGAGGATCTGGAGACCCGCTTCGACAAGGAAGTGGTGGAAGGCACGGCCACCGAATTCGTCACCGCCAAGATGGCCGAGCGCGAGGAGCGCCTGCGCAAGGCGGGCCAGTCGCGCTATCTGGTCGAGCCCAATGTGAAGGACGGCAAGGGCGGGCTGCGTGATCTGCACACGCTGTTCTGGATCGCCAAATACGTCTATCGCGTGCGCTCCACCGGCGAACTGGTCTCCAAGGGCGTGTTCACCCGTGAGGAAGCTCGGCTGTTCACCCGCTGCGAGGATTTCCTCTGGTCGGTGCGCTGCCACCTGCATTTCCTCACCGGACGGCCGGAGGAGCGCCTCTCCTTCGACCTCCAGCGCGAAATGGCGCAGCGCCTTGGCTATACCGAGCATCCCGGCCAGCGCGACGTTGAACGCTTCATGAAGCATTATTTCCTGGTAGCGAAGGATGTGGGCGATCTCACCGCCATCCTCTCCGCCGGGCTTGAGGCGCGGCACGAGAAGCCGGTGCCGGGCCTCAAGGGCATGGTGGACCGCCTGCGCAGCGGCGCCAAGCGCACCAAGCTGAAGGAAAGTGCCGACTTCGTCATCGACACCGAGCGCCTCAATGTCGCCGACGATCTGGTGTTCGTGCGCGACGGTGTGAACTTCCTGCGCATGTTCCACATCGCGGACAAGCGCAACCTCGCGCTCCATCCCGATGCCATGCGCCTCGCCGCAAGCTCACTGTCCCTGATCGATCAGAAGCTGCGTGAAAATCCGGAGGCGAATCGCCTGTTCTTGGAGATCATCTGCTCCAAAAACACGCCGGAAACGGTATTGCGGCGGATGAACGAGGTGGGTGTACTGGGCCGCTTCCTGCCGGAATTCGGCAAGGTCGTGGCGATGATGCAGTTCAATATGTACCACCATTATACGGTGGACGAGCATTTGCTGCGCTGCATTGGCATCCTCTCGGAGATCGAGCGCAACACCAATCCCGAGAATGCGCTCGCCAACGAACTGATGGCGACGCTGAAGCCCCAGCGCCACCTGCTCTATGTGGCGCTGCTGCTGCACGACATCGCCAAGGGTCGGCCCGAGGACCATTCCATCGCCGGCGCCCGCGTGGCGCGCCGCGTGTGCCCGCGTCTCGGCCTCAGCGCCGCCGAAACGGAGACCGTGGCCTGGCTGGTGGAGCAGCATCTGGTCATGTCCACCGTCGCCCAGTCGCGCGATCTCTCGGACCGCCGAACCATCGAGAATTTCGCCGCCGTGGTGCAGAATCTCGACCGCATGAAGCTGCTCACCATCCTCACGACGGCGGATATCCGCGCCGTGGGGCCGGGCACCTGGAACGGCTGGAAGGCGCAGCTTCTGCGCACCCTCTATTACGAAACCGAGCCCATGCTGACCGGCGGCTTCTCGGAGGTGGATCGCGGCAAGCGGGTGAAGATGGCGCAGGCCCAGCTTCGCCATGCCCTGAGCGATTGGAGCGAGGAGGCGGTGAGCATCTATTCGGCGCGGCACTATCCCTCCTATTGGCTGCGCACGGACATCGACACCAAGGTGCGGCACGCGCGCTTCATCACCGAAATGGAAGCCGCCGGGCAGACGCTCACCACCCATGCCGATGTCGAGCCGGCACGCGGCATCACCGAACTGACCGTGCTCGCCCCCGACCATCCCAAGCTTCTGTCGGTGATCGCCGGGGCCTGCGCTGCGGCCGGCGCCAACATCGTCGATGCGCAGATTTCCACCACCACCGACGGGCTGGCGCTGGACACCATCGCCATCCGCCGCGCCTTCGACCGCAACGAGGATGAAGAACGCCGCGCCCAGCGTATTCGCGTCTCCATCGAGAAAGCCCTGACCGGCGAAGTCCGCCTGCCGGAAGTCATGGCCCGCAAGCTGCCCAAGGCGCGCCGCACCTTCTCGGTGGAGCCGGAGGTGACGGTGAACAATGCCTGGTCGAACCGGCACACGGTGGTGGAGGTGTCCGGCCTCGACCGGCCCGGCCTGCTGTTCGAGCTGACGAACACCTTGTCACGGCTGAACCTCAACATCGCCTCGGCCCATGTGGCGACGTTCGGCGAGCGGGCGGTGGACGTGTTCTATGTCACCGACCTGATGGGCGCGAAAATCACTGGGGCCGCCCGCCAGTCGGCGATCCGCCGCGCGCTGATCACGGTGTTCGAAGGCTCGTTCGACGAGGAAGAACCACCGCGCCGCGCCATCCCGGCCTGAGGCGGGAGGACCGCAAGGCTGATCCCCAAAGAACCAGCCTTGCGGGCAAAGGTGTTCCTTTGCGGTATGCCGCGCGCCGAACCGTTTGCGGCGCCCCAAAATCAAAACGGCCGGGACATGCCCGGCCGGTGAGACTGACTTAGATTTTTCGGCCGATCAGCCGCCGGCGATGGGCAGCGGGATCGGCGCGGCGCCCGCCATGGCCCGCAAGGGGCGCTCCGTGACGGCGGTGTTGACCCGCGGCAGATCGAGGCGGGACCACACGTCGTTCAGGGCTTCCGCCAACTGGGCGATCAGCTTGTCGTCGTGGTGGGGCGTCGCGGTGATGCGCAGCCGTTCCGTGCCGCGGGGAACCGTGGGATAATTGATAGGCTGGATATAGATGCCGTGCTCGGCCAGGAGCACGTCGCTCGCCGCCTTGCAGGCCTTCGCGTCGCCAACCATCAGCGGGATGATATGGGTGGGCGTTTCCATCTGCGGCAGGCCGGCGGCCGCGAGCGCGGCCTTGACCTTCGCTACCTGGGCGCGCTGACCGTCACGCTCGGCCTGGGAATTCTTCAGATGCCGCACGGATGCCGACGCGGCGGCGGCGACCGCCGGCGGCAGGGCGGTGGTGAAGATGAAGCCGGGCGCATAAGAACGCACCGCGTCCATCACCACGCGCTTGCCGGTGAGATAACCGCCGATGACGCCGAACGCCTTGCCCAGCGTGCCCTCGATCACGTCCACCCGGTGCATGACACCGTCGCGCTCGGCGACACCGCCGCCGCGCGGGCCATACATGCCGACCGCATGCACTTCGTCGAGATAGGTCATGGCGCCATAGCGTTCCGCCAGATCGCAGATGGCGGCAATGGGGGCGATGTCGCCGTCCATGGAATAGACGCTCTCGAACACGATCAGCTTCGGCCGGTCGCCCGCCGCCTGGAGCAGCTCTTCGAGATGGGCAAGGTCGTTGTGGCGGAAGATGGCCTTCTGCCGCCCGCCGCGCCGCACGCCCTCGATCATGGAATTGTGGTTCAGCTCGTCCGAGATCACCACGCAATCGGGGATCAGCTTGACGATGGTCGAGATGCCGGTCTCGTTCGAGATATAGCCAGAGGTGAACACGAGGCCCGCGTCCTTGCCGTGCAGGTCGGCGAGTTCGCGCTCGAGCTGCACGATCTCGTGGCTGTTGCCCGAGATGTTGCGCGTGCCGCCAGCACCGGCGCCGCGCTTCGACACCGAGTCGCGCATCGCCTCGATGACCACCGGGTGGCAGCCCATGCCGAGATAATCGTTGGAGCACCACACGACGATTTCGCGCGGGCCGCCGGCCGAATGCCAGGTGGCACGTGGGAATCGATCCGCCTTGCGCTCGATCTCGGCGAAGGTCCGATAGCGACGCTCGCGACGCAGTGCGTCGACAGCGACGCTAAAGAATTGATCGTAGTCCATGGAAAACCCAGTCAAGGGGTGCAACACAGGGCGAAGCTCACCCGCGAACGCGAATTTGTCTAATCTTAGATGGCCACATTGCTCCCTCCCTTGACCTCGATCAAGGGGTGTGCCTGACGCGCGGCGATCCAACGCATTTTATGCATTCATTCTGGCGCTTTCGCTCGCGATCCCGTGAACGCAGGCCGTCGCGGACCCGGATGATGCAAACCCTTGGCGCGCAAACGTTCAGTCGCCTAAGAAATGCGGCTCAAATTGGACCAAAATTCATCAAATTGCCGCTTGCGAAGGCGGGCGAATTCTCATAAATCCACCCCTGCCCAATTTCGCACGTGCCTGTGGTTGCGTGCCGATCGGCGGAAGTCCGGACAAGAGGCCGGAAAGCTGCCAGGACGATCGGTAGCCGGAGGGAACCGGCCCACCCTGCTCTCAGCAGGGGACGTGACTTGAAGCAACGACGTAAGGGCTTTTTTGGTCTCGGTCGGCCCTCCAAAGGTCGGCGTTACTAAAGAGGCACTACATCTTGCCGGCCGTACGGAGTGGGACTTCCCCCTCCAAGCGCGCGCATTTCCAAACGCACCCTTGTCGTGGCTCGCGCCGTGGCCGGGAAGGAAATGCCGTTCGGTTCGATGATGCGGCCGGTTTGTGACCGGCGAAGCGGGTACGGCCCGTTGGGAGAATGGCGCGTCCAAACCGCCCTTGTCCCGCGTGTGCGTGCCCCGGGCAGGCCCCGACAGCGGCGATGGCGCCGCAGAAAAGGCCGTCCCGTCCTGTCGTCGCGCGGGCAACCGCGCTTCACGAGGCTTCAGGTCACGGAGGACACCATGACCGATCGCATCCGCGAATTTCTCAAGACCCGACGCGAAGACGGACCCTGCGTCGTTGTCGATCTCGATGTCGTGCGCGCGAATTACGCGGCGTTCAGCCGTGCGCTGCCGGACACCCGCGTCTTCTATGCCGTGAAGGCCAATCCCGACGCCGCGATTCTCAAGACGCTGGCCGACCTCGGCTCCTGCTTCGATTGCGCCTCCACCGGCGAGATCGACATGGTGATGGCCGCCGGCGCGGGCGCCGAGCGCATCTCGTTCGGCAACACCATCAAGAAGGAACGCGACATCGAGCGCGCCCATAAGCTGGGCGTGCGGCTATTCGCGGTGGATTCCTACGAAGAGGTCGAGAAGGTTGCCCGCGTCGCCCCCGGCGCCAAGGTGTTCTGCCGCATCCTGTGCGACGGCGCCGGCGCCGAATGGCCCCTGTCCCGCAAGTTCGGCTGCGAACCGGAAATGGCCGCCGACGTGCTGGAGCACGCCCACCGTCTCGGCCTCACCGCCCACGGCGTCTCCTTCCACGTGGGCTCTCAGCAGAAGAATGTGAACGCCTGGGACCAGGCGCTCGCCTCCGCCGCCGGCATTTTCCGCGAATGCGCCGTGCGCGGCATCTCGCTGGCCATGGTCAATCTCGGTGGCGGCTTCCCCACGAAGTATCTCCAGGACGTGCCGGCCGCGGCCGCCTATGGGGAAGCTATCTTCTCCTCGCTGCGCAAGCATTTCGGCAACGAAATCCCGCAGACCATCATGGAACCAGGTCGCGGCATGGTCGGCAATGCCGGCCTGATCGAGACCGAGGTGGTGCTGATCTCCAAGAAGGCCGAAAGCGACACGCTGCGCTGGGTCTATCTCGACATCGGCAAGTTCGGCGGCCTCGCCGAGACCATGGACGAGGCGATCCGCTACCCGCTGCGCACCCCGCGCGACGGTGACGACACCACCGCATGCGTGCTTGCCGGACCGACATGCGATTCGGCCGACGTGATGTATGAGAAGACCCCGGTTCACCTGCCGGTGTCCCTCGCCATCGGCGACAAGATCCTCATCGAGGCTTGCGGCGCCTATACCACCACCTATTCGGCGGTGTCCTTCAACGGTTTCCCCCCGCTGAAGTCCTACGTGATCTGATCCTCACGCTTCCGTACCGACCCGCTGCCCTCTCCTGAGAGGGCGGCCTGTGCCGCGCCGCGCCCCGCCGAGGGGGACGCGATTGCGCGCGGGTCGGCGTCTTTCGGCTTTCCGGTTGTGGCACGGGAGATGCTGATGACTGAGATCGTTGCTGAAAAATGGGAAGAGGTTGCCGCACGCGAGGCGCTTCTGGACCTGTGCATGGGCCCGGCCCGGTTCGAGAAATCCTCGGAGCGGCTGCGGGAAGGCCGTCTGCCGGCCGAAGGCTTGTCGCTGGCTGCCCACGGGCCGGACGGGCGCCTCGCCGCGACCGTGCGCCTGTGGCACATCAGTGCCGGCCCCGGCAAGCCGGCCCTTCTGCTCGGTCCGCTGGCGGTCCATCCCTGGTTTCGCGCGCGCGGGCTCGGCGGCGACATGATGCGCGTGGCCCTGGCCGAGGCCGACGCGCGCGGCCATGGCGCGGTGCTGCTGGTGGGCGATGCGCCTTATTACCAGCGCTTCGGCTTCTCCGCGCGCATGACCGGCGATTTGTGGATGCCCGGCCGCTACGATCCCAGGCGCCTGCTAGCGCTGGAGCTGAGGCCCGGCGTGCTCAACGGCGCCCGTGGCCTCATCAGCCCCACTGGCACGCTGGAGGAGAAGCCCTCCCTCGCCGACCTCATCGCCCGTTCGGACGTGATGAAGCGCAGCGCCTGACGCGGCCGTATCGTCCGCTCGGTCCGCGATCCCTTCGTTTTGCATCGCCGTCTCCGGGATATCCTGGAGATTCGCGCAACGCCCCAGCCGCGCTCCCCCCGCAGCGGCTGGCGATGGTGCGCGAGTGGCCGGGCCTCTTGCCCGGCCACGGCGTCAAAGGAAAAAGCTCGGCAGATCACGGCCTGCCGTGCACCAGTTCCCGCGGGTCCGCCATCGCTGTCCTGGCAAATCGCGGCGCAACCACCTCCACCAGGAAATCCAGATAGGCCCGCACCCGCGCCGGCAAATGGCCGCCCTGTCCCACATAGACCGCGTGGGTCGGATCGGTGTCGCCGGGATTGAAATCCTCCAGCACTGGGACCAGCCGCCCGGCGGCGATATCGTGCGCCACATGGAACATGGAGAGGCGGGCGAGCCCGACTCCCGCCAGGGTCAGATGGCGCAGGGTCTCGCCATCGCTGACCAGGGCGTTGCCCACGGGCGCGAGCCGTATCTCGCCCGCCCCGGTCCTGAGCGGCCAACCCTCGATCTGGCGCAGATAGCAGAAGCCGCTGCGATTGTGCCGTTCCAGGTCCGCCGGAACCTGGGGCGTGCCGTTACGGGCCAGATATTCGGGCGATCCGACGATCACCATGCGGGATTCACCGAGCTTGCGCGCCATCAGCAGCGAGCTTTTCAGCGGGCCCGCCCGCACCGCCACGTCCATCCGCTCCTCCAGCAGGTCCACCACCTTGTCGGTCAGCACGATATCGAGCGAGACGGCGGGATGGCGCGCCAGGAATTCCGGCAAGGCGGGGATGAGATAATGGGTGCCGAACGGCACGTTGGCGTTCACCCGCAGGCGGCCGCTGGCGATCTCGCTGGTGGAGGCGCTGCGCTCCGCCTCCTCCAGGTCGGCGAGAATGCGCACCGCGCGCTCATAGAAATCCACGCCCTCGGCGGTCAGCTGCAATTGCCGGGTTGACCGGTTGATAAGCCGGGCGCCGAGCCGCGCTTCCAGCCGCGCCATGAGTTTGCTCACAGCGGAAGGGGTCATCTGGCACACCCGCCCGGCGGCGGAAAAGCCGCCCTGCTCCACCACCCGTACGAATACTTCCATCTCGCCGGAGCGGTTGACGTCCAAACGGGCCATGATGAGTTCAATTCACAGATGCTTTGCTTTACGGCAATCTAGCTCACGCGGGACAAAACGTCCATTTTTGCTGCAACGCAACACACTGCTGCTGGACGTGCCATGCCCCTTGCCCTTTATGCCCTGACCGCCGGCGCCTTCGGCATCGGCGTCACCGAATTCGTCATCATGGGCCTGCTGCTGGATGTCAGCGCCGACCTTGGCGTGACGCTCTCATCCGCCGGCCTACTGATCTCCGGCTATGCGCTTGGCGTCGTGGTCGGGGCACCGGTGCTAACCGTGCTCACAGCGCGCTGGCCGCGCAAGGCTGTGCTGCTCGGCCTGATGGGGGTGTTCACCCTCGGCAATGCCGCCTGTGCGCTGGCGCCGGATTACGCCACCCTGATGGCGGCGCGCGTGCTGACCGCCTTCGCCCACGCCACTTTCTTCGGTGTCGGCTCGGTGGTGGCCACCGGCCTGGTGGCACCCAACAAGAAGGCGTCGGCCATCGCCATCATGTTCACCGGCCTGACGGTCGCGAATATTCTCGGCGTACCGTTCGGCACCTGGCTCGGCCAGCATTACGGCTGGCGTTCCACCTTCTGGGCGGTGACGGTGGTGGGCGTCCTGGCATTCGCGGTGATCGCGCTGCTGGTCCCCAACACCAAGGTGGACGGCGCGCAGTCCAGCCTGAAGAATGACATCGCGGTCCTCACCCGCGCGCCGCTGCTGCTGGGGCTGGCCACCACCGTGCTGAGCTGGGTCGGCGTGTTCGCCGCCTTCACCTATATCGCGCCCATGCTGACGCGAATCACCGGCTTTTCGGAAGGGGCGGTCTCGCCCATCCTGCTGGTGTTCGGCGCCGGTCTGGTGGTGGGCAATCTGCTCGGAGGCCGGCTCGCCGACTGGCGCCTGGTGCCCACCGTGTTCGCCACTTTGCTGGCGCTCTCGGTTGTGCTCCTGCTGCTGACCTTCGCTCTGCACAGCCAGATCGCCGCCGTCGCCTTCGTCGGCCTGCTGGGGGCGGTGGCGTTCGCGACCGTCGCGCCGTTGCAAATGTGGGTGCTGGAAAAGGCGCAGGGCGCGGGGCAGAGCCTCGCTTCCAGCTTCAACATAGCCGCCTTCAACCTCGGCAATGCCATCGGCGCATGGCTTGGCGGGTTGGTGATCGACCACGGGCCGGGGCTCGGCGCAATTCCGTGGGTGGCGGCGCTGGTTCCCCTTGGCGCCATGGCCACCGCCTTCTGGGCGGTGCGGCTCGAGGGCGCGAAGGGCCGCAGGGCGGAGCCGGCGGCGGCGGAATAACCGGACTCAGGTAAGCGATCGCCACGGCTCCGGCTAGAGCGCGATCCCCCATAAGGAACCACTTTGTGGTTCCTTATGGGGGTGAATCGCCCTCTAATTTATTGAATAGAGGCAGATCCGGCTCTAGGCGGTCGCGCCTCAGGCCTTCGGCCTCATTTCAGAACCGGCTTATCGAACCGCACGCGCCGCATCTGGGTGGTATCGTTCTTGATGCCGAAATCGCTGTCGCTCACCAGAACCAGCTCGCGATCGCTCAGCACCGCGACCCCCTCTATCTTGGCGGGCAGATCCTTCAGCCGGTCGCTGTCCAGGATCAACGTCTTGGCGAGCGGCGTGACACCATTGCGCGCGAAATCGTCCGGCGCCAATTGCTCCAGGGTGGGCGGGGTGGTTGCGGCGTCGATGCTGCGCGGCAGCATGGCCGCGCCCGCAAGATCCACCAGGAACAGCTTGGTGGTCTTGTCGATGCGCTCCAGCACCAGCAGGCGGTCTTGGCCGACCGCCACCATCTCGCTCATCTTCACGTCCGATTGCTTCAGCGTCTTCTCGCCCGCGTCAGCCTTGAAATCGCCGGGCGCGCTGGCGCGATAGGCATAGGAGCCGACCACCGCACCGGTCTTGCGATCAAGCTTGATCAGGCGGGCCAGCGGCGAGCTGTCGGCGGCCTTCTTGCCGGGATTGGCGAGCGCGCCTTGCATCAATGCGTAGAGAAAGGCGCCATCGGGGGACACGGCGAGGCTTTCAATGCCATGATTGAGCGCGCGCCGCGCAAGGATTGCGGGAAGGACCGGGGCGATCTCATAGTCCGCGCCTGTCAGCCGATCCGCCAGTCCTTCGGGCACCAGCCGGCGGCGGATCGTGCCGTCCGGGGCCACCTCCACCAGCGAGGGAGCATATTCCTCGCTGATCCAGAAGCTGCCGTCCGGCAGGCGGACCAGGGCCTCGGTGTCGAGGCCGGACGGATCCTTGCCGATGGGCTTGCCAGCGACGCTGAAGGCCGCCTCAGTGGATTTGAGATCATTGGGCAAGCCGGTGGTGGGCTTGCCGGACTGACCTTTCAGCGGCAGCGTCTCCAGCACGCTCACCGCTCCGGCAGGGTCAATCTTCAGCTTGTAGATGGTGGGCGTGAAGGCCGGCAGCGGGAAAATCTTCCCGTCCTTGTCGCCGCCGCAAATTTCCCCGGTGCCGAGGCCGGTGATGTCCTTCGGCTTCTTGCAATCCACGTTCGGCCCTCGATCGGTAATCGCCCAGATCACACCCTCCGGATCCGATGGCGCGCGGAACAGGCCGGAGCCAAAGCCCACATTGAGAGTCAGCGTCTTTCCGCTAGGTATCTCCACACGCCCGAGCGGCAGCGGCGGAAGGGACAACATCTCGACCGTCGCGGCGGGCGCCCGCTCCTCGGCAATTGCCGGCAGGGCGAAGGCGAGCGGCATGCCCGACAGGGAGAGGATCGACAGACGCAGAATCGACAGCAGCCGTGGCATCACCACCCCCCAGGGAACGCGCGAATGCACGTGCGGCCCACACGCACGTCGCGCATGGGCCGCAATTTAGTTTAAAGAAATGAGATCACAACCGGAAGACGCAACATCTCCCGATCAAAGCGTCAGATCGTCTGGTTGTAGGCGCCGACTTCCGGATGGGTGCGCAGTACGCCGTCGATTTCCTTGAACATGTCGCGCATGCGCGCTTCGGAAACCGGGCTTTCCACCACCACGACCAGTTCCGGCTTGTTGGAGGAGGCGCGCACCAAGCCCCAGGTGCCGTCTTCAGTCGTGACGCGCACACCGTTGACGGTGACAAGATCGCGGATCGGCTGGCCAGTGACGCTTCCGCCCTTGGCCTGGAGATCTTCGAAATGCTTCACCACTTCGGTGACGATGCCGTATTTGGCTTCGTCCGCGCAGTGGGGCGACATGGTGGGCGAGGACCAGGTCTTGGGCAGGGCCAGGCGCAGCTCGGAGAGCTTCTTGCCGGGGTTGCGGTCCAGCATGTCCAGCACGGCGATGGCGGAGACAAGGCCGTCGTCATAGCCCCGGCCGATGGGCTTGTTGAAGAAATAATGGCCGGACTTCTCGAAGCCCACCAGCGCGCCGGTCTCGTTGACGCGGCGCTTCATGTAGGAATGGCCGGTCTTCCAATAATCCGCCTTCACGCCGAGCTTGATCAGCTCGGGGTCGGTGGCGAACAGGCCGGTGGACTTCACGTCCACCACGAAAGTGGAGCCGGGATAGATCTTGGCGAGATCGCGCGCCAGCATCACGCCCATCTTGTCGGCGAAGATCTCCTCGCCCTCATTGTCCACCACGCCGCAGCGGTCGCCATCGCCGTCAAAGCCAAGCGCCACGTCGGCGCCGGAGGCCAGCACCGCATCGCGCATGGCATGGAGCATCTCCATGTCTTCCGGGTTCGGATTGTACTTGGGGAAGGAATGGTCCAGCTCCGTGTCGAGCGGCACCACCTCCACCCCCAGCGCTTCCAGTATGCGCGGGGCGAATGCGCCGGCCGTGCCGTTGCCGCAGGCCACCACCGCCTTGATGGGGTGCTTCAGCTTGGGACGGTCAGTCAGGTCCTTGATATAGACCTCTGGGAAGTTTTCGACGAAGTGGTAAGCGCCGCCGCCGCGCAGGTCGAAGGCAGCCGAAAGCACGATTTCCTTCAGGCGCGTCATCTCGTCGGGCCCGAAGGTGAGCGGACGGTTCACGCCCATCTTCACGCCGGTCCAGCCATTGTCGTTGTGGGAAGCGGTCACCATCGCCACCGCCGGCACATCGAGCGCGAACTGGGCAAAATAGGCCATGGGCGACATGGCGAGGCCGATGTCGTGCACCTTCACGCCAGCGGCCATGAGGCCGGAGACCATCGCGTATTTGATCGACGAGGAATAGCCGCGGAAATCATGCCCCGTGACGATCTCGGGCTTGACGCCCATCTGGTGCATCAGGGTGCCGAGGCCCATGCCCAGCGCCTGGATGCCCATCAGGTTGATTTCCTTCTGGAACAACCAGCGGGCATCATATTCCCGGAAGCCCGTGGGCTTCACCATTGGCTCGGATTCATAGGCGTATGTATTGGGCGTCAATGCGGGCTTCGGCGTCGGAAACATGAAGAGCTTCTCCGCAACGGCTCTGATTGGTCGGCTGCCGATAGCATGGAATCGGGGTGGAAGGCACCGCTCAGGCAATAGGAAATAAGGACGATCGGCGTTCCCTGTCCAATGCCGGGCATCGGCGAAGGTTCCGCGCGGGTCTGCAAGCCGTCGCCCATTGCTTCGCCGGAAACGGTGCCGCACGCATCGCCGGCCTTTT
Source organism: Roseixanthobacter finlandensis (assembly GCF_043195105.2). Taxonomy (NCBI): domain Bacteria; kingdom Pseudomonadati; phylum Pseudomonadota; class Alphaproteobacteria; order Hyphomicrobiales; family Xanthobacteraceae; genus Roseixanthobacter; species Roseixanthobacter finlandensis. Next base: position 655,519 of record NZ_CM195536.1, on the reverse strand, counting down.
CGGGTTGCACCTTTTGTGGCTGACTGGGGTGCAACCGGAGGCTCGCAGATGGGAACAACCATTGGCGTCAAGGTGGATGATGCGCTGCGGGCGCGCCTTAAGGCGGCGGCGGCGCGCCAGGGCCGTACCCCGCATTTTCTGGTGAAACAGGCGCTCGTCGCCATGCTCGACACATTGGACGAAACCGAAGCCAGCCTCTCAGCCGGAGCGACGCCCCTGCCCGAGGCGCTCGCCGGCGCGCGGGAAAGCGAACCTTTCCTAGCTTTCGCGCAGGCGGTGCGGCCCGAAAGCGTGCTGCGGGCCCGCATCACCGCCGCCTATCGAGCACCGGAGGAAGAGTGCCTGCCCCGGCTGATTTCCGACGCCACCTTGCCCTCCGCGCAGACCAAGGCGGTGGCCGAACGGGCGAAACACCTCATCCGCGCCTTGCGCGCCAAGGCCGGCAAGGGCGCCGTCGAGGCGCTGATCCACGAATATGATCTGTCGAGCCAGGAGGGCGTCGCCTTGCTCTGCCTTGCGGAAGCATTGCTGCGTATTCCCGACCGGCCGACCCGCGATGCGCTGATCCGCGACAAGATCGGCCAGGGCGACTGGCTCGCCCATCTCGGCCACAGCCGCTCGGTATTCGTGAACGCCGCCACCTGGGGGCTGCTCGTCACGGGCCGGCTCACTGGCACCAGCAGCGAGGCGGGCCTTGCCTCCGCGCTCACCCGGCTGGTGGCGCGCGGCGGCGAACCCTTGATCCGCGCCGCCGTCGACATGACCATGCGCATGATGGGCGAGCAGTTCGTGACCGGGGAGACCATCGCCCAGGCGCTCGCCAACAGCCGCGCCATGGAGGCGAAGGGCTTCCGCCATTCCTACGACATGCTGGGCGAGGCGGCCATGACCGCCGAGGATGCCGCGCGCTACATGGCAGCCTATGTCCAGGCGATCCATGCCATCGGCAAGGCGGCCGCCCGGCGCGGCATCCATGACGGGCCGGGCATCTCCATCAAGCTCTCGGCCCTGCATCCGCGCTATGCGCGCGCCCAGCGCGAGCGCGTCATGCGGGAGATGCTGCCGCGCGTGCACGAACTCGCGCGCCTCGCCCGCAGCTACGACATTGGCCTCAACATCGACGCCGAGGAGGCCGACCGGCTCGACCTCTCCCTCGACGTACTGGAGGCGCTGTGCCTCGATCCGGACCTCGCCGGCTGGAACGGCATCGGCTTCGTGGTCCAGGCCTATCAGAAGCGCGCCATGGCGATGCTGGACTTCATCATCGATCTCGGCCGCCGTACCGCCCGCCGCATCATGGTGCGCCTGGTCAAGGGCGCCTATTGGGATGCCGAGATCAAGCGCGCCCAGGTGGACGGGCTGGAGGGCTTTCCGGTGTTCACCCGAAAGGTGCACACGGATGTGTCCTATCTCGCCTGCGCCCGCCGCCTGCTCGCGGCGGGTGATGCGGTGTTTCCGCAATTCGCCACCCACAATGCGCAGACGCTTTCGGCGGTCATGGCGCTGGCGGGGGAGAATTTTTATGCCGGCCAATACGAATTCCAGTGCCTGCATGGCATGGGCGAGCCGCTCTATGAGGAGGTGGTGGGACCCGAAAAGCTGAACCGCCCCTGCCGCATCTATGCGCCCGTCGGTCCGCACGAGACCCTGCTCGCCTATCTGGTGCGGCGGCTGCTGGAGAATGGCGCCAACTCCTCCTTCGTCCACCGCATCGCCGACGACAGCTTTCCGGTGGAAGCGCTCGCCGCCGATCCCGTGGCTGAAGCAAGCGCGATCGCGCCGCTCGGCGCGCCGAACCCGCGCATCGCTGCGCCGCGCGATCTGTTCGGGGACCGGCCGAATGCGGCAGGTTTGGATTTTTCCAATGAGCAGCGCCTCGCCTCCCTCGCCGCCGCCTTGCTCGCAAGCCAGCAGGCATCGCCTTGCGCGGCTCCCATGTTGGCGAACGAAGACAGCGACCGCAGCGAGCGGGCGCCACGTGCGGTGCGCAATCCCGCCGACCTGCGCGATACGGTGGGGCATGTGGTGGACGCCGACCCCGCTCTCGCCGCCCTCGCCCTGCATCAAGCCGCGACGCTGGGTCCGGTCTGGTCCGCGACCCCGGCGGCGGAGCGTGCCCGCTGCCTGCGCGCGGCAGCCGATCTTCTCGAGGCGCGCATGCCATCCCTGCTCGGCCTGATCGTGCGGGAGGCGGGAAAGTCGCTGCCCAATGCGGTTGGCGAGGTGCGCGAGGCGGTGGATTTCCTGCGTTATTACGCCGGCGCGGCGGACGCCTTCGAAGCCGACAGCCACCGCCCGCTCGGGCCGGTGGTGTGCATCAGCCCCTGGAATTTCCCGCTCGCCATATTCACCGGCCAGATCGCCGCCGCGCTCGCGGCGGGAAATCCGGTGCTCGCCAAGCCGGCGGAGGAAACCCCGCTGATCGCCGCCGCGGCGGTGAAAATCCTGCGCGAAGCCGGCGTTCCGCCCGCCGCCCTGCAGCTATTGCCCGGCGACGACAGCGTCGGCGCGGCTCTGGTGGCGGACCCGCGCACGTGCGGCGTCCTGTTCACCGGATCCACCGAAGTGGCGCGCCTGATCCGGACACAGCTTGCCGCCCGCCTCGGTCCGGATGGCCGGCCGGTGCCGCTGGTGGCGGAGACCGGCGGCCAGAATGCGCTGGTGGTGGATTCCTCCGCCTTGCCCGAACAGGTGGTTGCCGATGCGCTCGTCTCCGCCTTCGATTCCGCAGGCCAGCGCTGTTCTGCGCTGCGCCTTCTGTGCCTTCAGGAGGAAACCGCCGATCGCGTGCGCGCCATGCTGCAAGGCGCGCTCGCCGAATGGTGCGTGGGCGATCCCGCCTTGCTGTCCACGGACATGGGTCCGCTCATCACCGCCGAGGCGCGCGCCGGCATCTCCGCATATGTCGAGGCCATGCGGGCGCGCGGCTTCAAGGTCACGCAAGGCCCGCTGCCGGAAGCCTGCCGAAATGGCACCTTCCTGCCGCCGACTATGATCGAGATCGACCAGGTGGGCGATCTCACGCGCGAGGTGTTCGGCCCGGTTCTGCATGTGCTGCGCTATCGGCGGGACGAACGCGACACCTTGATCGACGCCATCAACGCTACCGGCTACGGCCTCACGTTCGGCCTGCACACCCGCATCGACGAGACCATCGCCCAGGTGGAGGCGCGGATTTCCGCCGGCAACCTTTATATCAACCGCAATCTCATCGGCGCTGTGGTGGGGGTGCAGCCGTTCGGCGGGCACGGCCTCTCGGGAACCGGGCCGAAGGCCGGCGGCCCGCTCTATCTGCGCCGCCTCCTGGCGCAATGTCCGCCGCTGGAACCGCTCGCCCCGGCACCTGTGGACGCGGCCGCGCGCGCCTGGATCGCCCATCTCGCGGCGCAAGGGCACAGCGCCCATGCCGCGCGCTGCGCAGGCCTTGCAGACCGGGGCCTCGCTGGAGCGGAACGTGAAATGGCGGGGCCGGTCGGCGAGCGCAATCTCTATTCCTGGCACCCGCGCGGCACGGTGCTCCTGGTACCCGCCACGCCGCTGGGCCTTTCGGTACAGATGGCGACCGCCCTTGCCGCTGGCAATCGCGTGCTGGTCGATGCCCCCGCGCTCAAGGCTTCCCTCGCGAATCTGCCAGCCGAGGTCAAGGCGCGCGTCACCTTGACGGAAAACCGCGCCACGGCCCTATTCGACGCCGCGCTGTTCGAGGGAGAAAGCGACCGCCTTCTCGCGCTTGAACGGGAGATGGCGCAGCGCGACGGCCCCATCGTCGCGGTGCACGGCCTCTCCCCCGGCGCGCTCGCCGCCGGCGCCGCCTATCCCGTGGAATGGCTCCTGCGCGAACGCACCATCAGCATCAATACGGCGGCCGCCGGCGGTAATGCCACGCTCTTAGCTCTCGGCTGAGGCGATCAGCCCACCGCCTTCACCACCAGCCGCGCGGCGGCGAGATCCTCCAGCGCCGCGCCAACCGACTTGAACACCGTGATGATATCGTCCTGCGTGCGGCCGGGCACGCGGCCGGCACACAGATCGAACAGGTCGCCCTTCAGGAGATCCGCGGACCAGGCGCCCGAGCTTATGGGAAAGCGCAGATCGCCCGCCTCGGCCAGCGCGCCGGCGCGCGTATCCACATAGATCGCGCTTCTGGCGATGAGGGCATCATCGCTTTCGCGCATGGCGGGGGTGAAGGCACCCACCAGGTCCACATGGGTGCCGGGCCGAACCTCCGCACCGCACACGATCGCCTGCGTGGAGGTGGTGGCGCAGGAGACGATATCCGCCTGCGCCAGCGCGCCCTTCAGGTCGGACACCGTATGCGCGTCCAGCCCCTGCCCTTTCAGGCGGTCGGCGACGCAGCGCGCCTTCTCCGGCGCGCGCCCCCACACCAGGATGCGCGCGATGGGCCGCACCGCCGCATGGGCGGCGGCGAGATAGCCCGCGAGATGGCCGGTGCCCACCAGCAGAAGCGTGCGGCTCTCCCGACGCGACAGATAGGAGGAAGCCAGCGCGGAAGCTGCCGCCGTGCGCCGGTTGGTGAGCGCATCACCGTCCAGGATCGCGCGCGGCGCGCCGGTTTCCCCATCGAACAGGGTATAGATGGAGTTGACCGCGCCAAGGCCCCGCGCGCCGTTGCCGGGCACAACCGTCACCAGCTTCACGCCCATGGCGACGCCGCGTTCCCAGGCCGGCATGGTCAGCAGATGGGCGGTCGCATCCGGAGTTCCCACATCGAACGCCTGGCGCACCGGCGCCTCCACTTTCTGGGCGGCGAAGGCGGCGCGCAAGGCTTCGACGAGGGAGGGATAATCGAGCGCTGCATGGATCTGCGCGGCGCTGAAGACCTTGGGCATGCGAATCGTCTCCCTGAAGCTTTTTCGAGCGAAGTGGGTACCGCTTCACGTGAAGAAAATGCGATGAAACCGCAACCGGGATGTTTCCGCGGGCGCGCAAAGCCTCGAAACGGCGCGGCGCCGCGCGCGGCCGATAGGGATGAAAACGCACATGCCCTGTCCCGCCCTTGCGCGCCCGATGCGGCGGGGCCATTCCAGGGATAGAGCATCGGCATGGGCCTGTTTTCAGATGGCGGACGAGTCTTTCGACGTGGTGATCGTGGGCGGCGCGGTGAGCGGCAGTTCGACGGCCTTTCACCTTGCGGCAAATCCGGATTTCGCTGGACGCGTGCTCGTACTGGAGCAGGACCCGAGCTATCAGACCTGCGCCTCGGCGCGCTCGGCCGCCTCGATCCGCCAGCAATATTCCTCCCCCATCAATGTCGCGATCTCGCTCTACGGCATCGCCTTCCTGCGCGAGATCGGGGCGTGGCTTGCCGTCGACGGGGACACGCCCGACATCGCGCTGCGCGAAGGCGGCTATCTCTTCCTTGCCAGCGATGCGGGCGCGGATGAGCTGGTTGGTGCCCATGCGGTGCAGACCGGACTTGGGGCGGACATCGCGCTTCTGTCGCCGGACGCTCTGGCGGCACGCTTTCCCTGGCTGAATACCGAAGGCATCGCGCTCGGCAGCCTTGGGCTTTCAGGCGAAGGCTGGTTCGATGGCTATGGCCTGATGCAGGCTTTCCGCCGCAAGGCGCGCAGCCTCGGGGTCGAATATCGCGCGGCGAAGGCCGCCAGCCTGGAGCGCGTCGGGGACCGGATCGAAGCGGTGGTGCTGGCGGACGGAACGCGCATCGCCTGCGGGTGGGCGGTGAATGCTGCGGGCGCAGGCGGTGCCGACCTCGCCCGCACCGCCGGGATCGAACTTCCGGTGGCGAACAAGAAGCGCATGATCTTCACCTTCACCTGCCCCGATGCCGTGCCGGATTGCCCACTGCTGATCGACCCGAGCGGCGTCTATGTGCGGCCGGAAGGAGCCGGCTTCCTCTGCGGAACCGCCCCGCCGCCCGAGCAGGATCCCGACAGCACGGATTTCGACGTGGATCATACGCTGTTCGAGGATGTGATCTGGCCGACGCTCGCGCTGCGCATTCCCGCCTTCGAGCGCCTGCGGCCGGGACGCGCCTGGGCCGGGCATTACGACATGAACCTGTTCGACCAGAACGCCATTCTCGGCAGAGCGCCGGGCTGCGCGAACCTGCTGCTGGCCAATGGCTTCAGCGGCCACGGCCTGCAACAATCCCCAGCCGTGGGCCGGGGATTGAGCGAACTGATCGTGCACGCGCGTTATGTGACGCTGGACCTGTCGCCGCTCGGCTATGGGCGCATCGCCCACAACGCGCCCCTCGTGGAACGCAAGGTGGTGTGAGCCGGCGCGCCGCCTCACACCGGTTGCTGCTTAGCCTTCGTAATGGTCGGCGACGAGCTGGTTCAGCAGCCGCACACCCCAGCCCGACGCCCAGCTCTTGTTGATGTCGCTGGCCGGCGAGGACATGGCCGTGCCGGCGACGTCCAGATGCGCCCAAGGGGTCTTGTCCACATAGCGCTTGAGGAATTGCGCGGCGGTGATCGATCCGCCATTGCGGCCGCCGGTGTTCTTCATGTCGGCGAAGCGGCTGTCGATCTGCTTGTCATATTCCGGGCCGAGCGGCATGCGCCACACGCGCTCGCCGGTCTCCATACCGGCGGCTGACAAGCGCTGGGCCAGTTCGTCGTCATTGGAGAACAGGCCGGCATATTCATGGCCAAGCGCCACCAGGATGGCGCCGGTGAGGGTGGCGAGGTCCACCATGAAGCGCGGCTGGAAGCGCTCCTTCGTGTACCAGAGCACATCGGCCAGAACGAGCCGGCCCTCGGCGTCGGTATTGATGATCTCGATGGTCTGGCCGGACATGGAGGTGACGATGTCGCCGGGGCGCTGCGCAGCGCCGTCAGGCATGTTCTCCACGCAGCCGATGACGCCGACCGCATTCACCTTGGCCTTGCGGGCCGCCAGCGCATACATGAGCCCGGTGACGCAGGCGGCGCCGCCCATGTCGCCCTTCATGTCTTCCATCCCGGCGGCGGGCTTGATGGAAATGCCGCCGGTGTCGAAAGTCACGCCCTTGCCGATGAAGGCCACCGGCTGGGTCTTCGCGTCCGCGCCGTTCCAGCGCATGACCACGACACGGCTTTCCTTGATGGAGCCCTGGCCGACGCCCAGCAGCGCCCCCATGCCGAGTTCCGCGAGTTCCGCGTCGCCCAGCACCTCGACGTCCACGCCGACCGAGGTCAGCTCCTGCGCCCGACGTGCGAATTCCGGGGGATCGAGCACGTTGGATGGCTCGTTGACGAGATTGCGTGCCAGCAGGACACCGTCGGCCAGTGCCTCGCCGGCGGACCACGCACGGCGTGTTCCGGCCTCGTCGGCCACCAAGAAGGTCAATGTCAGCGCGACCGGCTCGACCTCGCCCTCCTTGCGCTTGGTCTTGTAGCGATCGAACACATAGCTGCGCAGCCGGGCGCCGAGCGCCATCTCGGCCACGAAGTCGGGGCTCACCTTCAATCCGGGCAGGTCGACGAGGATCGTCGCTTCGCGCGCGCCGCCGGGAATCTTGCTGAACGCCACGCCGCCGAGCTTGAGATAATCGGCCGCCTTGAGATCCGCACCCTTGCCGACGCCCAGGATCACGAGGCGGGAAGCATCGAGATTTGTCGGCGCGATCAGGTCCAGGGCGGATGAGAGACGGCCCTTGAACTGATCCGCGCTGATCGCCCGCTTCACCCCATCGAGGCCGGGCTTGAGCAGCTTCTGCGCTTCCCGTCCAAATGTGAGCGTGTCATCGGTGAGGACGATGAGCACACCTTTCGGGGCGGCGCCGTGCTTGGCGAAACGGATGGTGAGGGGCTCGGCCATGGATACTCCGGGAGGTACAGCCTGGGTGGGCGCAACGGACGATGAGCTATTCACACCTCTCTAGCCCCATCGCGCACCGGCGACAAATGCCCGAAGCGCAAGCCACCCCTCACGCCAAGCGCAAGCGGGTGTCCCCTTCCCGGTCGACGTAACGCCACTTCGGCGTGTCCCGCAGCCTTTGCGCGATGGGGAGATCGTCATCAATACAGAACGCTGCAAAGAGCAGTTGGCGAAGCGCCGTTCGCGAGCGCGGGCGGGATCAGGCCGGATGCTGGAAGGCCAGCAGCTTCCGCGTGGGAAAATCGTAATATTTTCCAGTCTCCTCGCAGCTCGGCAGGCACAGGGACAGCAACGCCTCGGCCGCCTCCTCGGGCGCCGGCAAGGTCTGCGGATCCTCGCCGGGGAAGGCCTTGGCGCGCATGCGGGTGCGAATCGGACCGGGGTTGAACAGATTGACCTTGAGGTTGCCGCTGACGCTTTCCGCCGCCCAGGTGCGGCCGAGCACGTCGAGCGCCGCCTTGGTGACCGCATAGGGTCCCCAATAGGCCCGCGCCTTATGGGCGGCACCGGAGGACACCAGCACCGCGCGGCCGGCGGTGGAGAGCTTCAGCAGCGGATCGAGCGAGCGCACGAAGCGGTAATTGGCGGTGAGGTTGACGCTCAACGCCTGGTCCCAATCCTTCGGGTCCACATGGCCGAGCGGCGTCACCGGGCCGAGAATGCCGGCATTGCCGACGAAGACGTCGAGATGACCCCAGCGCTGGTAGATGGCGCCGCCCAGCCGGTCGATGGCTTCGTAATCGGTAACGTCCATGGGCACCAGGGTGGCGGAGCCGCCTTCCGCCTTGATGGCGTCATCCACTTCTTCCAGCGCGCCGTCGGTGCGGCCGACGACGATGACATGGGCTCCGGCCTTTGCGAGCGCGAGCGCGGTGGCCGCGCCGATGCCGCGCGTGGCGCCGGTGACGAGGGCGATCCTGTCGGCAAGCGGCCGGTCGGTCATGGCAGGGTCTCTGTCAGATCGGAAGAAGGGGCGCGACAATCCCGCCAAGTGGGCAAAAGCGCAAGGGCGGGAGGCGCGATATCGGGGAAATCATCCGCCGGCGCGCCAGGCGACCCGGCGTCTCGGCGGCGGCGGGAACTGCATAGCCGGCACGGCCGCCGCCCCGTTCGGGCACGGCGGCGAGATGGTTCAGCTAGCTTCGGCGAGCAGCGACAATTGCTGTGCCCCGACCGCGCCGGACTTGTCCGTGAGCAGGGTCGGGTAGTCGCCGGTGAAGCAGTGGTCGGTGAATTGCGGACGCACCGGGTCGCGGCCTTCATAGCCCATGGCGCGATAGACCCCATCTACCGTAAGGAAGGCCAGCGAATCCGCGCCGATATAGCGCCGCATGCCTTCCAGGTCGTGGGTGGCCGCCAGCAGCTTGTCGCGGTCCGGCGTGTCGATGCCGTAATAATCGGGATGGGTGATGGGGGGCGAGGCAATGCGGAAATGCACCTCGCTGGCACCCGCGTCGCGCATCATCTGCACGATCTTCACGGACGTGGTGCCGCGCACCAGGCTGTCATCCACCAGCACGATTCGCTTGCCGGCTACCACCGAGCGGTTGGCCGAGTGCTTCATGCGCACGCCCTGGTCACGCACGGTCTGGGTGGGCTGGATGAAGGTGCGGCCGACATAATGGTTGCGGATGATGCCGAGCTCATACGGCACGCCCGATATCTGGGAATAGCCGATGGCCGCCGGCACGCCGGAATCGGGCACCGGGACGATCACATCGGCCGGCAAATGGCTTTCCTGGGCCAGCACCTGGCCCATGGTCTTGCGCACCTGATAGACCGAGCGCCCGCCCACCACGGAATCCGGCCTGGCGAAATAAATGTATTCGAAAATGCAGGGCCGTGCCGGCATGGAGGGGAACGGCTTGAAGGAGGTGATGCCGTCCTCGTCGATCACCACCACTTCGCCATTCTCGATATCGCGCACATAGCGCGCGCCGATGATGTCGAGGGCGCAGGTCTCGGAGGCGAGGATGGGCGAATTGTCCAGCATGCCCAGCACCAGCGGGCGGATGCCGAGGGGATCGCGCGCGCCGATCAGCTTCTTATTGGTGACGGCGACCAGGGAATAGGCGCCCTCCAGGAAGTGCAGCGCGTCGATGAAGCGATCGACGAAGCGCGCTTTCTTGGAGCGGGCGACGAGGTGGAGAATCACTTCCGTGTCGGTGGTGGACTGGGTGATCGCCCCGTCCCGCACCAGTTGCTTGCGCAGTGTCAGGCCGTTGGTGAGATTGCCGTTGTGGCCGACCGCAAAGCCGCCGGCATCCAGTTCGGCGAACAGCGGCTGCACGTTGCGCAGCAGGGTTTCGCCGGTGGTGGAATAGCGCACGTGGCCAACCGCGATATGGCCGGGCAGGCGCTCGATCACGCGGGCATCGGAAAAGGTGTCGCCGACGAGGCCGAGGCGGCGCTCGGAATGGAAGCGGCGGCCGTCATAGGTGACGATGCCGGCGGCTTCCTGCCCGCGATGCTGGAGCGCGTGGAGGCCGATGGCCGTGATGGCGGCGGCGTCCGGATGGTTGAAAACGCCGAAAACCCCGCACTCCTCGCGCAGGCGGTCGCCGTTCAGATCTTCGTCCAGGTTCATCTGGCCCGTCTCCCGTGCGACCCCACCATGCGCAAAGCCATCCCGCGCCCATTGGGCGTCGGGAGCGTGGGACTCCTCGCTCTCCATGTCCATCTTTACCTCCGCTCGACGCGGCTCACTGGCCGGTGCCGCGCGCGCTCTCAAGCAGTTGCTCGAACCCTTGCCGCTCGCCGCGGCGGTATCCGGTTTCGCCAGCCGCCGCTCCGGCGGCCGTCGCAACTGTCATCGTGGTGCCCCCACGTTCCGTACGCGGACCGGGCGGCGTGGCGGGCGCATCGCCCTCATCTGTCGCCGGAGACCGCTTCAGTCTCTTAAGAATGGTATTCTCCGGATCGTCCGGCAACAGGGACATAAGCCAATCCCCGGTGTTTTGCAGCACCGGACGAGATTTTGCGTTCAGAACCCACGGCGGCTGGCTCTTGTCCGGGACCAGCCAGTTGAAGAACAGAAATGCCACAACCATTACAAGCAGACCGCGCGCAAGACCGAAGGCGAAGCCCAATGTGCGGTCCAGCGCGCCGATCCGGCTGTCCAGCACCGCATCGGAAATGCGCGCGCTGATAATGGAAACGATCAGCAGCGTTCCCAAAAACAGAATGCCGACGGTCACGGCCAGCGCCACCGCGTCCTGCGACACGTATTGCTTGGTGATCGGGAGCAATTGGGGATAGAAAAACAGGGTCACGCCAGCCGCAGCCAGCCATGACACGATGCTGAAGACTTCGCGTAGAAAACCGCGAACCATGGCCAGAAGGCCGGAAAGCAGCATCACCGAAATAACGATGAGATCAAGCAGCGTCACGGGCATGGGCGCGGCGGGTCCTTCGTGCGGCGCCCGAAGGCGTGCGGCGGAACACTGCGTGTCATAAATCCGCAGCGTGGCTCGGACGTATAGCTTCAAGTGCCCGCCGCGTCATCACCCCTCTTTCGGTAACGCTGCCCTGCGCGGCGCGCGGGCCGCGATCCCCGCCACAAGCGACGCTAGGGAAGCAACGCCCTCAATGGATATGGCGCCGTCCATTCCTTCCGCGGCACCGCTCGGCATGACGGCTCGGGCAAAACCCAGCTTTGCAGCCTCCTTCAGCCGTGCCGCCGCCTGCGACACCGGCCGCACGGCCCCGGTCAGGCTCACCTCGCCGAAATAGACCGCGTCCGCCGGCAAGGGCGCACCGGTGAGCGAGGATACGAGGGCGCCCGCCACCGCCAGATCTGCAGCTGGCTCGCCGATGCGCAGGCCTCCGGCCACGTTCAAATAGACGTCATGGCCACCGAGCCGCACGCCGCAGCGCGCGTCCAGCACCGCCAGAACCATGGCGAGGCGGTTGCTGTCCCAGCCCACCACCGCGCGGCGTGGGGTGCCGAGGGTGGAGGGCGCCACCAGCGCCTGGATCTCCACCAGCACCGGGCGCGTGCCCTCCATGCCGGCGAACACCGCCGTGCCCGGCGCCCCGGCATCGCGATGGGAGAGGAACAGCTCGGAGGGGTTCGCGACTTCCGACAATCCCTTGCCGGTCATCTCGAACACGCCGATCTCATCGGTGGGGCCGAATCGATTCTTTTGCGCCCGCAGGATGCGGAACTGGTGTCCGCCGTCGCCCTCGAAAGAGAACACCGCATCCACCATGTGCTCCACCACGCGCGGGCCGGCGATCTGCCCGTCCTTGGTGACATGGCCCACCAGGATCACCGCCGCGCCGGTCTGCTTGGCGTAGCGCACCATCAATTGGGCCGAGGTGCGCACCTGTGTGACGGTGCCCGGCGCCGATTCCACCGAATCGCTCCACATGGTCTGGATCGAATCGATCACCACGAACTGCACCGGCGGCCCGGCGCTCAAGGTGGCGATGATGTTTTCAGCATTGGTTTCGGCAGCAAGGCCCACGGGCGCGTCCGCCAGATCGAGCCGGCCGGCGCGCATACGCACCTGGTCCACCGCCTCTTCGCCCGAGACATAGACGATGCGATGCCCCGCCCGCCCCAAGGCGGCGGAGGCCTGGATCAGCAAGGTGGATTTGCCGATTCCGGGATCGCCGCCCAGGAGCACGATGGAGCCGGGCACGAAGCCGCCCCCCGCCACCCGGTCCAGCTCGCCGATGCCGGAAATCAGGCGCGGCGCGGCCTTGCCCTGGCCCTGAAGACTCTCCAGCGCCACCGCCCGCCCCTTGCGTCCCGAGCGCTGGGCGGCGGGGACCGAGGCTGCGACGTTCGCCTCCTCGGAAATCGTATTCCAGCCGCCGCAGGCCTCACACTTGCCCTGCCAGCGGTTATAGACCGCGCCGCAGGACTGGCAGACGAAGGTGGGGCTGTTCTTGGCCATAGGTGGGGCAGGCTCCGGACGCGCGCAGGGCGCGACTCACCCATACAGTCTAGCCGCCCACATAGACCCGGTGATAGCGCGGCCCAAGGCTGGTGAGCACCTCATAGCCGATGGTGCCGCCATGGGCCGCAAGTTCGTCGATGCCGATTCCCTCGCCGAGCAACACGGCGGGATCGCCGCGCCGGGCTTTCTCGTGGGGCACGTCGGTGACGTCCACTGCCGTCAAGTCCATGGAAATGCGCCCGACCAGCGGACAGCGCAGGTCGCCGACGATGGCATCCGCCCCCCGCCGGGCATCGCTGCCGCCAAACGCGCGCAGAAAGCCGTCGGCATAGCCCAGCGAAAGAATGGCGATCCGGCTGTCGCGTTGCAGGCGCTGGGCCGCGCCATAGCCCACAGTCGTGCCGCCGCGCGCCTCGCGTACCTGGATGATGGGCACCTCCAGCCGCACCACGCTGCGCAGCGGCGCCGTGCCGGAGATCGGCACGCCGCCATAGAGCGCGATGCCGGGCCGCACCATGTCGAAATACATTTCCGGCCCGCCCAGCGTACCGGCGGAATTGGCCAGCGATGCGGGAATGCCGGGAAACGCCGCCGCCACTTTCGCGAACAGGTGATGTTGCGCCTGGGTCAGCGGGTGGTGCGCCGTGTCCGCGCAGGCGAGATGGGTCATGATCAGGGACGGGCGGAACGAGGGGCCGCCCTCCCCGGCGATCGTGAGCGCCTCATCCACGCTGAGGCCGAGGCGATTCATGCCCGTGTCCACATGCAGGGCCGCCGGCTGGCTCACCCCCATGGCCCGGCTGTGGATGGACCATTCGGCGATTTCCTGCCGGCTTCCCAGCACCGGGCGCAGATCGGCGGCGGCATAAGCATGGGCGGTATCGGGCAGCAAGCCGCCGAGCACATAGATGGTGGCCTCGGGAAGCAGCGCCCGCAGCGCCTCGCCTTCCTGCACCAACGCCACGAAAAAGGTGCGCGCGCCCGCCTTCCACAGAGCCGGGGCCGCCTGCTCGAGGCCGAGGCCATAGGCGTCCGCCTTCACCACGGCCGCACATTCCGCCGGCGCGACCCGCCCGGCCAGGGTGCGCCAATTATCGGCCAGGGCGCCGAGATCAATGGTCAGGACGGCGCGGGACAGAGCGGATGACGGGGCGGACGCGGGCTGCATCGAAACGCTTTCCCTGGAAGCGGCGGGATTCGCTATCCTGTCTATACCTTACCTATGACGCGCCGGTAGCGCCGGACGCGGAGCAGATCCGCGCGCCACGCCGAGCTTTCCGCGATCAGTGGCGGTCGGGCAGCCGATCTTCGCGCGCGAGGTTCGAGAAGCGGGTGAACTGCGGTTCGAAATGCACTTTCACGGTGCCGGTGGGTCCGTGGCGCTGCTTGCCGATGATGACTTCCGCCACCCCCTCGGCCGCCTTCATGTCCGCTTCCCACTTGAACCATTCCTCGGTGCCGGGCTTGGGCTCGCGGCTCTTGAGGTAATATTCCTCGCGATAGACGAACATCACCACGTCGGCGTCCTGCTCGATGGAGCCGGATTCGCGCAAATCGGCGAGTTGCGGGCGCTTGTCGTCGCGCGATTCCACCTGACGCGAGAGCTGCGAGAGCGCCATGATCGGCACTTGCAATTCCTTCGCCAGCGCCTTGAGGCCGGTGGTGATCTCGGTAACTTCCTGCACGCGGTTCTGCGACGAGCTTTTCGACGAGCCGGACAGCAATTGCAGATAATCCACCACCATGAAATCCAGCCCCCGCTGGCGCTTCAGGCGGCGCGCGCGGGCCACCAGCTGGGCGATCGAAATGCCGCCGGTATCGTCGATATAGAGTGGCACCACCTGCATGGTCTGGGCAGCGGCGGCGAGCTTGGAAAACTCGCTCTCGGAAATATCGCCGCGGCGGATCTTGTAGGAGGCAATCTCCGCCTGCTCGGCGAGAATACGCGTTGCCAATTGCTCGGCCGACATTTCCAGCGAGAAGAAGCCGACGATGCCGCCGCTCTGGGTCTCGATGGAGCCGTCCGCCCGCTGCTCGCCGCGATAGGCGGCGGCGATGTTAAAGGCGATATTGGTGGCGAGCGCGGTCTTGCCCATGGCAGGGCGCCCGGCGAGAATCACAAGGTCGGACGGCTGGAGCCCGCCCATCTGCTGATCGAGATCGTCCAGCCCCGAGGCGATGCCGGAGAGATGGCCCTCGCGCTGGAAAGCGCGGCTTGCCATGTCGACGGCTTCGCGCAGCGCCTCGCCGAAGCGCTGGAAGCCACCGTCATAGCGCCCGCTCTCAGCGATGGCGTAGAGGCGCTTTTCCGCCTCCTCGATCTGGTCCTGCGGCGTCGCCTCCACCGGCGCGTCATAGGCGTCGTTGACGATCTCCTCGCCGATGCGGATCAGTTCGCGCCGCACCGAGAGGTCATAGATGGCGCGCCCGTAATCCTCGGCATTGATGACCGTAGTCGCTTCCGCCGCGAGGCGGGCAAGATAATGCGGGCCGGAGAGGCCCGCGACGTCCAGGTCGGCGGGCAGGAAGGTCTTGAGCGTGACCGGCGTCGCCACCTTGCCGGCGCGCACAAGGGCCCCCGCCAGCTCGAAGATGCGGCCGTGGATGGGCTCGAAGAAATGCTCGGGCTTGAGGAAGTCCGACACCCGGTAGAAGGCGTCGTTATTGACCAGGATGGCGCCCAGTAGGGATTGCTCCGCCTCCACATTGTGGGGCGCCTGACGATAGGAGGGGTCGAGATCCCCCTTCTGGTCGGACAGATCGAGCATGAGGCGGGTCCGGTTGGGGTAGACGAGCCCTTGTTTAGCAGAAGGCAGGCGGACCCCGCAGGCCCGTGATTGTGTGGCCGGCGAAGAAGTTCCAGCCATCAACAGGCCGACACTCCCCTGTGGGGAAGTACGGCAATTGCGGGGATAACCGATCCCGCCCCGCCTTGCGGCAGCGTCTTCCGATTCCGCAGCAAGGTAGGTCGCCCATCCGACTCACCTCTCCTCCGCCTATTCGCCGGCGAGGCGAAGCGGCGGGGCGCTGCGCTTCTCCATCGTCCGCAATTTGCGTTCCGCCTCCGTGATATAATCGCGCGTCAGCGGCACCGCCTCCTGTTTGCGGGCGAGCTGGATCTGGAACACCATCAGGCCCTGGTGGCGAAACGCCATTTCCGAACCGGCGAGGTAGAATTCCCACATCCGCAGGAACCGCTCGTCGGTGAGGCGCACTACCTCCTCCCGCCGGGCGAGGAAGCGCGCGCGCCACGCCTTCAGCGTCTCGGCATAGTGCAGGCGCAGAATCTCGATGTCGGTCACCACCAGCCCTGCCCGCTCGATATGCGGGGTCACCTCCGAGAGCGAAGGCATGTAGCCGCCGGGGAAGATGTATTTGGCGATCCAGGGATTGGTGAAGCCAGGCGGGTCGAACCGACCGATGGCATGCAGCAGCATCACCCCGTCCGGGGCCAGCAATTCGCGCGCCTTGCGGAAGAATTCCCCGTAATGATCGACGCCGACATGCTCGAACATGCCCACCGAGACGATCCGGTCGAACGGGCCGGGCACGTCGCGATAATCCTGGAGCGCGAACGAGACCTGCCCTTCCAGTCCCTTTTCCCGGGCGCGGGACTGGGCAACGCCCAATTGCTCCGTCGAAAGCGTGACGCCGTTTACCCGAGCCTTCGCGATTTCCGCCAGATATAGGCCGAGCCCACCCCATCCGCTGCCGATGTCCAGCACGCTCAGATCCGGCTTGTCGAGCACCAGCTTGGCCGCGATATGCCGCTTCTTGGCGAGCTGGGCATCGTCGAGCCGCTCGCCGGGATGCTCGAAATAGGCGCAGGAATATTGCTTGTCCGCATCGAGGAACAAGGAATAAAGCCGCCCGTCCAGATCATAATGATGGGCCACGTTACGCCGCGCGCGGCCGCGCGGGTTGAACTGGTCCAGCCGCCGCAGCACGCGCCGTGCGAAATAAAGCAGGCGCGAGGTCAACGTGGGCTGAAGGACGTCCTGCGACATCACCAGCTCCAGCAGATCGGCGATCGACCCCCGCTCGATCACCAGATCCCCGCTGGTGTAGATTTCGCCGAGCTGCATTTCCGGATCGAGCAGCAGCAGAAGCTGTGCCCGCTTGCTGGCGAAGCGCACATGAAGGCCGGCTTCGTCCGGCCCCGCCGTAAAGATCCGGCCGGAGGCCGTCGTGACTTTCAGGCCGCCGTGCTTCACGACACGACGCAGAACAGATTCAAGCAACCGATCCACTGGGCCGCCTCCATCTTTAAGATGACTGCCTGGGTTGCCCCTCCTTTTGGCATCTATCTCCGGCCGCACGGGCACACCGAGGTGTGTCAACAGTGCCGGACGCACTAACTTGACTTAACGTAAGCAGGGTTCGGCCTGTTCCGAAGTCAAGCTATCCTTGCAGGCTCTCACGGCCGACAGGTGCCGTATAAATTTGACCACCACATTTGACGCACGGCAATACCCAATATCGACGTACAAACGAAAACGCCCGGCAAAAGCCGGGCGGTTCCTTAGTGATTACGATTGACGATCGGCGGATCAGCTCAGACCTCTTCGTCGAGGTCCGCGGCGGCTTCTTCGGCTTCGGCCTCGGCCAGCGTCGCATCGCGTTCGGCAGCGGCTTCGGCTTCGGCCTCTTCATCTTCGTCGCGGCGGGTGCGCAGGTCCTCGCCGCGCGCCACGCGCTCGGCTTCCTCGAGGCTGCGGGCGACATTGGCGGTCACGGAAACCTCGACCTCGGGGTGCAGGCGCACGGGAATCGTGTGCATGCCGATGGTCTTGATGGGGTGATTCAGCTCGATCTGCTGGCGATCGACGGTGAATCCGGCCTTCACCAGGGCCTCGGCGAGGTCGCGGGTGGAGACCGAACCGTAGAGCTGGCCGCCCTCGCCCGCCTGGCGCAGGATCACCACGCTCTGGCCGTTCAGCTTCTCGGCCACGCCCTCGGCTTCCTTGCGCAGCTCCAGGTTACGGGTTTCCAGCTGAACCTTCATCTGGTCGAACTTGGCCTTGTTCGCCTTGGTGGCGCGCAGGGCCTTGTTGTTGGGCAGCAGGAAGTTGCGGCCGTAACCGTCACGCACCTTCACCACTTCGCCCATCTGGCCAAGCTTGGCGACGCGCTCCAAAAGAATGACTTCCATTTTATGTCTCCTGTTTCGATGTTTCGGGGGTCGGGGAATTTCTGTCAGCGGTCGTTGGCGGCCGGCGGTCGCCCGCCGGGAGCCGATCGCGCCCGCAGATCAAACATGGCGTCCACCACGCCAAGCAGAGCCACCACCAGCACCGGCCAGCCCAATGCGAGGGTGCCGAGCCAAACCGCGGTAAGGATGAGAATCCGCGAGCCGCGGCCGCGGGTGAGGAAATGCAGCACCGCAAAGCCGGCCACCGCATAGGCCGTCACCAGCGTCGCCGCGACCACGGAGGCTGACAGGCCCACCATGCCCGGCACCACGGAGGCGGCGATGATCAGCGCAAGCACCAGCGAGGTGGAGGCCGGCAGACGGGTCGCCGCCAGATCGGGCCAGGGGCGCGCGAGCCGGCCCGACACCAGCGCCGCCCGCCCGGCGAGATACAGGCAGCAGAGCTGGGTGACCATGGCGAGCGCGCCCGCCATGGGCGGCAGGATGCTGGCGACCAGTTCGCCCATGCGCGCGGTTTCCGCGCTCGCCGGGCCGGTCTGCCCCTGCACTTGGACGAAGGTTTCGAATGCTGCCGCCACCGCCGTGCGGTAGGTCTCGAAATCGCCCGCTACGGACAGCACGGCGGTGATGACGCTGAAGCTGGAGAGCGCGGCACAGGTCAGCACCAGCCCACCGATGGAGAACCAGATCAGCTTGGTGGGATTGCCCGCATCGCTACGCGCCATTAGCGCGCCATAGGACAGCGCCCAGGCCGGACCGCCGATGCCGACGAGATAGGCGATCAGGAAAGAGGAGTTGAAATAAAGTCCGAGGACAATGCTCGCGACGGCCACGCCTGCGAGCGCGGACACATGCGAGAAGGCAAGCCCCGCGATCATGATGGGCAAGGGCGCCAGATAGAAGAACGGCACGGCCCAGATGCCCCCGGTCGCGATGCCCGCGACGAGAAGCGCCGACGCCGCTCCGGCGGCGAGGCCGATCATCAGAAACTGTGCCATCAGCGCGCTGTCCCGCAGAAGCGGTTAGAGGCAGGTCATCGCCTGCCCCAGCCAAACCCGGAGGCCGCAGCCCCGGGACTCATCTTGAAATAAAAGGCGCCCGCCCTTTCGAGCGGGCGCCCGGAACGATCAGCGGATCACGAACGGCAGCAGGCCAAGGAAGCGCGAACGCTTGATGGCGGCCGACAGCTCGCGCTGCTTCTTGGCCGACACCGCGGTGATGCGGCTCGGCACGATCTTGCCGCGCTCGGAAATGTAGCGCTGCAGGAGACGCACGTCCTTGTAGTCGATCTTCGGCGCGTTGGGGCCAGAGAACGGGCAGGTCTTGCGACGACGGAAGAACGGACGGCGCTGACCGCCGCCGGCGCCACCAGCTTGAGCGAATGCCATCAGATCGCCTCCTCACCAGCGGTTTCTTCACGGTCGCGCGGACGGCGCGGACGGTCCTCCCGGTCACGGCCGCCGAAGCCGCCGCCACCACCGAAGCCGCGGTCGCCGCCGAAGCCACGCTCGCCACGATCACGATCGTCGCGGTCGCGCTTCTGAAGCATGGCCGAGGGGCCTTCCTCGTGCTCTTCGACGCGCAGCGTGAGGAAGCGCAGGACGTCCTCGTCGATGCGCATCTGGCGCTCCATCTCCTGAACCGCCGCCGCCGTGGCGTCGATGTTCATGAGGGTGAAGTGCGCCTTGCGGTTCTTGTTGATGCGATAGGTGAGCGTCTTCACGCCCCAGGCTTCGGTCTTGGTGACCTGACCGCCGTTCGCTTCGATCACGCCCTTGAATCGGGCGGCGAGTTCCTCGACCTGTTGCGCCGTAACGTCTTGGCGCGCGAGGAACACATGCTCATAGAGCGCCATGTGTCCTAATGCCTTTCCTGTTGCTCCATCGCCCGGCGCCAAGCCCTTTCGAACCTTTGGAAAGGCTCGTTTGCTCGGAAGGCGGGGACACGGGACGACGGACCGAAAAGCCCTGCCTTCCGGCGTTTCAACTCGCGCTGAAGCAACAGATGGCCGTCCGTTCAGCCCCCGGCCGGGGCAACGGAAGCGGTGCGTATAGCAGATTTTCCGCTGAAGGCAAGGATCGGACAGGAATCCAACCATGGAGACGGACGCCACAAGCACGATCGCGGCGCGACATGGGAGAGGCGCGGAGGCCGCTCCCGCCGCCCAGCTTGACTCCCTTTGCATCCCGGTGTCTCTGCCCTCCCCAAAATTAAGCGGAGGGATACCCCTTGACCACAGCCTTTATTTTTCCCGGCCAGGGCAGCCAAGCCGTCGGCATGGGCAAGGCGCTCGCGGAGAATTTCGCGGTCGCGAAGGCCGTGTTCGACCAGGTGGACGATGCGCTCGGCGAAGCCCTCTCCCGCACCATGTGGGACGGCCCGATCGAGGAGCTCACCCTCACCGCCAATGCCCAGCCCGCCCTGATGGCGGTGTCGCTTGCCGCCATGCGGGTGCTGGAGGCGGAAGCCGGCCTTGATCTTGCGCGCGATGCTTCCTTCGTCGCCGGCCATTCACTGGGCGAATATTCCGCGCTTGCCGCAGCGGGCGCGCTCTCCATCGCCGAGGCGGCGCGCCTGCTGCGCATTCGCGGGCGCGCCATGCAGGACGCCGTGCCGGTGGGCCAGGGCGCCATGGCGGCGATTCTCGGGCTCGATTTCGCGCAGGCCCGCGCGGTCGCCGAGGAAGCCGCCTGCGCCGATGTCTGCGAAGCCGCCAACGACAATGCCAACGGCCAGGTGGTGCTATCCGGCTCCACGGCAGCGGTCGAGCGGGCCATGGAGATCGCCAAGGCGAAGGGCGCCTCCCGTGCGATCCTGCTGCCGGTGTCCGCCCCCTTCCATTGCCGTCTCATGCAGCCGGCGGCCGACGCCATGCAGGCCGCGCTTGCCGCGAGCGCGGTGAAGGCGCCGATGGTGCCTGTCGTGTCCAACGTGCGGGCCGCCCCCGTCAGCGACCCGGCGGAAATCATCGCCTTGCTGGTACAGCAGGTCACGGGCACGGTACGCTGGCGCGAAAGCGTGCTGTTCATGGCCGGCGCGGGCGTCACGGCGACGGTCGAGGTGGGAGCCGGCAAAGTCCTGTCCGGCCTGTCGCGTCGCATTGCCAAGGAAATCTCCGTGTCCGCCGTCGGCACGCCGGAAGATGTGGCGGCCTTCATCGCCGCCCGCCAGACACCGGCCGCCTGAGCCGCGCCTTTCTCCCCTTCTTTCCTGTCAGGAGCCTCCATGTTCGATCTCACCGGCAAGACCGCCCTCGTCACCGGCGCCACGGGCGGCATTGGCGGCGCCATCGCCAAGGCGCTCCACGCCCAGGGCGCGACCGTCGCGATTTCCGGCACCCGCCGCGAGGTGCTGGACACCTTCGCCGCCGAACTGGGAGAGCGGGTGCATGTGCTGCCGTGCAATCTCGGCATCACGGAAGAGGTTGAGAAGCTGATTCCCGACGCCGAGGCGGCGCTCGGCCAGCTCGACATCCTCGTGAACAATGCCGGCATCACCCGCGACAATATCTTCATGCGCTTGAAGGACGACGACTGGGACCAGGTGATCGCGGTGAACCTCACTTCCACCTTCCGCCTGTCGCGTGCGGCGGTGCGCTCCATGATGCGGCGCCGTTCGGGCCGGATCATTTCCATCACCTCGGTGGTGGGCGTGACCGGAAACGCCGGCCAGGGCAATTATGCCGCAGCGAAGGCGGGCATGATCGGCATGTCCAAGTCGCTGGCGCAGGAAGTGGCGAGTCGTGGCGTGACGGTGAATTGCGTCGCCCCCGGCTTCATCGCCACCGCCATGACCGACGTGCTGAACGAAAAGCAGCGCGAGGGCATTCTCAAGGCGGTGCCGGCGGCCCGTCTCGGTTCGCCGGAAGACATCGCCAGCGCGTGCGTTTACCTAGCTTCGGACGAAGCCGGCTATGTGACTGGCCAGACGCTGCACGTGAATGGCGGCATGGCGATGATCTGAAGACCCGTGCGGGATCGGACTGGCGCAGCGGGCTTTGCTGGCATAGGCGCAGGAAGTATGATACCGACCCGCACCGTCCTGTCCCGGCCTTGGAAATACAGCTCCGGACCGGGGTAAACGCTGAGTTCCGGTGCGTCTTTTGTATGCGAGACCCGCCGGGATTGAGCATGGGGGCTGGGCACGGCGGAAGAAAGGCATTATGCCCTCTCACAGCCGCCGTCTGGCATAGAGATAATTTTCAGATAATGAGGGTGCATCGATGAGTGACATCGCCGAGCGGGTGAAGAAGATCGTCGCGGAGCATCTGGGCGTGGAGCCCGAGAAGGTCACGGAAAACGCCAGCTTCATCGACGACCTCGGCGCCGACAGCCTCGACACCGTCGAGCTCGTCATGGCCTTCGAGGAAGCTTTCAACACCGAGATCCCGGACGACGCGGCTGAGACCATCCTGACGGTCGGCGACGCGATCAAGTTCCTGGAGAAGAACGCGGCCTGAACCGTGTCAGCGACGGCGACGGTCGCATCCGTCATGGGTCAGTCCCGGATGGCGGCCGTCGCATTTCTAGTTCCGGAGTTCCCCTCATGAGACGTGTTGTCGTCACCGGCCTCGGCATGGTGACGCCGCTCGGCTGCGGCGTCGAGCCAAGCTGGCGGCGACTGATTGCGGGCCAGAGCGGCGCAAAGTTCGTCGAACGCTTCGACGTATCGGACCTCGCCTGCAAGATCGCGTGCATGATCCCCCGTGGGGACGGCACCGACGGCACCTACAATCCTGACGATTGGATGGAGCCAAAGGAGCAGCGCAAGGTCGACGAATTCATCATCTTCGCCATGGCCGCGGCCAAGCAGGCGCTGGATGATGCCGACTGGCATCCGACCGCTTATGAGGACCAGATCGCAAGCGGCGTGTTGATCGGCTCCGGCATCGGCGGCATCGAGGGCATTTCCGAAGCCGCCCACATTCTGAAGGAGCGCGGCCCGCGCCGCATCTCGCCCTTCTTCATTCCCGGGCGCCTGATCAACCTCGCCGGCGGCTACGTCTCCATCGCCCACGGGCTGAAGGGGCCGAACCATGCCGTCGTCACCGCCTGCTCCACCGGCGCCCACGCCATCGGCGACGCCGGACGGCTGATCGCGCTCGGCGATGCCGACGTGATGGTGGCCGGTGGCACCGAATCGACGGTGAACCGCCTCTCGCTGGCCGGCTTCGCCGCCTGCAAGGCGCTCTGCACCAGCTTCAACGACGCGCCGGAAAAGGGCTCGCGCCCCTATGACCGCGACCGCGACGGCTTCGTCATGGGCGAAGGCGCCGGCATCGTCGTGCTGGAGGAGTACGAGCACGCCAAGGCGCGCGGCGCGAAGATCTATGCCGAACTCATCGGCTATGGCCTGTCCGGCGACGCCTATCACATCACCGCCCCCTCGCCCGACGGCGACGGCGCCTTCCGCTGCATGACCGCCGCCCTGAAGCGCGCGGGCATCCCCGCCTCAGAACTCGATTACATCAACGCCCATGGCACCTCGACCATGGCGGACGAAATCGAACTCGGCGCGGTGCAGCGGCTGCTGGGCAATGCGGCGGCGAAGACCTCCATGTCCTCCACCAAATCGTCCATCGGGCACCTACTCGGCGCGGCGGGCGCGGTGGAAGCCATCTTCTCCGTGCTCGCCATCCGCGACCAGATCGCCCCGGCGACGCTGAACCTCGACAATCCCTCGGTCGATACCCCCATTGACCTTGTGCCGCACACGGCACGGCCGCGGGAAATCAACACGGTCCTGTCCAATTCCTTTGGATTCGGCGGTACAAACGCCTCGGTGGTGTTCCGCCGCGCCGAGGCTTGAGCACGCGAATTTTGCGGCCCGTTCACCTTGCGGGCCGCGAATGCCGCCGGTTGCCGGCGGCGATACGCCTTATCGCCATATTTGACGTTAGCCTGCGCGCCATTGGCCTTCGCCGCGTGATAGGTATCATGCACCTCTTCGCATGAACTTGCGCGGGCTGGCTTTCCGGCCCGGGCCGTGCGGTGCGCGGAGTTCCTTGGGCGCAGCGAACGCGATGGGAGACCCCTGAATGGCGACGTCCGAGCCTCCGGCGCACGAAGGCCACCCCAGCCACGGCACCCGCCAGGAGCCTGTGCTGGGCACGCCGAAAGTTGCGGCCGGAGAGAACCGCGCCGCGCCGGTGGTCAGCCCTGCCTCGCCGAGCGGTGCAGCACCGGCACCGGAGCCGAGGATCGACTTCGATTCTGCGGCGAGCTCAGGGCCTGCCGCCCCAGATGTGAAGGCGCCAGACGGACGCATGATCGAAGATACCCCGATTTCCGCAACGGCAACTCCCGTGGCGAGCGATCCCACGCAATCCGCAACCGAGACCACGGAATCACCGAAAACAAAGCCCGCGAAGCCGCCGCGCGAGAGCCGTGGCCAAGCGAAAGCGCGCAAGCGCGCCGAACGCCTCGCCCGTGACCCGCGCGCCGCAGCTAAGGCGGCCGAGAAGAAGCGCCCATCCCATGGAGCCCGCCACCCGGCGGTGGTGATCGGCAGCGCGATTTTCACAATTCTTCTGTTTCTGACCGTCGGCGGCGGACTGGTGGCCTGGTACGGGCAATTGAAATATGCTGCGCCCGGTCCGCTCCCGGCGGAGAAGAACGTCTTCATTCCCCGTGGCCAGGGCTCGCGCGACATCGCCGATCTGCTGGAGCGCCAGGGCGTGATCGACAATTGGCTGCTGTTCATGGTGGCGCAGCAACTGGCCCATCGCGGCCAGCCGCTTCAGGCCGGCGAATATATCTTCAAGCCCCGCGTGTCCCTGGAAAAGGTGCTCGACGCGCTCGCCGATGGGCGCGTGATCCAGCATCAGATCACCATTCCCGAGGGCCTGACCACCCAGCAGATCGTCGCCCGCCTGATGGACAGCGACCTGCTCACCGGGACGCCGCGCATGCCGCTGGAAGGCACTTTGCTGCCGGAGACCTACAATATCGTGCGCGGGACCAGCCGCGACGAGGTGCTCAAGCGCATGGCGAGCGACCAGCAGAAGCTGGTGCGTGACCTCTGGGCCAAGCGCGCCCCCGATCTGCCGCTGAAGACACCGCAGGAAATGGTGGTGCTCGCCTCGATCGTGGAGAAGGAAACCGGCAAGCCCGACGAGCGGCCGAAGGTTGCGGCGGTTTTCATCAACCGCCTCGCCCGCAAGATGCGGCTGCAGTCCGATCCCACCATCATCTACGGCATCGCCGGCGGCAAGGGCGTGCTGGGCCGGCCGATCTCGCGCGCCGACATCACCAATCCGACTCCCTACAACACCTATGCCATCGACGGCCTGCCCCCCGGCCCGATCGGCAATCCGGGGCGCGATTCGCTGGCTGCGGTGGCCAATCCGGCCAAGACCAAGGATCTTTATTTCGTCGCCGACGGCACCGGCGGCCATGTCTTCTCCGAGACATTGGAGCAGCACAATCGCAACGTCGCCCGCTGGCGCGAGATCGAGGCGGAAGCCCGCACCAAGGCGCAAAGCGGCGTTCCCACCTCCAACACAGGTGTCGGCACCGGCGATTCGGCGCCCGCCGCGCCGCGCGCTCCTTCCAACTGAACGGGCCGGCAGATGCCGGCCTTGCGAGGGTTTTGATGTCACCTGCGGGTTCCGCCCCTTCCGCGCGCTCGGCCCTGGCCAGCATGACCGGCTTTGCCCGCACACAGGGCGTCACGGCGGGCTGGCGCTGGGCCTGGGAAATGCGCTCGGTGAATGCCAAGGGGCTCGACCTGCGCCTGCGCGTTCCCGCCGGATTCGAAGCCCTTGATGCGGCCGCCCGCGCCGCCGCCTCCCGCGCCCTGGCGCGCGGATCAGTATCCGGCACCCTGACCCTCGCCCGCGAGGGGGAGAGCGTCGCCGTGGCCGTCAACCAACCGGCGCTCGAAGCGCTGATCGTCGCTGCTCGCGCGGCTGCCGAGCGCTATGCCATCGCGCCGCCGACACTCGATTCCCTGCTGGCGGTAAAGGGCATTGTCGAAGTGGTCGAAGCCGAGCTCACGACGCAGGACCTTGAGGCGGTCTCCGCCGCCGCCCTCGCCGGCTTCGAGGCGGCGCTTGATGCGCTGATCGCCATGCGTCATGTCGAGGGGGCAGCGCTCAAAACCGTATTGCTGGAACGGCTCGACGCCATTGCGGCCCTGGTTGCCCAGGCCGAAGCCCGGCCCGAACGCGGCACCGAGGCGATCAAGGCGCGCCTTCGTGATCAGGTGCGCGCGCTGCTGGAGACCGGCACGCCGCTCGACGCCGAGCGCCTGCACCAGGAAGCCGCCCTGCTCGCCACCAAGGCCGACATCCGCGAGGAGCTGGACCGCCTCGCCGCCCATCTCACCGCGGCGCGGGACTTGCTCGTCCAGGGCGGGCCGGTGGGGCGTCGGCTGGATTTCCTGTCCCAGGAGTTCAACCGGGAGAGCAATACGCTCTGCTCCAAGTCCAATGCGGTTGCCCTCACCCAGATCGGGCTTGACCTGAAGCTGCTTGTGGATCAGTTCCGCGAGCAGATCGCGAACATCGAGTGAGGCCGACCCGACCATGGACGCTGCGAGCGCCCCTTCCGCCCTGCCGCACGGCCGCACGGGACTTGCCCGACGGGGCCTGATGCTGGTGCTTTCCTCGCCATCCGGCGCCGGAAAGACAACGCTCTCGCGGCTGTTGCTGGCGCAGGACAGCCGCATCACCATGTCGGTCTCCCTCACCACCCGAAAGCCGCGTCCCGGCGAGGTGGAGGGCATCGACTATTATTTCACCGACGAGGACGGCTTCCGGCACATGCGCGACACCGGCGCGCTGCTGGAACATGCCACCGTATTCGGCAATCTCTACGGCACGCCCAGGAAACCCGTTGAGGACGCCCTTGCCCATGGGCGCGACGTGCTGTTCGACATCGACTGGCAGGGCACCCAGCAGCTCGAGGAGAGCGAGGCCGCCAAGCGCGACCTCGTGAAGGTCTTCATCCTGCCACCCTCCGTCGCCGCGCTGGAGGAGCGCTTGCGCGGCCGCGGGCAGGACAGTGACGAAGTGGTTCACGAGCGCATGGCAAAGGCCGCAGCCGAGATCAGCCACTACAGCGAATATGACTATATCCTCATCAATGAGGATGTGGAGGCCTGCCTGGCCAAGCTCAAGGCGATCCTTCAGGCCGAGCGGCTGCGGCGCCAGCGTCTGACCGGCCTTTCGCATTTCGTGAGCACCTTGATCGGCGGCCTCTGAGATCGGCGGCCCCGAACGCGCCTGCCCCTGAGCGCGCCTCACGCCGGCTGGCGCATCTTTTCCCAGCAATTGGCGAGGCGCACGAACCCGGCGACGTCGATTTCCTCGGCCCTCTGGGTTTCTCCCACCTCGGCGGCGGCAAGCAGGGCCAGGGCATCGACACCCAAGGACTTCAGACTCTGGCGCAGCATCTTGCGGCGCTGGCCGAAGGCGGCCTCCGTTACCTTCTCCAGCACGGCGAGGCGGCACGGCAAGGGCTCGGCGCGCGGCACCAGATGCACCACGGAGGAGATCACCTTGGGCGGCGGCACAAAGGCGGAGGGAGCGACATCGAACAGGATGCGGGCCTCGGTCCGCCAGCCCGCCAACACCGCAAGACGCCCATAGGCTTTTGAGCCCGGCTCGGCGACGATGCGTTCGGCGACCTCGCGCTGGAACATCAAGGTGAGCGAGGAGAACCAGGGCGGCCACGGGTCGGAGGACAGCCAGCCCACCAGCAGGACGGTCGCGATATTATAGGGCAGATTTGCCACCACCCGCGCCGGCTCGCCGCCGAACAATGGGGCAGCTTCCACCTTCAGCGCGTCGCCCTCGATCACCTGGAGCCGACCGGGATAGGCTTCGGCGACTTCCGCGAGCGCCTCGATGCAGCGATGATCGCGCTCCACCGCCACCACATTGGCGCCAAGCGCCAGCAGCGCCCGCGTGAGGCCGCCGGGACCGGGCCCGACCTCCAGCACGTTCGCCCCGTCCAAGGCGCCTGACCCCCGCGCGATGCGCGAGGTGAGGTTGAGATCCAGAAGAAAATTCTGTCCCAGCGATTTTTGCGCCGAAAGCCCGTGACGGCGGATGACGTCGCGTAGGGGTGGCAGTGCGTCGATGGCGCTCATGCCGCGCGGCCCGGTTCGGTCAGGCGCCAAGCCAGGCGCAAGGCCGCCTGCAGGCTCGTGGGATTGGCCCGGCCCGTGCCCGCGAGATCGAAGGCGGTGCCGTGGTCCGGCGAGGTGCGCACGAACGGCAGGCCGAGCGTGACATTCACCCCATCATGGAACGCGAGCGTCTTGGCCGGAATCAGCACCTGATCGTGATACATGCCGATCACGACATCATATCCGGTGCGCGCCTCTTCATGAAACAGCGTGTCGGCAGGGCGCGGCCCGCTTGCATCTATCCCTTCCGACCGCAAGGCGGCAATGGCGGGGCGGACCACATCCTCGTCCTCGCGGCCGAGCGTACCGTCCTCCCCGGCATGGGGATTGAGCCCGGCAAAGGCGAGGCGCGGCGCGGCAACACCGAAGCGCGTGCGCATGTCGCGATCGACGATCCGCCCGGTCTGAACCAGAAGGTCGTGCGTCACATGCGCCGGCACCTGGGCAAGGGGAATATGGATAGTGGCCGGCACCACCGCGAGCAGGGGCGACCAGATCATCATGACCGGATGCGGGATCGTACCGTCGGGCGCCGCGCAACGGGCCGCGAGGTATTCGGTGTGGCCGGGAAAGGGGAAGCCGGCGGCATAGACCACCGATTTCGCCAGCGGCGCCGTCACCAGCGCGCGGGCGGCTCCGGACATCACGAGGTCCACCGCCCGGTCCAGGCTCTGCACCACCGCCGCGGCGCTGGTGGCATCGGGCATGCCGGGATTGGCCGTGGCGCGCGGGCCGGCGGCCACCACGGGAAGCGCGGCATCAAAGGCACCGATGGCGTCCTGGGGCTCGACGGCGCAAATCGGCACGCGCAAACCGAGCCGGCGGGCGCGGTCCTCGAGCAAGGCGGGATCGCCGACCGCGAAGAAGGGCGGGCAGCCGTTTTGGGCCCGCAGGGTCCAGGCGGCGAGGGTCAGGTCCGGCCCGATACCGGCGGGCTCACCAATGGTGAGCGCGAGCGCCGTAGGCATCAGCGATAGACGATCAGGGCGCTCTTGCGCAGCTCGGTCAGGAGCCGCTTGGATTCCGCCTGGAATTGCGCCGTTGCCAGCTGGTCCTTCACATCGCGCTTATTGGCCGCCTCGCCGCGCACCTCGCGCTTGGCGCAGACGGCGAACACTTCGACCCCGGACTGCGTGACCTCGGCGGGGGCCAGCCGGCCCACTTCGGTCTTGTCGAGCAATTGGCGCAACTGCGCCGGCATCTCGGACGACAGGCGCAGGACCGGCGAGCGGACCACAGTCTCCTTCATGGCCTTGACCATCGCAAGGCCGCTGTCGCACCCGTTGAAGCGCGCGCGGAGCGAATTCGCCTCGGCAAGCCGCGCCGCATAGGCATTGCTGCCACGGGCCACCACCAGCACGATCGGCGTCAATGTATATTCGGTGGCGACCATCGAGGCATGGCCACTCTGATTGATGGCGGCGAGAACATCCTGATCGCGCACCGTCACGCTGGGCGAGCGGGCGCGCACATATTGCTGCCAGATATTGTCGGCGCGCAGCTTTTGCTTGAAGGCGCTCGGCTCGATGCCGCCCTGCTTCAGCCCGTCCGCCAATTGCTGGGGCGAGCGCCCGGAGCGTGAGGCGACGTTGGCGAACAGATCATCGATCTCTTTTTTATCCAGGTCGATGCCCAGCTTCGCCCCCTGGGAAATCTTGAGGCGATCATCGATCACTTCTTCGAGTGCTTCCTTCGCGCTCACGTTCTTGCGCTCCAGCAGCGTGTGCATGCGCTGCCGCTGGCCGACGTCGAAGCTGGTGATGGGCGCGCCATTCACCATTGCGAGTATCTGTTGCGCGCTGGCCCCCCCGCTGGAGAGGGCTGCAACGGCAAGGCTGAGAAGGAACAGGAAGCGGCGGCAGGACTGCATCGATCAACCCGGATTGGCTCGGCGAGGGGGCGGGAGACGAAGGCCTCCCTGCGCGCTTAACCCGCGCCCTTCGGCTTGTAAATGCTTGTTGCCGCCTCCTGTGGCGGCAATGGGGCCGCGCGCACCGCAAGGCCGCGCGCGAACCTCACTGAGTCGAGCTGCTGCCGATCGCCGACCGGACCTTGGTTTCACCCAGGGTGCGCAGCCCGATGGTGAGCATCACTGTGTTGTTCGGCCCATTATTCGGTCCGTTGATCGAATAATCGGAGAGATAGGTCAGCGCCAGGGTGAAGCAGTCGTCCGCATAGGTGATGGCCGCCGTGGTCATGTCGATGCTCGCCTGGGCGATGTTGTAGCGGATGCCGCCGCTGACCGACCACACGTCCGTCAGCTTGTAGCTGGCGGTCGTCAAGACGCCCTCTCGTTCCTGGTAATAGCCGAGCAGGGGCTGGGGTTCATAGCGACCATAGGTTGCGGACACCGACAGGCGGTCGATGCTGGTCCGCCCCTCAAGTTCCAGCCGCTGCAACGTGTAATTTGCCTCATCGAAGCGGAAGCGGGAGATGAACTCCAGATTGTTGGTCGGCGAATAGCTGAAGCGGGCGACATAGTCCGACGTGCTCGTCTCCAGACCCGATTCCAGGCCGGTGTTCGCCATGTCGCCATAGGCGAAGGAGTTCTTGCCGAACAGGCTATAGGACTGGCCCACCACCGCTGAGACGACCCCCGCGCCGTTGAGCGCAGCGGTATAGGTGACGCCCACGTTGAGGCGGCTGCCGCCCTCGACCCGGTCCCAGCCGGAATATTTGCTGACCGAGAACAGATTGGCATCGTCGAACACGAGGCTCTGCGCATCCTCGTTGGGGAATTTGCCGATGCTGGTCTCGTTGGGACGGATGATCAGCTGGGCGCGCGGCTCGATGGTCTGGGTGCCCCAATTCTCCACCGAGATGAACGGATAGCGGTAATCAAGGCCGATCACCGGCATGGCGCGGATCAGGTCGTCATTGCCGGACTGCAGCACGTTCTGCCCCGCCAGCGTGGGCCCATCGGTGTAGCTGGAGGGCAATGCGCTGATATTGGCGTGCGCCACGTCCACGCGGGCGCTGGCAAACGGCGTCCACATCTGGCCGGCGGCGTCGGTCAGCGTCTTCTTCCAGTAGAATTCGCCGCTGAGGCGCTGATAATCGCCCGGCGCGCCGCGCAGCAGGCACTGGGTCGGATTGGGATTGCTCAGCAGGCAAGAGCCGGGCGGAATTCCGGTTGCGCCGCCGACCCAGGAGGTGGCCGCAGAGGTACCGACAAAGTCGGCCTCGTTGCGCGACACGGAATTGAAATTCACCTTCACGCCCGCTTCGCCGCCGAAGATCGGATTGCCGAAGACGTAATTGTAATTGAACGTTCCGACCACCGGGATGAG
Organism: Roseixanthobacter finlandensis; assembly: GCF_043195105.2. Lineage (NCBI taxonomy): Bacteria > Pseudomonadati > Pseudomonadota > Alphaproteobacteria > Hyphomicrobiales > Xanthobacteraceae > Roseixanthobacter > Roseixanthobacter finlandensis. Next base: position 624,188 of record NZ_CM195536.1, on the reverse strand, counting down.
ATCCTGGTTGTCGGTCACGGACAGGCCGAGGAAATACATTCCCCGCACGTCGAAGAAGCTGCGATCGCCCTGGCCGGTCAAATAGGCCTGCGAGATTTTCTCCGTTTCGGCGGCGCCGATCAGGCCATAGTCACGCAGGAAGGTGCGGTCGGACGTCAAGGTACCGTCCCAACCCCATTGCCACTGGCTGTTGATGACGAAATTGCCCGAACTCTGCACCATGCCGCGATTTTCGCGGTAGCCCGGCAGGCCGGCAAACTGCTCGATATCCTGCTGCTGGATGCCGGCGGCGCGGATGTTGTACGAGCCGTCGATCAGCCGCTGGCGCCACTCTCCCTTGGCCAGCAGGCCCTGTTTGGAGAAGTAGAGCGGATCGAAGGTCAGATCGCGGTCGGGCGCGATGTTCCAGAAGAACGGCACGCCGGCACCGATGCCAAGCATGCTGTTATTGTAGAACTCCGGCATCAGGAAGCCGGTCTTGCGTTTCACCGTGGGGTCGGGCGAGGAAAAGTAAGGGAAATAGGCGAACGGCAGCCCGAAGAACTCGAGCGTGGCGTCCTTGTAATAGATCATCTGCTCGTTCTGATTGTGAACGATGCGGGCCGCCTTGATCTGCCAGAGAACCGGCTTTTCCGGATGGTCCTTGCAGGGTTCGCAGGCGGTATAGACGCCATTCTGGAACACCGTGATGTTGCCGTCCGTGCGATCGGCGCGGGTTGCCGCGAAATGGGTCTTGTCCGGGGTGTCCACGCGCAGCGAATCCAGGAACCCGTCGCGGAAATCCTCGGTCAGCTGCATGGTGTTGGCGGTCAGAACCTTGCCGTCGGGCTGCTTCAGCAGCACGTCGCCCTCGGCGCGCAGCGTGTTCGCCTTGCGGTCGAAGGTCACGCGCTTCGCCTCCAGGGTGGAGCCGTCGTAATAAATCTGGACGTTGCCGACCGCCGAGATCTTGTCGTTCTCGTAGTCGTAGACCAGCTCGTCGGCGGTCACGAGCATCTTCTTGTTGGGGTCCGCCTTGGGCAGCTTGGTGTTGGCGAAGCTCGCCGTCTGCGCCGCTGCCGTGCCGGGTTGCAGCACAGCAAAGCCGATCGCAGCGCACAGAAGGCCGACGGCAAAAGCCCAGCCGCTCCCGCTGCGGCGCGAGGCGCGCCGGCCGGTTGCAGCTCCATGGCCTTCGGCGGGGGGAAACCCGACCGTCATCCGTCCTCCCGGTGCAACAATACGAGAATCCCCAGGAATATCCCCGCCACCGCTGGAAACCATGCAGCAGCAACGGGATGCACCACGCCCGCCTCGCCTAAATCCTCGGCGAGCTTGGTTCCCAGATAAAGCAGAAAGCCCGCCACGACGCCACCGAGAATCGTCTGACCGACCCCCCCGAAGCGAAACACGCGCAGGCCGACCACCGCGGCGATAAGTACCATGGCCACGAGCAAAAATGGCCGTGCCAAAAGGCTTTGAAGCTGAAGCCGGTAGCGGCTTGCGCCGAAGCCCTGCTGCTCCGCACTCTCGATCGCCGCCGGAAGTTGCCAAAAAGACACGGTATCCGGCGAGATCAGGCTCTCCTGGACCTGCGAGGGGTCCAGATTCGTCGCAACAAGGTAAACGGAATAGGTCTCCTGCTCGAACCCCGGAACCAGCACCCGGACGTCCTGCAAACGCCAGAAACCGTCCTCCAATACCGCGGAACGGGCTTCGATGCGCTGCACCAGACGGTCCTTGCGATCGAACTCGAACATGGTCACGCCCACCAGTTCGCGCCCACCCTGCTGGGAAGAGCCGGCCTGGATGATGGCCTGCCCGTCGACGCTCTGCTGGCGCACCCAGAACCCCGCCTTGCCCTGCGCCATCAGGCCGGCGGTGGTATTGAAAATTTCCCCCTCCATCCGATTCGCCCGCTCCTTGAATTCCGCGGAGATGGGATTGAACAGGGTGGTGGAGACAACGCCGATCAGAAAGGCAACGAAGACTGCCGGAAAAATGAACTGCCACGCCGAAAGCCCGATCGCTCTTGCAACTACCAGCTCAAGCTTGCGCGATAGCGTCACGAAGGTGGCGATGGCGCCGAACAGCACCGCGAACGGCAACAATTGCTCGGTAAAGGCCGGCGTCCGGTAGATCGTCAGCAGACCCACGACCAGCGAGGTCACCTCGTCGCGATCCGCCGTGCGGCGGGTCATCTCGAGGAAATCCACCAGCATGATCAGCGCGACGCAGGAAAAAAAGATCATCGCCACGGAGGCAAAGAAGCGCCGCGCGAAATAGAAGCCGAGGGTTTTTCCGATCATGGCTCAGGTCGCCGAGAGCCGGGAAACGCGCAGCGCGATCGCGTCGATGATGCGGGTTATGAAGCCGGGCACAGCGATCCTCACCCGTCCGTCGAGGGCGAGCGCGCACAGCAGGATCGAGGTGATCGGCAGCAGATAGGCGATGGGCACGGCCGCCTGTGAGGTGCGCAATTGGCCGGTCACGACGAAGTTCGCGATCTGGAGCGCCACCATGATGGGAATGATCGCCGCGAGTGCCAGCGCGCGCCCCTGGCGGGTGGTGCGCGGACGGGCCAGCGCGGCGGCCGCCACTGCGAAAAAAGCAAAGGGATAAAGCCCGGACGACAGGCGCTTGTGGATCTCCTCGCGGAACCGCCCCCCCTGCCCCAGGATGCGGTAGACGTCGTTCGCGGGCGGATTCAGCACATATGCAAACGACCGCTCGTTCGGACGAATATCCACCGCCTGCGAGCCCGGCGCGAGTTCAGACAATCCAAACGCGTAGCGCTGGAATGCCACAACCGATCCGTTGCTGGTCGAGCCGGAGGTCCGCCGGTGAATGGAGCCGTCTTCGAGCACCAGGAAAATACCGTTGGGAGTTTCGACGATCTGCCCACGATCCGCGAGATATGTGGAGATTTCCTTTTCGCGGGCGTCATTGATGAAAACGCCGTGCATCACGCCATTGGCGGAGCGTTCACGCACATGGAACACGAGACCCTGTGCCAGGTTCACAAACCGGCCCGGCTGCGCCACGAACGACACAACGTCCGCGCGAACCCGCGACACTTGATCGCGAAACATGCGCAGGCTCGCCGGCACCAGGTCGATCGAAAGCGCGGCGCAGAAAAGCGAAACCAGGGTGGCGAGGAGAATCATGGAGCGCAGCACGCGCCAATGGCTCATGCCGGCCGCAGCCATCACCACGATTTCGGAATCGCCGTTCAGCTTCAGCAAGGTGTAAGCGGTGGCGATGAACAAAGCGGCCGGCGCGATCACCAGGATCAGGGTCGGCACAGACAGGGAGGTGATCGCGAAGAAGGCCAGGATGGTCTGGCCTTGGCTGGTCACGAGGTCCAACTGGCGCAGCGCCTGGGTGGACCAGATCATGGCCGTCAGAACGATGGTCACGCCCAAGAAGGCGACCGCCGCGGTCTGGAAAATGTAACGATCGAGACGGCCCATACATCCTCGTCAGACGCGTGATCGCCGCCCCGTCACGCTTCACCTTGGAACCGCTCCTGGATAGCGGCTTCCACGCTGCGGTGCAAATGCGGCAGGCGGGCGGCGTTGGGGTGACCTCAATCGGCCATGGTCAAGTTAATGCGCGCCAAGCACGGCGGCACAGACGGAGGGTAAATCCGCCAGAAGCAAAGGCGGGGTCGGCTTCGGCGGAACCTTCGGGGGCTTGGGATGCAAGACCTCGTCGGTGAACCACCATGCAAGGTCCGCGCCGCACCCGTCCCCTTGGGGCGGCGCTTCCTGGGGGCGGCAATCGGGACTGTCGGCCGGGCAGCTCAAGCGCACGTGCATGTGATAATCGTGCCCCCAATAGGGACGCACCTTGGTCATCCAGGCCCGGTCGCCGCGTGCATCGCGGCAGAGCGCCTTCTTGATCGCGGCATTCACGAAAATGCGTTCGACGCGCGGATCGAGCGCGGCGGCACGGATGACCGCGATATGGTCCGGCGTCCACACCTTGGGATCCACATCCAGCCGATCGGGGCGCACCACCAGGGTGGCCGAGAGGCTTTCGCGCTCCGCGCGCGTCAGCTCGTGTCCCGGGCTCGGCGTCAGCCAGATGTCCGCGTCGAGACCGACCTGGTGGGAGGCGTGGCCCGTGCGCATGGGGCCGCCGCGCGGCTGCGCCATGTCGCCCACGAGGATGCCGCGCCAGTTCGAGACCTGCGGCACGACGGCCGCGAAACGCTCAAGAAAATCAATGAGATCGGGATGCCCCCAATTGCGGTTGCGCGACAGCCGCATCACCTGCCACGTCGCCCCCGTGACCGGCAGGGCCGCACCGCCGGCAAGGCAACCCTTGGAATAGAAGCCCACCGCCCTGGCCGCGAGCGGCGCGGGACCGCTGGCCGCACCGAACAGCTCGCGCGCCGGTATTGCGGCCGCACCGCCCGGCGGTAGGCTCTGGGCTCGCACCGGCTTCGGCACGACCAGCGCCGCGACGACAAAGAGGGCGGCCGAAAGACCCGCCAGTCGCAGCGCGCTGATCGGGGGGCGGCGCGCCCTCATACCGTGCCCTTGCGGGTGAGGATGACAAAATCCTTGTCGGTGCGCGTTCCCGGATGGGCCGGCAGATCGGTGACCAGCAAGGTGGCGCCGGGGCTCAACATGGCACTCAGATCGCGGTTGATCGCGGGGTCCACCACGATACGCGAGAGCGTCGCCTGGGCAAGGCCGGGCTGCGCGCCATTGCCTTCATAGCTCACCGCCATCCAGCGCGGGGTGCGCCCGACACCGTCGGCGGCCAGCAGATAGACCACGTTGCCGAGCGGCTTCGTGGGGTCCTGGATGGTGATCGCCCCTTCCAGCACGCTCGCGCCGCCGCGCAGCACGATCAGCTTGCGGTCGGCGCCACTGGCGACCAGCGACACCGGATCGCCGGCCGCCGCCACCAGGGTCGGCTTGGCGTCCGCATCGAACATCTTGTCCACATCGGCCGGCAGGATCAGGCCGGGATCGAGCACATCCGCCGGCCCGCTATGGCTGTCGGCGATGATCACCGGGGTCCCCACCTGGGTGATGGAAAACAGCAGCTTGGCGAAGGACAGCGGCAGGTGCACGCAGCCGTGCGAGGACGGGTAGCCCGGCAGCCCGCCCGCATGGAGCGCCACGCCCGACCAGGTGAGCCGCTCCGAATAGGGCATGGCGGCATCGTTATAGACCGAGGAATGGTGGTCCACGTCCTTGTTGAGGATGGTGAAGACCCCGGTCGGCGTGTCATGGCCCTCGCGCCCGGTCGAAACCGTGGAGATGCCGATGCGCACGCCGTTGCGATAGACAAAGCAGCGCTGCTCCGGCAGCGATACCACGATCGCCACAAGCCCGTCAGGCGCGCGTTCGGGATACCAGATATAGGTCCCCGGCTTCAGATCGCGGATCGCGACCTCGTCGGCATCATCGGCCGCCCTGACCGTGAACAGGGGCGTGGACACAATGCCCACGCCCACGCCGCAGAGGGCGCGCAAAGCCGCCCTTCGACTGATGATCATCCCCGCACCCATCGCACCCATTCCCGTTGGTCGATTTGGGCAGGAAGGTAAGGGAGGCAGGTTCACCCTTCGTTAAGCGCGTTCCCGCACCGGCACGGGTTCAGCCGCGATAAATCGGCGCGCCGGAGGGGGCGCCCGTGGTGCCGCCGTCCACCACGATCTCGGCGGCGGTGATGTTGGAGGCATCGTCCGAAGCAAGGAACAGCACGGTCTTCGCCACTTCCTCCGCCTCGCCGAGCCGGCCGAGCGGGATCGCACGGGCAAGCCCGGCGTCCAGCGCGGCGCGCGCCTCCTGCGTGGGTGCAAGAGGGGACCAGATGGCCGTGCGCGCCGCGCCGGGCACGACCACGTTCACCCGGATGCCGCGCGGGGCGAGTTCCGACGCCAGAACACGCGACATCGCCCGCACGCCGGCCTTGCTGGCGGCATAAGCCGACCAGCCGGGCGCGCCGAGCACGGCCAGCACCGACCCATTCAGCACCACCGACCCGCCCTTGGCGAGGAACGGCTCGGCCGCCTGCACCGTGAAGAACACGCCGGTCAGATTGGTGCTGATGATCTTTTCGAAGGTCTCGACGCTCGCCCGGCCGAGCGGCGTGGAGCCGCCGATTCCGGCATTGGCGAACACGATGTCCAGCCCGCCGAAGGCTTCCGCCGCCTGTTTCACGGCGGCGGCGGTGGCGTTGAAATCGTCCACATCGGCCTGGAGCGCCAGGAGGTTCGGGCCGAGCTCGGCCGCGGCGGCGTCCAGGGTCTCCTGGTTCCGCCCCGTGATCGCGACTTTCGCCCCCTCCGCGATGAAGAGGCGGGCGGTGGCCAGCCCGATGCCGCTATTGCCGCCGGTGATGAGGGCCCGCTTGCCTGAGAGACGCATTTTCAGCTCCATTAGTTGGTTGCATTTTGAAACCGAATGGACGTTTAGCGTCTTTGGTTTTATAATGCAACCAGTTTGATGATGATCATCATGGAAAAGCGTCCGCCGGGGCGCGGAGAGGAAAGCCGTGAAACGCACGCGTATGGACGAAGCCACCTGCCCCATTGCCCGGACGCTGGACGTCGTGGGCGATTGGTGGTCGCTGCTGATCGTGCGCGATGCCTTCCTGGGCAAGCGTCGGTTCGGGGAATTTCAGAAGAGCCTAGGGGTCGCCAAGAACATCCTCTCGGCCCGGCTGAAGACGCTCGTCGCGGATGGCATTCTCGCCAGCGTTCCCGCCTCGGACGGCAGTGCGTTCAACGATTATGTGCTGACGCCGAAGGGCCGCGACCTGTTTCCCGTGGTCATCGCCCTGCGCCAATGGGGCGAGAAATACGGCTTCTCCAGCGGCGAGAGCTTTCCGCCGCTGGTGGATGCCGCCTGCGGCAAGCCCATCGCCCCGCTGGAAGTGCGGGACGCCGTGGGAAAGCCCCTCGCGCCGCAGGACACGATCCTGCTGCCGCTGCCTCAGGAGGCGTAGGGATTGGCCTTTTCGCGCAAGGTCATGCGAATCGGCACACCCGGCAGGTCGAACGCCGCGCGCAGGCTGTTCGAGAGATAGCGCAGATAGCTGTCCGGCACCGCGTCGGTGCGCGAGCAGAAGATGACGAAGCTCGGGGGGCGGGCCTTCGCCTGCGTCATATAGCGGATCTTCAGCCGCTTGCCGGAGACCGCCGGCGGCGGATGGGTGTCGGTGGCCTGTTGCAGGAAGCGGTTGAGCGGATTGGTGGGAATGCGGATGTTCCACACCCGGTAGGTTTCCGCGATCGCCTCCACCAGCCGGTCCAGCCCGCGGCCGGTGAGCCCGGAAATCGGGATGATCGGCACGCCCTTGATCTGCGGCAGCAGATGGTCCGCCTCCTCCCGCAGCCGGCTCATGAGGCCGGTATCGGGCACGAGATCGGATTTGTTGAAGCCGATCACGATCGCGCGGCCCTCGCGCTCCACCAGATCGGCGATGCGCAGGTCCTGTTCCTCGAACGGGCGGGTGGCATCGATGAGCACCACCACCACCTCGGCGAACTTCATGGCGCGCAGGGCATCGGCGGCGGAGAGCTTCTCCAGCTTGTCGTCGATGCGCGCGCGCTTGCGCAGGCCGGCGGTGTCGAACACGTCGAGCCGGCGGCCGCGCCATTCCACTTCCACCGAGATGGAATCGCGGGTGATGCCCGCTTCTGGCCCGGTCAGCAGCCGGTCTTCGCCCAAAAGGCGGTTGATGAGGGTGGACTTGCCGGCGTTGGGCCGCCCGAGCACTGCCACCTTGATGGGGCGCTTCGCGCGCTCCTCGTCGGTTTCCTCGCGCTCGTCCTCGTCGTCTTCCGGCTTCATGGTGTGGGCGGGAAGCGCGTCGCAGATGGCGTCATAAAGATCGGACAGGCCCTCGCCATGCTCGGCGGAGAGCGGGATCGGCGTGCCGAGGCCGAGCGCATAGGCTTCCATCGAGCCCGCCTCACCGGCTTTCCCCTCGCTCTTGTTGGCGACGAGAATGGTCGGCTTGCCGGATTTGCGCACCAAGGCGGCGAACGCGCGGTCCGTAGGGGTGAGGCCGGAACGGGCATCCACCATGAACAGCAGCGCGTCGGCGTCCCCGATGGCGGCCTCGGTCTGCGCCCGCATGCGTCCTTCGAGGCTCGCAGGGTCAGCTTCCTCCAGCCCCGCCGTATCGACGATGCGGAACGAGAGGTCGCCGAGGCGCGCATCGCCCTCGCGGCGATCGCGGGTCACACCGGGGCGGTCGTCCACCAGCGCGAGCTTCTTGCCCACGAGACGATTGAACAGGGTCGACTTGCCCACATTGGGCCGGCCGACGATGGCGAGGGTAAAGGACATGGTTTTTTAAGCTCGGCGCACGCGCGCCCTAGAGTCAGTTGGTGCCCGGCGCGGCCGCGGAGGCATTTGGCTTGGCGGCCGAGATCGCGTCAAGCGACACATTGGCGTTGGAGGGCTGGTCCAGCGGCGCGGAGGCGGTCACGCCCGGCACGCCATTGGGAAACACCGGCTCGCGCGTTCCCGAAAGCGGGGTCTTGCGCTCCTGGAACGGGTTGATCTTGTCGAAATCGAAGCCCGCGCAGCCACTGAGGCCGAGCAGCAGAGAGCCCGCAAGAAGGAGACGCAGCGGCCGGTTCATGGGGAAGCTCCTCATTTCGTGGCACCGCCGCCTTCCGCCGGGCCGGGAACGGCGGCAGACGGGGCGGCGGGCGCCGGTTCGGCGGGTACCGGTGCGGATGCGGCGGCGGATGCGGGTGCGGACGCAGCCGGCGCGGCGGCGGCGGGAGCCGGCACGGCAGCAGGCGTCTCCTTGGCGGCCTTCGCCTCGGCGGCCGCTGCTGCGGCTTCCGAAGCCGGCGCCGGCTGGGCGGCAGCGGCGGTCAGGGTGCGGATCAGCTCCATGCGGTTGCGCACGCCGAGCGGAACTTCCGGATCGTCGATAGCCTGCTGGGCGGTCTTGTTGGCGTCGGCGAGGTTCCCGGCCTTGAACTGCGCCAAAGCAAGCAGCTCGCGCGCCGAATGGCGCAGCCCGCCCGTACCGTCGGCGAGCGGCTGGAGCTGCGCCTTGATCTCGGCCAGTGGCGCGGTATCCACCTGCAGGAGAGATGCGCGCACGCTGGCAAGGTCGCGGAGCACGGGCGGCAAGGTGCCGTCATTTGCGAGCGCCATGAAGGCGGCGACCCCGGCCGGCTTGTCCTTGGCACCGATTTCGCCCGCCGCGCGGAACCGCGCCAGGGTGCGATAGCCCGAAGGTCCGTCCTTGGCGAGCGCCTCGAAGGCGGCCTGCGCTTCGGCGGCCTTGCCATCTTCGGCAAGGGTGCTGGCCGCCTCAAAACGGGCGCCGGCGGCCTGCGCCTTCTGCAGGCTGTAATAGCGATAGGCGCTATAGGCGCCGGCGGCGGCGATGATCGCGACCACCAGGATGATGAAATAGATGCCGAAGCGATCCCATACCCGGCGCAGCCGGTCGCGCCGCAGGTCTTCTTCGATCTCGTGGAAAATGTCGGTCATGAATGGTCCGCAACAGGCACGCGCCGAAAGGGGCCGGACAAAGCCCAGGCCAAGGGCGCGTAAACTAGCCATGCGGCTGCATCGTGGCAAACCCTTCCGGGCTGTCGCGACCCGAAGCGGCTAAAGTTTTGCCCGCACATGATCCAGGAACAGCAGCAGCAGACCCGCGAGCAGCCCCCAGACCGGCGCCCCGAGGCCGAAAGCGGAGACTCCGGACACGGTGGTGGTGAAGGTCGCGACCGCCGCGATCCGGCCTTTTTCCTCGGCGAGCGCGGCCGTGAGCGCGCCCGTGAGGGGAGACAGCAGCGCAAGCCCGGCGATGGTCGCGATCAGCGCCGGCGGCAGGGCCGCGAACACCGCGACCATCGTGGCGCCGAATCCGGCCAGGATGAAATAGAACAGCGCATAGAACGGCCCGGTGAGGAATCGCTTGGCGGGGTCAGGGTGGGCGTCCTTGCCGGTGCAGATCGCCGCCGTGATGGCGGACAGGGTCACCGAATGGGAGCCCACCGGCGCCAGGATCAGCGAGGCCAGCCCGGTCGCGGCGAGGATCGACCCCGTGGGCGGATGATAGCCCGAGGCCCGCAGCACGGCGAAGCCCGGCAGATTCTGCGCCGCCATGCTCACCAGGAACAGCGGCAGGCCGAGCCCGAGCATCACCGCCGGGTCGAACACCGGCGAAACCAGGGTCAACTGCGGCATTTCCCAGCCGCCGGTGAGCGGCGTGTTGAGGCCGAAGGCGAACACGCCCACACCCCCGGCAACCAGCACCGCCAGCACCGCCCAGCTCGGCGAGAACAGCCGCACCAGGAAAAACAGCGCCAGCAGCGGCAGCACCAGGGCCGGGCTTGCCGCCGCATGGTCCGCCACCGCCATGACGAATCGCGCCAGCACGCCGGCCAGCATCGCCGCCGCGACACTCACCGGGATGCGCGCCACGAGACGCCCGAGCGGGCGGATGGCGGCGCACAGCATCACCAGCACCGCCGACAGCAGAAACGCGCCCACCGCCGCCTGCATGCCGACGCCGGCACCAAAGCCGGCGATCAGCGCGGCGCCTGGCGTCGACCATGCGGTGACGATGGGCATGCGATGGCGCAGGCTGAGATAGAGCGTGCTTCCCGCCGCGCCGAGACACACGGCCGCGACCCAGGATGCGGTCTGCCCGGGCGTAGCGCCCAGCACCGCCGCCGCCGACAGAACCAACGGCACGGTTCCCCCGAAGCCCACCAGCGCCGCCACCAGAGCGGCGATGACCACCGACAGGCGCAGCGCCGGCCCTTCACCTTGCCCGTGCGGATGGGTTTCGAGCGGCGCGTTCACGGCCGGCTCAGCGATCCTGCGCCCGAAGCACAGGCTCCAGCGCCATCAGCGCCTGCCGCCGCGCCCGCAGGCCCAGCGGCTCGTCCACCGCGAAATCGAGCGACATGAAGCGCACGAACACGAATGTGCGCCCGCCCTTCTCCGCCCAGCCCACGAACCAGCCGAAGGGCCGCGTGCGATCCAGCGTGCCGTCATTGAGCTGGAGGAAGCCGGAGCCGGTCTTGCCGTAGAGCAAATAGCCCGCCGGCTCCTCCGGCACTTTCAGCAAGGCGACGGTCTTGTCCACGGCATCGGCGCTGACGGGAAGTTCGCCCTTCAGCATCTTGCGCAGGAAATCGACCTGCTCGCGCGGCGAGATCTGGAGCGAGGAGGACAGCCAGGCGCGGATCAGCCCGTTGTCCTTCCCCGGATCGCCGGAGAGATTCTCGTTGCCATAGACGAAGGCCTTCACATAGCCGGCGAATTTTTCCGCGCCGAGCGTGCGGGTCAGGACCTGCGAGTACCAGACGACGGAATTCTTCATCCAGCTCTGCGGCGTCTGCGGGCCGGCCCAGGTCTCCTTTTGCGCCCCCTCCCCTTCCGCGAGCCCCGGCTCGGTGGTGAACACCGGCGCCGTCGCGCTTTTCAGGATTAAGCTGTCATAGCCCATGAGCGCCAAGGCGATCTTGAAGGTGGAAGCGGGCGAATGCCGGCTTGCGCACAGCCCCTGCTTGGCCACCACCTGGGCGGTCTTCAGCTCGGTGACGAGAAGGCAATCCTCCGCCGCCGCGGCGGGACGGGCGAGCGCCGTCGCCGCGATCAGAAACAGTCCGAGGATGCCCAGCCCGCGCCGCCCGCGCACGCGGAATTCGCGCACGCCGAACAGCCCCCGCGCCGCGTTTTCGGTGAGGAAGGCTGCGATACCGTCCGCTGGCCGGCTCACGCCTTCTGCACCTTGGGCGCATAGGTGTGCTCGGGGCCGGGGAAGGTGCGTGCACGCACCTCGTCGGCATAATTGGCCACCGCCTGTTCGATGGCGGGACCCAGCTCGGCATATTTCTTCACGAACTTCGGCACCCGCTGGCCGAGGCCGAGCATGTCCTCGAGCACCAGGATCTGGCCATCGCACGCCGGGCTGCCTCCGATGCCGATGGTGGGGGTGGAAATTTCCTGCGTGATGCGGCGGGCCACCGGCTCGGCCATGGCCTCCAGCACGATGGCGAAGGCGCCGGCCTCGGCGACAGCACGGGCGTCCTCGACGATGGAAGCGGCTTCCGCATCGTCGCGGCCGCGCGCCTTGAACGAGCCGAGCGTATTGATGGCCTGCGGCGTCAGGCCCACATGGCCCATCACCGGCACGCCGCGGTCCACCAGGAAGCGGACGGTCTCGGCCATGCGCACGCCGCCTTCCAGCTTCACCGCGCCGGCGCCGGTTTCCTTGAGCACGCGGGCGGCGGTGTGGAAGGCCTCCACGGGACTTGCCTCATAGCTGCCGAACGGCAGGTCCACCACGATCAGCGCCCGCTTCGTGCCGCGCACCACCGCGCGCCCGTGCACGATCATCATCTCCACCGTGACCGGCACGGTGGTTTCCAGCCCGTGCATCACCATGCCCAGGCTGTCGCCGACCAGGATCACATCCACATGGCGATCGAGCAGCTGAGCGGTATGGGCATGGTAGGAGGTCAGGCTGACGATGGGGTCCCCGCCCTTGCGCGCGAAGATTTCCGGCGCGGTGACGCGCTTGGCGTCGGCTTGGATGGACATGACGCGTTCCTCGATATGTTTTTGCTTGAAGCCTGGGTGGGCGGGAACCGGCGCGCTGCCCGCCCGAAAATTCAGCCCATGACGGGCACGCCGACGACATAGGGGTGGAAGACGAAGGCCAGCAGGAGATAGGCGACCAGCCCTCCAGCCACCGCCAGCATGTCTCCCCGATAGCCCTGCGGCGCCACCGGCAGCGGATCGCCGCGGCGCTTCAGCGAAATGCGGTCATAAACCGCCCAGGCGAGCACCGAGCCGAACAGGACGATGGAGGCGATATCGCCATTGGACAGCAGATGGGCCAGCGCCCAGATCTTCACCGCGACTAGCAGCGGATGCTTGAGCTTCGCCTTGATATGGCTCGGCACATAGGCCGCAACACCGGCAATGGCGGCGAACAGCATCAGCAGCATGGTGATGTGGCGCATGAACAGCGGCGGATCCCACACCGGGGCCGAGCCCGCCGCCCGCCACAAGGCGAATCCATAGGCCGTCAGCAACAGGCCGCTGACCGCCACGAGCGAGAAGAAGCCCTTGTACTGCCCCTCGCCGAGACGGGCGATCAGTTGCGCCCGCACCCCCCGGAGGCTGATCAGCACATGGACGCCCAACAACAGGACGAGCCCGAACAGCATCATGTACATGCGCGCATTCCTTGCCCGACACCCCCACCCGTCTCGCACCGCGCGTCCGCTCACACGGACGTGCCTTTGCGCAGGGCGTGGCGACATTAGAGCATGTCCACGAAATGTCGATCAGGAATTGATCGGGGCACACCCATATAAGATATTGATATCGCTATATATATCTTAAATGCTTCGAGTCCGGCCCAAGCTTTGGGGCGGTGCGGAGCGAGATCGGCCGTCCCTCGCAGGGCGCCCCTGCGCCGGACGCATGGAGGAAGCGTGCCGGCGGGTCTTTGAATCGTCGCCCGGCCATGGTATGCGCCACCGCCAACTCGATAACGCAGCCGGGACGAGCTTTTCCGCGGCGTTTCCTTCTTCCCGGCCGGATCTCCGGCCGCGCTCATATCAAGGAGTTGGCCATGTCGTCGCCCAGCGTGCCCGGCTCGATCCACCCCATTTCCGGTTCGCCCTTTCGCGAAGCGCTGACCTTCGACGACGTGCTGCTGCTGCCCGGCCCGTCGGAAGTCATGCCCGGCGATGCGAAGCTGATCAGCCGCCTCACCTCCACCATCACGCTCAATATCCCGATCCTGTCCGCCGCGATGGATACGGTGACCGAATCGCGCCTCGCCATCGCCATGGCCCAGGCCGGCGGCATCGGCGTCATTCACCGCAACCTCACGCCGGAAATCCAGGCCGAGCATGTGCGGCAGGTGAAGAAGTTCGAATCGGGCATGGTGGTGAACCCCGTCACCATCCATCCCGACGATACGCTCGCCGATGCCCTGGCGCTGATGAAGCGCTATTCCATCTCCGGCATTCCGGTGGTGGAGCGCGGCTCCAACGGGCGCGGCGGCAAGCTGGTCGGCATCCTCACCAACCGCGACGTGCGCTTCGCCACCGACCCCACCCAGCGGGTCGCCGAGCTGATGACCAAGGACAAGCTCATCACCGTGGATGAGGGCGTCAACCAGAGCGAAGCCAAGCGCCTGCTGCATCACCACCGCATCGAGAAGCTGCTGGTGGTGGACAATGATTATCGCTGCGTCGGCCTGATCACGGTGAAGGACATCGAGAAGGCGGTCGCAAATCCCAATGCCGCCAAGGACGAGCAGGGCCGCCTGCGCGTCGCCGCCGCCACCACGGTCGGCGAGGATGGCTACGAGCGCACCGAGCGCCTGATCGACGCCGGCGTGGACCTGGTGGTGGTGGATACCGCCCACGGCCATTCCCGCAAGGTGCTGGACCAGGTGGAGCGCATCAAGCGCCTCTCCAACACCACCCAGATCCTGGCCGGCAACATCGCCACCGCCGACGGCGCCAAGGCGCTGATCGATGCCGGCGCGGACGCCATCAAGGTGGGCATCGGCCCCGGCTCCATCTGCACCACCCGTATCGTCGCCGGCGTCGGCGTGCCCCAGCTCACCGCCGTGATGGATGCGGTGGAGGCGGCCCAGGCCACCAACACCCCGGTGATCGCCGACGGCGGCATCAAATATTCCGGCGACCTCGCCAAGGCGCTCGCCGCAGGCGCTTCCTGCGCCATGATCGGCTCGCTGCTCGCCGGCACCGACGAGAGCCCGGGCGAAGTGTTCCTGTTCCAGGGCCGCTCGTACAAATCCTATCGCGGCATGGGCTCGGTGGGCGCCATGTCACGCGGCTCGGCGGATCGCTATTTCCAGGCGGAAGTGCGCGACACGCTGAAGCTGGTGCCGGAAGGCATCGAGGGGCAGGTCGCCTATAAGGGTCCGGTTTCCGCCGTGCTGCACCAGCTCTCCGGCGGCCTGCGCGCCGCCATGGGCTATGTGGGCGGCGCGGACCTGACCGAATTCCGCGAGAAGGCGCGCTTCGTGCGCATCTCCTCCGCCGGCCTGCGCGAAAGCCACGTCCACGACGTGACCATCACCCGCGAGAGCCCGAACTATCCCATGAGCGGGATCTGAACGGACGGCGCGTGCGCTGACGGACATTCCGTCAGCGGTCGCACCTCCGGATCGAAAAAAGCCGAGGCTGCATGCCTCGGCTTTTTTATTGCGCGATTGTGCAGGCTGAAGGCGCGCCTGGGTCGTCGCCTTCGCTCCGGCCCGTGCCCTTATTCCGCCGCCTCGCGCCGGGTGGGATCGTAATTGAGGATCGGCGCGAGCCAGCGCTCGCCCTCCTCCACGCTCCAGCCCTTGCGGGTGGCATAATCCTCCACCTGGTCGCGCTCGATCCTTCCGACGCCGAAATAGGCGCTCTCGGGATGGGAGAAATAGAGGCCCGAGACCGCCGCGCCGGGCCACATGGCATAGCTCTCGGTCAGTTCCAGGCCGATCTTGTTGGTGGCATCCAGGATCGAGAACAGCGTCCCCTTCTCCGTATGGTCGGGCTGGGCCGGATAGCCCGGCGCCGGACGGATGCCGCGATATTTCTCCAGGATGATGTCGTCGGTGGAGAGCCCCTCCTCCGGCGCATAAGCCCAGAACTGGGTGCGCACCAGATGGTGCATGCGCTCGGCGAAGGCCTCCGCCAGCCGGTCCGCCAGCGCCTTCACCAGGATCGCGGAATAATCGTCATTGGCGTGCTTGAAGGCGTCCGAGCGGGCGGCCTCCCCAAAACCGGTGGTGACGGCGAAGCCACCCACATAATCCGGCACGCCGGTTTCCAGCGGCGCGATGAAATCCGACAGCGCCAGGTTGAAGCGTCCCTCGCGCCGGGCCAGTTGCTGGCGCAGGGTGTGCAGGGTGGCCAGCGGGGTCTTGCGGGTGTCGTCGCGGAACAGGACGATGTCGTCGCCGATGCTGTTGGCGGGCCAGAAGCCCACCACCGCCTTCGCCGTCACCCACTTCTCCTCCACCATCTGGGCCAGCATGGCCTGCGCATCCTTGAACAGGCTGCGCGCCGGCTCGCCGATGACGGGATCCTCCAGGATCGCCGGATAGCGGCCGGACAATTCCCAGGATTGGAAGAACGGCGTCCAATCAATGAACGGCACCAGATCGGCAAGGTCGTGGTCCTCGAACACGCGGGTGCCGATGAAGCTGGGCTTTGGCGGCAGATAGGTCGAGAAATCCAGCTTCAGTCCGTTGTCCCGCGCCTTCGCCAGCGGCACGCGCTGCTTGGCGGCATCGGCGCGGGCATGGGCGTCCGCCAGCTTCACATATTCCGCCTTCACGTCGGCCATGTAGGAGGAGCGGGTTTCCGGGTTCAGCAGGTTCGCCACCACGCCGACCGCGCGGCTCGCGTCGGTGACATAGACCGCCTGCCCGCGCTCATATTGCGGGGCGATCTTCACCGCCGTATGGACGCGCGAGGTGGTGGCGCCGCCGATCAGCAGCGGCACCACGAAGCCCTCACGCTCCATCTCGGAGGCAACCGACACCATTTCGTCCAGCGACGGGGTGATGAGGCCGGACAGGCCGATCACATCCACATTCTCGCGCTTGGCCGTCTCCAGGATCTTGGCGGTGGGCACCATCACGCCGAGGTCGATGACCTCGAAATTATTGCACTGCAACACGACGCCGACGATGTTCTTGCCGATGTCGTGCACATCGCCCTTCACCGTCGCCATCAGGATCTTGCCGGCGGAGGAGGATTCGGTGGTGCCGTTGTCCAGCTTCTCCTGCTCCATGAAGGGCATGAGATAGGCCACCGCCTGCTTCATCACGCGGGCGGACTTCACCACCTGGGGCAGGAACATCTTGCCGGCGCCGAACAGGTCGCCGACCACGTTCATGCCGGCCATCAGCGGGCCTTCGATGACGTGCAGCGGACGGGCCACCTGTTGGCGCGCCTCCTCGGTATCGGCATCGACGAATTCGGTGATGCCGTTGATCAGCGCATGGGCGAGGCGCTTGTCCACCGGCCAGGTGCGCCAGGCGAGATCGGCTTCCTTCTTCTCCTTGCCGGCGCCGCCCTTGAAGCCTTCGGCCAGGGTCAGCAGGCGCTCGGTGGACTCCGGATCGCGGTTAAGAACCACGTCCTCGCACGCTTCGCGCAGCTCGGCCGGGATTTCGTCGTACAGCGCGAGCTGGCCGGCATTGACGATGCCCATGTCCATGCCCGCCGTGATGGCGTGGTAGAGGAACACGGCATGCATCGCCTCGCGCACCGGTTCGTTGCCGCGGAACGAGAACGACAGGTTGGACACGCCGCCCGAGATATGGGCATGCGGCAAGTGTTCGCGAATCCAGCGCGTGGCCTCGATGAAATACACGCCATAGGGCGCGTGCTCCTCGATACCGGTGGCGACCGCGAAGATGTTGGGATCGAAGATGATGTCCTCGGCCGGGAAGCCGAGTTCCTCGGTGAGGATCTTGTAGGCGCGGGCGCAGATCTGGGTCTTGCGCTCGAACGTATCGGCCTGCCCCTGCTCGTCGAACGCCATCACCACCACGGCGGCGCCATAGCGGCGCACGAGGCGCGCCTGCGCACGGAAGCTGTCCTCCCCCTCCTTCATGGAGATGGAGTTCACGATCCCCTTGCCCTGGATGCACTTCAGCCCGGCCTCGATGATCGACCACTTGGAGCTGTCCACCATCACCGGCACGCGGGAGATATCCGGCTCGGCGGCGACGAGGTTGAGGAAGGTGACCATGGCCTTCTGGCTGTCCAGCAGGCCTTCGTCCATGTTGATGTCGATGACCTGGGCGCCGTTTTCCACCTGGTCGCGGGCGACATCGAGCGCGGCGGGGAAATCGCCGTTGGTGATCAGCTTGCGGAACCGGGCCGAGCCGGTGACATTGGTGCGCTCGCCCACGTTCACGAACGGGATCTGCGGCGTTAGCTCGAACGGTTCGAGGCCCGACAGGCGCAGCATGGGCGGTAGATCGGGCACGGCGCGCGGCTTATGGACGGAGACCGCCTTCGCCACCGCGGCGATATGGTCCGGCGTGGTGCCGCAGCAGCCGCCGACGATATTGACGAGGCCGGAGGCGGCGAATTCGCCCACCAGGACCGCCATGGCCTCGGGGCTCTCGTCATACATGCCGAATTCGTTGGGCAGGCCGGCGTTGGGATAGGCGCACACCAAGGTGTCGGCCACCTTGCCGATCTCGGCGATATGGCCGCGCATCTCCTTGGCGCCGAGCGCGCAATTGAGGCCGATGGAAAACGGCTGGGCGTGGCGCAGCGAATACCAGAAGGCCGCCGGCGTCTGCCCGGAAAGGGTGCGCCCGGAAAGGTCCGTGATGGTGCCGGAGATCATCACCGGCACGCGATAACCCAGTTCGTCGAACAGCCCCTCGATGGCGAAGATCGCGGCCTTGGCGTTCAGCGTGTCGAAGATGGTCTCGATCAGCAGCAGGTCGGAGCCGCCGGCCAGCAGGCCGCGCGCCTGCTCGCCATAGGCCACGGCCAGTTCGTCGAACGAGGTGGCACGGAAGCCGGGGTCGTTCACGTCCGGCGAGATGGAGGCGGTGCGATTGGTGGGGCCGATGGCGCCGGCGACGAAGCGGGGGCGCCCGTCCTGCGCCTGCGCCTGCGCCGCCGCTTCCTTGGCGAGGCGCGCGCCTTCCACATTCAGCTCGTAGGCGAATTCCTCCATGCCGTAATCGGCCTGGGCGATGGTGGTGGAGGAAAACGTGTTGGTCTCGACGATGTCGGCGCCGGCCATGAAATACTTCAGGTGAATGGCGCGCACGTCATCCTGCCGGGTCAGGTTCAGCAGGTCGTTATTGCCCTTCACATCCCGCGGCCAGTCGGCGAAGCGCGCGCCGCGATAGCCGGCCTCGTCCAGCCTCAGGCCCTGGATCATGGTGCCCATGGCCCCGTCCAGCACCAGGATGCGCTCGCGCGCGGCGGCATGGAGGGTGGCGGTGGTCTTTTCTCGGGTGTCGGTCATGGTGCACCACTGATCCCGTCTGGGAAGCCTTGAATCGTCTGCTCGGGAAAGCGGCCCGGACCGCTCGGGACGGCACCGCCGCCCCGCATTAAACGCAAAACATCACACCGCGATGGCCTGTGGCGCCGAGCTGGCCACGCCCGTGTCGCGAAGACCGAGCAGGTGGCAGATGGCATAGACCAGGTCGGCGCGGTTCAAGGTGTAGAAATGGATATCGCCCGCGCCGCGATCCACCAGGTCGGTGGCCTGCTCAGCGGCGACGGCGGCGGCGATCAGCTTGCGCGTCTCGGGATCATTGTCGAGCCCCTCGAAGCGCTTGGCGAGCCAGTCCGGCACGCTCGCGCCGGTGCGGGCGGCGAAGTTCGCGGCCTGCTTGAAATTGGTCACGGGCAGGATGCCCGGCAGGATCGGAATGTCGATGCCGCGCGCGCGCACCTTGTCCAGATAGCGGAAATAGACATCGTTATCGAAGAAGAATTGGGTGATGGCGCGGGTCGCCCCATTGTCCACCTTCTCCTTGAGATAATCGATGTCGGCATCGATGCTCGGGCTCTCCGGGTGCTTTTCCGGATAGGCGGAGACGGAAACCTCGAAATCCCCGAGCCTGCGGATGCCCGCGACGAGATCGCAGGCATGGGCATAGCCGTCCGGGTGCGGCTCATACGTCGTGCCGACCCCGCTGGTGGGATCGCCGCGCAGGGCGACAATGTGCTTCACGCCCGCCTTGGCATAGGCGCGGACCACATCGTCGATCTCGGCGCGGGTTGCGGCGACGCAGGTGAGATGGGCGGCTGGGGCAAGATCGGTCTCGCGCACCAGCCGCTCGACGGTGGCGTGGGTGCGCTCGCGCGTGGAGCCGCCTGCGCCGTAGGTCACGGAAACGAAGCGCGGCGCGAGCGGCGCGAGGCGGGCGACGCTGGTCCAAAGGTTGCGCTCCATCTCCTCGCTTTTGGGCGGGAAGAATTCAAACGAGACGCCCACCGGCGCCTTGCCAATTTCCCGGCTCGCACGGATCGGCCCGGCCATCACGCAACCTCTCTCTGTTCTTGGGCTTCGGCCACACGCGGATCGCGGGCGAGCCATAGGGATACGGTCAGCGCATCGCCGCCGCTCCGCTCGGGGGCGAGCAGGCGATGCATCGTCGGCACGAGACCGGCCTGGCCGAGCCAGGCCTCCACCGCCTCGGCGGAGAAGCCGAGCCGGCGGTGGGCATGGGCCTCGCGCAGGAATTCCAGATCGTGCGGCGCGAAATCGATCACCAGCAGGCGTCCGCCGGGCCGCAGCAGGCGCGCCGCCTCGCGCACCGCGCGGCCGGCGTCGTCCAGGAAGTGCAGCACCTGATGGATGATGATGGCATCGAAGCTCTCGCGCGGCATGGCGAGATTGTAGATGTCGCCCTGGCGGACCGAGCAATTGCGGATGCCCGCCTGCTCCAGATGGGCGCGGGCGATGCCCAGCATGTCAGGAGAAAGATCGACACCCACGCCACGGCCGATTTCGGGCGCGAACAGCTCCAGCATGCGGCCGGTGCCGGTGCCGAGATCCAGCAGCGCGTCAATGGGCCGTCCGGACAAGGCCTCGCGAACCGCGGCCTCAACCGCCGTCTCGGGCACATGAAGGCTGCGGATGGCATCCCATTGGTCGGCATGGGCGGCGAAATAGATCTGCGCCGCCTGGGCGCGGGCGGCCCGTACCTCGGCGAGGCGCTCGAGGTCGCGCCGCGCCACGTCGTCCAGCGGGTCCAGCAGCTGGAGCAGGATGGCGGCAAGGCCCGCGCCCGGCCCTTCCGCGGCCCGGCGATAAAACATCCAGCTGGCTTCGCGATGCCGCTCCACCAGGCCGGCATCCGCCAGCAGCTTGAGGTGGCGCGAAATGCGCGGCTGGGATTGGCCGAGAATCTCCGTCAGGTCGGACACCGTCAGCTCCGCTTCGCCGAGCACGGCGAGCAGGCGCAGGCGCGTGTCTTCACCTGCCGCCTTCAGCCCCTCGAGGAGGACGGCGTAGGATAGCGGCTTCGCCGTGAGATCATGGCCAACTAAAGACATAAAGATATCTTTATATTGATCCGCGCTCATTTTCAAGCGGCGCGACCGTCACCCTGCTGCAACGCATTCCAGGATTGCACCACGATTAGGTTATCCGTGCGTCTTTGCGTTGCGCCGCCGTCGAGCGAGCGTTACGAGTTCAAGGGAACACTCGGTGCCCTCAAGTGGTTATGGAAGCGGCGGGGGATCATGGTTTCGCGGGCTTAATTCATCGCACGGGCACTTGACGCCCTGGCATGCAAGCCTCGCAAGACCATGGGATGAAAAAATTCCGACCGTTTCCAATTTCGTCACGTTTCAGGATTAACAACGAATCCCATGACGCTGCGCAACACACTCCTCTCCGCCCTTGGGATCTCCGTCCTGGCTGCCTCCCTGGCTGCTTCGGCACAGGCTCAGTCGGTCCAGAGCCGGTATTATGTCCCCGCGGCCGCCGCGGTGGACGAGGACGCGACCGGCGCCATCGCTCCCGAGCCTGCGGGAACCGTCCCCGGGTATAATGATCCCTATGCCCGCCCCGCGGCGCGCAACGAGGCCGTGCAGAGCGCGCCCATCGCTCCGCCGCCGGGCAGCGTGCAGGCGCCGTCCTATGCGGCGCCCGGCTATGCCCAACCGGCGCCTCAGCAGGGGTATTCGCAGGGCGCGCCCGTTCAGGCCGCAGCGCCCAGCAACCAGCCGATCTCGATTGCACCCCAGGGCAGCTACGCCCCGCAAGGCGGCTACGCCGCCCAGGGCGCCCATGGCTCCGCCGTGCCGCAGGGCTATGTGCAGCCCCAGCCCGGCTATGCCCAGCAGCCGCAGGGCTATGTGCAGCCGCAGGCTTCCGACGAGCCCCCGACCTCCGCGCAGCAGGATGCCTTGCGCGCTCAGGCGCTCCAGCAGGGCTATGTGCAGCCGCAGCAAGGCTATGTCCAACCCCAGCAGGGTTATGTGCAGCCGCAGACGGCGTCTTATGGCGGCGCAGCCCAGGCATCGGCCAGCGCGCCGCCGTCCGGCGTCTACGGGGCCAATGCCGCCGTTGTTCCCGGCACGCAGGAAGCGCCCTCCGGCCCGCGCATCGAGGATGTCGATCCGAGCGAGCCGGTGCCGGAGCGCTTCCGCCGCCAGACGGTGGATTTCCCGAGCACCCAGCCCGCCGGCACCATCGTTATCGATACCTCGAACACCTATCTCTATCTGGTGCAGGGTGGCGGCAAGGCGATCCGCTACGGTATCGGCGTGGGCCGCGACGGCTTCACCTGGGCCGGCACCGAGAAGATCACCCGCAAGGCGGAATGGGCCGACTGGCGCCCGCCGGCGGAAATGATCACCCGCCAGCCCTACCTGCCGCGCTTCATGGCCGGCGGCCCCGGCAATCCGCTCGGCGCGCGCACGCTTTATCTCGGCGGCACCGTGTATCGCATCCACGGCACCAACGAGCCGCAGACCATCGGCAAGTTCGTCTCCTCCGGCTGCTTCCGCATGCTGAATGCGGACGTGGAAGACCTGTTCGATCGAGTCAAGGTGGGCACCAAGGTCGTGATCATGCCCAAGACCGGCGGCGCGCAGGCCAATGCGGGATCCAGCTCCCAGAGCCACTGATGCGCCGGGCCTTGAGGCCTTTGGAATTGAAATTGAACGAGAAGCGCGCCCCTCCGGCGCGCTTTTCTTTTAAGTCGCCGCCATGACGCCCCGCCTCATGAGGACTGGGGCCCGTCCGCACGGCAGGCCGGCGCTCTTTCATTGAACGGGGATGGACATGGCCGGCACGGACGACGAAAGACGCAGGGCTTCCGCCCCGATTGCGATCACCCTGCGGGATGCCACGCCCCACGACGAAGCACGCTGGCGCGATCTCTGGGCGGGCTATACGTCCTTCTATGAAACCGATGTGCCGGACGATGTGACCGCGCACACTTGGGCGCGAATTCTCGATCCCGCCTCGCCCATCTCCTGCCGCCTCGCCGAGTGCGCAGGCAAAGTGGTGGGCTTCGCCATCAGCGTGCTGCATCCCGGCACCTGGGGCCATGGGCCGCGCTGTTATCTGGAAGATTTGTTCGTTGATCCCACGGTGCGCGGCGGCGGCATCGGCCGGGCCTTGATTGGGGATCTCGTGACGCGCGGCCGGGCCGAGGGCTGGACGGAGCTTTATTGGCACACCAAGGCCAGCAATTCCGTCGCGCGCCGCCTTTATGATTCGTTCACGCCGGCCGACGCGTTCGTGCGCTATTGCGTGCCGCTCGCCTGAGTGAGCCCCTGCCCCCACCCCGGCGCAAGATGGGCGCCGCCCGATGCGCCGGCCGCATGTTCCCTGAAAGCGGCAAAAGTCATCACCGGCCAGTCCGACACGTCGAGGTCGGTCAGGCTCTCGAACGCTCCCATCTCTCTCTCCAATAGGCTGGATATCAGCGCATTGTCCGCCTCCGAGGGATGGCACGGCCATATCCTCTGCGGGCGCTCGAATTCGCGCTTGGCAGCCATGGGCGGAAAGCTGCTCAGGCCGAGGAAGGCGGCGATGCGCGCCAGCGTCGTTTCCGGATCGCGCGCCAAGTCCTGCGAGCGCAGGAACAGCAATTGGTCGGCGGGAAAATGCGCCAGCGCCCGTCGCACCTGGGAGCCATAGAAGCCGCGCTCCACATAGCTGAACCGCCGCCATGCCCGCGTCAGCGGCGCGTCCGGCGGCAGGCGGGCGCGGCCCTCCCGGATGGCCTCGGCAAACATCATGTCCTCCTGGCCGAGGGCATAGTTCATGCACCAATGGGACCAGGCGCGCTCGCACGGGTCGCGAAACAGAAAGATCAGTCGCGCCTTCGAATTATAAGCCCGGATACGCGCCATTGCCGGCGGCCAGAACATATAAACCGGCGTGGCCTCGAACCGCAGGCGCGCACCGTCCGTCCGAAATGCGGCCTCCAGGAGGCCATAGTCCGGTTGCCGCCAGTCGATCGCCTCGTTGTCGAAGAAATGAAGCTCCTTGCGGTCCGGCGCGGCTAGGTCGGGGTGCGCGCCCAGATATTCGAACAGGCTCGTGGTCCCGCTTTTTTGAACCCCGCACACAAACGCCGAGACGACCTGCGACACCCGCGCCTCCACCCCCTTCGCGCTCGTGGCGCATGACACAGGGCCGGCGGACGCTTTTGTTACATTGTTATGAAAGAATGCGCCGGCCCGAAATGGAGTATCGGTGGCTGCATTTTATATATCAAGGGGTGCATTCGCTGTTTCAATGCAACTTTGTATGCTGCATCGCACCATACGCCGTCCTACACGAGGCTCGCGGCGACGTTCACCCCCAGCGCAATCACCGCCGCATTGAAGATGTAGGAGGCGATCTGATGCCCCAGAACCACCCGGCGCAGGCGGGGCGAGGGAATGGTGATGTCCGCGGTCTGCGAGGCGGTGCCGATATTGAACGAAAAATAGAGCAGATCCCAATAATCGGGCTGCGCATCGCCGGGAAACACGAGCATGGGCGAGGCATCGGGGTGGGAGGAATAATATTCCCGCGAATAATGCAGCGCATAGATCGTATGAAGGAACAGCCAAGAAAGCAGCAAGGTGCCCACCGCCAGTCCGACCCGCTCCGGCGAGGAACTGCCGTCGGCCCCGTGATGGCCGCTCGCCATGATGACCGCCACCAGGCTGATGCCGGCGCACAGCAGCGAGGCGATCAGAATGACCGGCCCGCCCTCGTCGTCGATGCCCGCATGGATGCTCAGCATCTTGGCGTCGGTGCGCACCACCAGCACGCCCACGAGGCAGAGCCACACAAAAACGGCGATGTCCCAGGAGATCAGCGCGCCCATCACGCCCTCCGCCAGGCCGGTGCGGATCAGGATGACGAAGGTGAGGATGCCGATCAGGATCGAAATGAACAGGCGCACATGCAGCCGCACCACGCGATGGCCCACCCAGAGCCCGGCGATCTCTGCCGCGCGGCGCTCGGCTTCCGCTTGCTCCTGGGCGGCGCGGCGTGAACGTTTGGTCTGCGTCATCAACGGGTTTCCAGCCTGCGGCGAATCGCGCCGGTAAATTATGCTCCCCCCGGGGACACCCCATTGCGTCTTAGCATTGCACGCAGGGGGCGGATATGATCGCCTGCGGACGGCATTCCGCTGCCGGAGCACCAATCATGCCCACCAGCCTTTCCTCCCCCACCGCCAAGCTTCACATCACCGAGATCCGGACCAGCTGGGGCTGGTTCGTGGCCCTTGGGATCGCCTTCGTGGTGCTGGGCTTCATCGCGCTCGCGCATCTGCTCACCTCCACGCTCGTCACCGCGCTCTATGTCGGCGCGCTGGTGCTGGTCGCCGGCATCGTCGAGATTCTCCACGCCTTCCGCGTGCAGAGTTGGGGGCGCTTCCTATTCTGGCTGCTGGGCGGCGTGCTCTACGTGATCGCCGGCGGGCTCATCATGTATCAGCCGCTGCTCGCGGCGGGTGTAATCACCTTGATGATCGGCGTGTCGCTGGTGGTCGGCGGCGGGTTCCGCATCTTCGCTGCGATCGGCGCGCGCCCGGCGGCCGGCTGGGGATTTCTCGCCCTCTCGGGCGTAATCACCTTCCTTCTGGGCGTGATCATCATTGCCGGATGGCCGGTGAATTCGGTATTCCTGCTCGGCCTGTTCCTGGGCATCGATCTGATCGTGAACGGCGTCACCACCGTCCTGTTCGGGTTCGCGCTGCGCCAGAAGGCGCCATAGGACGCCACGAAGGAGAGCGGCATGGCCGCGTTGTTTTCCGGCACTGCGCGACGCGCCTGCGGCGTCGCGCTGCTGGGCCTGCTTGCCACGCCCACCATCGCGCAGACGACCGCCTGCCCCGTCCAGCCGCCCCAGGCCGCCCTCAGCGTGCCGCGCGCGGCCGCAACATTCGCGCGCACCAAGGCGATCACCATCGTGGCGATCGGCTCCTCCTCCACCACCGGGGTCGGCGCCTCCGATCCCTCGCGCACCTATCCCACGGTGCTGGAGGCGGAATTGCAGGCGCGCTTCCCCGGCACGCAGATCAAAGTCGTCAACAAGGGCGGCAATGGCGAGGACGTGCCGGAGAATCTCTCCCGCTTCGACCGCGACGTCGGAGCGCTGAAGCCGGATGTGGTGCTTTGGCAGGTGGGCACAAATTATGTGCTGCGCAGCTTCGGCCTGGGCAATTTCGGCGCGCAGCTGCGCACCGGCATCGCCGCCATCCGCACTTATGGCGCTGATCCGGTGCTGATCGACCTGCAATATTCGCCCTGGGTGAATATCGACGCCGACACGGGGCCGATGCTGAAGCTGATCGCCGAGGTCGGGCAGCAGGAGAATGTCCCGGTGATCGCCCGCTACGCCATGATGAAGGCCTGGAAGGAGCGCGACGGCGTGCCCCTCTCGCAGATGATCATCCTCGACGGCCTGCACCTGACGGACTGGAGCTATAAATGCTTCGCGCAGGCGGTGGCGGCGCGACTTGCCGCCGGCCTTGCCCAGGCGCCGCGCCCCACGAAGCCCGGCGCGGGCGCGCTTCCCGAGCCGCCGGCCCCCGCCATGCGCTGAGCCGGCGATGCGCTGAACCCGCATGCCCCGCCACCTCACCCGGCCCGCAAGACGGGCCGGGGGCCATCAGACGATCAGGTCGCGATATTCTTCAACGGTGGCGTCGGGCGCGAGGCGATAGATGATGGGCGCGCCGGTGGCGAGTTCGCGCTTCACGATGCTTTCGGGCGTGTGCCGCTCCAGCACCATCACTAGCGCCCGCAGCGAATTTCCGTGGGCCGCCACCAGGGTACGCCGGCCACGCAGCACGCTCGGCAGGATCTCCTGCACATAATAAGGCAGCGTCCGCGCCACGGTATCGCGCAGGCTCTCCCCGCCGGGCGGCTGAATATCGTAGGAGCGGCGCCAGATATACACCTGCTCCTCGCCCCAGCGCTGGCGCGCGTCATCCTTGTTGAGACCCGAGAGGTCGCCATAATCGCGCTCGTTCAGCGCCTGGTCGGCGATGGTCTCGATGCCGCTAAGACCCATCTCCTCCAGCATCAACGAACAGGTGCGCTGCGCGCGGCCAAGGGCGGACGTGTAAGCCAAGTCGAAGCTCAACCCTTCCGCGGCGAGCAGGCTGCCAGCGCGCTGCGCCTCCGCGACACCCTTCTCGGTCAAGCCCGGATCGCGCCAGCCGGTGAAGAGGTTCTTGAGGTTCCACTCGCTCTGTCCGTGACGGACGAGGACGAGAAGCCTTTCCATGGACGCATTCCTTGAGCGAAGAGCCGCGGCCGGGCCTTGGGAGTGGGCCGCCGGAGGGCAGATTGATTTGTCGGCGCGACTGATAGCACGTCCGCGCCGGCGAACTCAAAAGTCATGGTGCTGCGGAGGGGTCAGAAGTCCGCCAGCCCAAGCACATCTGCCATGCTGTAGAGGCCGGGCTCGCGGCCCCTGGTCCAGCGGGCGGCGGTGAGCGCGCCGTGGGAGAAGATGGAGCGATCCTCGGCCTTGTGTACCAGTTCGATGCGCTCCGCCGGCCCGGCGAAGATCACCTGGTGCTCGCCGATCACCGATCCGCCGCGCAGGCTGGCGAACCCGATGGCGCCGGACCGGCGCGGACCGGTGACGCCGTCGCGGCCGCGCACGCAGTAATCCTCAAGGTCCACGTTGCGGCCGGCCGCCGCCGCCTCGCCCAGCAGCAGCGCGGTGCCGGAGGGGGCATCCACCTTGCGGGCGTGGTGCATCTCGACGATCTCAATATCGAATTCCTGCCCCAGCGTCGCCGCCACGCGCTTGGTCAGCGCCGCCAACAGGGTCACGCCGAGGCTCATATTGCCCGAGCGGACGATGACCGTGCGCCGCGCGGCAGCGGCGATGGTGGAGAGATCGGCCGAGGAAAAGCCGGTGGTGCCGATGACATGGGCGATGCCGGCTTCCGCCAGCGTTTCGGCCAGCCGTACCGACGCCGAAGGCGTGGTGAAATCGATCACCACGTCGGCGCCGTTCAGCACCCGCGACACATCGTTGCGCACGGTCACCCCGGAGACGCCGATGCCGGCCAGAAGGCCCGCATCCTCGCCGAGATGGGGGCTGTCGGCGTGCTCCAGCGCGCCGACCAAAGCGAATCCCTCGGTTTCGAGCACCGCGCGCAGGAGCGAACGCCCCATGCGGCCGCTGGCCCCGGTGATGACGACACGCAGATCCGACACTTGGCTTGGCTCCCCCCGGCGATCCGGGCTTATTGTCTTATGCGGGCTGCGGGCCGCTATAGCCGGGCGCGACGATGAGGTCCACGTCCGCAGCACCTTCGCGCAGCCGCACCGACTTTTGATAATCGTCCGATTCGTAGCAGGCGAGCGCCGTCGGAACATCGTCGAAAGCCAGCAGCACGGTGCGCTGGCGGCCGATGCCCTCCAGCAATTCCTGCCGCCCGCCGCGCGCCAGGAAGCGCGGCTTGAATGCCGCCGTGCCACCCGCAGCCGCATAGGCGCGATAGGCGTCCTGATTGATGATATCGATCCCCATGATCCAATAGCCGGCGGGCGTCTCTCCCGAGGGCGGCGCCTCGACCGGGGGCTCGACACCTTCCACGATCATCACGTCGGCGATGGAATAGGGCTGGCGCAGCGCGAGCGCCGTTTGATATTCAGGCGAGAAATAGCAGGCGCGGGCCGCCTCGAAGCTCTCGAATTCGATCACCACATTGCGGCCGCGCGAAATGCCTTCCTTTGAATGGATCTCGCCGCCCCGCACCAGGAAATGCGCCTTGTGGGCCGCGAAGGGCTCGGCATTCGCCTTGGCATATTCCGCATATCCAACCGGATTGACCACGTCGACACGTGCGATCCAATAGCCCTTGGCCATTTCCGCCCCTTCCATCCCGCCCCGCTCGGGCGTTTGCGCGCCGGCGACCATCCCACAGCAACGCCCATCTCGTCGAGGGATCAGGCCCCGGCGATGTCCTTCAAAATCGCCTGCGCCGCCGCGACCGGGTCCGGCGCGGCGATGATCGGGCGACCGACCACGATCTTGTTCGCGCCGGCCGCAATGGCAGCGGCGGGGGTCGCGATGCGCTTCTGGTCGCCCACGTCCGCGCCGCTCGGGCGCACGCCGGGCGTCACCACAAGGCCGTCCGGCCCGAGGATGCTGCGCACGGTCGCCGCGTCGGTGGGGGCGCAGATAACCCCGGCAATGCCGGCTTCGCGGGCCTGAAGGGCGCGCAGGCGCACGGTCTGGCTGACACCGCCGCCATAGCCGGCCGCCGCGAGATCGGCATCGTCATAGGAAGTCAGCACCGTCACGCCCAGCACTTTCAGGGCGCTGCCCTTGGCGCCTCGGGCGGCGGCGGCGAGCGTCTGGGGATAGGCATGCACGGTGAGCAGCGTGACCCCGCGCGCGGCGGCAGCGGCCGTGGCGCGCTCCACGGTGTGGTCGATGTCGTGGAGCTTGAGGTCCAGGAACACCTTCTTGCCGGCGGCGATCAGGTCGCTCGCCAGATCGAGGCCGCCGGCGATCGTGAGTTCAAGGCCGATCTTGTAGAAATCGACCGTATCGCCCAATTGCCACACCAGCGCTTCCGCCGCCGCGACATTGGGGAAGTCCAGGGCGACGATGAGCTTTTCGCGCACCGCTTCGGTCTCGGAAGTCGATCCGGATGTCATGGGGTGAGAGCCTCCTCCATGGCGCGCCAGCGGTCGGGCGTGCGATCCGGCGCGGATTGAAACCAGCAGCCTCCGCCCACAGGCGGCTGGTCATGCGCCCGGGAGATCGGATAGCCCGCGAGATGGCACAGAAGCAAAGTGCCGACCCCGCCATGGCCGACGAAGATCGGCGGTGTCTGCGGCGCATCGGCGAGCGCGGCCGCAACTTCGCGCACGATCCGCGCCTGGGCGTCCACCGCGCGCTCCCAGCCGCGCACGCTCTCGTGCGGGTGAGCGAAAAACTGATTGGCGACCGCCTGGAATTCCGCTTCCACCAGATAGCCGGTGGCCGAGCGGTCATTCTCGTGCATGGCCGGGCGCACCTCGACCGGCAGGCGAAGCGCCTCCGCCAGAAGGGCGGCGGTCTCCTTGGCCTTCACCTCGTCGCTGGAGACGATGCGTCCGAAGGCCAGCAGCGCCGGATCGTGGGCAAAGGCGCGGGTGCGCGCGATGCCGATGTTAGACAACCCCCACAGCGGAACCGGGAGGTCCGCATCCACCTTCACCTGGGGATGGCTGGCATAAAGAAAAGGCGTCACGGCCGCCGATAGGCCCACACGCGGGCAGGCGGCAGGTTCAGCCACACGCGCGGCGAACGCTCGCCATTGATGCGCCCATTCTTGAGCGGCACGGGCGAAACCACGGCATAGGTGAACTGGATGAACGGCGCATCGCCCACGCACAGGTCGAACGCCTCATTCACCATGCGGTCGCGATCCTCGGGCGAGCGGGTGAACAGTGGCAGCGAGGAGATGGTGCCGACGGCCGGACCGGGCAGGACCCCGTTCAGCGTCTTGCGCATTTCGTAGGCGTCACCCTGAATCACCGTGACGCCCGGATAACGACGGCGCAGAAGAGCGCAGAATTCCGGATTATACTCGATGAGAAACAGACGTTCGGGCGCGAATCCCCGCGCCAACAGCGCCCGCGTCACCGGCCCCGTGCCGGGTCCAAGCTCGATCACCGGGCCGGGAACCGCGGGGTCCAGATAGCCAGCCATCATCCGGGCAAGGGCCTTGCCGGAGGGCGAAACCGCGCCGGTTTTCAAGGGATTCTGGAACCAGGACTGAAGGAACCGCAGTTCGTCGTTCATGCGGGGCTTGCGCAATTCGCCGCCATGGTTTTGGGACTGCAGCATTCGCGGGCTCCGCGCCTGGGCCAGATAAGTCTTCAGGCACCGCGATTAGACGGGAAAAGAGTTCCGGTCAAGGCAAGGCGCGATGGGCAGATCGGTATCCCGATAGTATCGCGCCTTGCCTCCGTAAGGTCATAGCTTGAGGAAGGACGTCAGTTCCGAGCGAAATTCCGGCTCGATATCAGGACGCATGAGCGCATAAGCGACATTGGCCATCAAGAACCCGATTTTGGAGCCACAATCATACACCGCGCCATCGAAAGTCACGGCGAAGAATCGCTCCCGCTCCATCAGCTTCAACATCGAATCGGTGAGCTGGATTTCTCCGCCGGCCCCCTGCTCCTGCTTTGCGAGCAGATCGAAAATCGTCGGCTGCAAAATATATCGGCCGGAAATGGCGAGGTTGGTCGGCGCCGTTCCCCGCGCCGGCTTCTCCACCATCTGCGTAATCTCGGGCACGAAACTCGGGGCAGAGGACGTGCCGACGATACCGTATTGATGGGTCTGATCATCCGGCACCTCGTAAACGGAAATAACGTTTCCGCCCGTGCGCTCATAGGCCTCGACCATCTTGGCAAGGCAGCCCTTGCCGTTCTTGGGCAGGTGCAGCATGTCGGGCAGCAGCAGCGCGAACGGCTCGTCGCCGATCAGGTCGCGCGCGCACCACACCGCATGCCCGAGGCCGAGCGGCAATTGCTGCCGGGTGAAGGAGGTCGTGCCGGCCTTCGGCGTATCGCGGTCGAGCTGTTCCAGCTCCGCGGTCTTGCCACGATCCATAAGCGTCTTTTCGAGTTCGAACTGGCGGTCGAAATGATCCTCGATGACCGCCTTGTTGCGCCCCGTGACAAACACGATGTGCTCGATGCCAGCGGCGCGCGCCTCGTCCACGACATGCTGCACGACCGGCCGGTCGACGACGGTCAGCATTTCCTTCGGCACCGCCTTCGTGGCGGGCAGGAAGCGCGTACCAAGGCCGGCAACCGGCAGGATGGCTTTCCGCAGAGGCTTCGGCATGGAATGGGCACCATTCAGTTTCGGGGATAAGAGCTTTTAGCACGCAGGTCCCGGGCCCGGCAAAGCACTCAATCGTCGTTCTCGCCATGGCCGCCCGATCTTGTCGCCCGATCTTACCGCCTTGGTTTTGCCGCCTTGGTCTTGCCGCATCGCACGATTGCCTCTGACCTGACTCGGGCCACAGAGGGTAACGCATCCCCATGGAAATGGTTCGCGCGATGTGGACCTAAGCAATCAATGCACCGCACAATAACCGGATGAACTTCAACGGCGGCCTTGGGGCAATCGCGGACAGAAGGATGGGGACATGGCGATTCTGGTCACGGGTGGCGCGGGCTATATCGGCAGCCACATGGTGCTGGCGCTTCTCGACGCGGGCGAGGCGGTCGTGGTGCTGGACGATCTTTCCACCGGATTTCGCTGGGCGGTGCCCGATGCTGCGGTTTTCGTCCAAGGCGATGTCAGCGACAGCGCCCTGGTCACGCAAACCGTGCGGCAGCACGGCATTGATGCCGTCATTCACTTCGCCGCACGCATCGTCGTGCCGGAGTCCGTGGCCGACCCGCTCGGTTATTATCTCGCCAATACCGTGAAGACCCGCGCCCTGCTGGAAGCGGTGGTGGCGGCGGGCGTGCCGCACTTCATCTTCTCCTCCACCGCTGCCGTCTACGGAATGGTGGGCACCGAGCCCGTCGATGAGGATGCCGCGCTCAATCCGATTTCGCCCTATGGCCGGTCGAAACTGATGAGCGAATGGATGATGCGTGACGCCGGCGCCGCCTTCCCGCTGCATTATGTCGCGCTGCGATATTTCAACGTGGCAGGCGCCGATCCGCAGGGCCGCTCGGGCCAATCGACCGCCGGCGCGACCCATCTCATCAAGGTCGCCTGCGAAGCAGCGCTCGGCAAGCGGCCGGGCCTGCATGTGTTCGGCACGGATTACGAGACCCCCGACGGCACCTGCCTGCGCGACTATATCCACGTGAGCGACCTCGCCGCCGCCCATCTCGATGCGCTCGCCCATCTCCGGTCCGGAGGCGAGAGTGGCATCTTCAATTGCGGCTATGGCCGGGGCTATTCGGTCCTGGAGGTGGTGGAGACGGTGAAGGCGGTTTCCGGGGTGGATTTCCCCGTGACCTATTCGCCGCGCCGTGCCGGCGATCCCGCCGCGATCGTCGCCGCATCAGACCGCATCCAGGCGCAACTGGGCTGGGCCCCGAAGCTCGACGACCTGCCCACCATCGTCGCCCATGCGCTCGACTGGGAGCGCAGCCTCGCCCAGCGGAGAAATATTTAGCCCTTCTCCACCCTGCGGCGGGGATAAACTTGCCCTACGTTAACCACAGAGCAACCCTATGCACCGCCCACTAGCGGTCATGGAATCCGTGGGGCGACATCTGCGCGCCGCCGCAGCGAAGAGGACAGTCATGGCGCTGAAGACAACAGGCGGAGCGCTCGCCATCGCTTTCGGCCTTTCCCTTGCGGGGCTCGCACCCGCCGGGGCTCAGGCACAGGTGACGGGCTCGATCTTCGGACTACCCGCCAATCCGACGCCGGAGGCCACCCGCCCCGCCAGCCACCCCCTCATGACGCCCGAGGCGATTGCCCAGGCGCAGGCCAATTTTCCCAATTGCATTGCCGGCATGTGGCCGCTCGCCCAAGCCAAGGGCGTGTCGCAGCGCGGCTTCCAGCGCTTCACCACGGGCCTCGAGCCCGACATGAAGATCATGGACTATCTCGACAGCCAGCCGGAATTCTCCCGCGCGCTGGGCGATTATGTGAACATGCTGGTGAGCGAGAGGCGCATCGCCAAGGGCAAGGAGATCCTGGCGAAGTACAGGCCGATCTTCGACGCGGTGGAGAAGGCCTATAAGGTGGACCGCTATACGGTGGCCGCCATCTGGGGCATCGAAAGCGACTACGGCAATCCGAACGGCATGGGCTCGCGCTCGGTCCTGCGCTCCACCGCGACGCTGGCCTGCATCGGCCGCCGGCAGGATTATTTCCGCGACGAATTCATCGCCACCCTGCAGATCCTCGACAAGGGCGATGTCCCGGCCGACCATCTGAAAGGCTCCTGGGCGGGTGCGTTCGGCCCGACCCAGTTCATGCCCACCAGCTTCCAGCGCTTCGCGGTGGATTTCGACGGCGACGGCCATCGCAACGTGGTGGATTCCATCCCGGACGTGATCGCCTCCACCGCCAATAATCTCAAGCTCGACGGCTGGCAGTTCGGCAAGACCTGGGGCTATGAGGTCGTGCTGCCGGCGAATTTCGATTATCGCTACGTGGACCGCTCCAAGCGCTACACCCTCGCGCAATGGTCCTCGCTGGGCATCAGCCGCCCCGGCGGCCACCATTTCCCGCGCCCGTCCGATACCGCCTTCATCCTGCTGCCCACCGGCGCCAAGGGTCCGGCGTTCCTGATGCTGTCGAATTTCAACTCGATCCTGAGATACAATCCCGCCGACGCCTATGCCCTCGCCATCGGCCATCTGTCGGACCGGCTGCGCGGCGGCGGGCCGTTCGTCGCCTCCTGGCCGGCTGGCGAACGCACCCTCACCCGCGCCGAGCGGGTGGAGATGCAGTCTCTCCTGCTCCAGCGCGGCTATGCTATCGGCAATCCCGACGGCATCCTCGGCAGCAAGACACGCGTCGCCGTCCAGGATTTCCAGATCAAGAGCGGCATGGTGCCCGACGGTTATCCAAATGCCGACGTGCTGAACCGCCTGCGCCGCTGACCAGGGCGGGGCGGCCGCGCCAGAGCCGGCACACGGTGCCGGCTCGAGGGCCCGCAAGGCGTTGGGCATTACAAAACCTCACACATGCGAACGGCCCGGAAACCTACGGACATCGGCGGGCAACCGCCGATCGCCATGGTGCCGGCGGTGAAGCGGCGGCCCGGTGGCGCCGCGCCGACTGGAGCCTTCGCGTGCCTTCCATCGCATTTCCCCGCCGCGCTTTGTCGCGGCTCGCGCTCTCCTTTCTGATCCAGTGCGTTTTCACGGCGCCCCCGGTGCTGGCGCAAGACGCCGCATCCGCGGCCGCCAAGTCGGCCCAGCAGGCCTGCCGCGCGGACGTGGAGAAGCTGTGCGCTGGAATCCAGCCGGGCGGCGGCCGCATCGTACAATGCCTTCAGAAACAGGCGGACCAGGTCAGTGAAGGCTGCCGCGCCGCCCTCGCCGCGGCGCAGGCGAAGCGCGCCCAATAGCCTGCGCGCGCCCCATCGCCTCCAGCGGGCGACCTGACGCGCTCGACTTCCGACCCCGCCTCGCGTATCCGCAAGGGGTCGGCGCCGCCATTCCGAACCGGGCATTCCCCCGCGGCGCGCCGGCTCTGCGAAGGAGAGGTTGAGGATGCGCACGCTGTCCGCTTCCGTTGCGGCCGTCGCCGTCGGCGCCGCCCTGTTCGCCTCGGCGGCCCGCGCCCAGCAGGGCGAGATCAAGATCGGCGAAATCAATTCCTATTCCACCTTGCCCGCCTTCACCGAGCCCTATCGCAAGGGCTGGCAATTGGCGGTCGAAGAGGTGAACGCGGCGGGCGGCCTGCTCGGTAGGAAGCTGGTGGTGATCTCCAAGGACGACGCCGGCAAGCCCGCCGATGCGGTGACCGCGGCAAACGAGCTGGTTTCCTCCGACCAGGTGGCGATGCTGGCGGGCACCTTCTTTTCCCACATCGGCCTCGCGGTCGCAGATTACGCGAAACAGAAGAAGGTGTTTTTCCTCGCCGCAGAGCCGCTGACCGACGCTATCACCTGGGACAAGGGCAACGCTTATACCTTCCGCCTGCGCCCCTCCAATTACATGCAGGCGGCGATGCTGGCGGAAGAGGCGGCCAAGCTGCCCGCCAAGCGCTGGGCGACCATCGCGCCCAATTACGAATATGGCCAGTCCGCCGTCGCGGTGTTCAAGAAGCTGCTCTCCGCCAAGCGGCCGGACGTGGAATGGGTGGCCGAGCAATGGCCGCCCCAAGGCAAGATCGACGCCGGCCCGGTGGTGCAGGCCATCGCCGCCGCCAAGCCCGACGCGATCCTGAACGTCACCTTCGGCCCCGATCTCGCCAAGCTGGTGCGCGAGGGTAATGTGCGGGGCCTGTTCAAGGATCGCGTTGTGGTCAGCTTCCTCACCGGCGAGCCGGAATATCTCGATCCGCTGAAGGACGAGGCACCCGAGGGCTGGATCGTCACAGGCTATCCCTGGTACGCGATCAAGAGCCCCGAGCACGACGCGTTCCTGAAGGCGTACCGGGCGAAGTTCAACGATTATCCCCGGCTCGGCTCGGTGGTCGGCTATTCCACCATCAAGGCCGCGGCCGCCATCATCGCCAAGGCCGGTTCCACGGACACCGACAAGCTGATCGCCGCCGCCGAGGGAATATCCCTCGTCAGCCCGTTCGGCCCCATCGTGTTCCGCAAGGGGGATCACCAGTCCACCCTCGGCGCCTTCGTGGGCAAGACCGCTGTCCAGGACGGCCAGGGGCGAATGGTGGACTTCGTCTATCGCGACGGCGCGGCCTATCTGCCGAGCGAGGACGAGGCGGCAAAGCTGCGGCCGGCGCAATAGGTCCCCCCTCGCCCGAGCCGTCCTTTCTCCCCGAGGGAGAGGGTTGGGGCTAACGGGTGAAGCTCTCCCGTGCGGCGGCGTTTCCCCTCACCCGTCCGCTGCGCGGTCGACCTCTCCCCCTCCGGGAGAGGTGAGCGAGCGGACCTGTCAAACCGAGACGGAGAGACAGGAGGGCGGAACTTTCAGCGCGGCGGACGCTGCGAAACTTGACCAGCAGGACAGATTTCCGCGCTCGCCTGAGAAAGAGAAGTTTCCCCGCCTCGCCGATGCTGCCCCCTCTCCCCGAGGGGGAGAGGGTTGGGGTGAGGGGAGAGTGACGCCCCTGTCAAACCAAGGCTTGGAGACGAGACTTTTGGATTTCATCGTCGCCCAGTTCCTGACCGGCCTCGCCAGCGCCTGTTCGCTGTTCCTGGTGGCGAGCGGGCTTTCGATCATTTTCGGCGTGACGCGCATCGTGAACTTCGCCCACGGCGCCTTCTATATGCTCGGCGCCTACGTGGCCTACAGCCTGACGGAGCGGTTTTCCGGGGCGCTCGGCTTCTGGGCGGCCCTTGTGTGCGCAGCCGCCGTTGTGGCCTTACTCGGCGTGACGATGGAAATCCTGCTTCTGCGCCGCATCTACCGTGCGCCGGAGCTGTTCCAATTGCTCGCCACCTTCGGCGTGACGCTGATGGTGGAGGATCTGGTGGTGCTGATGTTCGGCCCAGAGGACCTGCTCGGCCCCCGCGCGCCGGGCCTCAAAGGCGCGGTGGATATCCTCGGCCAAGCGATCCCAGCCTACGACCTGTTCCTGGTTGTCCTCGGGCCATTGGTGCTTGGCGCGATATGGCTCGCATTCCACACCACCCGCTGGGGCATTCTGGTCCGCGCGGCGACGCAGGATCGCGACATGGTGGCGGCGCTCGGCGTGAACCAGAAATGGCTGTTCACCTCGGTGTTCGCCCTCGGTGTGTTCCTCGCGGCTCTGGGCGGGGCGCTGCAATTGCCGCGCGAGGCGGTGAACCATTCCATGGACCTGAAGATCATCGTCGAGGTGTTCGTGGTGGTGGTCATCGGCGGGCTGGGCAGCGTCACCGGCGCCTTTCTGGCCGCCGTCCTGGTGTGCGAATTGAACGCCTTCGGCATCCTCATTCTGCCGCAGGTGTCGCTGGTGCTGGTGTTCGCGGTGATGGCGCTGGTGCTGGTGCTGCGGCCCTATGGCCTGCTTGGCCGGGCGGACGGCGCCGCGCGGCCGGCCATCGGAACCTTCATCACCCCATGGCGGGCGTTCACCACACGCGAGCGCGCGGCGGTGGCCGGGCTCGTGCTCCTCGCCGCCCTGCTGCCGCTCGGTGCCGGCGCCTATGTGCTCAGCGTCGCCGCCGAAATCGCGATCTTCGTGCTGTTCGCCGCGAGCCTGCATTTCCTGATGGGCGCCGGCGGCCTGCCTTCGTTCGGGCATGCCGCCTATTTCGGCCTCGGCGCCTATGGCGCGGCGTTTGCCCTGAAGGGCGCGGGCCTCTCCATGGCAGGGGCGATCCTGCTCGGCCCGCTGCTGGGCCTCGCCGGAGCGGTGCTGTTCGGCTGGTTCTGCGTGCGCCTGTCGGGCGTCTATTCCGCCATGCTCACCTTGGCCTTCGCGCAGATCGCCTGGGCGATCGCGTTCCAATGGGTGGAGGTGACCGGCGGCGACAACGGCCTGCTGGGCATCTGGCCGCAGGGGTTCGCGGCCACCCCCGCCGGCCTCTATTGGCTGGCCCTCGCCCTCGCAATCATGGGCGTCGCGGCCCTGCGCACGCTCATCTTCTCACCCTTCGGCTTTGCCCTTCGCGCGGCGCGCGACAATGCCGCGCGGGCCGAGGCGCTGGGCATCGATCGCCATCGCATCCAATGGGCGGCGTTCGCCCTGGCCGGCCTGTTCGCGGCTGTCGCCGGAGCCCTGTTCGCCTTCCTGAAAGGCAACGTCTTTCCCGATACGCTGGGAATTCCCCTGTCGGTGGACGCGCTCGCCATGGTGCTGCTGGGCGGAGTGGAGACGATCTCCGGCGGAGTTGTCGGCGCCATCGCTTACAAGCTGCTGTCGATCTGGCTGATGAGCGAGACCGAGCACTCCAAGCTGGTGCTGGGCGCGGTGATCGTGATGCTGGTGGTCGCCTTTCCCCACGGCATCGGCGGCGCGTTCACGCGCCTGCGGGACCGCCTGGGCGGAGCCGCCGCATGAGCCCGCCGCTGCTGGAAGCCGATGGCCTTGCCAAGAGCTATGGCGGCGTCGCGGCGGTGCGCGGGGTCACCTTTTCCCTCACGGCCGGCGAGATCCTCGCCCTGATCGGGCCCAATGGCGCGGGGAAGAGCACCTGCTTCGGCCTGCTGGGCGGGCAGGTGAAGCCCGATGCCGGCACGGTGCGCCTTTCCGGGCAGGACATCACCGGCGCGCCGCCGCGCCGGCTGTTCCGCCTCGGGGTGGGACGCACGTTCCAAATCGCGGCCACCTTCGCCTCCATGAGCGTGCGGGAGAATGTGGCGGTGGCGCTGCTGTCGCACCATCGCGCGCTCGCCCGCCCCTTCGGCCGTGCCGCGCGCCGCCATCATGCGGAATCCGACGCCCTGCTGGACCTCGTGGGCCTCGCAGACCAGGCCGGGCGCGCGAGCGGAGAACTGGCCTATGGCGACGTCAAGCGGCTGGAACTTGCACTCGCCCTCGCCAATGCGCCGCGACTGCTGCTGATGGACGAGCCCACCGCCGGCATGGCGAGCGGCGAGCGCATCGCCCTCATGCGGCTTGTGGCGCGGCTCGCCCGCGAGCGGAACATGGGCATCCTGTTCACCGAGCACGACGTGGACGTGGTGTTCGAACATGCCGACCGCGTGCTGGTGCTGGATCGCGGCGCGCTGATCGCGCAAGGGCCGCCCGCTGCCATCCGTGCCGATGCGCAGGTGCGCGCCATCTATCTCGGCACCGGCCTGACCTTCGCGGGGGATGCGAATGCTTGACGTCGCCCGCCTGGACGCCTTTTACGGCCGCGCGCAGATCCTGCACGAGGTGGGATTGCGTGTGGGGAGCGGCGAGGCGCTGGCCCTGCTCGGCCGCAACGGGGCGGGCAAATCCACCACATTGCGCGCCATCATGGCCCAGGGCCCGCGCCGCACCGGCGAGATCCGCCTGCTCGGCGCCGATGTCTCGCGCCTTGAGACCCACGAACTGGTGCAGGCTGGCATCGGCTATGCGCCCGAGGACCGGCGCATCTTCACCGACCTGACCGTGATGGAAAACCTGGAGGTCGGCCGTCGCCCGGCCCGGCCCGGCCATGCGCCCTGGACCATCGAGCGCCTGTTCGCGCTATTCCCCAATCTTGCGGAAATGCGCCAGCGGCGCGGCGGGCAGATGAGCGGCGGCGAGCAGCAGATGCTGACCCTGGCCCGCACCCTCATGGGCAATCCGCTGTTGCTCTTGTTGGATGAACCGTCCGAAGGATTGGCCCCGCGCATCGTCGAGCAGATCGCGCTTGCAGTCATGGCTTTGAAAACCGAAGGGCTTTCGATCCTGCTGTGCGAGCAGAATCTTCATTTCGCAAGGCTCATCTGCGACCGCACCTGTGTGATGGCGCGCGGCCGCATGGTGTTCGAGGGCAGTTTCGCGGCCCTGGAGGCCGACCCCGCCCGCCGCGACGCCTTACTCTCGGTTTGAAGCGCGGCGGCTATTTGGCCGGGGGCGCGAAGGACTGGTTGCTGAAGGGCGAGGAGGTCGGCACCTGCACGACGATGAACCCGCGCCCGATCGAGTGATGGCAGGCATTGCAGGCGTCGGTCATGTCTTTGAACGCGGTGGCGAACTTCGGCCCGTTCTTTTCCTGGATCGCCTCGCCGATCAGCCGGGCGGGCTCGGTCATCGAACTCATGTCGGCGACCGGAATGCCAGGGTAGAGGGTCAGCGCATCCTGGAAACTCGCCCGCATCTGGCCGAGCTCATACTCTGCGAGGTCCCAGTTTCCCAGACGCCCCGAAAACCACAGCTTGAAGTGCCGCAGTTGCATGGTCTCCATGATGTCACCGAGACGGGGAACGTAGGGCTCATGCTTCTGGGATGGCGCATTCACCTGCGTGAAGGCGGCCAAAGGCATGAGGGTCAGCCCGCCGACAGCGGCAGCGGCGAACAGGGAACGGGCCGTCCATTTCCAAGCCATGGGATTTCTCCGCGGATCGCAACGCACGCCAAAGTCTGGCAACGCAGTCTAGCCCCCGCGGAGGTATCGCTATTGATTGGGATCAAAAGGCGAGAAAACACCCTCGCCCGCACGGAGGAAACGCGGGCGACGGCCTCCCGTCATTCAGACCACCCGTTGGAGATCACCCCTTGCGCAGCGCCGGATTCCCGAAGCCGCCGCCGGTCGGGGTGATGACGATCACCGCCTCGCCGGCCTCCAGCACGGTCTGGGCGCAACCCTCCAGCACGTCGTAGGATCCATCATTGCGGCGCACGAACCCTTCGCCGACGGCGCCATACTCGCCCCCGTCCAGCCCGAACGGCCGCACGCGCCGGTGCGAGGAGAGCAGCGCGCAATCCATCTTCTCCAGGAAGCGGATGCGGCGATAGGTGCCCGCGCCCGCGTTCCACTGTCCCCGTCCGCCCGAGCCCGGCCGCACGTGAAA
This sequence comes from Roseixanthobacter finlandensis, assembly GCF_043195105.2. NCBI lineage: Bacteria > Pseudomonadati > Pseudomonadota > Alphaproteobacteria > Hyphomicrobiales > Xanthobacteraceae > Roseixanthobacter > Roseixanthobacter finlandensis. Next base: position 583,183 of record NZ_CM195536.1, on the reverse strand, counting down.
ATCCTCCAGCAGAACCGGGAAGCGGGTTTCCAGGATTTCCGGATCGGTCAGGCGCGAATTGGTCATGTGCACATGCACCGCGTCCGTGCCGTCGAAGCCGGGGCCCGCCGGGGAGCCCGAACAGATGGTCTCGTAATACTGGATCTTCTCATTGCCAAAGGTGAGATTGTTCATGGTGCCCTGGGACGCACCCATGGCCTTCAGCGCGCCGAAAAGGCAATTGGTGACCGCCTGCGAGGTCTCCACATTCCCCGCCACGACGGCGGCGGGATAGACCGGCGAGAGCATGGAGCCCTGCGGCACCACGATGTCGATGGGCCGCAGGCAGCCGGCATTCATGGGGATTTCGTCCTCCACCATGACACGGAACACATAGAGCACGGCCGCGCGCGTAACCGGAGCCGGCGCGTTGAAATTGGTCTGCTGCTGCGGCGAGGAGCCGGTGAAATCCACGGTGGCGCGCCGCGCCGTCTTGTCCACCGTGATCTTCACCTTGATCACCGTGCCCTGGTCCATCTCATAGCTGTATTCGCAGTCATTGAGACGGTCGAGCACGCGGCGCACGCTCTCTTCCGCATTGTCTTGTACATGGCCCATGTATGCGGTGACGACGTCAAGCCCGAAGGTCGCGATCATCTTGCGCAGTTCCTGGATGCCCTTCTCATTGGCGGCGATCTGCGCCTTGAGGTCGGCCACGTTCTGCACCGGATTGCGGGCCGGATATTTCGCGCCGGAAAGCAGGCCAAGCAACTCCGCTTCGCGGAAGCGGCCCTGGTCCACCAGCTTGAAATTATCGATATAGACGCCTTCTTCCTCGATGATCGTGGCGCGCGGGCTCATGGAGCCGGGGGCGACGCCGCCCACGTCCGCATGATGGCCGCGCGAGGCGACCCAGAACAGCAGCTCTTTCCCCGCATCGTCGAACACCGGCGAGCACACGGTGATGTCCGGCAAGTGGGTGCCGCCATTATAAGGTGCGTTGAGCGCGAACACGTCGCCGGGCCGAATGGCGCCCTCATTCTCCCGGATCACCGTTTCTACAGAACGATCCATCGAGCCGAGATGCACCGGCATGTGCGGGGCGTTGGCCACCAGTTCGCCGGTGCCCGAGAACACCGCGCAGGAGAAGTCCAGCCGCTCCTTGATGTTCACCGAATAGGCGGTGTTCTGGAGCGTCACACCCATCTGCTCCGCGATGGACATGAAGAGGTTGTTGAACACTTCGAGCATCACCGGATCGGCATGCGTGCCCACCGCCTCGGCCCGCTTCAGGGCGACCGCGCGGGTGAGCAGCAGATGATCCTTGACGGTCACCTGCGCCCGCCAGCCGGCTTCCACGATCACCGTCTGGTTGGGCTCGATGATGATCGCCGGGCCTTCCAGCGTCATGCCCGGCCGGAAGGCGGCGCGCAGCACCGCAGGGGCCTCGTGCCACTCGCCGCGCGAATAAAAGCGTGCGGTTCGGTCCGCCTCCGGCGTGCCTTCGCTCAAGGGGTGGTCGGCCTCGGCGATGCCGGCGCCGCCGCCCGAGGACTGCACCTCGATGGCCTCCACCACCAGCGGCTTTTCCGGCGAGATGAAGCCGAACTGGGCCTTATGCTTGCCTTCGAACTCGCGAAGCATGGCGGGCACGTCGGCGAGCGTCACGGACAGCGGCGTGTCGGTGCCTTCATAGCGCAGATGCAGCTTGGCCTGCGTCTCCACCTCCGCCGGGGCGATCCCCTGCCCGACGAGTTCCGCCACCGTCTCGCCCGCGAGCGCGTCGCGGGTTTGCCCGAGCGCGGCCAGCGCCTCGGGCGCCAGACGCACACCAACGGCCTTGGTGCGATGCGCGCGAATGGCCGCAAGGCCCATGCCATAGGCCGATAGCAGTCCCGAGAAGGGGGGGATGTGGACGCTCTTCATGCCGAGCGCGTCGGCCACGAGGCAGGCATGCTGCCCGCCCGCCCCACCGAAGCAGGTCAGCGCATAGCGGGTGACATCATAGCCGCGCTCCACCGAGATCTTCTTGATGGCATTGGCCATGTTCTCGACCGCAATGGTGATGAAGCCGTCGGCGGCGGCCTCGGCGGTGCGTCCGTCGCCGATCTCGGCCGCCAGCGTCGCGAACTTTTCGCGCACCGCATCCGCATCGAGCGCCTGGTCCTGGTTCGGACCGAAAATCCTCGGGAAGAAATCGGGGATGAGCTTGCCGAGCATCACATTGGCATCGGTCACCGCGAGCGGTCCGCCGCGCCGGTAGCAGGCGGGGCCGGGATTGGCGCCGGCGCTGTCCGGGCCGACGCGGAAGCGCGCGCCGTCATAATGCAGGATCGAGCCACCGCCCGCCGCCACCGTATGGATGCGCATCATGGGTGCGCGGATGCGCACGCCGGCCACCTCGGTGTCGAAGGCGCGCTCGAGCTCGCCGTCGAAATGGCACACGTCGGTGGAGGTGCCGCCCATGTCGAAGCCGATGATGCGCTCAAGCCCGGCGATGCCGCCGGTTTCCGCCGCGCCGACCACGCCACCCGCCGGGCCGGACAGCAGAGCATCCTTGCCCTGGAACAGGTCGGCGGCGGTGAGCCCGCCGGAGGACATCATGAACATGAGGCGGATGGGATCGGCGCCGCCGGGTTCACCGGCGTCCAACTCCTGCGCCACCTGCCCCACGTAGCGGCGCAGGATCGGCGAGAGATAGGCATCCACCACGGTGGTGTCACCCCGCCCCACCAGCTTGATGAGCGGGGACACTTCGTGTGACACGGACACTTGCGGAAAGCCGATCTCCCGCGCCAGCGCCGCGACCTGCCGCTCGTGCTCGGGGAAGCGGTAGGCGTGCATGAAGGCGATCGCCACCGCCACGATGCCGGCCTCGCGCGCCTCCACAAGGCTTGCGCGCACCGCGTCCAGATCGGGCGCCGCCTCGATGGTGCCATCGGCGCGCACGCGCTCGCCCACCTCAAGCACGCGCTCGAACAGCATGTGCGGCAGCATGATCTTCTTGGCGAAGATCTTCGGCCGGGCCTGATAACCGATCTTCAGCGCATCCTTGAAGCCACGGGTGGTCACCAGCAGCGTGCGGTCGCCCTTGCGCTCCAGAAGCGCGTTTGTCGCGACCGTGGTGCCCATTTTGACAGCAGAAACGAGGCCGGTGGGGATCGGATCCTCCGCCGCGAGGCCGAGCAGTTCGCGGATCCCGTGTACGGCGGCGTCGCGATAGGCGCCGGGGTTTTCCGAAAGCACCTTGTGCGCCACCAGCGAACCATCCGGACGACGGCCGATAATATCCGTGAAGGTGCCGCCGCGGTCGATCCAGAACTCCCAAGCCCCGCGCTTGCCCGAGGAAACCGCCGCGTCCGCCGTCATCGCCATGTCTGTCCCCTGCATCCTCTGATCGTCGCGGGCATCGCGCCGTTTCCGGCTGGCCCGTTTTCTGCACGGACGAACCAGTCCGTGCTGTTCAATCTGGCCCTTCACACCCAATCGTAAATTGATATCGATTTCGGCATGAATAGGCTCAAAATTAGAATTTCCTATTCTCGATCCTTCTGCCCCACTCTGCGGCATCCCGCCCATGCTTAGATGCGGCGTCGCGTCGGGCTGCGGGATGAATGAAGTCATGATGGAGAAAAAACGTCAACATTTTGTTGACGAAATGACGACGTCAGGCCAGCATATCTTCCGAGAGCACCCAGGGCCTTGCCCGAAGGGGGCCGTACAGACCTTTGAGGGGTTCAGATGACAGATAACGAATTCCGCCATCAATGGCGGCAGGCGACACGCGCGCTCCGTCCGGCGCGGCGCGCCCGCCGTTCGAAGCCCCGCGCAGGATCGCTTCGCTCCGCGAAAAAGGTGGCGCGATGATCCGTAAATTCCTTGATGGGCTCTATTTATTATCCGGCATTCTGGCCGGTTGCTTCCTGGTCGCCATCTTCCTCTTGATGATGGCGCTTTCGCTGGGGCGGGAAGTCGGCCTCAACGTTCCCGCCGGCGATGACTTTGCCTCCTGGTCGATGGCTGCCATGGCCTTCCTTGGTCTGGCCCATACGTTCAAGCACGGCGAAATGATCCGGGTCGGCCTGATCCTCGAACGCCTCAGGGGGCCGAAGCGCCGCTATCTCGAGCTTTTCTCCCTGTTGGTCGGCGTTTCCTTCATCGGCTATTTTGCCCTGAGCGCCACGCGGCTGACTTACGATTCCTATCGCTTCTTCGACATTTCGCAGGGCGTCATCGCGGTTCCCCTGTGGATTCCGCAAAGCGGATACACGCTCGGCCTCTGGGTCTTGCTTATCGCCATGCTGGACGAACTGATCCACGTCCTGCGCGGCAATGCGCCCCGCTATGAAAAGGAACCGGCCGCCACGCCCGACGAATTGGTCGAGCGGATCGCATCCGGCGGGGGGGTCTGAGCATGTTTCCGGCACTCGACCTTGTCCAACTCGCGCTTATTCTACTTCTGCTGCTCGTATTCGTGCTCGGCAGCGGAGTCTGGATCGCCATCGGCCTCGGCCTCATCGGGCTGGCCGCGATGGTGCTGACGACAAACGTCCCAATCGGGCAGGTGCTCGCCACCACGGTGTGGAGCGCCAGCGCATCCTGGACCCTCGCGGCCCTGCCGCTGTTCATCTGGATGGGAGAAATCCTATTCCGCACACGGCTATCGGAAGAAATGTTCCGAGGGCTCTCTCCCTGGCTCCAATGGCTCCCCGGCCGGCTGCTTCATGTGAACATCGTAGGCTGCGGGATCTTCGCCGCAGTGTCGGGCTCGTCCGCGGCCACCTGCGCAACCATCGGCAAGATGGCCTTGCCGGAATTGCGCAGCCGCGGATACAGCGAGCAGCTGGCCATCGGATCGCTGGCCGGCTCGGGCACTCTCGGCCTGCTGATTCCGCCGTCGATCCCGATGGTGGTTTATGCGGTCACCGCGAACGTATCTGTGCTGCAGGTGTTTCTTGCGGGCTTTATTCCCGGCGCGCTGGTGATGGCCCTGTACAGCGGCTACGTCATTGTCTGGTCGTTGCTGAACCCGAAGCTCACCCCGCCGCGCGATCCCGTCCTGCCCTTCCGCGAGAAGATCAGGCAATCGGCCAAGCTTATTCCCTGCCTTTTGCTGATCGCCGGCGTGTTCCTATCGCTGCTGCTCGGATTCGCCACGGCAACGGAATGCGCCGCATGGGGTGTCACCGGTGCCCTCGCCCTCGCCCTGTGGAGCCGCACCCTCACATGGCGGACCCTGTATGAAAGCCTGATGAGTGCGACCCGTCTGAGCTGCATGATCATGCTGATCATTGCAGGGGCCGCCTTCACCACTGCGGCGATGGCCTATACCGGTATCCCCGCGGCCCTGGCGGCGTGGGTGGATGCCATGCATCTCAGCCCCTACATGCTCGCCCTTGCTCTGGCGATCATGTACATTTTCCTTGGGTGTCTGGTCGACGGCATCTCGATGATCGTGCTGACCGCCGTAATCGTCCTGCCCATGGTTCAGCAGGCAGGCTTCGATCTTGTTTGGTTCGGCGTCTTCCTCATCATCCTCGTCGAGATGGCCCAGATCACACCGCCCGTGGGATTCAATCTGTTCGTGCTTCAGAGCATGAGCGGAAAGGATACACTGTCCGTGGCGAAGGCTGCGATGCCGTTCTTCATCCTGCTTAACATCGCTCTTTTGATCATTACCGTTTTCCCGGAAATCGTCCTTGTACTTCCGCACTGGGTGTTTCCGGGGTGAGCCGAGCCGAAAGCCAAACAGAGAGGAACAACAACATGGCACGACGTCACCTTTTCGCGCCGGCGTTCGCTGCCTTGGGCCTGATGGCCCTTGGGGCGAGCCCGCTGGCTGCACAAACCAAATGGAATCTGCCTTCTGCCTATCCGGCGGATAATTTCCACACGGAGAACATCGCCCAGTTCGCGAAGGACGTGGAAGCAGCCAGCGGCGGCAAGCTGGTCATCACGCTCCACCCCAACGCCTCGCTGTTCAAGGCGCCGGAGATCAAGCGCGCGGTGGCGACCGGCCAGGCCCAGGCGGGCGAGGTCATCATGTCGATCCACGAGAACGAGGATCCGATCTTCGGCATCGACGTGGTGCCGTTCCTCGCAACCTCCTACGAAAGCGCGAAGAAGCTCTGGACGGCCTCGCGCCCGTTCGTGGAAAAGAAGATGGAGGCGCAGGGCCTTATGGTGCTCTACGCGGTGCCCTGGCCGCCGCAGGGCATCTTCTCCAAGACCCCGGTGACCAAGGTCGAGGATCTGAAGGGCGCCAAATGGCGCGCCTATAATGTCGGCACCTCGCGCATCGGCGACCTGCTCGGCGCCCAGTCGGTCACCGTGCAACAGGCCGAGCTGGCGCAGGCGCTCGCCACCGGCGTGGTCACGGCCCTCATCACCTCCGCCGCCACCGGCTATGACGTGAAGATCTGGGAGAGCATCCCCTATTTCTACGACGTCCAGGCCTGGTTGCCGAAGAACATGGTGTTCGTGAACAAGGCCGCCTTCGACGCCCTCGACAAGCCGACCCAGCAGGCCGTGCTGAAGGCCGCCGCCGCCGCCGAGGAACGCGGCTGGAAGAGCTCGATCGAGAAGAGCAAATGGTATGTGGAGCAGCTTAAGGCCAAGGGCATGAAGGTGGAATCCCCCTCGCCCGAACTGCGGGCCGGGTTCGAGAAGATCGGCGCGCAGCTCACCGCCGACTGGATCAAGAAGGCGGGCCCGGACGGGGAAGCCGCCCTCGCCGCCTTCAAGAAATGAGGGCCTTGGCCTAACATGACGCGATCGGCCGGCCCCAGCAGGGCCGGCCCCGCCACCGGAGCGGCGGCGCCTTGCCGCCGCTCCCCGCTTCCGGCCAGAGCTTTTCGGGCCGGGGCGTTTCCGCCCGCAAGACCAGCCGGACGCCAAGCTGAATGACCCGACGCACTGCCTCCCCCGCATCGGCCGGCGAAGCCGATCGCCCGATCTCCTCCGGCCCGCTCGGCTCGATCGTCTCCTCGGCCCATCTCGCCGACGGCGCCCTTCCGGCCTTGTCGGAGCTGGAATTCGGCCTCAACATGATCACCCACGGCTACCAGCGCTGGATGGTCCGCTGCATGGCGGCGGCCGGGTTGCCGGACCTGTCGTCCCTGGATGTGCTGGTGCTGCACCATGTGGCCCATCGGGACCGGGCGAAGACCATCGCCGACCTGTGCCTGGTGCTGGATGTGGAGGATACCCACCTCGTCACTTATGCGGCGAAGAAGCTCCAGGCCCTGGGGCTTGTCTCCGGCGGCCGGCGCGGCAAGGAAAAGACCCTCGCGGCGACCGAGAAGGGCCGCCTCGCCTGCCAGCGCTATCGCGAGGTGCGCGAGGCGCTGCTGACGCAAACCGTTGCCGCCACAGGCATCTCCCCGGAAAAACTGTCGGAGATCGCGGCCCTGCTGCGCACCCTCTCCGGCCATTATGACCAGGCGGCGCGGGCGGCGGCGAGCCTTTAGGCGCTAGGGCGGATCGACATTCAGGGGCTTGGATGCGCCTGACGCCAAGTGTGCGCCATTGTCGTTCTTTGACCGGTCGTCGTTTCTTGCGTCTCACGGCGGGGCTGGTCCCGGCCATGACACGCCGGGTCGCCAGCGCTGGCCTTGAAAGGCTGGCGCCGGCGGTGCCGCGTGGATGCACGGGACAAGCCCGTGCATGACGATGTTCTACTGCAATCACGCTGGACCCTGAATGTCGATCGGACCTAGGCTCTCGCTAGGTCCAGGGCGGGATATGCGGCCATGCGAACAGGGCACGCATGGCCTGGAGTCTGCCGGCGAAAGCCCCGCCGACCGCCTCTTTTGCGAAAAATGTTTCACGTGAAACAATGACTTAGCGCAGACGAACAGCGGTTTAGTGCCGCTTGACCGCGCTTTTCCGGCCGATCACACCGTCATTTCGGGCGAACGTTTCCGGCGAAATTCGGCGAACCAAATTCGCCTCCCGCCGTCCGGACGGCGCACACCGGAGACGGCTCGCGCATCACGTCCCTGCCGGACATTGGCTGCGCAGCAAGAGCCGCCCCCAACGGGAGGCCGGCGGGGACGGGAGCCACGCGCGGCGGCTCCCGTCTGACCTCAATGAACGGCGATCATCACGTCCGACGCCTTGATGATGGCGGCGGCGTCCTGGCCCACTTCGAGCTTCAGATCGTCCACCGCCTCATTGGTGATGGAGGCGGTCACGGTCGCGCCGCCGCCGAGGTCCAGGCGCACGTGGGACGTGGTCGCGCCCTTGGTGATTTCCAGGATCTTGCCCTTCAACACATTCCGCGCACTGATCTTCATGATCACCCTCCGATGATGGCGCGGAACCCGGTGGGCTCCCGTTCGCCATGCACACAGCGACATATTTTAGAAAATATATCGCTAGCGAAAATCGTCGCGGCGTTATATTTCAACATATATCGCGCTGCACCACGCACCGTATCCGGAGAGGGAAAATGAACCTGGCTCGACGCACTTGGCTGAAGATCGCATGCCTCGCCCTGAGCGGCGCTTGGCTCGGCACCTTTCCCCTCGCCGGAACGGCCCATGCCCAGTCCGAGCCGGTCACCATCTTCGCCGCCGCCAGCCTGAAGAACGCGCTCGATGCGGTGGCCGCCGACTGGCAGAAGGAAACCGGCAAGACCACGCGCATCTCCTATGCCGCCTCCTCCGGCCTCGCCAAGCAGATCGAAGCCGGGGCGCCGGCCGATATCTTCATCTCCGCCGATCTCGACTGGATGGATTATGCCGCCGGCCGCAAGCTGCTCCAGGAGGGAAGCCGGTTCAATTTCCTCGGCAACCGCCTGGTGCTGATCGCCCCCAAGGACACGGCCAAGCCGGTCGACATCAAGAAGGGCTTCGACCTCGCCGGCCTGCTGAAGGGCGGGCGCCTCGCCATGGGCTCCGTGGACAGCGTTCCGGCCGGCAAATACGGCAAGGCCGCGCTCACCTATCTCGACGTGTGGCCCTCGGTGGAGAAGAAGGTCGCGGGCGCGGAAAGCGTGCGGGCCGCCATGCTGCTGGTCTCGCGCGGCGAAGCGCCCTACGGCATCGTCTACCAGACCGACGCCGCCGCCGACCCGAGCGTCGCCATCGTCGGCACGTTCCCGGAAGACAGCCACCCGAAGATCATCTATCCGGTGGCGCTGGTCGCGGCCTCGAAAAATCCGGACGCCGCCGCCTTCCTCGCCTTCATGCGCTCGGCGAAGGAACAGCCGGCATTTGAGAAGCAGGGCTTCACCATCCTAAAGTGAGGCGAGTGGCGCGCCGCGCGCGTGCCGCCCCTCCTCCGACGCCCGGAAGGCCCGCGTGGATTTCCTGCATCTCAGCGCCGACGAATGGACGGCGGTCGTTCTCACCTTGCGCATCGCCACCGTGGCGATGCTGGCCAGCCTGCCGTTCGGCATCTTGATGGCGCTCGCGCTGGCGCGCGGCCGCTTCTGGGGCAAATCGGTGCTGAACGGCATCGTCCATCTGCCCCTGGTGCTGCCGCCGGTGGTCACGGGCTTCATCCTGCTGCTGCTGTTCGGCCGGCGCGGGCCGATCGGCGCCTTTCTCGACGCGCATTTCGGCATCGTCTTCTCGTTCCGCTGGACCGGAGCGGCGCTGGCCTGCGCGGTGATGGGCTTTCCCCTCATGGTGCGCACCATCCGCCTCTCCATCGAGGCGGTGGACCGCAAGCTGGAGGACGCCGCCGGCACGCTCGGCGCGAGCCCGACGTGGGTCTTTCTCACCGTGACGCTGCCGCTGATCCTGCCGGGCGTGATCGCCGGCATGATCCTCTCGTTCGCCAAAGCCATGGGCGAGTTCGGCGCCACCATCACCTTCGTCTCGAACATTCCCGGCGAGACGCAGACCCTCTCGGCCGCCATCTACAGCTTCACCCAGGTGCCTGGAGGCGATGCCGGCGCCCTGCGCCTGACGCTGATTTCGGTGGCGATCTCCATGGCGGCGCTGATCGCCTCGGAAATCCTCGCCCATTTCGCCGGCCGAAAGGCGGACCTGCGATGACTTTGCTGGTCGAAGCCAGGCTGAAGCTGGGCGACTTCACCCTCGACGCGCGCTTTGCCTCCCATGCCGGCGTCACCGCCTTGTTCGGGCCGTCGGGGTCGGGCAAATCCACCCTCGTCAATATCATCGGAGGGCTGATCCGGCCTGATCACGGCCGGGTGGTGTTCGACGACGTGGTGCTGGTGGATACCGCGCGCGGCATTCATGTGCCGAAACACAAGCGGCGCTTCGGCTATGTGTTCCAGGAAGCACGGCTATTCCCGCATCTTTCGGTGCGGCGCAACCTGCTGTTCGGCCGCTGGTTCGCGCCTGCTTCTCTGCGGGCGGGCAACCTTGGGCAGGTGGTGGACCTGCTCGGCATCGGCCATCTGCTGGACCGGCGGCCCGATGCGCTCTCCGGCGGGGAGAAGCAGCGCGTCGCCATCGGCCGGGCGCTGCTCTCCGAACCGCGCCTGCTTCTGATGGACGAGCCGCTCGCGGCCCTCGACGAGGCGCGCAAGGCCGAGATCCTGCCCTATCTGGAGCGGCTGCGGGACGAGACCCGCATTCCCATCGTCTATGTCAGCCATTCCCTGGCCGAGGTCTCGCGCCTCGCCTCCACCATCGTGGTGCTGGCGGACGGGCGCACGGTCGCCCTCGGCTCGGCCGACCAGGTGCTGACCCAGCCGGATCTCGTGGCAGCCACCGGGCGCGCGGAGAGCGGCGCGGTAATCGAGGCCAAGGTCGCCTCCCACGATCCCGCGCACCACATGAGCGTGCTCGACACCGGCAGCGGGCTGATGCGGGTGCCGTTCTGCGACCAGCCGCCGGGCACCAGCGTGCGGGTGCGCCTTCCGGCCCGCGACGTGATGATCTCGCTCACCCCGCCCCAGGGGCTCAGCGCGCTCAACGTGCTCGACGGGCAGATCGCCGAAATCGGCCAGCCGGCCGATGGCATGGTCGACATCCGCCTGGTGTGCGGCGGGCAATCGGTGCTGGCGCGCCTGACCACTTTTTCGTGCGAGATGCTCGGGCTTCGGCCGGGCATGGCGGTGTGCGCCGTGGTCAAATCCGTGGCGCTGGCGGAGAGTCGGGGCTAGGGCCATCCTCACCCGGCTCGGCCGGCGGCACATAGCGCGCTTCGAGCCAGGAGAGATCCTCGGCGAGCGCCCGGCGCGCCTTGGCCTCCATGCCGCGGAAACGGGCGATCAGCTCTTCGCCGAACGCGGTGAGCACGGCGCCGCCGCCCCCGCCGCCGCCGCGCTTGGATTCCACCACGGGCGTGGAGAACATGCGGTTCATCGCCGCCACCAGCATCCAGGCCCGGCGGTAGGACAGGCCCATGGCCCGCCCGGCATTGGTGATCGAGCCTTCGCTGCGGATATTTTCCAGCAATTCGATCTTGCCGCGCCCGAGGCGATCCTCGGGGGGAAAGTCGATCCGCATGATGAGCTTGGGCATCAGGATGGGCTTGGCCATGTTCGGCGGTCTCGCGCCACTTGCCAGCTCACCGCCGGATGCGGCGTCGCGACCGGGAATTGGAGCGGGCGATGGGAATCGAACCCACGACATACAGCTTGGGAAGCTGTCGTTCTACCACTGAACTACGCCCGCAACGCCGCAAGGAGAAAACCAAGTCCCCGGAAAAGGCCTTGAGGAAATGTCCTTAGGAAAACAGCGCCGCCCCCGGTCGCGAAGCGGGGGGCGGAGCTCAACCTTTAGCAAAGGCCGCCCGCCCCTGTCCATAGCCCCCCGCGGCCAACCCGCGCCGGACGGAATACGTGCAGGCGCGGAGAAAATTTAACCAAGGGATGCAATAGAAAGAACGGGAGGTCCACTTGGCCGGTCGACATCGACCGCCACGTGGGCAGGATATCGGACGAAAACGCAGCTGTGGGTCGAATGCCAGGGGCATCGTCACTGCGCAGGTGCCGGGGGGCGTGGAAATGAGTTCCACCATTTCAGGGATGGGATCTCGGAAAACCGATCGGCCGGGCGTTTTTACGCGCGCCGGCACGTCGCAGTCGGAACGTTTCGCCGTGCCGCAAGCGCAAAGCCCGAGAAAATGGTATTATAGTAAGTTTGATTCTTCTTGCGCTCTAGCTATCCACAGGATATCCAACACTTTCCTGGCCATGGTCCGGACAATGGCCCGAAAAGCAGAACGCAGCGTCCGGGGTTTTCGGTCTGGGATTTCCAAGGTCAATCTCCCCGTGCAGCCGGACCGATACGAGAAGAAGCCCCATACAATTCCTTTTCGAGACACGACGATGATTAAGCACAATGGTCATTTGCGGGTCCTGCTTGCCCTTGCCGCGATGGCGCCGGCCTATGCCGCGACGCACGCGCACGCGCAGACCCAGCCGGCTTCGGCCCGCGGCGTCCAAGCCCAGATGACCATGACCCAATTGACTCTGGCCCAATTGGCTCAAAACCAGACGGGGCCAAATCAAACCGGGCAGACCCAGACCGGACAGGCCCAGACCGCACAGCCGCCGCAGGCCCAGCCGGCTCAAGACACCGCACCGCAGGCCGCCCCGGTCCCGGAAACGGCGGCGACGGCCCTCGCCCGCCTCGCCAGCGACCGCGCGATCACCGTCACCTTAAACCTGGAAGACCTCGGCATCGACCGGCCGATCTCGCTCTGGGGCATGGATGCGCGGCGCGAAATCTTCCTCCCCGTTCCCGCCGGCGTGCGCATCCGCGATGCCCAGATCAAGCTCGACGGCCGTTATCTGCGCGGCGACGGCGGCCACACGACTTATGTGATCTCGGTGGACGGCACCCCGCAATTCTCCCGCCCGGTGGAGGGGGAGAAGGGCATCGTCTCGGAAATCCTGCCGATTTCCGGCGACATCCGCCCGACCGGCTTCGTCAATCTGAACCTCGCCTGGTCCTCGGTGATCTCGCAGGAATTGTGCGGCGACGAGCGTTCCATCGGCAATATCCTGGAATTCAATCCGGCGACGCGCTTCACTTATACCTACAACGCCTCAGACATTCGCGACCTCGCCACCGCCTGGAGCGCGCTGCCGCCCCGCCCGGTGATCCTGATCCCGCCGGGCGAGCTCTCCAAGGCGACCTATGATGCGGCGTGGCGCATCGGCACCGTGCTCCAGCAGGCCGGCAAACAGCCGCGCATCGCCGTGATGCCCGGCGTCGGCCAGGAGGTGGACACATCGGGCATTGTGCTGTCGCCAGGCCTCGCCGCCGTGCCCGCCTTCGCCGCCTTCTCCGGCGGCGGCCGCCATCGCATCGCCAGCCGGGCGGAACTGGGCGCCTATATCGCCCTCGCCCGCCAGGGCGGCTTCTCGGCCGATTTCATCATCGAGGACCCGAGCATCCGCGACCAGATGGACCAGGCCGTGCGCGCCCTGGAAGACGATCTGCGCGCCGGCTCGCCCGACAATGCTAGCGCGTTCGCCCCCCTGCGCGCCCAGCTCCTGGCGAATGCCGCCCAGGGCGACGAAAACGTCCGCCTCGTGACCATCGCCGGCAAGCCGGTCATCGCGATTTCCGCCCAGGCGGCGGCACAGGCCTCCGGCGTGCTGTCGGAGCTGTGGCGCCAGATGCTGGTGGTGCCCGCCGCCAATGTGCGCGTGGCCACCACGCCCGATTTCTCCGGCGTCACCTCGATCGATCTCTCGCGCCTCGGCGGCCGCACCGGCACCTTCGACGTGCTGGCGCGCGGCGACTGGAGCGCCACCTTCGATCTCGGCACCCTGCTGGGCGGCGGGCGCGTGCCCTCCGAATTCCTGGTGGATGTTTCCGCCGCCCCGAGCGCCGGCGATTCCGCGCCCATCGCCTCGATCATGCTGAACGATTACCTGCTCGGCGCTCGGCGGCTTTCCGCCAACGGCATCACCGAGCGCATCCCGGTGCAGGTGCCGCGCTATGCGCTGGCGGCCCGCAACGTGCTGAAGATCTCGTTCCAGCGCCAGCCCATGAGCGACCGGTGCCGCGAAACGCCCCAGGCGTTCCCGGTGGCGGTGCTGCCCTCGAGCCGCGCGGTGCTGGTGGACGCCCCCGCCACGGTGGATTTCTTCGGCGCCATGCCGCGCCTCGCCACCCGCGCGAACGTCATCGTCCCGCAAGCCTATCTGCGCGACCCCACGACCCTGCGCCGGGTGATCTCGCTCGCCGTGGCCTCCGGCGTGACACCCGAGCGCGCGATCCTCACGGTGGCCGGCGACGGCGCCGAGATCACCCCGGACGGCGCGTTCCTCGCCATCGACACGCGCGTCGGCAACGTGACGAGCAAGGTGAAAGTGGACGGCAGCCGCCTCGCCATCACCGGCAGCAACGAACAGACCATGCTGGACGTGGGCTCGCTCACCAATCTCGGCGTGATCGAGGCGGTGACCTCGGGCCACCAGATCGGCCTCGTCTATCGCACCATCGGCGCCAATGCCCCGGACTGGAAGAAGCCGTTCCTGCTGAGCGCCGGCGACATCAGCCTTTTGTCCTCCGCGGGACCGGCGGTGACGCTCGACACCAATTCGGCGACGCTGACGCGGGACGCAGCCGGGGAGAATGATGCGTTCTCCAGCTTGCTCAAGCGCGGCCCCGCCTGGGGCCCGGCCGCCGTGGGCGTCGCGATCCTGCTGTTCCTGCTGTTCGTGGTCCTTGCCCAACGGGCGCGCCGGCGTACGCGAGAGGAACCGTGATGCCTGACCAAGGCGGCGTTGCGTGATGTCATATCTCCTCACCTACGGCGCGGCGGATTATTACGCCGCCCTCGAATGGGTCGCGGCCGTGGTCGCGATCATCATCCTGATCTCGAGTCTGGATGACCTGTTCATCGACATCTATTTCTGGGTGCGCGAAACCTATCGCGCGCTCACCATCAAGCGCGTCTATCGCCCGCTGACCGTCGAACAATTGCTCGAACGCCCCGAGCAGCCATTCGCGATCATGATCCCGGCCTGGCTGGAAGCGGACGTGATCGCCGGCATGCTGGAAACCCTGGTCGATACGCTCGACTATCGCGACTACACGATCTTCGTCGGCACCTATCCCAACGATGCCGCAACCATCGTGGAAGTCGAGCGCATGCGCCGGCGCATCAAGCAATTGCAGCGCGTGGAAGTGCCCCATCCCGGCCCCACCTCCAAAGCCGACTGCCTCAATTGGGTGGTGCAGGCCATTTTCCTCTACGAGCAGGAAAAGGGCATGGAATTCACCGGCGTGATCCTGCACGACAGCGAGGACGTGACCCACCCGCTGGAAATGCGCCTGTTCAACTATCTGATCCCGCGCAAGGACCTGATCCAGCTGCCGGTGATCTCGCTGGAACGCGAATGGTTCGAGCTGGTCGCCGGCACCTATATGGACGAGTTCGCCGAATGGCACGCCAAGGACCTGCCGGTGCGCGAGAGCATTTCCGGCATGGTGCCCTCGGCAGGCGTGGGAACCGGCTTCTCGCGCCGCGCCCTGCTGGCGCTCTGCGACACCAACAACAACCGGCCGTTCAACACCGAAAGCGTGACCGAGGATTACGACATCGGCATGCGCCTGTCGCGCCTCGGCATGCGGTCCATCTTCGTGCGCTTCCCAGTGAAGTACCAGGTGAAGCGCTATTCCTGGCTGGGCACCGGGGTGCACACCACCACCCTCGACATGCCGCTGTGCGTGCGGGAATATTTCCCCGACACGTTCCGCGCCGCCTATCGCCAGCGCGCCCGCTGGACGCTCGGCATCGCCTTGCAGAGCTGGCGCCAGCAGGGCTGGCCCGGCTCGCTCGCGACGAAATATCTGCTGGTGCGCGACCGCAAGTCGATCATCACCTCCATCGTCAGCACGCTGGCCTATTTCCTGGTGCTGAATTTCGTCGGCTTCTACGTCGCCGCCGAACTGGGCGCCTGGACCCTGCGCTACCCACCGCTGTTCACCGAGAACAGCTGGATCCTGTACATCCTGTGGTTCAACACGTTCGCGCTGCTGCTGCGCATCAGCCAGCGGGCGTATTTCGTCTGGCGCCTGTACGGCTGGCAACAGGCGGTCCTCTCGGTGCCGCGCCTCGTGGTGTGCAATGCCGTGAACTTCATGGCGACCCTGCGCGCCTGGCGCATCTTCATTCAGACCTCGCTGTTCGGGCAGCCCGTGACATGGGACAAGACCATGCACGCCTTCCCCACCGCTGACGAATTGCTGCTGCGCCGGCGCCGGCTGGGTGATCTTCTGATGTCCTGGCAGGTGCTGGACGAAGCCCGCCTCGAACACGCCCTGACGCTCCAGGCCGAACGCGACATCCCGCTCGGCCGCCTCCTGATCTTCCAGGGCTGGCTGGACGATGAGACCCTGGCGGAAGCCATTTCCGCGCAATCGGACCTGCCGCGCGCCCATATCGATGCCGCCACCGTGCAGCGCTACGGCCGGCAGGTCGATCTGGCCCTGTGCGTGCGCCATCGCTTCATTTTCCTCGGCGCCGAGGACGGCGCGCCGCGCATCGCCGTGGGCGGTCCGCTGAAGCCGGAGGTCCTCACCCTGCTCACGCCGGTCCTCGGCGGCGTGCCCGAGCAGATGATCGCCCGCGAAAGCGAGATCGCGGCCGCCCTGCGGCTGCTGACGGAACAGGGCGACACCTTCGACACGAGCGAAAAGGGCAGCGTGCCCCTGCTGGGCGACCTGCTGATCGAGCAGGGTCTGTTGCAGCGCGCCGCGTTCGACGCGGCCATGGAAGACTATCGTCCGGAGCGCGACGGCCGCATCGGCGACCATCTGGTCGCGCGCGGCGTCGTCACCCGCGAGGCCGTCGAGACCGCGCAAGCGGAGCAGCGGCGGCGATTCGAGCAATTGGCCGCGGTATGATCGGCCCCAACAGGTGGGATGTCGTTCGATGACCCGTGTTCCGACCATCGCCGTTCTCGCCGCCCTGCTGAGCCTGGCGGCCGGCGAGGCCTGCGCCCAGGCGACGCCGCTCACGCGCCTCTATGCGGCCAAGCCGCCGGCGGGCTCGGCCTTCGTGCGCGTCCTCAATCCCACCGACGCGCCGGTGGTGGTGGGGCTGGCTGAAGGCGCAAAAGCGACCATCGGGCCGGACGGCCCGCGCGCCAGCGTCTATCGCGTCGTGCCCGGCGGCAAGCCGGTCTCCGTCAGCGTGGACGGCAAGCCGGTCTCGGGGGCCGCGAGCCCCGCCGCCGACGGCTTCTCCACTTTGGTGCTGCTGCCCGAAGGCACCGGCTTCCGCCTGGAGGCGCTGGCCGATTCCACTGAGGGGCGCGATGATCTCAAAGCCATGCTGCGCTTCTACGCGCTCGCGCCCGGCTGCACCGCCACCCTCGCCGTGGCCGACGGGCCGACCGTGTTCGACGCGGTGCCCGCGATGGAGAGCCGCCAGCGGGCGATCAATCCGGTGGAAGCCAGCCTCGTCGGGCGCTGCGGGGATGCGGTCTCCGCGCCGCTGAAGCTGCCGCAGCTCAAGGCCGGGGACCATTACAGCCTGTTTCTCGTGGGCACCGCGCAGGCGCCCGTGCTGGCCGGCCAGAATGATGAGACCGAACCCTATCGCGGCCCCGCCAACTGATCGCGAAAGGGCTTCGGGTCCGCAATGGTCTTCGCCAGCGACAGCTTCATCTTCCTCTTCCTGCCGGTGTTCCTGGTCGCCTACGGCCTGACGCCGGCGCGCTGGCGCAATCTCACGCTGCTCGGCTTCTCCTGGCTGTTCTATGCCTGGTGGCGGGTGGATTTCCTGCCCCTCATCGTCGGCATCGCGGTCTGGTCGTGGGTGACCGGCCTGTGGATCGCGCGGCGGGCGGACCATGAGCGCGGCTGGCCGCTGTTCGTCGCCATCGCCGGACCGCTCGCGGCGCTGATCTGGTTCAAATACGCCAATCTGTTCGCCGGCACCGCGATCGCGCTCGGCGCGCCGCTCACCGGCTGGCAGGCCATCGTGCTGCCGATCGGCCTGTCCTTCTTCGTGTTCGGCGCCATCTCCTATTCGGTGGATGTGTATCGCGGTACCGTGCCGGCCGAACCCAGCTTCATCAATTACGCCACCTATCAATCCATGTTCGGCCACCTCGTGGCGGGTCCGGTGGTGCGCTATCAATGGGTGGCGGACCGCCTGCACGCGCGCGCCTTTGATCGGGCGGAATTCGCCATCGGGGTGGAGCGCTTCATGCTCGGCTTCGCCCAGAAGGTGCTGATCGCCGACACCCTCGCGCCAATGGTGGACGCGGGCTATGCCCTCGCCCATCCGAGCGCGGCGGACGTGGCGCTGGCGGTGCTCGGCTATACCTTGCAGCTGTATTTCGATTTCGCCGGCTACAGCTCCATGGCGATCGGGCTCGGCCTGATGGTGGGGCTGAAATTCCACGAGAATTTCGACAATCCCTATCTCTCGGTCACGCTCGCGGAATTCTGGCGCCGCTGGCACATCTCCCTGTCCACCTGGCTGCGGGACTATCTCTACATCCCGCTCGGCGGCAATCGCGGCGGGCTGTGGCGCTTGTGCGTGAACCTGATGATCACCATGGGCCTCGGCGGGCTGTGGCATGGGGCGAGCTGGACCTTCCTGGTGTGGGGCCTATGGCACGGCCTCGGCCTCATGGTGCTGCGGCTGGCGTCGGCGGCCGGCCTGCCCAAGGCGCCGGCGGTGATCGGCCATGTGACGACGCTGCTGTTCGTGATGTTCGGCTGGCTGCTGTTCCGCGCCCAGACCTGGGACGAATTCTCGGTCGCCCTCGACGGCCTGATGGGGGCGAACGGGATCGCGCCCTCGCAGGACTTCCTGGCAACCTTGCATCCCACCATCCTCGCGACCCTGCTGCTCGGGATCGTGATGGTCTATGTGCCCCTGATCGGCCGGTTCAGCGAACCCGCCGCGCGCTTTGGCGCCGTGGTGCGCCTATGGTCGGCGCTGCCGCTATGGCTGCTGGCGGTGTGGGTGTTGCAGGGGCGCACGGTCGTGCCCTTCCTGTATTTCCAGTTCTGAGGGGGAGACGGCCATGCGCGCGAAACTCCATCTCGTCTACGCCGCGGCCTTCCTGCTGGTGTGCTTCGCCGGCATGGCGGCGAGCCTGCCCCATCTGTGGAGCGAACCGGCGCGCGCCGCCTATGCCCCGCTCTCCGCGTCCACCCTGCTGAACGGCACCTTCACCGCCACCTTCGACCGCACATTCGCCGCGGGCGTTCCGCACAGCGAGGCGCTGGACGGCGCGGCGGCGGGCGCACTCTATGCCGCGATCGGCGATGCCGGCCCCCAGGTGCGCGCCGGCTGTCCCGGCTGGCTGTTCCTCGCCGAGGAAATCCTTGAAGTCCGCAACGGCGACACCTTCCTCGCCGCCCGCGTGCGGCTGGCGCGCAAGATCGCCGCCGATTTCGCCAAGCGCGGCGTCGCGCTGGTGGTGCTTCCGGTGCCGGACAAAGTGGATCTGGCGCGTAGGGAAACCTGCGGCCTGCCGGTCGCGGAGCAGGCCCGCAACCGGCGCGCCGCCTGGCGCGGCTATTCCAACGGCAGCGGGCTGCGACAGGTGAACCTCGCGCCGGACTGGCCTCAGCCCGGCTTCCTGCGCACCGACACCCATTGGAACACCATGGGCGCAGGCTTCGCCGCTGAGCAGGTGGCGATGATGGTCAATGTCATTCTCGGCGCCGGTACAACCCCGGTCACCCTCGCCGAAGGGCCGCTCCACCCGCGCCCCGGCGATCTCATGCGGCTGGCAAACCTCGTGCGCACCGCCGACATTTTCGGCCCGGCGCCCGACCAGACTCGCGACATCTCCGCCTCCTGGAAACGCGCCGGCGGCCTGCTCGACGATACGCCGGTTCCCGCCATAATCCTGGCGGGCTCCTCCTATTCGCTGAACTCGGGGTTCCTCGAATCGCTTCAGGCGGCGCTCGCGCGCGAAGTGGTCCAGCGCAGCCTCGCGGGCGGCGGCTTTTCCGGCGCCATCCTGGACCTTCTGGACGCCCACGCCGACCTGCTCCAGCGGACCAAGCTTGTCGTATGGGAATGGCCGGTTCGCGCCTTGACCCAGCCGCTCACCGATGCCGAACGGCGCTATCTCGAAAGGGACCTTCCATGATGCTTGTGACGCGCCGCCGCGCCCTTCTCACCGCCGCCGCCTTGCTCGCGGGCGCGGCCGTGCCCGGCCTTCCGGCCAGGGCCGCCGACGGGCCGATCATCATCATGGGCAAGGGCGGCTGGCTGTTTCCCGGTTGGGAAAGCCTCACCACCTCCGACACCGCCGGTGTCCAGAAGGTAGTCGCGCTGATCAAGGACACCAAGGACCGCCTCGCGGCGCGCAACATCCTGCTGGTGCCACTGGTGGTGCCGCTGAAGGCCACCTTCTATCCCGACAAGCTGCCCGACGGGACCGTAGTCTCCACCGACGTGAAGGCGCGCTATGATTTCATCCTCGCCCAGCTGAAGCAGAGCGGGCTTGAGGCCATCGACCTGCGGCCGACGCTGAAATCGGTGGAGACCGGCAAGCAGACCATCTTCTTCCGGGCGGATTACCACTGGACCGCTTGGTCGGCGGAAGCCGCGGCCGGCGCGGTCGCGCAGGTGATCAAGGCCAGCGTCAAGCTCTCCGGCGCGCCGGGCACGGGTGACAAGCTCGGCGAATGGGTCACCCAGCGCAATCTCGGCGATCTTGCCCAACGCTTCCTCTCGCCGGACCAGCAGAAGGCCGTGGGGCCGGACCTGTACACCGTGCGCGTTCCGCCCGAGGACAAGAAGGGCCTCCTGGATGCGGCCCCCGCCCCGGTGCATGTGGTGGGCAACAGCTTCGTGCAGCCCTATCTCGGCTTCCCGCAGAAGCTCTCGAACGCGCTCGACCGGCCGGTGTCGCTGACCTGGAACGTGGGCAATATCGGGCCGTGGTTCACCTTCCTGCAATATGTCGGCTCCCCCGGCTTCGCCAAGCAGCCGCCGCAGGTGATCGTGTGGCAGTTCAACGAGGGGCAATTCCACAGCGGCCCGGACGCGACCGGACAATGGGATGCCCCCTCCATCATCGCCCCGCAGATGTGGCGGGATCGCATGACGGCGGCGATCGCCAAGTAACAGCGACGCTAAGTAAGGGCGGCACCCACCTTCTTCACCATTCGTAAACACTGGTTTACAGAACGTAAATAAAACCTTTAAACTTCCTGAACATTGTCTTCCGCGAAGTATCTCGGATTTGATAAAAGTTAACAGAAAGCGAATCACAAAGATCCAGACTTTGAAAACAGCCTTAACTGTGATTTAACCTTAATAATCGACGGTAGGCACATGACTACCGCGATTCATCTCTCCGAGATCAGCCGCCCCATGCGCTTTCAGGCGATGGGGCGCATGCGCAGGGTTACCGCCGCCGCCATGCTGGCAATGACGGTGAGCGGCATAGCGTTGGTCGCCCACACGCCCGCGCTCGCCCAGGAACCGGCCCTCGTGGGGCCGGCATGGACCGCCGCCGACAAGGCCTATTCGGCCTATCAGGCCAAGGACTACGCCACCGCCGCCGCCCAGGCGCGCGAGGCGCTGCGCCTTCGGCCCGATGTCGCCCGGCTCTGGCTCCTGCTCATGGACGCGCTCGACGCCCAGGGCGATGTCGCAGAATCGGTCGCGGCGGCGAAGGATGCGATCGCCGCCGGGGTCCAGGACCCGGCGATCACGGCCCGCCTGCGCAGCCAGAGCAAGGTGCTTGCCCAGGCGCCCTCGCTCGCCGCCAACAAGGCGCTGGAGGCGCGCAACCCGAAGGCGGCCCTCGTCGAGATCCGCAAAGCCATCGCGCTGGTGCCCGATGATCTCAGCTACCGGGTGCTGCTGATCTATGCCCTGATCGCCGACGACCAGATCGAGGCGGCGGAGCAGGCCGCGACGGCGGCCATCGCGGTCGATCCCAAATCCTTCCTGCCCCAGGTGCTGCGCGGCTATCTGCGCGAGCGCCTCGGCCGCATCAACGAGGCCAACCAGGATTTCGACAGCGCGCTGACCGACGAGGTGCTCACCGGCCCCGACGCGCGCGACGTGCGCCTGGTGATCGCCGACGCCGCCATCGCCGCCGGCAATCCGCGCCGCGCCCTGAAGATCCTCGATCCGCTCGGCGATACCCAGGACCCGTCGGTGAAGGCGCGCCGCGATGCCGCGAGCGCCCAGGACGCGACCCCGAGCATCGTGCCGAAGGACGCCTTCAAGACGCTGCCGGTGCCCTATCAGAAATGCCGCGACACGCCCTATGGACCGGCCTGCACCCTCGTGCCCGCCACCACGCCGCCGGGCGCCGGCGGGGTTGCCAATCCCGGCTTCAAGGCCGCCGACGAAGCTTATAAGGCCTATGCCGACGGCAATTACACGCTGGCGGAAAAGCGCATCCGCGAGGCGCTGGCGGTCAGCCCCTCGAACGCCGCCTGGCGTCGCCTGCTGATCGATACGCTGGAACGCTCCAACCAGTTCGCCGCCCTCGACGCCGCCATCGGCGAGGCGATCGCGGCGGGCGAGGATGATCCGGCCCTGCTCGGCCTGCGCAGCATGGCGCAGACGCGCCTCGGCGAGCCCTCCGCCGTGCTGGCGCTGAAGCAGATGGCGGAGAAGAACCCCAAGGCCGCCGTGGACTCCGCCAAGAAGGCGGTGCAGCAGGCGCCGCACGCCATGGTGTTCCGCATCGTGCTGATCCAGGCGCTGATGGCGGCCGGCCAGACCAAGGAGGCCGCGGCCGCCGCCGCGAGCGCGGTGGAGGAGGATGAAAACGACGTCCTGCCCCGGATCCTGCGCGCCTATCTGCTCCAGGCCACCGGCAACCGGGCCGGCGCGGTGCAGGATTTCGACAAGGTGCTGGCCTCCAACGTCCTCACCGACCAGGAAATCCTCAATTACAGCCTGATCGCCGCCAATGCCGCGCTCGCCGCCGGCAAGCCGGACGACGCCATAAAGATCCTCAAGACCCTCGACGACGCGAAGAATGCGGACGTGGAAAGCTTCCGCAAGACCGCCGAGGCCATGCTCGCCCACCCGAACCGTCAGCGACCCGCGCTCGCGGCGCCGGTGCCGCTGTGCCAATCCACCAATTACGGCATCATCTGCTCGGTGTTCGCCGGCGGAACCAATGCCGGCACCGGCGTGCCGAGCGACCCCGGCTATGAAGCCGCCGACGCCTCGATCCGCGCGCTCAAGGCCCGCAATTATAGCCTCGCCATCAGCGAGGCGCGCCGCGCGGTGGAACTCTCGCCGCGCAACATCACCTATCGCCAGTTCCTCATTAACGCGCTCTCCACCGCCGGCCGGACTGGGGAAGCGGAGACCGCCTCTTCCCAGGCCATTGCCGCCTTCCCCGGCGAGGTGACGCTGGTGGTGCAGCGCGGCTACATCCGCCAGAAGCTCAGCCGGTACGGCGCCGCGGCGTCCGACTTCGCCGCCGCTTTGCGCAGCGGGCGCCTGCCGCCGGCGGACGTGCGCGGCGTGCGGCTCGCTTTGGTGGACGCCTATATGGGCGCGAAGGACCCGCAAGCCGCGCTCGATGCCCTCGCACCGCTGGGCCGCGAGCGCAGCTATGACGTGGTCGCCCGGCGCGGCTTCGCCTTGCAGGCCCTCGGCCGCCACGAGGAGGCGCTGGAAACCTTCGAATTCGCCTACCGCCTCGCACGCACCCCCACCGACCGGGCCAATATCGCCAGCGCCGTCATCGGCGAACTGGTGGCGCTCGGCCGCAAGGACGAGGCCAAGGCGCGGTTCCAGCAGGCGCTCGCCACCGGCGAGCTGCGCGCCATGCAGCCACTCGACATCGCCTATCTCGCCAACCAGTCCGGCGACACGGCGACCGCCTACAAATATTTCCACCAGGTGGATTCCACCACTGGGTTGCGGCGCGGCATGGTGCTGGTGGATGCCGCCTATGCAGCCAAGCACGAGTATCACAATGCCGAATCGGCGGCCCTGTTCAAGCGGGCCATTGATGCCCATGCGGACGGCGCCCTGCCTTTGCCGGCGCAGACCGTGTTCGGCCTGCGCCGCGAAGTGGGCGAGCTGGAGCGCACCTGGGGCGCCTATGCCTCGGTGAGCTATGGCGCGGTGGGCGTCATGCCCGCGTCCCCGCTGGCGCCGCCGCCGGGCGTGGGCGGCCACACGATCCAGTCGGGGGCCGAGGTCTATTGGCGCCCGCCCGGCATCGGCTATCGCGACGGCTCGATCTTCGAGGTGTTCGGGCGCGTCTTCACCACTCTCTATGACGAAAAGGGCGGGCCGACCGGCGTCGATACCATGCAGGGCAGCGTGGGCGTGCGATGGAAGCCGCTGAAGGACCAGAACCTGGTGCTGGAAGCGAGCCGCCTGTTCCCGATCGGCACCTATGCCCGAAACGACTGGCTGCTGCGCGCCGCCTATTCCACCGGCGAGGGCAGCGACCTGCGGGTGGACGTGAACGACTGGAACTACTGGCAGTTCTACGCCGACACCAATTATTACGTCGAGCTGCCCGAATCGGTCAGCAGCTTCGAATTCCGCTGGGGCCATTCCTATCGAGTGAAGCCGGTGAACGACAATTTCATCGTCACCCCGTTCCTGGCGGTCGGCGGGGCCTATGATTCGGTGCTCAACACGCCGGGCACGCTCGGCGCCGGCCCCGGCCTCAACCTGCGATGGTGGTTCCGCGAGGACAAATACACCGCCCCCATGTCCTATGTGGATCTGACCGCCCAATACCGCTTCAAGCTGGCCGGAGACAGCCGCGGCGAGGGCCTCTTCGCCGGAGCGTTCGTATCCTATTGATCGCCCGCGGACGCGGCACGCCAGGGCCCGGTGGACCCGCCACCGGGCCGGCGCCGCGCTCGGGTTGCAGCGTCAAACGGATACACGAGGGCCACTTCCCCCGCCGGGGCTAACCCGGTACAAGAATAAGGCACGCAAAGCGACCAGTCAGAGCCTTACCCACAGATGTCTCCCGCTCCCGATACCTATTTTGCATTAGCGCTGATCGGGCCGGCAATATTGGCGCTGTTTTCTTTTTGTTTTCTGGGATTGTGGGCGTTCGGTGGCTCCCGCAATTATATCCTGCTGTTTTCGGCCGCATGCTTCAGCTACAGCTTGGCGGCCATCGTCCAGATCGCGCTGTGGCCGGCGGATTTCGGCCAGAACACCATTCTCTCGGCGCTGCTTTACACCACCAGCGTGGTGATGATCGGCAATGGTGTCCTCCAGCGCGCCGGGCAGCAAATGAGCCCGCTCGTCACGATTATTATATTCACTGTGATCATGGTGCCGATCTGGTATTTTTTCTACATAGAGCGCAGCTTGATCGCCCGCATATATATTTTGAACTTCGGCTACGGGTTTGTTTTCCTCTACATCTGCATGCGTCTGGTGGGGTTGGCCTCGGGCCGCTTCATTGATCGCTTCCTTTATTGGGTGCTGGTGGCGTTCGCTTTCCATTTCTTCATTCGCACCACCGCCACCATAGATCCCGAGCTCGGGAGCGTGCCCGGCACCTTCGGCCGCTCGGTGTTCTGGCTCCTGCTCCAGGTGAGTCTTGCCATTTTCGGGGCGATCATGGCGCTGACGCTGCTCGCGGCATCCGTCGCCGACATGCTCGGCGACATGGAGCGCGACCGCGACACCGATCTTCTGACCCGGCTGCTGAACCGGCGCGGCTTCGAGCGCATCGCCGGTTCGCACATGACCCGCGCGGCGGGGCGGCAGGTCAGCCTGATCTCCTGCGACATCGATCATTTCAAATTGCTGAACGACACTTACGGCCATGGCGCGGGCGACGCGGTGCTGAAGGAATTCGGCGCGCTCCTGCTCAACACCATGCGGGGGGAAGATGTGATCGGGCGCATCGGCGGCGAGGAATTCGCCATCCTGCTGACCGGGGCGGACGTGGAAGGCGCGCGCCAGTTCGCCGAGCGCGTGCGCGCGCTGCTGGAAAGCACCCACTTCGAATCCGTGCCGGATACGCGGGTGGTAACCGCCAGTTTCGGCATCGCCCAATATCGCCCGCCGGAGCCGCTGCGCAAATTGCTCGCGCGTGCCGACGTCGCGCTTTATGCCGCCAAGAAGGCCGGGCGCAACCGCTGCTTCGTCGCCGGGCAGACCCAATAAGCCTGCCCCGCCCGCCGGGACGAATTGCGGGCGCGCCGCTTCGCTCCTAAAATACCGCATGTCACAGATCCAGCCCGCCGCCGCCGATCCCGATGCCGCTGAATTTTCGGCGCTCTATCAAACGTTCGAGGATACCGCCGACGGCCGGCTCGGACCGGCGCGGCTCGCCGCCCTGCGCGCGGAACTCGCGGCCCGCGGGCTCGACGGCTATGTGATTCCGCGCGCCGATGCGCACCAGAACGAATATGTGACGCCGGGCGAGGAGCGCCTCGCCTGGCTCACCGGCTTCACCGGCTCCGCCGGCCTGTGCGTGGTGCTGAAGGACGAGGCGGCCCTGTTCGTCGACGGCCGCTATACCCTCCAGGCACCGGCGCAGGTGGACGGCACCGCCTTCACCGTGGTGCCTTTGGCCGACATCACCCCGGAACGCTGGATCGAATCGCACCTGCCCAAGGGAGCCTCGCTGGGATTCGATCCCTGGCGGTCCACCCTCGACATGAAGGACAAGCTCTCGCAGGCGGTCGCGAAGGCCGGCGGCATCCTGGTCGCGGTCGCGGACGATCCCATCGCCCGCCTGTGGACCGACCGCCCCGCCCCGCCGCGCGCCGCCGCGCGCCTGCTGGACGATGACAGCGCCGGCGCCAGCCCGCGGGAGAAGCTGGCCCGCGTGCAGGCGGCGCTGGTGGCGGACAAGGTCGACGGCGCCCTGATTTCCGATCCCCACGCCACGGCCTGGCTGTTCAACCTGCGCGGCGCCGACGTCAGCCATACGCCGCTGGTGCTCGCCTGGTCGCTGGTGCCGGCGCAGGGGCGGCCGCACTTGTTCGTGGCGCCGGAAAAGCTCTCCAATGTGGTGCGCGCGCAATTGGAGGACGTGGTCGATATCGCCGACGAAGGCGCCCTGGCGGACCAGCTCGCGGCCTTCGCCGCCGGGCGCACGATCCGCGTGGACCAGGCCACCGCCCCGGTCGCACTCGCGCAAGCCATCGAACAGGCGGGCGGAAGCGTCTCGAAGGGGGCCGATCCCATCACCCTGCTGAAGGCGGTGAAGAATGCGGCGGAGATCGCGGGCATGCGTGCCGCGCATCTGCGCGACGGCGTGGCCCTGGCGCGCTTTCTCCACTGGTTCGATGAGGTCGCCCCCACCGGCACGGTGAGCGAGATCCGCGCGGTGGAAGCGCTGGAGACCTTCCGGCGGCGCAGCGGGCCGCTGAACGATGTCTCCTTCCCCACCATTTCCGGCGCCGGACCCAATGGCGCGATCGTCCATTATCGCGTCACCAAGGAAACCAATAGGCTGATAAATAACGGAGACTTGTTTCTCCTCGATTCCGGCGCGCAATATCCCGACGGCACCACGGACGTGACCCGCACCCTGGTGGCCGGAGAGCCGACGGCGGAGATGCGCCGACACTTCACTTTAGTCCTGAAGGGTCATATCGCACTCGCCCGCGCGGTGTTTCCGGTGGGGGTGAGCGGCGCGCAGCTCGATCCGCTGGCGCGACAATTCCTGTGGGCGCAGGGGCTCGACTTCGATCACGGCACCGGTCACGGGGTCGGCGCGGGGCTTTCGGTGCACGAGGGGCCGGCGCGGATCTCCAAGCTCGGCCATGTGCCGCTGAAGGCCGGCATGATCCTCTCGAACGAGCCGGGCTATTATAAAGCGAACGCCTACGGCATCCGGCTTGAGAATCTCATCCTGGTGGAGCCGCGCCATCCCGAAGGTGGGGACCGGCCGAGCCTGGGCTTCGAGACGCTCACCCTCGCGCCCTTCGAGAAACGCCTGCTGGCGCTGGAATTGCTCACGAAAACAGAGATCGAGTGGATCAATTCCTACCACGCCGAAGTGGCGGTCCGGGTGGGTCCGCTGCTGGAGGCGGAGACCTGCGCGTGGCTGCTGCGGGCGACATCCCCCATCGGCCAGGATGCGGCCGTTTTATAGTCGTCGCTCCCACGAAAACGGGAACATTTTACGAAATCAGGCGTTGTCATGGCAGTCAGAGGCCGGGAGACCGCAACGCCATGTCCACAATTCTGCTTGTCATCTTGATTTTGCTTCTGGTCGGTGCCCTGCCGACTTGGGGATATAGCCGCAGCTGGGGTTATGGCCCCGGCGGAATCGTGGGCGTCCTCCTCATCATCGTCGTTGTGCTGGCGCTCACAGGGCGACTCTGACCCTTAACAACAGAGCGGCGGCGTCCGTCCGGGCGCCGCCGCTCTGTTCTGCGTCCATAACCCTGCGATAACGGATCTCGCGAGAACGGATCTTACGATGGCGGGCCGCGCGAACACCGCGCGGCCCGGCGTATTTTACGCGTAGAGTTCGATCGCTTTCCCGACCTTCTCGATCAGCTCGCCGATCTGGTCTTCGGAAATGATCAGCGGCGGGGTCAGGGCGATGGTATCGCCGCTGGCGCGCACCATGATGCCCAGATCGTGGAACGCTCCGTCGAGGGTGGAATAACCGCGCAGGCCCGGCTGCCCCTCGCGCGGCGCAAGGTCGATGCCGGCGGTGATGCCCACCGTGCGGATATCCAGCACGCCCGGCTTGTCCTTCAGGCTCATCACCGCGTCAGCCCACATGGGCTCGAGCTTGCGGGCGCGCGCGAAGGTATCTTCCTCGGCATAGAGGTCCAGCGTGGCCAGCGCGGCGGCGCAGGCGAGCGGATGGGCCGAATAGGTATAGCCGTGGAACAGCTCGATCACATGCTCGGGCCCGCGCATGAAGGCATCATGGATGCCCTTGCGCGCCAGCACGCCGCCCATGGGCACGGCGCCGGCGGTAACGCCTTTCGCAAACGTGATCAGATCGGGGATCACGCCATAGCGCTCGGCGGCAAAGGCATAGCCGAGACGGCCGAAGCCGGTGATGACCTCGTCGAAGATCAGCAGGATGCCGTATTTGTCGCAGATCTCGCGCAACCGCTTGAGATAGCCCTTCGGCGCCGGGATCACGCCGGTGGAGCCGGCCATGGGCTCGACGATCACCGCCGCGATGGTAGAGGCGTCGTGCAGGCCCACCAGGCGCTCCAGCTCGTCGGCGAAATGCGCGCCATAGTCCGGCTCGCCCTTGGTGAAGGCCTGATGCTGGCGGTCATAGGTGGTCGGCAGATGGTCCACGCCGGCGAGCAGGGTGCCGAACATCTTGCGGTTGGGCACGATGCCGCCGACGCTGATGCCGCCGAAGCCGACCCCGTGATAGCCACGCTCGCGGCCGATGAGGCGGGTGCGGGAAGCCTGGCCGATCACATTCTGGTAAGCGAGCGCGATCTTGAGCGCCGTATCCACAGCTTCCGAGCCGGAATTGCAGAAAAACACATGGTCGAGATCGCCCGGCGCGAGCGCGGCGATGCGGCTCGCCACCTTGAAGGCGTTGGGATGGCCGTATTGGAAGGTGGGGGCGAAATCGAGCTCGGTCGCGGAATTGCGGATGGCCTCCACCACCGGCGCCCGGTTATGGCCGGGGTTGGTGCACCAAAGGCCTGCAACGCCGTCGAGGATCGCCCGGCCTTCCGGGGTGTAATAGTGCATGTCCTTGGCGCGGGCGATCAGACGCGGGCGCTTCTTGAAAGAGCGGTTCGCGGTAAAGGGCATCCAGAATGCGTCCAGGTCATTCGGCGCCGCGTCGCCCGTTGCTCGAACCGCGATCTCGTCCAGTGCCATCATCCCTCTCCTCATCGCCCGACCGGCGCGCGGCGGCCTCACATTTGCCGCCTGTGCGGGGAAGCTATCAGCGGCCACGCGGGGAGGGAACCGTCGAGGTCGCAACCCTGCCTCTTGCGCCATGCGCCCGACTGGCACAAAAGAGGGCCATGACGATGGGTCATTTTCAATCGAGCCCGGCGGCGGTGGCGCGGCACGGCGGTTTGGCGCGGCACGCGGACGTCAGGCAGGCGGACGCGGTGCACGCGCGCCGGGGCTGCGGCATGGCTGAAACGAGGACCGGAGCGGCGCCTAAGGCGGCCGCCCGTGCCGGCGCGCGTCCGTGACCGGCTCGGCGCGCGATCCGAGGTCGGATGCCGACCCCTTGACGGACGAAACCGTTCTGCCGGGCGAGGACGCACAGGACCCGGCCGAACTCGCGGCCCTGCCGAGCGCGCAGGATGTGCAGGCCGACAAGGCCCGCGCCGCACTGGCGCGCGTGCTCGCTTCCGATGAATTCGTCTCCTCGCCCCGCCTCGCGGATTTCCTGCGCTTCGTGGTGGAAGCGACGCTCGGTGGGCGGGCCGACGCGATCAAGGGTTATACCATCGCCGTCGAAGCGCTGGGCCGCCCCACCACCTTCGATCCCCAGACCGACCCCATCGTGCGCGTGGAGGCCACCCGCCTGCGCCGCGCATTAGAGCGTTATTATACCTCGGCCGGCCCTGAAGAGACGCTGGAAATCGTCATCCCCAAGGGCGTCTACGTGCCGCGCTTCGTGCCGCGTGGCGCGGGCGAGGCCGCTGGACTCTCCGGGCCGGGGGATGGCGAGGCGGTGAAACCGTCCGCGCCCGGCGCCCCCTCCTCCCCGCCGCCCGCCCGCACCCGCGCGCGCTTCGCTTGGATCGCCATCGCTTTGGTGGCCGCCGCCGCGCTGGTGTGGGGCACGGTGGAACTGACCGATTCCAACCGCTCAGGCCCCATTGCCAGCCTGCTGGGCCTTGAGAGCGTCAATTCGGCGAGCGAGATCGCCGACCGCATGGGCATGCCGCAACTGGAGGTGCGCCCGTTCGAGATCGCCGGCGCGGCCGGCCCTGCCGGCTTCGGCGCGAGCGAGGTGCACGCCTTCGAGGTGCGCTTGCGCGACGCCATGGCCCGGTTCGATTTCGTGGATGTCATGTCGGCCGGGGAAGACGGCTCGACCCGCCAATGCCGCGGCAATCCGCCACGCTCGGTGTTCTCGCTCACCGGCCTTGCCGAAGCGCACCAGGGCGGCACCTTCTCGCTGCTGGTGCGCCTGACCGACCGGTGCGGCGGCACCATCATCTGGTCCACCGCCTTCGAGGACCTGCGGCGCGGCGCGGAGCTTCCCGCCTCCGAATACCGCGTGGTGCGCGACATCGCCTCGGCGGTGATGCAGTCCTACGGCGTGCTGCCCACCCGCGCCCGCGCCCAGGCGCGCGCCGACGCACCGGGCTCGGGCTTCGGCTGCATCGCCCAGAGCTTCGCCGTCCTGCGCGGCGAGGACAGCACCACCGCCGCCCAGGCGCGCGGCTGCCTCGACCAATGGGTGACGCGCGACAATGGCTTCGGCACCCTGCACGCGGTGCGGGCCATGCTGCTGCTCGACGAGGCGCAGCGCTCCTCCGACCGGCCGCTCGACCCCGCCATGCTCGACGAGATGCAGCGCGAGGCCGAGCTTGCGACCGACCTTTCGCCGAACAGCGCCTATTCGGCCAAGGTGCTGGCGAGCGTGGAATTCTTCCGGGGCGAGCGGGACGCGGCCCTCGCCGCGGCCGACCGGGCGCTGGCGCTCAATCCGCTCGATTACGACGTGGCCGCCACCGTCGGCACCATCATGATCGGCCTCGGCAAGCCCGAGCAGGGCGAGGCGGTGCTGGCCTTCGCGCGCGGCCACGGCGCCGCCCGCTCCCCGATGCAGGATGTCTATCTCGCCATCGCCGCCTTCATGCGCGAGGATGAAATCGCCGCCACCGGCCTGGTGTCCACCTTGCAGGCGCATCCCTCGGCGCAGGGCCGCATCGCGCTGGCGCTGACGCTGCATGCGCTGGGGCGGCTGGAGGAGGAGCGCGGCGTCGTGGCGCTCTTGGCGCGCGAGACGCCCGGCGGCGCGGCCGGCGTTTCGCGCCTGGTGCACCATCTGCTGCCGATCCCGGACTCCTACGACCGCGTCATGGGCGCGCTGGAAGCCGCCGGCCTGCCGCAACTCGCCGACGCCTCGCGCGGGTGAAGGGGCGGGCGCCCTGGATGGCGTCCGGCTCTCGGACTTTCCCTCCTCGAACTCCCCCTCCCCAACCCTCCCCCGCACGCGGGAGAGGGAGCAACGGTGATGAGCGCAGACGGTCGGTGCGACCAGGCTGCAAAGCCCTCTCCCGCTTGCGGGGGAGGGTTGGGAGGGGGAAACCCAAGCCCTAAAGCCGAGCGCTTAAAGAATATACCGGCTCAGATCGGCGTTCTTCGCCAGGTCCTCCACCCGCGCGCGCACATAGGCGGCGTCAATCACGATGCTTTCGCCGGAGCGGTCGGGCGCGGTGAAGGACAGATCGTCCAGCACCCGCTCGATCACCGTCTGGAGGCGGCGGGCGCCGATATTCTCGACCGTGGAATTCACCTCCACCGCCACGTCGGCGATCGCTTCCACGGCGTCGAGCGTGATTTCCAGCGTCACGCCCTCGGTGCCCATGAGCGCCACCGACTGCTTGACGAGGCTCGCCTCGGTCTCGGTGAGGATGCGCACGAAATCCGAGCGCGTCAGCGCCTCCAGCTCCACCCGGATCGGCAGGCGGCCCTGGAGCTCCGGCAGCAGGTCGGAGGGCTTGGAGACGTGGAACGCGCCGGAGGCGATGAACAGGATGTGGTCGGTCTTCACCGGCCCGTGCTTGGTGGAAACCGTGGTGCCTTCGATCAGCGGCAGCAGATCGCGCTGCACGCCCTCGCGCGAGACATCGGCGCCGGAGCGGCCCTCCTTGCCGGCGATCTTGTCGATTTCGTCCAGGAACACGATGCCGTTGTTCTCCACCGCATAGATGGCTTCCACCGTGATCGCATCCTGGTCGATCAGCTTGTCGGCCTCCTCGGTGACGAGCAAGGGATGGGCATCCTTCACCAGCACGCGCCGGGCCTTGGTGCGTCCGCCGCCGAGCGCCTTGCCCAGCATGTCGCCGAGCGAGACCGACCCCATCTGCGCGCCGGGCATGCCGGGAATCTCGAACATGGAGAGGCCCGGGGCGCCGGCCTGGACCTCGATCTCAACTTCCTTCTCGTCCAGCTCGCCGCCGCGCAGCTTCTTGCGGAAGCTCTCGCGGGTGGCGGCGGAAGAGCCCTGCCCCACCAGCGCGTCGAGCACCCGTTCCTCGGCGGCGAGATGGGCGCGCGCCTGCACGTCCTTGCGCTTCACGTCGCGCACCAGGCCGATGCCCACTTCCACCAGATCGCGGATGATCTGCTCCACGTCACGGCCCACATAGCCGACTTCGGTGAACTTGGTCGCCTCCACCTTCAGGAAGGGCGCGCCGGCGAGGCGCGCGAGGCGGCGGGAAATCTCGGTCTTGCCGACGCCGGTGGGGCCGATCATGAGGATGTTCTTGGGCAGAACCTCCTCGCGCATGTGCCCTTCCAATTGCTGGCGCCGCCAGCGATTGCGCAGCGCGATGGCGACCGCGCGCTTGGCCTTGGTCTGGCCGACGATGTGGCGGTCCAGCTCGGACACGATCTCGCGGGGGGAAAAATCGCTCATGATCTCGGAGGTCTCTTGGTGTGCGGCGCGGCGGGCGTCAGGCGCCGACGGTCTCAATGACGATGTTATGATTGGTATAGACGCAGATGTCGGCGGCGATCTCGATGGCGCGGCGGACGATCACTTCGGGGTCCTCCTCCCGGTCCAGCAGCGCGCGCGCGGCGGCGAGCGCGAACGAGCCGCCCGAGCCGATGCCCGCAACCCCGGCTTCCGGCTCCAGAACATCGCCGGTGCCCGTGAGGACAAGGGTGATCTGCGCGTCCGCGACGATCATCATGGCTTCCAGCCGGCGCAGATAGCGATCCGTGCGCCAGTCCTTGGCGAGTTCCACGGCGGCGCGCTGGAGCTGGCCGGGATATTGCTCGAGCTTGGCTTCCAACCGCTCGAACAAGGTGAAGGCATCGGCGGTGGCGCCGGCGAAGCCGCCGATCACATCCCCCTTGCCGAGCCGGCGCACCTTGCGGGCATTGGATTTCAGCACCGTCTGGCCGAGCGTCACCTGCCCGTCTCCGGCGATGGCGACCTTATTGCCCTTGCGGACGGAGACGATGGTGGTGCCGTAAATGGTATCTGGGGAATGCATGAGGGGCTCCGGTGACGCAGCCTTACTTATGATGTTCCAGCGCGAGCGCAACACTCAACGCCGCGCCGGCACGGCGATAGGCGCGACGATCGGCCCGATGCGCAGCGCCGGAGCGATGGCGAGCAGCACCAGAATCCCGCCCGCGCCGAGAAACACCGCCGCTGGCAGAGTGGCGAGCAGGCTCGTGAGCAGGCCGGCGATGAATACACACAGCGCGACGCTGGCGCTGGAAAGGCCCATCACCCAGCCGCGCTCGGTCTCGTCCACCGCGCCCGACATGGCGGACAGCAGGGAGACATAGGAAAACACATTGGCGATGCAGATCAGCACGGCGAGCCCCACTTGTCCGGCCGCGCCCACCGGCAGCGCGGTGAGTACCAGCAGGCCGCCGCAGGTCGCCTCGCCGAAAATCGCGATGCGGCGCTCGTCCTTCAGCCATTTCGCCACCGGCGCATAGCACAGGGCCGAGCCGAGCATGAAGCCGATGCCCATGGCCACCGAAAACAGGCCGATCTGCGCGGTGCTGAAGCCGTGGTCGCGCTGCATCACCACCAGGATGAAGGTGTAATAGATCAGGAAACCCAGCTGGAACAGGAAGAAGGAGGCGAGCGCCGGCACGACCTGCGGACGATCCTTCAGGCGCACGAACAAAAGGAACGGCTGGCGCCAGTCGAAATGAAACGCGCGCCGCCGCGTCTCCTCGCCGAAGCTCGACCGCGCCAGCATCACCGCATTGAAGGCGCACAGCACCAGCGCCACGGCGAGCGGCAGGCGGAAATCATAATGGCCGAGCACGCCGCCGATGGCCGGCCCCGCCATCAGGCCCACCGTATTCACAAGGGTCACCTGCGCCATGGCATCGCCGCGCGCGGCGGGCGCCACCGCATCCACCATGCTGGCCTGGGCGATGGGCGCGGTGCCGGACATCAACCCCGCCACCACGCGCCCGGCGAAGAACAGCCACACATGCGCCAGTTCCAGCGACAGCCACATCAGCCCATAGCCGGCCGCCAGCCCCGCCATGCACACCACCAGCGTGCGCCGGCGGCCCAGCGCGTCAGAGAGATCGCCCAGCAGCGCGCAGCCGAAGAAGGCGCCGATGGGAAACAGGGCAAAGGCGAGCGACATCATCAGGTCGCGATTGGCGGCGGTCACCTGTCCGCCGAAGCCCGGCCCGTCGAACAGCCCGACGATGAGCGGATACATCAGGCCGAACGAGAAGATATCCAGGAACACGGCGAGGAACAGCGCACCATGGCTGCGGAACAGGGCGATCTGCATGCGGCGTCCTTGTAACCTGGCCGGGCGCAAGCCCTCGGGCGGGATGAGAGGCAAGCCGTAAGGCGGGTGTCTCGCGGCTTGCGGATTGGCACAACCCCTCACCCGCCCGCTGCGCGGTCCACCTCTCCCCCTGGGGGAGAGGTGGAGAATGGAGGGGTGGGAAGAAGAAAACGTTGAGGGCCTTGCCGCAATCCCGCATCTGCCCCCTCTCCCCGCCGGGGAGAGGGCTGGGGTGAGGGCCGTGAGCGGGGTGTTGGAACCTCTGGTCCGATGATTAGGGAAAAAAAATCAGAGCAGGAAGCGCAGCACCGCCGCTGCGAACGCGCCGGGAGCTTCGACCATGGGACAATGCCCGACCGCGGGCATTTCCTCCAGCGCGCTGCCGGGGATCGCCCCTGCCAGCTCCTGCGCCAGGGCCGGCGCGAAGATGCGATCGTCGGCGCCGCAGAGCACCAGGGTCGGCGCCCGGATCGCGCCGATCCGCTCCAGGGTGTGCGCGCCCGCCGCCGCATCCGCCTGGCGGGCGAAGGCCTCCGCCTCCTGAAGCGGCCCGGCGGCCAAAGCCTGGCGCGCGATCGCCTCCAGCGGCACCGTATCGATGGTGGCGCGGCCGAGGGTAAACGTGGCGAGCGCGCTGACGTAGGTGACGGGATCGGCGATCTCGCGGCGCAGGCGCTTCAGCAGCCACATGACCTCGCGCGTATAAGGGGTGTTGCGGGCTAAGCTGTTGGCGAGCACCAGCCGGTCCACCCGCTCGGGGGCGAGCAGCGCCAGTTCCTGGGCGATCACCCCGCCGAGCGAATGGCCGAGCACATGGGCCCGTTCGAGGCCTGCCGCATCCATCACCGCCAGCGCGTCGCGCGCCATGTCGGCGGCGCCATAGGGGCCGCTCGCGCGCGAGCTTTCGCCGATGTCGCGATTGTCGAACGCGAGCGTGCGCAAGCCGCCGAGCAGCGGGCGCGAAAGGCCCCAGAACACCCGGTCGGCGGACAGCCCGCCGATGATCAGCAGCGGCGGCCCCTCGCCGGCAACATCATAGGCGAGCGAGAGCCCCTCACGGGTGGCGAAGCGGGTCATTGGCATGCCTGTCGGCCGGAGAACGGGACTGAAGCGAATGGAAACCGCGGCGCGCGTAGCGTCAAGCGGCGGAGGAAACGGGCAGCAGAAACGGGCAGCAGAAACGGGCAGCGGCTAATTCACCGTGTGCAGCAGCCAGAAGATCCAGCCCACCTCGTTGATCAGCCCGAGCGCGAGGAACACCGCCTGGAATCGCTCGTTGCGGTAAAACATGGCGACGATGCTCATCAGGACCAGAAGGCCGGTGGTGACGCTGTAGGGCCAGCCCAAGGTAAGGAAATAATCCGCCCCCTTAATCCAGCTGTCGATCTGGTCGAGCACCTGCGAGAGCGCGAAAAAGCCGAAGAACCATTTGCGCTTGGCGGCGAAATAGGCGCGATAGCTGGGGTAATCCCCGAGAGTGTCGGGAAACAGCAGCACGCACATGAAATAAAACACGCTGCAATAGGTCAGCAGGAAAAGGTACAACTCGAACGTCCAG
The DNA here is from genome assembly GCF_043195105.2 of Roseixanthobacter finlandensis. Classification (NCBI taxonomy): domain Bacteria; kingdom Pseudomonadati; phylum Pseudomonadota; class Alphaproteobacteria; order Hyphomicrobiales; family Xanthobacteraceae; genus Roseixanthobacter; species Roseixanthobacter finlandensis. The sequence goes on along the minus strand of NZ_CM195536.1, from coordinate 546,376 downwards.
CGCGGGACGTTGATGAGGCGGAATTCCCACCACCAGAACATGAGGGCGTTGAGCAGCACCATCACCGCCCAGCCGAGATGCAGCGGCGCGATCTCGTTCACCGCGGGATGCTGGACGAACTTGGCGAATCCCCCCAGCAAACGGGTGACGCTGAGGCCGAGGATCATCCCCATGACGATGCGCACATGGAAATACAGCTGCGGGTCGTGATCGGCGACCATGGGCTTCTCCGCCGCGGCCGGGCGCGTGTCGACGGTACAAAGGGGACGGGCCGCTTATAACGAGCCGCATACCACAAGGCCATGATTCGAAATGGAGCGGAAATCGACCGTCCGCAGGGCTGCCCATCGGTGAGCCGGCGGAGCTATTCCACCGGCTCGGCCTGCCGCGACGCCGGTTGCGGGCGCGCCAGCTCGAACAGGTCGGTCGAGCGGGCATACCAGCCGGCGCCGTGCATGCGGCTGATCAGATCGAGACTCGGCGTATCCACATGGCCGCGCCCGGCATCGAGAATATGCGCGTCGGCAATATGGGCGCACAGCACCTGGGCGATCACCGCCACCTGATCGGGGCCGGTCACAACCGAGGAGACGGTGCGGCATTCGAAGGCCACCGGGCAATCGGCGATCCGCGACGCGGCGACCATGTCCCCAGGCACCACGCGCAGGCCTACGGCCCGCAGTTCGTCCACCTCGGCCGGCACCTCGGCGGAGGTGGCGTTCATCGCCGCCGCCATCCGTTCGGGCACTAGGTGGGCGATGAATTCGCCGGTGGCGAGAATATTGTGCGCGGTGTCCTTGAGGCCGCTGCGCGGATTGCGCAACAGGCCGATGGCCACGGTCGCGGGCTCGTGGCCCATCACATTGAAGAAGCTGAAGGGCGCCGCATTGTCGATCCCCTCGCGCGAGCGGGTGGTGATCCATGCGATGGGGCGCGGGGTGACGGTGGCGGTCAGCAGCTTGTAGCGCACGTCGGCCGCAAGCGCGGTCATGTCGAACAGCATAGGTCAGGTCACTCTTTCTGCGCGGCAGATCGGGAAAAGTGCGGGCCGCATGGCGCGGCCCGCACCAAGGGTGCCTCAGGCGTCGCGCGCCAGGGTCGGCCTGTTGGGGAGCAGGATCGAGCCGATCACGCAGACCACGGCCGTGATGACCACCGGATACCAAAGCCCCGCGAACACATCCCCCACCGAGAGCGACAGCCAAGTGGCGAAGAACGGCAGGAAGCCGCCGAAGATGCCGGCGCCGATATGGTAGGGGAAGGACAGGGCCGTATAGCGGATGTTCGCCGGGAAGAATTCCACCAGGAAAGACGCCACCGGGCCGTAGATCATCGCCACGATGAGGGTCATCGCCACCAGCAGCATCACGATATGCACCGTGTTGACCCGCGCCGGATCCGCCTTGGCAGGATAACCCGCCTCGGCCAGGGCCTTGCGATAGGCGGCGGGGTCGAAGCCCTGAACCGTCTTCCCGGCCACCGAGATCGCCACCTTCTGGCCTTCGAGAGGCGGCCCGTACTGGAAGTTGATGCCGCTGGAAATCAGCAGCTTCTTCGCCTGCACGCACGGCTTGAGGTGGTCAGGATGGGCATTGACCAGCGCCGCGACGAGGCCGAAGCGGCAGCCGTCGCTGGCGGCGTCGGCATGCACGGTGACAGGCGCGCTCTGCGTGACCGCGACAAGCTGCGGATTGCCGGCCTCCAGCAGCGAGGCGAACATCGGCCGGTACAGCAGCGCCGAAAGGGCAAGGCCCGTCATCATCAGCCATTTGCGGCCGATCTTGTCCGACAGCCAGCCGAAGAACACGAAGCTCGGCGCGCCGATCAGCAGGCCAATCGCCATCAGCACATAGGTGGTGTGCAGGTCGATCTTCACCACCTGCTGCATGAAGATCATCACGTAGAACTGGCCGGTGAAATAGGTGGAGCCCATGCCGGCGGTCACGCCGAACAGCGCGATCAGCACCAGGCGCAGGCTCGACCAGCGGCCGAACGTGTCCTTGATCGGGCTCTTGGAAAGGCGCTGCTCCGCCTTCATGCGGGCGAACACCGGGGATTCGTGCAGCTTGGCGCGCACATAGACCGAGAACGCCAGCATGGCGATGGAGATGATGAACGGCAGGCGCCAGCCCCAATCCTTGAAGGCCGCCTCGCTCATGGAGGCCTGGGTGCCCAGAATGACCACCACCGACAGGGCGAGGCCGATGGACGAGGTGATCTGGATCCATCCGGTCAGCAGGCCGCGCCGCTCAGGCCGGGAATGCTCGGCCACATAGACCACCGCGCCACCATACTCGCCGCCGACGGCGAGACCCTGGAGCAGCCGCAGGACCACCAGGGAGATCCAGGCGGTGTGCCCGATCGTCGCGTAGCTGGGCAGAAAGCCGATCAGTGCAGTGCTGCCGCCCATCATGATGATGGTGATGAGGAAGGTGTATTTGCGGCCCACCATGTCGCCGAGCCGGCCGAACAGAACGGCGCCGATGGGGCGGATGACGAAGCCGGCGGCCAGCGCACCCAGCGAGGCCAACAAGGCGGCTGTGGGATTGTCCGGCGGGAACAGCACCTGGCTCATGAACACGGCCAGCGAGCCGTAGATGAAGAAATCATACCACTCGAAGATCGTGCCCAGGGTCGAGGCCAGCACCACCTGCTTTTCTTCCGACCGCGTGAGGTCCCCCTCGACGCGATCCGAGATCGTTGTCGCATCCATCTGAAATCCCCTCGTTCTGGATCGGCTGACCGGGGCCAGCGCGTCCAAATTATCTATGATCAAATCATTATGATATTATCAAATTTTGCAAGCTTGAATTTTTTGCCGCCGTGGCCCAATATTTCAGCACCCCAAGAGACTCGTCTAAGATATTGTTTCAAAAGGATATTTCATTGGCATCGCCCCGTGGGCACAAGGCCGCGCCGCTTGGCGGGAGCAAAAGCTCTGACCAGCTGGTCCCGGCGGAAACCGCAAAACCGGAACGCGGCGCGCGGCGCGGCATCCAGTCCATCGAGATCGGTTTCAAGATCCTCGATTATCTCAGAACGATGCTGCGCCCGGTGCCGCTGAAGATGATCGCCGCGGGCACCGGCATGTCGTCCGCCAATGTCCATTATTATCTGGTGAGCTTCCAGGCGGTCGGCATCGTGCGGCAAGAGGAGGATACCGGCTGCTACGCCCTCGGCCCCTATGCCCTGAAGCTCGGCATGGCCGCCATCGAGCAGTTCGACGTGTTCACCGCCGCCCGCCCGGTCATGACCGACCTCGCCAATACGGTCGGCCAGACGGTGTTTCTCGGCGTGTGGGGCAACCGGGGACCCACCATCGTCTATCGCGTCGAGAGCGGCGGGGCCCGCCAGATCCTGGAGCTGCGCGTCGGCAGTGTGCTGAGCCTGCTGCGCTCCGCGCTCGGGCGCAATTTCCTGGCCCATCTCCCACGCACCGCGACCGAGGCCCTGCTCTCGCAGGAACTGGCGGAAGAGGCGCCGCGCTCAAGCCGGCTCAAGACCGACGATACGCCCACCAATCTGGCGGAAATCGAGGAGATGGTCGCCACCATCCGCGCCAACGGCATGAGCCGCTGCCGGGACGCCCTGCTCCCCAATTTCACGTCGCTCTCGGCGCCGATCTTCGACCAGACCGGATTCATGACGGCCGCGATCACCCTCATGGGGCCGGTCGGCACGCTCGACGACAGCCTGGACGGATCGGTGGCGCAGGCCCTGCGCAGCCGATCGCGGGCGATCTCGGCAACCGCCGGCTGGAATAGCTGAGGCACGTTGCGCGCCGGTGTCCGGAGTGTCGGTAGGCCGAGGGTCGGTGCGAAGCGTTGCCCGGCCGAACGCCGCGCTGGCGCTGTCACACCTTCGCCATATGGCATTGCAGCACCTTACCTGCTAGAAGGCGCGGCCTTGGAGGAGTTCCATGCGTCAGGCCGAGATCGTTCGCGAAACGAAGGAAACGAAGGTGCGCCTTTCCGTCGATCTGGACGGAACGGGCAAGGCATCCATTGCAACCGGCATCGGGTTCCTGGACCACATGCTGGACCTGCTCGCGCGCCACGCCCGCTTCGACCTCGACATCAAAGCCGACGGCGACCTGCACGTGGATTTCCACCACACCACCGAGGATGTGGGAATCGTGCTCGGCCAGGCGGTGAAGCGCGCGCTCGGCGACATGCGCGGCATCACCCGCTATGCCGACCTGCACCTGCCCATGGACGAGACGCTGACCCGCGTCGCGCTCGACATTTCCGGCCGGCCCTATCTGGTGTTCCGCACCAGCTTTTCGGCGCCGAAGATCGGCGAATTCGACACCGAGCTGGTGCGCGAGTTCTTTCAGGCATTCGCCTCCAATGCCGGCGTGACGCTGCATGTGGAGACTCTGTATGGCGACAATAATCACCATATAGCGGAAAGCTGCTTCAAGGGTCTGGCCCGCGCGCTGCGCGCGGCGGTGGCCATCGACCCTGCGGCAGCCGGTGAAATTCCCTCCACCAAGGGTGCCCTCGGCACCTGAGGCAGGCGACGGAGCACGCAACATGGCCATCTGGACCGTCCTGACCAAGGAAACGGCCGGCGACACCGCGCTCGCGGCGGCCGACCGGGTGGTGTTCGTGCGGGAGAAATTCTCCTGGACGGCGCTGCTGTTCGCCCCCTTCGTGCTGCTCGGCCACCGGCTGTGGCTCGCGTTCGGGGCCTATGTGCTCGCCTCGCTGGCGATTGGCCTTGCCGAAGTGCTGCTGCGCCTGCCGGAGGATGTGAGCTTCGTTCTGGGCGTCGGCCTGCACGTGCTGGTGGCGTTCCAGCTCGCCGACCTGCGGATCTGGAAATTGCGCCGCATCGGCTATATGGAGGCCGGCACCACGGTCGCCCGCGACATCGACGAGGCGGAGCGGCGCTTCTTCAAATATTGGACCCCGCCGCGCCCACCGCAGCTCCAGGGCCCAATGATCCGGCCCCAGCCCGCCACTGCCGCGCCGGGCTTCGGCGCTCCCATCATCGGTTCGTTCCCGGAGCCGCGCGCATCATGAATGTGGCCATCGTCGATTACGGCTCGGGCAATCTGCACTCCGCCGCCAAGGCGCTGGAGCGTGCCGCCAACGGCCTCGGCGCGAACGTGATCGTCACCAGCGATCCGGACATCGTGCGCGATGCCGACCGGGTGGTTTTGCCGGGCGTCGGCGCCTTCGCCGATTGCCGGCGCGGGCTCGATGCGGTGGACGGCATGGTGGCGGCGCTGGAAGAGGCGGTGCACGGACGCGGGCGGCCGTTCCTCGGCATCTGCGTCGGCCTGCAATTGCTGGCCGAACGCGGGCTGGAACATGGCGTCACCGCCGGCCTCGGCTGGATCAAGGGCGAGGTGGACCGCATCGCCCCGTCCGATCCGGCGCTGAAGATCCCGCACATGGGCTGGAACACCCTGACCCTCGCCCGACCCCATCCCCTGTTCGAGGGCATTCCCACCGGGGAAAAGGGGCTGCACGCTTATTTCGTCCATTCCTACCAGTTCGTCCTCGCCGACCCCGCCGATCTCGTCGCCACCACCGATTACGGCGGCACGATCACGGCGGCCGTGGCGAAGGACAATGTGGCGGGAACCCAGTTCCATCCCGAAAAGAGCCAGACCCTCGGTCTCGCCCTGCTCGCCAATTTCCTGAAGTGGCGCCCGTGATCCTGTTTCCTGCCATCGACCTGAAGGACGGCCTCGCCGTGCGCCTCGAACAAGGCGACATGGACCGCGCGACCGTGTTCAGCCGCGACCCCGCGTCCCAGGCGGCCGAGTTCGAGACCCTGGGCTTCCGCTATCTCCATCTGGTGGACCTCAACGGCGCCTTCGCCGGCCATCCGGTGAACGCGGCGGCGGTGGACCGCATCCTGGAGACGGTCTCGATCCCGGTACAGCTCGGCGGCGGCATCCGCGACCATGCCACCATCGAGGCGTGGCTGGAAAAGGGCGTCACCCGCGTCATCCTCGGCACCGCCGCCGTGCGCGATCCGGAGCTGGTGAAGGAAGCGGCGAAAGCCCATCCCGGCCGGGTGGCCGTTGGGCTCGATGCGCGCGACGGCCGCGTCGCGGTGCAAGGCTGGGCGGAAAGCTCCGACGTCTCGGTGGAAGACATCGCCCGCCGGTTCGAGGATGCCGGGGTTGCCGCCATCATCTTCACCGACATCGCCCGCGACGGGCTGATGAAGGGATTGAATCTCGATGCCACGATCGCACTCGCGGACGTGGTGAATATTCCGGTCATCGCCTCCGGCGGGCTCGGCTCGCTGAGCGATGTGGAAGCGCTGCTGGAGCCCCGGGCGAAAAAGCTCGCCGGGGCGATTTCCGGCCGCGCGCTCTATGATGGGCGGCTCGACGCACGCGAGGCGCTGCAACTCATGGCCGGGCACTGAGCCCGACACCTGCCGCTGCGGTAGGATGGAAATCGCCGTCGCGATGCACCATTTTACCCGCAAAAGATGACATCAAGTTTGAATTCGGCCATAGGTTTGCGCCGCACGCTCGAGTTGTTCCACCATGCTCAAAGTCCGCGTCATTCCCTGCCTGGACGTGAAGGACGGCCGCGTCGTCAAGGGCGTCCAGTTCGTCGATCTGCGCGACGCCGGCGACCCGGTGGAAGCCGCGCGCGCCTATGACGCCGCCGGCGCGGACGAATTGACCTTCCTCGACATCACCGCCAGCCACGAGGATCGCGGCACCATCCTGGACGTGGTGCGCCGCACCGCCGAGCAATGCTTCATGCCCCTCACCGTCGGCGGCGGCGTGCGGACGGTGGAGGATGTGCGCACCCTGCTGCACGCGGGGGCTGACAAAGTCTCCATCAACACCGCCGCCGTGAACCGCCGCGCCTTCGTGGGCGAGGCGGCGGAAAAGTTCGGCGAGCAATGCATCGTGGTGGCCATCGACGCCAAGAAGGTGAGCGCCCCCGGCGAAGCGAACCGCTGGGAAATCTTCACCCATGGCGGGCGCAAGCCCACCGGGCTCGACGCCATCCAATATGCCCGCGAGGTCGTCGACCTCGGCGCGGGCGAAATCCTGCTCACCTCCATGGATCGCGACGGCACCGGCATCGGCTTCGATGTCGCCCTAACCCGCGCGGTCTCGGACGCGGTGCATGTGCCGGTGATCGCCTCGGGCGGCGTCGGCGCGCTCGATCACCTGGTGGAAGGCGTACGCGACGGCGGCGCCGCGGCTGTGCTCGCCGCTTCCATCTTCCATTTCGGCACCTTCAGCGTGGGCGAGGCCAAGGCCCATCTGGCGCGGGCCGGCCTTCCCGTGCGCCTCGATACATGAGGCTGCCGGCGTTCCACTGGACAGGACAATGACTGACGCGCGCGTAACCCTTGTCGATTTGGAACAGATCGTGGCCGCCCGCGCGGCCGCGACGGCGGAAGCGTCCTACACCCGGTCCCTGCTCGACAAGGGGGTGGCCAAATGCGCCCAGAAGCTGGGCGAGGAAGCGGTGGAAACGGTGATCGCCGCACTTTCCGAGCCGCCGGCCGCGCTCGTCGCGGAAACCGCCGATCTGCTTTACCATCTCGCCGTCCTTCTCCACGCACGGGGCGTTCCGCTCGATGACGTCCACGCCGAACTCGCCCGACGCACCGCACGATCCGGTCACGACGAAAAGGCCGCGCGACCCCGCGGCTGACGCTTCGACGACAAGGAGACGCCAGATGGACCAGCAGGTCGATCCCGGCCTTTCGCCCTATCGCACCTTCTCCCGCGAGGAATGGGCGGTGCTGCGCCAGGACACCCCCATGCCGCTGCGGCAGGAGGAAATCATCCGCCTCCAGGGCCTGAACGACCGCCTGTCCATCAGCGAAGTGGAGGAGATCTATCTTCCGCTCTCGCGCTTGCTCTCGCTCTATGTGGGCGCGACGCAGAAGCTGTTCCGCGCCATGAGCCACTTCCTGGACCACGGCAACAATGGCGACGGCAAGATGCCCTATATCATCGGCGTCGCCGGGTCCGTGGCGGTGGGCAAATCCACCACCGCGCGCGTGCTCCAGGCCCTGCTCGCCCGCTGGCCCAATACCCCCAAGGTGGACCTCGTGACCACCGACGGCTTCCTTTTGCCCAATGCGGTGCTGGAGCGCGAGGGGCTGATGGAGAAGAAGGGTTTTCCGGAAAGCTACGACCTGCCGCTGCTGCTGCGCTTCCTCACCGACATCAAGGCCGGTCGCCGGCCGGTGCGGGCGCCGCTCTACAGCCATTTCTTCTATGACGTGATGCCCGACCAGCGGGTGGAAGTGGACCGCCCCGACATCCTCATCGTCGAGGGGCTGAACGTGCTCCAGACCGGTCGCCTTCCGCGCGACGGCAAGGAAATCCCGTTCGTCTCGGACTTCTTCGACTTCTCGGTCTATATCGACGCCGACGACGACATTCTCCAGCAATGGTACGTGGAACGCTTCATGCGCCTGCGCTCCACGGCGTTCATGGACCCCATGTCCTATTTCCATCGCTATTCCAAGCTCACGGAGGAGGAGGCCAAGGCCACCGCCCTCTCCATCTGGCAGCGCATCAACCTGCCGAACCTGCAGGAAAACATCCTGCCCACCCGCCAGCGCGCCGACCTGATTCTGCGCAAGGCGGGCGATCATGAGATCGCCGAAGTCAGCCTGCGCAAACTGTAACGCTGAGCCCGGCGGCGGTCGGCTGTCGAAGCGCGGGGCTGCAACCCTCGCTATCTACATCCCCATGGGTAAATTCACGAAAAGGTGACGGTAATTCGCGCGCACGCTCTGCTGCGCCGCACAACGCCGCCGCGCCTCCGGCAAAATTCAATCGTTTCAAAAGAAACCGCAGCGACGCCCGCCACCTCTGCCGCTACGTCATACTTTCCTGGCGCCGAGCCGGCTCGCGAACCACCCTCCGCCTCACCCAGCGGCATGTCGCAGCGCGGCATTTACACCGTCCCGATCGGGCCTAGCATCAAAAAAAACCGAATTGGGAGGAAGTGAATGCTCGAGTCCAAGAGCACCGCGCGCCTGAAGCGCACCCAGACCCTCACGCTGGCCCTGCTGGTGACCGCGGGGGTGGTGAATTACGTGGACCGCGCCACGCTCGCGGTGGCCAACCCGCTGATCCGCGAGGAATTGCACTTTTCCATCGGCGAAATGGGGCTGCTGCTTTCGGCCTTCCTGTGGGCCTACGCCTTCTCCCAATTGCCTGCCGGCGCGCTGATCGACCGGTTCGGGCCGCGCCTGTCGCTCACGGTCGGGCTCACCTGCTGGTCGCTCGGGCAGATGCTCGGCGGCCTGGTGCAGAATTTCTGGCAGTTCGCTGGCGCACGCTTCATCCTCGGCATGGGCGAGGCGCCGCACTTCCCCACCTGCGCCCGCATCTCGCGCGACTGGTTCAACATCCGCCAGCGCGGGACCGCCACCGGAATATGGAACAGTGCCTCCTCGCTGGGCACGGCGATCGCGGTGCCGGTACTCACGCTTTTGATGCTCTCGTTCGGCTGGCGCTGGATGTTCGTCGCCATGGGCGTCGCAGGCCTGGCCTTGGCGTGCGTGTATTTCCTGGTCTTCCGCAATCCCGAGCAGGCCAATCTGACAGCGGAGGAAAAGGCCTTCCTGAAGGAGGGCGACCCGCTGGACGCGCCCGCCCGCGTCACCTGGGCGGACTGGAAGCGCCTGTTCGCCTTCAAGACCACCTGGGGCATGATCGCCGGCTATTTCGGCTGCATCTATGTGACCTGGCTCTACACCGCCTGGCTGCCCGGCTATCTGGAGATCGAGCGGCACTTCACCATCTCGAAGACCGGCTGGGTCGCCACCATCCCGTTCGCCTTCGGCGTGCTCGGCGCGGTTTCGGGGGGACGCATCGTCGACGTGCTGGCCCGTCGCGGGGTCGATCCCATGATGGCGCGCAAATATCCCATGGCGGGCGCGCTGGTGCTCACCGCCCTGTTCACCCTGATCGCCGCCGAGGCGCCGAGCGACATCCTGGCGATCGCCTGCATCTCCGCCTCGCTCTTCCTGGTCTATTCCTGCTCCTCGTCCGCCTGGGCCATGGCCTCGGTGGCCGCGCCGGCCAATTGCACCGCCTCCATCGGCTCGGTGCAGAATTTCGGCGGCTATATCGGCGGCGCGCTGGCGCCCACGGTCACCGGCTTCATCGTCCAGTCCACAGGCACCTTCACCCCGGCGCTGATCACCGGCTCCGTGGTCGCCCTCGCGGCGGCGATCATCTATTGGATCCTGGTGCGGCACCCGATCCCGTCCCTGTCCGTCGCGCTGCCCGGCAAGGGGGCGATGCTCGCCGGCACCCCCGCCGAGTGAGGTCAACGGGCCATGAGCTTGGCTCGTGGCCTCCGGACGCGGCGCGGGAGCGACACCCTCTCGCATCGCGCGCGGGTCGGTCCTCGGCGTGGGATGTCCCTGTCGCCGCCGCTTCGCCCCATCCGCCAATAAAAAGGCCCGGCATTGCCGGGCCTTTCGCGTTTCAGTGCTGCGGCAAGGTCACTCGCCAAAGATCACTCGCCGAGGCTCGGCTCCACGTCGCTGGGCGCCTGGTTCGCGGCCTCCTCGGCACGCTCGGCGCGGGTGCGATAGCGGCGGCGACGGCGGAAGGGCGCGGCTTCCTCGTCCGTACCAGCGGGCGCCTCGGGAGCGGCGCCCTCGGAAGCGGCCGGCGCAGCGGCCACGTCGGACGGCTCCGAGGCGACGCTCGCCGCCGGGGCGGGAGCGGGCTCCGCTGCAAGGGCAGCCGGCGCGGGCGCCTCAGGCGCAGGGACGGCAGGCGCCGGCTTCGCAGCCGCAGGCGCTTCCTCAAACGGCAGTTCGGCGACGGGACGCTCCGCCGGGGCGGGAGCTGCCTCCTCCGTCGGACGCGGCGCGCGTTCCGCACGGGCCGGACGCTCCCGCGCCTCCTTCAGCGGCAGACCGCCGGTGATGAAGGACGGCAGGCCGAGATCGGCCGCCTCGGGGCGTTCCTCGCGCGGAGCGCGGGGCGGACGCGGCGCATAGCCCTGCCCTTCCTCCTCGCCGCGCGGGGCGCGGGGCGGACGGGCCGCATAACCCTGCTCATCCTCGGCGCGGGGCGCGCGCGGCGGGCGCGGGGCATAGGCCTGCCCTTCCTCCTCGCCGCGCGGGGCGCGGGGCGGGCGGGCCGCATAGCCTTGCTCATCCTCGGTGCGGGGCGCGCGCGGCGGACGCGGCGCATAAGCCTGACCCTCCTCCTCGCCGCGCGGGGCGCGGGGCGGACGGGCCGCATAACCCTGCTCGTCCTCGGCGCGGGGCGCGCGTGGCGGACGCGGCGCATAGCCCTGCCCTTCCTCCTCGCCGCGCGGGGCGCGGGGCGGACGGGCCGCATAACCCTGCTCATCCTCGGCGCGCGGCGCACGCGGCGGGCGGGGGGCATAGCCCTGCTCGTCCGAACGCGGGCGATAATCGCGCGGCGGCTGCTGCTGATAGCCTTCGCCACCCTCTTCGCCGCGACGCTGATAGCCGCCCTGGCGATTGTCCCTCGGCTGGCGATCATCGCGCGGCTGGCGATCGTCCCTCGGCTGGCGATCCTCGCGGGGGAAACGGTCGTCGCGCGGCGGGCGCGGCTGGAACTGCGCCTCGCGCGCATAGGGCTGCTGCTGAGGCTGGGCCTGGGGCTGCTGCTGGCCCTCGCCGGCCGCATTCTCCTCGCCGTCCTCGTCCTCCTGATCCTCATTGCCGAAGCCGGGCTGCGGCTGGGGCGCGAACTGGCCCTGCAGGGAGGCGATCAGGCGGATGTAATGTTCAGCATGCTGGAAATAGTTTTCCGCAGCCACATGATCGCCCGAGGATTGGGCATCACGGGCCAGCTGGAGATATTTCTCGGTAATGTGATGGGCGGTGCCGCGCACCTTCATGTCGGGACCGTTGGACTCATAGACCCGCGTCAAGGGGTTGGAGCCGCGGCGATTGTTATTGTTATTATTATTGTTGTTATTGTTATTATTGTTGTTACGGCCGCGCGGACGCTTCTGCTGACCATTTCTCATCTGAATCGTTCTCTACTCGCTCGGCGCTCATCGCCGTTCTGCGTCCGGTCCGCTCGGACGGGTGCCAGAAAGGCGCCCGCCGCGGCCGGGTTCAAATCCGTCGGGGTGTCGTCAACCACGAACGCGAGCTGCGCCCGCGCTCCTTCCAAACCCACACCTGATGCCAGTTCGGATCTGTTCGACCATGAGCCCCGTTCCGCGCAAAACGCGCGGCCAGCCAAGCCATTTCTCGACGCTACCGTTAGCGGCGCAACCGTTCTCGGCATGCGTGCGAGACAGTGGGTATTCGATCGTCCCGTGAAGGAATGCCGTGACGCAACATCGGTGCGTCATCAACTTTCGCCTGCCACACCCCCGAAACAAAATTCCAGTTTCAGGCGCGGGCCTCAACCATGCGGACCGAAGCCCCGGTACGATTCCTGCCAAGGACACTAGCCAGTTCGCTTACCCCTTCCAAGCGGTTTTTTCGCGGCGGCGCCTCAAATAACCGATGATCCACGGGTTACCGGTCACCATTGGCGCACCCGATCAGGGTGCCCGCAGCACCAAAGCGCGCGGAATGCCGCCGAGATCCGGCCGCGCCGGAGCCTCCGCGAGCAGGCCTTGCGCCCGCGCCAAAGCAGCAACATCGGCCTCTTGCCCGATGCCCAGTTCGAGCACGGCAATACCCTGCGGCGCCAGCAAGCGTGGCAGTGCAGCAAGAATCGCGCGATAAGCATTGAGCCCGTCGGCCCCGCCGTCCAGTGCCGGCGCGGGATCGAACAGGCGCACCTCGCGCTCCAGCGCGGGCAGATCGCCGCTCGGAATATAAGGTGGATTGGAGACCACGAGGTCGAACGGACCTTCCAGATCCTGCGCCCAGTCGCCGATCCGCACCACGCTGCGCCCCGCCAGACCCAGTCGCGCCAGATTGTCGCGGGCGGTGCGCGCGGCCCCGACGGAGCGGTCCACGCCCACCCCGAACGCCTGCGGCAGCTCGCTCAGCAACGCCGCGAGAATAGCGCCGCTGCCGATGCCGAGGTCCAGCACCCGCAGCCGCGCGTCCCGCCGCGCGCCCAATGCGGACAAAGCCGCTTCCACCAGTGTCTCGGTATCGGGGCGCGGCACCAGCGTTTCGTCCGAGAGGCGAAACGGGAGGCTCCAGAATTCCTTCTCGCCCAGAATGCGGGCCACCGGCTCGCCGGCGAGGCGCCGGTCCACCCGCGCCTCCACAGCGGCGAGGGCGGGCGCGTCCACCGGCACATCGCCGTCCAGCCGCAGATCGGCCGGCGCCACCTGAAGCGCATCGGCGAGCAGCAGGCGTGCGTCCAGATCGGCGCTCTCGATGCCGGCGGCGCGGAGCCGGGCCGCGAGCGCACGACGCACCGCCGCGCGGCTCGGGGCGCCGGCGGCCGCCCTGCTCAATTGCTGTCCGCCGAGGCCATCAGCTCGGCCTGATGCTCGGTGACGAGCGCATCGATGATCTCGTCCAAAGCGGTGCCCGCGATCACTTCCTCCAGCTTGTAGAGGGTGAGGTTGATGCGGTGATCGGTCACGCGCCCTTGCGGGAAATTATAGGTGCGGATGCGCTCTGAGCGATCGCCCGAGCCCACTTGTCCGCGCCGGTCCGCCGCGCGGCCGGCCTCCTGGCGCTGGCGCTCGCCATCCAGCAGGCGCGAGCGCAGGAGCGCCATGGCGCGCGCCTTGTTGCGATGCTGGGAGCGCTCGTCCTGCACCGCCACCACGAGGCCGGTGGGCAGATGGGTCAGGCGCACCGCGCTTTCGGTCTTGTTCACGTGCTGGCCGCCGGCACCCTGGGCGCGATAGACGTCGATGCGCAGATCGCTTTCGTTCAGCTCCACGTCCACTTCTTCCGCCTCGGGCAGCACCGCGACGGTGGCGGCGGAGGTGTGGATGCGGCCGGAGGTCTCGGTCGCCGGCACCCGCTGCACGCGGTGCACGCCGGATTCGAACTTCAGCCGGGCGAAGGCGCCGCGCCCGTGGATGGCGGCGATCACTTCCTTATAGCCGCCCATGGTGCCCTCGCTTTCCGAGAGGATTTCCACGGTCCAGCCCTTTTCGGCGGCATAGCGGGCATACATGCGGAACAGATCACCGGCGAACAGCGCGGCCTCGTCGCCGCCGGTGCCGCCGCGCACTTCCAGGATGATGCCGCGCTCGTCCATGGCGTCCTTGGGCAGCAAGGCGAGGCGCACCGCCTTTTCCAGCCGCTCGATTTCGCCCGTCAGCCGCTCCTGCTCGCTTTCCGCGAGCGCGCGCATTTCCGGGTCGCCGCCCGCTTCCGCCGCGAGGTCGCGCGCTTCGGCAAGGCCCCGCTCGGCGGCTTTCAGCGCCTGCACCTGCTCGACCACCGGGGTGAGATCGGAAAACTCGCGGCCGAGCCGCACATATTCGTCACCTTCCGCACCGGCGGAAAGCAAAGCCTCCACCTCGCGGTGGCGGGCGACCAATTGTTCGAGCTTGGCGAGGGGCAGATCACTCACAAGACACACCGCACGACAGGAGAAACCCGCTCAAAGCAGCAATCCGCTCTGTTCGGCGAAGGCCCGCAAGGCGCCGCGCACGTCCACCGTGCCGGTCGTATCCGCCAGCAGCGGCAGCAGCACGGCGCGCGCGGCCTCCACATCGAGCCGCAGCAAGGTGGACTTCACCGGGCCGATGGCCGCCGGGGATAGCGACAGCGCCCGATAGCCGAGGGCTGCGAGGGCGATGGATTCCAGCGGGCGCGAGGCAAGCTCCCCGCACAGGGTCACCGGCTTGCCGTGGCGCGCGCCAGCCTCCGCAACCATGCGGAACGCCCGCAGCGCCGCCGGCGAGAGCGGATCGAACCGTTCCGCGACCCGCACATTGGCGCGGTCGGCGGCGAACAGGAATTGCACCAAATCGTTGGAGCCGACGGAGAGGAAATCCACCCGCGAGAGAATCTCGTCCAGCTCGAACAGCAGCGAGGGCACCTCGACCATGGCGCCGACGAACACCCGCTCGGGCAGCACATGGCCGTGCTTGCGCAGATGGGTCAGCTCGCGCTCCAGGATCGCCTTCGCCTGGTCGAACTCGCCCGCGGTCGCGATCATGGGGAACATGATGCGCAAATCGCGCCCCGCGCCCGCGCGCAGCAGCGCCCGCAATTGGCTGCGCAGCAGGCCGGGCCGATCCAGGCCGAGGCGGATCGCCCGCCAGCCGAGCGCCGGATTCTCCTCCTCCACCGTGCGCATGTAGGGCAGCACCTTGTCGCCGCCGATATCGAGCGTGCGGAAGGTGACCGGCCGTCCGGCGGCGGCATCGAGCACCGCGCGGTACAGGTTCAGCTGTTCCGAGATGCGCGGGAAGGTGGAGGCGATCATGAACTGGAGTTCGGTGCGGAACAGGCCGATGCCCGAGGCGCCGGTTTCCGCGATATGCGGCAGGTCCACCAGCAGGCCGGCATTCAGATGCAGGTCCACCTGCACCCCGTCGCGGGTCACCGAGGGCAGATCGCGCAGCGCGGCATATTGCGCCTGCCGGCGGGCGCGGAAGCGCGCCTTCTCGGCATAGGCCGCCTCGACATCGCCGGGCGGCCGCAGATGCACTTCGCCCGCCTGCCCGTCGACGATCACCGGATCGCCGGGATCGGCGAGGCCGGCGGCATTCTCTACCTGTCCGACCGCCGCAATCCCAAGCGCCCGCGCGACGATGGTGACGTGGCTGGTGGTGCCGCCTTCTTCCAGGATCAGGCCGCGAATGCGCGTACGGTCATAATCCAGCAGCGCGGCGGGGCTCATGTTGCGGGCGACCAACACCGCGTTTTCCGGCAGGTCGGTCCGGTCGGAGGCGCGGCCGCGCCCGGTCAATTCGCGCAACAGGCGGTTGGCGAGATCGTCGAGATCGTGCAGGCGCTCGCGCAGATAGGGATCGGATGCGCGCATGATGCGGGCCCGGGTATCCGACTGCACCCGCTCGACCGCGCCTTCCGCGGTGAGGCCGGACATGACCGCCTCGCGCATGCGGTGCATCCAGCCCCGGTCGTGGGCGAACATGCGATAGGCTTCGAGAATCTCGCGATGCTCGCCGGCCTTGGAGAGGCCGTCATCCTCCAGCAGCAAATCGATGGAGGCGCGCAGCTTGCCGATGGCGCCGTCGAGCCGCACCACTTCCTTCTGCACGTCGTCGGCGATCACATTGGTGACGACGATGCGCGGCTCGTGCAGCACCACATGGCCGAGGCCGAGCCCGTCCGCCAAGGCGATGCCGGTGAGATGCAGCGGCCGGCGCACCGCCGGTTCCGCGCCCGGCTTGGCGAGCGCGGTCAGTTCGCCCGAGGCGATCATCTCCGCCAGAACCATGGCGGTGGTCTGGAGCGCCTCGATCTCCTCTTCCGCATAGGTGCGGCGGGCGCGATTCTGCACCACCAGCACGCCCAGCGTGTTGCCGGCCCGCAGGATCGGCACGCCGAGGAAGGAGTTGTAGATTTCTTCGCCGGTTTCCGGGCGGTAGGAATATTCCGGATGATGCTGGGCGTCGGAAAGCGCGAGGGATTCCGCCTCGCGCGCCACATGGCCGACGAGGCCCTCGTCCACCCGCATGACGGTCAAGTGAACCGCATCGCGGTTCAAGCCTTCGGTGGCATATAGCTCCAGCGTCTGGTCGACGCGCAGCACATAGACCGAGCACACCTCCGCCACCATGTTGGCGGCGATCAGGACAACGATCTTATCCAGGCGGTCCTGGGCGCTGACCGGCTCCGCCATGACTTCGCGGAGACGTCTTAACAGCACCCGAGGCCCGCCAAGCGCGCCACGCATCGGCCGCATCCTTCAAGAGTTGCGAGGCGTTCTCACCTCGTATGATCGCCGATGACCCGCCCCCGCAGTCTCGATTATCAGCTATCCAGACCGTATAGCGAATGGAGAGTCCGCACCGCAAGTTCGGTATAGGCAGCGTCGATCAGGATCGAAATCTTGATTTCCGACGTGGTGATGGCGCGGATGTTGATTCCCTTGCCCGCGAGCGCGCGGAACGCATCCGCCGCGACGCCCGCATGCGAGCGCATGCCGATGCCGATCACCGACACCTTGGTGACGTCGGTCGCCCCTTCCAGCACCTCGAAGGCAATGGAATCGCGGGCCTTTTCCAGCGCCGCGCGGGCCCGGTCGTAATCCGCCGAGGGCACGGTGAAGGTGATGTCTGTGAAGCCGTCCGCCGACACGTTCTGCACGATCATGTCCACATTGATGTGGGCCTCGGCCAGCGGGCCGAACACGGCGGCGGCGATGCCGGGCTTGTCGGCCACGCGGCGAATGGACACCTGCGCCTCATCCTTGGCGAAGGCGATGCCCGTCACCACCTGCGATTCCATCTGGTTTGCCACGATTTCCTCCTCGTCGCAGATCAGCGTGCCCGCCGCCTCGACCGTGCTCATGTGCGGGGCGTCGGGGTCCTCGAAGCTGGAGCGCACGAAGGTCCGCACCTTGTGCACCATGGCCAGCTCCACCGAGCGCACCTGCAACACCTTGGCGCCGAGCGACGCCATTTCCAGCATTTCCTCGAACGCGATGCACTTCATGCGCTTGGCGCGCTGCACCACGCGCGGATCGGTTGTATAGACGCCGTCCACGTCGGTATAGATGTCGCAGCGTTCCGCGCCGATGGCAGCGGCCAGCGCCACCGCGCTGGTGTCCGAGCCGCCGCGCCCGAGGGTCGTGATGCGCCCCGAGGGCAGGTGCATGCCCTGGAAGCCGGCCACCACCGCCACCTCCCCCGCGTCGAGCGCCGCGCCCAGCGCCGTGCCGTCGATCTCCAGGATGCGGGCGGCGCCGTGGGCCTCGTCGGTGGAAATCGGCACCTGCCAGCCCTGCCAGGACCGCGCGCTCAGCCCCTTGGCCTGGAGCGCGATGGCCAGGAGACCCGACGTCACCTGCTCGCCGGACGCCACCACGGCGTCATATTCGCGCGCATCGTGCAGCGTGGAGGCCTCGCGGCACCAGGCGACCAGCTCATTGGTCTTGCCGGACATGGCGGAGACCACGACAACGACACTGTAGCCGGCCTCCACCTCGCGCTTCACATGGCGCGCGACATTCTGGATACGTTCGATATTGGCGACGGACGTGCCGCCGAACTTCATGACAAGCCGAGCCATGGCTCGCATTCTCTCTAACAGGGGCTGTGGGATCAGGGTTCAGCCGGCATCGAGTGCCGGGGGCCGTCATCGGCGATACGCGGGCGCGGTGCGCCGGTCTCGCGTTCAGGCGCGCGTCATTTTCGCGCGCATTTGCCCAGGCCGCGCCGCGGGGCGCAGTGTGGAACACAGATGATGGCGGCCGTCTGGCACATTCCCTGACCCTCCCCGCGCCCGGTTGAACGACACGGGTTCTTGAAAAGTGGCCGCCTCCATAGCGCTCCCGCACGCTTCGGGCAACTCCGGCGTTGCGCGCGCGCCGGCGCCGCGCCCGCTTGCACCATCTATGCCTTGCGCATCTGCTCCAGGAACGCGCGCACGTCGCCGCCGTCCACATCCTTCGCGATGAACGCTGCGCCGATGCCGCGCACCAGGATGAAGGTCAGCGCGCCGCGGCTCACCTTCTTGTCCTGGGCGATCAGCATCATCAGCCCGTCGGTGTCCGGCAGGTCGCCCGGCACGTCGGCGATGCGTGTCGGCAGGCCGAGGGATTCCAGATGGCGGGTGGCGCGCACCACGTCCTGCCCGGTGCACAGGCCGAGCCGGGCCGAGAAGGCAAACGCCAGCGCCATGCCGATGGAGACCGCTTCGCCATGCAGCAGGCGGTTCGAGAAGCCGGCGCCCGCCTCCAAGGCGTGGCCGAAGGTGTGGCCGAGATTGAGCAGGGCCCGGTCGCCGGTTTCCTTTTCGTCGCGGGCGACGATGGCGGCCTTGGCGGCGCAGCTTGCCGCCACCGCCTCCACCCGCGCGTCGCCCCCGGCCAGAACCTCGGCGCCGTGCGCCTCCAGCCAGTCGAAGAAGGGCGCATCGCCGAGCAGCCCGTATTTGGCGACTTCCGCATAGCCAGCGCGCACCTCGCGGGGCGGCAGGGTGTCGAGCGCTGTGGTGTCCGACACCACCAGCACCGGCTGATGGAACGCACCGACCAGATTCTTGCCCTGGGGAGAATTGATGCCGGTCTTGCCGCCGACCGAGGAATCCACCTGCGACAGCAGCGTGGTCGGCGCCTGGACGATATCCACCCCGCGTCGCACCACAGCGGCCGCGAATCCCGCGAGATCGCCCACCACGCCGCCGCCGAGCGCCAGCACCAGGTCGCGCCGCTCGATGCGGGCCGCGATCAGCCCCTCGGTGACCTGCTCCAGGCCCTTGTAGCTCTTGGACTTCTCGCCCGGCGCCACGATCACGGCGGAATGGGCGATGCCCGCCGCCCCGAGCGCCGCCTCGACCGTGCCGAGATGTCGTTCGGCCACATTCTCGTCGGTGACGATGGCCACCCGCGCCCCCGGCCGCAAGGCGGCGATGCGGGTGCCGATCCCGGCGAGCAGGCCTGGCCCGATCGCAATGTCATAGGGCCGGCCGGCGAGATCGACCCGCACGATTCGCGCGCCAGCCTCGGAAGCAATGGGGGAAGACGCGGCGGAAGGGCTGGTCATGGGGTCTGGTCCTGGATCGGCGCGAAGTGGCGCGTCACGGCGGCGATCACTTCTTCCACCACGGTTTCATGCACGACGTCACGCGATTCGACCCGCACGTCGGCAAGGGCATAGATGTGGCCGCGCGCGGCCAGCAAGGCGGCGAGTTTGGCTTCCGCATCGCCCTGGGCGAGCAGCGGCCGGTCGTTGCGCTTCTTCACCCGGCGCAGCAGCGTGTGAAGGTCCGCCTCCAGCCACACCGAGACGCCGGCCGCCGAGATGGCGGCGCGGGTGTCCGCGCGCATGAACGCGCCGCCGCCGGTGGCGATGACCATGGGTCCGGATTGCAGCAGGCGGGCCACCACGCGTTGCTCGCCCTCGCGAAACTCGGCCTCGCCGCGACGCGCGAAGATTTCCGGAATGCTCATGCCGGCGGCGCGGACGATTTCCTCGTCCGCATCCACGAACGGCAAAGCGAGGCGCTTGGCGAGGCGGCGGCCGACGGAGGATTTCCCCGCGCCCGGCATCCCCACGAGCACGATCGAACGGCGGCCGAGCAAGGCCAGCAGCGCGCCATTCGGCGCCGGCTCCGGCATCGCCCCCGACTCTCGCTCGCTCTCGCTGGTCAAAGATCCCTCCGTCCGCACGCATGGCTCCAAAATGGGCGCGAAGCGCGAAAAAAGCGCACTAGCATTGCCGTGGCGGGGGGGCAATGGCGGTTGAAAGAGGCGCGCGCGCATGTCACCTGTGCAAGACGCGGCGCCGACCGGCGATTCGCGTGGAACGCAGGCAAGACAGAACGCAGGTAAATCGCACCGTGCCCAGTCTGATCCGCCTCCTGGCGGCGATCGCCGTCCTTGTAGCCCTGGTTTATGGCGGCGCCTATTGGCTCGCCACCAAAGTGGAACCGGTGACGCGGGACGTGACCATCACCGTGCCCAACGACCGCTTCCAGAAATGAGACGCGGGCGATGATCAAGGCCGGCACCTCCCGCACCGGCCTTTCCGGCAGCGGGCCGCTGGCCCTGTTTCTCGACATGCAGGCGGTGGAGCGCGGCGCCAGCGCCAATACGCTCGACGCCTATCGCCGCGACCTCGAGGATTTTTCCACGTTCCTCGCCGCGCGGGGCGAGACCGTCGCGGCCGCCGCCACCCCGGTGCTGCGGGCCTATCTCGCCGATCTTTCCGCGCGCGGCTTCAAGACCACCACGGTCGCGCGCCGGCTTTCCGCGATTCGCCAGCTCTACCGCTTCCTCTATGCCGAGGGCCACCGCAGCGGCGATCCCGCCGCCGTGCTGGAAGGGCCGAAGCGGGCGCGCCCCTTGCCGAAGGTGCTGAGCGTGGAGGAGGTGGGCCGGCTGATCGACACCGCCCATGCCCGCGTCGCCGAAGCCGAGGGGGACGGGGAGACGCTGCGCCGGCTGCGGGTCGCCTGCTGCATCGAGCTTCTCTACGCCACCGGCCTGCGCATTTCCGAGCTGACCGCCCTGCCGGCCGCTGCCGCGCGCAGCCGCTCGGATGCCATCATCGTCACCGGCAAGGGCGGCAAGGACCGGCTCGTGCCCCTGAGCGGACCGGCGAAGGCGATCATGGCGGCCTATCTGGACGCGCGCCGCGCCGCCGGGCTGGATGCCTCCAAATGGCTGTTTCCCACCGGCGCGAAATCCGGCCACGTCACCCGCCAGCAGACCGCGCGCGAGCTGAAGGACCTCGCGGTGGCGGCCGGCCTCGACCCGGCCAAGCTCTCGCCCCATGTGATGCGGCATGCCTTCGCGAGCCATCTGCTGGCCCACGGGGCGGACCTGCGGATCGTCCAGACCTTGCTCGGCCATGCGGATATTTCCACCACCCAGATCTACACCCATGTGCTGGACGAGCGGCTGAAGCAGATGGTGCGCGACCTGCACCCCCTGTCGGAAGGCTAGGGCCGATCGACATTTTGAGCCTGAAGCCATTGCAGCAGAGCTGCGTCATGCACGGGCTCGTCCCGTGCATCCACGTGGCACCGCTGGCACCGGCTTTTCAATTCCAGCGTGGGCGGCCCGGCGTGGGTGGCCGGGACAGGCCCGGCCATGACCGCTGGTGAAAATGAAGACAATGGCCCGCACCTGCCGTCAGTCGCCTCGACGATGCACCCTGCCGCTGACTATCGATCCTTCCCAGACGCGGGGCAATCCGCCGCCGTCGCGGGAAAACCCCCGCTTGCCCCTTTCATCATGCCGGGCCGGCGCCTATATTCATCGCGCTGGCGCAAGCCAGATATGGCGATAAATGGTTGTCGGAATAAGCCTTTCGGACCCGGGGGCAGTACCCGGCGCCTCCACCAGAACCCGTGATTTCGCAAGGCTTTGCGGGTTGCGGCGGGGGCGAAATAGGATCGACGAGGGTGTAAAGGGCTTTCTTTCGCTCGGCATGGTTCCGCCGATATCGGGCCGACCTATAGTTGCGAATGACAACTATGCTCCGGTTGCCGTTGCCGCGTGAGCGGTAAAGGTACCGAAATAAAAGTCCTACCGGGTAGCACTGGCTAGGCGGGGTTCGGAGGCACCTGGCAACAGAAGCCTCCACTTCCTCCAAGGGCCGGCCGGACCTGCGGGGAAGGGATGGGTCTCATGACCGTGGCGGACGGGCGACATGCCTTCCGTAGCGCTTAAGTCTCGTCTTGCATCGGGCACCGGCCGCGAGCATCGCACCCCATGTCTTCGGTCGATCATATCCGGTACGATCTTCTGGCGCAGGAAGCCCTGCGCGGCGTCGTGCGCCGCGTGCTTTCCGACGTCGCCCGCGACGGCCTGCCGGGCGACCATCATTTCTACGTCTCCTTCGATCCCCGCGCCCCCGGCGTGCGGCTCTCGCAGCGCATGCGCGAGAAATATCCCGAGGAGATGACCATCGTCCTCCAGCACCAGTTCTGGGACCTGAACGTGAGCGAGCACGCCTTCGAGGTGGGCCTTTCGTTCGGCGGCATTCCCGAGCGGCTGCTGGTGCCCTTCTCCGCGCTCAAGGGCTTCTTCGACCCCTCGGTGAGCTTCGGCCTCCAGTTCGAGCTGGCGGGCGGCGAGGAGATCGAGGCGAGCGGCGAAACTGCTCCGGCGGAAGCCCCCACCCGCCTGCCGGGCGCGGGCGCCTCGGTGCGCCCCCTGCGCGGCGCGGGATCCGAGCCGGCGCTCGCCACCGCCAAGATCGGTGGCAAGGGCGAAGGGGAGCACAACGACGGCGTGCTGGCCATGAAGTCCATCTCTCCCGACATCGCCAGCGCCACCAGCAAGGTTTCCGCACAGGACACCTCTCCGGATGCGGCCAAGGGCGGCGCCGAGGACGGCGGGAACAGCGGCAAGGACGCCACCAAGGAGACCGCCAAGGATGAGCGCCCCTCCGGCGGCGCCGAAGTGGTCCGGCTCGACGTCTTCCGCAAGAAGTGAGGCGATACGCCCCGCGCCGCACGCGCCTTCCCTCCTGCTTTGCGTCCTCTTTCGCGCGCGGATCGGCCCATGAGCATGGTTGATGTCGCCGTGATCGGCGCCGGCGTGGCCGGTCTTGCGGCGGGACGGGCCCTGGAGGGCAGCGGCCTTTCGGTCACGATTCTCGAGGCCGCCGGCCGGATCGGCGGACGCGCCTTTACCGATACCGCCAGCTTCGCGCAGCCGTGGGACCTCGGCTGTCACTGGATGCATTCGGCGCTCGACAATCCCTTTGTCGCGATGGCCGACCGGCTCGGCTTTTCCTATCGCCGGTCCACCCAGCATTATATCCGCAAGCTGCATCTCGGCACGCGCTGGGCGGACGACGACGAGCGCGATGCGGCGGTCCGCGCCGTGGAGGCGGCCTTCGAGGCCATGACTGCGGCGGGATTGGCGGGGCGCGATATCCCCGCATCCGACGTGATCCCCGATGCCGACCCATGGAACCGCCTGGTGCGCCATTGGATCGCGCTGATGACGGCCGCCACCCCGCAGGATATCTCCACCCTCGATTTCGCCCGATATCACGACGGCGGCGAAAACTGGCCGGTGGTGGAAGGCTATGGCGCGCTGGTGGCGGCGCAGGCCTCCGGTTTGAAGGTGACGCTGAACTGTCCGGTCCATCTTGTGGATTGGTCAGGGGCGGGCGTGCGGCTCGCCACCGCGAAGGGCGATGTGACGGCACGGGCGGTGATCGTCGCGGTTTCCACCGATGTGATGGCGAAGGGGCATCTGCGTTTCGCGCCCGCCTTGCCGCCGGAACTCGCCGAAGCCATGGCGGCGCTGCCGCTTGGGGTCTCGGAAAAGGTCGCGTTCGGCTTCGACCGGGATGTGTTCGGCTTTTCCGAGCGGGCCGGCATCAACACCATCGATCTGACGCGGCCCGACCGGCCGCCGGTGAATTTCCAGATCATCCCCGGCGCGCGGCCTCTCGCCATCGCCCATCTGGGCGGCGCGAGCGGGCGGGCGCTGGTGGAGGCCGGGCCGCAGGCCATGGCCGATTTCGCCCTAGCGGGACTTTCCGACGTGTTCGGCGCCGACATCCGCGCGCGCGTCACCGCCTGGCGCAGCACCTCCTGGGCGCGCGATCCGCACATCGGCGGCGGCTATTCCTGCGCGCTGCCGGGCAAGGCGCATGTGCGCGGGCGCTTGTTCGCGCCTTTGGCGGAGCGCATCCTGTTCGCCGGCGAGGCCGTGTCGGAGCATGCCTTCTCCACCTGCCACGGCGCCCACCTCTCGGGACAGGCGGCGGCGCGGTCCGTGATCTCCCTGCTGAAAGGCGCCGGCTGATGCTTCCCCTCGCGCACATCGTGGCCGTGGCCGAGAACGGAGTGATCGGCAGAAACCAGACCCTGCCCTGGCATTTGTCGTCCGATCTCAAGCGCTTCCGCGCCCTCACCTGGGGGCGGCCGCTGCTGATGGGGCGGAACACCTTTCTCTCCATCGGGCGGCCGCTGCCGGGGCGGATCTCCATCGTCCTGACCGGCGATCCGGCGTTCACCGCGGAAGGCGGCATGCGGGTCGGGCGCGATCTCGGGGAAGCGCTGACCCTGGCGGAAGCGGCGGCGCTGGAGCTTGGCGCCGAGGATATAATGGTGATCGGCGGGCGGCGCGTGTTCGCCGAGACCCTGCCGCTGGCGAGCACCATCCATCTCACCCGCGTGCATGCTTCCCCGCCGGGCGACGTGCTGCTGCCGCCCTATGATCCGGCGGAGTGGCGCGAGGTGGAGCGCGACGGCCCGATGCAGGGGCCGAAGGACGATTTTCCCTTCTCCTACATCACGCTGACGCGGGATTGACCCTGCCCCTGCCCGGCCACCAGCCCGGCCTCACTCGCCGGGCACCAGGGCCGGCGGGCGCGTGAGATTGCCGAAGCCCGGCGTCGGCGCGGCGAAGCTCCCGCCCTCGGGCGGCAGAGAGGGACGCGCCGGGCGCGCGCGACCCGAAGGCCCGATCTCGATGGGCGGCGCCAGCGGCGGAGCGGCCGTGCGGCCCCGCTCGCTGGCCTGCCGGGGCGGGCTCGTGCGCGCCGGCGTATGGCTTCGCGCATCCTCGCCCGTCGCGGGCTCGGCGGTTTCGCGCGCGGCGGCGGGCGAGGATGGCGCGGGGGATGGCGCGGGCGCGGATTGGGTGGGGGCCGGTTGCACCGGCGCGGAAGCCCCTTGCGGCGAAACTACGGGCGCGGGTGCGGTCGAGATCGGCGCCGACGGGGGCACGGAGATGGGCGTCGGCGCGGGCGCGGCCGGCGTCGATGCAGGCTGTGTCGATGCTGCGGGCAGCGTCGTGCCGCTGCCGGCCGAGGGTGCGGGCACGAGGCCCTGGCGCTCTTCCAGCCGGCGGGTTTCCCGTTCGATGGCGCGCATGGAGATGGCGGCGACCAGCGCCGGCGCGCTCACCCGCCGTTCGGGGGCGGCGACGGGTCCGCGCCAGGAAATTGTGCCGCCGGGCACGGCCCCGCCCGCCTCGGCGGATTCAAGATCCAGCGTGCCGTCCAGATACAGGCGCGGCAGGTCCAGCGTGCCGGAGAAAGTGGCGCGCGCGCCATCGGCCTGGGCGCGGGCGGTGGAGAGGCGGACCACGCCGTTCACGAGGCTCACCGTGCTGTCCAGGGTTGCGAGCTTCAGCGGGCCGCGCGCGAGGGCGCGGTCGAACATCTGCACCACCCGCCGCTCGTCGGGCGGGGTGCCGGTGGCGGTATCGGCCAGCACGCTTGCGATGGCACGGGGATCGGTGGCGGGAAGCTCCAGGGCCTGGAGGCCCAGCGTGCCCTGTCCCGACAGGCTCTGCACGAGCGCGAGCGGCGAGCGGCCGACGCCGCCCATGTCGACAGACAGAGACAGCCGCCCGGCCGGCGGCGCGCGCGGTGCCAGCGGCTGCACCAAGGCCGCGAGGTCCACCCCGTCCAGGCCGAGATGACCTTCGGCCGCCACCATCTCCGGGCGGCGGCGCAAGGTGAGCGTGCCGGTAAGCGTGCCGCCGCCGATGCCGCCGGACAGATCGCGCAGTTCCAGCGTCGCGTCGCGCGCCTGCACGCGCCCCTTCGCCTCCTGCAGGCCATAGGTGCCGTTGAGATCGAGCCGGCGGGTGGTGAAATCCAGCGTCAGCGCCACAGGAGAAGCCGGCGCCAGGGCGAAGCGCGCGGCGGACCAGGGGCCGTTGCCCACCTCCGGGCCGATGCTGCGCGCGCCCCACAGGCCGATCAGGCGCGGCAGCGAGAGCGCATCGAGATCGAGCCGGCCGGTGACGCGGGGCACGTCCCCGCCCTCGATCGCCAGGGCGCCGGACAGCGGCGCGCCGCCGAGCAGGCCCTTCAGATCCTCCAATTGCCAGGCGCCGCCGGAGCGCGACACGGTGAAACCCAGCGCGGCCGGCACCGGGCCGCCCTCGGCCGCGGGCGCGGCGGCGAGGAACAGCTTCGCCACGTCCGCACCATCGAGGCGCATGGCGAGGCGCGGCTGAAGCACTCCGCCCCCCGTGATCTTCACCGGCCCCTTGGCGCTCGCCACCGTATCCGCCAAGGCGAGGCGTCCGTCGAGATCGGCGCCGTCCGTGCCGGATGGCACGAGGGTAAGGTTCAATTGTCCCGCGCCGAGGCCGGGACGCAGGCCTGTCAGTCCGGCCGCTTCCAGCGCGCGGGCGCCATCGCTCGCGGACAGCGTGAGATCGACGCGCGGCACGCCGCCGGCCGCGCCGGGCGCGAAGGCGGCATGGCCGGAAAGCAGGCCGAGGGTGCCGTCCAGACGCATCGCGCCCGCGCCGCCATCGCCCCAGCTGGCGGAGCCGGTGAGATGAACCGGGGCCGCCACCGGCAGCAGGCGGGTCATGATTTCGCCCGCCCGCTCGCCCGAAACCAGCCGCGCCAGCGGCACGAGGCCGTCGGCCTTGGCGCCGGCCACCGAGAAATCCAGCCGCCCCTGGAGCGGCGCCGCGAGCCGGGTCAGGCTGCCCTTGCCCTCCAGATGGAGGCCGGCGAGATTGTCGAGCGTCAGGCGCGACAGGGTCCAGGTGCCGCCGGCCCCCTCCGCGGCGAGCGACAGGGCGCCGAGCGGAAGGCCGCCGGCCTTCAGATGCCGGCCTTCCAGCGCGAGGCCACCATCCACCGCCCCGCCGGCCAGCGCGAGCCCCTGGTGCAGCGCCTCCAGCAGCGGATCGAGGTCGAGCCCGTCCACCGCCAGCGAAAGATCGAGGCGCGGGCGGTCGCCGTCGGTGAATTGTCCAGAGCCCGAAACCGTGGCGGCACCGAAGCTGGCATCGAGATCCTGCACGCCATAGCGGCCCGCCCCCGCCGTGATGCGCCCCACGAGCTTCACCGGGCCGGAGACTGCCGCCGCGACGTCCGCCGTGCCGCGCGGCGCGACCCAGCGCAGGAAGGCGGCCGGATCCTCGCTGGAAAAGGCGAGATCGCCCGTGAATCCGGCCCCGCCCGCGCGGCCCGGCGCACCGGAAAGACGCAGCGCCGACTGGCCGGGAAGCTTGGCCTCGGCGGCATCGATGCGCCAGCCACCATCGGCTCCGGACAGGTCGAGCCGTGCATCGCGCAGCACCGTGCCGGCATAGGTGAGCTGCTCCACCGCGACGCCGATGCGAGCGGGCATCTCGGGCGCGGGCAAGGCATCGAACGCCGCCATCAATGCGGCAAGGGATTCCGCCGCGCTCTGCGGGCCCGCGCCGGCCGACGCGCGCAAAACGTCGGCATCGAGGGCGCGGGCGTTCAGCACCACCTCCAGGCTGGGCGTGCGGCCGAGGGCAAGGCGCGCCGAGCCGGCGAGCTGCACCGGGCGCGCGGTATCGGCGAGCGACAGGTCCAGCGTTTCCGCCACCACTGCTTCCGGGCCGGCGCGCAGCGCGCCGGAGAGGCGCCAGGACTCGTGCCAAGCCTCCTGTCCCGAGCCCGGCGGTGTTGAGCCCGGCTGTGCGCCGACATTCGCGGGCGGAGGGCCGCCAGGCACGCCGTCCGGGCGTCGGATCAAGCTGCCGCGCCCCTCGAAGCGCGGCGCACCGCCCTCCAGGCGCAGCGTACCGTCGAGATCGAGGGTCAGCGGGCGCGCCCGCTCCTCGGCGATCAGGCGCATGCGGCTGCCATCGGCGCCGAACGCACCGAGGCTGAGCCGCGTGCCATAGCGCCGGCCGGCAAGCGCGACCTCGCCTTCAAGCCGGAACGGACCGGTCAGCGTGCGCGCCTCGCCCTTCAGGTCGAGCCCGGTGAACGCCAGGGAGCGATCGGCGCCGCGATCGAGAACATCCAGCGTGCCGCCTTCGATCGCGAGGCTGGAAATGGAGAGGCCGCCCGGCGCGGCGGCACCGGTGGGCAGCGCCACCCGGCCGGCGCTGTCCAGCACCACGCGCATGCGCGGGCGCACCAGGGTGAGGGATTTCGCCTCCACGCTGCCGCGCACCAGCGCGCCGAGGGAGAGATCGGCCCGCACTTCGTCGGCCACCGCGCCGGTGGAGACGGCGTCCGCGCCGATGGAAACATTACGCAGGATGATGCGGGGGGTCGGCAGGATATCAGCGTAGATATGGCCGCGGATCACCACCGGCACGCCGAGCGTGCGGCTGGCCTGGCTTTCGAACGCGCCGCGCCACGCCGTCCAATCCACCACGAACGGCGCCGCGAAGGCCGCCACGATGGCAAGGATCACCGCCGAGGCAATCGTGATCAGGACGCCCTGCACCAGCCGGTCCTCGCTTCATGGGGCGCGCCGCAGCGGACGCGTTGGGGAAGCCTAGAGCGCGATCCGCCCAGAGGGAACCACTTGATGGTTCCCTCTGGGCGGTGAATCGCCCTCTCATTCATCAGAGAGAACGCGTGATCCGTTCGGCTTGCGGTGCAAGCTGAACGGCGCGTGCTCTCGCGCGCGATCCGACCAGATTGAAACAATCTGATCGGTGAATCGCCCGCTCATTTCACAAGAGATAACGCGTGATCCGTTCAGCTTGCGGTGCAAGCTGAACGGCGCGTGCTCTCGCGCGGAATGGTAACGTTGGGATGGTGGCGATCCAATGGACGGGGCGGCCCGCGCCCCTCAGATTTTCAGGATCTTGCCCGGATTCATGATGTTCTGCGGATCGAACGCCCGCTTGATCGCGCGCATGGCGTCGAGAGTGGCTTCGCCATGCTCGGCGGAGAGATATTTCATCTTCCCCTGCCCCACCCCGTGCTCGCCGGTGCAGGTGCCCTCCATGGCGAGCGCCCGGTCCACCAGGCGCGACATGAAGGTCTTGGCCTTGGCGAGGTCCGCCGGGTCTTCCACGTCCACCATCAGCGTGGTGTGGAAGTTTCCATCGCCCACATGGCCGACGATGGGCGCGATCAGTCCCATCTCGACGATGTCGCGCTTGGTCTCCATGACGCATTCGGCGAGGCGCGAGAGCGGCACGCACACGTCGGTGGCCACCGCCTTCGCGCCCGGCCGCATGGGCATGACTGACCAATAGGCATCGTGCCGCGCCTGCCACAGGCGGGTGCGGTCCTCGGCCTTGGCGGCGAACACGAATGGGCCGCCATTGAACTCCGCGGCGATCTCGCCGAACCGGTCCGCCTGCTCATGGGCGCCGGCCTGCGTACCGTGGAATTCCACGAACAGGTGCGGCGTTTCCGGCAGATCCAGCTTGGCATAGGCGTTGGAGGCCTTCACCTGCTCCTCGTCCAGCAATTCGATGCGGGCGACCGGAATGCCCGACTGAATGGTGGCGATCACGGCGTTGCAGGCATCCTCAATGCTCGCGAAGGGGCACACCCCCGCCGTGATGGTCTCGGGGATGCCCTGGAGGCGCAGCGTCAGTTCGGTGATGATGCCGAGCGTGCCTTCCGCGCCCACGAACAGGCGGGTGAGATCATAGCCAGCGGAGGATTTCTTCGCCCGGCGCGCGGTGGTGATGATCTCGCCGTTCGGCAGCACGGCTTTGAGCGCCAGGACATTGTCCTTCATGGTGCCGTAGCGCACCGCATTGGTGCCCGAGGCGCGGGTCGAGGCCATGCCGCCCAGCGAGGCGTCCGCGCCGGGGTCAATGGGGAAGAACAGCCCCTGGTCGCGCAGATCCTCGTTCAGCCGCTTGCGGGTCACGCCGGGTTCGATCACGCAGTCGAGGTCCTCGGCGTGAACGGCGAGAATTCGGTTCATTCCCGACAGATCGATACAGATTCCACCCTGCGGCGCGTTGACGTGGCCTTCCAGCGAGGTCCCCGTTCCCCAAGGGATGATCGGTATTCGATGGGCCGCGCAAAGGCCGACAACAATCTGCACATCTTGTGTGCTCTGGGCGAAAACCACCGCATCCGCCGGCTCATTGGGCAAATAAGTGGTGATATTTGCGTGCTGCTCGCGAACAGCATGGGAGGTAACGACTTTGTTACCAAGCGCGGCTTGCAATGCCTCGAGTGCCGCCGGCAGGCCCGGCATCGATTCGCGCGTGACCGTGGCATCGGCAGCAAACATTTAAGAATCCTTTAATATCAAGCCGCATGGCCTGAGCGGGGCGCAGCAGATTAGCGGGCGGGGCGCATTCGGCAAGGGGGCAGGCCGGTAGCGCCGTGCGGCAGCGCTGCACGATGTCTCCGCATGCGCGCCAATCTTATGCCATTTCGACAGTGACCAATGTCAAAACTCGCGGCACACTGCGCAGCAAGCAGGCAATTCTTTGAATTCCGTGCCCCCTCTCGACCAGGGAGAGCGCCATGTGGGACAGGATCGACTTCGAACCGGTATTCTTTGCTCCCTTTGTATCTTCCGCGATGAAGATCGAACCGGAATGGATTGATGACGAGGGTCATCTCTCCATGGCCTATTACAATGTCCTGTTCGACCGCGCCTTCGCCGAAGCACTCGCACTTCTTGGCCTCGGGCCGCAATATGTCCGCGCACGCGGCTTCTCCTTCTTCACCGCGGAAGCCCATATGCGCTATCTGCGCACCTTGCCGGCCGAAGGCGAGGTGCGGGTGACCATGCGGCTGATCGATTATGACGCGAAGCGCCTGCACCTTTTCCTGTCGCTTCACCACGGCACCGAGGGCTGGGTCGCGGCCACCTGCGAACAGATGACCTTGCAAGTGGATCGCGCCTCCCAGCGCGCCGCACCGTTCGCGGACGATGTGCTGGAACGGGTGGCGGGCATGCGCTCGGTTCACGCCGCGCTGCCCCAGCCGGACGGCATCGGCCGCAGCATCGGCCTCGACGCGCGCTCCTGAGTGCACCGCAAGACACCCCTGTGTGGGGGGTAGCCGGCTCGGGGCTTGCCTTGGCGGCCGACGCCGAATGCACGATTTCCTTGCAGGATGCTTATTTCCGACGCTGCATGCCATGCAGGTCAGCCATGCTGACACAACGCTTCTAGTGCGATGCAACAAAGCCCATATTGCATCGCATCAAGGGCCGCGCGGTTGCGGCCAAGCGTTGGAGGCCTGTCATGGGCGCCGTTACTTTCTCGACCGATTCCTTCTCGACCCCCAAGGCGACGGACGTCGCTGCCGTCAAGCCGGCCGAGGTCCGCAAGGGCGTTTTCGCGCGCATTTTCGATGCCATCGTCGCCGCCCGGGCCGCCCAGGCCGAGCGCGATTTCATCACCTACATGCAGCGCACCGGTTTCGACCCGCGCAAGTGATCTTCAGCCTGAGCTGATTTGGTGCGGGCGCTGATCTGCGTGCCGGGCGTGTGCCATCAGGCCTGAAGTCGGGTCCTGTGGGCGCGGTCCGCCACGGCGGCGTAACGCGGAACCTGGACATCCGCCATCTTCCCCCCGGATGGCGGAGTCTTGCAGCATTTTCCCCGTCCCTCGGACGTGGGGAAATGCTGCAAATATCTGTTTTCTACGTGTTGTCCTGACACGCGCCGGGTTTTGACACGCGCCGGCCCCTTTCGGCGGTCCGCGCGCGGCATGCCGTTCCGGCGCCAGTGGCCCGGCGCGCCCCCTTCCGCAGGGCGCCCGGTACCAGAGACAAGGTGCCTGCTCTCTCCGCCTATGCCGCCCATACGCGCTTCGGCTTCGCGCCCGTCGCCGAAAGCGTCAGCGTGGTCCAGCCGTCGATATCGCGGCGGCGGACCAATTGCAGGCCCTGCGCGCGATAGGCCGCCAGCGCCGCATTGGCGTGCGAGGGCAGCAGGCCCGACAAGACCACCTTTCCGCCAGGCGCCAGCAGTGGACGCAGCGGACGCGCGAGGCGCTTCAGCGGCGGCAGCAGGATATTGGCTAGGATCAGGTCGTAGGGACCCGGCCGGCGCACCGCCGCCGCCCCCGCGCCGGCGGCCAACACCATGTGGATATAGGGCCCGGCGAGGTTCGCGCGGGCGTTTTCGCGGGCGGTGCGCACCGCCACTTCGTCGAGATCGCTCGCCACCACCGGCACGCGGAACAGGCGCGCCGCGCCGATGGCCAGCACGCCCGTGCCCGTGCCCACATCCAGAACCTTGCCCGGACGGCCGATCCGCGCCGCATCGACGATCGCCGCGAGGCAGCCTTGCGTGGTGCCGTGGTGGCCGGTGCCGAAAGCGAGCGCCGCCTCGATCTCGATGCCGATACCGTTGGGCGGCACCCGCGCGCGGTCGTGCGAACCGTGCACATGGAACGGTCCCACCCGCACCGGCGCCAGCCCTTCCAGGCTCGCGGCGACCCAATCCTTTTCCTGCAATTCCCCGAACGTCACCTGCGCCGCGAGATCGGCACCCGCCGCGACCTCCACCAGGTCGCGCAGGCGATCGGGGTCGAAGGCCTCGCCAGCATAGACCTCGACCGCCCAGGAGAGATCCGGCTGCTCGAAATTGGCGACCGCCACCTCGGCGGGATCGAAACTTTCCGCCAGCAGATCGGCGATGCGGCGGGCCAGCATCTCGGGGGCGGAGACCCGCATGAAATGGGTGGCGTCGCTGGGGAGGAGACCTTCAAACATCGCGAACTTTCCGGGGAGGCGCTTTGCGTTCAGGCCCCGTACGCGCCAATGACGCGGTCGCGACCCAGTTGCCGTGCGGCATAGACCCGCTCATCGGCCACCGACAAGAGCTTGGCAACACTTTCCCCGTCCAGCGGCGCCGTCGCGAGCCCGATCGCCAGCGAAACCTCGATGCCCGGCGGCATAGGAAGGGCGGCCACCCGCTGGCGCAGCGTGCCCGCCACCTGGGCCGCCGCCATGTGCGGCAGGCCGGGGGCGAGAATGGCGAAGGCGTCCCCATCGTGCCGCACCACATAATCCCCGCTGCGCAAGCCCTCCGCAAGGGTATCGGCGACCCGGCGAAGATCCCGGTCCACGCCATCCGCGTCCTGCCGCTCGCGCCGCGCGGTAAAGCCGTCCACCGCAACCAGCATCAGGCTCACCGGGCGGCCGGTGGCGCGGGTGAGGCTCAGCAGGTCGGCAAGCAGCGTCTCCAGGCGGCCGCGATGGAAGGCCCCGGTGGCCGGATCGTGCCGGAACCGCACCTGCCGCGCGCCGGGCCGTCGGCGCGCGGCCGCCAGCCCCGGCCCATCCAGGCGGCGGCGATATTGCCAGATCAGCGCCGAATAGAGGCCCGAGGCGACGAGCTTGCCGATCCATCCCCCGACACCGGCGGAAAGCGGAACCTCCTGCACCAGATAGACGGCGCCGAAGAAGAACACCTGGTCGAAGGTGCAAACCAGCGCCAGGGTCAGCCAGGAGGCGGCGAAGCTGTGTCGCCGCAGCACCACCAACAGGCGATCGTACAGGCGGAAGATAACCAGGCTTTCCAGGAACAGCAGCAGCGTGCTCCACAGCATGAGCATGCCCATCTGGTTGAGCACGGTCAGGTCCGCCGCCCGCGCGGCCCCGGCGCGCCCCTGCTCAAGCGCGAGAAAGGCGACCGCGATCACCACGGCAACGGAGCCCAGCAACAGCCCGAGCACGGGCTGGCGCGCCACATCCTGCCCCTCGATCATATGCGTCATCAGCAGCAGGCTCAGCGTGCCGGTGTAGAACACCACCGATCCCGGAGAGGCGGAGAGGCCGAACGGCAAGGCGAGGAACACGCACATCGCCAGATAAACGGCGAACACATGAATCGCGCCGAGGGCACAGAAAAACGGCCCGATGCCGATCAGGAACCGCGCGCGGAACAGGCCGAGCATCAGGCTGCCATAGACGGCCATCTCCACCAGCAGCAGGACAATATTGATAATCGGCATGGTTCGGCTGACGAGGGCGGGCCGGATCGCGCTCTAGACGCGATCGAACCTCACAATACCGCCACCTGGGATGCTGTGAAGTCGCTTGCGCGCTTTTTCCGCGCAATCATCGCCCCACGCATCCGGATCGTAGGGCGCAGGTGCCGCCGGCCGGGCTCACACTTTCTCGACGAAGCTCTCCAACACCCGCTTCTCGCCGGCCTTGTCGAACTGGACGGTGAGCTTGTTGCCGTCGATTCCGGAAATCTCGCCATAGCCAAACTTGATGTGGAACACCCGCTCGCCGCGCTTGAAGCTGGAGGGCGCCCCGGTGGACGAGGCCAGCAAGGTGCCCTCGATCACCGCCCCGCGCCCGCCGCGCCCCGCGCCGAACGCGCCGCCGCTGGAACCGGGCCCTGAGCCGGCGTTTCCCGCCGCGCGGGCATTCTGGGCGCGCTGCCAGCCCGGGGTGGAATAAGTGGAGGAGAAGGGCTCCACCTTGGCCGCGCGGTCGAACCGGCTTTCCCCGTAGGACCCGCCGCCATAGCTGGAGCCGCCCCAGCCGAAGCCCCCCTTGGATTCCTGCACCTCCACATGGGCGTCGGGCAGTTCGTCCAGGAAGCGGCTCGGTACGGTGGAATTCCACATGCCGTGGATGCGCCGGTTGGAGGCGAAATAGATCCGCGCGGAGAGCCGGGCGCGGGTGATGCCCACATAAGCGAGCCGCCGTTCCTCCTCCAGCCCCGCCTTGCCCTGTTCGTCGAGCGCGCGCTGGTGGGGAAACAGCCCCTCCTCCCAGCCGGGCAGATAGACGGTGTCGAATTCCAGCCCCTTGGCGGAATGCAGGGTCATGATCTGAACCGCATCCTCGCCGGCGCCCTTGTCGGCATCCATGACCAAAGAGATGTGCTCCAGAAACCCTTGCAGATTCTCGAACCCCTCCATGGAGCGCACCAGCTCCTTGAGGTTTTCCAACCGCCCGGCCGCCTCGGCGGAGCGGTCCTTCTGCCACATCTCGGTATAGCCGCTCTCGTCCAGCACGATTTCGGCGAGTTCCGTATGCGGCATCTCGCCGGATTGCCGGCGCCAGCGCTCGAATGCCTCCAGCAGGCCGCGCAAGGTGGCGCGCACCTTGGGTTTGAGCTCCTCGCTCTCGGTGAGCGCGCGCGTCGCCTCCTGCAACGGCACGCCGGCGGCGCGGGCGACATCGTGGATCTGCTTCAAGGTGGCATCGCCGATGCCGCGCTTGGGCACATTGACGATGCGCTCGAAGGCGAGATCGTCGGCGGGGGAGAGCACGCAGCGCAGATAAGCGAGTGCATCGCGGATTTCCGCCCGCTCATAGAAGCGCGGGCCGCCGATCACGCGATAGGGCGTGCCGAGGGTAACGAAGCGGTCCTCGAACTCGCGCATCTGGAACGAGGCGCGCACCAATATGGCGATCTGCGAGAGCGGATGGCCGGCGCGCTGCAACGTCTCGATCTCGTCGCCGACGGCGCGGGCTTCCTCACCGCTATCCCATGAGCCGGTGACGGAGACCTTCTCCCCCATCTCGCCTTCGGAGAACAAGGTCTTGCCGAGCCGGCCCTGGTTGAAGGCGATGACATGAGAGGCCGCCGCCAGAATATGGCCCGTGGAGCGGTAATTGCGCTCCAGGCGGATCACGGTGGCGCCGGGAAAATCGCTCTCGAAGCGCAGGATGTTGTCCACCTCCGCGCCACGCCAGCCATAGATGGACTGGTCGTCGTCGCCGACGCAGCACACGTTCTTCGAGCCCTGGGCCAGCAGGCGCAGCCACAGATATTGGGCGACGTTGGTGTCCTGATATTCGTCCACCAGGATATATTTGAAGCGGCGGTGATAATCCGCCAGCACGTCGGGATGCTCGCGGAACAGGCGGATGCCTTCCAGCAGCAGGTCGCCGAAATCCACCGCGTTCAGCGCCTTTAGCCGCGCCTGATAGGCGGCATAGAGCATCTGCCCCTTGCCATTGGCGAAGGCCGAGCCCTCGCCCGGCGGCACGTTTTGAGGCGAGAGGCCGCGGTTTTTCCAGCCGTCGATGGTGTTGGCCAGAAGCCGCGCCGGCCAGCGCTTGTCGTCGATATTTTCCGCAGCCAACAATTGCTTGAGCAGGCGGATCTGGTCGTCGGTGTCGAGGATCGTGAAGCCGTTCTTCAGGCCCACCAGCTCGGCATGGCGGCGCAAAATGCGCACGCCGATGGAATGGAACGTGCCGAGCCACGGCATGCCTTCCACCGCATCCCCCACCATGGAATGAATGCGCTCCTTCATCTCGCGCGCGGCCTTGTTGGTGAAGGTCACAGCGAGGATCTGGGAGGGGAAGGCGCGGCCGAGATTGAGGATATGGGCGATGCGGGTGGTCAGCACGCGGGTCTTGCCGGTGCCCGCGCCGGCGAGCACCAGCAGCGGCCCGTCTATGGTTTCCACCGCCGCGCGCTGCTCGGCATTGAGGCCGTTCAGATAATTGGGCAGGGGCGCCGCGGCCCCGCCGCCAGCGCGCGCACGCGCGGCAATGCCGCCGGGTCGCAACGCCGGCGCCTCGACGCCTTCGCCTGCGGGACGCAGGCCCTTATGCTCGACTGGAATGGACACGCGCTCGCTCTCGCGGCACCGCTCGCGCGGCGCCTTCTGATTCTCTCGTGAGAACAAAATGGCATTGCAAGCCCTCGATTGCGAGGGGTGGCGCCTGTTTCCATGGAAATCCCCGCCTCCACCCTGATAGAATGAGCGCTTGCGCGCGACGGGAAGGGCCATGAAAGACGGCAGGAACACGGGCGGAAAACCAAAGGCGCGCGCACTTCCGGGCATGGCCAGCAGCCCCGCCCAGGCCCATGCCCCGGCGCAGGGAACGCTGCACGAGGACGAGCCCCCCGCATATTGGCGCGCCCAGGAAATGCTGCTGATCCAGCAGATCATCGGGCTGATCGGCAAGGGGCTCCAGGTGGAGAATATTCTCCACGAGATGCTGCACCTCCTGTCCGAGATGCTCGGCCTCAACCGCGGCCGCATCGTGCTGTGGGATGCCGAAAGCGGCCTGTTCAAGATCCGCTATTCCTACGGACTCACCGCGGCGGAAAAGGCGCGCGGCCTCTACCAGGCCGGCGAGGGCATCACCGGACGGGCGCTCGCCCATGAGCAATTGATCATCGTGCAGGACATCGACCACGAGCCGGATTTCCTGTTCCGCGCGGTGGATCGCGCCACCTTGCCCCAGGAGCCGGTGGCGTTCCTGGTGATTCCCATCCGCGTGGACCGGCGCACCGTGGGCGTGCTCGGCTGCCATCGCATCCGCAACCGCAGCCGGCCGTTTTCCGACGACATCACCATCCTGCGCATTTGCGCGACCCTTGCCGGCCAGGTCCTGGAACTGAACGAGATCCTGGACCGCAAGACCCGCGCGCTGGAGGCGCACAACCAGATGCTCGCCCGCGCGCTCGAAACCCACAGCGCGCGCTATGGCATCATCGGCACCGCCCCGGCCCTGCTGAAGGCGCTGGCGGAGCTGGAGCTGGTCGCCTCGGCCAATGCCAATGTGCTGCTGCTGGGGGAATCCGGCACCGGCAAGGAAGTGTTCGCCCGCGCCCTGCATCTGGCGAGCCCGCGCCGCGACCGGCCGTTCATCAAGGTCAATTGCGCCGCCATCCCCGAAAGCCTGTTCGAATCCGAGCTGTTCGGCTACGAGCGCGGCGCCTTCACGGGGGCGAGCGAGGCGCGCGCCGGCTGGTTCGAGCAGGCGGGCAGCGGCACCATCCTGCTGGACGAGATTGGCGAACTGCCGCTCGCCATGCAGACCAAATTGCTGCGCACCTTGCAGGAAGGCACCGTGACGCGGCTCGGCGGCAAGAAGGAAATCAAGGTGGACGCGCGCCTCGTCGCCGCCACCAATCGCAACCTCGAGCGCGAAGTCGCCGCCGGCCGGTTCCGCGAGGATCTCTATTACCGCATCAATGTGATCCCGATCCGCCTGCCGACGCTCGCCGAGCGGCGCGACGACATTCCCGCCTTGGCGATGCATTTCGTCAGCCGGTTCAACGAGGCGAACCAGCGCAATGTCAATCTGACCGCCGACGCCATGGCGCGGCTGCGGGAACATCCCTGGCCGGGCAATATCCGCCAATTGTCCAATTTCATCGAGCGCCTGGTCCTGCTGGCCGACAAGCCCTCCCTTACCGGGAGCGACCTCGCGCCGTTCCTGTCGGCGATGGCCCATGTCTCAAGCCAAAGCGCACAGGAGGATGCGGCGCTGCGCGGCGCCGCCACGGGGCGCGGCGGGCCGGCCTTCCGGCCCTATCTGCGGGCGGGATCGCATTCGGCCGAGGACCTGCGGCGGGCACTGGCGCAGAGCGGCGGCAACAAATCGCGCGCCGCCCAGAGCCTCGGCCTCACCGCGCGGCAATTCGCCTATCGCTGGGAGAAGGCAGAGTTGGACGGCGACGAGGACACGCACGGCGCGAAATGAATGGCTTACATTGTCTACAATGTTGACAATGTAAGCCACCTTATCCTCATTAAAAAATGGTTATGGAGCACCATTTCTGCATAAAACCTATTGCGGGGCGTGATTTTCTGACCCATTTTTCCGGTGCGCAGGAAAGTGGCACAGGGCTTGCTGTTATCTTTTGTGAATGCCGTTCGCGGCACGGGCCTCAGGACCCTTTTCGAAAGGAAGCTCTCAGTGAACGACACGACCAATGCCGTGAAGACCGTGACGACCTATTTGCGTCCGATTGATCGCGAAGGCCTGCTCGGCTTTGCCGAGAAGGGGCGCGAGAACCCCGAGCGGCGCGGCACCAATGTGGTGAACACCGTGGTCGAGGGGCAGTATCGCACCTTGAACTATGTGGGCGACCACAAGCCCGTGGTGGTGGACGAGCCGCTGCACCTGTTCGGCGAAAACACCGCCCCCGCCCCCGGCGAGATCGTGCTGTCCGCCCTCGGCGGCTGCCTCGCGGTCGGCATCACCGCCGTCGCCACCTGGAAACAGGTCAAGCTCTCCAAGCTGGAACTGCGGGTTGAGGGCGACATCGGCAACACCGCCGCCTGGGGTGCCGGCGGCGCGGATCGCGAACCCGCGCAGATGGGGTTCCAGGAGATCCGCGTGACGGTGACCATCGAGGGCGACGCGAGCCGTGCGGAGCTGGACGAAATCGTCAAGCGCGCCAACTATTTCTCCCCCGTCGCCAACTCCATGCGCAATCCGATCCCCTTCAGTATCGGCCTCGCTGACTGAAGGGGGGGTCGGCGCGAGGCTCCTGCCCTGGCCCGCCTCGCGCCGACCTTTCCCTTCGTCGAACACGCATCCCCCTCCCCCACATTCTGACCGAAACCGCCCCTGCGCCGGAGGCCACGATGACGCTTGCCCAGTTGCATCCCCCTGCCGGACCCGAGGCGGGAAATGCGGACACGATCCTGTCCCGCGCCACCGCCATTGCCGCAGGCCCGCTGCGGGCGGCGGTGAACCGCATCGACCATGGCCATTATCCGCTGGAGATCCTGGCCGAATTCGGCGCGGCGGGGGCCCTCGGGGCGCATCTGGCGCGCAACGGCTCTCAGTTCGGCACCGCGCTCGCCGCCATGGGCGCGGCGAGCCGGGTGTGCGGGGCCACCGGCTTCCTCATGTGGGCGCACGATGTGTGCGGGCTCTATATGGAACAGTCGGACAATCCCGCGCTCATGGGGCGGATGCTGGAGGACCATGCGGCGGGGCGCACCTTCGGCGGCACCGCGCTGTCCAACCCCATGAAGGCGCTCGCCGAAATCGAACCCATGCTGCTGCGGGCGCGCAAGACCGTGGGCGGTTATCTGGTCAGCGGCAGCTTGCCCTGGGTCAGCCATATCGCGCCCGGCCAATATTGCGGCGCCATCGCGCGAGTTCATCGCGACGACGGCACGCCCTCCCACGAGATCATGTTCATCCTGCGCTGCGACCCGCCGGTGGAATTGCGCCCCTGCCCGCACTTCTCCGGCATGGAAGGCACCTCCACCTTCGGCATCCGGCTGGATGATTATTTCGTCGCCGAGCAGGACCTGGTGGCCGACCCCGCGCGGCCCTTCATCAAGCGCATCCGCGGCGCGTTCATCCTGCTGCAGGCGGGCATGGCGGTCGGCGTGATCCAGGGCGCCGTCGATTCCATGCGCGAGGTGGAGCCGGCCCTCGGCCATGTGAACCGCCACCTCACCGACCGGCCGGACGAGATCCAGGCCGAGCTGGACGAACTGACCGCCCACGCTTTGCTGCTGGCGCAAACCCCGTTCGAGCAGGACCCCGACTATTTCCTGGACGTGCTGGACACGCGCGCCCAGGGCGCGGAACTTGCCCTGCGGGCCACCCAATCGGCCCTGCTGCACCAGGGCGCGCGCGGCTATCTCATGTCCTCGGCGCCCCAGCGGCGCATCCGCGAGGCGCATTTCATCGCCATCGTCACGCCCGCCATCAAGCATCTGCGCTGGGAAATGGCCCGCCTCTCCCGCGAGGAGATGCCCGCATGAGCGCGACCGACACCTCGGAAATCGTCTGGCGCCAATATATCTGCCGCGCCTGCGGCATGATCTATGACGAGAAGGAGGGCGACCCGGACAGCGGCATCGCCCCCGGCACGCGGTTCGCGGATATTCCCGAGGATTGGGAATGCCCGATCTGCGGCGTGCGCAAATCCGATTTCGAACCCTATGTGCATTCCGCGCCCGCCACGGTGCCGGCGGCGGGCGTGGTGCATCGCTCGCGCACGCCCGGCGTGGTCATCGTCGGCGCCGGCATCGCCGGGCGCGCGGTGGCGGAAGCCCTGCGCGCGCTGGATTCGCACGTGCCCATCACCATGGTCACGTCCTGCTCCGGCGATGTCTATCACAAGCCGGAACTCTCCATCGCGCTCCAGCGCGGGCTGACCGAGGCGAAGTTGCGCAAGGAGAGCGGGGCTCATATGGCGGCACGCCTCGGCGTGCGGCTATGCGCCGGGACCTTCGCAATGGGCATCGATGCCGCCCGCAGGCGCCTGCGCACCACGTCCGGGCCATTGCCCTATGACCATCTCGTGCTCGCCCAGGGCGCGCGGCCCGCGCGGCCACCCGCCTTGCCGGCGGACCTGTGCTGGCGCGTCAACGATCTCGACGCCTGGTGCGGCCTCGCCGCCCATCTCGACGGGGCGGCGCGCGCGATCCTGATCGTCGGCGCCGGCCTCGTCGGCTGCGAGCTCGCGGAGGATTTCTCCCGTGCCGGGCACAAGGTGACGCTGTTGGACAAGGAGGACGCGCCGCTCGCCGCGCTGCTGCCGCCGCTCGCGGCCGAGCGGCTGCGCGTGCGGCTGGAAGGCCTCGGCGTGCGGTTTCTCGGCGGCATTACGGTGGAGCGCGCCGAGCGGGGCAATCACGGCAGCGCGATCGTTTTCACCAAGACGGCACACGGCGAACGCGAGGTGTTGGGCGCCGACATTCTGGTGGCGGCCACCGGGCTTGCGACGACGAGCCGGCTCGCGCGCTCGGCCGGGCTCGCCTTCGAGCGCGGCATCGCCGTGGATCCGTTCAGCCTGCGCACCAGCGTGGATGGCATCTCGGCGCTCGGGGATTGCGTCAGCATCGCCGGCGCGCCCTGCCGCTTCATCGAGCCGATCTCCAAGCAAGCCGAGGCGATCGCGCACGATCTGCTGGGCCTGCCCCATGCGGGCTATGCCCATGCCGCCCCTGTGATCCGCCTGAAAAGCCGCGTCCTGCCAGTGGCGCTGCACGGCCTGCCCCATCCCGACGGTGCTTGGCGGGTGATCAGCGACGACGGCGCGCATCTGGAAATGGAGCAATGGCACGAGGGCGCCCTGCGCGCGCGCCTCGCCGCCTAACAAAAAACGGCGCCCGAAGGCGCCGTTTCGCAGAGATGTCGAATCGTCCGTGGGCTCACCAAGCGGCGCGGCACACGCGCTGCACCCAGTATGGGCTCCACCAGCACCGCAGGAACGGGCCGGCATGATTGAGCGGACGATACACCGTCGGTGCCATCACCAGCGTGACCGGTCCGCCGGTGGCGGGCAGATCGCCGTCCAGCAGGCCGACCTGGAACGTCAGCGTCGAACCGGACTGGGTCACATGGCCGAGTTCCACCACCACCTGGGTCGGCGTGGCGCCAAGGATGGTCAGCGCGGCATTGGGCGGATCATTCTTGAAGATGTCGGCGGTGACGTTCCACAGCTTGGCGAACTGCTCGATGGTCATGGTGCCGCCGATGCGCTCGGGCCGGTCCACCGTGAAGGTGGTGAGCGGCGCGACGCCGGTGAGCACCAGGGTCTTGCCGTCATAGGCCATGCTCACCGCCTGCTGGGTCAGCATCATCTCGATGGGGCGGGAAATCTGCACTTCCGGGCGGCGCGGCGTGCCGGCCGTGGTGGTGCCGGGTCCCTTGTCGCCGGGCAAGGGGGTGGGGGCGGCGGGCGCCGACGGGGCGCTGGTGGCGGGCGCCGCCGGGGCGGGAGCCGGCGTCTGGGCCAGAGCCGCGAAACCCGAAACGGCGAGAATAAGGCCCGCCAAAGGTGCAATCACTTTCATGGCCCGTTCGTCCTTCCTAGTGCCCGTTGGCCGCGCCCAGCGGACGCGCGCGCAGCTATAGCGCAAAATGGCGGCGAGAAAACCGTGGCGTGGCGAGACGCCGGCGCGCGATGGCGCGGCTCAGCTTCCGAAGGTGCGGGGCGGCGGGCTGACAACCTGGGCGCTGCCGCCGCGAATCTCCATCACCGCGAGGCTGCGCTCGTTGGTGCCGTCGGCGCGGAAGCGGAACGGCCCGTCCACCCCGTTGAAGCCCGAAGGATTGGTCAGCGTGGCCGCGTTGAGGCCCTCCGGCCCCTGGGTGCGCAGGATCGCCGAGACCAGCGAGACCGCATCATAGGACAAGGTGGCGGTGCGCACCGGGTCGCTTCCGAACCGCTGGCGGTAGCGCTGGGAAAAATTGCGCCAGCCGGCACTGTCGGGCGCCGCGAACTGTCCGCCGTCCATGCGCGGATCGGCGATCAGGGCGGGATTGTCCCACAGGCCGGTGCCGAGCGGGCGCACCTTCTTCAAATCCACTCCGGCGGCGGCGAGCTGCTGCACCACGTTCGCGACCTGGTCGGCCGAATCGGGAATGAACACCGCATCCGCCTGGGGCGCCACGGCGGCGATGCGCCGCGCCGCGTCGGCAAGCTTGGCCGGAGTGAACCGCTCGATGCTCATGACCCGCGCGCCGGTATCGGCCGCCGCCTGCTGGAGCGCGCCTTCGGTGACCGAGCCATAGGCATTCTCAGGGATCATGGCGAGGAACGAGCGCCGGCCCTGGGACACGGAATAGCGCACGATCCGGTCCACATCGCTCTGCGGCAGGAAGCTCAGCAGATAGATGCCGGGTGCGGCGACATTGGTATCGGTGGAAAAGGCGATCACCGGTACGCCGCGCGCCCGCGCCACCTGGGAGACCGCCC
The DNA here is from genome assembly GCF_043195105.2 of Roseixanthobacter finlandensis. NCBI lineage: Bacteria > Pseudomonadati > Pseudomonadota > Alphaproteobacteria > Hyphomicrobiales > Xanthobacteraceae > Roseixanthobacter > Roseixanthobacter finlandensis. The sequence goes on along the minus strand of NZ_CM195536.1, from coordinate 502,795 downwards.
CCACCGAATGGGCGAACAGCGGGCCGAGGATGATGCGCGCGCCTTCATTGACCGCCGCATCCGCCGCCGCGCGGGCGCCCTGGCTGTTGCCGGCGTCGTCCTTCACGATCAATTGGAAGATCGGCGCCCCGCCCTCGGCGATGGCGAGTTCGGCTGCATTGCGCATGGATTGGCCGACCAGGCCGGCATTGCCCTGCGCGCCCAGCGGCAGGATGAGCGCCACCGCCGGGCCGTTCGCGACCGGAGGCGGCACATTGGCGGCTCCCGGCTGGGGGCCGAGATCCACCGCTTTGCCGCCGAGGTCCCCCGCGCACGCCGCCAGCGCCGCCGCGGAGGCGAGCCCGCCGCCGAGGCGCAATCCCCGGATCAGCGCCTCCCGGCGCGTCGCCTCGGGAAAAGAGGAAGGCACAGGGGGCGGGGAAGGCGCGCGGTGCGTCACTCGTTTCTCCTGCGGGCGCCGGGCGTTGGCGCGAATTCCAGAATTACCCTTATGCCGGCAATTTGGCGAGGGCGCGACCCGTCAAAGATTCCGCCCGGCCCGGCCCGGCGCGTCTCGCCTCCGAAATTTCACAATCAAGGCCGTTAAATAACCGGCGGCCGAAGCCGCGAAAGGACGGATGCCATGCCGACCCCCGCAACGCCGACTCCCGCAACTCAGACCCCCGCCACCCCGACCCGGCCCGTCATCCATGCGTTTTTCGACGAGCCGACCCACACCGTGACCTATCTCGTCGCCGATCCCGCCACGGGCGAGGCGGCGGTGATCGATCCGGTCCTCGACTATGACCACAAGTCAGGCACCGTGGACACGCGCTCGGTGGAGGCGGTGCTTGAGGCGGCCGCGCGACAAGGCTACCGAATCACCTGGACGCTGGAAACCCACGTCCATGCGGATCATCTCTCCGGCTCGCCCTTCATCAAGGCGCGCACCGGCGCGCGGATCGGCATCGGGGCGCAGATCGTCCAGGTGCAGCGCATCTTCCGCCCGGTGTTCAACGCCACCGACCTTAAGGCCGACGGCAGCGATTTCGATCATCTGTTCGCGGACGGCGCGCATTTCGCCATCGGCACGCTCGATGTCGAGATCCTTTACACGCCCGGCCACACGCCGGCCGATGTCTCCTACAAGATCGACGATGCGGTGTTCGTGGGCGACACCCTGTTCATGCCCGACTATGGCACCGCGCGGGCCGATTTCCCCGGCGGCGATGCGCGCCAGCTCTATCGCTCGATCCATCGCCTGCTGGCCCTGCCGCCGCAGACCCGGCTTTTCATGTGCCACGATTACAAGGCGCCCGGCCGCGATACCTATGCCTGGGAAACCACGGTGGGGGATCAACGCGCGCGCAATGTGCACGTCGGCGCCGGCGTGAGCGAGGACGCCTTCGTGGCCATGCGCACCGCCCGCGACGCGACGCTCGCCGCCCCGGTGCTGCTGTTGCCCTCGATCCAGGTCAATATGCGCGCCGGCCGCTTCCCGCCCGCCTCGGCCAATGGGGTGCATTACCTCACCATCCCGGTGCGGGTGAAGCACGACGCGCCGGTGCCGGCTTAAGACTTGGCGGCCGCGCCCGGCGCGGGCCACTGGCGCGCGCCCCAAAGTCCGCGCATGGCTGCCGCAGGGCGCATGCCGAAATCGGGTTGGTGCGTTCCCTGGCGTTCGGCATAAGAGTTTCATGCCCCACGCCGCCGCGATTCATGACTGAGCCCCGTTCCTCCCCGGTCCGCATCACCTTGGCCGGCGTACGCCTGGGCGTCGATGCCATGTGGCCGCTGATGCCGGGCATCGCGGTGTTTGGCGCCGCCTTCGGCGCGGCGGCGGCGCAGAAGGGGTTTTCCGCCGCCGAGACCGCTCTTTCCAGCGGCCTCGTGTTCGCCGGCCTAGCCCAGATGGTGGCGCTGGAGGGCTGGACCCACAGCTGGACCCCGGCGAGCCTGCTGGCGCTGGCGATGCTCACCTTCACGGTGAACATGCGCCATTTCCTCATGGCCGCCTCCATGCGCCCGTGGCTGGGGCAGCTTCCGGGCTGGCAGGCCTATGGCTCGCTGCTGTTCCTGGCGGACAATAATTGGGCCGCCGCCATGCGCTATCACGCCCATGGCGGCAATGACGCGGGCTATTTCGTCGGTTCGGGGCTGATCACCTGGGTGGTGTGGCTCCTCTCGACGGTGGCGGGCCAGGTGATCGGCGGCGGCATTCCCGATCCCAAGGCGTTCGCCATCGACCTCGTGGTGCCGGCCTTCTTCATCGCCATGCTGGTGCCGAACTGGAAGGGCCGGCGCGAGGCGGTCAGCTGGGGGGTCGCGGCGCTCGTGTCGGTGGCCGCATCCTATCTGGTGCCGGGCTGGTGGTTCATCGTCATCGGCGCGGTGGCGGGCGCGCTCGCGGGCGGATTTTCCGATGAGTAGCATGCTCGATCCCGGCACCGTGCTCGCCATCTGCGTGATGGCGGGCGCCACCATGTTCAACCGCACCGCCGGCTTCTTCCTGATGCGGCTGGTGCCGGTGACGCCACGCGTGCGCAAGATCCTCGATTCGCTGCCCGGCGCGGTGCTGGTGGCGATCGTCGCGCCGGCGGCCGTGCATGGCGACACGGCGATGGCCGCCGGCCTGATCGTCGCCTTCATCGTCACCAAGTTGACCCACAGCGATTTCTTCGCCGTCCTCGCCGCTGTGCTGGCGGGGGCGGGCCTGCGGTATTTCGGCGTCTAGAGAACGCGCCGCAGCGCCATCAGCAGCCCGCAGGCGCAGGAAAAGGCCAGCCCCGCCCAGCCGAGGGCAGCAGGCGGTGGCGCGAGGTCGAGGACGCTGTCGTCGGCAAGCCGGGGATTGACGCGCACTTCCACGATCCCGGCCTTGGACAGGCGCGCATGCAGCATTGCGGCATCGGCGAACAGCAGCGCCGGCCAGTCCAGCAGCCGCACGCGATTGCCGATCAGCGTGCGCCCGTCCATGTCATATTGGTAGCGCAGCCCGGCGCCGAGACTGCCGACGGCCCGCAATCGCCCCGGCGGCCGGGTCACGATCCCCGGCACGACGCGCCAGCCCGTGGCCTTGAGCGCCTTGCTGCGCGCGCCGAACGCGACCATGGCGAACACCAGCCCGCCCAGCACGCCCACGGACAGCAGATAGGCCAGGAGGCGACCGGCGAGCTCCATCGGGGTGCCCCACGTTCCGGGTGACCTCAAATTGCCTGCGCGCGGCCCGGCCGAGGCCCCCAGTACCGCGCGGCGCAAATCGCGCGGCGCACATTCAGACCAGCGGCTGCGGGCGCGCCGGGTTTCAACGCATCAGGTGGGGCGCGGTGGCGACCGCGGATTCCGCCCGTTCCGAGGTCGCCGGCGCGGCAAGCGAGGGGGAAGGCACCACGCTCGGCGCCGGCTGGATCGGTGGCGCGACGGGCTTGGGCTTCGGCCGCACCGCCAGCGCCTGGATCATCTTGATCACCTCGGCATGCAGGGTCGGGGATTTCTCGATGTTGAAATGGTCGAGCGTGGCGGCATTGTCCAGGTTGCGGTTGGCCAGCGAGCCCTTGAAGCCGGCGCCGGTCGCCAGGCTCTTGCCGAAGCCGTTGTTGTTCTGGAAATAATTCACGAAGCGCCCGCCGGTGTTGGCCACCGCCGTCACGCCCACCGGATCGAAGGTGACCACGAGGCGCGGCGGCACGCCGAGCGCGGTCATGCGCTCCGCCATCTCGATGGCGGCATCGGCACCCAGCGAATGGCCGATGATGACCACCGGCCCCTTGCGGTGCGCCTTCGACCAGGCCACCGCATCCTCGGCGAGCTGCGGCCACTGGCCATATTCATAGACGGTGGCGGAAATGCCCTTGGCCTGGAGCTTCCCGGCCAGATCATCCATGCCGTAGGAAAACACATTGGCGAGGCCGCGCATCAGATAGACGCGCACATTGGGGTTCTGGGCGTGAGCCGGCACGAAGGCGGTGGAAATCAGCACGCAGAACGCGGCGAGAAGCGACAGGACAAACCGCGGGCGAGACGTCATGGGGTCACCGTCAATTTTCTTTTGTGTTCTGCCCAACATTCCCCGTGCGGGCAACGGAGCAGACGCCGCCGGGCTGCACAATTTCGTCACGATCGGAGTGGTTTCCCCAGTTGCGTTGCGCGATTGCATCAGTGTGAAGGCGCGCCGGCCCCGCCTTACGCAAGGTTCGGGGCGGCGGGTGCCGGTGCAGCGGCTTCCGACGCGGCCCCCTGCGCCCGTTCCGAGCGAGTCGCGAGGAGACACCCGGCGAGGCCCGCGAGGAAATAAAGGGCGATGCCGGCAAATCCGATATAAGGCCCGGCCTTGGGCAGAAAGGTGCGTATTTTCCACGCCAGCGGCGCGAACATGCCGCCCGAACTGAGGCGCGCCTGCATGGCCGCCCGGGCGGCAGGATCGTCCACCAGTTCCGGTGGGAGGATGCCACGGATTTCCGGCATGTTGAGGATGCTCGCCAGCCGCTCGGCGTTCGGATACGGCACCTGAAGGAAGGGCTTGTCCTTGAGATGGGCCATGTCGCCGGTCGCGAGATACTGGCGCACGTTTTCCGCCTGAACCTTTCCTTGCTCGCCCCGGGTGACGACATTGACCGGCGTGGCCTTCATGGCCATGTGGCCGATCCCAAGAGCGACCGCCACGAGCCAGACGCCGGCAAGCCCCAGCCCCGACTGGCGCGGGAGACCGACGGTGGCGGCACGGTCCTTCAACAAGGCGGCGAGGGCAACGAAGTTCATCAGCACACCGACGGAAATCAGGTCCAGATAGCGCGATGCCTCAATGCCCACGGCACGGCCATAGGCCAGCGTCACCGCCTGCATCGCCACCCAGCCGCCGATGGCAATGCACAGCCATGCCGGATCCCGCAACGGTCGCTTCTCCTGCATCACGCGGATGAACAGCCAGAGCAGCGGGGCGTTGAGAAGCAAGGGCGCGAACGGCGCTGACGGCATCGGCCAGCTCGCGATCAATTGCAGCGCCGACAGATATTGGGCCAGGGACTGCGCCTTGAGCGGGGCGTGATCGGGAATTGTGGGCACCAGCGCGAGAAGCACGCCGCCGAACACCAGCAGCACCGCGGCGCCGGCCCATTCCCGCAGCCCCGCGCGCTGCCCGGCCAGAAGCTGCATAGCGACGATGACGCTCGCCACCACGGGCGTGCAGCCGCCGGCGCTCAGCGAGAAATAGCCGAGGAGCGATAACGCGATGCCGCCGCCCCACAGGGGGCTGAAGGCGGCCGTCCTGGCAAACAGGGCCAGGGCGATGGTGGAGAACAGCAGCACGAAGTTGAACTGGGACTGAAAGCCCGCCAGCGCATTTTCCCAGCCGAACGGAATCGCCAGCAGGATCGCCGCGAAGACGGTAAGCGCGATGGCGGCGCCCGCGCTCACAAGCCGGCGCAGCAGCGCCATCAGCGTCACGACGGCGATGGTGTGCAGCAAGGCGTTCACACACATCTGCAGGATCGGGTCCCAACGGCCCGCGAACTCCAGCTCGCCGAGCGCCAGGAGCCGCGAGGTCAGGATGCGATGCTCGTTATGGGCACCAATGAACGTGGATAGCGGCACGTGGCCATCAAGATAGGGCCGGTACAGCAAAGCGGCTTCCGCGTCCCATTGGTCCCAGTAGGGCACCGAACTGCCGTACACCCAGATCAGCGTCAGCTTGGCGCCCACGATCACGAGCACGCAGGCGGCAAGCGCCAGCCACCAGCGTGGGCCTTCGGGATAATCGTCCGCAGCGTCAAGCCCTTGCATGGTCGCACTCTTCCCGCGTCACGCGTTCGCCATCATCCCGCGGCGCCAGATTTGCACCCGCGCGGGGTGCGATGTCAAAGCGCGGCACCCACCAGAAGCACGTGCAGGCTGCGCGGCCCGTGGGCGCCCAGCAGCAAGGTCTGCTCGATATCCGCCGAGCGCGACGGGCCGGTGATCCAATTGACCGTGCGCGGCATCAGTCCCGCCCCGTAGGCGGCACGGATGCGCGTCCAAACGGTCTCGTAATCGCCCGCGACGTCCCCCGCGTCGATCACCACCAGATGATGGTCCGGCAGCAGGTTCAGCGTGCTCGGATTGTCCGGCCCGGAGAGCATCACCACCGTGCCCGATTCGGCGACCCCGGCGAAGGCGTGGGAGAGCCCGGCGAGCTGGCGCCCGTCGGAGGGGCCGATCCACACGTCGAGATTGGGCGCGGTGTCCCACGGCAGGTTTGCGAGCCGCGGATCGGCGCCGCGCAGGATGGTGGGCGGCAGGTTGCGTTCGCGCAGATAGCTGGCCACCGCCAGCGGCACGTCGGCGGCGCGCGCGAGATGGTCGAGCGTTCCGTCGGCAGCCCGCACCATGTCCTTGAACAGGTCGATCTTCTGCGCCGGGGGCAGGTCGGCGCGGGCGGGGATGATGCCGCGCGGATGGCCGGCGATGCGGTCGGCCACCGCTTGCCGGCGGGGCGCTTCCTGGCCGGTGGCGCCGAGGGCGCGCCGCACCGAGGCGAAGACGATGTCGCGCGAGGAGGTCATCAGCGGCCGCCTCCGCGTTGCGCCTGTGCCTGTAACTGTGACTGGCGGCGCGCCTGCCATTGGGCTTGGAACGTATCGCCCTGGGGGGTGGGAAAATCGCGATGCTTGGTCCAGCCGCCGGCGAGCGGCAGGGCGGCGAAGCGCCCCTTGGCCCTGCCGAGCCGCGAGAGCCCCCACATGGCGAGCCGGGTTGCCGGACGATAGAGCCAGCCGCGCCGGGCGAAGAAGGCCCAGAAGGCGAGGCCATAACGCTGCGGCGCCGGGGTCAGGTGGCGCTCGAATTCCTTCTCGCGCCAATGGCGCATCAGCTTCGGCAGGGGAATGCGCACCGGGCACACGGCCTCGCACCGGCCGCAGAAAGTGGAGGCATTGGGCAGGTTCGCGGCCTTCTCGATGCCGATGAGCGCGGGGGTCAGCACCGCGCCCATGGGGCCGGGATACACCCAGCCATACGCATGACCGCCGACGGCCTGATAGACCGGGCAATGATTCATGCAGGCGCCGCAGCGGATGCAGCGCAGCATCTCGCGAAACTGGCCCGCCAGCATGCCCGAGCGGCCGTTGTCGAGGATCACGACGTGATAGGCCTGCGGCCCGTCCACATCGCCGGGCCGTCGCGGACCGGTGGAGAAGGTGGTGTAGACGCTCATGTCCTGCCCGGTGGCCGAGCGCGCGAGCACCCGCAGCAGCTGGCTCACATCCTCCAGCGTCGGCACCAGCTTTTCCAGCGAGGCCAGCACGACATGCACCTTCGGCAGGGTCTGGGTGAGGTCGCCATTGCCCTCATTGGTGACGATGATCGAGGTGCCGGTCTCCGCCACCAGGAAATTGGCGCCGGTGATGCCGACATCCGCCGCCAGGAATTTCGCCCGCAGTTCGCCGCGCGCCTCGGCGAGGAGCGAAGTGGGCTCGGAGAGATTGCGCTCGGGCGGCAGGTGAGCGTGGACCCGGCGGAAATCCTCCTCCACCTGCTCCTTGTTGAGGTGGATCGCCGGGGCGATGATGTGCGAGGGCGCCTCGCCGCGGATCTGGATCAGATATTCCCCGAGGTCGGTTTCCACCGGCTGGATGCCCGCCGCCCCCAGATGATCGTTCAGGCCGATCTCCTCGGCGATCATGGTCTTGCCCTTGGTGACCGTCCTCGCTCCCGCCTCGCGGCAGATGCGGGTCACGATGTCCCGCGCCTCGGCGGCATCCACGGCGAAATGCACATGCCCGCCGGCGGCGATCACCTGCTGCTCGTAGCGCTCCAGATACAAATCGAGATGGGCCAGCGTGTGGTTCTTGATGTCGCGCGCGCTGTCGCGCAGCGCTTCGAATTCCGGCAGCTTGGCGGCGGCGGCGGAGCGCCGGCCGATGAAGCTCAGCCCGACCTTGGAGAGCGCCTGCTGCAACGGCGCGTCGGCGAGCGCCGCGCGGGCGTTGGCCTTGAACTGGGGCGAAGTGATCTGGACGCTCATGCTTGCGCCCCTCGCGGGCCTGCGTTCTTCAGCGCGGCGTTCGTGTGTACCGGCTCGCCGATGGCGGGATCGCCGCCCTGCCCGGCCAGAACTTCCGCCACATGACGCACCTTGATGTCGCGGCCCATGCGCTGGAGCTTGCCGGCCATGTTCATGAGGCAGCCGAGATCCCCCGCCAGCAAAGTATCGGCATGGCTGGCGACGATGTTGGCGGCTTTCTTCTCGACGATCGCATTGGAAACGTCGGGATATTTCACGCAAAAGGTGCCGCCGAAGCCGCAGCACACGTCGCTGTCGGCCATTTCGGCCAGCTCCAGCCCCTCCACCGAGGCGAGCAGCGTGCGCGGCTGCGCCTGTATGCCCAGCTCCCGCAGGCCCGCGCAGCTGTCGTGATAGGTGACCGTGCCGTCATAGGCGGCGGAAACGCGTGTCATGCCGCGCACGTCGACTAGGAACGAGACCAGCTCGTAAACCTTGTCGCAGAAGCGCGCGACGCGGGGCATCCAGTCCGGCTCGCCGGCGAACAGCTCGGGATAATGGGTCTTGATCATGCCGGCGCAGGAGCCGGAGGGCACCACCACATAATCGAAGGTCTCGAACGCGGCGATCATCTGCTCGGCCAAAGCGCGGGTGGTGACGCGGTCGCCGGAATTGAACGCCGGCTGCCCACAGCAGGTCTGGCGCGGAACGCTCACCTCGCATCCGGCCTCCTCGATCAGCTGCGCGGCGGCAAACCCCACCGAGGGGCGGATGGTATCGACCAGGCAGGTGGCGAACAGTCCGACCGAGACGGGGCGCGTGTGAGGGGATGCAGACATTTGCCCTGAGATCATTCCAGGTGGCGCGCGCCGCTTCCGCCGAAGCCGGCGTGGACGTCACGCATGAGGGGACCAAGGATGGGACCGAACCTTGCTTCGACCGCGGGCGCGAGGCCGCCCGCGGTCGTTTGTCATAACACTGGAATGTCTTCAAACAAAAGCAGTGCAACCCATGGGCCGCAACCCGTGCAACCCCTCGCAATCCCGCGCGCAACCCCGCCCGCGCGCCCCGGACGCTTCGGCCCGCGCACGGCTGCGCTGCCGCCTCAGGCGACCTTCAGCCCGAGCCCGCTCAGCAGCGCCGCCGCCTGCTGGCGGGAGATGATCGCGCCCTTGAAGCGTGTCGCGTCGCCAAGTCGCAGGGCGCCGAGATCGGCGCCGCGCAGGTCCGCCCCCTCGAAGCGCGCGTCGGTCACGTTCGCGTCGCGCAGATTGCAGCCCTGGAAGATCGCCTCGCGAAAATCCGCCTCGGTGAGGTCGGCGCCCGCGAAATCCAATTGGTCGAGCCGGGCGCGCCGGAACGACAGGCCGTGCAGCGCCGCGCTCACCAGAAGGCAGCGCTCGAACGCGAGGCCGAGCGTGCGCGCGCCATGGATCTGCACCCCAGTCATCTTGCAATCGGCGAACGTGGTCGCCGACAAAATGGTGCCCCGGCAGAGCGCATTATTGAGATCGCAGCCGGAAAACCGCGCTTCGGTGAGGTCGGCGGCGGAGAAATCGGCGCGCCCGGCCCGGCAGCGGACGAATTCGCACCCGCCGAAATCCAGCCCGCGCAAGTCCGCGCCGGCGAAAATCCAGCCGGCAAAGCGCACCGGCGCGCCGGGCGCGCGCAACGCCGCCTCGATCGCCGAACGGTCGGCGACGCCCTCGGGGGGCGGAACGTCCTGGAGCATGGATGCGTCTTTCCTGCGTATTTATTTACCGCACGATCAGCCGCGCGCCGGGCTTCAGCCGCGCGGCGAGCCGGCGCAGCTCGCGCGGCGTAAGGGCGATGCAGCCCTCGGTGGGCGCGAAGCCGGGGCGCGCCGCATGGATAAAAACCGCCGATCCCCGCCCCTTCACACGCGGACGTGTATTGTGGTCGAGCACCAGCACAAGGTCATAGAGCGCATCCGCGCGCGCCATGCGTTCGTGCGATACGGGAATCGGGAGGTGCACTGGGCGATTGTAACGGCGGTCCTGCGGATCGTCACACCAGCCATCGGTTGCGGCGATGGGCTTGGCAGGCAGGCGGGTGACGGGGCGTGGCCCACGGTCCGGGCGATAGAGCGCACGCTCGATGCGCCAGCGGCCCGCCGGGGTTCGCCCGTCGCCCTCGCGCTTGTCGAAGCCGATTCCCCCGCGTCCCAAGGCCACGGGAATCGCCCGGCCGGCCATCTGCAGGAGGCCCCGATGCGGGGCGCCGGGCAGGTGACGGACGGTTATTTTCCCGATCCCCACAGGAACTTGCACGAATACACCCCACCTAGGTACCAGTTTTCAACATTCTTTCGCGGGCAAATTTGCAGGATCGCCGCAGCATGATGTACTTGCGCGATTCGCGTTCCCGCAAGGGTAACGGAGGTTTTGATGGCCAATGCGTGGAAAATCCTGGTGGTCGAGGACGACCCGGAGCTGCGCGAAGCCCTGATCGAGCAGCTCGCGCTTCAGGACGAGTTCGAACCCGTGCCGGCGGAAACCGCCCAGGGCGCCATTGAGGCGGCCCGGAACGGCGCTATCGATCTCGTCATCATGGACGTGGGCCTGCCCGACATGGACGGGCGCGACGCCGTGCGACAAATGCGCAAGAATGGGTTCAAGGCGCCGGTCATCATGCTCACCGGGCATGATACGGACAGCGACACCATTCTCGGGCTGGAAGCCGGCGCCAACGACTATATCGCCAAGCCGTTCCGCTTCGCGGTGCTGCTGGCCCGCCTGCGCGCCCAGATGCGCAGCCACGAGGCGAGCGAGGACGCGGTGTTCGCCATCGGCCCCTACAGCTTCCGCCCCGGCGCGAAGATGCTGGTGACCGATCGCGGCTCCAAGATCCGCCTGACGGAGAAGGAAACCGCGATCCTGCGCTATCTCTATCGCGCCGGAAAATCGCCGGTGGCGCGCGAGACCCTGTTGCAGGAAGTGTGGGGCTATAATTCCGGCGTCACCACCCACACGCTGGAAACCCACATCTACCGCCTGCGGCAGAAGATCGAGCCCGATCCCTCCGCCCCCACCCTGCTGGCGACGCAAGCCGGCGGCTACAAGCTGGTGCCCTGAGCATGACCGACGCAGGGGACCGCCCGTGAGCCTCGAACAGGACGTCGCCCTGCTGCAGGACGTCCCCACGTTCGACATGCTCACGCCGGATGCCCTGCGCACGCTCGCCATCAGCGCCGACCAGCTGCGCCTAGCGACCGGCGACATCCTGTTCCGGGAAGGCGACCTCGCGGATGCCGGCTATGTGCTGACCTCCGGGCGGCTGGAGATGGTGGAGGAGAAGGCCGCGCGCCCCCGTGTCCTGTGCGAGGTGCTGGCCGGCGCGCTGGTGGGCGAGAGCGCCCTTCTCATCGCTTTGCCCCGCCCCGCCACGGCGCGGGCGCTGGAGGCCTCGACGCTGCTGCGCATTCCCCGCGCCACCTTCCTGCGGGTGCTCGAGGGCTTCCCGGAAGCCGCCGTGCAATTGCGCGCCGTGTTCGCCGGCCGGCTGGAGGCGACCCTGGGCGCGCTCGACACCCTGCGCCGGGAAAAGCTGGAGCCGCCGTTCCGCCCCCCGGTGCGGCGGCGCTGACGGGCGGGGCCGCATGCCCATCCCGATGGCCATCCAGCACGCCACCGAGGATTTCGAGCGCTTCCTCGCCGATGCCCGCGACACCTCCGGCCTGGCGACGCGCAACCAGACCTACACCATGGTGGAAGGGGTGCTGCGCACGTTCCGCGCGCGCCTCACCCCCGCTGAAGCGATCCGCTTCGCCCAGGTGCTGCCGCCGGTGCTGCGGGCGATCTTCGTGTCCGACTGGGATCTGTCGCGGGCACCCCTGCCCTTTACCGACCGCGCCAGCCTGACGCGCGAGGCCCAGGGCCTGCGCCCGCACCATAATTTCGCGCCCGAGACCTGCATCGCCGACGTTGCCGCCGCGCTGCGCCGCGCAACCGACCCCGCCGCCTTCACCGCCGTGCTGGACACCCTTCCGCCGGGTGCCGCCGCATTCTGGCGCGCACCGCCGGAGCACCCGCTGTAATCGCTTCCGGCGGCGCGCGGCGCTCAGAACAGGTTCAGGCCCGGCGGCAAAGCGAGGCCGCCGGTCATGGACTTCATCTTTTCCTGCATGATCTTTTCCGCCTTGTGGCGGGCGTCGGCGAGGGCGGCGACCATGAGATCCTCCAGGATCTCGCCTTCATCGGCCTTGAGCAGGCTCGGATCGATGCGCACCGCCTTGGTGTCGCCCTTCACCGTCATGCGCACGGTGACGAGGCCACCGCCGGAGGCACCCTCCACCTCGGTGCTCTCCATCTCCTGCTGCATCTGCTGCATGCGCTCCTGAAGCTCTTTCGCCTGCTTCATCATGCCCATGAGGTCGCGCATCAGGTCTCTCCGTGCCGGGGTCGGGGATCAGGTCTCGGTCTCGTCGTCGAAACCCACGCCCATATAAGCATCCTCGTCCGCCGGCGCGAGGCCGATCTCGGCGATGTCCTCGCGGGTGCGCACGTCGACGATCTGCGCGCCGGGAAACCGCGACAGAACGGCCGAGACCAGTGGATCGGCCCTAATCCCCTCCTCGCGCTCCTGGCGCACCGCGTGGGCGGTCTCCGCCAAGGTCGGCGCGCCGGGCGCGCGGGAGGTGAGCGACACCAGCCAGCGCCGGCCGGTCCATTCGGTGAGCTTGCGCGAGAGGTCCTGGACCAGATTCGGATTGCCGTCCGGCACCAAAGCGAACTCGATGCGCCCCTCTTCGAGATGCACGAGCCGCACCTGGGTCTCCACCGCATGCTTCAGCAGCAGGTCGCGCCGGGCGCTCGCCAGCGCCACCACATCCTGCAACGATGCCAGAACCGGCCCGTCCTGCGGCTGGGACGCGGCGCGGGCGGGCGCGGGTGCCGCCACATTCTCGGCCATGCGCTCGGCACGCGGCGCAAGGGCAAGGCGCGAGCCACCCCCTCCCCCACCGCCATTGCCGCCATTGCCGCCGCCGGAGAGCCCGGGCGCGGCGCCTTCCGAGCTTGGCATGTCCTTCAGCCGGCGCAGCGCCTCGTCCGGGGTGGGCAGATCGGCGGCATAGCCGAGGCGCACCAGCACCATTTCGGCCGCCTGGGCGGGCTTGGCCGCCTGCTGCACCTCGGTGATGCCCTTCGAAAGCATCTGCCAGGTGCGCGACAGCACCCGCATGGAGAGGGCCTGCCCCATCTCCACGCCGCGCATGCGCTCGGCTTCCACCAGCGCGGCATCATCCGCGCTTTCGGGCACGATCTTCAGGCGGGTCACGAGATGGGTGAATTCGGCGAGATCGGTGAGGATCACGGCCGCGTCGGCGCCACCGTCATATTGGTCGCGGAATTCGGCGAGGGCGCGCGCCACATCGCCCTTCATCAGCGCCTCGAACAGGTCGATCACCCGCGCTCGGTCGGCAAGGCCCAGCAGGCGGCGCACCTCTTCCGCGCCCACGCTACCTCCGCCATGGGCGATCGCCTGGTCGAGCAGGGAGAGCGCATCGCGCACCGAGCCCTCGGCGGCGCGGGCAATGGTGGACAGCGCCTCCGCCTCCACCGTCACATTTTCCTTCGCGCAGATGCCGGCGATATGAGCCGCGAGCACGCCCGCTTCCACCCGCCGCAGGTCGAATCGCTGGCAGCGCGACAGCACCGTCACCGGAACCTTGCGGATTTCGGTGGTGGCGAACACGAATTTCACATGCTCCGGCGGCTCCTCCAGCGTCTTCAGCAGGCCGTTGAAGGCCGCCGTGGAGAGCATGTGCACTTCGTCGATGATGTAGACCTTGTACCGCGCCATGGCCGGGCGGTAGCGCGAGCCCTCGATGATCTCGCGGATGTCGTTGATGGAGGTGTTGGACGCGGCGTCCATCTCCATCACATCCACATGGCGCGATTCGATGATGTCGCGGCAATGCCGGCCCATCACCGAAAGGTCGAGGCTCGGCCCGCCGCCGCCCTCCATGGGCTCGTAATTGAGCGCGCGGGCAAGGATGCGGGCGGTGGTGGTCTTGCCCACCCCGCGCACGCCGGTGAGGATATAGGCCTGGGCGATACGGCCGGAGGCGAAGGCGTTGGAGAGCGTGCGGACCATGGCCTCCTGGCCGATCAGGTCCGTGAAATTCTGCGGCCGGTATTTGCGCGCCAGCACGCGATAGGGCGTCGCCGCGGTCGGCGCAGAGGGGGCGCCGAGGTCGAAGCCGGGGGTTTCGTCAGGAAGATCCGCGCTCATGCCTCTTCATACCATTCCGGGCGGCCGGCGCAGCGATTTTTGGCGCGCCGAGCCGGTTCGCCCCCAGCCTGGGATGCGGCCGAACTTCGGCTGTGAAACTTCGCCCGAATTGGCGGTGTGGTCGGGCGGAAAGGTGCGGAGAAGCGCCAGGAAACCACTATTCGTCCGCGCTAAGCCATTGTTTCACGTGAAACATTTTGCGAAAATCACAGGGTTTCCGGCGCCTCCGGCGGGCGTTTTGGCGGCCCCGGCGGAGTCAAAACTCATTTCGCCCGCTGAAACAGATCGGCCCCGCCCACCCGCACGCAGACAAAACGGCGATAGCCGTCCTTGAATTGCTGAACCGCCTCGCCTTCCAGCCGCGCCGGCACCCCGGCGGCGAGCCCGGCCTTGCAGCTGTCTTCGCTCGTGAACAGGCCGGCCTTGGTGACCACATGGGCCTCGGGGCCGGACAAGGCGCTGAGCAGGATGACCGCAATGGCCCACATAGGCGCCTCCCCACCCGGACCGGCGGGCCGATGCCATGGGGCATCAGGCGGCGCGGGACTTCCGGCGATGCAATGAAAAGGTGGGAGGCTGATCGGCAACCCGAGACGGTCTCGTTGGGGCTGCTTCCTTCCGGACCTGACCCGGTTGGCGAGTGGCTCGTCCACCGCCAACCTCCCGGCCCCTATATCGTCGGCCGCGCGCCGCTTGGCAAGCGCGCCGGCTCTCTTTCTTGCGGATGATGCCTTTGCGGCTGCCGTTGCCGGTCCTTCCGACCGCGCGACCGGCCCGCGGCACCGGGTCGTTCACCTTTTCGTGCACATCTCCTGATCGCTTGCCCTTCGCGAGGACGCAAGCTCAAGTGGGGTCATGTCCAGATCCCTCTTCCATATCGATCCCCGGCTCGCCTCCGATGGCCCCGCCCTCGGGGATCTCCCGCTCTGCCACGTCCGCCTGGTCGATGATTCCCGCTTCCCCTGGATCGTTCTCGTGCCCCGCCGTGCGGGCGCGAGCGAGATCATCGACCTGCCGCCGGAGGATCGGCGCGCCCTGATGGACGAGATTTCCGCCGCCAGCGCAGCGCTCAAGGCCATCAGCGGCTGCGCCAAGCTCAATGTGGCGGCGCTGGGCAATGTGGTGCCGCAGCTCCACGTGCATGTGGTCGGCCGCAACCCCGGGGATGCGGCTTGGCCCGGCCCGGTGTTCGGCCAAGGCACGCGCACGCCCCTCGCCGCAGCGGAACGCACGGCGCGCAGCCTCGCCTTGCGCAAGGCGCTGGGGATCCAGGCCTGAGCGGGCTGGTTCTTCAAACCGGCGTAAATTAAAGAAAACGCCGCCCGGAAGATCCGGACGGCGCGCCATTCAACTCCAGGAAACCGCCGGGCGATCCCGGCCACCCCTCACTTGGCAGCGGGGGCGGGCGTCGCGGGAGCAGGCGTCGCGGGCGCGGCGGGCGTCGCACCGGCAGGAGCGGCACCAGCAGGAGCGGCACCGGCAGGCGCAGCACCGGCGGGCGCGGCCGGCGGCGTCGTACGCTCGATCTTCGCCTCGGCGCGCAGCTTGGTCACGAGATCGCCCTGGGCCTTGCGGATCAGATACTGGTCGATCTGGTCGGAGACCTGGTCATAGGTCGGAACCGGCTTGGTGCGCTTGTCTTCCAGCTTGATGACGTGCCAGCCGAACTGGCTCTTCACCGGGTCGGAGATCTGGCCCTTTTCCAGCTTGAACGCGGCATCGGCGAATTCCGGCACCATCTGTTCCTTGGTGAAATAACCGAGGTCGCCGCCGTCTTCCGCGCTGTCCTTGGAGTTTTCCTTGGCGAGCCTGGCGAAGTCCTCGCCGGCCTTGGCCTTGGCGGCGATTTCCTTGGCCTTGGCCTCGCTATCCACCAGAATATGGCGGGCGCGCACTTCGGTTTCCGGCTTGCTGGCCTTGACGAATTCTTCGTAGGTCGCCTTCTTGGCCTCTTCCGTCACGGCCTTCTTGGCCTCGGCGCCCATCAGCGCTTCCATCAGGGCCTTGGTGCGCGAATAATCCATGCGCAGCTTGAAATCGGCGGTCTGGTCCAGCTTCTGCGCCTCGGCGGCCTTGGCGAGAAGGGTCATGTCGGTCAGGAAAGACAGCACATATTCGCGCCGCGCTGCACCCTGGACCTGGGGCAGGCCGGGGCCGATGTCTTCCTCGGCGATGGCCACTTCGCTGGCGCGAATGGGCGTGCCGTTGACCGTCGCCACGATCGCGTCGCCGGCGGGCGTCCCGGCGGCGACCGCGGGAGCGGCAGCGGCGGCAGCAGCAGCAGCCGGCGCCGGGGCCGGCGTCTGGGCCGAGGCTGCACCGCCAAAGGCGAAGGCCGTCAGCGCGAGCGCCATTGCGGCGGTAGGAGCGGAACGCATCATGTCCGAGGTCCTTAAATTCTTGCGGGTGCCCGAAGCGGCGCGCACCCTCGCCCAGGTCCCTTCGCGTGGCAAGTGGGCATTCGTGCGGCACGGGTGTGCCAAATGCGAGGAAATCGCACGCACCAGAATTTGCCGGCGGGGGCCTTTCGCTCCGTCGTGCAAACCTGTATAAGGCGCGCCTCCAATCGAGATTTTGGTTTCGCTAGCCTGCGCGGACCTTCGCCGCAGGCGCAATGAGTTTGGTCGTTTTCCCGGAGTTTGGACATGGCCGTCCCTAAGAGAAAAACCTCGCCGTCCCGTCGCGGTATGCGTCGTTCGGCCGATGCGCTGAAGCAGCCGACCTATGTCGAGGACAAGGATTCCGGCGAACTGCGCCGCCCCCACCACCTCGACCCGAAGACCGGCATGTATCGCGGCCGTCAGATCCTGAAGCCCAAGGCCGAAGCCTGAGCAAGCAGCGGGTTGGCGCGCGCGAACCGCGCGGGCGCCGCCTCGACACAAGGCCCCGCACGGATGGCGCGGCCTGCCCCAAGAGGGCGCGCGGCACGCGCAGCGCGCCGCGTCGGCGCCGGCGCCCCGCTTAGAGGGGGGGATCGCCCGCGGCTCGCCGCGCGCTTGGACAGCCCCGCAGACGCGTGGATGCGGCATTTGGCGGCAAAGGCCTCAAGCGCAGGTCGCCCCCAGAACCGGCAGCCGCGATCCGCCCCGAGGCACACCCGCTGGACGGCGATTTCAAGCCATTCTTAGCCAAGTCTTTGATCGGACAGACAAGTCGCATTCGTCACATGGCGAGGACGGTGACATTTGTGTGGGAATATGCGACCCATCCCACCACAGCCGGGCCAGCGCATTTTCCACGCCCGGTGACGCCGGGGGGAGGAACAAGCAATGCTGACGCCAATTCCGCTGCTGATTGTCCCACTCGCCATCTACAACATCTTCTGCTTCCTGACCCCCGGCCTGGATTGGCAGGCCACCCTCGGCGCCTTCGCCATGATGTCCGGCGCGGTCTGGCGGATCACCATCGCGGACGTATTTATCGCATTCAGCCTGTTCATTCTGTTTTTCGAGATCCTCAAGTCCACCCGAGTCTCTTCCCGCTCCCTGGTGGACCATATGCTCTCGATACTGGTGTTTATCGGCGGCGTAGTCGAATTTTTGCTGGTGCCGCAGGCAGGAACTTCGGTCTTCGCGCTTCTGCTATGCATCATGCTGCTGGATGTGGCGGCTGGATTTTCCGTTTCGGTGCGCGTCGCGCAGCGTGATTTCAGCGTCGAGCCGCGCGCAAACTGAAAAGTGTCGTGTGATAGTCACCGGACACGGTTAGGTGATCGCGGGGTTGACCTGAGCAGAGCAACCCTTGAGGGTTCGGCCAGGCAGAGGTGGGCAACCGTGGCAGGACAAATCGACGACGCCGGGACGTCCTGCAATGGGGAGAATGGTTCCGTCGGCCTGGGACCCGCACCTTCCGATATCATTGATTTCATGAGTGCCCTCGAATGCGTTGGCTATCGCTGGGATATTGCAACCGACGAGATACTCTGGAGCGATAACGCAACCAAAATTCTTGGTGACGAAGCCGTACGACTGTTTTCCACCGGCCGCGTGTTCGACGAATACTGCCGCGCCGCCGCAGGTGCCGCCACGGGCCGCAAGTCCCTGCTGCACGCGCCGTTCCGCGAAGTTGGAGACGGAGCGCCTTATGATTCCTCCTATCAGCTCCAGCTTGGCTCCGGTCCGGACGGACGGCTGATCTGGGTGGTGGACAATGGCCGCTGGTTCGGCGGGCCGGACGGACGGGCGAGCCACGCGCTCGGCACGCTCCACGTCATCGGCGAGGTGCCCAAGAGCACTCATGCCCTGCACGGGGGCCATATCGACCCGCTGACCGGACTGGTGACCCGCAGCCGCCTGATGGATATCCTTGCCGATCATATCAAGGCGGTTGAGGCCACCCACACAAATTGGGCGCTGATCCTGATCGGCATCGATTATCTCGGCCGCATGAACGACAGCTTCGGCTTCGAGATTGCGGACCAGACCATCGGCCAGGTGGCTGCGCGGCTGCGCACGCGGGTGCGCGGATCGGATGTGCTCGCGCGCTTCTCCGGCAACAAGTTCGCCCTGCTCGCGCGCGGCATCGATCCGCAGACGCTCCTGGACCTCTGCGAGGCCCTGATCGCGCATGTGCGTGATACGCCCATCGATACCAGCGCCGGACCCATACCCGTCAGCGTCACCATCGGCGCGGCCGTGGCGCCGCTACGCGCCATAACCGGCGCGCATATGGTGGCGCGGGCACAGGAGGCGCACGAACGCGCCAAGAAGCGCGAGCGCGGCTCGGTCCACATCTATGAGCGCGACGCGGTCCGCGACGGACGCCGACGGACCAATCTGAAAATCGCCGAGGACATCGTCAAGGCGCTGAACGAGAAGCGCGTGACCATCGCCCTGCAACCGGTGGCCAATGCGCAGTCGCGCGCGGTGGTGTTCTACGAGGCCCTGGCGCGCATCTCGCCCGGCCCCAACGACAATCCCCACGAGACCGGCAGCATCATCGCGACCGCCGAGGCGCTGGGCCTGATGGGCGTGCTCGACCGGCGCGTGCTGCGGCTGGTGGCGGCTGCCATGCGCGAGGCACCCGACCTGCACCTGTCAGTGAATGTGTCGCCCTCCTCCATTGCAGATCGGGAATGGATGCGCCTGTTCGCAACCGAGGTGACGCCCGCCATCGGCGCCCGGCTGGTGCTGGAGCTGACGGAATCGGTCGCGGTCCACGATCTCAATGCCGCCCGCACCTTCGTGGAACTGGCACGCTCGACCGGAGCGAAGGTCGCCATCGACGATTTCGGCGCCGGTTCGACCTCGTTCCGAAACCTGCGCAGTCTCGGCGTCGACATGGTGAAGATCGACGGCAGTTTCATCATGCACATGGCGCAATCCGCGGACGACCGGGCATTCGTCGAAGCCCTGATCCAGCTCGCGCGCCAGCTGGGCATCACAACCGTGGCGGAATGGGTTCAGGATGAGGATACGGCTGCGATGCTCACCGCCGCCGGCTGCGACCTCATCCAAGGCGCGCTCACGGGCCTGGCGAAACCGATGGTCGTCTCGACCTTCTGGTGACGCGACCTTCTGGTGAGGGTACGGCGGAAGCAGCAGAGGTGAACCGGCGGCGCCTCGCCACTCCCGACATCACCTGCAATTGCGACGCATATCCGGCGATGCAGGTGGACGGGACAGGGTTCGGCTGCCCCGAAGGACGCGAATGCGTCCGGTCCTCGCGGGACGGGATCGCTCGTGCGGGGGCGCGATCCCGTCAGTGTCAAGGGCGGCACGGCCCTGCGGCCATGCCGGCTCTGGGGTTCAGGAATTGCCGGACGTATCCGGCTTGGAAACCAGCTTTTCCAGTTTCTGCTGCATGTCCAGCATCTGCCGCTTTAAGGCTTCCAGATCGTCCGCGGCGGTCTCGGGCGCGGCCGGAGCGGCGGGCGCCGGCGGCTCGCCGGCCTCCCCCTTCGGGAAGGGCAGGAAGATATTGAAGGCGCGCTCGAACATTTCCATGTTCCGCCGCACATGCTCATCAAACCCGCCAAACGGCGTGCCCGGCAAAGGCGAGCCGGTGAGCGGCGAATTGGTCAACGTCTTCGCGTACTGGTCGCGAAACTTGCCTTGTTCCTTCGTGAAGCTGTCGATCGACATCTCCAGGTAGCGCGGCACCATCATCTGCATGCTGTCGCCGTAGAAGCGGATGATCTGGCGCAGGAATGCGATGGGCAAAAGATTCTGCCCCTTGTTTTCCTGCTCGAAGATGATCTGCGTCAGCACCGAATGGGTGATGTCGTCCCCATTTTTCGCATCGTATACGACGAAATCCTCGCCTTCCTTCACCATGGTGGCGAGGTCTTCGAGCGTCACATACGTGCTGGTGCCCGTATTATACAAACGGCGATTGGCGTATTTCTTGATGGTGACTGGCTCTTGCGTCTTGGCCATTGTCCGGTCATCCGTTTCCTCAACTGCCATGAGGTTAAGTCGTTTCCGAGGGTTGTGCCACCCTTTTGTGCAGCGCGGGCGTCGAATTTGCTGCGCAAATAGTGCGCAACATTTAGGCCTGTTTCGTATTTGCGCAGTGCCGTACGACGACATGGGTCATTGACACGGGCGGGCGCGCGAAACCACGATGCGCGGCATCCGAGTGCGGCGCAAAAGCCGCCCGCCCGCAGGAGACCATCATGCCAGACGACGTCGTCATCGTCGGAGCCGCCCGCACCCCGGTCGGCTCGTTCAACGGTGCGCTCAGCACCCTGCCTGCCCATCAATTGGGCGCCATCGTCATCAAGGCCGCCCTGGAACGCGCCGGCGTCCCCTCCGCCCAGGTCAGCGAAGTGATCCTCGGCCAGGTCCTGACCGCGGCGCAGGGC
Organism: Roseixanthobacter finlandensis; assembly: GCF_043195105.2. Lineage (NCBI taxonomy): Bacteria > Pseudomonadati > Pseudomonadota > Alphaproteobacteria > Hyphomicrobiales > Xanthobacteraceae > Roseixanthobacter > Roseixanthobacter finlandensis. The sequence goes on along the minus strand of NZ_CM195536.1, from coordinate 481,781 downwards.
CAGAACCCCGCGCGCCAGGCTTCCATCGCCGCCGGCGTGCCGATTGAAAGCCCGGCCTGGGAGATCAACCAGGTCTGCGGTTCGGGCCTGCGCTCGGTGGCGCTGGGCTTCCAGGCCATCCAGACCGGCGACAGCGACATCGTGGTAGCCGGCGGCCAGGAATCCATGAGCCTGTCGAACCATGCCGCGCACGTGCGCAACGGCACCCGCATGGGCGATCTCGCCTTTACCGACACCATGATCAAGGACGGCCTGTGGGACGCCTTCAACGGCTACCACATGGGCAACACCGCCGAGAACGTGGCGCGCCAGTACCAGATCACCCGCGTCGACCAGGACACCTTCGCGGTCGCCTCCCAAAACAAGGCGGAAGCCGCCCAGAAGGCCGGCCGCTTCAAGGAGGAGATCGTCCCGGTCACCATCTCCACCCGCAAGGGCGACGTGGTGGTGGACACCGACGAATATCCCCGCCACGGCGCCACCCTGGACGCCATGGCGAAACTGAAGCCGGCGTTCGAGAAAGACGGCACGGTCACCGCCGGCAACGCCTCGGGCATCAATGACGGCGCCGCCGCCGTGGTGCTCATGAGCGCCGCCCGCGCCGCCGCCGAGGGCAAGAAGCCGCTCGCCCGCATCGTTTCCTGGGCCCAGGCCGGCGTCGATCCCAAGGTGATGGGCACGGGTCCCATTCCCGCCTCCAAGGCCGCGCTTGAAAAGGCCGGCTGGACCGTCGACGACCTCGACCTGATCGAGGCCAATGAGGCGTTCGCCGCCCAGGCCATCGCGGTGAACAAGGAACTCGGCTGGGACACCAGCAAGGTCAATGTGAACGGTGGCGCCATCGCCATCGGCCACCCCATCGGCGCCTCGGGCACCCGCATCCTCGTGACCCTGCTGCACGAGATGGAAAAGCGCGACGCCAAGAAGGGCCTCGCCACCCTGTGCATCGGTGGCGGCATGGGCATCGCCATGTGCATCGCCCGCGACTGAGCCCGTCGCTCCGCGACCGGCGAAAGACCACCGGCCGCCCCTTGATTGCGATGACGCCCGGACCCGTGTCCGGGCGTTTTCGTTATCATGATCCGGCCGGGCGCGTTGCAGATCGGCATTATTCCCGTCTGAAGCGAATTTGCTTGGGATGAATCAAACGCAGCGGAAGCAATCCCCGCTAAGGGTATGGCTCCTCTTCCTTTCATCGGTCACGGTTGGCGGCGTAAGGAAAGCGGGCACCGATTCGATCCCGGTTTCGGGCGCGGCAGCAAGACGCGGCGGAACGGCTCGAACGAAGCGGGGCGATATGCGAACGGTCGGCGCGGCTCAGTCGGCGGCGTGGCCAGGTTTGAGAAAGGCTGCACCAACGCGGCCTCGGCAGAAGACGAATGAAGAGGGAGACGAACATGGCGCGTGTCGCACTGGTGACTGGGGGAACCCGCGGGATCGGCGAAGCGATCTCCATCGCCCTAAAGGCGGCGGGCTATCAGGTGGCCGCCAATTATGCCGGCAATGATGCGGCAGCCGAGGCTTTCACGGCCAAGACCGGCATTCCGGCTTTCAAATGGGACGTCTCCGATTTCGAGGCCTGCAAGGCCGGCGTCGCCAAGGTGGAAGCCGAACTCGGCCCGGTGGACGTGCTGGTGAACAATGCCGGCATCACCCGCGACGGGCAGTTGCACCGCATGACGTTCGAGCAGTGGAACGCCGTCATAAATACCAATCTCAACAGCCTCTTCAACATGACCCGCCAGGTCATTGAGGGCATGCGCGCGCGCAAGTTCGGCCGCGTCATCTGCATCTCGTCCATCAACGGGCAGAAGGGCCAGTTCGGCCAGACCAATTATTCCGCCGCCAAGGCCGGAGAGATCGGCTTCGTGAAGGCGCTGGCGCAGGAAGGCGCGAAGGTCGGCGTCACCGTCAATGCCATCGCGCCGGGCTATATCGCCACCGAAATGGTGCGCGCGGTGCCCGCCGATGCGTTGGAGAAGATCGTCGCCACCATCCCGGTCGGCCGCTTGGGCGAGCCGGAGGATATCGCCCGCTGCGTGGTGTTCCTGGCCGCCGACGATGCCGGCTTCATCACCGGCTCGACGCTGACCGCCAACGGCGCGCAATACATCTGCTGAGGGGTGCAAAGCGCTTGCCGCCTTTGCCTTTTCACGCGTAAATCACGCTTCGGCGGGCCGATCCCGGTCGCCCGCCGAAGACCCCGAAAGCTCCCCTGAGCCCCCTGTTTTCCGAAAATGTTTCACGTGAAACAATGGCTTAGCGCAGACGAACATCGGATCAAGGCCGCTTCACCGCGGCTTCGCGGCGGATGACGCCGCCATTTCGGGCGAAGTTTCCGGCGGATGAATCCGAACCGCCGCTTTCGCACCGCGCATCGCCCCTTTCCTCGACCGCGCCCTCTCCCTCGCCCGCTCCCGCTCCCTCGCCTTCCCGCCGCGCGACCCGCATCGGCCTCGTCGCGATTGCCCTGTGGTCGACGCTGGCGCTCTCCACCGCCGCCACGGGCGCGGTGCCGCCGTTCCTGCTCACCGCGCTCACCTTCGCCATCGGCGGACTGGTGGGCCTCATCGCCGCCCTGCGCGGACCGGGCCTGCGCGTCCTGCGCCAGCGGCCGGCGGCGTGGCTGCACGGGGTGGGCGGGCTGTTCGGCTATCATTTCATGTATTTCTCCGCCCTCAAGCTCGCCCCGCCCGCCGAGGCCGGGCTGATCGCCTATCTCTGGCCACTGCTGATCGTTCTGCTCGCGGCGATGCTGCCGGGCGCCGGACTGAAGCGGACCCATGTGCTCGGCGCCCTGCTCGGCCTTGCCGGCACCATCGTGCTGCTGGCGGGAAAGGGCGGGTTTTCCGGCTTCGAGGCGCGCTTCGAGGCGCGTTTCCTGCCGGGCTATCTCGCCGCGCTCGCCTGCGCCTTCATCTGGGCGATCTATTCGGTGACGGCGACGCGCTTCGCCGATGTGCCGACGCAGGCGGTCTCCGGCTTCTGCCTCGCCACGGCAGTTCTGGCGGGCCTCTGCCACCTCGCCTGGGAAGAGACCGTCTGGCCGGCCGGGGCGATCCAATGGGCGGCGGTGATCGCGCTCGGCATCGGCCCGGTGGGCATCGCCTTTTATGCCTGGGACATCGGCATGAAGCGCGGCGACGTGGGCCTCCTCGGCGTCGCCTCCTATGCCGCGCCGGTTCTCTCCACGCTGCTGCTGGTGGCGACGGGGTTTGCGACCGCGCGCTGGCCCCTCGCGCTGGCCTGCCTGCTGATCGTGGGCGGCGCCTGGACCGCCACGCGGACAGGTCGACAATAGGCCAGAACATAACGCCAAGCTTGTTTTGGACGGCGGAAGGCATTAGCACTCCGCGCCAACCAGAACCGCCTCCATCCATGCCAAAGGTGCCGGGGTTCTTTTATAACAGGAACGTCTCATGGCCACGCACAAGCTTCTTCTTCTCCCCGGCGACGGCATCGGCCCGGAAGTCATGGCGCAGGTGAAGCGCCTGATTTCCTGGCTCGACGCCCAGGGCCTCGTGTCCTTCGCGGTGGAAGAGGATTTGGTGGGCGGCAGCGCCTATGACGCGCACGGCGTCGCCATTTCCGACGGCGCCATGGAAAAGGCCAAGGCGGCGGACGCCATCCTGCTCGGCGCGGTCGGCGGCCCGAAATGGGCTGATGTGCCCTATGAGGCGCGCCCGGAAGCCGGCCTGCTGCGCCTGCGCAAGGATCTCGCCCTGTTCGCCAATTTGCGCCCGGCCCTGTGCTATCCCGCGCTGGCGGACGCCTCCTCGCTCAAGCGCGAAGTGGTGGAAGGGCTCGACATCCTGATCGTGCGGGAATTGACCGGCGGCGTCTATTTCGGCGAGCCCAAGACCATTCTCGACCTCGGCAACGGCCAGCGCCGCGCCATCGATACCCAGGTGTATGACACCTATGAGATCGACCGCATCGGCCGCGTGGCGTTCGAGCTGGCGCGCACCCGCCGCAACAAGGTGACCTCCTGCGAGAAGCACAATGTGATGCGCTCCGGCGTGCTCTGGAAGGAGACCATCACCGCCTTGCACGCCAAGGATTATGCCGACGTGGAGCTGGAGCACCAGCTGGCGGATTCGCTGGCCATGCAATTGGTGCGCTGGCCCAAGCAGTTCGACGTGATCGTCACCGACAACCTGTTCGGCGACGTGCTCTCCGACATCGCCGCCATGCTCACCGGCTCGCTGGGCATGCTGCCCTCGGCCTCGCTCGGCGCGGCGGACCCGATCACCGGCAAGCGCGCGGCGCTCTATGAGCCGGTGCACGGCTCGGCCCCGGACATCGCCGGGCGCGGCATCGCCAATCCCATCGCCATGGTCGGCTCGCTCGCCATGGCGCTGCGCTATTCGTTCGGCCTCGGCCCGGTGGCCGACCAGATCGAAGCGGCGATCGCCGGGGTGCTGGCCTCGGGCAAGCGCACCAGCGACATTCGCACCCCCGGCGCCACCATCATCGGCACCGAGGAAATGGGCGACGCGATCCTCGCCGAACTGGACAAGGCGAGCGCCTGATCGCCCTTGCCGCAGACGCCGTCGCGGAGTGAAAGTCGGGCCACGCCCGGCTTTTTTGGTGCCCGGCTTTTTGGGTTCAGACCCGCGGCACGATGATCAGCCGCTCCACCAGCGCGCCGCCCACCAGATGGGTCTCGACGATCTCGTCCACATCCTCGACGCTCTTGGGCGCGTACCAGACCCCTTCGGGATAGACCACCATCAGCGGCCCGGCGGCACAGAAGCTCAGGCAGCCGGACGCGGTCATGGCGATGTCGCGCTGGCCCGTCGCCTCGATCTTCTGGCCCAGGCGATCCCATAGCGGCTTGGCGCCGGAATTGGCGCAGCTGCCGCGCGGGTGTCCCGGCGGGCGCTGCTGGAAACAGGCGAAGACGTGGCGGCGATAGACCTGCGGCACGTCGCTGAGGGAAAGGGCTTCGGTCGGCGCGACTTCGGTGTCGGTCATGGCGGTGCTGGGACCCCTGTGCGGAACATCCCTTCGCCTTTCAAGGAGCGTGCCGCCGGCGCCCGTTTGGAAATTCTCTCATTCGCAACGACTTGCGGGCATGGTTCGGCGCGGCGTGCCGGCCCGTGTGCGGTGAATTGCGACACAGGCGCGCCATCGGCGGCGCGAATCCGACAGCGCGTGTCGCGCCGCCCCCCCGCAAACAGGCGCAACGCAAAAGGGCCGCCCCGGATAGGGCGGCCCTTCGCATGTACCGCAGAAAAAGGGGCTCAGCGGGCGCCGAACACCTGGTCCAGCTTGCCGCCGGAGACGAATTGCTCGGCGTTCGCCTTGTCCCAGCCGCCGAACACGTCTTCCACCGTCACCAGCCGCACCGGCGGGAACTGGTCCTTGAACTGGGCTTCCACGCTCTTGTCGACGACACGGTGGAACGCCTTCGCCGCCACCGTCTGGCCGGCGGGCGAATAGAGGAATTCGAGATAGGCGGTGGCCGCGGGGCGCGAGCCGCGCTTGTCCACCACCTTGTCCACCACGGCCACCGGGAATTCCGCCAGCAGGCTTACGGACGGCACGATGGTCTTCAGCTTCTTGTCCTTATAGAGCCCCTCGATGGCGCGGGTCTCGGCCTCGAAGGTCACCAGCACGTCGCCGGTCTCGCGCTCCACGAAGGTGGTGGTGGCGCCGCGTCCGCCGGTGTCGAACACCGGCACATTGGAGAGCAGCTTCTTCACGAAGGCGTCCGCCTTGGCGGTGTCGCCCTTGTTCTGCTCCAGCGCATAGGCATAGGCGGCCAGATAGGTGTAGCGCGCATTGCCGGAGGTCTTGGGATTGGGGAAGATCACCTTCACGTCGTCGCGGACGAGGTCATTCCAATCCTTGATGTTCTTCGGATTGCCGTCGCGCACCAGGAAGGCGGGGAAGGAATAATAGGGCGAGGCGTTGTTGGGGAATTTCTTCTGCCAGTCCTTGGCCACATAGCCGGCCTTGGCGAGCACTTCCACGTCGAGCACCTGGTTGAACGTCACCACGTCCGCTTCCAGCCCTTCCAGGATGGCGCGCGCCTGGCGCGAGGAGCCGGCGTGGCTCTGGTTGACGGTCAGCTCTTGCCCGGTCTTCTGCTTCCAGAACGGCACGAACTCGGCATTCTCCGCCGTGAACAATTCCCGGCCGATGTCGTAGGAGACATTGAGGATCGAGTTCGGCCCGGGCTGCGCCTGCTGGGCGAAGGCGACGCCGGGCGCCAGCAAGGCGGCGAGGCTCAGGGTCGAGAACGCGCGGCGCGTCAGCATGGGGTTCTCCATAAAACTTATATTTTGTGTGAAATATGTAATTTCACGCAAGTCTCTGTAGCACACGCTTCCGCCGGGGCAAACACCCCGTCCCGTCAAATCGCCGGCACAAACGAAAATGCCCGGGCCAAGCCCGGGCATTTCGCAAATCGCAGGTGAGGAAGGATCAGGCCGCCGTGCGCTTGTTCTGGCGGTTGTGCACCAGATCGTCCACCACACCGGGATCGGCGAGGGTCGAGGTGTCGCCCAGGCTCTCGAACTGGTCCTCGGCGATCTTGCGCAGGATGCGGCGCATGATCTTGCCCGAGCGGGTCTTCGGCAGGCCGGGCGCGAACTGGATCAGATCCGGCGAGGCGATCGGGCCGATTTCGCGGCGCACCCAATTCACCAATTCCTTGCGCAATTCCTCGCTCGGCACTTCGCCGTCCATCAAGGTGACATAGGCATAGATGCCCTGGCCCTTGATATCGTGCGGGAAGCCCACCACCGCCGCCTCGGACACCTTGGGATGGGCGACGAGGGCGCTTTCCACTTCCGCCGTGCCCATGCGGTGGCCGGAGACGTTGATGACGTCGTCCACGCGGCCGGTGATCCAATAATAGCCGTCGGCATCGCGGCGGCAGCCGTCGCCGGTGAAATATTTGCCGGGATAGGTGGAGAAATAGGTCTGCTCGAAGCGCTCGTGATCGCCATAGACCGTGCGCATCTGCCCCGGCCAGCTATCGGCGATCACGAGATTGCCCTCGCAGGCGCCCTCCAGCACATGGCCTTCCGCATCCACCACCTGGGGCTGGACGCCGAAGAACGGATTGGTGGCCGAACCCGGCTTCAGCGCGGTGGCGCCGGGCAGCGGGGTGATGAGGATGCCGCCGGTCTCGGTCTGCCACCAGGTGTCGACGATCGGGCAGCGGCCCTCGCCCACCACGCGGTGATACCATTCCCAGGCTTCCGGATTGATCGGCTCTCCCACCGAGCCCAGCAGGCGCAAGGAGGCGCGCGACGTCTTCTTCACCGGCTCCTCGCCGCTCTGCATCAAGGCGCGGATGGCGGTGGGGGCGGTGTAGAAGATGTTCACCTTGTGCTTGTCGATCACCTCCCAGAAGCGGGAGTTGCTGGGATAATTGGGCACGCCCTCGAACATCAAGGTGGTCGCGCCGTTCGCCAGCGGGCCGTAGACGATATAGGAATGGCCGGTCACCCAGCCCACATCGGCGGTGCACCAATAGACGTCGCCCTCGTGATAATCGAAGACATATTGGTGCGTCATGGAGGCATAGACGAGATAGCCGCCGGTGGTGTGCAGCACGCCCTTGGGCTTGCCGGTGGAGCCCGAAGTATAGAGGATGAACAGCGGGTCTTCCGCGTTCACATGCTCCACCGGGCATTCGTCGGTCACCATGTCGGCGGCCTCGTGATACCAGACGTCGCGGCCCGGCTCCATGTCCACCTTGCCGCCGGTGCGCTTGACCACGATCACATGGTCCACGCCGCCTTCGACGCGGGCGATGGCCGCGTCCACATTGGCCTTCAGCGGCACCTTGCGGCCGCCGCGCAGGCCCTCGTCGGCGGTGATGACGCAGCGCGATTCACAGTCCGAGATGCGGCCCGCGAGGCTGTCGGGGGAGAAGCCGCCGAACACCACCGAATGGATCGCGCCGAGCCGCGCGCACGCCAGCATGGCATAGGCGGCCTCGGGGATCATGGGCATGTAGATGGTGACGCGGTCGCCCTTGGTCACGTCGCGATTGCGCAGGACGTTGGCGAAGCGGTTCACCTGCTCGGAGAGTTCGCGATAGGTGATGTTGCGGGATTCGGACGGGTCGTCGCCCTCCCAGATGATGGCGACCTGATCGCCGCGCTCGGCCAGATGCCGGTCCACGCAATTATAGGCGACATTGGTGATGCCGTCCTCGAACCATTTGATCGAGACCTCGCCGGGCACGAACGAGGTGTTCTTCACCGTGGTGAAGGGCTCGAACCAATGGATGCGCTTGCCGTGCTCGGCCCAGAAGGCGTCGGGATCGGAAACGGAGGCCTTGTACATGGCCGCATATTCGGCGGCATCCACGAAGGCGCGGCCCTGCCATTCGGCCGGAACCTGATAAATAGTGTCGGACATGGTGCTGACCTCCCCTTCGTGCGTTGGCATCTTGCGCGCCACATCAGAGCCGCGCTGCGCCGGATTTGTAATTGCTTGACGCGATTATGGTGAGCGGCTTGGCCCTTCACAAGGCGGGGGCGAGGCAGACTTTGGACCAAGAATACTTTGGTTCTAGATAACGATATCACCACGGACATCAGGCGTAAGGACATGTCCCTGCGGCGCAGTGCGCAGTGCGGCGGGGGCAGCGGCTCGCTATAACCCAGCCATATGATAGTCGGATGGCATTGATGACACTGTGGCTTCGCTCCCTGCTCTGTGTCGCCGGCCTTTATGGCGCCGCCGGCGTCGGGGCCTCCGCGGTGGCGGCGCATCTGGCGGGCGGCGCGTCGCTCGCCACCGCCGCCCAGTTCCTGCTGCTCGGCGCCGTCACGCTCGCGGGCGCGGCGGCACTCTGCGTGAACCTGGAGCGCGGACGCACGGCCATTCTCGTTGGCGCCTCGGCCATCGGCCTCGGCACATTGCTGTTTTCCGGCGATCTGGCGCTCAGGACCTTGATGGAGGTCAAATTGCTGTGGGGCACCGCGCCCACCGGCGGCATGCTGATGATCGCCGGCTGGCTGGTGTTCGCCATCGGCGGGGCACGGGCCTCCTGGCCGAAGCGCTGAGGCTCAGAGCCTCAGCTTGGCATTTTCCCCAAGATCGGCGCGTTTTTCCTTGATGATGGCGGCGGCCATCTTCACCCCGGTCATGAGGGTGGAATCGCCCTGCCAATATTCCGCCTGTTCCGGCCGCACGCGCAGCAGCACGGCGTTGGGATCCTCTGGCCCGCCGGGGAAATAGGCTTCCATGGCATTGGACCAGATCTGCTTCAGCTTGGCCGGGTCGCGCACGATTTCGGCCGGCCCGGAGACCGACAGGTAAAAATGATCGCCCGGATCGGCGAAAGCGACGCAGACCTGCGGGTCGGCGCGGATCTCCTCGTCCTTCGAGGCGCGGGAATCGGTGACGAACCAGATGGCATGGTCCTCTTCCCGCGCCACCGGCGCCATGGGCCGGGCGCGCAGGCGGGACCCGTCGCGGTCGATCAGCATGCAGGAATGGCGGTCGGCCATTTCTTCCCAAATGTCGTGGCTGTCCATGGTGCGTCTCCTTTCGGCCTTCGAAGGCAACGGAAGAAGATGCGCCGGGTTCCCCTCAGCGCGGCCGCCACACGCAGGTGCGCTTGATCTCCATATCCTCCAGGTCGCGCGTCACCGGCACGGAATATTCCGCCAGTTGCTCCAGCTCCGCCTTGGGCAGATAGGAGCGGCCGGGATCGCCGATCAGCACCAGCGCGCCGCGCCGGGAGAGCGTCACCAGCCAGGCGAACACGCGTTCCGCAAGGTCGCGCTCGTAGCAGATGTCGCCGGCGAGCACCGTGTCCCACCCTTCGTCCGTGCCGACCAGATCGGTGCCGCGCACCTCCACCACGACGCCATTGGCCTGCGCATTCAGCGCGATGGCGGCGAGCGCATAGGCATCAATGTCGGCGCAGGACACGTGCGCCGCGCCCGCCCTTGTGGCGGCAAGGCCGACCAGGCCGGAGCCGGAGGCGAAATCCAGCACCCGCCGGCCCGCCACCAGATCGGGATGGTCCAGCACATGGCGCGCCAGCGCCTGCCCGCCCGCCCAGGCGAAGGCCCAGAACGGCGGCGGCAGGCCCATGGCGCCCAGCTCTTCCTCGGTGCGCTGCCAGAGCGGCACCGCCTCGTCGGCCACATGGAGGGAAAGTTCGGGCACCAGGGGCACGGGGCGCAAGCGCGTCTCGGCCCGCACGAAGCGGACGGGATCGTGGGCGGCGGGATCGGTGGCGGTCGGATGGGGGACAGGTGGGGAAAGGGGATCGGTCACACCCGAGACCTTGGCCGCAGGCGCGCCCCGCCACAAGCAAAACCCGTCCCGCTCGATGCCGGTGTCGCGCCTCAGCCCTGCGCGAGCGCCAGCACCATGTCCCATTCCGCGTCCGTCACCGGCTGCACGGACAGGCGCGAGAATTTGATCAGCGCCATTTCGGCAAAGCGCGGGTCGCCCTTGAGGGCGGCGAGCGACACCGGGGTCTTCAGCGGCTTCACCGCCTTCAGGTCCACCATCACGAACTTGCCGCTGGGGTCGGAGGGGTCGGGATAGGCCTCGCGGATCACCTCGACGATGCCGACGATCTCCTTGCCCTCGTTGGAATGATAGAAGAATCCCTGGTCGCCCAGCTTCATGGCGAGCAGGTTCAGCTTGGCCGAATGGTTGCGCACGCCATCCCAATGGGTGCCCTTGGCGCCGGCCTTCACCTGCATCTCCCACGACCATTTGAACGGCTCGGATTTGTAGAGCCAGTGGGCCATCGCGAAACTCCAGACGCCTGAATGCGCAAGCGTCTGCTCTAGCGAGCGGGCGGGGCGATTGGCAAGCCGGCCGAAGGCCGCGCCCGCGCCGCGTGTGGCCGAAGGCATTTTTTCCACGCCGGACAGTTGTGCGCGTCTTGCCGCCTGATACCGTCGCCTCCCTTTTGGGAGGAAAATATGGTTTACGAATCCGTTCTCATCGCCGTGACGCCCGGCCAGGAAGCCGATTTCGAAGCCGGCGTGACCAAGGCCGTGCCGCTGTTCCAGAACGCCCGCGGCTGCCGCGCCATGCGGCTCGACCGCTCGGTCGAGACGCCGACCCATTATACCCTGGTGGCGGAATGGGACAGCGTGGACGACCATATGGTCCATTTCCGCGAATCGCCCGCCTTCAAGGAATGGCGCGCGCTGGTGAGCCCCTATTTCGCGGCCGCCCCGCAGATGGAACATCGCCACACGGTGGTGAAGGGCTTCTGATCCCAGCGGCCTCCGGCGGAGCGGGCGCACCTGAAAGCAGGTGCACGCCCGTTTCCCCGTCTTTCACTTCGTCATGGCCGGGCGTGTCCCGGCCCTCCACGGCGCGCCGATCGCGCGGGCGTTGAACGGCGGGGCCGCGTGGATGCGCGGGACCAGCCCACGCATGAGGATTGTCCCCTGAAGCCGATTCCAGCCTATCCCCGACCGGTCTCCGAGCGTTGCGGGCGCGCCATCAGCGCATCGATCGCCCCGGCGATGGTGAGCCGGCCCGCCAGCACCGCATCGACCGCCGCGCAGATGGGCATGTCCACGCCTTGCGCGCGCGCCATCTCCACCAGCACGCTGGCGGTATAGGCGCCTTCCGCCAGCTTGCCTTCGCCCGCCCGCCCCTCGCCCAGCGCCAGGCCGAGGGCGAAATTGCGCGATTGCGGGCCGGAGGCGGTGAGAATGAGGTCGCCGAGGCCCGCGAGCCCGGTCAGCGTCTCCGCCTGCGCGCCGAACGCACGGCCGAAGCGCAGCAATTCGGCGAACCCCCGCGCGGTGAGCGCCGCGCCCGCGCTCGCGCCGAGCCGCCGCCCGGCGACGATGCCGGCGGCGATGGCGAGCACATTCTTGGCCGCCCCGCCGATCTCCACGCCCCGAACATCGGTGGAATGATAAAGGCGGAAGGTGGGACCGCCCAGCGCATCCGCCAGCGTCTGCGCCAACCCCACATCGGCGGCGGCCAGCGTCACGGCGGTGGGCAGGCCGGCGGCCACGTCATGGGCGAAGCTCGGGCCGGAGAGCACCGCCGCGCGGCCATGCGGCAAGGTGGTGGTGATCACCTCGCTCATGAAGGCGCCGGTGCCGCGCTCGATGCCCTTGGCGCAGGAGACGAGCGGCGTTCCCGGCGCGATGGACGGGCCGAGCTCCGCCAGCACCGCCCGCAACGCCTGCGCCGGCACCACCAGAAGCAGCGCATCGCAGGCGGCAAGATCCACGCGCCGCGCGGTCACGCGCACGCCCGGCTCCAGGGGAATACCTGGCAGGCCGCGCACATTCTCGCGCCGCGCCTCCATGTCCGCCGCCTGTTCTTCATTGCGCGCGTAGAGCGTCACGCTCCGCCCGGCGCGCGCCGCCACATTGGCGAGCGCCGTGCCCCAGGCCCCCGCGCCGACCACGCCGATGCGGGAAAAATCCAATGCGGCCTGCGCCATGTCTCTCCGGCCTTTCTCTCAGGCCTTGGCGCCGGTGGACGCAGGATCGAGCGGCCAGCGGGCGCGCGGGCTGATGCTCAGGGGATCGGTGAGCCCGCGCGAGAGCCGCTCCGCCCCCGCCCAGGCGATCATGGCGCCGTTGTCGGTGCACAATTCCGGCGGCGGCACCGCCATGCGCGTGCCGAGATCCACCGCCGTGCGCTGGAGGGCCTCGCGGATCGCGGCATTGGCGCCCACCCCGCCCGCGACCACCAAGGCGGTCGGCCCGCAGCCGACGAGATCGCGGAAGGCCCGCGCGCCGGCGCGCACCCGATCGGCGATTAGATCCACCACCGCCGCCTGGAACGAGGCGCACAGGTCGTACACGTCCTGGTCCGACAGCGGCGCGAGCCGATCCGCCTCCAGCCGCACGGCGGTCTTCAGGCCCGACAGGGAGAAGTCCGGCTCGCGCCGCCCCAGCATGGGACGGGGAAAGGCGAAGCGATGGGCATCGCCGAGCAGCGCCATCTGCTCCACCTGCGGCCCGCCGGGATAGGGCAGGCTCAGCATCTTCGCCACCTTGTCGAAGGCCTCGCCCACGGCATCGTCCAGCGTGGTGCCGAGCCGGCGATAGCGGCCGATATCCTCCACCGCCAGCAATTGGGTGTGCCCGCCGGACACCAGCAGCAGCAGATAGGGAAAGGCGACACCGTCGGTCAGGCGCGCGGTGAGCGCATGCGCCTCCAGATGGTTCACCGCCACCAGCGGACGGCGGATGGACAAAGCGATGGCCTTGGCGGTTGTGAGCCCGACGATCACCCCGCCGATCAGTCCCGGACCTGCGGCGGCGGCCACGGCGGCGAGGTTCGCATAATTCAGCCCGGCGGTGCGCATGGCCTCGGCGATGACGACGTCGAGCACTTCCACATGGGCGCGTGCGGCGATCTCCGGCACCACGCCGCCATAGGGGGAATGCTCCTCCACCTGGGTGCGGATCACGTTCGCGAGCACATGCCCGGCCCCGGAAGGCGAGCGCGCCACCACCGCCGCCGAGGTTTCGTCGCATGTGGTCTCGATGCCGAGCACCAGCAGATCCGCCACTTTATCCTCCAGACCGGCCCCTGCGCCGGGGGCCCTGCGGCCTGCGCCGCCACGCCGCTCTATGCCATTGCGATTCCGGCTATCATTGTACGCGCCAATGACACAAGAGACGAACCCCTCCCCCATGTCCTCCTCCGAGTTGTCTTCCAACGTGCCTTCCTCCCCCGCTCCTGCGCCCCGCCTCGCCATCGGCACCCGGGGCAGCGCGCTGGCGCTGTGGCAGGCCCATGCCGTGCGCGACGCCTTGGCCGCGGCCCTGGCCCGCCCGGCGGAGAGCATCGCCATCGAGATCATCCGCACCTCTGGAGATGCGATCCAGGATCGCGCGCTCTCCGAAGCCGGCGGCAAGGGGCTGTTCACCAAGGAGATCGAGGAAGCGCTGCTGGACGGGCGCATCGATCTCGCCGTCCATTCGGCCAAGGATGTGGCGACCTTTCTGCCCGACGGCTTGCATTTAGCTGGCTATCTTCCCCGCGCCGACGTGCGCGACGCGTTGATTCTGCGCGAGGGGGCGAGCCTCTCCGACCTCAAGCCCGGCGCCGTCATCGGCACCGCCTCGCTGCGGCGCGAGGCGCAATTGCGGCGCAAGCGGCCCGACCTCCAGGTGCAATTGCTGCGCGGCAATGTGCAGACGCGCCTCTCCAAGGTGCGGTCCGGCACGTTCGACGGCACCTTGCTGGCGCTCGCCGGCCTCACCCGGCTCGGGCTCGCCCATGAGGCGAGCGTGATTCTCGGCACCGATGATTTCCTGCCCGCCGTGGGCCAGGGCGCGGTCGCCATCGAGTGCCGGATCGCGGACGAGGCCACCAACGCCGCCATCGCCGCTATCACATGCCGCGCCACCGGCATCGCGCTCGCCGCCGAGCGCGCCTTCCTCGCCGCGCTGGACGGCTCCTGCCGCACGCCCATCGCGGCGCTCGCGACCCTGGACGGAGCGCGAGTGCGCCTGCGCGGCCTGGTGCTCTCCCCGGACGGAAGCGACGCCGCCGAGGCCGACGCCAGCGCCCCCATCGCCGACGCCGCGCGGCTGGGCGCCGATCTGGGCGCGGGCTTGCGCACCAGCGCGCCGGCGCGGGCGCTCGGGCTGTAGCTTTATGCCGGGGCACGCCGGGGGATTCGCCGCGCGGCTTCGGCGGGCGCGTGGCGCTTTTGTCAGGACGCGGCGCCATCCCCTGCCGCTTGCGCCAGTTATTTAGACGCGGGTCCTTTGCGCGCGGGTCCTTTGCGCGTGATGGCCAAATTTGCGCGTGATGGCCATGGCCGGAGCCATCGTGCAAGGCACACGCGCCGCCCCGCGCAGAGAATGACCGCGACGGGAAGCGATATCCCGCATGGACCCTTTACCCTTGCTCCCGCTATCGTTCACCTGAAACCCGCTCTCGCCCGATTTCCCGCCCCCGATTCCTCACCCCCAGATTTCTCAGCCCCAGACTCCCCAGCCCCAGACTCCTCAGCCCCAGAATCCTCGCCACCATGCCCCTTGCCGCCCGATCCCAGCGCATCCTGCTGACCCGCCCGGAACCCGGCGCGGCACGCACGCGGGCGCGGCTGGAGGCGCTCGGACACAGTGTGGTGAGCGACCCCATGCTGCGCTTCAAGGAAACCGGCGCGCCGCTGCCACGCGGCCCGTTCTCCGCCCTCGCCTTCACCAGTGCGCACGGGGTGCGCGCGCTCGCCGCGCGGCCGCAGGCGAGCGCGCTGCGAAGCCTGCCGGTGTTCACCGTGGGCGGGCGCACCGGCGCGCAGGCGCGCTTGGCGGGCTTTGCCCATGTGATCGAGGCGGACGGGAACATCGAGGCGCTCGCCGCCCTCCTTTCGGCCCGCCTCGCGCCCGGCGCCCGCATTCTCCATGCCGCCGGCGCCGATCGCGCGGGCGACCTTGCCGCCATGCTCGGCCGGCGCCAGATCGCGGTCGCCCTGTGCGTGCTCTATGCCATGGCGCCGGCGCAAAAGCTTGCGGATGCAACGCGCGACGCGCTGATCGAGGGCCGGATCGACACCGCTTTGCATTATTCGACACGCAGCGCGCAAACCCTGCTTCATTGCGTCGCTGCGGACGGCGTTAAGGAACTCTTACGGGCTTTAAGGCACTTGTGCTTGTCGTCGGCCATCGCCGCGCCGCTGGCCGCCGCCGGCTGCACGGTCGAGATCGCCGAGACGGCCGAAGAGGACGCGCTGCTGACTTTGCTGTAAGGCAGAGGCAAGCTGCCGGCCGATCGCGGTCGAACCTTTGTCACCGGCCCGCCGGGAACCAAAAATACGAGGAGGCCCATGGCGCACGACGATCCGACCCGCGAGGATCCGGCCCGTCCGAAGGCGGACCCGGCCACCCCCTCTCCCTCGACCGGCGCAGCCGAAGCTGGCGCCGCGCCGAAGACGGCGGACAGCCCGGACCCTGCTGCCGCCGCGCACGAGACCCCGCTCGCCCCACAGGTCGACGCGCCCGTGACGTCTCCGGCAAGCAGGCCCGCGGCGAGCGGATCAGCCCCAGTCGAATCCGCCATCGAGGCCGCGCCCCGTGCCGCGCCCGACGGCGCCATGGACGATCCCCTGCCCCCCGCACCGCCCGAGCCCGGCGAAGACGCGCGCACGGATACCCCGAACGCGGATACTCCAGACGCGGAAGCATCGAAGGCCGCCGACGCGGCCGCCTTCGACACCGCCCAGCCCATGCTCATCCCCCCGCCCGCCCCGGCATCGCGCGGCGCCTCGCCCTGGCTTGCGCTGCTGCTCGGCATGGTCGGTGGCGGCGTGGTCGCGGCCCTGGTGGTCTATGGCCTGTCCTCGCGCCTCGGCACGCTCAGCGTGAGCGACGATATTCAACCCCTGGCTGCCCGCATCGCGACACTGGAGGCGCGCGGCGCCGCCGATCCGCGCGCGGTCGCGGCGCTGACCCAGCGGGTCGACAAGATCGAGGCCGCCGCAGCCCAGCAGCCGACGCCGGAGCAGGCGCGCGCCGCGTTCGCCCAGGCCCAGGGTGATATCGCCACCTTGCGCCAGGGGCAGCAGAACCTTCAGGGCGCGGTCAAGGACGCGGCGAGCGCCGCCGCCGGCGCCAGCCAGCAGGTGACCGCCCTCGGCACGCGCCTCGACCAGTCCGCAGCCACATCCGCCGCCGCAAGCCGCGCCGCCGCCGCCATCGCGGTGCTGGCGGTGCTAAACGATGCCATCGTTTCCGGCCGCCCGTTCGCGGCCGAGCTGGATGCCGCCCGCGCCGTGCTCGGCGCCACGGCGGGCACGCTCGATCCTTTCGCGGCGGTCGCGGACGTCGGCTTTTCTCCGCCCGCCAAGCTCGCGAGCCGGTTGCAGCAGGCCGCGGCCGAGGCGGGATCGGGATCCGCCCCCGCCGAAGCAACCTCCACGGCCGGAAGCGTGGTGAATCGCCTTCTGTCCAGCGCCGAAAGCCTGGTCAAGGTGCGCCCCGCCGACACCGCGCCCACGCCTGAAGTCCAGGCGACGCTCGACCAGGCGCTCGCCGCTTTGCGCGCCGGCGATTTCGACGCCGCGCTCGCACGGCTCGATGCACTGCCGCAGGGAACGAAGGCCAAGCTCACGTCCCTGATCGCCGAGATCCAGCAGCGCCGGAACGCAGCCAATGCGGTCGATGCGCTTTATCTCCAGGCCCTCGCCGCCATTTCCGGGAAAGTGCCGTGATCCGTCTCGTCATCCTCCTCGTTCTGCTCGCCGCCGTCGCGTTCGGTGCTTCCTGGCTCGCCGACCGGCCGGGCGAGATCCTCATGGTCTGGCAAGGCTGGCGGCTGGAGACCAGCGTGCCCGTGGCGCTCGCCGCCCTCGCGCTGTTCAGCGGCGTTCTGCTGATCGTGTGGCGGCTGCTCTCGCTGCTGCTGTCCTCGCCTCGCCTATTCGCCCGCTTCTCGCGCCGCCGGCGCCGGGAAAAGGGCTGGGCCGCCGTGTCGCGCGGCCTGCTTGCCATCGGCGCGGGCAATGGCGCGGAAGCGAAGAAAGCCAGCCAGGACGCCGCCCGCCTGCTGCCGCACGAGCCGCTGACCCATCTGCTGGCGGCCCAGACCGCCCAGTTCGAAGGCGATCCGGAACTCGCACGGGCAAGCTTCCGCCTGATGCTGGAATCCCCCGACACGCGCCTGCTCGCCTTGCGCGGCCTGCATATGGAAGCGCGCCGCGCCGGCGATCTCTCCGCCGCGCGCCTGCTGGCGGAACAGGCGGCCGAACAGGCCCCGGCGCTCGCCTGGGCGGCGGATGCCGTGATTGAGGCGCGCTGCGCCGAGGGCGATTATCCCGGCGCCCGCGCGGTGCTGGAAAAGCAGATGGCGGCGAAGGGCATTGACAAGGTGCAGCACCGCCGCCGCCGCGCGATCCTGCTCGCCGCCGAGGCCATGGCGGTGGAAATCTCCGATCCGCCGGTGGCGAAGGAACGCGCGCTCGAAGCGGTGCGCCTCGCCCCGACCTTGGTGCCCGCCGCCGCCGTCGCCGGGCGCCTGCTCGGCTCGGCCGGCGAATTGAAGAAGGCGCTCAAGATCGTCGAGGCCGCTTATGCCACGACGCCGCACCCCGAACTGGCGGAAGTTGCCGCCCATCTGCGGCCGGGCGATGCCGCCCTCGATCGGCTGAAGCGCATCCGCCTGCTCGCCGCCAAGGCGCCGGCCCATCCGGAGAGCGCCATCGCGCTCGCCCATGCCTGCATCGACGCGCTGGAATTCGGCGAGGCGCGGGCCGTGCTCCAGCCGCTGGCGGCCGAGCCGACCCAGCGCATCTGCCTGCTGATGGCGGAGCTGGAAGCCAGCGAGCACGGCGATATCGGCAAGGCGCGCGAATGGGCCGCCCGCGCAGTGCGCGCGCCGCGCGATCCCGCCTGGATCGCCGACGGCGTGGTCTCCGAGCAATGGGCGCCGCTGTCGCCGGTCACTGGCAAGCTCGACGCCTATGTGTGGGCCGTGCCGCCGGGCGTGACCGCGACCCCGATCCTGGAGCATGAGGCCGAGCGCGTGCGCGCCGCCATCGCCGCCATTCCCCCGAAACCCGTGGCCGCGCCGACCGGCGACCTGCCGCCCGCCGAGGGCAATGGCGGCGCGCCCGCCCCCTCGGCGAACGGCGCCCACGTGCCATCAAACGGTATCCCGCCGGCCGCGCACGCCAAGGGCGAAATGACGAAGGGCGAGATGACAAAAGGTGAGGTGACGAAGGTGGAGACGCCCAAGGCGCCGCCCCTTGCCGCCCTGCCGCCGCTGCCGGACGATCCCGGCCCGGAGCTGGACGACGAGGAAGCCCTCGCTCCGCGCTCCCGCCCCACCGGCGTGTGACCGGGCGGGGATGGGACGCGATCCTTTTCCCCGCCGCATCGTCTGCCTCACGGAGGAGACGGTGGAGACGCTCTATCTGCTGGGGGAGGATCACCGCATCGCCGGCGTCTCCGGCTATGCGGTGCGCCCGCCCCGCGTGCGCAAGGAAAAGCCCCGCGTTTCCGCCTTCGTCTCGGCGGACCTGCCGAAGATCCTGGCGCTTCAACCAGATCTGGTGCTGGCCTTTTCCGATCTCCAGGCCGACATCGTCGCCGATCTCGCCCGCGCGGGGCTGGAGGTGCATGTCTTCAACCAGCGCACCATCGACGGCATCTTCGCCATGGTCGCGACCCTCGCCGCCCTGGTCGGCGCGGTGGAAAAAGGGGCCGCGCTGATCGCTTCGCTCGACGCGCGGCTGGAGGCGGCGCGGAGCCGCGCCGCCGCCCGGCGGCACAAGCCCAGGATCTATTTCGAGGAATGGGACGAGCCGATGATTTGCGGCATCGGCTGGGTGTCGCAATTGGTGGAGATCGCCGGCGGCATCGACATTTTCGCCGATCGCGCCGCGGGCCGCGCCGCGCGCGAGCGCTTCGTCAGCGCGGAAGAGGTGATCGCGCGGGCGCCCGACATGGTGATCGGCTCCTGGTGCGGCAAGAAGTTCAATCCCGCCCGCTTCGCCGCCCGGCCCGGCTTCGACGCGCTCCCCGCCGTGCGCGCGGGGCGGCTGCACGAGATCAAATCGACGCTCATCCTGCAACCTGGCCCGGCGGCGTTGACCGATGGGCTGGATGCCTTGCTGGCGCTGTTCGATGGTTTTGAAAGCGAGCGGGGCCGCGGGGCCTGAGGGGGAGCGTTTTGCGCGCCGCCCCCTCACCCCAGCCCTCTCCCCGTGGGGGAGAGGGGGTGACGCGGCGGCGAATGGGCGCCTCACCTGCCCCCAAAAGCCAAAAGGCCCCCTCTCCCCGTGGGGGAGAGGGAGTGACGCGGCGGCGGGTGGGCGCCTCACCTGCCCCCAAAAGCCAAAAGGCCCCCTCTCCCCGCCGGGGAGAGGGTTGGGGTGAGGGGAGACCGCGAGCGAACCTGCTCCGAACGCGCAGGCGCCTCAGGGGAAGCCGCCCTGGCGCCCCGAACCCACCGCGCCGGCCGGTCGCGATCCCCGGCGAGGAGGGACAAAAGCCGCGCGCGCCTTGTGGCTGCCGAATGCCGGTGCTATGCGGCGCGGATGACCGCAACGCCGCAGACCCATATCCGCAATTTTTCCATCGTCGCGCACATCGACCATGGCAAGTCCACGCTCGCCGACCGGCTGATCCAGCTCACCGGTGGCTTGAGCGAACGCGAGATGACCGAGCAGGTGCTCGACAATATGGATATCGAGCGCGAGCGCGGCATCACCATCAAGGCGCAGACCGTGCGCCTCTCCTACAAGGCCAAGGATGGGGAAACCTATATCCTCAACCTCATCGACACCCCGGGCCACGTCGACTTCGCCTATGAGGTGAACCGCTCGCTCGCCGCCGTGGAAGGCTCGCTCCTGGTGGTGGACGCCTCCCAGGGAGTCGAGGCGCAGACGCTCGCCAATGTCTATCAGGCGATCGACAACAATCACGACATCGTCCCGGTGCTCAACAAGATCGATTTGCCCGCCGCCGAACCGGAAAAGGTCAAGGCGCAGATCGAGGATGTGATCGGCATCGACGCCTCCGGCGCCATCGGCATCTCGGCCAAGACCGGGCTGAATATCGACCAGGTGCTGGAAGCCATCGTCACCCGCCTGCCGCCGCCGATGGGCGACCGCGAGGCGCCGCTGAAGGCGCTGCTGGTGGATTCTTGGTACGACACCTATCTCGGCGTGGTGGTGCTGGTGCGGGTGGTCGACGGCGTGGTGAAGAAGGGCCAGCGCATCAAGATGATGCGCACCGGCGCCGCCTATGACATGGACCGGGTCGGCGTGTTCACCCCCAAGATGGTGGCCATGGAGAGCCTCGGCCCCGGCGAGATCGGCTTTCTCACCGGCTCCATCAAGGAAGTGGCGGAAACCCGCGTCGGCGATACCATCACGGATGAAAAGCGCCCCTGCGCCGAACCGCTGCCGGGCTTCAAGCCGGCCCAGCCGGTGGTGTTCTGCGGCCTGTTCCCGGTGGATGCGGCGGATTTCGAGGATCTGCGCGCCGCCATGGGCAAGCTGCGCCTGAACGATGCCAGCTTCTCCTTCGAGATGGAGACCTCGGCCGCGCTCGGCTTCGGCTTCCGCTGCGGGTTCTTGGGCCTGCTGCACCTGGAGATCATCCAGGAGCGGCTGGAGCGCGAGTTCAACCTCGACCTGATCGCGACCGCCCCCTCCGTCATCTATGAGATGGAGATGAGCGACGGCACCACCATCGAGCTGCACAATCCGGCCGACATGCCGGACGTGGTGAAGATCAAGGAAATCCGCGAGCCCTGGATCCGCGCCACCATCCTCACCCCGGACGATTATCTCGGCAGCGTGCTCAAGCTCTGCCAGGACCGGCGCGGCAACCAGATCGAGCTGACCTATGTGGGCGCCCGCGCCATGGTTACCTACGACTTGCCGCTGAACGAAGTGGTGTTCGATTTCTACGACCGGCTGAAGTCGATCTCGAAGGGCTATGCCTCGTTCGACTACACCATCACGGATTATCGCGAGGGCGACCTCGTGAAGATGTCGATCCTGGTGAATGCCGAGCCGGTGGACGCGCTCTCCATGCTGGTTCACCGCACCCGTGCCGACCATCGCGGCCGCGCCATGTGCGAGAAGCTGAAGGATCTGATTCCCCAGCATCTGTTCAACATTCCGATCCAGGCTGCCATTGGCGCCAAGGTGATCGCCCGCGAGACCATCAAGGCCCTGCGTAAGGACGTGACCGCCAAATGCTACGGCGGCGACATCTCCCGTAAGCGCAAGCTGTTGGACAAGCAGAAGGAAGGCAAGAAGAAGATGCGCCAGTTCGGGCGCGTCGAGATTCCCCAGGAAGCCTTCATCGCCGCGCTCAAGATGGACGACTGAGGTCGCCGCCTGCGTGCGGCTTTGCTTGCGGTGATGAAATGAGGCACCGTTCCTGTGCCGGGAGCAACCCGGGCGACAGGAGGATGCCATGGCGACGTTCGAAGTCTACAAGGACAAGGCTGGCGAATTCCGTTTCCGCTACAAGGCCTCAAACGGCGAGGTGATGTTCGGGTCCGAGGGCTATAAGGCGAAAGCCTCCGCGCTTGCCGCCATCGAATCCCTCAAGAAGAACGTGCCGGGCGCCAAGGTGGACGACACGACCACCGCATCCTGAACGGCGCGAGACCACCCCTACCCCCCGCCATGAACGGCAAAATGCCTCCGGAAACAATACGTTGGCCCGGACGCACGCGTGTCATGCGGGGATGGTAGGTGCGGTGGGTCACTGGGGGAACGGCTGTCTGGGACGTCTGGGAGGGCTTGCCCACGCCTGCGGGCGCGGGAACGCTTTCCGTGCGCCCCGGCGTCCGACCGCCGGGAAAGACACGCGCCCCAGCCTGGAGCGTCCGCCGCCCGCCCGGCGCCGGCGCTCCTTTATGTTCGAGGTTTTCCATGGCCGGTCCGCACACCGAAGGTCATCTCATCGAGCGGATCGGGTGGCTGCGCGCCGCCGTGCTCGGCGCCAATGACGGCATCGTCTCCACCGCCAGCCTGATCGTCGGCGTCGCTTCCGCCTCCGCCACCCATTCCGACATCCTGGTGGCCGGCGTCGCGGGCCTGGTCGCGGGCGCCATGTCCATGGCGGCGGGCGAATATGTCTCGGTCAGCTCCCAGTCGGACACGGAAAAGGCCGATCTCGCGCGCGAAACCGCGGAGCTCAAGGCCGATCCCATCGCCGAGCGGCACGAGCTCGCCTCGATCTATATCCATCGCGGGCTGGAGCCGGCGCTGGCCCATCAGGTGGCCGCGCAATTGATGGCCCGCGACCCGCTGGAAGCCCATGCGCGCGACGAACTGGGCATTTCCGAATTCACCACCGCCCGGCCGATCCAGGCCGCGCTCACCTCCGCCGCCTCGTTCGCGGTGGGCGCCATCCTGCCGCTGCTGATGGCGGTAGTGACGCCCGCGACGCTTCAGGTGCCGGTGGTGGCGGGCGCCTCGCTGGTGTTCCTCGCCGTGCTCGGCGCCATCGCGGCCAAGGCCGGCGGGGCGGAAGTGGTGCGCGCCACCGCGCGCGTCACCTTCTGGGGCGCCATCGCCATGGCCGCCACCGCCGGCATCGGCGCCCTCTTCGGCACCGTGGTCTGAGGCGGCGCGACAATCAGGGTATCGACGCCGTTGCGGGAGCCGCCGTCATGGCCGGGCTTGTCCCGGCCAACCACGCCAAGCGGCGGGCGCATCGGCCCGCCGGCGGTCACGGCATCACGCGCCGCGCCAGCACGAACAAGAGGCCCGCCGTCACCAGCGCGGGCAAGGTCGCGCCGAGGTCGGGGAGATAAGCCGTCACCGCATGGAAGGTGGCGATGCCGATGCCCCAGGACAGGATGCCGGCGATGTTCCACCCGCCGGAAAACCAATAGGCGCCACGCACGCGGGTGATCTCGTCGACCGCGATGCGGCGCTTGCGCACGATGAAATGGTCCGCCAGCACCACGCCGAACAGCGGCGCGAACACCGAGCCGATCAGCAGCAGGAAGCCTTCATACTGGGCCAGCGGCACCAGCAAGGCGATCAGCGTGCACAGGGCGCCGAAGCCGAGCGCGAGATGCGGCACCGCGACCGGCACCAAGGTGCCGGTGGAGACGGCCGCCGAATGGATATCCGCGAAGGCGTTGTCGGTTTCGTCCAGCAGGATCAGCAGCAGCGCGAAGCCGCCGCCGGCGGTGGCGAGCGCCACCACGATGGTGCCCTCCCCGCCCGAGGCCAGGGCATAGGCCGCGCCGAGCCCGTAGAACCAGATGTTGGCCACCAGATAGCCGAGCGCGCTGCCCCGGAAGATGCTGCTGGAGGATTTGCCGAAGCGGGTATAATCGGAAATCAGCGGCAGCCAGGACAGCGGCATGGCCACCACCAGGTCGATGGCGCCGCCGAAGCTCATCTCGCCGGTGCCAGGCTTGGCGAACAGCGCGGCGAGATCATAATTGGCCATGAGCCGCCAGGTGAGCCACACCGCCGCGCCGAGCAGCAAATAGAGCCCCCAGGCGCGCAAAAACCGCCGCACGAACGATACCGGCCCCATCACCGCGATCGCGGTCGCGAGCACGCCGAACAGCAAGGTCCACACGCCCGGCAGCGAGAAGCCGAACGCCTGTTTGGACAAGGCTTCCGCCGCCTCGCCCATGATGATGATCTCGAACGCGCCCCAGCCCACCAATTGCACCATATTGATGAGCGTCGGCAGGATCGCGCCGCGCAGGCCGAGCGTGGGCCGCAGGCTCGCCATGGCCGACAATCCCGAATCGGCGCCGATCACGCCCACTCCCGCGAGCAGGACCACGCCGAGCACGGTGCCGGCGATGATCGCGAGGAACGCCGTGCCGAGGCTGAGCGCGGGAACCAGCAGCGCGCCCGCCTGGAGCACCAGCAGGCCGATGCCGAGGCTGAACCAGAGGGCGAAGGCATCCGAGCCGGAAAACACCCGTCGACGGGCGGGCACGGGTGTCAGGGGATCATAGGTGGTGGCGGCGGATTCCATCGTTTCACTCAACAGCGCTGGCGCGGCCGGAGCGTTGTGGGCCCGGCGCGCAGGATTGGGCCGCGGCGCCTGAGGCTGTGCGGAGTCCGGATCCATCTAAAGCGCGTTGCCCATCGAGGGAAGCGGGCATCCGACGTATTGCAAGATTTCGCCGCGCATTTCGCGGCCCAAGGGCACCGGGATCAGAAGAGCTCTAATCCAGATCAAGGTGAACCGGCAGCATCTCCAATTGTTCGCGCACTTCCCGCGCGGTCGCCAGCATCAGCCGCATGCGCCTCTTCTGCATGCGCGCGACGTCGGTCTCGCGCTCCCGGCTCTGTTCGAGAATGACGAAAAATTCGTGCTCCACGGTGGGAAAGGTGTGCTTGATGCGGAAATCCACCGCGCCCAGGGCGTGCAGTTCCTCGATGATCAGCACGAAGCTGCTGGGGGTGAAGCACCAGGCATGGCAATCCACATAGGCTTCATTCTCCGGGTCGCTCTGCTCTCGGAACACGCCGTAGGATTGCCAGATCGGGCATCCCGAGAAACTCGGCGTGCCCAGCGGGCCGGGACTCCAGGCCACGCGCCCGTCGCTGCTGACGACGGAGGTCTCATATTCGAACCGGGTGGCGCGGCTGTGCTTGGTGAGGCCCAGCCGATTGGCTTCCAGCCAGCCCGCCGTGGTGCTGAGCGGACGGAAGAAATCGAAGCACCAGCGCTTGTCCGGCACCGCGAGCGCGATCACCGCGCCCGGCTTCAGCAGCACCGAGAGCGAGCGCAGGAACGCGACCGGATCCGGAATATGTTCGAGCACATGGCTGGCGATGCAGGCATCGAACGCGCCGTGATAGACCTTGGGGATGGCGTCCACCATCGGCCCGGCGCGCCAGACGAAGTCCACGCGCTCGATGCGGGAGACATCGACATCCACGTGGTCGCGGTATTTTTCCCGCAAGTCCTGTTCGCTGGCGTGATCGATGGAATAGACGTTCCATCCATCCTCCCGGCTGCACACCGGGCGAAACAACGGCCCGATCTCGAGCACGCGCATGCTCTTGTCGATGCCGTGAAGCAGCTTTTGCGAACGATCCATCCGGTCCTCAAGGCGTCGCGCGCGCTCCCGTTGCGCACACGCCCGTCGCGCGCGCAACGCGGCAGTTCAAACCTCGCGCGACGGTCAAACGCCGCACGATCGTCAAACGTCGCACGACCGGCGGCGGACAAGCGCCGCCGGCTGGACGTGCCGGCTCAGCTGCACCGCACGTAGACCATGGTGCCGTAGCGCTTGGAGACTTCCGGATCGACCCATTTGAGCACCAGCACCTGGCCGTCCCAGCGCAGCACCTGGCGGTCGCGCTGGCCGCCGGCGGGGTCCTCGGGCGGTCCGATGAAGGTGGGGCCGCCGGCCGCCTTGGACACCAGTTCGGTGAGCTTGTTGTCGTCGGCGAGATACATCATCACACCCCCATTGGGGCCGGCGGTGATGACATAGGGATTGCTGCATTGCGCGCGCGCCTGGGTCTCGGTGCGGGCGGCGTCCTCGGGGCGATGGTACGCGGCGAGGCCGTAGCGGCCGACCAGGCTGGCGGCGGGAATCGGGCTGGTATATTGCGGCGCCGCCGGCGGGGGCGGCTCGCTCGGCGTGGTGGCGCAGGCGCCGAGGCCAAGGCCGCCGATGACGGCCGCGACCATGCCGAGGCGATAGAAGAAAATGGCGGAACGGCGGACAGGGCCGGTGTCGCAGGAATCCCCGGCGACGGACCGAACTGCGGACTGAGACATTCACACACTCCGAGGCGAGAGCTTACTTGAATACGGCAACCCGCATGCGGCACCGCGCCCGTCGGGGAAACAGGGCGAGGCGCAACCATAAAGCCTGTTCGGCGCGGCGTCGATGCTTGGCCCTGCACACAAATTCACGTTGTCGCCGCCCCGACACGCTGCGGATGTCACTTTATGCGGCGATCTCTTACACATTGGTAAGTCCGCCTGCCTTGACGCGCGGGCGGCGGCTCCTTATCTCCGGCCGGGATTGGCACTCCCGTCGCGTGAGTGCCAAAGACCGCGGGCCTCCGGCCCGCTCCAATACCAAAAGGATCATGCCCATGTCCTTCCGCCCTTTGCATGACCGCGTGGTCGTGAAGCGCATCGAAGCCGAGCAGAAGACCGCCGGCGGAATCATCATCCCCGACACCGCCAAGGAAAAGCCCCAGGAGGGCGAAGTCGTGGCCGTGGGCCCCGGCGCCCGTGACGACAGCGGCAAGGTGGTCGCGCTCGACGTGAAGGCGGGCGACCGCGTCCTGTTCGGCAAATGGTCCGGCACCGAAGTGAAGGTGGACGGCCAGGACCTGCTCATCATGAAGGAAAGCGACATCCTCGGCGTCATCGCCTGAAGGCTCTCCCTTTCGCTTCCCTCGCAATAGATATTCAGGAGACGGCACATGGCTGCCAAGGACGTAAAATTTTCCGGCGATGCCCGCGAGAAGATGCTGCGCGGCGTTGATATCCTCGCCAATGCGGTGAAGGTGACGCTCGGCCCCAAGGGCCGCAACGTCGTGATCGAGAAGAGCTTCGGCGCCCCCCGCATCACCAAGGACGGCGTGACCGTCGCCAAGGAAATCGAGCTGGAAGACAAGTTCGAGAACCTCGGCGCCCAGCTGGTGCGCGAAGTCGCCTCCAAGACCAATGATCTGGCTGGCGACGGCACCACAACCGCCACCGTGCTCGCCCAGGCGATCGTGAAGGAAGGCGCCAAGTCGGTCGCCGCCGGCATGAACCCGATGGATCTCAAGCGCGGCATCGATCTCGCCGTCGCCGCCGCCATTTCCGACATCAAGGGCCGCGCCAAGAAGGTGTCGTCCTCCGCCGAAGTCGCGCAGGTCGGCACGATTTCCGCCAATGGCGATTCGTCCATCGGCGAGATGATCGCTGGCGCCATGCAGCGCGTGGGCAATGAAGGCGTCATCACCGTCGAGGAAGCCAAGACCGCCGAGACCGAGCTCGAAGTGGTCGAAGGCATGCAGTTCGACCGCGGCTATCTCTCTCCCTATTTCGTCACCAATGCGGAGAAGATGATCGCCGACCTGGAAGATCCCTACATCCTGATCTTCGAGAAGAAGCTTTCCGGCCTTCAGCCGATCCTGCCCGTGCTCGAAGCCGTCGTTCAGTCCGGCAAGCCGCTGGTGATCGTGGCCGAGGACGTGGAAGGCGAGGCGCTCGCCACCCTGGTGGTGAACAAGCTGCGCGGCGGCCTGAAGGTCGCGGCCGTGAAGGCTCCCGGCTTCGGCGATCGCCGCAAGGCCATGCTGGAGGATATCGCGATCCTCACCGGCGGCCAGGTGATCTCGGAAGATCTCGGCATCAAGCTTGAGAACGTGACGCTGGCCCAGCTCGGCCGCGCCAAGAAGGTCATCCTGGAAAAGGAAAAGACCACGATCGTGGACGGCGTCGGCGAGAAGGCCGACATCGAAGCGCGCGTGAACCAGATCAAGGCGCAGATCGAGGAAACCTCCTCGGACTACGACCGTGAGAAGCTCCAGGAGCGTCTGGCCAAGCTCGCCGGCGGCGTCGCCGTCATCCGCGTCGGCGGTTCGACCGAAGTGGAAGTGAAGGAAAAGAAGGATCGCGTCGACGACGCCCTGAACGCCACCCGCGCTGCGGTGGAAGAAGGCATCGTCCCCGGCGGCGGCATCGCTCTCCTGCGCGCCAAGAAGGCCGTCGAGGCGCTGACCTCCGACAATTCCGACATCGCCGCCGGCATCAAGATCGTGCTGCGCGCGCTTGAAGCCCCGATCCGCCAGATCGCCGAGAATTCCGGCGTGGAAGGCTCGATCGTGGTCGGCAAGGTGCTGGAATCCAACGACGCGAACTTCGGCTTCAACGCCCAGACCGAAGAATATGTGGACATGATCCAGGCCGGCATCGTCGATCCGGCCAAGGTCGTGCGCACCGCGCTCCAGGATGCGGCCTCCATCGCCGCCCTGATCGTCACCACCGAAGCCCTCATCGCCGAGCTGCCCAAGAAGGACAGCGGCATGCCCCAGATGCCGGGCGGCGGCATGGGTGGCATGGGCGGCATGGGCGGCATGGACTTCTGAAGAAGTCCATCCGACCAAGACGTTGAAGTGGGAAGCCGGCAGCGCCGGCTTCCGGGCGGCATGGACTTCTGAAGACGTCCAGCCGACCAATGATTTTAAGGGGAAAGGGCGTGGCGCGAGCCGCGCCCTTTTTCTTTGGGCGGACCCGGTGTTCCCCTCCCTCGCCCACCCCCTCCCTAACCCTCCCCCGCAAGCGGGAGAGGGGATCTGGTCGTTTTTGGAAAAGAGTGTCGTCGCGCTGGAATGGCACGCTCCCTCTCCCGCTTGCGGGGGAGGGCTGGGGAGGGGGAACAGCCGAAGGGGGAACAGCCGAAGGCGGAACGCCGGGACGGCAACAGCGAAATGCCGCGCGCGGCTCAATATCCCACGGTGAAGCGCGCCCGCACATGGCGCGGATGCTCGATTTCGTCCACGAGGGCGACCGCATAATCCTCATAGCTGATGAAGCTGCGGCCGGAAGGCGACACCAGCAGCGCGTCCGTTCCCAAACGGAATGTGCCGGTACGTTCCCCCGGCACGAACTCGGCCGACGGCGACAGGAACGTCCATTCGAGCGTGTCTTCCCCCTTCAGCCGTGCCAGGAATGCGCCGCCGGCCTTTGCTTCAGTGAGATAGACGGCCGGAAATTCCGGGATATCGTAAAGCGAAACACCCGGCGCGACCTCCAGGCTGCCGGCGCCGCCCACCACCAGATAGCGCCGCACCTGCGCGGCCTTCACCGCGGCGATCAGCGCCTCCGCATCCACATCGGTGAAATGGATCGAGCTGACCACCGCATCATGCCCGCTGAGCAGGGGCGCCAGGATCTCGCCCCGACGCGCATCGCCCGCCACGGCGGTTGCGCCCGGCGCGGCGGGAATGCGGGAGGGATCGCGCGCGATGGCCGTGACCTGATGGCCGCGCGCGGCCAGCTCATGAAGGATCCGCGAACCCACCGCGCCCGAGGCGCCCACCAGAGCGATTTTCATCGTCACGTCTCCATTGCCTAGCCGAACCAGGTATCCAATGGAAACTAAATGCTATAAATGGATGTAACGCGAAAGAAGGCACTTTGAAGTCATCAGGTTACCCCGATGAAACCTGGGACCGATCGACATTCCTGGCTTGGCGCGATTGCAGAAGAGCATCGTCATGCACGGGCTCGTCCCGTGCATCGCGCGAAGCCGCTGGCGCTGGCTTTTCAAGGCCGGTGCGGGCGGCACCACGTGGATGGCCGGGACACGCCCGATGACACCTAAGCGAGGCCCCATGCTGCACGACCATGCCGAGGGAAATCCGTATCAGGCCGATTGCCCCACCCGGCGCATTCTCGACCGCATCGCCGACAAATGGACGGTGCTCATCCTCAGCATCGTGGCCGGGCAGCCGACCCGCTTCAACGCCTTGCGCCGGCAGGTGGACGGACTCTCGCAGAAGGTGCTGTCGCAGACCCTGAAGAGCCTGGAGCGCGACGGCCTCGTTACCCGCCACGCCTTCGCCACCGTGCCGGTGACGGTGGAATATGCCATTACCCCGCTCGGTGCCTCGCTGGCGGAAACACTTGCGCCGCTCGCCCGCTGGGCCAGCGCCCACATGGACGAGATCGCCGACGCCCAGGCCGCTTTCGATCAGCGGTGCGCGGACACGGCGGCCTGAGCGGGCGCCTCACCGGCCTTGCCGCGCCCGAAAGCCGGCAAACCCGCCATCGGCGTCGTACAGGTAATCGAAGCCGTTGAGCATATGGAACGAGGTGTTCACGAACGGCTTCGGGTTTGCCGCATCGCCGGCAAGGATCGCCCCGTCCGGCACGAGGGGATTTGCCGGCGCGCCCACGGAGAAGGCGTAGGAAATCCCTGGCGCGCCCGACACCGTGACGTCGACCGATGTTCCTGCAGCCAGCACCGGACTCTTGCCCGCCGCGGAGACCCCCTCGCGCTGGAGCGTCGGCAGGCGCAGATACATTTTACCGGCCCCGGTATCCATCAGCAGGGTCCCGCAGGCGGGCGGCAGTCGCCCAGCGATCGAGATGCAAGCCGGCACCGCCGCCCAGTCCGGATAAAGGGGGTCCTTTTCCAGTTTCACAAAGCTGAACCCGGCGGCATTGGCCGCGTCCAGCCCCACGAGAACCCCGTCCCGCCGCACCACATAGCCGCGCCGCACGGCCCCAAGCCGGCCCGGCTCGCCCATTCCGGGCAAGGCGAGGAAAGGGTTGTGATCCGGCGTCCCGAAGCTCTGGTGATCGTGCTCGCGCGCGAAGCCGACGCCGATCACGGCCACGTCGCGCGGGTGGCGGCGCGGCCGGCAGAAGCGGGCCTTCGGCAGGCACCCAAGGTCGCTCACCGCGAGAACCGGCAGCGGCCGCGTGGTGATCTTGGCGCCGCCCGCCCCGGAAAGAGTCACCGGGCTCATCACCCATGTGCCGCGCGCGATCCGGCCCGATCCGGAATAGACCAGTTCGCCCGCCCCCAATTGCGGCAGGGCGCTGACATTGGGAATGAGGCGCGCCGAAACGACGACGCTGGTCGACCCGGTGTCGAGCAGCGCGGCCCGCGTCTCGCCACCGAACGACACACCAAGCCTCGGGCGCCGGGTGATCGGCTGGCCCGGCGGCGGCGCATTCAGATAGGGCAAGAAAACCGCGCCGCCGAAGCCGGCATAATCCGGCGTTTCCGCACGGGCATGGAAGGACTGTGCCAGAAATAGAGCCAAAAATAGAGCGAGGAACAGTGCCGGTGCGGCGCGCGTGGCACGTGGCTTTGCGCGCAGCGCCATCACCGGGCTTGCCGCGCCCGGTAGCCCACATAGCCGCCGTCGGCGTCGTACAGATAGTCGAAGCCGTTGAGAAAGCGCAGGCTGGTGTTGACGAAGGTGCGCTCGCCGCGCGGCACCAGCACCACGCTCAGCGGTGCGAGCGGGTTCGCCGCATCGCCCACCGCGAAGCTATAGGCCGCCCCCGCGGCGTCCGCGCCCAGCTTCACGGAGAGCGTGGCGCCCGCCGGCAGGCCGGGCTTTCTTCGCGCATCGCGCGTCACCTGCCCTTGCAGCTGGGCGGGGGGAAGCGAGACATACATGGTGGAAACGCCGGTATCCACCAGCGCCGTGCCGCACGCATCGGGCATGCGCCCGTTCAGCGACAGGCAGGCGGGCGCCGCAGCCCAATCAGGGAATTCGGTGCTGCGGACAAGCTTGGTGAAGGCGAAGCCGGCCGCATTCTCCCCGGTCAGCCCCACCTGCACGCCGCGTTTCGTCACCACATAGCCGCGCCGCACCGCGCCGGGC
The DNA here is from genome assembly GCF_043195105.2 of Roseixanthobacter finlandensis. Taxonomy (NCBI): domain Bacteria; kingdom Pseudomonadati; phylum Pseudomonadota; class Alphaproteobacteria; order Hyphomicrobiales; family Xanthobacteraceae; genus Roseixanthobacter; species Roseixanthobacter finlandensis. The sequence goes on along the minus strand of NZ_CM195536.1, from coordinate 450,025 downwards.
TTTTCGCCATCCCCCATGCCCTCCACGGCGAGAAACGGATTGCGGTCGGGCGTGCTCTGCGCCTGATGATCGCCCTGGCGGGCGAAGCCGATGCCCAGCATGGCGATGCCGCGCGGATCTTGCCGCGGACGGCAATTGCGCGCGCTCTTCAGGCACTCCACCCGCGTCACCGCCAGCACGGCGAGGGGACGCGTCGTCACCTGCGCGCCCTGCGTCCCGGAAATCTGTACCGGCGTCACGACCCAGGTGCCCTTCATGATGCGGCCCGAGCTGGTATAGGTCAGCTGCCCCGGCCCGAGGCTGGGCAGGCGCGCGAGATTGGGAATGGCGCGCGCCGCCACCACGATGCCGGTGGAGCCGGTATCCATCACCGCCCGCACCGTCCGCCCGCCGAACGAGAGGCCGAGGGACGGCGGGCGCGTCATCGCGGCGCCGGAGAGCGGCGCGTCCAGATAGGGCAGGAAGGTGGCCGTGGTATAGGCCGCAAGGTCCGGCGCCTCGGCGGCGCGGGCCCCGGTTGGTGCGGTAAGGCCCGCAAGCAGGGCCAGCACGGCGAAGCGGCGCGTCCCGAAACGGCTCGCCCCGAAGCGACCTATGCCGCGCAGGCGCGGGGACAAAACGGAAGACCGGCACCCCATCGGCGAAGCTCCTCGGCACCTTTCAGGCCAGCGACTGCGGCCAACCACCCATGCAGCGGTGTCGGGGTAACTGGAAGAAGACAATTTTCCACACGCTGGAACACTTGCCTCGCACGCAGACTTGCCTCTTTCTGCGGGCACGATCAAGCAGCGGCTTCGGAGCAGACACATGCGGACGGAAATCACCGGCTCCACCCTTCCCGTTCTCCAGGTCACCCTTTCCGCGGGCGAAACCCTGCTCGCCGAAACCGATCGTTTGTCCTGGATGACCTCAAACGTCGCCCTTCACACCACCACGGCTTCCGGCGGCGCGTCGGGCCTGTTCGGGGCGATCGGGCGGGCGATCTCCGGCGGCGGCCTGTTCATGACCGAATTCACCGCCCAGGGCGGCGATGCGCTCGTAGCCTTCGCCGCCACCGTTCCGGGAAATATCGTCGAGATCCATGTGGCGCCGGGGCGCGGCTTCCTCATCCACCGCCACGGCTTCCTGGCCGGCGCGCAGGGGCTGGAGCTCGCCATGGGATTCCAGCAATCGCTTGGTGCCGGCATCTTCGGCGGCGACGGCTTCATCCTGCAACGCCTCACCGGGCAGGGCGCGGCCTTCGTGGAGCTGGGCGGGGAGATCGTCGCCTATACACTGGAAGCGGGCCAGCAATTGCTGGTGCATCCCGGCCATGTGGGCATGTTCGAGGAAGGCGTGGGCTTCGAGATCACCACCATCCGCGGCGTGCGCAATATGCTGTTCGGCGGCGACGGGCTGTTCCTCGCCGAACTGACCGGGCCGGGGAAGGTGTGGCTGCAATCGCTCACGCCCTCCAAGCTCGCGCACGTGCTCCAGCCCTATCTGCCGAGCGGCGAGCGGCGCTAAGGCGAGCACGCAGGGCGAAAGGCGCGGGCGAAGGGCGCGAGATATCGCGCCGCGCCCTTACCCGTGCATCAAGGCCGTGACATGGGCGGCGGCGGAGCTGGCGAGGCCCTCCAGATCGTAGCCGCCCTCCAGCACCGAGACCAGCCGGCCGCCGGCGCGCTTGTCGGCAATCTCCATCAAGCGCTTGGTGATCCAGCCGAAATCGGTATCCACGAGGCGCAGCGAGGCCAGCGGGTCGCGCACATGGGCGTCGAACCCGGCGGAGATCAGGATCAGCTCGGGGGCGAAATTGTTGAGCCGCGGCAAGATGCGCGTCTCCATCGCTTCCTTGAACTTCACCCCATCGTCGCCCGAGCGCAGGGGCGCGTTGACGATGGTGTTGGCGGCCCCGGTCTCGCTCACCGCGCCGGAGCCGGGATAGAGCGGCATCTCGTGGGTGGAGCAGTACATCACGCTGTCGTCGCCCCAGAAAATCTCCTGCGAGCCATTGCCGTGATGCACGTCGAAATCGACGATGGCGACCCGCTTCAGGCCGTATTTGGCCTGGGCGTGGCGGGCGGCGATGGCCACCTGGTTGAGCAGGCAGAAGCCCATGGGGCGGCGGGTCTCGCAATGGTGGCCGGGCGGGCGCATGGCGACGAAGGCGTTGTCCACCTTGCGGTCCATCACCTCGTCCACCGCATAGCAGGCGCCGCCGACGGCGCGCAGCACCGCTTCCCAGCTGCCCGGCGCCATCACCGTATCGGAATCGAGGCGCACCAGACCGCTCTCGGGCGAGGCGGCGGCAAGGCCGTCCACGAAATCCTCGGGATGCACGCGGATGATGTCCTCGCGCGCGCCGCGCGGCGCGAGCTCCCGCAGCAAAGTGGCGAATTTTTCCTGCTCGAAAATGCGGTCCAGAACCTTCAGGCGGTCCACGCGTTCAGGGTGCCCGGGGGGCGTGACATGGTCGAGGCCGGCGGGATGCGTAATCAGCAGCGTGGACATTTGGCGTCAGGTCCAGGATTGTTTCTTCCCTGCCATACCATATTCACCGAACCACGGAATCATTTTGAGGTGGCTCAAGGGTTGTAATTGCGCCTTATGCAGCCGCATCCACCGCGCGGCGCCCGAGCGCGGCGAATTTCGCCGAAGCCCCATCGAGCCGGGCGCGCCAGTCCGGGTCCGGCCGCTGGCCGGCGATGGCGCCGAAATAGACCTGCATCAAGCAGGCGATGCAGAACGGCTCCCACAGCGCATGGGTCAAGGCCAGCGCCCCCACCAGCGCAACCGCCGCCGTGCCGGTTGAGACCGCGCCCGGCACCAGCAGCACCAATGCGCCGGCCGGCGCCAGCAGCAGCACGAAAACGCCGAGCGCGAACAGGCTCATCAGCACCGTCAGCACCAGCGCGTTGCGCAGCACCGTCCAGGCATTCTGCGCATAAAGCACCAGCGCGTCCTGGGCCGTCGACCAGGGATCGGCGGAGACGATGCGCAGATTGTAGGCGAGGATCAGCTCATCCACGAACAGGGTGGACATGCGGATCACCCCATTGAGGACATTCGCCAGGGCGCCGAGCCCCGGCAGGCCCGACACATTGGTGATGACGCCGACCAAGGCGGTTACCGCGCCCACAGCTCCCTTGATCAGCTGGTCCAGCACGAACAAGGCGTTGATCTCCAGGAAGCGCGCCCGCACCACCCGCAAGGCGAAGCCAATCTGGCCGAAGCCGCGCGGCAGCGGCGCGCCATCCAGGGCCGCCACCAGGGCAGCCACATGCCCACCCTTCAGCAGATAAACGAGATAGACCCGCAGCCACACCCAGACGAGCGCGATGGAGCAGAAGCCGGCGAACGCGCCGATCAGCGCCCCAATGGCCTCCCCGTCCGGCGGCCAGAGCCCGCCGATGCCCCAGCCGAGACCCGCCCCGGTGCCGATACCAAACGCATAGGAGACCATGACCATCGCCGAGAGGGCGAGGCGCAGCAGCAGGAACGGCCAGGTGCGCAGCACCATGGCGAAGGCGCGCAGAATTGAGAAATCCATTTTGCCCGCCCCCAACAGGCGCCGTGCCGCGCCGGCGCAGCCGGTGGACGCTGCGAACTTTCCGCTACGGGAGCGCCGGCGTCCAGGGGAATGCGCGCCGCCGGGGCGGGTTCAGCCCGGCGTGCGGCAGCCGTCGAGAAACAGGGACACGCAGGTGGCGATGCGCTTGCGGCTCTTGGTGTCGAACACCGGCGCGGCGATGCCGAGGCTGGTGCGGCGCAGCGGCTCGTCGGCCGCCATGCTCAGGAGAATGCTGGCGGCGGTGAAGGGATCGTCGAGGGCGATCAGCCCGCGCGCACTCTGGTGCGCCAGCCAGTCGGCCAGCGCTTTCGTGGTGTGCAGGCGACCATGCTCGTAGAAGGCGGCGGCGACCTCGGGAAAGCGCAGCGCTTCCGCCATGCTCAGGCGGTTCTGCGCGATGGCTTCCGGCGAGAGCACCAGGCGGGTGAATTCCTCCAGGATCTCGAACAGGGCCTGGGCGATGGGAATATCGTCGGTCTCGGCCTTGATGCTCATGGTGAAGGTATCGGCCCGCGCGCGGATGATGCCGCCGAGCAGATCCGCCTTGCCACCGAACAGGCGATAGACGGTTTTCTTCGCCACCCCGGCGGCCTTGGCCACCTCGTCGATGGTGGTATCGGCATAGCCGCGCTCGGCGAAGGATTGCTCCGCCGCCTTGAGCACCAGGCGGGCGGTTTCCGCATCGGGCCGCACCTGGGGGCGGCCGCGGGGACGGCTGCACGCCGCGCTGTCGTCGGGACAAGCGGCAGGCGGTGAGGCGACAGCAGGTTCCGATACGGTGCGCTGCGGCTCGGCGCCCCCGGCCCGCGCGGCACTGGCTTTCGACAAAGATTCAGCTCCTCGTGACTTGAAGCCCAGATTACTTTGGGCATATATAGGAAACGAATTCGTTTCGTAAAGCGTTACACCATCGCGCCGCCCAATGAGGATCGCGCGGTGAGGAGCAAACCCAAATGACCCGCCAGACCAATCCCTCGGAACTGAAGGCCGAGCGCCCGGTTCCGCCCGCCGAAGCCGTCCCGCAGCCGGCGGGGCCTGCCCCCGCGCCGCCGGTCGCGCAAGACGATCCCGACACCGGCACCGCTCCGCCGCGCTCTTCCCGTAAGCGCCTCTTCGCCGGCGTCGCCCTGCTCGCCGTTCTGGCGGGCGGCGGTTATTTCGGCTGGCAGTATTGGACCGTGGGCCGGTTCCAGGAATCCACCGACGATGCCTATGTCCAGGCGGACGTGGTGACCGTGGCGCCCAAGGTCGGCGGCTATATCGGCGCGGTCCTGGTGGGCGACAACGAGACCGTGCACAAGGGCCAGGTGCTGGCGCGCATCGACGACCGGGACTATCAGGTCGCGCTCGACCAGGCGCAGGCCGACGTCTCCGGCGCTCGGGCCGACATCGCCAATATCGAGGCCCTGCTCGACCAGCAGAAGGCGGTGATCGACGGCGCGCGCGCCACGCTCGACACTGACAAGGCCAACGAGACCTTCGCCGAACAGGACAGCACCCGCTACAACACCTTGGCCAAGACCGGCTTCGGCAGCTTGCAGAATGCCCAGCAGGCCACCGCCAAGATCGCCGCCGCCAAGGCCACCGTGCAGAAGGACGCGGCCGCCCTGGTCGCCTCCCAGAAGCAGGTGAACACGCTCGATGCCCAGCTGGACAAGGCCAAGGCGACGCTGGCCCACAATGAGGCCCTGCTTCAGCAGGCGCAGCTGAACCTGAGCTATACCAAGATCGTCGCCCCCGAGGACGGGGTGGTGGGCAACCGCAGCCTGCGCGTGGGCCAGTTCGTCCAGGCCGGCACCCAGCTGATGGCGCTCGTGCCGCTGCAAGGCGCCTATATCATCGCCAATTTCAAGGAAACCCAGCTCACCGACGTGCGCAAGGGCCAGAAGGTGGCGATCGAGGTGGACACCTTCCCCGGCGCGGACATCACCGGCCACGTGGACAGCATCGCCCCCGCCAGCGGGCAGGTGTTCGCGCTTCTGCCGCCGGACAATGCCACCGGCAATTTCACCAAGATCGTCCAGCGCATCCCGGTGAAGATCACCATCGACCCGGACAACCCGCTCGCCGGCCGGCTGCGGCCCGGCATGTCCGTGGTGCCCACCGTGACCGTGAAGCCGGTCCAGCACTCGACCGCCGCCGCCTCCTGAGGCACCGGCCCGACGTTTGGCGCGTCCTGACGCGGCGCGCCCTTTCGACCCCGCCCCAGGGCGGGGCCGCGCACCTGCTTCGACCGCAATCCGCGCGATGCCGCGCACCATCGACCCGCGCGCGGGATCGCGTGCATTCGAATAAAGGCGCGCCCGCCGCGCCGCCGGACGATTTCCATGTCCCAGACCGCAACACTCGCCCCTGCCCCGATGCCGGACAAAGCCTCAGCCCGCGTCTGGATCGCGGTGATGGGCACCATGCTCGGCGCCTTCATGGCGGTGCTGAACATCCAGATCACCAATTCCTCCCTCGCCAATATCGAGGGCGGCATCGGCACCGGCGCGGATAATGGCGCCTGGATCTCAACCGCCTATCTGATCGGCGAAATCATCGTCATCCCGCTCACCGATTATCTCAGCCGGGTGTTTTCCTTCCGCCTGTTCCTGATGGTGAACGCGGCGCTGTTCCTCACCTTCTCGGCGGCCTGCGCGTTCGCGCACAACTTGAGCCAGATGATCGTGCTGCGCGGCTTCCAGGGCTTCTGCGGCGGCGTCATGATTCCCATGGCCTTCACCTACACCCTCACCAAGCTGCCGAAGACCCAGCAGCCGGTGGGCATGGCCATGTTCGCCCTCACCGCGACCTTCGCGCCCGCCATCGGCCCGACCATCGGCGGCTATCTGACCGAGAATTACGGCTGGCAATACATCTTCTTCATCAACCTCGTGCCCGGCGCCGCCATGCTGACCGCGCTGTTTTTCACGCTCGACCGCGAGCCCATGAACCTGCCGCTGCTGAAGGAGGGCGACTGGCTGGGCATCGGCACCATGGCCATCGGCCTTGCGGCGCTGCAAACCGTGCTGGAGGAAGGCAATAAGAACGACTGGTTCGGCTCGCCCTTCATCACCCGCACGGCCCTGGTCGCGGCGGTGTTCCTCACCTTGTTCCTGATCATCGAGTTCAACGTGAAGAAGCCGGCGGTGAATTTGCGCGTGCTCGCGGACCGCAATTTCGCCCTCGGCACGGTCGCCAACGTGATGGTGGGGTTCGCGCTCTACGGCTCGGTGTTCATCCTGCCGCAATATCTCGGGCAGGTGCAGGGCTATAATTCCGAGCAGATCGGCTCGGTGATGGCCTGGGTCGGCCTGCCGCAACTGATCCTGATCCCGCTCGTGCCGATGCTGCTGAAGCGGGTGGATGCGCGCTTCGTGGTGTTCGCCGGGCTGGTGATCTTCGCCATCAGCTGCTTCATGAACACCCATATGAGCGTGGATTATGCCGGCGACCAATTGTTCTGGCCCAATATCGTGCGCGCCATCGGTCAGGCGGTGATCCTGGCGCCGCTGAGCGGCATCGCCATGCGCAATATCGCCCGGGCGGACAGCGCGGCGGCCTCCGGCATCTTCAACATGCTGCGCAATCTCGGCGGCGCGGTGGGCACGGCCGCGCTCGCCACCATCGTCACCAAGCGGGAGCAGTTCCATTCCAACATCATCGGCCAGTCGGTGACGCAATTCGGCGGTGTGGTGCGCGACCGGATTGCGGTGATGCAGAACTACTTCATTCAGCACGGCATCCCGGACATGGACACCGCCCATCATCAGGCGATCATCTATCTCGGCAATCTGGTGAAGCGCCAGGCGCTGGTGATGAGCTATAGCGACACCTTCGCCATCATCGGCGTGATGCTGCTGATCGCGGCGGCCGCGGTGCTGCTGACCGGCAAGGGTGGCGGCGGCACTGCACCGGCGGGCGCGCACTAAACCGCCCCCCGCCGCGAACCGGGCGCGGCACGCCGGCGCAAAGCTGGCGCGCCCCGTCCCGATGCGTTCCCGGCACGCTCGCCCCCGGCATGCTCGCAAGGGTTCATTGCACCAGCGCAAGCCGCGTGCCGGATGAACTCTGATATGAAGCTGAAAAGCCCATCGGAGTCTCCCCCGTGCCTCCTCTCGAACTTGGCCTCGACACCTTCGGCGACGTGACCCGTGCGCCCGACGGTGCCCTTCTCCCCCATGCCCAGGTGATCCGCGACATCGTTGCCGAAGCCGTGCTCGCCGATAGCGTCGGCGTGGACTTCATCGGCCTCGGCGAACATCACCGGGCGGATTTCGCCATCTCGGCGCCCGACGTGGTGCTGGCGGCGATCGCCGGGCAGACCACGCGCATCCGCCTCGGCTCGGCGGTCACCGTGCTCTCCTCCGACGATCCGATCCGCGTGTTCCAGCGTTTCTCGACGCTGGATGCGCTCTCCAACGGACGCGCCGAAGTGATCCTCGGGCGCGGCTCCTTCACCGAGAGCTTCCCGCTGTTCGGCTTTCCCATGAACCAGTACGAGACCCTGTTCTCGGAAAAGCTGGACCTGTTCGCGGCGCTGCTCGCCAACCAGCCGGTGAGCTGGCAGGGCACGCACCGCACGCCGCTGAAGGACCAGGCCGTATTCCCGCCGATCGAGCGCGGCACGCTGAAAACCTGGATCGGGGTCGGCGGCACGCCGGAATCCGTGGTGCGGGCGGCGCGCTACGGCCTTCCGCTGATGCTCGCCATCATCGGCGGCGACCCCAAGCGCTTCCGGCCCTATGTGGACCTCTATCACCGCGCGCTCGCTCAGCTCGGCAAGGGAACGCTGCCGATCGGCGCCCATTCGCCCGGCTATGTGGCCGCGACGGATGAACAGGCCCGGGAGGAATTATTCTCCGATTACAAGGAAATGCGCGACCGCATCGGTGCCGAGCGCGGCTGGTCGCCCATGGGGCGGGACGAATTCGAGCACGAGATCGCGCACGGCTCGCTTTATGTCGGCAGCCCGGAGACCGTCGCCCGCAAGATCGCGGCGACCGCGAAGGCGCTCGGGCTCGACCGGTTCGACCTGAAATATTCCGCCGGCCCCATTCCCCATGACCGGCTCATGCGCTGCGTCGAGCTGTACGGCACGAAGGTGATCCCGATGGTGCGGGACATGCTGGCCTGAGGCGCCGACGACCGGGACGATCAGGCGGCGAGGTGCCGCTCGATCTCCGGCGTGGGCAGGGCGACGAGGTCCTTTGCCACCTCGGCCTTCAGCACATGGCGCACCGCCGGCGGAAGATGCTTGCGCAGAATGCCCAGCGCCCGCGGCGGGGCGACGATGACGAGGCTGCCCACCGCGTTCTGCGGCACCAGCTTGCCAAGCTGGGCGGCGAGGTCGGCGAGAAAATCCGCCTCCGCCTGGGCGTGGAAATCCGTATCGTCCACGGCGCTGCGCGCGGCGCCGTGGGATTGATGCACCCGCCCCGGCCGGTCGGTGCCGAGCTCGCGGGCCGGCGCGTCCGGCTGGGTCAGGACATCGACGGCACTCAGATTGAGCAATTCGGCATCGCCGTCATTGCGGAACAGGAGCGCCTTCGCGCCGTCGCAGACCACGACCCATCCCTTCCAGGGAATATGCACGCCTTCCATCTGCGCTCTCCTCTTTTCCGCAGCCATCCCTGCACGCGGGAAGCTGTGCGGCCTTCCGCGCCATCAATAGGGGCGGCGATGCGCCCGCACCCGCACCGGAACCCGCTCAGGCTCCGCCATCCGCAGCAGCGTGGCGAGGGTCATGGCGGCGGGGATCGACAGCAGGGCGATCATCATCATCGTGGACATCATGGCTTTTCTCCTTCCCGGAGATGGGCACGCGCCCCGGCCTTTACCAGACCCGCGCCCCTTGCCGGCCGCAACATGCAACCTGAAGGTATGAAACGCCGAAGATGCCAGCGGGTCCTTGATCCCGATCAAGGCCGGCGATCGCCATCGGCGCTTCCATCAAAAGCGTTGCGGGTGCCGTGAAGCCGTGCCGGCGTGGCGCCAAGGCGTCGCGCGTCATCCCCCCGGCGAAGGTACGGATCTCCCTAACCGCCCGCGACATCTCCCGGCCGGCGTTCTTGCCTGCGGGGAGAACTTGCGGATGGCTCAGCGTGGCCATCCGCGTCTCTTTCGCCGCAGCCATGTGCCAAGCATTCGCCTGAAGCGCGCCTGCTGCCGCAGCACAGGGCGAAGCCGGCGGAAACAGAAAAGGCGGGCCGAAGCCCGCCTTTCCAAATCCTCATGAGGCAGCCGCTCAGACTTGCCGCTCAGGCTTGTAGCGCTCTCAGGCCTGACTGGCGGCCTTCTTGCCCAGCGCCGCCTGCGCCGCCGCGAGGCGGGCGATGGGGACGCGGAACGGCGAGCACGACACATAGTCGAGGCCCACTTCCTCGCAGAAGGCGACCGAAGCCGGATCGCCGCCATGTTCGCCGCAGATGCCGAGCTTGATGTTCGGGCGCGACTTGCGGCCGCGCTCGACGCCGATCTTCACCAATTCGCCCACGCCGTCCACGTCGATGGAGACGAAGGGATCCACCTCGATGATGCCCTTCTGCACATAGGGCCCAAGGAAGGTGCCCGCGTCGTCGCGCGAGACGCCGTAGCAGGTCTGGGTGAGGTCGTTGGTGCCGAAGGAGAAGAATTCCGCCGTCTCGGCGATCTCCTCGGCGCGCAGGGCGGCGCGCGGCAGTTCGATCATGGTGCCCACCTGGAAGGTAAGGGTCGCGCCGGTCTCCGCCTCGACCGCCTTGGCGGTCTTCTGGATCACGGCATTGACGATATCGAACTCGGCCTTGGTGGCGATCAGCGGCACCATGACTTCCGGCACCACGGCTTCGCCGGTGGTCTTGGCGGCGATCACCGCCGCCTCGAAGATGGCGCGCGCCTGCATTTCCGCGATCTCGGGGAAAGCGATGGCGATGCGGCAGCCGCGGAAGCCGAGCATGGGGTTGACCTCATGCAGCTCCTTCTGGCGCCGCTGGATGCGCTCCACGTCCACGTTCAGGCTTTTCGCGACTTCCGCCACTTCAGCGTCGGTGTGGGGCAGGAACTCGTGCAGCGGCGGGTCGAGCAGGCGGATCGTGACGGGCAGGCCCTTCATGATCTCGAACAGCTCGACGAAATCCGCCCGCTGCATGGGCAGCAGCTTGGCCAGCGCCGAGCGGCGGCCGGCCTCGTCGTCGGCGAGGATCATTTCGCGCACGGCGAGGATGCGGCCGGCATCGAAGAACATATGCTCGGTGCGCGAGAGGCCGATGCCCTCGGCGCCGAACGAGCGGGCCATGCGGGCGTCGGCCGGGGTTTCCGCATTGGCGCGGATCTTCAGGCGGCGCACCTTGTCGGCCCAGCCCATCAGGGTCGCGAACTCGCCCGACAATTCCGGCTGGAGCATCGCCACCTCGCCCGCCAGCACCTGGCCGGTGGAGCCGTCGATGGTGAGGATGTCGCCCTTCTTGAAGGTCTGGCCGGAGACGGTGAGGGTCTGCGCGGCATAATCGATGCGCAGCGAGCCGGCGCCGGAGACGCAGGGCTTGCCCATGCCGCGCGCGACCACCGCCGCATGCGAGGTCATGCCGCCGCGCGAGGTGAGGATGCCCTGGGCGGCGTGCATGCCGTGGATGTCTTCCGGCGAGGTTTCCACGCGGACCAGGATGACCTTGCGGCCCTGTTCCTTCATGGCTTCCGCCTCGTCGGCGGAGAACACGATGGCGCCGGAGGCGGCACCGGGCGAAGCCGGCAGGCCGCTCGCCACCACCTTGCGCTCGGCCTTGGGGTCGATGGCGGGATGCAGCAATTGGTCGAGGGAGGCGGGATCGACGCGGGCGACCGCCTCTTCCTGGGTGATCAGCCCTTCGGCCGCCAGTTCCACCGCGATGCGCAGCGCCGCCTTGGCGGTGCGCTTGCCGGAGCGCGTCTGGAGCATCCAGAGCTTGCCCTTCTCGACGGTGAATTCCAGGTCCTGCATGTCGCGGTAATGGGTCTCGAGCACCTTGGAGATGCGCTCAAATTCCTGGAACGCCTCGGGCAGGGCCAGTTCCATGGACGGCTTGTCGGAGCCAGCTTCCTTGCGCGCCTTCTCGGTCAGGTCCTGCGGGGTGCGGATGCCCGCCACCACGTCCTCGCCCTGCGCATTCACCAGGAACTCGCCATAGAGCGCATGTTCGCCGGTGGAGGGATTGCGGGTGAAGGCGACGCCGGTGGCCGAGGTCTCACCCATGTTGCCGAACACCATGGCCTGCACGTTCACGGCCGTGCCCCAGGCTTCGGGAATCGCATGCAGGCGGCGATAGGTGATGGCGCGCTGGTTCATCCAGGAGCCGAACACCGCGCCGATGGCGCCCCAGAGCTGGGCATGGGGGTCCTGCGGGAACGGGGTTCCCAGCTCCTGCTGAACCTTGGCCTTGTACTGCACCACCAGCGCCGCCCAATCTTCCGCCGAAAGGTCGGTGTCGAGGGTGTGGCCGTGCTTGAGCTTGTAGGATTCCAGCAGGTCTTCGAAATGGTGGTGGTCCACGCCCAGCACCACGTCGGAATACATGGTGATGAAGCGGCGGTAGCTGTCATAGGCGAAGCGCCGGTCGCCGGAGGATTTGGCGACGGCTTCCACGGTCTCGTCATTGAGGCCGAGGTTCAGCACCGTGTCCATCATTCCCGGCATGGAGGCGCGGGCGCCGGAGCGCACGGACACCAGCAGCGGGTTTTCGGCATCGCCGAAGGTGCGGCCGGTGAGCGCGCCCACATGGGCCAGCGCCGCGTCCACGTCTGCCTTCAGCTCGGGGGGATAGGTCTCGTCATGCGCGTAATAATAAGTGCAGACCTCGGTCGGAATGGTGAAGCCGGGAGGAACAGGCAGGCCCAGATTGGCCATTTCGGCAAGGTTCGCGCCCTTGCCGCCAAGGAGGTTCCGCATCTCGGCTTTCCCCTCGGCCTTACCATCGCCGAAGGAGTAGACCCATTTCGTCATCTGGAGATCCCTTAGGGTGACGCGCATTTCAAAGAGCGCGGATGCTTTAGCCCGCTCAGCTCCCGTCATCAACTGCACCCTTCGGCGCAGCTCATCATTTTGCCTTTCAATGCGGCATCAATCCGAGAATTCCGATTGCGATCAGATAGATCGCCACGACCATATTGAGCAGGCGGGGAAACAGCAAAATCAGGACGCCGGCCACCAGGGCGACGATCGGCTGGAGAGCAACGATACTCAGGGTCATGTTCGCACCTCGTTCGCGCGCCGCCGCATCGGCAGCGCTCGCGCTAGAAAGACCAGAACGGCCCCGTTTGTTCCACCCCTGCTTTCGCATCGCAGCAAATGGCGGACGCCGCGTCACGCCGGTGTGAAGGCCGGCGGATTGCGGAGCGGGCCCTTGTGTGCGGTCATCAGGGGTCCGAACCGGCGAAGGGGGCGAGATCCATGCGGCAGATGGTGGCGCTTTTCGGGGCCATTGCGCTCTTCGCCTTCCCCATGGGCAATTCGGCGCGCGCCGCCGAGCCGCCGGAAAAATGCCCCCGCATGGTGGCGCAGGATCAGCCCTCGACCCCCTCGCCGCGCGTGTGGCGCGCCGCCTTCCGGCCGGCGGCGGACGCAAAGACGGTGGGCGCAAAGACGGCGGACGCAAAGACGGCGGACGCAGAACCCGCAAACGCGGGGCGCCAGGTGCGCCTCACCTTCGTCGGCCATTCCACCTTCCTCATCGAAAGCCCGGCGGGCGTCACCATCGCCACCGACTATAATGATTATGTCCGCCCCGACATCGTGCCGATGATCGCCACCATGAACCGGGCGCACGACACCCATTACACCGACCATCCCGACCCCGGCATCGCTTATGTCCTGCGCGGCTGGGGCGAGAACGGCCAGCCGGCGCAGCACGATTTGACGGTCGAGGATGTGTGGATCCGCAACGTGCCGACCAATATCCGGCGCGGCGCGGGCACGGATTATGAGGCCAATTCCATGTTCGTGTTCGAGGTGGCGGGCGTGTGCATCGCCCATCTCGGGCATCTGCACCATGTGCTGACACAAGACCATATCGAGGCGCTGGGGCGCATCGACGTGGTTCTGGCGCCGGTGGACGGCTCCTATACGCTCGATATCGACGGCATGCGGGAGACGCTCAAGGCCATCAACGCGCCGCTGGTCATCCCCATGCATTATTTCAGCGCATGGGGCTTGGACCGCTTTCTCTCCCGGCTGGGGGAGGAATATGCGGTGGTCCGTCAGACCTCGCCCACCGTAATGCTCGCGCGCGAGACGCTCCCCACCAAGCCCACCGTGCTGGTTCTGCCGGGGCGCTGAGCGAGAGAGGGACGTGGAGCGAAAAAGGGGCGTGGAGCGAAAAGCCTGCCGGTGCTCACAGCACCAGCGCCGCCTCGCTCTGCAGCACCGCTTCGCCGCCGGAGACCACCGCCGCCTCCAGACCCAGCGCCTGCGGGCACAGATCCTCGGCGAAGAAGCGCGCCACCAGCACCCGCCGGGCATGGCGCGGATCGCTCTCGCCGGCCACGATGGCGGCATGGGCGGCAAGCGCGGTGCGCGCCAGATAGGCACCGCCGGCGGCACGGGCGAACAGGCGCAGATAGGGCGTCGCGCCCGCCAGCACATTGGCGGATTGTTCGTCGGAGAGCCAATCCAGCATCACCCGCGTGGCGCGGCCGAGCGCATCCACGGCGGCGGCGAGCTGTTCCCCGGCGCGGCCGAATTCCGGCGCGTTCAGCGCGGCCACGGCTTCCGCCACGCTGCGATAATCGGCGATCAGCTTCGCCACCACGTCGCCGCCCTCCTGGGGCAGCTTGCGGGTGACGAGGTCTATCGCCTGGATGCCGTTGGTGCCCTCATAGATGGCGAAGATGCGGGCATCGCGCAGATGCTGGGCCGCGCCCGTCTCCTCGATATAGCCCATGCCGCCATGCACCTGCACGCCGGTGGAGGCAACCTCGATGCCCATGTCGGTGGAGAAGGCCTTCGCGACCGGGGTGAGAAGGCTCGCCTCCGCCGTCGCCGCCGCCTTGGCGGTGGGATCGTCGGTGCGCCGCGCGCGGTCGAGCGCGTCCGCCGTCATCAGGCAGATGGCGCGCGCCGCGTCGGTCTCCGCCCGCATGGTCAGCAGCATGCGCTTCACGTCCGGATGGGCGATGATCGGCGCCATGCCCTCGCCGTGCCAGCTCTGCGCCTTGCCCTGCCGGCGTTCCTGGGCAAACGCGATGGCGCGCTGGGTGGCGCGTTCGGCCACCGCCACGCCCTGGATGCCCACCGCGAGGCGGGCATTGTTCATCATGGTGAACATGCAGGCGAGGCCGCGACTTTCCTCGCCCACGAGATAGCCGACCGCGCCCGCGCCCGTGTCGCCGAACACCATGGTGCAGGTGGGCGAGCCGTGCAGGCCGAGCTTGTGTTCCAGCCCGACGCACGTCACGTCATTGCGCGCGCCGAGCGTGCCGTCGCCATTCACCAGGATTTTCGGCACCACGAACAGCGAGATGCCGCGCGTGCCGGCGGGCGCGTCGGGCAGGCGCGCCAGAACCAGATGGACGATGTTCTCGGCGATGTCGTGCTCGCCATAGGAAATGAAGATCTTGGTGCCGAAGATGCGATAGCTGCCATCCCCTGCCCGCTCGGCCCGCGCACGCAGGGCCGCAAGGTCCGAACCGGCCTGCGACTCCGTGAGGTTCATGGTGCCGGTCCAGGCGCCCGAGACCAGCTTCTCCAGATACAGGCCCTGCAAGGCCGCCGAGCCGTGGGTGGTCAGCGCCTCGATGGCGCCCATGGTCAGCACCGGGCCGATGCCGAAGGCGGGGGAAGCGCTGTTCCAGAATTCGTTCAGCGCCGAGGTGACGACGCTCGGCAGATGCTGGCCGCCGAACTTCTCCTCGGCCGCCACCGAATTCCACCCGGCCTGCGTCCACGCCGCATAGGCCTCGCGCCAGCCGGGAGCGGTGGTGACCGCGCCGTCCTTCAGCACATTGCCCTTGGTGTCGCCCACCCGGTCCAGCGGTTCGATGACCTGCGCGGCGAACTTGCCGGCTTCCTCCAGCACGCTGTCGATGAGGTCGAACGAGAGATCCACCTCGCCCTGGTCGATGAGGTGGGGAAGCGAGGTGCAGTGCTTGAGGAAGAAGGACACATCCTCCACGGGCGCACGATAGGGCATCATCACCTCCGAAACCTGTTGCGGCGCCACATGCGCCTTGACCGCTTGCACAAGCCGGCCTTAAGCCGTGCGGCGAACGTTGGGCACCAATTCGGCGCCTCGGCGATCCTTCGTCAAGACCCGGCCGCACCCGCTTTCGTCGTAGGGGCCGTGGAGCAGCTGTCATGATCGTCACCCAACCCGCCCCGAAATCCACGCACCTGCTCGACGCCACGGGATCGGGCGAGGCGGCGGGCGCGGGCGAGGCTGTGGCGGAGGCGGCGCGCTTGCTGCGGGCGGGCGGCGTGGTCGCCTTCCCCACCGAGACCGTCTATGGCCTCGGGGCGGACGCCGGCAATGCGCAGGCGGTGGCGCAGGTCTATGCCGCCAAGGGCCGCCCCGCCTTCAATCCCCTCATCTCCCATGTGCCCGACGGCGCGGCGGCCGAGCGGCTGGGTGTGTTCTCCCCGGCCGCGCAGGCGCTCGCCGCCGCCTTCTGGCCGGGACCGCTGACGCTGGTGGTGCCCTATCGCGACACCGGGGCGGTGTGCGATCTCGCCCGCGCCGGCCTGTCCACCATCGCCCTGCGGGTGCCGGCCCACGCGGCGACGCTCGCCATGCTGCGCGCGGCGGGCGTGCCGGTGGTGGGGCCGAGCGCCAACCGCTCCGGCCATGTCTCGCCGACCGACGCCGCCCATGTGCGGGCCGATCTCGACGGGCGGATCGACGCCATCCTCGATGCCGGGCCGACGACGGTGGGCGTGGAATCCACCATAGTCGATTGCACCGGCGCCCATCCCGCCTTGCTGCGGCCGGGCGGCCTCTCGCGCGGCGCCATCGCGGCGGTGCTCGGCGTCGCCTTGCCGGACGCGGCCGGCGATGATTCCGATCGGCCGTCCGCGCCGGGCCGCCTCGCCTCCCATTACGCGCCGCACGCCCCGGTGCGGCTCGACGCGCGCGCGGTGAAGCCGGGCGAAGCGCTTTTGACCTTCGCCGGCCTGCGCCCGCCGGGCACGGAGTCCGCGGTCGCCGTCTTCGATCTCAGCCCCTCGGGCGATCTGGTGGAAGCCGCCGCCCGGCTCTATGGGGCGCTGCGCCATCTCGACAGCCTTCGCGTCCAAGGCATCGCCGTGGTACCCCTGCCGCGCGACGGCCTCGGGGAGGCCATCGCCGACCGGCTCGGCCGCGCCGCCGCCCCGCGCCCGCTCTCCTTCGAGGACGACTGACATGGCCGATACCGCAGAGACGCTCCGCGCGAACGTGCACGCCCTTCCCATCGGCCACATGCGCGACGCCGATGTGGATGCCCTGGTCTCGCTCTGGGAGCGCGCCGGCCTGGTGCGTCCCTGGAACGACCCGCGCGCCGACATCGCGCTCGCCCGGCGCGGCCCCCATTCCACCATTCTCGTCGCCCGCGATTCTGCCGGCGCGGTGGTGGGCTCGGTGATGGCGGGCCATGACGGGCACCGGGGCTGGATCTATTATCTCGCCGTGGACCCGGACCTCACCCGCCAGGGCCTCGGCCGGGCGCTCGCCCACACCGCCGAGGATTGGCTGAAAGCACGCGGCGTGCCCAAGCTGATGCTGCTGGTACGCCCGGAAAACGAGCAGGTGCGCGCCTTCTACGCCGCCAGCGGCTATATCGAGGAGCCGCGCATCATCTTCTCCAAACGCCTCGACGGAAAATAGGCGACCGCCGGTCCCTTCTCGCCCCTTCCCGCCCGGCTCAAGGTGCGGCATTCTCCGCCCGGCTCAACCGAGGCGGAAGCCGGGAGGCGCACGTGGCCGAGGATAAGACGTCGGATCCGACATCCCCATCGCAGGCTTCATGCCCATCGCAGGCTTCATCCCCCTCGCAGGCTTCGGGCGATGAAAACCGCCCACAAAATCCCGCCCGGCGCCTTCTGGTGGGCAGCGGCGCGGCGCTGCTCGGCGCCCATCTCCTGCCCGATCTCGCGAACGCCCAGCCGGCGAAGTCCGCCTCCCGCCCGGCGGTGAGCGTGGCGCCCGAGCGCCCGCCGGCGGGCTACAACATTCTCTTCATCCTGGTGGACCAGGAGCATTATTTCGAAAAATGGCCGTTCCCGGTGCCGGCGCGCGAATGGCTGAAGGCGAACGGCATTTCGTTCGCGAACCATCAGGCGGCCTCCTGCGTGTGCTCGCCGGCGCGCTCGACCATCTATACCGGCCTGCACATTCCCCACACCGGCGTGTTCGACAATGCGAACTCGCCCTGGCAGGCGGACATGGCCACCAGCATCAAGACCATCGGCCATCGCCTCGCCCAGCTCGGCTACCACGCCGCCTATCAGGGCAAGTGGCATCTCTCCTATAATCTCGACAAGGCCAAGCACGCCGACGAGGCGCCCATGGCCGAATATCGCAAGACCATGGAGAGCTACGGCTTCCAGGATTTCTTCGGGTTCGGCGACATCACCGACACCACGCTCGGCGGCTATGATTACGATGCCACGACCTCGGCGTTCGTGGAGCGCTGGATGCGCACCAAGGGGCTCAAGCTGAAAGAGTCCGGAACGCCCTGGTATCTGGCGGTGAATTTCGTCAATCCGCACGACGTCATGTACGTGAATTCCGACATGCCGGGTGAGACCGTGCAGGGCAGGAAATCCGCCATGGCCATCGCCCGGCCGCCCGACGACGATATTTATGCCGCCAAATGGGACGCGCCGCTGCCCTCCACCCGCAGCCAGCCCTTCGATGCGCCCGGCCGCCCGCCGGCACACCTGATCTATCAGGACGTGCAGGACACGCTGGTGGGCGCGTGGCCGGACGAGGACCGGCGCTGGCGGGTGCTGCGGGATTATTATTTCAACTGCATCCGCGACTGCGACCGGCAGGTGGACACGGTGCTGACCGCCCTGCGCCAGACCGGCATGGACGAGAACACCATCATCGTCTTCACCGCCGACCATGGCGAACTGGGCGGCGCGCACCAGATGCGCGGCAAGGGCAATTCCACCTATCGCGAGCAGAACCATCTGCCGCTCATCGTGGTGCATCCCGCCTATCCGGGCGGCGCTTCCTGCCAGGCCGTGACCTCCCAGGTCGACCTCACGCCGACCCTGCTCGCCCTCACCGGGCTTACGGCGGACCAACTGAAGGCGGCGGGCGAGGGACTGGCGGGACGCGATTTCTCCCCCTTGCTCAAGGCCCCGGCGAAAGCCGCGCCCGAGACGCTGCGGCCGGGCGCCCTGTTCTGCTACGACATGCTGCTGTTCCAGGATGCGAAATGGATTACGCGGATGGAGGCGATCACCCGTTCGCCCGATGCCACGGGGGCGCAGAAGCGCGCGTGGCTGGAGCAATACGAGCCCGATTTCGCCCAGCGCTGCGCCATCCGCAGCCTGTTCGACGGGCGCTATCGCTTCTCGCGCTATTTCGCCCCGCTCACCTTCAACACGCCCGCCACCTATGAAGACCTGCTCGCGCTCAACGACCTCGAACTCTACGATCTGCGCGAGGATCCGGAGGAGAAGCGCAACCTCGCCCACCAGGGCGCGAACCGCGACCTCGTGATGGCGATGAACGCCAAGCTCAACGCCCGGATCGCCGAGGAAGTGGGCCTGGACGACGGCAGCTTCCTGCCGCTGAAGGATGGCAAATGGGTGCTGCCGCGCGCGGATCAGCGGTAGAGCATTTTCGAGCGAAATGGATACCGGTTCGCGCCAATAAATTGTTATCCCACAATGGGTTATAGCACTTCATTGTTTCCGTGAAACAATGAAGTTCTCCAGGGATAAGGGATTGTTGGCGCGCCGGGCGGTCTTGACCAGGGTGCGGGCGGCGCGTGCACCGGCGGCGATCAGCTCCGGGTCGCGTCGGATGAGGAACAGGATGAGCGTGCCTTCCAGCACGATCATAATCTCGGATGCGAGCGCCGCCGAGCCCAGCGCCTGCGCCAATCGCGCTTCGATGGCTTCCTTGTGGGCGCGCGCCACGCGGTTCGCCGGATGGTCCGGCAAATCGGCCATTTCGGTGACGATGCGGGTGAAGCCGGAGCCCATCCAGCCCGGCGCGCGGGTCCAGTGGGCCAGATCCACAAAGACCGTGTCGATGCCGCCCAGCGGATCCGCCTCCAGGGCCGAGATCCAGCGCGAGATGCGCGGCATGGATAGGGCGGCGGCATATTCCACCACGGCCGTCAGCAGCGCATCCTTGCTGTCGAACGTCTGATAAAGCGTGCGCTTGGTGAGCCCTGCGGCGGCGGCGATCGCCTCCATGCCCGTGCGCTTGAAGCCGTAGGTGTAGAATTGCGTATAGGCGGCCTCCAGGATGCGGCCGCGTGCCGGACTCTCGGTGGGGGACACGGGACCTCCCGGTGGTTGTATACTCACAAGTGAGTGTACCCGCTCGCACACGTCGCCCGCATGAAGGTCCGACCGAAATGTCGGCCTCTGCGACAACCCGTGTCTTTATCTCCGCGCATTCCCCTTCGCGCATTCCCCTAAGCGCCTGCCGCTATGCGCCCAGATCCGCCCGGTGGCAGTCCACCAGATGGTCGTTCACCAGCCCGCACGCCTGCATGGCGGCATAGACGATGGTGGGGCCGACGAATTTGAAGCCGAGCGCCTTCAATTCCTTGGAAAGCGTCACCGAGGCCGGCGTCTGCGCCGGGATGTCGGCAAGCGTCTTCGGCCGGTTCATCTGAACCTTGCCGTCCACCGCGCCCCACATGAGATCGGCGAAGGAACGCCCGCGCGCCTGCCAGTCCAGATAGGCGCGGGCAGAGAGCACCGCGCCCTCGATCTTGGCGCGGTTGCGCACGATGCCGGCATCGTTCATCAGCGCTTCGATCTTGACGGCGTCGTAGCGGGCGATCACATCCGGCTCGAAGCCGTCGAAGGCGCGGCGGAAATTGTCGCGCTTGCGCAGGATGGTGATCCAGGCCAGCCCGGCCTGGAATCCGTCCAGCAGCAGTTTTTCGAACAAGGCGCGGTCGTCGCGCTCGGGCACGCCCCATTCGGTGTCGTGATAGGCGACATAGAGCGGATCCGTGCCGCACCAGGGGCAGCGGCACTTGCCATCGGCGTGCGGGGTCAGGAGGCTCACGCGTCCCCCATCGCGAAGGTCGCCCAATCCGGCCGGCGCAAAATGATCTCGACCCCGCCCGCCACCAGCGGCAGGCCGGCGGCGCTGGCATCGGCCGCGCGGTCGAGCCGCACCAGCGCGATGCCGTGGCCTTGGGCGGAGGAGCCGATGTGGCCCACGGTCTTCTCGCCGGCGCGAATCTCCGAGCCCTCCTCCGGGGCGAATTCGAACAAAGCCTGAACCGACCGGGTGCGGGCGGTGCCGCGATGCTGCATGCGGCTCACCACTTCCTGGCCCACATAGCAGCCCTTCTTGAAATCCACCCCGCCGAGCTGGTCCATGTCGGCCTCGTGGGGGAAGGCGTCGCCATAGGCGAAGTCCATGCCGCCTTGCGGAATGCCGAGCGCGATGCGGTGGGCGTGGTAGGCGGCGGCGTCCCCGCCCAGCGCCTCGGCCTCGGCGCGCGGCAACACCAGACGCTCGCCCATGGCCGCGAGGCGCGGATCGGGGAACGCCTGGGCGGAAGCGGGCGCGGCAGGCGCATCGGCGCCGAAGCGCGCCGCCACCGCGAGCTCCTCGTCCAGCGTGAACTCGACCTTGGCGCGCAGCAGATACATTTTCAGGCGCTTGAGCAGGTCATCCTTCAGCGCGCGCGGCACGTCCAGCAGGAAGAATTCCGGCTCGCCGGCCGGCGCGTAGAGGAAGAAATCGGCGATGATCTTGCCTTGCGGCATCAAAAGCGCGCCGAAGCGCGCGCCGCCGGTTTCCAGCCCCGCCACGTTGCAGGTGATGAGATTGTGGAGGAACTTGCGGGCGTCCGGACCGCCGACGTGGATCACCGACCGGTCGGCGAGAGGGGCAATCGGCATGGCCATGTCCTTGTCAGATGTTACAGACATACTTAAAGCCGCGCAGCAGCCCCCTCAAGGGCCGGCCCCGTACATTAGAGCCGGCCCCTCCAGATTAGAGCGAGCCCCCACATGGCGGATACCTTCGACTTCATCCTCAAGGGCGGCAGCGTCGTGACCCCGGCGGGCGAAGCGATGCTGGACGTCGGCGTCAGCGCCGGCCGCATCGCCGCCCTCGGCCGCCTCTCCCCGCGCGCGGCGGGCGAAACCATCGATTGCACCGGCCTCACCATTCTGCCGGGCGTCATCGACACCCAGGTGCATTTCCGCGAACCGGGCCTGGAGCAGAAGGAAGATCTGGAAACCGGCTCCCGCGCGGCGGTGATGGGCGGGGTGACCGCCGTGTTCGAGATGCCGAACACCACTCCCCAGACCACGGACGCCGCCGCGCTGGAAGACAAGATCGCCCGCGCCACCAACCGCATGCATTGCGATTTCGCCTTCTATGTGGGCGGCACCCACGAGAATGTGCGCGACCTGCCGGAGCTGGAGCGCCTGCCGGGCGCGGCCGGGGTGAAGGTGTTCATCGGCTCCTCCACCGGCTCGCTGCTGGTGGCTGATGATGCCGGCGTGCGCGAGATCCTCAAAGTGATCCGCCGCCGCGCCGCCTTCCATTGCGAGGATGAGCCGCGCCTGAATGAGCGCCGCTCCATGCGCATGGTGGGCAATCCCGCCTCGCACCCGATCTGGCGCGACGATGTCGCCGCCCTCATCGCCACCCAGCGCCTCGTGAACCTGGCGCGCGAGGTGGGCGCGCGGGTGCATGTGCTGCATGTCTCGACCGCGCAGGAGATGGAATTTCTCGCCGGCGCGCGCGACGTCGCTTCCGTGGAAGTCACCCCCCATCACCTGACGCTCGCCGCGCCCGATTGCTACGAGCGGCTCGGCACGCTGGCGCAGATGAACCCGCCGGTGCGCGGCGCGCGCCATCGCGATGCCATCTGGGCGGCGGTCACCGACGGCGTGGTGGACGTGCTCGGCTCCGACCATGCGCCCCACACGCTGGAGGAGAAGGCCAAGACCTATCCCGAAAGCCCCTCGGGCATGACCGGCGTGCAGACCCTGGTGCCGCTGATGCTGGACCAGGTGGCGAACGGCAAGCTCTCGTTGCAGCGGTTCGTGGACCTCTCCAGCGCCGGCCCGGCGCGGCTGTTCAACATCGCCTGCAAGGGCCGCATCGTGGTGGGCTATGACGCCGACTTCACGGTGGTGGACCTCAAGCGCCGCGCCACCATCACCAATGCCTGGATCGCCTCGCGCGCCCAATGGACGCCCTATGACGGCAAGGAGGTCACGGGCTGGCCGGTGGGCACCATCGTGCGCGGCAACAAGGTGATGTGGGAAGGCGAGCTGATCGCCCCGTCCCACGGCGCGCCGGTGCGGTTTTTGGAGACGCTGAAGCCGGGCGGGTGAGATCGCGCCACGCCGCGCCCTGCGCGCGACCCCCTCCCTGCCCTCCCCCGCAAGCGGGAGAGGGTTCGCCCCGCGCTTGCGGATGGAGCGTTCCTCCCAGCCCCCGCCAGATCGCCCCCTCTCCCGCTTGCGGGGGAGGGCTGGGGAGGGGGCGGGAGAGCGATTGGGAGGCTAGCCAGGCAAGCGCGCTACGGACTTGGGCGCGCGCCCGTCCCCGCGCCTATTTGCCCCGCGCTTACGGATTGAGCGCTCCTCCCTGCCCCGCCAGATCGCCCCCTCTCCCGCTTGCGGGGGAGGGCTGGGGAGGGGGCGGGAGAGCGATAGGGAGGCTAGCCGGGCAAGCGCTGCGGACTTGGGCGCGCGCCCGTCCCCGCGCCTATTTGCCCCGCGCTTACGGATGGAGCGCTCCTCCCAGCCCCCGCCAGATCGCCCCCTCTCCCGCTTGCGGGGGAGGGCTGGGGAGGGGGCGGGAGAGCGATGGAGAGGCTTAGCCGGGCAAGCGCTGCGGACTTGGGCGCGCGCCCGGCTCCCCGCCTTATTGGCGCTGGCCGATGATGGTATATTCGCCCTTGCGGATGCGGCCGGCGAGGCCCTCCACATAGGTGGCGCAGGCTTCCTCGCCATAAACAGCGACCAGCGTGCGCAGGGCCGTGAACAGGGCCGCCTGCACCAGGCAATCCTCATCCAGCCCGTCGCGCAGGGCCTCGGTCCAGGCATCGTCGAGATAGCTGAAGGCGACATGGCGCTCGTCCGAGCCCAGTTCGGCGATGTCCTGATGAGGAAGGGTCGTGCTGGACAAGAGAGGCCTCCGCGCCGCGCCCCATGGCCGGGGCGGCACGAATACCTACCACGTTCCGGGGCGCCGTCGCGGAACTTCTAAACGAAAGGTTAACCGCCGCACCGGCAGGAGCCGCCTTTTCCCCGCTCAATTTCCGCCGAAGCGCACGGCGATGTCGTGGGCAAGCTTCGCCCCTTCGGTCAATTGGCGCTGCACCGCCGCCGCCGCTGCCGGGGTGCAGGCGCGATAGACCTGGGCATAGCTGGAATAGCCCTGGTTGAAGGCCGCGATCAGCTTCGCCCTGCGCTCGTCCGAGGGCTGCTCGGCCTCCAGCAGATCCTGCATCTGCACGCGCCAGCTCTGGCCTTCCGCCGTCATGCCGCACAGCGGACGCAGATAATGCAGCCCGCCCAGAAGCTCCGCGAGCTTGAGCATGTCGCCCTCATAAGGCGGGGTCGAGCCGTCCGCCGCCCGTGCGGACCCGCCCGAAACGCCGAGCGCGACAGCCAGCAGCAGGGCGAGGAGAAAGCGGGGCACGGGGAAAGGCGACGTGAGGAAAGCCGACATGGCGCCACTCGTGCCGCGCGGCGCCCGCGCGGTCAAGATGGCCGCGCTCACGAGGGCGCGTGCGCCAGGGCCTGCGGCTGATCCGCCGCCGCTCCCTCTGCGACCCCCTCCGCCGTCGCCCCCTCGGTGGCCAGCAGACGCGCGGCGCGATGCACCACGTCGGCGAGGCCGTGGGTGGTGGCGAGGCCCGCCACCTCCTCGGGATGGAACCAGCCCACCGCCACCGCCTCGTCGCTCAACACCGGTTCCCCGGCGCGCCAGAGCGCGGCATGGGCCGCCACCACGAAATGGCTCGTCAGCGTGCCGTCCGCGTCGCGGGAGATGAAATCAAGCGCCGCCGCGAGGCCGATGATGTCCGCCTCGACCTGGACTTCCTCCCTCACCTCGCGCGCCGCCGCCTCCGCCAGGGTCTCGCCCGGCTCGACCCGCCCGCCGGGCAGGCTCCACAGGCCCTTGCCGGGGGCATAGCCGCGCTGGGCGAGCAGGACCAGCGGGCCGCGAAACACGGCGGCGCTGGCGGCGAGGGTCGGGCGGACGGCGTCGGCCATAAGGGAAACCATCGGGTTGTTCCAGGCTGGAGGAAGCTTACCTTCTCGGATTCAAAGGAGCACGCGATTCGTCATGGCGGCGATTTCCACCGGACCCGGAGCCGGCCCCCTACCCAAAGCGAAAAACCCGCCGCGCGCGTGGCAGCGCATGCTGTCCGGCCGGCGGCTGGACCTGCTGAACCCCTCGCCGCTCGACATCGAGATCGAGGATATCGCCCACGGCCTTGCCCGCGTGGCGCGCTGGAACGGGCAGACGCGCGGGGCGAACATCTTTTCCGTGGCCCAGCATTCCCTGCTGACCGAAAAGCTCGCCCGCCGCGCGGTCGGCGACATGGATCTGCGCTGGCGGCGCGCGGTGTTGCTGCACGATGCGCCGGAATATGTGATCGGCGACATGATCTCGCCCTTCAAGGCCATGATCGGCGGCGACTACAAGGCGGTGGAAGCGCGCCTGCTGGCTGCCATCAGCCTGCGCTTCGGCCTGCCGCCGGAATGGCCGCAGGCCCTGACGCGGATCGTCAAAACCGCCGACCGCGCGTCCGCCTATCTGGAAGCGACCCATCTTGCCGGCTTCGCGGCCCCGGAGGCGCGCGCCTTCTTCGGCCGCCCGATCCGCCTCGACGCGGAGGCGGAGAAGGATTATCTCACCCCTTGGCCGGCTGAAACCGCCAAGGAACGGTTCCTCACCCGGTTCGCGGAGCTAACGCCATGATCCATGTCTGCTCCCTCGCAAAGCTGCACGAGACGGTGGAAGAAACCGGCGCGCGCTACATCATCACGCTGGTCGGCCGCGAGACCCTGCTGACGCGCCCCAACAATGTGGACGCCGCGAACCATCTGTTCCTCTCCATCAACGACATCGTCAGCGAGGTCGAGGGCATGGTGACGCCCGGCGAGGCGCATATGAACGAGCTGCTGGAGTTCGTGCGCGCCTGGCCGCGCTCCGCGCCGCTGGTCATCCATTGCTATGCCGGGGTCTCGCGGTCCACGGCTGCGGCTTATGTCACGGTGTGCGCGCTGCTGCCCCATCGCGACGAATTCGAACTGGCGGTGCGCCTGCGCTCCGCTTCGCCCACCGCCACGCCCAATGCCAAGATCGTATCGCTGGGCGATGCCGCGCTCAACCGCAACGGCCGCATGATCCGGGCGATTTCCGCCATCGGCCGCGGGCGCGACTGCATGGCCGGCGAGCCGTTCCAGCTGGCGCTGGACTGAGCTTGCTTGTTCCCCTCACCCCAACGCTCTCCTCACCCCAACGCTCTCCCCGGCGGGGAGAGGGGGCATGGCGGGACGGGGGAAAGGCCGGCGCTTGAGGGAAAGCGCGAAACCCTCCCAATCCGCCCCATCGCATCCCCTCTCCCCGCCGGGGAGAGGGCTAGGGTGAGGGGGACGCGCAGGGTGAAAGGGGGGCGCGCCGCGCCACGCACACCAGCCCCGGCACCGGAACGCCCTTTTCGGTGCGGGTGGAAACCGGATCCAGTACCGAGGGCACGAACCCCGCCGTCGTCAGCGTATCCGCCACATGGGCGCGGCCATGGGCATAGCGCAGGGTATCGCGCAGGATCATTCCCGCCCCGTCATGGGTCTCCAGGGTGAAGGCGAGCCAGCTGGCGGGCGCGAGCGCGCGTGCCGCCGCGTGGAACACGCCCTCCAGCGTGCCGAGATAGCACAGCGCGTCCGCCGCCAGCACAAGGTCCGCCCCGCCCGCCGGCTGGCCCTTAAGGAAGGCCACCATCTCGCCCGCCTCAAGGGCGGCATAAAGGCCGAGGTGCCGCGCCTTCTCGATCATGGCCGGGGAGAGATCCACGCCGACCAGCGCCTCCACCATCGGCGCGAACACCGGCGCGGCGAGCCCGGTGCCGCAGCCGAGATCGATCGCGCGATGAAAATGCGGCGGCACGCCGGCGGCCGTGCAGGCGGTCCGCACCGCCGCGTCCAGCACCTCGGGCCCGCGATAGGCGAGGCCCTCGCGCAGGGCGGTGTCGAAGCGCGGGGCATATTGATCGAACAAGGTGCGCACGAAGGCGGGCGACATGGCGTCCCCCACCCCGCGCGCGCCGAGCCGCGCCAGCCGCAGGCCGGCGCCGAGCATGTCGGCGTCATCGCGCGCAAGCACGTTCTCATAGGCCTCGATCGCGCCGGCGCCATCGCCGGCCGCCGCGCGCGCCTCGCCCAGCAGGAACCAGGCGGCGATGAAATGCGGCGCCTCGGCGACGAGGTCGGCCAGCATGTCGCCCGCAACCTGCGCCTCGCCATCGTCGAGATAGGCGCGCGCCCAATCGAGCCGGCGATGCAGCGCCGGATCGCCGGACAGGGGAACGGGAAAGATCGACACCTTGAAGCGGACTCCCCCTGAAGGCGACGCCCGGAAACCAAGCGCCGCACCCTCGCGCCTTCGGCGCTCCACCCCATATAACCGACAACCATGCGTCCGGACGAACTTCTGCACCCTGCCCCGGGTGGGCTTTATTGTCCCAAAGGGGATTTCTTCATTGATCCAACGCGCGCCGTGCCGCGCGCGCTCATCACCCACGGCCATTCCGACCATGCCCGCGCGGGCCACGGCCATGTGCTCGCCACCCGCGAGACGCTGGACCTGATGGCGATTCGCTACGGCGCCAATTTCGCCGGGGCGACCCAGGCCATCGCCTATGGGGAGAGCGTCGAGATCGGCGGCGTCACCGTCACCGCCCATCCCGCCGGCCATGTGCTGGGCTCGGCGCAATTCGAACTCTCCTGGCGCGGCTGCACCATCGTCGCCTCGGGCGATTACAAGGATGCGCGCGATCCCACCTGCGCCACGTTCGTGCCGGTGCGCTGCCATGTGTTCATCTCGGAGGCGACCTTCGGCCTGCCGGTGTTCCGCCATCCCGATGCCGCCACTGAGACCGCCAAGCTGATGAATTCGCTGCATGTATTTCCCGAGCGCGCGCACATCGTCGGCGCCTATTCGCTCGGCAAGGCACAGCGCGTCATGGCGCTGCTGCGCGCGGCGGGGCATTCCGCCCCCATCTACATCCATGGCGCGCTGGAGAAGATCAGCGCCTATTATCAGGCGTGCGGCATTCCGCTCGGCGACATCCGCCTTGCGAAGGAAGCGAAGAAAGCCGATTTCGCCGGCGCGGTGGTGATCGCCCCGCCCACCTCGATTACCGACATCTGGTCGCGCAATTTTCCCGACCCCG
Source organism: Roseixanthobacter finlandensis (assembly GCF_043195105.2). Classification (NCBI taxonomy): domain Bacteria; kingdom Pseudomonadati; phylum Pseudomonadota; class Alphaproteobacteria; order Hyphomicrobiales; family Xanthobacteraceae; genus Roseixanthobacter; species Roseixanthobacter finlandensis. Next base: position 421,923 of record NZ_CM195536.1, on the reverse strand, counting down.
TCACCGCTTTTGCCTCGGGCTGGATGCGGGTGCGCGCCCGCGCCCGCCAGCGCGGCATCGAATTGCCTTTGGTGATTTCCGACCATGCGGACTGGGACGGCCTCACCGCCGCCATTTCCGCCACCGGCTGCGAGGAAGTGTGGGTGACCCACGGCGCCGAGGATGCGCTGGTGCATTGGGCCATGACCCGGCAATTGCGCGCCCGGCCGCTCCACATGGTGGGCTATGGCGAGGAGGAGAACGAGGCCCCGCCCGCCGCGCCCGCGCCCGCTTCCCCACCGGAGGCGACGCCATGAACCGCTTCGCCGCCTTGCTGGATCGCCTCGCCTATGAGAGCGGCCGCAACGCCAAGATCCGCCTGATGGCGGATTATTTCGCCACCACGCCGGATCCGGAGCGCGGCATCGCGCTCGCCGCGCTTACCGGCGCGCTCTCCTTCACCAATGCCAAGCCGGGGCTCGTGCGCGCGCTGATCCAGGAGCGGGCGGACCCGGTGCTGTTCGCCATGTCCTATGATTATGTGGGCGACCTGTCCGAGACCGTCGCCCTCATGTGGCCCTTGCCCGAGGGCGCGGCGCCGCCGGACCATGCGCCTTTGCTCTCGGAAATCGTCCACGGCCTGGAAACCTTGCCCAAGCGCGCCTTGCCCGGCCAGCTCGCCGACTGGCTGGACGGGCTGGACGATACCGGCCGCTGGGCGCTGCTGAAGCTGATCACCGGCGCGCTGCGGGTCGGCGCTTCCGCGCGGCTCGCCAAGACCGCCGTGGCCACGCTGGGCGGTCTTGCGCCCGACGAGGTGGAGCTGGTGTGGCCGGGCCTCGCCTCGCCTTATCTCGATCTGTTCGCCTGGGTGGAAGGCCGCGCGCCGCGCCCGGAAAACCTCGATCCCGCCCCGTTCCGCCCGGTGATGCTCTCCCACGCGATCGAGGAGAGCGATTTTACCGCCCTCGATCCTTCCACCTTCGCCGCCGAATGGAAATGGGACGGCATCCGCATCCAGGCGGTGGCCGGGGTTTCGCCCGAGGGGGAAAGGATCGTGCGGCTCTATTCCCGCACCGGCGAGGACATCTCGCCCGCCTTTCCCGACCTCGTGGACGCGCTCGATTTCGAGGGCGCGATGGATGGGGAATTGCTGGTGGTGCGCGAGGGGCGGGTGCAATCCTTCAACGTGCTCCAGCAGCGGCTGAACCGCAAAACCGTCACGCCCAAGATGCTGCGGGATTATCCCGCCCATATGCGCGCCTATGATTTGCTGGTGGAGGCAGGCGAAGACCTGCGCGAACAGCCCTTCGCCGCGCGCCGCGCCCGCCTCGCGGCGCTGATCGCGCGCACCGCCGCGTCCCGGCTCGATCTTTCCCCCTTGGTGCCGTTCGCGAGCTGGGAGGCGCTCGCCGCCGCCCGCGCGGATCCGGCTTCCGCCGGCGCCGGGGTGGATGCGGAAGCGGTGGAAGGGGTGATGCTGAAGCGCGCCGATAGCCTTTATCTGCCCGGCCGGCCCAAGGGTCCCTGGTGGAAATGGAAGCGCGATCCCCACACGGTGGATGCGGTGCTGATGTATGCCCAGCGCGGCCACGGCAAGCGCTCGTCCTATTATTCCGACTATACCTTCGGGGTGTGGACGCAAGCCGAGGGGGTGGACACCCTGGTGCCCGTGGGCAAGGCCTATTTCGGCTTCACCGATGAGGAATTGCTGGCGATCGACAAATTCGTTCGTGAGGCGACAGTGAACCGCTTCGGCCCGGTGCGCGAGGTGCTGCACGAGCCGGACGCCGGGCTGGTGCTGGAGATCGCCTTCGAGGGGCTCGCCCGCTCCACCCGCCACCGCTCGGGCATCGCCATGCGCTTTCCCCGCATCGCCCGCCTGCGCTGGGACAAGCCGCCGCGCGAGGCCGACCGCCTGGAGACGCTGGAAAAGCTGCTCGGGGCGGAGGGATAGGCCGGCGACGGGACGAGGCTATTGCGTCGCCCAGATTATGCGGGCCACCCACAGCACTTCGGCGGCGGGGATATGGCGGTCCTCATATTCGCGATTGAGCGAGCGCAGGTCCACGGTGCGCGGGGTCATGCGCACCAGTTCCTTGGCCAGCACCTCGCCGTCGCGGGTCTTCACCACCACCCGGTCGCCCCGGCGCGGCGTGGCGGCGGGGGAGACGATGACGATATCCCCCTCGCGATACAGCGGCTGCATGGAATCGCCGGAAATCTCCAGGGCATAGGCATGCTCGTCGCCCACCTCGGGAAACAGCAGCTCGTCCCATCCCCCCCCCACCGGGAAGCCGGCATCGTCGAAAAAGCCGCCCTTGCCCGCCTGGGCGAAGCCGATGCGCGGAATGGTGCGGGCCGGGCGGGGCGGGGGAAGGGGATCTTCGGCCAAGCCCGAATGGCGCAGCGCCGCTTCCCCGTTGCCGTCCAGCAAAGCGGTGAAATCATCGATGCTGGAGCCGGTGGCGGCGAGCACCTTGGCGAGGCTCTCGGTGGAAGGCCAGCGCGGCCGCCCGTCCGGCGTGATCCGCTTCGACCGGTTGAAGGCGGTCGAATCCAGCCCCGCCCGCTTGGCGAGCGCCGAAGCGGAAAGGCCATGCTGCGCGGCGAGGCGGTCGAGGGCGCCCCAGACTTGACCATGAGTGAGCATGCGCATCCCGTGGACGCAAAACGATCCGCATCCGAGGCGAAAGGAGGTATTTCCTTCCACCTCGCCTGGAACCGACTTGACGGAACAATTTCGAAACCAGACTTTTACCGAAAGACACCCGAACACTAGGAAAATAAGTGCAAAAGTTACGAAAGTCCAGGAATTAAGTCCGATTCGTCAGGGGAACCGGGCGAGATCTTGGCTGGCGCGCCGACCGTCTGCGCGCTACATGGCAGCATGATCCAACGTGACCGCCTCATCTTCAAGATCTGTTCCACCAGCTTGTGGAGCGTTGCGGAAGCCGCCGGCCGTTTCGACGGCGCGCCGGTGGACCTTGCCGACGGCTATATCCATTTCTCGACCGCCGCCCAGGCCCGGGAGACCGCCGCCAAGCACTTCTCAGGACAGGAGAATTTATTTCTGGTCGCGGTGGAGGCGGGGAAGCTCGGGGAAGCGCTGAAGTGGGAAGTCTCACGCGGCGGCGCCCTTTTTCCCCATCTTTATGCCGCACTCCCCCTTTCCGCCGTTGCCTGGGTGCGCCCGCTGCCCCTCGGCGCCGATGGGAAGCATATATTCCCAGTTGAAGCGTCTTAAACTTAAGCGGAAAACGTGCAGCTTAGCGATGCCGGTCCCCCTCCCCCGCAAGGGGGGAGGGACAGGACGGCCCGTTCATCCGCGAATCTCGATCGCTCCTAGCGCGCAAACGTGCGGTTCAGCAGGGCCGGCAGGCGCAGGGCCTGAAGGGTGCCGCGCGCCCCGAGGAACACCAGGAAGGCGAGCCAGAGCCCTTCGTTTCCAAGCGGGCGCAGCACAAGGAACGACCCGAGATACAAAGCGAGCGACAGCAGCATGAGGTTGCGCATGTCGCGCGACCAGAGCGCGCCGATATAGATGCCGTCGAACGCATAGGCCGCCACCCCGACCACCGGCAAAATCGCCGCGAAGATCAGGAATTCGCGCGCCGCCACACGCACCTGGGGGCTGGTGGTCATGAGATCGACGATCGCCGGCCCGGCCACAAGATAGAGCGCGCAGGCGCACAGCGCGAAGCCGAAGCCCCACATCAGCACGAGGCGCACCGCCCGCCCGAAGGCCGGCCGGTTGCGCGCGCCCACCGCCTGCCCGCAAATCTGCTCGGCGGCGGTGGCGAACCCGTCGAGGAAATAGGCGGCCAGGAGAATCATGTTGTTCAGCAGGGCATTGGCGGCCAGCACCACGTCGCCCGCCCGCGCGCCCTGGGCCGCGAAAAAGCTGAAGCCGGCCAGAAGCGCGGCGGTGCGGATCATGATGTCGCGGTTGAGCACGAAGGTCGCCATCAGCCGCGCGCGGTCAAACAGCACCGCTTGCGGCACCGCGAGGCGGAACTTCAGCAGGCGCGCGCACAGCAATAGTCCCGCAATGGCGCCAAGGGCTTCCGCCAGAAGCGTTCCCGCCGCCGAGCCCGCGACACCCCAGCCGAGCCCCAGCACCAGGGTCACGGTCGCCGCCATGTTTACGAGGCTGATGCCCACCTGGAGCGCCAGCGCGTGTCCCGTGCGGCCGATGCCGGTGAGCCAGCCCACCAGCGCATAATTGGCGAGCGAGAACGGCGCCGCCCAGATGCGGATGTGGAAATAGGCCGCCACCGCCGCATCCACCGCCGGGCTTGCCCCGGCCAGCGCCCGCGCGCCGAGGCCGATGGGCCATTGCAGCAGGATGAGGGCGAGCCCGCAGGCCAGCGCCAAAAGCAGCGCCCGCGCCGCGACCGCGCGCGTCTCCTGCGCATCGCCCTGCCCCAGCGCCTGGGCGGCGAGGCCCACCGTGCCCATGCGCAGGAACCCGAAGCCCCAGAACAGGAAATCGAAGATCACCGCGCCCAGCGCCACCCCGCCCATGAGCGCCGCATCGCCGAGCCGCCCCACGACCGCCGTATCCACCACGCCCAGCAGCGGCGTGGTGAGATGGGCAATGGTCATGGGCAAGGCGATCGCCAGCACCCGGCGGTGCGAGACCTCCACCGGGCGCGGCGCCTCATCGGGAAGCGGCGCGCCCGCGCGGGGCGGCGACTGGATTTCAACGGAACTCATGATCCAGCTTTCCCCGCGCGGCACCTTCGCGGGTTCAGCGGCTGCCGCGCACGAGGCGCAGGATCAGCCACAAGGGGAAGACGATGACCGCGCCCAGCAAGAAATAGCGCCACAAGCGCTCGAACGCGTCGAAGCCGAAGGTGAAGAGATTTTCCACCAGATGCCGCAGGCTGGAGAGCAAATTGCGCGGATCGAGCCCGAGGGCGGCGAGAATCACCCCCACCACCACGGAAAGCACGATCAGCCGCACCAGGACCAAAGCGGGCGAGCCGCCGAAGAAGCGGGTGAGCTGGTTGTTTCCCTCGGCCATGGCGCACTCCCGGATCGGCACAGGCGCTCATTTAGCACGCGCCGCCGAACCGCGGGAACCTGTTCCCGCGCTGTGCCGAGGGGGTGGGAACAGGTTCCCGCCCCGGAGTTAAGGAATCGAACCCCGCTCAGCTGCCTGGCTGGCGCACCACCCGCAGATAGGGCTTCACCGTCTTCCAGCCCTCGGGAAACTTCTCCTTCGCCGCCGCATCGGACACCGAAGGGACGATGATGACATCCTCGCCCTGCTTCCAGTCCGCTGGGGTTGCGACCGAATGCTGGGAGGTGAGTTGCAGCGAATCCAGCACCCGCAGGATTTCCTGAAAATTGCGGCCGGTGCTGGCGGGATAGGTCAGGGTCAGCTTCAGCTTCTTGTCCGGCCCGATGATGAACACCGCGCGCACGGTCGCGGTGTCGCTGGCATTGGGGTGGATCAGGTCATAGAGGCCGGAGACAGTCTTATCGCTGTCGGCGATCAGCGGAAAATTCAGCTGCGCGCCGGTGGCGTCCGCGATGTCGCCCACCCATTGCGGGTGGTTTTCCAACGTATCGACGGAGAGGCCGATGACCTTCACGTTGCGCGTGTCGAACTCGCCCTTCAGATGCGCCACCTGGCCCAGCTCGGTGGTGCAGACCGGCGTGAAATTCTTGGGGTGCGAGAACAGGATGCCCCAGGAGTCCCCGAGCCATTCATGAAAGCGCACCGGACCTTCGGTGGTCTGGGCGGTGAAATCGGGAACCACGTCCCCCAAGCGCAGCGACATGACGGCTCTCCATATAACAACTGAAAATCGTAATTAATATTATCTTACTACAAACGACGTGCAATGAAAGGCCTTATTGGGGAACAGGGCGGGGCGCAGCGCGTTGACCTCATGCAGCTCATAAATTCATAATCTTGGGAGGCGAACCATGCGCATGCGCATATGGGCGCCGCTCGCTGCGGCGCTTCTCACGACATCGGCGCTGGCAGTTCCGGCGCGGGCGGACGAAGCCGACTTTTTGGCGCGCTTCGAAGGCGCATGGTCGGGCGCGGGCTCGTTGAAACCCACGGCCCGAGCCCTCAGCGTTCCCCTGGAGTGCGCAGCCAATGGCGGCACCGGCGCACGCTCGCTTTCTCTTGGCGGGAAATGCAGCGCGTTGATCCTCAGCCGCACATTGTCCGCCGATTTGCAATTCGATCCGGCGACAAAGCGCTATAGCGGCGTCTACATCACAGAGGGCGATGCGCCGGCAGCGTTGAACGGCGTACGGGCGGGCGATTCCCTGGTGCTCGCGGTGAAATGGCCGAAGCCGGTCAATGGCGACAGCCATGCCACCATGATCATCCGCAATGCAGGGCAAGGTAAATTCACCTTCACCGTACGAGATGCGGTGGAGCCGGGCGGGCCGACCGTGACAACGGCCAACTTTACCTTGAGCAAGGTCGGCCGCACGGCAGAGGCAAACTAAGCCTTGCGCACCGTACGTTGGTTTCGTGCGCCGCGCCTGGAGGGCGATCCGGCTCTGGAGACATGGGCGGCGGGGACTATCCCAGCTTCTCTTTGATCAGCGCCCGCGTCTCGGGAACGCCGTAGATCTCCACGAACGAGCCGAAGCGCGGGCCTTTCTCCAGCCCCAGCAACACCTGGTAGAGCGTGTTGAACCATTGCACCGAAACGCCCGGCCGTTCCGGCGTGGCGCCCTTGGCTTTCAGGTCCTGATAGCGCGGAATGGGGCGCGCCACGTCATAGAGCGCGGTCTGGATGTCGTCGGCTGTGGCCTCGGCGGGCAGCGCCGCGAGCGCGGCGTCGAGGGCTTCCAGGGCTTCGCGCTCCACCGCATCGGGGGTGCGGTAGACCTTGTTCGGCTTCACGAAGCTATGGAAATACTTCACCGCATAACCCACCAGCTCGGCGAGCTTGGGATGGGTCTGCGCCGACACGCCGTGCACATGGCGGTTCAGAAAGCCCCACAGCACGCTCTCGTCCTCGGTATTGGAGGCCGAGGCGAGGTTCAGCAGCATGGTGAAGGACACCGGCATGTCGATCGCCGGCGGCTCGCCGGAATGGATATGCCACACCGGATTGCCCAGCCGGTTCTTCCAATCCTGGGACGGATAGCGGCCGAGGAAGCTGAAATATTCGTCCACCGCCTTCGGAATCACGTCGAAATGCAGCTTCTTGGCGGAGCGCGGCGACTGGAACATGTAGAGCGCGAGGCTCTCCGGGCTGGCGTAGGTCAGCCATTCGTCGATGGTGAGGCCGTTGCCCTTGGACTTGGAGATCTTCTGGCCGTTCTCGTCGAGGAACAGCTCATAGACATAATGCTCGGGCGCGGTGCCGCCGAGGATCTCGCAGATCTTGTCATAGACCGGCGCATTGGTCTGGTGGTCCTTGCCGAACATCTCGAAATCGACGCCGAGCGCGGCCCAGCGGGCGCCGAAATCCGGCTTCCACTGCAATTTCACATGGCCGCCGGTGACCGGAACGGTCTTGTCCACCCCATCTTCATCGGTGAAGGTGATGGTGCCGGCCTTGGCGTCCACCGCCTTGAGCGGCACGTAGAGCACCCGCCCGCTCACCGGCGAGATGGGCAGGAACGGGCTGTAGGTGGCCTGGCGCTCCTCGCCGAGCGTCGGCAGCATCACCGCCATGATGGCGTCATACTTCTCCGCCGCGCGCAGCAGCACCGCGTCCAGCTTGCCGGACTTGTAATACTCAGTCGCGCTGGCGAATTCGTAATCGAAGCCGAACGTGTCCAGGAAGCGCCGCAGCATGGTGTTGTTGTGGTCGCCGAAGCTCGCGAAATCCCCGCCGAACGGATTGGGCACGGCGGTCAGCGGCATCTGGAGATAGGGTTCCAGCGCGGCGCGATCCGGCACGTTTTCCGGGATCTTGCGCATGCCGTCCATGTCGTCGGAAAAGCACAGCAGGCGGGTCTTGATCTTGTCTTCGGTCAGCACGCGGAAGGCGTGGCGCACCATGGTGGTGCGCGCCACCTCGCCGAAGGTGCCGATGTGCGGCAGGCCCGAGGGGCCGTATCCGGTCTCGAACAGCACTTCGTCCTTGGGCTGGCGTTTCAGCCGCGCGACGATCTTGCGCGCTTCCTCGAACGGCCAGGCGGTCGCGGTTTCGGCGAACGCATGCAGTTCGGCGGCAAGGGTATCGTTCGGGGCGGGCGCCAGGCTCATGACGGGTCTCCGGTGGGCGCGCAGTGCGGGAAGGCGCGGACACTAGTGCGCGACGCCGCCGGAGGGAAGCGCCGATGTTCGCGCATCGGCACCTCTGCGCTTGCATGCCGCCGGAGCGGGACGAACGCTCACAGCGCGGGAATGAAATCCCCGCGCACCACCAGCAGGCGGCGCACCTGCCGTTCGCCTGCGGCGGGCCCGTTGGTGAAGGCCATCACTTTCACACCCGGCTTCAGCTCGGCGGTGGTGGCACCGGGCTCGAAGCGAACCAGCGAGGTTTCCGGCGTCACCAGCACCTTCTTTTCCCCGGATCCGTATTTGAGGGTGAGCATCTCGCCGTCCTTGGCGGTCACCTCTTGCGCGACGGCGGCATTGGTCATGGTGCTTCCGGGCCGGTCCCACGGCCGCGAGCCCTCGCCGGTGCCGCGCTGCTCGGGCGGGAAGACATGGATCGAGACGGCATGATCCAGGCCGTCCGGCGCGGGCACGGAAACGACGCCCACATAGGCATCGGGCTTGATGTCCGCGAGGGTGATCTTGTTGACCCCGGTCAGCACGGTGTTGTCGGCAAGGGCCACCTTGGTCGCGCCGTCCTTGGTGTCCAGCGTGAGGTCGTGTCCCTCCACGGCGAGGATCGTGCCGCGGACGATGGACACGGGCGGCTGCTGGGCGAGCGCCGGGACGGCGAGCAGCGTGAGCGCCACGGACAGCACGGGCAAGAGGGAAAGCGCCGGCACGAGAGAGCGGGCGGTAATGGGGGAAAGGGTGGGCATCTGGCCCTGAAGGCAGCGGAACATGAAGGTCTCCATGACCCATGAAGCATGCCCCGCATGTGAAGCCCGTTCCGCGCCGGATGCATTACACGCTCGCGTCAACGCCCCTTACGGAAGGCCGGGACGCCGCCCGCCGGATCCGCCGCCGCCCCTTGCCGCAAAAGGCCGCGCCGCGCAGCTCTAATAAAGCCCCACCGGGAACCAGCGCAGATAAAGATCGGTGTAAACGCCCTTCTCCCACAGCCGCTGGAGCGCATAATCGATGGCCCGGCGCACCTGATCGTTACCGGATTTCACCGCCACCGCGAGCCCGTCGCCGAAATAGCGGCTCTCGGTGAACGGTCCCCCGGTAAAGGCGCAGCAGCCTTGCGAGGACGAACCGTTCAGCCACAGCGCAAGGCCGATGGCATCGCCGAACAGCAGGTCCACCTTTCCGGTGCGCAGCGCCTCGCGGGCGGCCTGGGCATCGGGATAGGGGCGGATCGCGGCCTCGTTGAAGAACGCGCGCAGATAGGCTTCGTGCGCCGTGCCGGCGACCACGGCCACGCTCTTGTTCGCCACCTGTTCCGGCGTCGCCTCGGCAAGGCCCTGCCCTTTGCGCGCGACGAAGCGGGCCGGCGTGCCAAGATAGCGCTCGGTGAAATCCGCGCGCTGGCGGCTTGCGGGGTTCGCGGCAATCCCGGCGATGGCCGCATCCGCCTTGTTCTGGTCGAGGCTGTCCAGCAGCGTGTCGAACGGCACCGCCTGGATGGTGCAGGAAATGGCGAGTTCCGCGCAGATGGCGCGCGCCAGATCCACGTGGAACCCCATAAGGGTCCCATCCGACGAGACGAAATTGAAGGGCGGATAATCGTCCGTGGTCAGGAAGCGCAGATTGCTCGGCAGGCGCGAGGCATCGGGCCGCTCGACCCGCCGCTCGGGATTCCAGAAGCTCGGCACCAGCGCCCCGGCGCGGGCCGGGGGGCTCGCGGTCTGCGCACGCACCGCCGCCGCGGGCCACAGCAGCATCGCGAACAGCAGCAGAACGCCCAAAATATCACAGGTTGCAGAGACTGGCCCTTGCTTCTGTTTCATCGTACCGTTCTGCCAGTTGCAGGGGGCTGCGGGGGGAACTCTGGGTGGGCAAGGACGCGCCAAGCCATTTGGCCCACGCGCATGATCGGCATGCGCAGGACGGATTTGCGCCGGGATGGCCGCAGACGCAAGAGGGGGAACGAGGGGACGGGCAAGGGAGCGGGCAAGCGAACGCACGAGCGGACGCACGAGGGCGCGCGCCCGGCGTCATCCGCCTGCCGCCGGAACTCGCCGCATTGCGCGGCCTCCTGCCAGACGCAACCCTCGCTGCCGCGCTCGCGCGCGCGCGCCATCTTGGCGTCGGCGGCGACGAGGTGCTGATCGCCGCCGGCCTGATCGATCCGGATGCCGCCAGCGCGGCCCTCGCCGACCATCTCGGCCTGCCGCGCGCGGTGCTGCCGCGCCGCCTGCCGCTCGATGCGGACGGCGTTCGCGGCGCCCTGCGCACCGGCATGCTGGCGCAGGAAGATCCCCTGCGCGGCGCCGTTTTCACCTTGTGCCCGCGCGGACACGGGGCGCGGCGGTTGGCGCGCGCGGTGGCGCAGGATCCCGGCCTTGCCGCCCGCACCTCCATCCTCGCTCCCGAGCGCCTGCGCGCCTATCTCGCCCGGCACGCGGGGCCGGCGCTGACGCGGCAGGCCACCTTCGATCTGCGCCGGCGCATGCCGCACTTTTCCGCGGCTTTGATCTCACCGGCGCGCATCCTGGCGGGCCCGGTGCTGCTCGCGGCGGTGCTGCTCGCGACCGGCTTCCTCGCTAGCCCGCAGACGACTTTCCTGGCCCTCCAGGCCGTGCTTTCGATCATGTTCCTCGGCGCGATCGCCCTGCGCCTCGCGGCCTGCTTCGTCACCGCCGAGCCCGACGGCGCGTGCCGGCTCGGCGACCATCATTTGCCGATCTATACCGTGATGGTGCCGCTCTACCGGGAAGCGGCGGTGCTGCCGCGCCTCGTCGCCGCCCTGGCGGCGCTGGACTATCCGCCCGAGAAGCTGGACATCAAGCTGGTGGTGGAGGAGGACGACCGGCAGACCCGCGAGGCCCTCAAGCGCATGGCGCTGCCGGCGTGGTTCGAGATCATCCCCGTGCCCGCCATCGGCCCGCGCACCAAGCCCAAGGCACTGAACGCCGCCCTGCCGTTCGCGCGCGGCCAGTTCCTGGTGGTCTATGATGCCGAGGATAGTCCAGAGCCGGGGCAATTGCGCGCCGCGCTCGCCGCGTTCCAGAAGGGCGGGCCCCGCCTCGCCTGCGTCCAGGCGCGCCTCGCCATCGACAATGGCGGCGACAGCTGGATCAGCCGGCAATTCGCGCTGGAATATGCCGCGCAGTTCGACGTTATCCTGCCCGCCGTCGCGGCCTTCGGCCTGCCGATGCCGCTCGGCGGCACCTCGAACCATTTCCGCCGCAGCGTGCTGGAAGGGGTGGGGGCGTGGGACCCCCATAATGTGACGGAAGACGCCGATCTCGGCCTGCGCCTGGCCCGCAAGGGCTGGCACACCGAGGTGATCGCCTCCACCACCCATGAGGAAGCCCCGGTGCATGTGCGCACCTGGCTGCGGCAGCGCACGCGCTGGATGAAGGGCTGGGCGCAGACGCTGCTGGTGCACGGGCGCGATCCGCGCCGCCTGGTGCGCGAGCTCGGCGCGGGCCAGACGGCGGGGGCGATCCTGCTTCTCGCCTTTCCGTTCATAGCCGCGCTGCTGCATCCCCTGTGCGTGGCGGTGCTGTGCTGGGACCTGGCACGCGGCGCCCTGGGCGGCACGGTTTCCAATTTCTCGGAACTGCTGATCTCGGCGCTCAGCTACACCAATCTCGCGCTCGGCTATGGCGGGGCGGCGGTGCTGGCGCTCTGCGGGGCGCGGCGGCGCGGCCTGCTCGCCAGCGCCTTTGTGCTGCCCCTGCTGCCGCTCTATTGGCTGCTGCTGTCGCTCGCCACGGTGCTGGCGCTGGTGGAGCTGATCCGCGCGCCGCATCAATGGAACAAGACCGAGCACGGCATCTCCGCCCGCCGGCGCGAACGGCCCGGCGCCTCGGGAACGCATCAGGATCAGATCACAGGAAACGCCGCAGGTCGGCCGCCGCCTCGGCCGGTGGCCGCTTGAGATTGAACGGCGCGACGAACGCCCCGGTCTTGTCCATCAGATAGACCACCGCGGTATGGTCCATGGTGTAGTCGTCGCCTTCCAGCGGCACCTTCTTGGAATAGACGCGATAGGCGCGCTTCACCACATCCACCTGCTCGGGCGTGCCGGTGAGGCCCTTCAATTGGGGGGAGAAGCTGGACAGATAGGATTTCATCACCTCCGGCGAATCCCGCTCGGGGTCGACCGTGATGAAATAGGCCTGGAGCTTGTCCGCATCCGGGCCCAGCGCGCCGAACACCTCGGATATTTCGAACAAGGCGGTCGGGCACACGTCCGGGCAATGGGTGAAGCCGAAGAAGATCAGCGAGGGCTTGCCCTTCAGCGCATCCTGCGTCACCGGCGCGCCGGTCTGGTCCACAAGCTGGAACGGCCCGCCGATGGTGGCGAGGGTGGCGACCGGATTTTGCTGCCGCCCGGGCAGCAGGGCGGTGGTCACGGCCACCAGGATCGCTGCGCCCGCGAGAAAGCTCGCGAACAGGACGAAAATCTTGGTGCGGGGGGACATGACGACCTCGTTTCAGGCCCGGCGCGCGATGCCGGGCAAGCGCGTGGCACACGGGCGGATGTGATCCTGCGCATATGGGCAGGGCGCGGATGGATCCGGCTCGAAAAGGGCGGACCGGCAAGGATTAGGCCCGATCGACATTCACGGCTTGACGCTGTTGCAGCAGCACCGGCTTTTCAAGGCCCGCGCGGGCGACCCGGCGTGGATGGCCGGGACCAGCCCGGCCATGACGAACGGTGAAAGCAAGACAATCGCACGCATGTGCCGCGAGGCGCCTTGAAGATACGCCATGCCATTGAATGTCGATCCCCTCCTGGGTGCGCACTGATTAGGCGTGCCAAGGCCCAAGGTCCATCGGACCGATGGGCGCAGGATCGCGATGCGCACCGGTTGGACATGGCGTGCGCCGCCGCGCCCAACTCCATGCCGGGCCTCGACGACCGGCCGGCGCACGCTCACAGGCATCCGCCGAAGCCGTTGGCCAGCATGTCGAGGAAAACCGCGGGCCCGTGCACCATCCACAGCAGCCCCGCCCCGGCGAAAAGCGCCACCGCGACCATGAGCACGGCCGCAAGCGCAACCGACTGTCCGCCGAATGCGCCCGCACGCGGCGCAGACACGGCGTGCGGCACCGCGGACGTCCAATCGCCGCCGCTTGCTCCCTCGCTCATTCTCGTCATGGCACGGTACCGTCCCTGTCTCCGGCGTCCCTCGCCCGGCGTCCCTCTCCCGGCATGGCTGCCGGCGCCAGATAAGCTTACAGCGCAGACGGCCCCGCGCCAAGGCAAGCAATCTCAAAGCTTTGTGTTGCCCGCGCCTCGGCACGCCCGCGCGTTCGCACGCTTTCGCGCCCGGCCGCACCGTTGACGCCATGGACCTGCCCGCCTAGTTTGGCGCCATGTCTTTTTCGGAGAGCAAGAACCGGCGTGCCGGTGCGGCGATGCTGCGAATTCTCCGCCCGGTCGATCTCATCGGCCGGGCACGATAACGCGCATCCTGCTTCTTCTTCCTTCTTCGGAATAGACTTCCATGACTTCCCCTTGCTGCGCGCCGGCCGGCGACGCGACGTATCGCCTCGTGCTTGAGGCCGAACCCGAGTCCAACGTGCTCCTGCGCCTCCTCGAACCCTTCGTCATCCATAACGTGCTGCCCGATCATCTCGACGTGGCACGCCTGGAGGATTGCATCAGCGTGGAATTGCTGTTCCGCGCGCCGCAGGCGATCGCGGACCGGCTCGAGGCCCGCATGCAGGCCATGGTGGGCGTGCGCGATGCGCTGTGCGAACGTGTCGTGCCTCTCGCCAAGCGCCTTGCCGCCCAGCGCACTCCCGCCCAGCGCCGCGCCGCCGGCGTCGCGGCCTGACGGACTGGGCATGGGCAGCATCATCGCCGATATCGCCATCGTCATCCTGCCGGTGTTCGGCATCGTGGCGATGGGATTTGCGGCCGCAAAAACCCGGCTGATTTCGGACAAGGCGTCCGACGGCCTGGCCGAATATGTGTTCGGCCTCGCCGTGCCGATCCTGATCTTCAAGACCCTGAGCGAATCCAAGATGCCGGATGCTCAGCCCTGGGGCTATTGGATCGCCTATTTCACCGGCGCCTTCGTCGTGTTCGGCATCGCCATGGGGGTGGCGCGCTATGTGTTCCACCGCAGCCATACGGAAGCGGTGATCCACGGCTTCTCGGCCGGGCAGGCCAATACGGTCTTTCTCGGCGTGCCGCTGATCCTGAAAGCCTATGGCGAGGAAGGCGCGGTGCCGCTGTTCCTTTTGATCGCCATCCACCTGCCGATCATGCTGGTGGCGGCGACCGTGCTGGCCGAGGGCGGCTCCGGCCTGACCTGGGCCACCGGCAAGCGGCTCGTGCGCACGCTCGCCTTCAATCCCATCCTGATCGGCATCTATGCCGGCGGGCTCGGGCGGGTGCTGGACATCCAGACCACCGGCGTCATCAAGCAGATCCTCGATCTCATGGCCGCCTCCGCCTCGCCCTGCGCCCTGGTCTCGCTCGGGCTGGCGCTGAACCGCTACGGCATTTCCGGCGATATCGGGCCGAGCACCTTCATCTCCTTCATGAAGCTGATCATCCATCCCCTGCTGGTGTATCTGCTCACTTTGGTGCTGCCCATGCCGCCGGTCTGGGCCGGGGTGGCGGTGCTGTTCGCGGCGATGCCGTGCGGCATCAATGCCTATCTGCTGGCCCAGCGCTACGGGGTCGGGGTGCATACCAGCGCGAGCGCGGTCTCGCTGTCCACCGTGCTCGGCCTGTTCACCATCGCCCTATGGCTCTACGTGCTCGGCGTCGGCTGAGGACGAGGGCATCGGAGGTGGCGCGCGCGGTTGGGCGCCCGGCTCTGTCGGCGAAGTTCGCGCGAAAACGTTCGCCCGAAATGGCGGTTTGGTCCACGGAGAGGGCACTTCGAAGCGCCAGGAAACCGCTCTTCGTCCGCGCTAAGCCATTGTTTCACGTGAAACATTTTTGGGAAATGAGGGGCGTTGGGCCGCTTTTCCCGCAACCCTGCCGCTAGGCGGAAAGGCCGAGCCGCCGGCGGATATCGGCCGGTCCCTCGCCCGCCTGCCGCAGATAGTCCAGGCTCGCCGCCCCCTCGCTTTTCGAGAGCTTGCGCCCGTCCGCCCCCAGCACCAGGCGATGATGGTGATAGACCGGCGCCGCAAGCCCAAGCACTTCCTGCAACACCCGGTGCACCGAAGTCGCCGCGAACAAGTCGCGCCCGCGGATCACATGGCTGATCGCCTGCGCCGCATCGTCCAGCACCACGGCGAGGTGATAGCTTACCGGAACATCCTTGCGCGCCACCACCACATCGCCCCAGGCGGCCGGGTCCGCCGCTTGGAGAAATGCCGGGCCGAGCGGGGTTTCGCGGGCTTCGCTCCAGGCCAGCGGCGCGCCGATCCGCGCCAAGGCGGCCGCCATATCCAGCCGCAGCACGAACGGGGCGCCTTCGGACCGTAGGCGGTCGCGCTCGGCCTGCGTCATGGACTGCCGGCCGAAAGGATAGAGCGGCGCCCCGTCGGGATCACGCGGCCACGGCGCTTCGGCGTCTTTCTGCGCGACCGCATGGGCGATCTGCGCCCGGCTTTCAAACGCGGGATAGAGCAGGCCTTCCCGCTCCAGCCGGTCCAGCGCCTCGGCATAGAAGGCGAGATGCTCCGACTGGCGGCGCGGCGCGGCGGCGGGAAGAATGCCGAGCCAGTCCAGATCCGCGCGGATCGCCTGTTCGAAGGCCGGGCGGGATCGGGTGGCGTCGATGTCCTCGATGCGCAACAGGAAATCGCCGCCCGCCTCGACCGCCGCATCGGCATTGAGGAAGGCGGACAGGGCATGGCCGAGATGCAGGCGGCCATTGGGGCTGGGCGCGAAACGGCAGATAAAGCGCATGGGACACGTGAAACGATGGGGCAGGAAAAGGATGGGTCAGGAAACGGATAGGGCAGAATTTATGGCGCAGGATTTTTATGGCCCATGATTTAGGGCCTGTCGCGCGCGCTGAACACCAGCCGACGATGCCATCCGGCGCGGGCGCTGGCCAAGGACACTCTGGCCAACCACGCGAAGCGATGATTTCATCCCGCCCGACCCGCCGCAGGCGGATGGCTTGAGGACCAAGGCGCCATGACCGACCCCGCCCCCCTCGGCCCGTTCGCGGCACCCGAGAGCGAACCGCACCTGCACCATCAGGCGGATTTCGAGCACGCCCTCGACCGACTCATGGCCCTGGACCCGCGCCTTGCTCCGCTGGTGGACTTCGCCGGCCGCCCGGCCCTGCGGCGCCGCGCACCAGGGTTCGCGGGGATGGTGGCGATCGTGGTCGCGCAGCAATTGTCGGTCGCCGCCGCCCGCTCCATCTCCGCGCGCCTTGATCTCCTGTTCGGCGGGCCGGCGACCCCCGAGGCGCTGCTCGCCGCGCCGGTGGAAAGCCTGCGCGCCGCCGGCCTTTCCGCGCCGAAGATCCGCACCCTCACCGGCATCGCCCGCGACCTCGTGTCCGGCGCGGTCGATCTCGACGCCGTGGCGCATATGGAGGCGGACGCGGCGGCGGCCTATCTCACCAAGCTTCCCGGCATCGGCCTGTGGAGCGCCGACATTTATCTCCTGTTCTGCCTCGGCCGTGCGGACGCCTTCCCGCATGGCGATCTGGCCTTGCAGGTCGCCGCCGGCGAAGCGTTCGAACTGCCCGGCCGCGCCTCGGCGCTGGGGCTATGGGCGATCGCCGAGGACTGGCGGCCCTATCGCGGCGTGGCGGCGCAGGTGCTGTGGGCCTATTATGGCGCCAAGCGCGCCCGCACCGGCGTGCCCACCTGAGACTTTCCCACCCGCGACCTTCCCACCCCGAGACTTCCCACCAGAGGCTTGCCGCCCATGCCCGTTCTGGACAGCCCCCGCCTGCCGCCCCATTCGGGCGGCGCGCCTAAGTCCCTGGTCATCATGCTGCACGGCTATGGCGCCGACGGGCGGGACCTGATCGACCTCGGCAGCGCCTGGGCGGAACTGCTGCCGGACACCGCCTTCGTCTCGCCCCACGCGCCGGACCCGTGCGAGGGCGCGCCCATGGGGCGGCAATGGTTTCCGCTCGGCGACATGGACCCGCACGACATGGTGCGCGGCGTGGCGAGCGCGGCCCCGGGCCTTCATCGCCTGATCCAGAGCGAATTGCAGCGCGCCCGCCTGCCGGCGAGCCGCCTCGCGCTGGTGGGCTTCAGCCAGGGCTGCATGATGGCGCTGTCGGCCGCGCTGGCCATGGCGGAGCCGCCCGCCGCCGTGGTGGGCTATTCCGGCCTATGGGTTCCCGAGCCGAACGCGGCGGCGGGCGCCACCGTGCCGCCGATCCTGCTGGTGCACGGCACCGACGACACGCTGATCCCCGCCCAGGCGCTGTTCCAATCGGCGTTCGCTCTCGCGGGCGCCGGCATTCCCGTCGAGTGGCACCTCAGCCACGGCCTCGGCCACGGGATCGACGACACCGGCCTTGCCCAGGGCGGCCTGTTCCTGGCCCAGCGGCTCGCCGCCGCCTGAGGGCGATGCACCAGGCGGCTTCACAAGAATGACACGGAGAATATAGAGTATCGCGGCGCACCGGGCAGGCTTGGTTTGATTCGGTGCCATGGAGGGCGAGGAGTTCGATCCTTGACCGCTGCGTTACCATCTGGGGCTTGGCCGGCACTGGTGCTCAATGCGGACTACCGTCCGCTGAGCTACTATCCGCTGTCTGTCTGGTGCTGGCAGGATGCCATCAAGGCGGTGTTCCTCGACCGCGTGAACATCGTCGAATATTACGACAAGGCGGTCCGAAGTCCGGGCATAGAGATCCGGCTTCCGAGCGTGCTGTCCTTGCGCACCTTCGTAAAGCCCGCCCGGCATCCCGCTTTCACCCGCTTCAACGTTTTCCTGCGCGACCGCTTCACCTGCCAATATTGCGGCTCGCGCGACGATCTCACCTTCGACCACCTCATTCCGCGCTCCCGCGGCGGCCAGACAACCTGGGACAATGTGGTGACGGCGTGCTCGCCGTGTAATCTGCGCAAGGGCAGCGACATGCCGGCGCATTCGGGCATGTGGCCCCACCAGGTGCCGTTCCAGCCCACCGTGCACGATTTGCACCAGAACGGCCGTCACTTCCCGCCCAATTATCTGCACGAGAGTTGGCTCGACTATCTTTATTGGGATACCGAACTGGAGCCGTAGGGTCCGGTCTCAGGCCGCCATCACACGGCCCGCCGCCCCTCGGCCGCGCAGGCCGATCAGCGCGACCCCCGCAAGCCCGAGAGCGATCAGCGCATTCCAGCCGGCCATGGAAATCCCCATCAGGCGCCAGGCCGCCTCGTCGCAGCGGGGCACATGGGCGGTCTTGAGGGCGGACATAATGTCGCTGACCACTATCGGCGTGCCCGAGGTGCAGGCGGTCGGCCCCTGCCAGAATCGCCATTCCACCCCGGCGTGAAAGATGGCGATCCCCGCATCCACCAGCATCAACAGCGCCAGCACCGCGAGCCCCGCCCGCGCGATCCCGGTCCAGCCGCGATGGGCGGCATAGGCGGAAAGCAGGCCGATGGGTATCGCCGCGTAATAGGGAAGACGCTGGTCGA
This sequence comes from Roseixanthobacter finlandensis, assembly GCF_043195105.2. NCBI lineage: Bacteria > Pseudomonadati > Pseudomonadota > Alphaproteobacteria > Hyphomicrobiales > Xanthobacteraceae > Roseixanthobacter > Roseixanthobacter finlandensis. Next base: position 403,145 of record NZ_CM195536.1, on the reverse strand, counting down.
GGCACAGCGGACACGGGGCAAGTCCCACCACCAGCTGGAAATACCAGGCCGCGGCAAGGGCCGCCGCCGCGCCGGCGGACACCACCAGGCAAGCCGTGATCGGCGCGCGCAGATCGATCAAATGCGTGGTCCTCATGTCAGCGTACGGTCGCGGAGACCGCCGTCGCGAAGCCATGCAATGGCGCGCGCCAGGGGCGCAAGTCACAAGCAAGGCATTGGTGTCATTGACTTACATTAGTACAGCTACAATCTATAATAGTGGCAATTCGCGGCGCGATCCGCTATTGAGATTGATCAGCGCCTTCCGGAGCCTTGTACCGCTGCCGCTAAGGCCATGTGTTTCATTGAAGAGTGCAGATCCGCCGATGTCCGACATGTCCCGCTTCAGAGCCAGCCTCACGAGCCCAGCCGTCGCCCCCCGCGGCACGGCGGAGGACGGTGACGCGGTGCTGCCGGTGGCCCAGTTGCGGGATATCTCATCCACGCGTCGCACCGGCTGCCCGTTCCATGACGTGCGCGAGATGCTGCGCGAAGTGGGCCTGCGGCCGACCCGCCAGCGCCTCGCCCTCGGCTGGCTGCTGTTCGCCAAGGGCGACCGCCACGTGACGGCGGAAATGCTGCACGAAGAGGCCATCCGCGCCCGCTTCCCGGTCTCGCTCGCCACCGTCTACAACACCTTGCACCAGTTCACCGAAGTGGACCTGCTGCGCGAGGTGGCGGTGGACGGCTCCAAGACCTATTTCGACACCAATGCGTCGGACCATTACCACTTCTATGTGGAAGGCCATAACGAGCTGGTGGACATTCCCACGGCCCATGTGGGCGTCGACCGCTTGCCCGAGCCGCCGGAAGGTTTCGAGGTTGCGCGCGTGGACGTGGTGGTGCGTCTGCGCCGCAAGGCAATCGGCAAGGGCTGAGCGCCCGTCGCTCCCGCCTGTTCCAGATGAAAGCCCTCGCCGGAGCGGGGGCTTTTTCGTTTGAGACGAGCTGGTTTGAGACGAACGCGCCCCGCCGGCCGGCGCAAGGCGCGCCAGGGCTACCTCACTCCACCTTTTCGCCGGGATAGACTCCCCACAGATCGCCCTGTTCGATAAAGCCGTCGAAACCGGGGCCGGTGATGCGGCACCATTTTCCATCGCACGATTTCACGGATGCAAGGACCCGGGGCTCCAGCTGCGCGGTGGCCCGCGCGCTGGCATCCGCGCTCGCGCGCAGCACCGCCGTGCCGCTCTTCAGCCAGGGCGACACAAGCGCTGTGCGGCGGCCCGAAAGCATGGAATGATAGACCCAGCCCTCCGAGCCATCCACGTCGCGGATACGGCGCCAAGTCTCGAACTCGGCGGTGATCTCCACCGGCAGGCCGGCGCGCGAGAAGATCCAGGACACGTCCTGATTCTTGTTCGGCCCGGTGCGCACATTCACCTTGTCGGCCTTCAGCGAGACAAAGCGCGGCACCGGCAGACCGCTTCCGGAATCGTCCGCCGCATGGGCCGCGCCATTGAGCGAGGTGGCGGCCAACACCAGCAGGAGAGCCATCGCGCGTGCCGAAAGGGACTGACGTTTGCTCACCTGCATGATCCGCTGATCCTCTCGCTCAGTGAAATCGCGTGCCTGAAGTGCGCCTGCACCCGCACATCGTCAAGGGTCGCTGCGCGCATACCCTTTGTGTTTCCTCGTCCGTCTGCTAGACGGGACGAGAAGGGTTAAAAAACCGGGAACGGGGAAAATTATGGCGCGTCGCAAACCCCTCGTTGTCGTCACGCGGAAGCTGCCTGACACGGTCGAGACGCGGATGCGCGAACTGTTTGACGCGCGCCTGAACGTCGACGACGTGCCCATGGATCACGCCGCTCTGGTGGAGGCCGTGCGCACCGCGGACGTGCTCGTGCCCACCGTGACCGACAAGATCGATTCTGCCGTGATGTCGCAGGCGGGCGAGAATCTGCGCCTCATCGCCAGCTTCTCCAACGGCGTCGATCACATTGACGTGGCAAGCGCGCTGGCGCGTGGCATCACCGTCACCAACACCCCCGGCGTCCTCACCGAGGACACCGCCGACATGACCATGGCGCTGATTCTCGCGGTGCCCCGCCGGCTGGCCGAGGGCGCGCAGATCATCACCTCCGATCCGGAATCATGGAACGGCTGGGCGCCCACCTGGATGCTCGGCCGGCGCATCTGGGGCAAGCGCCTCGGCATCGTCGGCATGGGCCGCATCGGCCAGGCGGTGGCGCGCCGCGCCAAGGCGTTCGGCCTGCAGATCCATTATCACAACCGCCGCCACCTGCCCGCCGCCACGGAAGAGGCGCTGGAGGCGACCTATTGGGACAGCCTGGACCAGATGCTGGCCCGCATGGACATCGTCTCGGTCAATTGCCCGCACACCCCGGCCACCTATCATCTGCTCTCGGCCCGCCGCCTCAAGCTGCTGAAGCCCGACGCCTATGTGGTGAACACGGCACGCGGCGAAGTGATCGACGAGAACGCCCTGACCCGCATGCTGGAAGCCGGCGAGATCGCGGGCGCGGGCCTCGACGTGTTCGAGCATGAGCCGGCGGTGAACCCCAAGCTCGTCAAGCTCGCCCGCCAGGGCAAGGTGGTGCTGCTGCCGCACATGGGCTCGGCGACGCTGGAAGGGCGCATCGACATGGGAGAGAAGGTCATCGTCAACATCAAGACCTTCATGGACGGCCACCGTCCGCCGGATCGCGTGCTGCCCTCCATGCTGTGAGGGGTCGTGGGCGCTTCTCGCCTTAAGGACCGGTCGGGATTTCAAACCTTCTCGACGGTTGTAGGTCCGGTCGCCATGAGCGTTAGGATCACCTTAAATCCGTCGTGAGTGGTCACTCGCGCATGGTGCGGGCGCTGGTGAGGAGCGATATTGCAATTATTGAAATAGCCAAGCAGCGCCTTTTGGGCGACCGACTCGAAGTCTTGATCGCTAAATAACGCAATATCATCAATTCCGACGTCCCCTGGCCCTTGACGGTAGAACTGAAGCAAATACACGTCTGGAGCGCTCATACGATCTCCTGTTTTGCTCTAAGCATAGCATGGAGATGGGCTAGCCGCGAGAACCGGCGTCAAAGGGCTCAAAATTCAAACTGAGACACTACCCATAGGAGAAAACAGCCCCTTACGCTGCCCGCACATGCTCCGACAGATCGGTGATGCGCGTTCCTGTGCCCGTGAGCGGATTTTCCGGGTCATAGGCATAGCTCAGCGTCTCGAAACGCATGGAGCGGGCGTCGATCATCAGCAGCTTGCCCACCAGCCCCTCGCCGAAGCCGACGATGGCGCGGATCACTTCTAAGGCCGCGAGCGAACCGGCGAGCCCCGCCAGCGCACCGAGCACGCCGGCTTCCGCGCAGGGCGCGACCGTGCCGGGCGGCGGCGGCTCGGGGAACAGGCAGCGATAGGTCGGGTTCGGCGTGCCGTCCGGCCCGTTTTCATGGGCGCGGATGGTGGTGATGGTCGCATCGAAGGTGCCGAGCGCCGCCGTCACCAGCGGCTTACCCGCCAGTATGCAGGCGTCCGAGACCAGATAGCGGGTGGCGAAATTGTCCGAGCCGTCCACCACCACGTCCACATCGCGAATCAGATCGAGCGCGTTGCCGGCGTCGAGCCGGCCCTGGTGCAACACCATCTCCACATGGGGGTTAAGGGCGGCCACAGCATCGCGCGCGCTCTCCACCTTGGGGCGGCCGATATCCTGCGTGCGGTGAATCACCTGCCGCTGGAGGTTGGAGAGCGAGACTTCGTCGTCATCCACCAGCACCAGCGTGCCCACGCCCGCCGCCGCGAGATATAGCAGCACCGGCGCGCCGAGCCCGCCCGCGCCCACCACCAGAACCCGCGCCGCCTTCAGCTTCTGCTGGCCCGGCCCGCCCACGTCGTGCAGCACGATATGGCGCGCATAGCGCTCGATCTCGTCCGTGGAAAACGCCATTCACCTTGTCCTTCGTCCCGCCGGCCTCGCCCATAAATAGGAGGCTTGGCACGCATGCCAAGCGCGCACGATCAGCGCGCCGAGGCCGCCCGTGGCACCTCTGCGGCCGCCATGCCTTCGCTGAGCGCATAGCCATAGAGCACGAGGCACGGCCCCTGGGCGCCGGCCTCGATGGCGGCATCGACGGCCGCCGAAAGTCCGCCAAGCGGAGCGTGGACCACGCGCTCGTCGGGCCGCGTCGCGGAAAATACCGCCAGAGCGGGAACGGAGAGATCGGTGCCGGCGGCGGCGAGCTTTTCCACCAGCTCCGGCAAGGTCCGGCGCGGCATGTAGACCACCGTGGTCGCCGCCTTGTCCGACAAGGCGCTGAAATCCAGATCCTTCGGCAGCTTGCCGTCGCGCGCATGGGCGGTGACGAATTGCAGGCGCCGAGCATGGTCGCGGTGGGTGAGCGAGGTGGTCAGCCGGCTCGCCACGCCCTGGGCGGAGGAGATGCCGGGCACCACTTCCACCGGAATGCCGGCGAGGCGGCAGGCGGTGATTTCCTCGCCCGCGCGGCCGAAGATCATCGGGTCGCCGCCCTTCAGGCGCACCACGCGGCGGCCCTCCTTCGCGAGCGACACCATCAGCGCGTTGATGTCATCTTGCTTGCAGGAGGGGCGATAGCCGGTCTTGCCCACCAGCATCTTCTTGGCCTCGCGCCGCGCGAAATCCAGCACCTGCGGCGAAACCAGGTCGTCATAAAGCACCACTTCGGCGGATTGCAGCACCCGCACCGCCTTCAGGGTCAGCAGTTCGGGATCGCCGGGCCCCGCGCCCACCAGAACCACCGACCCGCTTTCGGGCGCGGCGCGCGTGCTTTCGGCGTCGGCGAGAAGAGCCGCACGGTCCTCCTCGCCCGGTGGCTGGTCGGGCGCGAACATGGCGCGGGCTGAAAACTGTTCCCAGAAGCGGCGGCGGCCGTGAAAGCTGAGGCCGAGGGCGGACACCGCGCCGCGCCAGGATTGCGCCGCCTGCGCCCAGGCCTTGAAGCCCGGCGGCAAAAGCGCCTCGATCTTGGCCCGCACCGCCTGTCCGAACACGGGCGCCGCGCCGTCGGTGGAAATTCCCACCACCAGAGGCGAGCGATTGACGATGGCACCGAAGGCAAAATCGCAAAAGGCGGGCTTGTCCACCACGTTCACCGGCACGCCCGCCGCACGGGCGGCGGCTGCGAAGCGGGCCGCCTCCGCCTCATCTTCCGCGTCCGCTATGGCGAGGGCCGCGCCGGCGAGATCCGCCTCGGTCCAGCGGCGCTCGACCAGCGCAATGGGACCATCGGGCGCGGACTGCACCAGCGCCCGCATCTCCTCGCACGGCGCCTCGGCGATCACCTCCACCTCCGCACCGGCGGCGGAGAGCAATTCCGCCTTCCACACCGCCGGCTCCGTGCCGCCGGCCACCACGACACGCTTGCCGGCGAGGGCGAAGAACACCGGCAGCCGCGCCAGCTTGTCCATGCGGGCGCCACTGCGCTCGCGGGGCGCGCGGCCGGAGAGGGATGGCTTGTCGGCAGGCCCAGAGGCCATGGGTTTGGAACTCCGTCGCGTTGGAAACCTCCGGCGCTGCACCTGCGGGCTGCGTCCGGGGGCTTAACAGTCTGTGCCCATCGCCCGGTTTTGCCAAGCGCAGGGCTTCGCGCCTGTTATGACGCAAGCCCTTAACGCATTCAACGCCTGAAATGTGGTTTTATCATTTCAACATTCAAATTGCGTTGAAAGTCAGTGCGCCTCTTCCCAATTGGCGGCGGCATGGGCCTCCACCTTCAGCGGCACGGCGAGGGCGACCGCCGGCAGCGACGCCTGCTCCATCACATGCTTCACCACCGGCAAAGTCGCCTGCGCTTCGGCTTCCGGCACCTCGAACACCAGTTCGTCGTGCACCTGCAGCAGCATCTTGGCGGAAAGGCCGGCCTGCTTCAGCGCCGGCTCCATGCGCACCATGGCGCGGCGGATGATATCCGCCGCCGTGCCCTGAAGGCGGGCATTGATGGCGGCGCGCTCGTTGAAGGCGCGGATGGAAGGATTCGACGCCGCGATATCGGGATAATGGCAGCGCCGGCCGAACAAGGTCTCCACATAGCCGTGCTCGCGGCAGAAGGTCTTGGTCTCGTCCATATAAGCGCGGATGCCGGGGAAGCGCTCGAAATAGCGCTTGATATAGAGCCCCGCCTCTTCCCGCCCGATGCCGAGCTGGTTGGCGAGTCCAAACGCCGAAATTCCGTAGATGATGCCGAAATTGATCGCCTTGGCGCGCCGCCGCACTTCCGCCGGCATGCCCTCAACCGGCACGCCGAACATTTCGGACGCCGTCATGGCATGGATGTCCAGCCCCTCCTGGAACGCCTCGCGCAGGCGCGGGATGTCGGCGATCTCCGCCAGCAGGCGCAGTTCGATCTGCGAATAGTCGGCGGACACAAGCAGCCGCCCCGGCTCGGCCACGAAGGCGCGGCGGATACGGCGGCCTTCCTCGGTGCGGATCGGGATGTTCTGAAGGTTCGGCTCGGAAGAGGAGAGCCGCCCCGTGGTGGTGGCCGCCAGCGCATAGGAGGTGTGGACGCGCTTGGTGCGCGCATTCACATAATTGGGCAACGCGTCGGTATAGGTGGAGCGCAGCTTGGCGAGCTGGCGCCAATCCAGGATCTTCTTCGGCAGAGTGTGGCCCGACTCGGCCAGTTCCTCCAGCACATTGGCCTTGGTGGACCAGGCGCCGGTGGGGGTCTTGGTGGCGCCGGGCAGGCCGAGGCGCCCGAACAGCACGTCGCCGATCTGCTTGGGCGAGCCGATGTTCAGCCGCTCTCCACCCAGAATTTCCGCGATCTCATCCTCGATCCGCGCCGCTCCCTGGGCGAACTCGCTGGAGAGGCGGGAGAGGATCAGCCGGTCGATGGCGATGCCGCGCCCTTCCATGCGCACCAAGACGGGAATCAGCGGCCGCTCCAGCGTCTCATAGACGGTGCTCATGCCGTCGGCCACAAGGCGCGGCTTGAACACGCGCCACAGGCGCAGCGTCACGTCGGCATCTTCCGCCGCATAGGTGGTGGCGGGTTCGAGCGCGACCCGGTCGAACGTCACCTGCCCCTTGCCCTTGCCGGCAACTTCCGTGAACGCGATGGGGGTGTGGCCGAGATGGCGCACCGAGAGGTCGTCCATGCCGTGGTTGCCCTTCCCGGCATCCAGCGCATAGGACATGCACATGGTGCAGTCGAACGGGGCAACGGCGATGCCATGGCGGGCCAGCACGGCCACGTCATACTTTGCATTGTGGGCGATCTTCAGCGTGCCGCGGTTTTCCAGCATCGGCTTCAGGGCGGCGAGCGCGTCCTGGAACGGGATCTGGCCCGGTAGCAGCCCTTCCTCGAACAGGCCGTCGCCCGCCCCGCGATGGGCCAGCGGGATATAGCACGCCTCGTTGGGCGAAAGCGCGAGCGACACGCCCACCAAGTCCGCCGCCTGCGGATCCACCGACGTGGTCTCGGTGTCGAAAGCGACATAGCCCAGCTCGATGGCGCGCGTGCACCAGGCCTGCAGTTCGGCGAGGTCGGTCAACATGCGATAGCGGCTGCGATCCACCTTCAGCGAGCGCGCCTCCTGCACCCGCGCCGCGACCAGATCGGCGGGGTTGAGCACGTTCGGCCGCCCGTTGATGGCGCCGTTGGCCGCAGCGGAGGCCGGCGAAGGCGCGAGCACGGGGCTCGCGGCGCTATCCTCATCCGCGCCGAACAGCCCGCCGGTGGTACTGGGTGCCAAAGCCGGATCGGCATCGATCGCCCCCGCATCGACACCGAACGCCTCGGCGGCGCGGCGGGTGATGGTGGTGAATTCCATGGCCTTCAGGAAGGCGATAAGGCGCTTGCCGTCCGGCTGCTCCAGCACCAGGTCGGACAGCGGCACCTCCACCGGCACGGCGCAGTCCAGCGTCACCAATTGCTTGGAGATACGGGCCTTCTCCACATTCTCCGGGTTCAGCAGCGATTCGCGGCGCTTCACCTGCTTGATCTCGCCGGCCCGCGCCAGCAGGCTTTCAAGGTCGCCATAGTCCTGGATCAGCGTCGCGGCGGTCTTGATGCCGATACCTGGCACGCCGGGCACATTGTCGGTGGAATCGCCCGCCAGCGCCTGGACATCGGTGACCTTCTCCGGCGGCACGCCGAAATATTCGATCACCTCGCCAAGGCCGATGCGCCGCTCCGGCCGCGCGCCGCGCCCGCCCGCCTCGCCCGAGGCCGGGTCATACATGCCGATCCTGTCGCCCACCACCTGCATCAGATCCTTGTCGGCGGAGACGATCAGCACATCGGCGCCGGCGGCGGCAGCCTGCCTGGCATAGGTGGCGATCAGGTCGTCCGCCTCAAAGCGCGCCATCTCGACCGGAATGAGCCCGAACGCCCGCACCGCCTCGCGCATGAGCGGGAACTGGGGAATCAGTTCCGGCGGCGGCTCGGAGCGGTTGGCCTTGTAGGCGGGATAAATCTCGCGCCGGAACGAGTCTTCGCTCTTGTCGAAGATGATGGCGAGGTGGGTGGGCTTGATGCCCATGGCGCCTTCGCGGATGAACTGGAACAGCTTGGTGCAGAACAGACGCACCGCCCCCGTCGGCAGCCGATCGGAGCGGAAATTATACTTCCGGTCCTGATTGATCGACTGGAAATAGGCCCGGAAGACGAAGGACGATCCATCCACCAGGAAGACGTGATCGCCGGGCTTGAGCGGGCTGGGAGCGTGTGACATCCGGGCATCCAATGGCAAGGCGCGCACGATGCCCGAGCGCCTTGCCGCCGACAACCCTCAGCGCCGCCGCCCCTTCCAACTCAGATCGCCGCGAGTGGCTTTTCCAGCACCGCCAGCACGCGCGGCAGCTCATGCCCGCGCTTCAGGATCAGGCCGGTCTGGGACACCACGCAATAAGCGCCCTGCTTGCGCGCCAGCTTGGGGTCCTTCTCGATGCGATATAGCGGCACGTCGAGCGATCGTCGGAAGACGGAGAACACCGCCTTGTCCTTCAGAAAGTCGATCGCGTAATCGCGCCATTCGCCGGCGGCGACCATGCGCCCGTAAAGATCGAGAATGCGGTCGAGCTCCCGCCTGTCGAAGGTGACGAGAGCGGGCGGGGAGTGCGGCGTCGGCGTCGGCGCGCGGGCGGGGCGTATGGGTTCAACGATTCCCATCGGACCTCCAAGGTGCGAACGCCCCATGATCGCCGTCATCGCCGCCGGGTTCAAGGGGATTGAATAGCCGGCTGGACGAGAGCGGAAACACGATCACGGGGTCGTCAACGAGCATCACAGTCTCGCCGGAATTCGGCCCTTCCCTCGACAAGCGGGGGGAGCAAATTCATAAACGTAGCAGGGCCGGTTCGCAGTCGCTCCGGTCTATCCCAGCCCCCCAGCCCCCCGGGGTGACAGGCGAACCGGCCACTGCTACGCATCCTTCAAGTTTCAAACTTTCAAGGGCCGCGAAAGCGGCCTTTTTTATTGCCCGCGCGCAGGACAACCGGCAATGCAGAACGATCCACGACGTGCGACGCGTGGATTTCGCTGCGTAAATTCAGATTATTTCAAGTCGATCTTGGCGGCGCCGAGGATCGGACCGGGGGCCTGGAACGAGCCGCGCTGCACCAGTACGGCCACGCCGTCCACGCCATCGTTCTGGATTTCGCTAAGCGGAACTTGAAACTGCGCCGGCCCGCCGGTCCAATTGCCCAGCTTCACCCAGGCGCGCACCACATTCGTATAGGTGACGTTCTTGCCCTGATTCTCACCCCGGCCGATGGCCACCGTATGGGTGCTCAGAATGGGGCAAAGCCAGACTTCGGCGGCATTCGGCACATGGCCAAGTTTGCCGGGGTCGACCCCCGCCGCCACGTCCACCACGAGATTTTCGCCGGAGCGGCGCAGAGCGACCGGCACCAGCAAGGTCGATCCCGCATCGTGGGCGCGCCGAACGGCCTTCTCGACCGCCATCTTATCGCTGCCCTTGGCGGGGGCGATCCCGTCCACGACCATCTGCGGGGTATAGATCATCCGGTCGCCGCGCTGTTCGGCATATGCCCGCTGGCGCACCGAATGACCGTGCTTAGCGAGCGTATCCTTCCAGCCGACGTAATCCCAATAATCCACCGCGAGCGTCAGCGCGATCATCTGCGGATCGGCCGCCAATTCCGTCAGCAGCGCGTCGGCGGGGGGACAGGACGCACAGCCTTGGCTGGTGAACAATTCCAGCACGGCCTTGGGCACAGCCGGCGGGGTGGCGGCGGCTGGGGCCGGCTCCTGCGCACCCGCACCCCCTGCCGCGAACGCGCAGGCGAGCGCGATCATGCCGAGGAACGTAATGCGGAACGGGAGACGGCTCTTCAATGCACCGGGACCTGCGAATGGCGAAGAGTGATTGGCACACGCTTAGGCGCGCCCCGTCCTTGATGCCAGTCAATTCGCGGTGAGACGCGCAGGCGAGCCATGAACGAGACAGCCGCCCGCGGGTCTCCACGGGCGGCTGTCCAGGTGTCTAATGCAGGTGGCGGCAGGGCCGCCATGCCTCACGCCGCGAGGTGGCGCAGCACGTAGGGCAGGATGCCGCCCGAGCGGAAATAATCCAGCTCGTCCAGCGTATCGATGCGGCAGATGAGTTCGACTTGCGTCACCCGGCCATCGGCATAGGCGATGTTGAGGGTCATCTTCTGGCGGGGCTTCAAATCCCCTTCCAGGCCGCGCAGGGTGATGAGCTCGTCGCCCTTCAGGCCCAGCGTCTGCCAGGAAGTGCCCTCTTCGAACACCAGCGGCACAATGCCCATGCCGACCAGGTTCGAGCGATGGATGCGCTCGAAGGACTGGGCGATCACGGCGCGGATGCCGAGCAGCTTGGTGCCCTTGGCCGCCCAATCGCGCGAGGAGCCGGTGCCGTATTCCTTGCCGGCAAACACCACCAGCGGAACGCCCTCGGCCTTGTATTGCATGGCCGCGTCATAGATCGGCAGCTGCGCGCCGTCCGGCTGGTGCAGGGTCACGCCGCCTTCGACGCCGGGCACCATCTGGTTCTTGATGCGGATGTTGGCGAAGGTGCCGCGCATCATGACTTCGTGATTGCCGCGGCGGGTGCCGTACTGGTTGAAGTCCACCGGGCGCACCTGGTGCTCCACCAGATACACGCCCGCCGGGCTGGAGGCCTTGATGGAGCCCGCCGGCGAGATGTGGTCGGTGGTGATGCTGTCCAGGAACAGGCCGAGGATGCGCGCATCGACGATATCGGTGACCGGATCGGGCGTCGAGGAGATGCCGACGAAGTAAGGCGGGTTCTGCACATAGGTGGAACCGTCTTCCCAGGCATAGGTCTGGCCGGTGGGAATGGCGATCTTCTGCCAGTGCGCGTCGCCCTTGAAGACGTCGGAATATTTTTCCTTGAACATCTTCTTGGTGACGTTCTCGCGGATGTACTGGGCGATCTCCTTGTTGGAGGGCCAGATGTCCTTGAGATAGACCGGCTTGCCGTCCTTGTCCTCGCCCAGCGGCTCGGTGTCGAGATCCACCTGGAGCGAGCCGGCGAGCGCATAGGCCACCACCAGCGGGGGCGAGGCGAGGTAGTTCGCCTTCACGTCCGGGTTCACGCGGCCTTCGAAGTTACGATTGCCCGAGAGCACGGCGGCGGCGACCAGATCGGCGCTGTTGATGGCGGCGGAGATCGCCTCCGGCAGTGGGCCGGAATTGCCGATGCAGGTGGTGCAGCCGAAGCCCACCAGATTGAAGCCGAGCTTGTCCAGATCCTCCTGAAGGCCGCTCTTGTCGAGATATTCGGCCACCACCTGCGAGCCGGGCGCGAGCGAAGTCTTCACCCACGGCTTGGACTTCAGGCCCTTCTTCACCGCGTTGCGGGCCAGCAGGCCGGCGCCGATGAGCACGCTCGGATTGGAGGTGTTGGTGCAGGAGGTGATGGCGGCGATCACCACGTCGCCATGACCCACCGTGAAATTGGCGCCTTCAACATCCACGCGCTTGGCGGCCTCGCCAGGCTTCTTGAACTCGCCTTCGAGGGCGGAGATGAAGCCGGTCTTGGCATCGCTCAGGAGCACGCGGTCCTGCGGGCGCTTGGGGCCGGCGATGGACGGCAGCACGGTGTTGAGGTCGAGTTCCAGCGTGTCGGTGAACACGGGATCGAGCGTGTTCTTGTTGCGCCACATGCCCTGGGCCTTGGAATAGGCTTCCACCAGTTCCACGCGGCTTTCCTTGCGGCCGGTCTCTTCCAGATAGTCGATGGTCTCGCGGTCCACCGGGAAGAAGCCGCAGGTGGCGCCATATTCCGGCGCCATGTTGGCGATGGTGGCACGGTCCGCCAGCGAGAGATGCTCCAGGCCGGGGCCGAAGAATTCCACGAACTTGCCCACGACGCCCTTCTTGCGGAGCATCTGGGTGACGGTCAGCACCAGGTCGGTGGCGGTGATGCCTTCCTTGAGCTTGCCGTCCAGCTTGAAGCCGATCACTTCGGGGATCAGCATGGAGATGGGCTGGCCGAGCATGGCGGCTTCCGCCTCGATGCCGCCCACGCCCCAGCCCAGCACGCCAAGGCCGTTCACCATGGTGGTGTGGCTGTCGGTGCCGACCAGCGTGTCGGGATAGGCGACCGTGACGGTCTTGCCGTTCAGCTCTTCCTTGCGGGTCCACACCGTCTGGGCGAGATATTCCAGGTTCACCTGGTGGCAGATGCCGGTGCCGGGGGGAACGACGCGGAAATTGTCGAACGCGCTCTGGCCCCATTTCAGGAAGCGATAGCGCTCCTGGTTCTGCTTGTATTCCTCATCCACGTTCTTCTTCAGCGCGTTGTCGGTGCCGAAGAAGTTGACGATCACCGAATGGTCGATGACCAGATCCACGGGAACGAGGGGGTTGATCTTGGCCGGGTCGCCGCCCAGAGTCACCATGGCGTCGCGCATGGCGGCGAGGTCCACCACGGCGGGCACGCCGGTGAAGTCCTGCATGAGGACGCGGGCGGGGCGATAGGCGATTTCCTTCTCGGCCTTGCCGCGCAGGGTCAGCCAGTCGGCGATCGAGATTACGTCTTCCTTGGTGACCGAGCGACCGTCTTCGTAGCGCAGCAGGTTTTCCAGCAGCACCTTCATGGAGAAAGGCAGGCGGGAGATGCCGGGGAGCCCGTTCTTCTCGGCCGCTTCAAGGCTGTAGTAGGTGTATTCCTTGTCATCCACCGTCAAGGTGGTGCGGCACTGGAAGCTGTCGAGGGAGGAAGAAGTCACGGCGCGTTTTCTCCGGTTCGATGATCGACCGACGCGACACGCCCAGAGGACCGGGCTAAGGAGGTGCCGGGCCACCTAGGGGTGCGGTTCAGCCGCTTTATAGAGCGATTTCAAACGGCGGTCATGCGATAAGAACGTTCAATGTGCGATGCATCTAAAATTCACCCGCAAGGCCGGCCCCCGCACGCTGGGGAAACCCCTGCGGCGGTCCTGAAGGCACAGGGCCTGTCGTGCCAGAGAGGCGTGCGGCTGCTGTTCGACAAGCTCGACTTTGAGCTAAGGGCGGGTCATGCCCTGGTGGTGGTGGGCCGCAACGGCGCCGGAAAATCCTCCCTTCTGCGCATCGTCGCGGGCCTGCTGGCCGCGACATCGGGCCGCGTCTGCCTATGCGAAGGCGCAACGGAACGGCCGCACACGGAAGAGATGCACTATCTGGGCCATGACGATGCGCTGAAGGGTGCCTTGAGCGTCGCCGAAAATCTGTCCTTCTGGCGCACCATGCTGGGTGCCACCGGCCTGCCGGTCATGGACGCCCTGGAAGAGGTCGGCCTCGGCGGTCTTGGACGGCTTCCGGTTGCGGTCCTGTCCGCCGGACAGAAGCGCCGCCTCGCCATCGCGCGCCTCTTGGTCTCGCGCCGGCGTATCTGGATCCTGGACGAGCCTACGACGGCGCTCGACGTGAATGCCCAGGCCCGCTTTGCCGAGCTCGGCCGCGCGCACCTCGATTCGGGCGGCGCAATTCTGGCCGCGACCCATGCCCCGCTGGATTTCGGGCCGCGCGTCGACACTCTCCAGTTGGGGTCGAAGCGCGAGGTCGTCGCATGATGGCGGCGTTCTGGGCGTTGGTGCGCCGCGACATGGCGCTAGCCCTGCGCTCGGGAGGCGGGGCGGGGCTCGGCGTCGTGTTCTTTCTTTCCGTCGTGACCATCGTTCCGTTTGCCGTCGGGCCGGACATGGTACTGCTGGCGCGCATCGGCCCGGCAATCCTGTGGATCGGCGCGCTGCTCGCCAGTCTCATCGGTCTTGAGCGCCTGTTCGCGGCGGATGTGGAGGACGGCTCGCTGGATGCCCTCGCCCATTCCGCCCTGCCGCTGGAACTGGTGGCGGCGGCCAAGGGGCTTGCCCACTGGATCGCCACCGGCCTGCCTCTTGTGGTGGCAGCGCCGGTGCTGGCGCTCATGCTCAATCTGGAGCCGGCGGCCATCGGCGCGGTGGTCCTGACCCTGCTGGTGGGCACGCCGGCCGTCACCGCCCTCGGCCTCATCGGCGCGGCCTTCGCCGGGGCCTTCCGCAGGGGCGGGCTGCTGATCGCGGTCCTGGTCCTGCCACTCGCCATCCCGGTGCTGATCTTCGCGGTTTCCGCCACCGGCGCGGCGGTGACCGGGCCGGTGCCGTTCGGAACACCGTTCCGCATCCTCATGGGCCTCACCTTGTTCGCCCTGGTGCTGGGCCCGGTGGCGGCGGCGGCGGCCTTGCGTGCCGCGCGGGGCTGATGCCGGCACCCGGGCGACACGGCAGACTCATGCGGTGAAGGGATCGTGATGCGACGCGATGGCGGCACCGCTGCGATACTCGTGGCGGCTCCAGCATCGAAGGGATCTCAACATGCGTGTGCCCCTCACCGCCCCCGCCGAACTCTCGCAAGAACAGCGCCCGCTCTATGAAGACATGCGCGCCGGCATCGAGACCAGCTTCAAGGGCTTCAAGGCCATTGCCGACGACGGCGCGCTGATCGGACCCTGGAATCCCTGGCTGCGCTATCCCAAGTTCGGCGGCCCGGTGTGGGATCTGACCAAGGCCATGTCCGCCAGCCCCACCTTGCCCAAGCCGGTGCGGGAAGTGGCGATCCTGGTGACCGGCGCCCATTTCCATTCGGCGTATGAGCTTTACGCCCACATCCTCGTGGCCGAGTCGCGCGGCCTGCCGGACGAAAAGATCGCCACCATCGTCGCCGGCCAGCGCCCGGCGGATCTCACCCGCGAGGAGGCAGTGACCTATGACGTCGCCTCGGCGCTGGTGCGCGGCTCCACCTTGCCGGAGCTGGTCTATCGTCAAGCGGTGGACACGTTCGGCGAATATGCCGCCGCCGAGCTAATCTATCTGGTCGGGCTCTATTGTCTCGTCTCGGTCATCCTCAACGGCTTCGACGTGCCGGTGCCGGAAGGCGCGTGAGACCATTAGCCGGCGAGGGCCGGCTCATTCCGCCGCACCCCGTTTCACACAATCGCGCATCGGGGACGCTCCCCTGCAGTCTCGAGATGGTCTAGAACGCCAGCCATGGCGCTCCTCGACTTCGCCAATCCGACCCGCTTCCTCTCCCTCTCCGCCCGGCTCATTCCCTGGACGGCGGGGGCGGCGGCGCTCGCCCTGGCGCTCGGCTTCACCCTCGCCTTCCTCGCCCCGCCGGACTACCAGCAGGGCGAGACGGTGCGGATCATGTATATCCACGTGCCGTTCGCATGGCTCTCCATGTTCGGCTATTCCATGCTGGCGGCCTCATCGCTCGGCATATTGGTCTGGCGGCATCCGCTGGCCGATGTCGCGCACAAGGCCGCGGCGCCCATCGGCGCCACCTTCACCTTCCTGTGCCTGCTCACCGGCGCCCTGTGGGGGCGGCCCATGTGGGGCACTTATTGGGTCTGGGACGCGCGGCTGACCTCGGTGCTGGTGCTGTTTCTGCTCTATCTCGGCCTGATGGCCCTGCGCGCCGCCATCGACGAGCCCAACCGCGCCGGACGGGCGGCGGCGGTACTCACCTTGGTGGGTTTCATCAATGTGCCGATCGTCAAATTCTCGGTGGATTGGTGGAACACGCTGCACCAGCCGGCCTCGGTGTTCCGCATGGGCGGCTCCACCATCGACGGCAGCCTGCTCTGGCCGCTGCTCACCTGCGCGTTCGGCTTCACCTTGCTGTTCCTGACCCTGCACATGATCGCCATGCGCACGGAGATCCTGCGCCGGCGCGTCCAGGTGCTGGAAGCGCGCGCGGCAGCGGAGGCCACGGCCTGATGGAACACGCGCTGTTCATCTATGCCTCCTATGGCGCCGCCGCGCTCGGCCTCGGCGTGCTGACGCTGTGGCTGATGCTCGACTATCGCGCCCAGGCCAAGGCCCTGGCGGACCTCGAAGCGCGCGGCGTGCGCCGCCGCTCGGAACGGAGCCGGCCATGAGCGATAGACCTCCCCCGCCGCCTGCCGTCGCTGTGCCGGCCGCAAAGCGCCGGCGCCCGCTGCTGGTGCTGCTGCCGGTGGTGGCCTTCGGCCTGCTTGCCGCCTTGTTCCTGGTGCGCCTGTTCGCCGGCGATCCCTCGCAGATCCCCTCCGCTTTGGTGGGCCGTCCGGCGCCCAGCCTCGCCCTGCCCCCGCTGGCGGGCCTGCTGGACAACGGCACCCCGGTGCCGGGGCTCGACGGCACGGACTTCAAAGGCAAGGTCACGCTGGTGAATGTGTGGGCCTCCTGGTGCGCGCCCTGCCGGGAGGAACATCCGATCCTGATGGGGCTCGCCAAGGATCCGCGCCTGCGGCTGATCGGCATCAATTACAAGGATGCGCCCGACAATGCGCGCCGGTTCCTCGGCCAATATGGCCTGCCGTTCGCGGCGGTGGGGACCGACCCCAAAGGACGCGCCGCCATCGAATGGGGAGTGTACGGCGTTCCCGAAACCTTCCTTGTGGGGCCGGACGGCGCGATCGCCCACAAATTCGTCGGCCCGCTCAGTGAGGAGACGGTGCGCTCCACCTTGCTGCCCCTGGTGGCGAAGCTCTCCGGCAAGCCGGGCTGAGAGCTGAATTCAGTCCTTCGGATCGCTTTTATCCTCGAACCGCGCCATCAGCGGCGCCTGGGCGAAGGCGAACACGAAGGTCAGCGGGAGATAGCCGAAGGTCTTGAAGTTCACCCAGGTGTCGGTGGAAAAGCTGCGCCACACCACCTCATTCAACACCGCCATGACCAGGAAGAACAGGCCCCAGCGCAAGGTGAGGATGCGCCAGCCCTGATCGGTGAGGCGCACCATTCCGTCCAGCACATAGGGCAGCAGCGGCTTGCGGAACAACAGCCCGCCCAGCAGCAGCGCGCCAAACAGGGCGTTCACCATGGTCGGCTTCATCTTGATGAAATGGTCGTCCTGCAACACCAGCGTCAGGGTGCCGAACACCATCACCACCACCGCCGAGACCAGCGGCATCACCGCGATGCGGCGCGCCAGCACCCACATGGTCGCAAGCGCGGCGAGGGTCGCCACCATGAACACGCCGGTGGCCACATAGATGCCGCCATAGGCATTGCCGATGAAGAACAGCACCAGCGGACCGAGTTCCAGGGCAAGCTTGAGGCCCGGCTTCATCTTGGGGCGGACGGCGGTTTCGGCAGCGGCGCTTTCGGTCATCGGATCCTCGTTTCCGCCCCCTTTTGCAGAGCCTGCGCGGCGCAATCAAGGCCGGCGGCGGATTTCGCGCATGGCCGCGCCGCCTTAGCCGCGCGGGCCGAGGCAGGAAACGATCTCCGGCCCCTCCGACACCACGCGCCCCTGGAGCCGCGCCGCGAGCCGGCGCACCCCGGTGGAAGGCTTGCCAGCATCCCGCCGGTGGGGATTGGGCAGCATCACCGCCAGCAAGGCGGCCTGCTCGGAAGTCAGATTGGCCGTACCCTTGCCGAACGCGCGGCGCGCGCCGGCCTCGACGCCGAACTCCCCGTCCGGTCCCCATTCGGCGATGTTGAGATAAATCTCCATCAGCCGCCTTTTGCTCAGCACCAGGTCGAGCCACAGCGCGAGCGGCAGTTCCATCGCCTTGCGCACGAACCAGCGGCCGGGCCACAGGAACAGGTTTTTCGCCACCTGCATCGAAATGGTGGAGGCGCCGCGCGCATCCTCGATCTCGTCGTCGGCGCGAGCGATGGCAGCCTGGATCTCCGTGACGTCCACGCCCCAATGCTGGCAGAAGCGCGCATCCTCGGACGCGATGACGGTGCGCGGCAGGATCGGCGCCATGTCCCCGATGGGGGTCCAGACGCGTTCCACCCTCTGCCCGGTGAGCCAGCGGCCCAGCATCAGGGTGGAGACCGGATTGATCACATTATAGAGCACCGACAGCACGAACGGGACGAGGGCCAGCACCAGGACGAGGATCACGAACCGCCTGAACAGGGACATGGCCGCTCCGCGGGGCGAGAGAACATCGTACGGTAAGTGCGAAGGTCGAGCTTCGGTTCCGCCGGCGGCTTGACCGCCCGCCCTGGTTGGGGCACCGGGAAGAGCGCGTCAACCGCGCACTTCCCCCGACGCGCTCCAGCCCGAAGGCCCGCCCGGTGTCCCTGCCCCTCCCTGCCCGCCTCGAAGCCGCCGCCGCCCTCGCCCAGGCGCGGCTGGACCGCGCCCTCGCCGATTCGCCGCTTCCCGGCGAGCGGCTGCGCCCGAAGCGCCTGATGGAGGCGATCCGCCACGGCAGCCTGGACGGCGGCAAGCGCCTGCGCCCGTTCCTGGTCCTGGAGACAGCCGCTTTGTTCGGCCTTTCCCCGGACGCGGCGGTGACGGCAGCCGCGGCGGTGGAATGCGTGCATTGCTATTCCCTGGTCCACGACGATCTGCCCGCCATGGACAATGACGTACTGCGGCGCGGGCGGCCGACGGTCCACATCGCCTTTGGCGAGGCGACCGCCATCCTCGCCGGCGATGCGCTGCTCACCCTCGCCTTCGACCTGCTGGCGGGAGAAGACACCCATCCCGATGCCGCCGTGCGCATCGCGCTTGTGTCCGCCCTGGCGCGGGCGGCGGGCATGGGCGGCATGGTGGGCGGGCAGATGCTCGACCTCGCCGCCGAGGGCCGGTTCGCCGATGGCGCGCCGCTCGCTTTGTCCATGGACGAAATTCGCGATCTCCAGGCCATGAAGACCGGCGCCTTGCTTGCGGTTTCGGTGGATGCGGGCGCGCTGCTCGGCGGCGCGACGGGCGCGGAACGCGCGGCGCTCGCGGCTTATGGCCGGGCACTCGGCGCGGCATTCCAGATCGCCGACGACATTCTCGACATCGAGGGCAGTACCGCCGATCTCGGCAAGACCGCCGGCAAGGATGTGACCGCCGGCAAGGCGACCCTGGTGGCGAGCCTCGGCGTGGACGCGGCACGCGCGCTTCTGGCAGAACTGGTGGCCGAGGCGCAAGGCGCACTCGCCCCCTTCGGTGCGCGCGGCGCGATCCTTTCGGAGGCGGCGCGCTTTGTCGCCGAGCGCAAGAATTGAGCGGGCCGGACGTGTGCGCGGGCGCTATCTTGCGCGCGAGATGTGATCGCCGGAGGACGGGTGCACCGGGCCGGCCCGGTCGCGCGCGGCTTCCGGCCATGCTAGCGTCCGCCGCATCGTGACACGCAGACCGCCCCCCTCCCCCATGACCCGCCGGGCTTTCATCGCCGGAGCCTCAGCCTTGGCCGCAGCGCCCCTCGGCGCCGCCCGCGCGCTCGGGCAGGTGCCGGCATCCGGGCAGGTGGATGTTGTGATCGTCGGCGCCGGAGCAGCCGGCATCTCCGCCGCCCGCAAGATCGCCGCCGCCGGGCGCAGCTATGCCCTGATCGAAGCCAGCAAGCGCGTCGGCGGGCGCGCGTTCACCGATACCAGCCTATTCGGCGTGCCCTTCGATCGCGGCGCCCACTGGCTGCATGCCCCCGACAACAATCCGCTGGCTGAGCTCGGCCAGCAGGCAGGTTTCGATCTTTATGCCGCGCCGCAGGGGGCCCGCCTCTACATCAATGGCCGCGAAGCCTCGCAGAATGATTATGAGGATTTCGTCTCGGCCGTGCGCCGCGGCGAACGCGCCATCGGCGCCGCCGGAGACGCCGGGCGCGACTTTGCGGCCTCGCGGGTGCTGCCCGACCTTGGCACCTGGGGACCGAGCGCCGCCTTCGTGGCCGGGCCGTTCAGCTGCGCCAAGGATCTCGACCAGGTGTCGAGCGTGGATTTCTCCCGGTCCGAGGAGCGCGGCGAGGATCTGTTCTGCCGCCAGGGCTATGGCGCGCTGGTGGCCAAGATGGCGGACGGCCTCTCGGTGCGGTTCGAGACCAATGCCACGAGCGTCGACATGGGCGGACGGCAGGTGCACGTCTCCACCAACAAGGGCACGCTCTCCGGCCGGGCCGTGATCCTCGCGGTGCCGCCGAGCTTGTTGCTGGCAGGGAAGATCCGCGTCAATCCCGGCCTGCCGCTTCGCTATCGCAGCGCCATCGACCGCATCACCCTCGGTGCCTACGATCACATCGCCTTCGAATTGCCCGGCAATCCGCTGCGCCTCTCGCCGGACGAGACGGTACACGTGAAGGCCGACAGCCCGCGCACCTTCGCGCTCATCGCCCGCATGGGCGGCAGCGACCTGCACATGCTGGACGTGGGCGGCAAGTTCGCCCAGGAGCTGGCCAACGGGCCACCCAATTCCGGCGCCGCCTTCCTGAAGGAAGCGCTGACGCGCGAATTCGGCGCCGATATCGCTGCGCGCGTGGGGAAGGTACACCAGACCCGTTGGACCAAGGAGCCGCTGGCGCTCGGCGCCTTCTCCTGCGCCCTGCCCGGCAGCGGCAATCTGCGCCGCGCCTTCACCGAAGTGGTCAACGGCCGGCTGATGTTCGCCGGCGAGCATGCCCATGAGACGCTGTGGGGCACGGTTAACGGCGCCTGGCTGTCCGGCGAGCGCGCGGCGACCCAGGCCCTGCGGGTGCTGGGCGTGACAGGCGCCGCGAGCATTTCCCAATAGGTGGCGACATCGCGTTTTACCTCGTAGGCGCGCTACCATTCTTCCTTTTGCGGCAGACCATCGGCCAGTTCGTAATAATCCGATTTCGACCCGACATAGATGTGGCCGGCTAGCTTCAGGCCGGTGGGCGGATCGAGCGTTCCCGCGGTCACATAGGTCTCGATGCCAGGGTCCGCCCGCCAGAACAGGTTGCCCCCGCAGCGCGCGCAGAATCCCCGCGTGACGGCGGCCGAGGATCGAAACCAAACCAGGGTCTCGGATCGGATGAGGGTGAGATCGTCGCTCTTGCAACACGCCATGGCGACGAAATTGCCGCTGGTGCGGGCGCACTGGGAACAGTGGCAGGCGATGGGGTCGGCCAACGAGCCGGCGATCTCATAACGCACGCCACCGCACAGGCAGCCTCCCGTCGCACCCATTCCGTCCCCCGCTCCTAAGCCCGAACGAGGGTAAGGCGCACCACGCCCGCGCGGCAAGGCGCTCCGGAGATGCCGCTTGGCCAAAGCGAGAGGGAGGGAGCGACGAAAAGGCCGCATCCCCCCGTCCCGGCCTCAGCCGCGCAGGCTGGCGCCGGTCTTCTTCGCGACGTCGGCGACGATCTTCGCCGCCACGGCCTCGATCTCCGCGTCGGTCAGCGTGCGCTCGCGCGGCTGGAGCGTGATCTCGATGGCGATGGACTTCTTGCCGTCCTCGATGCCCACGCCCTCATAGACGTCGAACACGGAGGCGTCGGTGATCAGCTTCTTGTCCACGCCCTGGGCCGCCCGCAGGATATCGCCCGCCGCCACCGTGCGATCCACCAGGAAGGCGAAGTCGCGGCGCACCGGCTGGAAGGCGGAAAGATCCAGCGGCGGCTTCACCTTGGTGGGCTTGGCCTTGGGTTCCGCGATGCGATCGAGGATGATCTCGAAGGCCACCAGCGGCCCGCTCACATCCAGCGCTTCCAGCACGCGCGGATGCAGTTCGCCGAAGGTGGCGAGCACGTTGGAGCCGAGGCGCAGGCTCGCCGAACGGCCGGGATGGTACCAGGCGGGCGCATCGGTCGTAACCTGGAGGTTGGCCACCGGCGCGCCCACGGCCGCGAGCGCCGCCAGGGCATCGGCCTTGGCGTCGAAGGCATCCACGCTCTTTGCCGCGCTCGCCCAATGGCGCCCCGCGCCCTCGGGCTTGGCGGTCGCCCGGCGAATACCGGTCGCGGACATGCGCTGGTCCTTCGGCTGGTCGCCGGCGAACACCTGCCCCACCTCGAACAGCGCCACCTCGCCATAGCCCCGGTCCGCATTGGCCTGGGCCGAGCGGATAAGACCCGGCAGCAGGCTCGGCCGCATGTCGGACAGTTCCGAGGCGATCGGATTGGACAGCGCCAGTTCCGGCGCGCCGCCGCCGAACAACTCGGCCTGCGCCTTGGAGACGAACGACCAGGTGACCGCCTCCACCATGCCGCGCGCGGCGAGCGCCCGGCGCGCCTTGCGGACGCGCATTTGCAGCGGCGTCAGCACGGGACGGCGGGCGTCGTCAGTGCGGGGGAATTCGGTGGCGGGCACGCGGGCAAGGCCGAGGATGCGCACCACCTCTTCCACCAGATCCGCCTTGCCCTCGATATCGGCACGCCAGGAGGGCGGCACCACCTGCACCACCGGCGCGGCGCCGGAGACCGCAAAGCCGAGGCGGGTGAGCACGTCGCGGATTTCCGCTTCGCTCGCCTCGAGGCCCGACAGCCGTTTCACCTCGGCGAGCGGGAAATCGATGGTGCGGGCGGTATCGGGGATCGCCCCGGCCAGCACCATTTGCGAGGGCTCGCCGCCGCAGATGTCGAGAATGATATGGGTCGCGAGATCCAGCCCCGGCACGGTGAAGGCGGGGTCGATGCCGCGCTCGAAGCGGAACCGGGCGTCCGAATTCAGCCCCAGCTTGCGGCCGGTCTGGGCGATATTGATGGGCTCCCAGAGCGCGCTTTCGATCACCACGTCGGTGGTGGTCTCGTCGCAGCCGCTTTCTTCGCCGCCCATGACGCCGGCGAGGCTCTCAACGCCCTTGTCGTCCGCGATGACGCACATGCTCTCGTCGAGCGTATAGGTCTTGCCGTCGAGCGCCAGCAAGGTCTCCCCGGCCTTGGCGCGGCGCACCACGAGATCACCCTTCACCTTGTTCAGGTCGAACACATGCAGCGGCCGGTTGCGGTCGAAGGTGAGGAAATTCGTCACGTCCACCAGCGCATTGATGGGCCGCAGGCCGATGGCGCGCAGTTTCTCCTGCATCCACTCGGGCGAGGGGCCGTTTTTCACACCCCGGATCACCCGCAGCGCAAAGGCCGGACAGAGCGAAGGTGTCTCTCCGAAATCGAGCGTCACGTTCAGCGGCGCGGGGAATTTGCTCTCCACCGGCGCGATGCGCGGGGCGAGCAGTTCGCCGAGGCCGGCGGCGGCAAGATCGCGCGCGACGCCGGACACGCCAAGGCAATCGGCGCGGTTCGGGGTGACGGCGATTTCCACCACCGGGTCGTTCAGGCCCAGCACCTGCGCGAACGGCGCGCCCACGGGCGCGTCTTCCGGCAATTCCATGATGCCGTCGTGCTCTTCCGAAAGGCCCATCTCACGGGCAGAGCACAGCATGCCGCGGCTTTCCACATCGCGGATCTTGCCGATCTTCAGCTCGGTGCCGGTGGTGGGAATGATGGTGCCGGGCGCGGCGAACACGGTCTTGAGGCCGGCGCGGGCATTGGGCGCGCCACACACCACCTGGATCGGCTCGCCTTTCCCGATGGAGACGGTGCAGACCTTCAGCTTGTCGGCATTGGGATGCTTCTGCGCGGTCAGCACCTCGCCGACGACGAACGGCGCCAATGCCTTCGCCTTGTCCTCCACGCCCTCCACTTCGAGGCCGATCAGGGAGAGGCGATCGACGATCTCATCGAAGGAGGCCGTGGGCTCGAGATGCTCTTGGAGCCAGGAGAAGGTGAATTTCATTCTGATGCTCCGCTTCCCCCTCCCCAGCCCTCCCCCGCAAGCGGGAGAGGGGGCGGAGAAGCCTGCGATGAAGGTGGATCAATGATTTTCGAAGGGTCGGCATAGCCCTCTCCCGCTTGCGGGGGAGGGTTGGGAGGGGGCAGAGCGGTCGAGGCCGCCGCGACGATGGCTTCAAGCACGCCCGACAGGTTCTTCAGCACGTCGAGATTGCTGAAGCGAAGAACCCGAAAGCCCTTTGAGGCGAAGACGGCATCACGCCGCGCATCACTCGTGCGGCCGGGCTCCTGATAATGCTGCCCGCCGTCCACTTCAAGGATCAGACGTGCGGATAGGCAAGCGAAATCAACGATATAGCCGGCGAGCGGATACTGTCGGCGAAAGCGCAGGCCATCGAGCCGATGGGCGCGCAGTTCAAACCAGAGCACCTGCTCGGCATCGGTGGGCGAGGCACGCAAATCGCGGGCACGGGCGCGCTGAACGCGGCCGACATGCCAGCGCGGCTTCGGGTCGTCCTCCACCATGGCGTGCTCCTGAAGGAAGCGTTGCATTCCCCCTCCCCAGCCCTCCCCCGCATGCGGGAGAGGGAGCGGAAACAGCATTTTAAAGCCCTCCCCCGCAAGGGGGGAGGGGAATTCAAGGTGGTTCACGCGCTCAACCCACCGGCCAAGGTCGGGAAGTCCAGCGGGCGGAAGCCGTAGCGGGAGAGCCAGCGCACATCCGCCTCGAAGAAGGCGCGCAGGTCGCTCATGCCGTATTTCAGCATGGCGATGCGGTCGATGCCCATGCCCCAGGCAAAGCCCTGGTAGATGTCCGGGTCGATGCCGCAATTGCGCAGCACATTGGGATGCACCATGCCGCAGCCCAAAATCTCCAGCCAGTCATTGCCCTCGCCGAAGCGGATCTCGCCGGGGCGCGAGCGGTCGCACTGGATATCCACTTCCATGCTCGGCTCGGTGAAGGGGAAGAAGGACGGGCGAAAGCGCATCGTCACATTCTCCACCTCGAAGAAGGCCTTGCAGAATTCCTGCAGGATCCACTTCAGGTGGCCCATGTGGGAGCCCTTGTCGATCACCAGCCCCTCCACCTGGTGGAACATGGGGGTATGGGTCTGGTCGCTGTCGCAGCGATAGGTGCGGCCGGGACAGATGACGCGGATCGGCGGGGTCTTGCTCATCATGGTGCGCACCTGCACCGGGGAGGTGTGGGTGCGCAGCACCTTGCGTTCGCCCTCGGCATTGGGCGGCAGGAAGAAGGTGTCGTGCATCTCCCGCGCCGGGTGGCCGGCGGGGAAGTTCAGCGCGGTGAAATTATAGAAATCGGTCTCGATATCGGGCCCTTCCGCAACGGAGAAGCCCATGTCCGCGAAAATCGCCGTCAATTCTTCCGTGACCTGGGTGATGGGATGCACCCGGCCGATTTCGGCGCGCGGCTCGCGCACCGGCAGGCTCACGTCCACCCGTTCGGTGGCGAGGCGCGCTTCCAGGGCGGCGGACTTCAGTGCCTCCTTACGGACGGCCAGCAGGCCCTGCACCCGGTCGCGCAGGCCGTTGATGGCCGGACCCATGGTCTTGCGCTCGTCCGGGGTCATGCCGCCGAGCGATTTCAGCAGTTCGGAGACGCTGCCCTTCTTGCCGAGGGCGGCGATGCGCACCGCTTCGAGCGCGGCTTCGTCTCCCGCCGCGAGAATCCCGGCGGAAACCTCGCGCTCCAGGGCATCGAGGCCGGGATGATCGGTCAAAACGAGCTCGGACATGGATTGAGGCCTTCAGATACAGCCATGCGTTATGCCGTCATCCCCGGGCTTGTCCGGGGATCCACGCTCGTCCGGCCTGCCCACCCTTCGACAAGGCGGGCACTGACGGCAGCGCGGGGATGGCCGGGACAAGCCCGGCCATGACGGGATGAAATCGGCGCAATTTATAGTCACGGCGCGCGCAAAGCGAAAAGCCCCGAACGGATCTCCGCGCGGGGCTTGTCAGTCTCGGTCGGGCGGGTCGCGCCTGATAAGGCCTCAGGCCAGAGCGGCCTTGGCCTTCTCCACCAGGGCCTTGAACGCCTCGGGCTCATGGATGGCGATATCCGAGAGCACCTTGCGGTCGACTTCGATCCCCGCCTTCGCGAGACCGTTGATAAAGCCGCCATAGGTGAGGCCGAGGTCGAGTTCGCGCACGCCGGCGTTGATGCGCTGGATCCAGAGCGCGCGGAACGTGCGCTTCTTCACCTTGCGATCGCGATAGGCATATTGCATCGACCGTTCGACGGCCGACTTCGCTGCGCGGATGGTATTCTTGCGACGGCCATAGAAGCCCTTTGCGGCTTCATAGACCTTCTTATGCTTGGCGTGGGAAGTTACGCCACGTTTCACGCGGGCCATGGATGATCTCCTTCAGATCGCAGTGCGTCAGCCGTTCGGCAGGAACGACTTGCGGATCACCCGTCCATCGCTCTCGCAAAGGATGGTGGTGCCGCGCTGGTTGCGGATCTGGGCATTGGTCCGCTTGATCATCCCGTGCCGCTTACCGGCCTGGGCGGCGATAACTTTCCCGGTACCCGTCAGACGGAAGCGTTTTTTTGCTCCCGACTTGGTCTTCATCTTGGGCATTTTGCTCTCCGTGACCGCCATCCGCCGCACGTTGCCGCACGGGGCATTCAGCCTTTTGTTGATATGAGCGAAAAGAACCAACACGGCAGCCCTTGTCGCCGGCCGGTTCGAAGGCCGCACTCGTTACAGGACTGTCACGCGAAACGCAAGCCGGCTCCCCTTGCAAAACCGCGCGTGGGAAAATGCCGGCGGCGCCCGCCAAGGCTCAAGCCGCCATCTTTGCGCCCGTTCGCTCTGCTTTGTTGCCGAATTGAGGCGTGGAGCCTCGTGCCTTGCGCCCGGCGGGAATCCGGGCAGGAGATGACGATGAGGACGCCTTTGCGTGTTTCAGTCTTCACCGCCGCCCTCGCGGTGGCGGGCTTTGCGTTCAGTATGGCGCCGGCCGGCGCGCAGGCTTTGCGGCTCGGGGCGATGCAGCCCTTGAGCGCGAAAGCGACCAGCACGGCCGCTTTTCCCATCGAGCAGGTGCAATATCGTCGCGGCTGGGGCGGACGCCCGGGATGGGGCGGCCGCGGCTGGCACGGACGTCCCGGATGGGGCGGCGCCGGATGGGCGGGACGCCCCGGCTGGGGACGGCCCGGCTGGGCCGGGCGGCCGGCCTGGGGTCCGGGCCCGGGCTGGAATCGTTCCGGCTGGGGTCCGGGATGGGGCCGGCCGGGCTGGGGTCCCCGCTGGGGCTATGCGCCGGTCTATGGCCCCGGCTGGGGCTGGGGTCCCGGATGGGGCGGCGGCTGGGGTCCCGGATGGGGCTATGGCGGCGCCGTGGCCACCGGCGTCGTGATCGGCTCGGCGGCGGCGCTGGCGGCCAACCAGGGGCCTGGGCCCGGCACCAATTGGGTCGCCTATTGCTCCCAGCGCTATCGCTCCTACAACCCGCGCACCGGAACCTTCCTCGGCTATGACGGACGGCGGCATCCCTGCCCCTGAGTCCGCAGCCCTCGATCTCCCCGCCAGGAACGGCGCCGCCCGCGCGCGCCGTTTCTGCGCCTCTCTATCGTCCCCTCTTCTATCGTCCATCCTTCTGCCGTGGACACATTCGCCGCACGGTTTTCCCGGCGAACGGGTGCTGGCGCAGGGTTTTCGAACCGAAGGTTTGCGCTGCGCTCGGTCCTCCCCGGACGCTGCCGCCGCACGCCTCGCAATCACAGGGGCGTGAGGGCGGCGATCTTTTCCGCCTCCTGGGCGTTTCCTTTCCCAAAGGAGAAGCATCCGATGCGCAAGACCCTTTCTCTCATTGCCGCCGCTAGTCTCAGCGCGGCCTTCACCCTGTCCGGCGCGCAGGCGCAGCCGCTGCGGCCCGCCCCGGCCGGCCTCACGGCGGACGCGGGTTCGCTGACCAATGTGCAATGGCACGGCCCGCGTGGCCCCGGCTGGCGGGGTCCCGGCTGGCGTGGTCCGGGACCGCGTTATTACGGCCCGCGCTACGGCTATCGCAATTGCGGCTGGGGCGGCTGCAACAACAATGGCGCGGCGGTCGCAGCCGGTGTGGTCGGCGGGCTGATGTTGGGCGCGGCGGCGGCGAGCGCGGCCAATGCGGCGAATTCCGCCCCGCCGCAGGGCAATTGGATCGCCTATTGCTCCTCGAAGTACCGGTCCTTCGATCCCGCCAGTGGCACCTATCTCGGCTATGACGGCGTGCGCCATCCCTGCCCCTGACGGCACACCCGCCTGAGAGCGGCGGAGCGTTCCGGGATGCGAATCCCGCCCGCCCGCTCGGGCTGACGCCAAAGAAAAAGCCCGGATCGAGAGATCCGGGCTTTTTGGTCGACGATGGTTCGGACCGTGTTTCCGTCGCCGCTCAGCGCGGCGCCAGGATCATGATCATCTGCCGGCCTTCCAGCATCGGCTCGGCTTCCACCTTGGCGATGGTGGCGACATCGTCGCGCAGCTTCTGCAGCAGCTTGTAGCCGATGTCCTGATGCGCCATCTCACGGCCACGGAAGCGCAGGGTGACCTTCACCTTGTCGCCCTCTTCGAAGAACCGCTGCATGGAGCGCATCTTCACTTCGTAGTCATGCGTGTCGATGCCGGGCCGCAGCTTGATTTCCTTGACCTCGACCACCTTCTGCTTCTTGCGCGCCTCGCTGGCCTTCTTCTGGTTCTGATACTTGAACCGGCCAAAATCGAGGATCTTGCAGACGGGCGGGGCGGAATTGGGCGCGATCTCCACGAGATCGAGGCCGGCTTCCTGCGCGAGCTGGAGGGCATCGCGGATTGCCACCACACCGCGGTTCTGCCCATCCTGGTCGATCAGCTGCACTTCGCGGATGCGGATTTCCTCATTGACGCGCGGTCCATCCTTTTCCGGCGCGACGGGTCTCATGGGGCGACGAATGGCGAAAATCTCCTCTGCCATTAAATTGGATCGCGCGCGGCTTAGGGAATCGGCGCGCAACTTCATATGGAAGCGCGCAGCCAGAAGCCCCCGACCAAGAGCGGACACAGAAGATCGTGACTCTGAGGTGGGAAGTCAATAACCAACACCTCTCGAGCGGCGCTGCGGGTCATTTTTCGGCCCGAATCGCCGCCATGTGCCACGCCCGGGAGCCACAGTTCAGCCGCCTTCGCCCGGCATTCGGGAGACAGCAGCAGGGCCGGACGCTCCGCCGGGTGCCGAACCGCCGCCTTTCCAGGACCCAATGATGATCGACGTTGCTTCCCTTGTGGGTCGCCTCCTCCACCGCCTGGGGCCGTTCGCGGCCTTCGCGCTGTGCCTGGGCGCGGTCCTGCCGGCGGCGATTGGCGCCGCGCGGGCCGACGGGCGGCTCGATGCGAAATATTCCCTTAGCGTGGGCGGGGTCGAGATCGGCCGCGCCACCCTGGTGGCCGAGGCCACCGGCACGAGCTACGAAATCGCCGCCACCGGCCGCATCACCGGTGTCCTGCGCGCGGTCTCCTCCGGCAAGGGCAGCGTCGCGGCGCGCGGCGCCATCGGCATGGGCAAAGTGGTGCCGCAGGTGTTCGCGGTCGCGGCCGAGGCGGATGGCAAGACCGAGGGCGTGCGGTTCGCGGTGGTGAACAACGCGGTGAAGGAACTGGTGGTCGAGCCGCCCATCAAGCCCCTGCCGGATCGCGTGGAAATCACCGAGGCCCATCTCACCAACGTCATCGATCCCATGAGCGGCGCCTTCGTCTATGTGCCCGGCACCGTCGACATGCTCTCCGCCGCCGCCTGCGACCGGTCGATCCCGGTGTTCGACGGCCGCCAGCGCTACGACATCTCGCTGAGCTATCTGCGGGTGGAACAGGTGAAGCTGGCCAAAGGCTACAGCGGCCCGGCCGTGGTGTGCCGCGCCGCCTACACCCCCGTCGCGGGGCACCGGCCAACCCGCTACACCGTTAAATACATGCAGGAAAACAAAGAGATGTACGTATGGCTGGTGCCGGTTGCCGGCACCCGCCTGCTGGCGCCGTTCAAGGTCTCGGTCGCCACCATGATCGGCACCGCGATCCTGGAGGCGACCGCCTTCGCGACCGTGGTGAAGGAAAATGCGGTTCCGGTTAACGCGCCCAAACCACAATAGCGACGCCCGCGTTCGCCACCGGAATCGGTTACCGGGAGCAGAGTCCCACTAGCCCTAGTACGGGGCAAAACACGAACCTTGCCCGACTCTCGATTCGGCCGCGATTCGTTCCACTCCCGTTCCTTTGCGCTTTTCCCGTGTTGCAGCACAGCCCGCGTTGACTTCGCCCCATGGGCAGGTGTTCCCTGGCTTGGCGTGCGTTCGGTCACGCGAGAGGACATCATGGCTAAACGGAGCAAAGCGGGCGAATCGGAACATCTGGCGCTGCCGCGCGGTGTTAAATCCCTGGCGGAGGCGAAAGCCTGGATGGTGTCCCGCGGCATCACCGAGATCGAATGCACCGTC
This sequence comes from Roseixanthobacter finlandensis, assembly GCF_043195105.2. Classification (NCBI taxonomy): domain Bacteria; kingdom Pseudomonadati; phylum Pseudomonadota; class Alphaproteobacteria; order Hyphomicrobiales; family Xanthobacteraceae; genus Roseixanthobacter; species Roseixanthobacter finlandensis. The sequence continues at coordinate 372,754 of NZ_CM195536.1, read as the reverse complement.
CCGGACCTTGCGGGTGTCGCCCGGGGCAAGATCATGCCGGCCTCGAAATTCCTCTCCTCCCCGGTGATGAACCTGCCGCTCTCGGTCTTTTTCCAGACCATTTCCGGCGAGTATCCCTCCTATGAGGGGCTGGTGGATTCCGTGATCGCGGATTCCGACCTCGTGCTGGAGCCCGATTTCTCCACCCTGTGCTCGGTGCCCTGGGCGCAGGACCCGACTGCCCAGATCATCCACAACGCCTATCATCGCGACGGCCGCCCGGTGGAACTCGCGCCGCGCCAGGTGCTGAAGAACGTGCTGGCGCTCTATGCCAAGCGCGGCTGGAAGCCGGTGGTGGCGCCGGAGATCGAATTCTATCTGGTCGAGCCCAATGTGGACCCCGACTACCCCCTGAAGCCGCCGGTCGGCCGCTCGGGCCGCCCCGAGATCGGCCGCCAGTCCTATTCGATCCAGGCAGTGAACGAGTTCGACGCCCTGTTCGAGGACATCTACGATTATTCCGAGGCCCAGGGCCTGGAGATCGACACGCTGATCCACGAGGACGGCGCGGCGCAGATGGAAATCAATCTGCGCCACGGTGATCCGCTGGAACTCGCCGACCAGGTGTTCCTGTTCAAGCGCACCATTCGCGAGGCCGCGCTCGCCCACAAGATCTACGCCACGTTCATGGCGAAGCCGATCGCCAACGAGCCGGGCAGCGCCATGCACATCCACCAGTCGGTGGTGTCGGCGGAGACGGGGAAGAACATCTTCTCCGACGACGACGGCGACCCGACGCCGGAATTCTTCTCGTTCCTCGCCGGGCACCAGAAATACCTGCCCTCGGTCATGTGCATCCTGGCGCCATACGTGAATTCCTACCGCCGGCTGACGCGGGATTCCATGGCGCCGATCAATGTGCAATGGGGCTATGACAACCGTACCGCCGGCCTGCGCGTACCCCCCGCCCCGCCGGCTGCCCGCCGGGTGGAGAACCGCGTTCCTTCCTCCGACGCCAACCCCTATCTCGTCATCGCGGCGTCGCTGGCCTGCGGCTATATCGGCATCCAGAAGGGCCTGCGCCCCACCGAGCCGCTGGAAGGCGATGCCAAGGACCTGGACTTCGACCTGCCGCGCGGACTGTTGGAGGCGGTGGCCGCCTTCGAGGAAAACGAGGATCTCGCCGAAGTGCTCGGCAAGAGCTTCATCGCCACCTATGCGGCGGTGAAGCAGGCGGAGTTCGAGACCTTCATGCGGGTGATCTCGCCGTGGGAGCGGGAGTATCTGCTGCTGAACGTGTGAAGGCGCTTCTCCCGGCAGAAGCTGCCGGTGGAGCAGCCGCGTTCCCCTCCCCAACCCTCCCCCGCAAGCGGGAGAGGGAGCACCGCTCTGAAGCGAGGCGGCGCCACGAAGAGCCGGAGATTCCCTCTCCCGCTTGCGGGGGGAGGGGTAGGGAGGGGGCAGGATGCGGCGCAGAGCGCGACGGCCCGAAGGTCTTCCGTCCGCCCGCCGCCCCCAGCGAGACTTCTCCAGCCTCACCACACAGGGACAGTCATGACGTTCGGCGGCCATCCCCAATCCTGGTATGCGGCAACCGCGACCCCGTTTCCGGAGCTGCCGCATCTCTCCGGCGCCGTGCGTGCGGACGTGGTGATCGTCGGCGCCGGCTATACCGGGCTCTCCGCCGCGCTTCATCTCGCGCAAGCCGGCATGGACGTGGTGGTTCTGGAAGGCGGCCGCGTGGGCTCGGGCGCCTCGGGGCGCAATGGCGGGCAGATCCACAGCGGCCAGCGGCGCCACCAGGATTATCTGGAACAGGCGCTGGGCCTTGAAGATGCCCGCAAGCTCTGGGATCTCGCCGAGGAGGCGAAGGCGCTCGCCGCCGACCTCATCTCGCGCCACGCCATCGCCTGCGATCTCACGCCGGGCCTGATCACGGCCGACCACAAGCCCAATTTTGTCGCCGAGAGCCACGCCTATGGCCGCCATCTCGCCGAGACCTATGGCTACACCAAGACCGAGCCCCTGAGCCGCGACCAATTGCACGCCATGGTTGGTGCGCCCGGCTATTATGGCGGACTGATCGACCATGGGGCGGGCCATCTCCACCCGCTGAATTTCGCCCTCGGCCTCGCCCGGGCGGCACTCGGCGCCGGCGCCCGTATCTTCGAGCACAGCCGCGCCCTGCGCCTTGCCGAGGGCGCGAGTGCCGGCGGAGGCGTAAGTGTCGAGACCGACGGAGGGCGGGTGAAAGCCGATCTGCTGCTGCTCTGCGGGAATGGCCTCATGGACGGGCTCGACCGGCGGGTGGACCACCACGTCATGCCCATCAACAATTACATCGCCGTCACCGAGCCCCTGGGCGAACGGGCGGACGGCATCATTCGCGGACGGGCGGCGGTGGCCGACAGCCGGTTCGTGGTGAATTATTTCCGCATGACGCCGGACCGCCGCCTGCTGTTCGGCGGCGGGGAAAGCTATCGCCGCTCGCTGCGCCCGCAGGTGATGGAATTCGTGCGGCCCTTCCTGGCCCGCATCTTCCCGCAATTGGCCGATGTGAAGCTCGATTACGGCTGGGGCGGCACGCTCGGCATCACCATGACGCGCAACCCCTTCGTGCGCCGCCTCTCGCCTCATGTGCTGGCATCCGCCGGCTATTCCGGCCAGGGCGTGGTACTGGCACCCCTGTTCGGCAAGATTCTGGCCGAGGCGGTGCGCGGCCAAATGGGGCGGCTCGACCTTCTGGAACGCTTGCCCGTGCCGCCCTTCATCGGCGGCACGCTGCTGCGCTATCCCCTGCTGGTGGCGGGGCTCAGCTATTACGCGCTGCGGGACCGGCTTTAGGGGTCAGGATATGGGAAGAGAAGGACCGCTGCGCGAGAGTCCTTGCGCTTCGTCCCGGCTCTCCTTCCACTGCGCTACGCTTCGTTTCAGTCGGCTGGGACACAAGGGCGGCTCTCGCGTCCCGGACGCATGGAGCGTCAGCGCAATGCGAGCCGGGACCCAGCGCAAAACCCCGCCGCAGGCGTCCCTATCTCAGCAGGTCCTCCGCAAGGCCCATCCTTACTCCGGCAGCGGGATGAACTCGTGTTCCCCCGGCACTGCGGCGAAACGGCCGGTCTTCCAGTCTTCCTTTGCCTGCTCGATGCGCTCCTTGCGGGAGGAGACGAAATTCCACCAGAGATAGCGCGGTCCCTCCAGCGCCGTGCCGCCGAGGAACATCATGCGGGCCGGCGTGCGGGCGCGCACTGTGATGCGGTCGCCGGGGCGGAAGATCAAAAGGCGCGGCCCCTCGAACACGTCGCCGGCAATCTCGATCTCGCCGGAAACCACATAGATCGCCCGCTCCTCGGTGTCGGCGTCGAGCGGCGCGCTCGCGCCAGGCTGCAAGGCCACTTCCGCATAGAGCCAGTCGGAGAGCATGCCCACCGGCGAGCGCTGGCCGAAGGCCGCGCCGGCGATCACGCGCGCCCACACGCCGGTATCCTCGATCACCGGCAGGTCGGTGGAGGCAAAGTGCTGGAATGAGGGGTTGGTCTCCTCATGGGCGGCGGGCAGCGCGATCCAGCTCTGGATGCCGTACATAGTGCCGGCGGCATTGCCCGCGCGGGCCTCCAGCGGCGAGCGCTCGGAATGGGCGATACCGCGCCCGGCGGTCATGAGGTTCATGGCGCCGGGGGTGATTTCCAGCGCATTGCCCTCGCTGTCGCGATGCATGATCTTGCCGTCGAACAGATAGGTCACGGTGGCAAGGCCGATATGGGGATGGGGCCGCACGTCCAGCCCCTGGCCGGCCATGAACTGCACCGGCCCCATCTGATCGAAGAAGATGAACGGGCCAACCATCTGGCGTTTGCCATGGGGCAGCGCGCGACGCACGGAAAAGCCGTCGCCGAGGTCGCGCACGCGCGGCACGATCACAAGATCGAGCGCATCGCAGGACGGCGCATCGCCCAGCACCGGATCGGAGGACGGCATCCAGCTCATAAGCATCTCCCGCACGCGGTTTCGCGTCTCTCATGGTGCCACGGGCGCGGGCAAAGCGCACCCTTCCCATGGGGCGGCGCGCAGGTGACGGCGATCCCAAAAGCGTGACACAAGGGGCATCGCACAAGAGGATGGCGCGCTGCGTCAACGAACAGGGGGGATTGGATGCGTTGGCTGGTGAGGCTCGCGGCCATCACGGTGGCGGCCCTGCTTGTGGCCATGGCCGGCGTGGTGGCCCTCACCCAACTGGCCGGCTTTTCCGCACGACGGCAGGATCTGGCGGAACGTTTCCTGCGCGCCACGCTTGGCCCGGATGTGGAGGTGCGCGGCGCGGTGACGGTGGATCTGTTGCCCCGCTTCACCGCCCGCCTCGGCGACGTCACGGTGCTGGACCTGGCCGGCGCCGGGGTGGAGCTGCATCTGGAGACGGTCGCGCTCACCCTCGCCGATTATACCGCACTGCTGGGAGGCCTTTCGGTGGACGCGGCGGAGGTGGAGGGCGTGCGCGTCCTTTTGCCGATGGCCTCGCGTCCAACCTCCGGCAGCGCTGCGGGAGGCGCCGCCGGCACGGGTACGACGCACGCCGACCTGCCCCCCGCCGATGCCCCGCTGGACAGCGACGATCCCACCTCCCGCCCGGTTAGTGCCCGCATCGTCGGCGTGCTGACGGCGGTGCCCACGGTGGAGATCCGCGACCTGCTGCTGGAAGAGGCGAACGATCCCCAGGGCTGGAACTTCGCTTTGCGGGTGGACAGCCTTTCCAGCACCTATGATTCGGTTGCCGGCGCCCAGCGCCTCTCGGCGAGCGGCAGCTATAACGGGGAGAAGGTGACGCTCAACGGCACGCTCGATCGCGAAGCGAAGCCGGCGGACGGGCGGTTCGGCACCCAGATCGCCCTGGTCACCCATGGGCTCAGCCTGGATCTTGCCGGCTCGGCGGCCTCGGCGGCGTTCGACCGGGACATCGCGCTCCAGGTGGCGGCGCGCTCCGCCAGCATCGGCGACTTGCTGCAATTGGTTTCGCTGGCGCGGGCCGAGGATGGCACGGCGCGGCTCGATTTCACTTTGGCCGGCGATCCCGGGGCGCTCGCGGTCAGGGACATGTCCTTCGCCGCCACCCTGGCCGAGGGCGAAACCCTGACCATCACCGGCGCCCTCGCGGACCTGGAGGCGGGCACAGGCCTGTCGCTCTCCTTCCGCTCGGACCTGCTCGCGCCCGGCACCACGCCGCCGGTGGCGAACGGCCTGCGGGACATCGTGATCACCGGCCTGTCCGGCTTCCTGGAAGGCGACCTCGACAAGCTGGTGCTGCGCGACATGCTGATCCAGACCAATGCCTTCGAGCAGTCGATCCGCGAGGTGGGGCCGATCTCCGTGGGGGCGGTGGAACGCACGGCTAAGGGGCAGGTGCGCCTGCGCGACATCGCGCTCCAGGCCGGGCCGCGCGATCACCCGGTTTTCCGTCTCAAGGGCACGGTGGACGACGTGCTGGAGCTGGACGGGCTGGTCCTGTCCGGCGCGGTGGACCTGCCGGTGGCGGATCTGCTGACGGCACCGGGCACCGGGCTCGGCCGGATCGTGGGCACGCTCGATGTGTCCGACACCGACGGCACCATCGGCGTCGATGCGCTGGACGGCCGGATCACCGACAGCAATGTCATGAGCGGCACGCTCTCGCTGGTGCGCGATGACGCCGCCGGCCCGCGCGCGCCCCACGAGATCCGCCTCGCCAGCACCTTCGCGATCCCGGATTTTGGCGCCTTCGCGGCGCAGATGGGGGCCTCTTCCTCGTCCAATGCGCGGGTCACCTTCTCGGGCATGCTCTCGGCCAGCGCGGAAAGCCTCAAGGCGGAGGGCAAGGCCAGCCTTGGGCGCACCGAGATTACCGGCGTTCTTTCCAGCACGCTCGGGCCGGGCCGCACCCTGTTCGAGGGCAAGCTTGCCTCCCCGCTGGTCTATGTGGACGAACTCACCGCGCTGGCGGAAGCCTCGCGCGACGCGGTGGAGGCGGATCGTGCCCGCCGCGGCAGCACCGCCACGCAGGCAAAAACCAGCGCGCCGATCGACCCGCAGGTCGAGTCCGAGATCGATTTGGCGCGGCTCGTCGATCTCGATCTCGACATTTCCGCCAACCGGCTGAACAGCGCCGGCGACACCGCGAGCGGCCTCAAGGCCCGGCTCACCCTCGACAAGGGCATGGCGCGGCTCGATCCGTTCAGCGCCTCCTACATGGGCGGACACATCAAGGCGGCGGTGCAGAGCGACCTGACGGCCACCCCAACCCTGGTGCGGGCCAAGGGCACGGTGGAAGGCTGGCCGCTCTCCACCTTCCTCAATGCATCCAACGTGGGCTTCGCCACCCAGGGGCGGTTGAAGCTCGCCTTCGACATGTCCGTGGATCCCACGTCCGACGCCGCCCTGCTGCGCACGCTGAACGGCACGCTCTCGGTGGGCCTGACGGGCGGGCGGCTTGCCACCGGCAAGCTGGACCTCGCCGGCCTCGGCATCATCGCCGGCCTGTTCAACGAGGCGGTGCGCAGTGACAGCACGGCGCTGCGCTGCGTCAGCGCGCCCCTATCCTTCACCGCCGGGGTGGCGCGCACCGCGCCGGCAGTGGTGATCGAGACCGACCATGTGCGCGTGGTCGGGCGCGGCACCATCGATCTGCCGCGCAACACCATCAACATCTATGCCGAGCCGCGCCCGCTCGATGGCAAGGAAAACGACCTCGGCTATCCCTTCGCCATCACCGGGGCGCTCAGCAGCCCGCAAGTCGGCACCGTGGCGCGCCGGCCCGACGCGCGGCTCTACCGGCTCGGCGCGGGCTGCAAGCGGCGCGGATGAAGCGCCTCACAACACGGTCGAAGCATGCTCCGGCGAGTGGCTCAAGGCATGGGCCATGTATTCGAGCGCGCCGCGCACCTTCTCGCGACTGACCGGCCCGCCCAGGCACACCCGCGCGGCTTCCGGGGGATTGCCGTCGGCGGCGAAGGCGTCGCTTGCCACGATGCCGATGCCGGTGGAGCGCATGTGCCCGACGAAGGCCGAGCGGGTCCAGGGCTCGGGCAGTTCGATCCAGAGATTGAAGCTCAAAGGATCGGCGCGGAACGTGCCGGCGGGCAAGATCTGCGCCGCCAAGGTCTGGCGGGCGGCGGTCTCGGCGCGGATGAAGCGCAGGATGGAATCGGCCGTGCCGTCCTCGATCCAGCGGGTGGCCAGCGCCACGGTGAGCGGCGAGGCCATGACATTGGCGGCGCGGATCGCGGCGGCGAACGGCCAGCCGGAGCGCACATCCGGTACCAGCACATAAGCCGCGCGCAGGCCGGCGCCGATGCATTTGGCAAGGCCGGCGATATGCCACGTGATGTCCGGCGCCAGCGCCGCGAACGGGGCGATGCGCTGCACCGGGATGAAGCCATAGGCGTCATCCTCCACGATCGGCACGCTGAAGCGCCGGGCCACCGACGCGATGGCCGCGCGCCGGCTTTCGGGGATGGTCAGCGTGGTGGGGTTCTGAAGCGTGGGATTGAGATAGAGCGCCTTCGGCGCGAGCCGCGTGCAGGCGTCCGCGAACGCGTCGGGATCGATGCCCTCGCGATCCATCGGCAGACCGGCGAGGCGCAGGCCGAGTTGGGCCGCAATCGAGCGCGTGCCGGGATAGGTCAGGCTCTCGCACAGAACGGTATCGCCGGGCTTCGCCAGCAGGCCCAAAATGCCCATGAGCGCGGAATGGGCGCCGGGGGTGACGAAGATGCGTTCCTGCGCCGGTACCAGCCCGCGCCGGCTGAGCCAGGCGGAGGCGGCGTCCTTGTCGGCAGGCGCGCCGCCGAAGCCCTGGTAGCGCAGCAGGGAGACGAGATCGCGGCTCACCTGCGCCACGCCGTCCTGCATGCGCGCGATCAGCTCCGGATCGTCCGGCTCGGGCGGGAGGTTCATGGAAAGATCGGCCGGCTCGGGCCGGTTGTGGCGCACCGGAGCGGGCGCCGGGCGGATCGGGGCGCGCACGAACGTGCCTTGTCCGACGCGCGATTCCACGAGACCGCGCTTCTGCGCCTCCACATAGCCGCGCGCCACGGTGGTGAAATCCACCGCCAGCCGATCCGCCAGCTTGCGCTGGGGCGGCAGGCGATCGCCCACGGACAGGCGACCTGCGCGGATGTCTTCGGCGATGATGTCGGCGATGGCGAGATAGCGCGGCTTGTCGCTGCGCGTCAGGTCCGGCGTCCAGTCAACCATGGCGATGCGTCTTCAATCCTTCGTGCCGCGACGCGATGCTTTTGCGTCCCCCAGAAATTGACTGTATAGTGTTGCATCATGGCCTTGTCACCTCCGGGATGTTCCGGGAGGGCGGATTTTACGGCTAGGCCCGAGCCTTGTGCTTGCTGGACTTTTGTGCATGCGACGCCTGCATGTTGCGCAGATCGCCCAGGGCTTAATCATCGGGCGCGCACCGCAGATCTCGTAATTGAATGTATAATTGACTGTGTATCGCTGATATTATTGACTGTTTCAAAAAACAGCCAAATTGGCACATTGATTGCAAATCTCCTCGTCAGCCCCGCACGCCAAGGGGCCCACCCAACGAGGAGTTCCGCATGCCCGCCGTGACCGCCCCCGCCCACCAGAAGGGTGATTTCTTCGTCGATTACGAGGACAAGAAGTTCGAGGACGTCAAAGCCCTGCCCGGCGAGAAGGCGCTCGTGACCTTCCACACCGTGGCGTTCGAAGGCTCCATCGGCTTCGTCAATCTGCTCCAGGCCACCCGCCTCAAGCGCAAGGGCTTCGAGACCTCGATCCTGCTCTATGGCCCCGGCGTGACGCTGGGCGTGCAGCGCGGCTTCCCCAAGCTCGGCGACGAGGCTTTCCCCGGCCATCAGAATTTCAACAACCAGATCACCAAATTCATGGAAGAGGGCGGCAAGGTCTATGCCTGCCGCTTCGCGCTCCAGGCCCTCTACGGCCATGGCGAACCTTCGCTGATCCCCGGCATCACCCCCATCAGCCCGCTGGACGTGCTGGACCTGGTGCTGCTCCACCGCCGGGACAACGCCTTCATCCTCGACACTTGGACCCTCTGAGGCCTGGACCCTCTGAGGCCTGGACCCTCTGAGGCCTGGACCCTCTGAGGCCCGGTCTCGACCTAAGAACGATGGAGGCGAAGATGCCGAAAGAGACCAAGGTTCGCGTGGCCGCGGTGCAGATCGCGCCCGACCTCGACACCCTGGAGGGCACGCTGAACCGCGTCCTCGCCGCCATCGCGGAGGCGGCGGAAAAGGGCGCCGGGCTGGTGGTTTTCCCCGAAACCTTCCTGCCTTGGTATCCCTATTTCTCCTTCGTGCACCCGCCGGTGCTCACGGGCGCCGAGCATCTTCGCCTCTATGAAAACGCCGTGGTCGTTCCCGGCCCGGTGACCCACGCGGTGGCCGCCGCAGCGAAGCGGCATGCCATCGTGGTGGTGTTGGGCGTGAACGAGCGCGACCATGGCTCGCTCTACAATGCCCAGCTCATCTTCGATGCCGACGGCGCGTTGCTGCTGAAGCGGCGCAAGCTCACCCCGACCTTCCACGAGCGCATGATCTGGGGCCAGGGCGACGGTGCCGGCCTCAAGGTGGTCGACACCGCTGTCGGCCGGGTCGGGGCGCTGGCCTGCTGGGAGCATTACAACCCCCTCGCCCGCTATGCCCTGATGGCGCAGCACGAGGAAATCCATGTCGCGCAATTCCCCGGCTCGCTCGTGGGGCCGATCTTTGCCGACCAGATCGAAGTCACCATCCGCCACCACGCCTTGGAGAGCGGCTGCTTCGTGGTGAATGCCACCGGCTGGCTGACGGAGGAGCAGATCGCCCGCATCTCGCCGGACGAAAAGCTCCGCAAGGGCCTCACCGGCGGCTGCATGACCGCGATCATCTCCCCGGAGGGCGCCCATGTGGTGCCCCCGCTCACCTCGGGCGAGGGCATTCTAGTGGCCGACATCGACCTCGCGCTGATCACCAAGCGCAAGCGGATGATGGATAGCGTGGGCCATTACGCCCGACCCGAACTGCTCAGCCTCATTCTCGACAACCGGCCCGCCGTGCCCATGCACACGGTTTCGCATGTGGCCGCCGATTTTTCGTCTTTCCCCGCCTTCGGGAGCGCCAGCGATGAAACAGACGATGCCCCATTCCGCCGCCATGGCGCCCCTTCAGACGGCGCAATTGATCAACGAATTGCAGTCCTTGGGGGCAAGGCTCGTTGATCCGAAGGCCGGCGCGGAGAGCCGGCGCGGCGGGGCGGGCCCGTCCGACCACAAGGCGCTCACCCTCGACGGCATGACCGTGATGGTGCCGGTGCACACCGCGCCGGCCTTCGAGAGCCCTTATCTGGTGGAAAAGCCGGACGCCTTCGGCAACAGCCGCATCACCCGCGACGGCGTGCCGATCGCCGACGTGAACTTCCCGATGCGCCCGCGCTTCTACGACCGCGTGACGGCGGACGGCGTGCCCTATTCCAAGATCGCCGTGCTGCACGGGCGCGACGTGCTGGCCACCACGGTGCTGCAAAGCTGCATCCGCTTTCAAAGCCGCACCAAGACCTGCCAGTTCTGCGCCATCGGCCAGTCGCTGGCGGCGGGGCGCACCATCGAAAGAAAGACCCCGGCGCAGCTCGCCGAGGTGGCGAAGGCCGCCGTGGAATTGGACGGCGTGAAGCACATGGTGATGACCACCGGCACCCCGCCGGGCAAGGATCGCGGCGCCGCTATCCTCACCGAGAGCGCGGCGGCGGTGAAGGCGGCCGTGAACCTGCCGATACAGGCGCAGTGCGAGCCGCCGGACGACGATGCCTGGTTCGCCCGCCTGCGGGACGCCGGCGTCGATGCGCTCGGCATGCATCTGGAGGCGGTCACGCAAGGCGTGCGCGAACGCATCATGCCCGGGAAGGCGCAAGTCTCGCTGGAGCGTTATTTCTCCGCCTTCGAGGCCGCCGTGCCGGTGTTCGGGCGCGGGCAGGTCTCGACCTATATCCTCGCCGGGCTGGGCGACAGCGTCGAAGACATCCTCGCCATGTGCGCGCGGCTGGTGGCGATGGGAGTCTATCCCTTCGTGGTGCCGTTCGTGCCCATTTCCGGCACGCCGCTGGAAAGCCACCCCACCCCCGCGCCCGCCTTCATGCACGCGATCCTGAAGCCGCTCGCCCGCATGCTGGTGGAGAGCGGGCTGAAGTCCGTGGACATCAAGGCCGGCTGCGGCAAGTGCGGCGCCTGCTCGGCGCTCTCCACCTATGAGCGGGGAGGCTGCGCGTGATGTTCGAGCCGTTCAAGCCGTTCCTCGCATCCGAATTCCAGGTGAAGCACGCGACCGAGGCCTGGGAGCGCGCGGGCGCCGCCCGCCTGCGCCGCACCGTGTTCTGCGGCGAACAGGGCCTGTTCGGCACGGACGATCGCGACGCCATCGACGCTGTGGCGACGCCCATCGTCGCGGTGTCCTTCCTCGGCATCGCGGCGCACGACGTGGTGGGCACGGTGCGCATCCACGAGGAGACCCCCGGCGTGTGGTGGGGCTCGCGGCTCGCGGTGGCGGAAGACTATCGCAAGGTGGGCGCGCTCGGCGCGTCGCTCATCCGCCTCGCGGTGTCCACCGCCCATGCGCAGGGATGCGTGAAGTTCCTCGCCAATGTGCAGGCGCAGAATCTGCTGCTGTTCCGCCGCATGCGCTGGCGCAGCGTGGCGGAATTCGATCTGCACGGCCGGCCCCATCATCGCATGGAGGCGGACCTTGCCTATTACCCGCCCGTCTCCAGCGGCGCGACCGGCTTCGTCGCCTTGCCCCGGCGGGCCGCGTCATGATCGAGATCCGCGCCTTCGCCGAACTTGCCGGACGTCTGCGCGCGAGTGCCGGACTTGCCGCCAAGCGCGACATCGGCGCGGTGGCGGCGCGGCTCGGCCTCTCCGCCTCCGCCGTGCCGGTGGGCGATGATTGCGCGGCGATCCCGGACGGCGATGAATTCCTGCTGCTGGCCATCGAAGGCTTCATGAACGCGTTCGTGGCCGGCGATCCCTGGTTCGCCGGCTGGTGCGGGGCGATGGTGAACATCTCGGACGTCGCGGCCATGGGCGGCCGTCCAATCGCCATTGTGGATGCGATATGGGCCGATGGAGAGGACGGCGCCGCCCCGGTGCTGGAAGGGCTGCGCGCGGCCGCGCAGGCGTTCGGCGTGCCGCTGGTGGGCGGCCATTCCAATCTGAAGAACGACAACGGCCAGCTTTCCGTCGCCATCCTCGGGCGGGCGAAGAAGCTGCTGACCTCCTTCGATGCCAAGCCGGGCGAAACGCTGATTGCCGCCGTGGACCTGCGCGGGCGCTATCGCGAGCCCTTCTCCAATTGGGAAGCGGCCACCGATGCGCCGCCCGCCCGCCTGCGCGGCGACATCGAGTTGCTGCCGCAGATCGCGGAAGCCGGGCTGTCGCGCGCCGCCAAGGACATCAGCCAGGCGGGCATGATCGGCACCGCCGCCATGCTGGCGGAATGTTCCGGCATCGGCCTTGAGATCGAGCTTGCCGCCATCCCCCACCCCGAGGGTGTGGACCTGACGCGCTGGCTGCTGAGCTTTCCGAGCTTCGGCTATCTGCTCAGCGTCGCCCCGCCCGACGCGGCGGAGGTGATTGCCCGCTTTACCGCGCGCGGAATTTCCGCCGCCGCCATCGGCACCGCCGTCGCGGGCGGCGAGGTGGCGCTGAACCAGTTCGGGACGCGCGAAGTGATCTGGGATTTCGCGAGAAGCCCGCTCATCGGCTGCGCGCCGCTGGAAATCGCCTCATGAACGCGCACCTTCTCCCGCCCGACCGTCCCCTGCGCATCGCGCTGCTCGCACATTCCACCAATCCGCGCGGCGGCGTGGTGCATGCGCTGGAACTGGGCGATGCGCTGGCGCGCCTCGGCCATCAGGTGGTCGTGCATGCCCCCGACGCGAAGGGAACCGGCTTCTTCCGCGAAACCCTGTGCCGCACGCTGAGCATCTCCGCCTCTCCCGTGGGGACGGACATGACGGAAATGGTGCGCATCCGCGTCGCGGATTATGTCCGCCATTTCGAGGCGACGGCGCACCGCGCCTTCGATATCTTTCACGCCCAGGACGGCATTTCCGGTAATGCGCTGGCGACCCTGAAAGAACGTGGCCTTATCCGCGCCTTCGCCCGCACGGTGCACCATGTGGACACCTTCGCCGATCGCGCGCTGATGGAGCTTCAGACCCGCGCCATGGTGCACGCCGACCGCCTGCTGGTGGTGAGCCGCACCTGGCAGCAGGCGCTTTTCCAGAAGCTCGGCCGGCGCGCCGATATCGTTGGCAACGGCGTCGACACCGCGCGCTTCTCGCCCGTGCCCGATGGGCGGGAGGACGCCTTGCGCGCGCGCTTCGCCCTCGGCGCGGGGCCGATCTTCCTGGCCGTCGGCGGGGTGGAGGGGCGCAAGAACAGCGTGCGGCTGCTGGAAGCCTTCGCGCGCGTCCGCGCTGAAATTCCCACGGCGCAATTGGTGATCGCGGGCGGCGCCTCGCTGCTGGACCACCACAGCGAGCAGCACGCCTTCGCGCTTGCTTTGGAACAGCACACGCTGCCGCAGGGCGCCGTCATCCGCACCGGCCCGCTGGCGCAAGAGGACATGCCGGCGCTCTATCGCATCGCCGACACGCTCGCCTTCCCCTCGCTGAAGGAAGGCTTCGGCCTCGTGGTGCTCGAGGCCATGGCGAGCGGCGTGCCGGTGGTGACCGCGCGCATCGCGCCCTTCACCGAATATCTCGGCGCCGAAGATGTCGCCTGGTGCGACCCGCTGGACGTCGGCTCCATCGCCGACGCGCTCGCGCAGACGCGCGATCCCGCCACCCGCGCGCGCCTCATCGCCAATGGCACGCGCATCGCCGCCCGCCACGACTGGGCCGCAACGGCGCAGGCCCACCTTGCCGCCTATGCCCAGCTTCTGGCGCCCACCGATCCGGAGCCGATCCATGCCTGAAATGCGCTTCCACATCCGCTGGCCCGACGGGACGAAGGAGGCCTGCTATTCGCCCTCCCTCGTCATCAAGGACCATTTCGCCCCCGGCGAAAGCTATGCGCTCGCCGATTTCCTTGCGAAGAGCCGCGAAGCCCTCACCACCGCCAGCGAGCGGGTGCGGGCGAAATACGGAATGCCCTGTTCGCTTGCGCTCGGCCAGCTCGCCCGCATCGAGGCCACCGGCAGCGCCTTTTCAAACCACCCCGACGCCCGCGTCAGCATCGACGCCTTCGAAGACTGATCGGAGCCTCCATGACCACCCCCCCCCTTCCCCACCACAGCGTCGTCATCATCGGCGGCGGACAGGCCGGCCTCTCCGCCAGCTCTTATCTGAGCGAAAGCGGCATCGACCATGTGATCTATGAGAAGAACCGCGTCGCCCACGCCTGGCGCGACCAGAGGTGGGATAGTTTTTGCCTGGTCACGCCCAACTGGCAATGCAAACTGCCCGGCTACGACTATCCCGGCCGCGACCCCGACGGCTTCATGAAGCGCGACGAGATCGTCGCCTATGTGGAGGATTACGCAAAACGCATCGCCGCCCCGGTGCGCGAGGGCGTCGGCGTCAACCGCCTGTCGCGGCAGGACGACGGCCGCTTCCTGGTCGAGACCGCCGACGGCGCCGTGACCGCCGGCGCGGTGGTGCTGGCGGTGGGCGGCTATCATGTGCCGAACGTGCCGCGCATGGGCGAGCGCCTGCCGGAAAGCATCGTCCAGGTGCATTCCTCCAAATATCGCCACCCCGGCCAATTGCCCGAAGGCGAGGTGCTGGTGGTGGGCTCTGGCCAATCTGGCTGCCAGATCGCGGAAGACCTGCATCTGGCGGGACGCAAGGTGCATCTCATCGTCGGCAGCGCGCCCCGCTGCCCGCGCGTCTATCGCGGCCGCGACAGCGTGGATTGGCTGGCGGACCTCGGCCAATACGACCTGCCGGTGGAGAACCATCCGCTGAAGGAGAAGGTGCGCAAGAAGGCGAACCATTATCTCACCGGCCGCGACGGCGGGCGCGACATCGATTTGCGCCGCTTCGCCCTGGAAGGCATGAAGCTCTACAGCCGGCTGGAGGCGATCAGCGGCGGGCGCCTGCAATTCCGCGACGACCTCAAGCAGAATCTCGATTCCGCCGACGCGGTCTATAACGGCATCTGCGGCCTGATCGACAAGCACATCGCCGAGAACAAGATCGAGGCGCCGGCGGGCGCTAATTACAGCCCGCTCTGGCAGCCGGGCGCGCCGGTGCGCGAGCTTGATCCCGTGGCCGCGGGCATCACGTCGGTGATCTGGGCCACCGGCTTTCATTCCGACTGGTCGTGGGTGGATCTGCCGGTGTTCGACGGCGCGGGCTATCCCACCCACACGCGCGGCGTCACCAGCATGGACGGGCTCTATGTGCTCGGCCTGCCGTGGCTGCATTCCTGGGGCTCGGGGCGGTTCGTCGGGGTCGGGCGCGATGCCGCCTATCTTGCCGCGCGCATCGGCGAGCATCTCGGCGTGCGGCGGCGCGGGCCGGTGAAATTAGACGTGGCGGTGTGAGCGACGCGGCACGGAGACCCCTCATGAGCCTCGCCTTCCGCCTACCCTCCGCCGCCAGCTTCCTGCCGGCCGGCCTGTCCCTGCCCACCTTCCGCGCGAGCGACCCGCTGGCCGAGCCGATCCGCCTCGGCATGCCGCATCTCGCCTATGGCGGGCTTTCGGAAACCTGGCTGCTGAAGGAATTGGGGCATCGCCACTGGCTGCTGCTCGCCCGTGGTGCCGGGCGCGAAGTGCCGGATTTCCGCGATGCCGACGGCGCCACCGTCTACGCCGCCTTCATCGCGGTGCAGGTTACGGACGCGGCGCTGGGCGCCTTCCGCGAGCATGACAGCCTCGTGCTGCGCTCGCGCCTGGAGCGCATCTCCCGCACCCAGTTCGCCAGCCGGCACGAATTGCTGCGCGACGGCATCCCCATGGGTAGCGTCGAAATGACGTCCGTGTTCGTGAAGCGCAAGGAGAAGGGGCGAAACCGGGCCTTGGCGCGGGTCGGTCTCTCGGGCTTTTCCGCACCGGCGGCCAAGCCGGGCCTCGCCGGCACCGCCGCGCTTGCCGCCACCATCCGCGCCGGAGGGTTCGCGCAGCATTTCGGCTTTGCGAACGCGGGCGGGGAGAGCGGCATCGCGCTCACCGTCCGCCCCTGCCCGGCGCAGGATTTCAACGGCGCCGACTTTCTGTATTTCGCGTCCTTCCAGGCGTTCGTGGACCGCGCCGAATGGGAGGCGATGGAGGCCCCCGCCGGCCTGTTCACGGTGGCGCGGGACATGGTGTTCCATTCCAACGTGGAGATTGGGGACGCAGTGCGCATCGCGGTCAAGGCGCAGCGGACGCAAGGCGACCACCTGTTGCACTGGTGCGTGCTCACCCGCGCGGCGGATGGCGCTCGCCTCGCCGACATCTTCACCCGCCGCGCGCCCGCGCCACACTGAATGCGCGGGCCGCGCGCATTTCGTGCTTGAACTGAGCCCCCGGAAACTGGTGGAAGGGGGGTGCGCCTCAGGCGCAGGGTCACGCACGGAGTTGGCAGATGAGCGCAGAGGAGCGCGGCGCGTTGCCGCTTGAGGGCATCAAGGTTCTCGACCTGTCGCGCATCCTCGCGGGGCCATGGTGCGCCATGGTGCTCGGCGATCTCGGCGCCGACGTGATCAAGGTGGAGCATCCCAGCCGCGGCGACGATACGCGGGACTGGGGCGTGCGCACCGCAGGGTCCAATACCTCCTATTTCGACAGCGTGAACCGCAACAAGCGCTCCATCGGCATCGATCTCGCAACCCCGGAAGGGCTCGCCATCGTCAAGGCGCTGGCGCGGGACAGCGACGTGGTGGTGCAGAATTTCAAGACCGGCGGCGCCGAAAAGCTCGGGCTCGGCTACGCGCAGCTCCGCGCCGAGAACCCGCGCCTGATCTATTGCTCCATCGCCGGCTATGATTCCCGCGGGCCGGAGGCGAGCCGACCGGGCTATGATCTCGTGGTGCAGGGCGAAACCGGGCTGATGGCGCTCAATGGCGAGCCCGGCCGGCCGCCGCTGAAGTTCGGCGTCGCGGCGGTGGACCTGTTCACCGGCCAATATGCCGCCCAGGCGGTGCTCGCCGCCCTCTACGCCCGCGAGCGCACCGGCAAGGGCCGCGAGGTGGAACTCGCGCTCTATGATTGCGGCATCGCCCTGACCTCCTATTACGGCCTGGAAGCCCTGGCGCGGCAGGCGGACCTGCCGCCGGTGGGCAATGCCCATCCCTCCATCGTGCCCTATGGGGTGTTCCCCACCCTGGACGGGCCGATCGTGATGACGGTGGGCAACAATGCCCAATACCGACGCTTCTGCGAAAACGTCATTCAGCGCATGGACCTGTTCGAGGATCCGCGCTTCGCCACCAATCTCGACCGGGCGCGCAACCGGGCGATCCTGATCCCCCTGGTGGAAGAGGAGCTCTCCCGCTGGCACCGGCCGGAGCTGCTGACGCGCCTGGAGGAAGCGGGCATTCCCTGCGGCGAGGTCTTGGGCCTGCATACGGCGCTCACCTCCGAGCGTGCCCGCGCGGCCGGCCTCGTGGTCCAGGCGCAGGATGTCCCGCACACCGAGGAAGACGGCGAGACCAGCGCCCAGGTCCTCGCGCCGCCGTACCGGCTCGATGGGGAACGCGTGCCGGTGCGCCGCATGCCGCCGGGGCTCGGATCCTCCAGCGCCACCCTGCTGGCCGAGCGGCTCGGCTATGGCGCGCCGGAGCTGGAAGCGCTGGCCGCCAACGGCGTGATCCGCTGAGCGCCTGAACACCTGGAGCGGCGGGCCGCCAAGCCCCGCCGTTCCAGCCCTGCTGCTCCAGCCTCGCACAAGCCATCGGGCCTTATCTGCCATCCGTCATCCGATTGACCGGCTGGCGGAGGCCCATATGCACGTGATCTCCAGGAGACCCCCGACCAAGGCTGAAGGCCGCACCCGTGCACCGGGTACGGGCCGAGGAAGGGCGGAATGAAGGTCGTCATCCTCGCCGGCGGCCGCGGCTCGCGGCTCGCGGAAGAAACCAGCGTGCGCCCCAAGCCCCTGGTGGAGATCGGCGAGAAGCCGATCCTCTGGCACATCATGAGCATCTACGCCCATTTCGGCTGCAAGGACTTCATCGTCTGCGCGGGCTACAAGGGCTATCAGATCAAGGAATACTTCGCCAATCTGGTGCTGCACCATTCCGACATCACGGTCGACCTGGCACAGCATAAAATTCACTATCACCAGTGCAGCAAGCCCGACTGGCGCGTCAGCATCGTCGACACCGGGCTCGATACCATGACCGGCGGCCGGCTGAAGCGGGTGCGCGACTATCTCGATCCCGGCGAAACCTTCTGCCTGACCTATGGCGACGGCGTCGGCAACGTGGATATCGCGGCCGAAATCGCCTTCCATCGCCGGCATGGCCTGCTTGCCACCATGTGCACGGTGGCCCCGCCCGGACGGTTCGGCATGGTCAATCTGGAGGGAGAACGCGTCTCGGCCTTCGTGGAAAAGCCTTCGGCCGGCAATCAGCGGGTCAATGCAGGCTTCTTCGTGCTGCAACCCGAAGTGCTGGACCTGATCGAGGGCGACGACACCACCTGGGAGAACACGCCGCTGGAAGCCCTGGTGGCCCGTGGCCAGCTCGCCGCCTATTCCCACGACGGCTTCTGGCGCCCCATGGACACGTTGCGCGAGCGCATCCATCTCGACGAGATGTGGGCCTCGGGCCAGGCGCCCTGGAAGGTGTGGCCGTGACCCGCGCCTGGAGCGGCCGCCGGACGCCGCCGCGCGGGCGGGACGCGCTCACCCGGATCGCCAACATTTCCCGCACCCCGACAGCGCTCACCGAAATACGCGCCGACCTGCGCGCCGGCCTGCGCGTTTCCTGCCCCGCGCAGATCGCCTGCCATGAGGATTTTCGCCCATGAAGCCCGGACATTGCCGCTTCTGCGACACGCCGCTGCGCCAGCGCTTCGTCGATCTCGGCGAAATGCCGCTGGCCAATTCCTACGTGCTGGAAAGCCGACGCGGCGCGAAGGAGGCGCGCTATCCCCTGCGCGCCAGTGTGTGCCCGTCCTGCCGGCTGGTCCAGGCGGACGCCTTCGTGGAGCCGAAGGAGATCTTCAGCGACTACGCCTATTTCTCCTCCTATAGCGACTCTTGGGTGGCCCACGCCCAGCGGTTTGCCACATACGCCACCGCGCGCTTCGGCCTGACCCGCGCGTCGCAGGTGGTGGAGGTGGCGAGCAATGACGGCTATTTGCTGCGCCATTTCATCGCCGCCGGCATCCCCGCCCTCGGCATCGAGCCGGCCGCGAACGTGGCGCAGGCGGCGCGCGCGGCGGGCGTACCCACAGAAACCCGCTTCTTCGGCGCGGACGTGGCCGTGGGCCTTGCCGCGCGCGGCCATCGCGCCGACCTGCTGGTCGCCAACAACGTGCTGGCCCATGTGCCGGACATCAATGATTTCGTCGCCGGTCTCGCGCGCCTGGTGAAGGCGGACGGGGTGGTGAGCGTCGAATTTCCCCATCTGCTGCGGCTCATCGAAAGCGTGCAGTTCGACACCATTTATCACGAGCATTTCTATTATCTGTCGCTGCTGGCGGTGGAGAAGATCTTCGCCGCGCACAAGCTGAAAGTCTTCGACGTTCAGGAATGGCCGACCCATGGCGGGAGCCTGCGGGTGCTGGCCTGTCCGGCCGCCTCCCATGCCCATGCCGAGACGACCGGCGTCGCCAAGGTGCGCGCGGACGAAGCCGCCGCCGGCTTCGACGCGGACGCGGTCTACGACAGCTTCCAGGAGCGCATCGCGCCGATCCGGGCCGGGCTCCACGCTTTCCTTCATCAGGCACATAATGAAGGCAAGCACGTCGTGGCCTATGGCGCCGCCGCCAAGGGCAACACGCTGCTGAATTTCTGCGGCGTCGGACCAGACCAGATCGACTATGTGGTGGACCGCAATCCCCACAAGCAAGGCCATCTGCTGCCGGGCAGCCACCTGCCCATCCATGCGCCGGAAAAGCTGGCCCAGACGAAGCCGGATTTCGTGCTGATCCTGCCCTGGAACATCAAGAACGAGGTGATGGCCACCAACGCCCTGGTGCGCGACTGGGGCGGACGCTTCGTGGTGGCGGTACCGGATCTCGCGGTCCTGCCATGAGGATCACGCCCACCGGCATTGCCGGCGTCATGCATGTGCATGTGAACCCGCACACCGATGCGCGCGGCCTGTTCGCGCGTACCTTCTGCATTGATTCCTTCGCCGCCCATGGGCTCGCGACTTCTTTTCCCCAGGCGAGCACATCTTGGAACCCCCATTGCGGCACCTTGCGGGGGATGCATCTGCAAATGGAGCCCAAGGGGGAAGCGAAGCTGGTGCGGGCCACGCGCGGACGGGTGTTCGATGTTGCCGTGGATCTGCGCCCGGCCTCTCCCACTTACCTTGCCTGGACCGGGCTTGAGCTCGATTCCGCGCGCCGCAACGCGATCTATATTCCCGAAGGGGTCGCGCACGGTTTCCTGACCCTGGAGCCGGGCTGCGAGGTCTTTTATCAGATGTCGCAGACCTACGATGCCGGCCTTGCGCGCACGTTCCGCTGGGACGATCCGGCCTTTGACATCGCCTGGCCCGCCGTCCCCCGCATCATCTCCTCCAAGGACGCCTCGGCGCGGGAGCTAAGCTTATGAATTTTCCCGGACACCTGAGCCTCGCCGCGCCCGCGACCCGGCCGGCAGATGCGCCCGCCGACGCCTGCGACCAGCCCATCCTCAGCCTGTGCATTCCGACCTATAACCGCGCGCCGTTCCTGGATTATCTGCTGACCAGCCTCGCCCGCGACTGCGCCTTCGCCTTCCCCTTCGAGGTCGTGGTCTCGGACAATGCCTCCACCGACGACACGGCGGAGGTCGTCGCCCGGCACCAGCAGGGCGGGCTTGCGCTGTCCTACTTCCGGCAGGAAGAAAACAAGGGCGGCATGCCGAACCTGATGACCGCGTTCCGCCGCGCGCGCGGGCGCTATGTCATGTATCTCGCCGACGACGACCTGATCGATGCCCCGGCGCTGGCGGAAACCATCGACTATCTGCGCGCCAATCCCGAGATCCGCGCCTGCTATACGCCGTGGGAACTCTATGACGACGTCACCAAGCAGCCGGGGCCGATGTTCTTCGACCTGCCGGAGGATTTCATCATCCATCCCGGCCAGGAACTGGATCTGCTCGGGCACATCATCAACACCCATATCTTCCCGGAAACGGTGATCTATCGAGCGGATGCGGTGCGCGACATCTCCAGCGACGCGCGCTTCTGCTATTGGGCGTTCAGCTATCTTGCCCATGTGGTGCAACACGGGCCGGTGGCGTTCCGCCGCAAGCATTATTATCGCTCCGTCACCGCAAGCCCGGTGGCCGAGCGCGTCCAGGCCGGTCACGAGCAGACCATGAGCGATTGGGACAGCTATCGCGGCGGGCTCGAATATTTCGTCTATGCCCTGCTGCGCCGCGCCGGCACCACGCTGAGCCTGGAGCACAAGCGTGCCTTCCGCGACATGATCGACATCTTCGTCGAGACCCGCATGCGGGTGGCGCTGCGGCTCTGGCTGGGGCGCGGCGATTTCCTGCGGGCCTATGAACTGATCTGCCGCATCCATTATCTCGACCCCAAGGGGGTCGGCATGATCGACCAGATCGAGAAGCTGCCGCTGCTGATCCTCGCCCAGACCCTGGCGCGGCTCGCCAACGGCATCGCGGGGCTGGACCGGATCCAGCTCGACGGGGTCGAGGATGGCCAGTCAGTCGCCGGCCTGCTGCGGGAAATGGGGCTGGAGCGGCGCATCCTGGTGAGTCCGGCGGTGCCCACTCTCGATCCGGCGGCCAAGCGCTCCAGCCTTGTGTTCATTCGCAATGAAGACGCGCGCCAGCGCTTTCTCGACGACGGCTATCTGCCGGGGCTGATCGTGAGCGAGCGCGAGTTGCAGGGCGGCATCCTGCTCGGCTGAGCAGGACCGCCGGGCCTCACGCCGCGCCGAGGGCGTTCAGGCTGGGATCATCAGGCAGGCAGCCCCGGAAATGCCCGAGGCTTCCCTTGGCGGCACGGGCGCAGAAGAAGCGCGACGCGCCCGTATCCGCGCCCTCCGGCCCGTCCGTGTGCGGGCGCAAGGTGGAGAGGAACCAGGCCCGCCCGTCGGTGCCGAGGGGACCGGCGAAATCCCGATGGCGGCGGGGCTCCCCCATCAGCTCGGCATAATGGCGCGCGAACAGGCGCAGGGATGCGGCGGGAGCGTGCGTACGCGCCATGTCCCGCGCGCCCACCGCGCCCATGCGCAGCAGCCGCTGGGGATTACAGGCGGCCCGCTCGATCAGCGCCGCGCCGGCCTGAAGGCTCTTCGCGACGAAGCCGTTGCGATCGTGCGAAACGATGGCCGTCTCCGCCGGATTGTCCCAGACCAGTGGCACCGCGCCGACCGACATGGCCTCCACAAGCGCGTTCTCGCCGGTGCCGTAATGCTGCGGATTGAGCGGATACAAGAACAGGTCGAGCGCGCCGAGCTCCGCGCGCGGGTCGGACGCATAGCCCTCGAACCGCACGCGCTCAGGATGGCGCATCGCCGCCGCCCGCGCCGCCACCTCGCCGGCGGGATCCAGCGTGCCCCAGAGCGAAACCCGGATGTCGCCGGTCACCGCATCGACCATGTCGAAGAAGCCGGGATGCAGCTTGATGAAATCCAGCGTGCCGAGATAGCCGATCCGCACCTTTGGCGCCGCATGGCGCGGGCGCGGCGGGGCATCGAAGCCGAACCCGCTGTTCACCACGCCGAACGCCTGCGGCCGCGCCGCGAGCGCCGCCGCGAGATTGTCCGCCTTCAGCGAGCAGGGCGAGGTGAACAGAACCTTGTCCGCGAGTTCCGCGAGCCGGGCCGGGATCAGGGGCGGCGCCAGCCCGGAAATATGTACCCACAGCGCCAGGCGCATGGCCGGCAGCGCGTTCGCCGCCAGCAGGGCATAGAGGCGCGGATGGTTCCACCATTCCACCTGCACGATATCCGCATCCGCCACCAGGCGGGCCATTTCGCGCGGCTCCGGCGCGATCGCGACGGGACAGCCGGCGGCGCGCACGCGGTCCACGAAGTGCGTGTCGCGCGGGGGTTCGAGCAGGACGAACCGGTGCCGGACGGCGCCCGGATCCGCCCCGTCCGCGCGGCCCAAGGCCGTTTCGGCCAGCGCGGCATGCGCCTTCCCCACGCCGCCGCCCAAATGGGGGGCGATGTGGAGGACGTTCATTCCGCCGCCACCGGCAGGCGCGCGGGACGCCCGCCGGGCGCGGCGACGGCGGGGTTCAATTTCATCTTCGCCTTGAAGGTCTTAAGGATCTGCGGGCGATGGGCGTCGATCGTGTCCGGCAGGCAATGGCTGAGCTGGCCGCAGCCGTGGCACACGCCATTCTCGCGGCGCTTGCCCTCCAGATGCTGGAGCCGCAGCGCGTTCATCGTCTCGGAGGTCCAGATCTCCTTCATGGACGATTGGCGCACGTCGCCGATGATCAGCTTGCGGCCCCAATCGAGGAAGCAGGAGCTGACCTGCCCGTCCGCATTCACGGAATAGCCGTAGAAGATATAGGGGCAGGTATCGGTCTCGCCGACCGGCTGCTGGTAGATGCCGCCGGTGATCTTGACCCCGCTGCGCGCTTCCACGTCGAAATCCGGCCAGCAGGGGGCGAAATTCTCGATGAAGATGCGGTCGCAATGATCGCCGAAGGTCTCGTAGAATTCATCCCGCTGCGCCTCGGTGATCAGTTCGCCGGGGATTTTGATGACGACCTCGCACTGGCCCTTGTTGGCATAGAGCCATTTCACATTGGCCACGAAGGCCTCGAAATCGAAATCGAAGCCGGTGAAGCGCCGATATTGCTCGGCCGTCATGCCGTCGACCGAAATGTTGATCTTGTCGAGCCCCGCCGCGATCACCGGCGCGAGCCGTTCGGGGCTCAGGAAAGTGCCGTTGGTGGTGGTGTCGATATAGTCCACGTGCCCGCTCGCCTTGGCATAGGCGATCATGTCGGCAAGGCGCCGGTTCAGGAACGGCTCGCCGTCCTTGTACATGCGCAGCACCTTGATCTTGTCGTCGAAGGCGCCGAGATCGTCGATGATCTTGGTGAACACCTCGAACTTCATGGCGCCCTGGTAGCGGCCGGTCTCGCGGATCAGATCGCGATGGCCGGTGGGGCAGAAGGTGCACTGGAAATTGCACGCGCTGGCGGGATCCACGAACACCACGAACGGGGTGGCGAGCGGAATCACCGTTTCCAGCGCCGTGCGGCCTTCCAGATTAATGCGCGGCTTGACCTGTGCCTTCATGATCTCTCCACCCACCCGAGCCTGAAGCCGCCGCGTTGCACACCCGGCAAGGACATTCCGAGCCGCGCCGCGCCAGCGCCTTTGCCTGTTGTTCCGGCCCATGCCGAAGGATGGAGCCACTCAACCAGCGGTTCATTGCGCCAGGCTGTCCTCGCAGCTCGCCCAAAAGCCACAAGCCCGGCGAAAGCATCGTGCGGCACGCTCTCGTCAATGGCGCGGACCCTTGGGAAACCGCCCGAGGCGCTAACGCGCGGCAGGAGGAGCGGGCATGAAGGTTTGCGTGCATGTGCACGATCTTGCGCGTGGCGCCGTTAAGCGGGGCGCGTTTGCGCAGCGCTCCGCGCCGGCCCGCCCGGTGGCTCGTCCATGACCGCCTTCGCCCATGTGAGCGCAGGCAAACTGCGGATGCCGGCGCCCTGCCCGGTGCGCGCCCGCAACTTCGCCACCGGGCCGGACCGGCGCGCCGCCATCGCCCTGTTGCAGCATCTCAACGCGCGCGCCCTCGCACCCCGTCCCGTGGCGATCAGCGGCCGGCCGCTGGCGCTCTATGGCGCCGGCAACCTCGGCAAGCTGGCGCGCGGGCATCTCGACGCCATGGGCCAGCCCATCGCGTTCGTGGTCGATGCGGACGCCGCGCGCCATCGCGCCGATCCCGACTGGCACGGCCTCAGCATTCTCGCACCCGAGGACGTGGCCCCCCATGTGCGGCGCGAGGCGCTGCTTGCCATCGCCATTGCCAACAGCCCGTTCGCGCCCATCCAGACGGAGCTGGCGCTACAGGGCTGGGCGGCCTGCGTGCCATTCTACGATCTCGCCGAAAGCTTCCGCGCCAGCCACCCGTTGAGCAATGGGTGGTTCAGCGGCCCGCTGGATCTTGCCGGCTTCGCCGCTGCCGCGACTGCATTGGAACTCTTCGCCGACGATGCCTCGCGCGCCCATTACCTGCGCTTCGCCGCCTGGCACATGGCGCGGGAGGAATGGGATTTCCCGGGCGCCCCGGTGGTTCCCGCCGAACGCTTCTTCATTCCCGAACTGGCCGCGACCCTGCGCGCCGGCGCCCGCTTCCTGGATGGCGGCGCCCATCACGGCAGCGTCACGGCGCGCCTGCTGGAGGAGGTCCGGGGACAGGTTTCCGCGGTGTGGGCGATCGAGCCGGACCCGGCCAATGCCGCCGTGCTGCGCACTTTCGTGGCGGGCCTGGACTGGCAGGTGCGCGCCCGCGTGCAGGTGCTCGGCCATGTGGTCGGGGCGCGGCGCGAGAGCGTGCGCTTTCACGACGGGCTCGGCTATGCCTCGCAGATCTCCCCCACCGGCCAATCCCAGCGCGAGAGCCTGCCCATCGACGCGCTCGGCCTCGACCCGACCTATGTGAAGCTGCACCTGGAGGGCGGCGAGCTGGCCGCGCTCGAAGGCGCCCGCGAGACCCTGCGCCAGCACCGGCCCGCGCTCGCGATCACCGTCTATCACAATGCCGACGGCCTCGCCCGCACGCCCCTGTGGCTGGCGCAAAACCTTGAAAACTATCAGCTGATCCTGCGCGCCCACGCCTGGTGCGGCACCGGCGCGGTGATCTACGCCCTGCCCAAGGAACGCATGCGCAAATGAGCATCTTCGTGAGCGACAGCCGGTTCATCATGGACCTCGGCATGAACAATGGCGATGACACCGCCTATTATCTGGCCAAGGGTTTCAACGTGGTGGCGGTGGAAGCAAACCCCGCCCTGGTGGACGCCGCGAACACCCGCTTCGCCGCCGAGATCGCGGCCAAACGCGTCACCATCCTGCCCAATGCGGTCGCCGGAACGGCCGGCCGCGTCAGCTTCTTCATCAATGAGGCCAATGATCATTGGAGCAGCATGGACATGGGCTGGGCGGGCCGCGACGACAGCGCCTGCCATGCCATCGAGGTGGAGGCGCTGACCCTCGGCCAGATCTTCGACCGCTTCGGCATTCCCTATTATCTGAAGATCGACGTCGAGGGCGCGGACAAGGACATCCTGGCCCAGCTGGGGCGCCAGCTCATCAAGCCGCTCTATGTCAGCATCGAGGATTGCCGCTTCGGCTTCGAATATATCGAGATGCTGGCGAGCGCCGGCTACGACGGCTTCAAGCTGCTGGACCAATCCACGGTCCACGAGCTTCAGGACGAGGCGATCGGATACCAGTTCCCACCTGGCTCCTCCGGCCCGTTCGGCCGCGCGCTTCCCGGCCAATGGCTGAGCCGGCGGGACATGCACTCGGTCTACGCCCGCACCGTGCGGGATCGCGCCGGCACCCGCCTCGCCCCCCGCACCCGCTGGTGGGACATCCACGCCACCAAGCGCTGACCGCGCCACGCCAACAGACAGCTCCCAATGCACGCTCCCACTCAGAGGCTCGCCGACATGACGCCGGACCAGACCTTCGCCAAATACGTCGCCGGCAACATCGCCGGCATCGGCGCCGACCGCGATTTCCTCGGCCTGTCCAACATCTGGGTGCGCGAATGCATCCGGCACAATTACGCGCAGAATTTCACTTGGCTCGGCCGGCCTATCATCCAGGTGCCGCAGGATATTTACGCGATCCAGGAGCTGATCTGGCGGGTGAAGCCGGACCTGGTGATCGAGACCGGCATCGCCCATGGCGGCTCGCTCATCCTCAGCGCTTCCATGCTGGCGATGATCGAATATTGCGAGGCGATGGAGACCGGCACCCCGCTCGATCCGCGCGCCGGCGGACGCAAGGTGATCGGCGTCGACATCGACATCCGCGCGCACAATCGCGCCGGCATTTTGGCCCATTCGCTCGCCCACAAGATCGAGATGATCGAGGGCTCCTCCATCGACGACGTCATTGTCGGGCGCATCCGTGCGGCGGCGGCGCAGGCGCAGACGGTGATGGTGTTCCTGGATTCCAACCATACCCACGACCATGTGCTGAGCGAATTGGAGCTTTATGCCCCCATGGTCTCGCAAGGTTCCTATGTGGTGGTGTGGGATACCGGGGTGGAGGATCTGCCCGCCGGCATGTGCGCGGATCGGCCCTGGGGCAAGGGCGACAATCCCAAGACCGCCGTGTGGGACTATCTGCGCCGGCTGGACAATGATCCGCGCCACGGCGAGGACGGGGGGCGGTTGCGGTTTGAAATCGACAAGGTTCTGGAGCACAAACTCGCCATCACCGCCGCCCCGGACGGCTTCCTGCGGCGCCTCTGAGCGGCGCGCAGGCTCGATTTCTCCGCAAAATGTTTCACGTGAAACAATGAGTTAGCGCGGACGAACAAGGGTTTCGTGGCGCCTCTCCGCGCCATGACGGCGGACCAAACCAGCTTTTCGGGCGGACGTTCGCGCCGAATTTCGGCACGTGCGCGGTTTCGCCCTTCCGGCGAGACTGGAGCCGCCGGCGGGGGCCTCACGCCTCCGGCGCGATCCCCATGGCCTCCGACGTGATCCCCATAGCCTTCGGCGGTTTGCCGGCGCAGCGCAGGGCGTGCATCCGCTCATAGGCCGCTTCCAGGCCCCGCGCATAGCGCGTCGCATCGAACAGGTCGGCATCGGCGCGGTTGGCGGCGAGGCGGGCGCGCAGGGCGGCGAGGCGCTGGGGATCGCGCGCCAGCGCCAGGGCCAGCGCCTCATACTCCGCCAGCGTATGGGTGACGAGCTCCGGCAGGCCCACCGCATGCAGCAGGCTTCCGGCGACGCGGCTGGCGAAGCTTTCCCCCGCGCAGGTCACCAGCGGCACGCCGGCCCACAGGGCATCGCTGGCGGTGGTGTGGGCATTATAGGGCAAGGTATCGAGCACCAGATCGGCATGGCTCTGGCGCGCCAGATGGTCCGCCGGCTCGGCGCGCGGCGCGAACACGATGCGGCCGGGATCGACGCCCAGCGCGCCCGCCTCATACTGGAGATTATCGCGCGCCACGCCATTGGCCTCGAACAGCCACAGCACCGATCCGGGCACGGCCGCGAGCAGGCGCATCCATACCGCGAAGACATCGGGCGTGATCTTATAAGTATTGTTGAAGCAGCAGAAGACGAAGCCGCTCTCCGGCAGGCCGCAGGCGGCGCGCGACGGCACGTGCGCGGCGATGGCGCGGCGGCTGTCATTGGGCTGATAGGTGCCGGGCAGCTGGACGATCTTCTCATCATAGAGCGGCGCGGCCTCAAGCGGCGTCACGACGGCGTCGCCGATGATATAGTCGATGAACGGCGCCCCCATGGTGCCGGGATAGCCGAGATAATTCACCTGCACCGGCGCCGGGCGCAGGGCCAGGATCTCGGTGCGGCAGCCGAAGGTATAGCCCTTCAGATCCACCAAAATGTCGATGCCGTCGGCGCGGATGCGGCCCGCCGCCGCCTCATTGCTCAGATCGCCCACCTCGACGAAATGGTCGAACGCCTCCACCAGCCGGCGCCGCATATCGGACCCGTCGTCGGGACCGTAGGAATAGGCGAAGGTCTCGAACCGCGCCCGGTCGTGCCGCTCGAACAGTTCCACCGCCAGGAACGCCGTGGCATGGGCGAACAGGTCGCGCGAGAGATAGCCGACGCGGATGCGCCGGCCGGGCGCCGGCAACTCGTGCACGGGGGGCAGGATATCTTCCGCCTTCACCCGCACGCCCCGGCTCCAGACCCGCGCGGCGCGCAGATGCTCGTGCGCGGGGACGCGGGCGGCGAGGCGCATGAAGGGCCCGGTGCGGGCGCCGGTGGTCTCCAGCACGCGCGTCAACGCCGCTTCCTCCGCTTCGCCGCCGCGCCATTCGCAGGCATGGCGGCGCTGGATCGAGAGGCCGTAGAGCGCCACCGGATCCTGCGGCCGCAGCCGCAGCGCCTGGCGGAAAAACTGGATCGCCTGCTGCACCTGCCGGCCCTCGGCGCAGATGCAGCCGAGATTAATATAGGCCTCGACATGATCGGGATCGGCCGCGAGCGCGGCATTGAAGGCGGCCACCGCCTCCGCAAGCCGGCGCATCTCGAACAGCACCAGGCCCCGGTCGGCATGCAGCGCGGCAAGGCCGGGCTTGGCCGCGCAGCCCGCTTCCAGCAAGGCGAGCGCGTCCGCATCGCGCCCCTCGTTATAAGCCGCGATGGCCTGCTGGCCGAGATGCTCCGCCACCAGCACGCCCCGCGCGATGGCGGCGAGCAGGGTTTCGTGGGCGGCGCGCAAATCCCCCTTCGCCACCAGGATCGAGGCAAGGCCGATCCAGGCGTCCGGCTGCCTGGGGTCGCACGCGAGCGCCTGCTGAAACAGCGCCTCCGCCCCCGCGCCATCGCCCGCCTGGCGCGCCGCGCGGGCACGGCCGATCAGCCCGAGCGCGGAGGCGATCGCGCCCACCCGCGCCTGCGGACGGCCCTGCGCGGCCCGTGCTCTTTGCTGCCTGCCCATATGCGACACCCGTGTTCGTGCCCGCCTCGCCGACCGGACGCGCATGCGCCGATCCGTCGCGAGACGCTCCGCCTGCCACCTTCCCTCCGCGACCTTGCACGGGGCTGAGCGCACGGAAAGGCTCCTGGAGGAGCGCTCGCAGCGGGTGCGGAGGGGCGTGCGAAGGGCTTGGAGCACCCGCGCCGGCGACCGCTTAAACCCAAGCGCGCACAAGATTTTTCCGCCCATTCCTCCATATTGGATGCATCTGCCGTACGAGATGCCTTCCTCTCGCCGCAATAAGCCTCTACACCTGCAGTCCTCAGCGGTGGCGCCGGAAACGGCGACTTAGGGAACGGACGGATGTACTCCGGCCCTAAAGCATAGCTCGAGACAGGAAGCCCCGCGTGAGCGGGGCTTTTTTGTTATCTACGCGACCCGCGAAGTTTTTCCTCTAGGTCACGATGCTTATTCCGCCGGCGCCAGCGGGGCGGCGCCGCCTGTCTCCTCGCGCGATGCGCGCGCCGGCCGGCGCCGCAGGCGGTCGAGCAGCAGATAGACCACGGGCGTCGTGTAGAGCGTCAGGAGCTGGCTCACCATGAGCCCGCCGATGATGGTGATGCCCAGCGGCTGGCGCAGTTCCGCGCCCGTGCCCGAGGCGAGCGCCAGCGGCACCGCGCCGAAGATCGCCGCGAGCGTGGTCATGAGGATCGGCCGGAAGCGTTGCAGGCAGGCTTCGTGGATCGCCGCCTCCGGCGAGAGGCCGCGCGCGCGCTCCGCCTCCAAAGCGAAATCCACCATCATGATGGCGTTCTTCTTCACGATGCCGATCAGCAGGATCACGCCGATCAGCGCGATCAGGCTGAACTCGCTCTTGCACACGATCAGCGCCAGCACCGCCCCCACCCCCGCCGACGGCAAGGTGGACAGGATGGTGAGCGGGTGGACGAAGCTTTCATAGAGAATCCCGAGCACCACATAGACGCTCAGCAGCGCCACCAGGATCAGCAGCGGCTGGGTGCCCAGCGATTGCTGGAACAGCTTCGCCGTGCCCTGCGAGGTGCCGTGGATGCTCGCGGGAACGCCGAGCTGCACCATGGCCCGGTTGATCGCCGCCAGTCCCTCGCCGAGCGTCACGCCGGGCTTGAGATTGAATGACAGCGTGCTGGCCGCGAACAGACCCTGGTGGTTCACCGCCAGCGGCGTGGTTCCGGGGCCGAAGGTGGCGAAGGCGGAGAGCGGCACCGACAGATTGAACCTGGTGCTCACCGCGGCCCCGGTGGAGGCGCCCGACTTGGTGGTGTTGGCGATGCGGTTGGTATTGGCGTTGCGCACCGCGTCCGCCGACAGCGCATCGGCCGAGCCGGTGAGCTGGGTGGAGACCGCCGCCACCGCCGCCGTGGAGGCGCTGCCCGCCAGCGCGCCGCCGGAGGTGGAGATGCGGATATCGTCGAGGGTGCGCGGGTCCTGCCAATAGGCCGGCGCCACCTCCATCACCACGTGATACTGGTTCAGCGGCGCATAGATGGTGGATACCTGCCGCTGGCCGAACGCGTCATAGAGCGTGTTCGAGATCTGCGCCATGGAGAGCCCCAGCCGGGCGGCGGTGTCGCGATCGATCTTGAGATCGATTTCCAGCCCCTTTTCCTGGGTGTCGGAATTCACGTCGGCGATGTCCGGCACGCTGCGCAAAGCTTCGGTGATCTTGGGGGTCCATTCCCGCAGCAGGTCGAGATCGTCGCTTTGCAGCGTGTATTGATATTGCGCGTTGCTCTGCCGCCCGCCGGCGCGCACGTCCTGCATCGCCTGCAGGAACAAGGTCGCGCCCGGCACCTTGGCGAGGCGCGGGCGCAGGCGCGCGATCACCTGGTCGGCGCTGGCGTCGCGCTGCTCCAGCGGCTTCAGGGCGATGAACAGAAAGCCCGAATTGGTCTGCGACCCGCCGGTATAGCCCACCACCGTATCCACCGCCGGGTCGTCCTTGACGATAGCGACGAAGCGGCCGAGCTTCTCGCGCATCAGCTGGAACGAGATGCTCTGGTCGGCCTGGATGCCGCCCATGATCTGGCCGATATCCTGCTGGGGAAAGAAGCCCTTCGGCACCACGGTGAACAGGTGCACGTTGAGCGCCACGGTCAATGCGAGGATCGCCAGCACGAACAGGCGATGGCGCAGCGCCCAGCCGAGCGTCACATCATAGCCCGACAGCACCGCGCCGAACGCCCGGGCGCCGAACCGCCCGATGCGGCCCGGCGGCTTCTTCGACGGCGGGGAGATGAGGCGCGCGCACATCATCGGCGTCAGGGTGAGCGACACCACCAGCGACACCAGGATGGTCACCGACAAGGTGACCGCGAATTCCCGGAAGAACCGCCCGACGATGCCGCCCATGAGCAGGATCGGAATGAACACCGCGATCAGCGACAGGCTCATGGAGAGGACGGTGAAGCCCACCTCCTTCGCCCCGAGCAGCGCCGCCTCCATGCGCGACATGCCCGCTTCCACGTGGCGCGTCACATTCTCCAGAACCACGATGGCATCGTCCACCACGAAGCCGGTGGCGATGGTGAGCGCCATGAGGGAGAAATTATTCAGGCTGTAGCCCAGCAGATACATGAAGCCGAACGTGACGATCAGCGACACCGGCACCGCGATGCTTGGAATGAGCGCGGTGCGCCAATCGTGCAGGAACAGCAGCACCACCGCCACCACCAGCACCACCGCCAGCACGAGGCCCAGTTCCACATCGTGCAGCGACGCGCGGATCGAGCCGGTGCGGTCCATGGCGATGGACAGGTCGATGTCGGCGGGGATCGAGGCGCGCAGTTCCGGCAGCACCGCCTTCACGCGCTCCACCGCCTCGATGATGTTGGCGCCGGGCTCGCGCGAGAGGATCAGCAGCACCGAGGGGCTGCCGTTGGCGAGCCCCTCATTGCGCACGTTCTCGACCGAATCCACCACCTCCGCCACCTCGGACAGGTGCACCGGCGCGCCGTTGCGATAGGCGACCACCAGATTGCGATAGGCGGCGGCCTCGTGCGCCTGGTCGTTGGTGTAGATCTGATAGCGCTTGTCGCCCTGCTCGATCGCGCCCTTCGGCGCATTGGCATTGGCTGAGGCGAGCGCGGCGCGGATGTCCTCCAGCCCGATGCCGTATTGGAACAAAGCGTGGGGATTGATCTCCACCCGCACCGCCGGCAACGAGGAGCCGCCGACCGTCACCAGCCCCACGCCCTTCACCTGGGAGAGCTTCTGCTGCAGCACCGTGGCGGCGGAATCATAGAGCTGGCCGCGGCTGAGCGTCTTGGAGGTCAGCGCCATGATCAGGATCGGCGCGTCGGCGGGATTGACCTTGCGATAGGTGGGATTGCTGCGCAGCGCCGCCGGCAAATCCGCCCGCGCCGCATTGATGGCAGCCTGCACGTCGCGCGCGGCGCCGTCGATGTCGCGGTCGAGGCCGAATTGCAGGGTGATGCGGGTGGAACCGAGCGTGCTGGTGGAGGTGATCTCGGACACGTCGGCAATCTGGCCGAGATGGCGTTCCAGCGGCGTCGCGACGGTGGAGGCCATGGTCTCGGGATTGGCGCCCGGCATGGAGGCGCTCACCTGGATGGTCGGCAGATCCACCTGCGGCAGCGGGGAGACCGGCAGGAAGAAGAAGGCGAGCGCCCCCGCGGCGGCAAACCCCAGCGTCAGCAGTGTGGTCGCGATGGACCGCCGGATGAAGGGCGCGGAAATGTTCATTCCGCCGGCTCCGCCGCCATGCGGGGCCGCCCACTGAGCCGCCGTGCCAGATTTTCGAACGCGAGATAGATCACCGGCGTGGTGAACAAGGTGAGCACCTGGCTCACCACCAGCCCGCCGACGATGGCAACCCCGAGCGGCTGGCGCAGCTCCGCCCCGGCGCCCGAGCCGAGCATCAGCGGCAGCGCGCCGAGGAGCGCCGCGAGCGTGGTCATCAGGATCGGTCGGAAGCGCAGCAGGCAGGCCTGATAGATCGCTTCGGCGGGCGGAAGCCCCTGGTTGCGTTCCGCATCGAGCGCGAAGTCGATCATCATGATGGCATTCTTCTTCACGATGCCGATCAGCAGGATGATGCCGATGATGCCGATGATGTCGAGTTCCCCGCCCATGGCCATCAGGCCCAGCAGCGCGCCGACGCTGGCCGAGGGCAAGGTAGAGAGAATGGTGATGGGATGGATATAGCTCTCATAGAGCACGCCCAGCACGATATAGACCGTGACGATGGCGGCGAGGATGAGCAGCAATTCATTGCCAAGCGCCGCCTGGAACGCGAGCGCGGCGCCCTGGAACGAAGTGATGACGCTCGCCGGCAGGGCGATGTCGCGCTCCGCCTGCTGCACCGCCGCCACCGCCGCATCCAACGACACGCCGGGCGCAAGATTGAACGAGACCGTCACCGCCGGAAACTGGCTGAGATGGCTGATCTGCAACGGCGCCGGCCGCTCGGTGATGGTGGCGATGGCGGAGAGCGGCACCTGCGCGCCGTTGGAACCCGGCAGATAGACCGTATCGAGGGATTTCAGCGTGGCCTGCAGCTTGGGATCGGCCTCCAGGATCACGCGATACTGGCTGGTCTGGGTGAAGATGGTGGAGATGATGCGCTGGCCGAAGGAATCGTAGAGCGCATTGTCCACCGTCGCCATGGTGATGCCGAACCGGGCGGCGGTGTCGCGATCCACCGTGATGTCCACGGCGAGGCCCCGGTCCTGCAGATTGCTGGTGACATCAGCGAGTTCCGGGCTGCGGGACAGCCGATCCAGCAGGCGCGGCACCCAAAGCGATAGCTCCGCCGGGTCGGTATCCTGGAGCACGAAGGTATATTGGCCCCGGCCCGAGGTCGCGTCGATGGTCAAGTCCTGCACCGGCTGGAGATAGAGCGCGATGCCGGGCAGGTGCGCCACGTCCGCCGTGATGCGACGGATCACCTGGGAGACGGTGGCCGTGCGCTCGCCCTTTGGCTTCAGCTCGATGAGGAAGCGGCCGGTGTTGAGCGTCGCGTTGGTGCCGTCGGCGCCGATGAAGGAGGAGAGCGCGGAGACGTCGGGATCCTTCAGGATCGCCGCCGCCAGCGCCTGCTGGCGCTCCGCCATGGCGGCATAGGAGATGGATTGCGGGCCTTCCGAAACGCCCGAAATCAGCCCCGTATCCTGCACCGGAAAGAAGCCCTTTGGGATCGCCACATAAAGCGCCACCGTCAGGCCGAGCGTCGCCACCGCCACCAGCAGGGTCGCACCCTGGTGGCGCAGCACCACGCGCAGCATGGCGCCATAGCCGGAGATCACGCCGTCGAACCAGGTGCGCTTGCGCTCCCCTCCCTCCGGGCGCGCCTTGAGCAGGCGCGCGCACAGCATCGGCACGAGGGTGAGCGAGACCACGGCCGAGATCAGGATCGTCACCGCCAGCGTGATGGCGAATTCGCGGAACAGGCGGCCCACCACGTCCGCCATGAACAGCAGCGGGATCAGCACCGCGATCAGCGAGACCGTCAGCGAGACGATGGTGAAGCCGATCTGCGCCGAGCCCTTCAGCGCCGCGTCGAACGGCTTCAGCCCCATCTCGATATGGCGGGCGATGTTCTCGATCATGACGATGGCATCGTCCACCACGAAGCCGGTGGCGATGGTCAGGGCCATGAGCGAGAGATTGTTGAGCGAGAAGCCCGCCAGATACATCACCGCAAACGTGCCGACGATGGAGAGCGGCACCGACAGGCTCGGGATCACGGTCGCGGGGATATCGCGCAGGAACACGAAGATCACCAGCACCACCAGCACCAGGGCGAGCAGCAGTTCCAGCTCCACGTCGCGCACCGAAGCGCGGATGGTGGTGGTGCGGTCGGTGAGCACGGCGACGTCCACGCTGGTCGGCAGAGTGGCGGTGAGTTCCGGCAGCAGCGCCTTGATCTCGTCCACCACGGCGATCACGTTCGCGCCCGGCTGGCGCTGGATGTTGAGGATGATGGCCGGCGTGGTGTTCATCCAGGCGGCGAGCTTGTCGTTCTCCGCCCCCGCGATCACCTCCGCCACCTGGGAAAGGCGCACCGGCGCGCCCTTGCGATAGGCGATGATGAGATCGCTATAGATCGCCGGGTCGCGGATCTGGTCGTTGGCATTCACCGAATAGGCCCGCATGGGGCCGTCGAAACTGCCCTTGGGCGTGTTCACATTGGCATTGGCGACGCTGGTGCGCAGATCGTCGATATTGAGGCCATAGGCGGCAAGCGCGGAGAGATTGGCGCGGATGCGCACCGCCGGCCGCTGGCCGCCAGATAGACTGACGAGTCCGACACCGGCCACCTGCGAGAGCTTCTGCGCCACGCGGGTGTCGGCGAGGTCCTGAAGCTCGGTCGGCGCGAGCGTCTTCGAGGTCACCGCCAGGGTGAGGATGGGTGCGTCGGCGGGGTTCACCTTGGCATAGATCGGCGGGGCCGGAAGATCGGACGGCAGCAGGTTGCCGGCGGCATTGATCGCCGCCTGCACTTCCTGTTCCGCCACATCGAGCGAGAGTTCCAGGCCGAATTGCAGCGTGATGACCGAAGCCCCGGCAGAGCTGGACGAGGACATCTGCTTCAGGTTCGGCATCTGCCCGAGCTGGCGCTCCAGCGGCGCCGTGATCGAGGAGGTCATGACCTCCGGGCTGGCGCCAGGATAGAAGGTGCGCACGGCAATGGTGGGATAATCCACCTCCGGCAAGGCGGAGAGCGGCAGGAAGCGGAACGCCACCATGCCGACCAGCAGCAGCGCCGCCATCAGCAGGGAGGTGGCGACCGGCCGCACGATGAAGGGCTGGGAGGGATTCACGCCGCGCCCTCCCGCGCCGTCGTCGTCACAATCGCCTTCGCCGCGCACGCGGACGGCGCGGGCCGCACCGGCCTCATTTCACACCGCCCGCGGTCGGCGGCGCGCCACCGCCCTGCGCCGCCGCTGGGGCCGCGCCGGGACCTGAATCCGGAACGATGCTCGGCCCCACGGCGGGGACCGTGCCGGCGGGCGGCGTCGTTCCGGGTGTCGGGGTTGCGGGTGTCGGGGTTGCGGGCGCGGAATTTGCGGGTCCGGTGTCTGCGGACCCGGAAGCCGGG
Source organism: Roseixanthobacter finlandensis (assembly GCF_043195105.2). NCBI lineage: Bacteria > Pseudomonadati > Pseudomonadota > Alphaproteobacteria > Hyphomicrobiales > Xanthobacteraceae > Roseixanthobacter > Roseixanthobacter finlandensis. The sequence goes on along the minus strand of NZ_CM195536.1, from coordinate 335,944 downwards.
ACGGCGGGCGCGGTCTTCGACGATGCAGGCCCCGGCGTGGCGGGGATCGCGACCGCGCCCGTGCCGTGGTCGCGGTTCTCCTGAGTGCTATTTTCCTGAGTGCGGCGCGGGCGGCGCTCCGATCCCTCGCCCGCGACCGGAGCCGGCTTGCCGCCGGCCGCCGCGTCGGGCTCGCTGATCTTGGCGCCCTCGCGCAATTTGTCCGCGCCGTCCACCACCACCTTGTCGCCCGCCACAAGGCCCTGCGTCACGACGATCCGGCTGCTGTCGGAGGCGCCGAGCGCGATCTTGCGCACGCTCACCGTATTGTCGGGATGGACCAGATAGACATAAGTGCCCGGCGCGCCGCGCTGCACCGCCGCCGAGGGAATGACGGTGACGCCGGTGAGCGTATCCACCAGCAGGTCCACGTTCACGAACTGGCTCGGAAACAGCGCCTCGTCCGCATTGTCGAACTGCGCCTTCAGCTTCACCGTGCCGGTGGTCACGTCCACCTGGTTGTCGATGGTCACGAGCTTGCCCGTGGCGAGGGCGGCGCGGCGGTTGCGGTCATAGACCACCACCGGCAGGTCGGCGCCGGAATTCAGCCGCTTGAGCACCTGGGGGACCTTGTCCTCGGGCAGGGAGAACAGCACGGTGATGGGCTTGATCTGGGTGATCACGGCGATGCCGGTGGAATCGCCCGCCTGGACGTAATTCCCGCGATCCACCAGCCGCAGGCCCACGCGGCCGGTGACCGGCGCGGTGATGTGGCAATATTCGAGGTTCAGCTCGGCGGTGCGCACCTGCGCCTCGTCCATCTCCACCGTGCCCTGAAACTGCTGCACCAGTGCCTGCTGGGTATCGACCTGCTGCTGGGAGGCGGCATTCTTGGCCACCAGCTGGGTGTAGCGATTGAGGTCCAGCTGGGCATTCTTCAATTGCGCCTGGTCGCGGGCCAGCTGGCCCTTGGCCTGTTTCAGCGCCGCCTCATAGGGGCGCGGATCGACCTCGGCGAGCGGGGCGCCGGCCTCGATCTCCTGGCCTTCCGTGAAGAACAGATTGATCAGCCGGCCGCTGATCTGGGTCTTCACCGTGACGGTGGTGAGCGGCGTGACCGTGCCGAGCGCGGTGAGCGTCACCGGCATGCTGCCGGTCTGCGCCAGCGCGGTCGCGACCGGCACCGGCAGACCGGCGATGCCGCCGCGCCCGCCGGGATGCGGCGTCTCCTGCGGCCGGATCAGGAACCCCGCCCCCACCAGCGCCAGCAGGGCCAGGAAGATGAGGAACGACCAGGGAAACCGGCGCCGGCGCTTCGGCGCCGCCTCGGATGCGAGAGAGATGGGTTCGCCGCGCAAATCGCGCAACGGGCGTGGGTCGTTCATCGGAACACCAATTCGCTTGGGAAGGCCGCGCGCTCGCGCCCGGCATCATCACCGTGATTGTGGTTGGGGCGAGGCGCCGCGCTCGCCCTCGTCGGGAGGTACCCAGCTCGCGAGCCGCGCGCGGCCTTCCGCCGACATCTCGCCGGCGGCAGCGATGATCACACCATGCAGCGCGCGCCACAGGGCGCGCCGCGCCTCCCGCAGTTGCGTCAAGGCGGTGTCGGCGGCGGCGCTGTCGAACGGCTCCGCCGCCAAGGCGGCGCGCACCTTGTCCTGCGCCACCCGCGAGGCCGTCTGCGCGGCATCGATCACGCCAAGGGCGCCCTGGAACCGGGTCCTGAGCGCCTGCGCATCCGCCGCCGGCAAAGCCGCCGCCAGCCGGTCGATGCGCGCGGCCGGGCTGCGGTCGAGCGCCACCGGCGCGGGCGCCGCCGTGCGTTCGCGCGTCTCCTGGATCGCCACGGCGACCGCAAGGCCGACGAAGAACAGGTTCAGGGCGAGGGAGGCCACCAGCAGCAGCCGCCTCGGCTGGGACGTGCCCATGCGGATCGCGCCCCCGGTCATAACGCGCTTTCCTCCGGCGGGCCGGGCTCGAACACGATCGTGCTCAGGTCGGCGATGACCTGCGGACGGGCGCCGCCCCCCATCGCCGCGTCGAGTGGGCCGGGATCGACCACGTTCAATCCGGCGAGGAAGCCCAGGGCCGCCATGCCCGCCAGCGCGGCGATGCTCGGCCAGGCGGGCCGCAGATCCAGCGCCAGCAGCCAGGAGGGCAGCCATCGCACCGGCGCCCGCGCGTCCTGCTTTGGCAGCGGCAGGGCGGCGAGGCGCGCCACGACCCGCCGACCGGCCGCGAGATCCTGCGCCACCGGCCCGCCCGAGAGCGCGCGAGCAAAGCGGGCGTCGAGAGCCGCATGGGTGGTCAGCAGGCGCGCGAGCGATGGATCGCGCGCCATCAAGTCCCGCGCGCGCCGGCGTGCGGGCTCGGGCCAGAGCGAAACATCGGCCCCGTGTGCGACGAGCAGATGCTCGAATTCGTCATGGGTCATTTTTCATTCCTCCCCAGGCTGCGGACCGAGACGGGCGCGCAGCGCGCGCCGGGCACGGACCAGCAACGTCTCGACGCCGGAAACCGAGGCATCGAGAACTTCCGCGGTACGGGCATTGGATAGCCCTTCCCAATATGTAAGCAGCACCGCCGCCCTTTGCCGCTGCGGCAGATCGGCGATGGCACGGGCGAGCGCGCGGTCCTCGTGCCCACGGGCGAGGCGGGCGAGGGCGTCGGGCGCCGGATCGGCGATGTCCGCCGCATCCTCCAGCGGCGCGAAGTCCCGGCGGCGGCGGTGGTTGAGACACAGATTGACAACGATGCGATAGAACCAGGTGCCGAACGCGGCGGTCGGCTGCCAGCGCGGCGCCGCCCGCCAGACCCGCAGAAAGGCATCCTGGGCGATATCCTCGGCATCGGCGGAATTGCCGAGGAACCGGCGTGCGAGGGCGACCGCGCGCACCGCATAGCGCTCGGTGAGCGTGCGGAACGCGGCCGCATCCCCTTGGGCGACGCGCGCCATGAGGTCTTCGTCGCTCGCTTCGCCCATCCGGGTACTCGAACCTGCCCCCGCTCGCCGCAGCATGCCACCATGATGCATGTCTCCTCAATCCGACGGCCAAAAAGCGGCAGCCCCCGTGGCCTTGCGGCCCGTCCGGGCGCGGGACCTGTCAGTTTCAACACGGGGCGGGCCCAAACCCTGCGCGGGCCGCGCGCCCTGCACCGACATGCCGCACCCCGCCTTGCGCGATGTTCACGGCTGCGCGAGGTGCGGCGCGCCCGCGCAGGGTTCGCCGGCATGGCGTGTTCAAAGGCCGTAACGGACGAAGGGAATTGGGCTGATGCCGCGTCTCGTGTGGGTCGTAACGCCGGCCGTTCTGGTCGCCGGCGCGCTTGCTTGGCACTATGGTTTCGCCGCGCCCGCCTCGCCTGAGGCCCATGCCAAGAAGGCCCCGCCGCCCATTCCCGTACTCGCGGCGACGGTTCGCGAGGCGAACTTTCCGGTCTATGCCACCGGCCTCGGCACCGTTCAGGCGTTCAATTCGGTGACCGTGAAGGTGCGCGTCGACGGCGAGCTGGATAAGGTCACCTTCAGCGAGGGGCAGGATGTGAAGGCCGGCGACGTGCTGGCGCAGATCGACCCCCGCCCGTTCCAGGCCACCCTCGCCCAGGCCCAGGCCGCCAAGGCCAAGGACCAGGCCCAGCTCACCAATGCCAAGCTCGACCAGGATCGCTTCAAGCAACTGGTGAGCAAGAATGCGGTCTCCCAGCAGCAGCTCGACACCCAGAATGCCCTCGTCGCCCAATTTGAAGCGGCGATCCAGGGCGATGATGCCGCCATCGACAGCGCCAATGTGCAGCTCGGCTATACCACAGTGCGCGCGCCGATTTCCGGCCGCACCGGCGTCCGGCTGGTGGACGAGGGCAATATCGTCCACGCGGCCGACACCACCGGGCTGGTGGTGATCACCCAGCTGAAGCCGATCTCGGTGATCATCTCCCTGCCGCAAGACCGGTTCGACGATGTCGTGGCCGCCATGGGGCGCGGCCCGGTCTCGGTCCTCGCCTTCCAGCGCGACGGCGTGACCCAGCTCGGCGCCGGCACCGTGGCGCTGATCGACAACCAGATCGACCAGAGCACCGGCACCATCCGCATCAAGGCCACCTTCCCGAACGCGGATCTCAAGCTCTGGCCTGGTGCGTTCGTGAACGCGCAGGTACTGGTGAACACCCGGAAAGACGCCATCCTCGTGCCCGCGCAGGTGGTGCAGCGCGGGCCGGACGGCTTCTATGTCTATGTGGTGCGCGACGACGACACCGTGGAAAAGCGCGCCGTCACCGTCGGGCCGAGCCGTGCGGGGCAGATGGTGGTCGAAACCGGGCTCAGCGCCAGCGAGCGCGTGGTGGTGGACGGCCAATACAAGCTCACGCCCGGCGCCCATGTCAGCGTGAGCGCGGCGCCCGACGCCAAGCCGCAGGCCGCCCCGCTCGCCACCGCCAGCGCCGAGAAGCGGGCATGAGTATTTCCGCCCCCTTCGTCCGGCGCCCCATCGCCACCTCGCTGCTGATGCTGGCGCTGGTGCTGATCGGCGCCGTCGCTTATCCCCTGCTGCCGGTGGCGCCGCTGCCGCAGGTGGACTTTCCCACCATCCAGGTCTCCGCCAGCCTGCCCGGCGCCAGCCCCGAGACCATGGCCTCATCAGTCTCGACGCCGCTGGAGCGCCAGTTCGCGCAGATCGCCGGCGTCACCCAGATGACCTCGACCAGTGCGCTCGGCGTCGCCTCGATCACCATTCAGTTCGATCTCAACCGCGCCATCGACGCCGCCGCGCAGGACGTGCAGGCCGCCATTACCGCCGCCAGCGGCCAATTGCCCAAGAACCTGCCCACCCCGCCCACCTATCGCAAGGTGAACCCGGCGGATGCGCCGATCCTGATCCTCGCCGTCCAGTCGGACCTTTATCCGCTCACAAAACTGGACGATTACGCCGACACCATCCTCGCCCAGCAGATCAGCCAGATTCCCGGCATCGCCCAGGTCGCCATCACCGGCGAGCAGAAGCCGGCGGTGCGGGTGCAGGTGGACCCGGCGAAGATCGCCTCGCTGGGCATGAGCCTGGAGGACGTGCGCGCGATCCTCGCCGCCGCCACGGTGGATTCCCCCAAGGGTTCGTTCGACGGCACGGCCCAGAGCTTCACCATCTATGCCGACGACCAATTGCTCGCCTCCTCGCCGTGGAACGATGTGGTCCTCGCCTATAAGAACGGCGCCCCGGTGCGCATCCGCGACATCGGCCGCGCGGTGGACGGGCCGGAGAACGTGCGCCTCGCCTCCTGGCAGAACGGCAAGCGCGGCATCCAGTTGATCGTGTTCAAGCAGCCCGGCGCCAACGTGATCCAGACCGTGGACCGCGTGCACGCCATGATCCCGCGCCTCGAAGCCGCCCTGCCCCCCGGCATCGACGTGCTGGTGATCTCCGATCGCACCCAGACCATCCGCGCCTCGGTGGATGACGTGCAATTCACCATGCTGCTGACCATCGGCCTGGTGGTGGCGGTGATCTTCGCGTTCCTGCGCAATGTGTGGGCCACCATCATCCCGAGCGTGACCGTGCCCATGGCGCTGATCGGCACCTTCGCCGTGATGTACGCGCTCGGCTATTCCATCGACAATCTCTCGCTCATGGGCCTCACCATCGCGGTCGGCTTCGTGGTGGACGACGCCATCGTGATGCTGGAGAACATCTATCGCCATATCGAGGAGGGCATGGCGCCGTTCGAGGCGGCGCTGAAGGGCTCGGCGGAAATCGGCTTCACCATCATCTCGATCTCGCTGTCGCTGGTGGCGGTGTTCATCCCGGTGCTGCTGATGGGCGGCATCGTCGGCCGGCTGCTGCGGGAATTCGCGGTGACGGTGACCATCACCATCCTGGTGTCGGTGGTGGTCTCGCTGACGCTGACGCCCATGATGTGCTCGCTGTTCCTGAAGAATGATCACGATGTGAAGCACGGGCGCGTGTACATGGCCTTCGAACGCTTCTTCGACGGCCTGCTCGCCGCCTATGATCATGGCCTGAAATGGGTGCTGCGCCACCAATTCCTGACCCTGATGACCCTGTTCTGCACCATGGCCGCCACCGCCTATCTCTATGTGGTGATCCCCAAGGGCTTCTTCCCCCAGCAGGACACGGGCTTCATCCAGGGCTTCTCGGAGGCGGCGCAGGACATCTCCTTCTCCGCCATGTCGCAGAAGCAGATGGCGCTTCTCGCCGTGGTGGGCCGCGACCCCGCCGTCCAAAGCGTGGCCGGCTCGGTGGGCGCGACGGGGGGATCGCAGACTGTGAATACCGGCCGCGTCTGGATCACCCTGAAGCCGCGCGACCAGCGCGACGCCAGCGCCAGCGAGGTGATCGCGCGGCTGCGTCCGCAACTGGCCAAGGTCGAGGGCATCGCCTTGTTCCTCCAGGCCTCGCAGGACATCAATGTGGGCGGGCGCCCGTCCCGCACCCAATATCAATACACCTTGCAGGACGCGAACCTCGCCGAGCTGAACGCATGGGCGCCGAAGATGCTGGCGACCCTGCGCGGCCTGCCGGAACTCCAGGATGTCGCCACCGACCAGCAGACCAATGCGCCCACCGTCTCGCTGAAGATCGACCGCGACACCGCCGCCCGCTTCGGCATCCAGCCGCAGGTGATCGACGACACGCTCTACGACGCCTTCGGCCAGCGGCAGGTGGCGCAATATTTCACCCAGCTCTCGCAATATCACGTCATTCTGGAGATCGACCCCAAGCTCCAGGTGGATACCGGCGCGCTCGACAAGCTCTATGTGAAGTCCCCGCGCACCGGCGACGAGATCCCGCTCTCCGCCTTCGTGAAGGTGGATACCTCAAAAAGCGCGTCGCTCTCGATCTCGCACCAGGGCCAGTTCCCGGCCGTCACCTTGAGCTTCAACCTCAGCCCCGGCACCGCGCTCGGCCAGGCGGTGGACGCGATCAAGCAGGCGGAGCTGAAGATCAACAAGCCGCTGACCCTGATCGGCACGTTCCAGGGCACGGCGCAGGCGTTCCAGGATTCGCTGCGCACCCAGCCCTATCTGATCCTCGCCGCCGTGATCGCGGTCTACATCATCCTCGGCGTGCTCTATGAGAGCTACATCCACCCGCTGACGATCCTCTCCACTTTGCCTTCGGCGGGCCTTGGGGCCTTGCTGATCCTGTATGTCTCGGGGTTCGACCTGAGCGTGATCGCGCTCATCGGCATCCTGCTGCTGATCGGCATCGTGAAGAAGAACGCCATCATGATGATCGACTTCGCGCTCGCCAAGGAGCGCGAAGAGGGCATGGCGCCGGAACAGTCCATCTATCAGGCGTGCCTCACCCGCTTCCGCCCGATCATGATGACCACCATGGCCGCGCTGCTTGGCGGCCTGCCGCTGATGCTCGGCACCGGCACCGGCTCGGAATTGCGGCGGCCGCTCGGTTTCGCCATCGTCGGCGGGCTGCTGGTGAGCCAGATCCTCACCCTCTACACGACCCCAGTGGTCTATCTCTATATGAACCGCCTACAGCTCTGGCTGGGGAAGGGGCGGCGGGAACGCGCCGCCGCCAAGCGCGCGGAGGCTCACGCCCCCGCCCCCTCCCCGGTTCCAGAACACAGCGCCGACGCCCCGGCAACCTAGAGGCGGATCCGAGCCCATGGAATCGCGGGGGCGATTCCAATGGGCTTGGTGACTCCGTTTCTGTTGGGAGAGGTGTCTCGCAGGCGACAGATGGGATCCATGTGTCGCGGGCGAACCCCCTGGGGCGTCTGGCGGAGGCGGGGCTTCTTGCGGGGGAGAAGCCCCGCCGTCTGCCAGCACGAACCCAATGTCACGCGCCTGTGATGTGCATGCATAACGCGCGCCGCTGCCGCGGCGCCCGCCGCCGCGCGCAGGGCGGAAAACGGCATGAAGCCGCCATTCCCCCGCGTCGGGCTGCGACGGCGTGACCGCCGCCGCCGTGCATATTTAATTTTGCATTCAGAAACGCTGATATTTTGCGCATTTACTGCCTAGAAAACATTCTTCCTCCCACGGAGACGGGTTGTTAGCGTCTGCACAATCACCCCCGGCGAATTGCTGCGGGGCAGCATTCGCTTGGGACCGATGATGACCGAACCCCTGCCGGCACCGCTTGCCGAGAGCCTGTTGCAGCCGCTGCCCGACGTCGGCGGCCCGGCACAGGCCCTTTTGAGCGTGTCCGGCCTCACCAAGACCTTTGCCGGGCGCGGCAAGCTGTTCGGCGGGCGCGCGGGGGCGGTGCAGGCGGTGAGCGCCGTGTCGTTCGATGTGCGCAAGGGCGAGACGCTCGGCATCGTGGGCGAATCGGGCTGCGGCAAGTCCACCTTGTCGAAGCTCATCATGGGCCTGCTGGAGCCCACCGCCGGAGACATCGTGTTCGACGGCGAGGCGCTGGGGCGGGACGCGGCGGGGCTGCGGCGCTATCGCCGGCAGGTGCAGATGGTGTTCCAGGACAGTTTCTCGTCCCTGAACCCGCGCCTGACCATCGAGGAATCCATCGCTTTTCCGCCCATGGTGCACGGCATGGCCCGCAAGGCGGCGATCGGGATTGCCCGCGACATGCTCGCCGCCGTGGGGCTCCAGCCGGCGCAATATGCCACCCGCTTCCCGCATGAGCTGTCCGGCGGCCAGCGCCAAAGGGTGAACATCGCGCGCGCCCTTGCCCTGCGGCCCCGGCTCGTGGTGCTGGACGAGCCGGTCTCCGCCCTCGACAAATCGGTGGAAGCGCAGGTGCTGAACCTGCTGATGGACCTGAAAGCCGAATTCGGCCTCACCTACATCTTCATCAGCCATGATCTGAATGTTGTTCAGTATATCTCCGACCGGGTCCTGGTGATGTATCTCGGCCGCGTGGTCGAACTCGGCGCCGCCGAGGCCATTTTCGCCGGCGCCGCCCATCCCTACACCTCCGCTTTGCTGGCAAGCCGCCCCTCGGTCGCCGGCCGCAGCCGCGAGGCGCCGCCTCTGGTGGGCGACCCGCCGAGCCCGGTGAACCCGCCTTCGGGATGCGCCTTCCACCCGCGCTGCGCGTTGTCCGAAGCGGTGTGCGCCGTCACCCGGCCGGCGCTGCTGCCGGTCGCCGTTCCCGATCGCAAGGCGGAGCATCTGGCCGCCTGCCTCATCAACCAGCCGGGCAGCGGCCACAGCCGCGCGCCGAAGGCCGCCTGACATGAGCGCCCTCCAGTCCCAGCCCCAATCCCAGCCTCTGGTGAAGGTGCGCGACCTGAACGTCGCCTTCGTCTCGAAGGAAGCCACCCTCCATGCGGTGAACGGGGTGAATTTCGACCTCGCGCCGAAAGAGACGCTCTGCATCCTCGGCGAAAGCGGCTCCGGCAAGTCGGTCACGCTGCGCTCGCTCATGCGCCTGCATCCGCCCAAGCGCACCCGCATCACCGGCACCATAGAAGTGGACGGCACCGACATCGTCGCCGCCTCCGAGCGCGAGCTGTCCTCCATTCGCGGCCGCCTGGTCTCCATGATCTTCCAGGAGCCCATGACGGCGCTGGACCCGGTGTTCACCATCGGCAAGCAGATCACCGAAACCATCCGCCGGCATGAGGGCGTGAGCCATCAGGAAGCACAGCGCCGCGCGCTCGATTTGCTGGAGCTGGTGCAGATTCCTTCCGCCCGCCAGCGGCTCGATGCCTATCCGCACGAACTCTCCGGCGGCCTGCGCCAGCGCGCCATGATCGCGGTCGCGCTCTCGGTGCGCCCCAAGCTTCTTTTGGCGGACGAGCCCACCACCGCCCTCGACGCCACGGTGCAGATCCAGGTGCTGCTGTTGTTGAAGCGCATCCAGGCGGAGCTGGGCATGGGCGTCATCTTCGTCACCCACGATCTCGGGGTCGCGGGCGAGATCGCCGACCGCATCGCCGTCATGTATGCCGGCCGCTTCATCGAGGAGGCGCCCGCCGAGGCGCTGCTGGAAGCGCCCGAGCATCCCTATGTGGAGGGCCTGCTGGGCGCCACCGTCACCCCGGCCTCGCGCGGACGGCGGCTCACCGCCATTCCCGGATCGCCGCCCAACCTGCGCACCCTGCCGGTGGGCTGCGCCTTCGCCCCGCGCTGCACCTCCGCCGAGCCGAACTGCCGCGCCGCCGTGCCGGATCTGCGCGCCCTCGCGCCGGACCGCACCGTGCGCTGCATCCACCCGGCCGGCCTGCGCCCGCCGATGCTGCCCGCCATGGCCTTCGCGGCCGAGGAGCGAGCCCCATGATCTTCTACATCGTCCGCCGCGTGCTCTATTCCATTCCCATCGCCCTCTCGGTGGGGCTGGTGTGCTTCCTGCTGGTCTATATCTCGCCCGGCGATCCCATCAGCGCCATCGCCCCGCCCGATGCGCCGGCGGAGATGATCACCCAGCTGCGCCGCGACTATGGGCTGGACAAGCCCTTGCCCGAGCAATTCCTGATCTGGCTCGGCCGCGTGGTGCAGGGCGATCTCGGCCATTCGCTGGCCACCGGCCGTTCGGTGTGGAGCGAGGTTTCGGTCGCGCTTCAGAACACGGTTTCGCTGGCGGTCGCCGCCTGCACCCTGGCATTCGCCGTCGGCATGCTGCTCGGGGGGCTTGCGGCGGCGTTCCGCGACACCTGGATCGACCGCATCGCCATGACCTTCGCGGTCGCCGGCGTCTCGGTGCCGCATTATTGGCTCGGCATGCTGCTGGTGGCGGTGTTCGCCGTCACCTATCCGCTTGCCCCCTCCATGGGTGCGGGGCCGGGCGGCACCTTCGTGTGGGATTGGGCGCACTTGCCCTTCCTCATCCTGCCCATGGTGACGCTGAGCGCCATTCCGCTCGGCCTCGTCGCCCGCACGGTGCGCGGCACGGTGATCGAGATTTTGCACCAGGAATTCATCACCACCTTGCGCGGCAAGGGCCTGCGCAGCGGCGGCATCCTGCTTCATGTCGCCAAGAACGCGGCGCCGAGCGTGCTCGCGGTCATGGGGCTGCAACTCGGCTATCTCATGGGCGGCTCGATCCTGGTGGAGACCGTCTTTTCCTGGCCCGGCACCGGCTTTCTTCTGAACAGCGCCATCTTCCAGCGCGACATCCCGCTTCTGCAGGGCACCATCCTGGTGCTGGCGCTGCTGTTCGTCGCGCTCAATCTCGTGGTCGACCTCGGCCAGGCGCTCCTCGACCCCCGGATCAAACGGTGATGACCCTGATTGCCGCCAAGGACACCCCCGCAACGGACACCCGCGCACCCGAAAAAGCCGAGCGGCCGCAAGGCTATTGGCATGGCGTCGCCAAGCGCGTGCTGCGCGACAAGGCCACCATGTTCTGCCTGCTGGTGCTGCTGCTCATGTTCCTCGCCATCGTGTTCGCGCCGCTGATCGCGCCCTATGACCCCTATGTGGGCAGCATGGCGCGGCGGCTGAGGCCGGTGGGTACGCCGGGACATTTGCTCGGCACCGACGAGCTCGGCCGCGACATGCTCACCCGCCTGCTTTATGGCGGGCGCCTCTCCTGGTTCATCGGCATCATGCCGGTGGCGATCGCCTTCGTCATCGGCTCCTCGCTCGGCGTCATCGCGGGGTTCGCGGGCGGCTGGCTGAACATGCTGATCATGCGCGCCACCGACGTGTTCTATGCCTTCCCCTCGGTGCTGCTGGCTGTGGCGGTGAGCGGGGCGCTCGGGCCGGGCATCTTCAACGCCATCCTCGCGCTGACCCTGGTGTTCATCCCGCCGCTGATCCGCATTTCGGAAAGCACAACAGCGGGGGTGCGCGCGCTCGATTATGTGGAGGCGGCGCGCGCCACCGGAGCGGGGCCGTTCACCATCATCCGCGTGCATGTGCTGCCCAACGTGATGGGGCCGATCTTCGTCTATGCGACCGGCCTGATCAGCGTCGCCATGATCCTCGGCGCGGGCCTTTCCTTCCTCGGGCTCGGCACCCGCCCGCCGGAAGCGGAATGGGGGCTGATGCTCAATACGCTGCGCACCTCGCTCTACAACAAGCCGCTGCTCGCCATGCTGCCGGGCATCTGCATCTTCGTGACCTCCATCTGCTTCAACATGGTCAGCGACGGGCTGCGCGGCGCCATGGAGGTGAAGAACTAGCCCCTGTGCGACGCCCGCCTGTCGCGGCGCGGCGGCGGGCCGTTCCGGGATGCAGAGGCCGGCGCAGACCGGCGAGCGAAGATTTCAAAAAAATACGCGAACCAAGAACACACGAACCTTCCAGGAGTCCTCGATGCCACCCTTCGATTTGACGCGCCGCACCCTGCTCACCGGCACCGCCGTCACGGCGGCGGCCGCCACCCTCGGCGGCCTGCCGCGCCCGGTGTTCGCGCAGGCCGCCTCCAGCCTGAACTACGGCATCTCCATGACGGACGTGCCGCTGACCACCGGCCAGCCGGATCGCGGCGCCGGCGCCTATCAGTTCACCGGCCTCACCATTTATGACCCGCTGGTGGCGTGGGAGCTCGACGTCGCCGACCGCCCCGGCAAGATGATCCCCGGCCTTGCCACCTCGTGGGAGGCAGACCCCGCCGACCGCAAGAACTGGATCTTCAAGCTGCGCGAGGGCGTCAAATTCCACGACGGCTCGCCATTCAACGCGGACGCGGTGATCTGGAACCTCGAAAAGGTCATGAACACCCAGGCGCCGCAGTTCGATGCGCGCCAGGCCGCGCAGGTGAAGCCCCGCCTGCCCTCGCTCGCCTCCTACAAGAAGCTCGACGACATGACGGTGCAGATCACCGCCAAGGGCGTGGACGCGCTGTTCCCCTATCAGATGATGTGGTTCCTCATCTCCTCGCCCACCCAGTACCAGAAGGTCGGCGGCGATTGGGCGAAGTTCGCCATGGCGCCCTCCGGCACCGGCCCGTTCAAGATGGGCGAACTGGTGCCGCGCGTGCGCGTGGAGCTGCTGAAGAACCCCGATTATTGGGACAAGAAGCGCCTCGCCAAGGTGGACAAGCTCACCCTCACCTGCATTCCCGAGGACCTCTCGCGCGCCAGCGCCCTGCTGTCCAACCAGGTGGATTTGATCGAATCCCCCGCGCCGGACAGCGTCTCGCGCCTCAAGCAGGCGGGCATGCGCCTTTCCACCAACGTGGTGCCGCACGTGTGGAACTACCATCTCTCCATGATCGAGGGCTCGCCCTGGCGTGACGTGCGCCTGCGCCGCGCGGCGAACCTCGCCATCGACCGCGACGCGGTGGTGGAATTGATGAACGGCCTCGCCGTGCCGGCGGTCGGGCAGGTGCCCCAGTCCAGCCCCTGGTTCGGCAATCCGAGCTTCAAGATCCGCTACGACATGGACGCGGCGCGCAAGCTCGTGAGCGAGGCCGGCTATTCCAAGGACAAGCCGCTCAAGGTGAAGTTCATCGTGCCGACCGGCGGCACCGGGCAGATGCTGTCCATGCCGATGAACGAATTCGTGCAGCAGAGCTGGGCGGAAGTGGGCATCGCGCTGGAGCTTCAGCCGGTGGAGCAGGAAGTCGCCTACACCGCATGGCGCAAGGGCGCGGCCGATCCGAGCCTTGCCGGCATCACCGGCTCCAACGTGGCCTATGTCACCAGCGACCCGTTCTATGCCATCGTGCGCTTCTACGGCTCCAAGCAGATCGCCCCGGTCGGCGTGAACTGGAGCCACTATAAGAATGCCGAGGTTGACGCGCTCTGCGACCAGATCACCGCCACGTTCGATCCGGCCGAGCAGGACAAGCTGCTGGCCAAGGTGCACGAAAAGGTGGTGGACGACGCGGTGCAGGTGTGGGTGGTCCACGATGTGTACCCGCACGCGCTCTCGCCGAAGGTGAAGAGCTACACCCAGGCGCAGCACTGGTTCCAGGACCTGACCACGCTCTCCTGACCACGCTTTCCTGAGCCTCGATCTTCAGAAAATCGCGAAGGGGCGCCTGCGGGCGCCCCTTTTTTGCGAGCGCCCCTTTTTATGGGCGAACGCCTGCGCGCTTCCGCCTTCGGTGCCCCCCTCCCCAGCCCTCCCCCGCAAGCGGGAGAGGGGGCGCGCTGGTACTTGGGGAGAGATGTGTTCCCGCGCGAAACCGCCCGCATCCCCTCTCCCGCTTGCGGGGAGGGTTAGGGAGGGGGCATGCGCAGAGCGGCGAAGAGACGGCCCAGGAAGACCCGCGCGATCACCAGGCCTGCGCGGAGGCCGGGAAGACTTCGGATTTGCTGCCGCGCGGGTCGCAGCCGGCTTCCAGCATGCCGTCGGCATGACGCTCCGCCGCCAGCAGGAAGCCTTCGGTCCAGTCCGGCCCCACGGACAATTCATGCCCGCGCGCGGCAAGGCTTTCGAACACCGGTTCCCCGAACCGCTCCTCGATGCGCAGCCGGCTCGGGAAAAAATCATGCGGGGCGAAGAAGCCGGGGAAATGCTCGCTGGAGAATTTCGGCGCCTCAATCGCCGCCTGCACCGGCATGCCGAACACCAGACGATTGAGCAGGAATTGCAATTGCCACTGGTCCTGCTGGTCGCCGCCCATGGAGCCGCAGGCGATGGTGGGACGGCCGTCCACCGTGACCAAAGTGGGGCTGATGGTGGTGCGCGGCCGTTTGCCCGGCGCCACCACATTGGGGTGGTTGGACGGGCCCATGTGGAAATTCGATAGCCGGTTGCCGAGCGGGAAGCCAAGCGCCGGCATCACCTCGGCCGACTTGATCCAGGCCCCCGACGGCGTGAAGGCGCAGGCGTTGCCCTCAGCATCCATGGTGTCCACATGCACCGTGCCCGCGCCCCAATTGGTGAGCGGACGCCGCTGCGACGCCGCGAGCAGGGCCACATCCTCCACCGGATCGCCGGGCCGCATCTCGGCGCTGGCCTTGGCCATGTCAACGAGCTTTGCGCGCAGCGCGCCGTACGTATCCGACAGCAGCGCATCCACCGGGACGGAGACCTGGCGGGTATCGGCGTAATATTGCTCGCGGTCGGCGAAGGCGAGCTTCATCGCCTCCACCACCAGATGCACATATTCCGCGCTGTTGTGGCCGAGCGCTTGAAGATCAAAAGATTTCAGGATGGACAGGGTCTGCAAGAGCGCCGGCCCCTGGGTCCAGGCGGAGGTCTTGTGGATGCGGGCGCCGGCGTAATCGATGGACACCGGCGCCTCCACCGGCACCTCGAACGCATCGAAATCCGCGCGGGTCAGCAGGCCGTCATTGGCGTCGGAAAAGGCCACCATCTGCGCCGCGACATCGCCCTTGTAGAAGGCGTCGAACACCGCCTGGAGGCCCTGTTCGCGCGTGCCGCCGGCAGCTTTCTCGGCGGAGATGAGATAGTCGATCATGCCGGCAAAGGCGGGATTGGTCATGGCCGAACCCTCGGCGGGCAATGCGCCGTCGCGCAGATAGAGCGCCGCGCTGCTGGGCCATTGGGCCAGGAACTTCTCGCGATTGTCGGCGATGCCGAACTTGTGCTGGCGGATCAGCCCGGCATGGACCGGAAAGCCGGTGCGGGCGAGATCCAGCGCACGGGCAGAGAGATCGGCGAAGTTCATGCGGCCATAGCGCTGGGCGGCGACGATGAGCGCGCCGAAGGCACCCGGCACGCCAGCGGCGAGAATCCCCTCGGCCGGCACCACCTCATGGCCGCGCGCGCGGAACGCTTCCGGCGTCGCCCGGCCCGGCGCCACCATATTGCCGTTGATGCAGATCACCGCGCCCGTGCCCGCAGGCGCGATGAGGATCGGGCATTCCCCACCGATGGTGTGCATGTTCGGGTTCAGCAGGCCCTCCACCAGGGTTGCCGCCACCGCCGCGTCGATGGCATTGCCGCCCGCCTTCAGCGCGTCGATCCCGGCGGAGGAGGAGAAATAATGGTGCGAGGCAACCACGCCGCGGCGCCCGAAGATGCGCGCATAAAAGGTCGTCGCCTCTGTGGGCGCCGTGCGGAAACTGCGTTCGCTGGCCACGTTCATTCCAATGCCCTTTCCTCGGCGTCCCGCCTTGCGTGATGTTTCTATGAAGGAAAGATGTTTTCGCTTCAATGCGAAAGCGCGCATGGCTCCGCCCCTCGGCCCGCCGCTGGAGCAGTCGCCGGAGCAGCCACCCGGCAAGGCGATCGTATCCCTGCCCGCAACGAAAAAGGGGCCCCGGCTGGGGCCCCTCAAGCGGCGGCGCGATACGGTCGACTATTTCGCCGCGCGCTCGCGGAGCGTCTGAACCAGCGCGATAACCTCGCCGACGATGCCGCGGCGGAACAAGGAGACGACGACCACGAAGATCACGCCCTGGATCACCAGCACCCACTCGCCGAACGTGGCCAGATAATTCTGCATGGTGACGATGATGGTCGCCCCCACCACCGGACCGAGCACGGTGCCCATGCCGCCGACGAGCGTCATCAGGATGACCTCGCCGGACATTTGCCAGGCGACGTCGGTGAGCGAGGCGAGCTGGAACACGATGGTCTTGGTGGAACCCGCCAGCCCCGCCAGGGCGGCGGACAGGACCAGGGCCAGCACCTTGTACTGATTGACCCGATAGCCGAGCGAGATGGCGCGCGGCTCATTCTCGCGGATCGCCTTCAGCACCTGCCCGAAGGGCGAATGGATGGTGCGGTAGATGATGGCAAATCCGATCAGGAAGATGCCCAGCACCACATAATAGAGATTGACGTCCTTGGAGATGTCCAGGAAGCCGAACATGGTCGAGCGGGGCACCGCCTGCAAGCCATCCTCGCCGCCGGTGAACGGCGCCTGAAGACAGAAGAAGAAGAACATCTGCGACAGCGCGAGGGTCACCATCGCGAAGTAAATGCCGACCCGGCGGATCGCCAGCAGGCCGGTGAGCAGCCCGAGCAGCGCCGCGAACACGGTGCCAGCGAGGATGCCGAACTCGGGCGGGAAGCCCTTCACCTTCACCAGATAGGCGGTGATATAGGCGGCACCGCCGAAGAACATGGCATGGCCGAACGACAGCAGCCCGGTGTAGCCGAGCATCAGGTTGAAGGCGCACGCGAACAGCGAGAAGCACAGCACCTTCATGAGGAACACGGGATAGACCGCGAACGGCGCCGCCAGCAGCAGCCCCAGCGCCACCAGCGCGAGCGCGATGCGGGCGGGGGTGAAGCCGTTGGCGGCGGTGGGCACGGGGGCGACGGCGGGGGAGGACGCGGAAGTCATGATGGCCTCACTTCACCGTGCCGAACAGGCCGGCGGGCTTCACCAGAAGCACGAGGGCCATAATGACGAAGATCACCGTGGACGAGGCCTCGGGATAGAAGACCTTGGTCAGTCCCTCCACGAGGCCAAGGCCGAAGCCGGTGACGATGGCGCCCATGATCGATCCCATGCCGCCGATCACCACCACCGCGAACACCACGATGATGAGATTGGAGCCCATGGTGGGGCTGACCTGATAGGCGGGCGCCGCGAGCACGCCGGCGAGCGCGGCAAGGCCGACGCCGAAGCCATAGGTCAGCGTGATCATGCGCGGCACGTCGATGCCGAACGCCTGGACGAGGTCCGGCCGCTCGGTCGCCGCGCGCAGGTAGGAACCGAGCTTGGTGCGCTCGATCACGAACCAGGTGGCGATGCACACCACCAGCGAGGCCACCACCACGAAGGCCCGGTAATTGGGCAGAAACATGAAGCCGAGATTGGTGCCGCCCGGCAGCGGATTGTTATATGGCAGGCCGGAGGCGCCATATTGGCGGCGGAACAGCCCTTCCAGGATCAGCGCCAGGCCGAAGGTCAGCAGCAAGCCGTAAAGGTGGTCCAGATGATAGAGCCGGCGCAACAGCAGCCGCTCGATGATCATGCCGATCACCGCCACCACGATGGGCGCGAGCACCAACGCGCCCCAGAACGGAATGCCGGCATAATTCAGCAGCATCCAGGCCCCGAAGGCCCCCATCATATATTGGGCGCCGTGGGTGAAATTGATGACGTTCAACAGCCCGAAGATCACCGCGAGCCCGAGGCTCAGCATGGCATAGAAGGCGCCGTTGATCAGGCCCAGCAGCAACTGGCCGAACAAGGCCTGAGGGGCGATGCCGATTAGCTCGAACATGGATCGGTCTCTGCAACAGGAGAGAGCGGGCCGGCGTGACGCCGGCCCGCGGACGCCATCAGGTCTTCTTGACCAGCGGGCAATCGCCCTGGTCGAGCGGACGGAACGCCTCGTTGGCGGGGATCGTCGCCTTCAAGGTGTAATAATCGTACGGATACTTGGATTCCGACGGCTTCTTCACCTCGAACAGGAACATGGGGTGGATCTGGCGGCCGTCGGCGCGCACTTCACCCTTGCCGAACAGCTTGTCGTCGGTGGGCAGCTTCTTCATCTCGGCCACCACGGCCGCGCCGTCCTTGGCCGATTTCAGGGCTGCGACGGCCTTCAGATAATGGGTCACGCCGCTATAGACGCCGGCCTGCACCATGGTCGGGTGCACGCCGCGATTGGCCGCCGCGAACTCCTTGGCGAAGGCGCGGTTGGCGTCCGTCATGTCCCAGTACCAGGCCGAGGTCAGGTTCAGGCCCTGCGCGGTCTTCAGCCCGAGCGAATGCACGTCGGAGAGGAAGATCAGCAAGCCCGCGAGCTTCTGGCCACCGTCGACGATGCCGTATTCGGCCGCCTGCTTGATGGAGTTGATGGTGTCGCCGCCGGCATTGGCGAGACCAATGATCTTGGCCTTGGAACCCTGGGCCTGGAGCAGGAAGGAGGAGAAGTCGGAATTGTTCAGCGGCACGCGCACGCTGCCGACGACCTTGCCGCCGTTGGCTTTCACGACTTCCGAGGTATCGCGCTCCAGCGCATGGCCGAAGGCATAGTCGGCGGTGAGGAAGAACCAGGTGTCCCCGCCGTTCTTGGTGATCGCCTTGCCGGTGCCGTTGGCCAGCGCCCAGGTGTCATAGGTCCAGTGCACGGTGTTGGGCGTGCAGGCCTTGCCCGTGAGGTCGGAGCTGGCGGCGCCGGAATTGATGAACACCTTGTTCTTTTCCTTGGTCACCTGGTTCACGGCCAGGGCGACGCCGGAATTGGGCACGTCGACGATCACGTCGACGCCGTCCACATCATACCATTGGCGGGCGATCGAGGTGCCCACGTCGGCCTTGTTCTGGTGGTCGGCGAACACGACCTCCACTTTCAGGCCCTTCGCGGCGGCATTGAAATCCTCGACCGCCTTCTTGGCGGCCCACACCGAGCCGGGTCCGCCGAGATCGGCATAGAGCCCCGACTGGTCGTTGAGGACGCCGATCTTGACGGGAATCGGCGTGGTCTGGGCTTGGGCGGCGGTGACAGCGAAGAGACTCGCGGCCGCCATGAACATGGTTGCAAGACGCATCTTGTTTCCTCCTCCGGCAAGGCAGCCGGTTGCGTTTTTTCCGAAAACCCGGCGTCAGACGCCGAGAAAGGCTTCGAGACGCGCCGCGTTTTCCGCGATCTTGTCGTTGGGGACCATGTCCACCACCTTGCCGTGCTCCACCACATAATGGCGGTCCGCGACGGTCGAGGCGAAATGGAAGTTCTGCTCCACGAGCAGCACGGTGAAGCCCCTGGTCTTCAGCGCACGAATGATGTCGCCGATATGCTGCACGATCACCGGCGCCAACCCTTCGGTCGGCTCGTCGAGCAGCAGCAGCTTCGCCCCCGTGCGCAGGATGCGGGCGATCGCCAGCATCTGCTGTTCGCCGCCGGACAGCTTGGTGCCCTGGCTGTTGCGCCGTTCCTCCAGGCGGGGGAACAGATCGTGGATCTCGTCCACGGAGAGGCCGCCAGGCAGCACCACCGGGGGAAGCAGCAGATTTTCGCGCACGTTCAGGCTGGCGAAAATGCCCCGTTCCTCGGGACAATAGCCGATGCCGAGGCGCGCGATATGGTTGGGCGCGAGCTTCACGGTCTCGTTGCCGTCGTAGCGGATCGAGCCTGTGCGCTTGCGCAGCAGGCCCATGATGGCGCGCATGGTGGTGGTCTTGCCGGCGCCGTTGCGGCCCAGCAGCGTCACCACCTCGCCGGGGTGGATGTCGAAGCTCATGCCATGGAGCACATGGCTTTCGCCATAATGCCCATGCAGGTCGCGCACCGCGAGCAGCGGCGCGGCAGAGGCCGCCTCACCCATGGCCATGCCCCGTTCCCATGTATGCCTCGATCACTTGCGGGTTCTTGGAGACTTCCGAATACGGCCCCTCGGTGAGGATCTCGCCGCGCGCCAGCACGGTGATGGCGTCCGACAGGTCCGCGACCACGGAAAGATTGTGCTCCACCATCAGCACGGTGCGGTTGGCCGACACGCGCTTGATGAGGTCGGCGGTGCGGGCGATATCCTCGCGCCCCATGCCGGAGGTCGGCTCGTCGAGCAGCAGCATTTCCGGTTCGAGCGCGAGCGTGGTGGCAATTTCCAGCGCCCGCTTGCGGCCGTAGGGCAGTTCCACCGCCTCATGCTTGGCGTAGGAGGTGAGGTCCACTTCCTCCAGCAATTGCATGGCGCGCTCGTTCAGCGCGTCGAGCGAACGCTCGGACCGCCAGAAATGGAACGAATTGCCCAGTGCGCGCTGCAGGGCGACGCGCACATTCTCCAGCACCGTCAAGTGGCCGAATGTCGCCGAGATCTGGAACGAGCGCACCATGCCCAGCCGCGCCACGTCGGCGGGCTTGGTTCGGGTGATCTCCTTCCCGTTCAGGCGGATGACGCCACGGGTCGGCTCCAGGAATTTCGTGATCAGGTTGAAGCACGTGGTCTTACCGGCACCGTTCGGCCCGATGAGGGCGTGAATCGTGTGCCGTCGAATCCGCAGGTTGACGTTCTTGACCGCCGCGAAACCCTTGAACTCTTTCGTGAGACCTTCCGCTTCAACGATGTAGGGCACGTCTGAGACAGTGTCCGTCATCGTGCTCTGTGCCCTCGCTTGTTTCGGCCGGGGGCGCTGATGCGCTCGCCCGGCTCCCCCTGAGATCGCATCTTCGCTGATGCTTTTGATCTTGCGCCGCAACCTAGCACGGTAAACTTGGCTGCCGTCAATAGGGTCAGTCTGCGCCTAAAGTCTGAGCAGGATGAGGCGGCCTCTGGGCGGGTGCTGACATGTCAGGGAACCGGCGCGACGGCCACCTTCAGGTGGTCTACAGAAACGCCGCTGACCTGAAGCACAAGCGGGCGCTGCGTCACCTCGAAGCGCACGCTCTTGCGCATTCCGGGGTCCCCTTCACAATAGTGAAGGGGACGGCGAAGTTATGATTTCGGCGTGAGGCCGTTGGGTTTTCCCGTCAGCGCGCCTGCCCGTGATACTCGGGGTTCGGACGCATGTCGGTGGCGATGGCGATGCGGTTGGACAGGTTGAAGAAACCCGTCACGGCCGCCACATCCCAGATGTCCTGCTCGGAGAAACCGACCGCGCGCAGCGCCGCCCGGTCCGCTTCCTCCACCTCGTGGGGCCGCTCGGTGAGCTTCACGGCGAAATCCAGCATGGCGCGCTGGCGCGGCTCCAGGCGGGCGGCGCGATAATTCATCACCAATTGCTCGCCGAGGAGAGGATCGCCGGAAAGCGCGCGAACCGCGGCGCCATGGGCAGTGAGGCAATAATAGCAGCGGTTCACGCTGGAGACCGCGACCGCGATCATCTCGCGCTCAAGCTTCGATAAGCCGGAGGGCGCGAGCATTAGATTATTATACATGCCGGCGAAGGCATTCAGCTTGGCAATATCGAAACTGTACGCGGCCAGAACATTCGGCACGAAGCCAAGCTTCTCCATGCACTTGTCGAAATAAGCCTGGTTCGCCTCATCGAGCGGCGCCGGCATCAGATCGAGCGCGATTCGGGGCGTGTCGTCGGTGGGCCGGGGCGCCGGGGCGGCGTTTTTTTTGCCTGCCGACTTGGCTGCCGACTTGCCCGCGGCGCTGCCGGTCGCCTTTGCGGCGGCCTTCGTCGCCACACGCGCAACCGCCTGCACTGCGGCCTGAACCGCCCCTTTCTTGGGCTCGCCTGTATTTTCGGCAGCGTTTGACTTGGCTTTCCTGGGCTTGCCTGTGCTCTTCGGCGCGTTCATCTTGATCCCCCTTCGAATAGGTCCCCGTCATCGTTCCGTCGCGGCTCTGAGCGAAACCCACAGTGCAGAACGTCCGATCGGGACGGCGGGGCCCCGCGCTGCGCGCGGGTGCCAAGGGGGAGAGGCCATGAACGTCCAAGGATTTCAAGGTTCGGAACTCGGATTTGGCGCCCAGGCCCGCATCGAGGACGCGGTGAGCCTGCTCGCGGACGGTCCCGTGCCCGCCTTCTTCGCCCGCGCCCTGCTCGCCGGCGCCGCGCCGGAGGACGTGGCGGCGCTTCTGCCCGAGGCCCTCGCCCAATTGTGCCGCGAGGCCCATGCCCATCTCGCCGGCCGCGTGCCGGGCCTGCACGACGTGCGGGTATTCAACCCGCAATGGGCCGGCGCCCCCGCCATCACGGTGGTGGAGACGGTCAATGAAGACATGGCCTTCCTGTTCGATTCCATCGCCGGCGAGCTGGCGGACCAGGGCTATGAGGCCAAGTTCGTCACCCATCCCATCTTCGCGGTCGAGCGCGATGGCGCGGGACAGGTGACCGGCATCGAGACCGACCTGTCCCAGGGCCGCAAGCGCTCCATCCGCGAGAGCCTGATCCACATCCACATCCAGGCGCTGGAAACCGCCGAGGCGCGCGAGGCGCTCAAGCTCGCCCTCGACAAGACGCTCGCCGACGTGCGCGCTGCCAATGCCGATTTCCTCGCCATGCGCACCGAGGTGCGCCAAGCGGCCGAGGGGTTCCGCCGCAAGTCCCAGCCCTATTCCAAGGACGATCGCAAGGAAGCCGCCGATTTCATCGACTGGCTGGCCAATGACGACTTCATCTTCATCGGCGTGCGGCGCTATGCGCTCGCCGCCGACGGTGGCCTCGAAGTCGCCGAGGAGGGCCTCGGCATCCTGCGCGACCGCGACGTGCACGAGCTGCGCCTCGGCGAGGAAGCGGTGGTGACGACGCCGGAAATCCGCCAGTTCCTGGCCGGGCCGCTGCCGCTCATCGTGACCAAGGCGTCCCTGCGCTCGCGCGTCCACCGCCGCACGTTCCTCGATTATGTCGGGGTGAAGCTGCATGCCGACGATGGCCGCTTGCTCGGCGAATTGCGCATCATCGGCCTGTTCACCTCCACGGCCTATACGGATTCCGTGCGCCAGATCCCCTATCTGCGCCGCAAGGTGGAAATGGTCGTCGAGGACGCCGGTCTCGACCGGGAGAGCCATTCCGGCAAGGCCCTCGGGACGGTGCTCGAGACCTATCCCCGCGACGACCTGTTCCAGATCGACCCGGCGACGCTGCTGGTGTTCGCCCGCGACATTCTCTCGCTCTACGACCGCCCGCGCGTGCGGGTGCTGCCGCGCGTCGATGCCTTCGATCGCTTCGTGTCGGTGCTGGTCTATCTGCCGCGCGAGCGCTTCGATGCCGCGCTGCGCGACAAGATCGGCGCCCGCCTCGCGACCGCGTTCGGCGGGCATGTCTCGGCGGCCTCCCCGTCCTACCTCACCGATGTGCCGCTGACCCGCGTGCATTACATCATCGGCCGGCGCGAGGGTCGCACCCCCGAGGTGGACCGCGCGGCGCTGGAAGCCGCGGTGGCCGAGGACGTGCTCTCCTGGAGCGACCGCCTGCGCCAGGCGCTGCGTGAAACCCCGAGCGCCGGCGATGCCGGCATGCTGTTCGAGCGCTACGGCAAGGCCTTCGATCCCGGCTATATCGCCGCCTATGGCATCGATACGGCGGTGGCCGACATCGAGCGGCTGGAGCGTCTCTCGCCCGAGCGGCCGATCGCCCTCGATTTTTACCGCCGCCCCGGCGATCCGGCGAACCGCATCTCGCTGCGCCTGCTCTCCTTCGGCCGCCCGCTGCCGCTCTCCGAGCGCGTGCCCATGCTGGAGAATATGGGGCTGAAGGCGATCAACGAACGCACCTATCACATCG
Organism: Roseixanthobacter finlandensis; assembly: GCF_043195105.2. Taxonomy (NCBI): domain Bacteria; kingdom Pseudomonadati; phylum Pseudomonadota; class Alphaproteobacteria; order Hyphomicrobiales; family Xanthobacteraceae; genus Roseixanthobacter; species Roseixanthobacter finlandensis. The sequence continues at coordinate 312,089 of NZ_CM195536.1, read as the reverse complement.
AGCCGGTTTGCGGCGCCGACACCGAGACCCGCCGCTCCTGGCTGCATGAGATGACGCTCGAGCGGGTGGACAGCGGCACCATCGAGGTGTCCGGCTCGGCCGCGCGCCTGGAAGACCTGCTCACCGCCGTGTTGCGCGGGGAAGCGGAGAACGACGGCTTCAACGCCTTGGTACTCGACACCGGCCTGGCCTGGCGCGACGTGGCGCTCGCCCGCGCGCTCGCCCGCTATCTGCGACAGGCCGGCATTCCCTATTCCCAGGACTATCTGTGGACCACGCTGGTCAACCACGCGGACGTCGCCGCCCGCATCGTCCAGCTGTTCCACACCTCCTTCGACCCGCGCCTGGATGCGAGCCCCGAGGCCCGCGCCGCCCGGGGCGCACCGCTGCGCGAGGAGATCGAGACCGCGCTCGCGGACGTATCCTCGCTCGACGAAGACCGCATCCTGCGCCGCTTCGTCAATCTGGTGGACGCTGCGCTGCGCACGACCTTCTACCAGCTGGACGCGGACGGCCGGCCCAAGGGCGCCATCGCGATCAAATATGACAGCGCCAAGGTGGAGGGGCTGCCCCTGCCCCGGCCCATGTATGAGGTGTTCGTCTATTCGCCCCGCGTGGAAGGCGTGCATCTGCGCTTCGGCCATGTGGCGCGCGGCGGCCTGCGCTGGTCCGACCGGCCGCAGGATTTCCGCACCGAAGTGCTCGGCCTCGTGAAGGCGCAGCAGGTGAAGAACGCCGTGATTGTGCCGGTGGGCGCCAAGGGCGGCTTTGTGCCCAAGCATCTGCCGGCCGGCGGCTCGCGTGACGCCGTGCAGGCCGAAGGCATCGCCGCCTACAAGATCTTCGTCACCGCGCTGCTGGAGATCACCGACAATCTCAAGGGCGGCGAAGTGGTTCACCCGCCGCTGACCGTGCGGGTGGACGGGGACGACCCCTATCTCGTGGTCGCGGCGGACAAGGGCACCGCCACTTTCTCCGACATCGCCAACGGCCTTTCACAGGACCACGGCTTCTGGCTGGACGACGCCTTCGCGTCGGGCGGTTCGGTGGGCTATGACCACAAGGCCATGGGCATCACCGCGCGCGGCGCCTGGGAAGCGGTGAAGCGCCACTTCCGCGAGATCGACGTGGACATCCAGACCACCCCGATCACCGTGGTGGGCGTGGGCGACATGTCGGGCGACGTGTTCGGCAACGGCATGCTGCTGTCCACCGCGCTGAAGCTGGTGGCGGCGTTCGACCATCGCCACATCTTCCTTGATCCCGATCCCGATCCCGCCGCCTCCCACGCCGAGCGCCAGCGCCTGTTCAATCTCACGCGCTCCAGTTGGGCGGATTATGATCCGGCCCTGATCTCTCCGGGCGGCGGCATCTATCCCCGCACCGCCAAGAGCATCGCCTTGTCGGAGCAGGCGCGCGCCGTGCTCGGGCTGGACAAGCTGGAGGCGACCCCGACCGAAGTGATGAGCGCGATCCTGAAGGCCAAGGCGGACCTGCTCTGGTTCGGCGGCATCGGCACCTATGTGCGCGCCGCGAGCGAGACCGACGCCCAGGCCGGCGACCGCGCCAACGACGCCATCCGCATCGCCGCCCGCGAATTGCGGGTGAAAGTGGTGGGCGAAGGCGCCAATCTCGGCATGACCCAGCGCGGCCGCATCGAAGCCGGCCGCGCCGGCGTGCGGCTCAATACCGACGCCATCGATAATTCCGCCGGCGTGAACACCTCCGACGTGGAGGTGAACATCAAGATCGCGCTGTCCCTCCCGGTGGCCGAGGGTCTGCTCTCGCCCCCGGACCGGGCGGCGCTGCTGGGCGAGATGACCGACGATGTCGGCTTGCTGGTGTTGCGCAACAATTATCTCCAGACCCTCGCCATCTCGCTCGCCGAGCGGCGCGGGGTGGAGGATCTCGCCTTCCAGCAGCGCCTGATGCAGATGCTGGAGCTGCGCGGCGAATTGGACCGCTCCGTGGAATATCTGCCCTCCGACGCGGAAATCCAGGAGCGCCGCGCGCGGGGCGAGGCGCTGACGCGGCCGGAACTGGCGGTGCTCCTCGCCTATGCCAAGATCTCGCTTTATTCTGAACTGCTCACCTCCGACGTGCCGGACGATGCCTATCTCGCGGCCGAGCTGGAACGCTATTTCCCGGACGCCATCGAGCAGCGCTTCCCCAATGCCATCACCGCCCATCGCCTGCGGCGGGAGATCATCGCCACCGGGCTTGCCAATGCCATCATCAACCAGGGCGGGCCGGCGTGCATCGCGCGCATCAGCGACCATACCGGCATGGATGCGGCGAGCGTGGTGCGCGCCTATGCGGCGGTGCGCGACAGCTTCGACCTCGGCGCGCTGAACGCCGCCATCGACGCGCTCGACACCAAGATCGACGGCGCCGTGCAATTGCAGCTCTATGCCGAGGTGCAGGATCTCGCCGTGGGCCGCACCGTGTGGTTCCTGCGCAATGTGGACCTCGGCACCGGCCTCGGCACGGTGGTGGACCGCTATCGCGGCGCCATCGCGGATGTCGCCGGCGACCTCGACACCAGCCTGCCGGAGGTGTGGCGCCTGCGTGGCGAGCGGCAGACCGCCGCATTGGTGGAAAAACGCGTGCCGGAGGAGCTCGCCCGCCGCATCACCTTGCTGCGCGCCCTCGCCGCCGCCTCCGACATCGCGCTTCTGTCGCAGACCACCGGCCGGTCGATCGAGGATGTGGCCGCCACCTTCTTCGCCGCCGGCCGCTATTTCGCGGTGGACGAGATCGCCGGCGCGGCGCGCAACATCACGGCGGCCGATTATTACGACCGCCTCGCCCTCGACCGGGCGCTTGGGCAGATCGAAGCCTTCGTGCGGCAGGTGAGCGCGGGAATGCTGGCGGGCGAGGGTGCCGGCGAAGCCGCGGTGGAGGCGTTCGTCCAGCGCCGCCGCAAGGAGGTCGACCGCACCCGCTCAACGGTGCAGGACATCGTCGCCTCCGGCCTCAGCCTCTCCAAGGTGACGCTGGCGGCCAATCTGCTGGGCGATCTGGTCCGCGCCTGAGGCCTGCGGGCGGCGCACGCCTGCGGCCCGGCGAGACTAAAGACGGCGGCCCACGGGCCGCCTTCTTTTTTGCGCGTCCATTTTCGTGGTGTCTTTTTTATGCCCCCGTTTTCCCGCCCGGTCCGTACCGGCCTTCGGGTCACCGGCCGCCGGCTCAGGAATGGACGCGGTGCGCGATGTGGGGCGAATAGGCGCGTGCGGGCCGCTCGCTCATTTCTGGAATGCGGCGCCCGGCTGGCGGGGCGGCGATGCCATAGCCGAAGTCCGGCAGATCATGGCGCGCCAGTTCGATTTCGAGCAGATGTTCCTGGTCCGCGCCCCAGACCGCCAGCTTTTCCTTGGAGCGGCGCTCGGTGGTCTTGCGGCCGATGGCCGAGCTTTTCACCCGACGCGGCTTCTGCAAATCCAGGCCGAGATAAGCCGAGAGCCGTTCCATCTCCGCTTCCGGGTGAGCCAGCAGGTCCTCATAACGCAGGACGTGGGGCTCGGGCCGGCTGTGCCATGCCTTCACATGGGCGCACCAATAGCCGATCTGGCTCAGCTTGCCGGTGGGATCGCGCGCGGAAGGCGCCTTCACATAATCCGCGAAGCTGGTATCGGGATCGATGCGATAAGCCGGCTCATGACCCTTCAGGTCGAAATAGAATTGCGAGCGCAGCACGTCGCGGGGGTTGCGCACGATGTAGACATGCTTGGCATTGGTGTAGAGCGAGGAGGCGGCCACCCAGTGCATGTAGGAATGCCAGGGCCGCCGCTCCTTCAGCTTCTCGCCGAAATAGGCGTCGTGGCTCTTGACCACCACCGGCATCTGCATGAGGCGCGCGAAGAAATCGCCGTCGAGGTGCATCCATTCACGCGCCACCGGAAACCGCGCGCGGATCTCGTCGATCAGAAAATGCGTGCCGGAGCGGCGGTGCGACTGGACCAGGATGAGCGGGCGCATGCCCTTGTCGTCCCAATTTCCGATCCGGCCGAGAAAACTGCGCTCATGATAGGGAAAAGCGCTGGACTGGAGATAGCGCCAGCGCAGGATGGCCCAGGCCCGATCCATTTTCTGCGCAAGAGAGGTACCCATCGAGCGTCCCCAGGCTGCACCATACCCCGCCGAACGTCCGGCGGGATGAGATCGAAGATCGTCGTTCACACGTCCCCGTGTTCTCCGGCCGGAGTAGGTGAATGGCGCACCATCCTAACGTAAAGTCTTGGAGGTATGAGAGGGGGTCGGGTGGCGAGTTACAAAACTTTCTTGTGGTCCAGCTTCAGCGGAGCCTTGCGGGAGGCGGGGCGCGACACGCCGGCGCCGTTGACGCAAGGTTATCCAGCCAGACCTTTGAGTGGAGTAACGATCATGAAAACCAGGATCCGAAACCCGCTGCCGGTGGTGCTGCCGGTGCTGCTCGCCCTCGCCGCAGGTCCGGCCCTGGCGGGCCAGACGGGCGATGCCGCGCCCGCCAAGACGAAGCCTCAGAAGGTCGCGCAGGCGCAGAAAGTCGCGCAGGCAGAAGCGCCCGCGCCTTTGAACCCGCGCTGGGTGCCGCCAAAATGGGAGATCAAGGGCCTGGTGGTCTGGGTGTTCACGCCCGGCCATTTCGAGCGCGACTAGAGCCGGATCTGCGCATATTGAATCGCCTTGGGCGTTTCAATATGGGCAGTGAATCCGCCTCTGTTCAATAAGTTAGAGGGCGGATCGCGCTCTAGAGCCCAGTGCAGGAGAGGCTGAGCCGCGAACCCTCAGGGCTCGAAATCCGGCGGCGCCAGTTCGAAGCCGGCGAAATCGAAGGCCGGCGCAACCGTGCAGCCCACCAGGGTCCAGGCGCCGAGGCTTTCCGCCGCTTGCCAATGGCTAGGCGGCACCACGCCCTGCGGCCGCTCACCGGCGCCAAGATCCGCCCCGAGCCGCAGATGCCACACCCCGCCGCCGGGCGGGGCGATGCTCAGCATCAGCGCCGCGCCGGCATGCCAATGCCAGACCTCGCTTGCATCGACCCGGTGCCAATGGGAGCGCTCGCCCGCTCTCAGCAGGAAATAGATGGCGGTGGAGGCGCCGCGCCCGCCGTCGCCCGCGATCTCGCGGAACGTCTCGCGAAAATGCCCGCCCTCGGGATGGGGCTCAAGCCCCAGCAGCGCGATCACCTCTTCCGCCGAAAGCGCGGCCCTGCCGGCGCTCATGCGCGAAATACGTTCTTGCGCGCCCGCAGTTCGGTGAACACCGCCGAGGGGTCGGATTCACCAAGGCCGAGACGCTCCGCCATGGCCGGATCGTCCGCCCGCAGGAACGGATTGGTCAGCTTCTCGTCCCCCAGCAGCGCGGGAATGGTGGGCTGACCCTCCTTGCGGGCGGCTTCCGCCTCCGCGACGCGGCCGAGCAGCGCGCCATTCTCCGGATCCACGGAGAGCGCGAACCTGCCGTTGGCGACGGTGTATTCGTGCCCGCAATAGACCGCGAGATCGTCCGGCAGGGTGCGCAGGCGCACCAGCGAGTGCCACAGCACCGGCGCATCGCATTCGATCGGCCGGCCGCAGCCCATCACGAACAGCGTATCGCCCGCGAACAGCAGCCGCTCGCCCTCGAACAGATAGACGATATGCCCGGCGGTATGGCCCGGCGTTTCCATCACGCGGCCGATGAGCGAGCCGATCGCCACCGGATCGCCATCCACCACTTCCACGTCGATTCCGGGAATACCGGCGGCTTCGCGCTTCGGGCCGACGACGGTGGCGCCATATTGGCCCTTCAGCGCCATCACGCCGTCCACATGGTCCGCGTGATGGTGCGTGACGAGAATGTGGGTGAGGTGCCAGCCCTCCCGGTCCAGCGCCTCAAGGATCGGCGTCGCCTCGGGCGCGTCGATCACCGCCGTGGCCTCGGTGGCGGGATCGTGCAGCAGCACCGCGTAATTGTCGCTGAGGCAGGGGATGATCCGGATTTCGACCGACATGGGTGGCGCCCTCCCTGCGGGGATTGTCCTGCGCGCGCCCAGTTCCGCGCACGCCTGTCCGCTTTTGAGTATCACGCCCACCGGCGAGGGCAACCCGGCCGGATGGTCGCAGCGCTTCGGCGCCGCGCGGCCCTGCCCTGCGGCCATGCTATAAGGGGAACATCGCGAAAGGGGCGCCATGTATCTCGACGTCGTGGACCTGCGCAGTTTCTATGCCCAGCCCCTGGGCGTCGTGACGCGCCGGCTGGTCAGCCGGGCGGTGCGCGCCCGCTTCAACAATGTGCAGGGGCTCTCGGTGCTCGGCATCGGCTATGCGACGCCCTATCTCGGGGTGTTCCGGGGCGAGGCGGAGCGGTGCATCGCCGTCATGCCGGCGGCCCAGGGCGTGGTGCGCTGGCCCTCCGCCGCGCCCACCCTCGCAGCGCTCGCGGATGAGACCGCCCTGCCCTTGCCCAATGCCTCCATCGACCGCGTGGTGGCGGTGCATCTGCTGGAGATGACGCCGGACGCGGCCGAGATGCTGCGCGAGGTCTGGCGCGTGCTGGCGCCGGGCGGACGCCTGCTGGCGGTGGTGCCCAACCGGCGCGGCGTGTGGGCGCGGCTCGACACCACCCCGTTCGGAAACGGCCGCCCGTTCTCGCGCGGGCAGGTGGTGCGGCTGCTGCGCGAAGCCCTGTTCACCCCCTCGGGCTGGGACGAGGCGCTGTATTTCCCGCCTGTTTCGAACAATTGGCTGCTGCGCACGGCGGTGGCGTGGGAGCGGGCCGGCGGGCGCCTGTCGCTGCCGTTCGCGGGCGTGCACGTGGTGGAGGCGACAAAGCAGCTCTATCGCCCGGCCGCGATTAAACGCCCTGCCCTCGCGCCCATGCTCGAACCCGTGTTCGGCCAGGGGGTGCCGGCAGGCCGGGCGATCCTCAATCGTTCCGGCTCAGCAGGAACACCGCCTGCTCGCCCAGCAGGTTCCACACCCACCACGGCATGTTAAAGCGCACCGGATGGCCGGAGGAATCCAGCGCCACCGCCTTTTCCATGCGCGCGTCCAGCACCTCCACCAGCGCCACGAAATCGCGGATGGTGCAGAAATGGATGTTGGGCGTGTCGTACCAGGAATAGGGCATGTTGTCGGTGATCGGCATGCGGCCGTAAATCAGCAGGTCGAAGCGCGAGCGCCAATGGCCGAAATTCGGGAATGAAACGATGGCGCGCCGGCCGATGCGCAACATCTGCTCCATCACCCAGCGCGGGCGGCGGGTGGCCTGGAGCGTCTGGGACAGGATGACATAGTCGAACGCATCGTCGGGATAATGGGCGAGGTCCACATCGGCGTCGCCCTGGACCACCGAGAGGCCGCGCGCCACGCCCGCATTCACCCCCTCGCGCGACAATTCGATGCCGCGCGCGTCGCAGCCGCGGGTGGTGGCCAAGAGATCCAGCAGCGCCCCGTCGCCCGAGCCGACATCCAGCACCCGCGAGCGGGGCGCCACCATGTCGGCGATCACCATCAGGTCGACACGCACCGAGGAGAAGCGGACGATCGCGTCGTCCGGGGCCAAATCCTTCACCACCATGATTCTCTCACCGCCATGGCGCGTTCATCGGCCGCGCGCGGCCGGCAGGCCGGCGGCCTTGGCGGCGCTGTCGAGGAAGCCGTGGGCGATGGCGAACAATTCCGGCTCATGCAGCAGGAAGGCGTCATGGCCCTTGTCGCTATCGATCTCGGTGAAGGACACGCTCGCGCCCGAGGCATTCAGCGCATGCACGATCGCCCGGCTGTCCTCGGTGGGAAACAGCCAGTCGGAGGTGAAGGAGGCGACGCAGAAGCGTGTCTTGGAACCCCGGAAAGCATTGGCGAGCACGCCGTCATAATCCGCCGCGAGATCGAAATAATCCATGGCCCGCGTGACATAGAGATAGGAATTGGGATCGAACCGCTGGACGAACGATTCCCCCTGGTGGCGCAGATAGCTTTCCACCTGGAAATCGGCGTCGAAGCCGAACGTGGGCAGCGCCCGGTTCTGGAGCCGGCGGCCGAATTTGCGATGCAGGGCCTGGTCCGACATATAGGTGATGTGCGCGGCCATGCGCGCCACCGCGAGCCCGCGATGGGGGGTGTGCCCCTGCTTGAGATAATGGCCGCCGGCCCATTCCGGATCGGCCATCACCGCTTGGCGGCCGACCTCGTGGAAGGCGATGTTCTGCGCCGAATGGCGGGCGGCGGTGGCGATTGGGAGGGCCGCGAACACCCGCTCGGGATAGCTCGCCGCCCATTGCAGCACCTGCATGCCGCCCATGGAGCCGCCGGCGACGCAGAACAGGCGCTCGATGCCGAGATGGTCGAGCAGCATGGCCTGGGCGTTCACCATGTCGCGGATCGTCACCACCGGCAAATCGAGGCCATAGGGCTGGCCGGTCGCCGGGTTCAGCGAGGCCGGGCCGGTGGTGCCCATGCAGCCGCCGAGCACATTGGCGCAGATGACGTAGAAGCGCTCGGTATCGATCGGCTTGCCCGGCCCCACCAGGGTCTCCCACCAGCCCGGCTTGCCGGTGACGGGATTGGCATTGGCGGCATGCTGGTCGCCGGTCAAAGCATGGCACACCAGCACGGCGTTGGTGCGCGCGGCATTGGGCTCGCCATAGGTCTGATAGGCGATCTGCACATGATCGAGCGCGACCCCGGCATCCAGGCGCAACGGGCGATCGGGCCCGAACCGCACCACCGGGGAATGGGGCTGATCGGCTTCGCGCCGCGCGATTGCGTCTTCTGTTTCCGTGGTCGGAGCCGTTGGTTCGGCCAGATTTTCCATTTCGCCTAGAAGCGACGCCCCAATCCCCGTGTCAAGCGCGCGCACGCAGGCGTGAAGGCGCACCTGTGCCGAGGCTTGCGCGGAGAAAGGTTCCGCCCCGCCTCAGCGGCCGTTCTGGCAGAGCGGGTCCATGTCCGGGCAGCCGAGCGCATTGCGGCCGGGATTGACCGAGGGATTGGGCTCCGGCGGCACGGTGCTGATGCCCTGCGGCGCGCCGCGCGGCACGATGGCGCCTGTTTCGGGCGCGGGACGCACGCTGCCCGTGGCGTCATCGGCCGCGCCCGGCGGGGTCGCCTGCGGGGCCGGACGCACGTCGAGCGGTGCGTTGCTGGTCTGTGCGGCGGCCGGGGCGATGCCTCCCGCCAAGGCCGAGACCCATGCCAGGCCGAAGGCAAGGACGACGGCGAATCTCGACTGAGCCCTACGCATATTTTCCCTCCCACGCCCGGCGCGGAGGACCGCGCGGCATCTCGAACCCCATAACACAGGCGGGCGCGGGGCGGTTCCTTCTTACCCGTGAACAAAAGGCGCTTGCGTGGCTTTTGCCGATTCGGACCGGGTTTGAGCCGCATCCGTTCCCCTGGGCGTGCGCCGCTGTCCCGCCCTGGGACAGGGGCTGAAAGGAGAACATCGGGGTGGCGGCGGCTGGAGAGCGATTCGCTCCGCCTTTGTTCCGCCCATGTTCCCCTGCGGTCTAGTATCCTGGTCTTCCTGCCCCGATATGATACAGAGCCTTCATCAAGAGGGCTTTCCCAAGACAGTCCTCCAAGATTTGCGGACGCCACGCGCTGATGGACGATGTGACAAAGCTGGCCGTCTTGCCGCGCTCGATCCGGGCGCGGGGCGTGACCGCGGTGCTCGGGCCGACCAATACCGGAAAGACCCATCTCGCCATCGAGCGCATGCTCGGCCATGAAAGCGGGCTCATCGGCCTGCCGTTGCGCCTGCTGGCGCGCGAGGTCTATCAGCGCATCGTCGAGCGGGTCGGCCCCGAACAGGTCGCCCTCGTCACCGGCGAGGAAAAGATCAAGCCGCCCCATCCGCGCTATTGGGTGGCCACCATCGAGGCCATGCCGCGCGATCTCGACGTGGCCTTCGTCGCCATCGACGAGATCCAGATCGCCTGCGACCTCGATCGCGGGCACGTCTTCACCAACCGCATTCTCAACCGGCGCGGGCGGTTCGAAACCCTGCTGCTGGGCTCGGCCACGATGCGGCCGCTGGTGGAAAAGCTGCTGCCGGGCGTCACGGTGTCAGTGCGGCCGCGCCTCTCGACGCTGTCCTTTGCCGGCGAAAAGAAGATCACCCGCCTGCCGCCGCGCTCGGCCATCGTCGCCTTCTCGGCCGAGGAGGTCTATGCCATCGCCGAATTGATCCGCCGCCAACGGGGTGGCGCGGCGGTGGTGATGGGTGCGCTTTCTCCGCGCACCCGCAACGCCCAGGTGGAGCTCTACCAGAGCGGCGACGTGGATTATCTGGTGGCGACCGACGCCATCGGCATGGGCCTCAATCTCGACGTGGACCACGTCGCTTTCGCCTCCGACCGCAAGTTCGACGGCTGGCAATTCCGCCGCCTCAACCCGGCGGAGATGGCGCAGATCGCCGGCCGCGCCGGCCGGGCCACCCGCGACGGCACCTTCGGCACCACCGGACGTTGCGATCCTTTCGAGCCGGAATTGGTGGAGCGGCTGGAAAGTCATGTTTTTGACACGGCAAAAGTGTTGCAATGGCGCAACGCGGTGCCGGATTTCACCTCTCTCAAATCCTTGATGGAGAGCCTTTCGGTACCGCCACGCGAGGAGGGATTGACCCGCGCGCCGACGGCGGACGATGTGCAAGTGCTCGAAATCATGAGCCGCGACGCGGACGTAGCGGCACGCGCAACCAATGCTGCCGCCATCGCGCGGCTCTGGGACGCATGCCAGGTGCCGGACTATCGCAAGATCTCTCCGGGTGCCCATGCGGAGCTGGTTTCGACCATTTTCGGCCATGTCGGAAACGGGGGACGACTCCCTGATGAGTGGTTCGCGCGTCAAATCGCCTTGACCGATCGCGCGGAAGGAGACATCGACACGCTGTCGAGACGGATCGCCCAGGTGCGGACACTCACCTTCGTCGCCAACCGCCCCGACTGGCTCACGGATCCGGAGCACTGGCAAGGCGTCACAAGAGGGGTCGAAGACAAGCTTTCCGACGCACTGCACGAACGGCTGGCTCAGCGGTTCGTGGATCGGCGGACCAGCGTGCTCATGCGACGCCTGCGAGAGAATACGATGCTCGAGACTGAGATCAGCAAGACCGGCGATGTTAAAGTGGAGGGCCATGTGATCGGCCACCTCCAGGGATTCCAGTTCGCGCCCGACCCCGCCGCCGGGGGAGAGGAAGCGAAGGCCTTGCGCGCCGCCGCCCAGAAGGCGCTAGCGGGAGAGATCGAGGCACGCGCGACGCGGGTCGGTCAGGCGGTGGATGAAGCCTTCGTGCTCACCGCCGACGGCACCATCCGCTGGACCGGCGAGCCGATCGCCAAGCTGATCCCCGGCGAAGAGGTGCTCAAACCCCGCTTCAAGATCATCGCCGACGAGCATCTGACGGGCCCGGCCCGCGAGCAAGTGGAAGCCCGCCTCACGCTGTGGCTGAAGGCCCATGTGGAAAAGCTGCTCGGCCCGCTGCTGAAGCTCGGCGAGGCGGAGGACATCACCGGCATCGGGCGCGGCATCGCGTTTCAGATCGTCGAGGCGCTCGGCGTGCTGGAGCGCAGCCGCGTCGCCGAGGAGATGAAGACCCTCGACCAGGCCGCCCGCGCCACGCTGCGCGGCTATGGCGTGCGGTTCGGCGCCCATCACATCTATCTGCCCGGCCTGCTGAAGCCGGCGCCCCGCGCTCTGGCGGCGGAATTGTTCGCCTTGAAGCACGGCGGCCTTGCGCAGAAGGGGCTGGATGAGCTGCCCCATCTCGCCGCTTCGGGCCGCACGTCCATTCCCGTGGATCACGAGATCCACAAGAGCCTGTATCGCGCGGTGGGCTTCCGCGTCTGCGGCGAGCGGGCCGTGCGCGTGGATATTCTGGAACGCCTCGCCGATCTGATTCGCCCGGCGCTCGCCTGGCGGCCCAATTCGCCCGGCCCCAAGCCCGCCGGCGCCGTGGACGGGCGCGGCTTCACCGTGACCGTCGGCATGACCTCGCTGGCCGGCTGCTCGGGGGAGGATTTCGCCTCGATCCTGCGCTCGCTCGGCTATCGCATGGAAAAGCGCGAAGCCCCGCCGGTCGAGGCCGAGGTCCCGGTCGCCGCCGCCGCGCCGGCCCAGGAGCTGGCGCCGGCACCGGAAGGCGCCATCGAGGCCGATCTTCTGTTCGGACCCGACGACGGCGCGCCCGCCGCCGAGGCTGAAGCCGCCGAACCGGCCGATGCGCCGGTGGAGGTGACCGCCGAGGGTGTCGAGGCTGCGGCGCCCGAAGCCGAAGCCATTGAGGCCGAAGCGATCAAGGCCGAAGCCGCCGAGGTGGCCGAAGTCGAGATCGTCGACGCCCCTGCCGAAGACGCCGTCGAAGCCGAGGCGAGCCCCGCCGTGGAGACGGCGCCGCTCGTCGACGCGCTCGCCACCAGCGAGCTTCCGGTCGCCGAGGATGCGGCCACCGGGGCCGAGGCCACCGCCGAAATCACCGGGGAAGCTGTGGAAGCGGCGGTTGCCGAGATCACCGGCGAGCCAGAGCTGATCGAAGTGTGGCGTCCCGGCCGTCCGCCGGGTGCGCCGCGCCGCGAGCGGCCCCAGCATGGCCAGCGCGAGGGCCAAGGCCAGCGCGAAGGACATGGTCAGCGGGAAGGACATGGTCAGCGTGAAGGCCAGCGCTCCGGCGGCGAACGCCGCGAGGGCGAGCGTCGTGAGGGCCGTCCGCCGAACCGCCGCTTCGACCGTCCGCGCGAAGGCGGCCCGGAAGTGACCGCCGCCGCGCCCGGCGCCGAGAGCACTGCCGGCGAGCCGCACACCGAGCGCCAGGGTGAACGGCAGGGCCAGCGCCCGCCGCGCAACGACCGCCCGTTCCGCGGTCCGCCGCGTGAAGGCGAGGCCCCGCGTGGGCCGCGCCCGGAGCGGGTGCAGGTGCATTCGGACCGGCGGCGCGAGAAGCCCGCCGATCCCGACAGCCCGTTCGCCGCGCTTGCCGCCTTGAAGGCGCGCATGGAGGCGGACAAGAAAGGCGGCTGAGTGGCCAAGGACGATTTTCACGACGAGGACGCGCCGCGCGGGGAGTTTCCCGAAGCCGGCGCGCCCCAGCGCCAGCGGCTGGACCGCTGGCTGTGGAACGCAAGGGTGGTGCGCGCGCGCAGCGACGCGGCCGGCCTCATCCGCTCCGGCCATGTCCGCGTGGATAGCGCCCGCGTGCTGAGCGCGGGCTATTCGGTGCGCGAAGGGCAGGTGGTCACCATCGCCCTCGATCACGGCGTGCGGGTGCTGCGCGTCCGTGCCTTTATCGATCGGCGCGGAGATGCTACATCCGCGCGTGAGCTATTTGACGAAATAACATCCTGACAAAGTAAAAAGCGTGTGTGCGGGGTTCGCCTCGCTTGCGCGCTGCGCCGGGCTGGAGTAGTCCGGCGCGCGAAAGGGATAAGCCATGACCTATGTCGTCACCGAGAACTGCATCCGCTGTAAGTACATGGATTGCGTCTCCGTGTGCCCGGTGGACTGTTTCTACGAGGGCGAGAACATGCTGGTGATCCACCCCGATGAATGCATCGATTGCGGGGTGTGCGAGCCGGAATGCCCGGCCGAGGCGATCAAGCCCGACACCGAGCCGGGTCTTGAGAAATGGCTGTCGCTGAACGCCGATTACGCCAAGAGCTGGCCCAACATCACCTTGAAGCGCGACGCCCCGCCGGACGCCAAGGAATGGGACGGCAAGCCCGGCAAGGAAGAATTGTTCTCCCCCGAGCCCGGCCAAGGCGACTGAGCGGTTTTCGCGCGCACGCAGCTTCGTGAAGCGTCCCGGCGCGGCTCAGGGCCAGGTTTTCAGCATTTCGTACTGCGACAGGGCGAGCGTGCCCTGCGCATCGAGATAGGCGCGGCCGAACGGCGTCGCGCGCAGCGCATCCACATCCTGATAGATCGTGCCGCCCAAGGGTGGCTGCGCCCCCGCCTTGCGGCAGGGAACGGCGAGGGTGATATCCTGCCCACCGCATGGGCCGCGCCCCGCTCCACCGCCTTCACCTGCCCCGTGACGCGGCAGGCGCCATATCCCTCTGAAGGCGGCGTCACCGCGCTGACGGCAATCACGATGACGCTCGCCGCTTCCCGTCGGGCCAGCTCGTAATATTGCGGCGCCAGCAGCGCTTGAGCCGGAGCTGTGAGCCCAGCGATCATCGCCGCTACGAGGCCCGTCCTCGCAAAGCCTGCCGCTATTGAAAACCCCACGCCGCCGTGCCGCTTCTTCCCCACGCCCACCATGCTGCGTCCCCCTTTGCGAGGTTTCTTCCGGCGCCGGCACGATCATAGCCGCCCCGCGCGACCATGGCATGGCGCGGATCGACGGCGCGGAACGCAAATGCGCCCGGTTCGCCGCCCCTTCAGCCGCACATCGCCCAAGGAGAAGGAGAGCACGCGAGACCGTTTCTCGCGCCGGCTTTTCGGATTATAAGGCGCCCATGCTCGATCCCACCGCCCATGTCACGGCGCCTTCCGCCGACGCTCCCGATTTTGCGCACCGGCGCACCTTCGCCATCATCTCCCATCCCGACGCGGGCAAGACCACGCTGACGGAAAAGCTGCTGCTTGCCTCCGGCGCCATCCGCATGGCCGGCCAGGTGCGCGCGCGCGGCGATCGCCGCCGCACCCGCTCCGACTGGATGGAAATCGAGCAGCAGCGCGGTATTTCCGTCACCTCCTCGGTGATGACCTTCGAGCGCGACGGCATCGTCTACAATCTGCTCGACACGCCGGGCCACTCGGACTTTTCCGAGGATACCTACCGCACCCTCTCGGCCGTGGACGCGGCGGTGATGGTGATCGACGCCGCCAAGGGCATCGAGAGCCAGACCCGCAAATTGTTCGAAGTGTGCCGCCTGCGCGACATTCCCATCTTCACCTTCATCAACAAGGTGGACCGCGAGGGCCTCGAACCGCTCGGCCTGATGGACGACATCGCCGCAACCTTGGCGCTGGATCTCACGCCCTTCACCTGGCCGGTGGGCATGGGCACGGATTTCCGCGGCCTCATCGACGTGCCCAACAAATGCGCCCGCTTCGCCGAGGAGCGCGGCGGCCTGCTGACGCGCCTGGTGCCTTTCGAGCAACCCGAAGACCTGCTGGAGGTCGAGGGCATCGACCCCCGCATCATCGCCGAATCGGTGGAGGGGCTGACCCTCGCGCTCGGCGTGCTGCCGCCGTTCGATCTGGAGAGCTTCCGCGAGGGCCATCTCTCGCCGGTGTTCTTCGGCAGCGCCATCAAGGAGGCGGGCGTGGGCGAATTGCTCGCCGGCCTCGGCACCTTTGGCCCGAGCCCCCTGCCGCGCAGCGCCAACGGCCGCATCGTGCAGCCGGCCGAGGACAATGTCTCCGGCTTCGTCTTCAAGGTGCAGGCCAATATGGACCCGAACCATCGCGACCGCGTGGCCTTCGTGCGCCTGTGCTCCGGCACCTTCAAGCGCGGCATGAAGCTCTATAACGCCCGCGAGAAGCGCCACATGGCGATCGCCAACCCCATCTTCTTCTTCGCCCAGGAGCGCGAGACGGTGGACGAGGCGGTGGCCGGCGACATCATCGGCATTCCCAACCACGGCATGCTGCGGGTCGGAGACACCTTGTCCGAGGGCGAGGTGATCCGCTTCGAGGGCATTCCCGATTTCGCCCCGGAAATCCTGCGCCGGGTGCTGTTGGCGGACCCCATCAAGGCCAAGCAGCTGTCCAAGGCGCTCCAGGACATGGCGGAAGAAGGCGTGGTGCAGGTGCTGCGGCCGATCTCCGACCCCTCGCCCATCGTCGGCGTGGTCGGCACGCTGCAATTGGACGTACTCTCCTCGCGGCTGGAAAAGGAATATGGCGTTCCCATCCGCTATGAGAGCGTCTCCTTCGTGACCGCCCGCTGGATCATCGGCGACCGGCTGGAAATCGAGCGCTTCATCGAGACCAGCCGCTCCTCCATCGCCCGCGACCGCGACGAGGCGACGGTCTATCTCGCCCGCAGCCAATGGGTGCTCGATCGCGCCATCGAGGAATGGCCCAAGCTCAAATTCGTCTCGGTGAAAGAGCGCGGCTGAGCCCCCTGCCCCATCCAATACGCGGCACGCCAGAAAGGCGCCGCAGCCTCAAGAGGAACCCATGCCGAACCTTGCCGTCGCCGCCGCCAATCCCGACCTCGAACTGATCATCGACGCGGCCTTCGAGGCCCGGGCCGAGATCGGCTTCGACACCGCCGGCCCCGTGCGCGAGGCGGTGAACGCGGCGCTCGCTTTGCTCGATGCCGGCAAGGTGCGGGTTGCCGAGCCGCTCGCCGACGGCAGCTGGCACGTCAATCAATGGCTGAAGAAGGCGGTGCTGCTCTCTTTCCGCCTCAACGACATGGAAACCATTCCCGGCGGTCCGGGCGGCGCCCATTGGTGGGACAAGGTGCCCTCCAAGTTCGAGGGCTGGGACGAGAGCGAATTCCGCGCCGCCGGCTTCCGGGCCGTGCCCGGCGCCATCGTGCGCCGCTCCGCCTATATCGCGCCCAACGTGGTGCTGATGCCCTCGTTCGTGAACCTCGGCGCCCATGTGGGCGAGGGCTCCATGGTGGACACCTGGGTCACGGTGGGCTCCTGCGCGCAGATCGGCAAGCATGTGCACCTCTCCGGCGGCGTCGGCATCGGCGGCGTGCTGGAGCCGCTCCAGGCCGGCCCCGTGATCATCGAGGATGATTGCTTCATCGGCGCCCGCTCGGAAGTGGTGGAGGGCGTGGTGGTGCGGCGCGGCTCCGTGCTCTCCATGGGCGTGTTCATCTCCGCCTCCACCAAGATCATCGACCGGGAGACCGGCGAAGTGTTCGTGGGCGAGGTTCCGCCCTATTCCGTGGTGGTGCCCGGCGCTCTCCCCGGCAAGCCGCTGCCGGACGGCCGGCCCGGTCCCTCGCTCTATTGCGCGGTGATCGTGAAGCGCGTGGACGAAAAGACCCGCGCCAAGACCTCCATCAACGATCTGCTGCGCGACTGATCCGGATGCTGGCGCTCGCCCCGGCGCCGGGGCGAGCGCCAGCCAGGCCTTTCCGTGGCGCATGGGAGCAGGTGGGAGAGACTATAACCGCACCGGCCATTCGCCGGTGCGGTGGCAATGGCCGACGGCGGGCAGGGACGCGCGCCGATCCACGTCGCTATTCAGGCTGGCGTGGGCGCGACGTGCTTCGGGTCGAAGTTGGACGTCGGCTTGGGCGTTGCTTCATAGGCGAACGGCACGTCCGAGAACGTGTAGCGGTACCACGGCGCATCATCCGCCCGGCCAAGGCGATGACGCAGGTTGCCGAAGGACCGGTAGATCACCGGATAGGGCTGGCCGTGATAATGCGCCAGGATCTCCCGCCAGGATTTCGGGCCGGCCTTGATGAAGGCCTCCATGTCCGCCGTGAGGGCTTCCTCCGTCATGGGGACGACGCCGGCCGGCGGCTCGCCAAGGTCGCACACCGTGCTCCGGGCGAACTCGTTGGGGTTCCAGCTCGGGCCCATGGGGATCGTGCAGTCGAAGCCGATCTTGGAGGCGATGCCCGGTACCGCGCTGGTGGGATCGACCGTCATGGTGTTGCAGCCATTGATCATGACCGTGTCGCGATCGGGCATGAAGCGGAACGCCATGGCGGCAAGCACCGCCTGATCGTCCCAGATGTCCACGTCCTCGTTGAACACCATCGCGACCTTCGGCAGGCCCTGCTTGGAGCAGGTCAGCATGATGCCCAACGCCTGCTTGGAATCGCCGCCGCCGAGGGGGTTGATCTTGGCATAGGCGATGTTGGAAAGGCCGCCCGCGGGGGAGCGGACCTCCTTCACGTCGATGCCCCCCTGCTTCAGCGCTCCGAACAGGTCCGCCTCGATGGCCGGCAACTGAAGCATGTTGTCGGTGTACCAAGGGTGCAGCCCGCCGATGGAGCCGTGTTGGAAGATGGCCCCCTTGCGATAGGTCATCGCCTTCACCTTGAGGCGATAATTGTGCTTGAGGCCGCCACCGTACATGCCAGTGAACTCGCCATAGGGCCCTTCGTCGAAGGATAGGCCTTCCACGGCCATCAGCTCGCACTCGAGCACGATTTCGGCATTGGCCGGCACCGCGACATCGATGCTCTCGCACTTCACCATCTTTGCCGGGCCGCCATAGAAGCTGCCCAGCACCTCGAAGTCATCCGTATCCCCGGGTACGCCTGCAAGGCAGGAGATCTTGTCGAGGATCGGCCCGCCGATGACGATGGCCACCTCCAGGTTCTGCCCCTTGGCTGCCGCCGCCATGGCGTTGATGCGCTGGCGGTGGGAGGTGCAGGTCATGTCCACCGACTTCTCATTCTTCGAACGGAACATGGAGCGGTAGACGCCCCAGTCGTAGATCCCCGTGTCGGGGTGTTTGCTGATGAAGAGGTTGTCGTTGGTATAAGCGTGGCCGTCCCGGTCATGGTGCAGGAACATGGGCAGGCGCGTGAGGTCCACGTCGTCGCCCTTCAGGATCACGTCCTTGCAGGGGGCAGTGTCCACCAACTCCCACTTCACACGGCCCTTGGCCTTCTCGACCATCTTGAGACCGGTCTGGGTCTTGTCGCATTCCATGGCCCAGGCATACATGTCCTGATTGGAATAGGCGTTGGCGAGAACCGAGAAGTCGCTGTCGATGATGGTCTCGATCAGGATCGCCTTGGTGGGGTTCGCCTCCATGATCTTTGGAATCTGATCGACCCGGGTCGGGTCCTTGATCCGGGCCAGGAAGCCGGCGGCATCCATCGCCGCGACGAAGTCGGGAAGTGACTGTTGGGAAGCCATGATGAGCTCGCGGGCAAGAGAAGATCAGGAAAGCGCAGGTGCCTTGTGGTCGCCCTCAGCCGCCTCGCGGAGGTGGTGAAGCAGCATGCCCCAAAGGGCGTTGCACTTGGCGAAATTGCCTTCCTGATGGGGCCAGCCGCTGTGCGTGAAGCCGACGAGGGTGCGGCCATCGTCCAAGGTGCTCAGGGCGAACTCGGCAGTGGTTCCCGCTGCATCACCGGGGCCTTCGACACATTCCCAGACGATGAGTTTCGGATCGTCCGCGCTCACCTTCCAAGAAAAATTGGGGCCATCCTTGTAGGACAGCGCCCATTGATTCACGATTCCTGTGTCTGAAACCTTCGCTCGTGTCCAATGGGAGAGCCCATCCAACGTCATGAGCATAACCCGGACCTTATTCAGGTCTGCCTTTACTTTGATCTCATGACGCAAAGAATGGTTCACCATGGCCAAGCCCCCCTGGACCGATCAAATTAGGCGGAGGCGAAGAGAGGCGGTTTCCGTTAGGCTGTCAATGAGAAAGGCGCTAATGACAAGAAGTTAATCTCCCGAATTCAATGACACCGGCGAAATTAAGTCGGCTCATTGGAGCTGATACATAAACTTAAGCTTGAAGATGATATCGTTCAAATTGCCCTGAGGAGGCGCAGCCGCCTCCGTTTGTTCGAAACCATCAACCTCAAACGGTCCGCGCATCTGGTGTTCGACATGCAGGCCGGCTTCATGATGCCCGGTGCCGGCGGAAATAGCGCCCGCCACCTCGGTCATCCCCAACATCCACCGGACAGGTGTGGCCTGCCGAATGGCCGACGCGGTTCAACTCACGTTACTTTACGTCTGCTAACAAAAGTCGTCCCGACAGTTCCGTTTACCCGTTTTCTCCAGCACAGCTCTACCATAGCCACAGTACAGCCCGACGGGCTGAGCCACAAACGCTGTCCTTCCGACCACCGGTCTCGTGGCGCGGAACGTGTTTTACCTCTCGCGCACAGACACGGCGCCCGCCAGGGCTCTGGAGCGGAGCAAGAGGGCGACCTCCCACACCCGCAGGCCGCAGCCATAGGCAATACTGAGGGCGGCGCGGTACTTGAGGTTCGGCGCATGGGCAAGCTGCAGCACCACCTCCTCGGTGCTGAGCACCACGGGCGGGCGCTCCACCGTCGGGATGCGCGCCATGCGATCGCCGAAGCCGGGTCGGCCGAGGGTGATGTCGCAGAAAAAGCGCAGCGCGCTGCAGGCAAGGAAGCGCCACGACGACTGAGGCGATCCGTCGAGCGATACAACATAGTCAAGAGAGCCTGAGAGCGCTTTCGAGGCGCTACGGGATCAACCAGAAAATCGTCGCCAAAGGGAAGCGAGCTCGCTCACTCGGCGCAAAGGAGCCGAACGGCCTCATCGACGTGAGATCATTGCCTCGCGCGCACGCGAGAGCAGCACATTCAGAATGTGGCGGCAAATGTGGGGAGAGACTACGACGTCAAGAGATAAGCCTTTAATTTCAACGGCTTATCTTACGAAATGGCGGAGAGGGAGGGATTTGAACCCCCGATACGGTTGCCCGTATGCCGCATTTCGAGTGCGGTGCATTCGACCACTCTGCCACCTCTCCAGCCGGGGCACGGGCGCGCCGCGCCCGTTTGTGGTTCTGCGCTTCTAGCCGAGCCGGGAAACAAGCACAAGACGCCCCGCGCAGCCTTTCCACGTCATCCGATGCCGCGCACCGAACGCCGCGGGAGGCTGCGACCCAGATACGGTGTGCACCTCAGGCCGCGTCGCCGATCGGCCGCGGCTTGCCATTGGCGTCGATGGCGACGAAAGTGAACACTGCTTCCGTCACCTTGCGCGTGTCCTCGCCCTCTCGCGCGCGGCGCCAGGCTTCAACCTCGATGCGCATGGAGGTGCGGCCCACCGACAGGACGTTCGCGAACAGGCTCACCTCGTCGCCCACGAACACCGGGCCGAGAAAGGTGATAGCCTCCACCGCCACTGTGGCGCAGCGGCCGCGGGCGCGGCGCGCGGCGATGTTGCCGGCTGCCAGATCCATCTGCGACATCAGCCAGCCGCCGAAAATATCGCCGCTCGGATTGGTATCCGCCGGCATTGCGATGGTGCGGATGGCGGGCATTCCGTCGGGAATGTCGGCCTGCTTGTCGTGCATGATGGGACCCTTGCGAATCGAACCTAGCTGATCGGGGCGGCGGGCCTGCGCTTGCAGCCCGCCTGGAGATGTTCCAAACGCAGCGTTAAGACACCACGCCGCCGGACGCAAACCGGCACCGCTCCGGGTTTTTGCGCAGGTCCGCGCATTGACAAACCGACCCGGCAAAGGGTACACGAGCCGCTTCGCGTGGGCCCTTGCGCCCATATTCCCAATCGACCGAAAGAAGCCCTCCCTTCGAGGCGGGTGGAACACGAAAGCGAGACAAAGATGTTCGCGGTCATCAAGACGGGCGGCAAGCAGTACCGGGTCGCCCCCCACGACGTCATCACCGTCGACAAGATCATCGACGCCGAAGCCGGCCAGATCCTGTCGCTCCCCGTGCTCATGCTGGCAGGCGAGACCACCGTGATCGGTGCCCCGCTCGTGGACGGCGCCTCCGTTACCGTGGAAGTGGTCGAACAGACCCGCGGCGACAAGGTGATCGCGTTCAAGAAGCGTCGCCGGCAGAACTCGCGCCGCAAGCGCGGCTTCCGCGCCGACCTCACCGTCGTGCGCATCACCGAGATTCTCGGCACCGACGGCAAGTCCGTCGTCCCCGCAACCCAAGCTGCGCCGGCCGAACAGGCCTCGGCCGAAGCTTGATCTGAGAACGGAGAGCGCAAATGGCTCATAAGAAAGCAGGCGGTTCGTCCCGCAACGGCCGCGATTCCGACGGCCGTCGCCTTGGCGTGAAGCGCTTCGGCGGCCAGGAAGTCATTCCCGGCAACATTATCGTGCGTCAACGCGGCACCAAATGGCATCCCGGCCTCAACGTCGGCATGGGCAAGGACCATACCTTGTTCGCGCTTATTGAAGGCCGAGTCGAGTTCCGCACCAAAGCCAACGACCGCACGTTTGTATCCGTAGTCGCTACCCCCGCCCTTGAGGCGGCTGAATAACCGGCGAGACCTGAAAATGCAGGATCCCGCCGGTCTCGTCGAACCGGAGGGAGCCTGAACCAGGAAGCTGGGGCTCCGATAAGCCGGGGAGACGGGCACGTCTCCCCGGTTTTCTTTTGCCTTGGCCTGGAGCCCGCCATGACCATCATCGAGACGCCACCCGGAGTTGCCTTACAGGAAAGCTGTATTCCCGTCCTCGAGACCGCGCGGCTGGTGCTGCGCGCGCCCAAGATCGAGGACGTGGACGCCATTGCGGCGCTGGCCAACAGCCGCCGTATCGCGGAAATGACCGCGAACCTGCCCCATCCCTATCGCGCCGCCGACGCCTTAAGCTTCATCGCCAATGCGCCGCAGGGCGAGGAGGCCGCAACCTTCGCCGTGCTCCTGAAGCAGGAAGGCGCGCTCGTCCTGGTGGGCATGTGCGGCTTCGCCCGGCGTCCCGGCGAACCCGCGCCCGAGCTCGGCTATTGGATCGGCGAACCCTTCTGGAGCCGCGGCATCGCCACCGAGGCGGCCCGTGCCGTGATCGACTATGCCTTTTCCGAAACCGCGATCGCGCAGATCGCCGGTGCCGCCCGGGTGGTCAATCCGGCCTCGCGGCGGGTGCTGGAGAAGTGCGCCTTCCAATGGTGCGGCGCCGGCCTGTGCCGCGTGAAGGCGCTGGCTGCCTCGGTGCCGGTGGATCGCTTCCTGCTCGACCGCCGCACCTGGGTGTCGCTGCGCGCCTGGGCCGCGAGCGCCCTGCCGCACGGCATGCGCGCCCACTGATCCCGCACGCGGCTGCGGGCCTTGGCCTGCGCGGTTTTTCCGCGCGGGGCAGCCGCCGACCGCGCCTTCCGGGAGCGGATTTGCTAAGCAGGGCGCAAACATGCCCACACAGCGGCCACATGAGGTGCACCATGAAACGCCAGGAAGACCTGCCCTATCGTCGATGCGTGGGCCTCGCCGTGTTCAATGCGGCCGGTCAGGTATTCATGGGCCAGCGCTCCGGTGGCCCCGAACATGTGGACATGGAGCATTCCTGGCAGATGCCGCAGGGCGGCATCGATGCGGGCGAAGAGCCGTTCGACGCGGCGCTGCGGGAATTGTACGAGGAAACCTCCATCCGCTCCGTCGTCCGGCTCGGCGAGGTCGAGGACTGGCTGAATTATGATCTTCCCGGCCGCATCGCCGGCCAGGCCTGGAGGGGCAAATATCGCGGGCAGACGCAGCGCTGGTTCGCCTTGCGCTTCACCGGGGTGGACGGCGAGATTGACATCCTCAAGCCCGGCGGCGGCCAGCACAAACCCGAGTTCGTCCATTGGCGCTGGGAAAGCCTGGAGCGCACCGCCGAGCTGGTGGTTCCCTTCAAGCGCCCCGTCTATGAGCGCGTCATCCACGATTTCCGCCGTTTCGCGGCGCACTGATCGACGGCAAGGCGCGGGTGTCTTGAAGCGGTTCCGCAGGCGCGGTTCGACGGGATGCGCTTCGCTCGCACGCCGCCCCGCGCACCACATGGCCCCCAGCGCGCGCGTTGCGCGCCGGGGCAAAGGCGCCAGGATGAACCGTGCAAATCCAAGAAGGGCTGGCTGAAAAAGAAAAGGCCGGGCATTTGCCCGGCCTTTGTCTATTTTACGGATCATAATTGACGATACCGGACGCCGTGTCTCAGTGCGGCAGCGGCGCTTCGCCGGGCACCAAAATATCCAGCACCTGCTTCAGATCGGTGACCTGCGCTTCGGCACGCTGGCGCGCTTCGTCGGTGCGGGCGTCGGCGATGTCTTCCTGCGCGTCCTTGATCAGCTGGCGCAGCATCTCCGGCTTGATCTCTTCCACCGGAACCGCGCGCTCGGCGAGCACGGTGAGGCCGGTGGGGTTCACCTCGGCCAAGCCGCCGCGCACGAACAGGCGCTTGGCGCCGCCGTCGGCGTGAATGGTAAGGATGCCGGGGCGCAACGTGGCGATGAACGGCGCGTGGCCGGCCATGACGCCGAAATCGCCTTCGCTACCGGGCACGCCCACTTCCTGCACCTGGCCGGAAAAGAGCAGCTTCTCGGGCGAGACAAGCTCAAAGGGGAAGGTGGCCATCTGTGTGTCTCCGACCGCGCGGGCCTTTGATGCGTGCGATGCCGACCCCGTATCCGCGTGTGCGGAGGTGGGATCGGCCTCTCTCAACCTTCAGGCCCGCAGGCTCCGGCAGTTAAAATCAGGCGGCGGCGGCCGCCATCTTCTTACCCTTCTCGACGGCTTCCTCGATGGTGCCCACCATGTAGAAGGCGCCTTCCGGCAGGTGGTCATACTTGCCTTCCACCAAGCCCTTGAAGCCCTTGATGGTGTCGGCGAGGTCGACCAGCTTGCCGGGCGAGCCGGTGAACACTTCGGCCACGTGGAACGGCTGGCTGAGGAAGCGCTCGATCTTGCGGGCGCGCGACACCACCGTCTTGTCCTCTTCGCTCAGCTCGTCCATGCCGAGAATGGCGATGATGTCCTGGAGCGACTTGTAGCGCTGAAGGGTCTGCTGAACCTGACGGGCGACGTTGTAATGCTCGTCGCCGATCACCAGCGGGGAGAGAATGCGCGAGGTGCTATCCAGCGGATCCACCGCCGGATAGATGCCCTTTTCCGCGATCGAGCGCGACAGAACGGTGGTCGCGTCCAGATGGGCGAACGAGGCGGCCGGCGCCGGGTCGGTCAGATCGTCGGCGGGCACGTAAATGGCCTGCACCGAGGTGATCGAGCCCTTGGTGGTGGTGGTGATGCGCTCCTGCAGCGCGCCCATGTCGGTGGCGAGCGTCGGCTGATAGCCCACCGCCGAGGGAATGCGGCCGAGCAGAGCCGACACTTCCGAGCCGGCCTGGGTGAAGCGGAAGATGTTGTCCACGAAGAACAGCACGTCCTGGCCCTGGTCGCGGAAATGCTCGGCGACGGTCAGGCCGGTGAGCGCGACGCGGGCGCGGGCGCCCGGGGGCTCGTTCATCTGGCCATAGACCAGGGCGCACTTGGAGCCGGCGGCCGAGCCGTCATGCTCGTGCGGGTCCACGTTCACCTTGGATTCGATCATCTCGTAATAGAGATCGTTGCCCTCGCGGGTGCGCTCGCCCACGCCGGCGAACACGGAATAGCCGCCGTGCGCCTTCGCGATATTGTTGATCAGTTCCATGATGAGCACGGTCTTGCCGACGCCGGCGCCGCCGAACAGGCCGATCTTGCCGCCCTTGGAGTAAGGTGCCAGCAGGTCCACCACCTTGATGCCCGTCACCAGGATCTCAGCTTCCGTGGATTGCTCGGCGTAGCTCGGGGCTTCCTGGTGGATGGCGCGGACCATTTCGCCGACGATCGGGCCCAGCTCGTCCACCGGCTCGCCGATGACGTTCATGATGCGGCCGAGGGTGGCTTCGCCCACCGGCACCTGGATCGGGGCGCCGGTATCGGTCACCGGCTGGCCGCGCACCAGGCCTTCGGTGGAGTCCATGGCGATGGTGCGCACGGTGCTCTCGCCGAGATGCTGGGCCACTTCGAGCACCAGGCGGTTGCCCTGGTTGGTGGTTTCCAGGGCGTTGAGGATTGCCGGCAGGTGGCCGTCGAACTGCACGTCGACGACGGCGCCGATGACCTGAGAGATGCGTCCGGTGGGTTTGGCCATAGTTCGTCGTCCTTGTGTCTCGACCGCGCTGCCGTCAGAGCGCTTCTGCGCCGGAGATGATCTCGATGAGTTCCTTCGTGATCATGGCCTGGCGCGTGCGGTTGTAGATGAGGGTCTGCTTCTTGATCATCTCGCCCGCGTTGCGGGTGGCGTTGTCCATGGCGCTCATCTGCGAGCCATAGAAGGACGCCTGATTTTCCAGCAGGGCGCGGAACACCTGAACCGCGAGGTTGCGCGGCAGCAGGTCGGCGAGGATCTCGCCCTCGTCCGGCTCGTAATCATAGGTGCTCGCCTCGCCGGCCTTCTCCTCGAAGGTGGCGGGGATGAGCTGCTGCGCGGTCGGGATCTGCGAGATCACCGACTTGAAGTGCGAGAAGAACAGGGTGCAGACATCGAACTCGCCCGCATTGAAACGGGCGATGATCTTTTCCGCGATGTCCTGGGCATTCACGAAGCCGAGCGTGCGCACCGCCCGCAAATCCACCAGTTCGACGATCTGGTTCGGGAAGGTGCGGCGCAGCTGGTCGTAGCCCTTGCGGCCGACGCAGAAGAACTTCACGTCCTTCCCCTGGGCCATCAGGGCATAGGCCCGCTCGCGCGCAAAGCGCACGATCTGGGTGTTGAAGGCGCCGCACAGGCCGCGCTCGGAGGTGCAGACGAGCAGCAGATGCTTGTCGTCCTTGCCGGTGCCCGCGAGAAGAAGGGGCGTATCGGCGCTGACCGTGACGCCGGAGGCGAGGTTGCCGAGCACGGCATCCATGCGCTCGGCGAACGGGCGCGCGGCCTCCGCCATGGTCTGGGCGCGACGCAGCTTCGCCGCGGCGACCATCTGCATCGCCTTGGTGATTTTCTGCGTCGCCTTGACCGAGGCGATCCGGTTTCTAAGTTCTTTCAGGCTCGCCATTGCGCCCGTCCATCAATCTCGAGGAAAGGCTCAGGAAAAGCTCTTGGAAAAGGCCTCGATGGCCTTCGTGAGCTTCTCCTGGGTCTCCTTGGACATTTCCTTGGAGGTGCGAATGGTGTCGAGGATGTCCTGGTGCTGCGAGCGCAGCGCCAGCAGCAGGCCGGCCTCGAACTCGCGGACCTTGGAGACCGGCAGCGGGTCGAGATAGCCGTTGGTGCCGGCGAAGATCACCACCACCTGCTCCTCGACCTTCAGCGGCGAGAACTGGCCCTGCTTCAGCAGTTCCGTCAGGCGCGCGCCGCGGTTCAGCAGCTTCTGGGTGGAGGCGTCGAGGTCGGAGCCGAACTGGGCGAAGGCCGCCAGCTCGCGATACTGGGCGAGCTCGCCCTTGATCTTGCCCGCCACCTGCTTCATCGCCTTGATCTGGGCGGAGGAGCCGACGCGCGACACCGAGAGGCCGACGTTCACCGCCGGGCGGATGCCCTGGTAGAACAGGTCGGATTCCAGGAAGATCTGGCCGTCGGTGATGGAGATCACATTGGTCGGGATATAGGCCGACACGTCGTTGGCCTGGGTCTCGATCACCGGGAGAGCGGTCAGCGAGCCGGCGCCATTGGCGTCGTTCAGCTTGGCCGCGCGCTCCAGCAGGCGCGAGTGGAGATAGAACACGTCGCCGGGATAGGCTTCGCGGCCCGGCGGGCGGCGCAGCAGCAGCGACATCTGGCGATAGGCGACCGCCTGCTTGGACAGATCGTCATGGACGATCAAGGCGTGCATGCCGTTGTCGCGGAAGAACTCGCCCATGGCGGTGCCGGAGAACGGCGCCAGGAACTGCATGGGCGCCGGGTCGGAAGCTGTGGCGGCGACGATGATGGAATATTCCAGCGCGCCCTGCTCTTCCAGCACCTTCACGAACTGGGCGACCGTGGAGCGCTTCTGGCCCACCGCCACATAGACGCAATAGAGCTTGGCCTTCTCGTCCGTGCCCATGTTGATGGGCTTCTGGTTGAGAATGGTGTCGAGCGCGACGGCGGTCTTGCCGGTCTGGCGATCGCCGATGATCAGCTCGCGCTGGCCGCGGCCGACCGGGATCAGCGCGTCGATGGCCTTCAGGCCGGTCTGCATGGGCTCATGCACCGACTTGCGGGGGATGATGCCCGGCGCCTTCACGTCGACGCGGCGGCGCTCGGTGTATTCGATCGGGCCCTTGCCGTCGATCGGATTGCCCAGCGCGTCCACCACGCGGCCCAGCAGACCCTTGCCGACCGGCACGTCCACGATGGCGCCGGTGCGCTTGACCGTCTGGCCTTCCTTGATCTCGCGGTCGGAGCCGAAGATCACGATACCGACATTGTCGATCTCGAGGTTCAGCGCCATGCCGCGGGTGCCGTTCTCGAACTCGACCATCTCGCCCGCCTGGACGTTGTCGAGACCATAAGCGCGCGCAATGCCGTCGCCCACGGAGAGAACCTGACCGACCTCCGAGACTTCCGCCTCCTGGCCGAAATTCTGGATCTGCTCTTTCAGGATGGCAGAGATTTCAGCGGCTCGAATGTCCATCAGCGGACCTCTTTCATCGCATGCCGGATAGAATTGAGTTTGGTCTTCAAAGAAGCATCGACCATGCGCGAGCCGAGCTTCACGATCAGACCACCGATGATGGACGGATCGACGGTCACGTCGAGGCTCACGTCCTTGCCGGTCTTTTGAGCCAGCGCTTCTTTCAGCGCGGCAATGTGGGTGTCGCTCAGCGGCTCGGCGGCAGTCACCTGCGCCGTCACCTCGCCGCGATGGGCGGCGACGAGAGCGTTGAAACCGGAAATCATGGTCGGCAGCGCGAACAGACGGCGGTTGCTGGCGACCAGCTTCACGAAATTCGCGGTGATGCCGGTGATGCCGATGCTCTGCATCACGGCGGCCATCGCGCGGGATTGCTCCTCGGCGCCGAAGACCGGGCTGCGCACGAGACGGCCGAGGTCGGCATTCTCCGCGATCAGGCCCGACAACGTGCCGAGGTCTGCCTTCACGGCGTCGAGGGTTCCCGCCTCGTTCGCCAATTCGAACAGTGCGGTCGCATAGCGCCCCGCCATGCCTGACACGATCGTCTCCGCCACCCGCGCCTCTCTCGGGTCCGCAACCTCCGCCGCGCGATCCGCGCGATTGGAGACCCAAACCCTTGATCTGTTGGGAATATCGATGCTCACCCCCGAAACGCCGGCAAGGCCGGTCTCCGGAAGTCGGGGTTGCCTAACACAGGCTTTGCGAAGCGGCAACACGACCGAGTGAAGGGCACAGTGCCGCATTGACGCACCGCGGCCCCGCAAGGCCCGCAATTCCCTGCCCTTAGGGCAGAAATTTTCCTTTTATACTGCAGCTTTGCCCACAAAATGCACTGCCGGCAAGCCATCGCGCCGCGCGTGCGATGCAAAAAGGAAACACTCTTTTTCCGGCAAAAAAAGACCCGCCGGCACAACCGGCGGGTCCTGAACCTTCGAGCGGGCCGTGAGGGCGGACCGCCCGGAATCGCCTCAGTTGGCGGAGGTGGTCTTGTTGGGATTCGGCGGGAAGGCGGCGTTCTTGATGGTGCCTTCCAGGAGTTCCACCGCCATCTTCAGCTGGGTATCATCCTTCGGATCGGCGGGGACGTAGGAGGGCGAACCCGCCTGCTCGTCGTCGCCGTTCTTCAGATGCCCCTTCAGCGAGGCTTCCCCGCGCGTTGTGTCGCCGGCGGCGGCGCCGAGCTTGGCTTTCTGGTCGTCCGGCAGATCCTGGATCAGGATGATGTCCGGCTCGATGCCCTTGGCCTGGATCGAGCGGCCCGACGGCGTGTAATAGCGCGCCGTGGTGAGCCGCAGCGCGCCGTTTCCGCCGAGCGGGATGATGGTCTGCACCGAACCCTTGCCGAACGAGCGCGAGCCGAGAATGGTCGCGCGCTTGTGGTCCTGGAGGGCGCCGGCGACGATTTCCGAGGCTGAGGCGGAACCGCCATTGGTCAGCACGATCACCGGCTTGCCCTTGGTCAGATCACCGCCGCGCGCGTTGAAACGCTGGGTCTCGTCGGCATTGCGGCCGCGGGTGGAGACGATCTCGCCCTTCTCCAGGAACGCGTCCGACACGGCGATCGCCTGGTCGAGCAGGCCGCCGGGATTGTTGCGCAGGTCGACGATATAGCCCTTGATCTTGTCGGGGCCGATCTGGGCGGTGGTGTCCTCGATCGCCTTCTTCAGATTGTCGAAGGTCTGCTCGTTGAACGAGGTGATGCGCAGATAGGCGATGTCGCCATTCTCGATGCGCGAACGCACCGCGCGGATCTTGATGGTGTCACGCACCACCTTGATCTCGATCGGCTTGTCCTGGCCCTTGCGGGCGATGGTGAGGCGAATCGGCGTGTTGACCGCGCCGCGCATCTTCTCCACCGCCTGGTTCAGGGTGAGGCCCTGCACCTGGTCGTCGTCGAGCTTGGTGATGATGTCGCCGGCCTGCACGCCCGCCTTGGCCGCCGGGGTGTCGTCGATGGGGGCGATGACCTTCACGAGGCCGTCTTCCATGGTGACCTCGATGCCGAGGCCGCCGAACTCGCCGCGGGTCTGCACCTGCATGTCGCGGAAGCTCTTCGCGTCCATGTAGGACGAGTGCGGATCCAGGCCCTGGAGCATGCCGTTGATGGCGCTTTCCACGAGCTTGGCGTCGTCGGGCTTCTCGACATAATCGGAGCGCACGCGCTCGAACACGTCACCGAACAGGTTGAGCTGGCGGTAGGTGTCGGAAGCCGCCGCCTGCGCGGTCATGCTCGAAAGCATACCTGGCTGGGTTGCCGCGACGGCCACAAGGGCGCCGGCCGCAACGCCAAAGAGAAATAGAGACGTACGACGCATCATCCGCGCACCTTCTGACTGTCCGTTGCCGCCCACCACGGGGCGGGATCGATTGAAATTCCGTCCTTACGGAATTCGACATATAAATGGGGCTGTCCCGAGGCCGAATTCGCCGCCCGGGGACCGTTTCCCATCACCGCCACGGGTTCTCCGGTCAGAACGAACTGCCCGAGGTCCACGGTGATGCGTTCCATTCCCGCCATGAGAATATGGTAGCCTCCGCCGGCATTTATGATCAAGAGTTGGCCGTAGGAGCGGAACGGCCCAGCATACACCACCCAGCCGTCGCTCGGGGCCGCGACTTGCGCGCCCGCCCGCGTGGCCATGGTCAGCCCCTTTTCCGTGCTGCCGAGCCCGTCCGGCGCGCCAAATTCGCGCAGCCGCACCCCGGCAACCGGCAATGGCAGCAAGCCTTTGGCCTCGGTGAAGGCGATCGCGGGCGCGAGCCGGGCCGGGTTGGTGAGCGCCGCGACCTGGGCCTTCCCCGCCCCTCCTGCCGCTGCGGCATCCGGCGGGGCGGTGCGGGCCGCATCGGCAGCGCGGGCGGCAGGCGCCACTTCGGTTTCCAGGCGGGTCACGAGATCGTGCACGTCGCCGCTGGCCTTGGCGAGGGACTCCGCCTGGGCCTTGTCGCCCGGCTGGGCGGTACCGCTCTCCGCCTGGCGCCGCTGGCGCTCCGTCACCAGCGCGGCGATACGGGCGCGATCCTCGCCGAGCGCGCCGCGCAAGGTGGCGAGCGTGTCGCGCGCGCGGGTCAATTCGGTTCGTACCCGGTTCATTTCGGCGAGGTCCGCGGCGAGCGTTTCCGCCTCCACCCGCATTTCCGGCAGCAGGGCGCCGAGCAGGATCGCCGAGCGCACCGCATCGAGCGCGTCGTCGGGCCGCATCAGCAGCGCCGGCGGCGGATTGCGGCCCATGCGCACCAGGGCGGCGAGCACGTCGGCCAGAACCTCGCGCCGGCTCATCAGCGATGCGGCGAGCGTGGAGCGGCTGCGGTCCAGCTCGGCCATGCGGCTTTCCACATCGGTCAGCTTCTGCTCGACCTCGCGGATATGGGTGGTGGTGTCCACCAGCATCTGGGAGAGCTTGCCCCGGTCGCCGGTGGCGCTGGCAAGATCGGCCTGGAGCTGGGCCTGAAAGGCGGCGTTGCGGCGCACATCGTTCTGGAGCGCCTCGGTATCGACCGACGGCGGGCGCGGCACGGGCTTCACGGCGCGCGGCACCGGCACCGGCGCGCCGGCTCCGGGGGATGACGGCTGGCCATGCGCGGACCCGGCCTGCGCCAGCGCAAAGCCGACCGCCACCATGCAGAAGAAGGGCCCGGCGCGAAAGATCATGAACGTAGACTTAAGCACGCGAAGTTGAGGATGTGTAAACCATCGCACAGCTTCGCCCCGGACATAGCGCAATCGCGGGCGCGGCAGGGCCATGCCGGCCCCCGCGCGCCAGAAATCGCACGCCGACACAGGCGGGCAAACACGGCAAGCTCACGCGTGCGAGGCGCAGGCGCGCCAGGCTCAGGCACGAAGCTCAGACACCAGGCTCAGGCGCGGTGGTAGGGGTGGCCGGAGAGGATCGTGGTCGCGCGATAGAGCTGCTCGGCCAGCATCACCCGCACCAATTGGTGGGGAAAGGTGGCGGCGCCGAACGCCAGCATCAGCTGGGCCCGCGCGCGCAGCGATTCGGCCAGCCCGTCCGCCCCGCCGATGATGAGGCACAAAGCGGCGGTGCCGCTGTCGCGGGCGGTCTGGATGCGGGTGGCGAAATCCTCGCTGGTGAGCGAGCGGCCGCGCGGATCGAGCACCACCGCCATCGCCCCGTGCGGGATCGCGGCGAGCAAGGCCGCGCCTTCCTCATTCATGCGGTCCTCCGCGCGGCGCGCGGCGGATTCGGAAAATTCCAGGGTCTCGAAGCCGGCGAGCCCGAGCGCGCGGCCGCTGGCCCGCGCCCGCTCGACATAACGTGTCACAAGATCCCGTTCGGCCCCGGCTTTCAGCCGGCCGATGCATACCAGCGAAATGCGCACCGCGCGTTCAGCCCGAGCGGGAAACGCCGCGCGTCATCAGGCGCGCGCGGTCCCGGACCACATCTTCTCGATGGAATAGAAGCTGCGAACCTCGGGCTGGAAGACGTGAATGATCACATCCCCAGCGTCGATGAGCACCCAGTCGCAGGCCGGCTGGCCTTCGACCCGCACGTCGCGCACACCGGCTGCCTTCAGCGCCTCGATGAGGTGCTCGGAGATGCCGCCGACATGCCGCTGCGAGCGGCCGGACGCCACCACCATATAATCGGCGATCGATGTTTTGCCCCGCAGGTCGATGGAGACGATGTCTTCCGACTTGTCGTCGTCCAGCTGGGCGGTAACGAGGGCGAGGACTTCCTCAGCGTCAGGCGCTTCGGAAATCGATGCGGGCGCCGGGTTGGGGGCGGCCGCCATGAGAGCCGTCGTGGACAGTGGTCCAAATCCTCTCGAAAATTAACGTGGACTCCTGGGGCAGGCGATGCCGAACCCTGAGGCCACATAGTCAAAATGCGCTCAAATCAAGGGAAAATCAAGACTTGTGGCCGAGCGCCCCGCGCGCCGGCCACTCGGCGACCTGTTGTGCGGCGCGAATTCCCGTTGAGGAAACAGGAGATTTCATCCCGTGGAGAAAGACCCAGGCGGGCGGATCGAGGGTCGGCAGAATGGCCGCGTCGCTCTCGTCGATGCGGAAACGCCCCAGCGCCTGCGCCCCCAGCGAGGCCGTGGCGGCAAGGCTGTCGCCCATGCGATCCACCACGGCGATGGGCAAGAGGTTCGCAAGATCGCGCCAGCGCTGCCAGCGGCTGAAATGGGCGAGATTGTCCGCCCCCATCAGCCACACGAATCGCACCTGCGGCAGGCGCGCGCGCAGCGCCGCCACCGTCTCGTAGCTGTAGCGCGTGCCGAGCCGCGCCTCGATACCCGTGACATCGATCAGCGGATGGTGCGCGACCGTGCGAGCATAGCCCACCCGCGCCGCGAGCGAGGGAAGATTACGATTATCTTTCAAGGGATTGCCGGGCGTCACCAGCCACCATACGCGGTCTAGCCCCAGCCGTCGCAGCGCCAGCAGGCTGGCGGCGCGATGCGCGCCGTGGGCGGGATTGAAGCTGCCGCCGAACAGGCCGATGCGCATGCCCGCCGTGGCCAGCGGCAGGCGCGTCGCGGCGCGCTCGCCGAGCGGCGCGGCCGGCGATGCTTCCGGGGCGCGCGCGCGTGTCATGCAGGTCACGGACGGGTCTGCCCGGCCCCGTGAACGCGGTATTTGAACGAAGTCAGCTGCTCCGCCCCCACCGGGCCGCGCGCATGCATGCGCCCCGTGGCGATGCCGATTTCGGCGCCGAAGCCGAACTCGCCGCCGTCGGCGAACTGGGTGGAGGCATTGTGCATCACGATCGCCGAATCCACCTCGGCCAGGAACCGCCGGGCGGCGTCTTCGTCCTGGGTGATGATGGAATCCGTGTGGTGCGAGCCGTGCCCCTCGATATGGGCGATGGCATCGTCCAGCCCCGCCACCACCTTCACGGAGATGATGGCATCTTCATATTCCGTGTCCCAATCGGCATCATTTGCCGGCAAAACGCGCGCATCGGCCGCCTGCGCCGCCGCATCCCCGCGCACTTCGCAGCCGGCGTCGAGCAGCATCTGGATCAGCGGCTTGAGATGGGTCGGCGCGCTCGCTTCGTCCACCAGCAGCGTCTCGGCGGCGCCGCAAATGCCGGTGCGGCGCATCTTGGCGTTCAGCAGCACGGTTTTCGCCATGGCGAGATCGGCGGGCGCGTGGACATAGACATGGACGATGCCGTCGAGATGGGCGAACACGGGAACCCGCGCCTCGCTCTGCACCCGCGCCACCAGGCCCTTGCCGCCGCGCGGCACGATCACGTCCAGATTTCCGCCGAGGCCCTTGAGCATCTCGCCCACCGCACCGCGATCGGCGAACGGCACGAACTGCACCGCATCCGCCGGCAGGCCGGCGTCCACGAGCCCGGCGACGAATGCCTTATGAATGGCGCCACTCGACCCCAGGCTGTCGGAGCCGCCGCGCAGCACCACGGCATTGCCGGCGCGCACGCACAGCGCCGCTGCATCGGCGGTCACATTGGGCCGGCTCTCATAGATCACGCCGATGACCCCGAGCGGCGTGCGCACGCGCTCGATGATCAGGCCGTTGGGGCGGGTCCAGCGTTCGGTGACCTTGCCGACAGGATCGGGCAAGGCGGCCACCGCCTCGATGCCGGCGGCGATCGCCTCGATCCGCGCTTCGGTAAGGGCCAGCCGGTCCTGGAACGCGGCGGACATGCCATCGGCGCGCGCGCGGACCAGATCATCGGCATTGGCGGCGAGGATCTCGGGCGTGGCGGCACGGATGGCGCGGGCAGCGGCCAGGAGCGCCTGGGATTTCGTCTCCGCGTCCGCCACCGCGAGAATGCGCGCGGCGGCGCGGGAGCGCTTGCCCATGTCCAGCAAAGTGCCGGCGATATCCACCGGCGGCACCGCACGATCGGCGATCGCGAGGGCGTTCACTCGGGCGGCGCTGGACGTGGACATGGCTTCAACTCACGGACGGAACACGCAATATCCCGGCCTCACACGTGGCATGGGACAGCATTTCATTAGCATGCCCTATGTGCGTGGCGACAGCCCCTAACGCAAGGGCTCCCGGCGCGCCGGCCTCCCGCAGATGTGAGCTAACGCCGGCCGCCGCCATGCTAGGCCTTGGCCATGTCGCGCGCTTCGTGGCTCCCATCGGGTCTTGCTCCGCATGAAAAGCTTGCGTTCCTTGATCCCGCTTCTTGCCCTCCTGGCCGCAGCCGGCCCAACCCATGCCGCAACTCCGGGCACGCCGTCGAACGCGCCCGCCGTGGTCGGCCAGGTGGCGCACGGGGTGAAAAACATCGCCGCCGCCCATCTGGCCGATCCGACCGGGCGCTATCGCCATTTCGTCCTGGGTGCGGAATATGAGGCCGCAAGCCTCGTGGTGCGCCTCACGGAC
Organism: Roseixanthobacter finlandensis; assembly: GCF_043195105.2. Lineage (NCBI taxonomy): Bacteria > Pseudomonadati > Pseudomonadota > Alphaproteobacteria > Hyphomicrobiales > Xanthobacteraceae > Roseixanthobacter > Roseixanthobacter finlandensis. The sequence continues at coordinate 276,814 of NZ_CM195536.1, read as the reverse complement.
GGGCGCACCCTCAAGCTGGTCCTGCCGGAGGACGAGGTGTTCGAGGACCGGATCCCCCGCCTCGCCGACCTCGACGGCGATGGCAGCGACGAGATCGTGCTGGTGCGCACCTCCGCGCGGCACGGCACATCCCTGGTGGTGATCGCGCCGCGGGGCGGGCAACTCGCCATCATCGCCCAATCGCCGAGCACTGGCGGCCCCCACCGCTGGCTGAACCCGGCCGGGATCGCGGATTTCAATGGCGATGGCCGACTCGATGTCGCTTATGTGCAGCAGCCTCACGCGGTGGGCCAGTTGCGGGTGTTCACCCTTTCGGGCGGCGCGCTGAAGGAAATCGCCGCATTTGCGGGCGTGTCCAATCATGCGGCGGGATCGAACCAGCAGGGCATGTCGGCGGTCGCGGACTTCGACGGCGACGGCATCGCCGATCTCGCGCTCCCGTCCTTCGATCGCCGCAGCCTGCTGTTCGTGTCCTTTTCCGGCGGGCCGCACGTGCTGAAGCGCGTGCCCCTGGCCGATCCCGCCACCACCAATTTCAAGCTGGCGCAGGATGCCGGCGGCCCGGCCGTCGTCGTGGGCCTGCCGGGCGGGCGCCATGTGACGGTGCCCTACCCGCGCTAGGGCGGATCGACATTCAGCGGCGAGGTGCATCGTCGAGGCGCCTGACGGCGGGTGCGCCATTGTCTTTCGTTCACCAGCCGTCATGGCCGGGCCTGTCCCGGCCACCCACGCCGGGCCGACCGCGCGGGCCTTGAAAAGCCGGTACCAGCGATGCCGCGTGGATGCACGGGACAAGCCCGTGCATGACGTCTCCTGCAACGGCGTAAAGCCATGAATGTCGATCCGCGCTAGAGCGCGATCCACCCATATGGAACCACTTGGTGGTTCCATAGAGCCGCCGGAGCGGCGAGCGGGCACCTTATTCCGCGCCCACGGCCATGTCGTCGCGGTGGATCAGTTCCAGGCGGCCCTGGAAGCCGAGGATGGTTTCGATCTCGGCACTGGCGCGGCCGATGATGCGCTCGGCATGGTCGCTGTCATAGGCCACCAGCCCGCGGCCGATCTCGCCGCCGTCCGGGCCGCGCAGCAGCACCGCGTCGCCCCGTTCGAACAGGCCTTCCACCTGCGTCACCCCGGCGGGCAGGAGGCTCGCGCCGCGCCGCAGGGCCGCGACCGCGCCCTCGTCCAGATGGAGGATGCCGCGCGGCTCCAATGTCCCACCGATCCAGGCCTTGCGGGCGCGCGCAGGGGTGGCGCCGCTGAGGAACCAGGTGCAGCGCCCACCGTCCAGGATCGCCCGCAGCGGGTTTTTCACATGGCCGGACGCGATCACCATGTGCGTTCCGGCGGAAGTGGCGATCTTGCCGGCTTCGATCTTGGTGCGCATGCCGCCGCGCGAGAGTTCCGAGCCGGCGGCGCCGGCCATGCCCTCGATCTCGGCGGTGATGCGCGGCACGACGGGGATATGGCGCGCGTCGGGATTGGTGGCGGGCGGGGCGGTATAGAGCCCGTCGATGTCGGAGAGCAGCACCAGCAGATCGGCGCTGGCCATGGTGGCGACGCGGGCGGCGAGGCGGTCGTTGTCGCCATAGCGGATTTCGCTGGTGGCCACCGTGTCGTTCTCGTTGATGACCGGCACCGCGCGATACTCCAGCAGCCGCCCCAAGGTGGAACGGGCATTCAAATACCGCCGGCGCTCCTCGGTGTCGCCCAGCGTCAGCAGGATCTGGCCGGCGGTGACATTCTCATGGGCGAGGATTTCCGACCAGGTGCGGGCGAGCGCGATCTGTCCCACCGCGGCGGCGGCCTGGCTGTCCTCCAGCTTCAAGGCGCCGCGCGGCAGGCCCAGCACCGTGCGCCCGAGCGCGATGGCGCCCGAGGAGACCACCAGCACGTCCTTGCCCTCGGCATGCAGCGCGCCGATGTCCTCGGCGAGCGAGGTGAGCCACGGCAGGCGGACTTTTCCGCGCGCGGAATCCACCAGCAGGGCCGAGCCCACCTTGATGACGATGCGGCGAAAATCGGCGAGGGAGGGAACGGCAGAGCTCACGGGTCGGGTCTTCACTTCAGCCGCAGGCCGGGCATCCCCGTCGGCGGCGCAGGGGCGGGAGCCGCCTGAGATATCCCAAGCCGGCTCTTCGGGCCAGAGGCGGAACGGCGACGCTGCCCCGCGCCAAACGCCGTGAGCGTTCAGCGCAGCTTGGCGATGGTGAGGCCGTCGGCTTTGGCGCGGATCTTCACCGATTCCTCGCTGCGCGTGAGCGCCTGGGCGATGCCCTTCAGCGACATGCCCTTCTTGGCGCAGGCGTGCAGCTTCTGGATCTCGTCCGAGGTCCAGGGCTGGCGATGGCGTTCGAAGCGTTCCCCCGCCATCATCGGCTCCCCTGCATTGTGCCCGCGAAGGCCCGGGCGCCGCTCACGGCCGCCACTCGGGCTTGGGCAGGGCCTCGGCCTCTTCCAGGCGACCGTCCGTCACCACTTGGAACAAGGTGCGCAGCGCATCCTGCATGCCCTGGCCGGACTGGGCGGAGAGCAGGAGCGGCTTCTTCTTCGCCGCGCGCTGGAGGCGTTCCTTCTGCTGCTTCAGCAGTTCGGGCGAGAGCGCGTCGATCTTGGAGAGCGCGACAATCTCCGGCTTCTCGTCGAGCCCGGCGCCATAGGCGGCAAGTTCGGCGCGCACGGTCTTATAGGCCTTGCCGGCATGCTCGCACGTGCCGTCCACCAGATGCAGCAAGGCGCGGCAACGCTCGATATGGGCGAGGAACCGGTCGCCGATGCCGTGCCCCTCGTGGGCGCCCTCGATCAGGCCGGGAATGTCGGCGAGCACGAATTCGCGGTCATCCACCCGCACCACGCCGAGGCCGGGATGCAAAGTGGTGAAGGGATAATCGGCGATCTTCGGCTTGGCGGCGGTGGTCGCGGCCAGAAACGTGGACTTGCCGGCATTGGGCAGGCCGATGAGGCCGGCGTCGGCGATCAGCTTCAGGCGCAGCCAGATCCACTTTTCCTGGCCTTCCAGGCCCGGATTGGCGCGGCGCGGCGCCTGGTTGGTGGAGGTCTTGAACTGGGCATTGCCGAACCCGCCATTGCCGCCGGCAAGCAAGCGGATGCGCTGGCCCACCTCGGTGAGGTCGGCGAGGACGGTTTCCTCGTCGTCGTCCAGGATCTCGGTTCCGGCCGGCACCTTGAGCACCACGTCGGCGCCCTTGGCGCCGGTGCGGTTGGCGCCCATGCCGTGCTCGCCCTTCTTGGCCTTGAAATGCTGCTGGTAGCGATAGTCGATCAGGGTGTTGAGCCCGTCCACGCACTCCACCCACACGTCGCCGCCGCGCCCGCCGTCGCCGCCGTTGGGACCGCCGAATTCGATGAACTTTTCGCGCCGGAACGAGACGCACCCCGCCCCGCCATCACCGGAGCGCACATATATCTTGGCTAGATCGAGGAATTTCATGGCTTGCAGGTAGCCGCGCGTGATGGCGAAGGCAAGGCCGGAACGGCGTGGACGCTACGTTTTCGTGGTTTCCGTGGACACGGGAGCGGGTTCGCTACCACCCGGCGGCCATTCTCCCCTCCCCCTTTGACCTTTGCGCCCGCTCGGACCAAAAAACCAACATGACCGCACGCCTCGTCGATGTCCTGCTCCCCCTCGGCCTCGACGTCCCCTATTCCTATGCCGTGCCGGATGGGCTCACGCTCGCGCCGGGCGATCTCGTGCAGGTGCCGCTTGGCACGCGCGGCATGGTGGGGTGCGTGTGGGCGATCCGCACCGATGCGGCGGGCGTGAACGAAGCCAAGCTGAAAAGCGTCAAGGCGAGGCTCGACCACACCCCCTTGCCGGAGGAATTGCGCCGGCTGGTGGATTGGATCGCCGATTACACCCTCGCCCCGCGTGGCATGGTCCTGCGCATGGCGCTGCGCCATGACGAAAGCCCCGGTCCCGGCCGCGAGCGGGTGGGCGTGCGCGCCACCGGCCGCACCCCGGAGCGCATGACCGCCGCCCGCGCGCGGCTGCTCGCTTTCCTCGCCGACGGCTTCGTGCGCGGCAAGGGCGAGGCGGCGCGCGAGGCGGGCGTCTCCCCTTCCGTGGTGGATGGCCTCGTGGATGACGGGGCGCTGGAAACCCTCGTCCTCCCCCCCGAGCCCGCCGCCTATCCGCCCGATGCTTCTTATGCCGTGCCGGAGCTTTCGCCCGAGCAGGGAACGGCCGCCCAAGCATTGCGCGCCGCCGTCGCCGCCCGCGCCTTCAGCGTGCATCTGCTGGACGGCGTCACCGGCTCTGGCAAGACGGAAGTCTATTTCGAGGCGGTGGCGCAGGCGATCATGGAAGGCCGGCAATCGCTGATCCTGCTGCCGGAAATCGCCCTCACCCAGGCGTTCATGGACCGGTTCACCAAGAGGTTCGGCGTGAAGCCGGCGGAATGGCATTCCGGCGTCTCCACCAAGCGCCGCGCACGGGTGCTGCGCGGGGTGGCGAGCGGCGAGGTTTCCGTGGTCGCGGGCGCGCGCTCGGCTTTGTTCCTGCCGTTCCGCGATCTCGGCCTCACCATCGTCGATGAGGAGCACGACCCGGCCTATAAGCAGGATGACGGCGTCGCCTATCATGCCCGCGACATGGCGGTGGTGCGCGCGCGGCTCGCGAAAGCCCCGATCGTCCTCGCCTCGGCGACCCCCTCCATCGAGACCGAGGTGAACGCCCGGCGCAGCCGCTACAAGCGGCTTGCGCTGCCGGAGCGGTTCGGCGGCGCCAAGGTGCCGGGGCTCTCACCCATCGATCTGCGCAAGGAGGGCCCGCCGCGCGGCCGCTGGATCGCCCCGCGCCTGGAAGCTGAGATCAACGACACCATGGCGGCGGGCGGCCAGGCGCTGCTGTTTCTCAACCGGCGCGGCTATGCCCCGCTCACCATGTGCCGGTCGTGCGGGCATCGCATGCGCTGCCCCTCCTGCTCGGCCTGGCTGGTGGAACATCGCTTCCGCCGCCGCCTCGCCTGCCATCATTGCGGCTATCAGGCGCCGATCCCCGATACCTGCCCCGCCTGCGGTGCCAAGGACAGCCTGATCCCCTGCGGCCCCGGCGTCGAGCGCTTGCAGGAGGAGGTGCAGACCCTGTTTCCCGCCGCCCGCAGCCTCGTGCTTTCCAGCGATCTGTCCGGCGGCGTCGAGCGCATGCGGGCGGAACTGGACGCGGTGGCCAAGGGCGAGGTGGACATCATCGTCGGCACCCAATTGGTGGCGAAGGGGCACAATTTCCCCGGCCTTGCCTTGGTGGGGGTGGTGGATGCCGATGTCGGCCTCGGCCATGGCGACCCGCGCGCGGCCGAGCGCACCTTCCAGCTGGTGCATCAGGTGGCGGGGCGCGCCGGGCGCGGCTCCACCGAGGGGCGCGGCTTTATCCAGACCCATATGCCCGAGCATCCGGTGATGAAGGCGCTGATGCTGGGCGACCGGGCGGCCTTCTACGAAAGCGAGATTGCCTCGCGCGAAGAGGCGCATCTGCCGCCGTTCGGCCGCATGGCCAGCCTGATCGTTTCGGCGAGCGAGGCCCATGCCGCCGAGGGCCATGCCCGGCGGCTGGCCGCGAGCGCGCCCTTGCATGCCGACGTCCGCGTGCTCGGCCCCGCCGAGGCGCCGCTCGCCTTGCTGCGGGGGCGCCATCGCTGGCGGCTGCTGGTGCGTTCGCCGCGCGGGTTCGATCTTTCCGCCTATCTCAGGGGCTGGCGCGCAAGCGCGCCGAAGCCCACGGGCAATGTGCGGGTGGCCATCGACGTGGACCCGCTGAGCTTTCTGTGATCGCCTGCGCCGCCGCTGCCCCAACGCGCCGGTTGAAAGCGGCGCGCCCTGCTTTATGGTGCGCCGCGATGCAGGATTAAGGAGCGCGACATGCGCCGTTTTCTTCAGATCGCCCTCGTGGTGGGCTTCGGCCTCGGCGTCGCCGGCTGCGACAAGTGCGGCGACTGGTTCAAGGGCAGCCCGCTGAAGAGCTGCTCCGCCGAGCCTCTGCCCAAATGAGCTATTTGAGGTTGGGATTGGGCACGCTGCCCTTTTCCGCCTTCAGCCGGGCGATCTCCGCCCGGATCGGTCCATAGGGGCCGTATTTGTGCTGGGCGGCGGAAAAGCCGTCCGCATAAGGCCCGTATGGCGCGTCGATCGGCTTTCGCAGCAGGTCCGGAAAGTCGCGCTCCAGGCCGGCCAGCGCCGGGCGGGATTGGGATTCGACGAACGCCGCCACGTCCCAGGCATCCTCCGGGCTCAGCAACGGCATGAGCCAATCGGTGCCGTTGGGCATGTTGTTGTGGGCGAAATTGGCCAAGGTCATGAGCCGACTCATACCCGCGCCGTCATTGAAGCTGTCCGGCCCCCAGAGCGGCGGCACGCCATAGCCGAGCGCCGCGTCCACCGGATTGCGCCGCACGCCCTGCCCTTCGACGCCGTGGCAATCGGCGCATTGGGCGCGGAAAATGCCGGCGCCGCGCACCGGATCGGCGGCGCGATCCAGCTCCGGCATCTGCCCGGCACCGGCGCCCGAAACCTTCGCATCGTCGGGAATATTGGCGGAAAGCACCGCGAGATAGGCCAGCAAGGCCTGCATGGGCCGCGCATCCGCCGGCATGGGACGCCCGTTCATGGAGCGGATCATGCACTGGTTCACCCGGTCGGCGAGGGTGAGGTCGCGGGCGGTGCGGGCGGAATAGGTGGGATAATCGGCATCGGCCGCCACCAACGGCAGGCCTAACTTCTTGCGCCCGTCATTGAGATGGCAATTCCCGCAGGCCAGATTGTTGCCGGCAAAGCGCATGGCCGGATCGGCGACGGCGGGGCCCACATGGGCATAGGTCGCCTCCAGCACCGAGCGGCCGAACCGCACCAGCCGGCCGAATTCATCGTCCGGCAAAGTGCTGATCTGCGGAATATCCCATTCGACGATGCGCTCCCCGCTCCCCGGCGGCGGGGTAGGCGACGCCGGCGCGCCCTGCGCCCATGCCGCCGCGCCGCCTGCCCAGAGGCAGACCGCCGCCAGAAGACCCACATACGCCCTGCGCTGCCCCATTTTCCCCTCCCGTGCCCGTCTTTATTGCGTTTGCGGGCCAACGCGGCTATAAGCCCGCCTTCGTTTCGGCATGCGCCCCCCTGGAGGCGTGCCCAGGCGAAAGCCGGACGGCCGCGCGAGCGGCCGTTGGCCTTTCTGGAACCAGTCTACATTAGGATGAAGTGCCATGACCGCCATCAAAGAATTGAAGGCTGTGGCGCGCGAACGGGCCGGCAAGGGGGCCGCCCGTGAAGAGCGCCGCGCCGGACGCGTGCCCGCCGTGATCTACGGCGAGAAGCAGGATCCGATCACCATCTCCCTGGAACACAAGGAGATCACCCGGACCATCTACGCCGGCCACTTCCTGACCACCCTCTTCCTCATCGAAGTGGACGGCAAGAAGCACCGCGTCATTCCCCGCGACTACCAGCTCGATCCGGTGAAGGATCTGCCGCTGCACGTGGACTTCCTGCGGGTGTCCGCCGGTGCGCGCGTCACGGTGGAAGTGCCGGTGCACTTTGTGAAGCAGGAAGCCTCTCCCGGCCTGAAGGCAGGCGGCACGCTCAACATCGTCCACCATGCGGTGGAGCTGGATTGCCCGGCCGAATCCATCCCCGACCACGTTTCGGTCGACATGACGGGCGTTCAGCTCGGCGCGTCGCTGCATCTGTCGTCGATCACCCTGCCGGAAGGCGTGGTCTCGGCGCTCACGGGCGACGACACCCTGGCCACCGTCGTGGCGCCGTCGGGCCTGAAGGACGCGCAAGCGGACGACGCGGCTGCCGCCGCCGCCTCCGCCGCCGCGACCTCCTCCAAGTCCTGATCGTCCTCTCGGGCCGGAGTTGAACCGTGATCCTGTTCGCAGGCCTCGGCAATCCCGGCCCGAAATATGTCGGCAACCGGCATAATATCGGCTTCATGGCGGTGGAGGCCCTGGCCCGCCGCCATCGGCTTTCCCCCTGGCGCCGCCGCTTTCAAGGTGCGGTGGCCGAGGGCGAGATCGCCGGCGAGAAGGTGCTCGCCTTGCTGCCCGAGACCTTCATGAACGAAAGCGGCCGCGCGGTCGCCGAAGCCATGCGCTTCTACAAGATCCCGCTGGAGCGGGTTTTCGTGTTTCACGACGAACTCGACCTGCCACCGGCCAAGATCCGCACCAAGAAGGGCGGCGGAAACGCCGGCCACAACGGCCTGCGCTCGATTACCGCACATTGCGGCAACGAGTATTGGCGGGTGCGGCTCGGCATCGGTCATCCGGGCGACAAGACGCTGGTGCACCCTTACGTCCTGGGCGATTTCGCCAAGAGCGAGAAGCCGTGGGTCGAGGGGGTGTGCGGGGCATGCGCGGACTTCGCCGAACAGCTGGTCGCCGGAAAGCCCGAGGAATTCCAGAACCGGGCGCACCTGTTCCTGGATGCCCAAGGCTTCGGCGACAAGAAAACCATTGGCGATCCCCGCGCCTGACCGCACTGTGGGGCGCCATGCCGGCCGGCGCATGCGGGGGCCGCCCATGAAGAACATCACCATCACCTTGTCCGACGAGCTGACGGTCCAGGTGCGCCTGGCCGCCGCGCGCGAGGGCAAGAGCCTGTCCAAATTCATCGCCGACCGCCTGAGCCGGGCGCTCGGCGGCCATTCCGATCCGCTTGCCCCGTTCGACCGCTGGCTCTCCGGCCCCGGCTGGGACCCGGAGGGACCCCCACCCCCGATGCGTGAGGACAGCCATGAGCCTGCGATGCTTCGTGGACGCGCGGATGCTGATCTATCTCCAGGACCGCAGCGACGCGCGCAAGCGGGCGCTGACGAGGCATAGCCTGCGCTCCATCCGCCGCCACGGCGAGCTGGTGATCACGCCCCAGGTGGCGAGCGAGTTCTATGCGGCGGCCATCGACCGGTTTCCCTTCGTGCCGCGCCATGCCATACGGGACTTCCTCGGCGATCTGATGCCGGCCTGCCACTCCGCCTCGCCCAGCGAGCTGATGGGGCGGGCCTTCCACATCGAGGATCGCTTCAAGTTCGAATGGTGGGACTGCCTGATGATTGCATCCGCGCTCCTTGCGGATTGCCGGCTGCTGCTGAGCGAGGACCTGCAAGACGGCCTCGCCATCGAGCGCACCACCGTGATCAATCCCTTCACGACGGACATCGAGACCGTCTTCTCTTCGCTGAAAGATCGCTGAGCTATGGGCTTCAAATGCGGCATCGTCGGCCTGCCGAACGTGGGCAAGTCGACTCTCTTCAACGCGCTCACCCAGACCGCCGCGGCGCAGGCGGCCAATTATCCCTTCTGCACCATCGAGCCCAATGTGGGTGAAGTGGCGGTGCCCGATCCGCGCCTCGATACCCTGGCCTCCATCGCCGGCTCGGGCCAGATCATCCCCACCCGCCTCACCTTCGTGGACATCGCCGGCCTGGTGCGCGGCGCCTCCAAGGGCGAGGGGCTCGGCAACCAGTTCCTGGCCAATATCCGCGAGTGCGACGCCATCGCCCATGTGGTGCGCTGCTTCGAGGATGGCGACGTCACCCATGTGGAAGGCAAGATCGCCCCCGTGGACGATATCGAGACCATCGAGACCGAGCTGATGCTGGCCGATCTCGAAAGCCTGGAAAAGCGCGCCGCCGCGCTGGAGAAGAAGACCAAGAACGGCGCCGACAAAGAGGCCAAGGAAATCCTTGACCTGATGAACCGCGCCCTGGTGCTGCTGCGCGAGGGCAAGCCGGCGCGCCTGGTGGAGCGCAAGCCCGAGGAGGAGCAGGCGTTCGGCATGCTCGGCCTGATGACGGCAAAGCCCGTGCTCTATGTCTGCAATGTCGAGGAGGCCTCCGCGCTGGAGGGCAATGCGCTCTCCGCCGAAGTGTTCAAGCGCGCGGCCGAAGAGGGCGCCAAGGCGGTGGTGGTCTCGGCCAAGATCGAGAGCGAAATCGCCGTGCTGCCCGCGGAGGACCAGAAGGATTATCTCGACGCCATCGGCCTCGACGAACCCGGCCTCAACCGCGTGATCCGCGCCGGCTACGATTTGCTGCACCTCGTGACCTATTTCACCGTGGGTCCGAAGGAAGCACGCGCCTGGACCATCACCAGGGGCACCAAGGCGCCTGCGGCGGCGGGCGTGATCCATTCCGATTTCGAGAAGGGCTTCATTCGCTCGGAAACCATCGCCTATGGGGACTATGTCCAATACAAAGGCGAATCCGGCGCGCGCGATGCCGGACGGCTGCGGCTGGAAGGCAAGGAATATGTGGTGCAGGACGGCGACGTGCTGCACTTCCGCTTCGCCAACTAGCGTGCGGCTCAGAGAGGATGGCGCAAGCGTGGCTTGACCGCAGTGTGGCTTGACCGCGCCCCGCGCCTCCCCTCTCATCTGGAAAAACAGCAGGAGGAGGTGGGATGCCCGACATCTTTTGGGAGGACTTCGTCGAGGGGGAGGTGAAGACCTTCGGCTCCTACGAAGTCACCGAAGACGAGATCATCGCCTTCGCCAGCGAGTTCGACGCCCAGCCCATGCATCTCGATGCGGCGGCGGGCAAGGCGTCCATGCTGGGCGGGCTTGCCGCCTCCGGCTGGCACACCTGCGCCATCATGATGCGGCTGATGTGCGACGGCTTCCTGCTGCGCGCCGCCGGCCAGGGCTCGCCGGGCGTGACCGAGACCAAATGGCGCGAGCCGATCTTTCCCGGCGACGTCGTCACCTTGCGCCGCACGGTGCTCCAGAGCCGCAGTTCCAAGTCGCGCCCCGAGCTCGGGCTGGTGACCTTGAAGCTGGAACTGCTGAAGCCGGCGGGCAGCGTGGCGCTGGAACAGGAATGCGTGGTCCTGTTCAGCCGCCGCAATCCGGGAGCGCGCCTCGCATGAACTTTTTCGACGAGATCCAGGTGGGCGACCGCGAAATCCTCGGCACCCACACCTTCACCCGCGACGAGATCGTGGCGTTCGCCCGCAAATACGATCCGCAGCCCTTCCATACCGACGACGAGGCGGCCAAGCGCAGCATTTTCGGCGCCCTGTGCGCCTCCGGCTGGCACACCGCCGCCACCTGGATGAAATATTTCGTTGCCTACCAGCAGCGCACCGCCGCCGAGCGCGTGGCCAAGGGCATTGCGGTGCCGGTCACCGGCCCCTCGCCCGGTTTCAAGGATCTGCGCTGGCTGAAGCCGGTCTATGCCGGCGACGTCATCACCTATGCCACCGAGGCGCGGGAAAAGATCCTGCCCAAGAGCCGGCCGGACTGGGGCATGCTGATTGCCTACAACACCGGCACCAACCAGGACGGCGTGCTGGTGTTCGATTTCGAAAGCCGGGTGTTCGTGCAGCGCCATGCCTGAGGAGCTGGGCGGGCCGCGGCCCGCCCGTTTGCATCACAGATTGAGGCCCGCCATGGCCGCTTCCGGATAGCGCGTGCCGGCGATCGCCTCGGGCGCGAACAGGGCGTCCAGCTCGGCGATCTGCGCGGGCGAGAGCACCACTTCGGTGGCCGCGATATTCTCCTTGAGATATTTGACGCGGCGGGTGCCGGGGATCGGCACCACATTGTCCTGCTTGTTGAGGATCCAGGCCAGCGCCAGCTGGGCGGAGGTGATGCCGAGACCGGTGGCGATCTGCGCCAGGGCCGCGACGAGACGCCCGTTCTGCGCCGCCGCCTCGCCCTGGAAGCGCGGATTGTGATTGCGGAAGTCGCCCGCCTCCAGCGCGCCGGTCGCCACCGTGCCGGTGAGGAAGGCGCGGCCGAGGGGGCTGTAGGCGACGAAGGCGGTGCCGAGGTCGCGGCAGACCTCGAGCATGCCGTCCTCGGGCTCGCGGCTCCACAGGGAATATTCGCTCTGCACGGCGGTGATGGGGTGAACCAGTGACGCGCGCTTCAGGGTCGAAACCGAACATTCGGAGAGGCCGATGAAGCGCACCTTGCCGGCTTCCACCAGCCCCTTCATGGCGCCGACCGTGTCCTCGATGGGGGTCGCGGGATCGACCCGGTGGAGATAATAGAGGTCGATCACATCAGTGCCGAGGCGGGCGAGGCTGGCATCGCAGGCGGCGCGGACATAATCCGGCTTGCCGTTGACGCCGAGCCGCTCGCCATTGGGACCGCGCATATGGCCGAATTTGGTGGCCAGCACGACCTTTTCGCGCTTGCCCTTCAAAAATTGGCCCAGAAGGCGCTCATTATGCCCGACACCGTACATGTCGGCGGTGTCGAAGAAGGTCACGCCAAGTTCGAATGCGGCGTCGAGGGTTTCGAGCGATTGCGCATCATTGCTGGTGCCATAGAATTCGGACATGCCCATGCAGCCGAGGCCGATGGCGGACACGGACAGGCCGGAACGGCCTAGAAAGCGGCGGTTCATGAAAGACCTCGCGGACGAGAGAGTGGTCGATGGACAGAAGAAAAGCGGCGCGGGCGTGCCGGGAGAGGACGCGGCGTCGGGGCTGCGAGAGGCCGGCCGCAGACACGGGTCTGGCGGGGCGCGCTCTCAATCACCATATGTAAACTACACCGTTTAGTTTACATTGTCAATCATGAACTCCGGCAAACCGCCCCCTGCTCCCCTCGGCGCGACTGCAAGCTCCGCGACGCAACCAGGCGACGCGCCCCAGGATGCCCGCACACCGCAGGCCCGCGACGCGCCCGACACGAAGCTCGCGGCGCGCGATCCGCGCGGCACCGGCCGGCGCATCCGCGCCGCCGCGCGGCGCCTGTTTCTCGAACGCGGCTATGGCAACACCAGCATGGATGCCGTCGCCGCCGCCGCGCCCGCCTCCAAGCGCACGCTGTATCAGCACTATCCCAGCAAGGCGGAGCTGTTCGGCGCGGTCATCGCCGAGGTCTGGGCGCATTTCATCCGCGGCCCGGACCTGCCGGACACGGCCGAGGAGGACCCGCGCTTCGTGCTGCGCGAGTTCGTCGCGCGCATGTGCGTGCATTGGGACCAGCCGGACGTCATTCCCATCCTGCGCCTGATCATCGCCGAGGCACCGCGCTTTCCCGAACTGTCGGAGGCCTTCGCGCGCACCGGCAAGGAACCCACGCTGCGCAAGCTCACCGCTTATCTGGAGATGCTGCGCGATGCCGGAAAACTGCCGGCGGGGCTCGATACCTCCCTTGCCGCCGCGCAATTCCTGGGCGCCATCAAGGAGCCGCTGTTCTGGCCGCGCGTGCTCGCAAGCCCGATCCGCTTTTCCATCGAAGCGGTCACGGACCGCGCCATCGCGGAAATCCTGCGCAATTGAAGCGCGAATGCGACCAGACGACTCCGCTAGGTAACGACACATTCCCGAGAAATGACGTTTCGTAAATGGAATAAATTTAATTTTTTACTTTGCACAGGACTCACGAAATCGAGATTTGCTTCAGATATCGCAGCGCAATATCCCTTTTCCATCGCTGGGCGGCGTGGAGCTTTGCCATGAATACAAAGATTCTTGCTTTCAGCCTCGGCGCAGCGATGAGCGTGACGGGTCTCGCCAGCGCGGCTTGGGCGGATGAATACGTGTCCCAGGAAAACCGAGACCAATATGCGGTGAACGAGCGCGATTATGAGATGAGACATGCGCCGGTGGCCGCCCCGATGGCCGCCCCTGTGGTGCTGCATCAGCAGCACGCACGGGCATCGCACGCCATCCGCAGTGCCAGCCATGAGGTGCGCGGAACCCGCGCCACCGCGGGCTGATCGCCGCACGCCGGCGCCCCGCACCGCGCGCCGGCGCCGAGATCCCCTGCGCGCCATCCGGCCGGCCGGTCCCCGAGTGGGATCGCGCCGGCCGTTTGCGTCGGCATCGCAGCCCCTTCCCTTGCCGCAGAGCGGCATCGCTGCTAAAGCCCGCCGGTCCGCGGCAGTCGCGGAGCCATTTTCATTCATAACGACAGGACGGTCACCATGGCGATCGAGCGCACTTTCTCGATCATCAAGCCCGACGCGACGCGTCGCAACATTACCGGTGCGGTCAACGCCGTGATCGAGACTGCGGGTCTGCGCATCGTCGCCCAGAAGCGCATCCAGCTCACGCGCGAACAGGCCGAAACCTTCTACGGCGTCCACCGCGAACGTCCGTTCTTCGGCGAGCTGGTGGCCTTCATGACCTCCGGCCCGGTGGTCGTGCAGGTGCTCCAGGCCGACAATGCGGTTCTCAAGTATCGCGAAGTCATGGGCGCCACCAACCCCGCCAATGCGGCGGAAGGCACCCTGCGCAAGCTGTTCGCCGAATCCATCGAGGCGAATTCCGTGCACGGCTCCGACAGCGCCGAGAATGCCGCCATCGAGATCGCCCAGTTCTTCTCCGGCAACGAAATCGTCGGCTGAGGCGTTTCCTCTACGGACGCCGCGGCGCACAATGCTTTTTGCGCGGCGCGGCGTCCGGTTTTGGTTGTGGACCCTGCGCGTCTCCATTAGCCTCCCTTTAGGGAATGCATAATACGGCGCACCAGACGCAGCATACCCGCAGGGAACGCTGAATCCAGGATGGGGTGGGGTTACGATGTCGCTAGACTCTCCGGTGCTGTGGCTCGCGCTGCTGCAGATCATTTGGATTAATATCCTGTTGTCCGGCGACAATGCCGTGGTGATCGCCATGGCCTGCCGCTCCTTGCCGGAGAAGGCCCGCCGCTGGGGCATCGTCATGGGCGCCGGCGTCGCTGTCGGCCTGCGCATCATCTTCACCGGCATCGTCGCCACCCTGCTCGCGCTGCCCTGGCTGAAGGTGGTCGGCTCGCTGGCCCTCATGTATATCGCCGTCGACCTCGCCCTCCCCAATGAGGACACCGAGGATGCGGTTGCCGCCAGCGACAATCTCTGGAAAGCGGTCGGCACGGTCGCGATCGCCGATATCGTCATGAGCCTCGACAATGTGGTGGCCGTCGCCGCCGTGGCGGACGGTAATTGGACTTTGCTGATCCTCGGCCTCGCCATCTCCATCCCGCTGATCGTCGCCGGCAGTTCGCTGGTGATGGCGCTGCTCGACCGTTTCCCGCTCCTGGTGTGGTTCGGCGCCGCTTTGCTGGGCTGGGTTGCCGGCGAGATGCTGCTCAGCGACGTCGCAATCATGGATCGCATCGGCGGCCACGATGTCAGCGAAAGCTGGCACCTGCCCGCCGCCGCCGCGGGCGCCGTGCTGGTGGTCGCGATCGCATGGGTCATTGGCCGCGTGCGCCACGCCAAGCAGCAGGCATCGCACAACTGAGCCTTGCCGACCGGCGACGAAGGGGGCATCCGCCCCCTTTTTTGCGCCCCATACCTGCCGTAACGTCACAAAATACGGCGCGCTCCGACCGATTTCGCGGATCGCGCGATAGCGCATCCGATCAAGACAGAAGGGCTGTCGCATGGATTTCTCCAACCCGACCTTTTGGGTCTCGCTTCTTCAGATCATCTGGATCGACCTGCTGCTGTCGGGCGACAATGCGGTGGTGATCGCGCTCGCGTGCCGCTCGCTTCCGCCCGGCCAGCGCCGGTGGGGCATATTGCTCGGCGCCGGCGCGGCGGTCGGCCTGCGCATCATCTTCGCCCTCGCCGTCTCCTACGTGCTCGGCATTCCGCTGCTGAAGGTCGCCGGCGGCCTGCTGCTGATCTGGATCGCGGTGAAGCTCGTCACCGACAATGAGGGCGAGGCGCACGAGGTCGCCGCCTCCGACAGCCTGTGGAAGGCGGTGCGCACCATCGCTATCGCCGATGCGGTCATGAGCCTCGACAATGTGGTGGCGATCGCCGCCGCCTCGCGCGGCCATCCCGAATTGTTCATCTTCGGCCTGCTGCTCACCATTCCGCTGATCATCGCCGGCTCGCAATTGGTGATGGCGATCCTCACCCGCATGCCGGTTCTGGTGTGGGCGGGTGCGGCGCTGCTCGGCTGGATCGCCGGGGAAATGGTGGTCGGCGACGTGATGTCCCTGCAATATATGCAGAGCGTCAATCCCGAATGGGTGAAGCCGGATTCCGAGGCGCCCAACGGGCTCAAGCCCGCCGATCTGCCGCATTATCTCGCCAGCGCCGTCGGCGCGGCCCTGGTGGTGGCGCTCGGCTTGCTGCTGCGCGGGCGCGGCAAGGAAAAGGCCCACGCCACCTGATGCGCGCCACCTGACGCGCATCGCCTGACTTAAACCCGCCGCGTGATGCGCGGCGCCATCGCCCCACGCCTTTCGCCCCCGGCCGCCCCGCCGGGGGCGATTTCGTTTGGCGCCCCACGATGCCGCGCCGGCTCGATACGCTTGGCTGGAGCGGCTATAAGGAGGCGGAGGAGTTGCTTCGCCCATGAATGATCATGTCCGCCCGCAGGCCGTGCCCGCGCCGCAAGACCGCGCCGCCCCGATGCGCGCCACCGGGATGCGCGCTTCGGTCTGCCCGCACGATTGCCCCTCCACCTGCGCGCTGGAAGTGGAAGTGCTGGCGGACAACCGGATCGGCCGGGTGCGCGGGGCGGCGGACAATTCCTATACCGCCGGCGTGATCTGCGCGAAGGTCGCCCGCTATGCCGAGCGCGCCCACCATCCCGACCGGCTGATGACGCCGCTGAGGCGTACCGGCCCCAAGGGCTCCACCCAGTTCGTCCCCATCTCCTGGGACGAGGCGCTGGACCGCACCGCCGACGCTTTGCTGGCCGCCGAGCACACCCATGGCGCGCAGAGCGTGTGGCCTTATTATTATGCCGGCACCATGGGGATGGTGATGCGCGACGGCATCAACCGCCTGACCCATGCCAAGGGCTATTCGCGCTTCTTCTCCTCCATCTGCGTGAACCCAGCCTGGAGCGGCTATATGGCCGGCACCGGGCGGCTCGCGGGCGCCGATCCGCGCGAGATCAGCCGCGCGGCGGATCTCATCGTCATCTGGGGCACCAATGCGGTGGCGACGCAGGTGAATGTGATGACCCACGCCATCCGCGCGCGCAAGGAGCGCGGCGCCAAGATCGCGGTGGTGGATGTCTATCGCACCCCCACCATGGAGCAGGCGGACATTCCTCTCTTGATCCGCCCCGGCACCGACGGCGCGCTCGCCTGCGCAGTGATGCACGTGCTGTTCCGCGATAACCTTGCCGACCGCGCCTATCTCGCGCGCTATGCCAATGATGCGGAAGAGCTGGAAGCCCATCTCAAAACCCGCACGCCCGCCTGGGCGGCCGCCATCACCGGCCTGAGCGTGGAGGAGATCGAGGCGTTCGCGGCGCTGGTGGGGGCGACGCCGAAAAGCTATTTCCGCCTCGGCTATGGCATGTCGCGCAGCCGCAATGGCGCGGTGAACATGCATGCCGCCTCCTGCATTCCCGTGGTGTCCGGCGCCTGGCAGCATGAGGGCGGCGGCGCGTTTCATTCCAATTCCGGCATCTACCGGCTGAAGAAGACGCTGATCGAGGGGCTGGACGTGCTCGATCCCACGACCCGCGAACTCGACCAGTCCCGCATCGGCGCCATCCTCACCGGCGACCGCGCGGCGCTGCATGACGGCCCTCAGGTGCACGCGCTGCTGATCCAGAGCACCAATCCCCTGAGCGTCGCGCCGGACCAGGAGGCGGTGAAGCGCGGGTTCGCGCGCGAGGATCTGTTCGTCGCGGTGCACGAGCAATTCCTGACCGAGACCGCGCGGCAGGCGGATATCGTCTTCCCCGCCACCATGTTCACCGAGCATGACGATCTCTATCTCAGCGGCGGGCACCAGCACATTCAGTTGGGCCCGAAGCTGGTGGAGCCACCCGGCGAATGCCGCTCCAACCACGCCTTGCTGTGCGCGCTCGCCCCGCGCGTGGGCGCGCGGCATCCAGGCTTCGAGATGAGCGACCGGGAGCTGGTGGACTGGACCTTGCGCGCGTCCGAGCGCGGCACGCTGGAGGAGCTGGAGGCCGCGCGCTTCACCGATGTGCAGCCGGATTTCGAAACCGCCCATTTTCTCAAGGGCTTCGGCCATCGCGACGGGCGGTTCCGCCTGAAGCCGCGCTGGGACAAGGTGCCGTTCGCCGCGCCGGAGAAATTCGGCATCGCCGAGATGCCGGAATTTCCCGACCATTGGGCGGTGATCGAGGAGGCGACGGCGGAGCACCCGTTCCGCCTCGTGACCGCGCCGGCGCGCAATTTCCTGAATTCCACCTTCAACGAGACGGCGACCTCGGCGAAGAAGGAGGGCGGGCCGACCCTGCTGCTCCACCCCGCCGATGCCGCCGCGCTCGGCATTTCAACCGACGACAGCGTGGAGGTTTCCAACCCGCGCGGCCGCGTGCGGCTCACCGCCCGCCTGTTCGACGGCGTGCGGCGCGGCGTGGTGGTGGCCGAGCAGATCCACCCCAACGACGCGCATGCGGGCGGCCGCGGCATCAACACCCTCACCAGCGCCGACCCGGTGGCCCCGGTGGGCGGGGCGGCGTTTCATGATAATCGGGTGGGGGTGGGGAAGGTGTGAGGGGGGCTGAGTGGGCTGAGTGCCCATTTATCAACGCTCCGCTCGGAACAACTCAGATGGAAGATGTATTAGAAAATTAGCGAGGATGTGCAGTAGAGTCACGCCATTGAATTAGTGGACGGTCGCGCATTTACAGTCGTACCCGTCAAATTCCACGAGCGAATCAGAAAATATCGTCGTAAAATCATTTTAGATCATGCCGGTGGTTCCAGAGAGGTAAATCATTGGTGAATGGTAGCGCGCCATACCCAAGCCTCCGTGGGAACCGGATGACTGCCGGTTGCGTCGACGAAGAATGTGGTCACCGCCAAAAAATAAAACCTTAAAATCTCCAAATTAGTCGATGCGGATACATCAACCGATGCCTCTTATTCCACAGTCGATAATCGGCCTTCTCGCACCAATTCTCGACAAGCATTATACTCACAGCGAGTTGGATGCTATGTTCATGAAAGCAGGATTTCCTGGAAGCCCTCCTGTAGGCAATAAAACTCACAAATGCCTAACCTGGCTTAAGATCGCAAATAACGAGACGAAAAATTCGGTTGCACTTTTAGGCTCACTAATTTCCGATCTCATGGATGTCGAGCCAAGCTCCTTCAGACTGGAATCGTATATAGCGGAAGGCGATCCGCGTGAGCAGATCAAAAGCGCCTTGGCGAAAGAGGGGCTGACGTACCAACGTGGCGGTTATGTCGTCGGCGCTGAGCTGACGGGGCCGTCTAAGTCACTTGCGGAGCTATTAAATGCAGACGGATTATCGGCCGTCGAAGCCGAGTACAAGCGAGCCTACGACAGAATCTCAATTGACCCCCCCGCCGCCATAACAGCTGCGAGCGCTATTTTGGAGGCAGTTTGCAAGCATTATCTACAAAGTGAGGTTGGGACGCTACCCAATAAGCAAACTCTCTCCCCTCTCTGGACCGAAGTTGCGAAACACCTAGGCTTGTCACCCGCGTCAGTGGCTGACGATGATTTGAAACGCATTCTGACAGGCCTTTATAGCATTACGGATGGCATTGGCGCCCTCCGGACTCACGAGGGGTCCGCACACGGACATGTTGCGAAACTATACAAGATAGATGGACGGCACGCTCGGCTTGCTGTTCACGCCGCACATACAATGGCAATTTTTATTTTGGAAACGTGGCAAGCACGCAATTCTTAAGTGAAATTTAGATAATTGCAGTTGGAAATACTTAGACAGCGCACAAAAGTGCACGAAGATTCTCGCCAAAATTCGCCCCAAACCGCAGATCCGCCCACAAAGAACCCGCAGAAAGCCCCCCCCTAAACCCACCCCATCCAAATCCCCATCATCGCCACCCCCAGCGCCCCCACCAGGATCAGCAAGGCGAAGAACAGGCCGAAGGCGGTGACGGTGAGGGCGCCCAGCGCCACGCCGGCGATGAAGGTGAGCCAGGAGAGGCCGTAGATCGCGCATTCCATCGGCCGCACGCGGCCCTTGGCCGCCGCAACCAGGGATTGGCCGAAGCTGAACAGGGCCCCGGTCACGAAGCTCTTGCCCACATCCGCACCCAGCACCACCTGGTGCGCGGAATTCTGCATGCCCATGGCGATGGAGATCAGGAACAGCGGCGGCATCAGGCTGCCCGCCGCCACCAAAGCCAGCGCGCCGCACAGCAGAGCGATTTCAACCCCGAGCACCGCCAGCATCGGCCGGCGCACCGGCGCTTCCACCACCAGCGTGCCCGCCACCGCGCCGATCACGAACGCGCAGATCACCATGGCCGTGCCGAGGAGCACATGCAGGTTCAGCGCCGCGAGCGCGGTGCCGAGGCGGGTGGTATTGCCGCTCATGAAGGAGAGATAGAGCCCGCCCGCCTGGGCATAGCCGACGGCGTCCACATAGCCCGCCGCCGCGGTCATCAGGGTTGCGAGCACCAGGGGATGGCGCGCGGCGCCCGGCTTCGACGGCGAGGAGGTCATGCCCACCTGTTCCTTCGCGGCGGGTCACATCACGAAAAAGGCCGAGGCGCCGCCGGACCGCGCCGCCGGCCAGGCTGCGTTACACCCGCGGCGCGATCAGCACGTCGAGGGGGGTGCGCGCGCCGGAAATGAGGGCGCGCTCGTCCTTCACCTGGATCCGCCCGCCGGCCAAAAGCGCCAGCCCGCGCGGATAGATGATGTGCTCCTGCGTCAGCACGCGCTCCGCCAAGGTGTCGGGCGTATCGTCGGGCCGCACCGGCACCACCGCCTGGAGCACGATCGGCCCGTCGTCCATCTCGGGCCGCACCAGATGGACCGTGCAGCCGTGGAAGCGCACGCCGGCCTCCAGCGCGCGGGCATGGGTGTCGAGGCCCTTGAAGCTCGGCAGCAGCGAGGGATGCACATTGATCATGCGGTCGCGCCAGCGCTCCACCAGCCAGGGGGTGAGAATGCGCATGAAGCCGGCAAGGCAGATGATCTCGATGCCCTCGATCCGCAGATGGGCATCGAGCGCGGCATCGAAGGCGATCCGGTCGGAAAAATCGCGATGGCTCAGCACCATGGTGCGGATGCCGGCTTCCTCGGCGAATTGAAGGCCCGCCGCATCCGCCCGGTTGGAGACGACGAGGGCGATCTCGGCCGGGAAATCGGGCGCCTCGGCGGCCTTCACCAGGGCCGCCATGTTGGAGCCCCGGCCGGAAATCAGGATGGCGACGCGCTTCTTGTGCATCAGGCGCCAGCCTCCGGTGCACCACGCCCCGGCGCATCCAGCCCCAGCGTGCCGTCATAGACCACGTGGGCAGCCCCTTCGCCGGGCTCGATGACGCCGAGGCGGATCACGCTTTCGCCCATGTCGGCGAACGCGTCGGCGACCCGCTCCGCGTCCTCGGCCGCCACCACCACCGCCATGCCGACCCCGCAATTGAACGCGCGGAGCATTTCCTCCGGCGCCACCCCGCCCGCCTGGGCGAGCCAGCGGAACACCGGCGGCACGATGAGATTGGAAAGGTCGATGCGCGCGATCATGCCCTGCGGCAGCACGCGCGGCAGATTCTCGGTGATGCCGCCGCCGGTGATATGGGCGAGCGCCTTCACCGCATGGGTCTGGCGGATGACACCCAGCACGCTGCGCACATAGAGCCGGGTGGGCTCCAGCAAGGCCACGCCGAGATGCACGCCGGGCGCGAATGGCGCCTCCACGTCCCAGGCGAGGCCCGCGCGCTCGACGATCCGGCGCACCAGCGAATAGCCGTTGGAATGGATGCCGGAGGAGGCAAGGCCGAGAATCACATCGTTCGGCCCCACATCGGGGCGGGGCAGCACGGCGGAGCGCTCCACCGCGCCCACGGAGAAGCCGGCGAGGTCGTAGTCGCCTTCCGAATACATGCCCGGCATCTCGGCGGTCTCCCCGCCGATGAGCGCGCATCCCGCCTCCTTGCAGGCGCGCGCGACGCCGGCGACGATCTGCGCGCCGACATCCGGGGTCAGGTGGCCGGTCGCGAAATAATCCAGGAAGAACAAGGGCTCGGCGCCCTGAACCACCAGATCGTTCACGCACATGGCGACGAGGTCGATGCCGATGGTGTCGTGCTTGCCGGTCTCGATGGCGATCTTCAGCTTGGTGCCCACGCCGTCGGTGGTGGCGACCAGCAGCGGATCGAGGAAACCGGCGCGCTTGAGATCGAACAGGCCGCCGAAGCCGCCGATATCGGCATCGGCGCCGGGCCGGGCGGTCGCCTTCACCAGCGGCTTGATGAGATCGACGAGCCGGTTCCCGGCATCGATGTCGACCCCGGCGTCGCGATAATTGAGACCGTCCTGAGCCATTCTATCCTCACGCTTTCTGCGGGCTTAGCCGCGAACCGCGCGGGTGGCAAGGCTCAGGCGCCGCGCGGCGGTGCATGGCATGTGGACGCCCACCGCACCCCTGCGCGCCGCACGGAGCTGCCGCAAGGGTGCAAGGCGGACGGCGAAAGGCGCGCGAAAGCGGGCACCAAAGCGGGCGGGGAGCGCCCCCTCCCGTCTCGGCGCGCGCCTCAGTCTTCCAGCACGCGGAAGCGGAACAGCAATCCCGCCAGGATCGCGCCGATGGGCGGCACGATGATGAACAGCCACAATTGCGCCAGCGCCTTGCCGCCGGCGAACAGCGCCGGGCCGATGCTGCGCGCGGGATTGACCGACACGCCGGTCACCGGGATGAACACGATGTGGATCATCACCAGCGACAGGCCGATGGCGAGGCCCGCCGCCTGGGTGATGCCGGCCCGCGAGGTCGAGCCGAGGATGACCACGAGGAAGACGAAGGTTCCCACCAGCTCGGCCATCACCGCAGCGCCCAGCCCGTAGCCGCCCAGATAGCCCTCGCCCCAGCCGTTCTGCCCCAGGCCCTCGGTGGCGACATTGAAGCCGGAGAGCCTTTCCGAGACGATCAGATAAAGGATCCCGGCGCCGAGAATGCCGCCGATGATCTGGGCGAGGATGTATTTCGGCACCTGCGACAGGGGCAGCCGCCCGGCCGCCCACACGCCCAGCGTGACGGCGGGATTGATGTGGCAGCCGGACACATGGCCGATGCCATAGGCCATGGAGGTCACGGCGAGGCCGAACGCGAAGGCGATCGGCAGGATTCCCAGATGGCCGCCCCCTACGCCCGTCAGCACGGCGGCGCCGCAGCCGAACAGCACGAGCGTTGCCGTGCCAAGACATTCCGCAACGTATTTCTTCACGTTGTCTTCTCCCTGCCCGGATGCAGCCGCATCCCCGCACCATCGCCTGAGACCTGGCGACGCACCTTATTAGCGAGCCGTTTTTACACTCCCGTCAAGCTTACGCGCATCGCGTGGCGCGGCTGACGAAAGCAATCGGAAATGCTAGGTCTTCGCCATAGGGCGGGCAATGAGGGAAGAGGAAACGCTAATGCTGAAAGTGCGGCTTAAGGGCACCAGCGCGATCACCGCGCTGACCATCGCGTCCATGCTCGCAGCGCCCTTCGCGTACGGGCAGCAGCCGCCGGCCCAGCAGCAGACCCCGGCGCCGGGCGCGGGGCTCGCGTGGCCGCGCGATTTCGACGTGGGCGACAGCCGGCTCGAACTCTACCAGCCGCAGATCAACAGCTGGGACGGCAACAAGATCGGCGGCCGCGCCGCCGTCGCCATCGGCCCGAAGGATGGCGCGCCGACCTATGGCTTCGCCGATTTCACCGCCATCACCACGGTCGACAAGGCCGAGGGCCTGGTCCATCTCGACACTATCGCCATCACCAAGGTGGAAGTGCCCACCGCGCCCGAAAAGGCGGCCTCCATCAGCGAAGCGCTCACCAAGCGCCTGCCGCCGAACGGCATCACCGTGGCGCTGGACCGTCTCCAGGCGAGCTATGCGGTCAACCAGAAGATCGCCGCTCTGAAGACTCAGCCGGTAGAGAACACCCCGCCGCACATCGTCTTCACGGATACGCTCACCGTGCTGGTGCTGATCTCCGGCGATCCCGACCTCAAGCCCGTTGACGGGGCGAAGGGCTTCCAGCGCGTCATCAACACGCGGCCCTTGATGCTGCGCGACGAGAAGGGCGCCTATCATCTCCAGGCTGCCGGCACCTGGTATGAGACCAGCAGCCTCGACAGCACCTGGGTGGTGACGCCCCAGCCCGCGACCGCGCTCCAGAACGCGGCCAAGATCGCCGCCAAGCAGAATGCGCCCGACCCGCTGCTGGCGCAGGACGGCAAGCCGATCACCCCGCCCCCGGCGATCTATGTCTCGGCAACCCCGACCGAGCTGGTGCAGACCAACGGCCAGCCGCAGATGCTCCCGGTCGCCGGCACCGGCCTGCTCTCCATGAGCAATGCCGACCATGCGGTGTTCATGGATCCCACCAACAACGCCTATTATGTACTGATCTCGGGCCGCTGGTTCCGCGCCACCGACCTGCGCGGACCCTGGGCCTTCGTCGCCTCCGACGCCTTGCCGGCGGATTTCGCCAAGATCTCGCCCCATGATCCCAAGGCCAATGTGCTGGTTTCGGTGGCGGGAACGCCGCAGGCCAAGGAAGCGGCCATCGCCGCCACCATTCCCCAGACCGCGACCGTCAAGCGCTCCACCGCCGGCAGCGTCACCTATCAGGGCGCGCCGCAATTCGTGGCGATCACCGGCACCAGCCTGCAATATGCCGTCAACACGCCGCTGCCGGTGATCCAGGTCAGCTCGAACCGCTTCTACATGGTCTCGCAGGGCGTGTGGTTCGTCTCCGCCTCGCCCACGGGTCCCTGGCGGGTCGCTGACGCGGTGCCGGACGTGATCTATACGATCCCGGTCTCCTCGCCCGTGCATTATGTGACCTATGTGCGGATCTATTCGGTGCAGCCCGAGACCGTCGTGGTCGGCTACACCCCCGGCTATATGGGCGTGATGGTCGCGCCCGGCGGCACCGTGGTCTATGGCAGCGGCTATTATTGCACCGGCTATGCCGGGGCCACCTGGTGGTATGGCTGCCCGGCGACCTATGGCTATGGCGCCGGCTTCGCGCTCGGCGCCACCGTGGGCTTCGGCTTCGGCTTCGCCGCCGGCTGGGCCTGGGGCGCCGCCGTGAACCCCTATTGGGGGCCCTATTGGGGCGCCGGCCCCTGGGGCGGCCATTGGGGCTATTCCAATCTCAACTATACCAACATGTATGGCCGCTGGGGCGGCGATGCGGTGGTGGCCCATTCCTGGGGCGTGACCGCCAACGGCACTGGCTGGTCCTCGCGCGCCTGGTCCGGCACCACGGCCCGCGGCACCGATTTCGCCGGCCGCTCGGCGGCGGCGTTCAATCCGTATACCGGCAATTATGGCGCTGCCCGCGACAATTCCCGCTACAACCCCGCCACCGGGGCGCGCGGCCAATCGAGCGCGTCGGTGACCGGCAATGCCTATACCGGCAACAAGGAAGCGACGCGCGAATCCACCGGCGTCAATCCCACTGCCGGCACCGCCCACGCCTCCACCACCTCGGTCAGCCGCGAAGACGGGCATGTGGACGTGGACAGCAAGGGCGTCGCCACCAACCAGCGCACCGGCAATACGGTGGGCTGGAACAATGGCAACGTCTATGCCGACCATGACGGCAACGTCTACCAGCACTCGGACACCGGCTGGAACAAGGCCACCTCCTCCGGCTGGCAGTCGGTGGACCATAATGCGGCGCCGGCCGGTCTCGACCAGGAGCGCCAGGCGCGCCAGTGGAGCGACCAGCGCATCAATGCCGGCGCGGACCGCTTCGGCGGCGGCGGCTTCGGAGGCGGCGCGCGCTTCGGGGGCGGCGGCTTCCGGCGCTGAGCTGTGCACGTAAAATGACCGCTTGAGATGATTGCGGGTGCCCCTCGGGGCGCCCGTTTCATGTCCGGGCGACCGGCCGAGGCTGGCGCCGACTGCGATGCGAGCCTGCCATGACCCTGCGCCCCTATCTGGAATTCGCCGGCTATAATTCCTGGGCCAATCTGCGCCTGTATGATGCCGCCGCCCGGCTCGACGATGCGGATTTCCGCGCCGGCCGTGGCGCCTTTTTCGGTTCGGTGCACGGCACGCTGAATCACCTGCTGGTGGCGGATCGCATCTGGCTCGATCGCTTCACGCAGGCGGACCGGCCGCAGCCGGCGCTGGATACCATCCTCCACGAGGCGCTGGCCGATCTGCGCGCGGCGCGGATCGCCGAGGATGCCCGCATCCACGCCTTCATCGCCGGGCTGGATGAAGCGCGGCTTGCGGCCGAATTCAGCTATGCGAACAGTTCCGGCCGGCGGTTCACCCAGGTTCTGAGCGAAGCGCTGGATCATGTGTTCAACCACCAGACCCACCATCGCGGGCAGGTGCATTGCCTGCTCACGCTGATCGGCGGCCGGGACGCGGCGCCCTCACTGGACCTGCTCGCCTACCAGCGCGAGCGGCTCGCCGGCTAGATGTTCGAGCGGGGCAAAGGCGAACTGCGAGGTGCGGTCGATGCCCACATACAGATGAAATTTCTCGCCTTTCGGGCGTAGGCAGTCGTCGAGCGGCACGGGGTGTGCTTGCGGAAGGCGACGACGATCGCCGCCTCCCCCACGGACAGGATCGTCGACCTGGCGTCCTTCCGGTCGATCGGAAGATCCGCGCAAGAGGTCTGCTTCTTGCGTTTGGTGACTGTCTTCTGGTTGATCCCGCAGCGCTTTGCCAGTGCCCTCAGGCTTTCTTGACTATGCTGTATCGCCCGGCGGACGGCCTCTGCCGTCGTGGTGCATCCATGGAGAACCTGGCCCACGGCGCATCCTTCCATTCCTGAAAAGAGTGCACCATCAAAGCTCGGGATCAAACAGCGACAGGCCGTTGATGAGGCACCTGCAGCAGCAAGGCGGGCACGCCGATCAGCATCCTGCCGAAGCGAGAGTGGTGAAGGGAGTCATGGTCGTCCAGCCTCTTTACTTGGTCGCGCAAGTCCGGATGCCGAGCAGGGTGTAGGCCGGGCAGAAGCGGAACAGCGCCGTGAGCAGAAGCACCACGCCGATCGCGGGCAGGATCCAGATCCAGGCGCCCATCCCCGCGAGCGCGCCGGCGCCCGCCGGCACAAAGGGAAGAACAAGCAATATGATGCCGGCGAGCGCACGCACGGCCCGATCGAAAGTTCCGACATTGACCATGGCAGCCTCCTCATATAAGTTATTTAATACGTATATTCGAATGTTATAATATGTCAATCGTCCCGTCGCCGGCCACATCCTCAAAACCGCCCCTTCCCGTGCTTGAGACGCGCGCGGAGGAAGCGGCTGCGCTTTTGTCCTCCATGGCCAATGCCAAGCGGCTTCTGGTGCTGTGCCATTTGATGGAGGGCGAGCGATCGGTGGGCGATCTTGCGATGCTGGCCGGGCTCAGCCAGTCCGCCTTGTCCCAGCATCTGGGCAAGATGCGCCTTCAAGGACTCGTGACCACCCGGCGCGAGGCCCAGACGATTTATTACAGGCTCGCCAGCCGCGAGGTGCGCGCGGTGCTGGAGACCCTCTACGGGCTCTATTGCGCGCCGACCTGAGGGTCCGCATTCAAAGCCAGTTGCGACGGATCAAGGACGCCCGGTTTCCAACGGCGGATAAAGCCGGCGTCGGTCCCCTGTTGCGGGATGCCGGCGGGATTGAGCACCACTGATTTCAGTCCGAAATGCCGGCTTGGAACCCCAGGCGGCAGCGTGGCTCTTGCTGCCATTCGCGGGTTGCAGTATGCAATTTTCAGAAGTTTCTGAAAATTCAGTTTGCCGAGAAACAAAATGAAGCTGCCCGCCATGGTCCAGGCCTTCGTGCTGCATTTCGGTGAAATGGGCAGCCGCTGGGGTATCAATCGCACCGTCGGCCAGATTTATGCCCTGCTGTTCGTCTCGCCCCGGCCGCTGTGCGCCGACGAGATCGTCGAGGCGCTGGGCATCTCCCGGTCCAACGTGTCCATGAGCCTGCGTGAACTCCAGGCCTGGAATCTCGTCGTGCTCAAGCACCTGCCCGGCGATCGCAGGGATTTCTTCGTCACCCCCGACGACACCTGGCAGATTCTGCGAACCCTGGCCGAGGAGCGTAAGAAGCGCGAGGTGGACCCCACCTTGTCGGTGCTGCGCGAACTCCTGATGCAGGAGCCCGCCACCGAGGAGGAGCGCCACGCCCAGGCGCGGCTCGGCGAGATGCACGCCCTCATCGAACAGCTCACCAATTGGTACGAGGACGTGAAGGGGCTGGACACCGCGCGGCTGGCGACTTTGCTCGCCATGGGCGCCAAGGTGACCCGCCTGCTGGAAGCGACCGACAAGGTGGTGGCCCTCGGGCGGCCCCGGCGGCCGCGCACGGAAAAGCCGGGGGGATGACCATGTACATCGCCCTCGCCCCCGTCCCAGCCGCGCGCCCCGCCCTGCCTGACGACCCGACCCCGCAAGGAGTGGGCGCACGGGATGCGGGCGCACAATCACCTGACACGCAAGAATCCGACGCCCAAGAATCCGACGCCCAAGAATCCGGCACACAAGGCTCCGTTGCGCGGGACGCCGCACGAGACTGCGACGCGGCGCGGCAGGTCTCCGCGACACCGGAACGCGCGGCCGCGTCCGGCCGCTCCCGGCCGGCGAAGGTGCCGCCTGCTCCGGGAATCCGGCGCGGCAGCCTGATGCAGACCGCGGCCGCGCTGGTGTGGCTTCCGCAGGCCGCCGCCCTCGCCTATGCGGTGCAAACCATCGCCGCAGGCGCGGGCGTGGACCACCTGGACATAATGCCCGTGGGCATAACGCCCGTGGATATGACTCGGGTGGCATGGGCCGCGCTGCTCGTGCTGGTGCTGGGGGTGGCGCGCGCGGGGCTTGAGGCCTGCGGCTCCCGGCTCGCCTTCCGTTCCGCCCGCGCGGCGCTGTCGCAGATGCGGGCCCGCGCGGCCATGGCCCTGTCCACCCGTTCGCCGCTGGATCGCAACCGGCCCGCCTCGGGCGCCGCCGCGAGCGCCATCGCCGAGCAGGCCGAAGCGGTGGTGCCGTATCTGGCGCGCTATACGCCGGCCCGCCAGCGGGCAACCCTCGTGCCGCTCGCCATCCTCGGCGTGGTGCTGCCCCTGTCCTGGGTGGCCGCTTTGGTGCTGCTGGTCGCGGCGCCGCTCATCCCCCTGTTCATGGCGCTGGTGGGCTGGCGCGCCAAGGAAGCCAGCGCCGCCCAGATGATCGAGACCGGCGGCATGAATGCCTTCCTGCTGGATCGCCTGCGCGGGCTTGCCACCATCCGCGCGCTGGACGCCGTCGACCTCACGGCGCAACGCCTGCTGGCCAATGCCCTTTCGGTGAAGACGCGCACCATGGCGGTGCTGCGCATCGCCTTCCTCTCCTCGGCGGTGCTGGAACTGTTCTCGGCCCTCGGCGTCGCCATGTTGGCGGTCTATATCGGCTTTCATTTCCTCGGCCCGCTCGACTTCGGCGCTTGGGGCGGGCGGCTCTCGCTCGGCGAGGGCCTGTTCATCCTGCTGCTCGCCCCGGCCTTCTTCCAGCCGCTGCGCGATCTTTCCGCGGTCTGGCACGACCGGGCGGCGGGCGAAGCCGCGCTGGAGGCGCTCGACCGCCTGGCGCACCAGGGGCTTGCCCTGCCGGACGCGGCCGTCGCCGACACCGCTCCGGCAAATCCGCCCGCCGCCGCCCCCTGCCCTCCGCCTGCGGTGCGCGGAACCGGCCTGTGCTTCCGCCATGCCGGTGGCGAGACCCCCATTCTCCAGGATTTCAGCTTCGCGGTGGCGCCGGGCGAGCGGGTCGCCCTCATCGGCGCCAGCGGCGCGGGCAAGTCCACATTGCTGGCGCTGATTGCCGGCCTCGCGCCGCCGGAAGCCGGCGAAATCGCCATAGCCGACATTCCCCTGGGCGCCGAGACGGCGGCGGAGCTGCGCCGCCGCATGGCCTGGATCGGCCAGACGCCGCATTTCTTCGCCGGCTCGCTGCGCGCCAACATCGCGCTCGGGCGTGCGGGCATCGGCGCCGCCGAGGTCGGGCACGCCCTCGCCTTCGCAGCACTGGAGCGCGTCGCCAGCGACCATGCCGGGCAGATCGGCGAAGGCGGGTCGGGCCTCTCCGGCGGCGAAGCGCTGCGCCTCGCCCTTGCCCGCGCGGCGGCGAACCCGCACGCGTCGCTGATCCTCGCCGACGAACCCACCGCCCATCTCGATGCCGCGACGGCCCGCGATGTCACCGACGGCCTGCTGCGGCTGGCCGAGGGACGCACGCTGATCCTCGCCACCCACGATCCCGCGCTGATCGCCCGCATGGACCGCACGATCGTCTTGGACCGCACGATCCTCCTGGACGGTGCGATGATCCTGGAGCCGCGCCCATGACCCGCCGCACCCTTCCGCACCCCGCGGACACCCCCGCGCCGGCCTCCCGCATGGGCGATCTCGGCACCGTCCTGGCCTTATTCTTCACCACCCGACGCGCCATGCTGATGGCGGGCCTGGCGCTCGCCGCCACCACGGTGCTCGCGGGCATCGCCTTGCTGGGCTTGTCTGGCTGGTTCATTTCCGCGACCGCATTCGCCGGCCTCTCCGCCGCGACCGCGCTCGCCTTCGACGTATTCGCGCCGGCCGCCGCCATCCGCTTTCTCGCCTTGGCGCGGACCGCCGCGCGCTATGGCGAGCGGCTGACCACCCATGACGGCGCCCTCTCCATTCTCGCGGTGCTGCGTGAGCGGTTGTTCCGCGGCTTTGCCCAGCCGGGCGCGGCGCGCGGCCTGCTGGCGCGGCCGGCGAAGCTGCTGTTCCGCCTCACCGCCGACATCGACGCACTGGATTCGCTCTATCTGCGCATCCTGGTGCCGGCCGGGGCGATGCTGGCGGCGGCGCTGGTCGCGGGGATCACGCTCGGAACCCTGCATGCCGGCCTTGGCCTCGCCGTGGCGGGCGGGCTGCTCCTTACCGGGTTCGGCCTGCCGATCCTCGCCGCACGCGCCGCCCGGCAGCCGGCCCGGCGCCGCGCTTATGCCCTGGAGGCGCTGCGCGCCCGCGCCATTGATCTCGTGGCGGGCCAGACCGAGCTGATCCTGGCCGGGCGCCTCGCCGGCCAGCGCGCCGCCATCGCCCGCGCCGATGCCGACGCGGCCAAGGCGGACGACGCCCTGGACTGGATCGAGACCGCCGTCGGCGCCGGCTTCGCCCTCGCCGGCACGGTGGTGCTGGCGGGCACGCTGCTCGCGGTCGGCCTGCTGGCGCGGGACGGGGTGATCGGCACGCCGGTGGCGGTGCTCGGCCTGCTGGTGGCTTTGGCGGCCACCGAACCCTTCGCCGGCCTTAGGCGCGGCGCCCTGGAACTCGGCCGCACCCTGCTGGCCGCCCGCCGCATCGCGCCGCGCCTGCGGCCCCAGCCGCCGGCGCTCCGGCCCAGCCTTCCGCACGCCGACCATGCGGCGCGGCTTCATGGCGTCTCGGCGCGCCACGAGGGTGCGCAGCGGGACGCCGTGCACGACCTCACTCTCGACATTCCGCGCGGCGCGCGCCTCGCGATCATCGGTGCCAGCGGCGCAGGCAAATCCACATTGCTGGCCCTGCTCAGCGGGGAGATGGCCCCGGCCGCCGGCACGCTGGAAGCCTGCCCCGCCACGCTGCTGACCCAGCGCACCGAACTGTTCCAGGACAGCGTGCGCGACAATCTGCGCCTCGCCGCCCCCGATGCCACGGACGCGCGGCTCTGGGATGCGCTGGCGGCGGCGGGGCTCGCGGCCCCCATCCGCGCCCTGCCGCGCGGGCTCGACACCCTGCTGGGCGAAGGCGGGCTCGGCCTGTCCGGCGGCGAGAGCCGGCGCCTGGCGCTGGCGCGGCTGCTGCTGCGCGCCGCTCCGCTCTGGCTGCTCGACGAACCCACCGAGGGGCTCGACGCGGCCACCGGCAGGGACGTGCTGACCCGCGTCGCCGACCATGTGGGCGCACGCACCCTTGTGATCGCCACCCATATCCGGCGGGAGGCTGAGATCGCCGACCACCTGATCATCCTCGACGGCGGGCGCATTCTCGCCCGGACGGAACGCGGCACGCCGGCCTTCGAGGCCGCCCTTGCCGCGCTGCGCCCGGACTGAACGTGCCCGCCCAACACCCCGACGGCGCCCCCGCGCCTGACCCTTGCGACTGGAGGCCGGGCCTGCCCGGAGCGATGACATGGAATTCGACATCGTAAGCTTATCGCGCCTGCAATTCGCGATGACGGCGCTCTACCATTTCCTCTTCGTGCCGCTCACGCTCGGCCTCTCCGTGCTCCTGGCGATCATGGAGACGGTCTACGTGATGACCGGACGCCAGATCTGGCGCCAGATGACCAAGTTCTGGGGCACCCTGTTCGGCATCAATTTCGTGCTCGGGGTGGCCACCGGCATCGTCATGGAGTTCCAGTTCGGCATGAACTGGAGCTATTACAGCCATTATGTCGGCGACATCTTCGGCGCGCCGCTGGCCATCGAAGGGCTGATGGCCTTCTTCCTGGAGGCGACCTTCGTCGGCCTGTTCTTCTTCGGCTGGGACAAGCTCTCGAAGGTGGGGCACCTCGTCACCACCTGGGCGGTGGCGATCGGCTCCAATTTCTCCGCACTCTGGATCCTGATCGCCAATGGCTGGATGCAGAACCCGACCGGATCGGCCTTCAACCCGCAGACCATGCGCATGGAGGTGACCGACTTCTACGCGGTGCTGTTCAATCCGGTCGCCCAGGCGAAGTTCGTGCACACCGTGTCCGCCGGCTATGTGACGGCGTCCTTCTTCGTGCTCGGCGTCGCGGCCTGGTATCTGCTGAAGGGGCGGCACGTGGAGCTCGCCAAGCGCTCCATGACGGTTGCGGCCTCGTTCGGGCTCGCGGCCGCGCTCTCCGTGGTCGTGCTGGGCGACGAGAGCGGCTATCTCGACACCGAGCACCAGAAGATGAAGCTCGCCGCCATCGAGGCCATGTGGGAGACCGAGCCGGCGCCGGCCTCCTTCACCTTGTTCGGCTTTCCCGACCAGGAAGCGCGCGAGACCCATTATGCGGTGCGCATCCCCTGGGTGATGGGCCTGATCGGCACCCGCTCGCTGACCACCGTCATCCCCGGCATCGAGGAACTGGTCGGCCATGCCAAGGACCGCATCCAGCAAGGCATCATCGCCTATGACGCACTCCAGAAGATCCGCGCCGCGGGCAGCACCGCGGTTGCCCCCGACGTGCAGAAGGCGTTCGAGGACAACGGCCGCAACCTCGGCTATGCGCTGCTCCTGAAGCGCTATGTGGATGACCCCCGGCAGGCGACGCCGGAGCAGATCAGCAAGGCCGCCTGGGACACCGTGCCCGGCGTCGCGCCCATGTTCTGGTCGTTCCGCATCATGGTGGGCCTCGGCTTCTACTTCATCGCCTTCATGACGCTGATGTTCATCCTCTCGGCGCGCCGCATGCTGGACCGCTATCCGATGCTGCTGCGGCTCGCGGTGCTGTCGATCCCGCTGCCCTGGATCGCGGCGGAATTCGGCTGGGTGGTGGCGGAATTCGGCCGCCAGCCCTGGATGATCGAAGGCATGCTGCCCACCGCCGCCGGCGTTTCAAACCTCGGCGCGACGACGGTGCTGATGACCATCTGCGGCTTCGCCCTGATCTATACCACCCTCATCATCATCGAAATGGGCCTCATGATCGGCGCGATCCGCAAGGGTCCCGCGCCGGACACCAAGCCCGAAGCGGGGCTGCTCGAAGCCCGCCTGGCCCCTGCGGAGTGATGCGCCATGATCCTTAGCGACCTGATCAATTACGAAATCCTGCGGCTCATCTGGTGGGTGCTGCTGGGCGTGCTGCTCATCGGCTTCGCCATCATGGACGGGTTTGACCTGGGCGTGACCACGCTGCTGCCGTTCGTCGCCCGCACCGACGTGGAGCGGCGGGTGGTCATCAACACCATCGGCCCGGTGTGGGAAGGCAACCAGGTGTGGCTGATCCTCGGCGGCGGCGCGATCTTCGCCGCCTGGCCCCCGCTCTATGCGGTGTCCTTTTCCGGCTTCTACCTTGCCATGTTCGCCATTCTCGCGGCGCTGATCCTGAGGCCGGTGGGCTTCAAGTATCGCAGCAAGCGCGACAGCGTCGTGTGGCGCACCTGCTGGGATTGGGCGCTGTTCATCGGCGGCTTCGTGCCGGCGCTGATCTTCGGCGTCGCGGTGGGCAATGTGCTTCAGGGCGTGCCGTTCCGCTTCGACAGCGAACTGCACATCTTCTATGAGGGCACGTTCTTCGGCCTGCTCAATCCCTTCGCCCTGCTGTGCGGGCTGCTCTCGGTCGCCATGCTGGTGACCCACGGATCGGCCTGGCTGATGGTGAAGGCGGACGGCCCGGTGGCCGCCCGGGCGCGGGCGATCGGCAGCGTGGCCGCCTTGGCCACCATCGCCTTGTTCGTCCTCGCCGGCGTCGCCCTGTACCTGTTCATTCAGGGCTATCGCCTGACCGCCCCCATGGACCCCTTCGGCCCGTCCAATCCGCTGCTGAAGTCGGTGGCGATGGAGCGCGGCGCATGGTTCGTCAATTACGCGTCCTATCCGGTGCTGCTGCTGGCGCCCGCCCTGGGCGTCCTCGGCGCGGCCGGCGCCTTCCTCGGCCTGCGCGCGCGGCGGGAAGTGCCGACGTTCCTGGCCTCGGCGCTGGGAATCTTCGGCATCATCTCCACCGTGGGCGTGTCCATGTTCCCGTTCATCCTGCCGTCCTCGATCCATCCCCAATCGAGCCTGACGGTGTGGGATGCCTCGTCGAGCCACCTCACCTTGTTCATCATGCTGGTGGTGACGGTGATCTTCCTGCCGATCATCCTGGCCTATACCACCTGGGTCTACAGCGTGCTGTGGGGCAAGGTGGACGAAGCCATGGTCACCGACAAAAACGGCCACGCATACTGAGGAGAATGCACGATGTGGTACTTCGCCTGGATGCTGGGGCTGCCGCTGGCGGCGGCCTTCGCGGTGCTCAACGCCATGTGGTTCGAATTGATGGAGGACGACACCCAGCGCCGGAAGGCGCAGGGCGAGGCGCCCGGCCGGTGACGCCGCGTCCCCATTCCTGACGTCCCATCCCCGCGCTTATTATGAGCGCGCCGGCCCCGCCGTTCCGACGACGGGGCCTTTTCACGTTTGCAGCCTTGTCCCGTTTGCGGCCTTCCCCCGGCCGGCCAAATGGCCTAAGCGCGCAGCAGCTTCATTCCAGGGTTCCCAGCGCGCATGATCCGGCTCGACTCCATCGGCAAACAGAACGGCAAGCAGATCGTCTTCATCGAGGCCTCCGCGACCCTTCTCAAGGGGGAAAAGATCGGCCTCGTCGGCCCCAACGGCGCCGGAAAGACCACCTTGTTCCGCCTCATCAACGGGCAGGAGGCGCCCGACGAGGGGCAGGTCTCCATCGATCGCGGCACCACCATCGGCTATTTCAGCCAGGACGTGGGCGACATGGCCGGACAGAGCGTGCTCGCCGAGGTGATGGACGGCGCCGGCCCGGTCAGCACCATCGCCGCCGAGCTGCGGACGCTGGAAGCGGCCATGGTCGATCCCGACCGCGCCGACGAGATGGACGCGGTCATTGAGCGCTATGGCGAGGTGCAGGGACGCTTCGAGGAGCTGGACGGCTATGCGCTGGAGGGCCGCGCCAGCGAGGTGCTCGCCGGCCTCGGCTTCACCCAGGAGATGATCGAGGGCGATGTCGGCCGCCTGTCGGGCGGCTGGAAGATGCGCGTGGCGCTGGCCCGCATCCTGCTCATGCGCCCCGACGTGATGCTGCTCGACGAGCCGAGCAACCATCTCGACCTGGAAAGCCTGATCTGGCTTGAGGCGTTCCTGAAGAATTTCGACGGCGCGCTGATGATGACCTCACATGATCGCGCCTTCATGAACCGCGTCGTCACCAAGATCGTCGAAATCGACGCCGGCGCGCTGAACAGCTATTCGGGCGATTATGAATTCTACGCCCAGCAGCAGGCGCTGGCGGAAAAGCAGCAGCAGGCCCAATTCGAGCGCCAGCAGGCCATGCTGGCCAAGGAAATCGCCTTCATCGAGCGGTTCAAGGCCCGCGCCTCCCATGCCGCGCAGGTGCAGAGCCGGGTGAAGAAGCTCGACAAGATCGAGCGCGTGGAGCCGCCGCGCCGCCGCCAGACCGTCGCGTTCGAATTCCAGGCGCCGCCGCGCTCCGGCGACGACGTGGTGAATCTCAAGAACGTGCACAAGAGCTACGGCGCCCGCCGCATCTATGAAGGGCTGGACTTCCACGTCGCCCGGCGCGACCGCTGGGCGATCATGGGCGTCAACGGGGCTGGAAAATCCACGCTGCTGAAGCTGGTGGCCGGCGCCACGAAGCCGGACGAAGGCACGGTCTCCGTCGGCGGCAGCGTGAAGATGGCCTATTTCGCCCAGCATGCCATGGAGGTGCTGGAGGGCGAGCGCACCGTGTTCCAATCGCTGGAGGATGCCTTCCCGCAGGCGGCGCAGGGCAGCCTGCGCGCGCTTGCCGGCTGCTTCGGCTTTTCCGGCGACGATGTGGAAAAGCGCTGCCGCGTGCTCTCGGGCGGGGAAAAGGCGCGCCTCGTGATGGCGCGGATGCTGTTCGACCCGCCCAACTTCCTGGTGCTGGACGAGCCGACCAACCATCTCGACATCGCCACCAAGGAGATGCTGATCGCCGCGCTGGCAGATTACGAGGGCACCATGCTGTTCGTCTCCCATGACCGGCATTTCCTCGCCGCGCTGTCCAACCGCGTGCTGGAGCTGACGCCGGAGGGCGTGCACCAATATGGCGGCGGCTATAGCGAATATGTCGCCCGCACCGGGCAGGAGGCGCCGGGCCTGCGCAGCTGAGCCTGCCAACTGGGCCTGCGCATCATCCAACACCGGGGTGCGACGATTTCCCGGGGCGCCGTCCAGAGCCTGGACGCGGGCAGCAAAAGGGTTAAGTTCGCGCCGCCCGAGAGGCTCCCGCCCCCCGGACACGGACCAGCCGGCCAAGCCGAACCCTTTTGCCGAACCCTTTTGCCGACACGGTTTCCAGCTGGCCGCTCATTCATCGTTGAAGGACGTCGAGATCGTGGACGCTAGCCTTTCCCATTCGCCGCAACTCTCGCTGGCCAAGGACAAGATCCGGATACTGCTTCTCGAAGGCGTGAACGACAGCGCCGTCGAGATGCTGACCGCCGCCGGCTATTCCAACGTGACGCGCCTGCCGAAGGCGCTCGATGGCGATGCGCTGAAGGAGGCCATCAAGGGCGTTCACCTGCTCGGCATCCGCTCGCGCACGCAGATCACCGCCGATATCGTGGAAGCCGCCGACCGGCTGATCGCCATCGGCTGCTTCAGCGTCGGCACCAATCAGGTGGACGTGGATGCGGTCCGCGCGCACGGCATCCCGGTGTTCAACGCGCCGTTCTCCAATACCCGCAGCGTCGCGGAGCTGGTGATCGGCGAGATCGTCATGCTGCTGCGCCGCATTCCGGCGCGCTCCCACGCCGCGCACGAAGGCCGCTGGGACAAGTCCGCCAACGACAGCCACGAAGTGCGCGGCAAGACCCTCGGCATCATCGGCTATGGCAATATCGGCTCGCAGCTGTCGAACCTCGCCGAAGCCATGGGAATGCGGGTGCTGTTCTACGATCACACCGACAAGCTGCGCCACGGCAATACGGAATCCACGGCGAGCCTGCAGGACCTGCTGGCGCAGAGCGATGTGGTGAGCCTGCACGTGCCGGAAACCCCGGCGACCCACGGCATGATCGGCCGCGCGGAAATCGCGGCGATCAAGGACGGCGGCTATTTCATCAACAACAGCCGCGGCACCGTGGTCGATCTCGACGCACTCGCCGACGCGGTGCGCGCCGGCAAGCTGCGCGGGGCGGCGGTGGACGTGTTCCCGGTCGAACCCGGCTCCAACAACGAGCGCTTCGTCTCCCCGCTCCAGGGCCTGGATAATGTCATCCTGACGCCGCACATCGGCGGCTCGACGGAAGAGGCGCAGGAGCGGATCGGCGCCGAGGTGGCGCGCAAGCTGGTGGATTACAGCGATTCCGGCTCCACCATGGGGGCGGTGAATTTCCCCCAGGTGCAGCTGCCGGCACGTCCCCTTGGCACGCGGTTCATCCAGGTTCAGCGCAACGTGCCGGGCATGCTCGGGCGGCTGAACGAAGTGCTCGCGCGCCATTCGGTCAACATCGCCGCGCAATATTACGAGACCCATGCCGACGTCGGCTATGTGGTGCTGGATGCCGACGCGTCCGCCACCGACAGCCAGAGCGTTCTGGAAGACATCCGCGCGCTGGACGGCACCATCCGGGCGCGGCTGCTATACGAATACAAGATCTGAGCCGCACCGCCGGACGGCGCCGCCCCAAAGGGGCGGCCTCGTCGGGAGGCCGCGTCGGGCGGCGCGGTGTTCGCGCGCCGCCCGACGCGGCCGCGATGATACGTCCGCAGGTTCAAAGCGGAACGAGACGTGCGACACTCTTGCGCCGAGCACGCCACCGCTTTTGCCTCAGCCTTGGCCGGAGAGCCCCCGTCGCGATGCCGCCATTGCCCGCACCCAGCTCGTCCAACGGCACGCTTCAGGACCTCGCGCTGCGGCGCCGGTTCCTCATGACGATCATGGCGGCCTCCCTGCTGTGGGCCGGAGGGATGATTTTCAGCTCATTCGCGGGCTGGCTGTCGCTGGGACGGGTGCAGGAGGGCAACACCTTCGCGTTCCTTCTCCTCGTCGCGGTGCTGCTGTTCGCGGTGCGATGCTGGCCGGGGCGGTTCACGCCGATCGCCGCGTTCTTCTTCCTCGCGGCGTTTTGCTATATCGGCGCGGCGCAGTTTCTGGTGCCGCGGGATTCGTTGCGGATGCTGCTTTTCTTTCCCTGCGTCGGCGCGATCTTCCTCATCTTTGGCGGCATCGCCGCCTGGATCGCAATTGCCGCCGCGCTCGCGATCTTCGCCGTCGCGGCGGTGACGAACCATGTGGTGGTCACCCCGCTTGCGGCCAGCACATTCGCGATCACGCTCGGCTTCACCGGCGTCTGCTTCCACGTCTTCAGCGTCCAGGCCCGCCGCGCGCTGGCGACCGTGTACCAGCAGAATGCCGCGCTGGATGTGGCGGCGCGGCAGGATACGCTGACCGGCCTGCTCAATCTGCGCGCGTTCCGGGAGGCCATGAACGGCCATTTCGCCGGCGCGCGCGCAGGCGATCCGTTCGCGCTCGCCTTCGTGGACGTGGACGAATTCAAGTCCATCAATGATCGCTACGGGCACGCCGGCGGCGACACCATTCTGATCGCCGTCGCCCATACGCTGAAGGCGGCGGTGCGTGGGGCGGATGTGGTCGCCCGCATTGGCGGCGAGGAATTCGCGATCCTGATGCCGCGAACCGAACTGCCGGATGCGCTCGGTGTCGCCGAACGGGTGCGGACGGAAATCCAGGACCAGGCGTTCGCGGGCGCCGCCGAGGCTCTCACCGTCACCGTTTCGGTGGGGGTGACGGTATCGCGCGCGCCGCGCTGCACGGTGGATGCCATGCTGCAAGCGGCGGACATGGCCATGTACGCCGCCAAGGCGGAAGGCCGCAACCGGGTGGTCGCCGCGCCGAAGGGGGCTGCGGGTTTATCGTAAAGTGTTTTTCCAGCGAAATGGACGCACCGCGTGTGCGCCCAAGACTGCAACGAAGGCAGGATCGCGCCGCATGAAAACAGAGGCGGCGCGGGCCGCCCCTGTCATTCAAGCATTGATGCGCTCAATAAGTGATGCGCTCAATAATTGATGGTGGTGCGCACGCCGAACACGGCGGCATTCTTGATCGTGGTCAGGCCGTTCGGATCGTTGGGATCAAGCACGCCGCCGCCGGGGTTCCAGATGTATTGGAAGTCCGGCTGGATGGTGAAGCCGGGCGTGACCTCGAACGAATAGGTGGCTTCCAGCACCGTTTCGCTGCCGCGCACAGGATAATAGGATGCGGTATAGAGGGCGATATCCTGATCCAGGCCACGCGCATAGGAGGAAACGCGCGAGGTGCCGAAGGCAACGCCGAAGGAATCGGCTTCGCGGCCGGGCACCATGCCTTTGAAATTGATGCCGCCATCGGCATAGAAGCTGATGGAATTCTGCGCATTCGGCGCCGCGCTCACCCGGCCGAAGATGCCGATGCCCTGGTCCTTGGTGCCGGGCTTGCGATAGATCATCTGATCGAGGATCGCATAGAAGGAATAATCGCCATTGCTCTGCTGGGCGATGCCGAGCGTGTCCGGATTCGCCAGCGAAAGACCGAAGATGTCATAGCGCTGGTTGGGCATGGAGTTGGAATTATACCAGCCGCCCACCTTCAAGGTACCCGGCAGCCATTTGGCATCGGCATCCTTATTGTAGCTATAGGCGGCTTCGCCGATCACGAACACGCCCTCATCCACCAGGAAGTTCAGGCCGTTCTTGTTCTCCTCCTGCGGATCGCCGCAGCAGGGTGCCGGATTGCCGTTGAACAGGCCGAGCATGACGGAGAAATTGTCGTTCGGCATCAGCTTCAGGCGCACGCCCGGGGTGGCGAGGGGATAGGCCGGGCCGCCGCTCGGCAAATCGGCGGCGAACAGGGCCGGCCAGCCGAAGGTGGAGTTCAGGAACAGGCTGCCATTGTCGCTGATGGCGAATTCGGAATCCGCGGAAAGCTGGCCGAACCGCAGGCTCGCCTTGCCGTCGGCGAAGCCCTGCTCGATGTAGAGTTCGAACAGGCGGGTCGAGGACAGGGCGTCGACATTGCTGACGCCCATGATGTTGCCGAGAAACCGGCCGGAAAAATCCGAGCCCTGGATCTGAAGCGCGCTGACGTGGAAGGTCGCGTTGTTCCAGTGGAACAGCT
The DNA here is from genome assembly GCF_043195105.2 of Roseixanthobacter finlandensis. Classification (NCBI taxonomy): domain Bacteria; kingdom Pseudomonadati; phylum Pseudomonadota; class Alphaproteobacteria; order Hyphomicrobiales; family Xanthobacteraceae; genus Roseixanthobacter; species Roseixanthobacter finlandensis. The sequence continues at coordinate 236,144 of NZ_CM195536.1, read as the reverse complement.
TGTTCAGGTCCGCGTCCATGGTGAACTGAAAGCGGCCGTTATAGGCGGTGCCGGTTCCGAGCCCGCCGCGGGTGTTGCTCCACACCTCGCCGATATAATTGACGCCGAACTGGATGCCCGCGTCCGCAAGCTTGGTGCGGGCGCCGCCCCAATCGCCGAGCCAGCCGAGCTGGGAGGCGATGGAGGGCTCCGCTTCCTCGGCGGCGGGCTCTGCGGCAGCCGGGGCCTTGGTCGACATATCGGCGGCCAGGGCCGGCGCGCCCAGCAAGGCCACCGCCGCGACGCCGGCGAGGAGCGATCTCATCAGGAGCGCGCCGTTCCGTGATCCACGCGCGGCGAGACGATCTGCAACCGAACCGGTCATCTTTTTCCCTTCCCCAAAACCACCATCCGCCCCTGGCGGCAAGGTCCCCAAACCTCGCCGCAGGCCAGATGTGATAATATCACATTTCAAGTTGACTCGTCTTATCAGGGCCCCAAAACGGTGTCGCGCCCTATCTGCACGCAGGTCGCCGATCGGCTCCGACTGTTGCAAATTTGAAACGCGCCGTGTCGCCCACCCTGTCACCTGCAAATGACAGAAACAAAACCAGCAACAAATCGCCAACAAACCTGCGTATTCACGGTCCGCGCGGCGAATTTACTCACTCTTGTCTCGACGGACCTCAAATCACCGCACCTTGCGCACACAATCGCCTTTGGCTGAACCGATTCCCGCCGCGCTCGATCATCCGCGACTTAGCCGTTGAAAGTCAAATACCTTCCGTAAGGTCATGTATAAACATTGGAATTATTCGAGTTATTAAGTTTTCACGATCCATGGCACCGCTTGTTGAGACGAGCTAACAGTATTCCTAAGCGAATATCAATGACGAATATTACGCTAGGTTAGCTGGATCCGGATCCGAAGAGCATGCTCGTTTCTTTCTTGATAATGCTGCGCGAGGGCATCGAAGCGGCTCTCATTGTCGGCATTATTGCTGGCTATCTGAAAAAGACCGGCCGCGACGCCTGGATGCCGGCGATCTGGGTCGGCATTCTGCTTGCGGCGGCTCTGTCGCTGTTCGTCGGCGCCGGGCTTCAGCTCGCCAGCGCCGAGTTCCCCCAGAAGCTGCAGGAAGCGTTCGAGGCCGGCGTCGGCCTCGTGGCGGTGTTCGTGCTCACCTCCATGGTGTTCTGGATGCGCCGCATGGGCCGCTCCATCAAGGGCGAGCTGCAGGCCTCCATCGACGCCGCCTTCAGCGAGCGCAACCAGACCCTTGCACTGATCGCGATGGTGTTCTTCGCGGTGGCGCGCGAGGGCGTTGAATCGGTGTTCTTCCTGCTCGCCACCTTCCAGCAGAGCAGCGGCATGGGCGCGCCGGCCGGCGCGGTGCTCGGCCTCAGCCTCGCCTTCGCGCTCGGTTACGGCATCTATGCCGGCGGTGTGCATCTCGATCTGCGGCGCTTCTTCCGCTGGACCGGCGTGTTCATTCTCATCGTCGCCGCCGGCATCCTCGCGGGCGCCGTGCGGTCGCTGCATGAAGCGGGCGTGTGGAACCATCTCCAGCAGACCGCCTTCGATCTGTCCGCCATCCTGCCCGCCGACGGGCCGCTCGGCACCGTCATCGCCGGCCTGCTCGGCTATCAGGATACGCCGAGCCTCACCGCCGTCATTGCTTATGTGGCCTTCCTCGGGATCACGCTCGCCTTGTTCCTCGCGCCGCACGCAAAGCCGCCGGCGTCCCATTCCCTGGCCCAGCGCGGGGGCGCGCGATGAGCGGCACCATGGACACAGCCCCGAAAGCGGCATCGCCCGCCGGCGGGCCGCACGCGCCGTCGCGCAAGGCCATGCGCCTCGCCATCGCGGGGTCCGGCCTGCTGCTGGTGATCGCGTTCGCCGCCTTCTATTGGGCGACCAGCCTCGCCAGCCGGCGCAAGGCCGCGGAGGCCGGGGACGCGGTGGCGGTCATCGTCACGGACAGCGCCTGCGAGCCCATGGACCTCACCGTGCCCGCCGGCCGCACCACCTTCGCCATCACCAATCGCTCCAACCGGGCAATGGAATGGGAGATCCTGGACGGCGTCATGGTGGTGGAGGAGCGCGAGAACATCGCGCCCGGCATCACCCAGACCCTCGCCACGCGGCTCGCCGCCGGCACCTATGACATCACTTGCGGCCTGCTCAGCAATCCGCGCGGCAAGCTGCATGTGACGCCCGCGCAGGCGGCGGATGCGGAGCCGGCGGCGCCCGCCTTGCTGGCCTTCATCGGCCCGCTGGCGGAATACCAGGTGCAATTGCTCACCCATGCCGGGGATTTCGCCAAGGCCACGTCCGCCCTCGCGCAGGCCGTGCAGGCGGGCGACCTGGAGCAGGCCCGCGCGCTTTATGGGGCGGCGCGGCTCTCCTATGCCCGCCTTGCGCCGGCGGCGGACTTGTTCGCCGATCTCGACACCCGCCTCGATGCCCGCGCCGACGATTTCGGCGGGCGCGAGCAGGATCCCTTGTTCAAAGGCCTGCACCGCGTGGAATATGGCCTGTTCGCGCAGAACACCACCGCGGGCCTGCGCGCCCCGGCCGAGGCGCTCGCCGCCGATGCCGGCGAACTCGACCAGCGCATGGCGACGCTCCAGCTCCAGCCGGACCGTATGGTGTCCGGCGCGGCCCGCCTGATGCGCCGGGCCGCCGGGCTGGAAGCTACGGGCGGCGCGGAGAAATATGCCCATTCCGACCTCGCCGACATCCAGGCCGAGGCGGACGCCGTGCTGGGCATCGCCAATCTGCTGCGCCCGCTCGCGCAAAAGGCATCGCCGGGCCTGCCCGCCCGCATCGATGCCGACGGCGCCGCGCTCACCGCCTTGCTTGCCGCGCAGCGCGATGGCGCGGGCTTTTCATCCTTCGAAACCGTCGCGGCGGACCAGCGCGCCGCGATCGCCGCCGCGCTCACCACGCTCGGCGACGACATGGACACGCTGGGGGCAGCGCTTGGCCTGACCATTTCGGGACGTTCGGCACCATGACATCTCATCCCTCTTCCCCGCATCGCACTTCATCGCTCGACCGCCGCAGCCTGCTCAAGGGGTTCGGCGCCCTCGGCGGCGCGGCGGCCGGCATACTCGGCACCGCCGCCGTCGCCCGCGCCGACGACATTTCGAGCCCCGTCACCACGGCGCCGGAAAGCAACCGCACCGCCGAGCGCGTGGACTTCTACGGCGTCCACCAGAGCGGCATCGTCACGCCCCGGCCGGCCACTGGAATGGTGGTGGCGTTCGACGTGCTGGCCACCACCCGGCCCGAGCTGGAACGCCTGTTCCGCACGCTGACGGAACGCATCGCCTTCCTGATGCAGGGCGGCGCCCCGCCCAAGCTCGACCCCAAGCTGCCGCCGGCGGATTCCGGCATTCTCGGTCCGGTGGTGGTGCCCGACAATCTCACGGTCACGGTCTCCGTGGGCGCCTCGCTGTTCGACGAGCGCTTCGGGCTCGCGCCCAAGAAGCCGCGCCATCTGACCGCGATGGAGCAGTTTCCCAACGATGCCCTCGACCCGGACCTGTGCCACGGCGATCTGTTGATTCAGTTCTGCTCCAATACGGCGGACACCAACATCCACGCGCTGCGGGACATCGTGAAGAACCTGCCGGACCTGCTGCTGGTGCGCTGGAAGCAGGAGGGCTCGGTCCCGCTGATCCCCGCGCGGCCCGGTGCCAAGGCGGAGAGCGCGCGCAATTTCCTCGGCTTTCGCGACGGCTCGGCCAATCCCGATTCCGCCGATGCCGCGATGATGGAGCGCATCGTGTGGGTGAAGCGCGGGGAGGAGCCGGACTGGGCGGCGAACGGCTCCTATCAGGTGGTGCGGATCATCCGCAATTTCGTCGAGCGGTGGGACCGCACGCCCTTGCTGGAGCAGGAGGAGATTTTCGGACGGAAGAAGGCGAGCGGCGCGCCGTTCGGCGGGCACACCGAACAGGACGTGCCCAATTACGCCGCCGATCCGAAGGGGCGGTTGACCCGGCTCGACGCCCATATCCGCCTCGCCAATCCCCGCACCAGCGCCGCGCAGGCGAACCTGATCTTGCGGCGGCCGTTCAATTATTCCAACGGCATCTCCAAATCCGGCCAGTTGGAGATGGGCTTGCTGTTCATCGCCTATCAGGCGGACCTCGAAAAAGGTTTCATCACGGTTCAAAAGCGTCTGAACGGCGAACCGCTCGAGGAATACATCAAGCCCATCGGCGGCGGCTATTTCTTCGCCCTGCCCGGTGTGTCCGGTCCCTCCGATTTTCTCGGCAGCGCCCTGCTCGCGCCGGGCGAGCCCACCTGAACATCCCGAACGATCCTGTTTTCTCCTGGAGATTTCTTCCCATGAAGCGCTCTGTTCTCATGCTCGCGACCGCGCTGTCGCTGACCCTCGGCGCGGTCCAGGCGCAGGCGGCGGTTTCCCCGCTCGACCTGGTCGCGCCGATCGCCCAGTACAAGGTCTATGTGACCAAGGAGCTGGATGCCTTCGTCACCGCCACCAAGGAGTTCACCGACGCGGTGAAGGCGGGCGATCTCGCCAAGGCCAAGGCGCTCTATGCCTCGGCCCGCGCCCATTACGAGCGCATCGAGCCGATCGCCGAATTGTTCAGCGATCTCGACGGCGCCATCGATTCGCGCGCCGACGATCATGCCAAGAAGGAGAAGGACCCGACCTTCACCGGCTATCACCGCATCGAATATGGCCTGTTCGTCACCAACAGCACCGACGGCCTTGCCCCCTTCGCCGACAAATTGATGACCGACGTGAACGATCTCCAGGCGCGCGTGAAGGGCCTCACCTTCCCGCCCGAAAAGGTGGTGGGCGGCGCCGCCGCTTTGCTGGAGGAAGTGGCGGCCACCAAGATTTCCGGCGAGGAAGACCGCTACAGTCACACCGACCTGATGGATTTCCAGGCCAATATCGACGGCGCGCAGGAGGTCTATACCCTGTTCAAGCCGCTGCTGGCGAAGGATGCGAAGAACGAGGCCTTCCTGAAGAAGGTGGATGCGAACTTCGCGTCCGTGGATGCCATCCTGGTCAAGTACAAGACCGCCGACGGCTTCGAGAGCTATGACAAGCTCAGCAAGAAGGATCGCAAGGCTTTGGCCGGCCCGGTCAATACGCTGGCGGAGGATCTCTCCAAGATGCGCGGCCTGCTCGGCCTGAAATGAACCGGCGCCACCGGTGAGACGACGCGCGCGGGGGCTCTCCGCGCGCATCTGAAACTGTCCAAGAAGAACCGGTCAGGTTCCGGTGAAGACGGCGCGCTGCTTGTTCAGGAACGCCGCGTAGCCCGCCTTATAATCCTGCGTTTCCGCGAAATCATAGAAGGCCGCGCGCTCCTCGACCGAGACCGGGGTCCAGTCGCGCAACAGCCGCAGCAATTGCGCCTTGCTGCTGCGATGGGCGAGCGGGGAACCGCCGGCGATGCGCAGCGCGGTCGCCATCGCTTCGTCGTCGAGCGCCTCAGGGGCGACAACCCGCTGCACGATGCCCTTCTGGAGCGCCTCGCCGGCCTCGAAGACGCGCCCCTCCAGCACCAGTTCGGCCAGCACGCCGCGCCCGAACAGCTTGAACAGAAGCTCGGTCTCGCCGAACGCCAGGGGAAAGCCCATCCGGTTGATGGGAATGCCGAATTTCGCGTCGGTGCTGGCGATGCGCAGGTCGCAGAGCGCGGCGATCTCCAGCCCGCCGCCCATGCAGGCCTCGCGGATCTTCGCCACCGTGGGAATGCCGCAGGCGAGAATGGCGTCCAGCGCCGGCCCCACATGCACCTCATGATAGTGCGTGACCTGGGCGCGGGTTGAGCGCTCCTGCTCGAACTCGCTGATATCCGCCCCGGCCGCGAATGCGCCGCCGGCGCCGGTCACAAGCACGCAGCGGCAGCCGCGCTCCGCATCGAGCCGCAGGAACAGATCGCGCAAGCTGGTCCACATGGCCACGCTCAGCGCGTTGCGCTTGCCGGGATTGGCGATGGTGACCACCCCGATGGCCCCCTGCATCTCGAATGTGATTTCGCCGCTCATATGCTCCGTCTCGCCCTTCACCCCACGCGGCCCGCGCGGCCCGATGTTTCGCATTTATAATATGCGTAAACTGATTTAGAAAATATTTTAATGCGAGATGGTGATCTGGATATGCTGCATCGCAAGATAAGACCGGCCGCCTTGCCCCGCGCGGGCCAATTTTCAGTCCCATCCGCCGATCATTATTTTTTAAATTGCAAATAATATTTTTTTAGACAAGATCACCTCAAACGAGAGGGCAGCACGTGCGCAAAGAGACCGCGGCCACGCCGACAGACGGCAAGGAAGAAGGCCTCCTGCGGGGCTCCGGCACCCATGCCGACGCCATCTACCGCTATCTCGAGCAGGAGATCGTCTCCGGGCGGCTGGAGCCGGGCGAGAAGCTCGACGACGTCAGCCTCGCCAAGCGCTTCGGCGTGTCGAAGACCCCCATCCGCGAAGCCTTCCTGCAACTGGCCGCGATCGATTTCGTCCAGATCCGCCAGCGGGTCGGCGCCGTGGTCTCCCCCCTCTCGCTTCAGCGCATGGTGCAGATGTTCGAGGTGATGGCGGAGCTGGAGGGCATGTGCGCGGCCCTTGCCGCCGCGCGCATGACCACGGTGGAGCGCGACGCCCTCGCCCATGCCATGACGCGCTGCCTCGACCTCGCGCAGAAAGAGGGGCCGGACGCCGGCAAGGATTATGCGGAGGCCAATTTCAGCTTCCACGAGATCGTCTATCGCGGCAGCCACAATGATTTCCTCCACGAGCAGACGAGCTTGCTGCGCAAGCGCCTCGCGCCCTATCGCCGCTATTGGCTCACCACGCCCGCGCGCCTGCGCAAATCCAGCCGCGAGCACGAGCAGGTGGCGCACGCCATTCTCGAATGCCGCGAGGAGGCCGCCCACGCGCTGATGAAGCAGCACCTGACGCTGCAAACCGAACTGGTGTCGGTGCTGCTCGATCACCTGCCCGCGTCTTATCTCGCGGTCGTGAAATAGCGCCGCGATCCCGCGAACCGAACCGGCAGTCCAAGCCCGACACCCACAAGCAAGATGACCTGCGACCATGCCTTTGCCCCTTGAGAAAATGCGCGTCCTGGATCTGACCCGCGCCCTGTCCGGCCCGTTTTGCAGCATGATCCTGGCGGACCTCGGCGCCGACGTGGTCAAGGTCGAGCCGGTGGGCGGCGGCGACATGATCCGCACCTGGGGACCGTTCGACCGCGATCAGAGCGCCTATTATCTCTCCGGCAACCGCAACAAGCGCAGCATCGCGCTCAATTTCCGCTCCCCCGAGGGGTTGGCGCTGCTGCGCGAGATGGCGCTGAAGTCGGACGTCATGATCGAGAATTTCAAGCCCGGCACCCTGGCAAAGCTCGGCCTCGATCCGCAGGAGCTGCGCGCCCTCAAGCCGGAGCTGATCATCGCCAGCATCAGCGGCTTCGGCTCCTCCGGTCCGCTGAGCGCGCGCCCCGGCTTCGACCAGATCGCCCAGGGCTATTCCGGCTTCATGAGCGTGACCGGCACCACCGAGCCGACCCGCGTCGGCGTCGCCATCGGCGACCTCACTTCCGGCATGTGGCTCGCCATCGGCGTGCTCGGCGCCTGGATCGCGCGCCAGGACACGGGCCGCGGCGATCATGTGGAAACCTCGCTGCTCTCCAGCCTGGTCAGCCTGCTCAGCGTGCAGGGCCAGCGCTATCTCAGCCTCGGCGAGGTGGCGGAGCCGACCGGAAACGTGCATCCGGTGATCACCCCCTATGGCGTGTTCCGCGCCGGCGACGGCGACATGAACATCGGCGCCGCCACCCAGGATATGTGGCTGAAGCTGTGCGACATCCTGGAGCGGCCGGACCTGAAGAGCGACCCGCGCTTCCTCGACAATGCGAGCCGCATGGGCCATCGCCAGCTGCTGCGCGAGATCATCGAGGCGGAGCTGGCGCGCGACACCCGCGCCCACTGGACCGCCCTTCTGGTGGCGGCGGAAATCCCCGCCGGGCCCATCAACACCGTCGCGGATGCGCTCAATGACGCGCAGGTGGCCCATCTCGGCCTGGTGGAGACCTTGCCCCATCCCACCCTCGGCCCCCTCGCGCAGCTTTCCAGCCCGTTGAAGATGGCCGGCGCCGAGGAGGGCTGGATCCGCCGCAGCCCGCCGCTGCTCGGCCAGCACACCCGCGAGGTGCTGGAAAACTACGGCTTCGCGCCCGCCGCGATCCAGGAGCTGGAAGCGCGCGGCGTGGTGGCGCAGGTGGCGCCCGCGACCAGCGAGGACGCCGCCTGAGCATCGCACGAGAAGATCAGGCGCGGGGCTGAGCCACAGCCGCGCGCGCGAAAGAACCGGGCGCGGAAAAATCCCGCCCGCTCCGCAATGTCGGAAATACTGGGAGAAACGCCATGAAGATCAGTCGCAGGCTATTTGTGTCCGGCGCTCTTGCCGCGCCGTTTGTCATCCGCGGCACCGGAGCGGCACGGGCGGATGCCCGCACGCTGAAGATCTCGCACCAGTTCCCCGGCTCGACGGGAACGGACGGCGATTTCCGCGACCAATTGGTGAACAAGTTCGCCGCCGAGGTGGAGAAGCGCTCGGACGGCGCCTTGAAGTTCAACGTCTATCCCGGCTCCTCGCTGATGAAGACCAATGCGCAATTCTCCGCCTTGCGGAAGGGCGCGCTCGATATGTCGCTGTTCCCGATCGCCTATGCGGGCGGCGAAATCCCCGAATGCAACATCGCGCAATTGCCGGGCATCGTGACCAGCTATGAGAGCGGCCTGTCCTGGCGCACCAAGGCGGCGGGCGAGGTGCTGGAAAGCGCGCTGGCCGCCAAAGGTGTGATGATCCTGACCTGGGTGTGGCAGGCGGCGGGCTGCGTGAGCAAGGCGCAGCCGGTGGTCGCGCCGGAGGATGCCAAGGGCGTGAAGGTGCGCGGCGGCTCGCGCGAGATGGACATCGTGTTCCAGCGCATCGGCAGCACCGTTGTCTCTTTCCCCTCCAACGAACTCTATGTGGCCATGCAGACCGGCATCTGCGAAGCGGCCGTCACCTCCTCCACCAGCATGATTTCCTTCCGCACCGAGGAAGTCGCGCGCCATCTCGCGACCGGGCGCGGCAAGTCCTATCAATTCACCTTCCAGCCTTTGCTGATTTCCAAGCTCATCTTCGACAGCCTCTCGGACAAGGAGAAGCAGATCCTCACCACGGTCGGCCTTGAGATGCAGGAATTCGGCCTGAAGGGCGCGCTCGCCGACGATGTGCGCGTCGAGGAGACCTACAAGAAGGCGGGCGCCGACGTGCATATGCTGACGCCGGACATCATCGCCAAATGGGTCGCCATTTCCAAGGAAACCGCCTGGAAGGACTTCGCCGGCAAGAGCGAGAATTGCGCCAAGCTGCTCGCACTGGCGGCTGCGGCATGAGCCAGATGCTGGACACCGCGCCGGAGGCCACAGCCGGCATCGCGGCGCACACGCAAGGCGGCGGGGGCCTCGCGGTCCTTGTCCGCGCAATGGCCCTGGTCAATCGCACCATCGTGCTGCTGGCCGCGTTCGTGCTCGTGCTTGCGGGGCTGATCCTGTCCTATAGCGTCGCCTCGCGGCTCGCCTTCGGCGCCATGAGCTATTGGCAGGACGAGGCATCCGTCTTCCTGCTGGTGGGGGCGACCTTCATGACCGCCGCCTATGTGCAGGGCCGGCGTGGCCATGTGGCCATCGAGGCCTTGAGCACGCTCCTGCCGCCGCGCGTGAATGCCGCGCGGCTGCTGCTGGTGGATATCGCCAGCTTTGCCTTCTGCGCCTTCTTCACGTGGAAGTCGTTCACATTGCTGGAAGAGGCCTGGATCGAGGGGCATGTGTCCTCCTCCTCCTGGGCGCCGCCGCTCTGGATTCCCTATGCGACCATGGCCCTTGGAATGGCGCTGCTGTCGCTCCAGATCGCGCTGCAAATCGCCTGCGCCATGGCTCCGGGGCCGCGCCGGAACGGAGATCGCCCATGAGCACGCTCGTCGTCGGCCTGATGTATGGCGGGGCGACCCTGCTGACCATGTTCATCGGCATGCCCATCGCCTTCGCGCTCGGAGCGGTGGCGGTGCTGTTCATGCTCGGCTTCATGCCCGCCGCATCCCTCGATACGGTCACCCAGAATGTCTATGAGGAGATGGCCTCCATCACCCTCCTCTCCATTCCCCTGTTCATCCTCAAGGGCGCCGCCATCGGCAAGTCCAAGGCCGGGCAGGATCTTTATTCCGCGCTCCATGCCTGGATGCACAAGATCCCCGGCGGGCTCGGCATCGCCAATGTGTTCGCCTGCGCCTTGTTCGCCGCCATGGCCGGGTCCTCGCCCGCCACCTGCTCGGCCATCGGCTCGGCCGGCATTCCGGAAATGCGCAAGCGCGGCTATTCGGGCGGCTTTGCCGCCGGCCTGATCGCCGCCGGGGGAACGCTCGGCATTCTTTTGCCGCCCTCCATCACCATGATCCTCTATGCGGTCGCCGCCGAGCAATCGCTCGGCCGCCTATTCCTCGCCGGGCTCGGGCCGGGCCTGCTGCTGGTGATGCTGTTCGCCGCCTATGCCATGGTGCGCTTCCGCCAGGAATTCGCCCGCGCCAAGCTGCTCTACGAGCAGACCGGCACCGGCTCCGCGATCCTGCACGAAGAGCACCTCACCATGCGCGACCGCTTCGCCGCGCTGCCGCGGGTGCTGCCCTTCGTGGTGCTGCTCACCGGCGTCATGGTGGCGCTCTATGGCGGCTATGCCACGCCCTCCGAAACCGCCGGCCTCGGCGGGATCCTGGCTTTGGTGCTGATCGCGCTCATCTACCAGGTGTGGACGCCGAAGGATCTGGAGCCGATCCTGACCTCCACCTTGCGCGAGGCCACCATGCTGATGCTGATCATCGGCATGTCGCTGCTGTATTCCTATGTGATGAGCTATCTGCACATCTCCCAGGCGGCGGCGCAGGCGATCGTGGCGCTGCATTTGTCCAAATGGCTGCTGCTGGCGACCATTCTCATACTGGTGGTGGTGCTGGGCTTCTTCCTGCCGCCGGTGTCGATCATCCTGATGACCGCGCCGATCATCCTGCCGCCGCTGAAGGCCGCCGGGTTCGACCTGATCTGGTTTGGCGTGGTGATGACCATCGTCATGGAGATGGGGCTGATCCACCCGCCGGTGGGGCTGAACATCTTCGTCATCAAGAACATCGCCCCCGACATCCCGCTGAAGGACGTGATCTGGGGCACGGTTCCGTTCGTGCTGCTGATGATGCTCGCCGTGGTCCTGCTCTGCCTGTTCCCCCAGATCGCCACCGGCCTGCCGGATATGGTCATGGGCAAGGGAAGATAGGGGGGCGGCGCGGGGTTTCCGGCCGGTGTCGCGCGACATCGGCCGGACCGGATTCATGTTCGAGAAACATTCGCCCGAATGGATGGTTTCATCCGCGGGAAAGTCGCGGTGAACCGCCAGTAAACCCCTGTTCGTCCGCCAGTATTGAATGTTTCACGTGAAACATCCGCTGCAAACACACGGCTTTTTGGCCTACAGAGACCGAGATTGCCGGGCTTTCACCCGGAAATTCAAAATCTCAAATAATCATGTCCGGGGTCAATTGATTGGAGGGCACCCGCACTTCCACGATGGCGGGGCCGCCGGCCGCCAGCGCGCGGGCGAAGGCGGCGGGGAATTCGCTATCCTGCGTCACCACCTCGCCATGCGCGCCATAGCTTTGCGCCAGCGCGGCAAAATCGGGGTTGGTGAGGAAGGTGCCGCTCGGCCGGCCGGGGAAATGCCGCTCCTGGTGCATGCGGATCGAACCATAGATCGCATTGTTCACCACGATCACCACGATCGGCAGCTTATGGTGGACGGCGGTGGCGAATTCCGGCGAGGCCATCTGGAAACAGCCGTCGCCCGCCAGCGCCACCACGGTGCGCGCGGGATGGCGCAACTGCGCGGCAATCGCCCCCGGCAGGCCATAGCCCATGCTGCCGGATTTCGGCGCCATCTGGGTGCCGAAGGTGCGATAGCGGAAAAACCGGTGCAGCCACACCGTGTAATTACCGGCGCCATTGGCGATGATCGCGTCGTCCGGCAGGACCTCGCGCAGATGCAGGATCATCTTGCCGAGGTCGAAGCCGGCGGTACGGGTCGGCGGCTGCTGGTAGGCCTCGAACTCGGCGCGGGCCGCCTGCGCCCAGTCGGTCCAGGGGCTGGGTTCGAGCGGCTCCAGTTCCGCAAGGGCGTCGGCGAACCGCTCCATGCCCGAGAGGATCGGCAAATCGGCATTATAGACCCGGCCCAATTCCTCCGCGCCGGGGTGCACGTGGATGAGCGTCTGTTTGGGCGCGGGAACATCGAGCGCGGAATAGGCCTTGCTGGTGATTTCGCCGAGCCGGTCGCCGATCGCCACCACCACGTCGGCCGCATTCACCCGCTCCGTCAGGGCCGGGCTGGAGCCCAGCGTGAGATGGCCGACATAGTGCGGCAGGTCGTTGTTCACGAGGTCCTGCGAGCGGAACCCGGCCGCAACCGGCAGCCCGCTGGCGGCGCAGAAGGCGCTCACCTTGCCCGCGGCCTCGGCGGTCCAGGTGCTGCCGCCGATGATCACCAGCGGGCGCTGTGCGCCCTGCAGAAGGTCCCGCAGCCGCGCCATGTCGCTCGCCGCCGGGGCGGGGGCGGCGCGGTGGAAGGCCGGCGCATCGGCCACCGCGCTTAAGCTGCTGAGCACGTCCTCGGGGATGGAGAGCACCACCGGCCCCGGCCGCCCCTGGGTCGCGATGTGATAGGCGCGGCTGACATATTCCGGGATCAGGTCGGCGCTTTCGATCTCGCCGACCCATTTCGCCATGTCCGCGAACACGCGGGTGTAATTGATTTCCTGGAAGCCCTCGCGGCCCCGCGTGGTGCGGGGCACCTGCCCGACGATGAGGATCATCGGCGTGGAATCCTGCCAGGCAGTATGCACCCCCACGGTGGCATGCATGGCGCCCGGCCCCCGGCTGACCAGGCAGAGACCCGGCAGTCCGGTCAGCTTTCCGTCGGCTTCCGCCATGTGGGAAGCGTTGGCCTCGTGCCGGCAGACGATGAAGCGAACGCCCTTCTCGCCTTCGTGCATGGCATCGAAGATCGGCAGCGCGCTTTCGCCGGGCACGCCGAAGATGCGGTCGGCCCCATGGATGCGCAGCGCATCCACCAGGATCTGGCCGCCGTTGCGGGTCGCCGTTGGGGCTGGGGCCGTGGCAGGGGGCGCTGCAGGAGACGCAGCAGCTGACGCAGCTTGGGTCGTGGGCGCCGGGCTATGGGTGTTCATGGGCGGTGTTTCCTCATCAAGCCTGCGGCTCAGCGGGCCGGCTCCAGGGCGCAGATGGTCTTCAGCTCGGAATAAAAGTCCAGCGACCAGGCGCCGCCTTCGCGCCCCACGCCGGAGCGCTTGAAGCCGCCGAAGGCCGCGCGCTCGTCCCGCACCCGCCAGCAATTGACCCACACCGTGCCGCTCTGGAGCTGGGTCGCGACCCGGTCCTGGCGGGCTTCGTCGCGGGTCCATACGGTTGCGGCGAGGCCGTAGTCGGTGGCGTTGGCGCGGGCGATCACCTCGTCCTCGTCGTCGAACACGGACACGTGGCCACATGGGCCGAACACTTCCCGGCGGCAGATCTCGGCATCGTCCGGCAAGCCGCTGAAAATGCTGGGCGCGACCCAGTAACCGTTCTCGAACGGCGCCGGCATGTCGAGCCCGCCGCCGCCAGCGATCACGCTTGCGCCGGCCTGTTTCGCGCGGGTGTAATAGCCCAGCACCTTGTCGCGCTGCGCGGCGCTGATGGCCGGGCCGAGGGTGGTTTCGGCAGCCATGGGATCGCCCGGCCTCAGCGCCCGCGCGGCCGCCGCGATGCCGTCCACGAACGGTTCGAACACCGAGCGATGGACGAAGATGCGCTCGGTGGTCAGGCAGACCTGCCCGCAATTGTCGAACATGGAACGGGCGGTGCCGGCGATGGCGGCTTGAAGATCGCAATCGCCGAAGATCAGCGCCGGGTTCTTGCCGCCCAGCTCCAGCGAAACCGGGCGCGGACCCTGCGCCGCCGCCTGCATGATGGCTTCGCCCGTGCGCGTCTCGCCGGTGAAGGCCAGCGCATTCACGCCGGGATGGGACACGAGGAAGCTGCCGGCCGCGCCGGCGCCGTGGCCATGGACGATGTTCAGCACCCCGTCCGGCAGGCCGGCTTCCTGCGCGATCTTCGCCAGCAGCACCGCCGTGCGCGGCGAATGCTCGGACGGCTTGACCACGATGGTGTTGCCGCACGCCAGCGCCGGCGCGACCTTCCACGTCAGCAGCAGCAGCGGCAGGTTCCAGGGCGCGACGATGCCCACCACGCCGATCGGATTGCGGATGATGCGGTTGCGGGCGCGCCCGCCGTTCGCCAGCACGGTCTCGAAGCCGCTCTCGGCGGAGGCGCGCGCGATGTCGGCGAAGGCGCGGAAATTGGCGGTGGCGCGCCTGATCTCGACATTGGTGGTGATGGTGACGGGCTTGCCGGTATCGGCGATTTCCGCCGCGACGATCTCGGCGTGCCGCGCGTCCATCCGCTCGGCGATCCGCTCCAGGAGCGCGAGGCGATCCTCCAGCGTGGTGTGCTTCCACGGGCCGGAGAGGGCGGCGCGGGCGGCGCCCACCGCCTGGTCCACCATGTCCGCGTCGGTTTCCACCACATGGGCGGCGAGGCGGCCGGTGGCGGGATCATGCTTCTCGAAGAAGCGCGCGCCGAGGATTTCGCGACCCGCGATGAAGCAGGGAACCTGGACGATATTTGTCATGACGGCCTCGTGGGCATTTTCGTTGGAGCGTCGGCTCGCGGTGCCATCGGGGCGGGGGCCCTGCACGCCGAGATGCCGGGAGGCGCCTGCCGTCCCGGCATCCTGGTTCAATCCGGCCGAGACCGGCCGGTCGGCCTCACTTGACCATCAGGTCCGCCTTGGACGGCAGGTAGGAGGGGTCATAGACCTCCTTGATGGTCGGCACGCGCGGCAGCTTGTTGACCTTGGCGATCAGCTCGATGTCCTTCTGCAGCCGCTCGGTATCCATCACGCCGAACCCGTCCTTCAGGACATTAGCGGTGATGATGCAGCAATCCATCGCCAGCTTGAGACGCTCCCGCTCGATGTCGGCATTCAGCAGCGGCTGGTAGATGAGGGCCGCCTTCACGCCTTCCTCGGGGTCCTTCACCATGTCGCGCACGCCCTTCATGGTGGCGCGCAGGAAGGCGCGCACCGCTTCCGGGTTCTTCTCCAGGAACGCCTTGTTGGCGGCAATGGAATTGCTGTACAGCGGCAGGCCGTACTTGCTGTACATGAAGTAGCCAATGTCGCTTTCTGGCACGCCCTTGGACTTCAACTGCATCACCGCGTTGAAAAGCTGGCCCGGCGTGGCATCCACTTCGCCGCGCGCCAGCATCGCCTCGCGCAGGTTGGGTTCGATGTATTGGATCTGCACCGAGGGCAGATCGATGCCGTTGATCTGGGCGAAGATCGGGAACAGCTTGAAGGTGGAATCGTGCGCGGCGGAGCCGAGCTTCTTGCCGTCGAGCTGCTTGGGCTCCTTGATCCCCTTCGACTTCAGGAAAAAGATCGCTGCCGGCGCCTGCTCATAGCCGCTCATGACGACCGGGAAGGCTTGCTCGGGATTGCGGGCATTGAACTCGGCGAGGACGTTGATGTCCGGAAAGCCCATGTCGTAGACGCCAGCCGCGAGCTGGCGGACCACCTCGGTGGACCCCTTGCCGGGATCCACCGTCACATCAAGGCCCTCGGCCTTATAATAGCCCTTCTGGAGCGCGATCAGGAAAGGCGCATGGGCGGAGCCGGGAATCCAGTCAAGCGCGAACCTGATCTTCGTCTGTGCATTCGCAGCCTGCATTCCCACTAAAAGAGCAGCAAGCGTTATGCCTGTCTGCACGATGCGCTTCAACATCGCCATATCCCCTCTGATAAATATGAGTCTCGCCGGAACTGACGTCCATATCTCAAGCCACGAATATCCTTGGCACCGAAATAATCTCGCCAGGAAACGTGAATAACTCTGGATTATTGCTTTTCTTTACGCCTAAGCGTGCGCGGATTTTCAGTCGGTGACGGGACCTTCAAGGCGCAGCACCATATAATCAGCATACTGATCATATGGATATGCCTTGACCTCCTAGATCGTCGATGATCAGCGTGCTGACAGTTCGCCCGCTCGTCAACGTGAATTTTTCAGCTTCTTCTGCCCATAATTTACGCACGGACGAGATTTGCCGC
Organism: Roseixanthobacter finlandensis; assembly: GCF_043195105.2. NCBI lineage: Bacteria > Pseudomonadati > Pseudomonadota > Alphaproteobacteria > Hyphomicrobiales > Xanthobacteraceae > Roseixanthobacter > Roseixanthobacter finlandensis. The sequence continues at coordinate 219,853 of NZ_CM195536.1, read as the reverse complement.
GGTTCGCGCCATCGGCCTCCCAAAGGGAGGCGTGGCTGCGCTCCCACCCGGATCGGGCGAGATCCGGGTGTCGCCTTGACTCCCGAGGACCCGCCGTCGCCAAAGCGGACGGCGCCCGCCGATCCGGTTCGGCCGAATGCGACGTGTCGCGGACGGTGGGGGCGCCTTAAAAAGATGCGATCGTCCGGCCCCGGCGGATGCTCCGCATTTGCGGTTGCAGACGCCCGCTAGGTTGCAGCCACCGCGCGCACCGCCACATCCACGTGCATGGCAAGCGGATCGCTCGCATCGCCGATGAAGCCGCCTGAAATCGGGATCGCCTGTTCGGACGCGCGCGTCACGCCGACCCGGATCAGATTGGCACCGGCCACAAGTCCGTTGGTGGGGTCGTATTCGACCCATCCAGCCCCCGGCAGATAGACGCTGCACCAAGCATGGGTGCTGCCGCCGCCCACTGTCTCGCCGAAGCTGTCGGGATAAAGATACCCCGTGACGAACCGGGCGGCGAGACCGAAGCTGCGGAGCGCTTCCATCATCAGCACCGCGAAATCGCGGCACGTGCCGGATCGGAGCGTCAGCGTCTCGGCCGCTGTCTGAGTGCCCGCCTCGTGGCGCGCGCCATAGCGGAACTCGGCCTTGATGGCGTGGGTGATCGCCTCCATCACCTCCAGCGTGCGGCCCTTTCCGCCATCGCCCAGGAAGCGGCGGGCCCATTGGTCGACGATGTTGTTTGGATCCGGCTGCTGGCGTTCCGCGAGGCGCGCGACATCGGCGATTTCCGACGCGGCATAAGAGAAGGGAAACAATTCCGCCGCCGGCTCCAGGCTGTATACCGGCAAGGGCGGTCCTTCGGGATGGTGCGTCAGGTCGAGCGTGGAGACGATGCTGAGGCGTTCGGTACGCAGATCCTGCGGCCATTCCAGAAAGCAGATGGAATTGTTGAACACGTCATGCGCCCAGCGGATGCTGGCGGGCTCCGGCTCCACCTTCAGGGTCGCGCTGTGGAGGCGCAGGTCGTGGCTGTCGTCCGGCCGCAGCATCATGCGGTGGCGGGTCAGGCCGACGGGATTGCGGTAGGTATACTCAGTCGTATGGACGATGCTGATCCGTGCCATGAGCCCTCGTGCGGCCGCGTGTGCCGCCTGTTCCGAACAATCCGAATGGGAAAACTGCGCTCGGCTGACACTGGGTCAGGCGCCGGTGGCCTGCGCGCCGCCGGCCAGAAGTCGCGGCGAAAGGCGCACCGCCTCGATCTCGTGTCGCATCATCGCCCTGCCCCCACGCCTCCCACGCCATCCCTGTCGCGCCACGCCTGTCGCGCCGAAGTGCCCTGCCCCCGGCATTCGCCGTGTCCCCGTGGAGCCTCCGGAAAAGCTCGACCGCCGCAGAATGCACCTTTACCGAATCTGTGTCGTGCAGGTGGCGCGCCGTCAAGGTTGCAATCCGCACCGATCCGGGGAACAGAGGACAAAGCTCGGCCGGAAGCCTTGGAGCGCACCAGGGTGCCGCACCGTCGCCTTCGGCCAGGACCGGGTCTGAGGAAGTTTGATGAACGCTGAACTCGCCATTGTCCTGACCATGCTCGCCGCCGCCGTGGTGATGTTCATCGTCAACCGGCCGCGCATGGATGCGGTGGCGCTGCTGGTCATCGTCGCCATACCGCTGACCGGCATCGTCACCATGAGCGAGGCCCTGGCCGGCTTCAGCGATCCCTCGATCGTGCTTATCGCCGCCTTGTTCGTGATCGGCGAAGGGTTGGTGCGCACCGGCGTCGCGCGGCGGCTGGGCGATTGGCTGGACACCAAGGCGGGCGGCAGCGACACGCGCCTGCTGGTCCTGCTCATGGCGGCGGTGGGTGGCCTTGGAGCGCTGATGAGTTCTACAGCGGTGGTGGCGATCTTCATCCCCGTGGTGCTGCGGATCTCGCAGAACCGGGGCACTTCGCCCAGCCGGCTGATGATGCCCCTCAGCTTCGCGGCCCTCATCAGCGGCATGCTGACCCTGGTTGCGACGGCGCCCAATCTGGTGGTGAACGCCGAGCTCATCCGGCAGGGGTTTGCCGGGTTCGGCTTCTTCAGCTTCACGCCGTTCGGCCTGCCGCTGCTGGTCCTGGGCATTCTCTACATGCTGTTCGCGCGCCGGATGCTGGGCGGCAAAAGCAAACCCAGCGCCGGCATGAACCGGCGGCCGAGCCTGCGCGACTGGGTGCAGCGCTATGGGCTCGCCGACCGGGCGCAGCGGGTGCGGGTCGCGCTCGGCTCGCCGCTGGCCGGGCGGCGGCTGGAGGAAATATCGCTGCGCGCCTCGGGCGTTAACCTGCTGGCCATCGAGCGCGGAATAGGCCGGACCCTTGAAGTCATCCGGCCGGGCGCGCGCACCCGCATCGAGCCCGGCGACGTGCTGCTGGTGGATGCGCACGCCACCCCCGAGCAGCTCGAGGCGCTGCGCGCCACCTGGAAGGTGGAGCGCATTCCGCTCGCCCACGGGGATTATTTCTCCGACCGCTCGCAGGAGCTGGGCATGGTGGAAGTGATGCTGCCGGCCGACTCCCGCCTCATCGGCGGCACGGTGCTGGAGGCGCGGGTGCGCTCGGAATACGGCCTCACGGTCATCGGCCTGCGGCATGGCGCCAAGGTCGCGTCCGCCGATCTGCTGCATGAACGCCTCAAGCTGGGCGACACGCTGCTGATGGTGGGCTTCTGGTCCGATATCCGGGCCTTGCAGGACTATATGGAAGACCTCGTCGTGCTCAACATGCCGGCGGAACTGGAGGAGGTGCTTCCGGCCGCGAGCCGGGCGCCGCAGGCGCTGGGCGTGCTCGCCCTGGTGGTCGCGCTGATGGTCAGCGGCGTCATTCCCAATGTGCAGGCCGCGATCATCGGCTGCCTGCTCATGGGCCTGCTGCATTGCGTGGATTTCAACAGCGCCTATCGCTCGATCAGCTGGAAGAGCCTGATCCTGATCGTCGGCATGCTGCCCTTCTCCATCGCCCTGCAACGCACTGGCGGGGTCGATCTTGCCGCCGACGCGGTGCTGGCGCTGGTGGGACAGGCGGCGCCCCACCTCGTGCTCGGCACCATCTTCGTCATCACGGCGCTGCTGGGCCTGTTCATTTCCAACACCGCGACGGCGGTGCTGATGGCGCCGGTGGCGCTGGCGATCGCCAAGGATCTCGGCGCCTCGCCCTATCCGTTCGCCATGGTGGTGGCGATCGCTGCCTCCGCGGCCTTCATGACACCCATTTCCTCGCCGGTGAACACTTTGGTGGTGGGTCCGGGCCAATATGGGTTCGGCGATTTCGTGAAGGTGGGGGTGCCCTTCACCATCGTGGCGATGATCGTCACCGTGATCCTGATCCCCATCTTCCTGCCGCTCTGAGAACCGGCGCCCATGATCGCCGGCACATGAGGCGTGTGAATTTTTGACCGATGCCGCTGCCTCGGTTGAAACGCCGGCGCATCGGCCTCAGCCTCTTTGGCATGACGAACCTGGATTTCCTCATGCTGGTGGCGGTGATCGGGATCACCTTGTCCAGCTGCGGCGCCTTGCTGTGGGTGCTGCTGCGGGTGATCAAGGCGCCCTGATGCAGGTTCCGCCGCGCGATTTGTTACCCGCCGAAGCGCGTGGAACGGCCGCTTTTTTGAAAATGTTTCACGTGAAACATGGACTTAGCGCGGACGAACAGGGGTTCGGTGGGGCTCCTCCGCGGCTTTCCGGCCGATGAAACCGCCATTTCGCGCGAACGTTCGCCCAACATGAATCCGGGCCGCGTGCGGAGCCGACGAAGGGGCGAGACCCGGGCACGCGCCGTGCTCAGGCGCGGCGCGCGGCCTTGGTGGCGACCCAGATCACATGGCGGGCGCCGCCGCGCTTTCCGTTCGCCCGGACCCGGACCTCCTCGACGGCAAATCCGCTGCGCTTGAGGCGCTGGGTGAAGCCCGCATCCGGCCCGGAAGACCAGACCGCGAGCAGCCCGCCGGGCCGCAGCGCCCGCAGCGCCGCGCGCAGGCCGGCGGCGTCATACAGGCTGTCGTTGGCGGCCCGCGTCAGGCCGTCCGGCCCATTGTCCACATCGAGCAGGATGGCGTCGAACGCGTCCACCTCCGCGCGGATCAGCGCGGCGACGTCGCCGGTCCACAGTTCGAGCCGGGGATCGGCGAGGCAATCGCCATAGAGGGCGGCCATCGGGCCGCGCGCCCAGCCGACCACCGCCGGCACCAGCTCGGCGACCACGATCCGCGCCTCGGGGCCGAACGCGGCGAGCGCGGCCCGCAAGGTGAACCCCATGCCGAGCCCGCCGATCAGGACACGCGGCGCCGGCGACGCGAGCAGCCGCGCGCTGGCGAGGGCGGCAAGCGCCTCCTCCGATCCGCTGAGGCGGCTGTTCATCAGCTCGGTGGCGCCGGCCATGATGGAGAATTCGGTGCCGCGCCGCATCAGGCGCAAGGTTCCGCCGCCATCGGGCACTTCAGCGGTGTCGAGCAGAAGCCAGGGAATCACGTTTTTTCTCTTCGACCGACGCGGCGCGCGCCGCGCCCCCGGATTGGAGTGCCCGATTGGAGCACCCCCGATTGGAGCACCCTTGGATTGGAAACGCGCGCGGTTCGCTCTATGAGTGCCTTGCCACATCATCGCGAGCAAGTCGGAGAGCGTCACTGTCCCGCGTCTGGAGCGCCATCCTCGTGGCCGCACTCGCTAGCACGGGTGCGCTGGCCCAGCCCACCGGCACGGGCATTCAGGCCCCGTGCGCGCCGGTTGCGAGCCCGGGCGCGGGACAGGCCTGCCCCGAAGCCACCCGGCCGCTACCGCCCGTTCCGCAAAACTGGACCATCATCGAATCGCGATCCCCGGCCGATGATCGCCCGCAGATCTCGGCCTCCATCTGGGTCGAGAAGGACCAGTCCATCCTCGCGCTGCGCTGTTTCGACGGCCAGCTGGATATGATGGTCTCGTCCCCCGCCCTCGTGCTGCCGGATGCGACGGCACGGGTGACCTACCGCATCGAGGGCGCGGCGCCGGTCACGGGCACATGGCACGTGGCTGCCAACCGGCAGGATTTGTTCGCCCCCGATCCGGAACGGCTGCTGCGGACCTTGCCGGACCAGGGCACCTTGTTCATCCGCGCCCAGGGCCGCGGGCGTACCGCGTTCGAGGCGCGCTTCGCCTATCGGGACATGAATGGCGTGCGCGCCCGCTTCGCGGCCCGGTGCGTGCACGCCACCGCCCGGCCTCAGACGCCGAGTGCCGCGCCCGCGCAGGGGGCATCGGAAAATGCCGCGTCCAAAAATACCGCATCGCAAAATGCGCCGCCGGAAAATGCCACCCCCGCGGTCACGCCCCAGCCGGCGCCGGCGCGCCCGGCGGATCCTGTCAGCGACCTTGGAATCCGTTCGTGGGCGGCACCCCCGGCACCGCCCTCGTTCGCGGACCGTCCGCTGCGGCGCCTGCCGGAGGAGTGAGGCTCAGGCCCGACGCGCCAATTGGCCCCAGGCCAGCAGGACGATCAGCGCACCGACCACCGCGCCGATGAAGCCCGCCCCCTCGCCCGCCTGATACCAGCCGATGGCCTGGCCGAGATAGGTCGCCACCAGGGCGCCGACGATGCCGAGCACGGTGGTCAGGATGAAGCCCTGCGGCTCGTTGGGGCCGGAATAGATCAGCTTTGCGACGATGCCGGCGATAAAGCCGATGATGATGGTCCACAAGATGCCCATGCTGCCCTCCAGGCTGGGAAACACGCCACCAACGGTGAAGATCGTGCTTGGGTTCCCCCGCCACGTCCCGCGCGTGTGCTCCGCACCACATCTGCGCAGGCGCGCCGGCTTACAGTCAAGTCCGAGCCGGCGCCCATCGCGCGTCAGGAGGCGGCGGCCACCGGCTCGGGTTCGCCGAGGGCCGCAAGGGCGGACACCAGCAGGTGCGCCATGCGCGCGCCCCAGGCCGCCTGCCCGGCCGCTTCTGCGATCAGATCCTGGCGGATTTCCACCGCCACATGGAGCAGGCCGCGCCGCTCGCCATGGATCGGGATCGTGTAGTCGGACGCATCGCTGACCGAATAGGGCTCGTTGTCGCCAACCACCAGCCCCGGCTCGCGCTCCAGCATGGCGAACAGGGCGCGGGCGAGGCGCGGGTCGCGATTGTAGAGCACGCCCGCGTGCCACGGCCGCGCGATGCCGAGATAGACCGGCGTGAAGCTGTGCATGGCGATCAGGATCGCCGGGCGGCCGGCGGCCGCTCGCGCATCCAGCTCGGCGGCGATGCGATCATGATAGGGGCGGAAGATCTCGCCCTCGCGCCGCGCCGCATCCTCGGACCCGAGGTCGATGTTTCCCGGTATCTTAGTGCTCTCGCTGAGGATGGGGGTGGAGGTCGGCGTTCCCGGCTGGCGGTTGCAATCGATCACCAGGCGGGAATAATCCTGCTGGATCAGCGTCGCGCCCAGCGCATCGGCCAGGTGCCGGCAGACCCTGGCAATGCCGATATCGATGGCGATGTGGCGCGCGCAGTCCGCGTCCGAAAGCCCGAGCTGCCCGAGCGCGCGCGGCAGGCGATTTCCCGCATGATCGGCGACGATCAGGAACGAGGACGGCGCCTGCGCGTTGTGCACCGTGACCGGCGACGGCTCGTCGGCTGCCAATAGAGTGTCCGCCATCTTTTTTCCGGGCTCTTCTGGTGGCTAATTAAAGAGAAGCGTGCGTCCCGCGAGGTGCTGCGCTCCAGCTATAGACTATTGTCGCGCGCATCGGCAGCTCTGCGGGCGTGTTTTCAATCCACATGCGGAGCTGCCCTATATTTAACCAGCCATTTTCCTGCCGAGCGCGACAATCGTCGAACATTTGCGCCGGATGATGCTAGTCTTGCATCGCAAGATACGGGGTGACGAACCGGCAGGCGACATGCTGGCACGCGCCCAGGATCGCGCCGCAACGGCATCCCGTTCAGACAAGATCCCGTTCAGACAAGATCGCGTTCACCTTGCAAGATCACGTTCACCTTGCCGGCGCGCCGGGCAGCGGCTCTCACAGCCCTGCGCGCGCCGGTGCCGGAGATTTTCGATGAAGATTCACGCCGGCTATCGGATCGCTTATGACTGCCCCCAGCCGACCCCGATGATCCTGACGCTGAGCGTGCATCCCTCGCGGGTCGGCGACCTGCTGAATCCCGACCGGGCGATGTTCGATCCGCCGATCCCGGCCAACACCTATCACGACATCTTCGGCAATTTCTGTCACGTCATCAATGCGCCGGCCGGCCGGCTGACCATGTACACCGATTTCACGATTCTGGACGCAGGCGAGGCGGACATCTGCGCGCCGCATGCCCAGCAGCATGCGCTTTCCGACCTGCCGGTGGATGTGCTGCTCTATCTGCTCGGCAGCCGCTATTGCGAGACCGACCGCTTGTCCGACATCGCATGGTCGCTGTTCGGGCATGTGCCCAAGGGCTGGCCGCTGGTCAGCGCCATCTGCGATTTCGTGCACCAGCGCATCACCTTCGGCTATGTCCATGCGCGCCCGACCAAGACCGCGTTCGACGCCTATAATGAGCAATGCGGCGTGTGCCGCGACTTCGCCCATCTCGCCGTCGCCCTGTGCCGCTGCATGAACCTGCCGGCGCGCTATTGCACCGGCTATCTCGGCGACATCGGCGTGCCGCCGGACGGCTCGGCGATGGATTTCAGCGCCTGGTTCGAGGTCTATCTCGGCGATCGCTGGTATACGTTCGATGCCCGGCACAACAAGCCGCGCGTCGGCCGCATCCTGATGGCGCGCGGGCGCGACGCCACCGACGTCGCCATCGTCACCTCGTTCGGCCCGTGCACGCTCGCGAGCTTCCAGGTGACCGCCGACGAGGTGGCCTGAGGAGATTCAGCGGCGCGAATGTCATTCTTTCACCAGCCGTCGTCTTTTGCGCGTCATGGCCGGGCCTGTCCCGGCCATCCACGCCGACGCCGACCCCACCGGTCTTGAACGGCTGGCACCAGCGGTGCCGCGTGGATGCACGGGACAAGCCCGTGCATGACGATGCTCTGCTGCAAGCGCGCCAAGCCGACTGTGCCTCGGTCCTGAGCCGCCTCAGGGACCGCCCGGCGGCGGCCCCTGCTTTCAAGCCGGCTCAGAGCGTGCGGGCGCCGGTGAGGATCTCGCGCTTGCCGGCGTGATTGGCGGGGCCGACGATGCCCTCGGTCTCCATCCGCTCCATGAGGCTCGCCGCCTTGTTGTAGCCAACCTGGAGCCGGCGCTGGATATAAGAGGTCGAAGCCTTGCGGTCGCGCAGGACGATGGCCACCGCCTGCTCATAGAGATCGCCGCTGGCTTCCCCGAGCGCGCCCTTGTCGAACACCGCGTCGTCGCCCTCGCCGATCCCCTCCGCGTCATCCTCGCTGGTGACGGCGTCGAGATATTCCGGCCCGCCCTGGGCTTTCAGGTGGGCCACCACCTTTTCCACCTCGCCGTCGGACACGAACGGCCCGTGCACGCGGGTGATGCGCCCGCCGCTCGCCATATAGAGCATGTCGCCCTGGCCGAGCAACTGCTCGGCGCCCATCTCGCCGAGAATGGTGCGGCTGTCGATCTTGCTGGTCACCTGGAACGAGATGCGGGTCGGGAAATTGGCCTTGATGGTGCCGGTGATCACATCCACCGAGGGACGCTGGGTCGCCATCACCAGATGGATGCCCGCGGCCCGCGCCATTTGCGCGAGGCGCTGGATGGCGCCTTCGATTTCCTTGCCGGCGGTCAGCATCAGGTCGGCCATCTCGTCGACGATGATGACGATGAACGGCAGGGCGGTGAGGTCCATGTCCTGTTCCTCGAACAGGGCCTCCCCGGTCTCCTTGTCGAAGCCCACCTGGACCTGGCGCTTGATGATCTCGCCCTTCGCCCGCGCTTCCGCCATGCGGGCGTTGAAGCCGTCGATGTTGCGCACGCCGAGCCGCGACATCTTGCGATAGCGGTCCTCCATCTCGCGCACCGCCCATTTGAGCGCGATGATGGCCTTCTTCGGATCGGTGACGACCGGCGTCAGCAGGTGCGGAATGCCCTCATAGACCGAAAGCTCCAGCATCTTCGGGTCGATCATGATCAGCCGGCAGGCCTGCGGCGAATGCCGGTAGAGCAGCGAAAGGATCATGGTATTGATGGCGACCGACTTGCCGGACCCCGTGGTTCCGGCCACCAGCAGATGCGGCATGCGGGCAAGATCGACGATCACCGGCGCGCCGCCGATGGTCTTGCCGAGCGCGATGGCGAGCTTGGCATGGGCCTCGTCGAGATGCGGTCCCTCCAACAATTCGCGCAGCCATACGGTGCCGCGCCGCCGGTTCGGCAGTTCGATGCCGATGACGTTGCGCCCCTCCACCACCGCCACGCGCACCGACACCGCGCTCATGGACCGTGCAATATCCGCCGCGAGGCCGATGACGCGGCTGGACTTGGTGCCCGGCGCGGGCTCGAACTCGTAGAGCGTCACCACCGGGCCGGGATTGGCGTCGATCACCTCGCCGCGCACGCCGAAATCCCGCAGGGTCTGCTGGAGGATGGCCGAGCTCTGGTCGAGGAATTCTTCCGAAAGCTCGAAATCCGGCTCCTGCACCGGCGGTTCGCGCAGCAGCGCGAGCGCGGGCAATTCATAGGCCTCGTCCTCCTCCCCGGCATCCAGCGCGCGCGACGGCACGGCGGGGACCGGCGCGGCGGACGATGCGACCGGCACTGAGGGAGGGTTCGCGAGGGGAGCGGCGGGCGACGGCGCGGGCGACAGGGGCATGGCCATATCGGACCGGAAATTCAGGCCCTGGAACGCCCAATGGAACGACGCCCCGACGATGGCGGACAGCGGTTCCAGGGGAAGCGGCGCGGTCGCCGGGGCCGGAAGTTCGGCGGCGACGTCCACAGGCGCAATCGCCGGCTCGGCGATGGTGGACGGGACCGGGGCCGCGGCTGGGGGAAGTGCGAGGGGCGAGAGCGCGAGGGGTGGGAAGGCTTCGTCCATCCGCGCTTCGTCCGCCTGCGCTTCGTGCGTGCGCTGCTCGTTCGCCAAAGCCTCGTTCGTCGAGGCTTCGTCCGCCATCATCGCCGCGACCGGAGCCGTATCGGCTGGCCCTTCGTGCGCGGTCTCTTCGCGCGCTGTTTCTTTGCGCCCGGTTGCTTCGTCGAATCCGCTTGTTTCTTCGTCCGCCATTGTGTCCGCCGTCGCGTCGCGCGGCGTGAGCACGGGCAGCAGATCCTGTTCCGTAGCGGGGCGCAGGCTGAACCCTTCGCCGAGGCAGAAGAGCCGGCCGAGCTTCAGCAGCGTCTGCGGCAGGGCGCGCGCGGGGCGCGGTTCGGACGGCGCCTCGGGACCCTCCGGTAAAGGAGCATCTTGCAAGAGAGCGTCCTGCAAAGGCACCTCCTGAAAGAGAGCGTCTGCCGGCGCGGCGACGTGCATCGCGTCCACCGCTTCCGGCGTCAACTCCTGCCCGGTGGTACCGTCCACGACGTCATCGCGCACGGCAGAGGCGGACGCATGCGGGGACACGCCATCTTCGGGTGCACGCGCGGCCGGGACCTCGCACACGGCGGCAGCGAGGATCTGTTCTTGCAGCGCGGCCTCTTCCGGCGCTGCATTTTGCGGCATCGAATCCTGCGGCATCGCATCCAGCGGCGCGGCGATCTCGTCGCTTCCGCTCCCGGCGGCCTCGCCTGCGTGCCCTTCGATGGCGTGCGCCGCGCGGTCCGGAGCGTCCATGTCCGGGACGGCGCTCACCGGGAGGTCAGGGCCTTGGACGTCTCCGACCTGGACTTCGGCTCCCAGGACTTCGCCTCCCAGGACGTCGCCCGCCAGTGCCTTGCCCTCTTGGATGTCGCGGCTTTGGCCTTCCCTCTCCTGGCTCGCGGCCACTTCAGCGCCCACCGTCTCGGCCGGCGTATCGATACCGTGCGCATCCTCGGCCGGCGCCAACGCGATCTCGCTGCGCTCCGCCGGCGCCGACGCGGTGGTCTCCGCGAGCTCCGTTAACGCGACGGCGGAGACGTCCCCGACGGCCGCGCGCAGGGTTTCCAAGGCCACCGCCGGTTCCGCCGCATCGCTCCACGCCATGCTGGCGGTCTGAGTCTCGGGCTCGGTTTCCTCCACCAGAAAGCGCCAAGTAGGGCCAGAGGTGGGGCCGGAAATCGCGCCGGGGCTCGGTGCTGCGGGGGCGGAAACGGGCGCCTCGGGCGCCATCGCCTCGCGGGCGACCGGCGGTGCCTGCACGGGAGGGGCGGACGTCACCTTGGGCGATTCGCCCATGCCGTGGCGGGTGCGCAGGAAATGGTCCGGCGTGCGGGTGAAGCGGGTGTTCTCATCCAGCGTGAACGGGCGCAGCCAGCTCGGCACCAGTTCCAGCGCGACCCAGGGCGAAAAGGCGGCCTCTCGGGCCTCCTTGGGCAGCAGCGGACGGCCCGCCGGCAGCGCGGCGCCGGCCGGCGCGGGGTTGAAAAAGGATGGCTCGTAGGTTCTGGGAGGGCGGTTTGAAGAAGGCATGATCGTCCATGACCCGGAGGGCCGGCCGAGCCGGCCGCGTTGTCTCCAGGGATACGGAGTGCGGCGTTAACAGGAGGTTTTAGGAGGCCGCTTCGCCCACAGGCGGAAGAGCGGGAAAGCCGGATTTGTTTGGCGGCGCACAAATGTCGAATTTTTCCACCACGCATCGAAGCAACGACTATTTTCGGCCGCACCCAACTTATTAACCATAAGCTTTTTCACGGACCGTGTTGAAAAACAACAGCGGTGCAGATAGCGTCCATTATAACGTCTTTTGTTCGGCTTTTCTCTCCCGTTCGGATTATCGCCTCATGAGACGCGCGCCCATTGCAGCCGCCGAAATCCACGGCCTCGCCGCCGCTGCGACGGGCGCGTGGACGGCCGCGTGCGCGGGCAATGCGCAAACCAGAGATGCACGCGCCCGGCGTGCCGTGCCGGCCATCCGCGCTGCATTTTCCCCTTCAAGACCCGCCTGTCCAACCGCCCTCCGGGACACCTGACCGCCGCGCCGGCGTGCTCGTCTCGAAGGCCGATGCCCCTCGCAATCCCACCTCAGAGGTCCTCACGTGACTGACATGCGCAAGGAAACCGACAGCCTCGGTGAAGTCGATGTCCCGGCGGACAAGCTGTGGGGCGCACAGACCCAGCGCTCGCTCGAGCATTTCAGCATCGGCACGGATCTGATGCCGCGCGAGATGATCGCCGCCTATGCCATTCTCAAGAAGGCGGCGGCGCGGGCGAACCATGCGGGCGGGCGCCTCCCGGAAGAGCCCTACAATCTGATCGTGCAGGTGTGCGACGAATTGCTCGCCGGCGAGCACCGGGACATGTTCCCGCTGCACGTGTGGATGACCGGCAGCGGCACCCAGTTCAACATGAACGTCAATGAGGTGATCTCCAACCGCTGCTGCCAGCTCGCGGGCACGCCGCTCGCCAGCAAGGCGCCGGTGCACCCGAACGACCATGTGAACATGTCGCAGTCGTCGAACGACAGCTTTCCCTCGGCCATGCACATCGCGGTGGGCGTGAACGCCACCCAGCGCCTGATCCCGGCAGTGCAGGCGCTGCACGACGCGATCTCGGCCAAGGCCGAGGAATGGGCGGACATCGTCAAGATCGGCCGCACCCACATGCAGGATGCGACCCCGCTCACGCTCGGCCAGGAATGGTCCGGCTATGCCGGCATGCTGGCGGACGATATCGAGCGCCTTCAGGACGCGCTGAAGGGCGTCTACCGCCTCGCCCTCGGCGGTACGGCGGTCGGCACCGGTATCAATGCGGCGCCGGGCTTTGCCGAGGCGGTGGCGGACGAAATCGCGACCCTCACCGGCCTGCCCTATGTCACCGCGCCGAACAAGTTCACGGTCCAGGGCGCCCATGACGCTCTGGTGCAATTCTCCGGCACGCTGCGCACGCTCGCCGCCTCGCTCTACAAGATCGGCAACGACGTCCGCCTCATGTCGTGCGGCCCGCGCGCCGGCTTTGCCGAGCTGATCATCCCGGAGAACGAGCCCGGCTCCTCCATCATGCCCGGCAAGGTCAACCCGACCCAGGCCGAAGCGCTCACCATGATCGCCGTGCAGATGATGGGCAACGATGTCAGCGTCGGCTTCGGCGGCGCCAGCGGCTATCTGGAGATGAACGTCTATAAGCCGTTGATCATCTTCAACATCGCCCATTCCATCACCATCGCTTCCGACGGCTGCACCAATTTCCGCAAGTTCCTGGTGGAGGGCACCAAGCCCAACCGCCGGAAGATCCAGGAATATGTCGACCGCTCGCTGATGCTGGTAACCGCGCTCGCCCCGGTCATCGGCTACGACAAGGCCTCCAAGATCGCGCACCACGCCATGGACAACGATCTCACCCTGAAGGAAGCGGCGCTGGCGCTCGAATTCGTCACCGAGGAAGAATTCCTGCGCGTGGTGGATCCGGCCAAGATGGTGAAGCCCTATGTCGCGCAGGAGGAAGGCCACTGAGCCTTCCCGAAACGGCCCAGCCGCAGGCGGCGCCGCGAAGAGTCATCAGGCGGTGCAGCCGAGGGCCGCGCCGCAAACCTTCGCCAGGCGGCGGCGCCATCCAGCGCCCCCTGCTTCGACTAAACGCAGCAAGATCAACCGCTTTCCGGAGGTTCCCCATGCCCGCGCCGAGCAACCAGACCGCCCCGCAAGGGGCCGCGCTGCTTCACAACCCCATCCTCAATCGCGGCAGCGCCTTTGCCGTGGAAGACCGGGCGCGGCTCGGCCTGGAAGGCTTCCTGCCGCCGGTCGCGGATACGCTGGAAACCCAGGTCGCCCGCGTCCACCTGCAATTGGCGCAGCTCGACAATGACCTCCAGAAATACCTGCTGCTGAGCGACCTCCAGGCGCGCAACGAAACCTTGTTCTATGCGGTGCTGATGTCCGATCCGGCGGTGTTCATGCCGCTGGTCTATACTCCGACGGTGGGCGAGGCGTGCCAGAAGTTCGACCACGTGCTGCGCGCCACGCGCGGCATGTACCTGCCGATCACGCTGAAGGGCCGCCTGAAGGAAGTGCTCTCCCATTGGCCGCAGGCGGACGTGCGCTTCATCGTGGTGACCGACGGCGAGCGCATTCTTGGGCTCGGCGATCTCGGCGTCGGCGGCATGGGCATCCCAGTGGGCAAGCTCTCGCTCTATACCGTGTGCGCCGGCGTGCCGCCGGAGCTGACCTTGCCGATCACGCTCGACGTCGGCACCAATAATGCGGCGCTGCTGGAAGACCCGCTCTATCTCGGCCTGCGGCAGAACCGCGTGCGCGGCGCCGAATATGACGCCTTCATCGAAGAATTCGTCACGGCAGTCACCGAGCTTTATCCCCGCTGCTGCCTGCAATGGGAAGATTTCGCCAATATCAACGCGGTTCCGATCCTGGAGCGCTACCGGGACAAGATCTGCACCTATAATGACGACATCCAGGGCACGGCGGCGGTCGCGGTCGCGGGCATCTATGGCGCGCTGCGCATCTCGAAGCAGAAGCTGACCGACCAGACCTTCCTGTTCCTCGGCGGCGGCTCGGCGGCCACCGGCATCGCCGAATTGATCAGCCAGGCCATGGTGCTGGAGGGTGCGACGATCGAGGAAGCGCGGGCGCGCAACTGGCTGTTCGACGTCAACGGCCTGATGGTGAATTCCCGCACCGACATCGCCGGCTTCCAGAAGCCGTTCGCCCACGACCATGCACCGGTGAGTTCGTTCGTGGAGGCGATCGAGGCGATCCGGCCCACCGGCATCGTCGGGGTGAGCACGGTGCCGAAGCTGTTCAACCAGGCCGTCATCCAGGCCATGTCGAAAATCAACGCGCGGCCGATCATCTTCCCCTATTCCAATCCCACGTCGCGCTCGGAATGCACGGCGGACGAGGCCTATCGCTGGTCGGAGGGGCAGGCGATCTTCGCCAGCGGCAGCCCGTTCGCGCCGGTGGAGCTCGCCGGGCGCACGTTCGTGCCGGGCCAGGGCAACAATGTCTATATCTTCCCCGCCATGGGCATGGCGGTGCTGGCCACCGAGGCCACCCGCGTCACCGAGGCCATGTTCATCGTCGCCGCCAAGGCGGTGGCCGAGCAGGTCACCGACGCGGATCTCGACAAGGGCCTGATCTATCCGCCGCAGAGCGACATCCGCAAAGCCTCGCTCCATGTGGCGGTGCGCATCGCCGAATATGTCTTCGACAACGGTCTCGCGCAGGTTCCGCGCCCGGCCGATATCGCGGCCCATATCGCGGCGCTCGCCTATCTTCCCGCCTATCCTCCGGTCTGAGGCGCCATGATGCTACCTGCTCCGGCGTCCTCCCCCGATGACGCCTTCGCGCTCGTCTGTGCGGCCGCGAAACTCCTCTATGCCAACGGACAGACCACCGAGCGGACGGTCCAGAACGCGGAGCGGTTCGCCCGCGCGCTCGGCCTTCGCGTCACGGTCTTTCCCACCTGGGGCGAGCTGGTGATTCGCATGGAGGCGCCGACCGCCTCCGGCCTCTCGCGCGTGGAGGCCATCGCCGCCGCGCCGGCGGGGGTGGACATGAACAAGGTGACGCTGACGCTCGGCGTCATCGACCGGGTGTGTGACGCCCGCCTGGACGCGACGGGGGTCCGCGCAGAGCTGGAAGCCATCGCCGACCTTCCCCCGGCCTCGACGCTGCGCTTCGTGGTGCTGGCGGCGGCCGGGGCGGCGGCGCTTTCCGTCATCTTCGGCGCGGCCGATCTTACCACCCTGGCGCTGGTCGCGCTCAGCGCCGGAGCGGGCGCGGCGCTGCGGCGCTTTCTCGCGCACATCGCGAAGAATTTCCTGGCGCAGCCCCTGTGCGCCGCCTTGCTCGCGGGCGGCGTCGCGGCCGCGGCCTCCCACCTGCTGCCGGGCGCCAATCTCTATCTGGTCGCCCTGTGCCCGTGCATGGTGCTGGTGCCGGGCCCGCATCTGCTGAACGGCGCGCTGGATCTCGCCCATATGCGCATCGGCCTCGGCGGCGCCCGCTTCGGCTTCGCCGGCCTGATCATATTGCTGATTTCCGTGGGGCTGATCGCCGGGCTCGCGCTCGGCGAGGCGGGCCTGCCCGCGCCGGGGTCATCGGCGCCGGTTCCCCTCGCCTATGACGTGATCGCCGCCGGCATCGCCGTCTCCGCCTTCGGCACGTTCTTTTCCATGCCGTGGCGCACGCTGCCCATCCCCGTCGCCATCGGCATGATCGCCCATGCGAGCCGCTGGCTCGCCATCGCCGACGGCGCGAGCCTTGCGGGCGGGGCGCTGGTGGCGTGCCTGATCGCGGCGACCCTGGTGACGCCGATCGCGAACCGCCTGCACCTGCCGTTCGCCGCCTTCGCCTTCGCCTCGGTGGTCTCGCTCATTCCCGGCGTGTTCCTGTTCCGCATGGCGGCGGGCATGGTCGCCCTGCTCAATACCGGCCCCGCGGCCGCGCCCGCCCTGCTGCTGCCGCCGATCCAGGACGGCACCACGGCGGCGGCGATCCTGCTGGCCATGGCGTTCGGCCTGATCCTGCCAAAAATGCTGCTGGAACGCCTGTTCCCCAAATGGGCGGGCATGCCGGCGCACCAGGCTTAGGACCGATCGACATTCAGCGGCGTGGCGCATCGTCGAGGCGCCTGACGTCGGGTGCGCGCGATTGTCTTTCTTTCACCGGGCGTCATCTTTACGCGTCATGGCCGGGCGCGTCCCGGCCACCCACGCCGGGCCGACCCCACCGGTCTTGAACGGCTGGCACCAACGGTGCCGCGTGGATGCACGGGACAAGCCCGTGCATGACGATCTCTCCTGAACAGCGTCACGCCATGAATGTCGATCGGCCCTAGGGGTGGTGCGCCGCACCCTTCCCGCGACAGAGCCTTAGCGGCGAGCCGCCCGCGCCGCGCCGGCCTTGACGGCCGCCGGCTGATCCTTGATCGGCGCGTTCTTGACCGGCGCGTTCTTGGCCGGCTTATCCTTCAGCGCTGGGGCCGTGAGCGGGCTCGCCATCAGCAGTGCGGCCGTGAGCGGCTGATCCTTGAGCGCCGTGCCCGTCACCGGCCGGCGCGGGGATTTCGGCGGGGCGGCGGGCGTTGACGCAAGGCTGCCGTCCAGCACCGCGAGGGCGACCTTCGCGGCTTCCTGGATATGCAAACGGCAGGCTTTCTCCGCCGCATCCCCGTCGCCGGCCGCGATGGCGTCATAGATATCGCGGATTTCAGCGATGCTGCGCGCCAGCCTGCCGGGCTGGGTCATGGAGGTCAAGCGCAGCAACGTGATGCGATTGTGCAGGCCGGTGAGCATCTGCGTGACGAAGACATTTTCGGCGCCGCCCATCAGCACCTTGTAGAACTGGCTCTTCGCCTCGATAAGCGCCAATTGCTCGTTGCCCTTCACCGCCTTCACCAGCGCCTTGACGGTCTTGTCGAGCGCCTTCACCGCCTGCGGATCTTTGCGCTCGGCGAACTGCCGGCCGGCATAGCCTTCCAGCAGGGCGCGAATCTCATAGAGCTGGCGTGCCTCCTGCGCCGAAATGCTGCTGACGATGGGCCCGCGATGGGGGATGGTCTGCACCAGCCCTTCCGCCTCGAGCTGGCGCAACGCCTCGCGAATGGAGGTGCGCCCGACGCCGATCAATTCGCACAGCTCGCGCTCGACCAGCCTCTGGCCGGGTTTGAACAGGCCTTTTGCGATGGCGGCGCGCAGCTTTTCTTCCACCATGAGGCGCAATGTTGCCGCTTGGCGTGTGATGTGTAGATCCTGATTGTCCATCGCCCGGCCTGACAAACGTGCGGTCCCGTTTTGCCATAACAGGCATGGCCTTCAAACCGCTGTCAATCGCACCGGAAAATATTGTCTGATTGACTGATAGATTTGGCGCCGATAATTTTCCCGCACCGGCCACCCGCGGCGGCACCAAGCCGGCGAGCAAGCCAGATCAAAATGCCGGGGCAGCCTTGTGCTGGAAACACTCATCGAGGAAGCCATGCGTATTCGCGCCGCCGTCCTGCGCGCCTCGCCCGTCGAGCGCCCCTATGCCGTGAACAAGCCCCTGAGCATCGAGATCATCGAGCTGGACCCGCCCGGCGCGGACGAAGTCCTGGTCAAGATCGCCGCCGCCGGCCTTTGCCATTCCGACCTTTCCGTGATCAACGGCGACCGCCTGCGGCCGACCCCCATGGTCATCGGCCATGAATGCGCCGGCGTGGTGGAGGAGGTCGGCGCGGGCGTCAGCGACCTGAAGCGCGGCGACAAGGTGGTGATGAGCTTCCTGCCCACCTGCGGCCATTGCATGCCGTGCATGGAGGGGCGCGCCCAATTGTGCGAGCCGGGCCACGCCGCCAACGGGCGCGGCACGCTGCTGTCCGGCGCGCGGCGATTCCATTGCGACGACGGCGCGCAGCCCTATCATCACAGCGGCGTTTCCGCCTTCGCGGAATATGCCGTGGTCTCGCGCCGCTCGGTGGTGAAGATCGATTCGGACATTTCGCTGGTGGAAGCGGCGCTGTTCGGCTGCGCGGTGATGACCGGGGTGGGCACCGTGGTGAACACCTGCAAGGTGCGCCCCGGCGACAGCGTGGCCGTGGTCGGCCTCGGCGGCGTCGGCCTGTCCTCGGTGCTCGGGGCCGTGGCGTGCGGCGCGACGCGCATCGTCGCCATCGATCTTGCCCAGGACAAGCTGGACCTCGCCCTGGAGCTCGGCGCCACCGACGCCTTCCTCGCCACCGATCCGGACATCGTGGAAAAGGTGAAGGCGGCGACCAAGGGCGGCGTGGACCATGCCATCGAGATGGCCGGCTCGGTGCGCGCGTTCGATCTTGCCTACAAGATCACCCGGCGCGGCGGCAAGACGGCGACGGCGGGGCTCGCCAATCCCAATTCCCAGATCACCTTGCCGCCGGTCAACCTGGTGGGCGAGGAGCGCACGATCCACGGCAGCTACATGGGCAGCTGCGTGCCGTCGCGCGACATCCCCCGCTTCATCGCCCTCTATGAGCGCGGCAAGCTGCCGGTGAACCGCCTGCTCTCCGGCACTGGCCCGCTGGAGGAGATCAACGCGGCCTTCGACCTGCTCGACCAGGGCAAGGTGGTGCGCCACGTGATCACCTTCTGAGATGGCCTGAAGGCTTCACTCGCAGCGGACCGACATCGCCCGAAATGCCCGGCCGCGCGCCGGGCATCCCTGCGTTTGCGCGCCCTTGCAGGCGCTCGCCGGCGCCGATTTCCCCCCCGGTTTCGCGCCGTTTCCCACAGCCTCCCGCGCGGCGGCGCCTTGCCGCTCAAGAAACCCGTTTTGTCATGTTGACGGATTGTCTGATAGCAGGCAATCTTCCCGCAAGATCAGCGACAAGCTGCAGGTTTCTTGGAGGAGACGTTCATGATTGCAAAGGCCGCCATGGCTGCGCTCAGCGCTGCCGTACTCGCGATTACGCCGGCATCCGCGGTTGAAAAACCCAAGGAGCTGGTGATCGGAATCACCACCTTCCTGTCCGGTCCCGCCTCGGTGTTCGGGGTTCCGGGAAAGAATGCGGCGGACATGCTGATCGCCGATATCAACGCCAAGGGCGGCATCCTCGGCGTGCCGGTTCGGGCCATCGTCATCGACGAAGGCGCCGGCGCCAACCAGCTCATGTCGGAATATCGCCGCGTGGTGCTGAACGAGGGCGCGCAGGTCATGCTGGCCTCGGTCTCGAGCGCCAATTGCCTCGCACTCAGCCCGGTGGCCGAGGATCTGGAAGTCCCGAACATCCTGTGGGATTGCAGCTCGCCCCGCATCTTCGAGGACAATAAATACAAATATTCGGTGCGCACCCAGGCGCATACCGGCGCGGAAATGCTGGCGGCGGCGCTGTATCTCGTAAAGAATAAGCCGAACTTCAAGACCATCGCCGGCGTGAACCAGGACTACGCCGCCGGGCGCGACCAGTGGGGCCTGTTCCTCACCGCGCTCAAGGCGCTGAAGCCCGATATCCAGGTGGTGGCGGAGCTGTTCCCGAAGTTCGGCGCGCCGGATTATTCCACCGAGATTTCCCGCCTCCAGGCGCTGAAGCCGGACGTGGTGGTGAACACCTCGTGGGGCGGCGATCTCGACACCTTCGTCCAGCAGGCGGCGGCGCGCGGCTTCATGACCCAGAGCACCTTCGTGCTGCCGCTCGGCGAAAGCTCGCTGGAGCGCCTGGGCGACGCGGTGCCCCCCGGCGTCATCATCGGCGGACGCGGCGATCATTACTTCCTGCACCCCAAGCATCTCAAGGACGCGGCGTTCCAGGACTTCGTGAAGCGCTATCATGACAAGACCGGCGCCTATCCGATCTATCCCGTGTTCCACATGGCGCAGGCGATGGCCGCGCTCCAGGACGCCTATGTGAAGGCCGCCAAGGACAATAACGGCCAGTGGCCTTCCAAGGATCAGCTGCTCGCCGCGTTCCAGAACCTGAAGTTCCACGGACTCACCAGCGACGTGACCATCCGCGCCGATCACCAGGGCCTGGAAGACCAGCTCATCGGCACCACCATCCGCGTGCCGCAATATCCCTTCGCGGTGCTCGACAACATCTCGATCTATCCCGGTGCGCTCGTGACCACGCCCATCGGCGATAAGTCGGCCGACTGGCTGAGCAAGATCAAGCCCGCGATGGCAAACAACCCGTCCATCGAAACCTTCGCCGCGGCGAAGTAAAGGGATCGGAGAGGCCGTCCGCATGTCCTTGGACATCATCCTTCTGGCCATGCTCGATGGCCTCTCCTACGGCGCCCAGGTGTTCCTGGTCGCTGTAGGACTTTCCCTGATCTTCGGCGTCCTGCGGATCGTCAACGTGGCCCATGGGAGTTTCTATGCCATCGGCGCCTATGTGGCGGCCTCGCTGGGCATCTGGATCGCCACCGCCGGCTGGAGCCCCTGGCTCTCCTACCCGGCCATGCTGGTCGCCGCGATCCTGGTGGGCGTGGTGGTGGGCGGCCTCTTGGAGGCGACGCTTCTGCGCCGCATCTACGGCAAGGAGCAGGTGCTCCAGCTGCTGGTGACGTTCGCCGTCTTCATGATTCTGGAAGACGTGCAGAAGGTCACGTGGGGCGTGAAGCCGTATTTCGTGAATACGCCGCTGAGCCTGCTCGGCACGGTGAACGTGCTCGGCATCAATTATTCGGTCTATCAGCTTGCGGTCATCCCGCTGGTGGCGCTGTGCGTGCTGCTCGGGCTGCGCTTCATCCTGCGCTATACCCGCATCGGCCGCATCGTCACGGCCGTGACCGAGGACCGCGAGGCCTCCATGGCCATGGGCGTGGATTCCAGCCGCGTCTATCTCTTCACCTTCATGGCCGGCGCCGCGCTCGCGGCATTCGGCGGAGCGCTGGCCTCGGGCTCGACCTCGCTCGTTCCCGGCATGGGCTCGGGCATGATCATCCTCTCCTTCGCGGTGGCCGCAACGGCGGGCCTCGGCCAGATCGAGGGCGCGGCGGTGGCGGCGCTCATGATCGGGCTCGGGCGCTCCATCGCGGTCTATCTCGCCCCGGAATTCGACGTGCTGATGCCGTATCTGATCATGTTCGTGGTGCTCCTGTTCAAGCCGCAGGGCCTGTTCAGCACCCTCCAGACGAGGAAGGTGTAATGCGCTTCGACCTCCTGTTCGGCGCGATCGCCTTCTGCGCGGTCGCGGGCGTGCCCTTCTTCATTCCCTGGGCCACGGTGATGCTCACCATCGCGCTCGGCGTGGGGCTTGCGGTGCTCGGCGTCGTGGTCCTGCTGCGGGCGGGGCAGATCTCATTCGGCCATGGCCTGTATTATGCCGCCGGCGCCTATACGGTCGCGTTCCTGGTGCAGGCGCGCCTGGGGCTCGATACGCTGCTGCTGCTGCCGGCCGGCGCACTGGTGGCGAGCGTGATCGCGGTGGCGTTCGGCTTCTTCGCCGTGCGCTATCGCGACATCTTCTTCGCCATGATCAACCTCGCGGTGTCCATGGTCGCCTTCTCGCTGCTGGAGAAGCTCTATTCCA
Organism: Roseixanthobacter finlandensis; assembly: GCF_043195105.2. Taxonomy (NCBI): domain Bacteria; kingdom Pseudomonadati; phylum Pseudomonadota; class Alphaproteobacteria; order Hyphomicrobiales; family Xanthobacteraceae; genus Roseixanthobacter; species Roseixanthobacter finlandensis. The sequence goes on along the minus strand of NZ_CM195536.1, from coordinate 197,884 downwards.
TCACCGGCGGCGGCGACGGGCTCAACGTGGCGCGGCCGACGCTGGCGGGCCTCAAGCTCGGGCGCGTTTCGTTCGAATTCTGGATGTTCTACACCACGCTCGCCCTCGTCGTCGTGGTGGCGCTGGTGGTCGGACGCTATCTCGCCTCACCGCTCGGCAAGGGGCTGGAGGCCATCAAGTCCAACGAGACGCGGCTTGAATATCTCGGCGTCTCCAGCGCCCGCATCCTGCACATCGCCTATGCGGTGTCGGCCTGCCTCGCAGGCCTCGGCGGCGGCGTCATCGCCATCGTTACGGGCCATGTGGCGCCGGAATTCGCCTATTGGGTGCGCTCGGGCGAATTCGTCTTCATCGCCATCCTCGGCGGCGCGGGCAATGTGGTCGGCGCGTTCGCCGGCTCGATCGTCTATGAGGTCGTCCGCAATTACGCCGCCGCGTTCGCCGCCGATTACTGGCAGACCATTCTCGGCGTCTCGCTCATCGCCATCATCATGTTCGCGCCGCAGGGCCTGACCCAGATGCGCTTCGGCAAGAAGAGGGGCGGGGCATGAGGCAGATCGTTCTGAAGGCCGAGAACCTGCGCCTGCGCTTCGGCGGCGTGGTGGCCGCCGACGGCGCCTCGCTGACCGCCCATGCGGGCGAGCGCATCGCCATCATCGGCCCCAACGGGGCCGGCAAGACCACCTTCGTCAATATCTGCACCGGCTATCTCAAGCCGCAGTCGGGGGCGGTGATCTTCGAGGGCAAGGACATCACCCAGCTGGCCCCGCGCACCATCGCGCGTGGCGGCATCGGGCGCTCGTTCCAGCTGCCGCAGCTGTTCCTGGACAATACGGTGTTCGAAAACCTGCTGCTCGCGCTCGCCGCCCGCGAGGGCACGTGGCGGCCCTGGATGCGGCTCGACCGCCATCCCAAGGCCGACGAGATGCGCGACATGCTGGAGGTGATCGGCCTCAGCGGCGTGGGAGACCGCCCGGTGCGCGAACTGCCCGAGGGCATGCGCAAGCTGATCGACATCGCACTCGCGCTCGCCCTCAAGCCGCGCCTCGTGTTCATGGACGAGCCGACCAGCGGCGTCTCCAGCCGGGAGAAATTCTCCATCATGGATACCCTGGTCCGCGCGCTGGATCACAGCGCCACCACCGCCATCTTCGTCGAGCACGACATGGATGTGGTCTCCCGCTACGCCGATCGCGTGGCGGTGTGGACCGGCGGCAAGATCGCCTTGAAGGGAACGCCCGAGCATGTGCTCAACGATCCCGACGTGCGCAAGAACGTGATCGGGGTCTGACATGCTGAAGATCGAACGGCTCTCCGCCCAGATCGAAGGCATCGAGGTGCTGCGCCATGCGGACCTTGAGATGCCCCAGGGCTCCACCATCGCCCTCATCGGCCGCAACGGCGCGGGCAAGACCAGCCTCCTGCGGTCCATCATGGGCTTCATGAAGATCACCGCCGGGCAGGTCACGCTCGACGGCAACAGCCTGGCGCAGGTGCCGCCCCATCGCCGGCCCTATCTCGGCATCGGCTATGCGCCGGAGGACCGAAGGCTCTATGGGGCGTTCACGCTGGAACAGAATTTGCGCTTTCCCGCCGAGGTGATGCGCCTGCCGGAAACCGAGATCGCGCGCCGCCTGGAGCGGGTCTATGGCGTGCTGCCGGAATTGAAGGACATGCGCGAGCGGCCCGCCGCCGGCCTTTCCGGCGGGCAAGGCAAGATGGTGGCGCTCGGCCGGGCGCTCATGGCCGGCGATCGCATCATCCTGCTGGACGAGCCGTTCCAGGGCCTCGCGCCGGTGCTGGCGATCCGCTACGGCACCGCGCTGCGGGCGCTGCGCGACGCCGATCGCGACATCACCTTGCTGATCACCGAATCCAATCCCAGCCTGCTGCGCGCGTTCGCCGACCGGATCTATGTGATCGAGCGCGGCGAGGTCTCCCCCCTCGACAGCCTGCCCGCCTCCTCGCTCGACGATGCCGGGCTGGGCAAGCACTGAGCCTGTGCGCGGCCGCCCCGCGCCTCCACGAACCGTAAGGACAAACCTATGTCAATGGACGGAAAAATCGTCATCGTCACCGGGTCGGCGAGCGGCATCGGGCGGGCCGCCGCCACGCTGTTCGTGCGCGAGGGCGCGCAGGTGGTGATCGCCGACAGCAATGAAGAGGCCGCGCGCGAGACCGCCGCCGCCCTCGGCCCGAACGCCCGCGCGCTCCGCACCGACGTCAGCAAGGATGCCGACGTGCGCGCGCTCGTGGCCTTCACCCTGGACCAGTTCGGCCGCATCGATGTGCTGGTGAACAATGCCGGGTTCGGCTTCACCGGCACCGTGGTGAGCATCCCCGAAGCGGATTGGGACCGGCTGATGTCGGTCAATCTGAAGGGCGTGTTCCTGTGCTCCAAGCACGTCATTCCGGTCATGGCCGCCCAGGGTGGCGGCGCGATCGTCAACACCGGTTCCTATACCGCCGGCGTCGGGATCGCGGATCGCGCGGCCTATGTGGCCTCCAAGGGCGGGGTGGTGGCGCTCACGCGCGCCATGGCGCTCGACCATGTGGACCAGAACATCCGGGTGAACGCGGTGGCGCCGGGCACCGTCCATTCCCCCTATTTCGACCGCATGTTCGCGCAATCCGCCGATCCCGCCGGGATGAAGAAGGCGCTCGACGACCGCGCCCCCATGCATCGCATGGGCCGGCCGGAGGAGATCGCCGAAGCCATTCTCTGGCTCGCGTCCGACAAATCGGCATTCGCCACCGGATCCACCCTCACCATCGACGGCGGCACCTCCATCTGGTGATGGCGGGTTCGCACGCGCTTTTTCAAGGAGCTCTTTCCATGGCCAACACGCGTCCGCGTTCCGAAAAATTCGAAAAAGGCCTCAAGACTCGCCGCGAGGTGCTGGGCGAGGAGTATGTCAACCGCTCGGTCGACAACGCCACCGACTTCAACTGGCCGATGCAGGTGCTGACCACCGAATATTGCTGGGACAATATCTGGAACCGCCCCGGCCTCGACCGCCGATCGCGCTCCATCCTGAACCTCGGCATGATCTGCGCCCTGAACCGTCCGCACGAACTGAAGCTGCACGTGCGCGGCGCCCTCAACAACGGGCTGACCAAGGAAGAAATCGTCGAGATCCTGCTTCAGGTGGGCGTCTATTGCGGCATTCCCGCCGCCATCGACGGCTTCCGCACCGCCAATGAGGTGCTCAAGGAGATGGGCCTTGACTGATCCTACGACCCCACGACCGGTGGTCGCGGTCATCGGCCTCGGCATGATGGGGCTGCCCATGGCGGCGTGCCTCGTCAAGGCCGGGTTCGAGACGCGCGGCGCCGACCTCTCGCCCGCCGCGCGCGACGCCTTCGCCGCCATCGGCGGAGCGGCCTTCGCCGACGCGCGCGCGGCGGTTCAAGGCGCGGACATGGTGATCACCATGCTGCCCGACGGCCGGATCGTGCGCGAGCTGCTGGTGGGCGCGAACGCCCTGGCGGACCATCTCGCACCCGGCACGCTCATCATCGACATGAGTTCCTCCGCGCCCCTCGGCACGGCGAAGCTGGGCCAAGAGCTGGCCGCCAAGGGCCTGCGCTTCATCGATGCCCCCGTCTCCGGCGGCGTGCGCCGGGCCGTGAACGGCACGCTCGCCATCATGGCGGGCGGACCGCTGGAGGATGTGGAACGGGCCCGCCCGGTGCTCGCGGCCATGGGCCAGTCGATCTTCGCCACCGGCCCGCTGGGGTCCGGCCACGCCATGAAGGCGCTGAACAATTACGTCTCCGCGGCTGGCCTCGTCGCCGCCGCCGAAGCCGTGATCGTCGCCAAGCGCTTCGGGCTGGACCCGAACGTGGCGGTGGACGTGCTCAATGCCTCCACCGGCAAGAACAACTCGACCGAAGTGAAGATGAAGCCCTTCATCCTCTCCGAAACCTTCGGCTCGGGCTTCTCGCTCGCCTTGATGGCGAAGGACCTGCGCACGGCCGCGGAGCTGGCGGACCAGCTTGATCTTCCCGTTCCAGTCATCCAGTCCACCGCCGACCTGTGGGACGCGGCGAAGGCGGCGCTGGAGCGCGGCGCGGACCATACCGAGATCTATCGCTATCTCGCGCAGCTTGCTGCCGACAAGGGCTGACGCCGCGCATCCGCGATGCCGGGCGCCTGCCGCGCGCCCGGCGGGCTCAGCCGTCTGCGTCAGCCGCCTGCGTCAGCCATGGTTGCTCAGCCGTCCTGGCCGGCGAATTGCGGCGGCAGCTGGCCGGTCTTGAACAGGATCGTCGGCTCGTCGTCATAATCGCCCATCTCGGCATCGCCCGAGGAAGAGAATGCGACCACGCCGGCACGCGTCTCCGCCAGCCGCTCGGCCAGACGTTCGGCGGCGCCGGCGGACTTGCAGGAAATGGGGGCCTCGGCGATCAGGCGCTTGCCCTTGCCGGCCTTGAATCCCTGGACGATGTAAACCGTCTCGCGCGCCATGGCTTCTCCTTGTGCCCCGCGCCTGGGGCGATCTGTTCGCTGTGGCATGAGGTGGTCACACTCCCGGCTCGCCGTACAGCGCCTTGCGCGCGCCGCGCCCACGTTTCCCCAGCGCGAGGGAAGCGCGGCACGCGCCGCCGGGCCGGCGAAATTTTTTCGCCCCTGTTGTCGGCCGGCGTTTTCCCGCATCGTCCTTGGGCGACGATGAAGGGAGAACGCCATGCCGAAAATGATTTTCGTGAACCTGCCGGTTTCCGACCTGCCGCGCGCGAACGCCTTCTACGAGGCGGTAGGCGCGCAGAAGAACCCGCAATTCTCCGACGACACCGCGACCTGCATGGTGTTCTCCGAAACCATCCACGTCATGCTGCTGACCCATGACAAATTCCGCATGTTCTGCACCAAGCCCATCGTCGATGCGAAGACCAGCTGCGAGGTGCTGATCTGCATCTCCGCCGACAGCCGCGACGAGGTGGACGCCATCGTCGGCAAGGCGCAGGCCGCCGGCGGCACCGCCGATCCCACCCCGACCCAGGATTACGGCTTCATGTATGGCCGCAGCTTCGAGGACCCGGACGGCCATATCTGGGAAATCATGTGGATGGACATGCAAGCCGCTACCGCCGCCATGGCCGCCGACCAGCTCGCGCAGGGCTGAACGCGCGGGCCTCGCCCGCATGTGAGCGAAAGGATGAGCCATGTCCAAGATTTCCCCCTGCCTCTGGTTTGAGCGCGAGGCCGAGGAAGCCGCGAATTTCTACGTCTCCCTGCTGCCCGATTCGCGCATCGAGCATGTCCAGCGCAACGTCGGCGATTCGCCAAGCGGCAAGTCCGGCACCGTGCTGGTGGTGGACTTCACCCTTGCGGGCCAGCGCTTCATGGCCCTGAACGGCGGCATGCGCATGGAATACAGCCATGCGGTCTCGTTCAAGATCGATTGCGCGGACCAGGGGGAAGTCGACCGCCTGTGGGACGCGCTCGGTGCCGGTGGGCGGATCGAGCAATGCGGCTGGCTCAGGGATCGCTACGGCGTTCCCTGGCAGATCGTGCCGAGCGTGCTGCCGCAGCTGCTGGGCGATCCCGATCCCGCGAAAGCCCAGCGCGTCATGGCCGCCGTGCTCGGCATGGTGAAGCTCGATATCGCCGCGCTGAAGGCCGCGCACGCGGGCACCCCGCCCGCGTGAGCGTTTCGGGATCGCTCACGCCGGGATCGCTCAGGTGCCCTTGCGGCGCCGGGCGGCGGGGCGCGGCGGCGGCTCGTCGGCCGGCGCGCTCAGCGACCAGAGGGTTTCGAACAGCGCCGTCTGGAGCCGCGCGAAATCCTCGCTCTCGATCACCAGGCCGTAATTCTCGCGCTTGGACGAGATGATGGCGACCTTGTCGTCATAGACATATTGCGTCACCGACAAGGTGATGTTCTCGGGCGCATAGCGCAGTTCGCGCAGCTCCTGCGGCGTGGACGGCCAGATGCGCTCGGTGTCCTTGTGGCGCGAGCGCAGGACCTGGAGCTTGATGCCCTTATTCAGCCGCTCGGCGATGTAGCTATCCATTTCCTCAAGGCCGGGCGTCTCGATCAGCTCGTCCATGGAGAGGATGCCGCGCAGCACCTTGCTCTGGCAGGAGAGAGTCTCCCACAGCACGGTGCGCACGCCCTCTTCCCCTTCGTAGAAGCGGATCTGCGGCTTGCCCTTGGCCCGATTGTAGAGCGAGCGGATCTGCGGCATCAGATCGCCCAGCACCTGCCGGCGCAGCTCGAGGCGCTGCAACATGCCGACCGGATCCTCCGCGACGATGAAGCGGCGGCCCTGCCGCTCCTCCACGCGGATCAGTTCTTCCTGTTCCAGGCGGGCGAGCACGTCATAGGCGGTGGTGCGCGCCAGCCCCGCGCGGGTCGCCACCTCCTGGACCGGCGCCTCGCCCAGTTCCACCGCCGCCATATACAGCTTGAACAGCTTGCCGGTGATGCCGATCTTGGCGAGCTTTTCCTCGATATCCATGGTGCCCTATGCGACTCAGGTGCTTGCCGGCACCGTACCGCAATCCGCCGCGGCCGGCGCGGCCGGCGCGGCCGGCGCCGGCAAAATATCGCGGATTGCGCGATGGAAACGAACCCGAAGCTCAGCCCTTCAGGGCCACGGCCTGCTGCGGCGCCTCGTTCACGGTGAGGGTGAACACGTCGGGCCGGGCATAATTGCCAGCGACGTCGAAATCGAACTTGGCGCGGCCGAGTTCGTCCGTGTCCAGGTCCGCCGTCAACAGGCATTCCTCGTCGAACACCGGGCCGGCCAGCACATTGCCCAGCGGACCGATGATCGCCGCCCCGCCATGCATCACATAGGCCTCGGGTTCTGCGTCGATGGTGCAGCGATAATCCGCCGGGAAATCGCCCCGCTTCACCACCTGGCAGGTGGAGAGCACGAAACAGCGGCCCTCCAGCGCGATATGGCGGATGGTGGGAAGCCAGGTCTCGCGGTCGTCGGCGGTGGGCGCGCAATAGAGCGAGACGCCCTTGGCATACATGGTCATGCGCAGCATGGGCATGTAGTTTTCCCAGCAGATGACGGCGCCGATCTTGCCGATGGGGGTATCGAACACGGGCAAGGTGGACCCATCGCCGAAGCCCCAGGCGAGCCGCTCGCCGGCGGTGGGCATCAGCTTCCTATGCTTGCCCATCAGCGCGCCGTCCGGGCCGAAATAGAGCACGGTGCAATACATGGTGCCGAGCTCGCGTTCCATCACGCCGATCACCACGAAGCAATTGGCCGCCGCCGCCGCCTTGCCGAGCCGCGCCGTCTCAGGCCCCGGCACGGTGATCGCGGCATCGAGATAGCGGCGGAATTCATCGCGCCCGCGCACCGTGCGCACGCCGATGGAAATGTCGAAGTCCGAGCCCTTGGGATAGACCGAGATGAAGGCCTCGGGGAACACCACGATCTGGCATCCCGCCGCGCCCGCCTTGGCGATCCAGTCCTCGGCCTTGGCGATCGAGGCTTCGACATCGAAGGGCACCGCGCCCACCTGGGCGACGCCGGCTTTTACAATCATGACACGCTCCGTTTGAAAGATTGGGCGGCGGACTGGCTGCTAGAGGGCGATCCGCCCATATGGCGGTGAATCGCCCTCTAACTTATTGAATAGAGACGGATTCACTGCCCATATGGAATCGCCCAAGGCGTTCCCATATGGGCAGATCCGGCTCTAGACGCCGAGATAGGCGCGCCGCACGCCGGGGTCCGCCTGAAGATCCTGCGCGCTGCCGCTCAGCACCACATGGCCGGCTTCCAGCACATAGCCGCGATGGGCGACGGACAAGGCGAGCACCGCGTTCTGCTCCACCAGCAGCACCGAGACGCCCTGCCTGTTGATGGCGGCGATGGCGGCGTGCAGTTCCTCCACCACGATGGGCGCGAGGCCGTGGCTCGGCTCGTCCAGCAGCATCAGCTTGGGATTGCCCATCAGCGCGCGGCCGATGGAAACCATCTGCTGCTCACCGCCGGACATGGAGCCGGCCATCTGCGTGCGCCGCTCGGCGAGGCGCGGGAACAAGGCGAACACCCGGTCCATGCGCGCGGCAAGCTCGCCGCTGCGCCGGTCGCCATAGGCGCCCATCATGAGATTGTCGGACGTGGACATGCGCGGGAACACATGCCGCCCTTCCGGCACATGGCCGATGCCGAGCGCGGGAATGGTGTGCGCGAGCCGGCCCAGCAGGCTCTCGCCCTCGAACACGATGCTGCCGCGCGCCTTCGCGACCAGCCCGGAGATGCTTCGCAGAAGCGTGGTCTTGCCGGCGGTGTTGGCGCCGAGCACCGCCACCGTCTCGCCGCGCGCGACATGAAGCGCGACATCCTCCAGCACGTTCGGTCCGCCATAGGAGGCGCTGAGGCCCCGGATCTCAAGCATGGGCGCCTCCAGCCACAGTCGTGCCGCCAGTTGCGGCGCCGTGCGCCGCGCCCTGGCCGAGATAGGCCTCGATCACCACCGGATCATTCGCAACCTCGGCCGGTGTGCCTTGCGCGATCAGCCGGCCGAAATTCACCACCAGCAGGCGGTCGCACAATGCCATGATAGCCCGCATGTGATGCTCCACCACCAGGAAGGTCAGCCCCTCGTCCCGCAGGGAGCGAATGACCGCCATCACCTCGTCCATCTCGCTCGGGGTGAGCGCCGCCATCACCTCGTCCAGCAGCAGGACCTTGGGCTCGGTGGCAAGCGCGCGCGCCATCTCCACCAGCGCCTTCTGGGGGAAGGTGAGGTCGGCGACATCGGTCTGCGCGATCGCCCCGAGGCCGAGCCGGTGAAGCACCGCGCCGGCCCGGTCGCGGGCGCTTGCAAGATCATGGCGCAGCAATGCGGCGGTCAGCACATTCTCCAGCACGCTCATGTCGGGAAACAGCGCCGCGTTCTGGAACGTCTTGGTCATGCCCTTGCCGGCGACCCGGTGCGGCTTGAGGCCGGAGACCTTATCGCCGCCCAGCAGCACCTGGCCCGAGGTGAGGCGCTGAAGCCCCACCAGCGCATTGAACAAAGTGGTCTTGCCGGCGCCGTTGGGGCCGATCAGCCCGACGATCTCGCCCGCCTTCAGGGTGAAGGAAATGCCGTCCACCGCCTTCAGCCCGCCGAAGGTCACGGCGATGGCCTGGGCCTCCAGCACGGGAGTGTGCGCGTTCATCTCACTGGCCTCCCTTGGCGAGCGCCGGCTCGGCACGCGATGCGACCGCAGGCGGGACCCTGCGGCTCCAGCGCTTCGGCCAATAGGCCATGATGCCGCGCGGCTGGATGAGAATGGCGGCGATCAGGATGGCGCCGAACACGAGCTGGGACAGGCCCGCCGCCTTGGAGGAGAGGAACGCGTTCGCCGTCTCCTCCAGCGGGATCAGGAACAGCGCGCCGATGATCGGCCCGGCAAGCGTGCCGAGCCCGCCGACGATGGCGATCATCGCCATGCGCACCGAGACCCCGGCCAGCGAGAAAATGGAATCCGGATCGAAAAAGAAGGTGAACTGGGCGAACACCGAGCCGCACACGGCGGTGAGCGCCGCCGAGATCACGCTGGCGGTGAGCTTGACGCGGAACGTATCGACGCCCGCCACTTCCGCCGCCGCCTCGTTCTCGCGCACCGCCCGCAGCCGATAGCCGATGGCGCCGCGCGCCAGCAGGCCGAACACCAGGCACACCAGGGCCAGCAGGCCGAGGATGATCCAGTAATAAGAGGAGACCGCCCGGAACGCGAAGTTCAGCGGCTGGCTACCCACGAAGGGGATGGAGACGCCCACCGGCCCGCCCGTGAGGGAGGCCCAGGAATTGGCGATCACCCGCATCACCTCGGCGAAGGCGAGGGTGGCGAGGGCGAAATAATGCCCCTTCAGGCGGAAGGTCGGCAGCGACAGCAGCGCCGCCGCCAATCCCGCCAGCGCCGCGCCCGCCACCAGCCCGAGCCAGGGCGAGATGCCGAGCCGCAGATAAAGCAGGCTGGACGTATAGGCGCCAATCCCGAAAAAGGCGGCATGGCCGAGCGAGACCTGGTTCGCGAGCCCGCCGACGATGTTCCAGGATTGCGCCAGCGCCGCGAACAGCAGGGCCATGGCGGCGATGCGCAGCACATGGCCGCGCGGGTCCACATAGAACGGCAGCAGGGCCGCCGCGAGGAAGAACAGGAGGAGGAGCACCAGCCCCGGCGTGAGTTTCGCGCGCATGGCTCAGGCGCCCTTGATGAGGCCCTGCGGGCGCAGGGCGAGAACGGCGATGAAGATGACGAACAGGCACAGGTTCTGAAGCTGGATCGGGAAGAACAGGGTGGAGACCGACTGCACGATCCCCACCACCAGCCCGCCGGCCAGGGCGCCCGCGACGCTGCCGAGCCCGCCCAGCACCACGACCGTGAACATGACCACCACGAACTGGCCGCCGATGGTGGGGCTGACCGTGATGTAGGGCAGGATCACCGCGCCGCCGAACGCGGTGAGCGCGACCCCGAGGCCGAACGCCACCCCATAGGTAAGGCGGGTATCCACCCCGGTCAGCGTCGCCGCCATGGGATCCTGCGCCACCGCGCGGATCGCGCGCCCGGTCCAAGAGCGATCGAGGAACAGCCACAGGGCGGCGGAGAGAAACAGCGCGGCGGCGAACGCATAGAGATAGGGCGCGCCCACGAAAATGTCGCCGAGGCGGAAGCCCTGCACCTGATAGGGCACGCTGACCGAGCGGAAATCCGAGCCGAACAGCATGAGCGCGGCATTCTCCAGCACGATCAGCAGGCCGACCGTGAGGAACACCTGGGCCGCCGGCGGCGCCTTCAGCACGCGGGCGATCAGCAGGCGCTGGACCAGATAGCCGATGCCGAACACCACGATGAAGGACAGGACCGAGCCGAGCAGCGGGTCGAGCCCCAGATAGCGCCAGGCGAACCACGCCACATACATGCCGAGCATCAAAAATTCGGCCTGGGCGAAATTGACGACGCCCAGCACGCCGAACACGAGGGACAGGCCCGTGGCGATGACGCCATAGACCCCGCCCAGAAGGATGCCGTCGATCAAGGCTTGCAGCATGATGCACCTGAAGGGAAGGCTGGAGGGGAAGGGAACGCCCCCTCCAGCGGGAGGAGGCGCAGCGGTGCGACTGCGACTCAGGGCACCGGCTTGCCGGCCCACACCGGCTTCTGCTTCGCCGCCTTCGGGGGATAGACGGTGACCGGCTCATCGCCGCGCCATTGCACCATGATGGGGAAGGCCGAGGCATTGAGGCCGTTGGCGTCGAACTTCACGCAGCCGCCCGGCACACCGCGCGCGAAGCCGGCGCAATAATCCAGGGTGGCGAGCGCATCGCGGATCTTCTCGGGGTCCTTGGACTTGGCCTTCTCGATGGCCTGCACCACCGCATCCAAAGCCGCCGCATGGATCAGCGCCTCATGGGTGATGAAGGTGCCGTATTTTTCCTTGTACTTGGCGGCCAGCTCCGGGATCAGGTCGCCCGAGGCGGCAGCCACCGACAGCACGCCTTCGGCATATTCACCGAGGCCCTTCTTGAAGTCGGGAATGATGTAGCCGGCCGCGCCGCCCACCACCGGGATGTCGATCTGCTGCTGCCGCAGCGCGCGGATGATCTGCAGGCCGTCATTGAGATAGGAGACCGGGAAGGCCATCTGCGCGCCGGATGCCCGCAGCTTGTTCACCAGTGGGGATACATCGGTGATGCCGAGGGGATAGGCCTCGTCCAGCACCACCTGAACGCCCGCCTGCTTGGCCGCTTCACGCAGGCCCTTGGCCTGGGCGGTGCCATAGGCGGTGTCCTCATAGAGGATGGCGACCTTGTCGATCTTCTCGCCCGCCGCCTTGGCGATCGCGGTCGCGTAATCAAACTGTGCCGCACCGAAAACCGTGCCCTTGGGCGACACCTGGAAGACGTATTTATAACCGCGTCCGGTGATCTGGTCGGCGAAGGCGAAGGTCACGAGCGGGATGCCGGCGCGCTCGGTTACCTCGGACGCCGCAAGCGTGGTGGAGGAGACGAAAGCCCCGATCACCGCGCTGACATTGTTCTGGGAAATCAGGCGCTGCGTTGCGGCGGCCGCCGTCGCGGGGGTCGGCACATCGGCCGTAACGAGGCTGATCTTCGCCCCGCCCAGCGCCTTGATGCCACCCGCCGCATTGATCATTTCGGCGGCCAGCTCGGTGCCCCGCTGCGAGCCGATGCCGAATTGCGCATTGGGACCGCTGAGCGGCTGGATGACGCCGATCACCACGTCTTCCGCAGCTGCCGCCCGCTGCACCGCGGCTGCGCCACACACTGCCAGCCCCATGACGCCGGCAAGGACGATGCGCCGACCAACGATCGCTTGGAACATGATGTTCACCTCCCAGGAGGGGCCGAGACGGTCCCGATATCGGTGACCGTATGTCATGTCGGGATTTTTCGTCAATCTAGATAACCCGTCGAAAATGCGGCACACCTGCTCAAGAATCTATCAAACGATAATAAGTTATTGATTTTTAATGTTTTAATATGCCTATAAAATTATCATACGGCCCATTTTTAGACCCGATATTACGTGTCGAAGTTTTTCGACCAATATCGATGGGCGCGATATATCGCCAAATTCTCGCCAAAGCGCCCATCCGCGGCGTCATGGCAGATCATGTCGTATTTTTTCGACTTAAATTTTTCGCTGAAGATTCAGTGCAGTTGCCTATTACGAGTGCCTATCTGGCATTTCACCGCATTTTTTGTCGGAAAAAATTGACAACTACCAGACTTCGTTTTCATTCTATGCCCGCCTTCAAAAAAGACGGGAACCATGCACATGCGCGACATCTGGAGCGGGAGCCGGGCGGCAGCGTTCGCCGCCGGCGTCTCCCTGGCCTTGCTCACCCCCGCCGCCGCACAGGAAAGCGTGAAGATCGGCGTCGTCCTGCCGCTCAGCGGTCCGAACGCCCAGTTCGGGGTCAACAGCCGCAACGGCATCGAAATGGCGGCCGACGCCATCAATGCCGCCGGCGGCCTCAAGGGGCTGGGCGGCGCGAAGATCGAACTGGTCTATGCCGACGTGCCGAGCCCGGCGTCTGCGGCCGCGGCCACCCAGCGCCTGCTCAGCCAGGACAAGGTAGTGGGCATGCTCGGCGCCTTCGTCTCATCGGTGACGCTCGCCGCCTCGGAGGTCACGGAGCGCGCCGGCATCCCCATGATTACCCATTCCTTCGCCGACCAGATCACGTCGCGCGGCTACAAATACATCTTCCAGGTCTCGGCCAAGGCGACCACCTACGGACAGGCGCAATTCGATTATGCCGCCGCGCTGGCGAAGAAGGCGGGCGCGCCGGTGACCAAGGTCGCCATTTTCTATGAGGACACCGCCTATGGCACCGCCCAGGCCAAGGGCCTGCGCGAGGCCGCGAACAAGGCCGGCATCCCGCTCGTGGTGGACGAGGCCTATCCCCTCGGCATCACGGATGTCTCCCCGCTGATCAACAAGCTGCGCGCATCAGGGGCGGACATCGTCTTCCCCGTCTCCTATTTCAACGATGCGCTCCAGATCATCCGCGCCATGCGCCAGCAGAAAATCGAGATGCCCATCGTCGGCGGCGCCGCCGGATACATCATCCCCGACTTCGCCAAGGGCCTCGGCGAATATGCCGACGGCGTGTTCTCCATCGCCCCGGCGAATTACGATCTCGCCCCGGCGCTCGCCGCCAAATACAAGGAAAAGTACGGGACCTTCATGACCCACGAAGTCATCATGTATGGCGCCGCGCTCGAACACATGGCCAAAGCCATCGACACCGCCAGGTCACGCGATCCCGACAAGATCCGCGATGCCATCGCTGCCTTGAAGCTGTGCGGCGAGGGCTTCGCCAAGGGCATTCCCGGCGGCTGCACCGCCTTCGATGCCACCGGCCTTTCCTCGACCGCCTATCCCATCTTCGTGGAATGGCGGGGCGCCGATCTCGTGACGGTCTATCCCTTCGAGACCGCCAAGGCGGCCGCGCGCTGGAACGGCAAAACGCTTAACTGATACCCTCCTCTCGACTGATACCTTGCGACCGCGACGCGTCGAGGCGCCGCGGTCGCAGCCTTTGCCCGTACTTGCCCCGTCCCGCGAGCCCGCCATGGTTTTCCACATCACCTATCCGCGCATCGTCCCGGAACGCCGCCCGCCCGGCCACGAGCCGGCGGCGCCGCGCTATTCCCTGCGCTGGAGCGAACCCGTCGGGCTGATGGTGAGCGATTATTTCGCGCTCCAGGGTGAAGAGCTCAGTTGGGCGGAGCAGGCGGACTTCTTCGCCCGCCTCACCGCCACCTTCGACGTGGACGGCCCATGCGCGCACGAAATCATGCGCACCACCGACGAGACCGGCGCGGTCAATGCCATCCTGGTCGCCTATTGGCTGGACGCGACGGCCCATGCGCGCTGGAGCGCGAATTCGCCCTTCATGGCCTGGTTCCGCGATCCCGCCCGGCGCGCCGGGCCGCGCGGCCTGTGGCGCGAGACCATCCGCGTGCCCTATGACCGGCACGAGACCATCTATTCGGCCCCGAACTATCCCATCGGCCTTGCCCGCACGCCGGGCGCCACGATCCAGCCCATCACCATGAACGGCTATTTCGGCGCCGCGCGCGACCGCATGCCGGTGTCCGCCATCGATCCGCTGGACAGCCCCTTTGGGGAGGGCATGCCGGCGCGCCGCACGCCGGCGAGCCTCGGCCGCCGCCTGCGGGTGACCTCATCCCACAATATGATCGCCATCCGCTCCGGCCAATATTGGGAAGGCGCGGGCAACGAACAGACCGCCGATTATCACGACAATCTCCAGCCCAAGCTGATGCGCGGCATGGGCCATCTCGTGGCCAATCCGGTCGAGACCGGCACCCTGTCGCTGCGGGTGATGACCAATCTCGATCCGGAAGGGATGGCGCGCAAGGAAACCTCCGTGCACGGCTATTTCATCTCGCTGGAGCATCTGGAGCGCTGGGCGAAATCCCACGAGACCCATCTCGACATCTATCGCCACGCCATCGCGATGAACCGCCTCCACAAGGAGAAGCGGGAGGTCGTCACCTGGCACGAGGTGTTCGCCCTGCTGGAGGGCGCGCACATGGAATATGTGAACTGCCATCCCGCCACCGGCCTGCTGCCCTATTTCGAGGCCGTGGACCTCGGCCCCGCCGCCGCCTGACGGTACGGACCTTGGAGCCGCCAAACGGGATCGGCGTCTTCGGATCGGCGTCTTGGGAAGGTCGTCCGGCTCATGTATCGTCCCCAGGTTCGCGGAGGGTTGCGTCATGAGCTTGAATCGTCGGCTGTTTCTTTCCGGCGCGGCGGTCGCGCCGATGGCCCTCGCCACGCCGGCGCTCTCCTCGTCCGCCTCTGCCACCCCCGCAACACCCAAGGGTGCCGTGCCCGAGGGCGTGCGCGCCGGATTGCGGCAGCTCGAGAAGATCCCGGCCACGAAGAGCGCCCTCATCGTGTGCGAGGGACCGGGCCAGAGCTGGCGCGACGAACGCGACCCGCAGGTCCCGCTGTTCATCGGCAGCGCGGTGAAGACCTTCATTCTCGCCCAGGCCCTGCGCGCGGCTGAAGCCGGCCTGTTGTCCGAGACCGACCAATGGGCGGTGGACGATAAGGTGCGCTCCGCCAGCAGCCCGGTGCTTTTGAACCTGACCGGAACCACCCAGGCCCGCAGCATTCTCGAAGCCATGATCGCCCACAGCGATAATACCGCCACCGACATCGCGCTGGCGAAAGTGGGACCCGACAAGGTGCGCGCCCTGATCGCCGAAGCCGGGCTTAAAAACACCCGCATTCCCGATTCGACCCGCCGCCTGTTCTCCTACATCGCCGGCGCGCCGCTCGGCACGGATATCGGCTGGGAGGGCGTGAAGAAGCTGGAGACCGGCTGGATGCCCGGCCCACAGCGCCCGCCTGTCAATGATCAGGAGACCATGGTCAGCAGCGCCGACGAACTGGTGAAATGGTATCAGGCGGCGCTCACCGGCGCCTTCTTCTCAAAGCCGGCAACCCTCACCGAATTCATGCGCATCCAGGCCATGGCCGACGCCATCGCCCAGGTGGTGCCGCCGGGCATCGCCGCCTATGCCAAGGGCGGCAGCATCGACTGGGGCGATTTCCACTGTTTCTGCCTGCCGGGCCAGATGGTGGTCAACGCCGCGCGCGTCACCTTCTGCTTCACGGTCAACTGGACCGGGCCCGACGACAGCGTCGCGGCGGTGTTTCCGCCATTCCGCGACGCCGTGGCGGCGACCCTGAAAGGCGCGGCGGACGCGCTCAGGGCCTGAGCCGCATCCGCCGGAAAGGGGCAGAATAAGCGCCGGCGGGGGGCGGGCTCAGCCGCCGCCGAGTTCCAGCTTCTTGTTCCAGTGCAGCGCCAAAAGCGTGCAGATGGCGCCGGACAGCAGATAGGCGCCGGCCGAGATCAGGCCGAAATTGCTGGACAGCGACAACGCCACCAGCGGCGCGAAGCCGGCGCCGAACAGCCAGGCCAAATCATTGGTCAAGGCGGAGGCCGTATAGCGATAATTGCGCGCGAAATTGGACGCCACCGCGCCCGACGCCTGGCCGAACGACAGGCCGAGCAGCACGAAGCCGAGCACCATGAAGGCGGTTTCTCCGACCACGCCGCCATTCAGCAATTGCGGCGCGAAGCCGCTGAACACCGCGATGGCGGCGGCGGTGGCGCCGAGCAGGTTGCGGCGCCCCACGCGATCCGCCACGAAGCCGGACGCGACGATCGCGCCGATGCCGAACACCGCGCCGACGATCTCGATCACCAGGAAGCGCGCCGGCCCCTCGCTCGTGAACAGATACACCCAGGAGAGCGGGAACACCGTGACCATGTGGAACAGTGCGAACGTGGCGAGCGGGGCGAAGGCGCCCACGATGATGCCCCGCTTTTCCGCCCGCACCGTCTCCGTCACCGTCGCCGGACGAAGCTCGCCGCGCTTGAACAGCTCGGTATATTCCGGCGTCACCGCCATGCGCAGGCGGGCGAACAGCGCCACCACATTGATCGCGAAGGCGACGAAGAACGGATAGCGCCAGCCCCAGGTGAAAAAATCCTCCGGGGAGAGATTGGCGACGAAGAAGGCGAACAGCCCGTTCGCGACGATCAGGCCCAGCGGCGCGCCCAATTGCGGGATCATCGCATACCAGCCGCGGCGCTCCGCCGGGGCGTTCATCGCCAGCAGCGGCGCCAGCCCGTCCCAGGTGCCGCCCCAGGACAGGCCCTGGCCGATGCGGCACGCCGCGAGCACGAAAGCGGAGGCCGAGCCGATATGCTCATAGCCCGGCAGAAAGGCGATGGCGACGGTGGAGGTGCCGAGCAGAAGCAGGGCCAAGGTCAGCTTCGCGCCGCGCCCGTGGGCCCGGTCGATGGCCATGAAGAGTGCAGTGCCGAAGGGCCGCGCGATGAATGCGAGGGCGAAAATGGCGAAGGAATAGAGCGTTCCCGTCAGGGCATCCACATAGGGAAACACCAGCTTCGGAAAGACCAGCACGGCCGCCGTTGCGTAAACAAAGAAATCAAAGAACTCTGAGGTCCGGCCAATGATGACCCCGATGGCGATCTCGCCGGGGTCCACGTCGCCATGGCCGGCATTGATCTGCCTCGCGTCCCGTTCCATCGTCGATGACGCATTCGCCATGATCTTCGCACCAATATGGAGTTGCTTTTCATACGCCAGTCCCGCCCCGCTGGGAAGCCGCCTGCCGCAGGCTCCTTATTCCCTCGCGAGTGTGCGTTGCGGCATTGGGCAAATTGTCCAATGTCCCTCGTGTTGCGGTGCAGCTAGCGATGCGCCGAGCCCACCACGTGCGTGACAGGTGCTGTATTGAGTCGCTTCCGCGTCCTCGCCTTGCTGCCGCTCATGGCCTTCCTGAGCGGGTGTAACTTTACCGTGCTGCATCCGGCGGGCGATGTGGCCTGGCAGCAGCGCGACCTGGTCATCATCTCGACCGTGCTGATGCTGATCATCATCATTCCGGTGATGGCCCTCACCGTCCTGTTCGCCTGGCGCTACCGCCAGTCCAATACCGAGGCGCGGTATGAGCCGGAATGGCATCATTCCACGCATCTGGAGCTGGTGATCTGGGCGGCGCCGCTGCTCATCATCATCTGCCTCGGCGCGCTGACGTGGATGGGCACCCACCTGCTCGATCCCTACCGGCCCATAGAGCGCATCTCGGAGAACCAGCCGGTTCCCGCGAACGCGCAGCCGCTTGAGGTGGAAGTGGTGGCGCTCGACTGGAAGTGGCTGTTCATTTATCCGCAATATGGCATCGCGACGGTGAACGAGCTGGCGGCGCCGGTGGATCGCCCGATCTCCTTCCGCATCACCGCGTCCTCGGTGATGAATTCATTCTATATTCCCGCCCTGGCCGGGCAGATCTACGCCATGCCGGGCATGCAGACCAAGCTGCACGCGGTGATCAACGAGGCCGGGTCCTATCGCGGCTTTTCCGCCAATTACAGCGGTGCCGGCTTCTCCGGCATGCATTTCCGCTTCCTTGGCCAATCTCCCGCCGATTTCGATGCGTGGCTGGCCAGCGCCAAGGCCGGCGGCGGCGATCTGACGCGCGCGGCCTATCTGGAGCTTGAGAAGCCGAGCCAGAACGTGCCCGTGACCCGCTTCGCTCAGGTGGATCCGGCCCTCTACAACGCGATCCTCAACATGTGCGTCGAGCCCGGCAAGATGTGCATGAGCGAAATGATGGCCATCGACGCGAAGGGCGGGCTGGGCATGGCGGGCATCAACAATGTGCTGCCGCTAACCTATGACAAGTTCGCCCGCCGCGGCACCGTGTTCGGCGGCTCCCCGGCAATGGTGGTCGGCATCTGCGCGCCGGAAGATCTGGTCACGCCCGCCGCCAGCGTCGGCGCATTCGCGCCCCGCCAATTGGCGCCGCGCGAAGGCGCCGGCCCTGCGCGCATCCTCGGCGCGGGACTTCCCGCACCCTCCTTCACGCCCATCAGCGCCCCGGCGGACCTTCTCGCGCCCGCCGCCCGCCGGCCCTCAAACTCCTGACGCGAGACGCCATGTCTGCATCCGCCGTGTCTCAATCCGCCATGTCCGCATTCTCGACGCCCGTAAGTCCGATCTTCGGGCGGCTGACGCTGGAGAGCTTTCCGTTCCACGAGCCGATCCTGGTGGCCACCTTCGCCGTGGTGGCCTTGGGCGGCCTCGTGGTGTTCGGCGCGCTGACCTATTTCCGCCTCTGGGGTTATCTCTGGAAGGAATGGTTCACCAGCGTGGACCATAAGAAGATCGGCATCATGTACATGGTGCTGGGCATCATCATGCTGCTGCGCGGCTTCGCCGACGCGATCATGATGCGCCTCCAGCAAGCGCTGGCCTTCGGCGGATCGGACGGCTATCTGCCCGCGCACCATTACGACCAGGTGTTCACCGCCCACGGCGTCATCATGATTTTCTTCGTCGCCATGCCGCTGGTGACCGGGCTGATGAATTATGTGGTGCCGCTGCAGATCGGCGCGCGCGACGTCTCGTTTCCGTTCCTGAACAATTTCAGCTTCTGGATGACGGTGGGCGGCGCGATCCTCGTGATGATGTCGCTGTTCGTCGGCGAATTCGCGAAGACCGGCTGGCTCGCCTATCCCCCGCTCTCCGGCATTTCCTACAGTCCGGACGTGGGCGTGGATTATTACATCTGGGCGCTACAGGTGGCGGGCGTCGGCACAACATTGTCCGGCATCAACCTGATCTGCACCATCGTGAAGATGCGCGCCCCGGGCATGACCTTGATGAAGATGCCCATCTTCACCTGGACCTCGCTGTGCACCAATGCGCTGATCGTCGCCTCCTTCCCGATCCTCACCGCGGTTCTGGCGCTGCTGGCGCTGGACCGGTATTTCGGCATGAACTTCTTCACCAACGACTTCGGCGGCAGCCCGATGTTGTACGTGAACCTGATCTGGATCTGGGGTCACCCGGAGGTGTACATCCTGATCCTGCCGGCGTTCGGCGTGTTCTCGGAAGTGGCCTCCACCTTCTCGGGCAAGCGCCTGTTCGGCTACACCTCCATGGTCTATGCGACGGTGGTCATCACGATCCTGTCCTACCTCGTGTGGCTGCATCACTTCTTCACCATGGGCTCGGGTGCGAGCGTGAATTCCTTCTTCGGAATCACGACCATGATCATCTCGATCCCGACCGGCGCGAAGATCTTCAACTGGCTGTTCACCATGTACCGCGGGCGCATCAAGTTCGAGCTGCCCATGATGTACACGGTGGCCTTCATGCTCACCTTCGTGATCGGCGGCATGACCGGCGTGCTGCTCGCCGTGCCGCCGGCCGACTTCGTGCTGCACAACTCGCTGTTCCTGATCGCGCATTTCCATAACGTGATCATCGGCGGCGTGGTGTTCGGCATGTTCGCCGGCATCGCCTATTGGTGGCCGAAGGCGTTCGGCTTCCGGCTCGATCCGTTCTGGGGCAAGATGTCGTTCTGGTTCTGGGTGGTGGGCTTCTATTTCGCCTTCATGCCGCTCTATGTGCTGGGCCTGATGGGCGTGACCCGCCGCCTGCGGGTGTTCGACGATCCCTCGTTGCAGATCTGGTTCATCATCGCTGCCTTCGGGGCGTTCCTGATCCTGCTTGGCATCCTCTCCTTCCTGGTGCAGATCGCCGTCAGCATCAAGAACCGCGAACAGCTGCGCGACGTCACCGGCGACCCGTGGAACGGGCGCACCCTGGAATGGGCGACCTCCTCCCCGCCGCCGGACTATAATTTTGCCTTCACCCCGGTGATCCACGACGGCGATGCCTGGTGGGACATGAAGCAGCGCGGCTATAAGCGCCCGCTGGAGGGGTTCAAGCCCATCCACATGCCGCGCAACACGCCGACTGGCATCCTGCTCGCCGCATGCGCGGTGGCGCTGGGCTTCGCCTTGATCTGGTACATCTGGTGGCTGGCGGCGGTCAGCTTCGTGGCGCTGCTCGGCATCGCCATCACCCACACCTTCAACTATAATCGCGACTTCTCCATTCCCGCTGAAGACGTGATCCGGGCCGAGGACGCGCGCACCCGTGTCCTCGCCGCGCAGGTGACGCCATGACGATCGCAGTAACTTCGGACAGCGCCGCCGCGCCGATCTTCTACGAAGTCGACGAGCACGCCCATCCGGACGGGGGCAGCACGTCCCTCGGCTTCTGGATCTACCTGATGAGCGATTGCCTCATCTTCGCGATGCTGTTCGCCACCTATGGCGTGCTGGGCGGAAATTACGCGGCAGGACCGGCGCCGAAGGATCTCTTCGACCTCAATCTCGTCGCGCTCAACACCACGATGCTGCTGTTCTCCTCCATCACCTATGGCTTCGCCATGCTGGCGATGGCGCGCGGACGGATCGGGCAGGTGCAGGTCTGGCTGGCGGTCACCGCTTTGTTCGGCCTGGCGTTCCTGTCCATCGAGCTGTTCGAGTTCGCGCACATGATCCACGAGGGCGCGACGCCGCAGCGCAGCGCCTTCCTGTCCGCCTTCTTCACCCTCGTCGGCACCCACGGGCTGCACGTGACGTTCGGCCTGATCTGGCTGGTGACGCTCATGGTGCAGGTGGGCCAGCGCGGCCTCATCCCCGCCAACCGCCGCCGCCTCATGTGCCTCAGCATGTTCTGGCACTTCCTGGACGTGGTCTGGATCGGCGTCTTCACCTTTGTCTATCTGATGGGAATGCTGCGATGACCGCGCAAGCGCACCACGAACCGGGCGCCGCCGCAGATCACGGCCACGGCGCGGATCACCAGGACGATCACGCGCACGGCTCGCTGCGGAGCTACGGGATCGGCTTCGGCCTGTCCGTCATCCTCACCGCCATCCCGTTCTGGCTGGTGATGACCGGCACGCTCGGCAACAACCAATTGACCGCGATCGTCATCACCGCCTTCGCGGCTGTGCAGATCGTCGTGCACATGATCTTCTTCCTGCACATGAACACGCGGGTGGAAGGCGGCTGGAGCATGATGGCGCTGATGTTCACGATCATCATCGTGGTCATCGCCCTCAGCGGTTCCTTGTGGGTCATGTATCATCTCAATGCGAACATGATGCCGGTCCACGACATGCGTCAGATGCCGTGACCCTGCGGGCCGGCGCGAAGGAGCGATCGGCTGTGCAGGGGCGAGAGGTTGGCCAACGGGATCCGGGTTACGGAACGACAGCCGTGCCCCAGCCCCCACGCTCCCAGAGCGTGCGCCTCGTGTTGCGGCTCCTGGCGGTGGCGCTCAGCGCGCTTCTGGTGGGGCTCGGGATCTGGCAATTGGAGCGGCGGGCCTGGAAGCTCGAGCTGATCGCGCGCATCGATGCGCGCGTCCACGCGCCGCCGGTCGCCGCGCCCGGGCCACCGGACTGGAGCGCGATCTCGGCGGCGCGCGATGAATATCGCCGCGTGCGCGCCACCGGCACCTTCCTCAACGAGCGCGAGACCCTGGTGAAAGCCGTGACCGAGCGTGGCGGCGGCTTCTGGGTGGTCACGCCCCTGAAAACCGTCGAGGGGTTCACCGTGCTGGTGAACCGGGGTTTCGTGCCGGCGGATGAGGCGCGGGCCGCACGGCGGACCGAGGATCCCGCCGTGGTGGTCGGCCTCATGCGCATGAGCGAGCCCAAGGGCGGCTTCCTGCGCGCCAACGACCCGGCCACCGATCGCTGGTACTCGCGCGATGTTCCGGCAATCGCCGCCAAACGCGGGGTGCCGGATGCCGCACCTTATTTCATCGATGCCGAAGCCAGCGGCGGTACCGGGCCGCAGGGTGGGTTGACGATCATCGACTTTCCGAACAATCACCTGATCTACGCGCTGACCTGGTTCGGTTTGGCGGTGATGGTGACGGCCGGGCTCGTCTTCATCTGAAGACCCCGGAACGAAGGGCATTCGGTCAGGACCATGACGGCCTCCATCCGCGATACGGCCAACAAGCAAAACCTGTTGCTGCTGATCCAATTGCGCTGGCTTGCCGTGATCGGGCAGGTGGTGACGATCCTCATCGTCAAATTCTGGTTCAACATTCACCTGCCCCTGGCGGACCTGACGGCGGTGATGCTGTTTTTGATCGGGCTCAACCTGGTCAGCGTGCTGCGCCATCTCCAATCGGGGGCGGTGACGAATACCGAGCTGTTTCTCGAACTGGTGCTCGACGTCGCGGCCCTCACGGCGCAACTCTATCTGAGCGGGGGTGCCGCCAATCCCTTCATTTCCCTGTATCTGTTGCAGATCACCCTAGGCGCGGTGCTGCTTGAGGCGTGGACCGCCTGGATCCTTGTGGCGATGGCCTGCGGCGGCTATCTCTGGCTGACCACCACCTATCGCAAGCTGGAGCTGGCAACCCACGAACCGCATCTTCGCCTGTTCGAGCTTCATATTCAGGGCATGTTCGTCTGCTTCTTGTTGGCCGCATGCCTGCTGGTGCTGTTCATCACCCGCATCAATTTCAATCTGCGCGCGCAGGACGCCCACCTTGCGGACCTGCGCCAGAGATCGGCGGAGGAGGACCACATCGTGCGGCTGAGCCTGCTCGCCTCCGGCGCCGCCCATGAGCTCGGCACGCCGCTCGCCACGCTGTCCGTGATCTTGAACGACTGGCGTCGGATCGAGGCGTTCAAGGCCGACCCGGATCTTGCCGACGAACTCGACGAGATGCAAAGCCAGCTGGATCGCTGCAAGACCATCGTTTCCGATATCCTGATGTCGTCGGGCGAGGCGCGCGGGGAAGGCACGGTGCGCACCACGGCCAGCGCCTTCTTCGACGAATTGGTGGACGAATGGCGCTCCAGCCGCTCCCCACCGCTCCTCGAATACCGCAACGCCATCGTGTCAGATGCCGCGATCATTTCCGACCCGGCGCTGAAGCAGGTGATCTTCAATATTTTCGACAATGCGCTGGAGGCCTCGCCGAACTGGGTCGGCGTCACGGTGCTTCAGCGGGCGAACGAATTCCTCATAACGGTGCGCGATGCCGGACCGGGGTTCGGCGCGGACATGCTGGCCGCGTTCGGCAAACCCTACCGGTCTAGCAAGAACCGGCCGGGCGGCGGGCTCGGCCTGTTCCTGGTGGTCAATGTGGTCCGCAAGCTCGGAGGGAGCGTCACCGCGCAGAACGATCCGGAAGGGGGCGCGGCCGTCACCGTCACGCTGCCGCTGGCCGCGCTCTCGCTTGGAGTGAATGATGGACGATAAGCGCGTCTTGCTGATCGTGGAGGACGACGCCGCCTTCGCGAAGGCGCTGCGCCGCTCCTTCGAGCGCCGGGATTATGAGGTCCATGTCAGCGACCGCCTGGAGGGCGTGCAGGCGCTCCTGGCGACCCAATCGCCCGGCTATGCGGTGGTCGATCTGAAGCTCGCGGGCGGGTCCGGCCTTGAATGCGTGAAGGCGCTGCATCACCACGATTGCGGAATGAAGATCGTCGTGCTCACCGGTTTCGCCAGCATCGCGACGGCGGTGGAGGCGATCAAACTCGGGGCCTGCCATTATCTGGCGAAGCCCGCGAACACGGACGATATCGAGGCCGCGTTCGACAAGGTGGATGGCGATGCCTCCATCGCCGTCAGCGCGCGCCCTACATCCTTGAAAAATCTCGAATGGGAGCGCATCCACGAAACCCTGGTCGAGACCGATTTCAACATCTCCGAGGCCGCGCGGCGGCTGGGCATGCACCGCCGGACCCTGGCGCGGAAGCTCGAGAAAAAGCGCGTGCCTTAACGGGGCACGCCCGATCCAGACGCGTAAGAGACCCACGCCCCTTGCATGCCGTAGCGGCACCATGACGCAGCGTCCGGTGCGCCCCAAAAGCGTGGCCGACCGCGCGCCGACGGCACGGAGCATTGGAAAAGCGAGGCTTTGCAATGAAGGCCATTCTTCCCGCCGAGGCCGCACGCCCGCTGAATTTCCAGGCCGTCGCCCAGGCCTGACCAAATGCCGACGCACCGCTGCCCCTTGCGCTTCACGATTTATCCACACAAGAAGAGCGACACTGAGCTAGTATAAAGAACTTCCAACTTAGAAAGTCGGCGCCGTGAAACGGCTTTTGGCATTGTCCGCCCTCGTGGCTTCTGGCGCGCTCTGTCTCGGGTTCGCCGCCAATCAGATGCTCAAGCCCGCGCCAGCGGCGCAGGCGGCGACGTCCTTGGCGGCTGCCTCAGCGCCCGTCACCACGGGCTCGATCGCGACCACCACGACGCCGACGCTTCCCCCGCTACCGCAGGCCAATGCGCCCGCCCCGGCGATTGTGGTGGCGCAGACGCGCGCGTCGCTGCCGGCCCTGCCGCCGATCCCGCCGGTCGGTGCCACTACTCCCCCTGCTGCTGGCGTCTCGCAAGCCGCGCACGCTTTACCAGGTGGCGCGATGCAAAATGGTGCGACGCCTTTGGCCGCCACCCCGGTTTTCGCGCCCGCCGCGCCGGTGCCGCTCCCCTCCTCCTACCGCTCCATGGACGTGGACGGCCCCTATATCGCCATCACGTTCGACGACGGCCCCAATCCCGAGACGACGCCGAAGCTGCTGAAAATACTCGAGGCGAGGAACATCAAGGCCACGTTCTTCATGCTCGGCACCAATGCTGCGGCCTATCCGGACGTGGTGCGCGCCGTCGCGGCGGGCGGCAACGAGATTGGCAACCATTCGTGGAACCATCCCCAACTGCCGAAGCTGACCCTCGCCGCCGCCGACAAGCAGATCGAGGATACATCGGCGGCAATCGAGGCATCGACCGGCAAGAAGCCTTTGTATCTGCGCCCGCCCTACGGCGCCATGACGCCCACGCTCCAGCAGCATCTGGTGCAGAAGTACGGAATCACCATGATCTTCTGGTCCGTGGACCCGCTGGACTGGAAGATCCGCGACGCCCAGAGCATCTATGATCAGGTCATGAAGCAGGTGCGCCCCGGCGCCATTATCCTGGCGCACGACATCCACGCGACAACGGTGGCCGCGATGCCGCGCGTGCTCGATGCGCTGATCGCGAAGGGCTACAAGTTCGTCACCGTCTCGGAACTGATCGCGATGAACAAGCCGGGGGCGCCGAAGGTGGTGGCCGCCCTTGCGCCCGCGACACCGAAGAAGAAGACGCGGCCCGCCCCCAAGCCCGGCGCGACACCCGCGAACGCGACCCGTCCCGCGAACAATGTGAACGTGGGCCTCTATTGAGGCGCGAGGACACTGTAGACGTGCGCCTCGGTTGAGGCGCACGGATATAATGAACGTGCCCCTCTATTGAGGCGCACGGGGCGGCCCCTCCTCGGTGAGCCGCCCGCACGCCGCGTTTCCGGCGGGCCTCGTCTCGCCGGAGCGCGGGTGATTAAAGGCTGAAAATCGGCCAGCATTCGCCCATTATTCAGGCAGAGCCGGCCCCCAGCGCAGCGGCGCGCGCCCGTGGGCGTTGTCGGCCTCGACCAGTTTTTTCAGATAGCCCATGAAATGCTTGCGCTCCTCGTCCGAGAGCGCGGCAAGGGTGCGCCGATGCGCGGCGGCCGTTAGAGGCGCGATGCGATCCAGCAGCGCCCGCCCCTCCTCGGTCAGTTGAACAAGCTTCAATCGCTTGTCTTCACTGCTGTTTCCCCGCTCCACCAAGCCGCGCGCGGCGAGCCTGCGGATCACCTGGCCCACGGTGGCGCGATCAACCCCGATCATGGCGGCGAGCCCGGCTTGGTCCAGGCCCTGCCGGCGGGCCAGAACGGTGAGAATACTGGATTGCACCGGCGTGATGTTCAGGCCGGCGCAGGCCTCATAGAACATCGCGAGATGAATCTGATGCAGGCGGCGGATGAGAAATCCCGGCCGTTCCGTCAGTTCCGTGTCCGCGCTCACGTCGGCGGCGGCGTCCATCTTCGCACTTGCGTCCGCCTGCATCGCTCCGTTCCGCACGCTCGTCGTCATCGAATCCCCCACGCTCCGCCATTCCGGTTTTGGCACAAATGTTGCTTTATGTCAGCATATGATAAGTGCACTTACTAATAGGGGCTGACCCTCATGCAAGCGCAGCTCCAGATCGATGACGTCACCATCCGATACCGGACCCGCCGCAGCGAGGTGACGGCCGCCTACCGGATCAGTTTCGACGTCTATCGCGGCGAACGCACGGTTCTGCTCGGCCCGTCCGGCTGTGGAAAGTCGAGCCTGCTGAAAGCGGTCGGCGGCTTCATCCGCCCTTTGTCCGGCGCCATCCGCCTGAACGGCCACGCCATCACCGGGCCAGGACCTGACCGCATGACGGTGTTTCAGGAATTCGACCAATTGCTCCCCTGGAAATCGGTGCTGGGCAATGTCGCCTTCGCCCTGCGCAAGGGCGCCGGCCTTGCCGCCGAGGAGGCGAAGGCGCGCGCGCTGGAGGCGATCGACGCCGTGCGGCTCACCGGATTTCGCGATGCCTATCCCCATGAGCTTTCCGGCGGCATGAAGCAGCGCGTCGCCATCGCCCGCGCCATGGCGATGCAGCCCGAACTGCTGCTCATGGACGAGCCCTTCGCCGCCCTCGACGCCCTCACCCGCCAGCAGATGCAGGAGGAATTGATCCGCCTGTGGCGCGAGATCGGCTTCAGCCTGCTGTTCGTCACCCATTCCATCGACGAGGCGATCCTGGTGGGCAGCCGCATCATTGTCCTCTCCCCCCATCCCGGCCGCGTGCGCGCGGAAATCGACTGCCGCGACATCACGGAAGCGGACCGCGGCGGCGAGCGCTTCGAAGCCATGCGCCGGCGCATCGACACCCTCCTGTTCGGGGAACGCACCCATGCATGAAATGCGGCACCCCCAAATGCAGCACCCCCTCGAGCCCCCGGCCCGGCCGGATATCCTGAACGAGGTGCAGGCGCCGCTGCCGGACGACATGCCGGTGGCCCGCGCCCTGCCCTGGTGGCGGCGCGCGCTCGATCATGCGCCGGTCCGCCGCCTGCTGGTGGTGATCGCGTTCGCGGTGATCTGGGAGGTGTATGCGCGCTATCTCAACGATTCGCTGCTCGTGCCGACGTTTTCGCGGACCCTGGAGGCGCTGATCGATTCCTGCCTCAGCGGCGAATTGCCGGCGCGGGTGTGGTCCAGCCTGCGGGTTCTGGCGAGCGGCTATGCGCTCGGCGTCGCCTGCGCGGCGGTGCTGACGACGCTGGCCGTGACGGTGCCCGGCGGCGGCGACGTGCTCGGCACCATGACCGTCATGTTCAACCCCCTGCCCGCCATCGCCTTGCTGCCACTCGCCTTGATCTGGTTCGGCATCGGCAATTTCAGCCTGGTGTTCGTGATCACCCATTCGGTGCTGTGGGCGGTGGCGCTCAACACCCACACCGGCTTCCTCGCCGTGCCGCAGACCCAGCGCATGGCGGGCCGTAATCTCGGCCTGCACGGGGTGGGTCTGGTCGCGCACATCCTCGTGCCGTCGGCGGTGCCGTCCATCCTCACCGGCCTGCGCATCGGCTGGGCGTTCGCCTGGCGCACGCTGATCGCCGCCGAACTGGTGTTCGGGGTCTCCTCCCATTCCGGCGGGCTCGGCTGGTTCATCTACCAGAGCCGCGCCGAGATGGACACGGCCAACGTCTTTGCCGGCCTGATGACCATCATCCTGATCGGCCTGTTCTTCGAGGGCGTGGTGTTCCGCACCGCAGAAAACCTCACCATCCGCCGCTGGGGCATGTAAACGCAAAGGGGAAAGCTGATGAAGCGAGTATTGGCGAGTGCATTGCTGGTAGCCGCCATGGTGCTGCCGGCCCGTGCCGAGGTGCAGACGCTGCGCATCGGCGTGCAATTCGGCCTCGGCTATCTGCCGGTCTACGTCATGCGCGACGCGGGCCTGCTGGATGCGGAGCTGAAGAAGGCCGGCCTGCCCCCGGTTCCGGTGGACATCCATAATTTCACCGGTGCGCCCGATATCGGCGACGGCCTGCTCTCCGGCTCGCTGGACATCGGCGGCGGCGGCATCACCGCCATGATGGTGGCCTGGGACAAGACCAAGAGCGCCGGCGAGCGGTCCATGCGCGGCATCGTCGCGCTCTCCGCCATGCCGTACGAGCTTTTGACCAATAATCCCGCCATGAAGACGCTGGCCGACATCACCGACAAGGACCGCATCGGCCTCCCCGCCGTGAAGGTCTCGTTCCCGGCGGTGATGCTCCAGATCGCCGCCGAGCGGGAATTCGGCGTCGGCAAGCATGATCGGCTCAATGCCATGACGGTCGGCCTCGCCGGACCCGAAGGCGCAACCGCGCTGCTCACCAATAACGGCGTCGTGGACGGCTATACGTTCGCTGCGCCCTTCATCCAGCAATTGCGCGGCAAGCCCGGCATCCACAAGGTCTGGTCCAGCACCGACGTGTTCGGCACGCCGACCACGGCGCTCGCCACCTGGACCACGGAGCGCTTCCGCGCCCAGAACCCGAAAACCTATGCCGCCTTCTTCGCCGCCATGCACGAAGCCAACCGCTTCATCGCCGCGCATCCCGACCAGGCGGCCGCGATCTATCTGAAGGCGGAGCAGTCCAAATTGCCGCTCGACCTCATCGTCGAATGCATCAAGGACCCGTCGATGGCCTACAACACGGCCCCCCAGAACAGCGGCGCGCTCTCGGACTTCCTCGCCCGCATCGGCACGCTGAAGCAGCGCCCCGCGAGCTGGAAGGACCTGTTTTTTCCGGAAGTCACCAGCGAACAAGGAAGCTGATCAATGGGTGAGAAACGGTCCCGCATGACCTGCGGCTGGCTCGTGGGTCACGACGGCACGGGCCATACGCTGTGGCGGAACGGCGAACTGGTCTGGGAAGGCAACACCATCCTGTTCGTCGGCGCGCGTTTCGAGGGCACCGTCGATGTGGAGATGGACGCCAGGGATCGCCTGGTGGTGCCCGGCTTCATCGATACGCACGTGCATTCGGGCCATCGCGCCTCGCACCGGCTGATCAGCGATGTGGGCCGGCCGGATTATTTCGGCCAGCCGTTCCTGGAAATCAGCGTGGCGCGGGACGGCACCCGCGTCGGCGGCGACGTGCGCTATGTGCGGCCCGACGACAAGGCCGCGTCCGAGGCCCTGACGCTGAACGCCCGCTTCACCGCCGCCGAGCTGCTGCGCAACGGCATCACCACCTTTGTCGAGTTCGGCAGCCAGCTGAAGGTGCAGGAAGCCCTGCTCGAGGAGATCGGCGCGATCGGCAACCGCGCCTATCTCGGCCCCGGCTTCGACAGCGGCCGCTGGATCGGCGGGGAGAATGGAAAGCTCGTCCGCGTCATCGATGAAGCGGCCGGAGAGCGGGAATTCGCGCTCGCCCTCGACTTCATCGCCCGCAATGACGGCGCGCATGATGGACGGGTGCGCGGCATTCTCGTGCCGCGCGAGATCGAGACCTGCACCGTCGACCTCATGCGCAAGGCGGCGATCGCGGCGCGCGAACGCAACCTGCCGGTCGCGATCCACGCCGCCTACAATATCCACGAAGTGTTCGACATCATCCGCGAGCACCAGATGACCTCGGTTGAGCTTCTGGAGCATGTGGGGCTGATGTCGTCCACACTGAACATCGGCCACGGCAATTTCACGGCCGATAATCCGCTGGCCAATTATTCCGGATCGCACGATCTGGAAATCATGGGCCGCCACCAATGCTCCATTTCCCATTGCCCGGTGAACGTGGCGCGGCGCGGGCGCTTCCTCAATTCCTGGCAATCCTATCGCAAGGCCGGCGTGAACATCGCGCTCGGCACCGATACCTATCCGCGCGACATGATCCTGCAAATGCGCAACGCCTCCTACATGGGCAAGATCGCCAGCCATAACCTGAAGGCGGCCACCGCCGCTGAGGTGTTCTCGGCCGCAACGTTGGGCGGTGCCCATTCGGTGGGACGTGGGGATCTTGGACGCCTGGCGCCCGGCGCGAAGGCCGACATCGTCACCATCGACCTCACCGGCCGCGACAGCCTGCGCTACGGGCCGGTGCGCGATCCCATCAAGAGCCTGGTGGATTGCGGCATCGGCGACGATGTGGACACGGTGATCGTCGACGGCATCGTGCGCATGGAGGGCGGGAAGATTCCCGGAATCTCCTTCGCCGAATTGCGCGCGGGCGCTCAGGCCGCCGGCGAACGGGTGTGGGCGGGCTGGCAGGAGTGGGACCCGCACGGCCGCACCGCCGAGGAAATGAGCCCCCTGAGCTTCCCGGCAAGAAACTGAAGGCGCGCGGAGCCGCAGGCAGGGTGACGCCGAGCCGCGGCCTCGACCAAGCCACCCCGATCGGAGCAGGCGACGCGGGATCCCGCGTCGCCATTCTTTTCCCTCAACGGGCCGTCAGCCGGCGGCACTACGCCCGCGCCGCGATTGACCGGACGTACGCCGGCGCAAACCCATCCCCGGCCTTTTCCCCGAATGTCCAGAACCGCCTGGTGCGATCCGCCCTGGCGATGCGTGCCGGTGTCCGGCACGGGGCGTGCATGGGAAGGCACTCGATTTCCGCAAAGACTGCGGTAGCATCGCGCGTGCCCGCCGGGGTCGCATACAAATAGGGGAACAGCCTGCGTGCGGCACGCCGCGATTGCGCTCATTCGATCAGCGTGCCCTTTTATCGGGCAAGCGCGTCCATGTTTTCGCCGGGCGCCCGGTTCCCACCACCAAAGGAGAACGACATGAACGTCAGCAAAATCTTGATAGCCGGCTGTTTCACCGCGTGCCTGTCGTTGCCCGCCGGGGCGCAGGAGCTCACGGGGACCCTCAAGAAGATCAAGGATACGGGGACGATCACGATCGGCTATCGTGAATCCTCCATCCCCTTCTCCTATCTCGACGACAATCAGAAGCCGGTCGGCTTCGCCATGGACATCTGCGCCCAGGTGGTCGCCGCGGTGAAGAAGGAGCTGAAGCTCGACAAGCTGGACGTTGCCTATACGCCCGTCACCTCGGCCACCCGCATCCCGCTGATCGCCAACGGCACCGTCGATCTGGAATGTGGCTCCACCACCAACAATGCCGACCGCCAGAAGCAGGTGGCCTTCACCAACACACATTATTTGACCGCGAGCCGGTTCGTCTCGAAAAAATCCAGCAACATCAAGTCGATCGCCGATCTGGCGGGCAAGACCGTGGTGTCCACCTCCGGCACCACCAATATCAAGCAGCTCAATGAGGCGAACACCGAGCGCAAGCTCAACATCAATATCGTGCCCGCCAAGGACCATGCGGAAGCCTTCCTGATGGTGGAGACTGACCGCGCAGTGGCGTTCGTGATGGACGACATTCTGCTCTCCAGCCTCGTCGCTGGCTCGAAGGACCCCTCCGCCTATGTGATTTCGGAGGATGCCTTCTCCAAGCCGGAGCCCTACGCCATCATGCTGCGCCGCGACGATCCGGCGTTCAAGACCGTGGTGGATGGCGCCACGGCCGCGCTCTACAAGAGCCCGGACATCATGAAAATCTACGCCAAGTGGTTCCAGTCGCCGATCCCGCCGAAGAACCTCAACCTGAACGTGACCATCAGCGCGCCGTTGAAGAAGGCGTTCGCCAATCCCACCGACAGCGGCGATCCCGCCGTTTACTGAGGGCGCGTATTACCCCCGGCCGGCCGGGATGGCTCAATCCCCGCCGGCCGCGCGGCGCCGGCATTTTCGCCGTGCCGTTCAAGACCTGCTCAAGCGAGGTGCGCGTGGATTACCACTGGAACTGGGCCATCCTCTGGGCACCGTCGCCGGACGGCAGCGGCACCTATTTCGACATGCTGATGGGCGGCCTCAAATGGACCATCGCCACCTCGGTCTGCGCGTGGCTGATGGCGCTGGTGTTCGGCTCCCTGGTGGGCGTGGCGCGCACCTTGCCCTTCAAATGGCTGGTGCGCCTGAGCGATGCCTATGTCGAGCTGTTCCGCAACATTCCGCTTCTGGTCCAGCTATTCCTGTGGTTCTTCGTCATTCCCGAATTGCTCCCCCACGATTGGGGCACGTGGGTGAAGCAATTGCGCTACGGCCCATTCCTCACCGCCGTGGTGGGAATCGGCTTCTACATGTCCTCGCGCGTCGCGATGCAGGTCAGCGCTGGCATCAATACCTTGCCGCGCGGCCAGCGCATGGCGGGAACCGCCATCGGCCTCACGACGGCGCAGACCTATCGCTATATTCTCCTGCCCATGGCGTACCGGATCATGCTGCCGCCGCTCACCTCCGAATTCCTGAACACCATCAAGAACACCTCGGTCGCGCTGACCATCGGCCTCATGGAACTCACCGGCAGCGCGCGCGCCATGCAGGAATTCTCATTCCAGGTGTTCGAGGCCTTCACGGCGGCAACCGTGATCTATCTGCTGCTGAACGCGGTGGTGACCATCGGCATGCGGATGCTGGAGCGGCGCGTGTCGGTTCCCGGCTTCAACGCGGGGAAATGAGCGTGTTCAGCGATTTCGACTTCAACATCATCGCCCGCTCCCTGCCCTATCTGTTCCGGGAGGGCATGACCTTCACCCTGACGCTGACGGCGATCGCCACCATCGGCGGGGTGCTGCTCGGCACGCTCATCGCCATGGCGCGCCTGTCCTCCCTGCCGGTCCTTCCGGCGATCGCGGCCAGCTATGTGAACGTCATGCGGGCGCTGCCGCTGGTGCTGGTGATCTTCCTGTTCTATTTCCTGATGCCCTATATCGGCCAATGGATCCTGCATACGGACCGGCCGATCACGGTAGGGGCGCTCTCCTCCACCATCATCACCTTCACGCTCTTCGAAGCCGCCTATTTCTCCGAGATCATGCGCGCCGGCATCCAGTCTATCCCGCGCGGACAGGTGGCGGCGGGCTATGCCATCGGCCTCACCTATTCGCAGATGATGCGATATGTGGTTCTGCCGCAGGCCTTTAGAAACATGCTTCCGGTCATCTTCACGCAAATGATCGTATTGTTTCAGGATACATCGCTCGTCTACGTGCTCTCCATCACCGATTTTCTCGGCGCGGCCTCCAAGGTGGGCCAGCGCGATGGCCGCTTGACGGAAATGTACGTGTTCGCCGCCGTGGTCTATTTCATCATATCGCTCACCGCCTCCACGCTCGTGAAGCGGCTCCAGGCCCGCATCGCCATCGCGCGCTGAGCCCATTGCAGGTTCGTCCCATGCCCATGATCTCCATCCGCAACATCAACAAATGGTACGGCGCGCACTTCCAGGCCTTGAAGGACTGCACCACCAGCGTGGAGGCCGGCGAGGTGGTGGTGGTCTGCGGGCCGTCGGGCTCCGGCAAGTCGACGCTGATCAAGACCATCAATGCGCTGGAGCCGATCCAGGGCGGGGAAATCGTCGTGGACGGGGTCGAGGTCACCTCGCCCAAGACCAACCTGCCCAAGCTGCGGGCGCGGGTGGGCATGGTGTTCCAGCATTTCGAGCTGTTTCCCCATCTGCGCATCACCGACAATCTGTGCCTCGGCCAACAGAAGGTGCTGGGGCGCTCGCGCGAGGAGGCCATGGCGAAGGCCATGGCGCTGCTGGAGCGGGTGGGGCTGAAGGATCATGCGGAGAAATATCCCGGCCAGCTCTCCGGCGGCCAGCAGCAGCGCGTCGCCATCGCCCGCGCGCTGGTGATGGACCCGGTGTGCATGCTGTTCGACGAGCCGACCTCCGCGCTCGACCCGGAAATGATCAATGAAGTGCTCGACGTGATGGTGGAGCTGGCGAAGGAGGGCATGACCATGATGGTGGTCACGCACGAGATGGGCTTCGCGCGAAAAGTGGCGCACCGGGTGATCTTCATGGACAGCGGGGAGATCGTGGAGGACGCTCTCAAGGAGGAGTTCTTCGCCCATCCCCGCAGCGAGCGCGCCCGCCTGTTCCTGTCAAAGATCCTTCAGCACTGAAGGACGCAGCCTGCGGCACGCTCCCCCGAACCCTGGAGGCAGGTTCCTATCTCCCGCAGGGGCCGATTCCCGCAGGGGCCGATCCGGCGCGCCAGGCAGGCGCGCCGGCGCCGGCCTCAGAGCTTGACCAGGATCGAGCCGTCGATCTGCGATACGCGCTCCACGCCCGTCAAGGACATTGCCACGCGCATTTCCTTCGCGACGATATCGAGCAGATTCTCCACACCCGCCTGCCCGCCGCTCGCCAAGGCATAGGCGAAGGCGCGGCCAAGCAGCACGCCCTTCGCGCCCAGCGCCAGCATGCGGACCACATCGAGCCCCGAGCGGATGCCGCCATCGGCAAGAACGGTGAGTTCGCCGCCCACCGCATCGGCGATGGGAGGCAGCGCCCGGGCGGTCGAGAGCGCCCCGTCGAGCTGCCGGCCGCCATGGTTCGACACCACGATGCCGCTCGCGCCGAACGTCACCGCATCGCGCGCATCCTCGGGGTCGAGAATCCCCTTGATGATGATGGGGCCGCGCCAGAAATCGCGGATCCATTCGAGATCCGACCAGCTGATGGAGGGATCGAAATTCGCCCCAATCCAGCCCATATAATCGGCAAGGCCGGTCGGCTTGCCGAGATATTTCGACACGTTGCCGAGATCGTGGGGCGTGCCCCTCAGGCCGACGTCATAAGCCCAGCTCGGCTTGAACATGGCCTGGAGCATGCGCCGCTGCGGGCCGAACCGGCCCGACATGCCGGAATGCGCATCGCGATAGCGCGCCCCCGGCGTCGGCATGTCGACGGTGAAGACCAGAGTGGTGACCCCGAGCGCCTGCGCCCGCTCCAGCGCATTGCGCATGAAGCCACGGTCCTTCAGCACATAGAGCTGGAACCACGGCACCCTGGGGCTCGCCGGCACCACGTCCTCGAGCGGGCAGACCGAGACGGTGGAAAGGGTCATGGGGATGCCCTTGGCCGCCGCCGCCCGGACCGCCTGCAGTTCACCGCGACGGGCGAGCATGCCCGCCAGCCCGACGGGAGCCAGGATGACCGGCATGGCGCACGACTGTCCGAACAGCTCGGCTTCCAGGCTGAGCTTCTCGACATTCTTGAGCACGCGTTGCCGCAGGCTGATGTCCTGGAGGTCCAAGACGTTGTTGGCCAAAGTCCGCTCGGCATAGGCGCCGCCATCGACATAATCGAACAGGAAGCGCGGAAGCTTGCGCCTTGCGGCGGCGCGATAGTCGTTAGGGGATGCGATGATCATGGGCAAGGGACGCGCCTGAGACGAAATCGGTCCACGGTTTAAACGCTATGCCTCGCCCTGGCCACATATATCGAAGCGCGTCGGCGACGGCGCGTCGCCTTGCTGGACGGCTGGCAATTCCGGGGTGGCGGCGGACGGCACAGTGGATCCTGGATCTGGCAGGCCGAGACCCGACCCGTTCGCCACGCCCCGGATCGGCGGGACGTCAAACGATTTTGAATTATTTATAGTATATATGAGAAATCACGCAAGTATATATAAACTATTTTCTTCGATACTACATGAAAACGAATTGCTTAAAATACCATTTTCCCAAGATTGAAAAAGATGGAAACCATAGGCTATGGTCTCGCGTCAAGTGGACCCGGGCCTGGTGGGACGTAAGCGATGATTGTAAAGCAGGTTGCCTATGCGCTGCAGATTCTTGAGCTTTTCGCCGAGCGTAAGGCCCCTGCCACACTGTCGGAATTATCCGACCATTTCGGCTGGCCGCGCTCCAGCACCTTCAACCTGATCGAGACCCTGAGCAAGGCGGGCTTTCTCTACGAATTGCGGCATCGCTCCGGCTATTATCCCACCCCGCGCCTGCTCAAGCTCGCCCAGGCGATCGTCACCGACGGTCCGGTATCGGAGGCGCAGCGCGACCTGGTGGCCCGCCTGGCGGTGCTCACGGGCGAAACCGCGATCCTCGCCGCCCTCTCGGGCACCAGCGCCGTCTTCATCGACGTCGTCGAATCGACAAATCCGATCCGCTATTTCGCCCAGGTCGGCCAGCGCGTCCCGCTCTATACCACCGCCTCCGGCCGCGCCCTGCTCTCGCTCTTGTCGCGCAAGGAGCGGGGGGCGATCTACGAAAAAACGCAGTTCGAGCGTTACGCATCCGCCACGCTGATGACCCCGGAATCCGTGGAAAAGGAAATCCAGGCGTCCGCCGCACGCGGCTGGTTCCTGAACAATGACGGCTATTCGCCGGGGCTGCTCGGCATCGCCATTCCCCTGGATCTGAACGACCGGCAAGTCTGCCTCCTGATCGCCGGCCCCGCTTATCGCCTCGCCGACCGCGCCGAGGAGCTTGCCACCGTGATGCGCACGGAAATCGACGCCTTTCTCCAGGCCGAAGCCGCGTCGCAGCGCGGATAACTCCTTCTGAAAAAACATTTTATTCGATTTGGCTGCGCACAGCAGGCGGGCGACGCGGCCCCATTGTCTCGATTGTCATATTCATGTATGTGTGTTTTATATTCAATTAGCTGAACAAAAAATGTAGGGAGCGAAGGCGGGTATGGGTGCTTCAGAGCGTGAGCTGCCGTATGTCGGGCTCGGAATTCCCTATGAGGGATGGACGCTGGGACGTCGCTTTCGCACCGTCGGACGAACCGTAACGGAAGCCGACATCACCAATTTCGTGTGCGTGACCGGCATGCTCGAGGTCCTCTTCACCAATGTCGATTATCTCGAGAAGGAATCCCTGATCAAAGGTCGGCTGGCGCCGGGCGCGCTGGTCTATGCCTTTGCCGAAGGGCTCCTGATGCAGTCGGTGATGCAGCACACCGGACTCGCCTTTCTCGGCATGGAATTGAAGGTCAACAAGCCGGTGTGCGCCGGCGACACGATCCATGTGGAATGCGAGGTGACGGCGGCGCGTCCCACCTCGAAACCGGGTCGCGGCATCGTGACTGCGCTCAACAACGTCGTAAATCAGAGAAACGAGATCGTTCTTGCCTATACGGCCACGCGAATGGTCAAAAGCTTCGAAGAAGCCAATCAATAATCTTCGTCAAATGAAGAATTCAAGGAGGAAATACATGGGCTTTTTACGCAAAATCGGTCTGTCCGGCATTGCCCTCGGTGCGGCGCTGGCGGCGCAGGGCGCGGTCGCGCAAACCGTGGTGCCGCTCGCCACATGGGGTGGCGCCAACCACATCTGCGTCCGCCAGTTCGTCCCGGCTTTGGAAGCGGCGCTCAAGAAAGCGCAGCCGAACACGATTACGCTCCAGCATTTCCCCGGAGGCCAGCTCGGCCAGGACAAGGACATGCCGGTCGGCATTCCCACCGGCCAGGTGAAGTTCGCCTGGATCACGGTGAACGGCTGGTCCGGCACGGTGCCGGACACCAAGGTGATGGATGCGCCGACCGGCCTGACCATGACCCAGCTCGACACCTTGATCGATCAGCCGAACGGACTGATGTCTGCACTGCAGAAGAAGTTCCAGGAAAAGAATTCGGTTCTGCTCGGCCTCGCCGATCTCGGGCCGCCGGCCGTGGTTTCGAAGGTGCCGCTCAAGGTGCCCTCCGACTTCGCCGGCAAGAAGGTGCGCGTCTTCTCCGAAGGACAGGCGGAAGCGGTGCGCGCCTTCGGCGGGTCGCCCGTCACCATTCCGTTCGCCGACGTCTATTCGGCCATGCAGTACGGTACGGTCGACGCCGCGATCCTCGGCTTCCAGGGCGTGGACAGCCAGCGCATGTACGAGGTCTCCAAATACGTCCTGGTACCGGCGTCATTCCTCGGCACGACGATGATGGGTTGGGCCGCCAACAAGCCCTGGCTGGACAAGCTGCCGCCGGATGACCGCAAGGCCCTGGTCACGGCGGTCGACGAGGCCAGCCATTCCAACCGGAAGGCCATCATCGCGGAGATCGACGAACTCACGAAGGCCTACCGCGACCGCGGTCTGGAGGTGACCTTCCTGGAGCCCGGGACGCCTGATTTCGCGGCATGGCAAAAGGCCACCGCTCCGCTGCTGAAGACGACGATTGCGAAGCTGAGCCCCGACATCGCCAAGCTCGTGCAGCCGAAGGACTGACCGTCCCATGCCCGAAGCGAATCGAACCGCGGCGCCTGGCGCCGTGGGGTGGGCCCTTGATCGCCTCGGCGACCTCGGCGGGTATCTATCCACGCTGATCGTCTGGCTGCTTGCGATCACGGTGACCTATGATGTGGTCCTGCGCACGTTCGGCGTGCCGACCCTGTGGGCCTCCGAGGTGAGCATCTACCTGATGATCGCCATGGCCTTCGTCGGCATTGGGGCGACCCAGCAGGTGGATGGGCATTTCCGCGTCACCTTCGTGCGGGACCTGTGCCCGCCGGCCGTGCGCAAGGCCTTGGACATCTTCGCGCTGCTGGTCTCGCTTGGGTTTGCGCTCGCCTTCACCTGGGGCGCGTGGCAGCTCGTCTCGTTCTCGTGGATGCTGAACTTCACCACGTCCACCATCCTTCATGTCCCCATGTGGTTCCTCCAGGGACTCCTGCTTCTCGGGGGCGTGCTTCTGATCTTGGCGGTCTTGCGGGACCTGCTGATGGTGTTCGCGCTCGGCGCGTCCTTCCGCGACCAGTCCGGCTCGGGCGAGGTGATCTGACATGGTGATCACGCTCGGAATCATCGGGCTGTTCCTGGCGCTGCTCGCCACCAGCGTGCCCGTGTTCGTGGCCATGGCGGTGAGCGCGCTTGCCGGCAATTACCTGCTGGGCGGCAGCGACCTGTTCCAGGAAGCGGCGCTGACCGCCTACAATGCGCTCAGCAGCTTCGTTCTCCTGGCGGTGCCGCTCTATATCCTCGCCGGCACGCTGCTGCAGCAGACGGGTCTTTCCGACCGCCTGTTCGCTTTTGCCGCGTCTCTGGTGTCGGGCATCCGGGGCGGGCTCGGCGTTGCGACAATCATCGCCTGCGCGATCTTCGCCGCGATCTCCGGCTCGAGCGTCGCCACTGCCGCCACCATCGGTCTCGTGGCCATCCCGGCGCTGACGCGCAACGGCTATCCCCTGGCGCGCGCCGGCGGCCTGATCGCCGGCGGCGGCACGCTCGGCATCCTCATTCCGCCCTCCATCGCGTTGCTGCTCTATGGCGTGCTGACCGATCAGTCGATCGGCGCGCTGTTCGTCGCGGGCGTGATCCCCGGCCTTCTGCTCGCCAGCCTGATGGCGATCTATGCCATCGTGGTCAATCCCAAGGACCCCGACGCGCGGCCGGTCAGCGCGCGCGAAGTGGTGCGCGCGACGCTCGACGCAGGGCCGATCCTGCTTCTGCCGATCCTCATCTTCGCCGGCATCTATTCGGGCGTCGCCACCGCCACAGAAGTCGCGGCGCTCGCCGTGGCCTATACGGTGATCGTCGGCCTGATCACCCGGACGCTCGGATGGAAGCAATTCTATCAGGCGGGCCTGAGTGCCACCCATGCCTCAGTGATGATATTCATGCTGGTGGGGTTCGGCGCGCTGATGACCAATTTCTTCACGGTCACCCGCGTGCCCCAGATGCTGACGGAGCTGATCGCCGGCTCCGGCCTCAGCTTCTTCGGCATCGTCACGGTGATGGTGGTCTTCTACCTGATCCTCGGCATGTTCCTCGAAGCCTTGTCGATGATGCTGATCACCATCCCGATCCTGTACCCGGTGGCGCAGGCGGCGGGCATCAATCCGCTCGCCTTCGGCATTTTCGTGGTCCTGGCCATCGAGGTGGCGCAGATCACGCCACCCGTGGGCATCAACCTGTTCACGGTCTCGCAGATCGGCAAGATCCCGTTCGAGCACATGGCGCGGTCGATCATTCCTTACGTCGTCTTGATGATCGCGATGATGTACCTGGTGGTCTACTGGCAAGAGCTTGCGACTTGGCTTCCCCATACGATGGAATACGGCAAATGAACCAGGTGCTTCCCGTGGATAGCGGCGCCCTGTGGCCCGCCTATGTGGACGAAGCCTATGTGCAGGGCCTTCGCTCCTACGTCGCCCGTATGATCCTTCCCGCAGGCGACGCCATCGACCGCGACGATGTCTATCCGGTGGAGATCATGCGCGATCTCGCCCGCCAGGGGTACTGCACGGTCGTGCTGCCGAAGGAGTTCGGCGGACAAGGGCTCACCTATCTCCATGCCGCCGCCATCTGCGAGGAGGTTGCGGTGGGAAGCGCCGCGGTTGGGGTCTCGCTGATCACTATCTTCCAGGCCCAGACCATGATCCGCCAGTTCGGCGAGGCGAGCCTGAAGCAGCGCTATCTGCCGGCGTTCGCGCAGGGCCTGCTCTCTTCCTATGCCCTGACGGAGGCGAGCCACGGCAGCGACATCCGCAAGCTCGACACCAAGGCGCGGCGCGAGGGAAGCGAATGGGTCATCAAGGGCGAAAAGCACTTCATCACCTCCGGCTCGGCCGCCGAGCTGTTCGTCATCCTGGCGGAAACCGATAAGGGCGTTTCGGTGTTCGCCGTGCCGCGCGATGCGAAAGGACTCTCCATTTACGAGGGGAAGAATTCCGCGACCTTCGGGCTGCGCAACGGGCCGCACATGAATGTGGTGCTGGACGATGTGCGGCTGCCGGCGGACCATATGATCGGCGAGGAAGGCAAGGGCGTACGCCAGGCGGCGAGCGTGCTGAACCATTCCCGCACCCTCGCCGGCGCCATCAGCCTCGGCATTGCCCGCGCGGCGTTCGAGGGCGCGCTCCAGTTCGCCCGCGACCGCATCGCCTTCGACCAGCGCGTGCTCGATTTCCAGGGCATCCAATGGTATTTCGCCGACATGCTGACGGAGATCGACGCGGCGCGGCTGCTGATCTACCGCGCCACCGAGGCCCTTGAGAGCAAGCAGCAGGTGCCGCGCTGGGGCAGCGAGGCGAAGCTGAAGGCCGGCACCGTCGCAACCCAGGTGGCCGCCACGGCGGCGCAGATCTGCGGCGCCTACGGCATCATGGAAAACGCCCCCTTCGGCCGCTATCTGCGCGATGCCAAGGCCTATGAGATCGCCGGCGGCTCCAACGAAATCCTGAAGAACACCATCGCCAAATTCCTGATTCCTGCCTCCGGTGCGGAAAGCTTGAAGAAGTCCGCGTGATGACCACCCTGACCGATAAGCTGATCCACCAGGCACAGACGCGCCCCGACGCTCCGGCCGTGGTGTCCGACACGGTCTCGTTGACATGGGCGGAGCTGTGCGACCTGTCGCTGCGCACATCCTCCTTCCTGCGCGGGCACGGCATCGAGAAGGGCGATCATGTCGCCCTGCTGTGCGGCAATCGTCCGGCGTTTCTCGTCGCCTGGTTCGCTCTTGCGAACATCGGCGCCGTCACGGTCTCGCTCAACACCGGGCTCGTAGGCGAGGGCCTGCGCTATTCGGTGCGGCAATGCGAGGCCAAGGCGGTGCTGGTGGAGCGATCCATCCTCGAGGCCAAGCGCACGGACCTCGAACCGGCGCTGGACGGCCGCACCCTGATCGTCTTCGGCGGCGAAGAGGACCTGTTCGCCGCCGCAGGCGCCCACGCGCCCGACGCGCCCTATGACGGGCTCGGTTCCGATCCCATGAGCATCATCTATACCTCAGGCACCACCGGCCTGCCCAAGGGCGTGCTGAACTGCCACGAGGCATTCCTGGCCAGCGGCCTGTGGATGACGCGCTTTCTTGACATCGTCGAGAGCGATCGCATCATGGTGTTCCTGCCGCTGTTTCACACCAATCCGCAGATGTATGCGGTCATGTCGGCGCTGGAAGTGGGCTGCACGCTCGTCATCCGCCCGAAATTCTCGGTCAGCACCTTCTTCGACGACGCGCGACGCTTCGGCTGCACCATGTTCACCTATGTGGGCACGGTGCTCGCGATGATCATGGCGCGGCGCACCGAGCCGGATTTCGACCATCCTTTGACCCGGTGCGTGGGCGGCGGCTGTCCCCAAGAGGTCTGGCGGGCCGTCGAGGATCGGTTCGGCATCAAGCCGCACGAACTCTATGGCATGACCGAAGTCGGCGGCTGGGTGACCGGCAACAGCGCGGCCGCCTATCGGTTCGGCTCGTGCGGCAAGGCGCGCCCCGACGTGGAGGTGGCCGTGGTGGACGCGCAGGACAATCCGCTTCCTGTCGGCACCGCCGGCGAGATCGTCGTGCGGCCGAAGGCGCCGTTCACCTTGCTCCTCGGCTATTGGGGCAACCCGACGGCGACATGGGACGCCTCGCGCAATTTTTGGTTCCACACCGGGGATTCCGGCCTGATGGACGAGGACGGTTATCTCTATTTCCTCGGCCGGTTGAAGGAGATCATCCGCCGGGGCGGCGAGAATATCTCGCCGTTCGAGATCGAGACCGCCTTGCTGCACCACGCGGAGATCGAGGATGCGGCGGTGGTGGCGGTGCCGGATCCGATCTTCGGCGAGGAGATCAAGGCGGTGATCGTCGCCCGCCGGCCGTTCGCGGCGGACGAGGTGCGCGGTTTCCTGAAGGGCCGCGTGGCCGATTTCATGCTGCCGCGCTACGTGCAGTTCGTCGATGCGATCCCGCGCACGGAAACCCAGAAAATTCAACGCCGCGCCCTGCAGGAGGATACGCGGGACGTGGTCGATCTGGAGGCGCGCGAACATGCCTGAAACCGCCCGAGGCCTGCATTATGTGATCGACGACATTCGCCCGCCCTGGGTACGGGGCGGCAGTCCGGTGGTGTTCAACCACGGCATCGGCACCACGCACGACATCTGGGCAGGATGGGTGCCCACCATCGCCGCGCGCCGCCCCATGGTGCGCTTCGACATGCGCGGCTTCGGCCGATCCGTGATCCCGCCGGAAGACCATGTCTGGTCGATGGCGGAGCTGATCGAGGATTTCTGGGAGGTCGCCGGACAGGCGGGCGCCGAGAGGGTTCATCTGGTGGGCGAATCCATGGGCGGCACCATCGTGCTGGCCGCCGCCGCCGCATGCCCCGCGCGAGTCGCCTCGGTTACGATTTCCAACGCCTCCTACAAAGGCAAGGGCATCGGCGAGCTTGGCTATTGGCGCGACCAGTTCGCCGCCGGAGGTCCGTCCGGATGGAGCGAACGCATGATGGCGAACCGCTTCCTGCCGGGTGCCGGGGACCCTGACGCGCTCGCGTGGTTCCAGAAGGAACAGGCGAAGACCCCAGCCCATGTGGCGCTCGGGCTCGGCGGCGTGCTCGCCCTGTCGGACCTCAGCGCGGCGCTGCGATCGGCGCCGTTCCCGGTGTCGATCGTGCTGCCGGATTCAAGCCCCTTCGTTCCCGCTTTGCACGGCGCCGAACTGCAGCAGATCCTGCCGAATGCACGGCTGCGCGTCGTGCCTGGCGTGGGCCATGGCCTTCCCTTCTCCCATGCCGCCGAAGAAGCCGCGCTGCTCGCGGACTGGCTGGAGCAGGTGGAAGCTTAATCCTGGTGCGCGCGCCGGGCGGGCGCTGGCTTATCAAGGCCCGCGCGTTCGGCCCGGCGTAGATGGCCGGGACACGCCCGGCCGTGACGACCGGTCGGAAAA
The DNA here is from genome assembly GCF_043195105.2 of Roseixanthobacter finlandensis. NCBI lineage: Bacteria > Pseudomonadati > Pseudomonadota > Alphaproteobacteria > Hyphomicrobiales > Xanthobacteraceae > Roseixanthobacter > Roseixanthobacter finlandensis. Next base: position 153,609 of record NZ_CM195536.1, on the reverse strand, counting down.
AGACAATGGCGCACCTGCGGTCAGGCGCCTCGACGATGCACCCGCCTCTGAATGTTGATCCGCCTTAGGCCCGCTGGCCGGCAAGGGCGGGCGCGGCATCCGCCAGGAAGTCGGACATCGCATCGAGGAACAGGTCCGGGCTCTGCAATTGCGGCACGTGCGCGCAATTGGGCAGCACCCTGAGCCGGACGTTCGGCAGGATCCCGGCCAGCTCGACCGACATCGGGGGCGGCGTCGCCTCGTCATGCTCGCCCACCAGCGCGAGCGTGGGTGTTTCGAGTAGCGCCAGTTCGGCGGTGAGGTCCAGCGCGGCGAGCGCCTGGCAGGCGTCTTGGAAGACCTGCGGATCGGTGCGCAGGAATGCCGCCCGACGCTCCGCCATGAGGCCGGGATTGGCCGCCTGGAACTCGGGCGCGAACAGCCGGCGCATGGCGACGTCGACGATCGCGGAGAGGCCGTTCGCGGCTGCCGCGCGGGCCATGGCGCGGAACGCCTCGCGCCCAGGCTCGGAGAAACGCGCCCCGCACCCGGCGAGGATCAGCCGGCTCGCGAGGCGTGGGTGGCGCACGGCCATCTGCAGGGCGACGAAACCCCCATAGCCATTGCCGAGCACGATGGGGCCGTCCGGGTCGTCGAGATCGCGCAGCGCGTCCGCCATGCGGTCCGCCACCGCCGGAAGGCCGCCGCCCACGGCCGCAGAACCGCCGAAGCCGGGCAGTTCCGGCACCAGCACGCGAAAGCGGGTCGCCAGCTTTGGCACGATCCGGTCGAAGCTCGCACCATCCGCCAGGAGCGAATGAAACAGCACCAGCGTGCGCCCGGTGCCCGTCACCGATGCGTTCACCCGCCCATCCGAAAGCGCCAAATTCATACTTCCTCTCCCCGCATTCAAAACCGTTATATGCGTCACCAATATGTGCGGCAATCCTGCTCAAAGGTCAAAGATTCTGATTGCGTGAAATATCACGATATGGAATCCATGGATAAAAGGTCGATCAAAAAATGCTCCTACGCGACAATCTCTACGAGACCATCCGCGACGAAATCCTCACCTGCCGGCTGATGCCGGGCGAGGAAGTGCGGGAACAGGAGCTGGCCTCGCGCTATGAGGTGAGCCGCCAGCCGGTGCGGGAAGCGCTTCTGCGGCTGGAGCGCGAGCGGCTCATCATCGTCAATCCGCGCCAGGGATATCAGGTCAATCCCATATCCGTGAGCGACGCTCGAGACCTGTTTCGCTTCCGCCTCGCCCTCGAACCCGCCTGCGCGGCGGAGGCGATCGAGAACGCGCCCGACGATGTGCTCCAGGCCCTCGACGCGTTCCGCGCCTTCGACCCCGAACAGCCGTTCATCGAATACAATCGTGCCTTCCATTGCGCGCTTGCACGCGCCTCGGGCAATGCGCGCATGTCGACCACCGCCTGCGATCTCATCGAGCAGGCGGACCGCCTCGTGCGCGTGTCCATCGGCGCGATCAAGGGGCGGGATCCGAGGCAGCTCGTGGCCGAGCACATCGCGATCATCGACGCCATCCAACGGCGCGATGTCCGCACCGCCCGCCGCCTCATCAAGACCCACGTCGCCAGCGCCGAGAAGCGCGTGCTGTCCGCACTCAGCCGCAGCGCTGTCAGACTTTGAAGGAGCCTTCCGATGAATTCTTATGAAAAGCCGACGCTCGAGATCGAGACGCGCGGCAATTATGTGGGCGGCCGCGAAATCGAAGCGGGCGACGGCACGCTCATCGACGTGCGCAATCCGGCAACCGGCATGGTGATCGCCCGCATCCCCAATTCCACGCAGGCGGACGTGGACCGCGCCATGAAAAGCGCCCGCGCCGCCTTCGAGAGCAAGGAATGGGGCGGCATGGACGTGCGCCCGCGGGCGCGGCTGGTCAACCGTCTCGCCGATGCGTTCGAGGACAATCTCGAACTGCTCTACCGTCTCGAAACGCTGAACAACGGCCGCCCCATCAACGAGACCCGGGCGCAGCTCTCCCGCCTGCCGGATTTCTTTCGCTATTTCGCCGGCCTTGCCCTCGCGCGCCGGGACGACGTCATCCCGGTCGAGGGTGCCTATCTGAACTATACCCTGCGCACGCCCATCGGGGTCGTCGCCAATTGCACGCCGTTCAACCACCCGCTCATGATCATGTGCAAATCGCTGGCCGCCGTGCTCGCCAGCGGATGCACTACGGTGGTGAAGCCCTCCGAATACACGCCCCTCACCACGCTGAAGCTGGCGCAGATCTTCACCGAGGCCGGCCTGCCGGACGGCGTGTTCAATGTCGTCAACGGCTACGGCCCGGGCGCAGGCAAATTCCTCGCGGAACACCCCGACATCAACAAGCTGGTGCTCACCGGCGGGACCGAGGCCGGGCGTATCGCCGGCAGCGCCGCGGCCAAGGTCTTCGCCCATCAGACCCTTGAACTGGGGGGCAAGACCCCGGTGATGGTGTTCGAGGATTTCGACGTGGACCAAGCGGTGGACCTTGCCGCCTTCGGCGCCTTCATCGGCGCCGGCCAGACCTGCGTGTGCGGCAGCCGCCATTTGGTGCAGGCTTCCGTCTATGACGAATTCGTGGAGAAGCTCGGCGCCAAGGCGCGCGCCATCCGCATGGGCGATCCCTTCGACCCGGCGACCCAGCTCGGCCCCGTGATCTCGGCCAAGCAGCGAGATCGCGTCCTCACCTATGCCGGCTATGGACGACAGGAGGGCGCGCGCAATGTGGCGGGCGGCGAGGCCGCCGTGCTTCCTGGCCTCGAAGGCGGCTTCTTCGTTCAGCCCACCGTCTTCGCGGACGTGCGCGCCGACATGCGCATCTTCCAGGAAGAGGTGTTCGGCCCCTTCACGAGCATCACACCGTTCAGCGACGAGGCGGAGGCGCTGCGCCTCGCCAATGATTCGCCCTTCGGTCTGGCCGCGGCCATCCGCACGCGGGACGTGACGCGCGCCCATCGCGTCGCCGCCAAGGTGAAAGCCGGCCTGGTCTGGATCAACGACCATCACCGCCTCGATCCGGCCTCGCCCTGGGGCGGCGTCGGCGACAGCGGCATCGGCCGCGAGTTCGGGGTGGAAAGCTTCAACGACCATTTCGACGTCAAGAGCGTGATGCTCCCCACCGTCGACCGCCGCTTCGACTGGTACCGCGACACGTCCACCCAGACCCGATTGAACTGACACCGACCGCCTGACCCAACCGGCACGTCAACAAGAACCTAGAGCCGGCGCCCCTCGGGCGCCGTCGACCGGGCGCGTGCCAACGTCTCACCGCTCCTTGGAGGAAGCGCCATGTCATCCCTCGTCAATGCCGGTCCGCGCCTGGACCGGCTCCCGATCGGCCCGTTTCATTACCGGATCATGTGGCTCATCGGCATCGGCATGTTCTTTGACGGCTTCGATATCTACATCGCGGCCACCGTGTTGGGGGCGACGCTGAAAAGCGGCTTCTCGACCTTCGGGCAGAATGCCCTGTTCGTCTCCGCCACCTTCGTCGGCATGATGGTGGGATCGTTCCTCACCGGATTCCTGGGCGATCGCTATGGGCGGCGCTTCACCTACCAGGCCAATCTCCTCCTGTTCGGTCTCGCCTCGCTGGCGGCGGCCTTCGCGCCGAACATGGAGGTGCTGATCGGCCTGCGCTTCCTGATCGGCGTGGGCCTCGGAGCCGAGAATGTTGTGGGTTATTCCACCCTCACCGAGTTCGTGCCCGCGCACTCGCGGGGCCGCTGGCTCGGCTTGATGGCGGTGTTCGTGGTGACCGGCCTGCCCGCAGCCTCCCTGCTGGGCTATCTGATCATCCCCGAGTTCGGCTGGCGCGCCATGTTCATCGTCGGCGGCCTCGGCGGCCTCGTCGTCTGGTACATGCGCAAGAAGCTGCCGGAATCGCCACGCTGGCTTGAATCCGTCGGCCGCACCGAGGAAGCCGAGCACCTGCTGAAGCAGATCGAGGCCGAGGCGTCGCGCGGCAAGCCCCTGCCGCCCCCGGCGGCGCCCGCGCCGGCCCCGGCCCGGCTGGGGCTCGCCGCCCTGTTCCGCCCGCCGCTGCTCTCCCGAATGATCGTCGGCTGCATCTGCCTGATCGTCATCAACACGCTGCTCTACGGCTTCATCACCTGGCTGCCGACCTTCTTCATCAAGCAAGGTTTGAGCATCGCAACCTCCTTCGGCTACTCGCTGATGATGGGGCTGGGAGCGCCCGTCGGTTCAGCCATCGGCGCGCTCACCGCCGACCGCTGGGGCCGCAAGCCGACCATCATCGTCTCCTCGGCGCTGGCCGTGCTGTTCGGGCTGATCTATCCGAACGTCTCCGACCCGACCCTGCTGCCCGTGATCGGCTTTGCCCTGACGGTTCCGATCTATGTCCTCGTGGCGCTGCTGTTCGGCATCTACATCCCGGAACTGTTCCCGACCGAAGTCCGGCTGCGCGCCAGCGGCATCTGCAACACCTTCGGCCGCGGCGCCACCATCGTCACGCCGTTCGTCGTGGTGGCCCTGTTCGAGACGCACGGGATCTCCGGCGTGATGGTGCTGATGATCAGCCTGCTAATCCTGCAGATCGCGGTCGTCGCACTGCTGGGCATCGAGCCGCGCAATCGGCGGCTGGAGGAGCTGGAAGGCAATCTGGGCGGCGCGTCAGGCGCACCCAGCCTCGGCGCGGTCGAGGCCGGCTCGGGAAAGCCGTCCTAGTTTTTGAGCGAAATGGATACCGGTTCGCGTAAAGAAAACGCGCCGCCCCAAAGAGATAGAGCGTTTTCCCGATTCCCCGAAACGGGGAAACGCTCTGAAGGGGTGGCGGACTGGCGAAAGCCGGGCCGGCGCCTCACTCCCAGCGGACAGCCATCCGGCTATTTGAAGGCATCGAAGCCGGTCAGGTTTCGCCCGATGATCAAGTGATTGATCTGGGTCGTTCCGTCGGGAATGGTGAGCATGCGGGCATTGCGGAAATGCCGTTCCAGCGGGAATTCGCGGCTGATGCCGAAGGCGCCGTGAATCTGGATCGCCTTTGAGGTCACCCGCTGCGCCGCCTCGGTCACGAAGGATTTGGCGATCGCCGCCTCCGTCGCGCAGCGCCCGCCCTTGGAGAGCATCCATAAGGCCCGATAGAGCAGCAGGCGGGACGCCTCGATGTCGCTGACCATCTCCGCCAGCAGCCCCTGCACCAATTGATGCGCGCCGATCGGCTTGCCGAAGGATTGCCGCTCCTTCACATAAACCAGGCTGTCGTCGAGCGCCGCCTGGGCGATGCCGAGCGCGAGCGTCGAGATGAAGCAACGCGAGCGTTCGAAGCCCTTCATGGTCTCGCGCAGCCCGCCGCCCACGCCGCCGAGGATATTGTCCTCGGACACCACCATGTCCTCGAAGCTGACTTGGCCCAGCGACCAGCCATTCAAGCCCAGCTTGGAAATCTCGGCGGTCTTGAACCCGTGCTCCGCGCGATCCGCGAGGAACATGGTGAATTCATCCTCCCCCGTCTTGGCGACGAGAATGACGAGATCGGCGATACTGGCGTTTGAGATCCAGAGCTTTTCGCCCGAGATGCGAAAATACTTCCCGTCGCGCACGGCGCGCGTCCGCATCTCGCGCACACTCGAACCGATCCCCGGCTCGCTGATGGCGGAGCAGCCGATCAGCTCCCCGGACAGCAGTTGCGACAGATACCGCGCCTTGAGCGGTTCGGACCCGGTGCGGAACAGCTTCAGCGCCGCGCCCTCCGCCACGAACGCCAATCCCGCGAGGTCCGGGGAGGTGCGCGACAGCTCCTCATAGAGCAGGCCGCTGGTGAGAAAATCGAGGCCGAGCCCCCCTCCCTCCTCCGGCACCCAGCCGTTTCCGACGCCGAAATCCCCGGTCTTGCGCAGCAGCGCATGGGCGGCCGCCTTGGGAATGAAGCTGTCGGCATGCTGGCGCGTCACCGGGGCGATGTCGCGGTCGATGGCCTTGCGCCATTCCCCCAGCAACAGGCGCTGGTCTTCGGAAAGATCGAAATCCATGGGGTGTCCTGTCAGCTCAGCCAGTCGGCCGTTACGGCCTGCGTGTGCTCGCCCAGCAGTGGCGGCGCGGTCCAGCCGGCCGCCACGTCGAAGCCGCTGTATTTCACCGCCGGCCCGATCACCGACAGCGGACCGTATTGGGGATGCTCCACCTGCTGCACCATGGCGCGGTGCAAAGCCTGCGGGTGGTTGAAGACCTGCTCCATGTTGTTGATCGGCGAGCACGGCACCTTCGCCGCATTCAATTGCGCGACCAGTTCGTCGACCGTGAAGCGGCGGACCTCGGCATCCAGAATGGCGTGGAGCGCATCGCGGTTCGCGACCCGGCCGGACAATTCGGCAAAGCGCGGGTCCGCCAGCAGATCGGTGCGGCCGATCACCTTGAGAAAGCGCTCGAACAGGTTCTGCACGCCGGCGCCGATCACCACCCAGCCATCGGCGGCTTCGAACGCTTTATAGGGCACCTGCTGGGCATGCTCGGAGCCCCATTTGCCCTTGCTCACCCCGGTGGTGAGATACTCGATGCCCGCGTCCACGAGGAAGCTTATCTCGCTTTCGAACAGGCTGGTCTCGATGCGCTGGCCCTTGCCGGTGCGCGCGCGATCGAACAGCGCGGTCGCCACCGCCCCCATGGCATATTGGCCGCACACGAGATCGAACGCCGACGTGCCGAGCTTGATCGGCGCGCCGTCGCGCTCGCCGGTGAGGCTCATATAGCCGCCCTCGGCCTGGATCGTGAGATCGAACGCGCCCTTCTCGCTGTAAGGCCCATTCGCGCCGAACCCGGACATGGACACGAAAATCAGCCGGGGATTTTCCGCCGCGAGGGTTTCGTAATCGAGCCCGAGCCGATCCATCACGTCGGGCCGGAAATTCTCCACGATCACGTCGGCGGCGAGCGCGAGCCGACGCGCCAGCGCCCGCCCGTCCTGCGTCTTCATGTCGATGAGGATGGAGCGCTTGTTGCGGTTGGCCGCGAGAAAGCTGAAGGCGTGGTCCTTGTGGAAGGGGGGACCCTGATAACGGATCGGATCGCCTTCCGGCGCTTCCACCTTCACCACATCGGCGCCCAGGTCCCCGAGCAGCATGGTGCAGAACGGGCCCGCGAAAAGGCGCGTGAAATCAAGAACCTTGATGCCGGCGAGCGGCTTTTGAGCTGGCATGTCTTCACCCGTCTATTGAATGGGGGCGTCCGCACGCACGAACCCGCCCGCGTGGTCGGTGCGAAAGCCGATGTGCTTCAGCCAATTGGCATCGTCCTGGGCGGGAAAATCCCGGCGCTGGTGCGCGCCCCGGCTTTCCGTGCGCAACAGGGAGGCATCCATGATCATGCGCGCGGTCGCGAGCATGTGGTCGAGTTCGAGCGCCTCGATCATCTCGTCGACATCGCGCGCGAGGGTGTTGGCGGCGGCGGTGCGGGCAAGATCGCGCAGGCCCTCCTGCCCCTCGCGCAAGCCCTCCTCCCGCCGCCACAATCCGGCATGGCGCAGCATCAGGTGCCGCACCGCATCCTTGATGTCCGAGGCGCGGGCCTGCCCGGTTTCATTGGCATGGCCGGTGACCGCCTCAACCGAGGCCGCGATGACGGCATCCCAGTCCCGGGCGGGCGCGGACAGCAGGCCGCTTGCGGCGCCACGACCCGCGAGCGCGCCGAACACCAGCGTGTCCGCGCAGCCATTGCCGGCAAGCCGGCTCGCGCCATGCACGCCGCCGGCACTTTCCCCACCGGCATAGAGGCCCGGCACGCCGGTCCATCCCTGATCGTCGATCAGGATGCCGCCCATCTGGCTGTGGGACGCGGGGCGCACGCGCGGCGGCGTGGTCAGCGGATCGACGCCCGCATTGCGCAGGCGCCGCACGTGGATCTTGTAGCTCTCAAGCCGCTCGGGCGGGAGCACCGTGGTGTCGAACACGACCGTGTCGTCGGGCATTCCGCGCCCCTCGTCGATCTCGGTCTGGACGCAGAGCGCCATCTTCGCCTTTTCGATCTGCTTTTCGCCGTGCACCGGGTTGTAGCGAAACATGAACCGCTCCCCCTGCGCGTTCAGCAGATGCGCACCGTCGCCGAGCATGGCGGTGGGCATCTCAATGCCACGGCATGCCTCGGGCCAGACGGTGACCACCGGCTCGAACTGCACGAATTCCATGTCGATCAGATGCGCTCCATGCTTCAGCGCGAGGCCGTAGGAATCGCTCCCGACATCGGCCGGATAGGTGCTGTCGGCATAGATGCGCCCGATGCCGCCGGTGGCGAGCACCACCGCGCGGGCGCAGGCGGCGGAGAAGGTCCCCGCCCGCCGGTCCCACAGTAGCGCGCCCGCCACCTCGCCGTCCGCGTTGAGAAGATCGACCACCTTCTGGCCGGTCAGGATGCGCACGCCGATAGCCGCCGCGTGGGCGGCGAGACGTTCAAGCACGATGCGCCCCGTGCCCTCGGGAATGAAAAGGGACCGGGGATAGGTGTTGCCGGACAAATGGCGCTGGATGATGCGGTCCTGTTCCACCGGGAACGGCACACCCAGCGCGGAAAGCTCGCGCTGCGCCTCCACCGCGCCGTGCGCCAGCGCGCGCACCAGCCGCCGGTCGTTCAGCCCGTATCCGCCGCGCACCATGTCCGCGAAGAACATATCCGGGCTGTCGCGGGCATCGGCATGGGCGATCGGCGCATTGCAGCCGATCACATAAGGCGAAGCGCCACGGGCGAAATAGGCCATGGTGACCGAGGCGCCCTGTGCGCGCGCGGCCACCGCCGCCCGATAGCCGGCAAGCCCGCCGCCCAGGACGAGCACGTCCGTTTGAAGCTTGGAAATGTCCACGATCCACCCTTTTGCTGTTCGCGATCGCACTCAATCGGCCCGGACCGGAACCGTGCGATGCGGCGGGATGTGGAGCTGGATGCGCTCGCCTTCCTCGAACAGGGCATTGGGAAATGCGTGCACGCGCAGGTCGCCGCCCGGCCAGGCGAGGGTGTAATTGACGATATCGCCGAGCAGGACGCGGCGGGTGACAATGGCGGGCCATTGGTTGGGACGCGGCGGCGCATCCCGGCGCATTTCCGGATAGACGGTACGCAGGGCCGCGAGATGCAGGCCGCCCGCATCCACCGGGAACAGCTGCGAGCCCTCCGCGCACTCCACCAGGGCCTCGCCGACCTTCAGCACCGGCGCCCCCGAAGGGGCTTCGCCGGCGGCCGTGCCGGCGAGGATGTTCGCAGCGCCGATGAAGTCCGCCACGAAACGGGTGCATGGGGTGTCGTAGATGTCGAGCGGCTTGCCGCATTGCTCGATATGGCCGTCGCGCATGACGATGATGCGATCGGAAATCGCCATCGCCTCTTCCTGGTCGTGCGTCACATAGATCGTCGACAGGTCGAACTTGTGCTGGAATTCCTTGATCTCGTCGCGCATGCGCACCCGCAGCCGCGCATCCAGGTTCGACAGCGGCTCGTCGAGCAGGATCGCTTTCGGCCGCGAGGCATAGCTGCGCGCGAGCGCCACGCGCTGCTGCTGGCCGCCGCTCAGATCGGTCGCGGGGCGATGGATATAATCCTCGATGCCCACCATCCGCAGCATCTCCACAACCCGCTGCTTGATCTCGCTTTCGGCCACCCGTTGAACACGCAAACCATAGGCGACATTCTCGAACACCGTCATATGCGGCCAGATCGCGTAGCTTTGGAACACCATCGACAGCTTGCGCTTCTCAGTCGGCACGTTGACCCGCTTCGAGGAAGAGAAGACCAGATTGCCGTCGATGACGATTTCGCCGGAGACCGGCGTTTCAAGCCCCGCGATACAGCGCAGGGTGGTGGATTTCCCGCAGCCCGACGGGCCGAGAAGGGATAGATGTTCGCCGCGTCCGACGGCAAACGAGACCCCCTTGACGACGATCTTCGCGCCGAACGCGGCGACGAGATCGCGGACCTCGATGTAAGCAGGTGCCTGTGTATTGCGCGGCTGCGTCTCGCCGAAGGAGAGAGTCTGCGCGGATCTATGTAAGGCAAGCATGATGCTCTCTCCAGTCAGACGTTAGCGCCGCGATTTGCCAGGGAGCGCACAAGGGTGAGCGCGATCAGGATGATCAAGGCCTGCACCACAGCGAGCGCGCTGACGCGCGGCATGCCACCGGAATCCCAGAAGCTGAAGATGGCCGGCCCCAGCACCTGCGTGCCGGGCCCGGAGAGGAACAGCGAGGCGCTGATCTCGCGCACCGACACCATGAACAGAAGCGCCCAGGTGGCGAGCAGGCCCGGCCGCAACAGGGGCAAGGTCACCGTCCGCAGGATCCGGAACACCCCCGCCCCGCTGATGCGGGCCGCCTCCTCCAAGGCGATGTCGATCTGCACCACCACGCCGCTCATGCCGCGATAAGCCAGGGGCAGGAAGACGATGACATACGCCAGCAGCACGGCGAACAAGGTGCCGTAGAGCTTCAGCGGCAGCGCCAGGATCATCCAGAGAAACCCGATCGCGAAAATGAGGCGCGGAAAGGCCTGGGGCAGCATCGTCATCTGTTCGAGGAGCCGGCGCCCGTCGCTGCGCGACCGGTGCGTGGCAAGGGCAATGAAGGTCGCCAGAAGCACGCCGATGACGCCCGTGCCTACCCCCAGCAACAGGCTGTTGATGATCGCCTGCTGGGTCGTGGGAAAATCGAACATCACATATTTGTAATTCCCCAGCGTCCAGGCCGGGAAATTAAAGCTGATGGCGTTGCTCGACTGGAACGACGCCAGAAGAAGCGTGACCATGGGCAAGATCAGCGACAGCAGGACATAGAGGGCCGCAATCGCGAACAGCACCCCTGTCATCCATCCCATGTCCACCTGCCGGGGACGATAGTTTTTGCCCGAGATGACCGCGTAGGATTTTCCGCGCAGCACGCGCTGAACCAGCCAGACCGCGAGCGCCGTCATGCAGATCAGCACCAGGCCGAGCGCTGCGGCGAGCGGATAGTTCGGCGGATAACCTTGCAGCAGCACGTACATCGCATTGGTGGCGACGTAAAAGCGCGAGGAGGTGCCGAGCATGGTCGGGATCGCGAACGACCCGATCATCGAGGTGAACATGAACAGGGCCGCGCTCGCGACCGCCGGCAGCATCAGCGGCAGCGTGACCTTCCACGCCGTTCGCAGCTTCCCCGACCCGAAGATCGACGAGCATTCCTCGAGCGAGGGATCCATCCGCTGCATCGCCGCGCCGATGATCAGGACAGCAACCGGCGCCTCGAAGATCGCCTCGACGAAGATGATCCCCATCGGGGTATAGATGTTGATCAGATGCGTCTCGATGCCGGTGATCGCGCCAAACATCCGGTTGATGAGGCCGTCGCGTGGCGCGCCGAGTTGGCTCCAGGCGAGCGCGCCGACCAGCGGCCCCAGCGGATAGGGTATGGCGATCAGCAGTTCGAACAGCTTTCGCCCGGGCATGGTGGTGCGGTGGATGATCCAGGCCAGCACCACGCCGATGACCAGCCCGAGCGCCGTGCCGCCGCCGGCGATGACCAGCGTGTTGCGGATCCAGTCGAGATGGCCGGACAGCGCGATGAAATTGTCGATTCCGTAGACCGTGGCAGGAAATGCCTCCGGGTCTCCCACGTTGAACGCGCTCGTGACGAGCAGGAAGAAGGGGAAGCCGAGGGTTCCTGCGAGCAGGACCATCGGAATCCACACCTCCGGGCGAAGATCGAAGGCAGACGCGCGGGCGAACGCCGCGCGCTGCGCTTCCTGTTCGGACATCACCGACATTACAGGCCCGTCATCTTGTTCCAGATCGCCACGAATTCACGCCGCCGTTCGGGCCGCATGTAATCCTGGAAGTCTACGGGAAGACGCAGGCGCAACGTATTGATGTCGGGCAGGTGTTCGATATGGATATCCTTGCGCGCCGAATAGGAGCCCTGGATATTGTTCCAAAGATACTGGCCTTCCTTCGACAGCATGAATTCGGTGAAAATCTTGGAGGCGTTCGGCCGCTTCGTCGTTCCGAAGATGCCGATGACCTGGTTCACGGCGGGAACGCCGATTTCGGGGAAGACGGCCTCGACCGACTGCTTTTTCCGCACAGATTTCACATATTGGAAGATGCTGACGCGGCCGCCGATCTTGAGATCACCCCGCTCGATGTCCTGGGAGATCTGGGTGGACGAGGCATAGGCGCGCGGGTTGTTCTTGCCGAGATTGTCCCAGAAGTCCTTGGGCAGCACATCCTTCATGGCGAACCAGAAGCCATAGGAGGTTCCCGCGGCGGAATTCTGGAAGCCGATCTGCCCCTTCCATTGCGGATCGAGCAGGTCCGTCCATGTCTTCGGCGCGATTTCCTTTTTCACATAGCGCGGATCATACATCATCGGCCCGACATTGACGTAATAGGTCGTCCAATAGCCGGGCTCCGCGCTGCGATATTCGGGCGCATAGGCGTCGATATCCTTAGGGATATAGCGCAACAGGCGATTCTGGAGCCGCAAATTCTCCATGATGCCGGAATCGGAGGTGATATAGACATCTCCGGTGGTCTGACCGGCGCGGAATTCCGCTTCCAGCTTGGGCAGAGCGGCGCCCGGCAGCAGGCGCTGCTGCACTGCATCGACGCCGGTCTTTTCCTTGAAGATCCGCAGGAATTCGACGACGTCGGCTTCCTGGTCCGCGTGCCAGACCACCACCGGCCCCTCGGCCTTGGCCGCCTCCACGCTTGGGGGCTGGCTGGCCTCGGCATGCGCACGAGACACCAGATGCGGCATCGCGGACCATAGAACGCCGCCTGCGCCCGTAACGAGCAACTGGCGACGCGTCAGGCCATTGCGACGAAACCCGGCTGTGAGCTTCATCTTCTCTCCTCCCCGATGTTGTGCGCTTGTGCGCATCTCTTCGGACATAGTTGTCTAATGATTAGACAACTTCAACACCTTTTCGACGCTCCGGGCGCAATTTCCGGGAAAATGCATCCCGGCTCGGCATGCGAAATCCTGACAGGACAAAGACTTGGGGCCATTCGGCGCATTGACGCTTGCCGAACAGGTCCAAGACCACCTTTGAGCGAGGCGAACCGGATGGACTTCAGAAATACAGTTAATTCAATAAATTAAGTCGTTTCCCCAGGCGTGGGATGGGCGATACCTTAAGCGGAAATGCCCTCGAACATGCGCCGACGGGCGTTCTCGATATGGGCGCGCATGGCGTCCCGCGCGCCAGGGGCATCCCCCTTCACGATCGCCTCATAGACCAGCTTATGCTCGTCCTGGACTTGGCGAACGCGCGATTTCGGCTTCTGAAGCGACAGGCTGCGCGCCAGATTCATGCCGAAATCAATGTGCGGCCGCAGCAATTCCATCGCGGAGGCAAAGAATTGGTTGCCGGTGGCCCGCGCCACTGCGAGATGAAAGTCGTAATCCGCCGCAGCCCCAAGGCTGCCGGTCTTCACGATTTCCTCAAGCACCTCCAGCGCCCGCGCAATTTCGACGATCCTGTCGGCATCGCGGCGAGTGGCGGCGACATGGGCCGCCTCGCCCTCAAGCGCGACGCGAAACTCGAAGCACCGCTGCACGTCGGCGATGCTGCCCACCGGGGCGAACCCCAGGATCGCCTTGCTCGGCTGGCGCTGGACGAAGGTGCCCGCCCCTTGCCGGGAGACCACGATCCCGTCGTCGCGCAGCCGCGCCAAGGCCTCGCGCACGATGGTCCGCGACACGTTCAGCCGGTCGGACAATTCCACCTCGGTCGGCAGCTTGCTCTTCTCGGGGAATTCCCCACTGACGATCAGTTCGAAGATCCGGTCATAGATCTGGTCGCTGAGCTTCACCGGCTTCGGCGCGAGGAGGGTCAAGGTTTCGGTCGACATGGGGATGGCGGTCTGTGCGCTTTCGGTCATGGATCCATCATGGAACAGCTTGCGGGAAAAGTCCACTTGTCATACCAATGTGGCAAGACAGAGCAGCGGGGCCCACCGGGCCTCCCAGCACAAAGGTGGACCATGGAGGATACCGCGTTCAAGGAGGTGCCGCTTGGCACGTCGTCCGTTTTCACCAAGACCGTCTCGGAATCGGATGTTTATCTCTATGCCGGCATCTCCGGCGACTTCTCGCCGAACCATATCGACGAGGAATATATGAGCGGCGGCAAATACGGCCGGCGCGTCGCCCACGGCACCCTGCTGCTCGGCTTCATGTCGGCGAGTTCCGCCAACCTCTATCTGGGGCGCACCGTTTCTCTCGGCTATGACCGGGTGCGCTTCATCAATCCCGTGTTCTTCGGCGATACCATCCGCACCGAATACAAGATCGCGCGCTACGACATGGAGAAAAAGCGCGTCTTCGCCGACGTGACCTGCACGAATCAGCGTGGCGAGATTGTCGCGGTCGCCACCAATATTCGCACCTATGTCGGATGATCGGGAGCGCGGCATGAGCATTCTGCTTCAGGACGAGACCGACGGCGTCGTCACCCTCACACTCAACCGGCCGGAAGCTATGAATGCGCTTTCGAGCGAATTGTCGCGCGAGCTGCGCGCGGCGATCGGCGAGCTCGCGCAGCGGCCGGAGGTGCGGGTCGTCATCATCGCCGGCGCCGGTCCGCGCGCCTTCTGCGCCGGGGCGGACCTCAAGGAGCGGCGCACCCTCGATGCCGACGAGAAATGGGAGCAGCGCACGCGCGGCTGGGAAGTGAACGAGGCCATCTGGCGGATGCCGCAGCCGGTGATCGCCGCGGTCCACGGCTATTGCCTCGGCGGCGGCTTCGAGCTGGCGCTTTACTGCGATCTGCGCATCGCGGCGGAGGATGCCGTGTTCTCCTTTCCCGAAATGACCCTCGGCGCCTATCCCGGCGCCGGCGCGGCGGTGGTGCTGCCGCGTCTCATCGGCCGGGGCCGCGCCAAGGAAATTTTCTTCACCGCCCGGCGGGTGAAGGCGGATGAAGCCCTCTGCCTCGGCATCGTCGAGCATGTGGTTCCGCCCGACCGGCTGCTCGCCAAGGCGCATGAGATCGCCGACGCGATCAAGAAATCGAGCCCGCTCGGACTCGCGGGCATCAAGCAGATGATGAATTTCGGCGCTGACCTGCCGTTCGCGCAGGCCAACGAGCTGAACGACGCATTGCGACGCCCGCTTGAGGGCACCCAGGATTATCTCGAAGGGATCACCGCCTTTTTCGAGAAGCGCCCCGCTCGATTTATCGGCAGGTGACACGTGGCAGGTGAGAGATGAACCTTCAGGGCAAGACAGCCATCGTAACCGGCGCAAGCTCACCGGATGGGGTCGGCGGCGAGACCGCCAAGGCGCTTGCGGCGCGCGGCTGCAATGTGGCCGTGAACTATGCCAGCAATCGCGCGGGGGCCGATGCGGTGGTCGCGGCCTGCGCCGCGCATGGGGTCGAAGCCTTTGCTTTCGAGGCGGATGTCGCGCGCGACGCCGATTGCCGCCTGCTCGCGGATGCCGTGCACGCGCGCTGGGGGCGCCTCGATATTCTCATCAACAATGCCGCCGTCACACGCCCCATCGCGCTCGGCGCGTTGGAGGATCTCGACGCCGCGGAGTTCCACCGCCTCTATGACGTGAATCTCATCGGTCCGTTCCAGATGGCGCGCGCGGCCGCCCCGCACCTGCGGGCCACGGGCAATGCCGCGATCGTCAACATCTCCTCCGTGGCGGGCATCACCGGAAACGGAAGCTCGATCGCCTATGCCGCGTCCAAGGGCGCGTTGAACACCTTGACGCTCTCCCTGGCCCGCGTGCTGGCGCCGCAGGTGCGCGTCAATGCCATCTGCCCGGGCGGGCTGTTTGGCAATTGGACCAAAAAGCTCATGTCCGAAGACCAGTACCAGAGCAAGTTGCACGAAGCCGAGACAGGTTTTCCCCTGAAGCGGGGCGTGTGGCCTTCCGATGTGGCGCGTCAGGTCGTCTTTCTCGTCGCAGACGCGACCACCATGACGGGAGAACTCATGCAAACGGATTCTGGCCGGCATCTTTATTAACACCACCCGTCCAGGGCGGGCCCATTCGGAGTGCAGAGGCATATCATGCACAAGCCTTCCAGCCGCGCGCGTGCGGCATCTCAAATTCTCGTCGATGCGCTCGAAGGTCACGGGCTGCGCCTCGCCTTTGGCGTGCCGGGGGAAAGCTATCTGCCCGTGCTCGACGCGCTGGCGGATTCTGGCATCGATTTCGTGGTCTGCCGCCAGGAAAGCGGGGCCGCCTTCATGGCCGAGGCGGCGGGCAAGCTCACGGGCCTGCCCGGCCTGTGCTTCGTCACGCGCGGCCCGGGCATGACCAATGCCAGTGCGGGCGTCCATGTGGCGCAGCAGGATTCGACGCCGATGATCCTGATCTCGGGACAGATCTCGCGCGGCTTCCGCCATCGCGAGGCGTTCCAGGAGATCGACCCGCGCGCCGTGTTCGGCACCATGGCCAAGCTGGTGATTGAAATCGACGATGCCGCCCGCATCCCGGAATTCGTCGCCCGCGCGGTGCGGGTGGCAACGCAGGGGCGTCCGGGTCCGGTGGTGCTGACGCTGCCCGACGACATGCTCGACGACCAGGTGATGGTCGAGGACGTTCCCGCCTTCGTGCCCCTGGAGATTGCTCCGGGGCGAAGCGACATGGCACAGCTTGGCGCGCTCATCGCGGCGGCGGAGCGGCCGTTCGCGATCGTCGGCGGCTCGCGCTGGAACGAGGAGGCGGTGGCCGCGCTGGTGCGTTTCGCCGAACGCTTCGATATTCCCGTCGCCGCCAGCTTCCGCCGGCAGATGCTGTTTCCAAACCATCATGCGGCCTATGCCGGGGACCTTGGGCCGGGCGCCAATCCCACGCTCGTGCAGCGCGTCAAGGATGCCGATCTGCTCCTCGCCTTCGGCGCCCGCCTCTCCGAAATGCCGACCCAGGGCTATAGCCTGATCCCCATTCCCAACCCTGGCGTCCCCTTCGTGCATGTCCATGCCGGCGTCGAGGAACTGGGCCGCGTGTTCCAGCCCACCCTTGCGATCAACGCCACCCCAATGGCCTTCGCGGCGGCGCTGGACGATCTGGAGCCGCCGGCCGACACCCGCCGGCGAGCCTGGCGGGAGGCGGTGCATGCGGATTATCTCGCCTGGTCCGAGCCGCTGCCTCAAGTGCCCGGGCCCGTGCAGATGAGCACGATCATGCACTGGCTGCGGCAGAATCTTCCCGCCGACACGGTGATGTGCAGCGGCGCCGGGAATTTCTCCATCTGGCTGCATCGCTTCTACCGGCACCCCGCCTTCGGCACCCAGCTCGCCCCGATTTCCGGAACCATGGGCTATGGCTTTCCGGCCGCGATCGCGGCGGCGAAGCTCAATCCCGGCCGCACCGCTTTGTGCTTCGCGGGCGACGGCGATTTCCTGATGACCGGGCAGGAACTGGCGACCGCCATGCAATACGGCCTCGCGCCGAAGGTGTTCGTGATCGACAACGGCACCTACGGCACCATTCGCATGCACCAGGAGCGCGAATTCCCCGGCCGGGTGTTCGGCACAGACCTGAGAAATCCCGATTTCGCCGCTTATGCCCGCGCGTTCGGCGCCGATGGCTTCACCATCGCAGACGACCGGGATGCGATCCCGGTCATGGAGGCCGCCTTTGCTTCGCGCAACGCCGCGGTCATCCACGTGAAGCTCGACACCGAGGCGATCTCTCCCGGCACGACGATTTCGGCGCTGCGCGAGAAAGCCCTCAACCGGGGATGAGCGGCGCCGCGGGATACACACCACGCGGCCATTAGGCCCGCCGGGCGGAGGCATATCCGACCCGGCGCTCCGTTCCCGGTGCGCCCCTCGCGCGCCGGCAAATCGCGCCACCACCCTTCCACACAAGGCTGGCCCCATGACGCCGCACCGCAAGTCCCCTGAAACCCTCCGCAGCGCCCGCTGGCTGGCGCCCGATGATCTGCGCGGCTTCGGCCATCGCTCCCGCGCGATGCAGATGGGATACGACCCGCAGGACTGGGTCGGAAAGCCGGTGATCGCCCTTCTCAATACCTGGTCCGACTTCAATCCCTGCCACGCCCATTTCAAGCACCGGGTGGAGGATGTGAAGCGCGGGGTGTTGCAGGCCGGCGGCTTTCCGCTGGAACTGCCGGTCCATTCGGTCTCGGAAACCTTCCTCAAGCCCTCCTCCATGCTCTATCGCAACATGCTGGCGATGGAGACGGAGGAGGTGATCCGCTCGCATCCGGTGGACGGGGTGGTGCTGCTCGGCGGCTGCGACAAGAGCACGCCCGCCCTGCTGATGGGCGCCACCAGCGCAGGCGTTCCCGCCATCTATCTCCCCGCCGGCCCGATGCTGCCGGGCAATTGGAAGGGCAAGGTGCTCGGCTCCGGCTCGGACGCCTGGAAGTTCTGGGACGAGCGGCGCGCAGGGAATATCGACGCGGCGCAATGGCAAGAGATCGAGGGCGGCATCGCCCGCAGCTATGGCCATTGCATGACCATGGGCACCGCCAGCACCATGACCGCCATCGCGGAAGCCATCGGCATGACCTTGCCCGGCGCCTCCTCGATCCCGGCGGCGGACGCCAACCACATGCGCATGAGCACGAAGACCGGGCGGCGCATCGTCGACATGGTGTGGGAGGATCTGACGCCCCCGCGCATCCAGACGCGGGCGGCGTTCGAGAATGCCATCACCGTGGCCATGGCCATGGGATGTTCCACCAACGCCATCATCCACCTCATCGCCCAGGCGCGCCGGGCCGGCTGCGACATCGGGCTTGAGGATTTCGACCGCGCCAGCCGCCGCGTCGCCGTCATCGCCAATGTGCGGCCGAGCGGCAGCACCTATCTGATGGAGGATTTCTATCTAGCCGGGGGCCTGCGCGCGCTCATGAAGCGGCTCGGCGACCTGCTGCATCTCGATGCGCTCACCGTGACCGGGGCGAGCGTTGGCGAGAACATCGCGGACGCCGAGGTCTATGACGACGGCGTCATCCGCACCCTGGACAATCCCATCTATCGCGAAGGCGCGCTGGCCGTGCTTCGGGGCAATCTGGCGCCGGAAGGCTGCGTCATCAAGCCGAGCGCCTGCGCGCCGCATCTGCTGAAGCATACCGGCCCCGCCCTGGTGTTCGACGATTACCCCGCCATGAAGGCGGCGCTCGACGACGAGGCGCTCGACGTCACGGCGGACCATGTGCTGGTGCTGCGCAATGCCGGCCCGCAGGGCGGCCCCGGAATGCCGGAATGGGGCATGCTGCCGATCCCGAAGAAGCTCGTGCGGCAAGGGGTGCGCGACATGATCCGCATCTCGGATGCGCGCATGAGCGGCACCAGCTACGGCGCCTGCATCCTGCACGTCTCGCCCGAGAGCTTTGTCGGCGGCCCGCTCGCCTTGCTGCGCACGGGCGATGAGGTCCGCGTCGACGTCGCGGCGCGGTCCATCGACATGCTGGTGCCCCTGGAGGAACTGGCGCGCCGCCGGGCCGGCTTCGTGCCCCCGCCACCGCGTTTCGAGCGCGGCTATGGCTGGATGTTCTCCCGCCACATCGGCCAGGCCCATGTGGGCTGCGACTTCGATTTCCTGGAAACCTCGTTCGGCAGTCCCGCCGGCGAGCCCGACATCTTCTGACCCGAGGATAAAACCGTGGAACTGCCCATCAATACGTTCAAGCGCGGCATCTATGCCGGCCAGCAACAGATCGGCCTCTGGAGCAGCCTTGCGAGCCACATCACGGTCGAGATCATCGCCGGATCGGGGTTCGACTGGCTTTTGCTCGACACCGAGCATTCGCCGAACGAGCTCCCCATGGTGTTCTCCCAGCTCCAGGCCTGCATGGAGAATTCCGCCCACCCCATCGTGCGCCCGCCGGTGAGCGACCAAACGCTGATCAAGCGCTATCTCGACGCCGGCGTTCAGACCTTCCTCATTCCGATGATCGATACCGCCGAGCAAGCGGCGGCGGCGGTGGCCTATACGCGCTATCCGCCCCACGGCGTGCGCGGCTTCGCGGCCGCCTCGCGCGCCTCGCGTTTCGGAAGAGTGAAGGATTATTACAAGCACGCCCATGAGGAAATCTGCGTGCTGGTGCAGATCGAATCGGAAGAGGGCATGCGCAATCTCGAAGCCATCGCTGCCGTGCCGGGTGTGGACGGGCTGTTCGTCGGGCCCGGTGATCTCTCCGCCGCCACCGGCTATCTGGGCGACCAGAACAACGAGGCCGTGGTCACCATGATCGAGGACCTCGTCGGGCGGATCGGCGCCGCGGGAAACCGGGCCGGCATTCTCACCAGCGATCTGAATCTGGCGCGGCGCTACATCAAGGCCGGGTGCGTGTTCACCGCCGTCGGCTCCGACGCAGGCATTCTCGCCCGTGGATCGGAAGCGCTGGCGAAGTCGTTCAAGGCCTGACGGCGCCGCGCTGCGGGCGCGCCGTCCCCTTGAAGCGGGGCCTCGAGAAGGCTTCAGGGGCGCCCTGACCAGAATGTGCGCCGGCGCACCGCAGCGCCGGCAGGCACCAATATTGACGCCGCGACGGCAATACGCGCCGCAGGCCGCGCGAATGCGGCCCCACGCTCAGCTGCCTGTCCGTAGAGGATCAACCGGCCGCAAGGCCCTGAAGGAGCTCCCCCCTACGAATTCATCTGCAAACAGTGGAGGATCGAGCCCGAGAGATTCAAGCTCGATCCACCCCATCAAGGGCCGGGATCAAACAGCTGGAGCGGCAATCGATCAGGTTCAGTCAACCTGGGGCGGATCCGGCTTTAGCGCCGATAGTCGGTGAGGAAGCTCGCAAGGCTCCTCGCATCCAGCGGCGGGCTGAGCAGATACCCCTGGATCTCGTCGCAGCGCAATTTGCTCAGCAGGTCCATCTGCTGGCGGGTCTCCACCCCTTCGGCGATCACCTTCAGCCCGAGCGAATGGGCGAGCGAGATGATGGCGTCCACGATCATCATCGTGTCGCGCCGGGGCGTCATGCCGGAGATGAAGGAGCGATCAATCTTGAGCGCGGAGACCGGGAGCTGCGCCAGATATCCCAGAGAGGAATGGCCGGTGCCGAAATCGTCGATGGCCACCTGAACCTCGCGCGCCCGCAATTGCTGAAGCTGCGCCACCGTGCGCTCGATGTCCTCCATGGCCGCGCTTTCCGTCAGCTCGATTTCGAGCCAGGGCGCGGGCCAGCCGGATGCGGGCGGGGGCGCCATCTTGTCGAGGATGGCGAGCACCTCCTCGACGAAGTTCGGCTCGCGCATCTGCACCGACGACACATTCACCGCCACCGGAAGATAGGGCAGCCCCGCCGCGAGCCACGAGGATTGATCCTCCATGGCGCGGCGGATCACCCACAGGCCGACATCCACGATCATGCCGCTTTCTTCCAGCAGAGGCACGAACTGGCTCGGTTGAACCATGGTGTTTTCGCTGTCCTTCCAGCGCAGCAGGGCTTCCAGGCCGATGATGTTGCCGGTGGAGATTTCCAGCTTCGGTTGATAATGGAGCTGGAACTCGTCGCCTGAAATGGCCTGGGCGAGGCGCATTTCCACCTGCATGCGCCGGGCCATCTCCTCGTGCATGCGCGGCTCGAAGAAGGAGATGCGGGCGCCCGAATTGCGCGCGCGGCGCAAGGCGGTCTCCGCATTGACCAGCAAAGTGTCGGCGTCGTCCGCATCGTCGGGATAGATGGCGACGCCGGTCTGGATGGTCAGGGTGACCTCGTGCGTGCCCACCTGGAACGGCTTGGAGAAGGCTTCGTCCAGCGAATGGTCCATGCGCAAGGTCGGCTCGCTCGCGCTCGTCTTGTTCGGCAGGAAGCTTGCGAACAGATTGCCGGAGATGCGCGCCACCCGATCCGGAAAGCGCGAGGCCGCCTTCAGCCGGTGCGCCACCTGGCGCAGCACATCGTCGCCAGCGGCGCGGCCCAGCGTGGTGTTGATCGAGACGAAATTGCGCAGGTTGCCCACCACGACCAGTAGCTGTTCTCCTTCCTCCTGGGCATTGTGCATCGCTTGGTGCAGGCGTTCGAGGAACAGGGCGCGGTTGGGCAGCCCCGTGAGGCCGTCATATTGGTTCAGCTGCATCAGCCGATTCTGGGTCGAAAGATGGGTCAGCGCGAAGGAGATGTCCGCCACCAATTGCTTGAGCAGGAGCATTTCCTCGGCGGTGAAGAAGCCGCAGACCCGCGCCCGGAGCACCAGCACCGCAATCAGCCGCGGGCCTTCCGCCAAAGGGAGGGCGACGCAGGAGGCCTTGCCCCCCAGCGCATCATTGTCGATGGCGGGCGCGGAGGTGGCGATCGCCTCGGCGACCAGCTGGGCGGTATCGATCGGCGCGAGGCCTGGTGCATCGCTCGTGCCGGGGTGCGCCGGCCGCTCGCCCTCGGCGCAGGCGGCGACGCGGCGTACCCGCGGCCCGCCGTCCGGCGCTCCGCCGTCCAGCAGGACCACTTCGGCCTTGGCGAACTCGCCTTCCTCCACCGCGATCTGGCACGCGCCCTCCAGCAAAGCGGCGCGATCGCCCACACGCACGATCAGGGAATTGATGCCGCTGAGCACCGCCCGGATGCGGGAGAGCCGCACGAGCCGCAACTCCTGCCCGCGCCGGTCGATGAACTGGCCCACCTGGCTGCCCATGGCCGTGAACAGGGCACTGAGCGCCGGGTCGGATGCGTGCGGATCCGTGCCGAAAAAGCCGAGCACGCCGATCACCTTGCCGCCGGTGATGACGGGAAACGCCAGCGCCGAATCCAGGCCGAGGGCGCGCACATCGCTCGCACGGCGGCACACCATGTCGAGATTGGTCTCGTCGAGCCAGACCGGGGCGCCGCTCTCCCAGGCCCGGCCCAGCAGGCCCGAGCCCTTGGGAAAGTCGAAGGCGCGGGTTTGGGCGAGAAAATCGGCGGCGACGGCGCCGTCGGCGTGCCAGGTGGCGACATGGCGCAGGTGGGCCGCATCGGCGTCCACCTCCCAGAGCTCGCCGAGTTGGAAGCCGGCGAGGGCGCAGATGGTGCGCAGGATCTCCGGGGCCGCCTGATCGATGGTGGAGGTCTCCGCCAGCACGCCGGCGAGGGCATATTGGGTCTCCAGCCGCCATTGCGCCGCCGCGCGCTCCGCGACTTCCCCCTCGAGCTGGCTGGAGCGTTCGGCCAGCTCGCTGAACAGGCAATGATTCTCAAAAATGCGCCCGACATAGGAGGCGAAAATGGAGAGCAGGCGCTCGTCGTCCGGCGAGAACCCGTTCCGCCCGATCTTGTTCGACGCGCAGACCCAGCCGAATGCGCGGGTGGCCGAGCGCACGGGCACGAACAGCAGCGAGCGCACCCGGGGGAAGGCCACCGGCAGGCCGAGGTTGACCGCGTCCGTGGGGTCGCCGAGATGGCGCGCCACGCCGTTGACGCCGATCGGGATGGGCTGCGGCCCGTTCCGCAGGAGCTGGCTTTCCACCTCGCCGATCAGATCCTCCGGTAGTCCGCTCGCCGCCGCATAGCCGGCCCCCGGCTGGTCCGGTTCCCACAGCCCGACCACCGCATGGCGCGCGGCGACGAGGTCGCGGGTCCAGCGGCAGAACACCCGCGCGATCTGCAGGGGCTCCCGCTCGGCCGCGATTTGGAGGCTCATTTCGATCAGGGCCATCAGGCGGCTGGTGGTCCATTCCAGCTCTTCCGTGGCCTGCACCAGCTTGTTGGAGACCAGGCGCAGGTGCTTGCGGTCGAAGCCCGGTTGTTCGTGCGGTTCGGAAGAAACGATCGTGCGCTTGCGCGTCAGCACGTCGTTGACCACTTCCAGGATGAGCGCGGGGTCGGCCGGCTTGGTCAGCACATATTGAACGCCGCACGCCTGGGCGAGGGTGAGCGCCTCGCGCTCATTGTAATGGGCGGTGTAGAAGATGACCGGTATATCGGCGAGCCCGCCCGCCTGCCGCAAGGCGCGCACAAGCTCGTAACCGTCGCCCGACGGCATCAGGATGTCGGAGATGACGAGATCGGGAAATTCCGCCTGCGCGATGGCCAATGCGGTCGTGCCGTCGGAGGCCTCGATCAGCCGGTGATCGCCATACTTCAGCAGCGTCACCAGGAATTCGCGGTTGATGGCGTGATCATCGACGATGAGGATGGTCGCCATGTCATCGGCTCGATCGCTGGGGCGGCAGGTGACGGGCGATCTGATGGACGAAGATTTCCGGGTCGATGGGCTTGGACAGATAGTCGTCGAACCCCGCGGCGATGATGTTTTCGCGATCGCCCGACATGGCCGAGGCCGTCACCGCCACGACCGGGATCCCGGCGAGGGCGGGATCCCGCTTGATCGCGGCGACGATCTCAAAGCCGTTCATGCCGGGCAGTTGCACGTCACTGATGACGAGGTCCGGCCGGTGCGTGCGCACCAGCTCAAACCCCGCGCGGCCGTCGCCGGTTTCGATCACCTCATAGCCCGTGCATTTGAGAATGTAGGTCATGAGCTCGCGGCTAGTGGGATGGTCTTCGATGACGAGGATCCTGGTCATGAAACGGACCCCGCCGGCAAGGTCAATGTAAAGGTCGAGCCCTTGCCATATTCGCTTTCCAGCGCGATGCGTCCTCCCAGGTGTTCCGCCAGCCGGCGGCTGATGTGCAGGCCGAGTCCGCTGCCCTCGCGCGGCCCGGTTTCGGATTCGAAGCGCGCGAAGGCGTCGAATACGGTCGGCATATGCTCGGCGCGGATGCCGACGCCGGTGTCGGCCACGGTGAATTGCACCTCGCCCGCCGCGCCGTCCAGCGCCGGGCCGAGTCCGACATGGATGCTGCCATAGTCGCAGAATTTCACCGCATTGGCGCACAGATTGGTGAGGATCTGCGTCAGGGCGCGGCGGTCGGTGCGGGCGATCAGGTTCGCCTCGGGCATGTCGAGGCTGAAGCGAAGCCCCTTCTGCTCGACCTGGTGCAGCAGCGCGCCGAACACGCCGCGCAGCACCTCCTGGCACACCACCGGCTCCATGCTGAGTTCGAACTTGTCGGCCTCGATGCGGGCAAGGTCCAGCAGGTCGTTGATCAGCGACAGCAGGTGGCGCCCGCTGCTCTGAATGGTCTTCAGCTGGCGCTCCTGATCGTCGTTGAGGGGACCGGGCAGGCGCATCAGCAAAGTGCCCGTGAAGCCGATGACGGCATTCAGCGGCGTGCGCAATTCATGGCTCATGGTGGCCAGAAAACGATCCTTGGCTTGCATGGCGCTGGCGAGCTGCTCGTTCTTCTCCCGCAGCGCCGCTTCGAAGCGCTTGCGCTCGGTGGCGTCGCGGATGGCGCTGAGCACCAGCGTGCCTTCCGGCGTCTGGAGTGGACTCAGGCTGATATCGACCGGAAATTCCGAGCCGTCGGCGCGCCGTCCGTGCAGCTCAAGCCCCACGCCCATGGCGCGGACGCGCGGCTGGGCCACATAGCCCGCCCGGTGATGCAGATGGGCCCCGCGCAGGCGCTCCGGCAGCAGGCGTTCCACCGGCTCGCCGATCAGGCTGCCCGCTGCATAGCCGAACAGCGCCTCGGCCTGGCTGTTGATCAGCACGATGCGGCCGGTCGCGTTGAGTACGACGATCGCGTCCGGCATCAGTTCGAACAGGTCGCGGAAACGGGTTTCCAGCAGCTTGGCATCGCGCTGCACCCGCAATTGCGTCACGTCCTTCTCGCCCAGCACGATCAGCGGGGCACCGCCGCCATTGGTATGGGTGATACGCTTGGCGGTGACGTCCACATACATCAGCACCCCGTCCTTGCGCCGGCGCAGCGCTTCATAGGTGCTGGGGCCGCTGGCCGGCAGGTCGTTGAGGGGGTCGGCGGCCCCGTTCGGCGCATCGCTGGGCAGAACCAGTTCACGCAGCCGACCGCCGATCGCCTCGCGCGGGGCATAGCCATAGAGCCGCTCGGCGCCGCGATTCCACACCAGGACGCGATGCTCGGCGTCGATGGCGATCACCGCGTCGGGTGCCTCTTCGAGGATCAAGGCATCGTAGCCGCGGTCGCTGTCCATCGTGCGAGGTTCTCCGCTGAGGCGCGTATACGATCCGAAGTTTGCATGCAGCTAACTAAC
Organism: Roseixanthobacter finlandensis; assembly: GCF_043195105.2. Lineage (NCBI taxonomy): Bacteria > Pseudomonadati > Pseudomonadota > Alphaproteobacteria > Hyphomicrobiales > Xanthobacteraceae > Roseixanthobacter > Roseixanthobacter finlandensis. Next base: position 127,637 of record NZ_CM195536.1, on the reverse strand, counting down.
GGGGCCTTTTCACTGACCATGCCGGCACGTTTCGTCAGCGCGTATCAGTTATCATTATAATTATGCCGCACAACTTGCGATAGGTGCCACAGGCGGAAATCACTTTCCTATTATTGGGGCGCGCCGCCAATTTGTTCGCCATTGCGAAATCAATGTGGTGCGGCACGGGAATGTTCCGCCGTGCGGTTTGATCAGCGGGACCGAGCAGCTGCGATTGCGGGCGACTATTGTAGCGGGAGGGCCTTTCGAGCGCGGTCAAGGGGCAGCACATCGGCCCGGCAGGCGCCGGGCCCTGGAGCGCGCGTCGATCGGGCCGGTTCTGCCCGATCGGCCTGAGGCTCAGCGTAGCGCGCGGGCGATCAGCCGGCCGAGCCGGGCGGAAAAGGCGCGAGGATCGCTCGGGCGTTCGCCATCGGCGATCTGCGCCTCGTCGAGCAGCAACCGCGCGGCGTCCTCGCGGAAGGCGGCTTCGTCCTCGCCCAGGTCCGCCAGCTTGAGGACCAGATCGTGGCGCGGATTTATCTCCAGCACCGGCTTGGCCCCGGCGCCGGCGCGCCCCGCACTGGCCAGCAGCTTCTCCAATTGCCGGTCCATCCCGGTGTCGGCGGCAACCAGGCACACCGGGCTTTCCGTGAGCCGGTCGGACGCGCGCACGTCGGAGACCGCCTCGTCCAGCGCCGTCTTGAGATAGGCGATGAAGGCCGAGACCGCTTCGCTGGCCTCGGCGGCGGGCTGGTCGGCGCCCTCCAGCAGCGGGATCAGCTTCAGGTCCGCCGAGCCTTGGGTGACTGACTTGAAGGGCTTGCCCTCGTAATCCAGGCCCGCCGTCACCCAGAAGCTATCCACCTGGTCCGGCAGCAGCAGCACTTCGATGCCGCGGGCGCGGAACCCTTCGAGCTGCGGGGAGGCGGCGATGCGCTCCAGGTCGCTGCCGGTGGAATAATAGATCGCGGTCTGGTTCTCCTTCAGCGCCGCGACATAATCCTTCAGCGCGCGCCAGGCGCCTCCGGAGGCCGTGGTCTTGAAGCGGGCGAGGTTCAAAAGCGCGGTGCGGCGCTCGTAATCCTCATAGAGCCCTTCCTTCAGCACCGGCCCGAAATTTTCCCAGATGGCGTCATAGGCGTCGGCATCGTTGGCCGCGAGCTTTTCCAATTCGCCGAGGATGCGATTGGAGACGCCTTTTTTGATGGCGGCGAGGATCGGGCTTTCCTGGATCATCTCGCGCGACATGTTCAGCGGCAGGTCGGCGGAATCCACCAGCCCGCGCACGAAGCGCAGATAGCGCGGCAGCAATTCCGCCTCGTCGGTGATGAACACCCGCTTCACATAGAGCTTCATGCGCCCGTGGCGGTCGGGATCGAACAAGTCGAACGGCTTGGCGCCGGGCACGAAGGCGAGCACCGCATATTCGTGCCGCCCTTCCGCTCGATAGTGCAGTGTCAGCGCCGGATCGTCGAACTGGCCGGCGACGCTGCGATAGAAATCGGCATATTCCTCTTCGCTGACCTCGGATCTGGGCTTGGTCCAGAGCGCGGCGCCGTCGGCGATCTCGGAAGGCTCCTCCTCGCCCGTGCCGATGAGTACGATCGGCACCGGAACATGGCCGGACTGGGCCTTAACGATGCGCTCCAGATTGTAGCGCTCGCAATAGGCCACTGCATCTTCCATCAGATGCAACACCACGCGGGTGCCGCGCGCGGGGGCTTCCGCCAGATTGACCGGGGCGATGGTGTAGGTGCCCTTGCCGTCGGAGGACCAGAGCGAAGCCTGTTCGCTGCCGGCGCGACGCGAGATCACGTCCACTTTCTCCGCCACCATGAAGGCGGAATAGAAGCCGACGCCGAACTGGCCGATGAGCTGCGTGCCCTCCCCGCCCGCATTGGCGGCGATGCGGTCCATGAACGCCTTGGTGCCCGAGCGCGCGATGGTGCCGAGCGCTTCCGCCATGTCGATGGCGCTCATGCCGATGCCATTGTCCTCAATGACGAGGCGGCGCGCTTCCGCATCGGGACGCAGGGTAATGCGCAGCTTCGGATCGTCGCCGAGAAGGGCGGGTTCGCCGATGGCCTCGTAGCGCAGCTTCTCGCAGGCATCGGCGGCATTGGAGATCAGCTCACGCAGGAATACGTCCTTGTCCGAATAGACCGCGTGCACCATCAGGTGCAGCAGCTTGGCCACATCGGCCTCGAAGGCGTGGGTCTCGGGGGCGGGGGCGCTTGGGGCGGCGCTCTCGGTGGCAGCGCTCTCGGGGGTCATGGCGGCAGCTCTCCGGTTGAAGGCGACGACCAGATGGCGGATGCCCCCGCCGATTTCAAGGGGCGGCCCGGACAGGAGGCGCCAGCCGGGCGCACCGGGCTGTTCTCCTTAAAGGTGCATCCTCTGCGCTTTCATCCTTAGCCATCTTCTTTGTTATTGCTGGTTTTCGTCGCCATGAGAGAGCGAGAGCTGTATAAAATTGCATCTCTGAGATGCTTACATATATTATTCAACCTACAAATGCGTCTCAGTCTTCGATGCGCGATTGGGAGCGCCGCAGGGGGGAAGGGACCATGGCCGTCCATCGGATCATCGGGAAACACATCATTTCTGAAGAGGAATTGCGCAACAACCCGTCCAGGATCGCGGAAATCATGCAAAGTCAGCGGCCGCCGGCCCTTGGCGGGCAGATCAGGGCCCTCGGCGCCACGACCCCCTATATGCCCATCGGCAAGGGCCTCCCGCTGACCGTGCTGATCCGCCACGTCTATACCGGGCAGCATCCCGACCCGAATTTCCTTGGCCATAACGGCGATATCGCCGTGGTGTCAGGTGTGCGGGACTTCGACGTGTTCAACGCCGCGGCGCGCGCGCTCAATTTCATTCAGGAATCGGTGCCGCCCAACTCGCATTTGAACGCACCCAGCGCCTTCACCAACGGCACGCCGCTGGTTGCCTATTCGCCCGCGGTGCTCGCGGATTCCATCACGCTGACCATCGAGCTTGCGGCCGCGCGGTTTCCGCAGGGCTTCGTCAAATCCTTGTCCGGCGCCTTCACCGCCCTCGCGGGGATTCCGATGCTGATGCCCTATGCGGGCTGGCTCCTCGGCAGCGGGCAGATCACGAAGCTGGCCGGCGACATCGGCCACGCCCTGATGGACGGGCCGGTGTTCACGCAGACCGAGCGGCTCGATTTCGAGCTGCCGGGCGCGACAATGGCGATCGCGGATTTTCGCGTGATCTCCAGATCGGAATTCCCCGCGCATCTTTTCGCATACAAGGAGGGCAAAGGCCTCGTCGACCTCGACGATCAGGCCTATCGGGGCGAGCAGCCTTATGTGGTGGTGAGCCTCGACGGGCGCAGGAACGACAAATACGCCAAGTTCGCCCCCACGCTCGCCAGCGCCGCCGTGTTGGAGCGCTTCTTTCAGGTGAAGGAGGGGCAGCAGGCCGCCATCGATACGCTGATCGAGGGCATGCGGCTCGCCTCCGATCTGAAATATCGGCAACTGGCCGAAGGGCTGGCCCAGGATATCGCCGCCGCCGCGGGCGATGCCGAGACGATCAAGTCCCTCACCCAGCAATTGAAGGCGGTGCGCGACAACATCCAAACCCCCGCGCTCCGCCCGCCCATGCCCTGAGCGCCGCACGGGCGGCCTCGCCGAGTGTCCGTATCCTCACGGCGCCGGCTGGCCTTGAGGGGCGCCCGCTTGATCGGGCAGGCAGCCGAGGCCCGCGAGGGTCTCGCGCACGGCGCTGAAGAGCGGCGTGTGGGGCTCGGCGCCGAGGAATGCCACGAGGCGTGCATTGTTCATGCGCAGCGGCACCCGCCAGAGATAACGCATCTCCCCCATCTCCCGGAATGTGGTCACGAACGGCGCGGCGAGCGTGACCAGCCACCAGGGAAAGGGCCGGGCCTTGAGATCCGGCCGGCCCGATGCGGCACGGATGGCCGCGCTCATCTCGGTTCCGTCGGCATCCCAATGGCCGTCCATGTGAAACACCGCGAAGGCATCGAGCGCGTCGGCGCGTTCCGCAAGTTGCACCATGGTCCGCGCCACGTCCGGCAGATAGGCCCATTGGTGGCCGATGCCGGGCAGTCCGGGCGTGCTGATGGCGCGCACCGGCCGGCCGGGCCGCACCAGGCCCTGCGAGAACCAATTGTTGCCGGCATGGGGACCAAAGAAATCGCCCGCCCGCACGATCAGCGCCCGCACCCCTTCGGCTGAGACCGCGCGCAGCCGGCGTTCCATGGCAACGCGGATCGCGCCCTTGCGGGTGGTCGGATTCTGCGGGGCGTCTTCGTCCGGACCCGCGAAGGCATCCGGGCCGAAATTATAGACCGTGCCCGGCAGCAGGATGCGGGCGCCGCTGACCCGCGCCGCCGCGATGGTGTTCTCAAGCATGGGCAGCACCAGCTTATCCCAGTTGCGATAGCCGGGCGGGTTGACGGCATGGACGATCAGCCTTGCCCCTTTCGCCGCCGCCACCACCGCGTTGGCATCCATGGCATCGCCCTTGAGCCAATGGATCCCACGCTCCGGCCGGCGCCAGCGCGCGGCGGCGGATTGCGGATCGCGCGCCAGGGCATTCACCTGCCACCCCCGGCGCAGCAGTTCCGCCGTCACCTCGCCGCCGATGCCGCCTGTCGCGCCCAGCACCAGCGCCGTCTTTTCCAATGTGTCCGTCATATCCGTCTCCCGGTCTTGCGAGGATAGAACGGGGTTTCGCCCTCATATGGAATTGCCAAAGCTGGCGCAGCAGCTAGTATGAAATGTATGAGCCTGACCGCCGCCGACTGGGAGAATCAGCGCGCCTTTCTCGCGGTGCTGGAGCATGGCAGCCTGTCTGCCGCGGCACGGGAGCTGGCCGTGGCGCAGGCAACCGTCCGGCGGCGACTGGAGGCGCTGGAACGTGGGCTCGGGCAGGCGCTGTTCACGCGTTCGCCCTCCGGCCTTATGCCGACCGCGGCGGCGCGGGCGCTTGGACCGCACGCACGGGCCATGGCGACCGCCGCCGCCGCCTTCGCCCGCACCGCCTCGGCGGACGTGGGCGCGCTCGCCGGCACGGTGCGCATCACGGCGAGTGAGATGGTGGGCGCCCATGTGCTGCCCGCCATCCTGGCCGAACTGCTGGAGCGCCATCCGCGCCTGCGGTTCGAGAGCCATCTCAGCAACCGGACCGAAGATCTGCTGCACCAGGAGGCGGACATCGCCGTGCGCATGGTGCGGCCGGTGCAGAGCGCGCTGGTGGTGAAGCCCGTGGGCGCGGTGAAGCTCGGCCTGTTCGCCGCGCCGGTCTGTCTCGCGCGCGCCGGCGTGCCGCGTGACCTCGCCGATCTCGCCCGCTTCGCCCTCGTCGGCCCGGATCGCGACGTGGATTTCCTGCGCGCCCTCGCCACGCTGGGCGACGGCGTGGTGCCCGACGCGCTGGCCTATCGCACCGACAGCCATTTCGCGCAGTTGGAGGCGATCCGCGCCGGGGCCGGCATCGGCGTCTGCCAGGTGGCGTTGGCGGCGCGCGCGCCGGTGCTGACGCGCCTTTTGCCCGATCTGTTCGATCTGCGGCTGGAGACCTTCGTCGTCATGCATGAGGACCTGCGGCAGGTGCGCCGGGTGCGCGCCACGTTCGACCATTTGGTGTCCCGCCTCCGGGCCTATTGCGCTCTGGCGTGAGGCGGCGCGGTTGTGAGCCGCGCCGTCACGGCATTGTCATGAAACGCGTCGACACCTCCGGTTCGGATCAAAGCGGGTGCCCAGATGGACTATTTCAAGCGCTTCAACTTCCTGTTCGCGACACCGGTCTTTGACGCGGAAGACCTGGAAGGCGCCCGTTACAACCAGATCGTCAAAGAGATCGAAAGCTCCGGCTTCGAGGTGGTGAAGGCGCGCAATCTGGAAGACGCGGAAATCGCCGTGCAGACCGATGCCGCCATCGGCTGCATGCTGGTGGATTGGGGCAAGAAGGGCCTGGAGGGCAAGACCGCCTCTCTCATCAACCTCATGCGCCGGCGCGGCCTCGATTTCCCGATCATCCTGCTGATCCGCCGCAAGCGCTTCGAGGATGTGCCGGTGGAGGTGCTGGACTTCATCGACGGCTATGTCTTCCTCTCCGAGGAGACCCCCGCTTTCATCGCCAAGAATCTCATCAGCCGGCTGAAGCAATATGCCGAGACGCTGAAGACCCCGTTCTTCGGCGCCCTGGTGGATTATGCGGAAGAGGGCAACCAGCTCTGGACCTGCCCCGGGCATAATGGCGGGGTGTTCTATTCCAGAAGCCCCATCGGCCGCGTGTTCATGGAGCATCTGGGCGAGGCTGTGTTCCGCGACGACCTCGACAATTCCGTGCTCGACCTCGGCGACCTCTTGACCCACGAGGGTCCCGCGCTCCAGGCGCAGAAGGAAGCGGCGAAGATCTTCGGCGCGGAGAAGACCTATTTCGTGCTGAACGGGACCTCCACCTCCAACAAGGTGGCGCTGACCGCTTTGGTCACCGACGGCGATCTCGTGCTGTTCGACCGCAACAACCACAAGGCCGCCCACCATGGCGCGCTGTTGATCGCCGGCGGCATCCCGGTCTATGTGCCCACCGTGCGCAATGCCTGGGGTCTCATCGGCCCGATGGATTTCGCGGCGCTGGACGAAGCGGCCCTGCGCGAGCGCATCCGCACCCATCCGCTGGTGAAGGATCCGGAGGCGTGGAAGAAGCCGCGCCCGTTCCGCGTCGCCGTGGTGGAGCAGTGCACCTATGACGGCACGATCCACAATGCCGAGATGATCCTGAAAACGATCGGCCATCTGTGCGACTACATTTTGTTCGACGAGGCATGGGCGGGCTTCATGAAGTTCCACCCGCTCTATGCCGGACGCTTCGCCATGGGCCTCGCGGACCTCGGCCCCGATGCGCCGGGCATCATCGCCACCCAATCCACCCACAAGCAGCTCGCGAGCTTCTCGCAGGCCTCCCAGATCCACATGAAGGACCGGCACATCACCGGCCAGAAGCGGCGCGTGGAGCATCGCCGCTTCAACGAGAGCTTCATGCAGCACGCCTCCACCTCGCCGTTTTATCCCTTGTTCGCCTCCCTCGACGTGGGTGCGCAGATGATGAAGGGCCGCTCGGGCGAAGTGCTGTGGGACGACACGATCCGCCTCGGCATCGAGCTGCGCAAGAAGATCCGCGCGGTGCGGCGCGAGTTCGAGGAGAAGGAGCAGCGCCCCGAGCGGCGCTGGTTCTTCGAGCCGTTCGTCCCCGATCGGGTGGCGATCCCGGACGTGTCGAGCCCCGGCGCGGTGCATGACGTGCCGTGGGAGAGCGTCGCCACCGACCAGCTCGCCACCAACCCGGCCTTCTGGCATCTAACCCCTGGCGCCGCCTGGCACGGGTTCGCCGGCATGGCGGCGGGCTTCGCCATGACCGACCCCAACAAGCTGACCCTCCTCACTCCCGGCTTCGACCGCGTCACCGGCGCCTATGCCGAGCACGGCATCCCGGCGCCGGTGGTGGCGCAATATCTGCGCGAGAACCGCATCGTCGCCGAGAAGAACGACCTGAATTCGCTGCTCTTCCTGCTGACGCCAGGGGTGGAGGCCAGCAAGGCGGGGACGCTGATCAGCGGCCTCGTCGCCTTCAAGAAGCTGCATGACGAGAATGCGCTGTTGGAAGAAGCAATCCCGGAATTCTTCCGCCGCCGCCCCGCCCGCTATGCCGGGGTGCGGCTGCGTGACCTGTGCGGGGAGATGCACCGCTTCTTCCGCGGCGCCAATGTCAGCGCGCTCCAGGCGATGCAGTTTTCCGCCGCGCACCTGCCGCAGATCGCGATGTCGCCCCACGATGCGGCGCGCGCTTTGGTGCGCAACGATGTGGATTTCCTGCCCATCGACGCCATTTCCGGCCGCATCGCGACGACGCCGTTCGTGGTCTACCCGCCGGGCATCGCCACCATCGTGCCGGGCGAGCGATTGACCGAGCGGGCGCAACCGATGATCGATTATCTCAAGATGTTCGAAGCCTGCTTCAACACCTTCCCGGGCTTTGACGTGGAGATCCAGGGCGTCTATCGCGAATTGGATGCAGCGGGCCGCGTGCGGCTCTACACATATGTGGTCGCCGAATAGGCCGAAGGAGTTTCAGGGTCGCCCATGGAGCAGGAGCAAGCTGTCGTCGTCCGCCCGTCGCGGGATTCGGATGTGGATGCCATGCTGGCGATCTATCGCCGCCACATCCGCCGCGGCGTCGAGGAAGGGGTGGACGACGGCGAGATGCCGCAGCCGGACGATCTGCGCGAGCGGCGCAAGAATCTGAAGAGCCGCCGCTTCCCCCACATTGTCGCGCTGCGGGGCGGCGTGGTGGTGGGCTATGCCTATGTGGTGCTGTTCCGCAAACGTCCGGCCTATCGCTACAGCGTCAAGCACTCAATCTATGTGCACCACGAGCATGTCGGCCAGGGCATCGGCCGCGTGCTCATGCGCGGGCTGATCGATGCCTGCGCGGCCGCCGGCTTCCGGCAGATGATCGGCTATATCGATGCCGACAATATCGCCTCGCTCACCCTGCACGAGCGGTTCGGCTTCGTGCGCGTGGGCCTGCTGCCGGGGGTGGCCTATCGCTACGGCCGGTGGTCTGACAGCGTGATGGTGCAGCGCTCTCTTGGCGCCGGCGCCACCGCCCCGCCGCCGCCTTTGCCGCTCTCCACCCGCTGAGAAACACGGCCGCCGGCCCCAAAGCCAAACCCGGAGAGCGCGGGCGCTCTCCGGGCAGGGCCATCAGGCGTCGACGCGCTCGGGCACCGGCAGGCCGAGCCAGTCCTTGTAGAAGGTGTCGATGTCCGGCTCGAAATCGCGGATCACCGGATACCAGGGGGTGGGCGCTTCGACGTCGTGCAAGGTGCCGCATTCCGGGCAATAAAATTCCCGCAGCACCTGCCAGGAGGAGGTCGGCGTCATCAGGCGCGGATAGATCTCCTCCATCTTTTCCGCCGTGTCGCGGACATGCACGCGGGCGAACAGCTTCCAGTTTTCGCGCCAGTCGCAGAAATCATGGCCGCATTCGCAGCGGATCTTCCATTGCTTGGTATCCTTGAGCTGGACCATGAACAATTTCGGGCCGAGCGGCAGGATGATCTTGTCATCCCAGGGCATGCGTTGCTGAAGGATCTCCATATAGATGGAGAAGCGCTCCGGGTCCTTCGGTGTGGCGAGCATCTGGTGCAGCGTGTCGTGGTCGATCTTGCCATCGACGAGGTCGGCGATCTTGGCGCGTGTGTAGGCCATGGGTGTCCTCCTGAATTTTGCTGATTGAGACGAAGGGCACCGGCGCGCGGCCGGTGCCCGGCGCGCTTATTGTTCGACGAATTGCACGGTCTTCACGTCGGGCAGCTCGGACACGTCCATGTGGTAATGCGAGCCGTAATGGGGGATGCCGATCTCTTCCTCCAACAGCGTCCACTCCGCCGGAAGATCCCAGAACGTCTGGAAGTCCTTGAAGAACTTAGGCCCGAGCTTGAAGGACGAGGCGAACATCTGCTTGACGTGGTCGCCCGCGTCCTTGGCGAGAATCTTCTCGCGCTCGCCCTTCATCCAGTCGCGGGTGGGAACAGACTTGGCGAGCCGCTCGGCGCGGATCTCCTTGCGCCGCGCGGCGGTGGCGGGAGCATCCACGGCATAGGTGCCGTCCGCGCCCTTTTCCGCCACGACGCCATAGACCTGAAGGGCGAAGCGCTCCACCAGATAGCCGCCGTTGATGTCGTCCACCACGCTCTGCGGATCCCGGTCGATCGGATCGCCGAAGCCGGGGCCGCCGCGCATGTAATTGAGATAGAGGTCGTAATCCTTGAACATCTCCTCGGTGGTGATGGCCTGCTTGTCGCGCTTGATCTTGGCGTCGGGCATCATCGCGTCCCACACCGGGTTCTGCGGATCGGTATCGCCGCCGAACGGCAGCGGCGCGCCGGAGGCGATCAGCTCCTTCAACCCGGTGTCATGGGCGGCGAAGCGATAGCCGGAGGCGGCGGGATAGCCGCCCATCAACCCCCAGTCCGAGGACATGTGGCCGTTGCCCATGAAGAACATGGTCCAGTCCTTGGCGTTCCAGACCATGCGCAGGCTTTCGAAGCCGCAGCCGCCGCGATACTTGCCGGCGCCGCCGGAGGAGGCCTTGATCTGGCGGCCGAGATAGACCAGCGGCTCGGCCAGTTCCCAGATCTCCATGTCGCCCATGTCGCCTTCCGGGTTCCAGATGGCGGCGGCATGGGAAAGGCCGTCATGCACGGCGGTGGCGCCGGTGCCGTTGGCGGCGCATTCGAACGAGTTCACCGCATGGATCTCGTCATATTGGTTGAAGCCGCCGCCCTGCAGCCAGTTGGAAGTGTTGGCGTTGCCGGCATTCACCTCCTCCAGATAGCCGCGCCCGAAATAGGAGCGCGACAGGCCGCGCCAGAGCGCCGTCCAGGTCGAGACCAGGAAGTGCCAGGAATAGGAGAATGCGACGCGGCGGTCGTCCGGGTTCATCCAGGTGCCCTTGGGCAGGCGGAATTCGGTGCCGTAGGCCGCCCCGTCATTGATCATTTCGGAGGGGATCAGGGTCTGGGTCATCATCACCCAGATGCCCGAGGTGAAGCTCACCTGATGGGCATTGTAGGTGTGCCAGCCCCAGCGGCTGGAGCCTTCGAAATCGAGCCGCCACGTGCCGTCGCCGCGGATGGTGATTTCCGAGGGCGAATGCATGATGGTGTCGATCTTGGCGAAGTCGGACGGCACCCGCACGTCCTCATGGGCATAAGGAACGTCCACGAAGCCCACCTGCCGGTAGGTGCCGGGAATGGTCATGGCCTTGATGCGGTTTTGCAGGCCCTGCCGGCCATGCTCGACTGCCTCATAGGCGAACTTCCAATAGGCCTCGATGCCCTCTTCCGCGACCACCTCTTCCACCAGCTTGCGGATCATGTGGCAGCCGGCGATGCGGGTGCGCTCGTCCAGCATCCAATAGCGGGTGGTGCGCACCATGCGCTGGCTTTCGTGCAGCCAGTCGCGGAACAGCGTGTCGTCTGCGCCCACCTTGCGGCAGGTGATCTGATAGCCGTCGCCGAAGCGCTGCACCTGTCCGGTGGACATGGAGCCCGGCCCCACCGAACCGGTATCGATGACGTGCGTGACGCCGCCGACCCAGCCGATCAGCTCGCCCTCCCAGAAGATCGGCACGATGGTGTGGATGTCGCAGGGATGGACGTTCCCGATCAGGCAGTCGTTGTTGCAGAAGATATCCTTGTCCTTGATGCCGGGATTGCTCTCCCAGTCGTTCTCGATCATGTATTTAATCGCCGCACCCATGGTTCCCACATGGATGATGATGCCGGTTGAGGTGAGAATGCTGTCGCCCGCCGCATTATAGAGGGTGAAGCACAGTTCACCCTCCTGCTCGACGATGGGCGAGGCGGCGATTTTCTTGGCGGTCTCGCGCGCATCCACCACGCCGGCGCGCAGGCGGGAGAACAATTTGTTGTAATGGATGGGCTGGCTGTCGCGCAGCTCCATCTTCTCAAGGCCTGCGTAATGCTTGGTGCGCTTGGTCGCTTCCATCAGGCGGTCGCGATGTTCCTTCAGGGTCTCCCCGCCGCGCACGATGCCGCGTGTGGCGCCTTGCGCGCCCTGGGGCCGAACATTGATGTTCATCTTGGCGTTTCCTTGTAATTGAGAGGGCGAGGCCGGGCTCAGACTTCCTTGAGGTGGAAGAGGCGGTGGCCGTCGAGGAAGGTTTCGAAGCCGTCCGGCACCACGAAGGTGGTCGCGTCGGATTCGATGATGGCGGGGCCGGCGATGCGATTGCCGGGGCGCAGGCTCTCCATGCGATACAGCTGCGCATCCACCCAGCGCTTCTTGCGATAGAATTTGCGGGTGCCGAGGAACGCGTCGGCGGGCGCGGTTTCGCCCTCCAGCGGCTCCTTGGGGATCTTCGGCTTCTGGATCGGAACCGACCCGCGCATGATGGCGCCGGTGACCGAATAGCCGAGTTCCGGCGAGCGGGCGGAGGCGGCGTAGACGCGCCCGTAAGTGGCGTTGAAGGCCGCGACCAGCTGGGCCCAATCTTCGGCGCTGCTGGCGGCAGGCAGGGGCGATTCAATCTCCAGATCATTGAGCTGACCGCGATACTGCATGCGGTAGCCGGGCTGGAGCGCCACCTGGTCGGCGTCGTAGCCATTGAGCTTGAACTCCTCCAGCACATTGTGGGTGAGTTCGTCCCACGCCCCCTGGAGCGTCTTGGACGCGGCCTCGCACAAGGCGTCCGGAGCATCGGGCGCAAGGTTGATGTCGAGCGACTTGTCGTAGCGATATTCGAAGTCCGCCGCCGCGCAGCCGAAGGCGGAGAAGCCGGCGGCCCAGGCGGGCACGATCACATCCTCGAAGCCGAGCCCTTCCGTATAGCCATAGGTGTGCACCGGTCCGGCGCCGCCATAGGAGAAGCAGACGAAGCTCGCCGGGCTGTAGCCCTTGGCGGAAATCATGGAGCGCAAGTAATCGCGCAGGTCGGAATCGAGCAGTTCGATCACGCCCGCCGCCGCATCCTCCACCGAGAGGCCGAGCGGATCGGCGACCTGCGCCTTGATGGCGTCCACCGAACGCTGGCGGTCCAGCTTCACTGCGCCGCCGAGGAAATTGTCGGGGTTCAGATAGCCCAGCACCATGTGGCAGTCGGAGATGGTGACGGTCTCGATGCCGCTCTCCTTCCAGCACACGCCGACCCTGTAGCCGGCCGAATCCGGCCCCAGCTTGATGGCCTTGGTGTAGGGATCGAGGCGGATGAAGGAGCCGGCGCCCGCGCCCACGCTATCCATGGCCACCAGCGGCAGCGACAGCACGAGGCGCGCCATGTCCGGGTCGTTCTTGATGGTCAATTCGCCCTGGGTGATCAACGCCACGTCGAACGAGGTGCCGCCGATGTCGGAACATGCGATATTGTTGTAGCCCAGCACTTCGCCGAGATATTTCGCTCCGATCACCCCGCCGATGGGGCCGGAGACGATGGTCCGCGCCAGTTCCTTGGCCTTCCAGGAGATGGTCCCGCCATGGGTCGCCATGACGCGGAAGTCGAACTTGGTGCCGTGATCCTTGAAGGCGTCGGAGATCTTCTTCAGCGTCTGGCGCGAGGGCTCGGCCGCATAGCCTTCCAGGATGGTGGTGTTGGTGCGATGGGTTTCCTTGCGCACCGGATAATAATCGGCCGAGGCGAATACCGGGATGTTCTTTCCGCTCTTGGCGATTTCCTCGGTGACGATATCGCGGACGCGCCGCTCGTGCGCCGGGTTCTTGTAGGAATGCAGCAGGCTGATGACGATGCCTTCCACGTCCGCCGCGATCAGGTCGCGGGCGGCGGCGCGGGCGGTTTCCTCGCGCAGCGGGATCACCACCTTGCCGAACATGTCGATGCGCTCGGCGACGCCGCGCGTCAGGTTGCGCGGCACCAGCGGGGGATCGTAGCGATGGGTGTTGAGGTGGATGCGATCCTCATAGGCATAGCCGAGATAGCATTGGATCGCTCGGCCCATGCGGTGGAAGTCCTCCATCCCCGCATTGACGATGAGGCCGCATTTCAGCCCCTTGCGCTGCACCACGCGGTTCAGCATGGCGGTGCCGGAATAGACGCCGGTCTGGAGGCCCTGGAGGCCCTCGGCCAGCGAGAGGCCCCAGCTGCCGAGGCCGTCCTCGCTCGAGGCGATGAGGCCGAGCGCCTCGTTCTGCGGGGTGCTCTGCGCCTTGCCGACGACGAAATCGCCATCGGAATCGACGAAGAAAGTGTCGGTCATGGTGCCGCCGGCATCAATGCCGAGCACCTGGACGCTTCTGACGTGCCGTGCCTGGATGTTCACGCGTGTCCTCCTGTCCGAGCCGGCTTCTGGTGAGCCGGGCATCGAACAGGTCGCAGGAGACGTGCCAGTTTTACTTGCAGGGGGCAGATTGAAATCTGCCAGGGTCTTACCGCGGTCGCTCAGACGATGTGTTGCGTCTGCGAGCGTCCGAAAGCCGGACTGTCGTCCGCCCGCGCCGCACGGGCATCGAACACTTCGCCCACCTCAGCCCTTCGGCGCACGGCCGTCGCCATATTCCGCGAGGCGCACATAAAGGGTGGAGCGGGCGATGCCGAGCCGGCGCGCCGCCTCCGTGAGATTGCCGCCGCACGCCTGCACCTGGGCGAGGATCGCCGCGCGCTCGGCGGCCTTGAGGTCGGCGGCGGGGATCGCGGGCGCAAGCAGGCGCGGGCCGTCCTCGGCCATGACGGGCGTCGTGCCTGCGGGGGCAGGTGTGCGCAATTCCAGCGGCAGGTCGTCTTCCTCCAGGTGGTCCGATTCCGCGAGCGCCACCATGGTATCCACCACATTGCGCAATTCGCGGATGTTGCCGGGCCAGCCATAGGCCCGCATCACCTGAAGCGCGGCCTGGGAGAAGGCGGGCGCCGGGCGGTCGAGGCGGCGGGCGGCGGCGGCCGCGAATTTCTCCGCCAGCGGGGCGATGTCCTCGGCGCGCTCGCGCAGCGGCGGGATGCGCAGGCGCGCGGCGGCGATGCGATAATACAGGTCGCGGCGGAACCGCCCCGCCTCCACTTCCGCCAGCAGGTCGCGATTGGTCATGGCGAGGATGCGGATAGAAACGCGGCGTCCCTCGTGCTCGCCCACGCGATAGACGACGCCGTCCTCCAGCACCCGCAGCAGGTAGGATTGCAGGTCGAGCGGCATTTCGCCGATCTCGTCCAGGCACAATGTGCCCCCGTCGGCCTTCTCGATCTTGCCGGCGCGGCCGTGCTCGTCGGCGCCGGTGAAGGCGCCCTTCGCATAGCCGAACAATTCGCTGGCGATGAGGTCGCGGGCCATCCCGCCGCAATTCACCGGCATGAACGGGCCGTGCGCCACCGGGCTTGCGCCCTTGATGGCGCGGGCGAACAATTCCTTGCCGACCCCGGTCTCGCCCTCGATGAGGATGGGCAGGGCGTTCGCCGCCAGCTTGCGGGCGCGCTCGCGCACCGCGCGGATCGCCGGGCCCTCGCCGATGATCTGGTCGAAGCCCACCACCGCCTCGGCGGCGCCCGATGGGGCTAGGGAAGGCGCGGGGAGGGCGCGGCGGCGCCCGCCATGCATCACGAGCAGGCAGCCGACCACCGCATCGTCGTGCTTCACCAGTTCCAGGCTGGCATTGGGGAAGCGCCGCCGGCAATTCTCCTCCCACGCCTCCAGGCCGGCGCCCCCGATCATCCGGCGCATGTCCGCGGCAAGGCTCTCCGGGCCGATGGCGTCGAGGGTCTTTTGCGCCGCGTGCACGAGAAAGCCGTGACGGTCCACCACCAGCATCTGCTCGGTGAGCCAGATGGACCGCTTGGAGACGAAATGACGGAGCAGGATTTCGTGCTCCATCTTGGCGGTCTTGCCGAGCGAGGCCTCGATCTCCTGGCCGATGGCGACGGCGAGCGCGAGGCTCTGGGGATGGAAGGATGCGGCCGGGCCGGAGATGTCCACCACCCCCAGCAGCGCGCCGTCGATGGGATGGCGGACCGGCACCGCCGCGCAGGTCCAGCGCTGCACGTCCTCGCAATAATGCTCCGCCCCGCAGATCTGGATTGCGCGCCCGTCGGCGAGGGCGGTGCCGATGGCATTGGTGCCGATGGTGCCTTCTTCCCAGCTGCCGCCGGTCTGCAGATGGTTGCGGCGGCCGGTGTCGACCACGCGCGGATCCCCGGCGGTCTCGACGATGAAGCCGCTCGGGTCGGCCAGGATCATCATGGAAGCGGCTTCGGCGAGGAACACGCCGGAGCGCTGGAGCGCGGGGCGGGCGGCGGCGAGAAGGCCGGCGCTGCTGCTGCGACGGCGGAAGATCTCGGGTTCGCCGGCCAGCGGCGCCTCGGTGCGCCCCGCCCCGACGCCGGCCACCTGGGAGCGCTCCCACGATGCCGCCACGGCCGCCGGAACGCCGCGCGGCTTGCGGCCTTCGACCTGGAAGGTCTCCCAGGCTGCGCGAATCTCGCCCTGTTCCATATCGTCCTCCCCGGCGTCGCCCGGACGGCGCGCGATGCGTTGCGTCCGGTGGTGCGGAGGGCTTGAGCGGTGCGCGGTATTCCTCGCCACGAAGGGGTTCGCTGCAAGGAGGTGCCGACCGCAACGGCGGGCGATGCCCGCGCGCGCCTTAACTCCGCCTGCGTTTCCTCTCGGCGGGCTTCTGTGGCCCGCACGTGGCGTGCAGTTAAGGCGTTATCGCGCACCTCTGCAAGCGGCGCGCGCGCCCGCGCCGCGTAGGCGGGCAGAACGGAGGCTTTGTCGGGCCGGCGTGGGGGTCTATCAAAAGCGAGCGGCGCGCCGGCCCGTCAGACCACGTCGGCCTCGAAATCGGCGGGGATGGCCCCGGACAGCAGGCACGGCGCGAAGAACAGGCTGCGGTCGATGGCGCCACGCAGCGTGCGATAGGCGATGATCGCCCACAGGATCACGAGGCAGATCACCAACGCGCCGCCGATCACCAGCAGGAAGCTCAGATGCGTCTGCCGGGCGAGCGCCAGGGTTGCGACCGCATAAACGCCGAGCGGGAAGGTGAAGCCCCACCAGCCGATGTTGAACGGCAATCCCTGGGCGAGATAGCGCATGGTCGTCAAAACGGCGAGCAGGAACCACCAGGCACCATACCCCCACAGGATGGCGCCACCGACGAGGCCGATGCCCGCCGCGACATCGCCCATGCCGGCCATGCCGGCGGCCGCGAACACCTGCGGCGCGGCCGCGCCCAGCAGCAGGAGCCCAAGCGCGCCGGTGCCGATGGGACCCAGCGACAGCCAGCCGGAGGCCGCCATGTCCTTCGGCGGCAGTTTGTGAAGCACCAGGCGCAGCACCAGGATGACGAGGATGCTCATCGCCAGCGGCACCGAATAGGCCCATAGCGCATAAGCGAGGATCAGCAGCCGCCAGGCCGCCTCGGGATCTGTAAGCTGGGGCACGATCAGGGCGGCGGTGGCGGCGGCGACTTCCGCGGCGACGATCGGCAGCAGCCAGACCGCGGTCATCTTCTCGATGCTGTGGTTCTGCCAGGTGAACATCAGGAACGGGATCAGCACGCCGCAGGCGATCGCCATGGCGGCGTCGATCCACCACAGCGCCAGCGCGATATCGATCGCGACCGGCCCCCACATCGGCACCCCGAAGGCCAGGAAGCCGTTGATGATGGTGGCGAGCCCCATCGGGATGGCGCCGAAGAACATCGACATCACCGAATGACCAAAGATGCGCCGGGCTTCCGCCGGGTACAGGATCCAGCGCGCCGTATAGAGCGCGGTGAAGGTGGCGAAGAGCACGATGTTCGCCAGCCAGATCAGTGTTGCGATTTCATGCTGGCCGGGAAAGGAAAGCGGAAACTGATTGACCGCGAGCGCCAGGATGCCTGTGCCCATGGTCGCGGTGAACCAATTGGGCGTGAACTGGCGCACCACCTCGCGGAGCGTGCCGGGCATCTTCTTCGGGTCGCTGCCGGCCACGGCGGCGGGGGAAAGGGAATGGGCCAAATCCGACTCCGGCTGGATCTCGTGCTGCATGGATTGGACGTTCGCCCCGGCCGGGAGGCCGTCGCAAAGCCTTGATATTCATACCATGCGTACCCCGGTGCCCGTAACGGGAGAATGACTGTCATCGCGCCGCACCGGGCGGGAGGGCTGGGTTGCGCACCGTCGCCGCCTCTCGCGCCACCATCGCGGCCGGATCCGGGATCGGGCGGGATCGGCCGCCGGTGCCGCGCATCACGCGCCATCAACGCTTTGCGGCAGGATGAACGGGCCGGCGGGCACCGTGTTGACCCGCACGTTCACGCCAAACCCCCGCGCCAGCACGGCATCGGTGAGCACCTGCGCCGGTGGCCCCTCCGCCAGGAGGCGCCCCGCCGCGAGCAGGACGAGATGGTCGGCGACCATGGCGGCGAGGTTGAGGTCGTGCAGCACCGCGAGCACGCCGCCGCCTTCGGCCGCATGGGCGCGGGCGAGCCGCAGCACCAGCAATTGATGCGACAGGTCCAGGCTGGAGGTGGGTTCGTCCAGCAGCAGATAGCGCGGCGCGCCGGTGCTTCCCACGGCCAGCTGGCCGAGCACCCGCGCGAGATGGACCCGCTGGCGCTCGCCACCGGAGAGAGACTCATAGCGCCGATGGCCGAAGCCCGGCAGGTCCACCCGCGCCAGCAGGTCTTCGATCGCCGCCGCCGCCCGCGCCGTGCCGGAAGCGCCGAGCCCGATGCCCACCACTTCGGCGACGCTGAAGGCAAACGCCACCTCGGCGGCCTGCGGCAGCACCGCGCGCCGACGCGCGAGAACGGCGGGAGCGAGGGTGCCGATGTCGGTGCCGTCCAGGGTCACGCAGCCGGACGTCGGGCGCCGCTCGCCGGCGAGCAGTTTCAGCAGGCTGGATTTGCCCGCTCCGTTGGGGCCGACCACCACCGTCACCGCGCCGGGTTTGACCGCGAGATGGATGCCGTGGAGCAAGGTCTTGCCCTGGAGGGTCAGGCCCAGATCGTGCGCTTGGTACATGCTTCACCCGATCGCCGCACGGCGGCGCAGCAGCCACAGAAAGAACGGCGCGCCGACCAATGCCGTCACCACACCGAGCGGGAGTTCCGCCGGCGCCGCGATCAGCCGCGCCAGGATGTCGGCGCCGAGCAGGACGGCGGCGCCGAGTAGCGCGCAGGCCGGCAGCAAGGCGCGATGGCCCGGCCCGATGGACAGGCGCACCAGATGCGGCACCACCAAGCCAACGAAGCCGACCACACCGGCGGACGCCACCGAAGCCCCGACGCCCGCCGCCACCAGAAGGAGGGCGATGCGTTTGAGGCGTTCCACCCGCAGGCCGAGGTGAAAAGCCTCCGCCTCACCCAAGGCCAGCGCATCGAGCCCGCGCGCGAGAAACGGCCCGGCGCCGAGCAGCAGGATCACGAACGGGGCCGTCAGCCCCACCTTCATCCAGGTCGCGCCGCCGAGGCTGCCGAGAGTCCAGAACAGGAATTCGCGCGATTGCTGCTCGCTCGCCATGAACACCAGGACGCCGGTGCCGGCGCTCGCCAGCGCGCCGAGCGCGAGCCCGGCGAACAGCAGCGTCGCCATGGAGGTGTAGCCCTCCCGCATGGCGAGGCGCGCAATCAGCAGCGTGGTGACGAGCCCGCCGGCGAAAGCGGCCAAAGGCAGGCCGAGCATGCGCGCTTCCGGGGAAAGCAGGCCGGCCACCGAACCGCCGAGCACGATCCAGGCCACGGCGGACAAGGCCGCGCCCGGAGAGACGCCGATCAGGCCGGGATCGGCCAGGGGATTGCGGAACACGCCCTGCATGATGGCGCCCGCCGCAGCCGTTCCGGCCCCCACCAGCGCGCCCAGGACCGCGCGCGGCAGGCGCACATCCAGCACGATCACGGTGTCGCGCAGGCCCGTTCCAACCTGTTCGCGATGGCCGCCGATGCCCTCAAGCAGCACCTGGGCGACCCGCCCGAGGGGCAAGGTCACCGGCCCGAGCGCGAGCGCGGCGAAAAAGGCGAGAAGGGCCAGGGCCGCGAAGCCGGCAAGGCCCGCGCCCGTAGGCCACAGACCGGAACCGGACGCCCGCGCGTGGCGCATTTGCGCGCTCATGGCATCGCCTCGTCCGCCCAGGGGCGCGGCGGGAGGGGGGCGAGCGTTGCACCGGGCCGCAATGCGAGGGCCAGATCGCGCACCGCCTGCGGCGTGCGCGGGCCGAAGCCCAGCAGATAGGAGCCCGGCAGGGCGATGAAGCGGTTCTCCCGCGCCGCCGTGGTGCCGGCGAAGGCCGGAAGCGCGAAGATCATGGACGCCGTGAGCACCTGGCCGGCGCCGCTCATCACCACCACGGCCTGCGGATCGGCCGCAAAGGCGGCCTCGTCGACGGCGGGTTTATAGCCTCTGATGGCGGACAGAGCGTTCTGCGCGCCGGCCAGCCGCAACATGGCGTCCGCGCTGGTCTCCGCCCCGCCCACCACGGCGGTCCCGCCGGAGGCGGAGAGCACGAAGGCGGCGCGCGGCCGGCCGGGCAGGCGCGCCACGCCGTCCGCGACCTGCGCGAAATCAGCCTTGAGGGCAGCGGCGAGCCGGGCGCCGGCCTCGCCCGCTCCCACCGCCTCAGCGACCGCCTCCACCTTGCGGATCACACCCGCCGCATCATGCCCGTCCGGGATCATCACCACCGGCACCGCGGCGCTCTTCAGCACCGCGAGCGCCTCGGGCGGGCCCGACCCTTCGATGGCGAGGATCAGGTCCGGACCGACGGAGAGCACACCTTCCGGGGTGAGGGTGCGTGCATAGCCGACGTTTGGCCGGGCGCGGGCGGCGGCGGGATATGTGCTGGTCTGGTCGACGGCGATCACCCGGTCGCCGAGCTCGAGGGCGAACAGGATCTCGGTGACGGCCCCGCCGATGGAGACGATGCGACGCGCCTGCGCCTCCCCCGGCGATCGCGCTTCGGCACCGGCAGCCCCTCGTCCGAATGGTGCGAGACTTAGAATTATAGCTAGTATAAATATAGTTCTCGCTTCTCGCATTCGATTTTCGGCGTGTGAATTGATTCGATCCATCGCAATCAGGCCTTCGATGAAGATGCGTTCAGCTGAATTCGATTTTGAATTATTCAAAAATGGAGCGACTGAAGCGCATCAAGATTCCGATAATCTCATGCTACATGTTTATATACATTGCAATATTAGAGCTAATCCACTTGACCATATGGAAGCGAGTCCTTAGGCGGGAGGAAAGCGCCCGATTGCGCACCGGAGCCCGCAAAGCCCTCTTGGGTGGTAGCCAGCAGCCATTTTTCAGGAGCCACGAAATGACTCGCACCCTTGCGGGAGAGCGGAAGCGCGCCGTTTTGCGCCGCGCCTGGTTGTCCAGCGTCGCGGTCGCGGCGATGTCCACCTGCGCCGGCCTTGGCTGGTCGAGCGGTGCCCTGGCGCAAGCCGTTCCCCAGGTCGCCCCGCAGGGCATTCCCGTGCAGATCGTGCAGCCCGGTCCGGACGATGCCCTCGCGCTCGACACCATCACGGTGGTCGCGACCAAGACCGAGCAACTGGCCATCGACACGCTCGCCGGCGTCAGCGTGCTGCGCGAAGACCAGCTTGAGCCGCTCATGGCCAGCCGGATGTCGGAGCTGTTCACCGGCATGCCCGGCACGACGGCGCTCCAGAACGCCAATTCCTCCGGCACTTCCATCAATATCCGCGGCTTGCAGGATTTCGGCCGTGTCGCCGTGATCGTGGATGGCGCGCGGCAGGATTTCACCCAGCTCGGCCATGCCAATCAGGCCGGCAGCTTCTTCTTGGAGCCGGGTCTTGTCGCCGGCGTGGACGTGGTGCGCGGGCCGGTCTCGAACATCTTCGGCTCGGGCGCCATCGGCGGCGTGGTGACGCTGCGCACCAAGGATGCCAACGACATCATCCTTCCCGGCAACACTTGGGGCGTGGAGGCCAATTCCGAATTCGGCTCCAACGGCCCCATGGGCTTCGGCTCTTTGTTCGCGGCCACGCACATCGGGCAGAACGTCGATGTCTTCGCCGGCGGCACCTATCGCAGCCAGTCCGACTACAAGGACGGCAATGGCGATGTGGTGCAGAATTCCGGCTACGACACCTGGACCGGGATCGCGAAGGTCACGGTGCGCCCCGCCGATTTCCATGAAGTGAAGGTGACCGCCCTCAATTACGACAGCAGCTACACCACCAGCGACGGTGTCGTTACGCCCACCTCGACGCAATATGCCACCGACGTGACGAACCGGACCGTGACGGGGAGCTGGAAATATTCGAACCCCGACGACAATCTGTTCGACTGGCGCAGCAGCGTCTATTGGAACCAGGTCGCCCTCGACCAGACCAAGGTCGCCGGTAGTTCCAATCTCATCACCGGCGCCGTGGGGAACCCGCGCAGCTTCACCATCGATACCGTGGGCTTCGACGTGAACAATACGTCCCGCTTCGACTGGGGCGTGGTGCGCAATGCCGTCACCATCGGCGGCGATTACTTCCACGACGACGTCAGCAACATCGACAATTACGGCTTCGGCGACGGCTACAACCCGTCGGGCGAGCGCGGCGTCGGCGGCGGGTTCGTGCAATGGCAGGCGAACTATTCCACTTGGTTCCAGGCGATCGCCGGCCTACGCTATGACAGCTACGAGCTGAGCGGCGACGGCACCACTAACAGCGGCGATCATCTCTCGCCAAAGCTGACCATCGGCCTCACGCCGCTGCCCTGGTTCACCTTCTATGGTACCTATGCCGAGGGTTACCGCGCCCCGAGCGTGACCGAAGCGCTGGTCGCCGGGCCGCATCCCGCCGTATTCCCCGGCGGCGCCGCGCCGTTCAGCTTCGTGCCGAATCCGAACCTCCAGGCGGAAATCGGAAAGAACAAGGAACTTGGCGTCAATATCAAGTATGACGACTTGTTCACCAAGGGTGACAAGGTTCGCATCAAGGCGAATATCTATCGTAACGATGTCGAGAACTATATCGACCTCGTGACCTATGGCCCGACTTCCTGCCTGGTCACGCTGCCCTCCTTTGTGCGATGCCCGGCGGCGCTTCAAAATCCCTATTCGCTCGCGCAATACCAGAATGTCGCCGAGGCGCAGCTGGAAGGCTTCGAGTTCGAGGGCAATTATGATGCGGGCGGCTGGTTCGCGGGCCTGTCGGGCCAGACCAGCAGCGGCAAGGCGACCGCCGGCCCCACCTCCGGGCAGCCGCTGGCTTCGGTGCCGCCGGACCAGATCACCTCCACCGTCGGCCTGCGGTTCATGGAGCGCAAGCTCAGCCTCGCCCTGCGCTGGACCGCTGTCGCCGCCAAGACGGCCGAGGATTTGCCGACCAATTCGGTCTACGACCCGTCCCCGAGCTTCAATCTGGTCAGCGCCTATCTCGGCTATCAGCCCTCGGAAAACGTGCTGATGCAGCTCTCGGTCGAGAATCTGCTGAACGAGCAATACACCCAGTTCGAAAGCTTCCTGCCGAGCGCCGGGCTCACGGTGAAGGGCGGGCTCACGATCCGCTTCGGCGGGGGCGCCGTCGCGGCGAACACACCTGCGAGGATCGTGAAATGAACGCCTTTTCCCGATCGCGCGGGCGGGCGGCCGCGTGGGTCTTGAACCAGCGCAAGGTCACGGAGTGCGGACGATGAGCGTCGATGGGGATGTGCTGGCGCCCAGCCGGATCTTGCGGTTTCGCGCGACTTCCAGCGCCTTCCACCAGCGCGTGGACGACAGCGTGATGCAGGCGGCGCCCTTCGCCAGCCGGCAGAATTACGCCCGCTTTCTGCGGTTCCAATATCGCCTGCATCGCCGGGTCGCGCCGCTCTATGCGGCGCCGGCATTCCAGGCGCTGCTGCCGGACCTCGCCAGCCGCGAGCGGCTGTCGCGGGTGGAGAGCGACCTTCTGGATCTCGGGCTCGCTCGCCCAGAGATCGCCCGCCCGGACGTCGCCGAGCCGGCGGCAGCCCTGCCGCTGCCGGAAGCGCTCGGCTGGCTCTATGTGGTGGAGGGCTCCAACATGGGGGCGGCGTTCCTGCTGAAGGCGGCGATCAAGCTTGATCTCTCCGAGCGCTTCGGCGCCCGCCATCTTGCCGCCCACCCGGAGGGGCGGGGCCTCAACTGGCGCCGCTTCACCGAAGCGCTCGACGCCATCGCGCTGACTCCCGAGGAGGACCGCCGCGCGGAAGCGGCCACCATAAGCGCATTCTCTCATGTGCTGGATCTGGTGGGCGAAGAGCTTACCTGATCGGGTCCAGGCGCGGGCGCCGTCCGGGAGCACGACCCGCGCGCGGGTGGGGTTCGCACGCGGGGCGGTGCCGGTCAGCTGCGCGGGGCCTCTTGCGGAACGGGCGGTGTGGCAGCGCAGCGCCGCCAGGGCAGGACGAACAGCTCGCCGTCGCGCACGCCGGTTTCCACCGTGACGTTATAGGCCTTTGCCACCCGTTCAGGCGTGAGCACCTCGGCGGGCGGCCCGGCCGCCAAGAGCGTGCCGTCGGTCATCAGCGCCAGGCGGTCGCAGAAGCGCGCGGCGAGGGTCAGGTCGTGCAGCACCACGACCACATTGGTGCCGGCCCGGGCAAGGCCGCGCAGCAGCTCCATCGCCTGGAGTTGGTGATAGGGGTCGAGCGCGGCGACCGGCTCGTCGGCCAGCAACACCGGCGCTTCCACCGCCAGCGCGCGCGCAAGCAGCACGCGGGCGCGCTCGCCGCCGGAGAGAGCGCCCGCCGTCCGGTCCCGCAGATGCATCACGTCCGCCGCCGCCATGGCGCGGAGCACGGCGGCATCCACCTGCGCCGCGCCATGCGGCAGGCGGCCGAGCGCCACCACCTGGTCGACCCGCACCGGCCAGTGGATCCGCCCCCCTTGCGCGAGATAAGCGAGGGTGCGGCCGCCGGCGCGTCGGCCGATCTCGGCCAGGGTGCGGCCGCCATAGGTCACGCGGCCGCACGCGAGCGGTTCGAGCCCGCACAGCGCGCGCAGCAGCGAGGTTTTCCCAGCGCCGTTGGGGCCGATGAGTCCCAGCAGCTCGCCCGGCTGCGCCTTCAGGGAGAAATCGCGCACCACGCGGGCCTTGCCGCGCGCGACGCTGACCTGGAGCACGTCGAGGATCATTCGCCCTCCACTTTCAGGCGCCGCAGCATGGCCAGAAAGAAGGGCGCGCCGATGATGGCCGTGACCACGCCGAGCTTCAGCTCAGGCCGGGTCGGGATAAGCCGCACGGCGATGTCGGCGCCAAGGGTCAGCGCCGCGCCGGCAAGCCCGCTCAGCAGAAGCAGGCGGCCCGGCCGGTTCCCCGCCAGCGGCCGCATCAGATGGGGCACCACCAGCCCGACGAAGCCGATCGCGCCAGCCACCGCGACGCTCGCGCCCACCGCCGCCGCGGCGCCCCCCACCACCAGCAGCCGCGTGCGCGACAGGGAGAAGCCGAGGCTGGTCGCCGTGTCCTCGCCCAGTGTCAGCGCATCCAAAGCGGGGCCGGTGGCGAGCACGAGGCCCCATCCCACCATCATGAAGGGCAGTGCCAGCGCCACATGCACAAGGCTGCGGTCGGACAAGGAGCCCATGAGCCAGAACACCACTTCCAGCGCCGCATAGGGGCTGGGCGCGAGATTGAGGGCGAGCGCGGTGAGGGCCCCGGTCAGGCTGTTGAGCGCGACGCCGGCGAGGATCAGGGTCGCCGTGGCCACCCCCCGGCGCGCCAGCATCAGCAGGAAGGCGGTGGCGATGCCCGCGCCGATGAGGCCGCCGAGCGGAAGCGCGAGGGCGAAGCTGGCCGACAGGCCGAAATAAAACGCCACCACCGCGCCGAGCGCCGCCGCGCCCGATACGCCGACCACGCCGGGGTCGGCCAAGGGATTGCGCATGAGCCCCTGGAGCGCGGCGCCGGTGATGCCGAGGCTGAAGCCCACCGTGGCGCCGAGGATGGCGCGCGGCAGCCGCAGTTCCGACAGCACGAGCGCCGGCAGGCTTGCACGTCCGGCGATCAGGTCGGCGAGGGCGGCGGAGATATCGAGGGTCGAATAGCCGATCGCCGCCGAGGCCGCGAACAGCGCCAGGACCAGGACGGCGAGGGCGGCCACAAGCGCGGCGTGGCCGGGATGCGCGCGCGCCGTCATCGCGCCATGCCGATGCGCGTGCCCGCCAGGCGATTGGCCGCGAGGCGCTGCGCCGCTTGCGCGAGTTCGGGACCCGCGCAGGTCCAAAGTCGGATGGGCAGGGACAGCGTGCGCCCCTGCGCCGCGAACGGCGCGAGGGCGGGATGGTGCAGGAGGTCGTCGGCCAGCGAGGGCGGGGCATCCGCGCCGCCGTTGATCACCAGCAGGTCCGGCTGAGCCTCGACGATCTCCTCCAGATTGAGCTGGCCGAGGCGGTCGGTGGAGAGCCGCGCGGCGAGATTCTCGTAGCCGGCGCGCCCGAGGATTTCGTCGACGATGGAGCCGCGCCCGGCGGTGAAGCCGTTCGGCCGCAGCACGATCGCGGAGGCGCGATGCGCGGGCACCGGCGGCAGGCTGGCGAAATCCTTTTGCATGGCGGCGATCATCGCTTCCCCCCGCGCCGGTTCGCCGATGTGGTCCGCGACGGTTCGGATCTGGGCATAGGCCTCTTCCAGGCTGGCCGGCACGCCCAGTTCCAGGATCGGGACGCCGAGATGCTTCAGCATGGCGGTGGTGGTGCGGGTGGTGAAGGCGCCGACGATGACGAGATCGGGCGCGAGCGGCACGATTTCCTCGGCGAGGCCCCGGTTCACCGGGACCCGTTTTGCGAGATCGGCGACATTGGAGCTGCGCGGGTCGCGCGCCAGATAGGTCACCGAGGCGACCTTGTCCGGATCGGCGAGGCGCAGCACCAGTTCATCGGCGCACAGATTGAGCGACGCGATCCGCGCGGGCTTCTGCTCCCCCGCGAAGGCGGGCGCGCAGAGCAGCAGAAAAGCGAGCAGGCCCGCAGCGCGTTTCATTCCGTCCGCCTCAATAGGTGAATTTGAGGCCGCCATAGGCCCCGAAACCGGGGGCAAGGAAGCCGTTCGGGTTCTGGTAGGTCTGGTCGAACAGATTGTCGATGCGCCCGAACAGGGTGGCCTGCTTTGTCAGGGCGTAATTCGCCGCCACGTTCACCACGGTGTAGCCCGGCTGGTCGATATAATCGCTGGTGAGGCGCACGATATCCCACCAGGCGGAAGCATAGATCAGCGTGGCGGAGAGATTGAGCTCGTCCGTGGGGTTCCAGTCCGCGGTGACGCTGACCTTGTTGTTCGGCCGCCGCAACGGGGTGCAGGAGGTGTCGGTCAGCGGCGCGCAGGCGGCGCCGAACGAGGTGTCGGGCGGCATGTAGCCCACGGCCTCGGTATAGGTGTAGTCCACCCGCAGCTTCAGCCGGTCAGTCACCGCGAAGGCGACGAAGGTTTCCGCGCCCTGGGTCGTGGCGCTGGAGATGTTGACGTTCTGGTAGGTCACCGGGTCGTAGCTGATGAGATTGGTGATGTCGTTGTGGAAATAGGTGGCGCCGAACGTCACCCGCCCGCCGAACACCTCCTGCTCGAAGCCGATGTCATAGCCCGTGCTCTCCTCCGGCTTCAGCTCCGCATTGCCGTAATTGGGGGCATAGAGCTGGTACAGCGAGGGCGCCTTGAAGCCGGTGCCGTAGCTGCCTTTCAGCGTGGTTCCCGTCTCGGGAATGAGGAAGCCGGGCGCAAGGCGATAGGTGGAATGATCGCCGAACGTGTCGTCGCTGTCGAAGCGGATGTTGGCGGCGCCGAAGAAGCGATCCCCCAGCTTGCCCTGGAGTTCCGCATAGGCGCCGGTGTCACCGGTGCTCGCGGAAAGGTCGGTATATTGGGTGGACGAGGTCATCGCTTCGTTGCGCCGCTCCACGCCCACCAGCAGGTTCTGCCCCGGCGCGAAGGCGAGGTTCGAGCGCAGATAATAGGTCTGCCGGTCGCCGTCATACTGGCCGTTCACCGAGGTGTTCGGCCCGGTGGTGGGGTTGGACGAGGTCATGGCGCTGACGCCGAACGTGGTGTTAAGCGCGCCGTCGAGCGCGGTCCACACGCCCTCGCCCTTGGTGAAGAACATGCTGGCGAGGCTGGTGGAGCGCTCGGCGGCGGGAAGGCCCTCGTAGAGCGGGGGCGGATAGACATCCGGCGTATAGGCGAGCCGGCTGTCGATGTAGCGGGCGACGAAATTGACCGCGAACGCATCGCTCATCTGGAAATCGAGGCGGGTCGAATAGGTCCAGTTGTCGTAGGCGTTCGCATTGATCGGATAGCCCGGCGGCACGATGCCGGGCGGAGTCACCGGGATTTCAGTCGAGGAAAAATGGGTGACGTTGAAGGAATAGCCCACCTTCTCCGTCGAGCCGCTCAGCCCCGCCGCCTGGTTGAAGGTGCCGAGCGCGCCGCCTTCCACGAAGCCGAACACCTTCGCCGGGCCCTCGCCTTTCTTGGTGGTGATCGAGATCACGCCGCCGATCGCGTCCGAGCCGTAGAGGCCGCTCTGGGGGCCGCGCAGCACCTCGATGCGGGCAAGATCGGTGGCGAGCAATTGGCCGAAATCGAAGGCGCCGTTGGGGGTCGAGGGATTGCCCGCGTCGATGCCATCCACCAGCACCTTCACATGGTTGGAATTGGTGCCGCGGATGAACACCGAGGTCTGCCCGCCCGGCCCGCCGGTCTGCACCACATTGAGCCCCGGAAGGGACTGAAGCACTTGGGGAACGGTGCGCAATTGCTGGCGCTCGATATCCTCGGCGGTGACGACGCTGACGGAGGAGGCCACCTGGTCCGCCGGCGTCGGCATGCCTGTCGCGCTCACCACCACCTCGGGCAGGTCGATGGATTGCGATGCGCCATCGGCGGGGGGCGCCGACTGGGCGTAGGCGGCGCAGGAGGCGGAGGAGAGAATCAGGGCGGCGAGCATGGGGCGGCGGGCGGCGCGCGCGGCGCGGCGAACGGGAAAAATTACGGCGGACGGCATTTGGGCCTCAGCGGGACGAGTGGTCCGTCACCGCGAACGAGGCCTCCATGCGGCGAGGATGCCGCAGGGAACAACCACCATCAGGACACCCCGCCCAATGTGCACGCGCGTGACCACGGCTGACGGCAGGTCTCCTGGCTCGCGGGTCAGTGCCCAACTCGTCGCCTTCCCAGGCCCAGGGCCCAGTGGCTGATGACGATGGACTCGCCGCTTACAGTTGCGGGGGCAGCCGCGGCTTCGCCAACCCCCGCTGCCAGGTGCCGACTCACCGCGTTCCCTTTTGATCCCCAAGGGGAACCGTCGTCGTAACGGTAGACGCAGGGCGATCGGACCGTCAAGCCGGACGGGGTGCCAAGCGGCGTGATCCATCCTTCGGGTGGTCCTCCTCAGGCCTGCGCGCGCCGGTTCTCGTACAGTTTCAGCGCGACACCGACTGCCTCCAGCAGCGGCGTCGGCGTTGCGCTGGCGCGGGCACGGGCGATGAGATCGCCGATGATCTGGTCGGCCTCCACCGCATGGCCCTGGTTGAGATCGCGATACAAGGACGAGGTCATGGGCGAGCCATCCGCCGTCAGCTGCGCCCGGGTCTCGGTGAGAAACGCCGGGCGCGGGGCGTATCCCGCCGCGTGGGCGATCGCGGCGCACTCGGCCACGATGGCGAGCGCGATAGCCTTGCCGCCCGCCGCTGCCACTTCGCCAATGCTGCCGCGCATCAGGCAGGTGATGGCGCCGAGGCTCGCGAGGAACACCCATTTCTCCCACATGTCGAGCAGGATGGCGTCCGAGAGGCGGGCGTCGAATCCGACGCCTTGCATCACCCCGTCGAGGGCGAGGATGCGCGCCGAGCGCGTGCCGTCGGTTTCGCCATAGGTCAGTTGATGCAGCGGGCTCATCTGCACGATGCGCCCCTCTTCGTCGATGCGGCCCATGATTTTGCAGACGCCGCCAAGCAGCCGCCCGGCCCCGAAGCGGGCGGCCAGCAGATCCATGTGCCGCATGCCGTTGAGCACCGGCAGGATCATGGTGTCGGGGCCGATCGCCGGGGCGACGTCGGCGAGCGCTGCGTCCAGGGCGAACGCCTTCACCGACAGCAGCACGAGATCATAGGGCCCCGCGATCTGATCCGCGGTGACGATGGAGGGGTGAAGCGTCGCATCGCCGGTGGGGCTGACGATCTGGAGGCCGCGTGCGCGCAGGCGCTCGGCGCGCTTGGCACGCACGAGGAAGGTCACGTCGCGCCCCGCCTGGGCAAGGCGTCCGCCGAAATAGCCGCCGGTCGCGCCGGCCCCAACCACGAGAATGCGCATCATGTGCTCCGATGAACCGCCCATAAGGGGCGCGATCAGGGTGAAACCGTCAAGATAACGCCTTTAGCGAAACCAGGAACCCGAGGCGACCGAAACGCCCACCACAGCCCCATAGGACAACAGTCCGCAGGCATAGACCGCGAACAGCCAATGCAGCGAGCCCGTGACCGAAAGCGCGAGCGCGCCGCCGCCCACGGCAATGGCCATGCGCAGCAGGCCGGCGACGAGGGGCCAGCCGAGGCGGCCGGCGCCCTGGGAGGCGAAATAAAGCGTCATGCCGAGCCCGAAGAAGCCGAAGAACGGCCCGACCGTGCGCAGATAGAGGGTGCCCACCGCCAGCATCTCGGGCGTCGCGTCGAACAGGCCCAGCCATGCGGCGGGCCAGATCGCGGCGGCAATGCCCACCGTTTCCGTGAGCACAAAGGCAAAGGCGCCGCCGATCAGTGCGATCCGCAGCGCGCGCCGGTTCTGTCCGGCGCCGATATTGGTGCCCACCAGCGCCACCAGCGGCGCGCCGAGCCCGAAAGCGAGCGGCGGCAGCAGATATTCGAGCCGGGTGCCGGTGGCGAAGCCGGCCACCGCGCCCGGCCCCGCATGGGCGGCGACCAGGCCCATGGTGGCCGCGATGGTCACATTGATCTGGATGGTATTCACCGCCGCGACCGCGCCCACCTTCAGGATGTTCCAGGCATAGGGCAGGTGCAGGCGGGTCCAGGCGAAGCGCGCCACATTGCGCCCGCTCGCCACGTACCAGGCCAGGATCGCGGTGCCCACCGCGTAATAAAGCAGCATGGCGATCGCCCCGCCGGCGATGCCGTAGGAGGGAATCGGGCCGAATCCCAGGATCAGCGCACAGGACAGCGGCGCCAGCAGCACCGCGCCGGCGCAGATCACGATGCCGGGCACCAGCATGTTGCCGGTGCCGCGGATGATGCTCGCCAGCGCATTGAACACCCAAAGCAGCACCATGCCCGCGAACAGGATGCGCGAATAGGTGATCGCGGCGTCCAGCGACGCACCGCTGCCGCCGAGCAAGGCGAACAGGTGCCGGCCGAACAGCAGGACCAGAGCGGAGAAGGTGAGGCCGAAGCCGATATTGATGACCAGCGCATGCAGCACGAGGCTGTCCGCCTCGGCCCGCCGCTGGCCGCCGAGGGCGCGGGCGATGGCGGAGGAGATGCCGCCGCCCATGGCGCCCTGGGACATGTTCTGCATCAAGATCAGCACCGGCAGCACCAGCGCCATGCCGGTGAGGGCATCGATGCCGAGACGGGCGATGAAGGCCATTTCGATCAGGCCGGTGCTCGATTGGGCGAGCATCACCAGGATGTTCGGCCAGGCAAGGCGCGCGAGCAGCGGGGCCACCGGGGCTTCCAGCAAGGCGCGGGTGCGGGACGACAGGGCCGCCGCCCCGGTGATCGGGGCCGGCGTGGGGGACGCGGCGCGGGTCGGCTTGGACAAGGTGTCGAGCATGTCGCTTTCCGATGCGCCGGTGGCGGAGACCGCGCGTCGCCCTGATTTACGGGCATATACCCATAAATTTGAAAATAGTGGCATATGCGAGTATTCGTCAATTGACGGCCCCGTGAGGAGCAGGGACATGGCAGGGCGCAAGAACTCGTCGGCCGGGGTAGGATGCGAGCCGGATGCCGCTCCCGCCGGTGCTTATCCCAACGCCGGGCGGTGCAACGGCACGGCTTTACGCAAGGCCACGCGGCGCGTGTCGCAGCTGTATGATTCGGTCCTGGCGCCGTGCGGCCTGAAGGGCACCCAGCGCTCGCTGCTGATCCATATCGCGCGGGCCGGAACGCCGACCATGGGCGAGCTGTCCGCCGCCCTGGTGCTCGACCGCTCGGCTCTCGGGCATAATCTCAAGCCGCTGGAGCGCGACGGCCTCGTGGCGCTCGTGCCGGATGAACAGGACAAGCGCAGCCGCCGGGTGGTGCTGACGCCGCTCGGCAAGGCAAAGCTCGATGCCTCCATGGCGCTGTGGGCGCAGGCGCAGGCGCGATTCGAGGCGGTGTTCGGACACGCCGAGGCGGCGGCATTGCGCGCATCGCTGGAGCGCATCGCCTCACCGGAATTCGCCGAGGCGTTCTCCCGCACCGAGGCGCCGGTCTGACATTCGCGCCGGCAGCTTTCGCGTTTTGTCGGCGCGTCGGACATGGCAACGTGATTTGATGCGGCGGCGTGCGCGTTCTTCTAAGGAGGACGCTCCCAGCCGGAGCGTCGCCGTGATCCTCCAGGCGGTGGATGCGGAAAAGCCGCCGCTGCGGCTCGCGCTCGGGCCCGACGCCCATCGCAACATCCGCACCAAGCTTGCCCGCGTCGCGGCCGATACGGATTTCCGCGAATAGGAAGAGCCGGCCTGCGGCACGTCCCCTCCCCGCCCGTGGAGAAGGGGACGTTCCAGCGTGGCGGAAGGCGTCTGGGCTCAGCCGCGCCCGACGAACGGCATCTTGGTGGCCATCACGGTGATGGTCTGCACGTTCGCGCTCAGGGGCAGGCTTGCCATGTAGAGCACCGCGTCGGCCACGTGTTTGGCGTCGATCATCGGCTCCGGCTTCATAGAGCCGTCCGCCTGGATGATGCCGTTCTTGATGCGCTGGGCCATTTCCGTATCGGCATTGCCGATGTCGATCTGGCCGCAGGCGATGTCATAGGCGCGGCAATCCAGGGAGGTGGATTTCGTGAGGCCGGCGATCGCGTGCTTGGTGGAGGTGTAGGGCGCCGAATTGGGCCGGGGCGTGTGGGCCGAGATCGAGCCGTTGTTGATGATGCGCCCGCCCATGGGGGTCTGCGCCTTCATGATGCGGATCGCCTGCTGGGTGCACAGGAACGGGCCGGTGAGGTTGGTGTCCACCACCATGCGCCATTGCTCGTAGGTGAGATCTTCCATGGGAACGCCGGGCGCCCCGGTGCCGGCATTGTTGAACAGCAGGTCGAGCCGGCCGTAGGCTTCCTTCACCGCCGCGAACAAGGCGGCGACGGAAGCCGGATCGGTCACGTCCGTCGGCACCACCAGAGCGGGCGCGTCGCCGAGCGAAGAGGCGGTGGCCTCCAGCGCCTCGCGCCGGCGGCCGGCGAGGGCCACGCTATAGCCGGCGCCAGCAAGGGCTTGCGCGACGGCGCGGCCGACGCCGGAGCCGGCGCCGGTGACGAGGGCGATCTTGGTGGCGGTCATGAAGTCTCTCTCCCGAGTGTTCTCGATTCTCTTCCCGCCGCCCCAGGTCAGACCCATGGCACGGCGGCGCGGACCTTATGCCGCGCAAAGAGTGGCCCGCCATGGAAAGCCCAAGCGGGGAGAGATTTCAATCGTTTTGATTTGACCTGACGCAGGGTGCCCCGCGCCCGCGCTCAGTCCGGCGCGCGGGCGGCGAGCACTTCGAAATCAATATAATGGCCGGCGCGGTCGCGCTTGGAGGCGAGGTAGCGCACATTCTCCAGCGTCGGTCGCCCGAGCACCCGCTGTTCCGCCACCACGTCCAGCCCAGCGGCCTTCAGGGCGGCAATCTTCTGCGGATTATTGGTGATGAGCTGCACTGCTGTCACCCCGAGCTGCCGCAGCATTTCGGCGGCAAAGTCGAAGCGCCGCTGATCGAGCCCGAAGCCGAGCACGGCATCGGCGTCATAGGTATCATAGCCTTCGGACTGAAGCTTGTAGGCGCGCATCTTGTTGGCGATGCCGTTGCCGCGCCCTTCCTGGTCGAGATAGAGCAACACCCCGCCAGCGCCGCGCGCCATGCGCTGGACCGTATCGCGCAATTGGTCGCCGCAATCGCATTTCAGGCTGCCGAACAGATCGCCCGTGAGGCAGGCCGAATGCAGCCGCACCGGCACCGCCTGGGAGAGATCCGGCTTGCCGACGATGATCGCCACCTGGTCGCGCAGGCCCTCGCCGCCGCGAAACACCACGAATTCGGTTTCCGGCGCGCCTTCCAGCGGCACCGGCGCGCGGCCGACGATGGTGAGGCGCGCGGCCTGGTCGGCGCGGAAGGCGGCGATATCGGCGCCATCCACCCGCAGCACCTGTTCGAGCCCGGCGCCGTCGCTGGGCGCGAGCACCGCGGCGGGCAGCACCAGCGCAAGGCCGAGCAGGTCGAGCGCGGCAACATCGAGCGCGGTCGCGGGGGCGACCGGGGCGTCGACCCGCGCATCCACCTTGAGGGTGAGCATGCCCACCCGTTCCGGATCCATCTGGGGCAGGGCGATCGAGCCGTCCTCGTCGCGCGGGCAGCCGAGGCGGACCAGGCGCGGACCCGGCAGCACGAGTCGCCCGATGCCCTGGACCTGTTCGGCGAAGGCGTTCGCCAAGGACGCGTCGAACGCTTCGGCGCCGATCACAAGCGCGCGATCCTCGCCCTGCGACAACAGGACCGGCCGGCCGGACCGCAGTTCGGAAATCGCGCGCTCCACAGCGGTGATACGTGGATCCGCGCGACCGAGAATATTCACACTTGGGGACATTACAGCCTCTTCACCCACTAACATGTGCCACGGCCGCGTTTCTGCAAGCCCCGTGCTACCTTCTGGCCCCGTGCACCTCGCCGCATCCGGCGGGTGCGTGCGCGGCCGTCGTCACCAAACGGTGCCATTGCCGTTGCGTTCCCAGCCCCCCGACCTGGCGCAATCATTATCGCGCGATACGCCGGCCCCTGCATCCGGCGGCGCCCGTTTATGCTAAGTCGAGGGCGATGCAGAACTATGACCCATTCCTGAGCTTGAGCGCGAGTGCGCAATGCGCGGATCGCTCCCTCGTGATCGGCCAGCTCGGCCAATCGCTGGACGGGCGTATCGCCACGGTTTCAGGCGAATCCAAATACATCAGCGGCGGGTATGCGCTGGACCATCTGCACCGGCTGCGCGCGAGCGCCGATGCGGTGCTGGTGGGGGTGGGCACGATCGTCGCCGATGACCCGCTGCTGAACGTGCGCCGCGTTCCGGGCAAAAACCCCGCCCGTGTCATCATCGATCCGTCCGGCCGGCTCGATCCCGCCGCCCGCTGCCTTGGCGCGGACGGGGCCCGCCGGCTGGTGCTGCGGCGTCCGGATGTCATGGGCGCGCTTCCCCCCGGCGTCGAGGCGGTGACGGTGGCCGCCGACGGCGCGGGGCGCATGACGCCACAGGCCATCCTTGAAGCGTTGCGGGCGCAGGGCCTGTTCCGCATCCTGGTGGAGGGCGGGACGCGCACATTGTCGTCATTTCTCGATGCCGGCTGCATGGACGGCTTCCATGTGCTGGTATCTCCGGTCATTCTCGGCTCCGGCCGCGCCGGTCTTGAGCTTGCGCCCATCGCCGCGCTAAAGGATGCGCTACGGCCGGCGAGCCGGGTCGAGGTTTTTCCCGACGGCGATGTGCTGTTTGCGTGCGATCTGCGCCTGCCCGCGGCCGGGGGCGTTCACGTTTCGGACACCGGCACGGGGGATGGCCGCCCCCCCCATGAGGACGGGACGCGCGACCATGAGCGAGCCGCAGGTCATTCCTTATTCTCCGCCGGCTAGGTGGATTCACTGGATCACGGCGGCGGCGGTGCTGCTGGTGATTCCGTTCGGCTTCATCATGCTGCGCCTGCCGGACGGGCCGGCGCAGAACCAGCTGTTCGACCTGCACCGCTCCATCGGCTTCACCATCCTGTGCCTTGCTGTGTTGCGGGTGGCGGTGCGGGTGGTGAAGGGCAAGCCGCCCCGCCCGCTCGGCCTGCCGGATTGGCAATGGGCGGCCTCCAACGGCGTGCATCACCTGCTGTATGTGCTGATCTTCGTGATGCCGTTGCTCGGCTGGGCGGGCTCGTCCGCCTATGGCTCGGCGGTGAGCGTGTTCGGCCTGTTCACGCTGCCGGCCATCGCGCCGAAGAATGAAGCCCTGTCCGACCTGTTGAACGGCGCACACCAATATCTCGGCTATCTCACGGCGGCCCTGGTGGCGCTGCACATTCTCGCCGGCCTCTACCACGGCATCATCCGGCGCGACGGGGTGCTGTCGCGCATGCTGCCGCAGCTCAGCCGGGGCTGAGCGGCGGCGCAGGGTGCGGCCAGGCGAGCAGATCGGCGTGGCCGATCTCGCACGTCGCGTGCCGGCGGGCGGTCAGCCAGGCGGAGATGGTCTCTTCCGCCAGCAGCCCGGTCTGCGCCGCCGCGCCGGCCGTGCCCTCCGCCAAAGCGGCGATCAGGGGGCCATGATCCGGGCCGAGGCGCCAGGGGCTGCCCTCCTCCCGCGTACCATACCCTTGTGCCTGGAAGGCTTGAGCCAGCAAGGCGCTGGCGTGCGGCCCGGCGGCCGGGCCGAAGCCCTTGTCGCGGGCCTGATGGGCCTGGAAGGCGCGGGCGATCTCGTCATCGGCCGCATGGCCGGGCTGCCAGGTGTCGCGGCCGTCGCAGGTCAGCACCGTGTAGAACAGCGCGCCGCGCTGCGCGACCTGCGCCGCGAACCGGGCGATCCAGTCGGCGGAGACGAGGTCGAAGAAGGCCGAGGCGGTCACGAGGTGCGGCGCGTCCTGCCCGATGGAATCGAGGCCGGCGGCGGGATCGGCGGCGAGGTCGGCCTGGGCGAAGGCGATGGCGATGCGCCGCTCCGGCCCTTTCAGAACCAGCCGGGCGCCCGCGTCATGGGCCGCCATGCCCTGTTCGCCGCCCCAGGCCGCCAGCGCGGCGCGGGCCTCCTCCAGCAAGGCGGGGTCATGATCCAGCAGCCGCCAGCTCTGGCGCGGGCCGAGCAAAGGCGCGGTGGCGCGCAGATTTGAGCCGGTGCCGGCGCCGAGATCGACGATACGCTGTTCGCGGTCCGCCCCGCCGGCGTGCACGGCGATGCGCTGCGCGAGGTCGGCGACAAGGGCGGCATGGCGCGCGGCCACGTCCGCAGGCTCGCGCAAAGCGAGCCATTGGGCGGAAAATCCTGTCATGGCAAGGTCTCCAGCGCTGCGGCACGCGCGAGTGCGCCGGCGATAAGCTGCGCGGTATCGTCCCAATCGGGCAGCATCCGCCCGGCGGCGAAGGCGGCATCGGCGAGGCGCCGGCGCTCCTTTTCGGAAAGCAGGCAGATGCGCAAGGCGCCGGCGAGCGCCTCCACATCGCCCGGCGGCACCTTCAGCGCGGCACGGTCCGGCACGGTCTCGTTCGCCGCGCCGCCGGTGGTGCAGATCATGGGCAGGCCATGGCGCATCGCTTCCGCCAGCACCATGCCATAGCCCTCGAACAGGGAGGGGTGGACGAACAGGTCGCAGCCGGCGAACGCCTGCGCCAGCTCCTGCGCCGGCCGCGCGCCCGCGAGAGCGATGCGCTCCTCCAGGCCATAAGCGGCGATGAGGGCGCGCATCTGCGCCACCGTCGCGGGATTGAGGTCGAGGCTGCCGATGATGGTGAGGCTCCAGGCGAAGCCCTTCAGCCGGCCAAGCGCCTCAAGCAGCACGTCATATCCCTTGCGCGGGATGAGCGAGCCCACGGCCAGCAGGCGCGCCGGGCTCCCGTCCGCCGGGGCCCGCGCGACCTGCGCGGAGCCCGGCATCGCGATGGTGAGGCGCGCGGGATCGACGCCGAAATCGCGGCACAGGGTGCGGCCGGTCGCCGGGCTGGTGGCAATGACATGGGCGCACCGGGCCAGCGCCGCGCGTTCGCTGACCGCCAGGCGGGCCTGGTCCCCAGCCGATAGTGCCTCTTCCAGCGCGAGCGGATGGTGGATGAGCGCGACGATGCGCCGGTTCAGCGCCGCGAGCCCCTCCGCCGGCAGGGCGCCGAGGGCGAGGCCGTCCACCAGCAGCAGGGTCTGCGGCGCCGTGGTGGCGAGGGTGTCCAAGGCTTCGCCCACCTGCGCGCCGGTCGGGGCGGGAAAGCCGGCCGGCAAGGCGAGATGGGTCAGCGACAGGCCGTCCCGTGGAAAGCGCTTCAGCACTTCGCGGTCATAGGCATAGCCGCCGGTCGGCAGGTTGAGGTCGCCGGGGATCGCGAAGGCGGCCGCCCTCATGCGGCGATATCGCCCTCGTACCAGGCCCGCGCCACATGGGATTCATGCAGCGTCACCCGCAGCTTGGCGAGCGCGTCGCCGCCCGCGCCCAGGGCGCCGGTGCGCGCGGCGTCCGTCATGCGGTCGAAGATGTGGCGGCACAGCACCTCGGTCGTGGTGTTGCGCCCGGCGAATTCTGGCAGATCGTCGAGATTGCGATAGGTCAGAGGGCCGAGCACCGCCTTGAGCGCGTCGAGGGCGCGGCCGATGTCCACCACCACGCCTTCGGTGGTCAATTCGCGCGCGAAAAAGGTGACATCCACCACGAAGGTGGCGCCGTGCAGCGCCTGGGCCGGGCCGAACAGATCGCCCTTGAAGCTATGGGCGATCATGATGTGGTCGCGCACTTCCACTGCATACATGGGAGAGATCCTTGCCGTTCAGGCGGTATAGCGCACCACGGTCGCCACCGCATCGGGGCGGGCGCCGAGGATGCGGTCGAGCGATTGGGGCAGGTCGGCGAAGGCCACCTCGTCGGTGATCAGGGCGTCGAGCCGGGGATCGGCCAGCAGGTCCAGCGCCTTGGCGAGCCGGCGCTTCAAGGTCCAGCGCGGCTGGCGCTCCGGCGGCACGGCGCCGACCTGCGAGGACAGCAGGCGCAGCCTTTTCGCATGGAACGGGCCGCCCAGCTCCACCGTCACCGGCTTGTCGCCATACCAGCTCACTTCCACCAGGGTGGCGGAATGGCCGCAGCAGCCGATGGCGGCGGCGAGCCCTTCGGAGGTGGCGCTGGCATGGAACACCACGTCCGCCTCGGCGATCGGACCGGGGGAGGCGGCAAACCGCGCCCCGAACGATTCGACGATCGCCCGGCGCTGGGCGCACGGGTCGAGGGCGGTCACGTCCGCGCCCGGCAGTTGGGCGGCGAGATAGACGATCAGCAATCCCACCAGCCCCGCGCCCACCACCACGATGCGGTCGCCGGCGCCCGCGCCGCTGTCCCACAGCGCGTTCAGCGCGGTTTCCATATTGGCGGCGAGGGTGGCGCGGCGGGCTGGCACATCGCGCGGCACCAGCATCGCCTGGTCGGCGGCGATCAGGAAGCGGTTCTGGTGGGGATGCAGCGCGAACACGTCGCGGCCGAGCAATGGGGCCGGGCCGGCGGCGACGCGGCCGACCGCGCAATAGCCGTATTTGACCGGGAAAGGGAACTCGCCGCACTGCATGGGCGCGCGCATGCAGCCGCGATGCACCGGATCGGTAAGGCCGTCATAGATCAGGCGTTCGGTGCCCCGGCTCACCGCGCTCCAGGAGGTTGCGATCAGAAGCTCGTCACGTTCGCGCGGGCGCAGCGTTTCGCTCTTGAGGCGGGCGCAGCGCGGGGCGACATACCAGAGCGCCTCGGCCTGGACCGGGTCCGGGGCCGCACATTCGGTGTGGTCGAGAGGTTTCACGTCCCTGGCATCTCCGATCCGCTCGCGCGCTTGTTCCTGGCTTTGGCGCGCAGCACGTTGTTCCATCATCGCTATTCCGCCGACCTCCCGCATTGATCCATCCCACCCACCGGAGCCTTCATGAACGTCCGGCCTGAGCCTTCCGCCTTGCTCGCCGATCTCCTGCCCGCAACCGCCGCCTGTCTGCGGGCGATGCGCCGCCGCCGCCTGGCGATGCTGGCCCTCAATCTCGCCACCCTCGCGCTGGTCGCCCTGTTCGCGGCGCGGCTCGCGGCGCAGAACGGCGGGCGGGCGGTCGATCTGGTGCTGCTGGCCTGCGTGCTGGTCGCAACGCCCTGGAATGCGATTGGTTTCTGGAATGCGTCGGTCGGTCTTTTTCTTCTGCACGCGCGCCGTGACGGTGTGATGCAGGCGGCGCCGTTCCTGGGCCGCATGCGCGATGCCCCGGTCTCGACGCGCACCGCCATTCTTATGACGCTCCGCAACGAAGATCCCGAACGGGCGCTGTCACGTTTGCGTGCGGTAAAGGCCGGGCTCGACGCCACCGGCTTCGGCGGGCAGTTCGATTATTTCCTGCTCAGCGATACCAATCGCGCGGACGTGGCGCGGGCGGAGGAAGAGGCGGTGGCCGGCTGGCAGGCCGAGGCGGGCGGGCGCATCCTCTATCGCCGCCGTCCGGTGAACACCGGGTTCAAGGCCGGCAATGTGCGGGACTTCTGCCTCACCTGGGGCGGCGCCTATGATTTCATGCTGCCGCTCGACGCGGACAGCCTGATGGGCGCGCCGGCGGTGCTGGATCTGGTGAAGATCATGGAGGCGAACCCGCGCTTCGGCATCCTTCAGAGCCTGGTGGTGGGCCTGCCCAGCGCCAGCGGGTTCGCCCGCCTGTTCCAGTTCGGCATGCGCCACGGCATGCGCTGCTACACGCTCGGCGCCACGTGGTGGGCGGGCGATTGCGGGCCGTTCTGGGGGCATAATGCGCTGATCCGGGTGCAGCCCTTCACGCTCCATTGCGACCTGCCGCTCCTGCCGGGAGAACCGCCGCTGGGCGGCCCGATCCTCTCCCACGACCAGGTGGAGGCGGTGCTCATGCGCCGCGCCGGCTATGAGGTGCGGGTGGTGCCGGTGGAGGGGGAGAGCTTCGAGGAAAATCCCCCCACGCTGCTGGATTTCATGGCCCGCGACCTGCGCTGGTGCCTCGGCAATCTGCAATATACCCGCCTGCTCTCCTTGCCCGGCCTGCTGCCCATGAGCCGGTTTCAGCTCTTGTGGGCGATCCTGATGTTCGCCGCCATGCCGGCGGTGCCGCTGGCGCTGTTGCTACTGCCGTTCGCGGCGATGGATGCCTCTCCGGAGGTCGGGGCCGGAACCGCGGGTCTCTATCTCGGCCTGCTGTTCCTCTCCCTCTCGCCGAAGCTTGCCGGGCTGCTGGACGTGGCCCTCACGACCGGGGGCGCGGCGCGCTACGGCGGGGCGCGGCGCTTTACGCTTTCGGCGCTGGCGGAACTCGTCTTCGCCTTCCTGCTCGGGCCCATCATGGCGCTGTCCACCACCCGCTTCCTGGCGCTGCTCGCCTTCGGCCATGTGCATGGGGTGTGGAACGGGCAGGCGCGCGATGCCCATGCCCTGTCCTGGCGGGTTGCCGCGCGGGCGCTGTGGCTGCCGACTGCGTTCGGCCTTGTGGTGGCGCTCGCCATGGCGCTGACGGCGCCGGTGCTGCTGCTCTGGACCGCGCCGCTGATCGCCGGATGCTGGCTGGCGATTCCATTCGCGGTATTCACCGCCGATCCGCGTTTCGGCGCCTGGCTCGCGGCCCGGCGGTTGTGCGCAACGCCGGAGGAAGCCGCGCCGCCCGAGATCTTCTGCGCCCTTGTCCCGCCTGCCGCCGTGCGGCGCCGCGCGGCGGCATGAGGTCGCCCTGAGACCCTGATCCTCCTCCAGATTTTTATAGAGTCCGTCACTGAAGGAGACGATGCGCCCCTTACGGTTTACGGAAGAGATGGGGTATTCGGTGCTGATCTCTTGACCCATTTGCGGCTTTCCGCGGCGAAGAGGACAATCGGGGCCTGAACCCAGCGCCGGGAGGTCCCCCTGGTGTACGGCGGCCTTGATGTCTCTCTGAACTCCGTAGCCGTCAGTGTCATCGACCGGGAAGGTCAAATCCTGAAGGAGGCGAGCGTGGCGTCGGAGGCGTCCGCCATCTCGCAGTGTCTTCAGCCCTGGGGCGCCGGATTGCGAAGATTGGGCTTGAGGCTGGGCCGATGTCGGAATGGCTGACTGCGGGCTTGGCCGAGCTTGGTTTTCCCGCCATCAGTCTTGAGGCGCGGCAGCGGCAGGTGAAGGCGGCGTTGTCGGCAATGCCTGTCAAGACCGATCGGAACGACGCGCGCGGCATTGCCCAGGTGGTCAGGGCTGGCTGGTACAAGGTCGTGCACGTGAAGAGCATCGGCAGCCAGCATGCCCGAACGCTGGTGGCGGCACGCAAGCATCTGATCCGCTCCATCGCCGCATCAGAGCAGACACTTCGCGGATTGCTCCGTCTCTTCGGCTTGAAGGTCGGAATCGTGTCGCGTGCCGGATTGGCCTCCCGTGTCCGAGATCTGGTTGGAAACAACGCCATCCTGGCTGAGGTGATGGCTCCCCTATTGGCAGCCCGGGACGCATTGATGCAGGAGTACCAGCGCCTTCGCCGTCCGGTCGTCCAGGCTGTCAGAAATGATCCGGTCTGCCGACTGTTGATGACCATGCCCGGGATCGGGCCGGTTTCCGCCCTGACATTCAGGGCAACCGTCGATGCGCCAGAGCGTTTCGCTCGCTCCCGGTCCGTGGGAGCCTATCTCGGGCTCACACCTCGGCGGTATCAATCGGGCGAGATCGATCGGACCGGACGGATCACCAAAGTGGGCGACGGGGAGACGCGAACTGCGCTGTTCGAGGCCGCCAACGTCATCCTGCGACCGAGCACACGCTGGTCACCGATGAAGGCCTGGGCGGTGCGTATCGCTCAGCGACAGGGAAGCAACCGGGCGAAGGTCGCTCTGGCTCACAAGATGGCGGTCGTTCTTCACAGCATGTGGCGGAGCGGCACGGAAGTCCGATGGACTGCGGCCGCGGCGTGATCGACCCGGCTGTGGTTCCCTGAACGCCCGTCGCGGGGCGTGGGATGATTGAGTTCGCATGACCTGTCGTCGCAGCCGCTGACGCGGCCGAGCACGCCGAAGAGCTTGAACCGGTCATTCCATCGAACACCATCATGTGGCGATCCTCGACCACGGACGGAAGCAAAGAACCCGCGACGTGCCATCATCGGGGTTGACGAAACTGGACCGAATACAGAAGCAGATCATCGGCCGGCATTGCGGGCGGCCGGAATGGTGCGGAATGGGAGATCGTATGATTTTTGCGCCGGCAGGCGGCATTATAAATACGCGTAGACGCCGCATTCTACACCTAGGTCGGCACTCCGTATGTTGCGCAAGCGGGTCTACTTCTCAGCAAAGAGTATGCTTCCCGCGGCACCCACATCAACACTGCGGAAGCCATGTTTTCCATCTCTGACATCCGCATCGCCGTGACACTCATATTCTGCTTTAATCAATGAGTCCTGAGCTGGCACCATTTGAGCGGAATCAAATTGGTGGTCCCTCGATGACGCTTCCTTCACCAGCGACAACGTGGTGTTCTTGCCCATGGCCCCGGCGCTGGTGGCGCATGTGTATATGATCTGCCGGCGGCGCGAGCAGTCGCCCACCGTGCATGAATTCCTGCGCTGGCGGCAGATGGCGGGCCGCGCTTAAGCCGCGCGCGCCGTTCAGCTTGCACCGCAAGCCGAACGGATACCGCGTTCTCTATCAT
Source organism: Roseixanthobacter finlandensis (assembly GCF_043195105.2). Lineage (NCBI taxonomy): Bacteria > Pseudomonadati > Pseudomonadota > Alphaproteobacteria > Hyphomicrobiales > Xanthobacteraceae > Roseixanthobacter > Roseixanthobacter finlandensis. Next base: position 84,622 of record NZ_CM195536.1, on the reverse strand, counting down.
GAAATGAGAGGACGCGCCGGCTGCCCTCAGGCCGGTTCGAGGGCGGCCAGCAGGCGCCGGCCCACCTCCGCCGCGCCGACCAGGCCGGGGGTGGGATGCACCACCACCCGCACCGGGATCGCGGCGAGCCGGGCCTGGTAGGGCGGATGATCCTCGAAGGCCGCGCGGAACGGGGATTCGGCGAACAATTGCGCCATCGCCGCCCCGACCCCGCCGGAAATGAACACGCCGCCCCGCGCCAGGGTGAGCAAGGCGAAATCGCCCACCACCCGGCCGAGCAGGCGCAGGAACACGTGGCAGGTTTCGCGCTCGTTACGCTGGCCGGAGAGCGCGGCGGTGATGATCGAATGGGAAGTCGCGACCTCCCCGCTGAGGATGCGATGCAGCCGCACCAGCCCGGCTCCGGAGAGCACGTGCTCGACGCTCACCGGGCCGAGATCCTGCACCAGATGGGCCAGCACCCGCGCTTCCTCGGAGGTGACGGCGCCGAAGCGCACGTGGCCGCCTTCCCCCGGCAGCACTTCATAGCCTTCGGCGCGTGGCAGCACGAGCGCGGTGCCGAGCCCGGTTCCGGGACCGCAGACCAGCATCGGCGCGCCCTCCACCGCCTTGCCGGTGCCCACGGTCACGAGGTTCTGCGGGCCGAGGCCGACCACACCATGGGCCAACGCGGCGAAATCGTTCAACACGGTCAGCGCGTCGAGCCCGAGGGTACGGGCAAGCTCCGGGCGGGAGAAGTGCCAGGCCCGGTTGGTCATCTTCACCTCGTCGCCGTCCACGGGACCGGCCACCGCGAACACGCCGGCGCACGGGCGCGGGCCGCCGATATTGGACAGATAGACGCCGAACAGGTCTTCCAGGCTGGCATAGGAATCGTTCGCCTCCACCCGCAGGTCGAACAAGGTGCCGTCCCGGTCGGCGCGCGCGATGCGCGTGGAGGTGCCGCCGATATCGGCAAGAAGGAGCGTCGCGGGCATCAGGCATCCATGGCAGGAAAGGTTCGCGCGCTCAGGATTGAGCGGCCTTTCCGGTGTAATCAAGGCAAAAGACCGGAAAGGGCGGCCGCATAGCCGCCCTCTTGGCCGCAAGATGCCCCTCAGGCGGCGCGCGTCGCCCCAAACCGTCGGCGCAGCACGCCCCAGAGCGGCAGCAACAGCACCGCGAGGGTGACGATGCCCAGACCCGCCGAGATCGGCCGGTAGAAGAAGCCCAGCAGGTCGCCATCCGCTTTGATCATGGAGGTGACGAAGCTGTCCTCCAGCATCTTGCCGAGCACGATGCCGAGCACGCAAGGCGCGATCGGAACGTCGTGCTCCTCCATGAAGAAGCCGAGCACGCCGAACACCAGCATGAGGATGACGCCATAGATCGAATTGTTCACCGCGAACGCGCCGACCACGCAGAACAGCAGGATCACCGGCATCAGGATGCGGCGCGGCACCTTGAGCAGCGCCGTGCCCGCCTTCAACGCCGCGAGCCCGAGCGGGATCATGGCGAGATTGGCGATGATGAAGATGAAGAATACCGCATAGATGGATTCGGGATTGTTCAGGAACAGCGTCGGGCCGGGATTGAGCCCTTTCAGGTACAGCACGCCGATGACGATGGCGGTGATGCTGTCGCCGGGAATGCCGAACACCAGCGCCGGCACCCAGGCCCCGGCGAGCGCGGCATTGTTGGACGAGGTGCTCTCGATGATGCCTTCCACGTGCCCGGTGCCGAATTTCTCCGGGGTCTTGGAGAATTTCCGGCTCATGGCATAGGAGACCCAGGCCGCGATGTCCGCCCCCGCGCCGGGCAGGATGCCGATGGCCGTGCCGGTGATGTTGCCGCGTATCTGCTGCGGCCAGTATTTGACGATCAGCGAGCCCCACCCGCGCAGCGGATTGCCGAGCGAGGTCTGCTTCACCTCCCAGTCCTTGGCGCCGGAGGCCATGGCGCGGATCACCTCGGACACCGCGAACAGGCCGATCATGGCGGGGATGAAATCCACCCCGCTCAGGAGGTCGGTATTGCCGAGCGTGAAGCGCGGAATGCCAGCGGGATTGTCCAGCCCGATGCACGCCACGAACAGGCCGATGAACAGCGAGATCAGCCCCTTCACCGGCGAGCCGGAGCCGATGAAGATGGCGCAGGTGAGCCCGAGCAGCGCCAGCCAGAAATATTCAAACGAGGAAAAGCCCAGCGCCACCTCCGCCAGCAGCGGCGCGGAGACGATCAGCACCGCCGTGCCGAACAGGCCGCCAAGGGCGGAGAACAGCACGTTCGCGCCCAGCGCCACCTCCGCCTGTCCCTTGCGGGTCATGGCATAGCATTCGTCGGTATAGGCGGCGGAGGCCGGCGTTCCGGGCATGCGCATCAGCGTGCTTGGAATATCGCCGGCGAAGATCGCCATGGCGGAGCAGGAGATCATGGCGCCCACCGCCGAGATCGGATCCATGAAAAAGGTGATGGGCACCAGCAGCGCAATGGCCATGGTGGCGGTGAGGCCGGGAATGGCCCCCACCACCAGCCCGAAGGCCGCCGCGATGAAGATGGTAAGGATGACGTGCCAATGCAGCACGAGGCCGATGCCGGCTTCGATGGCGCCCATCACAGCATGCTCTCGATGAGGCCGCGCGGCAGCGGAACGCGCAGGCCGTGGGCGAAGGAATAATAGACGCACAACGTCGCGATCAGCGCCGCCGGCACAGCCGCCAGCGGCGGCACCTTCAGCATCAGGAACAGGGCCAGCAGCATCAGGGTGGCGGCGATGATGAAGCCGGTCAGCGGCGCCAGCACCATGTAGAGCACCACCGCCGCCAGCGCGCCGCCGGCACGCAGCAAAGCGGGCACCTCCCGCGCCCAGCCGAGCATGAGCGCGGGCCCCGCCCCGGCCCGCAGGCTCTGCGCCGCCAGCACGAGGCCGCACAGGAACAGGCCGCCGGATATGGCCATGGGAAAGACATCGGCGCCGAACTTCTGGCCCGGTATGGGCGGCAGGGTGGAGGCAGCGGCGGCAAGAGCCGCAGCCCCGATCATCACGGCGATGGCGAGGATCAAATCATTGACGCGCATGGTGCAGTCCTTGGGTGCGCATGAAACAATCGTTGGGATGATTCCCGCTCGCGGGGGCTCCCGGCACTCCGGCCCGGTCTCCGGAGGGCGGCGTTCGCGCTTCCCGGCGAGCCGGCGCCCCTCACCCGTCCGCTGCGCGGCCGACCTCTCCCCGCCGGGGAGAGGTGAATCGCGCATCCCCACCCCTACGCGCGGGAACCGCCCCCTCTCTCTCCGCCGGGGAGAGCCGGGGTGAGGGGGAGGAGAGAAAGGACCTCGCCGCTCAGGAACAGGACGCTATTTCGCGAGCCCGACCTCTTTCATCACCGCGCCCAGGGCGGTGTCGCTCTGCGCCATGAAGGTGCCGAACGCCGGCCCTTCCGCCCATTTTCCACCAAAGCCGCGATTGGTCAGGAATTCCTGGTATTCCTTGCTTTCGTAAGCCTTCTTCACCGATGCGATGAGCTTGTCGGAAACCTCCTTGGGCAGGCCCTTCGGCCCGGCGATGCCGCGCCAGGCGCCGATGGCCCAGTCGCTGCCGGTGGCTTCCTTCAGGGTCGGGATGTTGGGCATCAGCTTGGAGCGCTCCTTGCCCATGATGGCGAGGCTCTTGACCCGCCCGGCGTCGATCAGCGAGCGCGCCTCGGGCAGCGAACAGGTGACGATCTGCACGCCGCCGGCCATCAGGTCCTGCAATCCGGGGGCGGCGCCCGCGCTCGGCACCCACGGCACGCTCGCCGGGTCCACTTTCAGCGAGGAGAGCATGCCGGCCAGCGCGAGATGCCAGATGCCGCCCTGCCCGGTGCCGGAGGCCTTGAACTTGCCGGGGTTCTTCTTGACGTCGTCGATGACCTCCTGCGCGGTCTTGTAGGGTGCGTCGGCGCGCACCTGTAGGCCGGCGGCATCCTCGTTCACGAGGGCGATCGGGGTATAGGAGGAGGGGTCGAGCTTGGTGAGGCCGGCCCAGTGCATCATGGCGATTTCCACCGTCAGCAGGCCGATGGTGTAGCCGTCCGGCGCCGCGTCAGCGATCGCCTGATGGCCCACCACGCCCTGGCCGCCGGTGCGATTCACCACCGCCACCGGCTGGCCGAGGTCGCGTTCGATCAGCGATCCGATGATCCGCGCCACCGCATCCGTGCCGCCGCCGGCGCCCCAGGGCACGATCAGCGTGATGGGCCGGTCGGGATAGGCCGCCTTCGCGGCACCCAGCGGCAGCAATGCGGACATGGCGAGGCTGAGCCCGGCGACGAGCAATCGTTTCATGCGTTCCTCCCGTTGTGAGGCCCTTGCGGCCCCTTTGCCGCCTCCCCCGGCCTTGATTGGCGTGGCCTTTGGGTGGTGGCGGCAAATTCTTTTAATCGTTTGAAACAGCTTATGTGACCCATCGGCAGCGGTCAACGGAGCATGCGGCGCGGTGGCGCATGTGGCGTTCCTGCGGTCCCTGCCCTAAGGTTATTCGCGGTCCGCGCCGTTCCGGGGGGTGGCGGCGGCGCCCGGACCACGTACATATAGAAGAGGTCGGCTGATCGCCCGCGCGGGGTGGGCATGGGTCGATGAGGCGGGTTTCGGAATGCGGCCGGTTAGGATATCCATCTGAACCGAGGATCGGTCGTGTCCCAGGGGTGGGGTCGCTTGGCGTCCTTAGGGATGGCAAGGGGTCTCAAGCGGCGGCAACAGAGGCGGTGGCGGCTTGTCCGCGCGGCCGGAGGCATGGCGAAGCGCAGTGCTCGACATTTACACGATCATCTTCCTGGCCCTCGCGGTCTTCATCTTCTTTCGCCTGCGCTCGGTGCTCGGCCAGCGCACCGGCAAGGAGCGGCCGCCCTATGACCCCTATTCGCGCGATGCCACGCGCCCGCCACCGGCGCCAGCCGACAATGTGGTGACCTTGCCGGAGCGCAACGGCGACCTGCCCGCCCGCGCGCCGGTGAACGACGACGCCCCGCCCGGCTTCCGCTGGCAGGGCGTGACGAGCGAGGGTTCGCCGGTGGCCCAGGCGCTCGACCAGATCGTCGCCATCGAGCCGGATTTCGACGCGAAGCAATTCCTCTCCGGCGCCAAGGGCGCCTATGAATTGATCGTGCTCGCGTTCGCGAACGGCGACCGCCGCCAGCTGAAGGACCTGCTGGCCAAGGACGTTTATGACGGCTTCATCGCCGCCATCGCCGACCGCGAAAGCCGGGGCGAGACCATGGAATCGCGCTTCGTCTCCATCGAGACCGCCGATTTGCTGGACGCCAATGTGCGCGGCCGCACGGCCCAGGTCACGGTGCGCTTCGTCTCCAAGCTGATTTCGGTGACCCGCGCCAAGGATGGCTCGGTGGCGGACGGCAGCCCGGACAGCGTGTCCGACGTGACCGATGTGTGGACCTTCGCGCGCGACCTCGGCACCCGCGACCCCAATTGGAAGCTGGTCGCCACCGAAGCGGCGCAGTAAGGCCCACCCATGGCGCCCGCGCGCCCATCGTCCGCTCCGCCGCACCGCGCCTCCGCTCTCCCGAGCGGAGAGGCGCCGGGCGCGCCGGGATCGAGGGCGCGCCGCAATCCACAGCAAAATGCCGCGGCAGGCGCTTTTCTCTCCCGAAAGCGCGATGCGCTCTCAGGTCTCATCCTGGCGGCATGGCTCGGCGCCACGCCGGCGACGGCGAACAACCTCGCCGGACTGGTCGCGCCCGTTGCCCGTCCCGAAATCGCCGGCGCGCGGCTGGAGAGCGCGGCTTATGCCACCCTGCCCGGCTGGGCGCAGGACGACCAAAGCGCGGCTTTCTCCACCTTCCTCGCCAGCTGCGGCGCGCTGCGCGCCCGCCCGGCGGAGGTCGGCCCGCCGGACAATGCCGCGCTGGTGCCAGGGCTGCGCATCACCTGCGACAATGCCCGCCGCCTGGTGCGCACGCTCGCGCCCGAAACCGTCTCGGCGGGTGTGGCGCGGCTGTTCTTCGAAGCCAATTTCCGCCCCTATAGGATCGTGCCGGAAAAGAGCCCGCCCGGCTTTCTCACCGGCTATTACGAACCCGAGCTGGACGGCGCGCTCACCCCCACGGGCGATTTCAAGGTTCCGATCTACGGCCGACCGACCGACCTCATCCCCACCGGGCCGCAGGGCAGCAACAAAGGCGGCGCGGTGCGCCGCGCCGGCGATGTGTTCGTGCCCTATTACGACCGCGCGCAGATCGAGGACGGCGCGCTGGCAGGGCGCGGGCTGGAAATTGCGTATATCGCCCATCCCGTGGACCTGTTCTTCATGCAGATCCAAGGCTCGGCGCGCATCCGCCTGCCGGACGGCACAGCGCTGCGGCTCAATTACGATGGCCATAACGGCTATCCCTACACGCCCGTGGGGCGCCTGCTGATCCAGCGCGGGCTGGTGCCGCGCGAGGCCATGTCCATGGCCGCCATCCGCAGCTTCATCGAGCAGAACCCGCAGGCCGGTGCCGATTTGATGCGGGAAAACCGGTCGTTCGTCTTCTTCCGGGCGGTGCCGCTCGCCGCCGACGCGGGGGCGCTCGGCGCCCAGGGCGTGCCGCTGACGGCTGGCCGCTCCATCGCCATCGACCGCGCGCTGCATGCCTATGGCACGCCCATTTTCATCGACGCCGCCCTGCCGCTGGCGCGCGCGACCAGCGCTGATCCCTTCCGCCGGCTGATGATTGCGCAGGATACCGGCTCCGCCATCGTCGGGCCGGCGCGGGCGGATCTGTTCTTCGGCGCCGGGGAGCAGGCGGCGGCGGTGGCCGGGCGCATCCGCCATCCCGGCGCCTTCACCCTGCTGGTGCCGCGCCTCCAGCCAGTGCGGGCGAAAACGCCATGAGTCGGCGTGGCCGCAGGCGGCTGCTGAACGCGGAAGAGCGGGAGCTGTGGCAGCATGTGGTGCGCTCGGTCGCCCCGCTGCGCGCCGCCCCGCGTCCCCTCGCCCCGCCGCCCGCCCCGATCGCCGCGCCGGAGCCCCCCGCGAGCGAACCGGCGGCGCCAGTTCTCGAAACGCCCGCCACGAAAACACCCGCCACGAAGATGCGCATCCTCAAGCCCACCGGCAGCGCCGCCGCGCGCCGCGCGCTGGAGGCACCGGCCCCGCCGCCGCTCTCGGTGCTGGATCCCAAGGTGCGGCGCCGCCTGACGCGGGGCGGCGAAGTGGATGCGCGGCTCGACCTGCACGGCCTCACCCAGGCGGCGGCGCACCGGCAATTGCTGCTGTTCGTGGTGCAGGCGCAGGCTGCGGGCCATTCCCTGGTGCTGGTGATCACCGGCAAGGGCGATCCGGAAACCGTGTTCATGACCGGCACCCCGGAGCGCGGCGTGCTGCGCCGGGCGGTGCCGCAATGGCTGTCCGATGCGACCATGCGGCCCTATGTGGTGGGCTTCGAGAGCGCGGCGCGGCGCCATGGCGGCGACGGCGCGCTCTATATCCGCATCCGCCGGCGGCGCGGCGCGCGCGAGCCGCTGCCATGAATGCGCAGGGAAGCACCCGGGCAGCAAGCGGGCGGGCCAAAGGCCTGCGAGCTGGGAGCGTGCGCCCATAACCCCGTTCGGGCGCCGGGTGCGCGAATTGCGCGCCCGCAAGGGCGTGACACTCAGCGAAATGGCCCATGCCGTGGGCGTGACGCCGACCTATCTCTCGGCGCTCGAGAACGGCAAGCGCGGACGCCCCACTTGGCCGCTGGTGCAGCGGGTGATCGCCTATTTCAACGTGATCTGGGACGAGGCGGAGGACCTCCAGCGGCTGGCCGAGGTCTCCCATCCCCGCGTCACCGTGGACACCGCCGGACTGACGCCGGAGGCGACCGAACTCGCCAATCTGCTGGCCAAGGAAATCGCCGTCCTACCGCCGGAGGCCGTGGCCGAGCTGTTGGGGCGCCTGAAAATCCTGCGCCGCCGCGCCTGACGCCTTCCCTCGCGTCCGGGGCTCAGCCTTCAAGCATCCAGACTGTAGTCATTCCAATTTTCTACGCTCAACTTGCGGGATATCTCCCCCTCGGTTATGTCTGATGCGGGGTGGCCCGGCGATTTCTGCCTGGCGACGCGGGAGCATTTGCTGTGATACGCGCCAAGACTTTCATCTTTGCCTTAGGATGCGCGGCTCTGTCCGCAATTACTGTCGCAAAAGCGGATCCCGCGCCGGCGCCCAAGGTCAAAGACGTTCTCGTCACTTACGCCAATCTGGCCGAGGCCATGTATGGCGACAGCCTGAGCGCGGCGAAGACGCTGCAAGGCGCGGTGAACGCCTTCCTCGCCGCCCCAACCGACACGACGCTGGCCACCGCGCGCGACGCCTGGAAGGCCGCCCGCGTGCCCTACCAGCAGACCGAGGGCTTCCGCTTCGGGAATGCGGTGGTGGATGCCTGGGAAGGCAAGGTGAACGCCTGGCCCCTCGATGAGGGCCTGATCGACTATGTGGCGCCCTCCTATGGCGACACGTCGGACGAAAACCCGCTCTATAAGGCGAACATCATCGCAAATACTAAGATCCGGGTTGGCAAGAAGATGGTCGATACCTCGACCATCAATCCCAAGCTCATCGCCTCGCTGGCCGAGGCGGCGGGCGTGGAAGCCAATGTCACCACCGGCTATCACGCCATCGAATTCCTGCTGTGGGGCCAGGACCTCAACGGCACCAAGGCCGGCGCCGGCAATCGCCCGGCCACCGACTATGACCTGAAGGCCTGCACCAACGGCAATTGCGACCGCCGCGCGGCGTATCTCAAGGCTGCGACCGACCTGCTGGTCACCGATCTGCAGGAGATGGTTGCGGACTGGGGCGCCAAGGGCAAGGCGCGCGCCTTCGTGCTGAAGAAGTCCGACAAGGCCGGCCTCGGTGTCATCCTCACCGGCCTCGGCTCGCTCTCCTATGGCGAGCTGGCGGGCGAGCGCATGAAGCTCGGCCTGATCCTGCACGATCCCGAGGAGGAGCATGACTGCTTCTCCGACAACACCCACAATTCCCATTATTACGACGAGGTGGGGATGGCCGCGATCTATACCGGCCGCTACACCCGCCTCGACGGCAACGTGGTTCAGGGCCCCTCGGTGGCCGACCTCGTGGCCGCCAAGGACCCGAAGGTCGCCGAGGCGGTGAAGAGCCGCATGGACGCCGCGCTCGCCGCCCTGCGCGCGATCAAGGACACCGCCGACAGCGGCAAGGAATCCTATGACCAGATGATCGGCGAGGGGAATACCGAGGGCAATGCCCGCGTCCAGGCCGGCATCGACGCCCTGGTGGCCCAGACCCGCGCACTGGAACAGGCGGTCGCCGCCCTCGGCGTGAAGATCAAGGTGGAAGGCTCCCAGAGCCTCGACGCGCCGTCCAAGGTGAAAACCAACTGAGCGAAATGGTCACGCGGCGCACCCTTTTAACCGGCCTTGCGGCGGGCGCCCTCACCGGGTTCCTGCCGCAGCGCCTTGGGCAGGCCGCCGCGGCCACCGATCCGCGCGCGCCGATCCAGCCGCTCGCTTTGACGCCGCGCGTCAGCCCGCGCACCCTGCTCGGGCCGGGCACGCAGGCGCAGGATCTCTATCTCTTCAACGACACGATCTTCCCCATCGTGCGCGCCCGGCGCGGCACGCGGCTGAAGGTCGCCGTGGACAATCGCCTGCCGGTCGGCACCACCGTCCATTGGCACGGCATCCGCCTGCCGAACCCGCAGGACGGCGTGCCCGGCCTGACGCAGGAGCTGATCCCCGCGAACGGCGGGCAATTCACCTATGAAGTGCCGCTGCCGGACGCCGGCACCTATTTCTTCCATCCCCATTGCGACGAGACCGGACAGGTGGGGCGCGGCCTCGCCGGAGTGCTGATCGTGGAGGAAGAGGAGAAGCTCCCCTTCCAGGCCGAGCATGTGCTCGTCATCAAGGATTGGCGGCTGGCGCCGGACGGAAGCTTCCTGCCCTTCCTCACCGAGGATGGCGCCTCGAAGGCCGGCACCTTCGGCACGGTGCGCGGCGTCAACGGGGTCGGCCCGGCGCGGCTGTCGGCGCCCGCCCATGCGGACCTGCGCCTGCGCATCCTCAACCTGGATTCCACCCGCACCGTGCAGGTCGGCACCGCCGAGGCCGAGGGCTATATCATCGCCTATGACGGCCATGCCGTGCCGCCCGCGGATTTCGATACCTGCGACCTCGGCTCCTCCCAGCGCCTGGACCTGCACGTGCGCATGCCCGCCGAAGGGCAGAACGTCTCGATCTATGATTACCGCACCGGCGGCGAACCTTTCCTGCTGGCGCGCATCGCGGCGACCGCCTCGACTTTCCGCAAGCGCCCGTTCAAGCCCATCGCCCTGCCGCCGCCGAACGTGCCGAAGGCGGACCTGCGCAAGGCGGAGCGGCTCTCGCTCAGCCTCCAGCAGGCCACCGACGATGCCGCCAACGTGCTCGACGGCCTGCCGCCGGACGATCCGCTTGCCAAGGCGCTGGTGGATCAATATTGCACCGGCCCGCGCACCTTCTGGGCCATCAGCCAGAATTCCTGGCCCACCGGCGGCACCAAGCCCATGCCGGCGCCGCTCGCGCGACTGGTGGCCGGCCGCTCCTATGTGATCACCCTCACCAATCCCACCCAGCATCTGCATCCGGTGCACTTGCACGGCCATGTGTTCGACGTGATCTCGGCCAGCAAGTCCAAGCGGCCGCGCCATTATGCCGACACCGTGCTGCTGGCGGCGCGCGAAAGCGCCGAAATCGCCTTCGTCGCGGCGCCGGGAAACTGGGTGCTCCATTGCCACATCCTCGACCATATGGAGACGGGGATGATGGGCTATGTGAGCATCGCCTGATGGGCCGGGTGCCGGCTCGGCTCCTGGTCGCGGCCGCGCTCTGCCTGCTCGGCGCCGGGGCGAGCCTTGCCGACGGGCTCGACATCGCGGTGGGAAAAGCCGTGTTCGACCGGCCCTGGGTGCCGGCGCCCTCCTCCACGCGCGGAAACGACGGGCTTGGCCCGCTGTTCGATGCGAGATCCTGCAGTGCCTGCCATCCCAAGGACGGGCGCGGCACGGCGCGTCTCGACGCCGAGGGCACGCCGCTCGGCCATGGGCTGGTGGTGGCGCTCGCCCGGCCGGGCGGCGCGCCCGATCCCGTCTATGGCGCCCGGCTCCAGACTGAGGCCATCCAGGGGCTCGATGCCGAGGCGATCGTGCGAATCCGCGAAAGCCGCGACAGCACGGGCCGCACCACGCGCACGCCGGTGCTGAGCGCACTCGCCTACGGTCCGCTCGCGCCCGACACGGTGCCGCGCCTGCGCCTCGCGCCGGACCTGCGCGGACGCGGGTTGCTGGAACGGGTGCCGCAGGCCGCCATCCTGGCGCTGGAGGACCCGCAGGATCGCGACGGCGACGGCGTGCGCGGCCGCGCCCATCGCCTGGTCGGCGCCGATGGCCGCGAAACCCTCGGCCGGTTCGGCTGGAAGGCAGCCCAGCCCACGCTGTCCGGCCAGATCGCCGAGGCGTTCCACCTGGATCTTGGCCTCTCCACGCCGCTGCTGCCGGAGCCGTGGGGCGATTGCACGCTTGCCCAGACGCTCTGTCGCAATGCACCCCACGGCACGACGCAGGAGGGCGAGAGCGAGATTTCGCCCGCCTTGTTCAGCGCGCTCGTGGCCTATGTGGCGGATCTTCCCGTGCCCGACGCGCGCGCCGATGCCGCCGGCGCCCGCCTGTTCGCCGCCACCGGCTGCGCCGCCTGCCACCGCCCGCGCCTGCCGCTGGAAGGCGGCGGCACGGCGGCCCTGTTCACCGACGTGCTGCTGCACGACCTTGGCCCCGGCCTCGACGACGGGCTCGACACGCCCGCCGTCGCCGGCCGGGACTGGCGTACCGCGCCGCTGGCCGGGATTTCCCAGGCGCTGGCGCGTGGCACTGGCCTGCTGCACGACGGGCGCGCGGAAGACGTGAAGGCCGCGCTCGCCTGGCATGGCGGGGAGGCCGCAAGCGCTCTCGCGCGCTATGGCAAGCTGCCCGCCCGCGACCGCGATGCCCTGATCCGCTATGTTTCCGGTCTCTAAGCCCCGCTGATCCGGGACAAGACCCCCTCGCACGATGCTTCCCGGAGGTGCGCCATGCCCCGAATGTCCCAGCCGTCCCATCTTCGCGCGCTTGTATCCGGCGCGCTCGTGTCCGGCATGGTCGTGCTTGGCGTCGCGCTCGCCGCCAGCCTTCCCGCCCGCGCGGCGCCCAATGCGGTGCCGGTGATCGAAACCTGGCTGCTGCCGCGCTATGACGCGCTCGCCGCCTTAACCGCCCGGCAGGACGAGGATTGGCGCGCCTTCTGCGCCAAACCCACCGCCGAGGGCGTTGCGACGCTCACGCGCGATTTCCGCGCGGCCGGCGATGCCTGGGCGCAGGTGAGCTTCGTCACCTTCGGCCCGGTGATCCTGGCGCTGCGGGCGGACCGCTTCAACCTGTTCCCGGACAAGCGCAACGCGGTCTCCCGCTCGATCCCCGAACTGCTGGCCGACCCCGACGACGCCCGCCTCCAGGCGGACCGTTTCCCCCGTCTCAGCGCTGCCGTGCAGGGCCTGCCGGCGCTGGAGCGCGTGCTGTTCGAGCCCAATGCGGCGCAGGATCTGGTCAGCGGGCCGCAGGCCGCCCGGCGCTGCCAGCTCGGCGCGGCCATCGCGCTCAATCTCGCAACCATCGCCAAGGAGATCCGAACCGGTTGGGGCACCGAAACCGCCGGCCTGCTTGCGGAAGTGAAGAGCGGCACCGGCGACAAGGTGTTCCTGCCCGATCCCGCCCAGGTGCCGAGCCTGATCCTCACCGATCTCGCCGGCGCCTATCAGCGGGTGGTGGACCAGGGGCTCATCGCCGTGCTCGGCAAATCGCTGGAGGAGGCCAAGCCCCAGTCGGGCGAAGGCCGCCGCGCGGGCCGCGAGGCGGCCGTTCTCCAGCAGATGGTGACGAGCGCCAATGCGCTCGGCACCCAGCTCGCCGCCGACCTTCCGGAGCCGGCGAAAGGCCAGGTGCTCGCCCGCTTCGCCGCCGCGCAGAAGGCGGTGGATGGCCTGCCCGCCGACCTCGGCGCCGCCGCCGCCGATCCGAAGCGCCGCAAGCTGTTGGAAAACGCGGTCACCGAGGTGAAGGCGGCGCAAAAGGCGGTGGTGGACCCGCTTGCGGCGAAGCTCGGCGTGCCGCTCGGTTTCAATGCGCTGGACGGGGATTGAGCCATGATCTCCCGCCGTACTCTGCTGCTGGGCGCCGGCGCCCTCGCCGCCGCCTCCCGCCTGGATCTCGCCCGCGCGCATGAAATCTCCCATGCGCAGGCGCTTTCCCCGGCGCAGGAGCGCACACTCGCCGCATCGCTCGCCCAAGGATCGCTCGCCCAAGGATCGCTCGCCCAAGGATCGCTCGCCGAGGGGTGGCTCGCCACCGGGCAAGTGGAAGGCGGCTTCGCGCCGCTCGCCCTCGACAGCGGCTTCGAGGCCGATCCGCTCGCCCTCAGCCCCACCCGCCTGCATGCCATCGAGCCCGCCGCCCATGGACCGCTCGCGGTGGCCGTGGGCCGCCGACCGGGCAAGGTGGCTCTGGTGCTCGACCGCGCCGCCGGCAAGGAAGTGGCGCGCTTCGCCCCCGGCGGGGAGCGCGTATTCTCCGGCCACGGCCGCTTCACGCCCGATGGCACGGGCTTCCTCACCGTGGAGATCGACCCCGCGAGCGATAAGGGCACGCTGGCCCTGCGCAGCCTCGCGGGGCGCTTCGAGATCATCGCCGAATGGCCGACGCGCGGCCCCGGTCCGCACGACATGCTGCACATGGGCGACAGCCTGATCATTGCCAATGGCGGCGTCGAACCCGGCACGCCCGCCGCCGTGGGCTGCGAGGAGACCGGCGCCAATCTCGCCATCCTCGGCCCCGACGGCAGTGCGCGCGCCGTGTTCGCGCCCGGCGGCGATCTCGCCACGCTCTCCCTGCGCCATCTGGCGCGGGATGGGGCGGGGGCCGTGATCGCGGCGCAGGAAATCTCGCTCGTGCCGTCCAGCAAACCCCTGCTATTCGCCATCGACGAAACGCGCGGCCTCACCGCCTATGAGGCCCCGGACGAAGCCTGGATAGGCCTGCGTGGCTATATCGGCTCGGTGGCGCTCGACGCCTCGGGGCGGATCGCGGCGGCGGCGAGCCCGCGTGGCGGGCGGGTGGCATTCTGGGAGCGCACCGGGCGCTATCTCGGCTTCGTGCCGTTCCCGGACGGCTGCGGCCTTGCGCCCACCGCCGAGGCCGGGCGCTTCCTTGCCACCAGCGGCTATGGCGAGGTGATTTTGATCGCGGTGGAGGATCGCGAACCGCGCATCCTCGCCCGCCATACCGGCGGCCCGCGCTTCGACAACCACGTGTCGCGCATCGCATGAGCGGAACCGCGCCGCCGGCTGCGGTGTTCCTTGGGGAAGATATCCGCAAAGGAGAACCCCATGGATACCCGCCAGGTGCCCGTTGAAGAAACCACGTCGCTGATCTCCACCAGCAAGGTGAGCGGCACCGACGTCTACAATACCGAAGGCGAGCACATCGGCTTCATCAGCGATGTAATGCTCGACAAGCGCTCGGGCCGGGTGGCCTATGCGGTGCTCACCTTCGGCGCCGTGCTGGGCCTGGGCGGTGATCATCACGCCCTGCCCTGGGCCGCGCTGAAATACGACACCCGGCAAGGCGGTTACGTGACCGGCGTGACCATCGACCAATTGAAGGACGCCCCGGCCTGGCCCGACGAACAGGATTTCGATAATCGCCGCGCCGCCGAACAGCGGTTGCACGGCCATTACGGCCTGCAAGGCTATTGGGTCGCCTGAGCGCGCCCAGCTGAGCACTCCCCGCAGAGTGCCCGGCCATTCGCGTTGAAGAGAAGAGCCCGGCGCCCCGCGCCGGGTTTTTCTTAGGTGCGGCCCCAATCCATCACAGGCACCGCAGCGGAACATTGAGGGGCGCGGGACGTTTCATAAAGGAGAAATGCCTTCAAGGAGGTCTATCATGGACATTCGCGATGAAACCACGTCCCTGATTGCCGGCGACAAGGTCTCTGGCACCGCCGTCTACAATCCGGCCGGCGAACATCTCGGCGCGATTCACGATCTGATGCTCGACAAGCGCTCGGGCCAGGTGGCCTATGCGGTGATGTCGTTCGGTGGCTTCCTGGGGATCGGCGAGAAATACCATCCGCTGCCGTGGTCGACGCTGGATTACGATCCCGCGCAGGGCGGCTATGTGGTGAGCCTCACGCGCGCGCAGATGGAAGGCGCCCCGACCTATGGCGTCGAGGACCAGCCGACCTGGGACCGCGACTATGAAACCCGCGTGCACGATTATTATCGCGCGCCTTATTATTGGGGGATGTGAGCCATGCACCCCCGCCCTGTGCAGCCGCCGGCCGGCAGCCTCGCCTTTTCCCATCCCCGCTTTCGCCAGGCGCCGCAAGCGCATGCCGGCTGGTGGGTGGTCTCCGCCGAAGGCGCGCCGCTAGAAGGCCCGTTCCTCAGCCGGGCGCAGGCGGTGCGCCACATCGCCGCCGCCGAGCGCGCGGCGTTGCGCCAGGCGCCACCAGAGCGCTGGGGACTCTGACCCGACCGCGACGCACCCTCTGAACGAGACGTGAGCGCCCACCGCAGCGCACACGCTGGCCAGGACCGACAGCCGTGCTAAGCTCTTTCCTTTGGGGCTGGTGTTCGGAGGTCGCGTGAGCGGGACACCGGAAGTGAAGAAGCCGCGCGGACCCGCGCGAGCCGAGGCGGACGGCAACGCGACGGCGTTTCTTGATCGCGCGGTGCTGCGCGCCCGCAGGGTGCTGGCGTGGGAGCGGGCATGGCCCGTGATCGCGACTGCCCTGGTGGTGCTCGCGGCGTTCCTCGCCGTATCCTGGACCGGGCTGTGGCTGTGGATGCCGCCGCTCGCGCGCATGATCGGCGTGGCGCTGTTCTCCCTTGCCTTGCTGGGCAGCCTCTTTCCCCTCATCCACATGCGCTGGCCTCGCCGGGAGGAGGCGCTTTCGCGCCTCGACCGCGAGAGCCATCTCGCCCATCGTCCGGCGACCGCGATTTCCGATGCTCTCGCGACCCGCGCCGACGATCCCGTCAGCGCCGCGCTGTGGCGCGCCCACGTGGCGAAGACGCTGGCGGCGGCGCGCAATCTAAAGGCTGGCCTGCCCGCGCCGGGGCTTGCCGCGCGCGATCCCCGCGCCTTCCGTGCCCTCGCCGTGCTGGCGCTGTTCGCCACCTTCTTCCTGGCCGGCGGCGAGCGCTGGAGCCGTATCGAGAGCGCGTTCGACTGGTCCGGCGCCGTCATCCGCACGCCTTATCGCCTGGATGCCTGGGTGGACCCGCCGGCCTATACCGGCCGTCCGCCGGTGGTGCTGCCGGGCCTGCGTTCGGATGATCCCACCACCCTGCAGGCCACCGCCCTGTCGGTGCCCGCCGGCAGCGTGCTGGTGGTGCGCGCCGTGGGGCTCGACGCCTCGGCGCTCAAGATCGAAGGCGGGATCGCCGAACTGAAACCGCAGGAGGATGCCTCCCAGAACCCGCCGGAGACTCCCTCCCCGGCCGCCACACCGGCGCTAGAACGGCGGTTCGAGATCAGCCAGGCCGGCACGATCTCGCTGGCCGGGCCGGACCGGCGCAGCGTAACGTGGAAGTTCTCGGCGGTGCCGGACACCAAGCCGACCATCGCCTTCGCCAAGGAGCCCCAAGGCGGCCAGCGCAACCAGCTCGTGCTCGCCTATCGGGTCGAGGATGATTACGGCGCGAAGTCCGCGCGCGCCGTGTTCCAGGCCGCACCGCCGCCCCCGCCTTTCTTCCCGCGTCCCGGCGCGCCCGCCCCGGTGGCCGCAAAGCCGCTGGTGGAGGCGCCCGATTTCGACCTCGCCTTGCCCGGCGCCGGCAGCAAGACCGGCGCGGCCCAGACCCAGAAGGACCTGGTCGCCCATCCCTGGGCCGGCGCCTTGGTGCACCTGACGCTGAAGGTGGAGGACGAGGCCGGCAATACGGGCGAGAGCGAGACCAAGACCTTCCGCCTGCCCGCCCGCACCTTCACCAAGCCGCTCGCCCGCGCCCTGATCGAGGAACGCCAGCTGCTCGCGCTGGATGCCGGTGCGAGCCGGCAGGTGCAGGATGTGCTGTCCGCCCTGGCGCTCGCGCCGGACCAGTTCGGCATCCCGCCGGGGCAGTATCTCGGCCTGCGCAGCGCCTATTGGCGCCTGCACAATGCCCGCAACGACGACGATTTGCGCGGCGTGGTGGATTATCTGTGGGACATGGCGCTTGCCATCGAGGACGGCGATCTGAGCGCCGCCCAGAAGGAATTGCGCGCCGCCCAGCAGGCCCTGCGCGATGCCCTGGAGCGCGGCGCCAGCGATGAGGAAATCAAGCGCCTCACGCAGGATCTGCGCGCCGCCATGGAAAAGATGATGCGCCAGCTCGCCGAGGAGGCGCAGCGCAACGGCAATGCCGACGCCCGCCCGCTCGACCAGAACAGCCGCGTCATCCGCCCGCAGGACCTCCAGCGCATGCTGGACCGCATCGAGAATCTCGCCCGCAGCGGCGCCAAGGATGCCGCCAAGCAGCTTCTCGATGAGCTCCAGGCCATGATGGACAATCTCAAGCCGGGCAATCGCCAGGCCGGCCAACAGGGGCAGCAGGGGCAGAGCGAGCTGGGCAATATGATCCAGGAGCAGCAGCGCCTGCGCGACCGCACCTACAAGCAGCGCCAGCAGCAGGGACAGGGTCAGCAGGGACAGGACGGCGAACAGGGGCAGGAGGGCGAGAATGGCGCCTTCGGTCCGCTCCAGGAAGGCCAGGAGGGCCTGCGCCGCCGCCTCGGTGAGATGCTCGACGAAATGCGCCGCATGGAACAGCAGCAGCGCGGCCAAGGTCAGGGACAAGGCCAGGATCAGGCCGAAGGTCAGGGCCAGGGCCAGGGTCAGGCGGGCGAGGGCCAAGGCGGAGAGGGCCAGGGCGGCGAGAGTGCCACCGGCCGCGCGGGCCGCGCCTTCGGCCGCGCCGAACAGGCCATGCGCGATGCCGAGCGCGCGCTCGGTGAGGGCAATGCCCAGGGCGCGCTGGATTCCCAGGGCCGCGCGCTCCAGGCCCTGCGCCAGGGCGCCCAGGCGATGGCGGAAGGCCAGCAGTCCAATCCCAACGGCCAGGGTCCCGGCGGTCCGTCGGGCCAAGGTGCCCAGCGCACCGACCCCATGGGCCGCCCCCTGCGCAGCCAGGATTATGGCGACGATTATACCGTCAAGGTGCCCGAGGAGGTGGACGTCCAGCGCGCCCGCCAGGTGCTGGAGGAATTGCGCCGCCGCCTGGAGCAGACCAACCGGCCCCAGCTCGAACTCGATTATATCGAGCGCCTGCTGGAGAATTTCTGACCCGCCCTCCCGTTCGGCCCCGGCCGGACGTCGCGGGCTGAAGCCGCGCCTGCCGTGGCCCCCGCCGCGCCGGGCCCGATAGCCGCCTTCCAGCATGCGGGCGAAGACTTCACGCAGCTTAATCCGTGCGCGCGATCCGGCTCCAGGCTTGGCAGTGCCCCGCGCGCGCGGGATCGCGCTTCTGGACCGCCTCGCGAGGGTCGGACGAGGCGGACGCCATCATTCCAGCCCCTCGATATGGCCGATGAACGGCAATTGGCGGAACGCGTGGGCGACATCCATGCCGTAGCCGACCACGAACAGATCCGGGCACTCGAAGCCGACGAGGTCCGCCTCGATCTGCACCGCCCTTTTGCCGGGCTTTTCCAGCAGCACGCACACCAGCACCCGCCGGGCGCCGCGCGCGGCCAGCAGATCCTTGGCGAACGCGAGCGTGCGGCCGGATTCGAGAATATCGTCCACCAGCAGCACGTCACGGTCGCGCACGTCGCTTTCCACGTCGCGCAAAATCTGCACCTGGCCGGAGGAGACGGTCGCCTCGCGGTAGGAGGACAGGTGCACGAATTCCATTTCCGGCGTCAGGCCGGAGCCATGCAACGCCCGCATCAGGTCCGCCGCGAACATGAACGAACCCTTCAGCACCGCGACCACCAGGAGCTTTTCCGGCTCCAGGGCAGCGATTTCGGACGCCAGTTCGCGATTGCGGGCGGCGATGCGGTTCTCATCGAACAGAACTTTAACCGTAGGGAGCGACATGGTTCCTCTCATTTCGTGCGAGCATGGACCGGGCGCGGCCAAGCGTCCAGACTCGGCCTGCAAGCGCCGGATGCGAGGGCCTTTCGCCTCGCGCTCCGGCACGGTCTATGGTTGGCGGGCGCAAGACGTCCGATTCGCTTAAGGTGGGGGCTTTGGTCCGCTTCGAGAATGTCGGCCTGAGATACGGCATGGGTCCCGAGGTGCTGAAGGACGTGACCTTCGGCATCGAGCCCAATTCGTTCCAGTTCCTCACCGGGCCGTCGGGCGCCGGCAAGACCACTTTGATGCGCCTGCTGTTCCTCTCGCTCAAGCCGACGCGGGGGCTCATCACCCTGTTCGGCCGCGACGTCTCCTCGCTCGATCCCGACGAAGTGGCGGTGCTGCGCCGGCGCATCGGCATCGTGTTCCAGGATTTCCGCCTGCTGGACCATCTCACCACCTATGAGAATGTCGCCCTGCCGCTGCGCGTGCTCGGCAAGGAGGAAACCAGCTACCGCGCCGAAGTGACGGAATTGATGCACTGGGTCGGCCTCGGCGACCGTATGAACGTGCTGCCCCCCGTGCTCTCGGGCGGCGAGAAGCAGCGCGCCGCCATCGCCCGCGCGCTGATCGGCCGACCGGAATTCCTGCTGGCAGACGAACCGACCGGCAACGTCGACCCCACTTTGGCGCGCAGGCTGCTGCGCCTGTTCGTGGAATTGAACAAATCCGGCACCTCGGTGCTGCTGGCCACCCACGACATCGCGCTCATGGACCAGTTCGACGCGCGGCGCCTCGTGATCGCGGACGGGCGGCTCTATGTCTATGAATAGCCTCCCAACCGCCGGACCGGAGACGAAAGCCCCGCCCGCGCCGCCGCGCAAGAAGGCGAGCCGCAAGGCCCAGGGCTCCATCGTGCCGCGCGCCACCGTCGCGGGCCGGGCGCTGGTGGCCGTGGTGGCGATCATGACCTTCCTCGCCAGCCTCACCCTCGGCACCGTCCTGGCGGTGCGGGCGACCGCCGACATGTGGCGCTCCGACGTGGCGCGCGAAGTGACGATCCAGATCCGCGCCGGCGATCCGGCGGCGGTGGATGCCCAGGTGAAAGCCGCCACCGACATCGCCCAGGCCACCCCCGGCATCGCCGAAGTCCATGTGCTGAGCCAGGACGAGACCGGGCGGCTGCTGGAGCCCTGGCTCGGGACCGGGCTCGATTTTTCCGATCTGCCGGTGCCGCGCATCATCGTGCTGCGGCTCGATCCGAGCCAGACCCCGGACCTTGCGCGCCTGCGCCGCACGCTCACGGACAAGATCCCCACCGCGAGCCTTGATGATCACCGCTCCTGGTCGCGGCGGCTCGGCTCCATGGCAGAAGGCGTGATGGCAACCGGCATCGGACTTTTGGTGCTGGTGGCCATCGCCACCGTGCTGTCGGTGGTGTTCGCCACCCGGGCGGCGGTCGCGACCAACCGCACGATCGTGGAGGTGCTGCATTTCGTCGGCGCCCGCGACGGCTTCATCGCCGCCCAGTTCCAGCGCCATTTCCTGAAGATCGGCGCGCAGGGCGGGCTGCTCGGCGGGCTGTCCGCCTGCGCCATATTCCTGGCCATCGCCAGCCTGCCGCGCCTCGGCTTCGGCGGCGATCCGGAAAACCCCTCAATCCTGACCTGGCTGTATCCCGGCCTGCTGGGTTTCGCCGGCATCGCGGTGCTGGTGCTGCTGGTGGCCGGCGTCACGGCGCTGACCTCGCGCATGACCGTTTACCGGACGTTGAGGACGATCCAGTGAGGCGGCTTAAAATTTCTCCTCGCCCCTGCCTTATTCCATCGACATGCTGCACCCATGATGGCTTCTGAAGCAGCGCCAGGATCCAGCACCGAGAAGGGATCCAGCACCGAGAAGGCCCCGGTTTCGCACGCGCGACGGCGGCGGTCGCGGCGGCGCATGGCGGCGCTCGCGGTCGGGCTCCTGATCGGCAGCGCAACCTTGGCGCTGGCGGGCGGCTTCTTTCTGTTCACCGCCCGCATCGCCGGCCGCGAGCCCGTGGCGCTGAAGCCGGTGGACGCCATCGTGGTGCTGACCGGCGGCCAGTCGCGCGTGTCGGATGGCGTGCAATTGCTGGCCGAGGGGCATGGCAAGCGGCTGCTGATCACGGGCGTCAACCGCAGCACCTCTCCCGGCGAGCTGCGCCGCGCCCTGCCGGTGAGCGAAGCGCTGCTCGATTGCTGCGTCGATCTCGGCCACAAGGCCCTGAACACCTGGGGCAATGCCATCGAGGCGGCGGAATGGGCACGCGCGAAGCGGTTCCGCTCGCTTATGGTGGTCACCTCCACCTGGCACATGCCGCGCGCTTTGTTCGAACTCGGCCGTGCCCTGCCCGATGTGGAGCTGGTGGCCTATCCCGTCGTGAGCGACCGCATGAGCGAACGGGGATGGTGGAGCGATCCGCAGATGGTGAAGCTCCTCGTGAAGGAATATTTGAAGTACATGATGGCGCAGGCCAAGATCCGCCCGGCCCAGGCGGTTGCGCCACTCGATTCACCGCCGCCCGCGCCCGCGCAGGTTTCGGCCAATCGCTGATCCGCCGAAAGGCACGCACGACGGGGCCAGGGGACGAAGCGTGATTGTTCTGCGGTCGATTATGTTCCAAGTGCTGTTCTACAGCACGACAATTCTCGTCATGCTCCTGCTGCTGCCGCTGATGGCCATTCTCCCCCGGCGCACGCTGTGGGACCGGTTCATCATGCTGTGGGTACGCCTCGTCATGCTGGAGCTGCGCGTCGTCGTCGGCATGAAGGTGGAGATCACGGGCCGGGAGAATATTCCCGAAGGCCCGCTTCTGGTGGTCGCCAAGCACCAGTCGGCGTGGGAGACCATCGCGCTGCTGCCCTTGTTCGCCGATCCGGTGTTCATCCTGAAACGCGAACTGATGTCGATGCCGCTGTTCGGCTGGTTCCTCGCCAAGGCCGAGATGGTCCCGATCGATCGCAGCGCGGGATCCTCGGCGCTGCGGGGCATGACCGACGCGGCGATGGAAAAGATCGCCGAGGGCCGCCAGATCCTGATTTTCCCCGAAGGCACGCGCCGCCCGCCCGGCGCGCCGCCGGCCTATAAGTTCGGCGTCGCACACCTCTACACCACCCTGAAGGCGCCCTGCCTGCCGATCGCGCTCAATTCCGGCCTGTTCTGGCCGCGCAACCAGTTGATCCGCCGCCCGGGCACGGTGCGGGTGGAGATCATGCCAGTTATCCCCATCGGATTGCCGCGCGGGGTGTTCCTGAGGCGCATGCAGGACACCATCGAAACCGCGTCCGACCGCCTGCTTGAAGAGGGATTGCAGGAGCTTGGCCCGAACGCACCGACAATCGACCGCAGCGCGGCCGCCGCCGGGGACGATTTATCCCCATAATTCGGCCCTGTGGAAAACTCTTGATCGCGGATTCGCGCCGTTCTAGTTTCGTTCTCATGAACGCGACTGATTCGCTCCTTATCCCCTTGTTCGATGCCGGCCGGCTCTCCGGGCTGACCGGTGGTCCTTTGGGCCCGCGCTATCGATTCTGGCGCGACGCGGACGGGCAACGCCACATCTTCTCCATCTACGACGCCGATGCGGTGCCGGACTATCCGGACGCGCTCGCCATCGTCGCACGGCGCACGCCGGCGGGTCCCATCGCCATGTGGGCGGGCCCGGCCGGAGAGCCGGCGCGGCGGGCCGCCCGGCGCATGAAGGCGGAGGAAGTGCACGTGCACGTCTTCGGCGAAGAGGTGCCGGAAACCCTGGCGCGCTTCCTGCGGCCCCATCAGGCCGCACAGGAATGCCTTGCCTTGCCCCCGCCCGCCTCGATGGCGCCCGTATTCGCGAATCAGAGCCGCCAGGCGGCCTGAACGGCGCGGAGCGCCTTTGGAGGGTGAACGGCGCGGAGCGCCCATGGCGCGTGAACGGCGCAGAGCGCCGTTCAGTCCCGGCCCGCATTCAGCCCGCGAGCGATCCAGGCCAAGCCCGAATCGGCGATGCCCATCGCCTCCAGCGCATGGACGGTGAAGAGCACGTAATCGCGGTTCGGACCGGATTTTCCATGCGCGCGCCGCACCAGGTGAAGCTGGTCTTCCAGATCCAGCCGCCGCGCATATTGCGCATGCCCGCGATCTACCAGATAGGCGATTGCCGCCACATCCCGCCGCGCGCCCTCCAGGATCTGCACCCGCCGCACGCGCTCGCGATAAACGCCTGAAATCTGCTCGCGCGCTGTGAGATAGGCATGGGTCTGCGCCCAGTCCTCAGGGGCGATGCGATAGGCGATGCCCCGGCAGGATCCGCCGAGATCCAGCCCTAGCACCAGGCCCGGCTGTTCCGGCGTGCCGCGATGATGGAAGGAATAGACGCAGAGCGCCCGGTGCGCACCGAGCAGCCGCGCTTCCGCCTTCTCCGCGAATGCGAAGCCGGGATTCCACATCAGCGAGCCATAGGCGAACACCCAATGGTCGTGGGGCGTTTGTGTAGGGGAGATCATCGCGGCGCCGGCCGGCATTGACACGGAACGTTCATCGTCGCCTAACAGCGTCTTTCACCGTCTGCAAGGGCCCCCCGCGCCGCGGGTCCCGGCAGGCCGTATTTCCGGCCCTTCGCGCAGGCATTTTCGTCCGGACTGCTCATAGGAACGCCCATGACCGATATTTCGCCCGCGCCGCGTCGCCGCAAGAGCTGGATCGTCGCCGTCCCGTTCGCTCTCGTGGTGATTCTCGCCATCGGCTGGTGCGGCCTGTGGTTCTATGCCGCCAGCCGCGCGGAACGGGAGATCGACGCCTGGATCGTGCGCGAGAAGACCCTCGGCCGGATCTGGAACTGCGGCGAGCGCAGCCTCGGCGGCTTCCCCTTCCGCTTCGAGCTGCTGTGCCAGTCGCCGACGCTGGAGACGAAGGGCGGAGACCCGCTGCGCATCAGCGCCGCCAAGGCCCATGCGGTGGCTCAGGTGTGGGCGCCGAACCATATCGTCGCAGAATTCGCCTCCCCCGCGCGGGTGGAAGACCCCAAGACCGGCCGCATCTATGAGGCGAACTGGACCCTGCTCCAGATGAGCGGCATCGGCGACACAAGCGGCCGGCCCCAGCGCTTCGCCCTGGTGGTGGACCAGCCGGATGTGA
Source organism: Roseixanthobacter finlandensis (assembly GCF_043195105.2). Classification (NCBI taxonomy): domain Bacteria; kingdom Pseudomonadati; phylum Pseudomonadota; class Alphaproteobacteria; order Hyphomicrobiales; family Xanthobacteraceae; genus Roseixanthobacter; species Roseixanthobacter finlandensis. The sequence goes on along the minus strand of NZ_CM195536.1, from coordinate 60,379 downwards.
AATGGGTGCCCACGGCCGGCGCCGACGCGCTGCCGGTGCTCTCCGCCACACATTTGGAAATCCACGCCCGCCGCAACCCGGCCACCACCGCCGTGCCCGATGGCGTCGACTATGCCGCCTCCATCGAGGGCGGGGAAAGCGCCATGCTGGCCGCCGCCGGCGCCACCGGCCCGCTGAACCTGAAGCTGCAGGGCACGGTCACCGCGGCCGAGGATTTCCGCCCCATGGCCGTGACCGATCGCCTGCGCGCGTGGGCCGCCGCGGGCGGCATCCTGAAGCTCGATACCCTCGCCATCACCACCCCGAAGGCCGCCGTGAGCGCATCCGGCGCGCTCGCCCTCGATGCCGCCGGCCGCCTCAATGGCGCGGTGAACGTGGGCTTTTCCGGCATCGAGGAGGTGGCGCGGAACCTGTCGCGCACCGGTGTCATTCCCCCGGAAATGGCGCCCATCGTCGGCGCGCTGGCGCTAGCGGGAAAGCCCGGCGACGTCGCCGGGCGCCGGGGCGCCACCTTCTCGCTGCTGCTGAAGGAAGGCGTGCTCCAGCTCGGCAAATTCCCGGTCGGGATCATTCCGCCGCTCTATTGAGCGGCGCCGCCCTCGCCGCCACGTCGGCCGAAATCCGGGGCGGCGGTTTCCTGCCCCTGCTCGATGATCGATTTGCGGATCGCGCGGGTGCGGGTGAAGTGCTGGAACAGCGCCTCTCCGTCGCCATAGCGGATCGCCCGCTGCAGCGACATGAGATCCTCGTTGAAGCGGGCGAGCATCTCCAGCACCGCCTCGCGATTGTAGAGGAACACGTCGCGCCACATGGTCGGGTCGGACGCCGCGATGCGGGTGAAGTCGCGAAACCCGCCGGCCGAGAATTTGATCACTTCGGAGGTCAGCGTCTGCTCCAGATGCTCGGCCGTGCCGACGATGTTATAGGCGATCAAATGCGGCACATGGCTGGTGATGGCCAGCACCAGGTCGTGATGCTGCGCCGACATCTGCTCCACGTTGGAGCCGAAGCCGCGCCAGAGCGCCGCGAGCGTCTCCACCGCCGCCGGATCGGCGCCCTCGGGCGGGGTGACGATGCACCAGCGGTTCTCGAACAGGCTGGCGAACCCCGCCTCGGGGCCGGAAAATTCCGTGCCCGCCACCGGATGGGCGGGGACGAGATGGGCATGCGCCGGCACGAACGGCGCCATGGCCTCCACCACCGCCCCCTTCACCGAACCGACGTCGGAGAGGATGGCGCCGGGCTTGAGATGCGGCCCGACCTGTTCGGCCACCGCGCCCGAGGCGCCCACCGGCACAGCGGCGATCACGATATCGGCGCCGCGCACCGCCTCGGCCACGCTCTGCGGCACCGCATCTGCAAACCCGAGCGCGCGCACCCGCTCGCGCACGCCGGCGTCGGCGTCGAACACCACGACCTCTCCCGCCAGCCCCTTCTCGCGCGCGGCACGGGCGACGGAAGATCCGATCAGGCCCGCGCCGATGACGGCGAGACGGCCGACGAGGGGCGCGTTCAACGCTCCGTCCCCGAAACGAAGGCGGCCAGCGCTTCCACCACCAGGCGGTTGGCTTCCTCGGTGCCGACCGTCATGCGCAGCGCATTCGGCAGGCCGTAGGATGCGACCGAGCGCAGGATCAGCCCGCGCGCGCTCAAGAATGCGTCCGCGTCGTGGGCGGTGCGGCCCTGCGTCTCGTCGAAATGGATCAGCACGAAATTGGCGACCGACGGCGTCACCTTCAGGCCAAGCTTCTCGATCTCGCTGGTGAGCCAGGGCAGCCAGCGGTCATTATGCGCCACCGCCAGATCCACATGGGCGGTGTCGGCGACGGCAGCGGCGCCCGCCAGAAGCGCCGGCGTATTCATGTTGAACGGGCCGCGCACGCGGTTCATGGCATCGAGCACCGCCGCCGGCCCCACCGCCCAGCCGACCCGCAGGGCCGCAAGCCCGTGGATCTTGGAGAAGGTGCGGGTCATGATGACGTTCTCGGCGGTCAGCGCGAGTTCGAGCCCGGTCTCGTAATCATTGCGGCGGACGTATTCCGCATAGGCGGCGTCCAGCACCAGCAGCACATTGCCCGGCAGGCCGGCATGCAGGCGGCGCACTTCCTCGAACGGCAGATAGGTGCCGGTGGGATTGTTGGGATTGGCCAGGAACACCACGCGGGTGCGCGGCGTCACGGCCGCGAGAATGGCGTCCACGCTCGCGGTATGGTCGCGTTCCGGCGCCACAACCGGCCGGCCGCCCGCCGCCAGCGTGGCGATGGGATAGACCAGGAAGCCATACTGGCTATAGATCGCCTCGTCGCCCGGCCCGATATAGGTGTTGGCGATCATGCTCAGCAATTCGTCCGAGCCGGCGCCGCAGATGATGCGGTCGGGATCGATGCCGAAGGTGCGGCCGATCGCGCGGCGCAGCACGCCGGCGGTGCCGTCGGGATAATCCTGCAGATGCGCGCCGGCTTCCGCGAATGCCTTCAGCGCCTGCGGGCTCGGACCCACGGGCGTCTCGTTGGACGAGAGCTTGAACACCTTCTCGACGCCGTGCGCATGGCTCTTGCCCGGCACATAGGCGCGGATGTCGAGCACGCCGGGGCGCGGCTCGGGGCGGACGGGAAGACGGGGGCTTTGCGCGGGGGTGGACATACTCGACTCCACAGGTCACGAACGGCGGGTGCCGTCCGCGCCAAGACGATAGGGGGCGGCGTGGCTGCCCACGGGGGCGACGGAACCGACCTGCGCGCCGGCCTGCCGCAGGGCGTCCAGCGCCGCATCGCGGGTGCCGGCGGGCACGCTCAGCAGCACGGCGGCCTGGCCGGGCACGCGATCGGCGGCGACCAGCATGTCGCCCTGCCCGCCCAGCGCGCCGGCGGCCCGTGCGTTCCAGCCGGACAGATGCAGGCTCCAGGTCTCCACCTCGGTCACGGCCGCATCATTGATGGGATGGGAGACCACGAACACCGGCAGGCCGGCGGGATGGTCCTCCCGCTCCACGAACGGCAGGCGCGCGATGATCTTCGGCGCGTGGTCGCCTTCGAGCGCGGTCCACCAGGCATCCCCGCCGGACAAAGCGGAGGCCGGCAGCAGGCCCAAGTCGCCCTTGGACGCCACCACCGATTCAATCACGCCGCGCGGGCCCATATGGGTCACGAACGGCGTCGTAAAGCCGAAATGGAATCTTGCGCTGTCGCGCATCTGCGGCTCGCCCACCGAAAGGTCGGCATGCACCGCATAAGGCGCCTGGACATAGGTGAAGGTGGAGATGATGACGCGCCAGATGCTCTCGACCGTGTCGAGCGGCAGCAGGCCGGCGTGCCGGTCCACGAGGCGGCGCATCATGGCGGCCTCGCGGGCGGGGCGGAACGCCGAGCCTTCGCTCTGGCTGCGCTTCACCGCGACGAGGCGATCGATGATCTCGCCGCGCTCCATCAGGAGGCGGTGCATGGTCTCATCGATACGGTCGATCTCGGCGCGCAGGTCGGCGAGAACGGGAGGGGGAGCTGAGGAATTCATGGGGCTCACAATCGGGCTGATCCTCTACCCCCAGAACGCGGCAAGATCAAAAGCTATGTTGCGCCGGGCCTATTGCCCCTTGCCGAGCACCATGGTGGAGGCGGTGCGCAGGATGATCCATAGGTCGGTCTTGAACCAGTCCAGCGGGTCCAGCAACCGCATGGCATAGGCATGGTCATACGACACCTTGGAGCGCACGTCCTCGATGGAGGCGTCATAGCCCTGGTTCACCTGGGCAAGGCCGGTGATGCCCGGCTTCAGGCCGAAGGTGCGCTCGGTATAGAAGGGGATCTCGGTTTCCAGCTTGGCGAAGAAGGCCGGGCGCTCGGGGCGCGGGCCCACGATCGACATCTCGCCCTTCAGCACATTGAGCGCCTGCGGCAGCTCGTCGATGCGGGTCTTGCGCATGAAGCGGCCGACCGGCGTGACGCGCGGATCGTTGACGGTAGCCCAGACCGCGCCGGTGCGCGCTTCCGCATCCACATACATGGTGCGGAACTTATAGAGATAGAACAGGCGGGTGCGGGTGGGCGTCGCCTCGCCGACACGCAGCTGGCGATAGAGCACCGGCCCGCGCGAGGTCAGCTTGATCGCCAGCGCCACCGGCAGGAACACCAGCGCGAGCACCGCCGTCGCGACCAGGCCCACGGCGACATCGAACGCGCGCTTTCCCAGCCGCACCATGGGATGGGTGAAATCCTCGTCGAAACTCACGGCTGCGCTCCCCCGGCCCGATGCCAGCGTCCCTTGTCCCGTCCGGCGATCTGGCGCATGCCCCCTACCAGCCCCGCCGCGTGCCCTTCCACGAAATAGGCCGCGAACCGCGCCGCGCGGGGAAGATTGCCGCGATGCGTCATGGCGACGCCCGCTAGCAGATAGAAGGCGATCTGGCCGGCAAGCAGCAGCTGGTACAGCGCAATGCCCGCGAAGGCGAGCGCCAGATTGCTCAGGAACGCCACCACCAGCAGCACCGGCACCAGCGCCCGCAGCGCCTTGCCGGACAGGAACACGAAGGCAAGCCCCGGACGGCGCGGGTCCGCGAGCCGCCACAGGCGCACCGCCTGCTGGACATTGCCCGAGGAAATGCGCACCCGGCGCCGGAATTCCTGGCTACGCCGGCTGCGCTCCTCCTCGGTGGCGATGATCGTCACATCATAGACCGCGCGCGCGCCGCCGGCGACGATGGCCATGGGCAGCACCACGTCGTCATTGATGGTGTCCCCCGGCAAGGGCGCCCACAGGGCGTGGCGGAACAGATAGAAGGCGCCGTGCACGCCGAACGGCGCGCTGAGCGCGGCCTCGTCGGCCTTGATGGCGGTCTGATAGGCCCAATAGCTCGCCTCCCCGGCGCTGCCCGCCTCTTTCAGGGCATAGGTGCCCGCCACCACCCCCACCTCGGGCCGAGAGAAATGCGCGGCGGCGCGCATCAGGGCATCGGCGGAGAGGGTGGCCGAGGCATCGGACAGCGCCACGATGCCGCCGGGGATGGACGCGATCACCGCGTTCAGCACCGCGACCTTGCCGCGATTGACCGGGAAGGCGCGCACCTCCGCGCTCAGGCCCGCGCATTCGCTCGATGCCAGCGCGGCGCGGGCAAGATCGGCCGTGCCGTCGGTGCAGCCGTCGCAGGCGACGATCACATGCAGGCGGTCGCGCGGATAGGCGAGGCGCGCGCAGTCGCGCAGCTTGAGCGCGATGAAGGTGGCCTCCTGATAGGCCGGAATGACGAGCGTGATGACGGGCAGCGCGGCGGCGTCCGGGACCGGCGGAACGGGCAGCGCCGGGCGCAGGCGCGCCAGCAGGCGCAACGCCACGGGATAGAGGGCATGGTGATAGACCACGGCCGCGACGCTCGCCCAGAACAGGATCTGGAGCATCAGCATGGTGGGCGCCCGGCCATGAGATCGCGATAGGCGTCGAGCATCCGGTCCCAGGAGAAACGGGCGCTCACGAAAGCGCGCGGCGGGACCGGCGGGACGGTGGCCAGCGAGGCCCGGAGCGCGGCGGCCAGCGCCGTGGGATCTTCCGGTGGCACCAGCCGGCCGGAGGCCGGGCACACCGCCTCGCGCAAGGAGCCCACATCGCTCGCCACCACCGGTATGTCGCAGGCCTGCGCCTCGATCACCGATAGGGGCAGGCCCTCGTTGCGGGAGGGCAGGCAGAACAGGTCGAGGGCGGGGAGAACCTGCGGCATGTCGCCACGATGCCCCAGGAAATGAACGCGTTCGGCGACGCCGAGCTGGTCCGCGAGCTGGCGCAGGGTGTCGCGCGCGCTGCCCTCGCCGATCAACGCCAATCGGGCATGCGGAACCTCCACCATGGCGCGCAGCAGCACGTCGTGGCCCTTCACCGGCTCCAGCCGGCCCGCCGATCCCACCAGCGCTCCCTCGGCCGGAAGTCCGAGCGCGGCCCGCGCCGCGGCCCGGGGGGCGGGCTGAAAGCGCTCGGTGTCCACGGCATTGGCGATTACCCGCACCGGGGCGCCGGGCATGACGGTGCGCGACACCTCGGCCACGGCCTGCGACACCGCCACCACCTGCGGCCGCACGATGCGCGCGAGGGCGGCAGTGAGGGTGCGTTGACGCGGCGCATCATAATGCCAGGAATCATGCTCCACATAGGAAAGGACCGGCACCCCCGCCAGCCGCGCGGCCAGGCCGCCATAGAGCAGCGGGCCGATATGGTGCACCAGGACCGCGCGCGGCTTCAGCGCCCTCAGGCGCGCGGCGAGCGAGACGACGAGGCCGGGGCGCAGGCCGGGCGCCTTGGCGAACCCCTCCACCGGCCCCGCGTGCGCCAAAGCGGACCAGGCGCCGACAAGGCTCTGCGTGTCACCGTCCAGGCTAAAGATGGGGTTGGTTCCGGGCAAACGGCGCGCCAGTTCCAGCGCCAACACCTCAATACCGCCCGGGGCAAGACGTTGGACGATCTGCACCAGTCCAGCGGACACGAATCCCCCTGCCGTCGGCCCATTGTTCACCACTCATTAAGGTAAATTGTTCCTTGTTGCGAGGGACCGATGCTGCGACACAACATGCTCGATTCGTACGGCAGGGGACGGTGTGCGCTAGCGCCCATCGGCACGGCGAAACGAGCGTTCGCGGCACCGTGGAAGACCAACCGGGTGGGCACTCAATGTCAAAGTTGGTTCAGATCGTCGAGGACATGGACGCCGCGTCCATGGCTAAGCTCAAGCCTGTATTCGAGGAGCTCGGAACCGCGACGGATGACGTCACGCTGGATCTGAGCGCGGTGGATTTCATCGATTCCTCGGGGATCGGCGGCATCGTCTATCTCTACAAGCGCCTGCGCATCGCCGGCCGCACGCTGCGCCTGCGAGGCGCCAACGGCCAGCCGAGGCGCCTCATCAACCACCTGCGGCTCGCAGATCTGACGGAAGAGAGCTGCCCCTCATGAGGCTTGCGCACGATCCAATCGTGCTCGTGATGGTCGCTGGCCTGCTCACGTCGGCCTGCGACACGGTCAGCCATGTGCCCTGGCCCCCCAAGGGCGGCGGGGGCATGGCGGAACGTCGCCCGTCCGAGGATCCGCGGATCGACGCGTTGCAACGACGGCTGATGGTGCTGACCGAGCGCAACGCGCGCACGTATGCGGCGGCGGACTATGCCGACGCGGAAATGATGCTCATCACGCTGCGCCGGCTCTCGGAAGGCGGCCTGCCGGAGGATGCGGAAATCCAGATGGCCCGCCTGAAGCGCAAGCTCGACCAGATCGAGCACGCTCTCGCGCGGCCAAAAGGCGAGCGGGCGCCGTGACATGCGACGCCCCTGTGCGCCCCTCGCCGGTTCTGGTGCCCTGGCCCTCGCCTGGTTCTGCGCCGCGCTGATCGCGCTCGCGCTGGGCCTGTGCGGGCCGGCGCGCGCCCAGTCCGCCGGCGCGGGCGAGGAGGTCCGGCTGCGGATCGGCGACGTGCTCGCCATCGCCCTGCCCGGCGAACCCGCGCTCAACACGGATCTGAACGTGGATCGGCGCGGCCGCGTGGCGCTGCCGGAAGTGGGCGCCGTGGATGTCGCGGGCCGCACGCTGGCGGAAGCCTCCACCCTGATCCGCAATGCCCTTGCGCGAGCCTATCGCGACCTCGACCGCCTTAACGTGACGCTCAAGGACCGGCGGCTCTACATCACGGTCCTCGGCTATGTGGACAAGCCCGGGGAAGTGGACTTGCCGGGGGATTCCAACGTGCAGCAGGCCATCGGCGCGGCCGGCGGGCTGCTCCAGGGCGCCCAGCTCGACCGGCTCCAGGTGCGCCGGGGCACCCGCACCAGCGTGTTCAATTACAAGCGCTATCTCGACACCGGTGACACGAGCCTGCTGCCGCAATTGCAGCCGCTCGACATCATCTTCGTGCCGGCCTCGCCCGCCACCGGCAACGTGCAGATCAATTTCGACAGCCGCACCCTCACCGAGCAGGGCGACGCCGCCGAATCTCCCACCGCCGTGAAGGTATTCGGCGAGGTCAGCCGCGCCGGTTCCTTCGCCTATAAAGAGGGGCTCAGCGTGGTGGACATGATCATGCGCGCCGGAGGCGTCACCCGCTTCTCCTCCATCGACCAGGTGCGGGTGATCGACGGCGGCGAACCCAAGATCTTCAACCTGCGCAAATATCTCGACACCGGCGACGCGAAGCTGATGCCGCCGCTGAAGCCCGGCGCCACCATCTTCATTCCGAAGCAGGAAGACGAGATCCGCCGTTCGGTGCGCACCGTCTATGTGATCGGCGAGGTGGCCCGGCCCGGTTCGCTCGAAGCCCCGCCCGACGCGCGGCTGGTGGAGATCCTCGCCAATGCCGGTGGCCCGACCCGCTTCGCCGACACGACGCGGGTCAAGATCCTGAAGGCCGACGGCAGCGTCCAGCAATTCAACCTGTTCGCCTATACCGAGGGCGACAAGAAGCCCTTGCCGGAAATCCTGCCGGGCGACGCGGTGTTCGTGCCGGAGAAGATCGAGGCCTCGGACCGCCCGTCCTGGCTGAAGCTCCCGCCCAATCGCGCGGTTGAGGTGATGGGCGCCGTGCAGCGGACCGGCCGCTACGAATGGTCCGACGAGATGACCTTGCTGGATCTGCTGGGCGAAGCCGGCGGGCCGAGCCAGAATGGCGACATCGCCCATTTGCAGATCCTGAAGGCACGCCAGGGCGGAAAGGCGATCAGCTTCGACCTCGGCGCCTTCATCACCACCGGCGGGAAGCTGTCGGACCTGCCGAAGATCGAGGCCGGCGACGTGATCCGCGTGCCGTCGCTGCCGGATTCGCCGGTGGACAATAAGGCGAATTGGGTCCAGCTGGCCAAGGGGGACGCGATCTATGTGATGGGCCAGGTGGGCGCGCCCGGACGCTATGCGTTCAACAAGAGCATGACCTTCATGGACATTCTCACCGCCGCCAACGGCCCCACCTCCAATGCCGACCTGCGCAACGTGCGGGTGTCGCACCGCAACCAGCCGGGCTCGAAGGTCACCAAGGTCAATCTTGCGCAATATTTCGCCACCGGGGACGAAAAGCTGCTGCCCCGGGTGCGCACCGGCGACGTGATCTTCGTGCCCGACCGCACCAATAAGGAATGGTTCGACGATCCCGCCGAAAGCACGGTTCGGGTGCTGGGCGCCGTGGGCAAGCCGGGACGCTATCGCTTCGCCGCCAACATGACGCTGCTGGACCTGCTCGCCGAGGCCGGCGGACCTACGGCGGACGCCTATCAGCAGCGCATCGTGGTGGTGAATCTCGGCTGCTGCCGCGAGCAGGCGCGGGTGTTCGACCTCGTGGAATTCGCCCGCACGGGCGATATTTCGGTGCTGCCGGTGGTGGGGCCGGGAGACACCGTCTATGTGCCCAGTTCCGCCCAGAGCGAATGGAAGATCTTCGTCGACGCCATGCGCAACATCCTGCCGGTGATCTCGCTCATTCTCGCGATGGGAGGGTAAGGTGAGGGGACGCAGCCTGCGCGAGGTCGAATCCATCTATCTGTCCACGTTCGGGCAGGGCGCCCGCGCGGTCGGGATTACCAGCGTCCACAGCGGCAGCGGGGTGTCGGTGCTTGCGGGCGCGCTGGCGGTGCGGTCCCAGCGCCAGAATCGCACCTTGCTGATCGGCCTTGCGGACCCCACCGCCGCCGTGCCGGCGCAGGCCACCGCCTGGACCCCCGCCGATCCCGATCTGCTCGCCTTCGTCGATACCGACCCGCGCGGCTTCGATACGCTGATCGCCGCGCCCCTGCCGGAAGCCAGCTTCGCCTTCCGCAGCGCCGCGGTCATCCGCGCCATGCTCGATCAATTGCTGGAATCCTACGACGCCATCGTGCTCGATCTCGCCGCCGTGGAACCGCGCGAACGCGTCGCCGTGCCGGTGACGAGCATCGCCGCCGCGTGCGACAGCGTCGTGGTGCTGTGCATGCCGGGGCGCGATTCGCGCATCGCGCTGTCCCGCGCCGCCGCCGCCTTGCGCACCGCCAATGCGCCGGTCAGCGGCGTCGTGATGAATGATCGCTTCAACCAGAGCGTGGCGGACGAAATCACCGGCGAGGCGCGCCGCTACCAGCGCTTCGCCCCGCGCCTGATGGCGAAGCTGATCACGGCGGTGGCGCGGATCAAGTTCCTGAACGTGAAGCCCTGAGGACGAAGCGCCTCCCCGGCCGGCTTACCCCGCGACGCCGGCGCCGAGGAAGAAATTCATGGCCAGGAACACGATCGGCGGCTGCACCGAATGGGTGCCGTTGAACTCCACATATTGCACGTCATAGCCGGCCGCCTGGAGCTTGGCGGCATTGGCGCGCCCGGCGGTGGCGATGGGTAATTGCTCGTCCTGGAGGCCGTGCGCGATGAACACCCGCGGCGCGCCCTCCTGCACATGCACCGACATGAAACCGGCCGAGAACGCGATGATATGGCTGACGATGTCGCCATTGGTCAGGCCCAGCGACAGGGCATAGCTGCCCCCGTCGGAGAAGCCGGCGAATGCCAGATGGCTCCGGTCCACGGTGAAATGCGCCGCCACCTCGGCCAGCGCCCGGTCCAGCCGCTCGCGGTCCGGGCCGTTTCCGGCGATCACGATATCCCAGGTGGGAAACTGCGATTGCGGCGCCAGCAGCAGGAAGGAATGCATCTGCGCCTGGGCTTCCAGCACCGGAAGGATCTTCTCCGCGCTGCCACCGCCGCCGTGAAACAGCACCACCAAAGGCACCGGCCGGGCCGGATCCAGCCCGGCGGGCACGAACAGGACGGCGTCACGTTCCGGCGCGATTCCCAATGCATTGCGGCCGGGGGGAAGCGGCGGCTTGCTGGGAGCGGCGGGCGTGAAGGTGAGGCGTCCGGCGAGGAAGGGATCAATCATGGCGCCAGCTTAGCCAAATGGATAAGGCGGACAAGACCGCCGACCTGTGGAGAGAGGTTCATCCCGATCGCCCCGCACGCGGCGCCACCGGACGCGTTGCGCCATGCGGCGGCGCCCGAGCCTAGAGCCGGATCTGCCCATATTGAATCGCCTTGGGCGTTTCAATATGGGCAGTGAATCCGCCTCTATTCAACAAGTTAGAGGGCGATTCACCGCCCATATGGAACCACCAAGTGGTTCCATATGGGCGGATCGTTCTCTAGCGGCCTTCCAGCATATCGCGGGCTTCGCCGACCGCCTTCAGGCAGGCGGCTTCGTTGCCGGCGGCCTGGAAATTCTCCGCGGCATTGAGCGCGGCGGCGGGACCGACCGGCTGCGGCAGGCTGCCGCTCGCGGCGGCGACCGAACCTGGGGTCGGCTGCTGATCGAGCTGCGCGCCGACGCTCTGCGGCTCGGGGCGAGGAGCCGCGGGCTTGCCCTGCACCGCATCCACGCGCTTCTGAAGGGCGACGATCTGCTCCAGGCAGGTTTCCGCGTGCGCAGGCACCAACGGAACCGCCACGACGGCCAGAAGGCCCGCCGCCACGACGCAGGCCCCTGCGGTGCGGGCGGCAGACGTGCGGGTGACAGCACCGTGGGTGAGGATGGTGCGGACGAAAGCGGGTTGGGCGGTCATGAGGGCTCCATCTGCGCGGCCCGTGCAGCCGCTCGCGGCGCGGCTCCGGGGTGATTTGCGGCGGAGTGTGTCCATGTCCGGCGACGGCGGCAAGACCATGCCGCGCGTGAATTGCGCGCGGCCACCATCGCCCTTCCCCTCGCCTTTCCCCTTCGCCCCTCGCCTACCGCGTCGGCGGAGGTCGGCCTACACCGGCCAAGCCTCCAGGCGATAGGCGGAATCCCAGAACATCCACTCGAGCTGGGTCGCGCGGGCGAATGCGTCGTGCATGCGCCCGCGGGTGCCGGCGGAAGCCTGCTCGGCGGCTTCGTCGGTGGCGGCGATCACCTCCCGCACGGCGTCGTGGAAATCCTCGCCGGCATAGGTGTCGATCCAGGCCTGATAGGGATTTGCGGGTGCTGCGCGGGCGAGAATGTCGCGTCCCACCTCGGCATAGATCCAGAAGCACGGCAGCAGCGCCCCGAGCACCACCTCATAGGGTTCGCCATGGGCGGTCGCCAGCAGGAACGACACATAATGGTGGCAGGCGGGAGACAATGGCGTGTGCGCGAACGCCGACGGCCCGATGCCGAACTCGCGGAAGAACGAGCCGTGCAATTCGCGCTCGACGATGATCGCGACCTCCGCCCCCTTGGCGAACTGCACGATCCGGTCCGGGCTCGGCGCCTTGGCGGCCGCCAGCGCCAGGGCGCGGCCGAAGCCGATCAGATAATGCGCGTCCTGCACGATATAATGCTTGAACCGGGCCTCCTCCAGCGTTCCCGCCGCGAGCTCGGCATTGAACGGCATGGCGCGGATGGCGTCGTAAAGCGGGGCGTTCGCCGTCCATGCCTGGCGGGAGAAGGGGGTATCTGGGCGGGCCTGAGGGGTCATCGAGGCGTCCGGGAAGGGCACGCCTGAGGCGTACGCGACGGCAGGGACACGCACATTAGCCGATCCGCCGACGTCGGCGCCAGAGTCTCGCTCCAAAGCCTCGCTCCAAAGCCTCGCGCCAGGGTCGCGCACGGTTTTGTGCACCGATCGGCAACGGCGCGACGCCAACCCTGGGCAGTGCTATAAGGCCATACGCGATGAGCGCGCGCAGACATTCTGCCTCAGGCAACGAAGATAAAGATGCCGTCCGAACCGCATACCCTTTTCGCCCTGCTGGTGCTGACGGCTGCGATCGGCGCCTGTCTCCAGATCTGGGCGTGGTCGCAGGCGCGCAGCGAACGCCTGCTGCTGTGGGGCGGTATCGCTTATGCGTTCATCACCACCGGCATCTTGCTGAACGCGGCGCGCGAGGCGTTGCCGACGCTGTTCTCGCAGATGCTGGGAACTGGGCTCGTCATCTATGGGGGCGGCCTCATCTACGCCGCGGCGCGCGCGTTCAACGGCCGTCAAATGGAACCCCTGGTTGCGGTGGCCGGGGCGGTGATGTGGCTGGTGGCCTGCCAGTTCCCCGATTTCTACGCCAATACGACCGGCCGCATCACCCTCGCCTCGGTGCTGCTGGCGGGCTATTGCGCCGCCGCGGCCTTCGAATTCCTGCGGGCCAAGGGCCTGCCGAGCCGCATTCTGCTGGCCGCGCTGCTGATCGTGCACGGCATCGGCCTGCTGCTGCGCATTCCGCTGGCCCTCGCGCAGCCGCAGGGGCCGGTCTTCATGTTCGCCAATCCGTGGTTCATCCCGATTGCGCTTGAAAACGTGCTGATGCTGCAATTGTTCGCCTTTCTCCTGGTGACCCTCACCAAGGAGAAGATCGCGGTGCATCTGCGGCAGACGGCCGACACGGATGCCCTGACCGGCCTGCCGAACCGGCGCGCTTTGTTCGTCCATGCGGTGTCGGCCCTGGCGCGCGATGCGCGGCGCGCGCGGCCGAGCGCTGTGATCGTGTTCGATCTCGACCGCTTCAAATACATCAATGACACCTATGGCCATCCGGTGGGCGATGCGGTGCTGCTGGCGTTTGCCAGCGCAGCCACCACGCAATTGCGCGCCGGCGATATGGCCGGGCGGATCGGTGGCGAGGAATTCGCGGTGCTGCTGCCGGAAACCGACGGCCATCAGGCGGCCATCGCGGCGCGGCGCATCATGGTCACCTTCACCCATCTGTCCGGCATGGTGGAAGGGTGCGAGAGCCTGTGCACCGCCTCCGCCGGCATCGCCTCCACGCGCGCCGGCTCGGCCGCCAACATGGAAATGCTACTGCACGCGGCCGACCGCGCGCTTTATGAGGCCAAGCGCGAGGGCCACAATCGCCTGAGCGTGGCGCCGCCGATCGACCTGCGGGCACTTGCGACACCGCAGTGAGCACACGCCATCACGACGCACAATGCGCGCGGGCGACCACGCACGGGCGACTTGCACCAGGGCGGGCTTGTCGAACCGGACGGCGCGAAACAGGGGGACGGGCCTGAAGGAAGAATGAGGGAGGAGAGCGGGGGCGGTGCTCCCCTCCCTCAACGCCAGTCACCACCGGGTTGCGGCTCCGGGTGTGACCGAACGGTTCGGTCAAGACATCTTCTGTTTAGCCGAGCTTTCCGACGGGCGCAAGTGGAACCGAACGGTTCGGTCAATTTTTAACCATTGTCGGCGTGCAGACAATTGACGCGGCGGCCCTTTCGGCGAAGGGTAATGCAGCAATGGCAGCGCATTGGCGCGCGGGCGCCAGCATAGGGAGCGAATTTTGTCGGTTGTGGAAACCAGGGAAGCAGTGGCGGGCCAGGACCCGGAAAAGCGCAGGCAGATCCTGGCCGGCGCGCGGCAGGTGTTTCTGGACCAGGGCTTCGACGCGGCCAGCATGGGCGAGATCGCGCGCGCGGCGGGTGTCTCCAAAGGCACCCTCTATGTGTATTTCCACGACAAGGTCGATCTGTTCGCCAGCCTCGTGAGCTGCGAATGCGCGGAGACCGCCGAGCGCCTGTTCGTGCTCGATGCCAATGAGCCGGATGTGGAAGCGGCGCTCACCAAGCTTGGCATCTCCTTCATCGAAGCCATGCTGCGCCCCTGCCATGTCGCCACAGTGCGGAGCGTGATCGCCATCGCCGAGAAATTCCCCGCCATCGGGTTGCGGTTCCTGGAAGCGGGGCCGAACTCCGGCACCCGGCGCCTGTCCGCCTTTCTTCAGGCCAAGGTCGAGCAAGGGGTTCTCGACATCGACGATACCGAGGCGGCGGCGAGCCAGTTCCTCTCGCTGTCCAAGGATACGATCCTCGCCCCAGTGCTGTTCGGCGCCGCCGCCACCATCCAGCGCGACCAGATCGAGGCGGTGGTCGGCCGCGCGGTGCGCATGTTCATGAGCGCCTACGGCGTGAAGCGCTGAGCGCGCCCCCGCTCACGCCCGCCAGAACGGCTTTTCCGCCTCGCGGCGCGCCGCCTCCCGGCTGATGCCGGTATCGCGCATCTGGTCCGCGTCCAGATCCGCCAGTTCGCGCCGCTCGCGCGCCCGCCGCAGCCATATGCGCAGCAGCCCCACCAAGCCCGCAAGGCTCCCCTGCGGTGCGCCGGAGCGCCGTGCGATCGCCGCGCCCGAGCCCTCGGCAAGGGGCCCACAGGGGACTTCTCCCGGGGCCAGCCGGCCCCGCGCGGCGGCGTGAGTGGTCGGCCCCCGGAGCGGAAGCGCGATCGGAAGCGAGGGCCGTCCCCGGCTCTCGGTCGGTGTAATCTGGCGAGTGCGCAGCGTCATGATAATATCCTCATGAATTGCTCGCATTCATTGCGCCGATGATGTATCGGTGCAATTATTATATTGCACTCGGATCAATAAATGCCCTCGCCCGATTTTCGCGCCCTCGCCGACATGCTCGCCGCCGATATCGCCTCCGGCCGCCTCGCCCCCGGCAGCCGGCTGCCAACCCAGCGGGACTTCGCCTATACCGTTGGCATCGCCCCCTCCACCGCCAGCCGGGTCTATGCCGAGCTGGTGCGCCGGGGCCTGATTTCGGGCGAAGTGGGGCGCGGCAGCTATGTGCGCACCATCGGCGAGGGGAGCACGACGAGCGTGGGCGAGCCCTCGCATGCGCCGGTCGACCTGCAGCTCAATTTTCCCATCCTGCCAACCCAGGATGCGGAGCTGGAACAGATCCTTGCAGGGTTTGCCCGGCAAGGCGCGCTCTCCGCCGCCTTCCGGCCCATCGGCGCCGCCGGCACGCGGGCCGCGCGCAGTGCCACCGCGGATTTTCTCGCCGGCCCGAACTGGCGCCCCGATCCGGCCGGCATCGCATTCACCACCAACGGGCGACAAGCCATCGCCGCCACCTTCTCGGCCCTTGCCCCCCCCGGCGAGCGCATCGGCGTCGAGGCCATGACCTATCCGGCCGTAAAATGGATCGCCGCGCGGCTCGGCATCACCCTGGTGCCGCTGGCCATGGACGACAAGGGATTGAAGCCCGACGCCATCCTGCGGGCCCATCGCGCGGCGCCGTTACGGGGCATCTATGTGCAGCCGAGCCTGCATAATCCGCTCGGCGTTTCCATGGATGCGGCGCGGCGCGACGAGATCGCCGATCTGCTCAAGGCCGAAAACCTAATGGCGGTGGAAGATGTGATCTACGGTTTCCTGTGCGACGACGCGCCCCTCAGCGCGCGCGCCCCGGACCATGTGCTGCTGGTGGACAGCCTCTCCAAGCGGGTCGCGCCGGGGCTCACCCTCGGCTTCATCGCCGGGCCACCGGCCTGGAGCGAACGGCTGGTGGCGGCGGTGCGATCCGGCACATGGGCGGTCATGGGCCTGCCGCTGGCCATGGGGCTGCATATCATGGACGAGGGCGTCGTCGCCCGCCTCGTGGCGGCGAAGCGCGCGGATGCGAAGGCGCGCCAAGCCATCGCGCGGAGCGTGTTCGACGGGGCGATGCTCAAGGCCGACCCCCGCGCGTACCATGCCTGGCTGGAACTGCCGGAGCCGTGGCGCGCGGAGGCGTTCGCCGGAGCGGCGGCGCGGCAGGGCATCGCCATCACGCCATCGAGTGCCTTCGCCGTTACCCCCGGCCATGCCCCGAATGCGGTCCGGCTCGCTTTGTCGCCGCCCTCACACGCCGTCCTGCGCGAGGCGCTGCTGACCTTGCGCCGGCTAATGGAGGGCGGCCCGGTGGAGAGCGAGGTGGAATAGGACGCCCTATTCCGCCGCCGCCTTCATCTGCGGGATCTCGCCCAGCGAGACGCCGTTCATCTCCGCCACCACGTCGGAAATCTGCAGCACGTTCCAATCGCCCCGGCCGAGCCCCTCGGCGGCGGCATAGACATTCTTGATGGTGGCGCCGATGAAATTCGCCGCCCCGGTCGCGGAGGCGAGATTGTTCACATAGCGCATGTCCTTGTGGGCATTGGACAAAGTGAACTTGTGGGCGTTCTCGTCGCGCTCCAGCACATATTTGAAATAGGTCTGGTAGAAGCCGCAATCCATGCGCGAGCCACGCAGCACGCTGTCGAAGGTCTGTGGCGAGACGCCCACCTTGGCGGCCAGCGCGAGCGCCTCCGCATAGAGCGCGCCATAGCCCAGCGACAGGAAATTATTCAGCAGCTTCATGGTGTGGCCGGCACCGGGCGCGCCCACATGATTGATCCGCGCGGCGATCGCCTCCAGCGCCGGCTTGACCACGGCGAAGGCCGCATCCTCGGCGCCGACGATGGCGATTAGCGTGCCCTCGGCCGCATTGGTGGGCGTGCCGCCGAGCGGGGAATCGCACAAGGCGATGCCCTTTTCCTTCAGCTCGGCATGCAGGGCGATGGTCAAAGCCGGCTCGGAGGTGGACGTATCCACCAGATGCAGGCCCGGACGGGCGCCTTCAAGAATGCCGCCGGGACCGCGCACCACCGCTTCCACCTGGGGCGCGCCGGTGACGCAAAGGAAGATAATGTCGCAGGCGGCGGCCATCTGCGCCGCGCTTTCGGCCTCCCGGGCGCCGCGCGCCAGGAGATCCTCCACCGGCGCACGGTTGCGATGGGCGAGGACGGTGAGGGGAAAACCCTTTTCCAGCAGGTTCTTCGCCATGCCGTGGCCCATGAGGCCGACGCCGATGAAGCCGATGCGCGCTTTTTCCATGTCCAGTCCCTCCGAGTGACTTTGTCTTTTGGTCGCGGGGCTTAAATCGTTTAGCATGGATGAAGTGAGCAAGCGAAGCGTCTAAGACTTGGCTGCACGGAGGGATCATGGACGATACGGAGACGGTAAGCCTCGGCAGAGTGACGCTGCAACGCCTGGCTTCGGAACTGGGACTGTCCACGGCCACGATCTCGCTTGCGCTGCGCGACAGCCCGGTGGTGGCGCAGGCCACCCGCCAGCGGGTGCAGGACATGGCGCGCGAGCGCGGCTATGTGGCCAATCGCGGCGCCGCCTCCCTGCGCACCGCCCGCACCAACATCATCGGCGTGGGCCTGCACGATATCGTCAATCCCTCCTTCACCGAGCTGCTCGCGGCGCTTGAGGATGCGCTGAGCGGCGCCGGCAAGACCATTCTGTTGGGCGTGAGCCAGGAAGACGTGGTGCGCCAGGCCCGCACACTCGGCACGCTGGCGGAATACCGGCCCGACGCCTTCATCATCTCGCCCGCCCTGGACACCACCATCGCCGATCTGCGGGCGCTGGCCATCAGCGGCATCGCCGTGGTGCAGGTGACGCGCGAGGTGGAAGGATCGGGCTTCGATTTCGCCGGCTCCGACGATGCCACCGGCGTCAGCCTGGGCGTTGCCCATCTGGTGGCGCTCGGCCATCGCCGCATCGGCATGATCGGCGGGCTGGAGGGAACCTCCACCGGCCGCAAGCGGCTCGCGGGCTACAAGGCCGGGCTCGCCAAGGCGGGATTGCCGTTCGAACCGGCGCTGCATGCGCCCGGCCCCGGCCTGCGCGAATATGGCCGCGAGGGCGTCGCGCGCCTGCTGGCGCTGGAAAACCCGCCGACCGCCGCGGTCTGCTTCAATGATCTGTGCGCCTTCGGGGCGGTCATGGGCGTGCAGGCGGCGGGGCTGGAGGTGGGGGCGGATTTCTCCATCGTCGGCTATGACGACATCGGCGAAGCGGCGCTCTGGCACCCGGCGCTGACCACCGTCTACACCCGCATTCCCGAATATGGCCGCGCCGCCGCCGCCCTCGCGCTGGCGCGCATCGCGGCGCCCACCCGCCCGGTGGAACGGGTGGTTCTGGAACCCAAACTCGTGGTGCGCGCCTCCGCCGGCCCGCCGCCGCCCCGTCCCGCGCGCTGACATGCCGGATCTCGTCACGATCACCGATGCGCAGGATGAGCGCATCGCGGATTTCGTCGCCTTGCGCGAGCGCGACCTGATCGGCCGCAAGAACCGCTTCATCGCCGAGGGCGAAGTGGTGCTGCGCCTGCTCGTGCCGCGCACCGACCATTGCATCCGCGCGTTGCTGCTCTCCGCCGCGAGCGCCGCGCGCCTGGAAGATGTGCTCGCCCTTTTGCCGGACCCTGTCGCAGTGCATGTGGCGGCCCAGCCGGTGATGGACGCCATCGTCGGCTTCCACATCCATCGCGGCATCCTGGCGCTTGTGGAACCGCCGCCGCCGCCCGAAGCGGCCGCCTTGCTCGCGTCCCTTCCAGCGCGCGCGCTGGTGGTGGGGCTGGTGGGCATCTCCAACCACGACAATATGGGCGGCATCTTCCGCAATGCCGCCGCCTTCGGTGCCGGCGCCGTGCTGCTGGACGCGGCGAGCTGCGATCCGCTCTATCGCAAGGCGATCCGGGTCTCGGTGGGGGCAAGCCTCATCGTGCCATATGCCCGCGTCGCTGGCGGCGCAGACATGCTGGCGCTGCTGGCGCAGGCCGGCTTCGACATCGTCTCGCTCAGCCCGTCCGGGACCATTCCCCTGTCGCGGCTGGACCGCGGCGCACGCGTCGCGGCGCTGTTCGGCACCGAGGGGCCCGGCCTGCCGGCGGACCTGCTCGCCCGCACGCGCACCGTCTCCATCCCCATGGCGGCGGGATTCGACAGCTTGAACGTCGCCACCACCAGCGGCATCGTGCTCCATCATCTCGCCGGCGCGGCGGGGCCCAGTTGAGCGCGTCACGCGCCGGTGCGTGCCCTGCCCTGCTTGCCGCACATGGACGTTGTGTTGCGTCGCAATTGCACACTGGCGGCGGCGACCTATACTAAAGGGGCGTGGTCGCGCAGGTTCTGGCCATGCGCCCGTTCTTCTGCCGGTGACACCGCCCCATGATCTTGCCTCCCACCCTCCTCGACCAGATCGGCGATATCGGCGCGGACCCGGCCTCCACCCGCGTGGTGGTGGCCATGTCGGGCGGCGTCGATTCTTCCGTCGTGGCGGGGCTGCTGGCCCATGCCGGCTATGATGTGGTGGGCGTGACGCTGCAATTGTACGACCAGGGCGCCGCCGCCTTGCGCAAGGGCGCCTGCTGCGCCGGGCAGGACATTTACGACGCCCGCACCGTGGCCGAGAAGCTGGGCATTCCCCATTATGTGCTCGATTATGAAAGCCGCTTTCGCGAGGAAGTGATCGAGCGCTTCGCCGACAGCTACGCCTCTGGCGTCACCCCTATTCCGTGCGTGGACTGCAACCGCACGGTCAAGTTCCGCGACCTGCTCGCCACCGCCGAGGATCTCGGCGCCTCGGTTCTGGCCACCGGCCATTATGTCTCCAGCCGCGCCCTGCCGGACGGGCGCCGCGCGCTCTATCGCGCCGCCGAGGACAATCGCGACCAGAGCTATTTCCTCTACGCCACCAGTGAGGCTCAGCTGGCGCGGCTGCGCTTTCCGCTGGGGCATCTGAAGAAGAGCGAAGTGCGCGCGCTCGCCACCGAGCTCGGCCTCGTGGTCGCGGACAAGCCGGACAGCCAGGATATCTGCTTCGTGCCCGGCGGCGATTATGCCGAAATCGTGCAGCGCCTGCGGCCCGAGGCGGGCGATCCCGGCGACATCGTGCATTTGGACGGGCGCCTGCTCGGCCGCCATCGCGGCGTGATGCATTACACCATCGGCCAGCGCAAGGGCCTCGGCATCTCCACCCCTGAGCCGCTCTATGTGATCGGCATTGATGCCGCGCGGCGCGAGGTGAAGGTCGGCCCGCGCGAGGCGCTGACGGTCCATGCCATCCGCATATCCGACGTGAACTGGCTTGGCGACGAGCCGTTTGCGCAGGCCTGCGCGGCGGAGCGCGAGGTGTTCGTGAAAGTGCGGTCCACCCGCGCGCCCGCGCCCGGCCGGCTGGGGCTCGACGCGCAGGGCCTGCCGCTGGTGCATCTGCACCTGGGCGAAGAAGGCGTTGCACCGGGGCAGGCATGCGTGCTCTACGATGCTCCCGACGGCGGCGCCCGCCTGCTGGGCGGCGGCACCATCCTGCGCACCCGCTCGGCGGTGCGCGACGCGATGCAGGCGCAGGTCGCCTGAGCGAACAAGATTTTCGCGGCCCAGACGCCGCATGACATGACGTCCCGGCGGGACCATCGCCGGGATGCAGGCTGGGGCAGAGGCAGACATGGCGGTCCAGTACGATCTCGAAGGCCAGAAGCGCGCTTATGCGAAATGGGCGCCCATCTATGACACCGTCTATGAGAAGCTGCTGGCGGACGCCCAGCGCAAGGCCGCCAACGCCGCCGCGAGCTGCGGCCCGGACATTCTGGAAGTCGGCGTCGGCACCGGCCTGACCCTGCCCTATTATCCCCGCACCTGCCGCGTGACCGGCATCGATTTGTCCTCGGACATGCTGCGCAAGGCGGTGCAGAAGACCACGGCGCGCGGCCTCAAGCAGGTATCGCTGCTGGCCGCCATGGACGCCTGCGCGCTCGGCTTTCCCGATGCCCGCTTCGATGCCGTCACCGTGCCCTTCGTCATCACCCTGGTGCCGGACCCGGAAGGCGCGCTCGACGAGATGCGCCGCGTGCTGAAGCCCAATGGCGAGATCATCATCGCCTCCAAGCTCGGCGCCGATGCGGGCGCCGCCATGCATGTGGAAACCGCCCTCGCCCCGCTGGTGAAGAAAGTGGGCTGGAGCATCGCCTTCAAGGCCGGCCGCCTCGGCGCCTGGGCGGCGCGCCAGGGCGACATGGAAGTGGTGGAAATCTCGCCGGTTTTCCCGGTCGGCTTCTTCAAGCTGGTGCGCATCCGAAAGGCGCGCGGCTGAGGGTGGGCGCACTCGCTTTCTTGAAACCGAAAAAATCATCCCCATTTCCGGAAAACCTAATGCTAGCCGGAGAGTGGGGATGAGAAAAGATAGCAAAATTGACGATGTCCTACAAACACTTGCAAGGCCAGATCAATACATTCGTCAAATCATAACGAATTTTTTGACTTATGAATTTGATGAAGATCGCGCCGATGTAAGGATAGGAATATCCGGTACAGGAAAATATCCAAATTATTACATTAAACAGGGATTTAGATACGATTATATCTATCCGAAGATTTCAAAGATTGGATCTTTTGATTTAAGGTATGCATTTCACGGAAGAAGTCACAATAAGATTCTTGAAGAATCATTCATGGGAACAAATTGGAGTACAGTCGGCATGTCGTTTGATTATTTGAAAAAACTATCTCGATCGGTCTAAAAGATCGTCGAATCCTCTACGGTGAAACTCAAAGAGGCCGTCGGGGCGCTTGACTGTTGAATACCAATACACCCTCATTGACACGAACGCGGCGGCGCTCGTATATGCGTTGCTTCCGCGCCAGCATGCGCATGGCAGTGTAGCTCAGTTGGTGAGAGCGCCGGATTCATAACCCGGAGGTCGGCGGTTCAAATCCGCCCGCTGCTACCATTCGCCTCCCGCCTATTTTTCAGATCTCAGCGCCCGCCCCACCGCGCCGCGGACTGTAGCCGGCCGCGATCTTTTGCAGTGATGACCGGCACCTTTTGCAGTGAGCCTCAGACGATTTTTGCTTGTCATAGGGCAGGATCATCGAGCCGCAAGCCGCTCACAGGCGATCTCGAAATAGGCTGGTTCCACCTCAATCCCGATGTACGGTCGGCCGGCAGCCGCACACGCGAGCCCCACGGTGCCTGAGCCCATGAACGGATCGAGGATCGGTCCCGCGTCCATCACCGACATCAGCCGCTCCATCAAGCCAACCGGCTTTCCCGCGATGTGGTGCTTGACCGGCGGAATTGGCTCCCTGATCACCCCTGGTGCCACCGGTCCCACAAGCGGCCGGGCTCCGTTGGTCGACCAGACGATATACTCGGCTTGTGCCCGGTAGCGGCCGAGCTGGGGACGAACCCGCTCCGTCTTGTCCCAGGGCACAATCCCGCGCCACACCCAGCCGCCCGCCTGCACCGCGTCCGTAGTGATGGGCAACTGCCGCCAATCCGAGAACACGCAGGAGATGGCGCCGGGCTGCGTCACGAGCCGAGCGCGGCTCATCCACATCGTGGACCACGCCAAGAAACCGCGCTGATCGCGGGTATCGCCTGCGAACTGCGGATAGAGCCCCCGATGCGGCGAGGATTGATACTTGCTGCTGGTGGCGGCGGAGCGGTCTCCCTTGTGGGCGCCGCCGCTCGAATAAGGCGGGTCCGCCAGAACGGCGCTGACCGAGCCCGGCTCCAGCATCGCGAGCACCTCAAGGGCGTCGCCGAGATAGAGGGTGGCGTTGCCAATCACTTCGCGGCGGATGGTCGACATGTAGCGTCTCCGGAGCGGCGCTCTTGGCGCTCGGAGGTGGGCTCGACGGGCCTCAGGAAATTGACGGTGCCACACCGGCGGCACTTGATCTCTATCGGGCCTTGGATGGCACCAGCGCCCGCCCGAAACAACAGCGCGCTGCATTTCCCGCATCGTACGTTTTCCACCTGTTAAGATCCAGCCTTGTAGGTACCCGACGCTGCGGCCGCAGCTGCGGCGAGGGACCGGTAAGGCGCTTTTCGGTCACGCGGGCAAAGGTTTCCTAGGCCGTCCCGCGTTCCGGGGCGCGGTGCGCCCCGGCCTCGTTGTCGATCTACCCCAACTCCTCACGCTGCCACTCGGCATCCGCCACCTCGCGCACCGGCATCCCGGCGAGCACCTCCCGGTGCATCGCGTGCTCAGGCGCAGTCCCGCAGATCGCTGGGAGAATCCAGGCCGATCCGTCCAGCAGAGGCACCGGGTCGAGCCCATATCCGGGGGCTGTCGGGCCGCGCACCAGCGCTGCGGTGGCGGCATCCAGGATCAGATATTGTGCGGTCATACCGCCACCCCCAACATGGTCGCGAGCCCTCTGTAAGCCGCAAGATGCTGCGCTGGCGAGAGGAGCGCCGCCCCGGCAAACGCCGCCAAGACTCGGTTTGCCGAATATGTCGCCCCAGCACGTAGCAACGCCAGATCAACAGGGAGCGAAGACGGCGCTTGCGTATCCGACACGACGAGCACCCCGTTTTTCCAACCTTCGCGCAGGTTTTCGGAGGGTCGGTTGGCGACAGTCAGGCCGACCGCAGTGGGCACAGTGCCCGCCGCACTCGTGAGGCCGGAGGGGGAGTTGACGCGTACGACGATCTGATCGCCGGAGGTGCGCGGGTTGATGGAAACACGGTTGTTTGTGTCGCCCAGTGAAAAGCCGGACGTTAAATTCAGTCCAGTCCATGCGCCATAGCTTGCGGAACTGAGGGTCGCCTTGGAAAAATCGAAGCTCGGATCGGCGTTCGTATCCAGATAGCTGGTGGTCCCGTTGCCCCCGTAGCCGCCGGGCGCGCCGGGCGCGCCGGGCGCCCACGCCGCCCATGTCGGGTTGTTGATCTCCGACAGATCCCAACGGTACAGCGTCTGCACCTGAGACGCCGCCGCCCCGCTGGTGGGAATGTAATTGCCCGGCACGTCCATGCGCACCAGTTGAGGCATGCCAATCCGCAGCACCACGTCATAAGTCACGGGCGTCGTGGTTGCTGTCGGCGTGCTGTATCGCAGAACAAGGTTGCCGCCCGTAGAGGCGAGGGTCGCAACGCGGGTGTTGGTGTATTGCGCCCGAGCCCCCGGTATGAAGTTGCTCCCGCCGCCATCCGAGTTCAGTCGCAGCGTCACGGCAGAGAGGCCCGCGACCCAGGAGCCCGAGACAAGCTCCACGCTCGCGCTCGATGTCCATCGCTGCCCGATATCAACGTTCGTGTCCGACCGGACGCTGAACGTAACGGCCCCAACGCCCACCGATGTGCCATAGAGGCGCAGCCTGATAAACCGCTGGCCGTTGACGCTATCGACGCCCTGGATTTCGTAATTGTTGCCGCTCCCTGCGGCGAAGCCGGCGAGTGACAGGCCCGTGGGCAGGACACCGGGCGCCGCGCCAGCGAACTCGCTGTTCGTCAGCGCGTTCGTCACCGTGCCGGTCCACGGCACCAGGTTCAGCCGAGCGGCGGTCTGGCTGTAGGAGCCAGTGACCCACAGCGCGTCCAGCCGGTCGAGCACTCCGTCAGCCCGGTAGATGCGCGCGCCAGCGTCGAGCCGCCGAACAAAATCATCCGGAGGCGCCTGCATCCGGCCGAGGGCGTCCGCCGCCCATGGATCCAGGCCGAGCTGCGCGACCGTGATCAAGCTCGGTATGGCGACGCCAACGCCGATCATCGCAGGCCGATCAGGAAGAGGCCGGCCGAGGTCGCCGAAATACCGCCGATTGCGGTGGCTATGGTCTGCCGCAATGCCACGCCCGACAGGGGCAGGATTTGCCCGGCCGCGCGCGTGTACGGGATCACCACGCCGCCCTCATCCTCAATCAGCACTGTTCCGGCGGTCTCGAAACTGAGGCAGCGCCAGCGCGGTCTCACCGGGCCATTGGGGCCTATCCCGAGGTCGATGCGGCCGTCGGCGGGCCACTCCATGCCCGGCGCCAGCAGCACCGCGTGCCGCACCGCCGGATCGCCGGATCGCTCGCACCGACCTGATATCCGCGCCAATTTTCCTCAGCCATTTTGGACCTCAAGCGCTGCGTCGATCTCGCTGGTGGTGGTGATCTTGGGCGGATCGGCTTTGATCCGCGCCTGGATCTGGCGCAGCGCCGAGAAACACCTCTGCACATGCCGGCCGACAGCGACGCCGATGCCGATCATTGTGGCGCGATCGAGGCTCACCCACGTGCCGGGCTGGGCTTCCCAGTCGATGCTGGCCATCTCAGCGTCGTTGGACAGGAGCACACAGGCGCCGGCGATCTTGGCCTGGGACTGCTCGTCGGTGCGGATCATCTGGCCCGCCACCTCGATCCCGCCGGTCTCGATTTCCCACCGGCGCTGTGCCGCGTGGGCGAGCAAGGCTGCGGTGGGGGATAGAGAGAGGCCGTAGGGCGCCAACACATCCTGCAAGGCCGCATCCGTCTGCGCGCCGGCCTCGTCTCGCGGCCAGCGCGTCGCGACGTTTCCAGCGGCGATCCAGGCCAGATAGGCGGCGGTGTCCATCGCGACGACGCTGCCCGCCGCCGAGGAATAGAGACGGCCGTCTGCACCCAGCCAATACCAATCGCGCGGGTTGTACATCATCACCCTGCCCCCGAAAATCAGATAAACACGGCGTCATTGCTGACGGCCCCGGCCACCGAGCCGGGGAAGAAGTTCACGCCACCACCGCCGGTGACGCACAGGCTGTTCTGGTCGATGGTGTGGCGCTGGCCGGTGCAACTGCCCGCATAAACCGCCGTCATCGCTGTGATGGTCGACATGCTGTCCGCCCAGGCGAACTGATCCGTGAAGGATGGGGTGCCAGTAATCGCTACAGGGATCGGGCCGGGTGTCGCATAGGAGATATAAGACCGGCCGGATGCATAAATGTGGTTCTGCCCCCCGGCGGAAATCTTGTACCCACTCTGAAACAGGATGAAGCTGCCACCATAGGCCTGCACATGAGAATAAAGACAGGGGCCGAAATCAACATCCATGAAATACACATTGCTGGAATAGGCCGATACGCCTGCCGACGTTGGTGCACTATGCCGGACCCGGTCGAAGCGCACATAGGCACCGGTCTGTACCGAAAGCGGCCCAATAACGACGTCGGAAGGCGAGCTGCCCGACCCCAAAATATAGACCATGCCGAGCCCCGGCAGCGGTCCGGTGAGCGTGCCGCCCACATACGTGCCGGGCGCGCATGAGATCGTCACCTGGTAGCCCGCCGTGTCGTAGAGCCGCCGCACCTGGTTGTAGGCATGCTCGATGGTGGCCCAAGGATGCGCGGCGCTGCCGTCGCCCGTCGAATCGGATCCCGCGTTGCTGACATAGACCGTCGCATCGCCGGTGAGTTTGATGCGGATGTCTGAGTATGCGACGCCCGACAGGAGGAACGCGCTGCCCGCCCAAATGACGGTGACGATCGCACCTGCGGGGAGATCGCCACGGTTGAGGGTGGCACCGCGCATCGTCTGTATTGGCTGCGCTCCGATGCCGTTGACATTTAACGTCGCCGGCCCTGCATTCTCGGCGGAAATCATCACTCTCAGCGGGGTGCCGAGGATTTCCGAATAGGTGGCGATGGCAGGGTTCAGCGTCACGGTCAGCGCGCTCGCCGTGCCGCCGGCTACAGCATAGGCCCAGCGCCCACGTTGCACCGCGACAGCCAGATGGGCCAGCGAGGGCACGCGCGCGGCGTCGGTGCCGGTCATGACCTCGGCCAGCGTACCGAGCTCCACCAAGCCAGAGCTCAGGTCCGTCGCCACCCACTCGACCCAGGCATCCGCCGTGCGCCGCCAATATTTCCCGGTGTCGCTCGCAGCAACCACCTTGCCCACGGGG
The DNA here is from genome assembly GCF_043195105.2 of Roseixanthobacter finlandensis. Lineage (NCBI taxonomy): Bacteria > Pseudomonadati > Pseudomonadota > Alphaproteobacteria > Hyphomicrobiales > Xanthobacteraceae > Roseixanthobacter > Roseixanthobacter finlandensis. The sequence goes on along the minus strand of NZ_CM195536.1, from coordinate 33,220 downwards.
CTGTCCCGATAGATCCAGCCTCCTTTATAATAGGCGAGCTTGCCCACCTCCGTCGCCCAGGCGCCGGAGGCGCCAGCCGGCACCACAAAGAGGCTATGGGTAGCGGGCGATGCCGGCGGCGCAACTGTGGTCACGCTATCGACCGCGACGAAGGGACGCTCGATCAGGCGGTTGAGCACCCATCCTTGCGTCGCCAGCACAACGGTGGGATCGATCAGGAGCGTGACCGCATCCAGGCTTTCGAACACCAACGGCAGGCGGACGATGCCCTCCGTGGACGCACCTTCGGATATCAGCGCCACGTCGATGGCCGGCGGCTTGGCGATCACAATAAGATCGCCGTCACTGTCGAAGATCCCGGCCTCGCGCATGGTCCAACCGCCGATGCCCGAGGGGATCACCCCCTCCACATAGAGGATCGCCGGATTGGTCGGGTGCGGATACTTCTCCACCACGTTGGCGCGATATCGCTCATTGACGAGTGCGGTCGCCGTCTTGGCCGGCGCCGTTTCCGCCCCGCCACCGTCCCCGAAGCCCATGGTGGCAAGCGCCAGCGCGCTGCCCCCGGCCGCCGCAGCGGCGAGCTTTGCCAAGCCGACGTTGGTGAGGAGACCATAATATTGCTGCGCCATGCTCAATCCATCCAGCCGGACACAATGATGAGGTGCCCCGTGACGATGCCGACGCCCGCTTGGACGCCGGTTGAAACTTCTTGAATTCCGGGATCAAAGGGCTCGATCTGCATGCGCACGGCGGCGAGCACGCCCACCCCGACCTTCGTCGCGACAGACGCCTCGGAGATGAGCTGCACCGCGTGGTCCTGGCTCCAACGCTGCATGGCACGGACCATCCGCCAGATGGCACGCACGGTGCCGGGACCGGCGGGCGGCTGGCCCGGCCACAAGGGTTGATCCGTGCGGACCTCGATCCGGTGCGTGCCCCGGATCGCCTGCGGCGCCTCCTGCCACCACTGAACCAGCGTCGCCGGGTAGCCCAGCATCGCCACGCCGCCCTCGACGCCCTCCGCATAGCCCTTGGGCTCATGCAGGTCCCAGGCGCGGGCGATCATGTCGCGAATGACCAGAACCGGCAGGCCCTCGGCGCCGACAAACTCATCCAGCGAATGCTCGTAGGTGAGCGCGGGAAGCACCACGTCGGGCACCGTGGCGGGATCGAGCAGGATCAGCGCCCAATCCTCCATCTCGTCCAGCAGCTCGCCGAACACCTGAAGCAGCGCCCGCACGCGGGCATCGCCGGAAAGCGGCGGCGGGATGAGGGAGGTGACGGGAACGCGCGCCATCAGGCCAGCTCCGTCTCAACGGACAGGCTGGTCAGGACGGCATATTCTTCTTCATCGAGAGCGGAGTAGCTCCAGCCCTCAACCGTCGCCTCCACGACGCCCGTGACAGCCTTGCAAGCCTCGACGGCGGCGCCCGTGGCCAGACGCGGACCGAGGATGCGGCGCCATGCGGCGAACACGCCTCGAAACGCGGCCTCGGCCAACGGCTGGATGGCCTCCGGCTCGCCATCCACCCACAGGTTCAGGGTCGCGGCAATGGTCACTGCGGTGGCCGGCATCACATCCACCTCGTCGCCCTCGGGGCGCCCGGTGCGCGGGTCGCAGGCCGCAAAGACGGCGGCGATGATCTCAGGCCCCGGCGGCATCACCTCGGTGAGCACATAGATGTCGATGTCGCACGGCTGCGGCCGGATCACCGCGACGTCGATGATGTCCTGATGCGCCTTCAGCGCCAGCTGGCGATAGCCTTCACGCGGGCCGCCCCGGCTGATGGTTTCCCACGCGCCCGCCGCACGCTCGCGCAGACGGTCGTCCTGTTCCTCGGCCGCACCGCCGGTGGAGGTGGTGACGGCGGTCGCGGTCGCCGGGACCGGCAACCCGTCGAGCACCGTCATCACTGTGCCGGCGACGACGCCGTTGCCCTCCTCGCCCGCGCCAGCGGCGGTCGCATGAACGGTCACGATCATGCTGCCGGGCTGGATCAGAGAGGGACTATCCGTCAGAAATATCGCACCGGACGTGCGCCCTCTGACGCGGGTGCCGGCGGGAATGATGACGGTGGAGGGGCGCGGCGCGTCAATGATGAGCTGCACAGTGAGGCCGGCCTTCACCGCCTTCAGCCGGTAGACCCCAACGCGTGCCGCCAGCGCTTCGAGATATTTTCCGCGTGCCCATGGCAGCAGGCGTTGAACAACGGCGAATTGCAGCTCGCTGGCGCGGATCGACAGTGCGTAGGCGATGACTTCCGCCATGTACATTTCGACCTGCCCCTCATAGAGGGTGCGGTCCATGAGGCTCTCGGCCCGCGCCACTATGCGGGCCTTGAGCGCCAGCGGATTGGTTTCGAAAAAGGCCGGCTCCCCGGCGGCGATAATCTCGGAGAGCGTATAGGCGCGGCTGGGATCGAGGCTCATGCGCGCGTCCCGCCGGTAAGATCGGAGGCGCGCACCGCCACCTCGGATTGGCGAATTTCCTGCGCGACGTCCCCGCGCACGCGCCACGGCACCGTGACGACAAAATGCCAGGGCTCCACCGCCCGCGCGGTGACCGTGAGCACCTCGATCCGCGTCACCCAGGTGGCGACTGCGTCCCACACCTCCTGGCAGATGCGCGGCAAGGCGATTTCCGGCGGGCGGTCGATGTAGGGCAGGATGTTGCAGCCCTTGAGCGGATTGCACGGCACGCTGCCGATGGGCGTCAGCATGATGGTGCGCACTTCCTGGTCGATATCGTCATAGCCCGTGACGATGGCGCCGCTGGCGGGATCGGTCTCACCCGCGCGGAGCTGCCAATGGACATGCCGAATTTGCGATATCAGGGCCATGCCGCAGGCTACGCCTGCGGCCGTAAGCGAAGGCACGGGCGGCGCGCCCGGCATCATTGCCCCCGCCCTATTTTCCCTTGCCCTTCGTGGCAGGGCCACTCTCCAGCATGATCGGCTGTGTCGGTGAAGCGTCGCCAAAGGCGAACTCACCATCCGCGATGATCTTGCCGGCTTCGCTGCGGATCTCGCCATCCGTGATGACGAACCGCGAGCCGCCCACCACGATGGTGACGCCGCCCGCCGCCGTGATGGTGATGCCGCCCGGCATGGTCACCGTCAGGCCGCCGTTGCTCCTGTCGTAATCGATGATGCCGCCGCCCTCCAGGGCGAGATGCTGGTGCTTGCCATCCGTGATCGGCGGCGGGTCCTTGTCGTTGTAGACGGCGCCGATGATGGTCCCTTCGGTACCCGTAGCATCCACGAGGCAGTTCACGAGTGCGCCAACGTCCGGCATCGCATAGTGCTTCGACGCGGTCGCCGCCGGCTGGTTGATCGCCAGCCAGTAGGACTTCACGCCATCCTTGTCCGAATACTCGACGCGAGAGCAGCATTTTGCGTCGTCGTTTTCCTTCACGATCCCCTGCCGATACATGGTCAATCCCCCTTCTTTTCGATGGTGATCTCGGTCTCGTAGCCGCTTCTCTGGCTCGTATGGCGCGACGGCTTGATGAGCCAGACGCCGTCGTATTTGCCGAAGCTGGTAAGCTGGACGGTGGAACCCGCAACCAGGGTAGGATCACCCACCAGCGTCATGGTTCCCGTGAGCTTCTTCGCATTCTTGGTATCGAGGTGGCTGTCTGCGATGCGCTCTGCCTGTGCCTCGTCCTCCACGCGCACGTCCAGCTTGATGACGTCGCCCGAGGCCGTCTTCAGACCCTTGCTCTCGGCCGAGCTTTCAGCCCCCACTAGCTCCTTGCGGCGCGGATGCAGATACTTCACTTCGGCGCTCTTGGCCGCCTCGTGGTCGGCGTCACGCAGGCTGTAGCTCTTGAGGCTATTGCCCATATCCGCAATGCGGTCGATGACCCGCACAGCCGGCTGCTGTCGCAATTGTTCCCGCCCGGCAAAGAGCACCTCTGGGCCTTTAAAGGTAAAGAAGTGGCCATAATCGCGGGCAAGCTTCATGAGGAATTGCGTGTCCGACAAACCATCCTGTGTCAGGCGTTTAAATGGGAGATCCTGCACGGGACCGCGCACGGAAAAGCCGTGCCTGCCAGCCACCTCGCTGACAATGTCCGACAGTGAGGTGTCCTCGTAATCCTTGTGCCGGGGCGTCCGTAGCGCCTCGGTCTTCGGGGCGGCGAGCCCCTTGAAATCCACCTTGTCGCCGCTGCTGTCGCCGGTGGCGCTGGTTTCGTCCACGGTGAACGTACCGGCCGGCACCAAAAGATCAGTATAGCCGATCCAGAGTTGGAACTTGTCTCCCGCTTCCGGAGACCACGGTCCCAGCCATTCACCGCCCGCGTTGTGAACGGTAACGGTCGCCTCGTCGCTCTCGCCATCCACGTTGTCGGTGTAAGTAATGCTGGTGGGCCACGTCGCGAATTCGGACGTGACGTCCTTGCCCTGATAGATCAAGCGGAACGCAGGCTCCCGCACCATTTCAACCCCTCTTCCAGGGTGGCAACAATTCACTTGCCGCTGTCTGCCGTTGCTCAAGGATCGGCACCACGAGCACCAGGCCGGCGGGCAGCACGTTGGGAATGGACATCTCGGCCAGGAACAGGGCGCGATTGGCCGCGATAAGAGCCGCCTGCCGGCTGACGTCGCCGTAATAGCGGTGCGCCAGCAGATCCCAGCGCTCGCCGGCCGTCGTCTCGTGTGTGAGGTAGGCTGCGCCGCTCATCGCAGTGCCGCCGGCTTGCCTGTGACCGCGCCAAGGGCCGGCGCAATTGCCGCCGCCGCGTTGAGGGCGAAGGACAGATAATTCGTCACCGGCGCCTCGATCAGCGACATCGTGGACGCCAGCCGCACCACCCGGCCGGAGCGCGACACCTTTTGGACTTCCTGTTCCAGCGTCTCCACCACGAAGCGCTTGCCGCCATAGGATGCGCCGTAGACAAGCGGCGCTGGCTGCCGTGCCTGATAGGCCGCGAGCAGGCGCGCCCACTCGGCTTCCGGAACACAGAACGTTTCGTCGAAGAAGAAGCTGATGTTGCGTTCATCCAGCTCCTGCCCGATGGGCTGGAGCACCGGCTTGCCCCGGATCACGTCGTGGCGCGCGTAGGTGTTGCGCAGCCGCAGGCTTTCGGCGGTCGGTCCCGTGAGTGGGGCCACGCCGAAGATGATGGAGCCGAAGAAAGCATACATCAGTAGTCCTTCCGCTTCTGTCGCCGCATGGCCTCTTCCACCAGCTTGGCGATCTCATCCGCATGCGCGCGAAGCTGCGTGCGAAAGTCCTCTGCAGCCGCAGTGTCGCCGCCCTGAATGGTCACGGTCGGCGCGTAATGGAGCGTGACGCCACCGCCCGGCGCACTGCCCCCACTGGCGACTGCCGCGCCCGTCGCAGGCACACCCGCGCTCACCGGCGCCGATGTCTGAGCGATGCCGGCCGACATGGCCGGCGCAGCCCAGGCCGCACTCCCACCCGTCACCGCTGCCAACATCCCGGCCGCGACCGCGTTCACCGCCGCCACTGCGGGACCGGGCCGGATGCCCAGTGCCAATGTTTCCGAGAAGCGAATCTTATCGAGATCCGACAACGGGCCGGTCTTGGCCGGGCTGTGCGGCAGCCGATCCCGAAGTTGCTGCGCCACATCCGTCACCGCGCTCACGGCAGCGCCAGCACCGGCCCGGATGCCGGCGGCAAGCGTGGTCATGAGCGCGACGCCGTGGCTGTGGAAGGACGCGCTGGCGAGCACTTGACTGGCGGCAGCCACCGCCGCCTGCGCGGCCGGTTGCAATCCAGCGATCTGCTTCGCCGCCTCGGCCGCCTGCGTCGCGAGCTGGGCGGGATTGGCGGCCGGTGCGGCGGCCGGAGGTGCTGGCGCCGCCGGGGCGGAAGCGGTGCCGAACCACGATTTGAAATCCGGCATGGCCGGAATGATGCTCGACCAATCCCAATTCGGCAGGAGCGAGCGCCAGTCGAACGACGGCAAGGTGATCGACGGGATAATGTCCAGCCAGCTCCACGAGGGCAGAAGCGTGCGCCACTCGAATGATGGCATCAGGCTCGCCCAATCAAGATTGGGAACGAGGCTCGACCAGTCGAATGAGGTCAGGGCCGCCCAGCCGTCGCTGAACACCTTTTTGACGGCCTCCCATTGACGGCCGAGCCATGGGCCGATGCTGTCCCAATTGGTGTAGATCAGGTACGCGGCGGCGGCGATGGCGGCGGCACCGGCGATGAACCCGCCGATGGGCGTCGCCATGAGCGAGGCGCCGAACATGACGAACCCACGGGCGGCGGACAGCAGGAGGCCGGGCAAAGCCCGCAGGCCCGAGGCCGCCATGACCATGACTGCGCGCGCGGCACCCATGAGCAGCCCCGGAAGTGCGCGCAGGCCGGAAACCGCCATGGCGACGAAGCCGCGTGCCGCTCCCAGCAGCAGCCCAGGCAGGGCACGCAGCCCAGCGACCATCATGATGGTGAGGGCGCGCGCCGCCGCGAGGATCCGGCCGGGCAGCCCGATGGCTGCGACCGCGAGCGCGCGCATCCCGAGGGCCGCTCTCAAGGCGGCGGCCGGCAGGCCTAGAAGCCCGCGCGCGAGGCCCAGCACCCCAAGCACCAGGCCGCGCCCGAGAGCCGTGGTCAGCAGGATCGCGGCGCGGCCGAGCCCCAGCAGGCCGGCGGCGGAAAGCCGGGCTGCGAACCAAGTCAGTTGCAGCGCCGTCTGGAACACGGTGAGCGCAACGGCAGCGCCGCCAAGGATGGCAAGGCGGGCGACGGCGAGCACCACCGCGAGTGCGCCCCGTGCCATCAGGAACAAGCCGGCGGCGACATAGTAGACGGGCCGCGCGAAGGCGATTGCAATGCCGAGGTAGGCAAAATTCTCCCAGCCGCCGACGGCTGTGGCGACGCGCTCAGCCGCTCGAGCGAGGACGACGAGACCCCTGCCCAAAGCGATTGCCATGTCCCACCCGATAGACATCGCCTTCTGTAACGCGGAAGAAATGCGCGTCGCCCACCGCTGGAGGCTGCCGTCCGCTTCCATCGCGCCGATTAGATCGAGGATTTCGGTCAGCCGTCCCTTCATCCAATCGAACAGACCCGCCTGCATGATCTTCAGCTGAAAACGCTGAAAGGCATCTCCGAGATTGGACGTGAGCCCTATCCATGTGGAGGACATTTCTTTCATGGCTCCGCCGTACTTGGCGTCCCAGATGCCGAGCAGAGCCTTCTCAATAGCCTTTCGGTCGTTCGCCAAGGCCTTTGCGATGCGTTGCTTGCCGTTTTGGTCCGTGTAGGCGTATTCGAAATATTTCCCTGACTTACTTGCTTTGATGCCGAATTCCTTGAGGCGTTCGTTCTCGCCCGTTACGGCATCAGCCATTGCCTCGACGGCCTGCATCATCGGCTTGCCCATCGCCGCAGCGGTGTCGCCGAGTACCCGCATAGACCCATTTGTCGGGTCGAGACCGTAGGACCGCATCTTCACGAAAGCTTCTGTCACTCCCGCAAGATCGTATGGCGTCTTGGCGGCAAAATCGGAGACCCAATTCAGCGCTGCTTGTGCCTTTTCGCTCGATCCTTCAGTCACCTTCAGGATGGCCCCGAACTTCTCAAACTCTGCGGCCGGCTTCACGAGCTGGTTCGCAACGACCGCAGTCGCGGCTCCAAGCACACCGGCGCCGGTCGCCGCACCGGCCGCAACCTTTCCACCGGCGACAAGCCCGTGCCCTACACCCTTGGCGCCCGCACCGATCTGGCCGACGCCGCGACGCGCCACCTCGGCCTGCCGGCGGGCATAGTTCTCCACCACGACCAATACCCGCTGCCACGCGCGCTCGGCCGTGGCGGCGACATTGCGCGAGGCGGAGGCAAAGGCGGCGGCGGCACGGCCGGCGGCGGTCTGGGCGCGGGCGATCAGCGAAAAGGACTGCGCGGCCCGTTCGTTGGCGCGGACCGCATCCGCCGCGCCCTTCATCGACGCCTGATTGGCGCCCTGCATGGTCCGCTGCATCGCGCGGATGGTGCGCGATGCCTTGTCCAGTGCCTCAAGAACGAGCATCACTTTCACGGCGGTGCTCCTTCCTAGCCCTTGCTGGCCTTCTTCATGGCCTCGGCCTCGGCCTTCGCGGCCGTCACAGCGATATCAAGCCAATGGGCGAAATCACCGGGCGACATGCCCATGAGTTCGGTATGGGACCAGCCGCGCCGGATCATCCATTCGATGTCCTGCGGGTGCGGGATCCCGCTCAGGCGTTTCCCACCTCATCGCCGGCTTCGTCGTCGCTGCCGTCGTCGTAGAATTCGTTGCAGAGGAACAGCCAGTCGCGGCCCTTGATGGCCTCGCTGATCTGGTCGATGCGCCAGACCTCGCCGCCATTGAAGCGGCACGTGCGCTGAAAAAGGGAGAGGTTGACCTTGACCATGTCGCCCTTGCCATAACGCTGGGCAGCGCTGGTGTCGGCAACGTGGAAGTCCTCGGGGATGTGGACCTTGATCTTGCTACGCGGCAGCGTCACCACGCGGGTGGCGAAGCCGTTTACGGTGATGGCGGGCGCGGTTTCGGGTTCGTTGATCTTGGCCATGAACGTACTCCAAAGGTTAAACGAAGATGCCGAGCGCCTGCATGTAGAGGTCAACGATGGCCTCATGTTCCTTGCGGTCGTCGGCGTCTTCCTTGCGGATCTTCAGGATGGTGCGCAGCGCCTTCACATCGAAGCCGTTGGCCTTGGCCTCCGCGAAAACATCGGTGATGTCGTCGACGATGGCCTTCTTTTCCTCTTCGAGGCGCTCCATGCGCTCGATGAAGGATTTGAGCTGTTCCTTGGCAAAGCCTGCCGGGGCGTCGGATACATCCTCGCTCATGTCAGTCCGGCCACACGTTTTCGCCGTTGATGCGATAGATGCCGGCGAACACATCCAGCTCCAGCAGCGGCACGTCCTCGGTGCTGATTACCTGCGTGATGTAGGGGACCGTGATCTCCATCTCGCGATTGACCGCCTCGCCGAGCGTATGGGCGAGTGCGCCCGACTTCGTGGGCAGCAAGCCCAGGCTGGTGATGAGCTTGTGGCTCTTGGCGCGGTCCAGGCCGTCCGCCCCCCAGATGTCCACGTAGGAGTGGAGCTGCCAGCGCCGGACCACGGTCGGGTTGAGCGCCAGGCGCTCGACCTCGTGATCCACGAAATCAAAGGTGATCTTGCCCTTCGGGGCCTCCAAGGCGCGCGACGGCAGCTCCAGAATGGCGATCTGCCCCAGCGCCTCGTGGCTGATCAGCTTGTACGAGAATTCGGGCAGCTCGAATTCCTTCACCCGGCCGATCAGCCGGTTGTTGTCCATGTAGACGTCGGAGTTCGTGATATGGCCGATGCGAATGGGGTCCATGGGTCGCGCTCCAAAGTGAGCGGGGCCGGCTGTGCGCCGACGCCCGGAATGTCAGGGCGTCAGGCGGCGAGGCCGAGCGCGGCGGTGGTGTAGGAGAGATCCAGCACGCTCTCGACCGTCAGGCGTTCGGTGATCCCCACCGGCGCCATCTTGAGCGTGTAGTAGAACTGCCCATCGGCCACGGTGCGCGAGGTGGTCTTCGTGCGGTTGAAGCGGAACGCGCCCCCATAGAGGACGCCTTCGCCTTCCTTGGCGCGCAGGAAGAGGTTCACGTCCTCCTCCACCGCTGACAAGAATGCCAGAGTGCCGGGCCGGTCGGTGCGCTGGAGCGTGTAGTAGAGAATGCTTTCGTGCACCATGTCGAAGATGCGGCGCACATAGACGAAGTTCTTCTGGTCGATACTCGTGGGAAAAGCGAGCGTACGATTGCCCCAGGTACGGAAACCCGAGGCAAACATATTCATCACCGTGGTGATGCCGACTTCGTTCAGCGCGTTCGTGTCGCTCGAATAATCGCCGGGGTAGAAGCTGATGTCCCGCTCCACGCCGCGAACGTCCGCCATCTCATGGTTCGACGGCGAGAAATGGTAGCCCTCGGCCAGATCGGTCGCGACCATCACGCCGGCATAGTGCTGGCTGTAGGGCTGCAGCGCGAGGTCATCCACCACCGGATCATAGGCCCGCAGTTGCGGATAGCAGGCGACGGCGCGTTCGGATGCCGTGTTGTAGCCGCCCCCGACGCCGCGTTCCGCGATGGCCTGCTGGATGGTGAGGCCCGCCGGCAGGTCGCTGACGTGCACGGCATGGAGCCGCTGGGCGACCACCTCCATCTCCGTCCGCACCCCCGCGAGCGTCGAATAGCGCGGCGCGATCAGGATCTTCGGCAGATAGCCCACCTCGTTGAACATGCCATAGGCCAATTTGAAGCCGGTGGCCGTGCCCGCAGCGTCGATGGCGCCGTTGATATGGGTGGCACCGATCAACGTCGGATCTGGCGTTCCGGCCGCCTTGTGGACGTCCGGGTCGAACACATTGACCACGCAGATGGAACCGCCCGACTGCCCGTTGATTACCTTGTTGAAGATGGCCGTGAGCGCCTGCGGGATCGAATAGCCGGCCGTTTCCGGACCGAAGGCAGCCGCTGCCTGCTCCCGCGAGCGGATGATGACGCGCTTGTTGATGTAGCCGGCGCGGGCTTCAGGGGTGGCGTGGATCGTCTGCACCGGCGCCGCGCCCACCAGCAGCGTGACCGCGCTCTTGACGTCGCGGACGATGCCTTCCGGCGAGGCCAGCTCGATGATTTCCGGACCGTGATGATAATTGGCGGCCATGCTCAGGTCTCCTTCTCGGCCGGCGGCCGGCGCTTGGGTGCGGGTGCGGGCGGTTCCACCAGCAGGCGGCCGGCGACGAAGCTCACCACATGCGGATGATCGGGCGGCAGGTCCGTGTAGGTTTTGCCGGGATGGAGCATGCCGTCCCACACCACGGCGCCTCCGGCATCGTGCAGGGTCAGGCCCTGCATGGGTCCGTGATAGACGTAGTCCGTCATGCCTCTTCCCTCGGCTGTGAGTAGAACCGGTCACGCTCGAACTGCGCTTCCGCGACGGCCGGGATCGCGCAGGTGAATTCGAGCGCCCAGCGCCAGACACCGGCCTTCTCTTCGTCGAGCGTCTCACGCTTCGGCACCATGGCGGTGGCGCCCGCGAAGCTGACGCCCTGGAGTGCCCGGCGGATCTCGTCCAGCGCCTCATAGGCGCCGATCCGCCCGCCCTCGGCGCCACGCAGGGAGCGCACGAGCAGCACCACGGACCATTTCAGCGTGCGGCGCGGGCTGTACGCACCGCGCGGACCCTCGGCCGGCGCGTAATCGGCGCCGGTGAAATGCACCAGCACCACCGCCGCCTCGCGGTCGGGAAAATCGAAATCGCTGGGGCGATCCGGGAACGGCTCGATCCGTCCGATACGCCCCGGAAGACGCTCCTTCAAACGGGCGATGATCTCGTCTTCCACCTGATGGACGGGGCTCATCTCCAACCCTCCAGCATGGTGCAAGCCCGGCCGGCCGGCATTTCGCCGCGCATGGCATCCGCGTGGGTGCCCGCCTCCGGCTGTGTGCCGTCGCCATTGGCGTCCAGCGTCACCCGCCCGCCGCCAATATCCTTCAGCAGCGCCATCGCGGCGTCGTACTGCTTTTGCACCGCGTCGTTCATGGCGCTCTGCTGCCCTCCCATGGACCGCAGGCGATACCGGGCGATATCGTGTGCGATCCCCTTGAGCAGGTCGGGCACCACGGCGAACGGCGCCGGGTAGCGCGCCCGGACATAGCCGTCGATCAGCGTATCCGCGTGGCGCAGGGCATCGGCGATCAACACCGCGTCAATCTCCCGCGCGTCGCGCAGGCCGGTGCCGGCGAGCTGGTCGGCCTCGTCCGGGCCAAGTCGGTGGAGCATCTCGTCCACCGTCAGATATTTGGGATCGCTCGGCATATCTGACGCTCAACCGGCAAGGTCTGGTTTGTAGGCGCGGCACCCCCAGAAGACCGCTTCTTCCAGCCGTCGCTGGGCGAGCGTGGCTTCCCCCTTGTTGGGCAGCTCGTTCAACAGGTCCCATAGCCCTTCAGCCGCGTAGAAGATGCCGAACCCCGCGAAGTGCGGATCGGGGGGCCTGCTATCCAGGCCATTCGCCCGCATGAGGGAGACACTCGCCGTGAACGGGTTCGCGCTCATTCGCCGTCCTCCGGGCCGGTGGCATCACCGAGCACGCCGATGGCGATCAGCGCCTCGGCCTCGCCCTCGGTCATTTCGACGGTGGCGGCCTCCGGATCGTCCGGCCGATAGCGCCGCCCCCCGTGCTTGAGGGGCGAGCGGACGGGATAGAGCAGCAGCACCGGCTGATCCGGTGCCGGCGCCAGCGGGGCGATGACGGGCGGGGCGCCCGGCATCGCGGCATCGGCGGGAGCCGCAGAAGCGGATGCCGCCGGGGTGGCCTTCGGAGCGCGGGCCATCAGGCCGCGCCCTGGATCAGAAAGCCGCCTTCGACGCCAGTCACGTACGGCCGGAATTCCTCCGTGATCGGGTAGATCCAGCTTTTGCAGTTGCGTTCGTAATAGGGCTGCTCCACGGCGGGATAGCCCTGAAGCCGGTACGTGTAGCCGAAGGCGGGCACAAGGAAGCTCGAGCCGGAGGGACGATAGCTCAAGAGTGCGTCGTTACCCCACACATCATCCGCCAGGTCCGTGTCCGCAGCGGTATCCGCGAGGGCGACGGCCTTGCCTACCAGCACCTCTTCGAGGTCGAAGTAGCGGGCCAGCATGGTGGCGGTGACGCTATCCGAACTCGTGTATTTGAAGCGCTCTTTCACGGCCGGATGTTCCGACGCCGCGTTGAACGCGGCGGGGCCAAGGGTCAGGACGTTGGGATAACGGCCGATGGAGCGCCGCACCGCTTCACGACCGGCCTTGACATCTGCGTCGGGATCGCTGTCGCCGTTGCTCCATTTGGCGGCGCCGGAGAGCGCCACCTTGTGGTTGGCGTCGTAGAGCGCCGGGTTGCGCACCAGCGTGGCAATCTCCACCTCGCGGCCCAGCCCGATGATGTCCTGCACCTGCTGGATAGAGACGGCAGCGAGATCGATCCCCGGCACCGTCGCGCCCTGGCTGATCTCGTCCGGAACCAAGGCCTCCAGCGCTTCCTGCTTCAGGGCGATGGGGTCGCCCTCGTAGCCGAATTGCACCCGCTTGGTAGGGGCACCGGGCGCGCGGCGGGTGTCCACATAGCGGCGGAATGCGCCCTTCCCGAACTGGATCACCTTCATGCTCCGGTTGGGAATATCGGCATATGGCAGCAGCCGGTGGCCGATGAATTCCGGGTTGCTGTAGCCTCGCGACTGCGTCGAGAGGATCGGGTCGATAACCTGCGCCTGCCGGCTGTTCATGGCGGTGGTCATGGAAGCTATGTCCTAGGCTGGATAGGGGTGAGCGGCGCTGTCAGCGCAGCAGTACGGCGACGCGCTGCCCGGCGAGACCGGCCGTCAGGGCCTTCCCCGCCACATTGGTGTTGGCGCCCTTCGGGATCGGAAGACCGTCCACGTTGGAGACCAGATCAGCGCCGGCCGTGATGTCCGCGCCAGCGACCATGTCCACGGTACCGACGAGCGTGAGCGGGATCGCATCGCCCGCGATACCCGCGAGCTTCGAGATGCCGAGCACCACCCCGTCCAGGCCGGCCTGCGCGGCGGCGAAGGTCACGAAACGCCGCTCGGCGATGGTACCGGTGGCGATGATGGTGTGGCCGAGCGCATCGACCGAAGCGAGATGGGGAGGCATGCGGTGGGCTCCGTGTGCGAGGGGTCAGCGCATCGCCTGAACGGCGCGGACGGCGTCGAGATAGCCGGTGCCGGGGTGCTGGGCCTGATAGCCGAGCGCCCGGCCGTGCAGTGCGAGCTGCTCGGGATCGACGGTGGCGCCCTCCGGCGTCGCAAAGTCGGCCGAGGTGGTCGGCGCGCCACCATCCAGCGGGATGCGGCCATAAGGCACCACCTGCGGCAGCTCACGCAGGATCTCGCGCAGCGCCTCATCGGGCGCGTGCGCGGTTCCGGCGAAGGATACGCTGGCGTCACCATTGCCGATGGCGTCGAGCACGCCCACCAGACGGTCCTTATGCACCGGCAAGATACGGCCGCCCGCTTCCAGCTCGGCCGCGAACGAAACATTGCCGGCATGGCGCGTCTGGCGCTCGCGGGCAGCGAGCCCCTCCTCGCGTGTCTTCAAAGCCGCCTCGCGGGCGGCGAAGTCGGCGGGCTGCTGGGCAGTCGTCATCTGGGGTTCCTTTTGAGGTGAAGCAAAAGCGGGGCTGGCCTGGGCTTCGCTGCGCATGGCCAGTTCATCCAGGGCGCGCAGCTCCCAGTCGGGCAGGACTTCGTCCGCCACCTCCAGGCCATCTTTCTCGATCATCCGATCGCGCAGGCGACGCAGAAGCCGGGCAATCCAACCTTCGGCGGCGAATTCGAAAGTGGCGGAGGGATCGGCTTCGCCGGAGAAACTCACCGGCTTGAGGCCGGTGACGGCGGGCGGCGTGGCGCCAAGAAAGCCGATATGGCGCGGGTACCAAGTGCCCGGCTTGGGGTTCTCGGGATCGGCGGGCCGGATGAAGGAGAGCGAGACCTTCCGGTACTTCTTCTCGGCCACGAGGGCAGCGAAGGCCGGGTCCAACTCGTCCACTTCGGCCATCAGCCGCTGGGACGCCTCGTCATAAGAGAAGGACTTCGCCCAGCCATAGGCCGGCGCATCCACGGTCGGATGGCCGATCACGGCGGGCGTGGGCGCACCCTCCGCATCATAGGCGGCGGCGACCGCGCGCAGATCCTCGGCCGAGAACGTGATCGGCACACCACCCATCGGCGTGAAGGTGCCGGGGCGGAAGACTTCAATGGTGCGGCTGGTGCGGGTCGCTGCGGTCATGCAGCGAAACTAGGTGCGTCGATTGCCGCCGGGCACGGGCGGCGCGCCCGGCTGTGCGGAGCGACCACAGCTCATGGATGGCCTGTCGCGTCGGGCGACGCAAGCCTGTTCACTGGCACCCCGCCCGGCCTGGAGGCGCGAGCGTCGATTCTGACGGTGGTCTGACGGGGTCCAGGCCGGCACCAGCGGATGCTGTGCGGGCGTGGAGCGGAGATGATGCGAACGGCCGCTGGCGGGCCTCCTGCGGCGCCGCGCTATTCGGCACCGCCAGCCTCCACCTCCAGCCACTCTTCAACCGCTTCCCGCGCCGCTTCTTCGTCCTTCGGCCCGAAGCCGATGTATGGGCGTGGCGGCACCACGACGCGCAGGGAGAATACGGCTGAGGCGGCGTTCCGCCCGCCGGTTCCGACCGGGAGGGGGATGCGCAGGGCGGAGGCGTTACGTGGCACGATGGTGGCGCCGAACTGCTGCACCGCGTCACCCACCGCGTTCGGGCCGAGCCGCAGCGTGCCCCCGCTCACCTCGTAGGACACGGACTTCCGCAGCCGGCCCGACACCGTGAGGATCGGCCCTGACGAACCCCGGATGTCCACCGTGAGCGGGCGCAGTGGCACCCATGCGTTTCCCTGTGGATCCTGCTGGTTCGCAAAGCGTTCATCGGTGGTCTTCAGCAACGCCTCGCCGATGTTGCGGAGCCCACCTTCGACATTCTCGGCACGGTCTGCGAGCTGGCCGAGGATATGATCGGCGCGCGCCCGGCTGTCATCGTCCAGGGTGACGGCAAGGGTTGCGGTCATTGATTTGCCGTCCTTTCGAGCTTACGTTCCATGCGTACGCACACCTCCCTGTCGGATTGGGTCATGGGTGTGCGGCCCAGGGCGCCGACCGACCGGCGCCCTCACTTTTTGCGGCGATACAGCACCTCTCCGGTGCGATATTGATCGAGATAGCGCGCCTGAGCCTCGCCGGATTGCGTCGGCTTCGGCGGGAAGGCGGTCACTCCGCTCCACCCGCGGTCGGTCCATTCGAACACCGAATAGCCGCTCCCCTCGGGATCGTACCGCAGATAGCGGCGCACCAGCCGCGTGCCGCCGCGCATATGGTCGGCCACCCAATCCACCCAGATTTCATCCGGATCGCGGATCGCCTCGGCGAGGCGCAGCACATGCGGCGCGCGCATGCCTTTCGCGAGCTTCCAGGCACCGCCTGCGGTCTTGAAGAGATCCTCGGAAATGATCACCGTACCACCGGAGACGTCGCGAAAGAGCACCGCGCCACCGTCGCGGCGGGCGCCGAAGGCCCCGAGGAAGGCATCCACATAATCCGTCAGCGGCTTGCCCGCCTCCATGATCTTGGCCGCGACCGGCTGTGCGATGTCGGCGAGCGGCGGCAGTGGGATGCGCGAGCCGCCCACCGGCATTGCCTCGCTTAACAGCACCGGGCCAAGGTCGGGCGCCGGAGGAACAACGGGCGGGAGTTCCGGCGCAGCCCGTGGCAGGGTCGTCACCTTGGTGTTTGCCCCCGGCTTCCGGGGCGACGGCAGAGGCAGATCCATCTGGCGCGGCATCAGCCCTTCGGCCCAGCTCCGCCCCGGCGCATGATCCCAGCCAAAATCGATCCCTCGCGGCACATGATGGATGGCGCCGGTGAGCGGATCTTTTACCGCACGCGTCTCCATGGCCGGCGCCTCGTCCGGACCGCTCTTGCCCATGCGCGTCAACTCCCGACGCGAGACGGTGCGCACGCCGCAGGAGCACAGCCAGCCATTCGGCGGATAATGCGTTTGCCAGAAGGGATCATCCCAGCGCAGCACCTTGCCATGCCACGCGACATGCTGCGGGCGCGGACGCAGCGGGGTCCGTGTATCACCGTGAAAATACTCCCAAAAAGGCCGAACCTTCACCACGTCCGGGTGGGTCATCTGCCGATAGCGCCCGGCCGCATACGCGGTGCGCAGGTTGGTGTCGTAGATTACGCGGGCGCGCCAAGCCCGCCCGCGCTCCGTCCCCTCGCCCGTCCAGCCGGTCCACCCGTGCTTTGCGACGATCTCCTCAAAGCGGGCGGCGAACTCCTCCAGCCGCATGCCCTTCGCGATGACGTCATCAACGGCGCCGTGCAGGTCGGCGAGCAGCGCATCCTTGGTGGCGCCCGCCACCACAAAAGCACGGTCATGCGCATGGCCGTCGAGGTCGCGCCATGTGCGTGTGGGCAGCCGCACCTTCTGCCGGTGGAAATCAATCGCCGGCTGAAACGGCACCTTGAATTCGCCCGCAGCGAACCGCGCCGGCCGGTGGAGATCGGCCCGCCGTGCGGCCGGCGCACCAGGACCAGGTCGTGCACCAGGCGCTCGGGCATCAGGTGCCCGCACATAGCCGAGGATGCGGGCGGCGACGCTCATTCCTCGCCGGCCTCATCCATGATGTCGGCGCGGCCGGTGAGATCCGCGAGGGCGATGCCCTGCGCCAGCGCTTCCGCGAGGTTGTCCGTCTCAAGGCCGGGATACAGCGTCAGCATGCGGGCCTGGAACTGCGCGGGCGTCTCTCCGGCCGCCACCGACGCACCCAACTCGGCGCGGATCTGCGCGAGCCATTCGTCCAGCACCGGCTGGGCCGCGTCCTCCAGCTGGTCCACGAGATCCGGGACGCCGTGGTCGTGCGCGGCGAAATCCGGCGTCAGAGCGGTGCTGCCGTTCGCCCGGTCTCTGACGCTTGGCACCGTCTTGGCCGGGGCGAACCGGGCGAGAAGCCCGATGTCCTCTACGATATCGGTGCCGACGATTTCCGAGATCGCCGGTTCCAATCCCTCTGCCGGCCGGAAGCCCTTCGCGGCGAGGTCGAAGAGGTTGTTCAGCTCCTTCCTGACGCGGTCGGACTTCTTGGACTTCGCCTCTTCCTGCTTCGCCTCGTTCTTCGGGCGTGGACGCCATACCGTGGGCGGGTTCGCCCCCGGCAAGTTGAACTCCACGATCCACGTGACGAGCGACGGATTGAGGGTGGCGGACAGCATGTCTGCGTCACCGTCCGCGACACGGTCGCTGCCTTCCGCGTGGGTTTCCGTCGCTGCCCGCGAGCCGTCGCCTTGAATGTCCGTCGAGAGCGTCTCTCCGAGCACCGCGATGCTGGTCTGGCTGTCCCAATAGCGGCACCATCCCTCGTAATCGACGGTGCCCGACTTCGCCGCCTCAAGGAAGGACACCTCGGTGCCGATGGGCACGGCGAGCGCCCCGCGCTGGACGAGACCGAGCAGATTGTTGAGGAGACGATCCTGCTCGGCTGGGGGTGTGCCGTAAGGATACTTGGCGAAAGGGGTCGGCGAGGCGAACTTTTCCAGGGCGTGCGCCCAGAACCCGACGCCCTCACGCTTGAACAGAACGTGCCAGAACAACACACGGCCGAGCCCGCGCCCGTAAGGGTCCGACCCTTCCGCCTCGTGGCGATGGACGATGATCTTGCGCTCCGGCAGTTCGATCCCCTCGGAGGCGCTGGAGAGGGTGAGCAGCCGGGGCCGCCAATCCAGATCGAACACGAAACGGGCACGCTCGTGAACGGCGAGCTGCGCCGGCACCACACGGCCATCGCGGCGACCCCACTCCACCTCGGCGATGGAATAACCGTAAAGCGCTGCCCAAAGCAGGCCCCGACAGAGCACGTCGAACGGCATCGCGCTGAGCACCTCGCGCACGAGGTCGGCCGCCTCCTCGTCCCGAGGGGCATCGGATGCCGGTGTCACGATCCACTCGCGGGCGAGCACCTTGCTGATGCGCTTGGACAAGACGGACAAAGCGTGACCGTCGCGGCGCACTTCGTCATAGAGCCGAATGCCGCGTCCGCCGCCCCGCGCAAGGATGGTCTCGTCCTGCGACCGCAACACGTTGCCGTAATTGGGGATGGTGATGTCGTTCGCGGCTGTCGCGAGCATCCGCATCATGTCTCCCGACAGCGGCGGGGCGGACGCGGTGGAGGGCGCGGCGAAGGAAGCCCGGCTGCCATCACGGCGGCGGCGCTTGCTCATAATCTATACCCTCCGAAAGTATCGGGCCGCCCGCCCGAGAATTGGGGCAAGCTGGCGGAGGTCACGGCACCGACGCCGTAGGTGATGGCGCCGGTCCACAGCATCTCCAGGCAATCCGGGCCGTCGTCATGGTCGCCGTTGGGCCACTGCCGGAGCTGCTCCAGCAAGACGGCCTGGTGCTGCGAAAATCGGATCAGACCGCCGGCAATGGGCGGCTGGAGGCGCTCAATCCGCAGCGTCTTGTCCGTGATCGGCTGCACCGGGATCGCCGGCAGCGGCACGCCCTCCCGCAAGGCACGCGACATCAGCTCGGAGCGCAAAAACTCCTGAAACTGGATGGCCTCCACGAACCAGAGCGCACAGCCGAATTCCCGCTGCATGGCGATGACGTCGGCAATGATCACGTCAGGCAGGCGGCGCCGGATGGAGGCTTCCACCACGTCGAGCACCGGCGTGCTGCTGGAGCGGTCGAGCGCCGCCACCAAGATGGCGGACGGGTCGCGGCCCTTGCCCTTCTTGCCCAGCGAAGGGTCCACGCCGCCGAAGAAAATCCAGTCGTGGCG
Source organism: Roseixanthobacter finlandensis (assembly GCF_043195105.2). Taxonomy (NCBI): domain Bacteria; kingdom Pseudomonadati; phylum Pseudomonadota; class Alphaproteobacteria; order Hyphomicrobiales; family Xanthobacteraceae; genus Roseixanthobacter; species Roseixanthobacter finlandensis. The sequence goes on along the minus strand of NZ_CM195536.1, from coordinate 13,854 downwards.
GCGCTGTACCCAGAAGGTGAGATGGGTGAACGGCGCCCCCTCGCTCACCGGCTCGCCCTGCTGTTCGCTCATAAAGGAGCTGAAGGAGGTGGCACGGGCCTTCATCAACAAGAGGAGCGGCTTCACCTCGGGCCAATTGAGCAGCGCCCCGGCATCCATCTCCGCCCGGTGCTCATCATAGAAGGAGTCAGCCGCATCCTCGCTGTCGTTGAGGTATATTTCCTGCCACTGCTCCCACAGGTCCATGCGGTCCGGATCGCGGACAAGCGCCTTGAACTTGGTGGCGGTGAAGCCCGGCTTGCGGGAGAGCCGCACCAGCACGGCGTCATGGTGCAGGATGGTGCCGACCATGATCAGGTCCATGCTGCCATCCGGCGGCCCCAGCTCGCACACCACCTTGAGCACCCAGCTTTCCAGCTTCTGGCGATACTCGGGCGAGGTGACGTTCTCGTCATTCTCCATGTCGTCGAGGATCACGAGATCCGGCCGGAACGGACCGAAGCGCCGGCCGCGAAGCTTCTGACGAGCGCCGGCCGCGAGGAACATCACATCGGTGCGGGTGACGATCTCCCCTTCCCGCCAGCGGCGGCCTGCGCCGGACGCGTCGGGGAAGTCCATGGCGAGGCGCGGATTGCTCTCCAGCTCCACCTTGATGGCTTCCAGCATCAAGGCCGCCTGTTCCCAGACGTCCATAGCGATGATGATGAAGCGCTTTTTCCTGAGCAGGGCGGCCCACAAGCTGAAGAGCTGCGTGCCGATGGTGGACTTTGCCGAGCCGCGCGGCGCGATCTTCAACAGCTTGCGCCCGCGCGTCTTTCCTGGCGCCACCAGCGTGGGGAGATCCTCGTAAAGATGCTGGTGCAGGAGCGAGGGCGCGGACTTGATGTAGTGCGGAAAGTACGTCTGGCAGAAGAAGCGGAAGCCATCCACCGGGTCGCTCACCCGAGCGACACGGGCGCGGCGGGCCGCTTCGTCCACCGGGAAGGCGTCCACATCCGCGTCGATGCGGGCGCGCAGGCTCGATGCCGTTTGCGCCAGCTCCTCAAGAAATTTCGCCTTCGTCAGGCGGCGTGCGGCGGCGCGCGGCTCACTTGCCATCGCCGTACACCTCCGCGAGGTGATCGCCGAACGGCTCCAGCACCTCCAGCACGCTGGGGGCGGCGGACGGATGGTGGACGGTGACATATTCCGCGAGGCGCTTCAGCACGTCCCACGCCACGCCCAGTTCGGAGATTTTCGGGGCGGCGCGCCCGGCGGAATTGACAGTCTTATTGAGCGCGTCGGCGAGGCTTCCCATCACCTTGGCGCGCTCCAGCGCCGGGATGTCCCGGTCGCTCTTGAGCAATTCCATGGTCGCCCGGAACTGCGTCACGAAATCTTCCAGCACCACGCTGATGAGGCCGGCGAACCCGTCGCCCGACACGAGACCGGCGGCGCGCGCCTGATCCCAATCGTCGCCGGCTTCGCGCGCCTCCCGCTTCCAGCGGCGCAAGGTGCTTTCGGGGACGCCAGTGGATATGGCGATGGTGGGCAACGCGAGGCGCTCGCCTACGAACTTCCGCCGGGCCTCCCGCCGCGCCGTATCATCATGGGCCATGGCTCACCTACCTGCGGAGGGGCGACGGACGCCCTCCAAATAGCACCGGCGCTCCACATGGTCGGTGCCCGCATGCGTAATGCTGACCACCACAACGCTGCCCGCCGGCTCCACCAGCACCGCGCCCAGCTCCGCCAGCTTGTTGAGCTGCGTCCGCAGCCAGTCGCGAGAACGGCGATGGCCAAACTGCGCAAGCGCCTCTTCAATGAGGGTGTCGTTGAGCATCCCGCTTGGCATGGCGGCGAGCGCCCGCAGGATGACGAGGCGCGCATCCTCATCCACGCGCCGCGCAAATTCTGATGTGTCCAAGCTCACTCCCGCCTCCCCTGATCCAACAGAAATTCGTTGAGGCGTTCATTGGTCGCGGCAATGGGGGCGAGGTCCGCGCGCAGCACCCGCAGGTCGCCGCGCAGCTCAACGAGCGCCATCTCCATGCGGTGGGTCAGATCCTTATCGGGCAGGTGTGCGATCTGGCTCTCAGTCCGCGCCACACGGTCGGCAACCCCGGCCAACTCTTTGCGCGTGCCGGCGATGGACGTCTCAAGTGCATCGGTCTCGGACCGCCGCACGCTGCGCACCGCCAGCACCCACACCGTGATCAGTGAGGCCAGCGAGATGATGATTGGTGCCCACCGGTTCAATTCTTCCATCAACGCCTCCGCAGCCGGAGGCGCTCCAGGCGCTCCTGGCAATCAATGCATCGCACGGCGGACGGCATGGCGCTCCGCCGTGCGGCGTCGATGAGATCTCCGCAGCCCCTACAGGTCATCCGGCCGGGGCCGCGCGTCTGATCGCGCACCCGGTCGATGGAGGCTTCCCGTTCACGCTCGGCGCGATCCTGCGCATCGTCTGCAAGATCCATCAGGGCGCACACCACGCCTTGCGGCGCGCGTTGTTGCCCTTCACATCCGCCTGCGTTTCCGAGGTGTCGCGCGAGGACCACGTGATGCCGCGCCACTGGGCGCAGACCGCGCTAGTCCCGCTTGTACCCGTCGTTGCGCATCCGGCAGTCAGCATCGAGAGAGCAGCGACGAGCATCATCGTCCGCACGCGTGGCCGCATTGTTCTTCTCCGCATCAAGAGCAGCGCCTTCGGCCGCTCGAGCCGCATAGCCGCGCTCGTACGCCCGGTTGTTGATGGTGATCGCGCCGGCCGCGAGCCCGAGAAGGGCGAGGCCGGCGGCAACAAGTCGCCAGTTGGCGATGAGGCTGGCGATCACGACGCCGCACGCGCTCGGCGCGTGAAATAGATCGCCGCAAACGCGACGGATGCGACCACGGCGGCGGCGAGCGCCCATTGCAGCGGGCCGGGGTCGGAGGCCGCGTTCAGAGCGGCGGTTACGATGGCGACGCCGCCCGCCAGACCCTCGGGGGTCCGTGCGATGCTCACAAGGCCAAGCTCCTGCGCCGTCGCCTTGCCCATGGTCACATCGGCCTTCGACATGGCATCAACCGGAATAGCCAAAGGCGGCGCGGACACCGGTGCGCTTCCGGTGAGCATCGCCTGACCGTCGCGACGCACGTCGGCCACCCGGCGGCTCCAGCCGACGCCGAACACCTTGAAGGTGGAGAGGCTCTTGAGCATGGCGAGGCGGCGGTCACACACACCGTCCACCAGCGTGGCGCGATCCGCGCAGGCGGCAGCCGCCGTGAGTGTCACCGCGCCGATGGCGCCGTCGGCCGGAACCCCCAGGGCGCGCTGGAGCCATTTTAGTGATTGGGCCGGCCCGGAGTTCACTGCGCCGTCGAACACGACATAATCGATGCCGACGGGCAGTTCGTCCGCGCGCACCGCATCCCAATATTGGCGCCGGTAAATCTCCTGCAACTCGGCCTCGGCGAGCTGCTTGACGGACCGCTTCGGGAGGTTCTTGCTCTGCCGGTAGGCGTCATAAACGCGCTGGATCACACCCTTGTTGGTGGGGCCGCCCGGATCGTCCGGATGGTTCGAATAACCACCCTCGTGGACGAGGACGCGGGCAAGCGCGGCTGTGAAACTGGATGCGGCCATGGGTTTTCCCATCGTGCGAACTGCGAACAATGGGAGGAGGATGACCCGACCTAAGGGGTTGGCGGCACGGGCGCGCCGCCCGGCACGCCGCTACTTGCCCGCCGAGAGAAACTCTTCGAGGTCAATCTGGCGCGGGTCAACCACCCGGCGGCGATTGGCTGCAACCGGCCGGGGCCGCCCGCCGATCTCGTCGCGTACCACGCGCTGCGAGCATCGCAGCATGCGGGCAATATCCCGTTGACGGTGGCCGGCCTCATTCAGCCGGCGGATCATGTCGCGCCGACCGCGCGCCGTAAATAGCGTACGGGGGATGGAGAGTTCCGAGCTGCCGAAATATTCGAACAGCGCCCGCGCCAGCTCCTCACCGATATCGTTGAGGTCATGATCCGGACGCCAGATCTTGGGCACCCACAAGCGGGTGCCGCCGAATTCGCGCACCAAGGCATCGGCGGTGGGCACGCCGCACAGCTTGGCCACCTCCTTCACCTCCTTGGCGATGGCGGAGAGCGGGATGGTGGGGAGGTCAGTCATCATCGCCCCTATAGGTGAGCAGCGGGGTCGACCGCCGCGCCTCGACAGCCGGCCGGCCGCGCGGCCGGGCGGGCGAGGACGCGCGGCCCTTTCGGCTCGCCTCGTCTTGCTCCCGCTTGATGTCCTCAAGCGACCGCACGATCATCCCAAAGGCGCAGGAGTCCAAGACTTCAATTTCCAGCTTGATGACGCTCGCACCACTGGACTTAGCCGTTGCAGAATAGTTTTTCAGCCGCGCCTCATCTTCCAGCCACCAGATGCTACGGTGCTTGCTCATTGGGCGTCCCTCTCAGTAACCTGTTGGGCCTGTGCCTCCCGCTTTGCCCGCGCGGAGCGAATGCATTTGCCCAGCGCCTGCTGGACGCGGTGCAGATCCTTTTCGGCGGTGACGGGATCGTGCAGATCAGACAGCCCGCGAGGAAGCGATGCGCCTAGATCCGCCAGCCGCGCGGCCTGCGCTCGGACGATCTCCACCTTGACCGACAGACCATCCCGATTGCTCGGCCACTGGACACCGGCCTCGCGGGTAATCCATGCCTTCAGCCCCTCGATGGCGGGCCGCGCGCTGTCCCAATCCGTCAGAAACCGGGTATGGGCCACACCGGTCTGACGCTGGACGAATGCGATCAACGCAGCGTCGTCGCGGCTGCGGGCAATCCCGAGGTTATAGGCGTCTAGCCACAGGGCACGCAGCAGCGGCGCGTATTTACCATCGGCGGTCAGCGAGGGCCGCCGATGGCCCTTGACGCCCGCGAGCTGCTGAAGCCGGTCAATGACGGCTATCGCTTCGCCCCGGTTCAGATCCTTGCTGGATCGCTTCCCGGCAGCCGCTGACGCGATGACGTTGCGCCGTCCATCCTCGTCCAGGCCTATCTTCTTCGCCAGCGCGTGGATGGCGCCGATCTGTGCGGTTGTTGCTGTGCTCATGTCAGTCCCTCATCAGCAGGCGGTCGCGCAAGGCGCGCTCTTTGGCCAGCTCAGCCACGATCAGGCGGGCCGTGATGTCCGCCAGCTCGGTGGCCAGGATTTGATGGCGCTGCGAGCGCCATCGGCGGCAGCGGGCGAGGCGCAACAGCAGCTCGGCCCGACGCTCCCGCAGCGCCGCCACCTCGTGCTCCGCATCCCAGGCAAGGAGCGGCGCTGCCGATAGCGAGGTGCTGGAGCGGCGGGCGCGGGCCATCAGGCGCTCCGCTGGTCCGGATCCGGAGGCGTCTCCGGCGCTGCCGCAGACTTTGCGCCCGGCCGGCGCGCGTCGGCCCAGCGGTCGAAGGCGCGGTGGTTGCAGCGGCTACAAGGCCTTGGTTGGCCATCTATGGCGAGCACCGTGCCTTTGCCGTCGCAGGCGCGGCACGGGGCGCCATGCTGGCGAAGATCTGCGGCGGGCATCAGGCCCTCCCGGAGGTGAGCAAGGCAGGCGCACGGGGCGCGCCGGCCAAGGGGGCTTCTACCCGGGCGTCCCGCCCGGCCCGAAAGCCCTGGCCCCTTGCATCGCGGTAATGGTTGGTGGCGCTAGAGATCTGCGATACCGGCAACAGGGCGCGGTGGCGGGCCTCTAACGCCGCAGTGAGCGGCGCCCGCTGCGCCTGGATAAGCGCCCAGCCGTCACCGCCGGACGGGATGCTGTTGCGGCGCCACAGCCCGGCGATGAGCTGCCGCCGCATGGCAATCACAAAGCCTTCGTGGAACGCCTTCAGCGCCCGGCTGCGCGTCTTCGCCGTCCGGCGACGTTTGTAGTCATCGCTGGCTCGGAACCGCTTGGTGGCAGTTTCCGCAGCGCGGCGGATGACCTCGTGGACATATTCGGCCACGAGTACGTCCGATGGCCGGCCGAAATAGACGTAGCCCCAGCGCAGCCCGAAGCCACGACGCCCGTGCTGGCGCAGGAAGCCTTCGCAATCCACGAAATAGGCTACCGCTTTCCAGACCTCATCCAGCACGGTGCGGCGCCCGCCGAGATCCACTTCCAGTTCCTCATAGGCGGAAGCTTCCAGTTCCACCTCGTCCACATCGTGGGCGGATAGCAGCTCGGCTGCCTTCTCGGCTGCCGCCAATGCCTCCGCTTCGGTACAGCCGTTGGCCGTCGTCTTGTTCCGCAGCGCCTGGAGGCGGGCGCGCAGCTTCGCGAGATCGGTCATGTGCGGCGTCCTCTGCGATAGGGTTTCGGGGTGCGGTCGATTTCCTCGGCGAGGCCGCAGACCACGCACCGGCGGCGCTCTACGAGCGTTCCGGTGTCGGGCTTCACGCCGTGCTCGATCTGCCAGCTATGTCCGGCGGTGCAGTCGGCCGGGAGTGAGCGGCGGGCGCTGCGGGCTGCCAGCTCCTCACGGACTGGCAGCACCGCTTGTTCCAGATTGACCAGAGCCGGCAGCAACGCGGCATCGTCCGGGAGCGCGGACAGGACGGCGCCGATGCTGGAGACCAACTGATCGCGGCCGCTCATGCCGCCGCTCGCGCGATGCAGAGGGAAAGGTGAGCATCCACGATGCGGATGGCTGCGCCTGCGCGTCGCAGCTGCGTCTGGTGCGCGGTCGCCTCGCGCCAGCACTTGCGGGCCTCGGCCTCGACATCGAACACGAGATGCGGATCAAGGGTGACTGGCGCCATCTCGCCGCGCATCCACACTTGGCAGACGTCGCGCCCACGCAGCTTGCGGCGCGCGATGAGCGTGACCTTGCGCACCCCCTCGGCGCTGATCGCGTAGACGATCCGGGAGGCGTCGACACAGGGAGCGGCGGCGACCATCATGGCTGCCCCCCCGAAATCTCGACCTCGAAAGGCTCCACAGAGAATTCCTCACCATCCGAGGCGATGCGGATGCCGGGCACCTTGCCCGCCTTATCCGGGTCGGCGAGCATCGCCTCCCGGTTGATTTCCTCCGAGGTGCGGATGAACTGCTTGAGGCCGAGGCTCTTGATCTTCTTGATCAGCTCGGCCACCGCATCCTTGGCGCGGGGGACACCCTTCACCTTCTGCGGGGCGGTGCGCCACGATATGGTGCCGGTGCCGAGGTCGACAGTCTTGGTCTTGTGCTGGTTTGTGAGGGCGGCCCGGTTCGCCTCGGCCCACATCTTCAGCCCCTCGGTGGCAGCGGTGACCTCGTCCTTTAGGGGGCCGCATTTTGCCTCAGCCGCCGCCTTAATGGCCGCGATTTCATCGTTCATCGCAGCTTCTTCGCGGGCGATATTGCGGTTCAGAGCGCCAATCCGAGCGACCGTCGCCGCCGCATCCTCGCGGCTTTGCGGGACGGGCAGATTGGCCCCCCGCGTCCGCGTCTTACTCTTGGCCTTTGCCATTACGGATCTCCTGAGATTTAAGGTTGACGTAGCCGAGCGTGGCGAGGGCCTCGGCGAGGCGGGCGGCGGCTTCTTCGGCCGGCTGAGCGAGCGCGACGGGCATCATGTGGCCCTGTGCATTGGTGAGGTATTCGTCGTCGCCGACGGTGACGACGCTGACGAAATCCACCGCAGGGTCGATGGTCTCCTCGATCAGCTCGGCCGCGAGGCATGCGATGTGATCGAGCGCTTCCAGCGTCCGTGCCAGATCAACGAGACGCGCAGTGGGAATGCCCATAGCAGCCCGCCGCGCGCCGCGCGCGCGCACGACCTGACGGGCGTCCTCCACACCCTGCGCGCAGATTTCAGCGGGCGTCATATGGCGCCCCCGCTGCTCTCGACAGGGCGAAACGCCACCACCGGAAACGCAATGACATTGGTTCCAGGCACCGGGAGCGCTGCCCGTGCGACCGCCGACCGCATGGCGGTCAAGGTGGGCGCCTCGCGCGCCGCCGCGTCTGAAACGGCGTCGATCATTTCGCAGTCGCGGGCAACGGCTTCGAGGATCTCCAGTTCAGCTGCCGCGACTTCGAGGGCCACAGCATCCGCCGTGGCAATTTCCAGCACCCGCACGAACGGCGCGAGTGCCTCCGACGTCAGAATATGGCCGAGCACCATGTGTCGGTGCAGCGTCCCGGCTAAGCTGGCGAGCTGCGCACTGAGGCGGTCAGCTTTCATTGCCGCCCCCTGCTCCGCAGCCATGGGCGCACATGCGGCAGGCTTGCCATTGCTTGATGGCGTCGCGATTGGCGGTCGACATGGGCCGCTCGCGCAGATCGCGGCACGCGGATGGAGCGATGGGTTCGCCCAGGTGCGGACACTGCACCTGGTGCACCAGCACTTCGAGGATGCGGGCGCGCAGCCGGGCGGTTCCGCCCACATATTTGCCCGCCAGGGCCATGGAGATGGCGGACCGGCTATAGCCGAGGGCGTGCGCCACCGCCGCGATGGACCGCCGCTGTTTCACGGCGTCACGCAGGAGGGCGAGAGCGTCCTCGCCGAGCTGTTCATAGGTGGATGGGGTCACCGCGAGCATGGCGGCGCCTCCCCGCTGCTGGCGCACGGCTCGCCCGCGCCGGTGTTGTAATCGTAGACGGAGCCATCCGGGCGGATGACGGGCGCGATCTCGCCGGTGTCCTTGAGCAGCGCCCAGCACTTGGCGCCGTTCGACGTGGGCGAGGTGCCCGGTACACGGCGGGGTAGCAGCGCGACATAGCCGGCGCGCACGAGCAGGCCGAACCACTTGACGAGATGGGCTTCCGCCTTGGTCTCCTCGGCGGTGGCTGCGAGCGTTACGATTTCCCCGACCGTGAACCGACGCGACAGGCGCATCGCGGCCCATGCCCGCTGCCGCAGCGTGGTGGGGCGAGGGACGCGCGGCCCCGTCAGGCGGCTGCGCGGCCCGCTGCGCAGCCGACGCTCACCCCTCGCGACCTTCTTGCCCTCCGCCGTTAGCCGAAAGCAGCCGACTTCCACGCGTTCGATGATCTGGCCGGTGATGAGGCGGCAACAGGCGGTGGCAACCTGCTTGTTCGGGATGCCGATGGCGCCGGCAATCTCCGCAGTGGTCAGGCATTTCGCCGGACCGATGGTCCGGACGATGGCCTCCAATCGGGTGGCTGCTCCGCCGGGCATCAGATCGCCTCCGGCACGATGATCGGGTGGCCGGTACGACGGTCGGTAACGAGCACTTGGCCCGCCATGTCGCGCAGGGTGACGGGCTTCTCAGCCGAGGCACCGTTGCGTTTTCCGAACCGTTCAATGGAGGCGATGGCTTCGACGATTTCGCGGTTGTACCCATCCGTGACTTTGTGGACGAAGCTCACGAGGCAGTCGGCGATGCCCACCTCCGATTTTTCCGAACAGAAGCGCCGGACATCCGCGAGCGAGGCCGCTTCGAACTTCACCGGCGGCTGCACGCGGCTCGCCACCTGCGGCAGGAGCGTTAGGTGATCGCGGATCTTGCCCATGCCGACGAGGACGAAGACGATATCGCCCATGTCCGAAAAATCCCGGATGCTCTCCATGATCCGCGCGTTGCGCGAGATGTGGTCGGCCTCGTCTATGACCACCGCGAACGTGCGCCGCTGGAGGGTCATGGCGCTCTGCCGGGCCAGCATCGCCTCCATCGCCTGCGTGAAGCGCTTTTGATAGGAGTGCGCGGGCGTCACCCGAAACTCACCGAGCAAGTCGGCCAGGAACCAGCCGGGAGACCATTCCTTTTTTGCACGCAGATAGATCGCGCCGGTTTGGGCTGCCCACCGGAACAGAGCCGTTGTCTTTCCAAGGCCGGGCTTTCCGTCCACGACCATGAGGCACGCTTCCTGTGCCCCACGGCGCTCCAAAGCCCCCAGCGCCGCATGGAAGCGCGCCACATTCTCGGTTTCAACAAAGACGTTTTTCATCTATTCTTCGCCTCTTCTCACTCCGGGTGTCAGGCTGCCGCTCTCGTAAGGGCTCGCAACGCTTCGAGATCGACCCCCGACATCCGGAGCACTTCCCGCATGGACTGACTGCTGATCAGCTCGCGCAACAGCGCGAGATCCGAGGCCGTGGCGGCCTCCGGATTGGCCGCGACCCAACGGGCAAACGCCGCGTCGTCGCTGAATTTTGGGCGCCCGCCTTCGACCACCGCCTGCGGCAGTCGGATGGGCTCCGGCGCCGGAGCCGAGATGGGCGCATGAATGTCGATGTCATCGGGTGCGATGGCGGCAAGCGGCCGCAGCACGCCATCCAGCATCGGGCGCATTTCCTGCTGAACCACGTCGAGCTTGTTTTCCAGGCGGCGCACGCGGCCGGCCTGACGCTTTTCCATCGCCGCCCGTTCGGCCGTGAGCGGGACATACCGGGTGCGGTGCCCGCCGAATTCGGCGATGGCCAGCAAGCGGCCGGGCTGACGTTCCCCGTCCACCATGTCGATGGCGCGGACCCACACGCGGGAGGCGTCGCGGATGTCGTAGCCAACGATGACGTCTTCGCCGTGATGCGGCTCCAGCTCGGGCGCGAAATACTCGTTGCCGAGCCATTCCACGAGCGCGCGCCGGGTCTTACGGATGACCCACGGGCGGAACAGATCGTCGGCCTCGTCCCGCGTGACAACGAGCGGCTCGAAACCGCGCGCACAAGCGGCCTCCCATGCCTCGTCCGGCGACATATGGCGCCACTTTCCCGTCTCCGGGTCGGCATGGCGCGGCAGACCGCTATGGGAGCGCGCGTTGTAGCGCAAGATTGCGGCGAGGCAGGCGGCGAGGAATTCGTCCCAGCGCGGCAGCAGGCGCGTAGTGCCTATTTGTTTGAGATCGCGCCGGCTCTGCTGATGGACGGCCTTCTTTGCCTCGCGGTCCATGTCCCGCGAGATGTAGGAGCCGAAATCACGGGCGAGGTGCGACCATTCATGGTTCACCCGCTCCACGATGCCCTTGGCTTGGCTGTTGTAGGGCAGCGCGCGCATGGCCGTGATGCCAAGGCGCCCGAGCATGCCTGTGACGGCGGCGTCCATGGCGTCGTTGACGTAGCCCGGGCCACGGTCGGTATAGAAAATCGCCGGGATGCCGGCCCAGCAGCAGGCGGCGCGCAGGGCGTCGAGCACGGCATGGGCGCTTTCGTCCAGCGCGGCCGAGAAACCAACAATCTTCCGGGAATGGGCATCGATCACGGTGGTGATCTCCGGCCGGAAGGGCTGTCCGTGGATCGGGTGCTGCACCTCCGCATCGAACGTCTTGCCGTCTGCGAGGTAGACCGAGGTGGGCAACAGGTCCGACGTGTCCCGCGCCGTGTAGGCTTGCCGCGCCTTAAGCGCCTGCGCGCCCTCCCTGCCCCGCATCTTGTCGACGGAGCCGAGCTTATCGAGCGCCCGGCGGACTTGCTTGTACGAGGGCAGCGCTTCGCCTTCGGCGGCGATCCTCCAATTCATCAGGGCGCGCGCGACGGTCGGCTTCTGCGGACGGGCGTAGTGGCGCAGGAAGGCGCCGAACCACGGCGGCAGGTCCTGGACGGTCTTGGTCGGCTGCGGGGCGAGCGCGGAGACACCACCCTCTGCCTTGGCGGATCGCCAATAGTAGACGATCCGCTCGCCCAACTCGGCTTTCCCGCCCGACCGATCATTAGCGACCGCCGCCAGTTCCATGAGATGCGCGGGCAGCGCGCCCGCCCGACTGTCCGCCACCAATGCGCGGATCGCAGCTGTGACAGTGAGGTCTTCGGCCATCACGCGCCGGTCGACCTCCAGCAGGAGCGCCGCCCGCGCCTCCATGACGGCCCGCTGCCGGGCCGTCAGAGCCGTTGGGGCGATGGTGGCGATCTGACGCTGTGTGGACGCCTGCGCCTCGGCGATGACCTGCACTGCATTCTTTTGGCGGTGCCGACGCTCGTATTCCTTGCGAGCCGCTACGGGCAGCACGGTAATGGAATACTCGCGGCCGCCGCCACGCCCCTCACGAGCTCGAAAGGCCCATTCGCTGGTTTTTGCCTGCCTGAGCACTCCGCTTTCGGAGATGGCAAGATTGGGCAGTGCAAGGTCCGCGATCTCGCGGGCCGTCAGCCACTCTTTCATGAGCGGCCTCCCTTGTAGCGGGCGGCGACCATGGCCTTGCGGCGGGCGATCTCGGTTTCTCGCTCTTCCAACAAGTGCAGCTCGATCAAATCGGCGTACCGGGCGGGCACCACCACGAAGCCGTGCTCGGCCGGCAGCCAGCCCAGCAGGCTCATGTCGCCGGTGGCATCGACCAAAGCGGCGAATGCGTCGAGCGGCATGCGGTTGCTCTTGGCCGGGCTCGCCCACGCGTCGAGCATGTCCTTGCTGATGGGACGGCCGAGATAGTCGCTCATCTTTTGCGCGATGACTTCGCGAGATTGCTTGCAGTCGGCGAGCGCACGCTTGATCAATCTGGCGATCACCAGATCCAGAGGCCCACGCATGTCCTCTTCACGGGGCGCCACCGTCACTTGCGGCGGTTCCCAATCGTGGAAGAGGTCAAGCGTGCTGCGGTCCGGGCGCGCCATGGTCAGGCAGCTCCCCGCGAACTTTCGCGCCTATGGCGAATATGCAACCATTGCGCGTTCGATCTGTTGGCGCCGGCCTGTTGCATCAGGCCGGCGCCGGCCATCCCCGAGCACTGCTTCCACACGGAGATGACGATGAGTGACCAAGAAAAGCAGGGACCGAAGGCACCAGCTGCGTCTCCAAAGACCGAGACGTCGCTACACTCCCGCTTTATTGACCGGGTCGAGTTTGCGGAGGGTCCTCGCCCCATGCCGCAATCGCTCCAACCAGCAAAGGCGACTGCTTCGGCCAAGGCTGTATCCGCATCCGGCGCACCTGCCCCAAAGAGTGATGCATCAGAGACGTAGGCGACCGAATGAATAGTTATTCCGCCCGCGAACTGCTCTTCCATGCCGTGCGCAACGCGCAATACCACACGGCACGGCGACGCACGCTCGAACGGTGGAACCGATGGGCGACATCCGCCACCATCCTTCTCGGAACTGCGGTGGTGGCTGACGCTGCCGGAAAGACCTCGTTCGACGTCGTGTGGCTTGGCTTGGCGACATCCATCATCGGGATCGCACAGCTTGTCTTCGACTTTGGCGGCCGAGCGCGCACACACGAGATCCTTCAGCGTCGCTATTACGACCTGATTGCCGGCTTGCGCCGAAAGCCTGAGCCTACAGAAGCTGAGGTGGCCGACTGGAACAGCACAATCACCCTGATCTACGGTGACGAACCCCCTTTCGACCCCGTCTCGGACGCCCTGGCCTACAACGCAGCAGGAAACGCACTGGGGATGGATGACGCAGACGTCCTCATCGTGCCCTGGTGGCTCCAGCTTTTGGGCCACTTCGGCATGATCAGTGGTTGGCGGTTTGAAACACGGGGCGAGCGGGCCGCTCGCCAGAAGGCCGGCACACACTCCTGACGATAAATGCAGCGAGGCATGCATTTAAACCATCCACAGTGCGAGGGAGAGGCCCGCCAGAAGGCCGGAGGCGAAGGCCGCGCCGGCTGCCGCCACGAAGAGGCGAATGAGGTCGGCCCCGACCGGGACCGGGCTCATGGCCGCACCGCCAGCATCAACGTCACGAGGAAACCGACCACATTCGCTGCAAACATGCTGGCTGCGACCGTCAACAACACGGTGCGCGCCTGCCGGCGCAACACGGCCATGCGGCTATCGGCGATGTGGATCGGGTGCAGGTGGATGTCAGCCGGCGGACGCGGCGTGGACAGAAACCGGCTCATGCGGCGGCTCCCATGTCCGTCGCATGTCCGTCGTTTTGGCTAGCCATCTTTCCCTTTGAGCGGCTACGTTGCGCCCAAGGTGATGGCTTGCAGTACCGCTCCGGCCAGATGATCTGAGGTTGCACCCCCAGAAAATCGGCCAGAGC